>NZ_JBBOYI010000001.1:830000-5630000 GCF_038008055.1 Paenibacillus sp. FSL R5-0527 | reverse complement strand
AGAACGATTCCGCGGATCAGGGTCATTTCTCCGGGCGCGAGTATGCGCGGCGCGTTGTCCAATCCGCCGATTTGCTCGTCGCTTGAACGGTTGATGATAAATTCGGACATGCAAAAGCGCAGACGCATTTCATCGCCTTTGAGCCTGATACCGTAATTGGGGCGTGCATCGATCGAGATTCCGTAATTCTTAAGTGTTCGCTTGACCTCTTTAAAATCATTATTCAGGGTGGAGCGGCTTACATACAGTTCTTCGGCCAAATCCTCCAGCTTTAAAAAATGATCCGCAATCAGGAGCCGCCTGATGATATGCATTTGACGATATTCGGGGGAAGCGGGATCATTGGGTTCGTTTACGATGAACAGCTGCTGCAGCAGATCGCGGAAAGCGCGGTTATCCGTTATTTTGAGTGCGTATCCCCTTGACCGAACAGGCTCAATGGCTGCCCCGTGCTTGTTCAAAAAATCATCCAGCTGCCGAATATCGCTGCGAATCGTTCGTGAAGTGACTTGAATCAATTTGGCAAGATATTCGCTTTTGACAGGAGCGTCGGAAACCAGCAAATGCTGGAGAATGGAAACCATGCGTGCATTCATTTCAAGAGGCAGCTCCTTTCCTGCGGAATTTTGCTCCATGTGGTTTTAACATTGCCCTGCGGGGCGTGATCTTATAATCGCTGATAGTAAACAAGAGTGTTAAGTTGTTGTTTAGTTTTATTTTATAAGTTTTATATAAATATAACCACAAACGACATGTTGATTCGATATTACTACGCCATTTAGCAAAAGAGCAAGATTTAATTATTTAAAAAAGCTTCTAGATTCCTAATTAAGTTTGGGGATTTATTTAGATTAATTTGAGTAAATTGTTTATTGCTTCGGGGAAAATATAAAAAACAACGGCACTATAGGGGTTTCAACACCTATAGTGCCGCTGTTTCATTTTTGTAAGTCTTATTCTGCCCATCAATCCCATATCTTAGGGCGGTATACACGAACGAAAGTTCCCGTTTTAAAACTGTTGTAGAGCAAAAAATTTGGAGTTTCCATGCGATTTATAGTTGAAGCGATATAAGACATTCTATATAATACGGGTCTGAGTTTAACTAGGGGTTGATTGGATTGAAATGGGTCATTGGATTGCGCAATGTGAAGACGGGGATTGCGATCTTCATCTGTTTAATCGTGTCCAAGCTTCTGCATTTGGAGTATCCTTTTTACGCGGCGATCGCAACTATTATTTCGATGGAAAATTCGGTGACCAATTCGTTTAAAGCGGGCAAACACCGCACGATGGGGACGTTTATCGGCGCGATCGTCGGCGCCGGCTTCGCTTTTCTCGAGCCGCGGAACGCGTTTTACTGCGCCATCGGGGTCATGGTCGTAATCTACGTCTGCAACTTGCTGAAATGGAACAAATCGGTTTCGATCGCGTGCATCGTATTTCTGGCCATTATGCTTAATCTAAAAACGGGCGAAAATCCGCTTGCTTACGGGTTTCACCGGATTACGGACACGCTGATCGGGATCGCCGTTGCGGTCATCGTCAATTACGTCGTGTTTCCGCCCAGGCATGAAGTCAGCCTGAACAAAGCGCGCAAAGAGCTGGCCAAACGGATGGCCGAAATGTTCGAGCAGATGGCCGAGCACGGAGAGGAACCCGACTTAAAAAGCCTTCGTTCCCAGCTCAGCAGCCTGGAGAATTATTATCAGCTGTGCAAATACGAGTTCCATCTCAAAAAAGATCTCAGCGCCACGATGGACCAGATCGGCGAGGAGATCGAGTCGTACCGGCATATTTACGAGCATTTTATCATTTTGCGGCGGCTGATTGACGAACATCGCTTGAAGCTGGAGCCGGAGCCGGAACCGGATGGCCACGTTGAATCCGATGCGGCGGAACGAAACCGAATGGGGGAGACAGAAAACGGAATGGAAGCCGGCGCGGCCCCGGCGGTCGTGTACGATTATCACATGAAATGGATTTACGATGAAATGCAGAAGCTCGGACTGCCCGTTCCGCTTAAAGAGCGGATTCGGTGGGCGGGCGGCACTAGCGAAAGCTGAGTACGGGCACCGCTTCCCCTAGCGCAGTCCGGGCACGACAATGCTGCAGTCGCTCAGGTTTGCCGGACAGCCGGGCACAAGCCAGCGGCCGGGCGTATCCCGGACCCCGCGAATGTCTGCGGTGAACGGTTCCGCGGGGAAAAGATCCGAGCGCAGCGTCACCGACTGGCCGTCGGCGGCGGCGCTCAAATCGGGGAGGGCCGCCGGTTCCCCCTGCGAGGTACGGATCCGGTAATGCTCTGTCCGCTCCGCCGACGCGGCGTCGATCCGCTTGTTGAAATCGATGCGCACGCTGTCCCTTCCGAGCCGAGTCGCCTTTACCGCCCGGGGCGGCTCCTCATACATCCACCCGCCGATGGAATATTCGTAGGCGGTCCAGGAGGCGTAGCCGAGCGCTTCCGCCGTTTCGGCGAACCGCCGCGTCCACGCCGCGCTTCGCCGCATTTGGCGCAGCGAGCCGATATCGGTCTGCAGCGCGAGCGGCAGCTCCGGATACAGGCGGCGCAGCGGTTCGGCGAACGCGCGGTAGCGCCGGGCATAATCGGCGGGCAGACGCCGGCGCATCCAGTCGGGCCAATGGGTCTGCAGCACGTGCAGGTCGGGTCTGACGGCGGCGATCATCTCTCCGGCGTCGATGCCCTGCAGCTCGCGCACGGCGCCGACCGGGTCCCGGCCCGCATCGACGGCGATGGACCACGTCGCGATGCGCAGCTCCGGCTGCGCCTCGCGGATACCGCCGGGGCCGTTCACAAGCCGGGCAAGAAAGCGGTTGACCGCGTGGACGCGGAATTCCACCCACGCGCGGTAACGCGCCCGGTCTTTTTTGTAATAGGCCGGGGAGGTGCGATGCACGAATTCCGGAGGAAGCATTCCGCTGTAGGAGCGGAATGCGGCTAGAGCCAGCGGGCCGACATCCCCGTACGTTCCGGTTGCGAGACCGTCCCACTCCGGGAAATACGCCTCGGCGATTTCCAGCCCGTCGAACGGGTGCTCTTGCGCGAGACGGACCAAGGCCTGCCGTTTCCAATCGAGGTAACCCTCGCTATGAGGCGAGAGGCGGGTATAGCCGTCCTTGGCCGGCTTCAGCAGCTCCATGCGCCAGCGCTCCCAGCCGGCCGGCAAATGGCCGGTGACGTACGTGCCGTTGCCCAGCGTCATCGCCCAGACGAACAAGCCGTGGCGCTTCAGCGCTTCCACCAGCCTCCCGTCTACCCGGTCCTCCCGCGTAACGAAATAGCGGACGGAGCGGTATCCGGCCTGCTTCAGCTCCCGTGCCACGCTGTCCGCCGAGCGGTCCCGGTAATACGCAAACGCCGGATCGATTTGAATGGAAGGCCCGAGCCAATCCACTTTCCGCATTCGTTCTTCACCGTCCCTCCCGGGCCGGGACCGCACAGCATAAGTCCCAAGCCCGATTTGTCGTTTGTTTTCATGGTAATGGGATTGGAGCTTAGGTGCAACTTTGCATAAAGGTACATTTTTACTATTAAGGAAAAATTGCGAGAAGCCGATAAAATTCTTATATCCGCAATATTTTGAACCGCAAGAGCCCGGTTTGGAGTTGATAAAGAATGACTAAGGATGTTTTGTTGGAGCTATCAAAAACGTTAAATACAGAATATGAGATAGGAATTTGGATAGAAGCTATGTTTTTCATGACATGGCAAGAGAATATTGAAGACTCCTCTGTTACGTATAATGAGGATGCAGGCCAATATAAAATTGTGATCAAACTGAAAGAGTTTAACTTACATACGGCAAAAAAAATTTTCGGTTCCTTGGTGAGTTTTATCGAATATCAATCGACGTTTTATGTAAGGGAAGATCATGAAGATTCCTTTGAATATTACCTGTTATCTTCAACTGACAATAAAAAGGCGTTTTTCTTCCATGTTATTTTTCAATAAGTCCAAGACCTTGGGGGTATTTTACTCAGGGTCTTTTTTTGCTCAATCTAGAGATCGCTGCATGATGGCCCGGCCTGGTTTCTGGAATGATCGGCCGTCGTTCTGTAAAATAGCGGCACTTTATGTACTTATGATCCGCAGCCCTAGCGTGTTCATCTCTATTAGCGGCATTTTATGTACTTATTTTCCTATGAATGGTCCTGAAAGCGGGTATTTTCTTGCGAGGGGAGAGAATAGAGACATAAATTTCCTCTATTTTCTTCAAATGAACGGATATCGCCGGAATAACGGGCGTTTTTGTCCTTATTTTTACACCCTATAATGCCTAGACCTATCATTCCAAAAATAAAATAAGAGACCATTGCTCACATATTATTCGTGAATTCTGGGAATTTTGACCGATTTTATAAATATTTGAAATAAAATGCCGATAAATATGTTACTGTATAGTAGAAACTACCAATATTTCATTATTGAGGGAGGCGTGTTAATGATGAAAAGGCTACTCTGTTGTTTGTTGATGGTTTTATTGTCGTTGAGTGCAACCGGCTTTGGGGCTTTGGCCGATTTACCGGGCGCTGTCACAACGGCAAAAGCGTCGGAGTCAGAAAGCGCTGCCACTACGGAAAGCGCAGAAAGCACGGAAAGTTTAGAAAGCGCGGAAAGCGAAGTGTTTGCAAGCGAATACAAAGCAAGGGACGCTTTTTATTCTTTATCCGACACTTCAGTAAATCGCGCGGTTTCCGAACATTTTCAGATTATTTGGGGCAACAGGGATACAACCGGAACCGTAAATCGGCAATTTGCCGAGGGCAATTTGGCAAACCTGGAAACGATTCGTTCATTTTACATTGACAAAATTGGGTTGGGGGATATCGGAAGTTCTCAAAATCCATGGATCACCGGAAAATATAAAACAAACATTTATATTGCGGAAACCGGGCTGGACAAAATTTCCAACGATTGGGCTTATATGTCTGTAGACCAAGATTCTTTTGGCTACATTGTCATGATGCCGGGGGCCATGCGCGTGGATCCGCCTAGCTGGGTGGTGCCTCATGAATTGGCGCACGTTTTCGTTTTCCATAACGGAGGGGTTGTCCCTTATGCGTGGAATGAAGCGATGGCCAACTTCCTGCGCAATGAATATTTAGGCAGTGATTATTATAGTTATGGCGGCAGGGTGTACGGGCCAACCTCCGACTTTTTCGCCCCCTATGTCCTGAACTCGGAATCCCATTTTCCACATGTTAAGAATTGGTACGATGCTTGGCCTATTTTCCTGTACATTAACGAAAATCCGGACAACCTCGGCGGACTTGGCCATCAAGCGTTGTTAAATTTATTGACTTACGGCCAAGAGGACTCTACTTATTTTGCATCCATGGAAAAGGTAACGGGCGTTTCCATTAAAGAAATACTGGGCGGAATGGCCAGAAGAATGGTGACGATGGACTTTAAGAGTCAGGAATATTATTTGGAGCATTTGGATGAACTTTTGAGAACGCGCGGCAATTATGAAAAGATTTATACGACTTTGGAAAAACAACGCGATGGCTGGATGACAGTGCCTGCCGGCAAAGCTCCGCAACAGACAGGCTATAATATTGTTCCTTTAAATATCGATTTAAGCAAAACTTCCGTCACGGTTGATTTCCAAGGTACGAGCACGGCGAGGGGCGCTGATTGGAGAGCCAGCATTGTTACCGTAACGCGTGCGGGAGATACCAGATATTCTACGATGTGGAATCACGGTCAAAACAGAGTCCGTTTGCAAGGGGATGAAAAAGCGGTTTATTTAGTAGTTTCCGCAACTCCTGACAATATTCAATATCTTGATATTAATCAGGATGGCATTACGTACCCTTACAAGGTAAAGGTGACGACGAACTAATACGACCCAAAGAACAAGCCCGAAAAAGAACAAGCCCCCTCGGGAAGCTGTTTCCCTAAGGGCTTGTTCCATTTCTATCCGCTTACACTGCAATAGCCTTCAAATCCGCTGAAACCATCAGCTCAGCCTCGGTGGCCTTCTGAACGTCTTCCACCGACAAACCCGGGGCGATTTCCTTCAGCATCAGCCCTTTGCCCGGAATTACATCGATGACGGCCATTTCGGTGACGATGGTCTTTACGACCTTTACGGCGGTCAGGGGCAGCTTGCAGGATTTCAAGATTTTCGGCGCCCCGTCTTTGGTCAGATGCTCCATGGCTACGATCACCCGCTTGGCTCCGACCACCAAATCCATGGCCCCGCCCATGCCCGGCACTTTTTTCCCGGGAATCATCCAGCTTGCCAGGTTGCCTTGCTCATCGACCTCCAGGGCGCCCAGAACGGTGATGTCCACATGCCCTCCGCGAATAATGGAAAAAGAAAGCGTACTGTCGATAAAACAAGCTCCTTTCACGGTTGTTACGTAGTTTCCGCCGGCATCGATACAATCGAGTCTTTCTTTGCCCTGAGCCGCTTTGGGGCCTACGCCGACGATTCCGTCCTCAGCCTGCAGCGTAATATGCACGTTGTCGGGGATATAGTCCACCGCCATGGTAGGCATGCCGATTCCCAGGTTGACGACATCGCCGTCTTTAAACTCCCGGGCTATTCTTCTAACGATTAATTCTCGGTTATTCATGCTTAATCTCCCACCTTTACGATCGCGTCGACAAATATTCCGGGAACGTTGACATGGTTGGGGTCAATGTCCCCCGCCTTTACGTATTCGTCCGTCTGCGCAATGACATACTCGGCCGCCGTAGCCATAACGATGTTGAAGTTGCGTGAAGAGCCGTTGATGACCAGATTTCCCGCTTCATCCGCCTTATGGGCCCGAATTAACGCCACGTCCGCTTTGAGCGGCAGCTCCAGCAAATATTCCCGTCCGTCAATCTCCAGCTTCTGTTTACCTTCTTCGACAACGGTGCCCACGCCCACAGGGGTTAAAACACCGCCCAAACCCGCTCCTCCCGCGCGGATTTTTTCCGCGAGCGTGCCTTGCGGGAAGAGCTGCACATCCGCTTCTTTCGTCATCAGGAGTCTTCCCGTTTCCGGATTGGCGCCGATATAGGAGGCGAAAATCCGCTTTACTCTGCCGCTTTTCACAAGCTCATAGATAGATAATTCCGCTGTGCCCGTATCGTTGGAAATAATGGTTAAATTGCCGGCGGAATTGGAGTCGACCAGCGCGCGCACCAGCTCTTCCGGATAACCTCCGGCCAGAAAACCGCCGACCATCACCGTGTCCCCGTCTTTCACCTTCTTAACCGCTTCTTCCGCGGAGATGACTTTGTTCATCATGTTTCTCCCACCTTGTCTAATTTTTAAAGGAAGCTAACTTTATTGGAGATAATCATGGATGACTCTTGCATAAGGCAGCGTTAAATCGGCGATAAAATGTTTTCCGCCGACATAAGCTTTCACCGGCAAATCGGCCACAGGGGCGTTGACATGGGGGACCAGGCTTAATCTGGCGGGACCTGACCAGGCGCCTTTGACCGTGATGTTTTCCAGATTATACGCCGCTAACTGCGCGATTTTCGGGGTGCCGTCAACATCGGGGATCAATTTTAAGTTCACCTGGGTTTTGGCGATCGATTTAGCCGTTTCCTCCGCATCAAGAATGTGATATTTGAAAGGCATCGTTCCCATGGCAACCAGGACGTTATTATAATGCAATGTGCCCGTCAGCGTCTCGGTCTCTTCGACTCTCAGGCGAGGTTTCGCCCATTTTTTCGGGAATCCCCAGATTTCCCGGCCCCCGAGAATGGCAGGCGCGTTGTCCAAATACATTTGGGCGACAAAATTGCAAGGCTCTCCATGAAAAGTACACGGAATGACAATCCCGCTTTCCTCGTAGCTTCCCAAACCGGACGAATCGGGCATCTTGATCCATTCGTACGAAACGGTGTTGCTTCCATCCGGCTCAAGCGGTTCCGGGACCGCCTGTCTGATCGCGGCGGGATCGGATTCATAAGTCACAATAAAAAATTCCCGGTTGATGAAACGGCATGGCGGGCGCCCGTAACTGGCGCTGGCCGCGGGCATCGATTGCAGTGAAAGTACTTCTTTTTGATTCATAACGTTCTAGGGTCTCCCTTCTTGATTAAATAAGTGCATTTTCAACCAGCATCGCGATTCCCATGCCTGTTCCGATGCATAACGAGGCTATGCCGTAACGCGCAGATCTCCGTACCATTTCATGAACCAGCGTAACCAAAATTCTAGCGCCGCTTGCCCCGACAGGATGCCCGATCGCGATCGCGCCGCCATTGACATTGACCTTCTCCGGGCGAATCCCCAGCTCTTTCAACACCGCAACTGCCTGTGCGGCGAAGGCTTCATTTATTTCAAAAAGATCGATGTCAGAGGTGGACATTCCCTGGCGTTTAAGAAGCGACGAAACGGCTTTCACCGGACCCATTCCCATATAGGCGGGATCGACGCCGACCAGCGAGTAACCTTTGATATATGCTAGCGGTTTTAACGCAAGTTCCTTACATTTGTCTTCCGACACGACGAGGGCGGCCGCCGCGCCATCATTGATTCCCGAAGCATTTCCCGCGGTAACCGTTCCGTCTCCCTTAAACGCGGGCTTTAAACTGGAGAGTTTTTCCTTGGTGGTATCTCCTCTTACGTGTTCGTCCTCCGCGAAACTGATCGTTTCTTTTTTGGTTTTAATCGTGACCGGAACGATCTGTTCCGCAAAAACTTTTTTGTTTTTGGCTTCCGCGGCCTTGCTCTGGCTTTCGTAGGCAAATTCATCCTGCTCAAGTCTGGAAATTCCATATTTTTCGGCGACATTTTCCGCGGTAATTCCCATATGGTATTTGTTGATCGGGCACGTAAGGCCGTCGTTCACCAGGGAGTCGACCAGTTCGCCGTTGCCCAGTCTGTAGCCGTTTCGGGCATCTTTTAGCAGGTAAGGGGCGTTCGACATGCTCTCCATGCCTCCGGCCATGACGATGCTGCTTTGCTCCGCCAAGATGGAATCGTAAGCTAAAGCGACGGCATGAAGCCCTGAACCGCAAACCGTGTTGATCGTTGATGCGGGCACATCGATGGGGATGCCGGCTTTGAGCGCCGCCTGTCTGGCGGGATTCTGGCCAACGCCCGCCTGAAGGACATTTCCCAGGAAGACTTGATCAATCTTAGCCGGCTCTAGTTTGCTTTGCTGAAGGCATGCTGTCATCACGTTGGCTCCCAGTTCGGGAGCGCTTAAAGGCGCAAGAGTTTTGTTAAAGGAGCCGACCGCCGTTCTCAATGGGCTTACAAGTGCAACTTTTTTCACAAACACTCACAATCCTTTCGTTGTGTTTAAGACAAACAAATCCGTGACTGCATTTTATTTCCTGTTTTCCTCGGATTTAAGAACCGCACCGGCTTTGAGGTCCATGGCATACAAGCAAATTACAGCGCATGAAACGGCGAGCATGACGACCTTGCGTTGTCCATCATTTTCGACAGCCTTCTTTCTTCCTTTAATTGGAATTTAATAGCGGTTTTATCTTAGTTCGAATGCAAATTTTGCTCAACGTTCAAATATATACATAAATTTACAAAATAATATATATACTGCCATATGCTCCATTGTAGATAATTCATGCTTATATTTTCTGGTCGTTTCTGAATTTTTCTGAATGTTTCTGTAAATAAAGGAGCAAATGCTATTTAATGGGAGAAAACAATGGCTGATCGCCATGTGGAGCAGGATTTTAAGCTTTCCTGAACTTTGAGGGGAATATATGAAAATAAATAGAATTTATAGATATAAACGAAATATCGATTTGGAGGGCCGTGATGGATTGGATCAAGGGCAGCAGTTTAATCGAATATGTTGGTGAAGAAAGAATGGTTTTCGACCATCCGGATTTCCGCATGGAAAAAGCGGACCTTAACCGGATTCCGCAAACGATGACAGCATTGGGGCAATTTTTTACGGCGGCGAGCCTTTGGTTGGGACCGGACACGATGGTTATCCTTCCGGCGGAAGACGAAGAGATGCGCAATTTAGTGGTAGACCAGGTGGCGGCGCATTTTGAAAAGGTGAGGCTTCGTTCCGTTCATTACGTTTGCCGTTGATGCGGACACCCATCAGGTACTGTCGCTGGAGTTGTCCAGGGACGAGATCAGGCACCCCGTGCAATTAACGATGGTAAATTTATCGGCACCGCGCCGCCAAAAAAACTGCTTGTATTTTGAACTTGGCGGAGGTTTGGTTCAGGTAGTTTATTTGGCCGGACAGGCTCCGGTTCGTTTCTGGCGGGATTTGAAAAAGTGCGAGTTGTTCCAACTTGCCGAAAATGAGAGGTTTGCGGATTTTGATCATGAGCTGGCGGAACGGGTTCCGGAGGGAGTCAGCATCTTGTTGGACCAGGATTCCATCCAGGCGATGCTTGACGCGGTGAACCGGGAGCTGGCTGAGCAAAGATAACTGGCCGGCTCATGGATTAGTTCGGCTGTCATTGGAAGATCACATGCCTCAAAATTTACAACTCTATAATAACTTTCAAGCGGATATTTGGTATCATGGCGGTGGAGTGTGATTGAATGGCTAAAATTTTGATCGTCGATGATGAGAGGGCAATCAACGACCTGATTGCTCTAAATTTGAAAATGGTAGGGCATGAATATATTCAATTATACAGCGGAGAGCAAATTTCAGAGGTTTTAAATGAGACTCGTGTCGATTTGGTCATTCTGGATGTGATGTTGCCGGGGCTTGATGGATTTGAACTTATCGATCGGTTTATGAAACGCGGGATTCCGGTGATCTTCCTGACGGCGCGAAATGCCGTTTCCGATAAAGTGCACGGCCTGGAAAGCGGGGCGGAGGATTATATCGTCAAACCGTTCGAAGCGGTGGAGTTGATCGCCCGGATCAATGTGGTGCTGCGCAGAAACCAGAAGAACGCCACCGAATTCAGCCTGGACGGAACGACGGTGGATCTGGAGAAGCACATCGTCACAGTTAACGGACAGGCCGTGGAAATGACCAATAAAGAATTTAAGCTGCTCGATTTTCTCATTCAAAACAAAAATATCGCGCTCTCCCGTGAAAAAATCATTGAGCAGACCTGGGGCTTCGATTTCTATGGCGACACGAGAACCGTTGACGTACATATCCAGAGGCTGAGAAAGAAGCTGAACTGGGAGCACCGGATCAAAACGGTGTATAAATACGGATATAGGCTAGAGGTGTAAAGGTGAAATTTTGGCAGAAAACGTATTTATGTGTGCTGCTCGTGTTCCTGGTCGCTTTTGATCTTGGAGCCTATGCGCTGCTGCAAAAAAGCTACCAATTAAACGAGCGGATGGATATGTCCAGAGGCGTAAGCGAATATGAGAGCATCGAGCAAACGTTAAGCTATATCCTGCTGGCTTTTGCCAACAGTACCGGCAGTTCGGGCTATGAGACGGTCATTTCCGGGATCGCCCAAAATTACGATGAAGAGGGCATCCTGACCGAGGTATATGATGGGGAGCGGTTGGTTTTTTCCAATGCCTATCAATTTGCGGGCGAGCGGGAAGAGTTGCAGGGAGGGCAACGGGAAACCGTATACAGGAAGCTTGACGGACAGCTGTGGATCTTCGTAGGCGGCAGCATGGAGTTTAACGGGCTTAAGCTGGTCATTTCTAGAAGCTCCGCTTATCTGCAGGATTATTATAATACACTGCTTAACTATTTTATTGCCTTGAGTGTGGTCATTTCGTTAATTTTATCCGCTGTGCTTATTTTGCTGTTATTCCGGTTAACCGCTCCGGTCCGAAACTTGAACAAAGGCGTAAGGGATATTGCGGCCGGGGCCTATCATCAAAGGGTCAAGGTCAGCGGAAGCGACGAAATCGCGGAATTGGCCCAGGACTTCAACAAAATGGTGGACGCGGTATCCGCGAATATTGAAACGATCCAAAAAGCGAGCGAAGAAAAAGAAAACTTCATCAATAATCTGACCCATGAGCTGAAGACGCCGATTACGGCGATCAAAGGGTACAGCGAGTTTTTAAATCATGCCAACAGCACCGAGGAAGACCGCAGAATGGCGGTCGATTATATTCATGAGCATGTGGCCCGGCTGGATCTGCTGTCCGGAAAATTGATGGAGCTGCTGTATTTGAAGAACGAAGAGATTGCTTTGCAGATTGTGGAGATTGCCCCCTTGTTTGCTTATGCGGAACAGATGGAACGGCATGATTTGGAGGCAAAACAGATCACCCTGGTGAAGGAGTGCGGGGCAGAGCGGATCTATGGAGATCCTACCCTGCTGCTGACGCTGTTGATGAATTTGGTTGAAAACAGCATTAAGGCTTCTGAAAACGGAGGGGAAATCCATCTGAAGAGCAGCTTCCGGGACCAGGATGTAGTGATTGAGGTAATCGATTATGGAAAAGGCATCCCGGACAAGGACATCGAAAAAATTACCGAAGCCTTCTATGTCGTAGACAAATCCCGTTCCAAAGAACTGGGAGGGATCGGGCTGGGACTGTCCATCTGCAGTCAAATTGCCCGGCTTCATCATGCGCGGCTGCACATTGAATCCCGAGAACAAGAGTACACGAAGGTGTCCGTTTTTTTTACAACCTCGTTACAACTCGAACACTAGTCTATAATACGCCCCCCTCATAATGGCCTTGTAGCTACGAAATTCCAATCATTTTATGACGGAGGTATGAAAAATGAAAAAGAAGCTTTACGCCACAGCACTTACCGTAGGAGCGGCAGTTACTTTAATCGCGGGGAATGCCGCATTGTCAACTTATGCTTTTGCAAATGACACGGCCCCTAATGTGAGGGTGACCGGTCAGCATCGGCAAACAGAGTTCGTGGGCAAATTTCGCCCTGCGGTACCTGCCGTCAAAGCTCCCGGCTTCTCGGTCACCCCTGAGAAAACAAGCAAGGATATGAGCGAAGACAAAGCGGTGGATATTGCAAAAAAAGCGCTTGAGGAGAAATTTGATGTGTCTCTGGACGGCATGAAGGCTTTCCCGATCTTCTGCACGAGAGAGGATATGGAAGGAACGTTTTATTTTGTATCTTTCGCGGATGTCCAGGTTGTGGATGCTCAGCGGGCTGTAGGAGCTAAAAGCGGTAAAAAGGTACCCAGTGAGACCGTCCAAATCTCTGTTGCAGGTAAGAACGACAAAGTGGATGTTTATATTGCATTTGTAAACTCCAAAACCGGCGAAGTTGTTTCCGCCGAAAAAAATCCGACATCGCCATCGGATACAGCGGCGCCGACAGCGCCAGTCGATCCGGCCAACTAATACGGTCTTGCTGGAGCGCCTGCCTTCTTATGAAGGCAGGTGCTCTCGTTCTGCTAGAGTAAAAAACGCAAAAAGGCAATCTTCCAGGTCATTAAACAACGGCCTGAAGATTGCCTTTTTCAATGCTAAAATTTAATAATTCCGGTTGTATGCAGCAGGACCAGGAACACGAGAACCGGAGCGATATACCGGACCATGAACAGCCATACCCGGAACCAGCCTGTTTTGAGCCCGGCGGCTTCCGCAGCATTTTTCCAGAAATATCCTACAAAGACTGTAGTAATGAGGCCGCCGATCGGCAGCAGAATATTCGATGTGATGAAATCGAGCCAGTCAAAGAACGTTTTACCGCCCATATCCGTGAATGCCGGTATGATTCCAAAGGACAGGACCGAAGGAAGTCCGACCAGCAGCACCAAAATGCTGATGATTACTACCGACTTCACGCGTCCCCAGCCCCAACGGTCCATGACGTAGGATACGGGTACTTCAAGCAGTGAAACCGAGGAAGTTAATGCGGCTATCGCCAGCAGCACGAAGAACAGCCCGCCAAAAAATGCGCCCAGCGGCATCGCCGAGAAGGCGGCAGGAAGCGCGATGAAGACGAGGGACGGACCCGCATCGGGCTGAATGCCGAAAGAAGCTGTCGTCGGGAAAATAATGAGCCCCGCAATGAACGCATAGATCAAGTCTCCGGCTCCGATCGCGAGAGTGGCTGCACCGAGAGACTGACGCTTGTCCACATAAGCTCCATAAGTGAGCAGGATCCCCATCCCGAGCGACAGAGAGAAGAAGGCATGTCCCAGCGCTACCAATGCCGCTTCCGGGCTTAATTTCGAGAAATCGGGATGAAGAAAAAAGGATACGCCGGCTCCGGCTCCAGGCAAAGTTACGGCACGGATCATCAATACGATCAGGAGGATGATCAAGCCGGGAATCAGCACCTTGTTGAATTTTTCGATGCCGCCGGATATCCCTTTACCAACAACCAACCCGGTGATCAGGATAGCCACGATCTGCCAAACGATCGGCATGTAGCCTTGGGAAAACGAGCTGAATTGTCCACTGTAGTCGGAATTGCTGTATAGCGCTCCGCTGAAGGACTGCACGGCATAGTTGAGCGTCCAGCCGGCAACGATGACGTAAAATGTCAGAATAAGAAAAGGCGCGATCACCTGCAGCAAACCGAGCTGACCAAAGATTTTGGGCCCGCCGGCTTTCACGAAGGACGTAGACGCACTGCCTCTGCCCGCCCGTCCGATAGCCAGTTCGGCCAGAAGCAGAGGCAAGCCGATCAAGATCAAACAGACGATAAACAGCAGAAAGAATGCGGCTCCTCCGTTTTCGCCCGTAATATACGGAAATTTCCACATATTGCCCAGACCCACGGAACTTCCGATGGCGGCCAATATGAAACCAGTTGAGGAAAAACGATCGTTTCTTCCCTGCACTGGGTTATTTTTTGCTAGACTCAAAGTGGTTCCCCCCAATTTATTTGTACAAATATCTTTTTATTATATTTCAAGTTATATAGGAAAGGGATATGAAATTTTTCCTAATGCAGGGATACTTTTTTTGTCGTTCTGCAGGAATTGGAGTGTTCGAGAGGCTTATTGCCGCCTGATGTGATGGCTCAGCCCCTCCAATGCATCCTCTTCAGCCCTGAAGTGACCAACAGGCTTAATGCGCATCCTATCGCGAAGCCTACCGCATAGGTAAACCGATCATCGAAGATATAGATGGTTTCCCACGCGGCATTGCCTGCCACTAAGGAAACCAGCACCACGATAATCGCCTGGACAGCCCGCTCAAACCAGCGGAATATCAGAAATTTCCCGTTGTGTTCCGGCTTGTTGTACTGATAACATACCGCACCGATCAGAAAAAACAGGGCAGTCGGAAGTGCCATCGCCACGATGTTTCCCCATGTGATCCATTCGTAATCAATGAAGATATAAAACGGTATGAATCTTAACTTTACCAGTGTATTATAAGTGACTCCACCGTAAAGAAAATTATCGTTCCATAGATGTCGTATGCTGTCATCAAGTACGGTGTACACGGCGGCCGGCACCATCCACAGGAGAGCGGATATGGCCGCTTGGGACCAGACCGCGCCTGTCACCGTTCCTATCAGCACCACAAAAGAATAAACGGCGGCAATCAAAACAATGGAATACAGCCATTGCTCAAGGTGGTAACCCAGGTTAAACAATTCCGCCGTTGGAGAAGCCAGTATCACCATCGCATCAATCAAAGTATTCAGGGTGAATGTGCCCGCGATTAGTGCAATTCCGAACAGCCATTTGGCGGTAAAGATTTGCCGCCGCGAATACGGCAGGGAGAACAAAAACTCCTGCCCTCCGTTGCGGCGCTCCATCCCGAACTGCACGAGCGCTAGCACGATTACCGCCGCCAGCATCCATGCTCTGCCTTTCGACTCCAACGCGCCGTATTGATAGTACTGGACAACATCCCGTGAGTTCAGCAGTTCTACCCAACGCTCGGCGTGCAGGCCGTAATTTAAAATCCACTCGTTGAGCCGGCCAAAGCCGAGAAAAAAGAAGTGAACCGCCGGTACTAGCCATACAAACAGTTTGGTCTGCGTATATTCCCGGCTCCATAATGTTTTAAGCCCCATGCGGCAGTCCTCCCATCTTCCATTCAAACAAATCCTCCAGCTTGAGCGGCAACGGCTCCAACAGCAGCGGGTCCATCTTTTCCAGCTCACCGTACATCCCGGCTTCCGGGTCTCTGCTAATCAGCAGCGTGTACACCCGTCCTACCAAGCCAAGCACCTTAATGCCGGGGGAGGCCAACCATTCCTCCGGGGGATCGCCCCGGAACACAACCTGCACCTTCACAACCTCCGCGGCCGACTCATCGGCGCCGCCGTGAACCTCGATCATTCCCTCGTGCAGCAGCAGAATCACATCGCTGATCCGTTCCAGTTCGTCCAGCATATGGGAGGAAATGATCATGGAGGTTCCGTCGGCCGCCGCTTCCATAAGCAGGGTCAGCACTTGCTTTTTGGCGATTGGATCGATGCCGTTGGTCGGCTCGTCCAACAGGACGAACCCGGCGCGGGTAGCAAGTCCAAGTGCCGTACCCAGCAGCATTTTCATTCCTTTGGAGAAATTTCTCACGTTTTTGCCGAGCGGCAGGTTGAACCGTTTCATCGTCTCCATAAAAAATGTTTTGTCAAAGCGGGGATAAATCATTGCGTATAAATCGGCACAGCCGTATCCCGTATATCCGTAAAGCGCCTCCAGCGTATCCGGTATAAACACAACTTCCCGCTTCATCTCCGTATACTTGGCAAGCGGCTTCCCATCATAAAGGATTTCCCCTCCGTCCGGCGTTAAAATGCCTGCGACGGTTTTCAGCAGCGTCGTTTTCCCGCTGCCATTGCGGCCGATCAGCCCTGCGACCTGTCCCGGAGCAATGGCGAAATCGACTTGGCGCAGCACTGGTTTAAGGTCAATTGTCTTGTGCAGATTGCGCACCATCAGCATGTTTTTCCCTCCCGTATCGTTTCATTTCTTCATCGATCCAGCGCTTGAGCCGGTTCTCGTCAATACCCAGATGGTGGGCTTCAACCACCAGCAGGCGCAGCTGTTCCTGCAGCTGCGACAGCCGCTCAGCCATCATTCCGGGCGCGTCCGCCGCTTTTGCTACATAGGTCCCCTTGCCGCGGATCGACACGATCACCCCTTGGCGCTCCAGCTCTTGATAGGCTTTGGCGACCGTATTATGGTTGACGAGCAGCGTGGCCGACAGCTCCCTGACCGACGGGATTTTATCCCCTTCGGCCAGCGCGCCCTTGGCGATCAGTTCCTTCACCTGGCTTACGATTTGTTCGAATATAGGCATGGAACTCCGTTCATGAATTTGAATCATGCGGCATTCGTTGGCCTCCTTCCCTGGGCCGCTATCGAAGACGCATTCCGTCCCGCCATGCGCTTCGGCCTCCCGGCGGCTTAGCCCTTAGTGGTCAGCATATCCTGCTATGGTGTACTATATATACTAGTACACATTGTACGGATGGTATAGCTGGGAGTCAAGATGGAAATGATCGATTGATTCAAGAAGTGTATCCATTCCCGAAAGCGGATCTGAATGAAAAAGCGACAAAAAACCAGCGGCGAATACTGCCGCTGGTTTTTCGTGGTCGTAGGGATTTTCCATTAATCCAAACCATCATTTGTACTAAATTCAGTTCGATTTGAATCAAGCTGCCATAAAATATCAAGCATTGGTTCCGCTGCTCTAAAGTTAAACGCTTTTGAAATTGGATTACATGATCTATTCGACAGCTTTTCCGTTTGGTGAGGTGATCGCCGGGATTTTACGGATCCCGTCCGTTTCGACCTTTCCGGTATTTACCGGTTTGAAGGAAATACTTGATGACAGTCATGAGCCGGATGAGGAGCAAATCGCCCCGATTCAAGAAGTGCTGGATACCTATAAAGCGGTCTCTCGTGCCATAGAAGAAACCTACTCCGTCAAGATGCCGGATCGTATGATGCATCTCATGTTTAATCGAGGGGATTTGAATCTGGTCTATACCTCAAAATATTTCATATCGAAATCCGACCTTGAATTTTTCGACGATAGCTTTCAATTTTTCGGCCCTCCCGTATATGATCGAAAAGAAAATTTAGATTTCCCTTTTGATCGATTGGAAGGGAAGAAAGTGATCTATATATCACTAGGAACCGTATTCGGGAATTATAACCCCGCACTTTATGACCTGTTTTTCAAAAGTTTTGCCGGTTGGGATGCAGTTGTTGTCATGGCCGCGTACAAGGTGGATTTATCGCCATTTTCCATCCCTGATAACTTTATTGTCAGAAATTATGTCCCGCAGACTGAAATCTTAAAGTATGCGGATGCAGCCATTACCCATGCCGGCATGAACACCATCAGCGATTTGATGTATCACCAGGTACCGTTTGTAGCGATTCCCATGGGCGCGGATCAGCACGGCATGGCAAAACGGGCGGAGGAATTGGGTGCTGCGATTTCTCTTGATAGCCAAACTCTTAATCCCGAGGTGTTAACACATTCCATCGAAAAGGTTCTGGGGGATCCCGGCTACCTTGAAAATATGAGGAAAATCAGTCATTCGTTTAAAGAAGCCGGCGGGTATAAAAAAGCGGTTGATGAAATTTTCAAATTAAAAAAGAAAAATGGATTGGAATGATTTAGATGAAAGGTATTATACTTGCGGGCGGATCGGGAACTCGTCTATATCCATTAACCAAAGCGGTGTCAAAACAAATACTTCCGGTTTATGACAAACCTATGATTATTACCCTTTATCCACCCTCATGATGGCGGGGATCAGGGAGATGTTAATCATTTCCACAAGAATCATTAAGGGAAGCCGGCAATTTTATTGAAGCTATTCAAAAAAGGCAAGGATTGTATGTAGCCTGCATTGAAGAGATTGCCTTCCGCAATGGATATATATCCAAAGAAGAGCTGATGGAAATGGCCAAACCCTTAACCAAAATCGACTATGGCAAATATCTGCTTCAGATTGCAGAATGACCGTACAAAAGGCACCAATTCGGCACCATTTGGATAGTCATTTATGGCTACCCCAAAAGTCAAAAATAAAAGACCCTTGTTATACAAGGGTCTTTTCGATCGAGACGACAGGATTTGAACCTGCGACCTCTTGCTCCCGAAGCAAGCGCTCTACCAAGCTGAGCCACGTCTCGTTAGCGGAGTGATCACAATATGTAATTTTACTCGTCTTATTATGATTTGTAAAGAGAGTTTTAAAAAAATTTTTCAAGATCGGTTTGCGAGAAAAAAAGCACTCGGCGGAGTAATTTACCCAGGCGGTTCTATCCCCGACATACCGGCACTTTTTTCAATGTCTTAACGCCATATTTTTGCTATCCCCAATGCGCCGCAAATATGTTAACGTTACTATATTTTCTCGGGTTATTTGCCCAATCATTGTTCTCAAATCTGGATTTATCACAACTATTTTTATGTGAAAACGTTTGACATAAAAACGATTACATTTATAATAAAGATTGAGCTCACACATTTCATTTATTCCAAAAAACGAAGACTGGGGGAAACAAAATGAAGAAATGGATGTCGCTTTCCATCGCTTTGGTGCTCATTATGACAGCGCTGTCGGCATGCGGAGGCGGGGGCAAGAGCAGCAATGATGGCGCTAAGGAGAATGAGGCTTCAGGCAAGACGGTTGAAATTTCCGTTTTGGTCGGCAAGGAAGAAATCGCCAAGCCGTTTGAATCGATGGTAAGCGATTACAACAGTTCGCAGGACAAAGTGAAAGTATCGATTATTCCTCTGTCGGGGGCGAACGGTTATGAAAGAATGACCACGCTGTATGCGTCGAACAACGCTCCTACCGTGATGAGCATCGGTCAGGAGTTGGAGCTGATGCAAGGCAAGCTGCTTGATCTGTCCGATCAGGAGTGGGTCAAGAACGCTTCGCCGGGCACGCTGGATTACGCTACATACGACGGCAAGGTTTTGGGGATGCCCATGTCCGTAGAGGCTTTCGGTTTTATTTACAATAAAGCTGTTTTGGATAAAGTGGCTGGCGGCAGCTTCGATCCGTCGAGCGTGCGAACCATCAACGACTTGAAAGCGCTCTTTGAAAAAATCGAGGCCGCCGGCGTTACGCCGATCACCGTAACTCCGCTCGATTGGTCGCTGGGGGCTCATTTTTCCAACATTCTGTTTACCGACCAATCGCCGGACCGCGAAACACGCCACAAATTCCTTGCGGACATGAAGAGCGGGAACGTCGATCTTGCCAACAACGCGGTGTTCAACGGCTGGATGGATACTCTCGATTTGATGAAACAGTACAACAAGGCCAAGGACGCCCCGCTGTCCGCGCAATATGACGAAGCGCCTTTGCAGTTGGCCGACGGGGAAGCGGCGATGTGGTTCATGGGCAACTGGGCCTATCCGCAGCTTAAAGAAGCGGACCCGGATGGCGAATACGGCTTCCTGCCGGTCCCTGTAAGCAACAACGCCGATGATTACGGCAACAGCCAAATTTCGGCCAGCGTCTCGTTGTATTGGAGTATCGACAAAGAACAGTCCACTCCGGAAGAACAGGCTGCCGCCAAAGATTTCTTGAACTGGATGGTCAGCAGCGAGCAAGGCCAGGATTACTATGTCAATCAATTCAGCGCCATCCCTGCGTTCAACAACTTTAAGATCATGCCGGAAGACAGCTTGTCGCAGTCGCTATTGTTTTACATGGACAAGCAGCAAACGCTGGAATGGATGAACCTGTACTTCCCGCCGGACGGGTATCCGACCATGGGAGCGACGCTGCAGAAATATTTGACCGGCAATATCGATCGTGCGGGCGTTGCCAAGGAGTATGAGGAGTACTGGAAAAAGGCTAAATAAGGTAACGTTTTCATAATTTTTTCTGATTAGAAAAAGAATCCGAGGGATAAGCCGGTTGGCTTATCCCCCGCTTGTTATAAAGAGAGCCGGAAATAAAGTGGGAGGACTACCATGAACGATCGGAAAGAACAGAAACAACAGTGGTGGAAGGAGAGCATCGCCTACCAGATTTACCCGCGCAGCTTCCAAGACTCGAACGGCGACGGGATCGGAGATTTGCGGGGCATTATCGAACGTCTCGATTATTTGCACTATCTTGGCATCGATTTGCTGTGGCTTTCCCCGGTATACGATTCGCCAAACGACGATAACGGATACGATATCCGCGATTATCACGGCATTTTGGACGAATACGGAACGATGGAAGATATGGACGAGTTGATTGCGGAGGCCGGAAAGCGGGGCATTCGGCTGGTAATGGACCTGGTCGCCAACCATACGTCGGACGAGCATGCCTGGTTTATCGAATCGCGTTCCGCAAAGGACAGCCCTAAGCGGGATTGGTACATTTGGCGGCCGGGCAAGGACGGCAAGGAGCCGACCAACTGGGAATGCGGATTCGGCGGTTCAGCCTGGGAGTACGATGAGCAAAGCGGCGAGTATTTCCTGCACTGCTTCTCTCCCAAGCAGCCGGATTTGAATTGGGAGAACCCCGAAGTGAGACGGGAACTCTACGCGATGATCGACTGGTGGATGGATAAAGGGATTGCCGGATTCCGCGTCGACGCGATTACATACATTAAGAAAAACCCCCAATTTCCCCAGCTTGAAGCCGAACCCGGACGGGATTTTGCGCCCATTGAAAAAGTCAGCTTAAATCAGGAAGGCATCCTCGATTTTCTGCGCGAGATGAAGCGGGAAGCGCTGGAGCCGAGAGGGGCGATCACGGTCGCCGAAGCTCCGGGGGTGCCGCTCGAACAAATCGGCGACTTTGTGGATGAGACGGACGGCGTGTTTACGATGCTGTTCCAATTTAATCATGTGGATTTGGACATCAAGCCCGGCGGCAAAGCGGAGTTCGTCGAGTGGGACATGAAAAAATTCAAGGACGCCCTGTCGTTATGGCAGCAGGAATCCAACCGCCATGGCTGGATGGGGTTGTTCCTGGAGAACCATGACCATGTCCGCTCGGTATCCAAATTCGGCAATGACGGGCCCTATCGTGACTTATCCGCCAAAATGCTTGCGGCGTTTTATTTTTTGATGCGGGGAACGCCTTTCATTTATCAGGGGCAGGAGATCGGCATGACCAACTGTCCTTTTGACTCCATTCATGAATACCGCGACATCGGCAGCCTCAACCTGTTCCGGGATGAGACGGCCAGAGGGCGGCCGGCGGAGGAGATTTTGGGCTACCTTGGCAAACGGAGCCGCGATCACGGGCGAACCCCGATGCAGTGGAACGGTGAGCGGGAGGCCGGCTTTACCTCCGGAACGCCTTGGATCAAAGTGAACCCCAATTATAGAGAGATCAATGTCGCGGAGAATATGAAAAAAGAGGATTCGGTGCTGCAGTTTTACCGTCGTCTCATCGCGCTGCGGCGGGAGCACCGGAGTTTGGTTTACGGATACTATGACGACCTTTGCAAGGAATTGAGGGAGGTCGGGGCCTATCAGCGCACCTATAACGGCGAACGCTGGGTCGTATTGTGCAATTTTACCGGGCGGTCCGTCTCTCTGCAGCAGCTTACGGAAATCCCGTTGGACGGCGAACTAGTCCTGTCCAATTACGAGGGCCGGGATCAAAACACGTTAAGACCGTATGAGGCGCTGGTTTTCAGATGGCGGAGAAAATGATGGAGCAGTCGATAGAACGGGTTCTCACGCAATTGACGTTGGAGGAAAAAGCAAGTCTTTGCTCGGGCCGGGATTTTTGGCGCTTGAAGGAAATAAGCCGGTTGGGGATTCCCTCGATCCGCATGGCGGACGGGCCCCATGGCCTGCGCAAGGAAGCGGAAAATGCGGATTATTTGGCCGCTGGGCAGAGTTTGCCGGCCACCTGTTTTCCCTCCGCCGCCGGGCTGGCCTGCACCTGGAACCGGACCTTGATCCGGCAAATGGGGGAAGCGCTCGGCAAGGAATGCCAGGCCGAAGGCGTGTCGGTATTGCTCGGTCCGGGCGCAAACATCAAGCGCAGTCCGCTCTGCGGCAGAAACTTCGAGTATTTCTCGGAGGACCCTTATTTGTCCTCGGAAATGGCGGCCAGCCATATTGAAGGGGTACAAAGTCAGGGAGTCGGAACCTCGCTCAAGCATTTTGCACTGAATAACCAGGAGTACCGTAAGATGACGGTGGACGCCGTTGCCGATGAACGGACGCTGCGGGAGATTTATCTGGCCAGCTTTGAAGGTGCGGTGAAAAAAGGCCGCCCGTGGACGGTGATGACCGCTTACAACCGGGTAAACGGAGAATACTGCGCCGAGAACAAGCGGCTTTTGACCGATATTTTGCGGCAGGAATGGGGATATGAAGGCGCTGTGATCTCCGACTGGGGCGCGGTAAACGAGCGGGTGGACGGCCTGCTGGCCGGGCTCGATCTGGAAATGCCGTTTAATCTCGGAGAAGGCGACGCCAAAATCGTTCAAGCCGTGCGTAACGGGGAGCTTCCTGAAGAGCAACTGGACAGAGCGGTCAAAGTACTGCTGGAGCTGGCCTTTAAGGGCCATGCGGCAAGACGGGAGCAAGCCTCGTTTGATGCCGCCGGGCACCATGATCTGGCCAGAAAAGTAGCCGCCGAAAGCATGGTGCTGCTCAGAAACGAGCAGGGCATCCTGCCGCTCTCCAAGGAAGCGAGCATCGCCGTCATCGGCGGCTTCGCGCGGCGGCCGAGATTTCAGGGCGGCGGCAGTTCGCATATTGTGCCGACCAGACTGGATATCGCTTATGAGGAAATCGGACGTAAAGTCAAAGATCCGGCGCAGATCACCTATGCGCAAGGATACCGTCCGGACGATGATGAGGTTGATGCCGCTTTGCTGGCGGAAGCCGCGGAAGCCGCCGCCAAGGCGGAGGTCGCCGTTATTTTTGCCGGCTTGCCGGATCGCTACGAAACGGAAGGATATGACCGCAGCCATCTGCGTTTGCCGGGCAATCACCTTCGCCTGATCGAAGAGGTGGCCAAGGTCCAGAGCAATCTGGTCGTGGTGCTGAGCAACGGTTCGCCGGTGGAGATGCCCTGGATCGGCCAAACCCGGGCCGTGCTGGAGGCTTATTTGGGCGGACAGGCGGCCGGAGGGGCGGTGGCCGATCTGCTGTTCGGCGACGCCAATCCAAGCGGCAAGCTGGCCGAAACCTTTCCGGCGGCGCTCGAGCATAACCCGTCCCATCTGTTTTTTCCGGGCGGTCAGGACCGCGCCGAATATAAGGAAGGGGTGTTCGTCGGCTATCGCTACTATGACGCCAAAGCGCTTGAACCGCTGTTTCCGTTTGGACACGGCCTGAGCTACACCCGGTTCGAATACTCCGGTTTAACGCTCAGCAGCTCCAGAATCCGGGAGCATGAGACGTTGACGGTCAGCGTGCGGATCAAAAACGCCGGAGAGGTGGCGGGCAAGGAAATCGTGCAGCTGTACGTAAGCGACCGGGAGGCGTCCGTGGCCCGTCCGCCGAAGGAGCTTAAGGGCTTTGAAAAGCTCGAGCTTCAGCCCGGCGAAGAGAAAACGGTAATTTTTGAGCTGAATAAAAGAGCGTTTGCTTATTACGATGTGGAGCTGGGCGGCTGGCATGTGGAAAGCGGCTTTTTCGATATTTTGATCGGGCGTTCGTCCCGGGATATCGCCGCGGCCGAAGCGGTTTATGTAGAGAGCGCCGTCAAGCTGAGGCCCTCGTTTACGCGCAACTCGACGTTGGGCGATCTGTTGACCAAAGCCGCTCCCGACCCGCTGACGCTGGCGCTGATCGAGCAATTCAAGCTGAATAGCGGGATATTTCCGGAGGACAAACCGGCTGATATCGCCGCGGCCGATCTTCATTTTCTGCCGCTGCGCGCGCTTGTCTCGCTAAGCAAGGGAGGCCTTCGGGAAGAGGACATGGAAGTTCTGCTGACCCGGGTAAACAGGAGTTGATTCGGCGCCAAAAGCCTTCGTTCCTGGGCCCGGGTTTAGCCGAAGACTGCCGTTGACTTTGGGGAGCCGGATTGGATATAATAGTCTATAATCAATTTTAAAGCTGGATATTGCAAAGCAGTGATGAGGAATCAGTATTTTCGGACAGACCATGCAGAGAGCCGGCGGAAGGTGCAAGCCGGTTGGCCGCGGAATGAACTCGCCTCGGAGTGCGGTGCAATTGCGGTAGCGGCGGATACGCTGACGGCTTTATTGCCGGCCGCATGAACATCGCCGTCTCGCCCGCGTTAAGGGTGCAAAGTGAGCGAAGGACAAAGCATGTCCGACGCTAACTAGGGTGGTACCACGGGAATTTCCTCCCGTCCCTAGCGATGATACGCTACGGGGCGGGAGGTTTTTTAATTTTAAAAAGGTAGTTCAAAAAGTCATCTTTTGATCACGAAGTAGAACAATGGAGCTTAATCGGCATCGAATCTTGAATTCAGCCGGGCCTTCCGTTGCTCACGTAGGCTCACCTACGCTCCGCTACTCAGTCCCTAGCTTCATTCAACCTTCTCGGTGCTGAAAACCTGACTTTTTGAACCCTCACTAAAATGTTAATTCAAAATGGTTGTTCAAGGAGGATTTTCGATTATGGCGGACAATAATGCGCCTCATGCCGTTTACCGGGCTCAGAACATCGAACCGAAATGGCAGGCTTACTGGGATGAGCATCATACGTTCAAAACACGGGAAGAGGCGGGCAAACCGAAGTTTTACGCGCTCGACATGTTCCCTTATCCTTCGGGAGCGGGCCTTCATGTAGGCCACCCGGAAGGTTATACGGCGACGGATATCGTCTCCCGTTATAAACGGATGCGCGGCTACAATGTGCTGCATCCGATGGGGTGGGACGCTTTCGGCCTGCCGGCCGAGCAGCACGCGCTCGATACGGGCGAGCATCCCCGCGATATTACGGTCAAGAACATCAACAATTTCCGGCGCCAAATCAAATCTTTGGGCTTCTCCTACGATTGGGACCGCGAAATCAGCACGACCGATCCGGAATATTACAAATGGACCCAGTGGATTTTTATCCAGCTTTATAAGAAAGGTCTCGCTTATGTGGCCGAGGTGCCGGTAAACTGGTGCCCTGCGCTGGGAACGGTGCTGGCCAACGAAGAGGTGATCGACGGCAAAAGCGAACGCGGCGGCCATCCGGTCATTCGCAAGCCGATGCGCCAATGGGTGCTGAAAATCACCGAGTATGCGGAACGGCTGCTGGAAGATCTGGAAGAGCTCGACTGGTCGGAAAGCATCAAGGATATGCAGCGTAACTGGATCGGCAAATCCGAAGGGGCCGAAGTCGTTTTTGCGATCGACGGCCATGACGCGGCGCTGACCGTGTTTACGACGCGTCCGGACACCTTGTTCGGGGCCAGCTACGCGGTGCTTGCACCGGAGCATGAATTGGTCAAAACGATCACGACGGACGCCCAGCGCGAAGCCGTCGAGGCCTATCAAGATCAAGCCGCGCGCAAAAGCGACCTGGAGCGGACCGATCTGGCGAAGGAAAAAACCGGCGTATTTACCGGCGCTTACGCGATCAATCCGGTGAACGGCGCCAAGCTGCCGATCTGGATCGCCGATTACGTGCTCGCCGGCTACGGCACCGGGGCCATCATGGCCGTGCCGGGGCATGACGAGCGGGACTACGAGTTCGCCAAGCGTTTTGAGCTGCCGATCCTCGAAGTGGTCGAAGGCGGCGATCTGGCGAAGGAAGCGTACGCGGGCGACGGTCCGCACGTCAATTCCGGTTTCCTGAACGGGCTTAACAACGCGGAAGCGATCAAGAAAATGATCTCCTGGCTGGAGGAAAACGGCAAAGGGCGCGGCAAGGTGACGTACCGCCTGCGCGACTGGCTGTTCAGCCGCCAGCGTTATTGGGGCGAGCCGATCCCGATCCTCCATCTCGAAGACGGCACGATGAAGCCGGTGCCGGAGGATCAGCTGCCGCTGGTATTGCCGGACGTCGACGCCATCAAGCCGTCGGGCACCGGGGAATCGCCGCTCGCGAACGTTACGGAATGGGTCAATACGACCGATCCGGAGACCGGCCTGCCGGCGCGGCGCGAGACGAACACGATGCCGCAGTGGGCGGGCAGCTGCTGGTATTATCTGCGGTACATCGATCCGCATAACGACAAGGAGCTGTGCTCCAAAGAGAAGCAGCAGGAGTGGCTGCCGGTCGATCTGTATATCGGCGGCGCCGAGCACGCGGTGCTTCACCTGCTGTACGCCCGCTTCTGGCACAAGGTGCTTTACGATCTCGGCGTGGTGACCACGAAGGAGCCGTTCCATAAGCTTGTGAACCAAGGGATGATCCTGGGCACCAACAACGAGAAAATGAGCAAATCCCGCGGCAACGTCATCAATCCGGACGAAATCGTGGGTGAATACGGCGCGGATACGCTGCGCGTGTACGAAATGTTCATGGGTCCGCTGGAAGCGACCAAGCCGTGGAACATGAACGGCGTGGAAGGCATTCACCGCTTCCTGTCGCGGGTCTGGCGCCTCTTCGTCGCCGAGGACGGCAGCCTGAACCCGAAAATCACCGCGGACGGCGGCAGCGATGACTTCAAACGGACCTGGCACAAAACGATCAAAAAGGTAACCGAGGATTTGGAAAACCTGCGCTTTAATACGGCGATCAGCCAACTGATGATCTTCGTCAACGACGCTTATAAAACGGATGCCGTTCCGAAGGCTGCGGCTGAAAACTTCGTGCAGCTATTGTCCCCCTTGGCGCCGCATTTGGCCGAAGAACTGTGGGAGCGCCTCGGGCATGCCGAAACGATCACGTACGAGCCGTGGCCGGCCTATGACGAGGCTTGGACGGTCGAAGCGGAAGTGGAAATCGTCGTGCAGGTGAACGGCAAAATCGTGGACCGCACGAAAATTTCCAAAGAGCTGGATCAGGCGGCCATGCAGGAACACAGCTTAAGCCTGCCGAACGTGCAGCAGGCTGTAGCTGGCAAGACGATCCGCAAGGTGATCGCCGTTCCGGGCAAATTGGTCAACATTGTCGTCGGCTAAAAGCCTGCCGGCTGCTGCTGCTTTGGCGGCAGTCTATTGCGGCAGTCTATTTGCGGGTCACCGGCATTAAGGCAGGGTAGCGGCTCCCGAACCGTTCGGCGGTTCCGCCTTGGACAGGGCGCCGCCGTCCGCCTGATGGGAGGAAGGGGAGGAATCTCCTTCCTCTTCTGCCGCCGTTTCCCCGCCGGGTTCAGGAGGATTAAACAGCGCATGCAGTTTGCCGAGATCTTCATCGTACTTGCGGTGCGTCGCTTCGATCAACTGCACGAACAGGCCGCGAAGGCCGGCTTCCAGCACGGTCAATCCCTCGGCGGTAACGCCGCCGGGGACGGCGACGCGCTCGATAAGCTCCTCCGCGGTTAGTCCGCCTTCGGTCAACAGCTTGCCCGTTCCGAGCAGCATTTCGGAGCCGAGCGTGATCGCGTCGGCCTGCGTCAGTCCGGTTAGCTCTCCGGCGGCTTCCGCCCACAGCTTCAGCATGTAGGCGACGAATGCGGGGCCGCAGCTGGCGATGTCGGAAGCGATGCGGGTCTCAGTTTCTTTTAGCGTAAACGGCGTGCTGACCGAGGACATCAGCTGCTCCAACAGGAGCCGGTCCTCGGGCCGGATCCGCTTTCCGTACATGCAGAGCGAAGCTCCGCTGTGTACGGAGTGGGTAATGCTGGGAATAATTTTGGCGATTTTGGCCGGGAGGGCCTGCTCCAGAGTTTCGATTTGCACCGGGCTCGTAATTGATACGACGATCTGTTTTTCGTCGAGCACATCCCGGATTTCCGCGATAACCTCAGGGTAATCCAGGGGTTTGATGCACAGGAAGATAATTTTGCTGTCCCGTGCGGCTTCCGCGTTGCTTCCGTATATTTTTAGTCCGGGATAACGTTGGGCCAGCCGTTTCGTTTTGAGGGGAGAACGGTTGCTGGCACAGATGTGATGCGGGAGCAGCGCACCGGAACGCGAAAAAGCTTCAATCAGCAAGCTTCCCATGGATCCGGTTCCGATGAAGGCGACTTTCATCCGGGTTCCCCTTTCCGTGCGTGACGCACTTTTCGTTGCCATCATGGATCATAGCTTCACAGCGAACTCGATTTTCACGTTAGAAACGTGCGGCCCTTTGCCTGCGGTTATTTACCGGGCAGACCGAACGTTTCTACTTCACCTGTTTAAATATGTATGCATCTTGATTGGATCTTCATGACCTTACCGGGCAGATTCTTTTAAGATTGGAGTGGCAGGGTATGAGAAAAGAGTATGTGCTGACGTCGGTCGTTTCCGCAGTTATTGGCGCCGGCCTGATGCTGCTTGCGGTTGGCGGAAGCAAACCGGCCGGAATTGAAGGCTGGGTTCCGCTCAACGCCGAGGTGGCTTCGGCGCTGCAGGCGGAGCAAGCGCCTGCCGGAGGCGGAGGCGCTGCGGTCGGGGCGGGCGCAAGTGCCGCTGCCCATACCGGGGACGCCGGCAAGGGGGATCAGCGCCGAGCGGCGCAAGGCATGGACACTGCCGGCGGCCGTGCAGCGGCAGGCGGTGCGGCCGGGACGGCCGCGGGTGGAGCGGCGGCAGGCGGATCGGCGGGAGGCGGAGGCGGTGCTGCGGTGCCGGGTTCAGCAGCGGCCCCGCCAGCGGGCGCGGCCTTAGGCGAGCCGGCGGTTGGCAGCCCGGCTGCCGGTAACCCCGCGGCAGGCGAGCCGCCTGCCGGAAACGCCGCCGCTTCTGCGGCCGGCAGTCCGGCTTCGTCCGCTGCGCCGCCGCAGCAGGCGGACACCAGCCTGATCAGCATCAATCAGGCGGGGCTTACCGAGCTGCAGGACATTCCCGGCATCGGCGAGAAAAAAGCGCAGGCGATCATCGACTACCGAACCGCGCACGGCCCTTTCGTTTCCCTAAGCGATTTGACGAAGGTGAAAGGGATCGGAAACAAAATGCTGGAAAAAATGAAGCCATATATCAGACTGTAGGAACAGGAGAGCCAAAGGGATGAATCCGGATCAACGCAAAGACTGGGATACGTATTTCATGGATATCGCCTATATGGTGTCAACGCGGTCGCGCTGCAGCCGCCGGCATGTCGGAGCCGTTCTCGTCCAGGGCAAAAAGCTGCTTGGAACGGCCTACAACGGAGCTCCTTCGGGCGTTCCCGACTGCTCGGAAGCCGGCTGCATGATCGCGGAGGAATACGAGGTCGTCATCGAAAACGGAGAAGAAAAAATGGTGAAGAAGCAGCGCTGCGTGCGCACGATCCACGCCGAGCAAAACCTGCTGCTGTTCACCGACCGCATCGACCGGGAAGGCTCCAGCGTCTACGTTACGGACGAACCTTGCTGGACTTGCGCCAACATGCTGGCCAACAGCGGCATTACGGAAATCGTGTTTCATCGGCCTTACCCCAAAGATTCGGGCAAGGTGACGGCGATGATGAAGCAGAAAGGCATCCGGTTCCGCCGTTTGGAATCGTACCAGCCGCCGCCGGAAACGGTTGTCCGCGTTGAGGAATAACCGGCCATCGGCGGCAAACTTGATCGAACATACGATGATTTGTAACGGATGTATGCGGAGATTATGAGTTTATATGAGTTTATATGAGATTATATGAGATTAATATGAGATTTATATGAAATTAGATTTATTATGAGATTATATGGATCATGCTGCGATTTATATGGATTACGCAATGATCTTTAGGATGCAGGAAGCACCTCATCCGCCCAAAGGCGGGTGGGGTGCTTTTTTGAGTTTTATGGAGTTTTGTTCGGTCAGGTGCTGCGTGAAACATAGTTATGGCAACGCCAATCGCGTCTATTTTCGCAGTATTCTTGTCTTGCCCGCGCTGGACCCTTTAAAAGGATGACGGGGTTAAGGGCTCAAGTGTAAAAGTGCATTTGATGTACCATACATGACTGGAATTGACCGATTGAAATGCAAAAATGCATCTATTTTGGGGCTATCCGATAAAAAGGGTCTTTTGACCACTAGCGTTGCATTTACATCTGGCAAGATACATTTTCTGGGCACACCAATATTCTAACGGTTGCCACAAGCGCTATTTGTTCCAATACCGTTGATTTCAAATTGTAACGGTTGCCATGGAGCTTATTTCGCTGAAAACCGGTAATTTTTGCTTGGATTCAGGCAAATAACGACGTTCGCAACCGTTAGAATTTCGAAAAGGTCTTTTTTTGGCAAATAACCGCTGCTGCAACCGTTAGATTTCCGGCGGGCGGAAAGTATCGATTCGAAAGCCAACGCTTGTAAAGAAACCTTGAGCAAAAGTTAATGCAACGCTCAGTGTCTTTTGACTGGAAATGAACTGCAATTTTGCATCTGACGGGGCCGGAAACGGGGTTTTTGAGTCAAAACGAACTGCACTTATGCATCTCGCGGAATCGGTACCTACTGGAATCGCCACCTACTGGATTTGGTACTACTGGTTGGCTCCTACTGAAAACGGCATCTACGTAGATTCGGCATCGCCCTGGATTTGTGCAGCCTCGGATTGGCCTGGCTTCTCGGCCCGCTTTTTCCCTGTAATACGGGCGGACGTTGGCCTGCGCGCAGGCCGCGGGTTTCTTGTTGGAGGAAGCATTCTTAAACGGTGGCGGACGTGTGTCTGATATGGCAGCGATCCCGAAAGGAAGGAGGACTTGTAATGTTCCGTAGACCTTTGACCGCTATCGCCTGCTGCTGGATCGCCGGCAGCGGTTTAACTATTTTGCTCGGCGGCAGCCGGTTTTGGCTGATGTGGGCGGGAATTACGCTGGTTTGCCCGGCGTTATTGGCGATCGGGCGTTGGCCCTTGCGGAGGCTTGCGGTATTGTGGCTGGTATTTTCTCTTGGGGCCGTCTATTGGCAGTACAACGAAGCCAGAAATATCAGCCGGATTGAACATGCTTTATCTGGCGGGGGGGAGACGGTTGATGGTCTAACCGCTGAGCAGTCCAGCGAACGGGGCGCATCAGATGGTCTCACTGCTGAGCAGTCCAGCGAACGGGGCGCATCAGATGGTCTCACTGCTGAGCAGTCCAGCGAACGGGACGCATCAGCCGGCCTAACCGGTGAGCAGTCCAGCGGACGGGGCGCATCAGCCGGCCTAACCGCTGAGCAGTCCAGCGAACGGGGCGCATCAGCCGGCCTAACCGGTGAGCAGTCCAGCGGACGGGGCGCATCAGCCGGCCTAACCGCTGAGCAGTCCAGCGCACGGGGTGCATCAGTCGGCCTAACCGCTGCGCGGTTCCCCGTTCAGGACCATCTGGACGGGCTTGCCGTACGGATGGAGGGGACGATCGTGTCGCCGGTGGAGGTCGATGGCGACCGGGCCGGCTTTACGCTGCGATTGAGCCGGATCGGCCGTTCCGATGGCGCCTTGAAGGGGCCGCTGGAGGGAGGGGATATCCCCGGCGGCGAGAAGGTCGCGGTACAGCTGCGTTTGGCGGCGGAGGAGGAGCTAAGTACAGCCGCCTCCTGGCGGCGGGGGCAGCATGTCGCGTTGACGGGCAGCCTGAAACGGCCGGAGCCGGCCCGCAACTTTGAAGGCTTCGACTACCGCCGCTATTTGCATAACCAGCGCATTCATTGGCTGGTCAAGGCGACCGGGGCGTCCGCGTTGAACGTACTGCCCGGCAAATGGAGCGCCGCCGCATTGCTCGGGGAGGTCGATGCTTTACGCGCTTATTTGGGCGCGCAGATCGAGCGGCTGTTTCCGGGATGGCAGGCCGGCTACATGAAAGGCCTGCTGATCGGGCTTCAGGACGAGCTTGATCCGGAGAAATACGCGGAGTTTACCCAGCTTGGCCTGACGCATATTTTGGCGATTTCGGGCAGCCATGTGGCGATCAATGTGGCGATCGTTTTTTGGCTGCTGCGTTTATGCCGGGTCAGCCGGGAGACCGCGCTGATCGTCATGTTGTTTTTTGTCCCGGCATATGTGCTGATTACCGGTTTTTCGCCGTCCGTGATCCGCTCCGGGATCATGACGACGCTGGGCATCTATTTGCTGAGGCGGGGAAAGCTCAAGGACAGCATTAATGTGCTGTCAGCCGCGGCGCTTATGATGCTGCTTTGGAACCCCTATTTTTTGCTGAACGTCAGCTTCCAGCTTTCGTTTGCGGTCACGGCCGGGCTGATCGTTTTCGTCCCGCTGATCTCGCCTTATTTCGCCTGGCTTCCGCCCAAAATCCGGGGGACCGTAGCCATTACGCTGGCGGCCGAAATCGTCTCGTTTCCTTTAACAATCTTCTATTTTAACCAGTTTTCCCTGCTCTCGCTGGCGGCAAATTTGCTGATAGTCCCCGTCATCGGTGCGTTGGCGCTGCCTATGGGGATGGCGGCGCTTCTGCTCAGCTTTTTCGCGTACCGGCTTGGCGTCTGGGCGGCGGTTCCGGTAAGGCTGCTGAATACGGCTACGTTTTGGGCCACAGGCTGGCTTGGTGAACGAAGCGGCTTTATGACCTACTGGAAATCCCCCTCGTTACTGTGGATCGCCGGATATTACGGGGCCGTGTTTTTGCTGCTTTATTGGAGCTCGCGGCGGGAAAAGCGGCATTTAACGGCGGCCGGCGTCTTGGACGATGAGACGGTGCCGCTTTCGCCCGCTCCGGCTGAAATAGCGGCCTCGGATAGGACGGGGCGCTATTTGGCGGCATTTGCCGGAGTTCACCGGCAGTTGGGCGGACAATCGCCGCGGGAGTTCCCATTGTTCCGATCGTCCCGGGCACCCCAAACATCCCAAACGCCCCTGCCATTCCGGCAGTTCCTGGACTCCTTCATGTCCATTGCCTTAAGGATATGGCCGCGTGACGCCAACCGGCGCAGGGAAATTCTGCGTATTGCAATAGCGGCCGGCCTCGCGCTGCTGATCGTGTCCGGGTACCGGACGGCATATGCCAAAGGCGTCGGGCACATCGAATTTATCGATGTGGGACAGGGGGATTGTGCGCTCATTACGGCTCCGTCCGGCGCTCATATTCTCGTGGACGGCGGCGGCACCGTTTCGTTCCGTAAAGCATCCGATAGCTGGCGGGACAGGAAGGAGCCGTTTGAAGTCGGAGCGAAAACGGTTGTTCCGCTGCTAAAAAAACGGGGGATCCACCGCCTGGACGCCGTGATTTTAACCCATGGCGATCAGGACCACATCGGCGGCCTGCAAGCCGTGCTTGAGCAATTCCCGGTGGCGGCGCTGGTGATCAACGGAAGTCTGGCCGAATCCGCCACCATGAAGAAGCTGATGGAGACTGCACTAGATCGGAACATACCGGTCTATTCGGCGGCCCGCGGCATGACTTTGAAGCCGGATGCCGAGACGAAACTTGACGTTCTATATCCCCAAGCGGCAGCCGCCGGTACTGAAGCGGAAGCGATTCCGTTCGAAGAGAAGCAAAATCACCGTTCGATCGTGTTCCTGCTCCAAATGAGCGGGGCCCGGTTTTTGTTCACCGGGGATATGGATGAAGCGGCGGAGCGGGAAGTGCTGGAAATGGCCGCGGCAAAAAAGGAAACGGTCGGGTCGGAAAAGGAAATGTCCGGGGCAGACAAGCAGGTGGCCGGGGGAGAAAACGGACATCCCGTCGACGTCATGAAGGTGGCTCATCACGGCAGCAAAACGTCGACCTCGGCCGAGTGGCTGGCGTACTGGCGGCCGGAGGCCGTCCTGATCTCCGTCGGCGCGTCCAACACTTACGGGCATCCGCATCCGGTGGTCATGGAGCGGCTTGAAGCGCAGGGGGCCGGCATTTTCCGCACCGATCGGATGGGCGGAGTGCAGTTGAAGGTGCGGGGCGGCCGGATTCTTATCCGCTATAAGCTTGCGCAATAACCATTTTGTGGGATTCCGTCAGGACGCGTGAAAGCAGGATGACGGGTCCTGTTTTTTTTGGTATTCTTAGGTGAGGTTAATGGGATATTCGGGGTTCACGGACTTTTTTTCCAAATAAATATTTATCTAAAATAGTAACAACATTGCAACATTTTGTCGGACGCCAGCGTCTGGATAGTTGCAAGGAAGGGGGAGCCTTTGTGGTGGAGCAAGGTCTCATCAGAGCCGCACAAGAGGGCGATCGCGACGCTCTAATCACCCTATTGCGAGAGATTGAACAGCATGTGTACCGGACAGCCTATTATATATTAAATAACGAGCAGGATGCGCACGACGCCGCTCAGGAGGCGCTTATCCGGATTTATACCAAAATCGGTTCATATGAGGAGAAGGCTCAATTTAAAACTTGGGTGCAGCGAATCGTGACGAACATCTGCATTGACAAATTTCGAAGGAACAAACCGACGGTTTCGATCGAAGAGCACGAAATGGTGTTTCAGGGCAACGACAGCGTCGAGCGGGAGGTGATGTCCGGCTATATGGCCGAGGATATCCGCAGCGCGATCGAGCAGCTTCCGGAGCATCACAGGTCGGTGGTTGTGCTTAGATATTTGCAGGACTTTTCCTATAACGAAATTGCCGATAGTTTGAACCTGCCCCTGAACACCGTTAAATCCTATCTGTTTAGGGCCAGGCAGCAGCTGCAGCACTTGCTTCGAGATTATCAGAAAGGTGGTGTAACAGGATGAATTGCCAGGAGGCGGTGGAATGGATGAATCGTTATCTCGACCGGGATTTGAACGAAGAGGAATCCTCTCTTCTGTTTGAGCATATTCGCCATTGCCGGGATTGCGCCGAGCAGTTCGAATGGCTGAACAAGCTGTCCGCGCAGCTTGAGAACTTGCCGAAGGTCGTCCCGAATTACAGTCTGGTCGATGCGATCCTTCCGCAATTGGATGCGATCGATCAGGCCCGCCGGGAAGGCAGCGTATCCGAAGCGGACGCTCTGCCGGTCATGACCGAAAGCTCCCCGGCGCCAAGCCGAAGCGGCAAGCAGGAACGCGAGCAAGGCCCAGCCTCGCGCCGCGCCCGCATTTATCGGTACGGATCGCTGGGCGTGGCGGCGGCATTGATCTTAGGCGTGTTTATTTATCAGTATGAGCCGCAAACGGTTCCCAACGCCGAAATCGCCTTGAAGAGCGCAAGCGATGGATCGCCAAGCGCGGACGATGCGGGGGCGGCGGACGAACCGGAGGATATCGCCCGGCTGTTCGTAAGCAAGGAAGGGGCGGATGCGGGCTCGGCCGGCGGGGCAAGCGAGCCGGAGCAGGCGGCTCAGGCCGAAGAAGACTTAAAGTCCCCGGCAAATAGCGGTGAAACCGGGAGTCATCCCGGGAAAGGGGCGGCGGACGCTCTGGATAAAGCCGAACCTGCCAAGGGGAAGGAAACTCCGGCGGAAGAGGCGTCGTCCGCTTCGACCGGCGCCCCGGCAAACAATGGCGGAGACGGGACGGCTCCGAGCGAGGCGCAGGACATCGGGGCTTTAAACCATGGCGGTGCTCCGGCTGCCGGCGGAGCGCAGGCCGGCCAGCGGGGCGCCTCCGGCGATTCAAACGCTGGCGCCGGAACGACCCTGGAACCGGGAATTGTGCAGCAGGGAATCGTCCATGAAGCGGATCCGAATCAGTCGATGATGGGGATAGCCGCCGCGCCGAAAGCCCCGACTGCCTGGACTTCTCCGGACGGAGCCTATGAGGCCGAATTGAAGGAAGGACATCTGTATATATACAAAAAAGAGTCCGAACAGAAAAAAACGCTTGTTTCCGATCATGCGCTCAGCGGGGAATGGGTTCAGGGCGAATGGTCGGAAGACAGCACAACGTTTACCTATGAGACCGCAAAAGACGGAACCGTGACGACCCGTTCGGTCAAGGCGGCATCCGGGGCGGACGCTGCCGCGGACAGTACTCCCGCGAAAGGAGGTTCCGCGAACGGAGCTCCCGCGAACAGCACTCCCGCAAAAGGAGGTTCCGCGAACGGTGCTCCCGTGAACAGCATTCCTGCGAACGGAGCTTCCACAAACGGCACCGCCGGGAACGGTGCTGCCGCGGATCAGCCGTAAAATCCCTTAAGCCCAGCAGAGAAAGACTTGCTAAATTGGGCGGGGCAAGCGCTTTAAGGCAGTCACCTTTTTAGGAGATATGGAATAGGTTATAAATATAGAGACAAAGGATTGGAACCCTGATCGTCGTATGACCGCAGGCGGGAAAGTTTCTAGAGCTTTTCTGCCCGCGTTTATATAGATGTTCTGGGACAGAGGGACCTTTCGCCGCGAGGCAGAGGTCTCTCTGTTGCTTTTGGCGCCGGATTTGGACTAATGGCCGGTTTCGAAGTATCATAGGGGATAGGCAATGCGTTTGGGAAGGAGAGGCCGAATTGGACGCCAAAACAGCGGTAAAAGAGATCAAACAGGGGCGGATCTCCCCGTTATATTTATGCTACGGCACGGAGAAGTATCAAATTCAGGAGTTTGTCGGGCTGCTCCAGGACAAGCTGGTCGACCGGAATCAAAAGGACTTCGCCATGGCGGTGTTCGATCTGGCGGAGACGCCGATTGAAGCGGTGGTGGAGGAGGCCGAGACGCTGCCTTTTCTCGTCGAGCGCAAGCTGATCGTCGTCCGCGATGCCGGATTGTTTACGTCCGGTAAAGAGGGCGGCAAAATCGAGCATAAAGCGGAGGCGCTGCAGACGTATATCGGCAATCCGGCGGAGCACAGCGTCATCGTGTTTGTCGTTTACGCCGAGAAGCTGGACGAACGCAAAAAAATCGTGAAGGCGATGAAGGCTTCCGGGACGGCCTTGTCGTTTATGCCGCTCGGTGGGGGCGAGCTGGTGCAGTGGGTGGTGCACGAGGTGGAGAAGCGCGGCTGCCGGATCGGCAAGGAAGCCGCGGAGGCGCTGATCGCGGCCGGCGGCGTGCACATGGCCGCGCTGGCGGCGGAGGCGGACAAGCTGTGCCTGTACGCCGGAGCCGGGGGCACGATCGACACGGCCGCCGTCGAGCAGCTTGTGGCCCGCAGCACGGAGCAGAACGTGTTCGCGATGGTCGAGCATATCGCCGCGCTGCGGCTGGAGAAGGCGCTCGGCATTTTCTACGAGCTGCTCAAGCAGCGCGAGGAACCGATCAAGATCGCGGCGCTGATCGCCCGCCAGTTCCGGATTATGATGCAGGTGAAGGAGCTGGGCCGGCAAAGCTACTCGCAGCAGCAAATCGCCTCGCAGCTTGGCCTGCACCCCTATGTCGTGAAGCTGGCCGGCGAGCAGGCGCGGAAGTTCGAAGCCGGGCGGCTGCGGGATATTTTATCCGAGCTCGCCGAACTGGATTACCGGATGAAAAGCGGCGGCGTCGACAAGGTGCTCGGTTTGGAGCTGTTTTTGCTTAAATTGGGGGCTTGACCTGCACGTACGCGCTGTTTCCGGCCGCCCGGACCGGGGCTCCCGGAATCAACCAAAAAGACCTGAACGAAAATCGTTCAGGTCTTTTTGGGCTTAGTTGTTTGATGCTCTTATAATTAACGCGCTTACGCTTGTTGGGACGCAAGGGCGTTCAATTTTTTGGCCAAGCGGGATTTCTTGCGGGCTGCTGCGTTTTTGTGGATCAAGCCTTTCGTTACGGCTTTGTCCAATTTTTTGGTAGCAGCGGCGAAAGCAGCTTTGGCTGCTTCAACTTCGTTAGCCGCCAGAGCGCTGTCGGCGGCTTTAACGGCCGTACGCAGGGCGGATTTTTGCGAAGCGTTAAGAGCGCGGCGCTTTTCGCTAGTTTTTACACGTTTGATTGCGGATTTAATGTTAGGCATTGCATTCACCTCCTGTAAAGCATATATCATCCCAGATGATTCACAACTTAAAACATTTTATCACGCAGCACCGCAAAAAGCAATAAAATCATGCTTCTCCCCATGGACAGACGGGCAATAGTTGGGCGGGGAACGATGAACGGATGAATAATCACTTTGCCTCTCCCGCACAATAAAGGCAACTAGAGGAAATGGAGGTCTTATGGGATGAATCTGGATTTACGGAAATATTCCGTGCGAACCGATTTGGCCGTTGAAGCGAAGGAGATGGCGGAGACGGCTCACGGCGGGCCGGTGCAGGGCTTAAACGAGGAGGTAACCGAGCAGGACGGCATTAAAATCACCCGGCTCGACGTCACCGATGACGCCGCTTCGCGGCAAATCGGCAAGGTCAAGGGCCATTACATTACGATCGAGGTTCCGGGACTCCGCAATCAGGACACCGAACTGCAGGAGAAGGTTGCCGCCGCTTTTGCCAAAGAATTCACCGCATTTTTAAATAAAATCGGAGTCGGCAGCCATGCCAAAACGCTGGTCGTCGGTCTCGGGAACTGGAATGTGACGCCCGACGCCTTGGGCCCTTTGGTCGTGGAGAACGTGCTGGTGACCCGCCATTACTTTGAGCTTGCGCCGGATCAGGTGGCTCCGGGGTACCGCCAGGTCAGCGCCGTAGCCCCCGGGGTGCTGGGGGTTACCGGCATCGAATCGAGCGAAGTGGTACAGGGCATCGTGGACCGGACCCGGCCCGATCTGATCATCGCGATCGACGCGCTGGCCTCCCGTTCGCTCGAGCGGGTGAATACGACGATTCAAATCGCCGATATCGGCATTCACCCCGGTTCCGGCATCGGCAATAAAAGAAGGGGGCTGACGCAGGAGATCCTGGGCATCCCGTGCATCGCGATCGGCGTGCCGACGGTCTGTTACGCTTCGACGATCGTGAACAACGTATTTGATTTGATGAAGTCGCATTTCAATCAGGAAGCCGGCGAAGGCAAGCAGGCGCAAACGAAGCAGATCATGGGCTTGCTTACCGAGCTCAGCGAAAACGAAAGATTGGGGCTCGTCAAAGAGGTGCTGGACCCGCTCGGCCATGACTTGATCGTTACACCGAAGGAGATCGACGAATTTATCGAGGATGTCGCGAACGTGATCGCAAGCGGGCTGAACATCTCCCTGCATGAAGCCGTTACGCCGGAAAACGTCGCGTCCTATACCCATTAATTCCGGGCAGCCGGCCCGAAACGCAAATATTGAACACGGTTTTCGTCAACCGCTGAAAAAGATCCGCTAGCCAAATCTAGCGGATTTCTTTTTTTTGGGAGAATTTGAGGTTCTACCCTAGCAGCTAGGTTCATAGATTTGGGATATGAAGATTGAAAGCGGCTGGAGGAGGACATGCGAAATGAAATTCAGAGCTTTGAACATTGCGAAATTAAGACGGAACCTGCTGTACGTATTGGCGATGGGTAGGACCTTTTTGCTGCTGACGGTCATGTCGGTCGTATTTTTTATCCTGCTGGGCGTGTTCGGGATTGCCGAGAAACAGCTTAACACCTCGCCGGTTTCTTCGATGAAGGGGCTGGCGGCTTCCCTGTCCAGCGGTTTCTTTATGGAGATGGTCGGGATGGAGCTTCCGCATGCGGCTCCAACCAACGAAACGCCCGCGATTTCGGGAAAACACATGACGAATTTCGTGTTCCAACTGTTGACCGACGTCAACCCGTCCGATCCGAAAAGCCTGGTTGCCCGTGAGGTGCCGGGGCTTGGCGCGGACAGTCCGATTTTGCTGCGAACCGGCTCGGGCAACGGGCTGGCGCAGGCGCCCGAAGATTACCGGCCCGGAAACGGGGCCCACGGGAGCGCCCCGGATCATCCGGAGCCGGACGAGGATGGCCAGGATGGGACGAACCCGGGCGGGGAGGGCGAGGGCGGCACGCCGGAGAATGGCGGCGCCTCGGACGCTCAGAAACCGGAGCAGGGCGCGGACGCGGAGGAGCCATCGCTCAAACCCGGCAACAAAAACATCGTTATGATCTACCATTCTCATCCGCAAGAATCGTATAATCCGGTCCTGGGGACGAATGTCGACAACCCCAGCTCGGCGGAAAAGATGAAAAACGTCAGCCTGGTCGGCGACGCGCTGGCCAAGGAGCTCGAGAAGAAAGGCATTGCCACGCTGCATTCGTACGAAAATTATGCGGACAAAGTTAGCAATTACAACTACAACTATTCATATAAATATTCGCGGGAGACCGTAAAAACGGCAATGGCCGAAAACGGGCAGCTGAAGTACTTTATCGACATTCACCGCGACTCGCAGCGCCACGACAAAACGACGACAACGATCGGCGGACAGTCCTACGCGCAGGTGTATTTTATCATCGGGCACGGCAACGAGAATTGGCGTTTGAACGAAGCCTTCGCCAGCTCCATCCACGAGCGCATGGAGAAGTCGTATCCCGGCATCTCGCGCGGCATTTGGGGCAAAACGTCGTCGCAGGGCAACGGGGAATACAACCAATCCTTATCGCCGAACAGCGTGCTGATCGAAATCGGCGGGATCGACAACACTCAGGAGGAGCTGGATCGGACCGCCAAAGTGCTCGCCGGCATCCTTGCCGATTTGTACTGGGAAAGCCAGGAGGCGGAAAAAGCCGGATCCTTGACGAAAGGCGGCGGGAAGCAAGAGACGGGCGAAGCGGCGCAGACAAGCAAGAAATCGTAGACCGGATTCGGGAGGACGGGGAGATCATGGCCAAAACGACGCGAAAAATATTGCTGTACGGCATTCTGCTTGCGGCGGGCGTGACGCTGGGGATGCAGCTGGCGGATAGCGGGACCGCAACCGTTTATGGGCCGGGGTATTCCGGCGGCGAAGCCGGCGCAACCGGACAATTTCCGCAGGGTTACGGGAGCGCTGGGAGCGGATACGCTTCTTCGGCTTGGCCCGCGAATTCCGCCCAGGGCGGGTCCGGCTGGCAAGGGGGGAACTCCGCTCCCGGCCCGGGTTACGGCTACGGAGGGTATAACTACTATTACAACGGTGTAAACGGCGGGTATGAAACGGGAGGCAACAGCGGCGGTCCGCTCCCCTCGCAGGGCTTCTCTTCGGGGAACGGGGCCCAGACCGGTCCATCCGGGGGGAATTCCGCCGTGCAGACGCCCGCCGACCTGCTGCTGCCGCCCCAGCCCCCGCCGCCTGTGGACCGCTTCGCCGACAAAGCGGCGCATTTGCTGCAGCAGGCATCGCAAAAGAGCATCCATTGGGTCGCCTCTTTATTCGATCAAACGAAATGATGAGTCCCGCTCTCCGGGGAAACTTACGGATTTACGGTTTATAACAGGTGCCGGCTTTGTTATACTATTGTTAGATTGTTATTTGAACCGTTAGTAAGACTATTCGGAGGTAGGAACCCGCTTGAAAAAAGTTACGATGCAGCAAATCGCCGATCATTTGGGTGTCTCAAAGTTCGTCGTTTCCAAGGCGTTATCCGGTAAAGGCGGAGTCAGCGAGTCCACCAAGGAGCGGGTCATTCAGGCCGCTTCCCGGCTCGGCTATTTTAATCAAAAGAATGGATACGTTAAAAACATCGTTCCCGCCGGGGCGCCGCTCTCCCCATCCGCCGGCAAGCAGTCGGTGCTGGTGCTGATGCCCAATATCCGGTTTCAAAACAAGGAGTCGCTTTATTGGGGAAGATTGCTGGAGGGGATATCCCGCGAGCTTGAGCAGCAAGGACTCGGGATGATTATCGTTTCGGAGCCGCGGGGGGAGAACTTCATGAGCATCCTGAACCCGGAGGGCATTCTCGGCATGGTGGGCGTCGGCCAGATCGCGACCTCGCTGCTGCTTGAGGTACACCGGAGCGGACTGCCGATGGTGCTGGTCGATCATGAAGATCCGCTGATTCCGAGCGATACGGTTTTTGCCAACAACCTGGACGGCATGGCGAGGCTAACCAATCATTTGATCGGTTTGGGACATCGCCAGTTGCATTTTGTGGGGAGCTCCGCATTTTCGCGAAGCTTCCGCGATCGCTGGCTCGGCTTTCGCAGCGCTTTGGAGGAGAACGGTTTGACCCCGCAGGCGGCTGACGATCCGATGCTGAAGCTGGAAGGCGTGGAGACCGGGGCGTTCCATGGCGATGTGGCCGCCTGGCTTCAGCGCCGGAAAAAAACGCGTTCCCTGCCGACGGCGCTGGTGTGCGCGAACGACGCGATCGCCGTGAACGTGTGCTCGGCCCTGGACGAGCTGGGGTTATCGGTCCCCGGGGATATCGCCGTGACCGGGTTCGACAACATCGATGACGCGGCGCGCCATGCACCGTCGATTACGACGGTGAACGTCCCGAAGGAGGAACTGGGCCAGCGCGCGGTGAAGAAGCTGTTGGACAGGCTGGCCAATCCGGGCGGGCCGCAGGAGAAAATCATGATTTCGGTAGAGATGGTCTACCGGAATTCCACCTCCGAACCGACAGGAGAGGCCGGAACCGCGCGGAATTGACCGCCAACCGCAGAAAAAGCGCGAGCCGCAAAGGGATTGCCTTTGCAGTTCGCGCTTTTTATTTACCTATTTATTGTTCGGCCAAAAACCGTTCGTTGCGCTCGACCAGGCCCAGTCTTTGTTGAACGCAAGCGTAGGAGCGAAGCGGGTCCTCCGGCGTGTTCATCGCATAGTCGAGCAGCCGGTCAACGGTTGAGGCGGCGACATGGATACGCGTGTCGGAGGAAGCGTAGTAAATGAACACATCTCCGTTATCGCGGGCGATCACGCCGTTGCAGAACACGACGTTCGACACGTCGCCGACCCGCTCTTCGCCTTCCGGGGCGATCAGATGGCCGCCGGGACGATGCGTTACGCGCTGCGGCTCCTTAAGGTCCGACAGGAAGGCGTACAGCACGTACCGCAGTCCCGCCGCCGTCCCCCGCACGCCGTGGGCGATGTGCAGCCAGCCTTTGTCCGTTTTGATCGGGGCCGGACCCTGGCCGTTTTTGACCTCTTTAATCGTATGGTATTTCCGGTCGTCAACGATGATCTCCTCCTCGATCACCGCGTTTTCGATCGAATCCGACAGCCCCCAGCCGATGCCGCCGCCGGACCCAGCGTCGATAAAGCCGTCCTGCGGCCGGGTGTAGAACGCGTATTTGCCGTTCACGAATTCCGGGTGCAGCACGACGTTGCGCTGCTGCGGGGATTTCGTCTTCAGATCGGCCAGGCGCTCCCAGGCGACTAGATCCTTGGTGCGGGCGATGCCGCATTGGGCCACGGCGCTCGACAGGTCGCCGCGCGGAGCGTCCGAATCTTTCCGTTCCGTGCAGAACAGGCCGTAAATCCAGCCGTCTTCGTGGCGCACGAGCCGCATGTCGTACACGTTTACGTCCGGATCTTCGGTTTCCGGCATCACGATCGGGTGATCCCAAAAGCGGAAGCCGTCCACGCCGTTATCGCTTTCCGCCACAGCGAAGAACGATTTGCGGTCTACGCCTTCGACCCGGGCGACGAGATAAAATTTGCCGTTTAGCTCGATCGCCCCCGGGTTGAATACGCCGTTTACGCCAAGACGTTCCATGAAATACGGATTTGTCTCCGGATTGAAATCGTATTTCCAGATCAGCGGCGCGTGTTCCGCCGTCAAAACCGGATAACGGTAGCGGTCGTAGATTCCGTTGCCATAAGGGAGCTTTTCGTTGCGGCGGTTGATTAATTGCCCGTAACGCTCCATCAATTGCTGCTTTCTTTCCTCAAACAGATTCATTCTTTTTTCCTCCGTATCATTGAAATTAAAAGTTCTATCCCTGCAAACGTCCCAGCATTTCCAGACAAGCCCGGCTGTTATGGTACGGGCATTTCCACGGGCTGACCTTCGGCTCTCCCGGCAGGGGGGCGCCGCTCTGATCCACGCCCCAGAACCATTCGCCATGTTCCCGGTCGATCAGGTACGTTTGGATGAACTTCCAGGAATTTGCCGCGGCGGTCCGGTATCGCTCATCGCCGGTCAACTGATAGGCGTTATAGAAGCCGACCATCGCTTCCGCCTGGGGCCACCAATCCTTGTTCGTATCGGTCAGTCCGCTTGGGCCGGCCTCGTTCCAAAGGCCCCCGTCTTTGTCCACGCCTTCGTTGTAAACCGCTTCCGCCATCGCCGCAGCCGTTTCTTTTACACGCTGCAGCAGGGCGGGATCGCCGAGCGCCTCGGCGGCTTCGACGAGCAGCCAGCTGCCTTCGATGTCATGCCCGTAGGAGATATGGCGGCTCTTGACCTGCCATTCCTCATCAAAAAACAGCCAAAAATGAGCCTTTTGCGGGTCGATGATATGATCCAGCGTCACCTCGATCAGCTCGGACAGGCTGTGCCGCAGCTCGGGGGATTTCCATACCCGGTACAGGTTGGTGTACGCCTCCAGCACGTGCAGATGGGTGTTCATCGATTTCTTTTCGTTCAGGTCCTTGTTGCTGAGGCTGAAGTCGCCGGTTTGCTTCCAGTCGCGGGACAAAGCCTCGATATATCCTTTATGCACAGGGTCATAGCTGTGCTTCTCAAGCAGGCGGTAGATATCCGCCGCCAAATCCAGCGCCTCCCGGTTCGAAGTGGCGAGGGCATATTCGGCCAAGGCGTAAATGACGAACGCTTGACCGTAAACCTGCTTTTTATCCTGGGCCGGACGCCCCTCGCAATCGACCATCCAGTACAAGCCGCCATGCTCGCGGTCCAGGAAATGCTCCAGCAGATAATCGTAGGCGCGCTGCGCCGTCTCCAGATATTCTTCGGAAGGGAAGAGACGGTGGGCGGAAGCAAAGGTCCACAAAATCCGGGCATTCAGCACCAGTCCTTTGTCGGCTTGGCGCTCGGGTTTCAATTCTTGATCGATAAAGCCGATGAACCCGCCGCGCTCGGTATCGACCGTATGGTTGATCCAAAACGGCAAAATGTTGTCCTGCAGCTCTTGCCGCAGTTGTTGTAACCAATCGAGTTTGTCCATGGGGAATGTGCCTCCTTATCGCTTATGGTAAAAATAGTTTGGCGGCGTATGCTTCGGCGACGACAGCTTCGGCGCGTTTGCCGTAAATGCAGTAGCCGTCATCGGCAGCGGCTTGCTCGCGGCCGTAAAGCTGCGCCGGCCAATCCCGCAGCATGAAGCCGCGCACCCAGTCGCGTTCTCCGCATTTTTCATAAATCCCCAGGTCATTCCGGCCACATAAGGCGCTAACGAATTCATGCAAGAGCTCACCTCGCCAGTTTAAATTTCTGAATTCTGTTATCATTTGTTATATTAATTTTGATAACAAATTATGATTATGACATTACTATATATCTAAAGATCAGGAGAATTCAACACTTTAATTTTGTGGTTTGTTAGCCTGAACAAACTATCAAACGCAAAAAAACCGCCGATAGCGGCGGTTTTTGATGTTCGTCAGAAGAGCTATTTATTGATTGTTTTTACAGAATCCCGGTAAATGATTTTGCCGTGCACCAGCACGCGGCCGATATGCCGGCTAGGGTTGGCCACTTTATCCATGATCGTTTTGACGGCCGTGCGGGCCATTTGCTCGATGTCTACTTCGACCGTCGTCAACTGCGGGGTGGAGAGCGTAGCGTACAGATCGTTGTCGAAACCGACCACGGAGCAGTCGTCCGGCACGCGGTAACCCATGGCATTCAAGCGCTCGCATAGAATGTAAGCGACCTGGTCGCAGTTGCAGACGAAGGCTGTGGGCATTTTTTCCGGAAACACGATATCGATGTATCTGCCATGCTCGTCGCGGTCGTTCAGCAGCAGCCGGTCTTCAAAAACCATGCCGTGCTCGAGCAGCGATTTGTAATAACCGAGATAACGGTCCTGGATGCTGCTGGTGGAATAAATGTTGCCCACGTAAGCGATATCGCGGTGACCGCATTGAATCAAATAGTTGGTGATTTCATAGGCTCCGTAAAAATTGTCCGTGACGATCGAATCGATTGCGGCGTGTTCGTCGTAAAAATCGAGAAGCAGCTTGGGCAAATCCATGTTTTGCACCGTTTCGATATACTTCTTGCTCTATTTTCATGCAGTTTCTCGACTCGATTTCCGAATCGCTGGATGAATCGGCCATGCTGGACGGGGCGTCGTATTTCACGATTTTTGGAAAATCATTTTACCTTTGCTTGCACCGGCCATCGTTACGGTGATTATCGTTTAAGGCGTCAACATTTACAACGATTTTTATACGCCGTTCCTGTATATGCCCAGCGAGGATCTGCAGGTGATATCGACCGCGCTGTTCAAGTTCAAAGGACCTTACGGCTCGCAGTGGGAAGTCATCTGCGCGGGAATCATGATCACGATCGTGCCGATCCTGATCGCCTTTATCTCCCTGCAAAAATTCATCTACAACGGCTTTGCGCAAGGCTCGGTCAAATAAATTAACCTAAATCAAGTGGAATGAAAGGAGCAATCTTATGAGTACAGTAAAAATTATCGGAGAAACCTTGCCGAACATCCCGTGGCAGGAGAAACCGGCTGATGCGGCCGGGCCGGTGTGGAGACATAGCGGGAATCCGGTTATCGATAGAAATCCGGCCAAAGGCATCGCCCGTATTTTCAACAGCGCCGTAGTCCCGTACGAAGGCCGCTTCGTCGGCGTCTTCCGTGCCGAAACGATCAATGGCCGCCCGCATCTGCACCTGGGTTGGAGCGAGGACGGCTACGGCTGGAAGATCGACGAGGAGCGCATTCCTTTCACGGATGAGGACGGCAAGCCGTTTCAGCCGCGATATGCCTATGATCCGCGGCTGGTGAAGGTGGGAGATACCTATTATATCATCTGGTGTACGGATTTTTACGGCGCGTCGATCGGTGTGGCCAAAACGCGGGATTTCCAATCGTTCGTGCGCCTGGAAAATCCATTCCTGCCGTTTAACCGCAACGGCGAATTGGACCCGCTGCACGAGACACAGGAAGCGTTCTTCAACAAACTGGGATATATCGACATTCAGAATCTGGCCGACCGTATCTCGGCGAAGGTCATCTTCGTGACGGGCTTGGCCGATTCGATTTGTCCGCCTTACACGCAGTTTGCGGCCTATAACAAGATCGTTTCCGCGAATGGAGTTGGTCGTTTATCATGAATACGGCCATGAATATTTGCCTTATTTGGGCGACCGCGTCCTGCAGGAGATGCTGAAGCTGTAGATAATAACGAGAATGCGCGCCCGTACCGATTGATGCCAGCCCCTGCAACTGATATAATAAATTGATTGGACTTCAACGATTTGTGGTGGGGGTAAGGATGACTGATATCAGAGCAAGACAACAAAAAATTCGCAATTTCTGCATCATTGCACATATAGACCATGGCAAATCGACGCTGGCCGACCGGATTTTGGAATATACCGGGGCGCTGTCTTCCAGGGAAATGCAGGAGCAGGTGCTCGACCAGATGGATCTGGAGCGTGAACGCGGGATTACGATCAAGCTGCAGGCGGTGCGCTTGGCTTACCGTGCGGATGACGGCGAGGAATATTTGCTGAACCTGATCGACACGCCGGGACACGTCGACTTCACGTACGAGGTTTCCCGCAGCCTGGCGGCCTGCGAAGGGGCATTGCTCGTCGTGGACGCCGCCCAGGGGATCGAAGCCCAGACGCTGGCCAACGTTTATCTGGCGCTGGACAACAACCTGGAGATTTTGCCTGTCATCAATAAAATCGATCTGCCCAGCGCCGATCCGGACCGGGTGAAGCAGGAGGTCGAGGACGTCATCGGGCTCGACGCCAGCGAGGCCGTGCTGGCTTCGGCCAAAGCGGGGATCGGGATCAAGGAGATCCTGGAACAGGTCGTGCAGAAGGTGCCGGCGCCGTCGGGCGATCCGGACCGTCCGCTTAAAGCGCTCATTTTCGATTCGCATTACGATCCGTACAAAGGCGTTATCGTATATGTACGCGTCATTGACGGCCATATCAAAGCCGGCTCGAAAATCAAAATGATGGCCACGGACAAAACGTTCGAGGTCATCGAGGTCGGCGCGTTCAAGCCGCGGATGACGATCGTGGACGAGCTGAACGTCGGCGACGTCGGCTTTATTGTGGCCGGCATCAAGACGGTCGGCGACACCCGGGTCGGCGATACGGTGACGGACGCGAAGAATCCGACGCCCGAACCGCTGCCGGGTTACCGCAAAATCAACCCGATGGTCTTCTGCGGTCTGTATCCGATCGAAACGTCGGATTACAACGATCTGCGCGAAGCCCTGGAGAAGCTGCAGCTCAACGACGCTTCGCTCAGCTTCGAGCCGGAAACGTCCAGCGCGCTAGGCTTCGGATTCCGCTGCGGATTCCTCGGCCTGCTGCACATGGACGTCATCCAGGAGCGGATCGAGCGGGAGTTCAACATCCCGCTGATTACGACCGCGCCAAGCGTTATTTACAAAGTGACGCTGACGAACGGCGAGACGATTTCGATCGACAATCCGTCCAATTATCCGGAAGTCGGCAAAATCGACCACGTGGAGGAGCCTTTCGTCAAGGCGGCGATCATCGTGCCGAACGATTACGTCGGAACGGTGATGGAGCTGTGCCAAAACAAGCGCGGCGAATTCGTGAACATGGAGTATTTGGATACGACGCGCGTGACGATTACTTACCAGATCCCGCTGTCGGAGATCGTTTACGACTTCTTCGACCAGTTGAAATCGGGCACGAAAGGATACGCTTCGTTCGACTACGAGCTGTCGGGATACCGCCAGTCCAATTTGGTAAAGATGGACATTCTGCTGAACGGCGAGCAGGTGGACGCGTTGTCCTTCATCGTGCACCGCGACCGCGCTTACCATCGCGGCCGGATCATTTGCGAGAAGCTGCGCGAGCTGATTCCGCGGCAAATGTTCGAGGTGCCGATCCAGGCTTCGATCGGGACGAAGATCGTCGCACGCGAAACGGTCAAGGCGATGCGCAAAAATGTCCTCGCCAAATGCTACGGCGGCGATATTTCGCGGAAGCGCAAGCTGCTGGAAAAGCAAAAGGAAGGCAAAAAGCGGATGAAGCAGGTCGGCAGCGTCGAGGTGCCGCAGGAAGCGTTTATGGCGGTGCTGAAGATCGACGACAATTAAGCGGGAAGCGATTGAAAGTCGTGAAAGTTGTGAAAGTTGTGAATGCCCCGGAAACCGGCGGCAAGCGGATGAGCTTGCGAGCGTCGAGGCGGCGTAGCAAGTTAAAAGCGATGGATTATGGTGGGAGGAAAGCCGCGGGGCTTTCCTCTTTCAAATAAGCGCTGCGGGCGCAGGCGTGGGAATGGCCGCCCCGGGCGGGAAATTAGCGGTAAGTTATGGCTCGATCAAGAAAAATCGGTGCTTGACAAAACGGCTGCCGGAACGATCCCATAACGATCCGAAATAAAGACACTTTATGTCCTTATTTTTCGCCGCTAAAGTTGCTCAGGCAGCTCAGCCAGCCTGGTTTTACAGGTTTACTTTATTTTTATCAAACGAACGGATATCGCCGGCCGGAATTACGCGCATTTTTGCCCTTATTTCTTGAGGGCTGAAGTAACGGACAGCGGCGAATCGATTTCCGGTTTTAAATGTTTCTACTATTATATAATATGAAATAAATAAAAGTTTAGGAGGCATGACCATGGACCAACAGACGAAGCGGCAGGGACCGGGAATGCCGAACCTTGAGCAGACGGCGGGCGGCGTTATGTCAAGCGGCCAGCCGGCGGCGGAAAGCGCCGCGTCTAACAGCGAAAAAAAGCGGGCACCCCAGGCCGTTTATATACACATTCCGTTTTGCACCAATAAATGCTTTTATTGCGACTTTAACTCCTACGTGCTGAAGGATCAGCCGGTGATGGACTATCTGAAGGCGCTGGACCGCGAGATGGAGCTGACCGTAAGCCAAACGCCGCCCGGCGAGATCCGGACGATTTTTGTCGGGGGCGGGACGCCGACCGTGCTGAATCCGCAGGAGATGGAGTTTTTCCTGGCATCGGTGCGGAAGCATTTCCCGCGCTGGGCGAGCGGTATCGAGTTTACGATGGAGGCCAATCCCGGAACGACCGACCGTGAAAAACTGGCCGTGATGAAAGCGGGCGGGGTCAACCGGGTCAGCTTCGGCGTGCAGGCGTTCCAGAACGAGCTGCTGAGCGGGATCGGCCGGATTCACAACACCGACGACGTGTACCGGAGCTTGGAGAACGCCCGCGCCGCCGGTCTTGACAATCTGTCGATCGACCTGATGTTCGGTCTGCCGAACCAGACGGTGGAAATGCTGGACTACAGCGTCTCCCGCGCGCTTGAGCTAGGGCTGTCCCACTACTCGATCTACAGCCTTAAAGTGGAAGAGAACACGCTGTTCCATACCCTGTACCAGAGAAACCAGCTACCGCTGCCAAGCGAAGAAGATGAGCTAAAAATGTATCTGCTGCTGATGGAGCGGATGGCGCAGGCGGGGTACGAGCAGTACGAGATCAGCAACTTCGCCAAGCCGGGCTACGAAAGCCGCCACAACATCACTTATTGGCGCAACGAAGACTATTACGGTTTGGGCGCGGGCGCGCACGGATATGTAGCAAGACAGCGGCACGTCAACATTAAAGGCGTGAACCCGTATGTGGAAGCGGCCGGCCAAGGCCTGCCCCGGCTGGAACAGTTCGCTGTGTCCCGCGAGGAGGCGATGGAGGATTTCGTGATGGTCGGGCTGCGCATGCTGGACGGTATCCGCAAGGAGGACTTCCGGGCCCAGTTTGGCGCGGCTAGCGAAATGGATCGGATTTTTGCCCGGCCGCTGCAAAAAATGTTGTCGGCCGGACTCCTGGAGCAGCACGAGGATCAAGGCGGCTACCGCCTCAGCCGCCAAGGCGTGTTGTTCGGCAATGAAGTGTTTGCCGAGTTTATCGGCGTATTAACGGTATAACCGAATTTATTCAATCGCAGAATGAACAAAACAGGCAGCCGCCCGGCTTGATATCAAGCGAGGCGGCTGCCTGTTTTAGGCTGGTGCGCAACCTTTAGGATCGGCGAGAAATGGCTTGAAGTTTTATACCTAATCATGTATATTTATTCATATTACATGACTTGGGAGATCGAGGGGGATAAGCAATGCAAGCCGTTGCCGTATGCAGACAGGCGAAACTTGAGGACGTCGAACCTCTTTTTACGATGATTGATGAATATGCCAAGAGAGGGATCATGCTGCCGCGTTCCCGCGCAGTGCTCGAACGTCAGATCAACGATTTCGTCGTCGCGGAAGTGGATGGGCGGGTCGTGGGGTGCGGCTCGCTGTGTAAGCTCGGCGAGGAGCTTGTGGAAATCCGTTCTCTCGGCATCGCCGAAGGGTACAAAGGGCGAGGCCTCGGCTCCATGCTGGTGGAGAAGCTGGTGGAGCAAGCGCGGAAGCTGGCGATCCCGAAAGTGATGGCTTTGACCTATGAGGTTTCATTTTTTGTGAAAAACGGTTTTACGGTGGTAGATAAAGAAATTTTCCCGGAAAAAGTATGGACGGACTGTGTCAACTGCGCAAAGCAGCACTGCTGCGACGAAATAGCCGTGCTTAAGATACTGGACTGACTTGACAATCGTCAGGTCGGTTTGGTATTTTTGTATTAGCGATTAGCACTCTAAGCTAACGAGTGCTAACGGACGATAAATTGGATCAGGAGGGATTGCCATGTTAACGGAACGCCAAAGAATGATATTGACTGCGATTGTGGATGACTATATTCGATCGGCGGAGCCGGTGGGGTCCCGGAGTATTTCCAAACGTGGGGATGTCGGGTACAGCCCGGCGACGATCCGCAACGAGATGGCGGATTTGGAGGAGCTCGGTTTCTTGGAGCAGCCGCATACGTCGGCGGGACGAATACCTTCCATTAAAGGCTACCGTTACTACGTGGATCACCTGACTCCGCTTAATCTGATTACGCCGGAAGAGCTTAAAACCCTCAAGGCTTTTTTTGCCGAGAAGCTGAATGCGGCGGAACAGGTCATTCAGCATGCCGGCACGATTTTATCCCATATGACCAATTACACTTCCATCCTGCTGGGGCCGGAAGTTTTTCATACGTCTTTGCGCCATTTCGGGTTGCTGTCGCTGAACGAGAACACGGCGGTGGCGATCTTGGTCACGAATACGGGACAAGTGGAGAACAAAACCGTGTCCATTCCGGCCGGCGTATCGGTATCGGAGATGGAAAGAGTGGTCAACCTGCTTAACGTTAAGCTTGCGGGGCTGCCGATCTACAAACTGAAAACCGCCCTTTATAACGAAATCGGTCAGGAAATGCAGCGGCATATCGAGCATTTTGAAGAGCTGATGAAGGTGCTTGATCAAGTGCTGGACAGCGGTTCGGACGGGCAGCGCCTGTTCCTGAGCGGGGCTACCAACATGCTGACGCAGCCGGAATTCCGCGATGTGGACAAAGTCAAGAGCATCCTGGATCTGCTGGAGGAGACACCGACGTTGACGAAAATGATGTCTTCGGCATCCCTCGGCTCGGGCATTCAAGTGAGGATCGGCACGGAAAACGACCACGAAGCTTTCGCCAACTGCAGCCTGATCACCGCAACGTATCAAATTGAAGGGGAAACGGTCGGGACGATCGGTATTCTTGGGCCAACCCGGATGGAATACGGCCGGGTGATGCGAATTTTGGACATTTTATCGAAGGATTTGAGCAAATTTTTGTCCCGGCTGCATTAACATGCATGAACTTTGACCCTGACTGCATGTTAAGGAGGTGAACATCTTGAAGGAATCACAGCCAATTCAAGACAACATCAATCACAATGTAGAGGAAGAACAAGAGATGAACGATAACGTTAAAGATGAGCAAAACCTGGAAACGGAAGAGAACAGGCAGGACGAAGCGCTTCAGCAGGAGCCGCAGGAACAGGTGAACGAAGACGAAGCGGCGGGCTCCGCAGCGGAAGGCGGCGCCGCTTTGAGCGGCGAACTGGCAAAATTGCAGGCGGAGAACGAGGAATACCAGCAGCGGCTGCTTCGCGCCCAAGCCGATTTCGATAATTTCCGGCGCCGGACGTTGAAGGAAAAGGAAGAACTGGGAAAATACGCTTCCGCCAAGCTGATTACCGAGCTGCTGCCCGTGATCGATAACTTCGAAAGAGCGATCAGCTCCGCGGGCGAAAGCGCGGATACCAGTTCGTATGCGAAAGGCGTGGAAATGATTTTCCGCCAGCTCGAGGGCGTGCTGAAAGCGGAGGGACTCACTGCGATGGAAGCCGAGGGTACACCGTTTAATCCCGAATTCCATCAGGCGATCATGCAGGTGGAATCCGAGGAATACGAGGAAGGCACCGTCGTCGAGGTCGTGCAAAAGGGATATTTGTTGAAAGACAAAGTGCTGCGCCCGGCGATGGTCAAAGTCAGCGGCTGAACCACATGCTGATACACATAGAAAAACATGCACCTATTTAAGGAGGACATAAGCAAATGAGCAAAGTTATCGGTATTGACCTTGGAACGACCAACTCTTGCGTTGCGGTCATGGAAGGCGGTGAAGCCGTCGTCATTCCGAACCCGGAAGGCGGACGTACGACTCCTTCCGTCGTCGGTTTCAAGAAGGACGGCGAACGGATCGTCGGGGAAACGGCAAAACGCCAGGCGATTACAAACCCGGACCGCACGATCATCTCCATCAAAAGACATATGGGGACGAACCATAAAGAAGCCATCGACGGCAAAGAATTTACGCCGCAGGAGATTTCGGCGATCATTTTGCAGAAGCTGAAATCAGACGCCGAAGCTTATTTGGGCCAACCTGTAACCCAGGCGGTTATCACGGTTCCGGCTTATTTTAACGACAGCCAGCGTCAAGCGACGAAGGATGCCGGGAAAATCGCCGGCCTGGAAGTGCTGCGGATCGTCAACGAACCGACGGCGGCGGCGCTTGCCTACGGCCTGGAGAAAGCCGAGGATCAAACGATCCTGGTTTACGACTTGGGCGGCGGTACGTTCGACGTATCGATTCTGGAGCTGGGCGACGGCTTCTTCGAAGTTAAAGCCACCAGCGGGGACAACCACCTCGGCGGCGACGACTTCGACCAAAAGATCATCGATTATCTGGTGGAAGAGTTCAAAAAGGATCAAGGCATTGACCTCAGCAAGGACAAGGCGGCCGTTCAACGTCTGAAAGACGCCGCCGAAAAAGCGAAAAAAGAATTGTCCGGCGTATTGACGACAACGATTTCCCTGCCGTTCATTACGGTCGTTGACGGCGTGCCGCAGCACTTGGAAGTGAACCTGACCCGCGCCAAATTCGAAGAATTGACGGCGGACCTCGTAGAGCGTACGCTTGGACCGACCCGCCGCGCGCTCAGCGATGCCGGCCTGACTTCGGCCGATATCGATAAAATCGTTCTGGTCGGCGGCTCTACGCGGATTCCGGCCGTTCAGGAAGCGATCAAGAAGCTGACCGGCAAAGAGCCGCACAAAGGCGTCAACCCGGACGAAGTCGTTGCCCTGGGCGCAGCCGTGCAAGCGGGCGTGTTGACCGGCGACGTCAAGGACGTCGTATTGCTCGACGTAACTCCGCTTTCGCTAGGGATCGAAACGGCGGGCGGCGTGTTTACGAAAATGATCGAACGCAACACGACGATCCCGACGAGCAAATCGCAAGTTTTCTCCACTTACGCGGACAATCAGCCTAGCGTGGAAATCCACGTGCTGCAAGGGGAACGCGAGATGGCCGCAGGCAACAAAACGCTCGGCCGCTTTATCCTCGGCGATATTCCGCTCGCGCCTCGCGGCGTGCCGCAAATCGAAGTTACCTTCGATATCGACGCCAACGGGATCGTTAACGTATCGGCGACGGACAAAGGCACCGGCAAGAGCCAAAAAATCACGATCACATCTTCAAGCGGCCTCAGCGACGAAGAAATCGACCGCATGATGAAGGACGCCGAGCTTCACGCCGAAGAAGACAAAAAACGCAAGGAACTGGTCGAAGCGAAGAACAACGCCGATCAGCTCATTTACAGCGTCGACAAAACGCTGAAGGAACTGGGCGATAAAGTGGACGCCGCCGAAACGGAAAAAGCGAACGCGGCGAAAGATGAGCTCAAGAAAGCGGTCGAAAGCGACAATCTGGAGCAAATCAAATCCGCTTCGGAAAAACTGACCGAGATCGTGCAGCAGCTCTCCGTCAAGCTTTACGAGCAGGCTCAGCAAGCCGCCGGGGCAGCCGGCGCCGAAGGTGGGGCAGAAGGCGCTGCGGCCGGCGGTTCAACCCGCGACAATGTCGTGGATGCCGACTATGAAGTTGTTGACGATGACAAGAAGTAAAGCTTAAGGCATCACGGACCGGCAAAGCATTGAATACACTTTGGTAAACTGGGAAGGTCAAAGCGCGGGCGGCTTCCGCACTTTGACTTTCCTTTTGCCGGATTAAGGGAACGGTATAACGCGGCTGGTCCCAAGAGTCAAGACGGGGGTGGAAGGATGGCAGAAAAACGCGATTATTATGAAGTGCTGGGCGTCGGGAAAAACGCCGGCGATGAAGAGATCAAAAAAGCTTATCGCAAGCTGGCCCGCCAATATCACCCGGACGTAAACAAAGCGGCGGATGCGGAAGCGAAGTTTAAAGAAGTGAAGGAAGCCTACGACGTGCTCAGCGATCCGGGCAAACGCTCCCGCTACGATCAATACGGACATGTGGATCCGAATCAGGGCATGGGCGGCGGATTTTCCGGCGCGGATTTTGGCGGATTTGGCGATATTTTCGACATGTTCTTCGGCGGCGGCGGCAGACGCGACCCGAACGCTCCGCAGCGCGGGAACGATTTGCAATATACGATGACGATCGAGTTCGAGGAAGCGGCATTCGGGAAAGAGACCGATATTACGATTCCGCGTACCGAAAACTGCGATACGTGCTCCGGCACCGGCGCAAAACCGGGTACGAAACCGACGGTTTGCTCCGTCTGCCACGGAACCGGACAGCAGGAGGTCGTGCAGAACACGCCTTTCGGCCGCATGGTCAACCGGCGTACCTGTTCCGCCTGCGGCGGCCGGGGCCAGATCATCAAGGAGAAATGCCCGACCTGCTCCGGCAGCGGCAAGGTCAAGAAGCAGCGTAAAATCCACGTGCGGATTCCGGCGGGGGTTGACGACGGCGCTCAGCTGCGGATGACGGGCGAAGGGGAAGGGGGCTTGCGCGGCGGCCCTCCAGGCGACTTGTATATCGTCATCCGCGTGAAGGATCATGAGTATTTCGAGCGGGAAGGCGACGACGTTTATTTGGAAGTGCCGATTACGTTTATGCAGGCGGCGCTGGGCGACGAGATCGAAATCCCGACGCTGACGGAAAAGGTCAAGCTGAAGATTCCGGCCGGTACGCAGACAGGCACTTATTTCCGCCTCAAAGGCAAAGGCATTCCGCGCCTGCGCGGCGTCGGCCAGGGCGACCAGCACGTCAAAGTGGTCTTGGTGACGCCTCGGAAGCTAAGCGAAGAGCAGAAAGAACTGCTGCGTCAATTCGCTTCGCTGGAAGGCGAACATACGCATGAAAATGAGCAATCGTTTTTTGACCGCATGAAACGGGCGTTCCGCGGCGAATGATCGAAGCGGGGCCAAGGCATTACGGCAAGCAAACCAAAACAAGGCCGTCCCAAGAGAATCCGTTCTCTTTGGGGCGGCCTTGTCGCATTTAAGCGTCCTGCCGAATAATCGCGATGATTTCTTCGTGCAGTTCGAGCGTAATATCTTCCCGAAACGTACGCATGCCGTATTCCCGGTAGACGTATTGGATGATCGATTCCATGATATTGGATTCAACCAGGTAACGGCTGCGGCCGTTAACCCACACTTCCGCGGTATAGCCGGTGTCCTCGTCCCAGCTTAGTTCCACCTGCACGTCGGTGGGGCGGACTCCCGTCCTGTCCGCGGTATGGAGACAAATTGCGTTGATGATTTCATCCATGCCGAGAACCATGATTAGTATCTTCCTCCACGCCGGTAATCCTCTTGGCGCGGTTGGCGCTTGAAACGCCGGTATAAGGCGACGGCGGCGGCAACGATCACGTAAATAGCGAGCAGGTTGACGGCAAGTCCAAGCAGGTTGCCGAAGAAGCCCATATTGCCGAACAGCCCCCCGAACAACAGTCCTGCCAGTCCGCCGACCATCAGACCGCGCATAAAGCCGCCGCCGCCAGAAAAGCCTCGCCCCGTCGTGGAACCTACTGTTCCGCCGGTTTTGTTGGTGGCCGCTCCATCGGTCCGCTGGTAATCGCCGGTAGCCGGCTTATTGGGCGACGGGTTGTAAGTTCTTGGACCGGACTTGAAGCCGCCTCGCTTGGCATCGGCCAGATCGGGGGAAACGAAGGCAAATATCAACGTAAATGCCATCATGATCATCATCATTTTTTTCATCATACTAAGCGGACAACCTCCTATAGAGATAAGTATATTCTGTTCTTTAGCAAGTAATACGGACGAGAGCCGCTAGCGTTTCAAATTTAAAATATTAATTCAGCAGCGGCCTACTCCGGGCAATCTTGCATAAAGCCATCGGCAAATTTGCATCCTACTTAGCATGAACTGCAGCGGTGCAGCTTCATTCTCAAGCTGAAACGAAAGGCAGGGATTCGTATGGGTGAAAAAAATATTTTGGCGTATTTCAAAAGTCCGGAGCAGGCGGAAGGCGCAGCGCGCAAGCTGAGCGCTTTACGGGTCGTCGACATGTCGATCGACCGCTTCAGCCGCTACCCGGGAGAGGGTTATGATCCCGGAAATCCGGTGACCGGGAGCATTTCCAGCTTGGCGGCCATCACGCAGGACGCCGCGATCACAAACCGTTCCGCAGGGATATTGTCGGCGGCGGATCCGGCCGCCAGCGGGCTTAGCCACGGCGGCCAGGGCGGGCCGACCGGGCACGATATCGTGCTGACCGCCGTGGTCGACGAGTCGGTGCATCATCAGGCGCTCCGCATCGTGGAGGAAGCGGGCGGACTGATTTAACGTATTATCGCAAACGCTAGCAGTTTGAAATATTTACGGAAGGGAGATGTGAAGGGATGAGTCAAAGCGAGCAGGATCGCCGGACGAAACGGACGACGGCCAAATCGCGGATGGCGATCGGGCATAACGAGGACGTGGAGTTTTCCGAAGAGCTGGCCGATCAGGAAGATTGGGAGGCGCTGGAGCGCAGTGAACGGGCCGATGCGCGCCAGCAAGGTCAATACCGGCTGTAGACCCGAAGCGGTATGGAACAGGGCGGAGGAACCCGTAAAACGGTTCGCTCCGCCCTCTTTTGTCTCCATCTGCATTCTATAGTACAATAAACCTTATGCATATGAGTCAAGGAGGAAAACTTGCGATGATTTGGAAAGAAATAACTATACATACAACGGAAGAAGCCGTGGAAATGATTTCGAATTTCCTGCATGAAGCCGGCGCCGGCGGCGTAACCATCGAAGAGCACGCCGACAACGATAAGCCGCGCGATACCTCGCTGGGCCAGTGGTTTGAAATTCCGCCCAACGACATTCCCGAAGGCGAAGCCAAAATCAGCGGGTATTTTCCGGAGGGATTGGATATCGAGGCGATCATCTCCGAGGTGAAGGAACGGATCGAAGAGCTAAGGGGATATGATATCGACCCGGGCTTGGCCGAAATTTCGGTCAGGGATGTGAGCGAAGACGACTGGGCCAACAACTGGAAGCAGTATTTCAAGCCGCTTAAGGTATCCGATAGACTAACGATCAAGCCGACCTGGGAGGAGTACGCGCCCCAGTCGCCGGAGGAGAAGATCATCGAGCTTGACCCCGGCATGGCTTTTGGCACGGGAACGCATCCGACGACCTCTTTATGTTTGCGCACATTGGAGGGAGTCATCCGCGAAGGGGACGAAGTGATCGATGTCGGAACCGGTTCTGGCATTTTGGCGATCGGCGCTTGCCGGCTGGGCGCTGCTAGGGTGCTGGCGCTTGATCTCGATCCGGTGGCAGTGTCCAGCGCAAGCGAAAATACGAAACTGAACGGGCTGGAGGACAAGATCCAGGTCGTGGAAAGCGATTTGCTGTCGGTGCTGAAAGACGGCGGAAGCGGCAAACTGCAAGTGTCGCTGCCGGTCCGGGTCGTCGTGGCCAATATTTTGGCGGAAATCATTTTGCTTTTTATCGACGATGTGTTCCAGGCCCTGCAGCCGGGAGGCTATTATATCGCTTCGGGAATCTATAAAAATAAAGAACAAGCCGTAGAGGAAGCGCTGCATGTCGCGGGGTTTGAGATCGAGCAAACGGCCCGGGAAGAGGATTGGGTTGCTTTCGTGGCGAGAAAGAGGTAGCTTGCATGGATTTTTTGAACCAAATATTGCGCGTCCCTTTGGACCAACTTCCTTTTTATTTGATCACGCTGGTGATTGCCTTTACGATACATGAGTTTTCGCACGCTTATTTCGCTAATAAATTCGGTGATCCGACGGCTAAGCTGCTTGGCCGAGTAACGCTGAATCCGGCGGTGCATTTCGATTTATTCGGGATCATCCTGCTGTTGATCGCCGGTTTTGGCTGGGCCAGACCGGTTCCGGTCAACCGGGACAATTTCAGTAGGCCCCGCTTGATGGGCGTGGTCGTTTCGGCGGCCGGACCGCTCAGCAATTTGCTGCTCGGCGTGGTGGGGACCGTGGTGTATGTGATGCTGGGGCATTTTGGCGTTCTGGAATCGATTACGAACGAGCGGCTTTTGCAAGCGGTTTTGATTTTTTTCTATCTGTTCAACGTTACGAACTTTTTCTTATTTTTGTTCAACCTGATTCCGCTGCCGCCGCTGGACGGGTACCGCATTCTGGAAGATATCGTGCCGCGCCGCGTGCTTGGCAAATTGCAGCAGTTTGAGCAATGGTCGATCTTTATCTTTTTGATCATTCTGTTTATTCCCGCTTTGCGGCAGCACACGATCGACCCCCTTTATCAGGCGGCTTATTCGATGTATCTTCAGTTAGCCCATTTTTTCCTGCTGTTGTTTGGGGCTTGAGGCGGGAAGAAAGACTGGAACAAATATATTAAAAGTTGTATGATGTAATTTGGTGATTTTTAGTGGTAGTTCAAAAAGTCCAGCTTTTTAAGCTATAAGGAAGAATAGACGACCAAGCAATAGCTTCCTTAACCTCCATTTTTTGAACGTGTACTTTTTGTGTGAGGATGGATGAGTATGCAGCGTTATTTTGTGGAGCCGTCGCAGTTTGGCGAACGGGAAGTGGCGATTGCCGGGGAGGATGCCCGCCATATCGGCAGGGTGATGCGTTCCAAACCGGGCGACAAGCTGATCGTAAGCGATGGCGTATCCCGTGAAGTCCTCGCGGAAATAACGACGATTGAGCCGCAGCAGGTGACTGCGGCAATTATAGAGACGCTGGCGGCATCCGGAGAGCCGTGGCTGCAAGTGACGGTGGCCCAGAGCCTGCCGAAAGGCGACAAAATGGAAACCGTGATCCAGAAGTGCACGGAGATCGGGGCTTCCGCTTTTCTTCCTTTTTTGTCCGAGCGCACGGTCGTGCAGTACGATCAGAAGAAGGAAGAGAAGCGCCTCGGCCGCTGGCGGAAAATTGCCAAGGAAGCGGCCGAGCAGGCGCACCGCAGCAAAATTCCGGCGGTGGAGATGCCGGTGAAATGGGACGGGCTGTTGTCCGTTTTGTCTGCCTACGATCTGGTGTGCTTATGTTATGAAAGGGAGCACGGCCAGCAGCTGCGCGACGTATTGAAGCCTTTTGTCCAGGGCCTGACGCCCGGACAGACTTGCAAGATCGCCGTTGTGGTTGGACCCGAAGGCGGTTTTGCCGAAGAAGAAGTGCGGGAAGCCGAAGCCATGGGTGCGGCGGCCGTTGGATTGGGCCGCCGCATTTTGCGGACCGAGACGGCCGCTATGGCCGCCCTGACCTGCATCATGTATGAATCCGGAGAAATGGGGGGAAGTTGAACGATGCCATCTGTCGCATTTTACACTTTGGGCTGTAAAGTCAACTTTTACGATACGGAGGCCATTTGGCAGCTGTTTAAAAACGAGGGCTACGAACAGGTCGATTTCGAACAACAGGCCGCCGACGTTTATTTGATTAATACGTGTACCGTGACGAACACGGGGGATAAAAAGAGCCGGCAGATCATCCGGCGCGCCGTGCGCCGCAATCCCGACGCCATCGTGGCCGTGACGGGCTGTTACGCCCAAACGTCCCCGGCGGAAATTTTGGACATTCCCGGCGTCGATCTCGTCATCGGCACGCAGGACCGGGACAAAATCATCCCTTACGTGAAGCAAATCCAGGAGCAGCGCAAGCCGATCAACGCCGTGCGTAACATTATGAAAACTCGCGAATTCGAAGAGCTGGACGTTCCGAATTTTGCCGACCATACCCGCGCTTTCCTGAAGATCCAGGAGGGCTGCAACAATTTCTGCACCTTCTGCATCATCCCTTGGTCGCGCGGTCTGTCGCGCAGCCGCGATCCGCAAAGCGTGCTTCAGCAGGCGCGCCAGTTGGTCGCCGCGGGCTACAAAGAAATCGTACTGACCGGCATCCATACGGGCGGATATGGCGACGATCTCGAAAACTACCGCCTGTCGGACCTGCTGTGGGATTTGGATAAAGTGGAAGGTCTGGGGCGGATTCGCATCAGCTCGATCGAGGCGAGCCAAATCGACGAACGCATGCTGGAAGTTTTGAGGGGTTCTTCCAAAATGTGCCGTCATTTCCATATTCCGCTGCAAGCCGGCAGCAATGAAGTGCTTAAACGCATGAGAAGAAAGTATACAATTGAGGAATACGAGCATAAAATCAGAATGATCCGTGAATTTATGCCTGAGGTTGCTATCACGACGGACGTCATCGTTGGCTTCCCAGGCGAAACCGATGAGTTGTTCCGCGAAGGTTTTGAAGCGATCAAACGGATCGGCTTTTCGGAAATCCACGTGTTCCCGTATTCCAAACGGACCGGGACGCCGGCCGCGCGGATGGAGGACCAGGTGGATGAAGAGATCAAACATGCCCGCGTGCATGAGTTGATCGATTTGTCGGAACAGATGCAGCTTGCCTATGCCGAGAAATTCGTCGGCCAGGTGCTGGACGTCATTCCGGAAAGAGACGAGAAAGGAACGGCCGGAGACGGTTTCGCGACCGGCTTCAGCGACAACTATTTGCAGATCCGTTTCCCGGGCGCCCCGGACTTGACCGGCAAAATGTGCCGCGTCAAGCTCACCAAGGCCGACGTCAATACGAACGAAGGCCAGTTGGTTCGCGTCCTGGACGAATCCGCGCAAGCCTTGGCTTAAATAGGTTCTTGCCCGCCCGGGCGTTAAGCAAGGATTTCAACCCTCCAGGGTTGAAATCCTTGTTGTCGCATTAGGGCAAAAGCAAGGTAGCGAGCATTGCTTACCTAAGGTAACCCCGGAGCGCCACAAGTAAGACGCTCCCCCCAAAGGGGGGAGCGCTTCTAACGGTTGCCACAACCGCTATTTGTCCCAAAAACGTTGATTTCAAATTCTAACGGTTGCCATGGCGCTTATTTTACTTAAACCCGGCTAATTTTGCTTAGATTAAGGCAAATAACACCGCTCACAACCATTAGAAGTTAGAAAAGGTCTTTTTTCGTAAAATAGCACCTGCTACAACCGTTAGATTTCCGGTGGGCCCAATTTCGATTCGCAAATCTGAGCATTTACGGGAAATCTGAAAAGTATCAGGGTTATAGAACACTAGTGGTTCTACGCACGAAGTAGAGCGAATCCCGCAGGGAGAGCGAGCAGGAGCGTCTCAGCCAATCGCACGTTAGTCCAATTTGCGGGTATCCAAAGGGCAGCAGGCCCTTGGGGCCCTCCCTTACGGTAAGGGAGGGTTTGGGAGGGATGAGGCCCATAAAAGGAGGTACAGCCAGAATGGCATTCAAAGAAATCTCTGCAGGAGGGGTTGTCTATCGCAAGGATGGCGGCCGGATGCAAATTCAGTTAATTACAGATCGGTACGGCAAAATATCGTTCGCCAAAGGAAAAAGAGAGCCCGGCGAGACCGTCGAGCAAACGGCGCTTCGCGAAATTTTGGAGGAGACGGGCATCGTCGGCCGGATTATAAAGCTGATTGATATCATTGCTTATACTTATATGCATCCCAAGTATGGTAATGTGGATAAGGAAGTCCACTATTATCTGGTGGAATGCGAAGGCGGCAAGCTGCGCCCGCAGTTGGAGGAAATCCGCAGCGTGGCCTGGTACGATCCGCATGAAGCGTGGAAGCTTCAGCTGAAATCGGGATACGATAATAACGATTTTATTTTGGAAAAAGCGCTGAGAATGCTTGGTTTGCAGCCTTAGCTTCAAGCCAGCCCAACAAGGAATCCAACCGGCGCAGCGCTGGTTTTAAATCGGCCTTGCGGGCGGCGTGCCCGGCGCGGAGTCCGAACCGGAATGATCCAGCCGGGACCAAACCGGCAAATAGCAAAACGGCAGCGCAAGCAAGGAGCTAACCACGTTAAAAATCGTTTGCGTATGCGCGATTTGCGCGGAAAGATCCGAGGACAGCCAGTTTACGGCAGCTTCAAGCCACGGTGTCAGCGGAAGAAACAGCGCGGCGCCCAGCACATTGAGTATAACATGCGACCAGGCGACGAATTGCCCGGGACGCGTTCCCCCGATGGCGGCGATCAGCGCGGTGACACAGGTCCCGACATTGGAGCCGATGACCATGGCGGTCCCGAGCTCAACCGGAAGAGCGCCGCTTCCGACCAGCCCCATCGTCATGGCGACGACCGCCGCGCTGCTGTGAATGATCGCCGTCAGCACCGCCCCGGCGACAGCTCCCCATAGGAGGCTGCCGGTGGCGTGCGCCAGCAGCCAGTCGATGGCGCCGCGCGCTTCCAGCGCCGGGCCGATCGACTGCATCATGCGGATCGCGATCATCACCAGGCTGAACCCGGCTGCGGCCAAGGCGCCGAACTGCAAGGGGAGAAGCAAAGGGAACTTCCGTTTTACATAGGCGGGCAGCATTTCATCCCCGAGGACGGTCCCGGCCCACACCAGCAAAGAAACGAGCAGCATCGGTACGCCAAGCCTGGCGATATTTAAAGCGATCAACTCCGTGGTGATGCAGGTCCCAATGTTGCCGCCAAGGATAATGCCGAGCGTCCGGGCATAAGAGAGCAGACCGGCATTCACGAGACCGATCGTCATGACGGTAATCGCCGTACTGCTCTGCAAAATGGCGGTGATAAATGTGCTGGACAGCATTCCTGTCCAGGGCGTACGCGTCGTCGTGTGCAGAAACCGCATTAGCTTCGGGCCGGCCCAGGCGTGCAGAGCCGCTTCCATGACTTTCATGCCGAACAGGAACAGGGCCAGTCCAAATGTGACCGGAAAAATAATCTCTTGAAACATGCTGCCAAGGCCCCCTTTTTAAGCGAGAGTTCAAAAAGTCAGGTTTTCGGCACCGAGAAGGAAGCTAACTTTTTGAACAACCTCATTAAGTGTACAAGTTACATATATGACATGGGGACAACAGAACAGAACAACTTTAGGAGTGAAACAAGTGGCCAAAGTCATTTTAGAGCGAAGCCGCAAAAAACGGCTGGAAAAAGGGCATCCGTGGATTTACCGCAATGAAATTGCATCCGTCGAGGGCGATCCGGCTCCGGGAAGCCTGGTGGACATCGTCGATCATCGGCACAGATACTTGGCGACAGGATATTACAACCCGGCTTCGCAAATTACGGTCCGGGCGGTTTCATATCAGCCGCTGGCCGAAATGGACAAGGACTTCTTCGTCAAACGGATTACGGACTGCCTGCGCCATCGCGAGCGGTTCGTGAACGAACAATCGTACCGGCTTGTCTACGGCGAAGCCGATTTTTTGCCGGGCCTGATCGTGGACAAGTTCGGCGATGTCCTTGTCGTTCAGCTGCTGACCTTGGGGATGGACCGCTGCCGGGAAAATATCGTAGCGGCGCTGGCGGAAGTGCTCCGGCCGGTCGGCATATATGAGCGGAGCGACGTGTCCGTACGCGAGATGGAGGGCCTGGAGCAGGTAAAAGGGCCGGTTTACGGCAATCCGCCGCGCCATGTGATCGTAACGGAAAACGGGCTGAAGATCGAGGTCGATATCGAGCAGGGGCAAAAGACGGGATATTTTTTCGACCAGCGCGAAAACCGGGCCTCGATCAAGCCTTTGATGACGGGCTGGGGCGCACGCAGCGGGATTGCGCTGCAGGAGCTCCCGGCGGAGGAGGGCAGCGTCCGGCTTGCTCCCGTCAACCGCAACGGCAAAGAGGTCACCTTCCCTTATTGGGATGGTGCGTCGGTGCTGGAATGCTTTTCGCATACGGGCAGCTTCACGCTCCATGCCTGCAAATACGGCGCCAAAAAAGTAACCTGCCTCGATATTTCCGAGCACGCGATCGCAAGCGCGAAGCGGAACGTGGAGCTCAACGGGTTTGCAGACCGCGTGGAATTTGTCGTCGCCGACGCGTTTGACTATCTCCGCAGCCAAGTGAAGGGAGTGGAGGAGCGCGCCCGCAGGGCTGCGCCGGGCGGCAAGGTGGATACCTCCGTGCCTCTTCCTGCCGGAGGCGGCCGGACCTGGGACGTGGTCATTCTCGATCCGCCGGCGTTCGCCAAAACGAAAAGTGCGGTCAAAGGCGCATGCCGCGGCTACAAGGACATCAATCTGCACGGGATGAAGCTGGTTAACGAAGGCGGATATTTGGTGACCGCCAGCTGCTCCTACCATATGCGCCCCGACTTGTTCCTGGAGACGATTCTGGAAGCCGCGGAGGATGCGGGAAAAGTGCTGCGGCTGATCGAATGGCGGGCGGCCGGAAAAGACCATCCGCAGATCCTCGGCGTGGATGAGGGGCACTATTTAAAATTTGCGATCTTTGAGGTGCGCAGCAAAACGTTTTGATTCAGCATCGTGAAACCGGAAGTTTACACGCCATTTCTCCAAACTTGGGGGAATGGCGTTTTGCTTAAATATTATAGAATTTATAACTCAACTTTCGCAGAACCAAAATCGGCTTAACCGTTGATGCTGTACAGATAGCTAGTCTCGCTCCAGGCCACGGTCTGTTGCCAGCTTGTCTGCCAAGCCCTAATGATTAGGTTGAACCAAAATTCGAAAGTTTTATTTAAAAACTCAGTCCTAAGATCGTTTAAATCGATTTTTCTTTGCAAAGGCGAGAGTCACCACACAAAATTTTAAATTATGGAAAAGTCTAAAGACTTTCTCAACAGTCTGACATTTTGCAACTGTTTCATTCAATCATGGAAAATTCGTACAATCATTAGTTCAACTGATCTGGTGCGAAGGTTTGATCGCATCTATGCTATACTGTTGGTTGAACGAATCGTCCGTGGTAGTAGGAGGGGATCCCATGTCTTTACAGTTCATCATCGGCCGTTCCGGAAGCGGCAAAAGCAGCCTGATTCTTGAGCGGGTCATCGCCCGGCTGCGGGAAAATCCCGCGGGTCCGCCGCTGATTATTCTCGCTCCGGAGCAGGGAACGTTCCAGATCGAGCAGAGCATCGTAACCGCGCCGGGTCTCAAGGGAACCGTACGCACCCAAGTGCTCGGTTTCCGCCGTTTGGCGCTGCGCGTTATGCAGGAGACGGGCGGGGCGGCGCTGGTGCCGATCAACGACGAGGGCAAAAAAATGCTGCTGTACAAAATCCTGCGCCGGCGCCGCGACGAGCTGAAGCTGTTCGGCCGCGGCGGAGACCAGCTTGGACTGATCGACCGGATTGCCGCGCTTTATACGGAAATGAAAAAATTCAATGTGGATTTTTCCCATTTGCCGGAACACCATCAATTTTTGCAATCCGCCGCCGGAGAATCCCGGCTGCTGGTGGATAAAATGCATGACCTCGGCTTGTTGTTCGCCGAATTCGACGCCGAGCTGGCCAAGCTCTATATCGATAACGAAGATCATGTGGTCAAGCTGGCGGAAGGGGCGGCGGAATCGGCGTATTTGCGCGGGGCGGAAATCTGGATCGACGGATTTCATACGTTTACCCCTCAGGAATACACGGCGATCGGCGCCCTGCTTAAGGCCGCGTCGAACGTCACCGTGGCGCTGACGCTTGACCGGCCTTACGACGACGGCGTGCTGCCGCATGAATTAAACCTGTTTTATGGGCCGGCGGTCGCCTACACCAAGCTGCTCCGCATAGCCGAAGAAGCCGGCGTTAAAACGGGGCGGACGGAGATTGTGGACCAGCGGCCAATCCCGCGATTCCGCGAAAGCGAAACGCTGTCTTATCTGGAATCGGCATATGAGCGCCGCAGTCCGTGGCCCGGCACGACAGCGCCACAGGATCTCGGGCGGGCGCTGGCCCTTCGCCGGGCCGGCAACCGCCGCGCCGAAGTGGAGGGAGCGGCCCGCGAGATGGTGCGGCTGGCGCGCGAGGAAGGCGTCCGGTGGCGGGATATGGCTCTTTTGGTACGGAATTTGGATGATTACGATCATCTGATCGCGCCGATTATGGAGGAGTACGGCATCCCTTATTTTATGGACCGGAAAAAGAGCATGCTTCACCATCCCTTGATCGAATTTATCCGCGCGGCGCTGGATGTCGTGATCGGTTACTGGAAATATGAAGATGTGTTCCGCTGCGTCAAAAGCGGTTTTTTGCTGCCGCCGGGCGGCAGTTTGACGCGCGCGCACATGGACATGCTGGAAAATTACGTGCTCGCCAGCGGAATCCAGGGCTACCGGTGGTATGACGGGCGGCCTTGGAAAGCCGCGCCAAGTCTGTCGCTGGAACAAGGCGAAGATAAGGGGCGGACGTCGGCCCAAGGGGAAGCGTGGCTTCAGATGCTGGAGCAATGCCGGGCGGCCGTAGCGAAGCCGCTTGCGGCGTTTGAGAAGCGGATTAAAAAAGCGAAGACGGCGGCGGAGATGTGCGCGGCCGTCTACCAGCTGCTTGAGGACACGGAAGCGGCGCGGCATTTGGATCTGCTGGCGCACATGCTGCTGCAAGAAGGCCGGCCCCAGCGGGCCATGGAGCATCGGCAGCTTTGGGGGGCGGTATTGGATTTGCTGGATCAGATCGTTGAAATGATGGGCGGCGAAGCGCTGGAGATGGAGCTGTTCGCCGGGGTTTTGGAAACCGGGCTTAAGGATCTCAAGCTGTCGCTGGTGCCTCCTTCCCTGGATCAGGTGCTGGTCGGCAGCACGGACCGGACGCGTTCGGGGGCGGTTAAGCATTTATTCCTGATCGGCGTTAATGAAGGGATTATGCCGGCGGCATTGCAGGAAGAAGGCGTGTTCAGCGACCAGGAGCGCCTCAGGCTGGCGGAAATCGGTCTTGAACTCGCGCCCGGGGTGGCCCGTAAGCTGCTTGATGAGCGTTTTTTGATCTATGGCGCTTTGACTTTGCCCAGCCGGTCGCTGTGGATCAGTTATGCGGCGGCGGACGAAGATGGAGGGGCGTTGCTGCCCTCCGAAGTAATCCGCCATGTACGGCGGATTTTCCCGGATTTGCGGGAACAGTTCATTGGCCAGGCGCCGCCAGCCGTTGCCGAACCCGGGAGCGGGGCCGGCCAGGATGAAGCACAGCTGCAGTACGTGTCGCGGCCCGGGCCGGCGTTGTCCGCGCTGATCGGGCAGCTGCGCCTGTGGAAAGCGGGGGAAGCCGTATCGCCGGTGTGGTGGAGCGTACTGGAGTGGTACAGAGGCAAGCCGGAGTGGGAAGAAAGAACCGCCCGTTTGCTCGGCTCGCTCGATTACCGCAACCGGGTGCGTGGACTGACTCCGGCGACCAGCCGCAAGTTGTACGGCAAACGGCTGCGGACAAGCGTGTCGCGGATGGAGAAATTTTCGGCCTGTCCTTTCGCGCATTTCGCTTCCCACGGGCTAAAGCTGAAGGAACGCCAGCTGTACCGCCTGAAAGCGCCGGATATCGGCCAGTTGTTCCACGCCGCACTGAGCGCGATGGCTGTCACGTTCAAGGCGCAGAACCGGAGCTGGGGCTCCCTGACGCCGGAGGAGTGCCTGCGCGAAGCGGATGCGGCCGTGGATCAGCTGGCGCCGAAGCTGCAGGGCGAGATTTTGCTCAGCTCGAAGCGTTATGGCTACATATCCCGCAAGCTGAAAACGATCGTGGGCCGGGCGTCGCTGATCCTGGGCGAGCAGGCGCGGCGGGGCAGCTTTGAGCCGGTGGGGCTGGAGCTCGATTTCGGCCCGGGCCGGCCGCTGCCTCCGCTGACGTTTGAGCTGCCGAACGGCTGCGTCATGGAAATCGTCGGCCGCATCGACCGGGTCGATATGGCCGAGGGGGATGGAGGCCTGCTGCTGCGGGTCATCGACTACAAATCGAGCCAAACCGACCTAAGGCTGCACGAGGTGTATTACGGTTTGTCGCTGCAAATGCTGACGTACCTTGACGTGCTGTTGTCGTCGGCGGAGGCGTGGCTGGGGCGTCCGGCCATCCCGGCGGGCACCTTATACTTCCATGTGCATAATCCCCTGCTGCAGAGCAGCAACGGCATGAGCCCGGAACAGGCCCATCAGGAACTGCTCAAGCGCTTCAAGATGAAGGGGCTGCTGCTGGCGGATCGCGACGTCATCGCGAAAATGGACGGACAATTGGAAAAGGGGTACTCCGATATTTTGCCGGTGGCGGTAAAGGCGGACGGCGGATTTTACAGCAGCGCCTCGGTGGCTGCGCCGGAGCAGTGGCAAACGCTGCTGCGCTCGGTGCGGCAAACGATCACCGAGATCGGCACGCGCATCACCGACGGGGACGTGCGGATCGCCCCGTACCGGATCGGGATGGAGACGGCGTGCACGCATTGCGTGTACAAGCCGGTTTGCCGGTTTGAGGAGTCGTTGGAGGGCAGCTCTTATCAAATGTTGAGCAAACCCGGGAAGCAGGAGATATGGGCGCTTCTGGAACAGGGGCGGCGGATGGAGACAGGACGCGAAGGCGGGCAAAAAAGCGCCCGCGAAAGCGGAAAGGAGGCTACGCCATCATGATGAAGGTCCCGGCAAAACCGGAAGGAAGCATCTGGAGCGACGACCAATGGCGGGCGATCACCCTGACCGGCGGCGACATGCTGGTCGCGGCGGCGGCGGGCTCGGGCAAAACGGCGGTGCTTGTGGAGCGGATTATACGCAAGCTGACGGACCCGGAGCGGCCGCTTAGCGTCGACCGGCTGCTGGTCGCAACGTTCACCAAAGCGGCCGCCGCGGAAATGCGGCAGCGGATCACGGAGGCGCTGGAAAAAGAGCTGGCCAAAGATCCGGCGAACGCCGAAATCGGCAGACAGCTGGCCATGCTGGGCCGTGCTTCGATCACGACGCTGCACTCCTTCTGCATGGAGGTAATCCAGCGCTATTATACGCTGATTCCGCTCGATCCGGGCTTTCGGATCGCGTCGGAAAGCGAAACCGCCCTGCTGCGGCAGGAGGTGCTGGAGCAGCTGTTCGAGGAAAAATACGGCTCCGCCGAACCGGGCAGCCCTTTCCTCACGCTCGTCGATCTGTTTGGCGGAGAGCGGAGCGACGACGCGGTGTTCGCCCTGGTGCTGCGGCTGTACGAATTCTCCCGCAGCCATCCTTGGCCGGAGGGCTGGCTGCGCCAGGCTTCGGCCGCATTCTCGGCCCCCGATGCTGCGGCCCTTGAAAATACCCCATGGGTCGCCAGCATCCTGGCGGATACGGCGCTTACGCTGGGAGGCGCCAAAGGGCTCCTGTCCCAGGCCAAAGCGCTGGCGCTGGCCCCCGGCGGACCCGAGCCGTACGCGGCGACGCTGGAGGAGGAGCTCTCTCTTGTGGAACGTCTGCAGGAGGCTGTGGCCGCCGGAAAATGGGCTTCGCTTTATGAGGTTTTTCAGACGGTCCAATTCGGCAAGCTGAAGCCCTGCAAAAAGGATCAAACCGATCCGGACCTGCAGGAGCGGGTCAAAGCGCTGCGCGAGGAAGCGAAAAAAACGATCGCGGATCTGCGCACCCAGCTGTACGGCCGTACGGCCGAGGAGTTCCTGCGGGAGCTGCGCGAAATGGCGCCGCTGCTGGGCGCGTTATCCGACCTGGTCGGCGAATTCGGCGAACGTTACCGGAGGGAAAAGGTGGCCAAGGGGTGGCTTGATTTTTCCGACCTTGAGCATTATTGCCTGCAAATTTTGCGCCATCCGGACTCCGCGCCGGACGAAATGCGCCCCTCCGAGGCCGCGCTCGAATACAGGCAGCAGTTCGATGAGGTGCTGCTGGACGAATACCAGGACACCAATACCGTGCAGGAAGCGATCGTCCGGCTCATTTCGCGGGAGGCCCCCGGCAACCGGTTTATGGTCGGCGACGTCAAGCAGAGCATTTACCGCTTCCGTCTGGCGGAACCGGGGTTGTTCCTGGAGAAATACCGGAGCTACGGCGACGATTTTGCCGGAGCGGGCCTGCGCATCGATTTGGCCCGCAACTTCCGCAGCCGGCGGGAAGTGGTGGACGCGGTCAACCTGCTGTTCCGGCAAATCATGAACGAAAGCGTGGCCGAGATCGCCTACGATTTGCGCGCCGAGCTGGTGTACGGGGACGGCTTCCCGGACGGCGAGGGGGACGATTACCGTCCCGAGCTGCTGCTGATCGACCGGGACAACGGGGCGCCAGGCGAGGCCGCCGATGCCGGGGAATCGGGCGGCGGCGCCGAAGCTTCGGCGGCGGACGGCGCGGTCGACGGCGCCGAGGACGAAGCCGCCGTGCAGGAAACGGTGCGCCTTGAGGCGCGCGCGATCGCGGCGCGCATCCGCGGCATGCTGGATGGCGGCGGCGCGCCGCTGCGCATTTACGATAAGCAGCTGAAGGCCATGCGGCCGGTCCGCTACGGCGATATGGCGATTTTGCTGCGTTCGACATTATCCTGGGCGCCGGCGATGATCGAAGAGCTGCGGCTGGAAGGCATCCCGGCGTACGGGGAGCTGAGCCAGGGTTATTTTCAGGCCTCGGAAGTGGAAACGATGCTTTCCTTGCTGCAGGTAGTGGACAATCCGCTGCAGGATATCCCGCTTGCGGCCGTGCTGCGTTCGCCTTTGTTCGGATTGTCGGAGGAAGAGCTGGCGGAAATCCGGCTGGCTGCTCCGGGCGGAAGGTTTTACGAAGCCGTTCTGGCCCGCGCCGGTACAGGGGAATCCGGGGAAACGGAAGCCGCGGACGGCGGGGACGGGGGCGCGTCTCCGGATCAAGCGGACAAGGAGGAATTGACGGATAAGCTGAACGGCTTCTTGCGGCGGTTAAACGACTGGCGGAACATCGCCAGGGAAGGGGATCTCAGCAGCCTTATCCGCGTGATTTACCGCGAGACCGGATACTTGGACTGGGCCTACGGGCTGCCGGGAGGAGCGCAGCGGCAAAGCAATTTGCTGGCCCTGCTGGACCGGGCCCGGCAGTACGAGACATCTGCGCAGGCTCCGGGTTTGTTCCGCTTTTTGCGTTATGTCGAAAGGCTGCGCGAAAACGGCGGCGATCTCGGCGCGGCGGCGGCCTCCGGGGAGCAGGGCGACGCGGTGCGCATCATGACGATTCACAAAAGCAAAGGGCTGGAGTTTCCGGTCGTGTTTGTGGCCGGATTGTCCAAAATGTTCAACCGCCAGGATTTGAACGCGCCGTTTCTAATGCACAAGGAGATGGGCTTCGGTCCGAAATTCGTGGACGCGGAAACCCGCGTCAGCTACCCGACTTTGCCCAATCTGGCCATCCGCCGGCGCGCGCAGATGGAGCTGCTGGCGGAGGAGATGCGCGTGCTGTACGTCGCTTTAACCCGTCCGAAGGACAAGCTGGTGCTCGTCTCCGCAGTAAAAAATTTACGCAAAGCCGTTGAAGTATGGGGGGCGGCGCTGGAAGCGGCGGACGAACAATTGCCGGACTATATGCTGGCTCGGGGCCGCTGCTATCTCGACTGGATCGGGCCGGCGATCGTCCGCCACCGGAGCGCTGCGGAGCTGCGGCGGTTTGCCGGGTTGCCCGAGCAGGCGTCCGCTGCATTGCCGGACGGCGCTTCCGATTGGCATATCGCATTCGTCTCTTCGCGGGAGGTGGCCCAAACCGGCAGCGCCGAGGCGGCGGCGGCAATGGCGGCGGGGCCGGAAGGGACTTTGCCGGATACGGCGGCGCTGAAGGCGCTGCTGTCCGGCGGACCGGCGGCGGTACAGCCCGCCTCTCCCGCCGACGCCAAGCTGCGCCGGGAAGTCGCTGCCCGGCTGGATTGGGCGTACCCTTACGCCGCGGCCAGCCGGATTTCCGCCAAAACGTCGGTGACGGAAATGAAATCCCTGTTGACGCGGCCGGAGGAAACCGCGCGCGACCTCTTCGCCGAGGCGGCGCTGCGGCAAGAGCGGGAGACGCCGGAGAACGAGGTGGAGTTCCGGCTTCATTTGCGCCGCCCGCGTTTCATGGAACAGCGCAAGGCCACGCCGGCCGAGCGGGGGACGGCCTACCACATGCTGATGCAGCATTTGCCGTTTGCGGACGGCCCCGGAGAAGCGCTCGTCCGGTCCACATTGGAACGGCTCGTGGAGCGGAAGATTATGACGGCCGAACTGGCGGCGGAAATCGATCCGGCCAAAATCGCGGGGCTGCTCCACAGCCCGCTTGGCGAGCTGCTCAAGCGGGCCGATTGGGTGAAACGCGAGATGCCCTTCAGCTATGGCTTGCCCGCTGCCCGGGCGTCTTCTAAGCTTGGAGGGCTGGAAGCCGCAGGGACGGAGGCCGATACGCCGGCGGAGCTGCAGCTGGAAGGAGAAACCGTGCTGATCCAGGGGATCGTCGATTGCCTGTTTTCGGTAGACGGCAAGGTGATTTTGCTGGATTATAAAAGCGACCGGGTCCTCGATCACCGCGGCGGCGTCGAAGCATTGGCGGCATCGTACCGCTTTCAGCTGGAGCTGTACGCTGAGGCGGTGGAAGAGATTACGGGCCGGCCAGTGGATGAGAAGTGGCTGTTTTTCTTCGACAGCGGCGATGCCGTCAAACTGTAACATAAAGCGGGCGAAAAAGGAGCAAGGGCATTGAAAATTCGCATTTTGATCGCAGACGACAACTCTTTTATTGAATTTGGAGAGGGGTTATGTTTACTCATATCTTGGAAAAACGTTTTGGGGAAAAGCACCGTTCGGGTTGCTGCAGCAGCATTATTACTTACTTACTCAGCTATTCGGTGCAGCACGCTCGGTTTCTGCCGCAGGCAAAGATGTAAAAGTACACTTGTGCAGCTAAAGCTTCATAATTTAGAACGTATTCATATCTTATCGTAAGACAGGAAAACACATCTGTATGGGGATATAAGCACCCTTCTATACTTAAACCTCTCGTTATTTGAGTTATGAAAAGGTTTATCTGGAAGAGTGCTATTTCCTTTATAGGCTGTGTTTTTCTTCTTTTATCTTTGTGATTCAATGTAGGGAATCACATCGAGAAATAATAGTGTTTTATACCCGTAAATATTCTTTTTCTTTTTCATCATTTCAAGGTCGATGATGTTACCAAGTATTATTTTTGATGTTGCTGTCACAAAATGAGCTGCTTAGGTGTATTAAGAGTGTAGGCAGGAGGGGGATGAATTTTGGATAAAGACTACAGAGAGTATGAAGCAAACTCAGGAGAAATTGAGATGCTGGTTGAAAGGACTAAACTTGGTGATAAGGAAGCCTTCGCTTCAATTATAAGAAACTATGAAAAACCGATGTATATCTATTGTTACCATATGCTCAAAAACAAGGAAGAAGCCGAGGATGCTAGGCAAGAAATCTTTATTAGAGTGTATGAACAGATACATAAGTATCGTCCAAATATGAGTTTTTCGGCATGGCTGTACAAAATTGCTTACAATTACAGTCTGAATCAAATCCGGGGCAAAAAAAGGTGGTTTCGTTTTATAGATCGTTATAAATATGATCAGCCTGAGACCTCGACTCAGCAAATAGACAGTCAAACTACACTGAAGGATTTTCTAAATTTACTGACGATCGAAGAGAGACATATATTAGTTCTCCGGGCGATTCATCAATATCACTTTGACGAGATTAGTGAAATGTTGAATATGAAACCAGCAACTGTGCGCAAAAAGTATGAACGCCTTCGCAAAAAACTACAGACGAAGGAAGTTAATGAAGGAGGAAGAGTGAATGCGTCAATCACCAAATCCATCTAAAACTCTAAGTATTCAACAGGTGGAGCAAATGATTCGGGATACGGAGACGCCAGAGCACAGCGTGAGTCAAAAGATTGTAGAAAAACTTGAATCAAAAAGCGTGCCACCACAAAAGCCAGTCTTCACAAGAAGAGTGGGAGTCATCGCAGCGGCATTGGTTGTTTTTTGTGTGTTTCTAACTCCTGTCATGGCTCAAACTATAGAGCGGCTATCATTGCTTGAATATATCAATCCTTTTGTCAAAGAAATGAAAATAAATCCAAATGAGAAGGTAGGTACACTTTATGCGCGAGATTTGGATGGGAATAAGTATTTTCATACGGGGAGGATTCGCTTTGATGACATTGAGGACCAAGAGTTTAAAAGCCAGTTGCAAAGGGTTTGGAATGAGATTTTTCCCCAGGGAGAAGGAATTAATGATGTGATTATGTACGAATATAAGAAGGACACATTTCACATAGAGGCGCGAAATGAAAACAGATCCATCGAATTTGACCAAGGTCACTGGTATTATGCGCAACAAACGATTGAAGAGAAGCAGGTTCCAGATGCTGCAAAAGATGCAGCGGACCAAGCTTTTAATAAAGTTGGGGATTTTAAACAAAGTAAACGGTCAGTAAGTCAAATGATTTTAAGGCCCAATCAAAACCCGGTGTATAAGTTCGTGTACAACACAAACAAGGGTTCTGTCCTCATTGATGTACAAAAAAATACGAATCAGATCGCAAGGATTGTAGCTTTTCCGTTGTCGGATCAACTTAATAAATTGAATGATAAAAATAAATATCATGATTTAGTCGAGAAAACAAAAGCAATTGAGCTGGACAAGATCCGTGAGGAAACAGTGAAACAAGCTAAAGCATGGATGAATTTGGACTTGGCTGATTATAACGTATCCAAACTTGAATCACGGTTTGATACATTAACTTTCACAAAAGCGGGTTCTCCAGACGTGACTGCGCTATTCACCTCTAAAGGAACGATCTATTCAATTAAAATTGAGCTGAAGCAGCTATCTGAAAAAGGAACGGACTAACCAAGGAATGCAGAGATCAGGCTGAATTAAAATGGCTTAAGCTGTATTGCCTAGCAAGTTGAACGTGCTGCTGCTCGGTCTAAGGCAGAGAGAGGGGGTGATGACTACTGTTTTTCTATAGATTCATTTCAACGTGACTGAAGCATTCCATTAAAAAGCTGTGGGTAAGCAAAATAAAAAATAAAGGAGTTTATTAATATGAACAAAAAAATAATTTTTCCTATCGTCGGAGTAGCCTTATTATCAGGAAGTCTGCTTGGATATGATACACCGATTCAAGCTAATACGTATAACAACGTGGATGTGAACATTGAGCAAGATGCTAAATCTGAGCAAACGCTTATGCAAAAGGCTCAGGCTAAACTTAAAGAATTGACAGGAAATACGTATACGTTAATTCAAGGAACGGCTACGAAAGATTCTATCCATTTTAAAAGAGAGAACTTCAAGGACGATATTATTGCTTATAAAGCTGATGGAAAGCTCGAAACAATCAGTATTAAAATCAATTATGAAGATTTAAACGGTGGGAAATATCAAACCAAACTGAAGGAAACGTGGGCAGCTTTGTTCCCAGGGGAAGAACCGAAATATGTGAATATCTCAGAGTCAATCTATTATGAGGGTACAATCTCATCGAATGCTATGCAAAATAAGCAAATTTATATGCAAGAGAATGGCGAGGTTTATGGCGTAAATTATGCTACTGACAATGCCTCAGCAAGCGTGCAGAAGAAGGCTGCTCAGGTATTATCCAAGCTTACCGATGGAAAGGTCAAGCAGGGTGCCAAGTTGGATCGTATGTTTGTCCGTGATGGCAAACCAAATGTGTATCAATATAAGTATAAATCAGAAGCTATGGAAGTCAGCTTTGCAATTGAAGAACAAACGCTGGAACTGCTCCAAGCAGATGTATATCATACCGATGGTAAAGGTGTAGACAATTATGAAGCATTTCAGGAACGAGAAAAAGAAAAGAGTGCAAAGATTAAGAATTTGACATTGGACACTTTAATGAAGAACGCAATGAAAGACGCAAAAATGATGTTGAATCTGGATTTGAAAGGATATAAGGGAGCAAGAGGTACAAATGCATGGGACGAGAATCATATGACGTTCACCAAAGAAGGGGCTCCTTCAGTTACTGCTAGATTTGACAAAGACGGATCGTTTAACAGCTTTATTATTGATAAGTATAATCAGGAAATCGATTTTTACGGAATGACCATCGTAGGTCCCCCAAATGAAGAACTCAAATTGTTAATTGACTGATATTTCATTATAACCATGAGGTAGCAAAAGAAAGGAGTTCATTGATATGAACAAAAAGAAAATTTTCCCTATGGTCGGGGTAGCCTTATTATCAGGAAGTTTGCTGGGATGCCAAACACCTGTTCAGGCCGCACCTAACACGGCAAATATCAATGCTTCACAGGATGTTAAGCTTGATCAGAAGCTTATGCAGCAGGCTCAGGATAAACTTAAAGAGCTAACAGGGAATACGTATACGTTAATTCAGGGAACGGCCATGAAAGATATTGTGAGTTTTAAAAGAGAGAACTTCAAGGACGATATTATTACTTATAAAAAGAATGGAAAGCTCGAAAATATCGGTATTAACATCAATTATGAAGATCTAAACGGTGGGAAATATCAAACCAAACTGAAGGAAACGTGGGAAGCTTTGTTCCCGGGGGAAGAACCGAAATATGTGAGTATCTCAGAGTCAATCTACAGTGTGGGTACAATCTCATCGAATGCCAAGCAAAATAAACAAGTTTATGTGGAAGAGAATGGCGAGGTACATGGCGTAAATTATGCACCTGACGCTGCCCCGGCAAGCGTGCAGAAAAAGGCTGCTCAGGTATTATCCAAGCTTACCAATGGAAAGGTCAAGCAGGGGGCTAAGTTGGATCGTGTGTTTGTCCTTGATGGCAAACCAAATGTGTATCACTATAAGTATAAATCAAAAACAATGGATGTGAGCTTTGCAATTGAGGATCAAACGCTGGAACTGCTCCAAGCAGGCGTACATCAAAGTAATGGTAAAAGCATAGATAACTACGAAGACTTCCAGAAGAAAGAAAAAGCGAAAGATGCAAAGATCAAGAAGCTGACGTTGGATACATTAATGAAAAATGCAATGAGAGATGCAAAAACGATGCTAAATCTGGATTTGAAAGGATATAAGGGAGCAAGAGGGACAAATGCATGGGACAAGGACCAAATGACGTTCACCAAAAAAGGGGCTCCCACAGTCATTGCCACAGTGGATGCAGACGGATCGTTTAACGACTTTATAGTAGAGAAGTATGGTCAGCATCTCAGTTTCGGCGGAAACACGATCGTAGGGCCTGCAAATGAGGAACCCAAATTATTAATCAACTAATTCTAAAAATTTAGTTCAGACTGAAGCTAGTAGGGGCTCAAGATAGAGCCCGAGTAAAATAGTAATAAATAGAGATGATTAAGACACATCCACAGGAAGCCTCTCCGTAATCCGGAGGGGCTTTGGTTACTCATCAGCATACCACCAATCGACTCCATTTATGGTAGAAATGAAGAGTAGTTTACACTCTTCAAACAGAGGCGAAAACGAGCTGTTTTTATGTAAAATTTCAGCCGAAATTTTTACCAAAAAGGTTACGGTTTATTCGTTTACTGCCAACCCTTTCGATGGTATACCCTCAATAATCGTTATTGTGGACGATGGATCTGATGAAGCATACCAGTCGATTTTCGAGGAACTCCATGAGAACGGTTGTGTCCTACTACGCCATGCTGCAGAGGATGTATACCGTCTTGCTGTGGAGGCTAGACGCCATCCTGATGCACTGGTTCTTGGCGTAAGGAACTCCAGCGAGGGAGGAATCCCACCGAAGTCCTTGCTGGGCAACCGGATGACCTCCTTCATTTTTGCAATGTTATATCGAAGAAAATGGAGAATGGCGGCTCCGCCGCGAGGATGAGATGATCCAACCTTTAAACTGGGACTGGTTCAGACACCGCAAAGTTTCTATAACCCGGATCTGTTCCAGTTCAATCTGTATGCAGAGCAAGAAATCCCGAATGAACAGGACTTCTTCTCCCGCGAGGTGAATATTCTGCGCAATGCGTCCAATGCGATTGCGTATACGGGCAGTAACACCGTGATCTCCCGGCAAGGGATGGTGGATATGGAGTGGGAGATCCTGGTGCTCTTCTTGAAATCCAGCGTGGATATCGACCAGACCTGTTCTGGGCCTTGATTTTTCAAATTGCGGCGATTGCAGCCTCGATTGTGGCCTATGTGGTGCTTCAAGAAAAAGTGGAATCTTTGGAAAAGTGCTGATTGCACTGAATGTGGTGGTTGTACTGTGCTATGCCGGCATCCTGGCCCTGTATCTGTTCTCCATGCCGCTGGATGAAGCGATCCGACTGGCCGGTTTTAAGCGTTATGCCTCAAGTATCGTTGTGTTATTTGCTGGTGGATTGGTGCTTTGCGCCGCTGTTGACATGGAGCGCACGTTTCATTACCGGATTGGTGAGGTTCCTGACTATCAGGCTTTCAAGACGGTGCAGACGAATAGGAAGAAATAATGATACAAGACAGTTTGTGTAAGTAAAGGGAAATTCATTTTTTAGGTGATAAAGATCACAGATACAGTAACACCCCGCTGTTATACTACAGTTAAGCCGACATCACTTTGCAAGCACCCCGCCGGACGTATTGGTGAGGAGAGATTCCTGTTTTTCCGTCCAATACGTCCGTGCGACCAGCGACTCTTATAGGAGTAGCAGGGTGCTTCTTTTTTTTGCCTTTTTTCGGTATGATGGATCTATCGTGAAATGACAACCGAAATTAGGAGGATCAAAATGGACAACTGTTTGTTCTGTAAAATCGTAGAAGGATCGATTCCGTCCAGCAAAGTTTACGAAGATGAGCGGTTTCTCGTTTTCCGCGATATTCAGCCGGCCGCGCCCGTGCACGTGCTGATCATTCCGAAGAAGCATATCGGTTCGATGAACGAGGTCGCTCCGGAGGATTTTGTTCTGATCGGCGAAATGCACCGGATCGCCCAGGGCGTCGCCAAACAGCTTGGCGTCGCCGAAAGCGGCTACCGTTTGATCAACAATTGCGGCCCGGACAGCGGACAGGCGGTGCAGCATATCCATTACCATCTGCTTGGCGGTGCGAAGCTGGGGGCTTTGGCACAATCTTCCGACTCGCATGCGCTGTAAAGGGCATTTAGAAGGTTGACACTCTATTTCACTTTCCCCTATAATGAAGTTTGATGAACCGTGTTATGCTCTTGGACGGTCTGGTCGGAGGGAGGGAAAACTGGTGTCTGAAACTAAAGTTCGCAAAAACGAGACAATTGATGCTGCACTTCGTCGCTTTAAACGTTCCATCGCGAAAGATGGAGTATTGGCTGAGGTGAAGAAACGTAAGCATTATGAAAAGCCAAGCGTAAAGCGCAAGAAAAAGTCCGAGGCTGCTCGTAAGAGAAAGTTTTAGGAGGATTTAGCTGCTATGAATCTTAGCGAGCGATTGAACGAAGATATGAAGCAAGCGATGAAGAATCAAGACAAGTTCAAGCTCTCCACCATACGAATGGTTCGCGCTACGATGAAAAATCTTGAAATAGATTTGAAAAGAACTTTGAACGATAATGAAGTGCTTGATATCCTTAGTCGTGAAATCAAACAGCGCAAAGATGCCCTCCAAGAATTTGAAAAAGCGGGTCGCGACGATCTTGCCGCACAAGTGAAAGCGGAAGCGAAGATCCTTGCTGAGTACCTTCCCGAACAGCTAACCGAAGAAGAAATTAAAGTCATTGTACAGCAGACCATCCAGGAAACCGGTGCTTCTTCGAAAGCCGATATCGGGAAAGTGATGAGCGCGCTCATGCCGAAGGTCAAAGGCCGGGCAGAAGGCAAGCTCGTAAACCAGGCGGTTCAACAGCTTTTGCAATAACTCACAGACGAACACCTTCTACGTTATAGACGATGTAGAGGGTGTTTTTTCATTATGTTGGCCGGTGCTGAAAAAGCCGGGCTGTTTGAACACGCATTTAATCCCGTTCTCCTGGAGAGGGCGGGATTTTTTCCATTTTCATAAATCCGCGAACCCCCGCATAATTTGTACAGTAGGGGAAGGAGGATTGCCTCATATGAGCCAGTTTGTCCGCAAAATCCGCAAATGGACGGTCGATGCGCTCGACCTGCCCAGCGACCTTGTATACGATTTGCCGAGGCTCACCTTGATCGGAGGTCAGCAGCTGTACATAGAGAATCACCGGGGCGTCGTCCACTTTTCTCCCGAGGAGCTGCATTTGGCGCTAAGCCAAGGCACTCTGGAGGTAGAGGGCAAGGAGCTGGTCATCAAAGCGATCATGCCCGAGGAAGTGGTTATTGAGGGCCGAATATTCGGCATTAAATATCGAGGAATGGAGGAGTAAAACGTGAGATCACCGGCCATCACCAAGCTGCGCGGCGTCGTCACCATCCTGGTCCGCGGGGAGAAGATCGAACAGCTCGTCAACGAGCTGGCCGGACAAGGCATCGAGGTCTGGGACGTAATGCCTTTGCCGGGAGGACAAATGGAAATGAAAGTGGGGCTTTCCGATTTTTTTCGCTTGCGTCCCTTTTTAAAACGGACAGGCTGCCGGATGTCGGTCAAAGGACGGTCAGGGCTGCCTTTTATTTTGACGCGGGTCCGGAAAAGAAAAGCGTTTATCGCCGGCTTTGCCTTTTTTATCGCGTCGATCTTTTGTTTATCCTCGCTGGTATGGGACATCAACGTCCAGGGCAACGAAAAAATCGCCACCGAGGACGTGCTGGCCGCCGCCAAGCAGGAAGGGCTTTATCCGTTTCAGTGGATTTTTCGCCTGCCCAAACAGGACAAGCTGTCGGCGGAGTTGACGCGCAAGCTTCCGGGGACTTCCTGGGTCGGCGTCTCCCGGACAGGCACGCGGATCACGATTCAGGTGGTGGAGGCGACCAAGCCGAAGGAACAAACGCTGCTCAGCCCGCGCCATCTCGTCAGCAAAAGCGATGCGGTCGTTTCCCATATATACGCGGAAAAAGGCCAGCCGGAAGTGGGTAAAAACGACCGGGTCAAAAAAGGTCAGGTGCTCGTATCCGGTTTCCAAGGCGGGAAGGCCGTCGTCTCCAAAGGTGTGGTGCGCGGCATCGTATGGCATGAATACAAGATCGAGGTTCCGCTTTTGCATAAACAGAAAGTGTACACCGGGGAACGAAAGCAGCGGGGGTTCCTGTATTTCGGAAATACGGCGATCCAACTCACCGGTTACGGCAAAATTCCGTTCAAGCAGTCGGAGACATTAACCGAGCTTGATCCGCTCACCTGGAGGAAGTTCAAACTGCCGATCGGCTGGATGACCGAAAAGGTGCTGGAAACGACGGAAATGGAATGGAAACGGACTGCGGAGCAGGCCAAGCAGGAGGGAATCGAGCGGGCGAAACGGGATATTTTGGCCAAATACGGCGTGGACAGCGTCATTATGAATCAAAAAATTTTGCATGAGAACACAGACAATGGTAAAGTTTATATGAAAGTGCATTTTGAAGTAGAGCAAAACATTGCGGAAGAACTTCCGATAGTACAAGATCAAGGAGAATGAGGCTATTTGTCTGAACAACTGGTGAGCATCAAGTTACCGCTTCAGAGCGCGGGGGAAGGCCTTGCTTTATTTGGACCCCAGGACGCGTTCCTGAAATTAATCGAAGAGCATTTGCGCGCAGGCGTCGTTTTGCGCGAATCGGAAATTGCGATCCGCGGCGAACAGCATGAGGCGGAGAAAGTGGAGCAGTTGTTTGAGGTGTTGCTTGAACTGATTCGCAACGGGTACGTGTTGACCGAAAGGGACGTCCTCTATGCGATCGAACTCGCCAAGGATTTCCGGGCGGATCAACTGCTTGATCTATATAAAGGCGAAATTGCGGTCACCTACCGGGGCAAGCCGATCCGCGTCAAAACGATCGGACAGAAGCATTACGTCACGACGATCAAGAAGCGGGATATCGTGTTTGGGGTCGGTCCGGCCGGTACGGGGAAGACGTATCTTGCGGTTGTGCTGGCGATCGCGGCGCTGAAGGAAGGAACGGTCAAACGGATCATTTTAACCCGGCCCGCGGTGGAGGCCGGAGAGAGCCTCGGCTTTTTGCCGGGCGATCTGCAGGAGAAGGTGGACCCCTACCTGCGGCCGCTTTACGATGCGCTCTATGACGTAATGGGGCCGGAGCAAACGGCCAAAGCGCTGGAGCGGGGCTTGATCGAGATCGCGCCGCTGGCGTATATGCGCGGCCGGACATTGGACGATTCGTTTATCATTTTGGACGAGGCCCAAAATACGACGCCTGAGCAAATGAAGATGTTCCTGACCCGCCTTGGCTTCGGCTCCAAGATGGTCATTACCGGAGACGTTACGCAGATCGACTTGCCCAAAGGCAAGAAGTCGGGGCTGGTGGAAGCCAGAGCGGTTTTAAGCGGCATCGAGGAGATCGGTTTCGTTTATTTTGCCGAATCGGACGTTGTCCGCCATTCGCTGGTACAGAAAATCATTGTTGCATATGACCGTGCTGCTGAAAATCAAGGGTAAGCAGGAGGGCTGTCTTTATGACGAATAACGATCAGCAAAATAAAGGCGCGTTTCAATCCACCTTTGCGGGATGGAAACATAGCACAACGGTGCGTTATTTGTTGTACGCGGTGCTTGTTGTTATGCTGTATGCCGGCATGGCGCCCAAACTGCTGCCCGAAACCTATGACATCGCCGTGGGGCTGCCCAGCGACAAAGAAATTCTGGCGCCGATGGACATCCCGGACACCAAAGCGACGCTGAAGGCCCAGGAGGACGCGGCCGAGAAGGTCGGGCAAGTTTATACGATCCTGCCGCTTCGCAATGAAGCGCTGGTCGGCCAGCTGCTGGACCGGATTTTCCGGCTGAATCAGGACGATCAGGTGTCCGCAGACGACAAAATCCAAATTTACCGCGAAGAGCTGCCGCAGCGCGTTAAGGACTACGTTCAAACTTTTATTATGAACAACCGCAACAACAGCGCTTATTCGGCGACCTTGTTTGAGGAAGTCACCCAGCGGATCGATGAACAGCAATATCATATTTCCGAGGAAACATTCATCAAAATTCCGCGGTTGACCGCCGAAGACATTAACGAAATGAAACCGGTGGCGGCCGACATCGTGGCCCGGTTGACGGCTGATCCGATCGTGGACGCTCAGACGGCCCGGACCAAGGTGGCGGAAATGGTCAGCACGAGTTCCCTGAGCAAGCGGACCTCCCGGGAAGTTGTGCAGGAACTGGCGCGCCTGTCGATTACGGCCAACAAGTTTTACGATGAGGAAGCGACGAAGGCGGCCAAGGTCGAAGCGCGCGAAAATACGCCTACCGTATATATTAAGCAAGGGGATGTCCTCGTTAAAAAGGGTGAGAAAATCACCGAGGAAATGTACACCCTGCTGGAGAAAAACGGGCTGCTGAAGGACGAGGTCGACTATTCGCCGCAGTTCGGTTTGACTTTGCTGTCCCTGCTGATGGCGACGGGGCTGATTATGTATATCCGCCATTCGGAAGGAACCGGCCGGTTTAAATACAACAACGCCCAATTCGTCATGCTGCTGATGATTATTTTGATTACGATCGTTTCGATGCATGTCATCAACCTATTGCAAGACGAGCAGCATTCGTACATCGGCTATCTGGCGCCGATCGCCACGGGGGCGATGCTGATCACGCTGCTGCTGGAAGTGCCGCTGGCTTATATTTGCTCCATCCTGTTCAGCGTGTTGGCGAGCATCATTTTGAATGTGCATCAAGGGGAGATTTTTGACTTCAAGTTCGGGTTTTTCGCCCTGGTCATCTCCTTTGCTTCGATCTTCGCCATTCACCGGGCCAGCCAGCGGTCGACGCTGCTCAAAGCGGGAATTATGATTTGCCTGTTCGGTTCGTTTGCCGTCTTTTCGCTGACCCTGCTTGACAACAACGACTGGACGCAAACCAGCACGCTGTACGATTTGGGTTTTGCCGTGGCGGGGGGCCTGTTAACGACGATCCTGGTCATCGGCTTGATGCCGTTTTTCGAGGTGACGTTCGGCATTTTGTCCGCGCTGAAGCTGGTGGAGCTGTCCAACCCGAACCACCCGCTGCTGCGTAAGCTGCTGACGGAAACGCCGGGAACGTACCATCACAGCGTCATGGTCGGCAATTTGTCGGAGGCGGCCGCGGAGGCGATCGGAGCCAACGGGCTGCTCTGCCGGGTCGGGTCGTATTACCATGATATCGGCAAGACGAAGCGGCCGAGTTATTTTATCGAGAACCAGAACAATATGGAGAATCCGCATGATTTCATCGATCCGAAACTGAGCAAATCGATCATTATCGCCCATGCCCGGGACGGCGCGGAAATGCAGAAGGAATATAAAATCCCCAAGCCGATTCGCGATATCGCCGAGCAGCATCACGGAACGACCTTTTTGCATTATTTTTACCACAAGGCGTTGCGCCTGGCTGAAGAGCAAGGGGTAGAGCCCGACTTCACCGAAGAGGATTTCCGCTATCCGGGCCCCAAAGCCCAGTCCAAGGAGGCGGCCGTCGTCGGCATCGCCGACAGCGTGGAGGCGGCGGTGCGCTCGCTGCGCAAGCCGACGGTGGAACAGGTTGAATCGATGATCGAGAAAATCATCAAAAGCCGGCTGGACGATCACCAGTTCAACGAATGCGATTTGACGCTGCGCGAGCTGGATATCATCGCCCAGACGCTGAAGGAAACCGTCATGGGAATCTTCCACTCCCGGATCGAATATCCGGAGGAGATTAAGAAAAGCCAGGAAAACAAACAGAATGAAGAGAAGGACAGGGGGCAGGGCGTAAATGGGCCTACAACTGGCTTGGAGCAATGAGCAAGATAAAATGGAGATCAGCCAGGACCTGATCGATTTGCTGGATCGGGCGCTGCAGATCGCCGGGGAAGCCGAGGGCATTACCGAAGGGGAAGTCGCTTTGACGTTCGTGGACGATGCCGCCATTCACGAGTTGAACCGGGATTACCGCGGGATCGACCGCCCGACCGACGTCCTGTCGTTTGCGATGAACGAGTCGCTGGACGAGGAGCTTGAAATCGTTTATGAGCTTGAAGAAAACGAAGAACTGGACGATTTGGCCGATATGCTGGGCGACATCATTATTTCCGTCGAAAAGGCCAAGGCGCAAAGCGAAGAGTACGGGCATTCTATCGAACGCGAAATTGGCTTTTTGTTCGTCCACGGTTTTTTGCATTTGCTCGGCTACGATCATCAGGACGCAGCGAGCGAAGCGGAAATGATGGGCAAGCAGGAAGCGGCGTTGGCCAAGGTAGGGCTGATGCGCTGATGAAGCCCAGAGCCGGGTGGGGCGCTTCGTTCCGGTATGCGTTCGCCGGGATTGCGGCTTCGCTGAAGACGCAGCGGAACTTGCGGTTTCACTGTTTTGCCGCCGTTCTCGTGATCGCGGCTTCCTTGTATTTTCGGCTTCCGCCCCGCGATATCGCCGTCCTGCTGCTGACGATCGCTTTGGTGATATCGCTCGAGCTAATGAACACGGCCGTTGAGGCGGCGGTCGATCTCATCACCCCGGAGCGGCATCCTCTCGCCAAACTGGCCAAGGATGCCGCTGCCGGGGCAGTGTTGGCTGCGGCGGTTTTTGCCGTCGTGATCGGGGTATTGATCTTCTACCGGCCGGTTATAGCCTGGTTTCACGCTTGGTTCGGCTGAAACCTAGAAATCGGCGCATGACACCCGGCAACTAGAGCCAGAACCGGACGGCAACTGGAACGACGAACCCTCCGCCCTTCAAAATAGCGGAACTTTGTGTTCTTATTATCCGGAGTGGCAGCATATTAATCCCCATTAGCGACATTTTTTGTCCTTATTTACCTATAAATAGTCCCAAACGTGGGTATTTCCTTACGATTTGAGCAAATAGCGACTTGAATTTCCTCTATTTCTCTCAAATGGACGGATACCGCTGAAATAACGCCCTTTTTTGCCCTTAAGTTTTTCGCTGGAGTTTTTCGGGCAGCCTGGTTTTTGCCGGTTTTCTCGGTGAAATACCAAATAGCGCCGCCGACTTATCGGCGGACTCCTGCTTTAATATTCAGCGGCATCCCGCTTGCCTGGGGCCCTTCGGTCCAAGTACCATCGCACTGGAAGGATGAACAGGTTAGCCTGAAGATGTGCGCCTGATCGCTTGGTCAAACGCCGTTTTTGGTGTTGGGCCTTGTTATCTTGTTCATTTAAGGAGATGATATGGTTATGGATTACGAAAAACTGCTTCAAGAAGCTATAGAGGCCCGTAAAGCGGCTTATATCCCATATTCGGGATTTGGCGTGGGCGCAGCGCTGCTCGATGAGCGCGGACATGTGCATCGCGGCTGCAACATCGAAAACGCCGCCTACAACCCGACGAACTGCGCCGAGCGCACGGCCGTGTTTCGCGCCATTGCCGACGGACACCGTCCTGGCAGCTTTCAGGCGATCGCCGTCGTCGCGGACACGGACGACCCCGTCGCTCCCTGCGGCGTTTGCCGCCAGGTGATGCTTGAACTGTGCGGTCCGGACATGCCGGTCATTCTCGGCAACCTGCGGGGCGATGTCCGCCATACGACGGTTCGCGAACTGCTTCCGTACGCCTTTGCTCCTTCGCATTTGGAGGAGTCCGGGAAGTAACCCGCCAAGTCACTGCCAAGTCACTACACGAAAGGAACAACAGGCTTATGTCAAAAGCGAAATTCAAATCCGGCTTCGTAGCGATCGTCGGGCGGCCGAACGTCGGCAAATCGACGCTGATGAACCACATTATCGGCCAAAAAATCGCCATCATGTCCGACAAACCGCAAACGACACGGAACAAAATCCACGGGGTGTACACCTCGGAATCGATGCAGATCGTTTTTTTGGATACCCCCGGCATCCATAAACGCCAGTCGAAGCTTGGCGACTATATGAACACGACGGCGCTGAACACGCTGGGAGAGGTGGAAGCGGTGCTGTTGCTCGTCGACGTCGCGGAAGGTTTGGGCGGCGGGGACCGCTTTATCATCGAACGGTTGAAGGGTGTTGGAACGCCGGTCATTCTCGTGCTGAACAAAATCGACCGCGTCGAGCCGGAGCAGCTGCTGCCGATCATGGAGGAATACCGCAAGCTGTACGAGTTTGCGGAAATCGTGCCGATCTCGGCCAAGCTCGGCAACAACGTAAACACGCTGATCGAGCAAATCGGCAAATATTTGCCGGAGGGACCGCAATATTATCCGGAGGATCAGGTGACCGACCATCCGGAGCAGTTTGTGTGCGCCGAGTTGATCCGCGAGAAAATTTTGCATCTCACGCGCGAGGAAGTTCCGCATTCGATCGCGGTGACGATCGAAGACATGCGCGTGCAAGAGAACGGGGTCGTCTATATTTCGGCTGTCATTTTCGTCGAGCGCGATTCGCAAAAAGGGATCATCATCGGCAAGCGGGGAGCCTTGCTTAAGGAAGTCGGCAAGCTGGCCCGCCAGGATATCGAAAATTTGCTGGGCTCGAAGATTTTTCTGGAGCTGTGGGTGAAGGTCAAAAAAGACTGGCGCAATCAGGAGCGGATTCTGCGGGATCTCGGCTTCCACCAGGACCCTTAAGCCTGTGCTTAAGTCCGGCGTATTCTATACTGGGAGTTATTGCAACGCATAGTTCCGGTCCTTCGGCACATCCTATTCTTTGAAGATGCAGGCGTCATTTCCGAAGAAAGGATGAATACGAATGCGAGATTTTTCGTGGAAGTATTTTGCGATGACAGGAGATGTCGATGCTTACTTGCTGTATAAAGAAGCCTGCGGCAGTTCCGACGAGGAGGCCGCGGCCGAAGAGCTGGTCTTGGAAGAAGAGGCCGAGTGACCGGAGTGAAGAATCGGGGAGAAGCAGCCAGGACGGTTTGGGGGAAATATCATGCTTTACAGGGTGGAAGGAATCGTCATCCGCAGCATGGATTATGGTGAAGGCAATAAAATCATTACTTTATGCACGGAAAGCCACGGTAAAGTAGGGGTTCTGGCGCGCGGAGCCAAAAAGGTGAAAAGCCGGCATGCGGCGCTGACCCAGCCCTTTACGTACGGTGAATATGTGTTCTTTCGTCAAAACGGCGGGCTCGGAACGCTGAATTCAGGTGAGATCATCGAATCTCACTTTTCTTTGCGTGAGGACCTTTTTTTGGCGGCCTATGCTTCTTATGTCTGCGAGCTGCTGGACCGGACCTTGCAGGACGAGGAGGTCGGGAGCTTTTGGTTCACGCAATTAAAAGCTTGTCTCGACGCGCTTGCGTCCGGGAAGGACCCGCAAATCGTCGCCCATTTGTTCGAAATGAAAATGCTGCAGGCCGCAGGCTACGGTCCTTCTTTCGCCAGCTGCATTGCCTGCGGGAGAACCGATGAGTCGCTGTATGTCAGCCCCCGCTTGGGCGGAAAGCTGTGCAGCGGATGCCGGCACCAAGACCCGGCGGCGATGAAAGTGACGCCCGGTACTTACAAGCTATTGTCGCTGTTCGTAAAAATGGATTTGCGCAGGCTCGGCAACGCAAACGTTAAGGATGAAACGAAGCAGGAACTGAAAACGGTAATGCGGGCCTTTATGGACATGCAGCTTGGCCTTAAGCTGAAATCGCGCAATTTCCTCGATCAGCTGGATAAATACGAGATTTGACGAACGGCCTTAAATCATATATTATAAATAAGAATTTCTCCTTTTGGAGCCATGCGTTGAACGGGAAAAGTAGCGAGATGGGAATCTGCTTTGGTTTTGGCAAAAAATCAGCTTTTCAGCACCGAGAAGGTTGGATGAAGCTGGGACTGAGTAGCGGAGCGTACGTTTTGGGTACGTGAGCAACGGAAGGCCTTGCTGAATTCAAGATTCGATGCCGAGTAAGCCTCATGAATAACTTCGTGATCAAAAGTTGTTTTTTTGCCTACCTTGAAGCGAGCTGGGGATGGTGGGAGCCTGGCCGGATGGTCTCGCGAAACGGCGCCCCGGGAGCATGAAATGATCGTGAAAAGAGGATTTGCCTACCGGGTTCGTGCTTTGGCGCAAGTCGCACGTATGAACGATAAACGGTTGCAAATCAAGTAGGGTGGAACCGCGGGAACTTTCAGCTCTCGTCCCTACGTCTGTCAGCAGGCGTAGGAGGCGGGGGCTTTTTGGCTTGCTTCGTTACGATCGGCTGATACGGGAGCGGCTGAGCCTTGTTTTACGGGCGGCGCTTCTCCAAGTTCCAAAGCCCAGGACGACGAGCTTTTCGGCGCCGGCCGAGTCCGCTCCGCTCTGTTTTGGGCATCCTCTATAGTGCAAAGGAGATGTGGTAGATGAATTTTCAGCAAATGATTTTAACGCTGCAGCAGTTTTGGGCGGAACAAAATTGCATCGTCGTACAACCGTACGACGTGGAGAAGGGGGCCGGTACGCTCAACCCGATGACCTTTTTGCGGGCGATCGGTCCGGAGCCGTGGAACGTAGCTTATGTGGAGCCCTCCCGGCGTCCGGCCGACGGACGTTACGGGGAGAACCCGAACCGGCTGTATCAGCATCACCAGTTTCAGGTCATCCTTAAGCCGTCTCCGGACAACATCCAGGAAATTTACCTCGAAAGCTTGAAACGGCTCGGCATTAATCCGCTGGAGCATGACATCCGTTTTGTCGAGGACAACTGGGAACATCCGGGTCTCGGCGCGTGGGGCCTCGGTTGGGAAGTGTGGCTGGACGGGATGGAAATCACCCAGTTCACCTACTTCCAGCAGGTCGGCGGGATTGAAGCGAATCCGGTCGCGGTGGAAATCACCTACGGGATGGAACGGCTGGCCTCCTATATTCAGGACAAGGAAAACGTGTTCGAGCTGGAGTGGGTGGACGGTACGACTTACGGCGACGTTTTCCATCAAGCGGAATATGAGCATTCCAAATATACATTTGAAATTTCCGACGTCAAAATGCTGTTTACGCTGTTCAATATGTACGAGCAGGAAGCGGAGAAGGCGATGGAGCAGCATCTGGTGTTCCCGGCGTACGATTACGTGCTGAAATGCTCGCATACGTTTAACCTGCTCGACGCCAGAGGCGCGATCAGCGTAACGGAACGGACCGGTTATATCACCCGGGTGCGGAACTTGTCGCGGCAAGTCGCCGCAACGTATTTGGAGGAGCGCGAGAAGCTCGGCTTCCCGATGCTTCAGAAAGGGGGAGCTGCACGTGGCTAAAGATCTGCTGTTTGAAATCGGTTTAGAGGAAATGCCGGCCCGCTTTATCCGCGGAGCGATGGAGCAGTTGAAGGAACGGACGGAAAAATGGCTGGAGGAGTCGGTCATTGCCCACGGCGCCGTTGAAGCTTACGCCACGCCGCGCCGCTTGGCCGTACTGGTAAGAGATGTAGCCGAAAAGCAGGAGGATGTGCACGAGGAAGTCAAGGGGCCGTCGCGCAAAATCGCGCTGGATGAAAACGGCGGGTGGAGCAAAGCGGCGCTCGGATTCGCCCGCAGCCAAGGGGCCGATCCGGAGCAGTTCATGTTCCGCGAGGTTGCCGGCACGGAGTATGTCTATGTCAGCAAAAGCCGCACAGGCGTGGAGACAGCGGGGATTTTGGCCGAAGGTTTGCTGGGCATTTTGCAGGCGATGAATTTTCCGAAAAACATGCGCTGGGGCAGCTACGACTTTAAATTCGTACGCCCGATCCGCTGGATAGTGGCCTTGTTCGGCAAGGATGTGATCGACCTGGAAATCGTCGGCGTCAAATCGGGCAACGTTACGCGCGGCCATCGTTTTCTCGGTACCGAAGCCATCATCAATGAGCCGGCGGCGTATGTGGACACGCTGCGCGCCCAGTTCGTGATCGCCGACGTGAATGAACGTCAAAACATGATCCAAAGCCAAATCGACGCCTTGGCCAAGGAAAAAGGCTGGCATATCGCGGTGAAGGACGATCTGCTGGAAGAAGTGTTGTTCCTGGTCGAAACGCCGACTGTGCTGTTTGGCACGTTCGAGGAATCGTTCCTGAACATTCCGCAGGAAGTGCTCATCACGTCGATGCGCGAGCATCAGCGTTATTTCCCGGTATTGGATGGCCAGGGGCGCCTGCTGCCTTATTTCGTTACCGTCCGCAACGGGAACGACGCTTCCCTGGACGTCATCGCCCGCGGGAACGAAAAGGTGCTGCGGGCCCGGTTGTCCGACGCGAAGTTCTTTTACGAGGAAGACCAAAAGCTGGCGATTAAGGACGCGTTGTCCAAGCTGGAAAGCATTGTGTTCCATGACGAGCTCGGCACGATCGGCGACAAAGTCCGCCGCATTCGCCGCAATACGGAGAAGCTGTCCGCCCTGCTCGGCGCCGACAGCGGCACGGCCGAAGCGGCCGCGCGCACCGCGGAAATTTGCAAATTCGACCTCGTAACGCAAATGGTTTACGAGTTTCCCGAGCTGCAAGGCGTGATGGGCGAGGATTACGCCCGCAAAGCCGGGGAGCCGGAAGCGGTCGCCCGGGGAATTTTCGAGCACTATCAGCCCCGTTTCGCGGGTGATGCGGCGCCTGCGTCCACCGTTGGTTCCATCGTCAGCATCGCCGACAAAATCGACACGATTACCGGCTGCTTCTCGATCGGGATCATTCCGACGGGCTCCCAGGATCCATACGCATTGCGCCGTCAAGCGGCCGGCATCGTGCAGATCGTTTTGGAGCACAAGCTGCCGATTTTGCTGACGGATATTTTCAAAATCGCCTTGGAAACCCACCGGCAATTCCAGGGGCTGAAACGCGGGGAAGAGGAAATCCTGAAAGATCTGCTGGAGTTCTTCGGGCTTCGCGTCAAAAAAACGCTGTCCGACAACCTGCGTTACGATGTCGTGGATGCCGTTATCGCCGCAGGATATGATGATGTTGTATCCGTCGTTGCCCGGGGGAACGCGCTGATGGATGCCGTAACGACCCAAGCGGACTTTAAGCTGACGGTCGAATCGTTCGGGCGGGTCAGCAACCTGGCCGCCAAAGCGACCGGCGAGAAAGTCCGTTCCGATCTGCTCGCAGAACCGGCGGAACAAGCGCTGTACGAGGCATGGCGCGCGATCACGGACAATTACCGCGAGGCGCTTGCCCAGCGGAATGCCGCTGAGGCGCTTGACGTAATCAGTGGTTTGAAGGACGCTATCACCGTTTTCTTTGATGCCGTCATGGTCATGGCCGAAGACGAAGCGATCCGCACGAACCGTTTGGCGCTGCTCGCCGCCATCGACGAGGATCTCAAGGCATTCGCCGATTTCGGCAAATTGGTTTGGTAGAACGGAACTTAAAGTAGCGGCGAGAGCAACGGACAACTCCTAGTTTTCCGCATCAGCTCAGGTTTTCAAATCGTACGATCGCCCGCCGGAAATCTAACGGTTGCAGCAGGCGCTATTTTCCGCAAATAGACCTTTTCTGAATTCTAACGGTTGTGCCCCGGTTTGCCTGAATCCAAGCGAAATTAGCCGGGGTAAAGTGAAATAAGCGCAACGGCAACCGTTAGAATTCGAAATCAACGTTTTTGGAACAAACAACGCTTGCGGCAACCGTTAGAATAGTTTCGCGGGTAGCATTCAAGGTACATTCCCGGGAAGGCGAGGCGAGTGATTATGCGCGTTGTCGTGGACGGGGACTCCTGCCCGGTAAAGGCGGAGATCGCCGAAACGGCCGGCCGCTACGGCGTTCAGGTGGTGATGGTTTCTTCCTATGACCATACGCTGCAGCCGGCGGACGGAGTTGCCGTCATTCAGGTGGACCGGAGCAGTCAGAGCGCCGATTTGTATATCGCGAACCATGTCGTAAAGGGAGACATCGTCGTCACCCAGGATTACGGTCTTGCCGCGCTGGTACTGGCCAAATCCTGCTCCAGCTTGTCGCCGCGCGGCGAAATCTTTCATCCGGGGAACATCGACCGTTTGCTGGAGCGGCGGCATGCTCACGCCAAAGCAAGGCGCGGAGGGCAGCGCCACAAAGGGCCGAAGCCATTTACGAACGAGGATCGCAAACATTTTGCCGAAGTGCTGTCAAAACTTTTGGAACATATGCAGGAGAATGTATAGTTTTAGCGAATTACTATTTACGTGTCATAGAGAAGCTTCAAAATGTCCGAAATTTTGACGTGTTGAAATTCTCTTTGCGAAAGATGAAGGTGATTTGAATGAGCACCGGACGCGGCATTCCGGAAGAAGTCATCGAGGCCGTCTTGCGGCAACACGATATCGTCGACACGGTCAGCAAGCACGTTCATCTGACAAAACAGGGCAAGTACATGAAGGGGCTTTGTCCGTTTCATTCGGAGAAAACCCCGTCTTTTACGGTAACCCCCGAACGTCAAATCTTCCACTGTTACGGCTGCGGCAAGGGCGGAAACGCCATCAAGTTCAGGATGGAAATCGAAGGATTAACTTTTCCCGAAGCCGTCCGGATCATGGCGGAAGAGGCGCATATTCCTTTTGAAGACAAAGGAAGAAGCTTTGGGGATTCGCCGCAAAACCGGGAATTGGAACAGCTCTTGCAAGCCCATGAATGGACCTCCAAGTTCTATCACTATTTGCTGAAGAATACGGAATACGGCAAACCGGCCATGGAGTATTTGAAATCGCGCGGTTTTACCGATAAAGCGATCGATACGTTCCAAATCGGTTACGCCCCGGCCAGATGGGATACGCTGGTTCAGTTTTTGGACAAGCGTTCTTTCGATCTAGGCGCGATGGAAAAAGGCGGACTGTTGTCCTCGAAACAGGATGGGAGCGGGTTTGTCGACCGGTTTCGCGATCGGGTCATTTTTCCTTTGCACAACCGGAGCGGTAAAGTCATAGCCTTTGCCGGCAGGGTACTTGGCGAAGGGCAGCCGAAATATTTGAATTCCCCGGAAAGCAAGCTGTTCAGCAAAAGCCGGACGCTTTACAATTTGCATCAGGCGAAGAACGAAATCCGGAAATCGCGGCAAATTGTGTTGTTTGAAGGTTATGGCGACGTGATCAGCGCTTGGGAAGCGGGGGTTCATAACGGAGTGGCCACGATGGGAACCGCGTTGACGGAAAGCCACGCGTCGATCATGAGAAGTCTGGCGGACGAGGTCCTGGTGTGCTACGACGGGGATCAGGCCGGACAAGCCGCCGCGCTCAAGAGTATTCCGATTTTGGAGAACGCCGGTTTTCAGGTCAGAATCGCGCTGCTCAGCGAGGGGCTCGATCCCGACGAGTTTATCCGTAAATACGGGGCGGACCGCTTCAAACATCAAGTGTTGGACGGCGCCGTCTCATCCGTCAAATTTAGGCTTATATATCTGAAAAAAAACCATATACTGCTAGAAGAAGACGGAAAGGTCGCTTACATCAAAGAAGCGATGCCCATTATCGCGGGGCTGGCTTCGCCAAGCGAACGCGAGATATATTTGAAGGAATTGTCCGCCGATTTGCAGGTGTCCTTCGACAGTTTGAAGCAGGAATGCAACGAACTTAGAACAGCCATGCAAAAAAAGGCAAACGCCGGGGATAATAAGCCCGAAAGGTGGAATAATGGTAGGCATAAAAAAGGGCAGGCTTCCATGCCGGCTCTGCTGCCCGCTTATCAGGTGGCGGAACGGAGATTGCTTTCTTTTATGCTGCAGGACGAAGAAGTGGCCCGTTATGTGGGCGATCGTCTTGGCACCAATTTTAACATCGAAGATCATGTGGCGATTGCCGCTTATCTATACGCCTATTATGCGCAGGGAAAAACCCCGGATGCAAGCCGGTTTATCTCCTCGCTTCAGGATGAACGGCTTGAGCGGACGGTCATCTCGATCGCCATGACGGATACGCCGGAGGAATGGACGGCGCAAGAGCTGGACGATTGCATTCGGGAGATCCGCAAAGTACCGCTTCTCGCGCAAATCAAGCAGAAGAAGGAAGAAATGGTGTCCGCGGAACGAGCCGGGGATTTTATGCGTGCGGCGCAAATTGCAAGTGAGATTATTGCCCTAGAGAGACAGTAAGACGATGGACTTTCGGTGACGTTTCTAGGGAGGAGGGAGCCAGATATGACGAATGACCAGCATACTGAACTAGAAACTGAATTGACGCTGGACCAGGTAAAGGATCAGCTGATTGAGCAAGGCAAGAAAAGATCTTCATTATCATATAAAGAAATTATGGAGAAGCTCTCGCCCTTCGACCAGGATCCGGAACAAATGGACGAATTTTATGAACAATTGGCGGATTTGGGCATCGACGTCACGGGTGACGGCGATGAAGAGCATCGGCGCGGGGAAGAGGATGCCGCGCATGATGACGATTTTAACTTTGACGATGATTTGAGCCTGCCGCCGGGCATCAAAATCAATGACCCTGTCCGCATGTACCTGAAGGAAATCGGCCGGGTTCCCCTGCTTTCCGCAGATGATGAAATGGAATTGGCCAAACGGATCGAAAACGGGGATGAGGAAGCCAAACGCCGCCTGGCCGAAGCGAATCTCCGCCTCGTGGTGAGCATCGCCAAGCGCTATGTAGGGCGCGGAATGCTGTTCCTCGATCTCATTCAGGAAGGCAATATGGGCCTCATTAAAGCGGTCGAGAAATTCGACCACAAAAAAGGCTTTAAATTCAGCACGTACGCAACGTGGTGGATTCGCCAGGCGATTACGCGGGCGATAGCCGACCAGGCCAGAACGATCCGGATTCCGGTTCACATGGTGGAGACGATCAACAAGCTGATCCGCGTCTCCCGCCAGCTGCTGCAGGAGCTGGGACGCGAACCCGCGCCGGAAGAAATCGCCGCCGAGATGGATCTAAGCGTCGAGAAAGTTCGTGAAATCATGAAAATCGCCCAGGAACCGGTATCGCTGGAAACACCGATCGGGGAAGAGGACGATTCCCATCTGGGAGATTTTATCGAAGACCATGAAGCTTTGGCCCCGGCGGACGCCGCCGCTTACGAACTCCTGAAGGAACAATTGGAGGACGTCTTGGATACGCTCACGGAACGGGAGGAGAACGTGCTTCGGCTTCGCTTCGGACTGGACGACGGACGGACGAGAACGCTGGAGGAAGTCGGCAAGGTGTTCGGCGTAACGCGGGAGAGAATCCGGCAAATTGAAGCAAAGGCGCTCCGCAAGCTGCGCCATCCGAGCCGCAGCAAGCGGTTGAAGGATTTTCTCGAATAAGCGTCGCGGGTAGGCGTGTTAGCTCTGACCTTCTGCAGCCAAAGCAGCAAGGTCATTTTTGTTAAAAGAGGTGCTGCCTTTGAATCAGGACAAAAAAGCAATCATCCTGAACGAAATCGAGCACTGGAGAAGGAGCCGGCTGCTTCCCGAACAGTACTGCGATTTCCTGCAAAATTTGTACAGCGACGAGCCGGAAGGGGATTCCCGAAGCTTCTTCTCCTTGGGACAAATTCAGCAAGGAAGCTGGAAACTTTGGTCCCTTTCATTTGGCATAATTTCCTTCTTTTTCTTTATTGTTTTTTATTTTAGCGCTTTTCCTTGGGGTTTGCAAATCGCGGCTGCGCTGCTGCTTTGCTTCGGTTGTTATTCCCTGGCGGCGTACCAGCGGCGCAACCGGCCGTTGTTCGCATTGTGCGCGGCGGGCCTGGGCAGTTTGCTGTTGCTGGGTTTCGGGGGCTGGACGATCCGCCTTCAAGGCTGGGAAGCGGACAGCGGAGCCGCGCTGCTGATCGCCGTTTGCGGGATCGTGTGGATTGCCGCGGGTTACAGCCTGCGGTTGGGGATTTTGACATACTGCGGGTTCGTTTGCGGCATTTTGCTGTACGCTATCCTGTTCGAAAGGCTGCATCCCGAAACGTCCTGGGCGCTGCTGCAGCTGTTATGGCTGCCGGTTGCCGCCCTTCTGTTTTGGTTAAGCTGGTTGAGTCACCATCGGCTCAAGCAGTCGGCCCGCGTGTTTTTCGCCGTCTCCCTTACGCTGTGGTTTATGCCGGAGGCGGATGTATTTCTGCTACGGCATGCGGCCTATGAGGGGATGGCGGCGCTGGCGCTGCTGAAAATTGCCGCGGCGTTCCTAATCTTGTTCGTATTACGTAAAAAATGGGTGGTGTGGATCGCTTCATGAGATTGTCCGCAAGATTGCAGCTAATATCCGATCTGCTGCCAAAGGGCTGCCGTTTTGCCGATATCGGGTCGGATCACGCCTTGCTGCCGGTATCGGCGGTGCAGAGCGGGCGGGCCGCATTTGCCGTGGCCGGCGAGGTCAACGACGGGCCGCTGGAGGCGGCCAGACGCCATGTCGCCGAGGCCGGGGAGACGCAGCGGATTTCCGTCCGCAAAGGAGACGGGCTGGCCGTCATCGCTCCCGGCGAAGTGGACGCGATTACGATCGCGGGTATGGGCGGAGCCTTGATCGTTTCGATTTTGAGCGGCGGCAAACCCAAGCTTGCAGGGGTTAAGCGGCTGGTGCTGCAGCCGAATGTAGGCGAAGAGCTCGTGCGCCGCTGGCTTGCCGAAAATGATTGGTACCTGGCCGAAGAGGCTATTTTGGAGGAAGACGGCAAAATATACGAAGTGATGATGGCGGAGTCGGCTGCCGATGCTGCGGTGCGGAATGCCCAGCTGTACGCAGAGCGCGAATTGACCGATCATGAGGGGCGGGGAATCGCCCTTTCGAAGGATTTGCTTTATTTGATGGGACCGCGGCTGACGCTTAAACCGGACGATGTTTTTTTAAAGAAATGGGAATCGGAAATCCGCAAGCTGGAAAAGATCCGCCGTTCGGTGGCCTCATCCGCCTTGGAAGCGTCCCGGGAAAAGGAAGAGGAACTGGGGCGGCTTACGGAACAACTCCAGGAGGTGCTGGCATGTTTGCAAAAGGTCAAACGGTAATTCAATACATGGAGCAGCTTGCTCCGAAACATGTGGCGATGGAAGGCGATAAAATCGGGCTGCAGCTCGGCAGCCTGCAAAAGGAGATCAAAAACGTACTGATCGCTTTGGACGTCAACGAGGCGGTGGCGGATGAAGCCATCGCCGCAGGCGCCGATTTGATCGTCGCCCACCATGCGATTATATACCGCCCGCTCGCCAATCTGCAGAGCGATACGCCGATGGGCAAAGTGTACGAGAAGCTGATCAAAAACGATATCGCGGTGTACATCGCCCATACGAACCTGGATGTGACCGACGGCGGGATGAACGACTGGATGGCCGAAGCTTTGGGCATCGAAAGCGCCGCGCCGCTGGAGGACCTGCATACCGACAACCTGTATAAGCTGGTCGTGTTCGTCCCCAAGGACCATCACGAAAAGGTGCTGGACGCAATGCTGGGCGCCGGAGCGGGCGCTATCGGCAACTACAGCCACTGCAGCTTCAACATCGAGGGATACGGCACGTTCAAGCCCGGCGAAGGCACCGACCCCTATATCGGGGCGCAGGGCAAGCTGGAGAAGGTGGAGGAAATCCGCATCGAAACCGTCGTTCCGCAGAGCCTGCGCAGCAAAGTGATTCAGGCGATGCTGAAGCAGCATCCTTACGAGGAGGTCGCCTACGACCTGTATCCGATGGAGCTCAAAGGACGGACGCTGGGGCTTGGCCGCGTCGGCAAGCTGCGGGAACCGGTCACGCTGGAAGACTTCGTGCAGCGGGTTAAAGAGCGGCTGGACGTGCCGATGGTGCGCGTTGTCGGCGATCTGAAGCGGCCGGTCCGCAAAGCCGCCGTGCTGGGCGGATCGGGGGGCCGTTATTGGAAGCAGGCGCAGTTCCGCGGCGCCGATGTGCTCGTCACCGGTGACGTTGATTACCACACGGCCCAGGACGCCTTGATGGCCGGGATCGCCATCGTCGATCCGGGGCACAACGCCGAAAAAATCATGAAGCGGAAAGTGGCAAAGTGGCTGACGGAGAAGCTTAATGAAGGCAAATATGACACCAAGGTGCATGTTTCCGCCATCGATACGGAACCGTTCGTATTTATGTAGAACCATGAAGAATCATGAGGAACCATGAAACGCCAGTTTTTCCGCTGATTCACACTTGTCAGCGGCCGTCAATGTCTGTATACTATGTAATGTTGCCTATGAAAGTTTGACAGACAATCGCCGGCGGCTTTAAGGCCGCGGGAGGAAAGTCCGGGCTCCACAGGGCAGGGTGCTGGATAACGTCCAGTCAGCGCGAGCTGAAGGATAGTGCCACAGAAATGGACCGCCGATGGCCGCCGCAAGGCGTGCACAGGCAAGGATGGAACCGAGGTGTAAGAGACCCCGAGGAACGCTGGCGACTTCGTTCCTGGTAAACCCCACCTGGAGCAAGACCTAATGGGACGCGGCTTCTTAGGAAGCAGCCTTTGCCCGAGGCGCGTCCGGGTTGGTTGCTGGAGCCGTTCAGTAATGGACGGCCTAGATAGATGATTGTCGCTCAAGGGCGGGAGGGTAGTTCCCGTTAATACCGCAAAGAGTACAGAACCCGGCTTACGGCAAACTTTCAACACTGCAAGGCACAAGCATACTTATATCTATGGTCAAAGCCTCCGCAGCGCGTGAATGCACATACGCGCTGCGGAGGCTTTTGGTTTGGACGGGCCTTACTTAATTTATATAGCTTTACTTGTTCTGATCGATTACGCGGTCCATTTTGCGCTGGATCGATTGCGGCCAGAACTGCAGCGGAGCGTTGCCGCCTCCGGCGGCCTGCAGCGCGGCGTACACGTCGATCTGTCCGTATCCGTAATATTTGTCCCGCCCGGCATCGCCGAGATCGATCACGTTTTTACGGATAATGTCCATGACCTCCGTATTTTTCAGGTCGGGATTGATCGAGCGGATCAAAGCCGCCAGGGCCGCCACATGCGGGCTGGCCATCGAGGTGCCGGATAAAGCGGCGTATTGATTGTCCGGATAGGTGCTGGCAATGCTTTCGCCGGGGGCCATGACGTCAATATAGTCCCCGTAATTGGAGAAGGAAGCCTTCTTCAGGTTAAAGTCCGTGGCGGAAACGGACAATACCTCCGGATAAGCGGCCGGGTAGCCCGGACGTTCCGTATTGTCGTTGCCCGTGGCGGCGATCAGCACAACGTCATGATTATAAGCGTATTTGATCGCCTCATGCAGAAACTGGGCATCCGCGTAGTTGCCGAGGCTCATATTGATGACCTTGGCCCCATGGTCCGTCGCCCAAATGATCCCCTGGGCCACCGAATAGGTCGTCCCGGAGCCGGATTTGTCGAGCGCTTTGACCGGCAGGATTTTGCCGCCCCACATCATCCCGGCGATCCCTTCGCCGTTATTGACGTTGGCGGAAATGATGCCGGCGACATGGGTGCCGTGGCCGACATCGTCCGTCGGTGCCTTGTCGGGATTAATCACGTTGTAGCCCTTCAGCAGCCGTCCTTGCAGGTCGGGATGCTTCAGGTCCACGCCGGTGTCCACGATGCCCACGATCACGTCGTTGCTGCCTTTGGACAGCTTCCAGCCCCGGTTCGTCTCCGTGACCGGCAAGTTCCATTGGTATTCCGAGAACAGCAGGTCGTTCGGAATTACCGGCGTATCCTCCTGCATCCCGGTACTCGCATCATTGTTGAATAAACCGCCGTCCCAAAATCCGCCGCCGAACTCATTGGTAAGATACAAATAATGCGGCTCGATATATTTGGGCCTCCACTTTTTCTGGAAGTAGCGCTTCAACTGCTTCATGTCCATCGTTTCCGAGCGGAAAATATACGTATGGTTGAGCTTCCGCGTCATCGAGCCGCTGATGTCTTTTTCGATCCGCCGCATTTCCTGCGGTGCCGGCTTCTTGTCGAAGGTAACTACGATTTCGTTCTCATAATAATGGCTTGCCTTTTCGTTGTCATGGCCGGTTTTGACGGTGATGTCGCGAAGCGTGTCGGCGTGCACGGATTCGACTTTGAATTTACCTTCCTTCGGGTAGGGAATCAGCCGCAAATTTTTGTGCTGATGTTCTTCAACACGGCTCAAAATGCCGGCGTCCATGATCGCGATAACGCCCTTTTTTCCGGTTTTGGCCGGCTCCGCCGACACAAAGTATTTGGGCTGTTTTGCCGGAAACACGGGAGATTCGTAGGACTTCGCTTTGTTCAGCGCCTTGCGGGCGTAACTTACGTACGTATCGAGCTGTTCTTTCACCGCCGGGTCCGGCCGGAAATCCGCGCGGCGAAACTGCTTTTCCTGCCGGTTTTCCGCATCGTACCAAAAAATCGCCTGAAACTGCTTGTGATCTTTTTGCAGCTCCCGGGCCGAATTCGGCAGCTTGCCGGATGGAGCCTGGGCAAAATCGGAAGCTAGGGTGCGAAGATGCCCTTTGGCGTCCAGGCGGTAAAGGCGTTCCGTGGCGGTGACATCGCGCCGCAGCATGTTTTGCTTCAACTGCTGTTCCTCCGCCGGTTTCGGTACGGAGAGTTTGGCTATTTGATTTCTTGGCCTTGCGTCGTTGTCCGTTCTCGGAAACAGGGAAATCGCCGCAATGGCGGCGGCTCCCGTCAAGCCGATCGCGGCCCATCTGCGCCAGTTCATCGTTGTTCCTCCTTCACATTCGTAATGCCGATGGGTATATCGTGAGGTGAACTGCCCGTTTTTATTCTTGAGGGATACCTTAAATGGTCAAATTGTGTTACGATAAGGGCGTTAATGACTATACCGATCATTACAGGTGAAGGAGAATTGTTTGCATGCCACAAGCCAATAACATCAGGCAACTTTGTGAAACTGCAAGGGAACAGCTTAAGAGCGCGGCCGGCCGGATCGAAGCGTTTTTGAACCATTATTCGCTGCCGCAGCTTACGGAAGGCCAAAACGAAGAGCTAGGTTTATTTTACAAGGGGTTGCTGTCGGACCTGCGGCATTTGCTCGTTTATTGCGAAGATTGCTATGAGAAGCTGGGGATCGTGCTTCGCCGCGGCACCTTTGATGAGGAAGCGGCCGAAAAAGCGCTGTATCATGTATATCACGACTGCGTAAATAACTTCTTCTATCCCAAAAACGAAAGTTACTCCGAGGACGGAAGATATGCATATACCGGGCAAGACGCCATCCGTTTCCGCAAGAAGCCGTCCCGTCCGGCGCGCGACGTCGTGCTCGACATTACCCGGGCGTTCGAGGAACTGCGCGATGATCTGACCTATTATGAAAGCGATTATTTGATTCAGCTTCGCTTGAACCGCGCTCATTCCAAATAACCGAATTCACCGATTTGAACACGGGATGCCGATTTCGGCATCTTTTTTCTTTTTTTGCCCCGATTTGTCAGCCTCTGGTCTGTATAGCGATCCGCCGCTGCGGGGAAAATGTTAACCGAGGTGATCAATATGCCAAACGGGGACAAACCCATGGTCAAATGCAGCGTCTCCAACTGCACGTATTGGGGAGAAAAAAACGTGTGCAACGCCGATGTGATTATGATCGATATTGACCAGCACGCGGGTAGACATTACAAAGCGGAATTTGCCGGCGAAACGTTCGATACGGAACATCGGGATACGGCAGCGTCGTCCTCGGCCACCTGCTGCCATACGTTTAAACCGAAATCGTCTTAACCGCAAAAATCAACCTACTAGCGGAGGTGCTTATTGATGACTGATTCCATGAAAGAAGAAGACAAAACGGATCTGCCGTCAACCGAAAAGCAAAGCCGGATCGATTATCCGCGTAAAGACCACCGCGAGGAATATGCCGCCGAAGTAACGCCGGCGGGAACATTCAGCGGAAACGCGGTTCGCGAACGCCGGGAAGATACGGATGGAGAAGCCGGCGATGCGAACCGGGCTGAGCGCGCCGATACAGATGCGAACACGGCCGGACGAACGGTTGGCTACGTCGGTGTTGGTTTGGGGATCGCCTCGCTTTTCCTGTGGTCGATTATTTTGGGTCCGCTCGCTGCCGTGATGGGTTTTTACGCATACAGCCAAGGCAATAAAACATCCGGAGCATGGGCGATCGGGCTGGGGATCGTGTCGACGCTTAGTTATTTTGTCCTCATGCCGTTTACTCGATAATTTTCGCCGTTTTCCTCTTGTTTCTTGCCGATAACGGCTGGCTGACGTCGCATTTCCGGACGTTGGCCTTTTTCATTTTTCGCTTTTTTCGCAAAAAGTGGTGGTTATTGGCGGCGTTTGCGTGTAAAATAAAGGCATCGAACTTGTACACGGAAAGAGGAGTATCACGCATGCAAATTGACCCGCGCACTTTGGGACAGCTCATTCAACTGCAGACGATGAACGGCCTGGATCTGCAGGGAACTTCGGTGGAACGGACGGCCGCCCATACCGATGGTTCGTTGTTCGATATTCTGCTGCAGGAAATAATGTTGGCGGAGCAGGGGGAAACGGGCGCTTCAGATTCGTCTTTACCGGGATACCTCCCGGGAAGCGGTTTGGATCTATCGGAGGGGCTGGCCATGCTATCGCCGTCCATGGCGAATATGGATTATGCGGACGCGGTTTCCGCGGAACCCCCGGAAGCTTCGGCGCTGCCGGTCAAAGCCGGAGATAATATCGAAGCGCTGATCGCCCGGGCCAGCCAAACTTACGGCGTTCCGGAAAGCCTGATCAAGGCGGTAATCGATACGGAATCTTCTTTTAATCCGACGGCGGTTTCGTCCGCGGGGGCCAAGGGGCTGATGCAGCTGATGGACGGAACGGCCCGGGGGCTTGGAGTCAGCGACCCGTTTGATCCGGCGCAAAACATCGACGGCGGCACCCGGTATTTGTCCTATCAGCTAAGCCGCTTCGGCGGTGAGTTGAAGACGGCGCTGGCGGCCTATAATGCCGGCCCGGGGCGTTTGCAAAGGCTGGGTATCGGCAACGACGAGCAGTTGATGGAGAAGCTGCATTTGCTCCCGCAGGAAACGCAAAACTATATCCGCAAAATTTTGACGGCGCAAGCCAAATACGAAGTCTGATGCCAAGTTTACAAGGCTGATCAGTTGAACTTATTAAAATTTAGAGATCGCAAAGAAAAACGCTCCGAATCCTTTTTGAATTTCGGCGTTTTTTCTTTTGGTCTTTTTTGGAATGAAGGTGAAACGATGATTTATTTCGACCACGCGGCGACAACGCCTCCATACAAGGAAGTAACCGAAACGGTGGCCGAGGTCATGGCCCGCCATTACGGGAACCCGTCTTCCCTGCACCGGCTCGGCGAGGAAAGCGATAGGCTGCTGAACAAGGCCCGTGAGGTGTGCGCGGCGGCGCTGTCGGTAAACCCTAAGGAGATTGTCTTTACGGGCGGGGCCACGGAAAGCAACAATACGGCGATTAAAGGGGCGGCCCTGCAGTATACTAACCGGGGAAAACATCTGATCACGACGGAAACCGAGCATCCGTCGGTCTACGAATGCTGCAAGCAGCTTGAGTCCTGGGGCTGGGAGGTTACCTATCTGCCGGTCGATGCGGACGGTCTGGTCGCCCCGGAACAGGTGGAGGCGGCGCTTCGTCAAGACACCGTGCTCGTTTCGGTCATGCATGTCAATAATGAAACCGGGACGCTTCAGCCGGTGGCGGAAATCGGCGCGATGCTGAAGGATAAGGCGCCGCGGGTGTTGTTCCATGTGGACGGGGTGCAGGGATTCGGAAAGCTTCCGCTTGCGGTCAAAGGCTCCGGGATTGATTTATACAGCTTGTCCGCGCATAAACTAAGAGGGCCCAAAGGGGTCGGCCTGCTGTACGTCCGCGAAGGGCTGAAGCTGTCCCCGCTGCTGGCCGGCGGCGGCCAGGAAGGCGGTCTGCGCTCCGGTACGGAAAACATTCCTTATATCGTCGCTTTCGCCAAGGCGCTGCGTCTTGCGAGCGAAGGGCAGCCTGGCCGGGCCGCCAAACTCGGGGCGCTGAAGGATCGCCTGCTCCGGGGACTGATAGCGCAGCCCGAGCTTTTGATCAATACGCCGGGGGCTTCCGCGCCGCATATCGTTCATTTTTCGTACCCGGGAACGAAAGCGGAAGCGCTGCTCCATATGCTGGAGGAGGAAGGGTTTTTCGTATCGACCCGCTCGGCTTGTTCTTCCAGGCGAAGCGAACCGAGCCGTGTGCTGCTGGCCATGGGAAGAAGCCCGGAGGCGGCATCGTCCGGCATTCGCATCAGCCTGGGGGAAGAACACCACGAACAGGATATTGACGCTTTGCTCGCCGCGCTGAAAAAATCGGTTCAGCGTCTGCAAAGCTTACGATAGGAGAGAACACGTTTATGTTGTTGTACGATATGCTGCTGCTCCGTTTCGGAGAAATTACGGTCAAAGGGCGGAACCGTCCCCGCTTTGAACATGTGGCGCTCAAGCACGTAAAGGCGCTTCTTCGCAATTACCCGCGAACGGAAATCCGCAGGGAGTTCGGGCGGATTTACATCGTACTGAACGGCGAGCCCGCTCAGGCGATCATCGAGTCGCTGAAAAATGTGTTCGGCTTGACTTCGATCAGCCCGGTGAAGGTGGCCGCCTCGCGGCTGGAGGACATTGTGGCCGCGGCCGTATCTTTTGTGGAGGAGGCGTCCGTCAAAGAGGGAACGACGTTTAAAGTGCATGCCCGGCGCGTGTGGAAGGCGTTCCCCCATTCCTCCCAGGAGATGAACCACCTGGTCAGCAAGCCGATCCTGAATGCGTGTCCGCAATTGAAAGTGGACGTGCACAAGCCGGAGCTCGAACTGCGCGTGGAAATTCGCGAGCAGGGAACCTATTTGTACTCCGAGGTCATTCCCGGTCCCGGAGGGTTCCCGCGGGGCACGAACGGCAAAGCGATGCTGCTGCTGTCCGGCGGAATCGACAGTCCGGTAGCCGGCTGGTCCGCGATGCGGCGGGGGCTTGAAATCGAATGCGTGCATTTCCACAGCTACCCGTTCACGAGCAAAAAGGCGGAGCAAAAGGTGATCGATCTGGCTGCCGTGTTGTCCAAATATGCCGGGGAAATCAAACTGCATCTCGTACCGTTTACGGACATTCAGACGTCTTTGGCGCAAACGGGGCAGGACAATCTGATCATCACCCTGATGCGGAGGGCGATGCTGCGCATCGCTACCCAGCTAGCCGAACGCAGCGGCGCTTTGGCGCTGGTGACGGGGGACAGCCTAGGCCAGGTGGCGAGCCAAACGTTGTCCAGCATGAACGCGATTGGGCGGGCCACTGACCTGCCGCTGCTCCGTCCGCTGGTCATGAGCGACAAACTGGACATTATCGCCTTGGCGCAGCAGATCGGAACGTACGACTTGTCGATTTTGCCTTACGAAGACTGCTGCACCTTGTTTGTGCCCAAATCGCCTTCAACCAATCCGAATTTGCGGATATTGGAAAATATCGAGCGCTCGCTGACGGATTTGCCGCAGCAGATCGATCGGGCGGTCGAGGAGACGGAGACGATCCTGATCCGGCCGGGACGCGAAATCAAACGTAAATCGTCTGCAGAAGAGGAAGTCGTGCAGAGCAAGTGGTTTTGAACATAGGTACGGCCGCAATGCAAAAGCGCGAGCACAGAGGTGCGATCCCTCGATGTTCGCGCTTTTTTTGCGCCAATTTTCCTGACTTTTTCTCGGCCTTTAGCGGGTTGCCGGATGGGTGCTGGCGTTGTCCTTTTCTTTCTGTTGGCGTCTTTTCTTCAGGAATCCGGCCAGCAGCACGCCGCAGATTACGACGGCGATCAACCCGTACCGGAGGCCGGGATTGTCCTCAAAGAACGCAAGAAAACGCGGTTCCTCCGTAATCATTTTAGCTGCGGTATAAGCCAGCACGGCCGCCCCCAGGTAGGCGATCCACGGAAACTTCTCCAGCAGCTTGATAAACAACGTGCTTCCCCAGACCACGATCGGCACGCTGATCAAGAGGCCGATTGCGACGAGGACCATGTGGCGCTGGGAAGCGCCGGCGACCGCGATTACATTGTCGAGGCCCATGGCGGCGTCGGCGATGACGATCGTCCGCACGGCCGGCCATAGCTTATCCTTCGCTTCGATGCTGTCGTGGTCGCCTTCATCGGCCAGCACTTTGTAGGCGATAAAAATCAGCATCAGTCCGCCGGCAGCCAGCAGCCACGGAATGCCGAGCAGCCAAACGACGATCAAGGTCGCCGCAATCCGCAGAATGACGGCGCCGCCGGTTCCGTAAATAATCGCCTTCTTCTGCACGGTGCGGGGGAGCTTTCTCGCGGCCATCCCGATGACGATGGCGTTGTCTCCCGCCAAAATCAGATCAATAAATACGATATTGATCAGGGACAGGAAAAAAGCCGCACTAAATAATTCCATTTAAGGTCACTTCCTTATAAACGTAAATACGTATTAACGCTCCAAAAGGGTTCACTTGTCCGAAAGACGATGTTTCAGAATGGCATAGCTTGGCTCAATTCCTCATACAAGTTGTAAGGGAGGGATGAGCGTGGAGCAGTTGATTTTATTGTCGGAAATATTGATTATAAATCTGGTGCTGAGCGGCGATAACGCGGTGGTTATCGCGATGGCCAGCAAAAGCCTGCCGCTGCAGCAGCGCAAACAGGCGGTTTGGTGGGGCGCCCTGGGAGCGGTTCTGCTGCGCTGCGCGCTTACCTGGATCGCCGTGATTTTGTTGAAGATTCCTTTTATTCATGCCGCGGGAGGGCTTCTTCTTGCGGGGATCGCCTTCAAGCTGCTGCTTCCGGCGCATGAGGACGATACCCGCGTTTCCGGGGCGGCATCGATGTGGAAAGCGGTGCAGACGATTCTGGCCGCGGATTTCGTGATGAGCCTGGACAACGTCCTGGCCATTGCCGCGCTTGCGAAAGGCGACTTGTCCATCCTTGTGATCGGCATCGCCATCAGTATTCCGATCGTCGTCTGGGGCAGCAATCTGATCGCCGATTGGCTGCAGCGCCTGCCGATCCTGACCTACGCGGGGGCCGGCATCCTCGGTTATACGGCCGGCGACATGTTTCTGCAGGATCCGCAGCTGGGCCCGGCGCTGGCGGCAGCCATGCCGAACGTGGCCCAAATCGTCCCGGCCGCGGTTGCCGTGCTCGTTATTATGTTCGGCTGGATGAAAAAATATAAGGCCGGCCGCGGTTGAATCGCCTGGGAGCAAGGGAACGGCCGCCTTTCGGGCCTAGCGAAAATCATTTTTCGGAAGGCGCAGGGGGGAGGAGTGGTTTTTTGCCCGATTTTCAGCTAAACTGGAAGAGAACAGGGATGTCGTAATTTGCTGCGGCTTGTCCCTCATTGTCTTCTGGAAGGTGTGTGATGGATCGTGTCCGACAACAACAAGCTGATGACGGGGATTTTGATTCTGGCTGCCGGGATCGTCATCCTCCTGGGGAAATTGGGTTTTTTCAGTTTTCTCGGAAGAGCGTTTTGGCCGCTGCTTCTGCTGATTCCCGGAATTGTGCTGCACCTGTGGCATTTCTGGAGAAAGGGACCTTCCGAGCTGCTCCTGCCCGGGGCGATATTGGTCGTATACAGCATCGTTTTCTTCATCGCCATCATCGGCGGGTGGGGAACGCTGAAATACACCTGGCCGCTGTTTTTCCTGGGAATTGCCGTCGGTTTGTTCGAATACGACTATTTTTCGCCGCGCCGCCAGAGCGGAATGTTCATCGCGGCGCTGATCATCGGTGCGATTTCCGTCATTCTGCTGGGGTGGACGTTATTTTCGCTGTCGCTGATTTATGTTCTTGCCGTCCTGCTCATTATCGGGGGGATTTGGCTTATCGTGGCGAGAGGCCGCGGGAAAAACCGGAGCATCTGGTAACGACATGCAAGTTCTTGAATTCTGCGCGATTTCGCGTATAATATAAGGGATAAGTCAAGCGTCGGCATTTTGTCCGACGCTTTGTTTTGTGGCAGTTGAACTAAAGAAAAGGCGGGAGCTAGGCGGGGAGTGTGCAATGATTCTGAAGAAACGGCAGTGGTCGCCTTTGTGAGCGGATTTCTTCCTTGTTGGAATCTATGAAATCATAGAAATCCGCGAACAACAGCGATCGTAAGAACATTTCACACGGCTGCCCTATTCCCTACAATCATTCGTTCAACTTTTATAGAAATAAAGAGACGAAAGGATATGGAGATAAACCTATGCATGATAGAAATCAAATCCGCAACATTGCGATTATTGCTCACGTAGACCATGGCAAAACGACGCTAGTCGACAAGCTGCTGCAGCAATCCGGGATTTTCCGGGAAAACGAAGCCGTTCAGGAGCGGGCGATGGACTCCAACGACCTGGAACGCGAACGCGGCATCACGATTTTGGCCAAAAATACGGCCATCACGTACAAAGATTATCTGATCAACATCGTGGATACCCCGGGGCACGCCGATTTCGGCGGCGAGGTGGAACGGATCATGAAGATGGTCGATGGCGTACTGCTCGTCGTCGACGCTTATGAAGGCTGCATGCCGCAGACGAAATTCGTACTGCGCAAAGCGCTGGAGCATCACTTGACGCCGATCGTCGTCGTCAACAAAATCGACCGCCCGGCCGCGCGTCCGGCCGAAGTCATCGACGAGGTTCTGGACCTGTTCATTGAGCTGGAAGCTAGCGACGAGCAGCTGGATTTCCCGGTCGTTTACGCGTCCGCGCTGAACGGAACGTCCAGCCTCGATCCGGAAAAACAGGACGACAACATGCTGGCCCTGTACGAAACGATTATCGAGCATATTCCGGCGCCGACCGAAAACGTCGAAGAGCCGCTGCAATTCCTCGTTACGCTGATGGACTATAACGAATATTTGGGGCGGATCGCGATCGGACGCGTCAACCGCGGCGTCATCCGCCAGGGACAGCCTGTGGCCGTGATGACGCGCGACGGCGGCAAAAAAGCGGCCCGCATCGAGAAGCTGTTCGGGTTCCAAGGCCTTCGCCGCGTGGAAATCGAGGAAGCCGGCGCCGGCGACATTGTCGCCGTGGCGGGGATCAAGGACATCAACATCGGTGAAACGATCGCCGACCCGAACCAGCCCGAGGCGCTGCCTGTCCTGAAAATTGACGAGCCTACGCTGCAGATGACGTTCCTCGTCAACAACAGTCCGTTTGCCGGCCGCGAAGGGAAATGGGTCACCTCCCGCAAGCTGCGCGAACGTCTCTTCAAGGAACTCGAGACGGATGTATCGCTGCGGGTGGACGAGACCGACAGCCCGGATGCGTTTGTCGTGTCCGGACGCGGTGAGCTGCACCTCGGCATCCTGATTGAAAATATGCGCCGCGAAGGCTACGAGCTCCAGGTGTCCAAACCGGAGGTTATCGTCCGCGAGATCGATGGCGTGAAGATGGAGCCGATCGAACGGCTGCTGATCGACGTGCCTGAAGAAAGCATGGGCGCGGTGATGGAGAGCCTGGGCTCCCGCAAGGCAGAAATGGTGAACATGATCAACAACGGAAGCGGCCAGGTGCGGCTTGAGTTCCTGATCCCGGCCCGCGGACTCATCGGGTACCGGACGCATTTCCTGACCTTGACCCGCGGCTACGGCGTTATGAACCACGCTTTTGACAGCTATGGTCCTTATGCGGGCGGCCAGGTCGGCGGACGCCATGAAGGTGTGCTCGTTTCGAGCGAAAACGGCGTATCGACGCTGTACGGCATTTTGTCCATCGAGGATCGCGGGATTTTGTTCGTTGAACCGGGCACCGAAATTTACGAGGGCATGATCGTCGGCGAACATACGCGCGACAACGACATTGTCGTGAACATCTGCAAGGAAAAGCAGCTCACCAACGTCCGTTCGGCAACGAAGGACGAAACGGTCAAGATGAAAACGCCGCGGCTGTTTTCACTGGAGCAGGCGCTGGAGTATTTGAACGACGACGAGTACTGCGAGATTACGCCGAAATCGGTTCGCCTGCGCAAAAAGATTTTGAACAAAAGCGAACGCGAACGGGCCGAAAAACATCGCAAAATGTCGGAGGCCAATTTATAATATAAAGTAAAGCGTACTTGCACTATCCTTTTAAAGGAGGACGCCCCATTGCAAGCTTGGTTTGCGCAACATCCGGTCATTTCGTATCTGCTGATTTTGGTGCTGATCATTTTCGTGTACAACAAGGTATTTCGCGCGCAGCAGAAGCTTCCGCTATGGAAGGAAGCGATTCTGTATCTGCTTATGGCGATAGGTTCTTTCCTGCTGCTTATTTTTCAAATCGATAAGCTGCCGATCATCCAGTGCCTTCTGGTTGCCGTTGCGCTGATGCTGATGGTGCGTATCCGTTATTTTGTCGAAGGGCGGCAAAAGAAAAAAGATGGGGCGAACCCGACCTCGGGCGACAAGTCGGCATAATTTTCCGGGAAATAAACCGGTAACTTTTCAGCGATGCGGTTCGTCTTTTAGATGCGGCTTAATATCACAGAAATAAGGTGTTTAATTGCATGAGTTCCAATCGCAGCGGTTTGCCTCCCAGAAAGCAAACCCAAAGCCGGTCCACGAAAAAAACGCTAAAGAAGAGAAAAAAGCCTAGCGGTATCAGGACATTTTTCAAAATCCTGCTGACGGTCATGATCGTTGCGATCATCGGCGCGGGGCTATATGCGGGATATTTGATCTACACGACCGATCAGGTGATCGATGCAACGGGCACATCGGGAAAGGTGGCTCCGGAGAAATCGGCCAAGGTCAAGCCGCTTACGATGCTGCTGCTCGGAACGGATTATCGTCCGGAAACCGGGACGCACCTCAGCGACGTGATGATGGTGGTTGCGATGAATCCGAACACCAAATCCGCTACGATCGTGTCGCTGCCTCGCGATACCAAGCTTGAAATGGACGGCTATAAAACGAACAAAATCAACGCGTTTTATCCGAACTTCCTGGTGGCGGAGAAAAAAAGCGGCATTCCGGCGGAACAGGAAATGAAGACGATGATGAGCAAATTTTTCGATACTTCGATCGATTACGTGACGGTGATCAACTTCCAAGGTTTTCGCGATATCGTCGACGCTTTGGGCGGCGTGGATGTCAATGTCGACGCCGACATGTGTTACCGGGATCGAGCCGACGGTACGGATATCAACTTGAAGAAGGGGGCGCAGCACCTGAACGGGGAAGATGCGCTTGGGTATGTCCGGTACCGGAAGTCCAACTGCAGACCGAGAACGAAAGGCTCCGACGATTTTGACCGCAACCGGCGCCAGAATGAAGTGCTCCATGCTTTGATCGATCAGGCCAAATCGCTTAACGGGGTTTTGGGAGCGGGCAAAGTGATCCAATCCGTCGGCAAAAACCTGGAGACGGACCTGGAGTCGGAACAAATGAAAAACCTGATTTCCGCCTATTGGGATATTTCCAAGGAAAACGTGGATTTCATGCCGGTTACCGGGGATTGGAAAAGCCCTTTCGTATATTTGCATCAGGACGAGCTTGACGCGGCCAAACAAGCCTTGAAGGATGAGCTTGCCGGAACCAAGCAGCCGGCCCGGGAAGATAACGCCGCGGAGGCGGCGGACGGGTCATTGAACGATTGAAGGCAAGTTTTGCCTCGTGCTATAATACAATTAACTACAGGATGACTGAAGTTCCCTAAGTTTAATCCCTTGAAGGTTTAAGTGCAGGAGGGCTGGTAATGATGTCAGAAACCGTCACCCAATTGTCCGATTCGCTTTACGCCGCTCTCCAGTCCGAGACATTTGTGCTGCTGAATACGGTGGATCGGGAATCCGGGGGGCCGACGTCCAGCGCCATTTCATGGCTTTACGCCGTTGATCACGCCACGCTGCGGCTGGCTCTGGATCATCGTTCGAGGCTGGTCGGCAACATTAAGGCCAACCCCAGAGTTACGGTTTCGGTGTTCGGCAAAGAAACGATTTATGCCATTAATGGCCGGGCAACCGTTGTGCAGGACCCATTAGAAGGGGTTCCGTTCAAGATGTGCTGCTTCGATGTGCGCATCGATGCGGTTCGCAACGCCTTGTTTTACGGCGCGCAATTAGTTTCCGCTCCGGTTTATGCCAAAGTATACGACCAGCGTGCCGCGGACATGCTGGACAGCCAAGTGTTTGCCGCAATGAAAAAAGCCTAGCGACTTGTTCGCCAGGCTTTTTTTGCCTTATTGGGACAAACTTAGCGGGTTCTTGGCGGGATTTGCCTGCTTTGGTCGCCCGGGGCTATATTCATCCGCGTTGGGCTTTCGCCCGTCTGCGGCCGGGTGTCGTTTGGCATCTGCGGAACGATCCGTCCGATGATATCGGCGAGTTCGGTGGCCACGCCCGCTACAGGATGGCCTTGCTGGATTTTTTTACCGATTTCCGCGAGGCGCTGGTTCAAGTCCATATCGGCCGTAACGATGGCGCCGGCCCCCTGGGGATCTTTACGAAGGGCTTCAGCCACTGTATATTTAATGCTTCCCACGCGGGCGCGTTCCAGCCGGCTGTCGACGTCGATGCCGACGACAGCGGTGTTGCCCATTACGACGCAATGCGCGCCTTGGACGCCAGGCACTCTTTTTACCAGCTGTTCCAAATAAACTTGTCTATCCCGATCTGACATCTTCCTTGGGGTTGCCAAATTCGGATTAGCGTTCGGGCTTACGCTTTGCGTCCGGGGAACGGTGCCCGTTTGATTCTGTGGAGAGGGTGATGCCTTTTTATTAACAGTTCCGCAGCTTGTAAGCAGGGTAGCCGTCAATAACAAACACAGCCATATTCGCATGTTGGATCCGTCCTTTCGGAAATGATCTATTGATTCGACGATAATTCATCAGATATAGATTTCCCGGGGCGGAGAAAAATATGTATGAAGTCATAAGGCTGCAATGACCGCGGTGGAGGGGATAAGGATGAAAAAAATCTTTGTATTGGATACCAATGTGCTGCTGCATGATCCGCATGCGATTTTTGCCTTCGATGAACATGAAGTGGTCATACCGGCCGTCGTGCTGGAGGAGATCGACACGAAGAAGCGCAACGCCGACGAACTGGGCCGCAACGCCCGGGGCGTCTCCAGGCTGCTCGATGGATTGCGCGAAACGGGCCGTCTGCATGACGGAGTTCCGCTCGAAGGCGGCGGCAGGATCAAGGTGGAGTTAAACCATCGCAGCTTCATCAAAGTTCAGGAGATGTTCGGCGAGGTGACGAACGATAACCGGATTTTGGCCGTGGCGCTTAATTACCATTTGGAACAAAAGGAGCTGCCCGAGCCGCGGCCGGTCGTGCTGGTCAGCAAGGACGTGCTGGTCCGTATCAAAGCGGATGTGCTCGGGCTGACCGCCCAGGATTATTTATCGGACCGTACGGTCGGACCCAGCGATCTGTACGGAGGGTACTCCACCATAAAAGTCCATCCTTCGCTCATCGATGAGTTTTACACCTACCGTTCCTTGCCGGTCAAGCTGCTGGGACTTCATTATTCCCTTAATCCGCACGAGTTTGTTATTTTGAAAGATGAGATGGGCAGCGGAAAATCGGCCCTGCTGAAGCTGAACGAAGACGCCAGCCGGCTTGAGCCGCTGTTTTTAAGCAATGAGCCGGTATGGGGGATCAATGCCCGCAACGCGCAGCAGCGGATGGCGCTGGAGCTTCTGCTGAACGACGATATTCCGCTGGTGACGATCACCGGCAAGGCGGGAACCGGCAAAACGCTGCTGGCCCTGGCCGCCGGCCTGCTTAAAGTCGAGGACGAACACAAATACAAGAAGCTGCTGATCGCCCGCCCCGTCGTGCCGATGGGGAAGGACATCGGATTTTTGCCCGGGGAAAAGGAAGAAAAGCTGCGCCCCTGGATGCAGCCGATTTACGATAACCTGGAATTCCTGTTCGATACGAAAAAATCGGGGGATATCGAGAAAATATTGATGGGGCTCGGCAGCATCCAAGTGGAGGCGCTGACGTATATCCGCGGGCGCTCCATCCCCGGGCAGTTTATTATTGTGGATGAGGCTCAGAACCTGACGCGCCATGAGGTGAAAACGATCGTATCCCGGGTTGGAGAAGGCAGTAAAATCGTGCTTATGGGGGATCCCGAGCAAATCGACCATCCCTACCTCGATTTTTCCAGCAACGGCCTGACGGGTCTCGTGGAACGCTTTAGGGATCAGGGGATCAGCGGGCATATTACGCTGGAGAAAGGCGAACGATCCAAGCTGGCGCAAGTGGCGGCGGATTTGCTGTGAAAGAGGTAGTTCAAAAAGTCCGAAGATAAAGAATTATTAAGGCGCGAACTGATCCAGTCCGCGCCTTTCTAAACAGAATTAACCTGACTCTAACAGCGGGGGAACGCCATATCCATCCCTCCCCTTGCACTTAGCGCATGGGTTTACATGACAAAGAACCTCGTCAGCGGCGAGGGTTTTCTAATTTTTGGCGGGACAACCGGATTCGCGATTTGTTACAATAAATAGCGATAGCTTTATGACAGGGCCGTACAGGGGTTAGGGGTTGGTGCCCCTGGGGCGGAGAGGATGAACGGGTGTGAAGCGAAAAAACCATTGGGTGCTTTTTGCCCTCCTTCTGCTGGCGTTGATCAATTTGTCCCCCAGCGAGGAAACGGCGCTGGTCCGTTCCGAAGAACGCGGCGACGAACCGCCGGCCAGCGTTCCGCAAACCGAGGTTCCCCAGGAAACGGGGCATATCCGGGTCGCGGTGCAGATGAACGAGTCCGATTTTCGCCAGCTTGAGCAAATGACCCGGACGTTTATGGACAGCCATAAGGTCCAGGTCGAATTGACGAACGTTGCTTCGGAAGAAGCCTACGCGTCGTTCCAAAACTTGTTGAAGCTCGGTGAGTCGCCTGACGTTTTGCTGTTGGACAATGCCTGGGTGCGTCAATTTGCGGCGGACGGATATTTGCTGCCGACGGAAATTTATTATTCGGGGGTTTTGTCGGGAGAAGTGTTAAGCGTTTCCCTCGTTCCAAACGAGTGGAACGGTTACGTGTGGGGAGTTCCTGCGGATGTCGATCCTTATGTATATGTATTCACGGATAAGGCGATGAAAGAGCTGGGAATGGAGGCGCCCCCGGATTCGCCGGACGCGTGGAACGCTTTGCTAGCTTCCGGCTCCGAACCGAAACGGCTTCCGCAGCATTTGCTGGGCGTGGACGGAAGCGATCCTTATGCGGCCCTGACGCTGCTTTGGCAGCTTGGCGGCGGCGCTAAGGAAAATGGACAAGCTTCCCCATTTACGCTTACCGGTGAAATGCGAACCGCGCTAATGCGGCTGGAGCAGCTTCGGCCTTATTTGGTATCGGAGGGTTCGCCGCCGGCGGGGGACCAGGGCTTGTGGAACAAACTGCAGCGCGGCGAGCTTGCGATGCTGTTAACGACGGCTTCGGAGGCCGCAAACCATCCGCAGGCGGGTACAAAAGCCATGTTGCCCGAGAAGAAGCAGGGGCGGTATTCGGGCTGGATCGCCGGGCGGAGTTACGCGGTCTCTTCGCATTCCCAAAACCCCGATGCCGCGGGGGAATGGATTGAGGCAATGACCTCCTCAGAAAGCCAAAGCCAATGGTTTGAAGCAACGGGTCATCTCCCTGTGTTGCACGCGGTCTACGATGAGGCTGCGAAATACAAGCTTCCGGATTGGAGCGGGGCGTTCGCGGCATCGGGAGCGAAGTCCGCGATGCCGGCCGGGAGCGGTCTTCCGGCCGAGCTGGGGGAGTTTTCCAGACTTGTGGAAAATTATTTGAACGGAAAGGCGAGCGCCGCGTCTTTGGCGGACAAGTTCAGACGGAGCGGGCAATAATTCAGAACGACAACTTCAATTTGACGACTAAAGTTCCCCGGGAAATCATCACTTCGGTGGCTTCCATAAAGGGGACTATTTTTTTGGGATAAAAGCCCAGATCGAAGTCGCGTTCAAGCTCGGCCCGGGTCGTGTCCGGGAGCTCCAGGCCGTTAAACAGCAAACGGTCGACGTGAAAAGTAATGGAGTTTTCCGGCTCCCGCTCCACCGTGTAATGTCCATCCACCTTAAGTTCAAGCCCTTCCCGGCTGCCCTGCACCGTGATTTGATTTTCCAGGAAGGAGAAGCGGATGTCTTTTAATAGTTCATTTTTGCGATGCAGAAATTCGTTCAGCTCCTCCTGCCGAACCGTCAGGGTGTAACCGCCCTTTTCGGCAACCAGGCTGTCCTCGTATTCGTTCAAAAAGTCGGGAAACTCGGACATCACCGCGGACAGCGCGGCGAAATATTTTCTCAGCTCATTCAGTCCGACGTTTTCCCAATAAACCATCAAATCTTCGATCATCGCCTTCAACTTTTCCGGATCCGCGCTAAGGCCGAGGGACCGGTCCACCTGCTGCTGCAGGGCGGCGACGCGCTCCCGCTGAAGCTGAAGCTCCGCTTTCATCCGGGCAAGATCGTCCGACACGGTTTCCAGCTCATGTTTCGTATTCATCAGATCGGCATATTCGGATTTGTACTTCCCCAGCACGATGCGATCGCGCTCCAAAATCAATTGATAATAATCCAATACGGTAAAAAAATCTTTTAAGCTGCCCACCGACAGCAGAGCCGCGAACAGATTTTCCCGCTCCCCCATATAATATGACCGGATGCGCGCCCCGGCCTGTTCCCGGCTGACCCGGATCTGCTCGTTTTTCCCGGCCAGTTGTCCTGACAGCTTCCGGATCGCGGTTTCCGTCTCCTGCTGCCTTGCTTCAATGCGGGCGATTTCTCTATCGATCTCCTTGATGGACAAGCTTTGCTCCAATATTTGCTGCTCCTCTTCCGTAATCGTCTCGGCCCATGACGCCGCCGGAAGAAGGAAAGCGAAGATGCAGAGCACCAGCAGCACCAAGGATGGATAACGTTTGTTCAAAGAAGATCCTCTCCCGTGAGTAGTTGTACTATATATATGTTACCAAGCGAGGAAATAGCAGGGATCATGAAAAAAGGCGGCTCGACCCGAGGTCGAACCGCCTTTTGCAACGCTTTTTTTTATTCGGATTATAGTGGCAAACCCATTTTGAAGACCGTCCAATAGCTGAAACCTGTAAAGGCGACGATCATATATCCCCAGAACAGCAGGATATACGTTCTTTCCGTAAACTTCAGATAACCGAAAAGAACGAAAAAGGCGGTTTGCAGAAAAAACAGCAGCGCCATTTCGGTCATACCGCCGGCAAAGGCCATGAGTCCAATGGTAAGGGTAAAGAAACCAAGGACGCGGAACATGCGTGCCACGAATAAATCCCCCTTTCATATGTATCGACGAAGGTCCCATTTCTTTACTCATTATACCCGTTAGCCCGATAAGTGTAAACGAAAAGTCAGTAATTAACCTGGATTTGCCTGGTAAAATGTGATGAATATTATGGTAATTGCCCGGATTTCGTCAGCGTTTTCCATTGCGTTCATACATCAGGTATGGAGAACCCGGATTTTGGAAATACATTTTAGTATCAAATAGATTCTATGAACTCTATGAGAGGCATAGAAATGGAGTAAGAAGCTTTTTACTTATTCGTCCGCCGGTATGCCGGCGGGAAAACGGTTTAAGACTAGGATGTCGTTAGGAGGTTTTTATAGCATGACAGCAGTGAGACAAGACGCATGGAGCCCGGAAGATGATTTGATTTTGGCCGAGGTGACTCTTCGCCATATTCGGGAGGGCAGCACACAGCTTACCGCATTCGAGGAGGTTGGGGAACGGATCGGCAGAACGGCGGCCGCATGCGGGTTCCGCTGGAACAGCTGCGTCCGTAAAAAATATGAAGCGGCGATCAGCATAGCCAAAGCCCAGCGGCAAAAACGGAATTATATGAAAAAGCAATCGTCGCTCTCCGCAGGTTCCGGCATCGCTTCCCTCGCTTCGGTGGAGACGGAGGACGGTTACCGCAGCGAAGGCGTGACGGAAGAGACGATCTCCATCGACGCGGTCATCCGTTTTTTGCGCGGTTGGAAAAACACGGTGCAGGAAACGAACCGGCATGTCAAAGCGTTGGAAAAGGAATTGCGGGAAAAGGAAGAAGAAATCGCCGCGCTGAAGGAGGAGAACGAACGTCTCTCGGCGCAGGTTAATGAAGTGCAAACCGACTACAGAGCGGTTAACGACGACTACAAAGCTTTAATCCAAATCATGGACCGGGCTCGTCGCCTTGCCTTTCTGAACGAAGAGGACGAAGAAAGCAAATCGCGGTTTAAGATGGACGCGAACGGGAATTTGGAGCGTATCGAGTAGGAGCCGCAAAACGCAAAAATCCCGCCTGGGCGGGGACTAATGCATGGCAAATCTCTTCTTGTAAAATGAATCATGGTAAATGATATCGTTTGACTTAAGATCGCTGTTGCAGACGGATGAGCTGATTGAACTTTAGAGGCATGCAATTGCGGTAAACGTGTGAAATGTTCTTACGAACGCTGTTGTTCACGGATTTCTATTGATTTTATAGATTCCAACAAGGAAGAAATCCGCTCGCAAAGGCGACCACTGCCGTTTCTTCAGAATCATTTCACACCCCCCGCATGGAACATACCGGTTCTTTCGTTCAATTTTATCCGTTACATAGCTTAGAATTGAATCGATTTCTTTGCTAAGATTCACTCACGGAAAAGAGAACTGCCCAAGCTTAGTATCCATCCCGCCGTTATGGCGGGATTTTTGTGTTTTGGGGGAAAGGTTTGGTATAAAATGAAGAGGAACAATTATAGAGGATTTGCGATAAGACGGCGAAAGGAAGTTAGTTGAGGTGAAGATAGATATTATTGGGGCGGGGGCGCTCGGGCTGTTGTTTGGCGGAAAGCTTGCTGAGGCGGGAGAACGGGTGCGTTTTTGGACAAGAACGGCCGCGCAGGCAGAGCTGCTCCGAAGGGAAGGCGTCGAGCTGACGGAGCCTGACGGAACGATCCATATAATAGAAGGAAAGCGGTTTGCTGCGGACGCACTTGAACAGACGGCCGAAACGGATATGGCGGAGGCCCCCGATTGGCTGCTGCTGACGACGAAGCAGGGCCATATCACCGAAACTTTATTGACGGTTTGCGGCCGGCTAGCCGGAAAGCATACCCGCATCGTTTGTTTTCAAAATGGAGCGGGGCACTTGGAACGGATTCGGCAAATCATCCCGGGGCAAGCGTTATATGCGGCGATCACCACGGAAGGCGCAAAACGAGCGGACGGACGCAGCGTAACCCGGGCCGGGTTTGGTGAAACTCGTGCCGGGATCTATAAACCCGAGGATGGAGAATCTGGCGGCACGGGAGTTGATTCTCCCGAATTTTCGGGGGAAAGTTTGGTAAAATTGCTTCGAAAGGCAGGATTTAACGCCTTTTTGTCGAATGACATCGGAAGGGAAATGTTCAGGAAGCTGCTTATCAATGCGGTTATCAATCCGCTTACGGCGATTTGGCGGATTCCGAACGGCCAATTGCTGGAATCGGAGGCGCGAATAGCGGCGATGCGGCAGCTGTGCGACGAAGGAGAACGCATTTTTCGGGCAAACGGAATCGCATACGACGCGGATATCTATGCGCAAATCCTGGAGGTTTGCCGCTCTACGGCCGGCAACACCTCGTCGATGCTGAAGGATGTCCTTGCGGGAAATCCGACGGAAATCGATTTTATTAACGGCCGTCTGGCGGAAATGGCGCGTGCCAAGCAGGTTGACGCCCCTGGACATGAGTTGGTTTGGCTGCTGATTCGGGGGATGCAACCTGACATGCATATAAAAATATAGTTACTAACTTTTTGTGTAAGCTTTTCTTTTCCAACATAAAGGAGGTGGGTTTTTGAGTGTTTTGGCCACTTTTCTTATCGTGTTTTCCATGATTCCGGTCATTCCGTTTTTGCTCGTTTATTTCATATACTACTATGGGGCAAAACGCGAGAAAAAAGCCGCCATTATGCTGGCGATGGACGTCACGACGCTATTTTTGATCTTGGGGGCGGCCGCTTTGTTCAACAATGTGTTTCACTCCTCATTCGGCTTCTACCTGATTCTGCTTATATTGCTTATTGCCGGCGGATTGATCGGCGGAGCGCAAAACCGCCTGAAAGGCAAGGTGGACGTGCGGCGACTGCTGCGCGCGGTTTGGCGCTTGGCGTTTGCGGGGACAGGGGCAGCTTACATTCTTTTATTTTTGATCAGTTTCATTACATATATTTTGACCGCTTAAACTATAATATACAAACCAGGGACCGCCAAATAACGAATGAAACCATGACACCCAAGGTTAATTGTTAAGAAACAGCAATTGTCAATATGGGATAACGGACGATTTTGTTACATGAGCGGGCCCTTTTTGGCGAAAAACGCGGAATTACCGAAAATTTATGTTGGATTTTTTTGACCGCTGGTTGTATAATCTAAAAACATATACCACAATATTTTAAGGGGGATAACGCTAGATGAAGAAGAGTAAGAGTCTACTCCTGCTTCTGACGCTCGTTCTCGCCGTGGGCACGTTGCTTTCCGCGTGCGGTTCGAACGGCGGCAACGGCGCTGCAAACGGCGGCAACAATAAGGCTTCCGACAGCGGCAACAGCGGCGAAGAAAAATTGGCTGCGGATCAAACGCTGAAAATCAACCTGAGTGCGGAACCGCCTACATTCGATCCGGCTCAAGCGAAAGACAGCCAAGCTAACACAGTGCTTAAGACGATGTATGAAGGTCTTACGCGCCAAGATGAATCCGGTCAAGCCGTGCCTGGCGTAGCCGAAAGCTGGGAACCAAACGATGATGGTACTCAATACACGTTCCACCTTCGCAAAGACGCAAAATGGAGCAATGGCGATCCTGTAACCGCGAATGATTTCGTATTTGCTTGGGAGCGCGTTCTCAGCCCGGAAACTCAACCGGCGGCTCCTTATGCTTACCAATTGTATTATTTGAAAAACGCTCAAGAATATAATGAGGGGAAAATTACCGATTTCAGCCAAGTTGGCGTGAAAGCGGTGGATGATTATACACTGCAAGTTGATCTGGTAGCTCCTACGCCTTATTTTGTGGGCTTGACTTCTTTCTACACTTATTATCCGGTCCACCAATCCGTCAAGGATGACCCGAAATGGGCGGTTGACCAAAGCAAAATGATCGTAAACGGCGCGTTCACGCTGACCAACTGGGTGAAAGGCTCAACGATCGAAGTTACGAAAAACGAAAATTACTGGGATAAGGACAACATCAAGCTGAACAAGATCACCATGACTTTGGTGAACAGCAGCGCTACGGAATTGGCTAGTTACCAAAACGGCGAGTTGGATCGCGCCGGTCATCCTAACGGCGAAATCCCGACCGACCAAATTCCAATCCTGAGAGATCAACTGAAAGACGAACTTGAAATCAAAGGTATTGCTAGTACGTATTACTACGAATTTAACGTAACGGCCGAGCCGTTCGATAACGTAAATATCCGTAAAGCCTTTGCTATGGCTGTCGACCGTCAAGCGATCGTTGATAACGTAACCCTTGGCGGACAGCTTCCGGCGTTTGGTTACGTTCCTCCGGGCATCAAAGGCGTAAACGACGAATTCCGCAAGGAGCATAAAGACGACTACTTCACGGAAAACGTGGAAGAAGCCAAAAAGCTGCTTGAGCAAGGCATGAAGGAAAAAGGTTATACGAAACTTCCTGAAATCACGTTGATTTATAACTCCAGCGACGCGCACAAGAAAGTAGCGCTTGCTATTGCCGACATGTGGAAGAAAAATCTTGGCGTTGACGTGAAAACGCAAAACCAAGAATGGGCTGTGTTTGTCGAAAATCGCCAAAATCTGAATTACCAAGTGGCTCGCGCAGGCTGGACCGCCGACTACAACGATCCGATGACGTTTTTGGATATGTGGGTAACGGACGGTGGCAACAACGACACCGGTTTCTCCAACGAGGAATACGATAAGCTGATCGCCGAAGCGAAAGCTACCGGTGATATGGCTAAACGCGATGAAGCCTTCGCAAAAGCCGAAAAGATTTTCATCCAAGACAACATGGTCGTGATGCCGCTTTACTACTACACAAACGTTGCGGCCGAGAAGCCATACCTGAAGGGTGTAACTCTCGACTTTAGCGGTGCTGTCGACTACACCCGCGCGTACCTGCTCGAACATTAATTCCGAAAAGGGCAGGCTTATGCAAGAACGAAGCGAATAGCAACTTCGGGATATATATGTAGGTATTTCATATATATCCCGATTTTTTTGTGTGCGGGGTTCTTCCAAGCATTTCGTACTTATACAAATATATGGAATAGACAAACTAGTTCTTTTCACCTAAAATCGATATATGTCGAAATATAAAAGAAGGAGGTGTAAACGGGCATGATACGTTATGTAGCGAATAAGTTTTTTTACATGTTGGTTTCGCTATTCATTCTGATCTCAGCCACTTTCTTTCTCATGAAGGCTATTCCGGGCGATCCGCTCACTTCGGAGAAACAGGTGCCTCCCGCGATTAAAGAGCGTCTTTATGAACAGCTTGGACTCGATAAGCCCGTTTATCAGCAGTATTTAAAGTATTTGGGTGACGTTGCGCACGGAGATTTGGGCATATCCATGAAGATGATTAACCAGGATGTATCCCAAATTATCGGGCAAACGTTTTCGGCGTCTCTGAGGCTGGGGATCGTCGCGATTATCGTTGCCGTAATTGTCGGAGTGCTGCTTGGCATATTGGCAGCACTGTATCATCGCAAATTGATCGACAATGTCGCTATGGTGCTGGCGGTGTTAGGGATCGCGGTGCCGAGCTTTGTGGTCGCTTCTTTGCTGCAGTATGTGTTTGCCTCCAAGCTGCACTGGCTGCCGACGATGGGCTTTAAGGGCCCGCTGTATTACGTGCTGCCCGTAGCGGCGTTAACCGCGCAGCCGATCGCTTTTATCGCCCGGTTGACGCGTTCAAGCATGCTGGAGGTACTGCATGCCGATTATATCAAGACGGCCAAAGCGAAGGGCTTGGGCTGGATGGCGATTTTGTTCCGCCACGTCATCCGTAACGGCATTATGCCGGTCATCACTTATCTTGGACCGATGACGGCCGATATCGTTACCGGCTCGGTGGTCATCGAGCAAATTTTCGGGATTGGCGGGATCGGCAAGCAGTTTGTGCAAGCGATCAGCGTCCGTGACTATCCGCTGATTATGGGGATTACGATCTTTTACGGGGTATTGCTGATGGTGGCGCGGTTTATCACGGATGTCGCTTACGTATTCGTAGATCCGCGAATCAAGCTAAGCGGAAGGAAGGAGGGCTAAAGGATGGATGCGAATTCCGTAAAAGTGATGCCGGCTCCGGCGGATCTGACTCCCGAGGATTTCCGGAAAATCGGAACGGACGAAAAAGAAGCCGAAGTGATCCAGCGCGAGAGTATTTCCGCGTGGCGTGATGCCTGGTATCGTTTGTGCAGCAACAAGATGGCCATGACTGCGCTTGTCGTGCTTGTTGTCATCTCGCTTGCCGCTATCATCGCTCCATGGATCGCCGGCAAAATTACCGGTTTGAATTATTACTCCAACGATCTGCTGAACACCAACAAGGGACCGTCCGCCCAGCATTGGTTCGGAACCGACGACCTCGGGCGCGATATGTTCGTCCGTACTTGGATGGGCGCGCGCATTTCGTTGATCGTAGGTTTGGCAGCCGCATGTATCGACCTGTTTATCGGTGTTATTTACGGCGGAATCATGGGCTACTTTGGCGGCCGCGTTGATGAAATTATGAATAAGTTTTCCGAGATTTTGTACGCTATTCCGTACCTGCTGGTTACTATTTTGCTGCTTGTCGTACTCGAGCCTAGCTTGGGAACGATCATATTGGCTTTAACGATCACGGGCTGGATCAACATGTCGTGGATTGTCCGCGGCGAGATTATGCAGCTCAAGAACCGCGAGTTCGTGCTGGCTTCCCGCTCGATGGGCGCAGGCTCGGGACGTTTGCTGTTCCGCCATCTGCTGCCTAATGCGGTTGGACCGATCATCGTAACGGTGACGTTGTCCGTACCGAAAGCGATTTTCGCCGAAGCATTTTTAAGTTTCCTCGGTCTTGGCGTTCAGGCTCCAATTGCCTCGCTTGGTTCGATGATTAACGATGCTTTGACGGGATGGCTGTACTACCCGTGGCGCATGCTGTTCCCGGCCATATTGATCAGCTTGATCATGCTGGCGTTTAACATTTTCGGCGACGGCCTTCGCGACGCGCTGGATCCTAAACTGAAGAAATAGGAGGTGGAATGATGGAGCCGATTCTACAAGTCAAAGATTTGCATGTGTCCTTTCAAGTCAGAGGCGGAGAAGTCAAAGCCGTTCGCGGCATGAACTTCGAAGTGGGAAAAGGGGAAACGGTTGCGATAGTCGGTGAATCCGGCAGCGGCAAAAGCGTAACGGCCCAAACGATCATGCGTCTGATTCCGTCCCCTCCGTCAATCATTAAGCAAGGTGAAATTATTTTTCAAGGCGAAAACCTGTTGACCAAAAGCAATAAACAAATGGAAGCCATTCGCGGTAAAGATATCGGCATGATTTTTCAGGACCCGATGACCTCTTTGAATCCTACGATAAAGGTAGGCCGACAAATCACCGAAGTGTTAATCAAACATCAGAAAATGTCAGCGGGCGAAGCAAAAGAACGTGCCATTGAAATGCTGAAGCTTGTCGGCATTAAAAATGCGGAAGCCCGCTTTAACCAATACCCTCACGAATTTTCCGGGGGCATGCGGCAGCGTGCCATGATCGCCATTGCGCTTGCCTGCCGGCCGGCGCTGCTGATCGCGGACGAACCGACGACAGCGCTTGACGTTACGATTCAGGCACAAATCATGGACGTCATGAAAGAGATGCAGGAACATCTTGGTACTTCCATCATTTTGATTACCCACGATCTCGGCGTCGTTGCCGGCATGTGTGACCGCGTCATCGTCATGTATGCAGGAGAGGTGGTGGAAACCGGAACGAAGTGGGAAATCTTTAAAAACCCGCAGCATCCTTACACAAAAGGTTTGCTGCGCTCAATGCCGCGGTTGGATCAGAAGAAAGGGGAACCCCTTATTCCTATTATCGGCACTCCGCCCGATTTGATTAAACCGCCGGTTGGCTGTCCGTTTGCGGCCCGCTGTGAGCATGCGATGAAGATCTGCGAACGCATCGATCCGGGAGCGACCGTATTCAGCGATACGCATATGGCCCGCTGCTGGGATCTTCATCCGATGGCCAAGGAGGGACAGTCGTCATGAGTATTGGGAAGACGTTGATCGAAGTCGAAGGGCTCAAGAAGTATTTTAACGTTGGCGGCGGCAATGTGCTGAAAGCCGTCAACGACATCAGCTTCTCGATTGCCGAAGGCGAAACGCTAGGCCTCGTTGGCGAGTCGGGCTGCGGCAAATCGACCGCGGGACGCACGATCCTTCGCTTGTACGAGCCGACGGGCGGCAGCATTCGTTTTAACGGAACGGATATTACGAAACTGGCTCCGCGGAAAATGAAGGCGATGCGCCGCGATATGCAGATGATTTTCCAAGATCCGTACGCCTCGTTGAATCCGCGGTTTACGGTGACGGATATCATCGGCGAAGCGCTGGACATCCACGGCATGGCCGGATCGCGGGCGGAACGCAAAAAACGCGTGGAAGAGCTGCTTGATATGGTCGGCTTGAATCCCGATCATGCGACGCGTTATCCACACGAATTTTCCGGCGGACAACGGCAGCGGATCGGGATTGCCCGCGCGCTGGCGGTAAATCCGAAGTTCATTATCTGCGACGAACCGATTTCGGCGCTCGACGTGTCCATTCAGGCGCAGGTGGTCAACCTGCTTAAAGAACTGCAGGACCGCCTCGGTTTAACGTATTTGTTTATCGCCCACGACTTGTCGATGGTTAAGCATATCAGCGATCGCGTAGCCGTCATGTATTTGGGCCGGATCGTTGAGCTTGCGGAAAGCGAAGAGCTTTACGCCAACCCGCAGCACCCGTATACCAAAACGCTGCTGTCGGCGATTCCGATTCCGGACCCGGAGATCGAAGCGAACAAGAAGCGGATTCATTTGGAGGATACGGGGAACGGCCCGATTACTTCCAAGGACGGCAAAAGCGACGGCGGATTGTTCGATCTGGACAATTCGGAGCTGGTTGAAGTGTCCAAAGGCCATTTTGTGGCGATGCCGAAAAAAGGATAAGCTGCTAAGATGCAGACTCCTGCTGCACGGTTAAAACCGGCTGCGGGAGTTTTTTGCCGTTTTAGGCTTACGGAAAGTGAGAAATTTAACAAAAGTAAGGTTAGCTTTGACGGGTACGCGGAGTATCCGGTACAATCAAGTAAGGTTTGCATGGAAGAACAGGAGGCAGGTAACCTGATGAATATAGTACAAGATCTTTTGGCGCCGGCCGGTCCGCTTGCGGATGCGTATGCGCATCGTTTTGGAGCGGTTGCTCAGCTTTACGAATATGATCCGGCGTTGGATGAAAGTTGGTCCAGCCGGCTCGAATGGCTGGATGAAACGGAGGATCGCCGGATAAGCCGGACCGCCTTGGTTAGCCGGCTGCGCGAGTACAACCGCCTGCACAACCCGGATGCCGCGGTGGAACAGGCGCTGGGCAAGCTTGAGCAGCCGGGGACGGCGGTCATCGTCGGCGGGCAGCAAAGCGGCTTGTTTACCGGGCCGCTGCTGGTGATTTACAAGGCGATCACGATCATTAAAGCGGCCAAAACCGCCGCCGCTAAACTGAATCGGCCGGTCGTGCCTGTGTTTTGGATCGCCGGGGAGGACCATGATTGGGACGAAGTGAATCATTCCTACATTTTGTCTCCGGATTTGCAGGTCAAGCGCATCCGCATTAAACGCGACCCGGACAACCGCCTGCCGGTCAGCTTTAGCCAGGTTCAAAGCGAGGATTGGGAGCAGGCGGCGGATGAACTGGAGCAACTGCTTCCGGGCAGCGAGTTTAAGTCCGGCTTGATGGAGCTGTTCAGACGTTCCGCCGCGGAATCGGCGAGCCTGTCGGAATGCTTCGCCAAGCTGATGGGGGCTTGGTTCGGCAAATACGGCCTTGTGCTGCTGGATTCCGCCGATGGCGAACTCCGCAAGCTGGAAACCCCGGTGTTTGAGTCGATTATCCGGCAAAACGACGAGCTGGAAGCGGCTTATTTCGAAAGCGCCCGCGATTTGGCCGCGCTAGGATACGAACCGCAAGCCGAAGTGAGCGAAGGCGGAGCCAATCTGTTTTACATACATGAGCAGGAGCGGCTGCTGCTGTTCAAGCGGGAAGGCGGCTTCGCCGACCGGAAAGGCAAGGTTTCCTTCACCCGGGATGAACTGTTGGCCGAGCTTCGCGAGCATCCGGAGCGTTTCAGCAACAATGTGCTGACCCGGCCGCTGATGCAGGACAGCCTTCTGCCGGTACTCGGCGCAGTGTTGGGTCCGGGGGAAATCTCCTACTGGGCGTTAACACGTAAAGCGTTTGGCAAGCTGGGCTTGAAAATGCCGTTGCTGCTGGCTCGGGAATCTTTTACCGTGGTGGAGGGCACGCTGCAGAAGCATATGGAAAAATACGGCCTCCGTTGGGACGACGTCAAGGACCTAGAAGTGCTGCGGCAAAAGCGTGAAGCGTGGCTGGCGAACCAGGACGCGATCCGGATTGACGCCCGGTTTGACGAAATCAAATCGGCTTTTGGCGAAATGTACGATCCGCTGATCGAGCAGCTGGCCGGTATCCAAAACGGGCTGCTGAAATTAGGGACCGCCAATCGCGATAAAATCTACGATCAGATCGAATATTTGCGCGGCAAGGCGAAGGACGCTCTGGAGAAAAGCAATGAAGCGGGGCTGCGCCATTTCGAGCGGATCGAACTTTCGCTGTTTCCACTTCGGAAGCCGCAAGAGCGGGTTTATAACATATTTTATTATATGAACCGGTTTGGCGTGGAATGGATTGACGCTCTGATGGATATTCCTTATGACATCACGGGAACGCACCGAATTATATATTTATAGGAGGCAGATCGAAAATGAGTTCAGCAGCGATTCAAAACAGTATGATTACGGACTTGAAGCTAGCGCCGGAAGGGCACCTCAAAATCGATTGGGTGGAGGCCCATATGCCGGTGCTGAACCGGATCCGCAAGCAGTTTGAAGCGGAGCAGCCGTTTAAAGGGTTGAAGGTGACGATCTCGCTGCACCTTGAAGCGAAAACCGCTTATTTGGCGAAGGTGGTGCAAGCCGGAGGAGCCGAAGTGACGATCACCGGAAGCAATCCGCTGTCGACCCAGGATGATGTCTGCGCGGCGCTCGTGGAAGACGGGGTTACGGTATATGCCAAATACAACCCGGAACCGGCGGAGTACAAAGCGCTTTTGATCAAGGCGTTGGAAACGAAACCCGATCTAATCATCGACGACGGCGGCGACCTTGTCACGATTCTGCATTCCGAACGGCCGGACCTGCTGGAAAATGTCCGCGGCGGCGCCGAGGAAACGACGACCGGCATTTTGCGCCTGAAAGCGATGGATAAGGAAGGAAAGCTTAAATTCCCAATGGTCGCAGTAAACGATGCCTACTGCAAATATTTGTTCGACAACCGCTATGGCACCGGACAATCGGTATGGGACGGCATCAACCGCACGACGAATCTGGTCGTCGCCGGCAAAACCGTGGTCGTCGTCGGCTACGGCTGGTGCGGCAAAGGCGTGGCGATGCGGGCCAAAGGGCTTGGCGCCAACGTCATCGTCACCGAAGTTGATGCGATCAAAGCCGTCGAAGCCTACATGGACGGGTTCCGCGTAATGCCGATGCTGGACGCCGCCAAGCTCGGCGATTTCTTCGTGACGGTAACCGGCAACCGTGACGTCATTCGCGGCGAGCATTATGATGTGATGAAAGATGGCGCGATTTTGTCGAACGCCGGCCACTTCGACGTGGAAGTGAACAAACCGGAGCTTCAGGAACGTTCCGCCTCGGTGCGGACCGTACGCCGCAATATCGAGGAATATCAATTGAAGGACGGACGGAAAATGTACCTCCTTGCCGAAGGTCGTCTCGTCAACCTCGCCGCCGGCGACGGACATCCGGCCGAGATCATGGACATGACGTTTGCGCTTCAGGCGTTGTCGCTGAAATACGTTAACGACCGGTACAAGGAAATCGGCAGTACGGTCGTAAACGTGCCGTACGAGCTCGATGAGCAAGTGGCCCGCTTCAAGCTGGAAAGCCTCGGCGTAGGCATCGACACGCTTTCCGCCGAGCAGCGCGCCTACCTCGACAGCTGGCAGGAGCATTGATCGGTTGGCCGAACGTGGCTTAGGTTCCCTTGTAGACAGAAAGACCAGGAATTTTTAAAACAGCGCGAGCGGCTTGGAAGAGCGATAGTTCCGGCTGTTCGCGCTTTGGCATTGCGCCGGGACAATCTGCAAAAACAAGGTTGCCTGTCGTTCAAGTAGCCGGCTATTTCAACTATTAAGCGCGTCCCCAAAGAATCGGTACGGAACTGAGCAAGCGAAAAAGAATTTCAGGATAGCCCTTTTTCCTAAAAATAAGGAAAAGGGGCTTTTTGCTGCTTCTCTAATACGCCGTAACGGTGAATAGTTTGGAACTGCCTAAATTGGCTTATCCGATAGCAACAGCATTCGCAAGAGTTGAGGAGGCGTGTTCAATGTGGAGTGCTTGTCTCAACTTGTCTCAACTTTTTCGCAGTTATGCTAGCCTCCCGCCTTTCCCTCTTCTCAAAAAAATTCCGTTCACTAGCAGGATTTTTTCGTTAAATGCAGAATAGATACTTAACATGTGGGGCAAAGTGGTGTAAAGTGGGGGAAAGAGGTAGGGAGTGAGACACCAATGTTTATGGGGGAATTCCAACATAGCATTGACGACAAGGGCCGGATAATTATCCCGGCTAAGTTTCGCGATCTCCTCGGAAGCTCTTTTGTTGTTACCCGCGGCTTGGACCAGTGTCTTTTCGTGTATCCGATGCAGGAATGGGAAGTACTGGAACAGAAGCTGAAAGCTTTGCCGCTCATGAAGTCGGATGCGCGTGCGTTTACCCGCTTTTTTTTCTCGGGAGCTACGGAATGCGAGTGGGATAAACAGGGAAGGGTAAACCTGCCAGGCAATTTGAGGCAGTACGCGAAGCTGGAGAAAGATTGCGTCGTTCTGGGCGTATCGAATCGGGTTGAGATTTGGAGCAAGGACATTTGGGAGCAATACTTCCAGCAGTCGGAGGATACGTTTAACGAGATTGCCGAGAAGCTGGTCGACTTCAATTTCGACCTGTAGAGGTAGTTAAAAAGTCGGCTTTTGATCACGGAGAAAAGCTAATGAAGCGTATTCGGCTTCGAATCTTGAATTCAGCCGGGCTCTCCGTTGCTCACGTAGGCTTACCTACGCTGCGCTACTCGATCCCTAGCTTCATCCAACCTTCTCGGTGCTGAAAACCCGACTTTTTAACAATATCTTAAGGTAGTTAAAAAGCCGGCTTTTGATCACAAAGAATTTAAAAATCGAGTTCTAGTCTGGAGGGGCGTTAGTCGTGTTTCATCACATCACGGTGCTTAAAGCAGAAGCGACAGAAGGGCTGCGCATCAAGCCGGACGGCATTTACGTAGATTGTACGCTGGGGGGCGGCGGCCACAGCTCGGTCATCTTGTCCCAGCTTGGCGAAGGCGGCAGGCTGATCGCTTTTGATCAGGACGATTGGGCGCTGGACAACGCCAAAGAGCGTTTGGCCCCTTATGCGGACAAGTTAACTTTGGTGAAAAGCAATTTTCGCCATTTGGAACAAAAGCTGCTGGAGCTAAGCGGCATCCCGCAGCAGAATGGCGTCCCGCAAGTGGACGGCGTGCTGTTTGACCTGGGCGTTTCGTCTCCGCAGTTCGACGAGGGGGAACGCGGATTCAGCTACAACGCCGACGCCCCCCTCGATATGCGCATGGATCAATCGGCGCGGCTCACAGCGCGGGACATCGTCAACGAGTGGCCGGAGCGGGAAATTGCCCGCATTTTGTTCCAGTACGGGGAGGAGAAGTTTTCCAGACGCATCGCCAAAGTTATCGTGGCGAGGCGCGAACAGGAGCCGATAGAAACGACCGGTCAATTGGTCGAGCTGATCAAGGAAGGAATCCCGGCGGCGGCCCGGCGAACGGGCGGGCACCCGGCCAAACGAAGCTTTCAGGCGCTGCGGATCGCCGTAAACGACGAGCTTGGCGCGTTTGAAGAAGGACTCCATGCCGCGATTCGTTGTTTGGCGCCGGGCGGGAGAGTTTCGGTCATCACCTTTCATTCTTTGGAAGACCGCATCTGCAAGCAAATTTTTTCTAGTTATGTGGAAAAATGTACCTGTCCTCCCGACTTTCCGATGTGCGTATGCGGGGGAAAGGGATCGCTGAAGTTGATAAACCGGAAACCGGTGGTTCCGTCGGAGAGGGAACTGGCGGAGAATTCGCGGGCGCGGTCGGCAAAATTGCGCGTGGCGGAGAAATTGCAAACCTTAGTGGAGGAATCGTAAATGGCTTATACGCGGGGGAATTTGGCAGTTAAGCAGAAATCAGCGGAACGCAAAAATCCGTCAACGCAGCGCTATCGTGAAACGACGAAGGTCGTCACTCGCCGCTCAACGCTTCAGGTTCGCGAGAAACTGTTGTACATGGTAACGATTATTTTTTGCGTGGCGGTGATGGCTGGTCTTTTATGGCAAAATGTTACACTTTACAACATCAAGCGGCAAATGTTTAATTTGAATGCGGATATTCAAGCGATGAGCGCCGAGATCAAGGAGCTAACGGTCAAAAAAGAGAAGCTGGAGGAACAAATCCCTGAGGAAGCGGCCAAGCTTGGTTACGTTGAGCCCGAAGTAGAAGGATTCCATGTTCAGGTTCCGCCGGGTGCTTCAACGGCGGCAAATTCGGAGACGGACGCACCCTCGGACCAAGCCGGCAATTAGGGCCAACGAGGGTGCGGATCATACGGACAATGCGGACGGCCTGACGGCGATCCGAAATTAACTCTATTTTAATGAGGTTTTGCCATGATCAAGAGAATAAAGCTGCGAACATTGCTGATAGGGGGATGCGTTACCCTCTTTTTTACTGTATTGATAGGAAGAGTGTTTTGGCTGCAGGTCGTGCAGGAGGATTTTTGGCAGAAGCATGCTGAAGCGCTTTGGTCCACCAGGAAGGATTTGCCGGCCACACGGGGAACGATTACGGACCGCAAAGGCGACGTATTGGCCATGGACGCTCCCGCCTATACGGTAGCGATCAATCCGGAGATCATTCATGCCAAAGGGCTGGAAAATGAAGTGACTGAGGGGTTAAGCCGGATTCTCGGCAAAGATGAGCAGGAGATGCGAGAACTCGTCAATGCCAAGAAGTCGGACGGAAAGTATTCCACCCATCGGGAAGTGCGCAACGAAGGCTTAAAGATCGACCAGGAGCTTAAGGGTCAAGTCGAGGCATTCCGAAACAAGCTGCTGCAAGAGCATAAGGAAGTGGAAGACACCGGCATTTATTTGATGAAGGAACAAAAACGCTATTATCCCCAAAAGAGCCTGGCCGCTCATATTTTGGGCTATACCGACCGTGACGGAAACGCGGTGTCCGGCCTGGAGGCTTATTACGATGAGATGCTTAAGGGAGAAGACGGCTATATCGAATATAAACGCGACGGCAGAGGGATCGAAATCCCGAAAGCCAGCGAAATTTACCAGCCGGCGAAAAACGGGCAAAACCTGCAGTTAACGATAGATGATACGATCCAGCGTTATATCGAGCAAGCGATGAAGGAAGCGTATGCTGAGCTGCAGCCGATCAGTATGAGCGTCATCGCCGTCGATCCGAAAACGATGGAAATTCTCGGAATGGCGAACATGCCTACATACGACCCCAACGAGTATTGGGCCGACGTCGATCAGAAAAACTTTTACAACCATGCGATTAAATCGGTGTACGAGCCGGGTTCCACGTTTAAAATTGTGACCTTGGCCGGGGCTGTTCAAGAAGGTCTTTTTAACCCGAATGCCACTTATATGTCGGGGAGTATCCGTGTTCCTGGGCGAACGATCCACGATTTAAAGCGATCCGGCTGGGGGCCGATCACTTACTTGGAAGGCGTAAAACGCTCCAGTAACGTCGGTTTCGTCAAGCTGGGCTACGAAATGCTGGGACCCGAACGGCTGAAAAGCTATGTCGACAATTTCGGGTTTGGGCAAAAAACGGGCATCGAGCTGCCGGGCGAAGCCAAAGGGATCGTGGACCCGGTGCAGCAAGCCGACTTCGCGGCGATGTCCTACGGACACGGTAAACTGCTCGTTACGCCGCTGCAGCAGATTGTGGCCGTGGCAGCGGTGGCGAACGGGGGCAAATTGATGGAGCCGCATATCGTCAAATCCATCACCGATCCGCAGACCGGCGAAACGAAGCAAACCGAACCGAAAGTCATACGCCAGGTCATTACGCCGGAGACCGCCAAAGAAGTTGGAAGCTATTTGGAGCAAGTCGTTTCCGACCAAAAAATCGGGACCGGCCGTCACGCTTATATCGAGGGTTACCGGATTGCCGGGAAAACGGGAACGGCCGTAAAAGTCGTCAACGGCGAATACAACTATTCCAAACAGGTCGTTTCTTTTATCGGCTATGCGCCGGTGGACGATCCGAAAATCGCCGTCCTTGTTTTGATCGACGAACCGAGGGATTCCGAGCTGGGCGGCGGAACGGCGGCGGCCCCGGTGTTCAAAAAAATCGTCAATCAAACGCTTCAGTATATGGGTGTGCCTAAAACCACCGATCCCAACGCCGACAAAACCAAGCAGGCCGAGAGCAGCGGGCCGAAGGTTCCCAACCTTAAGGGAATGGGCGTGCAAAAAGCCAAAGACACCCTTGTTGCCGGCGGAATTTCCTATGCCACCTTGGGAAGCGGAACGGAGATCATTTCCCAATACCCCAAAGCGGGTAGCGTCTTGAAAACGGGCCAATTCGTTTATTTGCTTACCGAAGAAGGAGCAAATATGAAAATCCCGAATCTGCAAGGCGAATCGCTGCGGGATGCGATGGAGCTGCTATCGGTTCTTCAAGTGCCGGTCACGGCGAAAGGCGAAGGATACGTCGCCTCGCAAAAAGTGGTCGAAGAGAACGGAAAGCGACGGGTCGAATTAACGCTGGAACCGCCTGTCACGGAGGAAGAGACGAACGGGAAAGCGGCGGACGGCAGCGAGGCGGACGGCGATAAGGCGGCCGACGGTGAAGCTGGCGGCGAGTCCACGGCCGCCGCGGGCAATAGCGGCAATAGCGGCAATGGCGGACAAGCCGGCAGCGGCGGCCCGAGCGGTTAAGGTATCGCCGGGCAGGCTGCCGGCCGATAGCCGGTTTGGAAATAACGGCAATTGGAGAGGTTTTGCCATGTTGAAAAGAGTAAGACTGCGAACGCTGCTGATAGGGGGATGCGTCACCCTCTTTTTTGCTGTATTGATAGGAAGAGTGTTTTGGCTGCAGATCGTGCAGGGGGAATTTTGGCAGGCACATGCCGAAAAGCTCTGGTCGACCAAAAAGGTGTTGCCCGCCAACCGGGGAACGATCACGGACCGCAAAGGCGACGTATTGGCTGTGGACGCTCCCGCCTATACGGTGGCGGTTAGTCCGGAAATTATCCATGCCAACGGGCTGGAAAATGAAGTGGTTCAAGGGTTAAGCCGGATTCTCGGCAAGGATGAGCAGGAGATGCGCGAGCTTGTCAACGCCAAGAAAAACGGGAAGTATTCCACCCATCGGGAAGTGCGCAACGAAGGTTTGAAAATCGACCAGGAGCTAAAGAATCAAGTGGAGGCTTTTATCAACGAGCTGCTGAAACAAAATGAAAAAGTGGAAGACGCCGGTATTTACTTGATGAAGGAGCAGAAGCGCTATTATCCCAGAACGAGTCTGGCGGCGCATGTTTTGGGCTATACCGACCGCGACGGCAACGCCGTATCCGGCCTGGAGGCTTTTTATGACGAACAGCTTAAGGGGCAAGACGGCTTCCTTGAATACAAACGTGACGGCAGAGGGATCGAAATCCCGAAAGCCAGCGAAATTTACCAGCCGGCCCAAAACGGGCAGAACCTGCAGCTGACGATCGATAATACGATCCAGTATTACATCGAACAGGCGATGAAGGAAGCGTATAACGAGCTGCAGCCGATCAGCATGACCGTTATCGCGGCCGATCCGAACACGTTGGAAATTCTTGGGATGGCGAACATGCCCACCTACAATCCCAACGAGTATTGGGCTGGCGTCGATCAGAGAAATTTTTACAACCATGCCGTCCAATCGGTGTACGAACCGGGTTCAACGTTTAAAATCGTCACCTTGGCCGGGGCTGTTCAGGAAGGTTTGTTTAATCCGGAAGATAAATATATGTCCGGGAGTATCCATATCGCGGGCCGAACGGTCAGTGACATTAAAAAATCCGGCTGGGGGCCGATCACTTATTTGGAAGGCGTCAAACGTTCCAGCAACGTTGCGTTCGTCAAATTGGGTTACGAAAAGCTGGGCCCCGAACGTCTCAAAACCTATGCCGAAAACTTCGGGTTCGGGCAAAAAACCGGCATCGAGCTGCCGGGCGAATACAAAGGGCTCGTGAATCCGGAGCAGCAGGCCGACTTCGCGGCGCTGTCCTACGGGCACGGCAAGCTGCTCGTTACGCCGCTGCAGCAAATCGTTGCGATATCGGCCATCGCCAACGGCGGCAAGCTGATGGAGCCGCATATCGTCAAATCGCTGACCGACCCTCAGACCGGCAAAACGGAAAAAACCGAACCCAAAGTGGTGCGCCAGGTAATCACGCCGGAAACCGCCAAGGAAGTCGGAGGCTACTTGGAGCAGGTCGTTTCCGACCGGAAGCACGGGACCGGCCGCCACGCCTATATCGAGGGGTACCGGGTCGCCGGGAAAACGGGAACGGCGGTAAAGCCCGTTAACGGGGAATACACCAAATTGAAGCAGGTCGTTTCCTTTCTCGGTTACGCGCCGGTGGACGATCCGAAGGTTGCCCTGCTGGTCCTGATCGATGAACCGAAGGACCCCGATCTGGGCGGGGGGACGGCCGCGGGTCCGGTGTTCCAAAAAATCATGAATCAAATCCTGCAGTATATGGGTGTCCCCAAAATGAACGATGGCGGGACCGGGAAAACGAAACCGGCCGCGAGCGGGCCGAAGGTTCCCGAATTAAGCAAGCTGCCGGTTCAGGAGGCCAAAAACAAACTCGCCGGCCAGGGGATTTCCTACGTGACGCTGGGCAGCGGCGAGGACATCATCACCCAGCACCCGAAGGCGGGGAGCGTGCTGAAAGCGGGCCAGTTCGTGTATTTGCTGACCGAAAAGGGGACCGACGTGAAGATCCCCAACCTGAGGGGGAAATCGCTGCGCGATGCCATGGAGCTGTTATCCGTGCTGCAGGTGCCGGTTACGGCTGAAGGCGAAGGGTATGTCGACTCGCAAAAAGTGATCGAAGAGAACGGAACGCGAAGGGTGGAATTGACCTTGAAGCCCCCGGTTACGAATGAGGAAACGAAGGAGGAAGCGGCGGGGGACGGCGGTGCGGCGGCGAACGGCGAAGCCCCCGGCCAGTCCGCGAACTCGCCATAGCTTGTTCTAACCCCTGGTTGTCCTGAATATCCTTGATATGAAAACATTCAAGCGTCAGGATGGGATAGGGGGGGCAACCAGTGAAAGTTTCCAAGTTTACCGTCAGACGAAGACTGTTCTGGCTGTTGATGGTGTTGTGTTTGTTGTTTGCGGCCCTTGCCGTGCGTCTTGCCTATGTGCAGATCGGAAAGGGAGCGGAATTGTCGGCCAAAGCGGAGGACTCCTGGCGCCGGAACATCCCTTATTCGGCGAAACGCGGCGAAATCAGCGACCGGAACGGCAACGTGCTGGCATATAACATTACGACGCCGACGGTCATGGCCATCCCGGTGCAAATCAAACATCCGGAGCAAACGGCCAAAAGCTTGGCGCCTCTGCTCGGCATGAGCGAAGACGCGATTTTGAAGTCGATCACCAAGAAACAATCCATAGTCAGGCTGCAACCCGGCGGACGCAAAATTACGATGGAAAAAGCGCAGCAAATTCGTGATTTGGCTCTTCCGGGTATTGTTGTTGCCGAAGACAACAAAAGATATTATCCTTATGGAGGACTTGCCGCTCATATCTTGGGTTTTACCGGCAGCTACAATCAGGGGCTGACCGGAGTGGAAAGCAAATACGAGAGCCTGCTGAGCGGCATGAACGGCAGCGTGTCCTATTTGTCCGACGCCGGGGGCAGATTGATGCCCGGGTCCTCGGAGAAATATGTGGAGCCGAAAGACGGGCTGAACCTGACGCTGACGATCGACAAATCGATCCAAAGCATTATCGAGCGCGAGCTGGATCAGGCGATGGACCGGCTGCAGGCCGACTCGGCCCTGACGATCGCGATGGATCCGAAAACGGGACAAATTTTAGGCATGGCGGCGAGACCGGGATTTGAGCCTGGGCAGTATCAGGAATACGATCCGGCGGTGTATAACCGGAACCTTCCGATCTGGATGACGTACGAACCGGGTTCCACGTTCAAGATCATCACCTTGGCCGCCGCGCTCCAAGAGAAGAAGGTGGATCTGCTGGGCGAGCGCTTTTTTGATCCGGGGTATGTCAAAGTTGGCGGGGCCACGCTCCGCTGCTGGAAGAGGGGCGGGCACGGCAGCCAGACATTCCTCCAGGTGGTGGAGAATTCCTGCAACCCCGGGTTCGTAGCGCTCGGGCAGCGCCTGGGCAAAGAAACGCTGTTCCAATACATCAAAAATTTCGGCTTCGGCAGCAAAACCGGCATCGACCTGAACGGCGAGGAAAACGGCATCCTGTTCAAGCTGTCCCGAGTAGGCCCGGTGGAACTGGCGACGACCTCGTTCGGCCAAGGGGTGTCGGTGACGCCGATTCAGCAGATCACCGCGGTTTCGGCCGCGATCAACGGCGGCAAGCTGTATAAACCTTACGTCGCCAAGGCGTGGACCAATCCCGATACGGGCGAGGTCGTCTCGGAAACGGCGCCGCAACTGGTGCGCCAGGTCATTTCGGAAGAGACGTCCAAGCAGATTCGTTCCGCGCTGGAAAGCGTCGTGGCCAACGGCACGGGCGGCAACGCCTTTATCGACGGCTATCGCGTGGGCGGGAAGACCGGGACGGCGCAGAAGGTCATAAACGGGCGTTATTCCGCAAACGAGCATATCGTTTCTTTTATCGGCTTCGCTCCGGCGGACGATCCGCAAATCGTCGTTTATACGGCGGTCGACAATCCGCAAGGGATCCAATTCGGCGGCGTGGTAGCCGCTCCGATCGTACGGAATATCATGAAGGATGCGCTGGAATACATGCAAGTTCCGCCCCGCCAGCAGCAGGTTACCAAGAAATACAAATACGGCGAGACGCCGATCGTCACGGTTCCCGATCTGATCGGACATACGGCGCAGGAAATCTACGAGGACCTCAACATGAATTTTAATTTGGCGAAATCGGGGGCGGGGAACGTCGTGATCAATCAGGCGCCGAAAGCCGGAGCCCGGGTCGAAAAGGGGTCGACGATCCGAATTTATATGGGCAGCGAGGCGGATGCGGAACAACAACATAACCATAATCAATAATTCTCCTGAACTTTGCAGTTTTTGGTGATAATATAGAGTGAGTGTTTACGAACGTTGTTGAAATACGGAGGGGTTAGCTATGCAGCTTAAGGAATTGGCAACTTATTTGATAGCTTCGCAAATACGAGGCGACGGGGAGCTGGCCTGCGAAGGCATCGCCATCGATTCGCGGAAAGTTCAGCCCGGAGATTTGTTTATATGCCTTCCCGGTCATACGGTCGACGGGCACGACTTCGCTCCGCAAGCCGCGGACAAAGGAGCGGCGGCGCTCGTCGTGGAGCGTTGGCTTGACGATTGTCCGCTGCCGCAGCTTAAGGTGAAAGACAGCAGATTGGCGATGGCGGTTTTGGGCAACGTGTTTTTCGGCTTCCCCAGCCGGCGGCTGAAGGTCATCGGCGTTACCGGAACGAACGGCAAAACGACAACGACTTATTTGATCGAACGCATTCTTGAGGATCAAGGGCGCTCTACGGGACTTATCGGAACGATTCAGCGCAAATTCGCCGGCCGGACGTATCCGATGTCCGGGACGACGCCGGAATCGCTGGAGCTGCAGCGGTATTTGCACGAGATGGCCGAAGGCGGCGCGGCTTACTGCGTCATGGAGGTGTCCTCCCACGCGCTGGACCAGGGCCGTGTCAAAGGAACGCACTTCCGGACGGCCGTCTTTACGAATTTGACCCAGGACCATTTGGATTATCACAACACGATGGAAGAGTATCGCGGGGCCAAGGGGCTGTTCTTCTCCCGTTTGGGCAACAACTATCCGGCCAATCCGGACGAGCGCAGCTACGCGGTCCTTAACGCGGATGATCCCGCCAGCTCTTATTTTGCCAAGCAAACCGCCGCGGAGACGATCACGTACGGAGTGGAGAACGAGGCCGATGTCCGCGCCTCGGACATTTCCGTAACGGCGAAAGGCACCTCGTTCCATGTCGATACATTTCAAGGCAGCGCCGACATTTCGCTGCGGATGGTCGGCAAGTTCAACGTGTACAACGCGCTTGCCGCGATCGCGGCCGCTTTGCTCGAAGGGATTCCGCTCGAACGGATCAAGGCCAGCCTGGAAGCGGTCAAAGGCGTGGAGGGACGGGTTGAAGCGGTCGATGAAGGCCAATCCTTCGCCGTCATCGTCGATTACGCCCACACGCCCGACGGGCTCGAAAACGTGCTGCGGACCGTAAACGAATTTGCCAAAGGCCGCGTCATCTGCGTCTTCGGCTGCGGCGGCGACCGGGATCGTACGAAACGCCCGATCATGGGGCGGATCGCCGCGAAATACGCCGATCACGTCATCGTGACTTCCGACAACCCGCGCACCGAAGATCCCGATGCTATACTAAGCGACATCGAGCAGGGATTGATCGGCGACGGGGTGGACCGCAGCCGTTACGAGCTGATCGTCGACCGCCGCGAGGCCATCCAAAAGGCTATTGAAATGGCAAGCCGTGAAGATGTAGTATTGATTGCGGGGAAAGGTCATGAAACCTATCAGTTGATCGGAACCGCAGTGCTCGATTTTGATGATCGGATCGTAGCAAAAGAAGCGATAAGGGGTTTGGCGAAGTGATAATTAGAAATCTGGCGGATATAGCCGCGATGTGCGGCGGACAAGTGCGGGAGGCGGCCGATTCCGGCATTGCGGTGCGCGGAGCGGTCACCGATTCCCGGCAAATCACGCAGGACTGTTTGTTTATTCCGTTATCCGGAGAAAGGTTCGACGGCCACGATTTTGCAGCGGACTGTCTCGCGGCCGGAGCTGCCGCAACCCTGTGGGAGCGGTCCAAGGGAACGCCTCCCGGGCCGGCCGTACTGGTGGACGATTGCCTGGAGGCGCTGCAAACGCTGGCCAAGTCCTACTTGATCCAGGCGGGTGCCAAGGTGGTCGGCATTACGGGCAGCAACGGGAAAACGACGACCAAAGACCTCGTTTACTCGCTTTTGTCCACAACGTACAAAGTGCATAAAACCAAAGGGAATTTTAATAACCACATCGGGCTGCCGCTGACGGTGCTGGCGATGCCCGAGGATACGGAGATCGCCGTCCTGGAGATGGGCATGAGCGGCCGCCGCGAAATCGAGCTGCTGTCCAAACTGGCCGAACCCGAGACGGCGGTCATAACGAATATCGGCGAAGCGCATCTGCTGCAGCTCGGCTCGCGGGAGGAAATCGCGCGGGCGAAACTGGAGATCCTCGCGGGGATGAAGCCCGGGGGATTGTTCGTTTACAATGGGGACGAACCTTTGATTCCCCAGGTGCTGGCGGAGGCGGACACGGCGAAGCCGGACCGGCTGCGGACCGTCACGTTTGGATTGGGCCAAGGCAATGACGAATACCCGACCGGAATGATGTTCATGGAGGACCGCACCCTGTTCACTTCGCGCGGGACCGGCGGGGAGCCGCTGGAGCTGCCTCTGCTGGGCGAGCACAACGTGGTGAACGCTTTGGCCGCGCTTGCGGTCGCCCGCCGCTATGGGGTCGGCGAAGCCGCGATTCGGGACGGGCTTCGCCATGCCGAACTGACCGGCATGCGGATCGAGCGCATCATCGGCGCAAGCGGCGTGACGATCTTGAACGATGCGTACAACGCCAGCCCCACGTCCATGAAAGCGGCGATCGGCGTGCTGGAAAAAATGAAAGGGTTCCGCCAAAGAATCGCCGTGCTCGGAGATATGCTTGAGCTTGGAGCTTCCGAAGAAGAATACCACCGCGAGATCGGCGCTTCCCTGACACCGGACAAAGTGGATCAGCTTTTTACCTACGGAACGCTGGGCCTGAAAATCGCCGAAGGCGCAGCCGGGCATTTGAAACCTGCGCGCATTCATGCATATACTGATAAAACTGAGCTCATCCGCGATTTGACTTCGCTGATCCATCCGAAGGACGTTGTACTGGTCAAGGCCTCCCGGGGCATGAAGCTGGAGGAAGTCGTGGACGCGGTAAAACATAACAACTTAAAGCATTAATTACCGGCGAGAGGGGGGTGAAATCCCATGGATTTCGGACTAATTCTGTTAACGATCGGCGTATCTTTCATTTTGGCCGTCATTTCGGCTCCGCTGATCATTCCGCTGCTAAAACGGCTTAAATTCGGCCAGCAAATACGCGGGGAAGGACCGCAAAGCCACCAGAAAAAGGCGGGCACGCCTACGATGGGCGGCGTGATTATTTTGCTTGCCTTCACGTTGTCTTTCCTTAAATTTTCGGTCATCAACACCGATTTCTACGTGCTGCTGATCGCTACGCTCGGCTTCGGGCTGGTCGGTTTTCTCGACGACTACATCAAAATCGTGTTTAAACGGTCTTTGGGATTGACGCCCAGACAAAAATTGTTCGGACAGCTGCTGTTCGCCGGTATCATGTGCGCTTTGCTCATTTCGGAAGGGCACAGCACGGCGATCGGCATTCCGGGAACCGGATGGTCCTTTGACCTCGGAGGCTGGTTCTATTATCCTTTTATCATTGTCATGATGCTGGCGATCAGCAACGCGGTGAACTTCACCGACGGTGTGGACGGACTTTTGTCCGGCGTCAGCGCGATCGCCTTCGGCGCCTACGCGGTGATCGCGATGCAGGCGACTTCGCTCCCTTCCGCGGTCTGCGCGGCGGCGATGATCGGGGCGGTGCTGGGCTTCCTCGTGTTCAACGCGCATCCGGCCAAGGTGTTTATGGGCGATACCGGATCGTTGGGGATCGGCGGGGCGATCGGCGCGATCGCCGTTATCACGAAAAGCGAGCTGCTTTTCCTGGTGATCGGCGGCATCTTCGTAATCGAAATGCTGTCCGTCGTCATTCAGGTGACCTCTTTTAAAACGAGAGGAAAGCGGATTTTCAAAATGAGCCCGATTCATCACCATTTTGAGTTGTCAGGCTGGTCGGAATGGCGGGTTGTGGTGACGTTTTGGGCGGCCGGACTTATCCTGGCGGGCATTGGACTTTATTTAAACAAGGGGTTGTAATCATGAAGCATCCAGAAGAATACCGGGGACGCCAGGTGGTCGTGATCGGTTTAGCGAGAAGCGGCGTTCAGGTCGCGAAAACCCTGCATCGTTTTGGAGCCGTCGTGACGGTTAACGATAAAAAGGAGAGGGAACTGTGTCCCGAAGCATCCGAATTGGAAGCTTTGGGAATTTCTGTTGTATGCGGCGGACATCCGGACGGACTTGTCCATCCCGGCGTCGAATTGGTCGTGAAAAATCCCGGCATCCCTTATTCGGCCCCGCCTGTGGCCAAAGCGCTGGAGTTGGGCATCGACGTCGTGACCGAGGTGGAAATCGCCTACCGGCTCAGCCCGGCGCCGATCATCGGGATTACGGGCTCCAACGGAAAAACGACGACGACGACATGGGTCGGCAAAATGCTGGAAGCCGCCGGGCTTCGCCCGATCGTAGCCGGCAACATCGGCACGCCGCTGTGCGAAGCGGCGGAAACGGCGAGCGCCGGTAACTGGCTTGTAGCCGAACTTAGCAGCTTTCAGCTGAAAGGAACGCAGGCATTCCGCCCTAAGGTTGCTTGCCTGCTTAATGTGGCGGAGACCCACCTGGATTACCACGGTACGATGGATGACTATGTGGCTTCCAAAGCCAAGCTGTTCGCCAATCAGGAAGCGGCGGATACGGCTGTCGTCAATTGGGACGACCCTACATGCCGCAAGCTGGTGCCGTATATCACGGCGAAGCTGATCCCTTTTTCGATGACGGAGGAGCTGAAATCGGAAGGGGTGTACATCCGGCCGGCTTATGTCCCGGACGTAGAGGACGGGCTTGATCGCAGCGTTGTGTACCGGGGAGCGGACGGCGAGGTGCGGAAAATCGTCGATGTGCGCGATATCGCCTTGCCCGGACGGTTCAATGTGGAGAACGCATTGGCGGCGGTGGCCGTCGCCCTGGCCGCGGGTGCGGCGCCGGAGGCTCTCGTGGAGCCTTTGCGTACGTTCCGCGGTGTGGAGCACCGTTTGGAATACGTCGAGGAGAAGCGCGGCGTGGTTTATTACAACAACTCCAAAGCGACGAACGCGAAGGCGACGATTATGGCGCTGGGCGCTTTAACGGCTCCGATCGTGCTGATTGCCGGCGGGCTGGACCGGGGCTCGGATTATACGGAGCTGGTGCCCGTCTTTAAACAGAAAGTGAAGGCGCTTGTCGCCCTGGGGCAAACGAAGGAAAAAATCGCCGAAGCCGGAAAACTTGCGGGTCTATCCGCCATCGTGGTGGTCGATAATGGTGACAGCGCCGCGGAAACGCTGCGGACCGCGCTGAAGGAGGCGGCGGCTTTGGCCGCATCCGGAGATGCCGTGCTGCTCTCTCCGGCATGCGCCAGCTGGGATATGTTCTCCTCCTATGAAGAGCGTGGACGCATTTTTAAAGAGGCGGTGCATACGCTTTAAGTAGGGGGGTGGAAAAGCCCCTACTTTCTGTCAAGAGGTGGCATCCACGATGAGCAAGAGCCGTACGGCCCCGGATTTTTGGCTTATGGCCAGCATTCTCGGACTGCTGGCGATCGGAATTGTGATGGTGTACAGCGCGGGTTCGGTGCTCGCTTTTCATGATTACGGCGATTCTTTCTACTTTGTGAAGCGTCAGCTGTTGTTCGCCGTGCTCGGGCTGGTCGCGATGTTTTTGATGATGAATTTCGATTACCGGCTGCTGCGCAAATACGCGAAGGTGGGGCTGCTCATTTGCTTCGCCCTGCTCGTGATCGTGCTGATTCCCGGGATCGGGGTCGTGCGCGGGGGAGCGCGCAGCTGGCTGGGCATCAGCTCGTTTGGCATTCAGCCGTCCGAGTTCATGAAGCTGGGCATGATTTTGTTTCTCTCCTACTTCCTTAGCCAGGAAGATTACAAGATTACGAATTTCGCCAAGGGACTGTTGCCGCCGCTTGGCGTGATCGGGCTGGCTTTCGGTCTGATCATGCTGCAGCCCGATTTGGGGACAGGCACGGTCATGCTTGGCGCTTCGCTGCTGATCGTCTTTACGGCCGGAGCCCGAATCCTGCATCTGGCCGGGCTGGCGGGCCTTGGGGCGCTAGGATTCGTAGGCCTGATCCTGGCGGCGCCTTACCGCCTGAAGCGGATTACCGCTTTTCTCGATCCCTGGTCCGATCCGCTTGGCGCAGGGTATCAGATCATTCAATCATTGTACGCGATCGGTCCCGGCGGGCTTGCCGGGCTGGGGCTCGGGATGAGCCGGCAGAAATACAGCTATGTGCCCGAGCCGCAAACCGACTTTATTTTTTCCATTTTGGCCGAGGAGCTTGGCTTTATCGGCGGACTGCTTGTTCTGCTGCTGTTCCTCATCCTGGTATGGCGCGGCATGAGGGTTGCGATGACGATCGACGACACGTTCGGCAGCCTGCTGGCCGTCGGCATCGTCGGGATGGTCGCCGTTCAGGTGGTGATCAACATCGGCGTCGTGATCGGCCTGATGCCCGTCACCGGCATTACCCTGCCGCTTATCAGCTACGGCGGATCTTCGCTGACGCTGATGCTGACCGCGTTAGGCATTTTACTTAATTTATCCCGTTATGCGAGGTGAGAATATGCGCGTCGTACTGAGCGGCGGCGGAACCGGGGGCCACATCTACCCGGCGCTGGCCGTCGCAAGCCAATGCGCCGAGGAATTTCCCGATTCCGAATTTTTATACATCGGCGGCCGGCGGGGGCTGGAAAGCTCGCTGGTTCCGAAGCACAACATCCCGTTTGAAGCGATCGACATCACCGGCTTCCGCCGCAAGCTGTCGGTCGAAAATATAAAGACCGTTATGCGTTTTCTCAAAGGAGTGCGCACCTCCAAAAAACTGCTGCGGGAATTTAACCCCGACGTCGTCATCGGGACGGGCGGCTACGTATGCGGCCCGGTCGTATACGCGGCCGCCAAGCTGGGCATTCCGAGCATCATCCATGAGCAAAACGCCATTCCGGGGCTGACCAACCGCTTTTTAAGCAAATACGTGTCGACCGTGGCGGTGAGCTTTGAAGGCTCGGAGTCCGCGTTCCCGGGAGCCGGAAACGTCATATATAGCGGAAATCCGCGGGCCACGACCGTTCATGCCGCCGACAAGGCGAAGGGCTTCGCCTCGCTGGGGCTTGCCGCAAGCAGCTCGGTCGTGCTCATCGTCGGCGGCAGCCGGGGGGCCAAAGCGATCAACGAAGCGATGATCGGCATGGCGCCGCTGCTTGCGGAAGCGCCGCATTTGCAATTCGTTTACGTTACCGGCGAGGCTTATCACGCAGCGACGCTCGAAGCGATTCGCGGCAAACTGGGCGGGCTTCCGGACCATTTGCAGGTGCTTCCTTACGTGCACAACATGCCTGAGGTGCTGGCCGCGACTTCCTTGATCGTGGGACGAGCAGGAGCTTCCTCCTTAGCGGAAATCACCGCGCTGGGAATTCCGGCGATCCTTATTCCGTCGCCCAACGTAACGAATAATCATCAGGAGAAAAACGCCCGGACTTTGGAGCGGGCCGGAGCCGCCGAAGTCATTTTGGAGCCGGAATTGAGCGGGCAAAGCCTGTTCGGCTCGGTTCAGCGGATCATGAGCGACCTGTCCGTCCACGCCTCGATGTCGGCGGCTTCCCGCCGCCTCGGCAAACCGGACTCCGCCCATTTACTGGTGAAAGAAATGCGGCGTCTTGTCCAAAGCCGCGCAAATCGCCGCTAACCGCGGGGAACCGAAGGGCGGAACTGGACCTGGGCGATTGTCACACTCTCCGTGAGGAAGGCATAAGATACTCTATAAATCGTGACAATCCAAGCGGAGCGACAAGGACACGGTTAGCATGAATTGCTCCGACGGACCCGGGCCGCGGCTTCGTTTATGGCATGAACCTGCCTGTGCCTTCAGGCGACAAGCCGGGTGTTTTTCCGCCTACAAGTCAAGGAGGGATTTTACGATGCAGCAATGGATATCGAATTTGACCCGGCAGGGAGTCGGAACGGTATTGCCGAACGAGCCGATGTCAAAATATACAACATGGAAAATCGGCGGTCCCGCTGACGCGATGGTCGTACCCGAGAATCCCGGGCAGCTGTCCAAGCTCGTCCGGCTGCTTCATGAGGAGCGGATCCCTTGGATGGTGGTCGGCAAGGGCTCGAACATGCTGGTCTCCGACCGGGGAATTCGGGGGTGCGTGATCCGGCTTGGCTCCGGATTGGAGCAGATCGAATTTGACGGAAGCAAGGTCCAGGCCGGAGGGGGCGCTTCGTTCGTCAGACTCAGCATCATGGCGGGCAAACAGGGGCTGACCGGCCTGGAGTTTGCCGGAGGCATCCCCGGGACGGTGGGGGGAGCCGTATATATGAACGCCGGGGCTCACGGGTCCGATGTGTCACGTATATTTAAATCCGCTGACATTGTTCTGGAGACGGGTGAATTGGTCACTTACAACGCAGAGGATATGGAATTTGACTATCGGCATTCCGTCCTGCACGAACAGCGCGGCATTGTGGCCAAAGCCGAATTTACGCTGGCTGCCGGCGATCGGCTGGAAATCGCCGCCGCCATGGCGGCTTACAAGGACCGCCGCCGCAAAACGCAGCCGCTTCAGCAGCCGTGCGCCGGCAGCGTCTTCCGCAATCCGCCGGGAGACCATTCGGCCAGGCTGATCGAGGCGGCCGGACTTAAAGGCTTAAAGGTCGGAGGAGCCGAAGTATCCACGCTGCACGCCAATTTCATCGTCAATACCGGGCAAGCGACAGCAGAGGACGTTCTAGCGCTCATGGAGCAAATCAAGGCATCCGTCGAAGACAAATTCGGCGTAAACTTGGTGCCGGAGGTTTTTTTCGTGGGCGAACGGTAAACTCGGAGGTGATACATTGGACAAATTGGTGATCGAAGGCGGGAGACCCCTATCAGGAACCATTCGTATCCATGGAGCAAAAAATGCCGCACTGCCGATTCTGGCCGCTAGTTTGCTGTCCGAAGGCAAGGTGCAACTTCGAAATGTCCCCCGTCTGCTCGATATTGATGTCATGCTGGGCATACTCGGCCGCCTTGGCTGCAAAGCCGTCCATTTAGGGGATACGGTTACGGTCGACACGGGAAGCGCGGATTCAAGCCATGTGCCGGAAGATTTGATGAAGCAGATGCGGTCTTCCATTTTTTTGATGGGGCCGCTGCTCGCCAGGTTCGGGGAGGTTTGCATTTACCAGCCGGGCGGGTGCGCCATCGGCGAACGAAAAATCGATTTGCATTTGAAAGGGCTGGAAGCCCTGGGGGCGCAAATCGAGGAAAGCGAGCAGCAAATCCGGTGCCGGGCCAGCAGGCTGGTCGGTTGCGATATTCACCTTGATTTTCCCAGTGTCGGGGCGACGGAAAACATTATGATGGCGGCCGCGCTGGCCGAAGGGACGACGGTAATCACCAATGCCGCCCGGGAACCGGAAATTCAGGATCTGCAAAACTTCTTGAACGCCATGGGGGCGAGCATCATCGGCGCCGGAACGGACACGATTACGATTCGCGGCGTAGAGCGCCTGTATCCTTGCGATTACGAGGTTATCCCCGACCGTATCGTTGCCGGAACCGCGCTGATCGCCGTAGCCGCTACGCGCGGCAGCGTGACGCTGACCCACTGCAATCCGGCGCACCTGGTGTCGCTGCTTCATGTGCTGCGGCGGGCAGGTGTTCAAATCGGAGCTGCCGATGATATAATAACGATTAGCAGCGCAGGCCGTCCTAGAGCGGTGGAGCGGATCGTGACTTCGCCGTATCCTTCCTTTCCGACCGATCTGCAGTCGCAAATCATGGTATTGCTTGCGTTGGCGGACGGACTCAGCGTAATGAAGGAGACCGTGTTCGAGGGCAGATTCAAGCATGTGGACGAATTGGTCCGGATGGGCGCCGACATTTCGGTCGATTTGAATCTGGCTTTCATTCGCGGGGTGCCGAGATTGTACGGAGCCACCGTGGAGGCCACGGACCTGCGGGCCGGCGCCGCGCTGGTCATTGCGGGCCTGGCGGCGCAAGGCAAAACGATCGTGGAGCAGGTTCATCATATCGATCGCGGCTACGACCGGATCGAAACGATGTTCCAGCGTCTCGGGGGCGCGATCCATCGCGAAACCCCCGTGCTGAAGCAGCTTGATTTAGCCTGAGGCTTGGCCTTACATCCCCTCCGTCCGGAGGGGATCAAGGCTTTTGGACGTTCTTTTATATTATTTATTCAGAAAGTTGCGGAGAAATGACATGCCCAAAGCGAATGTACCTGTCCTGAAAGAGCCGGTAAAACCGAAAAGGAAAAGCGGCCGAAAAGTGAAAGTGATCCTCATCTTGCTGTTCGTTTCGTTACTTTGCGTGCTTTTTTTTCGCTCGTCCTTAAGCAAGGTTTCGGCGATTACGTTTCACGGCAATACGTATTCGACGGAGAGCGAGCTTTTAAAGGCCGCCGGACTGGAAGTCGGGGCGCCGTTTTTTGCCGTCAGTTCGGGGAACGTTGAGCGCAGATTGGAGAGCATTCCTTCCGTAGAGCATGCGGTCGTGGACAAAAAATTCCCGGGAAAGATCGAGATCCGGATCGAAGAGTTTCCGCTTGCGGCCTATGAGCTTACCGACGGCGGCAAGCTGAGCGGACTGCTGGCGAACGGCACCAAGATCCCGCTGCAAAACGGCTCCATGCCGGTGGACAAGCCTATTTTGACCGGGTGGAAAGAGAATGACCCCAATCTGGTAAAACTCTGCAAAACGTTGTCGGAGATCCCGGGCGAGCTGACCGCCGATATTTCCGAGATCGTTCCTTCGCCAACCTTGTCTTATCCGGACCGGATCAAAATGTATACGCGCTCGGAATTCGAAGTGATTTCCGCGATCTCGTTACTGCCGAAAAAGGCGGAGTATTTGAACGAGATTTTGCAAAATCAGGATCCCGGACAGCTGAAAATGCTGGATGCCGATTCCTATGTGCCGTATCCCCCGCCGGAAGGCGAAGAGAACGGCCAAAATGACACTACTCATGAGTGAAAAACAATGTTAAAATACATTTTATGGGCTAGTTTCCTATCTCCCTCTTTTTTCTTCTGATTTTTGCGGTCCTATCGTCAGATAGATGTAAAACTTGGAAGTCAAAAAATTTGTAGAAAAAAGAGGGAAAGGTTAAACGGCGTTGAATATGTAGAGAGTGCATCTAACACGGCAAGAATATTTAGAATGGGAAATAGGAGGTGCCAGGGCTTGAGCAACAATGACATCATTGTTAGTTTGGACATCGGTACATCCAAAGTTCGTGCTATTATTGGGGAAATTGGCAATGGAACCTTTAATATTATTGGAGTTGGATCTGCCGACTCGGAAGGAATTCGAAAAGGCGCGATTGTAGATATTGACCAAACGGTCCAATCGATCCGCAACGCCGTGGATCACGCGGAACGGATGGTAGGTATTCAAATATCGGAAGTATATGTCGGCATTTCGGGCAACCACATCGGACTCCAAACGAGCCACGGAGTAGTAGCCGTACAAAATGAAGATCGGGAAATCGGCGAGGACGATATCGACCGCGTGCTGAAGGCGGCCGAAGTCATCGCCCTGCCGCCGGAACGCGAAATTATCGATATTGTGGCCAAGCAATATGTGGTGGACGGGCTTGAAGGCATTCAGGATCCCCGCGGCATGATCGGAGTCCGCCTGGAAGTGGAAGCGACGATTATCACGGGAGCGAAGACGGCGATTCACAATTTGCTCCGCTGCGTGGAGAAATCCGGGCTGAAGGTCCGGGATTTGGTATTGTTATCGCTGGGCGCAGGGCAGCTCGCCTTATCCAAGGATGAAAAAACCATGGGTTCGGTACTGGTGGATATCGGTGCCGGATCCACTACGATCGCTGTGTTTGAAGGCGGCACGATCGTGTCCACATCCACGCTTCCGATTGGGGGAGAATTTATAACGAACGACATTGCTTACGGTCTCCGCACGTTGACCGATCATGCGGAGAAGGCGAAGCTGAAATACGGCTGCGCCTCGATCGAGGACGCCGCGCCGGACGTAACCTTTAAGGTAACGCGGATCGGCAGTAATGTGGACAAGGAATTTACGCAGGAAGACCTGGCGGCCATCGCGGAGCCTCGCGTTCAGGAGATCTTCCAGCTGATCCGCCAGGAAGTCAAGCGGCTCGGCTACAGCGAGCAGCCGGGAGGCTATATTTTGACGGGGGGAACCGTATCGATGCCGGGGCTGCTTAAGATCGCCCAGCAGGAGCTGGCGGCTTCCGTTAGAATCGCCGTTCCGGATTATATCGGGGTTCGCGACCCCGGGTTTACCGGCGGTGTAGGCATTTTGTACAAGGTAATCAAGAGTATTCGCGTTCGGAACTCCGGGGCGAAGAAGACGGCCGGCCGGAGCAAACCCGCTTCGCCGGCGCAGGAGCCGGCCCGCAAATCGGGCGGCCTGATGGAGCGTCTTAAAAATCTGTTCAGTGAATTTATATAGCAAATTCAAGGATGAAGAACGGGCCATCCATGCACATTGAGGGGGAGATGGAATAGTATGTTGGAATTTGATTTCGAAATGGAGAGCTTGGCTCAAATCAAGGTCATCGGGGTAGGCGGCGGCGGAAGCAACGCGGTTAACCGGATGATCGAAAACGGCGTGCAAGGCGTCGAATTCATTACGGTAAATACGGACGCCCAAGCGCTTCATTTGGCCAAGTCCGAACATAAATTGCAGATCGGGGATAAATTGACGCGCGGACTGGGCGCCGGCGCCAATCCGGAGGTCGGCAAGAAAGCGGCCGAAGAATCCCGCGAACTGATCGCAAATACGTTAAAAGGCGCGGATATGGTGTTCGTCACGGCCGGCATGGGCGGCGGCACCGGCACCGGAGCGGCTCCGGTCATCGCCGAAATCGCCAGAGAATGCGGCGCGCTGACGGTCGGCGTCGTTACCCGCCCATTTACGTTTGAAGGCCGCAAGCGTTCTTCCCAGGCGGAGCTTGGCATCGAAGGTTTGAAAGAAAAAGTGGACACGCTGATCGTCATTCCGAACGATCGTCTGTTGGAAATCGTCGACAAGAAGACGCCGATGTTGGAAGCGTTCCGCGAAGCGGACAACGTGCTTCGTCAGGCGGTGCAGGGCATCTCCGACTTGATCGCCGTACCGGGTCTGATCAACCTCGACTTCGCCGACGTGAAGACGATCATGACCGAACGCGGCTCCGCACTGATGGGCATCGGCCTCGCTACCGGCGAGAACCGGGCCGCCGAAGCCGCCCGCAAGGCGATCATGAGTCCGCTCTTGGAAACGTCCATCGAAGGTGCGCGCGGCGTTATCATGAACATTACGGGTGGAGCCAACCTGTCCCTGTATGAAGTCAACGAGGCCGCGGAAATCGTGATCGCCGCTTCCGATCCGGAAGTGAACATGATTTTCGGCGCGATCATTGACGAGAATATGAAGGAAGAAATCAAAGTGACGGTTATTGCGACCGGGTTCGAGAATAAGCCTGCGGTGCAGCCAGCCCGCAAACCGGCCGCTGCTCCGGGCGTATCCGAGCCGCAGGACACGCGTCCGGCTTCGAATCTGCGACCGTTCGGCAACCAGCCGAGCGGAGATCAGCTCGACATCCCGACATTTCTCCGTAACCGTTCGCGGAACAATAACGACTAAGCAAGGGTAGTACGTCTCCCCGAAGACCTTGTCCCGATTAGGGCCAGGGTCTTTTTTTGCCAGAATTTAGTCGAAAAGCGATCGTGGCAAGAACCACAGAAGGGCGCCCGAAAGCTTGAGGATAGGGAAGTGGGGGGGAGGGGGCGGCAGATCAATACTGGCTGTCCATAGACTTTGCACGATTATCCCGTTTAATCAGGTAGCAGAGAGAAAGACAAGCTCGGGAGAAAAATATTTGGTGGAGAAGCAGAGAGGTTCGAGATAATTTAGACGGGTTTGAAACCCTTGCTCAAGCCCCATCCCCTGCACCCTGAATGAAAGGGATAATCGTGCAAAGGTTACAGGCATGAACACCAAGACACGAAATCCGCCCCTCCACTTCCCGCTGCTTTACCTTGCTTCATCAAGGCTTGCCTGCCGATTTTTTGCTGCGAAAGTTGAATTATAAAATTTCATAGCGGGGTAGAAGACGGTGCGCTGGCAGGGAGGAGAGGAGGGAACTGGAGGCTAAAGGACTCCAACTCCATATATTATGCCCGTGCACGCGCAAGGCCCCTTGGGTCGACAAAATTAGTGGGATTCTGCTTTCAATTTTAGACAGACTTTATAAGCCAATCTCTTTATACTGATAAGCATCTCCCCAGGCAGGTGAACGCCGTTGGTAGTGTATATCGATCTCATATTTGCGATGAACCTATTGATCGACGCAAGTTTGCTGCTCGCTACGGCTTGGATGCGGAAGCAGAAGATCAAAGTATGGCGGATCGCCGCTTCGGCGTGCGTTGGAGCCATGTACGTCGTCATGATGTTTTTGCCGGAGCTTGGGTTTTTGTATACGTTTCTGGTCAAGTTCCTGTTCTCCGTCGCTATGTTATGGATCGCCTTCGGCTTTGGAAGTTTGCAAAACTATCTGCGGAACATGGGAGCTTTTTACATCGTTAATTTTGCGGCGGCGGGCGGCATCCTGGGCGTGCATTATTTGCTGCAGGACTATGGCGACCTATGGAACGGAATATGGTATTCCGCGACCGGAGGGATGGGGTTTTCGCTGAAAATAGGGGCCTTGTTTACGCTTGTCCTGTTTTTTGCCGTGTTGTGGTGGTTTAAACGGGTCATTGCGGCGCGTCATCGGCAGGAACGGATCTCCACTTTTGTCGGAGAGGTCCGGGTTCGGATTGAAGATTCCGAGGTTTGCTGCACGGGCCTGGTCGATACGGGCAATCAGTTGTCCGATCCGCTCAGCCGGTTGCCGGTAATGGTGATGGAGGCGTCGCTGTGGGAGGATTTGCTTCCCCCATCTTATCGCGGCAAGCTTGCCAAGGAGCGGGCGGACAACCTCATTATGGAGTGGACGGAAGCAGGAGCTTTTCCCTGGCCAGATCGTTTGCGTCTGGTGCCGTATCGCGGAATCAACAAAGGAACGCAATTTATGCTTGCGCTTAAGCCGGATGAAGTCAGCATTACCTTGGAGGGTCGGAACTTTCATTCTACCCGGGTGCTTATCGGATTGGATGGAGGACGTTTGTCAGCGGAAGGGGCCTATCGGGCCATCGTGCATCCTGCGTTAGTGGAAGGCAGGGAAGCGGAGCACCAGCCTTCGCCGGACATATCTTCCGGGCTGGCCCCGCTTGCCGACGCGGGCGGGAGGCCCGGACTTCACCGGTAAAACGGGAACTTGTATAGGAGGAAAGAAATCATGCGTGCAAAATGGAAGTTGTTGCTGCAGCTTCAGTACTATCGGTTGTTGTTTCTATTCGGACTAAAAAGCGAGGAAATCTATTATATAGGCGGAAGCGAAGCGCTGCCGCCCCCATTGACGCGCGAAGAGGAGGAGTATTTGCTCCAGCGGCTGCCGAGCGGCGACTCCGCGATCCGGGCGATGCTGATCGAACGCAATTTGCGGCTGGTCGTGTACATTGCCAGAAAGTTTGAAAACACCGGCATCAATATCGAGGACCTGGTTTCGATTGGAGCCATCGGCCTGATTAAGGCGGTCAACACTTTTGATCCGGAGAAAAAGATTAAACTGGCTACGTACGCTTCGCGCTGCATCGAAAACGAAATCCTGATGTATTTGCGCCGCAACAGCAAGATCCGCACCGAGGTTTCTTTCGATGAGCCGCTGAACATTGATTGGGACGGCAATGAGCTGCTGTTGTCCGATGTGCTGGGGACGGAGAACGATACGATTTACCGGAACATCGAAGAGCAGGTGGATCGGAAGCTGCTGCATAAAGCGCTCGACAAGCTGAGCGAACGGGAGCGGATGATCATGGAGCTGCGGTTCGGCCTGGTGGACGGCGACGAGAAAACGCAAAAGGATGTGGCCGATCTGCTGGGAATTTCTCAATCGTACATTTCCCGTCTCGAAAAAAGGATCATCAAGCGATTGCGCAAGGAATTCAATAAGATGGTGTAAAGGCCCGGCTTTACGGCGATTCATGCAAGGAATAAAAATGCAGCCCAAGGAGATAATGATCATTAGTTTACTCCTTGGGAGGTAAGACACGATGACCCGAAACAAAGTCGAAATTTGCGGTGTCGATACCGCAAAATTGCCCGTTCTAACCAATGCGGAAATGCGTGAATTGTTCCACTCGTTGCAGCAGGACCACGTAAGATCAGCCAGAGAAAAGTTAGTGAATGGCAATCTGAGACTCGTGCTGAGCGTCATCCAGCGGTTCAACAATCGGGGGGAGTATGTGGACGACCTGTTCCAGGTTGGCTGCATTGGACTCATGAAAGCCATCGATAATTTCGATTTATCGCAAAACGTCAAGTTTTCGACCTACGCGGTGCCGATGATCATCGGGGAAATCCGCCGGTACTTGCGCGACAACAATCCGATCCGCGTATCCCGCAGCCTCAGAGATATCGCCTACAAAGCACTGCAAATGCGGGACAACCTGACCAACCAAAATTCGCGGGAGCCCACGATTTTCGAAATTTCGGAAGCGCTTGGTTTGCCGAAGGAAGATGTCGTGTTTGCCCTGGATGCGATCCAGGACCCGGTATCGCTGTTTGAGCCGATTTACCATGACGGGGGAGACCCGATTTACGTCATGGATCAAATCAGCGACGATAAGAACAAGGATGTGTCATGGATTGAAGAAATCGCTTTGCGCGAGGCGATGCAGCGGCTCGGGCGCCGCGAGAAAATGATCCTTTCCATGCGTTTTTTTGAAGGCAAGACGCAAATGGAGGTGGCCGATGAGATCGGCATCTCCCAAGCCCAGGTATCCCGGCTTGAGAAATCCGCCATTTTACAAATGCAAAAGCATGTGAAGTCGTAAATGACAGGTCCCTTGGGGGCCTTTTTTTAATGGAAACAAGCGTGGTAGACTCGCTTACGATCATTGTGAACAACTCCATATCTTCCTAACGTTAAGCTTCTGTAAAATTATATTAAGTTGAACCTTACAATCATTCGTTCAACTTTAAATAGCATGAAGCATTAGCGCGGATGGAGACGGACGGAGGTGGGACGCATGAAATATTGCATCTTTTTACGAAAAGCGCGCTGCAATTTATGCTGGATCATGTGGACGAGCAGGGGTATTCAATTGGCGGAGACGTGATCGGGAAGCTGATGCTGACGGAAAACCGGGACGGGAAAAAACGTTCGTATCTGGAGGTCAATATCCCGGTGTCATGATTAGGGGCTCTCGAAAGGGGAGTTGACCTTGGTGCCGCACCAAGGTATGTGAAAATAATCACGTTTCTGCGGCTTCGAATTATGGGGTAGGGGAGGAACATCATGAGCAGCAAAAAACGCTTCAAATCATGGTTGGTATTTACCGTTTGTCTTGCGCTGGCGGTTTCCGTGCTAAGCGGATGCCAGTCAGCGGGGAATTCCCGGGAATCCGGCCCATCGTCCGCGCCGGAACAATCTTCGTTTAAAGCCGGAACGTATACGGGGGAAGCCGAGGGGAAAGACGGAACGGTCAAAGTGGAAGTCACGATGGAAGAGCCGGATCAAATCAAGGACATTCAAATCGTCAGCCAAACCGAAACGGAAGGGCTGGGCGATGCCGCGCTCGAAAAAATCAAAGAGCAGATTCTGCAAAATCAAACGTTGGCGGTGGACGCCGTCAGCGGCGCCAGCAAGTCGAGCGAAGCGATGCTGACCGCCGTGGAAAAGGCCGTGCAGCAGGCGGGCGGGGATCTAACGGCTCTGAAATCGGGAGGCGTGGCGAAAGCCGGCGAAGGCAAAACGGAAAAGCTCCAGGCTGACGTCGTCGTCGTCGGCGCGGGCGCATCCGGCGTGTCGGCCGCCGTTACGGCGGCGGATAAAGGAGCCAAAGTCATTATCGTGGAAAAAACCGGCATTATCGGCGGCGCCAGCAACTTATCGTGGGCGGGGAAATTTTACAACTCGTCCGCCGCGGTTGAAAACGGGATAAAGGTGAATGTCGAGCAAGAAATCGCCGACTGGATCGCCAACAACCACTGGCGTGTGGACGCCGCGGCGATCCGCCAGTACGTCACCAAATCCGGTGAAACCTACGACTGGCTGAAAAGCAAAGGTTATGTCACGACGTTCCTGAACTTTGCCGGGGAACAGCTTCACGTGCTTCCGGCTTACGATACGCGGGAGCAGACGCTGCGCAAGATGCTGGCCGCATCCGTGGAGAAAAACGGCGGCCAGGTTATTACCGAAACGACGGCCAAAGAGCTGAAGACCGATGCGAGCGGCGCGGTCGTCGGCGTAAAAGCCGCAAAGGCCGACGGCACGACCCTGGAAATTTCCGCGAAAAGCGTGGTCATGGCGACGGGCGGATACGCGGGCAACAAAGAAATGGTCAAGGAAGCGTTTGGCTTTGAAGGCGTAAATGGGGGCCTCGGCCAAAACATCGGGGAGGGGCTGAAGATGTCCTGGGCGGTCGGCGCCAAAGTCCCGGACAACTTCGGCGGCCAAATGCTGCATCAGACGCTGGCGAGAGCGACGAGCGGCCTGAAAAAGGAATATTCCTCGTTTGAAGCCAGCTACCCGCTGATGCTGAGCTATCTTCCGACGCTGATGAACGTGGGGCCTTCGGGGGCCAGATTTAGGGACGAAGCGGCCACCTTGACGTCGGTAGCCGCGGCGAATACGAGCGCTTTTAACGGCCCTTACCACCTGGTCATCGTTTCGAAATCGCAGCTTGACGCCCTGGAAGCGAAAGGGATGAACGGCGTCAAGGCTCCGGGTCTTCCGGGGATGCCGCCGGAATTTTACGCCGACTTCTCCGATAAGTTCAAGCTCGACACGCCGTGGACAAACGTGGAGCAAGTCTTTGAGTCCATGGTGAAAAACGGCGACGGATATAAAGGCGATACGATCGAGGAATTGGCCCAAAACGCGGGAATGGACGTCGAGGTGTTCAAGGAGGCTTTCGATAACTATACCGTGGCCACAAAAACCGGAGTAGACACGGATTTCGGCAAAGCGAAGCAGTACCTGGTTCCGATGGGCGAAGGGCCTTATTACGCAATCATCGCCGAAATCAACAACCTCGGTTCGGTCGGCGGCCTGCTCGTCAATCCCAAGTTTCAGGTTCTGGGCGAAGGCCGGGTGCCGATCAAAGGGCTTTATGCGGTTGGGCTCGAATCGGAAGGCGTGCTGTTTAACGATACTTATGTCGGCAACGGCGTAGGCATCGGCTACTCGTTCACTTCGGGGCGTCTCGGCGGCGAAAGCGCCGCGGCCGGCGCTCTCGGAAAATAAAAAAATAAGCCTTGCAATCCAAGGGACCTTTCCGTGCGGACCGCCGCGATCTTCGGAAAGGTCCCTTTTCCCGCTGTCGGAAGCGCATCAGCGGAAAAGCCGGATCATATAGTAAAGGGACGGAAAGTATTTGGCGGGACGGGGGCGTTAAACATGGACAATGTGGTGAGAGCGAGTATGAAAATATCCGATTTTCAGACCAAGGATGTCATTAATGTGGTGGACGGAAAACGGCTGGGGCATATCAGCGACCTGGAGCTGGATTTGCGGCAGGGCGTGATCGAGGCGATCGTCGTACCGGTCAATACGAAATTCATGGGATTGTTCGGAGGCGGCAGCGATCTGATCATTCCCTGGAAAAATATCGTAAAAATCGGCTCCGACGTCGTGCTCGTGAAGATGGAGGAGCTGCGGGAACCAAGGGTCCAATCCGCATACGAAACGACCGTGTACATCGACCGGGACGGCCGGGCGGAACGGCGCGGCTGATCCGGGAAAGGAAAAGGCAATTATGGTACACTTGAAATGCGTGTTTAAAAAGACAGGTTTTCAGCACCGAGAAAAGGGAGATGGATGATGGAACCATTTATGAGAAATGCTATAGATCAGCAGCCGGAGCGTTTTGAACTGGAGGCTTGGCGCGATCTGGCGCCGGGCCTAAGCGCTGGCTTTACCGGACGCGGCGGGGGCGTAAGCAAACCGCCCTACGGCAGTTTGAATTTGGCTTATCATGTCGGGGACGATCCCTCGGACGTGCTGGAAAACCGGGGGCGCCTGGCCCGGGCGCTTGGCTTTTCCCCGGAGGGCTGGACATGCGGCGAACAGGTGCACGGCGCGCAAATCGCCATCGTTCGGCAGGAGGACCGCGGCAAGGGGTATCTCGACCGGAGCAGCGCCTTTCAGGCGACGGACGGGCTGCTGACCAACGTGCCGGAAGTTTTGTTGGCCTCCTTTTACGCCGATTGCGTACCGCTATATTTTGCCGATCCGGTCACCAAAACCGTCGGATTGGCTCATGCCGGATGGAAGGGGACCGTTCAGCTCATCGCCGGGAAGATGATCGAAACGATGGAACGCGAATTCGGCAGCCGGCGCTCCGACATTCGGACGGCGATCGGCCCGAGCATCGGGGGATGCTGCTATGAAGTGGACGAAGCGGTGATGGGTAAAGTCAGGGAGGCGCTGCCCGGCGCGGAGCCGGATATGCAAGGGGAGCCGATTTCGACGCCATCCAAGAACGAAGGCAAAACGATGCTGAACTTGAAAGAAATGAATCGAATCATTATGATTAAAGCAGGAATATTGCCGACTCATATCGAATGTACAACATGGTGTACAAGCTGCCGTCCGGAAATGTTTTTCTCCTACCGCAAGCATAACGGGGTGACGGGGAGGATGGCGAGCTGGATTGGCATGAAAGAGAGGTGATCCTTTCTTTGTCGCTGAAAGAACGGATAGAAATGGTGGAAGAGCGCATTCAAGCGGCCTGCAAGCGGAGCGGAAGAAACCGCGATGACGTGAATATCGTTGCCGTCACCAAATACGTGTCGGCCGACATGACCCGTTCCGTGTTGGAGGAAGGGATACTTCATATCGGAGAAAACCGCCCTCAAGCGGCGGTGCCTAAATGGGAAGCGCTTGGCGGACAAGGGATATGGCATTTTATCGGCCATTTGCAAAGCAACAAAGTGAAAGACGTCGTCGGAAAATTTCAATACGTTCATTCGCTGGACCGGCTGTCGTTGGCCAAGGAGCTTGAGAAGCGGGCTGCGGCGTTGGATCTGACGGTTTCGGCTTTTTTGCAGGTCAACGTTTCCGGCGAAGCCTCCAAGCAGGGAGTAGCGCCGGAGGAAGCGGCCGCCTTGCTGCGGGAAACCGCTGGCCTGGCCCATGTTAAAATCATCGGCCTTATGACGATGGCGCCGATCGTGGACGATCCGGAATTGGCCAGACCGGTGTTCCGGAAGCTCCGGGAGCTGCGGGACGAGCTGAACGCCGGGGCGGGCGGCGCGCTTAAGGAACCGCTGACGGAACTGTCGATGGGGATGTCGGGAGATTTTGAAGTGGCGATCGAAGAAGGGGCGACATGGGTGCGCCTTGGTACTCTTTTAGTAGGGAAAGGGGAAAAGACGTAATGGGAGTCATGAACCGGTTCATGAATTTTCTGGGACTTCAGGAGGAAGAAGAAATCGTGGAGCGTGAAAAATTTCCCGCCCAGGAGGAAGAAATTGAAACCCCAAGCTTTGAACCCCGTAAAAATCAAAGAGGAAGCAACGTTGTCAGCATTCACTCCCAGAAAAACGTAAAAGTGATCCTTTACGAACCTCGTTCCTATGACGAGGCGCAGGAAATCGCCGACCATCTGCGCTCCCACCGGTCGGTGGTGGTTAATTTGCAGCGAGTCCGGAATGACCAAGCCTTGCGTATTATCGACTTTTTAAGCGGGACGATTTACGCGCTCAGCGGAAGCATCTCCAAAATCGGCAGCAATATTTTCCTGTGCACGCCGGATACGGTCGAGATTCAAGGATCCATTACGGAAATGCTGGCCGAGGATTCCGATTACAACAGAATGAGGTGATGACAGCTTGGTAGGAACTTTGTTGGACGTAGTTGACATAATATATAGAATTTATTATTGGATGATAATAATCTATATATTTATGTCGTGGGTTCCGAATGTGCGTGAAAGCTTTATTGGCGAGTTTCTCGGGAAAATGGTCGAGCCTTATTTGGCCCCGTTTCGCCGGATCGTACCGCCTCTCGGGATGATTGATTTTTCCCCGATTGTTGCCTTATTGGCACTTTGGCTAGCTTCTTTCGGATTAAAAAGTCTTTTGATTTTTGTCTTCGGGTAATTTAGATATGCAGGCGGACATATACGAACATTTCAGGCCGGAGGAGCGCCCTTTTGCGGACCGGGCCTCAGAATGGGTAACGAATGCCGGGGAATACCACGAGGTCAAGCGAAGCGACTTCCTGGATCCGCGGCAGTGTTATATTTTGGAAACCTTGGCGAACCGCCACCCTGATGTGCAAATCCGCTTTGACGGCGGGTACGAAGATGCGGAGCGCCGGCGGGCGCTCATTGCACCGGATTACCGGGATCTGGGCCAGGAGCCGATGGGACTGAAAGTGCTCAGCATTGCCTCGGGGGACCAAAAATTCATTTCGCTCCAGCATGGGGACTATTTAGGCGCTATCTTGGGACTTGGACTCAAGCGGGATAAAATCGGCGACATTCATGTGCGTGAAGACGGCTGCCATGTCGTTGTCGCCGAAGAGATCGCCCCATTCCTCAATTTAAATCTTCATCAGGTGCATCGGGTTGGCGTGATCACGGATATTTTGGAGCCAAGCGAGTTGAAAACGGCGGAAAAAGAGCTCGCACCGATGGATTTGACGGTGGCTTCGTTAAGGCTGGACGGAATTGTGAGCGATGTATTCCATTTAAGCCGCAGCAAAGTGCTGATTCCGATCAAGGCGGGCCGCTGCCGGGTCAACTGGCGGACGGAGGAGGACCCTTCCAAGCCGCTGAAGGCAGGCGACATTGTGGCGCTGCAGGGGTTCGGCCGTTTTAAAGTGCTTGAAACGGAAGGGCTTACGAAAAAAGGCCGGCATCGTGTCAAAATCGGCAAATTTGTGTGAAGCTTTTGCAGGAGATGGCGGATTCTTGTCGAATTAGTAGTCTCGTACTGTTCCGTAAAGTGTGAGTTCAAGAGGTCGGATTTTTTTGCACAACCTCTAAATATCGTGAATATCTAACGCCTTCCCGTCCGTCGGGAAGTTTTGAAATTTGAGGAGGTGGGGATCATGCCATTAACGCCGCTGGATATACATAACAAGGAGTTCTCCAGACGTATTCGCGGTTATGACGAGGATGAAGTCAACGAATTTCTTGACCAGGTGATCAAGGATTACGAAATCGTGATCCGGGAGAATAAGGAGCTTCACAACCAGTTGTTGGCTATGCAGGAGAAGTTGGATCACTTTGCCACGATTGAAGAAACGCTGAGCAAAACGATCATCGTCGCCCAGGAGGCGGCGGATGAAGTAAAGAACAACGCGAAAAAAGAAGCGCAGCTGATCGTGAAGGAAGCGGAGAAAAACGCCGACCGGATCGTCAACGAGTCGCTGGCCAAATCGCGTAAAATCGCCATGGAGGTCGAGGAGCTGAAAAAGCAGGCTTCCATCTACCGGGCCAGATTCCGTACGCTTGTGGAGGCGCAGCTTGATCTGCTGAGCAGCGACAGCTGGGATGCGCTGGAAACGCGCGAGCGCCCCGCGGATAAAGCGCAGGAAGTTCAGGAATTGTATTAATGCATGTCGCAACGTCTATAGAATATTGACATGCGGCTGGCGAATGCGTTATAACTATGACATATTGAATTTGCAAATGAATCGATTGGATTCGATGAAGGGAACCAGTACGCTGCGAGTTTGTTCCCCAGAGAGTTGGCGGCCTGCTGAAAGCCAACGTTCAAAGCGCAGTCGGAATATCCTCCCGGAGAAGCAAAGCTGAATTTCCAAATAAGGAAAGAGCTAAAGCCGATATTTTGACTTTTTTGTAAGATGGGTGTTCAAAATCGCGGCTTTTCAGGACCGAGAAGGTTGGATGAAGCTGAGGACCGAGGAGCGGAGCGTACGTTTTGGGTACGTGAGCACCGGAAGGCCCGGCTGAGTTCAAGATTCGACGTCGAATCGGCGTCTCGATCAGCTTCGTGATCAAAAGCCGATATTTTGACTTCCTTAGCAATGGAAAGAGTAAGTTTTGCCGGTTGTCGGCCGTTATACCGGCCCCATATGAAGCATATGGGATCAAGGTGTCATGCTTTTTTCGGGCGGCGTAACGTCCGGCGGAAAATGCATGAAACAAGGGTGGTAACGCGAGCCAGGTCTCGTCCCTTAGGGACGGGGCTTTTTTTGTTTGGCTTTAGGCAAAAATCGGCTTGACGAAAAGGTGCCGCAAGGTGAGTTGATCCGGCGGCAGTTTAATGGGTGCCATGGAGCTTATTTGGCTGAAAAGACGGGGCTCCGGTTTTTAACGGTTGTCAGCGCGCTTATTTGTGCGAAAGCGTCTATTTTCCCAAGAAAAAACGGGAATAAGCTCTCTGGCAACCGTTACAGCCGACGACTCTCCGTTTTTGCGGAAATAGCGGCCCTCGCAACCGTTAAAATTCCGCCCCTCCTTGCCGCCACCATTCAAGCTCCGGCTTTGGCTTTGAGCTTTGAGCCTGTTGGTTTCCATGAATGAATGAAAGGAAGAGAAGTATGAAAAAAGTGGATGTCAAGGAAAACGCCCGTGCGCGCGATCTGCGCATTCTGGACAAATGGAAACGGGAGAATACGTTCAAGCGCAGCATCGAAAACCGCGCGGGACGCCCCAACTATGTATTTTTTGAAGGACCGCCGACCGCCAACGGCATGCCCCATATCGGGCACGTACTCGGGCGCGTAATCAAGGATTTCGTCGGCCGCTACCAGACGATGAAAGGCTACCGCGTCGTCCGCAAGGCGGGCTGGGATACGCACGGCCTGCCGGTCGAACTCGGCGTGGAGAAGGAGCTGGGCATTTCCGGCAAACAGGAAATCGAAAAATACGGTATCGAAGCATTCATCAAAAAATGTAAGGACAGCGTATTCGGCTATGAAAAGCAGTGGCGCGAGTTTACCGAAGCGATCGCCTACTGGGTCGACCTCGACGATCCGTACGTCACCCTGAACAACAGCTACATCGAAAGCGTCTGGAACATCCTCGCGACGATCCACGACAAAGGGCTGCTGTACAAGGGGCACCGCGTCAGCCCGTATTGCCCTTGCTGCCAGACGTCGCTGAGTTCGCACGAAGTGGCCCAAGGCTACGAGGACGTCAAGGACCTGAGCGCCACGGCTAAATTCAAGCTGGACGACACCGGCGAATATGTGCTGGCCTGGACGACTACGCCTTGGACGCTGCCGGCCCACGTCGCCCTGTCGATGAACCCGGATATGGAATACGCCCGGGTGCAGCAGGAAGACGGCGTTTATATCGTGGCCAAAAACCTCGTGGAAAAAGTAATGAAAGGCGACTTCACCGTACTGTCGACGCACAAAGGCGCGGAATTCATCGGCAAAACGTACACGCCGCCGTTCAGCTACATCAAAGCCGATAAAATCAACGTGATCGTCGGCGCTTCGTTCGTAACCGATGCCAGCGGTACGGGGATCGTGCACATGGCTCCGGCGCACGGCGAAGACGACTACCGCACATGCCGCGAGAACGGCATCAGCTTCGTCAGCGTCGTTAACGGTCAAGGCCGCTACACGGACGCCGTCAGCGATTTTGCCGGCCGTTTCGTAAAGGATTGCGACCTTGATATCGTCAAAACGCTGTCGGAAAAAGGGCTCCTGTACAGCAAAGAAAAATACGAGCACAGCTATCCGTTCTGCTGGCGCTGCAAATCGCCGCTGCTCTATTACGCGATGGAGAGCTGGTTTATCGAAACGACGGCCGTGAAAGACCAGCTGATCGCCAACAACAATTCGGTCGAGTGGTTTCCGGGCCATGTACGCGAAGGCCGGTTCGGGAAATTTCTCGAGGACCTCGTCGATTGGAACATCAGCCGCAACCGGTATTGGGGCACTCCGCTTAACGTTTGGGTTTGCCCGGACTGCGGCGGGCAGTTTGCGCCGCACAGCCTGGCCGAGCTGCGCGAACATGCAGTGGGACACGTCAGCGAAGACCTGGAGCTGCACAAGCCGTACGTGGACGAAGTCAAGGTACGCTGCCCGCACTGCGAGGGCGGAGTCATGGAGCGGACGAGCGAAGTGATCGACGTCTGGTTCGACAGCGGCTCGATGCCGTTTGCCCAGCACCATTACCCGTTCGAAAACGAACAAACCTTTGCCGAGCAGTTCCCGGCGGACATGATTTGCGAAGGGATCGACCAGACGCGCGGCTGGTTTTACAGCCTGCTGGCCGTGTCTACGCTGTTTACGGGCAAAGCGCCGTATAAAGCGGTGATCGCCACCGGCCACGTGCTGGACGAAAACGGGCAAAAGATGTCCAAGTCGAAAGGCAATGTCATCGACCCGTGGGACATCATTAATGAATTCGGCACCGACGCGTTCCGCTGGGCGCTGCTGTCCGACAGCGCGCCTTGGAACAGCAAACGCTTCTCCAAAGGCATCGTCGCCGAAGCGAAATCGAAGGTGGTCGATACGCTCGTCAACACCCATGCCTTCCTGACGCTATACGCGGGCATCGACGGCTACAAGCCGGAGGAGCATCCGCTGCGGCCATCGACGAACAAGCTGGACCGCTGGATTTTATCGCGGCTGAACAGTCTGATCCTCGTCGTCGACAAAGCCCTTCCGGTGAACGATTTCGTGAACGCCGCGCAGGCGATTGAAGGGTTTATCGACGAGCTGAGCAACTGGTATATCCGCCGTTCGCGCGACCGTTTCTGGGGTAGCGGCCTCAGCGAAGACAAACTGTCGGCTTACCAAACGCTTACCGGTGTGCTCCTGACGTTGTCTAAGCTGATCGCGCCGTTTGCCCCGATGCTGGCCGAAGACATTTTCACGAACCTCGGGGGCGGGGACAGCGTTCATCTGGCCGACTTCCCAGAGGCGGATGAAAACCTGATCAACCTCGCGCTGGAGAAGGACATGGAAAGCGCGCGGCAAATCGTCGAACTGGCCCGCAACGTGCGCAACGAGACGGGCATCAAAACGCGCCAGCCGTTGTCCGGTCTGATTGTGTCCATGGACCGCGACTTTGCCGTGGCGGACTACGAAGAAATCATCAAGGACGAGATCAACGTCAAGGCGATCGAAATCGAAACGAGCGACAGCGGGTTCGTCGATTTCACGCTGAAGCTGAACCTGAAGGTAGCCGGCAAGAAGTACGGCAAAAACGTTGGCTTCCTCCAGGGCTGCCTGAAAGGATTGTCTGCGGACGAGACGCGGGCGATCGTGGACAGCGGCCGGTTTACCGTGACTTCGCCGGAGGGCGAGGAATTGACCGTTACCGCGGACGAACTGCTGATCGAAAAGCAGGCCAAGCCGGGTTTTGCGTCCGCTTCCGGTTACGGGATCACCGTGGCGCTGAATACGGACATCACGCCGGAGCTTGAGCAGGAAGGCTGGGTTCGCGAGGTGGTGCGCGCGGTTCAGGATACGCGCAAGAAGCTGGATCTTCCGATCGAAAAAAGAGTGCATCTTTCGCTTGACGTCGATGACGAACTGAAAGCGGCGATTACGGCGTTTGAGAACGTGCTGCGCGAAAACGTGCTGATCACGGACGTCGCCTTCGCCAAGCTGGACGAATCGGCGGAGAAGGCCGACCTCGGAACCAAGACGATTCTAATCTCCATTCAAGCGTAATCTACGAAAACGAAAACTGCATGGACCGCGCCAAGGACGGTCATAATAGAAGCAACCTAAAACAAACGAGCCCAGATAGTCTTTCCTTTTGCAGCGAAAGGGAGACGGGCTCGTTTGTAATTTAAATGCGAGTTCAAAGGATGGGGTAACGATGATGCGTCGCAAAACGGCAGCCGAGCCGCCGGCCGAAGAGTTTCCCAAGACCCCGGAAGAGCGGATAAATGCTGTATACCGCCTGACCCAGAACTGGACCAGAGAGCTGGAAAAATCGCGGATCACCGAATATACCCAGCTTTTAAACCGTCCCTGGCGCCTGATTTGGCTGAATCTGTTGTCCGGTACGGCGAGGGGCGTCGGCATTGCGATCGGTTTTACTTTCTTCGCCGCAACGATTATTTACGTGCTTCAAGTTCTGGGCAAGCTGAATCTGCCGATCATCGGCGATTATATCGCGGACATTGTGCGGATCGTGCAAAGGCAGCTTGAGCTTAATACGTATTAGGTCCGGTTCCCAGCGAATCTTCGCTTTCCAGATGTTTGGTGGCACTCATATGTTTACGGTATACGCCGTTGCGGTAAAAACAAACGTTTTTTCCGTAAATGTCGGTGGCGACAAAAGATTCGTAAGGCTCCACGAACCCGTCAAGCTCGTTCGAGGCTTCAATTTCCATGTCATTGTAATCGTCGACTTCCGATTCATCGGCGAACGCTGGGGTGTTGGAGGTGCCGAAGCTCTCCACGATCTGCCAGGCGTCTTCTCCGTCAAAACCGTTTTGATCGTCCCGTTCATCCAGACTGGTTCGTCCGAAAGGCGGAGACAAGAAAATCTCTTCAATCGGGCGCTTGGCCGAAACGAAGGTTTGCGGGCTATGCTCCTTGCAGTACGCCGTTTCCGGAATCGCGCTGAGACGATCGTAGCCGATCGGCTTCCCGCAGGTGGCGCAATAGCCGTAGCTTTCGTCTTCGATGCGCCGAAGCGCATCTTCGACCCGGGCGAGCTGCAGTTCATGGTGTTCGGCCAGGGCGAGGTCCTTGCCCCGTTCGAACACTTCAGAGCCCAGGTCTCCGGGATGGTTGTCGATCGGGCTAAGTTCATTGGTATTGTACCGCATTGATTCATTCATTCCGTAATGGTCGTTTTCTTGAAGCCTTTCGCTGAGCGAGGCTTGCGCTTCTTTCAGTTTGGCGGAAAGTTCGGACAGTTGGGTTTTCGTTAGATACGACATGGGCGTTGCTCCTTTCTTTCCTGATCCTGGAACCGTTTTTTGAACGGTCTCATTTAGTGCGAGAACAACCTCTTATAGCGGTATTTTGCGCAGAAGTAAGGCGAATTACCTAAGGAAAATCCTTTCGCGCATGGACGGGCCAATTCCGGCTGTGCTACAATATACAAGGCTTACATGTGGATAATCCTGCCGGTGTAGAACCGCTGGAAATGAAAAAACGAGGTGACTTACCGCGTGGTATACTTTCTGATTGCATTGATTGTTTTTCTGATTGACCAGGGCACCAAATATTTGATTGCAACCGGTCTAACGATAGGAGAGCAAATCCCCGTCATCGGCAACTTTTTTCTGATTACCTCACACCGCAACCGCGGCGCGGCTTTTAGCATATTGCAGGATCAGCGCTGGTTTTTTGTCACGGTGACGGCCGTCGTCGTGGTCGGGATCATTTGGTATTTATTGAAAATAAAAAAACAGCGGAACAAGCTGTTGCCCACGGCGCTGTCTCTGGTGCTTGGCGGAGCGGTCGGGAACTTTCTGGACCGGGTTGTCAGCGGCGAGGTCGTCGACTTTTTGCAGTTTAATTTCGGCTCCTACACGTTTCCGATCTTTAATGTTGCGGATTCCTGTATCGTGATCGGCGTTGCGCTGATCATTTTGGATTCGCTGCTGGAGATGCGCCGGGAAAAACAGACGTCCAGGGCCAACCATGAGCAAGAGGAGAAGGTATGAGTTTAGACAAGCTTTATGAAGAATCCGAGGACGGCACGCTCGAGTGGACGATCGATTCCGCGGCCGCCAAGGAACGGATTGACAAATACGTTAAAGGACAGCTCGACGAGGAGGTTTCGCGAAGTCAAATTCAGCTGTGGATCGAAGCGGGGAATCTGGTCGTCAACGGAACCCCGGTCAAAACGAACCATAAGCTGGCGGAGGGCGACCGCGTCGTGCTGACGATCCCCGAGCCGGAAGCGGTGGAAATCGCTCCCGAGGACATTCCGCTCGATATTTACTACGAAGACAGCGATGTGATCGTCGTCAACAAAGCGCGCGGCATGGTCGTGCATCCGGCGCCGGGTCATGCTTCCGGGACGCTCGTCAATGCGCTGCTTTTTCACTGCAAGGATTTGTCCGGCATCAACGGGGAACTGCGTCCCGGGATCGTGCACCGCATTGACAAAGACACATCGGGGCTCATGATGGCGGCAAAAAACGATAAAGCCCACGCCTCTTTGGCGGCGCAGCTCAAAGCCCACTCGGTCACCCGTAAGTATTACGCCCTCGTACACGGCAATGTCAGCCATGACCAGGGGACGGTGGACGCGCCGATCGGCCGCGACCCGCACGACCGCAAAATGTATACGGTGATCGACCGGAACAGCAAATCGGCAGTCACGCATTTTCAGGTGGTGGAGCGTTTTGGCGATTACACTCTGCTGGAACTTAAGCTGGAAACCGGACGCACCCATCAAATCCGCGTGCACATGAAGTTCATCGGGCATCCGCTAGTGGGAGACCCGCTGTACGGACGCAGCAAAGGCGTCAAAATGAACGGACAAGCGCTGCATGCAGCCGTTTTGGGCTTTGACCACCCGGCCGACGGCCGGTATTTGGAGTTCAGCGCGCCGATTCCGGCCGACATGGAGGATGTGCTTTTGTCGCTGCGAAACCGTTGATTAATTCCCGGGAAATGTTCGTCTCCAGGAGACAGCTTGATCAAAAAGTACAAACGATCGGGTAATTAATCCATTCTCTATTCCGCCGTCTTCCCTCATATTTAAAAGGTAGATTTTTTAACGAATATGAAGGGGATGGACGGTAAATGAGTACGGCGAATGGACAAGAAACCTACATTCAGCAGATATTTGCGGACCGGATCGGCGGAGCGAATTACGGTAAAGATACCGCTATTTATAAATTCGAGAAAATTAAACGCGCCAAAGCGGCGGCCAAAAAAGATTTTCCCGACATTGAGCTAATCGACATGGGCGTCGGCGAACCCGACGATATGGCCGATCCCGGCATCGTGGCCAAGCTTGCGGAAGAAGCGGCCAAACGGGAAAACCGCGGCTATGCGGACAACGGGATTGCGGAATTCAAGGAAGCTGCGGCGAAATATTTAGGCGATGTGTTCGGCGTGGAAAGCATCGATCCAGTTACGGAGGTTGTGCATTCGATCGGCTCCAAGCCGGCGATCGCGATGCTGCCTTCCTGCTTTATCAACCCGGGGGATATTACGATTATGACGGTCCCGGGCTATCCGATCATCGGTACGCATACCAAATATTTGGGCGGCGAAGTGTATACGGTGCCTTTGACCGAAGAAAACCACTTCCTGCCGGACCTGGATGCGATTCCGGAAGGGGTCGCCCGCAAGGCGAAGCTGTTGTATTTGAACTACCCGAACAACCCGACCGGAGCGAGCGCAACGCCGGAATTTTTCGCCAAAGTGGTGGAATGGGCGAAGAAATATCATGTGGTCGTCGTGCATGACGCTCCGTACGCAGCCTTGACTTATGACGGACTTAAGCCGCTCAGCTTCCTGTCCGTGCCTGGCGCTAAGGACGTAGGTGTGGAACTGCACTCCTTGTCCAAGTCGTACAACATGACGGGTTGGAGAATCGGGTTTGTCGCCGGCAATCCGCTGGTCGTCAAAGCGTTCAGCGACGTGAAGGACAACAACGATTCCGGGCAGTTTATCGCCATTCAAAAAGCGGCAGCCTACGGTTTGGCGCATCCGGAAATCACCGAGAAAATCGCCGCGAAGTATTCGCGCCGCCACGAGCTGTTGGTGAACGCGCTGAATGAGCTGGGCTTCAATGCGAAGAAGCCGCAGGGATCCTTTTTCCTATACGTACAGGCGCCGAAGGGTGTGGAAGGCGGTCCGACGTTTGCGACGGCGGAAGACTTCTCGCAATTTTTGATCCGCGAGAAATTGATTTCGACCGTGCCTTGGGACGACGCCGGTCACTACATCCGTTTCTCCGTGACGTTTATTGCCGACGGCGAGGAGGAAGAGCGGCGTGTGATTTCGGAAATCAAACGCCGCTTGGGCGATTTGAAGTTTATTTTTTAATTGCATGTGTTGCATGGGCTGGCCAAGAAATGTTCTTGGCCGGCCTTTTTTAATATACTAGAATTTGTAAAATTTCAAACGTTTATTTGCCATTTCATGCTGGGAAAGTTGAGTTATAACTCAACTTTCGCGGGAACAGTCAAGTCGATAACCGATCGTCGGCAAGAAACACGGAAGGGTGCCCGAAAGCTTGAGGATAGGGAAGTGGGGGAAGGGGAGGCAGATCAACACTTACTGTCCGGAGGCTTTGCACGATTATCCCGCTTGATCAGGTAGCAAAGAGAAAGAGAAGCTCGGGAGAAAAAAATATTTGGTGGAGCAGCAGATAGGTTTGAGATAATTTAGACGGGCTTAGGAGAAGAAATCAGGTTTAGAGGGGGTGAAACAGATCGGACAAGAGATCAAGACAGGAGATCAAGGACCCATTAAGTTAATCTGCATCAAACTCCCCCCATCTTTTCAAGCGCCACGATCAGGCCGCGGCCGCAATCTGCCGATATTTTGCTGCGAAAGTTGAGTTATAAGGTCTCAGCAATGCCCCAGCGATATTCCGCTCCAAAAATCCGGTTGAATAAATATAAATGTAAATGTATAATTATTAACAACGATATGCAGCCGCGCTTCCGCAAAACGGAGGATTCGGGTGGTTCCGTCGTGAGCAAGGTGTGAACGGTTTTATGGGCAGAGCGTCTTGACAGGCTGACCTCGTTCTGTCATAATTCATGTAAACCAATAGCACCTTTAATTCAGTCCCGTGAGGCTGGCAAGGTAACGTGAATGGGGAAGCAGGGCAGAACTGCGCTTATTTTCATGCGCTCTGGCATGCCCAAACCCCCGTGACAGTCATAGTTTAACTGTGGCTGGAGACTCCTTGCCTGGATCAGGCAAGGAGTTTTTTTATGCGCCGATCACGGAACGAACACGGGTGACCATCAATTGTCCCAAGGAGGTCAAGGCTGTGAGCATCGAAAGTCATATCATTATGGATGAGCAGGCGATTCGGAGGGCGCTTACCAGAATTGCGCATGAGATTTTGGAGCGAAACAAAGGGATCGAAGGTTTGGTGCTGGCCGGCATCAAAACGCGCGGAGTGTATCTCGCCAAACGGCTGGCCGAGCGGCTGGAAAGCATCGAAGGATCGGCGATTCCGTGGGGAGAGCTTGACGTAACGTCCTACCGGGACGACAACACCGAAACGGTGCGGGGAGCCAAGCAAGCCACGTTCCCGGTATCGATTCAAGGCAAAAAAGTCATTTTGTTCGACGATGTTCTGTATACGGGCCGCACGATCCGGGCCGCGATGGACGCGATCATGGACTGCGGGCGGCCGGAATCGATCCAACTGGCGGTTCTCGCCGATCGGGGCCATCGGGAGCTGCCGATCCGGGCCGATTATATCGGGAAAAACGTGCCGACCTCGCGCACGGAAGAAATCGAAGTGCTGCTTCAAGAACATGACGGAAGCGATCTTGTCCGCATCCTCCACAACCGGGAGGGGAACTGACATGGCGCTGACGATGGCGGCAGTGAAAGAACGCAGCTTGCTGGGACTCAAAAACCTGAGCGCGTCGGAGATTTCCTCCATTTTGGATCGGGCGGCCCACTGGGACGCCAAAGCAGAGAAAGTGATCCCGGTCTTGCAGGACCGTTTCGTAGCCAATATGTTTTTTGAAAACAGCACGCGGACCCGATTTTCCTTCGAAATGGCGGAGAAAAGGCTGGGCGCGCAGGTGCTTAACTTCGCGGCGGCGGTCTCGAGCGTAGAAAAAGGCGAGTCGATTTACGACACCGTCCGCACGCTGGAATCGATGGGCATCGACGCCGGCGTCATCCGGCTTAAGCCGATCGGCATGCTTGAAGGAATTGCGGAAAAAATCGGCGTTCCGCTCGTCAATGCCGGCGACGGCAACAACGAGCACCCGACGCAAGCGCTGCTCGATCTTTATACGATGAAGGCCCATTTCGGGGAATTGAAGGGGCTCAAGGTGGCGATCATCGGCGACATCAAACATAGCCGGGTTGCCCGCTCCAACCTGTGGGCCCTGCAAAAATTCGGCGCGAAAGTGAAGCTGTGCGCGCCGGAAAACATGCAGGCCCAGGAGCTTGAAGCATACGCTTCTTACGTATCGATGGAAGAAGCGCTTGGCGCCGACGTCGTGATGATGCTCCGGGTTCAACTGGAGCGCCATACGGACGGCATCTTGAAATCGGCGGCCGAGTATCGTCTCCATTATGGTTTAACGGAAGAGAGAGCGGCCAAACTGCCGCCGCACGCGCTGATCATGCACCCGGCTCCGGTAAACCGGGGCGTGGAAATCGACGACGCGCTTGTGGAGCACCCGCAGTCGCGCATCTTTAAGCAGATGCAAAACGGCGTGCCGATCCGCATGGCCGTCCTGGAACGGGCCCTACGGTAGGGCCGTGCAGGGAAATATAGCGCCGTAACCCGCCGTCTTATTCCAAAATCGTACGAAAGAGCGGAGGATGAACATTCCATGCGACTTATTATCATAAATGCCAATATCCTTAATAGCGACGGGGAACTGCAATTATCCCGAATCACCGTCCATAACGGAATCATCGAAAGTATTTCGGTTAACGGGGCCGGGGAGGCCGCAGCGGCCGAGCCGGATACGCGGATAATCGACGCCGGCGGCAAGCTGGTAACCCCGGGTTTTATCGACATGCACGTGCATTTGCGCGAACCGGGCTTTGAGCATAAAGAAACGATCGAAACGGGCTCCCGCTCGGCGGCCAAAGGCGGCTTCACCACGATCGCCTGCATGCCGAACACGAGACCGGTAACCGATAATCCCGACACGGTAAAATACGTAAAACAAAAAGCGGACGAAGCGGGGCTCGTCAATGTGCTGCCGTACGCGGCGATCACGAAAGGCGAGCTTGGCCGCGAGTTGACCGACTTTGCCGCGCTGAAGGAAGCCGGCGCAATCGGCTTCACCGACGACGGCGTAGGCGTGCAGAGCGCGCAGATGATGAAGGACGCGATGAAACTGGCGGCGTCGCTGGCTATGCCGGTCATCGCCCACTGCGAGGACAACTCGCTGGTGGAAGGAGCGCCGGTCGCCGAGGGGGATTTCGCCAGACGGCACGGCTTGAAAGGCATCCCGAACGAGTCGGAGGCGATCCATGTCGGGCGCGATATTTTGCTTGCGGAAGCGACGGGCGTTCACTACCACGTCTGCCACGTCAGCACGGAGCAGTCGATCCGCTTGATCCGGCAGGCCAAAGAGATCGGCATCAACGTGACCGCCGAGGTATGCCCGCATCATCTGATCCTGGCGGAAGAAGATATCCCCGGGCTGGACGCCAACTGGAAAATGAATCCGCCGCTGCGCTCCCGCCGGGACGTGGAGGCTTGTATCGCGGCATTGGAGGACGGAACGATCGACATCATCGTCACCGATCACGCGCCGCACAGCGAGGAAGAAAAGGCCAAGGGCCTGCAGCTTGCGCCGTTTGGCATCGTCGGTTTCGAAACGGCGTTCCCGCTGCTGTACACCAAATTTGTGGCCGAAGGCCGCTGGACTTTGGGGATGCTGGTGCAGCGCATGACTGCAGGTCCGGCGCAAGTGTTCGGGCTAAAGGCCGGACGCCTCACTCCCGGCGCTCCCGCCGATCTGACGATCGTCGATTTGGAGGAGGAGCGGACCGTCGATCCGGCGGCCTTCGCCTCGAAAGGGCGCAACACGCCGTTTGCCGGGTGGAAGCTGAAGGGCTGGCCGGTGGCGACGATCGTGGGCGGAAACCTGGTTTGGTCTGAGGCATAGGCTTGAGGCATAAGGCCAAGGCAGGTCCGAGGTATAGGTCTGAGGCATAAGCCCAATCATGGGCTTTGATGAATATAGAACTTCTAAAGGAGTGCTGCAGGATGCAAGCAAGATTGTTGTTGGAAGACGGCACGTTGTTTACCGGAACCTCATTCGGGGCAGAAGGCGAAAAAACGGGCGAGGTCGTTTTTAATACGGGAATAACGGGATATCAGGAGGTTTTGTCCGACCCGTCCTACTGCGGACAAATCGTCACCATGACCTATCCGCTGATCGGAAACTACGGCATCTCGCGGGATGATTTCGAATCGATCGTCCCATCGATCCACGGGTTCGTGGTGCGCCGGTACGAGCCAACGCCCAGCAACTGGCGGGCGCAGTACAACCTGGGCGATTTGCTTAAGGAATACGGGATTCCCGGCATTGCCGATATCGATACCCGCATGCTGACGCGCATCATCCGCCATCAGGGGACGATGCGGGGGATCCTGACCACCTCCTCGAAATCGGTTGAAGAACTGAAGGAAATGATGCTCGCCACCAGCATCGAGGAACTGCGCAATCAGGTGGCCCAAACCTCGACGAAGCACGTCTACAGCAGCCCGGGCTCGAAAGAGCGCATCGTGCTTGTGGACTTCGGCGCCAAAAGCGGTATTTTACGCGAACTCAACAGACGGGATTGCGATGTGGTCATCGTGCCGCATAACACGACCGCGGAGGAAATCCGCCGCCTGCATCCCGACGGGATTCAGCTGTCCAACGGCCCCGGGGACCCGAAAGACGTGCCTTACGCGGCGGAAATGATCTCCGAACTGCTCGGCGAATATCCGATTTTCGGCATCTGCCTGGGCCACCAACTGTTCGCTTTGGCATGCGGAGCCGATACGGAGAAACTGAAATTCGGCCACCGCGGCGGCAACCATCCGGTCAAAGAGCTGGAATCGGGGCGCTGCTACATCACGTCCCAGAACCACGGGTACACGGTAACGGAATCGTCCCTGAACGGAACGGACCTGGAAGTAACGCATATCAACAATAACGACAAAACGATCGAAGGCTTGAAGCATAAAAAATATCCGGCTTTTTCGGTGCAGTACCATCCGGAGGCGGCTCCCGGACCTTACGACAACAGCTACCTGTTCGACCGCTTCATCGAAATGATCCGGGAGCATAAGCGCCTGCATCCGCAAAAGCCCCGTCAGGCCGAACTCATGGCCGCTGCGAAAGGAGAACTGTAATCCATGCCGATCAACAAAGACCTCAAGAAGATACTCGTCATCGGTTCCGGCCCGATCGTCATCGGCCAGGCTGCGGAGTTTGACTATGCCGGAACGCAGGCCTGCCAGGCGCTGAAGGAAGAAGGCGTCGAGGTGGTGCTGATCAACAGCAACCCGGCGACGATCATGACGGACACCAACATGGCCGACAAAGTATACATCGAACCGATCACGCTTGAGTTCGTGACGCAAATCATCCGCCAGGAGCGCCCGGACGGCCTGCTGCCGACGCTGGGCGGCCAAACCGGCCTGAACATGGCCGTCGAATTGGCCCGCGCCGGCGTGCTGGAGCGCGAAAACGTCAAGCTGCTCGGCACGCAGCTGACCTCGATCGAAAAGGCGGAGGACCGCGACCTGTTCCGCGAGCTGATGCGCGAGCTGGAGCAGCCGGTGCCGGAAAGCACGATCATCACCTCGGTCGATGAGGCGCTGTCCTTTGCCGCGGAGATCGGCTATCCGGTCATCGTGCGTCCGGCCTATACGCTGGGCGGCACCGGCGGCGGCATCTGCGCCACGGAGGAGGAGCTTAAGGAAACGGTCGCTTCGGGGATCCGCTACAGCCCGATCGGCCAATGCCTGATCGAAAAATCGATCGCCGGCATGAAGGAAATCGAATACGAAGTCATGCGGGACGCAAATGACAACTGCATCGTCGTCTGCAACATGGAGAACTTTGACCCGGTGGGCGTACATACCGGGGACAGCATCGTCGTAGCTCCGAGCCAGACGCTTTCCGACCGCGAGTATCAAATGCTGCGTTCGGCGTCGCTGAAAATCATCCGCGCGTTGAACATCGAAGGCGGCTGCAACGTCCAGTTCGCGCTCGATCCGCAAAGCTTCCAGTACTACGTTATCGAAGTAAACCCGCGGGTGAGCCGTTCTTCGGCGCTCGCCTCCAAAGCGACGGGCTACCCGATCGCCAAAATGGCGGCGAAAATCGCCCTCGGCTATACGCTCGACGAAATCGTCAACCCGGTTACGGGCCAGACGTACGCTTGTTTTGAACCGACGCTCGACTACATCGTCAGCAAAATCCCGCGCTGGCCGTTCGACAAATTCGTCAGCGCCAACCGCAAGCTGGGCACGCAGATGAAAGCGACCGGCGAAGTGATGGCGATCGGACGGACGTTTGAAGAGTCGATTCACAAAGCGGTCCGCTCGCTGGAGATCGGCACACACCGCCTGTACTTGAAAGGGGCGGAAAAGATCGACAACGGGACATTGGACGCCCGCTTGATCAAAGCCGACGACGAGCGCCTGTTCCTGATCGCCGAAGCGTTCCGCCGCGGCTACAAGCTCCAGCAGATCCACGACCTGACGGGCATCGACTGGTGGTTCCTGGACAAAATCGAACGTTTGGTCGAGTTCGAGAAGCGGATCGCCGGCGAAGAAATTTTGTCCTATGAAACCTTGTACGAAGCCAAGCGGCTCGGCTTTACCGACCGGGCGATCGCCGAGCTGCGCGCGGCGGGGCAGCCGCTGGGCACGCATTTGACCGAAGCCGAGGTCAGAAGCTTCCGCAAGGAGCGTGGCCTGCGGCCGGTATATAAAATGGTCGATACGTGCGCGGCGGAGTTTGAAGCTTCCACGCCATACTATTACTCGACCTATGAAACGGAAAATGAAGTCGTCCAATCCGGGAAGGAAAAAATCGTCGTGCTCGGCTCCGGCCCGATCCGGATCGGTCAGGGCATCGAGTTCGACTACTCCACGGTGCACGCGGTTTGGGCGATTCAAAGGGCCGGTTATGAAGCGGTCATCATCAACAACAATCCGGAGACGGTGTCCACCGATTTCAACACCTCGGACCGGCTTTATTTCGAGCCCCTGTTCTTCGAGGACGTGATGAACGTCATCGAGCAGGAAAATCCGGTTGGCGTCATCGTCCAGTTCGGCGGCCAAACGGCGATCAACCTGGCGGCGCCGCTGGAGGCGGCCGGCGTGCGCATCCTCGGCACCTCCCTGGCATCGATCGACGGGGCGGAGGATCGCAAAAAGTTCGAAGCGCTGCTCTCCAGGCTGCATATCGCCCAACCTAAAGGCAGCACGGTCACCTCGGTCGAGGAGGCGGTGGGAACCGCGCAAGCGCTCGGTTATCCGGTGCTGGTGCGTCCGTCGTACGTCCTGGGCGGCCGGGCGATGGAAATCGTCTACTCCGATAGCGAGCTGCTGAGATACATGGAGGAAGCGGTCAACATCAACCCGCAGCATCCGGTGCTGATCGACCGCTACATGCTGGGCAAAGAGGTGGAGGTCGACGCGATCTGCGACGGGGAAACCGTGCTGATTCCGGGGATCATGGAGCATATCGAACGCGCCGGCGTGCACTCCGGAGACTCGATTGCGGTGTACCCGCCGCAGCATTTGTCCGCCGAACTGAAGGAGAAAATCGTCGAAATCACGATCAAAATCGCCAGAGAGCTGAAAACCATCGGTCTCGTCAACATCCAATTCGTTATCTACAAGGATGAAGTGTACGTCATCGAGGTTAACCCGCGCTCTTCGCGGACGGTGCCGTTCCTGAGCAAGGTGACGAACATCCCGATGGCGGGCGTGGCGACGCAGTGCATTCTCGGCACGAAGCTGAGCGATCTTGGCTATAAGGACGGCCTGTGGCCGGAAAGCGAGCAGGTTGCCGTCAAAGTGCCGGTGTTCTCCTTTGCCAAGCTGCGCCGGGTCGAGCCGACGCTCGGTCCGGAAATGAAATCGACCGGAGAAGTCATGGGCCGCGATCCGCAGTATGCCAAGGCGCTGTATAAAGGCCTTATCGGGGCCGGAATGAAAATTCCTGCGACCGGCGCGATCATCGCGACCGTGGCGGATAAAGATAAGCAGGAAGCGGTCGAGCTGCTGCGCGGCTTCTATCGCCTGGGCTACAAAATCATCGCCACGGACGGGACGGCTTCCGCGTTGATCGACGCGGGCATCCATGTGACAACCGTCTACAAGCTGTCGGAAGGCGTGCCGAACATCCTGGATTTGATCCGGAACGGGGAAGCGCACTTCGTCATCAACACGCTGACAAAAGGCAAGGAACCGGAACGCGACGGGTTCCGCATCCGCCGGGAAGCGGTGGAGAACGGCGTCGTCTGCATGACCTCGCTCGATACGGTGCGCGCGCTGCTCGAGATGCTGGAGGCGATCAACTTCTCCTCCCAAGCGATGCCTTCTTTATAAGAGGTAAGTTCAAAAAGTCCGCTTTTGATCACGAAGTGAATCAAGAAGTAACCAAGGCATCGAATCTTGAATTCAGCCGGGCCTTCCGTTGCTCACGTACCCAAAACGTACGCTCCGCCACTCAGTCCCTGGCTTCATCCAACCTTCTCGGTGCTGAAAACCGACCTTTTTGAACACTAACTATTAAGAGGGGTCATTTGGACGGATAATTCGATTACAAAAAAATGCTGCGGCTCGGAAGCAACTTGCTTCGGAGCCGCAGGCATGACAGGAGGGTAAGCGGTAATGCGTTCATTTGAACAGGCGGCGGGCCGGCTGATTGTCGCCCTCGATTTTCCCGATGCGGAGCGGGCGAGAAAGCTGCTGAAGACGTTGGAAGGCATTCCTTGCTACATGAAGGTAGGGCTGCAGCTTTTTTATGCGGCCGGTCCGGATTTTATCCGGGAATTGAAGCAAGCGGGCTATTTGGTGTTTCTGGATGTAAAAATGCACGATATCCCGAACACCGTTAAAGGCGGTGCAAACAGCGTCACCAAGCTCGGTGTGGATATGTTTAACGTTCATGCCGCTGGCGGCGTAAATATGATGAAAGCGGCCAAGGAAGGAGCGCTTGCCGCTTTGGAAAGCGGCATAACTCTGTCCATGCCGCAAATCATTGCGGTGACGCAGCTGACGAGCACAAACCGGAATATGCTCAACCGTGAAATCGGCATTCCCGGAAGTGTGGAAGCGTCCGTGGTGAATTATGCGGCGCTGGCCCGGGAAGCCGGCCTGGACGGCGTCGTCGCTTCGCCGCTGGAAGTGCCGGCGGTGAAAGAGCGGTGCGGACAAGCGTTTCTGACCGTAACGCCGGGCATCCGGCCGGCCGGCAGCCAGGCGGACGATCAATCCCGCACCCTAACGCCGGGCGAAGCGATGTCCCAAGGGACGGATTACATCGTCGTCGGGCGTCCGATCAGCGCGGCAGCCAGTCCCCGCGAAGCGGCGGAGAAAATTATCGAGGAGATGATGTAATCATGGCAAACTCAACTGACACAGCGGCCCAAATCGCCGAAAATTTGCTGGAAATCGGAGCGGTGGCGCTTCGGCCGCACCAGCCGTTTACGTGGACCTCGGGCATCAAATCGCCGATATACTGCGACAACCGCTTGACGATGTCTTATCCGGCGATCCGCGACCTGATCGCGGAGTCGTTTGCGGCTTTGATCCGCGAAGCTTATCCCGAAGCCGAGGTCATTGCCGGAACGGCGACGGCGGGCATTCCCCACGCCGCGTTTGCGGCGCAGAAGCTGGGCCTGCCGATGGCCTATATCCGCGACAAAGCCAAGGGCCACGGCAAAGAAAATCAAATCGAAGGTTTGATCAAACCCGGTCAAAAGGTCGTCGTCATCGAAGATTTGATTTCTACCGGGGGCAGTTCGCTTAAGGCAGCCTTGGCCGTCCGGGAGGCGGGGGCCGAACCGCTCGCCGTGCTGGCGATTTTCAGCTACCAGCTGGACAAAGCGGTCAGCGCGTTTGCCGAGGCGGGCATCCCGCTTCAGACGTTATCCAACTATTCGGCGCTGATCGACGTTGCCGTGAAGCGCGGCGACATCAAAGCCGAAGACTTGGAGCTGCTGCAGTCGTGGCGTAAGGATCCGGCTTCCTTCGGGGCTTAGAAGGATGCAAAAAGCGAAACTTTTGCATTTTGGCAAAAGTTTCGCTTTTTTAAAGGCTCAAACCAGATACTCGTATTAAAGCCTATTATTGAAGGGAATAGGCCGAACGGCTTATTCGAACCTATACCCTTCGTACTTCTCCGTATTTTTCAAGCTCGTCCAAACTTCCGGAGATTCGCCGCCGATATGCCAGTAGGCGAAGCCGGCGATCCCCGTACTTAAGCCCATCCGGAATTTTTCCGCCAGCGAGCGGGAATCTTCCAGCCAGATTCGGTGCAGCAGACCGGATTTCCGGTATTCGGCCGTATACTGGCCGGCCGTTGCATTCCATTGGATTTTTGCCCCGTATTGCTTAATCCGGCTGTTTTGCTCAGGAATGCTCAAATCCTCCGACGATACGGTTGCCCCGTTGCCATTGACGGTCCAATCCCGGGTATAGAGCGGCATCCCCAAAATTATTTGGTCTGCCGGCACTTTGGCCAGCAGTTCGCCGACCCGTTTTTGCACCCAATTCAAAGAAGCGACCGAACCGGCCGTATAGCCGCTCCAATGTTCGTCATAAGCCATCAGCACAATGTAATCCGCGCTTTTGGCGAGCTTTGCGTAATCGTAAGCGTCCGACCAATCGTTGCCCAAATCGGGCGGCAAATCCACGGACAAAACGGCGGAGACGCTGTCCAGCTCCTTGGCCAGTTTGGCGACGAACTCGGTAAAAAGCGCCTTATCGGCCGCCTGCACGTTTTCAAAGTCAAGATTGATGCCTTGCAGCCCGTATTTGCTTACATACGATTTCAAGTCCTGGATCGCGGCAGAAGACAAGGAAGATGAGGAGAGCAGCTTATGCGTCGTTTCCTGATCAAAACGGTTGCCCACCATGGCCCAAACCTGTTTTCCGCTTTTTTTGGCCCATGTCACAAGGGCAGGGTCCGTGGAATCGGATATTTTTCCGGTGTTCTCCAAAAAGTACCATCTCGGCGCAAGCACGTTGACGCTGGACTGTTGTACGGACCTCCGGTAGTCTTCGGTTGATTGGCCGAATTGCCAGCCGATTTGTATCGCCTGCTCTCCGGTTGCGGCTATCGCTTTTGGAAACATGTCGCCCTGCAGCAATCGATCAAGAATGACGGCGGTTTCCTGGCGGGTCATCGCCCGGTTCGGATAAAACTTCCCGTCGCTGCCTTCCATCAGACCAAGTAGAGAAACGGAGCTTATGTAAGGGCGGGCCCAAAGTGCGATGCTAGCGCCATCCTTATAGCCGGAAACCGGCGCCGCCCCCGTCTTTTGCTTCAGCGCTCTGACGAGCCAGGCCGCGGCTTCCTGCCGGGTAATTGGTTGGTTTGGCTTGAAGATGCCGCCCCCCAGCCCTTCCGTAAGCCCGAGTTCGGTCGCGGCCTGAATCGTTCCGTAGTACCATGCAGAAGCAGCAACGTCGGTATAAGCCGGGAGGGCCGAGGACACGGGTTCCAGATGCAGGATGCGGGTCAGCGTGGTCATAAATTCGGCGCGGGTAATCGCCCGTGCAGGAGAAAATTCGGTTGGGGATGTACCTTTCATGGTATTATTTTCATATAATCGCACGATCGCCTCTTTGGCGTAGCTGCCGTTTATATCGTCATAGGGCAGTTTCTCGGCGGACACCGGCAGCTGATCGACGCCGGGAGCGGTCAACATCAGGGATGCCAACAGGAGCATGGATAATACTTTTTTCATGAAGTAGGACTCCTTGCCTAAATTAGTAGAAATCCCCTTTATTTTAACAGACTAATAGAATATGATCAGTGTAAAAAATATGGAAATCAAAGCCTCTAAAAAATATCAAATCGTAAAAAAAGTTGTAACTTTTTGGCATAATATTTCGTTTATAATGCTAGACGTAAAGCATTCTTAGACAAAGATATTTCGCGAGTCAGAGGGGGAGCAGCAAATTGAAAAAACGGGAGAACGATACAAGATGAAGCTTTGGCTTCGCAAGAGAGGAAAAATAGGAGTTAAGCCGGAAGCGGAGACGCCTATTCCGGAGGTTAACTGGGACTTGCCGGAGCTTCCCGAGGGGACGTCCGAACCGGAGAAGCTTGAGGCTGCGGCCGTTTCAGGGATAAACGATGCACCTACGCAAGAAATGGAGAAGGGGCCGCTGCTGATGGTTAAAGACGTCCGCAGGTCTTTTCCGGTCGGCGGTGGAGAAATTCAGGTATTGAAAGGGATCAACATGGAGGTCCATCCCGGCCAGCTTGTCATGCTCAAAGGGAGGTCCGGCTCGGGGAAAACGACGCTGCTCAACATGTTGGGCGGGCTTGATCAGCCGACGTCGGGGGAGATTTTTTTCCGCGATCAGCCTCTACACCGGTTAAGTGACGACAAACGTACGGTGCTGCGGCGAGATCAAATCGGCTTTATCTTTCAGGCTTATGCGCTGCTGCCGCTGCTTTCCGCGTGGGAGAACGTGGAGCTGTCTTTGCGCATGGCCGGGGTGCCGACGCAGGAATGGAAACCGCGCGTTACACACTGCCTGGAACTGGTCGGACTCGGCAAACGGATGTTTCACCGGCCGTTCGAAATGTCGGGCGGGGAGCAGCAGCGGGTGGCCATCGCCAAAGCGATCGCCCATAGGCCCAAGTTGCTGCTGGCGGACGAGCCGACGGCGAATTTGGATTCGCAAATGGGCGCGCAAGTCATGACCGTTTTCAAAAACATCATACATACGGAACGAGTGACGATTTGCATGACGACACACGATCCTACAATCTTGGAGGTAGCCGACCATGTTTACGAAATGGTGGATGGAAGATTTATCAACTAAAGGAAGAAAGCTTTCGCGGACGCTGGGCTTGCTGGCGATTTGCGCATCGCTCGTTGCCGCATCCGGCTGCGCCTTGCTTCCGAACGAAGACGAGGAAGAGGATATTCCCGTCATTACGCCGCCGACCATTTCGAAAAAACCGGAGTACGAAGTGAGGAAGGGACCGATCGTGATTGACGTGAGCGCGGTCGGGAAAATCATGAGCCAGCGAGAAGAGCCGCTGTTCTTTACGAAGGGCGATCTGCATATCAAAAATGTGCTGGTCAAAGCCGGGGATAAGGTGAAGCAGGGAGATCCGCTGATCGAGCTGGACGTGGAGGAACTGCAGAAGGACCTGCGCAAGAAGAAACTGGAATTCCGCAAGCAGGAAATACAAATGAAGGAACTTCTCCGCACGAAAGACGAGAAGGATCCGGTTGAATTCGAGGAGGCTTCGATTGTTTTTGAAGAAGCGCGGCAGGACCTTGCGGATTTGGAGAAGACGATCGCGGACGGGACGCTCCGAGCGCCGTTTTCCGGCACGATCGTGTCCGTCTCGGCCGAAAAAGGCAAGACCATTGAAGCTTACAAAACATTGGCGGTGATTTCGGATACTTCATCACTGGTCGTGGCCGCTTCTTTTGCCAAGGAGGATCTGGAAAAAATCGCGGTCGGTATGGACGCCAAAGTCGATATTAACGCTGCCGGTGTATACAACGGCAAGGTCAAGGTGATGCCGGTCAACGCCAATTCTTCGGATAGCGATAACAACAATGGCAACCAGCCGGAAAAAGACTCGATCGACAAATACGTGATCGTACAGCTGGACAAATGGCCTAAAGGCATCGAGCGGGGCAGACCGCTCAGCGTTTCCATCGTCACCGAGCGCAAGGAAAACGCCGTGCTTATTCCGATTTCCGCCCTGCGCACGATTGGTTCGCGTACCTATGTGCAGGTCGTCGAAAAGGACGGCAGCAAACGCGAAGCCGACGTTGAAGTTGGCCTGCAGACTTCGACCGATATTGAAATCGTTAAAGGTCTTACGCCGGGGCAGAAAGTAGTGGGTCGTTAATGGGTGTACCTTTATTGCGCTTACTGTTCCGCAAAATGTGGAACACGAAATGGCTGACGTTCAGTACGCTGCTTGGTCTTATCGTTGCTGTTTCGTTTACCGTCAGCATACCGATGTATTCGGACGGTTCGCTGAAGCGGGTCGTTTCGAGTACGTTAAAAAGCGAAAGCGAAGGACTTCCCGCAGGTTCCCTGATCATGGGCTACCAGGCGCCGGGGGGAACGAAGACGGACATCGGCGGCTTAAAGGCCGTGGATGAATATATTGTCAACGAGGTGCCGAAGGAAATCGGTTTTCCTCATGAAACCTATGTCAATACACGTTCGATCCGGAGCACGGAGGTATACCCGGTCGACCCGACCAAGGTCGATGCGAGCCGGACGCGAACGATGACGCTCTCCTCGATGAGCGGACTCCAGGATCATATCGAGCTGTCCGGAGGCAAAATGTTTTCAGAAAAGGCCAGCGGAGATACGATCGAGGCGCTGATGCTGGAGGAGGCGATGTACCGCCAGGACCTGCACGTCGGCGACGTGATGGAGTATCCTGTAAGCGGCGGTTCGGGCATTACGCTTAAAGTAAAAATCGTCGGCGCGTTTCAGCCCAAAAACGAGAGCGATCCGTATTGGTACCAGGGTTTTGAGGGGATGATGAACAGCTTCTACCTCCCTGACAAAGTGTTTAATGAAGATCTGCTTCAGCGCATGTCGATACCGCTTCACAATTCGAGCTGGTATTATGCCTTTGATCTTCGGGAGATTAAAACGAGCCAGCTATCGCCGCTGGCAGGTACGCTGGATCGTTTGAACATCGAACTGTACCAGAAGCTAAAGGATGCAAAAGTCGATGTCTCTTTTGGAAGCCTGCTGAACGATTTCCGCAAGCAGAGCCTGCAGATGCAGACGCTGCTGTTTACGCTGGCGGCGCCGATGATCGCCATGGTGTTCTACTATATCGTGATGAATGCCCGCCAAGCTCTCGACAAGCAGCAAAGCGACATCGCCGTTCTGCGCAGCCGGGGAGCGTCGACTAACCAAATCGTTTTCATTTATTTGCTGGAGAGCTTGATTCTAGGTGTCGTGGCGCTGATCCTGGGACCGCTGCTCGGCTGGTTCATGTCCAAATCGATAGGAGCGGCCGACGGGTTTTTGACGTTCGTCAACCGCAAATCGATTCCGGTCGGCTTTAATTTTGATGCGCTTGTGTTGGGGGCTTTGGCGGTTGTCATCGCGATTCTGGCGACCCTGCTGCCAGCGGTATCCTATGCCCGCGCCTCGATCGTCAAAGCGAAGCAAAAGCAGGCGCGCTCCGACCGGGCGCCCTTCTGGCAGCGTTGGTTCCTGGACATCGTGCTGATGGGGATTTCCGCCTACGGCTACTATATGTTCCAGGAACGCCAAATGCTGACGTTCCAAACCGGGTTGACCACGGATGAGCTGCAGGTTCAGCCGTTCCTGTTTTTCGTCCCGGCGCTGGCCATCTTTTCGATCGGTTTGTTCTTCTTGCGCGTGTTTCCGTGGCTGCTCAAGCTGATCGGCTGGCTCGGCAAAAAATGGCTGCCCGTGCCTTATTATTTAAGTTTGACCCAACTGTCGCGGTCATCATTGTCCTATTATCCGCTGATGATTTTGCTGGTATTGACGCTCGGGCTCGGCGTTTACAATGCATCCGCCGCCCGGACGATCGATTTGAACTCGACGGAGCGGACGCTCTACAAATACGGGGCGGATGTAATCATGAAGACGGTATGGGATGGAACGCCGGAAATTAAGCGTCCATCGCAGGGATCGGGCCAAGGCGGCCAAGGGCAGGGCGGCGGTTCCGGCCAACCGGGGAATCCGGGAGCGCCGGGCGGAGGCGGCCCGGGCGGCGGACAAAACCAGAGACCGACCAAGGTGATCTATGCGTCGGAGCCGCCGTTTGAAATTTTCCGCCAGCTGGATGGCGTGGAAAATGCGGCGCGTGTCCTGCAAACGAAAGGCAATATTATCATTTCCGGCCGCTCGGCCGGGCAGGGCAACGTGATGGGGATCGACAATGTCGATTTTGCCAAGGTTGCCTGGTTCCGGGACGATTTGTTCCCGACGCATCCGTACAATTATTTGAATTTTCTGGGCATGAACGAAAGCGCGGCTTTGGTTCCGTCCAATCTGGCCGAGAAATACAAGCTGAAGCTGGGGGATGTATTCACGGTTTCGCTTAATGATCAGCCGGTGGAATTCGCCGTGTACGGCATCATTCCGTATTGGCCCAGCCAATATCCGGACCAGACACCATTTGTTATCGCCAACCTCGATTATATCTATGATCAGGTTCCGCTTATTCCTTACGAGGTTTGGCTGAAGATGAAGCCGGGCGCCAAGGTGGCGCCGCTCATTCCAAAGCTGGCCGAAAAGAACATCGAATTGTATGAGGTGAGCGATGTGCGCAGCGAATTGGCGGCGCAGAGCAAGCACCCGACCCGCGGCGGGGTGTTCGGCATTTTGAGCCTTGGTTTCCTCGTTTCGGTCATCGTGTCGCTGATCGGATACGTGCTTTACTGGTTCTTTAATTTATCCGGGCGGGTCGTTCAGTTCGGGATTTTGCGGGCGATGGGCTTGTCGCGCAAGCAGCTGACCTTTATGCTGCTGACCGAGCAAATATTGACGGCGGGCTTATCGATCGTGCTCGGCATCGTCATCGGCAAAATCGCCGGCAGGCTGTACCTGCCGTTCCTGCAAACCGCCGATAACGTGACCACGCAGGTTCCGCCGTTTCGGATCGTGTTCGACTCGCAGGATACGCTGCAGCTCTACGTGGTCGTGTTGGTGATGCTGCTGCTCGGAGCCGGCCTGCTGCTGTGGCAAATCCGGCGGCTGCGCGTGCATCAAGCCGTGAAAATGGGAGAGGAGCGGTAGCCGATGATACACTGCGAAGGATTGGTCAAAATTTTCAAGTCCGAGGACATCGAAGTCGTAGCGCTTCAGGGTCTTAATCTAACCGTGGAGCAAGGCGAAATGATGGCCATAATCGGGAACAGCGGCAGCGGCAAATCAACCCTGCTGAACATTCTGGGCGGCCTTGACCGGCCTTCGGCCGGTCAGGTGTCCGTCGGCGGCTGGGATCTGCTGAAGATTCGCGACGATCAACTGGTGGAATATAAGCGCAGCACGGTAGGTTTCGTATGGCAAAACAACGCGCGCAACCTATTGCCTTATTTAACGGCGCTGGAGAACGTCGAGATGCCGATGCTGCTGACCGGCAAGCTGGACAGCAATTATGCCAAGGAACTGCTGGAGCGGGTTGGACTCAAGCACCGGATGCACAACAAGCTCCACCAGCTATCCGGCGGGGAGCAGCAGCGGGTGGCGATCGCCATCTCGCTTTCGAACCGTCCGAAACTGCTGCTTGCCGACGAACCGACCGGATCGGTCGATACGGCGACATCCGATCAAATCATGCAGATTTTTCGCCAGGTCAACCGGGATATCGGCATCACGGTCGTCATCGTTACGCATGATTTGACGCTGGCGGGCAAAGTGGACCGCGTCGTGGCGATCCGCGACGGTTTAACGAGCACCGAGTTTGTGAAGCGGAATCCTAACCTTGATCTGGCCGCAGCGGAGGGCTTGGGCGGAGGACTGCAGGAGGTGCACGAAGCGTTTGTGGTGGTCGACCGCGTCGGTCGTCTTCAGGTGCCGAAAGAATATCTGGAAGCCGTCGGTATCGGCGGACGGGCCAGCATGGAGTTTGACGGAGAAAAAATCATTATTACGGCGCCAAAAGCCTTAGAGGGGGATGGGGTAAAATGAGCATGAGGAGAGGGAGTTTTCGTAAAATTACGACGGCGCTGCTGACCGCAACGCTTGCGCTGGGATTGCTTGCGGGCTGCAGCGGAGGCAAAGCCGTCGACAAAGAGCAGGAGAAGGTACTGCGGATCGGTGTGCTGTACGGGGGGTACGATGATTCGTATTTCCGCCAGCAATATACCGATGTCTATGAATTTACGCATCAGAAAGTCCGGATCGAGATCGTTCCGGCCGTCGATCAAAGCCAATACCGCTATTCCGACGGCACGGAAGAGTATCAACCGCCGGATTACCTGGACAGCATAAAAAAGATTATGACCGGCGGCAATCCGGTCGACATCGTTGTTACGGATACGAGCGTGCTGAACCAATTGATCCAGGAGAACATGGTCAAGCAACTGGACCCGATGATTCAGGAAGATAAATTCGACACTGCGGATTACGTGCCTGCGGTGATTGAAGGCATCAAGGATTTAGGGGACGGGAAACTGTACGCTTTAACTCCATCCTTCACTTCATCGGCGCTTTTTTATAACAAAAAGATATTTGCCGACGCCGGCGTCGAACCTCCGACGGACAAGATGACGTGGGATGACGTTTTTAATTTGGCTCGCCGCGTTGCCAAAGGGGAAGGAAAAGACCGGGTCTACGGATTTGCTTTCAGCCGCTACCAAGGCAGCGATCCGTTTTTCGATATGCAGAGCAACTACCTAAACGCCCTGCAGCTCAAAACGTATGACGATAAAGCGGAAATGATGACGGTTAATTCGCCCCAATGGATCAAAGTCTGGGAAACGATGTCGAAACTGGTCAAGGATAAAATCATTCCGGACTCATCGGCGGGCATGTCGGATGGAGCCATGGACCAATGGACGCCGATCAGCGGCGATTTGTTCCTGTCCGGCAAAGTCGCGATGACGATCGGGGATAACTATTATATCAGCGAGATTGCCGATGCGAACAACAATGCCGGCAAAATCAAAAACTTCAAAGCGGTCGATTGGGATATCGTCACGGTGCCGGTGCATTCCGAAAAACCGGATGTCGGGGGAAATATTTGGCTAGGCAGCACGTTTGCCATCAACAGTGCGGCGCCGAATCCGGAGACCGCCTGGGATTTTATCAAATTCATCAACAGTCCGGATTGGGCGAAACTAAAATCCCGCAGCAATTCTTACGAGATGGTGGCGCGCAAGTCGTTTATTGAGCCGAAACAAGGATTGGATTACAATATTCAGGCGTTTTATTTGCTCAAGCCTACGCCGCCGACGGACCCGAAAGACGACAAAATGTCCGCCGAAAAACCGGGCCTGTACAGCGTAACCAACATCGGGCGCAATTACTATCAGGAAGTGCTGGAGAACAAAAAAACGCCGGAGGAAGCGCTCAAGGAATGGGAAGAAAAGGGCAACAAGATGTTGCTGGAAATCAAAAACAACCCGAAAACCCAATTCCAGGAAGACGGGACTCCGTTCGTCCCGAACGAAAGCGGAACTTCCGGAGTCAAATATTAAGCAGGCGTGTAAACAAAATTTACTAAACCCAAAAGCAGCTGCCGGGAACGATCCCGGCGGCTTTTTTTGGCCGCTCCTGGGCAATCTAAAGGCAGGGAGAAGTTTTATGAAATAACGAAAGGATGAACTGACAAGCCATGCGTTGGGTATACTTCAATAAGTTGTACAGAACGAAGTTTCAAGCCGGTTGCCTGGCCCGCAGGCTCGAGCAGGACGGCTGGATTTACGGCTTCGACGACATGCGCGAAATTGAAATTTTCCGCTCTCGGAAAGGAAAATACGGCGTCCGTTTTATCCCCTGATTACACCTGTCACAAAAGTGGCCCTAGCGCGCGTTATAGTGAATAGGAGCGGATTTTTGCCAGACAAAGCTGATGATAAGGGAGAGGAATTTGCAATTGAATAGCAGTTTTTGGGGAAAAAGGTTATGGGCTGTTATAGCCATGTTAAGTCTGATCGCATCTCTTTCCGTGGGCTGCACTTCGGCCAGGCCCGCCTACGATGAAGAGAGGGTGTTGCGAATCGGGATGGTGTACGGAAGCGGGAATGAAGCAAATTTCCGGCAAGCATATGTGGATGCCTTTGAGGTGACCCATCCCAGCCTTACCATAGAACTTGTTCCGGCCATTTATGGAGGTTCCTATGGAAGAAATGCGAAGCAGGAAGAAGACCAAGATATTATGAAAAATCTGAAAAAAATCATGACCGGCGACAACCCGGTCGATGTGGTCATCGTAAGCGACGAGGTTCTGACGAGATTGGTGCGGGAAAACCTGGTTAAACCGCTGGATCCGCTCATTCAAAAGGATAAATTCGATACCTCCGGCATCGTTCCCGCTGTGTTGGAAGGAGCCAAGGCTATTGGAGACCAGCACATTTACGGATTAAGTCCGACGTTTACGGCTTCGGCGCTGTTTTATAATAAGAAAATTTTTCAGGAAGCCGGGGTGGAACCGCCGACCGACAATATGACTTGGGATGAGGTGTTTAACCTTGCCCGCCGCGCGGCTAGAGGTGAGGGGCAGGATCGGATTTACGGCTTATCCTTTACGCAATGGCGCGACGGCCTAGGGCCGTTTAATTATATGGTTTCGGATTACGTCGCCCCGCTTCAACTCAAGCTCGTTGATGAGCAGACAGGGAAGATGGCCGTTAATTCGCCGCAATGGGAAAAGGTCTTGACCACCATCAGTGGGCTGGTGGCCGATAAGGTGTTATTTGGAGGTTACAAAGGTCAGTATATTGAACAGACGCCTACATATGATACAGACCTCTTTATCTCGGGCGATACGGCCATGCTGGTGGCCGATTACAGTTATGTGGGCCAATTGAACGACGCGATTGAATATGCCAAGAAGAATAACGGTTCTTCTATAGACTGGGACGTAGCGGCCTTTCCAATGCATCCGGAGGCGCCGGAAACCGGCGGCATCAAGTTAAACAATCTTACGGCGATTAACAACGCCGCTCCAAATGTAGAGGACGCCTGGGAATTTGTCAAATTTCTAAACGGCGATGATTACGCCAAGATCAGATCGCATAGCGGCTCCGAACTCGTCGCCCGGAAGAAATATATCCGTCCCCAAGGCGGACTGGACTATCATATTGAGGCCTTTTCCGCTCGGAAGCCGGTTCCCCCGTCCGTTTCGGATGAGCCCCTGCTGTCTAGCCTCGAGCTTTCGAAGCTGTTTTGGGAAGTGGAGATGTCGGGCGAGACTTTTTTCGAGAAAGTCGCGGACAGCCAAACGACGCCAAAAGAAGCGCTGGCGGAATGGGAACAGGCGGGAAATGAAATACTGGCCAAATTTAAGAAAGAGCCCCAGGGCGGAGATTGAATGTGGAAATAAGGGGATGATGGGCGGTTTTTTCCTCCCATCCCCCCTTGACATTCGCATGACTTATATTGTATATTAATTAAGTCGCTATTTTAATGACGCGGGGTGGAGCAGCCCGGTAGCTCGTCGGGCTCATAACCCGAAGGCCGCAGGTTCAAATCCTGCCCCCGCAATTGATGTGGTTCGGGCCCTTAGCTCAGTTGGTTAGAGCGGTCGGCTCATAACCGATTGGTCACAGGTTCGAGTCCTGTAGGGCCCATAAATGTGAAACCCCTTGCCAGGCAAGGGGTTTTTGCTTTTTTTAGCCTTATTTTTTCAGAACGTTCAGGGCGGATCTTAATTTTTTGGCGAAAACGATAGGATTTTCGATGGTTTCAAGGTGAAGATAGATCAATCTTGGCTTTTCAAACAACCAGTGGTTGTGTATGGCGGTGACTTTAAAATTGCGTTTACGGGCCGCATTGACGAATCGTTGGACTTCGGACTGCAAAAGGGTGATTTCCCCCGTGTTCAAAGTCGTTCCATTTTTAAGCGATTGAATGGTGATTTCATGTTCGGTTTCGTAGTTTCTTCCGAGGATTTTGGCATGAAGGTTTCTTTGGACCATAATGGAGCAGCTTTTACCGTCGGACATCCCGGTTCCGCCCAGGATTTTCGCGAGACGATCGCACAATGCTTTGGAAATTTTCAAATGATACCATCCCCTTTCGTGATACCTTAAAAATATGAATCTTCGCGAAGGGGAGAAACAGGTAGCCATCCAATTTTGAAAAGGCGAGAAAAGAGCACAGGTCTAAAACTCGGCAATTGACTTGAATGGGCGCTCTAATGCTAGTATATATCCTATAAAACTAATCTATCGTAAATGGGTGGGAGAGATGAAATCATTGGAGATTCAATTGGACGATTTAAACGGTCCGGAAATTAGGGCGTTGATCGGGGAGCACCTGGTGAACATGGCGGAAACCTCGCCTCCGGAAAGCATTCACGCTCTTGATCTGGAGGGCCTGAAAAAGCCGGAAATTACGTTCTGGAGCGCATGGGAGCAAGGGATATTAGCGGGCTGTGGCGCGTTGAAGGAGCTTGACCGGGAGCATGGCGAAATAAAATCGATGCGGACGGCCTCATCCCATCGGCGCAAAGGCGTGGCCAGGGCCTTGCTGGCCCATATCGTGGAAGAGGCCAGACGGAGAGGGTACCGGCGGTTAAGCCTGGAGACGGGCTCGATGGACGCTTTTAAGCCGGCCAGAAACTTGTATGAAAGCTTCGGGTTTGAATACTGCAGTCCGTTTGCGGATTACAAAGAGGATCCGAACAGCGTTTTTATGACCAAAGAACTGTAATGTACCATTGATACGAGACTAACAACATCGCTTCGGCCGTCTGTAGGCTAGGCGGTGTTTTTTTGCGTTTTTATGAAAAAAAGAAAAATAAAGGGAGCCGCCAAAGCGACTCCCCCTGAATCATTTGCTTTGCTGTTCTAAGATCAAACGATGATATTCGTTCAACAGCTCGTCCAGTCGTTGACTTACCAAAACGAGCTCCCGGTCGGCCAGACGTTTGCACGCAGCAAGCTTGTTTAATTCCAACCGGAGTTCTTCAATTTTTAGAATCAGCTCCAAAGCGAACAACTCCTAGTATTTAAATATCTATGTAATACGTCCGCTGTGCACTGGCGACCGTCATGCGGAATCCCACTTTATATCTGTTCCGCACCAGGCTAAAGTGGTAGTAATACATTCTATGTCTGAATTTGTAAATCCTCCCTTGAAGAAGAGAAACATTTGCAAAAAAATGTCGAAAGCCAATAAAATATTAGTTAAAAAATATATTGCAGGGTGGGCTGGAGTTGACGAAACGAGATTATCTTTCAAACGGAATAATCCGGGTAACGTGCGAAATTTCGTTCAGCTTGACCCAGACGGCCCCTTCGATGGTGCGGAGTTGAACCCTGTCGGGAGCCGATCCCCATTTCGGCAAACCGGTCATTATTTGTCCGCTTTCTAGTTTTACGACGACCTGGTGACCCAGCGTGACGGCGATTTTCAGTTCATGCATACATACACCTTCCTCTTGTGATGATGGCTGGAAATCTATCAAATTTAACTTGCCATAAATCTTCTTATAATTGTTTTATCGGCCGAAAGGCGCAACATGTTGAATTTATTCCGAAATCTGTTTATAATTTGATATGCGGGTTTTTCAGGATGACGTGAGCTGACACGTCGACATATTCGCCGGGGTGGCGGAATAGGCAGACGCACAGGACTTAAAATCCTGGGGGTGGTGACACCCGTACGGGTTCGATTCCCGTCCTCGGCATGGTTGCATAAAGAAACGCAGGACTTTCGCAGGCAGTGCGGATACCGTGCGTTTTTTTGTTGGCTTGGCGCGTAAAAAGCAGTTCATTTTTCGTGGAGGAGGGGCTGTTTTTTCATATGAGAAGGCCGTTCTTATTCGTATGATCGTCGAATTTTGTCGTATTGGGTAAAACACTCATTTTTTTAATAGGTCAAAGGGCTTATTTTTGCTGAAAAACGTTACGAAATATCTACCAAATGTCGATATAAATACATAGGCCTGGAAAATGGTTCCTTTATCCGCAGAACAAGACTAAAAGGAGAGAAATGCATGGTTGTTAAAAGGAAGATGACGAAGTGGTTCCTCGTTTTGGCGCTGCTCCTTGCCGTGGTGTTTCCGACCGGAGTTTTTGCAGCCACCGGCGATGTCAGCGCAATCTCCATTGACGGGGAGAATACGACGATCGAGCTCAAAGTTGGAAGTTCCAAGCAGCTGAAGGTATGGGCTTCGATCGAGGGCTCGACGACCAAAAAAGATGTAACCGGAGTGGTCACCTGGACATCTTCGGAAAATATCCTGAGCTTGAACAATGGGATGGTAACTCCGTTCAAGAGCGGGACATCGATCATTCAAGCCAGCTATCAGGGCTCCGTTTCGATGATTACGATTAAAGCGGTAGATACATATTCGAAATTATCGCTGGAATATAAACAGGGTGGGAAATACAGCCTGGACAGCGACGGGGACGATCTCAAGGTTAAAGCGCTGGCGCTTAACGGCAACAGTGCCGTCGATCCGAAGGATGTGACCGAAGATGCGGATTGGAGTTCCTCCAATTCGAGCGTGCTAACCATCGAGAAAGGCGTTATTAAGATCGTTGGCGAAGGGAAAGCGACGATCAAGGCGCAGTATTCCGGCATGACCGCTTCCTTCGAAGCGACGGTAAGTTCCCCTTATGCCGGCCTGAAGCTGTATCGGGCTGCGGGTGGAACCGAAATCGGGGAAAACGAAGATCTGGAATTGATTCTTGCCGACAGCAAAATCGAGTTGTTGGCGAAAACGGTGCCGGCCAGCGATAAGTCTGCTACTGATGTATCGAAGAAAGCGACCTGGACCTCCTCGGACACGAGCGTGGCCACCGTTGACGATGGCACCGTCGAGATCATTTCTATGGGCAAAACGACAATTACGGCAAGCTACATGGGAAAAACGGTCAGCGTAGACATTTATGTGCGGGCGCCGTATGAAGCGATCTTGCTCACCCCTTCGTCCGATCCGCTGCTGTTTGTCGGCGAAACGCTGCAGATAAGCGCTGGAGTAAGGGTAGCGGCCAACGAAACGACGGACGTCGGCAGTTCAGCTGAGTGGAGATCATCCAATAAATTGATCGCCACCGTGGACGACAATGGTCGGGTTACGGCCAAGTCGGCCGGTACGGCCACGATTAAAGCAAAATATCAAGGCATCAGCAAAAGCTTGACGGTAACGGTTCATCCGACCATCACCAAGTTGGAAGCCGAGAAGACCGAAATGGAGCTGCTGCGGGGAGAATCCGCGAGCTTGCCAGACGTGAAGGCGACGAAGGTCGATGGTGACAAAGTGAATTTCAACAATAAAATCGTCTGGTCTTCCGACAATGAAGAAGTCGTAACCATTGAAGACGGTAAGATCGTCGCCAAAGACAGCAATGATTTGAAGCTGTCCACAACGGCTACGATTACGGGCAAACTCGAGGATATCGGATCGGGCTTAACTCCGAACGCGGCATTCCCAATCCGGGGAACGCAGGATAGCGTAGTCGCCGTCAAGGTTACAGTGAAGGAAAAAGTGCTCACGCTGATTTCGGAAGAAGAGAAGATGAGCATTGTGATGGGCGAGGAATCAAGCCTGCCGAAGATAACGGCCGTTTTTGAGAACGGGGAAGAAGTGGTCGATCCGTCCGAAATCGACTGGAGCGTGACGGGGACAAACGCGGTGCTCAAAACGGCGGGCAGCGGAAAGAAAATCAAAGGCTTGACGAAAGGAACGGCTACGTTAAAAGGAACTTATTCCAACAAAACGATCAGTATTCCGGTAACGATCGAGAAGAAGATTTCCAAAATCGTGGTTGAGCCGCAATCGATCGAATTGAACTTGAAAAAATCGAAATCGATTAAAGTAACGGGCTATTATACGGACGGCAAGAAGATCAACCTGACGAGCAAAATGGACTGGAAATCTTCGGACGAAAAAGTGGCCACGATCCCCAGCAGTTCGGTAAAAGCGGCCGCTGTCGGTACGGCAACGTTGACCGCCTCTTACCAAGGTAATGATGTCAGCGTTAAAGTTAACGTCGTACCGAAGCTGAAGAAGCTTTACGTGGACGAGAAGCGGCTGGCATTGTCCCCGGGAGCGGTGAAATCGGTTGTTGTCACCGCGGAATACGATACGGGTGAAACGGTTGTAGTCACCTCAAGCGCAACCTGGACCAGCTCCAAGCCTTCCGTCGCCAAAGTGACGGCCGGGAAGATCGAAGCCGTGGCCAAAGGCAGCTCTTCGATCAAAGCAAAGTATGGCGGCAAAACGGCAACGGTTTCCGTATCCGTTAAAGTCGAGAAAGCCAAGAAATAATTTGGATTAGTGCAATAGCGAGAGACCGCCTTGCATGGCTGATGCAGGGCGGTCTCTTTTTTATTAAAATTATTCATTTTTAGATTGATTTCGGGTTGCGCAATAACGTATAATTGGAACAAATGTTCTGATGAACTTTACATACTGCTTCTAGGCTGAAGAGAAAAGGACGACATCGATGATCAGACTTAAAAGATTATTAACGCAACGTAAGAAAAGCTTCTTTGGCGGCGAAATGGTCAGGGCATTTAGCGCTTTGATATGCCTCGGCGTGATTTGCGCTTTGCTTTCCGGCTGTGCGTTAAACGGATTTGAGCTGGCCGGAACGGCGGGACAGCCGAACAAGAAGGCGCTTCATTCTACCGCTGACGGTGATTCCGGCCATTCGCTGCGGGTTATTTTTCTGGATGTGGGGCAAGGGGCTTCGCAGCTGCTGATTAGCCCGTCCGGCGAAACGATGTTGATCGATGCCGGAAATAACAGCGAGGAGCAGCACATGCTCGATTATTTGCGGGAATACGGCGTCACCCGGCTGGATATCGTCATCGGCACCCATCCGGACGCGGATCATATCGGCGGTTTGGACCGCGTTATCGAGAATGTTGACGTCGGCCAGATCTATATGCCGAAAATTTCCTCCAACACGAAAACCTTTGAATCTTTGCTGCGGGCGATCCGCGGGAAAGGGCTTAAAGTGAAAACCGCCAAGGCCGGGCTTTCGCTGGATTGGGATGAACAAGTCAGCGTAGACATGATCGCACCCGTTGCGACGACGGATGACAAAAACAATATGAGCGCGGTTGTAAAGGTGACCTACGGCGATACTTCTTTTTTGCTGACGGGAGATGCGGAGCGGGAAAGCGAGGAAGCGATGATCGAGTCGGGGGCCGACCTTCGCGCCGATGTTTTGCTGGTGGGGCACCATGGCTCCAAATCGTCCACCTCGCCGCGTTTTCTCGATCAGGTTCGGCCGGAATACGCGGTGATTCAGGTGGGAGACAATTCATACGGGCACCCGACCAAAACGGTGCTTGACCGGCTGGCCAAACAGCGGATTCAAGTGTACCGCAACGATCTTCAGGGGACCGTGGAGATCGATTCCGACGGGCGGGAGCTACAAATCCTCACGGAAAGGTGAGCAAGCATGCTGCATGTTGTGGACCGTTTTGAAGGAGAATTTTGTATTATTGAAAGTGACGGAGTGACCCGGGACGTTCCGCGCAAGCTTGTCGATCCCGGCGTCAAACCGGGGGATGTCGTGGAATGGAGCGGCGGGAAATGGGTGGCGAACCGGGAGCAAACCGCCTCCCGCAGCAAAGAAATCAAGTCGCTGATGGATGAGCTGTGGGAAGATTAAATGAAACGAAAAAGCGAGGAGGAATGATGATGTTAACGAGACCGCAAGCGGGGGAATACGCGGAGCATTTTGCCGTATATATCGGTAAGGTGCCGGAAGGCGATCTGCTGGAGCTGCTTCAGACGCAGCCCGCGCTCGCTAAGGAAGAATGGGGTTCCTTAACCGAAGAACAGGGGAATTACCGTTACGCGGAAGGCAAATGGAGCCTGAAGGAAGTGCTGGGCCATATCAGCGATACGGAACGGGTGATGAGCTACCGGCTGCTTAGGATATCGCGCGGTGATACGACGCCGCTTCCGGGATTTGACGAGGAACTGTTCGTTAGCCATTCGACTTTTGGCCGGCAGACCGTTTCCGCGTTGCTGCATGATTTTTCCGTCGTACGCGAATCCACGCTGTCGCTAATCCGCCAACTGGATGACGAAGCTTGGCTGCGCCAAGGCAACGCCAGCGGGGTAACGATATCGGCGAGGGCGCTGGCGTACGTGATTGCCGGCCATGCCCAACATCATCTAAACATGATCCGGGAACGTTATTTGCAAAAGTAACGGTTTCAGCGAAAATCAAAAAGGGACGGAGCCTTCCTATCTGGAATAAGCACTGTCCCTTTTGTGTATGTGCGGATTATTCGTGTGACATGATGAGTTGCAGTTCTCCGCCTAAACGGTACGGACCAAATCCGGCCGGAAGGATAAAATGCTCTCCTTTCGCCAAGCGATAGGTTTGATCGCCTGCCGTGAGCGAGCCGCTGCCTTCAAGCACGCTGAAGATCGTATATTTCTCGTTCCCTGAGAGGGAAGCGTCGCCGGCCACCTCCCATTTTTGCACCGTGAAAAACGCGTTGGAAACGAAGGAGGTTACCGTAAGTCCTTCCTGTTTAGTGGTGTCGTATGTGGTCGGCTGATAAGCTTGGGGCACGGTCGTCACGTCGACGGCTTTTTCCAGGTGAAGTTCCCGGGTGTTGCCGTTTTTGTCCTTGCGATCGTAATCGTATACGCGATAAGTCGTGTCCGAGCTTTGCTGCGTCTCCAGCACGACGATGCCTTTGCCCAGGGCGTGGATCGTACCGCTTGGCACGTAAAAGAAGTCGCCCGCTTTGACCGGCACCTTCGTCAGCAGCCTGTCCCAATCGCCGCTGTCGATCATCTCCGCAAGCTGTTCCTTCGTTTTGGCTTCATGGCCGTAAATAATCGCCGCGCCCGGCTCGGCGTCGACAATGTACCAGCACTCCGTTTTGCCGAGCTCGCCGTTTTCGTGTTTGCCGGCATATTCGTCATCCGGATGAACCTGCACCGACAGGTCGTCGGAGGCGTCGAGAATCTTCGTCAGCAGCGGGAACACGGCGGATTCCGAGCGGAACAGCTCGGGATGGGCCGACCATAAATCCCCCAGCTTCATTCCCTGATAAGGACCGTTTTTGACCGTGCTTTGTCCGTTCGGATGCGCCGAAACCGCCCAGCATTCACCGGTGAGATCGTTCGGAATCTCATAGCCGAACAATTCCCGGAGCTTCGTTCCGCCCCAAATGCGTTCTTGAAAAATCGGCTGCAAAAAGATCGGTTCACTCATCTTATCTTTCTCCTTTTGTGTAATTCACTTATTAGGCTTGACAAACTTGACAAAATTATATTTTGTAAAGTAATATGCGAGTCAAGTGTATCATGTTTCGAAAGGAATGAAAAGAATGGGCCGCAAAAAGAAAGTGTCGATGCAGGATATCGCCGACAAGCTGGGAATCTCGAAAAATGCGGTATCGCTCGCCCTAATGAACAAAAAGGGCGTCAGTGAGGATATGCGGAGCCGGGTGCTGCAGGCGGCCAGGGAGATGGCATACGGCCCATTTGCAGCGAAGGAAGCGGGAAACGCCAACATTTTGGTCGTTGTTCCGGAGCGGATCATGAGTTATCAGGATAACGACCATTTTCAATTTTTTCACGATATGATTTGGGGCCTGGAGAAAAGCGCGCGCAAAAAAGGCCTTAATGCCATCATAACCCCCATAGACGGGGAGATGGAATCGCGGCGGGCGCTGCCGGGGCAATTTGCGGACATTCCGCACTGCGGCGTCATTTTGTTCGGGATCATCGGCCGGGAATACGCCCGGTTGATTTGGGAGATGGACATTCCTCTGGTGCTGATGGATTCGTATTACCGCGATTTACCGTGTCCCGCCGTGACGTCGGCGAATGTGGAAGGGGCGTACGCGGCGGTTTCCCATTTGATCGCCTCCGGCCATCGGGAGATCGGGCTGATCGCGCCGATGAACCTCTCTTCCAGCCATGAGGAACGGGGATACGGTTATTGGAAGGCGATGCAGGATCACGGTTTGACCGTTCGCCCCGAGCATACGTTAACCGGATCTGCGGGTTATGACTCCACGGACCGGGAGATCTCCGCGTTTTTGGACGATATGGCATCATGGCCGTCGGCTTTTTTTTGCGGCAACGACCGGATTGCCTATCTTCTTGCCGGGGAACTTCAGAAGCGGCGGATCAAGCTGCCGGATCAGGTGTCCATCGCCGGCTTTGACGACTTGAATTACGCCGGCCCGGTTAGTTTAAGGATGACGACGATGCGGGTGGAGAAGGAAAAAATGTGCGATGCGGCGGTTTCGCTGCTGCTCTCGGAGTTCGGAACAAGCAGGGAGGCGGTTCGCTGGCAGGTGAAGCCGGCGCTGGTCGTCCGCGATTCGGTTAAAGCAAGAAGGGGTGTCCCGTAAGCCAAAGGCTCTTAGGACACCCCTTCCGATTTGCCGCAGAGATTTCAATACCCCGCGCGGTTCTTATTTGCCGACAGCAGCTTCGTAACGTTTCTCAACGGCAGACCAGTTGATGACGTTAAAGAAAGCGGCGATGTAGTCAGGACGTTTGTTTTGATATTTCAGGTAGTAAGCATGCTCCCATACGTCAAGGCCGAGGATCGGCGTTTTGCCTTCCATCAGCGGGGAGTCTTGGTTCGGCAGGCTGTAAACGGACAATTTGCCGCTGCCGTCTACCGCGAGGAATGCCCAGCCGCTGCCGAAACGCGTCGTAGCCGCTTTGGTGAAATCCTCTTTGAATTTGTCGAACCCGCCAAGCTCGTTGTTGATCGCTTCAGCCAGTTTGCCGGACGGTTGGCCGCCGCCGTTCGGGCCGATCGTTTCCCAGAATAAAGAGTGGTTGGCATGACCGCCGCCGTTGTTGCGAACTGCGGTGCGGATGCTTTCGGGAACGCTGTCCAAAGCGGAAATCAGCTCTTCCACGGATTTGGATTGCAGTTCCGGAGCGGACTCCAGAGCGGCGTTCAGGTTCGTAACGTACGTATTATGGTGACGATCGTGGTGAATCATCATCGTTGTTTCATCGATATGAGGTTCCAGTGCGTTGTTGGGGTAAGGCAAAGCAGGTAATTGATGTGCCATGCTAAATCCTTCCTTTCTCCTTATAATATGTAGTTTCATTCCGACAAACCTTATTATAAATCTCTATTTCGACTTAGTCAACATAAATGTATGTTAAGTATGTTAAATCTATTGCTGACATTGACAAACCCAGCCGCTTTGATCATAATGAATGATCGGGCAATATTTGCAAAGTTTGGGGTGATCCTGTATGGGACTTGGCATCGTCATCGTCGAAGTTTGCGACAGCAACCTAATGAGCGCGCTCGATCTGGAAAATCTGGAGCAGGAGTATCCCGAGATTGCCGTTATGCGGGCGGAATGTCTCAGCTTGTGCGGATTATGCCGGCTCAGACCTTATGCCCTGGTCAACGGAAAAAGGGTGATCGGCAAAACGACGGAAGAGTGCGTCCAATCGGTCAAGCAGGCGATCGAAGATGAATTAAAAGCTTATGATATATAGAAAAGGCAGCCGGACGGCTGCCTTTTTCTTCACGCGCGGGTTTACCCGCCCTGAAAAAGATTGGGGGATTTTGAATATGATTGAACAACAGTTTAATCAGGTTTACGCCATCATGACAGCCTCATTCCCCGAGAGTGAACGGAGGACTTATGCCGGGCAGAAGGAGCTGCTGAGCAATCCGTAAGGTTATTCCCCGGATGTACCCTTCTTCCGCTCACGAATGACATAAACGCATTTTTTGCCGTTTTGGGCCAGGCATTCCGTACGCTTGACTTCGGCGTCCAGCAGCGATTCAAACAGATTCAGTTCGCAATCGCAGGCATGGTTGTACCGGGAAGCGATTTGCGTAATCGGGCAATTATGCTCCATCAGCACGAATTCGCCGCTTTCGTTGCGTTCGAGCTCCGTCATGTAGCCGTTGTCGTTTTGAATTTCCGACAGCTTTTGCACCTTTTCCGGAAGCGTTTTACCGTCCATCTCGGCCAGGTACTTCCGGTTTAATTTGTCCCGGCGGCGCTCGAACAGCCGGTCTACCATGCGCCCGCCGCTTTCCTCCTCAAGTTCTTCCAGCAAGTCGAGCGTGAGCGTATGATATTTTTTCGGGAAAAGCCCCTCGGCCATTTCGGTCAAGCCGTAAACCGCCGTCGGGCGGCCCAGCGTTTGCCGGATCATTTTGGATTCGATCAATCCGTCCCGCTCCATCGTCCCGAGATGGCGGCGTACCGCCATTTCGGTTATTTTCAGCTCGCTTGTGATTTCTTTGGCGCTGAGCGGTCCGGACGTTTTCATCATGTGGAGAATCCGTTCGCGGGTGGTAAGCTCCTTGATCTGGTTCACAAAGACACTCCCTTTCGGGTAAATGGTCAGCCGTGTTTCACGGTCACGGACGATTCCTTGCAGGCGTCGGAACAGAAGCCGTGGTGCTCCGCCTCGCATTCCTCGCAGCAAATGTGCTGCAGGTTGCAGACCGGGCAATTGATGTAACGGTCGTGCGAGGTTCCGCAATGATAGCAATGGCCGATGACGACTTCCTCCTCGGTCCGGTTGATCGGTACGGAGATCCGCTCGTCGAACACGTAACATTTGCCGTCGAACAGGCGGCCTTGCACCTGAGGATCTTTTCCGTAGGTGACGATGCCGCCTTCGAGCTGGGCCACGTCGCTGAAGCCCTCGCTCAGCAGGAAGCCGGTCAGCTTCTCGCAGCGGATGCCTCCCGTGCAGTACGTCAGTACCTTTTTGTCCTTATAGCCGCTCAGGTTGTTCCGAATCCATTCCGGAAATTCGCGGAAAGATTCGACCTCCGGGCGGATCGCTCCGCGGAAATGGCCGATGTCGTATTCATAGTCGTTGCGTCCGTCGAGGACGATGACATCCTCGTTTTGCAGCTGCTCGTAAAATTCGGCGGGCGAGAGCCGTTTGCCGCTTATCCGGTTCGGATCCAGTTCCTTCCCGTAACGGAACGTGACCAGTTCTTTTTTGTGGCGGACGAACATTTTTTTGAACGTATGGCCGTCCGCTTCATCGATTTTGAACACGATATCCGAAAATAACGGATTGGCCCGCAAATCCCGCATGTAGCGTTCGGTTTGTTCTATCGTCCCGGACAAGGTACCGTTAATGCCTTCCGAGGCGATCAGGATACGCCCTTTAACTCCGAGATCCTTGCAATACTGCAAATGCTCGGCGGTAAATTGCTCGGGATTATCGATACGCACGAATTTATAAAACAATAAAACACGGTAAACGTGTTGTTCCATAAGTAATCACCTATCTATGTTGGATTCTACTGCATTGTAGTTGAATTTTATAAGCTTAGTCAATATTAAAGTATAGTAAGTATATTAATACAGGTCCAGTGGATATTGTATCCTTGTCCGTTAATTCGTGTATTCTGGCCTTGCCTGTTGTTCTCGAAATCGCATCGCTGCGGCGTAAACAAGCAAAAAAGGAGGTTCTCCCCGAAGAGAACCTCCTTTTTTGGTAATCTTTTGCCGTATGTCCTTGCGTTAACCTATTTGCGCTTTTCTTTTTGCCGGCCGTCTTCCCCGGCTGATGCTTCCGTCCCTTCGTTCATAATCGCGCCGACGAGGTCCTCGAGTTTCTCGGTTGCGGCGGCGGGGTGGCGGTTCGGCACCGGTATCGGATCGACGCCGGGGCCTTGTCCCGTTTTAGTATCCATGGTCGAACTCCTTTCCTTGAGGGATTCTTTTGAACCCTCAGTGGTTGGCCTTAATGTGGTGATCGGGGGTCACTTTATGGCTAAGCAGTTCGGAAACCGTCACAAAAGAATAGCCCCGGCTTTTAAGCTCGGGCAAAATGATTTTGAGCGCTTGGGCCGTTTGCTTGCTGTTGTGAACATAATCATGCATCAGAATGATATCTCCATTGCGGGCATTGTTAACGACTTTGCGTACGATTTTGTAAACGCCTGGCGAGGTCCAGTCCAACGTATCTTGGTGCCATGACCAGAGAATCATTTGCAGCCCGTTATTTTTCGTAGCTTCTACGATTTTTTCATTATAATGCCCTCCCGGAGGACGAAACAGCACAGGTCTTTGTCCGGTTGCTTCAAAAACCGCCTGCTGGGTCTGGCTTAGTTCGGACATAATGGAGCTTGTCGTTATGTTGTGAAAGGATGGGTGATGAAAAGAATGGTTCCCGATTTCATGTCCTTTCGCCAGCTCCAATTGCACGATTTCAGGAAAACGTTTCACCCTTTCCCCTACCACGAAAAAGGTTGCCTTTGCCTGATTTTGATCCAAAATATCCAAAATTTCCAGAGTTTGCCGATCGTCCGGTCCGTCGTCAAAAGTAAAGGCGATAAATTTTTCGTGTGTCGGAACCTCCCAAACGATATCCCCGCGCTCTTCATAATAGCTTCTTCCTTTGACTAGAGCATGGGGGGAAGCCTCTGTATAGGGGCATAAAAGAGAGGTCGTTAAGGCTAAAGCCAAGACAGCGCCCAGTTTGTTTTTTAGCATCAGCACTTTGTTCCTCCATTGTTGTCACTTGTTATGCACGGCGAGTTACACTGTTGCATCGGTGCGTTATTCGCTTAGTTTGGCTAAAAACAGCCGTTTTATCCTTTAAATGCTCCATTTCGCAATTTGCCCCGGCACTTGGCGGAATTATGCGCAACAAGGAGGATCAGACGTCTGGTTAAACCCGGCATGAGGCCGCCTTCCGGGCAACAGTTGTCCATTTTATGGAGGGGAAATTTTGGGGACTTGCTCGATTACGGATATCTGCAAAAAAAATCCGAATGCATGGGGGCACCGGATTTATATTCTACTTGATTCTTTTCAGTTCGGCTTCTTGCTGGATGGAGCGGGCGGAAAGCAACTCGATGATTTTGTGCTGATTCTCGAGAATGGTTTCCACATTTTTCAGACGATCATTGGTTTCAAGTACAGCGCGTTTGATAAGTTCTTGATCTTGTTTCATAATTTTTTGCTCTTGTCTTATGAGTTCTTGCTCTTGTTTCATTTGTTGCTGTTCGGATGTTAATTCGACAAGCTGCCTATTAATCGGCTCTAATTCCTCTTTGATAACGGACCGCAACAGTTCAGAAAATTGATTATCCAATCGATTCCGCTCCTTCAAACTAACTTTATGATGATATTTTATCAAAAGCTATTTATTTATGCCATCGAGATTTTGTGAATGTTTAGGGAAAGAAAATATAGGGCGTGGAAGACAATATAATTGCTCGAAAGTAGCGGGAACATTTGTAAAATTATAGAAAGGGCTTTTTTCACCATTGCTAAAAACGTTTTTGGCCCCCATTCAACCCCCAGGAGCAATTTTAATACAACTTTCATCCGTAACCAAAAACAAAAGAAGCCTTGTATATCAAGGCTTCCCGGAGATGATCTGCAGTGGGCTCGAACCACTGACCCCCACCCTGTCAAGATGAAAAGGTAGTTTAAAACATAAAGTAAATATATAAGGGAGTCAAGCAGGGTAAAGATATTTGACCCAAAATCGTGCTTCTGCGGTGAAAATCAAGCAATAGAAAAGTGAGATAAATTGACCAAAATATTGACCAAACCTTAACGCTTTTTAGTAACTATATAGGAATCCACATATTATTATGTACCACTACAGCAGCTAGTTCGGGGCCATTGCTTGTTTTCCAATAATGTAAATGGTATTCATAATCGATATCTCTTCTCCAGGCTTTATCTCTATTTCTCATAAGTTGAGGGCTATTTCCACTTTCGTCAATTCTTAATGTATGAGTGGACGATAGATTTTGATCCAGTATAGTATCTGCACAGGCTTTTAGTAATGCCTTTATTTTTCCCTCTTCATGAGTGAACCCTAAACTTCTACAGGTTTCAAAAAAGCTATGACCATATTTCCAAGTAGGGATATCAGTATCAAGAGGATTTTCTCCAATTATTGAAAGTCTTTGAAGTAAGTAAAGATTTATTAGGTTAAAATAGTCTTCATCAGTTTCAGCAATTTTCCAACTACTAACAACATTGAAATTGGTTATTAATTGTAACCAATTAGTTTGAGAATGGACTTTTCCGTTTATAAGGATGGGATATTTAAAATTATCAGAGTCCTTCTTTATAAAATCGCAAGCATATACTTCTCCCTTTATTTCAATCTCACTTACTGAATCTCTTGTTATAAAATATCTTTCTTCGCCTTCTCGAATAAGATCGTGGATCAAATAAAATAATGCCACCTTTTTGTATTCGTCAATATACATAGTTGGACGTCTCTCTAGGTGTTCGTCAGGATAAACTATTACATCGTCGAAAAGTATATCTACTAATCCTAATGATTCTTCTATGGTTGGCTGTTGTAAAAAACCATCAATTACCTCAATAATATCTTTTGGTTGATAAAATCCTATTAATCCTTTTTTTAATAATGCTTCCCTTAAACTGTCCCAATACGGGTAGTTGTTTTGCTCCATTAATATGCGACTAGTTTGTTTACTTACCATAACTTCTGTTAAAGGAATATCTTTCAGTTGTCTCCAAAGCAGTATATTCTCTAAATAATTTTCAAATTCATATGGCTCAAGCTCTTCATGATTATTTGGATAAGCTAGTGTATATGGGTCAAGATAAATTGAGTTCATTCTTTAGCTTGCATCTCCTTTTTCCTTTTTGCAAGTGCAGCCTTTAATATTGAAGCTGAGCTTTCTTCATTTTCGTCAAAAAATCCCTTTGGCCAGTCTTCAATAACTCCAAATTTGTTTATTCTAATCGGTTTATATTGTGAACTAACTTCTTCTTTTTCGACAAAATAGAGAATGATAGAATTAGAAAAATTCTCATCGCTAGATACAACAGTTCGGTACCTTAAACGGTTAATAAGATATTCACTATGCGTTTCAACTATACATTGCTTATTTAAGAATGACATAGATACGAAAAAATCAGCCAATCTTGTTTGTACCTTAGGATGAAGATGTAATTCAGGCTGTTCAAAAATTAGAGTTGCTCCTTTATTGGCAAGTAAGGAGAGAACTAATATTGGTAAAACTTGACTAACTCCAACTCCAACATGTGTTAAATCGTGCCATTTGTCCTTCTCACTAACACCGACCTTAAGCTCATGGCCTAATTTCCCTCTATCGTGAGTCTCTACTTTATTTACAACTCCCATATATTGTAACCAATCAAGTACTGCGGTGAGTAAATAATCGTTACTAATTTTTTTATTATTTGATTCTATATCTTCTGGCTTGATGTAGTCTATTTTTGTTAGTTTATGAATTTCTAATACTGCTGCAGTATACTCACCTTTATACCCCACATCATGTGAGTCGGTTGCCCCTGAATGAGGATAAATAGCCTTTGGCTCATCTCTTAACGGACCTAGATATTTTACATTATTAGTAAAGTAATTTATGATGGATTCTGACGAATAACCAATAAGTTCATTAAGTTCAGTATTAGTTAATGCATATTCAGCTTCTCCATTCAAGTTTAAAGATTCTTTTAATTTTGTATTCATATCTAAAATTGCATTGCTGTATTGTCTTTGATCATCAACTAATAGTGTTTCAAAGCATCTTTTTAGTTTATCGAATGAGAATGGAGATTCTACAAATTTTTTGAGAGCTTTTTGATGAGTAGTAGCTCGTTTTTCTGCATAATTCGTTTTGCTTTTTTCATAAATTTCTTTAAAACATTGAATAATGAGTTTATGAAATTTACTAGATACATATTGAGTAAAATCAATTGGTCGATAAAAACTATAACTATCTGGATAAGTGCACATTTTCAACAAATTTGTTATATCTTCTTCAATTATATTGTAGACAAGAGTGATTTTATTTGGCATGAAATGTTCTAATGTAGCACCAATCGGTTTTCCGTTAGTTGGTTGATTTTTATAAAACCTTCTACTTCCAGTACTTTGTGTTTGCTTTACAACTTCATAGTTTAAGGCTTCGTCAAATGATTCTAAATATTCACTTGAAAGAGCATATTCTTCCAACACACTGTAATCATTTCTATGCTTTATTAATAGTTCTTCGTTTTGATTTCCCTCTTTGACTCTTATATCACATTGCTTTAATAGGGGGTATAGATTAGTTATTTCAATATCACCTTCACAAGTAAAAGAATAGTTGAAATTTATTACTGTATCTTTATGCCGTCTTCTGGGTCTACCTCCCCAAAAAACAATTCGTGATGCTCTGTCAGTCGGCTCATCAAGGTGTAGCTCGAATCCAATTGTTATATCTTTAGTAGCAGTGGCTGAGACTATATCTTCAAACGATCCTAGACGTACTATATGCCCATTCAGGATTATCGGTTTATTTTTAACAGGATTCTGTAGCGTTTGAGCGGTTAATAAAATACTTTGAATAATGGTGCTTTTACCAGAATTATTAGCCCCAGAAAATACTGTAAGAGGAGCTAGTTCCAAAGTAGTTTTATCAGAAACAGATTTAAAATGCTGAAGTGTCCAATTTTTTAACATACGAATAATCCTCTCATAAAAAAATTTAAATCTTAAGTTCTATAACCAATCTTTTGGAATCAATGCGTCGTTTTTACCTCTCCATCTTTCAACTACATGAACGTCTTGTTCAGTACCACTCCAAGTAATTTCATCAGCATGTTCGATAATAATTAGTTGTACAGAATGTTTTGTAATTCTCAAATTGTTTGAGAGGGCTGTGAAAATTTTTTGAACTCTAACGATATCTTCTTGCTTATAGTTAGGTGTTAAATCAGCTTCTTGTTCGCTTTGGTTTTGAATAATTTTTTCTGGGAAGTATACTTGGCTAGGCTGGTCGATTATTAGAAATTGCGGCACAGGGTTCCACTTCAAATCTACAAAATATTCATGCAAAGCCAGAAGAGTTGCAATATGATAGCCCATCCAGTTTGCTCCGCTACCAATTTCCCACAGGTAATCTTCTCTTTTTTCGGATATTTTTTTTAAGGTTAAATTTGTAATATCAAGTTCGATTGGCTGATCGGCATCCTCAACGCCCAAGAAATTTGCATATCTATTAATCGTTTTAGAAATTGTCTTTAAAGCTTGTTTTAATTTAGCTTCAATACTTTTTGGATCAATTTTACGTCTTAAGCTCAGAATTTGACCTTCTAACTCTTTTACTTTATTTTCTAAGTCACGATTCTCGTGTGTTAATTTATAGTCGTCTAGGGACTTTTCCAATCTCCCTATGAATCGAAATATTTCTTGCTCCGTCTGCCTAGATTTTCTCAATTCCTCTGATTCGATCTCTAATTCTAGTTTTTGTTTTCTTACATAATTTAGTGAACTTTCTAGTTCTTTGAGGCGGCTTCTAAGCTTAGTGATTTCTCTGTCTAACATTGCTGAGGACTTTTCAATGTTATTCGAAATTGAACTAATTTTTGATTGATGATTATAAAGTTGATGAATTTCATCATAAGCTTTACTATTTTCAGAACCACAAAATGGGCAAATTGTCTTAGGTTCTATCAAATTTATCAACCAATTAGAAGCCTGTAATCTTGCATGCTGATATTCAAGAGATTCTTGGTACAGCTTTTCAGATTCAAAAAGCCTTGTCATTTTATATAATCTTTGTCTTACTGTACCTATCTCACGAGATAAATTTAATTCTTGATTGAGTAAATTATTCAATTCTGCAATAGCAGCAGAAGTATCAATCTCACCATAAGAAAAATTCTTCAATTTTGTTAGATCTGGAATCTTTGCTAAGTGATCTATATAGGTTTGTGTTGACCAACCTAATTCTTCTGAATTTGAGTTCGTTATCAAACCGTATTCTTTAGCTTGGGTATAATAGCTTTTTACATTATAAAACCAATGTTGCGTAATTCTACGTAATTCATTTAGTTCATTACTATATTTATTATATTCTTTCTCTAGCTCTTTTAATTGCTGCCTTAAATACAGTATTTCTCTATCAATTGCTCCAACTACAAGGGGGAAGATGTTTTTTAATCTTTCTCTATTTTGATATGTATCAGCTTTATAGAAAAGAGTATATGGATTTGCAACGATATGTTGAGGCTGAAATTGAAAAGCTGAAAAGTCTCTAAAGCTAGCTCTTTTATTAGAAGAATCGCTGTCGTTATCATCAGAAAGTGTTAAATAGGGAAGAGAAGCTATTTCATTTAGCATATTTTTCAGAAATTCAACATTCCTCTCCGGTACTGGTAGAGGAATGTTCTTTATATCCGCATTTTCTTGAATGAAAATCTCACCACTTTGGATATTTACCCCGGGTTCCTTACGAGCGATTAATATCTTTTTCGAGTCAACAGCTACAACAATACCAAACCACTCTGTCTTTTCTCTTATAATTCCAACTGGAATGGCACATTTCGAACTGCCCAAACAGTAGTCAATAATAGGTATGATAGAAGACTTTCCTTTTTGACTATCACCGGTAATTACATTTATTTTTTCCAAATTGAATGTCAAGACTCTTTCCTTTTTACTTTTATCTTTAGGCCACAAAACAATGTGATTGATTTTAAAGTTCACATTTAAAACCTCACTTTTAGGAGTGTGCAGATTTCTTGAAAATCGATTGTTGCAAACCAGTAACCTAATCGTTCAGAAGCAGCGAAGATTTTTTTTATATCTTCACTTTCGTTAAATTTTGGGATTATAGTTCTTATTGGAACAAAGGAATAAGTTTCTGTATCGTACATAAGTAACTTACTTGAAATGCATGCATTAATTGATCTAAGAGTAAGTTTTGACATGTTTTCCATCCGTTCTTGTAATCCAATATAGGTGCTTTTATTATCATTCAGGACGGCAAAAAAACCTTTTTTGAAATTTCTTCTATAGGCAGAATTTACAAAAGATTCGTTAAATAGCAGAGGTAGTATAAGCATTAGAACTTGTAAGTCTATTCCTCTTTTCTCCTCATTAGTGGTGTAGTACTTTGCTGAAAATGACCAGATTACTAAAGAAGCTAATGCGACATTTTGAATTATGTCATATTCATCTAAATGATCCAATTTCATTCTCCTTGCATTAACAGAGTTTTATATTCAGGATGCCAGCCTAAAATCAACTTTTTACTGTTAGCAAGTCGATGGTAACTACCACGTGTCAAATAATATTGCTCAGTAGGCTGATTAGCTAAAGGCTCCCTGTGATTAAGCGTTTCTGAAAGGATATCAAATCCTATATCCTCGCCTAATTCTGTAATGTCACTACATGTTTTTAAAGATCTTTTGTATTTACGCTCAAATTGAGAAAAAATAATTTTCCATCTGTCAATTAAATTCTGGTCAAATCTCTCCAATTCTTCTTTGGTGATATCTCCCTCGATGCTAAATCGAGTTCTTTCATAACTGCAACGCAAGTAATCTTCTATCGAGGATATAAGGATGTCGTCATTTTTTTCTAAAGCCAATAAATAGAGTTGTCTGACGAATAGTTCATTGTACTGTGCTTCTTTATCCACCAAGGAGAGAGGTATAAGTGATTGGTCTGTTTCGTCAAAACGCTTAAGACTATATCTACTAAGTAATTTTTGATAATAATCTGTAAATTTGTCTCTTGATAACCATGCAGGCATACTATTTCGCCAACAATTCATAGCGGTGTTATGAACCCAACCTAATAAAGAATTATAAATTTCTTCAAAAGGTAAAATATCCGAGACATGTAACAAAGATTTGATTTCTTCCTTTAATTTGTTTCCATAACTATTATTGTTTGCGTCAGATAAAACAACCCTTTTTACAAATTTTTTAAGAGTTTCATTATCATATTGGCAAACTTCTTCAGCATATTTTCTAACTCCCTGAGGAACATTTTTTGCGAGAGCCTTTAATGCATTTACACAACTTTCACAATCTTTATCTGATTTTGCCTCAGCAATTGATATTACAATGCCATCCATTATTACTTTATTTGTAACTAAATGAAATTCTACATTATCTAAATCAAATTCAGGTTTGGCCGCCGCTCTTAGCCAAATACATAGAGTGTTCCATAAGTCTTTGCTATGATCACCGAAGGGGATATTATCAGAGATTGAATGTTTATCTTGTTCATAAACATTTGCCTCTCCTTCTTTAGCTATTCTGGCTACATCATCATCTGTTTCGATTCCAATCAATGCTCCAATTCTACTCTTCGCAAGCCAGTATAAAGCTCTTTCAGGTTGAAACAGATATCCAGATATGCTACCAGGAACTACATGTTTGTTAACGTGACTAGAAATAGCAAATCTCCCCTGTTCAAATAAAAATATTTAACGTTATGAGTAACACAAACATGAAAGGACTTTAAGAGACTAAATCAAATTACATAATTCGCCAAAAAGTTACCACTCCCTTCCAAACGTGTGTTCTATTTACGTGTAAATTCAAAGAAATGAAATCTATATTATATAATTGTCAAATAATTAAAATTGGAGGGGAAAGTCGAATGGAAATTGATAAAGTACAAGATTTGAAAAAAGTAGTGTCAGAATCATTAAGGGAAACAACTGATAGCTACTTGATTCAAGAGCTATTTCATCGGTTTCCTACAACTACAGAGTTAATGAATGCTTCAGAAGAAGAATTAATTTCGATAAAGGGGATTGGAAAAGGAAAAGCGGGGCAAATACTGGCTATGCTAAAACTTTCAAAAGTCTTAGCATATCCTGAACAGAAGCAGATTGTTATTCGCAGTCCTCAAAATGTATTTGCCCTCCTTGAGCCAGAACTCCGTTTCGAGCAAAAAGAACTCTTCATATGTCTCTTCCTTAACAGCAAAAATCACCTTATTTTTAAAGAAATCATCTCCATTGGCTCACTGAACGCATCTATTGTCCATCCAAGAGAAGTATTCCATGCAGCAATCAGACGTTGCAGTGCTTCGCTTATATGTGCTCATAACCATCCTAGCGGCGACCCGGAACCATCCCATGAAGATATTGCTGTAACAAAGAGGCTGAAGGCAGCGGGAGAGATCATCGGTATTGATGTTCTGGATCACGTCTTCATTGGTAACAATCAGTTCTACAGTCTAAAGGAACACGGCCATTTCTAAATAGCCTCTCGTACTTCAGCCTTCAAATTCCACCATACTTTTATCCACACTTTAACCACGCTCTGTATCAATTCCTTACTATATCCATGTAAATCAATACTATATCCTGTTGAGCCTCTTTCCTAAAAATTCTATCGTTTTGAATAGGGGTGAGGGGACAATGAGCAACATTGAATCTATTGGGGAAAATATCAGACTCGTACGAATTAAAAGGGGTCTAAGTCAGGAACAATTGGCTTTAAATGCTGGGGTAAATACATCATATATAGGACAAATCGAGAGGGGAGAAAAGAACCCGACGATTAAGACACTAGAAAAAATTGCTTCGGCATTAAGCATCGAAATAATCGACTTATTGTATCCTTCTTATCCTCCAAAACAGGGCGTGGAACCATTCTGTAAATACATTATGACTGAACTGACCCTCGAAAAGATTAAGCAATGCTTTTTGGAAGTATTAGTTGATACAAAAATAATATCGGAGCAATCCAATTTATTGAAGTTTGAAGATGGGAGGTGACAACATGTCTCAAAAGCTGATGGAGTCCACTTGCAGGGCTTCAATAGCTGGAAGTGGAGCGCTCACAGGAGCAGCACTTGGCGCTGGTTTAGGGACGATAGCTTGCCCGGGTATTGGGACGAGTATAGGTTATTTGATAGGAGTTGGGGTGGGGGGGGCTTGGAAGTATAAAGCTCACCCAAAAATGGTTTAGAAAGGGGAGATGCTCATGAATGAAAAATGGGAGCAAGTATTATCGTCAGCTAAAGAAGCAGTAAAACTTACTTTAGAAAATGGTTTTGATGTTTTTAAAACAGCCAAGGAATTAAATGATTCCTATGAGAAATCGGATTCAAAGAACAAGTAATTTTTCTAATAAATTGATAAAGGAGAGCGAAAATATTACATGTTGAAGAAACTTATTATCCTTAGTGCATCTATACTTATATCATCCAGCTTGATCGGGCAGAATTTTATATCTGCTGCTGAAGCTCCAAATAAAAGAATCATTCTTAAAGTTAACGATACCGGTATGTTTATCGATGATGCTCAATTTACGACATTTATTGATCCGGTAACTTATGCTGCGCCAATAGTTGTTAACAACAGAGTTTTGTTACCTATAAGTAACATCATTAAAGAGTTTGGTGGAACATCGGATTGGGAACCTACTCAAAAAAAGATAACCATTAATCTAAACATGAATAAAGTTATTCTTACTCTCGACAGCAGGAAGGCGTATGTCAATGGAAAACAAATTGATCTAGATGTTGCCCCAACCACAATATCCGGCAGAACAATGGTCCCATTAAGATTCGTTAGCGACCACTTAGGTTTGCAGCTTGTCTGGGATCAAAAAAATCAAATTATTGCACTTTATCAAGGTGATTTTGACAATATACTTACAGACTATAGCGGTTATTTCCTTCCGATCGCCTCAGAGGATACAAGTAGTGACTCTTCTCATGATAACAGCAACCAAAATACCACCAGCGATAAACCTATTTCAAAAGAAGGCGTAGCCATCAAGGTGGGAGATCGCGTCCAATTTAGCTTCTTTTATGGCGAAGTAACTAAGATTAACGGTGGTAGAGTTCTTGTCTATTGGGACAGTAAGGATAACCTTTGGCTCAAAGATGAAGATGCCGATTACATGGCTATGTTAGCAGGTATCAAGTACAAATCAAGCAGTTGGATTGATGCAAGTGATTTGACAGTTCAACAATAATTTAAGACTAGTCCTAGCCCCCATTTATTGCGGGGGCTAGGAACTAAATAACATCGGCTTCATGTGAACCTTTAGTGATGGATTGTCGTAAACTAATGTCTATTTCATGTATAAGGTTGGGGAGTCGATCAATCTTCCACCATGCCGGAATTGTGACAGGGTTTATGCCCATTTTTTTTATTTGTTTAACTGCTTCATTAAATTTCTTGATTTCTCCATCGTATTCTTCCCTTGCTTTCCAAATTGATCTCTTCTGATTGATCAGTTCTATTACCTCAATCATATTCTCACGATATTTTCGCTTATAGTCAGAGTTACTTATCAATTCTCTAGCTTCTTTTAAGGTAAAGTAATCCTCGTATCCAACCGTTTTCCTGTAATACGACAATAATACCTTCTCGGATAAATCTTGGTCCGAAAAATCTTCCAAAGTCTTTCCAGAAATCTGATAGTATTGTTTTAGGTTGTTCATTTTCCTCTTTTTACATTGCACTTCTAATCGAATGATATCTTTAGCATCCTGTCCTTTTGGAAATTCATCACCGAATACCTTGTTCATCTGAAACTGCTTGTTATAAAAATGAACAACTACCGATTTACTTTGTATACGGAATGCATTCTTATAAGGCTCTTTGCGTTTTGTACGCAGGTTTGCCTCAAGACACACTTCAAATTTTTTTGGCTTGTCGGCACGGCGAATTAGCTCCATATATACGGCGTCCGAATATTAATGCAGTAGTCGATACGATCAACTTTATACTTTGAAATATCATTAAATATAAATGAACTATAGTAGCTAATTAACTGCTGTTTATATGCAAGTCGAACTGGCTCAAATAGTTTACGAAATGCGGCTGAAATCAAATTGTAATCACTGTGTTTGCTGACCTCCAAATATTGATCATTGTCAATCAGTTCTAGGATTCAACCTAATTTCAAGTGCTTTGTAAATATATTTTTGATTATTGCTTTGGTATTGCCTATCTATCAAGTAGATTAAAAGTCCATTATCTTTGAAAAGCTCGAAAGTTGTCCATGATATATGGTTCCATTTTTGTGGGTAATACTTGGCCTTCAATCTTTCTGAACATTGCTGTAGAGCCTTAAATAAAGCTTCTTCAGTATAGAAATTAATCGGAATTGACAACATTACAGTATGATACCCTATTTTCACGCAAACACATCCTTTTCTGAATGTGTTTGCGCACTTTTAATTTGTTACAAATAGAGTCAACACTACAAAATTACTGACGATAGACGTAACAGACATATATAAAATCTTTGAGATAATATATATATAAATATATATATATATATATAACGGTTAAGCTTTATTTCACTTTTGGGCTAAAAACTCATCAAACCTTGCTTTGTTTATCATAAATACCCGCTTTCTTAATGGTGGTGTCCTTCGATCAGCTCGCATTAAGCGAGATTTTGGTCTTTTTTCATTGCTTTCAAAGATCCCTGCTTCAACCATGTAATGATCCAAATCTTTTTCTGCGGTTAACAACTTAATCCCATTACGAATAAAATAAGCACGAATCCACTTCCACGTATTAGAGTAAGGAAGATAGTAGTAACTATCATCTTCCCAACCGAAATTGTCAGTTTCGTCTGAAGGACTTTCTGTTAATGGAAACAGCTTTATCTCAGAAATGTACAGCTTTTGAGCTTTTAAAAATTCCTGAGCATCGAAGTCCTTCTGGACATTAGGTTCTTGTTCAGTCACCTTGTTCAAGAGGGAGTTCATTTCTCGACTATTTTTAGTACTAGATATATACTCTAATGCATCTTCATCTTCAAGCCACTCATCATTGAAAAAAAACTTCTTAGCTTTTGTTCTTATAATGCGCGATGATAACTTTATTGCAATTCTAAGATATCTATATTGATCCTACTTATACACTAAAAAATCACGATCAATAAATGTTGTGGTCAGCCAGTTTCCTTTTTCTATTGATTCGTCACTTAGATTCAATGTAATACATTTGTACTTTTCATACCTTTGGTACCAATGACAACGGTAAACCGAAGCAATATAAAAAGCGGGGCTTCAAAACCAAACAGGAAGCTCTAAAAGCAATGAATGAACTCGAACATGCTCTGTCTGCCGGAACCTATATAAAGCCCCACAAAATGACCTATCGGCAATACATGCTTGAACAGTGGCTTGAGGATAAACAAACTAGGGTAAAGCAGCAAACCATCGGAACATATCGTTGGTTGGTTGGTTGAGCTACATATTTTACCAACACTAGGGCATGTAGAACTTACCCAGCTTACTCCAATGATGATTCAGCAACTTTACAACCGCCTTACCAAGGAGAAGTCGTTGTCCGATGAAAACATTCAAAAAGTCCATACGCTAATAAATGATTCGCTTAAAAAAGCTGAACGTTGGGGACTGATCCAGAAGAATCCCGCTTCGCTGGTTGATCGGCCTAAGGCGGTAAAAAAAGAAATAAAAGTTTGGAATCTGGAGCAAGTTAAGCTGTTCCTTAAGAACGCTGATTTAAATGCTCGGTATTTTATAGCCCCGCTTCTGGGATTAACCACTGGAATGCGAGTAGGTGAGATATTAGGTTTGCGTTGGAAAGATGTAGACCTTGAACGGGGATTTATTCGTGTAACTCAAACCTTGAGCAGTGATGGAAAAGAACTTATGCCTTACACCAAAACTGCCTCAGGAATGAGAACAATCGACTTGCCCCCTGAGACGATCTCATATTTGGAAATGCATAAGAAGCGAATTGATAAGGAACGTAAGTCACCGTTGTATCATGATTTGGATTTGGTCGTTTGTACGGAATTCGGCACTCCGACAAACAAAAGCAATATCAGGAGATTTTTCAATGCTCAGATCAACAAGCTGGGACTCCCCAAAATCCGATTCCATGACACGAGACATACTCACGCTACACTACTTCTAATTCAAGGCGTAAATCCGAAGATTGTAAGTGAACGTTTGGGCCATGCAGACGTCAGAATAAGCCTCGATACTTATTCCCACCTACTTCCGAGTATGCAGAAAGAAACCGCGATTATGTTAGGAAAAATGCTATTTGAGGAAGAAAAGGAGGAGGTTATTTTGAACTAGTCAGAGGCTTGAAAATCACGATGAAATGACCAAAACAACACCTTCTTGACCAAAACTTGACCATTTGAATCAAAATGGTTTATTTGTCATGCATAAAAAAGTAGCTAGAAAGCAAAGAACCCTTACTCTGTAAGGGTCCTTTCTCAATGATCTGCAGTGGGCTCGAACCACTGACCCCCACCCTGTCAAGATGGTGCTCTCCCAGCTGAGCTAGCAGATCAGAATATTGTGAAGACAAAATTTATAATAACAGGCGGAGACGACTCTGTCAAATACTTTTTTTTGCGTATATCCGGAGCGGGATGAGACAACAATGGAATATGCCAGTTATGGCAAGGTTAATACCAGGAAGGGATGTTTCATATGCAGCGTAACTTCAATGCGTCCCCGGCGGGACAGGGGCGGAACAAATACGCCGGCTGGGCCGCCGTTTTGGCTGCGGCCGTTCTGCTTGCGCTGGTCAGCGCCTGCAGCCTGGCACCGGACCGGGCGACGATGAAAAAGCAGGCGGATGGATGGCCGTGGCCATTTGGCGTATCTGTTTCGAACGATGTGTACTCACCAACGATCGCGGAAGATGTGTACTCCAAGGAGTAGGTTTCGGGGAGTATCCGTAGGTTCAACTATACATGGAAACTATTTTTTTGTATAATAATGCAGTTTAAAATTATAGATATACGAGCAAACCTTGGGAGGGGAAGCCTGGTGTCAGCCGCTACGATTATACACGCCAAAACAGAGGAACAATTGCAGAAATGCCTGGATATCCGCAAGGAAGTATTTGTGGAGGAGCAAAAGGTGCCGATCGATTTGGAAATAGACGAATACGACAAAATCGGCCCGGATGTCCATCATGTGCTGATCGAGTTGAACGGCGAATACGCCGCCACAGGACGGCTTACTTATTATAAAGACAATTCGGCGAAAATGCAGCGGATTGCCGTGCGCAAGCCTTTTCGCTCGCAAGGCGTCGGAAAAATACTGCTGATCGCTCTGGAAGAGCTGGCACGCGAGCTTGGCCTGGAGAAATCGGTGCTCGATGCGCAGTGTCAGGCCGAGGGCTTCTACGCGAAGCTGGGTTATGAGACGATTTCGGCCGAGCCGTTCGACGACGCGGGCATCCCGCATGTGCGTATGGTCAAACCGTTAAAGTCATAGTTTTCGGGTTATGGGGCAATCTATAATCATACTCTTGATAAGGAGATGTGATCGTAAGATGGCCCTGGATACCAGAGAAACGTTTATCGCAGTCCGCAAAAACGGCGACGGCGACTTGCGGGAGTTTAAAACGTCGAGCGGGCGGGTGCTCAATTACGAGCAGGCGCTTGAGGAAGTTAAAGCCGGCGCCATCGCCGGCGTCAACGTCTTTAAAGGCCGGGACGGCGAAATGTATATTCGCGGCGACGCCGACGGAGATCCATCGAACAACCTGGACAACCTGCCGAGCTTCGAATAGGAAACCCGCGTCGTCCTTGTCCTTTATGCGAAACAACCTCCGGCTTTACGGCCGAAGGTTGTTTTTTGCCTTCTATAGCGTATAAATTTCGTGCTGGCGCAGAAACTCCATCTCCCCGGTTTTCCCGATAAAAGACTCCATCTCGTCCCCGTAATGCATCAGCAAAATTTTGCTTTGAATCTCCGGGGGCAAGGAGAGCAGTTCCTGAAGCGTGGTATGTACTTCGCCAGGGCCGGTAAGCTGGACTTCGTGTAAAATTTTTCGGCAGTTTCTTTCCGTTACGAGCCGGGTCAACAGCTCCGGCTGGAATGTTTTATCCGCACTGTAAAAAACCTCGCCGTTAAAATAAAGCGAATAACTTGCTTTACCCGGAATATGCGGCGTTTGGATAATTTCAACGGAAATCCCCTGCGACAACCGTTCGGTTTTTCCTTCCGCGAGTAGCCGGACGTCAAAGATATCCTCAAGCGAGCCAATCACCCCATCCTGACTCATTCCGCCCTTTAACGTATTTTCCCATAACGGTTGGGCCAACTTGTCGGCAATGTAGAGAACCGGCTTCTTCCCGGAGCCGTATTTCATACGAAAGGCGAATTCTTCGAGGCCTCCGACATGGTCGCCGTGGATATGCGTGATCAGAATAGCGTCGATTTGATCCAACGGTTTGCCAAGCGCATGCAGCGCAAGCGGCGCGGTAATGCCGCAATCGATCAACAGCGTAAAGTCCTCCGCATACAAGAGGCCGTTATTGTTAAAGTACTTTTTGGCGAATGCCCCGCCTGTGCCAAGCATTTGCAGACGAAGTGTCATAAATATCCTCCTTGTGAAAGTTGCATTCTTTCCTTTAATGTACTCCAATTCCCATTCAAACGAAAGCCCCCGGCTCCGGAGCGAAGCAAAGCAAGCGGACAAGACGGAAAAAATATCCGGCTTTTACCGGTAATACCGCAACTTGCCCGTACAGGCGGAGTATAAATTTATATCAACATGAATCAAATGGAGGTTCATACCAATGAATTTGAAATGGAGAAGAATTGCTTTCCTTGTCATAGCTTTCTCTTTAATGGGGGGTTCCATGTTATTTGCCGATGCGGCCACCCAAAAGGTGAAACTGCTGCTGAACGGCCGTGAAATGGAAGACGGCGGATATGTTATCGACGGGAAAACCTATGTCCCTTTACGGAGTCTCGATGGATTGGTGGATTATAATGAAGAAACGAAAACGGTCAATTACTATAAACCGAACGTTCATATGTCTTTGTCTAGGGAGGACGGAGTGTTCGGGGATATCAAAAAGACGGGCAAGCTTAAATTTTTCGTATTTTCGCAAATCGATAATTTGAAGACTAACATTTCAGCGGTTCGCGTCTCGATTACGGCGCCCGACGGAACCTCGAAGGAAATCCAGACCGATGAAATCAAGGATCAGAAGGATAATTTCTGGTTCCGCACCAAAGACTACACGTACGATTTCAAAGCAACCGGGCGGTATACGGTCGGATTTTATATGAAACCGTCCGGCGGAACGGATTTTGTGCTGGTATCGGAGAAAGGTATCAATGTCCTGGAATAGGTGCAAAATAATCTACACAGCGGGGCTGGGAAAATTGACCTGTCCATCCGAAAATGTTACGATACGGGGGGATAAGGCAACACTATTTAAAACCATTAAAACCATTAAAGCGAGGTAATTTAATGAGCGACCACAATCACGAACACGGCGAAGCGTGCGGATGCGGGCATGACCATGACCACGATCATGAGCACGAAGAGTTTGTGTTGACGCTGACGGACGAACAAGGCAACGACGTAGAAATGGTGCTCGTCGAAACGTTCGACGTAGGCGAAAAAGTGTACGCACTTCTGTTGGAGCGAAGCAATCCGGAAGCGGACGGCATCATTCTCCGCATGGAAGAAGAAAACGAAGAGATGGTGCTTTACAATATCGAAGACGAAGCAGAATGGAAGCAAGTGGAGGAAGCATACAACGAACTTGTCTCCCAGCTTGATGAAGTTTAATAACGCCTCGGCGGCAATAATCAAAAGCTCCCCGATTTTTCGGGGAGCTTTTGATTTGCATAAGTTTAGGCTTTAGAAGATCGGGTCTGCCTCTACGATGACCTTTACATTTTCGATCTTCCGGTCTTCCGGCCCTTTCACCGGCAAACCGACCTCCACATGGTCGACGATATAGTCGATATTATCCTGGGAAATGACTTCGCCGGGGAGCAAAATCGGAATCCCTGGCGGATATACGTAAATAAACTCGGCAATGATCCGGCCCGCCGACTCCTTGAACGGAATCACTTCGGTATCGGCGTAAAAGGCGTCCCGCGGAATCAAGGAGAGCTGCGGGATTTCCGGTACTTTGACGATCAACTCGTTGGCATTGCCTTCTTTGTAGTAAATGCCGGACAGTTCGCGCAGCGCCTTCAGCAATATGTCGGCGGTTTCCCGCGTATCCCCCGGCGTAATCAGACAGAGGATATTGTACATATCGCTGAGCTCAACCTCGATATTGTAATGCTCACGCAGCCAATTTTCCGTTTCGTAGCCGGTGATGCCCAAATGGCGGACATGGATCGTAAGCTTGGTCGGATCATGGTCATAGGCCGCTTCGCTGCCCAAAATTTCCCGTCCAAAGCAGTACAGCCCCTCGATTTTGTTGATTTCTTCCCGGACGTACTGCGCCAGCTCCATCGATTGTTCGGCCAACTCTCGGCCGTGCAGCGCGAGATTTCTGCGGGCGGTATCGAGGGAAGCCAGCAGCAAATAGGAAGTCGACGTCGTCGTCAGCATACTGATGATCGTTTGCACGCGCTGCGGATTTACATAACCGTTTTTCGTGTTGACGTTTAGAATCGAACTCTGCGTCATGGAACCCCCAAGCTTGTGAACGCTCGTCGCCGCCATATCCGCGCCGGCCTGCATGGCCGACATCGGCAGCTGCTCGTGAAAATGGATGTGCACGCCGTGCGCTTCGTCCACAAGCACGGGAACATGAAAGCTGTGGGCAAGGTCAACGATTTCCTTCAGGTTGGCGCATACCCCGAAATACGTCGGATTAATGACCACAACCGCTTTGGCGTCGGGATGGCGCTGCAAAGCGCGGCGCACCGAGGACGTCGTAATGCCGTGATCGATGCCGAGATTAAAGTCCTGGGCCGGCGACACGAAAACCGGCTTGGCTCCGGCGAAAATAATCGCCGACATGACCGATTTGTGAATGTTTCTTGGAACGATAATTTTATCGCCCGGCGAACAAACGGATAATATCATGGTCATGATGGCCCCGCTTGTGCCTTGAACGGAAAAAAACGTATGGTCCGCGCCAAACGCGTCGGCGGCGAGCTTTTGCGCTTCCTCGATCACGCCGGTCGGCTGATGGAGATCGTCCAGCGGGGCGATGTTGATCAAATCGATGGACAAGGCGTTATCGCCGATGAATTCGCGGAATTCTTTATCGGTGCCGAGCCCCTTTTTGTGCCCGGGAATGTGAAATTGAACGGGATTGCCGGCCGCGTGTTTTTTGAGTGCGGTAAAAAGCGGCGTGCTTTGATGATCCATATGGGCCATCCCTGCCTTTCATCGTTAAAATATAAACAAGCTTGAGTATAACAAAAACGGTTCGGAATGCAAGCGAACATTGGCGAGGGAAAGAAAAATGCGTTTGCAGCGGGTAAGAACGCTCCCCAAAGGGACAAACTAAAACGGAAAAATCATATTTGGAGTGATAGCGGAGGGGAGATTGGCCATGGAATTAACTTCAAGAATCGCGCGCAAAAAACTGCTTAATCCTACGTTCGCTTGCCTTTGGGTCATTATGTTTTTGGTCGAATTCGTAAAGGGAGCGCTCATCGTTGCGGTACTGCCCGTTTATATGGGGGACGTGCTAAAGCTGAGCGCCTTTGCAATCGGTTTGTCTTTTTCGCTCCAATATATCGGAGATAATTTGTTCCGCAGCCCGTCAGGCTGGCTGATCGAGAGGATCGGCTTTCGCCTGACGATGACGCTGGGGCTTTGTATTACGCTCGGAGCGGTGGCGATGATCGCCTTTCTGAAGACGATGGGATTTCTCGTGCTTGGCTGCGCCTTGCTGGGAATCGGTACGGCGCCGCTGTGGCCGTGCGTCCTAATGGGAATTACGGCGGTGGCGGAAGAAAACAAAAATTTCGCCACGGCGATGGGGGTCATGCAAATTTCCAGCCTCGGCGGAACCGGATTGGGACCGGTGCTGATCAATTTTCTCGTAGACGGCACTTACCGTCCCGTGTTTTGGCTCCTATTGGCCTGCGTTGGGCTGGTGGTGATCGTATCGCTGTTTCTTCCCGGCAAAACCGGCGGCAGGCCCGGGGCCAAGCGGGGGGAAGCCGATCCCGAAACCTTGGGCAAGGCGCTGCGGCAGGGGGGAATATGGCGCCATATCCGCGCCACGCTCCGCGAGATCAGAGAAAATTTGCACGTCAGTCCGCTGCTCTATCCGGCGCTGTTTCTGCAGTCTTTTGCCGTGGGGCTGCTGACGCCCGTCATTACGCTTTATGTCCGGTCCGAGCTCGGTTTGCCGCCGGAAACGTTCAGCTTCATGCTGGTGATCGGCGGAGGCATCACGGTGGCGGGGCTCATCCCGATCGGGAAGCTGGTGGACCGCTTCGGGACACACTGGTTTTTGCACGTCGGGTTCGCGCTAGCGGCCGTATCGATCGGCATTTTCGCGGTAACGAGCTCCGTATCCCTGGTATGGCTGCTCGTCATGTTGATTGGGGTGAGCTACGCCTTCATTCTTCCGACCTGGGATACAATGCTCTCGCATTTGCTGCCGGAAGGGGAGAAAGGCACGGTGTGGGGGCTGTTTCTGACGATACAGGGCACGGGAATGGTGGTAGGGCCTATCGTATCGGGCAAAATGTGGGATGTTTTGGGGCCTTCCGCTCCGTTTCTGGCCAGTTCGGCGGTGATGGCCTTGCTGTTTTTTCTGCATCTCGGAATTGCGGGAAAGACCAAAAGCCTTCGGGGTTAATCCCGAAGGCTGGCCGCGCCACGGCCTCTCGCCCGTAACACTTTAAAATGCGCTTTTGTAGAGGGGGAGCAGGGTCTGGAACGTCTCCTCGATCGTTTGCATCAGCTTGCTCCCATCCCCAAGCAGAGGGTTGTCCTGTTCCAGGCGCAGTCCGCACATGATCTCGGCTTTTTTCACCTTTTTCAGCTGTTCGGCCCATTGCTTCAGCAGCTTGCTGTCCGCCTCCTGATGCGGCGTGCCGCCGGGATCCATATGATCGAGCGACCAATAGAAGCCGCCCGGAACTGTTTTTTTCACCTTTGCCGCATGCTTGTCCAAATAATTAGCGAATACCAGCTTGTTCGGACTTTCGTAGATGACGGCAAAAATGATGAACAAGTGAGTGGGGAACAGGCCTACTTGAAAATGGGGCAGCGCTTTATAGCCGCGTTTGCTCGCGGCCCAGGCCACCCATGTATCGTTTGGCGGATTGACCGTGCGCCGGGCGTGTTTGGCGACATGCGGGTACATCTCTTCTCCGCAAAGCGCGGACAAGTATGGCGCCAGCTCGGTCCCGAGCGTCTCCAGCTTCGGTCTGATCCGGCTAATAATCGCTTCCATCCGGCCCTCGAGTCCCGGAACGGTCAACGCTTCAAAATCCTCCTGCGCAAAACCGGGAAATGTCATATGCTTAATACCTCCAGCCTCATCAATCGGAAATGCATTATGGTGTTATTTGCCTGCCATCAGTATAACATACCGCCCCCAAGGATGCGTCAACCGTGGCCCGAAACGGGTAAAAATAATCAATAAACCAAGTTCCTTAACATAAGATGGAGTATAAGATAAGGTAAGCCGCTGCGAGTCTGTTCGAAACGCAAAAAACTAAGTCAATGCTTCCGTAGCGAGTTTTTGTTCGAAGTGCAGCTAAGATGCAACGCTCACAAAAACTTAGCTTATGCTTTCGAAGTAGTTTTTGTACGAAGCGCAACCAAAGATGTAACGCTCACAAAAACTTTTAGGAGGGAGTGCCGTGAATAAAAGCTATGAGGTTGAGTATTGTAATCTGGAACTCCGATTTGACCGCCGGCACATTCAACAATTGATCCGCGATTTGATCCAAGACGGGTATTCTTTATATTGGAGCGAAAACGAATCCGTATTCATTATTTCCGTCCGCACCGGACGCAAGCTGACGAAGCTGAAGTTTCAACGTCTCGCCAAAGGATACAAGCTGGCCGGCGATTACGTAATCCGCGACGCCAAGCTGGCCGAATGGCTGGAGAAACTGATCGGGGAGCTGCGCGGTCACGCGGTGGTCAAACGGTTCAAGGACAGGCAAATTGTGATCGAAAATATTTTGTTCGGCGAAGTCATCCGTCTGGTCGAAATATCCGGGATGGAGCACAAGGTCATTTTTCAGAAAGGCCCGACGCTAAACACGGAGCAGCTTGCCGAAATGTTCGCTTCGGACAAAGCGGAACGGCAGCTTGCCGACTTGGAGCGGGAGCTGGACGACGAGCTCGGCAGGCTGTTTGAAGCGCTGCAAAGCGGCGACGAAGCGGCCTCGGAAGCCTGCAAGGAAAAACTCCGCAAGCTTCGCCTGGAACTGATCCGCCTGGAATGGTAACGATCCGCTTGGCGCAAAATAGACTATATTTTTCCGGTTCCCCCAAGCGATTGTCGGGGGATGTTTTTTGAAGGCAGAGCAGGGTTCACTTCTGTACACAAAACTGTTAAAATGATATTATTGAACAAAAATATAGTGTGCAAAGGATGGAGACCATGTCAAAACAACAAATCGGCGTTATCGGCCTTGCCGTCATGGGCAAAAACTTGGCCCTGAATATTGAGAGCCGGGGCTTCAGCGTCTCGGTGTTCAACCGTTCCCCGGAAAAAACGCATGACCTTCTGGCAAACGAAGGCAAAGGCAAAAACCTTGTCGGCACGTTTTCCGTCGAGGAGTTCGTCAACTCGCTGGAAACTCCGCGCAAAATTTTGATTATGGTACAAGCCGGCCCGGCTACGGACGCGACGATTGAACAACTGCTTCCTTACCTGGATCAAGGCGATATCATCATCGACGGGGGCAACGCCCACTTCCCGGACACGCAGCGCCGCAGCAAAGAGCTTGAGGCCAAAGGCTTCCGCTTTATCGGCACCGGGGTATCCGGCGGCGAAGAAGGCGCGCTGAAAGGCCCTTCCATCATGCCGGGCGGGCAAGAAGACGCCTACAAGCTGGTTGAACCGATTTTAACGGCCATTTCCGCCAAAGTGAATGGTGATCCTTGCTGTACATATATCGGTCCGGACGGCGCGGGGCACTATGTCAAAATGGTGCACAACGGCATTGAGTACGGCGACATGCAGCTGATCGGCGAAGCTTATCATTTGCTGAAGGATGTACTCGGCGTTGACGCCAAGGAATTGCACGAAATTTTCAGCGAATGGAACAAAGGAGAGCTCGACAGCTACTTGATCGAAATTACCGCCGACATCTTCTCCCAATATGACGAAGAAACCGGCAAACCGATGGTGGACGTCATTCTCGACGCCGCCGGGCAAAAAGGAACCGGCAAATGGACAAGCCAAAGCGCGCTGGATCTCGGCGTGCCGCTGTCGATGATTACGGAATCCGTATTCTCCCGCTTCCTGTCGGCGATGAAGGAAGAGCGCGTGGCGGCCAGCAAAATTTTGAACGGCCCGGCCAAAAAGCCGTTTGCCGGCGACAAACAAGAATTCATCGAAAACGTCCGCAAAGCGCTGTTCGCCAGCAAAATCGTCTCTTACGCTCAAGGTTTTGCCCAAATGCGCGCCGCTTCCGACGAATACGGCTGGAATTTGAAATACGGCAACATCGCGATGATTTTCCGCGGCGGCTGCATTATCCGTTCCCAGTTCCTGCACAACATCAAAGAAGCTTACGACCGCGATCCCGCGCTCAAAAATCTGCTGCTTGACCCGTACTTCAAAAACGTGGTCGAAAGCTATCAGGACGCATGGCGCAAAGTCATTGCCGCTGCCGTAGAGAACGGAATTCCGGTTCCGGGCTTCGCCAGCGCCTTGTCCTACTACGACAGCTACCGCACGGAGCGTCTGCCGGCGAACCTGCTGCAGGCGCAGCGCGATTACTTTGGCGCGCATACGTTCAAACGGGTCGACAAGGAAGGCGTCTTCCACCATCAATGGTTCTAAGAAGGACGTAAAGTGGATAGAATGATACGCCCGGCCGCCGGAGAGACGCCTGTCTCTTCGGCGGCTTTTTTGCACCCGGAGGAAATGCTGCGGAGCAAGTATTGAAAATATGCCGGCCTGTGTTATGATATGGGAAAGTTGCAAGTAGGTGAAAAAACATGCGTACTGCCAAAAATAATATCGTGCTGATCGGCATGATGGGCACGGGCAAATCGACCGTCGGGGCATTGCTGGCGGCCGAAGCCGGCCTCCGTCTTGTCGATCTCGATCAGATGATCGTTATGGAAACCGGGCGGTCGATCCCGGAAATTTTTGCCGAGAAAGGCGAAACGTTCTTTAGAGACACGGAATCGCGGCTTCTCGGTCGAGTTCTTGCGGACGACGGCATCGTCCTGGCGACCGGCGGCGGCGTCGTGCTGCGGCAGGGCAACTGCCGGGCGATGCTGGAGAACGGGCTGGTTATCGCTTTGAAAGCTTCGGCGGACGACATCATCGCCCGCGTCGGCGAGGACGAAAACCGCCCCTTGCTGGCCGGCGGCGCCAAAGAACGGATAATCGCGCTGCTGGAGGAACGGAAAAACGCCTACGATTTCGCGCATCATACCGTGGATACAACGGGGAAAAACGCAGAGCAGGTGGCGCTTGAGATTTTAACGCGTTGCCGCGGTTAACGATCAACAACGAAAAGGGGAATGAAACATGGACGTAATCGTAAGGCCTACGCCTGAGCTGACTGGAGAAATTGGAGCCCTGTCTTCCAAAAACTATACGACCCGGTATTTGCTCGTCGCCGCTTTGGCGGAGGGCACAAGTACCGTATATTATCCCGCACACAGCGAAGACAGCGATGCGATGCGCCGCTGCATCGCCGATTTGGGCGCGGTGCTGGACGAGGACGAGGAAAAAATCGTCATCACCGGCTTCGGCCGCCGGCCGAAGGACGTCAAAGAGCTGAACGTCGGCAACGCCGGAGCGGTGCTCCGCTTCCTGATGGCGATCGCCTCGCTGTGTCCGGATGTGACGTTCGTTAATACGTACCCCGATTCGCTGGGCAAACGCCCGCACGACGACCTGATCAAAGCGCTTGGCCAGCTTGGGGTAGAGGTCGAACACAACGAGGGCCGGCTGCCGATCCGCATCCGCGGCGGAGCGCCCAAAGGCGGGAAAATCCGCGTGTCCGGCGCGGTCAGCTCGCAATATTTGAGCGCCCTGCTGTTTTTGACCCCGCTGCTGGACGAGGACAGCGAAATCGAAGTGCTGGACGATCTCAAATCGAAGGTAGTTGTCGGGCAAACGCTGGAGGTGCTGGAGCAGGCGGGCATCGTCATCCATGCGAGCGGCGATTACATGCATTTCCGTGTCCCGGGACGGCAAAGCTACCAGGCGAAAACCTACACGGTGCAAGGCGATTACCCCGGATCGGCGGCGATTTTGGCGGCGGCCGCGATCACGAAATCGGACGTGAAGGTGCACCGGCTGGCCGAGCGCAGCAAGCAGGGGGAAAGAGCCATCGTCGACGTGCTGCAGATGATGGACGTGCCGCTCACCCATAGCGACGGCACCGTGCACGTGCGCGGCAACGGCCGGCTGCGCCCGGTCGAATTCGACGGCGACGCCGCCACCGACGCGGTGCTGGCCATGGTCGCGGCCGCGGTATTCGCCGACGGCACCTCGCGTTTTTATAATGTGGAAAATCTGCGTTACAAAGAGTGCGACCGCATTACGGACTTTTTGCAAGAGCTGAAAAAAGCGGGGGCCAACGTGGAGGAACGCCAGGCGGAAATCATCGTGCACGGCCGTCCTGCCGGGCTTGAAGGCGGCGTGGAGATCAACGCGCATTACGATCACCGGGTGATTATGGCGCTCACGGTCGTAGGTCTGCGCTGCCGGCAGCCGCTTGTCATTAAGGATGCGCATCATGTGGCCAAATCGTATCCGCAGTTTTTCGACCATATTGGCTCGCTTGGCGCATCCGTGGAACGGGTAGAATAAACTTATAGAGTCAGCTTTTGATCACGAAGCAGGTCAAGAAGCGGAATCGACGTCGAATCTTGAATTCAGCCGGGCCTTCCGGTGCTCACGTACCCAAAACGTACGCTCCGCTCCTCAGTCCCTAGCTTCATCCAACCTTCTCGGTGCTGAAAACCTGACTTTTTGATCACGAACAAATTTGAAAGGGAGGAAGCTAAAAATGCCATTTGGAAACCCAAGCCGTGAAGAGATCAAGCAAATATTGCTGAACGCCGGCAACATCGCCGTTGTCGGCCTGTCGGATAAGCCCGACCGGACCTCCTACATGGTCGCGCAGGCCCTGCAAAGCAACGGCTACCGCATCATCCCGGTAAATCCAACCGTAAGCGGAGAAATCCTCGGCGAAAAGGTGTACGCTTCCCTGGCGGACATTCCCGAACCGGTCGATATCGTCAACGTCTTCCGCCGCAGCGAACTGACGCCTCCGGTCGCGGAGGAAGCGGTGAAGATCGGGGCGCGCGTACTGTGGCTGCAGCTCGGAATTTTCAATGAGGAAGCGTACGAAATCGCCGCAAAAGGCGGACTTACGGTCATTATGGACCGCTGCATCAAGGTGGAGGACAGCATTTTGATCGGAAAACGAAGCTGAACAGTTTTTTTGCCGGAGGCCCGTCTGCAAAGAGGGGCCCTTTTGGACTGTGGCTTTTTCCTTTGACAAATTTATCGGGCTGGGCTTACCATAATGGAATAGAGAGAGGGTATCCTATAAAGGAACCGCGGTTTCGAAAACCGGAACTTCAAAGCAGGACATAGGGGGTCACTACATGATACAGGGGATCGGAGCAGCAGCGGGAGTCGCTATCGGCAAAGCTTTTGTGCTGCCCGCCTGGGAATGGGATGTGCCGGATCGGCGGATGGATAAGGTGGATCTCGCCATGGAATTCGAGCGTTTGTACGAAGGCATACGGACGTCCAAAACCGAAATCGAGGGTCTGAAGAACGAAATTAAGGAAACGGTCGGCGCGGAGGAATCGGGGATTTTCGATGCCCATCTGGCCATTCTGGAAGATCCTGTTTTTATGAGCGAAATCCGGGGGATTATCGAAAGGCAATACAAGGCGGCGGAGGTGGCCGTCAAGGAAGCGATCGATCATTTCGTCACGATGTTTGATCTGCTGGACGATGAGTATATGAAAGAAAGAGCACTCGACATCAAGGACGTCGGCAACCGGCTGCTTAAGCATCTGCTCGGAACGCCGGACATTACGCTGCCCGCGGATACGCAGCCGTATATTCTGGTGGCCAAGGAGCTGTCCCCGTCCCAGCTGGTGCACCTCAACCCGGACAATGTGCTGGGGATGGTGACGATGGCCGGCGGCAAAACGTCCCATTCCGCCATTATGGCCCGGGCTCTGGGCATCCCGCTTGTATCCGGACTTGAGCATAAACTGGCGGAACCGGTGCAGACGGGCGATCTGCTGGTCATTGACGGCGACGAGGGGCGGGTATATCTTAATCCCGGTCCGGACATCGTCAAGCGCTACACCGAGATCGCCGAGAAGCAGCGCCGCCGGAAGGAACAGCTGCAGCTGCTGGCGGCGGTGGAAGCGGTAACGAAGGACGGTGTCCGCCTGCGTCTGGCGGGGAATATCAGCTCGGTCAAAGATTTGGAGCTGGCGGTGAAATACGGGGCCGAAGGCGTAGGTTTGTTCCGTACGGAGTTTTTGTACATGGACCGGGCCTCGTTCCCGGGGGAAGACGAGCAATTTGAAGTATACCGGCAGGTGGCGGAGAAAGCCGGCGCGCATTCCGTGGTAATCCGGACGCTGGATATCGGCGGCGACAAACAGCTCGAATATTTCGAACTGCCGGAAGAAGACAATCCGGTGCTCGGGTATCGGGCGATCCGCATCAGCCTTGACAGCAAGGAGCTGTTCCAAACCCAACTGACCGCGATTTTGCGCGCCAGCGCTTACGGCAACGTGAAAATCCTGTACCCGATGATCTCCTCCCTGGAGGAAATTCGGGCCGCCAACCGGATTTTGGAGGAGGCCAAACAGGATTTGCGCACCCGCGGCCTTAGATTTGATCCCGGCGTTCAGGTCGGTATCATGATCGAGGTTCCGGCGGCGGCGGCCATCGCCGATCTGCTGGCCCAGGAAGCGGACTTTTTCAGCATCGGCACCAATGATCTGGTCCAATACGTCCTGGCCGTGGACCGGATGAACGAGAAAATCGCGCACATGTATCACCCGTATCACCCTGCCGTTCTCCGCATGCTGAAGCAAACCGTTCAAGCCGCGAAGGAGGCGGGGATTCCGGTAAGCGTCTGCGGCGAAATGGCCGGGGACGAGAAGGCGGTCCCGCTGTGGCTCCATCTGGGGGTCAGCGATTTGAGCATGTCGCCGCAGTCGCTGCTCCGGGTAAAACACCGCATTTTGAATAGTTATGCAGGGGAAAGCCGGGAGGCTGGCGCTGCCTGCTACCGCTTGCCGACCAGCGACCAGATCGAAGCGGAACTCGTCCGTTTCGGTTGCCAGCTGGAGCAGGAACGGCTTGGCAAATAAGCTTTTAAGCGCAAAAAGACCAGTAAAGCGCCCCCGCGCTTTACTGGTCTTTCTTTAGTAAGTCGGTTTTTCATTGGATATATCCAATAGAATTGGAAAAATACAGCGGTTGAGAGTTCAGATTAACGTGCGATTTTCATCAATCTATTGGATTTTTCGGAATCTAAAGTGTTCATCACTTCAGTTTCCGGCTGTGGCCGCCGCGGCCAGCGCATCAACGTAAGCTTTCCCGTATTCCGGCAAATCCGGCGGACGGCGGGCGGAAATAATATGTCCGTCGACGACGACCGGTTCATCTTTCCAGACGGCTCCGGCGTTCTCCATATCGTCGCGGATCCCCGGGGTGGAGGTCACGGTCACGCCCTTTAAAATTCCGGCGGAGACAAGCACCCAGCCGGCGTGGCAGATCTGGCCGATCGGCTTTTTCGCGTCATTCATCTCGCGGACGATCTGCAGCACTTTCCCGTACCGGCGCAGCTTGTCCGGAGCCCAACCTCCGGGAACGAGAATGCCGTCGTACCGGCTGGAATCGATTTCCTCATAGGAAAGTTCGGCTTCGGCGGGGACGCCGTACTTCCCTATGTATTTTTTGCCTTTCTCCGCACCGGCAAGATGGACTTCCGCACCTTCCTCGCGAACGCGATAGACCGGGTACCAGAGCTCCAGATCCTCAAATTCTTCGTCTACCAAAGCAATAATCTTTTTACCAGTAAGTCTCAAAATCATCTCCTCCTATCATTTGGCGCCCTTGACGAAATTCCCATTCAATATTTTAATTGTATCAAAAATGATAAGTATTTTCATGCCCAGAGGCTCCAAAACACTTTCCATGGATGGTAAATATAAGTATGTTCTGCTAATGGAAGGAGATACCTCGGGAAGGTCGAATATATATATTATTCATCGCGGCAACTAAAATGTAGTAGATTAAGATGAGGTGGGTACCGTGCGAAAGCACTGTCATTGCGGGCAAATGATGAATCTAGGTTTCAGACTGGTTATTTTTGAAGGAATCTATGAAATCAACCGGGTTCCGATTTATGAATGCGAAGATTGCAGTTATTACGAAGTGCTGCCGGAAGTGAAAACGGATTTAACCGACATGCTGGCCAAGCTTAAGCGGGAGCGGGCGGAAGAGCGGATCGATTTTACCGAGCGGAATGAACTGGCCGATCTGATTTTCGGAATATACCGCCAGTGGAACCGGATGGAGACATCTTCATTTGAAGCCCTGCTCGAGCGGCAATGCGAGGAGAGGATCAACCTTCTGCTGGATTTATTCGGCTGTGCAAAAAATCTGGGCGATACGGCGTGGATGGACGATATTTCCCAACGTTTGGCGCAATTGTCCAAATTTATAAAAAATCGTCAGCTTTCTTAAGCAAAGTTTTGACATTTTCACGTTTTTTTCATTTCAGGTTGTATTTTTATTTCCCTTTTTGATAATATATCAAAAGAACCTGTGCTGAGTGTTATTGAAAAGGGGTTGGAACGATCATGTCCAAGTGGATCAGAATAACTTCGCCCGAGCAGCTCCATGAGGCGCTTGAGGCTTCGGCAAGCGGGCCGCTTCTTCTCTTCAAACATAGTACACGCTGTCCCATCAGCGCCGGCGCGCTCCGGGAAGCGGAAGCCTATTTGAACGGCAATCCGCGCGAAGATGTTACATACGGGCTGATATATGTCATTGAAGATCGGGCTGTGTCGAATGAGGCCGCCGAGCGGCTGGGCGTCAAACACGAATCCCCACAGGCTATATTGGTAAAGGACGGACAAGCCGTCTGGCACACTTCCCATTCAAGCATTACACAGGCGGCGCTGCAGGGAATTCTGAAAGTCTGAAGCGTTGTCATTGCATAAAGTAGTATTTTGTCGTATCATAAATTTAATTGAACTCTGGAACTTTACCGGAAGAACGAGTGAAAATCTATGGCAATGGAGAGAAGATTGTGACGGTTACCATTTACGATGTGGCACGTGAAGCAGGCGTCTCGATGGCCACGGTTTCCCGGGTTGTCAACAACAACCCCAATGTGAAACCGCAGACCCGGAAAAAGGTATACGAAGCGATCGAACGGTTGGGCTACCGTCCAAACGCGGTCGCGCGGGGTCTCGCCAGCAAGAAGACCACCACGGTAGGCGTGGTGATCCCCGATATCTCGAATTCGATTTTTGCGGAAATCGCCCGGGGTATTGAAGATATTGCGAACATGTATCACTATAACATTATTTTATGTAACGCCGACAAGCGCAAGGAGAAGGAGATCCGCGTCATCAACACGCTGCTTGAGAAGCAAGTGGACGGGCTCCTGTTCATGGGCGGCACCGTGACGGACGAGCATATTCAGGCGTTTCAAACGTCGTCGGTTCCGATCGTGCTTTGCGCGACAAGCGATGAGAAAGGGCAATATCCTTCGGTGGATATCGACCATGAAGCGGCTGCGTTTGATGCGGTCAGCACGCTGATCCGCCATGGCCACCGGGATATCGCGATGATCAGCGGAACCCTGCAGGATCCGGCGAACGGTTATGCCCGCTTCCAGGGCTACAAGCGCGCGTTGGAAACGGCGGGAATTCAATACCAGGAAGACCTGGTGCGGATCGGCAACTACCGTTACGAATCCGGCGTGGAAGCGATGAAGTATTTCCTGGGGCTTAAGAAACGGCCTACGGCCATCTTTGCGGCAACGGACGAAATGGCTATCGGCGCGATTCACAGCATTCAGGATGAGGGGCTGAAGGTTCCCGACGATTTTTCGATCATCAGCGTCGACAACATTCGCATGGCTTCGATGGTGCGTCCGCAGCTCACAACCGTCGCCCAGCCAATGTATGATTTGGGTGCGGTGGCGATGCGTTTGCTGACCAAGCTGATGAAGAAAGAGAACGTGGAGAATCCTCGCGTGATTTTGCCGCATGAGACGATTTTGCGATTGTCGGTCAGCCACGTGTAATGTGTTTTCTTTGTAGAGAGAGATAAGACACAGAAAAAATATATATGAAAAAGGTTATACGACGGAAAAGCTCCTTTTTAGGAGCTTTTTTGAGTATTGGGGGATACTTGGTGTAAGGAGTGATAAGCATGGCTAAAACGATTGGTCTGATGGGCGCCATGGATGAAGAGATCGCCCTGCTGCTGGAGCGGGTCGAAAATCAGGAAACGGCCGTTATCGCGGGCATCCGCTTTGTGAAAGGAAGTCTGCACGGCAAGGACGTCGTCGTCTGCAAATCCGGGGTCGGGAAAGTCAATGCGGCGTTAGCGGCGCAATTGCTGATCGACCGCTTTGAGGCCGGCGCCATATGGTTTACGGGCGTGGCCGGAGCGGTTCACCCGGATCTGGACGTTGGCGACATCGTCATCTCATCTTCCTGCCAGCAGCATGATATGGACGCAAGTCCGCTCGGGTACCCGCGCGGAAGCGTGCCTTATCAGGAAGTATCCGACTTTCCCGCGGACCCGGCGTTTATCGCCTTGGCCGAAGAGGCCTGCGCCCGGCTGTGCCGGGACCATAAATACATCGTCGGCCGGGTGCTGTCCGGCGATCAATTTATCGCCGACCCCGGCTTCGTCAGCTCGGTGCTGTACGGGGAGATGGAAGGCGCCTGCGTGGAAATGGAAGGCGCCGCGCTTGCGCAAGTGTGCGGCATGAACCGGGTGCCGTTCGTCGTGCTGCGCTCCATCTCCGATAAAGCGGACGGTTCGGCGGACGTGAATTTCGCCGAGTTTACAAAGCTGGCCGCGCAGCGTTCGTTTGAAATCTTAAACGATATGGTGCAGCATCTATAAATAGTCCTGCAGGGCAACCGCGAGCGTCTCGCGGTTTTTGGCCGTGATTTCCGCCCGGCGGGGGATGCCGTCCCAATGCGACAGGTCGTCCAGCCAGGCGTCCGGGAGCGAAAAGGACGTTTGGCTTTGCCAACGCTTTATCCAGGCTTCCGGGAGTCTGGCGTCCGGCTGCCGCGTTAAGGTTTCCTTTAGCGGGTGGCCGCTCATCTCAAGCCAGAGCAGGCTCCAGGCGCGCGGAACGACCCGCCAGAAATCGTAGCCGCCTCCGCCGACCGCGACCCAGCGCCCTTCGCAGTACGTATGGGCCAGCTCGTGCAGGATTTCGGGCATGCGCCGGTAAATCGCCATGCTGCAGTGCATATGGGACAATGGGTCCAGCGCATGGGCGTCGCAGCCGTGCAGGCTGACGATCAGATCCGGGCGAAAATGACCGGCCAGGCGCCGAACGGACTGTTCAAAGCACTCCATCCACGAATCGTCTTCGGTATACGGCTGCAGGGGCAGGTTCATGCACGCGCCATAGCCCTGGTGCTCTCCGCGCTCCGGCAAAAATCCGGTCCCCGGAAACAGGTATTTGCCCGTTTCGTGGATCGAATACGTGCATACCTCCGGGTCCGAATAAAAGCTCCACTGCACCCCGTCCCCGTGGTGGACGTCCGTGTCCACGTAAAGCACGCGCGCGCCGTAACGGCGGCGGGCGTAGGAAATCGCCACGGCGGCGTCGTTGTAAACGCAGAAGCCCGCGGCTTTAGCCGAAAGGGCGTGATGCAGCCCGCCGCCCAAATGCAGGGCATGCGTGCTCGCCCCCGACAGCACCGCTTCAACCGCCGCTACGGTACCGCCTGCGATGCAGGCCGCCGCCTCGTGCATCCCGGCAAAGTACGGGGTGTCTTCATCCAGCAGGCCGTATTGCTCGGCGCGGCTGACCCAGGCCGGATCGGGCGGAGTCAGGCTTAAGTTTTTTACGGCTTCCACGTATGCGGGCTGATGAACCCACAGCAGTTCCTCCTCTGTTGCCGGACGCTGCCGAAGCAGATGATCCGGCTTCAAGGCGCCAACCTCTTTTAACAAATCCATGGTTATTTCCAAGCGGATCGGATGGAACGGGTGCCGGTCATGAAACCGGTATTTCCGCTCTTGCTCATGGTGAATAAATAAAGCGCTTCCAGGCATGGAATCACACGCCTTCCTTATTGATGCTTGCTAATACATGAAACGCTGCTGAAAACGGATGCGGTCGAACTGTTCCTCGGAGGATAAAGGGACCTCCTTGCCGATCCGGACCATCAGGCAATTGGCCGGATGGGAGCAAATTTCCGGATCATCGGTCGCGTACCAGACCATATCGACCGTCTTCATAAGCCGTTCCATCATTTTGCGGTAATCCCAAACGCTGAGGCCGCTGTTCTTTAAATCCCAATGCCAGTAATATTCGGTCGTAAACACGATATACCGCTCCATTTGCCCATCCTCGAAAGCGGTGCGGATCATTTTCGAACCGAGTCCCGCGCTGCGGTATTCATCGGCCACCTCGACGGCCCCCAGTTCGATCAGGTCGGGCATGCGCCCCTGGGACCAGCGCTCCAGCTCGTCGGGATAATGGAAAGTAACGTACCCGATAATCGTCGCTTCGCTCCGGGCCAAAATGATCCGGCCTTCCGGGAGTGAGGCGATTTCGACCAGAGCGGCGTGCTGATCCTCGGGCTTCCTAAAAGCGTCCAGATCCGGATGCATCCGCAGCGTTTGGAGATGGGACGGAGTAACGGGACCTTCCACGATCATTTCGCGTTCATGGTAGGGCAGGGTATGGCGGATATAGGTTTTGCGGTGTTCCATTTTGCCGCCTCCTTTGCTCGTTCACCTCACTTATAACAGAAAAATGAAAAAATGAAAAGTGTAGCCTGTGCCGAAAAACCTGTGATATAATGTTCTCCGACATAAAATTTTCACAATTCAAGGCTGTTAATATGGCGGTTGATCTTGACAAACGGTTCGGAAGTTTTATTCCCCGTTTCTTTCGATTAGAACGGATGCCTGCCCGTCAACAAAAGCTGAAGCAAAAGATTTACCTTACGCTCCTGTGTATCCGTTTTCATGAACTTTGATCTACTGTTTTCTTATTTACAAAGATTAAGGAGGATGAAACGATGAGTCAACTGCAAGGGGAAATCATTGCGGCGGGTGTACCGTCGTCCAACATGAACAGCTACGAAGAAGCCTGCGCCAATTTTAATTGGAACGATGTGGAAAAGCAGTTTTCCTGGCATGTTACAGGCCGGGTAAACTTGGCTTACGAGGCGATCGACCGCCATGTCGATGCCGGGAAGGGGGATAAGCCGGCGCTCTTGTTCAGCGATCCGGTCCGCGAAGAATCCTACACGTTTGAGCAGATGCGGGAGCAGACGAACCGCTGCGCCAATGTGCTGCGCAAATACGGGATCGCTAAGGGGGACCGGGTATTCGTGTTTATGCCGCGGTCGCCCGAGCTTTACATCAGCGTGCTTGGGATTATCAAGGTGGGAGCCGTGGTGGGTCCGCTTTTCGAAGCTTTTATGGAGACGGCGGTCAAAGACCGGCTGGAGGACAGCGGAGCGGTGGCGCTGGTTACGACGCCGGAGCTGCTGCCCCGCGTCAAACGGGAGGAGCTGCCGGCGCTGAAAACGATCTTCGTCGTCGGCGACAACGTAGCCGCGGAACCCGGAATCGTTGATTGGAAATCCGAGCTGGCGGCGGCTTCCCCCGAGGCCGAAATCGAATGGGTGAACCGCGAGGACGGCCTCATTTTACATTATACTTCCGGTTCTACCGGCAAGCCGAAAGGCGTTTACCATGTGCACAATGCGATGATTCAGCACTATCATACCGGCCATGTCGTACTCGATTTGAAAGAAGGGGATATCTATTGGTGCACGGCCGACCCCGGATGGGTGACCGGCACGTCCTACGGCATTTTCGCTCCTTGGCTGCACGGGGCGACCAATGTTGTCCGCGGCGGACGCTTCAGCCCGGCCGACTGGTATAGGACGATTCAGAAATATCAAGTGAGTGTCTGGTACAGCGCGCCGACCGCTTTTCGCATGCTGATGGGTGCCGGACAGGACATCATCACGCAATACGATCTGTCTTCGCTGCGCCACGTGTTGTCCGTCGGCGAGCCGCTCAACCCCGAGGTTGTCCGCTGGGGGATGAAGGTATACAACCGCCGGATTCACGATACGTGGTGGATGACCGAGACGGGCGGGCAACTGATCTGCAATTACCCGTCGATGCCAATCAAACCCGGTTCAATGGGAAAACCGGTTCCCGGCATCCATGCCGCGATCATTGACGATAACGGCAAGGAATTGCCGCCGTACCGGATGGGCAATTTGGCGATCCGCACGCCATGGCCGTCGATGATGCGGCTGATCTGGAACAACGCGCCGAAATACGAAGAGTACTTCCGGATTCCCGGGTGGTACATTTCCGGGGATACGGCGTATATGGACGAGGACGGGTATTTCTGGTTCCAGGGGCGGATTGACGACGTTATCAACTCCTCAGGGGAGCGCATTGGGCCGTTTGAGGTCGAGAGCAAACTGGTCGAGCATCCGGCCGTGGCCGAAGCCGGCGTGATCGGCAAGCCCGATCCCGTGCGCGGAGAGATCATCAAGGCGTTTATATCGTTGCGCGAAGGGTTCGCGCCTTCCGAGGAACTGAAGGCGGAAATCGCCAAATTCGTCAAAGAAGGGCTGTCCGCCCACGCCGCGCCGCGGGAAATCGAATTTAAAGACAAATTGCCCAAAACCCGCTCCGGCAAAATCATGCGCCGCGTGTTAAAAGCTTGGGAACTTAACCTCCCGGCCGGGGATTTATCGACGATTGAGGATTAAAGCGGGTTTTCCCGCTAGATGCAATAAGCCCCTCCGAAGAGCGCTCGGAGGGGCTTTCCCTTGCTTATCTGGTTTTGGCGCCAGAGCTTATTTACTGTACTGCACCGGAGACGATGCCGGGGATTCGCCCAGCACGTTCACCGCCGTAACCTTGACCCAGACGGTGCCGGAGTCGGTTTTGAAAGAATACTGCGTATCGGCGGTCGAGCCGGCTTTGGAATACGTGCCGTCCGCGGCATCGGACACGTACACGTTATAGCTGGTGACGAGGTCCAGAGCCGGGTTGGCTTCCCAGCTTGCCGTAAACCCTCTTTCGTCCTTCTTAATGCTCACCTGAGCGGGAGAAGCGGGGAGCGAACCGTCCGTGCCGTTCTCCCCGGCCGTTCCCCCATCTTCCGGCGTTTCGCCGCTGCTGTCCGGAGGCGTAACGCCGTCCGGGTTTATGCCTCCCAATAAACCGACAACCGCGCTAGGTTCCGACTCCTTGCCGGCTACGTCCACGGCTGTAACGTAATAAGAAGTGGCCGGGCCGGCGGCGTTGGCGTCGGTGATCGACAAATCGTCGCCGATGAGCGCCGCTTTGCCGGTATATTGGAACTTCACCCCGTCATCCGAGCGGTACAGTCGGTAGCCGACAACGTCTTTTTCGCTGTTCGCGCCAAACGTTACCGTAGCCGTGCTTCCGTTTATCTTGAGCGCGACGCCCCCCGGGGACGCCGGCGCATTACCGTCGTCGGTGCGCGGGTCAGGCTTATACGGCGCGTCCTCGCCGGCGTCCCTCGGCATGTAGTAACTCAGCGATCTGTGGCTGCCCTTCATGACGGAAAACGCGTTCTGCAGCTCTTTCACCAGCTCGGCGATCGGCTTCTCGCGGCGAACGACCACTTTTTCGCGCTGCATATCGGACGGCGTCGTTTCCAGGGGAACGTAGTTCACCCCATCGTAGGTGACATATTTCGCCCGTACCAGAACGTCCTCGGATTTGGTCGGGACGTATTTGGCGTTGAAGATATCCGTCACCAGCTTGCCGGCCTGCTGCGTCAATTGGGTCGGCAGTTTGCCGCTATAGCCGGAGACCGTTTTGGTGACGATTCCGTCCGGCTTTTTGAATTCCTTCGTGGCAAACAGGTCCGGTTCGTTTGCGGTGACCTCGTTCATGACGAGCGACCATATTTTCCGGGCCCGCGATTTACCGGCATCGGAGAGCGTGTTTACGGAATCGCGATAGCCGATCCATACGCCGAGCGTAACGTCCGGCGAGTAGCCCATAAACCAGACGTCCGCGTAATTTTGCGTGGTGCCGGTTTTGCCGACGACGGGAATTTTTCCGTAGTTTTTAAAGTCTCTTTTGATCGAACTGCCCGTCCCGTCCCGAATGACGGTGCGCAGCATATCGGTCATCAAATAGGCGGTTTGCTCGGAAAACACCTGCTTCGGTTCGTTCTTGTGCTTGTAGACGACCTTTCCTTTGGCATCGACGATTTTTTCGATCATGTAGGCGTCGACGAACTTTCCGCCGTTCGGGATCGCGCTGTAGGCGTTCGTCAGTTCCTCTACGGTAACGCCGTATTTCAGACCGCCGAGCACGCCGGTTTGCGCATTGTAATCCTCGTCTTCGAGGGTGGTGATCCCGAGTTTTTTCGCGAAATCCCAAGCTTTGTCGATCCCGACGATGTTGTTGAACACCTTGAGCGCCGGGATGTTGCGGGATTCGTTAAGCGCCGTTCTCGCCGTAACCAGGCCTTTGTAGCCGCCGCTGGAATTTACGGGGATGTGATACCCCTTTTGGTAATCCCGCAGGATGATCGGCGAATCGTCGATGATGCTGGCCGGCTGAACTAAGCCCGCATCAAGCGCCGGCAAATAAGCGGCGATCGGCTTCATCGTGGAGCCGGGCTGCCGTTTCATTTGCGTCGCATAGTTCATTTGCTCCGTATAGAAATCGCGTCCCTCGATCATGCCCAAAATCGCGCCGGTATCATTGTCGAGCATCATTGCCGCAACCTGCTCCAGCCCTTTCTTCTCACTGTATGGCGAAAAATTATCCGCATTTTCGGACACTTTGTGCATCGAGTTGTATACCTGCTTATCGATCGTGGTATACACTTTGTATCCCCCGGTCAACAGCTCCTGCCGGGCATCCTCGAGAATTTGCGGGCGGCTGGCCGCCTGTTCCTTGGTCAGCTCCGGATTGCGCAGCATCGCAAGCACGATAGCGCCTTGCCGTTCCGTCTCCAGCATCAGATAAGGGTAAGTGTCGTAAGCTTTTTTGGTTTGCTGCGCCAGCGAACCTTTCAGATCAAAAGCCAGCGCCTCCTGATACTGGGCCTGGGTAATTTTGTTCTCTTCCAGCATGCGCTGCAGTACGAGCTGCTGGCGCTTCATCGCTCTTCCGAAGGCTTCCTCGTTAAATTCCCCTTTGCCGTTAAAGGCCGAATAGGAGGAAGGAAGCTGCGGAAGTCCGGCCAAATAAGCGGTCTGCGCGATGTTCAGGTCCTCCAGATTGGAGATGTTGAAGATTCCTTTGGCCGCCGCCTTGATCCCGTAGACCTGGTATCCGTTCGATCCGTTGCCGAAAGGAACTTTGTTCAAATAAGCCGTAATGATTTCTTCCTTGGATAAAAAACGTTCCAGCCGGAGCGCCAGCAGTATTTCCTTGACCTTCCGGTCTTCCGTGCGTTCCAAATTCAGAAAGACGCGCCGCGCGAGCTGCTGGGTCAGCGTACTCCCGCCGGTCTGTACGCTCTCATGGAGCAGCCTCTGCTTTACGGCCCGGAGCGTTCCTTTAAAGTCGACCCCGATATGCTCGTTAAAATGATTGTCCTCAATCGCGATCACCGCATCGATGACCGATTGGGGGATTTGCTGGTAAGTGACCGGACGCCGGTCTTCCTCCGAGCGAAGCTGGCCGATCGCCTGCCCGTCGCGGAAATACGCGAACCCCGTCATCTCGTTATAATTGATTTTTGCTTCAATGTCGGCCCGCGACCGCACGGGATCGTCCTTGACGATCGAGGAGACGTAACCGAACACGGCGCCCCCCGCAAACAGAACTCCCGCAAATCCAAGGAGAACGAGCCAGCCTAGCGTCGCCCAGATCCAGCGGCCTTTCCTGCGCCGCCGAACCGGTTTGTCGCTCTTTGACCTGCGCTTTTTTTGCTGGCCGGAGTTGTTTTCGTTATCATGAACCATCAATGATCCTCCTTTATAAACAGCAACATTATAGCATAAAAATGGTCTATTGGTTGTTTTTTCATCCTATTTGGCTGAGGTTTGACTTCGTAAACGGGATTATGTTATAAAATAATTTAAATGCATATCGTCAAAGGCGTGGAAAGACTTAGTAGAAAGCGGAATCCCGCCGCTCAGAGAATCGGTGGCCGCTGCGAACCGAATGGGCGGATCCCTTTTGAATTACCGTCTGGAGCCGTCCGGGGGAACGCGGCCCTAAGCCGCAAGTAGTCCGGTTCCGGGATGACCGTTATAGGAATGAAGTGAAAACCGTTTCGTTTGCTTGCTGCGGCCTGCGGCGGGTTAACGCGGTTTTAATTAGGGTGGTAACGCGAGCGCTCCTTCTCGTCCCTTGGGACGGAAGGAGCTTTTTTTGCGTTTTACGGGTTTGACGGTTGTTCCAATTTTGAAGCTGGAGGAGTGTTTGTTATGAAATGGGAAGAGTTGACGCCTGAGCAGCAGGCAGAGGTGGAGCGCCAGTTGAAAGTAATTTCCCGGGGGGTCGTCGAGATTGTCCCCGAGGATGAACTGAGGCAAAAGGTGATGAAATCGGTCGTCGCCGGAACGCCGCTTAAGGTCAAGCTGGGGCTTGATCCGTCGGCCCCCGATATTCACGTCGGGCACACGGTTGTAATGCAGAAGCTGCGCCAATTTCAGGAGCTTGGCCATCAGGTCCACCTCATCATCGGGGATTTTACGGGGCGGATCGGCGACCCGACCGGCAAATCGGAAACCCGCAAGCAGTTGACCGAGGAAGATGTGCTGCGGAATGCGGAAACGTACCGGCAGCAGATTTTTAAAATTTTGGATCCGGAAAAAACGCAGGTTCATTTCAACTCCGAATGGCTGGCTCCGATGACGTTTGCCGACGTCGTCAAGCTGGCGGCCAAAGTGACGGTAGCCCGGATGCTGGAGCGGGACGACTTCACCAAACGCTACCAAAGCGGCCAACCGATCAGCATTCACGAATTTTTCTACCCGCTGATGCAGGGGATGGACTCCGTGGCGCTGGAGAGCGACATCGAGCTTGGCGGAACCGACCAGAAGTTCAACCTGCTGATGGGCCGGACGCTGCAGAAGGAATACGGCAAAGATACCCAGATCGCGATTATGACGCCGATTATCGAAGGTCTCGACGGCGTGCAGAAGATGAGCAAAAGCCTTGGCAACTACATCGGCATCGACGAGGAGCCGAACGAAATCTACGGCAAAGCGATGTCAGTGCCGGACGAGCTGATGCTGAAATATTACGAGCTGGTGACGGATTTGCCTGGAGAAGAGCTGGAGACTCTTGCGGAAGGCCTTAAAACGGGCAGCGTCCACCCGCGCGACGCGAAGATGAAGCTAGCGTTCACGCTGGTCCGGATGTATCATGGCGCAGATGCGGCGAATGCCGCGCAGGAGCATTTCGTAACGGTGTTCCAGCAGCGGGCTTTGCCGGAGGATATCGAAGAGAAGGAGATCCCCGCAGGAGAGCTGGAGGACGGGAAAATCCGCCTGATCAAGCTGCTGACGCTGATCGGTTTCGCCGCCTCAAACGGGGAAGCGAGACGCAGCATCCAGCAGGGGGCGGTTAAACTTAACGAAGAGAAGCTGACCGACCCGAACGCGGAGGTCGCTTTGTCCGGCGGGGAAGTCATTCAGGTGGGAAAGCGGAAATTCGCCAAGCTGACGGTGAAGTAAAGAGAATTCAACTCATTCGTTTGGAAGATATACACATTATAGAAACGCCGGAGCGAATTGCTCCGGCTTTTTTTTCTATGACCTAAGAGGGCGGCGATATTTAAAATCATGAGCCGAATTTCCTGAGTTTTAATGCTTACTTAATGAGAATTTCGGCTTTCACGGAAACCTGCCTTCCTTTAAAATCGCCTATTTTTATGGTTTGCCTGCAGGAATTAGGTTCTTTTAACAGTATGGGCGAGTTTCGTTCCTTTAGTATTGAACCTTAATCCGTGGAGTTTATATATTCTGGCGTGATGTCTTAAGAACGGCCACGATTACTTTTTTGGAAAAAAATTTGGGTTTTTAAAACTTTTTCGCAGGCCCATCCGTTTACGCCATGTGTCGACCGATCGGAATATAAGACACTAAAAAATAGGCGGAAGGATGGAAAGATAAAATGAAACACAATTTTTACAAGGTTTTGAGTACGGCCGCACTGGCCGCAATCATTGCCGGCGCGGGGACGGTTGGTGTTGTGCGGGCTGTTCAGGCTGCTCCGGCAGCGAAGTCCGCTGTGCCGCAAGAGGCCGCACAAGCCGCACAAGCCGCAAAGGCCGCACAAACTTCACAAATTTCACAAGCCGAAAAGACCGAACATGCCGGGCAAACGGCCGGTCTGAACAACGTGGATCAAAAGCTGATCGACGCCGCGCAAGCGAAGCTCAAAGAGTTTGTTAAGGAACCGGTTGCTTTCCTCAAGGCGGAAACCGCAAAGCTTGGCGATGAGGAGGCCGTTTGTTTCGTTATCAGCGAGACAAAGATGGGCTCGGAGACTTCCCCTAACGAAAACGTAACGGTAAAACGCGACGGTACGGTGGTAAATCTTTATCTTAGCACCTCGTACAAAGAACTTAACGATAACGTCAAGGCAAAGCTGGACCTCGCCTGGAAGCAGGCCTACAACAAAGATTCAAGCGGCATTGAGCGGGTGTTCGTTCATTATACAAATTCCGATTTCTATTACACGGGGCTGGATTATACCAACATAACAGCCGCCAACGGTAAAAAAGAATCCGTAGATCTGATAAACGGAAAACTGGATTATAGCGGCGGAAAACTGAAGGAGCAAGAAGTGCCGGCCGCAATCAATAAGGCGGCGGCCGAGGCCCTTTCCCGCGCCGGAGCGACCTCGAAGGGAAGCCCTGACGTAACCTTCGGCAACAAACCGAACGGAAAGAAAGTGTACTATTTTACGTACGGAGAGACGAATAAGGGGGAAGTGAAAGTTAACGTTGAAGAAACGACCAACCGGCTGCTCGGCCTGAGCTTGGAGGACTCGTCCCTGCTCAAGGACCTCTCCCAAGTAAGCAAGGAAAACGCGGAGGAGGAAACGAACGCCATCCGTGAAAAAGTAAACGGATACGGGTTGGACGAATTAAAGAACGCGGCTGTAGAGCAGGCTAAAGCGATGCTGAATCTGGATTTGTCGGACTACACCCCGAAGCGGGATGAAACATCCAAGTCTTCTTACCATAATTCGGTAATCTTTACCAAAGAAGGCGCTCCCGGCGTAACGGGTTACTTTAACGCCAAAGGGTTCTTCCACGGCTTTAGTATTGAGCAGTAAACGGAGTTTACTTGACCGCGAATAGGCTGAGTTTTTATGCGCAATCCGGCTCGAGCCGATTTTTGACTTGGGCCGGCTTAACCTAGAAATGGTACTTGACAACCGGCTACTTGAACGAGTACCCGCCAGCTTTGAGAATAGCGGCACTTTATGTCCTTATTATCCGGAGCCTGGCAGGTTCATCTCCATTAGCGGCATTTTATGTACTTATTTTCCTATGAACAGTCTGGTATGGGGGATTTTCCTTGCGACAGGGGAAAATAGGGACATAAATCGCCGGAATAACGCGCGTTTTTGTCCTTATGTTTTTCGTCTCAGTCCAAGTGCCAGCGTGTCGGAAGGCTGAACGTACAGGACGAAGCTGTTCCGGATATCCGTTTACGCAATGTGCCGTTCAAATCGGGAACGGACGCTAAAAAAGTTAAGAGAAAGGGAAGATAAAATGAAATCCAGTTTTTACAAGGTTGTAAGCACGGCCGCCCTGGCGGCGATCATTGCCGGCACGGGAGCCATCGGCGCGACCGGGACGGTACAGGCGGCATCGGCGGCGGAAGCCGGACAAACGGAGCAAACGGTCAATATAAAAAATGTGGACAAGAAGCTGGTCGACGCCGCGCTGGCCAAGCTCAAAGAGTATGCCAAGGGGTCGGTTTCCTTCAGCAAGGCGGAGACGACCGAATATAACGGCGAGGCGGTCAGTCTTTCCTGGCAAAAAAACGGCAAATTGGCCGGTTCGGTGTATGTGAAGCCTGACGGTAAAGTGGTTAGAGTCTATCTTGATCTAAAATACGCACAACTTAACGATACGCTGAAATCTAAGCTGAGCAGCGCCTGGAAGCAGTTATACCAAAAAACGCCCTCCGGATTTACGAGTGTGGACGTTAATTATTTGGAAGACGGTTCTACCGATATCATGGCTTTTTGCAATAATGAGCGGATTACCCTTGTGGACGGAAAAGTGGAAAGCGGCGGCGGATCATTGAAATCGATGCCGGCGGCAATCCAAAAAGCGGCGGCCCAGGCGCTTTCCCGCGTCGGAGCGAAGGCAAAGGGCAGTCCGAGAATATACTACAGTCTCAAGCCGAACAAGAAGAAGGTGTATGAATTAGAGTACTCCACCAATAAAGGCAATATTGAGCTGGAGATTGAAGAGACGACCAACCGGCTGCTCGGCATCGACCTGGGATATTTGTCCTTGATTAAGGAGCTTGGCAATGTAAGCAAAGAAAACCCAGGCGAAGAAACAAAGGCTATCCAAGATAAAGTGAAATCTTACACTCTGGACGATTTAAAGAAGTCGGCCGTAAAGCAAGCCAAGGAAATCATGAACTTGGATTTGGCGGGGTATGGTGCGGAGTTAAAGGATGTCAACACGTATCCGTATGTCGTCTTTAGCAAAAAGGGTTCGCCCGCGGTAAAAGGGTATTTTAACAGCAAAGGCGAGTTCCATTCTTTTGTCATAGAACATTAATAGAAACGGAGTATGGGGATTCTGCCCGCGTTAGCCCGCAAGCAGGCCGTCCTTACATACGGCCAAAGGGCCCGAGTCGACATCGACTTGGGCCCTTTGCGTGTAAGCAAAATCTTAACGGTTGTAGAACTCGACGATTTGCTTCTCGTCGATGTCTTGCGACAGCTCCGAACGTTCAGGCAAACGGATCAGTTTGCCTTCCATGGCGGTGTCGTTGTACTCCAGGTAAGCCGGAAGATGCGTGCGGTTTTCCAAAGCTTCCTTGATGGAAGAAAGGCCGCGGCTTCTTTCACGCAGGCTGATGACGTCGCCAACGCTTACGCGGAAAGACGCGATGTCCACTTTCTTGCCGTTGACGGTTACGTGGCCGTGGGATACCAACTGGCGCGCTCCCGCGCGGGAGTTGGCGAAGCCCAGACGGTAAACGAGGTTGTCCAAACGGCTTTCAAGCAGGAACATGAAGTTTTCGCCGGCGATACCAGGAAGTTTCTGCGCTTTCTCGAACAGGGTGCGGAATTGCTTCTCGCCCAAACCGTACATATGGCGCAATTTTTGTTTCTCGAGCAGCTGTGCGCCGTAGTTGCTTACTTTTCTGCGTTGGTTGGGACCATGTTGTCCCGGAGGGAATGGGCGTTTCAAATCTTTGCCTGTACCGCTCAAGGAAATGCCCAGGCGGCGGCTGAGTTTAAATTTAGGACCAGTGTAACGTGCCATTGTATAGGTAGACTCCTTTGTGTTTGAAATTTCGCGTAGGGTTCTACTTATGCGGGTTTTGTTTGTTGAGCGTAGGATAGATGATAATTACGCTCACTGACAAGAAAGTTCAGCCGCTGTCCTGTCAGCAACAAAAACCGAGAGGGTGCTCGCATGCGTTACGCCCTAATCAAGACTCTATCCAGTCTTTATCAACAATATATATTATATGAAACGGATGCCTAAAGTCAAGATGGGGAAATTGTTTTAAAAGGAGTTTTTTTGTCGATAGGGCTTTTGTCCTAAAAATTTGATGCAAAACGATGGGGAAGATAGTAAAATACAGGTAGCTGTCAGTATAACTGCAACAAGGCGTTGGCCATGCGGTATAAATGAGAGTTCGAAAAGCCAGGATTTGAACGGCTTTTTGAACAACCTCTATAAAGGAGTTTTCCTATGGCAGACCAATCCCGAGGACATCCTACGTTGAACATGAACATTTCTTCAATGCTGCCGCGCCCGGAACAGGAAGAAGGCTGTGCAGATTGGCTGCAGCAGCTGGATATTACCTCCTACGATTACCCCTATATTGAACCGGTTATTTTACAAGCTTACAAGGACTTATGCCAAAATGCTACCGAGATCGCCGAACTGGGCGGAGCTCGCTTTTTTGTCGCGCGCCACGACGGAGGCCTGGTGATCTCAGGGACGGGGGAGGACGAGCCTGGCGAGGAAGGGATGGATGCCTCTTATATTGCCGGGACCGTATCCCGCAGCATTGAGCTTGCCGGTCCAACGGTCCTTCCGCACGGGAAATTCGTTTATGCGGCCGCCCCTGTCTTTACGCGGAAGGAAGGGGGGATGTTCGCCGTGTTCGGCTGCCGGCTGCCGAATGCCCCCGAATATGCGGGAGCGGCGGCCATGCTGTTTATCCGTGCGGTTGCCCAGCATTTCCGGACATGTTTTTACAAAGCTTTTGAAGCTTTGTTCATCGCGGACATGCTGCTCGTTCAGCAGAGGGCCAAACGCGAGGAGCACCGCCGGTCGAAGCTGTTTCAGGCCGTGCAGAAGCTTTACGACAAAATCGATGTCGATTCCGTCCTGTCGGAAGTGTTTGAACGAGTTTCCGGCATGTATCCGGAGGCCAGGCTTGAACTTTTGATGTCCCAGGACGATTTAAGCCGCGATCCGCGGGTAAAGCTGCTGCAGCTGCAGGGACCCGGGGAGCGGTTTTGCGTCAAGGCGTTTATGGAAGGCCGGATGCTCACCCGGGAACTGCATGGCCCCGCGGGAGAACCGCTGCTTGAAATCGCCGCCCCGCTCGGCGGAAAGCAGGGGATCTACGGCGTGTTTCGCCTCTTGATTCGGCGCGGTTTAGTCGATGAGTTCGATCTGCAGCTCATCGGCATGCTGGCGGATACGGCAGGGGTCGCCTTTGAAAATGCCAAGCTGTACCAGCAGTCCAATTTGCTGATCAACGAGCTGCGGCTGATCAATGAGCTCACCAAACGGCTGAATCAAAGCTTGCGGCTGAAAGAGGTTTTTCAATTTGCCGGCGATGAGCTGCTCTCCATTTTCCAGGCGGAGTATTGCTGTATTTCCCAGCTTCATAAAGAAACCGGGACATTTGAAGTGATGTCCACGAATGTGCCCGGCCTTTCGAAACAGACGTTTCCGGATACTTACGGTTTTTGCGGTTTGGTGTGCTCCACGCAGGAACCGATCATTTTGTCGGATTATCAAGCGTACGGCAAAGTATCCTCCCGCATGATGGAAGAGACGAAGGCGTGCTCGCTGATTGCCGCTCCTCTGATCGTCCGGGGGGAAGTAAACGGGGCGATTATGCTGGCTCACCGGGAAGAGCGGTATTTTTCCTACGACAATTACAAACTGCTGCAGGTTCTTTCCTCGCATATCGGTTTGGCCATCGCCAACGCCCTGCTGCATGCCGAGGTGCGGAGAATGGCCAACAGGGACATGCTGACCGGACTTTACGCGCGCCACTATGTGGATGAAGCCATCCAGCAATTTCAGAAAAAAGACAGCAACGGTTCGTTGATCATCGTCGACATCGATCAGTTTAAACAGGTCAACGACACCTACGGGCATCAGACCGGGGATAAAATCCTTCAGCAGGTATGCACGATTGTCAAAAGCTCGATCCGCAAAACGGATATCGCCGCCCGTTGGGGAGGCGAGGAACTGGCCATATATCTGCCGGGGGCCGACGCCGAAAATGCCTATCGGATCGCGGAGACGATTCGCCTCCGCGCCGCAATGGATACCGATCCCGCCGTAACGGTGTCGTGCGGCATTGCCGAATGGACGAAGGGAGACGGTAAGGTCAGCGTAGAGTCGCTTTTTTATGAGGCGGACATGGCGCTCTACAAAGCCAAAAACAACGGGAGAAACCAGACGCAAATCGGGTAAGGAAGCTATATAAGGTGAACTAACGAAAGTACGGATTAGGGCGGCCGTGTGAAATATACCAGATGAAGAGGTGTTCCGGGAAAGGCGGCAAGTCCGCAAACGGAACACCTTTTTCCTTTGCGCATAGATTTCCCGCGCCGGAGGCAGGATATTGCTGAATGCAAATTTTGAATCCGCCGTTAGGCAGCGGCGAATTTCAAAAATGAGAGGCGCGGGAAGCATATGCTGAAAATAGTTACCGGTTATCGGAAACTGATTTGGATATTTTTGCTTGCAGCCGTTTTGCCCGCTTGCGGCGAGCCGAAAACCGGCGACCAATGGTTTGGCTTTACCTGGTCGGGGCTGGCGGGCTGCGACGCCCTGACCTTTCGCGGGCTTGCTTCGCTGCAGCGGGGAGAACACAGCACGCCGGAAGAGAGCATCAGCTATACGGGGCGGCTTAACAACCATCGCGAACTGAGCATGAGCGCGGATTCATTGGCCCGGAGCGGCAAGGATCGCTTTCGCGCGGCCGGATTGACCGCCGCCTCAGGGTACGAAGCGAAGCTCCGCCTGGAAAACGGCACCTGGCTGCTGCAGGCGAACGAAAGCAGCGCTCTCCTGCATGGAATGAGCCGCTTGAACCCGCTCGATCAACTGGAGGACATCCACCATGCCGTCAAGAAAAAAATTACGCTGGAAAGCGGAGCGGCGCGCGGGACCAAGGTGCTGAGGATCGAAATGGACCCCGGTGAAGCCGGAATCCGGTTAAAAGATGAGCTATTGGCGGAGATGAGCCTGCTTGGGGCGGATCTGGACAGCAAGCTTGCGGCCGTTTCCCCGAGCCGGAGAAGTCATGTACGGGCCCGGCTTACGTCAATCTTGTCGGCGGGGCGCGAGCAATTGCTCGGGATGCTTGAGGATATGGAGGCGAACGTGGTTTACCATCTGACGATCAACCGCAAAACCGGGCTGCCATCCCGTTTGACCTCGGAGACCAAGCTGAAATATTTGACGCCGCAGGGACTGCCCCAGCAGGAAGTGCTGCGCACGGACAACAGGTTTGATAATTATAAGTAGACTTAGAGGCGGGCTGACTTCCTGTGACGGCCGTGCTACAATAGTAGAAGAATTAACCATTGGTTAACACGCGGGTTCCTTGAGCATGCGTTCTTGGCGAAGGGAAGTCCCGCTCCATTTTTGAGGAGGGAAAGCCATATGCGAGATCCTAGAATACAAAAACTGGCGGAAAACCTGGTTGGTTACTCCGTAGATGTCCAGCCCGGAGAAAATGTGCTGGTTGAAATGATCGGCGAAGAGCGCGATTTGTTAAAAGCGGTTATTGAGGAAGTGGGAAAAAGGGGCGGAAACGCGTTCGTGGAAATAACCGACCGCACCGTTCAGCGGACGCAGTTGAAATACGCCACCGCGGAAAGCATGAAGACGTGGGCGGAATACGACTTGAAGCGGATGGAAATGATGGACTGTTATATCGGAATTCGGGCGGGCTCCAACGTCAACGATTTGTCCGACGTGCCTGAAGACAAAATGAAGCTGTACAATTCGCTGTATTCCCATCCCGTACATAGCGAACAGCGGGTCAAGAAGACGAAGTGGGTCGTGCTCCGCTATCCGAACGCCAGCATGGCTCAACTGGCCAACACGAGCACAGAGGCGTTTGAAGATTTTTATTTCAACGTCTGCAATCTCGATTACGCCAAGATGGACCGGGCTCAGGACGCGCTGGCCGATCTGATGAAGCGCACGGATAAGGTGCGCATTGCCGGCCCGGGAACGGACCTGACCTTTTCGATCAAAAACATCGGCGCCGAGAAATGCTCCGGCCAGAAAAACATTCCGGACGGCGAAGTATACACCGCCCCTGTGCGCGATTCCGTGAACGGAACGATCAGCTACAACGCGGCGACGCTGTACAACGGCGTTACGTTCGAAAACATCAAGTTCCGTTTTGAAAACGGCAAAATCGTCGAAGCGACCGGCAACGATACGAAACGCTTAAACGAAATTCTCGATTCCGACGAAGGGGCAAGATACATCGGGGAATTTGCGATCGGCTTCAATCCGTACATCCTGCATCCGATGAAGGATATATTGTTTGACGAGAAAATCGCCGGCAGCCTGCACTTTACGCCGGGCCAGGCTTACGATGAAACGGATAACGGCAACCGCTCCTCGATCCATTGGGATCTGGTGCTGATTCAGCGTCCGGACTACGGCGGCGGGGAAATTTACTTCGATGACGTGCTGATCCGCAAAGACGGTATTTTCGTGCTTCCGGAGCTTGCGGCGTTAAATCCGGAAAACTTGAAATAACGAGGAAAATCCTTGCTTGGAAAGCGGATTCAATGTATGATTGAAGTATGTTATTTTCAATGTTAATCACGGAGGGATCCCTATGGCCACGAACAATGAAGCGGTAGTTGAAATTGCCCAAGCGGCGGGCAAGTTTACTTCTTCCATCGTGCTCCAAGCTGACAACAAGTACATCGACGTAAAAAGTATCCTCGGCCTTTTCACTACACTGGTGAATACAATGAGCTATGAGCTCCACGTTCACGGACCGGACGCCGATGAAGCGAAAAAAGCGATGAGCGAAGTTTTCGCCAAGCACGGCTTGAATGTAAAATTGGTAGAAGATTAATCGAAATGGGAAAGACACTCCTGCCGTTTGGCGGGGGTGTCTTTTTACAATGATAGAGTTTGTTTCCCGCAGGTTCTTGTATTGGCCCTCGATTTCGTCTAATATTAGGAATAGAGTAGCTGTGAAAGGAACATTGGACATAGGGGGGAAGAAGCATGACTTCATCTGAGTTACAGGAGCAACTGAACCTGAAAGCACTTAATCTTCTGCAGGAAGATGCAGATAAAATAGAGAAGCTGATTGAAGTACAGATGGAGAACTTGGCCACACGTTACTGCCCTCTCTATGAGGAAGTGCTGGACACCCAGATGTATGGATTCTCAAGGCAGGTGGATTACGCGATTCGCGTTGGACTGATTGAGGAAATGGTCGGCAAGCAAATTATAAGCAGATTGGAACGGAATCTTGCCTCGCTTTATGAAGCCATGAACAAGAAAAAGTGACCTGCAGGCCAGGCATGCATATAGCTCATCAGACAAAATACAAGCGTATGATCCGGAAATTTTCGGCCATACGCTTGTTTTTTCTGCGGCAAATAAGTTATGCAGGGGGCCAAGTGTTCTACACGAGGTAAAAGGAAACGCCGAGAATCGCGTATACGGCGAGCAGGAGCAAGCCTTCATACCAGTTGGTTTGACCGTCCTGCGTAATCGATTTGGCGATAAATACGGATACGCCGATCGCCGCCAGTTCAATGACCGTAAACACGATATCCATGGGCCGGCCGAACAGATGGCTGACGAAGACCAGCACCGGCGCGACGAACAGGGCAATCTGCAAGCTGCTGCCGACGGCAATCTCCACGGCCGCTCCGATTTTGTTTTTCAAAGCGAGCATGATGGCGGCGCTGTGTTCGGCGGCATTGCCCACGATCGCCACCACGAAGGCCCCGACGAAAAGTTCGCTCAGCCCGAACTTGGCCGAGAAGGTATCCAGCGTGTGCACCAGCCATTCGCTGACGAAAGCGACCATAACGGTGGCTAGAATCAAATACAGGATGGATCTTCCCCTCGACCAGGCCGGATCATGCTCGTGCTCGCCCGGCAGCTCATCGCCATCTTCGGTAATATCCGCCAAATAGCTTTTGTGAGTGATCATGGAGAAAACAAGCCAAAGCAAGTAGGCGGCGATGAGGATGCCGGCGACGACCAGGCTTAACGTGGTACGGTCCTCCTCATGCAGTACATGGGTTTGCAGAAATACCGCCGGAACGAACAGCGCGATGATCGCCACGATCATTAGTGAACCGCTCATATTGGCCAAGGCCAGATTGTATTTTTGCACCTTATGCTTCAGACCGCCCGCAAGCAGGCTCGCCCCCAACACGAGCAGCAGGTTGCCGATGATCGAGCCGGTAATGCTGGCCTTCACCATATCGAACAAGCCTTCTTTGACGAGCAAAATAGCGATAATGAGTTCGGCCGCGTTGCCGAAGGTGGCGTTTAGAAAACCGCCGAGGCGCTGTCCGGCGTAATGGGCCACGCTTTCCGTCGCTTTTCCCAGGAAGCCGGCCACGAAAATAACGGCGATCGCGGAAATGATGAACTCCAGCGTCGCCGGCCAATGCGCAAAATGCCCGATGGCGCTTAGTACAAAGAAAAGGATGAGCAAAAATGGGGTCGCAAACTTTCTCATAATCCACCTCAATTTGTAATAAATTGTCGGGTTCCGAATTAACAATTCTAACTAAATATAACCAATAACGCGAAAATTATAAATCAAAAATAATTAGCGAGTCTACATTTGCTTTAAAGCGACTTACCATTTACAATGAAATTAATGAGGTTGAAGGAGGTATGACCATGACCGAACAACTGCAGTTGGAAAATGGGCTGATTCGGATTGCGGATGACGTCGTTGCGAAAATTGCCGGAATGGCGGCCCTGGAGACACCGGGAATTGCAGCGATGTCCGGCGGGCTGTCTGAAGGCTGGGCGAAACGGTTAAGCGGCAAAAATGTGCAAAAAGGCGTCACGGTGGAAGTCGGTCAATTGGAGGCGGCGATTGACCTAAGGATTATCGTCCTGTACGAGACGCCGATTCACGAGGTATGCCGGATGCTTCAGCAAAATGTTCGTGAAGCGGTAGAGAGTATGACGGGGCTTAAAATTGTGGAAGTCAATGTGAAAGTCGAAGGCGTAGCGTTTAAAGATGACGAGATGTAATCGATTTTTTCGACCTTCTGCAGTAATATAAGGGTTCGGACTTGGGTCTCGAATTAACCGCAACATAAGCTGGCATAGAAAAAGGGGTTGCCCCAAAGCAGTTTCGCTGCTTGGGCAACCCCTTTTTGATGCGAGAAATTCGCTATTTAAATTTGCCGCCGGCTCCGAAAGTCGTATACGGCCGATTCCCTGACGACAACCGATTTGGTCCGCTCCTGTTTTGCCGGCAGCGTCGATTCGCGCGAGATGCTCAGCAAGATGCCCATGGACATCATCATGGCCAGCAGGGAAGAGCCCCCGTAGCTGATGAACGGCAGCGTTACCCCGGTCATGGGGATGGTGTTCGTAACCCCGCCGATATTGATGAAAGCCTGAATGGCGATAAGCCCCATGATGCCGACGCCGGTCAACGTACCGAACGTACTTTGGCAGCGCAGCGAAATAAGCAGGCCTCGCCAGATGAAATAAACGTAAAACAGCAGGAAAAGCAGCGTGCCGATAAAACCGAACTCTTCGCCAATCACGGAAAAAATAAAATCGTTGTACGCGTTGGGCAAATAGTGCAGCTTTTGAATGCCTTGTCCGAAGCCGGTTCCCGTAGGTCCCCCGTGCCCGATGGCCGTAAGCGATTGGAGCAGATTATAGCCGTTTCCCAGGGGGTCCTTCATCGGATCCAGATAGGCCTGAATCCGGCCCACCTTGTAGTTAACTTGATCTGTCGCGGATTCGCTGGGGTGAATTTTGTCCCACAGCGCTCCGGCGGCCAGCACGATGCTGGCTCCAAGCACGAGTAGTCCGATCGAACCGAGGATGTGCTTCAGGTTTGCGCCCCCGGCGAAAATAATCAGCCCGGCGGTGGCGACGAGGATCATGCAGGAGCCGAAGTCGGGCTGCAGCATGATCAGACCGGCGACAAAGCCAACGATGACCATAACCGGGATGTACCCGGTCCTTAGATCCCGGAAGCGTTCGCCTTTTTTCGAGATCAAGGCGGCCAAGTATAAAATCGTCGTGATTTTGGCCAGCTCCGTCGGTTGAATCCCCAGCGTGCCGATGGCGAACCAACTCGTCGCACCGTTTCTTTTGTCGCCGATTATGGGAACGAGCACAAGCATCATAATAGCCAAAATAAACACGGGCACGAACAGTTTTTTGTATTTGTCATAACGGATGTTCATCGTAACGAACATGAAAACCAGGCCGAGACAGGCAAAAATGATCTGCCGTTTCGTAAAATACATAGGATCGTTTCCGAATTTTGCGTCGATCAGCGTAATGCTGGAGCTGGAGCTGAACACCATGACGATCCCGAACCCCACCAGCAGCAGGGTGAGGATGAGCAATTGGAAATCCGGGGCCCCGCGTCTGGGTTTATCCGTTTCGCCTCTCATAGGCTTGCCGCCTTAAGCCCCAAGAAGTTCCTTCAATTCGGTCAATTTATGGGTTGCGGTTTTCATCACCGTCGCGGGAATTTCCGATTCGTATTCCAGCCCGTGCGGGAAAGTGGCCCGCCCCATGTAGACCGCTTCAATAGCCAGGACCGTGTCCGGACGCTCCAATTTGCCCTCTACCGCGCGCGTGTTGATGCGCAGGTAATATTCGTCGTTGTTGTGTTCGATTTTATAGTCGTATGTAGCCCGGTAATATTCCCATTGCCAGCGCACAAATCCGACCTTTTCAGCGGATTCGTCTAAATAAGCCAAATCGCTTTTTAATCCGTTCAAACCGCTATTTTCCACGATCATGCAAGAAATGCCCCCTTAATTATGACTTTTCAACAAATTCGATTGATTCTCTACCCCATGATATTATGTTTCCACCGCTTGTGCAAGCGCGGGAAAACGCTGCCTTAAGGACGGTTTCGTTATCCTGGAGTGATTCCGCTTTCCTTTTTCTGCTACAATAGAGCTAGATTCCATTCGGGCCGGCTTTGCAGGCTAAAGAAACGGTACCTGGGTGAAGAGGAGTGAAAGACCATGGAAGAGGACGTTGTACGCGCGTTGTTTCCGGCCATGGTGGAACGGCGCAGGCATTTGCACCGTCATCCCGAGCTGTCTTATCAGGAGAAGGAGACCTCGGGATTCGCTGCGGAGAAGCTGAGGGAGCTTGGGGTCGAAACCATCGTGAACGTGGGCGGTTTTGGCGTGGTCGGCAAAATCCGCGGCGGGCTGCCGGGCAAGACCGTTGCCCTGCGGGCCGATATGGACGCCCTGCCGATTCAGGACGAAAAAAGCTGCGAATACGCCTCCGAGGTGCCCGGCGTCATGCACGCCTGCGGCCACGACGGGCATACGGCGGCGCTGCTTGCGGTCGCGGAATATTTCAGCCGGATTCGCCCGCAGCTGCGCGGGGAAATCCGCCTGCTGTTCCAGCCGGCGGAGGAGACCTGCCCCGGCGGAGCGAAGGCGATGATCGAGGCCGGGTCGCTGGACGGCGTGGACGTCATTTACGGCGTGCACCTGTGGACGCCGATTCCTGTGGGAACGGCGGCAAGCGCTGCGGGGCCGCTGATGGCTTCGACCGATGAGTTTTTCATCGAGATGCAGGGGCTAGGCGGACATGGCGGAATGCCGCATAAAACGGTCGACAGCGTCGTTGCGGCCTCGGCGCTGGTGCTGCAGCTGCAAAGCGTCGTCAGCCGCTCCGTGAACCCGCTCGACCCGGCCGTCGTGACGATCGGATCGATCCAGGGCGGGACGGCGCAAAACGTTATTGCCGACCGCTGCAAACTGGCGGGAACGGTCCGCTGCTTCAGCGAGGAGTCGCGGGAACTGATCCGCGAGCGGATCCACGCTCTTGCCGAGGGGACGGCCAAAGCCTATGGGGCGAAAGCCAACATCACCTATATGATGGGTTATCCCAGCCTCGTTAACGATGAGAAGGAAACAAGGCGTTTTTTTGCCGAGGCTCCGGGGGTGTTTGGACTTCGCGCGGAGAAGTCGCCCCCCATTATGCCCGCCGAGGATTTTGCCTATTACCTGCAGAAGGTTCCGGGCTGTTTTATGTTCGTCGGTGCGGGGAACCCTGAGAAGGAGGCCGTTTACCCGCATCATCATCCGAAGTTCGATATTGACGAAGACGCCATGCTCCATGCGGCCGGTCTGCTGATCGCGATGGCGGAATCGTATCAGCAGGAGCATGCATAATTGTTTTCCCGCTTTGGAATTCTATATCCGAAGGAGGGATTTTATAGTGAGAAAAGTAGCCGATATCATGACGGACGAAGTCGTTACCGTAACCGTCCGGGATAACATCTATGAGGTTGCCGTTAAAATGAAAGAGAACGATACCGGTTTTATTCCCGTCGTCGAAGGCGACAAGCTGCTCGGCGTCATCACCGACCGCGATTTGGTCATTCGCTGCATGGCGGAGAAACGCCCGAATTCCACGGCCGTCGATGAGATCATGACCCGCGGGATCAAAACGGCATCGCGCGAAATGTCCGTGGACGAAGCCGCGGAGCTCATGGCCGAACAGCAGATCCGGCGCCTGCCGGTCACCGAGGGCGACCGGCTCATCGGCATCGTATCGATCGGCGATTTGGCCGTGCACAATATTTTTGCGGACAATGCCGGAGAAGCGCTGTCGGAAATATCGGAGCGGGTGCATTAATCGGCCGGACCCTAAGCGGCGGCCGGACACATCCGGGAGAAGTTCGCGGGCCTTAAGCAAGCGGACTTCTCTTTTTTTGCCCGTACCTAAGCGTACGGCACGAAAGGAGGAACAACTTGTGAACGAAGCGGGAGCTTGTATCGTTCAGCGCGATTTAACCGTGCTGCTGGAGAAGGAGCATCCGGGTTTTGCAGCCGCTCGGGAGATATTGTCCGCGTTTGCCGAATTGGTGAAAAGCCCTGCTGTTTATCATACATACCGGATTACTCCGCTTACTTTATGGAATGCCGCGGCCGGCGGACTGGACGCGGAGGCGGTCATCGGGCGGCTGCGCTCGGTGGCGCGCTGGGATTTGCCCGCAGGCGCCGCCCTCGACATCCGCAAATGGATGTCCAGATACGGCGCTTTAAGGCTGTATCCCGTGATGGAAAATCCCGAACTGATCGAGCTGGAAAACCTGAGCCGGGAAGACGGCTTGCTGGATGAACTCATCGGCCAGGTTGCGCTTCCGGGCGGGAAGCCGTCGTCGGCCGGCGCCCGCAGGGTGCGGCTGGAGGCAAAGTACCGCGGGCCGCTTAAGCGGGAGTTGGCCCGGCTCGGTTATCCCGTTTTGGACGAAGCCGGATACCACAGCGGAAGGGCGATGAGCTTTACGCTATGTCCATCGCTGCCGGATGGCAGGCCGTTTCGGCTGAGACCTTACCAGTTTGGGGCGGTTGAGGCTTTTGCGGGGCACAAAGGGGACGGCGGAAGCGGCGTTGTCGTCCTGCCTTGCGGAGCGGGAAAAACCGTGGTCGGGCTGGCGGCGATGGCGCGGTTTCAGTGCGAAACGCTGATTTTGACTTCCAACGTTACTTCGGTGCGCCAGTGGATTTCCGAAGTTATCAACAAAACGACCCTGTCTCCCGAAGCGGTCGGGGAATATTCGGGGGAGAAAAAGCAGGTGAAGCCCGTCACCGTCTCAACTTATCAAATATTGACCCACCGGAACCGGAAGGAGGAGGGCTTCAAGCATATGTCGCTTTTCAACGAACGGGATTGGGGCTTGATTATTTACGATGAAGTTCATCTTCTTCCGGCCCCGATTTTCCGGGCGACCGCCGAGATACAGGCGACCCGCAGGCTCGGGCTTACCGCTACGCTGGTCCGCGAGGACGGCTGCGAACGCGACGTGTTTTCGCTGATCGGGCCGAAGCGGTACGACGTGCCGTGGAGAGATCTGGAGGAAACCGGGTTTATCGCCCGCGTCGATTGCCAGGAGATCCGCGTGCCGATGCAAGGCGATTATCAGGAAAAATACGCCCGGGCCGAAGGGAAGGAAAAATTCCGCATGGCCGCGGAAAACCCGGAGAAATTGGCCGTTATAAAGCAACTGCTTGAGCGGCATGGGGATCGGCAAATTTTGATCATCGGGCAGTACCTGGAACAATTGAAACGCATAGCCGCCGAACTCGGCGTTCCCCTCATTACCGGCAGCATGCCGCAAACGGAACGGAGCAAGCTGTTTGGGGCGTTTCGTCAAGGGGAGCTTCCCGTCCTGGCCGTCTCCAAGGTGGCCAATTTCGCCGTCGATCTGCCCGATGCTTCCGTGGCCATCCAAATTTCCGGAAGCTTCGGCTCGCGCCAGGAAGAGGCCCAGCGGCTCGGGCGGATTTTGCGCCCGAAAAGCGACGGCGTCCGCGCCTACTTCTACACGCTTGTGTCGGAGAATACGCGCGAGCAGGATTTCGCCCTGCGCCGCCAGTTGTTCCTGCTGGAGCAGGGCTACGAATACGCCGTGCGGCGGGAGCGGGAGGTGTTTGAAGCATGACGGGTCCACAAGCGAATCATTCGGCGGCCTGGAATGGCGATGCCAAGCAGCCGCCGCTGCCTTCGTCCGCGGAGCGGGCGCTGCGCTTATTGTTTTACCGATTTGCCGGGCAGCCGTTTAAGCTGGAGCAGGTTGATTCGGCGGCCGCGGGCGGCGTATCGGGAGCGGAGCTGCGCGCGGCGATGCCGGCATTATTGCGCCGGGGCGATATCAAGGCCGTTCGCAAAGCTTGGGGCGAGAGGTTGTATTATTTGCCGTTGGACATGTCTTTGCAGCGGCAGCGCGTGTGGGGGTATCCGGCCTTGAAACCGCTGTCCGGGGGACCGGCCAGGTTGCTGCGGGAAGCCAAAGCCGGACTTGCGTTCGACCTGTTCCGGGCGCTAACCTATATCGCCGGAAACGGCTTGAAGTTGACGGCCAAAGGAACGATCCACCAAAAGGAGCTCGGCAAGCTGACGGGCCGCCTGCTGCTGGCCGAACGGGATGTGGCCGGCCTGGGACTAAAGTATCCGCATGCCGACGTGTATTCGCCGCAGCTGGCCGTTGTGCTTGACCTGCTGCAGGCGCTGGGGCTGATCGCCAAAGAGCGGGCGGCTTGGCGCCTGAACGACCGGGCGCTGGCGGCCTGGCTCGCTTTGGACGTCACATCGATGAATCGGGTGCTGATTCGCCACGCCCTGCAGCGCTACGTTCCGGCGGAGCCGGGGACGGCGCATGTTGTTTTGCGCCTGGCCGCAGCGGATTTGCAGGCGGGGGAGTGGTATTCGCTTGAGGAGCTGCTGGGCACGCTGCTGGATCAGGGAATACTGGCCGGCCCGCTTCCCCGCGAACGCCAGGATTGGATCGGCAGCTGGCTGGAGGCGTGCGCGGGCTTTGGCTGGCTGGATCTCGGGGAAGATCCGGAAGACGGTCTCATGTTTCGCTGGCGGGTCGGGCGGGACGAGCCCGCTGCTTCATATGAAGGCACGGCGTATGAACCGAAGGCTGCTCCGGGAAAAATCATCGTCCAGCCCGATTTTGAAATTCTCGTGCCGCCGGACGTCGCTTTTTCGGTGCGGTTCGAGCTTGAAGCCTGCTGTGAGCACGTTGCGACGGATGTAATGAGCGTGTACCGGTTGACCCGGGCGAGCGTCGAAGGGGCGTCCCGCTACGGCCGCACACCGGAGGAGGTGTCCGCCTTCTTGACCGGGCATGCCGCCTTCGTCCCGGAGCCGGTGCTGAATGCGCTCGAGCAGTGGGGAAGTGAAATCGGCCGGACGTCGTTTGCCGAAGTGCTGCTGCTGCGCTGTGCCGACGCCGGCGCGGCCGACAGAATCGCTTCGCTTTCCGCGCTGCATGGCACGGTTGAGCGGATCGGGCCGCTGGATTTTATCGTTAACGCGGAGCGTGAGGCGGAGGTGCGGAAGGCGCTGGCGGCCGAACGGCTCGCGCCGCCGGGCCGCCGGTCTGCCGAGGCGGAGCCGGATTATCCGCGGCTGACGGGCCGGAATTCCCCGCCTGCGGATGCCTCCGTTTTCGGCTGGCTGGAGGGAACGGGCGGACAAGGCTGGATTTACCAAGGAACGGATTTGCATTTTTACGAGCCTAATGACGAGCTTCCCGACGACGGACAGCTTTTCCCCGGACTTCGGGAGCTGCCGCCGATCTGGTGGAAGGAACTGAGAGCCTACCACCATTCAACGGCACGCCAAATCATCGCCCAGGCAAAAGGCTGGCAAACGAAGATCGCCTTGCAAATCGGCGGGGAAACGGTTCTCTGCCTGCCTCTGGAACTGCGCGGCGATGAGGAATGGAGCGTCAAGGTTCGCACGTTTCCCTCCCCTTCGGGAGAGGGGCGGGGCGAGGAAAGCGAGCTGTGGCTGTCCCCCGGGGACTGGCGGGCCATGCGGCTGATCTTGCCCGAAATTGCCCGGTAAAGCGGGGATTAGAAGGATGAACCTCTTCTTCTTATTGCCGGATTATGATATGATTATGTCGTCTACCTCGGGTGGATAATAAGAAGCAGAATCGAGTTGAAAATTCATGAGCGTAATCGAGAGGAACACGGTCGATATGGCCGCCGTGCTGACATACGCCTATGAATTGGGCGATATGATAAATAACTCGCACGCCGTGTCCGAATATTTATATTGGAAGCGCCGCGTGGAGGAAGATGCCGAGATTCAGGCATTGGTCAAGAAGCTGGATTCACAGAAAGAGCTCTTCCGGGAAACGGAACGCTTCGGCCATTTTCATCCCAACTACCATGAAGCCAAAGACAAAGTGGCTGCGGTGGAGAAGGAACTGGAGCGGTTTGAGGCCGTCCGCAAATTCAAAGCGGCCGAAAACGAGCTCGACGACATCCTGCACGAGATGTCGGAAACGATCGCTTATGCCGTCTCGGACAGCATCAAGGTGCCGAGCAACGATCCGAACCCGAAAGGCGGCGGATGCGGAAGCGGCGGCAAGTGCAGCTGCGGTTAAGCGGCCGATGCCGCCATTAAATTCGAAGCGCGGCCCAGCTGAGCTAATGGACAGCCCGGGGCCGCGAAAATTGCAAACGTACCCGGGAGGAGGGGAATGATGTTTCCGGAGCGTACAGGCTATATTATTTGGGTCAGCGATTTAAAGGCGGCCAGAAATTTGGAGAAATACGGGAGCGTGCACTATTTGTCCCGGCGTATGCATTATGTGGTCATGTATGTGGACGCGGACCGCGCCGAAGACATTATGCGCAACATCCGCAAGCTCTCCTATGTCCGCAAAATCGAACGATCATACCGCGGTGAAATCAAAACGGAATACAGCAAAGATGTTCCGGATAAAACCCGGTATTACGGATTATAGGGACAATAAGCGTCAAAGCGCCAGGCAGCTGATAAAGATAGCGGCCTGACGCTTTTTTTTGAGTTATGCCGGGTATCGGCATTGTCACTTGGATTCAGAGCAAAAGTTTTTCTTACTGCGCCCGGCAGCCCGCATCGCGGTTCTGCATATTATCGGAGGCGGAAGCCTATTGCAAAATCGAATACAATAATGGATGCGTCATGTTGTCGATGCCGAAAATAGGTCTAAAGAATCTGTATTTACTTTTTTCACTATATACGAGCGCTAGTCTTGTAGAAAAATTAGCGATCATGTAATATAATTAGGTACAAATACTTAGTCAAAAAGACCTATATCGTTTCATAAGTCCGGTTGATTCTAAAGAAATTTGCTGGCAAAGAGGCTTATGAACAATGAAATTGTCTGTTAGTTTGTTGAACAAGCCTATGAAATGTGAGGTGCGGCATGAGAGATAGGGCGACAGAACGCTGGGGAACCTATGAAGCTTTCCATATTATTTTAGGGGACAAAAGAGTAGCGGACATCGTGGTGACGAACCACGCCAAAAGCAGATATCACGACCGCATCAACCGGGAAAACATCGGTTACGAGCAAATTGCCGGATGGGCATGGGAATGCTTGAAGCAAGGGCGGATCACTCCATACTACCGGAAGGAAGAGGACGTCTATTTGATTGACGACGATTTGGTCATGGTCGCCGAATTTACGGAAATTCCGGGCGAATTCGATTTGGCCGGCCGACCGCTGCACCGGATGATTATCGTCACGTTCCTCGGAAGGATGTCGGAGACGATTGAATTGCGCGATTTGAAATCCTACTATTCCTGGCTGCGCCACTCCCGGCGGATGACGTTGATCAAGAACAGCCGCAAACGCAGATAAGCGGCGTCATACGGATGGAGACTGGACGTAAAGCGAGGTTCGGCATGCCCAAGCGGCATGCTTTTTTTGTTGGCTTGAACATGCTATTGTAGGGATAAAGAAAGGGGAATAGCGGACGATGGCGTTGAACTACCACCAGCTCCACATTTTTTACACGGTCGCGGAGCGGGGAAGCTTTTCGGCGGCGGCCCAAGCGCTCCATATGACGCAGCCGGCGGTAACGATGCAAATCCAAGCGCTGGAGGATTATTTCGGCTGCAAGCTGCTGGTCAGATCGACGAAAAAAATCGAGCTGACGGAAGCGGGACAGACGCTGCTTCCGTTTGCCCGGAAAAGCGTCGAGATGATCCGGGAAACCGAGCAGGCGATGTCGCGGTATACTTCGATGCTGGAGGGCAGGCTTCAACTCGGGGCGAGCCTGACGATCGGCGAATACGTGCTGCCGCGGCTGCTGGGTCCTTTTGGGCAGCGGTATCCGCACATTTCGATTGTAATGAAAGTGATGAATACGACGCAAATTATCGAGGAGATCGTAGGCCATCAGCTCAATTTCGGGCTTGTCGAGGCGCCCGTCCAGCACCCGGATATGGTATCGGAGCCGGTCATGGAGGATGAACTGAAGCTGATCGTTCCGGCGGGGCACCCGCTGTCCGGCAAAAAGACGGCGACGCTGGAGGAGGTTGTTTCTTATCCGTTTGTGCTCCGGGAAAAAGGCTCCGGGACGCGCCAGGTGATGGAAGCCGAATTTAAGCGCCGCGGAGTCGAAATGAGCCGGGTCCAAACGGTTATGGAGCTTGGCAGTACGGGAGCGGTCAAATCGGCGGTCGAAGCGGGAATCGGGATTACGATCATCTCCCCGTCTTCCGTCAAGCATGAACAGGCGCTTGGCCTGATGGAGGCGCTCGACATTGACGGCGTTTCTTTTAAGCGGAAATTTTATTCGATCCACTTGAAATCGACGCTGCTGCCGGTCAGCGCGGTGACGTTTCTGACTTTCTTACGGGAGTACGGGGGATAAAAAAGACAGCAAAGGATGTGGATGGATGACACAGGAACGGCAAACAGGGGAAGGACGGTTTGATTTACATACGCACACGCGGGCTTCGGACGGCATGAACGCTCCGGCGGAAAACGTCAGGCTGGCCAAGGAGAAAGGCCTGGCGGGCCTGGCGATCACCGACCACGACACCGTGGCCGGCATCGCGGAAGCCCGGGAAGCGGGGGGACGGCTCGGGGTAGCCGTTGTCCCGGGGGTCGAGATCAGCACGCGGGCCGGGGGCAAGGACATCCATGTGCTCGGCTACTTTCTGAACGACCGGGACGAATTGCTGCTGGAAAGGCTTGAGCGGTTGCGGGCGGTACGCCAAGAACGGAACGAAAAAATTATCGCCAAGCTGCAACAGCTCGGCATTCCGATCACGCTGGAGGAGGTAAAGCGCGGGCTGTCGCGGCCGCTTCGGCCGGATGAAAGCCTGGGGCGGCCGCATATCGCCGACGCGCTTGTCCGCAAGGGGGCCGCGAAGGACATGCGCGACGCATTCGACCGCTATTTGGCGGAGGGGAAACCCGGGTATGCGTCCCAGCCAAGAATCGCCCCCGAGGAAGCGATGGAGTGGATCCGCGAGGCCGGCGGAGCGCCGGTGCTGGCTCATCCGGGCTTGTACGGCGACGACGATCTGGTACGGGCGATTCTGGAGCGCGGGAAACCCGCGGGCATTGAAGTTTACCATTCCGATCACGGTCGGGACGAGGAAAGGCGATATATAGCGATGGCCGAACAATTCGGGCTGATCGCCACGGGCGGCTCGGATTACCACGGCGTCCGCCAGGGCGTGGTGTTCCACGGCGATCTCGGCGGCCGCACCGCCCCGCCGGGGACGGTGGAGCGGCTTAAAAGAGCGGCCCGGGCCGCCTGGACGGAATAAAGGCAAATACGAAAGCTGCCCCAGAGGTCCACATGGACTTTTAGGGCAGCTTTTTTTGCACGGTTTACCCGGATGCGCCGTATTGAAAGGCTAACCGTTTTTGACGGAGCCCGGCAGAGCCTTGATCAGCTGCTCGTCGGGCGTGACGAACAATGTCCGCTGATGGTCGTAAATGACGAAACCGGGCTTCGCTCCGCTCGGCTTGCGCACGTAGCGGATCAGGGTGCAGTCGACCGGCACGCTGCTGGATTGTTTGGCCTGGCTGAAATACGCGGCCAGTTGGGCCGCTTCATTTAAAGTAGCCTCCCCGTAGCTGTCGCTGCGGATCAGCACATGCGAGCCCGGAATATCCTTCGTATGCAGCCAGGTGTCGTTCGGTTTGCCCAGCCGGTTGGTGATGTACTCGTTTTGCAGATTGTTTTTGCCGACGTAAATTTCGACGCCTTCCGAGGACGTGTAGACGTGCAGCGTCGGGCGATCGCCCTTTTTCTTCTTTTTGCCGCCCTTTTTCCCCCGGTCCCGCAAATACCCCTGCCCGGTCAACTCCTCGCGGATTTCGTCGATATCGCTTAACGTGGCGTCGTCCAGCTGCTGCAGCAGCCCTTCGAGATAAGCGATTTCCTCCCCGGCCAGCTTCATCTGCTCGTGAATGACGGCAAGGCTGTTTTTGAATTTATTGTATTTCTTAAAATACCGCTGGGCGTTCTCCGAAGGGCTGAGCAGCGGGTCGAGCGGAATCGTTTCGGTTTTCTGCTCCTCGTCGTAATAGTTGACCAGCTCCACGGAGCGGTCGCCTTTGCGGATCGCATGCAGGGAAGGCAGCAGCAGCTCGCCCCAGATCCGGTAGCGTTCGGCGTCCTCGGCTTCGTTTAAGTCTTTTTCCAGATTGGCCAGCTTTTTGATGTTTTTGTTCCGTTCGTTTTGCAAAAAGCGCAGCAGGTCGCCCGTCTTCTGCTTGACGGTGTCGCGCAGCGCCTTGTCGCCGTAATAGTCCTCCATGCATTCGCTGATCGACTTGTAGGTGCGCAGCCCGCTGTGGATTTGCGTCAGCCGGATTGCGGAAAACACGTTTTTTCCTTTGGCGGTTTCGCCCGTCACCGGGGTGTAGGCATGGCTACGGACTGCTTCCATCAGCGCGGAAAAGGCTTGCCACAGCCGCTCGGCAGGGTCAAGATCAAGTCCGCTTTGTTCCTTATCGGGTCCGGTCAGACCTGCGCGGGCGTAAATTTCCCCGGCGATCAGCGGGCTTAATCCGTTATAGGACTCGACCAGCCAGCCGCTGCTTTTTCCGGCCTGCTCCGCCTTCCGGTATGCCGCCAAAAACCCGGCGCGCTCCGCGCCCAGCGGGTCGAGCTTATGCTGCTCGGGCGGGGTGGTGTAGGCGAAGCCGGGCATGACGACGCGGTAGCCGCTGATGGCCGGCGTCACATGGTGGATTCCGTCAAGCTGCACCCCTGTCGCCGGATCGACGAGAATGATGTTGCTGTGCCGGCCCATCAGTTCGATAATGATCCGCTTCAGCGACAGATCGCCAAGCTCGTCGCGCGTGCGGACATCGATATGAATGATCCGCTCCATGCCGACCTGGCTGATCGCTTCGATGGTTCCGCCTTCAAAATGCTTGCGCAGCAGCATGCAGAACATCGGGGCTTCCAGCGGATTCGGAAACGAGCTTTCCGTAAAATGAACGCGCGGATACGTCGGATTCGCCGACAGCAGCAGGCGCCGGTTGCCACCCTGCGTACGCAGGGCCAACACGATGTCGCTGGCCGCGGGCTGGTGTATTTTATTGATGCGCCCTCCTATGCAAACTTGCAGTTCATGAACGAGCGCACGGGTTACAATACCGTCAAGTGCCATAATTGTGTAATCTCCTGTCTAAAGGTAGTTCAAAAAGTCATCTTTTGAAGATTTAAGAATGAACAGTCACCAAGCGTGTCTTCCTTAAATCGCAAGAAAAACTTCAGCTTAGGGCGGTCTGTCTTCTTTGAATGTTCGTCGATAGAGTTTTTCTTATCACGAAGCGGTTCATGAAGAGGATTCGACGTCGAATCTTGAATTCAGCCGGGCCTTCCGTTGCTCACGTACCCAAAACGTACGCTCCGCTCCTTACGTCCCTAGCTTCACCCAACCTTCTCGGTGCTGAAAACCTGACTTTTTGAACACGGATTTTAATAAGACGCCTCTTCTATGATGCCATACTTCGGGCAAAAACTTAAGGGCTCCGCTGTGATAATTTGGGACTGGCCGGAATACATTTACCCTAGGTGGAAAAGCCTTCACGCGGAAACTGCATTAAAAACGGAAGGGGAATAGGGGATGGAACAAAAAAACTGGCACCAGTGGAGTGCTGAAGCGCTTTTGGAACGGTTTGGCGTCACGCGTGATCAGGGGTTGTCCGACGAGGAAGCGCGGCGAAGACGCGAGGAGAGCGGCTGGAACGAGCTCGAAGAAGGGAAGCGGATCTCCCCGATCCTGTTGTTTCTCAATCAGTTCAAGGATTTTATGATGCTGGTGCTGATGGGCGCCACGCTGATCTCGGGATTTCTCGGTGAATATTTGGATGCCGTGACGATTATAGCCATCATTATTTTGAACGGGGTGCTGGGGTTCATCCAGGAATTCCGGGCGGAGCGCTCCCTGCGCGCGCTAAAGCAGCTGTCCGCGCCGCACGCCAACGTGTTAAGGGAGGGAACCGTAAAGCATGTGCCGGCCCGGGAACTCGTTCCCGGGGACATCGTCGTGCTGGAGAGCGGCGACCGGATTCCCGCGGATATCCGCTGGCTGTCCACGAACAGCCTGGACGTGGAGGAATCCGCCCTGACGGGCGAATCGCATCCGGTCGGCAAGCATGCAGGGGTCTTAAGCGAAAGCGAAGTGCCGCTCGGCGACCAGAAAAACATCGGCTTTATGGGAACGATGATTACGCGCGGCACCGGGCGGGGCATCGTCATCCGGACGGGCATGGGCACCGAGATGGGGAAAATCGCCGACCTGATCCAAAATACCGAGGTTCAGGAAACGCCGCTGCAGCGGCGGCTTGAGCAGCTCGGGAAAATTTTGATCTACATGGCGCTTGGCCTGACCGTGCTTGTAGTGCTGGTGGGCATTTTGCAGGGGCAGCCGGCCAGCGGGATGTTTTTTGCCGGGGTCAGTCTGGCGGTCGCCGCGATTCCCGAAGGTCTGCCCGCCATCGTCACGATCGCCCTGGCGCTCGGCGTGCAGCGCATGATCAAACGCAAGGCGATCGTCCGCAAGCTGCCTTCGGTGGAGACGCTCGGCTGCGCATCGGTCATTTGCTCGGATAAAACCGGCACGCTGACGCAAAACAAAATGACCGTCACCCGCCTTTGGCTGGAGGGCCGTTCCCTGGAGGTCACCGGCGAAGGCTACGAGCCGGTCGGCAACATCCTCGAGGGCGGCAGCCCGGTCGATTTGCGCCAGGATCAAAGCCTGCGCCGGCTGCTGCAAATCAGCGCGCTGTGCAGCAACGCCGTCATTTATGAGGATGATCCGGAACAACGCGGCCGGCGGAAGACGAAGGACGAAGCGGCTGCGGGTCCCGTTTGGAAATTAAAAGGCGACCCGACCGAGGGGGCCTTGGTCACGCTGGCTTCAAAAATGGGCTTGTCCCCGGCTTCCTTAAGCGGCATGTATGCGCGCGAGCGGGAATTTCCGTTCGATTCGAAGAGAAAGCGGATGTCCGTGATCGTCTCCCATCAAGGCGGCAAAATGGCGTTGGTGAAAGGCGCGCCGGATATGCTGCTGGAGCGCTGCTCCTATATTTTGTGGGAAGGGAAAGTGGTGCCTTTTACCGGGACGTTCCGCCAGAAGGTGCAGGCCGCCAACGAAAAGATGGCCCGCGGCGCGCTGCGCGTGCTCGGCATGGCGTACCGGGAGTTAAGACCTCATGAAGGGGCCGATGACGAGGACGGCGCGGAATCGCAGCTGATTTTCGTCGGCTTGACGGGCATGATCGATCCGCCGCGGCGCGAAGCGCGGGACGCCATCAACGTATGCCGCAAGGCGGGCATCAAAACGGTGATGATCACCGGGGACCATGGGCTCACCGCCGAAGCGATCGCTTCCGATCTCGGCATTTTGCCGCGCGGCGGCTCCGCGATGTCGGGCCAGCAGTTGGAAGGGCTGAGCGACGAAGAACTCGACCGCCAGGTAGAAAACATCTACGTGTACTCCCGGGTTTCCCCGGAACATAAGCTGCGGATCGTCAAAGCGCTGCAGCGCAGAGGCCATGTCGTGGCCATGACCGGCGACGGCGTCAACGACGCCCCGGCGATCAAGGCGGCCGATATCGGCATCGCGATGGGCATGACCGGAACCGATGTATCCAAAGAGGCTTCATCCTTGATTCTTAGCGACGACAACTTTACGTCGATCGTGGCCGCGATCGAGGAGGGCCGGAACATTTACGAAAACATCCGCAAGTTCATCCGGTATTTGCTGGCGTCCAATGTCGGGGAAATTTTGACGATGTTTTTCGCTATGCTGGCCGGGCTGCCGCTGCCGCTGCTGCCGATCCAGATTTTGTGGGTGAACCTCGTCACCGACGGCCTGCCGGCGATGGCGCTCGGCGTCGACCAGCCGGAGAAAGATTTGATGGAGCATAAGCCGCGCGGGGCGAACGAAAATATCTTTGCCCGGCGTCTGGGCTGGAAAATCATCAGCCGCGGCGTGCTGATCGGCGTGTGTACGCTGGGCGCCTTCTGGCTGACGCTGCAATACGCGCCGGACGATCCGGGCCAGTTGGCCAAAGCGCAATCGGTCGCTTTCGCTACCCTGGTTATGGCGCAGCTGATTCACGTGTTCGATTGCCGCAGCTCGCGTTCGATTTTTCACCGCAACATTTTGCAAAACAAATATCTTGTGTTTGCGGTGTTGTCCTCCATCATTTTGATGCTTGGCGTTATGTACATCGAACCGCTGCAGCCGATCTTTAAGACGGTTCCGCTCGGCACGAGAGAATGGGCGATTACGCTGGTGGCCGCCGGCATTCCCACGTTCCTGATGGGCGCGGGCAGCGTCTGGTCCGGCAACCGCAAGCGCCGCGGCTTCAGCGGTCCGCGTCCGCTGGGAACCGCGAAAAGTACAAATATTCGTGCATAAAATCAATACCTTTTCCGGCCGTCAAACTTTAGACTAACCCCATAGGCAAGCTTTGTCGCAAGGGATGCGTTTCCCTTGATATATATTGACGATGCAGGAGTGGGGTTAAGATGGAATTTACGAAAATGCATGGACTGGGCAACGATTTCCTCGTTTTTTACGGGCATACGGAGCTGCCTGAAAATGTATCCGAGCTGGCGGTAAAATGGTGCGACCGGTATTTCGGGGCCGGCGGGGACGGGCTCGTGTTTATCCTTCCGTCGGAGAAGGCCGATTTCAAAATGCGGATCATCAACTCGGACGGTACGGAAGCCGAGCAGTGCGGCAATGCGATCCGCTGCGTGTCCAAGTACGTATACGACAACGGCTTGGTTGATAAAGAGAACGTGACGATCGAAACGCTCGGCGCGGGCGTGCAGCAGGTCAGCCTGCAGGTGGAGAACGGGGCCGTCAAAACGGTGCGCGTCGATATGGGCGAACCGATTTTGGACGGCCTGGCCGTTCCGACCACGCTGGAGGACAGCCCGGTGCTGAACCGGCCGATCGAGGCGGGAGGGCGCGAGTTTTCCTTTACGGCCGTGTCGATGGGCAATCCGCATTGCGTCATTTACGTGGACGACGCCCCGAACTTCGATTTGACGACGTGGGGGCCGAAGCTTGAGGTGCATCCTTATTTTCCGCGTAAAATCAATGTCGAGTTTGCGACCGTGACGAGCCGGGACCGGGTGGAAATGCGCGTCTGGGAACGCGGAGCCGGGCCGACGCTCGCCTGCGGAACGGGGGCCTGCGCCACCTTGGTATCCTCCGTGCTGAACGGGCTGACGGACCGGGCGGCCTGGATCGGGCTGAAGGGCGGGGACCTGTTCATCGAATGGGATGAACGGGACAACCACGTATATATGACCGGCCCGGCGGAAGCGGTGTACAAGGGCAGCATAGAAATCTAACAGCCGTTTGGCCGACGTTGCGGCAGGCGGCAAACGAAGCCGGGACACCCGTGGTTGGGGGCTCCGGCTTTTTTTGGACGCAAGGCCGGCACCGGGATCGCGCTTTGCGGAGGCCAGAGGGACGGTGAAAAGGGTGAACGAGCAGGCGCTGGCGGATTTCCCGATCTGACTTTGCGGAGGTGAGGAGGGCGGTAAAAAGGCGCAGCCTGGAAACCGGGGTTGACAGCTTGACAGCTTGACAGTTTGACAGCCGGCTGCTGGATCGGCAAACCATCGGGCTCCAAAAAATAGCGGCACTTAAGAGCGGCGTTTAATAGCCGTACTTATAGCCGTACTTATAGCCGTACTTATAGCCGTGCTTAATAGCCGCACTTAATAGCCGCACTTAATAACGGCACTTTATGTACTTATTATCCGAAGCCTCCGCATGTTCATCTCCATTAGCGGCGTTTTATGTACTTATTTTTCCATGAATGGTCCAGAAAGCGGGCATTTCCTTGCGACGAGGGAAAATAGCGACATAAAATGCTTCTATTTCTCTTAAGTAAACGGATATCGCCGAAATAACAACCTTTTTTGCACCTATGTTTTGCGCTGGCGCTATTTTCTCCTTACGAAAGATTTCTGCCAAACGCATCACATTCTATCTTATCATTCTTATGGAATTATGTTAGATTAGTATGATAATAGTTTACGTCAGGTTGTCGGGAGGGACGAGCATGAAGCCGGATTTGCGCGAGGCGCTGAAAAACGAAGTGATTGTCGGCGACGGAGCCATGGGCACGTATTTGTACCATTTGGGCTTTCCGGTCGGCATTTCCTATGAAGAATTCAATTTGCTGCGTCCGGATGTCATCGGCGACGTGCACCGGCGATACGTCGGGGCCGGAGCCCGGTTGATCGAGACCAACACGTTTTCGGCAAATTACTATAAATTGTCCAAATTCGGCCTGGAGGCGAAGGTGGAGGAAATCAACCGCGCCGCCGTGCGCATCGCCAGGGAAGCCGCGGGGGATGTTGCTTACGTGGCGGGCGCGGTCGGTTCGATCCGCGGCGGAAAGCGGGCGAACGTCACGGCGCAGGAGCTGGGAGATTATTATGAGCAGCAAATCGCCGCGCTCCTAACCGAAGGGGTCGACGCCCTGCTGTTCGAAACGTTTTACGATTTGCGGGAAATCCGGATCGCGCTGGGGAAAGCGCGCCATCTCACCGATCTGCCGGTCATCTGCCAATTTGCCGTCGACCAGGTCGGCCGCACGCTGGACGGATACGCGATGCAAGAAGCGTTCGGCACGCTGCTTCGGGAGGGCGCCGATGTGCTAGGCTTCAACTGCCATTCCGGCCCGAAAGGAATTATGAGCGTGATGGCCGAAATGAACGGCCCGCTGGACGTTCCGATGTCCGTATTTCCAAACGCAGGTTTGGCGGATTATGTGGATGGAGAATATGTATATGGAGCAACTCCCGAATATTTCGGCGAAAACGCGGCATCGTTCGCCGATATGGGCGCGCGTCTGATCGGCGGCTGCTGCGGCACGACGCCGGAGCACACCGCGGCAACCGCGAAGGCGCTGCTTGGATACGCCGCGCCGCCGCTGGCCGATGAGCGGAAGCTCGCCGCGGCGCGTCCGTCCGCGGTCCTGAACGAGCCCGCGGCCCCGGAGACGGAAAGCGGGGCTGCCGAAAGCGGTCTCTACGGCCGCCCAAACCGGCCGAGCCTCGTCGATCTGGCGAAGGAACGGCACACCGTCATCGTCGAGCTCGATCCGCCGCGCGATCTGGATATCGGCAAGTTTATGGAAGGGGCGGCCGCGCTTCAGGCGGCGGGCGTCGACGCTTTGACGCTGGCGGATAATTCGCTGGCCGTGACGCGCATGAGCAACATGGCCTTGGGGCATCTCGTCCAGTCCGAGCTTGGCCTTCGCCCGCTCATTCACATCGCCTGCCGGGACCGCAATTTGATCGGCACGCAGTCGCATATGATGGGCTTCGACGCCCTGGGCATCGACCATGTGCTGGCCGTGACGGGCGATCCGGCGCGCTTCGGCGATCTGCCGGGCGCAAGCTCCGTCTACGATTTGACGTCGTTTGAGATCATCCGCATGATCAAGCAGCTCAACGCCGGGATCTCTTTTTCCGGGAAGCCGCTGAAGCAGAAAGCCAAATTCGTCGTTGGCGCCGCCTTTAATCCGAACGTAAAGCACCTGCACAAGGCGGTTGAGCGGCTGGAGAAAAAAATCGCCTCCGGCGCCGATTACATTATGACCCAGCCGGTCTATGACCCGAAGCTGATCGCGGCGGTCAAAGCAGCGACGGCGCATCTGGATGTTCCGATTTTTATCGGAATCATGCCGCTGGCCAGCGGCAAAAACGCCGCGTACCTGCATAACGAGGTGCCCGGCATCCAGCTTCCGGAGGAGGTTCTGAAGCGGATGGAGGGACTGCAGGGCCCGGAAGGGCGCAGAGCGGGCGTGGAAATCGCCAAAGAGCTGCTCGACACGGCGATGGAGCATTTTAACGGCATTTATTTGATGACCCCGTTTATGTTCTATGAAATGAATGTCGCTTTAGTGAATTATGTCAGGGAGAAATCGAAACAGGGGGCGTCCCACTTGTCTCGCTCCACATAATCAATTACAATAGGGTAACGGATGTGATGCCATTGTCGCACAGTATGACAGGATACGGTGGGGCCGTCAGATCTTACGGCGGTTACATCGTTCAATTCGAGATAAAATCCGTCAATCACAGATACGCGGAAATCGTTTTGCGTATGCCGCGGGAGTGGTCGTGCTACGAGGACGGACTGCGACGGTTGGTTCAACGCCATGTAAAACGGGGACGAATCGATGTTTTCATCGGCAAAGAGCTTGACGATACGAGTGTCCTGCCTTTGGTGCTGAACGCTCCGGTTGCGGAGTCTTACCTGCGGGCAGCCGAAGAGCTTGGCCGCCGTTACGGCGTGGACGCCAAGCTGAGCGCCAAGGACCTGCTTGCCCTGCCGGATGTGTTGACGGCTCCCGAGCGGCCTGAGCTCGGCGAAAGCGAGCCGGAGTGGGAACGGGTGCTGCAGGACGGCCTCGAGGAAGCGCTGATCGGGCTTCTGGGCATGCGCGAGCGCGAGGGGAGGAACCTCGTTTCCGACCTGAATGGGCGGCTGGCCCGCCTGGAGGCGATTCACGCCGAGCTGGTGCGGCTTGCGCCGGAGGTTGTGAATGATTACAGAAGCCGGCTTAAGGCTCGGCTTTCCGAACTGCTAGAGGGAAGTTTTGACGAGCAGAGATTTGCGATGGAAGTGGCCGTATTTGCCGACCGCTCCAATATCGACGAAGAGCTGATCCGCTTGAAGAGCCATTTCGAGCAATGCCGCAGTTTGCTGCAGGCTGTTGAGCCGATAGGGCGCAAGCTGGATTTTCTCATACAGGAAATGAACCGGGAAACCAATACGATTGGATCTAAAGCCAATCATTTGGCTCTTGTCAACCTTGTCGTCGAAATGAAGGCGGAGTTGGAGAAAATCCGCGAGCAAGCCGCGAATCTCGAATAACGTATTTTGACGCAGGGCAGGAGTCAATTATATAGGGGGAACTACCTGAACATGGGAATTAAACTTATTAACATCGGCTTCGGAAATATCGTATCGGCCAACCGAATCATTTCGATCGTTAGTCCGGAGTCGGCGCCGATCAAGCGGATCATTCAGGAAGCGAGAGATCGCCATATGCTGATTGACGCTACATACGGGCGCCGGACGCGCGCGGTTATTATCACGGATAGCGACCATGTTATTTTGTCGGCGGTGCAACCGGAGACAGTCGCCCACCGGCTGTCGACTAAAGATGAAGACAACGACGAATAAAATGGAGAGAATTATGTCTAAAGGGTTACTTATTGTGTTATCTGGACCGTCGGGCGTCGGGAAAGGAACGGTTTGCAGCGAACTGCGCAAGCGCATGCCGGATTTGATTTATTCGGTCTCCGCAACGACGCGGCAGCCTCGCCTTGGCGAAGAAAACGGCGTGAACTATTTTTTCAAAAGCCGTGAGCAGTTTCTGGAAATGATCGAAAACGACCAACTGCTGGAGTATGCCGAATACGTCGGCAACTTTTACGGCACCCCGCGCGATTTCGTGGAAGAGACGATCGCCGGCGGCAAGGACATTATTTTGGAGATCGAAGTTCAAGGTGCGCTCAAGGTGAAGGAGAAATTCCCGGAGGGCGTGTTCGTGTTTCTGCTCCCGCCTTCGCTTGACGAACTGAAGGGCCGCATTCAAGGCCGGGGAACGGAAAACCAGGCAACGATCGACCATCGCATGTCGGTGGCCGCGCATGAGATCGGACTGATGGAAAATTATGATTATGCCGTCGTCAATGACGAAATCGATCATGCCTGCCAAAGAATACAATCCATCATTATCGCCGAACACTGCAGAATCCGCAAACAGGGGAAATGCTAAATCCGGCGATCAGCCAATAAGAAGAGGTGTTACGTTATGCTGTATCCATCCATTGACAAGATGCTCGGCAAAGTAGGGAGCAAATACTCCTTGGTCGTGGCCGCGTCCCGCCGGGCCAGACAGCTGCGCGAAGGAGACAAAAGCGAGCTGAAGCAGCCGAAGTCGCATAAGCAGGTCGGCATTGCGCTCGAAGAGATTTACGGCGACTACGTCAAGATCAAAAACGACGGAGAACAGCCGGCAGACAAAGAATAGATTCCGGCCTCCGGGCTGCTTTACGACAACCGCGAGGTTGTTATTTTTTTGGTTTGGGAGAAAGGCAGGGGATACCGATGTTATCCGGCAAAAAAATTTTGCTAGGCGTCACCGGCGGAATCGCCGCGTTCAAAGCGGCGTCGTTAACCAGCAAGCTGGTGAAAGAAGGAGCGGAGGTCCGCGTCATCATGACCCGGTCGGCGACCAAGTTTATTACGGAACTGACGCTGCAGGCCTTATCGAAAAATTTTGTGTACACCGATACGTTTGATGAAAAGCATCCTGAATCGATTTCGCACATCAACTTGGCCGATTGGGCCGATCTCGTGCTGGTCGCTCCGGCCACGGCCAACATCATCGCCAAAATGGCCGCGGGAATCGCCGACGACATGCTGTCGACGACGCTGCTCGCCACGCAGGCGCCGATCATGGTTGCTCCGGCGATGAACGTGCATATGTACGAGCACCCGGCGGTCGTCCGCAATATGGCTGAGCTTGTGGAGCGCGGAGTCATGATGATCGAGCCCGGCGAAGGGCTGCTGGCCTGCGGTTATACGGGCAAAGGGCGGATGGAAGAGCCGGAGTCGATCGCGGCCGTGGTGAACGGCTATTTTGCGCGCCAGGCCAAACGGGCGGATAAGCCGCTCGCCGGCAAAAAAGTCGTCGTGACCGCTGGCGGCACGGTCGAGCGGATCGATCCGGTCCGCTATATCACCAACGACTCTTCGGGCAAGATGGGCTTTGCCATCGCTAAAGCGGCCCGGGAATTGGGGGCGGACGTGAAGATTATCGCCGCAACGACGCAAGCGCAACCGCCTGCGGGGATATCCTTGACGCGCGTTTCCTCGGCGCAGGAGATGTACGAAGCGGCCCTTCGGGAATGGGCCGATACGGATATCATGGTGAAGGCCGCCGCCGTGGCGGATTACCGGCCGAAGGAAACCGCGCCAAACAAAATCAAAAAAACCGGCGATTCCCTGGTGCTGGAGCTGGTGAAAAACATCGATATTTTGGAAACGCTCGGGAAACAGAAAACGATCCAACTGCTGATCGGCTTTGCGGCGGAGACGGAAAATCTCGAGCAGCATGCCATGGACAAGCTGAAGCGTAAAAACTGCGATCTGCTCGTCGCCAACGACGTCACCGCGGAGGGAGCGGGATTCGGCGCCGAAACCAACATCGTAAACATTTATGATGCGAACGGATTGGTGGATTCGCTGCCCCGGCTCGCCAAAGACGAAGTGGGCATGCGGATTATGGAGCTTGCGGCCGGCCGCTTGAAGGGAACGGGCCGATGACCTACCGAATGGCCAAAGTGATCGTGGATGTGCCGAGTCGGGAAACCGACCGGCCTTTTGATTATTTGATTCCTCAGCCGCTGGCGGGGTGGATCGAGGTCGGCAGCCGGGTCGGCGTTCCGTTCGGACGCCGCACGGTGCAGGGGTTTGTCGTTTCGCTGCATGAACAGCCGGAAATGGATCCGGCGCGCATGAAGCCGATTCAGGAACTGCTGGACCTCCTGCCCCCTCTGCCGCCCGACCTCGTGGAGCTGGCGGACTGGATAAGCCGGACATACGCCTGCAGCATGATTTCGGCGCTGCAGGCGATGATTCCGTCGGCGCTGAAAGGCAAGGCGGAACGGTATATCCGCGCGGCCGGGCCGGAGGATGCGCCGGAAAGCGAAGACGCTGCGGAGTTGGTCGCGGCGGGAAGCGCAACGGGGCCGTTGCCCGGCGGGCAGAGGGAGGATGAACTGCCGCGGGAGAACGGCGGCCTGTACGCGCTCTCGGCCCTGCTGACGCGGGAAGAGGAGGAAATCGTCGCCCACGTCAAGGCGTCCGGGACCGTGACGATGACTCAGCTTAGCGGGCGTTTTCCGGACCGGGCGACGATGATCAAGGATTTGCTAAGCCGGGGCGTACTGACGGAAAGCCAGGCGATCAAGGATAAGGTCGGCAAAAAAACGGTGAAAAGCGTGGCCGCGGCGGTCAGCGGCAAGGCTGCGGAAGACGCGCTCGCTTCTTTCGGGCCGCAGGCCAAACGCCAGAAAGAAGTGCTGCAGTTTTTGCTGGAGGTCGGCATGCCGTTGTCTCTCCAAGAGGTGCTGTCCACCCTGCGGGTGACGGCGGGCACGGTGAAGAAGCTGGCGGAAAAAGGCTACGCCGCGATCGAAGACGTCGAAGTGTTCCGCGACCCTTTCCAGGGACGCCGGTTTAAGAGCAGCGCGCCGCTGGAACGAACGCCTGAGCAGGAGATCGTGTATAATCGGCTTACCGCGGCGCTTGACGCCGGGAGGTCCGAAGTGTTCCTGCTGCACGGGGTGACCGGGAGCGGCAAAACGGAGGTTTACTTGCAAACGATTGAGCGATGTCTTTCCCTGGGGCGCCAGGCGATCGTGCTCGTCCCGGAAATTTCGCTTACGCCGCAGATGGTCGAGCGGTTCAAAGGGCGGTTCGGCGGCAAGGTTGCCGTCATACACAGCCGGTTGTCCACCGGGGAAAGGTACGACGAGTGGCGGAAAATCCGCGAAGGCCGGGTGGAGGTGGCGATCGGAGCGCGTTCGGCGGTGTTTGCGCCGTTTGCCAAGCTCGGGCTTATCGTCATGGACGAGGAGCACGAAACCTCTTATAAGCAGGAGGAAACGCCGAAATATCACGCCCGCGACGTCGCCGTCCGGCGTGCCCGGCAGCACGGGGCCGCGGTGATCCTGGGCTCGGCGACCCCGTCGCTGGAGAGCTACCATGCGGCGCGCTCCGCGGGCGGGGATCACGGCGGCTTTGCTCCGGTGCTGCTGGAAATGAAGCAGCGTCCGTCCGGCAGCCGGCTCCCGGGGGTTCAAATCGTCGACATGCGGGAAGAACTGAAGGAAGGCAACCGTTCGATGTTCAGCCGCGCGCTGCACCGGGGGATTTCAGCCCGCCTCGAGCGCGGCGAACAGACCGTGCTGTTCCTCAACCGGCGCGGCTATTCCACGTTTGTGATGTGCCGGACCTGCGGATACGTGGCCGGCTGCCCCGAGTGCGACATTTCGCTCACCTACCATCAGAAATCGAACAATCTGCGCTGCCACTATTGCGGTTACGCCGAAGCGGCGCCGTCCGTATGCCCGGAATGCGGCAGCGAGCATATCCGCTACTTCGGCACGGGCACCCAGCGGGTCGAAGCCGAACTGGCCAAGCTGTTTCCGGGCATCCGCGTCATCCGCATGGATGTGGACACGACGAGCGAAAAAGGCGCACACGAAAGGCTTTTGCAGGCGTTCCGGGAAAAAAAAGGCGACGTGCTCCTGGGCACGCAGATGGTGGCCAAGGGGCTGGATTTTCCCGATGTGACACTGGTCGGCGTAATCGCGGCGGACACGGCGCTGAATTTCCCCGATTTTCGCGCAGCGGAGAAAACGTTCCAATTGCTGACCCAGGTGGCGGGACGCGCCGGGCGCCATCAGCTGCCGGGGGAAGTGTTTATCCAGTCCTATATGCCGGAGCATTATTCCATCGTTCATGCCAGCGGGCACGATTATTTATCGTTCGTGCGCGAAGAGCTGGGGCACCGCAAGGCGCTGCATTATCCGCCGTACAGCCGGCTGATTCTGGTCACGCTCTCGCATGAGAAGCTGCCGCTGCTGCTCCGCATGGCGGAAAATTTCGCCGGCGATCTAAGGGCCAAGGCGCAGCGCCTCGGCTGGTTCGGCAGCCTGGACCGGTTCACGCCGGCGGCTCTGGACATTCTCGGCCCGGTCGCCTCGCCGATTCCGCGCATCAAGAACCGCTACCGGTTCCAGTGCATGGTGAAGTACCGCGGCGATTTGGACGCGGTCGGCCTGGTGCGGGAAACGGCGGCCGCAACGCTGGCGGGCCTGCGCGACGCCAGTTTGCAAATCAGCATCGACGTCGATCCGCAAATGCTGATGTAATGGCTGTATGCAATTTATGATCAAACCTCGAGTTTACGGCATATATATTTTTTGAAGAATGCACTGGACCTTTTTATATAATATATAAGTTGAATTAAAGAATAGGGCAGAGCAGGCAAGAGGGTGAAATGATTCTGAAGAAGCGTCAGCGTTCGCCTTTGTGACCGGATTTCTACAGTGTTTGAATTCTTACAATACATAGAAATCCGGGAACAACAGCGATCGTAAGAACATTTCACCCGTCTGCCTCTTTCTGTACAATCATTAGTTCAACTCATAATAATACACAAAAAGCTCATCAAGCGACGGAAGGAAGTGCCGTATGGCGATACGTATTATCGTAAAAGAACCGGATGAAGTGCTGCATAAGGTAGCCAAAGAAGTGGCGAAAATTACCCCGAACGTTCAGAAAATTTTGACCGATATGGCGGATACGATGTACGACGCGGAAGGCGTGGGACTGGCCGCCCCGCAGATCGGCATTCTAAAACGGATGATCGTGGTGGACGTAGGCGATGAGCACGGGCTGATCGAGCTGATCAATCCGGAGATCGTGTCCACGGAAGGGGAGCAGTTCGGGCCCGAAGGGTGCCTGAGCATCCCGGGTTACCGCGGCGATGTGCGCCGGGCGATGACGGTGACGGTCAAAGGGCTGGACCGCAACGGGAATGAAGTGTCTTACACCGGGTCCGAGCTGTTGGCCCGAGCTTTTCAGCATGAAATCGACCACTTGAACGGAGTGCTCTACACCGATGTGGCCGAACGAGTGTACGAAATTACGCCGGAAGGTGAAGAGAAGGAGTGACGTCGCAGGTGAAGATCGTCTTTATGGGAACCCCGGAGTTTGCCGTTCCTTCCCTGGAGGCTTTGCTGCGCGAAGGGTACGATGTGGCCGCCGTCGTAACCCAGCCGGATCGTCCGCAGGGGCGCAAAAAGGTGCTGACGCCGACGCCGGTCAAAGAAGCGGCGCTGCGGCACGGGTTGCCTGTGCTGCAGCCGGCGCGGATGCGCGCCCCCGAGGCGGTGGCGGAGGTCGCGGCCTATCAGCCGGACCTGATCGTCACGGCGGCGTACGGGCAAATTTTGCCCAAGGCGGTGCTCGATTTGCCGCGTTACGGCTGCCTTAACGTTCACGGTTCGCTGCTGCCGAAATATCGGGGCGGCGCGCCGATCCAACGCGCGATCATAAACGGCGAGAAGGAGACCGGGATCACGCTGATGTATATGGCGGAGGGGCTGGACACCGGCGATATGATCGCGAAGTCCGTCGTTCCGATCGAGGACGAGGACACGTCCGGCACGTTGTTCGAGAAGCTGAGCGAGGCGGGAGCCAGGCTGCTGCTTGAGCAACTGCCGCTGATCGTGGCGGGCAAGGCCGAGCGGATTCCGCAAAACGACGAGGAATCGACCTATGCGCCGAACTTGAGCCGCGAGGATGAACGCATCGACTGGTCGGCTTCTTCACGGGACATCTTCAACCGGGTGCGGGGGCTCGTTCCTTTTGCCGGCGGTTTTACGTTATGGAATGGCGAAGTGTTTAAAATATGGTCGGTCGCCAAGCCTGCGGAGGGCGAAGCTTCCACTACCGCATCCGTTTCCGCGGGCGGATCCGCGTCCGGACAGGCTCCGGGGACGGTGCTCGACTTGTCGGCGCGCGGCATTGAGGTGAAAACCGGAGATGGCTCCGTACTGCTCACCCGCGTGCAGCCGGCCGGCAAAAAAGCGATGGAAGCCGCGGAGTTCGTGCGCGGCGGCGTGATGAAGAAAGGGACGGTATTGGGATGAGCCTAGAGGGTGGCGTTGGCGGAGGAAAAGGCGGCAGGGAACGGGGCGGAGCTTCGAAGACAGGCGCGGGCGGCGGTTTCGCTTCAAAGGCAGGGGGCAGTTCCGCTTCCAGGGCGGGCGCTGTGCGCGGAAACGCACCAAAGGGGGATGCCGGGCGCAGCTCTGCTCCAAATGCGGGCACAACACGCGGCGCCGTTCAAAAGGCGAGTGCCGGAGGAGGCACAGGCCCCTCGGGGGGAGCGGCCCGCGGACAGGCGAAGCCGTCCGCCCGCAGCGTCGCGCTGGAGGTGCTTACCGCGGTCGAGCAGGAGGGCGCCTACAGCAACCTGCTGCTCAACGGGGCGCTGCAAAAATCCGGTCTGTCCGGTCCGGACGCGGGTCTTGCGACCGAACTGGTATACGGTACGATTCAACGGTTGAACACGATCGACTTTTTTTTGGCGCCTTTCGTGACGAAAGGGCTTGGCAAGCTTGCTCCGTGGGTGCGCAATTTGCTGCGGCTTAGCTTTTACCAGCTTCATTACCTGGACCGGATCCCTCCGCATGCCGTTGTCAACGAGGCGGTCAATATCGCCAAAAAGAGGGGGCATCAGGGTATATCCGGGATGGTGAACGGTGTCCTGCGCAACGTCCTGCGCCGGAAGGAGGAGCTGACCTTGCCGGAGGATCTGCCGCCGGTCAGCCGAATCGCCCTGGCCCATTCGCATCCGGAATGGCTGGTCGCCCGCTGGGCCCGGCAGTACGGCATTGCTGCGGCCGAAGCCATCTGCCGGGCCAACAACGAGCCGCCTTCGGTCAGCGTCAGGGTCAACCGGGCCCGGACGAGCCGGGAGGAGATGCTGCGGCTGATGGAGGAGCGGGGCCTTGCGGCGTCGGCTTCCCCGATATCGCCGGACGGCATCATCGTACATAGCGGCGGCAACATGGCGCTGACGTCCTGGTACCGGGACGGGCTGATTTCCGTACAGGACGAAAGCTCCATGCTGGTGGCCGAAGCGGTGGATCCGCAGCCGGGCATGTCGGTGCTGGACTGCTGCGCGGCGCCCGGCGGGAAAACATGCCATATGGCGGAGATCCTTGAGGGCAGCGGCGAGGTGGTCGCGAACGATATCCACCCGCACAAAGCCAAGCTGATTGAGGATCACGCCGACAGGCTGGGCCTCGGGAACGTGCGGTCGCTGTCGGGAGACGCGATGAAGCTAAGCGGTCGCTTCCCGCCGGAATCGTTCGACCGCATCCTGCTCGACGCGCCCTGCTCGGGCCTTGGCGTAATCCGCCGCAAGCCAGATTTGAAGTGGGCGAAGACGCCGGGCGACGTTGAAGAGATCGCCGGGGTTCAGGAAGGTTTGCTGGACGCGGTCAGCGGACTGCTGAAACCGGAGGGCATCCTCGTTTACAGCACCTGCACGATCGAACCCCGGGAAAACGCCGAGATGGTCCGGCGGTTCCTAAGCCGCCATCCGGAGTTCGCTTTGGCGGCGGAGGAGCCGGCCGGCTGGGAGCGGCGGCCGCTGGCCGAAGCTGCCGGCCGGGTGGCGGAAGGGCTGCAAATTTTGCCGCAGGACTTCCATTCGGACGGATTCTATATCGCCCGTTTGCGAAAGCGCGGCGGCGGCAAATAGAATGAGACTAGTTTCAGTTTTTTAGAGGTCAAGCTCACGGTCATTGCCGCCGGGCTTGGCCTTTTTGAATTAGGCATGGGAACTGCCTGAGAATTCCCTCCTCTAAACCCCTTCATAAAAAATAGCGGAACTTTATGTTCTTATTTCCGGCTATGAGCACGGTCATCACCCTTAGCGGAATTTTATGTCCTTATTTTTTAATGAACGGTGCGAAAGGTGGCCATTTCCCCGCGATTTGGGAAAATAACGACAAAATGTTCCTCTATTTCGCTCAACATGGGGGATACCGCCGAAATAGCGACATTTTTTGTTCTTATGTTTTCGCCCGTTTTTTTCCACAAGCTAACTTTTGCAATTTTCCCCAGGTCTTCGCTTCGCAAAAGTGTCACTGCTGCCATACTCGCCATTCTAGCATTATTTCAGGTACCGTCCACTATTGGCTTCTCCTGCTCATCCTCCCCCTGGCCTCTCTCGCTCACCTTCCCCTTGACCTATTCTCGCTCGTCCCCTGCCTGCCCAACCTTTCTTGGCCTGGCTATTCCAGCGTTTCCGCCGCACGTTTTCCCCCGCCTCCCAAAGTCCCGGAAGGCTGTCAGGAGCGGCCCTATCCGGCGCACACTTTAGTGTCATGGCGATTTATGATAAAATAGGAGGAATGAGTGGGTGATTTTTTGATAAAACATAGGATAGGTGTGTGAAAATGAAGCCTTTTATATATGATTATACTTTGGAAGAGCTGCAGGATTGGGCGGTGAGCCAAGGAGAGCCGGCCTTTCGCGGCGGCCAGATTTTCGATTGGCTGTACGTAAAGCGCGTCGGTTCCTTCGCCGAGATGACCAACCTGTCCAAATCGCTGCGGCAGAAGCTGGACGAGCAGTTTGCTTTCGTTACGCTGCAGGAAATTACGAAGCTGGAATCCAAGGACGGCACCGTTAAATTTTTGTTCGGGCTGCATGACGACCACGCCATCGAGACGGTCATCATGAAGCATAATTACGGCAACAGCATCTGCGTGACGACGCAGGTCGGATGCAAGGTGGGCTGCACCTTTTGCGCTTCCACGCTCGGCGGTCTGAAACGCAACCTGACCCCCGGCGAAATCGTCGCCCAGGTTGTGCAGGCGCAGAAAATTCTCGACGCCAAAGGCGAGCGCGTCAGCAGCATCGTGATCATGGGGACGGGCGAGCCGTTCGAAAATTATGACGCCACAATGAAATTTTTGCGGATTATGATCCACGAAAAGGGCTTGAACATCGGACAACGGCATATTACTGTATCAACGAGCGGTATTGTGCCGAACATTTACCGGTTTGCCGACGAGAATACGCAAATCAATCTGGCGATCTCGATTCACGCGCCCAACGATGCGCTCCGTTCCAAGCTGATGCCGGTGAACCGGCGCTTTCCGTTTGACGACGTGATGGAGGCGCTGCGCTACTATATCGCCAAAACCGGCCGCCGGATCACCTTCGAATACGCGCTGATCGGCGGGGTCAACGACCAGCCGGAGCATGCGGAGGAATTGGCCGGCGTGATCAAAGACATGCTCTGCCATGTCAACCTGATTCCGGTCAACTACGTGCCGGAACGCAAATACGTGAGAACGTCCAGAAACGATATCTTTAATTTTCAACGGGTCTTGGCGGACAAGGGAGTCAATGTGACGATTCGCCGGGAGCAAGGCCATGATATTGCGGCGGCCTGCGGCCAACTGCGGGCAAAGCATATGGAGTCTGGTGCGAGGTGAACGAAAGTGATTAAGACGGTTTATTTGAGTGATGTGGGACGAGTCCGTTCGGTTAACGAGGACTGCACCTGGGTGGACCGGCTCGAGCAAGGCTACACGCTTGGCGTCGTGGCCGACGGAATGGGCGGCCATCAGGCCGGCGATGTCGCCAGCAGCCTGGCCGTGGAGACGATCACCCGGGATTTGGCCGGGCTGCCGGGAGGCTTGTCGGTCCGGGATTTCGGCGAGGAGCTTAGAAAAGCGATCCTCCACGCCAACGAAGTCGTGTTCCGCAAAGCATCGGAGCATGAGGAGTACCGCAACATGGGCACCACGGTCGTGGCCGTGCTGCTGGCCGGGCGCGATGGCATGGTCGGCCATATCGGCGACAGCCGGGCGTACAAGTACCGGCGCGGGGAGATCGTCCAGCTGACCGACGACCATTCCTTGGTCAATGAGTTGCTGAAAAGCAACCAGATCAGCGCCGAGGAGGCGAATGTCCATCCTCACCGCAATGTGGTGACCCGGGCGCTGGGCACCGACGAACAGGTCGATGTCGACATGAACCGGGTAACTTTGGAGCCTGGGGAAATCCTGCTGCTCTGCAGCGACGGGCTCAGCAATTACGTTACGCCGGAACAAATGACCCTGACGCTGGGGTTGGATGATCTTGCGCTGCACGATCGCGCCGATCGTCTGCTTCAGATGGCTTTGCATGCCGGAGGCGACGACAACATCAGCATCGCCTTGCTGGAACAACATGAGGATGCCGGGTCAGGCATAAAGGAGTGGAATTCATGATCGGACACGAATTGGGCGGTCGTTACCAGGTTGTCGAACGAGTCGGCGGAGGCGGGATGGCGCTCGTCTATAAAGCGCAGGACATTTTGCTGAATCGCTACGTGGCCATAAAAGTGCTGCGTCAACAATTTGTGAATGACGAGGAATTTATCCGGCGTTTCCGCCGGGAAGCGCAGTCGGCCGCATCCTTATCGCATCCGAACATCGTCAGCGTGTATGATGTCGGACAAGAAGACGACGTTCATTATATCGTGATGGAGTTCGTGGAAGGCCAAAATTTGAATGAAATCATCAAGGAGCGGGCCCCGCTGCAAGTCGAGGAAGCCGTCCGCATCGCGTCGCAAATCGCCGACGCGCTGGATCACGCCCATCAGAACCAAATCATTCACCGCGATATTAAACCTCATAACATATTAATCGGGCGCAACGGATGGGTGAAGGTTACCGACTTCGGCATCGCCCGCGCCGTCACGTCGACAACGATTACGCAGACGGGGTCGGTGGTCGGTTCGGTGCATTATTTTTCGCCGGAGCATGCCAAAGGGGTGGCGACCGGGGAGAAATCGGACCTGTATTCCCTGGGGATCGTGCTCTATCAGATGCTGACGGGGCGGCTTCCTTTTTTGGGCGAAAGCCCGATCAGCGTGGCGCTGAAACACCTGCAGGAGCATTTCGACGAGCCGCGGACGGTCAACCCGATGATTCCGCAAAGCGTGGAAAATATTATTTTAAAGTCGATGCGCAAAAACCCCGGGGAACGTTACCAGTCGGCGAAAGAAATGCTGCGCGACCTGGAAACCTGCCTGCTGCCGGAACGGCGGATGGAATCGAAACTGGCCTTTATTGAACATGATGATGAAGATAGCACGCGAATCATCCCGGCCATTCGCCCTCAAGCCGGCGCAAAGCCGGGAGGTTCGGCCAAGCTGACCCGGGACAATCCGCGGGAGCGGGACAATGCGGCTGCACTCGACGAACGCCAGGTTCCGAAGAAAAAAGCTTGGGGCAAGCCGACGTTATGGGTCGGGTTGACCTTGGTCATTCTGCTGGCGATGGCGGGCGTCGCATGGTATCTCAGCAGCCTGGTCACGGTGCCGGAGGTCAGCGTACCAGGCGTCGTGAATCTGCAGGAACAGGATGCGATCGCCAAGCTTAAAGACAACGGGATCGAAGTCGGCGACATCGACCGCGAGTATAAAGATGGCTTTGCCGAAGGGGTCGTTTGGGAACAGAGCAAACCGGAGGGCATGAAAGTGAAGGAAGGCTCCACGGTCGACCTCAAGGTCAGTATTGCCAAGCCGCTGCCCAAGATGCCGACGCTGACGGACGGTAAGACGACTTATGAAGATGCCGTGAATCAGCTTGTTGACTTGGGGGTTGATAAAGACCGCATTTCGAAAAAGGAGGAACCCAGCGACGACAAGGAAGCGGGTCAGGTCATCGGTCAAAGCCCCGACCCCGGAACGGAGTTTGATCCCGAAACGGAGGAAATCGTGCTGACGGTCAGCACGGGGCCGGAAAACGTCAAAATGCCGAATCTGGTGAACAAAACCCAGGCCGAAGCGGAAGCCGAAATTAAGAAGTGGGGGCTAAAGCTGGCCGAGGACGGCATCAAAGAGGAACCGAGCTACGAAGTCGAAGCGGGCAAGGTTACCAAGCAGTGGCCGTACGCGCCGAATGATGAAGTCCCGCCGGGCTCGAAAGTTACTTTGTTCGTCAGCACCGGTTATCCGCCGGAGGCGATCACGTATACGTATCAGGTTCCGGTCGTGCCTGCGGTGGAAGGACAGAAAAGCAAGATCAGCATCAGCTACGGGGACGCGCGCGGCGACAGTCAGCAGTGGGGTACCAAAACGATCGGCAAAGCGCAATATCTCGCCGTCGATCTCGTGCTTGCGCCCAACAAGAACGGCTACGTTTCCGTGACTCGGGACGGCGTGCTGCTGGATACCTACCAGATAAACTATATCGACGCCAAGCAGGGGACGGTGCCCGTTCCGGAGTTTCCGGCCAGCAGCTCGGAGGAGACATGGGGCGATGAGAATACGATGGACCAGGATTCGGGAGAGATCCCGGATACCGGCATGGTTCAATCGGGCAACCTGGTCTCGGCCGTGAGCGACAAGGTAAAAGGTAAAGGCAAAGGCAACGGTAAGGGGAGCAAGCATGGACATTAAGGCAAACCGAGATGAAAGCGAGGCCTGCATTTTATGCCGGAAGGCTTAATCGTGAAGGCATTAAGCGGATATTACTACGTAAAGCCCGCCCTAGCGGCTGCGGAAGGTAACGTGCAGTGCCGGGGCCGGGGCATCTTTAAAAAAAAGGGAGTTACTCCGCTCGTCGGGGACCGCGTTATTTATACCCCGACGGAAAACGGAGAAGGCACGGTGGACGAAATTTTGCCGCGTGAGACCGAGCTGATCCGTCCGCCGATCGCCAACGCCAAGCTGGCGGTGCTGCTGTTCTCTCTGCGGGAACCCGACCTCAATCTGCAGCTTTTGGACAAGTTCCTGGTGCATATCGAGCATGCCGGGCTTAAGACGCTGATTTGCCTGACCAAAGGCGATTTGCTGAACGAAGAGGAGGATGAAGCAGCGGAGAGCCTCCTCCGGGTGCAAGAGCTTTACCGCTCGATCGGCTATGAGGTGATCGTCACGAGCTCCGCCACCGGCGCCGGGACGGGGGAAGTCAAAGCGCGGCTCGCCGGCGAGATCAGCGTGTTCTCCGGACAGTCGGGCGTCGGCAAATCGTCGCTGCTGAACGCGATGCTGGGGCTTTCGCTGGAAACGAGCGAAATCAGCCTGAAGCTGGGCCGCGGCCGCCATACGACCCGCCATGTAGAGCTGATCGAGCTGGAAAACGGCGGGTACGTGGCCGATACGCCGGGTTTCAGCCAGCTCGACTTCCTCGAGCTTGGCGTCGAAGAGCTGTCCGGCTGCTTCCGCGAGTTTGCGCAATACGCCGAAGCCTGCAAATTCCGGGGCTGCAGCCATTTGCACGAGCCGGGCTGCAAGGTTAGGGAAGCGGCGGACCGGGGAGTCATCGCTGCGAGCCGCTACGAGCATTACGTGCAGTTCCAGGAAGAAATGAAAGAGAAAAAACGGAGGTATTAGCCGCATGAATCCAATTTACATTGCGCCGTCGATTTTGTCGGCGGATTTCGCCAAGCTGGGCGAAGAGGTCGCCGATGTGGAGCGGGGGGGAGCCGACTGGCTGCATGTCGACGTGATGGACGGGCATTTCGTGCCGAATCTGACGTTTGGTCCGCTTGTCATGGGGGCGATCGCGCCGCTGACGAAGCTGCCGCTGGACGTCCATTTAATGATCGAGAAGCCGGAGGAATACGTTCCCGCGTTCGCCAAATCGGGCGCTCATCTCATTACCGTTCACGCCGAGGCCTGCGTTCATCTGCACCGCGTGCTGCACCTGATCAAAGAGCAGGGCGTCAAGGCGGGGGTCGCGATCAATCCGGCGACGCCGGCTGCGGCGGTCCGCGAGGTGCTGGAGGACGTTGATCTCGTGCTGGTGATGACCGTAAACCCGGGATTTGGCGGCCAGGCGTTCATTCCGGGAACGCTGCGCAAAATCCGCCAGCTGAAAGCATGGAAAGACGAGCTTGGCCTAACGGATTTGCGGATCGAGGTGGATGGCGGCATTTCCGCAGCGACGGCGCCGCTCGTCGTGGAAGCGGGGGCGGATGTGCTCGTTGCCGGCAACGCGGTGTTTGGCCAAGCCGACCGCCGCAGGGCGATCGGAGAAATCCGGGAGAGCCTGGCCGGTTTGGAATAGGCGCCAAAAGATGCGCATACAATGGGTTACATGAGCAGGGTTCTCATGTAACCTTTTTTTTGTGGCGGGAATACACGGGTAAATGAAATTGAACATAGAATATGGGTGAGCATGAGCACGATTGGGGAGGGTGAACGATGAAATTTTACACATTCAAGCTGCCTAAGTTTTTGGGAGGATTCGTCAAAGCCGTTCTAAATACGTTTCACAAAAACTAGGCGGCTGCAGGCCGCCTGAGGAGCGAAGGGCCCGCCCCTAGCGGTTCCCGCCTGCCATTCACGAAAGGGCCCTTTGGCTGACGTGGCTTTGACCGGTACCGGTTGTTACCCGAGACTTCCAGGCAACAAAGCGCATGAAAAAAGCACCTCCATAAAAAGGTGCTTTTTGTCTATATGTCCCGTCCCGAGATTACACGCGGGTCACTTTACCGGATTTCAAAGCCCGAGTGCTGACGTATACGCGTTTCGGTTTACCGTCTACCAAGATCCGGACCTTTTGCACGTTTACGCCCCAAGAGCGCCGATTGCGATTGTTTGCGTGAGATACATGGTTACCGCTGCCTGGCTTCTTGCCAGTCACATAACATTTGCGAGCCATTCATTACACCTCCTGTTCCAGGTACACCTGTCTTGAAAATAACGGTTTGATTTCTCATGGACCGCATAAAACAATACTTATATATAATATCACAGCAAAAAAAGCTGCGTCAACAGATCGTTAAAGTTTATTTCTACGTGTTCTTATAGTACAATATGGTTTAGTCCATAATAATTTCATCATCTTTTATATTATTGCTTTTTGCGAGATTGTTGGACCCGGGGCCGGCCGGATCGAGGCCGTTTTATGCGATTGCCCGCAGTCCAAGCGTACGTGGATCAAGCTAGGAAGGGGAATTCTCATTGAGTAAGCGTTCTTTAAATGGAACTGATTTTACCGCCATGGTGTTGGCCGGTGCAAAGCGGCTGTCGGAGCATGCGGAGCACGTCAATTCCCTGAACGTATTCCCGGTTCCCGACGGGGACACCGGTACGAATATGAATTTGACGATGACGGCTGGCGTAACCGAATTGCAGAATAACGGAAGCGGAGGTGTCGGCAGCAGAGCGGGAACCTTGTCCAAAGGTTTGCTCATGGGCGCCCGCGGGAACTCCGGCGTTATCTTGTCCCAGTTGTTCCGCGGTTTCAGCCGCCATGTCGCCTCGTTGGAGGAACTGAATCCGATTCAATTCGCCTCCGCCCTGCAGAGCGGCGTGGATACCGCTTATAAAGCGGTAGTGAAGCCGGTGGAGGGAACGATTTTGACGGTGGCGAAGGAAGCGGCCAAACACGCGGTTTTTTACGCGAGAAGAACTCATGATATCACGGAGCTGATGGGCGAGGTGCTGGCCAAAGCCAAGGAAGCTCTTGCCGGTACGCCGGAATTGCTGCCTGTGCTGAAACAGGTTGGCGTCGTCGATTCGGGCGGTCAAGGACTTGTGTATATTTATGAAGGATTTATGGAATGGCTGTCCGGTGAAGGCGCGGCTGAAGCCTGGCCGGGACAAGCTCCGCTTAAGCCCGCGGCTCCGGAAATCCGCCAGCCTGCTTCGGCGGCTGCGGTGCACGCGCCCGCGCCGGCCCAAGCCAAGCTGGAAACCGAGGATATCGAGTTTTTATACGATATGGAGTTTTTTATCAACCGCAAGCTTGGCGGCGTGCAGGGGGCCGTTTTTGACGAGGAGAAGTTCCGGAAAGCGCTGTCGCTGAATGGGGATTCCATTATTGTGATCGCCGACGACGAGATTATTAAGGTGCATGTCCATTCCAAAACGCCGGGCGATGTGCTTAATTTGGCGCTGCAGTACGGCGAAATAACGCAGATCCATATTTTGAACATGCGGGAGCAGCATCGCGAATTGCTCACCGCGGGCATGGACGCCGCTCCGATGCCGGAGCTGTTCGCCGACATTCCGGCGGAAACGCTGCGGCCGGCGGACCCGGCCGAATTGCCGGCCGATGAGCTGGCGCCTTACGGATTTATCGCCGTCGCTTCGGGGCAAGGCATTGCCGATATTTTCACCAGCTTGGGCGTTGACGTCGTTTTGTCCGGCGGACAGACGATGAATCCGAGCACGGAGGACTTCGTGAAAGCGATCGAGTCCATTTCGGCCCAGCATGTGTTCGTGCTTCCGAACAATTCGAACATTATTTTGGCGGCGCAGCAGGCCCGCGATCTGCTTGAAGGGGAACGCAACGTCATCGTTGTTCCGAGCAAGAGCATTCCGCAGGGTATTGCGGCGGCGTTCGCTTTCCAGGAGGAAGAGAACGTAGAGGTCAACGAATCGAATATGCTGAGCGCGGTACAGCATGTAAAAACGGGGCAGGTGACGTATGCCGTTCGCGATACGATGTTTGACGATTTGAAAATTACGGCCGGGCATTACATCGGGATTGCGGACGCGAAAATCGTGGCTACGGAAGAGGGGCTGCTGGAAACCTGCCAGGGGCTGCTGGACAAAATGCTGGCCGGCGGCGATGAAATCGTCACCGTCCTGGCGGGCGAGGAAGCCGAGGAAGAAATGACGGAACGGCTCGTGGCCTGGCTGCAAGACAAGTATCCGGATGTCGAAGTGGAGGTTCACTCCGGCGGACAACCGATCTACTACTATCTGTTTTCGGTGGAATCCTGACGGGCGCAGGAAAGAAAGCGGACGATAGAGGAAAGGGGGAGAACCTTATGCGGCAGGCGGTTATTGTGGCCGACAGCACGGCGGATATTCCGCAGTCCATCGCTTCGGAGCTAGGCATTCATATCGTGCCGATGCGGCTGGCCTTCGGCGATCAATCTTTTGTTGAAGGCGTCGATATTACTGCGGAGGAGTTTTACGCTAAACTGACGAAGTCGCGCGAGCTGCCGACGACTTCGCAAACTTCGCCTTCCCAATATGCGGAAGTGTACCGAGGCCTGCTGGATGCCCATCCCGGCGCGCCGATCATCTCGATCCATATCTCCTCCGGCATGAGCGGTACATACCAATCGGCGCGGCTCGCCAAGGAAATGATTGAGGAGGAGCTGGGTCAAGAGTCCGGCATTACCGTTATCGACTCCCTCTGCGCATCCTACGGGTTTGGGCTGCAGGTCGTCCATGCGGCCAGGCTCGCGGGACAAGGGGCGACGGTGGAACGGATTCGCGAAGAGGTGGAGCGGCTCGGACGGGAACGCCGCCTTTATTTTCTCGTCGATACGCTGGAGTATTTGCAAAAAGGCGGCCGGATCGGCAAAGCGGCGGCGATTTTGGGGAATTTGCTCAATATCAAGCCGATTTTGTCGGTGGACCGGGAAGGCGTAATTTATGCCGTCGATAAGGCCCGGGGCCGGAAAAAGGCGCTGTCCCGCGTTATTGAGTTGTTCGTGAACGACTTCGGCGAGAGCAAGGATTTGAACGTGGCGGTGTGCGACGGCGTGAACCCGGAAGGCGCGGCGGAGATGCTGAGCCTGCTATCGCAGCATTTTTCGCTGCATGAGGTTGTTCGCACGAGCATCGGCGCCGTGGTGGGGACGCATGTGGGGCCCGGCATTTTGGCCGTGTTTATGTGGCCGGCTTCCGGGGCCGGCGAGTAGTTTCCGCTTAAGGTTCAATGGGTATGTAAAGCGAGGGATTTCAATATGGATTTGCATGAAATTCCCGTGAGGCAAGTCAGCGGCGTGAGCGCTCTTAAACAGGAGGAGCTTCACGCCTTTGGCATCTTTACGGTGAATGATTTGATCGAATATTATCCGTTCCGGTACGAGGATTACCGCCTCCGCTCCTTGACGGAGGTGAAGGACGGGGACAGAGTGACAGTGCAGGCGAAGATCATGGGCGTCCCCGTTCTGCAGCGGTATGGCCGCAAATCGCGGTTAACGTGCAAAATGGTGGCGGAGGACTGGATGTTTACGGCGACCTGGTTCAATCGTCATTTTTTGCGGGATCAGTTGACGAGCGGCCGGGAAATCATTTTGACGGGAAAATGGGATATGCGCCGCAGCCAATTGACCGTATCGGAATCGGAGTTTCCGGATCGCGGGACGCTGCGCAGCGGCAGCCTTCAGCCGGTGTATTCGGTCGGCGGAAAAATTACGCAGGCATGGATGCGCAAGACGATCGGGCAGGCGCTGCTGCAGTACGGGGAGATGATTCCGGAAATTTTGCCGCAGGAGCTGCTGCGCAAGTACGGCCACATGTCCCGCAAGTTCGCGATTCAGCGCATTCACCAGCCGCAGGACAACGAAGAGGGGCAGCAGGCCCGCCGCCGCATGGTGTACGAGGAGCTGTTTTTGTTTCAGCTGAAGCTGCAGGCGTACCGGGCGATGAACCACGAGCGGATGGACGGCGTGGCGCATACCGTGGACAACGCCACGGTGCGGGAGTTCGTGCGCAGCCTGCCGTTTGAGCTGACCGACGCGCAGAAGAAGGTGGAGCTGGAAATTTTGCGCGACATGCGTTCCCCGTACTGCATGAACCGGCTGCTCCAGGGGGACGTCGGCTCGGGCAAAACGGTCATCGCGGCGATCGCTTTATTCGCGGCGGTGAAATCGGGCCACCAGGGAGCCTTTATGGTTCCGACCGAAATTTTGGCGGAGCAGCATATGCGTTCCTTGACGAAGCTGTTTGAACCGTTCGGCATTACGGTCGGGCTCCTGACCGGCAGCTTGACGGGTCGCAAACGCAAGGATCTGCTGGCTTCGCTGCAGATGGGGCTGGTCGAAATTGTCGTTGGCACGCACGCGCTGATTCAGGAGGACGTGTTTTTCCGCTCGCTGAGCCTCGTCGTCACCGACGAGCAGCACCGTTTTGGCGTCAACCAGCGCAGCATTTTGCGGCGCAAGGGCTTTAATCCCGACGTGCTGACGATGACGGCGACGCCGATCCCGCGCACGCTGGCGATCACCGCCTTCGGCGACATGGACGTTTCGACCTTGTCGGAGCGGCCGAAAGGGCGCAAGCCGATCTCCACGTATTGGGTCAAACATGAGATGATGGACCGCGTGCTCGGGTTTATTTCCCGGGAAGTATTGCAAGGCCGGCAGGCTTACGTCATTTGCCCGCTCATCGAAGAATCGGACAAGCTCGACGTGCAGAATGCCATCGATTTGTACGTAGCGATGCAGCAGGCATTCCCGGACTTCCGGGTCGGCCTGCTGCACGGGCGGATGACGGCGGCCGAAAAGGACGAGGTGATGCGGGCGTTTTACGAGAACGAGGTCCAGCTATTGGTGTCGACGACCGTGGTCGAGGTCGGCGTCGATGTGCCCAATGCGACGCTGATGATCGTGATGGACGCCGACCGGTTTGGCCTGTCGCAGCTGCACCAGCTGCGCGGGCGGGTGGGCCGGGGCGAGCACGCGTCGTATTGCGTGCTTATCGCCGATCCGAAGTCGGAGGTCGGTCAGGAACGGATGAAGGTCATGACCGATACGGACGACGGCTTCGAAGTGGCCCGGCGGGACCTGGAGCTGCGCGGTCCCGGGGATTTTTTCGGCACCAAGCAAAGCGGGGTGCCGGATTTCCGCATCGCGGACATGGTCAGCGATTATGCGGTGCTGGAGGCGGCGCGGGACGACGCCGCCCGGTTGGTGGCCGACGCGTCCTTCTGGACGTCGCCGGAATACGGGGCGCTGCGCGACTATTTGCGGCGGGAGCAGGTTTTCCAGGGCGAGCTGATCGATTAGTGCGAGCACCATGCGGTTGACCGCGGCCGCGGTGATGTTGGCGGCGGCCGCGAAAATAGAAAATAGCGGCACTTTATGTACTTATATCCTGCAGCCTGAGGCATGTTCATTTCCATTAGCGGCATTTTTTATCCTTATTTTTCATTGGATTGTCCACAACACGGGTATTTCCTTGCGAGTCGAGAAAATAGCGACATAAAAATCCTTTATTTCCACAAATAGACGGGTATCGCCGGATTAACGACATTTTTTGTCCCTATGTTTTCTGCATTTATTTCTTGGATATAAAGTGTGGCTATGCACGTTTAAGGACGCTTGAGCGATGTGCTCAGGCGTTTTTTATTAAACGTAATGGAATTTATAACTTAACTTTCGATGCGGTCAAGCATGAAATTGGCAATTAAATATTGATGTAACTGGAGGGGAAGCGATCAATATCTGAAGTTGACACTGGAGTAAAGAAGAGAGCTTTTTCCGGTTTTTGAGGCAACTTTAGGATCAAATCCAGCAGTTGCCGCAGAAGCGATCGCTCCATCAAGCAAAGCGTCCTTGCTTTCTCTACTTCCGCTTTCTTGGTCTATTGTTTAGTGGAATAGTTGCAAAATCTGCACTTACTTATCCGGAATTGCTGCCACATCGCTTGATTAAATGTAAAACCTGCAATTGCTCCGCTACCTTTCGGAAGGAAAGGTAAAAAGACGAATAAATAGTTGTATGAAATACAATTAACCGAATGATTTATGAAATTATGGTAAAATTGGTTGTATAATCTGCAATTCAAGGTTAGAGCCAAGCCGATCAAACATGTTTTTATATACCTATTGTTCGAAACATGCGCCACATACATAACATATGGGATTGCACGACCAAGGACCTCGCCACCGGCGAGGTTTTTCTGTAGATTATAGAGTCCATAAATTTTCAGCGGAGCTGAACGATTCTATAATCGTGGGGAAAAACTACCTTTAAACGCGGTCCGGCTTCTTTGAAAGTACGTCGATATACGTTTTTCTTATAATCGCTGTCTGTCTTTCTAGCTTAACGGAATCAGAATTTGCAATATTCCTTTGAAATAAAATTTTAATGAATAAATATTGTGTTGAAATATTGTGTCGGATAGACTATAATCGAGCTGTAAACGATTGCAAACAGAGAATATTACATCAAAGGGGAGTTTCACATGCTGGAAAATCTGACAACCGAGGCAAGAAACGAACGCACGATGCGCCTGGATGAAATGAGCGTGGTCGAGCTGCTGACGGTGATGAACGAAGAGGATGCGAAGGTGGCCGGGGCGGTTAAGGAAGCGATCCCGCAGATCGCGAAGGCGGTCGCGGCCATTACGGATGCGCTGCGGCGCGGAGGCCGGCTGATCTATATGGGCGCCGGAACAAGCGGGCGGATCGGGCTGCTTGACGCGGTGGAATGCCCGCCCACGTTCGGCACTTCCCCGGATCAGGTAGTCGGGCTTATCGCCGGCGGAAGCAACGCTTTTATCAAAGCGGTGGAGGGTGCTGAGGACCGGGCCGAGCTAGGACGCGCCGATTTAGAGAACCTTAACCTCACCGCAAATGACGCGGTCGTCGGATTGGCCGCCAGCGGCCGGACGCCTTATGTGCTCGGCGGGCTGGAATACGCGAAAGCGGCCGGCGCCGCGACGGTCGGCATCAGCTGCAACAAGAACGCGGCGCTCAGCGAAAAAGCCGATATCGCCATCGAGATTGAGAACGGTCCCGAGGTGTTGACCGGGTCGACGCGGCTAAAGGCGGGAACGTCGCAGAAGCTGGTTTGCAATATGCTGTCGACGGCTTCGATGATCGGTTTGGGCAAGGTTTACGGCAATTTGATGGTCGACGTGCAGCCGACCAACGAAAAGCTGGCCGAGCGGGCCAAACGGATCGTGATGGAGGCGACTTCCTGCGATGCGCAAACCGCCGAGGAGGCCTTGCGCGAAGCCGGAAGGAAGCCCAAGCCGGCCATCCTGATGATCCTGACGGGATGCACGTACGCGGAAGCGCTGGAAAAATTGGAGCAGAGCCAGGGGTTTATCGGCAAGGCCGTGAAAAAAGCTTCTAAACCAGAATAATACCAACAACAGGTAAGGAGGGCTAACCGATGAGTAAATTTGCAGGCATGGCAGAACGTATTTTGGAATCCATCGGCGGTTCCGGCAATGTGGAGCAATTTACGAACTGCATGACCCGGCTGCGCGTTTCGGTCGTGGACCACGGCCGGATCGACGAGGCCGGATTGAAACAAATCGACGGGGTGCTCGGCGTGGTCGACGACGAGACCTATCAAATTATCCTCGGACCCGGCGTGGTCAATAAGGTTGCGGAGGAGTTCGGCAAACTTCTGCAAGCCGGGGGAGGGGGCGAAGCGGGTTCCCCTTCGGGCGGCAAGGCGGCCCCCCTGCGGGAAGGCGCCGACATAAAGGCGGAGCTCAAGCAGAAAAACAACACGCCGTTCAAAAACTTTTTGCGGAAAATCGGCAATATTTTTATTCCATTGATTCCGGCCCTGGTCGGCGCGGGGATTATCAACGGGATCGCCGGCTTGATGAACAACCTGATTACCTCCGGCAACGGCGCGGCCTGGCTCGTTACCCTGCAGCCGATTATAGGCGTTATCGGCTCGGCGTTCTTCGGGTTTCTGACGATCTTTGCCGGGGTTAACGCGGCCAAAGAATTCGGCGGCACGCCTGCGCTAGGCGGCGCGGTGGCTGCGATTATCGTTGCGCCGGCGGTGGCGAATATTTCATATACGTACCCCTTCTTCGGCGAAATCAAGCTGAACGCGGGGCAGGGCGGGATTATCGGGGCGATTTTGGCGGCGGGGCTGATTTCGCTGCTGGAAAAATGGATCCGCAAACGGATGCCCGCGGCGATCGATATCATCGTCACTCCGACCATTTCACTGCTTATCGTCGGCCTGATCACGGTGTTCTTCCTGATGCCGGTCAGCGGCATCATCTCGCAGGGCATCGGGCAGGCAACGACCTGGCTGCTGGCGCACGGCGGACCGCTTTCCGGATTTGTTCTGGCGTCGCTGTTCCTGCCGCTTGTTATGTTCGGCCTGCATCAGGCGCTGATCCCGATTCACGCCGAGCTCATTTCCCAGGTCGGATATACGGCGCTGCTGCCGATTCTGGCCATGGCGGGAGCGGGACAGGTCGGATCGGCGATCGCCATCTACATCAAACTGAAAGCTAACGCGCGGCTGCGCAATATGATCAAAGGGGCGCTGCCGGTCGGTTTCCTCGGCATCGGCGAGCCGCTCATTTACGGGGTCAGCCTCCCCTTGGGCCGGCCGTTTGTAACCGCCTGCCTCGGCGGCGGTTTCGGCGGCGCCTTGCTCGGGTTGTTTGCGATGACGGGAAATTTCGTCGGTTCGGTGGCGATCGGTCCTTCCGGTCTGGTGCTCATCCCGCTGATTCAAGGCCCGATGGGAATCGGCATGACGATCCTCGGCTATCTGGCCGGGCTGATCCTTTCTTACATTGCCGGTTTCCTGCTCACTTATTTCTTCGGTTTTACAAAGCAGATGCTTCTGGAGCATAATAGATAATAGGAGCAACCAGAAAGAAACGTTGGCGGATCTTTGCCGGGCCGCCGCGTTTCTTTTGCGTTAAAGAACGCGGACGGGAAAACGAAAGGGGCGTACAAGTGACGACAGGAAGCATTCTCACGCAAATGGAAGCGGTGCTGGGGCAGTTGCCCGATTCGGAAAGAAAGGCGGCGCAATATATTTTGGCCGAATCGGCGGAAGTTTCCGGTTTGAGCATCCATGCGTTGGCCGATAAAGCGGGGACCAGCGCGGCGGCGATTACCCGGCTATGCCGTTCGCTGGGCCTCACCGGATTTCCCGATTTGAAAATACGGCTGTCCGTGGACAACGCCAAAACGCAAAAACCCGGTTATTACGATATTGAGCAGGGCGAAACGGTTCAAAACATTATTCAAAAAACGGTCTCCAACAGTGTCCAAGCGATTCAAGACACGATGCTTCATTTGCAGCCGCAGCTGATCGAACAGGTGGTGGAGAGCTTCCGGAAAGCTCCCGTCATCCATATGTACGGCGTTGGGGCTTCGGCCATCGTAGCGGCGGACGCCGCTCAAAAATGGCTGCGGCTCGGCAAGCAGGCGTTTGCTCTCCAGGACGAGCACCTGATAGCCGCCGCATTGGCCAGCGCTCCGCCGGGCGCCTTGTTCATGGGCGTTTCGTACAGCGGCAACACCAAGGAAGTGCTGCAATTGTTCCGGGTTGCCCAGAAATACGGAGTTCGCACTATAGGCCTGTCCCGTTTCGGCAATCATAAAGTTTCCGAGCTGGCCGATTTGATGCTGTATACGCCGCAGGCCCCGGAAGCGACGCTGCGCAGCGGGGCGTACGGTTCCCGGCTGGCTCAGCTCGTGGTGATCGATATTTTGTTTTTTGCGTACGCGACAACGCAATATGAGGAGACGATCGTCAGATTGGGACAAACCCACGAGGCGACGGCGTTTCTTAAACAAAGCTGAACAGCCGGCTGGGCCCCGTTTACTTTTTCTGAACTATGTACAGCCTATTCGTCATATATTAGGGTTGAAGTCCGGAATTGACGGGACAGGAGGTGCTAGTCAAACGGTGCCCAGTTATCATCAATATGGAATCAGTCCGCAGCTTGTGGAGCGGGTAAAATTGAAAATGAAAAATCCGGCGATCAAGGATCGGATCAAGCAGATGGTCGACGGCCTTACCCGGGCGGATTTGCAGGATCGTCCCAAGGTGCGCAGGCTCGTCCGAACGGCCGCCTCCGTGCTTGGCGAACGGCTGAGCGGCACGCAGGAGGAACAAATCGTGCAGTTCGTCATCGACCAAAAAATCGATCCGCGCAATACGCTTCACCTGCTTCGGCTGTGGGGGATGTTCCGGTAGGCGCGGAAACGTTCATCGGTAGGTGAAATAGACAGAAATGACAGCGAATTCGTATGCCAGGGCCCTGGAATGGTTTGTACCGGTACCGGGGCCTTCTTTTTCTGTCGTGCTCCGGTCGGACTCCCTTGCAATTTGCTTGCCGTTGTTTTATATTGACATGAGAGTAGGTCAAAACAAAAATGGGAACGATATCTAAACAATGGGAGGAGGCTGCGAGTTTAGTTATGACCCCGCGGACGAAAGAACAAAATGAAGAGATCCGGCTGCGCCGCCTGGTGCAAATCCGCAAAGCGGCGGCCGATGTTTTTTTGGATAAAGGGATGGCTCTGGAAATTCGCGATGTCGCCGCGCAGGCCGGACTCGGCTACGGGACGGTATATCATTACTACAGCAACAAAGGGGATCTGCTGCACGATGTGCTGTGGATGGCGATGGAGCGGGCCGGGGCCTGGCTTATGGAACCGGATGGCGGGCAGGGCGGGCGCGGCAGGCGTTTAAGCGCCCAGGTTGTCCGTCTGCTTGAGGAGTGGGCGGATGATCATGGCTTGTACCTGCTCTACAAGCTTGCCGGGGACGGCTTTCGCCTTCTCCCCGAGGCCCGGGCGCTACCGCTGGCGGACTGCTTTCGGCGGGAGGTGCTGCTCCCGTTTGCCGCCGCACTCGGCATGGAACCGGGCGGGGCGGGCGAACCGGGCGAGCCGCCCGGCAGCGGCCGGGTTGTCCCTGGCCGGTGGCCTTTTGGCCGAAAAGTCCCGGAGGAGCTAATGCGGCGGGCGGAAATGCTGCTGGCCGCGCTGGCCGGCTGCGCCTCGCTCCCGCTTCGCCGGGGAACGCTGCGACAGGATGCGGAACATATTGTGCAGATTGTCCATTTAAGGAGTGAAAAAAATGATTATTTTGAAATCGCCGAGAGAAATTGAAGAAATGAAGCCCGCGAACCAAATCGTAGCCGAGTGCCACCGCGAGGTGGCGAAGCTGATTCAGCCGGGCATCACGACGCAGGAAATCAACGATTTTGTCGCCAGACATATCGTCAAATTGGGCGGCAAGCAGTTTACGAAAGGTTATAACGGCTTCCCTGCGGAAACATGTGCCTCGGTCAACGACGTGGTGGCGCACGGCTTTCCTTCGAACCGCCCGCTGCAGGACGGGGATCTGCTTAAGCTGGATATTGTGGTGGAATACGACGGCTGGTTCGGCGATTCGTGCTGGTGTTACGCCGTAGGCGAGATCAGCCCGGAAGCCGGGAAGCTGATGAAGGTTACCAAGGAATGCATGGATCTCGGGATTGCTCAAGCGCTTCCCGGCAACCGTCTCGGCGACGTGACTTCGGCGATCCAGAAGCATGCGGAAGCGCAGGGGTTTTCGGTCGTGCGCGATCTGCTGGGGCACGGTGTCGGCCGGAGCCTGCATGAAGAGCCGAACTACGAGCATATCGGCGTTGCCGGCAAGGGCATCCGCCTCAAGGAAGGTATGGTGTTTACGGTGGAGCCGATGATCAATGAAGGCACGTTCCGCATTATGATCGATGACGACGGGTGGACGGCGCGCACGGCCGACGGCAAGCTGTCGGCTCAATTTGAACACACGATCGCGGTTACGGCGGATGGACCGCTTATTTTAACCGCCCAATAAAAGTCGTCTTTCCATGACGAAGCCATTCATGAAGCGGATCGGGCGTCGAATCTTGAATTCAGCCGGGCCTTCCGTTGCTCACGTACCCAAAACGTACGCTCCGCTCCTGACGTCCCTAGCTTCATCCAACCTTCTCGGTCCAGAAAATCCGACTTGTTGAACTCAAACTTAGAGCGGCCCGAAAATGGGAAACGAAGCTGCTTCCAAAATGCCCGAAAGGCTTTTGGGAGCGGCTTTTTTTTGCGCCGGCCGGTCTGCCAAATTATCCAGCATAAACCTGTTGATGCCGCGAATATTTGTTCGTATTATGAATATGATAAGAACAAACGTTCTTGCTGGAAGGTGCATGAAGATGTTCGAGGAGCGGCGGACGGATCGATCCGGGCATCGAGGCGCGTTATTTGTGCCGGGGACCCTTGCGAATTTTCCATGCTTTGGGGCATGGTGAAAGCTGAAATCAGGCAGCGCCTCTACAGCTATCTGGGGAATTGACATGACGAAAGAGGGGATGTTCTCGTGAAACCTTATGCCTGAACGGACGATTTTTCTGGTCGACGGCCAATCATTCTACGCTTCTATCGAAAAGGCTGCTCATCCGGAGCTAAAGGATAAACCGGTAGCCGTAGGCGATCCTGCGCGCCGGTCAGGCATCATTCTCGCAGCCTGCCCGGTTGCCAAGTCGCGTGGGGTGACGACGGCCGAAAGGGTAGGTGAGGCGCTGGCAAAATGCCCGGATTTAAAGGTCATTCGGCCGAGAATGCAGACCTACATCGCCATATCCTTATTGATTACCGAGATCTTCGAGTCGTTTACCGATCAGGTTGAACCTTACAGCATTGACGAACAATTTCTCGATGTTACCGGCTCAACTGCCTGTTTTGGTCCTCCGGCAGAAATTGCCAAACAAATCCAATCCCGCGTGCTGTTGTCGACGGGAGTTTGGACGCGCTGCGGAATCGGACCAACAAAAGTATTAGCCAAGATGGCCACGGATAATTTCGCGAAAAAAAGACCTGAAGGGATCTTCAGACTTGGCTTTGACAATATCGAATCTGCTTTGTGGCCGCTGCCCGTACACCAAATGTTTATGGTGGCTTCGAGGATGTCCCGCCACTTTATGAGAATGGGATTAAATACGATTGGCGACATAGCACGGTTGGAATTGTCCGAATTCAAACGGCGCATGCGCCGGGAGATGGGAAAGCAAAGCGATATTCAAGCGGAATACTATTGGCAGACGGCGAGGGGCATCGATCCTAGCCCGGTCGTGCCGAGTATTCGTAACCAATTGAAATCGATTAGCCATGGCAAGGCACTGCGAAGCAGCCTTTATCGAAAGCTTGAAGATATTGAGGTTGTCCTTTTGGAGCTTGTCATAGAGGTCTGCCGGCGCAGCCGGAGGCATGGATACATGGGCCAGGTGGTGACAGTGAGTGCGGCGGAGACTGACGGAGAGCGGTCTGCAGGGTTTAGCCGGCAGGTAACACTGCAGCAACCTACGTCGCTTTCTCATGAAGTAGCGGCGGCAGCGCTGGGAATTTTTCATAAATATTGGAATGGCATGCCCGTAAGTCACCTGCATATTTCGCTCACTCAGTTGGTGGACGATAGTGTCTATCAGCTTACGTTATTCGAGGACCGGGAGAAAGCTTACGGTTTGGAAAGAGCGACTGATGAAATTAAAGATCGATTCGGCAGCGCCGCTATTATGCGGGCATCCTCTTTATTATCGGCAGGAGTAGCGCGAGAACGAGCGGAACAGATAGGAGGTCATTACAAATGAGCAAACTGGACGGTAATGAGCGGTGGAAATCAAAGATGCTGCTCACCGAGCATCAAGAGCAATATGAAAGCCGAAATGATCCCAAAAAGACGTCTCGGCCCACAACAGAGGAGCTCAGTATGATCCGCGACTATATCTTGCTGCCTTACATGCTTACGATGGTGCAAAAGAGCGCAGATGACATTGAGCGCAGCCCTAACCTTCTAAAACAGCTTTACCTGGCAGCCGGCCAAGCGGTCATAAACAAAATAAGCAAAGACATGTATGATCTAAGGCGTGAATTGACCAAACGCAACATAAAGATCATCAGTGACGAACATGCGGATTTGGTCGTTTATCACCGTTTTCTGTGTCGAGGATATGAGGATCGTTTTGGGATGACCCGCGATGTTATGCGTTCGGAAATCAGCGTCCGGTTGAAAAAATATATTAAAGAAGTCGTTGGCCGAATAGCAAATGAAAAATAACCCTCTTATTTTCGTGCAGCATTGATGAACGGGGCAATGAATGGCGTGTGCGGCCAAAGGCTGTACCGCCATTATTGTCATCAAGGCGCAGAAACTCTAATGTGCTGAAAATATCCAATCAAGCCGCTTTATTTACCATTAAATTTATATTTTTATTTAATATTTCCAATTTTAATGGCGCTTAAGACTGAAAACTTACCCCCAAAATATGCGAAAAATAATTGAAAGCGTTTTATTTCTTAAGGTTTTGTCCAGAAAATTCCCCCCGAAAAAGCCCCGCCTTTAGGAAATAAGTCGCCAACCAAGGACTTCGTACATGACGGAGTTTCGCTTCCGGGAAACACGAAAAAGCGCTAGGCCTAGCCTGGGACCAGGGAAGCTTTTTTTGACGCGGTTTGTAACTTTCTGAAATCGCAAAAAACCGCGTGATTACGCGATTTTTAAATATGACTTTGGTATCAATTTTGTAACCATTATGGAAAATGGTGTAAAATTCCAGCGAAACTTAGCAATTTTTTGCGCGTCTATTATTGACGGAATCGTCCGGCAGGGAAAATGGAGGGGGCCAACCGCACCCCGGAATACGGGCCCAGACGGGCCTATAAAGTAAAATACTTCCATCAGCCTAGTTACATGATAGGTCAACTTGGTTAATGATAGAAGTACTTTGAGAGATGGAGGTGTGGAAGGCCATACTGTTCGTCACCTGCATAGAAAAGGCCGCATCCAAAAGTTATTGTCGGATCAAATCCGAATGAGAGGGCCGGCACCATAAAAACAGCGAGGTGAGAACCCAAAATCCGATGACAAGACTAATGAGAAAAAGGCTGGCGGTATGGCTGGCGCTGGGGGCGGTCCTGATCGCCGGCGGAATCTATCTGGTGCTCCAGCAATTGCCGCCGCCTATTAACAGCTTTAAGGCTGCGGATGGGACGGAGCTTACATTCCGTACCTCCAAGGATCAATTTATGGCCTACGAAGGCGATGGCCAGTGGCGGAAGATGTTCGTCAAAGGCGTGAATTTGGGAGCGACGGTCCCCGGCCATTTTCCCGGAGAATTTCCGCTTACCGAAGAGGATTATTTGCGCTGGTTCAAGCAAATCGACGACATGGGCGCCAACGTCATCCGCATTTATACGGTTCACAACCCGGTGTTCTACAAGGCGCTCGTGAAATACAACCGCGACAAAGAGGGCGATCCGCTGTACTTCATTCAGGGGATTTGGTCCCCGGAGGAGCAGCTGATCGAGCAGCAGGACGCGTATATTCCGGGGATCAAGGAAGCTTTTCACAAAGAAATCGAAAAAGCGGTCAAAGCCGTCTACGGGGATTTGAATATCCCGGTTCAGCCCGGCACGTCGGGCGGCAAATACACCGCGAACGCCGGCCCCTATTTGATGGCTTGGCATATCGGCACCGAATGGGATCCGGAGATGGTGGACAACACCAACCGCAAGCATGCCGATGTTCAGCCGTACCAAGGGCAGTATTTCGGGGCGACGAAGGAAGCCAGTCCCTTTGAAAGCTGGCTGGCCGAGCTGGTCGACGACACGGCCCGGCAGGAGCGCGCTTACGGATGGGAGCACCCGATGACGTTTACCAACTGGGTGACGACCGATGTGCTGAAGCATCCCGGCGAACCGCTGTTCGAAGAGGACTTGGCCAGCGTCGATGCCACCCACATCAAGCCGCTGGACTGGGAGGCCGGATATTTTGCCGCCTACCACGTGTATCCCTATTATCCGGACTTTTTCCATCTGGACAAGACGCTGGAGACGATTCCGGACGGGAACGGCGATTACAACACGTATAAGGCCTATTTACAGGAGCTTAAGGCTTATTACAAGGACATTCCCGTCATGGTCACGGAATACGGCGTGCCTTCCTCGCTCGGCGTATCCCATCTCGGCCGCGGCGGCCGCAACCAGGGAGGGCATAACGAGCAGGGGCAGGGAGAGATCGACGTCTCGCTGACGAAGGATATTTACGATACCGGATACGCCGGGGCGATCCTGTTCATGTGGCAGGATGAATGGTTCAAGAAAACGTGGAACACGATGCGGTTTGAGATTCCGGAGGACCGCCGCGCTTTTTGGCTGAACGTGCTGACCAACGAAAAAATGTTCGGCCTCGTATCGATGGGCCCCGGCAAGGAGGACGAGATTACGATCGACGGCAAGCTGGACGATTGGGATCTGCTCCCCGAAGGGGAAGTACAGTCCTGGGACCGGCCCGCGCCCGGCATCGACCGGCTTAGGGTGACGCATGACGAGGCTTACGTTTACGTAGGGCTCACGCTGAGCGAACCGTTTGATCCGAAGAAGCGCAAGATCGCGCTCGGTACGGATACGCAGCCTGGCGGAGATCAGCCGGTTGCCGAACTTCCCGGCCAAACGCTGAGCGATGGGCTTGAAGGGCTGATCATGATCGGCAACGACGATGAAACCGAGGTGCTGACCGCGCCCAGCTACGATTTCCACCAGCGGCTGTACGGCCGCTACGGCTATTGGATGCTGGAGGATCGAACCGCGCAGGAAAAAGTGAAATTCCAGCCTTGGAAGCTGGCGGTCAGCCTGACGATGACGCCGCCGGACACCCGCACGGCCCATCCTTTTCAGGACATGACGGTCGGAAAGCTGACCCGCGGCACGTCGAACCGGAGCAGCGAGGATTTCAATTCGCTGACTTCATGGCAATACAGCGGTAAAGAAATCGAGCTGCGCATCCCCTGGATGCTGCTCGGATTTGCCGATCCCAGCTCGCTGCAGGTCGTTGATTACGGGCCTTTGAAAAAGGACCGGACCTTCGGCACGGCGAAGACGAGCGGGATCACCTTCGTGCCGTGGGTGGTGGACCGCGCAAGCGGGCAGGTTATAGGCTCCGGCACGGGGAAAGGGACCGCCGGGCCCGGAAGCCGGCATGGGGTGCTTCAACTGGAGAGCTATCCGAAATACGTGTGGCCCGCATGGGAAACGGTGAAATATACCGAACACCTGAAATCCGGATATTATGCGCTGCAGGCATTTTACAAAAGCTTGCCGGAGCGCTAGGCGATGGGCCGGCAGATGAAGCAAACCAAAGGAGGAAATCGAATTTATGGCTCAGCATCTTACCCTGGCTATCTATTTCATTTACGTGTGCCTGGGACTGATCGTTACTGGTATTGCGCTATTGTTTTACTTGAAAATCAAGCATTTGCGGATCACGCGCCAAACGAACATGTATCTGCGAAAACATCAAGATTACTTCACCTATATTCAGACGCATTTAAGCGGCGCGGCCTCGCTGCGGCTGCCGCCCGGGAAGCTCGGGCGCCTAGAGCGGCGGGTGATCCAGCAGCGGATGATCGAGTGGATCGAGCAGTTCAGGGGAGATCTGCAGCTTAAGCTGATCGCACTATGTTATGAAGCGGGGTTCGTCGCCGACGATATCAAGCTGCTGGACAGCTTGTTCTACGGCCGGCGGATCGCCGCCGCCTACCGCCTGGGCGGGATGCGGGCGGCCGAAGCGGTGCCGCGGCTGCTTGAGATGCTGAAGAGCCAGCGGTACAGCCCGCTCAGCATCGTGATCGCCCGCTCGATCGCGAAATCGGCGGAGCAGCCTGAGCAGCTGAAGGACATGCTGCGGCATTTGCTCCGCCACGGCAAGCCGATCCACCATCTGGCGGCCGATATCGTGATGGAGACACGGCTCGATCTAAGCCGGCTGCTCCCCGAGCTGCTGGAGGAGCAAAGCAAGGATCTGGTCAAAGTCGCTTTGGTGGCCATGTGGGGACAAGCGGTTCCCGAAGCGGCGCCGGCGCTGGGGCGGCTCGTCGGGGCGGCCGAGGAAGACGTCCGCACGGAGGCGGTGAAGCTGTATTTAAAAGCCAGTCCGGAGCTGAAGGATGAAACGATCCGCGAGCTGATGGCGGACAAAAGCGCGGGAGTCCGCGCCGCCGTCGCCAAATCGCTGGGCTCGCTGCAAGCGGCCGGCAGCCTCCCGCTCTTGCGCAGCGCACTGAAGGACACCAACTGGCAGGTGCGTCAAAACAGCGCCGAAAGCCTGGCAAGCTTAGGCGAAACCGGCTTTGAGGTGCTGTGCCAAATCGCCAAGTACGGCTCCGGCGACGAACGCGAGACGGCCATGCAGCAAATCGAAAAAACGATGCGGCAGCACCGTGAACAACAAAGACTTGACCAAATGGTCGATTTCAACAAAATGAAACTGCTGTACGACCGGTATTTCGGAGCTTCCGAAACGCGCCCGGTCCGTCAACTGGCGGCGGTTAGGGGGGATTCCACTGCTTAGGGATATTTTGCTGATCTACGGGCTGTTTGCCTCGTATTACGTCATAACGGTCAATCTTATCTATTTCTCGATCATGGGTTTTTCGTTTCGCCAAATTATGACGATTTTCCGGCGCGCGGCATATTCGAAATACAATACGCTGTCCGGCTCCGAGCTGGTGCCGCCGATTTCGCTGCTCGTTCCGGCGTATAACGAAGAAGTTACCGTCATCGAAAACGTTAAATGCCTGCTTACTTTGAATTATCCGACATATGAGGTCATCGTGATCAATGACGGTTCCAAGGACAATACGCTCGGGGTGCTGCGGGAGGAATTCGGGCTTGAGCCGCTGCCGAATCCGGATATTCGCCAGACGATCGACTGCCAGCCGATTACGGCCGTGTACCATAACCCGCAATATCCGCATCTGTACGTGATCGACAAACCGAACGGCGGCAAGGCCGATTCGCTGAACGCCGGCATTAATTTATCGCATTATCCGCTCATTTCATCCATCGACGCGGATTCGCTGCTGGAGAAGGACGCGCTGATCCGGATGGCCCGGATGTACATGGAAAATCCGGAGGAGACGGTGGCGATCGGCGGCGACGTCCGCATTGCCAACGGCTGCGTGATCGAAAACGGGGCGGTGAAGCAGGTTTCGCTGCCGCGCAAAATGTGGCCGATGTTCCAGGCCACGGAATACTTGAAGGCGTTTCTCGGCGGCCGCATCGGCTGGAGCTCGATTAACGGGCTGATCATCGTGTCCGGGGCGTTCGGCCTGTTCCGGAAAGAGTACGTCGTCGCGGTGGGCGGCTACCGGGGCGGTTACCCCGGGGAGGACATGAACATCATTATCAAGCTGCACCGCTATATGCTGGAGAACAAGCTGAAGTACCGGATCGCCTTTTGTCCGGAGGCGGTCTGCTGGACGCAGGCGCCGGACACGTACCGGATTTTGTCCAATCAGCGCAAACGCTGGGGACGCGGAAACCTGAAAAACATGATCGAAAACTACGACATGGCGTTCAACCCGAGATACAAGGTGATGGGGCTTTTGACGATGCCTTACAACATTATTTTCGAGGCGCTGAATCCTTATTTCAAAATTACGGGGCTGCTCGCTCTGATCGGGTATACGATGCTCGATATGACCCACTGGCGGATTTTGGCCGTGTTCTGGCTGATCAATTTCCTCAGCGGGTACCTGCTCAGCATCGGCGCGCTCCTGCTGGAGGAACTGGCTTTCAAGCGGTTCAGCAAGCTGTCGGATTTATGCCGGCTGCTCTTTTATTCGGCTTTCAAATTTTTCGGTTACGCCCAGCTCGGAGGACTTTGGCGAATCCAGGGGCATATCCAGTTTTTGCGCAACAACAACTCCTGGGGGACGATGACCCGGCAGAGCTGGCAGGACAAGGCGCCGGCGGGAAAACGGGAAACCCCGGCGGAGCAGGCCAAAACCGCGTAACCTCCGCTCTCCTTGCCGGGGCCGGAAGGGGGCTGATATGGCGAAAACAAACTGTTGGCAAGTACCGTGAAGCTTTTCCATTTCATGGTCAGTGCTAATCCAAAATCTAAGTTTCGAGAAAGGCGGGAATGAATGATGCCAAACATAACGGCAGTGCAAAGCGAAGTGGAACAATCCGAAGTGTATGCAAGCATGAAGCAAAGCGTGGAGAAAAACGCCTGCGAGGTCAACGGGATGGTGTTCATTTATTCCGCGGGCGGACCATCCAATGCGGAAACGCAGGTCCGGGGAATTCTGGATTCCGAGTCGGGGCTTGATTTTGAAGTTTGGAGCGGGAAAGAGCCGGGCAGCATCGCCGTCCTGTTTCCGGGACAAGCCTTGGACACGGTCCATTTTGAGGGCCTGCGGCTGAAGCTGCGTCTCCAGGAAAGAATTGCAAACTACCGTCCGCAGGTGGCGGTCGCCGGTTTTGCCGGCCAGGAGGAGATCACGCTGCAGGTGCTGCAGCAGCTGGAAGAAGCGGCCAAACAGAACTATTCCGACGATATTCATATTTTTACGAAACACGATACGCCGTTGGCCAAAAGCCGCATCCTCATTGTGGAAGGAGATCCCACCGTGCGGGAATTTTTGCAGATCCGGCTGGGGATGCAAAATTACGAAACGATGACGGCCGATAACGGTACTTCCGCGCTGGAGCTGATTGAGAGCTGGAAACCTGACCTGGTATTGACCGAGCTCAATCTTTACGGCATTGACGGGCTTCCGTACATCCATCAAATCCAGCGGATCAAAGAAGGCGAAACGCCGAGAATCGTCGTGCTTACCGAACAGCGTGTCGAAAAAACGATCAGCCTGTGCTTTCAAAGCGGGGTGGACGACTACATTACGAAGCCGTTTTCCCCTGTCGAACTGGACGCGCGGATCCGCCGTTGCATTATTTAAAGGTAACCTAATCCTATACAGACAAAATGGAGGTTGAAACCTGTGAATAATAACTACTATAAACTGTTGAATGCGATTGAGTCGAAAACGGCCGTGCTTGGTGTCGTGGGCCTTGGATATGTCGGATTGCCGCTGGCTGTCGAGATGGTGAAGCAGGGCTTTCGGGTCGTCGGAATCGATCTGGATGCCGGAAAAATCGACAAGATTGAGCGCGGGGAATCGTACATACACGATATCCCGTCCGAAACGCTGGCCGCCGCGATGGCGAGCGGCCGGTTTAAGCCGACGACGGACTATGCCGTGCTGTCGGAGATCGACGCGGTCAGCATTTGCGTGCCAACCCCGTTAAGTGAAAATCAGGATCCGGATACCTCTTATATCGTGACGGTAGTGGAGCAAATCAAACGTTATATGAAAAAAGGCATGCTGATTACGCTGGAAAGCACGACGTATCCGGGAACGACGGAGGAACTGATCCAGCGGGAGCTGGAGAAGCTGGGATATGCCGCCGGGGAGGACTTCTTCCTGTGCTTCTCGCCGGAGCGGGTGGATCCGTCCAACTCCAAGTTTAATACTTACAATACGCCGAAGGTCATCGGCGGGACGACCAAAGCCTGCCTCGAGCTGGGAACGGCGCTGTATTCCCGGTATGTCCAGACGGTCGTGCCGGTATCCTCGCCGAAGGTTGCGGAAATGTCCAAGCTGCTGGAAAACACGTTCCGCAGCGTCAACATCGCTTTCGTCAACGAAATGGCGATGATGTGCGACCGGATGGGCATCGACATTTGGGAAGTGATCGACGCGGCCAAAACGAAGCCGTTCGGCTTCATGCCGTTTTACCCGGGCCCGGGCATCGGCGGCCACTGCATTCCGCTGGACCCGATGTACCTGTCCTGGAAAGCGAAAGGCTTCCGCTTTTACAGCCAGTTTATCGAACTGGCCCAGTCGACGAACGACAACATGCCTTATTACGTCGTCAACAAAACGTCGAAAATTTTAAACGAATACGCCAAGTCGGTCAAACAATCGAAAATTCTCGTGCTCGGCATGGCCTACAAGCCGGATATCGCCGACCTGCGCGAATCGCCGGGACTTGCGGTGTACGAGCTGTTTAAGGACAGCGGCGCCAGAGTCGATTATTACGATCCTTACGCGTCCAGCTTCCGGGAAAAATCGGGCGGCGTGGTGCATAGCGTCAGCTACGAGCTGGACAAGTTCAAAACGTACGATTGCTTCGTGCTGGTGACGAATCACAGCAATCTGGATTACGGCGCCATCGCCGAACTGGGCGTGCCGATCGTCGATACGCGCAACGCTTTCCGCGACTACCCGCTTCCGCACATCTACAAAATCGGCCACTCCGTCCATCCGGTGAACGTGGAAGCCGCAGCGCTGATTGTCGGGTAACGGAACCTTGCGCAACAAAGCGGCGCTGCGGATGAGAGTGGCCGGAATCATCGCGCAGCGCAAGCGGTTGGCCGTCATTGTCATAGGGGGGGTGCTGCTGATGCTGGCGGTAGTGCTGACGCTTGTGTTACTCCCTGCAAACGACCCGCAGCCGAAAGCGACCTGGATCTGGGACACCGCGCAAATTGAGCAGCGGCCCGAAGAGATCGTGGATTTTGCCGAACGGGAGGATGTCAAAGTCATCTTCCTGCAGATCGGCGGCGGAGTGGGCAATGACAGCTACCGCCGTTTTATAAGTTTGGCCGCGTCGCATGGGATCGAGGTTCACGCTTTGAACGGACACCCCGAATGGGCGCTGCGGGAGCAGCGCCGGGAGGGGGACGACTTCCTGAATTGGGTGGCGGTTTATAACCGCGGGGTTTCGCCCGAGGAACGGTTCAAAGGCGTGCAGTTCGACGTCGAGCCCTATTTGCTGAAGACGTGGACCAAAGAGCGGGAGTCGATTGTCGAACAGTGGATGGAAGGCATCCGGGCCTGGACGGAAACGGCCAAATACAACAACCTGCAGATAGGGGCGGCGGTTCCTTTCTGGCTCGATGAAATCGACCACCCTTCAAAAAGCGTGCCGCTGCCGCTCGGTAATTGGATGGTCGACCGGTTCGATTATTTGGCGATCATGGCCTACCGCGATACGGCCGGGCGGAGCTACGAGCTGGCGCGAACGACATTGTCCGAAGCCGACCGCCAGAAGAAGCAGGTCTGGGTGGGCGTTGAGCTGGGGGAAAGCACGGAAGGGCCGGGCGTTTCCTTTCATGGACAGCCGCTTGCTTCGCTGAACCGGGAGATGAAGCAACTGGAGAAGCTCGGAGGGCGGCACGCCTCGTTTGCCGGCGTAGCGGTCCATAGCTATGAGTCGTGGAATAGCAAGCTCCGGCAACCGGGAAAATAACCGAAATCAAGGCTGCTCCGCAAAGGGCAGCCTTGATTGTATAATTTCTGAACAATTAAACCGGAGGAACCTGGCGAAAAATGAGAAATCCGGCGTTCCCAAAGGTTTATAAGACAGCCCCTGGCATTTTTGCTATAATAGGAATAATTGTGAATCAGGGGAATGGAGAGAGATCTTATGATTTTACATAAAGGCGAAATCTTATTCCGGCAGGGGGATGACGGTTCGTTTTTATACCATATCAAAAGCGGCCTGTTCAAAGTGACGCGCCTGCATGAGAACGGCAACGTGGTTTTATTTAATATTTTATATCCGGGAGAGACGGTTCCGCATCATTCCTTGATTTCGCCGAAGGAGATCCACGGCACGGCGATCGCTTTAATGCGCAGCGAGGTCGAGGCGATTCCCGCCCAGACTTGGTACCGGGAGCTGCAGGAAGATCCGAAGAAGCCGCTGGAAGTGGCGGAACTTCTCCAGGAGAAGGTCCGGTTTATGCAGGAGCGCCTGGATCATTTAACGGTCGGCACGCCGGCCGAACGGCTGGAGCTTCTGAGCAAATGGCTGAACCGGCATGCCAACGGCATCCCTTTGACCGATTATTTGACCCAGGAAGAGATCGGACAGCTGATCGGCGTAAGACGGGAAACCGTCAACCGGCTGCTGCGCGGCCAGCACAAGGAATAGGCTGCGGCGGACCAGGGCCGTTCCCTGGATCGATTGGACCGGACGCCAAAAGCAAGATGATTAAGAGACCACTTAGCTTATGCAAGTGGTCTTTTTTTGTTTGCGGATCGGGAAACGAATGATCCGGTGAAACGTACTACATTAGGAACCCTATTTTAAAGGAGGTTTTTCTTTGAAAAAAAGATTCCTGAGCATGCTGTTAACCGGCCTCATGATTATGCTGCTGCTGCCGGCAGGCGCATTTGCAGCGGAGCCTAACGTTCCCGTCCTTTCGGGCGGGTCATTGGAGAAACTGGCGGCTGAGAAAGCGGAGCTGATTACCCAAAAGTATCAGACCGCAAGCATCCAATATGCCCTGATCGATCAGGGCAAGATTACGATATCCGGTCAGGCGGGGCTTAATGATGCCGGCGGCAAAATCCCGTTAACCTCCGACACTATGTACGGAATAGGTTCCACCAGCAAGATGTTTACCGCCGCCGCGGTGATGATGCTGGCAGACCAGGGGAAGGTAAATCTGGATACTCCCTTGATTGAGTACATACCGGACTTCAAAATGCAGGACGAACGCTATAAACGGATCACGCCGCGGATGCTGCTTAATCATTCCTCGGGGCTGCCGGGCTCAAGCCTGGGAAGCGCCTTTCTTTTTGAGGATAACGACTCCCATGCCCATGATACGTTACTTAAGCAACTATCCGCTCAAACTCTAAAGGCCGATCCGGGGGCCTTCTCGGTCTATTGCAACGACGGTTTTACCCTGGCTGAAATCTTGGTAGAGCGAGTTAGCGGAATGGATTATACGGCATTCATTCATCAGTATTTGACCGGACCGCTGCAACTGAGCCATACCAAGACTCCCAAGGATCAGCTTGATGTAAGCAACATGGCGGCTCTTTATTATCCGACTTACCAGGGGCAGCTGCCTAGCCTAACCGCCAATGTCATCGGGGCGGGAGGGATTTATTCCACCGCCGAGGATCTGGTGCAATTTGCGGATGTATTTATGAAGGACTCGCAAAACCGCGTTTTGTCCGAGCAGTCGGTTCATGCTATGGAGCAGGAGGAATACAAAAAGGGACTATGGCCCGAAGAAGCGGATACTTCCGTGGTGAATTACGGGCTGGGCTGGGATAGCGTAAAGTTGTTTCCGTTTAATGATTACGGCATTAAAGCGCTGTCCAAAGGCGGAGACGTCCTGCTGTATCATGCCTCGCTGATTGTGCTTCTGGAACAGAACATGGCGGCAGCCGTCTTATCCTCCGGCGGCTCCAGTTCAATAAACCAGATGCTGGGGGCCGAGCTGCTGCTCCAAAGTTTGAAGCAAAAAGGGACCATTAAAGAATTCAAGCCGGCGAAGTTGTTTGGCAAGCCGGATAAAACAGAAATTCCCGGCAGTATGTTCAAATATGCCGGTTATTACGTCGCTACCAATCAGCAGGTGAAAGTGGCTTTTACCGATGGCGAAATGTCGATCACGACACCGCTTAACCCGGAAGCTCCGGAGCAAAAGCTTGTCTACACCGCTGAAGGCGCTTTTGTGAGCGAAGACGGCAGCGTGCAGGTCAGCTTTGTTACCGAAAAGAACGGCCGCACCTACTTGCGGGAAAGGCACTATGCAACGGTTCCTGAATTGGGACAGGCGGCGCTAAATGTGTATTCGGCCGAAAAGCTGGAAGAAGCCGAAGGGACTCCCCTGCCTCCCGAGATAGAAGCAGCTTGGGAGAAGCGGGAAGGGAAGACTTACTATCCCGTCAACGAGAAGTACAGCTCGGTGATCTATCAACTGATGAGGCCGACCTTGCGGATCGGCCGGACAGATGACTTGCCGGGGTATTTGGTGGATAAGAAGATCATAGATTCCAATACCGCGGTGAGCCGGCATCAAATTCCGGGTACGGGAAGCCGGGATACGGCGGAATACCGCTTCTTTTCCCGGGAGGGCGTAGAATATTTTGAGGCATTGGGTTCGATCTATATAAGCGAAGATGGGGTTAAACCGCTGCATGCCGGCAAGAAGTCTACGGTCATGCTGCAGGCTGGTGAAACGGCCAGATGGTACACCGTTCCTAAAGCGGCGGCCGGCAAGACGATGACGGTCGGGATGCCTGAGCACGGAGCCTTTGCGGTATATGACGCGAACGGGCTTTGTGTGAACTTCACGGTTGTCAGCGGGAGTAATCAAGTACAGCTGCCCGAGAACGGCACGATTGTATTTGCCGCCGGGGAGCGCGCCCGCTTTGACATTCAGCTGAAAAAATAAGCTGAGAGATTTGCGTTTAAAAAGCGCGGGTACAGGGAAATCCCTGATCCCGCGCTTTTGAGTTTTGGATGTTTCCAATCTGGCCCACATAGGTTATTTGCTCATCGTATCCTCAAGACTGTCGGCCGGTCCGAAAAACTCGAAGTGAATCCGCTCTCCGGGAACGCCCCATTCTTTCAGCACCCGGTTAATTGCTTTCATGAACGGCAGCGGACCGCAGAAATAAAAATCGCTGCCCGCGTCCGTAACGCTCTTCAGCCACGGAAGATCGATGTAGCCCGTTTTGTCGGGGTTTTCTCCGGCTTCCGCCGTTTCGTAGATGAAATAGGAGCGGAGATTGTCATGGGTTCGCGTAAGCTCGTCTACATGCTCCTTCATCGCGTGGTGTCTTCCGCTCCGGGCGGCATGGATATAAACGATCTCCCGCCCCGAGCCGCTTTGCAGCGCCGTCTCCAGCATGCTGATCATCGGCGTGAGTCCGACGCCGCCGCTCAGCAGAACGAGCGGTATTTGCTGCGATTGGTCGAGTGTAAAATCCCCGGCCGGCGCGCTTAGTTCAAGCACGTCGCCTTCGCCGATCCGCTCATGCAAATAAGTGGATACAATGCCGGCCGGCTGGCCCTCCACGGCGTCTTCCCGTTTGACGGAAATCCGGTAAAAGGGCTGGCCGGGAGCCGCGGACAGGCTGTAATGGCGGAGATGGGTGAATTCCTGGCCCTCCGGCTTTACGCGTACGGTGATGTATTGGCCCGGTTTGTAGGAGGCGATCTCCCCGCCGTCTTCCGGCTTCAAATAAAACGAGGTGATGACTTCGCTTTCCTTGACTTTGCGGTCGACGATAAACCGGCGGAATCCCCGCCAGCCGCCTTTTTGTTGCTCGGCCTCCTTGTACATCTCGGCTTCCGTGCTGATGAACACGTCGGCGATTACACCGTAGGCTATCCCCCAGGCTTCCAGAATTTCAACGGTAGCGGCGTCGCCGAGCACCATTTTGATCGCCGCCAGCAGGTTTTCGCCGACGATCGGATAATGCTCCGGCATAATCCCGAGCGCCCGGTGTTTTTGCGCGATGCCGCGCACGACCGGGAGGATTTCCTCAAGGCGGTCGATATGCGCGGCGGCGGCGTAAACGGCGTTGGCGAGAGCCGTCGGCTGTTTGCCTTGGCGTTGGTTGGCATGGTTGAATATGTTGAGCAGTTCGGGATGATTTTTAAACATCGTTTCGTAAAACTTTTTGGTTATCGTTTCGCCGTGAACTTCGAGTACGGGCACGGTCGACTTGATGATCCCGATCGTTTTGGCATCCAGCATTAGTGAAAACCTTCTTTCTCGGAATTTCGATTCGCTTCCACCTCAGTATAGACAGGGGTAATTCTCTAAAAGGTGATTTTCGTCACACTGAAATTTTCCGAACTGTGAACTATTTGTAGATTGCAATGATATACGTCACATTATTCGCCTTAATTATTTGAAATTTGGATGTTTGCTGTCGTCATGTTTTGCTTTGTGGTATAATATAAATATAAGAAAAATCTAAAGAAAGGATCAGGATACCATGAGTTCCCGAAGGACGAATTCCCCAAGGACGATTTGGAAACGTTGTGATCTCTCTTATACTTAGCTTCTTTCGTGGACTGTCGGTTACGGCCAACAACCCTACGAAAGAGGCGTGACATCATGCGAAGGATAAAGTCCTCAAGGACCTTCTCCGTAGGGCGTTGGCGTAAGGTCAACCAAACTACGATAAGAGGGATCCCGTATGAGGAACAAGACAAGATGGCAAGTTGACGGAAAATCGCTATTGATGATGCTGTTTGGCTCCTGTTTATTGGCTTTTGCTTATTATCACATTAACTTTCAGAACGGATTGTCGGAAGGCGGCTTTGTGGGCCTGGCCCTGCTTGGCAAATATTTGCTTAACCTGCCGCCGGCGCTGACGATGATCGCGCTTGATGTGCCGATCGTGCTGCTGGCCTGGTTTTTGAAGGGCCGCAAGTTTGTCCTTAATACGCTATTTTCATCGCTTGCGTTTTCGGCGTTTTACGAATTGTGCGAGCAATTCTCTCCACTCGTGATCGATTTGCGCGCGAATTTGCCGCTGGCGGCGCTGCTGTCGGGCTTGCTGACGGGGATCGGAGCGGGTCTGGTGCTGCGGGCGGGCGGAGCGAGCGGGGGAGACGACATTTTGTCGATGCTGCTTAGCCAATGGTCCGGAATCAAAATCGGTGCCATGTTTGTGCTGATGGATGCCATCGTTCTAACGATTTCATTATTATATCTGCCTTTTAAAGAAACCTTATTTACGATTATGGCAGTTCTTATAGCAGGTAAAGTGATCACCTGGACCGTTCATTACGGACACGGTCAGCTGACGCCGCTGCGCGTCCCGCACCGGGTTAAAGTTAAGGAAAAAACGGCTCGAGCTTAAGGCTCGGGCCGTTTTTTTGCCGCTTCCCGTCCGGCGAATTGCCGGCGGAACGCCCTAGGATCTCCAGCAGCCCTGCTGCCGGCGGATCAGCACGATTTGCCCGGCATGGTAGGCGTCATGCAGCATCCAGCGGGAAAGTTCACGGCCGATCGTTTCCGTGCTTGAGCCAAAAGGAGCTTCCAGATCGGCTTCGCTCAAGGAAGCGATCGCCTCGCGCAGCTCCAACTCGATCCGTTTTGTTTCGGCGAGCGTGTTGCTCCAGTTGCTCTCGTCCCGGGCGTCTTCAGACCCTTCAAACGTTTCTTCGTTCGTGTCCACGCCTGGGCCCGGGTCGATCCCCCGCAAGCGGCTTAGTATTCGTTGGTTGTAATAATTGATATGGCTTACGGTTTGCCAAATCGTATTGCCCCCGCCCGGCGGCGCCCAGGCCGCCTGTTCGGCCGTGACGTTGGCAAGCGCGGCGGACAAAGGGACGATCCACTCTTCCAGCTCCCAGGTGTTGTCTTTTTGCAGAAGCAACAAATCAACTGCGTTTACGCTCATCCTTACTTCCTCCCCATCAATGTAACTGGCTAACTACTTATTAAAAGGTTACAATGTAATTGTAGCAAAATATCCAGTAAATTGTAACCACTTATTATAAATTTAGATAGTTACATGCAGCTTTGGGAGGCAAGTTGAATTGGAGACGCTTTGGAGTGATTTTATCAACAGCGAATGGCATGACTGGAAGGGCGGCGGACGAAGCGAGGACCGTCTGGAGAAGCCGTCATGGCAGTCGGGGTTTCTGAACGATTGGCGGCTGCGGGCTCCGGTTCCGGCGGCGGATGATGACATCGCGGCGATGCGGGAGTTTCGGGAAAAGCTGCATGCTCTGGCGGTTGAATTGGCCGGCGGCGGAGAGATAGGCGAAGAGGCCTGGCAGCTGCTGAATCAGTATATGAAGCCGGGGACCGTGTACCGGGAGTTTGCGGCTGATCGCGAAGGAACCGTCAAGCTGGAATACCGGCCGGCCATGGCGGAGTGGAGGCAGGTGCTGGCGGAGGTGGCCGCAAGCTTCGGCCAGACCGTTTTGCAGGGGGAGGCCGGACGCATCCGCGTTTGCGACAACCCGGACTGCAGGTGGATATTTTATGACGATACGCGGAATCGGACGAAGAAATACTGCGACGACAAAATGTGCGGCAATCTGATGAAGGTGCGGCGTTTCCGCGCCCGGAAAAAAGCGGAACAAAACCCGAACGTCGACGCCGAAGCGTAGGGCGAATCGTCGATGACCATAAATCAAAAAAAGGTTGCCCTGACCATTTTGAGAACAGCACGGTCGTGGGGCAACCATCTTAATGCGGTGCGAATTTGTTAGACTAGGTGAATCAACTGCAAAAGTACACCTTATTATCTTTAAAAGGCAGCTACTCCCGCGGCTCATCAAATAACACAAGATACTCGCCGTAGCCTTCCTTCTCCATGTCGGCCTTCGGAACGAACCGCAGCGCCGCGGAGTTGATGCAGTAACGCAGGCCGGTCGGTTCCGGTCCATCGTCGAACACGTGGCCCAAATGCGAGTCGCCCTGCCGGCTGCGCACCTCGGTGCGGACCATGAAGTGGCTGGTGTCCGTCCGCTCCTTGATGTGATAGCTGCGGATCGGGCGGGTAAAGCTTGGCCAGCCGCAGCCGGCGTCGAATTTGTCGCGCGAGCTGAACAGCGGTTCGCCCGAGACGATGTCCACGTAGATGCCTTCTTCGTCGTGATCCCAGTACTCGCCGGTAAAGGGCCGCTCGGTGGCGTTATTTTGCGTGACCTCGTATTGCATCGGCGTAAGCCGGCGCTTTAGCTCCTCCCGGTCGGCGGGACCGGACCAATGCCGTTCCAGGAAATCCTCGCGGCCCGAGCCTTTACGGTACAGCTTGTAATGCAGCGGATTTTTTTTATGGTACTGTTGATGGTATTCTTCGGCCGGATAAAAAGGAGCCGCCGGAAGCACCGGAGTAACGATCGGTTTGTCGAAGCGGCCGCTTCGTTCCAGCGCCAGCTTGGATTCCTCCGCTTCCCGGCGCTGCTCCTCGTTATGATAAAATATGGCCGTCCGGTACGATTCGCCGCGGTCGTGGAATTGCCCGCCTTCATCGGTCGGGTCGATTTGCTGCCAGTAGAGCTCAAGCAGCTTGCGGTACGGGAACACCGCCGGATCAAATTGGATTTGCACGGCTTCGTAATGGCCGGTTCCGCCGGCGCAAACCTCTTCATAAGTCGGGTTTACCGTGCGTCCCCCTGTATATCCCGATACAATGCCGTGTATGCCCGGGAGTTCCTCAAACGGCGAAACCATACACCAGAAGCAGCCTCCGGCAAAAGTGGCCAGTTCTACCTTTGAATTTGACGCTGAACTCATTATGATCCCTCCGTTTCGATATCATTATAGCGTGTTTTCCGAAAAAGCCAAAACGATTCTCCGAAAAGACTGGTGCTCTTTGGCGGGACGTGGTATAATTGCTCCAAGAAAACATGCATGGTTCCCAAAGGGGAGTAGCTTATACAATAAAGTCGTCATTACGGGAGTTATACATACCCCGGCTTTATTGGCAACGTAACTTAGTTGTTAGCGAGACCTTTGCCCGTAGCGAGTATTGGGTAAAGGTCTTTTTTTGATGCGTTTTTGCGTCGTGCCCAATACGGACACGGCGCATTTTTTTTGGATGGAAGAAAGGTGTTTCTTCCCGTAGACCCGTCTGAATCCAAAAGAAGCGGGATCGATGCATGGAAAACTCTGAAAGGGGAGAGAAACATGGAATTATTTTCTCCGGAATTTTGGGCCGCACTGTTTTCCATTATATTGATCGATCTCGTGTTGGCCGGGGATAATGCGATCGTGATCGGACTTGCCGCACGCAACGTGCCGCAAAAAGATCAGAAAAAAGTCATCGTGTGGGGGACCGTCGGGGCGATCCTGATCCGCGTCGTTATGACGCTGCTCGTCGTACAGCTGCTGAATATTCCTGGGCTGCGTCTCGTCGGGGGGCTGGCGCTCGTTTGGATCGCTTGCAAATTGATCGTGGATGAGAAAAGTCACGAGATCAACGCGGGCAACCAAATGTGGGCGGCGATCCGGACGATCATCATCGCCGACGCGATGATGGGGCTGGACAACGTGCTGGCCGTCGCCGGCGCGGCGCATGGCGATTTCCTGCTCGTCATTATCGGGCTGGCCGTCTCCGTTCCGATTATGGTCTGGGGCAGCACGCTGATTCTGAAGCTGACGGAGCGCTTCCCGATCGTGATCACGATCGGCGCCGCCGTCCTGGCCTGGACCGCGGCCAAAATGATCGTGCAGGAACCGCTTATTGACGAACTGTTCGCAAGCAACTGGATCAAATACGGATTTGAGGTGCTTGTAATCATCGCCGTCATCGGCATCGGCACGCAAATGAAGAAAAGAAAAGCGCGCTTGCGCGAATCGGCGCAGGCGCAGGTCTGAAAGTCCGCAAACGATGAAACGCCGCCGGGGAGCAATTAACCCCTGCGGCGTATTTCGCTTTTTTTAAACCGGATGCTGGCCGCGCGCTTGTTGCCGGAACTGCCGGGGCGACATGCCGAACTTTTTGCGGAACACTTTGTGAAAATAATTATAGCTGGGGAAACCGGAGCTCTCCGCGACATGCTCCAGCGATAGCGGGCTGAAAATAATCCGTTCGCGCGCCATGTTCAGCCTGACCTCCAGCGTATATTGAATGATGCTTGTCCCGAACGTGTCCTTAAACAGATGCACCGCCCGGGAAACGCTGATGCCGGCATAGGCGGCCGCATCCTCCAATTTGAAGGGGGAGGCGGCGTTCTCTTCAATATAATTTTTGATCCGATGGGCAAGATAAGTCGGATAAGCGGGCCGCGGCTGATCCAGCAGGTTCCGGTCGATGTCCATGCATAGTATTTTCAAATAATATTCCGCGATTTCCGGGGCCGGGTTGGCGATGCGGCGCTGCTCCAGCATGATTTGCCGGAAAGCGCCGACGATGCCTTCGGAAAGAGGAACCTTCACCCGATGGGGTCTTGACCGTTTGTTCCACCAAGCTTCGATCCATGGCCCGGCCAAAAAAATATGATAATCGCCGCTGGACACCACCGTTTCGCCCAGTCCGCTCATTTCAGCTTCAATTTTCAGCTCGTAGGGTTCGCCCGGCGCAAACAGCAGCAGATCGCCGGGTTCGATCAGCTCCAGCCGGCCGTTTAAGCGGGACCGGCATTTGCCCGAGCTTTGCAGCCGGATCAAATAGTTTTCGTGCCCGTCCGGCTGCACCGTATGAAACGGCTTGTGGTGCACCGAATAGCCGGCTAATAAAATCTGCAGGTTCGAATTAGGTTTCATAACCGACCTCCGTGGGAATCTCCAAAAATAATGACCAGATTGTTCATGTTTTAATCATATTATTCATTTTAAATCAGCGCAATTTGAAATACCATTGTACATGAAAACAACCCAGATACACACATCTGCTTGGCGGGAGTGACCAGAAATGACTATGAAGATTGGCATGATCGGCTGCGGCAACATCAGTCCGGCATACTTGACGTACCTCGGGCAAAGCGAAGTCGCCAGGATTACGGCGGTAGCCGATCTTCTCCCGGAGAAGGCCCGCGAGCGGGCAGAGCAATTCGCAATTGAAAACGTCTACACTGTGGAGGAATTGCTGGGGCGGCAGGATATCGACCTGGTGTTGAACTTGACCGTACCGTCGTCCCACGCCGCCGTCAATATGGCAGCGCTTGCCCATGGCAAGCATGTGTACGTTGAGAAGCCGCTGGCGATCTCGCTGGAGGACGCGCGAAGCATGCTGGAACAGGCGGCGGCCAAAAATCTCCGCGTGGGCTGCGCTCCCGATACGTTTCTTGGCGCAGGCCTCGAGACGAGCCGCAAGGCCATTGCGGACGGGTTGATCGGCCGCCCGGTGGCGGCCACCGCGTTTATGATGGGCGGCGGGCCGGAAAGCTGGCACCCGAATCCCGAGTTTTTCTACGCGGAAGGCGGGGGACCGATGTTCGACATGGGGCCGTACTATTTGACCGCGTTCGTAGAGCTGCTCGGGCCGATCGCGCGCATCAGCGGCTCGGCGGGCAACCCGGTTCCCGAACGCACGGTCAAAACCGGCCCCAACGCCGGCAAAACGATTCCGGTGCATACGCCGACGCACTACAGCGCCACGCTGGATTTTGCCGGAGGCGCCATCGGCACGCTCGTGACCAGCTTCGATGTCCCCGGCGGAAGCGTCCTGCCCCGTATCGAGATTTACGGGACCGAAGGGACGCTGCTTGTCCCCGACCCGAACTACTTTAACGGGGACGTGAAGGTCCGCCGTTCCGGCAGCGACGTTTGGGAAACCGTCCCGCCGGCGTTTGAATGCGGCGAAAATGAGCGCGGCCGCGGCATCGAGGATATGGCCAGGGCGATTCTTGAAGGCCGGCAACACCGGGCCAGCGGCAAACTCGGCTACCATGTGCTGGAGGCGATGCATGCCGTGGCCCGTTCATCGCGCGAAGGCCGGCATATTTTGCTGGAAAGCGCGGATAGTTTAAAGTAGAGGCTTTCATTTTCATGGAGAGGTGATATTTTATGGCAAAGGTTGGACTGCAGCTTTATACGGTAAGAGATCATTTGGAACGCGATTTTGAAGGCACGCTGCGCAAGGTAGCCGAGCTTGGGTATAAGGGCGTGGAGTTTGCCGGATTTTACGGGAGAACGGTGGAACAAGTACAGCAAATCCTGCAGGAAACCGGGCTGGTTGCGGTGGGGGCCCATACGGCTTATGACCGTTTAAAGGCCGCGCTTGATGAAGAGATTGTTTTCAACAAGGCGATCGGCAACCGTTATATCGTCGTGCCGTATCTGTCGGAGGAAGACCGCAACCGTTGGCCCGAGGTCATCGAGGACTTGAAAAAATTCGGGGAACGCTGCAAACAGGAAGAAATGATTCTCTGCTATCATAATCATGATTTTGAGCTGACCCAGTCGCTGAACGGCAAACCGGTGCTGGATGCGATTTATGAACAGGTGCCCGCCTCCTTGCTGCACATGGAGCTGGATTCCTGCTGGGTAGCCTTTGCCGGAGCGGATCCGCTGGCATACATCGCTACATATCGCGATCGCCTTCCGCTCGTGCACTGGAAGGATGTTCTTAAGAAGCCGGACGGTTCGCCGGAAACGGTGGAGCTGGGCCGGGGAGAAGTCGCCGTTGCCGCGATTGGGGATGCCGCGATCGACGCGGGCGCGGAATGGCTGATCGTAGAGCAGGATCACTGCGCGGGAGATTCGCTGGAAAGCATCGCCGCAAGTATGGAATGGGTACGCGCTTATGCCGGAAAGGGAGGAAAACTTCATGTCTAAAACATTAAAAGTCGCCATCATCGGATGCGGCGGTATCGCCAATGGAAAACATTTGCCGAGCCTGAAGCAGCAACCAGAGGTAGAGCTGGTCGCCTTCTGCGACATCGTGGAGGAACGCGCGCAAAAAGCGGCCGCCGAATACGGCGTAGAGGGAGCCAAAGTATTTACCGATTTCCGGAAATTGCTGGCGGAAAGCGACGCTGAAGTGGTTCACGTCTGCACGCCAAACGATTCGCATGCGGAAATTACCGTCGCTTCGCTGGAATCGGGCCGTCACGTGATGTGCGAGAAGCCGATGGCCAAAACGGCGGAGCAAGCCCGTCAAATGCTGGACGCGGCCAAACGCACGGGGAAAAAGCTGTCGATCGCATACCAAAACCGCTTCCGCAGCGACAGCCTTTATTTGAAGGAACTGTGCGAAAACGGCGAGCTTGGCGACATCTATCTCGGAAAAGCTCTGGCGCTGCGCCGCCGCGCCGTTCCGACCTGGGGCGTGTTCCTGGACGAAGAGAAGCAGGGCGGCGGTCCGCTGATCGACATCGGCACCCATGCGCTTGACTTGACCTTGTGGCTGATGGACAATTACGAGCCGAAAAGCGTCACCGGTTCCGTATTCCACAAACTCGGAAACCGCGAAAACGCGGCGAATGCGTTTGGCCCTTGGGATCCCGAGCAATTTAAAGTCGAGGATTCCGCGTTTGGCTTCATTACGATGAAGAACGGGGCGACGATTATTCTGGAATCCAGCTGGGCGCTCAATATCGTCGAGGTTGGAGAAGCGAAAACGCTGCTGTGCGGCACCGAGGGCGGTGCCGATATGACGAACGGCCTGCGCCTGAACGGCGAAAAATTGAGCCGCCTGTACGAAACCAACGTCGATCTCGGATCCGGCGGGGTCGCTTTTTACGAAGGCAAACAGGAAAACGAATCCACCCGTGAAGCGAGAGCTTGGGTGCAAGCGATCTTGGAAGATAAAGAGCCGCTCGTGAAGCCGGAACAGGCGCTTGTGGTCACGGAAATTTTGGAAGCCATCTATAAATCGGCCAAAACCGGCCAAACCGTATATTTTGACTAACCCGGCCTTGGGCCAAACCACGAAGCAAGGAGGAGCATAGAGGTGAAATTAGGAGTATTTCTGGTTCTGTTTGGAGGCCTTCCGCTCGAACAAGCGCTCGATAAGGCGGCCGCACAAGGGCTGAAAGCCGTGGAAATCGGCACCGGCGGACATCCCGGGAACGCCCACTGCAATCCCGATGTGCTGCTGGAAAACAAGGCGGCCCGGGAAGAGTTCAAAAAAGCGGTGGAGTCCCGCGGACTCATTATCAGCGCGCTAAGCTGCCACGGCAATCCGCTGCATCCGCAAAAGGCGATCGCCAAGGAGTTCCACGACGTTTTCGTCAAAACCGTGCAATTGGCCGAGTTGCTGGAAGTGCCGGTCGTCAACACGTTTTCCGGCTGTCCGGGCGATCATGAGGATGCCAAGTATCCCAACTGGCCGGTAGCGCCTTGGCCCAACGACTTTCAGGAAGTTCTGGACTGGCAGTGGAAAAATAAAGTCATTCCGTATTGGACGGAATGGGGCAAATTTGCCGCCGATCACCATGTGAAGATCGGGCTTGAGCTGCACGGCGGATTTTCCGTGCACACGCCGGCGACGCTGCTGCGCCTGCGCGAAGCGGCCGGCGAAGTCATCGGGGCCAACCTCGACCCGAGCCATATGTGGTGGCAGGGAATCGATCCGGTTCAAGCGATTGCGATCCTTGGCAAGGCCGGCGCCATCCACCATTTCCACGCCAAAGATACGACGATTGATCCGGTGAACGTAAACCGTTACGGCATCACGGATATGCAGCCTTACACGAACATGCAGGAGCGGGCTTGGCAGTTCCGCACCGTCGGTTACGGCCACGATCTGAAGACGTGGGCCGACATTATCAGCGCGCTTCGGCTGTACGGCTACGATTACGCGGTAAGCATCGAGCACGAAGACGGGCTAATGTCGATCGATGAAGGATTTACCAAAGCCGTGCGCAATCTGCAGCAAGTGCTTATGGAAGATTCCGCCGCGGAGATGTGGTGGGTATAACTGACCATAAACGTAATATACTATATTAGCGGCTGCCGCCAAGGCGGCCGTTTTTTCGGATACGGGGCGGTGAATGAAGAGTCCCCCCCTTACTTTCCGCGTGTAAATATGCTATTATGAAATATATTAACTTACTTAACGTAAGTTTAACGCTTGCAGGCTTGCTATAATAATGAGGTGAATGTTATGGATGAGCATTCGTATGGAATGTGTCCGCGATTTGAATCGGCTTTTTCGTTTTTGGGAAAACGCTGGAACGGCTTGATTATTCAAACCCTGATGAGCGGGCCGAAACGCTTCAAGGATATTTCCAATCAGATTCCTTCCATGAGCGATAAGATGTTATCGGAACGGATGAAGGATTTGGAATGTGAGGGGATTTTGGTCCGTCATGTTTATCCGGAAACGCCGGTTCGCATCGAATATGAATTGACTGAGAAAGGGCGGGCGCTTCGTCCGGTGATGGAACAGGTGCAGTCCTGGGCGGAGCAGTGGATTAAATAAGCTCATGCCGTTTTCGGGTCGCGAAGGCGGCATGAAAATTTTAGAAAGTAGGTGTACTTGTGGCTGAGGTAATTGTAATCGGGGCAGGGCCGGCTGGAGCCAGCGCGGCGTTATTTTTGGCCAAGGCGGGCAAAGAAACGCTTGTTTTGGACAGCAACGCAAGCATGACGAAGCGGGCCTGGATTGAGAACCATTACGGGGCAAAGGACATTTCCGGACCGGATTTGCTCAAAATCGGACGGGAGCAGGCCGAAAAATTCGGCGCCAAGTTCATTGAAGAAAAAGTGACGCATATCGATGCCAACGGCGGTTCGACAGTAACCGTAAAAACGGAATCCGGCCGCAGCTACGAGGCGTCCCATATCATATTGGCCACCGGCGCGTTGACCGATCTTGCAAGCGCTGCCGGCCTGGAGCTGAAAGAAGGCCGCGAGCCGAGAATCAAAACCGTCATCGCTACGGACGGGCAAGGCCGGACCCGCGTTCCGCGAATCTGGGCGGCCGGCACGGCGGCGGGCGTCAGCGTTCATACGATCATTACGGCAGGCGACGGGGCAAAGGTCGCCATCGAGTTGATCAGCGAAATAAACGGCGAACGGTACGTGGATCACGACGTGCTGAAATAAAACGGACTTATCTGCAAGACAAACGGCAACAAGGCCTCCCGGATACGGGCGGCCTTTAAATATTTTGAGCGGAAGTAAGAAAAACAAAAGTGATTAAAATCACAAGGAGAGACGCTTCTATGCGTTAAGTTAAAAACGTAAGCTTACGACATTAGCTCAGGAGGTCTTTCCGGATGAATCACATACAAGCATTATTTAAGGAACAAGACATGGTTCGTGATATCGTGCTTCGTTTTCCGAAATCGGCGGATTATTTCCGCGGGCGGAAAATCGATTTTTGCTGCGGCGGCGCACGTCCGTTGGGGGAAGCGGCGACAGAGCGGGGGATTCCGGTTGAAACGCTGCTCACGGACTTAAACCGCATGGCGGCCGAGCATCCCCGGGCAGAGGAAGAACAGGATTGGACAAAGGCGGAATCGGCCGATTTGATCGGGCATATCGTAAACACGCACCATCGCTATTTGCGCGAGGAACTGCCGGAAATTCAAAAATACGTGACCAAGGTGTCCCGGGTCCATGGGGATGCGGATACGCATTTGCGCGAGGTCGAGCGGTTGTTCGGTGAGCTTCGGCGCGAGCTGCTGGAGCATACCGACAAGGAAGAGGCAGAGGAGTTTCCTAAGATAATCCTTTGGGAGAAGAGCCGGGACCCGGAAGTGCTGGAAAAATTGCAGTCCGCCATCGCGGAGTTGGAATCCGAACATGACGCGGCGGGCGACATTCTCAAACAACTGCGGGAGCTGACCGACGATTTTCAGCCGCCTGGCCATGCGTGCACGACGTACCGTTTAACCTATTCGCGTCTAGAAGAGCTGGAAGCCATGACTTTTACGCATGTGCACCTGGAGAACAATATATTATTTCCGCGATATACAACATAACTTGAAATATTCAGGCCTCGCCCTTCCCTGCTTAGGGAAGGGTTCTTTGCGCCTGCCCCGAAATTTGAGAACTTTCTGCCGGTCCGGTATGCTTAAGATATGGAATATTCCTGGATCGAATCAGGGAAAATGATTAAAGGAAAGGCGGGGCGGCGATGCGCAGGAGATTGAAATGGCTGGCAGGACTGATGGTTTTGGCCGCGTTCTTCACGGCAGCCTGCGCCGATGGCGGGACGATCGACAAACCGGACCCTTCGGAGGAGCTGCAAAGCGAGGATGGGCATGCCGATGACATTACTTTAACGATTGACGGGGGGACGTTTATCCCCGATGTGACGCGCAGTTTGCATTTCGATTATACGGAAGGGATTACCGTTCTTCGGGCGCTTGAAAGCAGCGGTATCGTAGAACTGACGAAGGATAAGGGCAAAATTCAATCCGTGGGTGAAGTTTCGCTTGATTCGACGCTGGAATGGGGGATCCGGCTAAATGACAAGGAGCTGCCGTCCCGCGATTGGGACAAGCAGCTCAAGGCGGGGGACAACATACTCGTTTACGTTAAAACCGCGGGCAGCGGAACGGCGGGCCAAAATGGAGCATCGCTGCTGCTGACCGTGAACGGGGGCAGTCAAAATCCGCAGCTAAAAAGCTATTTTGTCCATCAATACAATGAAAATACGACCGTGAGGGATCTGCTCAAGCACAGCGGGATCGTGGAGCTGAACAAAACCGGGCAGCATATCGTTTCCGTCAACGGTTATCGTCCGGATGAGACGGAAGCATGGGTGCTGAAGGTCAATCATAAGAAATTGCTTGACACCGGCCTTGACATGAGGTTAAAACCCCAGGACAATGTGGAAATCGCTTTGGTGCGAAAATAAGTTTCGGAGAAAAAGTAAATCCGCAGTTCTCTTAGATAAGAGGCTGCGGATTTTTCAATAGGTATGCAAAAAAAAATGTGACAATTAAATGTGATAACTTTCACAATTAATGTGAATGAAATCACAAACTATTCATAATTTTAAATGTATACTTTTGGCATAAGGGATTGCAGGTAATCAACTAATAATTCGGAACAGTCTTATTCTGAAAGGGGCTTGGATGAGGATGGCTACAGCGAAAGAGAAACTGGTCGTGATCGGTAACGGAATGGCGGGCATCAGCACCGTTGAACAAATATTGAAACTAACTTCCAAATTCGAAATAACGGTGTTTGGCAGCGAGCCGCATCCCAACTATAACCGGATCATGCTTTCCTATGTGCTCGAAGGCAGCAAAACGATAGACGATATTATTCTGAACGATTTGAACTGGTATCGCGATAACGGGATTACGCTGCATACCGGAACGGCGGTGGCCCGGATCGACAAGGAGACGAAGGAGGTTGTCACGGAGGACGGCCAGCGCGTGCCTTACGATAAGGTGCTGATCGCTACCGGGTCGACTTCGTTTATCCTGCCGATTCCCGGCAGCGATAAGGAGGGCGTGGTCGGCTTCCGCGACATCTCGGACTGCGAGCAAATGATCCAGGCGGCCAAGACTTGCCGCAAAGCGGCGGTCATCGGCGGAGGCCTGCTCGGACTGGAGGCGGCCAAAGGGCTCGTTCAGCTCGGCATGGACGTGACGGTCGTGCATTTAATGGAAGATTTGATGGAGCGCCAGCTGGATCATCAGGCGGCGGGGATGCTGAAAGCGGAACTGGAGCGCCAGGGCATCAAATTTAAAATGGGCGCGCAGACGACCGAGCTGCTTGGCGGTTCGCGGGTAAGCGGGCTGCGGTTCGCCGACGGCACGGAACTGGAAGCGGAGTTCGTCGTCATGGCGGTCGGCATCAAGCCGAACGTTGCGGTGGCCAAAGCGAGCGGCATCGAAGTGAACCGCGGGATCGTCGTCAACGACTATTTGCAAACATCGCTGGAGGGCGTTTATTCCGTCGGCGAATGTACGGAGCACCGTGGCGTCTGCTACGGACTGGTCGCTCCGCTGTTTGAGCAGGGCATGGTACTGGCGAAGCATATCAGCGGCGTGGAAACCGCGCCTTACGCCGGTTCGGTCGTTTCGACCAAGCTGAAGATTTCCGGGGTTGACGTTTTTTCGACCGGCGAATTTATCGATGGTCCGGAACATACGGTGATTTGCAGCAAAGACGAATGGAAGCGGACCTACAAAAAAATTCTGCTGAAAGACAACGTTTTTGTCGGCGCGGTGCTGTTTGGCGACATTAACGATTCGGCCGAGCTGCAGAAGCTGATCAAGCAGAAGGCGGAGATGACGGACGAACTGTACGCCTCGCTGATGGGCACGGGCTGCTGCGGCGGCGGAGGAGCCAAGAAAGCTTCGGTGGAAACGATGGCGGACGACGAAATCGTCTGCGGCTGCAATGGGGTAACCAAAGGCACGATCGTCGACGCGATTACCAATCAGGGATTGACGACCGTCGACGAGATCAAAGCCTGCACCGGGGCAACCCGCTCCTGCGGAGGCTGCAAGCCGGTGGTTGAGCAAATTTTGCAATACGTGCTGGGAGACGGGTTTCAGTCGGCGGCGAAACAGGGCATCTGCGGCTGCACGACGCTGAGCCGCGATGAAATCGTGGCGGAGATCAAGGCGAAAGGGCTGCAGACGACCAAAGAAGTGATGAACGTGCTTGGCTGGAGCCAGCCTGAAGGCTGCTCGAAATGCCGCCCGGCCATCAACTATTATCTCGGCATGCTGTACCCGGACACGCACGAGGACGAAAAAGAATCGCGGTTCGTCAACGAGCGGATGAGCGCCAACATCCAAAAGGACGGGACCTATACGGTTGTTCCGCGGATGTACGGCGGCGTGACGACGCCGGAGGATCTGAAGAAAATCGCCGACGTATCGCTGAAATACGATGTGAAAGTCGTCAAGGTCACCGGCGGCCAGCGGCTGGACTTGATCGGCGTGAAAAAAGAAGATCTGCCGAAAGTGTGGGCTGAGCTCGACATGCCGTCGGGGTACGCCTACGCCAAATCGCTCCGCACGGTGAAAACCTGCGTCGGTTCGCAGTTCTGCCGGTTCGGCACCCAGGATTCGATGGGCATGGGCGCGCGGCTTGAACGGAAATTCGAACGGCTCGACTTTCCGGCCAAATTCAAGATGGCGGTAAACGGCTGCCCGCGCAACTGCGCCGAATCGTGCACGAAGGATATCGGGATCGTCGGCAACGACGGCGGATGGGAGATCTTTATCGGCGGCAACGGGGGGATCAAGGCCCGGCTTGCGGATTCGCTGTGCAAGGTGAAGACCGACGAGGAACTGATCGAGCTGTGCGCAGCCATCATGCAGTATTACCGCGAGACCGGCAATTATCTGGAAAGAACGTCGGAGTGGGTTGAACGGATGGGGCTGGACAATATCCGCGCGGCGGTAGTGGAAGATGCGGAAAACCGCAAAGCGCTGGTGGAGCGTATTGAGTTCGCCTTGGAGCAGGTTACGGATCCGTGGAAGAAGATGCTGAACGACGAAGAAACCCGCGGCAAGCTGTTCCACAGCCTGGAAATGAGCAAACAGGCGAACTAAAGCCGTTAGACGGATGACAGGAAAGGGGAAGAGGAGCATGAACAAGGACATGAGTAAAGAGGCATTTTTCCCGGTTGGGCATGTGGAGCAGTTTCTGCCCCAGATCGGGCGCGTGGTGGAAGCGGGAGGCCGCGAACTGGCGGTGTTCCGCCTATCCGACGGACGCATTTTCGCCGCCCTGAATCAAAACCCGCATCCGAAAGGAGGGCCGCTGGCCGAAGGCATCGTGTCCGGGCATTACCTTTACGATCCGCTGTACGATTGGAAAATCGATCTGACGACAGGCCTTGTCCAGGCCCCGGACAGCGGGCAGGTGCCGATGTTCCCGGTCAAGGTGGAGGACGGACAGGTGTGGATCGCCGCCAGCGCCTTGCAGGAGGTATAGGTTAGAGCGAAATAAGCGCGGTGTGCAAGGAGAGGGACGCCGCGCTTATTTTTAAATCGAGGGATCGACAGAGGGAGGAAGCGGCGATGTATACGCCAAATGTGGAAACCATCGTAGAAACGGCAGTCAAGAAAAAAGAAAAAATGAACGAAAGCCTTCCGAGGTATATCGTTTCGGCCATGCTTGCCGGCGCTTATGTAGGGCTCGGCATCATTCTCATTTTCAGCATCGGCGCGCCGCTGGCGGCGGCGAAATCGCCGTACCAGACGATGCTGATGGGGATGTCCTTTGGGCTCGCCCTGACGCTGGTCGTTTTTGCCGGTTCGGAGCTGTTTACCGGGAACAATATGTTTTTTACGGCGAGCACGCTGGCGAGGCGAACAACGGTAGGCGATACGGCGAAAAACTGGACGATCGTGTTTCTCGGCAACCTGGCGGGGGCGGTTGTGCTTTGTTTGCTAATCGTCGGCAGCGGGCTGTTCAAAACGGCGGCGCCGGAGCATCTTATTTTTGCCTCTGCCGCGAAGAAGATGGGTGCTCCGGTCACTGAACTGTTTTTTCGCGGCATTTTGTGTAACTGGCTCGTTTGCCTCGCTTTATGGATGGCCAACCGCTCCAAGGAAGATATCGCCAAGCTGGTGCTGATTTGGTGGTGTCTGTACGCCTTTATCGCCAGCGGCTACGAGCACAGCGTGGCCAATATGACGCTGCTCAGTTTGTCGCTGCTTTTGCCGAACCACCCCGACACGATTACGCTCGCGGGCTGGCTTCACAATATGATTCCGGTGACGCTGGGCAATATTATCGGCGGCGGGGTATTTGTGGGCATGGCGTATTGGTTCATATCCCCGGTGCGCAAAAAGGCGAAACAAGCGGAAGATGGAAAGGCAGCATAAAAACGGCTCATCCCGAGCCGTTTTTTTCATTATATTTATCAAAATATTTATCAAATTTCCGGCGGGGTTAGAGGCCGCTAAGACTAACGGACCCATATGACGAAATTTCCCTCGAAGCGGCTCGGGTGAGCTGCTTTAGAGCGAACTAGAGTCGTATGGGTCCGTTGCTGGGGCTGGGAAATACCCGGGAAAGGGGGAGGGGGGCTCGAAGTAACCGAAGAGGGAATGGGTATGGGGGGCATACCCATTCCCTCCCGCGCTTCCAACGTATGGGTTTAAAACCGTCCCGGTCATTCGGGGCGGTTTCGCAAAGAAAGGCAGGCGCATATAGACTGACGCAAGCGGCATGTCAGATCCGGCAAATTTCGTTCGGGCACAGCTCGCAGTGGCAAATATCCTGCAGCATGACCATATCCTTAATGACGATCATGCCGTTTTCGTATTCGAGCGCATCCTTTTTGCGCAGGTCGCTGAGCATCCGGTTGACGCTTTCGCGCGTAGCCCCGATCATATTGGACAAGTCGGTATGGGTGATTTTTTTGTTGATCAGAATCGTGTCCCCATGCTGCTCGCCATACGTGTTGCTCAGGCGGATCAGCGTCGAGCAAAGGGCCCCCGGCTTGCCGTACATCATCAAATCGCGGAACTTCGTCTGCGTCAGGCGATGGTGGATGCCCATCCATTTCATGAAGTCGATCGCAAAATCGCAGTGCTGGCAAATCATAATTTCAAGATCTTTCTGATCGATTACGCCGATTTCGCAATCCTCAATCACCTCGGCCGTGAAGCTGTGCTTGGTGCTGAAGAACGGATCGGCCTGGCCGACCATATCGCCGCGTCCGTACATATACAGAATGAGTTCTTTACCCTCGTCGGTCGATTTGGTCAGTTTGACGCGTCCGCGTTTGATGTAAAACAGTTTATCGGAAAAATCACCTTCCCAGAACAAATGCGTCCCCTCGGGATATGCTTTATCTTTCATTGTAACGAGAAGGCGGTTGAAGTTTTGTTCTGTGAAGCAGCTCGTGTTACCGCGGGGCAGGGTGGCGTTTACGATTTCACTCATCATGGATTTCCCCTTTATATTTCTGATTTTTATGAAATTTTTAATTAATTATATAACGATTATTGCAAAATTTGGGGGCTCGGAAGGCCGAAAAAGTGTCGAAATTCTAACATTGTGACTAAATTCACGAAATTTGTTTGCTAAACGAAATAATTTCAGAACTTTTTCAACTTTGTGAAAAAATTCACTATACAAAATCAAATTCCTATGCTATGATCAAAACATAAAGAGAAGCAATACATCTTTTAAGGATGAACTTGCAAGTGAAAAATTTCACGAACTTATGATTCGCCTATCTACACTGCAGGTTTGTCCTTACCGAACTTAGGAGGATGAGAGAAATGGCCGTAAAGAATGAAGCGACAACAAAAGCCCAGCCCACCCCGGAAGCTTACATCCAAACCTTGATCGACAAAGCGAAAAAGGCTTCCGAAGCGTTCATGAGCATGACGCAGGAGCAGATCGACGCAATCGTGCAGGCGATGGCCCTGGCGGGGCTCGACAAGCACATGCATCTGGCGAAAATGGCGGTGGAAGAAACCGGGCGCGGGGTCTACGAGGACAAAATCATTAAAAACATGTTCGCCACGGAGTACATTTACCACAGCATCAAGTACGACAAAACGGTAGGCGTTATCGAGGACAACGATTTTGACAGCTTCCAAAAAATCGCCGAGCCTGTCGGCATCATCATGGGGATTACTCCGGTGACGAACCCGACGTCGACCACGATTTTCAAATCGCTGATTGCGATAAAAACACGCAACCCGATCATCTTCGGCTTCCATCCGTCCGCTCAGAACTGCAGCGCGGAAGCCGCTAAAATATTGCTGGAGGCCGCGGTGAAGCACGGCGCGCCCGCCGACTGCATCCAGTGGATCGAAAATCCGTCCATGGACCGCACGAACGCTTTGATGAATCACCCGGATGTGGCCTGCATTCTCGCTACCGGCGGTTCCGCGATGGTAAAAGCGGCTTACAGCTGCGGCAAACCGGCCCTTGGCGTCGGCCCCGGCAACGTGCCTTGCTTCATTGAGAAGAGTGCGAATCTCGATCAAGCCGTCAACGACCTGATTCTTTCCAAAACGTTCGACAACGGCATGATTTGCGCTTCCGAACAAGCGGTCATTATTGAGGAACCCGTGTTCGACCAGGTGAAAAAGAAAATGATCGCCAACGGCTGCTATTTCGTAAACAAAGATGAAGCGGCAAAACTGACGGCGGGCGCGATCATCGCCGATAAATGCGCGGTAAACCCGGCGATCGTTGGACAACCGGCCACGAAGATCGCGGAAATGTGCGGTATCGACGTGCCGGCCGGAACGAAAATTCTCGTCGCCGAAATCGAAGGCGTCGGACCGAAATTCCCGCTTTCCGCGGAGAAGCTTAGCCCGGTGCTCGCTTGCTATAAAGTGAAAAACGCCGAGCAGGGCATCGAACGGGCCTTGGAAGTCGTGCAGTTCGGCGGCATGGGCCACTCCTCGGTCATTCATTCGAACAACCAGGAAGTTATCCAGAAGTTCTCGGACCGGATGCCGACCTGCCGGATTTTGGTGAACCAGCCTTCCTCGCAAGGCGGCATCGGCGACATTTACAACTCGAACCTGCCTTCGCTGACGCTGGGCTGCGGGTCTTACGGACGCAACTCGACTTCGTCGAACGTCACGGCCGTCAATCTGATCAACGTGAAAAGGGTGAACCGTCGTACCGTGAATATGCAGTGGTTTAAAGTGCCGAGCAAAATTTATTTCGAGAAGAATTCGACGCAATATTTGGCGAAAATGCCGGACATCTCCCGCGTCATGATCGTCACCGACCCGATGATGGTGAAGCTGGGTTACGTGGAAAGAGTCGAGCATTATCTCCGCCAACGCCAAACGCCGGTGGCGATCGAAGTGTTCGCGGACGTCGAACCGGATCCGTCGACAACGACGGTGGAACGCGGTCAGGAGATGATGGCGAAGTTCCAGCCGGACTGTATTATTGCCCTCGGCGGCGGGTCGGCGATGGACGCGGCGAAAGGGATGTGGCTGTTCTACGAATATCCGGATGAAGATTTCTTTAACCTGAAGCAAAAATTCATGGATATCCGCAAACGCCTTTACAAATATCCGCGGCTCGGACAAAAAGCGAAATTTGTGGCCATTCCGACGACCTCGGGAACGGGCTCGGAAGTAACGTCGTTCGCCGTCATCACGGACAAAATCAAAGGCAATACGAAGTATCCTTTGGCCGATTACGAACTGACGCCGGACGTGGCGATCATCGACCCGGTATTCGTGTACAGCCTGCCGAAAACCGCCGTGGCCGACACGGGCATGGACGTTCTGACGCATGCGATCGAAGCTTACGTATCCGTCATGGCCAACGATTACACGGACGGACTGTGCATTAAAGCGATCCAGCTCGTCTTCCAGTACCTTGAAAAATCGGCGCTGACCGGCGACGAACTGGCCCGCGAGAAAATGCACAACGCTTCGACGATCGCGGGGATGGCGTTCTCCAACGCGTTCCTCGGCATCAACCACAGCTTGGCCCATAAATGGGGCGGCGAATTCCATACGGCGCATGGCCGGACCAACGCGATTCTGATGCCGCACGTCATCCGTTACAACGCCAAGAAGCCGACGAAATTTGCCGCTTGGCCGAAATACACGCATTTCGTCGCCGACGAACGTTATGCGGAAATCGCCCGCATCTTGGGGCTGCCGGCGCGGACGACGGAAGAAGGCGTGAAGAGCCTGATCAATGCGATCCGCGACCTGAACAGAAAGCTCGGCATTCCGGAAACGTTCCAGGATCTCGGCTTCGATCCGAAAGTGTTCGAATCGCGCGTCGATTATTTGGCCGACCGCGCGTTCGAAGACCAATGCACGACCGCCAATCCGAAGCTGCCGCTGGTGACGGAGCTGGCGGAAGTTTATCGCGACGCTTTCTACGGAAGATTTGAAGATTAAGTGAACAAAGGGTTTTGAAAACGTGAGAAATATCACTATATGTGATATTTCTCACAATCTTATTCGACAAATTGAGCTATGATTACAGTATAAATGATCCCTCAAAGTTTGATGACGGATTAGCCCCGGGAATAACAACGGGGACTCAATCGAAGCCTTAATCGGGTACATTTAACGTTATAAATGTGAAAATTATCACGTAAATTATGTGAAAAATATCACAAATTTTAAGGGATCATGAGGCGCGGTACATCTCCTTCGAACCGCGACCAAAATATAAATGGAGGGAATAAAGATGTCGGTGATCGAAAAGGAAGTACAAACCGTGGACAATGCTTGGAGAGGATTCAAACCGGGCAAATGGATGAAAGAAGTGAACACCCGCGATTTCATCCAAACCAACATCAAACCTTATGAAGGCAACGAATCCTTCTTGGCGGGCGCGACGGCCAACACAAAAGCTTTGTGGGAAATCGTGTCGCAGCTGTCCAAGAAAGAACGGGAAGCCGGCGGAGTGCTGGATGTGGACGTCAACACGCCATCCACGATCACTTCCCACGCTGCGGGGTATTTGGATAAGGACAAGGAGCAAATCGTAGGCGTACAGGGCTCGGCCCCATTCCAACGCACGATTCGCCCGTTCGGCGGGATCAATATGGTCATCAACTCCTGTAAGGCTTATGGCTATGAACTGCCGCAGGAAATTATAGACTTGTTTACGCATATTCGCAAAACGCATAACCAAGGCGTTTTTGATGCTTATACATCGGAGATGAGAGCGGCTCGTAAAGCCGGCATTATTACCGGGCTTCCCGACGCTTACGGCCGCGGCCGGATCATCGGCGACTACCGCCGGGTGGCGCTGTACGGCGTGGATTTCCTGATCAAGCAAAAACAACAGGAACTGAAAGCTCTCGAAGTGGATGTCATCGACGAGGATGTGATCCGCCTCCGCGAAGAACTGTCCGAACAAATCCGTGCGCTCGGCGAACTGAAACAGCTGGGCGAAATGTACGGATTCGATATTTCGAGACCGGCAAACAATGCCAAGGAAGCTTTCCAATGGCTGTATTTCGGTTACCTGGCAGCCGTTAAGGAACAGGACGGGGCCGCAATGTCCCTCGGACGCGTATCCTCCTTCCTGGACGCTTACATCGAACGCGACCTGGCCGAAGGAACGCTGACGGAAGAAACGGCGCAAGAACTGGTCGATCATTTCGTCATGAAGCTGCGGATCGTGAAATTCCTGAGAACTCCGGAATACAACGAACTGTTCAGCGGCGACCCGACTTGGGTAACGGAATCGCTGGGCGGCATGTCGGTGAACGGCAAAACGCTCGTTACGAAAAACAGTTTCCGCTTTCTGCACACGCTGTACAATCTCGGCCCGGCTCCGGAACCGAACCTGACGGTGCTTTGGTCGGAACAACTGCCTGACGCGTTCAAGAAATATTGCGCCAAAGTATCGATCGAGACCAGTTCGATCCAATACGAAAACGACGACCTGATGCGTCCGATCTACGGCGACGATTACGGCATTGCCTGCTGCGTGTCGGCGATGGAAATCGGTAAACAAATGCAGTTCTTCGGCGCCCGCGCCAACCTGGCCAAAGTGCTGCTGTACGCCATCAACGGCGGTAAAGACGAAAAATCCGGCGTCCAAGTCGGTCCGGAATATCCGGCGATCACGTCCGAGTATCTCGACTACAATGAAGTCAAGAAACGTCTGATTCCGATGATGGAGTGGCTGGCTAAGCTGTATGTCAACGCGCTGAACGTCATCCACTACATGCACGATAAATATTGCTACGAACGGATCGAAATGGCGCTGCACGACCGCGACATTCTGCGGACGATGGCCTGCGGTATCGCCGGCTTGTCCGTAGCGACCGACTCGCTGAGCGCGATCAAATACGCCAAAGTCAAACCGATCCGCAACGAAAACGGCATCGCCGTCGACTTTGAAATCGAAGGCGAATTCCCTTGCTACGGCAACAACGACGACCGTGTCGACCAAATTGCGGTTGAACTCGTGGAAACGTTCATGGGCATGATCCGCAAACACAAAACTTACCGTAACTCGCTGCCGACGCAATCGATCCTGACGATTACCTCGAACGTCGTATACGGTAAGAAAACGGGGACTACGCCGGACGGACGCAAAGCGGGCGAACCGTTTGCGCCGGGGGCCAACCCGATGCACGGCCGCGACAAGAAAGGCGCGCTGGCTTCCTTGAGCTCCGTGGCCAAACTGCCGTACGAACACAGCTTGGACGGCATTTCCAACACGTTCTCGATCGTGCCTAAGGCGCTGGGCAAAGAACTCGACGCCCGCAAATCGAATCTGGTGTCGATGATGGACGGCTACTTCGGCAGCAAAGCCCATCACCTGAACGTCAACGTATTCGATCGCGAAACGCTGCTGGATGCGATGGATCATCCGGAAAATTATCCGCAGTTGACGATCCGCGTATCGGGTTATGCGGTGAACTTCATCAAGCTGACCCGCGAACAACAGCTGGATGTCATCAACCGGACATTCCACGGCAAAATGTAATCCCATTTCCTGCATACAGGCAGCCGATTTCAGGTTGAACCTCCGGTTCAACCTGCCACAGAAAGGGTGACGAAAATGCTAAAAGGTCGCATACATTCATTAGAAACTTTCGGAACGGTCGATGGCCCGGGTATTCGCTTCGTGCTCTTCATGCAAGGCTGCCTGCTGCAGTGCCAGTACTGCCATAATCCAGACACCTGGAACCTGTCGGGCGGAAAAGAAATGACGGTAGAGGAAGTGCTCAGCGAAATCGAACCCTACCTGAACTACTACCGCCCGTCCGGCGGAGGGCTCACGGTCTCGGGCGGGGAAGCGACACTGCAAGCCCCGTTCGTGACCGAGCTGTTCCGGGAAGCGAAGAAACGCTGGAACCTTCATACTACGCTGGATACAAACGGGTATAATGAAGGGGATAAAATCCGCGACCTGCTGGATGTGACCGACCTCGTACTGCTCGATTTAAAGCATATCGACAACGAAAAGCACATCAAGCTGACCGGCAAACCGAACGACCGGATGCTGAACATGGCCCGCTGGCTGTCCGATCATGGACGGAGCATGTGGATCCGCCACGTATTCGTGCCCGGCATCCATGACGACGAACAAGATCTGCGGGAGCTTGGGCGGTTTATCGGCAGCTTGAAGGGCGTTGAGAAGTTCGAGATTCTCCCGTACCACCAAATGGGGATCTACAAATGGCAGGAGCTTGGCTGGGATTATCCGCTTGACGGCGTTCCATCGCCGACGGAGGAACAAATCGAATGGGCGTACCGGATCATTCATGAGGGAGAACGGGAAGCGGCAGAGCAAAGAGAAGTTCATGTCAATTAACATGACGTAAAACTTAATAATCTTGACCAAAACGGTTAAATCGGACAATTATATGTCAGGTTTAGCCGTTTTCATTTTGTCTTTTGGATGATATTATCCCTCTAAAAGAAAAATGTCCTCCTTACCAAAGAAGAAGACGCTTTCTATAATGGGGGTGTAAGTGAATCTACCGCGTTTGAGGAGGGGTCTAGAAATATGAGGAAAAGTTTGCTGCTGTTGCTGTCTTTGATTTTTATCGCCTCCGCGCTGCTTGCCGGCTGCGGATCATCAGGCAACGGGGGGAATAAAGCTCCGGCGAACGAAGGGCAAGGGACCGAGAATAAGGGGAATGCCGGATCCGGGACAGAGACAAGCAATGAACCGTTCGAGATTACGATTCGCCACACGCAAGTCGGGGAATCGAAGAAGTTCCGGTTGGCGATGCTCGAGGATATCGTCAAGCAGACGGAAGCGGCCGTCCCTGGCCTCACGATCAAGCTGGATGCGGTGGACTCCGAAGTCAACCGCAAGGAGAAGCTGCGCGGCGAAATGGCCGCCGGGAAACCGCCGGAAATCTTCGACGTGTTCGGCAGCCCGGATGCGGCACTGTATGCCAAAGAGGGCTTGATGCTCGATTTGACGCCGATTATCGAAGAGCTTGGCATCAAGGATAAATTTACGACCCTCGATCCGTTTACCCATGACGGCAAAGTGTACGGACTGCCGATCGGCGGATCGATCGAAGGTTTCTTCTACAATAAAGAATATTTTCAGCAAAAAGGGCTGCAGGTGCCCAAAACGCTGGGCGAACTGGAGCAAATCGCCGAGAAGATCAAGGCCGACGGCAAAATTCCGTTTGCGCAAGCCTCCAAGGACGCCTGGATTCCGTTGATGACCACCAACAATTTATGGACGTATTACGCGGGGCCTGAAATTACGTACGGGTTCAAAAGCGGCGCGACGAAATGGACGGACGAAAATATGGTTAAAGCGATCGCCAAACACCAGGAATGGGTGCAAAAGGGATATTTCAAAAAAGGCGAGCTGGGCTTTGAATACGCGGACATGCGAAATCAGATCATCACGGGCGAAGCGATGATGATGATGGACGGCTCTTGGGCCAACTCCGTCTTCCGCGATCCCGAGCAGGCCGGCGACATGGTCGGTAAAATCGGCTACTTCAACATGCCGCCGCTAAACGAAGGCGACCCGGTCATCGTCATGCAGGACGCCAACAACGGTTACGGCTTCTCCAGCGCCGCCGCTGAAGATCCGCGGAAGCTGGCGGCCGTCAAAGAGTTCATCAAAAACATGTGGACGGAAGAAATGCAGCTGCGCGGCCTTAAAGAAGACGGCGTGCTGCCGGCGATGAAAATGGATCTTGAGCAAATGAAAACGGCGTCCGATGATCCGCTTATGCAGGACATTTTCAAGGGCGTCAGCGAAATCGGGACCTCGTTCCCGGCGTTTGACGCTCTGGTGCAGGCTGATGTCAATACGGCGCTGAGCATGGGGATTCAGCAAATTATCGGCGAAGAAATCAAGCCGGAGCAAATGCTGGAAAACGTCCAGGCCGCACAGGATGCAGCCAACGCCGTAGAGTAACCGATCACGAATGAACTTTGGCAAGGGCGCCGCTCGCCTCGATGGCGAGGGGCGCCTTTGCTCCCGACTACGGAGGTTATTGGCATGAACAAAGCGCTTAGAAATCCCCTGCTGTACGTGCTGTTTGTTTTACCGGCTTTTGTGCTTTTTCTGGCTTTCTTTATATATCCGATTTTTACCGCCATTAATCACAGCTTTACCAGCTGGAACGGAATCTCGAAAAATCTAAGCTATATCGGTCTGGACAATTACGCCACGGCCATGCATGATAAAGCTTTTTGGAAATCGGTGCGCAACAACGCGTATTTCATCCTGTTTTCCTGCCTGATCCAGGTGCCGCTGATCGTCTTTTTTTCGCTGCTGATCGCGAGTGTGAAAAAGCTAAAAGGCTTGTACAAGACGGCCGTGTTTATGCCGTCCATCATGTCGACCGCCGTCATCGGCATTTTATGGGGGTTCATCTATAACCCGGATTTCGGGCTGATGAACAAGGTGCTGGGCATGTTCGGGATTCCGCCGGTCTATTGGCTGTCCGACAAAAATTGGGCGATGCTTTCCATTCTGATTACCAATGCCTGGCAGTGGACAGGTTTCTACATCGTGATGGTGCTGGCGGCGATCCTCGCCATTCCGCGAGAGCTGGAAGAAGCGGCGGCGATCGACGGGGCGAGCGGGATTCAGCGGGCGTTAAAAATCACGATTCCGCTCATCATGCCGATCATTTCCGTCGTCATCATGCTGTCGGTCGCCGGGGCGATGAAAGCGGCGGACATCGTGCTCGTCATGACCAAAGGCGGTCCGGCGGGATCGACGGACGTGATGGCGACGTATATGATCCGCTACGCGATCACCAGCTTCCGCCACGGCTTCGGCAACGCGATCGCGGTGCTCATTTTCGTGTTTACGATCCTCATTACGGCGGCGTACCAGCTCTTCGTCTCCAGACGAACGGAAAGGATTGAATATTGATGAGAGCGCTCAAAAAAACGATCCCGCATATTTTTCTGATGGCTTATTTGCTCGTCATTTTATATCCGTTTCTGTTCGTGTTGTTTTCTTCGGTCAAAAGCGACAACCAGGCGATCGCTGCAAACCCGTTTGGGCCGCCGGGCTCGATCATATTTGACAATTACGTCAACGCCTGGGTGAACGCCAAGATCAGCACGTATTTTTTCAACAGTTTGTATATTGGCGTATTGTCGGCCTGTCTGTCCATCCTGCTGGCGGCGATGCTGGCGTTCGCGGTAACGCGGATGCGCTATGGCCGGATCAGCATGGTCATCTTTCAGCTGATTTTGCTGGGGATGCTGATTCCGAACAACTCGCTGTTGCTGCCGATTTACGGAATGATGCGCAGGCTGAACGTGCTCGACACGCATCTGGCGCTCATTTTGCCCTATGTGGCGAATGCGATTCCGCTTTCGGTCATTATCCTGGCCGCCTTCATGCGCTCGATCCCCGGGGAGATCGAAGAAGCCGCCGTCATGGACGGGCTCGGCTCCGCCAGGCTGTTCGCGCGGATCATCGTTCCGCTGACCGTTCCGGCTATCGTCACGGTGTTTATCGTAAATTTTCTCGGGAACTGGAACGAGTTTTTGCTGGCGAACTACTTTTTGTCCAGCGACGAGCTGCGCACGCTGCCGGTAGGCATGGTCGGTTTCCGCGACGCCTACAATACGAACTATGCCCAAATGTCGGCCGGGATTGTGTTCAGCGTGCTTCCCGTCATGATCATTTACGCCGTGCTGCAGGAAAAAATTATTGAAGGGGTGACGGCGGGAAGCGTTAAAGGATAAGCGGCGGCGTGGTAAAATGAGGTAAAACGCCTAAGTAGACGTCAAGCATATTCGCTCAAAGCATGGGAGCTGCCGCCGATGAATCTGCGCATTAAATTGTTTACCGCCTTTTTGGGGCTTGTCATTATTCCTTTGTTTATTTTGGGGATTATTACGTTTTGGGTCACGTTCCGTTCGATCGAAACGAAATACAGCCAGCAGGCCGAATATTCGCTGAAGGCGATCGGCTACAGCATCAAAAGCGCGCTGCATGAAATGGACAACGTAACCGACAACGGCATTGCCAAGGGCGTGTTCCAGGATGCGCTGGTGGCGAAGGATCCGGATTCGCAGGATTTGACGGCGACAACCCAACTGGAGCTCAACGCCAACCAGCGGAACTTCCGTTCCCTGCTGTACAGCCATCCCGCCATCGATTACGCGTTCTTGTACAATCTCCACGGCGGGGAACGCTCGAATGTCATCGCGATTTTTAACAAGGAAAATTTTCAGACACTGCCCTACGAAAAATTCAAAGAGCATCCTTTATATAATGAAGTGATGGCGTTAAACGGGATGCCGAAGTGGATCGGTCCGCACGAATATCCGGAACTGACCGGGTCGGACAGCGTGTTCACGCAGATTCGGCTGATCAAGAAGCTGAGCAATCTGGAGCGTGTGGGCGTGCTGGTGGTGCAGATCAAAAACTGGGAGTTCGAAAAGATTTTTCAAAACTTGAATCTGGGCAGCAGTTTGCAGGATACCCGGTTTATGCTGGTCAACGATCAGGGGCTTATTTTGTACGATTATCAGGCGGAGCTGGATGGCCGGCAAATCGGGGAGTATGTTTCGCACAAATGGCGGTTCCCCGCAAGCTATCACAGTTTCAAAGGGAAATTTGACGGGCAGGAAAGCGTCATTTCGATCTATAAGCTGCAGGATTACCCCTGGAGCCTGGTGTCGGTGACTTCCTGGAGTTATTTGTCCCGGGAGGTGACGACGTTCGCCAAATGGTTTGTGGCGATCATTTGCGTGTGCGTGCTGACGGCGATGCTGTTTAACGTCCTGTTCATGAACCGGATTACCGGAACGATCGGCGTGATCGTGCGTTTCATGCGCAAGGTCGAAAGCGGCGATTTGCAAGCCCGGGTCGACGAAAAGGGCGACGACGAGCTGCTGCTGCTGCAAAAAGGCTTCAACAATCAAATGGCCAAAATCAATGAATTGTTCGAGCAGGTTAAGCGGGAGCAGCTGCAGAAGGCCAATGCCGAGCTCAGGGTGCTGCAGGCGCAAATCAAACCGCATTTTCTGTTTAATACGCTGGAATCGATCAACGTGCTTGCCGTGCAAAACGAAGGGCGCAAGGTCAGCGAAATGGTCGTCCGCCTTGCCAGCATTTTGCGCATCAGTATCCAGGGGCGGGAAGAGATCGGGCTGAGCCAGGAAATCGAGCATTTGCGCAATTATTTGGAGATCCAGAAGTTCAGGTTCGACGACTTGTTTGATTATGAAATCAACATTCCGGATGAGATGCTGAATTGCCGGGTGCTTAAATTGACGCTGCAGCCGCTGGTGGAAAACAGCATTCAGCACGGCTTTGAAGGAATTGAGTATAAAGGCAGGATCACGGTAACGGGGAGCATGGAACAAGACCGGATTTTGCTGAAGGTAGCGGACAACGGAATTGGGATGACGAGCGAACAGCTGGCGACGATTCAATACGCGGATCTGGGGGAACCGGCTTGCGAGACGGTGGCGCCTTATCCGAGCCATGAGCGGCGGGGGCTGGGGCTGCGCAGCGTGTATGATCGGCTAAGATTTAAGTACGGCCGCAAATACGGCTTGTTTATTTGCTCGCAGCCCGGACACGGAACGATCATTCAATGTGTGATACCTAAATACGGGGCGGGTGATGAGGATGCGTCTAAAAGCGCTGCTGGTTGACGATGAAATTCATATTTTGAGCAATTTGTCGAAAATATTGCCTTGGCAGGATATGGGGTTTGAAATCGTCGGTTTGGCCCGGAACGGCAAGGATGCGCTGGAAGCGGCGAACTTGCATCGTCCCGACTTGATCTTGAGCGACATTCGCATGCCGGTCATGGACGGCATCACGCTGCTGCAAAAAATTCGCGAGCTGAATTTTCCCTGCGAATTTTTGCTTTTGACGGGGTATCAGGAGTTTGAATATGCAAGAACGGCGATCCGCTACGGGGTCAAAGATTACATCTGCAAGCCGATCCATTATGCCGAGCTGGAGGAAACGGTAGGCCGCATCGCCGGCGAAATTCGGGAAAAACGCAAAACGCTGGGCATGGAGAAACGCCTCCATCAGGCCAGGGATTTGGCCGCCGAAAATTTCCTGCTTCATGCGCTGCTGGGACAGGAAACGGAAAACGGCGCCTTGTGGGAGGAGGAGGAAGAACCAGCGGAAGAGCGGCGTTATGCCGTTATGCTGCTGGATTTCGAGGGCTACTCGCATCATTCCCTGCCCTGGAGCGCACATGAACGGAAAGCTTGGAATTTGCGGACCAAACACGCGATCAAAGAAATTTTTGGCGGCGTTTTCCCCGCGGGGGCCACGGTGCTGCAAATTCGCGAGGGGGAATGGTGTCTGGTGGTCCCGGCCAAGCCGGACAGCCCGCCGATCACGAAACGGTCGCTGCTCCCCGGGTTTGAACGCCTACGTCAGCGGCTCCGGGAAGGGGGCGAGGATGGCCTTGCGGTCCGTTTCTGCCTGGAACCGCGGCCGCAAGCGGCTCAGGAGCTGCGCGCCGCGTACAACCGGTTGCAGCAAATGCTCATCTTGAACCCGCCGGAGGAATGGTTTTTGGAGGCCGGGGGAGGACGTGCGGAGGACTTAAGGGAAATCTGGCCCGCGGAGGATTCGCGGATGCACTGGCGCTGGATCGAGCAGCTTGGCAGCGGCCTGCGAAGCGGAAATCAGGAGGCGCTGGGGCAGGTGGTGGCGGAGCTCAAACGATATGTTGGGCATGTGGATGAGCACCATGCGTACGCAGCCGTTAAACTGCTGCATTACTTGCTGATCCATCTGCTGCGCGAAATGCGCGAACTGCAGATGCTGCCTGGCGAGCAGGAGGAAGCGTTGTGGCAAAGGCTGCAGCGCTCGCTTGATCTTAAGGATCTGCTGTCCCTGATCGTGTCGTTGATCGGGCAGTCGCGAGCCTGCCTCTCCTCCAAAAAGACCTCCGAGCTGCTGATGATGACCGCGCAAAACTACATTCAGCGGCATTTGGGCGATGATTTCGGCATCGAGGAACTGGCCGATCATCTCGGGATCAGCACGAGTTATTTCTGCCTGCTGTTCAAAAACCACTTCGGGGAAACGTTCGTGGAATATTTGACCAAACAGCGGATCGAATTGGCCAAATGCCTGCTGCGCGAAAGCGAACGCTCGATCGCCCAGATCGGCAGCGAAATCGGGTACCAGGAGCGGCGCTATTTTACCAAAGTGTTTCAAAAATACACCGGGATGACGCCTTCCGATTACCGTCTGAAGGAGACAAACGCATCCTGAACGGGGAGATGACGGGATTTGAACTTAGGAGCACTCACCTTGGAGCAAAAGGTCGGCCAGCTGTTTATTTGCGGTTTTCACGGCACAACGCCGGATGAGCATATTCGGACGATGATCCGGCAATACCATATCGGCGGGGTGGTCTATTTCCGCCGCAACATCGAATCGGCCGCGCAGCTTGCCGGCTTGTCGCGTTGCCTGCAAGCGATCAACCGGGAGGCGTCCCAAGTCCCGCTGTTCATTTCAATCGATCAGGAAGGCGGCATGGTCGCCCGGCTGGATCATGAAGGGATGAGCCGGATTCCGGGGAATATGGCGCTTGGAGCGGCCAACGATCCGAAGCTGACGGAACAGGTGGCCGCGCTGGCCGCAAAGGAGATGGCCCTGCTGGGCATCAACTTCAATTTTGCGCCCTGCGTCGACGTCAACAACAATCCGGCGAATCCCGTCATCGGCGTACGCTCCTTCGGGGAAGATCCGCAGCTTGTGGCGCGGCATGGCACGGCGGCAATCCGCGGTTACCGGAGCCAGGGCGTGATCGCCACGGCCAAGCATTTTCCCGGGCACGGCGACACGGACGCCGATTCCCACCTCGGGCTGGCCGTGGTGCCTCACGGCAAGGAGCGGCTGCGCGAGGTCGAGCTGGTTCCGTTCCGGCGGGCCATCGCGGCGGAAGTGGACGCGATCATGACGGCGCACGTCATTTTTCCGGCTTTTGAGCCTGACGAAATTCCGGCGACGTTGTCGCGGCGCGTGTTGACCGAATTGCTGCGCGAAGAGCTGGGGTACCGGGGGCTCATCGTCACCGATTGCCTGGAGATGCAGGCGATTTCCCGCCATTTCGGAGTAGCGGAAGGCGCGGTGCGCGCGATCGCAGCCGGGGCGGACCTGATCCTCGTCAGCCACACGATGGCGGAGCAGATCGCCGCGATCCGGCAGGTGTGCGCGGCGGTGCGCAGCGGGCGCTTGAGCGAGGAGCGGATCGATGCGGCGGCGGCGCGGATTTTGGCGCTGAAGGCGGAGCGGCTTGGGCTCGGCGGCGGGCCTAAGCCGGAGAAGGCGCCGGAGCCGCCGCATCCGCTGACGCCGGAGGCGGAAAGCGCCGCGTTGCTCCGCCGCTGCGCCGAACGCAGCGTCACGCTCGTCTGCGAGGCCGGCAACCTGCCGCTCGATCCGGATAGGCCCGTGCTGGTCATATGGCCGGAACTGCGCCACCGCACCGAGGTGGATGAGCCGGCGGTGCACTCTTACACGCTCGCCGATGCGTTAAAGCCGCTGCATGAGCAGGTCGTCCTTGCGCTCATCGGCTCGCGTCCGGCGGCCGCGGAAATCGCCGCGGTGCTCCGGCAGAGCGAAGGTTTTGAACAAATCGTCGCGGTCACCTACACGGCGGAGGGAGAAATCGACGAGGGGCAGAAAAGTTTGGTGAATGCCCTCATTCAAGCCCGGGGTTCACGGCTGATCGTCGCTTCTTCGCGGAATCCTTACGATATCCGCGCATTTCCGGACGTCGGTACGTACTTGTGCCTTTACGAAAATCGTCCTTTTGCCCTGAAGGCGTTGGCCGGGGTATTGACCGGAAAACTTCGGGCAAACGGAGTCTTGCCGGTAAGCCTGAATGCCCGTTATTCCGCGGGGAGCGCGGGGGACAAATAGTTTGTCTAATTTTGTATATAAACTTTAGAAACTTTTCCCCTTTACATGCGTTTAATAGATTGTGAGATCGCGAGGGATCTACATAAAATGGGAGAGTAAAGGGAGTTAAGGCATGAATTTGAAACGAATGTTAATCACCACGATTCTGGCAGCATCGCAAATGGCCATGGTTCTTCCGGCAAGCGCCGAGGAGCTCGTCCAGGGGAATAATCCGGACGCGGGCAGCGTATCGGAGCAATCGATAGATCAGGTCGCATCGATTGATCAAAACGGAATGAACGAAAACAATGCGGGTCAGGTTCAAACCGAAGGCCAGACCGGGGACTTAGAGCAGACAGGAAACGGCGAAACGGACGGAACTGCAGTTCCTGCGGAAGGGCAGGACGGAACGAACGATGGCAGCGGCGAAGTGCCGGTAACGGATCCGGCCACGACGAAAACTCCTGGCTCGCAAACGACAACGACGGCGGGTACGGGCCAACTGATTTTGATGGTAAACAGCAATAAAATGTACCAAGACGGAAAAGAATACCTTGCCGGCTATCCAATGGAGGTCAAAGACGGCGTATCCTATATTTCGATCCGTGCCATCGTGGAGCGGGCCGGATTTGAACTCTCTTTTGACAATAGTACCAAAGAAACGATTATCAAGCGCGGCGGCGACGAGTTGCGTTTTAAACTGGACACGACCTACTACAAAGTCAACGGCGTGACGCAGACGATGCGGGGCAAATCGTATTCCGTCAAAAACAATTTCATGGTGCCGTTGACGGCGATCACCAAAGCTTTGAACATTGCTTATGAATATGATTCGGTGGGCAAGCGGGTCATCGTAAATTTGGCGATGCCGCCGGTCGCTTCCTTTAAAATCGGAAACCAGGAGATTATTGCCGGCGAGACGCAGGTGCAGTATATTACCGAATCCTCTTCTCCGAGCGGCCTGGACATCGTCAATGAGGAATGGACCGGCCGTCAGGACGTGTTCGCGGAGCCGGGAAGCTACACCGTTACCTATCGGGTTCAGGATTCCAGGGGCCAGTGGAGTAATCCGTTCTCCCTGACCGTAAACGTATCGAAACCGCATACGCCGCCGGTCGCCAGTTTCACGACCGACAAAGATACTTACAAAATGGGCGAATTGATTTTGTATACGGACCTTAGTACCGATGAAGTGGGCATTACCGATCGCAAATGGGAAAACAAAAAGCTGGCCTACTTTACGCCGGGCCCGGTGACGATTCGGCTGACGGTCGTCAACCAGTTCGGTCTGTCTTCAACGACCGAGAAGACGATCAACATTACGAACGAACTGCTGTATCCTGAAGACGAATTCAACAAGATCTTCGTTCCGGTCGGCGACAAATTCACCTTCGACGGCGGGCAAGTGCCAAGCTGGAACAAAATTCAATATTCCTATACTTCCGAACCGGTAACCCTGATTCGCAGCAACAGCCCGGAAACGGTTTACAGTAAAGGCTTGTTGTATCGGGAGAACGCGATCGGGGCTACCCGCTTTATGGTCCATCACGTGAACTCCACCGGCACGCCGAAAAACATGTACGTGATTGCCACAAACAATAATGCGGAAACGACCCATCTGTCCCAATCGTTCCTTGGCTTCGGCGGGCCAAGCCCTTTTGCCACGGCAGCGGGGAAAGTATCCGTGCAGCGGTATTTCGAATCGATGCAAAACGGCAACAAATATAAAGATATGTGGCTCGCTCCGGGCGAAAGTAAAATCATTTTGAACGAGCTGAGCGAAAAGCCCCTGAAGCAGGGAGATGTCATCTCTTTGTTTGCGGATTTAAACAGCGATCATATGTTGCAATATAACGTAGTGATGGTCGATCAAGGAGAGGATCCGATTAGCGCGCTGCCTAATTTAATCGCTCCGCCGGAGGATGTTCACAACCGGGGAACGTACATGGAATCAACCCGGATCATCGAGGTTACGGATTTGATCGGGACGACGCCATCCCGCCTGGCGATCGGCGACAACGTAAGCGACCCGTTCCAGGTCGGGGCGGACGGAATTACGCAAGCCTATAAAACGAATGCCGGCAATTTTGGAATGTTGTATAAAATTAAACTGCACCGTGTTGCCCCAAATACGATTGTGACGTTTAACCCGCGGGGCGGAAAATACATGGGCGTCATAATGGTGAACGGAAGCGTCGTACAGCTGGCCAACGGTTCCAGCCTAAGCGCGCCGAGTGAAAACGGCGTATTGTTCCGCACCGGGGACCAAGAACAGACGGTAGAGCTGCTGTTTACGGCGGCCCCGGGCAGCAACCTGCCTTTCAATATTCTGTTCCAGCAAATGCCCGCAACGAAAAATTAAACAATAAACAGGCACGGCGGCGATCGCCGTGCCTGTTTATTTTGAAATGAAAGATTTATGGTTCAACCTAATCATCAGTGCTTGACAGTCAAGCCGGCAACAGACCGCGGCCTGGAGCGAGACTCGCTATCCGATAGGCTTTGCACGATTATCCCGTTTGACCAGGTGACTTGGCTTCCTGAACCAAAGGGATGATCGTGCAAAGTGGTTTGGAGAGACAACCCCCTTAAGGACTTCTATATGAATCATAAAATGTCGTTCCTTGATGATCTATGGCGGATTTTGCGCCCGCAGCCCTGTCTCATTGACGGGGCTTGCGATTTGCGGCATTATTAAAGAAGACGCATGTAGAAACGGTTCAAGACAGGAGGAATGTCACATGCTGTCGACAGAGGATATTATTAAGGTGATGTCCAGCCGGGGGTTGCGGATTACGGATCAACGCAGAAGTTTGGCGAAGCTGTTTGCCGGGACGGACGGTTATCTGACCCCAAAGGACGTTTATGACTATATGTGCAAGAAATACAGCGGGCTCAGCTTTGATACGGTATACCGCAATTTGCGCGTGATGGAGGAGCTCGGTGTTTTGGAGCAGGTTGTATTCGAGGACGGGTTGAAGTTCAGGGTTTCCTGCAGTGAAGGAGAACATCACCATCATATGATCTGCCTGCAGTGCGAAAAGACGTATCCGATTCATTTTTGTCCAATGCCGCTGACCGATGCGCCCGAACAGTTTCAGGTAGTGAAACATAAATTCGAAGTGTTCGGGTATTGTAAAAATTGCCGTCCGGACGCAAAAGATAAGCAGGTTCCGGAGCAGCACGGGGTGTCCTGAAATGGGCGTGGTTCGCAAGGCGTTTCAGGCTCCGATTTACGTTTATCGTAAATTCATTTCTCCGCTGAAGCCGCCGACCTGCCGGTTTTATCCGACCTGTTCGGCTTACGCGCTGGAGGCGATCGAGGTTCACGGGCCGCTGAAGGGATCATGGCTGGCGGCTAAACGCATCGCGAAATGCCATCCCTTTCATCCGGGGGGCATCGATCCGGTTCCGCCGAAAGCGGAGAAGCGCCGCGGGAGCGGCGGAACGCCGCCGGTAAGGGACGGTCGGGCCCGAAGTTAAGCGCGGAAGCGGCGGACTTCGCTTGACACGGCCTGAAACTTTTCATAAGATATAGAAAGTTATATACTTCCAGTGAACGGATGAGTACGAAGAAGGAATTCAGCTACAGAGAGCCGGGGGAGCTGCAAACCGGTCTGAATCCGCTTTGGAAGATGGTCCGGGAGGAACCGCTTTCGAGCCGGCGTCTTCGTTTTACGAACGGGCGGGTAAGGGGACGGCGTAAGTCCGGCGTTAACGGAGGGGTCGTTTATCGACCTGCGGAGCCCGCCGCCTGCGAAGGCGCGGGGAATTTGGGTGGTAACACGTGAGCAATCTCTCGTCCCATAGGGGACGAGAGTTTTTTTGTTGCATTTAAATGCGTGTTCAAAAAGGCGGGTTTTCAGCACCGAAGCCTATGCCTTCCGGACAACCTCATTAAGAACAAGGAGATGAAAAGAGTATGTCTAACAACAAACCAACCTTCTACATCACGACGCCGATTTATTACCCGAGCGACAAACTGCACATTGGGCACGCCTACACGACGGTGGCCGGCGACGCCATGGCGCGCTACAAGCGGCTGCGCGGGTACGATGTGCGCTACTTGACGGGGACCGACGAACATGGGCAGAAGATCGAGCGTAAAGCGCAGGAGAAAGGGCAAACGCCGCAGCAGTTTGTGGACGGTATCGTCGCCGGGATCAAGCAGCTGTGGGAGAAGCTGGATATTTCCTACGACGACTTCATCCGCACGACGGAACCGCGGCATAAGCAGGTTGTTGAAGAGATCTTCGACCGTCTCGTGAAGCAGGGCGATATTTACAAAGGCGAATACGAAGGCTGGTACAGTATTCCCGACGAAACCTACTATACGGAATCGCAGCTTGTCGATGTCGTCCGCAACGAAAAAGGCGAAATCGTCGGCGGTAAAAGCCCCGAAAGCGGACATCCGGTCGAATTAGTGAAGGAAGAGTGTTACTTTTTCCGGATGAGCCACTACGTGGACCGTCTGCTGAAGTATTATGAAGAAAATCCGGACTTCATTCAGCCGGAATCGCGCAAAAACGAGATGATTAACAATTTCATCAAACCGGGGCTGGAGGATTTGGCCGTATCGCGGACGACGTTCGACTGGGGCGTCAAGGTGAAAGGCGATCCGAAGCATGTCGTGTACGTGTGGATCGACGCTTTGTCCAACTATATTACCGCGCTGGGATACGGCACGGACCATCAGGAGCTGTTCGAACGGTATTGGCCGGCTGACGTGCATCTGGTAGGCAAGGAGATCGTGCGCTTCCACACGATTTACTGGCCGATCATGCTGATGGCGCTGGGGCTGCCGCTGCCGAAAAAAGTGTTCGGCCACGGCTGGCTGCTGATGAAGGGCGGCAAAATGTCCAAATCGAAAGGCAATGTTATGGACCCGAACGTGCTGATCGACCGCTACGGTCTGGACGCGACCCGCTATTATTTGCTGCGCGAGGTACCGTTTGGTTCGGACGGTTCGTTTACGCCGGAAAGCTTTGTGCAGCGGGTGAATTCCGATCTGGCCAACGACTTGGGCAACTTGCTGAACCGGACGGTCGCCATGGTCGACAAATATTTCGGCGGCGAGGTGCCGGCTTACCGGCCTGACGTAACGCCGTTTGACGCGGGGCTGGTGAAAGCGGCGGAAGAAACGGTCAGCAAGGTGGAGGAAGTGATGGAGAAAATGGAGTTTTCCGTCGCTCTGACCCACATTGGAGCGTTTATCAGCCGCACGAATAAATATATCGACGAGACGCAGCCGTGGGTGCTGGCGAAGGATGAGGCCAAGCGGGCGGAGCTCGCCTCCGTCATGGTTCATCTGGCCGAATCGCTGCGTTTCGCCTCAATCTTGCTGCAGCCGTTTCTGACGCAGGCGCCGGCGAAAATTTGGGCGCAGCTGGGGATTGCCCCCGGGGAGCTGACGGCCTGGGAGAGCCTGCGTACGTTCGGTCTGATTCCGGCAGGCACAAAGCTGGTTAAAGGCGAGCCGATTTTCCCGCGGCTCGATGCGGAGCAGGAAATCGAGTTTATCGTAAACTCGATGAGCGGGGGAGCGCCGGCCGCGGAGGAAGCGGCGGGAACGGCTGCGGCGAGCGCTGCTTCGGCGGCGCCGGCGGCATCGGCGGCGGAGAAGCCGGAGCTGAAGGACGAAATCGGAATCGACGATTTCGCCAAGGTGGAGCTGCGCGTAGCCCAGGTGCTCGCCTGCGAGCAGGTAGAGAAGGCCGACAAGCTGCTGAAGCTGCAACTGGATCTCGGCTTCGAGCGGCGCCAGGTTGTATCGGGCATCGCCAAGTTCTACAAGCCGGAGGAACTGGTCGGGCGCAAGGTCATTTGCGTCACCAACCTGAAGCCGGTGAAGCTGCGCGGCGAGCTGTCGCAGGGGATGATCCTCGCGGCTTCGCAAGGCGATCAGCTGACGCTGGCGACGGTGCCGGACTCAATGCCAAACGGCGCGGTCGTCAAGTAAGCTAAACGGGGCAGCGGCTATTCGCCCGCAAAACCGCCGGGAGTCAACGTACTCCTTGGCGGTTTTTGTTATTTGCCGGCTTTTTCGAGGAAGACTAGAAGATAGGCTCCTTGATTTTCCGCGAAATATCGGCGATGTGCGTCGAAAATATACAAAGCAGGCTAAATTTAATAGTTGACAATCGTTTGGGAAAGGTCCTATAATCCTTTTGGTAATCATTACGATTAAGAAAAGGGGAGTTAATCCATGCGTTTACATAAAAAGAGCTGGATCATGCCGGCGGTTTTGCTGCTTGCGGGAGCGCTGCTGCTTTCCGCGTGCGGGAAGAACTCCGGCGGGAACATTGTGGAGGGCAAAGTTAACGTCGTCACGAGTTTCTATCCGATTTATGAGTTCGCCAAGGCAATCGGCGGGGAGCATGCGAACGTCATCAATCTGCTGCCAACGGGCGTGGAGCCACATGATTGGACGCCGCGCAGCCAGGATATTTTGAATACTTCGAAGGCGCAGCTGTTTCTGTACAACGGTGCCGGACTTGAGGGATGGGTGCCCAATTTCCTGAAAGGGCTGGGGAATGACGCCAAGGTTAAAACGGTGGAAGTCAGCAAAGGGATTGAGCTGATTCGGGCGGAAGGCGATGATGGTCATGGACATGGGGCGGTGGCTGAGGAATCCGAGGAAGCTGAGGAAGCCGGTCATTCGCATACGGAAGTAACCCAGGATTCGCATGAAGGGCATGACGTCGACGCATCCGTCGATCCTCATACCTGGGTAAGCCCCAAATCCGCGATGGTCATGGCGGAAAACATCAAAGACAGCTACGTCTCCGCTGACCCGGAGCACCGGGCGGATTACGAAGCGCGTTACGAATCGTTGGCCGCCAAGCTGAAGACGCTGGACGCCGAATTTACGCAACAATTGTCCGGCGTGTCCCGACATGAAATCGTCGTTTCGCATCAGGCGTTCGGTTATCTGTGCCGCGATTACGGTCTGACGCAGCATGCGATTATGGGGCTTTCGCCGGAAGCCGAGCCGCGGGCGCAGGATTTGGTCGCTTTATCGAAACTGGTGAAGGACCACGGTATCAAGTATGTTTTCTTTGAGGAATTGGTCTCGGACAAATTGGCCAAAACGCTGGCGTCCGAAGCCGGCGTAAAGACGCTGGTGCTGAACCCGGTCGAAGGCTTGACCAAAGCGCAGGAACAGGCCGGGGACAATTATTTCACCTTGATGAAGAAAAATTTGCAAAATTTGATTCTCGCTCTACAATAAAGTAAGAAGAAACAGCCATCGACGTAATTCAAAGATACATCAACGTAATTCAAAGATAGATAAAGAAGACTCGTACCGGAAGGAAGACGTTATGAAATCCGACACTACCGCGGCCCTTGAGGCCGATTGCCATAACAGCATTATCGAGTTGGACCATGTCTCTTTTGCCTATAAAGAACAAAAAGTGATTTCCGACTTCAGCTTCGTTGTCCGGGAGCGGGATTTCGTCGGGGTAATCGGCTCCAACGGGGCGGGAAAAACGACCCTGCTGCGCATGATGGTCGGTTTGCTGCCGCCGACGGAGGGGGAAATTCGCTTGTTCGGCAAGCCGATCCGGCGTTTTCGCGATTGGGAACGGATCGGATACGTGCCGCAGAAAAATGCCTTTAACCCGCTGTTTCCGGCGACCGTTCGCGAAGTGGTGCTGTCGGGATTGTACAACAACAAAAAGCTTCTCCGCCGCATCGGGCGCGAGGAGCAGCGCAAATGCGACGATGCGCTGGAGGTGATGCGGATCGGCGATCTCGCGGGCAAGCGGATCGGCCAGCTGTCGGGCGGGCAGCAGCAGCGCGTTTTTTTGGCCCGGGCGCTGGTCAACAAACCGGATTTGCTTGTGCTGGACGAGCCGACCGTCGGGATCGACGCCCAGACGCAGGCCGATTTTTTTGAATTGATCTTTCATATGCACGCTCACCATCATATGACGTTCCTGATGGTTTCCCACGATATTGAAATGATCGAAGGGCGCCTGGGGAGCGAACCGCGCGAGCGGTGCGGCGCGATCAAATTTTATGTGCGCCATTCGCATGAGCAGGATTGCGCCATCCCGGACCTGCAGCATTCGCTGATCTAGTAACCTTTAGGAGTTGTGAATCTTGGAAATCTTAACCGCTGATTTTTTTCAAAGAGCGCTGGCCGGGGGGCTGCTCATCGGATTGACGGCGCCGCTGATCGGGATATTTCTGGTGCTGCGCCGCTTGTCCATGATCGGGGATACGCTGGCGCACGTCACGATTGCCGGGGTCGCTTTGGGCTTTCTCGTGGGCGCATATCCCGTAGGGATCGGACTGGCTTTTGCCGTTGCCGCATCCTTTGCCATCGAAAAGCTGCGTAAAGCGTACAAAGGTTACGCCGAGCTTTCGATCGCGATCATTATGTCGGGCGGCGTTGCCCTGGCCTCCCTGTTCTTTACGCTGGGGATGGGGTACAATACGGATGTCACCAGTTATTTGTTTGGAAGCATTTATACGCTTGACACCACTGATCTGTATGTCGTAGGGGGCGTAACCGTCGTTGTCGTCGCGGTGGTGTCTTTGTTTTTCAAGGAATTCTTTTTGCTCACTTTTGAAGAGGACGCGGCGTCGGTCAGCGGGCTGCCCGTAAAGCTGCTCAATCTGCTCATCACCGTGATGACGGCGCTTGTGATCAGCACGGCGATCAAAATCGTCGGCGCTCTGCTGGTGTCCGCGCTGCTTACGATTCCGGCGGCCTGCAGCCTGCTGATCGCCCGCAGCTTCAGAACGTCCGTCATTTTCTCGGTGATTGTGGCCGAAATCGCCGTGGTTGCCGGTTTGCTGACGGCGGGAATTTGGAACCTGGCGCCCGGAGCGACGATCGTGCTTCTGCTGATTTTTATGCTGATCCTCACCTTGCTTGGCAAAAAAGGCTTGTCCGCTTAAGTGAGGTTTTGGCGATTGGAACACCGAAATTTATGGCCCGGAAAGCCGCTTGCGGCTGCTAAGGCACGGATAAGCTGCTGACAAGCAGCGAAAAAAGACGTTTTGGAGGTTACGATGGCCGATATCAATCTGGGACTCGCTTTCGGCGCGGGGGTGGCTTCGTTTATTTCCCCGTGCTGCCTGCCTTTATATCCTTCCTATCTATCCTATATCACCGGGATGTCGGTTCAGCAGCTGAAGACGGAACAAACCAAGCGGGAGGTCCGATTCCGGACGATGACCCATACGCTCGCGTTTATCCTCGGGTTTTCCGTCGTTTTTTTCACGCTTGGTTTTGGCGCGGGGTTGTTTGGCGAGCTGTTTAACCAATACCGGGGTCTGATCCGCCAGCTTTCCGCCATTTTGATCATATTGATGGGCTTGTTTTTGCTTGGCATTTTCCAGCCCCAATTTCTGCTGAAGGAGCGCAAGCTCGACCTCAAATTCAAGCGGGCCAGCTATGTCGGATCGTTCATTTTCGGCGTCGGCTTTTCCGCCGGCTGGTCTCCCTGCGTCGGGCCGATTTTGGCGGCGATTATCGCGCTTGCGGTCAGCGAACCGGGGACGTGGCTTGGCCTGATTACGGCCTATACGCTCGGATTTGCCGTTCCTTTTTTTATTCTGGCGTTTTTTATCGGTTCCACCAAATGGATCGTCCGCTATTCCGCGTTGATGATGAAAATCGGCGGCGCCCTCATGCTGCTCATGGGCGTTCTTCTGTTTACGAACCGCATGGCTCAAATCACCATTTGGCTGCAGCAAATTACTCCGGAGTGGCTGAAATTCTGACGTGGGCGGAAGCGGGAAAGTGTGCAAAAGTGCACTTGCCAACGGACAATCATAACATGTATCATAAACAGAGTAGTGTTTTTTGCGTACAATGAAGTCCGCTTCAACTCATGGAAAAGAGGGAATCATCAGATGCCAACGCCCAGTATGGAGGATTATTTAGAGCGTATCTACAAGCTGATCGACGAGAAGGGATACGCGCGAGTATCCGATATCGCGGAAGGTTTGGAGGTTCATCCTTCGTCTGTCACGAAAATGATTCAGAAATTGGACAAGGATGAATACTTGATTTACGAGAAGTATAGAGGGCTGGTATTGACCAGCAAAGGCAAAAAAATCGGAAAACGGCTCGTGGACCGGCACCATCTGCTGGAGGAGTTTCTCGGCATGATCGGGGTCGATCATGAAAATATTTATAAAGACGTGGAAGGAATCGAACATCACCTGAGCTGGGATTCCATTACCCGCATCGCAACGCTGGTGGAATATTTCAAACGCGACAACTCGCGGATTCGCGACCTGGAAAACGTGCATCAGGAATTGTTAAACGAATCTTAGAAGAAGCATCTGTCTTATGAACAAGGCAGATGCTCTTTTTTTCGGGGGAACCGCAACTCTTCGGCTATCCGAAGCGTTAATAGAAATAGACGGATTTGTCCATACATAATATTTGTGGAGGTTACTGATGAAATTTCGCACTTGGTTCATTCCTCTTCTCGTTTTCCTGCTTGCGTGGCCGATAGGCGGACAGATGAAGGCGAACGCGGCCGACGCCATTACGATTCTATTGGACGGGACGAAGCTGACCACCGATGCCCCGCCTTATATCAAAGCGCAGCAAAACGTAACGATGGTTCCGCTAAGGGTGATTAGCGAAGGTTTGGGCGCGCAGGTAGCGTGGTCGCAGGCCGCAAAAACGGTCACGATCCAAAAGGACGGCAGCATCCTAGCTCTTGTCGTAGGCGAGCAAACGGCTCAGGTCAACGGTGCTCCTGTAGGACTCGACGTTTCGGTGGAAAGTTCGCAAGGGCGCACGATGGTCCCGCTGCGCTTTGTCGGCGAGCAGCTTGGGCTGGACGTAGATTGGGATCAGCAATCGAAGACGATCTCGCTTTCCACGGGACGGAAAGCGGAAACGCCTGCCGCCGATACGGATAAGGATACCGGCAAGGACGATTCACAGAGCAGCCTGCCGCAAACACCGCAGACGCCGCAAACACCGCAGACGGGAACGGCCGTGGACGCGGACGGTCTGCGCGGCGTCTGGGTGTCCACCGTTGCCAATCTGGATTGGCCGAGCACTAGCTCGTACGGAAAAGCGGAAGCGCAAAAGGCGGAATACATCAAGCTGCTTGACGATGTGCAGGCGATGGGGATGAACGCGGTGTTCGTCCAGGTCCGTCCTTCGGCGGACGCCATTTACCCTTCCAAGCTTGTTCCGTGGTCCTCTTACTTGACGGGTACGGCCGGTAAAGATCCGGGGTACGATCCGCTACAGTTTTTGATCGAGGAAACGCATCGCCGGGGGATGGAGTTCCATGCCTGGTTTAATCCGTTCCGGGCCAGCACGGGCGGGAACGCCGGCAAGCTGCCGGCGAACCATGTCGCCAACGCGCATCCGGATTGGATCGTGAAATTCGACGGCAAGCTCTATATTAACCCTGGCATTCCGGAAGCCCGGGAGCATGTGATCGAGGCGATTATGGAAGTCGTCCAAAACTACGATATCGATGGCGTTCACCTGGACGATTATTTTTATCCGACGGGGGAAACGGCATCGAGCAAGTTTAACGATGACAGCACGTACAAACAATACAATGCCAAGCAAATTTCCAACAAGGGAGACTGGCGCCGGGATAATATCAATCAATTTGTAGAAGATCTTGGGGCCAGCATTAAGCAGGAAAAACCGAAGGTCTCGTTCGGCATCAGCCCGTTTGGGGTATGGCGCAACAAAACGAACGATATTACCGGCTCCGACACTAAAGCGGGGATCACGGCTTACGACAGCACTTATGCCGATGTGCGCACCTGGATCAAACGCGGATGGATCGATTACGTCGCTCCGCAGCTCTACTGGAGCATGACGCGCAAGGAAGTCCAATACGACGTGCTGGCCAATTGGTGGGCCGGTGAAGTGCGCGGCACGGGCGTGAAGCTGTACATCGGCCATGCCCCGTACAAGATCGGCACGCCGGAAATCGGCTGGTCCAGCGCATCGGAAATAATCAGCCAGCTGGAGTATAACCGCCAGGTTCCGGAAATCAGCGGCAGCATCTTTTTCAGCGCCAAAGACTTGCGCAAAAATCCGCTTGGGCTGATTCCGCTGCTTAAGGATTATTACGGTATGTAAGATTTTTACTGAATTTGCTTGACAACGGAGTTTGGATCATATAAATTCGTACACATACTATCTCATATGAAATAGCTGTGATTAAGGACATAAGCATCCATTTCGTGCCCCCAGAGAGGAGGTCCGTAGAGCTGAAAGGCCTCTGCCGCGTGGGATTGCTTCCCGCCTTAGGAGCTGTACGGGAGAACCTCGCATTAACCCGTACCGGATTCCGCCGTTATCCGGATTAGAGCAGCGTTGCTTTTTGCGGGTAACGGTGAAAATAGGGTGGTACCACGACACATTCGTCCCTGACGAATGTGTCTTTTTGCGTTTACACGGCTTATTTCATGAAACGATAAGGAGGTCATCTGCGATGCGTCAAAGCCGGTTATTGCTGCCTACGCTAAGGGAGGTTCCGGCGGAAGCCGACTCGGCCAGCCATGCTTGGCTGCTTCGGGCCGGTTATATCCGCCAATTGGCTGCGGGGATTTATACCTATTTGCCTCTAGGAAGACGCGTTCTTCACAAACTCGAACAAATCGTCAGAGCGGAGATGGATCGGTCCGGGGCGCAGGAGTTGCTGCTGCCGGCGCTGCAGCCGGCCGAGCTCTGGCGCGAGTCGGGCCGTTATTCCCGTTACGGAGCCGAACTTATGCGGCTCATCGACCGTCACGGCCGGGAATTTGTGCTTGGACCGACACATGAGGAAGCGATTACCGGCTTGCTTAAAGGGGAGGTTCATTCTTATCGGAAGCTGCCGGTTACGGTATATCAAATTCAGACCAAGTTCCGGGATGAACGGCGCCCCCGCTTCGGCTTGCTGCGCGGCCGGGAATTTCTGATGAAGGATGCCTATTCTTTTGACGCGGATTGGGCCGGCCTCGATGTTTCCTATTCAATGATGTACCAGGCGTACCGGAATATTATGCAGCATTGCGAGCTGAACTATCGCGCCGTGGAGGCGGATTCCGGCACGATTGGGGGCGAAGGCGGGTCCCATGAATTCATCGCTTTTGCCGGCATCGGCGAGGATGTTGTCGCGGTCTGCGATCACTGCGAATACGCGGCCAATATCGAAAAAGCCGCCTCACTGCACCACAACGCGACTATACCGCCGCTGCCCGGTAATGCCGCTTTGGAAAAAATGCATACGCCCGGAGTGCATAGCATCGAGGAATTGACACAGTTTTTGCAAGTTACGTCCGCCGAGCTGATCAAAACGTTGATTTACGTGCTGGACGGCAAACAACCGGTGGCTGTGGTCGTACGCGGGGATCATGAAGTCAACGAACTGAAGGTGCAAGCCTATATGAACGCCGAAAGCATTGAGCTTGCCGACCCGGCTGCGGTTGAACGAGCAACCGGCGCTCCGCCCGGTTTTGCGGGGCCTCTCGGATTAAAGATTCCGATTCTTCTCGACCGGGACGTCAGCACACTGCCGGAGGGGATTGCGGGAGCGAATGAACGCGATTACCACCTGCGGCATGTTAGTCCGGCCAGAGATATCATAACGAGTTATATCGGGGATTTTCGCAATGTCATGGAAGGCGAGACTTGCCCGAAATGTCAGGCCGGCAAGCTGACGTTGTCTCGCGGAATCGAAGTGGGCCATATTTTTAAATTGGGTACAAAATACAGCCAGATGCTCGGGGCGTCCTATTTGGACCGGAACGGCAAGCGGCAGGATATGATTATGGGATGCTACGGCATCGGTATCTCGCGTTTGCTCTCCGCCGTGGTTGAGCAGCATTACGACGAGCGCGGAATCGTTTGGCCGGCGGCCCTGGCTCCTTATCGGGTGCATATCATTCCCGTTTCCGTGAAGGATAGGCAGCAAATCGAATTGGCCGAACAACTGTATGAGCAACTGGCCCGCAAAGGAATCGAGGCGCTGCTGGACGATCGCGACGAACGCCCGGGCATCAAATTCAATGATGCCGACCTGATCGGTATCCCCTACCGCATCATTGTCGGGAAAGCCGCCGGAAAAGGCGAGATCGAATATATGAAACGCGGGGAAGCGGAAGTGGAGAAGATGACCTTAGAGGAGGCGCTTTCCCGCATCACGGCTCCGTTAGAATAAATCTCCGCATACGTACAACCTCCGCCATCATACATAAGCAGTAGACTTGTGTATGGGATGGGGGCTTTGGAATGCGATGCTGATGAACGGCGTGTTTGAAGGCGGGGGCGTCAAAGGTATTTCGCTGGCGGGAGCGGTAAGGGCGGCCGAGAAATACGGGGGGAAGTTCTATCGCGTAGCCGGCACCTCATCCGGGTCGATCGTGGCCTCGTTGATCGCGGCCGGGTATACCGCGGAAGAGATGAAGGACATCATCTTGTCCACGTCGTTTTCCCGTTTTCTTCAACGGGCGCGGATTTTCAATATGGCCTTCGTCGGGCCGGCGATCCGGGTACTGCTGAAAAAAGGGCTTTACTCGGGCGAGGGGTTTGAGGATTGGGTCAGGCAAGTTTTGCTGGCCAAAGGCGTAAGGACGTTTGCCGACCTCCCCCAAGGCAAGCTGACGATCATCGCATCGGATATTACGAACGGCAAAATCCTGATACTGCCGGACGATTTGGCCAAAATAGGCCTGCGGCCGGAATCGTTCGAGGTCGCCAGGGCCGTGCGCATGAGCTGCAGCATTCCGTATTTTTTCGATCCCGTGCTGCTGCGCCTGCCGCCAAAGCTGGCCAAAGGCAAGCCGTTTTCCGAACAGTTCCTTCATATCGTCGACGGCGGCCTGCTCAGCAACTTCCCGCTTTGGCTGTTTGACCAGGAAACGCCGCGCAGCGGAGAGCGGATTCCGACGGTCGGGTTTCAAATGGTCGGCAAAAACACCAACCAGCCGCACGACATTCGCGGGCCGTTTTCCATGCTGCAGGCGATCGTGGAAACGATGCTGTCGGCGCATGATGAACGTTATATCGAACAATCGAACCGCTACCGGACGATAAAAATTCCGACGTTGGGGTATCCGACGACGCAGTTTGATATTAGCGAGGAGGAGAGCCTGCTCCTTTACGAGTCGGGCCTGCGCGCCGGCGAGCGGTTTTTCGGCAAATGGAACGCTCAATATTATGAGGAGCAATTTAATAAATATCAGCAGGCGAATCCGGGCGCTTTTAAATGACAGGTACAGGCGTCCCGCGAAAAAGACGGGCAAATCCACTAGCGTTGCATTAACTGGGGAAATGATCATGTTTTCAAGCCGATAATGCGCCCGCCGGAAATCTAACGGTTGTAACAGCGGCTAATTTGCGAAAAAAGCCTTTTTCAAAACTTTAACGGTTGTGATCGCCGTTATTTGCCTGAATCTAAGTAAACTACGCCGGATTTCAGTGAAATAAGCGCTATGGCAACCGTTACATTTTGAAATCAACGTTTTTGGCACAAATAACGCTTGTAGCAACCGTCCCTCGTATTTAAGAAGTTTTCTCACGAATACTCACTTATTCGCAGGATTTCGCTACCTTGAAAAGCGAAGAGATGGGGGAGCTCCGGACAAAAAGCCGTGGTTTCTTGCAAAAGGGTGTGCAGGAACAGAAGTCGTGCATCTTTGCACTTCTCCAAAAAATGGTTTCCTGCACCCTCCACTCGGCCCCTGGAGGTTCACCCTCCCATGTCTCTACGGGTCTTCGCCCTTACATTCCTTCGTTGTACCTGTCCAAGGCGTGGAGACCGATTGCGTTTAAAAGATGGGTCATTTGCCCTTACGGTTGCGAAACTCGGTTCTGTGTTGCTTTCTTTGTTCGAATCCTGCGAACGAGTCAATCTTCGTATGACGACGGATTATCAGCCAGGCTCGGTTACGTCAATAGATTTAGGCTAGGCGACTCGGTGGACCGCTATCTCGGAGCGATACGGTTCCCCCTTCTGAACCATGCCAATGAGGATTCGAGCGAGTTTGCCGATTAACTTGGTGATTGAAGCCATCTTCTTCATTCCTTTCTTCAGGTTGTACTCATGCCATCGCTTAAAGTCCGGATGTTGGCCAACCAAGCCCAGCACGCCCAGGTAGAGATACTTGCGAAGCATGCTGTCCCCGCGCTTGGAGAGCTTGATCTGTCCTTTGAACTTGCCCGAAGTACGTTCCGCTAGATTCAGACCGGCCCGGCGCAGCAGTTGACGCCCATGGGCATAGTTACGCAAATCTCCGGCACAAGCCAGAAGGGCCGCGATCGTTATGGTTCCAAGGCCTTTAATACTTCGCAACTGCCCAGCTAGCGGAATACAGCCTAGTAACTTCTTGACTTCCTGCTCGATCTCCTCAAGCGACTTGACGGCATATTCATACGCATCCAGCAAACGCTGCAGGTCACGCCGCGCTTCTTCAAGTGCCTGTATATCGCCGATACTATGTGCAGCCACCAGAAGAAGCCGGGCGGCCTTCGCTTTGCCACTTACTCCGCCCGCACGTTTCATCCCTTGCTCACGCCAAGCTTCGATCACGTCATCCGTACGAAGACCCTGCAAGTCGGACGGCAACGGAAAGGCGCGGAGCGACGCCAGAGAACGCAAAACTGTCCAATCCGGGAAGACCGAACGGAATTCCGGAAACTTCAGATCGATCCAGCGGATAATGCGATTTCCCAGGCTCACCTGCTGCTTGACCCAAAATTCTCGATCACTCATAACCGCCTTGAGTCGTTTGAAAACAGCCGCCTCTGGCGTATAGTCCGTGTAGAAGCCTCGGCTAACTACGTCGGCAATGTTCAATGCATCCTTGGGATCGTTCTTGGACGGGCAATTGTCGCGATTTTCCTTATTACGATGCACTGTTACCGGGTTCACCAGTACCACCGTGATCCCTTGCTCCCGTAACCAATTCGCGAGATTGAACCAATAGTGGCCTGTGGGCTCCATGCCGACGATGAGTGAGGATAGATGGTGTTTGTCCTGTACGTCACACGTCCAGCGCAGAAGCTTCTCAAAGCCTTCCCGCGTGTTTGCGAACGACAGATGGCGTGGTGTCAGGACACGCCCCCGAAAATCGGTCACTTGGGCGGCATGAACATCCTTGGCGATGTCAATCCCGATGATCGCATGCTGCATGGTAATTCGTTCAATCCGTTGATTTGTGGTTTGAATTCGAGTAGACTTCATAGTAAGCGCCTCCTGATAGGTTTTAAGGGCTTTTGACCCGTCGACACCCCTATCATACGAGGCGCTCCTGTTTTTTTCAAAGACGAAATCTTAACCTACACAGGAATGTTTAGAATATTGGTGCGGCTAGAAAATGTATCTTATCAGATTTAATGCAACGCTAGTGGCGAAATTAAAAAAGCAGGGCGAAAGCCATCTTGTATGGCTTTACGTCCTGCTTTTTTCAGATAGATTGCTTTAAGCGAAAGTTCTGAACAACCTATTTTAGTGGTATTTGGGCAAGTCGTCGTCATTTTTGCCTTTTTGGCCGTCAATGACTTGAAAAGGATAAGATTTGCGTCTTTCGCCGGAAGAGCCGCGCCGTTGTTCAGCGGCCACTTTGGCCATCGTCCGCGCGGAAGGCTTGATTTTGGGCTGCTGCTTCTTCCGGTATTTCCGCGGCGGGAACTTGTATAGCAGAAATACGATGCCGACGATGGCGACCGGAACGATGATGTTCGCCAAACTGATGATATGGCTAACGAATATTCCGTTAACGATGCCGATTACGACCAGGAGCATGATGATCCAAAACATGATGCCTTGTTTTTTCATGCTTTCATCACCCTTTCAAAGGATCCAAAGCTGAACTTACCGGCGATTCCACGACATGAACTTTCTCCAGTTCGGCATCCAGCTCGCGCATGCGGTTGAAAGAAGCGATCGACACTTCCACTTGATCGTCGGTCGGTTCTTTAGTGGTCAGAAGCTGGAGCCAAAGACCCGGATACCCGAGAAAACGCAGCACCGGAATATCCCGCACGGCGTTGGTGAACCGCAGCAATTCAAAAGAGATGCCAATAACCAGCGGGAGCAGCAGAATGCGGATGTACATCCGTTCCCATACCGTATCCCAGCTGAAGATCGGCAGCGAATAAATGATGACGCCGACGATAACCGTCAAAATAATAAAGCTGCTGCCGCACCGGTAATGCAAACGGCTGTATTTTTGCACGTTTTTGGGCGTTAATTCTTCTCCCGCCTCATAGGCGGAGATAACTTTATGCTCCGCGCCGTGATACTGGAACAACCGCTTGACGACCGGAGTTTGCGAGATAAGCCAGAGGTAAGTCAGCAGCAGCGCGATTTTGATGACGCCTTCCACGAGCGTATGCAGCGTTTGACCCGCAAAAGCGTGCTGGAACAAATACTGCTCAAGCAGGGCGGGAACCAGCGTGAAATGAGTTTGCCGACGATAAAAGACAAAACCCCGGCCACGGCAACGCCGACCAGCATCGTCAGCGAAAAGCCGGACTCCTCCTTTTCCTTCTGTTTGGCGCGTTCCTCCGGTTCCACCTCGTCATCGGCCATGGCTTCGGCGGAATAATTGAGATGTTTGGAGCCTTTGGCGCTGGAATCGACGATGCTGACAATGCCGCGGATGAGCGGAATTTTGCGCAGCATTCTGACCCAGTCTTTATCTTGTTTGGGAACTTCAAAGAAAGTAATTTCTCCCGTTTTACGGCGCACGGCCGTCACATTAACATGTTTACCGCCGAACATAACGCCTTCTATAACGGCTTGGCCGCCGTAAATTGCGGGTGCAGATTGCTCAGGCAAGCATTTCACCTTCCTACAATGATATAAGTTTTGTGCGAACGGACGGCGGGCGTCATTCGTAATAAATCCATTGTATCGAACTTTAGGGGCAAATTCTAGTTGTTTAGGCTTTTTGGAATTGAGCATACTAACCAACAAAATATTTCTAACCGGGAAGGATGAAAACGCATGAATCAACCGCAGCGGGAAAGACGGGAACCCGAAGGGAACGAGCGGGAGCTTTCGCGGGGAGGCGGGGATGACGAAAACCTGCAATTTTACGGGCAGGGCTGGCGCCAGCACGGGAGGGAGCGGACGAACATTTGGATCTATTCCCTCGAGATCGGTTTTTTTGCCGGCCTGATCTGGGGAGCTATCAAAGGTTTTTTTTATTTCTTGCGGTTCACGACGGTTATCCCCGGATATCTGGTGGAGCCCTTTTTTAAAAGATCATTTTTATACAGTCAACCCGGCTATTATGTCGGATGGCTCTCCTTCATCGTCTTTTCCATTTTGGCAACGCTTATTTACACGCTCCTGTTCCGCAAGCTGAAAGGTCCGGGACCGGGAATTTTGTACGGCATCGTTTGGTGGGGGCTCATCTTCGGCATCCTTGGCCCGGCGTTCGGAATGACCCGCCCGCTGCTTGAGCTTTCGAAAGATACGCTTATCAGCGAATTTTGCCTCTATTTATTATGGGGGTTGTTTATCGGCTATACGACTGCGGAGGAATATACGGACGAGCGGGAACGCGAACCGAAGAAATCTCCGGGGGGCGTGCTGCAGTAAGACAAAAAGCTTCTCAAGCGGCTCTCTTCTATGTTAAAATTACTTTTGGTTATTTTTCGGGAAAGGGGAGAGCTTATGCACCGAATCCTGGTTATGAACGGACCGAACCTGAACCTGCTGGGCGTTCGCGAACCCGGCGTCTACGGATCCGAGACGCTTGGCGACATCGAAGAGCGTTTGCGGAAGCTGGCGGGGGACCATGAACTTGAGCTCTCGTTCTTTCAATCGAACCATGAAGGCGCGCTGATCGACCGGATTCATGAAGCCTTTGGGGCCGTCGACGGAATTTTGCTCAATCCCGGCGCGCTTACGCATTACAGTTATGCTCTGCGGGATGCTTTGACATCGGTGAACATTCCCGTCGTGGAGGTGCATTTGTCGAATATCCACGCGCGCGAGGCTTTCCGGCACACTTCGGTGATCGCCCCGATTGCGGTGGGACAAATTGCCGGTTTCGGATCGTACGGTTATGAAATGGGACTGCTCGCGCTCAAACGCCATCTACAGACGAAAAAGGCCTGAACTGGCGGATCGCGATAGCGGGCTCTAAGCGAAAATAAGGGAGAGTTTTTTATGGCGAGCACTCGAGTTGCTTTGCTTCGCGAAGCGATGAAGCTTCAGAATATCGAAGCGGTGCTGATTACCGGAGAGGTGAACCGCCGCTATTTGACGGGATTTACGGGAAGTTCCGGCTATGTGCTGGTTACCCCGGACAAAGCTTGGCTGCTGACGGACTTCCGTTACTTGACCCAAGCCGCCGAACAGGCGCCCGGGTTTGAGATCGTCGACCACGGCGCGTCCGTTACGGGAGCGATCAAGTCTTTGCTGGCTAAGGAGAACCTGGAACGCCTCGGGTTTGAGGAAGAGCATGTCGTTTTCTCGGTTTACCGCATCTATGAACGCGAATTGCAACCGATCGCGCTTGTACCGGTGAGCGGGCTGGTGGAGGAGCTCCGGCTGTACAAGGACAGCGAGGAATTGGCGCTGATGAAAGAGGCCGCGGAACTGGCCGACCGCACGTTCCTACATATGCTGGACGTTCTGAAGCCCGGCGTCAGCGAATGGGACGCGGCGCTGGAGCTGGAAACGTTCATGCGCAAGCACGGAGCCGAGGGCACTTCGTTCGATACGATCATCGCTTCCGGGGAACGGTCAGCTCTGCCGCACGGCCGGGCCAGCGGGCGCATTATGCAGACGGGCGAACTGGTGACGATGGACTTCGGCGCGTTTATGAACGGGTATTGCTCCGATATCACCCGTACCGTCGCTTTAGGCAAACCGGCCGACAAGCTGCGCGAAATTTACGATGTCGTGCTGGAGGCGCAGCTGCACACGCTGGAGCATCTTCGTCCGGGCATGACCGGCCGGGAGGCGGATGCGCTGGCTCGGGACGTAATTGCCCGCTACGGCTACGGCGAGTATTTCGGGCACAGCACCGGACATGGCCTCGGCATGGAAGTTCACGAAAATCCGCGCGTATCCAAAACGAGCGATACCGTGCTTAAGCCGGGCATGGTTGTCACGGTGGAGCCGGGCATTTATTTGCCGGGTCTCGGCGGCGTGCGCATCGAGGACGATGTCGTCATCACCGATTCCGGCGTGCGGCGTTTGACCGAATCGGCGAAGGACTATATCGCGATCGGCTGACAAGCGGCCTCGGCGGGTAGGCCAAAGGCAAAAGCCGGGGGAATGGCGGGGTTATGCGGGTACTCCCCGAATGTGGGGTAACAGCAGCTAACAAACGTCACTGTTAATTTAGGGTATTCTTTTAAAATAAATATAATAAATTTGTTAACCCACTTGAGGAGGTACTTTTGTGATTTCAGTAAACGATTTTAAAACAGGCTTGACCGTCGAGGTGGACGGCGACATTTATACGGTGCTTGAATTCCAGCACGTTAAACCGGGCAAGGGCGCGGCTTTCGTCCGCTCCAAGCTGAAAAACCTGCGCAACGGCAACACGGTGGAAAAAACATTCCGCGCCGGCGAGACGATCAGCCGCGCCATGATCGAAAACCGCGACGTTCAATACTTGTACGCCAGCGGCCAGGAGCACACCTTCATGGACAACGAGACTTACGACCAATTTACGCTGTCGTCGGATCAGTTGGAATGGGAGCTGAACTTCCTGAAGGAGAACATGAACGTTAAAATCGTCAGCTACCAGGGCGAAATTATCGGGATCAACCTGCCGAACAGCGTGGAGCTGAAAGTAATCGAAACCGAGCCGGGCATCAAAGGCAACACCGCTACCGGCGCAACCAAAAACGCCAAGGTCGAAACGGGACTCAACGTTCAGGTGCCGCTCTTCATTAATGAAGGCGACGTGCTGCTGATCGATACGCGCGAAGGTAAATATATTTCGCGGGCCTAAGCGGTTTAGCGATGAAGTTTCGGACGGGGGCGGCAGGGCGGTGAACCTGGCGTTCCCTTAAGAATGCTGCATCCTCCACCTTTCAAGGTGGGGGAATTTTTTGTAATGACCGCCAAAGCATTGACGACCTTCGGGTCCTTCGTATTATACTGGTTTAAAGCGTTACTGGTTCAAATGGTTGAATGCTCATAGGAAAACGGGCACATTAGGGAGGGTCTGACTTGGCTTTATACGTGATGAAATTTGGAGGCAGCTCCGTCGGCGACACGGAGCGGATGCAGCGTGTGGCAAAGCGCGTTGTCGACAAGCAAAAGGAAGGGCACCAGGTCATGGTGGTCGTCTCGGCGATGGGGGACACCACCGATGATCTGATCGATCAGGCGAAGCTGCTCAGCAAGGAACCGCCGCTTCGGGAAATGGATATGCTGATGACGACCGGCGAACAAATTTCCATTGCTTTGCTGGCGATCGCGATAGATGCGCTTGGCGCCAAAGCGGTTTCGTATACGGGATGGCAAGCGGGCTTTCGTACGGAATCGGTTCACGGCAAAGCGCGAATTACCGATATCCAGCCGGAGCGCGTGCTGAAATCGCTGGAGGAAGGTTATATCGTCATCGTTGCCGGATTCCAGGGCATGACCGTGGACGGCGAAATCACGACGTTCGGCCGCGGCGGTTCCGATACGACGGCGGTGGCGTTGGCGGCCGCGACCAAGGCGGATACCTGCGAAATTTATACCGACGTGGACGGCGTCTATTCGACCGATCCGCGGATCGTAAAAAACGCACGCAAACTGAATGAAATTTCGTATGACGAGATGCTGGAGCTCGCCAATCTGGGAGCGGCCGTGCTGCATCCCCGCGCGGTGGAATACGCCAAACATCACCAGGTGCGCCTCGTCGTCCGTTCCAGCTTTAACCATAATGAAGGCACAGTAGTGAAGGAGGAAGCCAAGATGGAGCAAGGAGTAGTTGTCAGCGGGATCGCTTACGATAAAAATGTAGCCCGGATCAGCATTATGGGGGTTTCCCACGTTCCCGGCGTGCTCGCAAAAGTGTTCGGTTCGCTGGCGGAAGCGAAAATCGACGTCGACATTATCGTCCAGAGCGGCGTACAGGACGGCAAGGCCGATTTCTCCTTTACCGTTGCTTTGTCCGACTGCGAAAAAGCGCTGCAGGTGCTGGAAGGCATCCGCAGCGAGCTTCCGTATGAAGATGTGACTTCGGAAGACGGCTTGGTCAAGGTTTCGATCGTAGGCGCAGGCATGGTCAGCCATCCCGGGGTTGCCGCGCAAATGTTCGACGTGATCTCCAAACAGGGGGTCAACATCAAGATGGTCAGTACCTCGGAAATCAAAGTATCGTGCGTCATCGACGCCGACAAGTTAAATGAGGTCGTGACCGCGCTGCACACCGCTTACGGCCTGGATACGGAAACGCAGGCGTTTGTCGGCGGGCCTAAGGACCGTCGGTAGACCGGCGCAAAACAAAGCGGATATACGTTTTTTGCATAAGAGGCACCTTCAAGCCAGCGGCTTGGGGGTGCCTCTTTCCACAACTATTCTAACGGTTGCCATAGCCGCTATTCGGTCAAAAAAGGTTGATTTGAAATTGTAACGGTTGCCATAGCGCTTATTTCACTGACACCCGGCTCATTTTGCTTAGATTCAGGTAAATAACGATTCTCACAACCGTTAAAATTTTGAAAAGGGCTTTTTTCGTAAAATAGCCGCTGCTGCAACCGTTAGATCTCCTGCAAGCTCAATTTTAATTCGAACACCTAAGCCTTTCCCGGGAAAACTGAAATGTATCAAGGCAACAAGTTGTCTTGTGCAGGAGCGGCAAGGGAAACCTCATACCCACATATCCATCAACTTCTCCCCTTGTACACAACGTATATACGACGAAGGACAGCGCTGCCTCAAGACCGCCTGCCTGAACGGTTGCGTTCTTGCACACAATGAATATACGACGAAGGACCTCGCCGGCGGCGGGGTCTTTCTTTTCTATTAATAAATAGAAAAATACGGGCATATCGTTAAGAGAGCACCATTTGGACAAGGAGGCGAAGGTGGATATGCTCGATAAATTTGTAGTCAGCATGGCGACGCTGCGAATGTTCTCCGGGACCATCGAGATTTTGGCGGCCCTGCTCATGCTGAAGCTGGGAAGGGTGGATAAGGCGCTAGCCGTCAATTCGGCGCTGGCACTGGTCGGGCCGACGATCCTGATCGTCACGACGTCCATCGGACTGGCTGGAATGGCCGACAAGCTGTCCTGGGGAAAAATGATTTGGATCGGCTGCGGCGTCGCCTGTCTCTTAATCGGGATTTTGAAGAAATGATAGATTGCCCGGAATAATGACAAAGTACAGGCATACATATGAGGTATAGCAAAAAAATCATTAAAGTTAGAGTTCAAAAAGTCAGGTATTTCGTGAGCAAAAGATGACTTTTTGAACAGCCTCTTAAGATTAAGAGTTTTGGGGGTACGCCATGAACCCAAGTTGGTTAACCGTATTTCCCGACAACATCCGGGCTTTGCTGCTTAAGCTGCCGCCTTCCATTTTTCCCGTTCTGGAAGAGATTCGCATCCGCGAGGGACGCCCGCTTGAGATTAATTCAGGCGGCCGCTACTATTTTGTGACACCGGACGGAAGCCTGACGCAAAATCCGGAGGCAGCCTACAAGCCGGGAAAACAGGACGGCAACCGGCTGCTGGATCTGATCACCAACCACTCGCTTTATACGATGGAGGAAGAGCTTCGCAAAGGCTTCATCACGATTGCGGGGGGGCACCGGATCGGACTGGCCGGCAGGACTTTGCTAAGCGGAGGTAAGGTGGAGCATCTGCGCGATATCAGCGGCTTTAATGTGCGGATCGCCCGGGAGGTCAAAGGCATCGCCGACCCGATTTTGCCAAGGCTGCTCGATTTCAAGCGCAGAAGCGTATACCATACGCTGATTTTGTCTCCCCCGCAGCAAGGCAAAACGACATTGATCCGCGATTTGGCCCGGCAAATCAGCAGCGGAACCTGGGGGCACCCGGAGGCGTCCTGGCCGGGGCTGAAAGTGGCTGTCGTCGATGAACGTTCGGAGATCGCCGGCAGCAAAAAAGGCGTTCCCGGATTTGACGTCGGTCCCCGCACGGACGTCATGGACGGCTGTCCGAAAGCGGAAGGGATCATGATGATGATCCGCTCCATGTCGCCGGACGTGCTGATCGTGGACGAGATCGGGCGGCCGGAGGATGCCGAGGCTTTGGCCGAGGCGCTGCATGCCGGGGTGCGCGTCATCTGCACGGCGCATGGGGCAAGCTTGGACGACCTGTCCTCGCGGCCGGCGTTGGCCAAGCTGTCGGAAACCGGCTTCTTCCAAATGTACGCGGTGCTTGCGCGGACGGAAAAGGGACTGGCTTTCAGGCTCTGGGACGGAAAACGGCGGGGAATCCAGCTGCACGGGGCGGAATGGAAAGGCAGGGAGGAGCATGCTTAAAATGTTCGGGGCCGCGCTCGTCATTTTGGCGGCAACTTTGGCCGGATGGGTGCAGGCAAGGCAGTTCGCCAGCCGGCCGAACCAGATCCGCAGGCTGATCCTGGCGCTAAAACGGCTGGAAACCGAAATCATGTACGGTTTTACGCCGCTTCCCGACGCGCTGCGGCGGATCGGGGAACAAAGCCAGGAGCCGGTGAGAGCCATCTTCGTCACCGCGGCGGACAACATGAGCGCCTCCAACCGTTTGAGCGCCCAGGAAAGCCTGGAGCAGGCCGCCATCAACGTTTGGCAATTTACCGCCATGAAAGCCCCTGAGCAGGAGGTGATCCGCCAGCTCAGCTATACGCTTGGGACAAGCGACCGGAAAGATCAGTTAAGACATCTGGCGACGGCCGTCCGGCAGCTGGAGAGCGAGGAATCCGCGGCCCGGGAAGAGCAAGCCCGCTATGAGAAAATGTACCGCAGCCTGGGGCTTTTATGCGGAGCGTTCATCGTCATTCTGTTCTACTGAATTCATTTCCCTCCAGGGCTGATTGTCGCCTGTGAAATCGATCGTGAGGTGCCAAATCAATGAACATAGAAGTGAACGCCATATTTCAAATCGCGGGCATCGGCATTATTATCGCCATGATCCATACGGTGTTGAAGCAGATGGGAAAAGAGGACATGGCGCATTGGGTAACGCTGATCGGGTTCGTCGTCGTGCTGTTTATGGTCATCCGGCTGCTGGACAATCTGTTTCAAGAAATCAAATCGATCTTTTTGTTCCAGTAGGTGAGCTCCGGTGGAAATTATCCAGGTTGTAGGGCTGGGACTGATCGCGACGGTGCTGATTCTGGTCATCAAAGAACAAAAGCCGATGTTTGCCTTTTTGATCGCCGCCAGCACGGGCATCCTCATTTTTCTGTATCTGATCGGCAAAATCGGGAGCATCATCGAGGTGCTGGAGGATTTGGCCGAAAAATCCGGCGTGCAGATGATCTATCTGAAAACGATCCTGAAAATCATCGGCATCGCCTACATCGCCGAGTTTGGGGCGCAAATCGTCCGCGACGCGGGGCAGGAAGCCATCGCATCGAAAATCGAAATGGCGGGCAAGGTGCTGATCATGGTGCTCGCCATCCCGATCATCAGCATCATTATAGAAACGGTAATCAAGCTGCTGCCGGCTTAAAGTGGAAGTTCAGAAAGTCAGGCTTTAGCACCGAACAACCTCTTAAAGAGGGTGGGGAGACGGATGATAGGAACGACAAACGAGCTTTGGCGCGGCAAAACGCTGTTTCTGATCGTCCTCGGCGCTCTGCTGGTGTGGTTGATCCCGCAGGTCTCGCTTGCCGAAGGCGCGGACGGAGGCTGGATCAAGCGGCAAGCCGAAGAGCTGCCGACCGACCAGGTGGAGACTTACTGGCAGCAGCTGATGAAAGATTACGGCGGTTTTTTTCCGGATCAGAAGCTCCCGTCCTTTATGGATATGCTGCTTGCGCAAGATCAAAGCTTCAGCCTAAAGACGGGATTAACCGGTCTGATGAAATATATGTGGCACGAGGTCCTGTATAACGGCCGCATTCTGGTAACGATTGTGCTGCTGTCCATCTTCAGCATGATCCTGGAGACGCTGCAAACGGCGTTCGAACGCAAGCAGGTCAGCAAAGTCGCGTACTCCATCTGCTATCTGGTCATCCTTGTGCTGGCGATCAACAGCTTCCATGTGGCGATTACGTACGCCAGCAATGCCATCGGCGGCATGATCGACTTCATGATGGCGATGGTGCCGCTGCTGTTCACGCTGCTGGCCTCCATGGGCGGCGCGGTCACCGTCACGGTCACTCATCCGCTCGTCGTGTTTATGGTGCACGCGGTCGGTACGGCGGTGCATACGATCGTTTTCCCGCTGCTCTTTTTCTCGGCAGTGCTGCATATCGTCAGCTCCCTGTCGGACAAATACAAGCTGACCCAGCTCGCCGATCTGCTGCGCTCGATCAGCATGGCGTTGCTCGGGGTGCTGCTGACCGTCTTCCTGGGGGTCATCTCCGTGAAAGGCATCGCCGGTTCGGTGACCGACGGGGTGACGCTGCGGGCGGCCAAATATTTAACCGGCAATTTCGTGCCGGTCGTCGGCAAGGTGTTCGCCGACGCGACGGACACGGTGATCTCCGCTTCGCTGCTGGTGAAAAACTCGATCGGGCTCGTCGGCGTCATCATTCTGTTGTTTCTCTGCGCTTTCCCGGCGATCAAAATCATCACGCTGGCGCTGATCTTCAACCTTTCGGCAGCGGTGATGCAGCCGCTTGGCGATTCGCCGATCGTCACCTGCCTGGAAACGATCGGCAAGAGCATGCTGTACGTTTTTGCCGCGCTCGCGGCCGTCGGGCTGATGTTTTTTCTGGCGATTACGATCATGCTCACCGCCGGCAACATTACGGTCATGATGAGGTAAGCGCGGGGGGCGCCCCGCCGGAAACGGGAAGGTGATCCAAGCGATGAACTGGCTAGCGGAATGGCTGAAGGAAATCATTTTTATCGTACTCATCGCCGTCTTTGTCGATCTGCTTCTCCCCAATCGCGCGATGGAGCGCTACGTCAAGCTTGTCGTGAGCCTGCTGATCTTGCTGACGCTGATCTCCCCGGTCATGCGCTTCTTAAGCTCCGATGCCAAGAAAGAGCTGGAAACGGCCTTTTCCGAAAGCATCGAAGGGCTGGAGAACGAAGCGGCCGGGCAAAGTACGGAAGCGATTTTGCGGCAGGGCGAAGAACTGCGCCAAAAGCAGGAAGCCGAGGCGCTGCAGTGGGCGGGCGAAGAAACGGCGCGGCAAATGAAGGAGCAGATCGAACGCGAGACCGGGCAGCCGGTTGAGCGGGTATCGGTTAAACTGACCACAAAACCCGCGAAGACGGGGGCGGACAAGGAAGGCGCGGCCCCGCCGGCAGCGGAGCCGGTCATCTCCGAGGTGGAGGTGGTCATGGCCGAGGCCAAAACGGAATCGTCCAGCTCGGACAAAGGTGCTTCCGGGCGGGGGCCGGAGATAACGGTTACACCTATCGAAAAAATAATGGTCCGCGTGGGCGAAAGCGCAAATGAGCGTTCCGGGCAATCGTCAAGCGGCGGTGCGAACGGCCAAACCACCGCGGCGATGGCCGGCTCCGGTGGCGGCGCGGCGGCAAGAAACCGTTCCGGCAAGGACGGGAATCCAGGGAATGAATCCGTCCCGGAAAAACTTGTTACGCAAATTGAGGAGCTGCTGAGCAAAAACTGGGGGGTTGCCGAAAATGCCGTAACGATCATCCGGCCGCAGGCGGAAAAAAGCTAGTCGGGAGGTGAAGGGACATGCCGGGATGGCTGAAAAAGCTTGAGCAATGGATCGGCAAAGGCGCGGACGGGAAGAAGCGCGCAAATACGTTCCGCCTGCTGCTGATTCTCGGATTGGCAGGCATCGCGATTATGCTGTTCAACTCTTTTGTGAACGTTAAGGAGGTGGATAACGGGGGGGAAGGCAGAGAACCGCCGGTGATGCAGGATCTGGCGTCCGAGGCCATGGAAGAGAGCGCCGCCGGCGGGGAATTCAACAGCATGGAGTTGTCGCTGGAGAATAAAACGAAGGAGATTTTGGAAAAAATCGTCGGCGTCGGCGCGGTGGATGTCCTCGTTACGATCGATTCGACGGAGGAGGTCGTTGTGCAGCGCAACGTAAAGGATACCCAGGAATTGACGGAGGAGAGCGACGCGGACGGGGGGAGGCGCCATGTGACGCAATATACCCGCGACGGTCAAATCGTGACTTACGAAAATTCCGGCAGCGAGCAGCCCATCGTCACGAAAAAAATCAAGCCGAAAATCCGCGGGGTTCTCGTCGTCGCGAGGGGGGCCGAAAACAAAACGGTGAAAGGCCTGATCGTGGACGCTGTTGAGAAAGGATTAAATGTTCCGGCGTACCGGATATCCGTCGTTCCCCGCAAGCAGTCGCAGTAGTTCTCAGAGCCGCTTTCTTAAGAAGAGGGAGTCATGCTCACAAACCTAAGCGGATGCTGCCGAAGCAAGTTTTGCTCGAAGCTTATTCAGGAAGCAACGCTCACAAAACTAAGCGTATGCTTTCGAAGCAAGTTTTGTTCGAAGCTTATTCAGGAAGCAACGCTCACAAAACTTTTAGGAGGAATCTTTTTATGAAATCCAAAAGACAAACGATTTGGCTTGTATCGATGCTCAGTTTGATGGTTGTTTTATCGGCTTATTATCTGTTTACGGAAGAAGGGCCGGCGCCTGCGGCGAAAACCGACGGCCAGCAGGTCAGCATGGACGGCGGAACGGCTCAAAACGGCGGCCTGGAGGGGTCCGGCTTGTCCGCCCAAGATGAAGTGATCCTTTCCGAAGTCGCCGGCGATGGCGAAGCCGGCAGCGCTGCCGTTACCGACGACGAAGCCGCCGCGAAGACGGATGATTCCCAGGCTGCAAAAGAAGAAGCCGCAACCGAAGAAAGCGGCGCGGCCGGCGGCGCGGCGAACGCGTCCTCCCAAAATGGCGGAAAAGAAGCGGCCAAAGAGGGGAATAGCGCGGCCGAAGGGGACAAAGCGGCAGAACCTTCCGCGGGCGCGGGGGGACCTGAGCAAACCAAAACCGACGAAGATGTGTTGAAACAAATGGAGGCGCAAGGCATCGCTTCCTCCGATTCGCTGACGGCCTATCAGTTTGAGCGGACGCAGGAAAACCTGAAAAAGCAGGAAGAGCTGATGCAGGCGATCAACGATGAAAAAAAATCGCTGGAAGAGTCCGCCATGGCGCAGCAAGAGTTAAGCGCTTTGGAGGAAAAAGAAGAGAAAATTTACGATATCGAGGAAAGACTGCGCCAGCAATATGCCAACGCCGTCGTGGCCGAAGAGGGCAACAAATACAAAGTCGTGGTCGTCAGCGAAAAAATGGAGGCCAAAGAGGCCGTAAGCATTATGGACCTGGTGATGAAGGAGCTTGACGTGTCCCAGGATAAAGTAAGCGTGCAATACGTCACGCAGTAAAGCACGGCCGTATGTTGAGATGGAGAATATGCAAAGGTTAGGAGGAGTCCGGGGAAGCTTGGACTCTTTCCATTTTGTTCGATTGTGATATAATACATAAAGCTATGAACTGATGGTCCAAGCAATAGGCTAAGGCTTTCCCGACAAAGTGAAGGAGAGAGTGAAGACATGTTTAATTTGAACGAAATTAAAGAATTGATTGAATTGGTAGACAAAACGTCCATTCAGGAAGTGGAAATTGAAAACGAAGGCGCACGCCTTTGCATTCGCAAGCCGGGAAAAAGCGAAATCGTCCAAGTGCAGCCGCAGCTGGCAGCTGCCGCTCCGCAAAACGTTCCGGCGGCCTTGGCGGTCGCTCCGGCCGTGAACGAACCTGCCGCGCAGCCCGCGAAGCCGGCCGAAATTGCGGCTAACCTGCATACCATCGCTTCGCCGATGGTGGGAACCTTTTATCGTTCATCCTCCCCGGATGCTCAGCCTTACGTCAACATCGGGGACAAGGTTGGCGAGAAGACCACGGTCTGCATTATCGAAGCGATGAAGCTGATGAACGAGCTGGAGGCCGAGGTCAAGGGCGAAATTATCGATATTCTTGTGGAAAACGGCCAATTGGTAGAGTATGGACAACCTCTCTTTTTGGTGAAGCCGGAGTAAGTCGGGGGCCAGCCGCCCCTGATTTTTAGTGAGAGGGCAAGGAGGATGGATGACATGAAATTTCATAAAATATTGATCGCGAACCGCGGCGAAATCGCGGTGAGAATCATTCGGGCATGCCGCGAGCTGGGAATATCCACGGTCGCGGTTTATTCTGAAGCCGATAAGGATTCGCTGCACGTACGGCTTGCCGACGAAGCTTACTGCATCGGCCCGACGCTGTCCAAGGACAGCTACCTGAACCTGACCAATCTGATGAGCGTGGCGACGCTCACCGAATGCGACGCCGTGCATCCGGGCTATGGCTTTTTGGCTGAAAATGCCGATTTCGCGGAGATTTGCGGGTCCTGCAACATCACGTTTATCGGCCCGTCTCCGGAAGCGATCACCCGCATGGGGGATAAAGCGGTGGCCAAACAAACGATGAAGGATGCGAACGTTCCGGTTATCCCCGGTTCCGACGGCCTGATCGAGGATTTGGACGAAGCGGTCATGATCGCCCGGGATATCGGCTATCCGGTGATCATCAAAGCGACCGCCGGCGGCGGCGGCAAAGGCATCCGCATCGCCGAGGACGAAGAATCGCTGATCAAGCAAATCACCACGGCCCAGCAGGAAGCCCAAAAGGCTTTCGGCAACGCCGGGGTGTACCTTGAAAAATATTTGACCGGCATGAAGCACGTGGAGATCCAGATCATGGCCGACAAACACGGGAACGCCGTTTACCTCGGCGAACGCGACTGCTCGGTGCAGCGCCGCCGGCAAAAGCTGGTGGAGGAAGCGCCGTGCCCTGTACTGTCTGCGGAAAAACGCCGCGAAATGGGCGAGGCTGCAGTGCGGGCGGCTCTGGCCGTCAATTATTCCGGCGCGGGGACATTGGAGTTTTTGCTGGGCCCTGACGGCCAGTTTTATTTCATGGAAATGAATACGCGGATTCAGGTTGAGCATCCGGTCACGGAGATGGTCACCGGCATCGATCTCATTCGCGAGATGATTTCGGTGGCCGAAGGGAACCCGCTTTCCTTCACGCAGGACGATGTGCAGCTGAACGGCTGGTCGATCGAGTGCCGGATCAACGCCGAGGACCCGTCGCGCAATTTCATGCCTTCGCCGGGCAAAATCGGCTTTTACCTGGCCCCGGGCGGACCCGGCGTTCGCGTGGACAGCGCGGCTTATCCGGGATATATGATCTCCCCGCACTACGATTCGATGATCGCCAAGCTGATCGTGTGGGGGGCGACAAGAGAGGAAGCCATTGCGAAGATGAAGCGGGCATTGTCCGAATTTGCCATTGAAGGCATCCATACCACGATCCCTTTTCACCAGAAGCTGCTGAATCATCCGACCTTCGTCAAAGGCGATTTCGATATTAAATTTTTGGAAGAAAACGAGATTTAAGACGCTTGCCGGAAGTTTGTCATAATGAACCCAAAATGATATAGTATGTATAATAAGTGCGCAGTATCAAGGGTTTGAGCAGCGTCATACTTATTGAGAGGTGGATGAATAGAAAATGAGTACATTGCCTACGGAATTCGAACGCACGGATATCGGGGAAATCCAGATCGCTCCGGAAGTGATCGAAGTGATCGCCGGTTTGGCCACCGTCGAGGTGAAAGGCGTGGCCGGCATGAGCGGCGGTTTCGCCGGCGGCATCGCCGAACTGCTGGGGAGAAAAAATCTTTCCAAGGGCGTTAAAGTCGAAGTCGGACAACGTGAAGCGGCCGTAGACGTATCCGTCATCATCGAGTACGGCAACCGTTTGCCTGAAGTCGCCTCGGAAATTCAACGCAACGTCAAGCGTTCCATCGAAACGATGACCGGCCTGAACGTAGTGGAAGTGAACGTGCATATCCATGACGTCATTTTTAAGGCGGCTGAAAAAGCCGAAGAAGCCGAACCGACTCATCGCGTGAAATAGTGAACTTTAGGTGAAAGCCCCCGACCAATCAGGGTCAGGGGTTTCTTTTAAGGAGGCTGTACCCGTCGTGGCCAAAATTTTAGACAGACTTTTGCTGTTTATTTACAGCTTGAGCATCGGAATTTTATCCGTCATCGCGATCCTCCTGTTGACGGACGCCTTGCCGCCCGATTTCTATGCGGCCCAGGAAAGAAACCTGTACATAGCGGCTTGGGTGGTGGCCGTCGTGTTGTTTTTGCTGAGCATCCGCTTTTTTTACATTTCGGTCAAAAGAGAGCGCGGCTCCCTGCCGTCCATCAATCAACGTACGGAATACGGAGATATTCAAATTTCCGTGGATACGATCGAGAACTTGTCGTACAAAGCGGCTACCCGCGTGCGCGGCATCAAAGAGGTCAAGACGCGAATCCGGATTACGGAAGCGGGCCTGGAAATCGTGGTAAGAGCCCTTGTGGATGGAGAAACCTCGATTCCCGCCCTAACGGAGGAAGTGCAAAAACAGGTTCACGATCATGTGGAGGAAATTACGGGGATTCCCGTATCCTATGTTTCGGTTTACATCGCCAACCTGGTTCATTCGCCTGCCGTCAAAAGCCGGGTTGAATAGGGGTGAGTAGCGGGGTGTTCTGGAAGCAATTGTGGGAGAGTCACAGGGGACGCTTGCTGGGCGTGGCCGCGGCGGTGTTTCTATGCCCGATTTATCTGTTTTTCGGATTTTGGAATATGCTGTTTTGCGCGCTGCTTCTGTTTATCGGGTATACGATCGGCAAAATAAAGGATTTGGATCAAGGCCCGCTATTGCCCTGGGGTCAGATCTGGGAATGGTTGTCTTCGCGCTGGCGTCCTTTCAAATGATTCCTGTGATAAGCTTTCTCCGGAAAAAGACGATGTTGCCATTTTGTGGAGAAAGCTTGTTGCGGGGTTTTTTTGTGCGCAGAGAAGGTTTTGGCGAAAAAGTGATGATCGGCACGTTTTTGGTCCATGCTGAAAAGTAGGATCGTGATTATAAGGAGGAAGCAGATGAAACGGCGATTGGCGAGAGAAATTGCAATTCAAAGTTTGTATCATATGGAAATGAACGAAGTGGAAGCGGAAGAAGCGGTTTCGATGCTGCTTTCCGAAGCCGCGGGGGACAACGAAGGCGAGGTTAAATTGACCGATGCCGAAGGAGACAAGGCGTTTGTCCTTGAGCTAGTCAACGGGACCTGGAGCCGAAAAGACGCGATTGACGGACTGCTGTCCGACTATTTGAAGGGCTGGCAGATCAGCCGGCTGTCGAAAGTCGACCGCCAGGTGCTGCGGCTGGCGGCGTACGAAATGATATTCCGCGACGATGTTCCGGGCAAAGTGGCCGTCAACGAGGCGATCGAACTCGCCAAGCATTTCGGCACCGAGGAATCGGGCAAATTCGTAAACGGCGTGCTCGGCAAAATGATTCAGGACGTGGAACAGCTCAAAAGCAAAATTTAAACCATTATACCGGCAGAGGAGAGGATGACAATGTCAGCACCGATTATTAACGGAAAACAGGTATCGGAGGAGATCCGGGCCAATATTCGCCAAGAAGTGGAAGAGCTTAAGAAACAAAACTTTACTCCCGGACTTGCCGTCGTTCTCGTCGGCGAAGATCCGGCGTCCCAGGTTTATGTGCGCAACAAGGAAAAAGCCTGCCATGACCTGGGCTATTATTCCGAAGTTCACCGTTTGCCGGCATCAACCTCGCAGGAGGAATTGCTGGCGCTGGTGGACAAGCTGAACCGCCAAAACAACATCCACGGGATATTGGTGCAGCTTCCGCTGCCGAAGCATATCGACGAGAAAGCCGTCATCGACGCGATTTCCGTGGAAAAGGACGTCGACGGGTTCCATCCCGTCAATGTCGGCAACCTGGTGATCGGAGATGACAGCCTGCTCCCTTGCACGCCTGCGGGAGTCATCGAATTAATCAAGCGCACGGGCTTAGAAATCGCGGGCAAACATGCGGTAGTGATCGGGCGCAGCAATATCGTCGGCAAACCGGTTTCCCTGCTGCTGCAGCGGGAGAACGCGACGGTCACGATGTGCCATTCGCGCACGGCGAATATGAAGGAGTTGACCAAGCAGGCGGACATTTTGGTCGTGGCGATCGGCCGGGCCAATTTCGTGGACGCTTCCTATGTGAAGCCGGGCGCGGTCGTGATCGACGTCGGCATGAACCGGCTCGATAACGGGAAGCTGGCCGGAGACGTCGATTTCGACAGCGTCAAGGAAGTCTCCGGTCCGATTACCCCGGTACCCGGCGGCGTCGGCCCGATGACGATTACGATGCTGATGCAAAACACGCTGATCGCCGCCAAACGTTTGCAAGGATTGGCGTAAAGGGGCCGGTCTGTCGTGGAGCAGCGGATATTAACGATCAAGGAATTGAACCGCTATATCAAAATGAAGCTGGATTCGGACCGCCTGCTTTCGGAGGTGTGGATTCGCGGGGAGATTTCCAATTTTACGCACCATTCCAGCGGCCATATGTATTTTACGCTGAAGGATGAAAGCAGCCGGGTCAAATGCATTATGTTCGCCTCGTACAACCAGCGTCTGCCGTTCAGGCCGAAGGAAGGGGCGAAAGTGATCGCCCGGGGTAATGTGACGGTGTATGAGCGGGACGGGCAGTACCAATTTTATGCGACCCAGATGCAGCCGGACGGGATCGGCAGTCTGTATCTCGCCTTCGAACAGCTGAAACAGAAGCTGGAGGCGGAAGGGCTGTTCGCGCCGGAGCGGAAGCGGCCGCTGCCGCGCTTTCCGCGCACGATCGGCGTCGTGACGTCGCCGACCGGCGCGGCGGTGCGGGATATCCTGACGACGCTGCAGCGCCGTTATCCGCAGGCGGCCGTGATCCTGTACCCGGTATTGGTGCAGGGCAAAGGCGCGGCGCCGTCCATCGTCAAGGCGATCCGGGCGCTGAACGCCATGGGCGAAGCCGACGTTCTGATCGTCGGCCGCGGCGGCGGCTCGCTCGAGGAGCTGTGGGCGTTTAACGAGGAGCAGGTCGCGCGGGCGATCTATGAATCGGCGGTGCCCGTCATCTCGGCCGTGGGCCACGAGACGGACTTCACCATCGCCGATTTCGCCGCCGACCTGCGCGCCGCCACGCCCACCGCCGCCGCCGAGCTCGCCGTGCCGCACACGGCCGAGCTGCGCGCGCTGCTGCGCCAGCGCGAGCAGGTGCTGCAGCAAGGCTTGCAGCACCGCCTGCAGCAGGCGCGCGATCGGCTGCGCCGGCTGCAGCGCTCGCCGGCGCTTCAGCAGCCGCGGCGCAGCCTGCTCCAGCACGCGGAGCGGCTGGACCGGCTGTCCATGCGGCTGGCGAGCCGCATGGAGACGCGCCTTGCGCTAAGCGGCGCGTCCCACGACCGCCTGCATCAGCGGCTGCTGCGGTACCACCCGCAGGAGGCGCTGCGGTTCGCCAAGCGGCGGCGGCAAGAGGCCGACCGGCTGCTGCGGCAGGCGATGCTCGGCGCGCATAAGGAGAAATCCCGGCTGCTTCAGGCGGGCATCCGCCAGCTTGACGCGCTGAGCCCGCTCAAAGTCATGGGCCGGGGCTACAGCCTCGTCTACGATGAGCGGGGGGAAAAGCTGATCAAAACGTTGGCGGATGTTGAGCCCGGCGATATAGTGAAGGTGAAAATAACGGACGGGGAACTCGATTGTGAGGTAAGGAGCATGATGCGGGAAGGAGCTGGACAAGATGAAGGAACGGGAAGCGCTTGACTTGGGGATGGCGGAGCAACCGGAAAAGAACTTTGAAGAAGCGATGAACGAGCTGGAGAATATCGTTTCGGAGCTGGAGCGCGGCGATGTGCCGCTGGAAAAAGCGATCGATTTGTTCCAGCAGGGCATGCGGCTGTCCCAGCTGTGCAGCCAAAAGCTGGCCCAGGTGGAACGCAAGATCGAAATGATCGTTGAAGAGGATGGAGAAATAGGGAAAAAGCCTTTTCAGCCGCCTTCAGGCGACAGCGAAGATTTCTAAGGAGAGCGGTGAATAGCTTTGCAAAATTCGGCGATTGAACAATATATGGCGGAGGTCTCGGAACTGGTGGCCTCCCGTCTGCAATCCGCGATCCCCGCGGAATGGACCGTGCCGGAGACGCTGGGCAGTTCGATGAAATATTCACTTATGGCAGGGGGCAAGCGGCTGCGGCCGCTGCTCGTCGTGGCTGCGGCGGAGGCGCTGGGAGGAAGCCGGGACGCTGCGCTGCCCGTCGCCTGCGCCGTGGAAATGGTGCATACGTATTCGCTGATCCATGACGATTTGCCGGCCCTGGACAACGACGACTATCGGCGCGGGAAGCTGACCAATCATAAAGTGTTCGGGGAAGCAATGGCGATTTTGGCCGGGGACGGTCTGCTCACTCACGCTTTTTACAGCATTGCGCAGGCGGGACGGGGATACGGGGTGCCTGCGGAGCAGGTGCTCGCGATTGTGGAGGATCTGGCGCGTTATGCCGGCCCTTCCGGCATGGTCGGCGGGCAGGTGGCCGATATGGAAGGGGAGCAGGGCTTAACCGAACTGGAGCAGCTTCAGTATATCCACGAGCATAAAACCGCGGATCTGATCGTTTTTTCCGTCAAGGCCGGCGGAAGAATCGCCGCGGCGGCGGACGAACAGCTGAAAGCGCTTGAGCAATACGGCCGCTGCCTCGGACTTGCTTTTCAGATTCAGGACGATATTCTGGATCTCGTCGGCGACGAGCGCAAGCTCGGCAAAAAAACGCAAAGCGACGTCAAGCAGCAGAAAGTGACCTTTCCTTATTTTCTGGGCCTAGAAGCCTCCCGCGCCGAGGTGGAAAAGCTCACGGCCGCGGCCAAAGCCGCGATCGGAAGCGGAATCGTGCCTCATCCGGAGCGTTTGTTGGATATAGCCGATGTTCTGGTGCGAAGGGACCACTAAGTTTATTTTTTACCGTTAGACGGGGCTTGATCGATTTCGACAACATCGTGACATATGGTATAATGAACGTTATTAACATTCAGAGGGAAATCCATTTTAGGAAAGCGGGGAATGGCTGTGCTGCTTTCACAAATTCATGAGCCTGCCGATCTGAAAAACCTGTCCGTGGACCAATTGGCTTCGCTTGCGGCGGAAATCCGCCGGTTTTTGATCGAAAAGCTGTCGGCGACAGGCGGGCATCTGGCTCCCAATCTGGGCGTGGTGGAATTGACGATCGCCCTGCACTACTGCTACAACAGTCCCGAAGACAAATTTATTTTTGACGTCGGCCATCAGGCCTATGTACATAAAATATTGACGGGACGCATGGACCGGTTTGATACGCTGCGCAAGTACAAGGGCTTATGCGGGTTTGTTAAACGGAGCGAAAGCGAGCATGACGTGTGGGAGGCGGGCCATAGCAGCACTTCGCTCTCGGCGGCCATGGGCATGGCTTTGGCGCGCGATTTGAAAGGCGAATCGCACCGGGTCATCGCCGTCATCGGCGACGGTGCGCTGACCGGGGGCATGGCGTTTGAAGCGCTGAATCACATCGGTCACGAGAAAAAAGATCTCATGGTGATCCTGAACGACAATGAAATGTCGATTGCACCCAATGTGGGAGCAATGCATAACTATTTGACCAAACTCCGTTCCGACCGCAATTACCTGCGGGCCAAAGGCGAAGTGGAGCAACTGCTCAAGAAGATCCCGGCGATCGGCGGCAAGCTGGCCAAAACCGCGGAACGGCTAAAGGACAGCTTGAAATACATGATGGTTTCCGGCGTTTTGTTCGAGGAGCTTGGCTTCAAATATCTCGGCCCGGTGGACGGCCATGATTTGCCGGGCTTAATTGAATCGTTCAAGCAAGCAAACAATGTGAGCGGCCCCGTATTGGTTCACGTGTTGACGACCAAAGGCAAGGGCTATACGCCGGCGGAAATGGATTCGCACAAATGGCACGGCGTCAGCACGCCGTACAAAATCGAATCGGGCCAACTGCTGAAGGCGGTCGGCAATCCGACATATACGGAAGTGTTCGGACAAACGCTGATCGAGCTGGCCGAACAGGATGAGCGCATTGTCGCGGTCACGCCGGCGATGCCCGGCGGCTCGGGGCTGGTGAAATTCGCCGAGCGCTTCCCGGACCGGATGATTGACGTAGGCATTGCCGAGCAGCATGCGGCGACGATGTGCGCGGCGTTGGCGATGGAGGGCATGAAGCCGGTTTTTGCCGTGTACTCCACCTTTATGCAGCGCGCTTACGACCAGATCGTGCACGATATTTGCCGGCATAACGCCAACGTAATGTTTGCCATCGACCGGGCGGGATTTGTCGGGGCGGACGGGGAAACGCACCAGGGGGTTTTCGATATCGCCTTTTTGCGGCATATTCCGAACATGGTGCTGATGATGCCGAAGGATGAGAACGAAATGCGCCATATGATGAAAACCGCGCTGGAATACAACGACGGTCCGATCGGCTACCGTTATCCGCGGATTAACGTTCCCGGCGTGCCTCTGGACGAGGAGCTCGTGCCGATTCCGATCGGCAGTTGGGAAATGGTCCGTGAAGGGGATGGGCCGGTCATCATCGCGGTCGGCCCGATGGTGCAGGTGGCCGAGGAGGCCGCCGACATGATGAAGCGGGAAGGCGTGACGGCCTCCGTCGTCAACGCCCGGTTTTTAAAGCCGCTCGATGAAAGCATGCTGCTGAAGCTGGCTCATGGCAGCAGCGAGCTGATCGTGCTGGAGGAAGCGTCCCAGGCCGGCAGCTTGGGCAGCGCCGTTCTGGAGTTTTACGCCGAGCACGGCATCACCGGGCTGGACATCCGCCTGATGGGAGTGCCGGACCGGTTCATCGAACACGGCAGCATTAAAGAACAGCTGGAGGAAGTCGGTTTGACGGCGGAGGGCGTCGTTATGGAATTGAAAAAATTCCGTTCCGATCAGCCGTATTCCCTCGCCAAGAAGGTTAAGCCGGTTTAAGTAAATGTGAGATAGACGGGAGATTTTATGTCGGTTTCCAAGGAACGCATAGACGTCCTGCTCGTGGAGCAGGGATTTTTCGACAGCAGGGAAAAAGCGAAGGCGGCCATTATGGCCGGGCTCGTGTTCGGCGGGCAGGAGCGGATCGAAAAGGCCGGCACGAAAATACCGCGCGATACGGAGCTTACGGTGAAGGGCGCGATCCATCCTTATGTCAGCCGCGGCGGGCTTAAGCTGGAGAAGGCGCTGAAGCGGTTCGGGATCGATTTGACCGGCCGGACGATGCTGGATATCGGGTCGTCCACCGGCGGGTTTACCGATTGTGCCCTGCAGCACGGGGCCGGCTACGTGTACGCCATCGATGTCGGATACAACCAGCTTGACTGGTCGCTCCGCAACGATGAGCGGGTTAACGTAAAGGAGCGGACGAACTTCCGCTACATGACGCCGGAGGATTTGGACGGGCCGAAGCCGGATTTTGCCAGCATCGACGTCTCGTTCATTTCGCTGAAAATCATTTTGCCCCCGCTCCTTGCTTTATTGGAAAGGCCTGCGGATATCGCGGCGCTGATCAAGCCCCAATTTGAAGCGGGGCGCGAAAAAGTCGGGAAATCCGGGGTCGTGCGGGATCCCAAGGTGCATCTGGAGGTGCTGGAAACGGTGCTTTCCTTTGCCGAGGAGCTGGGGTATTGCGTGCGTGGATTGACCTTTTCACCAATCACCGGCGGGGAAGGAAATATCGAATTTCTGGCCCATCTTCGTCTTGAGACGAACGCCGGCGCAGCCGATCAGGACGGCAGCGGAGAAGCCGGACGGCGACAACGGATACGGGAAACGGCCGAGCGCGTCGTCAGGGAAGCGTCCGAAACCTTTAGCGTTTAGCGGAGGCCCATCTCAATGATGGGTCTTTTTTCTGTTGCAATCTATTGCCAAACGAACGTTTGTTCCCTATAATAAAAGAAAATGAAGCTAGTCCCATATAACGATAAATTGTTGATTGTTCCTGACAGGAGCTTGGGCGTAAGCGTCGAAATAGATTGTTTGAGGTGATTTGGAGTGGGGGCATTCTCTGACGATCTATTGATGGTGCTTATCGCCGCGTTTGCGGTGTATCTGCTTTATCGCGGATTTCGCTCCTGGGTCCGCAAGCCGTTATCCTTAAGAACCAGCATCGGTTTTGCTTTGAACGAGGAAATCTTGGATCATCCGGCGGTCGACCTTCTGGAACAGGCCGGATATACGGTCGTCAGCGACAAGCTGAAGGTGCCGCTCGCCTTTCGGGTGAATCGGGATATTTTGCACAGCCGCTTGTTCATTGACTATATCGCGATCAAAGACGGGGAATTCTATCTGGTAAGGACGGCAAGGGACCGCATCGCGATCGAGTGGACGGGCAGCGGTGTGCGGAAAGAGCTTTTGCCTTACCTGCTCTTATATCCGGAATGCGCCGGCGTTCTTTATGTGGACGCGGAGCAGGGCGACATCCGGGAAATCTCCTTGACGACGGATGAAGACGAAGATGAAGACGAAGCAGCCTTGTAGGGCTTATGGAGGGCATTTATGAAAGGACAACGACATATTAAAATTCGCGAGATCATCGCGGCGAAGGAAATCGAAACCCAGGACGAGCTGGTGGAGGCTTTGCGTGAGGCCGGTTATCAGGTGACGCAGGCGACCGTATCCCGCGATATTAAAGAATTAATGCTGATCAAGGTGCCGACCGATGACGGCAGGTACAAATACTCGATGCCGACCGCGCAGCGTTACAATCCCGTGCAGAAATTGCAGCGGGCCTTGATCGACAGCTTCGTACATATCGATCACACGGGCAATTTGGTCGTGATGAAATGCCTGCCGGGGACGGCGAACTCGGTGGCGGTTCTGATCGACAACATGGAATGGCCCGACCTGCTGGGGACGATTTGCGGGGACGATACGATTTTGCTGATCTGCCGCAGCGAGGAGTACAGTTTATATGTGATTGAGCAGATTATGAGCTATATTTCCGGGTAAATTCCTGAAAATCTCTGATTTAAAGAGGGGAGTGGCCTTCACATGTTGGTTCATTTATCGATTCGCAATTTGGCTGTTGTTGAAGCGGTGGATATTTCGTTTGCTTCCGGTTTTCATGTACTGACGGGCGAAACGGGCGCCGGCAAATCGATTATTATCGATGCGCTTGGCTTGATTGCGGGAGGCCGCGGCTCGGCCGACTTGATCCGTTACGGCTGCGACAAAGCCGAAATGGAGGCATCCTTCGACCTGCCCGAGCATCATCCGGTTTGGACTGCGTTAAGCCGGTTAGGCATCGGCGGCGATCCCGGAGAACTGCTGATCATCCGCCGGGAAATCAGCATGCAGGGCAAAAGCTCGGCCAGAATCAACGGCCAGCTCGTCAATCTGTCGATGCTGCGCGAAGTCGGCGATCAATTGATCAATCTGCACGGACAGCACGAGCATCAGACGCTGCTCCGCCCGGAGCGCCACCTGGAACTGCTGGACGCCTACGGCGCCGGCGCGATCGAGCCGATCAAAACGAAATATCAGCAGACTTATGCCGAATTTGTCCGTATCGATAAAGAATACAGCGATCTTCGCAATACGAGTCAGCAGGCCCTGCAAATGCTGGATCTGTACCGGTTTCAGATCAACGAAATCGCCGCGGCCTCCTTAAAACCGGGCGAAGATGAATTGCTTAACGAGGAAAAGGTCAAGCTATCCCATAGCGAGAAGATGATGGACTCGGTGTCCCGGGCTTATGAACTGCTGTACGGAACGCAAGGGCTCGATGCCGTCGCCAAGGCGATCGCCCGCTTAAGCGAGGTCGCGGGCTACGACAGCAAAGGGATTGCTCCGCTGGTCGAACAGCTGCAGTCCGCTTATTACCAATTGGAGGACGCGGCATACGGTTTGCGGGGATACCGGGAGCGCATCGAATTTAACCCCGAACGGCTCGAGGAAGTGGAGGAACGGCTTGATTTGATTTCCACCCTGCGGCGCAAATACGGAGACGATGTTCAGGGGATTTTGGATTATTACGAAAAAATCCGCAAGGAAGCGGACACGCTTGAAAATAAAGACGAACTGCTGGAGCAGCTGCAAGCCAAACGTTCGGAAATGACGTCCAAGCTGTTGGTGGAGGCTGCCGAATTAAGCGCTGTACGGCAGCAAATCGCTACGGATCTTGCGAAACAAATCGAAAGCGAATTGAAGGATTTGCAAATGGAGCGGACCAGTTTGCAGGTCAAACTAACCTGGAATGAAGACCCGCAAGGCTTGGAGTGGCAAGGCAAAAAGGTAAGGCCCGGCAAGCAGGGAATCGACAGCGCGGAATTCCTCATTTCTCCCAACCCGGGGGAACCGCTTAGACCGCTGAGCAAAATCGCTTCCGGCGGCGAATTGTCCCGGATGATGCTGGCTTTGAAGAGCATTTTTGCCCGCCATGATCAAGTGCCGGTATTGATTTTTGACGAGGTGGATACGGGTGTTAGCGGGCGCGCCGCCCAATCGATCGCCAACAAGTTATCGCGGTTGTCCGGCGCGTGCCAGGTTTTTGCCATCACGCATCTTCCTCAGGTGGCTTGTATGGCGGATCGTCAGTATTTAATCGAAAAAATTGTGGACGACGGCCGGACGATGACCCGCGTAAACCCCTTGGATGCGGCAGGGCGCGTAAACGAGCTTGCCCGCATGCTGGGCGGCGTGGAAATCACGAAAAAGACACGGCACCATGCTCATGAAATGCTGAAGCTGGCACAGGCGCAGAAGGATGGCTTATTAAGTACGGCACAATGATTGACAGTAATAAAAGACCTGCCCCGGGGTATCTTAAGGGTACGCAATTGGCGACCACCTTTTCGTCAAGCGAAAGAAGCTAAGGGAGCGTGACAGCCATTGAACCCGAACCTCAGGAAAAGAATGCTCGGTCTTTTACTTGCTTTCTTCTTTTGTTTCATCGGTACGTCCGCAGCAAAGGGACACGCGCCTGTTCTGCCGGACGAGCTGCGCCTGTTCCAAGGCCAAGGCACGCAAATTTCGTTAGCACTTCCCGTACAGGCCGAAGTCAGCGTCGATCGGCCCGATGTCATCCGCTTAAACGGGCAGCCTAACCCTTCCATGAAAGTGTCTTTGGGACATCCGCTCAAGCTTTCGTCGCTTCGGAGCGGAGAAGCCAAACTCCGCATGAAATTATTCGGTCAAATTCCTCTTAAGACCGTAAAGGTCAACGTAATTCCTGATTTAAAAGTGATTCCCGGCGGTCAAACGATTGGAGTTAAAGTGAAATCAGCGGGAATTTTAGTGGTTGGCCACCATCAGGTGCTCACGGACACGAGCAAGCTGTCTCCCGGCGAGGCGGCGGGAATTGAGGCCGGAGATTTGATCACGCACATCAACGGCATTAAGTTGAAGGATGTTCGAGATGTGGCGGAAATCGCCGAAGCGGCCGGTAAGAGCAAACGACCGATGCAGGTAACCTACAAACGGGACAGCAAGGAATACACGACTTCTTTAACTCCGGCATTTGACAAGCAAGATCGCGCATGGCGGCTGGGGCTGTATATACGCGATTCAGCGGCAGGGGTAGGCACTTTGACGTTTTACGCTCCTGAACAAGGTGTATATGGGGCGTTAGGTCATATTATTACCGATATGAATACCCAAACGCCGATTGTCGTGGGCAGCGGTCAAATTTTGCAATCCAGCGTCACCTCGATTTCCAAAAGCGAAAGCGGGGAGCCAGGTGAAAAACGCGCTCACTTTTTGAAGGAAGGCAAAATGCTTGGTACTATTGAACGCAACACGCATTTTGGAATTTTCGGAAAAATGTCGCAAAATCCGGAGCACAGCGTTTATCAGAAACCGGTGCCCGTAGCGTTTGCCGAGGAAGTCAAAGAAGGTCCCGCTGAAATTTTAACGGTTGTGGAAGGACAGCGGGTCGAGCGTTTTAAAATCGAGATCGTGCATGTTTCCAAACAAAGCGTGCCGGAAACGAAAGGGCTGGTCCTGCGGATCACGGATCCGCGGCTGGTCGAGAAAACCGGCGGGATCGTGCAAGGGATGAGCGGCAGCCCGATTATGCAAAACGGAAAGCTGATCGGCGCCGTGACCCACGTGTTTGTAAACGATCCGAAATCCGGTTACGGTTGCTTTATCGAATGGATGCTGCAGGATGCGGGAATATTGGAACGTCCCCAGAATACTTTCCAAAATCTTAAGGCGAGCTAAAAGCCTTAAGATTTTTTCCTTTTTGTCGACATGCGGCAAGCAGAATGATGTATAGGTTTGTCGAAAACATACGAACAACATCGCTTTGTGTAAATAAATAATTTATTATATCTTAACTCCGCAAAAAAATAAAGAAAAATAATTTTCGACAGAAGGAATTTACTTTTGTGTGTCGAATCCTTATTCTGGGAAGAAGAGAATAACAAAAAACTATCCATTTACTTGAAGGAGGAAGTTGGAAAGTGCAGAAAATCGAAGTGTTGTTGGCGGATGATAACCGGGAATTTACGAATTTGCTTGCGGAATATATTTCGGAGCAGGACGACATGATCGTCTCCGGAATCGCCTATAACGGAGAAGAAGTGCTGGAGATGATCGAAAACGCGGCCAAAGTACCGGATGTTCTGATCTTGGATATCATCATGCCGCACCTGGATGGTTTGGGCGTGTTGGAACGTATCCGTGATTTGAATCTGAATCCGCAGCCTAAAATCATCATGCTGACCGCCTTCGGGCAAGAGAACATTACGCAGCGTGCCGTCCAGCTCGGCGCTTCTTACTACATTTTGAAGCCGTTTGACATGGAGGTGCTCGCCAATCGAATTCGTCAGCTCGTTGGCGTACAGCATATGACGACCGGCGGAGCTCCTGCGGCGGTCTTTACGAAATCGAACGTTGTTCCGCTTGGCAAAGGCAAAAACCTGGATGCGAATATTACTTCGATCATTCATGAAATCGGAGTTCCGGCGCATATTAAGGGTTATCAGTATTTGCGCGAAGCCATTACGATGGTTTACAACAACATCGAAATTTTGGGTGCCATCACGAAAACGCTGTATCCGGCGATCGCGGAGAAATTCAAGACGACGCCATCCCGTGTGGAACGCGCCATCCGGCATGCGATTGAAGTCGCCTGGACGCGGGGCAACATCGATTCCATCAGCCATTTGTTCGGCTACACGATCAATATTTCCAAATCCAAACCAACCAACAGCGAATTTATCGCAATGGTGGCCGACAAGCTGAGAATTGAGCACAAAGTGTCGTGAAAGGGTAAGGAGTAATGGTACGGCAAAGGATTTCGGATTTTGGCAACGGCATCTAGCCAGTTCAATTTTGGCGGCAAATATCCAAAAAAACAAAAATACCGCTTATTTATTGGTTCCTTCGGAAACCGGTAAAGGAGCGGTGTTTTTTAACATTATAGAAGGCTCAAAACCGAGATCAGTGCTTGACAAAATAAATTATGACTGTCTTGGTATCCCTGCATGCTGCTTTGCACGATTATCCCTCTTGTTCAGGGGGGAGAGGGTGGGGGATAATCACGGTCCTTTCATTTTTATTCTCCTGAATTTATCTTCCTCTCTGCTTCCGGATCAAATGGGATAATCGTGCAAAGCGTCCGGACAGCGGATGTTGATCTGCCGACCAACCCAAGCTTTTTTATTTCGAATGGATTGCAAGAAGCATAACGGTGACACTAACAGGGGCGGGGTCAAAGACAATAGATAAAACGAAATTTGTAAATCATCTTGCCGGAACATACTTGTACTAGATCACCAATGCAAGCGGCCGCTTTTCATTTTTGCGGGTTGTGTGGGTTGACAAGATGCGCCGGCAGAGATATTCTGCCAATGAACATATGCTCATGTACAATAATTGCTGGAGGCAGTTTTTATGGAAAAAGATGTGCATTCGTTTTTGAGTCCGGATACGCTTGAAAAAGTTTCGACGATTTTCAAAGCTCTGTCGGATCCTACCCGAATTAAAATTTTGTATTTGCTCTCCGAAGAGGAATGTTCGGTAACGCATATGTCGGAGGTGCTGAACTTGTCGCAATCGGCGGTATCCCATCAGCTGAGCATGCTGAGGAATTTGCGCCTGGTGAAATACCGCAGGGAAGCAAACACGCTGTACTACAGCTGCGATGACGAGCATGTCATCTCGCTGCTGACCCAGGCGATCCAGCACGCTAAATGCGATTAAGAGAGGATGAGGGGATGATGGAGAACGATTTGGAGTTGGATTTTGATTTGGAACCTTGCCGGGAATTGGCGGAGCGTTCGGGGTTAAGCGAAGCGGACAGACAACTTGTGCGCGAGCTGATCGGCCAAGTGGAAAAGCTGTCGGCGGAGAATGTCCGGCTGCGCAAAGCGCTGCTGCGGGCTTCCCGGAACGGGGCGCGGATGTCGAGCAAACTCAAAGAAGCGTTATACGAATAAACTAAAAAAGCTGTCCCGCGTAAGTGAAGTCAATTCGCCGGGAACAGCTTTTATTCATGTGTCGGATTGATTTTGCTCTGTTTGCGCGGGTTCTTTTTTACGAAATCTTGGTCCAACATAATTGCGTTTGCGGTCGCGGAAAAAAATCCAGCCGCCCAAAAAGCCGACGCCTGCGGCAAACAGCAGCAATCCAAAACCGAATTGCAGCCAGTCGAACGTGACTTTGGCAAGCGAATCGTCGCCGTGTTTGGACATATAATCAAATAGGGCATCCTTTATTTTAAGGAACCCGGTCATGGCGGCTATGCCTGGTATCACCAGCATAAGAATAGCAATGAACCGGGAAATCATCAGCTTCATGGAGCAGGATCGTCCTTTCCGATCAGAAATGGCATTCCTCTTCATCATACCTTGTTCGGCATGTTCTGTCCATTTCAGGACCGGATTTGTATTAAGGGCAAAACAGGGTAAAATAGGAGTTGGATTTATGGCGCAAACGCATGGGACTTATATATAGCGATTTTAAAAGAATGGTGGAGATTTGATTATGGCAATCCAATGTGATGTGGCGATTTTAGGAGGGGGCACGGGAGGTTATATTGCCGCGATTCGCGCTGCCCAACTCGGCAAGGAAGTCGTAATTATCGAACAGGACAAGCTGGGCGGAACCTGCCTGCACCGCGGCTGCATTCCGAGCAAGGCGCTGCTGCGCAGCGCGGAGCTGTATGCGCAAATGAAGGAGAGCGCCGCTTTCGGCATTGAGACGAGCGGGCTGACATTGGTGTTTCCCAAAGTGCAGGAAAGAAAAGGGCAAATCGTCGAGCAACTGCACAAAGGTGTTCAATATTTAATGCGGAAGCATAATATCAAGGTGATTCAGGGCAGGGGCAGGGTCACCGGTCCTTCGATCTTTTCCCCGAAAAGCGGGGCGGTTGCCGTGGAGCTGGCGAATGGCGAAATGGAGACGGTCGTCCCGGCCAATCTGATCATCGCCACCGGTTCGCGGCCGCGTACGCTGCCCGGTCTGGTTCCCGACGGAAAGCATGTGCTGAGCAGCGACGAAGCGCTCGTATTGGAGGAGCTTCCGGGTGCGATGATCATCGTCGGCGGTGGGGTGATCGGTGTCGAATGGACTTCCCTGCTGAGCGATTTCGGGGTGGAAGTCACGATCGTGGAAGCGGCGGATCAACTGCTCCCGGCGGAGGACGAGGATGTGGCCCGCGAACTGCGCAAGCAGTTGGAGAAGCGCGGCGTAAAAGTGCTGACCGGGGTGAAGGTGGATCCCGAATCCTGCGAGATTCAGGAGGGGCAGGTACATATAACGGCACTGCAGGGAGAAAAGCCGCTGCGGCTGCAGGCGGACAAGCTGCTGCTTTCGATCGGCCGGCAGGCGAACGTGGAAAACATCGGATTGGAAAATACCGACATCGGTTTAGACCGGGGCTTCATCCGGGTAAATGAATATATGCAGACGACGGAGCCGCATATCTACGCGATCGGCGACTGCATCGGCGGTTTGCAGCTGGCCCACGCCGCCAGCCATGAAGGATTGACGGCCGTGCACCATTTGGCCGGAGAGAGCTCGCATGCTTATCACGCCTCCCAGGTGCCGCGCTGCGTCTATACCCGCCCGGAGGTCGCTTCAGTGGGGCTTACGGCCAAAGAGGCCAAAGTCAAAGGATATGAAGTGAAGGAGGGCAAAGTTCCGTTTTCGGCGATCGGGAAAGCGCTGGTGCAGGGGGAAAGCGGAGGGTTCGTCAAAATGGTCGCCGATGCTCGCACGAACGATATTTTGGGCGTCCACATGATCGGTCCGCATGTCACCGAGCTGATCAGCCAGGCCGCGCTTGCGCAGCTGCTTGACGCGACGCCGTGGGAAATCGGACAAGCGGTGTTTGCCCATCCGACGCTCTCGGAAATTATCGGGGAAGCGGCCTTGGCTGTCGAAGGAAACTCGCTTTCTTTATAGAGGTTGTGCTGAAAACCCGACTTTTTGAACACGAACTTAAAAGCATTTCGCGGATAAAGTTTTCTTTTTGGCGGAAAAGCGTTTATAATAAGGTTATTCCAAGTCTTAGTACCAGGTTTTAAGATTAGATGTAACAAGGTGCTAATCTTGCCTTTCAACCCAATGTAAGTTAAACAAAGGAGGTAACTCCCATGAACGCCAAAAGTTCAGTGCAAACCAAACCTAAACATGAGCAACTCGGATTGTCGGACACGGAAGTCGTCGAGATGTACAAATACATGGTGCTCGCGCGCAAATTCGATGAGCGCTGTCTGCTGCTGCAGCGGGCGGGAAAAATCAATTTCCATGTCTCCGGCATCGGACAGGAGACGGCGCAGATCGCCGCGGCGTTTGCGCTTGACCGGGAGCGCGATTACTTTTTGCCCTATTACCGCGACTACGGCTTTGTAATGGCGGTAGGCATGACTTTGGAGGAGCTGATGCTGTCGGCGTTCGCTAAAGCGGGCGACCCGAACAGTGGCGGTCGGCAAATGCCGGGCCACTTCGGCAGCAAGCGGCTGCGCATCGTGACGGGCTCCAGCCCGGTAACAACGCAGGTTCCGCACGCCGTTGGCTTTGCTTTGGCCGCCAAAATGCAAAAAAAGGATATTGTCTCGTATGTGACGTTTGGGGAAGGCTCCAGCAACCAGGGCGACTTCCATGAAGGCCTGAACTTTGCCGGCGTTCAGAAGCTGCCGGTCATCTTCCTGTGCGAAAACAACCAATACGCCATCTCGGTGCCGATCAAGAAGCAGCTTGGCGGCCGGGTGGTCGACCGGGCCCTGGGCTACGGCTTTCCGGGCATCCGGGTCGACGGCAACGACGCCCTCGAGGTTTACCGCGTCGTGAAGGAGGCCAGGGAGCGGGCCGTTAGCGGAGAGGGGCCGACGTTGATCGAAGCGATGATGTACCGTTTGTCCCCGCACTCCACTTCGGATAACGATCTGGCTTACCGGACAAAAGAAGAAGTCGATGAGAACTGGAAAAAGGACGGCATCCCGAAAATGAAATCCTATCTGATCGAACACGGCTTATGGAGCGAGGAACGCGACGAAGCGCTGCTTAAGGATATCCAGCAGCAGCTAAAGGACGCGCTGAAGGCGGCGGAAGACGCGCCGTACCCGAAACCGGAGGATACGCTGCTGCACGTGTACGCCAGCGAAGGAGAGGTGTAAGTTATGCCGGTAATGGAATATATCGACGCGATTCGTCTGGCGATGAAAGAGGAAATGGAGCGCGACGAAAGCGTGTTTGTGTTAGGGGAAGACGTCGGCGTCAAGGGCGGCGTGTTTACGACGACGAAAGGGCTGCAGGAGCAGTTCGGGGAGATGCGCGTGATCGATACGCCGCTGGCGGAATCGGCGATCGCCGGCGTGGCGATCGGCGCGGCCATGTACGGCATGAAGCCGATTGCCGAAATGCAGTATTCGGATTTTATGCTGCCGGCCACGAACCAAATTATTAGCGAGGCGGCGAAGATCCGCTACCGTTCCAACAACGACTGGAATTGTCCTGTCGTGGTGCGCGCGCCGATCGGCGGCGGCATTTTTGGCGGGTTGTACCATTCCCAGTGCCCGGAATCGATCTTTTTTGGCACCCCGGGCCTGAAAATCGTCGCCCCTTATTCGGCTTACGATGCCAAGGGCTTGCTGAAAGCGGCGATTCGCGATCCCGATCCCGTGCTGTTCTTTGAGAACAAGAAATGCTACAAGCTGATTAAAGAGGACGTCCCCGAGGACGATTACATCGTGCCGATCGGCCAGGCGAAGGTGCTGCGCGAAGGCACGGACATTACCGTGATCGGCTACAGTCTGCCGCTGCATTTCGCGATGCAGGCCGCCGCGGAGCTGGAGGCGGAGCAGGGCATCAGCGCGCATATCTTGGACTTGCGCACGCTGCAGCCGCTGGACCGCGAGGCGATTATTGCGGCGGCCCGTAAAACCGGCAAAGTGCTGATCGTGCACGAGGACAATAAAACCGGCGGCATCGGCGCCGAGGTGGCGGCGATCGTTTCCGAGGAGTGCCTGTTCGAGCTGGACGCGCCGATTGGGAGATTGTGCGGGCCGGACGTGCCGGCGATGCCGATCAGTCCGCCGATGGAGAAGTTTTTTATGCTTAGCAAGGATAAAGTCAAAGAAGCGATGCTTCAATTGGCGCTTTATTAACGGGAGTGAGGATTTCATGCCAAACCAAAAAACGTTAACCGACGTCGCGTTGCCCCAGCTAGCGGAATCGCTCGTTTCGGCGACCATCGGAAAGTGGCTGAAAAAGCCGGGAGATCCGGTCGAGCAATACGAACCGATTTGCGAAGTGATCACGGATAAAGTCAACGCTGAAATTCCGTCGACGGTGGACGGGATTATGGGCGAACTCCTGGCCCAGGAAGGTCAGGAAATCCAGGTGGGAACGGTCATCTGCCGGATCGAGACGGCTGTGGAGGCGGCCGGTTCCGCAGCCGGCGATACATCCCTGGCCACCGCCGGACCAGGTTCGACGGTGGCCCCTGCGCCGAGCCTCGCGGCAAGCGACGGCACGCAGCGCAGCCGTTACTCGCCGGCGGTGCAGACACTGGCGGCCGAACACGGCCTGGATCTGCGCCAGATCGCCGGCACCGGGCTGGGCGGGCGCGTGACCCGCAAGGACGTGCTGGCCTTTATCGAGCGCGGCGGGGCCGCTTCGGCGGCTTCTGCATCCGCGGGAGCAGCAGCCAGCCAGCCGACGCAGCCATCGCAGCAGCAGCCGGCTCAGCCGGGCGCAGCATCTGCGGCAGCGGCACCGGTTGAGCCGGCCCCGTACGCCGCTCCGGCCAGCGCGATCCCGGCCGGACTGAACGCCGCCGTTTCCGAGCCGGTGCGCAATTCCGGCCTGCATTTGACGGAAACGCCGCGGATTCCGACAATCGAAGTGGAGAATGGCGACCGCTCCGAATATTTCATCGACGTGACCCCGATCCGCAACACGATTGCGACGCGGATGCGCCAAAGCGTGTCGGAAATTCCGCATGGCTGGATGATGATCGAGGTGGACGTGACGAACCTCGTGCAGCTCCGCAATAAGCTGAAGGATGAGTTTAAGAAAAAGGAAGGCGTCAATTTAACGTATTTGGCTTTCCTTCTTAAAGCCGTTGTCGGCGCGATCAAGGATTATCCGATCATGAACTCGGTCTGGGCGGTGGACAAAATCATCGTCAAACGGGACATCAATATCTCGCTTGCCGTAGGCACCGAAGATTCCGTCATGACGCCTGTGATCAAAAAAGCCGACCAGAAAAACATCGCCGGCCTTGCCCGGGAAATTGAAGAGCTGGCGTCGAAAGTCCGCTCCGGCAAGCTGAAGCTGGACGATATGCAGGGCGGAACGTTTACCGTGAACAACACGGGGTCCTTCGGTTCTATTTTGACGCAGCCGATCATCAATTATCCGCAGGCCGCTATTCTAACGTTCGAGTCGATCGTCAAAAGACCGGTCGTCATCAACGACATGATCGCCGTGCGTTCCATGGCCAACCTTTGTTTGTCCCTTGACCACCGCATCCTGGACGGCGTCATTTGCGGCCGCTTTATGCAGCGGGTGAAGGACAATATGGAAAGCTACTCTTTGGATACTCAGGTATATTAATTCCAACCTAAAAAAGAGGCGAAAGCAGATGAACAACATTCCCTTGAAAGTGATGTATTATCCGATGATGGAGTACGGGGAAGCGTGGGAACTGCAAAAGCGCTTGGTTAAAGCGATAGACGGAGAACAGCAGCAGGAGCACCTGCTGCTGCTTCAGCATCCGCCGACATATACGATCGGTTCCCAGCGCCACCCCGAGCATTTGCTGCTTGGTCCGGAAGAGCTTAAGCAGCGGGGGATTTCCGTGTTTGAAATCGACCGCGGCGGAGATATTACATACCATGGTCCGGGACAGCTGGTCGGGTATCCGCTGCTCTGGCTGGAAGCCGGCCAGGGCCTTGATTTGCACGGTTATCTGCGCCAGCTGGAGCAGGTGATTATCAATTATTTGGCCCGTTTTGGGGTGGAAGGCAGCAGAAAACCGGAATACACCGGCGTTTGGGTCGGGGATGTCAAAATTTGCGCCATCGGCGTGAAGTTTAATAAATGCCGTCATAAAAGAGGGTTTATTACGAGCCACGGCTTTGCTTTGAATGTGAAGTCGGGCATCCAGGAGGATGGCTTTCGCGGCATCATTCCCTGCGGCATTCAGGAATATGGGGTAACTTCGCTGGAAGACGTCACCGGCCGGAACTTTACCGTTGAAGAGGCTGCGCGCGATCTCGTTCCGCTGTTTTCCGAGGTGTTCGGCCGGTCCGGAGCGTTTGAGCCGGCGGTTAACGAATAAAAAGCGGCTCCAGGAAGGCGAGCAGCGTGGAAGCCAGCATCGCAAACAGCATCAAATATACGACGATTCTCATCCATTTTTTTTGCATAGCGAAAACTCCTCCAACATAAACGTAAATTTCACTTATTCTATCGTAACGAAGAAAGCGAGGAAAGTCCAATGATCAACGAAACCAGAGTCATCGGACAGTTTTTGGAGCTCGTGCAAATCGACAGCGAGACCAAACACGAACGCCTTATTGCGGATTATTTGAAAAACAAACTGGCCGAACTCGGCTTGGACGTGGTAGAGGACGAATCCCAAAAAGAGACCGGCCACGGCGCCGGCAATTTGATCGCGACTCTGGCGGCCAGCGGAGGCGTTGACGCCGAGCCGTTCCTGTTCTCCTGCCACATGGATACGGTAGAGCCCGGGAAAGGGATCAAACCGGTCGTCGGCGAAGACGGATGGATCCGCAGCGACGGAACGACGATTTTGGGCGCGGACGATAAGGCCGGACTGGCCGTACTGCTGGAAGTGATCCAGGTGCTGAGCGAACGGAATATCCCCCACGGAAAAATCCAGTTCGTCATCTCGGCCGGCGAGGAGTCGAACCTGAGAGGGGCTAGGGCGCTCGACGTCAAGCATCTGGACGCCAAATTCGGATTCGCCCTTGATACGAACGGCGAAGTCGGGACGATTTGCGTCGGGGCTCCGACCCTGGCACGGGTCGAAATCGAAATTTTCGGCAAATCGGCGCATGCCGGGGTCAATCCGGAAGACGGCATCAGCGCGATTCAGGTCGCCGGCAAGGCGATTGCCCGGATGAATCTCGGCCGCATCGATGACGAAACGACGGCCAATATCGGAAAATTTGAAGGCGGCGGCCCGACCAATGTCGTACCGGATCACGTCAAATTGTACGGCGAGGCGCGCAGTCTTTCCCAGGTCAAGGTGGAGCGGCAGCTGGAGGAAATGAAGGAGGCCGTGGAAGCGGTCTGCCGGGATTACGGGGCCAAAGGGAAATTTCACAGCGAGATCATGTACCGGGGGTTCCTTATTTCCAAGGAGGAGACAGCGCTGCGGATTGCCCGGAAGGCGGCGGCAGCGCTGGATTTGTCCGGCGATACCTTCGTCTCCGGGGGCGGCAGCGACGCCAACGTGCTGAACGGCTACGGGATTCCGACCGTAAACCTTGCGATCGGTTATGAGAACATTCATACCACCGAGGAAAAAATCAAAACGGACGACATCGTCAAAGCGGCGGAATTCGCGCTTGAAATCGTCCGGCAGTCCTGCATCGTGTAAACGGTCCGGGAACGCGGCAGCCCAGGGCCGGAAAGGCGCCTTGGGCTGCCGTTATGTTAATGCAGCAGCGTTGCCGCCCGGGCCGGCCTGGGTTCCGTTTGTTCCGCGGAACTAACGGTGCGCCAGCCCGAGGTTTGGATAATATGTAGGGCTTGGTTGAAATCTTCCAAATACTTGCGGATTTTGATTCTCTCCGCTTCGGGCGGATGGTAGATTTCCATTCTGCGCCGCAGGTTTAACATCGCTTCCTGCAAATAACAGGAAGCCGCGCCGAAGCGGGCGGCGGCCAAATTCCCGCTCTGTTCGGCGATCGCCTCAAAGATCGCTGCGGCTTCCCGATAATATCCCTCGTCATAACGCATTTCCGCCCAAATATAGCTAAGCTCCAAAAAAGGGGGAGATGGCCTGCTTAGCGTTTCGGGATCGATCAGGGCAATCCGTTTTTTGGCCAGTTCCGCATAACCTGCTTTATATAAGGACTGCACCAGCGCGCTGAGCAGATGGATATCGCTTTGTCCTGCTATTTTATCGGCAAACTGGATTCGTCCTTTCTCAACGGAGATTTGAATCAACTGTACCATTTTGGCCATATTCTGAGGTTGTCCGACGGGACTACGCATAATTCACCCCCCGCTTTCTATTAACCTGAAACGATGCAACTGAATAACCGGCAACCGGGAATCGATCAGATCCGTCAGTTTTGCCTCCGGCCCCGCTTCTTTCAGCCATTGCGCCAGCAAAACGCGGATTTGCCACGCCTTGCCCTGGGCCCGGACGGCGGTCGGAGAAAAGCAGCTTTTCATTTTCAAAGGCTCCTTTCCTGAGCAGGTTTGGTATAATAACAGCATATGCCCTTATTGGACAAGTTATGTGCAAGGATTCGCGCATTTCTTTACGCGTTATATAAAAGGAGGACGTTAAACATGGCAGCTGATCAATTAAAAGAAACGACGGTTTCGACCGATCCGGTATTTTCCGGGAAAATGATCTCTTTGCAAGTCGACACGGTCAAGCTTCCCGACGGTACGCTGGCGACGCGGGAGGTTGTGAAGCATTCCGGGGCCGTTGCGGTGCTGGCGGTCCATGAGGGGCGGCTGCTGCTCGTCGATCAATACCGTCAGGCGATGGGGCGCTGCGAGCTGGAGATTCCGGCAGGCAAGCTGGAAAAGGGAGAAGATCCGCTGGAGGCGGCGGCCAGAGAGCTTCAGGAGGAGACGGGCTATACTTGCGGCAAGCTGACGCATCTGCATTCTTTTTACACGTCCCCGGGGTTCGCGGATGAGATCATCCATCTGTATTGGGCCGAGGAGCTAAGCGCCGGCGAGATGGCCCCGGATGCCGACGAATTTCTCGAAGTCCACGAGGCGACGCTGGAGGAAGCGCTGCAGCATATCGCCGAGGGCCGGATCGCCGATGCGAAGACGATTTTGGCCGTATATATCTGGCAGCTGCGGCTCACTTGGGAAACGGCGGTCCGCTAAATCATGCGGCAGGAAACAGAAGGACTGCACACCGTGTTTGCCGATCTGCACATTCATATTGGCCGGACCGGGCGGGGGGAGCCGGTCAAAATCAGCGGCAGCCGCGATCTGACCTTTGCCAACATTGCGAAAGAAGCCGCCCTGCGCAAAGGGATCGGCCTGGTCGGCATCATCGACTGCCATTCCCCCGGGGTGCAGGAGGACATCGCCCAATGTCTGGAGCGGGGGGAGATGCACGAGTTGGCCGAGGGAGGCGTCGCTTATCAAGAGACGACGCTGCTGCTCGGCAGCGAGCTGGAGATTCGCGAGCCGGGGATGGGGCCGGCGCATTTGCTGGCGTTTTTTCCGACGTTTGCCGCGATTCGCGGGTTTACCGGCTGGCTGGAAAAAAGGATGAAAAACGTCATGTTAAGCTCGCAGCGCGTATACGCGCCGGCGCGTACGCTGCAGGAAGAGGTGTATGCGCGCGGGGGGATGATCATCCCGGCGCATATTTTTACGCCACACCGCAGCATCTACGGCAGCTGTGCGCCGCGCATGGACGACGTGCTCGACACGGCGCTGATCAACGCCGTCGAGCTGGGCCTAAGCGCCGACAGCGAAATGGCCGGGCTGATCAGCGAACTGGATCCGTTTACGATCCTGACCAATTCGGACGCCCATTCACTCGGCAAGATCGGCCGGGAATACAACGAGCTGCTGCTTGGCGCGGCAAATTACCGGGAGTTCGCCAAAGCGCTGAAGCAAGTGGACGGCCGGCGCGTCGCCGGCAATTACGGGCTGAATCCCCGGCTCGGCAAATACCACCGGACATACTGTGGCAACTGCAGCTATATTATCGACGAAGCGGAGGCGGCGGTGGAACGCTGCCCGTATTGCGGCAGTCCAAAGCTGGTGCGCGGCGTATACGACCGGATTCGCTCGATCGCGGACCGTCAGGCGCCCGCTGTTCCGGCGCACCGGCCGCCGTACCACTACCAGGTGCCGCTGGAGTTTATCCCGGGCCTGGGCCCGGCGAAGCTGGAGCTGCTGCTTGCCGCATTCGGCACCGAGATGAACATCCTGCACCATGTCCCGGAAGCGAAGCTCGCCGAAGTCGCCGGGCCGGAACTGGCCGCCCGGATCGCCGAGGCGCGAAGCGGCAGGCTGGAGCTGGCCGCCGGGGGCGGGGGGATTTACGGCAAAGTGAAGAAATCCTGAGCGCTGGCAGGCGCTGGTTAGGCATAAGGAAGGAAGCTTGTTCATAAATTTTTTCTAAGGCACAAGTATTTGAACAAGCGAGGAGGCTTTCTTACATGCTTCAACCGATACGCCATGCGCTTAAGGATCAAACCCCGTTGTACGTATTCGTTGCGGTGCTGTTTTTAATGGGCGTCGTGTTCGGAGCGCTGATGGTCAATGCGCTGACGCTGGAGCAGCAGCAGGATTTATCGCGATATTTCGGCGACTTTTTCTTATCGATCAACGAAGGCGGAACGGAGTTTCAGCCGATGTCGTACTGGGAGGTCGCCGTTTTACATTTGAAATGGCTGGGTTTGATATGGCTGCTTGGACTTTCCGTGATCGGTCTTCCGGGGATACTGATTCTCGATTTTTTGAAAGGCGTATTGATCGGCTTTACGGTGGGCTGCCTGGTCGGGCAATACACTTGGAAAGGGCTGCTGTTCGCCCTCGTTTCGATTGCGCCGCATAATCTGATCGTCATCCCCGCTTTGTTGATTGCGAGCGTGGCCGCCGTCAGTTTTTCGCTCAACATCATCCGATCGCGGGTCCTGCTGGGCGGCAGCGGCAACGCATCGCGCCCGTTTCTCTCCTACACCGGCCTGACGCTGGCGATGGCCGCCGTGCTGCTCGCGGTATCTTCGTTCGAAACGTGGGTCACGCCCGCGATGATGGCTTGGGTTACGCCGATGATATCGCCGAATGCCTTGTAGCCGCATTTACTGCAAATCGTCTGCATTCGGGATGTTACCGAAGTGAAATTTTCACTTTTTCGGAAGCATCCTGTTTCATTTTCTCTTAGAAGGGGATGTTCCCGTCGCCGCGAACAAAATACAGATTCGGATCGTATAGGCCCGGACATACGTCTGGAACATGACGGACGTTCGGAGCGCTGGTGCAGCCGCCTGCCAACCAAAGGACGGCAGGGATTGTGGAATTGGGAGTACATCGGCCTTTAAAATAGCGGCACTTTATGTACTTATTATCCGCAAACGGGCTTGTTGTTGCTCATTAGCGGCGTTTATGTACTTATTTTTCTAAGAATGGTCCAGAAATACGGGAATTTCATTGCGGCGGGGAAAATAACGGCATAAACCGCTTTTATTTTTCTCGAACGAACGGAAATCTCCGGAATAGCGGGCGTTTTTGCCTTTATTTTTTTCGCTGGAGTTGCTTGGGGAGATTTTTGGCATTGGTTTTTGTTTCGAAGGCAAAACAAAAAAGCGCCGCTGCCGCTGATTTTAAGAGGAGTCCAGCTCCTCACAGCAGGCTCAGAATGCCGAATATCCAAAAAATTACACCTAACGCTATGCTGATAACCCCGGCAAATTTGATGTAGTCGATAAAGCCGGCGCTTGGGTCCGAGTCCTTTGGCAAACCTATTGGCCGAAAAAGCCAAGACGTTGGCTTCTTGATCGCAAATATGCCCAAACAGACGATTAGAGCTCCAAGCAGGAGCAGAAAAATAGTAAAAAGCACGGGATCATCTCCTTAACAAATGTTACGGGCAGGATGGGGAATGGTTTCAGACTCTAGCAAAATGTTTGACTTTGTGGAATGACTCCCCCTATAATGAAAGAAGTGGTTATTGAAGTTTAATTGGATGTGCGGGAATGGCTGGGGGAGGGAGAACATGGAAGCAAAGATCGAAAAAATCAAACAACAGCTGCAATCCCACGGTTACAAATTGACGCCCCAGCGGGAAGCCACGGTACGCGTGTTGCTCGAAAACGAAGACGATCATTTAAGCGCGGAAGATGTTTTTATGCTCGTAAAGGATAAAGCGCCGGAAATCGGACTGGCGACCGTATATCGCACATTGGAACTGCTCAGCGAGCTTCATGTTGTCGAGAAGATCAATTTCGGCGACGGGGTGGCCCGGTACGATTTGCGCACGGACACGACAAAACATCACCATCATCACCTGATTTGCGTGCAGTGCGGGGCGATGGACGAAATTCGCGAGGACTGGCTCGGCCCATTAGAGGAGCGGCTGGAGAAAGAGTTTAATTTTACGGTGTTGGACCACCGCCTGGATTTTCAGGGGATCTGTCACCGGTGTAAAGATAAAAACAACGACCCGTCGGGGACTGGCGATACGAAATAATGTTCAAGGTGAGCTCCATACGGCTGCGTGCCGTAAGGGGCTTTTTAGTTGTGTGTCGGGACTTCTATGTCAGCGGAAGCCGAGCTAAAGCTCCCCGCTTTTTCCGAGGCTAACGCATACTCGTCCTTTCCTCTTTATATACTGAAAGAGAAGGCGCCTGCCCCTTGCCGGCAAGGGGGGCAGAAGTTCGAGGAAAGAGGGATGACCGATGGTGATTTCGCTTCGCCGCTGGCTGCGGTCCGTCAAATATTTGCTCCTGTTTGCGGCACTCACGTATACTTTGTATAGAACGTTTGGGCTTTTGGAGGCATATATGTTTTACGAGGATAAGTACCGGATTCCTGACGGTTCTGCCGTGAAGGTGTTTCATGCCGATCTTCCCGGCGGCGGGGAGAGGGCGTCATTGGCCGACCGGCTTAAGCTGTTTTATTGGTACGGAGAATGATGGACTTTTTTGTCCAACTTCTTGGGACGATCGGCAGGGAATCGGACCGTGAACGTGGAATATTGATCTGACCATAGAAAGGGGGGCGCGGAGCATGGAACAATATGCGGCCTCTTTTATTGCATTTTTGGCGGAGCAGCGGGAATTAAGCGGTTCGACGCTGGAAGCCTACGCACGGGATGTGAAGCAGTACATAAATTATTTGCGGCGGCGGCGGGTGGAGCATTTCCGGGAAGTGACGCGGGCCGGAATCCAGCTTTATTTCTCGGCGATGAAAGAGGAAGGCAAGGCTCCCGCCACGGTGATGCGCGTGTCGGTGACGCTGCGCGCTTTTTTCGAGTATTTGCTGCGGGAGCGGGTGATCGATCAGGACCCGTTTGTCATGGTGGAGCTGCCGAAGCTCGACAAAAAGCCGCCGCAAACATTAACGGTGGAGGAAACGGAGAAACTGCTGGAGACGCCGGATCCGGCCGCTCCGCTGGGCCTGCGCGACAAAGCGATGCTGGAGCTGCTGTATGCGACGGGAATCCGCGTGTCCGAGCTGATCTCGCTGGACGTTCGGCATGTGGATACGGCGCTGCGGTTTTGCCGCTGTCGCGGAGATAGCGGGAAGGAGCGCATCATTCCGTTCGGCGGTGTGACGGCGGAATGGCTGGAACGCTATTTGCGGGAAGGCCGGCCTCATTTGGCGCAAACGGAGGACGAACAGGCGCTGTTTCCGAATCGGCGCGGCGGGCGGATCAGCCGCCAGGGCTTCTGGAAGGTGATCAAGAAATACGGGCAAGAGGCCGGAATTAACGCCGACATTACGCCCCATACGCTGCGGCATTCCTTTGCCGTCCATCTGCTGGAACGCGGAGCGGACGTAAGATCGGTGCAGGAGATGCTGGGCCATGCCGATATGGCTACGATCCAGATGTACTTAAATCAGGCGAGACCGAACCTGAAATCGGTGTATGACGCCGCCCACCCGCGTGCCGGGCGCAAGCCGGAGCAGGGGAAAGGCACGGCGGCTCCGTCGTAATAACCGGCGGTATGGTTTTGGCCTGGCAAGGAATAACTAAGCAGCGAACATTAACGAGGTAGTTCAAAAAGGAGAGATCCCATATGCAAAACGGAAATCGGTTCAGAAAAATATCGGTGATCGTGCTGGACAGCGTCGGAATCGGCGAGCTGCCCGACGCGGCGCAGTTCGGCGACGAAGGGGCGCACACGCTCGGTCATATTTTGCAAACGGCTCATGGCACCAAGCTGCCGAATCTGCAAAAATTGGGCCTCGGCAATATCGCGGAGCTGCCGAATTTGGCTCCTGCCGCAGATCCTGCCGCCTATTACGGAAAGATGGCGGAGATTTCCGCGGGCAAGGACACGATGACCGGCCATTGGGAGCTGATGGGGCTTAAAACCGAAACGCCGTTTCAAACGTACCCGAACGGATTTCCGCAGGACTTAATCGCCCGTTTCGAGCAGGAGACCGGCCGCAAGGTGATCGGCAACAAGCCGGCTTCGGGGACGGAGATTTTGGTCGAGCTCGGGGAAGAGCACATGAAAACGGGGGCGTGGATCGTGTATACGTCGGCGGACAGCGTGTTTCAAATCGCCGCGCACGAAGAGATCATCCCGCTGCCCGAGCTTTATCGCGCGTGCGAAATCGCGCGCAAGCTGACGCTTGAGCCGGAGCATTCGGTCGGCCGGGTTATCGCCCGCCCGTTCGTCGGCTCGCCGGGCAACTTCCAGCGCACGCCGAACCGGCACGATTACGCGGTGAAGCCGCCGGAGCCGACCGTGCTGAACGCGCTGAAAAACGCCGGCCAAGACGTGGTGGCTGTCGGCAAGATCGGCGACATTTTCTCCGGCGAAGGCATTACGGCGTCGTTCCCGACGAAGAGCAACCGGCACGGCATCGAGGAAACGCTGCAGCGCCTGGATGAAGATTTTTCCGGCCTATTGTTTACGAATCTGGTCGATTTCGATTCCCTGTACGGCCATCGCCGCGATCCGCAAGGATATGCCCGCGCCTTGGAGGAATTCGATGCGGCTGTGCCGGATCTGCTCGCCAAGGTCGGCGAAAACGACCTGCTGGTGATTACCGCGGACCATGGCAACGACCCGGTCCATTCCGGGACGGATCATACGCGCGAATACGTGCCGCTGCTCATTTACGGGCCGTCCTTAAAGAACCCGGGCAGCCTCGGGGTGAGGGGAACGTATGCCGATCTGGCGGCCACGATCGCGGACAATTTCGGCGTTCAGGCCCCTGAACACGGCATCAGCTTTTTAAGCCAATTGAAATAAGATACGGGAGGACCATGTGTATGACGACAACTTTAACGATAGGCATGATCCGGGACGCGGCCGACTATATCCGCTCCCGGGCGGCGCACACGCCGAAGGTGGGCCTTATTTTGGGCTCGGGCCTCGGCGTGCTCGCCGATCACATCGAGCAGCCGGTCACCATCGCCTATAAGGACATTCCTTATTTTCCGCAATCCACGGTGGAGGGGCATGCGGGCGAGCTGCTGATCGGCACCGTTCAGGGAACGGCCGTCGTGCTGATGAAAGGCCGTTTCCACATGTATGAGGGATACGGCCCGGAGCTGACGGCCTTTCCCGTGCGCGTCATGAAGGAGCTTGGGGTATCGACGCTGCTGGTGACCAATGCGGCCGGTGGCGTGAACACCTCCTATTCGCCGGGCGATTTAATGCTGATTTCGGACCACATCAACCTGACCGGCAAAAATCCGCTCATCGGGCCAAACGATGGGGAACTGGGACCGCGCTTCCCGGATATGTCCCAAGCGTACAGCCGGCGGCTGCGGGATACAGCCCGCCAGGTCGCTGGCGAAAAAGGCGTTCCGCTTCAGGAGGGCGTCTATGCCGGGCTGCTGGGTCCGTCATACGAGACCCCGGCGGAAATCCGCATGCTCCGTACGCTGGGAGCCGACGCGGTCGGGATGTCGACCGTTTCCGAAGTAATCGTCGCCAGACATGCGGGACTTGAGGTGCTGGGCATTTCCTGCATCAGCAACATGGCTGCGGGGATCTTGGATCAGCCGCTTTCCCATGCGGAAGTCATGGAGACGACCGACCGCGTGCGCGAGAAATTTTTAAGCCTTGTTTTGGCCATTATTCCTAAAATGTAATCCCATAAGAAGAACGGAGGTAAGGATCGATGAGAGCTGTAGATCTGATCCGCAAAAAAAGAGACGGCCAGGAGCTGACGACCGAGGAAATCGGTTTTTTGGTCCGGGGGTACAGCGATGGGCGGATTCCCGACTATCAAATGTCCGCCTGGGCGATGGCCGTTTATTATCAAGGCATGAGCGCGCGGGAGACGGCCGATTTGACGATGGCGATGGCTGCGTCCGGCGAAACGATCGACTTAGGTTCGATTCGCGGCGTCAAGGTGGACAAGCATTCCACGGGCGGCGTCGGGGACAAAACGACGATCGTGCTTGGTCCCTTGGTGGCGGCGGCGGGCGTGCCTGTCGCTAAAATGTCCGGCCGGGGCTTGGGCCATACCGGCGGAACGATCGACAAGCTGGAAGCGATCTCCGGATTCTCCGTTGAGCTGGGCAAGGAGCGGTTTTTTCGGCAAGTGAACGAGATCGGCCTCGCCGTCGTCGGCCAAAGCGGGAATATGACGCCGGCCGACAAGAAGCTGTACGCGCTGCGCGACGTCACCGCGACGGTGGACTCGATCCCGCTGATCGCCAGCAGCGTCATGAGCAAAAAAATCGCCGCCGGCGCCGACGCGATCGTACTGGATGTCAAAACGGGCAGCGGCGCGTTTATGAAGACGCTGGAGGATTCGATTCGCCTGGCCAAAGCGATGGTCGATATCGGCACCCAGGTCGGACGGCGTACGGTGGCGGTGATCAGCGATATGGACCAGCCGCTCGGCTACGCGATCGGCAATGCGCTGGAGATCAAGGAAGCCGTCGCCACGCTGCGCGGCGAAGGGCCGGCGGATTTGGAGGAGGTCTGCCTGATTTTGGCCTCCCACATGCTGATCCTAGGCGGAAAAGCGGCTGACGAAGAAGAAGCCCATGCGCTGCTGAAGGCTAAACTGCAAAGCGGCGAGGCGTTGGACAAGCTGAAGGGCATGGTTTCCGCCCAAGGCGGGGATACGTCCCAGATCGATCGCCTTGACCTGCTGCCGAGCGCCGAGCTGCAAATTGAGGTGCGTTCCGAAAGCAAAGGCTACGTCGATTCGATCCAGGCCGAGGAGATCGGACTGGCGGCGATGATGCTCGGAGCCGGACGGGAAACGAAGGATTCCGTCATCGATCTGGGCGCCGGCGTCGAACTGCGCAAGAAAATCGGCGATCCGGTCGAAATCGGCGACACGCTGGCCGTGCTGCACTTAAACCGCGCCCGCGAGAGCGGCCGGGCCGAGGCGGAACGCCGGGTGCTGGGAGCTTACGGCATTTCGGGGACGAAGGTTCCGAGAAGGCCGCTGGTGTTTGCGCTTGTCACACCGGACGGCGTCAAAAGGTTCTGAAAGAGGTAGTTCAACCTTCTCGGTGCTGAAAAGCCGACTTTTTGAACAATCAATAAAGTTTTTAGACGGCATTTTCTGAAAATCGCGGGGTTCGCGATTTTTGGGAGTGCCGTTTTTTTGCGTTCAGGAATAAAATCCCACTTTGCAGCCGATACTAGGTTAGCAGAATCCAGTGTTTTTAAAGGGGGACTAATCTTGAACAGACGGCTGTTAATCTGGTTAGCCGCGTTCGTTCTGGCCGTTTCGGTTTGGCCGAATTACGCATTCGCCAACCACGGCGGCCCGCATGAAGAAGATGACGCTATCGCTCTGGCGGACAATGCCCGTTCCGCCGTGCTGATCGATGCGGATACCGGCACGGTAATTTACGAAAAGCAGAGCCATGAGCAATTGCCTCCGGCCAGCATTACGAAAATCATGACGATGCTGCTGACGATGGAGGCGGTCGACAAAGGGACGCTGAAGCTGAGCGACAAGGTGACGGCCAGCGAATACGCTTCGTCGATGGGCGGCTCGCAAATCTTCCTGGAGCCGGGCGAAGTGATGACGGTGGATGAGCTGCTGAAAGGCGTGGCGATGGCTTCCGGGAACGACGCCTCCGTGGCGCTTGCGGAAAAAATCGCCGGCTCGGAGAAAGCGTTCGTGAGGCTGATGAATGAACGGGCCAAGCAGCTTGGCATGAAGGACACGCATTTTGCCAACTGCAACGGTTTGCCGGTGGAAAATCACTATAGTTCGGCTCACGACATCGCTATCATGAGCCGGGAGCTGCTGAAGCATGAGGGGATTACAAAGTATACCGGGGCTTATCAAGATTACTTGCGCCAGGGCACGGAAAAGCCGTTTTGGCTTGTCAACACGAACAAGCTAGTCCGCTTCTACAGCGGCGCCGACGGCCTGAAGACCGGCTACACCTCGGAAGCGAAGTTTTGCTTGGCGGCTACCGCCAAACGCGACGGACTGCGCCTGATCGCCGTCGTGCTCGGCGAACCGAATACGAAGACGCGGAACAGCGAAGTTTCGGCGATGTTCGATTATGCTTTTTCCCAATATACATTGCATCCGATATATCAAGCCGGGGAAACGATCGGCAAGGTGAAGGTGCAGAAGGGGATGAGCGCGCAGATCGACCTGACCGCCGCCAAGGCGCTCAATGTGCTGGTAAAAAAAGGAGCTCCGGCGGAAAGCATTACGCACAAGCTGATCGCTCCGGAAAAATTGGCGGCGCCGGTTAAAGCGGGGCAATCGATCGGCAAGCTCGTCGTTTATCAGGACGGAAAGGTGCTTACCGAATTTGAGCTGACCGCTCCGGCTGATATCGGTAAGGCGGGCTGGTGGACGCTGTTCAAACGGACGGCCGCACACTTGTTTTTTGTAGATTAATAGGGCTTTTCTTCTAGTTTTGTCACCCGGCAGGAATCGGCCGGCGGGCCGTAGAATTGTTGTGTTCATGTCAGGGAGGAGAGTGAACAAAACGTGAATTTGCATGTGGAAATGGAAACGCGCCGCGACACGCTGATCGTACGCTTAAGCGGGGAATTGGACCATCATACGTCGGACGGCGTCCGGATGCGGATGGACGAAGAGATCGCCCGGGGGAACTGCCGCAATCTCGTTTTAAGTCTCAAAGAACTGCAGTTTATGGACAGCTCGGGGATCGGCGTCATTCTCGGAAGATACAAGCTGATCAAGCAAAAGGGCGGCAAAATGGTCGTGTGCGACGTGAATCCGCCGGTTTACCGGTTATTGGAAATGTCGGGATTGTTTAAAATCATGCCGATCTTTGAAAACGAGGGATTGGCGCTTTCGGATTTGGAGGTGGCCCTGTGAGCATGAATCAAGGCAGCAATTTTATGTCGCTCAAGTTTGCCGCCAGATCCGAAAACGAATCGTTTGCCCGGGTAACGGTGGCCGCATTCGTATCGCAACTCGACCCGACAATGGACGAGATTACCGATTTGAAGACGGTCGTGTCCGAAGCGGTGACGAATTCGATCATTCATGGCTATGACGGAAATCCGGACGGGATTGTGACGATTTCCGCCGAGATTGAAGGCGATACCGTCACGCTGATCATCGAGGATCAGGGCCGCGGAATCGAGGACGTGGAGCTGGCCAAGCAGCCGCTGTACACGTCCAAACCCGAGCTGGAGCGTTCCGGCATGGGATTTACGATTATGGAAAACTTCATGGACGAATTCGACGTCGTGAGCGAAGTGGGCGGCGGCACACGCATCCGGATGAAGAAAAGGATTGTATCCAAGAAAGCTTTATACAATTAGGGGTTGGATCTATGGATGCCGAAGTGAAGCAAACCTCGAGAGAGTTTTTGGACGACGCGGAAGTAAAGCGGTTAATCGCTCTGAGCCAGGCAGGGGACAACGCCGCCAGGGACCGGCTGGTAGGCTGCAATATCCGGCTCGTCTGGTCGGTCGTGCAGCGGTTTATGAATCGGGGGTACGAACCCGAAGATTTGTTTCAAATCGGCTGCATTGGACTGCTGAAGTCGGTGGACAAGTTTGACCTCAGCTACGATGTGAAGTTTTCGACCTATGCGGTTCCGATGATCATCGGGGAAATTCAGCGGTTTTTGCGCGATGACGGGACGCTGAAGGTCAGCCGGTCGCTGAAGGAAATGGCCAACAAAGTGCGCAAAAAGAAGGATGAATTGTCGAAGCTGATGGGCCGTCTCCCCACCGTCAAAGAGGTGGCCGAGGAGCTTGGGGTGACGCCGGAAGACGTCGTATTTGCCCAGGAGGCCAATAAGCCGCCGGCTTCCATCCATGAGACGGTATTTGAAAACGACGGGGATCCGATTACGCTGATGGATCAAATCGCCGACGAATCCCAGGAACGCTGGTTCGACAAGCTCGCCTTGCACGAGGCGATCGACGGTTTGACCGACCGGGAACGGCTGATCGTGTATTTGCGGTATTACCGGGATCAGACCCAGTCCGAGGTCGCTACGCGGCTGGGCATCTCCCAGGTGCAGGTTTCCCGGCTGGAGAAAAAAATACTGCAGAACATCCGCGATCAAATCGCGCAATAACGGTTAAGTTACCAGGCAGTTAACAGGCAAATGAATAGAGCCGAACCCTTCCAGTGATGAAATCCCCTCCAAGCAGGCGTTGCCAATGCGGCGCTTTGACTTGGAGGGGATGTTTTTGTGTTGGCGACTGGAACAGCTCGCGTATTCTATACGGGCGATGCGACATCCTATATAATAGAAGCATGTTCGACTAAAATTGAAAGCAAGGAGATTTTAACGATGAGTGTACATATCGCTGCCAAACCGGGCGACATTGCGGAAACGATTCTTTTGCCGGGCGATCCGCTGCGGGCGAAATTTATTGCTGAAACGTATTTGGAAAATGTAATATGCTACAACGAAGTGCGCGGGATGCTCGGATTTACCGGAACCTACCAAGGCAAAAAAATATCCGTCCAAGGGACCGGCATGGGCATTCCCTCCATCTCGATTTACGTTAATGAATTGATCAAGGAATACGGGGTCAAAAATTTGCTCCGCGTCGGCACCTGCGGCGGGATGCAGGAGCATGTGCATGTCCGCGACGTTATTTTGGCCCAGGCTTCCTGCACGGATTCCAGCATGAACCGCCATGTGTTCGGCGGCTTTGATTTTGCCCCGATCGCCAGCTTCCCGCTGCTCAAAACCGCTTACGAGTTCGGCGTCAAAAAGGGGCTGAAGCTGCATGTCGGCAGCATTTTCAGTTCGGACATGTTCTACCGCGACGATACGACCGTCACGAAGCTGCTGATGAAATACGGCGTGCTTGGAGTGGAGATGGAGACGACCGCGCTCTATACGCTGGCCGCCAAATACGGCGTAAACGCGCTGACGATTCTGACGGTGAGCGACCACCTGTTGACCGGCGAGGAGACGACCGCCGAAGAACGGCAGACGACCTTCAAGCAGATGATGGAAGTGGCGCTGGACACCGCGGTGACGTTGTAAGATCAAGCCGGATTTCAGAAGTAGAGGGACCGCACTGCCTGAATTTTTTGGAGGCCGCGGAAATAGCGGTAAAAAAGGTCCTTATTTTCATCAAGAAAGGGAATATGGCCTAAATAGAGGAGTTTTTTACCTCTATTTATAAAAATTTGAGGTCATATGGCGTTTTTTTAAGTCCGTTTCCCAAATAGGGCCCTAAAATTCCGCTATTTTGCATCATCAGAGATAATTACAAAAATAGCGCCATAAAATACCGCTATTTCCAGCAACAGCAGTGCTTCCCGTCCCCATCCACACATCAAAGGACCGCCTGAGCGAAATTCTCCGGCGGTTTTTTGGCGTTATGGGCATTCTCATTGAATTTTGTTGGCCTTATGTTAAACTCATGGATTGACCGATGGCTTTAGCAACGGCTGCCGTTTCAAACTAAAATAAAATGAGAACGCTTTTCTGACGTGTGGTGCGATCCGGCTGCCGCTAATGTTATCCAAATTGTCCTGGGAAGGAGACAAGCTATGAAAAGAATTTTTACCGATCGGCCGATCCAGTCCAAGCTGCTGATTTCTTTTTTGCCGATATTGGTGTTGTCGGTGGCGATGACCGGATGGTTTTCTTATCTTTCGGTTGCCGGGAAGCTGCAGCAGACGACTTATTATTCGCTGTCCGATCTGGTCCAGCAAACCTCGCTGTTTCTGGACGACAAATTCGCCACGGTGTTCGAGCAACTGGTGAGCATTGAGGACCATCCTTCGTTCCGCAGTATTTTGGCGGGCGAAGGGCAAGGCTACGACCAACGTCGCTATGATGACATCATCGGGCTGCACGACCGCTTCGAGGAGGTTTACCATACTTATTTTCAGATGATCGATTCCATCTATGTCGGCTTCAACAACGGACGTTCGTTCAATTTGCAAAAAGAATTCGTCCCCCGCCGGGTCAGCGCCGACCTTGCCGATTGGGTGGGCGAATATCAGCAGGCCGAACGCGGTTATTATTGGCTGAACAGCCATCAGGACGGGGTGTTCGATACGGTGGAGTCGCGAAAGGTGCTGAGCAATTTCAAAATCATCGGCACGCCAAGCTCGGAGGTCAGCGGACTGATTCTGATTAACTTACGGGAGAGTTATTTCCGCGACATTATGGAAAACGTCAAAATCAGCCCAAGCGGTACGCTGGCGCTGATCAGCCCGGACGGGACGTTGTTCTCCAAGCCGCTGGACGAGCGTTACGAAGTTGCGGAGGAGACGATCGCAAAGCTGCGGTCGCTGGCCGGAGAACGGGGGAGCCTGACCGCGCGGAGCTCCAGGGGGGAGAAGCTGACCATCGCCTACGATACGCTGCCGCTGAATCAGTGGGTGCTGGCGGCGATCGTGCCGGAACGCGATATTTTGGCGGGCGTCCATTCGATCAAATACATATCTTTTGGCATTACGCTCATCGTCCTGCTCGTGTTTGTTGTCGTGGCCGCTTGGGTGGCCCGCAAGCTGACGGATCCGATCCGTTACTTGTCCAAACAGGTGAGACGTTTCGAGCAGGGCAATCTGCAAGTGAATTTTCAGCTGAATGAGCGCAACGAAATCGGGGTGCTGGCGAACGGCCTGACCAGTCTGTCGGAAACGGTCCGGCAACTGCTGCAGGAGGTCCGCGACCAAGAACGGCAAAAACGGCGTATCGAGCTACATGCTTTGCAGGCGCAAATTCAGCCGCATTTTTTGTACAATACGCTCTGTTCGATCAAGCATCTAATCGATTTGCGGGAGAAGGAGAAAGCGTCGGAAATGGTCGCGGCGCTGACCCGGTTTTTCCGCATTGGCATCAGCAAGGGGAAAGAGGTCATTCCGATCGGCGAAGAAATCGAACACGTCCGCAGTTATTTGCAAATTTTGCACCTGCGCTACAGCAAAGATTTCGAGTTTAGGATTGACGTGGCGGACGAGCTGCTCACGTTATCCATTCCCAAGCTGACGCTGCAGCCGTTGGTGGAAAACGCGATTTACCACGGCATCAAAACGAAACGGGGCCGGGGGATCGTTTCCATTACCGGACGCCGGACGGGCGATAAAGCGATCCTGGAAGTGTACGACAACGGTTCGGGAATCACCCCGGACAAGCTGGTCCGGCTAGCGGGTTCTATCCGGGCTGATAGAATCGACGAGGCTGAAGAGCCGATCACTTACGGTCTGCGCAATTGCCACCGGCGGCTGGCGCTGCATTTTGGAGCTCCGTATGGTCTCAAATTGGAAAGCGTGCACGGGGAATTCACCCGGGTGATCGTTGAATTGCCTTTTACGGAGAAGGGGGAGGAATATGACAGTGAAGCTGCTGATCGCTGACGACGACGAGTGGATTTGCGAAGGGCTGAAGCGAAATATCGATTGGGGCGGGGCCGGGGTAGAGGTGGTCGGCACGGCCTCCGACGGTGAAGCCGCCTGGGAGCTGGCGCTTGAGCTGACGCCGGACATCGTGCTGACGGATATCCGCATGCCTTTTATGGACGGGCTGGAGCTGGCCGCGAAATTGCGGGAGCTGAGCCCGCGGGTCAAAACGATTTTCCTCACGGGTTACGACGATTTCAACTACGCCAAACAAGCGCTGAACTTGCAGGCGTTTGACTATATTTTGAAATATGAGGACAACGGCAAAATTTTGCAAACGGTCGTTGCCGCCGGAGAGCGTCTGCTCCGGGAACGGCAGGAGGAGGAAAAGTTAAGCAAAAGCCGGACGCTGATGGAAAATCAGCTGTTTGCCCATCTGTTTGAAGGCTGCTTTAACGGGGAGTGGGTGTCGCGCGAGCTGGAGCTGTTGGGCTTGGAGCTGTGCGGGAATGATTTTCAGGTGGCCGTCATCCGGCCGGAAAATTTGATGCGTTACTCCAGATCCGCCGATTATGAAGAAATCGACCTGCTGTTATTCTCCATCCGCAATGTATGCGCGGAATTATTGGGCGAAGGCGGTGAAGGAGATTCCTCGCCGCAGTGTTTCTTCGCGGTTTACAACCGGCAGGCGAATCTGATCTTCTGCTTGCCCCAGCCAGGCGCTGCGGTCGAGCTGCTGCCTTTGCTGGAACGGACGCGGCGGGCGCTTGCGCAGGTGCTGAAAATTCCGTTCAGCATCGGATTGGGCGGATGTTTTTCGGGGTATGACGGCATCGCCGCATCATACCGTGAAGCGCTGGCGGCGGTTCAGGTTCGGGAGGTGGCCGGCGAACCGGGGGTTTTTGTCAGCGGCGAGATTTTATCGCAGCAGAGCTCGCATCAGCTCATGCTGAAAAAAATGGAAGCCTACATTCACGCCCATCTCTGCGACGAGAGCCTGAGTCTCACGGCCATCGCCGCCGCGGTGCACATTTCGCCCCCCTACGTCAGCACATTGTTTAAAAAATACAAACAAGTCAACCTGGTCGACTACATCATCTCGGCGCGGATGGAGCGGGCGGCGGAAATGCTGGAGAAAACCGATTTCAAAGCGTATGAGATTGCCGAAAAGACAGGTTATTCGAACCCGCACTACTTCAGCGTTCTTTTTAAAAAACATCACGGGCTGTCCCCGACGGATTACCGGAAGAAGCATCAGCCGCCTCAGCCATTTTGATCATTTAAAGAGGTAGTTCAACACATATTTAAAGAAAACAAACATTATTTAAAAAATATTGAATTCCGCCGTCTAACGGGTCTGGATTACGATAGACGCGGAGGTGCTGTTATGGAGACAACAAGACAGGCGCAAAGCGCAGGCCCGGCCCCGGCTGCCGGTTTAACGCGGGGCAGCAGGGAAAAAGAGAGATTTCTGCCGTATCTGTTTATCGCGCCTACGCTGCTGTTGATTGCGGGAGTGATGGTTTTTCCCATCCTGCGCGTGTTTGACCTCAGCCTGCAGAGCTACGATTTCACTCGTCTGCATGAGGCCGGGTATATCGGCCTGGCTAATTTTCGCCGTATTTTCACGGAGGACGCGCTGTTTTACGAATCGCTGGGCATCACCGTCAAATGGGTGCTGCTGGAGGTGGCGCTGCAGCTGATATTTGGGCTGATCGTCGCTTTGCTGCTTCATGAGAGCTTCAAGCTGCGCGGGCTGGTGCGCTCGCTCGTGCTGATTCCGTGGGCGGTGTCCGGGGTGCTGACGACGATGCTGTGGTCGCTGATGTATAACCAGCATATCGGGGTCATCAACGATCTGCTGCGGCGGCTTGGTCTGATCCAGGAAAATATCGCCTGGCTGGCCAACACGGACACGGTATTCGGCTCCGTGATCGTGGCCGAGCTGTGGCGCGGCATTCCGTTTTTTGCGATCACGCTGCTGGCCGCACTGCAGACGATTCCCCGCGAAGTGTACGAATCCTGCGAGGTGGACGGCGCGGGCAGGTTCCGCAAGCTGCTGTATATTACGCTGCCGTATTTGAAGGAATCGATCGTATTCGCCACTTTGCTGCGGGCGATTTGGGAATTCAACTCGATCGACATGATCTTCACCATGACCGGCGGCGGACCGATGAATATGACGACAACGCTGCCGATTTACATGATGAAGACGGCGATTCTGGAAGGGAATTACGGATACGGTTCGGCGCTCGGAGCCGTCACCTTCCTGCTGCTGCTGGTGTTTGTCGTCGTTTACTTGAGACTGAACCGATCGGAGGCGGTGTAAATGAGTCGGCGATGGGGCCGTATCGGGGCCAGGCTGCTGCTGTTTTATGTCCCGCTGGCGTTAACGCTGCTGTTTGTGCTCGTCCCGTTTTTATGGGCGCTGTCGACTTCGCTGAAGCGCGAGTCCGATGTCATAAGCAGTGCGGTTTCTTACATCCCGCAACCGGTGACGCTGGAAAATTACGTAAAAGTGTGGACGCAGAACAATTTCTCCGGTTATTTTCTCAACAGTTTGCTGGTGTCGGTGGTGTCGGTTGCGGTGATCACCGTGCTGGCCCTGCTGAACGGTTATGCGCTGAGCCGCTTTAAGTTCCGGGGACGGGGGGCGTTTATGCTGATTTTGCTGGCCACGCAAATGATGCCGGTGATCCTGTTCGTCATTCCGCTGTTTCTCATTTTCAAAAATTTAGGACTGATCAACTCGCCGCTGGCACTCATCCTGTTTTACATCGTGTCGCAGGTGCCGTTCAACACGATCCTGATGCGCGGATTCATCTCCGGCACGCCGCAGGAAATCGACGAGGCAGCGATGGTCGACGGGGCCGGGCGGATGCGGATTATCTTCTCCATCATCACGCCGATCGTGCTGCCGGGGATCGTGGCGACGAGCGCGTTTGCGTTTATCGGCGTGTGGAACGAATTTTTGGTCGCTTTTTCCTTTATTACGACGCCGGAGCGCTTTACGATACCGATCGGGCTGAAATTTATGATCGGCGAATTCAGCGTCGAGTACGCCTCGCTGGCGGCGGGCAGCATCATCGGACTGATCCCGCCGATACTGCTGTTTATGTACATCCAGCGCTATTTGATCCAGGGCCTTGGCGGGGGCGCGGTTAAAGGTTAGTCCGGGCCCGGCGCCAAATCTATTTTACAGGGGGAAGAAGTATGAAAAAAACAGGTTTTCGCTCATTATTGTTGTTAACGCTTTCTCTGGTGCTGGTGCTTGCCGGCTGCGGAAGCGCGGCCAAAAGCGGGGAGGGCGGTTCCGGTGGCGGGGTGCAGGGAGAGGCCGCCGCGCCAACGAAAATCAGCTTTTGGGCCGCTGCCGTAACGCCGGAGCGCAACGCTTTTTTTGAACAAATCATCCAGGAGTTTGAGCAGCAGAATCCGGATATCCAGGTGGACTATCTCGGCGTTCCAGGGGATCTGTCCGCCTATGAGCAGAAGGTCAATGTGGCGATTTCCGCCGGACAAGCGCCCGATATTATGAACGATTTCAAGGCCGATCTGATCACCCGCGACGTGCTTGAACCGCTGGACGATTATTTTGCGGCTTGGGAAGACAAGGACTTGATTTCGCCGGAGATCATCGCGAGCAACCGGAAGCTGGATGCGAAAGAAGGAAAGCTGTACGCGCTGCCCTACAGCTCGCAAACGTGGAATTTGTGGGTGCGGCCGGACTGGTTTAAGGAAGCCGGGCTTAAGCTGCCCGAGACATGGCTGGACTTCTTTACGGCGGTGGAGAAGCTTACGGATAAGGGGAAAGGCCGTTACGGGCTTAGCATCCGCGGCGGGGCAGGCAGCGCCAACACACTGGAGATGCTGATGTATTCCTATTCGGGCATTACCGATTATTTTACCGCGGATGGCAAGCCTACGATCAATGACCCGCTGCATGTGGAATTCGTCGAAAAATATTTGGGCGCCTATAACGTGTTCACCCCGGAAGACGACTTGAACAAGGGGTGGAGCGAACTGGCGGCCACGTTCCAGTCGGACAAAGCGGCGATCGTCGTGCACAACCTTGGCTCGGCCAGTTCGCATGAAAAGGCGTTTGGCGGCGACCGTAATAAATTCGCGGCGGTTCCTTTTCCAGCCAGTGTAAAAGGGTATAGGGAGCATCCGGGCCTTGCGCCGCTGGGGCTGACAATGTCGAAATCGGCGCAGCACAAAGACGCGGTGTGGAAATTTATGACCTTCTACCTGTCGCATGACATCAACAGCCGCTACTCTAAGCTATATGGGGAAATTCCCGCCAACAAGGAGGCGGCGCAGGATGCCTGGGTGCAGGAGATTCCGTACATGAAATCGGCTTCCGAACTGCTGAACTCTCCGGACACGAAGTTCGCCGACACGCCTTATTATTTGCCGGGATACAGCAATGTGCAAAAAGCGGTAGAGCCGTTGATTCAAAAGACGATGGCCAAACGGATGAGCGCCCGGGAACTGCTTGACGAGTGGGCGGACCTGCTGGCTAGAGAAAAAGCGAGCTACGACCAATCCGCCAATTAAAAGGGCGGAGGTCATCATGCGATTGGAGGAACATGTAATGCGGATCAATGAGATCGGGCGGCGGGGGTGGGCTCCCGACCTGGGGGACGGGACGTACCGGAATCCGATTATTTTCGCGGATTATTCCGACCCTGATATCATCGCGGTTCATGATGAATTTTATATGGTCTCGTCGAGCTTCAATCATATGCCCGGCTTGCCGCTGCTGCATTCCCGCGATCTGGTCAATTGGACGATCATTAATCATGTGGTCCCGAGTTTCGATTGGCCCGGATACGACCGCGTGCAGCACGGGAAAGGCATTTGGGCGCCGAGCCTGCGTTATCATGACGGGAAGTTTTGGGTGTTCTTCAGCACGCCGGACGAGGGGATATTTATGTGCCAAGCTGCCGATCCGTTTGGGATGTGGACCGCGCCCCATCTCGTGCGCGCGGCCAAAGGCTGGATCGACCCTTGTCCGTTCTGGGATGAGGACGGCCAGGCCTACCTGGTGCATGCCTTCGCCTTCAGCCGCTCCGGCCGCAAGCATTTGCTGCAGCTTTTCCGCATGGCGCCGGACGGCACCCGGCTGCTGGATGAAGGGCGGATCATTATCGACGGCACGGCTCGTCATCCGACGCTGGAAGGCCCGAAAATGTATAAACGGGGCGGGTATTACTATATTTTTGCCCCGGCGGGCGGTGTGGAGAACGGCTGGCAGAGCGTGTTCAGAGCGAGGTCGATTGACGGGCCTTACGAGGACAAAATCGTGCTGCATCAAGGAAAGACGGATGTCAACGGCCCGCATCAGGGCGGTTACGTCGAGCTTGAATCGGGCGAGTCATGGTTCGTTCATTTTCAGGACAAGGGCGCTTACGGGCGGATCGTTCATCTGCAGCCGATGCGGTGGGTCGACGATTGGCCTGTGATGGGCCGGGTTTCACCCTTGGGCGGCGAACCGGACAAGAATGGCGGAGCAGGTGAGCGAGAGCTAGGTGAGTGTGGGTCAGGTGGGTGTGAGTTAGATGAAGGGGCGTCAGTTAATGGAGAACTTAGTGCTGGAGAACTTAGTGCTGGAGAACTTGATGCTGGAGAACTCGGTGTAGGTGAAGTAGGTGAGGGAGAGCCAGGTGAGTGTGGATTAGACGAGTGTGCGCCCGGTGAGTGCAGGTCAGGTGCGAGCGAACTAGGTGAAAATAAGTTGCACGAGAGTGGTCCCGGGGAGCCGGTGGATCGTTGGAGCAAACCGAAGACGCGGGCGGTGTTGTCCGGCAGCGTAAATCCGGATATTCCGCAGACCTCGGATGATTTTCGTGCGGCAACACTGGGTTTGCAGTGGCAGTGGCAGGCCAATCCGCGAGCGGAGTGGTACGAGCTGCGGCCGGAGGCGGGATGCCTCCGCCTTTACGCGCTGCCGCTGCCGGACGAGTGCGAACGCCTATACGATGCGCCGCCGCTGCTGCTGCAAAAGTTCCCGGCGCCCTCTTTCAGCGCGACAACGCAGCTGACGCTGGAGCATCTTGCCCCGGCGGGCCGGGCGGGGCTTGTCGTGTTCGGCCGGCGGGCGATGGCGCTGCTGGTTAGACCGCTTGAGGACGGGCGATTCCTGCTCGAGCAGGTCGCTTCGGAAAGCGGGCGGCCGGACGATGCGATCGTCGCGGGCGTGGCGGTGGATACCGCCGGGATTGTACTGCAAGCTGTCGTGCAAGAGCCGGGGAACTGCCGGTTCAGGTATAGTCTGGACGGCGGCTGCCGGTTTATGGACATCGGCGAATCGTTTATCGCGGAAAAAGGCGCATGGGTCGGAGCGAAGGTGGGCATCTGCGCGTTTGAGGCAACTCAGGCTGGCCGGTCGAGCTTGGCGTCCCAGGCTAGCTGGCCGAGCCAGGCCTCCCGGGAGGGCCGGCCGGCGGCGCCGTCGAGAACCGCTTGCTCAGGCTTAAGCTCAAGTTCAACGCCTTGCGCCGATTTCAAAGGCTTCGATATCCGGGTAATTTGAAGCAGCGGCGAGAAGGAGGCCCAAAAGTGTCGATTTCTGATTGCATCGGTATTAGGGCGCCTAATTCGATCACACCAGGTCGATTCGTATTTAATGAATTTCTAACGGTTGCCATCGCCGTTAAATCGTTGATTTTGCTCGTTTAAAAAATCTAACGGATGCCACCGGCGTTATTTGAGCTATTTTCGTCCGTTAAGGGTGATTATGGGGCAAATAGCGTCGATTACATCCGTTAGAAATTCGGATGCCTCATTTTTGCGGGAATAGCGCTTGTGGCAACCGTTAGAGCATTGAAGCACGAGCAGATTACAGCAAGAACATCGCAGAGGAGCATCACAGCAAGGCCATTACAGCAAGAGCATTACAGCAAGAGCGTCACGCAAGAGTATTACAGCAAGAACTTTTAAAGTACGTTCCTGAGCCGATATGTGCGGTATCGCTGCTTTCTGCTGGCGACCATCAGCAGTTTCTTATTTACTAGTGAACGGAGGACAATCCTCGTGCGGTTTTCCGACAGGTGCAAATGTGCGCCAGTTCGCGAGTTTCAAATGCGCACAGCAATCTGCGTCCGAACCGCAATGTTTCCGCTTCCGCCCAGCTTAGTTCGGAGGGGGTTCCATAGACAAAAATTTTCCGGCAAAAGAAAGGACCAGTTGCTTGCACATTCCGGGATCATCACGTATGGACAAGTAAGTGATAGGCAGGAAATACCAATCGTCAAGAACGAGCAAAGCTTGTTTCATACATAAATCTTTAAATCGGGAGACCTCTACGTCCCGGGCATGGGAGCGATAACCGTGGATTTCAATACATCCTTTAGCGCCGCCGGGCATATAGGCTAGATCGAGATAGCGGTAGCCGTTGTTAAAGTCCCGCACCTCATATTCGGGATATAAATGATCAAGGCTTCCAATGGCCGGGAACCAGATACTGCGCAAAAAATCAACCGTTCCATGGCCTAATCCACTCTGCAGCAATTCCCGTCTTCTTGGACTTTTCTCATCGGCAATTTGCTTTCCTAGCCAATCATGATAGACCTCTTCAAACAAACAACTGCACCACCTAACTTATGGAATAACAAAAAGCCGCTCTGACAGACAACCCAAACAGAGTTGTATGGTCAGAGCGGCATGTGCTTCACACCGTTTTTTTCAAAGTATCATATTTTGAGCAGTTCATCAAGCAGGTCGAAGTTTGGGTTAAGTTTATGTGTGAATTTTATTTCTGCAGCGGCGGAAGCGCTGAGCAAAATGGCACAGCAGTTGAAGGATCTGATCGGTAAGTTTAAACCGTAAAAAGAATATGGACCGAATCGGGGTACGGCGGGTTTTCCCGTATCCGGTTCCGGATTAATACAGGACCATCCCTCCCGGGTGGTCCTGTTAATTTAAAGCGACGGTCCGGTACGGTCCACGGCTCAGCACTCCCGCCTAAGAGTAAACCGCCCCCTCCCTTGGCATACTATGGGCATACGTTAGTGAAGGGGTGAAACGGTTTGGAGAAGGATGCCGCTTCGGCCGTCTATTTGCGTCTTCGCAAGCAGGCGGGCCTGCCTGCCGGAGTTCCGATCCGGCTGGGGGATGTGGCCAGCGTACTGGCGGATTCCGGGCTTGAACGGAGGCTGCTGGAGCTGGTGCTGATCCGTCCGGAGCAACGTGACGGAAATCTGATCGTGATCGACATGATGCTGGTGATCTCCGTGATCCGGGAGCGTTTCCCCGGTCTGCGCGTCGAATTTATCGGCGAACCCCAGGTGCTTGTCGAGATGGTCAAAAAGGAGAAAAAACCTTCGCTGATCTTGTTTTGTTTCGTATGGCTGCTGCTGTTTTTCGGAGCCGCGCTGACGATTATGAACTTTCATGCGGATGTGAGCATGCCGAAGGTGCAGGTGCGGATCGTGGAAATGCTCACCGGCGAGCGGGACGAGCATCCTTACCTGTTTCAGGCTGCTTATTCCGTCGGCATCGGCTTAGGGATGATCGTCTTTTTCAATCACTTGTTCAAGAAAAAATGGAACGAAGAGCCTACCCCGCTGGAAGTGGAAATGTTTTTGTATCAAGAAAATTTGAATCAATACGTCATCGCCGAGGAATACAAAAAAATGCATCAAACCGGCGCGCCGAAGGAGAAGTCCTGATGACCCTCTTAACCGCGGGATTTGCCGCTTTTATCGGCCTCTCGGGAGGCATTGCCGTCGGGGCGGGCATGATCGTGTTTTTTATTGTGCTGGACATCATTCCCAGACTGGCTCAGCTCACGAACTCTTACGGTAAAGTTCATTGGTATGAAGGCGCGATGGTGAGCGGCGCTTTTTTGGGAACGGTCGCCGATTTCTGGAATTGGAAGATGGCCGGTTCCTGGACGGCCGAAGGGCTCGTCGGCCTGCTGAACGGGATCTTCGTCGGCCTGCTGGCGGCGGCCTTGACCGAGGTGCTCAATGTGCTGCCGATTTTGGCCAAACGCTTGCATATGCAGCGTTACTTATTCGGACTTATGCTGGCCATGGTGTTCGGCAAGATGGCGGGCTCTTTATTTGAATGGTTCGTTTACGGACCTTAACTTTGATAGCAAGGAGGTTGACCGGTGCAATGATGGAAAATGAACAAAACGGACCGAGGCAAGATGATGCGGACCATCCGCAGGTGATTCCGGATTTCGTTCCCGGTGAAGAGGAGAATGTGCTCGTCAGCGATCACTACCCGGAGAGCAGAACGGAATATCGGAAAAAGGAAATGGAACGGTCCGATAACGTCAAGGAATCGATTATATACTGGCAGAAAAGCGACAACATCAGCAGAAGCTTGTCCACGACGAAACATACGCTGAAGGAAGTCGTCGGCCTGGGAGAAAGCTTTGACATCGTAATCCGGGACATGACTTTTGGCGGCAAAAGCACGTCTTTGTTTTTTATCAACGGTTTTGCCCGGACTGAAGTAATGCAGCAAATCCTCAAGCGCTTGACTTACCTGACTGCGGAAGATCTCACGGAGGGTGCGCTGCGTTCATTTTTCGAGCTGTATATCCCCCATATTCAGGTGGAGAAGACGGACAAATTAAGCGATGCGGTAAACAAAGCGCTGACCGGCATGAGCGTGTTGTTCATCGATGGGGAACAATACGCCGTGCTGATGGATACGCGCAGTTATCCGATCCGCAGCCCGGAGGAGCCGTCGCTGGAACGGGTCGTTCGCGGCGCCCGCGACGGATTCACCGAAACGCTTGTCACTAACATTACGCTGGTACGCCGCAGACTTCGCGACCCCGGGCTCAAGTTCGAAGTGATGAGCGTCGGGCGCCGTACGCGTACCGACGTTTGTATCGCCTATGTGGACGATATCGTCGATAAAACGCAGGTGGATTCGATACGCGAAAAAATCAAAGCGGTTAATATCGACGGTATCCCGCTGGCCGACAAGCAGCTGGAGGAGGCCATCGTGCACCGGGGCTGGAATCCGTACCCGTTGGTGCGCTATTCGGAACGCCCCGATGTGGTCGCTTCCCATTTGATGGAGGGACGGGTCGTCGTGTTTGTGGACACTTCACCCAGCGTTATGATTTTGCCCACGACCTTTTTCGATTTGTGCCAGCACGCGGAGGAAAACCGGCAAACGCCGTTTATGGGCACTTATTTGCGTTGGGTGCGCTTTTTCGGTATCCTGGCATCCTTGTTTCTGCTGCCGCTTTGGCTTCTGATCGTCGTTCATCCCGAATACAAACCGGCGCTGCTCGCTTTTCTCGGACCGGAGAAAACCGCGAAAATCCCTTTGATCGCCCAGTTTCTGATCGTGGAATTCGGCGTCGATTTAATGCGGATGGCCGCGGTCCACACGCCGACCCCGCTGGCCTCCGCCATGGGTCTGATCGCGGCCATCCTGATCGGGGACATCGCCGTACAGACCGGCTTTTTCGTCAATGAGGTCGTATTGTACATGGCCGTGGCGGCGATCGGGATGTTTGCGACGCCGAGTTATGAGCTGGGCTTGGCCAACCGGATCATCCGGCTTGCTCTTTTGCTGGCGGTGGCGGCATTCGGGGCCCCTGGATTCATTGTCGGGGTAACTGCGTTTATCGTGCTGCTGACGATGCGGCGCTCGTACAACGCTTCATATTTGTGGCCATTTATACCATTTAATGCAAAGGCCATGGCGGCCGTATTGATCCGCGTTCCGGTCATGACCTCCAAACAAAGACCGTCGTTTAACAGAACGCGGGACAGTACGAGAATGCCTAAAAAATAAGGGTTATTGGCTTGTCTTGCACAAAACACAAATGTTATTCGAAAAAATCCATTTTTCAGCGCACCGGTTGTTTGCTATACTGGTGTAAAATTGAAAGTGGAGGACTGCATAGAATGTATTTACACGGTACCAGCAAAATCAACGCAAAAGGCCATCTCGAGATCGGCGGTTGCGACACGGTTGAGCTGAAACAACAATTCGGCACGCCGCTATATATCGTAGATGAAGCACTCGTTCGGCAAAGATGCCGTGAATATATGGATGCTTTCCGGGCATCGGGGCTGTCCTTTCAGGTAGCTTACGCCAGCAAAGCATTCTGTGTCATGGCGATGTGCCGGCTGGCCGAAGAGGAGGGATTGTCGCTTGACGTCGTCTCCGAAGGCGAATTGTTTACGGCTTTGCAAGCAGGCTTTCCCGCGCAGCGCATCCATTTTCATGGCAACAACAAGACGCTGGATGAACTGGAAATGGCCATGTCGGCAGGCATCGGCTGTTTTGTGGCGGACAATTTTACCGAGCTCCACATGCTGCAGGCGCTCGCCGCGGAGAAAGGCATCAAGGTCAACGTGCTGTTGCGCGTGACGCCGGGCGTTGAAGCTCATACGCATGAATATATCTCCACCGGGCAGACGGATTCCAAATTCGGTTTCGACATCGGTAACGGCTCCGCGTTTGAAGCGGTTGAATTGGCTTCCCTGAGCCTCAATCTGAATCTGCTTGGGGTTCATTCCCATATCGGATCGCAAATTTTCGAAACGGAGGGCTTCCAGCTTGCCGTGGAGCGCGTTGCCGCGTTTGCGATGCAGGTGAAAGAGCAGCTGAACGTCGTATTTAAGGTGGTTAACTTGGGCGGCGGGTTCGGCATCCGTTATACGGAAGAAGATACTCCGCTAAAAGTGGCGGACTACGTCCGTGCGATCACCGATGCGGTGAAGCAGCATTTTTCGAGCTATCCCGAGCTTCCGGAAATTTGGGTGGAACCGGGCCGGAGCATCGTCGGCGACGCCGGCACCACGCTGTACACAGTGGGAACGAGCAAGGACATCCCCGGCGTGCGCAAATATGTGGCGGTCGACGGCGGGATGACGGACAACCCGCGTCCGGCGCTGTACGACTCCAAATACGAAGCCATGCTGGCTAACCGCGCTTATGACGAGAACGAGGAGACCGTATCGATCGCCGGCAAATGCTGCGAAAGCGGCGATATGCTGATCTGGGACGTGGAGCTGCCGAAAGTGAATAGCGGCGACCTGCTTGCCGTCGCTTGCACGGGGGCGTACAACTACGCCATGGCCAGCAACTACAACCGGATTCGCCGCCCGGCGGTCGTGTTCGTCCAAGACGGGCACAGCGATTTGGTCGTGAAGCGGGAATCGCTGCAGGATCTGGTCGCGTGCGACGTGATTCCGGAGCGGATTTCGAAGCAACCTTCGCTGAAATAATCGGATCTTTTATAAGAGGCGGAACCGGTTGCGTCTTTCCACCAGCGAAAGCGGACCGGTTCCGCTGTTTTGCGTGCCGGGCTTTTTTCTAGTAAACTGAAAGAGGTTTGTCTAAAGACCTTAAAGAAGAAGGGTGTGTAACGATATGAAAAAAGGCAAAATCGTCTTGGAAAAAGGCGGGGAGGTAGAAATTCAATTTTTGCCGGAAGAAGCTCCGGGCACGGTAGCCAACTTCGAGAAGCTGGCCAACTCCGGTTTTTATAACGGACTAACGTTCCATCGCGTGATTCCGGGCTTTGTGGCGCAAGGCGGCTGTCCAATCGGCAACGGCACCGGCGGGCCTGGCTACACGATCAAATGCGAAACGGCTACCAATACGACGAAGCACGAACGCGGCGTTTTGTCGATGGCCCATGCCGGCAAAGACACGGGCGGCAGCCAATTCTTCATCGTGTATGAGCCGCAGCCGCATTTGAACGGGGTTCACACGGTATTTGGCAAAGTTACTTCGGGGATGGAACTCGTGGATGAAATCCGCCCTGGCGACAAGATGAAGGAAGTTAGCGTTTGGGACGAAGCCTAATCGAAAAGCATAGCGAAGGGGTGCCCGCATGGCCAAACAGGCTTGGCCGCGGAGCACCCCTTTTTTGGTTTGAGTTTTTTGAACAACCTCTTTAGGATCTTCTCTGATGCGCAGCCTCATCCTTCACTTCTTCGCGCATGCCTTCGATGGCGTTCAGGCGTCTTTCGTTTTTCTCCTCGATGTGCTGCTTCTCTCCGCCGGAGATTTCGTCGGCATGCTCGCTTAGGTAATCCTGTCCTTCACGGAAGTTTTCGATCGTATCTTGAATGCTATCCTGCAGTTTCTCCACGTTATCGGAACGGTCATCTGGTTTGGCCACGTTAAACTCCTCCTGAACTGTAATGATTTTCGTTGGGGATTTCGTGGTTAAGGTTGCCTTTTTCAGCGCGATTTATTCACTTTTGGCGGGCGTGGTGATGATTTTTCGATATTCCAATGGGGTCATGCCGATTGATTTTTTGAATTGCTTGCAAAAATAGGACGTATCGGAGAAACCAACGGAAGCCGCAATCCAGTTTACCGTTTTATCCTGGTCCGCGAGCAGTTGCTTGGCTTTGTTCAGACGGATCGACAACAACAATTGCAGCGGACTCATACCGTATTTATGTTTTACGCAGCGAATAATATGGGCGGGATGGAAGGCGTATTGCTCGGCGAGCTCGTTCAAAGTAAAACTTTGCTCATAGTTTAAAGTAAACAGATCGTAAATCTCCGCCGCAACGTCTTTTTCAACGGTACGTTCATTAGAGTCGCAAAAAATGGTCAATATTTTAAGAAACAGCTGTTGATATTGAATTTGCGAAATGGTGGAAGGGTAAAACAGCTTTTCATTGTGATATTTATCGATTTTGACTTGCGAGATATCGTCCATGTGGCTTTTTAGGACGTCGTGTAGGCTCTTATCGATCATTCCGTACTGCGGCAGTGAAATGTAAAAAGTATCTTTTTTATAATACTTGTGTTTGTTCATTTTGGCGGATACATAGGAAATGGGACTTTCCGAATAAGAGTAACTGCCCGTTGTGGAGAAATGAATCCAGGAAAAGGCAGTGTCGGTCGTGCACGGTTTGTATCCCTTATGCAGATTGTCCGGCGGCAAAATTAAAAATTGCCCAGACTCCACGATATATTTCCGTCCGTTTTCCTCCAGATAAAGCGCTCCGCTAAATACAAAGATCAAGTCAAAGGTATTGTTAAGAATACGCCGTTCATGAATGTCGCCTTTCCGAAAAAGTGAAATGCCCCCAACAATCAGATGGGGCAGTGGAGGACAACTGAAATTGATATATAACATTCCGAATTCCTCCAATGTTCATTTTGTTTTATTTAAGATATCACTTTAAATGGGGAGAAATCAATGACAAGAGTTGGAGACCGGATTCGGCGAAGGTGCTGAAGTTTATGAAATGCTAATAATGTTATATTTTAAAAGTTAATAATGAACTATTCTTTGCTAATTTTAATTATTTTAAAAACCCGTCCCTGCTTCCATACTTAGGTTATAAACTTTTTCATTCCGTCGACGGTGAAGCAGTTTTGTAAGCGTTATTATCCAAGGCAAACAACATCATGAATGAGGTGAGAGCAATGCTGGGTGTTTTAAAAAATTATAAATTTTCGATTATTTTGCTGGCCGGCGTGTTGGTCGGCGGGATTGCCGGTACGATTCTTGGCGAACGCTCATCCGTATTGCAGCCCTTTGCGGATGTTTTTCTGAATCTGGTGTTCTGCATTATCGTTCCGCTGGTTTTTGTGTCGATTGCCAGTTCGATCGCCAGTATGACGAATTTGAAAAAGCTAGGAAAAATTCTTGGCATCTTTTTTATGGTGATTGTGGTTACGGGCTTGATTACTGCCGTACTGGCGCTGATCAGCGGACTCATTTTTAATCCGGCACTGAACTCGCACGTAACTTTCGGGGAGGCGGTGCAAACCGACAACAGCTCTTTGGATCTTGTGAGATTGTTTACGGTTTCCGATTTTGTCGAGCTATTGTCTTTAAAAAATATGATGGCCTTAATCGTGTTTGCCATCTTGTTCGGGATATCCGTAAGCTCGATCGGGGAGATTGGAGAGCCTGTGGTCAGGCTGTTGAACAGCTTGTCCGCCGTGTTGAACAAAATCGTATCGATCATCATGTATTACGCACCTGTCGGCATTGCTTGTTATTTCGCTACATTAATCGGAAAAGTCGGCAACCAGGTGGTATGGTCCGTGGCCCGGGCTTCCATCATTTACTCCGTCTTCTGTATCTTGTTTTTCATCTTATTTTCGGTTCTAGCCTCATATTACGGCGGGGGGCCCACCGGGCTTAAGCGGTTCTGGAAAAATATATGGCTGCCGCTGACGACCGCCATGGGAACCTGCAGCAGTACGGCTTGCATCCCGGTCAACCGGCTGGCTGCCAAAGATATGGGCATCCCCGATGAAATCAGCGATATCATTATTCCGCTTGGGGCCAGCGTGCATAAAAACGGGGTTGTCAGCGTTCAAATGATTAAAATCGTGTTTTTGTTCGGAATTTTAAACATAACGATGGGGCCGGCGGATATGGTTACGGCGATTCTCGTGGCTTTGATCAGCGGAATTATCGTTGGCACGATCCCGAGCGGAGGATTCATTGGCGAGATGTTCATCTGTACTGCTTTTGGCTTTCCCATGGAAGCGGTTCCGATTCTGGTGATTATGGGCACGATTACGGATCCGTTCTGCACGATGGTGAACGTGACAGGGGACACGGCTATAAGCATGGTCATTGCGCGGATTATCGAAGGGAAGAACTGGGTGAAAAACAAAATCGGCAACTTAACACAAGCTTGAGATTAGAGAGGATGTACGCATATGGATAGGGAAGAGGTCAAAAAACACCGCCAGGAGATCGTGAAACTGGACTGCGATAGCATTTATATAGGTAATTTGTATACGGTGGATACCGATCTGGAGCTGCCTTCCACAGGCAAGCATGGCTCATCCATTACCTGGGAATCGAAAGAAATTCTTTTTTTAAGTCATACTGGCAAGGTCACCAGACCAACTCATGGCGTTGGAAATCGAATCGTTCCTCTGGTAGCCACGGTTACCTTTGAAGGGGAATCCCTACAGAGAACCTTTGATGTCACCGTGCTGGAAGAAGAGTATAAAGCCGAAATCGTTGAGGTCTATCCAGTAGAGGTCCAAACGATAGCAGGAATCAAGCCGGAATTGCCGACCGTCGTTGTCGTCCGAAACGATACCGGAAGCCGGACGGTAAGCCATGTCTCCTGGGAGCCGATCGAAAGGGAAAGGTATCAACAAACGGGTGTCTTTACGATCCAAGGCAAGCTGGAGGAAACCGGATGGAAGGCTGAAGCAAAAGTGACAGTGAAAACTGAGGCGGATGAAGTGATTCCGCACACCCCCAAAGTATATGCTTTTGGCGGTCAAAGCGTACGGCTTGAGGCGGATACGGAGTTTGCAGCGGCGATGAACCGTTCACTGGAGTATCTGTTATCCGTGGATGACGATCAGATGCTGTATAATTTTAGGGCGGCCGCCCATTTGGATGTCAAAGGCGCCAAACCGATGACGGGCTGGGACGCTCCGGAGTGCAACCTAAAGGGGCATACGACAGGGCATTATCTATCCGCTTTAGCGCTTGCCTATAGTGCTACAGGGGGAAATCCGGCCATCAAAGACAAAATGGACTATATGATTGCCGAGTTGGGCCGATGCCAAAACGTCATGTCGGAGCTGCCCGGCTATCATCAGGGTTTTCTAAGCGCTTACTCGGAAGATCAGTTTAATCTGTTGGAAGAGTATTCCACCTATCCGACGATTTGGGCACCTTATTATACCTTGCATAAAATTATGGCCGGACTGCTGGACTGCTACACCCTGGCCGGGAATAAACACGCCCTGGTGGTGTGCGTTCGCTTAGGCGATTGGGTATATCGGCGATTGAGCCAGCTCTCCAAGGAACAACGCCAGAAAATGTGGTCACTTTATATCGCCGGAGAATTCGGCGGCATGAACGAGGTTTTGACGAACCTGTACCTGATCACGCAGAACCGGAACTATTTGGCAGCCGCAAAATATTTTGATAATGAGAAATTATTATTCCCGATGAAGGAAAATATCGATACCCTCGGCGATATGCACGCCAATCAGCATATTCCGCAAATCATCGGCGCTTTGAAACTATTTGAGGCGGAAGGCGAGAAAGCCTATTATGAGGCGGCCAAAAACTTTTGGCGTATGGTTACGGAGGATCACGCTTATCAAATCGGCGGTGTCGGCGAAACGGAAATGTTCAAAGAGCCCGGCAAGATTGCCGCTTATTTGACCGATAAAACCGCAGAGACCTGCGCCAGCTACAATATGTTAAAGCTGACCAAAGAATTATTTTGTTTTGAGCCTAAAAAGGAATACATGGACTATTATGAGAGAACGCTTTACAATCATATTTTGGCTACGGAAAACAGCAAAAAGGCGGAAGGGGGAAGCACCTATTTCCTGCCTTTAGCCCCGGGTTCTTGCAAGAAATTCGATACCCATGAAAATACATGCTGCCATGGCACCGGTTTGGAAAACCATTTTAAATATCAGGAAAGCATTTATTTCCATGATCAGGATAACTTGTTCGTCAATCTGTATATACCGTCCACTTTGTCGTGGAAAGAGAAGGGGATTACCGTATCCCAAAAAAGAAATAGAGGAGAGTTTGCCGAGACCGTGCAGTTTTTTGTTGACGGCGGGAAGGTGTTAAACATCCGCTTTAGGATTCCCGAGTGGGCGGCGGAGCGCTCCATTACGGTAAAGATGAACGATGAAATTGTAGCGGCCCCGCGCCAAGAGGACGGATATATTCAAATCCAAAAAGTCTGGGAACACGATAAAGTCGAACTGATTTTTCCGTATACTTTAAGATTGGTAAGCGCTCCGGATGATGCTCGCATAAAAAGCGTTTTGTTCGGGCCTTATGTTCTGGCGGCAATCCATGAGGGGGCTGATTTCATTACTTGGCCGTACAGTGAAGAACAATTCATAGGTCGGATGAAAAAATTGGAGGGGGAAATGAGTTTCACCCTGGGCGATATGCGGTTTGTTCCGTTGTATCAAATCCAAGACCAGCGGTATCATGCTTATTTTAAGTTTTGAAGATCAAAAGGCCAGTTTTGTGATAAACTGGTCTTTTTTGCATGAGTTGGTTGCAGATCAACATCCGGTGGCCGGACACTTTGCACGATTATCCCATTTGCTCAGGAGGCAAAGAAGAAGACAAATTCAGAAGAAGGGGATATAATTGGGCAAGGTAGATATATTTGGAGTAGGGGATATGTCTGAGATAGGTGGGCATGTTTTCTTCCGCTCCGGGTAGGCTCAGCCGACGGCATCCGGTGTACTCGTTTAGGTACTTGATGCAAGTGCTTCAGTCCCAAAGCTACATACGTACCCTTCAGCGATTCCCATGCCTAGTACTCTACTCAAGCCGGAAATCTCGCTTGAACCGCCTCATTTTTTCCCTCAACTCTTTTTCTTTATCCCGTCACAGCCCCCACCCCCCTGCCCCCCTGAACGAAAGGGATAATCGTGCAAGCAGCATGCAGGGACACTAAGACATGAACGATGTATAAGATTTTAATTTTGGAGATGAAAATTTGCCCTTTTTCAACAATGGGATGGGAAAATGAAAGATTTTAAGCAAATCCCTCAGCCGATGAGGAAATAATAAGGAAGATACCGTTTTGAAAAAATTATTAACTATACTAATTTGTGCATTAACTTTAATAGGGTGTAATCATGAATCCAGTATTATTGAACCAAATGCAACTGATCCCGAAAGCGAAACAAAATCAGTTTCGCCGATAGTCTATAAAACTTTTGCAAATGAAGAATTCACCATCCAATATCCGGAGGATTGGGATGAGTTCGATATCACTATATTTAATAACCCCATGATCAAAATGGCTGTGAAAAACAATAATTCTGAAAATTCGTTTGCTGACAATATCAATGTGGTAGTCGAACCCAACAATTTCTCGAGCATGTCGGCCAAAGATATTGCAGAGTATGCCGTAGAAAATTTAAAGCAAAATCAAAGTGCTGCGGGGATGGATAATTTTAAGAAGCTGAAATTCGAGGATAAAATGTTCTTTAGTAGGGATGCAGGTATTTTAATATGTGAATACAAGCACAGCGCTACTGGCGCCCAAGTTATTTTGACTCAGTTTATTGTACCGCTAGAGTCAAATATCTACACAGTTTCTATCTCTTTATCAAATGATTCTTATAAATCGATCGGAGAAGATTTAGTCAAAAATGTATTTGGGTCGTTCGTGGTCAGCGATATAGAAAAGAATGCCGAGGAGAGTCAAGCAGCGTCTCAAAATCAAGCAATTAACGGTTCTTATGAATGGAACCTTGCTGATGAAAACCCAGAAACGAATGGAAATGTTATCATTGCTTTAGATTACTTAATTGAGTCTGGACCATTAACGGAAGGCAGTCATGAAGATATTGCCAAAGTTTTTAAGGCTCCGTGGGATTATTATGGAAAGCCTATTGCCTTTGAAGGAATCGTCAGTTTAGTCCAAGACTACCCACCTGAATCTGAAACTTTTTTACGTTCAGAAGTATTACTGTCAACTGAAGATAACACTATTATAGATATACTTTCAACAGTTCCAAGTGGTAACTTAAAAGAAGATGACGCCGTGTCGATTAACGGATTGGTCGTCGGAAGAATGGAAGTAGAAAATGCAATCGGTGGCACCTTTACCCACCTTATTGTTATCACAAATAATCTGGAGTAACTAACTTATCTCATTGATGCGCAGCTTGTGAATAATATCTAAACTTAAACGTTGGCTGGACCATGAAGATTTGCAGTTAGCGGTGATCGCCCGAATCGAGCTGCAAAAGAAACAGGCTATGGTGCTCTAGAGCCTGTTTCTTTTGGATTCTATTGGGAAGAAGAGGTGAAGTCAATGACCATACGGCCCTGGATTTTGCCTTCCTCCATCTCCTCAAAGATATGGTTGATGTCCTCAATCGGACGTTTGCTGACGATCGGCACGACTTTGCCTTCCGCGGCGAAGCGGAAAGCCTCCTTCAGGTCTTCGCGGGTTCCAACCAGGGAACCGATGACCTGAATACCGTCCAGAACGAGACGGGGAATGTCCAGGTCCATCTTGTCCGTCGGAAGGCCTACGGCTACAACACGAGCGCCTGCCTTGACCACGTCAATCGCCTGGTTGAACGGCTTCTTGGCCACGGCGGTAACGACAGTGGCGTCAAGGCCGGCTCCGTTGGTCAGCTCCTTGGCTTTGTCGGCCGGATTCTCCTTCAGGCTGTTCACGGCATAATCCGCACCGACACTAAGCGCCAGCTCCAGCTTCTCGTCGCTAATATCGAAAGCCACTACTTTGGCATTGAATACGTGCTTCGCGTATTGCACGGCGAGGTTGCCCAAGCCGCCGATACCGAAGATGCCAATCCACTGTCCGGGCTGGATGCCGCTGACCTTAACCGCCTTGTAGGTCGTCACCCCGGCGCAGGTGATGCTGGTCGCTGCAGCCGGGTCGAGCTGCTCCGGTACTTTGACTGCGTAATCCGCCTTGACGATACATTGCTCTGCCATTGCGCCGTCTACGGTATATCCTGCATTTTTGACCTCACGGCACAGCGTTTCCCGGCCCGTCAGGCAATATTCGCAGCGTCCACAGCTCTCGAACAGCCATGCGATGCTGACCCGGTCTCCAACGCGCAGGTTCGTGACCCCTTCGCCCAGTTCAACGACTCTGCCGATGCCTTCGTGGCCCAGCACCCGGCCCGTTACGTCGCCGAAGTCCGCGTTTTTAACGTGCAGATCGGTGTGGCATACCCCGCAATATTCCATTTGGACCAAAGCCTCGCCGTGCTTTAGGGGACGAAGCTGCTTGTCCTCGATGTGAACGTTTTGATCCTTCGTAACAACAGCTGCTTTCATGATCATAGATCTCCTTTGGCTGATATCGTTGGTATCACTGCTTCATACAGAGACTACCCGATATCATTCGAATTCTGTTTTGGAAATATACCGTAAGAATGTAAGATGACAAGCACATATATGGTTAACCGTAATTGATATGAATTATCAACTACGAGGTAACGGGGGCAATTCCATAGCAATTTTTATCGGCAATTAAGTTTAGAGAGTAAAACAAAGAATATTTCTTTATTGAGCTGTCTTTCCCATATTGGTGAACTTGTGATGAGATTCTCACTCGGAAACTTGGTTTAGCTTGCGTAGAAGCAAAGCCAGAAGGGCACCGACAATCCCCAGCCCAAGCAGTTAATGGAGGAGGGGGTAGTCACAGGAGTTTGCCGTAAAGTGGATCCGTGTTATCCCCAGCAGTATGAAAGCTATTGTCTAACGTATATTGAACCTTTGTTTAATCCAAACCTTGGAGAAAGTACGAGCTCTTACGAAAGATGCGACAAAAATTTAGGAGAAGAAAGAATGTAAGTCACCTCATTAAGCCATCGGGAAACGATGGCTTATGCCATTAATTATCCATTTCAAACAAAACCATAAGCAACTCAATCGGAAGAACTGGCATACCAAGTCCTTTGCATCTCTTGAGCTTTTTGCGGATCGTCCATGAGCAGCGTCTTGTACTCCAGCATCTTGTTAAGGGTGTTCAGCATTTGGTCGTATTCTTCCTTCTTGCTTTCGATCTCCCTTTTCTTGCCGCGAATCCATTCAATAATCTGCAGATTGGTGCTCATATTGGTGTCGCATTCCTGCAAAGCTTCCTTCAGTTCGGCCAGCGAACAGCCGATGGACTGGAAATTCTTGATGAGCCTCAACCGCTCGACAGCCTCTTGCGAATAGTTACGGTAATTGTTGCTTTCTCGCCGGACATGCCGAGCATCCAGCAAGCCTTCCTTTTCATAAAAGCGGATCGTATGGATCGTTAATCCCATCTTGTCCGCCAGTTCCTGAATCCTCATGATCATTTCTCCTTTGGGCCGCTTGCCCTAGAGTTCACTTCATAGTTTATGCTTAACACGTTCAAGCAGTCAACTCATGAAGGAGGATATCATTATGCATGTTTTTGTTACAGGAGCAACAGGGTATGTCGGTTCCGCAGTTGTCCGGGAACTGATCGGCGCGGGACATACAGTTACGGGTCTTTGCCGTTCTGAAGAGAAAGCCGCGGGATTAAAGGCGGCGGGAGCCGAAGCGCTATACGGCACGCTGGACGATCTCGATACTCTGCGCAGTGCCGCCGCGGCTGCGGACGGCGTGATTCATCTGGCGTTCACCGGCGACTTTTCCGACTTTGAAGCTGCGCTGGCTCTGGATTTGCGGGCCGCCCAAGCCATGGGGGCGGCGCTCGAAGGCTCCGGGAAGCCGTTCATTACCACGGGCCACCCTCACGAAAATGGACATACCGTGGACGATGCCGTGCTCGCCATGGCAGAGCGGGGTATTCGGGCATCCATCGTCACGCTTGCACCGACCGTGCACGGCGAAGGCGATAGGGCCTTTGTGCCGACGTTGATCAACATCGCCCGGGAGAAGGGCTTCGCCGCCTACATCGGCGACGGAATGAACCGCTGGCCGGCGGTTCACCGCCTGGATGCGGCGGTTCTGTACCGACTGGCGCTGGAATCCGCCCCGGCGGGCTCACGGCTGCTTGGCGTCGGCGATGTAGGCATTCCGTTCCGCGAGATCGCCGAGGTCATCGGGCGGCAATTGAACGTGCCGGCGGTTAGCATCACATCTGAAGAAGCAACCGCCCATTTTGGCTTTCTTGGCCCCATTGCGGCATTCGACATCGCAGGCGTGTTCAACACTGCGCAGGGGAGTCTGGCAACACGGGAGCTTCTGGGCTGGAAACCGGTGCAGCCCGGACTGATCGCCGATCTCGAAGAAGGGCATTATTTTGGGGTGTAGAGATTAAAGTTCCAAGAGACCCGTTCTTTCGGTGGCTGGAAGGCACGGATAATTCAGACATGTAGTTTAATTTAGAGTGGAAATGTTGCATTTTTCATTTTGTGGTGGTAACATTACCGCAGAGCCTATGACATGTCATAGGACCACAACCAAATAAGCTACAATCCTTCGGGGCAGGGTGCAATTCCCTACCGACGGTGATGGCTGAAACGGATAGCGGCGATTTTCGCCGGTCGGTATTAATCCCTCCGTTTCAAGCACGAGTCCGTGACCCGCGAAGCGCTGAACAAGCGCAAGCGGCTGAGCCGGTGAGATTCCGGGACCGACAGTATAGTCTGGATGGGAGAAGGAAAACGCGAAAAAACACGCTCGTTTTAGCTATGCTTTGATTATTTACTATTTCGGTGTGTGTTTGCAACCAAAGAGCTTTTTGTATTTCAAGTTCCGTATTTCACAAAGTTTAGTTGCGCGATGAAATGGCGGCTTGAATATACGGCGTCTTTAGGCTACCCGTCTTTTTGGCGGTATTGTCTTTGCCGTCTGCTCTTTTAGCTTGCGTCTTGCGTAGGATAACTCTCATACAACCCTGCCGGATTGGTTTCGGCAGGGTTATTTGGTTTTGTTTGGGGTTTTGGTTTGAGATTTATGTGATTTTGGATTCGGCGGGAGGCGAGAGGCAATGCAAGTGATCGATGATGAATACTACATGGGGCTGGCCCTGGATATGGCCGAGCGGGCCCAAGGCCAAACCGGCGTCAACCCGGTGGTCGGCGCGGTGGTCGTAAAAGACGGCGCGCTCGTCGGCCTGGGGACGCATCTTGAGCGCGGCACGCCGCATGCGGAGGTTCACGCGCTGAACATGGCCGGAGCGAACGCCAAGGGCAGCACCGTTTACGTCTCGCTGGAGCCCTGCAGCCATTACGGTTTGACGCCGCCTTGCGCCGAGCGGCTGATTACCGAGGGGGTCAAGCGGGTCGTGATCGCCTGCGAGGATCCGAATCCCCAGGTTGCCGGCAGGGGCATCGCCATGCTCCGCGATCAGGGGATCGAGGTAAAGGTGGGCGTGCTCCGGGAAAGGGCCGTGAAGATCAACCGGAAGTTTATCAAATTTATTACGACGGGGCTCCCCTACGTCACGGTCAAAACGGCCAGCACGCTCGACGGCAAAATCGCCTCCCGCACCGGGGACAGCAAATGGATTTCCAATGAAAGCGCGCGGGAAATCGTGCATACGATGCGGCACCGGCATCAGGCGATTATGGTCGGCGTCTCCACCGTCGTTGCCGACGATCCGCAGCTCACAACCCGGCTTTCCGTTCCGGGGCTGTCGCCGGTCCGGTTGATCGTCGATTCCACGCTGCGGATTCCCGAAACGGCCAAGGTGCTGCAGGATCATGCGGCCCCGACGATCCTGCTGACGACGGAGCGGGCCGATCCGGCCAAGGCGGAGCTGCTAACAAGCCTGGGCGCCGAAGTGATGCGCTGCGGAAACGGGCCGCAGGTGGACCTCAAACTTGCCCTGGAACAGCTCGGAGCCAAAGGCATCTCGTCCGTGCTGGCGGAAGGCGGCGGCCGCTTAAACGGCTCGCTTTTGCAAAACCGGCTTGTGGATGAAATCGTGTTGTTTTTTGCCCCCAAGCTAATCGGCGGCGGCCAAGAGACGGCGGTGAATTTCAGGTTTGCCGGCTTCGATTTGATGCGGGACGCCGTCACCTTGCGGGATATGGAAATAACGCAAATCGGAGATAATGTGTGCATCCGGGGTTATCCGGTTTGGAGCGAAACGTAAATGAACCAGAGGAGGGAAAAGAGATGTTCACGGGACTTATCGAGGAAATCGGAACGATGAAGTCGATCGGCCGCAAGGGAGAGGCGATGCTGCTGGAAATCTCCGCGCAGGTGGTCACCGAAGATATCAAAATCGGGGACAGCGTCGCCGTCAACGGAGTCTGTCTCACGGCCACCGCCGTAGGCGCCGCCTCCTTTACGGTCGATGTGATGCCGCAAACGTACCGGAATACGAATTTGAAAGATTTGAAGCCGGGCAGCCGGGTCAATCTGGAACGGGCGATGGCGGCAAACGGGCGCTTCGGCGGCCATATCGTTCAGGGGCATGTCGACGGCGTCGGGAAAATCGTCGGCACAGGCCGGGACCAGAACGCGGTCGTATACGAAATCGCACCGCTTCGATCTTCTTTGTTCAAATACATCATTCCCAAAGGTTCGGTTACGGTGGACGGCATCAGTCTGACGGTCGTGGAGGCCGGGAGCGGGAAATTTGCCGTTTCGATCATCCCCCATACCCTTTCCGAGACGGTGCTTGCGTTTAAACGCCCGGGAGATACGGTAAATGTGGAATGCGATGTGCTGGGAAAATACGTGGAGCATTTGCTGAAATACGGAAAAAATCACGGCGAACCTGAGGATGAAGGTCCCGGCAGCCCAACCGGCCAATCCGGAATCGATCTGCCGTTTTTGACCGCCAACGGTTTTGCCTAAAGTTTGTTGAAACAGGAGGGGAAAAAGCATGAGCGAGATACGATTGGACCGTGTGGAAGATGCGATCTACGAGTTAATGCGAGGCAAAGTTATCATCGTCGTAGACGATGAAGACCGGGAGAACGAAGGGGACTTCGTCGCCCTGGCGGAAAAAGCGACGCCGGAAGTGATCAATTTTATGATCACGCAAGGGCGCGGACTCGTCTGCCTGCCGATCACGCAGGAGCGGGCCGAAGAGCTTGATTTGCAGCCGATGGTTGCGCAAAATACCGATTATCACGGGACGGCTTTTACCGTGTCCATCGACCATGTAAATACGTCGACCGGGATTTCCGCCTATGAACGTTCGCTTACGGTCAAAGGGATTATGGACCCGAACGCGAAGCCGGCGGACTTCCGGCGGCCCGGCCATATGTTCCCCCTGATCGCCAAAAAAGGCGGCGTGCTCCGGCGCGCGGGCCACACGGAGGCCGCGGTCGATTTGGCCCGTATGTGCGGCTCGTATCCGGCGGGGGTCATCTGCGAGGTGATTAAGGAAGACGGGACGATGGCCAGACTTCCGGATTTGGCCGAGATCGCCAAAACGTTTGATCTGAAGCTGATCAGCATCAAAGACTTGATTCATTACCGCAACGAAAAGGAAAAGCTGGTCAACCGCGAAGTCGAAGTGCGGATGCCCACCGATTACGGCGAATTCCGCGCGGTCGCTTATACGAACGAGGTTGATTCGAAAGAACATGTGGCGCTGGTTAAAGGCGAAATCAACAGCACTGAGCCGGTGCTCGTCCGCGTTCACTCGGAATGTCTGACCGGCGATGTGTTCCATTCGCATCGCTGCGATTGCGGCCCGCAGTTTGAAGCGGCGCTCCGGCAGATCGAGGAAGCGGGGAACGGCGTGCTACTGTACATGCGCCAGGAAGGACGAGGCATCGGGCTGATCAATAAACTGAAAGCCTATAAGCTGCAGGAAGAAGGTTACGATACGGTCGATGCCAATCTGAAGCTCGGTTTTCCGCCCGATCTCCGCGATTATGGGATCGGCGCGCAAATCCTTAAGGATTTGGGCGTGCGGAAAATCCGCCTGCTGACGAACAACCCGCGCAAAATCAAAGGCCTGGAGGGATACGGCCTGGAAGTGGTCGAGCGGGTGCCGATTCAAATGAAGGAAAACGCCGATAACGCCAAGTACTTGCATACGAAGCAGACGAAGCTCGGCCACCTGCTGAAGTTCGACGATCTTGAGCAAGACGAGTCGCCCCGGGTCTGACAGGCCGAAGGGCGAACCGCTAGCGATTTTCATTCCAATAATGAAAGGTATGATTCGATATGGCTAACGTAAACGTATTTGAAGGGCATTTAATATCGGAAGGGTTAAAATATGCGATCGTCGTGGGGCGCTTCAACGAGTTTATCACGAGCAAGCTGCTGTCCGGCGCGCTGGACGCGCTGAAGCGGCACGGCGCCAAGGACGAGGAAGTCAGCGTCGCCTGGGTGCCGGGCGCATTTGAAATTCCGTTTGCGGCTCAAAAACTGGCGGAAAGCGGCAAATACGACGCGGTCATCACGCTGGGCACCGTTATCCGCGGCTCCACCTCGCACTACGATTACGTCTGCAACGAAGTCGCCAAGGGCGTCGCGGCGGTTGGCCTGAAAACCGGCGTTCCGACGATCTTCGGCGTTTTGACGACGGAAAATATCGAGCAGGCGATCGAACGCGCCGGCACCAAAGCCGGGAATAAGGGTTGGGACGCGGCGATAACGGCGATCGAGATGGCAAACTTGACGAAACAGCTAAAATAGTGCTTATTTAATGTAGTACTCTAATCGACGTTAGGGTACTACTTTTTTCATTTTTAAGGTAAACTTATTTACATATGTATGGTTACGGGTGGAGGATGTTCATTGACGACAGTATTGTACAAGCTGGAAACCTTCGAGGGGCCGCTGGATCTGCTTTTGCATTTGATCGACAAGGCGGAGATCGACATTCAGGATATTTCCGTCAGCGAAATTACGGATCAGTACCTCGAGTATTTACAAGACATGCAGGAGCTTGAGCTTGAAGTGACGAGCGAGTTCCTGGTGATGGCGGCGACGCTGCTGTCGATGAAAAGCAAGATGCTGCTGCCCAAGCCGCCCGTAATCGAATTTGACGATGATTTCGATTATTTGATGGAGGATGACGAGGACCCGCGGGAAGAGCTGATCCGCAAGCTCATCGAATACCGCAAGTATAAGGAAGTCGCCGGGCATTTGCACGAGCGCGAATGGGAGCGGAGCCTGATCTTCTCGAAGGAGCCCGAGGATTTAACTCCGTTTATGCCCGAGGTGGTGGAGAATCCGGTCAAAGGACTGCACGCCGCCGATTTGATCGCCGTGTTCCAGAAAGCGCTGAGACGGGCGGCCAAGCGAAATACGGTAGCGCGAATCCATCGGGATGAAATATCGGTCAAGGACCGGATCAAGGAAGTGGTGTCGGCCCTCCAGGAGTTGGGGAGGGGCGGAAGACTGCTGTTTTCGAAGCTGCTGCATGACGGGATGTACCGGCATGAGATCGTCGTAACCTTTTTGGCGGTGCTGGAGCTGATGAAGATGAAGCAGATCGTTTGTTACCAAAACAAATTGTTTGATGATATTGTCATGGAGTGGAGAGGGGAAGGAAACATCAATGGATTTTCAGGAATTGAAATCGATTATTGAGGGGTTGCTGTTTCTGGCCGGGGAAGAAGGCCTCAGCTTGAAACAGCTGGCCGAGGTAACCGAGCAGCGGCAGGAACTCGTCGCCGACGCGCTGGAGGATATGAAGTCGTCGTTCGAGCGGGCCGAAAGAGGGCTGCAGATCGTGCAGATCGCGGGCAATTATCAGCTTGCGACGCTGCCGGAGCACGCTCCTTATTTCGAGCGGCTGGCCTACTCCCCGTCCCGTTCTTCCTTGTCCCAGGCCGCGCTGGAGGCGCTGTCGATCATCGCCTACCGGCAGCCGATTACACGGGTTGAAATCGAAGAGATCCGCGGCGTGAAATCGGAAAGGGCCATCCATACTTTGGTGAATAAGGATCTGATTGAAGAAGTAGGACGTGCGGATGCGATCGGCCGTCCGATATTGTACGGGACAACCAAAGCGTTTCTGGATTATTTCGGACTGGCCAGCCTGGACGACTTGCCGGATCTGGCCGATTTCGAAAGTCCGGAACAGCTGGAGGAAGAGACGCAGCTGTTGTTTCAAAAGCTGGAGGAGCAGCAGCTGACCTTCGACGACGTGGACGGCGAAGAAGGCGCCGGATCCAAGGAAAATTTTTGAATGCAGGCCGTTTGGAAGGTGGCTACACCTTTTGAACGGCCTGTTTTGCCAGGAGTACCCATCCCTCCAATCGCTCAAATGTAGAAGTCAGAGCCATTAAAGAACGCCGTCAGGCGTTTTTCTTAATTCGCGAATTTTTTCCTGTCCGGGAAGGCATACTACCATGGAGAATTTTATTTGATAGGTATGGAGGGCTTTCCCGTGTGGATTTGGCTCGGAGGCATCCTGATCCTGCTGCTGCTCATCATTTTTTTGATTTTGATGTCCAAAGTCCGCCTGCGTTTGTTCATCCGGAAAGTAAACGATGACGATACGATAAAGCTCGATATTACGATGCTTTACGGGCTGTTATCCATGCACTATCAGGTGCCTTCCATCCTGCTGAAAAACTGGCGGGAAGGACTGGAGATTGAGCAGGAGCGAAGCGAAAACATGATTTTTGATTCGTCCGACAGCAAGCGGGACATCAACAAGGATAAGGTGAATTCGTGGATCGATGATTTGGATCGAATGATAAAGGCGACGAAGGGGTTTAAAAAATGGCTGAAAAAGACGCTGCGCCGGGTTACTTTTCAAGGAATGGAATGGTCCACAAACGTCGCGCTGGACGATGCCGCCCATACGGCGACCTTAACGGGAGCGCTTTGGGGACTTAAATCGACGCTGGTCGGATGGTTGACCCGCCATATCTCTTTACAACAAAGACCCAAGCTGTTTGTCGTTCCTGTATTCGGCGGCAAGCCGTTATTTACCACGGAACTCAGCTGCATAGCGGAAATTCGCTGCGGTTATGCTATATATGCAGGACTGGTACTTATAGTTCGCGTGTTAAAAGTGAAGGGAGGAGTGAAAAAATGGCTGAACATCCTATCCAAGGGTTAATGCAAACGGCGATGGAAAACATCAAGGAAATGGTGGATGTCAATACGATCGTAGGCGAGCCGGTGCAAACGGCGGACGGCGGCGTCATTTTGCCGATCAGCCGCGTCGGTTTCGGATTTGCCGCCGGGGGCAGCGATTTCAACGTGGACGAAAAAAACGGTGCTTCCCATGAAGGGGGCAGACTTCATCCGTTTGGCGGCGGCAGCGGCGGCGGCGTTTCGATTAATCCGATCGCCTTTCTCGTCGTCGGAAAAGCGGGCGTTCATATCGTTCCATTGGACAACCAAACCCATCTGGTGGAAAGAATCATCGATTCTGTTCCGGGGCTCATCGATAAAATCCAATCGATGTTTCCGGGCAACGGCACCGCAAATGCAGGCATGATGATGGGCCAAACCTTTCAGGCCGCGCAAGCCCCCCAGACCGCTCAAGCCGGCATGAACGAGCCGAATGTGAACCCTGCCCCTGCCGTTAATCCTTTCGCCTGACCGACCGATCCTTTCCGGGACCTCCGGGAGGGGTCTTTTTTTGGCGGGAAGCTTGGACATACTCCCTCTTTCCGCCGCATATAGTTAACCAAGAACTCGCTACATATTACCGGAGGAATCTATGATGAGGAATTTATCACGATCCCGCGCGTTGAGAAGCTTCTGCGGAAAGGTGGCGGGGATACTGATTTTGCCGCTTCTGTTGCAGACCGGGACGGTTCAGGCCGCTCCTTCCGCGGCCGAGCCGCAAATTCACGCCCAGGCGGCGGCGTTGATCGATGTGACATCGGGGCGGATTTTGTACAGCCTTGAAGGGGACAAGGAGCTGCCGATCGCAAGTTTGACCAAAATCATGACCGCCATCGTCGCCATTGAGCACGGGAAGCTGGAAGATACCGTCACCGTGGGAAGAAACGCTTTCGCCAAAGAAGGGTCGTCTTTGTATCTGCGGTTGGGCGAAGAGATGAGCCTGGAAAATATGCTGTACGGGCTGATGCTCCGTTCGGGCAACGACGCCGCCACGGCGATTGCCGAGCATGTCGGCGGCTCCGAGGAAGGCTTCGTATACCTGATGAACGAAAAAGCCAAATTGCTGGGCCTGGCGCATTCGCATTTTCAAAATCCGCACGGTTTGGATGCGAAAGGCCACTACTCTTCGGCGAACGATTTGGCCAAGCTGACCGCCTACGCGCTCAAAAATCCGCAGTTTAAGGAAATCGTCCGCACGCCGAGCAAAAAGGCGCCGAATCCGAACGACCCTTGGGACTATAAATGGCTGAACAAAAACAAAATGCTCCGTTTCTATGAAGGGGCGGATGGCGTGAAAACCGGGTATACGAAAATCGCCAGACGCTGCCTTGTCAGCTCGGCGACCCGAGCCGGCCAGCAACTGGCGGTCGTCACGTTAAACGACGGGGATGATTGGAACGATCACCGGAAGCTGCTCGATTACGGATTCGCGAATTTTCCGCTGACGAAAATTATCGAGGAGGGCCAAACGGTTCAAAGCGGTTTGATTACGGGAACCGGCTTCAGTTACCCGCTGGCCAAAGGGGAACAGGAGAAAATCGAAAGAAGGCTGAAGCTCAGCTCGCCGGCCGCCGCCTCGTTTGGCTATCGGGGAAAAATCAGCGTGATGCTGGACGGCAAAGAAATCGGCGCCGTTCCCGTTTATGAACAAGGGACGGACGGGCAGACACCGGGCCGGACGGCCGATACCTGGGGGGCCAAGGATTCGGGAAATACGTCGTTATGGGCGGAGTCCGGGGCATATGCCAACCGGGTAAAATTCCCGGAAGCCTGGGGCGGAACGTTCAAAAAAGTAATCCAAACCCTGTTGCTGGCCGATTAATGCGGCTGCCTCATGCAGGGAAGGCTATGGGAAGATTATTTATTGGGCAGAGGAGGGGAAACCATTTGGTCAATAAAATATGGCTTGCACTTATTCTGATCGGATTTTCGTTTGCGGCGGCCAAAGGGGAAATCGGGACGGTGACGCAGGCCGCCTTCGACGGGGCGGCAACGGGGGTTACCGTCTGCTTCGGACTAATCAGCGTACTGGTGTTTTGGCTTGGGATCATGCGGCTGGCGGAGGATTCCGGCCTCGTCAAGGCGATTTCCCGCCTGCTCGGTCCGGTGGTCGCCTATCTGTTCCCGGACGTGCCGAAAAACCATCCGGCCATGGGCTACATTTTGTCCAACATGAGCGCTAATTTGCTGGGCCTAGGCAACGCCGCCACGCCGATGGGAATCCGGGCGATGCAGGAGCTGCAGCAGCTCAATCCCGACAAGGAAACGGCGTCGCCGGCGATGTGCACGCTGTTGGCGCTGAACACCGCGAGCATCACACTGATTCCGACGACGCTGATCGCGATCCGCATCAATTTCCATTCGGCGAATCCGGCCGAAATCGTTGGCTCCACCTTGCTCGCCACCGCGATTGCCACCGCGGCCGCCATTGTGGCGGACCGCTGGTACCGGAGGCGGAGCCTGCGCAGGACGCCGCCCCAGGCTCCCCCGACCACGCCGTCTGCGACTTTGCTGGAGAGGTGATGCCGCTTGCTGGATTGGCTTAACGTGGTTTCCGCTTGGGCGGTGCCGGTAATGATCGCTTTTATACCGTTATATGCTTATTTAAAAAAAGTGCCTGTCTATGAATCATTTGTTGACGGGGCCAAGGACGGTTTCTCCACCGCGATCGGCATCATCCCTCACCTCGTAGGCATGATGGTGGCAATCAGCGTGTTTCGCGCTTCGGGGGCGCTGGACGCGCTGGTCGGCTGGATGGCGCCGCTGCTCGCGCGGCTGAACGTACCGCCCGAGGTGCTTCCGCTTGGTTTCCTGCGGCCGCTGACCGGAACGGGATCGCTCGCTTTTACGACCGATCTGATCAAAACGTACGGCCCGGATTCGATGATCGGCCGCATCGCCTCGACGATTCAAGGAAGCACGGACACGACGCTGTATGTGCTGACGGTTTATTTCGGCGCGGTCGGCATCAAAAACGGCAGGTATGCCTTGAAAGTCGGGCTGTTTTCCGATGCGGTCGGATTTGTGGCCGCGATCGCCGTTTGTTTGCTGCTGTTTGGATGATTAGACGATTATATGAAGCCAGGGCCGTTCATGGCGTTTTCCAAGCCGCTGTGGGCGGCTTTTTTCTGTACGCGCGGCGGCTATTGTGATTTTGTGCGTCTATGGGTATCATGTGTATGAGGTGACTATTGATCATGGAAAGATTACAGAAAATATTAGCCGGTGCGGGCGTGGCTTCCCGCCGTAAATGCGAGGAACTGATTTTGAGCGGCAAGGTGCAGGTGAACGGCGAAACCGTCACGGAGCTGGGCACTAAGGCGGACCCGGCCGCCGACGTCATTACGGTGGACGGCAAACCGATCGGCGCGGAAAAGAAGCTGTATCTCGTATTCAACAAGCCGAAAGGAGTTATTACGAGCGCGTCGGATCCGCAAGGCAGAAAAATCGTCACCGATTATTTAAAAGGCGTCAAGGAGCGGGTTTATCCGGTAGGACGGCTTGACTACGATACCGAAGGGCTGCTGCTCCTGACCAATGACGGGGAATTCGCCCATTTGCTGACGCATCCGAAACACCATGTGCCCAAAACGTATTTTGCCACGGTCAAAGGGGTGCCGCACGGCGATGATTTGGAAAAGTTGAAGAAAGGAATCATGCTTGAGGACGGCATCACGGCTCCGGCCGAAGTAGAGTACCATGACGTCGATCCGGAAGGGAAGTTCGCCACCATTTCCATCACGATTCATGAAGGGCGAAACCGTCAGGTGCGGCGCATGTTCGATGCGATTTCTCACCCCGTATCCAAGCTGAAGCGGATTTCCTTCGGCGATCTGTACCTCGGCAATTTGAAGCGGGGGCTGTACCGCCACTTGACCAAAGAAGAGGTCGACGGCCTCTACAAGCAAGCCCGCAGCGCCTCCTCTACCCCTGCTCCCAAGCGCAAATAGTGCGTAAATGAATCAGCGGCAAAGGCAAGAGGGTTCAATATTCTAAAGCATACCCGTTTTAGAATATTGAACCTAGGTGAAATGGTTCTGGAGAAGCTAAAAGCTTTCTGGCAGAAAGCTGCTTCGGAAGAACATTTCACCCGTCTGCCCCTATCCGCTCAATCACTAGTTCAACTTATTAACTCCGATCGTAAGAATGAAATCAGCCCTCTAGGCGAGTAATAAATATTGCCGCACTTTTCGCGCGTCACATAATATTCATATTTCCCAAGGCTGAAATTGTGGCAATTTTCGTTATAATGTTCATAGAGTGTTCACGATTTGTTCAATGCTTTATGATTATGTTCATAGAAAGGAAGTTTTCGATGGGAAAGGCAAGACGGCCGATTCAGATCGTGATCTTAATGCTAATTGTTATCCTGGGTGGTTATGCGATCAGCAACGCGGTGTTTGGCGACGACTCCGGCAAGCCCGTCGTAGGAGAGAAGCCTCCGGCGTTCAAGCTGCTGGGTCTTGATGGCAACGTACATACACTTGGCGATTACAAAGGCAAAGCGGTGGTCATCAATTTCTGGGCGACCTGGTGCACGTATTGCGTCAAGGAAATGCCCGCCTTGCAGACCCAGTGGGAAAAGTGGAAGGATCAGGACGTCGTCATCCTCGGGATCAATACGGGGGAGGACAAGATGACCGTGGAAAACTTCGTCAAGCAGACCGGCGCCGGATTTCCTATTTTATTCGACAGCGACAACACGGCGGTGCGCGATTATGGGATCGTGCCGATGCCGACGACGTTTTTTGTGGACAAAAAAGGCAAAATCGCCTCCATCCATCAGGGAGAGCTGAACCTTGACACCCTCGACGATCAAATTGCTCAGTTGGTTAACCCTTGATAGGAGAGGAGGGGGAAAATGGCGTTCATCGAAAATACAAAATGCGAATGCGGCCACCAGAACCGGGTCGGCACCGTGTTATGCGAATCTTGCGGAAAACCGCTGCAGGATGACGGAGCTCCCGGAGAGCTGCTGGAAATGCGCTACGACGGCGTGGCCAGAAGATCGCAGCGGGCCAACCCGAACTTCATCGACCGGATATGGAATTTTTTCTCCTCGGTGAAAGTCGCGGTTTATCTGATCATCATCACCCTGATCGGCGCCAGTCTCGGCACGATATTCGAGCAGGAAAGCAATTTTATCAATTTCGATCCTTCCACCTTCTACAAAAATAAATACGGAACGATCGGCGAGATTTACTACAGATTGGGCTTATCGCACACGTACGAATCGTGGTGGTTCATTCTGCTGCTGGTGATGATCGGGGCCTCCCTCGTCATCTGCAGCCTGGATCGGGTGCTGCCGCTTTACAAAGCGCTTTCAAAACAGAAGATCCGCAAACATCCGGAGTTTTTGACCCGGCAAAAAATCGTTTACCAGGGCCAAATCGGCGAGGACGGCAAGGCCTGGGTCCAGCGGGCGGTCCAGCCGCTCCGCAAAAAACATTACCGCGTCCATACGGACGGGGATGCGCTGCTGGCCGAAAAACAGCGGTTCAGCCGTTGGGGGCCGTATGTCATCCACATCGGGCTGATTGTTTTTTTGCTGGCCGTATTGTTCCGCGGGCTTCCGGGACTGCACATGGACAAACATTACTGGTTCCCGGAGGGGGAAATCACCCGGATTCCCGATACGAACCTTTATTTGAAGAACGAAAAATTCACGGTGGAATATTACAGCGAGGACGAAATGTCGGAGGACTTCAAAAAGACCGGCAAGATTGTCCCGAAGCTGTACGAAACGCAGGCCGTGCTGTACGAATGCACCGCCGATTGCGACGATCCCTCGAAGCACCCCCAGCTCAAGGAAGTGGAGCGGCATGCGATCCGGGTCAACGACCCGCTGAGCTATAAAGGCCTGAAGGCGTATCAGTTCGACTTCGACCTGACGCCGAAGCTGCGCTCCGTGCAGCCGGTGCTGGTGGACAAGGTGACGGGGGAGCAGTACGGGAAATTCAAGCTGGAGATGAAGAATCCGCAGCGCGAATTTAAGCTGGGGCCTTACACGCTGGAGCTTCAGAACAAATACATGGAATTTTCCCTGAATGAACAAGGGCAGCCGGTCTCCTTGTCCGGGGAGCCCAACGCGCCGGCCTTTTTATTTTTGGTCAAAGGTCCGGATTTGCCCAAAGAAGGCGCGCAATACATTTACTTCCCGAAACAGGTCGACAAGGAACGCTTCCAGCAGGATGCGATCAACGAGAAGCTGGGCGGTTTGCAGAACAAGCTTACGCTTGATGTCCTCGGGATGGAGGATGTCGATTTCATCAGCGCCTCCAGTTACCTGAACATCCGCGTCGACCGGGCGATGCCCTTTGTCTGGCTGGGGCTGGCGATCGTCATGCTCGGGCTCGTTCTGGGATTCTACTGGCAGCATCGCCGGATTTGGCTGCGCGTGGACGGCGGCAAGCTGACGCTGGGCGGGCATACGACGAAAAACTGGTTTGGCATGCGCCGCGAAGTGTCCGCGTTTCTGAAAGCGATGGGTATTGATGCGGATGAGAAGTCATTGGAAAACGGGGGGAAACGTCCATGATATTTTTGGAAATCAGCCGGGCAGCTTTTATGATCGCATTTTTCCTGTATTGCGCTGCCTTTATTTTTTATATCGTTGCCGTGACCGGGAAAACGTGGAGAAACCGCGACCCGAAGCGGCATGAGCACAAGTGGGGCCGCATCTCGTTTGCGGCCTCCTCGTTGGGCCTCGTCTCGCATTTAGTCTATTGCGGAACGCGCTGGGCCTACAGCGGGCATGTGCCGGTCAGCAATATGTACGAGTTCATGACGTTTTTGTCGATGATGATTATGATCGCCTTTACGGTCGTCTTTTTGATCTACCGCAAAATTTTGCTCGGCGTATTCGCGCTTCCGCTGGCGATTATCATTATGGCCTATGCCGCCGTGTTTCCGCAGGAGGTTCAGCCGCTGATTCCTTCGCTGCGTTCCATTTGGCTGTATATCCATGTCACGCTGGCGGCTACGGGAGAATCATTTTTTGCCGTCGGCTTTATCGCCGGATTAATGTATTTGCTGCGGGTCATCGACTTTAGAGGAACCGATAAATCCGCGCGCCGGCAAAAACGGTGGATTGAATTTACGTTTTTTTCGATTATGATAGTAGTGGGCTTTCTTGTTTCCGTATTCGCTTTCCGGGCCGCCGGATATGAAGCGGTGTTCATACAAAATGAGACAAAGATTGACAGCCAAGTACAAGGGGATAGTACAATAGGAAAAGAAGTTTATCAGCTTCCGCCGATCGTAGCACCGTATCATAGCGAACCTGCGCAAATCAAACCGTTTTTGGGAATGGCGCAGCCTTTGTTCGAGGCCCCTTCCTGGATGAACGGCGCCAATGCCGGACGCAAGCTGAATACGATCATCTGGGCAATACTAACGGGAGCGGTGCTTTATGTACTGATTCGTGCGCTCCTTCGCAAACCGCTGGCTCAGGCGCTGGCTCCGGCGGTGCGGGCCATCGATCCGGACGATCTGGATGAAATCAGCTATCGGGCGATCGCGATCGGGTTTCCGATCTTTACCCTGGGCGCGCTTGTGTTTGCGATGATCTGGGCGCAGCAGGCTTGGGGAAGATTTTGGGGTTGGGATCCGAAGGAAGTATGGGCCCTGATTACATGGCTGTTCTACAGCGCGTATCTGCACCTTCGTTTATCGAGGGGCTTTCAAGGCCGCCGGGCTTCCTGGCTAGCGGTTTTGGGCTTCCTCGTGGTCATGTTCACATTGGTAGGGGTTAACCTGGTTATCGCCGGCCTGCATTCTTATGCGGGCACCGATTAAATAGCAGCACATCAAATGGAAGCTCACGCGCAATAGGTAAGAAGATGAAGGGGTTGTTGTTAATGTCAGATGAAACGAACCGCATTTTGGTAGTCGACGATGAGGAAAGAATCCGCCGGCTGCTTAAAATGTATTTGGAAAAAGAAGGCTACGAAATCGATGAGGCCGAGGATGGCGAAACGGCTTTGAAAAAAGCGACGGTCAACGACTACGGGTTGATCGTGCTTGATGTTATGCTGCCGGGAATCGACGGGGTCGAAGTCTGCAGCCGCCTGAGACAGATCAAATCGACGCCGGTGCTGATGCTGACGGCCAAGGGCGAGGAAATCAACCGGGTTCAGGGATTTGAAGTGGGCGCCGACGATTACGTCGTCAAGCCGTTTAGCCCCAGAGAGGTGATTTACCGGGTGAAAGCGATCATGCGCCGGGCCTCGGCGACAGCCTATTTGTCCAAAGAAAGCGGGACTAGCAACAATATCGTGTTTCCTCATCTCGTCATCGAGCATGACGCTCACCGGGTTACGGCAAGCGGCCAGGAGGTCAGCCTGACGCCTAAAGAATATGAGCTTCTGCATTATTTGGCGGTTTCCCCGGATAAAGTGTTTTCTCGGGAGGAACTGCTGAAGGACGTCTGGAATTATGAATTTTTCGGCGACCTGCGGACGGTCGACACCCACGTGAAGCGGCTGCGGGAGAAGCTCAACAAGGTTTCGCCGGAAGCCGCCGCGATGATCACGACCGTATGGGGCGTGGGCTACAAGCTGGAGGTCGCGAAGTAAGTGAATTTCTGGAGAACGCTGGTCGGCAAGCTTTGGATCACGATAACCTGCCTCGTTGCTTGCGTGTTGATGTTGATGGGGTTGTTTCTGCTGCCTTACATCGATACGAATTTCACCAATTCCGGAGCCGTGAAGAGACTGTTTGTCATCGTCGCGATGATCGGGTTCTCGCTTACGACGTTTTTTGCGTTGTTTCTGTTCACAAAAATCACGCAGCCGATGCAGAAGCTGATTCAGGCTACCGATTCGGTGCGCAAAGGCAAATACGATACCCGTCTTTCGTTGAGAACGAGCGACGAAATCGGCGAATTGGCGATCGCGTTTAACCATATGGCGGAAGAGTTGGAAAATACGATCCGCAGCCTCAGGCACGAGAAGGAGCATTTGTCCAGCGTGCTGCGCAGCATGAATGACGCGGTCATTACGCTGGACCGGGAAGGCGCCGTCATCTTGACGAATCCGCCGGGGGATCAAATCCTCAGCATGTGGGGAGATTTGGATGAAGAAGACGCCGGCTTCGAAATAGGCGGACAAGACGCCGGGGGAAGGTTGGCGCCGCAGCCGCTGCTGCAGATGTTTCGCCGTGTGCTGGACCGGGAAGGCGACCAGCGGATGAACGTGCATGTCATGAAAGGCGTGTGGTCGGTCCATATGGCCCCCTTGTCGTCGGACGGGGAAATCCGCGGCGCGGTCGCCGTCCTGCGCGACGTTACTGAAGAGGTGCGCCTGGAGAAGATGCGCCGGGATTTTGTGGCCAACGTCTCGCACGAAATCCGCACGCCGCTGTCGATGATGCAGGGGTACAGCGAAGCTTTGCTGGACGGGATGGCGGCTTCTCCCGAAGAAAGCGCGGAACTGGCGCGGGTGATCCATGAGGAATCGCTGAGAATGGGCCGGCTTGTCCATGATCTGCTCGACCTTGCCCGGATGGAAGCGGGACATACCGATATGGATAAGCGGCCGGTTGATTTTCGCGGGCTTGCCGAGCGGGTGTACCGCAAGTTCATGGTCCGGGCCAAAGAGCATGGCATCGACCTGAAGCTTGAGCTGGGCGAAGGCCCGCTTTGCCTGGAAGCGGACGAAGACCGGATGGAGCAGGTGCTCACCAACCTGCTGGACAACGCCTTCCGGCATACGCCGGAAGGGGGGACGATCGGCATTTCGGCAGCCACCCGGGACGGCGAGCCCGGCAACGAGCTGCACATTTCGATTAAGGACAGCGGGGTGGGGATTCCAAGCGACGATCTGCCGTTTATTTTCGAGCGTTTTTACAAGGCGGACAAAGCCCGGGTACGGGGAGAGAACGGGGGAACGGGACTCGGCCTCTCCATCGTGAAGAACATCATCGACGCCCATCACGGCTCGATCCGCGCCGAAAGCGGCGTCGGCAAAGGTACCGTTTTTCACATCGCGCTCCCTGTCGAAACGGGACAATAATCGTAAAAAGAAAAACATCCTTCGCAAGAGAAGGATGTTTTTTTGTTGAATACCGCAGATAAATCTTGTTCATCGTGGAACATTATTCGAAAATGATTTGCAGCGCCTTATTCAGTTCGGGCAGCTTCGTCAGATCGTCAAGCACTTCTTTCGTCACGGCCTTGTCCACCGTCAATACCATGATCGCTTCCCCGCCGACCAGCTTGCGGCCGACCTGCATGGAGGCGATATTGACGTCGTTTTTGCCGAGCAGGGTGCCGACGTTGCCGATAATCCCCGGTTTGTCATTGTGCGAAATGAAGATCAGATGCCCTTCCGGAGCAACGTCGACCGGGAACTTGTCGATTTGCACGATGCGGGCTCCGTAACCGTTAAGCAGCGTGCCGGCGATCCGGCGTTCCGCGCCGTCCTGCGTTTTCAGGGTGGCGCTGATCAGGTTGGTGAAGCCTTTCGTCGCCGAAGCCTGGGACACGACAACGTTAATGTCGCGGACTTTCGCCAGATGCATGGAGTTGACGATATTTACGTCGCTGCCGAAATGGCGGGACAATACGCCCTTGATGATGTAGCGCGTAAGCGGCTGCGTATCCACCTCGGCCAGGTCGCCGGCGTAATCGACGTGAATTTCTTTGACCGCCTGGTTGTTAAGCTGGGACAGGAACACGCCGATTTTTTCGCCAAGCTCGAAATAAGGCTGCAGCTTGTTCATAACGCTAGGTGCGACAGGCGGCATGTTGACGGCGTTTTTAAACGGCTCGCTGCGCAGAATATGCAGCACCTGCTCCGACACGTCGATCGCAACGTTTTCTTGAGCCTCCACCGTGGAAGCGCCAAGATGAGGCGTGACGATAATTTTCGGATGGTGCAGGAAAGGATGATCCGCTTCCGGCGGTTCTTTTTCGAAGACGTCAAAGGCGGCGCCGGCCACGATCCCTTGATCAATCGCTTCAACCAGCGCCTGTTCGTCGACGATACCGCCGCGGGCGCAGTTGATGATCCGCATGCCTTTTTTCATCACTTCAAATTGCGGACGGGCGATCATATGCTTGGTTTCCGGTGTCAGCGGCGTGTGGACCGTAATAAAGTCGGCGTTTCTGACGATGTCGTCGACCGTGGCCAGCTTGACCCCAAGCTTCTCGGCGCGATCTTCCGTCAGGAACGGATCGTAGCCTAAAATCTCCATCCCGAACGCCTTGGCGCGTTTGGCCACCTCGCTGCCGATCCGGCCCATGCCGAGCACGCCCAGCGTTTTGTTGCGCAGCTCGACGCCGAGGAACTTGCGGTCCCACTGGCCCGAGATCGTTTTGGCGTAGGCCTGCGGGATATGGCGGGCGAGCGCCATCATCATGGCGAAGGCGTGTTCGCAGGTCGTGATCGTGTTGCCGTCCGGCGCGTTAATCACGATGATGCCGCGTTTCGTAGCGGCTTCCAGGTCGATGTTGTCGACCCCGACTCCTGCGCGGCCGATCACCTTCAAGCGGGAAGCGGCGGCCATGATTTTTTCGGTGACCTTCGTTTGGCTGCGCACCAGCAAACCGTCATACTCGGCGATGATTTCTACAAGCTCGTCCTCGCTGAGTCCCGTTTTCTTCTCGACCGCGATGTCGTCTGCATCCATCAGCTGCTGAATCCCCATATCGCTGATCGGATCCGATACTAAAACTTTAAACATGTTTGAACCTCCTAAAAGTTTTGTATAGCAAGGCTTCCTCGAAAGTTCTTCGTACAAAACTTCCTTCGGAAGCATAAGCTTAAGTTTTGTATAGCAAGGCTCCCTTGAAAGTTCGACGTAAAAAACTCTCTTCGGAGCATAAGCTTACGGTAGTGCATTAGCGCTTTTTTTCGTTACTGCAGAAAAGAATGGAGATAATGGGGTGCGTCCCACAAGATGCCAGCCCATAAAAGGGCGTGCGGGCATTAAAAAAACTCCCGATCCGCACACTACTTCCGTAGTAAGGGACGAGAGTTGTTCGTGGTACCACCCTAATTCGCTGCGCCTTCGCAGAAGCAGCCTCATTTGTCATCGCTGACAGACTGATAACGGAGTTCACCGACTGCGCCTACTGAACGTTCAACGCAGTGACTCAGGATCGCTAAAGTTCATCGTTCCGCTACCGGTTTGCAGCACCACCGGCTCTCTGGGAGCTTTCCGACAACTTCCTTCCTTCAAAGCCTTTCGTCAAATGTAATTTTTCATAATGTAACACGCCCCGCCTCAAGGTGTCAACTACTTCCCGAATAAATAGCGGCAATAACCCGGGCCCGTATCCCGGGGCTTTTGCCAAACTTGAACCCGGCTGATTTTTTGGTTATGATTTTGATAATGTCGAAAAACGTCTGTTATCCCCGGGGAACGGCCGATCTTCCGGTTAGTATTCCGTGAAAATAGGGAGCTCGGGCAGCAGCTCGGATGCATAATACGACGATTTGAAGCGGGAAAATTCATCCCCTTTGACGGCTTCAGTTTCTGTGACAATTTTCACAATGGAAGACACAGTTTTAAGATTTAAAGCCTTGGCTCGGCCGCTTTTGATCATTTGGTCAATTTTCGCGGTCATGTCTTGGGGAAGGTAGGCTTCATACCGCTTTTCGCTTTGCATCATATCGGCGACCGCTTTGTTTTTGACGGCCAAGGGATATTTGGACCATTCCTGAACCGGGATGTTTGCTTTATAATCGAACGTGGCCGGGATTTGACTGTTCGTCTTCGCCGTCCATTTAAGAATCGACGAATAAAATTTATTTTGCGCCTCAAGCCCGAAGTTTACCGCTTCAACGGTGAACTCGTTTTGTTTCAGCGCAGCCGCGAGCGCTGCTCCTTTTTTGTGTTTTACCGCTCCGGCGCCTTGATTGAACAGCTTCAAGCTTTTCATATAATCGGTTTGCGCCTCCTTCAGCAGAGGAGAAGAATCGGTTATGTATTGGGCTGCGATCTGCTCATACCCACGGTCGGCAATTTCGCGGATCTCCTTCAGATAAGCGCTTGATTCGGATGAAGTTGCGTCCTGTTCCAATAGCTCCAGGCGGGAAAGATAGGCTTCCTTAAACTGCTGATACGGCTGAAAGACAACGTAATAAAAAGAGACCAAATCCTGCTGCTGATAGGAGACGGCCGTTTCCTGCCCCGGCGGTACGACTTTGAGGTAAGCGTATTTTGCTTCGATTTTGTTCATGCCCGTCTGAAAGCCCCACAGAAACGTGCCGAATCCGACGATCAGCGTGAACAGAAAGCCCATGATAAAAAACGCTTCCTGACGGGTATTTTTTTTGCTGTTCATTATGAATTCCTCCTTACAAATGGTTTTGAATAGGCTAGAATAATAATAAAGGACAGGGATTGACAAAAACTATGAAAAAATTCAAATTCGGCAAGGTGAAGATCCAAAAAGTCGATCCCGGGCAGCTGGACGATCGTTTGCTATTGATCAATTTATATTTGACGCAAGGGCTTACTTTATTTATCGGCTTAATCATCATTTTTTTTCAAAAAAGAAATCCGCTGTCTTTGCTGGCCTGGCCGGAGCATGCCGAATTCCTCTATTGGAGCCTGGGGCTTGCCGCGGTGATGTTCGGCGCCGATTTTCTGCTCTCCCGGTTTATTTCGGAGGAAAGCATGGATGACGGGGGGATCAACGCCAAGTTGTTCCGGGGCCGCCCGGTCTGGCATATTGCCGTTATTTCGGCAATGGTCGCCGTCTGTGAAGAACTGCTGTTTCGCGGAGCGATCCAGCATGGCATCGGCGTCTATTGGACGAGCATTTTGTTCGCCGCCATTCACGTCCGCTACCTGCGGCACTGGATTCCGACCGGATGGGTATTTGCCAGCAGCTACGGGTTAGGATTTATATACATGCAAACCGGGACGCTATGGGCGCCGATTGTATGCCATTTTCTGATCGATTTCGTATCGGGATTAGTGATCAAATTTCGGAGGGAGTCATGAGCGAACGTTTGAGTCGATTGGAACGTTACGGCCGCGGCAGGTCGAAAACAACGCCAAGAAACCGCCGCGGCCGCGTTCACCTAGTGGAGAAAATCGAAAAATCCCGGGGAAATCCAAGCCCGCCAGATCATAACACAACAGCCGCGGAAGCGGAGGTTTCGTTCGAGATGCCGCGGCCGAGGACCTCGGCTTCGCCCGCTAGGGCGGCATCCGCTTTGACCGGAACAGAGCAGGACGTTATGGAACTGCCCGCCCGCAGGGAATTGTTTCCTTCGCAAAGGCTGAAATGGACAAGATGGTTTTTTAATTCGCTATTATATATATTCGTCATCATATTAGTTTTTTTGCTGTGGTGGGGGGTCAGCGATTCGCCTTGGGGCCAAAGCCATGGCTTGTGAGGTCCGGCGGCTTGTCTCCTAATTCGAGGCAGGAAACGCAGGGAGCCCGCGCCAAAATGCTGCCAAATGCAAAAGTGCAGGCGATTTTCGGTCAAAAGCACTGAAAGTGGCTCACCAAATGCAAAAGTGCATTTCATTTTCGGACAAAAAAGCATCGTTTTTTGTCGAATGAACTTCAACGGAATGTACTTTTGCATTTCAACGGCATAAAACGGGAGATTCGCGGGGAAATCAAATGCACTTTTGCAGTTGGTCACGTCAAGTGAATCCCTAACGGACACAGTTGACGTTATTTGCCCATTTCCCGCACTGGCGTTGCAATTAACCTTTGCTCAAGCTTTCCCGTAGAACCATCCGAAATCTAACGGTTGCAGTAGCGGCTATTTGCCGAAAAAAGACCATTTCGAAATTCTAACGGTTGCCAGCGGCGTTATTTGCCTGAATCCAAGCAAAAATTACCGATTTTCAGCAAATAAGCTCCATGGCAACCGTTACAATTTGAAATCAACGGTATTGGAACAAATAGCGCTTGTGGCAACCGTTAGAATATTGGTGTGCCCAGAAAATGTATCTTTCCACAGATTTAAATGCTACGTTAGTGGTGAACCATGTCCTTATTTTGTAAATTAAACCTTTTTTTCAAATTAACGGAAATTTGTGGTCCTAATTTGCAGCAAACCGGGGAAAATCACCTTCCACTATCGTTGCATTAACTTTCAATCTAGACAACTTGTCGCCCTGATACATTCCAGAACTTGCAATTTGGAAATCTTTCGTTCGGGGGCCGATTAGGGTCTCTGATGTCCGTTAGCGCTGCTGAAGGCCGCCCGCTTGGGCGGCTTTTGTCATCTTTTTCGTCCGAGTTCCGAGTTACTTCGCTTTCTGCCGGCCGGCGTCCGTCTGCCCCGCTGCCTGCCCCGCTGCCTGCCCCGCTGTCTGATCCGCCGCCGGAGCGGGCCCGATGCTGTCGGGGTCAACGAAGCCGTAGCCTTTATTTTCCAGTTCCGTCAGCAGCTCGTCCAACGCCTCCACGGTCCAGGGCAGTTCATGCATCAAAATGTTGCTTCCGGCGTGCAGCTGATCCAGCACATTTTGAATGACGGCGTCGGGCTTGTTTTTGTTTTTGCTGTCCCAATCCAGAGACCCGTTGGACCATGTCATGTAGATCAAGCCGTTGTCGTCGGCGATCCCATGCGTAACCTCGTTCCCGGAACCGAACGGAGGACGGAAAAATCTCGGGGCTTCGCCGATCGTCTCTTTGACGATGGTTTGCACATCCTCGATTTGTTGGCGCATTTTTGCTTTGCTCTCTTTTTTGAGATCGATGTGGTCCCAGCTGTGATTGCCGATGATCTGCCCGCGGTCGTGAATAAGCTGCAGGAGCTCGGGATGCGCTTTGACCCGGTAGCCGTTGACGAAAAAGATCGCCTTGGCGGCGTGCTTATCCAGCGTATCGATCAATCCCTCGATCATTTCCCGTTCTTTCGGCCCGTCGTCAAACGTCAATAGAACCACTTTTTTGTCGGTTTCTTCCTCGTTGGGCACGACGTTGTATGCTTTGTTGATGTGGTACAGCAGCTTCGGCTGCTCCGGCTTCGCCGCTTCGGCGGACTCTCCCGGTCCGGACGCGGAATTTTCATCCTGCGGCGTCTCCGGGACAGTCCGGATTCCGTTTCCGTCAGGGGAGCCGGCGGTTTCTTGAGACTCCGGCGCGGAAGCGGCGGCACTCGCCGCATTTTCTTCGCCTGGCGCGCTTGAATCGGGCTGCCTAACGCGGGAATCGGGCTGGCCGCAAGAGCCGAGCAAAACGCAAGCCGCCAAGGCGAGCAGGATTTTTTTGTAAAGCAAACGGGTCATCTCGCTTTCCTGTATTTATGCCGCATGAGTTTGTCGCAAACCGCGAACACTACAGATGATTTTAACATATCTAAGGAGGTATTTTGGTGAGATCTTCCACATTTTTAGGCGGAGTGTTGGTCGGAGCCATCGCGGCGATGTGGGCCTCGCGGCGGAGAGGCGGGATGATGTCCATCATGAATGGGGCGGGGAGCGCCCTGAAGCTTGCGGGTCTGAAATCCGATTTCCTGGGAGGCGGGCAAGGGCGGCATGGTTCGGAAGGTTCCGAATCGCATCATAAGGGGTATACTTCCAAGGCAACCGAAGAACATCGGGCCGGGGCAGGAAACGCCCAGGTGTATCCCAGTTCGGTTTCTGCGTCCGATGAGAAACATTCGAAGGAATACAATTTAAAGCAAATCACCGATTTTATTAAAGGCGACGCGGATGTGCGCCGGGAAGTGGAATCGATCCTAAAGGAGACGAATACGGTTATTCCGGGACTATAACCTCCAAAATGACGGAATCATTTTCCGCTGCGGTAAAGTTCGGCGGAAAATGATTCTTTTTTGTCTATTTTATTACGTGCATTTAAGGTGAATAAATGATAACATACATATCAAAGAACCATTTCCATCACACATTACAGCAGGTTTCATAATCTGTTATTACACGGTATAAAGAGAGGAGGATCCTGTATGAAGATAGAAAGACTTGGCCAGGATAAAATACGGATTTTCCTCACGTTCGACGACTTGAGCGAACGCGGCATTCAGAAAGAGGACATGTGGCAGGAAATTCCAAAAGTCCACGACCTGTTCACCGAAATGATGGATCAGGCTTATAACGAAGTGGGCTTTGACGCCACGGGCCCTCTCGCCGTGGAAGTGTTCGCCCTCCCCGCTCAAGGGATGGTTGTCATCGTAACGCGCGGTAAATACGATCATCATCATCACGGGATCGGATCGCCATATGAGGATGAACTGCCGGAAGAAGTTTATGAAATGGAAGTAACGCTGGAACAAAGCGACACGATTCTGTATTCGTTTGACGATTTCGAAAACTTGATCGAAGCAGCTCACGTTTTGCAGCCTATGCTCCAAAATGCTGGCAGACTGTATAAATATAATGGGAAATGGGTTCTTCAACTGGAGCCTGACGAGTTGGATGAAGGCAAACATCCGGCTTTAATCGCGGTATTGGCCGAGTTTGGCGAAGCGACGTCGGTCACTACGGCGATGCTTGAAGAATACGGAAATCTGGTCATGGCCGACAACGCGATCGAGGTTATTTGCAGCCATTTCAAACGTCAGGATTAATCGGCGTGCCAGGAACGCGAGTATGGATTCATGATGAGAGAGAGACAAGGAACAGCAAGCGGCAGACAAGGGGGGATTACCGTTGCTCTTTTTCTCTATTGCCACTGCAGCGGTAGCTCCCGGCCTTGCCCTGCTTACTTATTTTTATCTTAAGGACAAGTATGACACGGAGCCGCTGCATATGGTCGTCAAAGTATTTATGCTTGGCTTTTTGATCGTATTGCCGGTTATGATCATTCAGCGCGGCTTGACGCTGTGGCTTGGCGACAATCCATGGGTTTCCTCGTTCGGGATTTCGGCCGGCGTCGAGGAAGCCTTCAAGTGGTTTGTCCTGTATCACATGATCTACAATCATACGGAATTTGACGAACCCTATGACGGTATTTTGTATGCGGCGGCGATTTCGCTTGGCTTTGCCACGGTCGAAAACGTCATTTACGCCTTTGCCAGCCATGCCACGCTTGGATCTTTGCTGGTGCGGGCGCTGCTCCCGGTTTCCGGGCATGCCATGTTCGGCGTCATGATGGGATATTATTTGGGGCGGGCCAAGTTTTCGGAAGGTGCGGTAAGCCGGAAGTTTTTGATTTTTTCCTTGTTGCTGCCGATTATTTACCATGGGGTGTACGACTGGATTCTTAATAATACGACCCAATATTGGCTCTGGTACATCGTTCCTCTAATGGTCTTGTTGTGGTACGGCGGATTGGGCAAAATGACCCGGGCGAACAGCCGCTCGCCGTTTCGCTTGACGACGGGGGCCAAGGGGCAAGATTAATTTTAGGACGAATAGGGCATCCTATTTTCAGGAATGGCTGCGAAACTTGCGGCTTTATGAACTGGAAAGGGGTGCCTTTTTCGTGCGCGTCAAGGTGAAAATCACGTGCAAATCATGCGGAGAACGGTTTGTGCTGCGCGGTAAAAAAGAGCGTGGCCATATCGAAACCGGATTTAAGCAATGCTTGTGCAACAATCGGCACGATTTCGAAATCGAAGAAGAAACGCCATTATAACAGACTTTTTGAACGACCTCTTTAGCATGCATAAAGTTCCTTCCTTCTTGTCAAACTAATTCCAACCAGTTAAAGAAGGGAGAGAGCACTAGCCTAATGTATACACGTCTGAGTGCGATATTATTTCCGGTTACGGCGATTTTATTGATCGGCGCCTTAGTATGGGGCTACCAGGAAAACCAGGAAAAGAATTCGATCTTGATCAAAGCGGAAAACCAGTATCAGCGGGCGTTTCACGATCTGTCCTACCATATGGACAAACTGCATGCCGAATTGGGCAATACCCTTGCGGTTCACTCGGCTTCCACCGGATCGCATCGGAAAAGCCTGGTCAACGTGTGGCGGATTACGAGCGAGGCGCAAAACGAAATCAACCAGCTCCCGCTAACTTTATTACCCTTTAACAAAACGGAGGAGTTTTTGTCCCGGATCTCGAAATTTTCCTATCAGACGGCTGTCCGTGATTTAACCAAGCAGCCTTTGACCGATAACGAGATCAAAAACCTGAAGGAGCTGTATAAAAGCTCGGCGCTAATCTCCCAGGATTTGCAAGGCGTTCAGCACAAGGTCATCGCCAACCGCCTGCGTTGGATGGACGTCGAGACGGCGTTGGCCAGCGAGAGAGAACCCCGGGACAACACGATTATCGACGGCTTCAAAACGGTGGACAAAAGAGTCGGCGAATACCCTGAGCTCGATTGGGGGCCGTCCGTTTCCAGCATGTACAACAAACGGTCGGTCAAAAAGCTGGGGGGCAAACCGGTCACGATTCAGGAGATCCAGCGTAAAGCCGCTGATTTTACGGGGATGAAAGATCCGTCGGCGATTCAGGTGGCGGAAAACGGACGCGGTACGGAATGGGCTTCATACACGGCGAACGTTCCCGGAGGACGCGACGGGGAAGCTTGGTCGCTCGATTTTACGAAAAACGGCGGACACTTGATTTCCTACAACTATAACCGGCCCATCGGCCAGAAAACGGTCGATATGAACACGGCCAAAACCCGCGCCGACGAATTTTTGGCCAGCAAAGGCTATTCCGGTTTAACCCCGGTTTCCTACGACGAGTACGGCAACGAGGGGAACTTCACGTATGTAAGCAAAGATGGGGACGTGCTGATTTACCCCGAAAAAGTCACGCTCCGCGTCGCCCTCGACAACGGCCAGGTAACCGGGCTGCAGGCCAGCGACTATGTATACGAGCGCGAGAACAGAAGCGCGGTCAAGTCGCCGAAATTAACGCTGCAGCAAGCCCGCAAATTTTTGAATCCGGAATATAAGGAAACGTATCACCGGTTGGCGCAGATCGAAAACGACCAAGCGGAAAAAGTGCTTACTTACGAATTCGGCGGAGCCATTAACGGTTCGAACTACCGGATTTACATCAATGCGGATAACGGCAACGAGGAAATCGTCGAGGAAGTCAGAAAGAAAAAAGGGGCCGTTCAGTCCTAAGGTCAAAGTTCAGCCTATAAAAGGAACACGCGAGTATGCGAGGGCTTATCGCCTTTAAGCGCTCGCGTTTTATATTTATGCGCTTTTGCGAAGATTTCCGCTACAATCCCGTCCAGGCGTGATATAATCAGGGGGAAGCCAACAACTGAAATAGGACGGTGGGAAAACTTGTTTCCTAAAGTGAACGATCTCGTATACATTCAGGTCGCCTCGACAGACAAGCAGGATACGGATAAGGAATGTAAATCGCGGATCGCGGACGTGGAAGAAGAATCGTTTCTGATCGAGGTTCCGATCGAGAGCGGAAGCGGGCGCATCAAGAAGCTTTACATCGGGGACGAGCTTTCCATTTATTTTTTGACCGATGACGGAGTTAAAAATTACTTTAATACATATGTGCTCGGTTTTGCCGACGAGGTCGTACAGCTGGTGCGCATCCGCAAACCGGAAGCGGAGACGATCACCAAAATTCAGCGCCGCCATTTTTTGCGGGTTGTCGCTTCGCTGGAAATCGCCGTTAAAACGAAAAACAATCTTCGCTTTGTTACCTATACCGAAGACGTCAGCGGCGGCGGCGTTTCTTTTATTTGCGACGGCACGTACAAGCTCGTTCAAGGCGACCAGCTGTTCTGCTGGCTGCTGCTTTCGTTCAAGAACGGATCGATCGATCACGTTCCTTTCGAAGCCGAAGTGGTGCGCACGAAGAAGCTGGAAACCGGAAAAACGATGATCATGATCAAATTCGTCAGCATCTCCGATATGGAGCGGCAGAAATTGATTCGTTACTGCTTCGAGCGCCAGTTTGATTTCAAAAACCGCTAATCCGGCGGGTCTTCTCCTTTTCGCATTTGGAAAAGCTATATATTAACGGCTGATCGTGAAAATGGCGCGAGGAGGAAATGAAGATGCGGAAAATGAACGATGACGAAGCATATACGGCACTGTTTATAGAGTTTTCCGGGAAGGTTGAAAAGGCGCTGAAGAAGGCGGTGATCGCATTGCTTGCGGCGCTGTGCCTGTTCCAGGGACTGCTGCGGATTCCCGAACTCAGGCCCTTCCTCGCTTCGGCGGATCAATTCGAAGGAACCCCGCTTTATAAGGACGAGTTTAAAAAGCCGGGTTTTTAGCGCCGAAGCTTATGCTTAGGCCCGGCTGAATTCAAGATTCGACGCCCGATCCGCTTCGTGACCTACTTCGTGATGAAAAGCCGGCAGGATAAATCGGGCGGCTAAGCCTTTTGTTTCTTTTGCATCCCTTTGCTATCTGTGGTATAATTTTCACGTCGCAGGCAATGCCTGCTTTTTTCTTGAGGATCAGTTTTGAGGAGGAATGCCCCTTTGGCAAGCGAGGCGTCAACATCACAGGCTAAGATCAACATCGCGATCGACGGTCCTGCTGGGGCAGGGAAAAGCACGATAGCCCGCATGGTTGCCGGCAGATTGTCCTACGTATACGTCGATACCGGCGCAATGTACCGGGCGGCGACATGGTATTTTCTGCGGCAGGGCATTGAACCGGACGAGGTGGACAAAGTGCTGCAAATCGTCCCCGACCTGGTTATTGAATTATTGCCCGGCGAGCAGGGGCAGCAGGTGATTGTGAACGGCCAGGACGTGACGGAAGAAATCCGTTCCATGGCGGTAAATGCGAAGGTGTCCCGATATGCGCAAATCGAGGGGCTGCGAACCAGGCTTGTCTCGCTGCAGCGGCAAATGGCTTTGCGCAAAGGCGTCGTGATGGACGGGCGCGATATCGGCACCACCGTACTGCCCGATGCGGAAGTCAAGATTTACATGACGGCCAGCGTTGAGGAACGGGCGCGCCGGAGATACAAGGAAATGAAAGAGCAGGATCGGGTTTCGTTCGAAGAACTGGTGAACTCTATCGCGGAACGCGACCGTCTGGATCAGGAACGGGAAGTTTCCCCCCTGCGGCAAGCGCCTGACGCGACCTATCTGGATACGACCGAGATGACCCTGGATGAAGTCGCCGACCGGATCGTTTCCTTGTGCAGAAATTATGGAAGTGAGAGAGGAACAAGATGATTTACCGCTTCTGCCGCGCTGTGCTTCGCGCGCTTTACAAGCTGCTGTTTCGCTTTGAAGTCACCGGTTTGGAGCATATTCCGCGAGAGGGCGGCGTGCTTCTTTGCTCCAATCATCTTACGTTGCTGGATCCGCCGACCATCGGCGTCATGCTGAAACGCAAGGTGCATTTTATGGCCAAACAGGAACTGTTCCGGATATTTGGCTTCGGTTGGCTGATCACAAAACTTGGCGCTTTTCCCGTCAAAAGGGGAGGCGTGAGCAAGGAATCGATCAAAACGGCGTTAACGCTGCTCCGTTCGGGGCATGTGATGGGGATCTTCCCCGAAGGCCGCCGCGTCAGAAACGGGGAAGGCGGCGGGATCGGCAAGAAAGGCGCGGCCACGTTCGCCCTTCGCAGCGATGCGGTCGTGATTCCGGTAGCTATCGTAGGCGATTATAAATTGTTTCGCAAATTAAAGGTGGCGTATGGTCCGCCCGTCGACTTGTCCGAATTTAAGGAGAAGGATGTTCCGGATGCGGCCGAGCAAGCCACGGAGAGAATTATGGCGGCCATCGCAGCGCTCAAAAAATTGTGAGAATGACCGGCCCTGCCGGAGCAATGCATGAAGGCGGGGAACTTTTGGGAAGCTATATTTTAGATATGTTTTGAACTTCGCTTCATGCGGGTTTAAATAAATGGGTTTTTGAATTGAGGAGGTTATTGACATGTCGGAAGAAACAAAAAATGTTCAGGAAGCTGCGGAAGTGGCAAGCCAGGACGAAATGGAACAAATCGTTTCCTTGAAAAAGGGGGACACCGTCAAAGGGACGATCGTCAAAATCGAGGATAACCAAGCTTACGTAAGCATTGGATATAAATATGACGGTGTTATTCCTATCCGCGAATTGTCCTCCGTACACTTGGACAATGCGGCGGACGCCGTTCAAGTCGGCCAGGAAGTCGAAACCAAAGTCGTGAGCATCGACGACGAGAAAGAACGCCTCGTGCTTTCCAAGCGCGCGATCGACAGCGAAAACGCCTGGGAAGACCTGGAGAAGAAATTCGCCAGCCAAGAGACGTTCGAAGTTACGGTGGCCGATGTTGTCAAAGGCGGTATTGTGGCTGACGTAGGAGTCCGCGGCTTCATTCCGGCATCGATGGTGGAGCGTCACTTCGTGGAAGACTTCAGCGACTACAAAGGCCGTACGCTGCGCGTTAAGGTGAAGGAACTGGACCGCGAGAACAATAAGGTCATCCTTTCCCAAAAAGACGTGCTCGACGAGGAATTCGAAGCCAACAAACAAAAGGTCATGAGCGAGCTGCAGGAAGGGCAAGTGCTGGAAGGCACGGTTCAGCGTTTGACGCAATTCGGCGCGTTTGTTGACGTAGGCGGCGTAGACGGCCTGGTCCACGTGTCCGAAATCGCCTGGAGCCATGTCGACAAACCGGCGGACGTTCTGAGCGAAGGCGAAAAGGTCAAAGTGAAGGTGCTGAAAGTCGACCCGGAAAAGGGCAAAATCAGCCTCAGCATCAAAGCCGCTCTTCCGGGTCCTTGGGATACGGCAGCCGAGAAGTTCCATACCGGCGATATCGTAAGCGGCGAAGTGAAACGCCTCGTCAATTTCGGCGCGTTTGTGGAAATCGCGCCGGGCGTGGAAGGACTCGTTCATATCTCTCAAATCTCGCATAAACATATCGGTACCCCGCATGAAGTGCTGAAGGAAGGCCAAACGGTGCAAGTCAAAGTGCTTGACGTCAATCCGGCCGAAAAACGGGTTAGCCTCAGCATTAAGGAAACCGAAGAAGCTCCGGCTCCAGCTCCGAGAAGCGAAAAACCGTCCAAAGGCAGCGGCGTGAGAAAAGAAGATTTGGGCGATAACCCGAATGTTTCGCTGAGCAACCAAGGCCTTAGCATTACGCTCGGAGAGCGCTTTGGCGACAAACTGAGCAAATTGAAATAAAATGGTGTAGCAGGCTCGATCATCGGCGGACCCTGAAGAAGCGGGTTCGCCGATTTTGTTTGCCGGCCTTGGGGCCGGGGACTTAAGGGCGTGTTAGCCATTTTATGTTTTTTTTGCTATGATGAAATACGTGTATTAAGACGAAACAAGGTGATTTTAATCATATAAGATGGAACGCTTACAAACCTAGGAGGAATGTCTATGGCAAGACCCGTAGTGGCTATTGTCGGGAGGCCGAACGTGGGGAAGTCTACTATTTTCAACCGCATTATCGGCGACCGCCTCGCCATTGTAGAAGATAAGCCGGGAATTACGCGCGACCGGATATACGGGGTTTCGGAATGGAACGGCAAGCCCTTCAGCATCATCGATACGGGCGGTATTGAGCTGGATGACGAAGAACCGATTTTGAAGTCGATCCGGATGCAGGCGGAGCTTGCCATCGAAGAAGCGGACGTCATCGTCTTTATGTGCGATGGCAAAACGGGGGTTACTTCTTCGGACGAAGAGGTGGCGGCCTTGCTGTACCGCTCCGGCAAACCGATCATCGTGGCCGTCAACAAGGTGGACAATATCGGGCGGATGGAGAACATCTATGAATTTTACAATTTGGGCTTCGGCGAACCGATCGGCGTCTCCGGCAGCCATGGAACAGGCATCGGCGATTTGCTCGACGCGATTACGGACAATCTTCCGGAAGAGACGGAGGACGAATACGACGAAGATGTCATTCGCGTAGCTCTCATCGGCCGGCCCAACGTCGGAAAATCTTCACTGGTGAACGCCATTTTGGGAGAAGAACGGGTGATTGTCAGCGACATTGCCGGTACGACGCGCGATGCGATCGATACCCCCTTCGAGAAGGATGGTCAGCGTTATGTCCTGATCGATACGGCCGGGATGCGCAAACGCGGCAAGGTTTATGAAACGACCGAAAAATACAGCGTCATGCGCGCGATGAAAGCGATTGAACGCGCGGACGTGGTGTTGGTCGTCATCAACGGCGAGGAAGGCATCATCGAGCAGGATAAGCATATCGCCGGTTACGCCTATGAAGCGGGCAAAGCTTCCGTCTTCGTCGTCAACAAATGGGATGCGGTCGAGAAGGACGATAAAACGATGCACCAGTTCGAGCAAAAAATCCGCGACCATTTCCTGTTCATGACCTACGCGCCGGTCGTATTCCTGTCGGCCAAAACGAAGCAGCGCCTGCACAAGCTGCTGCCGGTCGTGCAGCATGTCGCCGACCAGCACGCTAAACGGGTGCAGACGCATTTGCTCAACGACGTCGTTTCCGATGCCATCGCGATCAATCCGCCGCCGACGGACAAAGGACGCCGTTTGCGTATCAACTACGTGACCCAGGTAGCCGTGAAGCCGCCGACAGTCGTGGTGTTCGTGAACGATCCGGAGCTGATGCATTTCTCCTATGAACGGTATTTGGAGAACAAAATCCGGGCGGCCTTCGATTTTGAAGGAACGCCGATCCGGCTGTTTACGCGGCGCAAGTCTGATGAAGGTTAGGGGAGAGTAAGGTGATTTTACCCATCGTAGCAGTAGTTGTTTGTTATTTGCTGGGCTCGGTCAGCTTCAGCGTGGTCCTGTCGAAGCTCTTGAAAGGGATCGACATCCGCCAGCACGGCAGCGGCAACGCCGGAGCGACCAATACGCTGCGCGTGCTCGGCAAAGGTCCGGCGATTTTGGTGCTTGCGCTTGACGTATTAAAAGGGATCGCCGCCGTATGGCTCGGACGCTGGCTGGGAGGCGGCGACGCGTGGACGGCGGCGCTTTGCGGTATTGCGGCGATCATCGGCCACAATTGGCCGCTGTATTTTCGCTTTCGCGGGGGAAAAGGGATCGCCACCACGATCGGCGTGATGGCCACTCTCTTTTTCTTCCCGGCCTTGTACGCCGGCATCATCGCTATTCTCTCGATTGTGTTTACCCGTTACGTATCTTTAGGTTCCTTGATCTTTGTGTTTTTGACGCCGATTTTTCTTGCGGTTTCCGGCGAATTCGGCCCCTACTTTTGGACGAGTCTGATCATTGGCGTGTTCGCCTTCTGGAGACATCGCACGAATATCGTCAAAATCGTTCAAGGAAAGGAAAACAAGCTGGGTTCCAAAGGAGGAAAACGAGTTGTCTGAGAAAGCCGCCGTGCTGGTGGCGGGCAGTTGGGGGACGGCACTAGCCAGCGTGCTCGCCGACAAAAATATGGAAGTGTCCCTATGGACGCGAAATGAAGCGCAAAAGGAAGAGATCAACGTCTTGCACCGCAATGAGCGTTTTTTGCCGGGGGTCGCGTTGCCGGGCAACCTGAAGGCCACCACGGATTTGGAAACCGCCGTCAGCGGGGCCAAAGCGGTGGTCATGGTCGCCCCTTCCTCCGCCGTGCGCGAGGTGGCCCGCTCGCTGAAACCGTATTGGCGCGAGGATATGCTGATAGTCCATGCTACCAAAGGCTTTGAAATCGAAAGCCTCAAGCGCATGTCGACGGTCATCTCGGAAGAGCTTGGCTGCGAGGAGGGCCGGATCGTCGTGTTGTCCGGACCGAGCCATGCGGAGGAGGTCGTCAAGCGCAGCCCGACCACGGTGGTGGTCGCTTCGCTGGTGGAGGAACAAGCCGATTTGGCTCAGGACTTGTTCATGAATTCAGACTTCCGCGTCTATACGAACCGCGATCTGGTCGGGGTCGAACTGGCCGGAGCGCTGAAGAACATCATTGCGCTTGGGGCCGGGATGTCCGACGGGCTTGGCTATGGAGACAACGCCAAAGCGGCGCTGTTGACCCGCGGGCTTGCGGAAATCACCCGAATCGGCGTGGAAATGGGCGCCAATCCGCTAACGTTCTCCGGGCTGGCCGGCATCGGCGACCTGGTCGTGACGGCGACGAGCCGGCACAGCCGCAATTGGCGGGCCGGATATCTGCTTGGGCAGGGCAAGCCGCTCCCGGAAGTGCTGAGCTCGATGGGCATGGTGGTTGAAGGGATCCGCACGACGAAAGCGGCCCATGCCATTTCGCAGAAATACCAGGTGCAGATGCCGATCGCCGCGCAGCTGCATCACGTCTTGTTCGAAGGGCTGGACCCGCGGACGGCGGTGGAAGCGCTGATGGGGCGCGACCGGAAGACCGAAATGGAGGTCATGTCGCTGGAGACCTGGGAGCAGTGGCATTCCTAGAGCCCGTTTTGCATAGACAGCTTCACCTTTCCGAAGGTGTCCTCATACATTGGTGGAGAGGACAGCGGAGGAGGCGAATGCATGAGCAAAATATCCAAAGAAGCGCTGGATACCATCAACAAAAAAACCGGCAAAAAGATTACCGAGGGTTCGGTGAGAAAACTGGCCAGCACCGTTAAGCCGTCAACGATGCAAAACGAAGCGGAGCTGCGGAAGCTGATCAAGCAGGTGTCCGCGATGGCCAAAATCCCCGTTTCGGAAAGCACCGTGTCGGAAATCGTCAACGCCGTGAAAAAGAGCGGCATGAACCCGGCCAATATGGAAGCCATGATGAAAATGATGATGAAAAAATAATGATATGGGGCCATCCCCCAAACATCGGCTCTGCGGCGTGAAAGCTGCAGGGCGTTTTTTTAAGAATATAGAAATTCAAGTTTTCATCCGTCTTCTTTGCAAGTACGTCGGTAGACGTTTTTCTTAAGTCCCTTCGGCGCGTAGCCTATAAAGCGGCGAGATGCTATAATATGGATCATATCAATCCAAACGAAATGGGAGAATCAAACCGATGGATGCAATGACGAAAATGTGGCTATCGATCGCAGCCGTTTTGATTATGGGATTATCCGTGTTTTTGATTACGTTTGCACGGGCGAAAACGAAAGGCATCGTTAAGGGAATCCTTTCGTTGCTGGCTTTTGTCATCATGCTGGCGGGCTTTCTGACCGGCCTCGTTTCCATCACATAAATTTCGTTAGGAAGCAGCGTGAAATTCTTGGCAGGAAAGAGAAGAGGGAGTTAACATGAATGGAAATCGGAGCTATGCATTTCCGGGACTAACCGCGGCCATCGGGCAAATGGCCGGGCTGTGCGCGGGGGCCGAGGCCAAGTGGCTGCTCGGAGGCAGCTGCGGCTTGTGGCTGCAGGGCGTCCGGCTCGATACGCGGCCCAGGGATATCGACGTGTATGCCGATGAAGGGGACGCGCGGCTTGTGCATGAGCGAATGAGCGAGTATGCTACCGATATCCCCAGGCAAGACCGGACCGGCTCGTACGCGTCGCTGCTTAGCCATTACCGGCTTGACGGCGTGACGGTTGAACTGGTCGGCGGATTTGAGGTGAAAACGGACAGCGCGTTTTACCGGACCGAAATCGCGGGGATTCTGGACGAGAACGCTCCCCTTGTCCGCTTGGGCGGGGCGGAGCTTCGCTTGATGCCGCTGGCCCATGAGTTTGTTTTTAACGTGCTGCGCGCGCGGCCGGACCGGTATTTGGCGATTGCCGAAGTTATCCGCGGCGAGGCTGACCGCCACTTGCCGCTGCTTCGCGAACTGCTGCGGAGAAATCAATGGACGGCCGGTATCGTCGGAAAAATGGCCGAGGTGCTGGATCGCCCGCTGCTGTCCGGGCCGTGGGGCGAATACGGCGGCGGACAAGCTTAAGGAGGCGCGCCGGTGGAGGTTCAGGTCATGTTTTGGCCGCAGGGCAAAAAGGTGAAGGTACGGCAGGGAACAAACGTGTTGAGGGCGGCCCGGGAGGCTAGGCTCCATATCGCGACCCGCTGCGGCGGCCAAGCCGCCTGTCTGCTGTGCAAGGTCCGGGTGGAGAAGGGGGGCGAGAGCGCGTTATCCCCGCTATCTGCGGCGGAAGCGCGCAAGCTGGGCGCGCTGGCGGAGGAAGGCATCCGGCTGGCCTGTCAGGCCAAAGTGATCGGAAATGCCGAAATCCATCTCCCGGAGGACCCGTTAAAGGCGGCCGTACGCAAGAAACTGCTGGAACAGCAGGAAGACGACAGATTGTGGTAATAATGCCACAGCCCCGATCGGGGAACCGGAAGAAAGAAATGAAAAGGATGGAAGCGAACAATGCCGGGAAATCGAAATATCCGTAGATTCGAAGAAACCATGGCACGGCAAATCGGTTTGGGCATGCTGCTGCTCGCCCTCATAACGCTCCTGTCAGGATGTATGTATCGCGGAGAGCAGCAGGCCGGACCGGTTTCCTATATGGATAGCGTCGACCGCGTCCAGCGGGCGCTGGACCGTTTTCAGGAGCGGGAGGGGATTCTCCCGATCATCACCGCCGGGGAGGAGACGCCGCGGTACGAGAAGTACCGGATCGACCTGGACCGCCTGAAGCGGTTGGGATATCTAGATGAAATTCCGTCGGCCGCCTTTGAAAAAGGGGGCAGCGTCTATTTTCTCGTTATCAATGAAGAGGTAGACCCTGCGGTAAAAGTGCTGGATCTCCCTACCGTGCAAAAGGTCAACGATGTCCAGCGGAGCGTAACCGCTTACCGTTCCTCCCACGGCGGCCGGCTGCCGGGAGAGGAGGCGGGGGAGACGTATCCGGGGCTGTATACGGTCGATCTTTCGCTCATCGGGGCCGAGAACGATGAACCGGTCAGCGTATACTCCGGCGAAACGTTGTCCTACATTATGGACTCCCAGGGCACGGTATATGTGGACTATGCCTTTGACATGATGCAAATCATCGACAAGACCCAGGCGGCTCCAAAGCAAGGCGAGGACTTAAGAACGATATTAACCGGCAATTCGTATTTTGTGCCGGTCAAGTCGCTGCCCTACCGGTTTATCGACGGGGCGCCGGTCCCGGTAGTCGAGGCGGATTGACGGACTGCGGGCCAGGTAAGGCGATGGATGGCAAGGCCGCTTCGGAATATTTTCCGGACGGCCTTTTTTGCTAGGCAGCTTATACAGTCATACTTTTTTCAATAGAATCATACAAATGGAGCATGGCGGATAAATGCCCGTCTTGTTCGGCGCGAATCGGACGATAAATTGCGAGTTCAAAAGGCTTCGTGACCAAAAGATGACTTTTTGAACTACCTCTTAAAGCAAAAAAAATGGGCTTGGACGGTTAATGCCGTCATATTTCCGCATCTGGTACATATGCTGTTACTAGTCCAAATGCAGGTACGAGTTTACGCCGCTTCGTTCAGCTTCGATCCAAGCCTTGGTTTACGGCGGCGGACATGGGCAAGAGGAGCTGCCGCTCCTGCCGTAACAGTGAAGCCCGAAATATTGGTAAATCAACGAAGCGGATGCTCGGGGAGCATTTTTCCTTCGGCGAAATTTGAGGAGGGGATATCATTGGTATTGGAGAAAGTGGACATTTTTAAGGACATTGCCGAACGAACCGGGGGCGATATTTATCTGGGCGTCGTTGGAGCCGTCCGCACCGGAAAATCGACGTTCATCAAACGTTTTATGGAAACCGTCGTGCTTCCGAACATCGCGAATGAAGCGGACCGGGTTCGCGCCGTGGATGAACTTCCGCAAAGCGCCGCCGGAAAAACGATCATGACGACCGAACCGAAGTTCGTGCCGAACAATGCGGTTCAGATCAAAGTGGCGGAAGGTTTGGAGGTCAACGTAAGGCTCGTCGATTGCGTCGGATACGCCGTGGAAGGCGCAAAAGGCTACGAGGATGAGAACGGGCCGAGAATGATCTCCACGCCATGGTTCGAAGATCCGATCCCGTTCCAGGAAGCGGCGGAAATCGGAACTCGCAAAGTAATTCAGGAGCACTCCACGCTGGGGGTTGTCGTTACGACGGACGGGACGATCGCCGATATTCCGCGCTATTCCTACGTCGAATCGGAGGAACGGGTCGTTGCCGAATTGAAAGAGGTGGGCAAACCTTTTGTGCTCGTCATCAACTCGACGCGCCCGAACAGCGAAGAAGCGCAGCAGCTGCGGGGAGAGCTGGCGGCCAAATACGATATTCCCGTCATCGCGCTCAGCGCGGCGACGATGACGGAAGAAGACGTGACCGGCGTGCTTCGCGAAGTGCTGTACGAGTTCCCGGTTCACGAAGTCAACGTCAATCTGCCCAGCTGGGTTATGGTGCTGAACGAAAACCACTGGCTGCGCAGCAATTATGAAAACTCCGTCCGCGATACGGTGAAGGACATCCGCCGGCTGCGGGATGTCGACCGCGTCGTCGGAAACTTCATGGAATACGATTTCATCGAACGGGCCGGCCTCAGCGGCCTCAACATGGGGCAGGGTGTCGCGGAAATCGATCTGTACGCCCCGGACGATCTGTACGACCGCATCCTGGTGGAAGTGGTCGGCGTGGAAATCCGCGGCAAAGACCATCTGCTGCAGCTGATGCAGGAATTTACGCATGCCAAACGGGAATATGACCGGTTTGCCGAAGCGCTGGAGATGGTCAAAACGACCGGCTACGGCATCGCCGCCCCGTCGCTGGCCGAAATGATGCTCGACGAGCCGGAATTGATCCGCCAGGGCTCCAGATTCGGGGTCAGACTGAAAGCGACGGCTCCGTCGATTCATATGATCCGCGTCGATGTCGAATCGGAATTTGCCCCGATTATCGGCACCGAAAAGCAAAGCGAGGAATTGGTCCGCTACCTGATGCAGGACTTCGAAAACGACCCGATCAAAATTTGGGAATCGGACATTTTCGGCCGCTCGCTGCACTCGATCGTACGCGAAGGCATTCAGGGCAAAATCGCCATGATGCCGGACAATGCCCGCTACAAGCTGCAGGAAACGCTGGGGCGGATCATCAACGAAGGTTCCGGCGGCCTCATCGCCATCATTTTGTAGATATAATTGCCTCCTCAATGACCGTGCGCGTGCTGATCTTTGGCCGCGTGCGGTTGTTTTGCTGCGTCCAGGTTCGATCTGGGCAAAGCGGCTATCGACTTCGCGGATCAGAACGAGCCGTTGCAGGAAAGCGATTGCCCTACCCGAGCGCCTACCCGGGCGGACCTGCTCTTTACTCCAGCTTTCTTGGTCCATTGTTGAATGGATTAGTTGCAAAACATACAGCAGCTTATCCGGAAATGCTGCCACAGCGCTTGATGAAGTGTAAAACCTGCAGTATTCCGCTACCTTTCGAAGAAGAGACAATGACACGAAGAAGTAGTTGTACGAAATGCAGTTAAGCGAATGGTTAGGTAAATGGATATAAAGTTAGATGTATGATTTGCAATTGGTTAGACGTTTTTCTTATATCGCGGCAGGCGTTTATATATTAAACTTACATAATGATCCAAGTTAATAGTTTCCAAAGGAGCAAGACATGTCAAACCGTAAATGGACTTTTATCCTGGTCCCTGTCTTCCTGCCATTCGTCTGGCTGCTGTTGCAATTTACTCTGTCTTCACTTCAAATTCACCAATTTGCCGAGCAATTGAAGACGGTTTCACCCAAAGACGGAGGTTCGGAAACAAAAGTGGTCTTGATATCGCAGGAATTGGACAATTTTTTCTGGCGGTCCATCGAACAAGGAGCCCGAAAGGAAGCGGCACAGTACGGGATGCGGCTCGATTATATCGGGCCGGGCCGCATCAATCCGTCCGAGCAGATCAAGCTGCTGGATAAAGCGATCGCCGCCAGGGCGGATGCCATTCTGGTTCAAGGCATCAATGATCCGGAATACCGCCGATTAATCGACAAAGCGGCCGGACTTGGCATCCCCGTCATCACGATCGATACGGATGAGCCGGATTCCCAAAGACTGGCTTACGTCGGAACGGATAACGAGGGGGCCGGAAAGCGGATGGGCGAGCTGGTGGCGAAGGCTTCCGGGGAGCGCGGCGACATTGGAGTTGTGATCAGCAACGAGCGCGTCGAGAACCAGCGGCTCAGGCTGGCTGGCTTTCGTTCCGTGATCGGCCGTTATCCCGGGCTGCGCATTGTGGAGATCCGCTCCTCGGACATTTCGCGGCTTCAGGCAGCCCAGCAAGCTCAGAACATGCTCGCCCGGTATCCGGAGATCCGCTACGTGGTTGGATTCAGTGCGCTGGACGGCCCTGGCATTCTGGAAGCCGCGGAGCGGATTGGCTCGAGGAGTCTGCATATATTCGCTTTTGACGATATGGCCGAAACGCTGGAAGCCGTCGGAGATAACAAAATCGAGCTGACGATTGTTCAACAGCCCGTGGAAATGGGGGCCATGGCCATAAAACGGCTGAATGATTATTTAAAGGGGAACGATCCCCAGGAAATAACATACACCAGGGTTTATGAAATACATGCGGACTCTTCCGACAAAACGTCCGGAGATGGCGGCCGATGACGATTAGAACAAAGCTGCTGCTGTTCATCCCCCTCCTGGTTGTGTTCGCCAATTTCATCGCTTATTTTGTTTTTCAAAGCGGAAAGGTCGTACAACAGAGCTACGATGAAATGCTTGGCCGCATTCTGCTCATCGAGCAAACCTCAGAAAGCGCGGAGAGCAACTTAAAGCTCCTGTACGCATATCTGCTTAATCCAAGCGACGATAAGGCCGTGCAAGGCCCGGCAGAACGCCAATTGATGCAGCTGCAAGGCAGAATCCGGGAAGTCTCCGGCACGGCGGATTCTTCTTTCTTCGAGGAGGACTACATGAACTTGCTGGTCACATTTCTGGAGCAGAAACAAGCCGCCGTTTTGGATGCGAATACGCAGGATCCCGGGTCGGCTTTTGAACATTATATTGAAGCGGAGAAAACCGTCGGCTACATCCATGAGGAGGGACAGCGGCTGATCGACGCCGAACTGGCTTATTACCGGCCGATCATCGAGAATATCCGCAAGCAGAATGCGCGAATGAACGGACTTGGAGCGGCGTTGTTCGGCATGAACGCGCTGATGGGGGTATTGCTTGCGATCTGGGTCTCGCGCAGCATTACCGGCCCTGTCGGCCGGCTTGTCGGGCTGGCGAAACGGATCGCCACGGGCGACCTGAATATCGGGCCCCAGCCGCGGCGGGACGATGAACTTGGCGTATTGTCGGAGGCCATTTCGCAAATGTCCGCCGATTTGAACATCCTCATCGAGAAGGACAAACAGAGCCTGGAAATGCGGCGGCTCGTGAAGGAATTGGAGCTTAGGGCCCTGCAAAATCAAATTAATCCGCATTTTTTGTTCAATACCTTAAATGTGCTCTCGCAAATGGCGATTCTGGAAGGGGCGGAGGAGACCAGCGACCTGATCGTTTCGCTGTCCAATCTGCTTCGGTACAGCCTGCAAAAGCTGGACAAGCCCGTCACTCTCCAGGAAGAGCTGGATCATATCCGCGAATACGTAACCATCCAGCAGGCGCGTTTCCGGGACAGAATTCGCTTTGATTTTCACTATGACGCTTCCGTGCTGCAGCAGCAAATTCCGGCCCTGACGATCCAGCCGCTCATTGAGAACGCTTTTCTTCACGGTGTGAAGGATTTGGAAGACGGAGCCGTAATCGCGTTGACGTTGTCGAGAACGGGTACGGATGTGCAGATTGAAATTTCGGACAACGGAAAGGGCATGCCGGAAGAAACCCGTCTGTCCGCGCTCCGTCTCGAAAGCGGAGCCGAAAACGGCGGTTCAACAGGACTGGGAATGCAAAACGTGTTTAAGCGGCTGCAGTTGTTTTACGGAAAGGAAGGAATGGTAGAAATCAGCAGTCATGCCGGACAAGGCACAGCCATAACAATACGAATTCCGGCCAGGAAGGAGAGTGAGCGGACGGATGTATCGGTTGTTGATCGCGGATGACGAGGCTTTGGAAAGGGAGGGGCTGGAACTGACCGTGGAACGGGCCATGCCGGGGGTATTCCGGTTTATGCATGCCGGCAACGGCCGCATGGCGATCGAATGCGCGGAAGAGCACCGGCCCCATATTGCCATGTTGGATATCAACATGCCGGGCATCGGCGGGCTTGAAGCGCTTCGCGAATTAAAGGAGCGTCTTCCCGATACCCGATTCGTGCTCGTCACCGCTTATGACTATTTTGCCTATGCCCGGGAGGCGCTCTCTTTGGGCGTAAAGGAATATATCCTGAAGCCGGCCAAGCGGGAAATGGTTGTCGGTACGCTAAAAAGGCTGATTGATGAAATTGAGCGCGAGAAGCGGGGACGCAAAGAAGAATTGGAGCTTAGGCACAAAATTTCTCAGCTGATGCCGCTCGCGGAAAACGAGCTGGCTTTAATGCTTATGGTCGACCAGACGGTGGATTCCAGCGCTTCCCAGCTGTCGGAATGGCTGGACTTTCGGCTTGACCGGGGGAGCGCCATCGTTGCCGCCTTTGAAAGCTATACGGACGAGCAGGACAAAAAGAAAATTTACGATCATTTCCGCAGTTATGTAAAAACGCACGGCCCGGATTCCCTTGTCAGCTCCTTGATCGACCATCATATCGCCGTTTTTTTGCGAAAGCCGCCCGCCACCGGAGACAACGGCTGGCGGCAATTGGTCGAATGCCTTGTCCGCCAGCTCCACGATCTGGCCCGGCAGCAGCTTGGCATACAGACGGCCATTGGCATCGGATCGCTGCATAGCGGCGAGGAAGGGTTCCGCAAGTCCTATTTCGAAGCCGTTTTTGCCTCCACCCTGCACAAGCAAGGCGAGGGTTACTGCCGCTTTGACGAACTGCAGCCGTCAGAGGCCGGAAACGCTTCTTTGCTTGCCGTCGAAGCGGCGAAAGGAATCCAGCAGCAGACCTACGTCATGTCGGCGTTGCAACGGTTGCGTGAACAGCGGGAGGTCCAAACGCTGTCCGTACTGGCCAGGGCGAAATTGTATATCGAGGAACGGTTCACCGATGATCTTTCGCTGGAAGAAGTGGCTGATTACGTCCATTTGAATGCTCACTACTTCAGCAAAATTTTTAAGCAGGAATACGGGGAAACGTTCATCGACTTCGTAACCCGGCTGCGCATTGACAAGGCCATTTCTCTGATTAAAGCCGGCAATCTTACCCTTAAGGAAGTCAGCTTTGAAGTGGGGTATAAGGACCCGAACTATTTTAGCCGCGTGTTTAAGAAGATCATGGGCGTCCCGCCTACCGAGTTCAAAGGCCAAAAATAATAGACTGATTCGTCCATGCCGGCCATCGGCATGGATTTTTTTAAGCTCGAGTGTGAAAGTAATGCTAGGTTCAGCCCCCACGCCTCCAATTCGGGAGACGAAGCCAAAATCGTGCATGAAAAGGTCCGTTTAGTGCAGACGATAACCCCCCTTCCTTAGCTAAGCGCATGCTAAACTTTTCCTTGAAGAACGGAAAATCCGGAGGGGAGATGATAAGATGGCAGTAGCCATTAAGTCGGAAAGCGCTAAACAGAAAGCGCTTCAAGGGGAAAAACAGAGTATGCTCTTTGTTACGCTGGTATCCATCGTAGCCGCGCTCGGAGGTATCCTGTTCGGTTTCGACATCGCGGTTGTTTCGGGGGCAATCGACTTCCTGCAGCAGCGTTTTTCGCTGAACGAATTTCAGGTTGGCTGGGCGGTGTCAAGTCTGATTGTCGGGAGTGTCACGGGGGCGGCTTTATCCGGCTACATGAGTGAAAGGATCGGCAGAAAAAAGGTATTGCTGGCCGCCGGATTTTTGTTCGTCGTCGGCTCGATTTGCTCGGCGCTTCAAGACACATTCACCGGGTATGTTATCTTTCGCATGATCGGCGGCGTTGGGATCGGGATCACTTCGACCATTTGCCCGGTGTACAACGCGGAGATCGCTCCCGCCAAATACCGGGGCCGTCTGGTTGCTTTAAATCAACTTGCGATCGTTACGGGCATTTTCCTGGTTTATTTTCAAAATTCGTGGATCGTCAGCATGGGGGATGAAGCCTGGGGCGTCTCGACGGCCTGGCGCTGGATGTTCGGCGCGGGAGCCGTTCCCGGGCTGGTCTTTATGATCTTGATGTTTTTTATACCGGAAAGTCCAAGATGGCTTATTAAACAGAATCGGCCGTATGAAGCGCTGCCGATACTGCTGAAAATTCACGGTGAAGAAGCCGCTAAACAGGAAGTGCTTGAAATCAAGGAATCGTTCCAAAACGAGAGCGATTCATTCCAACAATTGTTCGCTCCCGGCATTCGGGTTGCTCTTTTCATCGGTGTTATGCTCGCCATTATACAGCATATTACCGGCATCAACGCCATTTTGTATTACGCGCCGGTTATTTTTAAAGGAATGGGTCTCGGTACGGACGCCTCTTTGACCCAGACCATCTGGATCGGGTTGATCAATGTGTTGTTTACCATCGTCTCCGTATGGCTGATCGACAAAGCGGGGCGAAAAGTTTTGCTGATGATCGGCACCTCCTTAATGACTATTTGTTTGGCCATTATCGGAGCCGTTTTTAAAATGGATTTGACCGCCGGACCGCTGGTGCTGATCATGATTTTGATCTACGTGGCCGCCTATGCCATATCGCTCGGACCGATCGTATGGGTGATGATTTCGGAGATTTTTCCCAATCGCGTTCGCGGCAAAGCGGTCGCCATCGCTTCGATGGCATTGTGGGCCGGCGACTATCTGGTATCCCAGTTATTCCCTCCGCTGCTGAGTTCGGCCGGTCCGTCCAATACCTTCTGGACATTCGGAGTCATCTCGCTTTTCGTTGTAGTCTTTATATGGCGCAAGGTTCCCGAAACCAAAGGCAGATCGCTTGAACAGATGGAACAGATGTGGCTTGGGAAATAACCTTGCTTTCGAAAAAAACCTCTGAAGTCAGACCGCAAATCGGGATGCTTCAGAGGCTTTTTGTCGTGCAGAACTGGAGAAAATGCCGGCCGATTACGGAAAATTCGGCTTCACGCCTTGAAATCACTTGAAATTATGCATGGGCTGTATTACTATAAATTTGTTCCGAAGCCCCTGGGAACGTGCCATTTCGGTATTTTTTAGGGGATTTGTACGCATAGGATACGAAAATTACGTATATTCTGCGGTAAAACGGAAACACAAATAGCAAGAGGTATTATTTTCCTGCAGTGGGAGGTGAATCAACATGAACAAATCCGATTTGATTTCTCAAGTAGCAGAAAGCACGGAGTTGTCCAAAAAAGATGCGACGAAAGCGGTGGATGCTGTTTTCGAAGCGATTTCTACGGCGCTTCAGAACGGTGACAAAGTTCAACTGGTAGGCTTCGGCAACTTTGAAGTCCGCGAGCGTTCCGCGCGCAAAGGCCGCAACCCGCAAACCGGAGAGGAAATCGAAATCCCTGCGAGCAAAATCCCTGCGTTCAAGCCGGGCAAAGCGCTCAAAGACGGAATTAAATAAAGATTTCTACATATCTTCCGTGCACAAAAAGACCGTGGGCTTCTCGTTCACGGCTTTTTCTTTTCGCGTGAACCAAAGCATGGCACAAAGATAAGTTGAAGGGAGAGGCGCGGCAAATATGGATAACCATCAGCAAGCAGGCGGAAATGAATATGGCGCGGCCAGCGGGGATTATTGGGTGATTAAAGCCAAGGAGCAGGGAGTTACCGTCATCGGGCTGACCCGGGGCAAAGATACCCGTTTTCATCATACCGAGAAACTGGATAAGGGCGAAGTGCTGATCGCCCAGTTCACGGACCACACCTCCGCGGTGAAGATTCGCGGCAAGGCTGTCGTTTACACGAAATACGGTACGATCGATACGGAAGAGTGAATTTTCTTTCGGCAGGCATAGCCTGCTTTTTTTCTATGTACAATGGGGTATAGGAGTACTCGGATAACCTCGCGCCGAATGGCCGAGCATATCAAAGGGGGATGCCCCATGAAGTATACACCGCTCATAAAAACGGCTCTGCTGACGCTCGGCTGTGCGGCGGCGCTGGCTTTCGTCTCGTGGCTCGGCGAACGAAGCGGAACGCCGCCGCATACGGCCGCCGTGTTCGCGGGGCAGAAGCCGGCCGAATTAACAAACGACAACTTGGTGGACGGTCTCTCCTCGCTGGATCTTCCGGTGCCGATCGGCAAGGTGGATTTGACCGGAGGCATTTTGTCCGTGGACCTTAAAGTCACCGAGGAGGATTTCAGCGCCGACCGCATTTATCAAGGGATGGCGGAAATGCTTGCGTTTTCGTTCGAACGGACGAGCAACGTCGATCAACTGCTGCTGCGGCTGTTTGCCGAGGACCGTTGGCTCGGCACGAAATATTTGCTGCTCGCCGCCGATGTCCGCCGCAGCTATTGGCGGACAACCGATTTGGCGGAGCTGCGGCAAACGGGCGACCGTCAGCTGTCCGAGGCGCTGAGGCAGCGGCTAAGGGTGACTGAAACGCAGCTGTGGATGTCGCGTTTTCTTCGCGCACCGGCGGGCCGTTAACCGGCCGCCGCCGTCGCCGGAGGCTTGCTCCCGCCGCGATTGCCGCCCGGCCGGTTGGCGGGATCCTGCGCGTCCAACCTCTGTGCGCAGGGAATTAACATGTGATATAATATACAAGATTACGACCTATTTTTAATTTGAAACGTGGTAAGAACAAGCGGCTCGGACGGAGGCAAAGGATGAAACCTTATCGCATAACAGAATTGGCAAAAAAATATGTCTCCTATGACATGATCTCAGCCCACACGGCGCTTCCGGATTTTCCGGTGCCCCGTGTTCGTTTGCTTTATGCCTTTTTAAACGACCGGCAGAGCCGGGCGGCGGATGCGGCCGAAACCTGCGCGCTGGCTGCTTTTCTCGTTCAGCTCGGCATGGATACGCACGATCTGATCGATGTGGAGGAACGCTCGGGGAGGGAAACCACCGCCATGCGTTCGCGCCAGCTCAAGGTGCTGGCGGGCGATTATTTCAGCGGAGTGTTTTACGACCTGCTGGCCCAGGCCGGAGAAATCGGCATGGTGTCCTCCATGAGCGCGGCGATTTGCGAGGTGAACCGCCTGAAGGTCGAACTGTACAGCAAGCTTAAAAGGAGGCTGCTGTCCGCGGAAGAGTACCTGAAAGAATGCGTCCATGTCAAAATGGGGCTTTTTCTTTCTTTTTCCCATCTGCTGGACAAGCCGGCGCAAAATTTGTGGCGCCTGCTGCTGGCCGAATTAAGCCGCTGCGAAGTGATGCTGGACGAGATGAAATCGAGCGGCGAGCTTCCTCAGAACCGCCAGGGATACGCTTTTTTGCGCATCCTGGAGACCGGTACCGCCGAGGATCTTGAATCGATTGCCGAGCGGAAGGTCGGGGAGCGGGATTGGTCGCTCCTGCTGGTCAAGTACAACGTGAAGGAACAGCTGATGTCCATGCTCCGCCAATCGGTGGACCGGGTGCAGGCGCTGCTTCATGAATGCAAGATGGAAACGGCGCAAAGCGAGCTGAAAGCGATTCTTGAGCCTTTTATCGCCGCTTTGTCCCCGGCGCGCCGTTCCGCGCAAGAAGGGTAGGTGTTATTCATGAGACAGATGTCGCCCGACTCGAAGGGACAGTACGTACACGAAGTGTTTGAGAACATCGCGCCCAAATACGACATGATGAACGATTTGATCAGCTTCGGACGCCATAAGGCCTGGCGCAAATTTACGATGGCCAAGATGAACATGCCGCCGGGGGCTACGGCCATCGATTTGTGCTGCGGCACCTGCGACTGGACGATTAGCATGGCCGAGACGAGCGGCGGGCAGATTACCGGGCTCGATTTCAGCGAACACATGCTGGAATACGGCCGCCGCAAAATCAAGGAACGCCGTTTGGAGCAGGCGATTACCCTGGTTCAAGGCAACGCGATGGAGCTGCCGTTTGCCGATGATTCGTTCGACTACGCCACGATCGGCTTCGGCCTGCGCAACGTGCCCGACCTGCACCAGGTGCTGCGGGAGATGAAACGGGTCGTCAAGCCGGGCGGGATGGTCGTTTGCCTTGAGGCGTCCAAGCCCACCTGGCAGCCGTTTAAGAGCATTTATTATGTTTACTTCCAAAAAGTACTTCCGATGCTGGGCAAGCTGGTGGCCAATCGCTACGAACAGTACAAATGGCTGCCGGAGTCCCTGATGCAATTTCCCGGCCGCGAGGAACTCGCGCAAATTTTCCGGGAGACCGGATTAACGAAGGTCGAAGCGTATCCTTTAACCGGCGGGGTCGCCGCCTTGCATCTTGGAACAAAGGAGACGCCTCATGTTTAGAAAACTCGTAATTTTCCTGCAAATGATCAAATTCGAACATACGGTATTCGCGCTGCCTTTCGCCTTCATGGGCGCGCTGCTCGGATCCCAGACCATAAACAACCACCTTCCTTCCTGGCCGCAGATCGGCTGGGTGCTGCTGGCGATGTTCGGGGCCCGGAGCGCGGCGATGGGGCTGAACCGGCTGATCGACCGGGTCAGCGACGCCAAAAACCCGCGCACGAAAAACCGGGCCATCCCGGCGGGACTTTTGAAAATCGGGGAAGTGGTCGCCTTCGTCATCGTTTCGTTCGCGCTGCTGTTCTGGGCCGCCGCGGAGCTGCATCCGCTGGCTTTGAAGCTGCTGCCGATCGCGGTCTTTATGCTCGTGTTTTATTCTTACACCAAACGGTTCACCTGGCTCTGCCATGTCGTGCTTGGCCTGACGATCGCGCTGGCGCCGCTCGGCGGCTGGGCGGCCGTGACCGGCACGGTGGATTGGACGGCCATGGTATTTTTCGTGACGATCACGTTTTGGATCGCCGGCTTTGACGTTATTTACGCTTGCCAGGACGTAGAATTCGACATCAAGGAAGGGCTGCATTCGATCCCCGTTCGCTTCGGCGTCGCCAAATCGCTGAAAATCGCCCAGGCCTTCCATATCATCACGGCGCTCGGCTTTATCGCGCTGCTGCTGATGACCGATCTCGGCTGGTGGTATATCGCGGGCATGATCATCGCTTATTTAATTTTGTTCTACGAGCATCATATCGTGTCCCCGGGCGATCTCAGCCGGCTGCAAACCGCTTTTTTTACGATGAACGGCGTGCTGAGCATCGTGGTCTTTTCCTTTACTTTGATTGATTTGGTGGTGCGGCATTACTGATGGACAGACAAAAGGCTATCGTCGTTGGGATCACGGGGGCCAGCGGCTCGGTATATGGCGTCAAGCTGATCGAAACGCTGCTGGAGATGGAGTTTTCGGTGCACCTGGTCGTGTCGGGCGCGGGCTGGCGCGTGCTGAAGGAGGAGCTTGGCTGGAATACTGCCAGCCGGGAGGAAACGCTGCAGGAGCAGTTCGGGCGTCTGCCCGGAAAGCTCGTGTACCACAACGTGGCCGACATCGGCGCGTCGATCGCCAGCGGCTCTTTCCTCACATGCGGCATGATCGTGATGCCGTGCTCGATGGGGACGCTCTCGTCGATCGCCAGCGGCGCATCCGATAATTTAATGGCCCGGGCCGCGGACGTTATGCTGAAGGAAGGCCGGCCGCTCGTGCTCGTTCCGCGCGAAACGCCGCTTCATGCGATCCATTTGGAAAACATGCTGAAGCTGGCCAGGTTGGGCGTACGCATCATCCCGGCGATGCCGGCGTTTTATTTCGGACCGCAAACGATCGACGATCTGGTTAAATTTTTGGTCGGCAAGGTGCTGGATAATTTGGGCATTGAGCATGCCTTGTTCAAAAGATGGGGGGATGACCATGTGCAACCGGGAGAATAACGACATCCTCATCGGAAAAATCAAATACAGCAACGTATGGCCCGTATTTCATCATTTCGACGTGCCGCGCCTGCCGCAAAGCAGCCGTCTGGTCACCGAGGTGCCTTCGGCGCTGAACCGCAAAATGCTGAGCGGCGCGCTGGATATATCCCCGGTGTCTTCTTTTGCTTACGGCTACGGTGCGAAGCGGTTTTTGCTGCTTCCCGATCTTTCCGTCAGCTCGGACGGCCCGGTTAAATCGATTTTGCTGTTTTCGCGTAAACCCCCGGAACAGATTGCGGGCGGAACGATCGCGCTGACGAATACGTCGGCGACCTCGGTCAACCTGCTGAAAATCATTATGGAGAAAGCTTACGGCGGGCGTCCGACCTATTGGGACAGCGAACCCGAGCTCGATGCCATGATGGATAGGAGCGACGCCGCCTTGCTGATCGGGGACCATGCCATCGAAGCTTCTTGGCGGGATCACGGTTATATCGTGACCGATTTAGGGGAAGTCTGGAAAAAATGGACCGGTTACGGCATGACCTTTGCGGTGTGGGCCGTGCAAAAGACGTTTGCAGAAGCACACGGCGAATATCTGGCCGCGGTATGCGAGGCGTTTGAGGCGAGCAAACGGCAAAGCCTGGGCGATTTGACGCCGCTCGTCGAACGGGCTTGCCGCGAAATCGGCGGAACGCCGGAATATTGGACCCGGTATTTCGGCAGCCATATCCGTTATGATTTCGGCGAACAGCGCCGGGCCGGCCTGGCTTTATATTTTAGGTACGCCTACGAGATGGGCCTGCTTGACCATCGGGTGGAAATAGAGATGTGGAGTGACAATTCGTTGACGCGGGTGAAGAAATGAAGATTATGGACATTTTCGGCGCACTCAAAAAGGATATGGATTTTATCGAGCAGCAGCTGTACCGGAGCATCGACGGCGATGACGGCATCCTAAGCGAAACGTCCCTGCATCTGCTGAAGGCGGGGGGGAAGCGGCTGCGGCCGGTGTTCGTGCTGCTCGGCGGCAAGTTCGGCAACTACGATCTGCAGCAGCTGCAATATATCGCCGTTCCGCTGGAGCTGATCCATTCGGCATCGCTCGTGCATGACGATGTGATCGACGATGCCGAAACCCGGCGCGGCAAACCGACCGTCAAATCGAAATGGGACAACCGGATCGCGATGTATACAGGAGATTATATTTACGCCAAAGCGCTAATGCAGGTTACGCAGCTAGGCAACCCGTACATACACCGGACATTGGCCAAAGCGATGGTGCAGATGTCGATCGGGGAAATGGAGCAAATCCGCGATTTCTTCAACACCGAGCAAAGCGTCCGCGATTATTTGCTGCGCATCCGCCGCAAAACCGCGCTGCTGATCGCCATCAGCTGCCAGCTTGGCGCGATGGCGGCGGAGGCCCCGGACAAAGTGAACTTATTGCTTTATCGTTATGGTTACAATGTCGGAATGGCGTTTCAAATCCGCGATGATCTGCTGGATCTGTTCGGCACGGAGAAGGTGATCGGCAAACCGCCCGGCAGCGATATGCGGCAAGGGAACATTACGCTGCCGGTCCTTTACGCCCTGCAGGAGCCGGAGCTTCGGGAGCCGCTGCTGCGGGAAATCCGCGGGATTCAAGCGGGAGACGGCAGCGGCGACGTGTCCCGGGCGATCGAGATGATCCGGACCAGCCCGGGAATCCGCCGGGCCGAGAAGCTGGCGGACCGTTTCATCCGCAAGGCGCTGGACGCTTTAAGCGAACTTCCCGACAACAAATCCCGGGCTCATTTGCAGGAAATTGCGCACTTTGTCAACAAACGCTCCTATTAGCGGTAGTTCAAAACACGAATTATTTAGCTTTACGGGTTTCGCTTTTTTTTGGTAAAATGCAGGTGAAACCGCCTTCTTCAAGGCGATGTTTATAAAGTTTATAACGACGACGCGATTTTTCGGGAGGGAATCCATGGAACGAACGTTTTTGATGGTTAAGCCGGACGGGGTACAACGCGGTCTGGTCGGCCGGATCATTAGCCGGTTTGAGGATAAGGGGTTTCAAATGATCGCCGGCAAGCTGGTTCAAGTATCCGAAGCCCAAGCCAAAAAGCATTATGCGGAGCACGAGGGAAAGCCTTTTTTTGACGAATTGGTCGGCTTCATTACGTCCGGGCCGGTATTCGCCATGGTGTGGGAGGGCGACGATATCATCGCTTTATCCCGGATGGTCATCGGCAAGACGAAAGTGACGGAGGCGCTCCCCGGCACGATTCGCGGCGACTTTGCCGCCCATACGCCGTTTAACCTGATCCATGGTTCCGACGGACCGGCAAGCGCGGAACGCGAGATCGCCAATTTTTTCGCTCCGCATGAACTCATCAATTATTCAAGAAGTGTAAGCCGATGGATATGAACCGGATCATTCCCGACCTTGCTCGGACAGACAACGCAGAAACGGCACCGGATCCGGATTACCTCGGCTTTATTCAAAACATCAAGAAGAGCACGGGCATCGATCTGGCCCAGTACAAGGAAGCGCAAATGAAGCGGCGTTTGACGACGCTTCGCAACAAAAACGGCTTTTCCTCGTTCGCGGATTTCTATGCGGCGATGATGGGGAACAAGGCGCTCTTTTACGAATTTCTCGACAAGATGACGATCAACGTCTCGGAGTTCTGGCGCAACCCGAATCGTTGGGAAGTGCTGCGGGACAAGGTTTTGCCCGAGCTCGCAAAGGACGGGGGCAAGTTGCGGGTTTGGAGCGCCGCCTGCTCCACGGGGGAAGAACCGTATACGCTGACGATGATATTGGCGGATATGGGCCTGCTCCCCCGCACCTATCTGCTGGCTTCGGACATCGATGACGGGGCGCTGGCCAAAGCGCAGGAAGGGCTGTATTTGGAGCGTTCGCTCAAGGATGTGCCCAAGGACGTAGCGCAGCGCTATTTCGCGCCGGATGGCGCGATGTACCGGTTTGACGCCAAATTGAAGAAGGCCGTGACGTTCAAGAAGCAAAACCTGCTGCTGGACCGGTTTGAAGAAGGCTTTGACCTTATCGTCTGCCGGAACGTGATGATTTATTTCACGGAGGAAGCCAAACAGGGCCTTTATCATAAGTTTTCCGAAGCGCTCCGCCCGGGCGGCGTTTTGTTCGTCGGCAGCACGGAGCAGATTTTTTCGCCGGGCCAATACGGTTTGGAAGCGACCGAAACGTTTTTTTACCGGAAACAAGCTTAGAATCCTGAAGCCATCAAGGTTGAGTCGGGGTTTTGAGGGGCGAGGCAGATGCAGATGCTTTCGAAGTGCGTTTTTTTCAAAACGCTTTAGGTTAGATGAAGCCAGGGAGTGAGCAGCGGAGCTAAACGGTATCGTAGAAAACGGCCTCGTACACAAGCGTTGCATTTAAATTTGGCAAGATACATTTTCTGAGCACACTAATATTCTAACGGTTGCCACAAGCGCTATTTGTTCCAAAAACGTTGATTTCAAAATTGTAACGGTTGCCATGGAGCTTATTACACTGAAAACCGGCAATTTTTGCTTGGAGTCAGGCAAATAACGGCGCTGGCAACCGTTAGCATTTAGAAAAGGTCTTTTTTCGATAAATAGCTGCTGTTACAACCGTTGCTATGAACGTTTTTGTCAAGCCCTCCGTGTGAGAGGTGCCTGAGCACGTGGCGCGAGAGCAAAAATGCGAGCGACGGTCGGCACGCTGCTATCCGTGGGTTGGTACCACATGTTATGCCTTCGTCAAGGAGAGCTCTTGCAAGCTAGAAGCGCACGTTCAGTTACTCACCTAGTGCAAACGGTTGACGCAAATTCTCTCCCGGAACCTTCGTTTGCTCCCGGGCCTCGTGCTCAGGCGTGAGCTTGTCAAGCGCTTTTCTTGACAAGCGGTTAGGTTCAAATCAACACTTTTCCTATTCCTCATTGGAAATGAGGAACGCCTCACGGCGAGTGTGGGGGTGCAGGGGGCAACGCTCCCTGCGTCTCCCCAAAGGGGACGGAAGGGGCGTTAGTTAGCCACCGGTTGTTCCACCGTTCGAGCAACAGCCCATATGAACCCGGTTAGCTCCCTGGCCACCGCGCCTACGGCCACATTTTTGTGTTTGTTCTTTCCAAAAATGAGATGACGGTATTTGTAATGCAATCTTTCTTGCGCTTTCCACGACAACAGTTGTATATCGGCCGGCATGCCATCCAAACGCTTGGCGAGATCTCCTTTCACCGCAGGCCGATGACGGTAGCTCCAGGCGGATTCCACCAAGGATCGGCGCAAGCGCCCGTTACCGGCTTTGGTCATACTTCCGCGCCGAGTACTCAGGCCGGTTGAACTCTCACGAGGAACCAACCCTAAATACGCCATGAGTTGGGCCGGGGAGCGGAAGCGAGTAAATGAACCGATCTCAGCAGCTAGAGTGACGGCCGTCAGTAGTCCAATCCCACGCAGGGACTGAAGCACCCGAATCAGAGTTGCCTTGGAGCCGACCGTGGCTTGCTGAACCAAGGCTTTTTCCAAACGCCCCATCCGCTGCTCGATCTCATTTAAGGTATGGAGCATCTCGTCGAAGGCTACTTGCATGGGCTCATAAGGGAATGTCAGTTGCTCCAGCCAGGAACGGTACTTCCGGGTCCAACGACGCTTTATCGTAGCCGGCGGTTCGATTTGATGGCGGAGCAGGAACTTCAATATCCGCTGGCGTGCCCGATGCGCGTCCTCTTTGGCGGCCTCCCGGGCGCGAACCAACTCCCGCAAAGCCTCGTCTTCCCGCTCCGGGACGTAGACAGGAGTCAATTCTCCTGCACGAAACAGACGGGCAAGCTGCTCGGCGTCCCGTCGATCCGTCTTCACGTGATCACCAGGGCGTTTGGGAATAAGCGACGGAGCAATGACAACGCAATGGGCTCCCATGGAGGTGATCCAGCGATAGGTTTCGTAACCTGTCGGACCTGCCTCATAACAAAACGATAGCGTTTCGGCCGGTCCCAGTTCTTTGATCAGCTTGCGCAGCGCCGCCGGAGTGTGAGGAATGCTCCCGTAATAGCGAGGAGTTTCACCGCTTGCATCTGCAATAGCAACCGAAATTTTTTCTTTGGATACATCTAAACCGACGAATTTTGTGGTAGACTGCATAGTATCAGCTCTCCTTTGCTATGTAGCTCTGAAATGGTTTGGTTTTCACTATCCATTTTAACCTACGAGATGTAGCAATATGGAGGGCTGTCTTTTGTTTACGTTCATCATAGCTAGATTTCCTGCGGGCGACTGTATCGATTCGAAAGCCAACGCATTTCGCATTTAAAGAAATGTCGAGCAATAGTTAATGCAACGCCAATGGGGCTCGTAAGCATTTGTTGGTAAATCCTAAGCCGACTGTATATTCCAGGCTGTATTTTCCAATACTTGTAACCATAAGGTCATTTGGCATTGGAGGACAGGCCATGGACAAAAGAAAAGTGATCGAAGCTTACAGACGCGGGTTTTTGACGCCGCAGGAATGCGCCCAAGTGCTGGGCATCGAAGGCTCCCATCTGAAGCGGATGCTTGAGGATTTCCCGGCGGATTCGCGGCGGCCCGCCGCTTTGGACAACCGCCCGGCTTCGGGGTAAATGTCCGTGAAACACAGGAATAACGTTAAATTCGCGGTGCTTGAATGTTTAAGGCATAGCCTGCTCTCTTGAAAGGAACCCCAGGAGATGGCAGGTTATGCCTTTTTGCGCTGCGGAGTAGAAGTTCGGATAACTATTTGGCTAGCGGAACTTTTTGTTCTTGTTAGCCGGATTATCCGGATTATCCGGGTTAGCCGGGTTATCCGGATTGAGCGTGTTCATGACGACCCTCAAAAATAGCGGCACTTTATGCACTTATTGTACGGAGTCACGTATATTCATCCCCATTAGCGGCATTTTTTGTCCCTATTTTCCTATGCATGGTGCAGTTTGCGGGCATTTCCTTGCGGTTCGGGAAAATAGCGGCATAAATTGTATCTATTTCTCTTTCAATGGGGGATAGCACCGGAATAACGCCCTTTTTTGTCCTTAAGTTTTCGCCGGGGCTCTCGGACGGCATTGTTTTTTTTCTGTCTCGTCCGCTAAGGAAGAGGCGGAAATAAAGAAGAAATTGCCGCAATGTTGAATCGCGCGCGTGACAGACCCGGTGATAAATATTATAATGAGCAAAGAAATTATCGGATTTTAGTTCTTTACAGTTTAACAGTTTAAAGGGGGAACGCATCATCATGAGTTTACGATATTTGACCGCCGGGGAGACGCATGGACCCCAGTTGACTGCGATTATCGAGGGATTGCCGAGCAATCTTCAGATCGATCCCGACGCGCTCAATTTTGAATTGGCCCGCCGCCAGAAAGGGTACGGCCGCGGCCGGCGGATGCAGATCGAGAAGGATACGGCGCAAATCGTCGGGGGCGTACGGCACGGCTTTACGACCGGGGCGCCGGTGGCGCTGGTGGTGGAAAACAATGACTGGAAGCATTGGCAAAAAATTATGAACACCTGGCCGATCGAAGGGACGGACGAAGAGAAGCGCAGAGTGCACCGGCCCCGTCCCGGACATGCGGATTTGAACGGGGGCTTGAAATACAACCTGAAAGACCTGCGCAACGTGCTGGAACGCTCCAGCGCGCGGGAAACCGCCGTGCGGGTAGCCGTCGGCGCCGTAGCCAAGCAGCTGCTGGAGCGCTTCGGCATGCGGATCGCCGGGCATGTCATCCGCATCGGCGAGATCGAAGCGCCGCCGCATAACTTGCCGCTGGATGAGCTGGCGCGGGTCACGGAAGCGTCGTCGGTTCGGGTGGCCGATCCGGAAACGGAGAAGAAGATGGAGGCCTACATCGACAAAATCAAGGAGGAAGGCGACTCCATCGGCGGGATCGTCGAATGCATCGTGGAGGGCGTGCCGGTCGGGCTCGGCAGCCACGTGCAATACGACCGCAAGCTGGACGGCCGGATCGCCCAGGCGGTCGTGTCGATCAACGCCTTCAAGGGCGTGGAGATCGGGATCGGCTTCGAAGCCGGGACGATTCCGGGCTCGCAGGTGCACGATGAAATCCTCTACAGCGAGGAGCGCGGGTATTACCGGGCGACCAACCGCCTGGGAGGATTTGAAGGCGGCATGACCAACGGCATGCCGGTCGTGGTGCGCGGCGTGATGAAGCCGATTCCGACACTTTACAAGCCGCTGCAAAGCGTGGACATCGACACGCGCGAGCCGTTTGCGGCTCAGGTGGAACGCTCCGACGCCTGCGCCGTTCCGGCGGCCAGCGTTGTGCTGGAGCATGTCGTGGCTTGGGAAATCGCCAAGGCGTTCCTGGAGAAATTCGGCGGCGACTCCATCGAAGAAGTCGAACGGAATTATCAGGGTTACCTGAACCAATTGGAGAGTTACTGATGAGAACGCTGCAGGTCGATTTGGGAGAGCGTTCGTACCCGATCTATATCGGCGGCGGTTTGCTGGGGAAAGCGGGAGAGTTTTTCGAGAAACATCAGTTGTCCAAAAAAAGTCCGGTGCTGCTCGTAACCGATGAGCATGTGGCTCCCCTATATTTGGAAACGGTGGAATCTTCGCTGCAGGCAAGCGGGTACACGACGGTGAGCAAAGTGGTGAAAGCCGGGGAAAAATCGAAGTCGCTGGTCGTTTACGAAGACGTCATGACGACGGCGATCGAAGGCGGTCTGGACCGCCGCTCGGCTGTGGTGGCTCTCGGCGGCGGCGTCGTCGGCGATTTGGCCGGCTTCGTGGCGGCCAGCTACATGCGCGGCGTGCCGTTCGTGCAGATGCCGACGACGATTCTGGCGCATGACAGCAGCGTTGGCGGCAAAGTGGCCGTCAACCACCGGCTGGCCAAAAACATGATCGGCGCCTTTCATCAGCCGGAAATGGTGCTGTACGACGTGGACAGCCTGCAAAGCTTGCCGCCCCGGGACGTGCGCGCCGGCTTGTCGGAGATGGTAAAGCACGGGCTGATCTGGGACGCCGAGTTCGCCGCCTGGTGCCGCGAACACGCGTCCGAGCTGCTCGCTCTTGACCCGGAGGCGCTTGGCTACGGGCTGACGCAGGGCTGCGCCATCAAGGCGAAGGTCGTGTCCGTGGACGAACGGGAGCAGGGCCTCAGGGCGATCCTGAATTTGGGGCATACGCTGGGACATGCGATCGAGGCGATCGGCGGGTACGGCGAATTTTTGCACGGAGAAGCGATTTCGATCGGGATGGCGGCGGCCGCGAAGCTTGCGGTGAACCGGGGCCGGGATGCCGCCCTGTATCAAGAAACCGTCGCTTTGCTGCAGCGCTTTGAGCTGCCGACGGCAATGCCGCGCCATTTGGACGAGGAGAAGCTGATCGGAGCGATGATGCACGACAAGAAGTTCAAGGAACAGCAACTGGTGTTTATTTTGCCCGTCGCTATCGGCCAGGTGGAAATCGTCAGCGATGTGGCGCTGGGCGAGGTGCGGCGGGTGATCGCGGAATTGAAAGAGGAGGAACCCCATGTATAACCGAGGAATTCGCGGGGCGACGACCGTGACCCGCAACGAAGAGCAGGAAATTTTGCAGGCGACGGCCGGATTGCTGAAAGAAATCGTGAACCGGAATGAAATCGTACCCGAGGATATCGCCAGCGTCTGGATTACGGTAACCCCCGATCTGGACGCCACCTTTCCGGCCCGGGCCATCCGCGGCCTGAGCGGCTGGGATATGGTGCCGCTGATGTGCTCGACGGAAATTCCGGTGAAAGGCGGTCTGCCGAAGTGCATTCGCCTGTTGATTCACGTGAACACGACCAAAGGACAGCGGGAAATGAAGCACGTTTATTTGAACGAAGCGAAAAGCCTGCGCCCGGACTTGAGCGCGTCCAATTCTTAAGGAGCGGCCGGGCTGCCCAAAAACCGGTGTTGCCAAACGGGCTCGACATAAGGTATAGTAAGTTTAAGATTTTAGATGAGCGAGTTTTTGCATCGTATAGTTCAGTTATAGTGAGTTAGTGTTTGCCTAGAGTGAGCTAAGTTTTTGAGATGATTTAGAGCCGAGTAGAGTATAGTTGAGATGAGCCGAGTTTAGTTGAGCGATAGCCAATACGCACCATAGCAGTTCACGCAGGTTATTGGTTTGCCGTATGCCGAACGCAGGGCAACCTTTGACATTTGCAGACTGGGACACGTGAGCGGGATGGCTTTCCTTATAAACCGCAAATCTTTGGACCTCTACTTCGGTAGAGGTTTTTTTATTTTTATATCCCGATAAGGAAGTGAGAGACATGGCAACCCCGCAAGTAGAACAGGTCATTGCTTTGGCTAAAAATTACAATCTGATCCCGATTACCCGGACGCTGCTCGCCGATTTGGAGACGCCGATCCGCATTTTCCGCCGCGTCGCCCAGCGGGAGCGGGCATTTTTGCTGGAGAGCGTGGAGGGCGGGAGCCAGTGGGCGCGCTATTCCTTTATCGGCACCGACCCGTTTCTGATGATTTCAGCGAAAAAAGGAGAAGTGGTGCTGGAACGCGCGGACGGCAAAGAAACGCTGCGTTCGGCGAAGCCGCTCGATGAGCTGAAAGCGATCCTGCGGGGTTACCGCAGTCCGAAGCTTCCGGAAATGCCGCCGTTTACCGGCGGAGCGATCGGGTTTTTCGGCTACGATTTGCTGCAGTATTACGAAAAGCTTCCCGCCCACCGGGTGGACGATCTGAATATGGACGATATGCAGTTTATGTTTTGCGATCAGGTCATCGTGTTCGACCACGTCAAGCAGCGGATTCTGCTGGTCGCCAACGTACACGTCAAGGAAGGCGACCGCGACGAGGACATCCGGCGTTCTTACGAGCTGGCGGAACGGAAGCTGGACGAGGCGGCCGACCTGCTGCACCAGGAGGGACCGGGCGAAAGCTTCAACCGCCGCCCGCTGCCGGTCGTGACCGATTTGGGCGATGTCCGTTCCAACCTGACCAAGGAGCAGTTTATCGCTAATGTGGAGAAAGGGAAGGAATACATCCGCGCCGGAGATATTTTTCAAGTGGTGCTGTCGCAGCGGTTCCATATCGAAACCGAGGTTGATCCGCTCCATGTGTACCGGGTGCTGCGCACGCTCAATCCTTCTCCTTACATGTACTATCTCAAGCTGGACGGCGAGATCATCGTCGGAACGTCGCCGGAGGCGCTGGTGAAGGTGGACAGCGGGCGGGTCGAGACGCGGCCGATCGCCGGCACCCGGCCGCGCGGGGCAACGGAGGCGGCCGACCTCGCCTTGGAAGCGGAGCTGCTCGCGGACGAAAAAGAGCGCGCCGAGCATCTGATGCTGGTCGACCTGGGCCGCAACGATTTGGGCCGGGTTTCGGAATTCGGCAGCGTTCAATGCGAGTCGTACATGGAAATCGAGCGATATTCGCACGTGATGCACATGGTTTCGAAGGTTTCCGGCCGGCTGCGCGGCGACAAGGACTTTTTCGACGCTTTTCTGTCCTGCCTGCCGGCGGGAACCGTATCCGGGGCGCCGAAGCTGCGGGCAATGGAGATCATCGCCGAGCTGGAGAACGAAGCCCGGGGCACCTATGCGGGGGCGATCGGGTATCTCGGATTTTCCGGCAATATGGACTCGTGCATCACGATCCGGACGATCGTGTTTAAGCACGGAAAAGCTTACGTGCAGGCCGGCGGCGGGATCGTCTGGGATTCCGTGCCGGAAAACGAATATCAAGAGTCGGTGAACAAGGCCAAAGCGCTGCTGACGGCGATCCGTACGGCGGAGCAGATGTTTCCGCCCGCGGCCAAGGACGGCGATGTGCTGAACCAAGACTATTTATACGAATATATCCCGGGAAAATAAAGAAAGGAGCGAATGGCAATGGCAGGACAGCAAGCGGTGCAGGACGGGATCAACCGCCTGATTCAAGGAGAAAATTTGGGACGGGAGGAAGCGCGGGGCGTCATGCAGGCGATCATGAACGGCGAGTCGACGCCGGCGCAAATCGGCGGGCTGCTGACGGCGCTGCGCATCAAAGGCGAGACGGTCGAGGAGATCACCGGCTTTGCGGAGGCGATGCGCGGGGCGTCGAGCCGGATTGTGACGGAAACGAGCCGGCTGCTGGATACTTGCGGTACTGGGGGATCGGGCATCCACAAAATCAACATCTCGACGACGGCGGCGATCGTGGCCGCGTCGGAGTCGGTGCGGGTGGCGAAGCACGGCAACCGCTCGGCCTCGGGGCGTTCGGGCAGCGCCGACGTGCTGGAAGCGCTGGGCGTGAACATTCAGCTCGACGCCGAGCAGGCCAAGCGGTGCCTGGACGAAATCGGCCTCTGCTTCATGTTCTCGCAGCTTTATCATCCTTCGATGAAGCATGCGGCCGGCCCGCGCAAAGAGCTTGGCATCCGGACCGTGTTCAATATGCTCGGGCCGCTCACCAATCCGGCGGGCGCGGATCGCCAGGTGCTCGGCATTTACGACCGCACGAGAACGGAAACGATCGCCGAAGTGCTGCGCGAGCTCGGTTCCAAGCGGGCGCTGGTCGTCAGCAGCGAGGAAGGGCTGGACGAAATCAGCCTCTCGTCGGCAACGCGGGTATCGGAGCTGAAGGACGGCGTGGTGACGACGTACGAGCTGCAGCCGGAGGATTTGGGACTTGGCAAGTATCCGCTCGGCGCAATGATCGGCGGCGATCCGCAGACGAACGCGGCGATTGTGCAGCGGGTGCTGAGCGGAGAAAAAGGCGCTTACCGGGACATTGTGCTGGCGAACGCCGGCGCTTGCATTTACGTCGCCGGGCTGGCGGACAGCATCCGCGAAGGCGTCGCCATCGCCGCGGCGGCAATCGATTCGGGCAAGGCCTACAGCAAATTGGAGCAGTTAATTCGGACAACGGGGGAATTAAGTTATGTATCTTGAGCGGATTGTGGAGACCAAAAAAAGCGAAGTCAAGCAGCTGGCCGCCGTGTTTTCGCTGGCCGACGCCGAGCGGCGCATCGCGGAGCTGGCGCCGGCGCGGGGCTTTCACCGTGCGCTCGCTTCCGGGCGCAAACGGGAAATGGGCTTGATCGCCGAGGTGAAGAAGGCATCGCCGTCCAAAGGTCTGATCCGCCCCGATTTCCATCCGGTGGAGCTGGCGAAGAGCTATGAAGCGGCGGGGACGGACTGCATTTCCGTGCTGACGGACGAGACGTATTTTCAGGGGAGCGGCGCCTATTTGTCCGCCATTCGCGAGGCGGTGAAGGTACCGCTGCTGCGCAAGGATTTCGTCATCGACGAGCGGCAAATCTACGAAGCGCGGCTGCTTGGCGCGGATGCCGTGCTGCTGATCGCGGCCATCCTCAGCGATGCGCAGCTGCGCGAATATCTGAAGACGGCGGCGGCGCTTGGGCTCGATGCGCTCGTGGAAGTGCACGACCGCGAGGAGATGGAGCGGGTGCTGGCGTTAGGGACGGCGGGGCTCATCGGCATCAACAACCGGAATTTGCGGACGTTTGAGGTGTCTCTGGAGACGACGGCCGCGCTTGCCGAGTTGGTGCCGCCCGAAGTGACGCTGATCAGCGAAAGCGGCATCCGGACGCGGGAAGACATCGCGTATTTGGCGGCGAACGGAGCCAAAGGCGTGCTGATCGGCGAAACGTTTATGCGCCAGGCGGATGTCGGGCGGGCCGTTCATGAGTTGATGGGGCTTTTGCCGCAAGCGGCCGCGCCCGGAGGTACCGCGGAAAGAAGGGTTGCTCATGAGTGATGCGGCAGCGGTTAAACAGCGGGAAACGGCGGTAAAAATTTGTGGACTTCAAAGCGTTGAAGTGCTAAAATCAATGGTGAACTTGCCCGTGGATTACGTTGGATTCGTGTTTGCGCCAAGCAAGCGGCAAATCGACGGCGCCCGGGCGGCGGAGCTTCTTCCGGTGCTTCGCGAGTGGAGCGGGGGGGAACGTCCGCAAAGCGTCGGCGTTTTCGTCAACCCCTCGATCGAGGAACTGGCGGGTATTATGCGGCAGGCGCCGCTGGATATTTTGCAGCTGCACGGCACGGAAAGCCCGGAGTTTTGCCGGGCGGTCAAAGCGGCGTTTCATGTGAAAATTTTCAAAGCATTTTCCGTAAAACAAGACGGATCGGTTCATGGCGAACGGTCCTTGGCAGCATATAGCGGCATATTGGATGGGATCTTGCTCGATACTTACGATCCGAAATACGGCGGGGGATCGGGTGTGACGTTCAATTGGAGCGCCGCAGCCCCGTACCGGCGTTGGGCTAAGGCGCAGGGCATTCCTTTTCTCGCCGCCGGCGGGCTGCATCCCGAGAACGTGCGGGATCTGATCGATGCGCTAAAGCCCGACGGGGTCGACGTTTCGAGCGGTGTGGAGACGAACGCTGTTAAAGATATCGCGAAGGTTGCCGCCTTCGTAGAGAGGGTGAAGCATAACATGAAGCAAGCGCAAGTGCCTGATGAACACGGACGCTTCGGTCCGTTTGGCGGCCGTTATGTGCCGGAAACGCTGATGAACGCGCTGATCGAACTGGAAGAGTCCTATTTAAAATATAAAGACGACCCTGATTTTCAGCAGGAAATCGCTTATTTGCTGAAGCAATACTCCGGCCGGGAGACGCCGCTGTATTTTGCGGAGCGCTTGACCGAGCATTTGGGCGGGGCGAAAATTTATTTGAAGCGCGAGGATTTAAACCACACCGGGGCCCACAAAATCAACAACGCGATCGGTCAGGGGATTTTGGCCAAACGGATGGGCAAGCAAAAAGTGATCGCCGAAACCGGCGCCGGACAGCACGGCGTAGCCACCGCCACCGTCGCCGCTTTGCTTGGTCTGGAGTGCAAGGTGTTTATGGGCGAAGAGGATACGAAACGCCAGCAGCTCAACGTGTTCCGGATGAAGCTGCTGGGGGCCGAGGTTATCCCCGTCATGTCGGGGACGCGGACGCTCAAGGACGCCTGCAACGAGGCGCTGCGCTATTGGGTCAGCAACGTGCATGACACGTTTTACATCCTCGGTTCGGCGACCGGGCCGCATCCGTATCCGATGATGGTGCGCAACTTCCAGCGCATCATCGGCGACGAGACGAGACGGCAAATGCTGGAGTCCGAAGGTCGGCTGCCCGACATGCTGGTGGCCGCAGTCGGCGGCGGAAGCAACGCGATCGGGATGTTTTACCCGTTTATCGAGTACAAGGACGTCCGGCTTGTCGGCGTCGAAGCGGCCGGGAAGGGCGTGGATACCGAATTCCACGCGGCTACGATGACCAAGGGCAAAAGAGGCGTGTTCCAGGGCTCGATGAGCTATTTGCTGCAGGACGAACACGGCCAGGTGCAGCCCGCTCATTCGATTTCGGCCGGTCTGGATTACCCGGGCATCGGGCCGGAGCATTCCTATTTGAAGGATATAGAGCGCGCCAAGTATTACCCGATTACCGACCGGGAGGCGCTGGAGGCGCTGCAGCTGCTCAGCCGGACGGAGGGCATTATCCCCGCGCTGGAATCGGCGCACGCCGTGGCGCAGGTCGTGAAGATGGCGCCCGGGATGAGCCGTGATGAGATCGTCGTCATTTGCCTGTCCGGCCGCGGCGACAAGGATGTTGAATCGATTATGGCATACACGGAAGGCGGGGAATCGTTATGAGTACGGCGCTGGTCAACTTGCTGGATGCGACGTTTGCGAAGCTGAAGTCGTCCGGGAAAACGGCGCTCATTCCGTTCATTACCGTCGGGGATCCCGATCCGGAAACGACGCTGGACATTCTGGCCGTGCTGGAGCAGGCCGGAGCCGATATCGTCGAGCTGGGCGTTCCTTATTCCGACCCGCTTGCCGACGGTCCGGTCATCCAACGCGCCTCCGAGCGGGCGCTGGCGCACCAAATTACGGTTGAGACGTGCATTCAAACGGCGGTAAAGGCCAAGGCGCGCGGCATCAAGCTGCCGTTCGTGCTGTTTACGTATTACAATCCCGTGCTGCAGATGGGGCTCCCGCACTTTTTTGACCTGCTGCAGGAAGCGGGGATCAGCGGGCTGATCATTCCCGACTTGCCGTACGAAGAAGCGGCGGAGGTGCTGGAGCTGGCGGATGCCGCAAACGTCAGGCTGATTCCGCTCGTGGCTCCGACCTCCAGCGGCCGGATCACGCAGATTCTGGCCCGCGCCCGCGGTTTCGTGTACTGCGTGTCTTCGCTCGGGGTTACCGGGGAGAGAGCTTCTTTTCACGCCAGCGTCGACGAATTCATCGCTTCGGTCAAAGCCGAGACCGATCTGCCCGTGGCTGTGGGCTTTGGCATCTCCAACCGGGAGCAGGTCGAGCGGTTTGCGGACATTTGCGACGGAGCCGTCGTCGGCAGCGCGATCGTGCGAAAAATCGAAGAAACGCTGCCGCTGCTGGGAAGCGAGTCTTCCAAGGAACAGGGATTGTTGCAAATTCGCGACTTTGTGGCACAATTGAGGGTATAGCGGCTATTTAAGTTGAACTTTTGAATGCAGATGATAGGGCAGCCGCGTGAAATGTTCTTACGATCGCTGTTGTTCGCAGATTTCTTTCGATTGGCTAACTCACCGTTTTTCATTAGTTCAACTGATTATAGCAGGGAGAAAGTTACAAAGGGAGGAAAAATGCATGTTGCCCAAACCCCAGATCGTGGGTCTGCCGGTATATCAGCCCGGTAAACCGATCGAAGAAGTAAAAAAAGAGCTCGGCCTTGATGATGTGATCAAGCTGGCCTCTAACGAAAATCCGTACGGCTGTTCCCCGCGCGTCCGCGCCGCCATTGAGCAGGAGTTTATGAACATCAGCCTGTATCCGGACGGCAGCGCGGCGGAATTGACGGAGGCGGTGGCGGGGCATCTTGGCGTCAACCGGGAGCAAATTATTTTCGGCTGCGGCTCGGACGAAATTATCGCGTTGATTGCCCGTGCGTTTTTTCTGCCCGGCGACGAAACGGTAATGGCCGATCAGACGTTCAGCGTTTACAAGAGCAACGCCGATATCGAAGGCGCGGTCAGCATCGAGGTGCCGCTGAAGGACGGCACGCATGACCTGGAGGCGATGCTCGCCCGCCTCGGCACAAAAACAAAGATCGTATGGATCTGCAACCCGAACAATCCGACCGGAACGATTGTTCCGCACGAGCAGCTCGTTTCTTTCCTGGATCGGGTACCGGGCCATGTCCTCGTCGTGCTGGATGAAGCTTATGCCGAGTATGTGACCGATGCCGCTTATTCCGACGGAATCGGTTTGCTTGAGAAATATCCGAACTTGGTCGTATTGCGGACGTTCTCGAAAATTTACGGGCTCGCCTCGCTGCGGATCGGTTACGGCGTGGGCCAGCCGGCGGTGATCAAGCTGATCAACCAGGTGCGCGAGCCGTTCAATACGTCCCGCATCGGGCAGGCGGCGGCCAAAGCGGCCTTGGCCGACCAGGAGTACGTGCAGGGCTGCCGCGAGAAAAACCGCAGCGGAATCCAGTATTTATATGAACAGTTTGATCGCTTGGGCTTGTCCTATTTTCCGGCTCACGGGAATTTCATCATGGTCGACGTTAAACGCCCGGCCGCGGACATGTTTCAAGCGCTGCTGAAGCTCGGCGTTATCATCCGCGCCGGTTTTCCCAAATATCCGGATTCGATTCGGGTGACCGTCGGTTCGGCGGAGCAAAACGCGAAATTTATAGACGCTTTGGAACAGGTGCTGAGCAAGTCGGCCACAGAGGTATAATTCAATTTTTGGTTTGCATATTCGCAGAAAACGAGTGAGATTACATGACAACAAAAATCGCCATATTTGGGGTAGGTTTAATCGGAGGATCGCTGGCGCTTTGCCTTAAGGGCAAGCCCGGCATCACCGTCGTGGGGCACGCGCATCGTCCCGAGTCTTTAAAACGCATCGTGGCGCGCGGCGTCGTGGATGCCGCGACGCTTTCCATGGAAGAGGCGGCCGAGGATGCCGACTTTATTTTTTTGTGCGTACCGGTCGGAAACTTGGAAGAGTATTTGGTGAAGCTGAACGGCCTTACGCTCAAGCCGGGCTGCATCGTAACGGACGTAGGCAGCACCAAAGCGGCGGTGGCCGCCCGTGCCGCGGCCATTTCGCGCCCCGGCGTGCATTTTATCGGCGGCCATCCGATGGCCGGGTCCGAGCGCTCCGGCGTGGAAGCGGCCTCTTCCTTGCTGTTCGAGAACGCCTATTATGTGCTGACTCCGTCTTCGGACATTCCGGAGGAGGCATACATACGCCTTGAGCGGCTGTTGTCGTATACGAAGGCGCAAATCGTCCGCGTCGATCCGATGCTGCACGATGAAATCGTCGGTGCGATCAGCCATCTGCCGCATATTATCGCGGTTGCGCTGGTCAACCAGGTGTGCGATTACAACAGCTCCAACGGGCTGTACCGGATGCTTGCGGCAGGGGGGTTCCGGGATATTACCCGCATCGCCTCCAGCGATCCTGTTATCTGGCGGGATATTTTGCTCAGCAACCGCAAGGTGGTGCTGGATTTGCTGAACGATTGGAACCGGGAGATCGAAGGCTTCGTCAAGCTGCTGGAGGACGAAAACGGAGCGGGGATTGAGGACGCTTTCCAAAAAGCGAACCGCTTCCGCAGCGAGCTGCCGGAACGGCGCAAAGGCGCGATCACTTCCTTGTTCGATATCTACATCGACGTGCCCGACCACCCGGGCATTATCGGACAGATCGCCACGGAGCTGGGAACTCGCCACATCAATTTAAGCAATATGCAAATTATTGAAAGCCGGGAGGATGTGCCGGGGGTGATGCGCCTTTCTTTTCGCCAGGAAGCGGAGATGGAGCGTGCGAAAGAGCTGCTGCAGGGGCTTGGTTACTCGGTCTATGTCTAAGCAGGGGGACAGGCAGCCCGTAAGGTGGTCCGAAGATGGCTTAAAGAACGCAGCGCCCGGGAAAAGCCGGGCGTGTGCGTTTTAGAGGCCGTAATTTGGGTAAGCCGTAGTATACCGTATTTCGCTGTGCGCAAGGCCGTTTAGGCTTTGTGTGCGCCCAAATTATGAAAGCGCTAAAAAAAGTTGTTGACAAAATGAAAACGGATACATTATACTAAGACTACAGTATGGTTTCTCTCCACTCCTATCCAATATCTGTTGCTCCAGCGTGAGCAAGGGCCGCTTCGAAAGAAGCGGTCTTTTTTTTGCTTTTGGCGGGCTGTTGGCGGCCGAATGGAGGTATTGGATGAGGCTAACGGACAGGGAAATCTTATTCCGAAAAAAACAGCCGCTATAAAATTGTAACGGACTCAAGTGCACCAGCGTTGCATTAACGCCTACACAAAATCTCTGGTACACCTTGCCCGCTACTCCATTTAAAATCACGCCAGAAATCTAACGGTCCAGAAATCTAACGGTTGTATTAGTCGCTATTTTGCCCAAAAAGCCCCTTTCTAAATTTTAACGGTTGTGAGCGCGGTTATTTGCTCTAATCTGAGCCCAAATCGCCGGGTTTTAGCTAAATAAGCGCCATGGCAACCGTTAGAATTTGAAAACGGCGATATTGGAGCAAATAGCGGCTGTGGCAACCGTTAGAGTGGTGGCGAGAATGCAACGCTAGTGACTCGTGACTCAGGTGCACTCATTTAGCTGAATTCACCGGATGTGACGGGGAAATGCACGGAATAAGGTCGATGGTGTCTTAGCTAGGCTGGAAAATGGATGTAGACTAAAATAACCGGGGAAATGAGCAAATAACGGCTCGGTGGTCCCTTAGCCAAGGGGGGCTCATGCCCCGGCAGACGTTGCAAGGCAAACGTTGCCCCAGAAAAGTTGCCCTAATAACGTTACCCCAACGGACGTTGCCCTAGTGACGTTGCCCCTGCCGAGGTTCCTCCCGGCCCAAATGCTGTTTGCGGTAGGCCTGCGGGCTAACGCCGTGTTTTTTCTTGAATGCCTTGCTGAAATAGTAAATATCCGGGAAGCCGGACTGCTCCGCCACCTCTTTGACCAATAGCTCGGGCTTAAGCAGCAGCTCGCAAGCTTTGGCCAGGCGGATCCGGTTCATTTCCTCGATGAGGGTCCGCCCCGTCTTCCGCTTGTAAAGCCGGGAAAGATGGCCGTAGCTCATGTGCAGGGAAGCGGCCAGTTCCTCCACGTTCAGGCGTTCTCCATGAAAATCCTCCAAATAGATTTCCACCTTGCGGACGAGGGCGTCCTTGGTTTCGCCCGGCTCCGCTATGGCCAGGCGACCGGAGCCCGGAATCGAAGTTAAAATTTCCAGGAACTGCACGAGCAGCAGCTGCAAATAAAGCGGGGAGCGGCCCGCTTCCGCCTCGTGAAACAGCTGGACCAGCAGCGGCCGAATCCCGTAATCGTCGCGGTAAGCGCCGGGAGGCCAGTCTTTGAGCAGGCTCAGCCGTTCGAACAAGCCCTGCCCGCCCGCATCCGGGCGGGTGCCGGATACGGGCCTGAACCGCCAACGAAAACAAACGCCCTCGTGCGGATCGTCACGATAGTATATATGGGAATGGGTCATGCCCGGAGGGATCAGGAAAAATTCGCCTTCGCGGACCATGACGTCTTTGTCCATAAACCGGGTCTGCATCCGGCCGGACAATACGTAGTTAAATTCGTACCAGGTGTGGGCATGGGCCGGGCATCTTCCGGCGCCGCCGGTTTGTTCGATCACGATATCGGCCCAGTCGATCACGGCGTCATCGACCCGGATTTCGCGGCACAGCCCGTTCAGCACGGAGGCCAGCTCTTGCCTCCATTTTTTCAAGTCCATAGGGATGCTCCTTTTTGTTTCTTTGCCCCAATCATATCATAATAGGACAAAAATTGATGAGGATTAGTAATTTACTTCAGGCCGTCCCGGAACGCAAAATGGGGGTGAAGTCAAAAGTTGAAACTTGCTCCAAGGGAGGAACGCAGTTCATGTTTTGGACGGAAGAAAAATTAAACGCGCGGATTCGCGAGCTTGAAGCTTATCGCTACCGCGATGCGGTGCCGATCGCCGAATTCCGCGCGCTGGTCGACGAGGAAGGGCGGATCGCAGCCAGACCGCCGAAGGGCGGGGAGTGGAGCGCGATGCCGGCCGGTGAACGCTGGGAAGGCCGCGACCTTTACTTGTGGCTGGAGGCCGAGGCGATAATTCCCCAAGCGTGGAAAGGCCGCCGGGTCGTCGGGGTATTTGATTTCGGGAAGACGGGCGGAGGGAACAACTCCGGCTTCGAGTCATTGCTGTATGTCAACGGAGAGCCTTATCAAGGGGTGGACTCCAACCATCAGGAGGTGTTTTTCCCCGCAGAAGCCGCCGGCACTTCCGTGCTGCTGCAATTTCGGCTTTGGTCCGGTCTGGAGGGCGGAGGTAAGCCGCAGGTCCAGGAGCACAGGCTGAAGCGGGCGGAAATCGCTTGGCTCGACGGGACGGTCGACCGTCTGTATTATACGGCCCGGGCCGTGATGCAGACCGTGGAAGTACTACATAAACACGCTCCCGAGCGGCCCGACTTGCTGACAGCGCTGGACCGGGCGTTTTTGCGGATCGATTGGTCGCAGCCGGGCTCCGAGGCGTTTTATGACTCGCTGGCGGCGGCCGAAGAGCAGCTGACGCGGGCGATTTCGGCGCTGCCCAAGTCGTCGCCGGTCACGGTTCGCTGCATCGGGCATACGCACATCGACGTGGCCTGGCTGTGGCGGCTCAAGCATACCCGGGAAAAAGCGGCCCGCTCCTTCAGCACCGTTTTGCGGCTGATGGAAATGTTCCCGGAATACGTTTTTTTGCAAACGCAGCCTCAACTGTACGAGTATTTGAAGCAGGATTACCCGGAGCTTTACGAGCAAATCAAGGAACGGGTCAAGGAAGGCCGCTGGGAGGCGGCCGGAGGGATGTGGCTGGAAGCCGACTGCAATTTGACGAGCGGCGAATCGCTGGTGCGGCAGCTGCTGTACGGCACCCGTTTTCTGCGCGAAGAGTTTGGTGCGGAATGCACATATTTGTGGCTGCCCGACGTTTTCGGGTACAGCTGGGCCTTGCCGCAAATCCTGCGCAAGTCGGGTTTCGATACGTTCATGACGACCAAAATCAGCTGGAACCAATACAACCGGATGCCGCACGACACATTTAAATGGCGCGGGATCGACGGCAGCGAAGTGCTGACCCATTTCATCACCACCCCGCAGGACGGCAGTTTCTGGTGGTACACCTACAACGGCAATATCGAAGCGTCCAGCGTGCAGGGCATCTGGGATACGTACCGGGATAAGGAAATCAACAAAGAGCTGCTCCTGTCCTACGGTTACGGAGACGGGGGCGGCGGCGTCAACCGGGAGCATCTGGAGCTGCGGCGCCGACTCGAAGCGATGCCGGGGCTGCCGAACGTCGTCACCGGGCGGGCCGACGAATATTTCGCCAAACTGCACGAGACGGTGGAAAAGGCCGACCGTTATGTCCACACATGGGACGGCGAGCTGTATCTTGAGTACCACCGGGGCACTTATACGAGCCAGGCTTACAACAAAAAAATGAACCGCAAGCTCGAACTGCTCTCCCGCGACGCCGAATGGCTGCTCAGCCTGGAGGCGCTGCTGGGCGGGGGTGACTGGGCCGCGTACCCGAAAGCAAAGCTGGACGAAAGCTGGAAAACGATTTTGCGCAATCAGTTCCACGACATTATTCCAGGCTCGTCGATTCCCGAAGTGTACCGCGACTCCAAGCTGGAATACGAGCATGCCGCGGCGCTGCTGCAGGAATGCCGCAGCCAGGCGATCCGCGCGTTGACCGGGGACCGGGTGGCCGGCGATGCAGCAAACGGTACCGCTACGATAGGCGATGCGGCGAACGGTACCGCCACGATAGGCAATGCCGTGACCAGCGATGCTGTGAACGGTGATCCGAAAGGCGAAGTGACCTATACCGTTTGGAATCCGTCCTCTTGGACGTATAGCGGCCTGGTCCCGGTCCATGGCGCCGAACCCGGCGGCCGCTGGACCGATGCCTTCGGCCGGGAGCTCGCCGCCGAGTTTGACGGAAGCACGGTATGGGTAAAGGTGGAAAACGTTCCTCCGTTGGGATTTATGACGATAAGCCGCGGCTCTGAAGGCGGGAAGGAGGAGGCAACCGCTTCGCAAGGAGCGTCTGCGGGAAGCGAAGCGGCCATAGAAGCGCCGTTTAAAGCGCTGCCGAACGGCATCGAGACTCCGCTGTATCGGATCGCTTGGAACGAACATGGCCAGTTGACCTCGGTGTTCGACCGGGCTGCCGGCCGCGAGGTGCTCGCCCCGGGGGAACGCGGCAACGTCTTCCAGGTGTTCGAAGACAAGCCGAAAATGTTTGAAGCTTGGGATATCGATATTTTTTATCAGGAGAAGATGCGCGAGGTTGAAGATCTGAAGGAGTGCCGGGTTGCGGCCGGCAAGCTGCGGGCGGAAGTCGCTTTTACCTGGCGGTATATGAACTCCACGATCAGCCAGCGGATGATCTTGTACTCGGGTGACCGGCGGATCGAGTTCCGGACGGAGGTGGATTGGCAGGAGCGCCAGCAGCTTTTAAAGGTCGCATTTCCGGTGGATGTACGGGCGACGGAGGCCACCTACGACATCCAGTTCGGCAACGTCAAACGCCCGACGCATTGGAACACCTCCTGGGATTTGGCCCGGTTCGAAACGGTCGGGCATCAGTGGGCGGATCTGTCGGAGCACGGTTACGGCGTCAGCCTGCTGAACGACTGCAAATACGGGCATGACATTAAAGACAATGTGATCAGGCTGTCGCTGCTGAAATCGGCGACCTACCCCGATCCGGAGGCTGATCGCGGGGAGCATACGTTCACGTATGCGCTGTATCCGCATGAGGGGCATTGGTCCGAAGGCGAAACCGTACAGGCCGCCGCGCTCCTGAATCAGCCGGTGTACGCTACGCGCGGTCAGGCGGCGGCATCCAATTTCTCCTTGCTGCGGGCCGTGCGCGTCAGCGGCAGCGGCGAAGCAGCGATCGACGCGGTCAAAAAAGCGGAGGACGGCGACGCTCTGATCGTCCGCTTCCACGAGTATAAAGGCGGCCGGGGGACGGTTCGCCTGGAGAGCGATCTCACTTTTGTCTCCTGGCAGGAAACCGACCTGATGGAACGCCCTGCCGGCGAACTCAATCGGGGTCCTGCCGAACTGCAGATTTCGCCGTATGAGATCAAAACGGTCCGGCTCGAGTTCCGCTAAGGCGGCGGGGGTGCCCGGCAAGCATTCAACGCGGATTGACACTCCAGGAAGATCCAGGTAAAGTAGTGATAGTGAATCGAATAGGAAATTCCACTAGGGGCGCCGTATTCGGCTGAGACAAGAGCGTATCTTGGACCCTTTGAACCTGATCTAGTTCGTACTAGCGTAGGAAAGTGGAGCCGGTATCGCGCCGTCCGCACGTTATCGCAAGTATCATGCGACAGGTTTTGCGCGTTCAAGCCGCTCCCTCTACGGGGCGGCTTTTTTGCTGTCTTGTAAGCGGCCCGCCTCTCACCCGCCCCTAAGCCCCCACGCCCCTACGGATGGATGCTCCTGTATCGCAGTTCACATTTTATCGGAGGTGGAGACGATGAGTTTTACGCAAATGCTGCGCCAGCGGGCGGACGAGGTTTTTGAAGCGATTTTTGAGCATCCTTTTGTGCGGGGAATCGCCGACGGCAATCTGCAGAAAGAGCAATTGATTCATTACGTCAAACAGGATTACGAGTATTTGAACGCGTACATGCGGATCTACGGGATCGCCATATCGAAGTGCGAAAGCCGCGGCGATATCGCCCTGTTCAACGAGCAGATCTCTTTTATTTTGAACAGTGAAATCCATCCGCACCAAAATTTTTGCGCTGTCGCAGGGGTCCGTTTTGAAGATCTGCAGGGTTTCCCCTTGGCGCTGTCCGCGCATCATTACATCCGCCACATGCTGACGGTGGCGCATGAAGGCAGTTTGGGCGAAATCTTGGCCGTGCTGCTGCCCTGCCCCTGGACGTATCTGGAAATCGGCCGCAAGCTGCTGGCGGAAGTGAGGCCGGTGCCGGAACATCCTTTTCACGATTGGATCCAGTTTTACGGCAGCCGGGTGACGGACGTGACGCAGCGGTTCCGGGACGTTCTCGACCAATGGGCGGAAACCGCGGCGGAAGCGGAACGGCGGAGGATGGAGGAGCATTTCATGCAAAGCTGCCAGCTGGAGTACCTGTTCTGGGACATGGCCTACAAGCTGGAGGAATGGCCGGTTCAAACGGGCCGGCGGAGCGATGACCCGTTGTCGCGGGCGCATTAACGAAGGGGGCGAACTACAAATGAGCATATTGGAAAAAGAATTATCCGCTTTGCTTACAAAAGTGCAGAACGCGAAACCGCTCGTGCACAATATGACCAACGTCGTCGTAACCAATTTTACGGCCAACGGCCTGTACGCGCTTGGCGCATCCCCGGTGATGGCTTACGCGCCGGAGGAAGCCGCCGATATGGCCAAGATCGCCGGCGCCCTCGTGCTGAACCTGGGAACGCTGTCCGCCGCCCAGGTCGAGGCGATGATCATCGCCGGGTCGTCGGCGAACGCCCATGGAGTTCCGGTGCTGCTGGACCCGGTCGGGGCGGGAGCGACGCGCTTCCGCACGGAATCGGCGCTGCGCATCCTGCGCGAGGTCAAAGTGTCGCTACTAAGGGGGAACGCGGCGGAAATCGCCCACCTGCTCGGGGAAAGCCGCGACATCAAGGGCGTGGACGCCGGGGAGAGCAGCGGCGGGGATCAGGCGGAGCTGGCCGTGCGGGCGGCGCGGAAGCTAAACACCGTCGTTGCCGTCACCGGACGCGAGGACGTGATCACCGACGGGAAGCTGTGCCGGGCCGTCAGCGGCGGGGACGCGCTGTTGACGCAGGTGACCGGCACGGGCTGCCTGCTCACGTCGGTGCTTGGGGCCTTCGCCGCGGTGGAACGCGACGTGCTGCTGGCCGGCACCGCCGGGCTGGCATTCTACGGCGCCGCCGCGTCCCGCGCCGCGGAGCGCACTGCGTCCGCCGGGCCCGGCAGCTTCCAGATCGCCTTCCTCGACGAGCTGGCCAAGCTGCACCCGCACTCGCTGAAAGGCCACGCGGCGGTCAGCGAGCGGGAAGCCTCCGCCGCCGGCGGGTGGTGGCTCGGATGAGCGGCGCGGTCCGGAAGGCGCTGACGATCGCCGGGTCCGACAGCGGCGGCGGGGCCGGCATTCAAGCCGACCTCAAAACGTTCCAGGAGCTGGGCGTGTTTGGCATGTCGGCGATTACCGCCGTCACCGTCCAAAACACGCTGGGCGTGCGGAACGTGTACCCGCTGCCGCCGGAGGCCGCGGCGGAGCAAATCGAGGCGGTCGGCTCGGACCTGGCCCCGGACGCACTGAAAACCGGGATGCTGTTCAGCGCCGAAATTATCCGCGCCGTGGCGGGGCAAATCCGCGCTTTCGGCTGGGTCCGGGTCGTCGTCGACCCGGTTATGATCGCCAAAGGCGGCGCCGCGCTGCTGCAGCCCGAAGCGGTTGCGGCGCTGAAGGAGTATTTGCTGCCGCTGGCGCAGGTGGTGACGCCGAATATCCCCGAGGCCGAGGCGTTATCCGGCATCCCGATCACCGGCATGGCCGGCCGGCGCGAGGCGGCTAAGCGCATCCACAGCCTCGGGGCGAAGCACGTCGTCATCAAAGGCGGGCATGACGAGAGCGGAAGGGGGCGGATCGTCGACCTGCTGTATGACGGCGCCGGTTTTACCGAGTTCGGCGGACGGCGGATCATGACGCGGCATACGCACGGTACGGGGTGCACCTTCTCCGCGGCGGTCGCGGCCGAGCTGGCGAAGGGAGCGGCCGCCGCCGAGGCGATATCGACCGCGCGGGCGTTCATTCAGGCGGCGATCGAAGACGAGCTTGGCCTGGGGCTGGGGCACGGCCCGACGAATCATTGGGCATACCGGCGCAGGAAGGAACAGGGGGTGCGGCCGTGAACGGGCGTATTTCAGCAGCGGCTATGCGCAAATCCCTCGGCGTGTACCTGGTGATCGGCAGCGCCAACTGCCGGCAAGATCCGCTGCAGGTGACCGAGCAGGCACTGGCCGGAGGCGCAACGATGATTCAATTCCGGGAAAAGGGGCCCGGCGCGCTGACCGGGGGGCCGAAGCTAAGGCTCGCCGCACAGCTGCAGGCCGCCTGCCGCAGGGCGGGGGTTCCTTTTATCGTTAACGACGATGTCGACTTGGCCCTGGCGATCGATGCGGACGGAATTCACGTTGGCCAGGACGACGAAGCGGCCGGCCGGGTCCGCGCGCGGATCGGGGAGCGGGTTCTCGGCGTATCCGCGCATACCGTGACAGAAGCCCGGCTGGCCATTCACAGCGGCGCGGACTATCTCGGCATCGGCCCGATCTATCCGACCGCGTCCAAAGCCGATGCCCGCGAGCCGCAGGGCCCCGGCTTCATCCGGAGGCTGCGCGAATGCGGCATTGAGGCGCCGCTCGTCGCGATCGGCGGGATCACGGCCGCAAGCGCCGGGGAAGTGATCCGCGCCGGGGCGGACGGAATCGCCGTCATTTCCGCCGTAACGCAGGCCGCCGATGTCCGCAAAGCGGTGGAGGAGCTTCACGCCGCCGCCGCTTTAGGCCGCGGATGAAATGACCAGAAAGCAAAGCAGGGCCATCCATGACGCGGACGGCCCTGTAATATTTTTCAACAAATGACCATGGGTTTATTTTTTAAATTCCGGCTCCTGTGGTATAATATGAATTGTTTTTGGCTATAATGTATGGCTTCGCCAAACGATTTCCAACGGAACAACAGAAGTTTACATAAACGACCGCAACTTTTTTGATCCTGTTCGGTAATAATTAATGTAAGAATCGAACGGGAAGAAGCACATGGAAGTGCGAGGAGGTTTCGCCCCGAAATGACCGATTCCCAGATGATACGCGAGATTAAAGAAGGCAACACGGAACTGTATTCGGAGTTGATGCGAAGGTATCAGCGAAAAATATTGGCTTTCGTTTATCACATGTTGAAAAGCGCTCAATTGGAGCAGCTTGCCGAAGATTTATGCTCGGAGACGTTCTACAAAGCGTTTCGCAGCTTGCATTCGTTCCGGGAGGTGGACGCTTCTTTCTCCACCTGGCTTTACACGATAGCACGGAATACAGTGCTTAGCGAACTGCGCAAACAGCGCAGCGGAAGTGTTCCGCTCGAAGAGAGCGGGTACATTCCTTTGGCGCCAATCGAGGTCGCCCCGGAACAAGCCGTTCTGCGCAGCGAGAAGGTTGGTATGGTGCGTGAAGCGATCAACAAATTGCCGGAGAAACAAAGGTCCGCTTTGATATTGCGCGAATACGATCAATTGGACTACCAGGAGATCGCCAGTATTTTGGGCCAGAGCGTCAGCGCCGTAAAATCGCTTTTGTTCCGCGCCCGAAGCAGCGTCAAAAGCCAGCTTGAACCCTACTTTTACGAACCGGTCTACGAGCATTACGAAGGGATGAAAAGCAGATGAATTGTAGAGAGGCCCAAGAACTGTTCGGTATGATGCGGGATTTGCCCGAACAACATCCCCAGCGTATAGAGCTGGAGCGGCATCTTTTGGGCTGCGAGTTTTGCAATACTGAGTACCATTACTGGCAGGAAAGCATGGACATGCTGCAGTACATACCCATAGAAGTGACCGAGGAGCAGGCCGAGGCCGTAAACCGTAAGGTTATGGACCGTATTTATGCGGAATCTCCGTGGCTGGCGCCGGATGTCAAGGCCGGCGTGACCCGAGGCTACCGCCGGCGGATTATCGGCTGGGCCGCCAGCTTTTTGGTCGTGTTCCTGTGCAGCTTTATTTTTCTGCTCGTGGACCATTCCGGCCAGCCCGAGGCTTCGCAACCGGCGACAGGCATCCTTCCCACAGCCGTTGCCGCTCCCGATGCGAAGACATCCGAGCCCATGTCGTTTACTCTGCCGAGCATTTCTCCGGGGATTGTTGAGCCGTTCGCCGCTCAAATGGGACCGGCCTATCCGCAATACTGGATGCTGCTTTCGATGGCGGGCATGCTGCTTGCTTTGATTTCCTGGAAAGGAATCCGCCGTTCCAAAAGATAATAAACGGGTTTGAAACGCTTCTTTCGCTACAAAAGCGGGCGGGGCGTTTTTTTCGTATACTCCTGGACAGGCATCGCTTTAGAGGGGATAAAAAGAGCTGCCGAGCGAGCTCGACAGCTGATCATTATTCCGCTTGCCCGGTTTGCATCGGTTCGCTATTTTCACTAAGAACATTTCCGTCCGTATCGAGAAAACGGATAAGCGGTTGTTTATCGTTTTTATAGTAATCGGAGTGTTCGTACAATTGACGGATAATCGGATCAAACAAGGCGGTCATAATCCCTACACCCAGTTCTCCGCCGGATTCGGCCGGGTCAAGAACAAACTCAATGGTTTGATCATCAACCATCTCTGCGCTTTTAAAAGGTGTCTCTTCTCCGTCTTCTGTGGGTTTAGCGAGTTCATCGAGAAATGCCTTGAAATCTTTGTGCGATAGAAGTACTTTTTCCCAATCACTGGCATCCATGCCTTCCAAACCTTTGGAATCCAGCAAATCCTTGCCTTGGCTTTCGGTTTCTTCATCTGCCGTTTCCACATGGTTTCTGGAATTCTCTTTGACGGACGCGTTTGTTGGAGTGGAGTTTGCGGGAGCGGTGTTAGCAGGCTCGCTGCTATCGCTTTTTCCCCCGCCGCAGGCCGCTAATGCGGAAAGCATTAGGATTGATGTCATCATTACAGCTAAACTTTTTTTCCATGGCTTCATCTTCTGTTACTACCCCTTTTCCCAAATGAAAATAAGGGCTCTGCCGAAAAAATGGCGCTTGAGCTATCGATGGAGCACGAAACACACTTCAATTTCTAACGGACTGTAAAGCCGCTATTTCAGTAAAATCGGGAGATTTCAGAAGTTACCGGGCACCAGAGCCGCTATTTTACCTGGAACTGCCGGTTTCTAGTCATTTTCGGGCCAATAAGGTCGCTGCGGTCCGTTAGAAAATAAAACTCCTGTTTTTTAGCGAAAAAAAGAGCGTCTCAGTCCGTTAGCCGAAGTTCGGCGACCACGGCTCTCTCAAAGGTCATCGTCAAGCGCTTTTTTAAAGCCGAGCCCTTTTTCCGCCTTGCGCGGGTAAAAAGACCTATTCACAACCTATGTATAAGAAAAAAATAGTCTTATAGATTTAGTATACGTTAGTTTTTCACAGAAGGCCAACCTAATAATGGAAATGGCGGAGCTGAACAATTCTATAATCGCAAGAAAAATTCCTTAGAACGCGGTCTGTCTCCTATGGGTGTACGCCGATATGAATTTTTCTTATAATAAAGAAATACTCGCTAAAGCCATATACGTTGAATGCGATGCACACATAAGGAGGATGATTATGCTTGTCGGGTTAATACGCCATGGACTTACCGACTGGAACGCGGCGGGAAAAATCCAGGGTCAAAGCGATATTCCGCTGAATGAAGAGGGTAGAAAGCAAGCGAAACGGCTGGCGCGCAGATTGCAGGAGGAAAAGGAGTACCGCTGGGATTTTGTCATTACAAGCGGGCTGTCGCGAGCCCAAGAGACCGGCTCAATCATTGCCGAAGCGCTGGGCATCCCGCTGTACGATCCCGATTCGCGGCTGATGGAGCGGGCGTTCGGCCAGGCCGAAGGGATGACGGCGGAAGAGCGTGAGACGTTATGCGGCAAAAATTGGAATGACCTGGAGCTGGGACAGGAAAAAGATGCGGATATTCGCAAACGCGCGCTTGCTTTTATGAAGGATTTGGCGGAGCGGTACCCGGACAATAACGTGCTCGTCGTTTCGCACGGCGGATTGCTTGCCCAACTGTATATCGCCTTGTATCAAAATAAATACAGCGAGCGGATCGGCAATTTGTCGTTGACGATTTTGGAGAAAAACGATGAAGATTGGCAAATGAGGTTGTACAATTGCACCCGCCATTTGGAAGAAGCGATCGAAGAAAGGTAATAGTATTCCGATTTTCATAGTGGAAAAGGGCATATAATTCGCCCTTCTCCAATTTCTCAATCAGCCCGCTTTTATCATCACAGCCACTACCAGGAACAGCCAACTTCTTCGCCGTATCTGATGATATAGTTATCTTTGTTCGTTTTATCATATATATAAGCTGCATCCATCGGGCCTTTTCGTCTTGGCAAAATCGGTTCCAACAGCGCGCCGCAAATCCTTGCCGTGGATCGCAAATAAATCCTTTATCTCGGCAGCGCTAAGCAGAAAGACCTTGTCCTCCTATCCGGGCAGCCCTCTCCGTTGAATTGTGAAGAACACGCCATTTAATCGCCAGTTCTTTACCGTCTACTGTTTGCGGATACGTACCAAACTTAATGAAGTCGCCGGGCTTTAGGTTCCGGTACGTTAAAGCAAAATGCCCCTTTTCCATTAAGTTTTGCCTCCCTGATTTTTCATTCCAACTTCAATCATATAACATTCGTGCAAGTTTTCAGGCTTGAGGACATGGAAGGCCGGCGGGTTGGTTGGTAGATCAATACCCGCTGTCCGGACGCTTTGCACGATTATCCCGTTTGGTCCGGAAGCAAAGAGGAAAATAAATTCAGGAGAAGAAAATACGTGTTTGGGAAATGCAGATACGTTCGAGATCGTTAGACAGGTATGTGAGAAGGAGGTTTTGGAGAAGTGAAGCAAACCTGACGGGAGGAATGGGGCAAGACACCGGGAAAAATGAAAGGACCGTGATATGATTAGCCCCCACCTTCCCCCCTGAACAAGAGGGATAATCGTGCAAAGCAGCATGCAGGGATACCAAGACACGAACGCTATCATAATTTATTTTGTCAAGCACTGATCTCGGTTCTGAGCCCTTTTTTTTGCATAAATTCGCATGCCGCGGAATAAACGCCGGTAAATAATCCCATAATGGAATTAAAACGGCGAGGCGGTAAACTATGAATCTGGCGGATATGCTTTCTTTTGCCGATATCGGACAGCTAAGCAGAATAGCGGATCATTACAGGTGCGAGTGCAGCGGTCATTCCAAGCATGAACTGATCCAGTCCATCCTGCAAACGGTGGGACGCCGCGATTTTATCGATCGGCACGTCAGCGCAATGAGCATGGAGGACTTGCGTTTCTTGAATTCGCTGTTATTCGACGGGCGCCGTCAGTTCAGCCTGGAGGAGCTGGTCGCTTGCGCGCAGGCGTCGCGGTTTACGCAGGATGCCAAAGACCGCGAGAGTCCGCGGGAAATGATCGCCAGGTTCCGGCAGCGCGGCTGGTTGTTTAACGGAACCACCCATCAGACCCGCTACCTGTTTGAAGTGCCCGAGGACTTGAAGCGGCGGTTCAGGGAAGCGCTGGAGGCCAGGTTTAAGTCCGAAGTGGCATCGGCGCCGGCCGAACCGCCGGTCTACCGGGAAGAGCCGGACATGCTGGCTGCCGATCTGCTGGTGTTTTTACGGTATGTATCCCATCATGACGTCCCGCTGAACAATGAAGGCGTGATGTACCGGCGAAACCAGCTGCAAATTTTGGAGTCACTGCACGTGTCCGAAGCGCTGGCCGGCAAGGGCTGGAGGTTCGGGTATGGAAGGCGGTTCAAGGATTATCCCAACCGGTTTGCTTTGCTGTACGATTATGCCTACCATTGCCGTTTCATTCAAGAGAATGGCAGCCAGCTAGAGTTGACGGAGACCGGAAACTCGTATCTGGCGGAAGGCAAAAAAGAGCCGGCGATCCAGCTCGTCCGTTTTTGGTTAAGGCTGTACAAAGGTCCCATTCCCAATTTGCTGTCGCTTGTCTATTGGATCGAGCGCTGTTCGAAACAGTGGGTGACGGTGTCCTCGCTGTACAGCAGAATAGAATCGCTGATCAAGCCGTTTTATTATGACGCTCCCGCATCGATATTCGAGGAACGCATCCTGATCATGATGCTGCATCTCGGCATGGTGCGCATCGGGGAGAACGAACAGCGCGAACGCTACGTTCAGGCGACGCCTTTTGGCCACGAAGCGGTGGCGCAGCTGCAGGAGAAATAGGTTTGACAACGCCTGAAGGTACTGCTACAATCACTCCCAAATTCTAGGCTAAAGGGGAGCGTGAGCAGTGTGTTGATTCGTTATCAAGAAAAGCTGCCGGTCGTGGATGCAAGCGTGTTTGTCGCCGATGGCGCCAAACTGATCGGCAATGTAACGGTGGGCAGTATGGCCAGCATTTGGTACAATGCCGTGCTGCGCGGAGATTTGGCGGAAATTGTGATCGGAGATCGGACGAACATCCAGGACGGCGTGGTCGGACATGTCAATACATCCCAGCCGTTAATCGTAGGAAACGACGTATCCGTCGGACATTCCGCGATCATTCACGGTTGCCGTATAGGCCATGGCACATTAATCGGGATGGGGGCGATCGTCCTAAACGGCGCCGACATCGGTGAATATGCTTTAATAGGAGCAGGTTCGGTAGTTACGGAAAACAAAAAAGTTCCCCCCTATACTCTTTCTCTGGGCTCGCCGGCCAGAGTCGTACGCGAACTGACGGAAGAAGACCTGCAGCGCATGAAGCGGACGGCGGAAAGTTATGTGGCCAAAGGAAAAGAATATAGGATCACTTAAACTTTTTAAACTTGTTTTAAAACCATGGTTTGGAGGTGCATCCTATGGATCAGATGAAGGTTACTTATGAAGCAATGCTTGGTTTGGCGGCAGAAATGATATGGGACGAAGCGCTCCGGAAGCATCGCTCGGAACAAATCTACAGCGAAATCGATACCGCCTTGGCGAATGGCGATGAGGTTGCCTTCCGGCTCCTGACGGATGAACTGAAGACATTGGAAGAACGTTGAAATCGGATCATCCGCAGCAATATATAATGTAGAAAAAGGTCGATCGGCGACGAAAAAACGCTGCTCGATCTTTTTTATCGAAGATGGCATTGTCAATCGTTCGTGTTTATAATTGGGAAGGAAAATCATCAGCAAAGGGGATATGGATGTATGAAATTCAGTGAAGTGGAGGCTTCCGGGTGGGAGGAGCTGCGCCCGTATTTGGACACCTGCCTCGTCCCGGTCACGGGATTAACCGGTTTGGAACGGCCGTATGAAGTGACGGAAAAATTGGAAAGACTTAAAAGTGTCATGGATTGGGTGGAAATCCCTTTTAAGGGCAGAGTCGTCACATATCCCTCGATTCAATATACGGGAGACCGTTTATCCCAAGCGATCAACAAGGTTTGCGAAAATGTCAAGCGGAGCGGATTTGCTTATGCGATTGTTATATCCGCCGACCTGGATTGGGCTGACGAGGAGCTGCCGAATGCCGATCTTATCATCACGCCGGGACGGTTTTCCAATCCCGATCCGGATGGCGGATCTGCGGCCGGACGGGTAAAGGAAAAAGTCCAGCATTTGTGGACAGGCGGGTCAAGGGACTGAATGTGACAAATTATTGACATTTTTAAGCAGGGCAAGGTTTTGCCGCCGGAAAAAGATGTGTCAAATTCTTGACGCTCTTAAAACGCTAATATATTATTAATATGTCTTAGACGATGTTGTGATTATTGTCATTGAAAGTCAGGAAGAATTGGTTGCAAAGGGGGTTGAAGACATATGAACAATCAGCACGACCAGCATGAATCATCGCACAAACCGCCCATTCGCAAAGAAATGTCCCGTCGGCAATTTCTTACATACACCCTTGGGGGCGCCACTGCATTTATGGTGGGTGGTGTGACGCTGCCCATGGTTCGGTTTGCCGTAGATCCAATTCTGCACAAAAAAGGCGAAGGCACTTTTGTAAAAGTGGTTGAAGTCAGCAAAATTACAAATGAGCCGCAGGAATTCTCCTTTGAATTGCAGCAGCAGGATGGATGGTATCAAAGTACGGCATCGCTTACGGCGTGGATCCGTAAAGACGAGAGTGGAAAAATTTATGCGCTTTCACCGATCTGTAAACATTTGGGTTGCACGGTTGGCTGGAACAATGACAAAAATTTTCCGAACGAATATCATTGCCCATGCCATGGAGCGCATTACACGATCGAAGGCAAGCAGCTGGCGGTTGCGCCGAAGCCGCTTGACGAGTACAAGGTCATGGTGAAAGACAATTGGGTGTATTTGGGTCAGACGATCCCGAATACGATCGTGAAATAAGGAGGCGTAGATACGGATGTTTAAAAACGTATACAACTGGATTGACGAACGTCTGGATATCACGCCGATTTGGCGGGATGTCGCCGATCACGAGGTTCCGGAGCACGTTAACCCGGCGCATCATTTTTCCGCTTTTGTTTATTGCTTCGGCGGCTTGACGTTTTTTATTACGGTCATCCAGATTTTATCGGGGATGTTTCTGACGATGTATTACGTTCCCGATATCATCAACGCTTACGCCAGTGTCGAATATTTGCAGACGCAGGTGGCCTTTGGCCAGATCGTCCGCGGCATGCACCACTGGGGAGCGAGCTTGGTTATCGTTATGATGTTCTTACATACCCTTCGCGTGTTCTTTACCGGTTCCTACAAGGCGCCGCGCGAAATGAACTGGGTTGTGGGCATGCTGATTTTCTTCGTCATGATCGGGCTAGGCTTGACGGGATATTTGCTGCCGTGGGATAACAAAGCATACTTTGCGACAAAGGTTACTTTGGAAATCGCCAACTCCGTTCCGGTGCTCGGTCCGGTCATTAAAGAACTGCTGCAGGGCGGTACGATTGTCGGCGCGGAAACGCTGACCCGTTTCTTCGCGATTCACGTGTTCTTCCTTCCGGCCGTGCTGTTGATCCTTCTGGTGGGGCATTTCATTATGATCCGCCGTCAAGGGATTTCCGGCCCGCTATAAGTTACCTCTAACTAAAAATGGAGAAGGGAGGGCATAGAGGTTATGGCCCACAACAATTCGAAGGAAAAGATCGTATACGTCGGAGATTCGCGTGTGCGTAAAGGCAACGGATTTATCACGCCTCCGGATTACACGGCATACCCGGGTAAATCCGAAGCGTTTATCCCTAACTTCTTGCTGAAGGAATGGATGGTAGGCGTCGTGGTGCTGGTCGGCTTTTTGGTGCTGACGATCGCCGAACCGGCTCCGCTGGGTTATCCGGCCAATCCGACCGCTTCGGTCATTCCGATGCCGGACTGGTATTTCTTGTTCCTGTACCAATTTCTGAAATATCCGTACGCATCGGGCGATTACGTCGTGCTCGGCACGCTTGGGATTCCCGGGGTTGCTTTCGGCAGCCTGCTGCTGGCGCCGTTTTTGGACCGCGGTAAAGAACGCCGCTTCTACAAACGTCCGATCGCTTCCTCGCTGATGTTCCTTTCGCTGGCGTCGATCGTTTATTTGACGAACTTCGCCTGGACGCATTACCAGGAGGAACTGAAAGCTACGGGGCAAGTTCCGGAGCATATTCAGCGGGAAGAAGAGGCGCGGGAGAAGCGGGAGCAAGGCTTGCCGACTTCCAATGCGCCCAAACAGCAGGAAGTGGCGATCGTGGATAAGGATGATCCGGCGATGGAAACCTACAAGAAAGCGACTTGCGTTTCCTGCCACGCGGCTGACCTGAAAGGGGCTGCCGGTCCTGCCTTGCGCGGTGTAGGCGACAAACACAGCAAGGAAGAAATCATGTCGATCATCAAAGAAGGCTACAACGGCAAAATGCCGGCCATGTACGACACGGCGATCGGCGCCGGGGTAACGGACGAGGAACTCGACCATTTGGCCGAATGGCTTGCGAAACAAAAAACGGAACAGTAAAATAGGAAGTATGCGAAAACCTGATCGTTGATTCGATCAGGTTTTTTTGAGGAAGGAGCAGTCCGTTGAAATTATCGTATTTCTGGAGCCGGGCCTTTTTGGCGTCCCGTCCGATTTTATGGGCCTTATTCGTATGCAACTTGCTGGGCACGGTTTACGGGTATATTTGGTACGATGGGCAGCTGCGGTATACCTGGGAGAACCATCCGCATTGGCAGATTATATTTGTGCCCGACAGCCCTACGGCCAGTCTCTTTTTCACGTTAACGCTGTTGTTTCTTCTGTTTCCGCGGGCCCTGGGGAGGTTTACGGGGGTTCGATCGCTGCTTGAAGGACTGGCTGTCGTGACAAGCGTGAAATACGGCGTATGGGCGGTGTCGATGATCTTTGCCGGCGCTTACCAGGGCGGCCCGCTGGTCTGGCAGGATTGGATGCTGGTCGCATCGCATTTGGCGATGGCCGTTGAAGCGCTGCTGTACGTGCGTCTGTACCGGTTTGGGCCGATCATGCTGCTCGGCGCCGGGGCTTGGACGCTGCTGAACGATACGGTCGATTATACATATGAAGTGTACCCGTGGCTGCCGGAAACGTTGTGGGACGATGTACCTGCGGTTACGGTGTTTACCGTCGCTTTGACCGCCGCCAGCGTTGTCGCGGGGTGGTTGGCGCTGAAAGGCGCAAAGAGAGCCTAGTAGACGATTTTGGAAATAAGACTAATATAGAACAAAGTGATCAACTTTTAATCGCGAAACAGGTCACGAAGCGGACTTGTCATCGAATCTTTGAGCATGTACTTAAACGTTGAAGGTTCTACCCATGGACAGCCTGCCATACGATGATGGTAGGGAGGGATGTCCGTGAAAACGAAAGGAAAGCTCGGGTGGCTGCTTGTGCTGTTGCCGCTGCTGCTGCTGGCAGGCGGTCCGGCGGCCGCGGCCTCCCCGGCAGAGAAGGGGTTAGACGGCGGCACGGCCCCGGCTCCGGTCTCGCAATTGTCCGACGAAGAGCGCGGGGATAAACTGAAGCAGCTGGAAACGGCGGCGGAAGCGCTGTACGGCCATATGCAGCAAGGGCGCGTCGAGGAGGCCCATGCCGAGATGAAACGGTTGATCGCCGCGCTTGAAGGCGTTTCTTTTAAAGGCTTGACCTCGGTGGAAGGCATTCATGCGCTTGCGGAAAGCATTATGGACGCGAGAGAAACGCTTGCCCGGTCCGAGATCGTCCCCGATGAGTGGTCGCGCTCTTCGGCCGTGCTGCGGCTGGCCGTAAACAGCCTGCTTCATAAGGACAAGGGGTTATGGCTGCAATATTACAAAGTAATGGCCGATGACATGCAGCGGATGAACAACGCCCGTGTAGGGGGGCAATCGGAGAAGCTGCACGCGGCGTTTGTGAATTTGCAGCAGCATTACGAGACGATCCGCCCGGCCGCCGTCATTCGTCGCGATCCATCCACGGTCAACCGGTTTGATTCGTGGCTGTCTTACGCCGAACGGCTTAGCAACGACCAACCGGTGGACGAAGCGGCGCTTAAGGAGGCGATTCGCCAGGGGGAAAGCGCGTTGAAGGCGCTGTTCGGCCGCAAAGGCGAAGAGCCTGTGTTCCTGCCGATCACCGGTTACGAAAATCCGTGGTATTGGAGCGGTTTGATCGGATTATGGATCGTGCTCGCTTTAGGATACACGGGCTTACGTAAATTCCAGGCCGCTCAGACGGTCACAGTGGTAGGCAGAACCGACGAGGATTCGTACCGGTACCGCTTTTAACACCGCGAAATAGCCGGTGGCAAGGGAGCATTCCACCCCCCTGCCACCGGCTATTTTTTGGTCTTGTAGACGGTTGCCGTGGTATTTTTCGCCTTAATCTTCCTTAAACCCTTCCCCGTGCACGTCATGCACATCGCTGATAATGACGAACGCCCGCGGATCGACCGACTTGGCGATGCGCTGAAGCCGCCGGATTTCCTGCCGCGACACGACGCAGTAGGCCATATGCTTCGCCTGTTTGGAGTAGGCGCCGATCGCCGGTATCAGCGTGACGCCGCGCTCCATCTCCTTCGTGATGATGTCGGCGATTTCCGGGGCGTGATCGCTGATGATCGTAAACGCCTTGGCAGAATATGCGCCTTCCTGAATGAAATCGATCACTTTGGAGGCGATGAACACGGCGACCAGTGTATACAAAATATTCTCCTTCCTAATGTAGAACAGCGACAACCCGATGATGATCACGTCCAGCGTCAGGATGACCTGGCCCATGCTGAACCCGAATTTCCGCCCCAAAATCCGGGCGACGATGTCCGAGCCTCCGGTTGTGCCGCCGAAGCGGAAGACGATGCCGAGGCCGGCGCCCAGCGTCACTCCCGCGTACAAGGAAACGAGAATATAGTCGGTTTTTGTTTCAAACGGCAAAATCCAGCCGTGATCGATCAGCCGTTCGAACAGCCACAAGAAAAAAGAAAGCGAGCCGATGCCGATGCCGGTCCAGACGATGGAGCGACCACCCAAAACTTTCCACCCAAGAAGAAAAAGCGGAATGTTCAGCAGCAGGTTGGAGAGCGACGGCGAAATGCCAAACGCATAATTGAGCAGCAGCGTAATCCCGGTAACGCCGCCTTCCATCAATTGATTCGGCAGTATAAAATAAAGAAGTCCAAACGCGTATACCGCGGTTCCGAGCAATATCGGCAAAAGCGTTTTGAAAAAAACGGCCAGCTTGTTGGAAACCATCCGATCCCTCACCTGTTCCAAAGGATGAACCTTTGCATTTTTTAACCTATATTAGTATACCTTTTTCCGCCCCGATTAAAAAAGGATTTGTTTTCGCCCCGCCTTTACGATAACATAGGGAAAAACGGGATTATTGTCGGAGGGATAGGCGCTTTATGACGTTGAAAGAAAAAACTCTGGCGGAGATGCAGCGCGAAGTAGACCGGTACATATCGCAGTTTAAGGAAGGCTACTTCAGCCCGTTGTCCATGCTGGCCCGCATGAGCGAAGAAGTAGGCGAGCTGGCCCGAGAGGTAAACCATACGTATGGGGAGAAGCCGAAAAAGCCGGATGAAGCCGAAAACTCCATCGAGCTGGAACTCGGCGATATTTTATTTATTACGATCTGTTTCGCCAATTCCCTGGGCATCGACCTGACGGAGGCGCATGACAGAGTGATGCACAAATTCGCGACCCGCGACGCCGGCAGGTGGACGAAAAAGGACACCGAACAACCATAACTTTCATATGCTGTCAGTATGATCATCCCTACAAGAGGATGTTCAAAAAGTCATGGCTTTTTGAACACTTACTATAGAATAGGGGGGACGGCGTATGAAGGCGGAGGAATTTTTGTATAAAGCTTACCGGAGCATCTACGAAAACGACTTTGAGCAAGCGCAGCATTGGTTTGAGCAGGCGCTGGCCGCCGAGCCGGATCATGCGGATATCCATTACCGTTACTCGATTACGTGCGCCCGCAGCAACCGCTTGGACAAAGCGCTGATGCATGCCAGGCTGGCTGCGGCTTTGGCCCCGGACCAGGAGGAATACAGGCTGCATTATGACCGGCTGCAGTCGATGGAATTGACGCATATGGCCAAGAAACGGCTGGAGGGCCGCGAAGAGAGCGGCAGGAACGCGGCCGAACCGGCCACGCGCATGCTCAAGCGGGCCGTGGAGCTTGATCCGTTATCCGTGGATGCTCAGGTATGGCTGGCGATCGCCTACGGGGAGCTGGGGCGGTATGAGCAAGCTTTGCACGCCGTGAGAGAAGCGGCCGCGCTGCCTGTGGACGCCGGTATAGCGAACGAGCTGCAAGAGTTGGAGCAGCGTTTCAAATCCAAAATCAAACAATCATCATAGTAAAGAATGCGAGGAGATGTACATGTCGGATCCGATTAAAGTTGCCGTGGCCGGCGCGGCTGGCAGAATGGGGAAGGAAGTCGTTAAAATGGTGCTTGAGGACCCCGATCTCCAGCTGGTGGCGGCCGTTAGTGTATCGAAAGCCGGGCTGGACGCCGGAGTTGTGGCCGGCCTGCCGGAATGCGGAGTGGCGCTGTCAGACAACCTGGAACAGGCTTTGGCGGAGCATCGCCCGCGGGTGCTGGTTGATTTCACGACGCCGGCGTCCGCTTTCTCCAACACCGAACTGGCGATCCGGCTCGGCGTTTCTCCGGTTGTCGGCACGACCGGGTTCACCCCGGAGCAAATCGAAGAGTTGGACAAGCTGTGCCAAGCCCGGGGGATCGGCGGATTGATCGCTCCGAATTTTTCGATCGGGGCCATCCTGATGATGAAATTCGCGGCGCAGGCGGCGAAGTATTTCCCGCATTTGGAGATTATTGAATACCATGGGGATCAGAAGCTGGACGCCCCTTCGGGGACCGCGGTGAAAACGGCCGAACTGATTGCGCAAAACCGGCAGGAGCTGCGGCAGGGCAATCCGCACGAGGAAGAAACGATCGAAGGGGCGCGCGGCGGGTATTACAACGGCTTCCGGATTCACAGCGTGCGGCTGCCGGGCGTGTTCGCCCAGCAGGAGGTTATTTTCGGCGGCTTTGGCCAAACGCTGAAAATCCGCCACGACTCTTATGAACGGGCCGGATATATGCCGGGGGTTAACCTGGCGATCAAGAAGGTGCTGGAATACGAAGGCATGGTTTACGGATTCGACTATTTTGTTGAATGATAAGGAGATTATGACCGTATGATAAACATTGCATTTATTGCTCATGATCGTAAAAAAGAAGATATCGTTAATTTCGCCATCGCTTATGAACATGTGTTTAAGGATAAAAAGCTGTACTCCACCGGAACGACGGGCAAACAAATTATGGAGAATACGAGCTTGAAAATCCACCGTTTCCTGTCCGGCCCGCTGGGCGGCGATCAGCAAATCGGATCATTGATCGCCCAAAATGAAATGGATCTGGTCATTTTCCTCCGCGATCCGCTGATGGCTCAGCCGCACGAGCCGGACATCACGGCGCTGCTGCGCCTGTGCGACGTGCACGGCATTCCGGTCGCCACGAACATGGCCACGGCGGAAATTTTGGTGCGGGCGCTGGACCGCGGCGATTTCGCCTGGCGCGAGCTGGTGGAACAGTATAAACCGGGGCTGGGACAATGAACGGGCCGCTGGATATTTTGATTTTCGGCGCGCATGCCGACGATGCCGAGATCGGAATGGCCGGCACGATCGCCAAACACGTTCACGCCGGATACCGGGTCGGCATTTGCGATTTGACGGAAGCCGAGCTGTCCTCCAACGGCAATCCCGAGCTGCGCAAGCAGGAAGCGGAGCGGGCCGCGCAGGAGCTTGGTTTGGCCGTGCGCCTGAATTTGGGATTGCCGGACCGCGGGCTGTCCGGTACGCCCGAACAAATCGCCGCCGTGGCCGAAACGATTCGCGAGCATGCGCCGCGTATTGTGTTCGCCCCTTATTGGGAAGACCGGCACCCCGATCATATCGCCTGCAGCAAGCTGGTGGAGGAGGCGGTGTTTAACGCCAAGCTGCGCCGTTATATGCCGGACAAGCCGGCGGTTCAGGAGCCGGAGCTGTACTTTTATTTCATCAACGATTGGAAGACGCCGGACCTGGTAGTGGACGTCAGCGATTTTTATGAGGCGAAAGAGCGGGCGCTCGGCTGCTATCGTTCCCAATTCGGGCAAGGCGCTCCCGGCGAGGATGTCGCCGAGACGCCTTTGAACCAGGGGTATGTCGAACGCGTCAAGGCCCGGGACGCGCTGCTCGGGCAGCGGAAGCTCATTCCGTACGCCGAAGGTTTTGCGGTAAAATCGGCTTATCAAGTTAATCTATTCGGGTCCCGACGCACATAATCATAATCAGGGAACTAGAACATGAAGGAGGCCCCCGCCATATGGATCCATTTTTGAAAATAGGCATCACCTGTTACCCTTCTTTGGGCGGTTCGGGGGTTGTCGCCACCGAGCTGGGGAAACTGCTGGCGGAAAAAGGGCATGAGGTGCACTTTATTTCGCATAGCGTTCCTTTCCGTCTGGGTGGTTACCATAAAAACATTTTTTATCATGAAGTGGAAGTCAGCGATTATTACGTGTTCCGCTACCCTCCTTACGATTTGTCGCTTGCGACGAAAATGGCGCAGGTCGCCAAAACGCAGGGGCTGGATGTGCTGCATGTCCATTACGCCGTTCCCCATGCCGTTTGCGCTTTTTTGGCCAAACAGATGGTCGGCGACTCGCTGAAGGTCGTCACCACGCTGCACGGGACGGACATTACCGTATTGGCCCAGGACGAATCGCTGAAGGACCTGATTCGGCTGGCGATTAACGAAAGCGACGCGGTCACGTCGGTTTCGCTGGATCTGACGCGGGAGACGCGGGAGGTGCTGGACATCACCCGGGATATCGATTTGACGTATAATTTCGTCGACGAGCGGGTGTATTACCCCCGGGATGCGGCCGGCTGCCGCGCGGACTTCGCCGAACCCGGCGAACAAGTGCTGATGCATATTTCCAATTTCCGCCCGGTCAAGCGGGTGGCGGACGTCGTGGACATCTTCCATCGCGTCAACGAAGAAGTGCCGTCCAAGCTGCTGCTTGTCGGCGAGGGACCGGATCTTCCGAAAATCCAGCTGAAAATCAAAGAGTTGGGGCTAAGCGACCGGGTGCATTTTCTCGGCAAGCAGGACGATATCGCACACGTCATTTCGATGGCCGATATTTTGCTGCTGCCTTCGGAGAAGGAAAGCTTCGGCCTGGTCGCTTTGGAGGCGATGGCCTGCGGCGTGCCGACGGTCGGAACGATTGCCGGGGGCATCCCGGAGCTCGTGAAGCACGGCGAAACCGGCTTCCTCGCCCCGATCGGCGATACGAAACGGATGGCCGAATACTGCCTGACGCTGCTGAAAAGTCCGGAGCTCGGGGCAAAGATGCGGGAAGCCTGCCTGACCCGGGCGAGAAAAGAATTCAGCAGCCAGCAAACGATGGCCAATTACGAAGAGATTTATTACCGTGTGTTAAACCTTGAGGCTCCGCAGTTGAAGCCGGCGTGCAGCTAAAGGGGCGCGGCCGCGCGCCATACCCGCCTATGCCGGCCAGGAGCGAAGGAACGTTTGGAGGCAAGCCAATGAATCGCTGGACACAGGTAGACCCCCTGATGGTAAATCAGGGGGAAAAGGTGCTGCATATATTGCTGGAACGCGGGTTCCAGGCTTTTTTTGTCGGCGGCTGCGTACGCGATGAGCTGATGGGCCGGCCGGTTCACGATATGGATATCGCCACCTCGGCCAAACCGGAGGACGTGGTCGCGGTTTTTGAGCGCACGGTTCCGACGGGGATCGAGCACGGCACGGTCACGGTGCTGATGGATGACTATGCGTTCGAGGTGACGACGTTCCGCAAGGAGTCGCAATACGAGGACCATCGCCGGCCGGCATCGGTGGAGTTCGTTGACGCCGTTAACGAGGATTTGCTGCGCCGCGATTTTACGATGAACGCCATCGCCCGGGATATCGATGGGGCGCTCATCGATCCGTACGGAGGCCAATGCGACATCAAACGCGGCTTGATCCGCTGCGTCGGCGCGGCCGAGGAGCGGTTCGAGGAGGACGCCCTGCGCATGCTGCGGGCGGTACGCTTCGCTTCGGTGTTTGGCTTCCGCCCGGCCAAAAGCCTGTGGAGAGCGCTGCTGCGCGGCAAGGACAAGCTGTCCTACATCGCGATGGAGCGCGTGCGGACCGAGCTGGAGAAGGTCGTGCTCGGGGACCGTCCGCTGCGCGGCTTGGCCTTGCTTGAGCGCAGCGGGCTGCTGCGGCATGTGAAGGCGGCGCTGCCGGAGGCCGGCGGGGCGGCCAATGCCGAGCCGGACCCGGCGGGCCGGAGCCGGGCGCGGCTGACGCGGCAGCTGCTTGCGGCCGAGCCGCGGCGGGAGCTGCTGGCCGCGCTGCCGGAGCTGCCGCCGGAGCCGCAGGCGCTGCGCTGGTCGCTGCTGCTGCAGGCGCTTGGCACCGCCGGTGAGGACGTCATCCCTTTGATGAAAGGGTGGACGTTTCCGAACAAGGCCGCCGAGGAGACGGCGGCGATCGTCCGCTTCGACGAGGCTTGGCGGCGGGCCGGGGCCGAGGAGCGCGAAGCGGCGTCGCTTCGCCGCCGCTGGGTCGTCCTGCAGGTGACGCTCGGTCAAACGGCGGCTGCGTGTTGGCTGGGCCGGCAGGCTGCCGTATTGGCGGCTGCGTCTCTCTCCGAAGCGCAGCGGATAGCTGAACGGGAGCGGCTTGACCTCGCCCGGCGCTGGCATGGGGAAGTGCGGGCGCACGCCTTGTCCGAGCTGGCCGTCAGCGGCAAAGACGTGCTTGAGCTGACCGGTCAAAAAGGCGGCCCTTGGCTCGGCGAACTGATGAAGCAGCTTCTTTTATCGGTCGCCGCCGGGGAGGTACATAACGACAAACAAGCGTTGCTGGAGTACGTGAAAGCGGGGTTAAGCGAAGCATGGAAGCAAACCGATTGATCGACATGCTCCTGGAGCATCCGGGGCAATATATATCCGGAGAGGAGATCAGCCGCCGCCTTGCGATCAGCCGGACGGCGGTATGGAAGCAGATCGCCAAGCTGCGCGATGAGGGGTATGAGTTTGAATCCGCCCCGCGGCGCGGTTACCGGCTTATCCGCAAGCCCGACAAAATTGCCCATTCCGCCTTGGCGCGGGCGCTTGAGGGCCGCGCTCTGTTCGGGCGGCAAATCCGGCTGCTCGAACGGACGGTCTCCACGCAGGCGGAGGTTCGGGAGCTGGCCGAGGCCGGGGCTCCGTCCGGCGCCCTGGTCGTCGCCGAGGAGCAGACGGGCGGCCGCGGCCGTCAGGGCCGGGCGTGGTTTTCGCCGCCGGGCAAAGGCGTGTGGATGAGCCTGCTGCTTCGCCCGGACCGGCAGCCGCTGTCCTTTGCGCCGCAGCTCACGCTGCTGATTGCGGTGGCCGTGTGCCGCGCCGTGCGCCGGGCGGCCGGCGTCGATGCGGGGATCAAATGGCCCAACGATCTGCTCGTGCACGGCCGCAAGCTTTGCGGCATCCTCGTCGAATCGGTCGGCGAGGACGAGCTGATCCGCTACGCCATCGCCGGTATTGGGATCGATGTCAATCTGGAGGCCGAAGATATCCCTGAAGAGCTTCAGGACGTTGCGACGTCCCTGTACATCGAAAGCGGCCGCCGCATCGACCGGGCGGAGCTGATCGGGATAGTGCTGGCGGAGCTGGAACAGCTGTATGAGCTATACATTCAAGAGGGCTTTGCGCCGATCGGCCATCTGTGGGAAGCTTTATCGGTTACCCTGGGCCAGCGGGTCACGGTCAACACGCCCGCCGGAGACGTCAGCGGGCTGGCAACGGCTCTCGATCCTTCCGGGGCGCTGGTGCTGGCCGAAGATGACGGAAAATTGCGCACTATTTTTTCCGGCGAAGTGCAAATTGGCGGATGAAAAATGTGACGCAATTTGTTATACTGTGCTCAGGAGGCGGTATCGGCACCCGTTCGAACTGCACTCTTCAGCGGCTGTAGGTTAATGTGATGAAGCCTGCGTTGGATTCTGCTCTGAGCCGAAGAGGACCGAGACAGAAGGAACGAAGCAAGTGACTCCTTCTATGCATTCGGACCTTTTTAGTGCCAAACTAAAAGGTTTTTTTGTCGTGCGCGTTTTTTCGTTGTACAAAGGTATGCGGGTACGCGAATGGACGCGGCGCGGCAGGCCAAACCGAAGGAGATGGGAAAATTGGCTGGAAAACAAGCATTAAACATCGTGAAATTGAAAAAAATGAAGCAGGACGGTACGCCGATTGCGATGATTACCGCCTACGATTATCCGTCGGCGCAATTGGCGGAAGAGGCTGGCGCGGATATGCTGCTCGTCGGCGATTCGCTCGGCAATGTGGTGCTGGGCTACGATACGACGATTCCGGTGACGCTGGACGATATGGTTCATCACAGCCGCGCGGTGGCCCGGGGGGCGCAGCATACGTTTATCGTGACGGATATGCCGTTTATGACGTATCACGGCAGCGTTGAAGAGACGCTGAAGAACGTCCGCCGCCTGATGCAGGAAGGGCATGCGCACGCGGTCAAGATGGAAGGAGGGGCGGAAATCGCCCTGGCCGTCCAGGCCATCGTGCAGGCCGGGGTGCCGGTGCTGGGCCATATCGGGCTCACGCCGCAGTCGGTCAACCAAATCGGCGGCTACCGCATCCAGGGCAAGGATGCGCAGGACGCCCGGCGCCTGCTGGAGGACGCCAAGGCGCTGGAGCGCGCGGGGGCGTTTGGGATCGTGCTGGAGCTGGTCACCGAGGAGGTGGCGGAGGCGATTTCCAAGGAGCTCTCCATTCCCACGATCGGCATCGGCGCGGGCCGCGGCTGCGACGGCCAGGTGCTCGTGTTTCACGATGTTCTTAAATATACCCCGGATTACCGGGACAAACGTTTCGTCAAAACGTATGCCGACATCGGAGCGCAAATCCGCAGCGGCATCTCGGAATATGTACGCGAGGTCAAAACCCGCGCTTTCCCGGCCCAGGAGCATGTGTTCGCCGCGGAAGACGGCGTGCTCGAGACATTGTACGGCAAAGGAAAGGTGGAAACAAAAGCATGAAGACCTTTACGGAAATCCGGGCGCTTCGGGAGCATTTGCAGGCGGAGCGTTTTGCCGCGGCGGGGAAAGGGGAGGACCTGCGGGTTGGACTCGTCCCGACGATGGGCTACTTGCATGAAGGCCATGCCAGCTTGCTGCGCAAAGCGCGCGGCGAGAATGACCTCGTCGTGCTGAGCGTGTTCGTCAATCCGATCCAGTTCGGACCAAACGAAGATTTTGAACGGTATCCGCGCGACGCGGAAAAGGATTTGGCGCTCGCCGAACGGGAAGGCGTCGATGCTGTATTTATGCCGAGCGTAGAGGAAATGTATCCCCGCCCGACCCGGACCAAGGTCAAAGTCGCGGAGCTGACGGAGCGCCTTTGCGGCGCTTCGCGGCCGGGGCATTTCGACGGCGTGACGACCGTCGTGAGCAAGCTGTTTCACATCGTGCAGCCGGCCCGCGCCTATTTCGGGCAAAAGGACGCTCAGCAGGTGGCCGTGATCGCCCAGATGGCGGAGGATTTGAATTTTGACGTGGAGATCGTTCCGTGCCCGATCGTACGGGAGGCGGACGGCCTCGCGCTCAGTTCGCGCAACGTATATTTGAGCCCCGAGGAGCGCAAGGCGGCGCTCGTGCTGTCCAGAAGCCTTCTTCAGGCGCAGGAGAAAGCGAAAGCAGGCGGGGCGGTCACAGCCGGCGAAATCCGCGCGGATCTGACCCGGAGTATTGGCGATGAACCGCTGGCCGATATCGATTACGTGGAGATCGCCGATTTTCCGGGACTGTCTCCGCTCGCCGACGCTGAACGCCTTGACGATGCCGGCCGCGGCGCCGACGCGCTTATCGCGGTGGCCGTGAAGTTCGGCACGACGCGACTGATCGACAACGTGATTTTGACCAAAAAGGGGATGGCCTAATTGTTCAGAACGATGATGAAATCAAAAATCCACCGCGCGACCGTGACCGAAGCGAATTTGAACTATGTCGGCAGCATTACGATCGATGAAGAGCTGATGGAGGCCGCCGATATTCTGGAGAACGAAAAAGTGCAGATCGTCAACAACAACAACGGCGCGCGCCTGGAAACGTACGTGATCCCGGGACCGCACGGCAGCGGCGTCATCTGCCTCAACGGCGCGGCCGCGCGGCTCGTGCAGCCCGGCGACAACGTCATTATCATTTCCTACGCGGCGATGTCTCCCGAGGAAGTGCGCAGCCACAAGCCGACCGTCGTGTTCGTGGACGAAAGCAACCGGCCCGTGGAAAAAGCCCATCAGGAGCTGCACGCGGCCATTCGTTAAATAAACCCGCCCCGCGCGCCTGAATTTCGCCGCCAATCGGAAGCAAATATATGCAATTGACGCTTGCGGGAATGAAAAACCCGCCCGAAACAAAAAATGATCTTAAGGCTCGGACTGATTTCATTTTCGTTAAGGGTGGGATGCGAATGATGTTTCAGCATGTTTTTGCGGAAATGAATGAGATGTTGGATGATATTTCGCGTAAATATCCGCTGGCCGTGGGCGCCCAAAAGCAGGAGCTCGCGCAAGCTTGGCGACTGCTCAAGCACATGAGCGACGGGATCATTGAAGAGTGGCTTTGTTTCGAAGAGAAGATGGCCGCGCTGCGCCAAAAATGGGGCAGCCTTGAAGCCGAGGAGGTTCTGTCGCTCCCCGAGATCGAAACGGGTCCGTTTATCAAAGGACAAGGCTATTATAAATTGATGATGTTTCCCCAGGCGCTGGAGCAGTTTGAGCAGGTGCTGAAGCAGTATCCCGGCAGCGCGCTTGGCCGTACCTACCTGGCCATGTGCCATCTGCATCTGGAGCGAAGCGAGGAAGCCGCGCGGCAGTTTTGGCTCGTTCTGGAGAAAGCCGGAAACAAAAGGCTTCGCTCCATCATTTATAATGCGCTCGGCTGCATCGAGGCGCAAAAAGGCATTTTGGCCAAAGCCAAGGAATACTTTACCCTGGCTCATCACAGCGATCCGTCCCTCGCCGAGCCTTTGGCGAATCTCGAGGCATGTTTGAGCAGCACGGGCAAATTGTATTATGGCAATGAATTGGCCTCTTTGCTGTAAACCGTCTTTATCGTTGGCATGATCGAACTTTTTTTGGCAGAACCGGTTGAGCGATGCGTAAGTCCGCCCATGAGCGCGGGCGCATCGCTCTTTTATTTTGTGATTTTAATTACACATAACGCCCGGCATGAATTTTCAAATCGCGCTTCTTCTGTTATGCTGTATTAGAGACTGGAACGAAAGGGACTTAAAAAGCAATGAAATATGCCGTGCTCGATTTTGAAACGACGGGCAACCAGTCCTCCGATGAAATTATTCAAGTGGGACTTGCCATTATAGAACCGGATAAGTCGATTTCGCAGGTATACAACTCCTTCGTCAAACCGGGAATACCGATTCCGCCGTTCATCACGGGGTTGACCGGCATCACCGAAGACGATGTCAAGGATGCGCCGGACCTGGACGAAGTGATGATGGAGATGGTTCCGCTGCTGAACGATGTAGTGCTGGTCGGGCACAATGTCGCTTTCGACTTCAACTATCTGCAAAGCGCTTTGGACAAAACGGGTTATCTGCCGTTTACGGGGCGGATTCTGGATACGATGGACTTCCTGAAAATCCTCTTTCCTTCGTTGACCTCCTATCAGCTGGGGCTTGTGGCCGCCGAATTCGAAGTGCAGCACGAGCGTCCGCACCAGGCGGACAGCGACGCCTTGGCGACGGCGCTGATTTTTCTGAAATGCCTGGAGGAATGCGAGCGGCTGCCGCTGTTGACGCTGCAGCGCCTGGCGGATTTGTTTGCGGGCGAGGACAGCGACCTCGGCTGGTTTTTCGATGCCATAGTCCAGGAGAAGGAACGCGAAACGGAGCAAAGCGATGACCGTTACATCTTTTACCGCCAGTTCGCGCTGCAGGCCGAGGATTGGATGGATATCGAATCTCCGCGGGGCGCTATGGCGGACAATCCGCTGGAGGGTGTGTCCTTTGAGCAGTTCATGGAGCAGGTGAGGGAGCGGCTGCGCGAAAGGCTGCCCCAATACGAGGAGCGCGATGCTCAGAACAAGATGCTGGAGGAAGTGAGCCGGGCTTTTAACGATGACAAGCATCTGCTGATCGAAGCGGGGACCGGGACGGGAAAATCGCTTGGTTACTTGCTGCCCGCGATCTACCATAGCGTCAAACGGGAAGAAAAAGTAATGGTCAGCACGCATACCATTAACCTGCAGGAGCAGCTTCGGGAAAGAGACGTTCCGCTGCTCGCCGAGGTGGTGCCGTTTCCTTTCCTGGCTGCCGTATTTAAAGGCAGGCAGCATTATTTGTGCTTGCGCAAATTTGAACATAAAATAAATAGAAAAGACTTTGCCACGCCGAAAGAAGAGGTGATGACGGCGGCGCAAATGGTCGTGTGGCTGACGCAAACGGTCAACGGCGACGATGAAGAGCTCAATTTGGGCAATCGCGGCGGCGATTTCTGGGAAACGGTGGCCAGCGAGTCGGACTCCTGTCTCGGGCGGTCCTGCCCATGGTTCCGCAAATGCTTCTATCATCGGGCCAAACATGAAGCCGGGGTCGCCGATGTGGTCATTACGAACCACTCCAAGCTGTTTACCGATATCCAGGCCGGGCATCAGCTGCTGCCGGGATACGAGCGCCTGGTCATCGACGAGGCCCATCATTTGGAGGATGTGGCGGGGAAACACCTGGGCATTCATATGAAGTATTTTACCGTCATTCATACGCTCACCCGGCTGTTTAAAGACAGCAAGACCGGCCAGCTGCCGAATCTCCGCATCGCTTTGCAGGCGGCGGGGGGCGAAAAAACGGGCGAATGGTGCCGGGTCATCGACGAAATGTACCCGACGCTGATCGATGTGAAGGAAAGCTGGGACAAGCTCAGCGAGCTGCTGTTTGCCCTGATGCCGGAACGGAGCGACGCCGCGCCCGGCGATCCGGGCCAATTCGTTTACCGCCTGCTTCCGCTAAAGAAACCGCAGGAATGGGATAAGCTGTCGGCGCTGGAGAACCAGATTTACGTTGCGCTAGGGGACGTGCTCCGCAAAGGCGACCGGATGCTGGCGCAAATCCGGGAAGAGCAGGAGGATTACGGTTCCGAAAGCCTCCTGACCGACATCAACGGGTTATTCAAGGATTTGGCCAACGAGCGGGAGGCCCTGCGTTTCTTCATGAAGCTGGAGAGCGAGGAGACGGTGTACTGGATGGAAGCGAACGGGAATTTCCGCAGCCGCTCCCTGCAGATGTATGCCGTTCCGATCGACGTTAGCGCGCAATTGAAGGAATACTTTTTCGACAGAAAAAAAAGCGTGGTGATGACCTCGGCGACGCTGTCGGTCGACAAGTCGTTCCAGTATATGATCGAACAGCTGGGACTGACGGAAGCGGCCGGGGAAGGACGGCTGAACACGGCGATGCTGCCGTCGCCGTTTGATTACCGCAGCCAGGCTCTGCTCGTCATCCCGCGCGATTTTCCGAGCGTGAAGGGGAGCGTGGGCGACGACCATTTCGTCAGCACGCTGGTGCGTTCGCTCGCCGATACCGCGGTTGCGACGCAAGGCCGTATGCTGGTGCTGTTCACATCGTACCGGATGCTGCGGCAGGTTTACGAGCCGTTGAAGGAGCTATTGTCGGCGCAAGGAATCACGGTCATCGGCCAGGGGATGGACAGCGGCAGCCGCAGCAAGCTGACCCGGCGCTTTCAGGGCCAGGCGGCGTCAGTGCTGCTGGGGACGAGCAGCTTCTGGGAAGGCGTGGACATTCCGGGCGAAGCGTTGACGAGCCTGGCGATCGTCCGCCTGCCCTTCCAGCCTCCCAACCATCCGCTGGTGGAAGCGAAAAGCGAACGGCTGCAGAAGGAGAAGAAAAATCCTTTCATGAAACTGTCCGTGCCCCAGGCGGTCATCCGCTTCAAGCAGGGATTCGGCAGGCTCGTCCGCTCCTCGCAGGACCGGGGGATCGTGGTTGTTTACGATACCCGCATCTTGGAGTCTTACTACGGGAAATACTTTTTATATTCACTGCCCGGGCCGAAGATGGAGCATATGCCGCTCACTCAGATGGTTCCGCGCATATCGGAATGGTTAAATCCGGGAGACGAAAACGTCTCTAAGTCCGCGTCAGAATAGGGGGATAAACGTATGAAATCCGAAAAAATTTCCGATGCCGTCGTCCGCCGGCTGCCGGTGTATTTGCGGTTCCTCAACGAGCTGAGCCGGCGCGAAGTGCCTACGGTGTCCTCGCAGGAGCTCGGCCAGAAGCTGGACCTCAACCCGGCCCAGATCCGCAAGGATCTGGCCTACTTCGGCGATTTCGGGCGAAAGGGCATCGGCTACGATGTCGCGTATTTGATCGAGAAAATCCAGCAAATCCTCAACTTGGACCAGCAGATCAACGTTGCGCTGGTCGGCGCCGGTAATTTGGGGCAGGCGCTTTCGAATTACAACGCTTATTTGAAAGACAACATGAAAATCGTGGCGGTGTTCGACGCCTCTCCGGCCAAGATCGGCACGCAAATCAACAACATCACGATCCAGCCGATCGAAGAGCTGACGGAAACGGTGCGGGAGAAAAATGTCCGGATCGGGATCATTACCGTCCCGGATTACGAAGCGCAGCGCGTGGCGGATCAATTGGTGGCGGCGGGAATCGGGGCCATTCTGAACTTCGCTCCGACGATTTTGAAGGTGCCTCCGGAAGTCCGCATCCATGCCGCCGATTTCACGACCGATTTGCTCAGTCTGGCTTATTACTTGAATGACGGAAGCGGAAAGGAACAACCTGCCCATGAGTCGTAAATGGTTAATCAAGAACGGAACCTTTGTCGTGTTCGAACAAGATCGTTCCATTGTACAGGGCTATATGCTCGTTGAGGGCGACACGATTTCCTATATCGGCGAGCAGCTTCCTGAAGGGGCGGAAGACGCGGAAACCTTCGACGGAAAAGGGCTGCTGTTCATGCCGGGGCTGATCAACACGCACGGCCACGCGGCGATGTCGCTGCTGCGCGGATACGGCGACGACATGGTGCTGCAGACCTGGCTTCAGGAAAAAATGTGGCCGATGGAAGCCAAGTTCACCGCCGGCGATGTGTACGCCGGGACGGCGTTGTCCGTGCTGGAGATGCTGAAAGGCGGAACGACCACGTTCCTGGACATGTACGACCATATGGATGAAGTGGCCAAAGTGGTTCAGGAGTCGGGCATCCGCGCCGTGCTGATGCGCGGCGTCATCGGGTTGTGCCCGCCGGACGTGCAGCAGCAGAAGCTGAACGAAGCGATCGCGTTTGCGAAAAATTGGCACGGCCGGGCGGACGGCCGAATCACGGCGATGATTTCGCCGCACGGGCCGTACACCTGTCCGCCGGAATTTTTCGAGAAATTCGTACAAGCGGCTCATGATCTGGATCTGCCGATGCATACGCATATGTCGGAGACGCGGGCGGAAGTGGAGCAAAACGTGAACGATTACGGAGTCAGACCCGTTCAGCATTTGCTGAACCTCGGGATGTTCTCCCGTCCGTCGCTGCTTGCTCACGCCGTGCATTTGACCGATGAGGAGATCGATATTTTGGCGGCCCATAACGTGGCGGTGTCGCACAATCCCGGCAGCAACCTGAAGCTGGCCAGCGGCGTGGCGCGGGTGCCGGCACTGCTTGGCAAAGGCGTGGTCGTTTCGCTTGGAACGGACGGCGCCGCCAGCAACAACAACCTCGATATGCTCGAGGAGGTCCGCCTCGCCGCATTGATCCACAAAGGCGTTTCCGGCGATCCTACCGCCGTTCCGGCGCTGGAGGCCCTCAAAATGGGCACGGAATACGGGGCGAAGTCGGTGTACTTGGCGAATACGGGGAAACTCGCGGCCGGCATGAAGGCGGATTTTATCGCGCTGAATACGGAACAGGCCCATTTCGTGCCGAAGACGGATTACGTTTCCCATGTCGTCTATTCGGCCGGCTCCAAAGATGTAGAGCATGTGTGGGTTAACGGCGAGCAGGTGGTCAAACACGGGGCTTGCCTCACCCTCGACGAGGAGCGTATCCGGCGCGAGGCGCAAGCGGCCTTCGAAGGGCTGCTGGCCCGGTAGGGGCCTGGAGGCTTGGCACTGATTGCTTGCTGCTTTTTGAATGGCGCGTGCGGTTGCAGCTGCGGCCGTGGCCGTGGACGTAAACGTGAACGTGTCATGTTCGTGGCTGCACCTGTGGCTGTGCCTGTAATTACGGCGATTTAGCGGTAAAAAAGGGCGTTATTTTCGGATTTGAAGAGGTTTCCGCCGCAATAAGGGACTTTTTTGTCGCTATTTCCCGGCATTGGCCGTGATATTGACGATATCGCCCGTCCTCGGGGAAAATAAGAACTAAAATAGCCGTTATTTTAACGATGCGGAGGAAAAACGGCCGAATAACGACCGGAATTAACGTTATTTTTCTGCGACTGTGCGAATGTGCGCGAATGTAGGTTTAGACGACTGGCTACAGGGGAAAGGAAGAGAAGGTTGAGAAAGAGAACCAAGTGGCTCCTGCTTTCGCTGCTGATTTTAGTGATCGTGCTTTTTGCCCTTCACCGTTTTTATATCTACGTTCTTCAGGATACCTGGGCAAGCGAAAATGCAGTGATTGAGCAGGCGAAACAGGAGACGGACCTGGTCCAGGGCGATAAAGTGTGGAAATCGGTGTGGGACGATGTGTGCTGGGTGGTCCATGGCAAAGACGGGTCAGGCCGGGAGATGATGGTATGGCTCCGGGAAGGTCATGAACCCGTGGTGCGGCTGCTCTCGGAAGGTGTGTCGGAGACCCGGGTGCGGACGATCATTAACGAAAGCCTGCCCGGGATCACTATCGTCAGGCTGGTGCCCGGCATCTACAATGAACGGCTGGTGTGGCAGCTGTTTTATAAACAAAAGGATCACCACTACTACCGTTTTTACGATTTTGGCACCGGTGAGGCGTTGAACGATGTATTTACGCTTCCGAACCGCTGATCCGCCATGAAGTGAACCGAATAGGAGATTTGAAGCATACGGTTTCTATGTTCAGCAATTTGGACGTGGAGGCCGTTTTTTTGCAATATAGCAACCCCAATCAAACGCGGCTGGCTTAATTTAAAGTGGAAAGTTGAAACGGATTCGGAGAATACGTGCTAAAACAATACAATAAGGAGAGGTACCGGCTGTACAATCCAAGTCAGCTTTCTACGGCGCTTTCCGAACAAATCAGATTATTCCGCCAAGGTATCGCCTGTCCTAAGCTTTTTACATACCAAGACCAAATCATGCTGGAGTCCGAGTGTGGGGAGAAGTTCGTGGCCATGCAATATTGCAAGAAATGATTTGGCTCGCCGACCATCTGGGCGAGTTGCCGCTTCTGCTTGAGAATATGTAGCAGTCTACCCATTTAAAATTTAAAATATAGCCATACTTTTTTTCGATATTTGATAGATCATGTGATATACTCTTATTTGTGGATTTGATATACGAAATGATATATCAAAATAATATATCCGACTAAGCGACGGTTCTTGAAAAAGCAACCACTTCAGAAATATAGATAAGGGGGACATCACGTGAAACTGCGTATTGGACCAGTTGTGTCGAGTGTTGTCATTTCCGCCGTATTGCTGTTTGGCGGATGGTTCATATATCGGCAGTGGGCGATTGAGCGTCCGCTGGAAAATATCGTAAAAACTTATGACGGCGTAAACGATGTACAGTTGGACATTAAGCCGAACGAACTTGCCGTGAAGCTGGACCTCGCACCCGGGACGGATCTCGGCGATCTGGTGCGGAAAATCGAACAGGACGGAAAACGGCAAATCGGCGGACGGACGTTGAAGCTGGACGTGAAAGACCATTCTTCGCCGGTTCTGGACGAGCTGTGGCAGAAAGCGCTGTTCAGCGTGGCGCAGGCGATGGAGACGAAGAAATATACGGAAATTACGTCCGCGCTGGAGCAAATGGAGCAGGCGAATTCCAAAGTGACGGCCAAGGCGGAGATGGATGAGGACAATGTTTACATTACGCTGACGGACGGACAAGCCAGCAAGTTTATCATTTTGCCGCGGACTCCACAGCGATTGGGGGCATGGCCGAATGCGTAAATGGATGGTGGAGGCGGCCATAGGGTTTATTCCGGTGCTGCTATTGTTCCTGGCGATCGTTGGCTATAACGTCGTACCGCTCGTGATTTTGTTTGTTTTGTTCGGCGTGCTGTTTGCGGCGATCAACATGCGCGGGGGCGGAATAGCGATCGGGGCGGCTCAGGAGCGGAAGCGCCGGCAGAGCGGCCCGGACAAGCTGACGTTTGAGGAAATCGGCGGCCAGGAGAGCGCCAAGCAGGAATTGCGCGAAGCGCTCGATTTTATGGTGCGCCACGAGGAAATCAGCAAATTCGGGATCCGGCCGATCAAGGGGATTTTGCTGACCGGACCTCCCGGAACCGGTAAAACGCTGCTGGCGAAAGCCGCCGCCCAGCACACCAACGCGGTGTTCGTGGCGGCTTCGGGCTCGGAATTTGTGGAGATGTACGTCGGCGTAGGCGCGAGCCGCATCCGCGAGTTGTTTAAGGAAGCGAAGGCGCGCGCGGCCAAAGAAAACAAGGAGAACGCGGTCATTTTCATCGATGAGATCGAGGTGATCGGCGGCAAACGGGAAGGCGGGCAGCAGCGCGAATACGATCAGACGCTGAACCAGCTGCTGACCGAAATGGACGGAATTTATTCGTCGGACACGCCGCGCATTCTCCTGATCGCCGCGACCAACCGCAAGGAAATGCTGGACGGCGCATTGCTCCGGCCGGGGCGTTTCGACCGTCATATTCAGGTCGATCTTCCCGACAAAAAGGGCCGGCTCCACATTTTGGAGCTGCATGGGAAGAACAAGCCGCTGCACGAAAGCGTCAGCCTGGAGAAGGTGGCCGAGGAATCGTTCGGGTTCTCGGGGGCGCAGCTCGAAAGCGTCATGAACGAGGCGGCCATCTACGCGATGCGCGAAGAGGCGGCCGAGATCATGCAGCCCCATCTGTCGATGGCGATCGATAAGGTGATGATGGGCGAGAAGACGGACCGCCAGGCGAACGAGGAAGAGAAGCGCCGGGTGGCGATTCATGAGCTTGGCCACGCGATCGCCGCCGAGGTCGTAGCTCCGGGCAGCGTGAATCAAGTGGCGCTTAGCCCGCGCGGAAGGGCGCTCGGCTATGTGCGGCATAATCCGCAGGACGAAAAGTATCTGTACACCAAAGACTATCTCGAAGGGCAAATCATGGTTGCGCTGGCCGGTGCGGCCGCGGAAGAAATTTATTACGGCGGGCGCAGCACGGGCTCGAGCAACGACTTTGAGCAGGCGCTGAAAATCGTTCATACGATGATGACCTCCGGGCTGACTTCACTTGGCATCGTGAATATGGAAATGGTAACGACGGAGGTTTTGATGCATGAAAATGCGCGGATATTGGATGAGCTGGCCGCTAGAACGAAAGAAATGCTGCTCCGGCATTCGGCAGTATTCGACAAATCTCTCGAAATTTTATTAATAGAAGAGCGCCTTTCGGGCGAGCAATTCCGTTGTCAATTTCGTGACAGCGTGCATTTACCGGCATAAAACATGATGCCGGTTATTTTTTTTACTTTTTCGTCATGCTAAGATATTATTATATGTTGGGTGTAAAAGATGTATTATTCGACATCTGGGGAACAATATTATGCAGAGATCATGAAAGGATGGAGCGAGAGGACCATGAATTACAAAAAAATAGGCGTCATCGGCGGCGGTACGATGGGGCAAGGCATCAGCGAAATGCTTGCGGGCAAAGGGCTCGATGTGCTGCTGGTGGAGGAAACGACCGAAAAATTGAACCATGCTTACAGCATGATTGAGACGAGTCTCGATAAGCAACTCGAAAAATGGGCGATTACGCAGGCCGAGAAAAAGCTGATTTTATCCCGGATCCACAAAGTGACTCATTTCGCCGAACTCGGCACCTGCGATATGGTCATCGAGACCATTTCGGAAGATGTGAACGCCAAAAAAGAAGTTTTCAAGCAGTTGGATCAGGTTTGCCCAAGCCATATCATTTTGGCGAGCAATACGTCGACCCTCAGCTTGACGGAAATCGCCGGTTCCACGAAATATCCGGAACGGGTGATTGGCATGCACTTTATTTATCCCGTTGCCAAAATCGATCTGGTTGAAATTATCCGCGGCTTGAAAACTTCGGATTCCACATTCGAAGAAACGAAACGCTTTGTGGAGGAAGTTGTGGAGAAGCACGGCATTATGGTATATGAATCCCCGGGCTTCGTTACATCCCGGATTATTTGCGTTATGATCAACGAAGCGCTGCACGTGCTTGGCGAAGGCGTCGCCTCCGCGGAAGAAATCGACAAAGCCATGCACATGGGGTACCAATTCCAATACGGGCCGCTGGAAATGGCCGACCGCTTCGGCCTGGATTCGGTGCTGGCCGCGCTGGAACGGATGTTCCGCGAATTCGGCGAACTGAAATACCGTCCATCCTTTGTGCTGAAGAAAATGGTTCGCGCCGGCAACCTGGGCGTGAAAACGGGCGAAGGATTTTTCAAATACGATAAGGACGGTGACCGTTTGTGAAAATTTTAGTTATTAACGCGGGCAGTTCCTCGCTGAAATACCAGTTGTATGATATGACGGACGAATCCGTGTTGGCGAAAGGCCTTGTTGAACGGATCGGCATGGACTCCTCCATTTTGACCCATAAACCTACAGGGAAGGAAGAGGTTACCGAGGTCAGCGATATTTTGGAGCACACCACGGCAATGCGCAAAGTGCTGGAGAAACTTGTGGACAAAACGCACGGCGTTCTGAACTCCATCGATGAGATCGATGCGGTGGGCCACCGCGTCGTTCACGGCGGGGAAGCTTTCAAGAGCTCGGCGCTGATCACGGGGGAAGTGAAATCGGAAATCCGCCGCCTGTTCGACCTGGCGCCATTACATAATCCGCCTAGCATGATGGGGATTAGCGCAGCCGAAGCGAACTTGCCGAACGTACCGCACACGGTTGTATTCGACACGGCGTTTCACCAAACGATGCCGGAGAAAGCTTATCTGTACGCGATTCCGAAGGTGCTCTACAAGAAGCATAAAGTCCGCCGTTACGGCTTCCACGGCACCTCCCATGCATATGTGAGCAAGACGGCCGCCGAATTTTTGCAGCGCCCGATCGAAGACCTGAAGATCATTACTTGCCATATCGGCAACGGCGCCAGCCTGACCGCGGTTAAAGACGGGATCTCCGTCGATACCTCGATGGGGATGACGCCGCTCGAAGGCTTGATCATGGGCACGAGAAGCGGTGACCTTGATCCGGCGATCGTTCCGTACGTGATGAACAAAGAGGAACTTACGATGAACGAAGTGAACTCGATGCTGAACAAGCACAGCGGACTTCTGGCCATTTCCGGCAGCAGCAGCGACATGCGGGACATTACGGACGGTTGGGAAGCCGGCAAGCCCAATGAAACGCTCGCGTTTGAAATGTATGAATACCGCCTGCGCAAATACATCGGCGCTTATGCGGCGGCGATGAACGGCGTCGACGTGATCGTCTTTACCGCCGGGGTCGGCGAAAATTCGGCGATCGTCCGCGAGGCGGTGTGCCAAAACCTCACTTATCTTGGGGTCGAAATCGACAAAGAGCTGAACAAGGTTCGTTCCGGCGATCCGCGCCGCATCTCCACGCCGAATTCCAAAGTCGAGGTTCTGGTCGTGCCGACGAACGAAGAGCTGATGATCGCCCGCGACACGCTCCGGATCGTGCAGGAATCGAAGGGCTGATTGCCGAACATACAAAGGAGTATAAGTTAAATATCCATATTGCGACGTTAGAGGAGAGATAAAGACATGGCGATCAAAACCGTGATTCGTCAAGTGAATGAGCATGTCGGAGAGACCGTCGTCATCGGCAGTTGGCTGAACAATAAACGCTCCAGCGGAAAAATCCAGTTTCTGCAGCTGCGGGACGGTACGGGATACATCCAGGCGGTCGTCGTGAAAAACGAAGTGTCCGAGGAAACCTGGAACGCCGCCAAAAGCTTAACCCAGGAATCCTCGCTGTACGTGACGGGCGTGATTCGCGAGGAGCCGCGCAGCAAGTCCGGTTACGAAATGACGGTAACGGGCCTGGAAATCATTCATTTGACCGAAGACTATCCGATAACGCCAAAGGAACATGGCGTCGATTTCTTGATGGACCATCGTCATTTATGGCTCCGTTCCAGCAAACAGCGGGCGATCATGGTCATCCGCGCGGAGATCATCCGCGCCGTGCAGCAGTTTTTTGACCAAAACGGATTTACATTGGTAGATCCTCCGATTTTAACGCCGACCTCCGCGGAAGGCACAACCAACCTGTTCCATACCAAATATTTCGATGAAGACGCCTATCTGACGCAAAGCGGACAGCTTTACATGGAAGCGGCCGCCATGGCGCTGGGCAAAGTGTACTCTTTCGGTCCGACGTTCCGGGCCGAGAAATCGAAAACGCGGCGCCACTTGATCGAATTTTGGATGATTGAACCGGAAATGGCGTTTACGGATCATGAAGAAAGCCTGGTAATCCAGGAGAATTTCGTTACCCATGTCGTCCGGTCGGTGCTGGCAAACTGCCGCGCCGAACTGGAGACATTGGAACGCGATATCTCCAAACTGGAGAACATCCAAGCTCCGTTCCCGCGGATTACCTACGATGAAGCGATTGAATATTTGCATACGCAGGGCTTCGATATTCCTTGGGGCGAGGATTTCGGAGCGCCGCACGAAACGGCGATTGCGGAACGTTACGACAAGCCGGTGTTTATTACGCATTATCCGGCGGCGATCAAGGCGTTTTACATGAAACCGGACCCGAACCGGCCGGAAGTGGTGCTGTGCGCCGATATGATCGCGCCGGAAGGATACGGCGAAATCATCGGGGGCTCCCAGCGGATCGACGATCCGGAATTGATGGAGGATCGGTTCCGGGAGCATAACCTGTCTCCGGAAACCTATCAGTGGTACCTGGATTTGCGGAAGTACGGCTCGGTGCCGCACTCCGGATTCGGGCTTGGCCTCGAACGCACCGTCGCCTGGATTTGCGGACTTGACCATGTGCGGGAGACGATTCCGTTCCCGCGTATGCTGTATCGTTTGTATCCGTAACGGACGGCGGAAGAGGAAGGTGGGACAAGGGCGATGGCCGATAGTAAAAAATCGCTGATGAAGGGCATCGCTTTGGGGATGCGCAGCGGATCCGTGACTGTGCCTTATCCGCTGCTGGTCCATTACCGCGATCTTCATTTAAGCGATACGGAAGCGATGCTGCTGATCCAATTGCTGGCGTTCCAGCAGGCCGAACAAAACGATTTTCCTTCGATGGAGCAATTGGAGCGGCGGCTGGATATCGCCCCCGGAGGGCTTGCCGCCGTTTTGCGCCGCCTGCTGAAGGAAGGCTGGATCAGCATCGATGAAACGGTCGATGAGATTACGGGAGTTCAGGCGGAGCGCTACAATTTATCGGGGATGTACGAGCGGCTGGGCCAATTTCTCGCGGAAAGGCAAAGCTCCTTGGAAAGGGACCTGCTTTGGGGAGAGCTCGGGGCCGAGCCGCCGGAAGGCCAGGAGCGCAATCTGTTCGTCATTTTCGAGAAAGAATTTGCCCGCCCGTTGTCTCCGATGGAATGCGAAACGATCTCCGGCTGGGTGGACCAGGATCAATATCCGGAAGAGCTCATTTTGCTGGCTTTGAAGGAAGCCGTGTTTGCTGGGAAAGTGCATTTCCGTTACATTGACCGTATCCTGCTTGAATGGAGCCGCAACCGCGTTCGGACGGCGGAGGACGCAAGAGCCTACACGCAGCGGTTTCGCGGCGGCATGCGATAACAAAGGAAGAAGAGACCCTCGCTTTCGGAAGAAAGCGGGGGTCTTTTTTTGCATTTTACATGAATCTTGATTTAAAAACATACTAGTAACTATCTATCATCGTATGATGGAATCGGGAGATTGTAAATTTAACTGGAGGTCGTTCGTATGCAAGGCTGGATCATTTACAAAAGCTCCGCCAATGATGTAAAGCCGGAAACCTATGAAATAAAACGGCTGATGGAAGAGGCTGAAAAGCAAGGGGTCAATGTGCGGGTGTTTACTCCGGAACAGTTCGAATTGATCGTGACCCGGGACGATCGCAAAAGCGTGATGGTGGGCGGGGAAGTGCTGCAGCTGCCCGATTTCGTGCTGCCGAGGATGGGCGCGGGAACGAATTATTTCGCGTTGGCGCTGATCCGCCACTTGGAGCGGCTGGGGGTGCGCACGTTTAATTCGTCGCAAAGCATCGACACGGTCAAAGACAAGCTTTTCACCCTGCAAATCTTAGCCGAATACAATTTACCCGTCCCGAAAACGATGCTGATCCGCTCGAAAGTGGATGTGGACCTGGTCGAAAAGCATTTAGGTTTTCCGGTTGTCGTCAAGACGATTTCCGGCTCGCAGGGGAGCGGCGTGTTTTTGGCGGAAACGAAATCGAAATTCATCGATTTGCTGGAAATGATCAACGCTTATAAAGAAAATGCCACGATGATCCTGCAGGAATTCGTCGAGTCCAGCCGGGGAATGGACCTGCGCGTACTGACGATCGGCGGGCGCGTCGTTGCGGCGATGAAGCGGATGTCCGGCAACGACAGCTTTAAGGCGAACTATTCCCGCGGCGGGTCGGTCGAGCCGTTTGAAATCAACCCGGAAATCGAGTGGCTGGCGCTGGAGACCGCAAGGCTGCTAAACCTTGACATTGCCGGTATCGACCTGCTGTTCGACGGAGACCATTACAAAATTTGCGAAGCCAATTCCTCCCCGGGATTTGAGGGACTTGAATCCTGCTGCCGGGCCAATATCGCCGAAGAGATCTACAATTTTTTGCGGGTGCGGTTGAACGTGTTTGAATAGGTGAAGAATTTATAAAATTTCAGCTGGGGAGAGGGGCGCGCTGCCTGCGTTTTTGGGGAGGTCGCTGAAATAGCGGTAAAAATGGGCGTTATATTTGACAAAAAGGGAGTACAGCAGAATTAGGGGAATTTTTTACCGCTACTTTAGAAAGACTAAGTTCAAAAGGCACTTTTTCTAGGGTTAGTTTCCAAATAGGGCCTAAAAAATCCGCTATTTTGCGCGAAGGAGTTAGAATCCCAACAATAACGACACAAATTACCGCTATTTCTGGCGGCAAAGTTTTACCGCCATCCCCTTCCCACCGAAATGCATGAGCTTGCACGTATAAGGACCGCCGGAGTGAATTTCTCCGGCGGTTTTTCGTGCGCTTTGTTACCTCCCGATTGCTGGGCTTATCCCTGAATCGCCGCCGCCACGAAAATGGCCCACCCCGCCAGGAAGCAGACGCCGCCGAGCGGTGTGATCGCGCCGAGCTTGCGGATGCCTGTCAGGCTTAAGGCATACAGACTGCCGGAGAATAACACGATTCCGGCAAACAGAAACCAGCCAGCCAGGACGATCTGCGAAGCGTGCGCGGACTGGGCGGCGGCAAGCCCCAGCAGCACCAGCCCCAAACCGTGGGCGATATGGTACTGAACACCTGTTTGGTACGTCTTCTGCCGTTCCTCGGTCAGTATATTTTTCAAGGCATGAGCGCCGAACGCGCCGAGGGCCACGGCGGTAAACATCATGATTCCCCCAAGTGCGAGCATTGTTTGCATGACTGATCACCTCGCTATTATATTACTCTACTGCGGATAAGGGAGCAATCGGAACTACCCGGCATTGCTGTAGTGAGATGCTAAAAAATAAATGGCTTGTCGTCACCGGACAGCCAAGCTATAATTGATCATGATAATCATTATCATTACGTGTGCATGTACATGTACATGGATTTACGCTTAAGCATCTGCAGTTCGAACTTTAAACTCGGGAAAGGGTAAGATTCGGTTTTGACATGAAAATACCAGGAAACGTAATGCGCATAAGTTTTTGGTATCTGGCTGCTGTATTGATATTGCTCGTTACGATGTTCCTAGCCATATCATATGGGGCTAAAGAAATGACGCTGGGCACGGTATATTCGGCCATTTTTCATTATGATCCCGCCGTGACCACGCATCAAATCATCCACGATTTACGGCTGCCCCGGGTTTTTGGAGCGGCGCTGGTAGGCTCGGCTTTGGCGGTGGCCGGCGCCCTGATGCAGGGAATTACCCGCAATCCGCTGGCGGACACGGGAATTTTGGGGATCAACGCAGGGGCGGCTTGCGTAGTGGCGTTAAGCTTTGCCTTTTGGCCGGGGATTTCTTATAGCGGCCTTATGCTGTTGTCCTTTGCAGGAGCCGCCGCAGCCTGCCTGATCATTACGGCGCTGGCTTCTTTGTCCGCCGGTGGCATGACCTCGCTGCACCTGACGGTTGCGGGGACGGTGATGGCCTCGATTCTTAGTTCGGTCAGCAGCGGCATCGCCATTTACTTTGACCTTAACCAAGATCTCGCCTTCTGGTACGCCGGAGGCGTGGGTGGCATAACTTGGGAGCATCTTCGGGTGCTTACGCCGGTCATCCTCTTAACGCTGCTTGGATCGGTTGCGTTAGGCAAACCCCTGTCTTTTTTGGCGTTGGGTGAAGAATCCGCATCCAGCTTGGGCGTGAAGACGGGAAGAATCCGGCTGCTCGGCATGGCGGCGGTCGTCATCCTGGCCGGCTCCGCCGTATCCGTGGCGGGATCGATCAGCTTTGTCGGCCTGGCGGTTCCGCATATCGTCAGAAAGCTGGTTGGCGTGAACTACCGCAACATTATCGGGTTATCGGCTTTGCTGGGGCCGGTGCTGCTGCTGTGGGCCGATTTCGGAGCCCGGATGATCAATCCGCCGCGCGAGCTGGCGATCGGGATTCTCGTAGCTCTAGTTGGCGTTCCTTTCTTTTTATACCTTGCCCGGCAGGAAAGGAGGGAGCTGTAAATGGCGGCAAACCGTTTGCGGCGCGCTGTGGCGGCGGGCATCGTTTTGCTTGGAATCGCGGCCGCGGTGGTGCTGATCAGCATCAATACCGGAACGATCCGCTTGTCGCCCGTGGCGGTGATTCGGACGCTGTCCGGAAACGGCACGGCGGAAGAAAATTTGATTCTCTTCGATTACAGGCTGCCGCGAATCATCATCACGATCCTGGCAGGAGCGGGTTTGAGCGTGGCGGGGGCCGTTCTGCAGGGGATATCGCGCAATGCGCTGGCCGATCCCGGGCTCCTCGGCATTCATTCCGGCGCGGCGTTTGGTTTGATCGTGTTCGTTTCTTTTTTTCGGACGATGGAAGGTCCTGTATCCTTGCTTATTCCGCTGTTCACCTTCGCCGGCGGTCTGATCGCCGCGCTGATCATTTTTGCGTTTGCTTATGACCGGCACCGCGGCATCGTTCCGATCCGCTTGATATTGGTAGGAATATGCATCGGCGCGGGGCTCAGCGCTCTAACGCTGATGTTGTCGCTTCATCTGGATGAAACGACCTATACGTTTACGGCGCGCTGGCTGGCGGGAAGCGTCTGGGGGAGGGAGTGGGTGCATGTCTGGACCTTACTGCCCTGGATCGTCATTCTGACGCCGATCGTCTATTTCCACTCCCGTACGCTGGACGCGTTTGGGCTTGGAGACGAACTGGCGGTCGGCGTCGGCACGAAGCTGACGCCCAAGCGTTTGATGCTCCTGCTGCTGGCGGTTGCTTTATCCTGCATCAGCGTGGCCACGGTAGGCGGCATTGGCTTTATCGGCCTGATCGCCCCGCATATCGCCAAACGGCTGGCCGGTCCGGCGCATCGTCATTTCCTGCCATTGGCCGCGCTGATCGGCGTCATTATCCTGACCGGCGCCGATACGGCCGGGAGGGCGTTGTTTCAGCCGGTATCCGTTCCGGCGGGCGTAGTCGTTTCGTTGATCGGGGGTCCTTATTTTCTTTATTTGCTGTTTCGTTCCAAACATGAATAGATTTATCGGGAGGTCTTCTTGGAAAATGAAAAAAATGTTCAGTGTGCTGCTTGCTTTAATGTTCATCATGGGGGTGCTTACGGCCTGCGGCGGTGCCGCCAAATCGGCGGCGCATTCGGAGGGCCAGACGGCCGCAAACGGTTCGGGCAATCGGACAGGCGGAAATCCGAAAGGGGACGGACCGTCTTCGTCGGGCGCCGATCTCGTCATCGATCCCGCGACAGCCAAAATCGCTTCGATGTCCATCCATATTACCAATAATTTGCTGGCTCTGGGGATTAAACCGGCCGGTTCGGTCATCGGCGGAGATGTGAAGGATTTTCTGCCTCATGTGAAGGAGCGGCTGGAAGGGACGGTTAAATACGGCGTCGTTGCCGACCCGGATATGGAAGCGCTGCTGGCCAGCAAACCGGATTATATTTTCATCGATTCCACGTATTCGGGAGCGGACCTCGCCAAGTTCGAAAAAATCGCGCCTACGATCTCCATCAATCTGGATGAGGGCACCTGGCGCGACCATTTAAAGCAAATTGCCGGATACTTCGGCCGCGAGGCGGAAGCGGAGAGCTTTATCGCCGATTATGACGCCAAAGCACAGCGGGTAAGCGAAAAGATCAAAGCCAAGCTGGGCGAAAACGCCAAGGTGATGGCCGTTCGAATGACCGCCAAGGAATTGCGCGTGATGAGCACCGCCAGACCGCTCGGTCCGATCTTGTTCAAGGATCTGGGGCTAAGCATGGCGGACGGCGTGGACAAAATTTCCGCAGATGAGCCTTATGAAGTGATTTCCAAAGAGGTGTTGCCCGATTTTGACGCCGACGCGATATTTGTTATCGTCAGCAGCGGCAACGAAGCGGCCGCCAATTTTGCGGAACTGGAAAAAAACGCGGTTTGGCAAAATTTAAAAGCGGTGAAGCAAAAACACGTTTACGTGCTGGACGGCCAAAAATGGTTGGATTACTCGTCCCTCGGCCAGACAATGGCTTTGGATAACGCGGAGCAGCTGTTTAACAAATAGCTCCCGGATTTCGATATCGAACGTTTAAGCCAAAAGACCGCCCCGAACGACTTATCGCGTTCAGGGCGGTTTCGTTTACTTCCGGTTTTGCCGTTCCGTCCGGAGCGAGTCATGGACGGCCGCGGGCAGCAGCAGCGCCGCGGCGAGGCTTACGGCCAGCATGATTTTGAGACGGCTCGATTTTGCCCGGCGCATATAGCGATTCCCTCCTTTACAGGCTGCGCGTTCGCCCTCTTGCAGCGGTATGATCCGGTTATTTTTGTCCGTAGCCGATCGTTGTAAACCAGTCTTTGACCGTGTCGAAGTCGCTTGTAAAGGACAGGCAGAGCAAGAGCAGGATGCGGGCGTGCGCCGCGTTCAGGTTGTCGCCGGCGATGATGCCGTCGCCGCTCGAGTAGTTGCTGCCCGAGCCGGTGCGGGTCGTCGTGACGAATACGACGCCTTTTTCGATCGCGGCTTTACGCTCATCGCTCATCGCTTTGGAAATGCCGCCGGCGCCTGTTCCGGCGGTGACGATTCCTTTGGCTCCGCCCGCCACGAAACCGCTGATCGCCCCGGGGCCGGCATCCTGATAGGAGTAGGCGATTTCGACCTTGGCCAGATCGGCTTTGGAGATTTTGCCCAGGTCAAACGGCGTGGCCCATTCGCTTGCCGGCTTCAACGCCCGAAAGGGGGCGCGGTATACGCGGATGTTGTTTTCATCGATATATCCAAGCGCCCCGATCTCCGGTGTTACGAAGGTGTCGGTCCGGTAGGAGTTCGTTTTGGTCACGTCGCGGGCGGCATGGAATTCGTCGTTCAGCATCAGCACGGTGCCGAAATATTTCGTTTTCCCGCTGGCCGCGAGCTTGATCGCGTTGTACAGGTTGGCTGGAGCGTCCGTGCCGATAACGGTCCACGGTCTCATCGATCCGGTGACGACAACCGGCTTCGGACTGCGTACGGTCAGATCAAGGAAATAGGCGATTTCCTCCATGGTGTCCGTTCCGCTCGTTACGACGACGCCGTCCTGGGTTTTAAGCGCTTCGTCAACTTTTAAGGATAGATCGTATAATTGCTCAATCGTATAGGCGCTGGACCCGGAATTGCCGAATTGATAAGTGGTGACTTCGGCGATGTGCTCTTTATTCGGGAGGGAAGCGACCAGATCGGCGATCGGCAGCGAGCCGGCCTTATAGGTCTGAAAGCTCGTTTTATCCGTGGATAATCCGGCGAGCGTTCCGCCGGTGGCGATCACCTGAACTTTGGGCAGTTCTTTGGCCGCTTCGGTTGCCGCCGTGGCGTTTACGGCCGCTTCGGCGGCGGAAGCGGGAGAAAGGTACAGATTAGGCAGCAGAGCGGTTACGGCAAGTCCGGCAACCAATAAATTTTTTAAATTGCGGTAATTCCATTTCTTCATTCGATCAGCCTCCAAGATGTGTGATCAAGTTAACAGTATGTAATATAAAATGACATATAATGTGTTAACTTGAAACGATTATAGATTTATGTCATTTTATTTGACAAATTGCTTATGGTTTGAAGTAAGCGGTTAAACTCCGTATTTTCAAGTTATAACGGCTAATTTACTTTAATTTGAGCATGGAGGGATGAATGGTTCAGTTTTATGGGTTGTTTTTATGTTAGATAAACTTACATAATAACTAATACGAATAAGGTTTATTTAGGAAAATTCTTTTGGGGTCCACAGGATATACCTATAAGATTGTAGAAAATCGGCGTTCTTAAACGTTAATTAAAAAAGAGTGCAGGGGCAGGACGGGCGGCCAACGTCTATTGTTAGGGAGGAGGGGAGATCGATTGACGAAGCTTCGTTTATTTTAAGATTCCGGCAGGGGGATCGCAGCGTGTTCCGCTGGCTGGTTCAGGAGTATGGAACCTACATCTACCGCGTAACTTATTCGGTGCTGCACGATGCCAAAGAAGCGGAGGACGCCGCTCAGGAGACCTTCCTGCAAATCTATAAATCTCTCCCGGAATACCGGTCCCAGGGGCTTAAAACCTGGATGACGCGCATCGCCGTCAACAAGGCGATCGATCTGAAGCGGCGCCGCGACCGCCGCAAGGAAGAGCAGTGGGATCCGGCCGACCTGGCCGTAAAGCTTCCCGTTCAGGATGACGAGATTTTGCTTAAATTGATGGATGCGGAACGAAACCTGGAGCTTCGCCGCAAAATCGCCGAGCTTCCGGAGGGACACCGCGAAATCGTGACGGAGTTTTATTTGAAGGGAAAAAGCCATGAACAAATTGCCGCGGACCTGAGCCTTGCGGTAAAAACGGTGGAATCGCGGCTGTACCGGGCCAGGGCGTACATACGCCGGCATTGGACAAGGGAGGGATGGGGATGAGCTCAGAGAAGAAAATGGACCGCCGGCTGTGGATGGATTATGTTCGCGGGAACGTGGATTCCGGGACGGCGGAGCGGATGGAGGCGCTGCTGCTTGGCGATGAGGCGGCTTTTGCCGCTTATGAGGAAGCTTTGTCATCCCTCGAACAGGAGCTGCCGAAGCCTGCGGACGAGGGCGCGTTTATGCGAAGCGTGCTCGCGGCGCTGCCGGAAACGGAGCCGCGGCCGCCCATGAATAAGCGGGCCAAACGCTGGAGCAGGCATCCCCTGTTTCATTATGCGATCGCCGCGTCCGTTACTGTGCTGCTGCTTAGCGGGGGTTTTTTTGACCGGCTTGCCGCCGGCGCAAACCATATGATGGACTTGAACCGTTCGCAGGACGCTTCGATCAGCCGGCAGATGATGGATGCCGCCGCGGGCTGGCTTGACAAATGGAAACGATAACCATTTAAATATGGAGAAAGGATGGATACACATGTCGTATGACCGCAACCGGCTGCTCGGTTTGCTATTGAATTTTATTCCGGGCTTGGGCCATTTATATTGGGGGAACCGGGGGAGGGGCGTTTTTTATTCAGTTTGCTTTTTTGGAGGATCGCTGTTTGGTTTTACAGTGGCGCTCATGACCGGTGCTGAGGATTTGGCGCAGGTAACCCTTGTTTTGACGGTCGTTCTTTGGCTGATTTCGATGTTTGATCTGCTCATTTCCATGCTTCGCGAGCCGGCGGAAGTGAAGGCTTATCGCGATCATATGCGGCAGATGTCCGGAGAAGGCCGGGAGTCGGAAAAATTTTTCACGATTCTGCTGTCGTTCGTACCGGGCTTGGGGCATTTTCAGCTTGGGCTGATGCAGCGGGGCTTGTCGTTTCTGGTCGCTTTTTTCGGATTGATTACGGTATTGATTTTCGTTACAAGTGTTACTCATGAATCGGGATTTCTGCTGTTTTTGGGCCTATTGCCGATCATCTGGCTCTACGCCATGTTTGATGCGGTACAGCTGGTGCACCGGAAGCTGGCCGGGGAAATACTCGTGGACCGTACTTTGCTGGATGATTGGGAATCCGGGCGGATCGAAGGGCGCCGCAGCAAAGTGCTGGCCACGCTGCTGTCCGCTTTCCCCGGCGCCGGCCAAATGTACCTGGGGCTACAAAAACGCGGTCTGCAGATGATGGTGTTGTTCATAGGGAGCTTCTACATCATCGACATACTGAGGTTGTCGGTATTTCTGTTCCTCATTCCGATCATTTGGTTTTATTGTTTTTTTGACGGCCTGCAGCAAACGAGCCGCTACGGCATTTTGCCGATGGAGGACCGGCCGCTTATTGAAACCGGGGGAAATCATCAGCATTTGCTGGGCATCGTTCTGATCGTGCTGGGGATTTATTTTATCGGCATGGAGCTGATCGTACCGGCGATCGACGCCCATTTCCCCGAGCTTAGGCTGCACAGCCGGATTCGCGAATATTTGCGCCCGCTCGTTGTGGCCGTGGTTCTGATCGGCGGCGGATTGAAACTGCTGCTCAAACCGAAGCGGCGGGACCCTTTTTGGAGCGGTGAAGATTTGTGATAGATTAGAGAGATTTTTGCCTCGGGGGCAGGAATCTCTCTATTTTCTTTTCATAGTCCGAATTTGTTACAATGCAAAAGTAGGTCCTGCTAAAAAGGAGAATCGAGCGATGTTTAAAATATTTATCGTCGAGGATGACAAGCAGCTTGTAGTCTTGTTGGAGCAACATTTGCACAAGTTCGGCTACGGCACTTTTGCGGTAACGGATTTCGGCGCAGTGAAAGAGGAGTTCGAGCGCTACGCTCCCCATCTCGTGCTGCTGGACGTGAACCTGCCGAAATATGACGGGTATTACTGGTGCCGCCAGTTCCGTAACTTATCCACCTGCCCGATCGTGTTTTTATCGGCGAGAGAAGGAAAAATGGATCAAGTGATGGCGCTGGAAAACGGCGGGGACGACTACATCACCAAACCGTTTGATTACGACATCGTTATCGCCAAAATCAAAAGCCAGCTGCGCCGCGCGTACGGAACGTATGCCGGAAACGGGAATGAACGCCACGTCACGGCGGCAGGGTTGCGCCTGGATCGCGACCGGCTGCAGCTCAGCCTGGGCGAGAACCGGGTGGAGCTCAGTTTGACCGAAATGAAAATATTGGATGAATTGATGAGCAAAAGCGAACAGGTGGTCAGCCGCGACCGGCTGCTAGAGAAGATATGGGACGACCAGGCTTTCGTCGACGACAATACGCTGAACGTTTACGTCACCCGGGTGCGCAAAAAGCTGTCCGCGTTAGGCATCGACGATGCGCTGCGAACCGTGCGCGGCCAAGGCTACCGGCTGGCGCCGAACTGGGGGGAATAGGGGATGCGCCTGTTTATGCGGGAGCAGCGTCCGCTGATCGCGGTATATGCGCTGCAGCTCCTCGTAATCACGCTCGTATACTGGCTGGACGGTTACCGCCATTGGACGATCAGCTTGTATGCGGCGCTGCTGAGCACTTGCTTGCTGGCCGCTTATCTCGTTTTCCGCTACGTAACGAACCGGTCGTTTTACCGCCGGTTGGAGGAGCCGCGCGCGGCGATTCGCGGGTTTGGCGAAGCAGAGCCGGGCTCGCCGTTGTCCGACAGTTTGCAGCAGCTGCTGAAAACGCAGCACCGTTATTATTTGGCGGAAATCAGCGAACAGCAGAGCAAAATCGAGGGACATCGGCATTTTATCAATCAATGGGTGCATCAGATGAAGACGCCTTTGTCCGTGATTCATTTGATGGTGCAAAACGACGACGACCCCAAAGCGGTAGCGATCGGCGACGAGGTGGACCGGCTGCGCAAAGGCTTGGAGATGGTGCTTTATACCGCCCGTTTGGACACGTTTGAGCATGATTTTCTGGTCGAAACGCTTGATTTGGAGCAGCTTGTCAGGTCGGTCGTTTCGGCGCAAAAACGTCTGTTCATCCGGCGCAAAGTGTTTCCGGTGATCGAGATGGAAGAAAAGCTAACGATCGCTTCCGACGAAAAATGGCTGTCGTTCGTGCTGACGCAAATCGTAACAAATGCCGTGCGGTATACGACCGAGGAAAACGGCAAAATCCGCTTCCGCGGGTTTGCCCAGGGGCGCGAGGCGGTGCTGGAAATTGCCGACGAAGGCGTGGGCATCCCGGAGAGCGATTTGCCGCGGGTGTTTGACGCCTATTTTACCGGGGAAAACGGACGGAGTTTCCAGGAGTCCACCGGAATGGGCCTGTACCTCGTCAAACAGATTTGCGGCAAATTGGGGCACCGGGTGGAGCTGGAGTCCCGGGCCGGCCGTGGAACGACGGTGCGGATCGTGTTTTCCGCCATCTTTCCATCTTACAACCCTGTAAGGTAACTGTAAGATTAAGCCATGGAGCCGGGCGCGGCCGTCTTTATATAATGGAGACATCCCACCGAAGTAAAAGGAGTTTAAGGCCATATGGCGGTGCTGGAAGTGCATGGACTATCCAAAATATATGAAGGCAAAATCGCCACCAAAGCGCTGGACGGCGTCACATTCCGGATCGATAAGGGCGAATTTGTCGGCATTATGGGGCCGTCGGGCAGCGGCAAAACGACGCTGTTGAACGTGATCGCCACCATCGACGAGCCGACCTCGGGAGAAGTGATCCTGGGCGGTCAGGATCCGCACCGGTTGAACAAGGAGCAGACGGCTTTGTTCCGGCGGCGCGAACTCGGGTTCATTTTTCAACATTTCAACCTGCTCGACACGCTGACGGCGGAGGAAAACATCGTCTTGCCCTTAACGCTGGACGGGGCGCCCGTCCCGGAAATGAAGGCGAAGGCGCGGGAAATGGCGCGCCGGCTCGGCATCGAAGGCGTTCTAAGCAAGCGTACCTATGAGATGTCGGGCGGGCAAATGCAGCGGACGGCGATCGCCCGCGCGCTGATCCATGAGCCGTCGCTGATTTTAGCCGACGAGCCGACGGGCAATCTCGACTCCAAAGCGTCGCGGGACGTGATGGAGGCGTTCGCCGCCATGAACGGGTCGTACGAAGCGACGATCATGATGGTCACGCATGATGCGCTGGCGGCGAGCTACTGTCACCGGGTCATTTTTATTAAAGACGGCAAGCTGTATAACGAGATTTACCGCGGGGACAACCGGCAGGCTTTTTTCCAGAAAATCATCGACATGCTGTCGCTGCTGGGAGGGGACAGCCATGACCTTTCGTCAATTCGCCTTTAACAACGTGCTCCGCAACAAACGGACGTATGCCGCTTATTTCCTGAGCAGCTCGTTTTCCGTGATGATTTTTTTCGTCTGCGCGCTGTTTCTGTTTCATCCCGGCCTGCGCGGGCAGGTCGTCTACAGCTCGGCGCTGCTTGTGCTCGCTGCGGCGGAAGTGGTCATGTATGTGTTCGCTTTTTTCTTCGTGATCTATTCCGTGGGTTCGTTTCTGCGTTCCCGCAAGCGGGATTTCGGGATTATGCTGCTGCACGGGATGACGGAAAGGCAGCTGCGCAAGCTCGTATTTCTGGAAAATATGCTGATCGGCGCAAGCTCGATATTGTGCGGGATCGGCGTAGGGCTGCTGACGGCCAAGCTGTTTTTGCTGGCCGGCTCCGAGCTGCTGGGCGTATCTCCGCTGCCGTTTCACGTTCCTTGGCCCAGCCTGCTGCTGACGATCGCCGCGTTTTTGCTCTTGTTTCTGCTGATCTCGCTCTGCACGACGCTGCTGCTTGGCTCCCACCGGCTGATCGAGCTGTTTCAGGCCGGGATGAAGCCGGCGGGGCCGCCGCAGACGTCGGCCGCCTTATCGCTGCTCGCGGCCGGGCTGCTTGGCGGCGCATATGCGCTGGCGGCGACGGCGACGGCCTCGAGCGTGCTGGTCCGCATGCTTCCGGTGACGGCGATGACGATCGTGGGAACGTATTTTTTCTATACGCAGCTCAGCGTCTTTTTGATCAGGGCGGCGCAAAAACGGCTGCGTTTTTATTGGAAAAAAACAAATATGGTCACGGTGTCGAGCCTGGCCTACCGGATGAAGGAAAACGCGCGGATGTTTTTTCTCGTCACCATCATCGCAACGATGGCGTTTTGCGCGGTAGGAACTTTTGCCTCGATCAACCGGCTGGCGGACGGGTTTGCGGCGGATTATCCGGCCGATATCGGATATGTCGCCAAGGCGGGAAGCAGCGTGGAGGAGAGCCAGCTGCGGCGGATTCGCGGCGAATTGGACGCCAAAGGGGTGGCGTATCGTACGGAAAGTTTGCCGATTTATTATGCCAAGGTCGTATCTTCGACATCCGATTTTCCCGTAGCGTGGATGCCGCTGATTTCGTTTTCCGGTTATAAACGGGCCGTGACGGCGGCGGGGATCGCTTTTGACGAGAAGGAGCCCGCGGACGGGGAAGCGCTGGTGCTGCTCGGCTCGGAGCGGGAATTGCGGCTGTTGGAGCAGCGAAAACCGGCCAGCTATGTGTTTACCGGAGGGGCGGCGGGCACCCGGGTCCGGGAAAGCGGACTGACGCGGCATGTGGCGATTCCGGAATCTTTGATCGAGCGGGCGGGGAACGATCTGGAGGGCTCCTTTTCCGGGTTGGTCGTAAGCGACGGACTGCTGAAGCGTCTGGAGGCGGCGTCGAAGGATGGGGAGCGGCGGGTCGACCGATTTACCGGCTTCTATGTGGATAAAGTGGAATCGACGCTCGGCGTAGCGGCGGAGCTGACGGATCACGGAAGAATGCGCTACGACATGGATAAGCCCTATGCCTTGACGGTAAGCGGCACGTTATACGAGGTGCAGCGGACAACGTACCGGGCGCTGCTGCTGTTTGCCCTGCTGGTCGGTACGGTGTTTTTCATCGCGGCGGGAAGCTTCCTTTATTTCCGGCTGTACAGCGATCTGGAGTATGACCGGCGGCAGTATGGGGCGCTGGCGAAGCTGGGGCTGACGGAAAAAGAATTGGCCGGCATCGTCACCAGACAGGTGGGCCTGTTGTTTTTCGTGCCGATCGCGCTGGCGATCGTGCACAGCTTGTTCGCGTTCAAGGCGATGCAGAGCTTGTTCAGCTTTTCCGTGGCCTGGCAGACGGCCTTCATTTTAGCCAGCTTTTTGCTTGCGCAAGCCGCCTATTTTCTGCTGATTCGGGCCCGTTATTTGCGCAATGTGAAAAAAGCGATTCGATAAAACGGTTTGGAGGTACGACGTGGAAAATAATTGGATTACGGATTTTATGGAGCAGTATGGGTATTTCGGTATTTTTTTGCTCATCGCCCTGGAAAATGTGTTTCCGCCGATTCCATCGGAAGTGATTTTGACGTTCGGCGGTTTTATGACCACTTACACCAGCCTGACTCCGGCCGGGGTCATCCTCGCCTCCACCTTGGGTTCGATCTTGGGGGCGGTGATCCTGTACGGGATCGGCTTGCTGGTTAACGTGGACCGGCTGGAAGGCTGGGTTGACCGCTACGGGCGTTTTCTCCGCCTCAAAAAGGAGGACATCCGCAGAGCGGACGCCTGGTTTGACCGCTACGGCTACTGGACGGTGCTGTTCTGCCGCATGATCCCGCTCATCCGCAGCCTGATTTCCGTACCGGCGGGAATGGCCAAAATGAAGTTCGGACTGTTCCTGCTGTTTACGACGATCGGCACGTTGATTTGGAACGTGGCCCTCGTATTGGTTGGCGCGGCGGTGGGAGGCAACTGGGAAAAAATCGTCGCGTTTATGGACGTTTATTCCCATGTCGCCTACGGAGTGATTGCCGTCGCCGCGGCGGCCGTGCTGGTGTTTTGGCTGCGCAAAAGAAGGGGCGGCGGCGCCCGCCGGACGCCGGAGCAGCCGGAGCAGCCGGCGGACTGATGGACGAAATCATAGGCGAAATGGTAGAATGGACGAATGGTAGAATGACGGATGGGATGATTGACTAGCAAAGGAGAAGCTGAAATGATTGATTTTTTGCATCTGATCAAAGCAATTATTCTGGGGATGGTGGAAGGACTTACGGAATTTGCCCCCGTCTCGTCGACAGGGCATATGATCATTGTGGACGATATGTGGCTGCGGACCGAACAACTGCTGGGTACCAAATACGTAGCCAACACGTTTAAAGTTGTGGTCCAGCTCGGCTCAATTTTGGCCGTGGTAGTCGTGTTCTGGAACCGGTTTATGGAACTGCTCGGACTGTCCCGTTTTATGGGAAAGAAAGGGAGCGCTTCGGCGTGGTCCGACGAGATGATCGTGGCGGAGGACGGGTCGTACCAGCCTCGGCAGCTTAAACATGGCGGCGGATCGCGGCTCAAGCTAACCCAGGTCATTGTCGGGCTGATTCCGGCCGGCGTATTGGGCGTCCTGCTTGAGGATTTTATCGATGAGCATCTGTTCTCGACGGCTACGGTATTGATCGGTTTGGTGGTCGGGGCCTTGCTCATGATTGCGGCCGACCGGTTTGCGCCAAAGCGGGCCAAGGTGGAAACCGTCGACCAAATCACTTACAAGCAGGCGTTTACGATCGGCCTCTTCCAATGCTTGTCGATTTGGCCGGGCTTCTCCCGTTCGGGATCGACGATTTCCGGCGGGGTGCTGCTGGGCTTAAGCCACAAGGCGGCCGCCGATTTTACCTTCATCATGGCAGTGCCGATTATGGCCGGAGCCAGCGCTCTTTCGCTGGTCAAAAACCTGCAATATTTTACGTCGGACACCCTGCCCTTTTTTATCGCCGGGTTCATAAGCGCGTTTTTGTTCGCTTTGCTGTCGATCCGCTTTTTCCTGAAGCTGGTGGGCCGCGTCAAGCTGGTGCCGTTTGCGGTGTACCGGATTTTGCTGGCGATCGTGATCTATTTCGCGTTTTTCTTTTAAGCCGGGCCTTATTCGTGGAACATGAATTAACCGCCTTCCCGGGAAGGCGGTTTTGCTTTTATTCGTGTCTTTGTTCCCTGGTTGTTACGACTTATTGCAAGGAAATGCAAAAGTGCATTTCATCTGTCGTAAATTCCCATATTTGAGCGGTTGAAATGCAAAAGTACAGTTAATTCGGCTTAAATTGGTGAATTTTAGCATACTATCCGAAAATGAAATGCACTTTTGCACTTGATCAGCTGTTTTGGGGCTTTTTGGCGAAAATCAACTGCACTTTTGCATTTGGTGTGTCGTTCATTGGTTTCCGTTACCCGCAGGCGCAGTTCAGCACCGGCTTCCGGGCGGCCCCGGTTTCGTCCAGGCGCGTTACCGGCGTAGTGTGCGGGGCGTTCAGCAGGAGACCTGGGTTCGTCTCCGCTTCCTTGGCGATGGCGATCATACAATCGATAAACCCGTCCAGCGTTTCCTTGCTTTCGGTCTCCGTCGGCTCGATCATAATGCATTCCTCGACGTTCAGCGGAAAATAGATGGTCGGCGGGTGGTAGCCGAAGTCCAGCAGCCGCTTGGCGACGTCAAGCGTGCGGATGCCGTATTGGGCCAGCCCGCTGCCGGACATGACGAATTCGTGTTTGCACGGCTGATCCTCGTAAGGCATCTCGTAATAAGGAGCCAGGCGTTTCATCATATAGTTGGCGTTCAGCACGGCGTTTTCCGAAACCTGGCGGAGTCCCTCCGGGCCCAAGCTGCGGATATAGGCGTAAGCGCGGACGAGAATGCCGAAATTGCCGTAAAACGCTTTGACCCGGCCGATGGAGGCTGAGCCTTGTGTACCCGGCGAGTTGCCTTCGGGGGCTGGGCTGGGCGAGCCGACGAAGGCGGCAGAAGTCGGAGAGACGGACGGGCCGTCGGAACCAACTGAGCCAGCCGAGCCGGGCGAACCAGGCGCAATCGAACCAACCGAGCCAGGCGAACCAGGCGAACCAATTGAACCAACCGAGCCAGCCGATCCGGGCGAACCAGGCGCAATCGAACCAACCGAGCCAGGCGAACTAGGCGAACCAATTGAACCAACCGAGCCAGCCGAGCCGAGCGAACCAACCGAACCAACGGAACTAACCGAACCGGGCGGGTTTTCCGTGCCTACCAACGGGGCGAAGCCTGCCGCCCCCTCCGCACGCCGGCCGCGGATGGCGTAACGGCCGGATTCGTCCAGGACGACGGTCGGCTCGGGGAGAAAAGGCGCGAGCCGCTTTTTGACGCCGACCGGACCTGCGCCTGGACCGCCGCCGCCATGCGGCGTGCTCATCGTTTTGTGCAGGTTGAGGTGGACGACGTCAAAGCCCATGTCGCCGGGCCGCGTAATCCCCATAATGGCGTTCGAATTGGCGCCGTCATAGTACAGCAGGCCGCCGGCGGCATGGACGATTTCGGCGATCTGCACGATTTGCTGCTCGAACAGGCCAAGCGTGTTCGGGTTGGTGAGCATAAGGGCGGCGGTATCTTCGCCGACGGCCGCCCGCAGCGCGTCCAGATCGACCATGCCGCGCTGGTTCGAAGGGACGGTCACCGTCTCAAAGCCGGCGACCGCAGCGCTGGCCGGATTGGTGCCGTGCGAGGAGTCCGGCACGATCACTTTCGTCCGCTTCTCGCCGCGGCTTTCGTGATAGGCGCGGATCATCATCAGGCCCGTCCATTCCCCATGCGCTCCGGCGGCCGGCTGCAGGGTGACCTCGTCCATGCCGGTAATCCCGGCCAAATCCCGCTGCAGCCGGTACATCAGCTCCAGCGCGCCCTGCAGGCTTTCCTCCGGCTGATATGGATGAATTTTGGCGAAGCCGGGATAACGGGCCACATCCTCGTTGATTTTCGGGTTGTATTTCATCGTGCAGGAGCCAAGCGGATAAAACCCGTTATCAACGCCGAAATTGCGGCGGGACAAGGCGGTATAATGGCGCACGACATCGACCTCGTACACTTCCGGGAACGAAAGCCCCTCGCGGCGCAGCATTTCCGGCGGCACCAGCTCTTCCTTCGGCACGGCGGGGACGTCGCATTCCGGCAGGGAATAACCGATCCTTCCGGGCCGGCTGCGTTCGAAAATAAGCAATTCCTCCGGCTTGGTTTCATTTATTTCGCGCATATCGATTCCTCCATTACACTGACGAATTGGTCGATTTCCGCTTTGCTGCGTTTTTCGGTCACGGCGATCAGCACATGTCCGGCGAGTTCGGGGTAGCTGCGCCCCAGATCAAATCCGCCGATAAATCCGGCCTCGAGCAGCTTTTGCTGCAGCCGCTGCGGATCGGCGCCTTCCGGCAGCCGGATGACGAATTCATTAAAAACCGGGGCCGGAAAGGGGAGGCCTACGCCCGGGATGGAAGCCAGGCGTGTTTTGGCGTAATGCGCTTTTTGCAGGTTCAGCTCCGCGACCTCGGCCATGCCTTGTTTGCCCATCAGCGACATATACACAGACGCGGCGAGGGCGAGCAGCGCCTGGTTGGAGCAAATGTTGGAGGTCGCTTTTTCGCGGCGGATATGCTGCTCCCGGGCTTGCAGGGTCAGCACGAACCCGCGCTTGCCGTTACGGTCGGTCGTCTGCCCGACGATCCGCCCGGGCATCCGCCGCATGTAGCTGTCCGCCACGGCGAAAAATCCGCAGGTCGGGCCGCCAAAGGAAGGCGCGATGCCCAGCGGCTGCGCGTCGCCGACGACGATATCCGCGCCCAGCTTGCCCGGCGCTTCCAGCAGGCCCAGCGACAGCGGGTTGCAGCTGACGATCAAGAGGCCTCCGCGCGCATGGATCAGCTCGCCGATGGCGCGGATATCTTCGAGGGAACCGAAGAAATTCGGGTTTTGCACCAGCACGGCGGCGGTGTCTTCCGTGATAGCCGTCTCCAGCGCCTTACGGTCGGTAACGCCCGCTTCCCAGCCGACCTCCGCGATCTCCAGATTCAGGCCGCGCGCGTAAGTCGCCAGCACCTCGCGGGCATCGGGGTGAACGGTCCGGGCCACGACCAGCCGCTTGCGCCGGGTGGCGGCCGCAGCCAGCGAGCCGGCTTCAGCAAGTGCCGTCGCTCCGTCGTACATGCTGGCATTGGCCACCTTAAGACCGGTCAGCTCGCAGATGTAGGACTGGAACTCAAAGATCGCCTGCAGCTCGCCCTGGCTGATCTCCGGCTGGTACGGCGTATATGCGGTGTAAAATTCGGAGCGGGAAATGACGTGTTGGACGACGGAAGGAATATGATGATCGTAAATGCCCGCGCCGAGGAAGCTGGCGTAACGGTCGGTGTCGGCATTGCGCGCGGCGAGCGCGGACATGTGCCGGGTTAAGGCGTATTCGTCGAGCCGCGGCGAAACCGGCAGCGCGCCTTTAAAGCGGATCTCCTCGGGAATATCCTGAAACAGCGCTTCGAGCGAAGGCGCGCCGATCGCTTCCAGCATTTCGGCCCGGTCCTGTTCGGTCAGCGGCAAATAACGGTGTTTTATCATAAGTTTCTCGTACTCCTTTCACGGCTTGGCGGATGCGTTTCGGCGATAAAACGGCAGGGGGACGACTTTGGCTTTCAGCCGTTTGCCGCGGATTTCCACCTCGAGCACGGTGCCGGCCGCCGCGTGGGCGCCGGCGATCAGCGCCAGGCCGAGGTTTTTTTTGAACGTCGGCGATTGCGTGCCCGTGGTTACTTCACCGATGGGGTCCTCGGTGCCCGGCGCAAACACCGGATAATGCGCGCGCGGAATGCCCCGGTCGATCATCTCCAGACCGGCCAGCCGCCGCAGTACGCCTTCTTCATGCTGCCTGAGCAGCGCCTCGCGCCCGATAAACGGGCCGGAGTCCCACTTCACGAACCGGCCGAGGCCGGCTTCCAGCGGCGAAATGCTCGGCGACAGCTCCTGCCCGTAGAGGGGAAGGCCGGCTTCAAAGCGCAGCGTATCCCGGGCGCCGAGCCCCGCCGGCACGAGTCCGCGAGGCTCGCCGGCCCGCATCAGCGCGTCCCAAAGGGCCGGGGCGTCTTCCGCGGCAACATAAAGCTCGTACCCGTCCTCGCCGGTATAGCCGGTGCGCGAGAGCAGCGTTTTAATGCCGCAGACCCGGGCCGCGGGTTTAAACGTGAAGGGGCGCATAACGCTGGGATCATACCCTTCGCACAGGGGAGAGAGGATGGAGGCGGCCAGCGGTCCCTGCAGCGCCAGCAGCGCCGTGGCGGCGGAAACGTTGCAGAGACTGACGCCCTCGGCGGGCAGATGCCGGCGCAGCCATTCCCAATCCTTGGCGATGTTCGCGGCGTTGACGACAAGCATGTATTTGCCTTCGTCCCGTTTATACACCAGCAGATCGTCGACAACGCCCCCGTCCGGATAACAGAGCAGGGTGTATTGGGCTTTTCCCGGCCCCAGCAGGCTCACGTCGTTTGTCGTCATCCGCTGCAAAAAACTTCCCGCTCCGGGACCCTCGGCGTAAAACTCGCCCATATGCGATACGTCAAACAAGCCGGCCCGCTCGCGCACGGCCTCGTGTTCCTTCTGAATGCCGCTGAACTGCACCGGCAGCTCCCAGCCGCCGAAATCGATGCAGCGCACGCCTTCATACCGGGAGTAACAAGAGTATAGCGGCGTTCGTTGCAATAGGGGTTCTACGGGTTCGGACATTTCATCACCTCGTTTGGCCGCGGTGGGCCGTATTTTACCTGCACATATCATGAAAAAATAAAAAGACAGGCCAAGAAATTCCGACCGGCAAACGAATCGGATATTCCCGGGCTCTGTCCTTTGTACCTGAGAGTTACCCTGCGGCAAAACACCGGTCATCTTGCGCTCCGGCATTTTTGAAAAAGCAGGTTTCCCCTTGGGTGATCCGCCTTCTGTCGATAAAGACGAATTCTCTCCAGAGACGCGTCCGGCAGAGGTCCTTTTGCCTGAGAGATTCACCGCTTCCGCAACGGCTTGCTCCTTCGGCGTTACAATTGCCTGGAATTGTAATCTCTCCCTCTGCCTTCAACCGCTGATTACATCTACATTAATACTCAAAACCGCGAAATATGTCAATAAACTTATCATGAAAATATAAAAAATATTTTATTTTTGTATTATGCAACGCTTTCATTTTTTGAATCTATAAATTATGTTAGTAATATTGACACTACAGCTAGGTTTGGAATAATCTGAACGAGAAAGATCCGGAAGAGGAGGAATACGCATGTCTGCCAATATTAGGGGAAATCTGTGGTATAGCGATGAACATGAATGGGTGCTGGATTTGGGGGACGGAACGGTAAAAATCGGCATTTCCGACGTGGCTCAGCATCGCTTGGGCGATATTGTATTTGTGGAGCTGCCGGACCTTGGAACGGAAGTGGAAGCGCAGGACGGCATCGGCACGATCGAATCGGTCAAAACGGTGGCGGATTTGTTTACGCCGGTCAGCGGAACGGTACTGGAGATCAACACGGAGTTGGAAACGGCGCCCGAGCTGGTGAACGAGGAACCTTACGATGGGGGATGGATGGTGCGGATTCAGCTTCGGGAAGACCCCGCCGCCGCTTTTTCCAAGTTGATGGATGCCAAAGCTTATGCGGAGTTTCTTGAAAGATAAAGGCCTGTGATAGGCAAAAAAACCTCGCGGCAGCGATGAGGATTCGGCTTGCTTATCGCATTGCCTCTTTTTGCTTCGCTGGCCGCAAGGTTGCTCGGTGCGATCATTTGCGTTTGGGAGGGAGCAGGAGGGAGCGGTACAACGCTTCGAACATAAATTCGAAGGCCTCCAGACGGGATACGGCATCGAACGCGGTGGAGCCCCAGGCGTAGATGCCGTGGCCCCGCAGCAACAAGCCGGGAACCCGGGTGTCGAGCGCGGCGGGAATCCGCCTTTCCATTTCGGCGATGTCGGCGTAATTCGGCACGACCGGGATGCGTACAGCGGCGTCCTCCTCCCAGATGCCCAGCGCTTTGATCAGCTCGTTGCCCTGCAATGGAACGAATCCTTCGTCGCCGAAATATTCGCTGAGCACATTGTTAAATACGGTGTGCACGTGGAGAATCGCGCCGCAGCCGGTCATCCGGTAGATCTTCGCGTGGACCGGCGCATCTTCGCCGGGCGTCAGCTTCGTAGCTTCGCTTGGCGTTCCGGCGGCGTCCACAAACAGGAACTCCTCGGCCGGAAGGTTCGTCCGGCCTTTCATGCCCGACGTCACCGCAAAATGATAATTGCCCGGCGCAAAGCTTCCGACCCGGACGGACAAGCTGCCGCTCATGGCCGGAAGCCAGCCGCGGGCGGCAAGCTGCTCCTTGACGCCGCGCAGTTCGCTGAGCGCAGCTTGTTTTTCCTCCAACGGAATGTCCGAAAAATTCATCCAGGCCGTCCTCCTTCGTGCTTCATCCAGAATTTTGGCTTACAAAAGCGACTTTCGAACCGCCTCGCCCATTTCCAAAGACCGCTCGGCGGCGCGGTGCACCGCGGCTTTCACGTTCGGCCGGAACCCGCCCGCTTCGAGCACCTCCAGCGCCGCCTGGGTCGAGCCGTTCGGCGAAGTGATGTCGGCCCGGAGCTTGGCCGGATTTTCGCCGGTTTCCGCCATCATCAGGGCGGCGCCAAGCACGGTTTGCACCGTTAGCTCTCGCGCCTGCTCGGACGTTAGGCCGCCTTCCATGCCCGCTTCGATCATCGCTTCCATCATGTAATAAATATATGCGGGGCCGCTCCCGGAAACACCGGTCAGGATTTCCATCCGTTCCTCCGGAATCACGCTCACCATGCCGACCGCTTGAAACATGGACAAGACCTGCGCTTTTTGCTCCTCCGACATTTCGGCGGAGAAGGAGATCCCGGTGGCGCCGCGGCCGATGGAGCAGGACGTGTTCGGCATCGTCCGGGCGACCGGGATGTTGCCGCCGAGCAGCGCCTGGATCGTCGCAATCGACAGACCGGCGATCAGGGAGACGATCATTTGCCCTTCGCGCAGCATCGGGCCGAGTTCGCTAAGCGCTTCCCCGGCATCCTTCGGCTTCATCGCCAGGACGATGATCGAAGCTTCCCGGAGATGCTGCCGTTTGGCGGCTTCCTCGTTTGCGGCCGTGACGCGGTAAGTCTGCGACAAATAGGCCAGCCGTTCCTGGCTCGAGCGGTTCAGCATGGCGATTTGCTCCGCGGCGGCGACGCCTTTATGGATCAGTCCGCGCACGATCGCTTCGGCCATCGAACCGGCGCCGTAAAAGCAAATCGAGGCGGAGGCAAGGGATATGTTCGGGTTCATGGGAATTACCTCCTGATGTAGAGAATGGATATTGGCTAACAGGGATTTTTTTCAGGCTTATTGCAGATTTACTCCCGGATTTGCCCGTTCCCCGTAACGATATATTTGCTGGATGTCAGCGCAGGCAGGCCCATCGGTCCTCTGGCATGCAGTTTTTGCGTGCTGATGCCGATTTCGGCCCCATAGCCGAATTCGAAGCCATCCGTAAACCGGGTGGACGCATTGTGGTACACGGCGGCCGCGTCGATTTCCTGCTGGAACAGCTTCGCAGTTTGCCGGTCTTCCGTAACGATGCATTCCGAGTGTTTGGTCCCGAAACGGCGGATATGATCCAGCGCCTCCTCCAAGTTGCGAACGACCTTCACATTCAAAATATAGTCGTTGTACTCGGTCGCATAGTCTTCTTCGGTTGCCGGATTCGCCCAGGCCACGAGGCGTCTCGTGGCTGCGCAGCCCCTTAATTCGACGCCCGCCTCCTTGAAGCGGTCCGCCAATTCGGGCAGATGCCGGGCGGCGAAGTCTTCATGGACGAGCAGCGTTTCCATCGAATTGCATACCGATGGGCGCTGTACTTTGGCGTTGAGCGCAATGGAAGCGGCCATTTTCGGGTCCGCGGCGGCGTCCAGGTACGTATGGCAGATGCCGGCGCCCGTCTCGATGACCGGCACGGTGGCGTTTTGCACGACCGTTTGGATCAGCGAGCTGCCGCCGCGCGGAATGATGACATCCAGCAGCCCGTTCAGCTTCAGCATCTCGTCGACGGACGAACGGTTCGGGTCCTCGATGAGTTGCACGGCGTCGACCGGGATGGCGGTGACGCTTAACGCCTCGTGGATGATCTCGACGATTTTGCGGTTGGAGGCGAGGGCGGAGGAGCCGCCGCGCAGCACGACCGCGTTGCCGGTCTTAAGGCACAGTCCCATCGCGTCGACCGTCACGTTGGGGCGGGCTTCATAAATGATCCCGATGACGCCGAGCGGCACGCGCTTCTTCACGATATGCAGGCCGTTCGGGCGGTCGATCGTCTCCAGCACGTCTCCGACCGGATCGGGCAAAGCGACGATCTGCCGCAGCCCTTCGGCGATGTCTTTAATGCGTTTCTCGTTTAAAGCAAGCCGGTCCAGCATCGACGAAGAAGTGCCGTTCTCCCGGCCGCGCCGCAAATCTTCCTCGTTGGCCGCGATAATCGCGGCGCTGCCGTCCACAAGCGCTTTGGCGGCGGCCAGCAGGGCTTCGTTTTTTTGCTCCGTCGTCAGGCGGTTCAGCGCGGATACGGCGCCGGCGGCCCGCTCGGCTTTTTGTCTGACTTCACTCATGGTTTTAGGCCTCCTTATGATTCTTTGATTTATGATTTTAACGAAATCCATTCGTCCCGGTGGATAACCTCCAGACGGTGGACGATTTCCAGCTTCTTGATGACCTCCCCGCTGGGAAGCCCGAGAATTTCCTGCAGCTGCTCGGCGTCGTAATTGACGATCCCGCGTCCCAGCACTTCCCCGCCGGGATTGACGACTTCCACGACATCTCCCGTATGAAAGTGGCCGGTTGCGCACTTTACGCCCACCGGGAGCAGACTGCGCCCGCCGTGGATGAGCGCTTCTTCGGCGCCGTCGTCGACCGTCAGCGTGCCGAACGGAGTGGAGAAGAAGCCGAGCCATTGTTTTTTGCGCGGCAGGGCGGACCCGTGCGCTTCGAAGTAGGTGCCGCGGCCGTCGCCCCGCAGCGCCGCCAGCAGATCGCCGGGCTCCCCTACCTTGCCGACGAAGACGGGAACGCCGCCGATCGAAGCGATTTTGGCCGCGTCGATTTTGGAGCGCATGCCGCCCGTGCCGACCGCGGAGCCCGCCCCGCCGGCGATCGCGTACAGGTCGCCCGTGATTTCGGCGACGCGGGCAATGCGCGTAGCGCTTGGATCAAGGCGCGGGTCCTTGGTGTAAAGCCCGTCCATATCCGTCAAAATGAGCAGATGCTCAGCTTTGATCAAATTGGCGACCAAGGCCGACAGCGTGTCGTTGTCACCGAATTTCAACTCGTCCAGCGACACGGTGTCGTTTTCGTTGATGATCGGCAGGACACCCTGCCGCAGCAGTTCTTCGATCGCCATGCTCGCGTTGCCCGTCCGCTTGCGGTTCTGGAAATCGGAGCGGGTAAGCAGCACCTGGGCCGCGGATACGCGATGTTCGGCGAGCGCTTCGCGGTACGCCTGCATGAGCAGCGCCTGGCCTACCGCGGCGGCCGCCTGTTTCTCATGCAGCAGCTTGGGCCGCTCGGGGTAGCCGATTTCGCGGAAGCCGGCGGCCACGGCGCCGGAGGTGACGAGCAGGGGCTGGTATCCGGCCCTGATGAGACCGGCCAGCTCGGCGGCGAAATAACGGACGGCGTCCCGGTTTAACCCTCCTTCCGACGAAGTCAGCGAACTGCTTCCGATTTTGACGACGATGCGACGCAGCATGGTGACCACTCCTCCAAAACTTGAATAATAACGTGTGCGTGCGGGTAACGGATGGTTGCGCGAGCCGCAGGATGTAACGGACATGAGAGCCGCTAATCAAGCGAAAAACGGTCTTTTCCGCATTCTCCCGCAAAATAAAAAAACTTCCGCCTTTGCACGCAAAGGACGAAAGTGTGACTTCCGCGGTACCACCTTTATTGATGAGGTTTCTCATCCGACTCGGATTGCCCGGTAACAGGGGCGCTGTCCGGCTTTAGGGCCGGCCGCTCGGGGGTAGGGTTCGGAAAGGGCAAGCATGTAAATTCTCTCAGCCGATGGAATTTACTCTCTGGAGCGCCGCGGTCTTTCGTACTGGTCCCGTCTATGCGTTTGTATGGATGTCCGATATGAATATGATTACTGTTAGGATACCACCGTACTTTCTTTTTTGCAAAGAAAAAAGCTAAATGGGGCTCAAACTAAAATTCGGCGCTTGATAACCAGCTACCGAAGGGCGAACACCGTTGGCTGGAGCTAGTGTTCAAGCTTGTGTTACTGACGAGCTGCCGAACGACGAACACCATTGGCTGGGCCAGCAAAATAGCGGCATTTTATGTACTTATTGTCGGGAGCCAGGCATCTTCATCCCCATTAACGACATTTTTTGTTCTTATTTTCCTGTGAATGGCCCCAGAACGCGGACATTTCCTAGCTGCCGGGGAAAATAGCGGCATAAAGTATCTCTATATCGCTCAAAATGGGGGGGGGATCGCCGAAATAACGCCCTGCTTTGTCCTTATGTTCACTAGCCCTTGCATTTTACTTCTTGCACAAGACAATTTGTAGCCCTGATACATGCAGAATTCCCGCAAAAGCTCAGGTTTTCGAACCGATCCATTCGCCCGCCGGAAATCTAACGGTTGTTGCAGCCGCTATTTTACGATAAAAGACCTTTTCTGAATTCTAACGGTTATGAGCGTCGTTATTTGCTTGAATCTAAGCGGAAATAGCTGGGTTTCCATGAAATAAGCGCTATGGCAATCGTTACAATTTTGAAATCTATGTTCTTGGGACAAATAGCGGTTGTGGCAACCGTTAGCATAGTTTCGTGGTTATGAATGTATCTTGTCCGGTTTGATGCAATGCTAGTGCCTTATCTTTTCGCTGGAGCGGCCGTGTGAAAAGTTCTTGCGATCACTCCCCCGCCGCGGATTCCTTAATCACCTAAAAATTCAGCACACTTGCCTAGCTCCGCCATTTCTTTAATTTAACTTATTTTAAAACAAGCCGAGCCGTCCGATTCGCCATGCGGCTTCCTGCAGGCGGTCTTCGCCGCTGAGCAGTCCGATGCGGACGTATCCTTCGCCGTGCTCCCCGAAGCCGATCCCCGGCGCCACCGCAACTTTGGCTTCCCGAAGCAGCAATTCGGCAAACGCGGCGGAGGTGAATCCCTTCGGAACCGGGAGCCAGCTAAAGAAAGAGCCCCGCGGTTTGGAGGCGTGCCAGCCGATTTGCTCCAAAGCCTGAAAAAAGGCATCGCGGCGCGACTCATAACGCCGGGCGAGTTCCGTTACGCAGTCCTGCGGACCGGTCAGCGCGGCCGCGGCCGCCGCCTGAATCGCGCCGAACAGGCTGACATAAATGTGATCCTGCAGCAGGTTCACAAGCGAGATGATCTCGGCGTTGCCCAGCGCAAAGCCGACCCGCCAGCCGGCCATGTTGTACGTTTTGGACAGCGTGTAGAATTCGATCCCGACCTCTTTGGCGCCGGGGGCCTGCAGGAAGCTGACCGGACGATGCCCGTCATAACCGATGGCTCCGTAGGCGAAATCGCTGGCGACGACAATCCGGTTGCGGCTGGCGAATTCCACGGTATCTTCATAAAAAGAGAGCGGAGCGGTCGCCGCGGTCGGGTTGTTCGGGTAATTCAGGTACATTAGCTTTGCCTGCTTCAAATCGGAGGCCGGGATGGCCTTGTAATCGGGTAAAAACGCATTTTGCTCCGTTAATGGCATAAAGGCCAGCCGCGCCTTGGCCAAGGCCACGCCGGACCAGTAGTCCGGGTATCCCGGATCGGGCGCCAGGCAGACGTCCCCCGGGTTCAAAAGCATCTGGGGCAGCTGGACAAGTCCGGTTTTTCCACCGAACAAAATGGCCACCTCCCGCTCCGGGTCAAGCTGTACGCCGTAATCCTCCAGGTACCGCCGGGCAACCGCTTCTTTCAGAAACTCATAACCTCTAAAAGGAGAATATTTGTGGTAAAGCGGGTTTTCCGCCGCTTGCTGAAGAGCATGAACGATATGAGGCGGCGTAGGCAGGTCGGGATTTCCTTGTCCCAAGTTAATGACGTCATGGCCCGCCGCGATTTCTTGATTGACATTCTGCACAAGGCCCGCGAAAAATTGGGTCGGCAGCCCCTGCATGACATCGGCAACCGGCAGGGGGAAAGCCATGGAAGACGGGTTGATGGTTTCGTTGATTTCCTTCATCGTGATCTCTCCGGTCTGGTTAAAATGATAATGTTTATAATTTATCATGAGAATTTCGAGGTGTATAGGGGGAATAAAGGACGCTTATTGCCACCCGTGAAGCAGCAAGCTATCATATCTGGTATATGGCTCTAAAGGAGTGAACGATATGGCGGAGCGTCAGCAAAGTCAGCAAAGAAAATGGCGGGTGGCCCTGGTTCAGGGCGATATCAAGCTGGGGGAACCGGAGGAAAACCGCAGGGCTATGCAAGAACTGTTGGAGCGGGCGGTCCGGGAGCATCCGGACCTCGATCTGGCCGTGCTTCCGGAAATGTGGAACACGGGTTACGCTTTGGAACGGATTGACGAATTGGCCGACACCGAAGGCAAGGCGACGCGGGAGTGGCTGTCGGCGTTTGCGGCAAAACACCGCATTCATATCGTCGGCGGCTCTATTGCCGAGAAGAGGGACGGGAAAATTTACAATGCCATGTATGTTTTTGATCGCGAGGGAAAAGAGACGGCCCGTTATGCCAAACTGCATCTGTTCCGGCTGATGGAGGAGGAGAAATATTTGGCGCCGGGAGAGCGGAACGTCGTTTTTGAATTGGACGGCACGAAAGCCGGGGCGTCGATCTGCTACGATATCCGGTTTCCGGAGCTGGCCCGGACGCTGGCCCTGCAGGGCGCCAAGGTCCTGTTCGTCCCCGCGGAATGGCCGCATCCCCGGCTCCATCACTGGCGCACGCTGCTGATGGCCCGGGCGATCGAAAATCAGATGTACGTGGTGGCCTGCAACCGGGTAGGCCGCGGGGGCGGCTCGGACTTTTTCGGGCATTCGATGATCATCGATCCGTGGGGCGAAATCGTAGCGGAAGGCGGGGAAGGGGAGGAGATCGTCGCCGGAACCGTCGACCTGCCGCTCGTGGACGAGGTTCGCGGACGTATCCCCGTTTTCGCCGACCGCCGCCCGGGCTGCTACGAATTATAAGCCGCGTCGCGTTGCTCCATCGTCGCCTTGAACGTGTCGATAAAAGCCTCCGCCGCTTTGGACAAATAACGTCCTTTCCGGTAGGCGATGACCAGCGTACGGCTCGGCACGGGCTCAGCGAGCGGCAGATAAGCCGGGATCAGCTCGCTGCGTTTGGCCCGGGCGATAAAGCGGGGAACAAGCGTGATGCCCATCCCGGCCGCGACCAGCGATTGCACCGTTTCGATGTTGTTGCTTTCGAATACGACGTTCGGTTCAAAGCCCGCGCCGCGGCACAGGTCGACCGTCAGCTTGCGGAAGCCCTGCCCTTTTTTCAGTACGATAAACGGTTCGTCCCGCAGCTGCTCCAGCTTCACTCCGCTTCTGGCCTCACCGGAAGAGGCGAGGCGGTGATTCGGCGGCACGGCCAGGTCGATGATCTCTTCGCCGATCGGCTCGTAAGCGAGGGTCGGCTCCTGCAGCGGCAGCGACAGCAAACTCAGGTCGGTGCCGCCGCCGGCCGTCAGCTTCTCCAGATTGAGCGACGTATCCTCCAGCAGGGTGATTTCGATGTCCGGATAAGCTTCTTTGAAGGCGGGCAGCACGTAAGGCAGCAGATGGGAGCCGGTAATCGGCATGCTGCCCACGACGACGCGGCCGGCCCGCAGTTGGGAGATGTCGTCCATTTCCTGGCGCAGTTGGGCCACGGCGTCCATAATTTTTTGCGCGTGCTGAATAAAGCTTGCTCCGGCATAGGTCAGCTCCACCGTGCTCGTATTGCGCTGAAACAGCTTGACGCCAAGCTCCTGCTCCAGCTTGGACAGCTGCTGGCTGAGGGAGGGTTGGGCGATATGCAGCTTGTCGGCGGCGCGGGAAAAGTTTTTTTCCTCGGCGATTTTCAGCGTGTACAGAAGTTGTCTTAGTTCCATTTCATCATCCCTCTTATAAGAAATTCCTATAATAAAGTATACTATATATAGGCGGAGAATGCTTGATTTCGATATCGCCATCCACCTGGGATATTTAGGGAAATTTGTTTTGTGTCCCTATTCCCCGTTATAATAGATGGAAAAGTTAAAGTTATTATTCTGGAGGTTTTTCGTTTGAAGAAATGGTTGAAGGAAATTGTCGGATGGGGCGGATCTATCGCGCTTGGATTTGTGTTAAGCATGATTATCGGCATTTTTGTGATCCAGCCTTACCGGGTAGACGGCCATTCAATGGAACCGACGCTGAACGACAAGCAGCGCATTTATGCCTGGAAGTTTGCGCATGTGCTGGAGAAGCTGCCGGAATACGGCGATATCGTCATTCTCGACAGCCGGGTCGACCGCAGCCGTACGCTTTTGGACGACATTAAAGAGCATCCCTTGATTACCTGGTTATCCGGCAGTGGACAGGAGGATTTTTTCTATGTCAAAAGAGTGATCGGCCTGCCGGGAGATACGATTGAGGTGAAGGACGGACATGTGTTCCGCAACGGGGAGCAGCTGGACGAGCCTTATATTAAGGAAAAAATGAACGCGGGAGCCGCAGAGGTTTGGGACATTCCGGACGGTTACGTGTTTGTCATGGGCGACAACCGGAACAACAGCAACGACAGCCGCAGCATCGGGCCGATTCCGCTCGACCATGTGATGGGAGTCGATTCGTTTTAAGCCCGCGGGTTGAACCTGCAGCTTGCGTGCACGAACATTCATATGAAAAAGCAGCTCCTTTAGGTGAATCTACCTGGTGGAGCTGTTTTTTTGGTGGCCGGAGATTTTCCCAAATCTAACCTTTCAGGCTTAAAATACGCGGAAAAGTTATAGGGAATAGCTATTAGTTATATTGTTTTCAGGTCTTGGACGCCTTTTGCGGACAGGGGTACAATAGGGCAAAACAAAACTATCAAGCGAGCAGAGGAGTCCGGCAACTATGATACATACGGTTTTAGCTACGCTGCTTCATGTAATCGTTCCGCTTTCGATTCCGGTAATTGCCGGCGCGCTGCTGGCGCGTTTTCGCGGTTTGGACACCAAGCCGCTGCTGACTTTATATTTGTATGTGCTGAGTCCGGCGATCATTTTCGATACGCTGATGAACGCGCATATTTCCTCGGGCGATGTGTTCAGCACGATCGGGTTTTCCTTGTTGAACCTGGTGCTGATGTGGGGCCTTGCCAAGGCGGGGGGCCGGCTTCTGAAGCTGGACGCGCCGGAAGCGGCCGGGCTTACGCTCATATCGACGCTGACGAACAGCGCCAACTACGGCTTGCCGCTTGTGCTGCTCGCTTTCGGTCAGCTCGGGCTCGATAAAGCTTCGCTTTATGTCATCACGCAGATGATCATCGTTAACACGGTTGGCGTGTATTTTGCCGCCCGCTCGCAGTTTTCCGTAAAAAGCGCGATCCGGTCGGTGTTTGCCCTGCCGGCGATCTATGCCGCGGCCGTGGCGTTTTTTCTTCGCATGACTCACCTGCAGCTCCCGGCAGAGATCACCCAAGGGATTTCCATGGTGGCGGACGCTTATTCGCCGGTTGTACTGACGGTGCTGGGCGCGCAGATGGTGAAGGTCGGAAGGCCGGACGCCGCAACCGCCAAGCGATCCGCAGTTTGGGCCGGCATTGCCGTAAGGCTGGCCGCGGCGCCCGTTGCCGCTTATACCGCTTTAACGGTTTTGGGCATTACGGGTACGCTTTTTTCCGTCCTGTTCATTTTGGCTTCGATGCCGGTCGCCGTGAACGCCGTCGTTCTGGCCGAACGGTTTGACGCCGCGCCCGGGCTGGTATCGAGATGCATCATGTGGACGACGCTGGCTTCGTTTGTCGTGCTGCCGGTGCTGCTTGTGCTGGTTTAGTTGAACAATCCGGGAGTTAACGGCCGGTGTCGGGGCTCCCGTCTATCGCTAACGGTTGTAACCGCGCTTATTTAGCCGAAAAGACGGATTTCAATTTCTAACGGTTATAACAGCGCTTAATTGGGTAAAAAGGCCAGAATCCTTGAGAATAAAGCGAAATAAGCTCTGCTGCAACCGTTAAATTTGATTTCCCCTACATTACTCCCATGTTCACCGGATCCTGCAAAAATTCGGCTGCGAGGACCGGACCCAGGCCGTGGTCATGGCGCTGCGCGGCGGTTTGGTGAAAATAACTTAAAAGTCTTTTGTTACAAAAATACAGTAACAGATGATTTTTTTATTTTTATATTACAATATTACTGAATGTAAACGTTGACAAATTGAATTTGCAAACGTATAATCGGCCCTAATGATACAATATTATTGTAATAAAATGAACTATGTGTTTCTCTTGAGTTCGGAATTACCGAATTGGTTTGAGGGGGAGAGCCATGAGAAAAGCGTATTGGGCGGGATTTTTGATGATTTGTTTGGGGCTGGGGGCAGCCGGGTGCGACTCTAAGGGGCCGGATGCAGTGATTCAGCCCGCCGCAATCCATACATATACCAATCCGATAACGCTGCCGGATGAATGGGAGGAATATGGACTGGGCGATCCGTTCGTGTTCTCCTATAACGGGTATTATTATTTATATGTCAGCACGAGAGATACGGACGCCGGGGTTAAAGTATGGAGCTCGGCCGATTTGCTTAAATGGAAGTATGAAGGGCTGTGCACGGAGGATCCGATAACGACGGCCGCCTACGCGCCGGAAGTAAGATACTGGAACGGGAAGTTTTATATGTACACCTCTCCGGCCGGTAAGGGGCACTACGTGCTGGAGAGCAATTTGCCGACCGGGCCGTTCCGTGTGGCGACGGGAAATTTCGGCCGTACGATCGACGGTGCGACTTTCGTGGATGACGATGGGAAGTGGTATTTTTACTACGCCGGCACATCGGGGATTCAAGCCGCGCCTATGACCGATCCGCTCACCGTCGCTCCGGAAGAAACGCAAACCGGGGCCTACATGGGCGGATGGACGGAAGGCCCGACAGTGTTTAAGCGGGGAGGAAAATATTACATGACGTATACGGGGAATCATGTGTTCAGCAACGGTTACCGGGTGGATGCGGCGGTAAGCGATTCCCCGCTCACGGGATTCGCAGGTTTTGCCGGCAATCCGGTCCTCCTGCGCGCGGACGGGCCGACGGTGGGGCTGGGTCACAATTCCATCGTGACCGGGCCTGATTTGGACACGCAATATATGATCTATCACAATTTGGAGGGCCCCGGTGTCGTTGGTCCGCTCCGCCATATGAACATAGACCGTCTGGTCTGGAACGGCAGCCGTTTCAAGGTTCACGGACCGGTGGACGGCCCGCAGCCGGCGCCTGATCCGCCGTCTTTCAGCGACCGGTTTGAAAGAAGCGAGCTCGGGATGGAGTGGAAAAAGTCAGGGGAAGGCGAGTGGTCCGTGAGTGCGGGGGAAGGGCTGATCGCCGCTGCCCAAGGAAAGCAAGGACGCTCCATGCTGCTGGCTGAACCGGCGGCCGAATCCGACTACACTGCGGAATTTCATGTACAGCTTCGTTCGGAAGGTCAAGGAGGTAAAGCGGGGGTTGTGTTCTCCTATACGGACGATAAGAACTTCGGCATCGTTCTGCTCGATGCGGAGTCCCGTGAAATTACGGCCGAGGTATACCGGCAAGGGAAACCAGTCGCTATGGAGAAAAAGCGAATCCCGGACAATCTCGATATCCGCACTCTGCAAAATTTGCGGCTGGAGGTTCAGAATCGGACGGTCCGTGTGTATACTGCGGGCATGCAGCTTCTTACGCTCCAACTGGCGGAAGCGGCCGGCGGGGGACAAATCGGTTACGCCGTCCAAAACGCCGGCGCACGTTTCGGATATGCCGCCTTCAGCAATAAAGTGAACGGCAGCGGCGATCGGCTGGCCTATGCTCCGATGCCAGGCGTAGTGGATGCCATTCATGCGGAAAATGTGGCGGAAACCAAAGCCCCCGCCGCCGATGACGGGAACGGCGGTTATTACCTCGCCAAACTGGCGAAAGGCACTACCTTAAGCTACCGGGTGAACGTAACCCGCAGCGGGACCTACAGCATTCATTTTCGCGTGGCTCCCGGGCCGGATGGGGTGAAGTTCAGCCTTTCGGACGGAAACAAGAAAGCGGCGCCGGCCATTGAAGTGAAACCGCCCGCGAATCCCGGACAATGGGAGACGCTATCGTTCCACGGAGTGAAGCTGGAAAGCGGTCTGCAAGCCCTGAAGCTGGATGTGCAGCAGGGCTCCATGGATTTCGCCTGGATGGCAGCCGGCGAATTCACGCCAGTAACGGAAACCAAGGATGGGTTTGAGGGGAGAAACACTTCCGGATGGTTCCGTTACGAAGGAGTCTGGTCCGTCAAGGATGGCCAGCTGCGCGCATCGTCCTTGCAACCGGCGAAAATCGTAACCGGCGAGTACGGCTGGACGGATTATACGGTGGAAGCAGATCTTACCGTACCGGAGGAAGGCGGTCAGACCGGCCTTATGATCCGGGTCACGGACCCTGCAAACGGACTGGAACTGAACCAAAACCGCGATGATTTCCTGCGAGGATACTATGTGTATGCGGACGGAACCGGGATACATCTGGTGAAGCATCATTACGATACGATCCCTTTGGCGGACGCCGCCTACTCTATGCCGCCTGCGGGGGAATGGATGCACTTGAAAGTTGCCGCCGCCGGCACACGAATTACCGTCTATGCCGACGGCGGCAGCGAGCCGGTGCTGGAATATGACGACCGCAGCGATAGACCGTTCCTGCATGGCAAAATCGGGCTAAAGTCGGTGGCAGCGGCTTCGAGGTTTGATGAGGTTGCGATTCATCCGTTGGATATTCCATATTGAGCGTCCGGACTGCGTTTTCCCGTCTATCCCTAAGCCTCATTGAGTCTTCCTTTTCGGCGGAAAATGAAGGATGAGATCAACAGCAACAACGGTATTAAAGCGCAAGCAGCGACTCCGAAATAACCGGTTAATTGGCCCATCCTGTCGATTTCCACAAAATTTTGAGGATACATGGCTGCGGCAAACAGTAAAACTAACGGAAGGTAATAGATATACCTGTTCCATTTTTGCGTAAGTTGGCTGAGCCCGGCGACGAGGTAAAAATAGTAATTTGCCGTGGTCATGTAAATTTTAATCGTCCACAAAACGATAAACAACAATTCAAACCGTTCCAGGAACGCGCCGGGAAATTCGATTTGCTGGGCAAAAGAAACAACCGGCCACTGCAAGCGGGAAACTTCTTCCACGGACATGCAGGCGATAACCATCGTCACCATGAGAAGATACAACCCCATGGCGACGGAATAGCCGATCGCTCCCGCCTTCCACGCCTTTTGCGGATGAACCATGAAACTCGTTAAGATGAGCATGGATTCGAAACCTAGGGTTGAAAAGGGAACTACCTCCAGAGACTGGAGAATCGGCATCCATCCCTTATGAAAAACGGGACGCAAGTTATCCGGATCGAAATGGTTGATATTGAGAATAACCAGCAGCAAAAAAACGACAAAGGTTAAGGGGAAAAAAAGCTCCACCAACCGGACCATGACATGAAGGCCGCCCGAAGTCAAATAACCGACAAGCAGCAGAAACGGGATGAGAATTGCGCTTATCGGTGTTCTCTCCAGAGCCAGAGCTTTGATAAATTCCGCCATCATTCTTACTACATGCGAGCAGACCAATAGGCAGTATACAATAAATGAAAGGTTGATGATGTAACCGAAAAATTTACCCGCAACCCGTGTGCTTATCTCGTAAAACGTCTCCCCGGGAAATCGCCGGCATAAGCTTACATTGATAAAAACGGCGAGCAAACCCAGCAAGCTGGACAAGAGCAGTCCCTGCCAAACATCGGGAGTTTGCGTCTTTTCCGCGATACTTCTCGGCAAACTCACAATTCCCACGGCGTACACGGTCGAGGTGACCGTAAGAACGGTTTGGAGAGTGGAGATTTTTTCATGTTTCATGGTAGGCAGATTTGTCATGGTGCTCCCGCTCCTTTAGAATAAGCTCCCGTTTGCCTTACTTCGGCATCCACCAGAACGTCGATCGGGATTTGACTGAAGGTTTCCGGCCAGTTGTTCTTCACGCGATCCCAGGCTTCGGGACAGTCCGTTTTTATTTTTGTGCGAAAACCGGCCACATCCGCTTTTTCCTTCTGAAGTTTGCTTAACGACCGAAGCACGCTCTCTTTGATTTCTTCCTGAGCCGCTTCCCTGGCCGTTTGCAGGAACGGTTCCTTGAGAAGATCGGCAGAGACAACCCGGTTCTCGTTCAGATTAAGGGCGGTTTTAATAAGGACCGTAAATGAGATATCCTGTCCATCAGCATGCGGGAGGAGTTTTCTCTTCACTCTGTCAACTTCAAATACCATCGTTTGGTTTGTCCGCGGATCCTCGGTTTTAACAACGGTCCCCTCCGTGTTTCCCAGCATCCAGTTGATCCCGCTGATATCCTCCTCGTCAATCCAGCCGGCAAGTTTCTTCGTTTGGCCGCTAATCAGGGCCGCGCCTGTCAGACGATTGCCGCCTTCGCCGGTATCCAGCCGCTGAATTAAAAAATCGGCTCCCTGCGAAATCCGGATCGAAATGTCTCCCAACGTGATCCTTTGTGGTATTTTTTCATTTAAAACGCTATTTTTGGCTAAATCCCTCAAATCCATGGAAGGGATGTCTTTATGTTTGCCCATCTTCGCTAGAGCTTCTTTGGCGCTGCCTTTCACGACCATAACAACCGAGTTTCGGCTCGGTTTGTAGGAGCGGGTATATGTATCCAGCAACTGATCGATCCGCCACTTCCGCAAGGCCTGATCACTGATCAAGACCAGCCGGATAAAATTGTACAAGGGAGCATGAGCCACCTGTTTCGCCTGTTCCCTGGAGGCATACTGAATGGAATCCCCGTAAAGCGTTGTTATGTTGGCATATGCATTTTCTTGGTTTTTCTGAGCGATTAAATGCTGATAAGTCAGTTCAAGCATATCCTGATCCATATCGATGGCAACGCCGAGAATGATGCTCAAGTCTTCGATTTCCCTGCTGTCCCAGCAACCGGCAAGCACGGCGCAGGCCATCCATCCGGCAATGCATTTTTGCAGCAGCCGGCTGCGGCGGGACCGAAAGCTAAAAGCGGTCATAGGTTTACTTCCTTTTTCTGTGGGATAATGTTTCGTCCTGAGTTTTTAACGTTAATGAACGTTTTTTGAAATACCTGAAAGGAATGCGAACCCAAGTATCTTGCTGATCACTTAATCGGATGGGGGCCAAAGGCGCCATGTAAGAAACGCCGAAGCTTTTGATCCGAACCATATGGGCACCCAGAAATATGAACGACAGGATCACCCCGTAGAGCCCGTATACCGAGGCAACCAGCATAACCGGGAAGCGCAGCAGGCGGATGCCGATACTGCCGCTGTACTGCGGACTCGCAAAGGATGAGATCGCGGTAACCCCGACGATAATCACCATGAAAGGACTGACGATCGACGCCTCGATGGCCGCTTCCCCGATGACAAGCCCTCCTACGATGCCGATGACCTGGCCTATGCCTTTGGGCAGCCGCAGGCTTGCCTCGCGCAGGAGTTCCAATGACACTTCCATGATTAGAGCCTCGACAAAGACCGGAAAAGGGATGCCTTTCCGCGAGGCCACGATGGACATGATCAGATCGGGCGGGATGAGCCCGGGATGAAAGGAGACCAAGCTGACGTATAGGGAAGGCAGGAAAGTTGCTATAAACAACGCCATTAGACGAAGAATGCGAAAAAATGTCCCTAACGGGAACCGTTCGTAATAATCCTCCGGGGATTGAGCCAGCATCCAAAAAGTCATCGGAGCGATCAGCACAAACGGCGTGCCGTCCAGCATGATGACAACCCTTCCGCTCATCAGGGCGCTCACCGCTTTATCCGAGCGTTCCGTCGCTTGAAGCTGCGGAAACGGAGACCATGGTGTTTCCTCGATCAATTGCTCTACGATTCCGCTATCTTGTACATCGTCGATGTCGATGGATTCAATCCTTTTTTTAATGTCCTGAACCAGTTCCGGATTGGCAATGTCGGCGATATAGAGTATGGCCAAGTTTCGGGAAGATCTTTTTCCAACGCGGTAGTTATCGATTTTGAAACTGACGTCCTTCACAAATCGTCTGATCATGGCGAGATTGCTGGCCATATCTTCGACAAAACCTTGTCTCGGTCCTCTTACCAAAGTTTCGGTTGCGGGTTCTTCAACATTTCGAGCAGGGAAATTTGCGGTCTCGACAATCAGCGCTTCATCGGTTCCTTCAATAAGCAGGCAAGTCTTCCCCGACAATACTTCCAGAACACAACTATTCAGAAACTCGCCCGTTTCAGTTGCGATCGGTGAAGCGGTTTTCTGCAGCAGGCCTTCCTTTAATGTTTCCGGGGTAAGTGCAGGTTTGTTGTTCCCCAGCCCCGCCAAAATCAAAGGTTTGACGATTTGTTCATTAATCGCATTGACGTCCGCGATCCCGGAGAGATAGACAATGATAACTTGAAAGCCGGTTTGCCCTACATCCAATTCCTTGAAGACGGCATCGGAAAAATGGCTAAGGGTGCGCTTCAGATATTCCACATTTGCTTCAAGCGGCCTTGCCATGGCGATCCTCCTCTGAACCGTATCCGTGAACTTTAACAGGTAATATGTGTAAAAAAATATTTAATATTCGTATGCCCTCCAATTCAAAAAGCTGCCGCCGGTAGTATACCGACGAAAGCTGTATCCAGAATCTGGCCTTGTCAATAGTAAAGTTACTTTAAACGGGGATCCGATTGAAAACGCGGAAAGTTACACTGTTCACTACGGGACTGAGCCTGGTGTTTATACGGAGACTGCTACAGCCACTAAAGACGTTTATGGAAATTTTGTTATTCCAGGTTTAACAAATGGAAAGACCTATTATTTTATTGTTACCCCAATAGTTGATGGTGTAGAATCTGGATTTTCAAATGAGACGCTATTATTAGTGTTTTGCCTTGAAGGAGTAGGTATTAACCTGTATCGAAGTGTCATACAATAGAGGAGAATGCCGAGAGGAGTGTGCGTGATGGGTTTCCCGCCTCAGCAACAAAGTAAACCTGGCATTGAATCAATCATGATACCAAGACCTATATTTGATAACCCCAATTACAAATCAGCCGGTAAACTGATGAATAAGGTTGCTCTCATTACAGGTGGGGATAGTGGAATTGGGAGAGCTATCGCTGTCGCCTTCGCAAAAGAGGGCGCAGACATTGCAATCTCATACTTAAATGAACATAGCGATGCACAAGAAACGAAGTTCTACATCAATAAATACGGGCGTCAGTGCGTTATCATTCCAGGCGATATTGGATATGAGCAGCCTTGCCAACAAGCTGTAATGCAAACAATTGACCAATATGGTCGTATTGACATTCTAGTAAATAATGCAGGTGTATTGTATGTAAGGGAAAGTCTATTAGATATAGACTCGAAGCAACGAGCAAGCACTTTTCACACAAATGTTTTTTCGCAGTTTATTTTGACGAAAGCTGCTCTGCCATACATGAAATCAGGCAGCTCTATCATAAATACAACATCCATTAGTGCCTATCGGGGAGAACAATATTCAATTGACTATTCGGCATCAAAAGGAGCCATTGTTTCATTTACACGTTCGCTGTCACTATCATTGGCATCGCAAGGGATTCGAGTCAATGGTGTGGCCCCGGGACCCATTTGGACTCCATTAATCCCATCTTCCTTACCTCCAGAACAGATTGCCACTTTTGGAGACAATGTACCCATGAAGCGAGCAGGTCAACCGTTCGAGGTGGCACCTGCTTATGTATTTTTGGCCTCCGATGATGCATCTTACATATCAGGGCAAATTCTGCACGTGAATGGCGGGGAAATTGTAAACGGTTAAACCGTTCAATTCGGATTAGTGTCCCACGATATTGATTTACTTGCATTTATAAGTGACAACCAAACCTCCATATCCCCTCCTTATAGGCTGCCCCTATCACAATTATAGTTATTATATCTTGGAACAATTAACGGTAACGTGCTATATTGAATTCAACATACAAAGCGCTGGTCAAATTGGTTGTAAAACCGCCGGCATTCCGCTTTGTTCCAGGTTCGATTCCTTGTGTGGGGTGAAAAAAATGAGCAGCAAAAAAACGATGTATGAGAAAATTTGGGATAATCACGTGATTTATCAGGAAGAGGGCAAACCGAGCATTATTTACATCGATTTGCATCTCGTGCACGAGGTCACTTCGCCTCAGGCGTTTGAGGGCCTACGGCTGAGCGGCCGCAAGGTTCGCCGTCCGGATCTGACTTTCGCGACGATGGACCATAACGTTCCGACCAAAGACCGCTACAACATCAGCGACCCGATCTCCAAGCAGCAGATCGATACGCTGTCGCAAAACTGCCGTGATTTCGGCGTAACTTTGTACGATTTGGACACGGTCGATCAAGGCGTCGTTCACGTTATGGGGCCGGAGCTTGGCCTTACGCATCCCGGGAAAACGATTGTCTGCGGCGACAGCCATACGTCGACGCACGGCGCGTTTGGGGCTTTGGCCTTCGGGATCGGCACCAGCGAGGTGGAGCACGTGCTGGCTACGCAATGCTTGCAGCAGGCCAAAGCCAAGACGCTGGAAGTACGGTTCGTCGGTAAACGCAAACCGGGCGTAACGGCCAAAGACATGATCCTCGGCGTAATCGCCCAATACGGCACCGATTTTGCGACCGGGTACGTCATTGAGTATACGGGCGAAGCGATCCGCGAGCTGTCGATGGAAGAGCGGATGACCGTCTGCAACATGTCGATCGAAGCCGGCGCCAGAGCGGGGCTGATCGCTCCGGACGAAACGACGTTTGACTATTTGCGCGGGCGCCAGCATGTGCCGCAAGGCGAAGCGTTCGAGCAAGCGGTGGCCGAATGGAACAAGCTGGCGACCGACGAAGGCGCGGAATATGACCGCGTGGTCGAATTTGACGTGGATTCGCTGATTCCGCAGGTGACCTGGGGCACGAGCCCGGGCATGGGCACCAGCATCGACGGACGCGTCCCTAATCCCGCGGATTTCGCTACGGACAACGAGCGGAAAGCGGCTGAGAAGGCGCTTGAATACATGGCCCTGACGCCGGGAACGCCGATGACGGACATCGAGATCGACTACGTGTTTATCGGTTCCTGCACGAACGGACGGATCGAAGACTTGCGCGCGGCGGCGCAAATCGCCAAAGGCTACAAGGTTTCCGATAAAGTGACGGCGATTGTCGTACCGGGCTCCGGCCGCGTGAAATTGCAGGCGGAAAAGGAAGGCCTGGACAAAATTTTCACGGAAGCCGGATTTGAATGGCGCGATGCCGGCTGCAGCATGTGCCTGGCGATGAACCCGGACGTTCTCCAGCCCGGACAGCGCTGCGCTTCCACCTCCAACCGGAACTTTGAAGGGCGGCAGGGACGCGGCGGCAGAACGCACCTCGTTTCTCCGGCGATGGCGGCCGCGGCTGCGATCAAGGGACGTTTTGTCGATGTTCGCGAGTGGGAAATCAAAAGCGAAGTCCTGAGCTAATCAAGGTAAAAAGGGGAGAATCGATCGATGGAAGCATTTAAAAAACTGACCGGCATCGTCGGTCCCGTGGACCGCGTCAATGTCGATACCGACGCCATTATTCCTAAGCAATTCCTTAAACGCATCGAACGTACGGGGTTTGGACAATTTTTGTTCTACGAGTGGCGTTTTGACACCGAAGGCAATGTCAATTCCGAGTTTGATTTAAACAAATCGCGCTATGAAGGAGCATCGATCCTGATCTCGCGCGCGAATTTCGGCTGCGGCTCTTCGCGGGAGCACGCGCCGTGGGCGATTCTCGATTACGGATTCCGCTGCGTCATCGCGCCGTCTTTTGCCGATATTTTTTACAACAACTGCTTTAAAAACGGCATTTTGCCGATCAAGCTGTCGGAGGAGCAAGTCGAAGAGCTGTTCCAGCGCACGGCGGCCCATGAAGGCTACAAGCTGACGGTGGATCTGGAAGAAAAGACGATTAAGGACGAACACGGCCTGAATATCGCTTTTGATCTCGACGAGCACCGCCGCCAATTCCTGCTGCAAGGCCTGGACGACATCGGCCTGACGCTGCAGCACGAGGATTTGATCGCAGCTTACGAGAAAAGAAGATTCGGTTAAACTTTAGCCGTCAAAGAATAGGAACTCCCGGTTTATGACCGGGGGTTTTTTGCGTTCATAAGGCGGTGGCGGCCGCGTTTACGGGACCCGCAGAAATAGCGGCGCTTTATGTGCTTATTACCCGGATCCAGGTATGTTCATCCCCCTTAACGGCATTTCTTGTCCCTATTTTCCTATAAGTGATCAGAAAGCAGGTGATTTCTGGCGAGCTTAAGAAAATAGCGACATAAAATTCCTTTATTTCGCTCGAATGGTCGGATATCGCCGGAATAACGGCACTTTTTGCGCTTATCCTTTTCGTTGGGCCTCGGTGGACGGCTCGCGCGTCACCCGAATGTCCGTTTTTGTAGCTCTTTGAAAATATAAGTCTATCAGGAGACGCTATTTTCTGATATTATGGAAGTAATTAGCAGCCTTTTGCGGATGAGGATTTTTTTTGTCGGTAAATTTAACTAGGGTGAGGTAGGGATGAGGTTCATGAAGAAAATCGGCTTTTTCTTGTTTGCGTGGCTTTTTTTGCTTGGACTGCCGGGATTAAGCCATGCGGCTTCGTCCGGCACGCACATTTATTTGGACGGCCAAGAGCTGGTGCAGCCGGAAAATGCGCAGGCCGGAATTGTTCAAGGGAGCGTGATGGTGCCGATCCGCGTGATCGTCGAAGGGCTTGGCTACGATGTTGCTTGGGACAAGGCGAGCAGTACGTTGACGATCAAGCAGGCGGGAACCAACCTGAAGCTGAAGATCGGCGAAGAAACGGCCGTTGTGGGCGAACGGAAGGTAAAGCTGAACGGAGCTCCTTTTCTGCAGGGCGATACGACTTTGGTGCCGCTGCGGTTTGTCGGCGAGCAAATGGGGTTGAATGTAAGCTGGAACAACGAATCCAAATCCGCGTATTTATACAGTCCGGTCGGCGGTTCGGTGGATGGCGTTCTGCCCGGGCATGTCAGCGGAGCCGCAGCGCCGGACGGAGAAATCAAGGTGCCGGCGGATGAGCCGGAGCAAGATAATACATACATCCCTACCACAGACGACGATAAAGGCATTACCGCCGATATGCCGCAGGGAGAAGGGAATGGCGGTACGGTAAACGAGCAGACCAGCCCGACGCTCATTACGGGGATGAGCTTTGAAGAAAACCGGTTGATACTTGCGGTATCCGGCAGCGTTGAACCGAACGTGTTTACAATGACCGCTCCCGACCGGATCGTCGTGGACGTTCCGAATGCCGGGTTTGACAAGTCTTTTCTGGAGCAATATCCGCTGGACGAGTATAATAAAGGGGAGCTGGCGACCGCCGGAAATCCGGACGTGTCGAAAATCCGCTATTCTATATACAGCGAAGTTCCGGGAACGGTCCGCATCGTGATCGATCTAAACCGCGGCAGCCAATTTAAGCTGACGAATAACGGCGACGGCCTCGTCATCGTTGACTTGACGTCGGATGCAGCAAACCTGGGCCACGATCGGGGAATAAACGGTAGGCCGATCGTCGTCATCGATGCAGGACATGGCGGCGGCCAGCCGGGGGCGACCAGCGTAACGAAGCGGCAAGAGAAGGATTTTACGCTGGCGGTGGCGTTAAAGGTACAGGCTCTGTTGGAGCAGGAGCCCGGACTCGATTTAATAATGACCCGGGATTCGGATGTGACGTTGTCGCTGCAGGATCGCGTAAAAATAGCCAATGATGCAGGCGCCGACGTGTTTGTTTCCATCCACGGCAACAGTATCGATCCGCCGGCCAATCCGAACGGTTCGGAGACGTATTATACCCGGGAGGAAAGCATCCCCCTCGCCAACGTGATGCACAGTCATCTCGTCCAGGCAACAGGGCTGGCGGATCGCAAAGTGCGCTACAGCAGTCTGCACGTGACCCGCGAGACGACGATGCCCGCCGTGCTTCTTGAAGTGGGGTACCTCAGCAACAAGAACGACGAGTCTCTCATGTATGGCGAAGAGTTTCAACAGCGCGTTGCCGAAGGCGTCGTTGCGGGGATTAAGGAATATTTGGGCCTGTGATTTTGTCGGAGATAAACGATAAACAAGGGGGTAGCGGCATGAGAAAAATGGGATGTCTTTTGCTGATCATCGCTCTGTTGGCGCTGGCGGGCTGCGGACAAAAGCCTGCAGTTATGCCGGCGGATACCGGGAATGCTTCGAACGTCGCGGAAGGCGGCGCGAATAATGGCCAGAGCCCGGCGGCCGATTCCAGCCAGGGTGCCGGCGGCGAGGGAGCGGGCCAAACCGATGCAAGCGGGCCGCAGCAAACATCGGAGCAGGTCAAGCTGACGGTTAAGGTTTATTTTACGGATAATGATCTTATAGAATTGAAGCCGGCCGAGCGTGAGATTGAGGTGCCGAAAGGGCAAGAAGACCTCAAATATGAAGAAGCGTTTAAGGCCCTGCAGTCGGCCGATCCAGGTTTGATTTCTTTATGGGAGAAAGTGAAGCTCAATAGCGCCGCTTTTTCCGAAGCGAACGGCGAGCTGGCGCTCGATATTGAGCTGCCGGACGAGGCCCGGCTCGGCGCGGGCGGCGAGGCGCTAGCCATCGATGCGCTGAAAAAGACGATGTTCCAGTTCGACGAGGTGAAGCAAATCGAGGTTACCGTAGGCGGAGAAAAGGTCGAATCGCTTATGGGCCATGCGGACCTTGAGCACCCGATCACCAGATCCGGAAGCTAAAGGAATTTTGGAAAGTTTACATGCAGAAACGAGGCTGTCCCAAAAGGTCGTCGACCTTAGGGAGCCTCTTTTTTTACGCTGTTTTTCTTCCGAAGAGTCAAATTGCCTACCTTCCTTTGGAGGGTTTGAGGCTTTTCTTTTCGCAAAATCAGGAAATGCAGTAGTTTGATAGGAAACAGTAGCAAATTATACGCAGAAAAATGCCATAATTTCGCAACTTTTCAAGGTTCGGAGCGTCTAATATGTCGTCTGGTGATGTCGAAGATTTGGGTAAGGTTTCATCGGTCGTCATGAGGCAAAAATACTAGGATGGTAGGGGTGACGAATGAGGAAAAAAAATTTGGCGGCAATGTTGTTCACTTTAATTCTATTGTTTGCGTTTTCGCAAACGGGACATGCTGCCGCGGGAAGTACCAGTGTTTATCTGGATGGCAGGGCGCTAACCTTGCCCGAAAATGGACAAGTCCAAAATGTAAATGGCAATGTGATGATTCCAATTCGTGTCGTCGCGGAGGAGCTTGGTTTTGACGTCAACTGGGAAAAAATGACGGGCACGGTAACCATACAGCAACCCGGAACAATTCTCACTTTGGCCGTCAACAAGACGACGGCAACGGTAAACGGCAGTGAGGTCACGCTGACGGCTGCCCCCATGCTGGTCAAAGATACCACGCTTGTCCCTTTGCGATTCGTCGGCGAGCAAATGGGGCTTACGGTATCTTGGGACAATTCCAGCAAATCGGTTTATTTAACGAGTCCGAGCTCCGGCAGCGGCAGCGGCAGTATCGATAGCCCCGAGTCGGGCAACGAATCGGAGCAGCCGGGAACGCCGATCGAGCCGGAAAATGGCGGTGAATTGGCTTCCGTCAACGGCATCAGCTTTATTGACAATCGTTTGATGATCGACGTGGACAAGAACGTGACGCCGAACATTTTTACGATGAATGGCCCCGACCGGCTAGTGGTAGATCTGCCGCAAACCGTTTTTGCCGAGTCACTCGCGACCGGCCAAACGATGGATAGCAATCAGAGCGGCATGATGGAAGTGATCGATTCTCCAGACGTGTCCAGCGTTAGATTCGCCTTGTTCAGCAGCGATCCTTGGACCGTACGCGTTGTGCTGGACCTGAATCATCAGGTGAATTATTCACTGGTAAACGAAAATGACGGACTTATTATCGTTGATTTAAATGCCGAAGCAATTGCTCCAGGGGACGGAACGGACGCAGATGGCGGCTTGACTACGGTCGTGATCGATGCCGGGCACGGGGGGAAAGATCCGGGAGCGAGCAGCATCACGAAGAAAAAGGAAAAGGACTTCAACCTTGCCGTCGCTTTAAAAGTACAGCAACTGCTTTTGGAACAAGGGCCGAGCATTAACGTCGTGATGACGCGCGAGAGCGATACATATCCGACGCTGCAGGATCGGGTGAAGATTGCGGAAAATGCCAATGCGGACATTTTTATTTCCATCCATGCGAATTCCGGCCCGGCGACGGCGACCGGAGTTGAGACGTATTACACCCGCTCCGAAAGCGCGGGTTTGGCGAAGGTTATGCACAAACATCTCGTGGAATCGTCGGGGCTTCCGGACCGCAAGGTACGCACGCAAAGCCTGCACGTCACTCGTGAAACGACCATGCCGGCCGTGCTGCTGGAATGCGGATATTTAAGCAACAGAAACGACGAAGCCCTGCTATACACGGAAGAATTCCAGAACAATGTGGCCCAGGGAATTGTCGATGGAATCAAAGAATATCTCGGCGTGAACTAAACGCGGGAAGGAGGAACAACCGTGAACAGAAAAGGATGGGTCATGGGGATGCTGGTTGTTTTGCTCTTGCTGAGCAGCGGTTGCGGTCAAAAACCGCAGGCCGCTCCGACCACCGGAACGGGAAACGCAGGGTCGAACGGGGCTGTCGGGGAGCCTGTAGCGGCGGCTCCGCAAAATGAAGGGCAGGGCTCGCAAGGCGAGGATAACGGGAAGGAGCCGGCACAATCGCCGCTGCAAACAACATCGATCGAGGCTTATTACACGGATGATAACATGCTGGAGTTAACGAAGGAAACCCGGCAAATTTCGTTTGAATCCGATCAAGACAAATATTTGGCGGCGCTAAAAACGCTGCAGTCCAGCGAAAATACCGGCTTGTTTGCTCTCTGGGAGAAAGCTGTTTTTCATTCGGCTACGCTTGCGGACGGAGTATTGACGGTCGATATGTCGCTGCCTGATGAGGCGCGCCAAGGCGCCGGCGGAGAGGCGCTGGCGATCGAAGCGCTGACCAAAACGCTGTTTCAATTTCAGGAAGTTAATGCCATCGAGCTGCTCGTTGATGGGGAAAAGGTCGACACCTTGATGGGGCATGTCGAATTAGATCATCCTCTGTTAAGAAATTAGGGGAAAATTGAAGGAACTCGCCTGCCCGCGTCGAACATGACAAGGAGAACTTTTTTTAAAAGGGGAGAATTGGATGGCATCATTTAAACGCAGTTCTCGAAGAAATGCCCATAGAGCGGTTTCCGCCATGCTCGTGACGGCGATGTGTTTCAGCGGAGGCGCAGCAGTGTTCGCCGATGAGATGTCTTCCACATCTATGGGAACTTCGCAAACGATTTCCTCAACGACGTCGTTGTTCAGCGACGTGGCGAACGGTTTTTGGGCGGAAAAACATATATATAAGCTGGCAGCCGAAGGGATCATTCTTGGCGATGCCGGAAAATTTCGGCCGGGGGACATCGTAACGCAGCAGGAAGCAATCACGATGGCGATTCGGCTGATGAATCTGGAATCCCAATTGGGCAATGGCTCGAAAGTACCGGCGGATTTGAAAGTCGGCAACTATTTCAAGCCTTATCTGGAGCTGGCGTTGTCCAAAAATCTGCTGGATAAGAACGAAGAAATCGCCGCAACGGCGGACAAAGAATCCTGGGGCGAGAAAAAAGCGACGCGCGAGTGGGTTGCCAAAATTCTCGTTCGGGCCTTGGGAAAAGACGCGGAAGCGAAAGCTTCGGCAACCTTGTCCACGGGTTTTGCCGACCAATCGAGCATTTCCGTGAATGCCCGCGGATACGTGAATGTCGCGGCTCAATTGAAAATTGCGACCGGGGTTGAAGGCAAAAAGTTCGACCCGCAAGGGAAAGTGACGCGTGCCCAAATGGCTGCGTTTTTAAGCCGTGGCAGTGAGTATATCAGCGCCAACTATGAGAACGCGTATGAAGGCATCGTCACCAATTTGACGGGCGACAGACTGACGTTATACGCGAACGGACAAACGAAAACCTTTGCTTTGGACAACCGTACCGCTTATTTCGCCAAAGATTCCGAAGTCAAAATCAACAAAAGCCAATTGAAGCTGTACACGAAAGTTTTGGCGATTGATAAGGCGGGTTCGGCCGCTTACGTTGAGATCATCGATCCGGCGGAGCAGTTGGACAGCGTGGAAGGAACGATGCTGCGGATACTTGGCGACAACCGGTTGCTGCTGCTCGTCGGTAACGAGCCCGAGACGATTGTGTATGACGATAGCACGGTTTTCCTGGATCAAAGCGGCAAAGCGATCAAAGCGGCTAATCTCCAGCCGGACACCAAGATGGTCGTTAAACGGGAAACTTACTCCGGCCAGCACAGGCCTATCATCATTCAATCGACCGTGTTAAGCAAGAATGGAACCGGTGTGATCGAAGCGGTTTATGCGGACGGCAACACCGTTACCATTAAAGATCAAGACGGCACGACGGGGAAGTATGAAGTCGATAAAAATGCGCTGCTCCAGTACCAAAATCAACTGATGAGCTTAAGCGAATTGCAAAAAGGCGCTGCTGTTCAATACACGGTAAAAAACAGCGTTCTCGTCTCCCTCAAAGTGACCGGAAGTACGGAGCGGGCGCTTGAAGGGACGTTGCTGGAAATCGGCACCGACGCCAACATGCTGACGATCAAAAGAAGCAGCGGTGCGCTGGAAACGAGGCTGCTTGACGATAAGCCCGTGATTAAGATCGCCGGGATTGCCAATCCCGGCATCGACGATCTGATCGCCGATCTGAAAAATGGGGACCAAGTCAAGCTGACGCTGAACAGCAACGATGTTGTAACCGGAATCGAGGTTCTCGGACGCAATGTGAAGCAGCTCAAACAAGCGACCGTCGTTTCCTACGATACTAAACTGCAGGCCCTGATGGTTATGGACTCGGAAGGAAAACCGCATGCGTTTACGCTGGATGATAAGACGGAAGCGTATTATGACTCCGATTATGATGATCTAGGTTTGGATGAGCTTGAGGATCTTCTGACTAAAAATCGAGTTGTTAATATCGCTTATTTGGGTGACCGGGTGGTTTCCATTAAGGTCATTCACAAATACGTCGGCAAGTTTGTGGAGGCGGACACTTCCAACAAAGAGATCGTAATTGAAGTGGAGGGGGAACTCCTCAGGTTGCCTTACAATTCGAGTTTGGATATGGAGATTTCCGGAAAATCAAAACCTACCTTTAATGACTTCTCTAAAGGGGATCCGGTTGTAGCTGTTCTGGATTCCAGACAAGACAAGGTAGAATTGCTTGGCCTCAGAATCTCCAAACAATTTGAAGTAGCGTATGTAAATGCTTCGAGTGACCGTATCGGTATAAGTAAAGACAACTTCAACAACTACATTGATGTGAAGGACGCCCGGTTTTTGGATAATAACGGAAATGTCATCAAGTTGTCCGATTTGCATGAAGGGGATACGATCAGCATTGATTTTGAAGGCCTGGCGGCGGTCAAAGTGAAGAGAGTAAATTCACCAAGGTGACACAACGATTTCCGTGCAATCGCTCAAGGAAAATGATAAAATTGTTTTGTATTTCAGGCAGAGACGAGCTGGTTGAAATCGAAAAGCAATAATCGATCATTTTTCGTGAGATTAACCGTCTTGATGCGGGATGTTTCCCGGATCAAGACGGTTTTTTCTCGGGTAAAGGGGTGGAGACATGAATGCTGCAGATGTCCGTCATATATTGGACACCATCGGTGCCATGTTTCCGGATGCGCGCTGTGAGCTGAACCATAGCAACGCTTTTGAGTTAACGATTGCCGTGCTCCTGTCCGCGCAATGCACCGATGCGACCGTGAACAAAGTCACGGCGGATTTGTTCCGGAAGTATAAAACGCCTGAAGATTATCTTTCGGTTCCGTTGGAAGAGCTGGAGCAGGACATCCGCAAAATCGGTTTGTTCCGCAGCAAAGCGAAGCATATTCAAAACCTGTGCCGGATTTTGCTGGAACGATACGGGGGAGAAGTGCCGCGCGAACACGAGGAGCTGGTACAGCTGCCCGGGGTCGGAAGGAAAACGGCCAATGTGGTCGTTTCCAATGCGTTTGGCGTCCCGGCGATTGCGGTTGACACTCATGTGGAACGTGTCAGCAAACGGCTTGGGCTGGCAGGGTGGAACGATTCCGTCCTGGAGGTCGAAAAAAAGCTTATGAAGCGGGTGCCGAGGGACGAGTGGACGTTAACGCATCATCGGCTGATTTTTTTCGGGAGATACCACTGTAAAGCGCAAAACCCGAAATGCGAAGTCTGCCCGCTCCTGGACGTGTGCCGGGAAGGCAAGAAACGTATGAAAAAACCGAGAAGCAGGAAAAATAAAGAAGATGCGTACCCCAGCAGACAAAGACAATAGTAGAGGATGAGAGACCCTATGAAATGCATTTCGGTGTATACCGACAGCTTTGAGCAGTTTTCGGATGTATTTGAGCAAGTGATTGATCTGCAATTAGGCGAAAACGACGAACGCGAAGTGGAAGGTTTGGTCGTCAGCAATTCCGGCGAAGTGCCCGAGCACTACTTGGAACGGATGTCCGCCAAACCGGAGGTTGTCGTGATGAAAGACAAAACCAGAGGCATCACCATTTTGCAGCACGGAAAAGTGTTTGAAATTCTGCTTCCTTCCGATGAAGCTGCTGAGGTCGTAAGCTAACAATCCAGTAATGGGAAATTCCGGACGTGCGGAAAGTGCGTTGATCGCGGTTTCCCTAAGCGCCGAAAAACAAACAGAATCCCCTTTGCTTAAGCCGATGAGCGTTCCCCAGGTTCAAGCGAAGGGGACTTTTTGTGCTTCCTGGACTATTGGAGAGCTCCGGCTTACACATTTTATAGGCTCAAAACCGAGATCGGTGCTTGACAAAATAAATTATGATAGCGTTCGTGTCTTGGTATCCCTGCATGCCCTGCATGCTGCTTTGCACGATTATCCCTCTTGTTCAGGGGGGAGAGGGTGGAGGCTAATCAAGGTCCTTTCATTTTTCCCGGTGACTTGTCCCATTCCTCCCGTGAGGTCTGCTTCACTTTTCCTAAATATCCTTCTCCTAAACCTTTTTCTCACAAACCTCCTTCTCACAAACCTGTCTAACGCTCCCGAACTAATGATCTCGAACATGTCTGCTTCTCCCAAGCCTATTTTCTTCTCCTGAATTTATCTTCCTCTCTGCTTCCGGATCAAATGGGATAATCGTGCAAAGCGTCTGGGCAGCAGGTGTTAATCTGCTGACCAACCCGCCGGCCATTGATGTTATGTAAGCAATTGAGAATTTGAAATGTAAACGCACTCATGTAATTCGTATGTTAATTAATATGACGCGAATTTTGACCGATTTGTTAACTTGCTGCGAAATGGACGGAATTTGGTGATACGTTAATTGACGCGGTTTTAACGTGAAACTATGATATAGATAAATTTTTACAGTTTATTCAAATGATTCGGGCCCGTTGATTTGGAAAGCTGACACTGAAGGAATAGAAAGGAGAGGAACGCATGGATCCCATAAGCGCGGACGCCCGCCCAATCTTAAACAGCGACATCGCCAGGCACCCCTGCTACAGCGAAGCGGCGCACCGTTATTTTGCGCGGATGCACGTGCCGGTGGCCCCGGCTTGCAATATCGGGTGCCATTATTGCAACCGGAAGTTTGACTGCGTTAACGAGAGCAGGCCCGGCGTCGTCAGCGAATTGCTGACCCCGGAAGAAGCGGCCCGCAAAGCGGCCGGCGTCGCCGCCCAGCTTCTGCAATTGTCCGTCGTCGGCATTGCCGGTCCGGGCGATCCTCTGGCCAATCCGGATAAGACGTTCGATACGTTTCGCCGGATCCGCAGCGCCGTCCCGGATGTTACGCTTTGCCTTAGCACCAACGGCCTGAACTTGATGAAATACCTTGATCAAATCGTTGAACTTGGCATTGCCCATGTCACGATCACGATCAATGCGGTCGATCCGGATATCGGCAGCCAAATTTACGGTTGGGTATATGACGAAGAATCGGGCCGCAAATATGAAGGCCGGGAAGCGGCAAGCTTGCTTATCACCCGCCAGCTGCTCGGGCTGAAAGCCCTAAGCGACAAAGGGGTGCTGGTCAAAGTCAACTCCGTGCTGATCCCGGGCGTCAATGATGTGCATATGCCGGTTCTGGCCAGCATGGTGAAGCGGTTAGGGGCTTTTATGCACAACATTATGCCGCTCATCATCGCCCCGGGCAGCCGTTACGAGTTGGAGGGCCGCGAGGCGCCGCCGCCGAAGCTGCTGCACGCCGTCCAAGCGGCTTGCGGCGGAGCGGGGGCGCAGCTCATGAGGCATTGCCGGCAGTGCCGCGCCGATGCCATCGGCCTTCTGGGAGAGGATCGCAGCGGCGATTTCACTTGGGAGCGGCTTGCATCGGCGCCGCCGCTTGACCCGGCAGCGCGGGAGCGGCTGCAAGCCGACCTGGAGGAGAAAGTGAAGCGGCTGGCGGAACGCCAAGCGGCGAAAGCGGCTGCCGGACGCCGGACGGAAGGCGGGTGTGCTTGCCCCGCGGCCACCGCTTCGGGAGCGCCTGCGGAAGCTGACGGCTATAGGCTGAGAGCTGCAGTCGCTTCCCGGGGCGAAGGCCGGGTCAACCTGCATTTCGGCCATGCTAAGGAATTTATGGTGTATGAGACCGACGGACAGGATGTCACCTTCCTCGGGATTCGCAAAGTGCAGGCTTATTGTCACGGCAAAGCGAGCTGCAACGGGGACAAAGCGGCGACGTTGCGGGAAATTATCGCCAGCTTAAGCGATTGTTCGGTGCTTTTTTCGGCGGGCATCGGCAAAGTACCCGAAGCTAAGCTGAAGGCGGCCGGCATCATCCCGGTAGTCAAACCCGGCCAGATTGAAGAGCTGATTTTGCAGCATGCCAAATATGAAACCAAATTTCTAAAATGGAGGTCATTCTTATGAGACAAATCGCATTTTACGGAAAAGGCGGAATCGGCAAATCGACGACTTCGCAAAATACGCTGGCCCAGTTGGCCAAAAAATTCAATCAACAAATTATGATTGTCGGCTGTGACCCGAAAGCGGACTCCACCCGGCTGATCCTGAACACGAAAGCGCAGCAAACCGTGTTGCATTTGGCGGCGGAGCGGGGTTCGGTCGAAGACTTGGAGCTGGCGGACGTCATTCAGGAAGGGTTCGGCGGCATCCAGTGCGTGGAATGCGGCGGCCCGGAGCCGGGCGTCGGCTGCGCGGGACGCGGCATTATTACGGCGATCAATTTCCTCGAGGAGGAAGGCGCCTATGAAGGGTTGGACTTCGTTTCCTACGACGTGCTCGGCGACGTGGTTTGCGGCGGTTTCGCCATGCCGATCCGGGAGAAAAAAGCGGAGGAAATTTACATCGTCTGTTCCGGCGAAATGATGGCCATGTACGCCGCCAACAACATAGCGCGCGGCATTTTGAAATACGCCAACAGCGGCGGCGTCCGCCTCGGGGGCTTAATCTGCAACAGCCGCAACACGGACCGCGAGGATGAGCTGATCACCGAGCTTGCCCGTCGCCTGAACACGCAGATGATCCATTTCGTGCCGCGGGATAACGTAGTGCAGCATGCCGAACTGCGGAGAATGACCGTCACCCAGTACAACGAAAGCCATTCCCAAGCCGCCGAATACGAGCAGCTGGCCGACAAAATTCTGCACAACGACATGCTGACGATTCCGACGCCGATCAGCATGGAGGAGCTGGAAGACCTGCTGATGGAGTTCGGGGTCATCGAAAACGAGGAAGAGGCCGTGAAGCGGATGAAAACCGCGCTTTAAGCGCGGCCGCGCGGTAGATTCCGGATTAAGAGATAAATAAGGAGCGGGAGGTTGGAGAATGGGAACGACGGACGTGATGCAAATGAAACAGCTCGTTGAGGAGATCCTGGAGATTTTCCCCGAAAAGGCGAAAAAAGAGCGCAAACGCCACTACGAAGTCATGGAGGAGGACTACAAGCAGACTAACTGCAAATGCGCCATCAAGTCCAACGTCAAGTCGCGTCCGGGCGTGATGACGATCCGCGGCTGCGCCTACGCCGGCTCCAAAGGCGTGGTATGGGGGCCGATCAAGGACATGGTCCACATCAGCCACGGACCGATCGGCTGCGGCCAATACAGTTGGGGCACGCGGCGGAATTATGCCAGCGGCATGCTGGGCATCAACAATTTTACGGCCATGCAAGTGACCAGCGATTTTCAGGAAACGGATATCGTGTTCGGCGGGGACAAAAAGCTGGAGGTCATATGCCGGGAAATCAAAGAGATGTTTCCGTTGGCCAAAGGAATTACCATCCAGTCGGAATGCCCGGTCGGCCTGATCGGCGACGACATTGAAGCCGTAGCCAAAAAAATGAGCAAGGAGCTGGGGATCCCGATCGTGCCGGTCCGCTGTGAAGGCTTCCGCGGCGTCAGCCAATCGCTCGGTCATCATATCGCCAACGACGCTATCCGCGATTTTCTGATGGGCCGGGCGGAGCTGAAGGAATGCGGCCCTTATGACGTCAACGTTATTGGCGATTACAACATCGGCGGGGACGCCTGGGCGTCGCGAATTTTGCTGGAGGAAATGGGCCTAAGGGTCATTGGGCAATGGTCCGGCGACGGCACGCTCCAGGAGATCATGACCGCGCATAAAGCGAAGCTGAACCTCATCCATTGCTTTCGCTCAATGAACTACATGTGCGAAGTGATGGAGAATCAGTACGGAATCCCGTCCATGGAGTACAACTTCTTCGGTCCGACCAAAACGGTTGAAAGCTTGCGCAAGATCGCGGCCTTTTTCGATGAGACGATCCAGGAAAATTGCGAAAAAGTAATCGCCCGCTATAAGGACGAGATGGACGCGGTAATCGCCAAATACCGTCCGCGGCTCGACGGCAAGAAGGTCATGCTGCTGATCGGCGGCTTGCGGGCCCGGCATACGATCGGCGCTTACGAGGACCTGGGCATGGAAATCGTGGCTACCGGTTATGAATTCGCCCACAAGGACGATTATTTAAAAACGATTCCCGAGTTGAAACAAGCGACGATCCTGATGGACGATCCGGGCGCATACGAACTGGAGGAGATCGCCCAGAGGCTCGATATCGATTTGATGGGCGCCGGGGTAAAGGAAAAATACGTTTACCACAAAATGGGCATCCCGTTCCGGCAAATGCATTCCTGGGATTACAGCGGCCCCTATCATGGTTTTGACGGGTTTAAGGTGTTTGCCCGCGACATGGATATGGCCGTCAACAGCCCGGTGTGGAATTTGGTGAAGGCCCGGCAAAAAAAGGAGGTGACGGCATGAGCGAACTTAGGACGATTTTGGACCATAACAAGCTGTTCGACAGCGAAAAATACGTCCGCCAGCGGGAAAGAAAACGCGAGTTCGAAAACGCCTGTCCGGAGGAAGAGGTGCTGCAAACCGCGGCATATACGAGGTCGCAGGAGTATATGGACAAAAACTTTGCCCGCCAGGCGGTGGTCGTCAACCCGGCCAAAGCTTGCCAGCCGCTCGGGGCGGTGATGGCCGCCTTGGGCTTTGAAAAAACGCTGCCGTTTATCCATGGCTCGCAGGGGTGTACCGCCTATTTTCGCAGCCATTTCGCCCGCCACTTCAAAGAGCCGGTTCCCGCGGTGTCCTCTTCAATGACGGAGGACGGCGCCGTGTTCGGCGGGATGCGCAATTTGATCGACGGGCTGGAGACAAGCGTCGCGCTCTACAAACCGGAAATGATCGCGATGAGCACGACCTGCATGGCCGAGGTGATTGGCGACGACTTGTCGGCTTTTATCGGCAACGCCCGGAAGGAAGGCGTACTGCCGGAGGGGATGCCGATTCCTTTTGCCAATACGCCCAGCTTTTCCGGCTCGCATATCACCGGCTACGACAACATGCTGAAGGCGATTCTTAGTGATCTGTACGAACGTTCCTCAGGGCAAGCCGTCGACCCGGCCAGCAGCGGCAAGCTGAACGTTCTGCTTGGATTCGAGCCGTATACCGGCAACTTCTCCGAACTTAGGCGCATCCTGGAGCTGTTTGGGGCGGACTGCACCGTGCTGGGCGATCACAGCGGCAATTTCGATTCCGGAGCGGACGGAACTTATGCGTATTATTACGGCGGGACCCGGCTGGCCGACGTGCCGGCCGCGGCGAATGCTAAGGGAACGCTGGCGCTGCAAAAATACAGCCTGCGCAAAACGGTGGAGTATATCGGGGAAGCTTGGGGACAGCCGGTGAAGTCGCTGCACACGCCGCTGGGTGTCGCGGCCACCGACCGGCTGCTGGAAACGATCGGCGAATTGAGCGGCAGGCCGGTCCCGGAAGCGCTGCTGCAGGAACGAGCCCGGGTCGTCGACGCGCTGACCGATTCCCACAATTACCTGCATGGCAAACGGGTGGCGATGGCCGGAGACCCGGACCTGCTTTTGGGCTTGATCGGCTTTTGCCTGGAGCTGGGGATGGAGCCGGTCCATATCGTTTGTTCCAACGGCGACGCCGAATTCGCACAGGAGGCAGGTCTGCTTCTGTCGTCCAGCCCTTACGGCGCGGAGGGCAAAGTGCATATCGGCCGCGATCTTTGGCATCTGCGCTCTCTATTGTTTAATGAGCCGGTGGATCTGGCCATCGGCAGCAGCCATCTGAAATACGCGGCCAAAGAGGCCGGAGTGCCGCTGCTCCGGGTGGGCTTTCCGATTTTCGACCGGCATCATCTGCAGCGCTATCCGATCATCGGATATCAAGGCGCATTGAATCTGCTGACCTTATTCGTAAATACGGTGCTTGAGCGGTTGGATGAAGACGCTCCGGCCCACAGCTTTGACCTTGTGCGTTAACGCGCAGGGTCAATCGGTTATCCGCCAGGATGCCGGGATGCAGGGACAGGAAATTCGGATAGCAGGAGGGATCAGAACGGATGGAAGCGATGAGTATCACAGGTTATGCCGGAATGGGCGATTCCTGCGGCAAAGAGGAACCGCAAAGCAAGCCGTGCCCGCGGCCAAAACCCGGTGAAGCGGCGGGCGGCTGCTCGTTTGACGGAGCGCAAATTACGCTTGTTCCGATCGCGGACGCGGCGCATCTGGTTCACGGTCCTAGCGCGTGTGCCGGGAACAGCTGGGGGACGAGGGGCAGCTTGTCGAGCGGGCCAAGGCTGTCAGCGTACGGTTTTACGACCGATCTGGGCGAGCATGACATCATTTTCGGCGGAGAGAAAAAATTGCGCGCGGCGATCGAATATATCGCAAAGCGTTTTGCGCCGCCGGCGGTTTTTGTATATTCGACCTGCGTCTCAGCGCTGACGGGGGAAGACATCGATGCGGTATGCAAGCGGGCGGCCGCCGAACTGGGAATCGCCTGCATTCCCGTCAACAGCCCCGGATTCGTCGGCAGCAAAAACTTAGGCACCCGCCTGGCCGGGGAGGCGCTCCTTCAATACGTGATCGGCACCGCGGAGCCTGCCGCCGCCATGGACACGGCCGTAAATCTGATCGGCGAATACAACATCGCCGGCGAAATCTGGGATATCGAAAAGCTCCTGAATCAGGCCGGTATTCGCATTCATGCCAAAATCACAGGGGACGGAAGATATAAGGAAATCGCCGGGGCGCACCGGGCCAAAGTCAATATGATCGTGTGCAGCCGGGCGCTGTTGGGCCTCGGGGTCAAGATGGAGCGAAAATACGGGATTCCTTATTTTGAGGGATCATTTTACGGGGCCAAGGAAACGAGCTATTCCCTGCGGCAGCTGGCCTATCTGCTGGGCAGCCGGGAGGTGGAGCGGCGCGTCGACCGCCTGGTCGAGCATGAGGAAGCCCGCGTGATGCACGAGCTGGCGCCGCTCCGCAAACAGCTCAAAGGCAAACGGGCGGTGCTGTATACCGGCGGCGTCAAAAGCTGGTCGGTGATCTCCGCGCTGCAGGAGCTCGGGATCAAGGTGGTTGGCGTCGGCACGAATAAAAGCACCGACGGAGAGATCGCCCGGATCGCTGAACGGGTTGGAGACGACGCGGTATACATTTCCGAAGGGGGAGCCGGGCGCATTCTCAAAACGGTGCGTGAACGCAAGGCCGACCTGGTCATCGCCGGCGGACGCAACATGTACATGGCCTTAAAGGAACAAATCCCGTTCGTGGACATTAACCAGGAGCGGCATACCGCGTTTGCGGGTTATGACGGGTTAATCCGCCTTGCCAAGCAGGCGGCGTTTGCCCTTGAGCATCCGGTGTGGAACCTGGTGCGGACGCCGGCTCCTTGGGAAAGGGAGGGACATGATGACGATTAACAAAACGAACAAGCCGCTAAGCTGCAATCCTCTGAAAATCGGCCAGCCTCTCGGCGGAGTGCTGGCGCTGCAGGGCATCTACCGTTCAATGCCGATCATCCACGGGGCATTAGGCTGCACTGCGTTTGCGAAAACGCTGCTGACGCGGCATTACCGGGAGCCGATCGCGGTGCAGACGACCGCGCTGCAGGAGATGGACGTGATATTCGATGCCGACCGGAATTTGGAGGAGGCGCTCGAGACAGTGCTGGCGAAGCATCGCCCGGACTGCGTAGGCGTCATAAGCACCGCGCTCACGGAAGCGTCGGGCGCGGATTACGCCGGACGAATCAAAACCTTCAAGCGCAAGCGCAATCTCCGCGACACGCTGCTGGTGACCTGTTCGCTGCCCGATTACCGCGGCTCTCTGGAGTCGGGGTACGGCGCGATGGTCGAGTCGATCATCGACGGTCTGCTGGAGCAGACGGGGCGCAAACCGCAGCGGCCGGTAAAACGCCAGGTGAACCTGCTGCCAGGTTCTTTTCTGACGGCGGCGGACGTGATGGAGCTTAAAGAAACCATTGCTTCGTTCGGGCTTGAAGTCATCGCCCTGCCCGATATGTCCACCTCATTATCGGGGCATCTGCTGACCGGTTTTTCGCCGCTCACCCGCGGCGGGGTACCGCTGGATTCCGCCCGGCAAACGCTCCGCTCGGAGCTGACGATCGCCATCGGCTCCAGCATGGAGCGTCCCGCCCGGAGACTGCAAAATGCGGCGGGTATTCCTTACCGGGTGTTTGACGGCGTATCGGGTCTTGCGGCCAGCGACGAATTTTTTTATTTTCTGCAGGAATTCAGCGGGGAACCCGTCCCTTGGCGTTATCGCTGGCAGCGGGAAAATCTGCTCGATTGTATGCTGGACGCCCATTTCAATTATGCGGGGGCGACGGCGGTCGTTGCCCTGGAGCCGGATCACCTCGTTTCGGCGGTCTCCTGGCTGAAGGAGATGGGCGTCGGCTTTCAAGGTCTGGTCGCCTCCTGCGAGACGCCGTCTTTGCAGCGACGGTACGAGGAAATCTGGATCGGCGATTTGGAAGATGCCGAGCGGCTGGCGGCCGGGGCGGACCTCTGGATCAGCAATTCACACGGAAAGAGCGGGGCCGAACGCTGCGGCGCGGCGTTTATGGCGATGGGGTTTCCGGTCCTCGACGAGCTTGGAGCCTACATGTCCCTGACGGTGGGGTATCGCGGGACGATGGAGCTGATCAACAAAGCGGGCAACCGGCTCATCCGAAGGGAGGAGAACCAGTATGCGCGTAGCGTTTGCCACGGATGACGGCATTCATGTGAACGCCCATTTCGGACATAGCCCGATGTTTGCCGTCTATGAAGTCCGCCCCGGGGAGGCCAGATTTTTAGAAAACCGGATCGTTCCCGCGCAAATTTCCCCGGATGAAACGGGCAAAATCGATGTGCGGATTTCCCTGATCGGCGATTGTACGCTGGTGTTCCTGATGCAAATCGGAGCATCGGCCGCGGCGCGCGTGACCCGGCGGAAAATGATGCCGGTAAAGGTGCCGCCCGGCGTTCTGATCAAGGAACAAATCGCCAGGCTGCTGGAAATGCTGCGCGGCAAGCCGCCGATGTGGCTGAGCAAAGTGCTGCTTGCCGAGGAGGAGGCCGCTTCGGAGCAGAACGGGGAGAGCCGAAAAGAGGGATAAACAAGGAGGGATCGGTATGGAAGAAGCCACATATTTGGAAGGGGGCCCGGAGCCAAGTTCCGGTATGCAGGAGTCCGGTCTCGGTATTGCGCCAACAAGTTTCGGTCTAGCGCAAGCCGATTCCGGTTTGCCGAAAACAATGGGGAGCTCCGCAAATATCGAGGAACCGGACCGGCGATTGTTAGCGGCTTTTAACCGGACTCTTAGTCAAATGATCGATGCTTACGATTACTTCGGCAAGGTCAGCGGCCTAAGCGAGGAAGAGAAGATCGCCCGGCTGCTGTTGTTTACTCCGGAGGAGAAGCAGGCGCTAAGTCAGGATTGCACGCCCAACGCCAAGCTGCGGCGGCAAGTCGAGCATGTGTTTCAAGCGCTGGCGGCGGCCCTCGAGGCGGAGACGGGGCAGCTTATGCAAAGCATGGTGGAAATGAACGGAGAAGGGTTCGGCAGGGCCATCGTGTCCAGCGGCCGGTTGATCCTTGTCTCCGTCACGCTGCGGGCGGGGCTGCGTTTTCCGTTTACTTCCGCGGCGAAGCTGGAGAAATTTGCGTTAAGCCAAATCCGGGAGGCGCTGGACTGGCTTGCCCGGCATGGGGAAGTCGCGGCTGCGCGCTGACGCGGACATCTTTTAGTTTTTTAAAAGGGAGGGGGGACGGCGTGACGGAAACGACGGAGCAAAACGCGGCAAAGAAGATGGAAAGCCCGCAATGCGCAGGGGAGAAGATGGAAAGCCCGCCATGCGTGGAGGAGAACCAGCGGCTTGTGAAGGAGCTTGTCCGCTATGATCGGCAGCTCAAACTGCTGGGGCGGGAGGGTCAACGCAAACTGAAGGAAGCGGCGGTGATGGTTGCCGGCATCGGCGGGCTGGGCGGAACGGCGGCGCTTTACTTGGCGGCTGCCGGAATCGGCAAGCTGATTCTGGCGCATGAAGGGATCATCCGGCTGCCGGATCTGAACCGGCAAATCCTGATGGATTCCGCCCGCGTGGGCGAGGAGCGGATGACTGCGGCAGTGGAGAGCCTGAAGCGAGTCAATCCCGAGGTGATCATTGAAGGGCACAATGCCCGGATCACGCTTGCGGAAAGCGGACCATGGGTAAGAGCGGCCGATATCGTGATCGACGCGAGGTACGATTTTCCCGAACGGTACGCCTTAAACCGCCTGTGCGTCGCCGCCGGCAGACCGCTGGTCGAAGCGGCTATGTACGGGTTTGAGGTTTCTTTGACGACGATCGTCCCCGGGGAAACACCATGCCTTGCGTGTCTGTACCCCGAGCGCCCGCAGGAATGGGAACCCCTCGGATTTCCCGTTTTGGGCGCCACCGCCGGTCTGGCCGGCTGCCTGGCGGCTTTGGAGGCGGTGAAGTGGATTACCGGGGTTGGCCGTCCGTTCATCAATGTCATGCATCGGATCAACACGCTGAATATGAGCAATTATGCCGTTTCGCTCCGCTGCAATCCCGACTGCGAGTGCTGCAGCAACGTTTGAAGGCTGCAGGCCTGGCGCCGCTCTGATCGGAATTTCTGAATGATGTGTTATCAAGAACATGCCCAACGGGAGGAGGGAACTATTATGAGGGACCTGCGGATTTGCGACACGACGCTGCGCGATGGGGAACAGGCGGCCGGCGTGGCCTTTACGGCTGCGGAAAAACTGGAAATCGCCAAGTGCCTCGCCGCCGCCGGAGTCGAGCAGGCCGAAGTGGGCATCCCGGCCATGGGCGATGACGAATGCCGGGCTATCCGCCGAATCGCGGCGCTGGGACTGCCCATGCGGCTGCTGGCCTGGAATCGGGCGAACTGCGCCGACATCGATGCCTCCCTCTCGGCGGGCGTGGATTCGGCCCACATCGCCCTGCCCGTATCGCCGATCCAAATGCGCGCCAAGCTGGGGGCGGGGCCGGCTCAAGTCATCGATTTGGGCAAACGCACCGCTTGCTACGCGCAGGAAAAAGGGCTTGCCGTATCGATCGGTTTCGAGGATGCTTCGCGCGCCGATTTCGCTTTTTTGCGCACGTTGATTTGCGCTTTTCGAAAGGAAGGAATCCGGCAGTTCCGCTACGCCGATACCTTGTCCGTTCACCATCCCGGCACGCTGTATGCAAGGGTGTCGGCGCTGCTGGCCACCTGCCCGCCCGACATCGAGCTGGAAATCCACTGCCACAACGATTTTGGCTTGGCGGCGGCAAATACGCTGGCCGGCATCGAGGCGGGAGCCAAGTGGGCCAGCACGACCGTGCTCGGCATCGGCGAACGCGCGGGCAACGCCGCGCTGGAGGAAGTGGCGATGGCTTGGAAGCATTTATACCGCGGGGAATGCGCGGTGCGTCCCGACAAGCTTAAGCCTTTGGCCGAGCTCGTTGCCCGTGCGGCCGGCAGAGATATCCCCGATGCGCGGCCGCTGGTAGGGCGGCTGGCCTTTGCCCATGAATCCGGAATTCATGTAAACGGCCTAATGAAAGATCGCCGGACGTACCAGACGTTTGATCCTGCCGAGCTCGGCGCGGACCATGTCATCGTGTTGGGCAAGCACTCGGGGCGCAGCGCGGTGCGCCTGGCGCTGGACGGAGAAGGGCTTAAGGTGAGCGAAGGAGTTATCGAGACATTACTGGAGCGGCTGCGGCGGACGGCGGGGGAACGCAAATATCCGGTGGATAGCCGGGAAATCGGGGAGTGGGCGAAGGAGGAATTGGCGAAGTAATGAAGCTGTACCGGGTCCTACTGACATTTTAACGGTTGCCACAAGCGCTATTCGCTCCAAAAACGTTGATTTTTAATTGTAACGGTTGCCATAACGCTTATTTCACTGAAATCCGGCTATTTTTCTTAGATTCAGGCAAATAACGACGCTTACATCCATTAGGATCTAGAAAGTGGATTTTTTCGCAAAATAGCCGCTGTTACAACCGTTAGACTCCCGGGTGGCTTTTACGGGAAATCTTGAGCTAAAGTGAATGCAACGCTAGTGCGAAAACACGCGCTGAAATACCCAATAAGGTCAACTGTGTCCGTCCCTTTTGCAAACCCTGGATTTTGCCGAAATAACGGCGCAATGGTCCGTTGCTAGAATCGGCCATAAGGCTCAGGGACGGCTTACGCCCGGTTTTTCAGTTTTCGGCTGGCCATTCCCGGTCCACTGCAAAGAAACCCCCTCGCGGTAAACCAACTGGCTTACCGCGAGGGGGTTTTTGTCTTGAACCGTGAAGAGCGCTCTAATCGCTTTTCAACCGGGACGAAAGCATCAGCAGCAAAAACGACAGCAGGATCGTGCAGCCCGTCAGCGCCCAGGCGAGCGGCATATTGCCGGCATCAACGGCAAAATAAATGGCCGTCGGTATCGTTTGCGTCCGGCCGGGAATGTTGCCGGCGACCATCAGGGTGGCGCCGAATTCGCCCAGCGCGCGGGCGAAGCCGAGTATAAAAGCCGCTTGCAGCGAGCGCAAGGAGAGCGGCAGCACGATATGAATAAGCACCTGCCACTCGTTGGCCCCTTGCGCGCGAGCCGCTTCCTTGACATCTTTGCCCACCGACTGAAACCCGGTTTTCAGCGTTTGATAGATCAGCGGAAAGCTGACAACGCTGGCGGCGATGATCGCCCCGAGCGGCTGGAACACAAAGGACAGGTTAAACCAGGCGGAGGCCGCCTGGCCGATCCAGCCGTTGCGGCCAAGCAGCACAAGCAGGATGAAGCCGACGACGCTGGGCGGCAGCACAAGCGGCAGCAGGAACGCCGTCTCCAGCAGCGATTTGCCGTAAAAAACCGCGGCCGCCATCCGCCATGCCACCGCAAGTCCGAGGAGAAATGCAATCACCGTTGCGGCGATCGATACCTGCAGCGACAGCAGGACCGGCGACCAAAAATTTTCCGACACGAATAAAGGATCCATTACGATCCGTTACTCCGCCGGGTTGAATCCGTATTTTTTGAACACTTCCATCGCCTCGGCGGATTGCAAAAACTCGTAAAAAGCTTTGGCCTCGTCCGGATGTTGGCTGCCCGTCAGCACGCCGGCCGGATATTCGATCGGGTCATGGCTTGCCGGGTCCGCGGTTAGCGCAATCTTCACTTTGGCGGAGACGGCGGCATCCGTTTTATATACAAAGCCGGCATCCGCGTTGCCCGTCTCCACATAGGACAACACCTGCTTCACATCTTTGGTCATAACCAGCTTGGGCTGCAGACTGTCCCACAATTTATAATAGGTAAGAGTTTGCTGGGCATATTTGCCGGCGGGTACTGATTCGGGCGTCCCGATGGCGATATTTCCGGCCTGCCCCAGATCCTCCAGCGCGTTAATCTGAACGGTGGCGTTCTCCGGAACGATGAGCACCAGGTCGTTGGTCAGCAGGTTTGCCGATAATTTTGCATCGATAAGTCCTTTGTCCAGTAAAGCGTCCATTTGCTTCTTACCGGCCGACAAAAACAAGTCCGCCGGCGCGCCTTGCTCGATCTGCTGCTGCAGTGTCCCGGATGCGCCGTAATTGAAGGTCAGGTTAACATCGTTGTGTGCGGCTTCATAAATCGTTTTTAGCTCGTCCATGCTTTCGGTAAGGCTGGCCGCGGCGGAAACGAGCAGCTCGACTTTTGAGGAAGCGGTTGAATTTGCGCCGGACGCTTCCGCCTGGGCGGCGGTATCCTTATTGGCCGATGCGCCGTTGTTGCTTGCGTTTCCGCAGCCCGAGATGATCAGCATAAGCGCGGTCATCATCGCGGCCAGCAAAGGTATCATTTTTCGTTGAAACATAAATCTTCCTCCCTAGTTATAACAAATTATATCTAGATTATACTAAACATAATGAAGTGTATAGAGATTTCACGCACATTTCAAAAATTAAATTCGTCCTAACCGCGCTGTTCATTGAAATATAGCGGGAACATCAGTAAGATAAGTCTAGCTGGAACATTCCATAGATGACGTGTACAAGGAGAAACTCATGACCGAACCGATCTCTTACACGACCGAAGAAATCGCCAAATTGCTTAAAGTATCCAAACTAACCGTTTACGATCTGATCAAAAAAGGAGAGCTGCCCGCATATCGCGTAGGCAAACAAATGCGGGTGGATTCCACGGATCTCGAAGCGTACAAACTTAAAGCGAAAAGCGGGAGCACAGCCGGCGGTGCTGCGCCAGGGCGGCTTGGCGGCGGACCCGCCGGCTTCGGCGCGGCGGACATCCATCTGCCGCCGTCGATTCCCGTATCGCTCCCTGTCAGCAGCGTTGACGCCAATGACGGAGTCAAACCGCTGGTCATTACGGGGCAGGACCCGGGCCTTGATCTGCTGGCAAAAGCGCTGGAAAAGCGAAGCGCCAAATTCAGGCCGCTGCGCTCCTTCGCCAGCAGCATGGACAGCCTGGTGGCTATGTACAACGGCGGGGCGGATATCGTCAGCGCGCATTTGTACGATGGCGATACCGGGGAGTATAACCTTTCGTATATCCGCAAATTGTTCATCTCCTTGCCCTATCTTGTGTTTCATTTCGTGACGCGCAAAGCGGGGTTCTACGTGAAGCAGGGAAACCCTTTGGGAATCACGTCCTGGGAGGACCTGACGCGCCCGGACATTCGTTTGATCAATCGGGAAAAGGGCTCGGGCGCCCGAGTTTTGCTTGACGAGCAGCTGCGGCTCAGGGGCATCATCCCGTCGTCCATAAACGGCTACGAACAGGAAGAAACGACCCATATGGGGCTGGGGGGAAGGATTGCGCTGGGGCAGGCCGACGTCGGCGTCGGGAGCGAACGCCCGGCCCGTATCGCCGGCTTGGATTTTATCCCGCTGATCGCGGAAAGGGTCGACTTGGTCGTGCTGAATAAACCTGAAAACCGGGAATGGATTGGCCTGCTTCGCGAGGCGCTGCTGTCCGCGGAGCTACGGGACGTGCTGTTTTCCTTGGGAGATTACGATTTGTCCTCAACCGGACAACTGATCGCCGGCAGCGAAGCCGGTTTGTGAGATAAGGCGCGTGAAAAGGACAAGGGGGATTATTATGAAATATCGGCGTCTGGGAACAAGCGGACTTGAAGTTTCGGCGCTCGGCCTGGGTACAAATGCGTTCGGAAAACGCGCGGATCGGGAAACATCGATCAGACTGATCCACCAGGCTTTGGACAGCGGCGTCAATTTTATCGATACGGCGAATATTTATGCCGGTTCCGAATCCGAGTGGATCATCGGCGAAGCTTTGGCGGATAGAAGGCAGGGCGTGGTGCTGGCGACGAAGGCGGGGCTAGTGCGGGGAGAGGGACCCAACGCCAGCGGTTCTTCCCGGCTGCATTTGCAGCAGGAGCTGGAGCAAAGCCTCAAACGGCTGAAAACCGACTATGTCGATCTGTACCAAATCCATACGTTTGACCCGTATACACCGCTGGAAGAAACGCTGCGTACGCTGGACGACATGGTCCGCGCCGGGAAGGTGCGCTATATCGGCGCCTCCAATTACGCGGCCTGGGAATTGATGAAAGCGATCGGAATCAGCGAAAGCCGCGGCTGGACGAAATACATTTCGACGCAGGTCAGTTATTCGCTGGCGGACCGGACGCCCGAACAGGAGCTTGTTCCGATGTGCACGGATCAGGGCGTGGGGATTATCCCGTATTTTCCGTTGGCCGGCGGCATTCTTAGCGGCAAATACCATTCCGTTAAAGAGGCGCCGGCGGGCTCGAGAGCGGATACCGATCCTAACTTCGGCAGGTTTTTGGATGAAGAGCGGATTGCCCTTGGGCAGCAGGTGAGCCGGCTCGCCGCCGATCGCGAGACCTCTGCCAGCGCGCTGTCGCTGGCATGGCTGATGACAAGGCCGGCGGTCTCGACGGTGATCGTGGGCGCGACGCGGCCGGAGCAGCTCGAGGATAATTTGCGCAGCGTATCCGTGGATCTAGATCCGGAGCTCCTTACGCAGCTTAACGATCTGAGCGACCGTTTCCGCTATGCAAAGCCGTTTGCCTGGTATCGGCTGCCGTAGCCGCCGGCCGGGTCAATCTTGCTTTTAGGGAAGGACAGGAATCGTATACATGACAAAGGGCAAGTCAACAATTTTGGAAAATGCACTGCTCGTTCTGCTGGCGGCGGGAGTTTTGGCAGGATGCCAAAACGAGGAGAAAGGCGCGGCTGAAACCGCGACTGCGCCGGCGTCGGCGCCAGTAAAAGACAGCGCTGCGGAGCCAACGCCGAGTTCAAGCGGTGGGACAGAAGCTGCGTCAACGACGGGTTCCCCGAAGCTTCAGACGAACGACGGTAATATTACAGGCCAGCAGCGTATTATTCCGGGCACGTATATCATCGGCTATTATGATCCTGCGAATGTGGGTATTGCGGAAGTCAAGAAGCTTGGCGGGGAGCAATACCATTTGAACGTACAGATCGTCCGGGGCTTTAGCCATCATAACGGGGAAATCGACGGCGATTTTCGCGTTGACGGGCAGCGGCTGGTGTTCGTCGATGAATTATATCGCAACGTATCTTTATCATTCACGGATAACGCGCTTGCCATCGATTACCCGGAGGAAGACATTTTCGGAGGCGCAAATGCGGAGCCGAGAGACACGTACTTTTTGCAAAATTCGGGGACCGAGGACGCGCCGTTTCTGAGCCGGCTGTATGATCAGGCGGGGGTAGAGGAGGCCTACCGGAACGGGTTTACGGATGTGTACACCTACCCTTTGGACGATGATCAAAATCTGCTGCTGCTGCGTTCTCAAAGCAGCGTCGACCGCACCGTCACGGCCAGTGAGCGCATCGTCATACATAACCCTAAAGAAGACCGCTTCATCCCGATAGGGGAAGTAGTTCCATACGATCTTGACAGCATACGGGAGCAATTAAAAGCGTATAACGTCGATGAGGAGCTAGTCTATGAAGTCACTCGCAAGGAATATGCCGATCGTTATAAAGAGGTGTTGATGAAGAGGTTCGATCAGGGGCAGGCGGAATTTTTGAACGGAGCGGTCAACTTAACCGAGGAAGAAGCGTTTTATATCGTCACAGGGATTGAAAATAGTACGGCAGCGGAAAACAACCGGCGGGACAATCAAAACATCGGTTCCATCTTTATCCAAGAGGCCGATCATGCGGACGAGCAGGCGGTCACGATTCATAATTACGAAGAAGTCCGTAATGACGAGACCGACACGCATACGGCGACAGCGGATTGGTTGTCGGTGGACCGTCAGACCGGCAGGGTGGTCAGCGAGCTGTTCGATTAGGGGCGGAAATCCGCGGAGGAAATAGCGGTGATCTGCACATCGTGGCGGCAGCCCCAGCCAGAAAAGACTGCGGCAGATGAAAGTGAAAATTGGCGGCACCAGGAGGATTTCCTGGTGCCGCCATCTTTTTTGTTAAACTCTCAAGATTGAGGATAGGGTATGTATTTTTGGGAACGCTTCTTTCCCATGCTTTCCCATAAGGATCAGGCAGTTGGCGACGAGCGGCTTCTCGTCAAATACGTCCACGTAGAAGTTATGTCCGACGAAATCAACGGAGTCGGCGAACGTCTTACCGCCGTGTTGGGCAAGGCGTTCCCAGAAACGCGGCACCGACACGGCGCTTTCTACTATTTTTCATATCTGTTTAGCCGTGCTGGCCCTCTTCGGCATCCGCGCTAACGGTTGTGATCTAAGCTTATTTGGCCCAAAAGACGGCGTTTCCTTTTCTAACGGTTCTGAGCGCGCTTATTGGTTTGAAATTGCCTCATAACTCCGGTTAGAACATGGAATAAGGCCGATAGCAACCGTTACATTTCGGAAATCCCTGTTTTTGTCCGAATAGCGCCGCTCAGAACCGTTAGATTTTTTTGCACCCTTGTGTGCTCTTGACCAACTCCACCTGTTAAGCACCGATTTCGGTTTTGAGCCAACTTTCCGGCAGATTCGCAAAAGATATAGTAAACTAAGCTAGTAGTATGATGCGGATGATAAGTTATTATTTACTTAATGTCAATTTAAAGCGCCAAAGTGATGTAAGGGTGCATACGAATTGAAGGACCGAACTCAACGGATCGCTGAATAAACAGTTTTTGTTTAACCGCAAGCTTTACAACAACGGCGATTATGCCAAGGTAACAATTGCGCATGTACAGGATACGCGGGAAATGTATCTGTATTTAACCGGGCAGAAAGATTACCCCGTCGAGCGGCTAATAGAAGACTTTTTGTTGCGGCTGCCGGGGCTAGAACTGCCTGCCGGAGATTATGACGATACCTTTGATCGGCTATGCGCGGGCACAGGGAGACGAAATGATCTTAAAGCTGATATCCCATATCGCCGGTATGGAATATCGTTATTTTCCCAGCAGATCGACTGCGGAACAGATGGTGGACGGCTTGTTGTACCGGGAATTTCTGCGGCGCATGGCCTTGTTTGCCGACGCCTATTCCATAAGTGCGCACCCTCTATATTTTAACGCTCAAAAGCTGGTGGAGCGACCGGACGAATATGAACAGGTTGAAGAGGATTACGCTGTGTTGCGGAGAATGAGGGAGTCTTATGCGCGCAACATCAGCCGGATGGCTTTGTTTTATATGAAACGCGCCCGGGAAGGAAGCGAGGCTGCCCGAAGGGCTTACCGCGTTTACGAACCTTTGCTGTTGATGTACGGCATCGGGGGATATATCATGAAAGAGCATGGCTTCATCGAGGTTGGCGGCGGCGCGTTCCATCAAGGGAGCTAGCGTCTTCTCATCGGTAAGGAGCCGATAGAGGATCTCTACCGGCGGACAGAGCAAGTTTGGAAACACCGCAACCGGGAATATGCCTTGGAGCAAATTCGGCGGATCAAATGGGACCAAAAAACGGACCAAACCGGGCGTTTAAAAGCTGGAACCAACCTTGACAGTCAGGAAATGCTGCGAATCATCAAAGATGATTTGAACTGGAGGAGAGATGATGTCCAATACACCTACACCGGACCGAAAAAAAGTTTACATCATACATGGCTACGGGGCATCGCCTAGCAGTCACTGGTTTCCTTGGCTGCGCGATAGGCTGACGGAAGCCGGGGCGGACGCCGCTGTATTAACGATGCCAAACCCGCAAGAGCCGAATTTTAATGCGTGGGTCAATCAGTTGTCCGCCTCGGTTCCCGATCTTGACGGCAATACCTATTTTGTGGCGCACAGCCTGGGCTGCATTACTACGCTGCGATATCTGCTCCGGCAAAATCCCGTCAAGCCGATCGGCGGAATCGTATTGGTATCCGGGTTTGCCAAACCATTGCCGGAATTGCCGATACTGGATGCATTCACGGAGCAGCCGCTTGACTATGACCGGGTGATTCGGTCCGCAAGCGGGCGGGCGGTTATCGCCGCAAAAGACGACTCGATCGTCCCGTTTGCCTACAGCAAAGAACTGATGGAGCAAATTCATGCCGATTTCTACGAGGTTGAGCATGGCGGACACTTTTTGGAAAGCGACGGATTTACAACATTGCCGATCGTGTTTGACGTACTGAACAAAATGCTCTGCGCATAAAGTACAAGGTACAAGCAGGCCCGGACTCATGCCGAGGCCTGTTTTTCAATAAAGTAAGGAAATTGTTGACTTTTTTAATGACCGTATGTAGTATTTTGATATAACCATATACGGCGAGGATTGTAACCGCTTGCGCGGGCGAAACCTAAATCGAATTGGACATTGGAGTAAATCCATGTTGGTTCGAGTTAGGTTTTTTTTCGTTTAAGCGGCTCGATCCGGCTCGCCAGGTAACACATAACTCAACTTTGTAACTGGAGGTACGCGGGATGAAGAGGAAAAAAGGTACGGGTCTGATGCTAACATTAGTCTTGGCGATCGGGACCACATTGACCGGTGGATGGCCGGCGAAAGCCGAAGCGGCTTCGCCTGTGCAGATTACGGCGAACACGTATATCGGCGATGCGGGAAGAATGGTTGAATCGTTTGATCTTAAAGTGAGCGACGCAAGTGAATATGCCGATTTGAAAGCGTCCGATTTCGAGATTACCGGCAATTATGACGGCTATCCGTTGAATGAGAACAACGAGGCTGTGCAAGCGGATTACACGGATGACGGGATTGAATTAAGCTGGAATGAAAGCGTTTTATCCATAAAAGTGAAGCCGTTTAAATATCCCGGGGGATCGGTTTCCGCGTTTGCCGTGACAAATGAACGTTATCCCGAACTATCGTTTAATGAAGCGTCCGTAACGACGTTGAAGACGCGAACGGTTGATGATTTTGTCGCGGGGGAGTATACGGGCACTAACGGAGAGAAGCTGAGCTACCGGCTAAAATTGAGCGCTTCCGCGGCTCCGCAACCCCTGGTCGTATGGCTGCACGGCGGCGGGGAGGTCGGTACGGACAATCTGAAGCAGCTTACCGAAAACAAAGGCGCGGTAGCCTGGATAGAATCAGGTTACGACACGTCCGTTCTGGCCGTGCAGTTTCCCAAAAACTACGGCTGGAAGATCTATGACAACGCCGAGGAACTTTCGCGGATGCGGGATTATTTTGAGGTACAGGCGGAGCTGATCGGGGAGCTTGTCGATTCCGGCAAGGTGGACCCGAACCGGATTTATGTCGCAGGGGTGTCCAGCGGCGGCGGCGGCGCGCTCCGTTTCCTGATGCAGTATCCCGGGCTGTTCGCCGGCTCGATTGTCGTTGCGGCGAAAGACACCGTGGCCGATTATACCGGTTCCGTGGAGGCGTTTAAGCGGGAGCTGCAAGATCTGACGGATGTGCCGGTATGGCTCGTGCATGCGCAAAATGACCCGATTACGGATAGCCGGACGAGTACGCTGGCTTACGAGGCGTTGACCCAACTGGGCAGCAAGCAGGCCAAGCTGACCATTTATGACGATGCCTTCATGGACGCTAACCGTTTTTATGGAAATTTGAAGCATTGGTCCTGGGTGCCTGTTTTTAACGATAAAGAGATGTTCGATTGGTTATTTGAGCAGAAAAAAACAGCTGCCGCACCGGTCTCGCTGCAGCAGGATGCTCAAGTGACGCGCGCGGAGCTGGCTGCGCTACTGGCTGACCGGCTGAAGCTCAGCGAGGTGATCGGCACCGGCATTTATACGGATACCGGAAGTTCGCCTCAGGATCTGGCCATTCGCCAGAATACGACGGCCGGGATCATGAGAGGGATCGGCGGCGGCCGGTTTGCCCCGGATTTGGCCGTGACGCGGGCGCAGCTTGCGGCGATCGCCGATAATTTCGTGCGGAATGCGGGGCTGGAGCAAGCTTCCTCTGCGGCCAGCGCGGCAGCGTTCAGCGATGTGCCGAGCGGGCATTGGGCTTCCGAAGCGATAGCGCGTTCCGTTGCGGCTGGAATCCTGAAGGGCGATTCCGCAACCCGCTTTGCGCCGAATCGGCCCGTGACCGGGGCGGAAGCAACCAAGTTTGCGGAAGTGCTGGCCGGTATGAAGTAGGAAAAATGTTAATTGTACGATTAATCTTTCTTAAAACCTGCACATTTGCAGGTTTTTTGTTTTGCTAAATTCTTGCATGGATTCGCTTTTAGTTATGGGTGCGATGTTGCCTTTCCCAAGCGGGCGATGAAATGTTAAAATGTTGATATTCCAAAATGAAACTAGATTTCGCAGAGCGGAAGGCGGAGATTGTTTTATGAAACCGATTACGGCACCAACCGATTACGATATGCAGAACAAACTGAAGGAACTGAGCGGCGCGCTGAGCGAAGGCGGGGACGACCGGGCGGCCGATGAATTGCGGGAGATTCAGGACAAACTGGAGCGGAAAGAGCTGACGATCGCTTTTTGCGGCCATTTTTCGGCGGGAAAATCGAGCCTAATCAACAGTTTGTGCGGCAAACCGGTGATGCCCGCCAGCCCTTTGCCGACCAGTGCGAATGTCGTTTTTATTCGCAGCGGGGAGCCGCGCGCGGTATTAAGCTCGTCCGATCCGGACCAGCCGCCGGTGGAGATGCCTGTAGAGCATATCGCCGACTATGCCCGCAACGGCAAAGATTATACGCGCGTGGAGCTGTGGGATGAGATTGAGCTGCTGGATCAAGGCGGAGCGCTGCTCGATACGCCGGGCGTCGATTCGAACGACGCCGGCCATGAGCTAGCCACGCACTCCGCCTTGCATTTGGCGGACGTCGTTTTTTATGTAATGGACTACAACCACGTATCGTCGGAAACAAACCTAAGCTTTGCCAAAACGTTAAGCGATTACGGCAAGCCGGTTTATATGGTCGTAAACCAGATCGACAAGCACCGGGAGGAAGAGCTGCCCTTTGCCCGGTACCGGGAATCGGTGAACCAGGCTTTTAAAGTGTGGAACATCGGGATGCAGGGCATTTTTTATATTTCATTGAAGCGGGAAGATCATCAAGGCAATATGCTGCCGGCGCTGAAGCGGACGATGAAGGAAATTTTGGCGCGGGGGTCCGGGCTGTTGGATTACGGGGCCTACATGTCGGCGGCGCAAACGGTGAAGGACCATCTGGCGCGGCTGGCGGAAAAGGAGCGGCCGCAGCGGGAGGCGCTGCTGGAGCAGGCGGGCGGAGAAACCGACGTGTCAAGCATGGAGGAGGAACTGGCCCGGCTGGAGCGGGCCGAAGCTTCCGGCGGCGAGTCCGTCCGGCAGGAGCGCAGGCAGGAATGGATGAACCGGATCGGCAAAGCAATCGATTCCGCCCAGTTGATGACGCCGGCGCTGCGTGAGCGGGCCGGGTTATTCCTCGAAAGCCGGGCGCCGGGCTTCAAGGTGAAGGGATGGTTTGGCGGAGGCGGAAAAACGGAAGCGGAAAAAGCCAAACGCTTGGGCGATTTTCTGAGCGGCTTGGGCGAGCAGACGGAAGCGCAGCTCGGCTGGCATGTCCGCCAGGAGCTTCGGGCGGTCGGCCAACATTTGCGGCTGTGGGATGAATCCTGGGAGGAGCGGCTCGACGCGATCCTGCCGCAGCCGGAAGAGGCTTGGATCAGCGAGGCTTTGCCCGGCGGGGCGATGTTGTCCGGCGAGTCGACGCTGCACTACGCCGCGGCTGTGGCGGCGGGCGTCGCCGGGCGCTACAAGCGCGCGGCCGCGGCGCTGCTGGACGCGCTGCTGGCGGCGCCGTCGCCGCTCGGCGCGGCGGAAGCGGCCGCGGCTGCGGCCCGGCGCGCCGAGCTCGCGGCGCGCCTGCCGGCCGCCCGCGCGCTGGCGCAGCTCGCCGCCGCGCGGGCCGCGCGCGAAGCGCGCCTGGGCGCGCTGCTCGGCGCGCCCGTGCCGCTCACCTCCGGGCTGCTGCCGGAGGTGCATGAACCCGCGCCGCGCCCGGCCGGCGGCGCGGCCATGCCCGGCGCCAGCGCGGCTGCGCCCGCGCCGGTAACGGCGCCTGCGGCTGTGGCGGCGGCTGCGCCTACGCCCGCGCCGGCAGCGGCGCCTTCGGCAGCGCCTGCGGCGCCCGCCGGGCCGCCGCCGCAGGCGGGGGCCGCCGGGGGCGAGGCCCCGGCGGCCAAGACGCAGCCGCGCCCGCCGCAGGCCCGCGGGCGCGCGCTGCAGGCCGCCGCGCGCCTTGCGGCCGCGGCGGAGCTGCTGGCTCCCCACCCCGCCTTCGGGACGGGGGTGCGGGAGCTGACCCGGCGCGCCGCCGAGCTGCGCAGCGGCACGTTTACCGTGGCGCTGTTCGGGGCCTTTAGCGCCGGTAAATCTTCCTTCGCCAGCGCTCTGCTGGGCGAAGCCGTGCTGCCCGTGTCGCCGCATCCGACGACCGCGGCGATCATCCGTGTTATGGCGCCAGGAGAAGGGCAGCGCCATAACACGGCCCGCATCCGCTTCAAAAGCCGTGAAGCGATGGTCGAGGACTTGGCGTATTCCTTCGGGGCGCTGGGGCTTGGCGCTTGGCAGGAGAAAGGCTGGCTGGAAACGGTCAGACGCCTCGAAGCTGCCGAGATCCCGGCTGCCGGAAGAGCGCATTTCAGCTTCCTGAAAGCGGCCGCGGCCGGTTGGGAAGCCGCCGAGTCCGTGCTTGGCCAAAGCATCGTCGCGGACGCCGCCGAGTTCGGAAGATTCGCGGCGGAAGAAGAGAAAGCCTGCTTTGTGGCCGATATCGATTTTTATTACGCCTGTCCTTTGACCGAGCAGGGGATCGTACTGGTGGACACGCCAGGCGCGGATTCGATCCATGCGCGGCATACGGGCGTTACATTTCAATATATGAAAAATTCCGACGCGATTATTTTCGTCACTTATTACAACCACGCTTTTTCCCGGGCCGACAAACAGCTGCTCAGCCAGCTTGGCCGCATGAAGGGGAGCTTTGCGCTCGACAAAATGTTTTTTGTCGTCAACGCGGCGGACCTTGCGGCGTCGGACGAAGAACTCGCGGCGGTGGTCGAGTACGTAAGGGACGGGCTGCAGACAGCGGGCATCCGGGAACCGAACTTGTTTGCGCTGTCCAGCCTGCAGGCGCTGCGGGCGGAACAAGGCGGAGCAACCGAAGATCCCGGCTTTGCCCGGTTCCGGCGGCAGTTCGCCGAGTTCCTGGAGGTTGATTTGGGCAGCCTTGCCGCGGCGTCCGCCTCCGCGCTGCTGGAGCAAACGAAGGAGCGGCTGGCCAAATGGATCGCGGCGGCCGATAGCGACGCGGAGCAGGCGGAACGGAAGCTGGCCGCGCTGACGGGCAGCCGCGCCGCTTTCGAAGCCGCGGTCAAGGAATTTATGGCTGCCGAGATTAGCCGGGAATGGAATCAGGAGAACGAAGAGCTGCTGTTCCACGTCGTACAGCGGTTAAGGCTGCAGGCACTTGATGCGTATGCGGAATATTTTCACCCGTCGCTGCTTCAGGACGGCGCGGGTCCATTGAAGCGGAATTTCGCGATTGCCATGCGCGGCTGGGTTAGTCAAATCTCCGGCGAGTTGGAGCGCGAGCTGCTGGCGACGACGCTGCGCCTGGAGCGGAAGGCGGAAGGGCTGCTGGCGAGGGAAGCGGAGAAATGGTGCCGCGGGAACGGGGAACGGTTCGATATGCCGCTTGAAGCGCCGGCTTCATCCGGGGAATGGAGCACTCCGGAAATTCCGGAAGGCCTGCTGGACAGCGCTTATTTTCCGCCGGAAGACTATTGGCCGTATTTCAAAAATCCGAAAGCTTTTTTTGAGGGACAGGGAAAAATGCAGCTGCGCTCCAAGCTGGAGGGCCCGCTTACGGAGCGGCTTCAGGAGCTTGTGCACCGCATGCAGGGCGTTTTCCGCAACCATTATGCCGGAGAAATCGAGAAGCGCAAGCAGCAAATCGCCGGATATTTCACGGGTCTTTGGCAGGAATGGGAAGACAGTTTGAAGAGCTTGAAGGTTACCGAGGAAGAGCTGGCGCATTGGCAAAAAGCGGAGGCCCAATTGGGCCGATATCGCGAGGAAACGGATGTCCGTTAGAATCGGTTCTCCGAACCTATATCCCAGAAAGCTGCGACAACACCGTCGTATTGGGCTATTTGGGAAAATCAAGGAACCTGGAACACACCGGTAATGGATGGCTAAAAAAGGGTCTATTACGTTATGGTGGAAACCTAGTTTCGCGATTTGTAACTTTTTATCGAAAATTATCCCGAATTTTAATTAGAAGTATTGCAATCTTGGCCATAAAACCTGAAAATAAGAGTAGAGTGTTAAATGGTTGTTAACTCAGCGTTAAGGGGGATTTATCGTATCATGTGGGGGAACCCTGCATCAAGAAGCCCTAAAACGATCATGCTGCTCGGTAGCGGCGAGCTCGGCAAAGAGGTCGTGATCGAAGCGCAGCGCCTGGGCGTTCGCACGATTGCCGTCGATCGGTACGAGCATGCGCCGGCCATGGGAGTTGCCCATGAAGCCCATGTCATCGATATGCTGGATCCGGAGGCTTTAAGATCGCTAATTCTGCAAGTGAAGCCGGATCTGATCATCCCGGAGGTGGAAGCGATTTCCACTCAAGTGCTGGTCGAACTTGAAAGCGAGGGCTTTACAGTGATTCCGACGGCCACGGCGGCGAGGCTGACGATGGATCGCGAAGGAATTCGGCGCCTGGCAGCGGAGAAGCTGGGCTTGCCGACCGCGGATTACCGTTTTGCGAATAGTTTGGAGGAGCTGGAAACGGCGGTTGCCGAACTTGGACTGCCTTGCGTGGTTAAGCCGCTCATGAGCTCTTCCGGCAAAGGGCAAAGCGTGTGCCGCAGCCGGGAAGACGTGCAAGCGTGCTGGCGGATGGCGATGGAAGGCGGGCGCGCCCAAAACACGAGGGTCATCGCGGAATCGTTTGTGCCGTTTACGAGCGAGATCACGATGCTGACGGTCCGTTCGGTTTCCGGAACCGTGTTTTGTCCGCCGGTGGGGCACATTCAGCGGGACGGTGATTATGTGGAGTCATGGCAGCCTCACTTTATGAGCGAGGAAGAGCTGCGCGAGGCGCAGGACATCGCCCGCAAAATCACGGACGCGCTGGGCGGATACGGCCTGTTTGGGGTTGAGTTGTTTATCACGCCGGACGGCGTCGTGTTCAGCGAAGTTTCCCCAAGACCCCATGATACGGGAATGGTCACGATGGTGACCCAGGATTTGTCGGAGTTTGCGCTGCATGTTCGCGCGATTTTGGGTTTCCCGGTTCCTTCTGTAGAGCTGTTGACGCCAGGTGCGTCGGCGACGCTCAAAGGCGGAGAGGGCCGGGAGGGAGAAGACTTCAGGATCGCGGGAATCGGCGAGGCGTTAAGCCTGCCGCGGACGCAGGTGCGCATATTCGGAAAACCGTTATGCAAACCGGGCAGACGAATGGCAGTTGCACTGAGTGCCGCAGAAGATGTGGAAACAGCTCGCAGCCGCGCGAAGGAAGCGGCAAATCTATTAAAGGTGGTATGGTCCAATTGAGTATTCAGGTGCTTTCTCCGGCTTTGGTCATTCGTAAAGGATGTTGTGACGACTGTCAACACATGCTTCCGTTAATGCGCCAGCTTCGTTACCCGACAACGCCCAGCGTGCTGAAGGAACGTCTATCCATGCTGGAAGACCATCCGTTGTTCAGCAGTCTGGTGGCGGAATTGGACGGGGTTATTGTCGGAACGGCTTTTCTGAAGCAGTATCAAACCCATGATATGAGTAGACCGGTGACGCAGATTACGGCTCTGATCGTTGATGAGAAGCATCGGGGCAACGGTTTCGGGAAACGCCTGATCGAAGAAGCGGAGAGTTGGGGACGCCAACGCAGCAGCTCGGAGCTGATCGTGTCCACGGCACGCGAGAATTACATGTCCGCCAAATCGTTTTACGAGCACCTCGGCTTCACGAGCTTGGGTTATCGTTTAAGCAAGTCGCTGCTGTAAGCGAACGGATTGTAATTGAACCTGATAGTCTTAATTTTATATCGGCTCCCCTCTTGTTTTTGGGAAGGGGGCTTTTTTGTGTTCTGAGCCTTGGAGTGCTTGGAGAACAGCTGTAAAAGTGCATCTTATAAAGGTCCATTCGATAAAAAGACGGCTCGAAACCGTGATCAGTGCTTGACGAAAATTATGGCTTTGGTTCTATAGCTTTCGTGTCTTGGTGTCCCTGCTTTCTGCTTGCCTTTGCACGATTATCCCTTTCGTTCAGGGGGGCTAGTGTACGGGATAAAGAAAAAGAGATAAAAAAATGAGGCGGATCAGATGAAATTTTCGTCTTGATAAGGGAACGCATGTTTGGTATAATGAAATAATTAGAACTTATGTTCGGTATTCTTGATTCGGGAGGTAAGCGATATGGAAGCCAATACGGGAACGGAACTTCAGCCATTCAGCAGCCGTTATAACAGCGAGCAAGACTGCATGGAGGCGCTAATCACGATGAAGTGGCCAAACGGCTTCGTCTGCCCGCGCTGCGCTTACACCCGGTGCAGCCGTTTGACTTCCCGGCATATCCCTTTGTTCGAGTGCGGAAAGTGCAAGCATCAAACATCGCCTTTGGTCGGCACGATTTTTGAAGGAACGCATCTCCCCCTAGTGAAGTGGTTTCAGGCACTGGAGTTGTTCCTGCTTGAAGGCGGCATCTCGGCGCTGCGGCTGCGCCAGGTGATCCGGGTCACCTACAAAACCGCCTGGGCACTGCTGCACAAAATACGCCATGCCGTGGGGGAGTTCGATGCCTGGGAGCTGCTCTCCGGAGACGTGAAGGTGAACAGCGATCAGTATGGGCGTAATCCGACCCGGTGTCAGCTTTCGCATCCGTACGCCTCGGTGGTCGTAGCCGGCTGCACGGTCACGGACTCGGGCGAGCCGGAGCAGGTCAAAATCCGCCTGGTGCCGCATAAGCGGGGAGGCGAAAAGAGGGCAAACCGTCACGATCTAACCACGTTTATTAGCGGGCATGTGGATGTCCGTACATCGGCGGTGCAGTCGTTCCTTCAAGCCTTTCGGCTGTATGCGCCCTTGCGGAGAGTGGTGAGAGAGGCGTGGGAATCGCTGAAGAGTACATATATAGCCTTGGGACCAAAGCATCTGCAGGCGTACCTGAACGAATACACCGGACGCCGCCGGCTGCGCCTGTCCGGAGGACTGCCCGGAGCGGAAGAAACGATGCGGCAGCAGTTGCTGCACATGTGTATGGCGATTCCGGCGATCCCTTACCGCCGGCTGATCGCACGCCAACCAAACCAACCCCTTGCGGCCGCAGCCTGATTACGGTCTTTTTATTTTTCCCGGTGTCTTGTCCGATCTCTCGTCAGGTCTGCTTCACTTCTCCTAAACCTCTTTTTCCCAAAACTATCTAAATGATCTAGAACATGTTTGTTTCATGAAAACAAATCTATCTATCCCGAAAATATCCTTTTTCCAATATATCTCCTTCTTCTGAATTTATCTTCTTCTCTGCTACCTGACCAAACGGGATAATCGTGCAAAGCGTCCGGATAGCGGATGTTGATCTGCCGACCAACCCACTGGCCTTCCCTGTCTTCACGCTTTCAACGCCTTTCCGGAACTTCTTGCCACGATCGGTTGCCGGCCGGCTTGACTGTCAAGCGCTGATTATTAGGTTTTGAGTCACTTTTGCATTTCGTAGAATTCTGCACCTCTCATAGTATGCTGGTGCTCAACTAACTTTACGACACAGTCCGCATGCTTTTTCCCTACCCCCATGCCCCTCAATCTGCTTCTACTTAAATCGCATTCGTTTTTAAAAGTTATAATATATATCATATATTGTTCAAATAGCTTACATATATGAAATAAACAGTTGACAAAAATCGCCTTTCTCGTGTAAATATGGAGTTGTAGAGGTTTTTATACTGATTTGCGTAAAAATAACTTACATTAACATGACATAATAAAAGGCGGTCAGTGAGAAACGCAAACCATTGTGTAGGCCACCGAAGCGGTTTTAAAGCCGGTTGCCTGCACGCATACAATTTCTGGGAGGGTTAAAGGATGAAGGTAAAAAAAGCTTTAGCGTTTTTCTTGGTTTCTTTTCTCATCATTGGTTTGCTTTCGGCGTGTGGTTCCAACGGGGGAGGAAACGCGAGCGGCGGCGGCAACGGAACCGAAGGCGGCAAGGGAAGCGGGGCGGCCAGAGGTTCGTCCGGCGGCGCTTTGACCGTCATCAAGATCGCTTCCCAGTCGCCATTATCCGGCGGTTCGGCGATCCAGGGGGAATCGATCAAGCTCGGGGGCCAAATGGCGCTGGAGGAACGGCAAGCGGAATTCAAGGAACTCGGCTTCGACCTGCAGTATGTTCCATTCGACGATCAAGGCGATCAGAAAAAAGGTGTGGCCAACGCCGAACTGATCGGCGCCGATCAGGCGGTCATGGCGGTGCTGGGGCACTTGAACTCCGGCGTATCCATTCCGAGCTCGGTCGTTTATGAGAAATACAGCATTCCGATGGTATCTCCGGCCAGCACGGCGACGGAATTTACCGATCGCAAGCTGAAGGTGGTGAACCGGGTCGTCGCCCGCGACGATTTCCAAGGGCCGGCCGGCGCCGAATATGCCGTCAAAACGGTAGGGGCCAAAAACATCTTTGTCATTCAGGACAAAACGGCTTACGGCCAGGGGTTGGCAGACGCCTTCAAAACCGCGGCCGAGGAGCTTGGGGCCATGATCGCGGGTTACGAAGGAATCACGGTCGGCGAAAAAGACTTCAACGGCGTTCTGAACCAGGTGCTCAGCAAAAAGCCGGACTTCATCTTCTTCGGCGGGATGTATGCGGAAGCCGGACTTATTGTGAAGCAGGCGCGGGAGAAGGGCATTACCGTTCCGATCATGGGCGGGGACGCGCTCGATTCCTCGGGGATGGTCGACATTGCCGGGGATAAATTGACGGAGGTGGCCTACAGCTCCGTATCGACCGACATCACCAAATCAAATCAGGAATGGGCGGATAAATATAAGGAGAAATTCGGCAAAGCGGTCGAAAACTATTCGGCATATTCCTACGACGCGATGAACGTTATTTTGAACGGGGTGAAAAAGGCGATTGAAGCTAACGGCGGCAAGCTGCCGGCGCGTGAACAGGTGCGCGACGCCGTGCGGGCGACCACCGATTTCGATGGGGTGGCCACCAAAGTCAGCTTTGACGATATAGGGGACAACAAATACGCGAAGGTGTTTATCTACAAGTTTGAAAACCAAGCTTACCCGGGCGCGATGGTTTCGGAAATTGAACAGCCCAAATAAGCTCGTACACACTTCTAAAAAAGGGGTTAGGCCATAATGGATACGATCCTGCAAACTCTTCCCCAGGTATTGGTGGACGGCCTTACTTTGGGCGCGGTTTACGCCGTGGTGGCGATCGGGTATACGATGGTTTACGGCATTCTTGAATTCATTAATTTTGCCCATGGCGAAATATTTATGACCGGCGCTTTTGTAGGAACGGCGGCGCTGCTTGGGATGAGCTCCGCCGGCTGGCTCGGCGGTCTGCCGGCCGGATTGGCTTACTTTTTGATCCTCGCTACGGCGATGGTGTTCACGGGGGTGATGGGAATCGGGATCGAGCGGGTGGCCTACCGGCCGCTCCGCAATGCTCCCAAATTGATCTCCCTGATCTCCGCGATCGGCGTCTCCTTTCTGCTTCAGGATATCGTGCGGTTTATCGCCGATGTGCGCACGGGAAATTTCGTCGTTACCGGCATTTCGCTTTACGGCGATAACCTCAAGCTAGGGGCATCGTCGCTGTGGGGCGGGTTTAACGACGCTTTTCTGAAAACAAACACGATTATCGTCGTGGCCGTCGCCGTCGTTTTGATGATCGGGCTCGATCTGTTGGTCAGCCGGACCAAGTGGGGCAAAGCGATGCGCGCCGTGGCCCAGGATCGGGAGACGGCGGCGCTGATGTCGATCAATGTCAACAAGGTGATCGCCTTGACGTTTTTTATCGGCTCCGCGCTGGGCGGCGGAACCGGCGTGCTGTTCGCGCAGCAATACGGAACGATCGACCCGTATATCGGTTTTATTTTGGGCATGAAGGCGTTCACCGCGGCGGTGCTGGGCGGAATCGGAAATATCCGGGGCGCGATGTTCGGCGGTTTGTTTATCGGCGTGCTGGAAATGTTCTCCTCGGCCAACCTGTCGGTGATTACCGGCGGAACGCTGGGCGGGGAATACAAGGATGTCGTCGCTTTTCTGATTTTGATCGCGGTGTTGATATTCAAGCCTGAGGGGCTGTTCGGCAGGGCCCTCAAAGAGAAAGTGTAGGTGAAGCTTCGTGAACCGACTGAGTGTATGGCTGGGACGCAGCAAAGCCGCGCAAGCCGCGCTTTTTTCATTGTTCGTGATCGTTACGGCCGCGAGCGTCTATTTTTCGGATAAATCCGTGGTTGCGTTTTTGCTGCTCCTGGGTTCCTTGCTGCTGCTTTATTACACTACGTTTCCGGTCTCCGTCAAATGGGCGATTGGAGCGGTTTTGGTGCTGCTGGTCATTCCGTTCGCCACTTCGGGCGGGCCTTCGCACCAATCCTACATGGAGGTAGCGACGCAATGCGGCATTTACATCGCGATGGCGCTTGGCCTGAATATCGTGGTCGGATTCGCCGGTCTGCTCGATCTGGGATTTGTCGCCTTTTTCGCCGTCGGGGCTTACACCTACGCGATTTTTGCGACGCCGCAGGCGAATGAATTTATTGCCGGGGGGCTGTTTCCGCTGTCCGGCGGAGCTTTCTGGATCTTCATCGCAATCGGCGGGTTTATGGCCGCGTTGTTCGGCTTGCTGCTGGGCCTCCCGGTGCTGCGCGTCAAAGGCGATTACTTGGCGATCGTCACGCTGGGCTTCGGCGAAATCATCCGGATCATTTTCAACAATTTGGATAGGCCGGTGAACATTACGAACGGGGCGATGGGGTTGTCTTCGATTCAGGCGCCCAGCTTGTTCGGCTACAAGTTTGCATTTCCGAACCAGTATTATTTTATCGTGGTGTTCATTTTGGCGCTCGTCATCTTCAACGTAAAAAGACTGGAGCATTCCCGGCTCGGGCGGGCTTGGAAGGCGATCCGGGAGAACGAAATCGCCGCCCAGTCGATGGGCGTGCCGCTGATCCGGACCAAGCTGACCGCCTTTGCCATCGGCGCCTCGTTTTCCGGGATGATGGGCGTTGTGTTCGCCGCCAAGCAAACGTTCATCGACCCGACCAGCTTTACGCTGCTGGAATCGATCACGATTTTGGTGATGGTGCTGCTGGGCGGCATGGGCAGCGTGCCGGGGGTTATCCTCGGCGCGGCGCTGGTAACGATCCTCAATTTGCAGGTGCTGACGGAGCTGACCAATTGGCTGAACCAGCTAACGCTGCAAGGGGTGCTCAACATCCCGAGCTCGATTTCCCCGTCGAAAATGCAGCGGCTTATTTTTGGGGCGATTCTCGTGCTTATCGCGATATTTAGGCCTAACGGCTTGATTTCGGCCAAAAATCGCAAGGTGGACGGCGAGCGGCTTAGGGGCCAGCGTTCTTCCCCTGTGCTTTCGTTCCGACAGCAGGGCAAACAACAGAGCGGAGGTGTCGGCAAATGACCGTTTTGAAGGTGAAGGGTCTCGTGAAACGCTTCGGCGGACTGACGGCGGTGGACGGCGTCGATTTTTCGTTCCCCCGCGGCAAAATATCCGCCGTAATCGGGCCGAACGGGGCCGGAAAAACGACTTTTTTCAATATGATTACGGGCATCTATGCGCCGGACGAAGGCGTAATTGAATTGGAAGGGAAATCAATCGTAGGCGTCAAACCGCATCAAGTGGCGAGCCAAGGAATCGCCCGGACGTTTCAAAATATCCGCCTGTTCGGCAGCATGACCGTACTCGAAAACGTGTTGGTCGGCAGGCATATTCATTTGAAAGCGGGGTTGCTCGGGACTTTGCTTTCCTTGCCGAAATTCCGTCAGGAAGAGGAGCAGGCTCAGCTTGAGGCTTACCGGCTGCTCGAATTTGTCGGCCTGGCGGAGCTGCTGAACGAGCAGGCGGGAAGCTTGCCTTACGGGGCGCAAAGACGGCTGGAAATCGCCCGGGCGCTGGCGGCAAAGCCGAAGGTGCTGCTGCTGGACGAACCGGCGGCGGGCATGAACCCGCGGGAAACGGCGGAGCTGATCGGGCTGATCCGGCAGATCCAGGAGAATACCGGGATGACGATTATTTTGATCGAACACGATATGAAGCTGGTGATGGAGTTGTCCGAGCATATTTTGGTGCTGGACTACGGGATGAAGATTGCCGAAGGCGGCCCCGAGGCGATCCGCAGCCATCCGAAAGTGATTGAAGCGTATTTGGGAAAAAGCGCGGTTGCTCCGGAAGCACATAGGTTTGAGGTGATTTCATGAGTCTCTTGGAGCTGGGCGAAGTCCGCGCTTATTACGGCGCCATCGAGGCGTTGAAGGGCATCTCTCTTAAGGTGGAGGAAGGGGAGATCGTCTCGCTGATTGGCTCGAACGGGGCCGGTAAATCGACGACGCTGAAGGCGATCTGCGGGCAGGTGAACACCGTCGGTGAAATCCGCTTTGCCGGGAGCGAGATGTCTTCGCTGCCGCCGCACCGGGCGGCCCTGAAAGGGATCGCGCACGTGCCGGAGGGGCGGCGCATTTTCCCGCGTCTGACGGTGAAGGAAAATTTGGAACTGGGGGCTTTTTCGGTAGGCGATAAAAAGGCGGTCAAACAGCGGATGGAGCGGGTGTTTGCTTATTTTCCGCGGCTGAAGGAACGCCTGGGGCAAATGGGCGGAACGATGAGCGGCGGGGAACAGCAAATGCTTGCCATCGGCAGGGCGCTGATGATGGAGCCGAAAATTTTGCTGCTCGATGAGCCGTCGATGGGGCTGGCCCCGATCATTGTGGAGCAGATCTTCGAAATCATTCAGGAGTTGAACCGGGAAGGGATGACCGTGCTGCTGGTGGAGCAAAACGCCTTTCAGGCGCTGCAGATCGCCCATCGCGGCTACGTGATGCAAACCGGGGAAATTTTGCTGGAGGATGAAGCCGGGCGGCTGCTGTCCAATGAGCAGGTTAAGGAGGCTTACCTGGCCTAAAATGCGGCCGATTCTGTACGGCTGCACAGCAAGCTTTCGGGCGGCAAGCGTTTCCCGGCGGTTCCCGGCGAGGAAAGCAAAAACGGCCGTTTCGCCGTAAAGCTTGCGTATGGTGCCAAGTGCCGCAAATCAACAAAGGACTGCGGAATTTTATGTCCTTATTTTCCAATGAATGGTGCCAAAAGCGGCCATCCCCCTGCGATTTGAAAAAATAGCGACATAAGTTTCCCCTATTTCACTCGAAATGGGGGAAACGGCTGAAATAACGCCATTTCTTTCCCTTATGTGCTCGCTTGCTTGCCAGAATTAATTCGCGGCATACAATTGATGCTGCTCCAGCGAAGCCGCGGTTCTGCGGGAATAGCAGTACAGCTCGCGGTACGTTTCCAGGTTTCCGCGGAACACCAGCTTCAGGAAGGAGCAGGTCGACAGATCGGACGGGGTCGTTAACCCGGCGGACTTGTCGAGCAGCTTGACGCCAGCTTCCTGAAACACGGCGCTGACGAACTGGGAGCAAAAATAGGATTTTTCCCCTCCTAGCTCCATGTTGAGAATGACGCCCAAAAGGCCGAGAAAATTATAGTTATAATGTTCGCCGTTTTCTTCGAATTTTTTCACGTAGTTTCGCATGTGCATATAGGTTTCCTTGCTGACTTTGCAGCTGTACAAGGCGCAGGTTGCTTTTGCGAATACGCCGCCGTGAATGTCTTCCTTGACGAACCCGCCGTAAATCGGAATGAGCGGGTGCTTTCGCCCGAAGCTGTAAACTTCGCGGAGCTCGGGGTCAAAAGCGATGGAAGCATGATTGAACGGGGCTCTCGTATAAAGGCCGATCATCTTGGCGACCCAGGTTTTCGGATTGCTTAATAAGATGTAGATTTGCGTTTCATTCGACATTGTTTAACCACCAACATTTGAATTGATTGCAGTTCCATTTGATATTATCATGGTACTTCGTTTGCGGGAATACAAAAACAGACCGGAGGCGGAAATAAAACTAGACTAAGGTCTTGCTTCTCGTCCTTCCGCGTTTACCGGAGCGGTCATTTACTTTTTGCGGGCGATACGATAAAATCGGGGGGAATTCCAGGGATAAAGAAGAGGATGAAAGAGAATGAAAGAGAATGAAAGAGGATGGTCCACCGATGTACAAGTTGATTTTGGCCGATGACGAAGAGGATGTGCGGGAAGGGCTGCTGCAGTTGATTGACTGGGAAAGCGTCGGGTTTGCGGTGGCGGACACGGCCGAAAATGGCAAGGAAGCCGCGGAAATGGTCGAGAAGCATGTGCCTGATGTAGTCGTTACCGATATTCAAATGCCGTTTATGAACGGCCTGCAGTTGGCCGAGTGGATCCGCGGCCATTATCCGTCGACGAAGATCATTATCCTGACCGGTTACGAGGAATTCGAATATGCGCAAAAAGCGATCCGGCTCGGCATCGACGAGTATGTTTTGAAACCGTTTTCGGCGGCGGAGCTGGCGGATATTTTGCACAAGGTGAAGAAGCAGATCGACGCAGAGCTCGCCGAAAAGGAAAACGTGCAGCTGCTGATCGAGCATTACCGCAAAAACCTCCCCGTGCTCCAAAGCCTGTTCCTGTCCTCGCTCGTATCCAGGCGGCTAAGGGAAACGGAGATCCAGGAAAAAAGCCAGCATTACGGGCTTGATTTAAACGGCAGCGAATACATGGTTTCGGTTCTTCGCATCGATGCCGCGCCGGGCAGGAAGGAAGCGGCAGGCAACGGAGGCGGGGATGAAACCCGCATGGCAAGCGGTTCGATATCTTTAAAAGATACGAACGATACCCAGTTGCGGTTGTTCGCCGTCTATAATATCGCCGATGAAATCGTAAAAGGGCATCCGGCGGATAAAGCGTTTATCCACCATGACGAGGTGGTGCTGCTGAGCATCCGGCGCCATGAGGGCAGCGAGGATCTGGCCACCCGGACGCTGCAGCTGCTGGAAGAAATCCGCTTCAGCGTGGAGCGGTTTCTGAAGCTGACGGTCACGATCGGAGCCGGACGGGCGGCCGCCCGGCTGAACGATGCCGTAACCTCCTATGAGGAAGCGCTGAAGGCGCTTGATTACCGGGTGATCCTGGGCGGGAACAAAGTGATCTGGATTGAGGATGTGGAGTCCCGGGAGTACGTGCCGCTGGCGGTCGATGAACTGAAAGAGAAGGAGCTGGTCCGCTGCCTGAAAGTGGGAAGCGATCAGGAGCTGGAGCGGCTCCTTGAGGACATGTTTGGCGTATTGGCCGACAACAAAGTATCCTATCAGGACTTCCAGGTTTACCTGCTGGAAATGTTGACTGCGGTCATCAAAGTGGCCAAGGACAGCCATGCGGATTTGGACAAGCTGTTTGGCGAGGGGCCCGGTTTTCTCGGAACATTTGCCAAGTTTGCCCACGCGGACGAGGCGAAAGCCTGGTTATTGGACATTTGCATGAAGCTGAAGCATTCGATCGCTTCGGACCGTCAATCCAGCTATAACAAGCTGGTTGAGGAAGCGAAGGAATACATTTTGGCCAATTACGGGGACCACGATCTCTCGATCGCCAAAATATGCCGGCATTTGCATATCAGCGCCGGTTATTTCAGCAATATTTTCAAAAAGGAAACGAAAACGACCTTTGTAAGCTATTTGCTGGGGGTGCGGATGGAAGCCGCCCAGCGTTTGCTCGCCGCCACCGATTTGAAGGCGTTTGAAATCGCCGAGCGGGTCGGTTTTTCCGATCCGAACTATTTCAGCTTTTGCTTCCGTAAAAAATTCGGCATCTCCCCCAAAGAATACCGCGGCGGGGCGAGAAATCCATGAGGCTGTGGAAATCGGCCAAACAGCTGCTTCGGGGTTTTCATATCCGGAATATTCAGACGCTTATCTCCTTTTCCTCCATCATCGTTACGGTGCTTACGGTCGTGCTGGTCAGCACTTTGCTGTACAACCGTTTTACCCGCGCCGCCGAAAAGAATGTGGAGCTTAGCCTGGAGGAAATCGTCGAGCAGGTGAACTCCAATTTGGAGCTCTACGTGAGCGGGATGCAGGATGTATTCGAACTTACGGAGCACAAAATCGCTTCAACGCCCGAAGCTGCTTCGGACGAGCGGCTCGGGAACGAGCTTGGTACGGTGCTGAATACGCGGGAGGATCTGGTGTCGATCGCGCTGTTTACCGAGGAAGGCAAGCTGGTGCGCAATGTCCCGGAAATTCCGATGCGTCAAAATACGAGGCTTCAGGAGCAGCTGTGGTTCGAATCCGCGATGGAGAACCCGGGCAAGCTGCAGTTTACGCCGCCCCATATTCAAAACTTGTTTAAATGGGAGTACCGTTGGGTCGTGTCGATGAGCAAAACGGTCCAATACTGGGACCGGAATTCGCTGAAACAGGGCGTGCTGGTCATCGACATCAATTTCCGCACCATCGACCAGCTCAGCCAGCGCGTCAGCCTCGGCAAAAAAGGCTACGCTTACATCATCGACGCGGTCGGGAATATCGTATACCATCCTCAGCAGCAGCTCATCTATGCCGGATTGAAATACGAGAATTTGGAGCCGGTGCTTAACTACGCCTACGGCCGGTATTTCGACGAATCCGACGGGGAGCAGCGCATCATTACGATTCAAACGGTGAAGCCGGCCGGCTGGAAAATCGTCGGAGTGGCTTACGCGGACGAGTTTTTGACGACGAAGCGGGAGCTTGGCGTCTTTTTGACTTGGTTCCTGCCCGCGGTGATCATCATCATACTCGCCATCAACATCTACGTATCCGCCCGCATTTCACAGCCGATCCGCAGGCTGGAAAGATCGGTGCAGATGGTTGAACGCGGCGATTTCGGCACGATTGTCCACGTGAGCGGGGCTTATGAAGTGGAGCAGTTGTCCAAGAGATTCAACCTGATGCTGCGGCGGATCCGCGAGCTGATGGACCAGATCATCCAGGAGCAGGAAGCGAAGCGGAAAAGCGAGCTTGACGTGCTGCAGTCGCAAATCAATCCGCATTTCCTCTATAATACGCTGAATTCGGCAACGCGCCTGGCGGAGCTGGGAAGGAACGAGGAAGTCGTGACGACGATCACCTCGCTGTCGCGTTTTTTTCGCATCAGTTTAAGCAAAGGCAGCCATGTCATTTCCGTCCAGGAAGAGCTGGAGCATGTGCGGCACTACCTGATCATCCAGACGATCCGTTTCAAGAACAAGTTCAGGTACGAGATCGTGGCCGATGAAGCGGCGCTCGAATGCCGGACGTTAAAGCTGATCCTGCAGCCTCTGGTGGAAAATGCGATTCATCATGGCATCGAGAAATCGGCGGAAGCGGGTTTCATCGGCGTGGAGGCCCGTTTGGAGGGGGAACATCTGGTATTCCGCATCCGCGACAACGGCGTCGGCATGCCGCCGGAAACGGTGGCGAAGCTGATGAAAGGCGCGGTGCGCAGCGAATCCGGTTCGGGCGTCGGCGTGCGCAATGTGCAGGAGCGGATTGTGCTGTATTACGGTCCAGGCTACGGATTAAAGTTCGACAGCGAGCCGGAGGAAGGGACGTTGGCAACGATTACGATTCCGGCGGTCAAGCCGGAGAATGCGCAAAAGGACGGGGTGGAATCATGAGCAGACTTATGCCAAAAGCGGTATTTGCAATGCTGGCGGTTGCGCTGGCCGTTTTGTTGTCTTCGTGCGCCGGGTCCGGGAATTTGCCCCCGGATAACGGGAAACCGGTCGTTGTCGATATGATCGTCAAAATGGACCGCGGCGATTATTGGAATACGACGAAGCTGGGGGCGGAGGTCGCAGCCAAAGAATATAATGTCCAACTGAATTTTCTTGCCCCGGATAACGAAAACGACGTGGAGGGCCAGATCCGGCTGATGGAGGAGTCAATCAAGCGCAAGCCGGACGCGATCGTGCTGGCGGCCACCGACTATGAGGCGCTGGGACAGGCGACGGACCGGACATCTTATTTTAATATTCCGGTCATCTCCATCGATTCGGAGGTGGCGTCCACAAAAGTGAAAACGTACGTCGGGACCAACAATTATGAAGCGGGCCAGAAGGCGGCGGAACGCCTAGTGGAGCTGACCGGTCCGGACAGTGAAATCGGGATCATCAATTTCGTGAAAGGGGCCCGCAACGCGGGTCAGCGGGAGGAGGGCTTCCTCGACTATGTCGCCCGGTTTCCCGGGGTCAAGGTCGTCGATACCCTGTATTGCGGCTCGGACGAAACGCTGGCGTACAACCTGACGGTGGATATGCTGAAACGGTTCCCCGGCCTGGACGGCATCGTCTCTCTAAGCGCGGAGTCCTCGATCGGAGCGGGCAAAGCGGTGGATGAATCGGGAAACGGTCATATAAAGATGATCGCCTTTGACAATCCGCCGGAAATGCTGGAGCTGCTGCAGGAGGAAAAAGTGCAGGCGATGGTCGTGCAAAATCCGTTCAACAACGGTTATTTGGCCGTGACCGCCGCGGTGAAGGCGGCCCACGGCGAGAAATTGGAAGACAAAATGCCGACCGACACCAAGCTGATCGATCTGGACAATATGCTGTGGCCGGAAAATCAAAAGCTGCTGTTTCCCTTCGTCAAGTGACGTTTCTTTTCTATATTAATGAGGGGAAACGGCGGACTCGGGGCATATTACTGGGTAACCGCGCTTTACCTGCGTAACTATTAACCCTAGGAGGATATCCGCGATGGAAAGAAGTTTGCTGGCTACGGGATTGGTGGATACGGTACGGGTGGCCGAAGATGTGCGGAGCGTCCGCATGCTCATCGTTAACGTGTGTTTTGTCGGGAATGCGAAGCAAGGGGATTGGGTGCTGGTGGATACCGGAATCGGGCCTTTGACGGGAGCGTTATTGGAGGAAGCCGAGTCCGTCTTTCACCGGCCGCCGGCGTGTATCGTTTTAACGCACGGCCATTTCGATCATGTCGGGGGCGTGAAAGAGCTCGCGCACAAATGGAATGTGCCCGTATATGCCCACCCCGCGGAGCTGCCCTATTTAACGGGGAAAAAAGATTACCCGGAGGGCGACCCTACCGTCGGCGGCGGCCTGATGGCGGGCGTAGCTCCGTTATACCCCAACCGGGCGATCGATTTGGGCGAGCGGGTCCATCCATTGCCGGATGATGGCCAAGTGCCTGGAATGCCCGAATGGAAATGGATTCACACGCCCGGACACAGTCCGGGACACATCGCGTTGTTCCGCGAGCAGGACCGCTTCCTGATCGCCGGCGACGCCTTCATCACCGTCAAGCAGGAATCGGCGTTGGCCGTAGCCGCGCAAACGGTGGAGGTGCACGGTCCGCCGATGTATTTTACGCCGGACTGGCCGGCGGCCGGGCGCTCGGTCGAGCGCTTGGCGGCGCTCTCGCCGGAGTCGGCGGTAACCGGGCATGGGCAGCCGCTTGGCGGGGAGGCCTTGCGCGCCGGGCTGAGGCGTCTTGCCGAGCATTTTGAAGAGCTCGCGGTCCCGGAGCAGGGAAGATATGTCGCTGAAGGGATGCGTTAACCCTTGGCAGCAGAAACAATCGGCAGCAAGCCGTTCGGAACCTTCCGAACGGCTTGCTGTTTTTCGTTTTGCACACACCTCATTAGAATTTTTATAGAACATCTCAGAATTTTAGATTCGAATTCGACACAAACCGTTGCATAATGAAAACGTATCCAAGAGAGGACTTACAGAAATCCAAAACGATGCAGGAGGTCAGATACGAAAATGAAAAAGATGACTACGGTAATGTTGGCTGCGGCCATGCTGGGCGCAACGATGGCGGGCTGCTCCAACGGCGGGAGCTCGGCGAGCGGCGGCGGCAACGGAGGGGGAAGCTCAACGCCGAACGTCGGCGTGGCGATTTACAAATTTGACGATACGTTTATGACCGGCGTCCGCAACGCGATCGAGAAAAACGCGGACGGCATCGCCAAGGTGGATATCGTAGACAGCCAAAACTCGCAGCCGACGCAAAACGACAAGATCGATTTGTTCCTGACGAAAAAGACGAACGCGCTGATCGTCAATCCGGTGGACCGGACGGCGGCAGGCGTCATTATCGACAAGGCGAAAGCGAAGGATACGCCGGTGGTGTTCCTGAACCGCGAGCCGCTGCCGGAAGATATGAAGAAATGGGACAAAGTGTATTATGTCGGCGCGAAAGCCGAAGAATCCGGCACCCTGTCCGGACAAATCATCGTGGACTACTGGAAATCGCATCCTGAAGCCGACAAAAACGGCGACGGCGTGCTGCAGTACGTCATGCTGAAAGGCGAGCCGGGACACCAGGACGCCGAGTTGCGCACGCAGTTTTCCGTGCAGGCGATTGAAGACGCCGGTATCAAAGTGGAGAAAGTCGCCGAAGACACGGCGATGTGGGACCGCGTAAAAGGCCAGGAAAAAATGGCCGCGTTCCTTGCCGCAAACGGCGACAAAATCGAAGCCGTGCTGGCCAACAACGACGATATGGCGCTGGGCGCAATCGAAGCTTTGAAAGCGGCCGGCTACTTCACGGGCGACAAGTACATGCCGGTTGTCGGCGTAGACGCCACGGCTCCGGCGATTCAGGCGCTTGAACAAGGCACGATGCTGGGAACGGTGCTCAACGACGCCGAGAACCAGGGTAAAGCCGCCGTAACGCTCGCCTCCCTGCTGGCGAAAGGCGAAGAAGTGAACAAAGACTCCGTCGGATTTGAAATCACCGACAATCAATATGTCTGGATTCCGTACCAAAAAGTGACGAAGGAAAACGCGGCCGACTTCAAATAAGCTATGCGGCGGCCTGCTGGGCAGCGCTTCTCATCATCATAAGGTTCATGGGAGGCTTTAGCGCCACACGGTGCGAACCTCCCGGTTCTTTTTACAGGGATAGGATAACGGAGGAAACGAAGCTGGCCTCTAAAGTTTAATAGACCATAGAAAGGGGCGATAAAGGATGGCTGAACCGAAATTTTTGCTGGAGATGAAGGGCATCTCCAAGGAATTTCCCGGCGTTAAAGCGCTGGACGGGGTAACGCTGCAGGTGAGACCCGGCACCGTACATGCACTGATGGGCGAAAACGGGGCGGGCAAATCGACGCTTATGAAATGCCTGTTCGGCATTTACAAGCCGGACGGCGGAGAGATTTTTATCAAGGGGCAAAAAGCGGAAATCGGCAATTCCAGCGATGCCTTGAAGCTCGGCGTTTCGATGATTCATCAGGAGCTGCATCCGGTGCCTTTCCGCAATGTGATGGAAAATATATGGCTCGGACGTTTCCCGCTCAAAGGGATTGGCCCCTTCAAATTCGTGGATCACAAGAAGATGTACAAGGACACGGAAGAGCTGTTTAAGCAGCTTGATATCGATTTGCAACCCGATACGATCGTCGGCAAGCTGTCCGTTTCCAAAGTGCAATCGATCGAGATTGCCAAGGCCGTATCGTTTAATTCGCAAATTATCGTGATGGACGAACCGACGTCATCCTTGACCAGCGTCGAGGTGGAGCATCTGTTCCGCATCATTAACGACCTGAAGAGTCGCGGCGTCGCCATCATTTACATTTCACATAAAATGGAAGAAATTTTGCGGATCTCCGACGATGTGACGATCATGCGCGACGGGAAAAAGATCGGTACCTGGCCGGCGGCGGAAATGACCACCGACCTGATCATCTCCAAGATGGTCGGCCGCGATTTGACCCAGCGGTTTCCGGATCGGCACAACGTACCGAACGGCGTCGTTATGAAAGTGGAAAATTTGACGTCGATCGATCCAAGGTCGTTCAAAGACGTTTCGTTCGAACTGCGCAAAGGGGAAATTCTCGGCGTCGGCGGATTGGTCGGGGCACAGCGGACCGAACTGATCGAAGCGTTATTTGGGCTTCGCGAGATTAAATCGGGCACGATTTCGATTAACGGGAAGCAGGTGAAAATCCGCAGTGCCGGCGAAGCCAAAAAGCACGGTTTGGCCTTGCTAACCGAGGAACGTCGCACGACGGGGATTCTCCCGGTGCTGTCCGTTCACGAAAACGGGGCAATCGCCAACCTCAGGCGTTACGTGAAGCCTTATGGCCTGCTGGATGAACGGAGGAAGAAATCCGAGGTTAACCAAATGGTCGAAAAGCTGCGGACCAAAACGCCGTCGCCCAAAACGCTCATCATGAACCTCTCCGGGGGGAATCAGCAGAAGGTGCTGCTGGCCAGATGGCTGCTCACCGAACCGGATATTCTGCTGCTGGACGAACCTACGCGCGGCATCGACGTCGGGGCGAAATATGAAATTTACACCATTATTGCCGATTTGGCGCAGCAAGGCAAAAGCATCATCATGATTTCATCCGAGATGCCCGAACTGCTGGGGATGTCCGACCGTGTCATGGTTATGTCCGAAGGCCGCCTGACCGGGATTTTGGATGGAGACAAGGCCACGGAACAAGAAGTTATGCGTTTGGCGGCCCAGCATTAAGGCTTAAAGGAGGAGGAGAAAATCATGAATACGAAAAAAATTCAAGGTTTTGTGACCGAAAACGCGATATATATCGTTTTGGCCGTACTATTGATCGGCATTGCCGTATATGACCCCAGCTTTATCGGATTAAATACCCTGCGCGACATCTTGATTCAGTCCTCGACCAGGGTGATCATCGCGCTCGGCGTCGCCTTTATTCTCATTACCGGGGGGACGGACCTGTCCGCCGGCCGGATGGTCGGTTTGACGGCGGTCGTGTCGGCTTCCATGCTGCAAGAAGCTGATTATGCGCGGCGTTTCTTCCCGAACTTGCCGGAGCTTCCGCTGTTCGTTCCGGTTTTGATCGCGATTGCGGTGGGTTTAGTTTTTGGCCTCATTAACGGCATCATCGTTTCCAAATTCAAGGTTCCGCCGTTTATCGCCACGCTCGGCACCATGGTCGCGATTTACGGGATCAACTCGCTGTATTTCGACACGGAGCCGAACCAGTCGCAGCCGATCGGCGGTTTGCGCGGCGATTTTACGACGATCGGTTCGGGAAGCTTGTTCGGAAACGGGAATTTCTCCATTCCTTATATCGTCCTGATCGCGATTGCGGTCTGCTTTATCGTGTGGGTTCTGTTCAATAAAACGCGGCTCGGCAAAAACATGTACGCCATCGGCGGCAACGAGCAGGCGGCCAAGGTTTCCGGGATCAACGTGGCCAGAAACCTGATCCTGATCTACTCGATCGCCGGCGCCCTGTACGGCCTCGCCGGAGTGCTGGAGGCGGCGAGAACCGGCGGCGCGACGAACAACTACGGGAACATGTACGAGCTTGACGCCATCGCGGCCTGCGTCGTCGGCGGCGTTTCGACCACCGGCGGGATCGGCACCGTGCCGGGCATCATGGCCGGGGTGCTCATTTTTACCGTCATCAACTACGGCTTGACTTTCGTCGGCGTCGGCCCTTATTGGCAGCAAATCATCAAAGGCGCGATTATCGTCGCCGCCGTAGCGTTCGATATGCGCAAGTACGCAAGCAGGAAGTAACGTTTGAATAGTTTGACGCTCTGAGGACGCCACAGCGGCGTCCTTTTTTGAAGATTATAGAATCTATAACTCAACTTTCGCAGCAAAAAATCGGCAGACAAGCCTTGATGTAGCCGGGCAAAGCAGCACCCCATTGCCGGAGGAAGCGTCAACGATGTAGAGGCGTCACGATCCGGCGGGGCCAGTGTATCTACTTTTTTTTTGCACCGTGGCCGTTTCGAGCAGTGTCACAAATCGACGCCAAGTGAGGGGGCTGTTTAAAGGGGCTGCTTAAAGGGACTGTCTAAAGGCTTCGTGTCGTGGTGTCCCTGCCTGCTGCCTGCCTTTGCACGATTATCCCCATCGTTCAGGAGCGGGGAGCAGGGGGGGCTAGAGCAAGTCAAGGGTTCCAAAAAAGAAGTAAAACACAAAAATGATGAGGAAAAAATGAGGTGGTTCAAGTGAGATTTTCGGCTTGATAAAGGAACGTATGTTTGGTATAATGAAATAAATGGAACCTATGTTCGTATATTCTTGATTCGGGGGCGAGCGGATATGGAAGTCAATACGGGAACGGAACTTCAACCATTCAGCAGCCGTTTTAACAGCGAGCAGGACTGCATGGAGGCGCTGATCGCGATGAAGTGGCCAAGCGGCTTCGTCTGCCCGCGCTGCGCTCACACCCGGTGCAGCCGCCTGACTTCCCGGCATATCCCCTTATTCGAGTGCGGAAAGTGCAAGCATCAAACATCGCCTTTGGTCGGCACGATATTTGAAGGAACGCATCTGCCCTTGCTCAAGTGGTTCGAGGCCCTGGATTTGTTCCTGCTGGAGGGCGGCATCTCGGCGCTGCGGCTGAGCAAGGTGATCCGGGTCACCTACAAGACCGCGTGGTCGATGCTGCAAAAAATACGTCATGCCGTGGGGGAGTTCGATGCCCGGGAGCTGCTCTCCGGAGACGTGAAGGTGAACAGCGATCAGTATGGGCGTAATCCGTCCCGGTGTCAGGTTTCGCATCCGTATGCCTCGGCGGTCGTAGCGGGATGCACGGTCACGGAGTCGGGCGAGCCGGAGCAGGTCAAAATCCGCCTGGTTCCCTATAAACGGGGAAGCGAAAAAAGGGCAGACCGTCACGATCTAACCGCGTTTATTGGCGGGCATGTGGATGTCCATACATCGGCGGTACAGCTGTTCCCTCAGGCCTTTCGGCTGTATGCGCCCTTGCGGAGAGTGGTGAGAGAGGCGTGGGAATCGCTGAAGAGTACATATGGAGCCTTGGGACTGAAGCATCTGCAGGCGTACCTGAACGAGTACACCGTACGCCGCCGGCTGCGCCTGCAAGGAGGACGGCCCGGAGCGGAAGAAACGATGCGGCAGAAGTTACTGAGCATGTGTGTGGCGATTCCGGCGATCCCTTACCGCCGGCTGATCGCGCGCCAACCAAACCAGCCCCTTGCGGCTGCGGCCTGATCGAGACGCTGAAACGGTGGGGGGAGTTTGATGCAGATCAACTTAATGGGTCCTTGATCTCCTGTATTGATCTCCCTATTGATCTCTTGCCCGGTCTGTTTCACCTCCCCTGAACCTGATTCCTTCTCCTAAGCCCGTCTAAATTATCTCGAACCTATCTGCTTCTCCACCAAATATTTTTTTCTCCCGAGCTCGTCTTTCTCTCTGCTACCTGATCAAGCGGGATAATCGTGCAAAGTCCCCGAACAGCTTGTGTTGATCTGCCGCCCCTCCCCTCTACTTCTCTATCCTCAAGCTTTCAACGCCCTTTTGTGGTTTTTGCCACGATCGCTTTTCGACAACGATAATTGCCTGCGCTTTTGCATTTCGCGGGATGATCTTAAGTATGATACTCTTAAGTAGGATGACCTTAAGTTAGGATGACCTTGAGCGGGATCGCAATTGAGTAGGAGGGGCATACAGCGGGATGACATAAAACGGTGATGGTTTTCTAGAGCATCATCGCATGGCCTTGACCCATGCCAAAAGCATGAATACATACCCAGAATTGCAAGCATATTTCTCACATTGAAACAATAGAGACAACGTTCGGGTTGTTGTTAAAAAAAGTCGAAATTCATCTCGATGCGAGATGTGTGTTCCGACAAAAATCAGCTTTTTTTCAGCGGATAGACAGTTAAAAATGATGAAATGTGTCTAGTAATGATTCATCTCAACTTGAGATGAAAACGATATAAAAAAGTTGTGTATAAATGATGAACTTTTTAAGGAAAGCGTTTTAAAAAAGTGGTACAATAATCTGGGTTTCAGCTGATGTTTCCATGATGAGGGCTTTTTAACCTCTAATACCGCCTGTTGATAGGAGGATTTTTACGCATGAATATCCATGAATATCAAGGAAAAGAAGTCCTGAAGCAGTACGGCGTTGCCGTTCCTGAAGGACGGGTGGCATTTACGGTCGATGAAGCCGTTGAAGCGGCGAAAGCGCTGGGGACACCTGTTGTCGTTGTCAAAGCGCAGATCCACGCCGGGGGCCGGGGTAAAGCCGGCGGCGTCAAAGTCGCAAAAAATTTGGACGAAGTCAAAAGCTATGCGCAGGAGCTTCTCGGCAAAGTGCTGGTCACGCATCAGACGGGACCTGAAGGCAAGGAGGTTAAGCGACTCCTGATCGAGCAGGGCTGCGATATCAAGAAGGAATACTATGTCGGCGTTGTCGTCGACCGCGGCACGGGACGCGTTACGATGATGGCTTCCGAGGAAGGCGGCACGGAAATCGAAGAAGTGGCCGCGGCTACGCCGGAGAAAATTTTTAAAGAAGTGATCGATCCGGCAGTCGGACTTACGCCGTTTCAGGCGCGCCGTTTGGCTTTTGCGATCAACATTCCAAGCGAGCTTGTCGGAAAAGCCGCGCAGTTTATGCTGGCTTTGTACAATGCGTTTATTGACAAAGATTGCTCCATTGCGGAAATCAACCCGTTGGTTGTGACCGGTGACGGCAATGTGCTGGCACTCGACGCCAAGCTGAATTTTGATTCGAACGCTTTGTTCCGTCACAAGGACATTTTGGAGCTGCGCGATTTGGGAGAAGAGAACGAAAAGGAGATCGAAGCCTCCAAATTCGACCTCAGTTATATCGCCCTCGATGGGAACATCGGCTGCATGGTTAACGGGGCCGGCCTGGCGATGGCAACGATGGACATCATTAAATATTATGGCGGCGACCCGGCCAACTTCCTGGATGTAGGGGGCGGCGCGACGGCCGAGAAAGTCACGGAGGCGTTTAAAATCATTTTGTCCGACGCCAAGGTGAAGGGTATTTTCGTCAATATTTTTGGCGGCATCATGAAATGCGACGTCATTGCTTCCGGCATTGTTGAAGCGGCAAAGCAGGTCGGTCTGGACCGTCCGCTCGTCGTACGGCTGGAAGGCACGAACGTAGCTCTTGGAAAACAGATTTTGGCCGATTCGGGGCTGGCGATCGTATCCGCAGACTCCATGGCTGACGGCGCGCAAAAGATCGTTTCGCTTGTATCCTAAGTTTTACCTATCCATGAAGGGGAGGCTCGAAATATGAGTATTTTGGTCGATAAAAATACAAAGGTCATCACCCAGGGGATTACAGGCAAAACCGCCCTGTTTCACGCCAAAGGCGCCCTGGATTACGGCACCCAAATGGTGGGGGGGACTTCGCCGGGCAAAGGGGGAAGCCAGGTCGACATTGCCCTGGAAAACGGGAGCACGGTCAGCCTGCCTGTTTTCAACACGGTGAAGGAAGCGAAAGCCGCTACCGGTGCGACCGCCAGCGTGATTTACGTGCCGCCGGCGGCGGCGGCCGATTCCATTCTCGAAGCCGTAGAAGCGGAAATGGAGCTCGTCATCTGTATTACGGAAGGGATTCCGGTGCTCGATATGGTTAAAGTCAAACGTTATATGGAAGGAAAAAAGACCGTGCTGATCGGTCCGAACTGCCCTGGCGTAATCACACCGGGGGAATGTAAAATCGGCATCATGCCGGGATACATTCATCTTCCCGGTCATGTCGGCGTGGTCTCCCGCAGCGGCACGCTGACGTACGAAGCCGTACATCAGCTTACGACCCGCGGCATCGGGCAATCCTCGGCCGTCGGCATCGGCGGCGACCCGGTAAAGGGATCGGAGTTTATCGATATTTTGCGCCGGTTTAATGAAGACGAGAATACGCATGCCGTTATCATGATCGGGGAAATCGGCGGCACGGCGGAAGAGGAAGCGGCCGAATGGATCAAGGAAAACATGACGAAACCTGTCGTCGGTTTCATCGGCGGGGTTACGGCGCCTCCAGGAAAACGGATGGGCCATGCCGGCGCGATCATTTCCGGCGGGAAAGGCACGGCGAAGGAAAAAATCGCCAAGCTTGAGGCCTGCGGCATCAAAGTGGCGCCGACGCCTTCGGAAATGGGCGCTACGCTCGTCAGCGTGCTCGAAGAACGCGGTCTGCTCGAGCTCTGCACGACACATTGATTTTTATTTGGTATAATAAGGGAAAGGTAAGCAACCTTCTTATGGCCCATTGCGGCGGGAAGGTTGCTTTTTTTGTTGTACTGGCATACATCTGAATGGAGGAATGGCGATGGAGAAAAAATGGATTCTGGTGGGGCTGCACGAGAGCCCCGGACTTGGCTGGAAAAGAATTCGGGGCATTCTGTCCCGGCCCGATTGGGGGGAGGCGCCGGACTTCACCTCCGCGGACTGGATGGAGCGGGGGCTCGGTTCCGAACTGGCCATGCAAATGTCCGAGCTTTTCACCTTGAACTGGATCGAGTCCCGGTTGGAGCTGATGAGGCGCAAAAGGATTCAAGCGATCACCCGGTTTGATGAGGAGTATCCCTTATTAATGAAGGAGACCGCCCGCCCGCCTTGGGTGTTGTACACGCTGGGCGAGCCCCGCTTGCTCTCCACGCTATCGGTAGCCGTCGTAGGAACGCGTCTGCCTACCGCGTATGGACGCAAGGTTGCCGTTCAGCTGGCGGAGGAGCTGTGTGCCCACGGCATTACGGTCGTCAGCGGTTTGGCCCGCGGGATTGACGGAATCAGCCATGAGGCGGCGCTCCGGGCGGGCGGCTCGACAATCGCCGTGCTGGGTACGGCCATTGATGTCGCCTATCCGCCGGAAAACGCCTCTCTGTACCGCAGCATTGCGGAACAGGGGCTGATCGTCTCCGAATACCCGATCGGCACGCCGGGCCATCCCGGCATGTTTCCGCGGCGCAACCGGATCATCGCCGGGATCAGCCGCGGCACGGTGGTCGTGGAAGCGGACGCCCGCAGCGGTTCGCTTATTACGGTGGATTGGGCGCTGGAAGCGAACCGGGACGTGTTTGCCGTGCCCGGCCCGATCACCTCGCCCAAAAGCCGCGGTACGCTGGCGCTGCTGAAGCAGGGGGCGAAAATCGTGACCGATGCCCAGGATATTTGGGAGGAATATAGGGCTATCCTTCCCGTGCCCGAAATGCCTGTCCAAACCGGGAAAAATGCAAACAAGTTGACAGATGAGGAGCGGCGCATATACCATATGTTGGAGCAGGGAAACGCCAGTTTTGACGAATTGCTTGTAAAAACCGAATGGGATTTTGGACTTTTACATTCAGTTCTGTTATCTTTAATCATGAAAAAAACGGTGGTCCAGCTCCCTGGCTCCGTATATCAACTAATATAGTCCATTCCTAACCGAGAGTGGCTGAATATATGACTATATCAGATGGAAGTTTGTATGTTTGAGAGGAGGACGAACCTGTGGCGGATTCACTCGTCATCGTGGAATCGCCTGCCAAGGCGAAAACGATTGGCAAATACCTAGGCAGCAAATACATCGTGAAAGCCTCAATGGGCCATGTTCGCGATTTACCCAAAAGCCAAATTGGGGTTGAAGTTGAGAACGACTTCAGTCCGAAGTATATTACGATCCGTGGGAAGGGTTCCGTATTAAAAGAATTGAAGGATGCCAGCAAAAAGGTCAAAAAAATCTATCTGGCAGCCGACCCCGATCGCGAAGGAGAAGCGATAGCCTGGCATTTGGCCCATGTTTTGGACGTGGATGAAAAAGAAACGTGCCGCGTCGTATTTAATGAGATTACGAAGCAGGCGGTGAAGGATGCGTTTAAAAGCCCGCGCAAAATCAATATGGATTTGGTAAACGCGCAGCAGGCCAGACGCATTCTGGACCGGCTCGTCGGTTACAAGATCAGCCCGCTGCTGTGGAAAAAGGTCAAAAAGGGTTTGTCGGCCGGCCGTGTTCAGTCGGTTGCCGTCAAGATCATTTTGGACCGGGAAAACGAAATTTCCGCGTTTGTGCCCGAAGAATACTGGAGCATTACGGCGAGGCTAAAAACCGGAGAGTCTTCGTTCGAAGCGAAGTTTCATCAATTCCGCGGCGAAAAGCTTGAGCTGAAGAGCGAGCAGCAGGTTAAGGGGATTTTACAATCCATCGAAAAAGCTAAATTCAGCGTTGCCGAAGTCAAGGAGAAGGAACGTCTGCGCCATCCCGCCGCTCCGTTTACGACAAGCTCCCTGCAGCAGGAAGCGGCCCGCAAGCTGAATTTCCGCGCCGCCAAAACGATGTCCGTCGCCCAGCAGCTGTATGAGGGCGTTGACCTCGGGAAAGAAGGCACCGTCGGCCTCATTACCTACATGCGTACCGACTCGACCCGGATTGCCGCGTCGGCGCAGGAGGAAGCGAAGGAATATATCCTGGGCAAGTACGGCAAAGACTACGTTCCCGAAGCACCGCGCCAGTATTCGAAGAAGGCGGCCGGCGCTCAGGATGCCCACGAAGCGATCCGCCCGACGTCGGCGATGCGCGACCCCGAATCGGTCAAGGAATTCACCAGCCGGGACCAGTATCGGCTGTATAAGCTGATTTGGGACCGCTTTATGGCCAGCCAAATGTCTTCGGCCGTACTGGATACGCTGTCCGTCGATATCGCTGCCGGCGAAGCAACGTTCCGCGCCGTCGGGTCGAAAATCCGCTTTCCGGGATTTATGAAGCTGTATGTGGAAGGCAACGACGACGGAAGCGCCAACGACGATGACAAGTTTTTGCCGCCGCTGGCACAAGGGGATAAGCTGATCACGGAAGAGATCGAGCCGAAGCAGCACTTCACCCAGCCGCCGCCGCGGTATACGGAGGCCCGCCTCGTCAAAACGCTGGAGGAACTGGGCATCGGACGCCCAAGCACCTATGCGCCGACCCTGGAGACGATTCAAAAACGCGGATACGTCGCGATTGAGGAGAAGAAGTTTGTGCCGACCGAGCTGGGCGAGCTGGTCATCGAGCAAATGGAGCAATTTTTCCCGGAAATCCTCGATGTGGAGTTTACGGCCCATATGGAGGAAGATCTTGACCATGTGGAAGAGGGCGCCGAGGATTGGGTCCGGGTGCTCAGCGAGTTCTACGAATCGTTCGAGAAGCGGCTTAGCGTGGCCGAGGAAGAAATGAAGGAAATCGAGATCGAAGACGAGGTTTCCGATGAGCTTTGCGAAAAATGCGGCAAACCGATGGTGTATAAGCTGGGGCGGTTCGGCAAGTTTCTCGCCTGCTCGGGGTTCCCGGATTGCCGGAACACGAAGCCGATCGTCAAGGATATCGGCGTTACTTGCCCGAAATGCAAGGAAGGCCATGTGGTAGAACGGCGCAGCAAGAAAGGGCGGATTTTTTACGGCTGCGATCGTTATCCGGAGTGCGATTTCGTATCCTGGGATAAGCCGTCGCCCAAGCCCTGCCCGAAATGCGGCTCGCTGCTTGTGGAGAAGCGGAACAAGCAGGGCGGAAAGCTGCAGTGCACTTCCTGCGACTACGTAGAGGCCATCGAGGAAAACGACGACGGGGCCGACGAATAAACCGCGGCCTCCCGTTAGAACCACTACCGTACAAATCCAGATTTGAAGCGGGAAATCATCTAAGATACCCAGCAGGAGACTTGGGGGGATTTTACTCTTATGAACAACAATAAAGTAACGGTTATCGGTGCGGGGCTGGCGGGCAGCGAAGCGGCTTGGCAAATCGCGAGCCGCGGCGTCCCCGTCGTGCTCTACGAAATGCGCCCGGTCGTAAAAACCCCGGCTCACCACACGGATAAATTCGCCGAGCTCGTCTGCAGCAACTCGCTGCGGGCCAACGGTTTAACCAACGCCGTCGGCGTGCTCAAGGAAGAGATGCGGCTGCTGAATTCGCTCGTGCTCGGCGCCGCCGACCGCAATGCGGTTCCGGCTGGCGGGGCGCTGGCGGTGGACCGCGACGGCTTCTCCGGAGAAATTACGCGCACGCTGCGCGATCATCCCCTGATCGAAGTGGTGAACGAGGAGATCCGGGAGATTCCGCAGGAGGGGATCGTCGTGATTGCCACGGGTCCGCTTACGTCTCCCGCGCTGTCGGAACAGATCAAGCGGCTGACCGGCGAGGACTACTTTTATTTCTATGACGCCGCCGCCCCGATTGTGGAGAAAGACTCGATCGATATGAGCAAAGTGTATCTCGCCTCCCGTTACGATAAAGGCGAAGCCGCTTATCTCAACTGTCCGATGACGGAGGAGGAGTTCGACGCTTTCTACGAAGCGCTGATTTCCGCCGAAGTGGCCCAACTCAAGGAATTCGAGAAAGAAGTGTATTTCGAAGGCTGCATGCCGATCGAAGTCATGATGCGGCGCGGCAAGCAGACCGCGCTGTTCGGGCCGATGAAGCCCGTGGGCCTCGTCAACCCGCATACCGGCACGCTCCCTTATGCCGTTGTGCAGCTTCGCCAGGATAACGCGGCGGGGACGCTGTACAACCTGGTGGGCTTCCAGACCCATTTGAAGTGGGGCGAGCAGAAGCGCGTCTTTTCGATGATCCCCGGCCTGGAAAACGCCGAATTCGTCCGTTACGGCGTCATGCACCGCAACACCTTCATCAATTCACCGAAGCTGCTTGACCCGACGTATCAGCTGAAGGCGCGGCCTACGCTCTTTTTCGCCGGCCAGATGACTGGCGTCGAAGGCTACGTCGAGTCCGCCGCCTCCGGCCTGATCGCCGGCATCAACGCCGCGCGCGCCGCCTCCGGCGCCGAAGGCATCGTCTTTCCCGCAGACACGACGCTCGGCAGCATGGCCCGTTACATCACGACCGCGGACTTCGAGCATTTCCAGCCGATGAACGCCAATTTCGGCCTGTTCCCGAAGCTGGACACCCGCTACCGCAAAAAAGCCGAAAAAAACGAAGCGCTCGCCCAGCGTGCGCTGCAAAGCTTGAGAAACTTTATGACAGAAGAACGGTTGGGCTAACCACCGTTTTTTTGCACTCTACGTGACAAAAGGGAATCCTGCAAGCTCATTAAGTCATAACATAGAACTAGCGTTAAAAAAGGTGTCTGCTAAACCAGTCCCCTGTCCCCTTACAGAATTGCACGAAGTCAAGCGATTCCCGAAGGGAGAGCGGGTAGGAGCGCCAAAAGTAAGCAAGCACGAAGTCAAGCGAATCCCGAAGGGAGAGCGCTAGGGAGCGCCACAGTGCCTCCCACGTTAGTTCCAAAGCAGGTAACCCAGGAGCACCCAAAGTAAGACGTACCCCGAAGGGGAGAAAAGCGTTCCAAGCACGAAGTTCAAGCGAATCCCGAAGGGAGAGCGCTAAGGAGCGCCTCAGAACCTCCCACGTTAGTCCAGTTTGCGGGTATCCAAAGGGCAGCAGGCCCTTGGAGCCCTCCCTTACGGTAAGGGAGGGTTTGGGAGGGTTGAGATCATGAGGGTTGAGATCATGAGGGTTGAGAAAAAGAGAAAGGAAGGCGATACACATGATTCCGACTTTTCACGCTACAACGATCTGCGCCGTTCGTCATAACGGCAAGGGGGCGATTGCGGGCGACGGACAGGTTACTTTTGGAGAGAACGTTGTGATGAAGCAGACCGCCAAAAAAGTCCGCCGCTTATACCGCGGGCAAGTGCTCGCCGGGTTTGCGGGTTCGGTTGCTGACGCGATTACGTTGTTTGAGAAATTTGAAGGCAAGCTGGAAGAACACCACGGCAATTTGCAAAGGGCTGCCGTCGAGCTGGCCAAAGATTGGCGTCAGGATCGGGTGCTGCGCAAGCTGGAGGCGCTGATGATCGTGATGGACCATTCGGGAATGCTGCTCATTTCCGGGGGAGGGGAAATCATCGAGCCTGATGACGACGTGTTGGCCATTGGCTCTGGCGGCAACTTTGCGCTTTCGGCGGCCCGGGCGCTCAAACGGCATGCCGGCGCAATGGAGGCCAAAGACATCGTACGGGAGTCCCTGCAGATCGCCTCGGAAATTTGCGTGTATACGAACAGCAACATTATCGTGGAAGAGCTTTAATATAGTCTGAAAGGCCATAGGCCGAAATAAAGTGAAGTCCATAGGCCACACTATTTTCTCAGGAGGGACGTATCGTGAGCGAGAAAAATTTAACGCCAAGACAAATCGTCGCAGAGCTGGACAAATATATCGTAGGCCAAAAACAAGCGAAAAAATCCGTGGCCGTAGCCTTGCGGAACCGCTACCGGCGAAGCCTGCTCCACGAAGAGGTACAGGATGAAATCGTGCCGAAGAACATTTTGATGATCGGTCCGACAGGGGTTGGTAAAACGGAAATCGCCCGCCGTCTCGCCAAGCTGGTAGGAGCGCCTTTTGTGAAAGTGGAGGCTACCAAATTTACCGAGGTCGGTTATGTCGGCAGGGATGTTGAATCCATGGTCCGGGATCTCGTTGAAACGGCCATCCGCACCGTAAAGCTGGAGCGTACCGAAAAGGTCAAAGACAAGGCGGAAGAGCTTGCCAACGAACGGCTCGTCCATATACTGGTTCCTTCCGAAAACAAGGCCAAGAGCGGGCGAAATCCGTTCGAAATGCTGTTTGGCGGCGGAAACCAGGGCAGCGTTCCGAGCCAGGAGCAGAACGAGGAGGACACCAGCCTGACCGAACGCCGCCGCCAGGTCCGCTTCAAGCTGCTTGCCGGCCAACTGGAAAACGATATTGTCGAAGTCGAGGTGGAGGACAATACGCCTACGATGATGGACATGTTTGCCGGACAAGGCAATGACCAGCTCGGGATCAACATGCAGGAAATGTTCGGAAACCTTTTGCCGAAACGCACAAAAAAAAGAAAATTGACCGTAAAAGAAGCGCGCAAAGTGCTGACGCAGGAAGAAGCCTCCAAGCTGATCGACCATGATGATCTTATTCAAGAGGCGATCACGAGAGCGGAGCAAAGCGGGATCATTTTTATCGATGAAATCGATAAAGTGGCCAGCCGGGGGCAAGGCTCCGGACCGGACGTTTCCCGCGAAGGCGTGCAGCGCGATATTTTGCCGATCGTTGAAGGTTCGACGGTTATGACGAAATACGGCCCGATCAAAACCGACTATATTTTGTTTATCGCTGCGGGGGCTTTCCATATCGCCAAACCGTCGGATTTGATTCCCGAATTGCAGGGGCGGTTTCCGATCCGCGTAGAGCTTAGCAGTTTGTCGCTGGACGATTTTGTTTCGATTTTGACGGAGCCGCAAAACGCGCTCACCAAACAGTACATTGAACTGCTGCGCACCGAGAACCTGGAGATCGAGTTTTCCGACGAAGCCATTCGGGAAATTGCCAGAATCGCCGCGTCCGTAAATGCCAACACCGAAAATATCGGGGCAAGAAGACTGCACACTATTCTGGAAAAATTGCTGGAGGACTTATCCTTTGAGGCCCCGGAGCTAACGTTGGAAAAAATGGTGATCACTCCGGAATACGTAAGGGAAAAATTAGGAGAAATTGCCCAGGATCGTGATTTGAGCCAGTTTATTTTGTAAGCATTTCGACGATTTTTTGTGCAAATCGGCTTTTTTACCCAGGACCTGACACTTTTTTCACAAATTCTTCAAGAAAGGCCGCCTGCCTATGAAAATAGGGGCGGTTTTTTTGTTATTCCGACAAAATTGATAAATTTTGGTTTGATTGAAAATTGTCGAATCTTGGGTGTTTTATAGAAAAAACTTCAATTAATGAAAATGATAACTAATTAGGTCCTAAAGATAGGGCTTTTTTCTTATTGTAATAATGTCGAATCTCCATGAAACTTAGGATATATGACATCATGGAAAATTTTCTGTAACTAGGACATAAGAAAGACAGCGAGAAAGACAATAATTAGCAAAAATTTGTCGAAAAAAAGAGGATTTATTAGTTGTTTGTTGAATTATGAAAATTAACTACTCAATAAGACTTAAAGGGGGGGAAATAAGGTGCAATTGTTGAATGGGTTGGGATTTAACAGACTGGAGACCGCATTGCAGGCCGCCAATCTTCGGCAGGGGGTTATTGCCAATAATATCGCAAATGAAGACACCCCCTACTATAAGCGTTCAAGCGTTTCTTTTGAAAGCATGCTGCAGGCCGAATTGAACGGCGGCATGCCCGCCTTGCAGGGCAAAAGAACCGATTCCAGGCATTTCGTTATAGGGCCGTCGACGGGCATTCCGGAACCGAAAGTCCTAACGGATGAGAGCACGATCATGAACAACAACCAGAACAACGTGGACATCGACAGCGAGATGGCCCAACTCGCCGAAAATCAGCTTCGGTACAATTCTTACATCGAACAGCTGAGTTACATGATCAAAATGAAACGCACGGCTATAGAAGGGAGATAACCTAAATGACGATCAGCAACAGTTTCAGTATTAGTTCTTCCGCACTAACTGCGCAGCGTCTCCGGATGGACGTCATTTCCTCGAACATCGCCAACGCCGAGACGACAAGAGCCAGAATCGAGAACGGCCAAGCGGTTCCTTACCGCAGAAAAACCGTCGTTATGGCTCCCAAGGAAGCTGACTTTGGCAGTGCGTTGAGTTCCGCTCTGGAGGGCGGCTTCAATGGCCAAGGGGTTAAAATTACGAAGATTCAGGAAGACCCCGCTCCTTTTAAGCCGGTGTACAATCCGACGCATCCCGATGCGGACAGCGAAGGGTACGTGTACATGCCGAACGTGGACATTTTGAAAGAAATGGTGGACATGATTTCGGCAACCCGGTCCTATGAGGCCAACGTAACGGTGCTGAACGCCAGTAAGGCAATGATCACCAAAGCGCTGCAAATCGGCAAATAAACATAAGGCAAGCTAGAAATCAAGCAGTTAGGAGTGTTGACCTTTGATTGAAAGAATGAGCTTTGACGCCGTCAAATCGCTAGTGGGGCCGCAGCTGCCAAGCAAGCCGCAGGTGCCGACTCCCGCCGAATCCATTAAAAGTTTCAGTTCTTATTTGAGCGACGCGTTGGACGGAGTGGCTGCGCAAGAAGCGAACGCGCAGACAGTCAACGATCAATTTATGCTAGGAAATGCAAGCGCCGACCAGATGATGATCGCCTCAGAGCAAGCTTTGTTAAGTTTGCAATTGACGACACAAGTACGCAACAAAGTGATAGAAGCTTATCAAGAAATTATGCGTACGCAAATTTAACGATTTTAGATGCTTCGGATGAGGTGACATTGTGAATGAGAGAATCGCTCAGTACCGGGACCGATTAACCGGGTACTGGAACCAATTCAGCAAAAAACAGAAGACATTATTGATAGCTACCATCGCATTCGTACTGCTCGCCGTGATCCTGATGACGATCCAATTCTCCAAAACGGAGTATGAAGTAGCTTTTACGGACCTGGATTCGACCGATGCTGCCGGAATTATCAAATATTTGGAATCCGGGGGCATCCCTTACAAGTTGAATCCGGACGGAACGGCGATTTCGGTTCCGAGCAAAAACGCGTCCCGCGTCAAGGTGGACGTTGGGTCGCAAGGAATCGTTAAAAGCGGCTCTATCGGGCTGGAAGCTTTTAACGAGAGCACTTCACTGATCGGCATGACGGATAATGAATTCAACGTTAAGTACAAAAACGCTTTGAACGGCGAAGTTGAACAACTGCTGAAACAGATGCAGGGTGTCAAGGACGCCAAGGTATTGATCAATCTTCCCACGGAAAACGTGTTTGCCAGTCCGGACGAACAGCAAAAAGCGACGGCTTCCGTCGTCCTTACCTTCAATCCCGGATATCGCGCAAACCAGGAAGCTATCGACGGATACTTCAATCTGGTGAAGACGTCGGTGCCGAATTTGCCGGTTGAAAACATCTCCATGTCATCCAGCGACGATACCGTACTATTGCCCAGCGGCCAAGGCGGGACCAGCGGTACTCTATCGGCGGCGGTTCAGGAAAACATGGCCTTGCAGAAAAAATTCGAAAGCGATGTTCGCCAGAGTGTGAAACAGTTCCTTTCCAGATTGACGGGGCCGGACAAAATTGAGGTGTTGGTCGCATCCAAACTCAATTTTGACCAAGTGACGCAAAAAGACAATCTGGTGACGCCGGTCGATACCGACAACATGAAAGGGATCGAAATCAGCGCGCAAAAGGTGCAAAAGAGCTACACGGGCAATGCAAGTCCGGACAGCGGAGTCCCGGGAACCGGCCAGCAGGATGTCGTCAACTATCCTTCGGCTCAGGCTAACGGCGGCTCATCTTCGGAGGAATCGTCCTCGACGATCAATTACGAAGTGAACCGGATTACGAAGGATATCGTAGCCAGCCCTTATGTCATTAAAGATTTAACCATCAACGTTGCCGTTGAACCACCGGATGGACAGCAAACCTTGGACGATACGACCCGTTTGGCCATCGAAAATATTTTGACTAACATCGTCGGTTCCTATCTTGCCGATTCCGGTACTACATATACAGACGCAGAACTGCAGCGAAAAGTTTCAGTCGTCTCGCAACCATTTCATAATGAAGCGCAGCAAAATACAGGTCTGAGCCTCTCAAACCCGGTAGTATGGGGCGTAGGCGCGGCTGCACTGCTGGCACTGGCAGGCATAGGATTCGTCTTGTTCCGCCGCCGCCGCAACCAACAACTGGCAGAAGAGGAAGAAGATATTTCGATGCCTCTTACTCCGGAATTTCCGTCCATTAATTTGGATTCGGTCACGAATGAGAACCAAGTGCGCAAACAACTGGAGACGCTGGCCAAGAAGAAGCCGGAGGAATTCGTTAACTTGCTTCGCACATGGCTAGCTGACGATTAGAGGTGAACGCATTGTCAAAAACAACGAGCACAGTGTTAACCGGGAGACAGAAAGCGGCTATATTGTTGATCACGCTCGGGCCTGAGGTATCGGCGGAAATTTTCAAGCATTTGCGCGATGATGAAATCGAGCAATTGACGCTGGAAATCGCCAATGTCCGCAAAGTGGACAGCGCGGAAAAAGAGATGATCATGGCCGAGTTTCACCAGATTTGTCTGGCCCAAGAGTATATTACGCAGGGCGGGATCACTTACGCCAAAGAGATTTTGGAGAAGGCGCTTGGACAGTCCAAGGCGCTGGATATTATCAATCGGCTGACGGCGACCTTGCAGGTGAGACCTTTTGATTTTGCTCGCAAGGCCGATCCGAACCAAATTTTGAACTTTATTCAGAACGAGAATGCCCAGACGATTGCCCTTGTTTTGTCTTATCTGCAATTTGAACAGGCGGCGGCGATCCTCTCCTCTTTGCCGCAGGAGAAGCAGGCGGAGGTTGCCAGAAGAATTGCCGTGATGGACAGCACGTCTCCGGAAGTGATTTCTCAAGTGGAACGGGTGTTGGAACAAAAGCTTTCCGCTACCGTAACCCAGGACTACACCAGCGCGGGCGGCATCGAGTCGATCGTGCAGATTTTGAACGGGGTCGACCGGGGGACGGAAAGGACGATTCTCGATTCGCTGGAAATTCAAGATCCGGAGCTGGCCGAGGAAATCAAAAAGCGGATGTTTGTTTTCGAAGATATCGTCAACATCGACAACCGCTCGATCCAACGGATTATTCGCGATATCGAAAACGCCGATCTGCAGCTTGCCCTCAAAGTGGCCAGCGAAGAAGTCCGGGAAGCCGTTTTCCGCAACATGTCGAAACGGATGTCCGAGACGTTCAAGGAAGAAATGGAATACATGGGACCTGTGCGGCTGCGTGATGTCGAAGAAGCGCAGACCCGCATCGTAGCTACGATCCGCAGATTGGAAGAAGCTGGTGAGATCATCATCGCCCGCGGCGGAGGAGATGACATCATTGTCTAATGTGATTAAGGTGTCGCAGTACGTTCCGGTGGATGTGTTGAAACAGCTCAATTTGGCGAAGCCGCTTGGGGCTCCGGAGGAGCACCATGATATAGCGGCGTCCCCTGTGGTTGAAGAAGACGTTCCGTCGCCGGAGGATATCGCCGCGGAACAGACACGCAAGCAAATGCTTGAAGATGCCAAGGAGTTTGCCGAACGCCAGGTAAGGGAAGCGTCGGAACAAGCCGAGCAGCTGCTTGCCGAAGCCCGCAAGCAGATTGAAGCTTGGTGGCAAGAGCGCCGGGAGCAGGATGAGCATTTGATTGAGGCGGTTAAATCGGAAGGCTTCAGCCAAGGGTTTGAGGAAGGGAAAATTCAGGCGGAGTTGGCGACGAAGGCCAAGGTCGACGAAATGATGCGGGAAGCGGGAGCCGTGCTGCAGCAGGCTTACGTTGAGAAAGAACGGATTATTCAGGAGGCTGAACCGTTTCTCGTGGAGCTTAGCTGTGCGATTGCCGAAAAAGTTATCGATAAGCAGCTGAACGTCGATCCGGATTATACGCTGGAGCTGATCAAGAAGAGCCTGGCGCGCAAACGGGAGCAAGGCGTTATTACATTGTGCGTTTCGCCCGCTCACTTTGCTTTCGTGCAGGCGGCAAGGGAGGAGCTTGGCCTGGCGATCGATTCGCAAGCGGAGCTGCAAATTTTGCCGGACCCTACCGTAAAAGACCGGGGCTGCGTGATTCGTTCCGCTTTCGGCAGCGTGGATGCCCGTATCGATACGCAGCTGGCCGAAATCAAAAAAGAGCTGGTGCGCATCGCGATGCAGGCGGAAGAGCGGGGGCAGACGAACGATGAGCATGAACGCTGAGCGTTATATCGATCATCTTAGGCAGCTTGATCCGGTCCGGATTAACGGAAAGGTGACTCAGGTCATAGGTCTTATGGTGGAATCCGAAGGTCCCGATGCCAGCATCGGCGACGTGTGCTACATCTATCCGACGAAAGCGTCGCAGCCGCTGCAGGCCGAAGTCGTCGGCTTTCGGGACAACAAAGTGCTGCTGATGCCGCTGGGAGAACTCCAGTCCATCGGTCCCGGATGCGATGTGGTCGGAACCGGAAAACCGCTCACCGTGCAAGTGGGGTCCGAGCTTTTGGGCAAAGTGCTGGATGGTTTGGGCCAGCCGCTCGACGGTTCGCTTCTGCCTTCGCGGATGGGCCACTACTCGACCTTCAACAAGCCGATGAACCCGCTGAATCGTCCGCGTGTAGCCGAACCGATCAGCATCGGGGTCCGAGCGATCGACGGATTGCTGACGATTGGCAAAGGGCAGCGGGTAGGTATTTTCGCCGGCTCCGGGGTAGGTAAGAGCACCTTGATGGGAATGATTGCCCGCAATACGGCGGCCGATGTCAACGTTATCGCTTTGGTCGGGGAACGCGGCCGGGAGGTGCTGGATTTCATTGAACGGGATCTTGGCCCTGAAGGCCTGGAACGATCCGTCGTTATTGTGGCCACCTCGGACCAGCCCGCTTTGATTCGGATGAAAGGCGCGCTCATCGCTACGACGATTGCCGAATATTTTCGCGATCGCGGTTTGAACGTCATGCTGATGATGGATTCGGTGACGCGCTACGCGATGGCGCTCCGCGAAGTGGGGCTTGCCGTCGGAGAGCCGCCGGCGATGAGAGGGTACACGCCTTCGGTATTCGCCGCGCTGCCCAAGCTGATGGAAAGGGCGGGTACCGGGCCGGCCGGATCGATAACCGCTTTCTATACCGTGCTGGTTGACGGTGACGACATGAATGAGCCGATCGCCGACGCGGTGAGGGGGATTTTGGACGGACATATTGTGCTGAACCGGGGCATAGCGAACAAGGGACATTTCCCGGCCATCGACATTTTGGCGAGCATAAGCCGGGTTATGAAAGATATTGTGCCCGAGGAGCAAAACGAGGCGGCCGAAAATTACAAAAGGCTGCTGGCGGTATACAAAGATTCCGAGGATCTGATCAACATCGGCGCTTACCAGCGGGGGTCCAATGCCGATATCGACGAAGCTATCGAATACATACAGGGCATTTGGGCTTTCTCGAAACAGAAAGTAAGCGAAAAGGTAACGCTCGCCGAAGCGCAAGAACGCTTAATTTCCGAATTTGCAAGGAGATGACCCTTAAAGGATGAAATTCCGTTACGTCTATCAGAAAGTTTTGGATTTGAAATCAAACGAGAAGACGCAAGCTGAATGGATGTTGTCCGCCGCCGTCAGGGAACTGCAGTCGGAACAGCGTTCCTTGGAGCAATTGTTCGAGGAACAGGCCAGAACCGCTTCGGCCATTCAAGACGAGATGGAAAACAGCGCTTCAATGCTGAAGCTCCAGGAACTTCAACGGTACATGGAATATATCGAGCAATCCATCGCCCGGAAGCTGGGGGATGTCAAACGCGCCGAATTGAACGTTGAGCAAAAGAAGTCGATTTTAAACGGAAAGATGCTCGACGAAAAAGTTTGGTTGAAAGCGAAAGAAAAAGCGAAAGAAAAATTTCAGCACGAAATGCTTCTTCGGGAACAAAACGAGCTGGATGAGATGGCCACCGTCCGGTTTGCCATGAGGGCCCGTTAAATTTTGTGCGGGCGAAAATTATGGGTTTTTCGAAGGAGGAAAGAAAATGGCTAAGACGGAGCTGAAGCTGGAGGAAGAACTGGAGGAATCGGGCGGCGGGTTCTCGCGTTTTCTGTTTTTCATGACGCCGATCTTGTTTACGGTTGTTCTTTTTGCGGTGCTATTGTATCTGTTTAACACGAACTTTCGGAATACGCTGCTGGATATCGGGAACAAAGTGCCGTTTATTAACAACTTCGTGCCCGATCCCGAGCTGACCGATGAAGAGAAGGCCGCTGTGCCGGCGGATGAGAAGAAGCAGCAAGAAAGCACGGACGCTACGGTTAAGGAATTGAAGGAACAGGTCGCCCGTCAACAGGCACAGTTGCAGGCGGCGAACCAGCAAGCTGCGGAGCAGCAGGACAAGGTGAAGCAGCTTGAGCAAGAGCTGGCCGCGGCAGAGCAGAAATCCGCCGAGGAACAGCAGGCCGCCGAAACCGAGGCTTATCAAAAGGAAGTAAAAAAGCTGGCTCAGTTGTATGCGGAAATGAGCCCCAGTAAAGCGGCGGCCATTTTCGGCAATTTAACGACGGATGAAACGCTGCAGATGCTTAACGCGATGAGCAATGAGAGCAAAGTGGCGATTCTCGAAAAAATGGATCCGCAAAAAGCGGCGGCCATTTCGATCAAGCTCAAGGACGTAAAGACCTCGGATGATTTGGCGATCGCCGCGCTGCAGTCGCGGCTGAAGAAGGACGCGGCTACGGGAGCCACGGGTTCGGCCAAAGGACTGGACGATGCCCAGCTTAGCCAGACGTTCGCTTCCATGTCGGCCGACGCCGCTTCCCAGTTGATTTTGCAAACTTACAAAGTCAGCCCGGACAAAGGCTTGAAAATTTTAAAGGCCGTCGATGACAACACCCGGTCAAAAATTTTGGAAAGCATGACGAAAACCGACGAAAAAACTTCGGTGAAAATTTTGAATCAGCTGTTAGCTAAATGATGTCAAAACAACATCGGGCAACCGCCCATGAAAGGAGGTGAAAATAAATGGGTCAATCGGTATCGATAAATTCGGGAACGGCGGCCGGCGCGCTGGTTTACACCGTCGGCGGAAATGGCGTCGGTGCGGCGGCCGGCCAAGGAAACGGGCAGTCTTTTGATCAAAAGCTGGTTTCAATGCTGCTTGGAAATGCGGGGCTGGGAACAGGGCAAGCCAATGCCCAACTGCTTACTTTGGCAGGTCTGCAAAGCGGCGGCAGCACGCAAGAAGAAAATGCGAACGACAGCCTTCTGTCGATGATCGAAGGGTTGCTGCAGCAGCTTCCGAAGCTGGACGATGCGCTTGAGGACAACCCGTCGCTGCTCGAAGCGCTCCAGGGTTGGCTGCAAAGCTTTCAGAGCTTGATCATGCCCCAGGCGGAGAAATCCGGGGCGGATGGCAACGCGGAAATCCTGGCTTTGGCGCAGCAACCGGAAACGGTGCGCTTTGCCGTACAGGATGCGCTGGTTCAACTGCTGACCGCCCAAGCTGATGCGCAGCAAGTTGCAGGCGCGTCGAACGTGACGGCACCTCCCCAAATCCAAGTATTGCTGGATTCGCTGCAAAACGTGCTGGACAGTGTTCCGGATTCCTCCGAACCGGCGCAAACCGGTGGCAAAACCGCCGAGCTTCCAAGTGTACATAACTTGGTTTCGGGGAACAAACCTGCGGAAGCAAACAGCCAAGGGAATATGGGTCAACATGGAAATGACGGCTCCCTGAAGGGCGAAAACCCGCAGGCCGCTGCGGTAAGCCAACCTAAAGCGGAGTCGGGGAAATCCCAATTTTCCGTTGCCGCCGGAGTCGCTGAAGCTGCCGGAGAGATCAGCGTGGTTGAGACTGAACCAACGGACAATGCGGATGCGGATAGTCCGCTGCAACCGGGCAGTGTCGTTACGGCCGGACAGCTTGCGCTGCGGGATGCCGGTGTTGCTGCCGTTAAGCATACGCCACGCCCGGTGCCTGTGGAGAATTTCGCTAAGGAAATGAGCGGCTTTCTCGTAAACAAACTGGAGATCGTTAAGCTGCAAGGCGTGTCCGAAGCTAAAATTTCGCTTTACCCTGAACATTTAGGCCAGGTTGATGTGAGGATTACGATGCAGGGCGGCCAATTAACGGCGCATTTTATGACCGAGCACGCATTTGCCAAGGAATCGTTGGAACAGCAGATGTCGCAGCTTCGTTCGGCGCTGCAATCCCAGGGCCTGCAGGTGAACAAGCTGGAAGTGACGCAAAATACGGCGTTGTCTTCGCATATGTACCATGACGGACAGCAATCCGGCAGCGGGGCGGGACAGCAGCAGCAAAGCGAAAGACGCCGTACGCTGGTCGAGGAAGATGCTTTGGCAACCCGTGATTTGAATGAAGAGTGGAACGCGTGGATTGCCGAGGTAAGGGAGAAGGAACAAGGTTTTGGAAGCTCCTTTAGCGCCAGAGCATAGAAGAAAGGAGGCAGCTTTGTGGCTGATGCATATACGGGCAATATTTCGTGGCCGGGTTATTCGCAAACCAATACGAAAAAGTCCAGTACGAAGACTAGCGAGCTAGGCAAGGACGATTTTCTGAAATTGATGATCACCCAGCTGCAATATCAGGATCCGTTATCTCCAATGGACAACGCCCAATTTGTCGCACAAACGGCGCAGTTCACTTCGTTGGAGCAGCTTGTGAACATATCGGACCAGCTCGCCGCCATGAAAGAGTCTTTGGGGAATGAATCCGGCTTGATCGGTAAGGAAGTCACCTGGGTCGTAGAGACGAAAACCGGCAATTATGATGTAAAAACGGGAAAAGGCGAAGTTATCGTCGAGACCGATAGCGGGATCGTCGACTCCATCATCGTTCGGGACGGAATTCATTATGTGAAAGTCGGGGACAAGGAAATCAAAATTTCCGATGTACAACAGGTTGGGAATCCTGCTACAGAGCCGGATGAAACAAATGAGCCTGGGCAAGGAACTGATGGATCATGAGTGATCCGGTAAAAATCGGGCATCTTTATCCGGGACGAATCCCGCCAAGCTCATTATCTCCAGGGAAAGGCGCACAAGCGGGCGCTCCGGGAGAGACGTCCTTCAAGGACATGCTCGCGGACCAGTTGATTCATTTCAGCAATCACGCCGTAAAACGTTTGGAGCAGCGGGGAATCGAGATCAAACCGGAGCAGCTTCATCAGATTAAATCGGCGATCGACAGCGCGGCCGCAAAAGGCGCCAAGGATTCGCTGATCTTAATGAAGGATATGGCGCTGATCGTAAACATCAGCAATCGTACGGTTGTGACGGCCATGGACGGCAACAGCATGAAGGATAATGTTTTTACGCAGATCGACAGCGCCGTCGTTATTTCTTGATTGGCTGGACCGGGTACGGAAAGCCAAATAGCCGCGGATCGACTGATGCGGCTGCAAAGCGAACGATTTTATGACTGGGAGGAATGGGAACAGATGTTAAGATCAATGTATTCGGGCGTATCCGGGATGCGCGGATTTCAAACCAAGCTGGACGTTATCGGCAACAATATCGCCAATGTCAACACCGTAGGGTTTAAGTCCGGCCGCGTGATGTTCAAAGACATCATGAGCCAGACGGTATCCGGAGTTACGGCGCCGGTTGAAGATGCAAACGGCGGTATCAATGCCAAGCAAATCGGCCTTGGCTCGCAGATCGGCTCTATCGATACGCTGCATACCAGCGGCAGTGCGATGACGACCAACAATCCGCTTGATGTGCGTATAAACGGAGATGGTTTTTTCATGGTTACAATGGGCGACGATGGCCCCGTTTTTCTAACAAGGGCTGGGGATTTCCATATTGACGCACTGGGCCAGTTGGTTACTTCCGATGGTTTTCTGGTCTGCGGTACTGGCGGAGAAGCGCTCGGTGTTGTTGCTGGGGACGGTGTGGTGTCCATTTCCATTTCTGCGGATGGTACGATCTTACAGAAAAATGCTGATGGATCGACCGGTACTGCCGGCCCAATTGGCCTCGCAATGATGTCGAATCCCGAAGGGCTGGAAAAAGTCGGCGGCAATCTTTACCGTGTGACAGGAAATGCGATTGAAGACGGAGATCTTGAAGAGGCCTATGCGACCCCGAACAATAACGGCGCTGGAGCTCTAGTTCCGGGCCAACTCGAAATGTCCAACGTAGACCTGACCGGTGAATTTACGGAAATGATCGTCGCACAGCGCGGTTTCCAAGCGAATTCGCGCATTATCACGACTTCCGACGAAGTGCTGCAGGAAGTCGTCAACCTGAAACGTTAGTAAACGTCAGCGGGGGAGCGTAAGCTATGTGCCTCCCCCGCATCCCTAACTTTCCCGTTACCGCGTAGGAGGGGTACCATGATTTCAGTAACACGCCTAAACGGTTCGCAGATGTGGCTTAACGCCATCATGATCGAAACCGTCGAAGAAACGCCGGATACATATGTCACTCTCGTAACGGGCAAGCGGATTATCGTGCTGGAGAAGGCGGCCGATGTGATCGCAAAGATCGAGGAGTATTACCGGGATATCGGCATCCACGCAGCGACTATTAAAGTGCAACAAACGGAGGAATGGTCATGAAAAAAATGTTGCCCTGGCTAATTACGATTTTGCTTGCGATTACGTTGATTGTGATTGCCGCCGGCTTTTTGATGAACTTAATGAACAAACCGGATTCAGGCAACGCAGCGAAGGCAAATGTCGAAACAGTGGCAGAGCCCCAAATGATGTCGGCCGACGAAATCGTAAAAGTGACTTCGACGATCGATGACGTCAAGACGAATTTATCCGACCCGAACTACGTCGTCGTCATGAATTTTGCCTTCCAGTTGGATAAGGAAACGTCCAAGGCGGCGTTCGACAAGATCAAGGATTACAAAATCAAGCCGATTATCATCAAAACGCTTGCGGATACGAAGCCGGAGGATCTGACAGGGGCGCAGGGCAAGGACAATTTGAGCTCCAAGCTGCTGAACCTGATCAATAAATCGCTGCCGGAAGGGAAATTGATTCAAATCGATATTACCAATTTCATTATGCAGGCGATCTAGGCATACCCGAGCGAAACTGATTTTTCTAAGGGGGTGAGATGTTTGGTAGATGTATTGTCGCAGAACGAGATCGATGCGCTGCTCGCTGCATTGTCATCCGGTGAAATGGATGCCGAAGAACTGAAAAAGGAAGAAACGCAGAAGAAAATCCGCTCTTACGACTTTAAAAGAGCAGTGAGATTTTCCAAAGACCATATTCGCAGCTTAACCCGGATTCATGAAAATTTTGCCCGTTATCTCACCACCTACTTTTCGGCGCAGCTGCGCACCTTCGTGCAGATCAACGTGGTTCAGGTAGAACAGCTTCCTTACGACGAGTTTATTCGCTCCATTCCGAAAATGACGATTCTGAACATTTTCGAAGCGGAGCCGCTGGAAGGAAGAATGGTGCTTGAGGTCCACCCCAACGTTGCTTTTGCCATGCTGGACAGACTCCTTGGGGGGATCGGGACGGCGCCTTCGAAAATCAGCTCCTTGACCGAAATCGAAACGATCATCATGGAGCGGATTTTCAGCCGGGCCTTCGAAAGCTTGCAGGAAGCCTGGAAAACCGTCGTGGATATCAATCCGCGGATGGAGGGGCTGGAAACGAACCCGCAGTTCATGCAAATCGTTTCGCCTAACGAAACGATCGCGCTCATTTCGCTGAGTACCAAAATCGGAGACACCTCCGGGATGATCAACCTTTGTATCCCGCATGTGGTCATTGAACCGATCATGCCGAAGCTTTCGGTTCACCACTGGTTCGTCTCCCAGAAAAAGTCGCGTGTCCCCGAAGAGGTCGATGCGCTCCGCCACCGGGTCAATAAGGCGATGCTGCCGATTGTAGCGGAATTGGGGGAATCGCAAATCACCGTTCGCGAATTTTTGGGCTTATCGGTCGGCGATGTGATTTCCTTGAACAAACCGGTCCAGGAAGGATTGCAGATCCGGATCGGAGACAGATTGAAGTATATCGGCAGCCCGGGAACCATCAAGGACCGAGTTGCGGTGCAAATTAACGATATTGTCAGCGAAGGAGTTGAGGAACTTGACGAGTAAAGATTATTTGTCCCAAGAGGAGATCGACGCCCTGCTCAAACAGGCCAACCAGGAAACGGCGTCCGAGCCTACGGTGGACGACGTATTGACCCCGCTTGAGCAGGACGCGCTTGGCGAAATCGGCAACATTACGTTCGGCAGTGCGGCTACCGCGCTCTCGACGCTACTCAATAAAAAGGTGGACATTACGACGCCGAAAGTTTCCGTCATTACACGGGCTCAATTCGAAGCCGAGTTTCCTAAGCCGCATGTTGCCGTTCACGTTGAATACGTTGACGGGTTTGAAGGGATGAACTCCCTGGTGATCAAGACGAGAGACGCTCAGGTTATCGCCGATCTGATGCTCGGGGGGGAAGGAAATCCGGCCGAAGAGGAATTGAATGAAATTCATATCAGCGCCGTACAGGAAGCGATGAACCAGATGATGGGTTCCTCCGCGACGTCGATGTCGACCATATTCAACCGGTTTGTCAACATCTCGCCGCCTGGGATCGATATTTTGAACATGACCGACGGGCATGGGGTGGGAAGCCTGCCGCCTGCGGATCCGCTGATTAAAATATCGTTCCGGCTGACGATCGGCGATTTGATCGATTCCACGATCATGCAGCTTTTGACCGTAAAATTCGCCAAGGAGATGGTAAACAGCCTGATCAGCGGTTCGGCAACCGACTCGGGGTCCAAGGAGAGCGCCGCGGCGGCAGCCCCGACACCGGCAGCAGCTCCGCAGCCTTCGGCACCGGCTTATCACGAATCACCGGCAGCGCCTCAGCAATCGTATCAAGCGCCGCCGATGCATCAGCCGGATCCATATCAGCAGCCCGCCGCGTACGGACAGCCAGGTGCGCATCCTTATCCGCCGCAAGGCCAGCCTTACGGGGAACCGCATCATTACGGCGGCGTTCCGGGCCGGAATGTGAATGTGCAGCCCGTGCAGTTTGCGAACCTGGGAAGTCCGTCCTTCGGGCAAGTTGATGAAAATAATTTAAACTTACTGATGGACATTCCCCTTAAAGTGACCGTAGAATTAGGAAGGACCCAAAAGCAGATCAGGGATATCCTGGAATTATCGCAAGGCTCCATCATCGAGTTGGACAAGCTTGCCGGCGAGCCCGTCGATATTCTGGTGAACAACAAATTGATCGCCAAAGGCGAAGTTGTCGTCATCGATGAGAATTTTGGCGTTCGCGTAACGGATATCGTCAGCCAGTGGGACCGCATCCAAAAATTACAATAGTAGAAGTTTAGGGAGGATTTTAAATCAATGGCAAACCGAATTCTAATCGTAGACGATGCAGCATTTATGAGAATGATGATCCGCGACATTTTGACCAAAAACGGCTTTGAAGTGGTAGGGGAAGCACAAGACGGCGCGCAAGCGATCGAAAAGTACAAGGAACTGCATCCCGATCTGATCACGATGGATATTACGATGCCGGAAATGGACGGTATCGCCGCGCTCAAAGAAATTAAAAAGCTGGATCCCAACGCCAAAGTGATCATGTGCTCCGCTATGGGGCAACAAGCGATGGTTATCGATGCGATTCAGGCCGGAGCCAAGGACTTCATTGTGAAGCCGTTCCAATCCGACCGGGTTATCGAAGCGATCAACAAAACGCTGGGACTGTAGGCCTATACGATGAATCCGAATCAGCCGGCTCCCCAGTTCGGTTCTGGGGATGCGAGTCTATGGGGGAACCTGATAACGGTCATCGTTGTCCTTGGCCTCATCCTGGTTTTAATCGTTGTATTGCTCCGCTTTATCGGCAAAAGAAATCGCATCATGTCCCAGAGCCGGTCGATCCGCACTTTGGGAGCCGTGGGTCTGGGACCGAACAAATCGCTGCAGGTGATTGAAATCGGGGGCTCCATTTACGTCGTCGGAGTCGGAGAGGACATATCCCTGGTCGATAAAATCTCCGGCCCGGCTGAAGTCGAGGCGCTGCGGCAGGCCTTGGCGGAGGAAGAGACGGAGTTTGCCGGACTTTCTTCCATTCTGTCCGGCGTAATCTCCCGCTTCAAAAAGGAACCCCCTCAGGAAGAGGAGCTGGAAGGTACGGCTTTTCATGAGGTGTTCCAATCTCAGCTGCGGAAAATGCCAAACCGGAAACGGCAAATGGAGGAATTGTTGCAGGATCCGGAAGAACAATCTACAGATCGGTCGAGGGATTCATGAAGAAAAAAGTCATACTCGTCAGCTTGCTGTTGGCTTTATGTAGCGTGCTTGCCGTCTCCGCAGCTTCCGCAGCACCGGCGGATCCGATTCCGAACATCGGCATTCAGATCGGTGGCACGGGAGGGGAATCGGGCACCAGTTCGTTGTCCATTATTCTGCTCATCACCGTGCTCAGCCTTGCACCGGCCATCCTGGTGCTGATGACGAGTTTTACGCGGATCGTCGTTGTGTTGGGTTTTGTCCGCAGTTCCCTGGGGACGCAGACGATGCCTCCCAACCAGGTGCTGATCGGGCTTGCGCTGTTCCTGACGCTGTTTGTCATGAGCCCGACGCTCTCCACGGTGAATGAGGTAGCGCTTCAGCCCTATATCAAAGGCGAGATTACCCAATCGGAGGCGCTGGAAAAAGCGGCGGTGCCGATGAAGAAGTTCATGTATACCCATACTCGAACCAAAGACCTTCAGTTGTTTATGGGTTACACGAAAATGGAAAAACCGAAAAGCTATCAGGATATCCCGCTTTCGGTCATGGTTCCGGCGTTTGCCATCAGCGAACTCAAAACGGCTTTCCAAATGGGATTTATGATTTTTATTCCATTTCTTATTATCGATATCGTCGTTTCCAGCGTGTTGATGGCGATGGGGATGATGATGCTGCCGCCTTCCATGATTTCGCTGCCGTTTAAAATACTGTTGTTTGTACTTGTAGACGGTTGGTATTTGGTCGTCAAGTCGCTGCTGGCAAGTTTCAATCCTTAGAGGCAGTTCGACTTATTTATTAGGAGAGGAAGACGGTTTATGAGTTCGGAATTTATCATCGGTTTGGCCGGACAAGCCGTTTATACCGTTTTGAAAGTCAGCGCGCCGATGCTGATATTAGGGCTGGCCGTAGGTCTTTTGGTCAGTATCTTTCAGGCTACGACGCAAATTCAGGAGCAGACGCTGGCCTTTGTTCCGAAAATCGTCGCCGTTTTGGTCGCGCTTTTGTTGTTTGGCCCCTGGATCTTAACGACTCTGGTCGATTTTACGTACGGGATCTTAAACAACCTATCTAGTTTTATCGGTTAGGCCGTATAGATTATGGATACTTTATTGCACGGATTTTCTGTCTTTTTGCTTATTTTTTGTCGAATGACAGCTTTTTTTGTAGTTTCACCGGTGTTTTCATCGCGAGCGGTACCGACAACGTTCAAAGTCGGTTTAGCGGGCATTCTCGCTTTTATGGTTTTATTTATCATCGGTCCGGGTCAACCCGTTCCCGGCGATCTGGGATACATATTGTACATCCTCCGCGAGGTGCTGGTGGGACTTTTGATGGGGTATGTCGCGTTCCTTATTTTTTCCGTCATTCAAATGGCCGGGTCCTTTATCGATCTGCAAGTCGGCTTCGGGATTGCGAACGTGCTTGACCCGATGACGGGGGCGACGGCACCGGTATTGGGGAACCTCAAGTACGTTGTGGCGACGCTGGTGTTCCTCAGCATGAACGGGCATCACTACTTGCTGGATGCGATCATTCGCAGCTATGACTGGGTTCCGTTGTCCAACGATGTGTTTCAGCGGATCTACAACGGAAATTTGGCGGATTTTTTGGCTCAAACGTTCGGACAAGCGCTGCTGCTGGCGTTCCAGATGTCGGCCCCGTTAGTCGTCGCCATATTTATCACCGACGTAGCCCTCGGCTTATTGGCTCGTACGGCTCCGCAATTCAACATTTTTGCCGTCGGGATTCCGGTGAAGATTATAGTCGGGCTGCTTGTGATGCTGTTGCTTGTGCCTAGTTTCATTTATGCTTTTCAAGCTTTGTTCGAGGTGCTGTTTGACGCGCTGCACGACCTGCTCAGCACGATCGGGCAAAGACCGACGTAGGATGGGGGATTGAAGGTGGCGTATCGCTATTCGCTTGACTTGCAGCTTTTCGCCGGCGAGAAGACGGAAAAAGCCACGCCCAAGAAGCGGCAAGATGCCCGCAAAAAAGGTCAAGTGGCCAAAAGCCAGGATCTGTCGGGAGCGCTCGTCCTATTATCGGGGTTTTTATGTCTGCTTTTTTTCGGCGGATTCATTAAGGAACGGCTGGTCGGATTATTTGTGGACGTGTTCTATAATCGGCTTACAACCGAGGTGACGAAAGAGAACGTCATGACGATGCTGGGCGATTACGCGGTGCAGATCTTACTGCTGATTGCTCCGATCTTGCTTGTCGTTATGGTCGTCGCGGTCGCCACCAACCTGGCGGAAGTCGGTTTTATGGTGACGGGCGAGCCGCTTAAGATGAAGCTTAGCAAGCTCGACCCCATCAAAGGGTTCAAACAAATTTTCTCGATGCGGTCGCTGGTTGAATTCGCAAAAACATTATTTAAGCTCACGGTGATCGGTTATATCGTATATTCGACGATTTGGGGCTTAAGGGGAAGCATTTCCGCACTGGCGCATCTTCCGGCGGAGGGGATTTTTCATTTTGCCGCGGAGATGACGACGAACCTCGGAATCAAGATCGCCGCCGCCCTGCTTGTACTTGCGGCGCTCGATTACATGTACCAGAGGTACGAGCACGAAAAAAGTCTAAAAATGTCCAAGCAGGACATCAAGGACGAGTACAAAAACCAGGAAGGCGATCCGCTGATCAAAGGGAAAATCCGCGAGCGGCAGCGTCGGATGGCGCTGCAGCGGATGATGCAGGAAGTGCCGAAAGCCGATGTCATTATTACGAACCCGACGCACTTCGCGGTGGCTTTAAAATACGACAACTCGAAAATGGATGCTCCCCAGGTCGTCGCCAAAGGCCAGGATTACGTGGCCTTGCGGATTAAAGAGATCGCCAAGGAGCACGGCGTCATCACGATGGAAAACAAGCCCCTTGCGCGGGCGCTGTTTCAAAGAACGGAAATCGGCGACACGATTCCCGCCGATCTGTTTCAGGCCGTCGCCGAAGTGCTGGCCTATGTATATAGAATAAAAGGCAAAGTGAAATAAGGAAGGGACGGATGGAACTCCCCGTGAAAAAGTATAGAGATTTATTCATTCTTGTTGGCATTATCGGCATCGTTCTGCTCATGATCGTCCCGATCCCGACGTTGCTGCTGGATATTCTGCTGATCGTAAATATTTCGTTGGCTCTAATCATTTTGCTGGTCGCGATGAATACGAAGGAAGCATTGCAATTTTCCATCTTCCCGGCAATGCTGCTGATTACGACGTTATTCCGGCTGGCGCTGAACATATCTACCACCAAGCTGATTCTGGGACAGGCCAAAGCCGGCGACGTTGTCGCCACGTTTGGCTCATGGATATCGCAGGGACAACCCGTGGTCGGCTTTGTCGTCTTCCTGATTCTGGTGGTTGTGCAGTTTATCGTCATTACCAAAGGTTCGGAGCGCGTGGCCGAAGTAGCGGCCCGCTTCACCTTGGACGCGATGCCGGGGAAACAGATGAGCATCGACGCCGATTTGAACGCCGGGCTGATCAATGAGCAGCAGGCCAGGGAGCGGCGCTCCAAAATCGAACGGGAAGCCGACTTTTACGGCGCGATGGACGGTGCGAGCAAATTCGTGAAAGGCGACGCCATCGCCAGCATCGTCATTCTCCTGATCAATTTGATCGGCGGTTTTATCATCGGGATGTCGATCCATGGCATGCCGTTTGGCGAAGCGTTGTCAACTTATTCCATACTGACGATCGGGGACGGTCTGGTCAGCCAGATTCCTGCGCTGCTGATTTCCACGGCGGCCGGTCTGATCGTGACGCGGGCTTCTTCCGAAGGCAACCTGGCCGAAGATATCACCGGGCAGTTGTTCCATTATCCGAAGCTGCTTTATATCGTTGCCGGAACGATCGCCATGCTCGGCCTGTTTACGCCGATCGGCATTTGGACCACGTTCCCGTTTGCGGGACTGATGATTTTTGCGGCCATACGGATGCAAAAAAATATGAACCGCAAGCAAATCGAGCAAGAGCAGCAAGAGGAAGAACAGCAGATCGAAGAAGTCCGCAGTCCCGAGAGCGTCATCAACCTGCTGCAGGTCGATCCGATCGAATTCGAGTTCGGCTACGGGCTTATTCCATTGGCCGATACGAGCCAAGGCGGGGATTTGCTGGACCGGATCATCATGATCCGGCGCCAGTGCGCGCTTGAAATGGGGCTCGTCGTTCCGGTTATCCGCATTCGCGACAATATTCAACTAAAACCTAACGAATATGTCATCAAAATAAAAGGAAATGTCGTAGGCGGCGGTGAATTATTACTTAATCACTATTTGGCGATGAGTCCGGGGATGGATGACGAGTCGATCACGGGTATTGAGACCCGGGAACCCGCCTTCGGACTTCCGGCCCTTTGGATCGACGAAACGATCAAAGACCGGGCCGAATTGTCCGGGTACACGGTCGTGGATCCGCCTTCCGTCGTAGCCACGCATTTGACGGAGCTGATTAAAAAGCATGCGCACGAACTGCTCGGACGGCAGGAAACAAAGGCGCTGGTCGACAACCTCAAGGAACATTACGCGGTTCTTGTCGACGAGCTGATTCCGTCGATCCTAACGATCGGGGATGTACAGAAAGTGCTGGCCAAGCTGCTCCGCGAAAAAATTTCCATCCGCGACATGGTCACGATTTTCGAGACGCTGGCAGATTACGGGACTTACACCAAGGACCCCGATGTCTTGACGGAATATGTCAGACAGGCGCTGTCGCGCCAGATTACGCAGCAGTTCACCCGGCCGGGCGAAACGATGCGGGTCATTACGGTAGGTCCGTCGCTGGAGAAAAAAATCGCCGAAAGCGTCCAGCAAACGGAACAGGGCAGCTACTTGACGATGGATCCCCAATCGACGCAAACCGTGTTCCAGAAGCTTACGGAACAGATCAACCGGCTTGTGCAGATGGGGCAGCAGCCGATCTTGCTGACCTCCCCGACCATTCGCATGTATTTGCGGCAAATCATTGAGCGCAGCATGCAAGATATCCCGGTATTGTCCTACAGCGAGCTTGAACCCAATGTTGAAATCCAAAGTGTCGGGGTGGTGAATTTATGATAGTGAAGCGCTATATCGTCGACGCAATGCCTGACGCGATGCTGAAGATCAGGAGCGAGCTTGGGGCGGATGCCGTTATTTTGAGCACCAAAGAGATGAAGGTGGGAGGCATCTTTGGATTGTTCGGAAAGAAAAAGATCGAGGTCATCGCCGCGACGGAGGGGAATGAAGCCCCCTCCCCCAAGGCCAAAACGGCTAGGCCAACCCCAGTGGCGCCTGCTCCGGTGGCAAGGGGGGCCGTTCCCGAGGCGTATCGTAAAACTTCGCAGCTCGGATCGCCGGCGGCAAGTCCGTCTTTGTCATCCGCGGCAACCGCGGGCCTCGCGGCCATCGCACTGCAAGAGCGGGAGGAACCGCCGGTCATCGGAACCCCCTTTCCAGCCGCTCCCGAGCGGACGCCGTTCTCCCCGCCGGCGGCGCCTGCCGCCGATGCCTGGCCTGCCGCGGACGTGCCGAATCACGGCGCACAGCCTGCCCGGCTGAGCCCGGCTTTGGAGCACTCAAGTCCGGCCGCCGCTTCGGCCGCGGATTCCAAGGAGGAACGGCTGCTTGAAGACATCCGGCAGATGAAGATGTGGCTCAGCCAGCTTGCCAAAAACCAGGAAGGCGGCCGCGAGCTGCCGCAGGCCCTCCTGTCGATTCAGAATCAGCTGTTCGGCCAGGAGGTGTCGGCCGATCTTTGCGATTCCTGGATCGAGGAAGTGTATCAGGAGTGGAGCGAATCCGGAAAGTCGCTCAGCGACGAGGAGCTTACCGCACAGTTCCGCGGCAAAGCCGGCGCGTTTTTGGAGGGGCGGATCGGCTCAGGGATCGAAGAGGGGACGCGCATCGTCTATATTGCGGGGCCGACGGGCGTCGGCAAAACGACGACGATCGCCAAACTGGCGGCCGATCAGATTTTCCGGGCCCGCAAAAAGGTCGGTTTCATCACGGCGGATACTTACCGGATATCGGCGGTCGAGCAGCTTCGCACCTACGCCACGATCCTGAACGTGCCGCTTGAAATCGTACAATCTCCTGGGGATGTGCAGCGGGCGATGCAGCGGCTTGAACATTGCGATTTGATTCTGATGGATACGGCCGGCCGGAACTATTTGAACGAAATTTTTGTGGCGGAGCTGCACAGTTTGCTTGCGCCTTCGGATGTCAGCGAAATGTATCTGGTGCTCAGCTTGACGTCCAAAACGCAGGACATGAAAAAAATAACCGAGCATTTCAGCAAATACGGCCTGGATAAAGTGATTTTCACCAAGTTGGACGAAACGGAAAGCGTCGGGCCGATTTATAATTTGCTGAATGCTTATCCGCTCAAGGTTTCTTACATTACCAACGGCCAGAACGTCCCGGATGATCTGCTTCAAGCGGACCGGGAGCTGCTGGTCGACATCCTTATGGGGGAACGGAAGATATGAATGATCAGGCCCAGTCACTCAGACAACTGGTTTCGTCGCGGGATGATTCTGCGGAATCGGTCCCCAGAAAAGGTTCAGCCCGGATCATTACCGTCAGCAGCGGCAAAGGCGGGGTCGGCAAATCGAATTTTACGCTCAATTTTGCCTTGGCCCTAAAGTCGTTTGGAAGCAACGTGCTGCTGTTTGACGCCGATATCGGCATGGCCAATATCGACGTATTGATGGGCGTGAGACCGAGGTACAACTTGTACCATCTGCTCAAGGGCGAAAAAAGCATCTCGGAAATTATTGAACTGGGAACTCATTCATTGCCGTTTATTGCCGGGGGATCGGGATTGGCGGATCTGTTCGCGTTATCCGATGCGGATTTGAACTACTTCACCTCGCAAATCGAATCCGTCTCGGAGGGGATGGACTACATCATTTTCGATACCGGTGCGGGCTTGTCCAAAGAAACGTTGAAATTTATCGCCGCCGCCGACGAATGCCTGGTGGTGACGACGCCCGAACCGACGTCGATCACCGATGCGTACGCTTTGATCAAAGTCGTGCACGGCTTGGACGAACATGTGCCGTTCCGGTTGGTGATCAATCGGGTTACCGGGGAACGGGAGGCCCGTCAGGTTGCCGATAAAATATCGCTGGTAACCCGCCGTTTTTTGGGGATGGACATCCCTACTCTTGGGTTTCTGAGCGACGATGCGCGCGTCGTGCAAGCGGTCAAGAAGCAGGTGCCCTTTACCATCGCTTTTCCGGGCTCTGCGGCGGCGCGCGATATTGAGCGTTTGGCTATCGCTTATATGAATGTTCCACAAATCAAGCCAAGGGATTCTATGTCAGGAATCAAGGGATTCATGCAAAAGTGGTTGAAACTAGCAAAATGATTCTGGAACAGGAGTGGAACAATCGATGCCTTATCGAGTATTGGTGGTAGACGATTCAGCGTTTATGCGGAAAATCGTGTCCGACCTCATCGAGCAGGATCCGGATTTCAAAGTGGAGGCTACGGCCAAAAACGGCCGGGAAGCGATCGAACAAATCGCGGGGCTGAAGCCCGACCTCGTCACCATGGATGTGGAGATGCCGGAGATGAACGGGCTGGACGCGCTCAAAGTGATTATGAAGGAGCATCCGCTCCCGGTCATTATGCTGTCGGGAATCAATGAACAGGGAATGAGGGAAACCATCATGGCCCTGGAGCTGGGGGCTTTCGACTTTATCCGCAAGCCGTCGGCCTCGACCAGCTCGCACGACATCGCGCAGGTTGGGCGCGAGCTGCGGGAGCAGATGCGCGGCGCGATGCTGGCTGCGGAGCGGAAAGCGGCCCGCGAGGCGGCGCTGCGCTCGGCCATGGCGCCGCCTGCGGGCGGCAAGGCGGACGCAGGCGGTAAGGCGGACGCGATCGGCAAGGCGGCTGCGCCAGGCCGGACGAAGCCGGCCCGGCCGTCGGCGGCCCCTGCCGGCAGCGCCGCGTCCGCGCAGGCGCCCGGGGCGCCGGGCAGCGGCAGCGAAGGCGCGCGCCGCCCGGAGGCGCGCCTGCCCCGGCCGCAGCCCGGGCGTGCCGCTGCGCAGCCCCCGGCCGCGCCGCGCGCCGGCCGGGCCGAACCGGACCGGCGCCCGCCGCAGGACGGGGCAGCGCGCGCCCTGCGGGCGGGCCGCCGCGCCGGGAGCCGCAGGCTTCGCCTGCCGCGGCAGCGCGGCCGGCAGCGCGCGCGGCCTCCGTGCGGCAGGGCGCGCCTGCGGCGCCGCAGGCGCCGGCTCAGGCGGAGACCGCGGCGGCCCGAGAAGCGGCCGGCGGCAGCGCCGCACGGTCCCGCCCGCGGAACGCCGCCGCCAAGAGCTTTACCGATCTGGTTGCGATCGGTACGTCGACTGGCGGCCCCAAAGCGCTGAAAGCCGTGCTGGAGAAAATTCCGGCGGATTTTCCGGCCCCGATCGTTATCGTGCAGCATATGCCGCCGAATTTCACCAAATCACTGGCCCAACGCCTCAATAGTTTGAGCGAATTGAACGTGGTCGAAGCGGAAGAGGGCATGGAGCTGCTCGGCGGTACGGCCTATATTGCTCCGGGAGGTTTCCATTTAAACGTGGTGCCTGGTCCGGCCGAAAGCTACAGATTGCATCTGTCGCAGGAAGAGCCCTGCAACGGACACAGGCCGTCGGTGGATGTCTTGTATAAATCGCTGTTCCCGCTGGAATCGCTAAAACGGCATATCGTGCTCCTCACGGGAATGGGCAGCGACGGGGCGAAAGCCATGAAGCGGCTGTATGACGCCGGCGTGACCTCCACCATTGCCGAGAGCGAGGAGACCTGCGTGGTGTTCGGCATGCCGCGCTCGGCAATCGAACTGAATTGCGTCAGCCACGTTTTGCCGCTGCATGAAATCGGCCCCAAGCTTGTACAAGTTGTGAAATAAACGGAATCTCTTGGAGGAGGTGCCTCACCATGGACATGAATCAATATTTATCCATGTTTATCGATGAGTCGAACGATCATTTGCAATCACTGAACGAAAAGATGCTGGAGCTGGAAAGCAACCCGGACGATATCAGCATCGTCCAGGTTATTTTCCGGTCGGCGCATACCTTAAAAGGGATGGCGGCAACGATGGGGTTCGAGGATCTGTCATCCCTCACCCACCAAATGGAGAACGTGCTCGATTTGGTTCGCAACGAGAAGCTCAAAATGCAGGAATTCATTTTCGATACGCTGTTCCGCGGCCTCGATGCTTTGCAGTCGATGGTTGAGGACATAACCCAGGGGGGCGAAGGGAAGGCCGACGTCAGTTCCATCGTGGCCGATCTGCAGTCGATCGTGCGCGGCGATTTTGGGCAGGGCGGCGGCTCCGACGCCAAACCGGCGGCGGAAGCTCAAGGAGCATCCACTGCCGGTGCGATCCAATTGGACCAGTACCAATACTCCGTTTTGGAGCAGTCCATCGCCGAAGGGCACCAAGTGCTGTATGTCGAAGTCGCAATTTCCGAAGATAGCCAACTCAAGGCGGCGCGAGCTTACATGGTGTTCGACCTGCTGGAACGCTTCGGGGAAATCGTGAAGGCTTACCCTTCGGTACAGGATATTGAACAAGAGAAATTCGACCGCAGTTTCTCGCTTTATTACATAACGCAGAAAGAGGCTGCTGAAATCCAAAGCATGATTCTGAATCTCTCGGAGATCGGTTCGGCTCAGGTTGCGGCATTGGATCACGAGACGCTCGCCCAGCTTGCGGCCGGCGCCAAGGAAACGGCGGCATCCGCCGCGCCCGCGCCTGCACCGGCTCCGGAGACGAAAGCAGCCAATCCCGCGCCGGCAGCAAAAACGCCGGCGCAGCAAGGGGAACATAAAAGCGGCGCTCGCGCCGGCGGCGGTACCCCCGCTCCGTCGCGGACGATCCGCGTCGATATCGACCGGCTGGACGTGCTGATGAACCTGCTCAGCGAGCTGCTCATCGACCGCTCCCGCATGGAGCAGTTGGCGAATGAAGTAAAACGCGCCGATTTAACGGAAACGGTGGAGCACATGAGCCGGGTCAGCAGCGATTTGCAAAATATCGTGCTGAAGCTGCGGATGGTCCCGATCGATACCGTATTCAACCGGTTTCCGCGGATGGTCCGCGATCTGGCCAAATCGCTCGACAAAAAAATCGATCTTGTCATCGTGGGAGCCGAAACGGAGCTTGACCGGACCGTGATTGATGAAATCGGCGATCCGCTCGTCCATCTGCTGCGGAACGCCGTCGATCACGGAGTCGAGCCGGTGGCCGAACGGGTGGCCGCCGGCAAACCGGAGACGGGAACGGTCAACCTCCGCGCTTTCCACAGCGGCAACCACGTGTTTATCGAAATCGAAGATGACGGGCACGGCATCGACCGTGACAAAGTGCTGAAAAAGGCGCTCAAAAACGGGGTCGTCAAAGAGAGCGAGGCGGCATCCATGACCGATGAACAGGTGTACATGCTGTTGTTCGCTCCAGGCTTCAGCACGGCGGAAGTGATTTCCGATATTTCCGGACGCGGCGTCGGCCTCGATGTCGTCAAATCCAAAATCGAATCGCTCAGCGGGGTGGTTTCGGTACAATCCAAGCTGGGCGCGGGCACCAAATTTTCGGTTCAGATGCCGCTGACCTTATCGATCATATCCGCGATGCTGATCAAGGTCGGGGCGGAGAAATACGCGATTCCGCTCTCCTCCATCGTCGAAACCGGACTGATCAAACGGGAGCAGGTCCGCGAACTGCACGGCTACACGATGATTCCGTACCGGGACACGCATATTCCGCTGATGTCGCTGGCGCAATTGTTCGACATTCCGGGCTTTTCGGAAAGCGATGAGGAAGAGACGGAAATCGTGGTCATCCGCAAAGGCGACCGGATGGCCGCGCTTGCGGTGGAGAATTTTATCGGACAAAGCGAAATCGTCATCAAGAACCTGGGCAAATACCTCCCTGCGATTCAGGGCGTGGCCGGGGCCACCATTTTGGGAGACGGGCAAGTGGCGCTAATCATCGATCCAAATGCATTCATTAAATAAGGTTTGAATCATTAAGGAGGGATTTCCACATGGGACAGGAATTGAAAGTCATCGTTTTTAAATTGGGGCATGAGGAATACGGCATCGAAGTGGACAAAGTGCAAACGATCGAGCGGATGATGCCGATCACGCGCGTGCCTAAGACGTTTTCCTTCGTTAAAGGGGTTATCAACCTGCGCGGCGTCGTTATTCCCGTTATCGATCTTCGCGGCCGCTTCGGTCTGCCGGAAACCGAGTACACCGATCAGACCCGGATCGTCATCGTTGCGGCCAACGATTTGGAAGTCGGCTTTATCGTCGATTCCGCCAACGATGTCATCGATTTGGATTCCGATTTGATCGATTCGCCGCCGGATGTCGTCGGCGGAGTCAAAGCCAAATACCTGGACGGAGTGGCCAAAATTTCCGAGGAACGTTTGCTCGTGATGTTGAACCTTTCCGAAGTGCTAAGCCGGAAGGAAATCATCCAGCTGGAAAGCTTAGAGGACTAGATCGTGGAGCTCTTTAAAGACTTTGAGGATTTGAAGCTTGACATTTTAAAAGAAGTCGGCAACATCGGGGCGGGCAACGCGGCGACCGCGCTGTCGAAGCTGCTGGACAAGCCGATCGATATGGCGGTGCCGAAGGTGCAGATGCTGCCTTTCGAAGCGGTAGCCGAACGCGTCGGCGGCGCCGAAAATATCGTGCTTGCGGTATTTTTCCGCGTGGAGGGCGAAGCTCCGGGAAACCTGTTTTTCATTCTTAGCCCGGAAGCGGCCAAAAAATTGCTGCATCGCCTGGCGGGGATCGAAGTGGAAAGCGAGGACAGCTTTTCGGAAATGGAATGGTCGGCGCTTTCGGAAATCGGCAACATTTTGGCGGGCTCTTATTTGTCCTCGCTGGCCGATTTTACGTCTCTGTCGATGGCGCCTACGGTACCTGCGCTGGCGCTGGATATGGCAGGGGCGATCCTGAGTTACGGGCTCCTGCAGTTTGGTGAGATGGGAGACTCCGCCCTGCTGATCGATACTACGTTTATCGAAGGACACCATGAGGTAGAGGGACAGTTTTTCCTGATTCCCGATCCGGATTCATTCGCCAAAATTTTCACTGCGTTGGGAGTACCGGCCCAGCATGATTGATGAACAACGTGTCGTAAAAGTGGGCATGGCCGAGTTGAACGTCATAACGCAGCAGGGATTGATACGTACGACTGGGCTAGGCTCCTGCGTTGGGCTTACGCTATATGATCCGCAATTGAAAGTGGCCGGCTTGGCGCACGTCATGCTGCCCTCATCGGAGATCGCCCGGGAAGGCGCTTTGAACGTCGCGAAATACGCGGATACGGCCATTCCGGCGCTGTACCAGAAATTAATGGGTCTCGGAGCCTCTCCATCCCGGCTGGTGGCCAAAATGGCCGGAGGCTCGCAGATGTTTTCCTTTGGAGGGAACAGTGATTCGATGCGAATCGGTCCGAGAAACGCGGAATCTTGCAAGTTGCAATTGGAAGCATTGAAGATCCCCTTGTTGGCGGAGGATACCGGAGGAAATTACGGCAGGACGATCGAGCTGGATAACGAAACGGGGATATTATATGTGCGAAGTGTACAAATGGGGATAAAGGAATTGTAGCCATGGCAGGAAAAACGCGATATTACTTGTTGTTGGGCTTTATCGGTTTTCTTATTACATTTGCGGTATCGGCGGGGAACAATTTGTTTATGACCAGCTTTATCCGGGGACTAATCGCCTTTGTCGTCTGGTTTGTGCTTGCCTTTGCGGCAAGCTGGATGTTCGGTTTTCTGAAGGAGCTTCCGGGAAACGGAACGGTCGAGCCGCAGGAAGCCTTGCTTTCTGAACAGGGGAAAGGGGGCAATCTCGACTTGACGACGCCGGACGAAAGCGAGCAGCTTAATGAACTGCTGAAGCCGCCCTCGAATTCGCCGGGCGAAGCCGCGGATTTTACGCCGCTGAGCCCGCCGAAACTCGTGAAAACACCTGACGACAAAGATCCTGAAGAGCTGGCCAAGGTCGTTCGTCACCTGACAGAAAAATAAGGAGGGTGAAGGCAATTGAACGAGCGGAAGACATCAACTCTGAATTATGCCGAGGTTTGGGAAAGATGGAAAGAGCACGGCGATTTGGAGGCCAAGAAACAACTTATCGAAAAATATCTGCATATTGTCGACTACGTTTCGGGACGTCTCGCCGTTGGCCTTCCCAAGAACGTTTCCAAAGATGATTTAGCCAGCAATGGGGTGATGGGGCTGATTGATGCGGTCGAAAAATTCGACTACAAACGCGGCCTTCAATTTGAAACCTATGCATCCTGGCGGGTACGGGGAGCGATTCTGGACGGCCTTCGGCAGGGGGACTGGGTTCCCCGTTCCGTGAGAGAGAAAGCCAAAAAAATCGAAGAAGGCTATCAGCACTTGGAACAGAAATATCTCCGCTCCGTAACGGACGCCGAGATGAGCGCCTACTTGAATATCAGCGAGAAAGAGTTTCAGAGCATGCTCCAAGAAGTCGCCGTCATGACACTTTGTTCCCTTGAGGACCCGATTGGCGAAGAAGAGTCGGAAACTCGTCTCACATTACTCGTTGACGAAAAAGCAAAAAACCCGGATTATAAAGTCAGGGAGTTTTATTTAAGGGATTCATTGGCAAAAGGAATCGAAAAACTGACCGAAAAGGAAAGAACGGTCGTCTCCCTGCTTTATTATGAAGATTTATCGTTAAGCGAAATCGCGGAAGTGATGTCGCTTTCGCCTTCGCGAATTTCCCAGCTTCACTCCAAAGCGATTTTACGGCTTCGCGGCAGCTTGGAGAAGCAGCGGGAATTGCTGATGTGCGAAGACTGACGGGTAAATCATGAACGAGTGAATCGGAAGAGAGGAGGAACGACTTCTTGGAGCTTATGGACGATTTAAGGCAGATCTTAAGCGTCACGTTAAATGATGACAAGACGGTAGCCTACCTGCAGTTTTTAAAGAAGGAAGACGATTTTTCCTGTACGGAGGACGCGCTGCGTCAATTTTTACATAGCGAAGGGCTTAAATTCGGGCTACAGGAAGACATCGTCAGACGTTTTGCGTCGAATCCGAAGGAGTACTTTTTCAGTAGAACGCCGATTGCCATCGGGCAAGAGCCGGTGCACGGGCAAGACGGTTCAATCCGCTACGCGCTTTCCCTCGATGACGACAATCGCCATCAACCGGCGGAAACCGAAGACGGCAAAGTGGACTTGAAAGATATTACGAGACTGAACAATATCCGTAAAGGCCAAATTATCGCCGAACTTGTCCCTCCTGTGCCCGGACGCCCGGGAACGGCCGTGACCGGGGAAGTGATTCCCTGCAAAGACGGGAAAGCCGCCCGTTTCAAAATCGGGAAGAACGTCGTCCTGAACCCGGAGCAAACCGCCCTGTATGCGGCGATTGACGGTCTGGTGACGCTTACCGACAAGGGGAAGCTAAACGTATTCCCCGTATACGAGATCAACGGGGACGTCGATTACAGCATCGGCAATATCGATTTCGTAGGAACAGTCGTTGTCCGCGGTAATGTACTGACCGGCTTTAGGATCAGTGCGGCCGGGGACATTCGCGTTGTTGGCGGGGTTGAAGGGGCGGAACTGTACGCCGACGGGTCTATCGAAATCACCGGCGGGATCATCGGTTACAACAAAGGTTTGGTCAAAGCCGGGCAAAACGTGAAAAGCTCGTTTATTCAGGACGGAAACGTTCAGGCGGGGGAGGACGTCATCGTTTCCCAAAGCATTATGCACTCCAATATCCGCGCCGGGCGCGACGTTTTGTGCAGCGGGGCGAAAGGGCTCATCGTCGGCGGCAGCGTCCAGGCCGGGGAAAAAGTGATCGCCCGGATCATCGGCAACCCGATGTCGACGACGACCTCGATCGAGGTGGGGGCGCTGCCGGAACTGCGCAACGAGCTTCAGGAATTACGCCAGCAGGTGAAGGATCAGCTGGCGAATCTCGACAAAACCGAGAAAGCGCTGACACTTTTGGATCAACTCGCCTCGCTCGGAAAGCTGACGCCGGACAAGGTGGCGATGCGTTCCAAACTGAATTTGACTAAAAAATCGAATATGCAGGAATTGGATTTGATGAAAGAACGCATGCTTGCGATCGAAAAAGCGCTGGAGGATACCGGCAAGGCGCGTGTTGACGTACTGAAAATGATTTACGGCGGTTCCAAAATCGTGATTGGCCGCTATACGAAATATATCAAAGAGCCCATTTCGCGCATGTCTTTTTACTACAGCGAAGGGGATATTTCCATGTCGGCTTACATCTAACAACGGCTCCTATTTAGGAAGGAATCCTGGTTCTTATCGAAGTATTTTCCTTCATTTCGGATGAGGTGATCCCATGAATATGAAACCCGTGGAATTGCAAATCGCGGTCCCGCGCACCAGCGAAGCCGGCCGCGTTCAGCATGATCAGCAGCATCGCCCTCTTCTCGATCAGAATCTGCTTTCGCAGCAAGCCGTCAAAACCGGGGAAGCGGACCGCCAGCGGACCGCTGAAATGGACGAGAGCAACCGCAATAAGAATGTAAGGCGGGAAGGAAATGGCTCCTCCGGCCAGGAGCAGGAACCGGAACGCGGGTCCGGCGGCAAACCGGAAGAGCCGGAGACGAAGCCGGAGCACTTGGCCGAGCATCCGTATAAAGGGCGGCATATCGATTTCTCTCTGTAATTCGGGGAACTTACTTCAGGGATCGGGGGAGGATGCAAGCCGGCCTTAAGTTAGGCACTTCAATTCAACAGCAAAAAGGTGAGGATTACATTGTCATTTGGAGACCCCTGGTTCTATGTTGTACTTCTGGGGGTGGCGGCGCTTGTATACGCCCTGCTATTGCCGGGACGCCAAGCCTCAAGCCCGAAGAACGACGCGGCGAAAGAGATGGAAGCCACGTTGGAACAATACATGTCGGAAATCGAAAGAGAAAATCAGGAGCTTATCGATTTGGTGTCCCAGATGAAACAGGAGTTTGCCTCCAAACAGCTGGCCCAGCAGGAGCAGACCGCCGAGCTGCGCAAGCGGCTTAGCGATGTGGAGTTTTCGGCCCGGCAGAGCGAAGCGCGCTTGGAAAGCTTGGCGGCTTCCGTAGGGGAGAACGTCTCCGCCGTTTCCGTTCCGGCAGCAGCCGCGGCGGAAGCAAGCTTGACGATCGCAAGCGCCGCCGTTTCCGGACAAGCTTCCGAACCGGCCGCGCTTGCGGCCGGGCCCGCCCCGGAACCGGCGTCTGCACCGGAGGATGACGGAGATCATGTCCGCGGCAGGTATCCGGAACTGTTTGACTTATATGAAAAAGGAAAGTCGATCGACATGATCGCGAAGTCGACGGGACTTCAACGGGGCGAGGTGCAGCTCATCCTGCAGTTGGCCAAAAAGGAGGAGTCCCGATGATTAAAAACCGCCATTTTATGCTGGGGCTTGGCTGCGGTCTGATTGCCGGAGCGCTCCTTTTGCAGTTGATGATCCTTGGACAAGGGGGCGGCAAGCTTTATACGGCGGAGCAGGTGAAGCAAGCCGCCGAACAACTCGGCCTGAAAGTTGTCGCTGCGGATGAAGAGTTGCTGACCGAAGAGCAGTGGCAGGAGAAAGCCGGCACCGGCCAGGAGGATGGGGGAGAAGGAGATGAGCCGGATGTTCCGGCGTCACCCAAGAATCCCGATGCTCCGCAAGCTCCGGCCGCGCCGGCCAAGCCGAGCTCGGCAGAAAACAAGCCGCAGGCAAGCGCGGATGCGGAGAAGCCGCAAACGCCCGCCAAACCGGCCAAGCCCGCGGCGGTTTCCGTCGAGTACAAAATCGCTTACGGCAGCACGCTTGCCGGCGTGGCGGAAGGCTTGTATCAGGCCGGCGTGATTACGGAGAAGGAAGCTTTTTTGAAGGCGGCCAAAGCGAAAAAAATCAATAACAAAATCCGAACCGGAACGTACACGTTTACCGAGGGTGAAGATTACGACTCGATTATTGCCAAAATTTCGCCAAAGGCTTCGGGAAAATAAACCGGAGCCCATCCGCAAGGCACCGAAAGGTGCCTTTTTCGCGTGTACTCGTCCGAAAGGCGAAATAAGGGAAACATCGGTTGCATCCGTTTTTCACTTATGGTATATTAATTGACGGTGTTATAACGCACGCAGGCTGATTTCGACAAGGGTGCTCGCTTGATAAAATGCGTGTTCAAAAAGGCTGGTTTTCAGCACCGAGAAGGTTGGATGAAGCTAGGGACGAAAGGAGCGGAGCGTACGTTTTGGGTACGTGAGCAACGGAAGGCCCGGCTGAATTTAAGATTCGACGTCGAATCCGCTTCTTGACCTTCTTCGTGATCAAAAGCGGACTTTTTGAACTGCCTCTTTAAGCAAGGGAGTCTTGTCGGAAAATGAAACCTGCGGAGGAAGCATCATAAAAAAACCAAACTTAGGAGGTGCGTGAAGATGGCAGTAATCTCCATGAAACAACTGCTTGAAGCAGGCGTTCACTTCGGTCACCAGACTCGTCGCTGGAACCCGAAAATGGATCGTTATATCTTCACCGAAAGAAACGGTATTTACATTATCGACCTGCAAAAAACGGTCAAGAAAGTCGAAGAAGCTTACAACTTCGTAAAAAGCATTGCGGAAGAGAATGGAACCATTCTGTTCGTGGGCACGAAGAAACAAGCTCAAGATTCCGTGAAAGAAGAAGCGGAACGCGCTGGCCAATTCTACATTAATCAACGTTGGTTGGGCGGTACGTTGACTAACTTCCAAACGATTCAAAAACGGATCGACCGTTTGAAACAATTGGAAACTTGGGAAGAAGACGGCACGTTCTCCGTATTGCCGAAGAAAGAAGTTATTATTCTCCGCAAGGAGAAAGAACGTCTTGAGAAATTCCTCGGCGGAATCAAGAACATGAAAGGTCTGCCAAGCGCTTTGTTCGTCATCGATCCGCGCAAAGAGCGCATTGCGGTTGCGGAAGCCCGCAAACTTGGTATCCCGATCGTAGGTATCGTTGATACCAACTGCGATCCGGACGAAATCGACTATGTCATTCCGGGCAACGACGACGCGATCCGCGCGGTTAAACTGTTGACCAGCAAAATGGCGGACGCCGTGATCGAAGCTAACCAAGGCGAGCAAACGACGGCGTAAGCGGCTAATTGCCGACAATAAGCGATAAATTAAATGAAAAGGGTGGTTGGTAGGTGTCAAACCTCTCACTACCCTTTTTTTAAAGAGGAAGTTTAAAAATCGAGTTTTGATCACGAAGATATTACGTGGAAGACATTTCGGCGTCGAATCTTGAACTTAACCGGGATCTCCGGTGCTCACGTAGGCCAAACCTACGCTCCGCTCCTCGATCCCTAGTTTCGTCCAACCTTCTCGGTGCTGAAAACCCGATTTTTAAACCTTGATCTTAATTAGGAAGTTTGAAAAATCGGCTTTGATTTTTATAACAATAACGGAGGGAATTAAACAATGGCTGTTGACGCTAAAACGGTTAAAGAACTACGTGAAAAAACGGGCGCAGGGATGCTCGATTGCAAAAAAGCGCTGGAGGAAGCCGGCGGCGATCTGACGAAGGCGATCGAGCTGCTTCGCGAAAAAGGTCTTGCCGCTGCCGCCAATAAAGCTGGCCGCATCGCTACGGAAGGCGTGGTTGAGTCTTACATACACGCCGGCGGACGGATCGGGGTTCTGGTGGAAATCAACTGTGAAACCGACTTCGTTGCCAAAACGGATCAATTTAAAGATTTCGCCCGCGATATCGCCATGCATATCGCTGCGATGAGCCCGCGTTACGTTCGCCGCGAAGAAGTGCCGCAGGAAGAAATCGAAAAGGAAAAGGAAATTTTAAAGGCACAAGCCCTTAACGAAGGCAAACCGGAAAAAATCGTGGAAAAAATGGTGGAAGGCCGCATCGGCAAATATTTCGAAGAGTTCTGTTTGCTGGAGCAAGCTTTCGTTAAAGACCCGGACAAAACGATCGCCCAGCTGGTTAATGAAAAAATCAGCACGATCGGCGAAAACATTTCCATCCGCCGCTTCGTTCGTTATGAACTTGGCGAAGGTATGGAGAAGAAAGTGGACAACTTCGTAGAAGAAGTAATGTCCCAAGTAAATAAATAATCTAAAGACCAATCATAAACGCAAGGAAAGTTGGAACACGCCGTGTTCCTTCTTTTTTAAGATCAAAGTGCGTTGGTAGACGTTTTTCTTTATTGTTTGTCGCGAATGAGTTCGATGTGGAGGTATACATTTGGAACAGCCAGTGTTTAAACGTGTTGTATTAAAGGTCAGTGGGGAGTCGCTTGCCGGTCAAAACGGGTACGGTATCGACGCCGACACCATTTCATCCATCGCCGAACAGGTCAAGGAAGTGGTGGAACTGGGCGTTCAGGTAGCGATCGTTTGCGGCGGGGGCAATATTTGGCGCGGAATTGCCGGGAGCGCCAAGGGCATTGACCGGGCTACGGCCGATTACATGGGCATGCTCGCGACCGTGATGAATTCCCTGGCCCTGCAGGACGCGCTGGAGCAGATCGGGGTTCCGACCCGGGTGCAAACGTCCATCGCGATGCAGCAAATCGCCGAACCTTATATCCGGCGCCGGGCGATTCGTCACTTGGAGAAAGGCCGGGTCGTCATCTTTGCCGCCGGCACGGGCAATCCGTTTTTCTCTACGGACACGACTGCTGCGCTGCGCGCCGCCGAGATCGAAGCGGAAGTGATCCTCATGGCGAAAAATAAAGTGGACGGCGTTTATTCCGCCGATCCGTTTGTAGATCCGAATGCGGTGAAGTACGAATCCCTCACTTATTTGGATGTGCTGAACAAAAACTTAGGTGTTATGGACTCCACGGCTTCATCGCTGTGTATGGACAATGACATTCCGCTGATCGTGTTTGCCATTACGGAACAAGGAAACATTAAGCGGGTCGTGCTCGGTGAAAAAATCGGGACGATCGTTAAAGGGAGTGTTGAATAATGCCACAGTCAGTTAAAAAGCATGCCGAAGAACGCATGGACAAAGCAATCCAGGCGCTGAAAAGAGATCTTGCGACGCTGCGTGCGGGAAGAGCAACTCCATCGCTTTTGGATCGCATTCAGGTGGAGTATTACGGGGCGCCGACTCCGGTCAATCAATTGGCCAACATCAATACGCCGGATTCCCGGACATTGTTGATCCAGCCTTGGGACAAATCATCGCTGTCCGATATCGAACGCGCGATCCAAAAATCCGATCTCGGGCTGACCCCGGCGAATGACGGATCGTCCATCCGGTTGACGATTCCGCCGTTGACGGAGGAACGCCGCATTGAACTCGTGAAGATGACGAAGAAGCATGGAGAAGAGGCGAAAGTCGCCATCCGCAACATTCGCCGCGATGCCAACGACGAGATCAAGAAGCTGGAGAAAACGGATATTTCGGAAGACGAGTCGCGCCGGCATCAAGAGGATATTCAGAAAACGACGGATAAATACATCGCGGAAGTAGATAAGGTTCTTGCTGCGAAAGAGAAAGAGATTATGGAAGTTTAAGAGACGATAAGCGGCCCCTCCTTTTACGGTGGGGTTTTGTCTCTTTTTCATCATCGGCTGGAGGAAAAGGAATGATCAAGTTATTTCAACCCTGGTGGAAAAAAAAGCAGCGTCCGGCGTCTGTTGTTTTAGCTCCCGACAACATTCCAAAGCATGTGGCCATCATTATGGACGGGAACGGGCGTTGGGCGCGCAGGCTTGGTTTGCCGCGAATCGTCGGACATCGTACAGGTATGAAAGCCGTCAAGCGTGCGACGATTGCGGCTGACGAACTTGGCATTTCCGTTTTAACGCTGTATGCTTTCTCGACGGAAAATTGGAAACGGCCGAAGGATGAAGTCGATTTTCTAATGTCGCTTCCGCAGGAATTTTTGGCGATTGAGCTTGAGGAGTTGATCGAAAAGAATGTCCAGGTGCGAATGATGGGATACACGGACATGCTGCCTCCCCATACGATAGCCGCCATGGAAGAAGCGACCGAGCGTACAAAACACAATACCGGACTTATTTTGAATTTTGCCCTGAATTACGGCAGCCGCCGCGAAATTGCCGAGAGCGTCAAAGCCGTTGCCAGGCTTGTGCAGAACGGTGAGCTGTCTGTGGAAGACATTACCCCCGATTCGATTGATAGCCATTTGCTATCGGCGGGGCTGCCTGAGCCGGATCTGCTCATTCGGACCGGAGGCGAACTGCGGCTCAGCAACTTTATGCTTTGGCAAACGGCTTACAGCGAACTGTGGTTCACGGATGTTTACTGGCCGGAATTCAAGCAGGAGCATTTGATCGAAGCGGTGGCCGAATACCAGCGGCGCACGCGGCGCTACGGCGGATTAAGCTAGCGATGGAAGGTGTAAACTCTTGAAACAGCGGTTGATTACAGGGATCGTCGCCGGCGGTTTTTTTCTGGGCATGTGCTGGCTGGGCGGACTAACCTATCATGTACTCATCTTAATAATGGCTCTGATCGGCTACTATGAATTCGTCCGTATGACCGGGCTGCCGGCGTTTGGCGGAACCGCCGTTTTGGGATATTTAGGCGTTTTGTATTTGGGTTTTCCTTGGACTCTTTTACAAATTCCCATGCCGCTCCCGACTTTGGCGATCCTGTGGCTGCTGATGCTTCTGTTTTTGGCGGTGACGGTGACTTCCAAAAACGAGGTTCCGATCGCTCAAGCCGCGCTGCTGTTTCTGGGCGCCGTTTACATCGGAATCGGGTTTTCATCGATCGCTGAGACACGCAGCACGCCGGACGGCCACGGGCTGTTTTGGACATTGTTGCTGCTGGCTGCGATTTGGAGCAGCGACGCCGGGGCTTATTTCACCGGCCGCCGGTTTGGAAAGAGCAAGCTGTGGCCGGCTATCAGTCCGAACAAGACGGTTGAGGGAGCGCTTGGCGGAGTAGCGTTGGCGGTGATCGTCGCGGTCGTTTTTGCCGTGATTTCCGGCGGCTTGTTAAGTATTGGACGAGCCGCGGCGGTTGGGGTATCCGCCGCCGTCGTCGGACAATTCGGCGATTTGATCCAGTCTGCCTACAAACGTGTATACGGTGTTAAGGATACGGGGAAGCTGCTGCCCGGTCATGGCGGGATTTTGGACCGCTGCGACAGTTGGATTGTGGTGTTCCCATTCATACATATCCTGTCTCTCCTCCCGTAGAGGTAGTTTAAAAATCGGCTTTTGATCACGAGGCAAGAACTAGAGACGGTTCTGAGAAATAACGTCAGTATGATGGCAAGTGAAGAATTGAGAAAACGGCAAAATAGTCTTTTGAAAATCCCGGGGACAACATAAAGGAAAAAAAAGGCGCTATTTCAGCCGATGTCCCCCATGTTTCGTGAAATAGAGGAATTTTATGGCGCTATTTTCACGATCTAGTGGCAAAAGGCAGCATTTTCGACCTGTTCATCGGAAATAAGACCGAAAAGTTCCCTTATGGTGATGAATTGGCTCAAATTCGGGAAAATAGGCCCCTAGAGTTCCTCTATTTTATGGGGACGATGCTGAGCACAAGACTAATGTAGAACAAGCATATGCTTCGGTGCTGAAAAGCCGATTTTTAAACATTGATTGAAATGAGTTTGAAAATCACAAAACTCCATTGTTTAGAGGTGCGATATGAAAAAAATAGCGTTGATCGGGTCGACGGGGTCGATCGGTACCCAAACGCTGGATGTCGTACGGCAGCATCCCGGGCAATTTGAAATTACGGGGCTTGCGGCCGGCGGAAATATCGGGCTGTTTGCCGAACAGGTAAACCGGTTTCGGCCGAAAAAAGCTTCGGTGGCCACGAAAGAGCTGGCCGAGCGAGTGCGCCCTCAGCTTCCGGAAGATGTGCAGCTGTATTACGGGGAGCAAGGACTGATCGAGGTGGCTGCGGGGACGGAGGCGGAAACGGTAGTCACCGCCATCGTGGGCAGCGCCGGCCTCCCGGCGACGATCGCGGCGATTGAGGCCGGAAAGCATATTGCGCTGGCGAACAAGGAAACGCTGGTGACGGCCGGCCATCTGGTTACCGAAGCGGCGGGGCGCAAGGGCGTCGCTTTGCTGCCGGTCGACAGCGAGCATTCCGCTATTTTTCAATGTTTGAACGGGGAGCGAATCGAAGAGGTGCGCCAAATTACGCTGACGGCTTCCGGCGGCTCGTTCCGCGATTTAACCCGTGAAGAGCTGCGAAACGTTACGGTCGAGGATGCGTTAAAGCATCCCAATTGGTCCATGGGCGCCAAAATTACGATCGATTCGGCCACGATGGTCAACAAAGGACTGGAGGTCATTGAAGCCCATTGGCTGTTTGGCCTTCCTTACGAACAGATCGGAGTGCTGCTGCATCCCGAGAGCATTATCCACTCTTTCGTTGAATATCGTGACGGCAGCGTGATCGCCCAATTAGGAACACCGGATATGCGGGTTCCGATCCAATACGCGCTTTCCTATCCGCGCCGCTGGCCGTCCGAAGCCAAAAGGCTGTCCCTGGCGGAAGTGGGCAAGCTGCATTTCCGGGAGATGGACTACAACCGGTTCCCTTGTTTAAGACTAGCCTTCGAGTGTGGTAAAATAGGGGGTACAGCCACTTGTGTTTACAATGCTGCCAATGAAGTGGCTGTCGCCCGCTTTCTAAGCGGAAACATTTCGTTTCTGCAGATTGAGACGATTATTGAAACGGTGTTGTCCAAACACGACGTTCAGGAGGAGCCGGATCTGGAAGGGATTCGCTCCGCCGACCGCTGGGCCCGGAACATGGCCGAATCTTTATAGAGCCCGCCCGCTTGGGCCGGAACCTCTATAAAATTCCTCTTTTGCACCGGAAAAGTCCGGCGGCGGTATTCTCTTGTGCCTGATCGGAGAATAATGTTAATCTAAGAAGACGCCCTAGGACGATCCGTGGCCAAAAGGAGGATGCTTACGCTTGGAATTGCTTAAAATCATATTTTTGACGGTGCTCATGTTCTTCATCATCGTCACGGTGCACGAATGGGGGCACTATTACTTCGCGAAACGCGCAGGTATTTTGGTGCGTGAATTCGCGATCGGCTTTGGACCGAAACTGCTTTCTTTCAGAAGAGGAGAGACGCAGTTTACATTGCGCCTGCTTCCGTTCGGCGGGTATGCCCGCATGGCGGGGGAAGAGCCCGAACTGGTCCAGATCGCCGAAGGACAAACCGTCGCGCTGCGCCTGGATGGCGATACCGTACGTAAAATTTATTTGGACCGGCTGGACAGCCGCAAAAATGTTATCCGCGGCGAGGTGCGGCACGCTGATTTGCAGGACGATCTTGCAGTTCGTCTGGATGTGGATGGAGAGGTGGTCTCTTACCCCGTTCATCCGCAGGCGATGCTGGTGACCAAAGGCAAAGAAACGCAAATCGCGCCGAGGGATCGGCAATACGGCAGCAAGACGGTCGGGCAGCGGGCGTTGTCGATCTTCGCCGGGCCTTTTATGAACTTTGTTTTGGCCTTTGTTTTGTTTGCCCTGCATACGCAAATGGCGGGGATTCCGCTGGAAACGCCAAGCCATCTGCAGATCGGCGAAGTTGTGAAAGGGATGCCGGCGGCGGAAGTCGGGCTTCAGCCTGGAGATATTATCGAGACGATCAACGGTCAGCCGGTCGGCACCGATGCGAACGCAATGATCGGGAAGATTCAAGCTTCCAAGGGCAAACCGATGCAATGGACGGTCAAACGCGGCGAAGAAACGCTGAGCTTTACGATTACCCCGCGCGGGGCCGAAAATGAAGACGGAAAAGTGGGCAGCACGATCGTGACGGTTTTCCCGACCCGCAGCGCCTCCTTCGGCGAGACGTTCCAGGTGGCCGGACAGAAAATGGTGTCCACGACCGAGGGGATTTTTCTCGGCTTTAAGCAGTTGATCAACAAGTTTTCCATGGACGATCTGGGCGGGCCGGTGCGCACGTTTGAAATGACGGGGCAAATCGCCAAACAAGGGTTAGCCCAGCTTACGTATTGGGCGGCAATCCTGAGCCTTTACCTTGGCATATTCAACCTGCTGCCGATTCCGGCGCTGGATGGCAGCCGCCTCGTGTTCCTTGGAGTCGAGGCACTGCGCGGCAAGCCGATCGATCCGAACCGCGAAGGCATGGTGCATTTCATCGGCTTTGCGATGCTGTTCCTGCTGATGATCGCGGTCACCTATAATGATATATTGCGTTTGTTCCACGGCTGACCGGTTGCCCGAACCGTGCGAATCACGCGGTGAAATAAAAATTGTTGTTTTTTAACGGGAGGACAAGGGTTCTTATGGCAAAAGAGGAGAAACAATTCGTTACGGAGATTACCCCTCAGGGAGAAGACTTCTCCAGATGGTACATCGACGTGATTAAAAAAGCGGATTTAATGGATTACTCGCCGGTGCGCGGCTGTATCGTTTTTAAGCCGGACGGTTACGAAATCTGGGAGCACATTCAGGAGGAGCTGGATCGCCGTTTTAAGGAAACGGGGCATCGCAACGCTTATTTTCCGCTCTTCATTCCGGAAAGCTTCTTCCAGAAGGAGAAGGAACATGTCGAAGGCTTTAACCCGGAGCTGCCTTGGGTAACCGAAGCCGCCGGCGAGAAATTGGAGGAGCGGCTGGCCATCCGTCCGACCTCGGAAACGATGATCGGGCATATGTATGAGAAATGGATTCAATCCTACCGGGATTTGCCGGTGCTGATCAACCAGTGGGCAAATGTGGTCCGTTGGGAGAAACGGACGCTGCCGTTCCTGCGCACTAGCGAATTCCTTTGGCAGGAAGGCCATACCGCCCATGAAAACGAGCAGGACGCGCGGGAAGAGACGATGCGCATGCTGGAGATTTACCGCGATTTTGTCGAGAACTACTTAGCGATTCCGGTCATTGTCGGGCAAAAAACGCCGTCCGAAAAATTCGCCGGCGCGGTGGACACCTATTCTATCGAAGCGATGATGAAGGACGGCCGCGCCGTGCAAGCCGGAACCTCTCATTATTTGGGGACGAATTTTGCGTCGGCCTTTAATATTCAATATTTGAACCGGGACAATGTCCGGGAATATGTGCATACGACTTCCTGGGGGGTAAGCACCCGGCTGATCGGCTCGCTGATCATGGTTCACGGCGACGACCGCGGCCTTGTTCTGCCGCCGAAGGTTGCGCCGAAGCAGGTGATGATCATTCCGATCGGCCCGCCGAAAACGTGGGACGCGGTGGTGGGAAGAGCCGACGAATTGTTCGCTGAACTGAAGCAGGCGGGGATTCGCGTCGGGATCGACGACCGCTCCGATCTTCGTCCGGGGTGGAAATTCAACGAATACGAAATGCGCGGCGTGCCGGTACGCCTGGAGATCGGACCGCGGGATATGGAGAACGGCGTGTGCGTGCTGGTTTCCCGCATCAGCGGCGAGAAAAAAGTCGTTCAGCAGAACAATCTGGTCGAAGAAGTCCGGGCGATGCTCGATCAAGTGCATCAGGAAATGTACGATCGCGCCAAGGCGTTCCGCGAGGAGCATTTCTACTCCGTGGACACGCTGGATGAAATGAAGGCGAGCATTGAAGAAAAACGCGGCTTTACGCTGGCCGGCTGGTGCGGTTCGGAGGCTTGCGAACGCCAGGTGAAAGAGGAAACCGGCGCGACCAGCCGCAACATTCCATTTGAACCGAAAGAGAAGAAGCACACTTGCCTTGTTTGCGGGGAACAAGCCAAACATACCGTCGTTTTTGCCAGAGCCTATTAAAACTTGAATTATTTGTCCAAGCCATAAGAGGTTGATCAAAAAGCGATAAAGCCGACTTTTTGAACACGCATGATACGGGGAAACCCCTGTGCGGGCAAACCAACAGCCAAAAGAGGGCTTTCGGCAGTAAATTGTCGGGCAGGTTCATTGCCTGCCGGTTTTCTCGCCGGAAGCCTTTTTCATGCAAGCGGACGCGGAGTCACCGACCTGATTTTTAAACGGAGCGTTCCAAAAGTCGGGTTTTCAGCACTTAGATGGGGGAGGAAGACATGACGGAGACTCAGGACAAGAGAAACCGGCTTGAACTGTTGATGAAGCAGGCGGAGCTTCCCGCCTCGTTAATCGATCCCTATTTTCTCGAAGGTTATATCGAGCGGGTTGAGGTTAGCCGCAGCAACAAGGAATGGAAAATCACGATCAGGAAGGATACGTTGGTGCCGGCCCAGGCTTACCGCACTTTTTGCCTTCGCATCAAGGAAAAAATGGAGCACATCGCGGCAATTTCCTTTGAATTCAGGTACGGCGGCGAAGTGTCGGCCAAAGATATCGTTGGAGAGTATTGGAGGTTGTTTTTGGAATGGGTGCAGCGTCAGGTTCCTTCCGTCAACGGCTGGATGGTCCGGGCCGGATTTGAAGTCGAAAACGATCTCGTTAACGTAACGTTGGGCGATTCTACCGCACTGGAGCTGGCCCGCAAGAAAAATATCGACCGGGCGATCGTGACGTTTTACGAAACTTATTTTGCTCTGCAGCTGCGGGTCAAGCTGCAAACCGGCGAAACGAGCGCCGAAGCGTTCGAGGAGTTCCAACAGCGGATCGTGGAGGAAGAACGCGAGGTCATCCAGAAAATGATGGAAAGCATGACGGTGGAAGCGCCGCCTGAAGAGGTGGACGGCGAAGTCGTCAAACTGCAAATCGGATACGACATCAAGGAGCCGCCGGTGCCGATTCAGGACATTCAGGATGAAGAGAAGAAAATCACGGTCCAGGGAACGATTTTCGGTTTGGACCGCAAGGAGCTGCGCAACGGAAATACGTTGTTTACGTTCAATTTGACGGATTTTACCGACTCGCTGGCGATGAAGCTGTTTGCGAAAAACAAGGAAGATTTGAAAGTGATGGGCCAACTGGCAAACGGCAAGTGGGTAAAGGCCCGCGGCAAAGTCGAATTCGACCGCTTTATGCAGGTGCCCGAGCTGGTGATGATCCCTTCCGATCTGACGGAAATTACGGCGCCTCCGGGACGCAAGGACAATGCTCCCGAGAAGCGGGTCGAATTCCATCTGCACACGACGATGAGCACGATGGACGCCGTCACCCCGATCGGCGATTACGTGAAGATGGCCGCCAAATGGGGGCATAAAGCGATCGCCATCACCGATCACGGCGGGGTGCAAAGTTACCCCGACGCGGCTAAGGCGGCGAAGAAAAACGGCATAAAAATGATCTACGGCGTTGAAGCCAACGTGGTGAACGACGATGTCGCCGTGGTGCTGAACCCGCGCGGGGACGATTTGAAAGACGCTACATATATCGTATTCGATATCGAAACCACCGGTCTCTCCGTCACCCAAAACAAAATCATCGAGCTTGCCGCCGTTAAAATGCAGGACGGCAAGGAAGTGGACCGTTACGCTACCTTCGTCAATCCGCATGAACGGATTCCTTACAATATCCAGCAGCTCACCAACATCAACGACGAAATGGTCAGGGACGCTCCGGATGTGGAACCCGTGCTGCGGCGGTTCGTGGAGTTTGCCGGGGACGCGGTGCTGGTCGCCCATAACGCCCGGTTTGACGTCGATTTCGTCAACGCGAAGCTGAAAGAGCTGGGCCTGCCGCAGATGAACAATCCGGTGCTCGATACGCTCGAACTAGCCCGGATGCTGTTCCCGACCTTGAAGAATCACCGGTTAAATACGCTTGCCGCCAAATACAAGGTGTCGCTGGAGAACCACCACCGGGCGATCGACGATACGTTGGCGCTCGGGGAAATTTTGAACGGTCTGCTCGAAGATGCGATCAAAATCGAAGGGTATACGACGCTGGACCGGCTGAACGATAAGGTCGGCAAAGATCTGTCGAATACCCGGCCGTTTCATTGCGGCGTCTACGCGCTCAACGCTACAGGCAAGAAAAACCTGTTTAAGCTCGTGTCCCTGTCGCACACCGACTATTTCAAACGGGTGCCCTGCATTCCGAAATCGAAGCTGGTGGAAATGCGCGAAGGCCTGCTCATCATGTCCGGCTGCGAAAAAGGCGAGTTTTTCGAAACGGTGCTCAACAAATCGGTGGAGGAAGCGGAAGCTGTGGCCGAGTTTTACGATGTGCTGGAGATCCAGCCGCTGACGATGTATATGCATCTGGTGGACAAAGGATTGGTCGGCAGCGTGGCCGAGCTGGAGACGGCGATCCGCAAAATCGTCGAGATCGGGATGAAGCTGAATAAGCCGGTGGTGGCTACCGGCAACGTGCACTATCTCGATCCTAAGGACAAGCTGTTCCGCGACATCACGATTCACGGCATCACCGGGTTTAGCCCGCTGAAGGATATACGCAAGCCGGATGCGCATTTTCGGACGACGGAGGAAATGCTGGAGGAATTCGCTTTTCTCGGCGGGGAGAAGGCTTACGAGGTAGTCGTTGCCAACACCTCCAAGCTGGCCGACGAATTTGAGGAATACGAGCTGTTTCCGGATAAGCTGTTTACGCCGATCATCGAAGGCGCGGAAGAGGAAATCCGCCGGACTTGTTACGATACGGCCAAAAAGATTTACGGCGAGGATCTGCCGGAAGTCGTCGTCAAGCGGCTGGAGAAAGAGCTGGAGCCGATTATCAAATACGGGTTCTCGGCGAACTATTTGATCTCCGAACGTTTGGTCAAAAAATCGAACCAGGACGGGTATCTGGTCGGTTCCCGGGGGTCCGTCGGCTCCTCGGTCGTCGCCATGTTCCTCGGCATCTCCGAGGTCAACCCGCTGCCGGCGCATTATATATGCCAAAACCCGGAATGCAAGTACAGCGAATGGTTCCTTGACGGCAGCGTGCCAAGCGGTTTCGACCTTCCGGACAAGGCGTGCCCGAAATGCGGGCAAACGCTGAAGGGCGAGGGGCACGATATCCCGTTCGAAACGTTCCTTGGGTTTAAGGGCGACAAAGTTCCCGATATCGACCTTAACTTCTCCGGGGAATATCAGCCGCACGCCCATAACTACACGAAAGTGCTGTTCGGCGAGAAAAATGTGTTCCGCGCCGGCACGATCGGCACCGTGGCGGAAAAGACGGCGTACGGTTTCGCCAAAAAATACGAGGAAGAGCATCACAAGCATTGGCGCGGAGCCGAGCTGAGCCGGCTTGCGGCGGGGTGTACCGGCGTCAAGCGCAGCACGGGCCAGCATCCCGGCGGGATCGTGGTCGTGCCGGACTACATCGAGGTGGAGGATATCACCCCGGTTCAGTATCCGGCCGACGACACCGAGGCGGAATGGAAAACGACGCACTTCGATTATCACGCCTTTGACGCGAACCTGCTGAAGCTCGATATCCTCGGGCACGATGATCCGACGATGATGCGGATGCTCCAGGATCTCACGGGCGTCGATCCGACGACCATCCCGATGAACGATCCGAAGGTGATGAGCATCTTCAACTCGACGGAAGCGCTTGGGGTGACGCCGGAACAGATCCGCACGCCGGTCGCCACGTACGGCATTCCCGAGATGGGCACGAAGTTCGTCCGGCAGATGCTGGTGGAATCGCAGCCGTCGTCGTTTGCCGATCTGCTGCAGATTTCCGGCTTGTCGCACGGAACGGGCGTCTGGCTTGGCAATGCCCAGGATTTGATCAAAAACGGAACCTGCAACATCAAAACGGTGATCGGCTGCCGTGACGACATCATGCTGTTTTTGATTTACAAAGCGGGTATGGACGCCGGCCTCGCCTTCAAAATCACGGAAAGCGTACGGAAAGGGAAAGGGCTGACGCCGGAGTGGATCGAGGAGATGAAGAAATGCAAGGTGCCGCAATGGTACATCGACTCCTGTCTGAAGATCCAGTACATGTTCCCGAAGGCCCACGCCGCCGCATACGTTATTTCCGCGGTGCGCACCGCCTATTTCAAGCTCTACCATCCGATCGAATTTTACGCGACATATTTCTCGGTGCGCGGCGAGGATTTCGACATCGAGCTTTGCTGTCAGGGATATGAGGCGATTCACCGCAAGATCGAAGAGATCGAGCAGAAAGGCTTTCAGGCGCTGCCTAAAGAGAAAGCGATGCTGCCGATTCTGGAAATGGCGCTGGAGATGACCGCGCGCGGCTTCCATTTCAAACCGATCGATTTGTACCGCTCCGACGCGACGAAGTTCATCGTGGACGGCGATTCGCTGATTCCGCCGTTCTCGGCGCTGGCCGGGATCGGGGAGAACGCCGCCAAAAATATCGCCGCGGCCAAGGAGCAGGGCGAATTTCTGTCGATCGAGGACTTCCAGCAGAAATCGAAGGCGAGCAAAACGATCGTCGAACTCCTCGGCAACATGGGCTGCTTCCGTGGACTTCCCGAAAGCAACCAGCTGTCATTATTTTAAGTTTAAGTTTAAATTAAGTTCAAAGAGTCAGGTTTCCAGCACCGAGAGCAAAAGCCGAATTTTTGAACTACCTCTAGTAGTAAAGGCCTTTTACTTGTCACTGTTGGCGGACTATGTTATAATTTTTTTGGCAATCATGAAGATAGAACCGTTGTTTAAAGAGTGGGGAAACCCACTCTTTACTCTTTGGTATACAGGAATGAACGCGATGGAGGGAATGTACGCTTGAGCACACCGAAGATCAAAGCGACCGTAGAGCAAATGGTCACGCCTTATTTGGAGGAACACGGCTTTGAATTGGTTGACGTGGAATACGTCAAGGAGGGAAGCAACTGGTTCCTTCGCGTATTCGTCGACAAGGACGGCGGCATCGACATCGATGACTGCGGCCGGATCAGCGAATACCTTAGCGAAAAGCTCGATGAGAATGATCCGATTCCATCGGCTTATTTTCTGGAAGTGTCCTCGCCGGGCGCGGAGCGTCCGCTCAAAAAAGCCGAGGATGTATCGAAAGCCGTCGGCAAAGACGTATTTGTCACTACATACGAACCGGTAGGCGGCCTGAAGGAGTTTGAAGGCCGGCTTCTTTCCTTCGAGAACGGCGAATTGGTCGTTGAAGTCGGAAAGAAGAGTCACACGATTCCATACAGCAAAGTAGCCAGCGCAAGGTTGGCCATTATTTTCTAGAACAGCGGATGTTTGGTTAAGCGTGACCTGCAGGGAACTATGAAAGGGGGAACTCGAGGCAAATGAGTATGGATTTTATCGAAGCCTTGAATGAATTGGAAAGGGAAAAAGGAATCAGCAAAGATATTTTGTTCGAAGCGATTGAAGCCGCGCTCATCTCCAGCTACAAGCGGAACTTCAATACGGCGCAGAACGTTCGCGTGGATATGAACCGCCATACCGGCGCGATTAAAGTATACGCCCGCAAGCTCGTCGTGGAAGAAGTGCTGGATCCGCGCACGGAGATTTCGCTGGCGGCCGCGCGTGAGATCAACCAGAACTATCATCTTGACGATATTACCGAGATTGAAGTTACACCTCGCGATTTCGGCCGCATCGCCGCGCAAACCGCCAAACAAGTCGTGACCCAGCGGATCCGCGAAGCCGAGCGCGGACTGATCTACAACGCCTTTGTCGAGAAGGAAGAGGATATCGTAACCGGCATCGTGCAGCGTCAGGATCTGCGCAACATCTATGTCGATCTCGGCAAAATCGAAGCGCATCTGCCCTTGAACGAGCTGATGCCAAACGAGAAATTCAAGCATGGGGATCGCATCAAGGCATACATCACGAAGGTGGAAAATACGACGAAGGGGCCGCAAATTCTGCTGTCCCGCACGCATCCGGGCCTGTTGAAACGCTTGTTTGAGCTGGAGGTGCCGGAAATTTTCGACGGGGTGGTGGAGATCCGTTCCGTCGCCCGCGAAGCGGGATTCCGTTCCAAAATCGCGGTATACTCCCGCAACAGCGAGGTCGATCCGGTCGGCTCCTGCGTAGGGCCGAAAGGCACCCGGGTGCAAACGATCGTGAACGAGCTGCGCGGAGAGAAGATCGATATCGTCCGTTATTCGGAGAATGTCGAGGAATATGTGGCGAATGCGCTCAGCCCGTCCAAGGTGCTGGAGGTGCAGGTGTTTGAGACCGAGAAGATGGCGCGCGTCATCGTGCCGGATTATCAGCTTTCGCTGGCGATCGGCATCAAAGGCCAGAACGCTCGCCTGGCGGCCAAATTGACCGGTTGGAAAATCGATATCAAGAGCGAAACCCAAGCGGAAGAGGAATTCGGAAGAGAAAAAACCGATCAGGACGAAATGCCTCAGGATTCCATCTCCGTAGATTGATCGGGGGCGGTTGAAGGATGAAACAGAGAAAGGTACCGCTGCGTAAATGCGTGGCCTGCCAGCAAATGATGTCCAAGAAATCGCTGATCCGCATTGTCCGTTCGCCGGAAGGCGAGGTGTCGATCGACCTCACCGGCAAAAAATCGGGGCGCGGAGCATATTTGTGCGGTAAGGAAGCTTGCTTCAAGCTTGCCCACAAAACCAAAGCGCTCGACCGCGCGCTGAAAGCGCCGGTCAGTCCGGAGGTTTACGAGCAGCTTGCCCGCGATTTTTTGAAAGTGGAAGAGGAGTTCCGCGCCGGCCAGGGGCGTGAAGGGGATGGCGATGAATAAAGCGTTGTCCGGGCTTGGCCTTGCCATGCGGGCGGGCAAGCTGGTGACGGGGGATGAAGTCGTGCTGAAGGCGATCCGCTCCGCGGAAGCCAAACTGGTGATTGTAGCCGGCGATGCGTCGGCCAATACGCAAAAGAAGTACCGCGATAAATGCGGTACGTACAAAGTTCCTTTGATGGTCGGATTTGACAGGGATATGCTCGGATCGAGCGTAGGAAAGCCGGAACGGGTCGTTCTGGCCCTTACCGATCAGGGGTTTGCCGATATGGTTCGTAAAGCGATCGCGAAAACGTCGGAGGTGGAGTATATTGAGTAAACAAGAAAAACAAGATAAGCTCAGGGTATATGAATATGCAAAATCGCTCAACATGAGCAGCAAAGAAATCATTACGATTCTTAAGCGACTTAATATCCCGGTGAATAACCATATGAGCGTGATGGAGAATGATGCCGTAACGCGCGTAGAGCAATTTTTCAAGGATATTAAGACGAACGCTGCCGCCAAGCGGGAAAATTCGGGCCGCGCCGAAACCCCGTCCAAATCGCCGGCGCCGGCTTCCGCAGGAGGAAGCCAAGCTGCGAAAAATCCGGCCCCGGAAGGGGCGGGAAATCGCGGAGAACAAGGCCGGGAGGCGAAGGTTCACGGAAATCCCGGCGGTCAAGCCAAAAAAAATCAACATGAAAAGCAGGTAAGTATGAATAATAAACCTAATCAAAACCAAAACGCAAAAGGCGGAACTACCGCTGTACAGGAAAGAAACCAACGTCCAAACGGAGGCCATCAGCAAGGCCCACGCGCTTCTGCGCAAAACGCCGGCAATGCCGGAGGCCGCAACCCTCAAGGAAACCGGGGGCAAGGCCAAACCGGGGGCGATTCGCAGCGCCGTGACGGCGGCGGCAACCGCCAAGGAAACGGCCAAGGAAACGGCCAAGGAAACGGCGGAGCAAACCACGGCGGGCAAGCGCCAAACCGCAATTTTGTTTCGGCCGGCAGCAATAATAACAATGGCGGAGGCAAAGGCCAAGGTCAAGGCAGAAAAGGCAATCATGGCGGCAAAAATCAAAAAGGTTTTGACGACAACCGTGGCGGCAACTTTAAAAACAACAACCGCGGCGGCAAAGGCGGCCGGGGGGGCCGTGGCGGATATCAGCAGCCGCCGCGCGAAAAAATCGACAATACGCCGAAGAAAATCATTGTCCGCGGCACGATGACCGTTGGCGAAACCGCGAAACTGCTGCATAAAGACGCTTCCGAGGTGATCAAAAAGCTGATGCTGCTCGGCGTCATGGCCACGATCAACCAGGAGCTCGACATCGAGACGATCCAGCTTTTGGCCGGCGATTTCGGCGTTGAAGTCGAAGTGAAAATTCCGGTCGAGGAAGACCGTTTTGAAACGATCGAAGAGGTTGACGATGAGGCGGATTTGAAAGAGCGTCCGCCGGTCGTGACGATTATGGGGCACGTCGACCACGGGAAAACGACGCTGCTGGACGCGATCCGTTCGACGAACGTGACCGGCGGCGAAGCCGGCGGCATTACGCAGCATATCGGCGCTTATCAGGTCGAGATCAACGGCAAGAAGATCACGTTCCTCGACACGCCGGGTCACGAGGCGTTTACGGCGATGCGGGCGCGCGGAGCGCAGCTGACCGACATTACGATCATCGTCGTTGCGGCTGACGACGGCGTGATGCCGCAGACGGTTGAAGCGATCAACCACGCCAAAGCGGCGGGGCTGCCGATCATTGTGGCAGTCAACAAAATCGACAAACCGGAAGCCAACCCGGATAAAGTCAAGCAGGAACTGACAGAATATGAGCTTGTACCGGAAGAATGGGGCGGCGATACGATTTTCGTCAACGTGTCGGCCAAACAAAAAATGGGTCTGGAAGACCTGCTGGAAATGATCCTGCTCGTGGCGGAAGTCAACGAGTACAAAGCCAACCCGGATAAACGCGCCCGCGGCGCGGTTATCGAAGCCGAGCTGGACAGAAACCGCGGACCGGTGGCCCGCGTACTGGTGCAGCACGGCACGCTGAAAGTCGGCGACGCCTTTGTGGCCGGCAACTGCTTCGGCCGCGTCCGCGCAATGGTGAACGACCGGGGACGCCGCCTCAAGGAAGCGGGGCCTTCGACGCCGGTGGAAATTACCGGCCTTACCGAAGTGCCGCAGGCGGGCGATCCGTTTATGGTGTTTGAGGACGAACGCAAAGCCCGCTCCATCGCCGACAAACGTGCGATTACGCAGCGCCAGTCCGATCTGGGCGCGAATACGCGCGTGACGCTCGACGATTTGTTCCGCCATATTAAAGAAGGCGAAATCAAAGAGCTGAACGTGATCATCAAAGCGGACGTTCAAGGTTCGGTGGAGGCGCTGAAGGGCGCGCTCGAGAAAATCGACATCGAAGGCGTGCGCGTGAAAATCATCCACAGCGGCGCCGGGGCGATTACCGAGTCCGACGTTATTTTGGCCGCAGCTTCCAACGCGATCATCATCGGCTTTAACGTACGTCCGGACAACCAGACGAAAGCGACTGCCGAGCAGGAAAAGGTCGACATTCGTCTGCACCGCGTCATTTACAATGCGATCGAGGAAATCGAACAAGCGATGAAAGGGATGCTGGATCCGGTATACAAGGAGTCCGTCATCGGGCATGCCGAAGTCCGCAATACGTTCAAGATCAGCAAGGTCGGCACGATCGCGGGCTGCATGGTCACCTCCGGCAAAATTACCCGTTCGGCGGAAACGCGCCTGATCCGCGACGGCATCGTGATCTACGAAGGCAAAATCGATTCTTTGAAGCGGTTCAAGGATGATGCCAAAGAAGTTGCGCAAGGGTACGAATGCGGGATCACCCTCGATAACTACAATGATATTAAAGAAGGCGACGTGATTGAGGCCTTCATCATGGAAACCGTTGAACGGAAGTAAGGTGGTGTCATAAATGGCCAAAAATCGGACCGGCCGCGTAGGCGAACAGATTAAAAAAGAACTCAGCGTTCTTATCCAGAAGGAACTGAAAGATCCGCGCATCGGTTTTGTCACCGTGACCGGGGTGGATGTGACGAGCGATTTGTCGCAGGCCAAAGTCTACTTGAGCGTTTTCGGGGATGATGAGAAGAAAAGCGAATCGCTGAAGGGGCTGGAGAAGGCAAACGGATTTTTGCGCACCGAGCTCGGCAAGCGGATCCGGCTGCGCCATACGCCGGAGCTGATCTTTAAAATCGACGAATCGATCGCTTACGGTAGCCGGATCGAGCAGCTTCTGGGCGAAATTACGCACGAGCACGACAAATGATTTTATAGGTGAGAGTTCAAAAAGTCAGGTTTTCAGCACCGGGAAGGTTGGATGAAGCTAGGGACGTCAGGAGCGGAACGTACGTTTTGGGTACGTGAGCAACGGAAGGCCCGGCTGAATTCAAGATTCGACGCCGAATTCGCTTCATGACTTGCTTCGTGATCAAAAGATGACTTTTTGAACAACCTTGAAAAGGAGACCGGCAATGCAATATGAACGGGAGCTGCGTCAGAGCCAGGCTTTTTTGACGGAGCATGATGATTTCCTCGTGGTGGCGCATGTTCAGCCGGACGGAGACGCAGTCAGTTCCACCCTTGCGGTGGGCTGGCTTCTGTCATGTCTGGGTAAAAAATACGTAATGGTCAACGAAGGGCCGATTCCAAAGCGGATGGGTTATTTATGGCAGGCGGATCAAATTCGTGACCTGTCGGCAGAGCCCCTGAACCGGAAATTCGACAACGTGATCTGCGTCGATTGCGCGGATTTCAAACGGGTCGGGACGACCAAAGAGCTGTTTGCGGAAGGCGCCAAACTGCTGAACATCGATCACCATCCGACCAATGACGGATACGGCACGGTCAATTTGATTGTCCCCTATGCCGCAGCCACGGCGGAGATTTTATTCGACCTTATCCAATTTATGGGTCTGGAGTTGAACGAGGCGATCGCTACGGCGCTATACACCGGACTGCTGACGGACACGGGCGGGTTCCGCTATTCGAACACGTCGCCCAAAGTGATGGCAACGGCCTCCAAGCTGCTGGAGTACGGTGTTGACGGACCGGGCTTGTCCGAACTGCTGCTGGAGCAAATGACTTTGCCGCAGCTGCGCCTGCTGACGAGAGCCTTAAACGGGCTGCAGCTGACCGAAGACGGTAAAATCAGCTGGGTGGTCGTGACGGACGAAGACTTGAAATCCGCCGGGGCGGTTCATGAGGATATGGAAGGCATCGTCAACTATCCCCGCAATATTCAAGGGGTGGAGGTCGGCCTCCTGTTTAAGGTGATCGATGAGCAAGCTGTAAAAGTGAGCATGCGTTCTGCCGGCAAAGTGGACGTGGCCAAAGTGGCGCAAAGCTTTGGCGGGGGCGGGCACGTCCGGGCCGCGGGAGCGCGTGTTGAAGGATCGCTGGAGGCGATCGTGCCCCGCGTGGTGGAGCAGGTGAGGCTGCAGCTATGACCACGTATGAAGGCATCCTGCCGGTTTTGAAACCCGCCGGTTTTACCTCCCACGACGTTGTGGCCAAATGCCGCGGCATCCTCAAGATGAAGCGGATCGGCCATACGGGCACGCTCGATCCGGCTGTCACCGGAGTGCTTCCGCTTTGCTTGGGACGGGCTACCCGGATGGTCGAATATTTGCAGGAGCTGCCCAAGGAATATGAGGCCACGCTGATTCTGGGGGTGGCCACGGACACTGAAGACATGTCGGGTACGGTCGTGGAGCGGCTGGATCAAGTTTCGGTGACGGAAGAGGCCGTAAGGCAGGTGCTTCAGCGATTCGTCGGCACGATTTCCCAGGTTCCGCCGATGTATTCCGCCTTGAAGCACGATGGAAAGCGGCTCTACGAGCTGGCGAGAGAAGGAAAAATGGTCGAACGCCAAGCCCGCGAGGTGACGATTTATGAGCTGGAGCTGCTGTCCTTTCAACCGGAGGGACCGCATCCGAAGATCAAGTTCCGGGCGCTCTGCTCGAAAGGAACTTACATCCGCACGCTTTGCGTCGATATCGGCCGGGCGCTTGGCGTGCCGGCGGCGATGGCGCAGCTGAAGCGGACGGTGTCGGCCGGCATCGCGGAAGAAAGCTGTTTAACGCTGGAAGAAATCGCCCGGCACGCTGGGCAAGGGGACCTGGCTTCCTATTTGCTGCCGGTCGACCAGGGAGTCCGGCATCTGCCGGCACATACGATCGCCGGGGACAAAGTTAAGGCGGCCTTGCAAGGTCAGCGCCTGCCCGCCGCCGCGGTACATCCGCGGGCAAACCGGGGGGAACTGATCCGGCTTTATGATCCGCAGCAGCGGTTTTTGGGGATATTCCAGGCGGATGAAGAAATGCCTGCCGTGAAGGCGGTCAAGGTGTTCCTTCCCGACTGAATCATATGAACGATTGTGCCAATCCGAGGGAATTGCAGGTGAGACTTTAGATGGAAACGATAAGCTTATCATACCCTTTAACCGAACAATTTATTGCAACGTGCGCAAGGCCGCAGGTGCTGGCCATCGGTCAGTTTGACGGCCTCCATCTGGGGCACGCCAGCGTGATTGAGACGGCCGTCAAGCTGGCGGCCGAGCTTGGTCTGCCCGCATCCGTCATGACTTTTCACCCTCACCCGAAGGAAGTCATGAAAAAAGGCGATTACGACGGATATTTGACCCCGCCCCGGGAGAAGGAACGCCTCCTTCGCAGCATGGGCGTGGATTTTGTATATATCGTGGAATTTAACGACGCTTTCTCGCGGGTGAGCCCGCAAAATTTCGTCACCGGCATTTTGGTTCCCCTGCAGGTGCACACCGCCGTGGTCGGGTTTGACTTCCGCTACGGCTACCGGGGAGAAGGGCACGCCGGAATGCTGCGCGAGCTGAGCGATAACGTTCTGGACGTAAGCACGGTTCCGCCGTTCCTGATCGACGGCGAGAAGGTGAGCAGTTCGGGCATCCGCAAAGCGCTTCAGGAAGGCGGCATCCGCTTGGCCAACCGCTGGCTCGGACGAAGCTATTCGCTGAAGGGCGCGGTCATGCACGGGGAAAAGCGGGGGAGATTGCTCGGCTTTCCGACAGCCAACCTGAAGCTCACCGAGCATTACGTGATTCCTGCGAGCGGCGTTTACGCCGTGCGTGCGTATCACGGCGGCCACTCCTACGAAGGCGTGATGAACGTTGGGGTCAAGCCGACCTTTCACAACGATGCGACCGTCCCCTCGTTCGAGGTTCATCTGTTTGACTTTTCCGGAGAAATATATGATGAAAGCCTGTCCGTCGAACTGGTTCATTTCCTCCGCGAGGAACGCAAATTCGGCTCGATCGATGAGCTGATTGCGCAAATAACTAAGGATGCCGAAACCGCCAAAAGCTTGCTGAAAGCGGAAAAAGCGTAAACGGGAAAGCGGCATTTACTTTTATCCGGGTTGTATGGTATACTGATCTACGTTGTTATGCCCATGGGTTTTCTTTCCGGGCATCAACTATAACCTTGGCTTGGTTGTGCGGTTTCACCGCCGGCGACGAGGCTAACGGCGATTGAGGAAAAGGAGGTGAACAGGATGGCATTGACTCAAGAACGTAAGCAACAATTGATCGAAGAGCACAAAACTCATGAGTCCGATACCGGATCCCCAGAGGTGCAAATTGCTATCCTTACGGAGAACATTACGAACTTGACGGAACATTTGCGTACGCACAAGAAAGACCATCATTCCCGTCGCGGTCTTTTGAAAATGGTCGGTCAACGCCGTAAGCTGCTGGCTTACTTGAAGAACAAAGACGTGAAGCGTTACTCCGCATTGATCGAAAAACTCGGATTGCGTCGTTAATTTGACATCTTTACGAAAAAGCAGCCTGGTTGCCGTCGGACGCTTTCAAGCGAACGATGTGCCGCCGGGTTGCTTTTTACAAATGAACGGGTATTTCGGCGGTGTTTTGAATAGCGTAAACGAAAGGCTCCGTCAGGAGCTTTTGTTGTGAAGGGACAAGTTCATCGCTCCTTAATGATTTAAGATAAAGCAGGAAATAATGAACTTTGTACCGAACTTTTAATGTGATAAGGAGGGATTACATGGAGAATCATGTGAAAATGGATTTGGGGGGAAGACCTCTTATCCTCGAAACGGGCCGATTGGCCAAGCAAGCCAACGCGGCGGTCATGGTGCGTTATGGGGATACGGCTGTGCTGTGCACGGTAACGGCCTCCTCGGAACCGAAGGACCTGGACTTTTTTCCGCTTACGGTCAATTATGAAGAAAAGCTGTACGCGGTCGGTAAAATTCCCGGCGGCTTCATTAAACGCGAGGGCCGTCCCAGCGAAAAGGCCATTTTGGCCAGCCGGTTGACGGACCGTCCGATTCGTCCGCTGTTCCCGGAAGGGTTCCGCAATGATGTGCAAATCGTCAATCTGGTCATGAGCGTGGATCAGGACTGCGAGCCTGAAATCGCCGCGATGATCGGAACGTCGGCCGCGCTGAGCATTTCGGATGTTCCGTTTAACGGGCCGATCGGCGGCGTGGCGGTGGGACGGGTGAACGGCGAATTTGTGATCAACCCGAATATAGCCCAGCAGGAAGCCAGCGATATTTACGTCGTGGTGGCGGGGACGAAAGACGCGATTATGATGGTTGAGGCGGAAGCGAACGAAGTTCCGGAAGAAGTTATGCTGGAAGCCATCATGTTCGGCCATGAGGAAATCAAAAAAATCGTTGCCGTGATCGAAGAGCTTGTCCAAGTTGCCGGCAAAGAGAAAATGCAGGTGAAGCTGCACGCGGTCGACGAAAACGTGAACCAGGAAGTTCGCGCCTATGCCAAGGATCGGCTCGTGGAAGCCGTAAAGATCGCCGAGAAGCATGCGCGGCAGGATGCGATTGACGCCATCAACGAGGAGACGGTTGCCTATTTCGAAGAGAAATACATAGAGTCTCCGGAGCTCATTGCCGACGTCAAGGAAGTGCTGCACGATATCGTTAAAGAAGAAGTCCGCCGCTTGATCACGCATGAGAAAATTCGTCCGGACGGCCGTAAGCTCAGCGAAATCCGGCCGATCGAATGCGATATCAGCCTGTTGCCGCGTACCCACGGCTCCGGTTTGTTTACGCGCGGCCAGACGCAAGCTCTAAGCGTTTGTACGCTCGGCGCGCTGGGCGATGTGCAAATTCTCGACGGCATCGACCTGGAAGAGTCGAAACGGTTCATGCATCATTACAACTTCCCTCCGTTCAGCGTAGGCGAAGCCCGTCCGCTGCGGGCACCGGGCCGCCGCGAAATCGGTCACGGCGCGCTTGGCGAACGGGCGCTTTCCAAGGTCATTCCGCCGGAATCGGAATTCCCTTACACGATCCGCCTCGTGTCGGAAGTATTGGAATCGAACGGTTCGACGTCGCAAGCCAGCATTTGCGCCAGCACTTTGGCGATGATGGACGCGGGCGTGCCGATCAAGGCGCCGGTAGCCGGGGTGGCGATGGGCCTGATCAAAGACGGAGAGCATGTCTCCATTTTGACGGACATCCAAGGGATGGAGGATCATCTCGGAGATATGGACTTTAAAGTGGCCGGAACCGCGGAGGGCGTAACCGCCATTCAAATGGACATCAAGATCGACGGCATCGACCGGCAGATTTTGACGGACGCTTTGAAGCAGGCGAGAGAAGGCCGGATGTTCATATTGGGGAAGATGATGGAGCGCATCCAAAAACCGAAGGAGCACTTGTCTCCGTATGCGCCTAAGATCCTGATCATGAACATCAATCCGGACAAAATCCGCGACGTTATCGGGGCCGGCGGCAAAATCATCAACAAGATCATCGAGGAAACCGGCGTGAAAATCGATATCGAGCAGGATGGCCGCGTCTTTATCGCTTCGGCCAACGAAGAGATGAACAACAAAGCGCGTTCGATCATCGAAGGGATCGTGAAGGAAGTCGTCGTCGGCGAAATTTATGTCGGCACCGTAAAACGGATTGAAAAATTCGGCGCTTTTGTGGAAATTTTGCCAGGCAAAGACGGGCTGGTGCATATCTCCCAGCTTTCGACGGAGCGTGTAGGCAAAGTGGAAGACGTCGTCGCCATCGGCGATACGGTAACCGTCAAGGTGACCGAAATCGACAGCCAAGGACGGATCAATCTTTCCCGCAAAGCGGTTTTGACTGCCCAAACGGAAAAAGCTCCTTCATAAACGATGAACGGCTGCATATGAACTAAAGATGTGCGGGAAAAGAGACAGAATGAATCAATTCTGGCTCTTTTTTAATGCGCATGCCCCGATGGGCCTTTAAAAGGTGCATAATTCGGGTCTTGTCTACATATGATGGGGACAAAAACCGGTTGAAGGGATGAACCTGGCATGGGGCGGAACAAATTTGTGATCATTGCGGTCTGTATCGCATTTGTCGTGATTCTCGGGCAATTGGCGGGAATTCGCACATTTGTCGAGAACGGCGGCGGGCAAGACGGAAGTTTTGCCTTCCGTCTGTTTAGCGATTTTTATGAAAGCAATGAGTTGGGTCAAGACGGAAACAAACAAGACGATCTGCTGCTAAAAATACGCGAGGAAGCCGCCAAAAGGCGGATCGAGCCGGTCAACGCCACCGTCGATCGCGTCTGGAAGGCGATTCCGGGATATAACGGGCGGGAAGTGGACATCGAGCGCACTTATCAGAAGGCGAAGCTGCTGCCGGCCGGAGCGGAGATCGAATACATATACCGGGAAATTAAGCCGCAGGTGAGCCTTGATGATTTGGGGGCGCAGCCCATTTATCGGGGGAATCCGAACAAACCGATGGCGGCGCTGATGATCAATGTGGCCTGGGGAGAAGAGTACCTCCTCCCGATGCTGGACACGCTTGACGAAGCGAAGGTGAAAGCGACTTTTTTTCTGGACGGAAGCTGGCTCAAGAAAAATACGGAGCTGGCCGCGGAAATTCAAAAACGGGGGCATCTATTGGAAAATCACGCCTATTCCCATCCGAACATGAGCCAGCTGGAGGCATACCGGGCCCGTCTGGAAATCTCCAAAACGAAGGGTTTGCTGAAGGAGAAGCTGGGCGTGGACAACCGCTGGTTCGCCCCGCCTTCGGGAGATTATAACAGTCAAACCGTCAAGCTGGCCGCGGAGCAGGGACTCAAAACGGTGCTTTGGACGGTGGACACGGTGGATTGGAGAAAACCTCCGGCTTCAAGTATTGTAAACAAGATCGCAAACAATGTAGAACCGGGCTCATTGATCCTGATGCATCCGACGGCGCCAACCCGGGACGCGCTGAAGGACGTGATCCGGGTCATCCGCAGCAAAGGGCTCGTTCTCGGCACGGTGGAGCAGACGCTGTCGCCTGATCGGGTCGAAGTACCGGAGAGTTGAGCGGAACGCCTTTTTTTGGTAGGATAGGAACTGCGTTTATTGAAATTTTAGGAGGGCCTTTCGTGAAGAAAACGCAATTAAAAAACGGCCTTCGGGTGGTTATGGAACAGATTCCGACCTGCCGCTCGGTCTCGTTTGGCATTTGGGTCAAGACAGGCTCGCGCAATGAACAACCCGAAGTCGGCGGGGTTTCGCATTTTATCGAACATATGCTGTTTAAGGGGACGGAGCGCTTCAGCGCCAAGGATATCGCCGAGCAATTCGACGCCATCGGAGGCAACGTCAACGCATTTACGTCCAAGGAATACACATGTTACTATGCGAAGGTGCTCGACGAGCACTTACCGATTGCGGTGGATGTTCTGTCGGATATGTTTTTCCGGTCACTGTTTGACCCCGAGGAGCTGCGGAAAGAGAAAAATGTCATCATCGAGGAAATTTCCATGTACGAAGATACGCCGGACGACATGGTGCACGATCTGGTGTCGCAGGCCGCTTACGGAGACCATCCGCTGGCTCTCCCGATACTGGGAACGGAGGAAAAGCTCCGGGCTATGGAATCGGACCATTTGCGCGCGTACATGCGCGAGCATTATACGATCGAAAATACGGTGATCAGCGTAGCTGGCAATATCGATGACCAAGTGGTCGAGCTGCTGGAAAAATATTTCGGCGATTTCGCGATTCGGGGAGACCGGGGTTCGCTGGCTGCGCCGGATTTTCTCGGCGACCTTAAATTTCACCGTAAAAAGACGGAACAAAATCACATCTGCTTGTCCTTCCCGGGGCTGCCGATCGGTGACGAGAAGCAGTATGCCATGACCTTGCTGAACAATGCGCTTGGCGGTGGTATGAGCTCGCGGCTGTTTCAGGAGATCCGCGAAAAACGCGGTCTGGCCTATTCCGTCTACTCCTACCACAGCTCACATGCCGATAGCGGTTTGTTTACGGTATATGCCGGTACGGCGCCGCGGCAAACGAAAGAGGTCCTGGAGCTGACGAAGGAGCTTTTGCACGATGTGTCCGTAAACGGGATTACCGAAAGCGAGCTCAGCAAAGGCAAGGAGCAACTCAAGGGCAGCCTGATTTTGAGTCTGGAAAGCACGGGCAGCCGCATGAACCGGCTGGGGAAAAACGAGCTGATGCTCGGACGGCATTATACGCTGGATGAAATGATCGCCCGGATCGAGGCGGTGACGATGGACGATGTGAACGATGTGCTGAGGCGCATGTTCAGCCGGCCGTTCGCCTTGGCGATGGTTGGCGGGTCCGATCGCGCCATTATGGGATTAAGGAGAGATGAACTTGTCATTTGAAGTACAAATCAAACGTTTTGCTGGAAATGAAGATATTGAGCTGCCGCGCAAAATGTCGGAGCTGGCCTCCGGCTTTGATCTTTACGCCGCGGTTACGGAGGATCTGGTCTTGCAGCCCGGGGCGAGAGCGCTCGTCCCCACCGGGATCGCCATCGCGATGCCGGGCGGTCTGGAGGCCCAGATCCGCCCGCGCAGCGGCCTCGCTTTGAAGCATGGCATCACCTGTCTCAACACGCCGGGCACGATCGATGCCGATTATCGCGGTGAGATCAAGGTGTTGCTCATCAACCTCGGCCAGGAGCCCTTTGCGATTAAACGCAATGAGCGCATCGCGCAAATGGTCTTTCAAACCGTGCCGGAAGTGGCTCTAACCGAAGTGGACGAGCTTTCCGAAACCGAACGTGGAGCCGGCGGTTTTGGCCATACCGGAACGAAATAATGCGGCAATCGGCTATCGGAACAACCGGCGTGAGTCGTAAGCGGTCACTTTTAAAATAACGGCCCTTTATGTGCTTATTATCCGAAGCCCTGGCATTGCCTCTATTGGCGGCATTTTATGTACTTATATTCCTATAAACGGTCCATAATGTTTATCGACAGACTCTGCTTTGATGCTCCGGAGGCCTTCAATACAAGCACCATCCCGCTGGAAGACCAAGACCGCCCGACATATTTGATCGGGCGGTCTTTCACGTTGAAAGAATTTATTTCCTATTAGGTATAACCCGATTATCCTGCTTAACCCTCACATGAACTTTTCCGTTTTTCAGAAGATGATAGTAATCCAAGACAGCTCCGCTTGTTAGTATAGAGGCTCTTTTCATTTTAATCCACTCATCATTTTCGGCGGGGATAATCTTGGATAACTCTTCCAGCAACTGGTCGGGTGTCCGACCTCCAAGTTCCAGCAAAAGATCCCCGCGCTTCAGCTCTGACGGCTGTATGAGTGTCGTGCATACCCGCGAGGCTTTCGGCGGCAACGGCAATGGATTAGTTTTACAGGCGGCCGCTGCATTTAAGCAATGATTTTTTTCCGCTGGTCAGTTTCCGGCGGCAGCGCCCTCTTTCACCACTTTTTAGGCTGCGGCATAAGATGGTCTATACTGTGTTGCTTGGAAGGAGTGCCGTCTAAGAATGCTGACGGGAATCACGATTGTATTCCTTGGTGGAGACGCCCGCCAGGTGGAGGTCATCGACAAATGTTTGGAGCTGGATGCCACGGTGCGCATCGTCGGCTTCGACCGGTTGGATATGCCGCTTCCCGGAGTCTCGAATGAAGCGCTGACCCCCGGCTTGCTGGCCGGGGCTGATGTCATCATCCTTCCGGTAATCGGTTGCGATGATCACGGTATCGTACCGGCGCCGTTCTCTGCGGAAGAGCTTGTCATCAAGCCGGAAGGGTTTGAAGCTGTACGAAAAGATACGTTGGTATATACGGGAATCGCCAAAAGTTTTTTGAGGCAAATGGGAGACAGGGGCGGGTTCCGGATTATTGAACTGCTGGAGCGCGACGACGTAGCGATCTACAACTCGATACCGACGGCGGAAGGGGCCGTGATGATGGCGATCCAGAATACGGACATTACGATTCACGGATCGACCTGCATCGTGCTTGGGATTGGCCGTACGGGATTTACGCTGGCAAAAACACTGCAGGGTTTGGGAGCGACCGTGAAGGTGGGAGTGCGCCGGGAAGACGATATGGCCAGGGCGGTGCAAATGGGCTGGAAGCCTTTTGCCACAAGGGATTTGGCCGCTAATGTCGGCGATGTTGACTTGATTTTTAATACGATACCGACTATGATAATCACAGCGCAAATCATCTCAAAACTGCCGCGCAGGGCGGTTATTATCGACCTTGCGTCCGCTCCCGGCGGGACGGATTTCCGTTTTGCCGAGAAGCGCGGCATCAAGGCGATCCTTGCCCCCGGCCTCCCCGGTATCGTCGCTCCCAAAACGGCTGGAATCATCATGGCCAATACGATCTGTCAGTCGATTTTGGATGAGTTTCAAATACGGGGGGATGAAGAGTGAATTGGCAGGGCAAAACGGTAGGATACGCCATTACGGGCTCGCATTGTACGTTCGCTGAGGTGATGCCTCAGATTGAGCGTTTTGTCGATGGAGGTGCTAAGGTCATCCCGATCATTTCCCAGTCGGTGCTGACGACGGATACCCGTTTCGGCAAATCGGAGGATTGGCGGAAACAGTTGAAAGATATTACGGGGAATGATATTATTTCATCAATTGTCGAAGCGGAGCCGCTGGGACCCAGCAAATTGCTCGATGTGCTTGTCATTGCTCCTTGCACAGGCAACACGACAAGCAAGCTGGCGAATGCCGTCACGGACAGTCCGGTGCTTATGGCCGCCAAAGCCCAGCTGCGGAACGGGCGCCCGCTCGTGATTGCCGTGTCGACCAATGACGGCTTAGGCTTCAATCTGGCGAATATCGCCAAGCTGATCGTAGCCAAAAACGTATATTTCGTTCCGTTTGGTCAGGACAATCCGACGGGGAAACCGAATTCGCTGGTGGCCAGGATGGAACTGGTGCCGGAAACCTGCTATGCGGCGCTGGAAGGCAAGCAGCTGCAGCCGCTGATTATCGAGCGTTTTCATGGATGAGTCCGCCTGCTGGCGGAAACATACTCGTATTTTAGAATATAATCGTTCGATTTAAGAGGTTGTTCAAAAAGTCATCTTTTGATCACGAAGCAGGTCAGGAAGTGGTTCTCGACGTCGAATCTTGAATTCAGCCGGGCTAAGCATATTCTTCCGAAGCATGTTTCCTACGGAAACATCTCAGGTGCTCACGTACCCAAAACGTACGCTCCGCTCCTTTCGTCCCTAGCTTCATTCAACCTAAAGCGTTTTGAAAAAACGCTCATCGGAAGCATAAGCTTCGGTGCTGAAAAGCCGACTTTTTGAACACGTACTTTAAGAGAATGGGAGACTTGCTGCATGAGCAAGAGAGAACGGAACGTCGCTGTCGTCGGAAATCGTTTTGGATCATTTGCTCAAGGCGCGTCATGGAACGCTTTGCAATTCGCGGAGAGGACTGCAGTGAAGGTTTAGCTTCCGGCTTTTCGTCCGCTCGGGGTGCCCGGGCGATGGATAGGAGTTAAGCTACACTCCGCATTTACTTAACTGGAGGAATACCCATGCGCATTTTGGTGCAAAAATTTGGCGGCACATCTCTATCGACCGCGGAAGCGAGAGATCATGTCGTCTCACACATTCGCCGGGAACTGGAAAATGGTTTCCGGCTCGTCGTGGTGGTTTCGGCCATGGGCCGGAAGGGCGATCCATACGCCACGGATACTTTATTGGAATTGGCTTCCGCAGGAAGCGGCCTTTTACCATCGCGCGAACAGGACTTGCTGATGGCTTGCGGCGAAATTATTTCCGCGGCGAAGCTGTGCAGCCTGCTCGCGGAACGCGGTATTTCTTCGGTCGTTTTAACCGGCGCCCAAGCCGGGTTTCGAACGGACAGCCACTTTGGAAATGCCAGAATTTTGGACATCGTGCCGACAAGGGTGCTTGAAGAGCTCGAGCAGGACAAAGTGGTCATTGTGACCGGGTTCCAGGGCCAAAATCAAACCGGTGATTTCACTACATTGGGGCGCGGCGGCAGCGATACTTCGGCAACGGCGCTGGGTGCGGCCCTGCATGCCGAAATGGTGGACATTTATACCGACGTGAATGGGATTTTAACCGCCGATCCCCGAATCGTGGAGGACGCAAAGCCTCTGGAATATGTAAGTTATGCGGAGATTTGCAACATGGCCCATCAGGGAGCCAAGGTGATTCATCCCCGGGCGGTGGAGATCGCCATGCAATCGGGGATACCGGTGCGCGTACGCTCCACCTTTTCGGAAGGAGAAGGGACGCTGGTGGCCAATCCCGAAGGCTTTAAAGACGTTCAGCTGGGCATTGTGGACCGCTACGTGACTGGGATTGCTTATGTGGCGAACGTGACGCAAATTCGCGTCGAAGCCGCCGGCAAAGGGGCCGACAACCTTCAGCTTCAGGTCTTTAAAGCGATGGCGGGAAACGCAATCAGCGTTGATTTTATTAATGTGACCCCGACGGGCGTCGTTTATACGGTATTCGACAAAGATGCGGCGAAAGCCGAAGCGATTCTGAACGACTTGGAGCTGTCGCCGGAGATTCTGTCCGGCTGCGCCAAAGTATCGGTCATCGGCGGGGGCATCAACGGGGTTCCGGGCATTATGGCGAAAATCGTCGAGGCTTTGACGGAGCAAAATATTCAAATTCTGCAATCCGCAGATTCGAATACAACGATCTGGGTGCTGGTCCATAAGGACGACATGGTTCAAGCGCTTCGCGCTTTGCACGACAAATTCGAACTCGGCAGGTAAATCGGACGCGCGGAAAATGGGAGGAGGATAAAGTGTGGCAGAGTTTGGAAGATTGATCACAGCTATGGTAACGCCTTTTGACGAACAAGGGAATGTTGATTTAAACGGAACCGCTCGCTTAATGGATTATTTGATCGAGGAGCAAAAATCCGATGCCTTGGTCGTTTGCGGAACGACGGGGGAGTCCCCTACTTTAAGCGATGAAGAGAAGCGGAATTTATTCGAATTTGCGGTGAAGCACGCCGCGGGCCGCTGCAAAATCATCGCCGGCACGGGGAGCAACGACACGGCCCATTCCATCCGTTTGACGCAGGAGGCCGAGCGGTGCGGCGCGGACGGTGTTTTGCTGGTCGTTCCCTACTACAACAAACCGAATCAGGAAGGGCTTTACCGGCATTTCGAAGCGATCGCGGCTTCGACCTCCTTGCCGGTTATGCTGTATAATGTGCCGTCCCGGACCATCGTCGGCATCAGCGTGGAAACGACTCTCCGGCTGGCGCAAATTCCGAATGTCGTGGCGACCAAGGAATGCGCGTCCCTGGACCAGGTGGCCGGAATTGTGAGCGGCGCTCCGGACGGATTTCGCGTGTATTCGGGAGAAGACGCGGCAGCGCTTCCGGCGATGGCCGTTGGCGCCCACGGGGTCGTCAGCGTGGCCAGCCATCTGGCCGGCAGCACGATGAAGGAAATGATCGATTTGTTCCTGAGCGGCCGGGTCGGCGAAGCGGGCAAGCTGCATCGCCAGCTGCTGCCGCTGTTTAAAGGCTTGTTCGAATGCCCGAATCCGGTTGCGGTGAAATACGCGCTGAATGAAATCGGCTGCCGGGTCGGAACGGTACGGCTGCCGCTTATTCCGCCGAATGCGGAGGAAGCGGCGCGGATACGCGAACTGTTGAAGTAAGCGTTCAGCCAAATATGCGCTCGATTTCCAAAAACCGATACCTCGTTATGAGGCATCGGTTTTTTTGCTGCGGCGCAAGGTAACGTTAAAAGCGCGTAAAACGCCTGACTTGTTTTTTGCCAATTTAATCATGTATAATGATCTCAAGTGACTGGGTGCGGTGATTTTTTTAAAAAATAGCAATATTGAGAAACGGCTGGACCGTCCGGCGAGGCGGTCGTTTATTCCTGCGAAACATATGTGGTCTGCAGTGATCGGAGCCATTTCCATATGAAAAATACGACGTCCAAACTTATAGGAGGGTTAGATTCACTTGTCCAAAAAAATGAATAATGAAAAATTGACGATCTTTGCATTGGGCGGCGTCGCAGAAATCGGAAAAAACATGTATGTCGTTCAATATGCCAATGATATCGTTGTCATCGATTCCGGGCTTAAGTTTCCGGAAGAGGATATGCTCGGCATCGACATCGTCATTCCCGATATCACTTACTTGACGGAGAACCGCGACAAAGTAAGAGGTATCCTGCTTACGCACGGCCATGAGGATCATATCGGCGGATTGCCTTATGTACTCAAGAACTTGAACGTTCCGGTTTACGGGACGAAATTGACGCTCGGCCTTGTGGAGAACAAGCTGAAGGAAGCGGGATTGCTCGGCGAAACGAAACGGGTGCTGATCAATGCCGATTCGGAAATCGAGCTGGGCTCGACGCTGAAGGCGACGTTCTTCAGAACCAATCACAGTATTCCGGATTCGGTGGGCGTGTGCATTGAAACGCCGGAAGGAAATGTCGTTCATACCGGGGACTTCAAATTTGATCATACCCCAGTCAATGATCAATATGCGGATTTGCATCGGATGGGCGAAATCGGTAAAAAAGGCGTTCTGGCTCTTTTGTCCGACAGCACCAACGCGGAAAAACCCGGCTTTACGCCATCGGAAAGAAATGTAGGACTCGTGCTTAGCGATATTTTCCATAAAGCGCAGCAGCGCGTCGTGGTGGCAACGTTTGCTTCCAACGTGCACCGGATTCAGCAAGTGATCGATGCGGCCTACGAAACCGGACGCAAGGTCACGATCATCGGCCGCAGCATGGTGAACGTGGTGACGATCGCCGATGAATTGGGTTACTTGAACGTGCCGGACGGTATTTTGATCGAGCCGGAAGAAGTCAACAAAATGGCTGCGGATCGCGTAGTGATTTTGTGCACCGGCAGCCAAGGCGAGCCGATGTCGGCGCTGACGCGGATGGCCCGTTCGACGCACCGCAAGGTCGATATTTTGCCGGGAGACACCGTCATTATCGCGGCGACGCCGGTTCCGGGCAACGAGAAGTACGTGGGACGGACGATTGACGAGCTGTTCCGCCTCGGAGCGGAAGTCATTTACAGCGGCTCCAATTCGGGCGTTCACGTGTCCGGGCACGGCAGCCAGGAAGAGCTGAAGCTGATGCTGAACCTGATGCGGCCGAAATATTTCATTCCGATCCACGGCGAATACCGGATGCTGCGCAAGCATGCGCTGCTTGGCGAATCGGTGGGCGTGGAACCCGACAATATTTTCCTGATCGACATCGGGGAAACGATCGAGATTCAGAACGGCATTGCCCGCAAAGCCGGCAAAGTGCCGGCAGGCAACGTGCTGATTGACGGCCTCGGCGTCGGCGACGTCGGCAACATCGTACTGCGCGACCGCAAACTGCTGTCTCAAGACGGGATCCTGGTTGTCGTCGTCACGCTTAGCAAGCAGGACGGCACGATCGTTTCCGGTCCGGACATTATTTCCCGCGGGTTCGTGTATGTCCGCGAGTCGGAAGGTTTGCTGGAGGAAGCGAACCGGATCGTCTCAAGCACCTTGGAGAAATTGATGAACGAAAACGTCAACGAGTGGGCGTCGCTCAAGACGAACGTCAAAGATGCGCTCGGCCGTTTCCTGTATGAGCAAACGCGCCGCAGACCGATGATCCTGCCGATCATTATGGAAGTATAAAAGACGAATAGCACACAGTCGCCCCTTTTCCCGCAGGCAATAATTGGACGGTTCCTGACGGAGGAAGGGGCTTTTTTTATTTTTTGCAAACCGGACACCCACTTTAAGGCTTTTTGCATAGACCAGCGAAGGTTGTCGGCATACTAGTTGTATGCTTAAAACCGAAAGGATGGCTATAGCGATGAACAAGGATTCCAGCAAAACGCCCGATCTCCGCGAAAATGCGGAACTGCCTCCGAACCAACAACCGGATTCCGAAAAAAAAGAACCTACCGTGCCCGACGTCATTCAGCAACTGGGACAAACGGCCGTGCCTACTCCGGGCGAGTCGAATGTGTATTGCCTGACGATCATCGGGCAAATCGAAGGCCATTTGGTGCTGCCGCCGCAAAATAAAACGACGAAATACGAGCATTTGATCCCGCAGCTGGTAGCTGCCGAGCAAAACCCGCGGATTGAAGGCCTGCTCATCATTTTAAATACGGTGGGCGGCGACGTAGAGGCGGGGCTGGCGATCGCCGAAATGATCGCCTCGTTGTCGAAGCCGACCGTCACCGTCGTTATCGGGGGAGGACACAGCATCGGCGTCCCCATCGCCGTGGCTTCCGATTATTCGCTGATCGCCGAAAGCGCCACGATGACGATCCATCCGATCCGCATGACCGGCCTTGTCATCGGCGTCCCGCAGACCTTCGAATATATCGAAAAAATGCAGGAAAGAGTGGTGCGGTTTGTCACCACCCATTCGCGTATCTCGGAGCAGCAGTTTAAGGAGCTCATGTTCAAAACCGGAGAGCTTAACCGGGACATCGGCACCGCGGTGGGCGGCACCGATGCGGTGAAATACGGTCTCATCGATGCGATCGGCGGGATCGGCGAAGGCTTGAGCAAGCTGAATTCGCTGATCGATTCGCGCCGAAATGAGAAAACGGCGGGAGGGATCACGCAGTGACCCATTATACCATATTGCCTGATGGAATCTACTGGGAACAAGAGGAACATGAGGAGTCTTACGGCGAGATCGAGCTGGGCGGCGTCCTGATGCAGGTCCGGCTCGAGCCGGGAAACCGGGCGACGATCGTGAGGCTGCTCCGCTGCAACCTCGAAGATTATTTAAATCCGGATTTCGCTCCGGGCAAGCAAATCACCTTTTATCCCGCACTGCTGAAATAACCATTGCAAAAGTTAGCAGGCTCGTAAAGCTAGGCCCCCCTTTGGTGAATATGGTATAATATTCATCTAGGGGGTGTTTTCGTTTGGCACGCAAACGGAAGAAAAAGAAGGCTGCCTTCGGCAGCATGCTCAAATATGAAATCTACGGAATCATCCTGATCACTCTATCGGTTATTGCCTTGTCCGGGGAAGCGGCGGTGGGAAGAACGTTATCGAAAATGTCCGCGCTGATCCTCGGCAAGTTTTATTTTGTGATCCCTTTGATCGGCATCTACATAGGCCTGGCCGTTATGATCAACCGGAAATGGCCGTCCCGGTGGAATGCGCGGCGCAGCGGGCTGCTGCTCGCGGTGCTGGCCTTATCGCTGATGAGCACGATTTCGGCGGTACAGCACAAGCTTGTTCCGGCCGTTTCTTTATCCGCGGGCAATATTTTTGGCCAAATCCAACGCGATCTGCAGGGAGCATTGTTTCAGACGGCTGCGGGCGACGCCGGATTCAGCCTCCTCGGCATGGACATCAGCGGCGGTTATATCGGCGCACTGGAATTCGTCCTGCTGTATTCCTTGTTCGGCATGGCCGGGGCCAAGCTGATTATGATCGTGATGCTGGCGATCAGCTTCATGCTGGTAACAGGGCTGTCGTACGTCGACCTGTTTCGCTTGCTCCGCTCCAAATTGGGCGGGCTCAGCGAAAGCTTCGGCAGAAAAATGCGGCTGCTCCGCCCGGTGCCGGTGCGGGGCAAAGGGAGACGGCCCGAGCCGAAGGTTCCCGCCGTTACGGAATATGATGCGGCGTATGATGCCGGCGAGACGGAAGAGGTGGAGCTGCCCGAACCTTCCGTAAAACCGCGAAAAAAGCCGGTGTTCTTTCAACTGCTCGGGTATAAGGGACGTTCCAAAGAACCGGCCGCGGAAGTGCCGGAACCTTTCGGCCCGGATGACGAAGCCGGCGATTACAATGAATCACCGGCAGCAAGCATTAACTGGAACGAACTGGATTACACCGGCCGCGGAGCGGATGGCGGCTCCGGGGGCGTACCGCACGGCAGCGGCGAGACCGCGGCGGATACCGGGCCGATCATCCGCGATTTCTTCGATCATATTCAGCGGGAAGGGCTAGGCGAGCGGGAGGACGAAGACGAGAACGAGAGTCCATTATATACGGCCGCTGATGATGCGGACGCTGCCTACGGGGAGCGGGGCGAATCCGGGGTTGCGGATGAACCGCGCGGCGCTGCGGACGGAGAGCCGGAAATGCCGCCGGGAAGCGGAGCGTCAGGTGAGGAGGGCGCCGACGGCGCCGCGGGGGGAGTCCCGAATGACGGCTCCGAAGCGGCGGCGGAAGTTCCGGCGGCCCCGCCGAAACCGGCCCCGAAACCGTACAAGCTTCCGCCTTTCCGGCTGCTGGCCAAGCCGGCGGGGGCCGGCAAATCCGGCGACCAGGCCGATTATATGCAGACGGCCCGCAAGCTGGAGGCTACACTGGAGAGCTTTGGCGTAAGGGCAAAGGTGCTGGAAGTCGTTCGCGGTCCGGCGGTGACCCGCTACGAAATTCAGCCGGACATCGGGGTCAAGGTTAGCCGGATCGTCAATTTGACGGATGATATCGCCCTGGCTTTGGCCGCCAAAGACATCCGCATGGAAGCCCCGATTCCGGGCAAATCCGCGATCGGCATCGAGGTGCCGAACAACGAGGTTTCGCTGGTGACGATGCGCGAAGTGATGGAGACGCCGACGTTTATGGAGGCCGAATCCAAGCTGTCGATCGCTTTCGGCCGCGACATTTCCGGGCAGACGATCGTCGGCAATCTGGCGAAGATGCCCCATTTGCTCGTCGCGGGGGCGACGGGTTCGGGCAAATCCGTCTGCATTAACGGGATCATCACGAGCATTTTGTTCAAAGCCAAACCGGATGAAGTTAAGTTTATGATGGTCGACCCGAAAATGGTCGAACTGAACGTATACAATGGGATTCCGCATTTGCTCACGCCCGTCGTCACCGATCCGCGAAGAGCCTCGCTGGCGCTGAAGAAGATCGTTGTCGAAATGGAGAAGCGGTACGAGCTGTTCTCCAAATCGGGGGCTCGCAATGTGGAAGGGTACAATCAGATGATGAAGGACAACCCTGAGGCGATCCTCCCGTATATCGTCGTCATTGTGGACGAGCTTGCCGACCTCATGATGGTCGCCGCAAACGACGTGGAGGATGCGATTGCCCGCCTGGCGCAAATGGCCCGGGCCGCCGGCATCCATCTGATCATCGCCACGCAGCGGCCGTCGGTCGATGTCATCACCGGGGTGATCAAAGCGAACATTCCGTCGCGGATCGCCTTTGGCGTTTCGTCCCAGGTCGACTCGCGGACGATTCTCGACATGGCCGGCGCGGAGAAGCTGCTTGGCCGCGGTGACATGCTGTATATGCCGATGGGGGCTTCCAAGCCGACCCGGGTGCAGGGGGCGTTTATGAGCGACCAGGAAGTGGAGACGATCGTGAATTACGTTCGCGCCCAGGGGCAGGCGGAATATGACGAAAGCCTTGTTCCGGAAGTCGACGATGAGGTCCAGGAACCGGAGGAAGAATTGGACGAGCTGTACGATCAAGCCGTGCAGATCGTGCTGGAGGCCAAGCAGGCCTCGGTATCGCTGCTCCAGCGCCGCATGCGCGTCGGATATACCCGGGCGGCACGGCTGATCGATTCCATGGAAGCGCGGGGGATCGTCGGTCCGTACGAGGGCAGCAAACCGCGCGAGGTGCTTATGTCCATAGAGCAGTACAAAATGGGAAGAATATCTTCATGACCTTTGCGGTCAAGGGATGTTCTTCCCTTTTTTTCGGCCATATCCGGCGAGCCAGGCCTTGAAACTTTAGGGTGCATAGGAAGGGAGTCCGCTTGTCATACTAAAGTTACCCATCCTTGTTAATCCACTAAAGAAAGGTAGAGCTAAACGTATGAATAAAACTAAGATATGGTTTGCCGCCGGTTTAGTGCTGCTTTTGTTGGGAATCGGTTACGGGGCCAACGTGCTCCGGCATTCGCTTGACGTCGAGAAAAAGGAGGCTCCGGACAAAGCCAAGGCCGTATTCAGCGAGCAAGTCATCGATTACGGGGCTTTCGGCAAAGACGTATACGAATTGCAGGGCAGGCTTGCTTTTCTCGGTTTTTACCACGGAAAGCTGGACAGCTATTTCGGCCCGAAAACCCGCGATGCGCTGAAATGGTTCCAATCGGAGTTCGGGATGAAGGCGGACGGGTTGGCCGGGCCAAAAACCAAGCTTAAGTTATTTAATGCCACCAAAGATTGGAAGCCAGGCATGGAATACGTCAACGCGGACCGGGGAAATCAGCAGCCGAATACCGGAAACCAGCAGACGAACACCGGAAACCAGCAAAATACCGAAGCCGCGAAAAACAATTCGGATAATCTGGCCCCTTCCAACAGCATGGGCTTAAGCGAAAACGATCTGCGCATTATGGCCAACGCCGTTTACGGGGAGTCCCGGGGCGAGCCGTTCGAAGGCCAGGTGGCGGTCGCCGCGGTTATTTTGAACCGGGTCAAATCGCCGAGCTTCCCCAATACCGTTTCCGGCGTCATTTTTCAACCGGGCGCTTTTACCGCAGTGGCTGACGGGCAAATCTGGCTGGAGCCCAACGAGACGGCCCGCAAAGCTGTGCAGCAAGCGTTGAACGGCTGGGATCCGACCGGCGGCTGCATCTACTATTTCAACCCGAGAACGGCAACCTCCAAATGGATCTGGTCCCGCCCGCAGGTGAAAACGATCGGGGAACATATTTTTTGCATGTAAATATAATTTGGATGAAGGAGCAGCCGCTGGTGTCAGGTTGCTTCTTTCCTTTGGATTGGTATAGAATGGAACGCAGGAAATGAACGCGCTATTCAAAAAGTCTACTCGCAAAGGAGTTTTGGTTTTGAACAAAACGGTATTTGAGCGCGGCAGCGTGGGCCAAATCCGCATTCACGTGCTGCCTACAACCCGATTCAAAACATTTGCCGTTTCTCTCTACGCGGGTTTGCCGCTGGGCGAGCAAACGGTTACGACTACGGCGCTGACCCCTTTTGTGCTGCGGCGGGGCACCGCGTCTTATCCCGAAACGACGTTGTTCCGGGAACAGCTCGAGCATCTGTATGGCGCCGGCTTCGGCTTTGACGTCTATAAACGGGGCAATTACCAGATTGTCCAGTTCCGGATGGATACGATCAACGATTCTTTCGTGCAAAGCGACGATTCGCTGCTTGGTCAAACGTTTGCTTTTCTCGGCGAAGTCGTCACGAAACCGGCCACGGAGAACGGGGTTTTCCGTTCGTCTTATGTGGCTTCGGAACGCGAATCCGTGCGCAAAAAGCTGGAAGGGATCATCAACGATAAAATCCGCTATGCGGCCGAGCGCTGCATGGAGGAGATGTTCAAGGACGATCCGTACCGGCTGCACCCGCTTGGGGAACGCGCCGATCTTGACGGCATTACGCCGCAGTCGCTTTTTGCCGCTTATCAGAACTGGCTGCAGCAGGCGAATTTGGACCTGTACGTGGTGGGAGACACATCGCTTGCCGAAGTGGAGGAGCTGGTCGCAAGGCAATTCAGCTTAAACCGGACGGCTTCCCCGGAATACAAGCCGGAGCACGTCGAAATGAAGACCGCGGAAGTGCGCACCGTCAAAGAGGCGCTCGACGTCAATCAGGGCAAATTGAATCTCGGTTTGCGCACGCCGATTACGTATGGGGACGACCGCTACGCGGCCGCTTTGGTGTATAACGGCATTTTGGGCAGCTACCCGCATTCGAAGCTGTTCATGAACGTGCGGGAAAAAGCCAGCCTGGCTTATTACGCCGCTTCCCGGTTCGATGGGCACAAGGGGATCGTGGCGATTCAATCGGGAATCGAAATCGAAAATTACAACAAAGCGCTGGAGATTATTCAGGCCCAGCTGGCCAGCTTGCGGTCGGGGGAGATCAGCGAGCTGGAGATGTCGCAGACCAAAGCGATGATCCGCAACAGCCTGCTGGAAACGCAGGACTCGGCCTTCGAAATGATCGCCTACGATTTCAACCGGGTGCTGTCCGGCAAGGACCGTCCGGCCGAAGAGTTGCTCCGCCAGGTAGAGCGGGTAACCCCCGGGGACGTTGTGCAGGCGGCGGAAACGGTGCAGCTTGATACGATTTACTTTTTGACAGGTAAAAAGGAGGTTTAGCCGCTTGGAAACGCTTCGCTATGATGCTTTGCAGGAAACGTTATACCGTGAAACGATGGATAACGGCCTTCAGGTGTATGTGCTGCCGAAACCCGGTTTTCAAAAGACGTACGCCACGTTTGCCACAAAATACGGTTCGATCGACAACCATTTCCGGGTCGAGGGTCAGGAGGAGATTTCCGTTCCGGACGGGATCGCCCATTTTTTGGAGCATAAAATGTTCGAGGAGCCGGAGGGCGACATTTTCGCCACGTTTGCTTCCCATGGGGCTTCGGCCAACGCTTTTACCAGCTTTGATCAGACCGTGTACCTGTTCTCCGCGACCGAAAACATCGCGCTTAATCTGGAAACGCTGATCAATTTCGTGCAGCATCCGTATTTCACCGACCAGAACGTCGAGAAGGAAAAAGGCATCATCGGCCAAGAAATTGGCATGTACCGCGACAATCCCGATTGGCGGGTTTATTTCGGCCTGATCGAAGCGATGTACAAGGTGCATCCCGTTCACATCGACATCGCCGGTACGGTCGAATCGATCGGCACGATTACGAAGGAGACGCTGTACACCTGCTACAACGCGTTTTACCACCCCAGCAATATGCTGCTGTTCGTCGTTGGCGGGGTGGATCCGGAAGAGGTGTTTACGCTGGTTCGGAATAATCAGGCGAAGAAGCAGTACGGCAAGCAAGGCGCGATCGAGCGGTTGTTTGACCCCGAGCCCCGCGAGGTTCATGAGCAGCGGCGGGAGTCGCGGCTGCCGGTATCGCTGCCGAAATGCCTGTTCGGATTCAAGGAAACGGATCTTGGGTTGACCGGTGAAGCTTTGCTGCGCCGGGATTTGACGACGAAACTCGCGCTCGATCTGCTGCTTGGGCCCAGTACGAAGTTGTATCAGAAGCTGTATGACATGGATTTGATCTCCGACAGCTTCGGGCATGAGTACAACAGCAATCCGAATTACGCGTTCTCGGCGATCGGCGGGGACACGCCCGACCCGGACCGGATGCTGGCGGTGATCAAAGAGGAAGCGAAGGCTGTGCTGGCCGCAGGTTTCCGCGAGGAAGATTTTGAACGGGCGCGGAAGAAAAAAATCGGCGGCTACCTGCGGATGCTTAACTCCCCGGAAAATATCGCCCACGAATTCACGCGCTTCCGCTTCCGGGGCAGCGATCTGTTTGCGGTGCTGCCGATGTACGAATCGCTGACGCTGGACGAAGTGAACGCCCGGCTGCGCGAGCACTTGAACTGGGAGCAGATGGCCGTGTCGGTCGTGGTGAGCCCGTAACATGAACGAAGAGCATGGGATTGGAAAAAACATTGCGGACATGACCGTACTCATTACCGGAGCAAGCCGGGGGATCGGCGCGGATACGGCGCTGCGGTTTGCGGCGGTGGGCATGAACGTGGTTATTCACTATAGGAACTCGCTTGAAGCGGCGAATGAGGTGGCCCGCAGATGTCTGGAGGTTGGGGGCAAAGCCTATACGGTGGCGGCCGATCTGCGCAGCAAGGAGCAGATTTTGCGCATGAAGGAACGGCTGGACCATTACGGGCTGCATCCCGACATTCTCGTCAACAATGCGGGGATTTCCCATTACGGGCTGCTTTCGGACGTTACCGAAGAGGAATGGGATGACGTGATGAACGTCAATTTGAAAAGCGTTTTTATGTGCAGCCAGCTGTTTATGCCCTACATGATCCGGCAGCGCTTCGGGCGGATCATCAACGTATCCTCCGTATGGGGCATTTCCGGCGGCTCCTGTGAAACGGTTTATTCCGCCGCCAAAGGCGGGGTCAACGCTTTTACGAAAGCGCTGGCCAAGGAGCTTGCTCCGTCCGGGGTGACGGTAAACGCGGTAGCCCCGGGAGCCGTCCGGACCGAAATGATGGAACGTTTCGACGAGGGGGAACTAAAGCAGCTGGAGGAAGAAATTCCCGCTGGAAGGCTCGCCTCCCCGCAGGAAATTTCTTCCCTTATTTATTTTCTCGCCCTGCCGGAATCGGGCTACATCACCGGTCAAATCATCAGCCCCAACGGGGGCTGGATTACCTGAAAATTTCCGGTCGGGCCCGGGGGAGTCTTTCGCTTTGCCCGTCAGGAGCGCATAAAACCCGCGCAAACTTCACATATTACGACTGTTGATTTTAAATCGCCAAGCAAAGGAGGATTTAAGGATGTCAACCGTACTCAAAAATTTTGATACATGGAAGAAGTTTTTGGGCGACCGTGTGGAGCATGCGGAAAAAGCGGGATTCAGCGAAGAAGCGATCACCAACCTGGCTTATGAAATCGGCGGATTTCTCGAAGATAAGGTCGATCCGCAAAACGATTCCAACCGGGTACTCAAAGAGATTTGGGAAGTAGGCAGCGAAGACGAGCGCAAAACGATCGCTCGCCTGATGGTAAAGCTGGCGAAGAAAAACTCATAGTTTTTGCTTGAAAAGCTCCCGCGTTATGGGAGCTTTTCAGCCATTTTCCGCCAGCTGCTTGCCTTTCATTTTCATTTTATATATCATAAAACACATATGATTATTGTCGGGCTAAGGAAAGGGTACTAAACTTTTTGAAGCCGTAAGAAGGATTCAAGGTTATTTTGTCGAAAATGGGTGAGTAGGATAGAGAAGGTGTCTTCGGATGGAATTAAAACAATGGTATTTGGAGTACAAAATACATAAAAACCGCCCGGGACTATTGGGCGATATCGCCTCGATGCTGGGGATGCTGGAAATCAACATTTTGACGATCAACGGTGTCGAAGGCAAAACCAGGGGGCTGCTGCTGGAAAGCGATGACGACGGAAAGATCGACCAGGTCAGCAAAATGCTCAGCAAGGTGGACAGCATCACCGTTACGGCGCTGCGCTGTCCGCGGCTTGTCGATCTGCTGGCCGTAAGGCACGGAAGGTACATCGACCGCGATTCCGACGATAAGAAGACGTTTCGCTTTACGCGCGACGAACTCGGGATTTTGGTGGACTTTCTCGGTGAAATTTTCAAGCGGGAGGGCCATCAGGTCATCGGTCTTCGGGGGATGCCGCGCGTCGGCAAAACGGAATCGATTATCGCCGGCAGCGTCTGTTCGATGAAGCGCTGGACGTTTGTGTCCTCCACGCTGCTGCGCCAAACGGTAAGGAGCCAGCTGTCGGAGGATGAAATGAATCCGCACAATGTTTTTATCATCGACGGTATTATCAGTACGTTGCGTTCGAACGAGAAACATCATCAGCTGCTCCAGGAATTGATGTCGATGCCTTCCACGAAGGTGATCGAGCATCCGGATGTTTTCGTCAAGGAATCCGAATACAGTTATGACAATTTTGATATTATTATCGAATTGCGTAACAATCCTGAGGAGCAAATCGTTTATGATACGTTTACGACGATTTACACGGACGATGTGTAATTCGATAAAGCATAACCAATAAACACAGGAGGTGATGGTCATGTCGGAATTGGGCCAGAAGTTGAAGGAAGCCCGCCTTGCCAAAGGTTTGTCGTTAGATGACATACAGGAAATGACGAAAATTCGCAAACGATATCTGGAAGCCATCGAGTCGGGAGATTATAAAGTGCTTCCCGGGAGTTTCTACGTCCGGGCTTTTATTAAGACGTATGCCGAAACGGTGGGCGTGGATGCGGATGAACTCCTCGCCGAGCACCGACAGAACGTGCCTGATGCCGTACCGGAGCAAACGATGGAGCCCGTGATACAAAAACGCCGCAGCCGCCAGCACGCCGAGCGCAATTCGAAGTGGCTCTCCACCACGCTGATGTGGTCTTTTGCCGTGCTGATCCTGATCGTCATTTACATGTATTTTACGATTTGGGGGAAAACGAACCAGTCGGCCGGAGAGAAGCCGGACCCGACGCCGGTAACGCCGGCCACGCAAGCGGAAGGACAAGGGACGAACGGATCGGGGAACGCCAAAAACGGCGGACAAAGCGGCCCCGGAAACAATCAAACCGGCACGGGCGACGCCGTGAACGGCGGCAGCAACACGGGAAATGCCGGAACAGGGAGCAATGCCGGAACGGGGGCAAATACCGGTGCTGGCACGGGCGCTAACGGTGGGACGGGTACCGATAACACCGGCGGAACGGCCAGTCCGCAAGACATCGTAGTCGTTCCCGACGGCAAAGAGGGCAGCACCACGAAGTTCAAGGTGCAAAATGCCGGCGGCCAGCCGGTGCAGGCTGTCATTACGGCTTCCGGCGAAAGCTGGGTCGAGGTTCGCAAAGGCGGCAGAAAGGGCGACAAGCTTTACTTCGGCAAAACGTCCGACGGCGATGTGCTGACGTATGATATCGCGCCGGAGGGACTGTTTATTTTGTCGGGGGCTTCCAGCAAAACGGCGATTACGGTAGCCGGGCAAACGGTGGAAGACGGCAAAGCGACCTCGCGGATTTTGCTTACCCTGGATGACGGCACCGGTGCGGATACCGGTTCCACGGGCGACGCCGGCGCAGGCGGCGGAACATCCGGGAACAATGTCGAGAGCGTCGAGAGCGGAAACGGAACAAGCGGGCAGTAAGGATCGGCTTTGTCCGCTTGGGCCTCTGTTAAAGGCGGGATTTGGACCTGACAAGGTTTGGATCTCGCCTTTTTTGCATCTTTTACCCGCCGCGGTTATGGCTTGGAAACAGCTTGGAAATAGCGGGTTGGCTCGACTTCGGGAAAACTTTTACATATAATGAGTGATAGAAGAAAAGATTGGGAACCAGAAAGGAACGTGAAGTATGGCTTCGGAAAGTTCATTTGATATCGTCTCGAAAATGGACATGCAGGAATTAAACAATGCGATCGATCAAACGGAACGGGAGATCGCCAGCCGCTTTGATTTTAAAGGAAGCAAAAGCGAACTTAAACTGGAAAAGGACGTGCTGGTGATCGTGGCGGACGATGAGTACAAGCTCGGCGCCGTGATCGATATCCTGCAATCCAAAATGATCAAGCGCGGGCTGCCGATCAAAAATTTGGATTACGGCAAAGTGGAGCCCGCTTCGATGGGCACGGTGCGGCAGCGCATCAGCTTGAAGCAGGGCATCGACCAGGAGAACGCGAAGAAAATCAACGTGCTGATCCGCGACTCCAAGCTGAAGGTCAAAAGCCAAATCCAGGGCGATCAAATCCGCGTCACCGGCAAAAGCAAGGACGATTTGCAGCAAATCATTCAGTTGTTGCGCAAAGCCGATTTGTCGCTCGATTTGCAGTTTACGAACTTTAAATGACTCCAGAAAGGTCTCCTGCGGCGCTTCCCGCGCCTGCTTGAGACCCTTTTCATATTTTTGACAGCCGCCTTTTCCGAATATTATACTTGTAGAGGCTGTTCAATCGATGAACATGGCTTGATCACGGCTTGAATTATGGGGGAAATCGTCATGACTGAAAAGGTGAAAATCGTTACACTTGGCTGCGAGAAAAACTTGGTTGACTCCGAAATCATGTCGGGGCTGATCGACCGGCGCGGCTATTCCTTGGTGGACGACCGCGAAGACGCCACGGTCATCATCGTCAATACGTGCGGTTTTATCGACGCCGCCAAAGAAGAGTCGGTAAACACGATTCTGGAGCTGGCCGAGCTTAAAGAAAGCGGAAAATTGAAGGCACTGATCGTGTCGGGGTGCCTGACGCAGCGCTACAAACAAGCGCTCATGGAGGAAATGCCGGAGATCGATGGAATCGTCGGAACGGGCGATTTCCATAACATCACGCAGATCGTCGATGAGGCGGTGAAGGGCAAGAGGCCGGTATATGTTGGCAATCCGGTGTTCAACTACGAGCAGGTGCTGCCGCGCAAGCTGTCGACGGCCCGTTATACGGCGTATGTGAAAATCGCCGAGGGCTGCGACAACAACTGCACCTTCTGCAGCATCCCGCTGATGCGGGGCAAATTCCGCAGCCGTTCCATCGAATCGATCGTGGAGGAAGTCAAAGGCATGGCTGCGCAAGGGGTCAAGGAATTCAGCCTGATCGCCCAGGATTCCACCAATTACGGCACCGATCTGTACGGGGACTATAAACTGCCTGAGCTGCTGGACCGCGTCAGCCGGGTGGACGGCGTGGAATGGGTGCGTCTGCATTATGCGTATCCGGGCTTTTTTACGGATGAATTGATCGATATGATCGCGTCCAATCCGAAGATTTGCAAATACGTGGATATGCCGCTGCAGCATAGCGAGGACGCGATCCTGAAAAGAATGCGGCGCCCCGGACGCAACCGGGATATCCGCGAACTGATCGCCAAAATCCGCTCCCGCATCCCGGACGTTTCTTTGCGCACGTCGCTGATCGTGGGATTCCCGGGCGAAACCGAGGAAGATTTCGAGCGTCTATGCGATTTCGTCCGGGAGATCAAATTCGACCGGCTGGGCGTGTTTACATACTCGCAGGAAGAGGATACGCCGGCTTCGCGGCTGCCGGATCAGGTCGCCGAGGACGTCAAGGAATGGCGGGCCAATACGTTGATGGAGATTCAGCGCACCGTAGCGAACGAAAACAGCGGCAAATACATCGGCAAAGTGCTGGATGTCCTTGTGGAGCGCTACGATGGGCGGAGCGACGTTTATGTGGGGCGCTCGCAATTCGACGCACCCGAAATCGACGGGGAAGTGTTCGTGACGAACTGCTCCGGGAATATCGGCGATATTGCCAAAGTGCGGATTACGCACGCCTTTGAATATGATTTAACCGGGGAGGCTGTCCTGTGAATTTGCCCAACCGCATTACACTGACGCGTATTTTTATGATTCCGGTGATGCTGCTTTTTTTGCTGCTGGATGCGGGCTGGCTGTCTTATGAGCTCGTTGCGGGCACGTACGCGCTGCCGGTCCATCAGTTGATCGCCGCGGTGCTGTTCATCGTCGCCGCCAGCACGGACGGAATCGACGGATACATCGCCCGGAAATACAATCTGGTGACGAATCTGGGCAAACTGCTCGACCCGCTTGCCGACAAGCTGCTGGTGGGCACCGTGTTGATCGGGCTCGTGTCGCTTGGCAAATGCAACGCCTGGATCGCCGTCATCATTATCGCGCGCGAATTTGCGGTAACCGGCCTGCGGGAGGTAGCGCTGCTCGAAGGTTCCGTGATCGCCGCCAGCAAATGGGGTAAAGCGAAAACGATCATCCAGATCATCGCGATTACCGTGCTGCTTCTGAACAATTTCCCGTTTGCCTGGCTGAACATCCCGTTTGACGATATCGCGATCTGGCTGGCGGCGATCATTACGATTTATTCGGGCATCGACTATTTCGTCAAAAATAAAAGCGTGCTTTCTTTTTCGAAAATGTAGTGCCTTGAGTGCGATGCTTGGGGTGTGATCCATTGAGTGTGATCCATTGAGTGTGATCCTTGGGGTGTAATGCTTTGAATGTGTTGCTCTGAGTGAGATGCTTTGAGTGAGATGCTTTGCGTGGTAAGTTTTGAAGCGAAGTATTTAATGCTCAGGCAGAGGCTTGTTTTTGGATTGCCGGAAGGAGACGTGAAAGCAAATGAAAGCGGAAATTATCGCGGTGGGGACGGAGCTGCTGCTCGGGCAAATCGTAAACACCAATGCGCAATATTTATCCCAGGAGCTGGCCGCGCTTGGGATTGACGTATATTTTCAGACGGTGGTCGGCGACAATCGGAAGCGGTTTGCCCAAGCGGTGGAGACGGCGGCCGCCCGCGCCGATTTGCTGATTTTTACCGGGGGGCTCGGGCCGACGCAGGACGATTTGACCAAGGAGGCGCTGGCCGAGGTGCTTGGGCGGCCGCTCTATGTTGACCCGGAAGCGATGGCGAATATCGAACGCTTTTTCAAGGACAGGGGCGTGCCGATGACGGAAAACAACCGCCGCCAGGCGCTGGCGATTGACGGCGGGACGCCGCTTCCGAACGAAACCGGGCTGGCGGTTGGGGATGCGGTTGCGGCCGGCGGCAAGTTTTATATCGTTTTGCCCGGCCCGCCGAAGGAAATGAAACCGATGTTCGAGCGCCAGGCGAAGCCGTGGATTTTGAAGCATGCGCTATCCGAGGAAATGCCGATCTATTCGAAAATGCTCAAGTTTGCCGGGATCGGCGAATCGGCGCTGGAGACGAAGCTGCTCGATTTGATCAAGGAGCAATCGGACCCGACCGTGGCCCCTTACGCCAAGGAAGGAGAGGTCACGATCCGCGTTTCCACCAAGGCGGCGAGCGAACGGGAAGCGATGGAGAAGCTGGATGCCATGGAACGGGAAATCGCTTCCCGCTTGCCGGAGCATCTGTACGCGAACGTCGATGTGCCGATCGAGCAGAAGATTTTGGAGCTGATGGCCCAGCGCGGGCTGACGCTCAGTGCGGCCGAGAGCTGCACCGGCGGGCTGCTGATGGAGATGATCACCGCGATTCCAGGGAGCTCGGCCGTTTTTATGGGCGGCATCGTCTGCTATTCCAACGCGATGAAGGAGAAGCTGCTGAACGTTCCGCATGAACTGCTCGAAGGAGATGGCGCTCCTGGTGCCGTCAGCGCGGAAACGGCGCGGGTGCTGGCTGAGCAGGTGCGGCTGACCGCCGATACCGACTTTGGCCTATCGATCACCGGCGTCGCCGGCCCCGGCGCTTCCGAACGCAAGCCGGCCGGGCTCGTCTACATCGCGATCTCCCGCCGCGACGGGGATACGGCCGTATACGAGCTGAACCTGAAAGGCAACCGCGATGCCGTCCGCATGCGCTCGGCCAAAACGATTTTGTACCGGTTGTGGAGAGCGTTGATGGAGTCGTAAGCTTAGTGCATGTGCATGTGCATGTAATTATGCTTGTGCTTGTGTGAGAGCGATGAGTTCCCGCAGCTTAATTGACACCGTGTTCTGATTGGAATTATCCAATAGAATTGGAAATTTATTGGAAAATAGGACGGTGTGATTGGATATTTCCAAAAGATTGGGTTCGGTAAGGCGCAAAACGGGCGATTTGAGCGAGATCTATTGGATTTTTTCCAATGAGAGCTCAAAATGGCGAGCGAATTCCGACAATCTGTTGGATTTTTTCCAATGAGAGGTGAAGGGACGAACGGATTGTAGGAGCACTGCCGTATAGCGTGCGTCGCCACTGTCTACTGAGCATGCTTCTTGCACTTTTCGGCCGCTTAGCATATAATCAAAACACGGAAGAACCGTAGCAAACGAACAGTTGTGCTGCGGTTCTTTTTTTATTTGGAAATTTGTTTGGGAGGAGGAGTGAATTTGTGCATTTTGGCGAACGATGGATCGATGCCTTGTTGTGTCTAATCAGTTGACTAGCTAAAGTCCTGCGCCGAAGTAAAGCGAATCCCGCAGGGAGAGCGACAGCAAGCAGAAAAGTCACTAAAGCAGCACCAAGTTAGATATAAACAAGCTAAAGCTTTGCGCCGAAGTAGAGCGAATCCCGCAGGGAGAGCACCTGCAAGCAGAAAAGTCACTATAGGAGCACCAAGCAAGGGATAAACAAGCTAAAGCCTTGCACCAAAGTAGAGCGAATCCCGCAGGGAGAGCGCCTGCAAGCAGAAAAGTTACTAAAGCAGCACCAAATTAGGCATAAACAAGCTAAAGCTTTGCACCAAAGTAGAGCGAATCCCAAAGGGAGAGCGGGTCCAGCACGAACGTTGCAACAAACAGCCTACGTAGCAGTTCACCCCCGCAGGAGCGCCATAAGCAGAGCGTGCCCAAAGGGCGACAAGCGGCTGTTTTCCCCATAGCTACCCGGGTGCATGTGAAAGCAGCAGTGCCTGCAGCGTGTTTTCAGGTAGCCCTGGAGCACCAATAGTAAGACGTACCCCGAAGGGGAGAAAAGCGTTCCAAGCACGAAGTAAGCGAATCCCGCAGGGAGAGCGCCAAGGGAGCGCCTCAGAACCTCCCACGTTAGTCCAATTTGCGGGAATCCAAAGGGCAGCAGGCCCTTGGGGCCCTCCCTTACGGTAAGGGAGGGTTTGGGAGGGTTGAGATCCCGGTTTGAGAGGGTTGAGAATTTACGCGAATATATGTTCGAAAAAGTGCTTGGCAAACATTCCAAAACAAGGTACAATTATAGACGTTGGAAGTAATCGTGTTATTATCTCATTTAAGGATGTGAGCTGATTGTCAGATCGTAAAGCTGCGCTGGAAATGGCGCTTCGGCAAATAGAAAAACAATTCGGTAAAGGTTCGATCATGAAACTGGGCGAGTCGACGCACATGCAAGTGGAGATCGTCCCAAGCGGATCGATCGCTTTGGATATTGCTTTGGGTACCGGAGGATTGCCCCGCGGCCGTATTATTGAAGTGTACGGACCGGAGTCTTCGGGTAAGACGACGGTAGCGCTGCACGCGATTGCGGAAGTTCAGAAAATCGGCGGACAAGCCGCATTTATCGACGCGGAACACGCGCTGGATCCTTCTTATGCGAGCAAGCTTGGCGTAAACATCGACGAGTTGCTTTTGTCCCAGCCGGATACGGGCGAACAAGCGTTGGAAATCGCCGAAGCGCTCGTGCGCAGCGGTGCGGTTGACATCATCGTTATCGACTCCGTTGCCGCGCTCGTACCTAAGGCGGAAATCGAAGGCGAAATGGGGGATTCCCACGTCGGTTTGCAAGCCCGCCTGATGTCTCAAGCGCTGCGGAAGCTGTCGGGGGCGATCAGCAAATCGAAAACGATCGCGATCTTCATTAACCAGCTTCGCGAGAAAGTCGGCGTAATGTTCGGGAATCCGGAGACAACGCCGGGTGGACGGGCCTTGAAATTCTATTCGACGGTCCGTCTGGACGTTCGCCGCGTGGAAACGATCAAGATGGGCAACGACATGGTCGGGAACCGGACACGGATTAAGGTCGTGAAGAATAAAGTCGCTCCGCCGTTCAAACAAGCCGAAATCGACATTATGTACGGTGAAGGTATTTCCAAAGAGGGCAGCATCATTGACATCGGCGTGGAATTGGATATCGTGGATAAGAGCGGCGCCTGGTATTCGTTCGCCGGCGAACGCCTTGGCCAAGGCCGGGAGAACGCAAAGCAGTTCTTGAAAGAGCACCCGGAAATCGCCAATACGATTGAACTAAAAATCCGGGAATCGAGCAATTTGACCACTGCGGTTGCTCCTGCGTCGCCAAGCGAACTGGAAATGGAACTCCAAGAGGAGCAAGCGCTTTTCGGAGATGAATAAGGCAGCAGCCATGAAGCGCTCTGACCCCGTCGGTAAATAGCCGGGGCAGGGCGCTTTTGCAGTTTGGGGGCGGTTGGCCGAAAACGGTAAAAAATACAGCTTGACCTAAAAATCCGTGTTGACAGCTGGCTACTGGAACGACAGAGCGTCGGCATTCAAAATAGCGGCACTTTATGTGCTTATTATCCTGAGCCAGGCATGTTCATCCTTATTAGCGGCATTTTTGTACTTATTTTTCTATGAATGGCCCAGAACGTGAGGATTTCCTGGCGACTCGAGAAAATAACGACATAAATTGTCTCTATTTCCCTCAAATGGACGAAAAACGCCTGAATAACGCCATTTTTTGCTCTTGTGTTTTTCGCTGGAGTATATCAGGCAGCCTGGGTTTGCAGGTTTTCACATAGTTTTATCGAGCGGCGTATTTTTTTGGACACACAAAGCTGAACTACACCTGGTACCAGTCCGGTCCGGGTGTGACACAGGAGGAACGCAGTTGAATCAATGGGAGAAAAGCCGTGGAAAGGATAAAAGCGGCGGGGACGATATCGTTGACATATCCGATGAGATGTTTTGGAAGGAAAGATTGCGGACGCCTGACCGAAAGGAATCCAGACAACTGGAAGGATCCAGACAAGTGGAGGGATCCAGGCAAGTGCAGGATTCCGTCCAGGTGGAGGACTCCGTCCAAGTGAAGGAATCCGGATTAGCGGCTTTTCCGGAAGATGGAGAGCTGGTCATTACTTCGGTGCAGGTGCTGAAGCGGCCGAAACATCGGTACCGGATTTTTTTCGGAGCGTACACGTTTGAGGTTCATGAGGATGTCATGATCAAATACCGCATGATCAAAGGGGCGGTTTTCACCAAAGCGGAGCTGGAGGAGATCGTTTCGGCGGATGAGCGACAGCAGGGGTATGCGGACGCTCTGACGTATTTGAGCCGGAAGCCGCGGACCGCGTATGAAATCTCCATGCGCCTAAAGGAAAAAGGCTGGGGAGAGGAAACGGTAAACGATGTTATCGGCCGGCTGCAAGCCGAAGGTTATCTCGATGACGCCGCATATGCGCAGGAATGGGCTGCACAGCGGGTGAAACTACGGGGGAAGGGAAAACTATGGGTGCGCCACGAACTGCGCCAGAAAGGGGTCTCCAAGCCTCTGATCGAGGACGCGCTGGGCGAAGTCAGCGAAGACGACGAATTCGCAAGCGCGATGCTGCTGGGGGCCAAGAAATGGCGCGGTACTTCCGGCGAACCGTTAGATAAAAAACGCAAGACAGGAGCTTTTTTGCAGCGCAGAGGTTTTTCCGGAAAAATCGTCTCAAAAGTGCTTCGGGAGCTCGGCCGCGAAGACGGAATGGGCGCTGAAGACGAGTGGGACGTGGAATAGCCGGACAAGACCGGAACTGGAGGGAACTCTTGTCATTTGCTTGACAATTTCTTTCATCAAATAATAAAATGATACTTGAATCCATATCGCTGAAGTCCCTTTTTTTCCTTCCAAAATTATGGGCTCCGAATGTGATTCTTGTTCTCCAATCATGAGGCCGATACTTCCGTATTTTCCGCGGAACCGTCATGCATAAGCATGAACCAGCTGAACTGAATGGGCATGTCATGTATTCTTAGTACGAATGATGAATGAGAAAAGTAACTAACAACTGCAAACATCCCAAGGAATGCCTTGGAGGAAACAACGGGGAGGTGAACAGATGAATCCTGTAATCTGGTTCGTTCTCGTTGCAGCCGCTTTATTCTTTGGGTTCGTGATCGGGTATTTTATTCGCAAATCTCTTGCAGAAGCTAAAATTTCCAGTGCGGAACACGCTGCAAGCCAAATCTTGGAAAACGCGAGAAAGGAAGCAGAGGCACTGAAAAAGGAAACGGTTCTGGAAGCGAAAGATGAAGTCCATAAGCTAAGAACCGAAGCTGATAAAGACATTCGTGAACGTCGGAATGAAATTCAACGACAAGAAAGACGATTGTTGCAAAAAGAAGAGTCGCTGGATAAAAAATTAGAATCGCTTGAACGTAAAGAAGAGCAAGTGGTCAGCAAGGAGAAACGGATCGAAGAAACCCAGCAGCAAATCGAGTTGATTTACAAAAATCAGGTTCAAGAATTGGAACGCATCTCCAATCTGACGATGGAAGATGCTCGCACGATTATTTTGAACAACGTTGAGCAGGAAGTCCGCCACGAGACGGCGCAGATGATCAAGGACATCGAACAGCAGGCGAAGGAGGAAGCGGACAAGAAATCCCGCGAAATCATCACGCTGGCGATCCAACGCTGCGCTGCCGACCATGTGGCGGAAACGACGGTGTCCGTCGTGACCCTGCCGAACGAAGAGATGAAGGGACGGATTATCGGGCGCGAAGGACGTAATATTCGTGCGCTCGAAACGTTGACGGGAATTGATCTCATTATCGACGATACGCCGGAAGCGGTGATTCTGTCGGGCTTTGATCCGATACGCCGCGAAATTGCCCGCACCGCGCTGGAGAAACTGGTGGCGGACGGACGGATTCACCCGGCGCGCATCGAAGAGATGGTCGAGAAGTCGCGCCGGGAAGTGGACGAACGCATTCGCGAATATGGCGAACAGGCTACCTTCGAGGTCGGCGTGCATGCTCTTCATCCCGATTTGATCAAAATCCTGGGACGCCTCAAGTTCCGGACAAGCTACGGTCAAAACGTGCTGAAGCACTCGATGGAGGTTGCGTACCTGGCCGGATTGATGGCCGGAGAACTCGGCGAAGATATCGCGCTGGCCAAACGGGCGGGCTTGTTGCATGATATAGGTAAAGCGCTTGATCATGAAGTGGAAGGATCTCATGTCGAAATCGGCGTGGAACTGGCTAAGAAATACAAGGAACATCCGGTGGTCATCAACAGTATTGCCTCTCACCACGGCGATTGCGAAGCGACTTCCGTCATCGCCATGCTGGTTGGCGCCGCAGACGCTTTGTCGGCGGCAAGACCGGGGGCGCGGCGCGAGACGCTGGAAACGTACATTCGCCGTTTGGAGAAACTCGAAGAGATTTCCGAGTCGTTCGAAGGCGTCGAGAAGTCGTTTGCCATTCAGGCGGGCCGCGAGGTTCGCGTGATGGTGCAGCCTGATAAGATCGACGATGCGGAAGCGTTCCGCTTGGCGAGAGACATTACCAAGAAGATTGAAAGTGAGCTGGATTATCCGGGTCATATCAAAGTTACCGTCATCCGCGAAACGCGGGCGGTTGAATACGCCAAGTAAAGGATATGCTGAAAAGTGGCCCCCTGGGGGGCCGCTTTTTCATTGCTTGACAACGCGGCTTCCCGTTGCGCAAGGCATTCGGAGATTATCGCAAGATGGCGAACGCCGGATACTGCATAAGGGTAGTCATGCCTAAGGAGGGAGCACCATTAAAGTTCTGTTTATCGGAGATATCGTAGGGAATACGGGGCGAAAGGCGTTGAAGGCGACGCTGCCTCATCTGAAGTCCAAGTACAATCCGCACATCATCGTCGCCAACGGCGAAAACGCGGCGGCCGGCCGGGGAATCAACGCCAATATCGCCAAGGAATTTTTTGAGCAGGGCATTCACGGATTAACGATGGGCAACCATACGTGGGACAATAAAGAGATTTTCGATTTTATAGACGAGGAGCCGCGGATGATTCGTCCGGCCAATTATCCCCCGGGCACGCCGGGCCGGGGCTCGATGGTCATCAAGGCGGGCGGCAAAGAGCTGGCGGTCGTAAACCTGATGGGCCGCACGTTTTTGCCGCCGCTGGACGATCCGTTCCGCAAGGCGGACGAAATCATCGGCCAGTTGTCCAAGAAGCACAAATGCATTCTGGTCGATTTCCATGCCGAAGCCACTTCGGAGAAGATCGCCATGGGCTGGTATTTGGACGGCCGCGCTTCTTTGGTGGTCGGCACGCACACGCATGTGCAAAGCAACGACGACACGATTTTGCCCCAAGGCACCGCTTATTTGACGGATGCCGGCATGGTCGGCTCCCGGGAAGGGATTCTCGGCATGGAGCGGACGGCCGTGCTGCGGAAATTTACCACCCAACTGCCGGTCCGGTTTCAAGTATGCGAAGGCAAATGGCATTTTCACGCCGTGTTCGTGGAACTGGACGAAGCGACCGGCCGGGCGCTGAAAATCGAAAAAATCCGTTTGCTCGAAGACGAGTGGCGGATGGATTGAAACCGGCCGATCAAGGCCTCCCAAAGTACAGCAAGGGAAAAAGAAGGAATTATTTGAGCTCTCACGAATATGTTCTAAGTAGTGGAATCAACCGATTATTCCCAGGGAGGTACTTGACCATGGAAGTATTAAAAGTTTCAGCAAAATCCAACCCCAACTCCGTTGCCGGGGCGTTAGCTGGAGTTCTTAGAGAACGCGGCGCTGCTGAACTTCAAGCCATTGGGGCTGGTGCACTAAACCAAGCCATTAAAGCTGTAGCGATCGCCCGGGGATTTGTCGCGCCAAGCGGTGTAGACCTCATTTGCATTCCGGCATTTACCGACATCGTGATCGATGGTGAGGACCGTACCGCTATTAAACTTATCGTAGAACCCAGATAAATGAGAATTATGATGACATGATGCCTGTTTACGACGTAACCCGACGTAGACAGGTTTTTTTGTTATTTTTAGAAAATGGGACAGGAGGAATCCGCTTTGAAATATCCGGTGATTGACTTTCATTGCGATGCTTTAAGCAAAATGATGCTTGACCCGGCGCTTGATTTTGCCAGCGATGAACGGCTGGACGTCAATTTGCGGCGAATGAAGGACGGGGGCGTTGCCCTGCAGTGCTTTGCGATTTTTCTTTCCGAACGTTTGGGAACACCGAAAATGGAGCATGTCCTGGGGCAGCTTGACCTGTTTCGGCAAAAAATAAAAACCCTCGGCGTGTCCGAGATCCGTACGGCGGAAGAGTTTGAGGCATTGGAGCGGAAAGGCGGAATCGGCGGCTTTCTGTCGCTGGAAGGAGCCGACGGGCTGGAAGGCAACCTGCATTATCTGCGAATATGCTATGAGCGCGGGGTTCGGTTTCTCGGCATTACGTGGAATCATGCCAATTGGGCGGCCGACGGCATAATGGAGCCCAAAGGCCGCGGGTTTACGCCGCAAGGCCTGGAGTTGGTCAAGGCCTGCCATGAACTTGGAATTATCCTCGACGTATCGCATTTGTCGGTCAAGGGGTTTTGGGAACTGGCGGAGCTGGCCGATCGGGCGGGAAAACCTTTTATCGCTTCGCATTCGAATGCTTATAGCGTCTGCGGGCATGCGCGGAATTTGCGCGACGATCAGATCAAGGAGATCGTCCGACTGCGCGGACGGATCGGAATCACCTTTGTTCCCTGGTTCGTCAAAGAGGGCCGAAACGTTTCGAGCCGGGATATTTTGCCGCATCTGGACCGGATTTGCTCGCTTGGGGGAGCGGGGACGATCATGTTCGGCTCCGACTTCGACGGCATCGAATCGCATTTGAGCGATCTGCGGCATGCCGGACATTACGCCCAATGGCAGGAAACATTGCTGAAATATTACCCGGAGGAGCTTGTCCGCGGATGGTTGTACGGCCATGCGGCCGCGTTCCTGCGGGCCTGGCTGCCCAAAGGCGAGAAAGCGCTTTAATCCATCCAATTGCGAGATCGAATTAATCGAAAACTACTATACGAAAAAGTCGAGAAAACGCTTGCTTTTTGTCCGGTGGAGACATAAAATTGACATGACTCTGAAACAGAATGTTCACAAAATGCGAGGCCAACAGTGAGGTCTCACACGTCTACATTCTATGAGTGTGATTTATAATTTTAGTTTCCATTGCGATACGATTAAAGGGGTGGGCGATCTTGATTAGTCAATTGTCTTGGAAGATCGGTGGACAGCAAGGCGAAGGGGTTGAAAGTACGGACCGGATTTTTTCGACGGCCTTAAACAGGTTGGGTTATTATTTGTACGGGTACCGTCACTTCTCGTCCCGTATCAAAGGCGGACATACAAACAACAAAATCCGGATCAGTACCAAGCCGATTCGTGCGATTTCCGACGACTTGGACATCTTAGTCGCTTTTGACCAGGAAAGTATCGACTTGAATGCCAAAGAACTGCGCAGCGGAGGGGTTATCGTTGCCGATGCCAAATTTAACCCCACCGTTCCCGAAGGCGTGGATGCCGGATTGTTCCCGGTTCCGATTACGAGCATTGCCGAAGAACTCGGGACTTCGCTAATGAAAAACATGGTGGCGTCGGGCGCATCCTGGGCGCTGCTCGGACTTCCGCTCGAGGTGTTCAACAAAGCCGTGGAGGAAGAATTCGGGCGCAAGGGGCCGGCCATTGTCGAAAAAAATATCGAAGCGGTTAAACGGGGCGCGGACTATGTGCTGGAACTGGCCGGCGGTCCGTTGGAAGAATTTAAGCTGGAGCCGGCCGACGGCAAGCAGAAACTGTTCATGATCGGCAACGATGCGATCGGCCTCGGCGCCGTAGCCGCGGGATGCCGGATCATGAGCGCGTACCCGATTACGCCTGCTTCCGAAATCATGGAATATTTAATCAAGAAATTGCCGAAATTCGGCGGCACCGTCATTCAGACGGAAGACGAAATCGCGGCCATTACGATGGCGATCGGCGCCAGTTATGGCGGCGTGCGGGCGATGACGGCCTCGGCCGGACCGGGCTTGTCTCTGATGATGGAGGCGATCGGCCTCGCCGGCATGACGGAAACGCCGGTCGTGATCGTCGACACGCAGCGCGGCGGTCCAAGCACGGGCCTGCCGACGAAGCAGGAGCAAAGCGATATCAACGCGCTGATCTACGGCACGCACGGCGAAATTCCCAAAATCGTGCTGGCGCCTAGCTCCATTGAAGAGTGCTTCTACGATACCGTTCAGGCCTTCAATCTGGCGGATAAATATCAAGTGCCGGTCATTTTGGCCACGGATCTGCAGCTGTCGCTCGGCAAACAGTCCTGCGAGATGCTCGATTACAACAAAATTACGATCGATCGCGGCTACCTGGTCAAGGACATTCCGGACCGCGAGGATTCGAGCATGTTTAACCGGTACGCCTTTACCGAAAACGGCATTTCGCCGCGGGTTCTGCCCGGGGAGAAAAACGGCATCCACCATGTGACCGGGGTGGAGCACGACGAGGCGGGACGCCCGTCGGAAAGTCCGGTCAACCGGAAAAAGATGATGGAGAAGCGGCTGCGCAAGCTGGCGAAGGTGGAAGTGAGCGATCCGATTCACCTGCAGGCCCCGCACGCCGAACCGGATCTGCTGATCGTCGGCATGGGTTCGACCGGCGGCACGATCGATCAAGCGCGTAAACAGCTTGAAGCGGAGGGCATCAAAACGAATCACATGACGGTTCGCCTGCTGCATCCATTCCCGACGGAGCTGGTGCTGCCGCAAGTCGCCAAAGCGAAAAAAGTCGTCGTGCTGGAAAACAATGCGACAGGGCAGCTGGCCAATCTGATCAAACTGCATGTCGGCCATCACGACAAGATCGCGAATGTGCTGAAATATGACGGAAATCCGTTCCTTCCTTCGGATGTTTACGAAGAATGCAAGAAGGCGGCCGGAAACAAAGCGCAGGAGGAGTTGGTGAAAAATGGCAACCTTTAAGGAATTCCGAAACAACATTAAACCAAACTGGTGTCCGGGATGCGGGGATTTCTCCATTCAAGCCGCTATCCAGCGCGCCGCGGCGAATGTAGGCCTGGAACCGGAGAACCTGGCCGTCATCTCCGGGATCGGCTGCTCCGGCCGGATCTCCGGTTATATCAACGCCTACGGCCTGCACGGGATTCACGGCCGCGCCCTTCCGATTGCGCAAGGCGTCAAACTGGCCAACCGCGATCTCACCGTGATCGCTTCCGGCGGCGACGGCGATGGCTTCGCCATCGGGATGGGGCACACGGTGCATGCGATCCGCCGCAACATCAACATTACGTACATCGTAATGGATAACCAGATTTACGGATTGACGAAAGGGCAAACCTCCCCGCGCAGCGGCGAAGGATTCAAGACCAAAAGCACGCCGGAAGGGTCGGTGGAATCGACGTTGTCCCCGCTGGAAATCGCTTTGGCGTCGGGCGCAACGTTTGTCGCCCAGTCCTTCTCCAGCGATCTGAAGCAGTTGACGTCGCTGATCGAGCAGGGCATCCAGCATGAAGGCTTTTCGCTGATCAACGTGTTTAGCCCGTGCGTCACCTTCAACAAGGTGAACACGTACGACTGGTTCAAGGAAAACATTATCAACCTCGATACGATTCCGGATTACGATCCGGCCAACCGGGCGATGGCGATGGCGAAGCTGATGGAAACGGGCAGCATGATTACCGGCCTGATCTATCAGAACAAGGAGAAGAAGAGCTACGAAAATCTGGTTCACGGCTTTAAGCAAGAGCCGCTTGCTTACCAACAGCTGGCAATATCCGAAGCCGAGTTTGACAATCTTGTAGCAGAATTTAGATAATATTTCGAAAGACGTCCTTTTTTGGTGGACGTCTTTTCCTTTTTGTACACAATAGGTGTATAATGGGTAACGATGTGAATCGTCATCGACATAGAGAATATACGAGGAGTGTTTGCAAAGATGAGTAAGACAGTACCTGTCGGCGTTTCTGCACGTCATATCCACTTAACCCAGGAGCACATCGAAATTTTGTTTGGCCAAGGCTATCAGCTGACCGAGTTCAAGCCGTTGTCCCAACCGGGGCAATTTGCCGCCAATGAACAGGTGGCCGTGATCGGACCGAAAGGACAATTCGATAAAGTTCGTATTTTGGGACCGGCCCGTCCGGCTTCCCAGCTGGAAATTTCCCGTACGGATTCCTTCGCGATCGGAGTGAAGGCGCCGGTTCGTGAATCGGGCAACATCGAAGGCACGCCGGGCATCAAAGTCAAAGGGCCGGCCGGCGAAATCGAATTGGACAAAGGCGTCATCGTCGCCGCCCGCCATATTCACTTCCATACCTCGGATGCGGAGAAATGGGGCATTAAAGATAAGCAGCTGCTGAAAGTCCGTTTGGGCGGGGAACGCGGTTTGGTGTTCGAGAATGTGATCGCGCGCGTTTCGGACAACTTTGCGCTCGACATGCATATCGATACGGACGAAGCGAACGCCGCCGGAGCCAAAACGGGGGACACGGCGGAGATCATCGACTAATCGCTTTGCTATGATCATAGATACACCAATGGAGAAGGGCTTGCTCCCGGCAGAAGATGTGCCGGGAGCAAGCCCTTGACGTTTTCCCATAGATTTAGCCTTCGGAGCGTTCGATCGCTACGGCGTGAGCGATGCACGGAACGCTTTCCCCTTGCTGGTAGGAGAGCGGAGAGAGCAGCGCGCCGGTGGCGACAACGAGAATCCGGTTTAGTTCGCCGCGCTTCATCTTGTTCAGCAGGTGCCCGTAGGTCACGACGGCCGAGCAGGCGCATCCGCTGGCCCCCGCCTGCACCTGCTGCTTTTCGTAATCGTAAATCATCATCCCGCAGTCTTTATATGTTGTCTCCTGAATGGGCACATTATGGCGTTTAAACAGATCGTTGGCGATCGCGTAACCGACTTTGGACAGGTCGCCCGTCACAATGAGATCATAGTAGGAGGGGGCGATTTCCAAATCCCGCAAGTGCGCTTGAATCGTGTCGACGGCCGCCGGCGCCATCGCCGCTCCCATATTAAGCGGATCGGTAATGCCCATGTCGACCACTCTGCCGATGGTGGCCGCCGTCACCGAAGGCCCTGTCCCCTTCAGCGATACGACGGCCGAACCGGACCCGGTGACGGTAAATTGCGCTGTCGGCGGTTTTTGCGAACCGTATTCCGTCGGGTAGCGAAATTGCTTCTCAACGCTGGCGTTATGGCTGCACGTGCCGGCCAGCGCGTATCTGGCGCCCCCCGCGTTCACGACAAAGGAAGCGAGCGCCAGGCTTTCCATCGAGGTGGAGCATGCCCCAAACATGCCGACATAAGGAATGCTTAACGTCCGGGCGGCAAAGCTGGTGCTGATGATCTGGTTCATTAAATCGCCGCCGAAATGGAAAGAAATCTGCTCTTTCGTCAGGCCGGCATTTTCGATCGCCAGCTTGGCCGACTCCTCCATCAGAGTTTTCTCGGCTTTTTCCCAGCTGTCCTGCCCCAAATACAAATCGGCGTGGATGATGTCGAAATCTTCGGCGAGCGGTCCCTGGCCTTCGAACGGGCCAACGACGGTGGCGGTGCTGATGATTTTCGGTTTGTTCTCAAACACCCAGCTTTGATGTCCCTTCAGCATGTCAATGACCTCCTCCGGCGTAGCCCGGAACGAAGATGGCGTAGATGATCCCGACAATAAACGCCGCTACCGTGCCGAACACGACGACCGAACCGGCCAGCTTGAACATCCCGGCGCCGACGCCAAGCACCAATCCTTCGGCGCGGTGCTCGATGGCGCAGGAAGCCATCGAGTTAGCAAAACCGGTCACCGGCACGGCCGTCCCGGCCCCCGCCCATTGGGCGATCTTGTCGTAGACGCCGAGGCTTGTCAGCAGAACGGACAAAATAACGAGCACCGCCACCGTAGGGCTCGCCGCCTCTTTTTCGCTCATTCCGGCGAAATGAATAAAAGCCTGGCGAATGCATTCGCCAAGCAGGCAGATCAGCCCGCCGACCAGAAACGCCCGGACGCAGTTGAGGGCCACCGGGCGCTTCGGCTCATGCGAATTGGCCAGCCGTTGGTATTGCTGCTGCGTTGGCGTCAGTTTTTTGTTTTGTTTCTTGGCCATGATCCCATTCCTCCTTCGTTTACGATGATAAGAGCGGCTTGACGCCTTCGATGACCTTTTGCAGGCGGTTCGAGCAATCGCCGTACAGCTTTTTGGCTTCGCCCTCCTCCGACGAAAGGGCAAACATTTCCAGATCGGCTTCGCATTTTTTCAGTTCCGCCAGCAATACCGCCTTTTCTTGCGGCTGCGGCACCATCAGCTGATCATCGTACAAATCGGCGTAAAATTGACCGTACGCATCCACTTGCCCCAGGTTGACATTGTCGAGCGAGACGCCGAGCTTCTCCAGCTGGGTGTTCAGCCAATGCCGGTTCAGCCCCATCGTGGCGAGCGGCTCGTCCATGATTTTTCCGTCGATGATGACCGTTTGCGGTTCGGGTTCGGGGGAAACTTTGATGCCCAGATCGGAAGGGGTCAGCGGCAGGTATTCCTTTTTAGGCAGCGCGTTGATTTCCCCGTCGGGCTCGATTACGGCGAATTCGACCTCGGCGACTTTGAAAATGTTCTTTTTGCGCAGTTGGGCCATCAATTCCTCGTTGGTGAGCCTTTCTTTTTTCAAATTATCCTCCATCACCTTGCCGTCTTTGATCAAAACGGTGCCTTTGCTGTCGATCAAATCCCTGGCCTTTTTGCTCTTGAGCTGCAGAAATTCGATGCCAAAGGACACGGCAAACCAAACGGCGACGGCAATGATCCCCAAATACCAGTGGGTCCCGATATCGAGGGAGATGTAAGCCGTGATGCTGCCGATGGTGATTCCGGTGATATATTCGAAAAAGGAAAGCTGGGAAACCTGCCTTTTCCCAAGCAACCGAGTAAGCACATATAAAACGACGACAGCCACCAGCGTTCTAACTATGACTTCCAGCCATACCGGCATGCGGATACTCCTTTCGGCTTAGTGCTTTTGTCAAAAATCGGGTTGAACTAAACCCATTATGCGCGAGCCAAACCACTTTTACTAAATACAAAATATGGAAAAATAAAAGCCGCATGAAGATTCAGTTAGCAGGCAAAATTATGCTGTGTCTTAACGATTTTGCATTTCAAAGGTGGTGAAAAACATGACGGTGGCAGCACAAGTCAAAACGACGCTGGCTTCTTTGAAAAGCGCTCAGGCCAACCTTGAGCAATTTGCGCTGAACACGCAAAACCAACAAGCCAAAAACCTGTTCACGGATGCCGCTAAACAGACGCAGCAAATCGTGACTCAAGTGGAAAGCCGCGTACAGCAGCTGGAAAGCGAAGAGCCTCAATATAAAGGGTTCTAAATTGAATTTTGCGAAGGAAGGCCCGTTCTTTCATAGAGCGGGTCTTTTTCTGGATATCGGCAAGGAACCATGCTATAATTTAGTGTAATGCCTTTTTCTAGATATGAAGAATCGTCCATTGGGACCGCAAATAGATAGATTGAAGGAGTGAGCGGGCATCATGGCTAAGGAAACGAAAGATTATTCCAAGTATTTTGATTTTTCGGACGCCCGGGTGATATCCGAGGATGAACGGGGCAAGAAGATTAGAATCCGCGGAAGAGACATTCAGATTTTATCCGAACCGAATCACCGGATGGAGAAGCAGCGGGGCAAGGAAAACGTTCAAGTGCTGTACGAAAATGCCGTTCCGGAGGAGCTGAAGGGCCTCGGCACGGGCAAACGGTACATTGTATATACGTTTGGCTGCCAAATGAACGAACACGACACCGAAACGATCAAAGGCCTGCTGGAGCAAATGGGATACGCGCCTACGGAAGACCGCAAGGAAGCCGACATTATCCTGCTGAATACCTGCGCAATCCGCGAAAACGCCGAGGATAAAGTGTTTGGCGAACTGGGCCATCTGAAGGGCTTAAAGACGGAGAAGCCCGATCTGCTGCTCGGCGTCTGCGGCTGCATGTCGCAGGAGGAAGGCGTCGTCAACCGCATCCTGCATAAGCACGGGTTTGTCGATATGATTTTCGGTACCCATAATATACACCGTTTGCCGCATCTCATTCAGGAAGCGCTGTTCAGCAAGGAGATGGTCGTCGAGGTTTGGTCCAAGGAAGGCGACATCATCGAAAACCTGCCGAAAAAACGCGAGGGCATGCGCGCTTGGGTAAACATCATGTACGGGTGCGACAAGTTCTGCACCTATTGCATTGTGCCGTTTACGCGCGGCAAGGAGCGCAGCCGCCGTCCGGAGGACGTGATCGCCGAGGTGCGCGAGCTGGCGCGTCAAGGGTATAGAGAGGTGACCTTGCTCGGGCAGAACGTCAACGCTTACGGCAAGGACTTTACCGACATCAAGTATACATTTGCCGATTTGATGGACGATATCCGCAAAATCGATATTCCGCGCGTTCGCTTCACGACGTCGCATCCGCGCGATTTCGACGATGCGCTGATCGACGTGCTGGCCAAGGGCGGCAACCTGGTCGAGCATATCCATTTGCCGGTGCAGTCGGGAAGCAGCGAAATCCTGAAGAAAATGAGCCGGAAATATTCCCGCGAGCATTATCTGGAGCTCGTCCGCAAAATCAAGGCGAAGATTCCAAGCGTCGTGCTGACGACGGACATTATCGTCGGTTTCCCGGGCGAAACGGAGGAGCAATTCGAAGAGACGCTGTCGCTCGTGCGCGAGGTCGGCTACGACTCTGCATATACGTTCGTTTATTCACCTCGTGAAGGAACGCCGGCGGCGGTGATGGAAGACAACGTGCCGCTCGAAGTGAAAAAGCAGCGGCTGGCGCGGCTGAACGACACCGTAAACGAATTCAGCCGGCGCAGCAACGACGCACTACGCGGCCAAATCGTGGAAGTGCTGGTGGAAGGCGAAAGCAAAAACAACCCGAACATGCTGTCCGGCCGCACCCGCAGCAACAAGCTCGTCCATTTCGAAGGCGGCCCGGAACTGATCGGCAATTTCGTCGATGTGGAAATTACGGACCCGATGACATGGTTTACCAAAGGGGTCCTCGTATCGCAAACCGCCAAGATGGCGTAAGTCCCAAAGAACTGTTAGGAGGTAATCAAAGGTGGAGCAGCATACCGAACATACCGATTGCGGAATTCCGAAATTTGACTCCCGGGATCTGGTGATCCGCGCGGACATTATGGCCAAAGCGAAAGAACTGGCCGAGTTGATCGGAACAAGCGAAGAGGTAGAGCAGTTCAAAAAGGCCGAAAAGCTCATTCAGGAGCATGAGCGGGTGCAAACTTTGATCAGCGCGATCAAGAAGAAGCAAAAGGAAATCGTCGCTTTCGAGACATTCCAAAACAAGGCGATGGTAGAGAAGATCGAACAAGAGATCGCGGCGCTTCAGGACGAACTCGACGAAATTCCGCTGGTGACGGAGTTTCAGCAAAGCCAAAGCGATATAAACTACCTGCTCCAGCTGGTCGTTTCGGTGATCCGCGACACGGTGGCGAACAAGGTAAACGTGGAGTCCGGCAGCGAACCGGCCGTGACTTCGGGATACGGGGAATAGGCTGATTATGGCGGTGCGGAGGCATGTTCCTCCGCACTTTTTGAATAGAAAACGCCGCTTTGCCCGACTGAACGCAGGGCATCTTCGGAATATTATATAGAGAGCATAGGAGGCTAATCCATGAGTTGGAGTGAGGAAATCATGCGCCGGGATGAGCAGTCGTTCTGGGGGTTATTGGGGCTTCGGCTTATTTCGGCGGACGCAAGCCGCGTAGAGCTGGGTTTAACGGCGGGAACCTCGCATTTGAATGCGATGGGGATTGTGCACGGGGGCGTATTGTCTTCGATGATGGACCAGGCGATGGGCATGCTGGTGGGCGCCGTTAAAGGACGTTTGGGGGTCACGACCCATCTGAACGTCAACTTCCTGAGCCCGATGCGGATCGGCGAACTTGTCGCTGCGGCGTTTCCGCTGCATGAGACCCATCGGACCATGACGCTCCGTTCCGAGGTCCGGGATGGAGCAGGAACGCTTGGCTGCATTTCGACAGCGACGTTCCGGCTGCCCAAATAAGGGATGGTGAATATGGGATGAATGAAAAAGAAGAGCAGAAAAAACCAATTAATGAGGTTAAGAAATATCGCACCCCGGACGGCATTCCCGCCGATATCGTAATGTTTACGCTGACCAGGCAGGAACGCAAAGCGGCGACGAAATCGCTGCCGCGATTCGATCTGAAGGTGATGCTGATCAAGCGCCGCAGCTGGCCTTTCGCCGGAGCCTGGGCGCTGCCCGGAGGCTTTTCGCAGGAGGACGAATCCTTGTATGAAACGGCGCGAAGAGAGCTGAAGGAAGAGACCGGGGTCGACGGGTCGCATCTGGAGTATTTGGGCGTATACAGCGCGCCGGGGCGGGATCCGCGGGGCTGGATCATCTCCCACGCTTTTTTTGCGCTGGTGGAGGAGTGGGTTCTGGAAAAACGCCAATCCGCCGACGATGCACAGGAGGTAGGCCTGTTCACCGTACGCGAAGCGCTGGAGGAACTGCAGTTGGCGTTTGACCACCGTGAAATTTTGCAGGACGCCTACAAAAGAATCCAGCAGCAAATGCTGCAGACGACGATCGCCAAGCAGTTCCTCCCTCCTCATTTTACGCTGGGTGAATTGTATCAGGTCATTCAAACGGTCGTTCCGGATTTTGCCGAGCTGAATTTCATCCGTAAAATCACTTCGACACGCAGCCGGCAGGGGATTCTGGAGGAAGTGCGCGATGAAAACGGCAAGCCGATGCTGTCCAACCAGTACTCGCAGCGGCCCGCGCAATTGTACCGGTTTACCGATTATACGCCGCAGCTGTCGATTTACACGTAACCCAAGCTTTACTTTTACATATCTTGCAACCCGGGCGTAATCAAACAGGAGAGGGGAAGAGACGATGAAAGCTTTGATCGTGATCGATTATACCAACGATTTTGTGGATGGGAGCCTGCCGGTAGGAGAGCCGGCGGTGGCGATCGAGCCGGCGGTTTGCCGGCTTACGGAGGAGTTCGCGGGCAGAGGGGATTTTGTCGTGATGGCCGTCGATCTGCATGAACAAGGGGACCCGTGGCATCCGGAAACAAAGCTGTTCCCGCCCCATAATCTCCGTGGTACGGAAGGGCGCAACCTGTACGGTCAATTGGCGGATGTGTATAAGCGGAACGCCGAGCGGATTTATTGGATGGACAAAACGAGATACAGCGCTTTTTGCGGAACCGATCTGGAGCTGAAGCTGCGGGAACGCGGCGTTCGGGAAGTCCATTTGATCGGGGTTTGCACCGATATCTGCGTGCTGCACACAGCGGTGGACGCTTATAACAAAGGATTTGCCATAACCGTATATGAAGATGCGGTGGCCAGCTTTAATTCGGAAGGCCATGCCTGGGCGCTTGGCCACTTCCGCAGCAGTTTGGGAGCACATGTAATCAACAGCCAGAGAGGATGAGAAAGATGCCGACCGAAGGGTTAGCGCTGCATACCGATAAATATCAGATCAATATGATTTACGCCCATTGGGCGAACGGAACGCATGAGAGACAGACGGTGTTCGAAGCTTATTTCCGCAAGCTGCCTTTCGGCAACGGGTATGCGGTGTTTGCGGGCCTGGAACGGATCGTGGAGTATATTCGCAATCTGCGTTTTACGGAGAAGGACCTGAACTATCTAGCCAAGCAGGAGGAAAACTACAAGCCGGAATTTCTCGAGCTTTTGCGCAATTTCCGGTTTGGCGGCACGCTGCTGTCGATGAAGGAAGGGGCGCTTTGCTTTCCGAATGAACCCCTGATCCGCGTGGAAGGGACGATTATGGAGACACAGCTCGTGGAAACGGCGATGCTTAACTTCATGAACTTTCAGACGCTGATCGCCACTAAAGCTTCGCGGGTGAAGCGGGTGGCGGAGAACGACGTGCTGCTGGAGTTCGGGACCCGCCGGGCGCAGGAAGCGGATGCCGCCATTTGGGGCGCGAGGGCCGCGTATATTTCCGGCTTCGACGCCACCTCGAATTTGCTGGCCGGCGAAATTTTCGGCATTCCGACCAAAGGAACGCACGCCCATTCATGGGTGCAAATTTTCGATTCCGAGCAGGAGGCGTTTGAACGGTACGCCAAAGCGCTGCCCGACCAGGTGTCGCTGCTGGTCGATACGTTCGATACGTTAAAGAGCGGGGTGCCGCACGCTATCCAAACGGCCAAAATGCTTGAGGCGCAGGGGAAGCGGCTGAGCAGCATCCGGCTGGACAGCGGCGATTTGGCGTATTTGTCGATCCAGGCGCGCAAAATGCTTGACGAAGCCGGTTTGCCTTACGTGAAAATCGTGGCCTCCAACGATTTGGATGAGAATACGATTTTCAACCTGAAAGCCCAAGGGGCGAAAATCGATATTTGGGGCGTCGGCACGCAGCTGATTACCGCGGCGGACCAGCCGGCGCTCGGCGGCGTATACAAGCTGGTGGAGCGGGAAATCGGCGGCCGGATGGAACCGACGATCAAAATTTCCGGCAACCCGGAAAAAGTGACGACCCCCGGCAAAAAAGACGTGCTGCGCATCGTCAGTAAGGAAAGCGGCAAGGCGATGGCCGATTACGTTTGTTTTCCGCATGAGCAGCAGGCTAGGAGCGGCGGCAACCTGCGGCTGTTCGACCCCGTCCATCCTTATATCAAGAAATCGGTGAAAAACTACGAGGCCGTGTCCATGCTGCAGCCGATTTTCGAGGATGGCGAGCTGGTTTACGAGCTGCCGTCGCTGGAGGAGATCCGGAAATATCATCAAACGCAGCTAAGCCTGTTTTGGCCGGAGTATTTGCGCAAGCTGAACCCGGAAATCTACCGCATCAGCTTAAGCCAGGAAGCTTGGGAATTGAAGCAGAAAATGATTGAGGATTATTTGGGGCATCAGGAAGACTAGAGCGAAAAAAGATTGCTTTGCGGCGGTGTTGCCGTTAAAGCAATCTTTTTTTGCATGGGCACCCGCGGGGAATATTTCTCGGGAAAGCGCAAAAACCGCTATAAATCGGCGTTCTCCCGGTTTTGATTCGACACGTCCTGTTCGCAGTATCTGGCGAAATAATGCTTAAACAATATATCGATTTGCCGCTCGACCGCATTGCGGTCGGGATCGCCGGCGATATGCTTGATATGCTGCATCATGATGATCGGAAACAACACGGCGGCGTTGATTTGCAGCATCATGATGTTGAGGATCTCCGGATCCGCCTCCCCGGTAATTTCCCCCACCGTAGATCTGATTTTGTTGAAACCGGTCGTCTTTAAGAAGCTGCTGAACTCCTGATTGGATTCAAACGTGATGTTTCCTTTGCCGAGAACCTCCTGAAGCAGCCCGGGATACTGGGAAATGTAGTCGACATATTGAAGCATAAACGCTTTCAAGCGGTCTTTCGGATTCAGGGCGGTGTCGTCAAGTACGGTAAAGTTGTCTTGAAACGAGGTTAGCAGCATTTTCAGCGCCTCGTTAATCAACTTGTCCTTTGAACCAAAATAATAGTTGACCAGCGCCAGGTTGACATTGGCGGCCGCGGTGATTTTGCGCAGCGTGACTTGATCGGCACCCTCCGTTTTAATGAGCTCCAGCGTTGCGTTTAAAATATTTTTTTTGGTGGTCAGCCCATGATCGGCACAGTAGCCCATAATTCCGCTCCTTTATGGCGTAAATCATCTCAGCATAAGTATACCAAATGTCAACGCGGGATTAAATCCGCGAATCCGAGTTTAAATTAAAATCTGTTCGCTTGACAAAACCGGGGGAGGGATATTTAATATTAAATTAAACAATGTTTAAAACGTTGTTTAAACCTTGGATAGAAAGTTGAGTGAGAGAGTATGCCGAATACTGCGGGAAACCCGGCCAACGCCCAAGAGTTTTCCATCCGCTCCATCATTGCGCCGATGTTAGCCGTCATTGTCGGCATGATTATGGTCATATTGGATAGTACGGTGGTCAATGTCGCCGTCCCCCGGCTGGTGGATTATTTTGCCACGGATTTGAAAACGGTGCAGTGGACGATCACCGGATACACACTTGCGTTATCCGCCGTGATCCCCTTGGCCGGCTGGATGACCGATAAATTTGGCGAGAAGCGGATCTTCCTGATTACGATCGCCTTGTTTACCATTGGTTCGGTCTTATGCGCTTTGGCCGAGACGCCGGCCCAATTAATCGTGTTCCGCATCATTCAAGGCTTGGGAGGCGGGATGGTCTCGCCGATCGGTTTTGCGATGGTGTTCAAGCTTGCCCCTCCGGATAAGCGCGGCGCGGTCATGGGCGCGCTCGGCGTGCCGATGCTGCTGGCGCCGGCCCTCGGTCCGGTTTTGTCCGGCTGGATGGTCGAAAATTTAAGCTGGCACTGGATTTTTCTGATCAATTTACCGATCGGCATCATCGCTTTGTTGGTGGGCCTGCGTTTTTTGCCGAAATCCGAACGGCGGGAAGCACCGCGGTTGGATATGTTCGGGATGATTTTAGCCCCTATCGCCTTTGCGATGCTGACCTTTGGGGTCGGCGAAGGAGGCGCAGGCTGGACTTCCGCGGCTACGATTACGGGGCTCAGCGTTGGCGCTATGGCTTTGCTTCTCTTCATCATCGTTGAATTCAGACATAAGCAGCCATTGCTGGAGCTGAAGGTGTTCCGTTCCTCCCATTTTACGCGGGGGATCGTGCTGGTCTGGATTGCTCAGGCGGCGTTGTTCGGCTCGATGATTTTAACGCCGCTATACCTGCAGCAGGTGAGAGGCTACAGCGCCTTCGAAACCGGGATTTTCCTGCTTCCTCAAGCGCTGGCCTCGGCCTTCTTCATGCCGATCAGCGGACGGCTGTTTGACCGGGTGGGAGCCCGCCCGCTCGCATTTATCGGCCTCGGCATCGTATCCGCCGCCTTGTTCCTGCTGTCGCGGATCACGGCGGACACCAGCCTCGGCATGGTTTTGCTTCCGCTCGGGCTGCTCGGCAGCGGTATGGGGCTAACGATGATGCCGCTGAACACCCATATCCTGAACTCCGCGCCGCGCCATTTGGTCGCCCGGGTCACGCCGCTGATGACCGCCGCGCAGCAGGTGATCGTGTCCTTTGCGGTCGCCGGGTTAACCGGGTATTTAACCTCGCGGATCAACAGCCATATGGCGGAGGCGGCGCTGAAGGGAGGAAGCGATTCGCTGCAGGCCGCTGCGGCCGGGTTCGGCGATACTTACTTTGTGGCGTCTTGCCTGGCCGCCGCCGGTTTTGTGCTTACCCTGATGCTGTCCAGACCGAAAAAGCAGGCCGAACCTGCCGAAGCGCAGGCCGGCGAAGGGGCTCAGGCGGACCCTGGAGTGATGATCGGACATTAGATGAAGCAAGGATGCAATGAAAACGGGATATAGGTTGAAGCGAGAGCATCTCCGGCAGGTCGGAGGGCTCTCGCTTTTTGTTTATTTGGCGGCGCAAATCAAGAATGTATATATGACATTTGTTACATAAGTCACACGTCTTCTGTGATATTTTAAAAATTAACAAAGTCATGCTGTATTGTCATTCATCGATAGTTTGTTTTAACGCTGTTAATAAACTCGCTATGCGAGAAGGAGGGGGCCAAACGCGTGGTACAGTTGCCGAAAGTAAATGAACTTGGTTTTTTTGAAATTCGTTTGGAATCCATTGGAGGCTTGGGAGCCAACCTGGCCGGCAAAATGCTGGCGGAAGCCGGGGTGGAGGGAGCTGGCTTCAACGGGGTCAGCTTCTCGTCTTACGGCTCGGAGAAAAAAGGCTCCCCGGTAAAGGCGCATATCCGGTTTTGCGACTTAAATACGCCGATCCGCGATACGTCGCCGGTGGAACGGCCGCATATCGTCGGCATTTTTCAGGAGGCGTTATCCAAAACGGTGAACGTCATCAGCGGAATTTACGAGGACAGCACCGTACTTGTCAATTCGCGCAAAACTCCGCAAGAGCTCAAGGAAAAAATGAAGCTTGTCGGCGGGACGATCGCCGTCATCGATGCGACCGGGATCGCGCTTGAGGAGAAGAACCGGGTCAATATGGCGATGCTCGGGGCTTTGTTCCGGTTATGCCCGTTCCTTGATCCGGAAACGATGAAAGACGTTATCCGCAAATCGCTGGAGAAGAAATATCCGCAGACGGTGGCGCCCGCTTTGGCGACGTTTGACCGCGGATATAACGAGGTTGTGTTTGAAACGTTTGCGCTGCCGGAAGGCGTCAGCATGCCCGCTTTCGTACGCGCCGATACGCCGATGCTCGGGTATGAAACCCAGCCGATCGGCGGTATTGTCGTCAATCCGGGCAACAGCATTCTGAAAGATCTCAGCATTTCCCGCTCCGGGATGATGCCGCATTTTAAAGCGGAAACTTGCATCAATTGTGCGGCTTGCGACAATGTTTGTCCGGACAATTGCTTTGTATGGGAAGAACAGCCGGATAAAAAAGGGCGGCCGCAGATGTTCCTGAAAGGCATCGATTACCAGTACTGTAAAGGCTGCCTGAAATGCGTTCACGCTTGTCCGACGGACGCTTTGTCCGGGGAGCGGGAAGAAGACGGTTATGCGGAGGAGCATCGGGTTCCGCATCTGTTCGATTTGGCGGTTCATTAATATTAAGGGGAAAGGTGGTACAAACATATGGCGATCGATATTGAAACAGAACGCCGCGCCGGCACGGTCGAACAGCGCGTCGTGTATGAGTCGGGCAACGAAATGGCCGCTTATGCCGCGAGCCAGATCAATTATCATATCATGGGGTATTTTCCGATTTCCCCGTCCACGGAGGTCGCGCAGTTTCTCGATTTGATGAAAGCGAACGGCCAACATGACATCAAGCTTATTCCTTCGGACGGCGAGCACAGCTCCGCCGGGATTTGCTACGGTGCTTCCACCGCCGGCGGGCGGGTATTTAACGCGACCAGCGCGCAAGGCTATTTGTATATGCTGGAGCAAATGCCGGTGCAGTCGGGAACCCGCTTCCCGATGGTCATGAACCTGGTTTGCCGGGCGATCTCCGGGCCGCTTGACATCCACGGCGACCATTCGGACCTGTACTTTGCGCTGAACACCGGCTGGCCGATTCTGATGTGCCGCGATCCGCAGGCCGTTTACGACATGAACATCATGGCGATCAAGCTGGCCGAGGATCCGGAGGTAAGGCTGCCGGTGCTCGTCGCTTCGGATGGCTATTTTACGTCGCATCAAAAACGCCGGGTGCATACCTTCGCGAAACAAGAAGACGTGCTGAAATTCATCGGGGAACGTCCGCCGGCCGGGTTTGCGCATACGCTTGACCGCAACAACCCGATTACGGTCGGCCCGTATATGAACGAGCCCGATTATATCAACAACTGCTACCAGCAGTCTGTGGCGATGTACAACGCGGAACGCGTTTTCGAGCGCATTGCCGGCGAATACGAGGCGCTGACCGGCCGGGAATACAAGGTGCTTGATCTGTACCGGATGGAGGATGCGGAAGTCGCGGTCTTCCTGATGAATTCGGCGTCCGAAATCATCAAGGACGTGGTTGACGACCTGCGCCGCCAAGGCATCAAAGCGGGCTCGATCGCGCCGAACATGATCCGCCCGTTCCCGCAGAAGCAAATCGCCGAAGCGCTCAAAAACGTCAAGGCGATCACCGTTGGCGACCGCGGTGATTCCTATGGGGCGTACGGCGGAAACATGGTCAACGAGATCAAGGCGGCGCTGTTTACGCACGGCAACCATACGACGCAGGTGATCAGCCGGATCTACGGCCTCGGGGGCAAAGAGTTTTACGCCGAAGACGGACATCACTTTTTCAAGCTGGCGATCGATGCCGCGGAGAAGGGACATGTTGAGGTTCCGTTCGATTATTACGGCCATACGCCGGGCGATCCGGACAAAACGCCGAAGCGGGTATTGAATCCGCTCAAATTCGAAGATTTGAAGACCGGCTTGATCACCGTGACCAAAAATGAGGAGACCGGCAAGCTGGGCGTGCGGATTCCGCCGTTGCGCTCGCTTACGAAGAAGCCGAAGCGGATCGCTCCGGGGCACGGCGCTTGTCCGGGCTGCGGGATTTTCTCCGGTTTGGAGCTGTTTTTCAAAGGGATCGAAGGCGACATCGTGGCGCTGTTCCATACGGGCTGCGCGATGGTCGTAACGACAGGGTATCCGTATTCCTCCCACAAAGCGACCTATATTCACAACCTGTTCCAGAACGGCGCGGCCACCCTGTCCGGGGTCGTCGAGATGTTTTGGGAAAGAAAACGCCGGGGCGAACTGGACGATCTTGGCCTGAAGGACGACTTTACGTTCGTGATGGTCACCGGCGACGGCGGGATGGATATCGGCATGGGACCGGCGATCGGGGCCGCGCTGCGCAATCATAAAATGATTATCATCGAGTACGATAACGAAGGATACATGAACACCGGGGCGCAATTGTCCTATTCGACACCGCTGGGCCACCGGACTTCCACGTCCAATATCGGCAAGGTGCAAAAAGGGAAGGCGTTCCAGCATAAAGACACGGCGCAAATTATGGCGGCGACCAACATCCCTTACGTGTTTACGGGCAGCGAGGCTTATCCGCAGGATTTGGTGAAAAAGGCGGCCAAAGCGCAGTGGTATGCGCAAAACGAAGGGCTGGTTTATGGTAAAATATTGATAGCCTGTCCGCTCAACTGGATCAGCCCCGACGACCAGGGCACAAATATCGTCGATGCGGCGGTGAACTCATGCTTTTTCCCGCTGTACGAAGTCGAGCATGGACAGACGACGATTACGTACAACCCGGAGGAGAAGGGTAAACGTGTGCCATTGACGGACTGGCTGAAAACGATGGGCAAAACCCGCCATTTAACGAAGCCGGAAAATGCCGAAGCGCTGGCCGAATTTGAACGGGAGGTCGAGCGCCGCTGGCAGATGCTGCTGGCCAAGCATGAGCATCCTTATCTTTGATGTAAAATGAGTGTTCAAAAAGTCGGGTTTCAGCACCGAAGCGTATGCTTTCGAAGTGCGTTTTTGCAAAACGCTTTAAGGTTGGACGAAGCTAGGAGGAAAAACAATGGAACAACAATTTCGCGCCTTCCGCGTGCATCAGGACGAGCAGGGATTTCGCGCCGGGCTTGAGACGATCGGCTTGTCCGACCTGCCCGATGCCGAGGTCACGATTCGCGTCCACTATTCGGGCGTCAACTATAAAGACGGACTGGCGAGCATTCCGGACGGCAAAATCGTGAGGAAGTATCCGTTTATCCCCGGGATCGATTTGGCCGGAGAAGTCGCCGAATCGCGCGATGCGCGGTTTCGGCCCGGGGATCTGGTGCTGTGCACCGGCTACGGGCTGGGCGTAACGCATGAAGGCGGCTTTGCCGAAATCGCCCGGGTGCCAGGGGATTGGCTCGTGCCGCTGCCGCAGGGGCTGACGGCGCAGGAGGCGATGGCGATCGGCACCGCCGGCTTTACGGCGGCATTGTCCGTACAACGCCTGCTCGATAACGGGCTGGCGCGGGAGGACGGCCCCGTCCTTGTCGCGGGAGCGACCGGCGGCGTCGGCAGCATGGCCGTGGCCATTCTCGCCAAGCTGGGGTTTGAAGTCGTTGCCGTCACCGGCAAAACCGGAGTAAGGGAAAAACTTCTGGCGTTTGGCGCGTCCGACGTGATCTCGCGGGAAGAGGCATCGTCCGGAGCCAAAGGAGCGCTCGGCAAGGAACGCTGGGCAGCCATCGTTGACCCGGTTGGCGGCGCGATGACGGCCGATTTGCTTAAAACGGTCAAATACGGCGGCTCTGTCGCCTTGTCCGGACTGACTGCGGGCGGAAACGTGGAAACCACCGTTTATCCGTTTATTTTGCGGGGCGTGAATCTGCTTGGCATCGATTCCGTCTTTTGCCAGGCGCCACTGCGCCTTCAGTTATGGCAGCGGCTGGCCGGGGAATGGAAGCCGGAGCGCGCGCTGAACGAAGGGATTAACGTATATCCCCCCGAGCAGCTTCCGCAAACGCTGGAAACGATCCTTTCCGGCCAGGCCGTCGGCCGGCAGGTGATCGATTTTAAAGATTAGACCCAGAGGATGGTATAAACTGGGCGGATACGAGACACCCTAACCCCATCGGAGCGGCTAGCGAAAGCTTTGTGCAAAGGTGGGGTATTGACATGAATTGGTGTAAACTCGGTCTTGGCCTGGTATTGGCGGTATCGTTGTCCACGGGCTGCGGTAATGGGATGCAAAAAGTGGCGAAGCAGGAAATGGAAAAATACAATATGAACAGCTACCGGAAGGGCAACCAAAGGCAGCTAACGAGCGGAACGACGCTCAACACCTCCTTGCTGCGTTCGTTAAAGGCGGAGTGCGCCGAGCAGGGAATCCGTTTAACGCATGTAACGTATGCCGAAGGGCTTGACGGGAATATCAGCTACAGTTATTTCATTAACGGAGACGCGCGGCATTTCATCATCGTTCACGTTTTCCCCAGCGAGCAGGACCGGATTCGCGAAATGACGGAAATTTACGGCTCCGGCGATGGATCCGGCGATGGAAAGAAGGGGCTTCACGCGGCGGCTGCAGCCAGCCAGGCTTCCGTCATACGGACCCGGGACAACGCGGCGTTGGTTTACGCCTCCACGGCGCAAAAAAACAGTCAATATCGCGAGCAAATGAAAACGATCTTTGACCGTCTTTTGATGCGGATGCAGGACCGCGCCGCCCAATAATTATGAAGCGATAACCAACCTCTTTTTCAGGGCCGCACCCGGTAAGAGGTTGGTTATTTTTTTGGGGATATTATTTTTTGTAAATTTCCCGCATCACATGGCGCAGTTCGGGGATGATGATCCGCTCCATGGCGAGTTTGACGGCCCCTTGCGAACCGGGCATGGAAAACACGGCTTTGTTGCTGATCGTTCCGGCAATCGCCCGGCTAAGAATCGCGGCGGCTCCGATATCCTCGGTAAAGCTGAGATAGCGGAAAATTTCGCCGAATCCGGGCATCTCTTTATTCAGCAAGCTGCGGACCGCTTCATACGTCGTGTCCCGGGGCGCGATCCCGGTTCCGCCGGTAAGCAGCACCGCTTCGATGCTGCGGTCGGAGGCCGCTTCGCGCAGCAGCTGGCGAATCCCGTCGTAATCGTCTTTGACGATGACGTACCTGGCAACCCGGTAACCGTTCTGCTGCAGCAGCTCTTTGATCAGCCGGCCGCTGCTGTCCGTTTCTTCCGTCCGCGTGTCCGATACTGTGACCACCAGGCATGATACTTGATCCGGCGCTTCATTCCGATGTTCATCTACAGATCTCATCTTTAAATCGATTCCTTTCAGGTTGAGATAGAGTTAATCCCATTTTATCACTTCCTGGGCAAAACATCTCGGCATGAAATGCGGCGTGAAATAAGGACTTGAAATAGAGTGTGAAATAGCGACTTAAAAAAAAGAGTGTGAAACAGCGGCTTGAAATAGGGGCGTGGAATAGGGCTTGAAATAGGGTTGCATGTCCTTGCCGCTTGGTGTAAACTCGCATTCGTACAGATGGAACGAAAGCCGCCTAACCATAGCCATGGTGGTCAGCCTAGAAGGAGAAGAGGGGAAGTCATGGAGAAAATTACGCCAGTATATATATTGTCCGGATTTTTGGGGAGCGGGAAAACAACGCTGCTGCAGCGATTACTGCGGTTTTGGCAGGATAAAGGTTTGCGCCCGGCAGTCATCATGAACGAAATCGGGGACGTCAACCTGGACGGCCTGCTCGTCCCGGGCGAAGTGCCGATGGCGGAAATGCTGGGAGGCTGCATTTGCTGCACGATCCGCGGGGATTTAAGCGTACAGATGGCCGAGCTGATCTCGGCGGAAAAGCCGGATCTGGTCGTCATCGAGGCGACCGGGGCGGGCAATCCGCTGGAGATATTCGACGCGGTCACCGAAGTGTCGCTGTATTTGAAGCTGGAGATAAAACCGATGATCACCGTCGTGGACGCGGCGCATTTGGCCGAGCTGCACGATTTGCAAAAGGGGAAAACCTACCGTTTAATGCTGGAACAAATCCGCTGCGGGTCCGTCCTTATCCTGAACAAGATCGATATGATCGGCGAGGGGCGGCAGCGGGAAATGACCGATTTACTGCGCAAGCTAAACCCATACGCGCAAATCGTGCCCGCTTTGAAATGTGAGGTCGACATTCCCGGTTTGTTGAGCGGAGGACGGTCAGGTTCCGGGGGGCGCGATCTCCGGCTTGGTCATGAAGAGAACGACTATGGGCATGGGCACGAACATGGGCAAGTACTTGAACCTCCACACGAGCATCAATATGAGCACAAGCACGGATACGAACACAAGCACGAACACAAGCACGAACACAAACACAAACACAAACACAAACATAAGAACGAACACGGACACGAACATGAGCATCAACACGAGCGCAAGCATGAACGTGAGCACGAATTTGCATCACATGAGCATAACCATGACCATAACTATAACCATAACCATGATCACGACCACGACCACCATCACCCCCATACATCACATGAGCATGTTACCGTGTATACTCACTATTTTAACGGGCCGGTGGACAGCGAGGAATTCGAACGGTTTATTGCCGAACTGCCGCGCGAAGTGTACCGGGGCAAAGGCGTTTTGACCTTTACCGACACGGCCAGCCGCTTCCTGTTCCAATACGCCTACCGGGAAGCGGATTACTTGAAAATTACGCCGCAAGGCGAGGTGCCGGATGTGGCCGTGTTCATCGGCGAGCATTTCGAACGGGAGCTGATCGCGCGGCGCTTAAAAGAACTTGAACGCAAACAAGCGTAGAAGCGGTGCAGAAAATCGGGCCGGATGGACCTCGATTTCCGAAAGCGGAGGGCCGGATGGACCAAGTCGTCCAACCCCCGCCCACTGCCGACACGCGCCGCAGCAACGCGTTCTGGGAACTGTGAAAACAGGGTGAACAATGGGCTCAACCCTAAGTATCGGATCGGCGCTTATACAGCCAGTTAAATGCAACGGCCAGCCGTCGGCGTTCAAAATAGCGGCACTTTATGTACTTAATATCTGGAGCCGGGCGTGTTCATCCCCATTAGGGGCATTTTATGTACTTATATTCCTATGAATGGGGCAGATTACCGGCATTTCCTTACGACGGGGGAAAATAGCGGCATAAATCGCCTCTATTTCTCTCAAATGGGCGGATATCTCCGGAATAACGGCCTTTTTTGCCCTTATATTTTTCGCTTGCCGCCTTCTCAAGCAACTTGGCTTTATTTGTTCAGCGGCGTTCCGTTCCCTGAGGCCCTGATCCAAATACCATCGTGCTGGAAAACTGAATACTTAGGATGAAGATGCGCGCCTTCAAGCCTAGTTTATCATTCTAACGGTTGTGATCGCCGTTATTTTGATAAAATAGAGGTGAAATTAAATTTAACGGTTGCGACAGAGCTTATTTTGCCTTTCTTCTACGGATTTCGAGCCTTATTCACTGAATAAGATCAACCACAACCGTTAGAAATTGAATTACCGTCTTATTGGCGAAATAAGCTCGAGTACAACCGTTAGAAAAAGACTGGAGATCCAGAAAGCTGGGGCCGTTAACTTCAAACGAATGGATTAGCCAAATAACCGTTAAGCCGCACCGTCTACCGTCTACTGTTTGCTGTCCGTGTCTGCTGTCTGTGTCTAGTGTCTGCTGCCGATCAATAACGAGCACACATAAATTTGTGAAACGGAAATTACTGCAACCTTTTGGGCGGGCCTCCCGTCTAGGGGGACAGAGGTGATGAGACATGAAAAAAACGCCAAAATTGAAACTTTCAGCCGCTCTGCTGCTGGCCGGTTCGCTGCTTTTGACGACTTCCGTTTCTGCTTTCAGCGATGTGCAGGGAGATGACGCCGGTATTACCGAGTCACTGCAGCAAAAAGGAATCATCCAAGGAATCACGCCGGACAAGTTCGTTCCCATGGGCAAACTGACTGGAGCACAGGCGGTGACGATGATCGTCAACGGACTTGGTCTTAAAGTGAAGGACGCCGCCAAATCACAGGTTCCCGCCAAGGATGAATGGTATTCCTCCGCGCTGCGGATCGCCGCAGACAACGGCATCAAGCTTCCCAAAGGCTTTGACCCCAACGCCGAGCTGACGCGGGAAGCTTTTGCCGATATTTTGGTGCAGGCCGTAGGTACGACTGGCGACTATCCAATGGTCAAAATGTTCATTGAAATCGCCGATGCCGATCAGATCACCGTGGAATATTCGGGCCACATCCAGCAGCTGCTGCTAATGAAGATCGCCAGCCTGGACGAGCAGGGCAAATTCCATCCGCAGGATACCATAACCCGCATCGAAGCGGCCCGGCTTGTATATAATGCGGCCGAATACATCGATAAATACAAGGAAGCCGAACAGGGGATGCAGGATAACGTAAGCTTTCAAGTCGAAAAAGTAAACGACCAAATCAACAAGGTGGTGCTCACCCGCGCCGAGCAGCCGAACCCGGGATACGGCATCCGTGTAGCTAAAGTGGAGTTCTCCGGCGACAAGGCCACCGTCTATTACGAGCTGCTGTCCCCTGAACCGGGCATGAATTATATTCAGGTCATTTCCGATACGAGGGCAGAGACGTACATCTCCAGCCAATATACGGTGGAGGTTAAGAAGCTGTCTTGACCAAAACGCACATGTGAAAATTTACAGATATCTTTAATCTAAAAAAACCTTCAGAACCGCCTAATAAGCGGATTTGAAGGTTTTTTTGTCAGCGCGAAGGCCGCGGTCAGCGCGGATTAGCCACCGGCGCCCAGGGCTGGCCTGCCGCCGGCGCGCCGGGCGCTTCCGCGCCTCCGTGCTGCAGGCGGTACATTTGATAGTACCGTCCGCCCATGGCGAGCAGCTCATCGTGGGTGCCGCGCTCGACGATTTCACCGCGATGCAGCACGAGGATCTGGTCGGCGCTGCGGATCGTGGACAAGCGGTGCGCGATGATGAAAGTGGTCCGGCCCCGCTTTAACACCTCCAGCGCGTTTTGGATCAGCGCTTCGGTTTCCGTATCGATGTTAGCGGTCGCCTCATCGAGAATCAGGATAGCAGGATCGAAGGCAAGCGCCCGCGCAAACGAGATCAGCTGGCGTTCGCCGGCGGAAAGGGTGCTGCCTTTTTCCACGACCGGTTCGTCCAGCCCTTTGGGCAGATGCGCGAGAATCCGCGTTGCACCGACGTCGCGCAAAGCCTGCTCCGCCGCTTCCCGGGAGATCCGCTCGTCGCCCAAAGTGACGTTGGAGAGAATCGTCCCGGTGAACAGGTAAGGGTCCTGCAGCACGATGCCCATATGCCGGCGGATCCACTGCTTGGGCAGGTCCTTCACCGGCTGGCCATCGATCGTGATCAGGCCTTTTTGCGGATCGTAAAACCGGAACAGCAGGTTGATGATCGAGCTTTTGCCGGACCCGGTATGCCCGACCAGCGCCACCGTTTGGCCCTGCTTCGCTTCGAACGAAATATTTTTCAGCACGTAATCCTGCTTATAAGCAAACCATACGTCCCTGAACTCCACGTTCCCTTTGTAACGCGGCATCGAGCCGTCCGTGACGTCTTCGCCAGGTTCGTCCATCAGGGCAAACACCCGCCCGGCGGACACCATCGAGGTGTCGAGCGCGGCCAGTTGGTTGACCATCCCGGTGATCGGCTGGAACAAGCGCCCCAGCACGTCGACGAAGGCATACAGCACGCCGAGCGAAATGACGCTGTCCCCGCCAAGCTGTGCCGAACCGAAATACCAGAGCACCGCGGCAAAAGCGAGGTTGCGGATTACGTTCACCAGGTTATGCGACGTAAAAGCGTTCAGGTTCAGCATTTTGTTCTGATGTTTCATATAATCGTCGTTCAGGTGTTCGAACTCTTCCTTCGTCTTCGCCTCGCGGCGGAAAATGCGGATGATCGACATGCCCTGAATCGACTCGTTGATGATCGCGTTGATCTCGCTAAGCCGCGAGCGGATGATCGTGTTGTATTTGGTGGCGAACTTCCGGTACAGCACCACCCATAGGTAGATGACCGGCACGATGAACAAGCAGATCAGGCCGAGCCGCACGTCGAGAATAAACAGCGCCACATAGACACCCAGCATATTGATAATCCCGGAAAAAAAGTTCGCCAGCACCGCAATAAACAAATCTTTGACCGCTTCCGTGTCGTTCGTCACCCGGGATACGACTTTCCCGGCCGGCAGATTGTCGAAGAAATACACCGGCAGCCGCTGAATGTGGGCGTAGACGTCCATGCGCAGCTTGCGGATGACCTTGTTGGCGGACGATTGCAGCCAATACGTTTTGCCGAATTCCATCACGATGGAGACGGCCAGAAAAACGAAGTACCATATAATCAGCGAAATAATGCCGGGAACCTCGGGTTTGTAAAAAGCGAACAGCCCAGAGGCGCTGAGCTTTTGCGCCGGATATTCGCTAACGGTGCCGTCCTTGCGGGAGATGGTTAGGACGCCGTCCTTAAAGCTGCGGTCGCCGGTGACGTCCGCGACCGGCTCACCGATGAACAGGAAGCTGGTTCCGGCTTGCAGCACGCGCACTTCACCGCCTTTGGCTTCGCCTTCCGCAAAGCGGTCGCCCCGCTTGAAGTACCGGCCGTCGTAAAGGACGGTGCTCTCGTCCTGGCTTGCCGTTTCGTAAAACGGCTGTTCGATCGCCAGCATATGATCGTCGATCATCGCGCGGGCGATAAACGGGCCGGCGAGTTCGGCGGCGACGCCGATCGCCAGCATGACGAGCGCGAGTATAAAGGTATTTTTGGCCGTTAAAGCGTATTTGAATAACGATTTCTCCGTATGGGCGTGCATAACTTAGGACACCTCCTTAGTCAGTCAGGTTCGATTCCACCTGCTGGCGTTCGTATTGTTCGCGGTACCAGCCGCCGCGCGCAAGCAGCGATTCGTGGGTACCTTCTTCAATGATGCGGCCTTGCTCCAGCACGACGATCCAGTCGGCATGCTCTACGGCGGACAGCCGGTGCGTGGAGATGAGCGTCGTTTTGCCGGCCCGGCGGGTGCGGATATTTTCGATGATCCGGGCTTCGGTCCGCGCATCGACGGCCGACAGCGCGTCGTCGAGAATCAGGATGTCCGGGTTGGCGATAAACGCCCGGGCCAGCGACACCCGCTGCTTCTGGCCGCCGGAAAGGGCCACGCCTCTCTCGCCGACCAAGGTGTCCAGCCCGTCGGACAATGTGCCGAGGTCCTGGTCGAAGGCGGCGGTGCGGATCGCTTCCATGATGACTTCATCCGGCGCGTCTTTGAAGCCGAACTGGATGTTTTCGCGGACCGTTTTGGAGAACAGGATCTGCTCCTGCGGCACATACCCGACCCACCCGTGCAGCTGCTTCAGCGAGATATCCTGGATCGGCACGCCGGAGACGGTCAGCTCGCCGCTGCCGAGCGGATACTCGTGCAGCAGCTGCTTCAGCAGCGTCGACTTGCCGCTGCCGGTCCGGCCGACGATGCCGAGCGTTTCTCCGCGCCGGATCGTCAGGTCGATCTGCTCCAGATTGTTGACGGTCGACGTCGGATAACGGAACGTGACGTCTTTGAATTCGATCGTTTCCGGCGTTTCCACCCGCACCGGATTCGGCACGTCCTGAACGTCCGGCTTGACGTTCAGCGTTTCGTTGACGCGGTCGAGCGAAGCACCGCCGCGCTGCATAATGTTGATCAGCTCGCCGATCGCAAACATCGGCCAGATCATCATCCCCAGGTACATGTTGAAGGACACGAGATCGCCCAGGGTTAATTCGTTATGAAAGACAAGATAAATGCCGTACGTCAGTCCGATCGCATAGCTTAGCCCGACGCAAAGCCGGATGGTCGGCTCGAAGTAGGCGTCCACTTTGGCGACCGCCAGGTTTTTCTGGTAAACGTCGTTGGTGATGTCGGCAAAACGCTGCTCATCATTCCGTTCCTGCACATAGGCGCGAATGACACGGATGCCGGCGATCGATTCCAGCACCTGGTCGTTCATATCCCCGAACGCATCCTGGGCCAGCGTGTAGCGCTCATGGATGATCTTCCCGTAAATCTTCATCGCCAGAGCGATAAAGGGGAGGGGGATGATCGCCGCGAGCGTCAGCTTCCAGCTGATCAACGTGCTCATGGCGATAAAAATGACCGCCAGATACGCCGTCGAGTCGGTGAGCGTCAGCATCCCGAAGCCGGCGGTTTGGGCGACCGAGCGCAAGTCGTTCGTAGCCCGGGCCATCAGATCCCCGGTGCGGCTGCGCTCGAAAAACGGCGGCGTCATCCGCAGCAGATGGCTCATAAAACGCGAGCGCAGCAGCCGCTCCACCAGGTTCGATCCGCCGAACAGCGAATGCATCCATATGTAGGTGATCAGATAGATGAACAGCAAAAAGCCGATGATGAGCAGAATATATTTCGTGAGCGAGCCCCAAGTTACGGTGCCGCCCACGATTTCGTCGATGGCGCTGCCGAGCAGCCGCGGCGGGGCGAGTTCGGCGATTCCGGCCACGATGAGCAGGAACAGGCCGATGGTGTAGCGCCTCTTTTCACGCTTAAAAAACCAGCCCAAATTTTTCAGAACCGAAAACATGTTGCGATTTCCTCCTTTTTCCATACCAGGTTGTTCTACAGCTTGAAAAACGGCAAAAAAGGCATACCGTCCGTAAACGATATGCCTTAAAGAACCTTAACATATGCCGCGTACGCCGCTTTATTATCAAAAGCAGCCCCGCGTATAATTTCGCCGCCGAATCCGTCCCTTCATAACAATGGGTGGTCAGCGCTTGGTTCGTGTAAAGCGGGCAGGGTCTGCTCCGGTATTCGGTTGTAGACGGTCCGTACGCGGACGTACATCGGAATCTTTGAACTTGAACACCGTGCTCACCCTTTCTTCATTGGTAATTACTTGAAAATGCGATTCGTATGTTCCCGATTGTACCACCGGATTCAAGAAGATGTCAAACTTTATTTTTCCCGCTTCCGAACAAGGGTTTGGCAATCGGCCCGGTTTGGTCTACAATAAAAGAAAAAGGAGAGGGGAGAATCTGATGATCCACGTTACACAAGAAGCAGCCGAATGGTTTAAGCGGGAGTTGGACCTGAAAAACGGGCAAGCCGTGCGCTTTTTCGCCCGCTACAGCTCGGGGGGGAAACTGTATCCGGGGTTCTCGCTTGGCATCGGAGTCGATCGCCCGGTATCGCCGGCCTTGACTTCGGAGGTGGAGGGCATCACGTTCTACATGGAGGACCAGGATAAGTGGTATTTGGACGGCTATCATTTGAATGTGACGTATGACGAGGGGCTTGGCGACATTGAATATAAATACGAGGCGGCGCAACCGAACTGACCGGCCGCAAGGCCGGCAGCGCCAGCAGCCGCATGCCATAACGAAACAAGGCCCGTTCTTTACGGGCCTTTTCTGTATTTTTCCTAATCAGATAATGCTGTCTTCCATGGCAAATTCAAAATCGCCGATATCAAACACTTGAACCGGCATTTCCGCTTCGATGATCCGCCGGATCAGCTCCAATTGATCGGTTAGAATCGGGGCGTTCTCCCGCTGTGCGGTAAGCACGATTTCCGTTTCGATCGGGTCGAGAAATTCGCCGTATTGCTCATTGTCGACCGCGTTGATGACGGTCCAGGATATTTTATCGCCGAACAATATGGACGGGCTTTTGGACCAGGGAACGCCTAACGCGCGTTCAAGCTTCTTGCGGTTTAGCGGCTCCTCCAAATAAGCGATCAGCTCGGCTATTTTTTGTTTGACGTGGAAATCGTCGGCCGGATCGTTCATCAACGGTTCCGGGCTGTTTTGAAATTCATAGAGCTCCATGACGGTGGTGTAGGGTACAATATATTCAACAGGTGCCTGGGGCACCAGCAATTCTCCATAAATCGCCACCATCACGGCTTCAATGACAAATCGGCGTGACATGGTCATCCTCCTAAACCGGCCTGTGCCTCGTTGCTATATTATTTTCATAGTGCGTTATCAATTATAATGGAGTATACCACAATCGGTTTATAAATTCAGCTTTGCTTGACGAAAATCGGCGTTTATCCCCAAAATCGGGATATGTTGCCATTGCAGGAGAGGGATGTGTACGCAAATTGAAATATTGGAAAGCCTATTTTACGTTTGTCCGGCCTTATACGAAGTGGATTATATTAACCTTGTTCATCGGCATGCTGAAGTTCGGCATTCCGTCGCTGCTCCCGCTCGTGCAAAAATACGTGGTGGACGATATATTGCTGAACGGGAGCATGGCGGCCGGGCAAAAGGTGCCGCAGCTGATGATGGTACTGGGAATTACGCTGTTCCTGTTCGTCATCGTCCGCGGACCGGTGGAATATGCGCGGCAGTATTTCGCCCAGTTTATCACGGCGCGGATATTGTTTGACTTGCGGAACCGGCTGTACGGGCATCTGCAGCGGCTATCGCTAAGGTATTATCAGAACACGAAGGTGGGGGAGATCATTTCCCGCTTCATCAACGACGCGGAGCAGACGAAAAACATCGTCGAAGTCGGAATGATGAATGTCTGGCTGGACACGTTTACGCTTGTGTTCGTGCTGGGGTTTATGTTTTATTTGAACCCGCTGCTGGCGCTGGTGTCGATCGCGATATTTCCGCTGTATGCGGTGGCGGTCAAGGTGCTGTACAAGCGGCTGAAAAAGCTGACCAAAGACCGGTCCGCGGCCTTGGCCGGCATTCAGGCCTATCTGCATGAACGCATCCAGGGGATCTCGGTCATCCGCAGCTTTGCGCTGGAGCGGCACGACCGCAAGAAATTCGAAGGGATCAACGGCAAGTATTTGCAAAAAGCGATGGCCCATAGCCGCTGGAACGCCTGGACGTTCGCCATCATCAACACAATGACCGACATCGCGCCGCTGCTCGTGATCGGATACGGCGGCTACCAGGTGATTCAGGGGCATCTGACCTTGGGGACGTTCGTGGCCTTTTTCGGCTACCTGGACCGTTTGTACGCGCCGCTCAAGCGGCTGATCAATGCGTCGACGACGCTGACGCAGGCCTCCGCCTCGTGGGAACGGGTGCTGGAGCTGCTGGAGCAGCCGTACGACATGACCGATGCGCCGGACGCGGCGGCGCTGCCCCGGGGCAGCCACGGCGTGGCGTTCCGGAACGTTTGGTTCAGGTACCAGGAGCAAGGGCAGTGGGTGCTGAAGGATATTTCGTTTGCGGCGGCGCCCGGGCAAACGGTGGCGTTCGTCGGCATGAGCGGCGGCGGGAAATCGTCGCTGGTCGGTTTGATTCCCCGTTTCTACGATATAGAGAAAGGGGAGGTCGTCGTCGGGGGCCGGGACGTTCGGCAGTGGACGATGGAAAGCCTGCGCAGCCGGATCGGCATGGTGCTGCAGGATAATTTCCTGTTCAGCGGCAGCGTGCGCGACAACATTTTGTTCGGCCGCCCGGACGCGAACGAGGAGGCGGTCATCGCCGCGGCGAAAGCGGCCAATGCGCATGATTTCATCATGCAGCTGCCAAACGGCTACGACACCGAGGTCGGGGAACGCGGCGTGAAGCTGTCCGGCGGCCAGAAGCAGCGAATTGCCATCGCCCGCGTGTTCCTGAAGGATCCGCCGATCCTCATCCTCGACGAGGCGACGTCCGCGCTCGACCTGGAGTCGGAGCATCTGATCCAGCAGTCGCTGCTGCAGCTTGCGCACAGCCGTACGACGCTGATCGTCGCGCACCGCCTGTCCACGATCACCCATGCCGACCAAATCATCGTCATGAAGGACGGCGAAATCGCCGAACGCGGTACGCACGAGGAACTGATGGCTAAACCGGAAGGCGTGTATGCGCAGCTCTACAATATCCAGAATTTAAGCCCGGTGGAGGTCGGGGGATGACAGACTCGGCAACGATGACGGGCCGCCTGCTCCGATTGCCGGCGGGGGGCTGGTTGAATGACTGGCCGGTGCGAAATGCTGCAGGAAAAACGTCGTATGATGCGAAATGCCTGGGGCGGGAGGGAGTTATCAAATAACGGAAAAAAAGTACGTTATTTCAGTTCATTTACCGAAAATGCGGGCAATAGAGGGAAAAAATGGCGTAATTTTTTCGAAGAAGAGAGCAATCAAGACAGTTCTTGGCGGCTGGATAGAAAATAAGACCATAATTTTCCCCTATTCTACCAAGCAACCTTCACAACGAGGAAATAGATACAAAAAGTTCCGCTATCCTCTTTCGTAACGGAACTGAGCAATGAAAAGAGGATGTACCTGTAACGTTTAAAGGTACATCCTCTTTTTTTAATTCTGCGGTTCTTCGCTACAGCTTCCCGATCACCAGCGACAAAATCCCGGCGGCGATCAGCGGGCCGACGGGGACGCCGCGGAAAAAGGCGACGCCGAGCACCGTGCCGATGAGCAGCCCCGCCACGACGGTCGGCTGGCTGCCCATCAGCGCCGCGCCGCGGCCGCCGAGCCAGGCGACAAGCATGCCGACGCCGATGGCGAGCAGCGATTTCCAGTTGAGAAAAGATGCCCACAGCGTCTGGATCGAGATTTTCCCGCTAGCGACGGGGCTCATGACGCCGATGGTTAAAATGATGATGCCAATCGTCAGCCCGTACTTGTCCAGCCAGGGAAACATACTGTTCAAATGCAGCACGCGCAGCAGCAGCAGGACGATCATCGCCACCGTGATCGGCATATTGCTGCTGAAGATCCCGAGCGCGGCCAGAAGCAACAGCAGCAGCGCCGTGACATCGATTTGATTCATGGTGCTTTGCACCTCCTCCTATGGAGAAATCCGAACCGGGCCGTGCCCCTTTTGGGGCGTTACTTTTCAGCGGAACGGGAAGCCAAAATATGCTCCGCGATCAGCTTGCCGTGGCCGCGCCCGGTTTCGATAAACACCTCGTTGGCGTTGCGGCCCGAGGCAATGACGCCCGCGACGTACAACCCCGGCACGTTCGTCTCCATCGTTTCCGGATCGAACACCGGCTTCTCCATATCGCCGGCCATTTCCACCCCGGCGCCAAACAGCAGTTTGCGGTCCGGACGGAATCCGGTCAAGGCCAGCACGAAATCGTTGACCAGCGCCGTTGTTTCGCCGCTATCGTTGGCCTCGACGACCACATGATCCGGATGGATTTCTATCACCCGGGAGTTTAGCCGCAGATCTACTTTGCCTTTGTTGACCAGGCTTTCGAAGATCGGCCGCACCCAAGGCTTGATGTTGCCGGACAGATCGTCACCCCGGTAGACGACGGTGACCTCGGCGTTCACGCGAACGAGCTCCAGCGCCGCGTCCACGGCCGAGTTGCTGCCGCCGATAATCGTCACTTTGGTGCCGGTATACGGATGGGCCTCCTGGAAATAGTGGGACACTTTATCGGTATTTTCTCCCGGAATGCCCAAAATATTGGGGTGATCGAAATACCCCGTCGAAATGATCACATTTCGTGCCGCGTACTCCGCATGTTCACCGCCGCGTTTGACGGAACGCACGATAAACGTACCGTCCGGCTGCCGCTGGACTTCCGTGGCTTCCTCATAGGCCGATACCGGGACGTTGTAGAAGCCGCTCACTTTTCTGTAATAGGCCAGCGCTTCATGGCGGAAAGGTTTGTCATTAGGGGAAGCAAACGGCACATCCCCGATTTCCAGCAGCTCGGCCGTACTGAAAAATTGCATATGGGTTGGATAAGAGTAGATGGAATGAACTAAGCAATGTTTTTCGAGAACGAGCACATGCAGTCCGCGCCGCTGGCATTCGATCGCTGCCGACAGTCCGCATGGCCCTGCTCCGATGATGATGACATCCTGCATGGGTTCCTCCTGTGTTTGTTGGTTTTTTTGGTTTTCAAAAAGAATTTTCAAAACAATACCATCCTACAGCAAATGCCAAAGAATAGCCAGACATTCACGGTTTTTTGGCGAAATCAGGCCTTGTTGTGTCCATTGAGTGACAATTGAAGCGCGGCTGTCTCAAAACATAAAATTTGGAGTAAACTAATATTGTAAGCGCTTGCCATGAATTTGATAGATTTAGGGAGGTGCCGTACATGCTGTCGTGGTTCAAAAGAAAACCAAAACCAACTCGCGCCGGAGCCCCGGATACCGTTTCGGTTTCGCTTGATGAGGTGAGGCAGGCCGTATTGCGTTTTGAGGCCGACATGCCCGAAGGCGTAAACCGGTTATCGCTGCTGCTTCCTGACGGAAGTCTGGAAATGAAGCGATTGTCGCGTTATTTGGGCGGCATTACGAAGCAACGATTTTTTCTGTCCAGGGAAACCTATGAGATTTTTGACGAAGCCGACCGCCTGATTCCCTATTACTTGGACATGGTTCAGCCTGCGGTGGATACTTACATGGATGAGCAGGGGAAACTTCCGGTGCTGGAACAGTCCCGCGAGCTCCAGGTGGATTACCGGCTGTTAATGCGGGAGCATTACCTCAAGGAAATGCCGCCGTTTCCGCTGTATGTTACGGAGCAGGAGATGCTGCTAACCCACCGCCCCAGACGTGTTATGTGAGCCTTGCGCGCAGGGTCCGATCAGGGCCCTGCGCTTTTTTCATTTGACAGCCTGTTTTACAATAGAGAAAGAGAATAAGTTGGGGAGAGAGGGAACTTGAAATTGCAGCTGGAAGCGGTGTTGTTTGACTTGGATAATACGCTGATGGACCGGGACCATACGTTTCGCCGGTTTGCGGAACAGTTGGCGCGGGAATGTCTGTTGCCTGCCTTGGAAGAAGAGGAGCGGAACAGGCTGATTGATTATATGATCGAGAGGGACGCCGACGGATATCGGCCGAAGGAGGGCTTCTTCCGGGAGCTGATCGAGCATTTGCCGTGGAAGAAGCGGCCCGACCTGGAGGAACTAAAGGCTTATTATGACCGCAACTATATGACCCACGCCAAGGCGATGGATCACGCGGCCAAGACATTGGAAGCCTGCCGCTCGCGGGGCCTCCGGTTAGGCATCATCACCAACGGAATAAGCCGTTTGCAGCACGGAAAAATCGATTTGCTCCACTTGCGGCCGTATTTTGACACGATCGTCGTATCCGGGGACGTGGACATCCGCAAGCCGGATCCGCAAATTTACCGGCTGGCATTGGAGCGGCTTGGCGTAACCCCGGAGAAGGCGGTGATCGTCGGCGACCATCCCCGCAACGATATTTGGGGGGCGGCACAGGTCGGGATTCGCGGGATCTGGCTGCGGCGTAAACATGCCTGGGACGCGGAGCTGGCCGGAGGAGAACCTTGGCGTTCCGTTCATGGGTTGGACGAAATTCCCCCACTGCTGGAGGAACTCGCGGGAACGGAGCAATAACCGGGTAGGGGCATTTGACAAGTGGAAGGATTGACAAAGCCTGCCCGATCCAATATGATGAATACAAAATCTTGAAGGAGGCTGGTAATTATGAAAAAAGTCCATGTGTCTAAGCTTGATGTTCATGAAACTTTTGACGTAAGTACGGCCTGCTTGGCGGAAAAGCATCTAATGCTAACCTTTTGTTAATGAACGAAAGTTAGCCATAAGGTGCAGGATTACCCAGCCGCGGGACCGTATTGTCGTCCCGCGGCTTTTTGCTGTGGCCGCCGGCGAATTTCGCTAGGCGGCCGGGAGTAACTGCGCAGGGAACAGTGCCCTAATTCCGATTGCATGAGCGTGTGTGCGCGGGAATGGGAGCCGGTTTTCCTGCGGCTTCCCAAGCGGGCGCGGGGCGATGAGCCTCGCGTCTTTTTGCGCTGTTTTAGCTTGCTGCAGATCCGCCAAGAGACCGCGAAAAATCAAACCGAACGATACCATTTAGGAGGAATACCCAATTGAATTTGACCAATTTAGGATGGAATCATGAGCGGGAAACCGCATTAAACGGGCTGGGCCTTGGGCAGGTATGGCCGGGCAGAGTCGTGGCCGACCACGGACGCAAATACCGCGTGGCTACGGAGCGGGGCGAAGGCTGGGCGGAAATGTCCGGCCGCCTGCAGCATGAGCTTGGCGAACGCAGCGAATTTCCGGCGGTAGGCGACTTTGTGGCGCTCCGTTTTCTGGCGGACGACAGCCAGGATGCGGTGATACACGGCCTGCTTCCGCGTACCAGCCGGATCTCCCGGCGTGCCGCCGGTTCGGTACCGGCCGAGCAAATCGTCGCGGCCAATGTCGATCTGTTGTTTGTGGTGGCCGCGCTGAATCTGGATTTCAATTTGCGGCGCTTGGAGCGCTATTTGATTATGGCGTGGAACAGCGGGGCTTCGCCGGTGATCGTTCTTAGCAAAGCGGATCTATGCCCCGATCCGGAGCGTTACGTCAGCGAGACGGAGGGAATCGCGCCCGGGGTGCCGGTTATCGTGGTCAGCGCCATGGAAAACCGGGGGCGGGAGCAGGTGGATGCGCTGCTGAAACCGGGCGTGACGGTCGCCTTGACCGGCTCGTCCGGCGCCGGAAAATCGACCATCCTTAACTGGATGGCCGGAGAGGAGATGCAGCGGACCCAGAGCGTACGCGAGGACGACAGCCGCGGCCGGCATACGACGACGCACCGGGAGCTGTTCGTGCTGCCCCAGGGCGCGGTCATGATCGACACGCCGGGGATGCGCGAGCTGCAGCTGTGGGACGATGACGGCGGCTGGGCGGAAGCGTTCAGCGACATCGAGGAGCTGGCCAAGGCGTGCCGCTTCAGCGATTGCCGGCACCAGCAGGAGGCCGGGTGCGCGGTTCGGGAAGCGCTGCGCACCGGACAGCTTGAGCGTAAACGGCTGGACAATTACCTTAAGACGCAGCGGGAGCTTAAATTTCAGGCCGCCAAAGAGCAAAGCCGGCAGCGCGCGGCCAAGGCCGGGGCCGGCAAAAGCGCCGCCAAGGCCGGTTCCGGCAAAGGCGGCGCTCCCCGCGACAAAGGGGAGCAGCGCCGGCGGTTTGCGCAGGAGTGGGAGTAGTCGGGAGTTGGCTTATGGGTGTGATTGATTTCCGGGAAATCTCCCCGTAAGATACAGGCAAGATAGCGGATTTCAGTGGTTCGAATGTTGGCCGACCAACTGCAAAAGTGCATTTGAAAAGGGGGGGAATCCGGGCTATTCGGGCGATGAGATGCAAAAGTGCATTTGAAAAAGGGGCTTGGGAGAAATTTTGCTCTAAACGTTGAAAATGAAATGCACTTTTACCTTTGAACCACCGATTTAGAGGAGTTTCGACAAAAACCGCCTGCACTTTTGCATTTCGACGATATCCAGGAAGGGGGTCGTAAACGCTGACAAAGTCAGTTAGCCATCCATTCGTATGGAGTTAACGACCCTGCGTCCCGGATCTCCAGTCTTTCGCTAGACGGTTGTGATCGGGCATTTCGTCGAAAAGACGCGGATTCAATTTCTAACGGTTATAATCCGCCACAAGCGTTGCATTAACTTTTCTAACGGTTGTAGCAGTGGCTATTTTACGAAAAAAGACCTTTTCTAAATTTTAACGGTTGTAAGCGCCGTTATTTGCCTGAATCTGAGCAAAATAGCCGGATTTCAGTGAAATAAGCACCATGGCAACCGTTACAATTTGAAATCAACGTTCATGGAACAAATAGTGCTTGTGGCAACCGTTAGAATAGTTGTGTGGCTAGAACATGTATCTAGTCAGATCAGATTTAATGCAACGCTTGTGGCAACCCAACATTAAAATGACGGGGTCTGCAGCGGCAGCCATTGCAGCACGTCTTGGATTTTGGCGTCCCAGTATCCCCACTCATGTTCGCCGGGGCCTTCCTCGTAGGTCAGGGGGATTCCCAGCCGGACGCAGGCTTCGCGGAACGTCCGGTTATCCGCGTACAGAAAGTCTTCCGTGCCGCAGCACTGGTACAGCCGGGGCACCGGCTTGCCGTCTTTGCCGGTCTGCTCGAGCAGCGCCAGCAGGTCGTTTTCGCTGTTCTGCGGACCGGCATCTCCAAAGATGCGGCGCAGTAGCGCAAAGTTCGCGTCGTCCAAACGAAATCTTGCATTCATGTCCAAAGCCCCGGATAAGCTGGCCGCCGCGGCGAACATCTCGGGTTTTCGCAGGGCCAGCTTAAAGGCTCCGTATCCGCCCATCGACAGGCCGGCAACAAACGTGTCCTCCCGGCGTCCGGACAACGGGAAAAACGAACGGCAGAGCCGCGGGAGCTCCTCGCTGACGAATGTCCAATACCGGTTGCCTTCGGCCATATCGGTGTAAAAGCTCAAATCGACCTGAGGCATGACGACGGCGAGCCCCATGCCCGATACATAACGTTCGATCGACGTCCGGCGCAGCCAGACGGTGTCGTCGTCGGACATGCCGTGCAGCAGGTAGAGGGTCGGATAAGGACCTTGAGCTCCTTTGGCGGACATTCCGATTTGCGACTTGGCGGGCTCAGGCAAAATCACGGTCATCGATGTGCTGAGCCCCAACACTTCGGAAAAAAAGCGGCATTGAAACAGTGCCATTTAACATGCTCCTTTGCTTATGCGATTCGGAAAAACGCCGTGCCGCTTCGGGTAAGCGTTTTCCTGAACGCGTGATTGGAATGAAGCCATACCTGGCCAACTCTCGTCTGCCTTTCATGGCTATAGCCCAATTATAACGCCTGACAGGATTAATTTCTTCATCTTTCCAAACGTTCCGCTGAAATCGTGCTACAATAAGAAGGACGGGTTAGTTCCAGGGTATCGAGGCGACACGCTGGGGGTGGGAAGATGAAATTCCCCTGGAAAAGAAATCTGTACGTGCTGTGGATCGGGGTGTTTTTTTGCAGCACCGCTTATTCCATGGTCATTCCGTTCATGTCTTTGTTTATCGCGCATGATCTCGGAGTGACGAAGAATTTGACCCTTTGGTCGGGCTTTGCGTTCGGCATTACGTTTTTGGCCGGGGCTTTGATATCTCCTTATTGGGGATCGCTGTCGGACAAATACGGACGCAAGCCGATGCTGCTGCGCTCGGGTTTTTCCTTGTGCGCCGTATATATACTTAACTCATTGGTTCAGGATCCGTACCAGCTCATCGCCGTACGCATCCTCTCCGGGTTATTGGCCGGATACGTGCCGTCGGCGATCGCGCTGGTGGCGACGAATACGCCGGAGAAGCAGGTGGGTTACTCGCTGGGAATCATGTCGACGGCGGGGGCGGCGGGGGGTATTATCGGACCGCTGGTCGGGGGCTCGCTCAGCAGGTTTATCGGTTACCGCGAATGCTTTCTGGTTGCGGGGGCGGTGGTACTGTTTTCCGCCTTGATCGCTTTGATTTTTGTGAAGGAAGAGAACTTCGACCGCAACCGCGAACGCTCCCATGTGCTGGACGACTTAAAGGAAGCTTCGGCGAACCGTCCGTTTATGGGCCATCTGCTCGTGGTGATGCTCGTCACGGCTTCGGTCATGGTACTGGAGCCGCTGCTTTCGCTTTATGTGCTCGATCTTGGTGCCTCGGCGTCCGACGCCTCCTTCAGTTCGGGCATCATCTTCTCGGCGGTGGGCATCGCGACCGTGATCGCCGCACCGATTTGGGGTAAAATCGGCGGCCGTATCGGCTACAAGAATACGCTGATGATCGGCCTGATTGGCGGCGGTCTGGGCAATATTCTGCAGGTTCTTTTCCACAATCAGGTTGGCTTCGGGGCGCTTCGTTTCGTGTACGGGCTGTTTTTTGCCGCGGTGTTCCCGGCTTTGAACGCGCTGATCGTCGAGGTGACGAAGCCGGAGTTCCGCGGCCGGGCCTTTAGCCTGAACCAATCGGCCAGCCAGCTTGGCAATATGGTCGGGCCGATCGCGGGGGGCGCCCTTGGCGGCTGGATTTCCATTCCGCTGGTTTTTGTGCTGAACGGCGCATTGCTGGCTATCACCGCGGTGACGCTGCGCCTGAAGCCGCTGCTCCATGCCAGACATGCCGGCAAAAGACCCGGCTCAGCCGCCGGCAGATCGGGATAAGATAAAAGAAACTCCCCCTCTTAGCGTAAGTGAGCTAACGAGGGGGAGTTTCTTTTGCCGCGGCTTCCGCTAGATTAATAGAGCGAAAGCGCCAGCGTGTCGAATTCGCTTTTGCTGTGAAGGATCGCTTCGGAACCTTCGATTTCAATGCTGATCAGCGAGCTCAAACATTTTTTCAAAGCTTGTTTGCCGTTATAATATTTGTACTCGAGCGCGCTGGTCAGCAGTTTTAAAGTACGCTGTACAGGTTGCTTGCTGTCGACGTTAAAGTAAACGGGTACGAGATTGTTTTGGAAGTTAATGAGAATTCTCATAGTAATCACCTCTATACAGTGGTTTCATAGTACAATACTATAGTAAGAAACTTAAAAAAACATTAAGAAAACATTATAATTCGATTAATGTTTGATGACATATTATCGCCGGAGAGGGACGGAAGTCTCTCTTTTTTGCGCTTACCTTAATTACGAATTCAGGATTAAAAAAGTTTCATCTCACTCAAAAAATATGCTTCATGCCCTATTTTTGTGGGTATATTGTAATAGAATGGGAAAAATTTCCGCGCATTGCAAAATTAATAAGTGTTATGATTACACCAAAGGAACGAAAATGAAGCTTTGATCCTAATGAGGAGGTGGACAGATGTTGGTCTCAAGTGCTGTGCGGAAAGGCACAGTGAAGCTGGATGCATACTCTTGGTTTTATTTGACGAAGACTTTAGGACCAGGAGATCTGCTTGAAGCGGACCATCCTTTTTTAAAATATTTGCATAGAGGGCTGCGCAAAAACGAAACCCCCACACCGCTGATCGAGAATCTGCCAAGCTTGCCCCTGCACGTATCGACCTGTCTGACTGCTGCGTTTCTGGCGGGCAAAGCCTGCTGGCTAAATTTTCGGGCCGGGACGAAGAAATATGAACAATATTTATATTTGGCCGGAAAACAAATGGTTAAAGTAGAGCGGCTTCACGAGGAATCGCCGCGTTTGCTGCTGGAAAGCGCCGGCGGGATGCAGCAGTGGTGCGAGGACCTGACTTTGAAAATGAGATGGAATTCGCGAACGCCCCGCGTCGAGCTCCCCGCTTTAATGATGTCCAGACGCCGGTTTGAAGAGCTTGCCGGCCAAATGGACAAGCTGGATCTGCAGAAGTTGACCCTCGCGCTTACCGCGCTGACGAATGACCAGGAAGGCAGCATCGCGCTCGCCCGCTGTCTGAAGGCTCCCTTGGCGCAGGGAGAAATGCGTTTTTACGCCAAGGCGGGGGACGCTTGGGAGCTGCAGACGGTACATTTTCTGAACAATGAACATATTAACTGGCTGATCCGATTCAGCGCCAATGAGGAAGAAGACTGGCTGATCGCCACGCCGACCCCGCGCCATCAATTTCAGGACATGCTGCACATGTGGTTTCGGCAGCCGCCGGAAGCCCAAAAGGAATCCCGAGAGGAAGTCCGCGCCAAGTCCAGGTGATTCGTCCGGCCGGAAATAAGATCAGAACGTCCCCGCGGGGACGGCTTTATAAGACGAGGTCAAACGGGATCATCCCGGTTGGCCTCTTTTTGTCGTTTTTAAACTCAGGGGTTGATTTTTTATGTAGAAGTGTATATATTGTATATATACATTGTTGACAAAGTATACAACAAAGGAAAGATGTACAATGGATATTTTGTTATCCCATTCTTCGGGCGAACCGATTTACTTGCAGATCGTCCGGCAAATCCGGGAAAGCATCCTGCAGGGGAAGCTTTCCCCCGGTACGGCGCTTCCTTCCATACGCCAGTTGGCCAAAGATTTGCAAATCAGCGTCATCACGACGAAAAGGGCCTATAACGAGCTGGAGCAGGAGGGCCTCATCGATTCCGTGGTGGGAAAAGGCTCCTTCGTTGCCGGCGGAAATCAGGAATTTATCCGCGAACAGCGGCTGAGAGCGTTGGAGAACAAGCTGAGGGAGGTCCTGGAGGAATGCCGCAGCATACCGGTGAGCATGGAGGAACTGATCGAATGGATGAAGCTTTTGGACAGCGAAGGAGGAGCAAAGAAATGAACGCGATACAGGTTGATGGATTTTCGAAACAGTACGGAAGCTTTGCATTATCGGACGTGAGCTTCGGGGTGCCGAAAGGCTACATTACCGGGCTGATCGGTCCCAACGGAGCCGGAAAAAGCACGCTGATCAAAGCGGTCATGGGCATGGTGCTGCCGGATCAGGGCAAAATTTCGGTGCTCGGTGAAACGGCGGGTTCGGAGCATGCCGGATACAAGCAGCATGTCGGCTATATTTCGGACGAAAATATTTTTTATGATTATTTGACGATGGAGCAAATGAAGCGGATCGTTGCCCCGTTTTATCCCGGCTGGGATGAGGACGTTTTCGAGCGGTATATGGACCGGTTCGAACTGCCGAAACGCAAGAAGATCAAGGATTGCTCCAAGGGGATGAAAATGAAGTACGCGATCGCGCTCGCTTTGTCGCATCATCCGGCGCTGCTTATTATGGACGAACCGACGGCGGGGCTCGATCCCGTTTTCCGGCGCGAGCTGCTGGATTTGCTTGCGGAGTATATCTTGAGCGGGGAGAATACGGTTTTGTTCTCCACGCATTTAACGGCCGATCTCGATCGGGTGGCGGACTACGTTACCTTTTTGAACCGCGGGAGCCTCGTATTTTCCGATACGAAGGACGATGTGCTTGAGCGGTATGTGCTCGTCAAAGGCAGCCGCGGCTTGCTCGATGCCGATGTGCGCCGGGCCCTGATCGGCGTGCGGGAGACGGAGGTTGGATTCGAAGGCTTGGCGCCGGATCGTGAACAAGCCCGCGAGCTGTTCGGCGGCGAGGTGCTGTACGACCGGCCTACGCTGGAAGAAATCATGTATTTTACGGTGAAGGGTGGAAAAGCAAATGTCTAGCATCGTTCGATTGCTGCACAAGGATCTATTGCTGATGAAGCGTTATATCGGAGTGTTGGCGGTTTATGCCATCGTGTTCTCCGGTTTTATTCAGGCGAACAATTCGTTTTTGTACGGAATGCTGCCGGGGATGGTGCTGATTTTGACGCTTAGCGCCGACATGCAGCTGCCGGTTCAGCAGTTTCTGGTCAACCTGCCGGTACGCCGCAGCCTGCTCGTTTTGTCCAAATATGCCTCCGCGTTTATTTTCATGCTGGCGGCGTTCCTCTTGAGCGTTGTGCTGGATAAAGGAGCCGCTGTGCTGCAGGGAGGTTCGGTTAGCTGGGAGCCTTCATATTTGCTCGGCGTGTTTGCGCTCCAGATTCTGGTCATGTCTGTTTATATTCCGCTTTATTTTTGGCTTGGTCCGAAAGGGGCCCAATTTTTGAACATCGCCATGATGATCTTCTTTTTTGGAGTCAGCTTTACCGTGTACAACGTACTGGGCAGCGAAAGAGCGATGGGGATGATCGCCCGGATCGGGGCGCATCCCTATGTTGCCGGCCTGATGGGGATCTGCGTTGCGGCGCTTGCCGTATTCGTTTCCTATAAAGTATCGTGTCTGATTTTCGCAAAACGGGACCTCTAAGAAAAACATCGTGACTAAATCACACCCCTAGATGGGCAATCTGGAAAGAGGCAGAAAAATGACTTTTTGAACTACCTCTGATAGGAGTGTGAGCAGATGATGGAAGGACATCAAACAAACAAGCGCGGGCGTTTTGAGGGAAAAACGGCGATCGTGACCGGAGCCGGCTCCGGCATCGGCAAAGCGGCGGCCGTTAAATTGGCTGCCGAAGGCGCGAAGGTGGCGCTGTTCGATCTGCTGGATGAACGGACCGGGCAGGCGGAGCGGGAAATCAACGGCCTCCACGCCGGGGCGGCCCGGGCCTTCGATGTGGATGTGGCCGATCCGGCGCGTATGGAGAAGGCGGTCCGCGAGGCGGCCGGGCATTTTGGGGGCATCGATATCGTCTTCGCAAACGCCGGCATTAACGGGAGACTGGCCCCGGTGGAGGATTTTAGCTTTGAAGAATGGGAAAAAACGCTCAGCGTCAACTTGAACGGCACGTTTTTGACGGTAAAAAACGCGGTCCCGTATTTGAAGCAGCGCGGCGGCGGCAGCATTATCATCACAAGTTCCATTAACGGCAGCTATAAATTTTCCGGCTTCGGCATGTCGGCATACAGCACCACCAAGGCCGGACAGGTCGCTTTTGCCAAAATGCTCGCCCTGGAGCTGGCCAAGTTCAAAATCCGTGTCAACGCGATTTGCCCTGGAGCGATAGCCACGAATATCGACGCTTCCACGGAAAAAAGCAAGGAGCTGCAGGAAATCATCATTCCGGTCAAATATCCGGAAGGCTCGCAGCCGCTATCCGATGGGCCGGGGCAGCCGGAGAACGTCGCCGATTTGGTCGCTTTTTTGGCCTCCGACGAAGCGATTCACATCACCGGCGCCCAAATCGTCATCGACGGCGCGGAATCGCTGCTGTAGCCAAAAATTTAAAATGGCATTTCAGGCGTTTGCTTCCGTCCTTGGGGCGGAAGCTTTTTTTGCTGCCCCCACTTTGGAAAAAATCCAATAGATTGATGCTGATCGTCCGTAATTGGGGCATGAGGCAAGAAAGGGAAAGGGGCTAATACTCCGAATTATGGCGGCGGTAATCGTGGATGACGCTTCTCCCGGCGCGCCTTCCCGTATGTACGGCGGCTGGCCGGACCGGAGCTGGTTTTCAGCGGGGCCGAACCAATGTATAATCGCAAGTAAAACCAGTGTTTAGCGTGAACTCAACTTTGTAATTAAGGCTTAACCTAATAATCAGCGCTTGACAGGGAGGGCCGGTAAGCGATCGTGGCAAGAAAATCGGCAGATCAATATCAATATCCGCTGTCCGGACGCTTTGCACGATTATCCCATTTGATCCGGAAGCAGAGAGGAAGAGAATTTAGGAGAAGAAAATAGGTTTGGGAGCAGCAGACATGCTCGAGATCACATGTTCGAGATCACATGTCTGACATCGTTAGACAGGCTTGTGAGAAGGAGGTTGGAGAAGTGAAGCAGACCTGACGGGAGGAATGGGGCAAGACGCCGGGAAAAATGAAAGGACCGTGATTAGCCCCCGCCCTCTCCCCCCTGAACAAAAGGGACAATCGTGCAAAGCAGCATGCAGGGATACCTAAACACGAACGCAGATGTGCGAAACTTGTTGGTATAGAAGGGTATTGGCAAATTGGTGCGAAGGAGGAGAAGAAAATGTTGTCTTGGCTCGCTGAGCAAAAAATAGCGGAAGCGATGGCGCGCGGGGAATTCGATCATCTGCCCGGGAATGGGCGGCCGCTGCAAATTGAGGATTTGTCGTCCGTTCCGGAAGATTTGCGGATGGCCTACAAATTGCTGAAAAACGCCGGCTGCGTTCCGGAAGAATTAAACCTGCACGGCGAATGCCTGCGGTTGGCCGATTTGATCGCGGCCTGTCAGGATGAGGAAGAGAAGCGGGAGCTGAAGAAAAAGCTGTCAGAGCAGCAGCTGCGGCTGAACATGCTGGCGGAACAGCGGGGGCTGACACACAGTCCGGCGTTCCGCCAGTATGAAGATGCGATCCGCCGGAAGCTGGAGTAAGCTCGCGCCGCGGCTGGAGACATGGGCTCGGCCGGAGCGGCCGGAGGCCGGTATGCTGCTCAAGGCAGCTAAAGACAGCTAAAGGCAGCTAAAGGCAGCTAAAGGCAGCTAAAGGCAGCTAAAGGCAGCGACACGGCAGCGGTTATGGCAGCAGCTTACGCATCATCGCCTCCGTTAGAATAAACGGCTCGCGGGAGATATTGTCCAGCCGGAACTCACAGACCAAATCGCCCGCGGCGGCGGGTTCCGGCCGATCGGTCAGGCCGCTGATGTACGCCAGCCAACCGATGACGGTCTCCGGCCGCGTACCCGCCTGGCGCAGCGCGCCGATGCCGAGGTCGCCGTGCCGCTTGGCCAGCCGCCGCCCGTCTTCGCCAAGGATGAGCGGGGCGTGGGCGAAGGCGGGCGGCGTCCATCCGAGCGCGGCGTACAAGTGGAGCTGGCGGGGCGTGGAGTCCAGCAAGTCGTCGCCGCGCAGCACGTCGGTGATGCCCATCAGGCAATCATCGACGGTGACGGCTAGCTGGTACGAGAATAGCCCGTCCGCCCGCCGCACCACAAAGTCGCCGCCGCTGCCCGGCGGGAACGACTGCGGCCCGGCGATGCCGTCCACGAAGGCGACGCCTTCGCCGCCCAGCGCGAAACGAAGCGAAGGCAATTTCGCCTGCGCCTTGATCCGGCGTTCCGCCGGAGTTAAATGGCGGCACGTCCCGAGGTACGGCGCGCCTTCCGAGCTTAACCCGTGCGGCGCGCCGGCCACGGCCAGCAGCTCCGCGCGGCTGCAATAGCACGGATACAAGCGGCCGTCTTGGTCCAGCTTGGCCAAAGCCTCCTCGTACATCGCCGTCCTGCGGCTTTGCCAATACGGGCCGTACGGACCGTCCGCACCGGGGCCCTCGTCCCAATCCAGGCCAAGCCAGCGAAGATCGGCGATAATCCGTTCGGTAATTTCCGGTTTTGAGCGCTGGATGTCGATATCTTCAATCCGCAGCACAAACGCTCCTCCGGCCGCCCGCATTTGCAGCCACGACAAAAGCGCCATTTTGGCGTTGCCCAGATGCATGTCGCCGGAAGGCGTCGGCGCAAAGCGTCCGCGTCTCATGGTGATCACTTCCTTATGATGTGGTGCATGATGTTGTGTGTAAGCTGTAAAAGTTGTGAAAGTTGTGTAATCTGTAAAATTCGTGAAATTCGTGAAATTCGTGAAAGCCGTGAAAGCCGTGAAAGCCGTGAAAGCCGTGGAAACCGTAGAAGCACTGGTGCTTTTTTAAGGGAATTACCCCATCCGCCGGAAGTTTAACGGTTGTAACAGCCGCTATTTTACGAAAAAAGGCGGTTTCCAATTTCTAGCTATGATGAACGTAAACAAAAGACAGCCCTCCATATTGCTACATCTCGTAGGTTAAAATGGATAGTGAAAACCAAACCATTTCAGAGCTACATAGCAAAGGAGAGCTGATACTATGCAGTCTACCACAAAATTCGTCGGTTTAGATGTATCCAAAGAAAAAATTTCGGTTGCTATTGCAGATGCAAGCGGTGAAACTCCTCGCTATTACGGGAGCATTCCTCACACTCCGGCGGCGCTGCGCAAGCTGATCAAAGAACTGGGACCGGCCGAAACGCTATCGTTTTGTTATGAGGCAGGTCCGACAGGTTACGAAACCTATCGCTGGATCACCTCCATGGGAGCCCATTGCGTTGTCATTGCTCCGTCGCTTATTCCCAAACGCCCTGGTGATCACGTGAAGACGGATCGACGGGACGCCGAGCAGCTTGCCCGTCTGTTTCGTGCAGGAGAATTGACTCCTGTCTACGTCCCGGAGCGGGAAGACGAGGCTTTGCGGGAGTTGGTTCGCGCCCGGGAGGCCGCCAAAGAGGACGCGCATCGGGCACGCCAGCGGATATTGAAGTTCCTGCTCCGCCATCAAATCGAACCGCCGGCTACGATAAAGCGTCGTTGGACCCGGAAGTACCGTTCCTGGCTGGAGCAACTGACATTCCCTTATGAGCCCATGCAAGTAGCCTTCGACGAGATGCTCCATACCTTAAATGAGATCGAGCAGCGGATGGGGCGTTTGGAAAAAGCCTTGGTTCAGCAAGCCACGGTCGGCTCCAAGGCAACTCTGATTCGGGTGCTTCAGTCCCTGCGTGGGATTGGACTACTGACGGCCGTCACTCTAGCTGCTGAGATCGGTTCATTTACTCGCTTCCGCTCCCCGGCCCAACTCATGGCGTATTTAGGGTTGGTTCCTCGTGAGAGTTCAACCGGCCTGAGTACTCGGCGCGGAAGTATGACCAAAGCCGGTAACGGGCGCTTGCGCCGATCCTTGGTGGAATCCGCCTGGAGCTACCGTCATCGGCCTGCGGTGAAAGGAGATCTCGCCAAGCGTTTGGATGGCATGCCGGCCGATATACAACTGTTGTCGTGGAAAGCGCAAGAAAGATTGCATTACAAATACCGTCATCTCATTTTTGGAAAGAACAAACACAAAAATGTGGCCGTAGGCGCGGTGGCCAGGGAGCTAACCGGGTTCATATGGGCTGTTGCTCGAACGGTGGAACAACCGGTGGCTAACTAACGCCCCTTCCGTCCCCTTTGGGGAGACGCAGGGAGCGTTGCCCCCTGCACCCCCACACTCGCCGTGAGGCGTTCCTCATTTCCAATGAGGAATAGGAAAAGTGTTGATTTGAACCTAACCGCTTGTCAAGAAAAGCGCTTGACAAGCTCACGCCTGAGCACGAGGCCCGGGAGCAAACGAAGGTTCCGGGAGAGAATTTGCGTCAACCGTTTGCACTAGGTGAGTAACTGAACGTGCGCTTCTAGCTTGCAAGAGCTCTCCTTGACGAAGGCATAACATGTGGTACCAACCCACGGATAGCAGCGTGCCGACCGTCGCTCGCATTTTTGCTCTCGCGCCACGTGCTCAGGCACCTCTCACACGGAGGGCTTGACAAAAACGTTCATAGCAACGGTTGTGAGCATCGCTATTAGTCTCAATCCAGGTAAAGATAGCCGAGTTTCAGTAAAATAAGCGCTATGGCATCCGTTAAAATTTGCAATCAACGTTGTGGGACCAAATAGCGGCTGTGGCAACCGTTAGAAAGTTATCGTGTTAGAAACATTTGTTGCATCAGGTGTTGCATCAGGTGTTGCATCAGATTAGCCTTTACAATCGTTCCTGGGGAGCTTCTTCCGGAAGCACGGGAATCTCGATCCTTTCGATTTCGATCTTCCGGATCCGGCTTTCTTCCCGTTCCAGCACCTTAAAACGGAGATCGCCGTGCGTAAGTTCCGTTCCTTCCTCGATGTCCATGTTTTGCCCGTAAACCCATCCGCCGATCGTATCGGTTTCCTCTTCCTCCAGGTCGGTCAGCAGCAGTTCGTTAATCAGCGAGACGGACACTTTGCCGTCCACAATGAGATGATTCGCCGCAACTTCGGTAATTTCCTGCTCTTCCTCAGCATCGAATTCGTCGCGGATGTCGCCGACGATTTCCTCCAAAATGTCCTCAATCGTCACCATTCCGGATGTTCCGCCGTATTCGTCGATCAAGACCGCGATGTGGGAGCGCTCCTTCTGCATTTTTTTCAGCAGCTTGGGCAGCGGAATATTTTCCGATACCGTCATCACGGGCCGGACAAGCGAGTCCAGGGAACCCCGAAACGTCTCCTCATCGGACAAAAACAGCGTCTTCGTGTTGATCATTCCGACGATATCGTCCTTGTTTTCCCGGATCACGGGGTAGCGGGTATACTGCTCTTCCTTAATGATCTGCAGGTTTTCCTCCCGCGATTTGCCGGCGTGCAGACAAACCATGTCGGTCCGCGGCACCATGATGTCTTTGGCGAGCTTATCGTCAAACGCGAATATGCGGCTAACAAAACTGAATTCGTTGGTGCCGATTTGTCCGCTTTCCAGGCTTTGGCTGAGCAGGGCCCGCAGTTCTTCCACACTGTGCGCTTCGTTCCATTCCGCGGGCGGCTTAAGGCCAAGCAGTGAAACGATCCAGCGGGAAGAGCGGTTAAGCAGCCAAATCATTGGAGAGAGCAGCGTCGCGAACCAGAGGAGCGGCCGGGATGCGGCCAGGGCGAACGACTCCCCCTTTTGGGAGGCAAGCACCTGCGGCACCAGTCCGCCCAGCACGACATGCAAATACGTGATGATAATAAAAGCGATCAGAAAGGAAAAAAACGATTCCACCGGCTCGGACAAGCCGATATAAAAAAACAGCGGCCGCAGCAGCCGGCGAACGGCGGGTTGTCCCAGCCAGCCAAGCGTTAAGGAGATCGCCGTGATGGCGAGCTGGCAGGTCGACAGGGCTTGATCCATGCGGTCGGCCAGTCTTTTTAACGCGGCTGCGTTTTTGCGGCCTTCTCGCCTCAGCGCGTTCACCCGACCCGGGCGGAGCGCGCGAAGCGAAGATTCGGTAACCACGAACAAGGCGGTGAGCGGGATTAATGCAAAGATAACCGCCAGTTTGATCAGATCGGTTCCGTACACACTCATCTTTTCGAAAACTCCTTTGGACCTTGAAAAGTAATTATTTCAGCTCAAACCTAGAAATCGGCGCTTGACATCCGGTCAAGCGGAGCAACGAATCGCGGGGCTGTAAAATTGCGGAACTTAACGAATCGCAGGCCTGCAAAATAGCGGCATTTTATGTATTTATTATCCGGCGCTCCGGCATGTTCATCCCCATTAACGGCATTTTTTGTCCTTATTATTCTGGATCAATGGACCGGAACATAGGGCTGGAGTTTATGTTGCTTTATTAAGGTTGTTCAAAAAAGGCGGTTTTGATCACACCTAAGGGGAATGTGGTAAAATCGATACGAATAGAGACTTGAGGAGAGAACGATGACGAAGCTGTCTGAACCTAAACCGATGCCTATAGATGAAGCGATTCCCGCGTTAAAAGACAGCCTGCGTAAGGCAGGCGCCGCCGTTCTGCTGGCCGAGCCCGGAGCGGGGAAAACGACGCGCGCGCCGTTGGCGCTGTTAAGCGAGCCGTGGCTGGAAGGCCAGAGCGTCATTTTGCTGGAACCGCGCCGTCTCGCGGCCCGTTCCGCCGCCGTGTATATGGCCGCGCAGTTGGGCGAACGGGTCGGCGAAACGGTGGGCTACCGGATGCGCGGGGAGAGCCGCGTGTCGCGCAAAACGCGGATTACCGTTGTGACGGAAGGGATTTTGACCCGGCTGCTGCAGCAGGACCCGGCGCTGCTGGGGACGGGACTCATCATTTTTGACGAATTCCACGAGCGCAGCCTGCACGCCGATTTGGGGCTGGCGCTGGCGCTGCAGAGCCGCGAGCTGCTGCGCGATGATTTGCGGCTTCTGATCATGTCGGCGACGCTGGACGCGGAGCCGGTCGCCCGGCTGCTTGGGGATGCGCCGGTCGTTCAAAGCCGCGGCCGCATGTATCCGGTGGAGACATTATACCTTCCGCAAGCGCCAGCCGCGAAAGAACCGCTCGAAACCGTGGTGGAGCGGGCGGTGCGCCGCGCTTTGGCGGCGCATGACGGCAGCCTGCTCGTGTTTTTGCCCGGGGCCCGGGAGATCAGCCGCGTCGAGTCGCTGCTTGCGGGATCGCCGCTGCCCGAGGGCGTGCTGCTCACGCCGCTTTATGGGGCGCTGCCGCAGGAGGCGCAGCGGCGGGCGATCGAGCCGGCGCCGGCGGGCCGGCGCAAGGTGGTGCTGGCCACGTCGATCGCCGAATCGAGCTTGACCGTGGACGGCGTGACGGTCGTCATCGACAGCGGCCTCCGGCGCACCACCTTGTTTTCCCCGCGGACCGGGATGAACCGTCTGGTGACGGTCCGCGCCGCCCGCGATTCCGCCGACCAGCGGCGGGGCCGCGCCGGGCGAACCGCGCCCGGCGTATGCTACCGCCTCTGGAGCGAGGCGGAAGACCGCGCGCTGCCCGCGCGCACGCCGCCGGAGATCCTCGAGGCGGACCTGGCGCCGCTCGCGCTGGAGCTGGCGGCGTGGGGCGCCGGCTCGCCGGACGAGCTGGCTTGGCTCGACGCGCCGCCGCCAGCGCCTTACGCCAGCGCCGTCCTGCTCCTGCAGCAGCTCGGCGCGCTGGATGCGGCCGGCCGCATCACCGGGCACGGCCGGCAGATGGCCGCGCTCGGGCTGCACCCGCGGCTGGCGCATATGCTGCTGCGGGCGCGCGAGCTAGGCCTGGCCGAGCCGGCCTGCGCCCTGGCCGCGCTGCTCGAAGAGCGCGACCTGCTCAAAGGCGCCGCCGGCCGGGACGGCGACCTGCGCCGCCGGCTCGCGCTGGTGCTGGACGCGGCCAAGGGTGCGCGCGGGGCCGGCTCGGCGCTCGAGGCGGACCCGGCCGCCCTGCAGCGCGTCCAGCAGCTCCGCCGCCAATGGGAGGCGCGGCTGCTGGAGCTGGATCAGCCGGCCAACGAAGCTGCCGCTGAAGGCTTGGCCGCGCCGCCGTCCGCCCAGGCGCCGGCGCCCGGGACGCTTCCGCCCCAAACGCCGCCGACTCAAGCGCCGCCAGCCCAAACGCCGCCGGCCCAGGCGCTGTCTACCCAAGCGCCCACGGCTCCTCAGCCGCGCGCCGATCTTGACCCGCAGCAGCCGGACCGGTATTGCGGCCTGCTGGTCTCTTTCGCTTACCCGGACCGCATCGCCATGCGCCGCCCGGACGGGCGGTATTTGCTGCGAAGCGGGCGCGGCGCGGTTTTACCGATGAAAGAGTCCCTCGGGGCCGCGGCTTTTCTGGCCATCGCCGATGTCGACGACGAGGGGGCGGAAGGGCGGATTCTTTTGGCTGCTCCGCTCGACGAAACGGACCTGTATCGTTATTACGGCAAAGAGATTGCCGAGGAGCGCAGCGCGGCTTGGGACGACGCTTCCGGTGCGGTGCGAGCCCGAATCCGCCAAACGTTCGGCGCGATCGTCCTGAAGGAGCAGCCGGATCCGCAACCGGGTCCCGAGCAGATTACCCGCGCCCTGTTGGATGCAGTTATCGTCAAGGGCGTGGGCATCCTGCCGTGGACGGACAGGGCGCGAATGCTGCAAGAGCGGCTGCTGTTCTTGCACCGCTTGGATGAGCGATGGCCGGACGTTTCTGACGAGACGCTGGCGGCGACGGCAGAATCGTGGCTGGCTCCGTATTTGTCCGGCGTGCGCAAGCGTTCCGATTTGCAAGCTTTATCGTTGTACGGCATCCTGGAGAACCTGTTGGACTGGCCGTTGCGGCAAGTGCTGAACGCCGAGGCGCCAACGCACTTGCTAGTCCCGAGCGGCTCCAAAATCCAAGTTCACTACGATGGGCCACAGGCCCCGTATGCTGCAGTACGCCTGCAGGAGGTATTCGGGATGATGGAGACCCCGCGAATCGGCTTCGGCCGGGTGGCGATCACCCTGCATCTGCTGTCGCCAGCAAGTCGGCCGGTTCAGGTGACCGCGGATTTGCGCAGCTTTTGGGAGACGACCTATTTCGAGGTCAAAAAAGACCTCAAAGGCCGTTACCCCAAGCATTATTGGCCGGATGATCCCATGGAGGCGACGGCTACCCGCAAGGTGCGTCCGGACGGGCAACGATAGCCGGACGTTGGATGAACGTGATACAGACTGCAATCTAATCGCATTGACCACAAGCGCGGTGATCTTCCGGGATCGCCGTGCTTGTTTGTCGTTCCACCAGTTTTATTTCGGCGATTATCTCATTTCTCACAGGCAAGATTCGAACAAATAGTAGAAATTTATCCTTTAATCGCCAAGAAGAGTATGATTTAATAGAATTGTAACCTATGGCAGATATTTCCTTCGGATGTCAGAGGGAAAGGGACACATCGTTTGCTTTCGTCTCTATACAAATAATGATTTGGGAAGCACCAGATTGCGCTCTTTTTGCTTGGTTTATTTCATTTAATTTTCTAGTGAAAGAGGGTTTCAAATTATGCATTCGATGAGAACCCACCGATTCTCCCAAAAGTGGAAGCTATTTGCCATGACCTGCTTGACATTGTCTCTGTTGCTTCAGGGAGGTCTCCGACAGCCGACGGCCGCAAAGGCGGCGGATTCACACAAAGGCGGCGTGACTCCTCCTCCAGCACGCTAACGGAATTGATGGATTCGCTCAAGACGCTTCTATGGAAGCCGTGGGATAAACTCATTGCCGCACTGAACAGGACACCCAGTCGAACCTCAAATGGGCGATAGAAAAAGCAGAAGTCGGTCGTTGCGGCAGAGTAAAAAGACTCGACAACTAACCGTGTCACCGTTTATGCAACACTACTGATGTAATTTTACGGAAATTACAGAAACTTAGAGTAAATAGGAGGCGGATTAAATGGAAAATCAATTGTTGCCTGGAATTGTTGTTTTGAATAGAAATTATTTTCCTGATTCCGAAATGAGTGCTTATAAAGTAGGTGCTACTCATTTTGCGCTTGAAATAATAAAGTGTCTAAATGAGAATGGTTCTTTACTAGGAATTATATTATATAAGCGAGATGAAACATTATCAGAACCAGCAATTAAAAACGAAACTCTAAACGGTTACAATACAATAACATTATTCTTTAATTTTAGAATGAATGACGAGAGTGTTATGGAAGCCATAGACAGGGCTATTGTCATGTTATACAGAAGTGAAACGGATAATCTGATTGTCTATTACCATACAGATACAATTATACAGTACCATCCTAAACATATTCCCGCTTGCTTAACTCATCATGGACCTTTTGTTGAAGATTTTATTGAAAATTATTCGTTAATCGAGGCTTATAAGGCATTTGAAAGTAACGAAAAGGTGCATCATATGTTAGAACAGCAAAAACGAGGTTTGACTACGTTGCTAAGCAATGAAAATATCTTTGTTTTACAGCATTCAAATATGCAAAGCAGGTTCTTAAGAAATAAAGGAATTAGGCAAGATTTAATTAAGGCGATTATTCCTCCAATCATTCCGATAACTGTAAGTGAAGTTAATTTAGGTGAAAAGTTACAATATTTTTTGAAGAACATTTCTGAAAATGAATTAATATTAACATCGAATGCTGCAAGGATTGATTACTTTAAAAATATGGATTTATTAATACACTCGGCTTTAGAATTAACAAAAAAGAATATTCCGGTAAAAGTAATCATAACAGGAGGATCAAAGGTTGATGAGCATAAAAGAGAAGCTCTTTATAAACTGATACCAGAGAATCTTAGATATAGATTTATGTTTACTGAAAAATTGTCAAAACTTGAACTTTATGCGCTCTTTAAAATAATGAAAAGAAAGGGGATTTTCGTATTTACTTCTAGATATGAAACACTTGGAATAACACCATTAGAAGCTGTCTTAAGTGGTGTATGCACTATTATGCCGGATTCAGATCTGGTGGAAGCATCCAGATTTTTTCCGCAAAAATATAAATTTTCTCCCTCGCTTGAAATGCTTGTAGATAAACTTAATGAGTTATATTTCAGTAAGGACTATAAAACAAATGAAGTGAACAATTATGTTGGTAGCATTATTTCTGAAGAGAATTTTAAAAAAAGTTTTATAAATATGTGGAGTGAAATAACTACTATAGTAAATGAAAAAAAGTATTCAAAAAGTGCTTCCTGTAAATAAAATTTTCACTGGCCTTCCCTGTTCTCAAGCTTTCAACGCCCTTCCGCATTTCTTGCCAAGATTGATTGTACTTGACTCTCAAACACTGATTATTAGGTTGAGCCATAAGAAAGTATAAGTTTCGGAGCCTCTGCTTCCTTAAATCGTAGTACAAACTACCGCTAAACGCGGTCTGGCTTCTTCAAAGATACGTCGATAAACGTTTTTTCTTACGGATCGGCCCCCCGTTCATTTTTTCGCCAAAGCTTGCCAGCAAACGGCAGGTAAAGTATATTCGGTGGAGAAAGAGATCGATCGCGGAGGCCCTGTATGTCATATAAAATCACGAAATGGATGATCCTAATAGTTCCGACGCTTGTCGTCGGTATATGGGAATATGTGCGCCATCAATTTTTGATGCCTTATCTTTCCATGGAGCTGGGGAACATCCTTACGCCTTTTATCTTGTTCGGGGTCTGCGTGCCCCTATTGCACCGCTGGTTTTCCTATCTGGAACAGATGCAGGAGGAACTGCAGCGGGAGCGGGCGCTCAAAGCGCGCCTGGAGCAGCGGGAACAGTTGGCCAGGGAGCTGCATGACGGGATTGCCCAATCTTTGTTTCTGCTGTCGGTGAAGGTTGACCGGGCTGAACGGCAGCAGGCGGAGGCCGGACAAGCTTATGATTGGCACGAGCTGCGCAAGACGATCCACGAGGTGAACCGCTATGTCAGGGAGGCGATTTCCGATTTGCGCGTTCCCCCGGACTCCCGGCTCTCCGAAAGCGGAACCGCCGATTTTCCGGGGCTGATCCGGCAGATGGCGGAGGAGCGGCAGCTGGGGCTGAGTATGGATTGGCGGTTAAATGAAAAAGATTGGTCCCCCAGGACGCGAATGGAGCTGCTGGCATGTATCCGGGAGGCGATCGTCAACGCGGGCAAACATGGCGGGGTTCAGGAAGTTTGCGTGACCGGGACGGGCGATGCCCGGCGGTTTCGAGTGTCCGTCATGGATGAAGGAACCGGTTTTCAAGCGGATAAACCGCAAGCCAAAGGAAGGTACGGACTGCAAATTATTAGGGAACGGGCGGAAGCTATGGGGTGGACGCTGCAGGTGACATCCCGGCCGGGAAAAACGACGGTTGAAATAGCGGGAGGAGACGGTTTGGATGAAGGTACGCGTACTGGTCGTCGATGATCATCCGCACGCGCGGGAGGCGATCGGCGAAATTTTGGCGGAGGACGACGGGTTTGAAGTGATCGGTTATGCCGAAAACGGGGAGCGGGCGGTTGAACTGACCGAGCTGTGGATGCCGGACCTGATCCTGATGGATATTCAGATGCCGGGCAAGGACGGGCTCGAAACGACGCGGGAAATCAAGCTTCGGTACCCGTATGTCAAGATCGTCCTGATTACCGTTTCGGATGATGCCGCGCATCTGTTTGAGGCGCTTAAGCAGGGGGCGCAAGGTTATTTGCTCAAAAATTTGGAGCCAGGGACATGGCTGGAATATTTACGGGCCATCGCCAGCGACGAAGCCCCGCTGTCCAGCGAGCTCGCGCTCCGCATTTTGCAGGAGTTTCCGCTCACGAAAAAAGATGCGGCCGGCGAACCGCCGCTTACCGCCCGGGAGCGCGAAATTCTCGGCTGGGTGGCGAAAGGCATGACCAATCGCGAAATTGCCGGCGAACTGCAAATTTCCGATCAGACGGTGAAAAATCATTTGAAAAATATTTTGCACAAGCTGCATTTGGAAAATCGCGTCCAATTAACGCGCTACGCGTTGGAACGGGGATGGATCGATACGCGGAAAAAATAACGCAGGGCCGGCTGTAGGCTCGGGTTTATACTTAAGTAACTGTTGTTGACAAAGTTTTAGTTAGCCGTTATTATAAACAATAGTTACGGCTTAATATTAAGTAGCTATTAAATAGTAAGTTAATAATTGAAAAAGTGGAGGGAATACAGATGGCTAAAGTTTTATTTGTCAAAGCGAATAACCGTCCGGCGGACCAATCCGCTACGGTTAAGCTGTATGAAAGCTTCTTGAAAACGTACAAGGAAACGCATCCGGAAGATGCGGTTACCGAACTCAACCTGTTTGACGCCGAGCTTCCTTACTATGATTTGAACATGCTGAACGGATTGTTCAAGGTGGGCAAAGGCATCGAGGCGACGGCGGAAGAGCAAAAAGCAGCCGACCTGGCCAACACTTATCTCGATCAATTTTTGGGCGCCGACAAAGTCGTCTTCGCTTTCCCGCTCTGGAACTTCACGATCCCGGCCCAACTGCTGACTTATCTGTTCTACTTGAACCAAGCCGGCAAAACGTTCAAATATACCGAACAAGGACCTGTCGGCCTCGTAGGCGACAAGAAGATCGCATTGCTGCAAGCCCGCGGCGGCGTTTACTCGGAAGGTCCGATGGCGGCGCTTGAAATGTCGTTGAATTACGTGAAAAACACGCTGGCTTTCTGGGGCATCAACAACCCGGAAGTCGTCGTTGTGGAAGGCCACAACCAATTCCCGGACCGTGCCGAAGCAATCATTCAGGACGGCGTAAAACGCGCAGCCGATCTTGCCGCCAAGTTTTAATCCGCTTGTCATAAATAATCTAAAAAAAGCTGCCTTCTTCGGATCTTTGATCCGTGGGGCGGCTTTTTTGTTTTTAAGAACAATTGCACGGAGCAGCCGAATCCAATTATACTCACTTTATATGACTGAAGGAGATGCAGTTCAACATGATGATGGAATGGGAAATGGCCTTTAAACTATGCATGGCTTTATTGTTCGGGCTGTTTATCGGCATCGACCGGCAATTGAAGCAAAAACCGCTCGGCATCAAGACCAGCATGGTGATATGCATCGCCAGCTGCCTGGTAACGATCGTATCGATCGAATCATTTGCGAAATTCGCCACGCCTGAGCATCCGAACATGGACCCGATGCGACTCGCCGCACAAATCGTTAGCGGTATCGGCTTTTTGGGGGCGGGCGCGATTTTGCGCCGGAGCAACGAGGGGATATCCGGATTAACCTCGGCGGCGATGATCTGGGCCGCTTCCGGGATCGGGATTGCGATCGGGATCGGTTTTTATCTTGAAGCGGCGCTTACGACCGTGCTCCTGATCATTTCGGTGAACTTTATTCCCTACGTGATCAAATGGGTCGGCCCATACAAGCTAAGCCAGCGCGACGTGTCGATCAAAGTCGTGATGGAGAATCCGGGCAACGTCACGGAACTGATCCGCATTATCGAGCGGAAGGATGAAAAGAACCGGAGGGACAGGGTAAACCGCCATCGCATTCGCCGGCTGAAAATCAAAGACCTGGAGGATGGGAGACAGCGGATCGACATGGTCATCACCGCGTCGGAGAAAGAATACACGACGGAAATTTACCATTTTCTGCGGACGATCGAGCATGTGCACAGCGTGGAAGTGGAAAATTTATAGTCCGGTGGGCCCGTTTAAATTCAGTTTAAAAAACAGTTATATTCTTTTCCTGAGCTTAAATAGAAGCTTATCCGGGACGGGACATAAGGAAGGGAAGAGAAGAACATGCGTGAGAGAGAAACTTTATACAATGAACCCAATAAGCAGATAGCTAAAAAACGGGGCGGCCTGCGGGCGTTCTTGCGGCTGATCCGCGAGACGAAACCGAACATGGCGCTGCTGATCGGAGCGCTTTTGCTGAGCGTCGCTTCAACGGTTGTGAGCTTGGTCATTCCGATGTTCACGAAAAATCTGGTCGACGGCTTTTCGCTGTCATCAATCAGTACGCAGCAGATCGTGATGATCGGGGCGGCATTTATCGGCATGTCGATCGCTTCGGGGCTGTCGATCTATTTGCTTAATTACGCCGGGCAAAAAATGGTGGCCAGCCTGCGCGACCGGCTTTGGAAAAAACTGCTCCGGCTGCCGGTGTCCTATTACGATAACAACCGCACCGGAGAATCGGTGAGCCGCCTGACGAACGACACGGGGATCATCAAATCGCTGATTTCCGAGCATGTGACCGGTTTTTTCAGCGGTATCATTTCGATCATCGGGGCGGTCGCGGTGTTGTTTTACCTGAACTGGAAAATGACGCTGCTCATGTTTGTCGTCATCCCGATCGCGGCGCTTATTATGGTGCCGCTCGGGCGAATGATGTACAAAATTTCGCTGGGCATGCAGGACGAGACCGCTTCTTTCACGGCGGTTCTGAGCCAGGTGCTGTCTGAAATCCGGCTGGTCAAGGCGTCCAATGCCGAACGCAAGGAATATGAGAACGGGTTCGCCGCCATCGGCAAACTGATGACTTTCGGCATCCGGGAAGGCAAGGTGATGGCCTGGATCAGCCCGTTCACTTCTTTTGTAATGATGATGCTGCTGGTCGTGGTGATCGGTTATGGGGGCATGCAGGTGTCAAGCGGCGCAATGACGGCCGGTGAGCTGGTTGCGTTTATCCTTTATCTGATTCAGACGGTGATGCCGATGACGCAATTGACGACGTTTTTCACGCAATTGCAGAAGGCGATGGGAGCAACCGAAAGAATGCTGGAAACGCTGGACGCGGAGGAAGAGCCGTTTGCTTCGGGCAAGGAAGTGGCGGACGCGAACCAGCCGCTGGCGGTCGAAGGCTTGACGTTCGGGTACAAGCCGGAAGAGCCGGTGCTGGAGGGCGTTAGCTTTACGATGAAGCCCGGCACGGTGACGGCGGTTGTCGGGCCGAGCGGCGGCGGCAAAACGACGCTGTTTGCCCTGCTGGAACGGTTTTATATCCCGCAGGAAGGAACGATCAGGCTGGGAGATGACCCGATCGATGCGTTTTCGCTCCGTTCCTGGCGGGGGCTGATCGGGTACGTATCCCAGGAAAGTCCGATTATCGCCGGCACGATCCGGGAAAATTTATGTTACGGCATCGAGCGCGAAGTGAGCGAAGAGGAACTGAAGCGGGCGGCGGAAATGGCCTATGCCGACGGCTTTATCGCCGAATTGCCGGACGGGTTCGACACCGATGTCGGCGAACGCGGCGTGAAGCTGTCCGGCGGGCAGCGGCAGCGGATTGCGATCGCCCGGGCACTCCTCAGAGACCCGAAAATTCTTATGCTGGACGAAGCGACTTCCAGTCTGGACAGCCGCTCGGAAATCGTGGTGCAAAAGGCGCTGAACAATTTGATGCAGGGCCGCACCACCATCGTGATCGCGCACCGGCTGTCCACCGTCGTCGGCGCCGATCAGCTGATTTTTATCGAGAAGGGCAAAGTAACGGGCCGGGGAACGCACGAGGAGCTGCTGCGTCATCACGCGATGTACCGGGAGTTCGCCGCCCAACAGCTGCAGCTTCCGGAAGCCGGTGAACGCGCAGATAAGACCGGTGTACGCGCAGAGGCGATATTGTAAAGGGGTAATTGGCTATGGCAAAAATACTTGTGGTGGACGACGATCAGCACATTCGCGAACTGGTCAAGGTTTTTCTGGAGGAAGCGGGAATGGTGCAGGTGCTTGAAGCGGAGGACGGACGCGAGGCGCTCACCCTGGTGGAAACGGAAAAAGTCGATATGGTCATTATGGATATTATGATGCCGAATATGGATGGCTGGGAGCTGTGCCGCCAGCTGCGGCGGGATTATGACATGCCGCTCTTGATGCTGACGGCCAAAGGCGAAACGAAGCAGGTGGTGAAAGGCTTCGAACTGGGCACGGACGATTATTTGGTCAAACCGTTTGAGCCGGCGGAGCTGGTCGCCCGGGTCAAGGCGCTGCTCAAGCGTTATCATGTGACGCTGTCCCAGGTCGTTGCGATCGGCGAACTGAAAATCAACCGCAAGACATTTGAAGTTTCCGCCCAGAACGAGAGTTTTACGCTGCCGCTGAAGGAATTCGAGCTGCTGTTTAAACTCGGCAGCCACGCGGGTCGAACGTTGACGCGGGAGCAGCTGATCGAAGATATATGGGGTTACGATTTCGAGGGGAACGAACGGACGATCGACGTGCACATCAACCGTCTGCGCGAACGTTTTCCCGAGGAGCGGTACGGGTTTAAAATCCGCACGATCCGCGGCCTGGGCTACCGCCTGGAGGCGGGGGAACGGTGAACTGGTTGAAAAAAATTTGGAAAGTACTGTTCCATATTTTTGGGTCTCTGGCGGTGTTGGCGGTTTTCGGCTTGACATGGACGGCTGCTACTTTTACCACCTCTGTTGTCTATCGGCATTGGGAACCGCCTTTTTCCGACTATGCGCTCGAACTGCTGAATGTGATTCTTGGATTTATTTTGTTTGTCTTCATTGCCTTTCTGATCGGCCAGTTGCTCCATAACAACCAGTTAAAGATGCTCAATTCGGTCATCGCGGCGATCCGACGGATCGCCAAAGGGGATTTCTCCGTCAGGCTGGAGGGTTTTGAGAAATTGAGGGAATTCGAATCGATCGTACACAGCATTAACGAAATGGCCAGCGAGCTGGGGCGGATGGAAACGATGCGCCAGGATTTCATTTCCAATGTCTCGCACGAAATCCAATCGCCGCTCACTTCCATTCGCGGATTTGCCAGAGCTTTACGGAAACCGGGGCTGCCGCAGGAAAAACGGGACCATTACTTGGAAATTATCGAGTCGGAGAGCCGCAGGTTGTCGCAGATGAGCGACAATTTGCTGAAATTGTCCTCGCTTGAGGCGGAGCGCGCCACTTTTCAGGCCAACCGGTTTCGGCTCGACCGTCAGCTTAAGACCGTCGTTTTGGCTTGCGAACCGCAATGGCTGGACAAGAACATCCAGATTAATCTGGACCTGGTGCCTGTCGAGGTGGAGGCGGTCGAGGATTTACTCGCTCAAGTATGGTTGAACCTGCTGCACAACAGCATTAAATTTACGCCGCATGGCGGGGAAATTACCTTGACGCTTTCGCGCGGAGGAAGGCATGCCGAAGTCGGGATCGCCGACAGCGGGATGGGCATCGCCAAAGAGGATCTGGTCCATATTTTCGAGCGGTTTTATAAAGCCGATAAATCGCGGACGCGCAGCGCAGGCGGCAGCGGACTAGGCCTATCGATCGTGAAGAAAATCGTCGAAATCCACCAAGGGAACATTTCCGTAGCGTCCGAACCGGGTCAAGGGACGAGGTTCGTTATCGCCGTCCCGTATGATTGGACCTAAGTTCCAGATTGATGACAATCTTTTATTTGTAAACGGGTGGCGTGAACATGGTATGATAGTACCGATGTGCCATTCCAGTTTTTCAAATAAAGGATGAAATAATCTATGAACAAACAAATTTTAATCGTCGACGACGATGATAAAATTGCCAAACTGATTGAAATTTATCTCGTAAACGAAGGTTATGATGTCGTGAAAGCGGGGGACGGGCTTAAAGCGCTGGACATCATGGAGCGCGAGGCGGTCGATCTGGTCATTCTCGATGTCATGATGCCGGGGCTTGACGGGATTTCCGTCTGCCTGAAGATCCGCGAGACGCGGACGACGCCGATTCTGATGCTGAGCGCTAAAGACGGCGATATGGACAAGATTACGGGCCTGATGACCGGAGCGGACGACTATATGGTCAAGCCGTTTAATCCGCTCGAGCTGGTCGCCCGGGTGAAATCGCTGCTGCGCAGATCCTCTTACGCCGCCCAGGCGCAATCGTCCGTACAGGCGCAGGCGTCCCAGGATCATATGATCCGAATCGGCTCGCTGCAGATCGACAAGGAGACGCATACGGCTGCGGTTGACGGGAATCCGCTGAAGCTGACGCCGATCGAATTCGGAATCTTATATTTGCTTGCCAGCCATCCCGGCCGGGTGTTCGGCTCGGACGAAATTTTCGAACTTATTTGGAAAGATAAATTTTTGGAGAGCAGCAATTCCGTGACGGTGCATATCAGCCGCCTGCGCGACAAGCTGGAGAAAGAGATGGACGGAGAAAAGCTGATCCGTACCGTGTGGGGGGTCGGCTACAAAATTGAAGGCTAGTTTGCGCTTTTTGACCTGGCTGTTTTGGACGACGGTCGCTTCGCTGATTTCGCTGCTGCTGCTCATCCTGCTGGCCAGATTGTTTTACGTGCTGTATCCGGAGATGTCGGTTTATACCTTTATCGTTTGGATCAACCGGAACATCGGCTTTCCCTTGGCCTATTATTTGGCGGGAGTGCCGATTTTGCTCTTGTTCGCGCTGTATTTCTACCGCCGTAGCGTCCGGCGCCACGAGAAAAAGTACCTGGAGCTGCTGATTGAAGAGGTGCATAAGATCGAGGAGGGCTCCGTGCGGAAAATACCGGTGGAAAACGTGGGACAGCTTGGACAGCTGGCCACCGACATCAACCGCATGGTTGAGCGCTTAAGAACGTCGATGGAGGAGGAACGCCGGGCGGAGCAAACGAAAAACGAGCTGATCACCAACGTATCGCATGATTTGCGGACGCCGCTCACCTCCATTACCGGCTATCTCGGCCTGATCGATCAGGACCGTTACCGCGATGAGGTCGAGCTGCGCTACTACGTCAACATGGCGTACGAGGAATCGCTGCGGCTAAAGCAGCTGCTTCAGGATTTGTTTGAGTTTACGCGGCTGCAGAACAAGGAGATGAAGCTGCAGAAAACAAGGATTAATCTGGCGGAAATGCTGGATCAAATTATCGCCCATTTCGGCTGGCAGCTGCAGGAGAGCGGCATGGAATGCCGGCTGTATTTGCAGGGGCGCCACCTTTACGTTCACGCGGACGGGGACAAGCTGAGAAGGGTGTACGAGAACCTGATCACAAATGCGATCCGTTACGGACATGAGGGAAAATACATCGATATTCGCGGCTGGATGGAAGGGGAGGAGGCCGTTACCGAAGTGGCCAACTACGGGGACCCGATTCCCGAATCCGATTTGCCGCATCTGTTCGACCGCTTCTATCGGGTGGAAAAATCCCGGGCGTCGCACACCGGCGGGTCGGGGATCGGCCTGGCCATCGCCAAGCACATCGTTGATCTCCACCAGGGGACGATAGCGGCGGACAGCAACGAATACCGCACGGTGTTTACCGTACGGCTGCCGCAAAATTCCGAATCGTTTAAGAAAAATGAAGAAATTTCTTAAGAAAAACTTAACAATTTCTTAGACGGGACGCAAACTCTAACCTTCATAATGAACCATGGAACCAGGCAAGCGCCGGTACGAAACGGGGCGCTGCCGAAATTTCAATGGATAGAAATGAGGGGAAAAAGATGAAAACCCGTTCTATGGATCTTCTTTATCGCGAATATAAAAACGACGTTTACCGCTATTTATACAGTATGTGCCGCAATCATCACACCGCGGAGGATTTGATGCAGGAGACATTTTGCCGGGCGCTCAAGCATTTGGACGGGGCGGAAGGGCGCAAGGCTAAAGCGTGGCTGCTGCGGGTGGCCCATAACGCCTACATTGACAAGCTGCGCAAAGAAAGCCGGTCTTCGTCTTATGAAAATGAATTTTTCTTCGGCTACGCCAGCGATGACACGCCGGAACAACGCGTGCTCGGACAGGAGAGCCGAAAGGAATTGTACGCCCTGCTTTCCGTGTTGGCGCCCAACCAGCAGCACGCGGTGCTGCTGTACGACATACACGGCTTCTCTTATCAGGAAGCCGCCGATCTGATGGGGATTTCACTGTCCCACTTCAAAATTTTGCTGTACCGGGCCAGACAAAAGCTGCGCGGCGCGGGTAAAACGGCATAATTGTATAAGCGCGTTAACGCACGCAGGAACTATGGGCCGCCGGGTAGAAAACCCGGCGGCTTTATCGCGTTGCTGTGGATTGGATCAACTTAGAAATCGGCGCTTGACAGCCAGCTGCCGGCATGGCCGGCCGCTGGCCAACAAGCCCATAAGCCCACCTGCTAACCGGCCGTCAGCCTTCAAAATAGCGGAACTTTATGCCTATTACTGCCGATAAAATGGGAAATAGGCCCTCTGGCAACCGTTACATTTTGTATCCGTTCGTTTTTGCCCAAATAGCGTCGCTCACAACCGTTTAGATTTTTTTCGCATGGCCTTTACGCTATTCTCACTTATCCCGCGCTCAAGCGCTGATTTTTGTTTTATGAAGAAAACGATTGGAATTCGCGGGAGGGTCCGCCATAATAGGAGATACGGAAAATAAGCCCATCTTAAGAATTAGAGGAGGATTGACCGATGCCCAATCATTTGCAGGATACCGTCACATTAAACAATGGAGTCGAAATGCCCTGGTTCGGTCTGGGCGTTTATCAAGCCAAAGAGGGCCAAGAAGTGATTCAGGCGGTCAAAGCGGCGATTCGCACCGGTTACCGCAGCATTGATACCGCAGCCTTGTACCGCAACGAAGAAGGAGTCGGCCAGGCGGTAAAGGAAGCGATGGAGGAAAACGGGCTGACGCGGGATCAACTGTTCATTACCTCAAAGGTATGGAATAGCGACCAAGGTTACGAATCGACGCTGCAAGCGTTCGAAACAAGCCTGAGCAAACTGAACCTTGGATATATCGACCTGTTTCTGGTGCATTGGCCAGTCAAGGGAAAATACAAGGACACGTGGCGGGCGCTTGAAAAGATATACGCGGAAGGCAAGGTGCGCGCGATCGGAGTCAGCAATTTTCAAATCCACCATCTGGAGGATTTGCTGGCGGATGCGAAGGTCGTTCCGGCGGTGAATCAGGTGGAATTGCATCCGCACTTAACGCAAAAAGAACTGCTGCAGTACTGCCGCTCAAAGGGCATTGAGACGGAAGCGTGGTCGCCGCTGGGGCAGGGCCAGTTGCTTGATCATGAAACGTTAAAGGAGATTGCGGCGAAATACGGCAAAACGGCGGCGCAGGTCATTTTGCGCTGGGATCTCCAGGTCGGTGTCGTCACGATTCCGAAATCCGTACGCGCGGAGCGGATCGCCGAAAACGCCGATATATTCGATTTTGCGTTAAGCGAAGAGGACATTCGGGAGATCGACAGGTTAAATCAAAACAAGCGGTTCGGGGCGGACCCGGACAATTTCGGTTTCTAGCGGATTAGCGGACGATGAATCAGACAACTGCTATGAAACCCGCCTCCCCCGCTTTAACGGTCTACCCGATTTTGTTCGCGATCAGTATCGTCCATATGCTGAACGATACGATGCAATCGGCGATCCCGGCCTTGTTTCCGATTCTGCGCGAATCCCTTATGCTCTCTTACGGCCAGATCGGCTGGATTTCCTTCGCGATGAATATGACGGCCTCGGTGCTTCAGCCGATGGTCGGATTGTATTCGGATGTCCGGCCGCGGCCGTATATTTTGCCGCTTGGCGTATGCTTCACTCTGGCGGGGATCGTCATGCTGGCGTTTGCCCCTAGCTACGGCCTGATTTTGCTGGCCGTCACGTCTATCGGCATCGGCTCGTCAGTGTTTCACCCGGAATCGTCGCGCGTCGCCTATTTGGCGGCCGGCCCCCGAAGAGGACTGGCCCAGTCGATTTTTCAGGTCGGCGGAAACATCGGCGCTTCCCTGGGGCCGATTATGTCGGCGCTTATTTTTATCCCGTTGGGGCAGGCAAGCGTCGCCTGGTTTGCGCTGGCCGCCGTGGCGGCGATCGTCATTCAGTTTTTCGTCGCGAGATGGTACGGAGCCCAGGATCTGCAGCCGCGCCGAAAACGAACGGCAGCCGCGAAAGGCGAACCTGTTCGCCATGCCAATCTCAGCCGGGCAAAAGTATTGCTGGCCGTTGCCATACTGGTGCTGCTGCTATTTTCCAAAAACGTTTATTCCATCAGCATTTCCACGTTTTATTCGTTTTTTCTGATGGACCATTACGGCGTAACTAAAGAAGCGGCGCAGTGGTATATTTTCGCCTTTTTGGCGGCGTCCGCGGTCGGAACGTTTTTCGGCGGGCCGCTGGCGGATCGTTACGGGCGACGCAATGTCATATGGGTGTCCATCCTTGGTGCGGCTCCGTTCGCCCTGTTGCTGCCGTACGCCAACTTGTTCTGGTCCGGCGTGCTTGTCGTGATTGCTGGACTGATCATGTCTTCCGCCTTTTCGATCATCGTCGTATACGCCCAGGAACTGCTGCCGGGGAAGGTGGGGCTTGTGTCCGGCTTGTTTTTCGGCTTGTCCTTTGGACTTGGCGGGCTTGGCTCGGCGGTGCTCGGCAATTTTGCCGATCAGACCGGCATCCTGTTTATTATGCAGTTGTGCTCGCTGCTGCCGCTGATCGGCCTGCTGACGGTACTGCTGCCCAAGGATAAAACGCTGCAAGGGGCGTGAAACTATGATCATACATTATCCTGAATATGAACCGAGTAATTCCGCGATGAATGATGCCGCAGGTTTAAGGGAAGCGATCCTCCATCAGCCGGAAATGCTGGAGGATTTACGGGCGGTGGCCGAACAAGGGCTGCCGCACGGCTGCATCGCCGCCGGTTACGTGCGCAATTTTGCGTGGGATGTGCTGCACGGTTACACCAGCCGAACGCCGCTGCATGACGTTGACGTGCTGTATTATGACCCCGAATGCTTGGACGAGGCGGTCGAGAAAGGGTATGAAGCCGCATTAAGAGCACGCAATCCGCACCGGAGTTGGTCGGTCAAAAACCAGGCCCGTATGCATTTGAGGAACGGGGAGAAGGCACCGTACCGCTCGGTTGAAGACGCGATGCGGCACTGGCCCGAAACGTGCACGGCGGTAGGAGTGCGTCTGCATGCCGCGGACGATATTGAGCTCCTCGCGCCTTGGGGGCTGGACGACTTGCTCACATTAAAGGTACGGCAAAGCCCGTACTTCCGGGACAGCGCGGTGTTTAGGCAGCGAGTGGCAGCCAAGGAGTGGCTGCGTCTGTGGCCTCGGCTTCAACTGATCGAAGAATAATGTTGCCCCATGAAAATTGAGGACTAGGCCGCGATAAACGGGGCCAATGAATATCGAATGAAGCTGTTGATACTCCTCCATCAGCAGAACGTCGATCCTTATATCGATCTCAACGGTCGCAGAAAGTACAGTAAAAAATAGGGGAACTGAAAAGCTGCACTCGGATTTCTCCGACCGTAAGAGAGTGATTTATATATGGGGATATCAGGAAATAATATGCGTTGGATAAAATTTAATTCAATTTTAAATGCACGAACTGACCATTAAAGTCTGTTCGTGTTTTTTACGCACTATTCCATACGTGATCTTGTTTCGAATTTATGTATAGATTAATCAGTTTATCTAACTCTACTGACTTCTGTAGTACAAGTTGACTGTTTAAGCCTTCACGCATTGCTAGTTCGTGCATCTCTAGTCGCAACCTTTCAATTTCAGCCTGTAAATCTTTAGTAACAGACCTCAAAGTTATTTCCCCCTTACTTTTTTTGCAGTTGCTGTCATACGGGAGAGGTTTTCTGGCATATCAAACTTGAAGTGCAGCAATCGAAACGTCACAATTCAGACTTTGGATTGCATTTCTAAGGCTTGTCATAAGAATTTTACATGCTGCAGCTTGACGACCCTTGGGAAGATGAAGTCAGCGATTTTTATGAGTTGCGGAAGAATCGAATGGTGCTTTGTCTAATCTTGTCCACTTGGATGTAAATTCCTTAAGATCTCAGTAATTATTATACATGAATTATACTACGTAAATTATAATTAGCCAATTAAAATATGTGACTTAAAATTCACGAACAGACTAACATAAAAGTAAACAAAATTTAAGGAGAGTTTCCACGCTTGAAACTAATTGACGCAAGAAAACGAAAAGGATTGTCACAGGAGAAAGTAAGTCGAATGATAAATGTTTCACTTAAACATTATCAAAACATCGAATACGGCATAACGATTCCAAGCGTTACGATTGCCTTACATCTCTGTGAAGTTCTTGGTATCGATATACGAGAAGTTGATGAGTGGAAAGACCGGCGGCAACCGATTTAAAGTTCTCCAATGCAAAAATGCTGGATAATCAAGAGCAGCCATCTCTAGGGCTGTCATATCAACATTTAAGAGCCCCGATGATCAGATCAAGGGGCTTTTACTGCTTTTCTCCTCCCTCATTCAGTTCCCTTATCTCGACGAACGATCCTCTTTATGACCTCAGAAACTATCTCATTGACGAATTTATTTTCTTGGGCAAGTTAATAAGGAAGGGCTTTTTTCGTCACGAGGTAAAGCAAAATAAGTTTTTTTATAAAAGCAGCTTCGGAAATATATACTTAAGTTTGCTTGGTTACCCGCAAGTACATTTCACCCTGCCGCCTACACTCGGACGATCATTTAGTTCAACGCCCCTGCCCGGATTTGTGATAAAATTTGAGTGGCCCGCATATGACGCTTCTTAGAATACTTACTGATGGGGGAATGAAGCGATGAACAACTCGAAAGGATATTTTTATTATTTGGTTTGGATCGTTGGGGCGATCGTGCTGGTGTATTACGGACAGCAGTTTACTCACATGATGGATCAAAAGGCCGGCACGTTCTACAGAATGGACTACAGCTTGCTGGGGGATATCGTTTATTCTTTTGTTTTCGGACTGTACTTGAGCTTTTTGAGCGGATGGCCGCGCCGGAAAAGCTTGCACCGCCCGCTGTTCTTTTTCGTGTTTTTGCCCAGCCTCATCCTGCTGTTGTACCCGCTGATAACGATTTATATCAACCAAATCCGTATTGCCGGATACCACCTATGGGTGGGGCAAGTACAGCTGTTCTTTATTGGTCTGCTTAGCGGCTACTCTTTGATGAAAAGCCTGTTTTCCAGCAAATAAACTCATTTAATATCGGAGGGCATAACGCATGGGGAAAATATTGGTGCTGGGCGGTTCGCGATATTTCGGAAAAAGGCTCGTCAGCCTGCTGGCGCTTTCAGGCGAGCATGAGGTCACGGTAGCCACGCGCGGCTTGACGGCGGTCAATGCGGAAGGCAACGTCCGTCACTTAAGGATCGACCGCGGCGATGAAGCGTCGTTGCACCAGACAGCGGTTGAGGGGCCTTGGGATGTCGTATACGACAATATTTGCTTTACACCTAACGATGCCTTGGCGGCCATACGGGCGTTTGACGGAAAGGTTCGGCGTTATGTCCTGACGTCTACGATGTCCGTTTACGGCTTTAGCGAAAATCCGATTTCGGAGTCCGGTTTCGATCCTTACATTTATGAGCTTAAACCGGGCGGCCCGGATGATTTCGATTATGGCGAGGGGAAACGGATGGCGGAGGCGGCGTTTTTTCAGCGGGCCGACTTTCCGGTTAGCGCCCTGCGGATTCCGATCGTGCTAGGCCCGGATGATTACACCCGCAGGCTGCATTGGCATGTGGAGCGGATTCGGCAAGGGCTGCCTATCGTCGTGCCGAACCCGGACGCGGCGATTTCCTTCATTTCCTCGGGGGAAACCGCTAGCTTTCTGAGCTGGCTTGGCCACAGCGAAATGACGGGGCCGATCAACGCCTGCTCCGACGGAAACATCACGATCGGCGGAGTCATCCGCTTGATTGAGGAAATCGCAGGAAAGCAAGCTGTTGTCCATGGCGAAACCCAAACCAACGACGATAATGCTTCTCCGTTTGGCATTCCGTCCTCCTGGGTTCTGGACAATGGCAAAGCGAAGGCGGCGGGTTTCCGGTTTGAAGCATTGACCGATTGGCTTCCGGAGTTGATACGGGAAATAGCGGCAGGATAACAAACGGGAGTGGCAGACATCGCCCGGGCGTGCCTGTATTTAACCCATCCCGACAATACGTTCGTCACCGGGGCGCATCTCGTCGTGGACGGCGGCATGACGCGCAAAATGATTTACGAGCCGTAAGCCCAGCCAAGCAGAACGCCGCCCGCGGCGCCGGCGAGGACGGCGATCCAGGGGGGCAGCTTCCAATACACGAGCAGGGCGAACAAGGTCAGCACCAGCACAACGTCACCGGTATGCCGGACGGAGGAGGTCCAGATCGGATCGTACAGGGCGGCGAGCAAAATCCCGACCACCGCGGCGTTGACGCCTTGCAGCGCGCGGTGGATGTTCGGCAGGCCGCGCACTCGGCTCCAGAACGGAAGTACCCCGATGACGAGCAGAAAAGCCGGTAAAAATATCGCCGCCGTAGCCAGCACGGCCCCGAATACTCCGCCGATCGCCGCCCCCAAATACGAGGCGAACGTGAACAGCGGCCCGGGAACCGCCTGAGCCGCGCCGTATCCGGCGAGGAAATCCGCTTCGCCGATCCATCCCCGCGGCACGACTTCGCTTTCCAGCAGCGGAAGCACGACGTGGCCGCCGCCGAATACGAGCGAACCTGCCCGGTAGAAACCGGCGAACAGCTGCAGGCCCGGGGAAGGCCATAACCAAACGCTGAGCGGGAGGATCACCAGCAGCCCAAAGAAAGCCGCCAGAGCGGCAATGGCCCGCTTCTTTCCGAGAACAATGGCTATGGATGGCTCCTCGTCCACGCGCGGGGACGGCGCACCGGGCAAGTCGCGGTAAAGCCATATGCCGATAAGTCCCGAAATCAAAATAATCAGCACTTGCGCAAGCCCGTTTGGCCATAACAGGGCGGCGGCGGCCGCAAGCACGGCGATCGTAGCCCGGCTGCGTCCGGCGGCGAGCTTTTGGCCCATGCTCCATACGGCTTGCGCCACGATCGCCACGGCGGTGAGCTTGAGGCCATGGAGCCAGCCGCTGTGCGCCAGTTCCGTCCCTTTTAGCAGCAGCGCGAACAGTGCAAGCAATAAGGCGGATGGCAGGGTGAAGCCGGCCCAGGCCGCCAATGCACCAAGTACGCCACCGCGGTACAAGCCAATCCCCATCCCCACCTGGCTGCTTGCCGGGCCCGGGAGGAGCTGACACAGCGCGACCAATTCCGCATATTTTTGCTCGCTTAGCCATTTGCGCTTGTTTACGTATTCCTCATGAAAATAACCGAGATGGGCGATCGGCCCTCCGAACGAAGTAAACCCCAGCTTGGCGGAAACCGCAAAAATCTCCCTTGCGCGGCGAAGAGCGCCTTGAGGAGAAGGTTTGGTCGCAGCGGGTTCAAGCGTCTTCATTTCCATAATTACCGCTCCTTTTTGGGCTCAAAACAAAAAACGGCGCTTGACTGCGGGAAAAGTGTAATAGCGTAAAAGTGTGCGAAAAAAATCTAACGGTTGTGAGCGACGCTATTTGGGTGAAAACGAGCGCATACAGAATGTAACGGTTGCCAGCAAGCCTATTTCCCGTTTTATCGCACTAGCGTTGTATTAACTTTTGCTAAAAATTTCCCCAAAAAAGCTACCCGGAAATTTAACGATTGTACCGTTAGCGTAGAAAATGTATTCCGGATAGCTTGATCAATCGAGATTACCCGCTAGTCATGCACCTATTTTTAGGTTGAGCCCCTTTCTTTTGCTGATTTTCTAAGATGATTTAGGCGTTTCCCACTACTCTATCACACTATTGTTAACGCAGAGCAAATTGTCTGGAGAGCTTGATGCGCTTGAAAACCAATGCTAAAATATCCCGAGTTAACAATTAACCGCAAAAGGGGATTCATATGAGACCGATTTGAACAATGTCCGACTTCAACCGCCAACCAGAATGTTGTATTTATTTGAAGCCCGGGAAATTCCGGGGATCGGATGGAAGAGGAAGGGCAAAAAGAGAATGTTTAAAAAGTCATTTTATTATTTATGGGGTTCGCAGACCCTGTCCAACGCGGCGGATGTTTTATATTTAGTGGCATTAACGACTTTTGTGCTGGACCAAACCGGTTCGGTCGTGTTTGCGACGCTGGTGCCGTTTATCCGCGTCACGTCCCAGCTTATCAGCGGTTTGCTGGCGCCTTTAATGATCGCCCAATATCGGCTTCCTTTCTTGCTAACGTTGTCGCAATGCGGGCAATTTCTGCTGTTCGGGTTTATGGCGGGATACGTCTCGCCGTGGTTTGGAGGCGCCAGCCTTTGGGTGCTGTATGTATTTATTTTCGGCATTTCCTTCCTCGACGGATGGACGACGCCCGCCCGGAACGCGTTAGTGCCCAGGCTTGTCGCCGATGAGGCGCTGTTAAAAGCGAACGGAATCATGGCCGCCACCGATCAGATCGTACAATTTGCCGGATGGGCGGTGAGCGGGCTGGCGGTTGCCGTGTTCGGCTCTTTTCCCATCCTGCTTCTGGTGGCGGCCGGGTACGGGGTGGCGATGCTGGCCACAACGGTCATCGTCGATCCGACAGAACCTCCGCGCCGCCATCTGCTGGATGTTCGTACGGCTGCAGTCGCTGAAACGATAGAATGCCAGGGCATGGAATCGGCGGCGGGAAACATGCGGAAGCCATCGCGCCGGGAAACGCTGAAGCAAGGCTGGGTTGCGCTGTGGCGCTCGCCTCGGCTTCGTTCGTTGACGCTGATGGAGATCACGGATATGATCGGCGGCTCGGTATGGGCCGGAGCGTTTCTGCTCGTCTTCGTCCGGGAGGTATTGCTGAAAGGAGACGAGTGGTGGGGTTATATCAACGCCAGCTATTTTGCCGGAGCCGTATTGGGAGGACTGCTGATCGTAGCCCTGGTGGCGCGCATGGAAAAACGCATGTTCGCCGCGATGCTCGTCGGGATGCTCGGTTACGCCGTTTTAACCTTTTGGTTTGCGCTAAACCGGTCGGCGTTATTAACTTTGCTGATCGTGCTGCTGACGGGTCCGTTTACCGAGTTGAACGGCGTCATCCGCCAGACCTTTACCCAACGCAGTGTCGATAAGGATTTGCTGCCCAAAGTTTTGTCGGCCAAATCGGCCTTGCAAAACTTCACGTTTGGTTTCTCCGTCCTGTTTATGAGCGGCGTGGCCGAATTATTCGGGATTGTCTGGGTTTATTTGCTTGCCGCGCTGTTAAGCGCGATTTCGGTTTGGGTAGGCATCGCCAGCAGACGGGCGTATGCTGCGGCAAGCGGCGGCGAACCGTGGGACCTGGCGAGATGAAACAAAACCGCCGTTCAGCACGTACTTAAAAGCATAGGTGCATCCAAGGGAACATCGTGCGGCAAGAGATGCCTGCGCTTTGTACTCTTTATTTGGAGGGATACTTTTGTTTGAGGACTTAACCGGACAACTGGCGGAGCTGAAGGAAAAAGGGCGGAACGAGGAAAAATGGAGAAAACGGCTGGAGCAATACAAACAGGAACTGGCTGAAGCGGAAGTCGCCAGGGATCGGTGGCGGCAAAAGCTTGCCCACGAGGAAGAGGATGTCCGAAAGCTGTCGGGGATGTCCTTGTCCAATCTGCTGGCGACAATTCTTGGCAACAAGGCGGAAAAGCTGGATCGCGAGCAGCGGCAGGTGCTGGAAGCGAAGGTGAAATACGACGAGTCCGATCGCAAGGTACGGAGCTTGGAGCAGCAAATAGCCCAGCTTGAGCGGCAGTGGCAGGAGGTCCGCCATTGGAAAGCGGCCTATACCCGTGTGTTTCAGGAGAAGGAGCGGCAGGTCCTCACGCAAAACGAAGAGCTGGCGGAACTGGCCGACCGGCGGGCCGAGCTAAGCGTACAATTGAAGGAACTGGAAGAGGCGATCCTTGCCGGCCAATCGGTGCAAAGCGATTTAAGCGCCGCCGAGGATGATCTTCACTCCGCCAAAAATTGGGGCACGTACGATATGCTCGGCGGCGGCATGTTATCCACGCATATCAAGCACAACCGGATCGACGAGGCGATGGATCATATCTATCAGGCTCAGCGCAGCCTGGCCCGGTTTGAGCGCGAGCTTCGCGACGTGGGGGGCGGGCTCCCTGTTGAAATGGAAATCAGCGGGATGCTGACGTTTGCCGACTATTTTTTTGACGGCTTGATCGCCGATTGGCTGGTGCAAGGGCGGATTCAAGATACGCTGGCGCAGGTTGAGCAGAAGCAATCCGAGGTGGGCCGTCTAATGCAGAAGCTGGACGCCGCCCAACGAAAAGCCGAAAGCGAGCTTGCCGAGTTAACCCGAAAATATGTGCGGATCGTAGAGAATTACGGATAACGGTTTGTCGCTTCAACCCGGGGATTGCAGAGATCTCCGGGTTGTTTGTTCAAAACGGGGCTTGCCGCGCCGGCTTCCCGGTTATACAATTCGGCCCCGAGGTTAATAGTGATATTACAGGCCGGATACGGAAACCGAAAGATATGGAAAGGGCGGCAAACATGAAGCGAACCTGGTGGAAGGAAAGCGTAGTTTATCAAATTTACCCGATCAGCTTTAAAGATTCGAACGGGGACGGTATCGGCGATCTGCGCGGCATCATATCCAAGCTGGATTATTTGCAGGATCTGGGTGTCGACGTGGTGTGGATCTGTCCGATTTATAAATCGCCCGGGCACGACAACGGGTATGACATCAGCAACTATTGCGAGATAAAACCGCAGTTCGGCACGATGGAGGATTTCGACGAACTGCTGCACGGGCTGCATACGCGCGGGATGAAGCTGATGATGGATTTGGTGCTGAACCACACGTCGGACGAACATCCCTGGTTTCTGGAGTCGCGGCAGTCCCGGAACAATCCGAAACGGGATTATTACATTTGGCGAAAAGGGAAAAACGGCGGCCCTCCGAACAACTGGGAGTCGTATTTCAGCGGTTCGGTGTGGGAATACGACGCGCGGACGGACGAATATTATTTGCATTTATACTCCAAACATCAACCGGACCTGAACTGGGAAAACCCGGCCGTCATCGGCGAGATGCACAATATGATCCAATGGTGGCTAAAAAAAGGGGTGGACGGTTTCCGCTTCGATGCGATCGCGCATATCGTAAAAGCGAAAGGGCTACCGGACGCCGACAATCCGGGCCATTCGCCGACCGTGCGGGCGTACGGCATGTTTTCAAATTTGGACCATGTCCATACGCTGCTGCAAAATTTGCACGATGAGGTGCTGTATTTCTATGATATCATGACCGTAGGGGAAACCTCGGGGCTGGGGCCCGAGCAGGCGCTCGATTACGTCGGGGACGGCCGGCGGGAGCTGAATATGACGTTTCAGTTTGAGCATATGTTCTTGGATGCAGCTTCTCCCGGGACCGGCAAGTGGGAAGTCGTACCATGGAAGCTGGCCGACCTCAAGCGGGTTATGACAGGCTGGCAAACGATCCTGCACAAGAAGGGCTGGAACGCCAACTATCTGTGCAATCACGACCAGCCCCGCTGCGTGTCGCGGTTTGGAAATGACGGCCCGCACCGGATTCCTTCGGCAAAAATGCTGGCCACGTTCATCCATACGCTGGAAGGGACGCCTTATATTTATCAGGGCGAGGAGCTCGGGATGACCAACATCGCTTTCGATGCGATCGACGATTACCGGGACGTGGAAACGCTGAATTTTTATAAGGAACGGATGGAAGCCGGGGTGCCGGAGCATGAGATCATGCGGGCCATTCATCTGAAAAGCCGGGACAACGCCCGCACGCCGATGCAGTGGGAAGCTGGCGGCCAGGCGGGCTTCACGACGGGGACGCCGTGGATCGCCGTGAATCCCAACTGCAAGGAGATTAACGCGGCACAGGCGATGCAGGACCGCGATTCCGTGTATCACTATTATAAGGAATTAATTCGTTTGCGAAAGCGGCATGAGGTGTTTGTGTACGGCGAGTACCGGCTGCTGCTGGAGGATCATCCGGAGATCTACGCCTATACCCGGACGCTTGACGATACCCTGCTGCTCGTGATCCTGAACTTCTTCGCCGGCGAACCGGTGTTTGAATGGCCCGATTCCGTAAAGATCGAAGGGATCGAGCTGCTGATTTCCAACTATAAGCCGGACGAATGGGAAGATCTCCGCCAGTTGCGGCTCCGGCCTTATGAAGCAAGGGTGTATTTGCAACAAGGCAGCCGCGGATAAAACGATTGAAATTGGGGTGAGGACATGGAGAAATACGAAAACAACCGCCTGGCCTCGGTGCTTGGCCCATGAAGATCGGCATCGTTTCGGATACGCATCTGCCCCGCCGGGGCAAGGAGCTTCCGTCCGCCCTGCTCCGGCAGTTTGCAAACTGTGATCTGATCCTGCATTTGGGGGACTGGACAACGTTCGAGGTCTATGAGCAGTTGTCCGCGCTTGCGCCGGTCGAAGGCGTGGCCGGCAACAACGATCCCGCGGACATCGTCCGCCGGTTCGGCTACCACAAAGTGCTGGAGCTTGGGGCGAAAAAAATCGGTCTGACCCACGGCCATTTGCCCGGAGGCGGGCATAACGCCCTCGATAACGCCAAACGCGTATTCACCGGCAAGCAGCTCGACGCCGTGCTGTTCGGCCATTCGCACAAACCGCTGCTTACCCATAGCGGCGGCGTGCTGCTGTTTAATCCCGGGTCCCCGACCGACAAACGGCGGGAGGAGAAATACAGCTTCGGGATATTGGAAATTGGGGCAAAAGGGCTGGAAGCAAAGCATATTTTTATAAAATAATGAGCGGCGGTTTCCAGAATTGGCCGGAAGCCGGTTATTGACGGAAAATTGACCACCATTTAATATAGAAGTCATACTCATGTCCTAATCGGGGCGGCGTATTCACGTTCCCGCTCGCTTTATCACTTTCATCTATGAAAGCGTCAACGGGATCGTGCATTACAGCTCTATTGTAAAGGGCCTGATCATGGTTGAAAGGGGAAAATGAAGATGAGGAAGAAAATCGGACTATTTTTCGCGGTATCTCTCATGCTGCTTAGCGTCATTGGCTGCGGCAGCAACAGCGCAAGTTCGGGAAATGGCGCAAACGCTCAAAACAATGGAGCGGCCGAAGCCGGCAATGCGCAAAATGCAGGTTCTGGGGGCGGGACGGACAATAAGACATACAAGATCGCGATCTCGCAAATCGTCGAGCATCCGTCGTTGGATGCGACCCGCGAAGGTTTCATGGCGGCGTTGAAGGACGCGGGGCTCGTGGAAGGCCAAAACCTGCAGGTGGATTACAATAACGCGCAAGGCGATCAACCGAACAATATGGCCATCGCGCAAAAAATCGCCGGCGGAGATTACGACTTGGTCTTGGCGATTGCAACGCCTCCGGCCCAGGCTGTCGCCCAGCAGGTAAAAAACTCGCCGATTTTGTTCGCGGCCGTCACCGATCCGATTGATGCCAAGCTGGTTGACAATCTTGATCATCCCGGCGGAAACATTTCCGGCGCTTCCGATACCAATCCCGAAGCGATCACGAAGCTGATGGACTTTATCGCCGCGAATTTCAAGGATGTCAAAAAAGTCGGCGTAGTGCTGAATCAAGGGGAACCGAACGCGGTCATCATGACGGATCAGGCCGAAAAGGCGCTGAAGGCCCACGGAATCGAGCTCGTTAAAGCTACGGTCACAAACACTTCGGAAGTGAAGCAAGCGGCGGAATCGCTGGTCGGACGCGTCGACGCGCTGTACATTACGCTCGACAACACCGTCGTTGAAGCCGTCAGCACGGTCATCCAGGTCGCCAACGAACACGACATTCCTTTCTTCTCCAGTGACCGCGACACGGTTGAACGCGGTGCTTTCGCCACCGTCGGCTTCAAATACTACGACCATGGTTACCAAGTGGGACAAATGGCTGTGGATGTGCTGAAAAACGGCAAAAAGGTCGGCGACATGAAGGTGACGGTGCCGGATAAGCTTGACCTCATCCTGAACCTGAAGGCCGCCAAAGAGCAAGGCATCGAAGTAACCGACGCGATGAAGGATCAAGTGGTCGACAAAGAAAACAACATTATCGAATAAAGGCTCCGCAGGTTCGGGGGAGGTACTAATATGTTAAATTCACTGCTGGGAGCGCTGGAATCCGGACTGCTCTATGCGGTGATGGCGCTGGGCGTATACATTACGTTTCGGATTCTGGATTTTCCGGATTTGACCGTGGACGGCAGTTTTACGACCGGCGGCGCCATCGCTGCCGTAATGATCTCAGGGGGAATCTCCCCCTGGATCGCCACAGCGGCCGCTTTCTTCGGCGGGATGGCCGCCGGCGCCCTGACCGGGCTCATTCATACCAAAGGCCGCATTAACGGTCTGTTGTCCGGGATATTGATGATGATCGCGCTGTACTCCATCAATATGCGGATTATGGGCAAACCGAACGTCGCATTGCTCGGCGAAGATACGATTTTTACATCGGTTTCGCCGCTTGTGCTGATGCCGTTTGTGGTAATTGCGATCAAACTGCTGCTGGACCTGTTCCTGCGCACCGAGCTTGGCCTCGCGCTGCGGGCGACCGGGGACAATCAGCGGATGATCCGCAGCTTCGGCACCCACACCGACAACACGATTATTTTGGGCCTCAGCTTGTCCAACGGACTCGTGGCGGTATCGGGGGCGCTGATCGCCCAGCAATCGGGATTTTCCGATATCTCTTCGGGGATCGGGATGATCGTCATCGGCCTTGCTTCCGTCATTATCGGCGAAGCGATTTTCGGATCGCGCACGGTATTTTGGGCGACGCTGGCCGCCATCCTCGGTTCGGTCGTTTACCGGGTTGTCGTGGCGCTTGCGCTGCGCGTTGAATGGCTGGAACAAACCGACCTGAAGCTGATCACGGCGATCATCGTCATTATCGCTCTGGTGCTGCCGACCGTGAGCAGATCGCTTAAGCAAAAAAGCCTGGCCCGGGAGCGGGCCGCCGAAATCACCGGTTCGTCCGGGCGGAAAAGCTTGGGAGGTGGGCTCTGATGCTGCAGCTTTCCCGCGTGTCCAAGCTGTTTCATCCCGGAACGCCGGACGAGAAAATCGCCCTGATCGACATTAATCTGCATTTGGCCCCAGGAGATTTCGTGACGGTCATCGGCAGCAACGGCGCAGGCAAATCGACACTGATGAACATGATTTCGGGCGTTATTAAGCCCGACGCCGGCGAAATCCGCATCGGCGGCGCCGATGTCGGACATCTGCCGGAGTACAAACGGAGCCGCTGGATCAGCCGCGTGTTTCAGGACCCGATGGCCGGGACGGCGCCGCATATGACGATTGAGGAGAATCTGGCGATGGCCTATGCCCGCGGCAAGCGGCGCGGCCTGGGCTTTGGCGTCACCGCCAAGCGGCGGGCGATGTTCCAGGAGCAGCTAAGCCGGCTCGGGATCGGGCTGGAAGGCCGGCTGCGCGCTAAAGTCGGCACGCTGTCCGGCGGCGAACGCCAGGCGCTCAGCCTGCTGATGGCGACGTTCACCGAGCCGCAGATTTTGCTGCTCGACGAGCACACGGCCGCGCTCGACCCGGCCCGCGCCGAGCTGGTTACGCAGCTGACCCGCGACATCGTCAGCGAACTTAAGCTGACGACGCTGATGGTCACGCATAATATGGAACAGGCGATTCGCCTCGGCAACCGCCTGATCATGATGGACGGCGGGCGCATCATCCTCGATGTGGACGAGTCGCGCAAACGCGACCTGACCATGGAGCGATTGCTCGGCGAATTCGAGCGGATCAGCGGGCATAAGCTGTCCGACGACCGCGTAGTTTTAGGTGGCTAGCCATCGCCATAAAGAATAAAAAGCCTGCCCGGCGGAGCATTCGCGGGGCAGGCTTTTTTTGTTAATGGACCGGTGGGACCAACTGCAAAAGCGCATTTGATTTCTGTTCAAACTCCGTTTTTCGGCGATTGAAATGCAAAAGCCGCCGAAAGTGCATCTGAATATTAGCGATTTGATCAAAAAGTGACTTTTAGCCGGAAAATGACCTGCACATTTGCATTTGAACCTCCTGTTTAGGGGAGTTTCGACGAAATTCGCCTGCACTTTTGCATTTCGTGGGATTTTTCCCCCTTAAAAGTACGTCGCTTGGCGTTTTGGGGTTTAATATTTTACCCCCGCACTCGCACGCTGCTGTCGTTCCGGATGCCGTCTTTGAGCAACCACCGGTGAAAAAAATATTCAAACACGCCGACGACGACGGTGATGGCTAAAATCTCCCCGGGCGAAAGCGTCCACCCCGCGCTGGCGGCAATCGCCCATAACATCAGATACACAAGCACGGCGTCTACCAGCGTGGCGATGGCGTTGTTGGTACGCGGGAGAATAAACAAGTCCCCGAATAAATAGGCCAAAATGGCCAACGCTATAGCTGTCATCAGCGCCCCGACCAGCGATGCGTTGCTCAACCACAGCAACATGGCCACGACGATAATGCCGTTTCCAAGCAGTTTGACGAAAAATTTACTCACGGTAATGCACCTCCTTCTGCCTGCCGTTAATTTCCCCGGCTTAATGGCGGAGTATGCGCGAAAGAAACGAAGGAGCGCCTAATAAATTGTTAAGGGGGGAAGCGGCCGCGGCAATTTGGATTCATAAAGCGCTTAGTCCGTGCTATAATCAGCCTTACGAAGGAGATGAGGAGAATGATTCTTGAAGTAGCGGAACTACACGTAAAACCCGGGATGATCAACGAATTTGAAAGCAATTTCCGCAAAGCGTCGAAGATTATCGCCCAGACGGAAGGCTATATTGAACACGAGCTGCATAAATGCGTGGAAACGGAAAACAAATATATTCTGCTCGTCAGATGGCAGTCGATCACGGCGCACGAGGTCGGGTTCCGTAAATCGCCTCATTACCAGGAGTGGAAAGCGCTGCTGCACCACTTTTACGATCCTTTTCCGACGGTGGAGCACTACGTTCAGATCAGGCATGAAACGGATTAACGGAATTACGGGAGAAAGGAAGTCGGGAGCGGATACATATGCCTACGGACATGGAATATTCGATTGAGGACGCAACTTTGCAAGATTTGCCGGCGATCGTCGCCATTTACAATGAAACGATTGCCGGACGGATGGTCACCGCCGATCTGGAGCCGGTTACGGTGGAAAGCAGGCTAAAATGGTTTGATGAGCATTCCCCGGATTTCCGCCCCCTCTGGGTTATGAAATCAGGCGGACGCATCGTCGCCTGGCTCAGCTTTCAATCCTTTTACGGCCGCCCGGCCTACAACGCTACCGCCGAGATCAGCATTTATCTAACCGGCGAGCACCGTTCGCGCGGGATCGGCAGCATTTTGCTGAACAAGGCGCTTGCCGCTTGCCCCGGACTAAGGTTGAAAACTCTGCTTGGTTTTGTGTTTGCCCATAACGGGCCAAGCTTGTCCCTGCTGCGCAAATTCGGTTTTGAAGAGTGGGCGTTTTTGCCGCGGGTAGCCAATTTGGACGGGGTGGAGAGGGACCTTGTCATTTTGGGAAGAAGGGTTGAAGCGTAACGTAATTTTTTGCGATTGGGGAAAATGAAGTTGAACGAATGGATTAAACAAATCACGGATTGGTTTTTGGAGACGACGGGCTTAACCGGTTATTCCATCCTGCTGCTGACGATACCTTTAGCCGTCCTACAAGGGTTGTTCGGTTTTTTCCCGTTCGCCACGATCGTGATGCTGCATATCTCGCTGCTTGGCATTGCCGGCGGCCTCGCGGCCAGTTGGATTGCCGGAAGCGCGGCGGGAATGATCGTATATTTGCTGTGCAGGTATTTGTTCACCGACTGGTTTAACCGGAAATGGATGAACCGATTGAGGAAATACGAGAAATGGCAAAAAGGTTTGGATCGGTACGGGGTGTGGGCCGTTATTTTTCTTCGCACAGTGCCGATTATGCCGAACAACTTGATTTCGTTTATGGCGGCGATTTCCAATTTAAGACTGTGGTCGTACACTTGGTCGAACGTGGTCGGGAACTTGTCCAGCATCTGGCTGTTCGGAATCTTAAGCGCGCCGCTCGTGTTTCCGGGCGCCGATTTGCGGCAGCTGATCTTGGCGTATGCCGTGTTTTTACTGGCGCTTTGCGCCGCATTTTACTTGAGAAACCGGAAGATGGCCAAAAAAGACCGCGGGATGATGACATAGCGGCTCACGGATAGGGGGCAATGGATATGAATGCGACAACAGGGGACGCCGTGGGAACGAAAACGGCGTCCAAACCAAGAAAACTGCTGCTGAGCGCCGGGCTCAGCTGGATGTTCGACGCCATGGACGTCGGCATCATATCGTTTATCGCCGCCGCCTTGGCGGCGGAGTGGAGTTTGACTCCGGAGCAAACCGGATTTTTCACGAGCATCAATTCGGTCGGAATGGCCTTTGGTGCGGCGGTCGCCGGGTTTATGGCGGACAAGTTCGGGCGGAAATCCGTGCTGTTGTGGACGCTGCTTATATTTTCGGCGGCGAGCGGCTTGTCCGCGGCGGCAACCGGTTTTGCCGTACTATGCGTGCTGCGCTTTATCGCCGGGTTTGGGCTCGGGGGAGAGCTGCCGGTGGCCTCCACGCTCGTTTCCGAGTCCGTTCCCGCCAAAGAGCGGGGGCGGGCGGTGGTGCTGCTCGAAAGCTTTTGGGCGGCCGGCTGGATAGCGTCGGCATTAATCTCCTATTTCGTCATTCCAAAGTGGGGCTGGCAGGCGGCGTTCCTGATCGGCGCGGTCCCGGCGCTTTACGCGTTATATTTGCGCAAATCGATTCAGGAGCCGGTACGCTACCGGGAACAGGCCGCCGGAAGGAAAGGGCAGGCGCCGTCCTTCGGCAAACGGTTCGCCTCCGTATGGGCAAAGCCGCACCGGCGTTCCACCGTCATGCTTTGGGTCCTATGGTTTACCGTTGTTTTTTCGTATTACGGCATGTTTTTGTGGCTGCCATCGGTGATGGTGCTAAAGGGCTTCAGCCTGGTCAAAAGCTTTGAATACGTCCTGATCATGACGCTGGCCCAGCTTCCCGGTTATTTCACGGCCGCGTACTTCATCGAAAAGTTCGGCCGCAAATTCGTGCTGGTGCTTTATTTGCTGCTGACCGCCGCCAGCGCAGCCTGGTTCGGAGCCGCCGCCAGCGAAGGGATGCTGATGGCCGCCGGCATCTGCCTGTCCTTCTTCAATCTGGGAGCATGGGGCGGCATGTACGCCTATACGCCCGAGCTGTATCCGACCTCGGTTCGCTCCACGGGAGTGGGCCTGGCCGCGTCGTTTGGCCGGATCGGAGGGATCATTGCGCCTTTTCTCGTCGGCATGCTCGTTGCCCGGCATGTGGCGGTCGGTTCGATTTTTTGGCTGTTTTTCGTGACGATCGTGATCGGAGCGCTGGCCGTATGGTGGCTGGGGACGGAAACGAAGGGGAAGGAATTGGCGGACTGAATTTGGATATTTTTAAAAAAACAGGCCCTCGGAAGATACTTCGGAAAGTATCGGCCGGGGGCCTGCCTCTTAATGGGCGTTTAATTCCATGTCTCGGTATTCAGGGTTTGTGCCGGCTTTAAGAAGTGGCCTTGAATGCCGATTTTCTGCAATTCGGAGACAAAACGTTGTCCATCCTGACGGATCAGCTCGAAGGTGTTGTAGTGAACCGGGACGACATGTTTGGCATTGACCCACTCGGCCGCGACCAGCGCGTCCTCCGGTCCCATCGTGTAATGATCGCCGATCGGCAGAAACGCCAGATCGATCGGCCGGCGGCTGCCGATCAGCTTCATGTCGCTGAACAAAGCCGTGTCCCCCGCATGATACAAGGTCAGATCGCCCAGCTCCAACACGATGCCCGCGGCGACGCCAAAATAAAGGCTGACGCCGTCCTCCCGAGTCACCGATGTGCTGTGCAGCGCCGGCACCCATTTCAGTTTGCCGAACGGCAATTGGATGGAGCCGCCCAGGTTCATCCCGATCGTCTGCAGCCCGGCATGGGTGAAATAGTTCGCCAGCTCGACGATCGCGACGATGGGGGCATGGTTGCGTCTTGAAATGCTGTCCGCATCGCTGATATGGTCGGAGTGCCCGTGGGTCAGCAGGACGTAATCCGCTTTGATCTCATCGGCCGCCGCTCCCGCCAGCGGGTTGCCGGTCAGAAAAGGATCGATGATGATTTGATGTTTTCCCGTATCCAAATGGATGCAGGAGTGCCCCAAGTATGTGATTTTCATGCCTATCACCTCATTGGAAAAGATATCCTTCCTAAATTATTATACCCTCCGCCCGCGGGCCTGTCACATGCCATAGAAGTTTCATAGCACCATTTTCGGCATTCACCATCATTTGGCAGGGGAGAATGGATTCTTTTTCGGCGTGGATTTCCCTGGGGGCCCTGATTCTGGCCGAAACCGTGATGTGGCAGTATGTTACCTATTGGATAAACCATAACGAACGCGTAAAGAGAAATATTCCCGGTTTTCTGGCACTCGGAACCATCGCCGCCGCTTATTTGATCGCCGTTTTCGTGTATTCATTTTTTGCGGGGATCGATGGCCGGTTTTTGAGCGGATTAGTGCTGCTGCACATTCTAACCTTGACGATTGCCGTGCTGCTTGGAGGAGCGGTTTTGCTGTTCCTGAACTACACGCTGAAAAGCGACGAAACCACTCAATCGCAGCTAATCCATTTGTATGAGATCGAGTCCGGCCTCAAAAGCCTGCTGATGAAGATCGAGGCTTACGGAGAGACGGAAACCGAAGACATCAAATCCGTCCTAACGAAACTGATCGAACAAGTTCGTTTCAGCGATCCGGTCGTCCCGGATGCGCTGGCTTATCTGGACCAGGATCTTTTGTTCCGCATCGATATGCTCAAAGAGGAGCTGCAGCAAGGGGAGAAGGAGCAGCGTCTTGCTCCAGAGTCCGTTCTTTTGCGTCTGCAAGAACTAAAGCATCTGCTGGACGATCGCAACGCCCGATTGCTGCTGTCCAAATAGTTATGTGTACGGTTGATTAGGAGGACCACATGAAATCATTCTTTAAAAATTTATTCGGAGTTATTTGCACGGTCCTGGCCGGCCTTTTAGGAAGCATATTTTTAATCGTTCTTCTCGCCGCTGAAGATCCGGATACGATATTAATCGTAGCTTTAGTTTTGCTGATTCCGGCAGGCCTATTTCTCTTTCTTGGCATTCTTTTATTTAAAGGCTCCAAGAAAAAAGTGATTCCAACGTATTCAGGGCCTCCCGGATCCCGTCCTTATCCGCAGCAAAGACAAAGACCGGGCTCGCCATCGCCGGGGGCTTCTTCGCCATCATTTACGCCTATTGAACTAGACCCTGAGGTGGTCAAAGGCGCCGCTGAATTTATGAGTTCTCTTTTTGGCGGGCAGCAAACGGATGTAATAGAAAAACCTCCTGCTCCAAAAGAGCCGGTTTCCCTCGATTGCCCGGGCTGCGGGGCCAAAACGGTGGTGTATCCCGATAAGCCGGCGACTTGCGAGTACTGCGGTACGGTGATTCCATATAAGGATTGATAAATGACAAGGGACAAACCAAGAGGTTTGCCCTTTTTTTATGAGAAGTGGAAAAAAGGTTGGTTGTAAGAGCTAAAGGACTCCACGGACTTATCTGCGGAAAAACGGGGGTTTGCAAAATGTAAGGACAGATGGAATAGCGCGCAAGGTGTACCAGAGATTTTGTGTAGGCGTTAATGCAACGCCAGGGGAAGGTAGCCGGGAAATAGACGGATAAGGTCGCTGAAGTCTGTTGCGCGCCACAAATTTGAAAGAGCCGAAGTACCCGGTGGTGCTGCTTATGAAAAAGGGGAAGGGTACTACAACGTATGGGTTTACATGACAAAGGACCTGGTCAGCGGCGAGTTTTTTTATCTGATCTGATGTGATCAAATTTATAGCATTTTTAAAAGTATTGCTAGACTAACCCGCCGCCGGCAGATAAACTAGAAATGAAATTTTAACTGGATAGGTCCTTGAAGCCCCAAAGAAAGGTGGTCCGGATGACAGAACGGTATCCCGAAATCGATGAGGTTATCGCCTACATTCAGCAGAACATTCACGAGCCGCTCCCGTTGCCCAGATTGGCCAAATATGCGGCGTACAGTCCGTTTCATTTTTCGCGCATTTTTAAAGAACGAATGGGGCTGCCCCCGCTGTATTACGTCTCCGCCATGCGTTTGCAAAAGGCAAAGGACCTGCTGCTGCGGACGGACATGACGATCCGCGACATCGGTTTGGAAATCGGCCAGCAGAGCCTTGGCACCTTCACGACCCGCTTCACCGAACGGGTTGGCATGACTCCGTCGGATTTTCGCAATTCCATCCGTCATGCCGGTGATCTGCTGCGCTCGTTGCAGCATTTTAATGAAGGCAGGTTAAGAGGCTGGAAGATGAACCGGCCGGGGAATATCGGTGGGACGGTGCAGGCGGCGTCGGCTTTTTCCGGGGTGATCTTTATCGGGCTGTTTGCCAAACCGATTCCGGAAGGACTGCCCCTTTACGGTACTTTACTGTTTTCCTTGGGGGAGTTTTGCTTCACCGGCGTCAAGCCGGGCACTTATTATCTGATGGCGACTTCTCTCGATTGGGGCACGAATGCCAATGATATTTTGCTGCCGCAGCGTACGCTGCGGACGCGCTTTCATCATCCGATCGCCGTTAAACCGGGGATTCCGGTGCCTTATCAAGAGGTTATGCTGTACCCTCCGCGGGCCGACGACCCGCCGATTCTGATATCGCTTTCCGTGCTGATGAATCGTTTTTTAAGGAGATCGCTGCAAAAAAGCAATCGGTAAGAAATTTTTGGCTCGAAGAAAAGGTACAATGTTATGGGACATACTGATGAGGAAGTCAGAATCCAACACCAAAGGAGCACGTACAATATGACAATGCGGTTAACCCCTTATCTCGTGATGGACGGCAACGCCAAGGAAGCCATTTCATTTTACGAAAAAGCTTTGGAAGCTAAGGTCATTATGCTTCAATCGTTTGGAGAAATGCCGGAAAATCCCGAATTTCCACTGCCGGAGGCAGCGAAGGATCGCGTTTCCCATGCGCTGCTGAAAGTCGGAGAATCCGAGATGATGTTTTCGGACACGTTTCCGGGCCAGCCTCACCAAAGCGGAACTCAGGTGACGATCTGCCTGACGACAAATGACGCCGAACAGGCGAAACGTATGTTTGAAGCGCTGGCTGAGGGCGGCCGAATCAATATGCCGCTTCAGGAGACGTTTTTCAGTCCGGCCTACGGTTCGCTGACCGATAAGTTTGGCGTTACGTTTCAAATCTTCGTGGAAGGAAAAATTTAATTATCCTTCAAGGCAGGCGGGACGCCGGAGCTAAAATTCCGGCGTTCTTTTTTTCATAAATGCTTGAAATTACCATATGATTTTGGAGTAATGTTTCATTTTGCGGCGGGTTGAAGCTTCCGAAACGGGGTACGCTTAAAAAAGGACTGCAGCATAGGGAGGCGGTGGCGGAAATGAAAATTATCATCACGCAAAGCGAAGCCGTGGAGAAAGGAATTTGGCCCGAAGTCAGAAAGCGGTTCGGCTTGTCCGAAGAGGATGAGGTATGGGAGCGGGAGGAGTTCATTCTCACGGAGGAGGAAGCGCGGAATTACGGGTTAATCCATTAAACGGGCCGAAAATCCCCAAGGAATGGATTGCATTACGCGGGAGCGGGCGGTTAATATGGGGTATAGACTAAGCGCCGTATGCTTTTCCGCATGCGGACGGCTTCTTGGTGGGAGGAATGTATGATGAAAATTGAAGTTTGGTCGGATTTTAGCTGCCCGTTTTGTTATATCGGGAAAAGACGTCTGGAGAAGGCGCTGGAAGCTTTTGAGCACAGGGAAGAAATACAGGTGGTGTACCGCAGCTTTGAACTGGACCCGGAAGCTCCAAAGGACGCGGAATTAAGCATCCACGAGCTGCTGGCCGTTAAATATGGCTTAAGCCTGCCCCAGGCCAAGGAATCGAATCAGAACGTGGCGGCCCAAGCAAAGGCCGAGGGGCTTGATTATCATTTCGACACGGCCATTCCGACAAATACGTTTGACGCTCACAGGCTTTCGCATTATGCCGGGGAAAAAGGGAAGGCTAAAGAGATGACGGAAAGATTATACCGGGCTTATTTTACGGACTCATTACATATCGGCGACAGGGATACGTTGGTTCGGCTGGCGGAAGAGGCAGGGCTGGACGGCCGGGAAGCCGGGGAGGTATTGGACCAGAACCGGTACGCCGATCAGGTGCTGGAGGATGAGCGGGAAGCCCGGCAGCTTGGCATCCGCGGCGTTCCGTTCGTCGTGCTGCGCGGCAAGTACGCGGTGTCCGGAGCACAGCCGCTGGAAATTTTTCAAGGAGCGCTGCTGCGCGCTTGGGAGGATCAGGCATAGCTTAAAATGAATACAATGGAAAGACAAAAAACGCTGATCCGTTAAGGATCAGCGTATGTTTAGCTTTATGTAAACGACACATAAAAAATAAAACTTGTATTACTTCAATTTCTATGATAAAATGACGGATAGCCAAATCACATATGCTTCATACAATAATCTACTCAATAATAGCATAATATCAATGATTTGTCAAATGGATTTGGGCGACCCAGATAGAAAGACTTGGCAATTATTTATTTAGGGTGGGGGTCTGAAAATGACGGAGGACTTGAAGCATAATGAAACGGAATTTACCGACGACCTGACGCTGCCGCCAGGAATAAAAATCGATGACCCGGTACGTATGTATTTGAAGGAAATCGGGCGTGTTCCTTTGCTATCCGCCGAAGAGGAAATCGAACTCGCGCAGCGGATCGAAAACGGCGATGAGGATGCCAAACGCCGTTTGGCCGAAGCGAATTTACGGCTCGTCGTCAGCATAGCCCGGCGTTATGTCGGGCGCGGCATGGTTTTTCTGGATTTGATTCAAGAAGGCAATATGGGCCTGATTAAAGCGGTCGAAAAATTCGACTACTCCAAAGGCTTCAAGTTCAGCACCTATGCAACGTGGTGGATTCGCCAAGCGATTACGAGAGCGATCGCCGATCAGGCCAGAACGATCCGGATTCCGGTGCATATGGTCGAAACGATCAATAAATTGATCCGGGTTTCCCGGCAGTTGCTGCAGGAAATCGGACGGGAGCCAACGCCGGAGGAAATCGCCAAGGAAATGGATATTTCGCCGGATAAGGTACGCGAGATTATGAAAATCGCCCAAGAGCCGGTTTCGCTGGAAACGCCGATCGGCGAGGAGAACGACTCGAACCTCGGCGACTTTATTGAAGATCACGACGCCCCGGCGCCCGCGGAAGCGGCGGCCTACGAACTGCTCAAGGAACAGCTGGAGGAAGTGCTCGACACGCTGACCGAACGGGAAGAAAACGTGCTTCGGCTCCGCTTCGGAATGGACGACGGGCGGACGAGAACGCTCGAAGAGGTTGGCAAGGAATTTGGCGTTACCCGGGAGCGGATCCGGCAAATTGAAGCCAAAGCGCTTCGCAAATTGAGACATCCCAGCCGCAGCAAACGGCTGAAAGACTTTATGGAATAAACCAAAGAAGCGGTCCATCGGGATTTGACGGATGGACCGCTTCTTTTTTTGCCTGCAATTATTTTCGCGTTGAACGAGAACGCCCTCTTATCAGGCTAATTTGCCCCAGGACTTTCGAGGTGAGCGGGCGAACGCTGCGATAGTTCACCTTCCGGCCCCGCTGCGCGCGGAGAATCGCGGATTTGCCCGGACGGGCCACGCGTGTTCCGAACACCTGCATAAACCAATGCACCGGATAGGAAATCGACAGCCGGCCGTTTTCGGAACCGGCAAAATTGACGGCCGCCGCCAGATTGCCGCGCTCGGTCAGCCAGACGGACCCGGAGTCGCCGGCCAGCGATACCGGGCGTTTGCCGCGAATGACGCTTTGGTCCTTGAAGGTGATCGTCCCGAGGTTGCCGTAATCGCCGTAATCGACCCGGATGTCCGTATGGATCGACTCGACGGTGCCGGTGACGACCCCGGTGGTCCGCCCGATTTTTTTGAAGCGGTCCCCGACTTTATAGGTGACGACATGCCCCGGGACGGCTCCGAAAACGGCGTAGGCCGGTTTGAGCAAATCGCGGCGCAGCGGTTTCGAGGTCGCGGCATCCAGATAATTGGCGCTTTTCTTGCGGAGCTTGACAAAGCGGTCCAGACTTCCGATCCGGTCCTTGGAGCCGCGGCCGCCGTCCGCTCCTCCCGGCTGAAGCGTTGCCGAGTATCGCGGCGTGTTGTTGTTTGCAAGCACGTGGTTGTTGCTTAGGATATAGCGGCCGCCCCCGGAACGTTTGTCGCTGACGATCAGGCCGGCCGTTCCCGATGCGGCGGAAGTACCGACGCTATACCCGGCGACGACCGGGCGGATGCGGCCGGTGAAGGTTAGCGTGGAGCGGGCGCCTGGTTTACCGTGTTTGCAAAAGCGCCGGCAACGAACGATGCGAAACGGCACGCCGGATGCGGATTTTAGCTGGAGCGGCACAGCGGGCGGCCGTTTTTTGACTTTTCTTTTTTTATGGGCGGTGGAAGAAAGGGCTTCGGCGTAAACGATGATAGCGGCGCCTTTTCGCGGGCGTTTGGGATCATGCAGGCCGACGCCGACGCCGTGGATGCCTGTTCGTTTGAGCAAGCGTTTGGCAATGCGCTGCTTCAGCAAATAAGCTTTACGAAAACTGGCCAATAGGTATCACCTTTTCTCGCGTTTTTGCGGATTTGCTTTATCATATGCAGCGGCGGGAAAGGTTGACTGTCCGTGAGTTTGCCGGCTTGTTGACCTAACGGATGCACATATTGCCCAGCCAGGCAAACAGAACGCCCAGCAAAACGGAGGATATGACGTAAACGGCGGCGTTTCGCTTCCGCCCTTGCTCGATCAGGCCGATCGTTTCGTAACCGAATGTGGAAAAAGTCGTATAAGCTCCGCAAAAGCCGACCCCGAACATGAGCCAGCTCCATTCAGGGATACCGTGACGGGTATGTAAAGCTGACAAAAGACCGAGGAGGAAGGAACCGCTAAGGTTAATCGCCCAGGTCCCGTACGGGAATCCGGCACCCATTTTGCCGGATATCCATTTTCCCAGATAATACCGCAGAAGCGTCCCCAATATGCCGCCTGCGCCAACGCCCAAGATGCCGATCATGCCGCACCTTCCCCTTGACGGCGGCGGTTCTTTCCGGCGATCCGCACGCCGAGCCCGGCCATGAACAGGCCGCCGATCACGTTCGCCAGCGCGTAAGCGGCCGCCGTTCCGGGACGGCTGGAGCTTAGTGCTTCCAAGGTCTGCACGGAAAAGGTGGAGAAGGTCGTAAATGCTCCGGTAAAGCCTGTTCCCAGGCCAAGGCGCAGGTGGGAAGGAATCTTCCGCAGCGGTGCGGCGGTAAAAAACCACCCAAGAAACAAGCAGCCGGACAGGTTAATAACGACGGTAGAGAGGGGAAAGGAGCCGACAGCGGGAATCCATAACCCCAGTCCATAACGCAGCAGCGAACCGAAAAGCCCGCCGATCATCAGCGCGATTACATTCAAAGCGATCATCCTCCTAAAAAATAGACAGACTCCTACCAGCAGCTGCTGGTAGGAGTCATTAGCTCGGGGAGCGGTTCAGGCGAACTCCATCGCCTTTAATACTGGGTCCATTTTAGTCGATGGAACGCGGGGAGTCAATATTACACTTTAAATGACCGCTTTAAGTGGTAATGGTAATCGTGGGGGCGGAGATTGTGGGCTGCGTCGTAATCGTGGACGTGACATCGCCGAAGCTGTTGACTTCCAATTGAACGGGAACGCCTGCGCTGATATCCGTCGTGGCCAAAACCAGGCTTGCCGTCGTCAACGTGGACAGTGACTGCTGCTGGATCACGCCGTTGACATACACGTTAAAGAAGTCGCTCCCGGTCAAGGCGGGCAAAGCGGTGACGGCCGTGTCCGTGTCATCGACGAAACTCCCGGCGGGAATGGTGATGTCCGTGGCTCCGATCATTGCGGCCGTAATCGTGGCGAAAAAGCGGGTGACGGTCGGGGAAACCGTCGTGGTGATAGCTCCGCCCGATGCAACCGGAGCGGTTGCTGTCGCGGTAAAGACGGGTTTTACTACCGGCATGGTATTACCTCCTAATCTAGAATGTTATCGAGAGACTCGATATATCACATATAATGTTCAGGTTGACTTAATAGAAGCGGCGCATCTTCATCGGCAAAATATGTAATTTTTTGCGGGGGAGCAGGATATTTGTCTATTTCGCCTCTACACGAAAGCACATATGATAATGCAGGCGAATAACGAGGCACAATACAGCATTTCCGTGTGGGAGGAATGGCAAGTGGGGAAAGGAAAGTGTGCCCCAGGGGGAAAAAGAAAGAGAGGCACGAGAAGCCGCAAAAAGAGGGCCGCCGCATATTATGCTCTGCGTGCACAAAACCGGAGATTGCGCGGCCGTCTTATCATATGCTGGAAACGGATGCGGCGGATAGAGCATCTGCTTCATGAGCGCCACGGGCAAATGGAACGCCCGGGAGCGGGAGGCGGCTCCGGCGGCTCCGGCGTCCCCGGTTTGCCGGGGGCGAATGGCCCGGCAGGCGCTCCGGGGGGACCGGGTCCCGCGGGAAATGCAGGGCCGACGGGACCGCATGGAGCTCTCGGGCCACCGGGAACGATCGGGCCGGTGGGTCCGCAGGGACCGGCGGGAGAAGCGGGACCGCGCGGTCTGGAGGGCCCGCGGGGACCCGTGGGAGAAGCGGGGGCGTACGGTCTGGTGGGTCCGCAGGGACCTGTGGGAGAGGCGGGGGCGTACGGTCTGGCGGGGCCGCAGGGACCTATGGGAGAAGCGGGGGCGTACGGTCTGGCGGGTCCGCAGGGACCTATGGGAGAAGCGGGTCCCCAGGGGCCGGTGGGACCGCAAGGGCTAGCGGGCGATCCAGGTCCGCCGGGGCAAGTGGGTCCGCAAGGGCCGGCGGGGGATCCAGGGCCGGTGGGGCCAGTGGGTCCACAAGGGCCGGCGGGAGAAGTGGGTCCCCAGGGGCCGGTGGGACCGCAAGGGCCAGCGGGAGAAGCTGGACCACAGGGGGCAGTGGGTCCGCAAGGGCCGGCGGGAGAAGCGGGTCCCCAGGGGCCGGTGGGACCGCAAGGGCCGGCGGGAGAAGCGGGGCCACAGGGGCCAGTGGGACCGCAAGGGCCGGCGGGAGAAGCGGGGCCACAGGGGCCAGTGGGTCCGCAAGGGCCAGCGGGAGATCCAGGGCCGGTGGGAGAAGCGGGTCCGCAGGGGCCGATAGGCCCGCAAGGCCCCGAGGGGCCTCCTGGCCCCCCCGGACCTCCCGGCGGCGCGATTCAGGTAACGCCTACCGTGTTCCGCTACTTTTATTTTCCTCCTGCTAATTTACAAGGGGATGTCACCGTCCCGGCGAGCGAGTTTACGGATGACCAGGGAAATCCGCCGGCCGCATTTTCCGGGCTTGGCAGCGAATCATATGCCAATTTGTATATAAACGGCGTAATGCAGGAAGGCAGCCTGTATACGCTGTCCCCCCAGGCTTTGACGCTTTTGCTCGGTCAGGATATGATATTGGCGGGGACGCCGATTATTATCGAAATCGTGCAGATTACGGCCCAAGCCATAATCTGAAAATCATTTTTATCACATAATGCGTGCCGCATAAAGGGCGAGGCGTTATGGCCTTGCCCCTAATTTTTGCTGGGAGGAGCCCAATGGATATTAAGGGAATTAACCATTTCTGCTTTTCGGTAGCCGATCTGGAGCGGTCGATTGCTTTTTATGAACAGGTATTTGACGCAAAAATGGTCGTGAAAGGGAGGAAACTCGCCTATTTCGATTTACACGGTTTATGGATCGCTTTGAATCAAGAAGACATCCCCCGGGACAAAGAGAACCGTACATACACGCATATCGCGTTTACGATCGAAGAAACGGATTTTGACGCTGTTCTGGACAAGCTGCGGCAATTGAGCGTAGAAGTGCTGCCGGGGCGCGAGAGGGATGTGCGGGACAAAAAATCGATTTATTTTTTCGATCCCGACGGGCATCTGTTTGAATTCCATACGGGAACGCTGGCGGATCGTCTCGACTACTACCGGGCGGAAAAAAGCCACATGACCTTTTACTGAAAAGCTTCGGCGGCTTTAGAGCATTTTTTGTTGGGCTTTTGCCCCGTATCAGCTAGAATAAAGACAAGCCCGGAAATTTAATGGTTATAGCAGCAGCTATTTTCCGAAAAAAAACCTTTTCTACACTGGCGTTGCATTAACGCCTACACAAAATCTCTGGTACACCTAGCCCGCTATTTCATTTGAGATCACGCCAGAAATCTAACGGTTGTATTAGTCGCTATTTTGCCAAAAAAGCCCCTTTCTAAATTTTAACGGTTGTGAGCGCAGTTATCTGCTCAAATCTGATTCCAAATATCCGGGTTTTAGCTAAATAAGCGCTATGGCAACCGTTAGAATTCGAAAACGGCGATATTGGAGCAAATAGCGGCTGTGGCAACCGTTAGAATGTGGTGGCGAGAAAATGTATCTTGTCGGATTTAATACAACTAGTGCGGACAAATCCCGAATACTAAATCAAAGTGAAGTAGGCTCAAGTACATGAAAAAGTTCAAAAAGTTTTATATCGAAACGACCAGCATTTGCAATTTGGCGTGCAGCTTTTGTCCGCCGACGCACCGCAACGCGCAGTTTATCAAAACGGAAGACTTCAGCAAAATTTTGGACGACATTAAACCTCATACGGATTACATTTATTTCCACGTTAAAGGGGAGCCGCTGCTGCATCCTAAAATCGACCGGCTCCTGGACATCAGCCACGAAAAAGGATTTCAGGTAAACATCACGACCAACGGCACATTGATTCCGAAGGTTAAGGGTAAGCTGCTCGGCAAGCCGGCGCTGCGTCAGATGAATTTTTCGCTGCACAGCTTTGACGGGCATGAAGGCTCCGCGGACCGGGAGGGTTATTTGTACTCCATTTTGTCCTTCGTCCGGGAGGCCGTCGCTTCGTCCGATCTGATCGTTTCGTTCCGGCTCTGGAACTTGACGAAGGATAACGAAACGAACTTGCAGCGCAAGCGCAACCGCGAGACTTTGGAGATCATCGAAAAAGAATTTGGCCTGGACTACCGCATCGAGGAGAAAGTCGTACCCGGCAGCGGAGTTCAATTGGCCGAGCGGATTTACTTGAATCAGGACCACGAATTCGCCTGGCCGGATTTAAAAGCGCAGGAGGACGACGGCAAGGGCTTTTGCCATGCGCTCCGCAATCAGGCGGGGATTTTGGTCGACGGTACGGTAATCCCTTGCTGCCTCGACGGCGAAGGGGTGATCAATTTAGGCAACGTGTACAAAACCCCGTTTTCGGAAATTATCGAAGGAGAACGGGCCAACCGGTTGTACGAAGGTTTTTCGCGCCGGACAGCGGTGGAAGAACTGTGCCGGAAATGCGGGTACCGCCAGCGTTTTGGCGGTGGAGCTTAGGAGCCGGACTCAATAAGAGAGAAGGGGAAAATGAAAGGAGCCAGTACGGCTCCTTTTTGAGTAGATTGGGGTAGGGTCGACGCATAATTAGCATATCCGCCAAGTGGCCGGGGCTTTTATCTCAGTTTCGCGGGGTCCACCTTCGGGACGAGCCCTTCGGCCGCGGCGCGGTCGAGCAAGGCGGTTACGGCGGCATAGCCGTCTTCGCCCAGCTCCGCCGTGTAGCGGTTGACGTACAGGTTGATGTGCGCCTGCGTCACTTCCGGCGACATTTCCTGCGCGTGGCTCATCACGTAATCGGCGGAAGCTTCAGGATGCGCCCAGGCGTATTCGACGGATTCCCGCGTCCAGCGGGCGAGGGCCGCCAGGTCAAGCGAGCGGCGGGCGATGATGGCGCCCAGCGGAATCGGCAGCCCCGTATCGGATTCCCACCAGCTGCCCAGATCTTGAAGCATCTTGAGCCCGTAGTTCTGATAGGTGAACCGGGCTTCGTGAATGACCAGCCCGGCGTCGATATCGCCGCGCTGCACCGCCGGCATGATCTCGTCAAACGGCATGACGATGATTTCGCCGACGCCGCCCGGGACATGCTGTGCCGCCCACAGGCGGAACAGCAGATAGGCGGTCGAGCGTTCGCTCGGGACCGCCACCCGGCGTCCGGACAGGGCGGACGCCTCGTCCGTGCCGCCAGCCGTTCCGGCGGTCAGGACAAGCGGCCCGCAGCCGCGTCCCAAAGCGCCGCCGCAGGGCAGCAGCGCATATTCGTCCAGCAGCCAAGGCAGAGCCGCGTAGGAAACTTTAAGCACATCCGGTCTGCGGCCGGATGCCGCAAGGCCGTTCGTTATGTCGATATCCGCATAAGTCACGTCCAGCTCGGGCGCGCCGGGGATCAGTCCGTGCACCCAGGCGTGAAAAACGAAAGTATCGTTGGGACAAGGGGAAAAAGCGATGTTCATGATTGCAGCACCTCCGGTAGTATTGAGCAGGCTTGTTCCAGCGCCTGCAGGGCGTCGCCGATTTTCCACAGCTCGCGCCGGCGCGGGCCGACCGCGTTGGAAATGGCCCGCAGCTCCAGCGACGGAAGGCCGAACTGGCGCGCCGCTTCGGCGACGCCGTAGCCTTCCATCGCTTCGGCTCCCGCGCCGGGGAAGCGGGCCCGCAGCGCTTCGGCCGTTTCTGCCGTACCGGTCGCGGTCGACAGCGTCAGGACCGGCCCGTAATAGGCCGGAAGCCCGGCAGCGGCAAGGGCGTCCGCCCAGCGGGCGGCAAGGCGGCGTTCCACCGCGATCCGCGCGGAGCCGAAGCCGAGCTCGTCCACGCTCGCAAAGCCGTCCGGCGTTTCCGCGCCCAGATCGGCGGCGATGATTTCGCTGGCGACGACCAGCGAACCGACCTCGGCGACCCCGTGAAATCCGCCGCCGATGCCCGCGCTGATGACGAGCTCGAATTCGCCGCCAGCCGCAGCGAGCGCTGCCGCCGTGGCCGCGGCGGCCGCTGCCGGGCCAACGCCGGCGAGCCGCACCTCGGCCCCGGCATGTCCGCCCAGCCCGCGTTGCACGGCATCCCGCTCCGCCTCCACCGCCGTCATGATCAGGACGCGCTTCGGCGCACGAAACGAAGCAGTGCCGGCCGGGGCGAGTCCGGGACGATGTATTGAATCAGAAAGGTTCATAACAGCTTGACAACTCCTTAACCAAACTCACTCTTCAAATTATATAGCTCCGTCCCGGGAAATCCAAGCGGGGCTCGGCCAGGCCCGCCGAATTCAGGGCCGATCCGCGGAGCAACTGCAGCGCTTGGCAGCGGCCGTACCGGCCGGGGCCGAGGCGGCAAAAACCGGACCTTGAGCCTACGCAAACCTGCGTACAAAAGCTCAAGGTCCGGTTTTAGAAAAGCGGATTTTATCACTCCCCGGCGGCGGTCAGGCTCTCTGGTATTGAACGGGACGCTCCAGCGTCGTGCGCAGTTCCTTGGCCGCTTCGTAAGGCCAATAAGGATTGCGCAGCAATTCGCGGCCGAGGAACACAAGGTCGGCGCGGCCGTTCCCGATAATTTCTTCCGCTTGGAGCGGGCTGTTGATCAAGCCGACCGCCCCGGTAGCAACGGCTGCCTGGGCGCGGATTTGATCCGCCAGATTTACCTGATAGCCGGGGAACACGTCGATCGGCGCCGGCACGAGCCCGCCGGAGCTGCAGTCGATCAAATCGACGCCCTGTTCCTTCATTCGCCGGGCATAATCGATATATTGATCTAGCGAGTTGCCTTCCGGGGCGTATTCATTGGCCGAAACCCGCACGAACAGCGGGCCGTCCCATACGCTTTTCACCGCGTCGATCACTTCGCCGAGCAGGCGGTAGCGGCCGTTTGCGTCGCCGCCGTATTCATCTTCCCGATGGTTCGAAACCGGGGAGAGGAATTCGTGGATCAGGTAGCCGTGAGCGCCGTGGATTTCGATCACATCGAACCCGGCTTCCTTCGCCCGGCGCGCCCCATCCCGGAAGCCTTCGACGATCCGCCGGATATCGCCGGCGTCAGCGGCTTTTGGCACTTTCATGTCCGGGAACGGGATGGCCGACGGAGCGACGATCGTCTCGTCCAGCACCGCTTTTCTGCCGGCGTGCGCGAGCTGAATCCCGATCTTGGCGCCGTTTTGGTGAACAAGGTCCGCGAGTTCCTTCAGCCCGGCGATATGCTCGTCGCTCCAGATGCCGAGGTCGTCATAGCTAATCCGTCCTTCGGGGGCGACGGCGGTCGCTTCCACGATAATGAGTCCGACGCCGCCGACGGCCCGGCTGGCGTAGTGAACCCGGTGCCAGTCGGCGATTTTTCCGTCCTGGTTCGAGGAAGAATACATGCACATAGGAGACATGACGATCCTATTTTTTAAAGTAACTTGCTTTACCGTCCATGGGGAAAACAGTTTGGCGCTCATGATAACCACTCCTTTATATTTTTTAAAAAACCCACCTATTCTATCGTAATTCATGCCATACCGAGTTACAAGTACGCACATTTTTGTTGTATAGTATACTTTTTAATACTTAAAAATAAACGGGAGCTCAAGGAGATGCCGCTCAGGATATTTTCCGGACTTTCATGCTGAAGTTGTTCTCGCATCAGGGGGAACTCCGCCGCCGCAGCCGCCCTAAACGCTAAAAACCGCTTCGTCCGGCATTTTTGCAGTCCGGAACAAAGCGGTTTGCGATTTGGAATCGATTTGGAAAGCTCAAGCCTTTTTGCTGGCCTGGGCAAAACGGTCCTTGATTTGTTTGTTGTTGCGTTTCATCGCCGAGCGCTGATCGCGCAAAATTTGGGAGGAATTTTTATCCGAAGGGGCAAACAGCAGCGCTTCCTTCGGCTGAAAACCGATGGCTTTGGAGACGACTCCGTTTTTGGATACGAATACGCCGCGACTCAAGACGGCATCCCTCCTAAACATAGTTTGACAAATTGGATGATGACCGGATTTTTACTCATTATAGCATGATTGGCGCTCTCTTTGTAGCGGATGAATTTCCTGTAGTCCCAAGACGGGTCGGCCGGGAAGTGCAGTGTCAGCACATATTCTCCCGAGCGGATGCAGTAATAGAACATGCTTTTCGATTCCGTGAAAAAAACCTGCTCCTGCTGGTTCCCCAAATGGTAGGTCAACACGGCGTAGGAGCCGTTGTTGTCGAGGGTGTATTCAGCCGGTCCGTTCGCCTCGCCGGCCTGAGCCACGGCCTTTAGCCTGTCGTCCGACCGGACGTATAGCGTGGCCGCGCTGCAATCCTTGTAGTAACCGACCTGCTCGGCTATATACTGTCCGTAACGGTGTGCGATCATTCCGCCTTCAAAAGGGGAGATGAGTCTCTGAAGAAACGCCTCCGGCTCCCGCAGGCCGCCGATTTCCAGCTGCGGAAGCAGGCCGCTGATCAGCTCGAACGCATGATCGAACTGTTCCAGACGCTCGCTGTTCTGCTCAATTGACGGCTCCAGCGGCAGCAGCAAAGCGCCGCGCCTGAGCAGGTCGCTGAAATACCCGCGCCAATCGATCGGAACGCCCAGCGAAAGATCGTCAATGTATATTTTGCGTATGGCGATGTCGTAAAGCAGCAGCCATATGTAAGGATCGATATGATGAGGCAGGCCGGGCTCGGCAGCAAGGATATCCATCATTTGCCTGGAGCTCGGAAAACGTTCTTCCTTGGCGATAAACCGGTCGATGAACGGTTCAAGCAGCGGCTTGACGCTGCCGAAAAACAGCGATTTAAGCTGTACGTCGCCAAAGACGAGAATCGTTTTCCCGGCTTCAAACGCTTTGATGAATTCGAGATGAGTGACCGTTCGATCGGCATCGGGCTCATAGGTCCCGGCTTTGCTGCCGATAAACAACAGATAAATGTCGCATTCCTCCACCGCCTCGAGGCAGCGTAGCACAGGATCGGTTCCGGCCGGCCACGGACCGAGATTCTCCTCCCACATGACCGGCTCATGCCCCATAGCGGCCAGTTCCCGGAACGCGGTTTTGCGGAGAGGCTTCAACCCGTCTTCGTTCACGGAGCTAATGAACACCTTTGTTTTCGCCACGGCTAAATACACTCCCGGATCGGTATTTCCAGCATTTTCTTCCATTATACCCCAGCTTGGCGGAATTGGACATCACCGTTTTATCCCGCCGGCAGCGCAGAGGTCAGCCAGATGTCCTTAAAATCCATCCAGCCGAGATTGTTGATCGCGAGCCCCCGAATCGACGGGTGGACGTAAGTGTGCAGCTTTTGATGAACCAAAAACATCACCTGCGCCTCTTCCTGCAGCCGGAATTCGATTTGCCGAAGCAAAGCCTGGCGCCGTTCCGCGGAGGAGGAAGCCAGCACCTCGGACACCATGCCGAACACCCAGCGGGTCAGTTCCGGGGGCATAGTCCGGCGCAGGAAGCTGTTATCCATCAAATAGCATTCCAACTCGCAAACTTCATCTTCGGCGAAAACAAGGCAGGACAAAACGCAGTCCGCTTCCTGGGAAAGATCGGCCGTGTTGGCCATATTCGATTTATCCGCATAGCGGATTTCCACAGGAATTCCGATCGTGGCGCATTGCCACCGGATCCATTCCGCTTCATCGCGGTCCAGATAATTGGCGATAAGACGGATTGGGGTGCCGTCGTATCCGGACTCCTCCAGCAGCTGCCGGGCCGCCGCGGGATCGTGGCGGTGGATGCCAAGCGCGGCATCTTCGGTAGGGCGGAAACTGCGGGCCGGGTATCCCGGTTTTCCGGTATGCGCGAGCATGCCGGGACGGTCAATGATCAGATTGACCGCCTGGCGGAAAGCCAGCGACTGCTGGGGCCCCTTTTTGTTGCGGTTCCAGTTGATCAGGCTGCATCCTTTGCAAAGCTTCTCGATCCGTTCCCAATCCGTTCCGGCACGATCGGGAATGCGGGTATCGCCTCCGATAATCTGCTCCCATTTGATTCTGGAGGAATTCGGGATGTTGTCGGGCAGGAACACGAGGGTCACGCCGTCCAGATAAGCTCTGCCGAGAAAATACGCCGGGTTCACCTCCAGCTCCATCCGGCTGTCGCTCCAGTGCGTCAGGCGAAAAGGGCCCGTGCCGCTCGGCTGCGTCCAAAAAGCTTGCTCATCCCGGCCGAGCAGGTCGGAGGGAAGAAGGGAAGCGCAGGATGAACAGAGGAGGCGGGGGAACAGCCAGTTCGGCTGGGTCAGGAAAAATTTGACCGTTCTCGGGTCAGGCGCCTCCATCCGTTCCACGGTAGCCAACAGCCAGAGGTTGGCCGAACCGTCTTTCAGGCGGCCGAAGGTAAACATGACGTCTTCCGCGGTCAGCTCTTTGCCGTGGTGAAAACGGACGCCTTTACGCAGGTGGAACGTCCATTCGTCACCGTTTTCGTTATGCTCCCAATGGTGCGCGATCATCGGCACGACTTCGCCAAGCGTTCCGTCGAATTGGACCAGCCGGTCGAACAATTGCCGGACCAAATGCGAGTCGAACCCGTAAAACAGGTTGGCCGGATCGAGCGTCATCGGCTTCTTGTAAACAGGCAGCCGGAAAATGTCCCTGCAGCTTTGGCCGGCGGCGAGTTGCTCGATCCCGAATTGCTCGTTCATCCATAAAATAAACTGCTCCACCACCGGCTTATCCTCCTCGTGCTGATTGAGGAACTCAAACGCCTCCCGGTATTCCCCCTTTTGCGCCAGAGTTTGCGCCAGCTGCAGGAGAAAAGCGGGCCGGCCGATGCGGAAAACGAGCCGGGAACGGTGGCCGCGGCCCCGGCCGGGATGCCACTCGATCAGCTCTTCTTCCTGCAGCTTGCGGATAATCAGCTTGACGTTTCGCTCGGTGCAGTGAAACAGCTCCGTCAAATCCTCCAGCGCCACCTCCACTTCCCGCATTTCCGTCGATTCCGGCCCGGAAAAATGATTAAGCAAAGTTACATAACGTTCTGCCGTTAACATATGCGATCGCCTCCACAGCGGATATTATCTTGATGCTTGCAAGTACAAAGAACCGTAATTCCCGGACATGTCCCGCTTGTTTCCCTAAAAGGGGAAGTGCTTTGGCAATAGTGTACACTTTTTCTTCCTGCTTTTAAAGCGGATAATGAGAGCAGTTTAAACAGCTAGAATCAAACGGGAAGCCGTAAGGAGGTCATACGCATGAGTTTCGATGAATTTTACCGCAGGGAGCGGGAGCTGAAACAATTTCATGAAACAAAAAGCAAGCTTTACGAAGCTTGGCATATAGACGTCAAGATCATTCGGGAACGGTGCGGCAAGGGCAAAAGGGCGCAAAACGCGTGGGTGAAGACGCTTCGTTCTTTTTTTCAAATGGTCAAATGATAGAACTCTAAATTCGGCCTTTGCCCCGCAGCAACCAGAGCTCCGGACGCATATGGTGAATAAGCCATCTGATCCTATGCGTAAGGAGGATAAAATGAACATTTTAATGGTTGCGCCCGAGCAGATTCCGGTTCCGGGGAACGGATCGGTGGAAATTTGCATGCTGGCGATCGCCAAAGAGCTGGCCGCCCGCCATACCGTTACGATCCTCAGCAGACAGTCGAAAGGCTTGCCGCCGGTGAGCCGCACCGGCAAATTAACGATCGTCCGCGTGCCTTCGGGCAGTCCGAACCGATATATCGCTTCCGTGCTGAATTATTTAAAAGGCAGGAACTATGACCTGATTCAGGTCGACAACCGGCCCCATTACGCGGCCAAAATCAAAGCCGCTTTTCCGCGCACGCCGGTCTCCCTGTTCCTTCATTCATTAACTTTTGTGAGAAATACGTCCGCGGTGGCTGCCAGCATCGCCAAACCCGATCTCATCGTCGCCAACAGCAATTCGCTGAAAGCGAAATTGTCGGAGCGCTTTACCCGGTTGGCGGGCAAAATATATACGGTGCACCTGGGAGTCGATACCGAGCGTTTTAAACCGCCGGCCCGGCGAACAGTCGCTCCGGGTCAATTCCGGGTGCTGTTTGCCGGAAGGGTCATCCCCCGCAAAGGAGTCCCCGTTCTGATCAAAGCCATCGAACTGGTGCGGCGGGAATGCGCCGGAGCGAGCCTGACGGTCGTCGGAGGAGGAAAAGCCGGGTATTTGCGGGAGCTGCGCCGCTTGGCCGGCAAGCATCGGGTGCCCGTCCGCTTTGTGGGGAAGGTTCCGCATCGGCAGATCGACCGTTATTTCCGCCAGGCCGACTGCTTTGCTTGTCCTTCTCAAGAGCACGAAGCGTTCGGCCTCGTCAATGTGGAGGCGATGGCCTCCGGGCTGCCTGTCGTGGCCTCCAATATCGGGGGCATCGGGGAGATCGTAGGGCATGGCCACAACGGTTATTTGGTGAAGCCCTATTCGGACCCCCGGGAGCATGCCAAGTGGATTTTACAGTTGGCGAAACATCCGGAAGCGGCTGCAAAAATGTCCAAACAGGCCAGACGCGATGCGGTAAGCAAGTTCGGCTGGAACCAGACGGCCGCGAACCTGATGAAGATTTATAACCGGTATGTATCCTGAAAACACGGGCGGAGGATTGCTGCAGGCATCATGCGGCAATCCTCCGCGTTTTTGGATTAGTGCTATTTGTGCTGAACTTTTCCGTTCGCACGGGAATAGCGGATGACCGTGCGGAATATGTTTTTGTCCTTTAACTTCCTGAATATATACGGGTCCGGCGATGTATTGACTTCGAGGATCCAGGGACGCAGCTTTTGGTCGACGGCAATATCCGCGCCGATTTCGCGGATCCCGGGAAAAACCTTATGAAGGTGGTTGGCGACGTCTTCGCCAAGGTCTTGCAAGTCTGTGCAATATGCCTTGATTTTAGGGCCTTTCATATGGGGGGAAAACAGTTTTTCCACAGGCATTAGCGTGCCGTCGCTATGATAGTTGGTGACGATTTTTTTAGGGTGGGCCAGCCTACCGATGTAACCGGTGGTTTTCCAGACTTTTTGCGGCGTTTTTTGGACCATGACCCGCAGATCAAACGTGCGGTTTTGGTAGGTGAGCAGGTGAATGCCTTGTTGAACGAGGTAGTCCCCTTTTCGTTTATGCTGTTGGATAGACGCGTAAAGTTCGTCGAAAGTCTTGAAGGAACGGGCCTTGGTTTCGAGCTGGTACCGGTACGGGGCGGCGCTTGCCGCCGGTTTCAGCTCCACTCTCATCACTCCTTTTCCGAAGGAGCCGTTAACCGGTTTGACGTACACCATTTTGTGCTTCTTAAGCATGTTAAACAGGTTGGCCCGACTGAACTTGCGCATCTCCGGCAGGAAGGGCCTTAGTTTTTTGTTTGCCAGGAGCGCTTTGTTTTTTTTCCATTTGCTGATTACATGGCGCGGATGCCGGCCTGGTTTCATGGATTAAATTCCCCTTTGCGGCGTTTTACTGGCAGTGTATTCGCGGCTATGTCCGAAAGGAAAGGATAATGACCTATGCAGCGGAAAAAATCTGGCGGCGGCTTTGACAAAAAAAGTTAGCTATAATATAATTGTTATAACAACTAATTTGCGGAAAGGGAAGTATTGCGGATGGAGGCAGATCAACGCGGGGCCGACTTGGCGGTCGGCTTCATTATGGGCGTGACCTACCGGAAAATCGCGTCATTGCTGCAGCATCGTTTGAAGGAGTACGACATTACCCCGGAGCAGTGGTCCGTGCTTAATCAGATCGACCAATCCGAGGGTTTGATTCAAAAAGAAATCGCCGACCGCTGCGGCAAAGACAAGCCTACGACCACGCGCATCCTCGATTTATTGGAAAGCAAGGGCTTAATCTACAAGCAGACCGGAAAGCAGGACCGCCGCTCCTTTGCGGTGTTCAGTACGGAGCGCGGCAGGGCGTTAATCCGGGAAACAATCGCGCTGGAGCAAGGGGTCACGGAAGAGGTGAAGCGCTGCATGTCCGAAGCGGAGTACCTCATGCTGCTGAATTTGCTGGAGCGGGTCAACGCGCACATTTCCGGGCAGCTGGAGCACAATCAGATAGAGAGTGGGAGAAATCAGAGATGAAAGCATCAATTCAATCCGAGCCATTGTGGACGAGGTCGTTTATTTCGTTAACGATCTCTACTTTTTTGCTGTTTTTAAATTTGCATATGCTGCTGTCTTCATTTTCGGCTTACGTCAAAAACGAATTGGCCGCCACAGATTTGCAGGTCAGTCTGGTGACCAGCGTGTTTGCGGCTTCCGCCATCGTTACGCGCTTTTTGGCGGCGGCATTGTTAAAAAGAATGTCTTCGAACAGCTTGTTGTTCATCGGCCTGGCCATTGCGGCGGCCACGACTGCGCTGAACAGCCTGGCCGGTTCCGTCGGGGGGCTGCTGATCGTCAGGGCCGGATACGGGGTCGGCTTCGGGATCGCCAGCACGATTCTGCCGACGCTCGTTTCGCAAATCATACCGGTCCGGCGGATGGGGGAAGGCATCGGGTATTTCGGTTTGTCCACCAGCTTGGCGATGTCGGTTGGCCCGATGATCGGACTTAACGTGATGGGGCTGTTTGGATTCGGCACATTGACGCTGGCCGGTTCGGCAGCGGTGGTGATCATGATTCCGCTTTTGCTGCTGACCCGGGCGCTGCCGCCCGCATCCCGCGGCCAAGCAGCGGGCAAGGTTAATCAAGAGGAGGCGTCCGGCGGCCGAAAGGAAGGCGAAGGCAAGATAACCCGCGGCTTCAACCGCAAGCTCTTGTTCCCCGCTTTTTTAAATGTTGTATTGGCGATTACCTACAGCGGGTTGCTCAGCTTTATCGCGCTTTACGGAGAGTTTGTCCATTTGTCCCAGGTTGGCCTGTTTTTCCTGTTTAACGCCTTTACGATCGTCATTATCCGCCCGATCTCCGGCCGCATCTTCGACAGCAGGGGACATGCCGCCGTTCTTTTGCCCGCCGCCGTGTCGGTGATCGCCAGCATGGTGATCCTATCGTTCACAACGTCGCTGGGCATGCTGATTTTGTCGGCATTGCTGTACGGGCTTGGCTTTGGCGCGATTCAGCCGACGCTACAGGCCTGGATGATCCGAAGCAGCTCGCCCGAGCAATACGGTGCGGCCAACAGCATGTTTTACAATTCCACCGATTTCGGCGTTGCGATCGGATCGGTTATTCTGGGAGCGATCGCTTCCGCTACGGATTACGCCGTAATGTACCGGTATTCCGCCGGGTTTATGGGCATGTTCATGGTCATTTATTTGCTGGTCATGGCGGCGGCGCGGAGCGGGCAAGCTAGGGCAACCTCGAAACCATTGAACGATAAACTTGAGCGGGCAAGCGAAAACTAAAAAAACATTATTGACAAGAGCGGGGCGCAAAGGAATGACCTTTGTGCCCCGCTCTTTTTGGCTTTCCTTGAATCGAATACAAATTATGGATATAGGCCATATTACTGTTAGTTCACGGGTTGGAGGCGCGTTATGAGGAAACTAGGCCGAAATCTACGAAAAGGAAGCCGGGGGAGAGCCACGGCCCCTGCGGATCGGGAAATGGGTCAAAGATTAAGCGATGGCTTGGGCGGCTCATTATCCGGTACGCTTGCTTATCTCCGCTCAAAAATGGGGGGCAGCTCCGACGTCGTCATTCGCCGGCTGCAAAACCGCGGTCCGGAAGGAGAGGACATCGCTATCTGTTATGTTGGCGGGCTTATTGATCAAATGCTTTTAAGCGAATTGATCGACGATTTGGACAAGCGTTTTTTTGCTGCGGATCGGGACTATCAGCACCGGCCGATCGCCGAACAAATCAGTACCGGAAACGTAAAGCGGATTACCAGCGGCAGCGATCTGATCTCCTCCTTATTGACCGGTTCGGCCGCGATCATTATCGACGGGACGGAAGGCGCCATCGTTGCCCCCATATCGGGGGGACCGCGCAGATCGGTCGAAGAGCCTTCGACCCAGACCGTCATTCGCGGGCCAAAGGAAGGATTTACCGAGGAGATGTCCACGAATATGGCTTTGCTGAGACGAAAAATCAGGTCCCCCGATTTGCGTTTCGAAAGCAGAACGGTGGGGACGTATACGCAAACGGAGGTTGTCGTCGCTTATATCGAGGGAGTTGCCAATCCCGCTGTGCTTCAAGAGGTATTTAACCGCCTTGATGCCATTCATACGGACAGTATTTTGGAAGGCGGCTATATCGAAGAATTTATTCAGGATAAAGCCTTCACTCCGTTTCCGACGATTATGAACACAGAACGTCCCGACGCCGCGGCAGGATGTTTATTGGAGGGACAGGTTGTCATTCTGGTCGATGGCAGCCCGTTTGTGCTGATTTGCCCGGTCACGTTTTTCAAGTTTTTCCTGTCCAGCGAAGATTATTATCAACGTTACGATATTTCGACCTTTTTGCGTTGGATCCGCCTGCTTTCCTTTTTAGTCGCCATGCTGCTTCCTTCCTTATATATCGCCGTGACCACCTTTCATCCGGAAATGCTGCCGACCACGATGCTGATCAGTCTGGCGGCGCAGCGTGAAGGCACGCCCTTGCCGGCCCTGTTTGAGGCCTTGCTGATGGAAATCACGTTTGAAGTCATCCGCGAAGCCGGGGTTCGTATGCCGCGGGTGGTCGGGTCGGCGATTTCGATCGTCGGCGCGCTTGTATTGGGGCAAGCTGCGGTGCAAGCCGGTTTGGTATCCGCCGCGATGGTCATCATCGTGTCGTTTACGGCCATCTCCAATTTTGTCATCCCTACGTTCGGCATGTCGTCCGCGGTCAGACTAATCCGCTTCGGATTAATGCTCTTGGCCGGAACGTTTGGATTGTACGGCATTTTGGCCGGCCTGATCCCGCTCCTGATGCACCTGGTCTCCTTAAGATCGTTTGGGGTCCCTTATTTATTGCCGATCGCCCCTTTAAGCTTTGCAAATATGAAGGATGTCTTTATTCGGGCGCCCTGGCCGAAGATGAAGCAGCGTCCGGCGTACATCAATGAAGACAACAAAACAAGACAAGGCTCCGTACCGAACGACGGGCTGATTAAAAAGTAGGGGAATGAGCGTCAATATGCGGATGTTTTTGTTGTGCTGCGCTGCAGCGGTCCTATGTCTTACTGCAACCGGATGCTGGAATCGTACAGAACTGAATGAGCTAGGCATCACCGTAGCCACGGGGTTTGACCGGTCCGGAAACGATTGGGAAATATCCTATCAGATTGTCGTTCCCTCCGCCACGGGGGCAAGCCAGGGAGGGGGCACCGGCGGCGGCGGCTCCCAGCCCAGCGTGTCCGTGTTTACGACGAAAGGCAAGACGATTCGGGAAGCGGCCGCTTTAGGGTATGTGGAGAACCCGCGCCGGCTTTACTTCGGTCATACAGAAATTACGGTCATTGGCAAAGAGGCGGCGGAAACGGGGATAAACCAAATTTTAGATTTATACTTCCGCAATGTCGAAGCGCGTGAAACTGTGCTGGTTGCCGTAACGGATCGCAAGGCTTCGGATATTTTGAGAAATATGGTGCCTCCGGAGAAAATTCCGGGCAGCGCCCTGGCGGATATTATGCGCAAGCAGCAAAACAATTCTTCCTATTTTCCAGTCATTAACTTGTTTCAACTGGCGCAAAAAATTTCGTCCGACTCGCGGGCGGCCGGCGTTCCGGTTGTAAGCGTTCCGGAAGGCAGCGAAAAGCCTTTGGAATCCCTGGATATCAACAAAACCACCTCTCCTCCCGTTAAAATGAAAATCGTGCGGCTGGGAGTATTCAAAGGCGATCGGCTGGCGGGATGGCTGAACCGGGCGCAGAGTTACGGCATTGCCTGGCTTACCGATCAGGTAAAGGGCAGTACTCTGTCATTTGCTTGCCCGGGGACCGAAACTAATGGCAAAAATGAGGGCTCCCTGCTCATTAATCGAGCGAAAACGAATGTCATACCCGTCAAGGCGGGAGATCATTATAAAATGAAGGTTAACATTCAAGCCAGCGGAAACTTGCTGGAATACATGTGCGGCGGCGACCCGTTTAATCCTGAGACGATACAAGCGATCGAGCGGGAAGTTGGCGCCACGATTATCGACACGGTAAATACGGGTTGGGAAGCCGCGCAAAAAATGCGCGTCGATTTGCCGGGATTTGCCGGAAAAATCCACCGGAAGGATCCTGAAACCTGGAAACGGATAAAGGGCCATTGGGACGAGGAGCTCGCCAAGATCGAACTGGAAGTACATGTGACGGTAAAAGTCGAGCGTCCCGGCTTATTGAAGAAATCGTTTAAACAGCTGTCCAACAAAAATGGTCCTCATGGCGGATGAAGCAGGAGGAAGGCAGAATCATGAAGCAGGAGAAGTACGGAATCGCCGAATTGATTAGCGGATTTGTTTTGTTTGAAGTCGGGAGCACCACGCTGTTCCAAATCGGCGGTAAAGCCGGGCAGGATGTGTGGGCCGCCATGGCCATGGCGGCCGGTGCCGGCTTCTTCCTTTTATTGATGTACTGGGCTATTTACCGCCGTGATCCGGACCTCGATCTATTCGAGTTGTGCCGAAAATATTGGGGGAAAACGGCGGGTTCGCTGCTTTCCGCCTTGTTCGTCGTTTATTTTGCTTATGAAGCCTCGCGTAATTTACGCGATTTGGGCGAATTGGCCTCTTTCGTGCTTCTGAACCGAACCCCGCTGGTGGTCATTATGCTCATCGGGATCGCCATCGTAGCCAACAGCGTCAGGTACGGCCTTCGGGTCGTGTTTCTTTGTACTCTTGTGTTGTTTCCGTTCGTCGTTTTGAGTTATATGATCCTCATTTCGATGATCGGGGGCGTGGGGCTAATGCACTTTGAAAATATGCTCCCCATATTGGAAAACGGCTTAAAGCCCGTTTGGCGAGAAGTCCCGAACATCATTGCTTTCCCGTTTGCTCAAACGGTGCTGTTTCTGGTGTTTTTTCCGGGGCTGAAAACGGGGCGGAAAGCGCGCAAACCGATTTTGCTCGCCTATGCGGCCACTGCCGCTTTTCTCCTCCTCGTCAACCAAATGAACGTTCTCGTGCTTGGCCCCAAACTGGCGAATGCGGTAACTTTTCCCTTGCTGCAGGTCGTTCAACTGATCGAGTTGGTTGAAGTGTTCGAGAGAATGGATGTGCTGTTTGTCATTGTTTTGTTCATCGGGCTTGGGACAAAATTGCTGCTGTTTTATATCGGCGCTGTAAAGGGATGTTTCCGCATTACGGGGATTGCTTATAATAAGTGGATTTTTCCGGTGGGTATAGCCATTTTTGGCGCCTCGTTGTCCTCTCCGAATTTTTCGCATCATTTATGGGTCGGCATCGATGTCGTGCTGAAGTGGTATCCGCTGATTCAAATATTGGCCCGGCGCTGCTGTTCATGACGATGCTGATCAAGCGCAAAAAAAGTCCGCAGCGGTAAGAAAAACGTCCGGCGATATTCTAAAAAAATCCGCTATGGCCAGCGGCCAAAGCGGATCGTTATCGGCGATTTATTGTTTTGCGGAATCGGTGTCGGCAAACGGCGCCGGTTTGGCCACCCATTCGTCGGCTTCCGGTTCGATGTCCACACCGCTTTTCATTTTCTTTTGCTCGGCCATAGAGTCACCGGCGGGGTCGATTTTATTGCGAAGTTTGGCTTCGTCGCGGGAATGCTGCCCGTTGTGCTGTTCCATGCTGTTCCTCCTTGTTGTTTTACTCTGTTAATGGTAGTTTGCCTTATTTATCGTTTCCCGATCCGCGCAATTACAAACATTTTCGCTTTCCGTCTTGCTTTAACTTCATGTCCAATTGTAATAAAATACAATTAAGGACATCCTTGCTATTCATATCCGACAACCGAAAACGTAAGCCATGATTTACACTTTCGATTCGAGGAGGAATGATGATGCGTTTGACAAGGAAAGCCGCAATACCTGCTTTAAAGCTGCAAAAGTTATGCGTAATGGTGCTTTGCATGACCATGTTCGCTTCGGCGGGATGGTTCGGCCTGGAGCAACGGGCGAGCGCTGCCGGGGAATTAAAACCTTTTCCGCAGCAGGTCAGCTACCCGGGCATCGTTAAGCCGAATCACGTGACGCAAACGGAGATGAACCAAGCCGTGGCGGAGTATTACGACTACTGGAAAGCGAAATACCTCAAACACGACTTAAAATCATTGCCCGGCGGGTATTACGTGAAAGGAGACATCACGGGTGATCCGGACGGCTTTACCGCATTAGGTTCTTCCGAAGGTCAAGGGTACGGGATGATCATTACCGCGCTGATGGCCGGCTACGATCCCGAAGCCCGGACGATTTACGACGGTTTGTTTAAAACGGCAAGGGCTTACAAAAGCTCGGGCAATCCCAACCTGATGGGCTGGGTCGTGGCGGACGATCCGGCCGCGCAAGGGCATTTCGGTTCGGCCACCGACGGCGATCTCGACATCGCTTACTCGCTTATTCTCGCTCACAATCAATGGGGATCGGGCGGACCGGTCAACTATTTGCAGGAAGCGAAAAAAATGATCACGGACGGCATCAAAACCAGCTACGTGACCAAGACCTACCGCTTGAACCTGGGCGATTGGGATGCCAAAGACGCTCTCAACACGCGCCCTTCGGACTGGATGTTCAGCCATCTTCGGGCTTTTTACGAAGTGACGGAGGATGAAACCTGGATTCACGTCATCGATAGTTTATACAATGTGTACCGGCAATTCAGCGAAGCTTATTCGCCAAACACCGGGCTGATCTCGGATTTTGTGGTGGGGAATCCGCCCAAGCCGGCGCCGGAATGGTATTTGGACGAGTTCAAGGAAACCAACCTGTATTACTATAATGCAAGCCGGGTTCCGCTGCGCGTCGTGATGGATTACGCCTTGTACGGGGACACGCGGGGCAAAGCGATCGCGGACAAGCTGGCGGCCTGGATTCAAAGCAAGACCGGGGGATCGCCCGCAGGGATCAAAAACGGGTACAAGCTGGACGGCTCGGCGGTCGGGGACTACGCCACGGCGGTGTTTGCCGCTCCGCTCATCTCGGCGGGAACGGCCTCCAGCGCCAATCAGGCATGGGTTAACGCCGGGTGGGATTGGATGATCGATCAGAAAGAGGACTATTTCAGCGACACCTACAATTTGCTGAACATGCTGTTCCTTTCCGGCAACTGGTGGAAACCGGAGGCCCAGACCGTGCCGCCTGCGGCGCCCAATCTGGCCTTAAACAAGCCGGCGGTGTCCAGCTCCGTGGAGGGCGTGGGATTCGAGCCGGCCCAAGCGGTCGACGGCAATCAAATGACGAGATGGGCCAGCCGCGAAGGCAGCGACCCGGAATGGATCTACGTGGACCTGGGATCGGTCCGGCAAATTACCGGGGTCAAGCTGCGCTGGGAAGATGCCTATGCGACACAGTATAAAATCCAGGTATCCACCGACAACGGCGATCCCGAGCACTGGACGGACGTCTACACGGCGACAAGCGGAGACGGGGGCGTGGACGAAATCCCGCTGGACTCCAAGCCGGCCAGATACGTAAGAATGTACGGGATCGAGCGGGGAACCCCATACGGCTATTCGCTATACGAGTTTGAGGTTGCCGGGCAGTAGCGCGGCAAGGATAATCGCTGGTGACTGGTGACTGGTGACTGGTGACTGGTGACTGGTGACTGGTGACTGGTGACTGGTGACTGGTGACTGGTGACTGGTGACTGGTGACTGGTGACGGCTGGCCGCTGAGCGCTGACCGCTGACAGCCAGCGACCAGCCGTCAGCCTCTGGCCGTTGGCCACTGACGGCTGGTCGCTGGCCCCTGGCCACTCACGCTGGCCGGCTGTTCCGTTGTCCGGGAGTCCGCGGAAATAACGGCATAAAATGTCCTTATATTCTGCAAAAAAGGGAGAATAGCATAAATAGAGGATTTTTTTGTCGCTATTCTAGACAGATGGGGGTAAAAGGCGCTGTTTTCCAAGCTTGATCTTCAAATAAGGACCAAAAGTTCCGCTATTTTCCGCAGGAGAGGTGAATCTCGAAAATAGCGACATAAATTGCCCTTATTTCCGGTAACATAGGCTGCTCAGCATAGGCTGCTCAGCATAGGCTGCTCAACATAAGCTGCGCAACGTAAGCTGCGCAACGTAAGCTACCCAAGTTCCTACTTCACCTCTCTACGCCAAAAGCATGGATTTGCACATGAAAAACCCGCCGGAGTGAATTCTACGGCGGGTTTTTTCATATCATCAGAATTTCCCGGATTTCCTGCTCGGTGAGCGCCGAGAACGATTCCTCGCCAGGCTTCAGCACTTCCTCCACGAGGTTCTTTTTCTTCTGCTGAAGCTCGTACATTTTGTCTTCGACCGTCCCTTGCGCTACCAGGCGGATCACCTGCACGATGTTTTTTTGCCCGATCCGGTGGGCGCGGTCGGCGGCCTGCTCCTCCACCGCGGGGTTCCACCACAAATCGTACAAAATGACGGTGTCCGCGCCGGTCAGATTCAGGCCGGTACCGCCCGCTTTCAGCGAAATCAGGAACAGATCGCGCTCGCCTTCATTAAACCGGGTGCAGAGCTCGACCCGTTCGGAAGCGGGGGTTTTCCCGTCCAGATAGAAAAACGGCAGTCCCCGGTATCCCAATTCGCGGCCGATGAGCCCCAGCATTTCCGTAAACTGCGAGAAGATCAGCACGCGTTTTCCGGCGCCTTGGCATTCCTCCACCATTTCCATCAACTGCTCGAATTTGGCCGAGCCGCCTTCGTAACCGTCGACGAACAGGGCGGGATGGCAGCATAGCTGGCGCAGCCGCGTGAGTCCGGCCAAAATGCGGATGCGGTTTTTCTGGAAGGCATCCTCGTTTAAATGCTTTAACGTTTCCTGCTGCAGCTTGGCCAAATAGGCCACGTACAGCTTCTTCTGTTCAGGCAGCAGTTCGGTCGCCTGCAATGACTCGATTTTTTCCGGCAGCTCCTTTAGCACGTCGGTTTTTACGCGGCGCAGCAGAAACGGGCGAATCCGCTTTGCGATCGTATCCCGGGACAGCTCGTTAAACGCTTGGCGGCTCGGGAAAAGCTCCGGGAACACGGCGCTGAAAATCGACCATAACTCCTCCAGCGAATTTTCGATCGGCGTCCCCGTCAAGGCAAACCGGTGCCGCGCCTGAAGGCTTTTGACCGCTTGCGCGGTTTGGCTGGCATAGTTTTTAAAGCTTTGCGCTTCGTCCAAAATAAGCGTATGGAACGACAGTTCGGCAAATTGCTCGATGTCCCGGCGCAGCAGGGGATAGGAGGTGATGATCACATCGGCTTCGGCCGCTTCCCTGAGCGCCCTCACCCGTTCGGCTTTGCTGCCGTCGGCGATCACCGCCTTGATTTCGGGAGTAAACTTCTCCAGTTCGTTTTTCCAGTTGTATATCAAGGAAGCGGGCGAGACGATCAAAGCCGACTGCCCGGACGCGGCGATCTCCGGGAGCACCGATACGATGAAAGCGATTGATTGCACCGTTTTGCCGAGGCCCATATCGTCGGCCAAGATCCCGCCGAAACGGTAATGGGCCAGTGTCTTTAACCACTGGTAACCGTAAGCCTGGTAATCCCGCAAAACGCCGGAGAGCTGCGCCGGAACCGGGAAGTCCAGATGATCCGGATTCCGCAGGTTATGGAGCAGCTTCCGCAGCGATTTGCCAAGCTTGATCGGGCTTCCCGGCTCCGTCTGCTCCTGGAGGTGAATCCCGCGGCTGACCGGCAAACGGAATTCGCTGCCTTTAATTTCATTCCGGCGAATGCCGAACTCGTTCATAAATTTGACGATTTCCTGGAATTCGGCGCTTTCCAGCGGCATCAACGCTCCGTTCGGAAGGCGGTAGTAGCGTCTTTTTTCTTCGATAGCCAGCAGCAAGCCGCGAATTTCCGATTCATTGATCCCGTCCATGTCAAAGCGGAACTCCAGCCAGTCCGTACGCTCGTCCAGCTCCACGGAAATTTTGGGCGGCCGCAGGTCGGACAGGAGCCTAACCTTCACGGCCGAGGTGGCATAAATTTCAAGCAGCTTCTCAAGCTCGGGCACGACATGGTACAGAAACTCATATTCCGCTTCTTCGTTGTCCAGAAAATAGCCGCTTTCCGTTTTCGCGAACGAGCTTGCTTCCATCAGCTCGAGAATTTGCCGTTCCTTTTCGCTGTCCCGCAGCAAAATCAGGTCGGTTCCCCGCTTGGGGCCATGTTCTTCCAGGGGGTTAAAAATAATGTCCCCGTATTGGAACTCCAGTCCGGCGAGCAGGCGATCCTTCACCCGGTCCAGATACAGCTTGGCTTTAAGCTGCGTGCGGACCATCCGTCCGGCAACGTTGTCCTCGATTTCGATTTTGCCGAGCTTGGCCAGTCCGGGCAATACTTTTTCCGCAAATGGCTCGATCTGCTCCGGCTGAACGATGATCCGCTGCTTGCGGGCCGTCGCCAGCAGATGTTTGATTTCCGCCAGACGCCGGCACTCCGCCGCCGGCTTTTTTATGATTTTGCCTGCGGTCAGAATGACCCCGTAATCTTCCAAAACAATGCAATCGTCAAGACCGCGGACGGCAAAATGAAAGTGGTTGTCCCCGGCTTCGCCCAGCTCAAATTGCAGCGGCAGCGGTTCATCGGAAACCGCCAGGCGGGGCCAGGTTTGTCCATCTTGCTCCAGCTCGGCAGCCGGGGCTTCCGTCAGCAGAGGCAGCACGCGGTCCCAAAAAAACGGCGGGATCGGCAGCAGCCGGTCCCCGTTCCCGTATTTCTTGGCAGGCATATAACCGCCCAAGGTTTCCGTGTACATCCGCTCGTTGCGGTTAATTTCAATGAGCTGCTGCAGCAGCTGCTCGTCGGCCGGCAGAAAACTGTGGCGGTCCGGATCGTAGCAGAAATGCTTGGAAAAGACGAACGGTTCGCGCCGGCCTGCTTTATCGAGAAAGTCCCGGATGTTTTTGACGATATAAGGCCGTTTCTCCCCGACTTTCATCTCCAGCCCAAACATATACTTCCGGTACCCGTAAGGTACGGGACGCAGCGTAAAAACGGCCTGCAGCGGCGTTCTTGCATCGAAGCGGGTTCCAGCGCGCAGCGGCTGCTTCGTGTTGTCCTCGAACAAATGCATCATGTCGCGGGCGATCCAGATGTCCCGGGAAGAAATTTCAACCGGACGCGCTTGGGAAGAGTCATTTCCTGTGCCGCCCAAAACATCGCCCGCCCCGCGCTCCCCATATCGCTCGTCCTCCTCAAGTCCCGTATGCAGCAGGGAAGGATAAGACCGCACCGGGGGCTTGCCGTTTTGCTGCAGATCGTGCACGCCCAGCAGCACCGCCGCGATATGCTTGCAGTAATTGGTATAGGTATAAAAAGCCGGACAATTGCACTCCGCGTGGACGTCCCCGTGTTGATCGATCTGCACCGATACGTGATACAGGCCCGTTCCCGACACATCCGCTGCGTAGACGCGGGAGGCATGGTCGATTTGCTGAAAGGTTACTTTTCCGGCCCGGTAATAGGCCTCTCCGCGCTCGTAAGAAATACGTCCGCACAACAATTTAATCACACGCTGCGTTAGTTGAAAGCTCATGGTTTATTTCCTTTCTCCGTTCGACAATGATCTCCCATTATGATAACAGAAAAGGGACCATCGGAAAAACGCTCGGCATTTCCGCCCGCAAACGGTATCAGTCAACTGTCAGCATATTGTCAGCCGGGTTGCCATGTTGCCCGCCCGCAAATTAAGATAAGATGATGATGTTGCATGGAATGGAGGGAGCAGGGCTGGATACTTTCGCCTGTATTTATATTCTTCGGGGGGAGCCGTTCCGCCCCGGATCGTGCGTAAATTTATGCCAGAACGTTATGGAGATCGGCCGCGCCTCCTCCGGGAGCGCCCCGGATCTGGCGTTCACGAATATTTTCATTTCCCGCAAGCATTTGACCCTGCGCAAAGAGGGGGACCGGGTCGTGGCGTACGACCGCGGCAGCCGTCACGGAACGGAGCTGAACGGGGTGCGGATGATTCCGAATGCTCCCTATATGCTGGAAACGAACGATATCCTCAAGCTGGCAAGAGGAACAGGCGTGCTGCATTTTTCGTATTCGCCGGGGGAGCAGACACTGGAATTCGAACCGCCGGATGATCTGCTGCACGGGCAAGAGACGGAGGGCGAGGATGTCGTGATTTATTGGGAAAAACGGGAATGCATCGTGGGCGGCGCAAAAATTTCGATGTCGGAACGGGAGTTTTTGCTGCTTCAATTGCTCCATGAGCATCCCAATCGTCTGGTGGCGATCCCGGCGATCAAACAGCGGGTTTGGTATGACCGGCAAAGCGGCCCGGACGGCCTGCCGGACGTCACGATGGACGAATTAAGCACGCTGATCTACCGCATCCGCAAAAAGTTCGGCAGGGATACGTTCCAGATCAGTGCGGTCCGGGGCAACGGCTATATTTTGGAGAAGGAGTCATGACATGTTGTGGAAGATCATCAGGCGAAAAAGGACGTGGCTCCTGCTTGCTTTTCTCGTTTTCGTTTACATAAACAATTCATCGCACTTCACGGCTTCGCGGGGCGACGAGCCTAAACTGCTGGCCCACCGGGGACTGGCGCAAACTTTTCCGCTGGAGGGCGTTGAGAACGATACCTGCACTGCGGAGCGGATTTACGAGCCGGAGCATCCCTTTTTGGAAAATACGATCGCTTCCATGGAAGCGGCGTTTGCGGCGGGGGCGGATATGGTGGAGCTTGACGTCAAGCCGACTAAGGACGGGCAGTTTGCCGTGTTTCACGATTGGACTTTGGATTGCCGGACCAATGCGCCAAGGGCGACGAAGGATTATACGCTGGCCGAGCTGAAAATGCTGGATATCGGCTACGGGTATACGGCGGACCAAGGGGCGACGTACCCGTTCCGCGGCAAAGGCATCGGGCTGATGCCGTCGCTGCCGGAGGTGCTGGAGCATTTTCCCGGCAAAGCGTTCCTCATTCACGTCAAAAGCAATGATCCGGAGGAAGGAACGCAGCTGGCGGATTTCTTATCGACAAGGCCCCCGGAGGAGCGGAGCTTGCTGACCGTTTATGGCGGCGACGAGCCGATCCGCACGCTGCAGGAGCAGCTGCCGGACCTGCGGGCCATGTCCAAGGCGACGCTGAAGCGATGTTTACTGTCGTACGAGGCTTCCGGTTGGACGGGATACATCCCGGACGCTTGCCGGAATACGGAGCTGCATATCCCCGAGAATATCGCCCCGTGGATTTGGGGGTGGCCGGATAAGTTCCTGAACCGGATGGACTCGGTCGATACGAGGGTCGTTGTGGTCGGCGGAGACGGCAGCGATTTTTCCAGCGGCTTCGACACGGCCGAGGACCTAAAGCGGCTGCCGGCCGGTTACTCCGGCTGGATCTGGACGAACCGGATCGATAAAATCAGCGCGGAGCTGAATAAGGATTAAGGATTGAAGTTGAGAACGGTTATCAATATACTTAATACGAGTATATCGATAAAGCGAGATGTCCTAACATGAAGCAGACGAAAAACGATTTGAAAATAAGCAAGCTGGGTGATTTATCATTCCGGCTTCGTTCCGTTGAGTACATAAAAGACGAACTCGGGGGGGCCTTGCGGCAGCAGTTGGCGATGTCGTTTGTCTTGATCGTGGCGGTACGGGGCAGCGTGCGGCTGATCATCGATCAGGAGCCGGCGGAGTTGGACCGGGGCAGCGTTTTCCTCGCGGTTCCGGGGCAGACGTTTGGCGCCGCCGAGCGGAGCGGGGAGGCCGAGTTGTATGCCTTTTGCTTCGATGTGTTTGCCTGCCCGCAAAAGGGTCACAGCGAGGGGCGAAGCATCCTCCGGATAGACCGCTCTTCCGAAGCGCTGCCGCGTTCGGGAAAAATGTTCGTTTATCCAAACGATCAGCTGGCGGCGATGAGCGCCGATCTCTATCGGACATGGCATGGCGAGGACGAGATGGGGCATTTCCGCTGTCAGATCGATCTGCAGGAAATGCTTTTTCACATTTACCGGAACCTCCGGTCAAAGCCGGAAAACGCTGGCGCGGCCGTGGAGCACGCTAAACGATACATCGAGGAGCATTACGCCGAGCCGGTCACGATCGAGCGGCTCGCCCGGATCGCGGAGCTAAGCCCGAAATATTTCGTGGAGTTATACAAGAAAAAATACGGCAAAAGCGTGATCGAATACGTTACGGAACTGCGCATGCGGCAGGCGAAGCGGCTGATGGCGCAGTCCCCGGCCAAGCTGCGCGACATCGCGCACATGATCGGCTATGCGGATGAGTTTTATTTCAGCCGCAAGTTCAAACAGGAGATCGGCGTATCGCCGAGCGCCTATATGCAAAGCAGCCGCCGGAAGCTGGCGGCCTACAGCCCGCCGGTGCTCGGCTATCTGGTGCCGCTGGGGATTTTGCCGCACGCGGCGCCGCTCCATCCCAAGTGGACGGAATACTACTACCGCGAGTTCAGCGGGGAAATTCCGGTGCAGTTCAGCGCTTACCGGTACAACGAGGACTGGCGGGCCAATTTGGAGCAGCTTCGGCAAATTTCCGCCGATCTGATCCTCGCCGCCAATACGATTTCGCCGGGAGAACAAGCCGAGCTGGAGCGGATTGCTCCCGTGAAGCTGCTTGCCGTTTCCCGTCTCGACTGGCGGGAGCAGTTTGCGTCGCTGGCAGCGGAATTGGGCGAAACGTGGCAGGCCGGAAAATGGCTGGAAGATTATTCTTTTCAGTTGAAGCGGACGAAAGAACTGCTGCCGCTTGCGCTCCGCCAGGGCACGGTGGCCGTGATCCGCATGGTGGACGAAAGCCTGTTTCTCCACTGCAATCGCGGCATGGCCGGGCTATTGTACGGCGATTTGGAATTGCTTCCCGCTTATGCCGGGGAAACGGAACTTTACAACCGGCCGGTAAGCCTGGAGGAGCTGAGACGAATCAACCCCGGTCATATTTTGATGATAGTGCGTCAGGACAGCGAGACGATCGATGCGTGGGGAAGATTGCAAAAGCGCCGGGAATGGCTGGCGCTCCCCGCCGTTGAACGGCAAAAAGTGCGCATGCTGACATCGGACCCGTGGCTCGAATATTCCCCGCACGCGCATCTCCGCATGCTGGAGCAGCTTGCCCGGTTGTTTCCGGGAGAATGTCCATAATTGTTCCGAAGATAATCCATGGTAAAGCGGAAGTCCTCTTTTTATAATCGACAATGATAATCATTATCATAAATAAGCGATGATGATTTTGTCCGCATATGGAAAGGGGTCTACGGAGAGATGAAGAAATTGACTTGGGCAGGTTTGCTTATCCTGCTGTTTACATTGGCGCTGACGGCGTGCGGGTCGGGGATAAGCGATGAAGCGGGGGCGGGGCAAAACGCTGCGGGGAACGCGAATGCCGCTTCGGCGAATCCGGCCGCGGATGGAAATGCCGCCGGGAATGGGCAGGCAGCCGGAACGGGAACGCGCACGCTTGAATATTTGGGCCAGACCTATCAGGTTCCGGCCAAGGTGGAGCGGATCGTCATTACCGGATCGATGGAGTCGATGGAGGATGCCCTGGTGCTGGACGTGCATCCGGTAGGCGCGATTTCGTTCGGCGGAGCTTTTCCGGAGCGTTTTGCCAAGGTGACGGATCAGGCGGAATCGATCGGGGAGAAAATCCAGCCTAATTTCGAAACGATTCTGAAGCTTAAACCGGACGTTATTCTCGGCTCGACGAAATTTCCTGCAGAGGTAGCGGAGAAGCTCGGCAAAATCGCGCCGACCGTCCTCGTCTCGCATTTGGCCGTCGACTGGGAAGCGAATTTGAACCTGCTGGCGGAACTGACGGGGAAGCAGGCCGAAGCCGAAAAGGCGATTTCGGAGTATCAAAGCGATCTGGAGAAAGCCAAAGCGGAACTGACCGGCAAACTCCAGGATCAAAACGTGCTGGCGGTACGGATCCGTACCGGGAAGCTGTTTATTTATCCGAAAACGGTATTTTTGAATCCGATTTTGTATGAGGATCTTGGTTTGAAGGCGCCGGCGGAGGTTGCCGCGGCCAAAGCGCAGGAAGAAGTGACGGTCGAGCAGTTTGCCGCGATGAATCCGGACTATTTGTTTATTCAGTTTGCGAGCGATGAGAATCAGGAAACGAAAACGGCGCTGGACGAATTTTTGAATGACCCGATCGTCAAAAACGTAAATGCGGTGAAAAACGGCAAGGTGTTCGTGAACGTGCTCGATCCGCTGGCGGAAGGAGGTCCTGCGTGGAGCCGGATCGAATTCCTAAAGGCGGCGCAGGAACGGCTTGGCGAGTAATCGGATGAGCGGGGATATTCGAACCGGGACACCGGCGGGAATACGCAAGCTGAGAAATGCCGGCCTCCTGGCCCTGGGTATTCTGCTCATCGCCGTCACGCTCGCGGGATCGGTGCTGCACGGAACGAAGCCGATCACCTGCGATAAGGTATGGGACGCGGTCGTTCATTTTGATGCTGGCAACATCGATCATCAGATCGTCCGCGCGTCCCGGATTCCCCGCGCGCTCGGCGCGCTGCTGATCGGCGCGCTGCTCGCCGTTTCCGGCGCCTTGATGCAGGGAATTACCAGAAATCCGCTGGCCTCGCCTTCCATAATGGGGATTTCGGACGGTTCGGCGTTTGCGGTCACCTTATGCATGGCGTTTATGCCGGGAACGACGAACATGGGGATGATCGGGTATTCCCTGGCCGGCTCGACGCTTGGCGCCTGTCTCGTGTTCGGCTTGTCCAGGGTGCTGCCCGGCGGTTCCTCCCCCGTCATGCTGGCGGTGCTGGGCACGCTTTTGGGCACTTTTCTCGGCGGGGTGTCCCAGGCGCTGGCCAGTTATTTTCAGGTATCGCAAAATATCAGCTTCTGGTACAACGCCCGGCTGCACGATATCGCACCGGAAATGCTGTGGCTGGCCGTTCCTTTCGGGATCTTCGGACTGCTGCTCGCCCTGCTCTTGGCCCGTCCGGTCACGGCGCTTGCGCTGGGGGATGAGCTGGCGTCGGAATTGGGGCTGAACGTCAAGCTGATCAAAGCGGCGGCAATGCTCGGCGTCGTAGTCATGACCGGCGCCGCCGTGGCGATCGCGGGGAAAATCGCCTTTGTCGGTTTGATCATGCCGCATATTACGCGGCTTTTGGTAGGGCCGGATTACCGGAGGGTGATTCCGTTTGCGGCGCTGCTCGGCGCTTTGTTTTTAGCTTGGTGCGATTTGCTCAGCCGCTTTCTGAATCCGCCGTTCGAAGTGCCGGTCGGCGTCGTTACCGCGCTGTTTGGCGTGCCTTATTTCCTCTACTTGATCAAGACGAGAGGAGGGGAAAAAAGTGAGTAGTAGGCCTTATTCTTCGGCGCGGTTTTGGCTGGTTTTTTCCGTCTGCTGCGGCCTTGCGTTATGCGGGATGTACCTCGGCCTCACAAACGGGTCGTTTGACCTGTCGGTTCGCGATGTCTTCGGGACGCTGCTCCGCATCGATCCGCAGCGGGACCACGACCTGGTCATCTTCGAATTCCGGCTGCCGCGGATCGTGATCGGCGCTTTGGTCGGCTGCGGGCTTGGCGTAGCCGGCGCCGCGCTGCAGGGGATCACGCGAAATCCGCTCGCCGATCCCGGTATCCTGGGCATTCATGCCGCGGCGGGGACGGCGGTGGTTTTGTTTATGTTTTTTGTGCAGGGGGCGGTGAATGGCGGCGGTTTTGGCTCGGTGTTATCGATGCCGCTGTTTGGCTGGATCGGCGGTCTCGCCGCGGCGGCGCTGCTCTATTTCTTTTCCGGCCGGAATGGAGTCATCGACCCGCAGCGTTTGATCCTCGTCGGCATCGCGCTTGGCTCGGGCTTTGGCGCCATTACATTATACGTATCCCTGAAGATGAATCCCCAGGATTTCGAAATGGCCACGGTCTGGCTGACGGGCAGCATATACGGCGCCAGCTGGGAGCAGGTGCTGACGACGCTGCCGTGGCTGCTGGTGCTCATCCCGGTCATTTGGCGCAAAGCGGGCGTGCTCGACGTGATGCAGCTGCATGAGACGAGCGTTGTCGGCTTGGGCGTCCGGGCGGGAGCAGAGCGGCAGTGGCTGCTCGTTTGCAGCATCGGGCTTGTCAGCGCCTGCGTAGCGGTGTCGGGCAGCATCGGCTTTGTCGGGCTGATCGCCCCGCATATCGCCCGGCGGTTGGTCGGCATCCACTACCGCTATGTGATTCCCGCCTGCGGCGCGATCGGGATGGCGATGGTCATCATCGGCGACTTGATCGGCAGGACGGTGTTTGCGCCGGTGGAGTTGCCCGTGGGCATCGTCATCTCGATCATCGGGGTACCTTATTTCGTTTACCAATTATATCGGGCAAGAAGAAGTTAGGAGGGCGCCATCATGAATCAGACGCTGGAGAAACAGCCGTTTTGTATCCCCGGGGCTAAGCAATGGAAAATGAAGAGCCGCGGCGGGCGCGATTACCGCATCATGCTGTGGAAGCCGGACGGGCCGGCCCCGGAGGGCGGCTTCCCGGTGATTTATTTGCTCGACGCCAACGCCTGTTTTGGGGCGATGGCGGAGGCGGTGCGCATGCATGCGCGCGGGCCCCATCGGCTGGAAGCTTCCGCCGTCGTTGGCATCGGGTATGAGACGGATCAGCCGTTTGACACGGAGGCCCGTTTCTACGATTTTACAATCCATGCGGATCATGAGGAGCTGCCGCAGCGCCCGATTGATGTACCGTGGCCGCAAACCGGGGGAGCGGAGCAGTTCCTGGCGTTTATCGAAGAGGAGTTAAAACCGCTTATCGAGCGGGAGGTGCCGATTGACCGCACCCGTCAAACGCTGTTCGGCCACTCGCTGGGCGGCTGGCTGGTCTTGTACACACTGTTTACGCGGTCCCGTGCTTTTCAATATTATGCCGCCGGAAGCCCGTCGATCTGGTGGAAAAATCGCTGTATCGTGCCGGTCGCGGAACACTTGATTCGGCAATGGAGGGAAGCGGCGGGGCCGGGGCCGGCCTCAGATGATGGTTTCGCCGGGGACTTCCCGGTAACCGGGGACTCCCCGGCAGGGGAGGCGAAGCCGCCCAGCGGGCTTTATCTTGGCGTCGGCAGCCTGGAAAAGCCGCATATGATCGAAGACGCCAAAGCACTGTACGAACGGTTGAATGCCGCCGGCATCCCCGGATTCCGCGTATCCTACACATGTTTCGCGGAGGAAACCCATCTATCGGTACTGTTTCCGTTTATCGTCCGGGTGATCCGCGATACGCTGAAGCCGTGCGTTGGGGAAACGTTAAGCTTGCCGCCGCAGTTACCGTGATCCGCCCGAGCCCGCCAGCCTAACCGGAACTCTAACGGTTGCAGCAGCGGCTATTTGCCGAAAAAAGACCTTTTCGAAATTCTAACGGTTGCCAGCGCCGTTATTTGCCTGAATCCAAGCAAAAATTACCGGTTTTCGGCGAAATAAGCTCTATGGCAACCGTTACAGTTTGAAATCAACGGTATTAGAACAAATAGCGCTTGTGGCAACCTTTAGAATATTGGTGTAGCTAGAAAATGTATCTTGTTAGATTTAATGCAACGCTAGTGCCAGGGCAACCGTTAGAACGGTTCTAGGGTTCAGATTTGATGCAGCGCTAGTGACTTTTGTCCAGTACTTTGGAAATCCGCGATTCATACATCCCCCGTGCAGCACTTCATCACGCTTGATATACAACACCTTTTACTATTCCCTGTACTTATTCCGTTACGTCCTGTACTATCCACTGTACTGCCCTCCGCCTTTCTTCGGCATAGCCGCCTTTCTTCGGCATAGCCGCCTTTCTTCGGCATAACCGCCTTTCTTCGGCATAACCGCCTGTCTCCAGGCTTCTCGCCAACCGCTTTTTAGACTAAATTCTGCACCGCCGTAAGCGCCTTGTCCATCTTTTTTATACTTTTTTAAGTATTCGTTTAGAGGCGTTTTAGACCTGACGGTTATGCTTAATGACAGGAAGTTCAGTCAGGCATGCCGCGCTTCCGAACATCCGATAGAAGAATGCGCGCTTATAAGGTCTGGTGCTTTGGTGGAAGTTACTATATAATTTTTAGCGGGCTAAAATTTATATACAAGCGAGGGATGACATGGCTGCCATTGAAGTGCGCGACTTGCGCAAGACGTTTAAAGTGCAGAAAAACCGCGAAGGCCTCAAAGGGGCCTTTCTTGATTTGTTCAAGAGGGAGTACAACGAAGTGGCCGCCGTTAAAGATATTTCTTTTCAGATTCCGGAAGGGGAGATCTGCGGATATATCGGGGAAAACGGGGCCGGGAAGTCGACGACGATCAAAATGCTGACCGGCATTTTGGTGCCGACTTCGGGACATTTGAAGGTAGGGGGCTTTGTGCCTTATGAGGAGCGCGAGAAATTCGTGCAGCATATCGGCGTCGTGTTCGGGCAGCGCAGCCAGCTGTGGTGGGACATCGGCGTAATCGAATCGTTTGAGCTGCTGCGCAAGGTGTACCGCGTGCCGCAGGCCGATTACAAGAAGCGGCTGGACGAGCTGGTGGAACGGCTGCAGCTGCAGGAGCTGCTGAACCGCCCGGTGCGCAAGCTGAGCCTGGGGCAGCGGATGCGCTGCGAGCTCGTGGCCGCGCTGCTGCACAACCCGTCGATCGTGTTCCTCGACGAACCGACGATCGGCTTGGACATCGTCGTCAAATCGGAAATCCGCGATTTCCTGAAAGACATGAACCGTGAACATGGAACGACGATTCTGCTGACCACGCATGATTTGCAGGACATCGAGGCGCTGTGCTCCCGGGTCATCATGCTCGACGACGGCCGGATCATTTACGACGGCGGCCTGGAGGAGCTCAAAAACCGCTGGGGGACAGGCAGGGAGGTGCTGTTCCAATTCGGGATGGCGACCAAGCTGGATCAGCTCCGGTCCTGGACCGGTTCGCTGCCGGTCGTTTGGACGGCGGAAAACGATTTGAACGCCAAGGTTTGGATTCCCCTCGACATCGGCGTGTCCGAGGTGCTGGGGCAAGTCGTCGGCAAAGCGGACATCACCGATATCAAAATCATCGAGACGAACACCGACGAAATCGTGCGCAGCATCTACCAGGCCGGTTCGGCGGAGAAAAAACCGGACGAGCCGGCCGAAAGCGAAGGTGCGGTGGTCCATGTCTAACACCTTAGGAGCTTACATCGATTTTATCCGCATCCGTTTTCTGACCATGCTGGCCTATCGGGTTAATTATTATTCGGGCATTTTGATTTATACGCTGAACATCGGGGTTTATTATTTTACGTGGAAAGCGATCTATGGCGGAGGTGGGGAACTCGGCGGCTTTACCGCCTCGCAAATGACCACGTATCTGGCCGTATCGTGGATGGCCCGCGCGTTTTATTTCAACAATCTCGACCGGGAAATCTCCACGGATATCCGCGACGGCAGCATCGCCATCCAGTTTATCCGCCCTTATAACTATTTGATGGTCAAAATGATGCAGGGCCTCGGTGAAGGGATGTTTCGCTTCATGATGCTCATGATCCCCGGCATGGCCATCGCCATGCTGCTGTATCCGGTGAAGCTGCCGACGGCGCCTTCCGCTTGGGCAGGTTTCCTCGTGATGCTGTTTTTCAGCTTTTTGATCAATTCGCAGCTCAACGTGATCACCGGGCTAATGGCTTTTTTCGTGGAAAACAACGAAGGCTTCATGCGCATGAAACGGGTCGTCGTCGACCTGTTTTCGGGGCTCATCATTCCGATCAGCCTGTTTCCATCCTGGCTTTCGGGGATCATGAATTACCTGCCGTTTCAGGCGATCACCTATTTGCCGGGCTCCGTGTTTACGGGCCGGATTCAAGGCGCCTCGATCTGGAGCGTGCTGGGCATCCAGGTTGTCTGGTTCGTGATTTTGCTGATTCCGATGGTTTGGTTGTACCGCGCGTCGCGGCGACGCCTGTTCGTTCAAGGAGGTTGAGAACAATATGTACTATTTGGGCCTCATTGGCGAATATTTGAAAAACTATATGAAAACCCGGCTGACCTACCGCGCCGATTTTTGGGTGGAGGTCATTTCCGATTTGCTGTTTCAGGCGACGAACCTGATCTTCATTTTCGTCATCTTCATGCACACCGACAGCCTCGGCGGCTGGAGCGAAAGCGAAGTGGTGTTTGTTTACGGCTTTTTTATGGTGCCGTTTGGGGTGTTCAGCTGCTTCGTCAATATGTGGAACTTTAGCGAACGTTATATCGTCAAAGGCGAAATGGACCGGATCATGACCCGGCCGGCCTACAACCTGTTCCAGATCTTTCTGGAAAACGTCGATCCGCCGGCGCTCGTAGGCTCGATCATCGGCTTGATCATCATGGGCGTCAGCGGGGGGCAATTGGGCCTCGATTTTGAGTGGTGGACAATCCCGGCCCTGATTTTGTTCACATTAAGCGCGGTTGCCATTTACACCGGGATTTACACGACGCTGACCTCGCTGTCGTTTTATTCCGACGCGCCGACCGGCATTTTGCCGCTGATGTACAACGTGCAGGGCTACGGCCGTTATCCGGTGACGATTTACAACCGGGCGATTCAAGTGCTGCTGACCTGGATTTTGCCGTTCGCTTTCGTCGGCGTTTATCCGGCTTCGCTATTTTTGCACCGGGAGGAGATGCAGATGATGGCTTGGCTCACTCCGGTCGTTGGCGCGGTTTTCCTGGCGATAGGCATCACCGCTTGGAACTATGGCGTGAAGCGGTACCGGGGAGCGGGGTCTTAACTGTTCAAAAAGTCATCTTTTGAAGATATAAAATGCAAAACCATCCGTGCACCGCTTCTTTAAATAACAAGAAAAACTTCATCTTAAGGCGGTCTGTCTTCTGAGAATGTACATCGATAAAGTTTTTCTTATCACGAAGCAGGTCATGAAGTGGTCTCGACGTCGAATCTTGAATTCAGCCGGGCCCAGCATATACTTCCGAAGCATGTTTCCTACGGAAACATTTCAGGTGCTCACGTACCCAAAACGTACGCTCCGCCCCTTTCGTCCCTAGCTTCATCCGACCTAAAGCGATTTGAAAAAACGCACATCGTAAGCATAAGCTTCGGTGCTGAAAAGCCGGCTTTTTGAACACGCATTATAAGGGAATATGTCTTTCGGAAATTCCGGATTATTGGTTGCTCACAACCAGTAATCCGGTTTTTTGTCAAAAGAAAACCATACGCTATGCGTATGGTTCGGGAGAGCTTTCAGCGATGTATCAAAAAAATTCCTCCTAATGTTACACAATAGGAGGAATACAGATGTCATCTGATGTGAACAGTTTAGCACATACAAAATGGAATTGTAAGTATCATATCGTGTTTGCCCCAAAGTATAGACGGCAAGTCATATACGGAAATTGAAACAAGATATTGGGAAAATATTGAGACAATTATGTGAGAGAAAAAATGTGGAAATTATTGAAGCTGAAGCGTGCAAAGATCATATTCATATGTTGGTGAGTATCCCACCGAAGCTGAGTGTGTCAGCGTTTATAGGATATTTAAAAGGAAAGAGTAGCTTGATGATCTTTGACCGACATGCCAATCTAAAGTATCGGTATGGAAGTCGGAAGTTCTGGTTTAAAGGGTTTTACGTGGATACGGTCGGAAGGAACAAGAAAGTGATACAAGAGTATATCCGAAATCAATTGCAGGAAGATATCGTCGCGGAACAAATAACAATGGAGGAATACATCGATCCATTTACAGGAGAAGAAACAAAGGAACATCGAAAGAAGAAGAAATAGAGAACCCCTTTAGGGGTAGCCGAAAAAGTAGTGCGGTTGGCGAACCCTTCAATGCCCTTTTAGGGCTGGCCAGTACCAAAGGCTTTCAGCCGCAGAGCAAACCACCCGTTATACGGGTGGTTCTGATTTAACATCTCAGAAAGTATAAAATTCCGAGGGAGGAGAAGAGGAATCAGGGGGCTAAGGGACACCGGGGCCATTATTTTCGAAAAAACGGGAGTTTGCAAAATGTAACGGACACGGATGACCTTATTTTCCTCAAATCGGCCTGGATGTACGGGTTTAGAGCGAAATAGGGGCGTGTGTGTCCGTTAGGCTGGGAAATACCCGGGAAATGGGCGGATAAGGTCTCTGGTGTCCGTTAGAGCAGCGTCCAAAGTTTAAGGAGAGCCTCCAAATCGCTCCAATGTAGAAGTTTAGTCAGAACCATTAAAGGACGCCGTCAGGCGTTTTTCTTATAAAAATGTAAATAATCATAGTTGTAATGACTTTGTAACCGCCAGTGTAACTATTCTGTAAGGACAAGTCTCTATCTTTTATATTATTCTAATAATGGAAAATAGAGAGAGGAAATGAGAATATGAACCTGACAATCCATAAGTTGCCCCTTGGAAGAGATAGTTATATTGACTTTGATAAGTCTATTTTCATGAAAAATGATCTGCCATGTGCATTATCACATAGCGAGATTCTGTTGCTAACACGATTAACAGAGAACTTGGGTCATATCGTTCGGTATAATGAGCTTTTGTCTGTACTTTTTACTGAAATAAGCGTAAGTGATTTGCAGGTGTACATAAGCCGACTGAGGAAAAAGATTGAAGAGAATCCAAGAAAACCGAAGTATTTAATTTCAATCAAAGGCATCGGATATATGCTGATGGCAAATAGGAAGTAGGCACTTTTGTCGAATAACTTGAATGATTGAAAGAAATTCGACATGAAATGGCTGTTATAATGAACGTGAAATAAATAACAGGAGATGTAGAAATTGGGGTGATCTATGAAAAACGCATTAGCAGTAACTTTTGGTAGAAACTTTTTTGTTAATGTGGTGTAGGTGTCTTTTGTTTACTAGGAAAGAATTGCAAGCTGTTCGCAACATCATGAATAGACCGAGGCGTCGAAACTCAAATATAAGGAGATGCAGCAAATTGAAGGTTATTAAAAATATGTTCAAAATTCTATCTGCAACTTGCTTAGTAGGTCTCTGTATTACATCGATGGTTTCGGCTGAATCTCAAAATGACCAAGTCCCTGCTAGAATGAATGCTGGAACCGTGATTGAATATGATGCGAATAATCAAATGGTGATCGTTGAAGAGGGAACACCTGTAGTTGAATCTAATTCCAGTCTGAAGCCATTGCAATCTAACCTTACGCCGGACGAACAAAAGGCGCTTGAAGAAGAAAATGAATTTGTAAACAAGATTAAAGCGGAAGCGGCAAACTATCCGGTATATAAAATCGAAAATCCAGCACCGCAACCCGGATTGCGAGTTGAGTATGACGGCGAAGGCTATATTAAACAATTTCTTATCCAAGACAATGGTGGCTTTATTCCTTTTGCCTACAAGGCTTTGCCAAGAGGAACCAGAAAACCGGCTGGAACCTATACCTATGGTAATCATAATAATACGATAACAATTTCAAATAGCAGTGTGCTGGGAGTAGGACGAATTACTAATTTTACGGATAAGACTGGAGAAAACGATAACACTCTAGGACGAGGCGATGCAGCTACTCGTGGTGACATTGATAATCCAGAATATGATACTGAGCTGAGAGTTAGAAATTTGGATAATGACGAAACGGGAAATGTAAACAAAAGGGATAATGGTGCTCTCCCCGATGCGGTTCTAGATCTTTGGAAAACGACCGTAGAGGATTTTGGGGTAGACTGGTCAAAATCCGTATCTTTTAGTGGGCGGTATTATTATAGTTTTTAATACAATTAAGTAGGTTTCACCCGGGGACAATGTTTTGTTCCCGGGTTTCATAACAAAGGTGGGGAATATGGGAAGAATAAGTGTTGGTATGAAATTAGTCGTATTGTTTCTTTTAACCGCTTCATTGGTCAGTTGCAGTCCTACGTACAGCAAAATATCCGATAAGTCTCCAGATAAAAACATTGATTTAAGCGACTATCTAAGCATCACCTATACGAAGTATACGAATGGGACGGATACAAACGATGGAATGACGATGGAGGTATACAGTTATGAGATTGGCAGCAAAAAGCTGACTAAAGTGACGGAATTGCCCTATACATCACAATATCCCCTTTCGTCGGCTTCTTTACCTGAGCAGAAAATTTACTATTCTGCGGAGGGAGAGCGGGATGAAGACGAACTTTTTGCGTATGATCTAAAAACACAATCTTCAGAGCAACTAAGTTCCAATCTATTTGCGATCAATCGAATTATTCCTTTTACTGCCGATAACAAGCTGATCATGGTAGCGGTAAAGCGAGGAGAAATTAACTTGAAAGTCGGCTTTTTCGATAAGAAAGGTGGAGATATCCGCTTTGTGGATGATCAAGATCTGGATACCCATACATGGGACATCGCTTATAATCCGGAAACCGACAAAACGTACGCAGCCCAATATTCTGACGCTCAGAAGCGTATTCAAATGAAGAAAGCGAATATGGCGAATACGGATATGATTCCGTCTAATCACTGGATCATAGAGATTGACAATGCAACGCTAGCGACTCGCAAAATCATTGAGTTGAAGGCGGAAAAAATTCTAAGTATAACCGTAAGCGGCGATCAAATCCTGATAGCAACGGCAAAAGTCATTAATAGTGGCCCGGTTGAGTATAGCATGGTCAACATTCAGTCAGGCGAAAGAACGAAGTTAGATTTGCCCATTACAGCAAGAAAAGGAATATATCTATCAAGAGATGGGAAAGGCATTTATTATTTGGGTGAGGACAAAAACGCCAAGACCGATCAAAGAGGGATATTTTATCTTGACTTGAAGACCAAGAAATCAGAGCCGATATTTCTACAAGAAGACGGATTTATCAACAATTTCAGTTTCATTCGACCCGGTTCTAAATAGCAGCAAATGAAGGGGGAAATCGAGCGGGATCCGTCCAAACCTCAATAATTGAGAAGTTTGGGGCGTTGGATTCCGCTTTAATTTATTGGAAGTCATGTTCGTACAGGGCTGGTCTTATAACAAAGGTGGGGAATATGAGAAAACCAAACGGTGATATGAAATTAGTTGTATTGTTTCTTTTAACCGCTTTATTGGTCAGTTGCAGTCCTACGAACACCAAAATATCCGATAAGTCCCTGAATAAGAACACTAATTTAAGCGACTATCTGAGCATCACCTATACGAAGTATACGAACGGGATGGATACGAACGATGGCATGACGATGGAGGTATACAGTTATGAGATTGGCAGCAAAAAGCTGACTAAAGTGACGGAATTGCCCTATACCTCACAGTACCCCCTCACGGTGGCTTCTTTACCGGAGCAGAAAATTTACTATTCTGCGGAGGGAGAGCGGGATGAAGACGAACTTTTTGCGTATGATCTAAAAACACAATCTTCAGAGCAACTAAGTTCCAATCTATTTGCGATCAATCGAATTATTCCTTTTACTGCCGATAATAAGCTGATCATGGTAGCGGTAAAGCGAGGAGAAATTAACTTGAAAGTCGGCTTTTTTGATAAGGAGGCCGGTGATATCCGCTTTGTGGATGATCAAGATTTGGATACCCATACGCAGGACATTGCTTATAGTCCAGAGACAAACAAAATATATGCAGCCCAATATTCTGACACTCAGCAGAGTATCCAGATGAGGAAAGCGAATAAAGCGAACAAAGATATGATTCCGCCTAATCACTGGATCGTAGAGATCGACAACGCTACGCTAACGACTCGCAAAATCATCGAACTGAAAGAGGAGCAAATTCTAAGCCTATCCATAAGTGGTGATCAAATCCTGATAGCAACAACAAAAGTGATTAATGGCAGTTCGGTGGAGTATAGCATGGTTAACATTGCTTCGGGTGAAAGAACGAAGATAGATCTACCCATTACAGCTAGAAGAGGAATATATTTTTCAAAAGATGGGAAAGGCATATATTACTTAGGCGTGGACAAAACCTCCAAAACCGATCAAAGAGGGGTATATTATCTCGACTTAAACACCAAGAAATCAGAGCCGATATTTCTTCAAGAAGACGGATTTATCAACAATTTTAGTTTCATTCGACCCGGTTCTAAATAGCAGCAATGAAGGGGGAAAGTCGAGCGGGATCCGTCCAAACCTCAATAATCGAGAAGTTTGGGACGTCGGATTCCGCTTTAATTTATTGGAAGTCATGTTCGTGTATGGCTGGTCTTATCAACAAAGGTGGGGAATATGGGAAGAATAAACGTTGGTATGAAATTAGTTTTGTTTCTTTTAACCGCTTCATTGGTCAGTTGCAGTCCTATGTATAGTAAAATATCCGATAAGTCCCTGAATAATGATTTAAGCGACTATCTGAGCATCACTTATACCAAGTATACGAACGGGACGGATACAAACGATGGCATGACGATGGAGGTGTACAGCTATGAGCTTAACAGCAAAAAGCTGACTAAAGTGACGGAATTACCCTATACATCACAATATCCCCTTACGTCGGCTTCTTTACCGGAGCAGAAAATTTACTATTCTGGGGAGGGGGAGCAGGATGAAGACGAACTTTTTGTATATGATCTAACAACAAAGTCATCAAAGCAGATAAGCACCAACCTATTTGCGATTAATCGAATTATTCCTTTTACTGCTGATAACAAGCTGATCATGGTAGCGGTAAAGCGAGGAGAAATTAACTTGAAAGTCGGCTTTTTTGATAAGAAAGCTGGCGATATCCGCTTTGTGGATGATCAAGATTTGGATACCCATACGCAGGACATTGCTTATAGTCTGGAGACAAACAAAATATATGCAGCCCAATATTCTGACACTCAGCAGAGTATCCAGATGAGGAAAGCAAATAAAGCGAACACAGATATGATTCCGCCTAATCACTGGATCGTAGAGATTGACAATACGACGCTAACGACTCGCAAAATCATAGAACTGAAAGAGGAGAAAATTCTAAGTTTAACTGTAAGCGGCGATCAAATTCTAATGGCAACTACTAAAGTAATTAATAGCGGTAAGGTTGAGCATAGTATGGTCAATATTCATTCAGGCGAAAGAACGAGGATAGATTTGCCCACTGTAGTAGGTAAAGCCTATATGTCCAAAGATAGGAAAGGGATTTATTACTTGGGTGAAGACGCAAATGCCAAAGCAGATCAAAGAGGGGTATATTATCTCGACTTAAACACCAAGAAATCAGAGCCGATATTCCTGCAAGAAGACGGGTTTATCAATAATTTCAGTTACATTCGACCCGGTTCTAAATAGCAGCAAATGAAGGGGGAAAGTCGAGCGGGATCCGTACAAGCCTCTATAATCGAGAAGTTTGGGGCGTTGGATCCCGCTTTAATTTATTGGAAGTCATGTTCGTGCAGGGCTGGTCTTATAACAAGGGTGGGGAATATGGGAAGAATAAACGGGTGTACAGTTATAAATGCCGGTTTCCTGGGATCAGGAGCCGGTATTTTTTTGTAATGGAACCGGAGGAAAGGCGTATTAACTGTTGAATTACTTGGCCAGGTAATACATTGGCGAAAGGAGATTCTCAAGTGATGCAAGACCGCGCGCTGCTTCACCCTTTCATGCAGGAGGAGATCAGGGAAGAGACGGAAATAGACAGGCTGTTTACAGAGATTTTTGAAGCCTATTATAAACGGATTTTCAACTATATCAGCTATCGTGTGAGCAATGTTCATACCGCTGAGGATCTGACGAGTGTGGTGTTTGAAAAGATATTAAGCAAGCTGGGGACATATTCGCAGAAAAAAGCTCCCTTTGAAGTATGGATGTTTGCTATTGCCAGAAATGTAGTGAACGACTACTACAGAAGGCAAAGAAGACGGCAGTTTTTCTCGCTGGAAGCGGTCAGGGAACTGGTGTCAAGCAAAAAAGACCCGGAAAACCTGATCCTGCGGGAAGAGCGGAGCGACAAACTGATCGGTGCGCTGAACAAACTGGATGAAAGAGAGCGGAATCTGGTGGCGCTGAAATTTGGAGCCTGTCTCCGGAACACGGAAGTTGCCCAGATTACCGGGTTGTCCGAAAGCAATATCGGAGTGATTCTCTACCGTGCCATGAAAAAACTGAAAGCTGAACTTGGGAGTGTGGATCAGTTATGAGACTCAAAGGCAACAACGATAAGTTCTTGTGTGATATGGAGGCTTGCCAGCACGGTGCAGTTCCCGGTGATGTGGCCGATACAAAAGAAAACCGTGAGCTGCTGGAGCTCAGCCAAGCGCTGTCCGGCAAGGATTTCAGCCAATATTCCAACCGCAGCGCCGTGCTGTTTAAAGTACGGACGATGAACAATAAACAGGAGGCAAACACAATGAAAAATAAACGCGGATTCAAACGTCCTGCCATCGCGCTGAGCGCGACACTGGCTGCCGGAGTGCTGAGCATAGCCATTGCCCAGCCTTCCTTTGCACAGGATATAGTAGATAAAGTGCTGGCTTCGTTCAATCTGGGACATATTGAGGTGGCGCAGACAGAACCTCAGGCACAACCGGCAGAATCAACGGGCAAGCAGTCTGTTAAAGAGGAAGAGCGGGACCCGGACATCGCGGAGCATATACTCAGCATAAAGGACACAACGAAGCTGGCCGACTATGCCGACTTTCCGGTAAAGCTCCCGCAGTATTTGCCAGAGGGATACGCCTTCGACAGCGCGGAATTTTATCGTGACGCGGAGGAGGTAAGCGGCAAATATGTCACTCTCCATTTTACAAACGAGGAGACAAAAGGCAGTATCTACATGCAGCAGCGGCTGCCTGATGAAGAAACCGCGTACAGCACGGGTACGGAAGGCAAGCTTGAGGAATTGCAGTTGAATGGCGTTAAAGCGATCCTGATGGATGACAGAGCTCTGCTTTGGGAAACCAAGGACGCATTATATTACCTCTCCAGTCGTAGTGTGGACAGAAACGAAATCATCCGCATTGCCGAGTCGATCCGCTAATTACTAAATCGAAAGACGTTTATTGGATTTACGCAATTTGCTCAATTCAAGATGATTGGCCGTACGGGATTTTGGTCCTGTGCGGCTTTTTTCTATGGCTGTCTATTTATCAGCCTCCCTTCAATGGTCCTCACTAAGCAAAAGAGGGTGCAGCTTGATACGTGTATGCGAATTGGACAGCCTTTGCGTTGCTAAGACGGACCCCAGCGACCTTAAACGGTCCATAACAGGGGCTGCAATCCTTACGTTATATTAAAACCTATACAATATTGACCGATATAGGGATATATAGAGATTTAATGGAAATATATGGATTATTGTAAAAAAATTAATACGGGCAGGTGGAACATGGACGGGACGATTACGCTTAGCCAAATCGAAATTATGCCTTACCAACTGATACATCTTCATGAACTGAAAGTCGTAAAAACGGCGAACGATCATGCCCGCTTGATTTTTGCCGGGACGGTTGATGAAAACTTACGCGACTATTACATGAAGGCTTCGGATGAAGAGACGCAGGTGAAGGTTTTTGTTAAAGATGGGGAAGGGGGCCGGCATGCTCTGTTTCGGGGAATCGCCCTGGACGTTAAGGTCAAGACGGTTAACGGGATTAACTATATGACGGTTGAGGCCATCTCCCATACGCACCAGTTGGATATGAAGCGGCGGAAGCGGTCGTTTCAAAACCCGCGACTGACCTATACCGAGTTAATCAAAAGCATTGTGGCGGAGTACGGAAAAGAAGCCGATGTGTTGGACGTCGCTTCCGGCGGCAAAGCGATCGGCACCTTTGTGATGCAGTACGATGAGACGGATTGGGAATTTTTGAAGCGCTTGGCTTCCCATTTCTACTCACCGCTAATTCCGGCTGTCGGATACGGGGTGCCCAAGTTTTATTTCGGGATGCCGATGGGCTTAAGCAAAGGGGAACTGCAGGTCCATAACTATAAAGCTGTAAAAAGAGTCTCTGCCTACCAGACGGCTGCGGAAAACCGCATTCCCGGGGTACGGAACGAGGATTTTCTGCAATACGAGGTGGAGGCGGACAAGCTGATGGAGCCGGGGCATGAGGTGCTGTTTCAGGAGCGGCCGTGGCTGGTCGCCGAGGCGGTGAGCGAACTGCGGCAAGGCTTGCTGAAGCACAGCTATAAGCTGAGCCCGCGCAGCGGGCTTCGGCCGATCAAAATGTACAACCGGGCCATCATCGGAGCGTCCATTCACGGCAAGGTACTGGCGGTGCGGAAGGACAAGGTGCAGGTAAAGCTGGATATGGACGAGCAGGTCGATCCGGCCACCGATTTCTGGTTTCCTTACTCGACCATCTATGCATCGGAGGGACAGACGGGCTGGTATTGCATGCCGGAAGTCGGCGACCAGTTGCGCATCTATTTTCCCAGCTACAAAGAGGAAGAAGGCTACGCGATCAGTTCGGTAAAACGGACAAACCCGGCTTCGGCACCTTTAAAAAGCCAGACGTCCGCAGCAGCTGCGGCAGCCCCGGGAAAAGCGGCGGCAGCCCCAGAGCCGCATAGCTCGGCCGATGGTGAGGATGTGATGGCCGATCCGGCGGTGAAAACGCTGCAGACGAAATACGGCAAAAAAATCGTGCTGGCCCCGGACAAAATCGTGATCTCCTCGGGCGGAATGTCCATCATCGTCAGCGACAGCGAGGGAATTACGATCAAAAGCGACAAGGATATCAGCATTACGGCGGGTGGAGAGCTGGTATTATCTTCCCAGATGCTGCAGCTGTCGGCGGACAAAATCGAATTAACCGGCAAGGGCAGCACCTTGTCTTTGGAAGAGGATATTTTATTGTCCGGGTCGGAAATCAAAATGAACTGATGCGAGGAACGCCTATGAATAAGCAGGATGCGTTACGGCAACTTTCGGAAGAAAAAGTACTCCCTTTGCTTGGTGACTGTATTCGGGAGGCGGAGTTGGAGTTTTTGCACAACCGGCAGCGGCTGACGGAACAACTGAAAGCGTCTTTTGCTGCGTTATGCCGCCAGGCTTCCGACATGCAGCAGCGTTCGCAAAAAGCGCCGATCGCCTATATTCATTATTCCATGCTGCGCACCTCCTTGCTGGATCAATCCTTTACGTATTTACTAGCGGCCGATTCGCGCGAATTTTATTTTGACGAGGCCGAGTGTGCGGTTACGTATGACGCCGGCTGGGCCTACCGGAGTTATTCGCGCCTTTTGGCCGAATTGGAACGGGAAAGCAAGAAATATATGGGCCTGCTAAGCGGGGCCGATGCGGAGCGGCTGGCGCTCGAGTGCGCTCCCGCGTTTGACCAATACGTCACCGCTTTATTGCGGACAGCGATGCCTGAACTCGTAAAAGTTCCCGAGTTTGCCGCGCTCGACAAAGCCGACCGGCTGCAGATCAGGACGGGGGAACTGATGGACCGGGGCGAGATATTGTACTGGGAGGAGAAGCAGGCGGGCGAGGCGGAAAAAATACAGGCGCTTCTCGGATCGGATGAGGGAGATCGCGGAAGGCTGGCCTATGCCCATTTTCGCAGCTTGTCGTTAACCGGGCAAAGTTTTAACGGAAAGAAGATGCCGTATTCCGATTTCAGCCGGGGCAACCTTAGTTTCTGCCGCTTTGTGGAATGCAACTTGGTCGGGACGAGTTGGCGGGGAGCAAACCTAAACGGGGCGGAGTTCCGCGGAAGCCTGCTTACCGACGCCGATTTTACCGATAGCGATCTGCAGGGCGCGGTATTCGTGAATATCGGCCGGCTGGAGCCGCTGGATTCCATTTACCGCCTGCCGGGATTGCTGGGCTTGCGCTTTGATCGGGCTAGGCTGGACGGGGCGGATTTTACTGCGGCGGGTTTAAACGGAAGGGTCAGCTTTCACGAGGCTTCGCTGGAAGGCACGCGCTTTCGCGCTATGGACCGGGAGAAATTGGACCTGAGCGAGGAGCAGGCAGGATCGGTTCATTGGATCGAATAGAGAGGGGATGATGAGGCTGCCTGACTATTTTGTGATGAAAAACGATCCGCGTATAACACATAAACCGGCCGTGCTGCAGATCGATTTGTTGAAGAAGCCCTTTCATGAGCTGCCGCCGGTACAGGTGCTGGAAGCCAGGCCGGACCCCGCGATGGAAGCGGTGGACTGGATCGCCGATCCGGTACCGCTTTACTCGGACGCGCTGAAAAATATTGCGGAGAAATACAACATTTTTATCCGGTTCAAGAAGGTCTATATCGTTGATCCTTCATCCGGGAATGACATGGTCTACTGGCTTGCCGATTATCCGTCCGTGGACGTGTTGTCGCCCGCTACGGAATACCACGTTCATGACGGGTCGGTGAAACGTCTGGTGCTGGACCGGGGCAAGCTGCGAGGGCATCACATCGTGCAGATTCGCGGACCGAGAAGGGGAGAAAGCTACCTTGCGATCAGCCTCCATGCCGCCGAGAGTTTTTTGCGCCGGGGGTTAAGCGGTTTTGTTTTGGAAAAGACCGAACTGGATGGAGGGTATGCTCTGTGACCGATTATTTGGATGAACAGTATTTGACGGCGTACAATCAGCGGCTGATGCACCGGAAGCTGACCGAGGCCGCAAACGGCGATTCGTGGATGAGCGTCGGCATGGACGAATGTCTGGAAGGCCTGGAGCGGGGAACGATTGACTTGCGCGACGGACAAACGATCGGCGTCGCAGGGCGGAGCGCTTTGGGCGGACAGTTGGCGCTTTTAATGCCGGAATCGTTTCACCCTGACATTCCGATCGGGCAAGGGAGGCCGGATCCTACGCGCAGTTACTTTCTGGATCGCACGGCCCCCGCAGGCTTTGGAGTGAAATGGCTGGACATCAAGCTGGGTGACGCGCAGCTGGAGGCGGTACGCGATATGCTGCTTACGAACAGCTTGTTTGCAAAACCGGAAATGAAGGTTCAAGGAAAGGGCGTTTACCCTGGGAAGAAGCAGCCGTTTGCTTATTATGAGGCGCTTTTTTTGGCGGGTGCCAAGCCCTTTTACCAGGTAGTGCTGGTTGGTTACTGTCGGCATGAAATGGAAGGGAGCAGCGGAAAAGGATTGATGGCCAGCGCGCAGTTTCCTTTGCCGGAAGCGGGGCTTTATTATCCGCTTGCCTTTGCTATGGCGGGGGCGCTGCGCTGGGAAAAAGCCGAAAAGGAGGTCAGCCGATGAACCTGCAGCAATTATTAATGGCATACAGCTTCGGGGCGTTAAACGCGGAATATTCTTATGTGGTTCGGGGGGCCGAACTCGAATGCGATCGAGGGAATCGCCCAGGGGTGCTTAATTTGCCGCTCAGCCACGGCGTATATGTCAAAGGTAAGCCGGTGATGAATATTGCCGATTGCGTCTGCGGACCCGATGCCAACATTAGCAATGTGGGCGCTTTTGGTATGTGTAAATTGTTAAACAATATCTGCAAGCCGAAAATCGACTTCGGGTCGAAATGGACGGATGGCAAGGAGGATGTTCTGATCGAAGGGGAGCAGGCTCTGTTGAGCAAATCGACGCTGCGTTGCACATGTAAAAGCCCCGGGGGGATCATTACCATTACGAACGATGGGCAGGGCGGCTGATTTCGAGAGGGAAGGAGGGGAGGAACGTGGCTGCAACCACCGATAACGTCATTACATATGGGCAGTTAAAAATGGTTTGGCCGTACGGAGCGCTCCGCCTGGTTGGGGTGGATCTTTGCCATACGGCCGGGGAACATGCGCGGCTAAGCGTTCAAGGGAGCGCCGATCCGGCTATGGAAGAGACGATCCTTAGGCAAACGAGTCCGGATGATTTGATCGAGCTTTGGCACACCGATCATGCGGGGCAGGATCAGCCGCTTTTTAAAGGGCAATTGTATGATATCGAAATTTCGAAGGCGATGGACCGGCTGGATATAAAACTGGAGGCGGTGTCGCACAGCTTCAAGCTGGACACGACACTCCGGAACCGCTCTTTTCAGCATGTGGGTCAATCCTACGTCGAGGTCATTCGCCAAGTGATCGGCGGCTATCCCGGCGCGGATATGATCGATGAAGCGTTTGCCAAACGGGCGACCGGACGGTTTATCTTGCAGTATCAGGAGACGGATTGGAGTTTTTTGCAGCGTTTGGCTTCGCATGCCGGGGCGGTGCTGGTCCCGAATATTACGGCGCACCGGATTCAGATCTGGGTGGGGCTGCCGCAAGGCCGGCGCCGCTTAAAGTTGGAAAATGTCCCCCTCGTGTACGAGCGGAAAATGATTCCGCTGGCATTGTTAAGCGCTGCAAATGAAGCTTCTGCGGGGGAAGAAGTGATCCGGCATACCGGGTATACGTTCGAATGGCCGGAAATTTTGCAGCTTGGCGATGAGGTGGAGTGCGGGGGAGTAACCTTTGCCATTTACAAACGCACGGCCCGGATGCGTCAGGGAGTTTTGACTTGGAGTTACGAATGCGGACGTCCGGAAGGGCTGATCGTTCCGAAGAAATATAATTCCACGGTGATTGGCGCGGCGATCGAAGGGAAGATTTTGCAAATCAGCCGCAACCAGGTGCGCATTCATCTGGATATGGACGAACGGCAGAACCCGAAAGATGCCCAGTGGTTCCCTTATGCCGCCGAAGGCAGTCAGGTTTGGTATATGATGCCGGAAATCGGCAGCCGGATCAAGCTGTATTTTCCCAGCGCGGACGAGGACGAGGCGATGGTCATTCAGTCGGTGCGGATGGAGCCTGCTCCAGCGTTTAAGCCTGCGGTTGGAGGAACCAGGGGTGCGTTACCTGCGGAGAGTTTGCCGGAAAGTCCGGCTGACAAATATGAGCGCAAAATGCAGGACCCGGGCGTCAAATCGTTCAGCAACCCGCAGGGCAAAGAAATCGTGCTCGGCGATGCGGACTTGTTGATCAGCGCACAGGAAGAAACGCTGTATATCGGGATGAACCAGTTAGGCGGAGTTCGTTTTCAGAGCTCGCAAAAAATAAACATCAGCACCGGGAAAAATTTGTTTTTGCGGGCGGGCCAGATCCGGGTGGAAGGAACGGACGGTCTTGATGTAGAAGCAAAGAACAGTAAGGCACAGCATAATGAATCCGCTGAATTCAGCGCACAGAAGGTCGAATTGGCCGGAAGTCTGCACCAAGCGTATGAGAAGCTCCTGTCTCCGTTTGAGCAGGTGCTTAAGGAGAAAGGGGCGGCATATGCCGTCGGGGAAGTTGCCCTGAACAATATTGGGGCGACCTTAAAAGGGGAATGGGATGGAGCCGTAGACTTCGTTAAAGGTTTATGGAACACGGCCAGCGATATCTCGGACGTGCTTTTGACGCAGCAATTTGGAGATCCTCTGGTCAGATCATACTACGGACTGTTTACCGACGAAGAGGTCAAGCCGCTGGCGGAACGCAATGAGACGGTGAAATCGGCCATCAATACGGGACAATACGTATTGGAAGCGGTGACGTTTCAAAAATCGGGCTCCGAGCTGCTGCATGATGGCGGAGAGGCCTTAAAGGAGTTCGTTAACCCGTTAGTCAAATGGTGGAACAACGGCTTGCCGAACCCGCTCACCGACCGGGAAGACGAGAGCTATCGGATCGGGTATGACTCGATTGAAGCTGCGGGTTTGGCGGTGGATATCGGCCTTACCGCTGCTGGAGGAGCTGGAGCCGCCAAAAAAGCGGCCAGCATGTTGAAGGCGAAAAGTGCGGCAGGCCGGGCCCTGGGGAACGCGGAAATGGGCGCGGCCGGTGCAGCCGGAGGTCTCGGGCTTGCAGGAAAAATGAAGTCATTTCTCACCGATGAACACGGAACTCCCAAACTGGGGGACGGCAAGCTAAAAACCGGAAGCTTCAAATCTTTGGAGCAAGCGGCGGAATCTTTTGAGGAAATCCTGGAAGGACTCTCCATAAGCCTGCCAGGCTGGATGAACGGCATGGGCGGAAGACGCCTCGGCTTCGCAGGCAATGGCGGCGGAGGCCTAGGACGTCATTTTGAGGTGGAGTATAATAATGATTACCGGAAACATCATGGTGGCGGGGGAGAGAGTAAGGAGAGAAGTAGGAGTGCGAATGAGAAGAGTAAAACTGGTGTTGGGAAGACAGGTGAGGGGATACCAATTGAAGAAGTAAAGCCGCATGTACTTGAACAGATTGATCGGGACGACAGAGGTGTATATGGATATTTGCCTAAAGAAGGGACGCCATATGCAAAATATGATTTCACAGATGTTGAGAAAGTTAAGCAGAATAGAGCCATTAGAGAAGAATACTTAGAGCAATCAAAAAAAATTCAAGAAGAAATTGATAGGATGATGAAACAAGGCGCACCACAGGACGAAATAGCGAATACGGTTGTTAATATGCGAAATCAAGATAAGGTTACGGCAAGGGCAAAAATGTCACCTGAAGAATTGGCTCCAATAGAGGAAAGAAATATGGAATTGTATGGCAATCCTATAGGGCCAGACGCTAAATGGCTTTTTGATAGTAAGAAACAAAAAATGCTGGAACAAGGTTTAAATCCTACGAACGAGGAGATTTGGCAATCGATAATCAACAGTTCTATGAAAAAAGATGACGTATTGAATACTTTACTAGGACTAAAACATTAAAAACCATGTATTATATTTTAGCGATCTCGTTAAATTGTTTGTAAAGGTGGATAAAAATTATGATAACATTACGCAATTATCCAAAACTAGGATCGTACATTTTAATTAATAATAATACTTTTTCAATTGAAGAAGTTGAAGATAGGTATAAAGAGATACAAGGGGTTGGTGGATTTAGTGAAGATGGGCAGATAGTTGGGGTTTATGTCAAAGATGACAAACTATTTTTTTTCTACAATGGGCGATCATATGAAGTACCCATAACTGATCTGAATTGCACAAATAATTATGTTTCAAAATTGGAAAGATGTTTTCATGTAGCATTAAGGGGGCAAGAGATCTGTAATATAATTTATGAGCCTTATGTCGATCCTGGAATGATATATTATGATGCGGAGCCTGATGAGTTTGATGTGCTGTTATATATAAGTGGACTATTAAAGAGTGAGGATTCTATCAAGAAATTTATGAATGGGATGGAAATAATAAAGAAGCAGAATAGAAAGTAGTTTTAAAGCGTTGAACAAGTAATTATTTAATAGAGTTTGTTTAGTTGGTGACAATTGGTAACCCAATTGCCACCTTCTTTTTTTCTGGTTTAAGATTACAACCTAAGGGAATGGTAGAACATTTACAATGGATTCTCCGATCGTATTCCTTACTCCCCACCCACATGTCTCAATGAAAGCCTAGGTTGTTATTTTTGCTGTTGTTCTGCAAGAAGCTGGTTATTCAAGCGGTCCTCGAGTGCTTTTATCATGAGAAGAAAATGGTTGGCCTCACGAACCACATGGTCCGCCAATAAGGGATTAATCACGTTTCTGATTTGACAGGTTTTAATGAGTTCCAGTCCGGTTTTTTTGAAATTCCTCAATTCCACGGTAGCGTTTTCGCTATCTTTTTGCATTTTGGTGATGATCGGATAAGTTGGTTGTTTGTTAAATAGCATCGATTCAACATCCCTTGCTTGCCCTAAAAGCGTTTCGAAATCATCGCCAAACTTCCTTGCAGTATTGATCAAATTACGTTCAGATTGGTCTAACAAGGAAGCGATAAACCGGGAATGTTCCATCATGATGCGGAGCCAAAAAACGTTTTCGCTTATAATAGCGTCTTGAATGGGTTCCAATATTCCCTGATTGAATTTATGTAGAGTACGAACAAAATACTCTGCCTCACGGGCAATATGATCTACAAGCAGCGGGAAGTTAAAACCGCTTATTTTGCAATTGATAATTAAGATTAAGATATTCCTTTTGAAATTCCGAAAAGCTGATACCAATGTGATGCTCTCGTCATTGAGTTGTCTCACGTTTTGGACGGTTTCCGGTAGTGTCATCGCTTTGTGGAGATGTCTATCAAAGTAGTGATAAAAACGGTCAGCTTCTTGAATTAATCCGACATCATTCCGGTTAAATCCTTCTCCCAGAAATAAAGCGTGTTCTTTCATAATCCGCAGCCAAAATCGATTTTCGGTCAAGGAACGCTCAATGAACTTTTGTTCAGTTAATGATTCGGGCGGGGAAGACTTTAGTTCCGGGGGCAACAACAAGGCACGCTGCGGATCCAAAACATATTGACCTGCCACTTGATTCATTGCCATGAAATCCCTCCGTTCAAAGATCAATCTCGTTTCATTGTATTTGGTTATCCGAAAGATCATGCATATCGGTACTAATAAAACCGTACTTTTCATATTCATTACAAAGAAAAAATAGGGGGGAGTGTAAAGCTAGTTGAAAAAAGTTACGGTTAGTTTACAGCCTATTGTAAGCAGGATAAATTTACCAACCGTTTTGAAAACAGCTATGCTTCCGGGTGACTCCATTGAAAGATTATTTATTGCAACCCAGGTTGGAGAGATCTTTTACATAGGAAACGGAGTTATAAGGACTTTTTTGGATATTCGCCCACGAATCATAAAACTAGGCATTTCTAGAGGCGGATATGACGAACGCGGATTAGTAGGGCTGGCGTTTCATCCCGATTTTTATTATAACGGCCGGTTTTATCTTCATTATTCCGTGGCCGGAACACAAGGTCCGGGTGCTCTTCCTAAACCTTTTCAGCCTGACCCGTGTGATCCGGAAACTTTAAACTTACAGTGGATGAATAGGGAAACTCAATATGATCACATTGATACCGTTGAAGAATGGATTTTACAGCCGAATGGGCAACCTCAAAAACGACGGACATTGCTTAACATAAGAAGACCATTTTTTAATCATAATGGCGTTAATAGTTTAAACTTTTCACCTGAAAATGGAAAACTAATTTTAACAACCGGAGATGGCGGAGCGGGTTATGACCCATTTAATTTAAGTCAGGATGATATGGAAATCGCCGGAAAAATAATTGAAATCGATGTGGCTAAGCATACACTTATCGAAAATCCGCCTGTAGTCACACGTTTTAATGAACTTCCATCACCTATTCAGGAAACGCTTACGGTAATAGCCAAAGGGGTTCGCAATATTTCGGGGGTTTCTTTTCAAAGGTTCTATAGTCAGTACATTAAATATGTAGGGAATGTCGGACAAGATTTGGTAGAGTCGATTTTTTCATTCACCCATTATAAACCCATACCGGTTACTCAGCTTATTCAAGCTTCTTTAATGAACGTTCAGCTTGACCCGGAAGGGTTTATTAATTTTGGCTGGCGAGGGTGGGAAGGTGCTTTTCCGACTTCGACTATAAGAGAGTGTCCCACGAACCCGGCTTTGGACGAGAAAACAATCGCTTATTACGATGAAGCAGTACAAACTTCAGTGCGGCGTCTTCAGCCTTTAACCAGTTATTTTCATCAAGACCCCCGTCCCGATAAGTTTGGAGGAACTTCACTTACAGGCGTCCAGCCATATATGGGGAATGGAATCCCCGATTTAAAAGGAAGTGTTGTGTTTACCGATCTTGCCCGAAAGGAAGAATCTCGACCTCCGGTTCAAGGGGTTTTGGCTTACACTAGGATAAGAACAGATTGCAAACTAAGTGATTTTGGTGTGATTGAAACCAATTATAACTTTGGGTCTCAATCCGCTTATTATGTTAGTTTGGGGACGAATCTGGATCAGAGCAGACTATATTTAGGGGTGCATAGCTCTATGAGGGTGACTGATTTTAATCAAGGTACTGTTTTTGAAATTGTTCCATAATCCGTATAATGGATAACCCAGAGCTCATATGGATGAATATGACTTTTTTGCACCGAGGAGGGAGGCTTTGATCTGAATAAATGGAAAACCTTTCTGGAACTCGTTCGTTTCCCCAATTTATTTACAGCAATGGCTGACATCATGGCGGGCGGATGGATCGCTTTTGGTGATTGGAACCAATTTAACATCATTACCGTGTTCTCCTTGTTATTATCAAGTGCTTGTTTTTATGCAATGGGAGTAGCGCTAAACGATTACGTGGATTACGCACTCGATAAAATAGAGCGCCCCGAACGGCCACTGCCTTCCGGTCGCCTGAACCGTTCATTTGTATTGGTGATCGTTGGCATTTTTGGTTTATGCGGTCTTTGTATAACTTATTTCGTCGGTTGGATCAGTTTCTTGATAGCTTGTGCACTGGTTATATCCATTTGTCTGTACAATGTTTTTTTGAAAGGGAGTAATTTTTTCGGGCCCGTAAGTATGGGGTTATGCCGCGGCTTAAATTTATTGCTGGGCATAAGTGTGATTCCTTCCCAATTATCGAACTTTTGGTGGCTTTCCATCGTCCCTTTTGTCTATATTGCCATGGTCACGGCTTTGTCGAAGGGGGAAGTGGGGGAGGCTCTTTATCCGAAACGGGTCTGGGCGATGAGTGTTACGATTAATGCTTGTTCCATTGCGGTCATTTGCTTCGGAGGCCGAGAGAAACTACTTGTAACCATGCTTGCAGTGTTGCTTTTCCTAATCTGGACGTTAAGGGGGATGTATGCTGCTCTCAAAAAACCGAATGCCGTTCATATTCGCAAATCGGTGGGAACTTGTATTATCGGACTGCCCTTATTAAATGCCGCCATTGCCACCTCTATTGGAGGGATGACGGCTTGGCTAACCGTAACTCTTTTTATGTTGTTAAGTTATGCGGGGTCTCGCGTTTTTTCTGTTACGTGAAGGAGGAGAGAGTAATGAATAACCATCATGTGCTTGTACTCGATATAGTCAGCTTGGCCCCAGAACACTTACAAGATCCTGAATTATTACCCAACATCCATCATATTCTTGATCAGGGTCAACAGATTAAAGTAAATCCTGTTTTTCCGGCAGTGACAGGGACGATTCAAGCAACATACATAACGGGAAAATCTCCTTCGGAACATGGCATTATTTGCAACGGTCTTCCGAATCGAGATTATAAGGAATTTACGATGTGGAATCAGACCATGATTCCCATGCAAGGTGAAAAGTTATGGGAAACCTTGAAGAAGGCGGATCCGGAGGCGAAGACCGCCATATTATTTTGGCAATTCAGCAAGTTGAGTACGGCTGATTATGTGGTCACTCCTGCCCCCTTCCATTTGGAGAATCGCATGATCCAATGGTGTGCATCCAAGCCGGGCGGTCTATATTCGAAACTTCGAGAAGAGCTTGGGGACTTTGATTTACGAACGTTTTGGGGACCGTTGGCATCCCTCCAATCCAGCGATTGGATACTTAAAGCTGCGATGAATGTCCTGGAGGAATGTAAACCCAGGTTATCACTCGTTTACTTGCCGAACCTCGACTATAATGCTCAAAGATTTGGTCCGGACAGCGTGCAAGCGAAGCAATCTTTAAAGGAGATTGATGGGCTGGTCGGGTATTTGATTGACGAACTGAAACGCCGGCAGCTTTACGAGAATACGCGGATTGTTTTGCTGTCAGAGTATGCTTTCAAACCGGTTCAGCGCCCGATCTATATTAATCGGTTCCTTCGGGAACAGGGGTACCAAGCCGTTGATATTGTAGAAAACATGGAGTTTATCAATATGGAGAATTCCAGGGCGTTTGCCCTTGCGGATCATCAGTTGGCTCATATCTATATCCCTAGTCCCGGCGATATCCCCGAAGTGAAGCGAATTTTAAAAGAATTGCCGGGCATCGCCGAGATTTGGGGAGAGTCCGAGAAAAAGCAGCATCGTATCGATCATGATCGTTCCGGGGAGCTGGTAGCCATTGCGGAACCTGATAGCTGGTTTGTCTATTACTGGTGGTTAGAGGATGAGCGGGCTCCCGAATTTGCTCACACCGTGGATATTCACCGCAAGCCTGGTTACGATCCGGTTGAGCTGTTCGTTGATCCGAAAACTTACCGTATCCCCTTACAACCCGAGTTGATTCGGGGGTCCCATGGATTACCGGTCAGAGGGGAAAAGGATCAGGTGTCCATGATTGTAAGCGGCAGAGATCTTGCGTTGCCGCAAGAAGTGGATGCCACGGAAGTTCATGATCTTTTGTTGCGGCTGTGTTTAAGATAAAAGACGAGGAGTGAGAAAGATGAAATTTTTCGACCCGCATATTCATTGTTATTCCCGTACGACGGATGACTACGAGCGGATGAGTTTAGCCGGTGTGCAGGCCGTCGTTGAGCCCTCTTTTTGGCTTGGAAGCGAACGTTGTTACCCGGAAACATACTTCGACTATTTCCTTCATATCCTCGGCTTTGAACCGAAAAGAGCGAAAGAGTATGGGATTGAGCATTATAGCTGCGTGGCGATGAATCCAAAGGAAGCCAATAACCTCAAAATTGCGCATCAGGTCATTGACGGCTTGCCGGAGTTTTTGCGGCACGAACGCTGCCTGGCTGTTGGTGAAGTCGGTTTCGACCAGATAACGGACGCGGAAGAAGAAATCATGCGGCGTCAGCTCCACTTGGCCAAAGAATTGAATATGCTGGTCATGGTACATACTCCTCATCGAAATAAAAAAGCGGGCACTGAACGCACAATCAAGGTACTAAAGGAAGTCGGACTCGATCCTGATCAAGTTCTAATTGATCATAACAACCTGGAAACTATTGACCTTTCGGTAGCTTATGGGGGATGGAGTGCAATGACGATTTATCCAACAAAGGTTTCCCCCGAATTGGCAATCGAGATATTTGACAAATACGGGACGGAACGCATGCTAATTAATTCCGCGGCTGATTGGGGGCCATCAAACCCGCTAAATATAGTGAAAACAGCACTTGAAATGAGAAAGAAAAATTATAAGGAAGATGTGATCCAACAACTGGTCTGGGACAATCCGATCCGCTTTTACAGTCAATCAGGCAAATTACATTTGGGAGAGTGGGTAAAGGAGCAGCAGGGATGAGCGGCATTCGTAAACCGATGACCGGCAAAGAGTATTTGGATAGTCTTCAGGATGACCGGGAGATTTGGCTAAACGGTCAGCGTGTAAAGGATATCGTTAACCACCCTGCCTTCCGTAATTCTGCGCGTTCCATTGCCCGGCTTTATGATGCATTGCATGATCCCAAATATCATGACGTGCTTACAACACCAACCGATATTCCAGGAGGCAGTTATACTCATCGTTTTTTTAAAGTTAGCCGCAATCCGGAAGAATTGCTGGCGTCTCGCGAAGCGATTGCCGCCTGGGCGCGGCTTACCTACGGTTGGATGGGGCGCACTCCGGATTATAAGGGAGCTTTCCTTGGCACGCTCGGCGGCAATCCTGAGTTCTATGCCCCCTTTGAAAAGAACGCTCTTCGCTGGTATGGGGAAGCACAACAGAGGGTATTGTTTATCAACCATGCTCTTATTAATCCGCCAGTAGACAGAAACAAACCGGTACATGCTGTATCCGATGTATTTATCAATGTAGAAAAGGAAACGGACGCGGGGATCATGATTAGCGGCGCTAAAATGGTTGCAACAGGATCTGCGCTGACCAATTGCCATTTTGTCGCACATAACGGCACGTTGCCCGTTCAAAAAGAGGAATTTGCCCTCGCATTCTTTGCTTCACACGGTACACCCGGAGTAAAAATGATTTGCCGGCCTTCGTATGAATTCAATGCTGCCGTATTAGGCAGCCCGTTTGATCATCCGCTTTCAAGCCGCCTGGATGAGAATGATGCCGTACTGATTTTTGATAAAGCCTTGATTCCATGGGAAAACATCTTAGTTTATAGAGATATTGAAAAAGCAAATGCATTCTTCCCGCATTCCGGTTTTGTCAATTTGTTTATCTTTCATGGTTGTACCCGTTTATCCGTCAAGCTTGATTTTATCGCCGGCCTGCTTTTAAAAGCCATTGAATCGGCGGGAACTAACGAATTTCGCGGGGTCAAAGCAAAAGTCGGGGAAATGATTGCCTGGCGAAATATGTTTTGGGCGATAAGTACCGCAATGGCTAAAGATCCAACTCCAGGACCTAACGGCACCGTTCTTCCCAATGTTGAACACGGGACTGCATATAGAGTGTTTTCTCCCATGGCTTGGACACGTATTAAAGAAATCATCGAAGATGTGGTAGGCGGGGGACTTATCGTACAGCCTTCCAGTTCAGCAGATTTAAAAAATCCGGAGCTTCGCCCCTATCTGGAGAGATTTTACCGCGGTTCCAATGGATATAGCAGTCTGGAGAAGATCAAGCTGAATAAATTGCTTTGGGATGCTGTTGGGAGCGAATTTGGCGGTCGGCATGGGTTATACGAACGAAATTATACCGGTAATTTTGAAGATATTCGTATTCACGCATTAATGGAAGCAATAAACAACGGGTCTGCCGAAGCATTCAAAAGTATGGTGGATCAGTGCATGAGCGAATACGATCTGGATGGCTGGACGGACTCAACGTGGATCAATCCATAGGATGTAAACTTGGTTCAAAGGTAGAAAAAATAAACTAAAAGAACACTAGCCAAGAGGTTCAGTGTTCTTTTTTCTTTTGCCCTAAGAGTAGGGGGCCTAACGGACACATTTTTTCCCTTTTTATTTATTGACCAATGTTTCAATAAACTATATCATTAGGAATATATGGTTGATAATTCCATTGTTGAACAAAGGAGGTGTTCGTATGAAGCCGGCAAGCACGATTCGCTCTCAATTGGAGAACTATTTAAAAAACAAGAAACTCTCGCTTAATCAGTTCACCGAACTTACAGGGATCAATTCCGGGACGTTAAGCGGGATCATCAATGGCCATCGTCCTATTGCCATGCAGCAGCTTGACCGGATTACGGCGGGGATGGGGCTGCCCGAAGGTTATTTTTACGAGTTGTACGTTGACGAGTGCTTCTTCCAGGCTGCTCCCGATTGGCGCAGACTGGGGCCTTTCTTGCGGCGATGCGCCGAACTGAACAAGCTGGACTGTATCGAGCGATCAATACGTTTAATGTTGGACAACCTATCTTACATACCCCTGATTTTTCACTTGGCCGAGCAGTTTTTTCATGAAGGCAAACAAGAAGCGGCCATCTTGCTGTATGAAGCGGTAGCGGAAGGTGAACAGAAGCAGCATTCCGAACGCCTGGCGCTGTGTCAATACCGGTTGTTCACGTTGCGGCTGTCTAAAGATCAGAACCGGAATTTATTGTTGACCGTGCAATTTGAGCCTTTTGTCGACCGGCTGGACGAACCTTATCAACTGGATGCGCTAAATGATTTAATCAATGTGTTTTCTTCTTTACGTCGTTGGGACAAGTTAAAAGAATTAGGGGAAAAACTGAAAATAAAAGCGACCATTCATTATGAATTAAACGGGAGCAAAAAATCACCGGAAACCCAAAAGCAGATTATTTTCTACATTTTGTATTCCTATTTGGCATTAGGTGAAGCACACTTTTATACGAAAGATTATGAAACCGCGCTGCATTATGTCTCCTTGTATACGGATTGCAGTTGGGTCAAGAACCCCACTGAAGACGAGATGGCTGTGATCGAGCAATTTCAGGAATGGGCTGAAGGCAACCGTCATATGTATCAATTAGTGTCAGGTAAGGTCGAGGTTCTACCGGAATATTTAGCGTATATTTCCACAAGGGAAAATGAAGTGTTCCCGGCCATATGCGAGATCGTGACTGCTGCGAACAAGTTTGATATAAACATTGACGATGTGCTTGAACAATACGCATCTTATCTAATTTACCGAGTGCAACACTACCGGATTAAGAAAATTAGCGAGCAATTTACCGCAGATCGATACGCAAACTTGTTGGCAGGTTTAGGGGAATATTATTTAAATAAAAAAGCTTTTGCCCAAGGATTGGAGTATGTGCTGAACAGTTTGGCATTCGCTATTGAAATTTACAACAGATACGGTATTCTAAAATGTGTAGGGTTATTTGAACAATACCGTAATTTTGCAACGAAAGCGGCAAACGAGCGGTATAAAAATTTAATTAGCGAGGTGCAGAAACTGAATGAAAAGGAAATTGGCCTTATGGATAGCTACATGTAGCTTATTGGTGGCTGTGGCGGCCCCAGTTTCTACTCTAGTCCCTATTGGAAACCAGACCACCCCCGGCATTATCACCACATATGGTCACGGTTTGGGTTAATATCAAACTTTATAGTTGTAAAAAAGACCGCTTGGCTATGATGCCTAGCTGGTCTTTTTTTGCGGCTTTATAGCATTCAAAATTGCATTTTTATTCTTTTTATATTGATCGATAGTGCATTAAACTATATGATTAGAAATATATGGTTGATTATTCCATTATTGAGCCAATGGAGGTGTTCGCTTGAAACCGGCAAGCACGATTCGCTCCCAATTGGAGAGTTTTTTAAAAAATAAGAAACTCTCGCTCAATCAGTTCACCGAACTTACGGGGATTAATTCCGGGACGTTAAGCGGGATCATCAACGGCCATCGACCCATTGCCATGCAGCAGCTTGACCGGATTACGGCGGGGATGGGGCTGCCCGAAGGTTATTTTTATGAATTGTATATTGACGAGTGCTTTTTCCACGCCGCGCCGGATTGGCGTAGATTAGGGCCCTTCTTGCAGCGGTGCGCCGAACTGAATAAGTTGGACTGTATCGAGCGGACAGTTCGGTTACTGTTGGACAACCTTTCTTACATCCCCCTGCTTTTTCACTTGGCCGAGCAGTTTTTCCATGAAGGCAAACGGCAAGCGGCCGTCTTGCTGTACGAAGCCGTAGCGGAAGGTGAACAGAGGCAGCATTCCGAACGGCTGGCGCTGTGTCAATACCGGTTGTTCACGTTGCGGCTGTCCAAAGATCAGAGCAGGAATTTATTGTTGACCGTACAATTTGAGCCTTTTGTTGATCGGCTGGATGAAGCTTATCAACTGGATGCGCTGAATGATTTAATCAATGTGTTTGGTTCATTGCGTCAATGGAACAAGCTTAAGGAATTAGCTGAAAAACTAAAAATGAGAGCGACTATTCATTATGAGTTAAACGGGAGCAAAAAATCAGCGGAAACCAAAAAGCAGATTGTTTTTTACATTTTGTATTCCTATTTAGCATTGGGTGCAACTCATTTTAATTTAAAAGATTATGAGAAGGCACTATATTACGTCTCCTTGTATACCGATTGCAGCTGGGTCAAGAACCCCACTGAGGACGAGAAGGCAGTGATTGAGCAGTTTCAAGAATGGGCTGAGGGCAACCGTTACATGTATCAATTAGTGTCCGGGAAAGTTGAGGTTCTGCCGGAATACGAGAAGTATATATCCACCCGGGAAAGCGAAATATTCGCCGCTTTATGCGAGATCGTGATTGCGGCTAACCGGTTCGATCTCAATATCGATTTCGTGCTGGAGAAGTACAAGCCTTATTTCAATTACCGGGAACAACACTCCCGTATCAAGAAGATTAGCGAGCAATACACCGATGATCGATACACAAACTTATTAGTGGGACTGGGCGTGTATTATCTAAACAAAAATGATTTTGGTCGAGGACTGAGGTATATTCTGGACAGTTTTGCGTTTGCTATAAAAATACACAATGGAGACGCAATGCTGAAGTGTGTCGAGTTATTTGGCCAATACCGGAATGTTGCTTCCGAAGCGATGAACCGGGAGTATAAAACTTTACAAGAGAAAGTTGGCTATATGGATAGCTACATGTAGGTTTATTGCGTCATTATCACCACGAATACTCACGGATTTGGCTAATATCAAACTTTATAAATGTTAAAAAGACCGCTTGACCAATGATGCCTCGCTGGTCTTTTTTTGCGGCTTTAATGCATTTATGAATACCGCATCTAAACAAATATTTCAACTTTCGCAGAACCCAAATCGGCTACTATTTCTTTCGCCTGGCCGGATGGCACGCAAAAGCTGCTTGACCGGCTTGGCTCTGACCATTAACTGTAAATCGTGCAACTAACTTTACGTTCATTCACCCAATCATCTGTTTACTTGCATTTCATACATTTATTTCCTCGTTTTAGCCTCATTCTTCGAAAGAAAGCGGAGTAATTGCAGGTTTTACACTTAACCAAGCGCAATGACAGCATTTGCGGATAAGTAGATGTACATTTTGCAACTATTCTATTCAACAATGGACCAGGAAAGCTGAAGGGGATATGCCGCGCATGCGTATTTCGGCGCCAAGCTGCGTCGGGGCGGTAATCTCGACGAGCGATCGCTTTACTGCAACTGCTGGATCTGATCCACAAAATCGCCTCCGAAGTCGTCTCCGAAATCGCCTCAAAATGCATAAATCGGGCCTGTCAGTAAATCCGATAATTTCCGCTTAAGGCCAGCAGGCTAAAAAAATACAGGCAGTTATCGTAATAACGCCGTTGGCCGGTGCGTAAAGGTGTATTCCAAAGCAAACGGACAAAATGACTCGCTTCCGGGCCATCGGCGGCGAGCGAAGCCATCGCGTTGGTCGCCAGCAATCCTATCGGGTGCAGCGCCGGTTCGTCGAAGGGCTGTCCGTCTATGGTATACCGGCGGTAATCCGAAACTTCAATGTTCCGGAAAAAGCTTTGAATCCGGTTAGATTGCCCGACCTGCCAGGGATCTTTTTGGAACCATGCCCAATCCAGCCCGATATTGGCGGCAACCCGGTAAGCGTCGCTGAAGAAATGGCGGAAATCGCCATGCGGCTGGGGCTCTGCCGGGGTTCCGTCAAAATTCGCGTATTCGGGGGCAAGACCGGTTTCCGGATGGCATGCGGCGTGAAGGTAGGCGCGGCTGGCATCCGCCGCTTGCTTCCAAAACGCGCTGTCCCGCTCGTCGGCCCGAAGGGCGAACAAATCGTAAAAATGCGGCAGATGGTAAGACGGATCGCTGAAAGGGGATTCCGGTACGAATTTGATTAATTTCGTTTCCGGGTCCCACATCGGGTCGCCGTCGCCGGCTTCGCCCTGATGCAGGCATGCGCGCAAAATCGTTCGCGCCTGCTCGGAATAGTTATAGGGTTCCGGCCCGTCCCCCCAACGGCTTGCGGCGAAAAACAGGGCCATTGCGAAATATTCTTCCCCGTCCGGCGCAGGCCCCTGGGAGATGCGAATACCGTCAGGCTTGCAATGCCAGGCAAAGTAATGGGCGTAACGGCCTTCTCTATGCTGCATAAACGTCTTCGAAAAGTTCCACAACCGGTCAAACTCTTCTTTTTTGTTCATTTGCACGGCCATCATCATCCCGTAGGACATCCCTTCCGTCCGAACGTCCTGATTGCCGGTATCGAGAATATAGCCTTTATCGTCGCCCAGCGGATAATAGATCCGCACATCCGGAGCTCCATAAAACAAATCGGTCCATGTCCGCTCGAGCCTAGCGTCGATGTCCGCTTCGGAGTAGCCGAGCTCCTTGAACAGGTTCCTGTATTCTTTCGTATAAAAAGCGCCCTGTTGGATGATTGACATAGAAAAATCCTCCATATTATTTCTATTTTGCTATATCATAGCACAATAGGAGGTGAATGAATTACAATTCTTCATAAGGAGGGGTCTGAATGTATTCCGTCATTATTGTGGACGATGAGTTGTTTGTCCGGAAAGGCTTAATCGAAATGATCGATTGGGAAAGCAGCGGCTTTAAAGTGATTGACGAGTCCGATAACGGAGAAGACGCCCTGGCGATCATCCAGGCGAAAAAACCGGATTTGGTCGTGACCGACATCCGTATGCCGGTGCTGGACGGGCTCGAATTGATCGAGGCCGCCAGCAAGCTGCAGTTGGAAACGGAATTTGTCATCATCAGCGGGCATAACGATTTCCGCTATGCCCAGCAGGCGGTGCGGTTCGGCGTTCAGGATTATGTGCTCAAGCCCATCGATCCGGACGATATTCAGCAAGCGCTCGTTAAGCTTAGAGACAAGCTGTCGGCAAAACAACGGTTGCGGGATCAAAACCGCAGGCAGATGGGCGAAAAACTGATCGAAACCCTGCTGCGGGACGAGATCGACGAGACGGCGTTGGATGAGTGGGGGCAGGTTTCGTTTTTCGTTGATGCGAAAGCGTTTTCTTACATATTGCTGGAGGTTAACAATGTCGTACCCTGGAAAAATGCGGTTTGCCCGGCAAGAGACCGGCTAATGGAAGCCATCCGGGAAACGGTGCAAGAACTCGGCGCTGCCGCTTCGCCGCCGATCGTGTATGAGCATCGCCGCACGTACGGCTTCATTGTGCCGGATACGTACCTCATCCCTTTCAGCGGAGATATCCGTCTTTTTATGCGGTCCGCGCTTCGGCGGCTGAAGGATGCTTTCGCCCTGGAACTGCGAATCTATGCCGGCCAATCCGTCGAATCCTTAAACCGGTTGAGGTTCTCCTATATCAGCGCGAAGGAAACGATGCAGCACAAATGGCTCCGTCACAACACCCATGCACTGCTATACTCGGACATCGCCGGCGCGGAACTGAACTATTTGCATCTTCGCGAACCGTCGATCCACGCTTTGATCGAAGCGGTCGAAGCATCGGACAGGGACGGCATTCGAAGCGCCATCGACCGCATCTTTGCGGATTTTCTGGAGCGGAACTTCTCTATCGAAGCGATCAAAACATCGATCATGCAATGTGTTCTGGGCATCGTGCACTCCGTCAGAAGCGTGGAAGGTGACGAGAAGGAACTCGGCCTGATCGAGGCAATTCTGGGCTGGCACGACTATAATCTCACATTGGAAGAATTGCGCGGATTATTTGGCGAATTCGTGTCCGAAGCCGCGGAACTCGTCAAACAGCTTTATAATTCCAGCGGCAAGAGCGGAATTCACAAAATTAAATCGTATGTGGACCAGCACTTCCAGCAAAATTTGAGCTTAAAAAGCCTTGCGGCGCAGTTCTTCATGAACCCCGCGTACATCGGGCAATTGTTCAAGAAGCATTATGGCGTTTATTTTAACGAATATTTGTTGCTGCTGCGCATCGAAGAGGCCAAAAAACTGATGAGGCAAAAGGATATGCGCGTTTATGAAATCGCCGAGCGAGTCGGATTCAACAGCGCCGAGTATTTTGTCTCCCAGTTCGAGAAGGTCGAGAAGATGACCCCTACGGAATACCGCAATCGCATGAGCAATCGGTAGCGGAAGGGGGCGGCGCGCGATGAACCGACTGCTTCATAATACCCGGCTAAGGAACAAGATGCTGCTGGTCTATTTTCTTTGCATCTTTACGCCGATGATCGTGACCAACGCTATTTTTTATAATCTCATCTCGAATAATGTCAGGGAGGGGAGAGTCAGGGATATCGACCTGGCGGTGGAGCAAATCAAAAACGAATTCCGCTCCCAGGTTGACGATGCGGTGGGCTTGTCCTCCTTTTTTTACGCCGACCTCAAGACCAATGAAATTCTGGAGCGGAATTTTGCCAATACGGAAGATTACGTCGAAGCTTATGACGATTATTTAAGACGGGTGCTGAACAGTTACCACCCCGTTTCCCTGTATCTCCAGAACATGATGATTTACGTGAACAACCCGACGCTGCTGAATTCCGGAAACATCGGCTACCTGTCGGATGAAATCAGGTCGGAGGATTGGTATCGAATGGCGGCGGGCAGGTATCGTTCCCAACCCGTGTTTGCGCGCACGGAAGCGGATGACGGGCATTTCGCCAGTTTCTCGCTGATCCGGCGTCTGGACTATTTTGCGAACCGGATGTCCAAGGAAAAGCTGCTCAAAATCGATTTTAAAACGATCGATCTGGTGTCCCTGTTTTCGAACTTAAACGTGCAGGGAGATATGTATCTGATCAACCCGGACGGCGGGATCGAGTATACGACAAACGGGGAAATCGACTGGCAGGGCGGTAATGAAACCTCGTTCGCCTCGCTCGGATCGGACAAAACGATCCGGTTCGTGAAGGAATACCGGGGAGTCAGTTATCTGGAAGGATGGAAGATCGCCGGCATCGTCAGCGAAGGCGAAATCGTTAAGGAAGTCCGCGAGTCGCGTGATTTTATTTTATGGTCCGGCTGCGTGATGATGATCATTCCGACCATAATTATTCTTATCATCACCCGGTCGATTAACCTGCGCATCATCCAAATCCTGAAGCAGATGAAAAAAGTAAAAAGCCAAAGTTTTGAACCGATTCAAGGCGAGGCCTATAAGGACGAGATCGGTCAATTGACGCTGGAATTCAACCGGATGATCCTGCAGATCAAAAGCTTGATCCATGACGTGTACCTGGCGGAAATCCAAAAGAAATCGTTGGAGCTGGAGCGCCGGAAGGCGCAGTTGAATGCATTGCAAAGCCAAATGAATCCCCATTTTCTGTTCAATGCCCTGGAAACGATCCGGATGAGAAGTTTGCTGAAAAAAGAGCGCGACACGGCTAAAATTATCCATAGCATGGCCAAATTCTTCCGAGGCTCCTTGACCTGGAACAAAGACCGGGTTTCGGTGAAGGAAGAGCTGGAGTTTATTTTATGCTTCTTGGACATTCAGAAATATCGCTTCGAGGACAAGCTGGACTGCCGCATCGCCGTCGCGCCGGAAGCGTATGAATGCCTGGTGCCGAAAATGGCGTTCCTTCCTTTCGTTGAGAATGCCTGTATCCACGGCATCGAGCCGCTGAAACACGGAGGGATGATCGAGATTCGAATCGACGCTACGGAAGATGAACTGACTTTTACCGTCAGAGACAACGGGATCGGCATGGACGATGCAACGGTCAACAAGCTGTACCGTTACCTGGAGGCCGAGGAAACCATGGGGGAACGCATCGGTGTTCAAAACGCGATATACCGCACGAAAATAATCTACGGGGAGAAGATCCGTTTTTCGCTGAACAGCCGTCCGGGAGAAGGGACCTGCGTCATGCTCGCAATCCCGAACGAAAAGAGTTGAGCGCCGAAACAAATACTGAAATTTTTGCAGGAAGCTCTATAGTTCTCCGGGTAACCCAACATTGAAAACGATTTTATACTGTTCCTGTAAATACCACTCAACAAACGAAAGGGGCAGATCGGTTTTGACAAAAAAGAAATTTTGGGTTCTCTTTCTGGTCACGGCGTTGCTGTTGTCTGTAGTCTCCGCTTGTTCCGGCGGCAAAAACAACCATAAAGCCGTGGGCGAGACAGGCAACAACCCGGAAGAAAGCAACAAGCAGGACAAGGTCACCTTTACGATCTTTAATGGCGTAGCCGGATCCAAGGACCGGAATACAAACGAGACCACCCTTGGAAAAATACTGGAAGACCAAACGGGAGTCAATTTTAAACTGGAGTTTCTGGTCGGCGACCTGAATACGAAAATCGGTACGATGATCGCCGCGAACGAGTATCCGGAAGTGCTGATTCCGGATGCGGCGATGGAAAGCGTATTGAACGCAGGCGTATTTATCCCGCTTGACGATTTGATCGAGGAGCACGGCCCGAATATCAAACGGGTATTCGGGCCATATTTTGACCAGCTGAGAGCTGAAGACGGCAAGCTTTATTTCCTTCCGATCGCCGTGCAGGTCGGCGACTTCGTTCCGGACCCGGAGCCTGGAGCCGCATTTTGGATTCAGCGCCGCGTCTTGGCCGAGGCCGGTTATCCGAAAGTCAACACGCTGGATCAATATATTGAACTGATCAGAAACTATGCCGAAAAGCATAAGGATGAAGAGTTGACGGGCATGATCACCCTCACGCATGACTGGAGATTTTTTGCGACATCCAATCCGCCGATGCACCTCATGGGTTACCCGAACGACGGCGAAGTCATCGTCGATCCGGAAACCTTTGAAGCCAAGACATACGCGGCTTCCGAGGCGACGAAAAGATGGCTGAAGACGCTGAACGAGTTAAATGCGGAAGGTCTGTTCGACAAGGCTTCTTTCGTGGACAATTACGATCAATATATCGCCAAATTAACCTCCCATAAAGTGCTGGGCTTTTTTGATTACCGCTGGCAGGCGGGAAATGCGCTCAACGTCCTGAAGGACGCGGCGCGCAAGGACCCCGCCCAGGACGCTTACAACTACTTCCCGCTTCCCGTTACCTTTGACGAGAACACGCCGGATGCGTATGTCGACGCCGAAGGCGGATTGGCAACGAACCGCGGCATCGGCATTACGGTCAGCGCGAAGGACCCGGCAAGAATCATCCAATATTTCGACAATATGCTGACGGAAGATAACCAAACCCTGTTGTCTTGGGGCATTGAAGGCGAAACCTATGAAGTTAACGAACAAGGCCGCTTTTACCGGACACAGGAACAGATCAACATGATCGACGAAGCTTTTAACGAGAAGTTCGGCTTTAAATATTACAATTGGAACTGGCCGATGTACAACGCCAATTCCACGCTCGCGAGCGGGAATGCCAAAAGCGTGGCTTACCAGCCCGAAGTATTCCAAATGAGCTTGACGCAGGCCGATAAGGACATTTTGGACAAATACGGCGTGCAAACTTACAGCCAAATGTTCGCGACCCCGAAGTTCCGCCCTTGGTATCCTGCCTGGGGATTCGCCAAGGAACAAAATTCGCCGCAGCAGCTGTGGGAAACGGCCAAGGATGAATTGACCAAGAAATACTTCCCGAAACTCGTGCTTGCAACGCCGGATAAGTTCGAATCGGTGTGGAGCGAATACTTGAACGAATTCGGCAAGCTCGACACGGCCGGCTATGAAAAGTGGACGACGGAGCAAGCGCAGGAGAAAGTCAAAATCGTTACCGGCGGTAAATAACCGATTCTACCGGAAGGCCGGGAAGGAGAGAATAGTATGGGGAATGATTCGGTGCTGGCCGCGTCCGGGCCGGAGACATGCAAAAAGCCGAAAGGGATTGGGCCGTTTTGCAAAAAATTGGTGCAGCAGCGTGCCTTGGCCGTGATGACCATCCCTTTTTTCATTTGGCTGGTCATTTTCAAATATGTTCCTTTATGGGGCTGGACGATTGCTTTCCAGGATTATAAACCGGCGCGCGGGTATTTGGATCAAACTTGGGTCGGATTTCAACATTTCAAATTTTTGTTTGGAGACGAGCGGTTTTTGCGCGTATTGCGAAATACGCTGGCCATGAGTTCCATCAACTTGATTCTCGGCTTTGTGACGGCGATTACGCTGGCATTGCTGCTCAATGAACTTCGAAACGTAGCATTTAAGCGAGTGGTGCAAACGGTCAGTTATTTGCCCCATTTCATTTCTTGGGTGGTGGCCGCAAGCATCATCCAAACGACGCTCGCGCCCGACGGAATCATCAACCAGCTGTTGATCTGGACGGGATTGGTTGATAAGGGGAACGAAATATTATTTCTGGGAATTCCCGAATACTTTTGGGGAATATTTGGAGCCGGCTCCGTCTGGAAAGATATCGGCTGGAACACGATCGTGTATTTGGCCGCGATAACGACGATTGATCCGGCGCAATACGAAGCCGCCGAAATCGACGGCGCCAGCAGGTTTAAACGGATGATCTATATTACATTGCCGGGCATTAAATCCGTCGTTGTCGTCCTTTTAATTATGAATATCGGCTATTTGCTGGAATCGGGATTCGAGCCCCAATATTTGCTGGGTAACGGCATGAACGTGGATTATTCCGAGAACATTGACATATTCGTATTGAAATACGGCATCGCCCAAAGCAACTTCTCGCTATCCATCGCGGCCGGCATGTTCAAGACGGTGGTCAGCTTCATCTTGCTGTTCTTCGCGAACCATATCGCGAAACGGGCGGGCGAAGCCAGGCTTTTCTAGAGAAGGAGGCAAAGCCAATGGATCAAAGATCCGCAAGCGCTGCGAGAAGGGTTAAGAATCCGCGAATCAAATCTTCCGGCGGTGATCGTATTTTTGATATCTGCAATTATATCTTTATGGTTCTGTTGATGGCCGTGACGCTGTATCCGTTTATAAATGTTCTGGCCGTGTCGCTAAACAGCGCTCAAGATTCGCTCAAAGGCGGGATTTATTTGCTTCCGAGGATCTGGACGCTGGACAATTACAAATATATTTTCAGGGAAGCCACGATATTTCACGCCACGCTCGTCTCGATCTTGCGTACGATCATCGGTACGGTGGCTACGGTGTTTTGCTCCGCCATGGTGGCTTATTCGATCAGCAGGCAGGATTTCGTGCTCCGCAAATTTATTACGGTCGCCTTTATTTTAACCATGTATTTTAACGGCGGGTTGATCCCCAACTATTTGCTGATGAGGGATTTGCAACTCGTGGGCAACTTCTGGGTATACATCCTGCCCGGATTAATCGGCGTGTTCAACCTGATCATCATCCGTTCCTTTATTGAGAACCTCCCCGAGAGCATTCTGGAATCGGGACGGATTGACGGAGCGGGCGATTACAGAACTTTTTTCAGCATCGTATTGCCGTTAACGACGCCGGTTTTGGCTACGGTGGCCTTGTTCTCGGGCGTCTTTCAGTGGAACTCCTGGTTTGACGTGTTTTTGTACAATTCTTCGCACATTGAATTAAGCACACTGCAGTATGAACTGCAGAAAATTTTGCAGAATTCCAATACGACTTCGGGAACTTCGAGCCTGGACGGGATGATCCAGGGCGCCAGCGGGGCGCAGCAAAACACCGTCACACCGTTGTCCGTTCGCGCCACGATGACGATGGTCGCCTCCGTCCCCATTATCATGGTGTATCCTTTCTTGCAAAAATATTTCGTCAAAGGCATGATGGTTGGCGGGGTTAAGGGGTGATCAAGCCGCCGCAGAGTCGCTTGGCCCGTGTGGAAAAACGATCTGTACTATTTTTCCCAACTGCTATTTAAAGTTTAAATAACACTATAGCATTCGTGTTTTGGTGTTCCTGCATGCTGCTTTGCACGATTATCCCTTTCGTTCAGTGGGGCAGGGGGGGAATAGGGTAAGGGATTAATGTTGATTTCGAACATGACTACTTCTTACAAACATATCTACTTCTCCTGAATTTAGCTCCTTCTACGCTTCCCTGATCAAGCGGGATAATCGTGCAAAGCGTCCGGACAACGGGTATTGATCTGCCGACCAACCCAAGGCCTCTCCTGCCTACACGCTATAAACGCCCATACGATATTTCAAAAGAAAGTTCAATAAAATCAAAAAAAATTCTATTAAATTTTATCGCTAATCCATTTATAGTGAAATTGTAAAAATGTAATAAATTACTATTATATGTTTTTTTAGGGAGGTTGATAGGCCGTATATTTATTCAATCGAGTGCGTCCAGATTTGGATCCAAAAAAATAGGGAGGAGCAGATTTATGATTTCACGTTTTAAGAAAGCGATTTGTGCAGGTTTGGCCCTTGTAATAGCATTGACCCTCATGGTAGCACCGGGCGATGTTGCCGCAGCCAGCGACGCCGTCGTGAATGTATCGGCGGAAAAACAAGTGATTCGCGGTTTCGGAGGCATCAACCACCCGGCTTGGATCGGAGATTTGACGGCGGCACAAAGAGAAATCGCTTTCGGAAACGGAAATAACCAGTTAGGTTTCTCGATCTTAAGAATCTATGTGCATGATGACCGCAATCAGTGGTACCGGGAATTGGAAACGGCAAAACGAGCCATCGCCCTCGGAGCCATCGTGTTTGCGTCGCCATGGAACCCGCCCGCCGACATGGTAGAGACCTTCAACCGCAACGGTGATACGTCGGCAAAACGGCTCCGTTACGACAAGTACGCTGCGTATGCCCAGCACCTTAACGATTTCGTGACTTATATGAGGAATAATGGCGTGAATCTGTATGCGATTTCCGTCCAAAACGAACCCGATTATGCGCATGACTGGACGTGGTGGACTCCCCAGGAAATGCTTCGCTTCATGAAAGAAAACGCCGGTTCCATTAATGCCAGAGTGATCGCGCCGGAATCGTTCCAGTATCTGAAAAATATGTCGGACCCAATTTTGAACGATTCGCAGGCGCTTGCCAATATGGATATTCTTGGTGCACATCTATACGGTACCCAGATCAGCAATTTCGCTTATCCGCTATTCAAACAAAAAGGAGCGGGAAAAGAACTCTGGATGACGGAAGTATATTACCCGAACAGCGACAACAACTCGGCGGATCGCTGGCCCGAAGCCTTGGATGTGTCCTATCATATCCACAATGCGATGGTAGAGGGAGATTTTCAGGCTTACGTATGGTGGTATATCCGCAGATCATACGGTCCGATGAAGGAGGACGGCACAATCAGCAAACGCGGTTACAATATGGCTCATTTCTCCAAATTCGTCCGTCCCGGCTATGTGAGGGTGGATGCCACGAAAAATCCTGAAACGAACGTTTACGTATCTGCCTATAAAGGTAACAACAAAATCGTTATCGTTGCCATCAACAGAAGCGGCTCCGGGGTTAATCAGAACTTTGTCCTGCGGAATGGATCGGTTTCGAAAGTATCCCGATGGATCACGAACAGCAGCAGCAATCTTCAACCCGGAACGGAGCTTACGGTGACGGGCGAAAATTTCTGGGCTCATCTCCCGGCCCAAAGCGTGACCACCTTCGTAGCTGATCTTGGCACAGCTTCAGGCAGAAGCGCAGCCAATGAAGCTGAGACAGACACAACATTGCCTGACGCTGTCGTAGATAATCTACGTTAAACCTCTTGAAAAAGAGGCAGATTAAGAGGTTGTCCCAAAAGGTCGTGAAACATTGACCTAAGGGGCTGCCCTTTTTTAAATTCTGCAAGGAAGATAATCATGTACGGTAGCTCGATGGGTTTCGGTAAATGAAGGAGAAGTAAAGTAAAAAGATGAACGTTGCCGCGAAATATACACCCATGCATAATGAAAGCGTAACCAAATGGAAGGCGAATACAATTGAACTGGGGGATGCAAATGAAAATGAGGACCAAAAATAGCTCAGCGTGGTTAAAAGGTCTCTCCGTATTAGTGCTGGCTTCGCTTATGCTTACCGCATGCTCGGGCGGGGGCGGGGACGGGGCAAACGGGGATCCGGGCGGAGCTTCGAAGGACAATCAGAACCAGACCTCCGCCGCGGATGACGGCCCGCTCGGCAAATACGATCCGGCGATCAAAGTATCATTCGTCAGAGATTTGAGCGATGTTGTGGAGAACAATGTGCTTGGCGTGCTGAAGGGCGAAACGATCGACAACAATCGCTGGACCCAATTGTACGAGGACGAGCTTGGCATCAAGATCAAATACGACTGGGTCGTCAAGGGCAGCCCGACTTCCGATCAATATCTGCAGAAAATCAACGTTACTTTGGCTTCCGGCGACCTGCCGGACGTCATCCCGGTGAATGCCACGCAGCTCAAGCAATTGGCCGATTCCGACCAAATCGAGGACATGACGGAGTTATACGAAAAGTACGCGTCTCCTTTTACGAAAAAAGTGCTCTCAGAAGAAGGAACAAGTGTGTTTGATGCCGCTACGTTCGACGGAAAGTTGATGGCGGTTCCCCAGCTGGAATCTTCCATGGAACGGGCGATGTACATTTGGATTCGTACCGATTGGCTGGATAAATTAGGCTTGAAGCCGCCGAAAACGATGGCCGACGTGCTGGCGATTTCGAAAGCGTTTACGGAGAACGATCCGGACGGGAATGGCAAGCAGGATACCTTCGGTCTTGGCGTGACGAAAGATTTGTGGGGCGGGGCGATGGGACTTGAAGGTTTTATGGCCGGATACGCTGCCTACCCTAACATTTGGGTGGAAGACGCCTCGGGCAAACTCGTGTTTGGCAGCACTCAGCCGGAAGTGAAAAAGGCGCTTCAGGTGCTGCAGGATATGGCCAAAAACGGCCAGATCGACCAGGAATTCGGGGTCAAAGACGGGGGCAAGGTGTCCGAACAGATCTCCGCCGGAAAGATCGGGATGGAGTACGGCGAGCAATGGAATTCTATATGGCCGCTTCAGCTTAACCGCGATAATGATCCGAACGCGCAATGGCAGGCTTTCCCGATCGTATCGGAGTCGGGCGAGACCCCGAAGGTGCCGCTTAAATTCAGCACTACCCGTTTCTTCGCCGTTAAGAAGGGCGCCGCTCATCCTGAAGCGGTGATCAAAATGTTCAATTTGCATCTGGAGAAAAACTGGGGCGAGACCGCGGAGTTCGATAAGTATTTTGCGCCGCCGGAGGCCGAAAGCGTATGGCAGCTCTCGCCCGTTACGCCGTATCCGGTTAAGAAAAACGTAGACGCCTTCCGGGCGATTGATGCCGCGCGCAAAGCCGGTGATTTCTCCACACTGACCGGGGAGGCCAAGACGATTCAAGAAAAACTGGAAGCCTACGCGTCGGGATCGTCGGAAGGGTTCGCGTTATGGGGCTGGGAACGGATTTATGGAGAAGAAGGCTCCATGGGAATCGCCGATCAATACGACAAAAACAATCAGTTTCTGCGGGAAAAATTTGTCGGCGCCCCGACTCCGACCATGGTGGAGCGCAAAGCGACGCTCGAAAAGCTGCAAAACGAGGTGTTCGTCAAGATCATATTAGGGGATCCCATCGATAAATTCGACCAGTTCGTGGCCGATTGGAAGAAGCTTGGCGGGGACCAAATTACCCAGGAAGTCAACGAATGGTATGAAACTACGAAGTAACGATTCCGGGCCGGAGGGGGGCTTTTGCTCTCCCTCAGCCCTACTCTTGCCCACCGATGTGGAGGATGAAAATGAGAGCGAAATGGCGAAGAGAATTGCCGCTTCATTTAATGATACTGCCGGGACTAATGTTGATCGTGTTATTTTCGTATATCCCGATGGCCGGCGTGATGATTGCGTTTCAAAAGTTTATTCCCGCCAAAGGCTTGTTCGGCGAGCAGAAGTGGGTCGGCTGGGACAATTTCGAGTATGTCATGAACTTGCCGAATTTCACCCAGGTTTTGTGGAACACCCTGTTTATTTCCGGCTTTAAGCTTATCTTAGGGCTCGTGGTTCCGATCATTTTTGCGATTCTCTTAAACGAATTGAAAAATAATCTGATCAAACGGTCCGTGCAAACCGCGATTTATTTACCCTATTTTTTATCCTGGGTCGTACTGGGCGGCATCCTGATCGATATTCTTTCCCCTTCCGGAGGAATCGTTAATGAATTCCTCGGATTATTTGGGATTTCGAAGATCTTTTTCCTCGGCGACAACGACTGGTTTCCCTTCACGCTGATCGCTTCGGACATTTGGAAAAACTTCGGCTACGGGACAATCGTATATTTGGCGGCAATCACGGGCATTGATCCGGGACTGTACGAAGCGGCGACCATGGACGGCGCCAATCGCTGGCACAAAATGTGGCATATCACGATTCCGGGAATGCGCATGGTGATCGTGCTGCTGTCGGTATTAAGCCTGGGGCAGCTGCTGAACGCCGGGTTTGATCAAGTGTTTAATTTATACAGTCCGCAAGTTTACGAGAGCGGCGATATTTTGGATACGTTCGTGTACCGGATCGGCTTGCTTGACGCGCAGTACGGGGTAGCGACGGCGGTCGGTTTATTCAAATCGGTCGTATCGTTCACGCTGATTTCCGGCTCCTATTTCTTTGCCTACCGGGTTGCGAAATATCGGATTTTTTAGAGGAGGGAGAACTTTGGAGCAAAGGTTGGCGCCAAAACCGGCAGGGTATGCCCGCATCCGGCAGGGAAAACGTTTTGAATGGTTTCCCCTGGTCAATGCCGTTATTCTTATCTTGATTTCACTCATTTGCGTCTTGCCCTTGATTCATATCATAGCGGTTTCTTTCAGTTCGAGCGCGGCGGCCTCGGCGGGGTACGTGAGGTTGTGGCCCGTCGATTTCACATTCGCCTCTTACATGTATACGGCGAGCCGCAACGAATTCTGGCAAGCGATGCTCGTGTCGCTGACGCGGATTGGCTTGGGAACTCCGCTTAACCTGCTGTTGACCATCTTGGTCGCTTATCCGCTGGCCAAAGAGTCGCATGCTTTTCGGTTTCGCAGCCTGTATGCGTGGCTCTTTTTTATTACGATGCTGTTCAACGGGGGACTGATTCCCTGGTATTCGACGATTAAAGAATACGGGCTGCTCGATTCGATCTGGGCGCTTATTCTGCCAGGCGCGGTTCCCGTATTCAGCGTCGTGCTGCTGCTTAACTTTTTCCGGGAGATTCCGAAGGAGCTGGAAGAAGCGGCGCTCATTGACGGAGCGAGCCACTGGAGGACGATGTGGGCGATCTTCGTGCCGATCTCCAAGCCCGCGCTTGCCACACTGGCCTTGTTTTCCATGGTCGAGCATTGGAACAGCTGGTTCGATGGTCTGCTGCTGATGGGCAACCCGTCCAATTATCCGCTGCAAAGCTACATTCAAACCATCGTCATCCAGCAAAACCTGTCGAATATGTCGAGAGACGATATGCTCAACCTGGCGCTTATTTCCGATCGGACGTTGAAATCGTCGCAGATTTTCCTCGGTTCACTCCCGATTATTTTGGCGTATCCATTCTTGCAGAAATATTTCGTAAAAGGTATCGTTTTGGGCAGCGTCAAAGGATGAATGTGCGATTAATTGCATAGGGCTGCTTCGAATGTCTGGTTGTCGCTTCGGTTTCGGGCTATAATTGAGAAAAAATGGCTGGAGGCATCGGCTTTGTTTTTAAGGCAGGACTTTTCGCTGCGAAATACGATATTTCTACGGTTGATCATCACTTTTCTGCTGATCATGCTGCCTATTTTGTTATCCGCGGTTTATCTGTACCATTGGGTCGTGCAAACCGCAAGCGCGGACATAACCAAGACGGCTGCCGCGCAAACTGGATTCTATTTGACCGACCTGGAAAATGAGATCGAGCGTATCAAGCTATTGCAGTTCAGTCTGCTGGAGGACGATAACCTGAACGAACTCGCCCTCGCCTGGGAAACGATGGCGACGATCGACCGTACGGAGAATATGAATTCGCTGATGAAACGGCTGTACACCGTCCAAAACAGCAGCATGTATATCAAGGACGTGAGCGTTCATATCGCGACGATCGAACGAACGATGTCGGCCCTGGGCGGAGTGCGCGGGTTCGAAGCCGAGCGCTACCGTGAAATCCGCTCTGTATTTGGCAGCGCTTCCCAGGTCATCGAATGGAATGGCGGACTGTTCCTCGGCGCGATGAAACAGCGGGGAACCAAGGGGGCGGAGCCGTTGTTTACGGTCGAGATCGAGCTGGATACGCTAAAGCTTCAGGAGGCGCTTGCCCAATTCAACACCTATCCCGGCAGCGGCACGCTGCTGCTGTCGGACAGCGCCAAGGTGGCTTTGGCGAGCGGAACGGGGGAATTGTCGAAAGCCGGCGCCCCCTTTTATGTCCGGGAAATCCGGCCGGACGCAGCAGGCAAAACGGCCAAGCTGCTTATTGCGGGGAACCGGTATTACGCCGTCCAGGCGCACTCTGCGGACCTGGGATTATCGATCTACCGTTTCATTCCCGATCAGGTCGTGCGGAAGCCATTGAGCAAATTTTACAAATGGGCATGGGTATTTGCCGCCTGTGCATTGGGGATTTTTGCCGCTTTTGCGTTGTCTACCTATAAGTTCATTCACAAGCCTATGCTGACGCTCGTTAAAAGCTTCAGGAGGATGGAGCAAGGGGATCTGGGCATCTATATCGCCCATGAATCCAAAGACGAGTTTCGGTACTTGTACGGCCGGTTTAACCAGATGGTGGAAAATTTGCGTTCCTTGATCGATCAAGTCTATAAGCAAAAAATCATGGCTCAGCGAGCGGAGCTGAAGCAGCTGCAATCGCAAATCAACCCGCACTTTTTATATAACAGTTTTTTTATCCTGAATACGATGGCCAAGACGGGGGACACGGAACGGATCGAACAGTTTACGACGCTGCTCGGGGAGTATTTCGAGTTTGTGACGAGAAATGCTTCCGACCTGGTTGCTTTGGAACAGGAAATTCATCATGCGAGAATGTATGCGGAAATACAGGAGTTGCGGTTTTCCAGAAGGATTCAGGTCCGTTTCGATACGCTACCCGATGAGCTGCGGTCGATTCCCGTACCCCGGTTGATCGTTCAACCAATCATTGAAAACGCATTCAAGCACAGCCTTGAAAAAAAAGTCAAGGACGGCTTGATCGCCGTCCGTTTCGAGAAGGTGAGCAGCCAGGTCCGAATTATCGTGGAGGATAACGGAGACCGCTTGACGGATGAAGCGTTGGAGCAGATACGGAAAGCATTGCATGATGTGCAGGACCAGGCCGAGATCACGGGGATGGTCAACATTCATCGCCGAATTCGCATCACATTCGGGGAGGATAGCGGATTGCAAACGGAACGGAGCGAGCTTGGAGGGCTTAGGGTAACGATCCTTCTTGCCGATGGAGGTGACCGGTCAGGTGTACAGAATGCTGATCGTTGACGACGAAGAGATCATTACGGATGGCTTGGCGGATATTTTCGGAAAGCTGAACCTCGACCTCGATCTGTACAAGGCGTATTCCGGCCAAGAAGCGCTGGACTTGTTAAACCGGACCAGAGTCGATATCGTCTTGTCCGATATCTGCATGCCCGGTATGGACGGCCTGGAACTGATGGAAGCCATACGTCTCAACTGGCCGCAGTGCAAAATTGTTTTTCTGACGGGGCATAGCGACTTCAACTATGTCTATCAGGCGATTCAAGCGCCGGACGTGCAATATGTGCTGAAGAACGAAGGTTATCCGAAATTGATCGCAGCCGTTGAGCGAGCGCTTCAGGAATTGGCGGATACCTTGCGTGCGAACGATCTGATCCGGCGGTCGAAAGAGCAGCTGCATACGCTTGAGACGCTTGCGCATGGGGACTATTTTCGAAATCTGCTATTCCACGACGTCCTCTTCGAACGGGTACTGGCGGAAGATTTCCAGCGGCTGCAGATACCGCTGGACGCGTCTCTGCCGGTGCTGATCGCGCTTGGCAATTTAACGCATGCCGGAACGGCGGGGGCGTCCCCATCGTATGCCGATCGGCAGGAGACGGCACTTGCGGTTAAGTTTCTGGCGGAGGCGTTTTGGGCGGAGCGGACGAACAGCATCGGCGTCATTGATCGATACGGCGATCTGATTTGGCTTTTTCAGCCCAAGCGGCTTATCGATGGGGAAAGAACGGACGCTTTCGAACAGACGGTTATGTATTTGGAAGGGACATTTGAGCTGATTCAGCAAGCCTGCCTGGAGTCGCTCGATACGACGGTTGCCGTTACGCTGAGCGGTGAAGCGTTCGCCTGGGAAGGACTTCCCGCCGTTTACGACAAAATGAGGCGGCACCAGCATGATCGGACCGGGGACGGAACGCGAATGGTCCAAAAGGTGTTTCCCGATGAGGACGCCCCGGCGTCCGCCTCGATCCGCAGCCGGTCATTGCGCGATAAATCCGAAGCGTTGGCCGCGCATTTGGAAGCCGGAAGAAGAAAGGAATTCATGAGGCTGTTCGACGAATTGGCCGAGCCGGCAGCTTACGAACACGGGAGGGGTGACCCCAATCTGACGGAGCTTTGTTACACCATTGCGCTTGTGCTGCTGTCTTACATCAATCGCTGGGAAGTTCGCGAGATCGGTTCGTTTGGCCTGATGCGGCTGGAGGACTATCATTCCTGGAGAGAAGCCTTGGAGTTTTTGAAAGGCGCGGCCGAGGTTCTGTTTTCGCTCCGGCAAAGCGGAGAGCAGAAGAGGGCGGCCGGCGCAATCGATAAAATGTGTTTGTACATTGAACATAACATCAGCGAAGATTTGTCCCTTGTGAGACTGGCGGATGAATTCCATTTCAATCCCTCCTATTTGTCCAGGCTGTTCAAGCAGGAACGGGGTGTCAATCTATCGGAATATATCGATGAGCTCCGAATCCGCAAAGCGAAGGAACTGCTGAGGAAGGACGAGTTGAAGGTGGCCGAGGTCGGTTGGTTGATCGGATACGAAATGCCGCAATCCTTTACCCGGTTTTTTAAGAAATGGACCGGCTTAACGCCGCAGGAATATCGCACCGGCACGCAAAGCGGCGACGGGTCCTTTTTGTAATTTTGACGCTTTCTAAAGTTGCCTTTTAAAGTCCGGTAGCATAGCAGGCCTTGTATTCCGCAGGCGTCATATTCATATAAAACCTGAACCATTTGGAAAAGTAACAAGGAGGGTGTAAATTTTAATGAAAAAACAAGGATTGAATCCCTATCTCCCATCATGGGAATACGTACCTGACGGAGAGCCGTATGTTTTTAACGGCAGAGTTTATGTGTATGGATCTCACGACCGTTTCAACGGACACGCTTTTTGTTTAGAGGACTATGTGTGCTGGTCGGCGCCCGTGGATGATCTGGGCGACTGGCGGTATGAAGGCGTGATTTACAAGAAAACGGATGACCCGCTCAATCCGGACGGCAGAATGTGCCTTTATGCGCCTGACGTTACCGTCGGCCCGGATGGACGGTATTATCTCTACTATGTTCTGGATAAGGTTTCGATCGTTTCGGTAGCCGTCTGCGATACGCCGGCCGGCAAGTATGAATTTTACGGTTATGTCAGATATGCCGACGGCACACGCTTGGGAGAAAGAGAAGGCGATGAGCCCCAGTTTGATCCGGGCGTGTTGACGGAAGGAGAGCGGACCTACCTGTATACCGGTTTCTGTGCGATTGGAGACAAATCCAGACACGGCGCAATGGCCACGGTGCTTGGTCCTGATATGCTCACGATTGTGGAAGAACCGGTATTTGTCGCCCCGAGCGAACCTTACGGCAAGGGCAGCGGGTTTGAAGGACATGAGTTTTTTGAGGCCCCTTCCATAAGGAAGAAAGGCGATACCTATTATTTTGTCTATTCCTCGATCGCCATGCATGAACTGTGTTATGCCACCAGCCAATTTCCGACGAAAGGATTTGTTTACCAGGGGGTTGTCGTAAGCAACAACGATTTACATATTGATTCCTACAAGCCGGCGGACAAACCGATGTATTACGGCGGCAATAACCATGGCAGCGTCGTCCACATCAACGGGAAATGGTTTGTTTTTTACCATAGACATACCAACGGTACAGCTTTCTGCCGGCAAGGCTGTATCGAGCCGATCGCATTCCGGGAAGACGGAACGATCCTTCAGGCGGAGATGACCTCCTGCGGTCCGAATGGCGGACCGCTTGCGGGCCGCGGGGAATATCCCGCTTACCTGGCATGCAATCTGTTTTGTAAAGACGAGGAGCTGTATACAGGCGGTTTCGGCCAATCCGGGGCATGGCTGGATAGCCGTTTTCCGAAAATCACCCAGGATGGAAGAGACGGGGATGAAGAAATCGGGTACATCGCCAATATGACGGATTCCGCTACGGCCGGGTTCAAGTATTTTGACTGCCATGGAATCAGGAAGATTAAAATCAAGGTGCGCGGATATTGCCACGGCGTCTTTGAGGTGAAAACAGCTTGGGACGGCCCGGCTCTCGGAAATATACCGGTCCATTTTTCGAATATCTGGACGGAATATTCTGCCGATCTCGTCATACCGGACGGCATACAGGCGTTATATTTTACGTATAGAGGCTCGGGAGGCGCAAGCCTGTCCTCGTTTACATTACTTGGAGATGAATAGAATAGGAATACCATCTAAAAATCGGCCTTGTTCGCATCATCTGCGAAGAGGCCGATTTTTAATGCGTTTTTAGATTTACTTATTTCAATTTCCCTGCACGGATGTCGTCTGTCATCCCTTTATAAGGCGCTTTGGAGATTAGTTTCTGATTGTTAACGCCGGCATTCTCCCAAAATGTGATGTCAGCAAATTCAGGAACAACATATTTGGGATAAGTTTCATATTTTTCGCGCGATTCTTTCATTAATTCAAGATGGTCATTTTGATAACAAACCGTAATTTCCGGATGTTCATGAACCCACTTTGGGAAAAAAATAACACCGTGCATTCGTTTTTCATTTGGCATAAAATTCAAGGAAACGTCCGTTCCTGTTGGTTCGGTCCATGATACTTTATAAACGCCTTCCGTTAGTTTTACAATATCAACTTCCTGGTCCCGCACCCAGCGGCCCGCAACCATGCCGCTATGGATCCGATAATCAATGGTATGGTCATTCTTAATGTAGATTTCGTATTCCCAACCATTTTCATAAGTATAAATCATATGGCTTCCTACAAAGTCTTTTAAAGCTTCTTTCGGTTGCATATGAAGTCTCTCCTTATTTGAATAATTGCCTGCTTGAAGGGTTTCATTTCATATCCCGCCAGTTTTGGATATTGTTCTCCCAAATATATTTATATTTTCCGATAATATCTCTTGCCGTTTTTGGCTTTTGTCCAGTTAAAGTTTCAATGGCATCGGAATGAACGTTTAAAAGCCCTTCTTTAATACTGGCATCGGTTGTCACGAGATCATCGCCGCAGAATGGAACGGGCGAGCGGGAGAAATCCCCGGTAATTTCTCTAGGAATGTGCAGTTTCTCCAGGTGTTCATAATATTGCTCCGCATTCACAGGAATATACTCCAGGTCTCTACCGGAAACTTCTTTAATGAGGTTGCACAGATCCCTTACGGAAACAGACTCTGATCCTACGATATTATAAGCCTCGTTGTCTTTGGCTTTTCCGAGCAGGGCTGCGGCTGCGGCCCTTGCGCAATCATCTTTGTGAACTAAAGTAGCCCGTTCTTCGCCGGCAGTGCTCAACCATTTATTGTCGGACATTAGTGCCAACATCGTATACATAGTCAGGTAGTTTTCTAAATATAAGTTATTTCTCATTGCATTGTAGGCAATGCCCGTTGACTTTAAGTAGTTTTCAGTTGCTGTATGGTCCGGAGTTACAAAAACGTGAGCGTAATTAGGATCTGTCGCACCGATAAATGAACTATACGTGATGTGGGAGACTCCTGCTTTGATCGCCGTATCAATCGCATTTTTGTGTTGCTGGACTCTTCTGCCTACTTCAAGGCCAGAGACAATATAGATGCGGTCACCATCTTTGAAAGCCCGTTCCATGGATGGAATGTCATCATAATTGATTTCAAAGATTTTGACTCCCGCACTTTCCCATCGTTGAACCGTATCTTTGGGAATTCTGTCTTTCTTCATGCATGTGAAGGTTAAATTGCGGCCATCTGCTTCTGCGAGCACAGTTTCCGCCACACGGCTTGCTAGTTGACCATCTACGCCTGTTACAATATAACGCATGTGTATTCCTTCTTTCCTAGTGATAACTTTCACAAGGAAAGAATAGCATAGGTTGACGTTACAGTGAAATTACCCTATGTTATGATTTATAAAAAGGATTTATTACTAAAAAGGGTGTTTCAAATGAATATTCAGCAACTAAAGTGCTTTGTTTCTCTTGCCGAGACACTGAATTTTTCAACAACGGCAGAGAAATTAAATTTGACACAACCTGCTGTAAGCCACAATATAAAAAGTTTAGAAAATGAGCTGGGAATCATTTTATTTGTTCGCAACAAAAGGACCGTTAATTTGACTTTAGCCGGCAATAGCTTTTACGAAGATATGGAAGGACTTCTATTTAGATTAGACCAATCCATTAAGAAAGCAAAACGGCTCTCGGAAAAATATGAAAGCACTTTGGTTATCGGATACACGGAGACTGTTTTTGAGAAGCAAGTTTTGCCGGACATTATTAGGCGGTTTAAGGAAAGATACCCGCAGATTCAGATTCAGTTGAAGAAGTCTAATTTGACCAGAGAGAAAGAAGACTTATTAAACCAAAAGTTTGATATCATATTTACTTCGCAAGATAATTTGGGAAAGGACATTGATTTTTGCTTTTATCCAGTACTTAAAGGGTCCTATGTTTGTGTACTGCCCAAAAGTCATCCTATTGCGAATGAAAGTGTGCTGGACATCGAACAATTAAATCATCAAGCGATCATTTTATTTGACGAACACCAATCCCCTCCAACCCTAAAAAGAATGAACAGGAAAATTATTGAGAATTGTCCCGATTCCATTTATACCTATGGAGATACCATAAATACAGTACATACCATGATAAAAAGTGATCTTGGCGTTTCGGTTCTGCCGGACTTTGTGATTGGAGAGGACAATGAGATCGCCTTTGTTCCCTTAAGCTATACTGAAGAAGTGGTTTACGGTATTGCGTGCCTTAGAAGCGAACAGCGCTTAGAAGTAAAACGCTGGATTTCAACTATAAAAGAGCTATTCACTTAAACCAAAACCTGAACCAGGCAATGAGAAATCTTTGCTTTGGCTTCAGGTTTTTTTATATCTTTTTGATCCGGCAACGGGGCTGGCTCTTAAAAAATGACAACGCTTTCTTAGAAATGTTGGCTTACCGCGATAAAGTCCAGGAGGATACACTAGATGTAAAGCCCATGGTTCCGAAGTAAGTTTTGCACGAAGCTTACTCAGGAAGCAATGCGCACAAAGCTTTGAGGAGGAGCGCATATGGAACTGGATACACAGCTTATGAGCCCCGCGGCTGGGGGTGGCCGGCGAACCCAATTGTGGAAGCGGTTCAAAAAGCAAAAGGTACTGCATGTATTTGTCGGACTCGGCATGATCTTTCTGCTAATTTTTTCGTACACGCCGATGTTCGGTATTTTGATGGCTTTTAAAGACTACAGCATTTCAAACGGCATTAAGGGGATCTTTACCAGCGAGTGGGTCGGTCTGAGGTATTTCGATGAATTCATCCACGATTATCAGTTTGCCACGATTGTCCGCAACACGCTGGTCTTGAGCTTTCTGAAGGTCATCTTCGCTTTTCCTGCGCCGATCTTGCTCGCGATCATGCTGAACGAAGTGAAGAACATGGCGTTCAAGCGGTTCGTTCAGACAATCAGCTATTTGCCGCATTTTATTTCCTGGGTTGTTGTTGTCGGCGTCTCCTACGCTTTTCTGTCCGCGGACGTCGGCATGGTCAACAGAGCCCTGATTGAAGCCGGATTTATCGACAAACCGCTCAATATTTTGACGAGTCCCAATTACTTCTGGGGGCTTGCCGTCGGGAGCGCGATTTGGAAGGAAATGGGCTGGTGGACGATCATCTTCCTGGCGGCCATTACGGCCTATAAGCCGGCGCTCGGCCTGATTCAGACCCAGCCGGATTCTAAAGAAAAGACGATCAAAACCAAGATCGACGAGATGATCAAAAATGAGAAGGTTAAAATTTACCTGGCAAGTTCCGAAGAGGAAGCCGTTGCGAAATACGAGAATATGGTGAAGACGGCCGAGAATATGGGCTTGCAAGAGCTTGTCGATTGGGCAAACGAGACTTATCGGAAGAAGAAGGATTTGTTCGAGTAAGCGAAGGTCGCCGCAATCGGTAGGGAGGTCAAATCTCTACCGGGTTTTGCTTGCTCATGGTACGGTTAGAAGAAATAAATCGGCAGCGGGGGGAATCGTTACCGTGAGCATCGTACGCAAAATCATTTTAGGATATGTCATCCTGATTTTTATTCCGGTCGTCACGTTCGGATATTACTATTATGTACAAATCTACGGCAACCTGACCCAACAATTCGTGGAGAGCCGGCAAAAAATATTGGAACAGGCCAAGGCAAACATGAAGGCGGATCTGTCCCGAGTCGACTCCATCCATCGCTTGCTGCAATATAACCCGTATGTGACGGATTATTTAGGCGGAATTTATGAATCCAAATCGGACAGCATTTACGCCTACAACCGGTATATCAGTCCGATTATTACACAGTCGCTGTATGCCAATCCGGAAATTGAGAGATTCAGGATATATACAACAAAGGGGCGCGCGCTTCAAATCACCGACCGGTTTCTCGATATATCGTCTCTGGATCCTCAGGGCAAGGAGATCGCCAGTTCGCTGAAGCCTGGTCAAGGAGTATGGGTTGTACCCGATCCGGGAGCACGGGAACCGCGGCTCGTTTTTTATCAGAACATTTACAATCCGGATTTTACTGAGGTCATCGGGCTTCTTGAGCTCCGCGACAGCGGTGGCCTGATCCGGAAATTTTACAATGCGACAGGCGGAGAAGGCAACTGGAAAGCGTTTCTGTTACCGAAGCAAGGAGGGCTGCCGGCGGCGGAAGGCGCAGTTGCCGGGATTGACGACGCGACGTGGAAGCTGCTGGGCTCGAACGATACGAAAGCCTATTTCATCAATCGGAAAACGATCATAAATCAGCTTTACATCGAGGAGCTTGGCGTCCGGGTCGTCGTCACCGGAAAGGTAGACGAAGTGTTTCACGCGGTCAAACGCAAAGAGATTATTCTGATTTCCACCATCGTCCTTCTTCTGGCGGCACTGTCGCTTGCGTATTATGCGCTCGCTTCTACCATTACGAAACGTATCCTTCGCCTGGCCAGACATATGCGCAACTTGAGCGATGACAATATGAAACAGTACATCAGCAAGCACGACAAGCCGAACCGCCAGGATGAGATCGGGTTTCTGACCATGACCTACAATTCGATGATCCAGCGTATGGATGAGCTGATCAACAACGTCCACCGGGCCGAGCTGCGAAACAAAGAAGCGGCCTATAAAGTGCTGCAAGCCCAAATCAAACCGCATTTTCTATACAACACGCTTGAGACCATCCGAATGCTGGCGGAATCCAACAACGATAAAGAGGTAGCCGACATTTCCTATTGGTTCGGGAAGCTGATGCGTTACAGCCTGTCTTCGAAGGAGGATCAGACGGTGCTTGCCAGGGAAATCGAGACGGTCGTCTTCTATCTCAATATTCACAAAATGCGGCTTCAGAACAGGCTGAGTTACGAGATTGACATCGCCGTCGACGCGGAGCAGATCGCCTGCCCCCGGTTCATGCTCCAGCCTTTGATTGAGAACAGCATCATCCATGGGGCGTCCGCGACGCTGCGACCCGTTCATATCAAGCTTCAGGCGTCGGAAACCGCCGACGAAATCCGGATCTGCGTTTCGGACAGCGGAATAGGCATTCCGGAAGGCAAACTGCCGAGGCTCCGTTCACGGCTAACGGGGGGAGGCGATGTACATTCCGTCCAGGAGATGGAGGGAGGCGTAGGTCTGATTAGCGTCAACGAGCGGGTCAAATCGTTTTTCGGCGGCGCTTCGCACTTGGCGCTTGATAGTGAGCAAGGCCGGGGAACATGTCTCACCATCATCATATCGAAAGGGGCGGCGGGTCAACGATGAGATTATTGATTGTGGATGATGAGCCGCTTATTCTTGGGGGATTGGTCAAGGTCGTCAAGGATGCGGCTCCGCTCGGTACCGAGGTGCGCGAGGCGGGCAACGCTTTTGAAGCGCTTGAAGTCATGAAAGGTTATATGCCGGATGTTACGGTGACGGATCTCCATATGCCGGAGACTCCCGGTACGTTGCGATATAAGGGAGCGGGGGAAATCCCACGAAATGCAAAAGTGCAGGCGGTTTTCGTCGAAATTCCTCGAAACAGGTGGTTCGGATGCAAAAGTGCAGTTCATTTCGGAGCAATAGCTACTTTTTTATCGTATATCCCCAAAAGAGATGCATTTTAGCATTTTAACCGCTCTAAAATGGAGATTTGCGGAGAATGGAATGCACTTTTGCAGTTGATCCCATCGGGGCTCTTCATGCCTAGGTAACGTTCCATTTTAAAGTTAGAACGTGTTTCGACCTGCTGGAAAAATGTGCTTAATTGGTGTCATTTTCGCCGCCTCTTTTTAATAAAGCCCGGCCCATGCTTCCAACCGGAAAGGAAGATGGGCTTTTTTTGCATTTCCGGCAAAAGCCCGTTTATGTAATTTAATATTTCAAAAGAAAGTTCAATAAACTCAATAAAAATTCTATTAAATTTTATCGCCAATCCATTTATAGTGAAATTGTAAAAATGTAATATATTTCTATTATATGATTTTTAAGGAGGTTGATCGGCCGTAAAAGTTTATTCGAAGATTTGATCTCCGGTTGATTCCATTCAGAGGTTAAACGAAAGGAGAGGTGAAAGTAATACAAAAGAATACTGCACAGTATCAAAATATTTTTGAGAATCCGATTATATGGGCGGATGTGCCCGATCCCGATGCAATCAGAATTGGAAACGCTTACTATATGACGAGCACAACAATGCACATGAACCCGGGTGTGCCGATCATGAAATCGTATGATCTCGTCAATTGGGAAATTGTGAACTATGTTTACGATACACTGGGGGATTTGGACGCGCAAGCTTTACGGAATGGCCAAAATGAGTATGGCAAGGGCTCGTGGGCCAGCAGTCTTCGATATCATAACGGCACCTATTATGCAGTTTTTTCATCCAGCATAGCGGGGAAGACCTTCATCTACCGGACGCAAGATATCGAAAACGGTCCGTGGACAAGCTCCACGATCGGTTTTTACCATGATATGTCTTTGCTGTTTGACGATGATGGGAGAGTGTACCTCGTTCATGGGAGCGGAGATATTCGCCTTACCGAACTCACCTCGGATGCCGCCGCCGTCAAACCGGGCGGGTTAAATCAGGTCATTATCCCCAACGCCAGTTTGGCAGCGGGTCCTAACGTAGGCCTTCCGGCCGAGGGGGCGCATATTCAAAAAATCAACGGCAAGTATTACGTCTTCCTGATCACCTGGCCGCAGGGAGCCGGCCGCACCCAATTGGTGTTTAGAGCCGATCGTATTACAGGTCCTTATGAAGGGCGGGTCGCTTTGGACTATGCCGGTATAGCTCAAGGCGGAATCGTGGATACGCCGGACGGAAAATGGTATGGCCTGTTATTTCAGGATCATGGCTCCGTAGGACGCATTCCCTTCATTGTCCCTATCACCTGGCAAAACAACTGGCCGGTATTCGGCGTAAACGGCCAAGTCCCTACGCAGATGCAAAAGCCGGTCGCCGGCGTGAATTCGAATGAATGGTTTGTGGCCTCCGATGAATTCAATCAGTCCCGGCTTTCGCTGGTATGGCAGTGGAATCACAATCCCGACAACAATCTTTGGTCGCTTACGGCGCGTTCAGGATATCTGAGACTGACGACCGGAAGAACCAGCACAAGTATTTTGGATGCCCGTAACTCGCTGACGCAAAGAACCGTTGGTCCGGAAAGCTCCGGACGGATCGCAATAGACGTAAGCCGCATGAAAAACGGCGATTATGCGGGGCTTGCGGCGCTTCAAAAGAACTACGGGCTTGTTGGCGTCAAAATGTCCGGCAATTCCAAATCGGTCGTGATGGTTAACGGCAGTTCGGCAACGCCGATGGAAGTGGCCAGCGTGCCGCTTATACAGAACAATGTATATTTAAAAGTGGAAATGGACTTCAAAAACAAAACCGATAAAGCCTATTTTTATTACAGTCTGGACGGCAACCGGTGGACGGCGATCGGCAACAGGCTGCAGATGAGCTACACCATACCGCATTTCATGGGTTATCGGTTTGCCATCTTTAATTATGCGACTCAATCGGCCGGCGGATACGTGTATGTCGATTATTTCCGAATCGAAAACCGGATGACGGGAACGGAGTGATCATCCGGAGAATCCCCCGTGCAAAGCGGCTCGATTTCCAAAATTCATTATTGGGAGGCGATTTTATGTATTTGTTAAAGTCAAAATTTGTGCATGTATTGACCGCTTTGGTCATGGTGGTATCTTTGCTGGTGTTTTCCTCGCCGCAAATCGCGAATGCCGGGCTTGTGTCAGGCTCCAAATTTTTAGGCAACATTATCGCTGGCTATGTACCCTCCAATTTTGCTGCTTATTGGAACCAAGTCACACCTGAGAACTCCACAAAATGGGGTTCCGTCGAAGGTGTACGCGGTTCCATGAACTGGTCGCAAGCGGATATGGCCTACAACTACGCCAAGGCCAATGGCTTACCGTTCAAATTCCATACGCTCGTATGGGGAAACCAAGAGCCGGTGTGGATTTCCGGGCTGCCGGCTGCGAATCAAAAGGCGGAAGTTACCGAATGGATTCAAGCGGCCGGTCAAAAATACCGCAACGCGGAATTCGTCGACGTTGTGAACGAACCGCTGCACGCCAAGCCTTCTTACCGGAATGCGATCGGCGGCGACGGCTCTACGGGATGGGATTGGGTCATCTGGTCGTTCGAGCAAGCGAGAAAGGCGTTCCCGAATTCCAAACTATTGATTAACGAATACGGCATAATCAGCGATCCGAATGCGGCGCGGCAATACGTTCAGATCATAAACTTGCTGAAGGCCAGAGGTTTGATCGACGGCATCGGCATTCAATGTCATTATTTCAATATGAATACCGTTTCCGTAAGCACGATGAACAGCGTTCTCGGCACGCTGTCTGCTACCGGGCTGCCAATCTACGTCTCGGAGTTGGATATAACGGGCGACGACGGAACTCAATTGCAAAGATACCAGCAAAAGTTTCCGGTGCTGTGGGAACACCCGAACGTGAAAGGCATCACGCTCTGGGGGTATATTCAAGGACAAACATGGGAGGACGGCTCTCAACTTATCACCAGCTCGGGCGCCGAACGTCCGGCCATGAAATGGTTGAAGGGTTATCTTGCCGGAAGACGATAACGGTACGGCGGGTCATAACTGGAGATTCAACGTTTATTAGGTAACTCATGCAAAGAGGGGAATGAAATGAAAAAAAGCAGTCGAATGAAAGCTTTATTATTGGCCTTTGTCATACTGTGGGCGGGAGTGTTGAACGGACAGGTTGCACAGGCGGAAACAGCGGCCATCGCTAAAACTCCGGGCAACTCCAACCCATTAATGGATCACAAGCTTGGGGCCGATCCATCCGCGCTGGTCTATAACGGCAGAGTCTATATTTATATGTCAAGCGACGCTTACGAATATGACAGTAACGGAAAGATCAAGGCCAACTCGTTCAGCAATTTAAATAAGGTGCATCTGATCTCATCCGACGATATGGTGAATTGGACGGATCACGGGGCTATTCCGGTGGCCGGGTCAGGCGGCATCGCCAAATGGGCGTCGGGTTCTTGGGCACCGGCCGCAGCGCACAAAAAAATAAATGGCCAGGATAAGTTTTTCCTTTATTTTGCCAATAGCGCTGGAGGGATCGGCGTACTCACGGCGGATAGTCCGATCGGACCGTGGACGGATCCGCTGGGAAAAGCGCTGGTTTCCTGGAGTACCCCGGGAGTCAGCGGCGTTGTTTGGTTATTTGATCCGGCTGTGCTGGTAGATGATAACGGCTCCGGCTACTTATATTTTGGCGGGGGAATTCCTGGCGGTGATAATCCAACTCAAAATCAATGGGCAAGTCCCAAGACGGCCCGCGTCATCAAATTAAGCAGCGATATGATTCATATCGAAGGCAATGCGCAATTGATTGACGCCCCCTTCTTTTTCGAGGATTCAGGGATCCATAAGTATAACGGAAAATACTATTATTCCTATTGCTCCAACTTTGGCGGAAATCATCCGGCGGGCAGCCCGCCTCCCGGTGAAATCGCCTATATGGTGAGCAACAACCCCATGGGGCCGTATACTTACGTGAAATCCATCTTGAGGAATCCGGCTGTGTTCTTCGGTGTCGGGGGCAATAATCACCACACCATTTTTAGCTTTAATAATAAGTGGTATATTACCTACCATGCCCAAACCGTCAGCAAAGCCCTTTTAGGTGACGGCATGGGGTACCGTTCCCCGCATATCAATGAACTGACGTATAGCGGGAATGAAATCGTACCGGTTCAGGGCACGATGCAGGGTGTTTCGCAAACAAAGCATCTGAATCCGTATCAAAGAACCGAGGCGGAAACCATCGGGTGGAACGGCGGCATTCTGACCGAAGTTTCCCAAGCGCCGGGCGGCATGGTGCCAAGCGTAAATATGAATGTAACCGATATCCACAACGGGGACTGGGTTGCAGTGGGGAACGCCGATTTCGGATCAACCGGCGCAACATCGTTTAAAGCTAACGTCGCGTCAACGGTGGTAGGACAAATCGAAATTCGCCTCGACAGTCCGAAGGGCCAGGTGATCGGCACGCTTAATGTCACTCCTACAGGGGGGAACCAGGTTTGGAGATTGCAAGAAACGAATGTTAATCGTGTGACAGGGGTTCATAATATTTACTTTATGTTTAAAGGCGCCAGCGGCCAGTGTCTGTTCAACTTCGATTATTGGCAGTTTGCGACTTCTTCCGGTGGGGAGACGCCGGTTGAAAACGGCCGCGTATATAAGCTTCAGAACGTACACAGCAACATGGTGGTCGGCATTACCAATATGTCCACGGCCAACGGCGGGCAGGCGGTCCAATGGGATGACAACGGTACGGCGGATCATGAATGGCGGTTTGAGCGCTTAGACAGCGGTTATTACAAGCTGACGAATATCCACAGCGGCAAAGTGCTGGGTATAGAAAACATGTCCACGGCCAGAGGAGCTTCCGCCGTACAGTGGGACGACAATGGCACGGCCGATCATGAATGGCAGCTCGCGCCGCTGGGCGATGGCAGCTACAAATTGGTCAACCGCCACAGCGGTATGGTGCTCGGCGTGGACGGCATGTCCAGGGAAGCAGGCGCAAAAATCGTGCAATGGGACGATAACGGCACCGCAGACCATAACTGGAGATTCATGTTGGTCAGGTAACGAATAAGAAATGGCGGTGCAGGGATAACTCCCTTGCACCGCCATTTCTTTGCTTTTTACATGTTTTTTATAACCGATTGCGGTTCCGGTACAGCAAAATCATAAAAAACGGGGCCCCGATCGCGGCCGTTAAAACGCCGGCGGGGACGTCCCGGGGCAAAAAAGCGGTGCGGGCGATCAGATCGGCAATGAGCAGGATCAAAGCGCCCAGCAGCGCGCTGATCGGGAGCACGCCGGAAAAGGACGGCCCCGCCAGTTTGCGGGCCATATGCGGCGCCATCAGGCCGATAAAGGCGATTGCGCCGCCGATGGCCACGGCGGAACCGGCGAGCGAAACGCTTAGGGCGATCAGCAGCAGACGCTGCAGCTGCACGCGGGCGCCGACGCTCGTGGCGATATCATCGCCGAGGGCCTGGATGTTGACCTGGCGGGCTTGCAGCCAGGTGAGGGCCAGCAATACAGCCGTCCAAGGCAACAGTGTCAGCACGTCATTTTCCCACGACACGCCATAGATACTGCCGGTCATGAATGTGAGCGATTGGCTGGCCAATTGCAAAGGACCGGAGATGATCAGCATGAACGACAGCGATTTAATGGCGGCGGACACGCCGATCCCGATCAGGATGATCCTCAAGGGAGACACGCCCTTTTTCCAGGCCAGCACATACAGTAACGCCGTGACGAGAAATGCACCGCCGATCGCGGCAAGCGGCATCCAGTGAATCGAAATGCTGCCTTGAAACAAGAAAATGAACAAGACCGCGCCCAGCGAAGCACCCTCGGTGATTCCGGCCACATCGGGCGAGGCGAGCGGGTTGCGGATGACGCCCTGCAGAATAGCCCCGGCCACCGCCAAAGACGCGCCGACCAGCACGGCGATGATGATCCGCGGCAGCCGGATTTTTTGCACGATGACCTGATTTCCCGGGTCGGCCATGCCAAATAAGGATTTGATGACGGTAAGGGGAGGGATGTATTTGCTGCTGATGCCAACGCTGATGACCATAACCGCCAGACATAATACGGACAACAATAGGCAGATCCAAACCGTTCTTTTTTTCTTCGCCAGCAGGGTCGATTTGGCGTCCGAGACCTGAAGCTTGCCGGGTTTGGCCATCAGTTTTTCACCCCTTTCCTTGCGATGTATACGAAGAACGGTACCCCGAGCAGCGCGGTCATGACCCCGACCGGAACTTCCTTGGGCATGGCGATGTACCTTGAGCCGATGTCGGCCGACACCAAGAGCAAGGCCCCGAACAAGGCGCAGTAAGGCAAGATCCAGCGGTAATCCGCGCCTATGAAATAGCGGACGATATGCGGGATAATGATCCCGACAAACGCGATCGGACCGGCTACCGCAACCGACCCTCCGGCGAGCAGAATCACGGCCGCCGTAGCCAAAGTTTTAATTCGGCCCGTGCGTTGGCCGAGCCCTTGCGCTACGGTATCTCCCATTGCCAGGATATTCAGCTGTCCGGACAGAAGGAGAGCGATAACCATCCCGGCCCCCATATAAGGAAGAACGGCAACGAGTTGGTCCATTCCCCGTCCCGCAACGGATCCGACCAGCCAGACGAGCACCTGATCGAACATTTTGCCGTCGGAGAGCATCAGTCCCTGCGTGAGCGAGTAGAAAAAAGCGGTCATCGAAGCGCCGGCAAGCGTGATTTTGAGCGGCGTCATGCCGTCACGTCCGATGCTTCCGAGCAAAAACACGACCATTCCGCTTAAGGCCGCTCCGGTCAAAGCAACCCAGGTAAGGGGCTGCATGCCCGATATGCCCAGCCACCCGGTCGCCAGGATAATGAAGAAGGCCGCGCCGGAGTTAACGCCAAGCGTGCTCGGCGAAGCGATCGGGTTGCGGGTGACGACCTGCATCAGCGCTCCCGCAACCGCGAGGCAAGCGCCGACAGCGGCGGCGATAAAGGCCCGCGGTACCCGGGCCGTCTGAATGAGCAGATGCTCGTTGCTGCCGTTTGGGCGGACAAACGATTCCCACACGGTACCGAAAGGGATGTCCGTCACGCCGAAGCTGATGCTGCAAACGAGGGCTGCGGCCAGGGCAAATAGCGAAATCAATAAGCCGAAACCTTTCATGAGGCAAATTCCCACTTTCCAGTTCAAGAAAATAATATCCATTAAATATTAGAAGATGCGGTGCGGACTGTCAATGATTATGAGAATCATTCTTAATGGATTGACAAGAGGTCTGACATGCTTTATAGTTTTGAACATCGTGGTGAAGATGATAATCATTATCACCTATAACAAGTACTTTGCAGACATATTTTTAAGGGGGATCATTAATGAGCTTTACTCGTAATCACATCATCCGAAAACGCGCCGTATGGTGGGGGCTCGCCATTTTGGCGCTCATGCTGGCGCTGAGCGGATGCGGAAGCAATCAAAGCCAAGGAGCTTCCGATAATACCACCAAAGCGTCAAACGGGACGCCTTCCGCGGAGAATGGTAACTCTAGCGGTAATACGGCCGCCGGCGCTGTCCGTACCGTTAAACATGCGATGGGAGAGACGAAAATAGAAGGTACGCCGAAGCGGGTCGTCGTTTTGACCAATGAAGGCACGGAAGCGCTGCTTGCTCTGGGAGTTAAACCGGTCGGCGCCGTCCGCTCCTGGACGGGGGAACCATGGTATGCGCATATTAAAGACGAGATGGACGGGGTTGAAGTAGTTGGCGAGGAGAGCCAGCCGAATCTGGAATTGATCGCCGGACTGCAGCCTGATTTGATCATCGGGAACAAGATGCGCCAGGAGAAAGTTTACGAGCAACTAAATGCGATCGCGCCTACGGTGATGTCCGAAGACCTGCGCGGCAACTGGATGGACAACTTCAAGCTGTACGCCGAAGCGCTTGGAATGACCGACAAAGGCGACGAACTGCTGGCCGCCTTCGAAGCGCGGATCGAAGACTTTAAAGCCAAAGCCGGCGATAAGCTGAAAGAAACGGTATCAGTGGTCCGGTTCATGGACGGCAAAACCCGCGTATATCACACGAACACGTTCTCCGGAATTATTTTTGAGCAGCTTGGCATCGCAAGAAATGAAATGACGAAAAACGCCAAAGATACGTTCGTCGATGAAATTACGAAAGAACGGCTGTCCGAAGCGGATGCCGACCGGTTGTTCTACTTTACTTACGACATAGGCGACGGCAAAGCCAATCAGACCGAAACTGACTGGACGAACGATCCGCTGTGGAAAAACCTGAACGCGGTGAAAAACGGCAAAGCCTATAAAGTGGACGACGCCATCTGGAATACTGCCGGCGGCATCAAAGCGGCAAATCTGATGCTTGACCAGCTGTCCGAGATATACGGGCTTGAAAAGTAACTTAAATATTTAAAGGCTGCACAGCAAGAGGCCGTTTCCAACCATGGGAACCGGCCTCTTTTGATTTCACGCTGGGGAATCGCTAGCTGTCGCGGAAATCAGGGAAAATGTTTTCGGCGTTATTTCGCCGTCCGGGCGAACCTCCCCAAGATTTCCGTGGACTGCACCACGTTCATGAATGCCTGCGGGTCGGTTTCGGCCACCGCTTTGCGGACGGCGGCCAGTTCGTATCGCGTCGTTACCGTCATGAGCATATAATTTTTCTCTTCGCTGTACCCGCCCTCCGAGTGGATGCACGTGATGCCGTGATGCAGCTGGCGCAAGCGGCAAAGCATTTTCTCTTTTTGCTTGGTGATGATAAAGCAGGTCACCTTGATATGTCCGACATGGATCATGTCGACGACCTTGCCTTTGACGAAGGTCGACAGCATGGAGTAGAGGGCCAGGTCCCAGCTCTGCAGAAATCCGAGCGCCACGATCACGATGCCGTTCAAGAGGAACAAAATGTTGCCCATGGCCACGTCATGTTTACGGGTAACGATCGATCCGAGAATATCGAAGCCGCCGGTCGAGCCGCCTACGCGCAGCGAAAAGCCGATGCCCGCCGCCGAGATGATCCCTCCGCACACGGCGCCGAGAATCGGGTCGTTGGTCACCTGGATCTGCGGGATGATCGCCATAAACCACGTCGTGCTCGCGACGGAAATACAGCTTAAAATGATGTACCGCCGCCCGACCGCTTTCCAGCCCCAGGCGATAAGAGGGACATTCAGCAGAAAGTACAGAATCGATATATTCCAGTCCGTAAAATAACCGATAAAGGAGGCAACGCCTGTCAGCCCGCCGGACAGCAGCTTGTGGGGGATCAGAAACAAATTAAGCCCGGCGGCGACGAGCAGCGCGGAAACGAGGATGATTCCCACTTCCTGAGCCGGTTTTAAGGCGGCTTTGACCGGTTTGGGGATGATCGGAACATATTGATTCAAGTTCATGTCTAACCCTTCTTTTCTTTAAAGGTTGTGCAAAAAGTCATCTTTCCATGACGGAGCAGTTCATGATGTGGACTCGGCATCGAGATATTTTGATAAAAAAATGTTATCGGATTAAATTATCATTTTTATCACTCATAAGGACTATGATCTGCGTCACGAAAAACAATGTTCAATAATATGTCATTCCGTTTTTGCCGGGCGGTTATACGTTTTTTCCATGATTTATTTTGCCTCGTCTTTCTGTGCTTTTGAGGATCCGGGCCGGGCTTATTTTAAAAGCATGGTTTATATATGGTCGTCCGGCATGGGAAAAGCTGAATCGGGGCATGTTATGGATAATTCTTGATTGAAAGAAAGGGATATCCATGGTAAAAAGAAGAGGAAACGGTCCGGCGGCGGAGGGCGCCAATGAAGCGGACCTGAAGCAGTTCAAAGCGGAGGTTATGCGGCGCGAAGGTTACCCTGTCGATCCGCAGCATCCGGACGACGTGAAATACGAGGTGGCCGAATCGCTTGGCGTGCCGCTAAAGGAAGGCGATAACGGGGATTTGACCTCGGAGGAGGCCGGTAAAATCGGCGGCGCCATCGGCGGCTCGATGGTCCGGGAAATGATCCGTTTGGCCAAGCAGAAGCTGAGCGATTCGCAGCGGTAAGCGTATTATGGCTGGGGCGAACTTGAAGGCATCGCCGGCGTTTCGCCCCGGTCAACATGGTGATCGATTGGAGGAAAAGGCCATGAACGAGCTCGATCGGCTGGAAGCATGCTTATCGGAATGGGTGGAAACGAGCCGGCTGGAAAGCGCAAAGGGGACTGTGGCCACGTACATTCCCGAATTGTCGAAATCGCCCAAGCATCTGCTGGGAATTCATCTGATCGATGCGGGAGGAAGATCCGTAAGCGCTGGAGATGCCCAGGCTCCGTTTACGATGCAGAGCATCTCTAAGGTGTTTACGTTGATCCTTGCGTTGATGGATCATGGGAAAGAAGCGGTTTTTTCCAAGGTGGGCATGGAGCCTACGGGCGACAACTTCAATTCGATCATGAAGCTCGAGCTGGTGCAGCCGGCGATTCCGTTTAACCCGCTGATCAACGCGGGGGCGATCGTGGTGTCTTCGATGATCAAAGGCGACGGCGCGTTGAACAAATCGGCCCGCATCCTGGAGTTTTTTCGCGAGTTGGCCGGGAATCCCGCGCTGGATTACAATTTGGAGGTGTACCGGTCGGAGGCGGCGACGGGCCATCTGAACCGCTCGATGGCTTATTTTTTGCTGGATAAAGGGACGCTGGGCTGCGATGTGGAACAGGTGTTGGAGGTTTACTTCCGCCACTGCTCGATCGAGGTAACTTGCGCCGATTTGGCCCGTATGGCGTTGGTGCTGGCGGAGGACGGGACGGACCCGATTACCGGCAAGGAGCTGATTCCCCGGCGCTTTGTGCAGATCGCCAAAACGTTTATGGTGACGTGCGGAATGTACAACGGCTCGGGCGAGTTCGCGATCGGAGCGGGACTGCCGGCCAAAAGCGGCGTATCGGGCGGGATTTTGTCCCTGGTGCCCGGGCGCTGGGGCATCGGCGTGGTAGGACCGGCGCTAAACCCGAAAGGAAACAGTATCGCGGGCGTCCATTTGCTGGAGCGGCTGTCGCACGAGTTTAACTGGAGCATTTTTTAAGAGGATAAGAATTTATGATGCGGTTCATTTCCGGTCAAAAGCTGCTTTTTATCGAATAGCCTCATAAGAGATGTACGCCTGATCCATATTTTCGAGGAATTTTATAACAAATCGTGCATTGTTCTCATATCCTCTTCCATTTGAACTAGCTACTATAGAGATGTAAACAAGTTACTCAGAAGCGAATGGGAGGGGTTCATCCATGTTGAAATGGAAGCGTTTACTGGTTTCGCTGATGGCGCTTTCCCTCGTCGGGATGCTTGCGGCATGCGGCGGCGGTGGAAAGCCGGGCGGGGCCAACGGAGAAACGGCCGGTGCGGGGAACGCATCGGGAGCGGGAGGAGACGGACAAATCAAGCTGCGCATGATGTGGTGGGGATCTCAAGAACGGCATGAAGCCACGCTGGCCGCACTGGAACTGTACACGAAAAACCATCCGAACATTACGTTTGAGCCGGAATATTCCGGGATGGACGGCTATTTGGACAAATTGTCGACACAGGCGGCCGCCAAAAACGCGCCGGACATCATCCAGCTGGACCCGGGCTGGGCTCCGGACTGGGCCGGACGCAATCAATTGTCACCGCTGGATTCGGTGGACGTTGCGAAGATCGATCCGAAGCTGCTGGCCGGCGGACAGAAGGACGGAACGCAGTACGCCGTGCCGCTTGGTTCCGTTGCTTTCGGGTTGATTTACGACAAAGCGGCGCTGGATAAGCTGGGCATCAAAAACCCGGAAAACGGCTGGACTTGGGACGAATTCTTTGCCTTGGCCAAAGAATTCAAAGGCAAGCTGCCCAGCGGCCAATATTTCACCAAGGATTACGCGGCCAACTATTTTATGTATTCGGCATACCAATACAGCAAAGGTAAAGGCACGGTCATTTCGGATGACGGCAAATTCAATGTCGACCAGGAATCGTTCCTGGAGTGGACGAAGCGGTTCGAGGAACTGCGCAAGGAAGGGCTGGTGCCGCCGGCCGATGTGAATTCCTCGGATAAAGAATTCGATCCGCAAATGGACTTGATGGTGGCCGGAAAAATCCTCTTCCGCTACAGCTTCTCCAACAACTATGGCGCATGGGACAGTCTCAAGCCGGGCGCGTATGCGCTGGTGACGATGCCGCGGGCCGAAGAAGCGGGCGGATGGCTGAAGCCGTCGATGTACCTGGCCGTTTCGGAAAACTCCAAGTATAAGGAAGAAGCCGAGAAATTCATCGACTGGTTTGTCAATGATCCGGAAGCCGCCGCGATCCTGAAAACTTCGCGCGGGCTGCCGGTAAACAAGGACAACGCGGCGGCGCTGGAAGAGAGTATGAGCGAAGTTGACAAGGTCGGTATGGGGCTGCTGCGCGCCACGGAGCAGGACGGGCAGACCTGGACGGCCGGCCCGGGCGGCTGGACCAACTATATCGACAAGGATTGGCCGCTCGTTCACGATCAGCTGAGCTTTAACAAAATCACGCCGGAAGAAGCCTTTGAACAGCTGAAGGAAGCTGCGCTGGCTTACGAGTGATACTGTACATGTTGGGCTAGCCCGGAACGAAATTTTGGTTCCGGGCCTGGCATGTTCCAGGAGAGGGAGGGTTGCCATGGCTATACGGATTCGGGATGTGATCGGCAAATTGACGGAGGAAGGCGGGGCGCTTGGCGAGGAGTCAGTCGACAAACTGGAAACGGGGGATTTCTTGGGCGAAGTCGAGGCGATAGCGACAGCGTTTATGGCGTCGCAGCAGGTGATCGAGCGGGCGGTGGCCTTGGGGGTGAACCTGCTGATCACGCATGAAGGGTTGTTTTACAGCCATCGCCCGGGCAAGCAGCCAGCGGCTAATGACCCGGTCGTCCGGCAAAAACGGCGGCTGATCGAGGAGTCGGGGATCGCGGTTTACCGTTTCCATGACGGCATACACCGCTATGAGCCGGACGGGATAATGGCGGGGTTCGTGGAAGAGGCCGGCTGGGAAGCTTACGTCAAGGAATATCAGCCCGCGGCAGCCATATTGGAGCTTCCCCCGACCCCGCTAGCCGATATCGCGCAGCATTTAAGAACCAAGCTGGAGGCGCCGTTTGTCCGCTTTGTCGGCGACGCCCGGACGGTGTGCTCGCGCGTCGGGCTGCTCGTAGGCTACCGGGGCGGCGGAGAGCTGGCGATTCCGCTGTTTGCCGAGCGCGGTGTGGACCTGATCGTAGCCGGGGAAGGTCCGGAATGGGAGACGCCGGAATACGTGCGGGATGCGGCGCATCAGGGGCTGAACCGGGCGCTGCTCGTGCTGGGCCACGGGCCGAGCGAAGCCCCGGGCATGAAATACCTCGCCAAGCGTCTTCAGGCTGCTTTTCCGTCCGTGCCCGTGCATTTTGTGGCGGATCAGCCGCTTTTTCAAATCATAGGATAGGAGGAGTTTTACGTGAGTAACAATCCGGCGTTGTCGGAACCTACCGGTTATGAAGCTTGGCTCGGTTATCGCCGGGCAGCCTCGGGAAGCCGGGTTGAGGAATATGCCGCCTATACAAGCATTCTCGTTGAAGCCAAGGATGACATCCTGCAAAATGCCGCCGCCGAACTTGTCCGGGGGATGGAGGGGATCGCGGGCTCCGCGCCTCAAATTGCTGATGGAGCAGGAGATCAAGCCTCCATCGTGCTGGGCGTATTTGGACGCGGCGGCGCGGTGGACCAAGCGTTTGCGGACGCCGGGGATCTGCGCTTGGGCGCGGAAGGATATGCGATCCGCTCCGTTTCCGGCGGAAAGCGGATCGTCATTGGGGCGGAGGCGTCCGCCGGCGTATTGTACGGCGTGTTCCATTTGCTGCGGCTCATGGGCACAGGCGCCGCCATCGGCGGTCTGAATATCCGGGAGCGTCCCGCGGGGAGGCTGCGCATGATCAACCAGTGGGACAATATCGACGGCTCGATCGAACGCGGTTATGCCGGGGATTCGATCTTTTACGCGGGCGGCAAAATCACCGCGGATTTGGGGCGAATTCGCGATTACGCCAGGCTTCTGGCATCCGTCGGGGTGAACGCGCTAGCGATCAACAACGTAAATGTGCACCGTCTGGAAACGATGCTGATCACGGAGGCGTATCTGCCGGAGGTGGCCGGGCTTGCCGGGATCTTCCGCGGTTACGGGATCAAGCTGTTCCTCAGCGTCAATTACGCGGCGCCGTTGGAGATCGGCGGCCTGTCAACGGCGGACCCGTTAGATCCCGAGGTTCGGCGGTGGTGGCGTTACAGGGCGGCGGAGATTAACCGGTATATCCCCGATTTCGGCGGTTTTCTCGTCAAAGCCGACTCGGAGAACCGGCCCGGGCCGTTCACTTACGGCCGCGATCACGCGGACGGCGCCAATATGCTGGCCGAAGCGCTGGAGCCGTATGGAGGCGTTGTCATTTGGCGCTGCTTCGTGTACAACTGCAAGCAGGATTGGCGCGACCGGAAGACGGACCGGGCCCGGGCGGCGTACGATCATTTTGTGCCGCTGGACGGCCGTTTCCATGAAAACGTCATCCTGCAGGTGAAAAACGGGCCGATCGACTTTCAGGTACGGGAGCCCGTGTCGCCGCTCCTCGGCGCAATGCCGGCCACGAACCAGATGATCGAGTTTCAGATTACCCAGGAATATACCGGACAGCAGCGGCATGTGTGCTATTTGGTGCCGCAATGGAAGGAAGTGCTGGAATTTGATACGTATTTGCAGGGGAAGGACACGCCCGTGAGGCGCATCGTCGACGGTTCGGCGCACGGGAACCGGTATGGCGGCTTCGCGGCCGTGTCCAACATCGGGGACGACGCCAACTGGACCGGACATTTGCTGGCTCAGGCCAATCTGTACGGATACGGCCGGCTCGCCTGGAATCCGGAGCTGACTGCGGAGGAAATCGCCGAGGAGTGGATCCGCCTGACGTTTGGGGACGACGAGCGCACGGTTCGGACGATTCTCGGCATCCTGCTTGATTCTCTTAGTATTTACGAATCCTATACGGCGCCGCTCGGCATCGGGTTTATGGTCAATCCCGGCCATCATTACGGACCCAACGTCGACGGCTATGAGTATTCAATGTGGGGGACGTACCATTTTGCCGATTGCCATGGGGTTGGCGTGGACCGGACCCAAGCGACGGGAACGGGGTATACGGCCCAATACGCCGAGCCTAATTTTAGGCGCTACGAATCTTTGGAGAGCTGCCCGGATGAACTGCTGCTGTTTTTCCATCACGTCCCTTACACCCATGTCCTCCATTCCGGCAAAACGGTCATCCAGCATATCTACGACACGCATTTCGCAGGCGCGGAGCGCGCCGCCCGGCTGCAAGAAGCCTGGTCCAGCCTGGCCGGCCTGATCCCCGATTCGCTGTACAAGCAGGTTGCGGACCGGCTGGACGAGCAGGCGGAACATGCTAAGGAATGGCGGGATCAGATCAACACGTATTTCTACCGCAAAAGCGGGATCCCCGACGAACGGGGCAGACGGATTTATTAATCGGGATGACGGATTGCCGTCGGCGGCTTCATGAATATCATTTACGGACTTATTTCGGAGGGGTGGGGAGCCATTCCTCTTTTTTTCGTTGGCGCGTTTTGTATGGCTCTCATTGGAATTATCCAATAGAATTTCAGAATGTTAACTTCCGCTGCTGGTTAGATTGGATTTTTCCAACAGATTGGAGCGAAATTCGCTAAAAGTGCCGGACTGGAGCTAATCTATTGGATTTTTCCAACGTGGGGAACAAGGGTTAAGCCGGCAAAAGAGCAAGCAGTTAAAAAAAATTGAAACTAAACCGTCCAGACGGTATACTAAATTCGGAGGTGATTTCATGGACGGCTCAAAAAAAGCTTCCAAACGGAACGCGATATTACAGGCTGCCGCAAAAGTGGCCAGAGAAAGCGGCGTTGAGCATCTAACCCTGGATGCCGTCGCTCAAGAAGCTGGAGTCAGCAAAGGCGGCCTGCTTTATCATTTCCCGACCAAGGACGAATTGATCTCGGGCATGGTCAAGCAATATTCCGATGACTTCGTCGGCAGCGTCAGGACCCGGGCGGACAAGGACCCGAGTGAAAAAGGGAAGTGGATCAGAGCCTATATGGAGACAACCCATGATTCGATAAAACACGAAAACGGCATGTCGATCGCGCTCTCCACCGCGCTTTTCACCAATCCGCATCTTTTACGGGAAATGCAGGCCGAATATCGGGATCTCCAAAAAAGCATCGAAAATGACGGCTTGGATCCCGCGGTTTCGACACTCTTCAGACTTGCCGCCGACGGTCTGTGGTTTGCCGAAATGTTCGGATTTGCCCCGCCGGATCAAGCATTAAAAGAAAAGATGCTCCGCTATATCGCAAACAGGATCGAGGAGGAAAAATAGTGGCTTATTTATTTCTGATGATATCTATCGCCAGCGAACTGATCGGAACTTCAATGCTTAAAGCTTCCCAAGGATTTACCAAATTAGCGCCTTCGATCATCACGGTCGCGGCCTTCGTTTGCGCCTTTTATTTTTTGTCGCTGTCGCTCAAAACGATTCCGCTTAATGCCGCTTACGCCATTTGGTCCGGGCTCGGTTCCGTATTGACGGTCATCATCTCCGTACTCATTTGGAAAGAAAAGATCAATGCCGGCAGTATTGTCGGTATCGCTTTGATCATTGCCGGGGTGGTGATCCTCCAGTTGCTTGGTCCCGGACACGGTTCATCAAATGACGAAGCGAAACAGGAAGCGGCTATAGTTCAGAAAGAATAAATTCGAACGGACCACCACAGCGGAACCAAACAGAAGGGGGCAACCTCGACTTAACCCAGCAATCTATGTTGTGCGCTTCTGGAGTTTCTTCTAAGTCAGCCTGGCTCGCCGCTTTAGGTTTTAGCGGGTTGTCCCCTTTTTTTCGTGATATTTTAAAAGAAATCGAGGATTCCTCTTCTACAAGCGCTTTCATGCTCACCTTATACTTGAATTAAATCAAGAAACAAGATTGAACGAACAGAGGTGAGCAAGCATGAAAAGTTCCCCAGCCGTTGCCGCAACCGATGCGCCCAAGCCTATCGCCAAAAAGCGCCGGGCCAAGCCGAAGAAATGGAATGCCCCGGTCGCCGGCTATTTGTTTATTTCGCCATGGCTGCTCGGTTTCATCGGCCTGACGGCGTATCCGCTTTTTTTGTCGCTGTATTACTCGTTTACCGACTATACCTTAATGGAACCGATCAACTGGGTCGGCACCCGCAACTATGAGCTGATCTTTACGGCGGATTCCAAATTCGTCAACTCCGTGAAAGTGACGTTTCTGTATGTCCTTGCGTCGGTCCCGTTAAAGCTAATTGCCGCGCTGCTCGTGGCGATGATCTTGAACAAGGCGGTCCGGGGCATCGGCCTCTACCGGACGGCGATTTATTTCCCTTCGCTGATCGGCGGGAGCATCGCGGTGTCGCTTTTGTGGCGCAACATTTTCGGCGTGGACGGCATCTTCAACAAAATCATCGCCGTGTTCGGGATCGAGGGCAAAGGGTGGATCACCAGTCCCGACACCGCGCTCAGCACGCTGGTGCTGCTGACCGTATGGCAGTTCGGCTCCTCGATGGTCATTTTCCTGGCCGGTTTGAAGCAGATTCCAAACGACTTGTACGAGGCTTCGGCGGTGGACGGCGCCGGCCGGTTCCGCCAGTTCTTCAACATCACGCTGCCGATGCTGTCGCCGGTTCTCTATTTCAACCTGATCATGGGCGTGATCAACGCCTTCCAAATGTTTACGTCGGCGTTTGTCATCACGAACGGCGGGCCGATGAACTCGACTTACGTGTATGCCCTATACCTTTACGAACGGGCGTTTAGCCGCTATCAGCTCGGTTATTCCTCGGCACTCGCCTGGATCATGCTGGCCATGATCGTGGTCGCCACGCTGATCATCGCCGGCAGCTCGAAATATTGGGTGTTCTACGAAACGGAGACGGAAGGGAGAAAAGGCAGATGACGTTCAAATGGAAGCCGCTGATCCGGCACGCGTTTATGATTTTGTTCAGCCTCGTGATGATTTATCCGGTGCTCTGGTGGATCGGCGCCTCGCTCAAAACGAACAGCGAGCTGGCTTCGCCGAACATTTTCCCGTCGGCGCCGCAGTGGAGCAATTTTGTCAAGGGGTGGAACTCGGTTCCGGGCCATTCCTTTAGCGACTTTTATCTCAATACCTTTGGCCTTGAGCTGGCTGTGATGGCCGCCACGCTCGTGTCCAGCACGCTGGTGGCGTTTGGCTTCGGGAGGCTGAATTTTCCGCTGAAAAACCTCTGGTTCTCCCTGTTCATGCTGACGCTGATGATGCCCGGACAAGTGCTGATCATCCCGCAATACGCCTTGTTTCATCAGCTCGGTTGGGTCAATACGTATTGGCCGTTTATCGTGCCCCATATGCTGGCTGGAGGCGCGGGCGGAACGTTTTTCGTATTCCTGCTGATCCAGTTCGTGCGCGGCATTCCCAAGGAGCTCGACGAGTCGGCCAAGATCGACGGCTGCTCCTGGTTCGGCATCTACCTGCGCGTGGTGATGCCGCTGATGAAACCGGCGATCGTCACGGTGATGATTTTCTGCTTCCTGTGGAATTGGGACGATTTCCTCGGCCATCTGCTGTACTTGAACTCGGTCGACAAATATACGGTCAGCCTGGCGCTGCGAATGATCAACGATTCCCAATCGGCGCAGGAGTGGGGGCAGCTATTGGCGATGTCGCTCGTTTCCATCGTTCCGGCCACCGTCATCTTTATGTTTCTGCAAAAATATTTCGTCGAGGGGATTGCCACGACCGGAATAAAGGGATAAGGGCGGCTTGCGGCAAATTAAATAACGGTAAAGCGTGAAATCAGTTTCGCGGCTTTACCGTTTTTTGCCTTGACTTGAAGGGAGTGCAGCTAAAGAATGACCAATCCTTTTAAAAAATACCGCATCGACAGTCTCTTTTTCCGCAGCTTTGCCGTGCTTATGATCCTTGTGCTGCTGTGCATCGCCTGGGCCAGCTACCGCATCTCCTCCAATTCGCTGGTGCGGACGAGCTCGCACTACCAGCAGCTGCTGCTCGACGAACTGAACAACGAAATCTCGACCCGGCTGGTGATGATCGAGCAGATCTCTTTGTCGACATCGCGCGACAACGAGCTGACCACGTTTCTGCGGGACCGTCAGGACGAATACGACCGCTATCGCAGATCGCTGAGCGTAGAGCATGCGCTCGCCAACCTGACTTATTCGATCCCGCTGATCCAGGGCATCGATTTATATATGCAGCGCCCGCTGCGGGGCGACGCCAACAGCTATATCCAATTCCGCAGCCTAGACGATTTGGCGGATCAGGACTTCGCCAAGGCGATGGCCAACAACGATTTTGCCTGGTCCGGAAAACACGAAATCCCCAGCTTTCAAGGCGATGTGCCGGTGCTCAGCTTTGCCCGCAAAATCGTCGAGGAGGACAAATACCTGGGCGTGCTGGTGGTTCACGTCAAGGCCCGGGAAATCGAGAAGCTGCTGGCCGGACCTTCCGCCGCGGCCAACCGGATGATGATCGACACGCTGGGGGAGCAGACGCTGGAAATCGGGCAAACGCCAAGGTCCGCCGAGTTGTCCAGGTGGATCGACGTCAAAAGCGAGCGGTCCGGCTACGTGCATATCCGGGGCGGCGAAGGGCTTGGCGATTCCTTGCTCGTTTATTCCAAACCGGCCGATTCCCATTGGATGCTCGTGGAAATTACCGATTGGAGCGATATTACCAGCAGCAGTTTCGGGCTCGCGCTCGTGATCGGGCTGATCGGGATCGGCGCGATGCTGTTGGTGCTGCTGCTGACGCATTATTTGAGCCGGCAGTTTACCAAGCCGATCAAGCAGCTGGTGGCGGCGATGCGGATGTATTTTGTGGACGGCAACAATGTGGAACTGCCAAACGACTATGAAAATGAATTCGGCTATTTGTTTTCCGGTTACCGCAAACAAAACGAGCGGATCGAGGAGCTGTACCGTTCCTTGCAGCGGCGTTACGAGCAGCAGCGCAAAGCGGAAATCGAAGCGCTGCAGGCCAATATCAACCCGCATTTTCTCTACAATATGCTGGATCAACTGAACTGGATGGCCATCGAGGCCGGCCAGGATGAGCTGAGCCGGATTCTCGAGCTGATGGGGCGCATGTTCCGCATCGGCTTGTCCAACGGCGACAGCTTCATCACGGTTAGCGAGGAACTGGAGCATATCCGCTGCTATCTGGAAATTCAGCAGCTCCGCTGGCAGGCGGGCGGCGGAGAGCTGACGTACGATATCCATGCGCCTTATTCGCTTCAAGAGCTGTTCCTGCCGAAGCTGACGCTGCAGCCTTTCGTCGAAAACGCCATCGTGCACGGTTTTAACGCGCGGAGCGAGGGGCATATTGCGATTGCGCTGGAGGATCGGCCGCAGCAGATCCGGATCGTGATCGAAGACAACGGCAGCGGCCTGAAGCCTTCGGCGGACCGGAGGCCCAAGCGGCGCACCGGGGGCTATGGCATCCGCAACGTGAAGGAGCGGATCGCCGGGTACTTTGAAGGCGCTTACGGCGTGGAGCTGTCCGACCGGGAGGAAGGGGGAACCCGCGTCGTCATTACGCTGCCCCGTCTTCAGGAGCCGCCGGTTCCGCCTGTCCATGATCCGTTTGAAATCGCCGAAAGCTTCGAACCGGCAAGCGGTGAAAATTCATCCTGGAAACAAGCTGAAGGAGGCTACTAAAAATGTGGAAAATCGCCATCATCGATGATGAACGCCAGGTGCTGCAGGGTATGAAGCGGGCCATCCCGTGGGAGCAGTTGGGAGCGCAGTGGGTGGGTGAAGCTTTGAACGGCGAGGAGGGCTTAAACGTGGTGCGCGCTGCCGAGCCGGACATCGTCATCACGGATCTTTATATGCCGTCGATGAGCGGAATCGATATGATCGAGCAGCTGCGCAAGGAGGGTTACCCCGGAAAATTTGTTATTTTCAGCGGGTATTCCGATTTTGAGCATGCCCGGCAAGCGCTGCGGTTTAATGTCAGCGACTACGTATCGAAGCCGATCAGCGTGCCTACGCTTAAAACGATTTTGTCCAAAGTGATCGGGGAACTGGCCCGGGAGAGGGAACAACAGCAAAAACAAGGGGAAATGGAACAAAAACTGAGCTTGTACGAGCCTTTCGTCGAAAAAGAATGGGTCAGATCGGCGGCGGCGGGGACGCTGGACCTTTTTTACCGCGAAGCAGGGCGGCTGCCGGAGCCTTACCGTTATTGGTCCGAGGTCGGCCACGTCGCGGTTGCCGTCGACTTGGTGCGCGACGAACGCGCCAACTCGGCGGGCCTGTCGGATTGGAACCTGTTCCGTTTCGCCATCAGCAACATTACCGGCGAGGTCGCCCGGAAGATGTTTTCGCGGATAGAGTATACCGAGCTGCACAGTACGCGTGCGGTGCTGCTCGTTCATCCGCGGCCGGAAGAACCCGAAGAGCGGCTTGCGGCGAAGCTGGCCGAGCTGGGGAGAAATCTGATCGACGCCGTCAAAAGCTGCCTGAAGCTGGTCATTCTCGTCGGGATCGGCGGCTTAAAGCGGCAGTGGCTGGAGATTCCCGATTCCACGGAAGAAGCGTTCCGGGCCATCGATTTGCGGACGGGCCGAACGGAACCCGGTTATTATTTGTATATGTACAAAAAGGAGGAGCGCGCGTCCCAAGGAACGGTGCAGACCCTGCCGGTTAAATTTTATGTGGAGTTGGCTTCGGCCATTAAAGCGTCGCAGGAGGAGACGGCCAAAAGACTGGTGGCCGACTATCTGGGGCGGCTTGGGCCGCGGAAGGCCCTTACGCCCGAATACGTTCAAGTGCTGGCGAGCGAGCTGTGGGGCGTATTTACGTATTGCTTGTACGAGGCCGGCGTCGTTCTCGACGATCTCGTGCCCGGCGAGCGGATCACCAAAGAGCTGGTCGGTTTGACAAGCCTGGAGCAGCTCTCCGAGTGGCTGTCCGCCAAAATTTCCTTCATCTGCGCGAGCCGGCAGTGGCGGGGGAACAGCAAGCACAGGCAGGTCGTCGATTTTATGACCCAATACATCCATGAGCATTATGCCGAGGAAGTGACCTTGGCCGAGCTGTCGGAAAAAATATATATTTCCCGAAATCATTTGTCGATCATTTTCAAAAACATGACGGGCGAAACCTTCAACAACTATTTGACCCGGGTCCGCATGGAAAAAGCGCGGGAACTGCTGATGGAGCGGAAGATGCTCGTTTACGAGGTGGCGGAGCGGGTCGGCTACAAAAACGTGCCTTACTTCAGCACGCTGTTCAAAAAAATGACCGGTTTGAATCCGACCGATTTCATAAAATAACCGTCTTTAGGACAATTTTAAAAAAAGATTTGACCTTCACGTTGCGTCAACGTTTATAGTGAAGTCGTCGGGAGGTGAACACATGGAATACACCGTTCAAAAACTGGGGCGCTTGGCCGGGATAAGCACGCGGACATTGCGTTATTACGATGAGATTGGGATTCTTAAGCCGGCAAGAATGAACTCGTCGGGATACCGCATTTACGGACAACAAGAGGTCGACCGGTTGCAGCAGATTTTGTTCTACCGCGAGCTTGGCCTTAGCCTTGACGACATCAAGACGATTCTTTCCGATCCGTCTTTTGATGACCTTCGCGCCCTCCGGGACCATCGTGAGCAACTCCTTGACCAAAGAAAACGATTGGACGCGCTGATCGCCAATGTGGAAAAAACGATTGACGCGCGTGAAGGGAGAATAACGATGAGCAATCAGGAAAAATTCGCGGGCTTCAAAAAGCAATTGATCGCAGAAAACGAAAGAAAGTACGGCCGGGAAATCCGCCAAAAATACGGGGACGACAAGGTTGAGGAGTCCAACCGCAAGCTGCTGAACATGACCGAGGAGCAGTACGAAGAGGTGACGCGGCTGGAAAGCGAAATGAAGGAAGTCTTGGCCGCGGCGTTCAAAACGGGCGATCCGGCCGGCGAGCTGGCGCAAACAGCGGCCGACTTGCACAAGCGTTGGCTGACGTACTCTTGGAACGAATACAGCAAGGAAGCCCATGCCGGACTTGCGCAAATGTACGTGGACGATGAACGCTTTAAAGCTTATTATGATGAGCAGCAGCCGGGTACGGCCGAATTTTTGCGGGATGCCATCCGCATCTATACCGGGGTGCGGGAATAGCCCAGTGCAGCAAGTGTCGTTAAGAGCTCCGCGGCGGGATGCCGCGGGGTTCTTTTTTAGATTGGGCTTTCTAACGGTTGCCATCGCTGTTAAATCGCCGATTTTACTCGTTTGAAAAATCTAACGGATGCCACCGGCGTTATTTGGGCTATTTTCGTCCGTTAAGGGTGATTATGGGGCAAATAGCGTCGATTACATCCGTTAGAAATTCGGATGTCTCATTTTTGCGGGAATAGCGCTTGTGGCAACCGTTAGAGAATTACTGTAAGAAAACCTTTTATCATTTTGGGGATTTACAAGGGGAGTGAAATACGGTACTATATTTCCATCGATATAGAAATAAGATAATCGGTATATAAAGGAGGCATTGCCAATGGAGATTAGCCCGGAGACGCGCGAAGCCGTAAAAATTTATAAAGCACTTGGAGAGCCGACGCGGCTGAATATCGTCAAACTGCTGGCAAACGAGCCGGACCAATGCTGCGTCTCGCTGGGAGAGAAGCTAAGGACCGTCGCCAACTCGACGCTATCGCATCATTTAAAGCAATTGTTTGAGTGCGGATTGCTGGATTCGCGGAAAGAAGGCACCTTTATTTATTACAGCTTAAACCGCGAAGTGGCGGAAAAATATGCGCCATATTTGTTGAAGTAAATTTTTTTTGCTGTATATTTCAATGATTCTAGAAATATAATAATTAGCTTTAAGGAGTGGACAAAACAGCTATGTCGAATATATGGAAGATTTATATTTTGGCTGTGGTCAGTTTTTTGGTGGGTACGTCGGAATACATCATTTCGGGGATATTGGACCAGATTGCCGGGGCGCTTGACATATCCATCGGGGCGGCCGGCCAGCTGATCACCGTTTTTTCGCTGGTTTATGGCATCGGGACGCCGATCTTGATGGCCTTCACCGCCGCTATGGACCGGCGCAAACTCATGCTGCTGTCGCTGGGCATATTTGTGGTTGCGAACGTCTTGTCGTTTGTGCTGCCCGGCTTTGGATGGTTTATTGCCGCCCGGGTGATCATGGCGTTGGGGGCGGGCATGGTCGTCGTTACGGCGCTCAGCATCGCGGCGCAAATCGCCCCTGCAGGGAAACAGGCGAGCTCAATCGCCACTGTAATTATGGGTTTTACCGCTTCATTGATCATCGGGGTTCCGCTGGGCCGGGTAATCGCTTCAAGCTTTGGCTGGAAGGCCGTGTTTGTGGGGATCGCTTTGCTTGGGATCTTGGCGATGATCGTCATTCGCTTTACGATTCCCCGGCTTCAAGGCGACAAGCCCGTACCGCTGGCCGGCCAGCTTGCCATGCTGAAAAATCCGAAAATCGCGCTGGCGCTGGCGATCACTTTCTTCTGGCTCGGCGGGTATTCGATCGCCTATACCTATATCTCGCCGTATCTTCTTCAAGTTGCGGGAATGGGTGAAGGGCTGCTGAGCACGGCTTTGCTGGCCTTCGGGATCGCCAGTCTGATCGGCTCCAAAGCGGGGGGATTCAGCGCGGACAAGAAGGGCGTCAACTTTACGTTGGCCGCCGGGATGATCATTCATATCGCTTCGCTGATTTTGTTGCCATTTGCGGCAAATTCGCCGATCGCCGTGTTTGCGGTGCTGATGCTATGGTCATTTTCGGCCTGGACCACCGGGCCAACGCAGCAGTATAATCTCGTCACGCTGGCCCCGGAATCGTCCGGCGTCATGCTGAGCCTCAATTCATCGATGAACCAGTTGGCGATGGCGGCCGGCGCGGGCATTGGCGGCGTGGCCGTGGGCCAGGTGTCGTTGACGTCGATCACCTGGTTCGGAGCGATCGGGGTGGTAATCGCGCTGCTTGGGGTTTGGGGGCTGGCCCGGTTGCGGCGGCAGGCGAAGCCTGCGCAGACCGGCTCGTCTGAGGCGGGGCAGACCGGTTCAACTGAAGCGGAGCAGTTCGCAGCGTCCGGAGCGGCACAGCTCCAAGCGGCTGAAGCGGCGGGGAAAGACAGCGGATGCCCGCGGGTCAGCGGGCAGGGCGCGTAACGCTGCGGGAAGAGCGGCGGATGCCCGCAGGTTAGCGGGCAGAGTGCATAACGCAGCGGGAGAGACAGCGGATGCCCGCGGATTAGCGGGCAAGGCTCGTAACGCTGCGGGAAGAGCGGCGGATGCCAGCAGGTTAGCGGGCAGAGTGCATAACGCAGCGGGAAAGACAGCGGATGCCCACGGGTCAGCGCGTAACGCTGCGGGAAGAGAGGCGGATGCCCGCAGGTTAGCGGGCAGAGTGCATAACGCAGCGGAAGAGACAGCGGATGCCAGTGGGTTAGCGGGCAAGGCGCGTAACGCTGCGGGAAGAGAGGCGAATGCCCGCAAGTTAGCTGGCAGAGTGTATAACGCAGCGGGAAAGACAGCGGATGCCCGCAGGTTAGCGGGCAGGGCGCGTAACGCTGCGGGAAGAGAGGCGGATGCCCGCAAGTTAGCTGGCAGAGTGTATAACGCAGCGGGAAAGACAGCGGATGCCCGCAGGTTAGCGGGCAAAGGCGCTTAACGCTGCGGGAAGAGAGGCGGATGCCCGCAGGTTAGCGGCAGAGTGCATAACGCAGCGGAAGAGACAGCGGATGCCAGCGGGTTAGCGGGCAAGGCGCTAAACGCTGCGGGAAGAGCGGCGGATGCCCGCAGGTTAGCGGCAGAGTGCATAACGCAGCGGAAGAGACAGCGGATGCCCGCAGGTTAGCGGGCAGAGTGCATAACGCAGCGGGAGAGACAGCGGATGCCCGCGGGTCAGCGGGCAGGGCGCGTAACGCTGCGGGAAGAGCGGCGGATGCCAGCGGGTTAGCGGCAAAGCGTGTTGCACCGCCGCTTTCGGCCGGGTACAGTCGGGCCGGAGCGCACGGGCTGGCCGATAGCCATAGATAAACAAAGCAAAAGAAGCTTCCGATTCGCGGTCGACGCGGAAAGGAAGCTTCTTTTTTGCATCTGGTTCAAGCTCGTTTTCTCCAATACATTCAGATTGGAATTATCCAACAGAATGGAAGACAAGTGAAACGTACAACGGCTTGATTGGATATTTCCAATAGATGAGGCTCGACAGGGCGCAAAACGGGAGGACTGTGTGAAATCTATTGGATATTTCCAATGAGAACCCCCACTAGCGTGCGATTTCCGCCAATCTATTGGATTTTTCCAATGTGAGGTGATAGCGCCGGCCTTTTTTCGATCCGCAAACGCAATGTGGGAAGGCGCATTTTTGCCTTGGGTCTGGGCTTGCAACCACTTGCTCAGACCCAGTTGCCATTGCGGAAGACCGGCTCGATCGTGCCGTCGGCCAGTTCGCCGTCGATATCGAGCTCCGCGGAGCCGATCATGAAATCGACGTGCGTTAAGCTGACGTTGCCGCCTCTGGCCGTCAATTCCTCTTTGCTTAGCTTGGTTCCACCCTCGATGTTGACCGGATAGGCGCTGCCGAGCGCCAAGTGGCAAGAGGCGTTCTCGTCGATGCCGGTGTTGTAAAAAATCCGCTTCAGCCGCGAAATCGGGGAATCGTGCGGAACCAGAGCAACTTCGCCGAGGCGGCGGGCGCCTTCATCTGTGCTCAGCAGGTTGGCGAGATGCTCCCGGCCGGATTCGGCGTCGTATTCCACCACTTCGCCGTCCCGGAATGTCAGCTTTAAACCTTCCACCAGCTGACCGTTCAGATTCAGGGGCATCGTGCTTGCAACAGTGCCGTTTACACCGCCGCGGTGGGGCATCGAATAAATTTCTTCCGTCGGCATATTGGCCACGAAATAGTTGCCCGCCGCGTTGTAGTCGCCGCCCCCCAGCCATAGATGGCCTTCGGGCAGCTCCACGGATAGATCGGTTCCTGGCGCACGATAGTGCAGGAGCTTGTAACGTTTCGCGTTCATGTATTCCTGTTTTTGTTTAAGCTCATCGATATGCTCGCGCCAGGCTGCCACCGGATCATCGCTGTAGACGCGGTTCATTTGGAAAATCGCTTCCCACATCGCCTGTATGCGCCGCTCCTCCGGCAGGTCGGCGAACACTTTATCGGCCCAGGCCCGCGTGGGCGCTTTGATCAGCGACCAGCTGATCTGATTGTTGCGGGTTTGGGCGAAATGCTTCTCGCGCGCTTTGGCTGCCGCTTTAACGGCGGCGGATACTTTGGCGGACGGGATGCCGGCCAGCAGCTCCGGATCGGGCACTTTAATCCGCAGCACCGCGCCGCCTTTCGCCCCGAACTGCTCGGCCATGTCCGCGAGCCATTGCGGATAATACGACAGCGATTCGTCCGAAGCGTTTTCGTACCTGATCCGGGTAATTTGCTCATCCTCCCAATCGACGTGAACATATTTGGCTCCGGCGCGGTAAGCTTTGGTTACGAGCAGCCGCGTGAACTCTACGGTTTCCAAGGGAGCGTAGATCATCAAGCACTGCCCGGGCTGTACGTTGACCCCGACTTTGATGACCAGTTCTGAGTATTTTTCCAGCAGGGTATCAAATGGTTCCATAGGTTGATCTCCTCCGAGTCTTAGTTTCGCTTATGTATACATGATCTATTGTAGCACTTTCGGAAGGGCGAAGGGAGGAAGCGCAAAAGGCTGGATGCTAAGCGAAGGAGGAGAACGGTAAAGCCGAAAGGGACTGGAGGCTGTGCGCTGGCCAAGGAAAGAGAAGGAAAGAGAAGGAAAGAGAAGGGAAAGCCGAATGCGTGCCGGAAACGGGCTGACCATGGAGGAAAGCGCGTACCTCGCCGGAATGCGCGTACCTGGCGGGAATGCGCGTACCACACCGGAATGCGCGTACCACACCGGAATGCGCGTACCTCACCGAAATGATCGTACCTCGCCGGAAAGCACGTACCTCGCGGGAATGCGCGTGCCACAACGGAATGCGCGTACCTTACCGGAATGATCGTACCTTGCCGGAATGCGCCTACCTCGCCGGAATGCGCGTACAACACCGGAATGCGCGTACTTCTCCGGAAAGAGCGTACCTCGCCGAAATGCGCGTAATTCGTCAGAAAGCGCGTACCTTGCCGGAATGCGAGTATCTCTCCAGAAAGCACGTACCACACCGGAATGCGTGTACCTCGCCGGAAAGCGAGTACCACACCGGAATGCACCTACCTCGCCAGAAAGCGCGTACCTCGCCGGAAAGCGCGTGCCTTGCCGGAAAGTTCCCGCCATTTTATGCCGCCTTAATATTGCGGTGTTATCGTTAACTCAAGTCCAATTTAAATTTCAGCATCGATCATTTAAAGGAGGTCGGCCAAAAAATGCGCGTTCTTATTGCGGGCGGCGACGGTTTTTGCGGATGGCCAACGGCGCTGTATTTGTCAAAACAAGGGCATGAGGTGGCGATCATCGACAACTTGGCGAGGAGAAAATGGGATGAAGAGCTGCGCTCAAATTCTTTGACCCCGATCGCTTCGCTTCAGGCGCGAGTGGCCAAGTGGGAGGAACTCACGGGCAATACGATCAGGTATTATATTGGGGATCTGAACCATTACGACTTTTTGTGCGAGGTTATGCGCCAGGTCCGCCCGGAGGCGTTCGTGCATTTTGCCGAGCAGCGGTCGGCTCCGTATTCGATGATCGACCGGGAGCACGCGGTGTTCACCCAGGTCAACAATGTGGTGGGGACGCTGAACGTAGCTTATGCGATCCGCGAACTGGCGCCGGACTGCCATTTGATCAAGCTTGGCACGATGGGAGAATACGGGACGCCGAATATCGACATTGAGGAAGGGTATATCGAGATCGAGCACAACGGGCGCAAGGACGTGCTGCCGTATCCGAAGCAGCCGGGGTCTTTTTACCATCTGTCGAAGGTGCATGACAGCCATAACCTGATGTTTATTTGCCGGATTTGGGGGCTGCGGGTGACCGACCTCAATCAGGGCGTCGTTTACGGGCTGCATACGGATGAGACGCGGCTTGATCCGGTGCTGATGAACCGGTTTGATTACGACGGCGTGTTTGGCACGGCGCTGAACCGTTTTTTGATTCAGGCGGCGATCGGCCACGATTTGACCGTGTACGGGCGAGGCGGGCAAACCCGGGGTTTTCTCAATATTACGGATACGGTGCGCTGTATCGAAATTACCGTCAATCATCCGGCCGACCGCGGGGAGTTTCGCGTATTTAACCAGTTTACCGAGGAGTTTTCGGTGTTGGAGCTGGCGGAAAAGGTAAAAAAAGTGGCGGAACGGGAAGGTCATAAGGCGGAAATCGCCCATTTACCCAACCCTCGGGTTGAAAAAGAATCGCATTATTTCCACGCGAAAAATACGAAGCTGCAGCAGCTTGGCCTTACGCCGAACCTGCTGACGGACGAGGTGCTGCTCGGCATTTTCGAAGCCGCCCTGAAATATAAAGACCGCGTCGTCATGAGCAATGTGCTGCCCGATGTGAGCTGGGGCTGAAAGGGGGCGTACAAGCCAAATGAAAATCGCCTTCATTACCGAAACGTTTTATCCATCCACAAACGGCGTCGTCACGCGGCTGACGCAAAGCATCCGCTGGCTGGTCCGGGAAGGTCACGAAGCGCTCGTCATCACCCCCGATCAGGGCGTGAGCGAAGTGGAAGGGGCCCAGGTGATCGGAGTTCCGAGCCTGCGGTTTTTTCTGTACCCGAACCTGCCGCTGGCGCTGCCGAGCCGGCGCGTCGGCAAGGCGCTGCAGACGTTCAAGCCGGACCTTGTTCATGTGGTGAATCCGGCCGTGCTGGGGGCAGCGGGCATGTGGTATGGGCGCCGCTACCCGCTGGTCGCTTCGTATCATACCCATGTCCCGCAGTACGCCGATTTTTACAAGCTTCCCTGGCTGAAGCCAGTCCTCTGGAGATATTTGCGCCTGCTGCATAACCGTGCCGATTTGAATCTTTGCACGTCGGGGGCGGTGCAGGAAGAGCTGTTGTCACGCGGGTTCGGCAATGTCCGGCTTTGGCAGCGGGGGGTGGACACGGAGCTGTTCGGCGCCCGGCGCCGAAGCGATGAGATGCGCCGGATGCTTTCGGGCGGCGAACCGGACAAAAGGCTGCTGCTGTACGTGGGCAGATTGGCCGCGGAGAAAGAAGTCGAACGTCTCCGCGACGTTCTGCTCGCCTCGGACGATTTCCGCCTGGCGATCGTGGGCGACGGACCGCACCGCGGACGGCTTGAATCCCATTTCTCCGGTACGCGGACGGTGTTTACCGGCTTTTTGCACGGGGAACAGCTGGCCCAGGCTTATGCGTCCAGCGATATTTTCGTATTCCCTTCGACGACCGAAACGCTGGGGCTCGTCCTGCTGGAAGCGATGGTTTCCGGACTTACCGTCGTGGCGGCCGCAAGCCCGCCCAGCCGGGAGCAAATCCGGGAAGGGATCACCGGGTTTCTGTACGACCCGGAAATCCCGGGCAGTCTGGTTAACGCTATCCTCCCCTTGCAGGATGAAGAGTTGCTGCGCCGCATCGGGGACCGAGCCCGGGAAGCCGCCCTGACCCATGGCTGGAACGAGCCGAGCCGGCAGCTGCTGGAGTTGTACCGGACGGCCATGGCAAACCCGCTGGGCGGCCGAATTCCGGGTATGGTCCGCAAAAGCGCCAAGCGGGCCAGGTAGAGGCGTTTTCTAATTGACAGCGATCGTTGGCCCGAAAGTTTTGCGGCGGTGATCGCTGTCATTTTTTTGAATGCGGGCATGTGTTATGTATATAATTCCGTGTTGACAAATTGGAATTATATGAATAATAATAGGGGTGCGTACGGTTAGGATTTTGTATAAATTTTAATATTTTTACTTCTTTATAAGATTACGGAAAGCGGGTTGTTTGAGCATGAGCTTCAGCTATTTATCGCATTTGGAATGTCCGGCTTGCGGACGAACCTGCGGGGCGGACGAGGTTCGGCAGTTATGTCCGTGCGGTGCGCCGCTGCTGGCCCGGTACCGTCTGGACGAACTCGGCAAGGACTGGACACGCGATTCGCTAATTGGCCGCGAAAATACACTTTGGCGCTATCATGAGCTGTTACCGGTCCGCAGCCGCAAAAATATCGTCACGCTGGGAGAGGGGATGACGCCGCTGCTTGATATGCCTCGTTTGGGGTTGGATTACGGGATCTCCCGCTTGTATATGAAGGACGAAAGCCTGGTGCCCGGCGGCAGTTTCAAAGCCCGCGGCGCGGCCGTGGGCGTCTCCAAGGCGGTGGAGCTCGGCGTGCAGAAGTTGGCCATGCCGACCAACGGCAACGCCGGCGCGGCTTGGGCGCTGTATGCGGCGCGGGCGGGCATTGAGGCGACGATCGTCATGCCGCAGGACGCGCCCGCGATCACGCGCAGCGAGGCGGCCCTGGCCGGAGCCAGGCTGTATCTGGTGGACGGTCTGATCAGCGATGCCGGGCAAATCGTCGCCCGGGCGGTTGCGGAGGACGGACTGTATGACGCCTCCACTCTGAAAGAGCCGTACCGGATCGAAGGCAAAAAGACGATGGGGATCGAAATCTGCGAGCAACTGGGCTGGAAATTGCCTGATGTGATTTTGTATCCGACCGGCGGCGGCGTGGGGTTGATCGGGATTTACAAAGCGCTGCTGGAGCTGCGCGAAATCGGCTGGATCAGCGGCCGGCTGCCGCGTCTGGTCGCCGTACAGGCGGAGGGCTGCGCCCCGATCGTCAAGGCCTGGCAAGAGCGAAAAGAGCGCTCGGAATTTTGGCCGGATTCCGCAACGGCGGCGTTTGGCATCAACGTGCCGAAAGCGCTGGGCGATTTTCTGGTGCTGCGGGCGGTCTACGAGACCGCTGGGGCGGCGGTGGCCGTCAGCGACGAGGAACTGCTGCGGGAGCAGTGGAAAATCGCCCGGCTGGAAGGAGCGTTCATTTGTCCGGAGGGAGCGGCGGCTTTCGCGGCGGCCCGCAAGCTGGCGGAGCAAGGATGGATCAAGGACGGCGAAACGGTCGTCGTGCTGAACACGGGGGCCGGCGTCAAATATCCGGAAACAGCCCAGGTAGAGCCGCCGCTGCTTAACATCGGGGAATCTATCCCTTCCCGGCTTTCTTAATCCGGGTATACAGGCGGCATAACGGGAGAGGGGAAACGCAGCATGAAACTCGATACGGATTTTATGATTGAACATATTCCGGACTTCGTCCGCGCGGCCGGCCTTACCCTGCGGATCGGCGTCATCGCCATCGTGCTGTCGCTGGCCGTGGCCGTGCTTTACGCCATGATTCTCTATTTCAGGGTGCCGGTTCTTAGGACGCTTGTCCGCGCACATGTGGAAGTCGCCCGCAACACGCCGCTGCTGATCCAGCTGTTTTTTCTGTACTATGGCCTCCCTTCCCTTGGGATCAAGCTGTCCGGGCTGACGGTCGCCTTTATCGCCATGGCGTTTCTGGGCGGCGGTTATTTTACGGAAGTGTTCCGTTCGGGGCTGGAAGCGGTGGACAAAAATCAGGAGGAATCGGGGCTGGCCATCGGCCTGTCCCGCCGCCAGCTGTTCCGGCACATCGTGCTGCCGCAAGCGCTGCGCATCGCGATTCCGTCGCTGTTCGCCAATTTCATCTTTCTGCTGAAGGAGACGACCATCGTTTCCGCGATCGCGGTGCCCGAGCTGCTGTTCACCACGACAAGCTATATCTCTTTGTACTATAAAACGTATGAAATGCTGTTGATGATGACCTTCTGTTATTTGCTTATTTTTCTGCCGCTGTCTTTCGGGCTGAGCCGGATCGAAAGGAGGTACCGGCATGGAGCGTACGGGAATTGAACTGCTTGTCTTCAGTTTGCCGGAGCTGGGCCGCGGCGTATGGAAAACGGTTTTGATTTCGCTTTATACGATAGCGATCAGCATCGTCTGCGGCATCGGGTTTGGAGCGCTCCGCACTTCGCGGCGTCCGTGGCTGCGGATTGCAACGCGTGCGGTGCTCGAGCTGTTCCGCAGCGTACCGGTGCTGGTCTGGCTGTTTTTCTTTTTTTTCGGCCTGCCGTTGTTTTTCGGGATCGACATTCCCGCTTTTGCTTCGGCCGTGCTGGTTTTGTCGCTTTGGGGCATGACGGAAATCGGCGAGGTGGCGCGCGGCGCGCTGCAGTCGCTGCCTAAAGGCCAGCTTGAAGCGGGCCAAGCGATCGGGCTTAATACCCGCCAGCTGTACATATATGTGCTGATCCCGCAGGCGGTGCGCCGGATGATACCTCCGAGCATCAACGTGTTCACCCGGATCGTGATGACCAGTTCGCTGACCGTGCTGGTCGGAGTTACGGAAATGATCAAATCGGGGCAGCAAATCATCGAACGGAATTACAAATACGGCCTGGCGGCGATCATCATTTACGGCGCGTTGTTTGCCTTGTATTTTCTGATTTGTTATCCGCTGTCCGTCTATTCGCGGCGGCTGGAGAAGAAGTGGGCGGAGTAGTTCAACTTAACGGAAAGGCGGGACAGGACATGGGCGAAAGCTTATTAAGCCTGGAGGGCGTCGTGAAAATTTTCGACAAACATCCGGTTCTGAACGGGATCGACCTGGAAGTGGCGCACGGCGAAGTCGTCGTTATTCTCGGACCTAGCGGCTGCGGCAAAAGCACCCTCCTGCGATGTTTGAACGGTCTTGAACCGGTGCAGGGCGGGAGCATTCGCTTTCAGGGCGAGGACCTTACTGCGGGTAAGGCGAGCTGGCAGCAGGTCCGGCAAAAGATCGGCATGGTGTTTCAGAGCTATCATCTGTTTCCGCATATGACGGTGCTGGAAAATATTTTGCTGGGACCGCTGAAGGTGCAAAAGCGCGCAAGAGCCGAGGCTACCGCGGAAGCGCTGCAGCTGCTGGAACGGGTAGGCCTGGCGGACAAAAAGGACGCCTATCCGCGCCAGCTCTCCGGCGGACAGCAGCAGCGGATTGCGATTGTGCGCGCGCTGATCATGCACCCGCAGGTCATGTTGTTCGACGAGGTTACGGCCGCGCTGGATCCCGAAATGGTCAAAGAGGTGCTGGAGGTGATGCTGGATTTGGCGGAGCGGGGGATGACCATGCTGATCGTCACGCACGAAATGGGGTTTGCCCGCGCCGTGGCGGACCGGATCGTGTTTATGGATCAGGGGGAAATCCGCGAAACCGCAAAGCCGGATGAATTTTTTGCGGGACCGCGAAGCGAACGGGCCAGGCAGTTTTTGGGGCAGTTTTTTGCCATAAAAACCGGAAAAGGGAGTGGAAACCTATGAAAAACTCATGGAAACGGGCATTATCTGTATTATCTTTATTGCTGCTTGCGGGGACGCTGACCGCTTGCGGCGGCGATTCCTCCGGCGCGGCCGGCGGCTCGGCGGGAGCCAAGGAGGCTTCCGGCGGCGGCATTCAGGCCATTAAAGACCGCGGCAAACTGATCGTCGGCGTATTTTCCGACAAGCCGCCTTTCGGGTTTACGGACGAACAAGGAAATTTCATCGGTTTTGACAACGATTTGGCCAGACGGTTCGCCAAGGATTTGCTCGGCGACGAAACGAACATCGAATTCGTCACGGTCGAGCCGGCCAGCCGGATTCCTTACTTGCAAAGCGGCAAGGTGGACCTGATCGTCGCCAATATGACGGTCACGGACGAACGGGCCGAGCAGGTGGACTTCACCAACCCGACGATGAAAGTGGCGACCCAGGTGCTCGTCGCGGACAGCAGCGGGATTCAAACGCTGGACGACCTGAAAGGGAAGAAAATCATTGTGACCAAGGGAACGACCGCCGATATTTTTCTGACGGAAAACCGCCCCGATATCGAACTGGTCAAATACGATAAAAACACCGAGTCTTTGCAGGCGCTGAAAGACGGGCGCGGCGACGGCTACGCTCAGGACAACTTCATCTTAATCGGCTGGGCCAAGGATAACCCGGGGTTTCATCTGATCGAAGAAAAGCTGGAAAAAGAAGCGCCGATCGCTCCGGCTGTCCAAAAAGGCAACACGGAGCTGAGGGATTGGATCAATACCGAGCTGGAAAATCTGGGGAAGGAGCAGTTCCTGCTCCAGCTGTATAACAAATACGTCAAAGACGAGCTGGGGCCCGATACCGATCCCAATGAAGTTATCACGGAGGGCGGCAAGCTTTAGTCCGGTTAAACCTGCAAACATTTTTGCAGGTTTTTTCACGTTCGGTCTTAGAACCTGGTACTATTATGTGGTATAATGAGTTGATCAAAATAACTGGTAACTTCAGTTTAAAAGGGGATAGATCAACTTGAACTATGAGCAGTGGCTGGCGCCGGAATTTTACAATATAACATCGGAGATGGAGAACCACGACCCGGGGAAAACGGCTTTAAAATGGTTAAGCGAGCAAGGCGATTATGAGGAAATTTCGTACGGAGACCTGCTGGCCGGGGCGAACCGGCTTGCCGGAGGATTGTCCGGGCTCGGATTAAACAAAGGGGACCGCGTGCTGGTGATGATGCCGCGGCATATTAATGCTTACGTAATTTATGTGGCTTGCTTGAAGCTGGGGCTGACGATCATCCCTTCGTCCGAGATGCTGCGGGCCAAGGACTTGGCTTACCGGCTTCGGCACTCCGGGGCGCGGGCGGTCATCGCCTGGCACAATGCGACCGGGGAGGCGGACAACATTGATGAGGAGCTGCCGTCATGGGCGTTTCGCATCGCGGTTGCCGGAAGCCACGAAACCGTCCTCGCTCCAGCCGGGTGGGTTATGCTCGATTCATTGATGGACGGGCAGCCGGACACCTTTGAGGCGGTGCGGACTCACCGCGACGATATGGCCATTTTGGCGTATACGTCCGGAACGACCGGCAATCCGAAGGGCGTCGTGCACAGCCATGGGTGGGGTTATGCGCATCTCAGGATCACCTCGGCCTGGCTGGACATTCGAAGCGCCGATACAGTGTGGGCCACAGCCGCGCCGGGCTGGCAAAAATGGATTTGGACCCCGTTCCTGTCGGTACTGGGGAATGGGGCGACCGGTTTCGTATACCAGGGGACGTTCCAACCGCACCGCTACCTGCAGCTATTGGAGAATTACGGCATTCAGGTCATGTGCTGCACGCCGACCGAATATCGGATCATGTCGAAAACGGACGGGCTGGGCGGTTATAACCTATCCGGCCTGCGCAGCGCCGTTTCCGCCGGGGAGCCGCTAAACGAGGAAGTGATCCGGAAATTTCAAGAGGAATTGAACATCACCATTCGCGACGGATACGGGCAAACCGAAAGCACGCTGCTGATCGGCAATCTGAAGGATACTCCGCTCAAGCAGGGATCGATGGGCAAAGCGGTTTCCCCGGGCGTGGCGGAGGTGGTCGACGAGCGGGGAATTCCGCTTCCGGCGGGACAAGTCGGGGATATTGCCGTTCATGTTAGCATGCCGGCTTTGTTTAAAAACTATTACCTGGAGCCGGAGCGGAAGCAACAAAACGTGCGCGGTGAGTATTTTATTACCGGGGACCGGGCGCGAATGGACGAAGAAGGCTATTTCTGGTTCGAAGGGCGCGGCGACGATATCATCATCAGTTCCGGGTATACGATCGGGCCGTTTGAAGTCGAAGAAGCGCTGATGAAGCATCCTGCCGTCAAGGAATGCGCCGCCGTGGCGAGTCCCGACGAAATTCGCGGGCATATCGTCAAAGCTTTTGTTGTGCTGAAAGAAGGGGCGGCGGGTTCGCCGCAACTGGTCAAGCAGCTTCAGGCTCATGTCAAAGCGGTGACGGCCCCGTATAAATATCCGCGGAAAATCGAATTTGTCGCTGAACTGCCCAAAACGAATACGGGCAAAATCCGCAGAGTAGAGCTGCGGGAGCGGGAGGAGCGCGCAGCCTTGGAGGTGAAAAGCTCTATTTAGAACAAACGGCCCCCCGAGCTAGGGCAAGAAAGCCTTGATGTAATTGGGGAAAACCACCGGCGGATTTATGAATCAGTTTCATGGTAAGAAGGACGGCTCGATGGAATCAAATGCAAAAGTGCATTTGAATTTCCGCAAATTTCTGCTTTTGGGCGGTTGAAGTGCAAAAATACATCTCATTTGCAGCTATAGGATAAAAAGGCAGCTTATCATAAGAAATGAACTGCATATTTGCAGTTGAACCGCCTGTTTCGGGGATTTTCGACGAAAATCGCATGCTCTTTTGCATTTCGTGCCACTAGCGTTGCATTTGAGTCTGGCAAGATACATTTTCTGAGCACACCAATGCTCTAACGGTTGCCACAAGCGCTATTTGTTCCAATCCCGTTGATTTCAAATTGTAACGGTTGCCATGGGGCTTATTTCGCTGAAAACCGGTAATTTTTGCTTGGATTCAGGCAAATAACGGCGCTGGCAACCGTTAGAATTTAGAAAAGGTCTTTTTTCGGCAAATAGCCGCTGCTACAACCGTTAGATTTCGGATAGCTTTCACGGGAAAGCTTGAGCAAAAGTTAATGCAACGCCAGTGATTTCGTGCCGATCTCCTCCTCCTCCTTTTTCCGGCTCCGTATTCCATCGCTGTCAAATCCATGCTCTATCTGCTTTAAAGTTGGTTTTTCGCTGCGGCCTATGCGGCAGGAGCGTGGGATTGGCAAAAGTTCGAACGCATATTGTCCGGCCCTTTTCCTCAAATTAGTAAGGTCCTGCATCTTATCATCTTTTTGGAGGAGGCTAAAACATGGCAAATCCTTATTCCAGCATGCAATCGCAAAACCCGATCTCATCCGCCCAGCAGTCCGTCAAAAAAGCGCACCGGGCCGTAACGCAAGCACAGTCCCATCCGACCGAAGAAACGGTGGAAAATGCCTACAACGCCATTCACAAAGCGGAGAACGCCATTTCCCAGGCGGATGGGCGCATGAACCCGGAACCGCTGGAACGCGCCAAGGAAGATTTGCAGGAGGATCAGGCCGATTTGGCTGAAGCGGAAAGCCGGCTGCAGTAACGAATACGGCGGCGAGCATATGGCGAAATCGAAAATGTTACAGAACATGGGTTGACATGAACGCGAATTGCCTTTACTATAGACTCACGCTTAGTTTCCGGCTTAAGGAGCCGGGAAACGGGGGAACCAATTTTTTGGGGCGAATCATTCAGCAATGATTGTAGGGTACCATCTTACCCGAGCCCGTCAGCTAACCTCGTCAGCAGTGGATGGGTCTATATTGCGACATTAAGAGATTTTATTAGGCCCTTTTATAAGGGCCTTTGTCCGTTTTAAGGACCCTGCTGGGTAAGCTTTGTCTTCTCCAAGCGGCGGTCCTTTTTGGTTTGGACAAATATTTCTTATGAGGGGATGAGGAGGAATGAATCAATTGGAAACGTCCGTAATTTTTGATCCAAAGACGGATGCTTACCCTTCCCGGGTGTATGCTGAGCCGAGATGGCTTCCGCGGCAGGACCCCATCGTATATGGCGAGTGGAACGCGGAAAGCGGAATCAGCAAAGAGCAGTCGGATTTTTACGCCAAAAACGGTTATCTGTTCCTGGAGAACTTTTTCGGCGGAGCGGAATTAAAGGGCTATCAGGAGAAGGCGCAGCGCTTGCGGGAAGCATCCCGGAACCTTTCATCCGATGAAATTATCCGCCAGCCCGGCGGGGAAGAAGTGCATTCGATCTTTGCGATTCATCGGACCCACCCGGTTTTTCAGGAGTTGTCCCGGCATCCGAGACTGCTCGCGATCGTCGAGCATGTTTTGGGGGGACCAAGCTACATCCATCAGTCGCGGATCAATTATAAGCCGGCATTTACCGGCAAAGAGTTTTACTGGCATTCGGACTTTGAGACCTGGCATGTGGAGGACGGGATGCCCCGGATGCGGGCGCTCAGCTGCTTGATCGCACTGGAAGACAATTATCCGTTTAACGGACCGCTTATGGTCATGCCCGGTTCCCATCAAATCTTCGTGTCGTGCGTCGGCCAGGCGCCGGATGATTGCTCCAAGGAATTCATCGCGCCCGATCAGGCGAGCTTAACCGAACTGGCGAAGCGCTGCGGCATTGAAACGCCGGTCGGCAAGGCAGGTTCCGTACTGCTGTTCGACTGCAATTTAATGCACGGCTCCAACAGCAACATTACGCCGTACCCGCGCAGCAATATTTTTATGGTCTATAACAGCGTAGCAAACAAACTGGCGGAGCCTTATTTCGGGAAGAAGCCGAGACCCGAATACATGGCGGCCCGCGCGGAATTTTAAGAAAAAAAGCCGTCCCGGCAAAATGGCTTTGCGTTGGGGCGGCTTTATACATAAAGAAGCGCAAAATATCGCATAGTAAATTCAAACCACAACCTTCCGGGAAAGGAGTGACCTTTAGGTGAGCAATAAAATTGAAGCCGTACGCGCGGATCATCAAAATTTTGTCGATAAGACCGAAGACGAGGTTAAGGCCGTGCCGGCCACCACGAATGTGAATGAAGCGGTCGAAGCCATTACCGGGCATATCAATAAATACGATGAACCTGAAGAAAAGGAACAAAAGAAATGACGCACCGCCAGAAAAACCCCGGAATTCCGGGGTTTTTTCGCAAGCTACATGTTTAGCGCTTGATTGGCCATTTGCACGTCGTGGGCCAGCAGTTCTTCCAAATTGTACGCCGGATAGTAACCGTGTTGGTACATGAAGTTAAATATTTTGGTATGAAGGGCGATGGCGCCAAGCAGATGTTTTTGGAACGTTTCTTTTAATTGAGGAGTAGCCGTCTCCGTAATGGCGTTCGCGTAATTGCGTACAGAGGCTTTAGCGAAGCCAAGCAGGTTGGCCGCGTCAAAACCGGTCATATCGGGCGAAACGTTGCGGGCCATACCAGGCGCCAGCGGATAAAATTTGAGCAATTCGCGGATATTGTGCTCCAAGGTTTTGATCGTTTCTGCATAAAGCGCTTTTAACTCCGGGTCCATCACCATCGGCAGTTTCTTTTTGAACGCCGCCAAATTGGCGGATTGCGAGGCGACCAGCTCATGCAGCTCCAGTGTTTCATGCCAGGCCAGATGCTCCTGTTTCCATTCATTATTCACGATCTCACACTCCATAGTTAGGATTGATTCATTATATGCGCAGCGGAACCTTATGGGTATTTGTCCTTGTATGGGACGATTTTACTCCGGCTTCCGGCAATAATAGAAAACGATGGGGCGCATTCTAAAAGTGATTTACCAAGCAACCGCAAAACAGCGAAGGAGGATACGTTCTCATGGAATTGGCCGCACACGAGGCACAGGATTTGAACGAACTAACGTTAAGCTGCGTTAACTCGATTACGAACATGGCGTGTTTCTTAAACCAAGCGCAGGACCCTGAACTGAAGGCGATCTTGCAAAAACATCTTCCGCTCCATTTTCAGGACTACAACATGAAGGTGGAGTATTTAAGCAAGGCGGAAGGGGCCAGCGGGAAATTGGCCATTCCGGATTTGCAGCCGGTCTTGCAATCCTTTACCGAGGCGTCTGCGTCGCCTGTTCCGGTCATGCCGAGAACCTCGATTCAGCAGTTCAACGACCGGGAAATCGCCACCGCTTATTTGCTGACTTTGAAACGGGCGGGCAGGGAGTACGCTTGGGCGGCCATGGAGATGAGCCATCCCGAAATCCGCAGCTTCCTGGAGCATGCCTTCTGCATGTGCTCGCACCACGCTTATGACGTATGGCAATGGATGGTAAAAAAAGGCTATTATCCGTTAGAAGCGGCTCCGATGTCGACGATGAATACGCTCGGCGCTTTTTATCAGAAAGTGCAGGAGCCGGCGGCGGTTCATTAGCAAATCGGCGGAGCATAGCGAAAGTAAAAGAGCGGGTACCAAGGAAATCAATGACCTTGGCGCACCCGCTCTTTTTTGCATGGGATCGGCAATTGGAAACATTGTTTTGTGGTACAATGTCAGCGGATGCGGGCGCATTCAATTCCACTGCCAAGTGCAAGGAAGGTGCTGTTATTGGCCGCGATTTTTCATTACAACCCGGACCGTCCGTTCCGCGATTCACCGGAGCTGTATTTATGCTATTGGGGCAAGGAAGCCTGCGCTCCCCAGCATTCGTTCGGCCCGGGCGTACGGGACGTTTATAAGATCCACTTTGTCCATGAGGGAAAGGGGATCGTTCGCGTGGAGGACGGCGAGACGCTGACGCTGACGGCGGGCCAGGCGTTTATCGCTTATCCCGAGCGGGTCGTCTTTTACCAGGCGGACGCCGCAAGGCCCTGGGTTTATTCCTGGATCGCCTTTTGCGGCGATCAGGCGGGAGAAATTCTGGCGCGAACCCGTGTGACCGCGGAGCAGCCGGTGTTCCCCATGGATCCCCGTTTGATGCCGAAGCTGTACGAGCTTTTGAACGAGGCCGAGGAGCAGGCGGCCACCCGCGATTTGCGTTTGCGGGCCTTGCTGAACGAGTTTTTTTCGGTCATGGTAGAGCTGGCTCCGGCTTCCGCGCCGGGCCAAGCGGCGGTTCAAGCGCAGGCGAAGGACGCTTACATACACCGCTGCCTTGATTTTCTGCACAGCCATTACGGCGAGGAGATTTCCGTCGGCCAGCTGGCGGCGGTCGTTGGGCTGGACCGCAAATATTTATCGGCCATCTTTAAACAGGCGACGGGATTTCCGCCGCAGCGGTATTTGCTGCAGTACCGGATGGAGCGGGCCTGCGCGCTCCTGAAAACGGGCCGGTTTACGATCGGGGAGGTGGCCCGGTCGGTCGGGTATCAGGATGCGCTCTTGTTTTCGAAAATGTTCAAAAAAACGCTCGGCGTTTCCCCTTCGGCCTACCGGGACGGGCTTTAATAGGATGGGCTGTAATAGCTACGGCTGGCGCCTTTGTGGACAATGGATCGAGAGAAGCGGACATTATGCCATATCAAACAGCCTTGTTGATATAGGTGTGCGGCACGGCTTCGATTATATTGTTCTCATGACCATTAAAGGAGGTACAAGCCATGACCTATCAGCCAGACAACGGCAGATACGAAAAAATGACATATAACCGCGCCGGCAGAAGCGGCTTGAAGCTGCCCGCCATATCCCTCGGATTATGGCATAATTTCGGCGGCATCGATGTTTTGGAAAACGGGCGGGCGATGCTGCGCCGGGCGTTTGACCTCGGCATTACGCATTTTGACCTGGCCAACAACTACGGACCGCCGCCGGGGTCGGCGGAGGAAACGTTCGGCAGGGTGCTCAGGGAAGACTTCCGCCCTTACCGCGACGAAATGATCATCTCCACCAAAGCGGGCTACTACATGTGGCCGGGACCTTACGGGGAATGGGGCTCCAAAAAGTATCTCGTCTCCAGCCTGGATCAGAGTCTCAAACGGATGGGCCTCGAATATGTCGATATTTTTTACCACCACCGCCCTGATCCGGATACGCCGCTGGAGGAAACGATGTCCGCGCTCGACCTCGTCGTGCGTCAAGGGAAAGCGCTTTATGTCGGGCTGTCCAATTATCGGCCGGAAGAAACTCGCGCGGCGGCGAAAATCCTCAAAGAGCTCGGCACGCCATGCGTGATTCATCAGCCCAGCTATTCGATGATGAACCGCTGGATCGAGGAGGGGCTGCAGGATGTTTTGCAGGAAGAGGGGATCGGTTCGATCGTTTTTTCGCCGTTGGAAAAAGGCATCCTGACCGACCGCTACTTAGGCGGGATCGCGCCGGATTCCCGGGCGGCCGGGCCCAGCGTGTTCCTGCGTCCGGAGGATTTGACCGGGGAGCGGATCGGCCAGGTGAAGCGGCTTAACGATTTGGCCGCAGCAAGGGGACAAAAGCTGTCGCAAATGGCGCTCTCCTGGGTGCTGCGGGGCGGCAAGGTGACCTCGGCGCTCATCGGCGCGAGCAAGGTCAGCCAGATCGAAGACGCGGTTCTTGCGCTGGGAAACACCTCGTTCAGCGCTGAAGAGCTGGGCCAAATCGACGAGATTTTAGGTTATTAGATTGAAACGAAAAGCACCGCCCCTGAAGCTCAGTCCGGGGGAGGTGCTTTTTTTTGCGGGCAATAATTTATTCCGCCGTATTGAGTTGTCCTCCGGTTAACCTTTATAATATGACGAGTGTATCTTTTTGCGAGAAAGGTGTAGTTTCATGAGCATATTGAATGTAGAAAAGCTAAGCCACGGGTTTGGCGACCGGGCTATTTTTAACGACGTGTCCTTCCGGCTGCTGAAAGGCGAGCATATCGGCCTGATCGGGGCCAACGGCGAAGGCAAATCCACCTTCATGAACATCATTACGGGCAAGCTCCAGCCGGATGAAGGCAAAATCGAGTGGGCGCGCCGGACGCGCGTCGGCTATTTGGATCAGCATGCGGTGCTGAGCAAGGGCATGACGATCCGCGACGTGCTGCGCGGGGCGTTTCAGTATCTGTTCGACTTGGAGCAGGAAATGAACGACATGTATGCGAAAATGGGCGAGGTGTCGCCGGAGGAGCTTGAGCGGCTGCTGGAGGAGGTCGGCACGATTCAGGATACGCTGACGAACCAGGACTTCTACATGATCGACGCGAAAGTCGAAGAGACCGCGCGGGGACTCGGGTTGACCGATATCGGGCTGGATAAGGACGTAAACGATTTGAGCGGCGGGCAACGGACGAAAGTGCTGCTGGCCAAGCTGCTGTTGGAGAAGCCGGACATTCTGCTGCTGGACGAACCGACGAACTATCTGGACGAGCAGCATATCGAATGGCTCAAACGCTACCTGCAGGAATACGAAAATGCGTTTATTTTGATTTCGCACGACATTCCGTTTTTGAACAGCGTCATTAACTTGATCTATCATATGGAGAATCAAGAGCTGACCCGTTATGCCGGCGATTACCATCATTTCCAGCAGGTATATGAGGCTAAAAAACAGCAGCTGGAGGCCGCCTATAAGCGCCAGCAGCAGGAAATCGCCGACCTGAAGGATTTCGTCGCCCGCAACAAGGCGAGCGTCGCGACCCGGAACATGGCGATGTCCAGGCAAAAGAAGCTGGACAAGATGGAGATCATCGAACTGGCCAGGGAAAAGCCGAAGCCGCAGTTTAATTTCAAGGATGCGAGAACGTCCGGGAAGCTGATCTTCGAAACGGCGGATTTGGTGATCGGCTATGATTCGCCGCTCTCGAAGCCGCTGAACCTGCGCATGGAACGCGGGCAGAAAATCGCCCTGGTCGGGGCCAACGGGATCGGGAAAACGACGCTGCTGCGCAGCATTCTCGGGCAGATTCCGGCGCTCTCCGGGTCCGTACAACTCGGCGATCTGCTGGAAATCGGTTATTTTGAGCAGGAGATGAAGGATGCCAACTACAACACGTGCATTGAGGAAATTTGGGACGAGTTCCCGTCGTTTACGCAGTTTGAGGTGCGCGCCGCGTTGGCCAAATGCGGCCTTACGACGAAGCATATCGAGAGCAAAATCGCCGTGCTGAGCGGGGGGGAGAAAGCCAAAGTCCGCCTGTGCAAGCTGATTAACCGCGAGACGAATTTACTGGTGCTCGACGAACCGACGAACCACTTGGACGTGGACGCGAAGGATGAATTGAAGCGGGCGCTTATTGCGTATAAGGGGAGCATTTTGCTTATTTCCCACGAACCGGAGTTTTACCGCGACGTCGTGACGGAAACGTGGAACTGCGAATCGTGGACGACGAAGATGCTGTAGGCAGCCTTGTTTTATGTGCAAATAGGGCAAAAGAACAGTCATACAAGCGGGCAGCCTCATATACCGTAATGAAGCTAAAAACCTATAGCGAGGTGAATCCAAATGAGCTGCCACTGCTGCCCACCCGTAAGAGTTGTTGCGCCGGCGCAGGTCATCGTTCAGGATATTTTCGATCCCCAGCTTGTTCAAGTCATCCATCCGATAAACATTGTGAGTCGGCATCACTGCGTTCCCGTTTACGAGCACCTGGTCAGTTACAATTTCGCCAGTGAGCCGCCCAAGGCGGCGGTTTGTTCCACGACTCCGCGGCGGAAAAGAAGAAAGCGGTAATGCTCTCCCTTCTTAAACAGCCCTACTGCGTATTAAGGTAGGGTTGTTTTTTATGGAGTTCCCAGTCAAAAACAGTGATTGCAAGAATAGTCCACAGCTTGAAAAAAATCGGTTATAATAGATAGGTACTAAACATAGAAAGTGGGAACAGTATGGGCCGCAAATGGAACAATATTAAGGAGAAAAAAGCTTCGAAAGACGCCAACACAAGCCGGATTTACGCAAAATTCGGGGTTGAAATTTATGTAGCCGCCAAGAAGGGCGAACCGGATCCGGAATCGAACCGCGCCTTGAAAGTCGTTCTGGAACGGGCCAAAACCTACAATGTGCCTAAAGCGATCATCGACCGCGCTCTGGATAAAGCGAAAGGCAGCTCGGAGGAAACCTATCAGGAGCTCCGTTACGAAGGCTTTGGACCAAACGGGTCGATGGTCATTGTCGATACGTTGACCAACAACGTGAACCGGACGGCGCCGGAGGTGCGTTCCGCATTCAACAAAAACGGCGGGAATATGGGCGTCAGCGGTTCGGTATCCTACATGTTTGACGCCACTGCGGTGATCGGCATGGAAGGAAAAACGATCGACGAAGTGTTCGAAATCCTGATGGAAGCCGATGTCGAGGTACGCGATATCGTAGAAGAGGATGATTCGGTCATCGTATACTCCGAACCGGATCAATTCCACGCGGTGCAGGAAGCGCTCAAAAACGTCGGGATCACCGAGTTTACCGTGGCCGAGCTGACGATGCTGCCGCAAAACTATGTGACGCTTCCGAAAGAGGCCGAAGCGCAATTCGAGAAGCTGATCGATGCGCTGGAAGATTTGGAAGATGTCCAGCAAGTCTATCATAATGTCGAATTTGAAGACTGAACGAAACAAGATGAATGGCTACATACTTGGCGAGTATAATGGCTCAAGTGGTGTGCTTTGGATGGAAACAGGCTGACAAGGAGGATTACCTTGGACAGCCTGTTTGCTTTTTTTGAGCTGCATTTTCCGCTAAAATAAAATGACTCAACCTCAACCTGGCAAATCGGTGTTTACAGCCGGCTGCCGGAACGACGACCTGTCGTCGAGGACCTTCAGCCTTGAAAATAGCGGTACTTCTTAAAAATAGACATACCTTTTGAAAATAGCGCCATCTTATGTACTTATTATCGGGAGCCAGGCAGGTTCATCCCCATTAGTTGCATTTTTTGTCCTTATTTTCCTAGGAATGGCCCGGAAGCGGCGCTTTCGTTAGCGATTCGAGAAAATAGCGACATAAAATCCCCTTATTTCTATCAAACTGACGGGTATCGCCGAAATAACGCCTTTTTTGCCCTTATGTTCTATGCTGGCCTATGCTGGGCGTTCTCAGGCGCAGTTTCGTAAAACGGATTTGATATTTCGCAATTCGGATATATCATTTTAGGAGGACTATGATGAACAACGCAGCTTTCGGCGCCGGCCATTCAACGGGAACGGAAATCATTCCGCTTGGGGATGGCGCTTTGACCGTCAAGCTTGGAGAAGCGATTCATCCGGCCGTACACCACAAAGTAAGACAACTGGCCGACTATCTTGAACGAAATCCATTCCCGTGGATGGTGGAGTATGTGCCCTCCTTTGCTTCGGTAACCATATATTACGACATCATGCAATTGCAGCCGGATAACAATGAAGCCGGGAGGGAGGAAGACGCGTATTCGTTTAAACTCGCCGCCGCTCGCCTTCGCGACGTACTGGGCGGGTTGGAAAATAACGAACTTCCATCGCCGAGAGTAATTGAAATTCCGGTATGTTACGGCGGGGAATGGGGTCCGGATCTGGCCGCAGTGGCGGAGTATCACGGACTAACGCCTGAGGAAGTGATCGGCGTACATACTTCAGCCGATTACCTGGTCTATATGCTTGGCTTCACTCCCGGATTTGCGTATTTGGGAGGCATGCCGGAACGCATAGCTACGCCGCGCAGACAGACGCCGCGGCTTTCGATTCCCGCGGGCACGGTCGGGATCGCGGGGGATCAAACGGGCGTGTACCCGCTTGATACGCCGGGCGGCTGGCAGCTGATCGGAAAAACGCCGGTCAAGCTGTTCATACCGGGGCAAATGCCGCCAACCTTGCTCCAGGCGGGCGATACGGTGCGTTTCTATCCGATATCCCGCAGGCAATTTGAGGCTTGGGAGGAGGATGAGCGGTGAGCCTTCTAATTACTAAGCCCGGCCTGCTGACGACGGTACAGGATTTGGGCAGATTCGGCGCACAAAAATACGGCGTTATCGTCAGCGGAGCGATGGATGCCTTCGCCTTGCGCATCGCGAATCTGCTCGTTGGCAATGAGGAGGGGGCAGCCGGGCTCGAGATTACGATGACGGGCCCGGAGATCCGGTTCGAGCAAACGGCGTTAATCTCGATTTGCGGCGGGGATTTGTCGCCCAAGCTAAACGGAGTATCGTTTCCGGGCTGGCGGACTGTTCTGGCCCCCAAAGGTTCCGCGCTCACCTTCGGGCCCATGAAGCAAGGCTGCAGAACTTACTTGGCTGTCGGCGGCGGATTGGAGGTGCCGCTGCTCATGAACAGCCGCTCCACCTATTTGCGGGCCGGCATTGGGGGATATGGCGGGCGAGCGCTGGCCAAAGGCGACAGGCTTCCGGTCGGGAACATGTGCATGCGGAGCCTGAATTTGCTGGCCTTGCTGGCCCGGAAGGCGGAAAATAGCTCGGGCGCCATCAGCCGCTGGTCGGTTTCCGCCGATCTTATTCCGCCATATGAGCCGAACCCGAAGGTCCAGGTTATCGCGGGAGAACAATACGATTGGTTTGAGGAGGAAAGCAAAGCGTTGTTTGCGGGCGAGCCGTTTGAGGTTTTGCCGCAGTCCGATCGGATGGGATACCGTCTCAAGGGACCTCGGCTCAAGCTGACGAAAAGCGTGGAGATGCTTTCCTCGGCCGTAACGATGGGAACGGTGCAGGTGCCGCCTGACGGAAATCCAATCGTGCTGATGGCCGACCGCCAGACAACCGGCGGATACCCGAAAATCGCCCAGGCGGCTTCTGTGGATTTGCCGCTGCTTGCCCAGGTGAATTTGGGCGGGAAAGTGAGATTCAAGCGGATTAGTCTAGGTGAAGCGCAGCGGCAGTTCATAGAGCGGGAAAAAGCTGTCCTTGCCTTGCGCCAAGGCCTCGATCATTTGCAGCAGCAAAAATAACTTGATTTATTGTATAAACTTTTTGGAAAAGGGATGAACGGTCCATGAGCATGGTGGATTTGAACTGCGACATAGGGGAGAGTTTTGGCGCTTATCAAATCGGCAGAGACAGCGAGATCCTGGAATTTGTAACCTCGGCGAACATCGCCTGCGGTTTCCACGCCGGCGACCCGGCGACGATGCGCCGGACGGTTAAACTGGCTTTGGCCAGCGGGGTTGCGCTGGGCGCGCATCCGGGGCTGCCGGACCTCGCGGGCTTCGGCCGCCGGGATATGGACATCTCCCCGCAGGAAGCGTACGACATGGTCTTGTACCAAATCGGCGCTCTGTGGGGATTCGTGCGTGCGGAAGGCGCAAAGCTGCAGCATGTGAAGCCGCACGGGGCCCTGTACAACATGGCGGCCCGCAATGCCGGGCTGGCCGAAGCGATCGCCGAGGCGGTATACAAGGCCGATCCCGACTTGATTTTGTTCGGGCTGGCCGGCAGCGAACTGATTCAAGCCGGGAAAAAAGCGGGGCTGCGCACCGCAAGCGAAGTGTTCTCCGACCGGACTTACCAGTCCGACGGTTCGCTGACGCCGCGCAGAGAACAAGGCGCCTTGATCGCCGATGAGCAAACATCGCTGAACCAGGTGATTCGCATGGTGGCTGAAAAAAAAGTGATGTCCCGGCAAAACGTGGACGTGCCGATTCAGGCCGATACGGTTTGCATTCACGGCGACGGTGCGCATGCCGTGGAGTTTGCCGGCCAAATCCGCAGCTCTCTGACGAAAGCGGGGATCATCGTTCAGCCGATCGGTGTGACGCTCGGACGAAGCGAGCAGAGGTGAGAAGAACCACGCCGCCGGCGAGTCCTTTGCCCGCGTGAATCCCATACATTGGATGCAGGGGAGGGAGAGGCATGGGGCGGCTTAACCCGCTGTCAGAGTCGGATTCTAATTGAAAAAATCCGGGCAGCCATTCAAGGTTCCGGCATATTTTGGCCCAAGACCGCGTACTGTTTAACGGCGATAAAATCGCGGCCGACGCGGCCGAAACGATAGAACCTGCCGAATTGACACGGATGGAGATGACGTAAATGGTGGAGATAGCCCGCTCGCTGCTCGCCTGCCGGACGGAAGGCCGGCGCTGCGTCGTGGCGGCGGTGATCGAGGTCGACGGTTCCGCCTACCGCCGGGAGGGGGCGCGCTGCCTCATTCACGAGGACGGGGAAGTGACGGTCATCCTCAGCGGCGGCTGCATCGAGGAGGATTTGCGGCAGCACGCCGCGGGGGTGCTGCGTTCCGGCGAGCCGCTAAAGCTGTACTACGACTTCCGGATCATAGGCGATGACGTCTGGGGGCTTGGGCTCGGCTGCAACGGGGCAATCACCGTTTGGCTGGAGCCGTTTGATCCGGTGCGCGCTCCCGAGGCGGCGGACCGGATTTTATCCGACCTGCTGGGGCGCGCGGAAACGCGGGAGCCCTACGAGGCGGTGACGGTGATCGGCTCCTCCGATCCCGCCGCCGTTCCGCCGGGCACGCGCTGGGTTAGCCCCGGCGGGTCGTACGCCGGCCGGCTTGGCGGCGGCCGGACGGCCGGGCTGGTGCGGGACGCGCGCGGCAGCTCCGAGCTGGAGCTGCTGGTCGAGCGGATCGCACCTCGCCCGGAGCTGGTCATCGTCGGCGCCGGCGACGATGCCCGCGTGCTCTGCAGCATGGCGAAAATGCTGCAGTGGCGCGTCACCGTCGCCTATCATGCGACGGAAAAAGCAAGCGAAAGCCGGTTCCCGGAGGCGGATGAACTGCTGATCATCCCGCGGCTTGCTTTTGAGCAAGTGGACGTTAAAGGCAAATTCGTGGTGGTCATGTCGCATAATCTCGGCTTGGACCGGGAAGCGGTGCGGAAGATGCTTACGCCGGAGGTGGCTTATCTGGGGCTCGTCGGCTCGAAATACAGGCTGGAAAAAATATTGGAGCATATGGGGAGCGGGCGGGAACAGCCGCAAAAGGCCGATGAAGCAGACGAAAGCCTTGGCAAAGCCGGGAAGCAGGGGACGGAACAGAGGACGGAGCAAGGGACGGACCAAAGGACGGACCAAAGGACGGAACAGAGGAAGGAGCAAAGAACGGAACAGGGAACAAAGCAGAGAACAGGGCAGGGCGAAGCGCACCGCAGCGGCATAGACCCTAGCCTCTTGGATAAGCTGTATTCCCCGGTCGGGCTGGATATCGGGGCAAACACACCGCAGGAGATCGCCATGAGCATCCTCGCGGAAATGTTAGCCTGCCGGAACGGCAAGCCCGGGGGATTTCTGCGCGACCGCAAAGGACTGCGGGCGGCATCCCCAGCATCGCAGGTTGCCGAAGCGGGCCCTGCGCCGCGGGATCTCTGTCAAACCTCGGAGACCGCTTGTCATGTCTGACACGGCAAACGCGGTTTGGGCGCTGATTCTCGCCGGCGGGGCGTCGGCGCGGATGGGCCGGCCCAAGCTGCTGCTTCCGGCCCCCCGGGGCAACATCCTTAAGCAAACCGTACATCAGGCGCTAGCGTCGGGCAGTTGCCGGGTTGCGGTGATCGCCGCCCAAAACGGTCCGTTAAAGCGGAAGCACCTGGAGGCCGGGCCGGAGCGGCGGGTAGGAGCAGGAGCGGAGGTTACGGTGACATCTAAAGCGGACGGTACCAAACCGTCTCCGGCGGCGGCGGTCGAATGGCTGGAAACGGACGCTTCAGCCCGCGGGCTCGGCGCCTCGCTGGCCGCCGGCGTGCACCAGCTGTCGGCGCGCCGCTCGCCGCAGGCCATCCTGGTGCTGCTTGGCGATCAGCCGGAGATGAAGCCCGAGGTCATTCGGCGGGTAGCCGCTACGTTCCGGGAAACCGGAGCGTGGATCGTTCAGGCCCGCTACGAGGATCGTCCGGCCCATCCGGTATTGTTTGCCGCTCCGCTGTTCGCCGAACTGGCCGCGTTAAACGGAGACGTGGGCGCAAAGGCGCTTTTGCGCAAACACGAAACGCGCGTCGTTTATGCGGATGTTCCCGGCCCGGCGCCGAGCGATATCGATACGCCGGAGGATTACCGGGAATATGTGCGGAACGCTTTTGGCCAAAGTTGACTTGCCAGGAGGGACGGTTTATTCTTAGGTCAATCCATGGTAGGAGTGATGTAAGATGGAGCTTAAATACCGGTTTGATCCCGAACGCCTGGAGATCCGTGAAACGGCAGGCGATGCCGATGTGGAGTTTGAGATCACCTTTCTGCAAAAAGAGCCGATGCTGGAGAAAATGCGGGACGTGCAGAAGCGGTTTGAGGAAAACGACGTTTATACGGATGTTTTGTTCTATATGAACGAGGGCCGGGAGCAGCAATTTAAGGTCATGGTCCGCAAGGATTTTTATTTGGACTTTATTTTGGCGCTGCTGAAGCATCAGCTTTTGACCCGGGTGGAATGGACGTAAACAAATAAAAAAAGATCGCCGCCTCCTATGCCTTCTTGGCCAGGATGCCGGCGATCTTTTTTTATTGCTGCTGCGAACGCAGCTGTTCGCCGCGAACGGCGCGTTTGGCCGACCATAAACGCCAGCCCGTCAGCACCGCGGCCACCAGGCAGATGGTCGCCGAGGTCATAAAGACGACGTGCATGCCGGAGAGGAACAGATCGGGGCGCCCCGGCACCAATCCCGTAACCCGCTGGCCGGCGAGGCTGCTCATGACGCCGAACAAGGTCGTGGTGGCGACGGTAATCCCGACCACCATGCCGATGTTGCGCACGAGCGAGTTGATGCTGCCGGCGATCCCCAGCTGCGTTCTCGGCACTTTGGACATCACCAGCGAATTGTTGGGCGATTGGAACAAGCCGCTTCCGAGACCGAGCATCCCGATCCATACGCCGACCAGGAAAATAGGGCTGCTCCCGTGAAGACCGGCGAGGCCTACCTGGGCGATGACCATCACGATCAGGCCGGCGAAGGTAAGCAGTTCGGAACCGATTTTGTCCGACAGCGCGCCGCTGAGCGGAGCGACGATCACCATCACGATCGGGAACAGCATCATCAGCAGCCCGGCATGCGATGGGGAAAGGTTCAAAATGCTCTGTGTATAAAAAGGCGCGATAATATTAAAACAAAAATTGGCGACAAAGACGAGAAATCCGCACAGGATGCTTAAGCTGAACAGCGGATTTTTAAACAGCGACAGCTGCAGCATCGGTTCGGACTTGCTCGTTTCGATCCAGAGAAACACGATAAACACTACGGCCGCTATGATCAAGGCGGCGATAATACGCGGGTCGCGGTAGCCGATTTGCTGTCCCAGCAGCAAGCCGGAAAACAAGGCGAGAATAAATAAAGGGAACAGCAGGCTGCCGGCTTTGTCGATTTTCACCCCCAGTTTGGTGCGGTCCCCAGGCAGCGTTCTCCAGCCGATCACGATGGCGATGAGCCCTACCGGAATGTTGACCCAGAAAATATACTCCCAGCCGAGTGCGGACACGATGACGCCGCCCAAGCTTGGTCCGGCGATGCTGCCCAAAGATACGAACGTGCCGATCAGCCCCAAAGCCCGCCCCCGTTCCGTAGCTGGAAAAATATCGGTGATAATGCCCTGGTTGTTGGCCATCGTCATCGACGCCCCCAACGCTTGGAGCAACCGCGAGCCGACCAGTATCGTCAATGAAGAGCTGAACCCGCAAAGCAGCGAACCCACGGTAAAGATAATCATGCCCCACTTGAAAACTTTGATTTTTCCGACGATGTCCCCCAGCTTGCCGAAAAAAAGAATCGCCGCGCAGATCATCATTAAGTAGGCGGTGACCACCCACTCGGCCTCGGCAACCTGCAGATCAAGCTGCTTAGAAATGACGGGGAGGGCTATGTTGACGATGCTGCCGTCGAGCGTCGACATAAACGTAAACAGATTCAGCACGACGAGAATAAGCCAGCGCCGCTTTTGGATTTGCGGATCCTCCTGATAGGATACCGGAGCGCCCATACTTTCCGTTTTCATACAAACTACACCTCTCTTGTTCGGTAAACCCAAAGATTGCATTTTGTTGCGTCCGCAACTGTTTTGCTGGTTTTAGTTTACTCCGATTTAGTTGCGTTTGCAACAGATTTTTAGTAAAATTTTCGTAAAACAGACCGCTCGCAAAGAGGTGAAAGGGATGGAAAAGTTTTTCGTCGGCAAGTTGATCTCATACATCCAGCGCATGAACCAAAAGCAGCTGGCCGCCTTGCTGAAGCCTTACGACATCGGCGGCGGGGGGCACCACACTTACCTGAAGGCCATTTTGGCGAACCCGGGGATCAATCAGGATCAACTGACAAGCGAAGCCAAGTTCGACAAAGCGACCACGGCCCGCTGCGTAAAGCAGCTGGAGGAGGCGGGCTATGTTTACCGCCGGATCGACGATCACGACCGCCGTGCCTACCGGTTGTATCCGACCCAAAAGGCCAAAGACTTCGAGCCGACGCTGCGGCGGATCTTTGAGGAACACAACCGCCGGTTCACAAGCTGTTTGACGGAGGCGGAAAAGGAGCAGCTATCGAGCTTGCTGCAAAAGATCTACGACAGCTATCAGGCGGATTAAAGCTGCCGTCGGATCTATTTTTCCTAGGTTCAATCCATATTATTTACAGGAACGAAAGGCGGGCGATTATGGAGGACGTATTGATTCGTAAAGGACAATTGGAACAATTGGACGAAATTATGGGGCTGATGGCCCGCTGCATTCAAGTTAAGAGGGACAGCGGGAGCGATCAATGGGACGAGACCTACCCGAACCGCGAGGTCATTGCGGAGGATTTGCGGCGGGGGACGCTGTTTGCTGCAGAAAGCGGCGGTGTTGTGGTTGGCATCGTCGTGCTGGACGAACGTCAGGACGAGGAATATGAGTCCATCGTTTGGAGGCAGCCGAAGGGGCCGAATTTGATCATGCATCGGCTGGCCGTTGATCCGGCGGCGCAGGGACGGGGGATCGACCGCACTCTGATCGCTTATGCGGAACGATTTGCGCAGCAAAATGGTTACCGGAGCATCCGCCTGGATACCTACGCGAAAAACGCGTCCGCGCTTAAGCTGTATCGCGGCTTGGGATACGACCAGCGTGGGGAAGTGAATTTTCCGCGCCGGGTTGCGGTTTTTCCGGTGTTTGAAAAGGTGTTTTCCGATCCGGGCCAAGAGCAGGACTAAAAAGTAAAAAATGCAAAAAAAGCCAATGGCTTAATGTCCGCGGAACGATTTTTGATGAAACGACGTGATATCGCGAAAAAGGGATTGCCCGTCATCCGTGACGGCAAAACCGGCGGACAGAGGAAGGTAGAGGGCGCGGTAGGGCTCGGGCACCCAAATATACTGGTGTACATAAGACGTGGCGATAAAACCGCACCGCTCCCAAAATTTCAGGCGGCTGCGGTTTTCCTCCGTATCATCGGCCTCGGCTTCAATGATGATTGCCTGGGCTTGGCTTTCGCTGGCCGCCCAATCGCGGATTTGCTTGAAAAAGCCCGCGCCCAGCCCTTTTCCGCGCAAATCGCGGCGGATGGCCATATAATCCAGGATCAGCCGTCTATTTTCCGCCGGGCCGCTAAACCCGGTAACCGCCATGGCGGCCGCTTCGCCGTCCAGAGTCCCTGCGTGCATGGAGGCGATCCCCTTGTTTAACATGCTCCGCAGCACTTTTTCCGGTTTGGCTCCGTGCGGGAAGGCTTCCCGGTAAATCGGGCCGAGCCGTTCCCACCAGGTTTCGTCCCAATGCGTTATTGTTTCGAATTTTAGCTGCAATGAAGGCGCCTCCTCAAGCGATGAATGAATGTTAAACAGCGTGTCTTTAAATAGTAATACAGCGGCGTGGCTGCGGCAAATTTTCACCGATTTCAAACTTCAGGACATATGTCCTTTCCAAAAGGTCCCGTGCTATCTTTTAATATGAACAGACTATGAAGAGGGGAGAACACCATGAAAGGCTTGTTATTTGCGTTTTTGGCGGGGGCCTTTATTACACTCCAAGGGGTGGCGAATTCGCGGATCAGCTCGAGCATCGGCACCTGGCCTGCGGCTGCGCTAACGCAGTTCACCGGTTTTATCGCGGCATGGCTCATCTGGCTGTTTATCCGGGACGGCAATCTGAAGCAGCTGGGGCGCGTGCAGCCGTTATATCTCGGCGGCGGAGCGCTCGCGGCGATCATTATTTTCTCCAATGTCACGGCGATTCAGCATGTCGGGGTCACGCTTTCGATCGCGGCCGTACTGATCGCCCAGCTGTGCATGACTTTCCTGATCGACAGCACCGGATGGTTTGGCATCGAAAAGAAAAAAATGCGGCTGCCGCAGTTTGTCGGCATCGCGCTGATGATTGCCGGCGTCGCGATTCTTAAATTGTAGGCCGGCCGCGCTTGGGGGGATCGGAACTTGAAAGAAATCGAAGATCGCGGGCAGCTTAAAGCCTATATGCAGACGCATCAATTGGATAACGTGTTTACGGAGCCGCTCATCCCGCACCTGACGCTGCTTACTTTCGGCCAAGGCGAGTTGATTTGCGCCCAAGGGGAGCCCTCCGGGGTGATGTATGTTTTGGTGAAAGGGAAAATCAAAATATACAACACGTCGGAGGAAGGGCGGACGCTCGTCATTTCCTTCAAGACGCCGCTTGAAGTGATCGGGGACGTGGAATATATCCGGGGCAGCGATATCATTAACACGGTCGAGGCGGTTTCCCCGGTGCACATGATCGCAGTAGAGTACCGCTGGCTGCGGAAATACTGCGGCGATCATTCTCCGCTGCTGCGTTTTTTGCTGGACATCATCACCAACAAATTTTATATGAAGTCTAGCTCGCTGAGCTTTAATCTGCTGTATCCGGTGGAGGTCAGGCTTGCCAGTTATTTGCTGTCCGTATCGTTTGACGAATCCGGCGCGGGTTATAGGAGGGAGCTAAGCACCGCGGACCTGACGGATGCGGCCAATCTGATCGGCACCAGCTACCGGCATCTGAACCGGGTGCTGCAAAAGTTCGCCGCCCGCGGGCTGATCGAACGGAGCCGGAAGGGCATTTTGGTCAAGGACAGGGAGGGCCTGCAGAAGCTGACGCACCGGAATATTTACGAATAATCGGGAGGAAACGATGGTTTTAGGGATCTTATTGGCGCTGGTCGCGGGTTCGCTGGTCGGTATACAAAATATTTTTAACAACAAAGTCAATGAGCATACGGGCACCTGGACGACCACCACGCTCGTGCTGGGTCTCGGGTTTGCCGCTTCTTTTGTGATCGGATTGTTGCTCGAAGGGAAAAATATGTTCGCGCTGCGCGATATGCAGCCTTGGTTTTATTTCAGCGGCTTGATCGGCGTGGGCGTCGTCACCTGCATGGTGCAGGGAGTTAAACGTTTGGGGCCGACTTACGCCGTGGCGATCGTTATGACCTCCGAGCTGGGATTCGCTTTGTTGTTCGATTCCATGGGCTGGCTCGGGCTGCAGAAGGTTCCGTTTACGCCAAAACAGCTGATTGGCGTATTGGTGATCGTCGGAGGGATCTTCGTGTATAAACTGGGCGAACGGCGCCGGTCCGATGCGGCGGCCACCGCCAAGAAGGCGAAGAGGGAAGCGTTGAACTAAGGAACTATATTTAGAGAACGAGGAGGAAAGAATATGCCGGAGCATATCGATAAAATCGCCTGGATTTGTATCCGGGATGGGCGGATTTTGAGCGTCCGCTCCAAGGGGAAGGAGCTTTTTTATTTTCCCGGAGGGAAGCGGGAGCCCGGCGAAACCGACGCCGAAACGCTGCAGCGCGAAATCGGCGAGGAGCTGTCCGTACGCATCAAGCCGGAAACGATCGCGTATTATGGTGCGGTTGAAGCCCAGGCCGACGGTAAGCCGGAAGGGGTGCTCGTCAAAATGACGTGTTATACGGCCGACTACGAGGGCGACCTTGCGCCCGCCTCCGAAATCGGAGAACTGGCCTGGCTCGGCTACGCCGACCGGGACCGGACGTCGCTGATCAGCCGGATCATTTTTGACGAGCTGCATGAGAAGAACTTGCTGGCTTGATGGAGGACCTAGTGAGATTAGGGGTAGAGGAATAGGGAGACAGGGAGATTGGGAGGTAAGGAGTTTGAGAGTCGGGAGTCGGGAGTCGTCTGTCTGTCGTTTAGAAGCGTATTAAGAAGCATATTAGAAGCATATTCAGGAGCACATTCAGCAGCATATAAGGACAAAAATTGTTCTTATTTCCGTGCTGAGATGGGGAATGGGGGGAAATAAGCGCACAAAACGTCCTTATTTTTGGACGGTCGGGTAAAAAGAGGGGAATTCCCTGGTCCTCCAGGCAAATAGAGTCAAAAAATGTCCCTATTTGTATAGAGTAGAGTGAATTTCGGGAAATAAGATCATATAATGCCGCTATTTCTCGCCGCTGCACCGTTTGCACCAACGCACCGCCGTACAGCGCACTAACTTACAGAGCACTACCGTAGCACCACACAGTGCACTAACTTACAGAGCACCCCGTATACCTCACCACACAGCCTACTTTACAGTCCACCACCGTATCACCGCACATCGCAACACCATACAACGGACCGCAGAACCGCCATACAACCGCCGTTATCGCCCGGCAGCCATCCTGCAATGAAAACCGCTGACCCGCTCAGCGGTTTTTTTAATAGGGTTTTCACCGCCATCATCAGGGATTTCCCTGATGGGAAGATGGAGGCGCGCCGTTCCATAATGGAAACAGACAGAATGAATATCATTGGATTCCCCGATCAAATGCATTCATTCGTGGATGAAGGAGTGAACGCTTCCTATGAAAAAAAGATCAGGACTAACTTTTTTCAAACCGAAGGAAGGCTATTCGGGAAACTGGTCGATCGTTGAAGAAAAAAGCCGGGAATGGGAGAACATGTACCGCGGCCGCTGGTCGCACGACAAAGTGGTGCGCACGACGCACGGGGTCAACTGTACCGGCTCCTGCAGTTGGAAGGTTTTTGTGAAAAACGGCATCATCACCTGGGAAAACCAGCAGATCGATTATCCGTCCTGCGGACCGGACATGCCGGAATTTGAGCCGCGCGGTTGTCCGCGGGGCGCATCGTTTTCCTGGTACGAATACAGCCCGCTGCGGGTGAAATATCCGTATATGCGCGGGCGCCTGCTGCGGCTGTGGAAAGAGGCGCTGGCAAAGCAAGGCGACAACCCGGTGAAGGCATGGGCCAGCATCGTGGAAAATCCGGAAGCCGCCAAATCGTATAAGCAAGCCCGCGGCAAAGGGGGCCATGTGCGCGTGACGTGGGAGGAAGCTACCCGTCTTATCGGCGCGCAGCTTATCTATACCATAAAAAAATACGGCCCCGACCGGATCGCAGGCTTTACGCCGATCCCGGCCATGTCGATGATCAGCTACGCATCGGGTGCGCGCTTTATCTCCCTGCTGGGCGGGGAAATGCTCAGCTTCTACGACTGGTACGCCGATTTGCCGCCGGCTTCGCCGCAAATCTGGGGCGAGCAGACCGACGTGCCGGAATCGTCCGACTGGTACAATGCCGGCTACCTCATCATGTGGGGCTCCAACGTGCCGCTGACGCGGACGCCGGACGCCCACTTTATGACCGAGGTGCGGTATAAAGGGACCAAAGTGGTGTCCGTAGCCCCGGACCACGCCGAAAACGTCAAGTTCGCCGACAACTGGCTGGCCCCGCATCCGGGAACCGACGCGGCCGTCGCGCAGGCGATGACGCATGTCATTTTGGACGAGTTCTACGTGCGGCGCCAGGAGCCGATGTTCCTGAACTATGCCAAGCAGTATACGGACATGCCGTTCCTGATTTTGCTCGATTCGCATGAAGGTGAAGGCAAATACAAGGCCGGGCGGTTCGTGAGAGCCAGCGATCTCGGCGAACGTTCGGAGCACGCCGAATGGAAGCCCGTTATTATCGACGAAGCGGAAAACGAGCTGATCGTCCCCAACGGGACGATGGGGCAGCGCTGGGAAAAAGACGTGAAATGGAACCTCAAGCTCGAACGCGAAGACGGAACGGCCATCAAGCCGGCGCTTTCGGTCGAAGGCCATGAAGCCGAGTGGACGGAAATCGTCTTCCCGTATTTCGACCAGAGCGGCAACGGCACATTTGCCCGGACGATTCCGGCGAAGCGGATCACGCTCGCCGACGGTTCGACCCGGCTGGCGGCCACCGTGTATGACCTGATGCTCAGCCAATACGGCGTGAAGCGTTCCGGCGGCTCGAACGCGCATACGGCGGCCGGCTATGACGACGCCAGCTCGCATTACACGCCGGCCTGGCAGGAGAAGATCACCGGCGTCAAAGCTTCGCTCGTCGTGCAAATCGCCAGGGAATTCGCCCAAAACGCGCTCGACACCGGCGGCCGCTCGATGATCATCATGGGCGCGGGCATCAACCATTGGTTCAACAGCGATACGATTTACCGCTCGATCCTGAACCTGGTCGTGCTGACGGCCTCGCAGGGCGTAAACGGCGGCGGCTGGGCCCACTATGTCGGCCAGGAAAAATGCCGGCCGATCGAGGGCTGGTCGACGATCGCGTTCGCCCGCGACTGGCAGGCTCCGCCAAGGCTGCAAAACGCCACCTCGTTTTTCTATTTCGCCACCGATCAGTGGAAATACGAGGAAATGAGCACGGATTCGCTCAAATCGCCGACGGGCGGCCAAACGAAATACAGCCATCCGGCGGATTACAACGTGCTGGCCGCGCGCCTGGGCTGGCTGCCGTCTTACCCGCAGTTCAACAAAAGCAGTCTGGCTTTTGCCGCGGAAGCGGCGGCAGCCGGAAAGACCGAAAACGCCGACATCATCAAGCACGCGTACGAACAGGTCGTGAAGGGAGAAACGAAGTTTGCGATCGAGGACCCGGACGCGCCGGAGAACTTCCCGCGTACGATGTTCGTTTGGCGCTCCAACCTGATCTCCAGCTCGGCCAAAGGGCAGGAGTTCTTCATGAAACATCTGCTCGGCACGCATAACGGGCTGCTGTCCACCCCGAACGAAGAGGAGAAGCCGCAGGAAATCGTCTGGCGCGATGAGGTCGAAGGAAAGCTCGACCTGCTTGTGTCTCTGGATTTCCGCATGACCGCGACGCCGATGTACGCCGATATCGTGCTGCCGGCGGCGACCTGGTACGAGAAGGTCGACATCTCCTCGACCGACATGCACCCGTTCGTGCATCCGTTTAACCCGGCGATCGATCCGCTGTGGGAATCGCGCTCCGACTGGGATATTTACCGCACGCTGGCCGGCGTCCTGTCGGACATGGCGAAAGAGCATCTGCCGGGCGTCTACAAGGACATCGTAAGCTCCCCGCTCGGCCATGATTCCATCGGCGAAATCTCCCAGCCGTACGGCGAGGTGAAGGATTGGAAACGCGGCGAGATCGAACCGGTCCTGGGCAAAACGATGCCCGGCTTCACTGTGGTTGAGCGGGATTACACGAAAATTTACGACAAATACGTTACGCTCGGGCCTAATCTCGAGACCGGCAAAGTCGGCGCCCACGGGGTATCGTTCCCGGTGAAGGAAGAGTACGAGGAACTTAAGTCCATCAATGGCGCTTATTTCGACGACACGATCAAAAACGGGCGGCCGAAGCTGCATACGGCAAGACACGCGGCCAACGCCGTGCTGCATCTGTCTTCGGCGACGAACGGGAAAGTTTCACAGCGGGCTTGGGAATCCGCCGAGCAGGAACACGGTGTGGAGCTTAAGGATATTTCTGCCGACCGCGCCGCCGAAAAGATCACGTTCGCGAACATTACGGCCCAGCCGCGCGAGGTTATTCCGACGCCGGTGTTCACCGGCTCGAACAAATCGGGCCGCCGGTATTCGCCGTTTACGACCAATATCGAACGGCTTGTCCCGTTCCGCACGTTGACCGGGCGGCAGCATTTTTACCTGGATCACGAAATCTTCCTCCAGTTCGGCGAAGCCTTGCCGGTTTATAAGCCGACGCTGCCGCCGATGGTGTTCGGCCCCCGCGACAAGCAGGTCGCCGGAGGCGAAAACGCGCTGGTGCTGCGGTATTTGACGCCGCACGGCAAATGGAACATCCACAGCACGTACCAGGACAACCTGCATATGCTGACCTTGTTCCGCGGCGGCCCGACCGTGTGGATCAGCCGCGAGGACGCCGAGCAGCACAACATCGCCGACAACGATTGGCTGGAAGTGTACAACCGCAACGGCGTCGTGACGGCGAGAGCGGTCGTCAGCCACAAAATGCCGAAAGGCACGATGTTTATGTATCACGCCCAGGACAAACACATCAACGTGCCGGGCTCCGCGATTACCAAGGAGCGGGGCGGCAGCCACAACGCGCCGACGCGCATCCATTTGAAGCCGACGCAATTGGTCGGCGGTTACGCCCAGCTGAGCTATGGCTTTAACTACTACGGTCCGATCGGCAACCAGCGGGACGTGTACGTGGCCGTGCGCAAACTGAAGGAGGTCGATTGGCTTGAAGATTAAAGCGCAAATTGCCATGGTGATGAATCTCGATAAGTGTATCGGCTGCCATACGTGCAGCGTCACTTGCAAAAGCACCTGGACGAACCGCGAAGGCGCGGAATACGTCTGGTTCAACAACGTGGAGACGAAGCCGGGCATCGGCTATCCGAAGCGTTGGGAGGACCAGGAGCAATACAAAGGGGGCTGGACGCTGAAGAACGGCAAGCTGGAGCTGAAATCCGGCAGCAAGCTGTCCAAGATCGCCCTTGGGAAAATTTTCTATAACCCGGACATGCCGGAAATGAAAGATTATTACGAGCCGTGGACCTACGACTATGAGAAGCTGACGAATTCGGGCGAGAAAAAGCACCAGCCTACGGCGCGCCCGAAATCGGCGGTCTCCGGCGAGCCGATGGACATCGACTGGGGTCCCAACTGGGAAGACGATCTGGCCGGCGGGCATATCACCGGGCCCCAAGATCCCAACATCGAAAAAATCGAAGAGGAGATCAAATTCAGCTTCGAGCAGTCGTTTATGATGTACCTGCCGCGGCTGTGCGAGCATTGCCTCAACCCAAGCTGCGTGGCGTCCTGCCCTTCGGGCGCGATTTACAAGCGCGACGAGGACGGCATCGTGCTCGTTGACCAGGAGGCCTGCCGCGGCTGGCGCTACTGCATGACGGGCTGCCCGTACAAGAAGGTGTACTTCAACTGGAAAACGAACAAGGCGGAAAAATGCACCTTCTGCTTCCCGCGCATCGAGGCGGGGCTGCCGACCGTTTGCTCGGAAACGTGCACCGGCCGGATCCGCTACCTCGGCGTGCTGCTGTACGACGCGGACCGCGTGCAGGAAGCGGCTTCCATGCCGAATGAGCAGGACCTGTACCAGGCGCAGCTGGACCTGTTCCTCGATCCGAACGATCCCGCAATCATCGAGCAGGCGCGCAAGGACGGGCTTAGCGAGGAATGGCTCGAAGCCGCGCAAAATTCGCCGGTATACAAACTGGCGATCGAATATAAGCTGGCGTTCCCGCTGCACCCGGAATACCGCACGCTGCCGATGGTGTGGTACGTGCCGCCGCTGAGCCCGATCATGAGCTATTTCGAAGGCCGGGATTCGATTCAAAATCCGGACCTGATCTTCCCGGCGATCGAAGAGATGAGAACGCCGATCCAGTATTTGGCCAATATGCTGACCGCCGGGGACACCGGGGCGGTGAAAGTCGCGCTGCAGCGCATGGCGATGATGCGTTCGTATCAGCGGGCGCACTTTTCCGGGAAGCCGTTTGACGAAAGCCGCCTGGAACGGGTAGGCATGTCGGCCCGGCAAATCGAGGAAATGTACCGTCTTTTGGCGATCGCCAAATACGAAGACCGCTTCGTGATTCCGACTTCGCACAAGGAAGGCTACATGGACCCGTACCGCGCTCAGGGCTCGGAAGGGTTCGGAATGGATTGCGGCGGCTGCGGCCCGGCTTTCACTGCGCAGGAAAAAGGCAAGAGCGGCCAGGATTTATACGAACAGAACTTTTACGGGGGGATCTGGCGTGATTGATCTTGTCAAGCTGCATGAGTATAAAGAGATGTTCGGCTTTTTTGCCGGTCAATTGGCCTACCCCGACAAAGCGGCTTTTCGCGAGCTGCGCGAAGCGGAGGAGCTAAACTGCCCTCCTGCGGTCCGCGAACCGATCGCGGCATACCGGGAACGGATGCTCCTGCTCAGCATGGACGACATCGAAGAACAGTATGTGCAGACGTTCGATTTCGAGAAATCGTCGACGCTTTATATGACCTACTTCAAATATGAGGATTCGCGGGAACGCGGGCAAATGCTGACGGCGCTTAAGGGCGTTTACGAGCTGTACGGTCTGGAGATGGAAGGCCGGGAGCTGCCGGATTACCTGCCGGTGATGTGCGAGTTTCTCTATGCCGCCCAGTGGCTGAATCAGGAGCAGGCCGAAACCGCCATGCAAACGCTGCTCGCCGTGCTTGAAGACGGCACGTACAAACTGATGAAGTCGCTCGAGAAGCAGAACAGTCCTTATTTTTATCTTATCAAGGGGTTACGGGAAACGTTTAAGCTGTGTCTTCGGCAGGAGGTGAACGCTAGTGAGCTTGGTTGATCAGTTTGCCTGGGTCATATTTCCTTATCTGTGCGTCGCCGTTTTTATCGTCGGCCATATTTTCCGCTACCGCTACGACCAATTTAACTGGACGGCCAAATCCAGCGAATTTATCGAGAAAAAACAGCTGATGATCGGCAGCCTGCTGTTCCATATCGGCGTCATTCCGGTCATTCTCGGGCATGTCGCCGGGCTGGGGATTCCGAAGTCGTGGATGAACGCCATGGGCGTCAACGAGCATTTGTACCATATCGGCGCGATGTACGGCGGGGGATTTTTCGGCGTCGTCACGTTTGCCGGGATGCTGATCCTGACGGCGCGCCGCCTGACGAAAAAAACGATCCGCCGCTTAAGCTCGGTTTCGGATATCGCGGTCAATGTGCTGCTATTGTCCATCGTTTTTATGGGCCTGTTCTCCACGCTGGTTACAAACAATGTGCAGCCGGAATTCGATTACCGGGAGACGATATCGGTGTGGTTCCGCAACCTGCTGGTGTTTCGCCCGGAGGCCGCCTATATGGCGGAAGTGCCGCTTTCGTTTAAAATTCATATTATAGGCGGATTTTTGATTTTTGCGCTGTGGCCGTTTACCCGGCTCGTTCATGTTTGGAGCGTACCCTTGAATTATGCCCGGAGAAGCTATATCCTTTATAGGAAGCACCGCCAGCATTAACGCCGGCAGAAGGATTTGAAATTAGGAGCCTAGCGTATGAAGCCATTGTCCAGCGATTACCAGTTCAAAATAGATCAGCTAAGGGAGCAAGCGGGTTACGATTTCGCCGCCCTCGCGTTCGCGCAGACGGCGGTCAACGATTACGTGATCACGTGGCAATTCGCTTCCGGCAATTTAAATGACCGTTATAAGCGCATCGTTCTCCAATCCGGAAAAGGGATTGCCGGCATCGTGTTCAAAACCGGCATCCCGATCCTGGTGACCAGCGTCCGGGAGCAGCTCAACCCAAAGGAATTAATCAATTATCCGATCGTTATGTCGGAGAAGCTGACCGGCCTTGCAGCCATTCCCTTATATTTGGCGGACCGCGTGGAAGGCGTGCTGCTGATCGGCTGCCGCGGGGGGCAAACGATGCCCCAAGACACGCTGCAGGCCTTATACGGGACGCTTCACGGCAGGTTCGGAGATTTTGCCGTAAAGGAGTTGACCATCCCGTGAGCCAGCCTTCGCTGCAGATTTCGCCCGAGCTTTTGCTGAAAATGTATGGACACAGCGCGGAAGCGATTATTTTCTTCGACCGCGACAACGAAGTTATCGCCATGAATCCGACGGCGGAGCAATTGCTTGACCCGCGGATGTTCCGCCGGGGGCAGCCGGACGGAAACAACGCCTTTTGCTTTGCCTGCCGGGGCTACACCAGCGAAGAGGAGCCGATGACCTGTTTGGATTGTTATTTGTCCAATCCGCTTAAAGATTTCAGCTCCTTCCAGCTTTATCTGGAAACGAAGGACCGGGGTCTCGTGCCGTATTCCGCCGGTTTCCACACGGTCGATGAACAGGCCGGCATCCGCGTTTTGTTGCTGCGCGATCTGACGAACCATCTGCTGACCCAACAGACCTTGAACCGCAACACGATGACCAAAAGCATCATCAAGGCCCAGGAAGACGAGCGCAAACGGATTTCGCGCGAGCTGCACGACAGCGTGGCGCAAGAGCTCGTCAGTTCGCTTGTCGATCTGCGCGTACTGAAATATTTGAACGTGCAGGAGGATGCGCTGCAAAAAATCCGGCAGACCGAGGCCTCCTTGACCCGGCTGCTGGAGCAGATCCGCAATCTGTCCGTGGAGCTTCGTCCGGCGTCGCTGGACGACCTTGGCCTGGAGGCGGCCTTCCGCTCCCATTTCAAATGGGTCGAGAAAAACTACGGGGTGGTCGTCCGTTTTAACGCGGAGTTGGGCGGACTGCGGTTCAATAACGAGGTCGAAACGGTCGTCTACCGGGTCTGCCAGGAATCGCTGCTCAACGCCTTAAAGTACGCCGATGTCGACGAAATCACCGTGCGGCTGTACATCGCGGACCGCAAGCTGGAGCTGGTCGTCGAGGACCGGGGAAACGGCTTTGACGTCAATGCCAGGGACCCGAAGGGAACCGGCCTCGGCTTGTACGGGATGAAAGAACGGGCCGAACTGGTAAACGGGGAGATTGTTATCACCTCCGAGCCGGGGAAGGGGACGACGGTGCTGCTCAAGGTTCCGGTCGGACCGGACGGAACGGTCAGCCCCTGACGGGTGAGTCTGCTTAATAGAACGGAGTTGGAAGGGAGGAGCGGATCATGAAGGTTGTCATTGCCGATGACCATGCCGTCGTCCGCAGCGGCTTTGCGATGATCATCAATTTTCAGGAAGACATGGAGGTCGTCGCGACGGCCGCCGACGGGATCGAAGCCTACAAAATGGTGGCGAAGCATCGGCCGGACATTCTGCTGATGGATCTCAGCATGCCTCCCGGCGAAAGCGGACTGATCGCCACCGCGAAGATCAACGAGGATTTTCCCGATACGAAAATCATTATCCTGACCATGTATGACGATGAGGAATATCTGTTCCATGTGCTGAAAAACGGAGCCAAAGGTTATGTGCTGAAAAACGCTCCGGACGAACAGCTGGTCTCGGCGATCCGCATGGTGCATCAGGGCGGCGTTTACATCCACCCGAAGCTGGCCACCTCGCTCGTCCGCGAGTTCATCAACCAAAACCAGGAGGCGGACGAGAGCAGTCCCTACCGGATTTTATCCACCCGCGAGATCGAGATTTTGCCGCTGGTGGCCAAGGGCTACGGCAATAAGGAAATCGCCGAGATGCTGCATATTTCCGTAAAAACCGTCGAGGCGCATAAAGCGAAGCTGATGGAGAAGCTGAATTTAAAAACAAGGCCGGAGCTGGTGGAATACGCGCTCAAAAAGAAGCTGCTGGACTTTTAATCCAAGCGCTTGCCCATAATCGTCGTTTGATGATTATGGGCTTTTTTGTGTCCAAACGGCCCGGTTAGGGAGTTCCGGAACGCAAGCGAGGGATTTCCCTATTTTAGCCGGGCGGTGTTCTCCTCTACAATACGGATTGGGGAATCCGATCGCGGTTCATTCAGTAATTTGGGAAAGGTGATCTATTTGATAAGAAAAGTTCAATTACCGCTGCAAACATTAAATCTTATCGTTGGTTTTGCCGTGTGGGTGATCATCTCTTCGCTCGTGTCGTTTATGGGCGAAGACATCAACATCCCGCCCGACAAGGTGGCGATCATCACGGCGATTCCGGTCGTGCTTGGTTCTGTGCTTCGTATACCTATCGGTTATTACACCAACATCTTTGGGGCCCGGCTCGTCTTTTTGATCAGCTTCGTCTTATTGCTGTTTCCGGTGTACTACATCAGCGAAGCGAAGTCATACGTCGATCTGATCATCGGCGGGTTGTTCCTCGGGATCGGCGGGGCCGTATTTTCCGTCGGCGTTACGTCGCTGCCGAAATATTACCCCAAAGAGCGCCATGGCTTGGTGAACGGCGTTTACGGATTGGGGAATTTGGGAACGGCCGTCACCTCTTTTTCGGCGCCCGTCATCGCTACGCAAATCGGCTGGTCGATGACCGTGAAGCTGTATCTGATCTTGCTGCTGGTGTTTGCGGCATTGAATTTTCTCCTGGGCGACCGCAAGGAAGTCAAAGTGAAAACGTCGATGATGGAACAGATCAAAGGCGTCTACAAAAACGAAAAGCTGTGGCTGTTTTCGCTGCTCTATTTCATTACCTTTGGCTCGTTTGTCGCTTTTACCGTGTATTTGCCGAATTTCCTCGTCACGAACTTTGGCCTGGACAAGGTTGACGCAGGGATGCGGACGGCCGGCTTCATCGCTCTCGCTACGTTCATGCGCCCGGTTGGCGGTTGGCTGGCGGACCGCTTCAACGCGCTGTATCTGCTGGTCGGGGTCTTTACGGCCTTTACCGTGGCCGCGATCGTGTTGGCCTTTTCGCCGACGTTCACCTTATATACCGTTGGTTGCCTAGTTATCGCGGTCGCCGCGGGAATCGGGAACGGGGTGATCTTTAAGCTGGTGCCGCAGTATTTCAACAAGCAGGCCGGAATCGTCAACGGGATCGTTTCGATGATGGGCGGACTCGGCGGATTTTTCCCGCCGCTGCTGTTATCTTATATCCATTCGGTGACCGGGCAGTATTCGATCGGATTTATGCTGCTGTCGCAGGTGGCGCTGGCCAGCGTGATCCTCGTTCTTTGGATGCTCTACCATGACAAGGGGAGCTTGCCGGCGAAGACATCCAATATCAGCAATTAAAGCTAGCCGTGTTCATGAAAACAGCCTTGGCCGGTAGTTAATCATCGGGCCAAGGCTGTTTTATGATTAGCGGCGGTTCAGATCACGTAGAAACATTCCTTTGCCTCCGTCTGCTTGATGCCGAATTCAAAGGTGTCCTGACGCAATCCCCGGCGCATCGTTTCAAGCGATAAAATATCCGCCGGAGGAATATTCCCCAGGTGTACGTCCGAACCGAATTTCCGCAGCAGCAGCACTTGTTGATGCTTCAGCGGCGCTTCCCACATCAGCCTGCGGGAATCGGGGACAAATTCGAGGATATTGTCGACAATCTCCATGCGGCAATCGCCCTTTTCATCGAAAATGCCGACGCCGCATCCCGACTCGCGGGCCTCTACGGTCATCAGCTCGGCGCCGGCCTCCAGATCGGCCTCCTGAGTCTCCGCCAGATGTGTGGCATCGATAAGCGACCCGGACAGCTTTTTGCCGAATTCCGTAACGACCTTAAGACCATGTTTTTTGCCTTCCTGAATCAGCTCGGTGCGTTTTTTGCGCGGAAGCTCGATCGTTCCGTCGGACACCTCAATCCCGTTGAAGCCGAGGCTGCAGACCGCGTCAAAGAAAGCCGGAACGGCATCTTGCTGAACGGCCGTTTCCAGCAGCGTGCCGCCGGGCATCACCATCAGGCCGTGCCGTTTGGCCAAATTGATCTTGTACAGCAGCAGCTCCGTGCTGTACAGCGGGGATGTGCCAAAGCCAAACTTGACGCAATCGACATAGGGGGAACCCAGTTCGATCAAATCCGCAAACGCATTTCTGCCCAAGCCTTTGTCGATGATCATTGTGAGGCCGCGGCTTAATGCCTCCAAGGGTTGACGGTTGCCCTCGCCGGGGGCTTGACGGCGCAGTCCGCTCGGGTCGCTTAGCTCGGGGGGCCAAACTGCACGCAACGTACTATTCATCTGGAATCTCCTCATTTCTTTAAACTTAGCTTTTGATCCAATGTCATAGGCATCATATGCGTTTGCCCCCCGGCAGGTGCCCAGCTTTTGGTAAAAGCGAATCGCCGGCTCAGCTGACTTTACGAGGCGGCCGAATCAGGAAAAATACCAGCCCCAGCGTAATCAAAGACAGGACCGAGACGGAAATAAACACCAGATAATCCGACTTGTCCATCATCCAACCGAATAACGGCGGACCGAAAGCGACACCTAGAAACCGCAGGCTGTTGTACAGGGAGGTGATCATGCCGCGTTCGCTTTTTTGCACCGCCCCGGTAATGATCGTATTTAGACAGGGCAGGAGCAGTCCGGTACCGATGCTGCTGACCGTAAGCAGGCCGATAAACACATACATGTTTTTGAAGAAAAAAATCGTGGCCCCGAGCGCCAGCGTCATCAACAGCAGCCCGATGTTCATGAGCCAGCGCATCAACGTGCCTTTTTTCTTAATCACGCTTCCGGTCGTATAGGATGTAATGACCATCCCAAGCAGGGGAATGGCCAAAATAAAGCCTTTGACGACCCCGTCGATGTTGTAGGGCGGATCCTCCAAAATATTGGACAAATAAAACAGCACGCCGAACAAAATGAATAGTCCCAACGATCCGGCAAAAAAACAGGTGATCAGCCAGCTGCCTTTTTTGCTGAAAACTTCCCCGATTTTGTGAATGTATTTCCCCAGCTCCTGCTTCTGCTCGTGTTTGGGTTCTTTAATCAAAAACAAGACAGCAAGCAAGGATATGAGACAAAACGCGGGAAACGCGAAAAACGAAGCGTACCAGACAATCAGAACGAGCAGGGAGCCGATGATCGGACTAAGCACTTTTCCCGAGCCGTTGGAGGCCTCAATCAGCCCCAGCGCTTTACTTTCCGTACCGCCCTTGTAGAGGTCGCCAACCAGGGCCATTGCGATGGGCGCGGTCCCGGCGGCCGCCATGCCCTGGATCGCTCTGGCCGCAATAATCACCCCGTAGGAGTCCCAAATCGCTCCGAAGCCGGCGAGTACGCCCGCTCCGCCGTAAACGATCAAAGCGGGGACGATGATCATTTTCCGCCCAAACTGGTCGGACAAATAGCCGATCACCGGAATGAACAGGGCGGCGGCCAAAGAAAAAATCGAGATGACCAAGCTGCTTTGAAATTTGCTGATCCCGAGCTGCCGCTGCATTTCGGGAAGCACGGGCACCAGCATGGAGTTGCCGAACACCTGCACGATCGGTATGGTGGCGATGGCGATAAATTCCCAAATACGCCCTTTGGACTCGCTGCCGGATTGCTCCTCGGCTTCCTCAGCCTCTTTTGATTTGCGGCCTGGAGTAAGGCGTATATCGCTTTCAAACGAAATATTCAGCTTGCGTGATTTGGTCTTTTCCATGCGTATTAGCTCCTCAGGTCGGCAAAATGTAAACACATAATTAACAAGTTCATTATTTGTTATTCTCATGGAAGGTATTCATCAAGGGTCCGTTGCACCATTTAAGCCGGGTTGGGCATAAGCTGATAATGCTCGGGAAGAAGGGAGGAACATGTTGAATATCGAGATTATGCAGGGGGGCGGCAAGATGCCCGCAGCTTCGGATATCAACGTGGTGATTGACGTCATACGGGCATTTACGGTCGCTCATCAGGCGTTCATTCATGGCATTAAAGGCATCTTTCTCGCGGCAACGCCGGAGGAAGCTTTTTGCTTGAAAAAGGAAAAAGAGGGATGTCTTCTGGCGGGAGAGGAAAAAGGGCTGCTCATCGGCGGCTTTGATCTTGACAACTCCCCGGCGCGAATACGGCGGGCGGATCTTCGGGGGAAGTTTCTGGTCCAGAGAACGACCAATGGCGTGAAGGCGACGTTAAACGCTCTAAACGCCGAGCATGTTTTGGTAACGGGGTTTTCGAACGCCCGGACGACAGCGGAGTATATCAAAGCAAGATGGCTTAAGTCCAACCCCTCCATCACGATCAACATCATCGCCTCGCATCCCACGGGGGACGATGATCTGGCCTGCGCGGAGTACATTTCCGGCATTCTTCGCGGCACCTTCGCTCCTTCGGCGGAGGAAACCAGGCTAAGGATACTTGGCTCGGAAGCGGCCCAAAAATTTTACGATCCCGGCAAGCCGGAATTTTTGCCTGAAGACATGGAATTTTGCAGCGCGGAGCTGCGCTCGCATTTCGTGATGGCGGTGAACCGCTTAAACCGCATTCCTTTCGTGGAAAAAGTGATAGTTTGAATAAGAAGGAGAATAACGATTTTTCGGGAGGTCTGGTTCCATCGTTATTCTCTTTCGCTTTTTGCATCCGTTTGTTATTCCGGCTTTTTGACGAGCAATGGGGGAGGGACAAGCCAGCCCTTTTCTTTGTTTAAGCGAAGAATTCGCAGGCCGAATCCGGTTTTGGCCACATGGTATTTGGCAAATAAGGCGGCGATATCCTCACGGATGGACATGCCCATCGCGGAACTGCATCCCGCGAGACCCGCCGCATTGTCCATGGCGAGCTTTGCGCCGATTTCCGGATCGGCAAACCGGGCCCCGGCCGGAATATCTTCCAGCTTGGCTTCCGGGCGTTCCGGCAGCATGGGAGGCGGTGTAATCCCTGCTTCGCTTAACAGCTTGTCGAACTCTTTGATTTCCAGCTTGGCTTGATCGATCAAATCGCCAAGCAATTCTTTCAGCTCCTTATCGCCGGCATGATAAGTAAACGCTTGATAACACGACAGTATCATCTTCGCTCCCATCGAGCTTTCCCAAATCGTAAATATTTCTCCGTAATGCATCGGTTCATTTTTCGGATTTCCATCCAACACGCCCATTGTGCAGTCTCCTTAAATTTATTTTTTGGTTAAACAGGGCTATTATGCCCAATTTGCCGCGAAATCTTTTTTTGATCGAAGGCACTTTTGGTTTGCTTCATGTGTTATAAACATAGAAAGCCATGGAGGTGAGCAAAACGTTACAGGAACCTAAACCGCCGGAAAGCTTACGGGATCCCGGGCAAATTGAAGACATCGTCCAGCGGATTCAGCAAGGGGAACGGGAAGAGTTTGCGCTGATCGTTCAGGCGTTTCAGCAGCCGATTTTTCGCTACTGCTGCCGTCTGCTCGGCAACCGGCAAGACGCCGAGGATGCCGTACAGGATGTTTTGTTCAAGGCGTATCAGTCCATAGGGCGGTACAAGCCTGCGGCCAGCTTCTCGTCTTGGTTATACAGAATCGCTTGCAACCATTGTCTGAATCTTTTGCGCAGACGCCGGCTGCAGAGCCGGATCATGCGTATTTTCAAACCGGAGACGGCCGCCGGGAGCCCGGAACAGAAAATGGAGGAGGGCTTGTACAGTGAAACCTTGCAAGCGGCGCTTATGAAGTTGTCGCTGGAAGAGCGGAATATGCTGGTGCTGCGGGTTTTTGAACAGCTTAGCTATCAGGAGATGAGCGAAATCCTGCAGGTTAGCCCCAATGCCTTGAATAAGCGGATGAAGAAGACGATGAACAAAATGAAGGCCTGCATAGAGCATAAGGAGGAGATGGAATGCAATACGGAGTCGGTAATGAGTACGAAAATATAATTCAAGAGGCTGTGCCCGCGAAAAATTTGCCGGAAATTGAGGTCACGGAGCGGGTGATGCGCCGCATTCGCGAGTCCGCAGGGAAAGCGCCGAACAACCGCAGCCGCTGGTTTAGCCGCACCGGGGCTTTTACGGCCGCGTTAACGCTGCTGTTTCTCTCCCTAACGGCTTATGCCGCTTCCGAATGGATTCAAATCCGCAATGCGGCAGGAGAGATTAAAGTACAATATGCCGCGCCGGATCTTACAAGGGAGCAGGGTTCCTATGACAAATTTGAGCATAAAGCGCTGAAACTTGCCAAACCGGGCGAATTGATCGCTTATTATGTGAAAAGCGACAAGGCTGCAGATGATCCTGGCGCCAAGGAACAGCTGCAGTTCGCTTACAAGGAGCGCCGGATCACCGACTACGCTGCTTTTTTGGCGGAAATGAAAAGAACGGGGACTCCGCTGCTGCCCGAAACGGTAGCGGGATATCCTTTTGAATACGGTGGGGTAAGTGCGCATCTTCCTACCGATGCTGAAATAAAAAACTCTGAGGTATATGCGCAAACACTGAAGGAACTAAAAGCTGAAGTCGAAACCTCAAGCGGGACTCGCTTTGCCGCAAAAGCGATTCCGTGGACGGAGGCCGGTGCTGTGCAGGGGAAATATACGCTGGATACCGCTCATATTGAAATCAGCGCCCTTATGCTTCGCGGCGGAAAGCTTACCCAGGAGCAGGAAGACAAGGCAGAGCTGATTTCGGTGGAAGGCAGGAACCTTGTTTATAACGATGTGAAAAAAGAGAATAGAAGCTATCATTACCTTACGTGGTATAACGAACAGCAGGATGCTTACTATCTCTTATCCACTTTCGGCGGGCACGCTCTAACCAAGGAACAGCTTGTGAAATTGGCCGGGGAATTATTCCGGGGCGGGCTTTGAAAAAATTCAAATGGGGGAGTTGTTGGTACGAGGTCGATTTGATAAAACCGGCTGCTTGGAACGGCGACGAACCGTCGGCCCCCGAAATAGCGGCACTTTATGTACTTATTATCCGGGGCCAGGTATGTTCCCGCTCATTAGCGCCATTTTTTGTGCTTATTTTCCTATAAATGGCCCAGAACACGGGAAACCCCATATGGTTCAAGAAAATAGCGACATAAATTACCGCTATATCTCTCAGATTGACCGGTATCGCTGGAATAACGCCATTTTATGTACTTATTTTTTGGCTGGAGTTTCCCGGGCAGAAAAAAGGCTGCTTCCGTCTCCAACTTAACTCAACTCGACCCAACCAACTAACTCAACCAACTAACTCAACCCACCCTAGCCCAACTATCTAACTCAACTTAACTTAACTTAACTTAACTCGTCCAACCTAACCTAATTTAACTCAACTCAACCTATCATCGCCGTGCCTTGCATGAGGATTAACTTTAACCATTTAACCCGTTTTGCGGCACGATAACGCGCGCCTTTCTCGGCGCGCGTTATGTCCCGTGCAACGCCAGCCGTTACCGGTGTTGCGCATACACGTTCGCTTTGCTCGCCTGGCGGATCAGCTGGACTTCCTCGGCGGACAAAGCCGGAACGTTGGCGGCTGCGATATTTTGGAGCAGCTGCTCCCTGGAGCTGGCCCCGGGAATTGCAACGGCCACCGCCGGGTGGGCAAGGGAATACCGGATGGCCAGCTGCGTCAGGCTGCGCCCCTCAGTCTCCAGCTCCCGGAGCTGTCGGCGCAGCGAGATCAGCTCCTCCAACTCATAATCGAGAATGCCTTTGTTGGGCTCTCTTCCGGCGGCGAGCGCGCCGCTGGCCAGCGGGCCGCGGGCAATGGCGCTGATTCCTTTTTCCTGGAGCAAAGGAAGCACGGTTTCTTCAGCCCGCCGGTCTACGATGCTGTATTGATTCATGACGCTGACGATGGAAGAGCGGGCGGCGTATTCCCGGATCACGTTGGGGCGAATCGAGGAAATGCCATACTCCCGAATGACGCCTTCGCGCTTTAACTGCTCGAACGCTTCGATCGTCTCATCGATCGGGTCTTCCATGGTTCCTCCGTGAAGCTGATACAAATCGATATAATCCGTGCCGAGCCTGCGCAAGCTTTCTTTGACGGCCGAGAGGATATAGGTTTTGGAAGGGTCCCACACCCAGCCGTCCTGACCGGGAATTCTCCGGTTGCCTGCTTTTGTGGCCACCACGACCCGATCCCGCCGTCCCCGAATCGCCTTGCCGACGATCTTTTCGTTGCGCCCGCTATCGTATAAATCGGCGGTGTCCAGGAAGTTGACGCCGAGATCAAGCGCCTCATGGATCAGCGAGACGGCTTTCGCTTCGTCCGTCCCCAAAGTCATGCAACCCATTCCGATTTCGCCGACGAGCAAATCGGATGCGCCTAAACGATTCATTTTCATATGATTCATCTCCTTATATCTGCATATGTAAAATATAATCTTCGTCTATCATATCATTTCAAATCATTTCAAACCTTTTTCGGCGCAAATATGCGGCGGAAAGAAGAAAACCAACGGTCCGAAAGATCGTTGGTCAAACATCAAGCAACGTAGGCTAGTGGATATCGCGTTTTTTGAAGTTGCCTCCGCGCACTTCGGATACGTCGGATACGACGACAAATGCGCTGTGATCGATGTCTTTGATGATGGAGAGAAGCTTGGTTTCTTCCATGCGGTTAATGACGCAGTTCAGGATTTGGGTTTCCTCCTTCGAGTACCCGCCCCGGCCCGGGGTGAAGGTAACGCTTCGGCCGAGACGGGATTGAATCGCTTCCCCGAGCTCTTCCGATTTGCTGCTGATCACCTTGACGGACTTTGATTTCTCCAAACCAACTTGAATGATATCGATGACATTTTTGGCGATGTAATAGGTTAATGCCGAGTAGAGGGCGTTTTCCAAGCCGTAAATAAAGCCCGCGCCCGTAAAAATAAACGCGTTGATGACCAGGATAATGTCGCCGACGGAGAACGGGATTTTGCGGGAGAGCAGTACGGCGAGCACTTCCGATCCATCCATGGCGCCTCCGCTGCGGAGCACGATCCCGATTCCGACGCCGATCAGCAGCCCCCCAGCCAAGACGACAAGCAAAGGATCTTTAGGTCCCAATATCGGTTTGATGTGATGCATCAGCACGGTGGAAACCGACAACGCCACGATGCCGATACTGCTCATAATCGCGAACGTTTTTCCGACCTGCTTGTAACCGAGGTATACGAACGGAATATTTAAAACAAACAGCAAAATGCCGAGGGAAATGCCGAACAGGTCGGAGCCCATGATGCTTAAGCCGGTAACGCCGCCGTCAATGACATCGTTGGGGATCAGCACGGCTTCCAGGCCGTATCCGGTAATCACTGCCCCGATGATGATCATGATCACCCTGCGAACCCATTCAAGTGTTTTATTTTTTTTCATAAGTTTGCTCCTTACGTTGTTGGGATTGTTCCAAATAAATTTTTGCGATAAAAAAAAGCCGCCGGGCTTCCAATTCCAGCCCCGTACGTTCAAAAGCTTCTTTCAACGCTTTAAGCGCAATCAGGATTAATGTGCAATTGATGACTTTCTGCGCGATCAAGCCGTGCAGCCCGTCGATCAGTTCGATGGAACTGACGGGCGTATTTTCCGCCGCAGCCTTTTGTTTTAATGCATCGATTAGTTCCAGGACAAAACTTTTTTCTATATGCACCCCGCTTCCTTTTTGGTCAAGTTGAAGGAGCGGGTCCATCGCAAAGATGTTTTCCCGGGAATCCAGCATGACTTTGATGATCGCCTCGATGTAACGCAGCAGTTTGGGAATGACTTCATGCCATTCGGGACTTGTCCGAAACAAGCTTTCCCACGTTAGCGAAACTTGCTGGACCATTCCAAAATACAGCATGGCCGCGTCAAAGGAATACGGCTTGATCTCGGCCCCGTATATATCAACCAGTCTGGAGGACAGCCATTTTATTTGTTTGCCGATCAGCGCCGATATTTCAAGCTCTCCGCTATGATACTCCGACCATAACATTTCGAGAATGGGCCTTTTCTCCGGCAAAGACATCGGGACGGCCAATTGGTCGGCCAGCAGCGCCAGCTCGGAAGGGTATTCGCCGGCTTCCAGCTCCCTGCGGATCACCATGTCATCCTGATGGCTTTGCTCGAGTATAGCCACGATTACATCGCTTTTCGAGTTAAAATATTTGTAAAATGTGCCCTTTGCGACTTGCGAGGTTTCGAGAATCATCTGAATGGAAGTATGGGGAATTCCATGCTCCTTGAACAGTTCAAGCGCCGTGTCCATTATTAAATGCTTGCGGTCCCTCATGGAAACGCTCCTTAGATGTTTTAATGTATTTATTATATCATCATTAATGGGGTTAACCAAACCTCTAAAATTTAAAATGAACTTCATGTACAATTTAAAGTCGTGATTATCAATAAAAATTGACATGCCGTGTTTGATATTGAATTAAAATAGACATAGCGTATAGTTTTGAGGGCGTAGAGAGTTTTTTGCGAACCCGGGTTCCTTTGTTAAAATTTACTGGACATATTGTTAACCTGTGTAGTAATTTTAGGTTGACAATTATGCGGTAATACTCCATTTTGAAGGGACGGGATCACTTGATGAAAACGGTTGGGCCGTGGGATATTTACGTTGCAAAGGCGCTCCAAGGAAATTGCCTCACGATGGAAGAGGGGCTGAATGTGCTTCAGGCGGAGGATGATGAGCTGCTCCCCCTGATGGAAGCGGCTTTTCAAGTCCGAAAACATTATTTCGGCAAAAAAGTGAAGCTGAACATGATCATTAACGCCAAAAGCGGACTTTGCCCGGAGGACTGCGGCTACTGCTCGCAATCGCTCGTCTCGGCGGCCCCGGTGGCCAAATACGCGTTGTTGGATAAAGAGACCCTGCTCGCCGGCGCGCGCGAAGCGATGCGGCGCAAAGCCGGAACCTACTGCATCGTGGCGTCCGGCAGAGGGCCGACGGACAAGGAGCTGGAGCAGGTCGCGGAGGCGGTGAAAGAAATCCGGGAGACGATGCCGCTCAAAATATGCGCCTGCCTCGGCCTGCTGAAAGCGGATCAGGCCCGGCGGCTGTCGGAAGCGGGGGTTCACCGCTATAACCATAACTTGAATACGAGCAAGGCGAATTATCCTTCCATCACGAGCACGCACACCTATGACCAGCGCGTCGAAACGGTGGAAACCGCCAAAGCTAGCGGTTTGTCGCCTTGCTCCGGCGTAATCGTCGGGATGGGGGAGACGGACCGGGAAATCGTGGAGATGGCGTTTGCGCTGCGCGAACTGGATGCTGATTCGATCCCGGTCAATTTTCTGAACGCCATCCCGGGAACGCCGCTGGAGCACGCCGGGCGGACGCCGGCTCTTAAGGCGCTGAAAACGCTGGCCCTGTTCCGCTTCATTTGTCCGTCCAAAGAAATCCGCGTGGCCGGCGGCCGCGAAACGAGCCTCCGCTCGCTTCAGCCATTGTCCCTGTACGCGGCCAATTCGCTGTTCGTCGGCGACTACTTGACGACCGCAGGGCAGGACGTTCGCCAGGACCACCGCATGATTGAGGATCTGGGCTTTGAGATTGAACTCACTGCGATTTAGCGCTTTGGAGGATGGCGCGGCTGCCCGTTTTCCATTAAACTGAATATGGAAAACGAAACCAACAAACGTGGTGATAAGCTTGTTTAACATTATGCTGATCGAAGACGACCGGTCTCTTTTTCAGGAAATCAAAGAACGGCTGGAGCAGTGGTCCTACGGGGTGCATGGGGTTGGGGACTTCGGAGACGTGCTGCGGGAGTTTACGGCGATTCGTCCCGATCTGGTCGTCATCGACATTCAGTTGCCGAAATATGACGGGTTCCACTGGTGCCGGATGATTCGGGCTCATTCCAACGTACCGATCATTTTTCTGTCCTCGCGCGATCATCCGACCGATATGGTGATGTCCATGCAGCTGGGGGCGGACGATTTTATCCAGAAGCCGTTTCATTTCGAGGTGCTGATCGCCAAAATCCAGGCGACGCTGCGGCGCGTGTACGACTACAATACGGACCGGATGGAGCTGCGGACATGGCGCGGGGCCGCGGTGGAGTACGTGCGGAATACGATCCGGAACGGGCAGGGGACAATCGAACTGACGAAAAACGAAATGCTGATTTTAAAAATGCTGATTGAACGCAAAAACCGGATCGTCAGCCGGGAAGAGCTGATCAGGAGCTTGTGGGACAACGAGCATTTCGTCAGCGACAACACCTTGACGGTCAACGTGAACCGGCTGCGCAAGAAGCTGGAAGAAATCGGGCTGGGCGCTTATATCGAAACCAAGGTGGGACAAGGGTATATAGCCACGGAAGAGGCGGCGCCCCAATGATCCGGAAATTTCTGCGAGAACGGCTAAGTTGGATTTTGCTGATTGCCGGTTTGCAGCTGCTGCTGCTGTTTGTCGCTTTCATCGACAGCGAGATTCCATTTCTGCCGATCCTTTATATCGTCTTTTTGTCGCTGCTTGTGTTTGCCGTTTTTCTCTTTATGCGCTACTCGAAAGAAACGAGGTTTTACCAGACCCTTGCGGCCTGGGACGATACGTACGACCTGTCCGCGATCGCCCGTCCCGACAGCCCGTTTGAAACGATTGCGATGGACATGCTCAGCGAACAGACGGACAAGTACCGGAAGGAAGCTTCGGCGCATGTGGCCCGGCTGGAAGAGGAAAAGGACGAGCTGATGTCCTGGATTCATGAAGTCAAAACGCCGCTCACCGCCATGCAGCTTATGATCGATCGGCTGGAGGAAGGAACGCTGAAGTCGCAGCTGAGGTACGAGTGGCTGCGCATTCATCTGCTGCTGGATCGCCAGTTGCATCAGAAGCGGATCGCTTTTATCGAAAATGACCGGTATATTGAGCGGACGGCGCTGGAGCCGATCGTGCACAAAGAGATCAAGGATTTGCAAGCCTGGTGCCTGCAAAAAGGCATCGGTTTTGATGTGTCGCTAACGGCCAAAGAAGTGCTGACGGACGGCAAGTGGCTCGGCTTCATCCTTCGGCAGCTGTTGAGCAATGCCGTAAAATACAGCCAGGCTTCCGATATCATCGTTGAAAGCGGGGCGCTGGAAGGCCGGACCTGGCTGCGTATTCGGGATTTCGGCCGGGGGATCGATCCGAAGGATGTGCCGCGCATCTTCGAAAAGGGCTTTACATCAACGGCGGCGCATCTGGACAATGCGGCTACGGGAATGGGACTATATTTGGCGAAAAAGGTCGCGGATTCGCTGTCCATACGCATTGAAGTCGAATCGAGGCCGGGCGAAGGGAGCGTTTTTACGCTGTATTTTCCGCAAAGCAACGATTTTGTAAGCACGCTGGGCATGTGACAACATTGTCACATGCCTTTGTGTTTTGTTCGGCTAACCGCAGGACAGGGCGGGGGCGACTGGTTAAGATAGAGGCAGAACCAAAGGAGTGATGGAAAGTGGCGATACTGGAAGCCAGCAAAATTCATAAAAGCTATGGCAACAAATTCAATAAACAGGAGGTGCTGAAGGGGATCGACCTCAGCGTGGAAAAAGGCGAATTCGTCAGCATTATGGGGGCGTCCGGCTCCGGTAAAACGACTTTGCTGAACGTGCTCTCGTCCATCGACAAGGTCAGCCTCGGCAGCATCAAAATCGAAGGCAAGGAATTTACCGGCATGAAGGAAAAGGAGCTGGCCGAGTTCCGAAAGTCTCATTTGGGGTTTATTTTTCAGGAGTACAATTTGCTGGATACGCTGACGGTCAAAGAAAATGTGCTGCTGCCTTTGTCGATCAAAAAAGTGTCCCGGAAAGACGCGGATCATAAATTCCGGACGATTGCCTCTGAGCTGGGCATTTACGAGTTAAAGGACAAATACCCGAACGAAATCTCCGGGGGACAAAAGCAGCGGACAAGCGCGGCACGGGCGTTTATCCATGACCCAAGCATCATTTTTGCCGATGAGCCGACCGGTGCGCTCGATTCGAAGTCGGCCTCCGATTTGCTGGGCAAGCTCAGCGAACTCAACCGGAAAATCGAAGCTACGATCATTATGGTCACCCACGATCCGGTGGCGGCCAGCTACTGCAGCCGGGTCGTCTTTATCAAGGACGGTCAGATTTACTCGCAGCTGGTCAAGGGAGAAGAATCCAGGCAGGCGTTTTTTAACGACATCATTAAAGCGCAAGGTGTATTGGGCGGTGTCCAGGGATGAGCTTAAACCAGTTGATATACCGCAATTTGAAAAAAAACATCAAAAACTATTACCTGTACGTCTTTGCGCTTATTTTCAGCGTCGCTTTGTATTTCGCGTTTGTGACCCTGCAATACGATCCGGCGCTTGATGAAATCAAGGGTTCCGTGAAGGGGGCGGCCGGATTGGCCGCCGCGTCGGTTCTGCTCGTTGTCATCGTGGCGATATTTTTGCTGTACGCCAACACGATTTTCATCAAGCGCCGCAGCCGGGAAATCGGATTGTTTCAATTAATCGGGTTAACGAAGGGAAAAATCTTCCGGATTTTAAGCAGCGAGAACCTGATCCTGTATTTCGGTTCCATGCTGGTCGGCATCTTCTTTGGTTTTTCCTGCTCCAGGCTGCTCCTTATGATCTTGTTCAGAATCATCGGCGTGGACGAGCAGGCCAAGCTCAGCTTTTCGCCGCAGGCGCTGCTGCAAACCGTGATCGTCTTCGCGGCCGTTTATTTGCTGATCATGCTCATGAACTATACGTTCATCAAGCGGCAGAGTATCCTTTCGCTCTTCCGGGTCGTGTCTTCGACAGAAAATACGTACCGGAAAATGCGCGTCTCCGAGCTGTTTATCGGCTTGCTCGGCATCGGGTTCATCCTTTTCGGATACAAGGTCTCGACCCGCTTGTTCAGCGGCGCTTTCACCGCTATGAACGAGCTGTTTCTGGCGATGGTGCTGATCTTGGGCTCCGTTATTTTAGGGACATATTTGTTCTATAAAGGGTCGGTCAGCGCTATTTTTAACCTGGTGCGGAAAGCGAAGGGCGGTTATTTGTCGCTGAACGAGGTGCTGTCGCTTTCTTCGATTATGTTCCGGATGAAATCCAACGCCTTGCTGCTGACGATCATCACGACCGTATCGGCGCTGGCGATCGGACTTCTGTCGCTCAGTTATATCTCGTATTATTCCGCGGAAAAATCGGCCGAGCAAAGCGTACCGAACCACTTTTCGATGATGGAGCCCGCGGATGTAGCGGCGTTTGGGCAGGCGCTTCGGCAGGCGAACATCGAGTACAGGGAAACCAAACGCGCCGTTCTTATGGTGGACGCTGACGTCGCCCAAGTTATCGGCGTCAGCACGCAAGACGGCGGCAACGGAATCATGACGCTTCCGGTCGTCAGCGAGAAATCGGTGGACGGCGTGGACGTCGCCCTGAGGGAGGCGTTGTTTATGGGGTTAAACGATGCGATGACGCAGTTTATGGCGATCCGGCCGACAGGAGAACTGACGCTTAAGGGACAAACGGACGAGATCAAATTATCGCTGATCGGAATGGATAAAATGGCGGTCGTCTCCATTCCTTTTTCGGGCGGGGTGCCTACGGCCGTTGTGGATCAAGCGGTGTTTGAACGAATGGCGAAGGACGTGAACCCGGATATCCAAAAGGGAACCTCCGTATATTACGGCATCGATATCGTTAACCCTGAACAAATGGATCAGGCCGACGAACTGTATAAAGGCATGGGCTTAGAAAGTCGTTCCGGCAATATGTCGCAGCCTGAGCTCATTACGAATCAAAAGGGCAACATGGGGCTGATCATGTTCATCGTCGCCTTTCTGGGATTGACTTTCCTGATCACTTCGGGCTGCATTTTGTATTTCAAGCAAATGGGCGAAGGGGAAGAGGAGCGGCCGAATTATACGATCTTGCGAAAAATCGGGTTCACGCAAGGCAATTTGCTCCGCGGCGTTCAAATCAAGCAGTTGTTCAGCTTCGGCATTCCGCTGGCCGTAGGCTTGTCGCACAGTTATTTTGCCGTGAAATCCGGCTGGTTTCTCTTTGGCACCGAGCTGTGGACGCCGATGGTCCTGGTGATGCTGCTGTATACGGGACTGTACTCCATCTTTGGACTTCTGTCCGTTATGTTTTATAAGCGGGTGATTAAGGAAGCGCTGTAGCAATAAACTCCGGTCCGGCAAGGGCCGGTTTTTTTGTACTTTCAGATTCGTGGACGCTTTTAACTTGCTTGGGGATCTATTGTCGTAGTTGACGATTGTTTCTTTAATGGATATTATAGATATATATAATCTATAATATCGATTTAATTTTAGGAGGAAACTCATCATGACAACCTTGCTTGATGTAGGCATTATCGGAGGCGGACCGGCCGGTTTAAACGCGGCTTTGGTTTTGGGCAGAGCGCGAAAAAGCGTAGCGGTGATTGACGAAGGACGTCCGCGCAACCGGGTGACGGGCGAGTCACACGGGTTTTTGACCCGTGACGGCATCAAACCGGCGGAATTCCGGCGTATCGCCAAAGAACAGATTCAAGCCTATCCTACCGTTCGCTTTGTGGAGGATACCGCGGTGAAATTGTCGGGGGAGGATGGACATTTTCAAATTACTACTGCACGGGGAGAGACGCTCTATACGAAAAAGCTGCTTATTGCCTCAGGAATGAAGGATGCGCCGCTGGACATCCCGGGCCTTGCCGATGTATACGGGAAAAGCGCGTTTGTGTGCCCATATTGTGACGGCTGGGAAATGCGGGACAGGCCGCTCGCCGTGATCGTTCCCAGAGACCATGCGTTGCATATGGCCAAAATGATCTCGGGCTGGACCGCGCAATTTGCGATGTGCATCCATGGTCAAGGGGAATGGCCGGAGGGGCACCGCGAGGAGCTTGAGCGCCGCCAGGTTCCCGTCTTCGATTTGCCGATCGAACGCATTGACTCTGAGGAAGGCATGGTACGGCAAGTCGTCCTGGAGGATGGCACGGCCGTTCCTTGCACCGGGATCTTTTTTGCGCCGAAGCTGGTGCCGGGATCCGGCTTGCCCCAAACGTTGGGCTGCGATATGACGGAAGGCGGGGCTATGGTCGTCGACGATCTCGGCAAAACGAACGTGCCTGGGGTCTACGGCGCCGGCGATGCGGCCTCCGTCAAGTATCAGGTGATTGCAGCCGCCACGGCGGGAGCTTTTGCGGGCATCGCCATCAATAACGAGCTCCAGGAAGAAGCCTGGAGCCGTAAGGAAGAGTAACTTGACGAAGGTTTAGTGCTGGACAAAACGATCTGGAGTACGTAGGGCGGGCTAACGGAGCGAAATAACCTTATTTGGCTTGGACCATTTCGCCGAAATCAAGCGTTCCCGCCCCAAAACGCCTGCATCCGACGGCTCACATATACAAGCTGGCCAACAGGATTCCCAGGCTTTCCTCGTAAATTTCGTCATATTGCGCCAGCGGCAGGGGATTGACCCCGCTGCCGAGCTCCACCGTAAACCCCGGCCTTCTCCAGTCCTGGATGAACCAGTCTTTGTAGCCGGCATAGCTTTCGACATACCGCACCGGTTCGTATCCGCTGACGCGGGCAAACTCGTTTACGATCGTTTCGGCATAGGGCGGTTCTAGATTTTCAAACCCCCAATAAATGACTTCACCCTGGGTATGAAAAGCCAGTACGCGGGCAAAATCGCTTTCTCTCGTTAGATCAGCCATCGCGATCGCTTCCGGCTCGGTGAGCGGGGCGGTTCCCCCATAATCCCGCGGTCCGCGCTCCTGCGGATTTCTGGCGACTTCGCGTTCCCACAGCGCGGGGAACTGGTCGTTGAGGTCCACGCCGCGTATGTTCGCTTTCCACCCCTGGAAATCGGAGCTTCCGTTGTTGTAGGACAGCACATTGCTGCGGTAGGGCACCTGCTCCGGCAAGCCGTTTATGACCAAATCCACGCCGTCGGGATTAACCATAGGAACCACGGACAACGTCGCCGCCTCATAGTAAGGCCACATTTGCAGCCCCCTGATCCCGGTATTGTTGGTTAATGCAAGCGAATAATGATTCAGAAACTTGATCAGGACAGGCGTCGTGATCCATTCGTTGGCATGGAAGGCCCCGTTGGCGTGAACGCGTTTGTTGCCTTGGCCGACGCGCAGCTCGGGCAGCGGTTTGCCCATCACGGAATTACCGATATTGCGGTATCCGAGAAACGGATACAGATCCATAAGCCGGTTCAGATCGGAGCGAAGCGCGGCATAATCGTACGGTTTTCTGACGTCCACCACAAACCAGGTGACCCGCAGCGGCAGCTGCACTCTCTGCCCGATCTCCAACCGGTTCGGATTGACCGACGGGTTCAGCAGAATCAGCATATCCAGCGAAATCCCCCGGTCTCTGGCCAGCTTCCATAGTGAGTCGCCGGGTTTGATTTGATATTCGCTGACCAGAAACCCCGGAATATTCACTTCCTGGCCCACAGCAAGATTCGCGGCGTCCACTCCGGCGTTGGAATCCACGATCAACTGCAGCGGCAGGTTAAACAGCTGGCTGTAATACCACAGCGTATCCCCGGCACGAACTTGTATTCTCAAAAGCCATCCCTCCTAGACGTACCCTCCCTATCAGCATATGGGGGAAAAATGGGCTCCATGTCAGATTGCATGATAACGGGAAGGATCGGCCTATGGTCCTTGCCCTAAATAATCCGCCCGAGCATGGAATTCACGGAAACGGGGATTCTATTCAAAAAGGAGGAATCACTATGCCTAATGAGCGGATATCGATCGAAAAAGACGGGGACCCGCAAACTGTTTACGAGGATACGAGACCGCATCTGCGAACCGGCTTTATGCCGGAGCAGCCCGACGTAACGGCCCTTCCTTCCGAGGAAGAAAGTCTGGAGCGGATCGGAAACGACCAGGCCCCGGAGTAACTTTGCAAGAACAGCGACTAGTCCGGTCGCTGTTTTTTATTTTCAATTATAAGCGGATGTGAACAAACGTTCCCCAGTTATGATATACTAAAATGGAAATTTGACGCTTGTCCATGAGGATGGAGAGTTTGCCATGGAAAATCGTTTGCGTTCCATTGAATTTGCGGAAATCGATTTGTACGAAGAAGAGCCGGGACTTGATATACCGCTTAAAAAAGATACGGACCTGAGTCAAGCGTCCGCGGGGTCCATTCCGTTCTACAACCGTGAGCGCCATTTCGCCAAGGAAGCGCGGAAGCGGGTGAACGAGCGGGGCGAGCCGGCGCCTTTTGCGCCGTTTATGAGCTATTGGCCGACCTACGAACATATGATGGAGTCGCAGCAGAGATGGTATTTTTACTGGCGTTCCGAAGTGCGCGCCGGGCGTTACCCCGATACGGATCTATCGTACATATTCGTTTATGTTTATGAACTGATCAACGGTGTGGGGTGGTCGGACCCGCAGGAAGGGTTCGAAGAACTTAACCGGATTTGGATGGCGTATGGCGGACGGTATCCGCAGCTAAACGCCTATTTGAAAGATTGGCTCGCCGATTTTGCGTTTGTGCACGCGCTGGATGTTCCGCTGCTGGAAATCATCACGCGCGGCGGAGGCTCATATCCGGAGGATTTGTTGGATATGGAACTGCTGCGGATGTTTAAGAAGCAGCCGTCCCAAATCCCGCTGGACCTCTTGCTTGCGTTAAGCGACTACGATTTGCGGCGCAGCAAATTTTATCAGGGGCCCGGCAAAGCGGATCTGGAGCTGTGGGTCCCGCGGATTGTCGGGATGCTGGACGCTTTTTTGTGCCAAACGCAGGGGATCCGGCTGATCGACAAATTCCATCCCGGCCGGGAGCGGACGACCGAGCGGTATCTGTTCCGCAGCGCGGTCTACGACGATTCGCTTTACGGGAGAACGATAGCCCTTGGTACGGTCCCGCTCAGCAGCCATCGTCCGCTGCGAAAATGTATCACGCAAACGATCCGCTATGCCGAAAACCGATTAAGGGAATTAAGAGGATTTAGAGGACGCTTGAGGGGCGTCGTTATGGAGCCGGAGACGGCGCGGCTGATCGACCGCTTTCTGGAAAAAGAGTTCGCTGCGCAGACGGCCGCAAAGCCGCGGATCGAAATCGACGCGGAGAAGCTGGCGGCGCTTAAGCGGGATTCGGATTATGTGCGGAGCAGGCTGGCGATCGGCTATGAGGAAGGGGGCGAAACGGCGGCGCAGGCGAGTTCGGGTTTGGCCGCGGAATTGGGCCCGCAAGCGGATTTGGACTCGGAAGCAGCTTTGGACTCGCAGGACAATGTCGCGCCTGAACAAGAAGTCGGCAAGGAAGATGGAGAGAGCTTGGCGTATTGGGACCTGCCGCAGCTGGACGAGGATTGGACTTCATTCGCCGAACAGCTTGATTCGGGGCAGCTCGAAGCTTTGCTTGCCCTCAAAAGCCCTGCGCCCGATAGCGCGCTTGCCGCTGTGGCCGAAGCTTACGGCACCATGCCCGAGCTGATCCTGGATGAAATCAACCAGCTGGCGATGGAAACGATCGGGGACCTGGTTGTTGACGAAGGGCGGATTGTCCCGGAATATATGGACTTTTTTGCGCATTTGAAAGGAGAATTCTCGTGAATGAAGTGAAAATCCCCAAGCGCCTCACCACGGCGCTGGTCAATTCGCTCACGGCCGGCGTGGTGCCGCGGGTGGGGCTGGAACATATCGCGGTGGGGCGCCGGGCGGAAGTTGACGCCATTCTCAAGGACCTCGACAACATCGCCGAGGGCGGAGCGGCGTTCAGATTTATTACCGGACGTTACGGCAGCGGGAAAAGCTTTTTGCTGCAGACGATCCGCAACTACGCGATGGACCGGGATTTCGTCGTGGCCGACGCGGATTTGTCGCCGGAGCGGCGGCTGGTCGGGACGAAAGGGCAAGGCTTGGCCACCTACCGCGAGCTGATGACCCATCTGTCCACCAAGACGCGCCCGGACGGCGGAGCGCTGGAAGCGATGCTGCAAAAATGGTTCGCCGCTTTGCAGCAGGACGCGCTGCGGGAGACGGGCCTAAAGCCAAGCGATCCCGCTTTAAACGATGCGGTGGAGCAGCGGATTTTTGCGGTTACGGCGGAAATGCAGAACCTCGTGCACGGGTTTGATTTCGCCAAAGTGCTGGCCGCTTACTGGAACGGGTACAAGCTGGCCGACGACGACCGGAAGCAGGCGGCGCTCCGCTGGCTAAGGGGCGAGTACCCGACGAAAACGGAAGCGAAAAAGGAACTGCAAGTTGGCGTCATCGTCGATGATGAAAATTGGTACGACTATGTCAAGCTGTGGTCGGAGTTCGCGGCGCGGATCGGATACCGCGGCCTGCTGCTGTTTATCGATGAAGCCGTCAATTTGTACAAGATTTCAAACAGCGTGTCCCGGCAAAGCAATTACGAAAAGCTGCTGACGATGTTTAACGATACGATGCAGGGCAAGGCGGAGCATCTGGGCATTTTTGTCGGAGGGACGCCGCAATTTGTCGAAGATGAGCGCAGGGGCCTGTTCAGCTATGAAGCGCTGCGCTCCCGACTGATGGAAGGACGTTACGCCGGGAAAGGCTTCGTGAATTATTCCGGGCCGATCCTGAGGCTGGAGATGCTGTCGCCCGAAGAAATACTGCTGCTCCTGCAAAAGCTGGTGAACATCCATGCCCAGCATTTTGGCTATGCGCCGTCGGTCGCGCAGCAGGAGATCGTGTATTTTATGGAGGCTGCCGTCGGCCGCCTGGGCGCCGATGAGCTGCTCACCCCGCGCGAAGTGATCCGCGATTTTATGAATTTGCTGCATACGCTGCGGCAAAATCCGGAGGCATCCTTCGAGCGGCTTGTCGGCGGGCATCAAGTGAAGCCGGCCGAAGCGGATCCGGACGAGATCGACGGCTTTCTGGCGGAGTTTGAACTATGAGCGACAATCCTTTTTATCAGCTGGCCCCGTTTATCCAGGAATTTATTTATAAGCGGAAATGGGAGACGCTAAGGGCCGTGCAAGTGGAGGCCTGCCGCATCTGCTTTGGGACAAGCCGCCATTTGCTAATCGCTTCGGGCACCGCCTCGGGGAAAACCGAGGCCGCGTTGTTTCCAGCGCTGACCGAGCTGCACAACCGGCCGGCCAGTTCCGTCGGCATCTTGTACATCGGCCCGCTGAAGGCGCTGATCAACGATCAGTTCGCCAGGCTCGAGGATCTGCTGCGCGAATCGCGCATTCCGGTTTGGCATTGGCACGGCGACGTGCCGCAAGCCGAAAAAACGAAGCTGGTCCGGAATCCTTCCGGGATACTGCAAATTACGCCCGAATCGCTTGAGGGGCTGCTGATGAACCGCCCCAACGCGATTCCTGCATTGTTTAAAGACTTGCGCTACATCATCATCGACGAGGTGCACGCCTTTATGGGGGTGGACCGGGGCATCCAGGTGCTGAGCCAAATCGCCCGGATCGAGCGGATGGCCGGCGCCAGGCCGAGGCGGATCGGGCTGTCGGCGACGCTGAGCGATTACGAATCGGCCAAGGCATGGTTAGGAGCGGGAAGCAGCGAGCAAGTCGAGGTCGTATCCTCGGCGGGAGGGCGTAAGCTGCGGCTGCGGGTTGAGCATTTTTCGTTTCCCGACGCCCGTGACGAACAGCAGGCCGAGCAGCTGCAGAACGCCCGCAAGGCATATTACGAGTACATTTACGACAGCACGCATTTGAAGAAGGCGCTGATTTTCACCAACAGCCGGTCCGACGCCGAGCTCACGACGCTGGAAATGCGCCGGGTTGCGGCGAAACGCCATGAGCCGGACGTGTTTTACGTTCACCACGGGAGCATTTCGGCGATGCTGCGGGAAGAGGCGGAGAGCGCGCTGAAAAACGGCCCGGGACCGGCGGTGTCCGCGGCGACGCTAACGCTGGAGCTGGGGATCGACCTTGGGGAGCTTGAGCGGGTCGTGCAGCTTGGCGCTCCGTACAGCTCGTCCAGCTTCGTGCAGCGGCTGGGGCGCTCCGGCCGGCGCGGCGATGCGGCGTCCGAGATGCTGTTCGTCGTCCATGAGGAAGAGGACGAGGATGCCCCGCTGCCGGCACGCATGCCGTGGACGCTGCTGCGCGCGGTCGCGGTGATCGAGCTGTACGTCCGCGACAAGTGGATCGAGCCGCTGGAGATCCGCAAGCTGCCGATCGGCACGATGTACCATCAAACGATGAGCATGTTGAAAAGCATGGGGGAAGCGGAGCCGGCCGAGCTGGCGCAAGCGGTGCTGACGCTTCCGTCGTTTCGCCGGGTGAGCCCGGAGCAGTATAAAATGTTCCTGAATTATCTCCTGCAAACCGATCATCTGCAGTGGACGGAAGAAAAGTCGCTGATCATCGGCCTGGCCGGGGAGAAGATCGTAAACAACTTCCGCTTTTACGCCGTCTTTCAGGATGACGAAGAACATGCGGTGTATAACGGCTCCGAGGAGATCGGCTCGATTACGACCGTTCCGCCGCCCGGATATTGCTTTACCCTGGCCGGGAAGCTGTGGAAGGTGACGGAGGTGGATGCGAAGCATAAGGCGGTTTACGTAAAACCGGCGATCGGCAAAGTGGATACGTTATGGCTTGGGGCAGGCGGAGATATTCACACGCAGGTGGTGAAAAAGATGCGGGAAGTGCTCGCCGGCTCCGCCATCTATCCGTATTTGTCCCCGCAAGCGGTGAACCGGTTGGAGCGGGCCCGGCGGCTGGCCAGGGAGACCGGGCTGGCCCGGCAAGTTGTCCTGCCGGCTGGCGGAGACTCCTTGTTCGTGCTGCCATGGGTCGGCAGCAAGGCGTTCCGCACCTTGGAACGGCTGCTCAAGCATCATTTGTCCGAACGTCTCGCCTTACGCTCCGTCGTCCCGATGGAGCCCTACTACATGATCGTCTCGGGCAAAAGCGATCCGCAACTGTTAATCGGAGAAATCGCGCGAGCTTGCCGGGACTGCCGTGAAGAGGACCTGCTGGCGCCGGAGGAAGCGCCTTACCTGGGGAAATACGACGAGTTCGTCGCTCCGGAGCTCATCCGCCAGGCGTTTGCCGCCGACGGTCTTGATTTGCAGGGACTGCGGACAGGGCTCGCCGACATGCCGGAGGAAGAAGTATAGCAGGGTTCCTGCGCCTGAAAAGGATGTTCTGATTGGATATATCCAATTGAATTGGAGGTTGATTGGTAATTCCGGCGACTTGATTGGATATTTCCAATAGATTGGCTCGGCAAGGCGTAATACGGGCGATTTAAACGAAATCTATTGGATATTTCCAATGAGCATCCATTTTGGAGCGGCTTGTTCCCGATCTATTGGATTTCTCCAATGACAGGTGAGGGACGAGCAAGTTAATTGATGGGGGGATTATGGACCACGACGCGGCCCAGGCCAAGTTCTTTCGAAAGCACGAAAAGCAAGCCCGGTGAAGAGCCCGGCTCGCACCGTAGGATACGAGCCGGGCTCTTATATGGATGGAAGGCTTGCCATCGTTTTTATTTTTTCAGGGGAAGGTTAAGTTCCAAATCTTCCAGATATGCTTTTATAGGCGACCCGTCGCTGTTTTGAACCAATTTTCCTTTGCTGTCCGTTTTAAAGGTATACGGTTTTACGACAATAGAACTTGGAACAGCCGCAAAGGATGTATATGTCATGTCGAAGTAGTGCTGCTTTTTGACGACGCCGTCATTAGCTTGCAGGATAGGAAAGGTATTCCCTTTACTATCCGCGAGATCAAATCCTAAATTTTTTAAATCCTTTACTTGCTTATGAGCGCCTTGTGCAGCCAGCTCTAACCGGCTTGAATAAGGGGTTAATTCTACCCGTTTTACGGTATAGCTGAAATTTCCCGCTTTCTTAACCACCGCTTTGCTTAAAACCGTGTTTTGTGGCGCTTGTTTTTTGACGGGTAATTTAAAGGTAAAAGGATCCTTCACACCTGAAATATAAGCTTTGACCGTAAGCTCGAACTGCTAGGGCAGATACAGGGTTCGCGGGCCCTTAACGGACAGGTCTGATCGTCATTTCCAAATCTTTATGGTACGTTTTTGTTTGTTTGTCAACCGCAGTCCAATCCGATTTTTCGACCGTATAGGTATACGGTTTGATCGTAATGGATTTGGGTGCCGTACTGAACGCGCTATACAGTTCGTCCTCATGATAGTGATTTTTTGGCGCTTCATAAGGGGACGGAACCCACGACTGTTGAATTGGATTTCCTTGTCCATCCACAATATTGTAATACATTAAATCCATGTTTTAAAATAAGTGGGCTCCCGTAGAGTATGGATGGATTTAAAGGCTTTTAAGACAGCCTCCTGCATCGCATCATCGCAATCTTCCGGTTTTTTGAAAATGGCCCAAGCGGTTTGATAAAGCGGCAGTTCCACTTGTTTCATCAATTGAACAAGGGCGGTGCGATCTCCGGCTTTTGCCAGCAGTATGCATTCCTCACTAAATTCCCAATCGTTTCACCTCTTTTCTCTTTCATTTCGTTTATTAGACCGGCCAACTGTCCGAAAGGTAACATAGAAAAATTTATGGTTGTCAGAAAACATCCTTGGCAATCTTCCTAATGAATTATGCGTAAATTCATTTTGAAAAGCAAAAATGGTTGTAAAAAATCGCTTTTCCCGATTCGATTGACTGAAAAAATAGATAATGCTACAATTTTTTTATTAATTTACGTAAATTTTGCGATGGGGTGTGTACATTGGCGACGATAAAAGAGATAGCCAAAGAAGCCGGGGTGTCGATAGCCACGGTTTCCCATGTCATTAATAAAACGAGATACGTCAGTCCCGAGCTGGCGGAAAAAGTGGAAGACGTCATCAAGAAGCTGGGCTACGACAAAAAAATAGCGGTTGCCGGCAATCAGTTCAGAATCGGCAAAAAATCAGAAATCGCCTTGCTTTTGCCGGGTTTGTCGGGAACGCTTTATTCTCAGCTGGCTTCCGCGATTTCAGCCTGTATAACCGAACGGGGCTATAGTTTGACGGTTTATTTCCATCATGACGATGTGACGCTGGAGAAAAACATCATTACCAACATCCTGAACAACAAGCGGATCGCGGGGCTGATCATCGTACCGGCCAGCACGGAGGCGAAGCAGTTCCAGAAGCTTAAGCAGCAGCAGTTTCCGTTTTTGTTCCTGGACCGCAAGGTTCGCCTGGAAGGCGTCGGCTCCGTGCTGGCGGACAGTAAAGAAGGGATTTACAGAGGCTGCGTTCATCTGCTGAAATCCGGACATGAGGAAATCGCCTTGATCATTGAAAAAGCGGATTTTTCCAGCGTCGAAGACCGGTTGGAAGGTTACCGCGAAGCGCTGGGCTCCTACAAAATCCCGTTTCGCAAAGAGCTGGTGATCGAAGTGGAGCAAAACCGGCTGGATGATTTCGAAAAAGGGATCAAAGAGGTCTGGGGCCAGCATAAAAGTCCGACCTTTGTGGCCAGCGGCAACCGGATTACGCTCAATTTGCTGCGGGTGATGAATAAACTGGGGCTGGAGTGGCCGGCCGACGTTTCGGTGATCGGGTTCGGTGATGAGGAATGGTCGGAAATCATCAATCCGCCGCTGACGATGCTGAAGCAAGACACGAAGCAAATGGCTTTGGAAGCGGTTTCGATGCTGCTTGACATCATGGATCACGGCCCGGGCGAGGCCCGGGAAATCAAAGTCCCGATGACGTTTTCGATCCAGAAGTCGACCCAGGTGATCGGCAAAGGACCGTTTGGCGAAAAGCCGGTTTCCCCCGATGAATTGACGTTGTCCAAGGAAGAAGTTGAAAAATTGACGACAGGCAGCTATAAAGTCGGCATCTCTTTCCATTACGGCGGTACGGCGTGGACAAGACTATACGAAAACGGAATCCGCCATGTGTTGGACCAATACGGGATTTCCATTATTTCCATTACCAACGCCGGTTTTGACCCGAATCTGCAGGTCACGCAACTGGAAGGCTTGCGCATGCAAAAACCGGATGCGATTATCGCCATCCCGGTTGACGATGAGCTGACCGCCAAGAAATTCAAGAACATCTCGGAGGAAACGAAGCTGATTTTTATGAGCCATGTGCCGGAGGGCATGACGAAAGACGAGTATTCCTGCTGCGTTTCGGTGAACGAACGGGAAAACGGGCAAAACGCGGCGCTCCTGCTGGGCAACTATTTCAAAAACGAGCAGAACGTCAAGATCGGCTTCATCGGGCATGGCGCCCCGTTTTACGGCACGCATTTAAGGGACGCCGTGGCGAACGACACGATCCGCAGCAATTTCCGCAATATCGAGATCGTCGATGAGCAGTATTTTTACCAAATCGAGAAAACGTACGACGTATGCAAAGAAATGATCAAGCGGCATCCGGAAATTCAAGGCTTGTATATTTCCTGGGACAGACCGGCGCTGGAGGCGATCAAGGCTTTGCAGGAGCTGAAGCGGGAGGACGTGGCCGTCTTCACGTTCGATCTCGATACGGAAATCGCCACGTATTTGGCCAAAGAAGAAATGGTCAAGGGATTGTCCACGCAGCGGCCATACGATCAGGGGATCGCGGTAGGTTTGGCGACCGCCAAGGCCTTGCTGGGCCATGATGAGCACAAGTATATCGGCGTTCCGCCATATATCGTGGAACCGAAAAATCTGTTAAAGGCTTGGAAAAATATTGTATTGGAACCGGCTCCAGCAGAAATTGAAGAATTAATTCTCAAGAAATTTACGTAAATTAATTTGGAATCATTTTTTTGTTTAAAATTTCGACAAAATATTTGACATTTCGCAGCTCTCTATGATACATTTTACGTAAAGAAGTTGAAAGCGGTTTATTCGTAAAAACAGTGCGCACCGGATCGACCGCAGACGTTCTTTATTCACAAACTGATCATAGGGGGCTGGTTTATTGTGAAAAAGCAATTTTTTAAGTTTTCATTGATAGCGCTTACCGTATTGGCTCTGTCGGCTTGCGGCAACGGGCAAGGGACCGAGGCGGGGAATCAAGCGGGGAGCGGCGATGGCGGCGGCAAGGACGGGACGTACAGCTTTGCTTTTTTGACGAACACGCAGAACAATACGTTCCAAACGGCGATGAATGAAACCTACGAAAGATTGGCCAAGGAGAAAGGCTACAAATATACGATGCTGGACCCGGATTATGATCTGAACAAACAGATCAATCAGATGTCGGACGCGGCCAACCAGGGCTTTGACGCCGTGTTCGTGATCCCGGTCGATTCCGCGGGGATCCGCCAGGGGCTGGAAGCGATGCATGACCGCAACATTCCGGTGTTCAACGTCGACACAGCCGTCATTAAAGAGGATCGAGACCTCGTAAAAAGCATCATCGCCACCGACGCTTACATGGCCGGCAAGCTGATGGGCGAGCAGATGGTGAAAGACTATCCGGACGGCGCCAAAATCGCCATCCTGGACTTTCCTTCCAACGAAAGCTGCGTGCAGCGGGTAGCGGGCTTTATGGACGGCCTCGGCGACAATGCCGCCAAATTTAAAATCGTAGCCCAACAGGACGGCAAGGCGGCGCTGGACGCCTCGATGCCGATCGCGGAAGACATCATCCAGGCGAATGCCGACATCGACGCCTTCTTTGCGATCAACGATCCGTCGGCTTTGGGCGTAGCGGCGGCGATTAAAGCGAGCGGCAGAACGGATATCGGCGTGTACTCCATCGACGCGTCTCCGGACGGCAAAGCCGCATTGCTCGACGGTTCGTTTACGGCGGTTTCGGCCCAGGTGCCGATTCAAATTGCCGAAACTTCCTTCAATATGGCGGTCGATTATTTGCAGGGTAAGGAGATTAAACCGGAAGTGCTGCTGCCTTCTCATATCGTCACGAAGGAAATGGCCAAAGAAACCGCCGGCAAGTGGCAATAAGCCCCTTAAATTTAGAATGCAAGCGTCCCTTGCATTCTAAATTTTTTCAAGATGATACCGCTTCGGAGGTGAACAACCATGGGAGATAATTTGCTGGAGATGCGTGGGATCGCCAAAAGCTTCGGGGGGACCCATGCGCTTAAGGGCATCGATTTTGAACTGAAAGCCGGCGAGATCCATGCCTTGCTGGGCGAAAACGGCGCAGGCAAATCGACGCTGATCAAAATTTTGGGCGGCATCCATAAGCCCGACCGGGGACAAATCTTTATCGGCGGTGAGCCCGCGGATATCGACAGCGTGCAAAGCGCCCGGGCTTACGGAATCGGCATTATCCACCAGGAAATCGTGCTCGTTCCATATCTCAGCGTTGCCGAGAACATCTTTTTGGGCCGCGAACCGGTCAACAAATGGGGGTTCAAGGACGAAAAGCGGATGAAAGCCGAAGCCAACCGCATGATCGAGCAGCTTGGGCTGAACATCGATGTCACGACATTGGTGGGAGAATTGACGGTGGCTCAGCAGCAGCTGATCGAAATTGTTAAGGCGATTTCATTTAACGTGAAAATCCTGGTGATGGACGAACCGACCTCCTCCTTGTCCGACGAGGAAGTGGGCCGCCTGTTCGTGACGATGGAGAAGCTGCGGCGGCAAAACGTCGGCATTATTTATATCTCGCACCGGCTGGAAGAATTGTTTAAGATGGCGGACCGCATCACCGTCATAAGGGACGGCGGTTATGTCGGCACGAAGCGGACCTCGGACACCAATACGGAAGATCTGGTGGCGATGATGGTCGGCCGGGAGCTGGAAAGCTTCTACACCCGCACCTATTCCGTCCGTGACCAGGAGGTGCTGCGCGTTGAAGGGCTGTCCAGAGAGGGCGTATTCGAAGACGTGTCCTTCCGGGTGCGCAAAGGCGAAATCCTCGGTTTCTCCGGCCTGGTAGGCGCGGGCAGAAGCGAACTGATGCAAACCATTTTCGGCGCCTACCGGCATAACCGCGGGCGGATTTACTTGAACGGCGGGGAAGTCAGCTTTAAAAATTGCAGCCAGGCTATCGCCAAAGGGATCGCCATGGTCCCGGAAGACCGCAAGGACCAAGGGCTGGTTCTCGAAAACTCGGTCGGCTTCAATCTTACGTTAACGAATCTCGATCAGTTGATGGGCAGCCGGCTTTTGATCAGCGAGAAAAAAAGAAGCGAACAGATCGGCAAATACGTGAGCGACCTGAATATTAAGACCGCCTCGGCGGACATCGAGGTGTCCAGCTTGTCGGGAGGCAACCAGCAGAAGGTCGTCATCGCCAAATGGCTGGCTACGAACCCGCAGCTTCTGATCCTGGACGAGCCTACCCGCGGAGTCGACGTCGGGGCCAAGTCGGAAATCTACGCGATTATCAACCGGTTGGCCAATGAAGGGTTGGCGATTATTATGGTCTCTTCCGATCTTCCGGAGATCATCAATATGTGCGATTCGGTGTGCGTGATGCGGAGCGGCAAGCTGGTGGCGCAACTAAACCGGGAGGAACTGTCCCAGGAAAATATTATGCGCTATGCGACAGGAGGATGAGAAAGCGATGAGCACAAAAAATAGCGCTCTTACATCAATGGTCAGAGGCAATATCGGCATTATATTCGTGTTGCTGGTTTTATGCGTGATTTTATCGATCGTATCGCCGGTGTTCCTGACGACGGAAAACTTGATCACGGTGCTGCGGCAGGTTTCCAACAACGTTTTCCTCGCTCTCGGCATGACCCTGGTGATGATTTTGGGCGGCATCGACCTCTCGGTCGGCGCGATTGTGGCCGTCTCCGGGACGCTGACCGTCGGCTTTATGGTCAATAACGGCATCCCCATGCCCGTAGCGATTTTGCTGGGAATTTTAATCGGCACGCTGCTCGGATTTTTCAACGGGGTGATCATCACCCAATTTAAATTGCCTGCATTTATCGTGACGCTAGCGACGATGAACATCGCCCAGGGGATCGCTTATATTTACAGCGGCGGACGGTCGGCCCGCATTACCAACGACGCCTATACCCAGCTGGGGACGGGGAAGCTGTTCGGTTTTTTGCCTCTGCCCGTACTATATATGGCCATCTTGACGGTTATCTTCATCGTGTTACTGAACAAAACGAAGTTCGGAACCAACATCTTTGCGATCGGCGGCAACCGGGAAGCGGCCCGCCTGTCGGGCGTGCGCATCAAGAAGGTGGAGATTGCGGTGTATACGCTGGCCGGGCTGCTTTCGGCACTGGCGGGCATCGTGCTTTCGGCGAGAATGTATTCGGGCCAGCCTTCGGTTGGCCAGGGCTATGAAATGGACGCGATCGCGGCCTGCGTGCTGGGCGGAGTGTCCATGGCCGGCGGGCGGGGCCGCATCAGCGGAACGATCTTCGGCGTCATGATCATCGGGGTCGTAAGCAACGGTTTGAACCTGATGGGAGTCAGCTCGTTTTGGCAGCTGCTGGTTAAAGGTTTGATCATCTTGATCGCCGTCCTGATCGACGCCCAGAAGGGCAAAAAGCTTCCGTTTTCCTTCAAATTCGCCAAATAAACCGCAGCATCAGACCAACCATGAAAAGAGGTTTTGACTATGGACACAACAGCGCAAGCATTCAAATATAAATTTCAAATCATGCTGAACAATCCGGACCATCTGCCGAGACAAAACGAGCCGGTGATCACCAAGCTGAATTTCTCCGATTACCGGGTTCACCCGGGCAGCCTTGAACTGTATGACGACCAAAACCGCAAGGTCCCGTTTCAACTTATAGACGTGGTGCTTGACGGGGAATTTATCCGGGAAGCGTCGATCGTTTACGTGGTCAGCATGGACAAACGGGTCGCCTCGTACTCACTGTATGCCGGCGGCAAACCGCTTGCTGAGGTCCCTGAGTATAAGGGCATTCAAAAGCTTGAGCCCGTGCAGGCGGACGGCTTCCGCAGACTGGATACCGGCTACTATATTCTGGAGCTGTGCTCCGGCACCGCCGACGGCACCTCCTACGGGAAATGGGGCATCCGGTATTTCGAAGCCAAGGAAGAACGGAAAAATTTAATCAAGGATTACTCCAATGCGATCGGGGGATTTTACGGTCCTTTCTTCACCCCGAAAAACGGGCTGATCAATCCGCCGGAGCACACGAAGGTGGAATACGTCGTCGAGGCCGAAGGCCCGATCTACTGCCGGTACCGCATGAACGGCCAGGTACCCGACGGATTGGACGAAAATCTGAAAGGGAAAAAGTTTTCGGTGACCTGGGAGTTTTTCTACAATTCGCCCTGGTTTCGCAGAAAATACGAGGTCGATGATTTCTCCACCACGGTGGACGGCATCCCGGTCGTCAACAAAATTACCGTCGGAGACGAATTCGAGAGCGGACAAGGCAACCGCGTCTTTAGCTCCTTCGCTTCTTACGGGGGTACGTATTACCGGGAAGGCGACCTGTATGCCAACATTTTGTCGGACGGCGTGCACCGTCTGCTCGCTGACGCGGACAAGCTGGGGAACGACAAGCTGAAGCAGTACAAGGCGAGCATCGGGGAGAATATCAACGAGGTGTCCTGGGACTATTTCTGGCGACTCTTTTGCATCCGGGACGGGATTTTGACGGCGGAGGAAATCAAGGCGCATATTGCCGAGATCATCCCCGAATCCCATAAACAGGTGCACCAAAGCGAGCGGAACGAACAAGTGCTGTTCCAAAAGCAGGTGGACGTCAACAGTGCGCCCGAGCAGACCATTTTCCCGCTGAGCGCCAACAAAACCGCCGAGATCAACGATGAAACCGGCTATGCCATGGTGTGGTACACGAGCGCGGTCGTATCGCGTTACCAAATCGTGCAGCGCAGCGATTCCGGCTGGGTGAACTGGGGCACGAACGGAGAGAATGAGCACCCCGAGCTGCCGACCGGCTCGACGATTTATACGGCTTACGGCAAATTTGCGGACTGGGAGAAGCAGGCGGATGCGATGGAGAAAAATATCGACTCCAAACAAGGGCTGGCGCAAATGATTAACGATTAAGGCAAGAGCAATCGATCTTTGCCGATCCATTGTTATCGCTTTGCCATATTTCGCAGCGGTCGTCCCGAAGCGGCCGGCACAAAGGACCTCCAATCCGCCTGGCGGGGAAGAGGTCCTTTGTGCATTTTTTAACCGGGAGCCGCGGCGGAACGCCGGTTTTCATTTAACGAGGATTCTGGTATACTTGGTTTCGTCCCCAATAAATGCCAAGTAGGTGACTTTTGTGAAACCGGTTACAGTTTACGATATCGCGAAAGAGGCGAATGTTTCCGTGGCTACGGTTTCCCGGGTGCTGAACAATACGGCTCCGGTCAAAAAAGAGACCCGGGAGCGCATCAACGAACTGATTAACAAATACCAGTTTCAGCCGAACGCGCTGGCCCGCAGTTTGACCAAAAAGGAGACGGGGATGATCGGCATCATCCTGCCGGACATTACGAATCCTTTTTTTCCGGAGGTATTGTCCGGGTTCGACCGGGAGGCGAGAAAGCAAGGTTATACTTATTTCCTTTGCGACACCGTGTCCGCCAACGGGGACAGCGCCGACCAGTATGTCCGCGAATCGCAGTATTTGAACGTGCTGACGGAGAAGCAGGTGGACGGCATCGTCATGCTGGGCGGGCGGATCGATCTGGCCAAACCCGGAAAAGAGCTTACGGAGGAAGTCGTCGAGGTCGGCAAAAGACTGCCTTTGCTGCTCATCAACGGACGGCTGCCCGGATCATCGCTTAGCCGGGTGGCCGCGGACGAGCGGCTTGGCGCGGAACTGGCGACCCGGCATCTCATCGGGCTGGGGCACCGCGACATCGCCGTTGTCGGCGGATATCGGCATATGTCGAATACGCTGCAGCGAATAGCGGGGTTCACGAAAACGATGGAGCGGCACGGCATCCCGGTGCGGAGGGAATGGATGCTTCACGAAGGTTTTTCCGTGGCGAGCGGCACGGCGTTTATGGATCGGCTGTTAAGTTTGCCGCAGCGGCCGACGGCGATCTTCTGCCTGAACGACCTCGTGGCGATCGGCGCGCTCAAAGCGGCCGCCAAAGCCGGGCTGAAAGTGCCCGGGGACATTTCGATCGTCGGCTATGACGACATTCCGTTCGCGTCCAACAGCATTCCGGAGCTGACCACCGTATCGCTGCGCGCAAACGAGCTCGGACGCACGGCGGCCGAAATTCTGCACAAAATGATAACCAAGGACAAGGTAGCCAAGACAACCTTGCTCAAGCCCGAGCTGGTCGTGCGCGAATCCACCGCCGCCCCTGCCGAATAACGATTGACACAGCAGGGGGAGCAGGGAGGAGGAATGCCTGAATAAAAGTGTTGACAACGCCTGTGACGTCAGGCTAAAATAGCGAATGAAAACCCTTACATTCCATGGGCCAACCCCGGTCCAACGATTCAACCGTTCCAAAATTTATGTAATATGCATTGATCGCAGCAACTTTCTCCGCAACTAACTTACAATCGACCTTGTAATCTTACCGCGAATCGCAATCCATTAGAGTTTCAAGTTGCATTTCTCCTATGTTTTTCAGCGTGTTTTTTCTGGCTTTATTTAGAAGCGGCGTTTGACAGCCGGCTACCGGTACGCTCAACCGTTCCCGACTTCAAAATAGCGGCACTTTAAGTACTTATATTGGGAGCCGTAGCATGTTCATCCCCATTAGAGGCATTTTATGTACTTATTTTCCTAAGAATGGCCCAGTACGGAGGGGTTTTCTTGCGACTGGGGAAAATAGCGGCAAAATTTCCCTTTATTTCTCGCGAATTGCCTGATATCGCCGGGATAACGACAGTTTTTGCGCTTATTTTTACCCCTGAGACTTTCAAAGCATTTTTCCGAATTTCAGACCTCTGTGTGGCCATTCCCAGAAATGAAACCCGTTTCATTCGCTGTGGCCGTGATGCCCAAAAATTATTTTTTGCATATAATGAAACGGATTTCATGAAATGGGTTTCACTAAAATTCAGCAAAAATTGGCGAGGAGTGATTCAAGCTTGAGTATCCGTGTCCGTGTCCGCGCCGAAGCGGCCGTAAGCTTTGGCGGCAATGCCGTCCGAATCGGCGGGGAGAGCGTGCTCCTTTTATCGGCTTCGCTGTTCTACTTCCGAATCCCCCGCGAACATTGGCGGGAGAGGATGGAGCAGGTTAAAGCGCTGGGCTACAACAGTATCGATGTTTATTTTCCTTGGAACTTTCATGAACGGCGGGAAAACGTTTGGGATTTCGAGGGGATGCGGGATGCGGAAACGTTTTTGCGCCTGGCCGCCGAATCCGGACTGTGGGTGATCGCGCGGCCCGGGCCGTACATCTGCTCCGAATGGGACGGAGGCGGGCTGCCGGCTTACCTTTACGCCAAACAGCCGCCGATGAAGTTAAGGGATAACGATCCGGTTTTCCTGGAGCATGTCGGCAGGTGGTATGACAAAATCATGCCGATCCTGCAAAAGCAGCAAGCCGGTGCAGGGGGAAGCGTGATTTGCGTGCAACTGGACAATGAGCTCGATTTTTACGATTGCGACGACCCCAAGGGGTATATTTCCGCGCTTCGCGATCTTGCTTTGACGTATGGAATCCGGGTTCCGCTCACCGCGTGCGCCGGACAGGGCGGGCTGCTTCAAGCCTCGGGGCTGGCGGAAGGCGTGGTGCCGACTTGCAATTTTTACCCGCATGACCGCGATCCCGAATTCGAGAGCAAGGCGCTTCATTACCGGGAGAAGCTTGCCGATTTGCATGTTCCGCTGCTGGTGACGGAGACGAACCGCACGCATTACCTGCTGCGCCGGCTGCTGTCGGCCGGGGCCAAGCTGCTCGGGCCGTACCTGCAAGTATCCGGGACGAATTTCGGATTTACGAACGCAACGAACAATTGGGGGAAACCGCTGGCATTCCTCGCCTCGGACTACGACTTTGGGGGGATGATCTCTCCGGAAGGGCATATTCGTCCGGAAGCGTATGAAGGCAGGCTGCTCGGCAGGCTGATCCGCGCGTACGGAGCGGCGCTGGCGGAAGCGGAGCCTGCCGCTAAGCCGGCGTGGAAGGCCGAGGGGGACACGGAACATGTTTTTGGTCCCTTTGCGCTGGGGCTAGCAGGCGGTGGTCAGCTTGTTTTCATCACCAACGGGGATGAGCGCGACAAACGGATCGCGCTGCGAGCGGCGGATGAAGGCCTGCTTCCCCCGTCCTCCGGAACACTGAAGCTTTCCGGCTTAAGATCCCTGGCTTTGCCGGTCGATGTGCCATTGTCCGTTTGGGGCCTGCCAGGACGTATTGTTTATTCGACGGCCGAGCTTTATATGGCGGAGCGGCAGGAAGGGGGAACGGTGTTGGCTTTCCATGCGGCGGGAAACGGGGAAATAGCGCTGGCGATCGATGCGCCGGTGGCGTCGGCAGCGGCGGAACAGGCGACGCTTGAACAAACGGATCGCCAGCTGCGCGTCAGGTTTGCCGGGACCGGGACGGCTTTGTGCCGAATCCGGTTGGAGGATGGAAGGTTGTTGACCCTGATCGTCACTGACCATTTGAAAGCGCTTTATACCGAGGGTATCTCGATAAACGGCAAGATGACAGTCACCCTGCCGTCAGCCGAAACGGAGCAGCCCGCAGATAACGTTGCTGCGAACTGGCGCTTAAGCTTGGCGGATGGAGGTAAGCTGGGTGCGTATGCTGACAAGGTCGGCGAAGCAAGCTCGCAGGCGCCGTTTCTGGAGCAATTGGGCGTTTACCGGGGGTTTGCTTGGTACGAAGCATCCGCCTTAGTGCCGGTGGGCGCGAAAATCAGAGGTTTTCTTGTCCGCCAAGGCAGCGACGTCATTTCGCTGTACGCGGGCGGCCGGTACATCGGAACAGTGACCCCTGGAGGAAGGAGCGCCTTCATTTCGGCCGAAATGGAGGATTTCCCAGGGGGGACGCTTGGGCTGCAAGCCAGGGCGGAAATTTGGGGGCACACCAATTTCGACGATGCCCGGCTCCCGGGGCTCAGACTGCCGGCGCTGAAGGGCATCGGCGGACTCACGGCGGTTACCCGCGTCCGCGACATCAGCTCCAACTGGCGCGTGTTCCAGCGGGCGGCTGAGGCGATCGGGTCAGGCGTTGCGGAAGTCCGCGGGACCGGCAAGACCGGCAAGACCGGCAAGACCGGCAAGGCAGAGATGATCGATAAGGCAGAGATGATCGATAAGGCAGAGATGATCGATAAGGCAGAGATGATCGATAAGGCAGAGATGATCGACAAGATGGATAAGATCGCCAGGATTGACCCCGCCGATGAATCGCTGTGGCCGCTGGTCGGCTTTGGCGGTTGGCTGACGGCGGACCAGCGGTCGCATGAAATTTTCCGCAGGGAGTTCGGGCCATTGGAAGGCGCCGATACGTGGGTGCTGCATTTTAAGGACCTGGAGGCCGAGGCGCGGCTCGAAGTCAACGGGAATGATGCGGGCCCGGTTCAGCGGTTTGATCCGTTCATCGATATCACCCCTTACGTTACCCATGGTGAAACCGTCCGGTTGACGGTGTACTTGAAGCGAACCCTTGGGCAATCCGCCGGACGCGTCATCATTTATGAAGGCTATGCGGCCAAAGGGTTCGCCGTCTTCGCCGCGGAGGAGCCGCAGCTAACGGCCAGCGCCGAAGCGGTCCAAGCGTCCGCCGCTGCGCAGGAGCTGCCGCTGACGCTCGCTTCCGGCGCCGCCGGCTGGCTGCTTGGCCGCGTGAAGAGCTCCGCGGCGGGCAAGGGCTGGCGAGTACGAGCAGCCGGCTCCGGCCTGAAGCTCACGGTGTTCATGGGCGAGCGGATCGTCGGCCGGCTGTGGCTCCCGGGAGGCGCGGCAAGGCCGGTGATCGCCGGAGGCAGCGCGGACTCGTTTTATTTGCCGGGTCCATGGCTTGGCGCGGAAGGCGAACCGCTATCCATCTTTCTTGAGGCCGTTGATCCGCAGGCTCACGGAAAGCTGGAGTCGCTCGATTTTATACCGGTATGAAAGGAGGCGCCGTAAATGGCAACCGTTTCGCAAACGCAGGCGCAAACCGGGCGGCATCGCCGCCAGCCGCTTCATGGCGGCGGCCGCTGGAGACGTTTCCGCAACAACCGAACGCTGCTGCTGATGTGCCTGCCGGCCATCCTGTTTTTCATCGTATTCGCTTATTTGCCGATGCCGGGCCTGTATCTTGCGTTCATTAAATACAACTACACGGACGGCATTTTCCGCAGTCCGTTCGTCGGCTTCGACAACTTCAAATTTCTCGTGATGACCGGGGACCTGTGGCGGCTGACTTTTAACACGGTCGTGTACAATCTGGCTTTTATCTTACTGGGGAACGTGCTGCAAATCGTCGTCGCCGTTTTCCTTAACGAAATCCGCCAGAAATGGTTCAAAAAAGTGACCCAGACGCTCATGTTCCTGCCGCATTTCATTTCGGCGGTGCTGATCGGCCTGATCGCGTACAACGTGCTCAGCTACGACTACGGGCTGCTGAACAGCATTTTAACCTCGCTTGGCATGGACCCGGTCAAAACATATTCCAATGCGAGCATCTGGCCTTTCATTATCGTGCTGACCTACTTATGGCAGTCGACGGGTTACGGCTCCATCGTCTATTTCGCGGCGATTATGGGGCTCGACAACGAAATCATCGAAGCTTCGGAGATCGACGGGGCGAACGCATTCCAGCGCATCCGCTACATCGTGCTCCCCTGGCTGAAGCCGACGTTCATCATTTTGCTGCTGTTCTCGCTGGGCGGCATTCTCCGCGGCAATTTCGGCCTGTTCTTCAACCTCGTCGGGGCCAACAACACAGCGCTGTACGCCACGACGGACATTATCGAAACCTATGTATTCCGCGCGCTCATGACCAACTTCAACTTCTCCATCGGCAGCGCGGTCAGCCTGTACCAATCGGTGTTCGGCTTTTTCGTGGTGATCACGGCCAACTGGCTGGTCAAAAAAATCTCCCCCGACAACTCTCTCTTCTAGGAGGCGGCGCGCATGGATGATACCCACGAAACCCGCAGCATACGCACGGATTTGAGCGGGATCGTCGTCAAACTGGTCGGCTATGTGTTCATCGGCCTGTTCTCGCTGTTCTGTCTGCTGCCGTTTCTGCTCGTACTCGGCACTTCTTTTACGGCGGAGGCGGCAATCAAAAAATACGGCTTCAATTTTTGGCCCAGGGAATTCAGCACGTTTTCCTACAAAATCGTGTTTGAGAACCCGGGGCTCATCGTCGGCTCCTACCTCGTGACGATCGGCATCACCGTGGTGGGGACGGCGGTGGGGCTGTTCCTGGTGGCCATGACCGGGTACGCGCTGCAGCGGCCCGATTTCCAGTACCGCAATAAAATTTCTTTTTTCATATATTTTACGACACTGTTTTCCGGCGGGTTGGTGCCGTTTTATCTGCTTGTGACGCAGTACCTGAGTTTAAAAGACAACTATCTGGCGGTGCTGCTGCCGGGGCTGCTCAGCCCGTTTCTGATCATCATGATGAAAAGCTTCGTCCGTTCGATTCCGCATGCGATCACCGAATCCGCCAAAATCGACGGGGCCGGCGACTTTACGATTTTCGTGCGGCTGATCCTGCCGATGACGACGCCGGCGCTGGCCACGATCGGCCTGTTCATCGCCCTCGGCTATTGGAACGAATGGTACAACTCGATGCTGTTCCTGTCGCCGGATGTGAAGTACCGGCCGCTGCAATTGTTCCTGTATAACGTGATCACCAGCGCCGACTTTATCCGCAACTCGGCGGCGGCTTCCAACGTGGAACTGCGCGACGTGCCGCTCGAATCGATGAAGATGGCCACGGCGATCGTGGCGACGGGGCCGGTTATTTTGTTTTATCCGTTCGTACAGCGCTATTTTATCAAAGGGATTACGGTCGGTGCGGTCAAAGGCTGAGGAGGTCATACGTTTAAGTGAGAGTTCAAGAAGTCAGGTAGCCGATACTTTGTAGTCAACTCTTTCTTATATCTTCAAAAGATGACTTTTTGAATAACCTCAACACCTATTCAAAAGGGAGGTCAATTCCATGAGCAAGTGGAAAAAAGGGTTAAGCCTGCTGCTGACGGCGATGCTCGTGTTCGTGCTGGCATCGTGCGGCGGGGGTGGCGGCGGAGGCGGAGACGCGAAAGGGAGCGCCGGCAATTCCGGGGGGAACTCGGCGAATCCCGGCACGGAGGACAGCGGAGATATCGACACGTCGAAGTTCGTCAAGATCAGCTATCTGGTGCTTGGCGACAAGCCGAAAAACGGGCAGTTCGAAAAGGTGCTGGCCGAAGTGAACAAAATCATGAAGGAAAAGATCAACGCCGAACTGGAATGGAAATGGATCGAATGGGCCGACTGGCAGACGAAATACAATCTCGCGCTGGCTTCCGGCGAGCCGTACGATCTGATCACGATCGGCACGGACTGGCTGGACACGTGGGGCAACGCGCAGCGCGGCGCGTTTATGAACCTTGATGAACTGCTGCCCAAATACGCGCCGGAAACGTGGAAGTCGGTTCCCGAGGAAGATTGGAAGGAAAGCATGTACAACGGCAAAATCGTGCTGATTCCGGAAAACGATTACACGCAGTGGGTGAACCACGGCTTTTTCTACCGCGGCGACTGGGCGAAGGAAGCCGGGATCACCGAACCGATCAAGGATTGGGAAGGCATCGGGAAGTACCTGCAGTATATCAAGGACAACAAACCGGATGTCATTCCCTGGGACGCCGCATCGGGCACGCAGACATGGGGCGGATTCGTGCAGTCCTACACCGACGAGCTGGAGCTGCCGATCTCGACCGGTTTACTGCCGGTCTACACGGCCAAATCTTATGAAGAGAAATTTACCGTCGTCAGCCCCGTTTTCGAGGACGTGTTCTTGGACTACGCGACGATGATGAAAAGCTGGGCCGATAAAGGCTTCTGGCGCGAGGATGCGCTGAACAACAAAAACAATAACCGGGACGCGTTGAAGGCGGGTCTGTCCGGCCTTGACCAGCATCACACCCAGACGTTCTCCGGCTTGCGGGTGGAGATGGACCGGCTGCAGCCGGGGTCGGAGCTGCAAATGTTCCCGTTCTCCCGGACGCGCGGCACGAACCTGATGGAGCTGTCGATCACGCACGGCGGCACTTCGGTTGGCGCGCACAGCAAAAACCCGGAGCGCGCTTTGATGGCCTACGACCTGATCCGCAACAACGAGCAGGTTTACCACTTGCTCAACTACGGCATCGAAGGGGTGCAATACGTGATCAAGGACGGCAAACGCGCCCGTCCTGAAGGGTATGACGACGCCAGAGACAACTTCTACTCCGATTTCTGGGGCGGCCGGGTCGACAAGTTTGAAATTCCGAGCGAAACGACCTGGGATCAGATCGAAGAGACGCTGTACGCCGAATACGACAAGCTCAAAAAGCCTTACGTTTACGGGCAATTCGTGTTCGACAAGACGCCCGTGGAAGCGGAGCTGACGGCGATTTCGCAAGTAACCGGGGAACTCGGTCCGGCGATCGTAATGGGCAAGGCGGGCGATCCGGCAGCGGCGGTGGAGGAGTTCCGCAGCAAACTGAAGCAGGCCGGGTACGACAAAGTGCTGGCCGAGCTGCAAAAGCAACTGGACGCGTATAAAGCGCAGCTGGGCGAGTGACCTCGGCGATCGACGCTGCTGATCCGGTAGACTGCTTGCCGTCATGCAGCGGATAGCTGGCCGGGAGTTCACGCAAAACGTGAGACGGAGGGCGGATGCCGATGGACGTCAGCTCTCCGCTATCCCGGCAGAGCAACCATTTCATTTCAAGGAGGGAATTTATATTTTGATGCTCAAACGCCTCGCCAAACCTTTATTGCTTTTCCTTGTCGCTGCGTTGGTTTTAGTTCATTTTGGCCCGGTTCCTAACGTTTCGGCCCAGTCCGAACCGCTGGGGGCGAGCACGGTGAGAACGGCGTTTACGCCGGACCAAATCTGGGCGGATACGAGCGGCGATCCGATCGACGCCCATGGCGCCGGAGTGATGTTCGATGACAAGACGCAAAAATATTACTGGTACGGTGAATACCATCAAGGCGCTTGGCCGGCGGCCGGGGTGCGCGTTTATTCTTCGGCGGATTTGCTGAACTGGAAGGATGAAGGCATGGCGTTGACAATGGTGAAATCGATGGCCGATTTTACCGACGATCCGCTTATTTCCGAGCTGTACGCCGGGCGGACGGATACTTACAACATCTGGGCGGACATTCGCGTTGGCCGGATCATTGAAAGACCCAAGGTCATCTATAATGAAAGAACGCAGAAATACGTGATGTGGGCCCATATCGACGGGGACAAAAATCCCGAAAACAACGCGCAAAACTACGGAAAGGCCCAGGCCGGATACGCGATCAGCGATTCGCCGACAGGGCCGTTCGTATACCAGCGCAGCTACCGCATGGATCAATGCCCGCCGGATCAGGTCGACTATCAGCCCGGCAACCCGGGCATGGCGCGGGATATGAACCTGTTCAAGGACGACGACGGCACGGCTTATCTGATTTACTCCAGCGAGGAAAACCGGACGATTTACATTTCCAAGCTGCTCGACGATTATTCGGACGTAGTCGGCTGGCATAAGGACGGGAACGTGGAAGAAAACGGCAATCCCGTTCGCGATGCGGTTTACAAAGGCGTTTACGGCGAGGATTATGTGCGAGTATTCCCCGGAGGGGTGCGCGAAGCGCCGGCCGTGTTCAAATATAACGGCAAGTATTATTTGCTGACCTCGGGCGCGACCGGATGGTCCCCTAACGAAAATATGTTCAGCGTGGCCGATGATATTTTCGGACCGTGGTCGCCGCTGAAAAATCCGTTTGTGCGCACGTCGCCAAGCGATCCCGATCCGGCCAAGGCTTTCGGTTCGCAGACGACAAACGTGATTCCGGTCGATCCGGAACGCGGCAAGTTCATTTATATGGGCGACAACTGGAACGGCGGCAATTTTTCGGCGAACGGCGGCGCGAAATACATTTGGCTGCCGATCGAATTCGGCCAGGGGACGGACATCTCGATTAAATGGTATAGCAGCTGGACACCGGATATCTTGGACCATATGGGCGGCGTGGAAGCCGAAGTGGAACTGCCGGAAGTGATTGAAACCGGCACGCTTCTGAATTTGCCGATTGAAATCGAGGTGACGCCGCACGGCGCTTCGGCTTCCATAACGACACCAGTCGTTTGGACCGTTGGCGGCCAGCCTTTGGGTGCCGGTACGTTTGCGCTGCCGGGCGTTTATTCGCTGCAGGCAACGCTGCCGGAATTGGGCGGCAAAACACTGCAGTTCAGCCTGTACGCCGTTCCGAAAAACACGATTTATTTCGTGAACAGCGGCGGTCAGGAGACGAGCGATTACCGGCTGATGGCCTCTTACCTTGAAGCGGCGCTGCTCAATAAGGGCACGCCGGAACAAGCGTACGATCCGGGCGATCCCGCGGCTTGGGGGTATCTTGGGACAGCTTCCAAACCAGCCGGTGCGGAGAGCGGGGATATTTTTACGACCCTAAGGTATTTGAATGGAGGCAACGTCGTCAACTCTCCCGCCGGGACCGATCTAACCTATAAATTCACGGTTGATAACGGAACCTACACGGTTTATACCGGCTTTAACGACATCTGGCGAAACAGTACGCGCAAAGCCGACTTATATATCAACGGGGAAAAGAAAACGGCGATCACCTTCATTGCAAACCGGGTGTACGGCCATGCCGCGGATGTGACGGACGGGACGATCGAGATCACGGTGCGAAACACGGCGGCGCAGGATCCGCTGATCAACTGGATCATGATCGTGGACGATTCGCTGCCGGAGGACCCGCTGCAAGGGCTTCGCGCCCACGGGGAGAACGCGGGTTCGGCCTCGCTTAGCTGGAACAAGGCGCTCGGCGCGATAGCTTACACCTTGTACCGGTCCACCCGTGCAGACGGAACGTACGAACCGGTCTACCATGGCAAGGAAACGGAGTTCACGGACAGCGGCCTGAATCCGGCGGCGAACTATTACTATAAGATCAGCCACACGGATCTGTCAGGCGAATCGCCCTTATCCGCGGCGCTGCCGCTGCGGCAGGATCAAACGCCGCCGGGATTCAAGCTGCTCGCGGGCGGAGCCGAACTGGCGGAAGGGGATTCTTTTGACGACTTCCTGCCTTTAACGTTCCAGGTGTCCGATGATCAGTCGGAGCTTACGGCCGCGCGGATTACGGTGACGGGAGCCGTATACACGGTGGATTTGACGAAAGGAACCAGCGTCGAAATCAATTTGGCGGGGAAAGCCGGCCGCCATGTTGCCGAAATCAGCGCGTTGGATGCGGCAGGGAACGAGCTCAAGGGCACTTTCGAATTTCACGTCACGACCAGCATCGCCTCCATGACCAAACTGTTGGAGCGGTTTGCGCCGGAGCTCAGCCGTCCTCTCATCAAGCCGCTCGCCAACAACCTCAAACAGGCGCGGCGCGAGTTGGATAAAGGACGCCCCGATAAGGCGGCTAAGCATATGCGCGATTTCCTGAAGCACCTGAACAACCCGGCTTTGGCCCGGGAAGGGGATGAACGCGCGAAGGCCGTCCTAAACGCGGACGCCGAGGTTTTGATCCGGCAATGGGACGGTGAACAGCCATAAATCAAAATGCGGAACCTCCGAACAACGATTCGGAGGCTCCGCTGTTTTTAAGATATCTGAAAAGTATTCTTAGAGAGTATGGCGAGAGGCGAATTTCTTATGGAGCAAATGTTTTGTCAGTGTTTTTTGGAAAGTTTGCAAGCGAAGGGTTGGCCCATACCTTTCTATCATTTTCCGAATAGATTGCAAGAGAGGATGCGCGCATCGCATTCTCTCACTTTCATCGGGTTTTGGTAGAAAGGAGAGGCTTCAAATGGGGAGAATCACGATCAGGGAGCTGCAAAACGGTTACTCCGGCCGCTTGTTTACCCCGCTGGAAATCACAAAAAGGTATTTGAGACGAATCTTGCTCAAAGATCCCGCGCTGAACTCGTTTATTACGATCGCCAAGGAGCGGGCGATTCTGGAAGCGAAACGGCTTGAGGCCAAAGCCAGGGCCGGCGAACAGACCGGTGCGCTGTACGGCATCCCGCTCGCTTACAAGGACAACATCGACACCAAAGGAATCCGCACGACCAACGGCTCTTCCATCGACGCTTATAACGTGCCTTATAAAAATGCGGCGGTCGTTCAGCAGCTGCTGCTCAAGGATTCCATTCTGCTTGGCAAAAATAATCTGCACGAGTACGCCCTCGGCGTAACTTCCAACAATCCGCACTACGGTCCCGTCCACAATCCGTGGAATCGGGAATATACGCCGGGCGGCTCCAGCGGCGGATCGGCGGCGGCGGTGGCCGCCGACTTGACCGCGGCTTCGATCGGTACGGATACGGGCGGCTCGGTACGCATCCCGGCAGCTTCCTGCGGCGTCATCGGCCTGAAGCCGACCTACGGTAAGGTGCCGACAAAAGGGGTGTTTTATGTATCGTGGACGCTGGATCATGTCGGTCCGATCACGTCCACGATGAGCGATTTGGCGGTGTTGGCCGGGGCCATGCTGGGGCAGTCTTATCTGCCCGACCTGAAGACAGATATTCGGGGGCTGCGGATCGGCGTGCCCACCAGTTATTTTAACGAGCGCATCGATCAGGAAACTTACGGTCTGTACCTGCGCGCCCTGGAAGCGCTGGAGGCGCTCGGCGCGATCCTGATCGACACGGACGTGTCGTTTGTGGCCGGAAACGCGGAAACGTCGCTGACCATCGCCGCCTCGGAGGCCGGCTATGTCCACCGGAGCAGGATGGAGTGCTGCCTGTCCCAATACGGAGAGGATGCGAGAGCTTTGCTGGAATCGTCGCTGGAGATCACCGCTTTGCGGTATATCGAGGCGCTGAAGGCGAAGGAACGGTATGCGGAAAAATTCGCCCGCCTGTTCCGGGAAAGCATCGATGTGCTGGCCACGCCCACCATTCCGATTCCGGCGCGGAAAATCGGCGTCGACGAGGTGCGGTTCGGCCCCTATACGGAGAGCGTTTTTGACGCGATGACCCGCTACACCGGCATTTTCAATATGGCGGAGGTGCCGGCCTTGTCGATTCCGTGCGGTCTAACCTCCGAGGGCCTTCCCGTCGGCCTGCAACTCGTTTCTGCCCGCGGCCGGGAGGATCTGCTGATCCGGGCGGGCTACGCCTATGAGCAGGATCAGCTTGGGGATTTTTACCGGGAGCGGGATAGAGTCTGTGCCGGATATATTTCGGAATGATTTTCTTGATCCCTTACCTTAGCCCCAACCCTCGCCTGCTGCTCCCTTAACGAAAGGGATAATCTTGAAAAGGCAGCAGGCAGGGACAATACGCGAGCCGTTTGGACAGCCCCCTCAGCCACTTACTCTTTAGCTTTTTTCTTAAACCGTATACGGCCAAAAGAATGGATATCACTGGTTTGCTGAATTTTTCAGAACGCATTGACCATAATAAGGTAAGGATGTCCGACGACAGCCACAGAAACGAGCCATGGCTTGGGAGGAGCGGCGATGCAGAACATTGGCGAGACAACAATAGCGCCGCGTTTGGATGAAAATGCCGCGCGGCTGTACGAGGTCTACGCGGATAGCTTTGACGCCGTGTTTCATGATTTCAACTGCGGCGGAAAGCGGGCGGTGCTCGTATATTTGGACGGTTTGTCCGATACGGAGAAGATCGACGAACAGATTCTTGGACCCGCGTTGAAGCTGCCGGAAGGGGAGGGACTGGATGGCCTGTGCGCATGTTTGCCCGTATCCGCGTTTTCCCGAACCCTCTCGTTTGAGCAAATCGTTGCGGAAATCGGCAACGGCAATCCGGTGCTGTTGATGGACGGTGAAGTGGAGGGAATCTCGTTTAGCCTGGCCAAATGGGACAAGCGGTCGATTTCGGAACCAGAAGCGGAATCGGTCGTGCGCGGCCCCCGGGAAGGCTTTGTGGAAACGCTGACGGTCAATGTATCGATGATCCGCCGCAAGCTGAAGTCGCCCGAATTGAAGATGCGGGCCATGGAAATCGGCCAGTATTCCCAAACCAAGGTCGTGATCGCTTATTTGCACGGTGTTGCGGATTCCGCGCTCATCGCGGAAATCCAAAAGCGGCTGAAACGCATCGATGTGGACGGTGTGCTCGAGAGCGGTTACATTGAAGAGCTGATCGAGGACAATCCATACTCGCCGTTTCCGCAGCTGCAGTCGACGGAGCGTCCGGACGTGGTCGCGGCCGGACTGTTGGAGGGCAGGGCGGCCATACTGGTCGAAGGAACGCCGATCGCGCTGATCGCGCCGACAACGGTTTTTGCGTTTCTGCAATCCCCCGAGGATTACTATCAGCGTTATTATATTGCTTCGGCTATTCGCTGGCTGCGTTACCTGTTTGCGTGTATCGCTTTGATCGGTCCCTCGTTTTACGTGGCGATCGTCACGTTTCATCAGGAAATGATTCCGACTACGCTGCTGCTCAACATGGCGATTTCCCGGGAACAAATCCCGTTTCCCGCCCTGGTGGAAGCGCTGTTGATGGAGTTTACCTTCGAGGCGCTAAGGGAGGCCGGAGTGAGGCTGCCGAAGCAGATCGGCGCGGCGGTCAGCATCGTGGGGGCGCTGGTCATTGGACAGGCGGCGATCTCGGCGGGCCTCGTCTCTTCCCCGATGGTGATGGTGGTCGCGATCACCGGCATCGCCTCCTTTCTGATTCCCCACTTCACCTTGGGCATTTCCATCCGGCTGCTAAGGTTTCCGATGATGTTTCTGGCCGGATTCCTCGGTTTCTTCGGATTAATGATGGGGCTTACGATCATTCTAACCCATTTGTTCGCACTGCGTTCCTTCGGGGTACCGTACGTATCGCCGGTTACGTACACAAGCGTCAACGCTTTGAAGGATACGATGGTCCGCGCCCCTTTCTGGAAAATGAACCGCAGGCCGCGTATCGGCGTCCTGAATCGCTACCGCCAGGGTGCGGGTCAGCGTCCGGGGCGGGAGGGCCAAGGCCGATGAAGCCCGGCAAATACCGGCTCGCCGTATGGGTGTTGCTCGGAATGTTTCCGCTGTTGTCGGGCTGTTGGGATCGGACGGAGGTTAACGATTTGGCTTTAATCATGGCGGCCGGACTCGATGAAGGCAAGAACGGAGGCATTGAACTTTCCGTACAGGTGTACACTCCCAGCCAAGCGTCCGGCGGGGGCGGCGGACTGGAAACCGGCGGCGCGGACGGTACCGGCGGCGGCCAGGTTATCGTGCAGAGCATACGCGGAGCCGATTTCGCGGACGCTGCGGCCAAATTGCAGGAACAGCTTCCCCGCCAAGTGTTCTGGGGTCACAGCGAGGTATACGTGCTGGGCGAACAGCTTGCCCGGAAAGGAGTTCTGGATCAGATCGATTTCCTGTTCCGCCATCCCCAACCGCGCGAGCGGGCTCATGTTTTCGTCAGCAAGGGTAAAGCCAAAGATATTCTAAGCATGAGCACCCGCATCGAACGGGACAGCTCCGAAGCGCTTCGGGAATTGTCCAATCTGTCGATGGGGATGGGGATTACGATGAAAGATTTAAACCAGATGCTGACCGGCCGGTCAAAGGCTGCCGTTTTGCCGCTGATCGAAATTAAGCGGGAGCAGGGCAGCGATTATTCCTTTCCGGTCATTTCCGGCGTTGCGGTTCTGAAAGACGGGAAGCTGGCGGGCGAATTCAATGAAGACGTCCGCCGGGAAACGCAGTTGATCCGGGGTGAACTGAACGTATTGAACATGACGTTCCCCGTAGAAGGAAAGAAAGAAGAGGAAGAGGGGCTTATGTCCGTCCGCATTATCAAGTCGCGCGCCAAGCTGGTCCCGGAGATCTGCGGTGATCGGTGGAGGTTGACGGTGCTGGTGGAAGGCGAAGCGGTCGTGCAGCAGAACGAATCGGCGGTCGATGTGACGAAGCCGGAGGAGCTGCCGCGCTTGGAGAAACTGTTAAACCGGAAGCTGGCGCAAAAAGTGGAACAGGCCTTCAGTCAGATTCAAGCGGAAAGCCGGGCGGACGTTTTTGGGGCGGCGGACGCGTTTTGGCGGAAATATCCCCGGCAATGGGCCAGGGAGGAAAGCCGATGGAACGATATTTTTCCGAACGTCGACATACTTGCCGCAGCCAAGATTCGCATCTTGTCGCCGGGTTTTTCCGGGAAAAGCCTGCATAAATGAGGGAAAAGCATGATCGGTTTAAAAGTGATCGGCATCAGCCTGCTGGCCGCCGCCTTGTTTCTGTATGAGCTCCCCCTGCTGCGGGCGGGAAAAAAGAAAGAAAAAATCGCATTTGCCGTCCTGACCTTAGGAGGCTGGGGGCTGGGCCTTGTGTTGTTGTTCGTCCCCGGTTTGCCCGGTCCCACCGAACTGATCAACTACGTGTTCCGCCCCATCTGGATGTTATTGACTCCCGAGGGATAGAGGTGCGTACCGTATGGAAAAGGAAAAGATTTCGAATATACAACTTGCCTTTATGATGTATTTGATGGTCGGAGGCACCTCGATTCTCGTCGTGCCGTCGTTCACCGCGGCGCAAGCCAAGCAGGATATGTGGATATCCCCCGTTCTCGGTTCGGTGTTCGGGCTTCTCATCGTATGGCTGACGTGGAGCTTGCACCGGATGTTTCCGGGAGAGACGTTGATCCAGTATGTGCAGCGCGTACTCGGAAAAACGCTGGGAAACGCGTTCATCGCCGTGATCCTGTTTTTCCAGATCGACGCGATCGGGTTAATCGTCAGGGAATATGCGGAATTTACCGTTCAAGCGTTCTTGTCGCAAACGCCGCTCGTCATTATTATCGCCAGCATTGTGCTGACGTGTTCTTTTGCGGTCAGGGCGGGCGTGGAAGTTATCGGGAGGTTCGGATTGATCTACGGTCCGCTGTTCTTTTTGTTTGTGCTGGCCATCTTTTTATTGCTATTGCCCGATTACAAATTTACGAACATGCTTCCCGTATTCGGACTGGGGATTCGTCCCGCTTTAAAGGGGGCGTTGGAGCCCTCGGTTTGGTTTATGGAGTTTTTGTTTATCTACTCTTTTTACCCGTCGGTCCGCCAAGGGGATCAGACCTTAAAAGGAGGGATATTCGCGGTCGCGCTGATGATGTTCACGATGGTGATCACCAATTTCACCTGCTTGTTCCTGTATGGGGAAGCTACGGCCAACCTCACTTTTCCGACGCTTTCGGCATCGCGGTACATCAGCATTTCGGACTTCTTTTCCCATGTGGAGGCGATTGTGATGGCGCTTTGGATGCTGGGCGGTTTTGTGCAAATTTCCATGTGGTACTATTCCTTGACGGTGAGTACGGCGCAATGGCTCAAGCTGGACAACTACCGTTTCCTCGTGTTTCCGGTCGGCCTGCTCATCGGGGTTTTCAGCATCTGGACGGCCAAAAATTTTCAGCAGATGCTGAAATTTTTTCCGACCGGAGGAACGGGGTTTTCTTTTGTTGCCCTGTTACTGATGCCGCTTCTGCTGTATGCGGTGGCGCTGATTCGGCAGAAATTTTTTTTCAACAAATATTGACATGATTCGCTGCATTCAAATAAGATTTAACTTATATTTATACAAACTTGGATTTGTGGAGGTGAAACAAATTGTTTTTCAAACAACAGTATGAAGAGATCGCCAAAATCGGAAAAACGATTTTCGACCATCCCGAGCTGGGTTACAAGGAGTTCTCAACAAGCGCATTGGTGTCGGATTATTTGCGGAAAGTCAACCCCGACGCCTCCCTGGAAACGTTCAGCACCACCGGTATCAAAACGACGCTCGGACCGGGCAAGCCGTTACATATCGCGTTTATCGCCGAGTTGGACGCCGTTTACGCGCCGACTCACTGGCGGGCGGACGAAGAGACCGGGGCGGCCCATAACTGCGGCCATTATACGCAAGTCGCCATCGCGCTCGCCCTGTACAACTATTTCTTGACGACGAAAGCGTATGAGGGGTATGATTATACACTTTCGTTCGTTTTTGTGCCTGCCGAGGAATACCTTGATCTGGCCTACCGGGAAGAATTGCTGAAGCAGGGGAAAATCTCCTATTACGGCGGAAAACCGGAAGCGATGAAGCTGGGCGTCTTTGACGGCATCGATATCGGGATCTGCGTTCACGCCATGGGCGGGGAATACCCGCGGCGGACGATTGAGATCAATTGCGATTTGGCCGGATTTTTGTACAAGAAGTACAGCTTTAAGGGCAAGGCAAGCCACGCCGGATTTGATCCGTTTTCGGGAAACAACGCGTACAGCATGTCCACTTTGTTCAACGTGGCGCTGGGCCTATGCCGGCAGCAGCTCAAGGATGCGGAGAAGGTGCGCATGAACCCCATCGTGATGTCCTCCGATATGTCCACCAACGTCATACCGAACCAGATTACGGTCGGCACGGATCTGCGGACTCAAACCGTCGATTATATGACCGAGGTGGCCGCGAAAATGGACGACGCCGCCAAAGGCAGCGCGCTGGCGCTGCAGGGCGAGGTCGCCATCGAGACACAGATGGGGTATTTGCCGTTCGTGCAGGACCGGTATTTATCGGAATTCGTGCTGGAAGCGTTCCGCGAAACCGGGGAAATCAGCGATTGTCTGAACAATAACGCGATCAGCGCGGCCGGCGACATCGGTGATTTATCCTTTATGATCCCCTGCATTCAGATTGGGTACAGCGGTTTTACGGGAACAATCCATGGGGACGACTTTAAGGACATCGACCCGGAATTCATTTACGCCGTATTCCCCGAATTTTTGACCCGGGTGTTTGAACGCATGAACGGGCGTATCGACCCCAGCAAGCTGTACCGCCGTTCTTTCGCCGATTACGAGAAGCTGCTGGCTTCCATCGTGACGCCCGCTTGAGGCGCGGACGGAACGATGACGAAAACTTACCGAGGAGAGACCCATGAAGCCGAAGTTAAACTTTATTTATTTGCTTGTTTTTGTACTTTTGGTCATCACCGTTGCCGAGTGGATCGGCATCCAGTCGATTCCGGTCGGCTCGGTGCGCATTAGTTTGCTGCCGCTCGTTTTCGCCATCCTGATTACGATGGTTTTGGGCTTGGCCATATTCCGCAAAGGATTCATGAAAAAAATCTACAGCAAAGAAAACGTGGATTTTGCCGGCAAATATCTGATCTTTATCATGCTGCCGCTCATGGCCCGGTACGGAGCCGATATCGCTCCGAAAATCCATGAGATTATGCAGGTTGGCTGGGTATTTATTCTGCAGGAAATCGGCAACCTGGGGACCGTGCTGCTGGGCTTGCCGGTGGCCATTTGGATCGGCCTGCGGCGCGAAGCCATCGGAGCCACGCTCGGCATCGGGCGGGAAGGCGAACTGGCGTACATCTCCGAGAAGTATACGCTGGACTCCGACGAAGGCCGAGGCGTGTTGTCCCTTTATATCATCGGAACCTTATTCGGCACGCTGTTCTTCAGCATCATTGCGCCGTTGATGAGCGCGGCCGGCTTCTCCGTTGAAGCATTGGCCATGTCTTCCGGGGTCGGCTCCGCGAGCATGATGACCGGGGCATCGTCAGCGCTGATCGCGGGTACGCCCGAGAAAGCCGACACGATCACCGCGTATGCGTCCGCCAGTCAGCTGTTGACCAGTTTCCTCGGCACGTACACGATGGTGTTTTTGGCGGTGCCGCTGCAGCGTTTTATGTACAAACTGTTGGTTAGGGGGAAAGCGAAATGACGAGCGGATTGAACAAATACGTCAAATACGCTTTAGTGCTGCTGCTTAGCGTGGCGCTGATCCTGTTCACGGAACAGATCAAGCATCTGAAAAATCCGGAATCCGGCTCCATTTCCTGGGATACGATCGGCGGGCTTGCCGTGCTGTGGCTGTTTTCCTTTATCGGTATCCTCATCTCGGCGGTCATGAAGAAGGTTCCGGTCAAATTTCTGCAGGAATTTCCGGTGCTTGGCTGGGTGTCAATCACTTCACTGATCTTCTGTCTTTCCTCCGATATGTTCGTAAACGCGATTCAAGCGGTGAATTTTCTCTCGATCACGACGCCGATCCTGACGTTCGCGGGCATTTCGGTGGCCAACCGGCTGGCGGATCTGCGCAAAACGTCCTGGCGCGTTGCCATCGTCGCCATTTTCGTCTTCACGGGAACGTATCTGGGCAGCGCTATTGTGTCGGAAATCGGTTTGGCCTTTACCCGCTGATTTCCGCGGGTAGAAAGCGGCGGCTAACCTTGGACCTGGTATTTTGCGGGTCGCGGTTGGCCGCCGTTTTTGTAATCTAACCGCTACGCGGGGCCACCGCGAAATTAGCGGTATATAAGGGCGTTATTTTCTCCAAAGCAGGGAATCCATCTGAAATAAAGGAAAATTTTGTCGCTATTTTCGGCAGAAGAGAGCGAAAAGGTGTTTTTTTCAAGCCAGGAATAAAATAGAGGTCCAAAATTCCGCTATTTCACGGACGAGGAATCGAAAATCAATAATAACGCCCAAAATTACCGCTATCTGGCCGCATTTTGACGTATATCACCGTTAGCTTGAGCTGTATCTTCTGGACTTGTAGTAGTCGTGTCCCATACGGCCGTGCCGGCGCTTGTAATCCGAAGAGGAGCCAAAAGGACGAGGGTGCCCGTAGCTGCTGCTATAATGTTTTCCGTAATGCCTCCCCGCGCTGCTGCCGTATCGTTTTCCGTGATGCCTCGCCGAACTGCTATAACGCCTTCGGTGCTGATGATGAGACATCGAATGCAGGAACTTATCGATGAATCTTCTTAACATTGTAATCACTCTCCTTATTTGTAATCATTATTGTTATATTATTCGGATATTAACATAAACGAAACGGCACATTCAAATCCGGGTGCATCGTCCGTGCTTTATTGGAATTTGGTATGACGGCTCAGCGACTCCAGCTCTTTCATGAATTCCGCGGAACCCGAATAGGGCTCCTGAAGTTCCAGCAAGCGCTCGATGACTGTTTTCAGCTCGCCGGAGAGCGCCAACTCGTCCTGCCAGCTGCGCTCTTCCGAGGGCTCGGCGTTCTTTTCCGGCACGTAAGCGGAGTAGAGGAGAAATAGCATAAAATGGCCGATGTCCAGCAAATCGGAGGTTTCCTCCGCCGCTTTAAACTGCCTTGAAGCCGTACCGCGCCGGCCGGACCCGTTCCGCACGTGAACATGGTTCGGCGCCGGTTCGCCTATTTTTCTCGCCAAGCCAAAGTCAATGAGGTAGATTTCACCATTTTTCACCAGAACGTTGGGAATGCGCAAATCCAAATGGACGTATCCTTTTGCGTGGGTGTACATAACGAGCTCCAAAAGCTGCCGCGTAATCCGTAGGCATTCACGCTCTCCGTACTTATGGCCCAGCTCAAAGATCAGATCTTCAAACGTATCGCCCTGCAAGAAAGACATAGCCAAATACGCGTTGCCCTTGCCGGTAAACCATTCGATGAATGCGGGAAATCGTGGATGCGGCAACGCCTTCAGAATCATCGCTTCCCTTTCCAGCATATGTTTGCCATAGCGGCCTTTGCTTGGTCTGGCCTGCTTGACGGCGACCAGGCTGCCGCTGGTCCGGTCTACGCATTTATAGGTTAAACCGTAGCTGCCCTGGCCGACGACTTCCTGTACGACATACCGGTTACCGAGCACCGTGCCCGAAGCAGCCGGATAATCCCGCCATGCGGCATAAAACGAGCTCAGGAATGAAACGAAACGCATTCATGGTCCCCCATTTCTCCTTTACATATAGTTGACGCCGCTTACTGTAACATTTGTTATAGTAAATGGGGATGACTTTATTTGCAACGGAATGATAGTTTGCTACGTAATCATAAATTACAACGTATCATAGAATAGACAAGACGAGGTAGGCGTTATGAAAATTGAACTTATTGAGGTTGCGGACGCTTCGTACCAAAGGGCCGAGGAGCGGGCGGGCGAATATTTTGCCGCGCTGAAGTCGCAGCTCCATGAACGGAGTTATGTTCCCGGTTTAATCGAAGATATTGGGCAGTGGAAGAGGAGGCATATGCATCGCGCCCCGCTGCCGTTTCTTTTTGCCGGGACACGAAAGAAGCCCGATCCCTCCGACGTTCAAACCTATTTGAGGTGGCTGAACCGGTCGGGTAAGCTGGACGCTTATTTGGAGCGCAGCGTATCTTATATTTATATGCGGGATTTGGGCAAAGATTTGAACGACCCCCGTACGCGAAAGCGGCTGGAGCATTTCCTGGCGGATCTGAAAAAACACCTCCTGAGCCCCGCCGAATCCGCCGGCGGCAACCTGCCGGAGTTGCTCAGCCTAAGGTCGTTTTACCGCTGGGCCGAAAAGGAAGGCGTGGAGGGCGCCGCCATTTGGCTCATCGATAAGCTCAAAGGCGTGTCCGCCCACCTCCCCAAAGAAATGAATGCGGAGGAAGCCCAGCGGAAGCTGATCAAAATTATTCTCGGCGTCGTATTGCACGCCTTGGACGAAATCAGCGAAGAAGCCCCAGCCGCAAAGCGGGCGCAAATCTTGGAAGCAGCGATCAAATCGGGTTACTATTACGGACTGACTTATCCTTTTATTGACGATTTGCTGGATTCCGAAGCGCTGAACGCGGATGAAAAGGAGCGCTATTCCCGGATGATCCGCGCTGCGCTGATCAGCGGCACCGTTCCTGAGCCGGGGGAGTGGGGCGGCGAACGCAGAGAATTGATGAGATATGTGTACGCCGAGCTTCGCGAGGCTTACGAATACATTAAGCACCGCCAGCCGGAGCAAGCGAAACAGGCCTTTTTCGACCAATCCTATGTTTTCTTTCATGCCCAGCATGTGGACAGAGTGAAGGAGCTGGCGCATGCGGATTATTCCAACGAAGAACTTTATTTGCCGATCATTCTGAAATCCTCTTCGTCCCGGTTGATTGTCCGTTCCGTGATCGGCGCTCCCCAAGACGGGGATTTCGACCGGCGGGTGTTTTATTACGGCTTGTACAACCAGCTGGCCGACGATTTCGCCGATCTGTTCGAGGATATGGAACGCGGCGCGGTAACGCCTTACACCTATTTTTATAAATACCGTCATCAACGCCCGGATTTGATCAATCCTTTCGAATTGTATTGGGCAGTCATCTTCCATTTGATCCATCATGTCTACCGCTCGGATGCGGCGATACGCGAAATTTTGCTCGACCGCGCCATCAACGGGCTTAAACGGTATCGAAAACGCGCCGGTTCAAAGAAATATAGGGAAATCATGGACGTCTTTTCAACGGGCAGCGCGGAACTGAACCGGCTCATTCAGCGTATGGTGGACAAGGCGGAAGACGTGGATTTCTTGGATAAGCTGCTGCGGGACCAACTGCTGGCCGTCATGAGCCGCCATCGCAGCGAACAGGAGGAATTTGCCGAAATTGTCCATACCGCCCGCCGCGCTATCAATGAACGTTTGCCGATCCCCAGGCCGGGAGCGGCCGCGCCGATGCAGGAGCTGCTTATCGAAACGGCCAACTACAGCCTGGAGGGCAGCGGCAAACGGCTGCGGCCGATCCTCGCCTGGGTGATGGGCGTCAATGAATTCGGGTTGCCGGACGCGGGGCTTACGCCGCTGCTTAGAGCGCTCGAATATATGCACACCGCTTCTTTAATTTTCGACGATCTGCCGTCCCAGGACAACTCGTCCATACGCCGAGGGAGGCCTACCCTGCACCGGGTTCACAGCAGCGCGATCGCGGAATTGACGGGGATTTTCCTGATTCAGAAGGCCATCGAAGAGGTATCTTCCCTCGAAGGCTTCCCCGGCGGCGCCGTACTTGCTTTGCTGAAGTATATGTCGCACAAGGCCGGAGAAATTTGCATGGGGCAGGCAATGGACCTTAGTTCCAGAGGCAAGGCGCTGACCTTGGATGAACTGAATCGGATTTGTTTTTACAAAACCGGGATCGCTTTTGAGGTATCGTTGGCGGCGCCGGCCATTTTGGCCGGTGCGGACGAGGCGGATATAAACGTTCTGAAAACTTACTCCTATCACGCGGGGATCGCGTTTCAAATAAAAGATGACCTGCTGGATTGGGAGGGCGACCTAAAGCGGCTGGGCAAGCCGACCGGCCAGGACAAAGATAACGAAAATTCTACGTTTGTGGCGATCCTCGGCTTGGAAGGCGCCAAAAAGCAAATGTGGGAACACTACTGCCTGGCTATGGAAGCCCTGAAAGATCTGCCGCGGGGCACCGTTTTTTTAAAACATTTGCTGCACTTCATCGTGGGCCGCGACCGCTAGGCTTTTGCCTGGCGGCCGGTCCATGAATTATATTGTGTAAATTTTCACATACTTTGATTATAATAGTTTAGGAATGGATAAATTTACTATCGCAGAGAAAGAGAGGAATGAAATGATCAATGTGACGAAGCTGCTCACCGGTATAGAGGGCGAAGGGGATCACCTCCGCTATGACATCACGCCGGGAGACAAACCGCATGGCGTTTCGGCCGGCAAAGGGCCGGTTGTGGTCTGGAACGCGACGCGCTCCTGCAATTTAAGCTGCAAGCATTGCTACGCGGACGCCCGGGCGGCCAAGGACCCGCACGAGCTTTCTACGGACGAAGCCAAAGCGTTTATCGACGACCTGGCTTCGTTTCGGGTGCCTGTGCTGCTTTTTTCCGGAGGAGAACCCCTGGTGCGCAAAGATATTCTGGAGCTGATCTCCTATGCGGCCGGCAAAGGCCTGCGGCCGGTCGTATCCACGAACGGCACGCTGATTACTCCCGAGAAGGCCAAGCAGTTGAAGAAGTCCGGGGTCAAGTATGTGGGCATCAGCCTCGATGGCCTGGAGCAGCGCCACGATTTGTTCCGCGGCCGGAAGGGGGCTTTTGCCCAGTCGCTGGCCGGTTTGCGCAATTGCCTGTCCGTCGGGCAAAAAGTGGGCGTCCGGTTTACGATCAGCAAGCACACGTACCCCGATTTGGACGGTGTGCTCGATTTGATCGACCGGGAGAACATCCCGCGCGCTTGCTTCTATCATCTCGTTTATTCCGGTAGAGGAAGCACGCTGCAGACGGAGGATGTCACCCGCGAGGAGTCGCGGCGGGCGCTGGACAAGATCATCGCCAAGACCTTGGATTTGCACCGCAAAGGGAAAAAGACGGAGCTGCTCACCGTGGACAACCATGCGGACGGGGTTTATTTGTATCAATGGATGAAGGAGCATGATCCGGAGCGGGCTGCACTTTTGCTCGGGCTGCTGCGGCGGAACGGCGGCAACCGCTCGGGGGTGGCCATCGGCTGCGTCGATTGGCACGGGCGTATTTATCCGGACCAATTCACCCGGGACGTGGAGATTGGCAACCTTCGCACGCAGAGGTTCAGCGAAGTTTGGCGGGAGGCGGCCCACCCTGTCATGGCCGGGCTACGGGACCGGAAGGCGTTGCTGAAAGGGCGGTGCACAGCATGCGCTTGGCTGGATTTGTGCAACGGCAACTTCCGGGCAAGAGCGTCGGTCACCGGCGATTTCTGGGCGGCCGATCCATCCTGCTATTTAAGCGACCGCGAAATCGGGATCGTCTAAAGCGATTGTATAAAAGGAGATAACGCCATGCTCGTATCCTGGAATGTGACCAGAAGATGCAATCTGTATTGCGAACATTGCTACCGCGATTCCGGGCCGGAATCGCCGACGGAGGGCGAACTGACGACGGAGGAAGGGCGCCGGCTGATAGATCAGATCAAGGAGGCGGGGTTCCGTATGCTCATTTTCAGCGGCGGCGAACCGCTGACCCGCGGCGACCTTTGCGAATTGATCGCTTACGCGGCGGAGCGCGGGCTGCGCGCCGCGCTGGGCAGCAACGGCACGCTTCTCGATGGCGCCAAAGCTGCCGAACTGAAAGAAGCCGGTCTGGCGGGCATCGCCATCAGCATTGACAGCGCTTCACCCGCTTACCACAATCGCTTTCGAAATGCGGCCGACGGGTGGGAGCGGGCGGTGATAGGAATTCGCCACGCGCGTGAAGCGGGACTCAAGGTTCAGATCAATATGACGCTGACCTCCGAAAATATGGATGATTTCGAACGGGTGGCGGCATTGGCGGAAGAGCTGGACGTCTCCTCGCTGCATCCGTTTTTTCTCGTCCCTACCGGCCGCGGCATTTATATCGAAGAAAATGCGTTAAAGCGCGAACAATATTTCACGGCGTTAAAAAACGTCCTGGCCAAGCGAAAATCGACCTCGATCGAAATCAAGCCAACCTGCGCTCCGCAATTTATGCCGCTGGCCAAAAGCATGGGGCTTAACCTGCGCTACACGCGCGGCTGCCTGGCCGGCGTTGCCTATTGTTCCATCCTGCCTAACGGCGAGGTGCATATTTGCCCCTACCTGCCGGTCAAGGTCGGCGATGTGCGCGAACGGCCGTTTCATGAAATTTGGGAGACGAGCCCGGCTTTCCAAGACTTAAGGAATTTCGAAAAATACGAAGGGGCCTGCGGGGCCTGCCGCAATGTCGGGATTTGCGGAGGCTGCCGGGCCAGGTCGTACTATTACAGCGGCGGCAATTTTATGGCGGAGGAGCCGTGGTGTCATCAAAGGCCGGCGGCAAGAGCTATGGGCGGAAGGAGGGGAGCCCAATGAAGCTGGATGCGCTGGACCGGGCTCTCCTGAACCGGCTGCAGGCCCGAATTCCGCTAACGGCCGAGCCTTGGCGCGCGGTTGGCGAAGAGCTGGGGCTGGCGCCGGGGGAAGTGCTGGAACGGCTGAAGGGACTCAAGGAGCAAGGGGTTATCCGCCGGGTTGGCGGCGTTTTTAACCCGGCGGGTTTGGGCTTTGCGGGCAGGCTTTATGCCATGGAGGTGGAGGAGAGCCGTTTTTATGAAGCCGCCGCCGTCGTCAACGGCTTTAAAGGCGTTACGCACAATTACCGCAGGCGGCATCGGCTGAACATGTGGTTTACGTTATCGGCGCGGTCGGAGGAAGAGCGCGAGGCGATTCTCGGGCCGATACGCGAAGCGGCGGGGGAGCCGCGGCTGTACGAATTTCCGTCCGAGCAGGTGTTCAAGCTGAACGTGTTTTTGAATATGGAAGGGAACGCCGAAAAGGGCAGCCCTCCGCTGCCCAGAAGCCAGGAGCGCGTGAGCCTTTCGCCGCGGCGGGCTTGCGAGACCGATGAACTGGATCTGCGGATCATTCGCGAGCTGCAGGGCGATATGCCGCTGTTGCCAGACCCTTTTGCCGAGGTGGCGGACCGGGCTGGCTGCGGCAGAGAAGACGTATTGATCCGGCTGGAAAGGCTGCAGGCCACGGGGGTTCTGAAGCGGGTTGCCGCCGTTTTGCGGCACAGGGTGGCTGGTTTTTCCGCCAATGGTTTGTTTGTTGCGGTTCTGCCGCGGGAAAAAATCTGCGAGTCCGGCCAAAGATTGGCTGGCTTCAAACAGGTCAGCCATTGCTATCAGCGCCGTTCCTATCCGGATTGGCCGTACAATTTATATGCGATGATTCACGCCTCCGAGGAAGCGGAAGTGCAGCGCGTTGTCAGGGAGTTTGTTGAAGAAGAACCGGTTGAGGCTTATGACATTCTTTTCAGTACGGAAGAGTTAAAGAAGACAAGCTGGTCGCTGTAATTCTTTGAGAAAATCGCCAGGCCTGCGGGCAGCAGCTGTGTTAATATGGAGAGAGGTTTAAGTGCCATTTCGGAATAAAACCAATGATGAGGTGAGCTAATGGAAACTCAGCATGGGACGGGTACTCTTTTTCCGAGCGTACAGCAGTTTACGCCAGCGTCCGAACAACGGTGGAGGCCTGCCGCTTCTTCCAAAATCGTCGTCATCGGGAGTGCAAAATCCTCCGGCAATCCGCGGCTTGACGATACGGTGTCACTGCTTCGGTCGGAGTTTGCGGCGAAACGGCTGCCGACCGAAAACGAGCTGCCGGTTCAATATGGAACCATCGCCGACGCCGCTCCCGGCGACCTGGTCATCGAGCTGGCCGAACCGCCGGAAACGAGCAGTCCCGAGGGCTACACGATCGACATTGGAAGTTTTGTCATAGTCAAGGCGGGGACCGAGCGGGCGGTGATGTACGGCGTTAGGACCATTTTGCAGCAGCTGTTGCGGAAAGGCTATCTCCCTTACGGCAAAGCCGTCGATTACCCGGCGGTGCAAGAACGGGCGCTGCATGTGGATATCGGGAGAAAGTTTTTTACGGCCGAATGGATCGTGGCAAGAATTAAGGAATTGTCCTGGCTGAAACTGAACGCGCTGCAGCTGCATTTTTCGGAAAACGAAGGTTTTACGCTGCGGAGCGACCGCCATCCGGAAGTCATGTCGCCGGAATATCTGACAAAAGAGCAGGTGCGGGAGATCATCCAGGTGGCGAGGCGTTATCACGTTACGCTGATCCCGTCCCTGGATTCGCCGGGCCATCTGGGCTACGCCTTGCGGAATCATCCGGACTGGCTGCTGAAAGATACGGACGGTGTTCCGGCCAAGGGGGCGCTGGATATCACGAATCCGGACGCCAGAGCGTTTGCGCTGGATTTGATTGACGAGTATGCGGAACTGTTTCAAGCCAGCCCTTATTTCCATATCGGCGGAGACGAATTTATCGACTTTGAAAAGTTTGACGCGTACCCCCAGCTGGCGTCGTATGCCCGGGAGACGTTGGGGATCCAAGGCGGTACGGGCGTCGATGCATATATCGACTATGTTAACGATATTGCCGATCATCTGGAGCGGAAGGGTTTTGTCGTGCGGGCGTGGAACGACGGATTTTACCGGGCCGATCAGCAGGAACGCGCCGCGCTCAAGCCTACGATCCAAATCGCCTACTGGACCAAATGGCACCGCAATATGGCCAGGGTGAAGGCTTTTTGGGACAAAGGCCATGATGTGCTGAATTATAACGACTCGTATTTTTATTATGTGCTGGGAGAAAATGCCGGATATAAGTATCCAACGGGAAAAAAGATCTACGATAGCTGGCATCCCGGCGTGTTCCCCAGAGTGAGCGAGTCGGAAGGGCAGGAATACCCGCAGCCTTACCCCGACGCTTTAATCGGCTGCTCTTTCGCCATTTGGAGCGACAAACCGTCAGCGCAGACCGAAGCCCAAGTGAGCGCCGGCATCGCCGAACCGTTGCGGGCCATGGCGGAAAAATCATGGCTTGCGGAGAAGCGCTACGGCAGTTATGAGGAGTTTAAGGCGGCGTTTACGTCTTTATAGATTTCGGAACAGCAAATCCCTACTTTTTGATGGAAGTAGGGATTTATATTAAAACAAGAAATTGTATTTTCGCTTTCCGTGAAGGATTCTGCGGATTTCCACAGTTTCATCATTAACTACATAAAATACAATATATGGGTCAACTATTAGCATTCTGTAATTCAGTGCCTGGAGACGAAGGTCATTTGGAATAGATCCGCTATTGGGGAATATTTCCAGAGTAGAGGTGGTTTGGTCAAGTTTATTGGCCATTGATAATGCAGCGTCAGGATTATCAAGCATGATGTATTGGATGATTTCAGATAAGTCTTCTTCAGCAATGGGCAAGTATTCGATTTTATATTTCTTGTCCACGGATTTGACTCCTAAGGTTTTTCATCACTTCAGCGTGATTCTTTTTGGGAGCTCCGTCATTACTTTGCTTTTCAGCTAAGGCCAGCTTTTGGTATAGTTCGATTAAAGCTTGTTGTTTCTCAAATGCAGCATGACTCATGACGACAAGATCACTTTGTCCATTTTTTGTAATAAAAATAGGTTCTCCATCCTGATGTGCTAATTCGGAAATCAAGTTGAAATTATTTCTTAAATCAGAGATGGGACGAATCGTGGGCATCTTTTTTCACCTCAATCATTTTATTGTTATTAATATTATCATAATTATGATAATAAATACAGGGTGCGGGCGAACATGGAAAAATTAATGATTTTTTGATTAACTTTTTATAGCGAGGGATGCAGTTTGAAGCAGATAGATTTGCAACCTGTAACGGGAATGTCGCCTGTTATCGGTTTATTGCATGCGATGGTGAGGTTTAATTTTTTGCGCTTGAAGCAAGCGGTAGAAGGGTTGACGCAGAAAGAAATCGATTACAAGGGGCCAAAAGGGGGACAAAACAGCATAGCGCAATTAATCAGGCATTTGACGGTCGTTGATCTTCATTGGGTGTATCGTCTGCAAAAGGCGGGAGTTCCGGCAGAATATACTGCGAAGTTTGGGCCGATGTATAATGCGGACGGTAAGCTGCCTATGGTCAAAAACGTTCCCTTGCAAACTCTTCTGGAAGATTACGAGCAGATTCAGGAAATGCTAAAAGAAGTATGTTTAAAACTGGATGATGATGAACTATTGAAAGAAGTTCCTTATGAAAACGGCAATACAGCTGGGGCATTTGGCATATCGCCGATCATAGCCGCCACCATTATGCTCATATCGTCGGCCTGAAAAAGGGCTGAAGTCTAGAAACCAGTGTTCAACAGCACGCTATTGGAATGACCGACCGTCGGCTAGGTATAGACCAACTGGCCTTCATAATAGCGGCATTTTATGTGCTTATGATCCGGAGTGAGGCATGTTCATCCCCAATAGCGGCATTTTATGTGCTTATTTTCCTATGAATGGTCCAGAATGGGGCAGTTTCGCGTGCTCCGGGAAAATAGCGACATAAATTGCCCCTAATACTCTCAAGTGGACGGTTACCGCCGGAATAAAGACATTTTTTGTTCTTATGTTTTTCACTGGAGCCTTTCGTTCGGTCCAAGTGCAATTTCTGTTTGTTACACGTAATTGATAGTGTCGCAGACGATACTTTTTTTCTAAGGAATGATAAAAAGTGAAACCGTTTGAAGTCGTTAGTCTGGATATGTTCCAAACTTTAGTAAATGTGGATTCCAGAATCGAGCAGACTTGGAAGCCAATTTTACTGAATACATACACGCGTGAAGCTGCAGATGAGTGCGGGTGTTTATTATTAAATTATTTTTTCGAACACTGGGAGCAGATGAAAGCGACGAAACAATTTTTTCTGATGAGTGAAGTCTATGAACGCAGTTTCGGCAGTTTGTTCCGGCAAATGAACATGACGTACGAGGCGGCGGCAGCCCTTGAGATTTTATTTGAAGAACACACGCGCTCGGAATTTTATGAAGACACGGCCGCATTTTTAAATAGCGTCTTGCAGAAGTATAAAGTTTGTATCGTTAGTGACGCGGACGAGGCGATGACCCCGGAATTTTATAAGAAATACGGGATTCGGCTGTTCACTTCCGAACGATACCGCTCTTATAAAAATGATGCTAACAATACGATGTTTAAAGAATTGCTTCAAATCAATCACACGTCTCCGGACAAGGTTATTCATATCGGAGATTCGGTTTCCGATGTTGTAGGGGCAAAGCGGGAAGGTATAAAAGCATGCTGGTTAAACCGGCACAAGCGCGTTTGGAATCACGAAATTGCACCGGACTTCGTCATAGAATCATTAAGCGATTTGGAATTTATACTTTAATTTATCCATGAAAGGAAGGGCCTGAACCCGATGCAAGCTGTTCAGATGATTGAATTAACTCAGCAAAACCTTGAAGAAGCAAGAGGATATTGCTTAAGAAGCAAACCTCTTTCAACCGGATATCAGAACAAAAACAACTGGCTCAAAAACGAGCTGGAAGCGGGTTTAAAATACATAAAGCTGATGGAAAACGGAAAACCGGCGGGATTTATAGAGTATACGGCTGCGGAATATTCATCCAGAGTCGTCCACGCCAACGATTATTTGATCATTCATTGCTTATGGGTCAACATTTCCGGGAAAGGCTACGGAACCAGGCTGATCAATAAATGCATTGAAGATGCCAGACAACAAAATAAAAGCGGCGTTGCGGTAGTCACTAATTCGGACACTTCTTGGACTCCGAGTAAAGACATCTTCTTGAAAAACGGGTTTCGTATCATTCAAGAAGGGCCTTACGGATTTGAACTGTTGGCATTTCCGCTCAAGGATGATCCGCTTCCCTATTTCCCCAATAATTGGGAGCAAAGATTGCAGACCTCCCATGAGTTAACCATTTTTCGCACTAACCAATGTCCGTTTGTGGATGTAGCTACCGAAAATTTCTTGGAAGGGGCCCGAAAACTCGGGCTTGAAGCGAAAGTCATTGATATGAAAAACAGAGAAGAGTTGATGAAATTATCCCCGACGCCGTATGGCATTTTTGGGGTTACTTATCGCGGGCAATTGGTTACTTTCCATAGGCTTACCGTTCATTCCACAATCAAGAAACTTAAATTACTAAAAGACATAGTCATATCGGTGCGGAAAGGTGGGTAGAGGACGTAGAGACGCTCATGTCGGCGTGGCCGTCACTTTCCCGGATGCTACGCGATGGATTGCCGATTTTTACACCATCAAATGTATTGAATCGATAAGGCAGGATTATTCAGAGAACGGACATTGTCCAAGATAGACCCATCTTATGTATCCTGGCATGCCGCACAATTAAAACAAATGTTGGATCAGTCAAGTCCGGAAACCAGAGAAAAAATACTCAAGGAGATTTTGGAGATATCTCCTTGAGTCAACAATTTCAATCAAAAGCTCATGCAAGCTACAGCGTGCCGGGTTCTTGTTCCTTATCGCTAAAAAACAGCTTCATCATCGGAGGGGTGACGATCGTCGTGACCAGTACGACAAGTACAATAACGGCGAACATCCCTTCGTTCAGCAGCCCGGCTTCCTGGCCGATGGCGGCAATAATGAGCGCGACTTCACCCCGGGACACCATCGCCGAGCCGATCCCTAGGGCGCTCCGCCAACCGAAGCCGGCAGCTTTAGCCCCAAAGGCCGATCCCAATAGTTTGGTGCCGATAGCCAGCACGCTTAATCCGGCAATCAGGCCAAGCTGGGAGGATACGGCGGAAAAATCAACTTTAACGCCAATCGTCGTAAAAAACACGGGGACAAAAACCGCGTATCCGATCGTTTCGATCTTCTCGGTAACCTCATGTTTATAAGCGGTAAGACTGATGGCTACCCCCGCAATATACGCCCCGATAATGGCGGCCACGCCGGCATATTCAGCCATGTAAGCAAACAGGAAGCAAATGATCAAAGCCGCGGAGATGACCGACTCCGACACGCGGAGCGGAGAGAACTTGCGCATCACCCAAGGCACGGCTTTCCAGCTCAAAACGATGGCGATCGCAAAAAACGCGAACTTCTTCAATATCATCATTCCCAAGTTAACGTCGCCGCCGGCGAAGCTCATGACAAAGGCCAGCAGGATAATGACGAGAACATCGTCGATCACGGCCGCCCCGAGAATGGCGGCTCCCTCTCTGGATTTGAGCCGGCCCATTTCTTTTAACGCCTGGACCGAAATGCTGACGCTTGTCGCGGACAGCAGCAATCCGAGAAAAATAGCTTCAAATACGGGCATGCCGATAAGAACACCCGAGAGATAGCCCAATCCGAACGGGAGGGCGATGCCGGCCAAACCTACGTAAGCGGATGCTTTCCCGGTTTTTTTGAATTCGTTCGCATCCGTTTCCAGCCCCGCAATAAACATAAGTAAAATGACGCCGATCTGACTTATTTCATTCAGAATATCGGTTTCATGGATCAAGCCCAATACTGCGGGGCCAAGCAAAATGCCGATGAGCAATTTCCCCAAAACGGCAGGCTGGCGTAATCTTACGCTTAGGTCTCCGGCTAGTTTGGATGCAATCAGAATCATGGCCAGTTCTAAAATCAGCATATCAATCAATCCTCCATTGAAGTGAATTATGTGAAAAAAATAAGAATAAATACAAAAAGAGCCTGCCAACCACGGGAATGACATGCCGAAAAACGACATACCACTCCCTTGGTGACAGGCTCCTCCAAGTGAAGCGTATTAATTTTTAACCAATGAATGTAATTATATCAAAAAGTATAATTGTTGCCAATAGGTATAACAAGAATCACAGATGTGTTAAATTATCCATGTCTATTTGTTAAAATTTATTGACAATTCCAATTAAATGTTGTTTCATTTGATTAAACCAAGTTGAATTCATTTTTATTTAGGGGATATCTTACGTGGAATTGGGCAGTAAAATCCGAAAGATCCGTAAATCACAAAACCGGAGTCTGGACGACATCGCCAAGGCCTGCGGGTTTACGAAAAGCCTGTTGTCCAAAATCGAAAACGGGAAAACGGTGCCCCCGATCGGCACGCTCATCAAGATTGCCGAAGCGTTGGGAACCAAAGTCTCCGTGCTGCTTGACGACAGCGATCTGCATGGCACCGTACACACCACGAAAGCGGCGAGCTTGGATAAAATGGTCCGCACCGACAAAGGGTATTCCTTTTCCGCGATTGCGGCGGAACGGCCGGAGAAATTGATGCAGCCGTTTTATTTCGTGGCCAGGAAAGGAAAGGCCGGGAAACGGACGCTGTCTCATGTCGGACAGGAATTTATTTATGTGCTGGAAGGCACCATGATCTATTACGTAGGCGACGAAGCGTATACGCTAAACGCCGGCGACAGCTTGTATTTCGACTCTTTTGAAAATCATAAATATACGCCGCTGACGGATGAAGTCAAGTATTTGTCGGTGTTTTGCTCCGATTCCAAAGCCTGACGGCAAAAAAGAGGGGATGGAAAATGCTGAACATTTTGGTCGTGGACGACGAACCGAAGCACCGGAAAGGGCTGTCGCGGATGCTTCAGGGGCTGAATCCGAAGTGCAACATTTTTCATGCCAGGGACGGTGCGGAGGCGCTTGAAAGCATCAGCGTACATCCCGTTGACCTGGTCTTTACGGACATTCAAATGCCGGTGATGGGCGGGCTCGAATTCATGGAGCATTTGGCCCGTCGCGGCGGGAACGAAAGCGTCATTATTATGAGCGCGTATTCGGAGTTTGCCTATGCGCAGCGCGCGCTGCAACTTGGGGCCTGCGATTATTTGCTCAAGCCGGTGGAAGAGCATAAAATCGCGCCGCTGTTGGCGAAAGCGGAGCAACAAGCAGGCGCCGTGCGTCTCGCCGCCTCGAAGGCGGCCCGGGAATGGCTCTTCGAGTTTGACGACCGCCCGAATAACCCGAAGCAATGTAAAGCCGAACCGATTATCGAAAGCTGCAAAACCTATATTGACACGCATTACCATGAAGAAGATTTGTCGCTAAGCACGCTGGCCGTGAAGTTTTATTTCAATCCTTCGTATTTTTGCAACCTTTTCAAAACGCATACGCGTATGACCATCCACCAATACATTACCCAAACCCGCATGAAGGCGGCGGCAAGACTGCTGCTGCATACCTCGCAAAAGGTTTACCAAATTGCCGAAAACGTAGGTTATAAAGATGTAAAGTATTTTATTCGCCTGTTCCGCAAGGAATTCGGCGCAAGTCCGGAAGAATACCGCCGCCTGTCCGCCATTCGCTAAATAAGGAAGGGATGTCATTTGAGAGGACGTTACGGTTTGCCGCGATTCAAGGATCTCCGCTACAGGACCAAACTTTTTTTATCCTATGCCCTCATCATCACGATTCCGCTTGGCATCCTCAGCTCTAAATATTACTTCTCCAGCAGGGAGTCCGTCTCCGAATTCGCCCGGCAAAACCTTTACTCCATCGTCAAGCAAAACAACGAAATCATCGACGCGGAGCTTGCCCGGCTGGAGGAAAGCAGCCTCGCCCTGATCGCGGAACAGGTATTGTACGAGCAATATTTGCACGCGAATCCGGGGGACGAATACAGCATGATTACGATGGAAAAAAAGGTAAGCCGGGCGCTCAACAAATACTTTCCCGATTTGCAGGACATGTATTCGATCCATTTGATCACCAGCTATTCCAACATCGGCCCCACAGGTGCTTCCGCTTTGATCCCTTATGAAGATTTTGACGAGACCGGTCTATACCAGGCGGCGGTAAAAGCGGACGGGGGAATGGCGTGGGTCCCTACCTTTTCGTTTGCGCAAATGTTCAAGCGGGAAATCAATCCGTCCAATCCGCCGGAATACTTCCGGCTGCTGGCCGGGGTGCGCCTGCTCAAACTGTTCGAAATCAACAACGGCGAAGTGATCGAGCTGCAGGGTAAAGCCGAGCTCCCGGTGCTGGTCATCACTTACCGGCCGGACTATTACCGTGCCCGCTTCGAAAGTGCGCTCCCTTCCGCAGGAGCTTCTTTTTTTATCATGAGCCCGGGGGGAGAGCTGGTCGCCGGTTCGAACGCGGAGCGGGAACACGCCGGCTTTAAACCGGATTGGCTGGAGGAAATGGCCAAACTGAAAAGCGGGACCTTAACGATGATCAAGAACGGCCAGCCGCTGATCGTTTGCTTTGATACCTCCGAAGTAACGGGCTGGATTTCGGGAGTCACCATCTCGCCGGAAGCTTTGGGGGCCGCTTTTTTGCCGGAGATCAAATCCTATACCTTCTATTTGGCGTTATTTCTGCTGATCTTCTCGCTCCTGCTGGCGCTTATGTTCGCCAATTCCATCACCAGGCCGATTCATCAACTGCTGCGCGCGATCAAAAAGACGGGCGAAGGGGAATTCGATACCCGCGTCCCGGTCGAGTCCTACAACGAGATGGGGCTGTTGATTCATAAATTCAACCAGATGAATGCAAAAATCAAAAATTTAATCGAAGAGAACTACAAGGTCAAGCTCAGGGAAAAAGAGACGCAAATCATGTCGCTCAACATCCAGCTGAATCCGCATTTTTTGTACAACACCTTAAACATCATGAATTGGACGGCGCTGGAAAACGATCAGAAGGAGCTGAGCCGGATGATCGTCAGCTTGTCCGCCATGCTGCAGTACACCTCCGAAAACAGCCGCGACACCGGCGATTTGGCGGAGGATTTAAATTGGCTCCGGCATTATCTCTTTCTCACGAACGAACGTTTTGAGGGCAAGTTTACCGTCACCTATGACATCTCCCCCGAGCTTTATTCGTATCAAGTTCCCAAGCTGTTTCTGCAGCCGTTCGTCGAAAACGCGATTGTCCACGGCTTTTCCCGCCTGCACACCGGGGGAAGGATTCTGATCCGGGGCCGGGTGGAGGAGGGGGAGCGCGTGTTCACGGTGGAAGACAACGGCATCGGCATTCCCGCTCACAGATTGGAGCAATTAACCCAAATGGAGAGCGGCTCCATCGGCATACAAAACGTGGACAAAAGAATCAAGCTTATTTACGGGGAGGCCTATGGTGTAACCCTGACTTCGCAAGAAGGGAAAGGGACCACCGTTCACCTCCGTCTTCCTTTATCCAACAAATAAAAATCCTCCACCAATCCAAAAATGTTCGAATTCTTTTTAGAACCGTGCTTTTTTACAATAAATATACAAATCATTTTTGCTGAATGGAGGGTTAGAGGATGAAGAGAGCTAGGCGTTTCGCGGGCAGGATGTTAGCGGCGGCTCTTACCGTTGCCGTCGTGTTGGCGGCCTGTTCGAATAGCGGGGGAACCTCCGAAGAAAGCCGGGGCGGCGGCCAGGACGGCGGTAAAGAGCAGGTTACGCTGAAATTCTCCTTCTGGGGAGATACGATCGAGAAAAAAACGGTGACGGAAGCGCTCGAACGTTTTGAGCAGGCCACCGGGATTAATGTCGAGCCGATGCACGTCCCGGCCGATTATTTAACCAAACTGACGACGATGGTGGCGGGGAATGTCGCGCCGGATCTTGGTTACTTGTCGTCCGGGGCCGCTTTAAGCTGGGGCGCGGACGGGAAGCTGCTCAATCTCGCCCCGCTGATCGACAAGGACCCGGAATTTAAAAAGGAGGATTATCTCGACCAGGTCTGGTACGAAATCGCTCCCGGCAACATCATCGGGATGAGCACCGCAGTCGAAGGATACGGGCTTATGTACAACAAGGATCTGCTGCTGGAAGCGGGCGCACCGCTACCCCCGACCGACGCGGATAAAGCCTGGGATTGGGATACGTTTGTGGAATACGCCAAAAAATTAACGCTGGACGACCAGGGGAGAAATGCGCTCGATCCCAACTTCAACCCGGACAAAATCAGGCAGTACGGACTTCAGTACGATCCTTACAACATGATGGCGGCGGTGGTATCTAATGGCGGCAACTTTTTGACGGAGGACGGAAAAGGGTTTGGGCTGGCCCGGCCGGAGGCGATCGAGGCGATTCAAAAGCTGGCGGATCTGATGTATGTTCACCATGTTTCGCCCACTCCGATGCAAACCAAAAACCTGCCCGATACGGCGCTGCAAACGAAAAAAGTCGCTATGACGGTCTCCGGGAACTGGGCTTTGCAAGCGTTTGCGGAACAGGATTTTAATTTGGGAGTCGGGGTGCTGCCGAAGCTTAAAGTCAGCAATACCCTGTTGGACGGGGCGCCGACGGTCATTTTTAAATCGACCAAGCACCCGGAGGAAGCTTGGCTGCTGTACAAATATATGGCCGACCCCGAATCGGTGCTGCCGCTGATCGAAGGCGGCTTATGGATGCCGCTGAAAAAAGAATGGTACACGAATCCGGACCTGATTAACAAATGGGCCGCCGGGAACAAGGCGCATCCGGAAGGATACACCGAAGCCTATATGAAGCAGACGATTGAAAACGGCATCCGCACCCCTGGCTTTGAAGTGAAGAACCTGGACAAAATCAATGCCTTGGTAACGCCGGCTCTCGACTTGGTCTGGACGGGCAAAATGACGGCCGAAGAAGCGCTGAAGGGGGTGGAGCCCAAGGTGCAGCCGCTGATTCAAGGATATTACGGCAAGTAATATCCAGGCTTATCCATTCATCCGGATTGGGGGGATTGCTATTCTTCATAAACGCCGTATCGCTTTAGCAGGCATCCTGTTCGCCCTGCCCAGTATCTGCGGGCTGATGCTGTTCGTCATTTTGCCGATGGTCGCCAGTCTGTTGCTCAGCTTTACGGATTACCGGATCGTAAATGCGCCCAAATTCATCGGGCTGGCGAATTATACGCGGCTGTTCGACGGCACGGATCAATATTTTTACAACTCGCTATGGGTCACCTTCAAATATGTCGTGCTCCGCGTTCCGCTCGGACTGGTCTTTTCGTTTATCGTTGCGTTTCTGCTGAACATGGAGTTTATCCGCGGCAAATCCGTGTTCCGCACGATCTATTATTTGCCGGCCATCGTGCCCGCGGTGGCGTCCTCGATGATTTGGATTTGGCTGTTTAGCCCGGACCTGGGCCTGTTCAACAGCTTCCTGGAAGCCTTGAACCTGCCGACGCTCGATTGGCTGTATTCCGAAACCACCGTGGTTCCTTCCATCGTGCTGATGAGCCTGTGGGGGATGGGGAGCACGATCATTATTTTCCTGGCGGGCCTGCAGGGCGTGCCGAGGTCCTTGTACGAAGCGGCCATCGTCGATGGCGCCGGTCCGCTCCGGAAGTTTCGCCATATCACAATCCCGATGATGACGCCGATTATATTTTTCAATCTGATCATGGGGTCGATCGGAGCTTTTCAGGTGTTTACCGAGGCGCTGATTATGACCCAGGGCGGGCCCAACAATGCCAGTCTGTTCTATAACTACTACATTTACCGGCAGGCGTTTCAATTCGGGGAAATGGGGCAGGCGTCGGCGATTGCCTGGATTCTCTTTATGATCATTCTGCTGGTCACGGTCATCTTCTTCCGCACATCCAAATCCTGGGTGTTCTATGAAAGCGAGGTGTAGCGCCTATGCGGAGAAGCCGCCGAATCTCGCAGCTGACCGTTTACACGATCCTCATTTTAGGAGCCTGCTTTTGTCTATTGCCGTTATTTTGGCTGGTCCGCAGTTCGATGATGAGTTCGCTGCAAATTTTTGAAATGCCGCCAAGGTGGATACCTTCGCCCTTTCGCTTGCAGAACTATGTGGAGGCCTTGACGACGATCGATTTCTTCCGTTTTTTCCGCAACACGTTAACCATCACCATCGGCTGCTTGGCCGGAGCGCTGATCAGCAGTTCGCTTGGGGCTTACAGCTACGCCAGGTTAAGCTGGCCGGGCAAAAAGTTCTTCTTCGGGCTGCTGCTGTCGAGCATGATGCTGCCCAGTGCGGTCACGCTGATTCCGACCTTTATCGGCTGGAAGCTGGCCGATCTGATTAACACTTACGTCCCGCTTATCCTGCCGGTGTGGTTCGGCTCGGCCTTCGACATTTTTCTGTTAAGGCAGTTTTATGCCGGCATCCCGCGGGATTTGGACGAAGCCGCTTTTATGGACGGGGCCGGTCCGTGGACGGTTTTTTCCCGGATCATCATTCCTTTGTCGAAGCCGCCGCTGATCGTCATCGGTTTGTTTTCCTTCATGAATTCGTGGAACGATTTTATGGGCCCGCTGGTGTACTTAAATGAGGAAAGCAAATTTACGATGGCGCTGGGCCTGCAAATGTTTCAGTCGCTGCACAGCGCGCAGTGGCACTTGCTGATGGCCGCTTCGACCGTGGTGATTTTGCCGGTGATCATCGTGTTTTTTATCGGGCAGCGTTATTTTATCGAAGGCATTACGTTAACCGGGATGAAAGGCTGAACACAGGATGCATGCGTATGAGGTTCGGTCTGAAAAGATGAGAGGGAGGGTGCAATCCATGGAAGCACAGCGTCTTGAAAAGGTACGGGCAGCGCTCAAGCGGCAGGGGATCGACGGACTATTGATCGCAAGCCCCTATAACCGCAGATATGTTACCGGCTTCACCGGCACCGCCGGCACGGTGGTGATTACGCAGGACCGGGCCTTGCTGGTGACCGATTTTCGTTATACCAGCCAGGCGTCCCAGCAGGCTCGTGAATACGAAGTTGTACAGGCGGCGGGCGACCCGCTTGAACTGATCCGGGAGAAACTGGCCGGGGCCGGCGTTGCGAAATTAGGGTTCGAGAAAAATCACGTGACCTACGCGGGATATGAGGCATATGAAAAGTGTTTTCAGGGATTCGAGCTGGTGCCGACGGACAATATCGTCGAACAGCAACGCGGCATCAAAGACGAGCGGGAGCAGGCGCATATCCGGCGGGCGATCGAGATTACGGAAAAGGCTTTCGACTATATTTTGGGCTTTATGAAGCCGGGCGTTACCGAACGGGAGGTGGCTGCGGAGCTGGAATACTTCATGCGCAAAAACGGGGCGATTTCGTCGGCGTATCCCACGATCGTCGCTTCCGGCGTGCGCTCCGCGCTGCCGCACGGTTTGGCCAGCGACAAGCCGCTTGGCGTCAATGAGTTCGTAACCCTCGATTTCGGGGCGAACTACGAAGGATATTGTTCCGATTTAACGCGGACCGTCTTTATCGGCGAGCCTACGGAGCGCCATCAGGAGATCTACCGGATCGTGCTGGAGGCCAACCGGACCGCCCTGGAGGGGCTCAAACCTGGCATGACGGGGAAGGAAGGCGATGCGCTGGCCAGGGATTGTATCGCCGGCTACGGGTACGGCGACTATTTCGGCCATGGCCTCGGTCACGCCTTTGGTTTGGAAATCCACGAGCCGATGCGGTTTTCGCAAAAAACGGAGGACGTGCTCGAGCCGGGGATGATCCTGACGGTGGAGCCCGGGATTTATATCCCCGATTTCGGCGGCGTCCGCATTGAGGATGACATTCTCGTGACGGAGACCGGCATTGAAGTGCTGACGAAATCAAGCAAAGAACTGATCGTCTTATAATGCGGGTTCAACAACCTCTGTAAAAGAAGGGGGGACTATCGTTCATGAATTCGGTGGCTGCGGAAGTCGTTGTCATCGGCGGCGGGATCATCGGCATGTCCATCGCCTATTATGCGGCGAAAGCCGGCATGGACGTGATCGTGGTCGAGCGCGGCGAAATCGCCGGGGGCACCTCGTCCAAATGCGACGGCAATATTTTGGCGATCGACAAGGACCCCGGCTTTGACAGCCAAATGTCCCTGAAATCACAGCAGTTGGTGGCGGAGTGGGCCCGGGAGCTTGATGAAGAATTCGAATACCGGGCCCCCGGCAGCATCCTCGTGTGCGAGACCGATGAAGAGATGCAGGCCGCCGAGAGCTGGGTTGCGCGCCAGCGGGAAGCGGGCCTTCCTTTTCGCATGCTGGACCGGCAGGACCTGCGGGAGGAGTGGCCCTTTCTGGCGGACGATTTGCCGGGGGGCTTGGAATGCGCCACGGATTCTACGGTGAACCCGGTCCTCTTAACCTATTCACTTGCTGCCACCGCCCGCCGCCATGGTGCAAGGCTGCGAACCCATACGCCCGTGACGGCGCTGCTGCTGGATGAGAAGGGCGGAATTCGCGGGGTGGAAACCTCCGGCGGCACAATCCGCGCAAAATTTGTCATTAACGCCGCCGGGGTATGGGCGAAGCGGATCGGGCTAATGGCCGGGATAGATATTCCGATCGAACCCCGCAAGGGCCACATTCTCGTCGCCTCCCGCTGGGAGAGCATCGGGAAGCGGAAAGTGATGGAATTCGGCTATTTGATCAGCAAATTCGGCGGAACGCGCAAGGTGGACCCGAGGTTCGAACAGTACGGCATCGCGCTCGTGTTCGAACCGACCGCTTCGCAAAACTTCCTGATCGGCTCCAGCCGCCAATTCGCGGGGGAAGACAGCCGCGTCGACCAGGAGGTGATCCGGCTGATTGCGGAACGGGCGATCCGCTTCTTTCCCGTGCTGGAGCGGATCCCGCTGCTGCGGACGTACGCGGGCTTGCGTCCCTGGACGGCCGATCATTTGCCGATCGTTTCCGCCGTCGACGAAGTCCCCGGATTTTATGTGGCGGCAGGACATGAAGGGGACGGCATCAGCCTGGCCGCGGTTACGGGGAAGGTGATGAGCGAAATGTTAAGCGGCGCCGAGACGTGCATCCCGGTCGAGCCGCTCCGTTATGACCGTTTTCGCCGCTCTGTTGCCCGCCATTAGGAGGTGGTGTTATGAGTATGGGATTTTCCAAGCTGGTGAGCACGATCGATACCCATACGGGCGGGAATCCGACCCGCACCGTGACCGGCGGAGCGCCGGAGCTGATCGGAAGGACGATGACGGAAAAGATGGTTTACATGTCCGAGCATTACGACGATTTCCGCACCGCGCTGATGTTTGAGCCGCGGGGACATGAGGTGATGTCCGGCTGCATTTTGACCCCGCCTTGCGACGAGCGGGCCGACATCGGGGTGGTGTTTATGGAAACCGGCGGATATTTGCCGATGTGCGGACATGATACGATCGGCCTTTGCACCGCGCTGATTGAGGGAGGAATTTATCCTGACAGTCAAGACGTCATCCGGCTCGACACCCCGGCGGGTCTTGTGGAAGCGAGGCTGGAGATCGAGGACGGGAAGGTGAAGCAGGTAACGTTCATGAATATCGCCTCTTTTTTATACAAAAGGGATGTGTTGGTAGATGTCGAAGGGCTAGGCGAAATCTCCGTGGACATTGCGTATGGCGGCAATTTTTACGGACTGGTCGACGCGCGGCCGCTTCGCCTTCCCCTGGTTCCCGGCCAGGGCTCGGAAATCATAGGATTGGCCGTCAAGATCCGCGAGGCCGTGAATCGCCAGGTTGAGGTGGTGCATCCGGAAATCCCGGTCATTCGCGGGCTTACCCATATCGAGTTCTACAGCGATCCGGTATCGCCGTCGGCCCACTGCCGGAATACCGTGGTTGTGCCTCCCGGGGGGATCGACCGTTCACCGTGCGGGACGGGAACTTCGGCCAAGGTCGCCGTACTTCACGCCAAGGGGGAGCTTGGCAAAGGGCAGGAATTTGTCCATGAGAGCATCGTGGGCTCGCTGTTCCGAGCCAAGATTGTGGAAGAAACAATGGTAGGCGGCCTGCCGGCGGTTATACCGCAAATCTCCGGGGCGGCTTGGGTGACCGGCTTTCACCAGTTTGTTTTACAAGCTCGGGATGAGCTGAATCGGGGATTCTTTCTGCTTTGATAGTTCGAGTTCAAAAAGTCAGGATGTCAGATTTTTTGAACTACTCTAATGGGTTCGGGGGCCGGTGTACATGAGAATGAAAAATTGGTATGCGGCGATCGATACGCATTCCGGCGGCGAGCCGCTTAGGATCGTCACCGGCGGCTTGCCGCCGCTGGAAGGAGCTTCGCTGCGGGAGAGGACGGAGTTTTTCCGGCGGAACTTCGATGCCGTAAGGAAGCTGCTGCTGGCCGAGCCGCGGGGGCACGGGGCGATGACCGGGGCGGTCGTTACGGCGCCGGTGACGAAGGAAGCGCGGTTCGGCCTGCTGTTCTTGGATCAGGAGGGCCTTTCGGCCATCAGCGGCCACGGGATTATCGCCGCGGTTGCGGCCTGGACCGCCACAGGGCAGTTGGAGCCTTCCAAGGCCGCCGCGGGTATTCTGATCGATTGCCCGGCCGGAACGGTGCGTGCGGTAGCCGATTGCGAAGGCGGAGAAGTCCGCTTGGTTACGGTCGAATCGGTTCCGAGCTTCGTTTACGCCGCGCCCTTTCGGGTGAATGTTGAAGGCGCGGAGGTAAGGATCGATATCGCCTTCAGCGGCGAGATGTACGCCGTCGCCGATGCTTCTTCCTTGCTTGCCGGCGTAAGCGGGGGATATCCGCTGCCCAAGCTGCGGGAATGGGCGCGGCTGATCCGCGAGGCGGCGGAAGGGCGGCTGCAAGTCGAACATCCGCTGGCGGACGGGAATGGGAGGATTTACGGCGTGTTTTTTTATCGGAGGGAAGCTGAGTACGATGGCCGCTGTGAACCCCATATTGAACCCCATGCTGAAGCCCATGTTGAAACCTGTCTTGAGTCCCGTCTTAAAGCCCGGGCTGATGATCGGCCTGATGACCGTGATTCGTCCGGGATCGTCTACCGTAGCGCGGCTGTATTCGCCGGAGAACAGCTGGACCGGTCGCCGGGCGGAGCCGGGGTTTGCGCTCATTTGGCGGTTCTCTATTCCCGCGGATTGCTGGCGCGGGGCCAGCAGGTCGTCTACGAGGGGATCACCGGCGCCCAAGCGGTCGGGAGCATTGCCGGGGAAACGGCGGCTTCCGGCCGCAGGGTCGTTATCCCGCGGTTTACGGGAACCGCCCATGTCTTAGGTTTTATGAATTTTTTGCTGGATCCGGCCGATCCGCTGCCTGAAGGTTTTATTCTTAATTAGATTAATATTTTATTGCATGAATAAATGAAAAGAGGGGAGAAAGCGCGTTATGCCTAGATTTGAAGGAGTTTACGTGGCCATCGTCACGCCGTTTACCGCCAGCTTCGAGGTGGACTACAAGCGTTTGGCCGAGCTTTGCGACTGGCTGATTTCACAAGGGGTGAACGGTCTGGTTCCAGCCGGCTCACTGGGGGAATACGCGACCATGACCGGCAAAGAGCGGGCCAAGGTTGTGGAAACCGTGATCGCGGCCGCGGCCGGGCGGGTGCCGGTGGTGCCCGGGTCCGCCGCGCCTTCTACGCGGCAGGCCGTCGAGTGGGTGAAGCATGCGAAGGAAGCGGGGGCTGCCGGCGTGATGGCGCTGCCGCCGATCAACTACCGGCCGCTGGAGCATGAGGTCATCGCCCATTACGCGGCGCTCAACGAGGTGGGGCTGCCGATCATCGCCTACAATAATCCGCATGATTACAAGGTCGACTTGACCCCGCAGCTGCTGGCCAAACTTTCCGGGCTTGAGCATATAGTGGCCGTCAAAGAGTTTTCCGGCGACATCCGCCGCGTTCACGATATTTTGGCCTATACGGATTTGGAAGTGATGATCGGCGTCGACGATTTGGCCATGGAGGGCGCGCTGTTCGGAGCGACGGGCTGGATCTCCGGGGTGCCGAACGCTTTGCCGAAGGAAGGCGTGGAGCTGTTCAGCCTGGCCAGACAAGGCAAGGTCCGGGAAGCAACCGAGCTGTACCGCCGGCTGCTCCCGCTGCTTCACTTCGACGCCAGCCCCCAGCTCGTCCAGTCGATCAAGTACATGATGGAGCTGGCCGGATTCCCGGCCGGGCCGACCCGCCCGCCGCGCCTGCCTTTGCCGGAGTCCGATTGCGAGGTGATTAAACAAGCGTTTGAGCAGGCGACCCGCCATAAACAACCGGCCAATTAACCGGCAGTCGCACGAACAAGGGGCATTAAGAAGGAATCGGCACAAAAAAGGGAGCAGAAGCAAAAGCGGCGTTTGACATCAGGACGGCGCAGCCCCTTCAAGCAAGGCCGGCGTCATTCCAAACGGTTATGAGCGCCGCTAAGTCGATAAAATGCAGGGAAAACCAAATTTAACTGTTGCGTCAGCACTGGCGTTGCATTAACGCCTGCACAAAATCTCTGGTACGCCTTGCCCGCAATTCCATTTGAGATCACGCCAGAAATCTAACGGTTGTATCCGTCGCTATTTTGCCAAAAAAGACCCTTTCTAAACTTTAACGGTTGTGAGCGCGGTTATCTGCTCTAATCTGATCCCCAATAGCCGGGTTTTAGCTAAATAAGCGCTATGGCAACCGTTAGAATTTGAAAACGGCGATATTGGAGCAAATAGCGGCTGTGGCAACCGTTAGAATGTGGTGGCGAGAAAATGTATCTTGTCGGATTTAATGTAACGCTAGTGTTGCGACAGAGCTTATTTTGGCTTATCTCAAAGGTTCGCCCCTTTTTCACCCAAATAAGCGCGGGTGCAACCGTCAGATAATGAATCTCGTCTTTTCGGCTAATTAGCGCAGGTTACGACCGTTAGCGAAAGACTGAAAAACCTGGATGCAGAACCGTTAACTCAAAACGAATGGATAGCCAACCGACTTTGCAGCCAAGCGCCGATTTCTGGGTTGAGTCCAAAAAAGGAAGCGTCCAAAAAGGAAACAAAAGAAGGGAGCTTGGAATGAGCTTGAAACAGGAAGAATCGGCAAAATCGTCAATGGTACACAGCCGGAATTGGATCGGAGGAGAATGGATCGTCCCTGCGGCAGGGGAGTGCGCCGTGGTTAATCCGTCCGACATCCGCGAGGAAGTAGGCGTGCTTCATTTATCCGACGCTTCGCACGTCAGACAGGCGGAGCAGGCGGCACGTTCGGCATACGCTTCCTGGTCCCGCTTGACGGGGGCCGCAAGAGGCGAGCATTTGCAGCGGCTGGCGGCCGCTTTGGAGGCGAGGGCGGCCGAGGTGGCCCGTCTCGCCAGCATGGAGATGGGCAAGCCGATTACGGAAATGCGCGGCGAAGTCATGCGCGGCGTAAACCTGCTGCGTTACTATGCCGCAGAAGGAGTACGGGCAAGCGGGGCGGTGATCCCTTCCAGCGAGCCGGATGTTTTGCAGTATAGCCGGAAGGTGCCGCTTGGGGTGGTCGGAATTATCACCCCCTGGAATTTTCCCGTAGCCATTCCGCTATGGAAAATAGCGCCGGCGCTGATCTGCGGCAACACGGTGATCTGGAAACCGGCCGAGTCCGCTTCTTTGACCGCGACCAGGCTGGCGGAAATTTTCGCCGAAGCCGGACTTCCGCCCGGTGTCGTCAATCTGGTCGTCGGCAAAGGCGGTAAAATCGGCGGTCCGCTGCTGGAGCAAATCGCTTTGGACGCGGTCAGCTTTACCGGCTCCACGGCCACCGGTACGCACATCGCCGAGACCTGCGCCAAACGCAACATCAAATATCAAACCGAAATGGGCGGCAAAAATGCCGCCGTGGTGCTAAGCGACGCCGATCTGGAGCATACCGTGCCCCTGATCGTCAGCGGCGCTTTCCGCTCGGCGGGCCAGAAATGCACGGCGACCAGCCGCATCATCGTGGAATCCGGCATTTACGATTCGTTTACCGAAGCGTTGACGCAAGCGGTATCCAGGCTCAAGCTGGCCCCGGCCCTTGACCCGGAGGCTTACCTGGGACCGGTAGCTTCGGCAGGCCAATACGAAACGGTGAACTCCTATGTGCAGCTGGCTTGGGAGCATGCCGAAATCTTGGCTCAAGGTCCGGCAGCGGCGGATGACCGGGAAGGCTACTACATTCGGCCGCTGGTGGCGGCGGGCTTGAACGCGGAGCATCCGCTGATTCAGGAGGAGATTTTCGGACCGGTCGCCGTGGTGCTGGAAGCGTCCGATTTCAGGGAGGCCGTCGCTTTGTGCAATCAGTCCGTTTACGGCTTGAGCGCTTCTTTATTCACCCGGGATTTGTCCTCTGCTCACCGGTTCCTCGACGAAGCCCGGGCCGGAATGGTCCGCGTCAATCAGGAGACGGCGGGCGTCGAGTATCAGGCCCCGTTTGGCGGCCTGAAGCTGTCCAGCTCGCACACGCGCGAACAGGGGCAAGCCGCCCTGGATTTCTACACAGAGCTGAAGACCTGCGCTATCCGTTATTTTTAGGGTCATCTTTTGAAGATTTAAGAATGAATAACCACCGGAGATTTTCTTCCTTAAATCGCAAGAAAAACTTCATCAAGGCGGTCTGTCTTCTTTGATTGTTCATCGATAGAGTTTTTCTTATCACGGAGCAGGACAAGAAGCGGATCGGGCGTCGAATCTTGAATTCAGCCGGGCCAAGCATATGCTTCCGAAGCATGTTTCCTCCGGAAACATTTCAGGTGCTCACGTACCCAAAACGTACGCTCCGCTCCTTTCGACCCTAGCTTGATCCAACCTTCTTGGTGCTCAAAACATGTCTTTTGAACACGGACTTTTTAGGAGGCTTACGATATGCAACGACGATCCACGGTGATTTGCCGCTGCGAAGAAGTGACGCTGGAACAATTGGAGGCGGCCTATGCGTCGGGATGCCGCACCTCCCGGCAACTGAAGATGAAAACGCGGGCCGCGATGGGCGCTTGCCAGGGCCGGGTATGCAGGAACCTGCTGGAAACCTGGATTCACGCAAAAGATCCCGAGTCCTCCCGCGATGCCGAGCTGCTGGCCTGCCGACCGCCGATCCGGCCCGTCACTTTCGGCCAACTGGCAAGGGGGGGAGAGTAGTGGAACGGATCATAGACCACCCGATTCTGGGTCCGCAGAAAACGCCGGGTAAAACGGTGAGTTTTACTTTTAACGGCAAGGTATTGACGGGACGGCAAGGGGAGCCGATCGCCGCCGCTTTGCTCGCCTCCGGGATTCGCATTTTACGCAGGCACGAGGAATCCGGCAGTCCCCGCGGGCTGTACTGCGCCATCGGCCATTGTATGGAATGCCGGCTGGATGTGGAAGGCAAGGGGCCGGTGCGCTCCTGCCTTACCCCGCTGGAGGCGGGGATGCGCATTTCCGAGGGGCGGCGGCTGCCCAATGAAATAACGGGGAGGAAACGGCCGTGACGAAGTCCCCGCTATTCGACCTGCTGATCGTCGGCGCCGGTCCGGCGGGATTGTCGGCCGCGGCCGAAGCGGCCGGCCATGGGCTCGGCGTAGTCGTGCTGGATGAGTTCCCCGAACCGGGCGGGCGTATGCTGGGCCAGTTTCACGAGGAAAAAGGGCACTGGTGGATAGGCCGGCGGGAAGCTGAGCAACTGCTGGAAAAATGCGCTGCCCTAGGGGTTGAAATCCGCTGCGGCATATCCGTTTACGGTATGGCCAGGCAGGATGACCGCTGGGTGGTAAGAACGACCGGCGGAACGCTAACGGCCGCGCGCATCCTGCTCGCTACGGGCGCCGCCGAAATTCCCCGGCCCTGCCCCGGCTGGACGCTGCCCGGCGTGATGTCGATCGGCGCGGCCCAGGTGCTGGCCAATGTGCACTACGTGAAGCCCGGCCGGCGCGGACTGATTATCGGCGTTAACACGCTCGCCATGGCCATCGCCCGGGAGCTGGCGGTCAGCGGAGTGCCGATCGCCGGGATTGTGCTGCCCGGGCCGGGTCCCTTGTCCGGTGAAGACGCCTTGCCCAAGGCCGTTTTGGCGAAGTTGATGGGCCTCGCCCATCTGGCGCCTTCGCCGCTGATGCGAATCGGCGGAAAGATCGCGGGCAGCTTAGGGATCGCGAGGCCGGCGGCCCGGTTTTTCCCCCGCAGCGGGATGAAAATATGGGATATTCCGTTACTGCTGCGGACGGCGGCCATATCCATTAACGGTACGGACCGGGTGGAATCCGTAACGTTGGCGGATGTAACCGGAACCGGCGAGGTCATCCCCGGCAGCGAGCGGGAGGAGCGGGTGGATTTCGCGGCGCTGGCGGGGGGATTATATCCGCTGGCGGAATTGGCCGCGGTGGCCGGGTGCCCATTTGTGCATGTACCGGAGCTGGGCGGCCATATTCCGCTTCACAATGAGCAATTGCAAACCCCGGTGGAAGGCTTGTATGTCGCCGGCAATATTACCGGGATCGAAAGCGCGCTGGTGGCTATGGCCCAGGGGCGGCTGGCCGCCGCGGCCGTATGCGGCGATGCGGGCGTATTGGGAACCCGCAGGGAAAGCAAGCTGCTTGAAGCGGCGCAGCAGGTCCGGCGCGTGCGCTCCTCCGCGTTGATTCAATTTCAACCGGGCATCGCTGATGCCAGAGAGCGGGTTTATAAGCAATACGCTGCGTTCCTGCGGGCTGAAGTGAAGGGTTCAATGAGCAAATGAACTAAGCGCAAGAGAAAAACATAAGCACAAAAAATGACGTTATTCCGGCGATATCCGTGCATTTGAAAGAAATAGAGGCATTTTATGCCGCTATATTCTCCCGTCGCAAGGAAATGCCGGTAGCTCTGCGCCATTCACAGGAAAATAAGGACAAAAAACGCCGCTAACGGGGATGAACAGGCCTGGCTCCGGACAATAAGATCATAAAGTGCCGCTATTTTTGAGGGATGACGGTTAGCCAAAGCAGCAGCTAGAGCCGGCCGTCAACCGCCGTATTTTTAGGTTGAGCTATAAACAAGGAAGGGGATAAAGGATGAAAAGATGGGTCTCATTATGGATGAGCATTCTGTTAACGGTTTCCTTATTCGCTTTACCGGCCGCCGCCGAGCCGGCGGAGCCGCAGCAGCTTGACGATCAGGCGGAAATTGTCGATATTTTCGGGAGAACCCTGAACAATTACGGCGTGGAGCTGGTAGACTGGCAAGGGTATATCGCCAATCCTTTTGTCAAACTAACGCTTGTTCCGCCGCGGAACGCCGCTTATCCTTTGACCATAAACATTAAGGCCAAAGGCAGCTCCAGATTGATGTTGGACCGTCCCAGCACTTTTAGCGCAAACGGGGCGGCCAAGACGCTGTCGTTCCAAAACGCCGGCGATCGCAAGCCTTTTTACCTTGAGATCCAACCGGACCGGATCGGCGGAAACGGTGAAATCGAACATTACACGCTGGAACTGACGGTGACCGGCGCGAATGGCGCCTCCCGCACGCAAACCACTCCGATTCGCGTCCTGGATCAGGACGATAACAGGGAGCCGGAGCTGCCGCTTAAATTCGATTACAGATACGACACGGTTCAGCCCTATTTCAGCAATCCCGCGATCCGTGCAGCCGGTGAGCAGGCGATCAAGGACTGGTTCTATTTCTTCGATATGGAGCCGTTTGATACCGTGCCGGCCAACGCGGAAACGACCTGGCTGCCGGAGGATGGCTTCAACGGGCATGTCGCCGCAACCAACAACGAGCCTTACAACGGGATGTGGATCTACTTGAGAGGACTCAACGGCCCCTATTCGACCGGCGGACCGGCGAACAACGGACAATATCACAAGCGGGGCGGAGTGACCGTGCCGGGCAATATCCATCGTTCCTTGCTAACGATCCTTGATTTTTACGATACCGCGACCCCGTTTGCTTCGCTAAATGACGAGGAATGGTACCTGTCGGAAATGTCGAGTACGCGCACGGACGTATACGGCCTGATCATGCACGAGTTTGGCCACGCGGTCGCGTATTCCGATAGCTGGCAAGGGATGGCGGCCTACGAGCGCGGCGGCTGGAGAACGGCGGACAATATTATAGCCTACCAAGGCGTTCCTGTACCGCTGGACAATAGCTACCATATTCCCGGAGATCAGCAGTATTGGGATCGGCTCAGCGGCCAGAACGGCGGATATAACCATCTTTTTCACGACAATAAGCGCTGGATGCTGACCAAACTGGCCTTGCTGATTGCGGAAAAAGCGGGCTGGAAATTAAATCGCGAGCTGACGCCTTTCCTGAGTCCGTCCATCAAAAATATCTCTGTTCCTAACGCAACGCCAGGAGGGAATTACGCATTGAAGCTGCAGGCCGAGGGCGGGGTTCCTTTCTACGATTGGACGATTACGCAAGGCTCGCTGCCCGGGGGTCTGAGCTTGGACCGCTTTACCGGTGAAATCAAAGGTACCGTATCCGGCAATGCCCAAGGAAGCTACCGGTTTACCGTGCAGCTTCGCGATTACGACGAAAAGGGTACCCCGGTGCAAAAACAATTCACCATCAACGTCGGACAGGGAGGAGCCCCGACAGAAAACGTAGCCGTCAATGGAACGGCCTCCACCTCCTACGTATCCCCTTGGGAAAGCCTGGCCGGGCTGAATGACGAGTACGAACCGGAAAGCTCGGCAGACCTTGGACACCCGGTGTACGGCAACTGGGATAACCCCGGAACCGAGCAGTGGGTTCAATATGACTTCAACCGTCCCGTTAAGATCTCGTCCAGCGAAGTGTACTGGTTTGACGATAATCAGGGGATCGATCTGCCGGAGTCTTTTTACTTGCAATACTGGAACGGAAATGCTTGGGTGCAGGTGCCGAACCCATCCGCATATGGCGTGCTTCCGGATCAGTATAATGTGACTGCCTTCGACCCGGTGACAACGACGAAAATCCGGTTAACGATGAAGGCCAAGCCAGCCGCGTCAACCGGCATCCAGCAATGGAAAGTGATTGGAGAGCCGGCTTAGAGTTGATTTGATCGGACGAATAGCGGGTATATCGAATTTGGCGAGCTGCGGGGGAGAAAATGCCCTTGCGGCTCGTGATTTTTTTAATAAAAATTTGAAAGAACACTTGAATAATGTTCCAGCCTCCATTACAATCTAACTGATATTGATATTCATTATCATTTAGAATGTAATGGGGGAGAAAGCAATGATGTTCAGGTTCAACAAATCATTTTTCAGTCATATGGCGCTTGTGTTGATCTTTACGATGTTGGCAGGCTGCGGAGCCGCCGGCGGGGCGGCGGAAGGAACGGCAAATACAAGCCAGGCGGCGGGCGCCAGCGTGAACGCGGGCAGCGCCGCAAACGGGGGAACGGATAGCAGTGCCGGGGAAGAGACGCGGATCATTAAGCATGCGATGGGGGAAACCGAGATTAAGGGAACACCGCAAAAAGTCGTCACCCTGTTCCAAGGGGCGAACGATGTCGTGGTTGCCCTGGGGGTGAAGCCGGCCGGAGTGGTCGAATCCTGGGCGCAGCAGCCTGTCTATGAATATTTGCGGGCCGATCTGGAAGGCGTGCCCATCGTCGGGCAGGAGACTCAGCCGAACCTGGAGGAAATACATAAGCTCAAGCCCGATCTGATTATCGCCAATAAGACGCGGCATGAGGACATTTATGAGCAGTTGTCCCAAATCGCGCCGACCGTGATGCTGGAGACGCTGTACGACTGGAAGGAAACGCTGAAAACGGCGGGCGCGGCGTTGAACCTTGAAGACAAGTCCGATCAGCTGTTGTCCGATTGGGAGGCGAGAGTGGCCGACTTTAAAGAGAAGATGGGCGATCGCCTGCCGATTGAAGCTACGATCACCAATTTCAGAGCCGATCAGGTGCGGATTTACTATATGGGTTATGCCGGCCAAATTTTGCAAGAGCTTGGCTTTACAAGACCTCCGGGTCATGACGAAGATATCTGGGGTGTCGAGCTTGCCTCGAAGGAAGCCATTCCGGATATGAATGCGGACATGATCTTTAACTTCAATTACAGTGCGGATGGTGAAGCCGTCCAGAAGAATTACGAGGAATGGACAAAAAGCAAGCTGTGGGCCAATCTGGATGCGGTCAAAAACAACCAGTTTGTCCAGGTGGATGAGGTGATATGGAACCTCGGGGGCGGTTACAAGTCGGCCAACCTTTTGCTCGATGGTCTGTATGAGTATTTCAAACTGAACTAAGGGGAAAGAGTGAGGACATGTTGCCCCTGTTTGCACAAGGGAAATCCAAGATTGCAGGGCTGGCGGCGTTGCTGGTGCTGCTGGCCGCGGCGGGTGCCGCAAGCCTGATTTACGGCCGCACGGAAATTACGGTTTCCACGGCGGTGGAAGCGTTCAAACATTATGATGAAGAATCCACCCCGCATATCGTGCTCCGTACCGAGCGGCTGCCCCGGACGGTGATCGCCGCCGTTGTCGGCGCCAGCCTGGCGGTTGCGGGTGCGCTCATGCAAGCGTTGACACGCAATCCGCTTGCTTCTCCAAGCGTGTTTGGCATCAATGCCGGGGCGATATTTTTTATCGTGCTTGCAAATGTGGTGCTGTCGGTCTCCTCGTTAAATGCGATGATGTGGTTTGGCTTTACCGGGGCTGCCATTGCGGCGGCCGTTGTGTATACGCTCGGCTCCATCGGGCGGGACGGCTTGACCCCAATCAAGGTTGTGCTGGCCGGGACGGCGATTAGCGCCTTGTTCTCGTCCTTTACGCAGGCGGTGCTCGTTCTGGACGGGACCGGGCTGCAGGAGGTGCTGTTCTGGCTGGCCGGCTCCGTCAGCGGCCGCACGCTGGAAATGCTGTATCCCGTTCTGCCGTATATGGCCGCGGGAGCTTTGGCCGCGCTGTTTATGGGCCGGGCGATCAATCTGCTGTTGACCGGCGATGATATCGCTAAAGGCATGGGGCAAAACGTCGTGCTGGTCAAGACGGCCATGGGCGCCGCAACCGTGCTGCTCGCCGGGGGCGCCGTGGCCGTGGCCGGCTCCATCGGTCTTGTCGGACTCGTCGTGCCCCATATCATGCGCACATGGGTCGGGAATGACTACCGCTGGCTTATTCCTTACTCGCTCATAGGCGGAGCGGTGCTGCTGTTGTTGGCCGATGTGACCGCGCGGCTGATCATCCTGCCGGAGGAACTCCCGCTTGGGATCATGACCGCCCTGATTGGCGGACCGTTCTTCGTCTACATTGCCCGCAAGGGGGTGACGAAGATATGAGAGGAACGTTTATCTTCCGCAGCAAGAAGGAAGCGGTATCCCTGCAGGTGGAGAGGAGAGCGGTGCTTGTCATCGCCGTGCTGGTTCTTCTCGTCCTGCTCGCCGCTGTGCTTGGCACAAGCCTAGGCAGCGATGTGATTTCGCCCCTGGAAGTGCTGCGGACGATTCTGGGAATGAATGCAGGGGAGTATGATTTTGTCGTGCTGACGCTGAGGCTGCCGCGGGTGCTGCTGTCCCTGCTGGTCGGAGCCGCGCTCGGCATGTCCGGCGCCATTTTGCAAGGGGTGATCCGCAATCCCTTGGCTTCTCCGGATGTCATCGGCATCACGGGCGGCGCGGCGGCTGTTGCCGTCGGTTTTGTGACGCTGCTGGGCGGGGCGGTCAGCATCAAGCTGTTGCCGGCCTTTGCGGTTGCCGGAGCATTGGTGACCTCGATGGTCATCTATGCGCTTGCCTGGAAGGCTGGGGTCGCGCCGATCCGCCTCGTGTTGATCGGCATCGGCATTTCGGCCATCACCAGCGCCGGTACGACGTTTATGCTGATCATCAGTCCGTTTTATACCGCCGGGCAAGCGTATATTTGGCTGACAGGCAGCGTGTATGGCGCTTCCTGGACGGATGTTTATACGATAATTCAGGTTATTTTGCTCGTCGTACCGCTTGCGCTTTGGCTGGCCCGCAGTTTGAACGCGCAGGAATTCGGCGACGATCTGGCCACCGGACTCGGCGTCACCGTTGAGCGCCACCGCTTTACGCTGCTGCTGTGCAGCGTCCTGCTCGCCGGATTTGCGGTTGCCGTGGCCGGCACGCTTGGTTTCGCCGGATTGATCGCGCCGCATATCGCCCGAAAACTGGCTGGCCGGATGTTCGGCAGCCTGCTCCTCGTGTCGGCGCTGACCGGCGCGCTGCTCGTATTCGGCGCCGACTTGGTCGGACGCACGGCGTTTCTTCCGTTGGACGTCCCGGCAGGGGTGTTCACCGCGGGGATTGGCGCGCCGTTTTTCCTGTACCTCCTGTTTAAGAACAGGAATCAATTTTAATTGCGTTCAAAAAGTCGGATGACTTTTTGAACAACCTCATGTAGAAGGAGGAGAAACCGTGAGCATCTTGGAAGCAAAGGACTTGACCATTTCTTATGGCACGGAGCCTGTGATCGACAACCTGAATCTGGTGATTCCCAAAGGAAAAATCACGGTGCTGATCGGCAGCAACGGCTGCGGCAAATCGACATTGCTGCGCACCGTCGCCCGGTTGCTCAGGCCCAGGTCAGGCACGGTGCTGCTGAACGGGGAAGAGATTGCCAGGCTTCCTACCAAAGAGGTCTCCCGGCGAATGGCGATTTTGCCTCAGGGACCATCCGCCCCGGAAGGGCTTACGGTGAGCCAGCTAGTGCGGCAGGGGAGGTATCCCCATCAAAGCTGGCTGAAGCAGTGGTCGCGCGAGGATGAGCGGATGGTCCGGCTTGCGCTTGAGTCCACGCGTCTGTCGGAGCTGGCGGATCGCCCGGTGGACGCCTTGTCGGGAGGACAGCGCCAGCGCGCCTGGATCGCCATGACCCTCGCGCAGGGCACGGAAACGCTGCTGCTTGACGAGCCGACAACGTACCTGGACATGAGCCATCAGATTGAAGTCCTCGATCTGCTGTTTGAACTGAACGAGCAGGAAGGCCGCACCATCGTCATGGTTCTGCACGATCTGAATCTCGCCTGCCGTTACGCGCATCATATCGTCGCGGTCCACAACAAAACCGTGTTCGCGCAGGGCAGACCGGAGGATATCGTGACCCGGGAGATGGTCCGGACCGTGTTCCGGATGGACTGCGAGATCGCCGTCGATCCGCTGTTTGGAACACCTTTATGCATACCTCACGGAAGGGGCAGGAAAATTCAAGATGAACAAGACTACAGACAACTCGCTGCAACCGGAAGAATTTGAAATCCTGGCCGCCGACTACCGGTTAACCCGGGATTCTTCGCCTAACAGGACTTTCTCCATTCCGTATGCCGACTTGCTGGATTCGGAGAAAAGCCTGGCCTATTTTCGCGGGGTAAAAGGCATTTTCGAAACCGATTCCGAGCTTGCCGCCGTCTCGCTGTTTGCCAAGCGGTATGCCTTTCTTGTCGTCGCACCCGGACTCTATGCGATGTCCTGCCTCAACAAGGGCTTGAATTTGGCCTTGGAGAACGGCTGGATCGAATCGAGCTACCGGGGGCAGGCGTGGCTGCCCAAAGCGAGGCTCTTAGACCTGCAGGTAAGTGTGCCAGGGGAGGGACAGAGAAGCGAATGGCGCGACCGGGTAATCGAAACGATGTTTGCCGGAAACTTGTCCCGGGTGTGGACCGCCATGTCCAAAGCGGCCGGCATCTCCAAAGCGTTGTTATGGGAAAATACGGCGATCTATGTCTATTGGCTATATGAGAAAAAGTTTACGGAAGAAGGAGTCAGCCCCGAGCAAAAGCGGCGGATGGAGGAGGATTACCGCTACCTGCTCTATGACGCGCCGCCGCGTCTTTTCGGCGAACCGCGCAACCCGATCAAGAAATTCAACAGCCCCAAAGTGATCAAGGCTGAGTCCGATAGCCCGATCCGCATGCGCAAAACGTGCTGCTTGTATTATCTGACGTCGGACACGCCGCACGACTATTGCTCGACATGCCCGAAACGAAATCGTTAACAAGGGAAGCGCCGGGGAGCGCCGCTTCTTCCTGCGGGGCTAGTGCCGCTTCCCCGGCACGCGCGGCATGCTGTACGGCACTGGAGCAGAGGGTCCAGGCTGAAGCGGCTAAGGGACCGGAGAGTCCTTATTTCCTGAAAATACACTAGGGTTGCATTAAATCTGATCCGGCAAGATACATTTCTAGCCACATAAATATTCTAACGGTTGCCACAAGCGCTATTTGCTCCAAAAATATTGATTTCAAATTGTAACGGTTGCCATGGCGCTTATTTCACTAATACCCGGCTATTTTTGCCTAAATTAAGGAAATTAACGTCGCTCATAACCGTTAGATTTCAGAAAAGGTTTTTTTTGGAAAATAGCCACTGTTGCAACCGTTAGCTTCCCGAGTAACTTTTACCTCTCCACCTCTCGCTTAACCCCCTTTTTCCACTCCTGTACTCCGACAATGTTTATAACCCCGAACGCGAAAAAACTTAAATTTCCTTAAAAGTTTATAATTGACAATCCGAATAATCCTCCTGTAAGATAATTACAGATGATATTGATAATCATTATCATTACATTAATGCTTTTATATTATCGGAACCATGAGGAACAACCGTGGCTTTATCGGGGATGGGAGGGATTGCATTGCGCGGGGCGCAAAGCCAAAATTTACAAAATCGGCTGATTATGAGCAAAGCCGAGGAGATGGGCATCGGCTGCCGCCAGCTTGTCGCCGGGTGCGAGGATTTTTTGGAGCTCACTTGCCAGGGCAGGAGCATCGTGATCAACAAAACGAGATCCCATCGTCTGCCGTTGATTGCCGGACTGCTGGCGAAAAATAAAGAAGCGGCGAACCATTTGCTGCAGCGCCGGGGGCTGCCGGTGCCTCCGTTTATCGTGGTGCCGGAGATGGGGGAGAAGGCCGCACGGTTTCTGGAGGCCTGCGCGTCGGTTGTGGTCAAGCCGCTTGATGCCAGCGGCAGCGCCGGCGTCACGCTGGACGTCCGGACCAGGGATCAGCTTGTCGAAGCCATCCGAAGAGCCGGCCGATACAGCGGGAGCATCCTGATTCAGCGATTTGTGCCGGGGGCGGATTATCGCGTTCTGGTCATCGGCGGCAAGGTGGCGGCGGTCACCGGATACCGGCCTGCCTATGTCATTGGAGACGGCTCCTCCTCGGTAAGGGAATTGATCCGGCGATTGAATGAAACGAGAATCAGACGGCGCGGTATCGGCGAAATGGAGGCGTTTGCCGAAATCAAGGCGGATTCGCCGCGGCTGAAAGCGGTGCTGGACAAGCAGGGGGCGGCGCTTGACGATCTTATTCCGGCGGGAGCGCGGCTGGAGCTGTTTGATCTTCACAATGCTCCGGCCGGCGAGATCAGCGAAATTTACGCCGATCGCACGGATTCCATCTGCCCGGCCAACGCCGAAATGGCCATCGAGGCTGCGCGAACGCTGCAGATTGATGTCGCCGGCATCGATATGCGCTGCCCCGATATCGGCCGGCCCATAACGAAGACATCCGGCGGCATCCTGGAGGTCAATGCCCTGCCTGATTTCGCGTATCACGTTTTTTCGTATGAAGGCGCTTCACGCGATGTCACCCGCATGTATCTGGAATATTTGTTTGAAACAACACTTTCTGCATCCCACAACTAAACCAAAGGAGCGTTGGAAGGATATGTCGGTAAAGGTCCATAATGTCCAAAACGATCAGAACGATTATTTAAGGCTGCAGGAAGAAAAGGAATCCAATGCGCGCGCGTACCCCCGGCATTTTCCGCTTGTGATCAGCAGGGCGAAAGGAATGATGGTGACGGATACGGAAGGCCGCACGTACTATGACTGCCTGGCCGGCGCCGGCACGCTGGCGCTGGGCCATAATCATGAGGTCGTGGTGGAGGCGATTCGCGGCGTGCTCGAACAGCAAATTCCGCTTCACACCCTCGATCTGGCCACGCCGCTCAAGCTGGCCTTTATGGAGGAACTGTTTTCGATTCTGCCCGAAGAACTAAGGAACAGCAGCAAAATCCAGTTCTGCGGCCCGACCGGGGCGGACGCCGTTGAAGCCGCGATCAAGCTGGCGAAGAGCGCAACCCGGGGCAGATCCGTTCTTGCCTTTCAAGGCGGCTATCATGGATCGACGCAGGCGGCGATGGCGATGAGCGGCAATCTCAGTAAAAAGGAGCATCTGCAGAGCCTGCTGCCGGATGTGCATTTCCTTCCTTTCCCCTATGAATACCGCTGTCCGTTCGGCATGGGCGGCGGCATGACCGCCAAGCTGAGCGCGCAGTATATCGAGAACCTGCTCGACGACTGCGAAAATGGCATTGCCGCTCCGTGCGGCGTCATTGTGGAGACGGTGCAGGGCGAGGGAGGAGCGATCCCCGCCGATCTTGGATGGCTGAATGAACTGCGGCGCATCACGGCCGAAAGGGGCATCCCGCTGATCATTGACGAAGTGCAAACGGGGATCGGGCGCACGGGCCGCATGTTTTCGTTCGAGCATGCCGGAATCGTCCCGGACGTGATAGTCTGTTCCAAAGCGGTTGGCGGCAGTCTGCCGATGTCGCTTGTCATCTACAAGGAAGAGCTGGATGTATGGCCGCCGGGGGCGCATACCGGCACCTTTCGCGGCAACCAGTTGGCGATGGCCGCCGGGCTGGCGACGCTGCGTTACATCCGGGAACAGGATGTGCTGGCCAACGTACAGAAACGCGGCGAGCAGTTCATGACCCGGCTCGGCGCGCTGAAAGCCGGGTGCGAGGCGATCGGCGATGTTCGCGGCCGCGGCCTGATGATCGGGGTGGAGATCGTGGACACCGCCGGCCGCAGGGATCGTTTGGGCCACTATCCGCCGCATGGGGCACTGGCCGCCGCCATTCAGCGGAGCTGCTTCAATAACGGTTTGATTGTGGAGGTGGGCGGGCGCCGCTCCGCCGTCATTCGCTTCCTGCCGCCGCTGACGATCACCGAACGCGAAGCCGCGGACGTGCTTTCGATTTTCGAGAAATCCGTGACCGAAGCGCTGGCCGAGCCGCCCGCGGCTTTCGTCTCCTGCTGATAAAAGGAGCAGGCCAATTTATCCGTATCGAGAAAGAAGGTTGGCATCATTGCTGGAGATGGAGAGCAAGCTTCGTTCCGAGAGCTTGGAACAAGCGAACCGGCACACGTGCAAGCTGCTGCTTAACTGCTACATCCGGGAGCTGGCGCAGGAGAGGGAGGATGACATTACGCTGAACGCGGACACGCTTGACTATGCGGTCGCTTTCCCGGTCTGCGGGGTTACGGTTTTTGGAAAGCTGGCCTATTATTCCGCCGCCGGAGAGCATGAATACGAGAGCATTCGGCGGTCCGGCGCAAACGGAGCGAATGGAGCGAATGGCCACGTGGAATATGGGGAACTGGTCCAATGGATCATCCGGGAGCTGCCGAGCGAAGGTTTGGGGACAGGCCAAGGCGCGCCGGCAGATGATAACCGGATCACGGACGAACAGGCGCGCAGTTTTGCGGAAAAGGTGGACAACAGCTGCCGCAATCTCGCCCTGTTTATCGAGCGGGCGGCGGAGCTTGAGGTGTTCGACTACCGGACTTCGGAACAATCGCTGATTTACGGGCATCCGTTCCACCCCTTTCCCAAAAATTCGCGGGGATTTTCCGAGCGGGATGTGCGAACGTTCAGTCCGGAGCTGCGCACCTCGTTTCGGCTCGGATATTTTGCCGTAAGAAAGGATGTATTCCGGGACGAGTGGGTGGCGGAGGATAAAAAAGTACCGCCGCATGAAAGCGTGCAGGCGCATCTCCGGCATACGCTTGGGGACAAAAGCGGCGAATACGCTCCGCTTCCGGTTCATCCGTGGCAATACAAGCATGTGCTGGGCCTGTCCGAGGTTCAGGATTATGTCCGCGAAGGGAAATTGGTTCCCCTCGGCGGCCTGGGGCCGCTTGTCTATCCGACGACCTCCGTACGTACGGTATATGTGCCCGACATGAACTGCAATATCAAGCTGTCCCTGAGCATGCAGATCACCAATTTGATCCGTACCAACAGCGATGAGCAGATGCGCAGGACGCTGGACGCCTCCCGCTATTTGCTGCGGCATGGCTGTTTCGGTCCAAATTCGCCTACCCGGATCGCTTATGAGACAGGCATTAGCACCTGCCGGTTTGCGGATGAGAAGTTGACCCGGCAGTTTACGATCGTCTACCGTCCGATCGAATTTGATCCGGCATCTACCTATGTGCTGGCAAGCCTGGCGGAAGCTCCGCAGCCGGGGAGACCTTCGCGCCTGATGTCGATGCTGGGCGGCAGCGGCCAAAGCGGACAGGCGGACCGCTGGTTTGCGCGCTATCTGGAGCTGTCGCTGCTGCCGCTCGTGCGCGTTGCGTGGGAGAAGGGCATTCATTTTGAAGCCCATTTGCAGAACACGCTGCTGACCTTGCGGGACGGCATGCCGGAGGCCTTCATCATTCGCGATCTGGAAGGCGTTAGCGTCGAGATCGGCAGGGCGGCGGAAGGGCTGGGGACAGCCCGGGGACAGGAACTGTCCGGTCCTTTGTTCTATTCAAGAGAGCAGGCCTGGGCGCGGACATCGTACTATTTTATCGTGAATCATCTCGGCTCGCTTATTCATGCCATGGCCAGGGATGCGGGCGTTCCCGAAACGCATTTCTGGACGATCGTGCGCGAAACGCTCCGGCGGGAATGCGAGAGAAGCGGCAACGCTTTTGCGAAACACCTGCTTACGGCAGGTACGTTCTATGCCAAGCGGAACATGCTGAGCTGTCTAAAAGGAAGCGGTGAGGCGCCGGCTTATGTGCCGGTCGGCAATTTAATTCAAGAAACGGGGGAGTGAAAAGCTCGTGGAAACAATGGACAGTTTGGCTAACTTGTCCGGCCCGAAGACGGCCGCCTATCATGATGTCCAGGAGAGGATGATGCGCCAGACGCTGGAGGCTTTGTGGTTCGAGGGCATCTTGAACCGCACCGAAACCGGCGGGATTTGGCGGACGGATGGAGTAGGCAGGGACGGAAAGCCCGTTGCTTATACTTGCGAGGCAGAGGAGAAATTTTCGTTCGGCCGGGTGAAAATCGTCAAAGATTCCATCCAAAGAGCAGGCGAACCCTGCGCCGATCTGCACCTGTTTGTGGAGGAACTGGTGCTGGGCAACCTGCAAGGAGAGCGGATCGACTCCTTCATCCAGGAGCTGCTGGAGACGCTGGCTAAGGATAGCCAGTGCAGGGCCGAGCTCCCCGAGCGCGTTCCGGACGGCGACAAACACTACGATGCGTTGGAAAGCCATATGACGGACGGGCATCTTTACCATCCAAGCTACAAGTCCAGACTTGGCTTCACATTAACGGACAATCTGGCGTACGGTCCCGAATTCAATCGGAACATTCGTTTGCACTGGGTTGCCCTGAAGCAAGAGCTTGCCGATATGGCGCTTTCCGCCGGCTGTACGGCGGAGGAGATTTACGGGCAGCACCTGACGGAATATGACCGGCAGAGGTTCGGCCGCATTTTGGAGAAGGAGGGCGATGGGAGCGCGTATGTGCTGATTCCCGTCCATCCCTGGCAGTGGGAGCATCGGCTTGAAACCGTCTTCACCCGCCAGCGGCTGAGCCGGGAGCTGATTCCGCTGGGGGTTTCGGACGGCAATTACCGGGCGCAGCAATCGATCCGCACGCTGTCGCACAGAGATCGTGCGGAGGCTTCATACATCAAATTGTCGCTCAGCATCACCAATACCTCAACCGGCCGCATTTTGGCCCATCATACGACGCAAAACGCGCCGCTGATCAGCGACTGGCTGGACGGTCTGATCCGGCAAGACGAGCTGCTGCGGCGGGTGCGGTTCGGCATCCTCAAAGAGGTTATGGGACTGTCCTTGCGGTACGAGGGGCTGCCTAGGGTTCAGTACCGCAGCGCGTACGGCACGCTGGGAGCGATCTGGAGGGAGAGCGTATCCGCCCGCCTGCGGGAAGGTGAAGAGGCCTGGCCGCTGAACGCACTGATGCTGGTGCAAAAAAACGGCGAGCCGTTCATCCGGGATGTCATTGGCCGGCACGGAATCGGGCGGTGGAGCGAAGCGCTTGTCCGCACGCTGACGCTGCCGATGATTCATCTGCTGTACGCGCACGGCATCGCCTTGGAAGCGCATGCTCAGAACATCATCCTGGTGCTCGAGGATGGACTGCCGGTGCGGATGATTGTCAAGGATCTGCATGACGGCGTGCGTTTTGTCCCGGACAAGCTGCTGTTTCCGGAGCTGGCGCCCAAGCTGTACCCTGAGCCGGAAACGCACCGGCGGTTCAACCGGTATTCGTTTATCCATGCCAAAGCGGCGCCGGAGGTGCGGGATTACACGTATGACGCTTTCTTTTTCATCTGCATGACGGAGATCGCTCTGACCCTGGAAAGGTTCGGACTATCGGAGCGGGAGTTCTGGGGCCTGTGCGCGGCGACGATTGCGGAATATCAGCGGCAGTTTCCCGAGTATAGGGAGAGGTTTAAATGGTTTGATCTGTTTGCGGCGGATGCGTTGATCGAGGAGATGACCAAGCGCAGGTTGTACGGCGACGGCGAGCTGCATTTCCGCATAGCAAGCAATCCGCTGCGGCTGGCGCGGGAGAGTTTGTCACTATTATGAGACCCAATACGCTGAAATTAAAAATAAACCGGAAGCAGCCGGTGTTCGGATTGATTGTCTCCATTCCGCATCCCGTTGTTGTCGAGCTGATCGGCCATGCCGAATATGATTTTGTCATCATTGATCACGAGCACGCCTCCACGAATATGGAGCGCGTCGAGGAACTGATCCGCGCCGCCGAGCTGGCGGGCGTCACCCCGCTTGTCCGCGTTTCGGGCGTGGAACGCACCGAAATACTGAAGGTGCTGGACGCGGGCGCCCAGGGCATCGTCATCCCCCATGTGGAGCGGCGGGAGCAGGTGGAGGAAGCGGTCCGCCGGGCGTATTACCATCCGCGCGGAATGCGCAGCCTGAACAGCGGCCGGCCGGGCGCGTTCGCCAAGTATCCGCTGACCGACTACATCCGCGAAGCCAATGAAGCCATTATGATTGTACCGATGATCGAAAGCGCGGAAGGCATCCGGCAAAGCGAAGCCATTTTGTCCCATCCGCAGATCGGCTTTGTGCTGGAAGGGGCGGCGGACTTGTCGCAATCCCTCGGATTGCCGTGGCAAACCGGGCACCCGGAGGTGCGGCGGCGGCTGGAGCAATTGCATGCGGCGTCGCAGCGGTGCGGGGTTCCGTACGCGGCGGTGGCCAGAAGCAGGGAGGACATGCGGCTGTGGGCGGAGCGAGGCGTACGCATCTATGTGCTGGGAGACGACAGAAACACGGCATTCCGCGCATATCTGCAAAAGCGGAATGACTATTGGGACGCGGGTGGATGGATATGAACGCAAACGTATGGGAAGCGATAGAGCGATTGCGGGCGCAGAGCCGGGAGCCGGTGTGCGCCTACTTGTATGACCTGGCGGGGATTCAGGCGCATGTCCGGGAGATGCGGCGGGTGATGCCGGATGGGACAGGGCTGTTCTACGCGATCAAAGCCAACCCCGACCGGCGCATTATCGAGTCGCTGCTGCCGCTGGTGGACGGCTTTGAGGTGGCCTCCGCCGGCGAGCTGCTCAAAGTCAGGGAAGTCTGTGAGAACGTTCGCGTTCTGTTCGGAGGTCCCGGCAAAAAAGAAGCGGAGCTGGAGCTGGCGCTCAGGCATAATGTCACCTATATCCATGTGGAAAGCCTGCTCGAGCTGAGGCGGATTATCCGGCTGGCCCAAGGGCGGAGCCGGCCGGTGCGCATTTTACTGCGCATCAACCTGAGAACGGCTGCGTTACCGCAGACCAAAATCGCGATGGGGGGACGTCCTGCTCCTTTCGGGCTGGACGAGCTGCTGATCGAAGAAGCGATCGGCATCATCCGGGAGGAGGGCCGGGGGGCGGTCCGGCTAGGCGGTTTCCATTTTCACTCGCTGTCGAATAATTTGCGGGCGGAGCTGCACGCGGAGATGATTGAGCTGTATCTGCTGAAGGCAGAGGAGTGGGCGGAGCGCTATAATCTGGACCTTGAAATCGTCAACGCGGGCGGCGGCTTTGGCGTCTCCTACGATGCTGCGCCGGCGTTCGACTGGCCGCTGTTCACGTCCCTGATCGCGCGGAGTGCAGCGAGGAAGCGGCTTCCCGGGGTGCGGCTATGGTTCGAGCCGGGCCGGCTGATCGTGGCCGAGCACGGCTACTACGCGGCCGAGGTGGTTGACATCAAAATATCGCATGATCAGCACTTTGCCGTGCTGCGGGGAGGTACCCACCATAACCGGCTGCCCGCTTCCTGGGGGCACAATCATCCGTTTGTCATTATGCCGACAGGCAGGTGGGAGCATCCTTTTGCCAGACCGGAGGTCAGGCACGGAAAAGTGACGTTGGTTGGCGAGCTGTGCACGCCGAAAGACCGGCTGCACGCGGATGCCGAAGTGGAGTGTTTGCAGGTCGGCGACATCGTTGTTTTTGAGAAGTCCGGCGCCTATTGCTGGACGATCTCCCACCATGATTTTCTCGGCCATCCGCATCCGGAATTTTACTATTTGACGGAAGGAAATGGTCATGCGCACATCGACAATAGAGTCCGGCCTGAAAGCGGCTGAGTCGCGGATTACCGCCGATTTGATGAATGCTTTTTTGACGGAGCGGTTTTTCCGGTTAGACGAGGAACTGCTCCGGCCGCTCTCGGCTGCGCCGGCGCGGATTCGGCGGTTATACGGAAAAGATGGAGAATATGGTGCCGAGACCAAGGTTTATGCCGGGGAAATCGTGTTTCTGGTTGAGTCCGGGATCCGCTTGGGAATTCAGTGGGTGCAGAATACCCCCATTTATAAAAAGACTGCCGACGGAAGCTGGGCCGGCTTAGGCACTGCGCCGGAGCTGGCGGAAGCCGTGCTGCGTTCGGCTTTGTCCGCGGAAGCTTACGCACAGCCGGGCGTTGCGGACTTTCTGGCCGCTGTGGAGACGGCGGTTCGGCAGCTAGCGCTCAGCCTGAGTCCGGAGCGGATGGAGCAGCTGCTGGCATTCACCCCGGCCACGGCTTACGAGTGGTTCATCAAAGGGGAACGGATCGCCGCTCTGCGCGACCGTCCGTTCCATCCGACGGCCAAAGCCAAAATCGGCTTTACCGGGCCGGACAGCTTGCGGTATTCGGCGGAGTTTGGCCTGCCGATCCGCCTTCGCTGGGTAGCGGTGCATAGGGATTCGGTTAAGCGGGGTTGCGAGGAGGAAGAGTTGTCCTGCCTGGATGTGTTGAACGCCGAGCAGCGGGCTTTGGTTGAGGCGGAGCTGAGCCGGCGGGGGATGGGACCGGACGAATACGTGCCGATGCCCGTCCATCCCTGGCAGCTTGAGCATGTGATCGCGCCCCGTTTCGCTCAGGAGATAAAGGAGGGGACGATCGTGGTGCTGGATGCGGAGGCCGGCGACTTCCTGGCCACCTCTTCGCTGCGTTCCATGGCGCCGGAAGCCGTGATTGAGCCCAATGCCGAAGCGGGGGGCGTATCGGCCATGCTAAAGCTGCCGGTCAGCGTGCTGTCGCTGGGAGCTGCCCGTTATTTGCCTGTGGTGAAGCTGCTTAACGGCCTGGCCGGAGAGAAGCTGCTGCGTCAGGCAGTGGCTTGCGATGAGGCGCTGCGCGGCCGGGTTTATCTGTGCGAGGAGCGCCATTGGTGGGGCTACATGCCGGCGGCGATGGGCTTGTTCGACGACCACCCGCGCCACCTGGCCGCCCAACTCCGGCTTTATCCGCCGGAGCTATTTGAGGAAGGGTGCAAGGTGATCCCGATGTCCGCGCTTGGCGTGGATTTGGGCGGCCGGCATTTTTTGTCCGAAATGATGGGCAAGCCGCTTTCCGCCGAAGAGGTCTTAAGCTTCTATGCCGACCTGGCCGGCATGTTCTACGATGTGGTGATGCGTCTGTTTAAGGTTGGGGTTGTGCCGGAAATTCACGGACAAAACTGCTTGCTGGTCTTGAAGCAAAATCAAGTGAGCGGACTGCTGTTTCGCGACCACGATTCGGTGCGGCTGCATCAGCCGTACCTGGACAAGCACGACATTGGGGACCCGGGCTACCGCATACGTCCCGGCTATTCCAACAGCCTGTACAATGAGACGATCGATAAGCTGATATTTTACGTCCAGTCGCTCGGTACGCAGGTAAATCTGGCTTCGATTATGGAAGCCCTGTCCGGCGTGTACGCCATTCCCGAGTCCCGTTTGTGGGCGATCACGGGGCAGGCATGGAAGGAAGCGCTGCTGGCCGCTGGGCTGCCGCAAGCCGACCGCGCCGCGCTGTACCGGGCGATTTTCGAGAGCCGGGAGTGGCCGGTGAAGCTCGTCGTCCGCCCGCTGCTGGAAGCGGATGGGGTGCCGGGTGCGATGCCTTCGGGAAAGGGCCAAGGGCGCAACCCTTTTTTGGCGGAGAAAATTTTCCCTTGACAAATCGCGCTGAGGTAATTTATGCTGATGAAAATTTAGGAAAACGAATGAAAGGAGCGTGAACGGGGATGAAATTGGCGATGTATCCAATCGGGTATGAGAACTTGGAGCAATGGTGCCTTCTGGAGGACAACCGTTTGTTTGATCATGCCGAAAGCTTTTTATCCTCGTCATGCAGCCGTTTCAATATATCCAAACATTCTCTTTCTTAGGGGAAGTTGTATGCAAATAACGTTGTTTGCAACGTGTGAATTTGTTCGGATATAAGACCGCTGAGATGACTCGGCGGTTTTCTTTTTGGTCATTTTGGATGAATGTTCAAAAAAAGATAAAAAAAGGGTTGACAGCATAAAAACACCGTGGTAACATCATAAATATCAACAAGGTAAAACACTAAAGCATTAACGCGGGAATGCGTTTTGTAAATCTACGAGGAAAGAAAGGGATAGGAAATGAAAATGCACTATACATTAGATTTTTTGGAGCAACGCTATAACGAACAGGCAAATATTTGGCGAGAGAGCGGCGAACCATCCTATCTCAATCCGATCGCCGGTAGCTTTTACGTGCCACGCTTAGTCCGTAACATCCTTAAAGAAGGAGGAACGGTACTGGCGTGATTGTGAATCGCGGACCGTTCTGAATTCTAAATTCATTTCCGTCGATACATATTCAGTACGTAAAGGCTGCTTGCACCCTGGCAAGTGGTCCATTTGTGCTTGTTTCTGCCCGGAGGATTCGGGAGAGGCAAGTGAAGCGAATGGCGCCGCTCCTTGGGGAGGCAGTCTTTTTTTCATGGCGCATTAGGCAAGCGGTCAAAGCCACAGGACTTTCAATCCTGCAATCGCCCGGTTCGAATCCGGCATGCGTCACTTATTTTCGCGGAGATCGTGGTGAAGTGGATAACACGTCAGGTTGTGGCCCTGATACTGCACCGGTTCGATTCCGGTCGATCTCCCCAATGAAAAGTACATACCTATACGGTTACGGTTCGCAAAGTGTGAGTGGGTCACTTGGCAGGGTTCAATGATGTGGTCTAACGAAACACAAGCTGTAAAAAATCGGCGGGAGATTAACCCGCTCTTAGCAAGGATTTACCGTAATCCAGTTCTGTTCTTAGCATGGCGTGGTGGTGAAAATGGATGAACACACCGGCCTTTCACGCCGGGATTTGCGGGTTCGAGCCCCGTCCACGTCATCTTTATTCATCCTGTAGGGGTCCATGTTCCTAGGGCGGCGAGTCTGCCTCCAAAGCAGACTGTGGTGGGTTCGATTCCCACGCCCCCTGTTAAGCTGGTTCGAATCGCTCGGCACATTTGTGATCAAGCAGCGGTGATCAAGACATATTATGAAAAGGGAGCTTTCGGCGTTTTATAAGCCGGATTCTTAGCTATATAAGTTGAACTTAAGAAAAATCGGGAACTAGGCAAGAGTGTTCAATATTCTAAATAATACACACTTTAGAATATTGAACCTAGGTGAAATGATTCTGAAGAAACTGAAAGCTTTCTGGAAGAAAGCTGCATCGGAAGCATATGCTTGGTCGCCTTTGTGAGCGGATTTCTTCCTTGTTGGAATCTATAAAATCAAGAAATCCGCGAACAACAGCGATCGTAAGAACATTTCACACGGCTGCCCTATCACGTAGAATCAATAGTTCAACTTATATAGCCCGAAAAATTCCAAAACGAAAGGAAGAAGCCAACCTTGCAGTACAGGTGAACCCTATGAAAAGTAAAAGACGACAGTACCCATTGATTCATGAGACGACATTTCGGAATACGACGGAACAGAACCTGGAATTTAGCGATGTGATGGAGCGGATATCCCGGTTCATCGCAAGCGATCCGCGGGGTGTATACGACCTCGTTATTACGACCGACGCACAGACCCACCCGGGACATACCAAGTTCGTCAGCTACATTGTAGTGTACCGTGTAGGAAGAGGGGCATGGCTGTGCAGCCGCCAAGTGATTCTCCCCAGGGAAATTTATTCGGTTCGCGAAAAATTGTCTTTGGAAACGTCATACAGCCAAGAAATTGCCGCGCAATTCGGGTTGGCCGAGCGGATCGGCCTCGAAAACCTGATTCTTCCTTATCTCGATCAAGGGGCGGACATCCGTTTTATGGTCGATATTGACGGCGGCCGCGAGGCCAAGAACCGGACGGCAGCCTATCTTTCGGAAATGGTTGGTCGAATTGAGGCGATGGGTTTGATCGCTAGGGTCAAGCCTGAATCGGTGATGGTCAGCGTAGCCGACCGCGAAACCAAGAAACCGTACCCGTTAAGGGAGGCATCAAATTCGTGAACGGCAAGACTGAGGCGTTTCTAAAGATGCACATAATGCTAACATTCTGGCCCGGCATATGCCGGGTTTTTCTTTAACAAAAATGGGGGAAGCGCATGGATGAAGAATCCACCTTTCCGACGGGAAAAGGGGGCGGCCATCAGCCCGATGAGGCCGTGAAATTAGATACTATATGGAGTGCCTTAAGCATTTATGTGAAAGCAGTTCTTGCCATCTATAAATGGATATAGGATATTGAGAATAATTTGTTTGATTTTTTGTGAGGATACAGTAACCGGTCTGTAACTATCTTTGACAACCATTCTACTAAAATGAGATTTAGAGTTTTTACATATGAAAACAAGGAGAATGGTTGATGAAAAAAAGACTCAAGGTTATCGTTGCGGCGTGCTCCGCTTTCGTGTTGTTATCGGGCTCCGCACTGGCTATGACGACCGAACCGGAGATTTTTATTAACAAGGCCCCGTACGCGAATACGTATTTGAAGCTGAAAATCGAAAACGGCACGGCTATGGTTTCGCTGCGCGCTATCGTGGAGGAGTTGAAAGGGGAAGTGACCTACAAGGACAACAGCATTCATGTAACCCTGCCGGAAGCGTCCCAACTGGCTCGTCAGGTTGACATGTTTATGAGCGGGCTGCATGCGGATACACCGGAGGAGGCGGCGAAGACATGGATTCGCGGAGTCCAGAAAAGAAGCGGACCGATGCAGTATGCCGTCATGACCCCGGCTTTACAGGCAAGCACAAAACAGGAGTTCGAAGATAATTTCTGGGTTACGGGCGGATCCAGCCCGCATATGGGAGCCGTGGAAAAGTTGGATACCAAGTCATTGTCTGATAAAAAAGTGCAGATCACCTTTAATTATCCCCTTATTGTAATGAAAGAAGTCATAGGTTATGGAAAGGCATCCCTAACGATCGAAAAAGGGAGCGGGCTTTACGAAGACAATTGGGCGATCTCGAAAATTTGGCTTGAGGATCCTGGTGATACGGGAGTTATGATCGGCGCAAATTAGCGCGATAATAGAGAGCTTTCGCAGCATGAAATTGGCAAGTAAGCTTTAATGTAACCGGGCAAAGCTAACAAGATAAAAAAATTATTAAACGGAGGCGGGTGAACCCTGCTTCTTTTTTTTTGGAGTGCTACCTTATTGAGCATAAAAGTTGTGGCTCGAATGCCTCGAATAAGATAGCCAGATGGAGTCATATTCAGAAAAGGGCCGGTCAGCTATGATAATAGAAAGAAACAAGCATTCGGCCGCTGCTCGAGAAAAGTCCTCTACCTGGACCTTAGTCGAGGGAAAATTCAGTCTTCGGGCGAGTTTATTAATTTGCCTTCTCCTCTTATTCTTAAGAAATGAAAGTAAGTAACAATTAATGATTAACTAGAGAAAATCAAGGGAGAGAAGGCGAGTGAGAAAAGTATGGCGTTTCATCGTGTATGTGTTTGTTTTCGTTCTGGTTGTGGGGGGAACCGGTGCGATTGGTTTCATGAGCACGATGCAGGAGGCTATGTCGGTTTACGATAAGCCGGTTCCTGCATCTTTACAAAACATCCAAGCTCCTGCCTATGATTCGAAAAAGCCGACCGTGGCCGTTATTATGGCGAATGAAGTGACCGAGGTGTTTGATTTTCTCGTACCCTACGAAATGTTCTCCATGACGGGTTCGTACAATGTGTTTGCGGCGGCTCCCGACAAAAACATCAAATCGTTGACGGGCGGCCTTGATGTCGTACCGCAGTACACTTTTGACGAGTTGGACAAAATGACGGGTAAAAGTCCGGATATCATCGTGATTCCTTACATGCCGATTTTGGATGAGACAAAATACAAGCCTGTCCGCGATTGGATCAGGAAACACTCAGGCCAGGAAACGATTTTGTTGTCTATTTGCAATGGGGCGGAAAATTTGGCGGATACCGGGTTGCTGAACGGGAAAGCTGCGGCAACGCATTGGGGAGATATCGGCAGATTGGAAAAGAAATATTCCGCAGTGACTTGGAAAAGGGATCAGCGTTATGTACCTGACGGCAACATAGTCTCCTCGGCCGGTCTGACTTCGGGGATCGATGCCACGCTGTACGTCATATCCCGGCACTTGGGGGAGCCGGCGGCGAAGAAAGTGGCGGAGGAAATGAATTACCCTTCCTACGATTTTGTTGAGCATCCGCAAATGGAGCCTTTTACGGCCGGATTAAGCGATATCGTCTATGTTTTGAACAATGCGTTTCAATGGAGCAAGAAAAAGAACGGGGTAATGCTGTATAACGGGACCGACGAGCTGATGTTAGCCTCAGCTTTTGATACGTACGGGGCTTCCGGTACGACGACAACCTTGACGATATCAAGCAAACAAGGGCCGGTCGTTACCCGGCACGGTCTGAATTTGATCGCCCGGTATCAAATAGCGAATGCTCCGCAACTCGACAAAATAATTTTTGTGGGGCCGGACGTTAAAACGCTCGCTGCGGACGATATCCGAAACTGGAATAAAAATGGCGGAAAGGCGGAGCAGCTTTATCTGCACAGCGATGTGCCGGAGCGATTCGCGATGGAGCCTGCGTTTGAAGATTTAGCGCAGCAGGAAGATATCCGGACGGCGAAGTTCGCCGCCAAGCGGCTTGAGTATCGCGCCACAAGCCAGCTTAAGCTTGGAGGAGCGCCATTTTCGTATGAAGCGTTCGGAATACCGATTGGTGTCGGCTTGTTGTCGCTGTTCGTTGTTTATTGGGTAGAAAGACGTATCATAAGGAGAAAGACGTTTTCGCGAAGTTTTGTCGAGTAACACAAAATGAAGTTCTAAAGAAGGGGTCAACCAGAATTGGTTGATCCCTTTTTTAAGTGAAGGTAACTGACTTAATTGTTACTATATTTTTTATTAGGTAAGAAGGCTATAAAAAGGAGTGAAATTAAAGTGAAGCCGACTGTCCACATAAATGTATGATTAAAAGCCGTGTTCCGCGTCGTTATACTGATAACAGATTGAGAGGTCATTTGATTTTGCAAGATGATTGCAAGCACTGAAGCACCAAAAGCTCCCCCGATTTGCTGTAGAATCCGAGTGGCGCTGCTGGCATGCGGGACCTGTTTTTTACTTAATCCTTCATAAGCTGTTGCCATAACAGGGAGCATAACTCCGCCAAGTCCTCCGCCACGGACAACGAGGGCAATGGCCAGCAGAAATTCGCTGGTATTGGCGCGGCAAAAGGCAAAGGGAATGGTTCCGAATATTGTTAGAAGGGTACCGCAGAGCACGATCCATCGAGAGCCGATTGTATCTGTAAGTTTACCTGCTAATGAACGCGTCAATAACATCCCTATACCTTGAGGAATCAATAATAACCCTGAAGCGAGAACACTCTCCCCGCGAACTTGTTGATAATAGAGTGGTAGTAATAACATGCCTCCATAAGAGGATAGACCTGATAAAAACAAAAGGCAAGAAGATGCGGTAAAAGGCATGCTTTTAAATATACGTATATCGATTACTGGATTGTTAGGCTTTCTTAAAACATAAAGGCAGAATACCAGCAGAAATAAAACTCCAACGACAATAGGGACGATGACTGAACTATGCAAAAAGCCATGATCTGAGCTGACTTTGGTAAGCCCATAAATAATCAACACGATACTAGGCGATAACAAGGATAAACCAAGGATATCTAGTTTCTGAGGCTGATTTGGGGCATCATCTTTGGGTAAACCCCATACGGCCAGGATTAAAGCGATGAAACAAACAGGAAGATTGACATAAAAAATCCAACGCCAGTTAAGATAATTAATAATAACCCCACCTAATACAGGTCCAAGAATAGGCCCGATCAGTACAGGTAAACCAACAATGGCCATTAATTTACCTAATTTCTCTCCGCCAGCTGCCCGCACAATCATGGTCTGCATGATTGGCATCATCAAGCCACCGCCCATTCCTTGAACCACTCTAAAGGTGATGAGACTTCCCACATTCCATGCCAAACTTGATAAAACAGACCCAATTAAAAATAAACTTAAAGCCAATATCCATATGTTTTTACCGCCAAAACGGTCAAGTGCCCATCCTGAAATAGGAATAACAATGCCAAGGGCAATTAAATAACTCGTCATTACCCACTGAATCGTTGAAACGGACGCGTGTAAAGCATTTCCAAGCGTATCGATTGCGACATTCATTATGGTGGTATCGAATAAAGGGGCTAGAAGTCCAACCAACAGAATCCATGCCATTTTCATAACGGCTGGATCTATTTTTTTATTGGCTGTTTGTTCAATTTGTTTATCCATGCATATTCACTCCTTTTCACCATTGGATACTCCGAGTATCTTATTCGGGTTTATGATATAATAATCTCATAAGAAACGCAACGTATTTTATTGGAGGGTTAAATATGAATAAGAAAAATGAAGGTGAGTTTACGACTAGACGAAGAGGCGCGGAATTAGAAGCCGCCATTCTTCAAGCGGCATGGAATGAACTGTTGGAGGTTGGTTTTCCGAGTCTTACAATAGAAGGGGTTGCTGCCCGGGCTCAAACCAGTAAGCCAGTTATTTATCGGCGTTGGCCGAATCGCGAGGAGCTTGTCTTGGCAGCAATTCAGAATATTTTACCGGCACCACCGGAGGAAGTCCCTAATACTGGCAATCTGCGAAGCGATGTCATCATCGTATTGAATCGATTGAATGAAATGCTCCGTCAAATTGGGCCAGAAACGATTCATGGATTAATGTCTGTTCTAACGGGCATCCCCTTATCCGAATTGATCAGTTTCCGCAGAACCAATACCATGCAAACCATTTTGAATCGGGCAGTAGAGCGAGGAGAAATTAGGCGGGAGAAAATTACTCCACGAATTGCAAAGCTGCCTGTTGATCTTATAAGACATGAGGTGTTGATTACCTATGAACCTGTGTCACAGGACACAATTGCTGAAATTGTGGATGAGATTTTTTTACCGTTAATTAAGTGAATCTTTTTAGGCAAACATAAATAAATAAGAATATATGTTCCCGTTAGGACTTTAGTAGGTAGGGAAGGCTGCGAATATTAGGTATTATATAGAAGAAAGACTTATATGATAATTTTGGCAGAGCAGTAAACTTACCGATGGCGGAGGGGAACTACGTTTGATTGAGATTACGGAAACTTGGATCGACTCACTGGCCCCGAATAGCGCGGCGATTAAGAACGGCCAGGATTTAAACAGAAAAGGCAAGTATATCGAGCTGCACCGGTCCGCGGATGGACAGGTGCTATTTGGCTTGTGTGCGGGAAGCGGAAAGACACCTTACGCGCCATCCGCGGATTTCGCCGTTCCCGACAAACCGGTGATGCGCTGCAGCTGTCCGAGCCGGCAATTCCCGTGCAAACATGTATTGGGTCTCTTGTATGCCTATGCGGAAGGAAAGCCATTCATGGAGGCGGAAGTGCCCGCGGATCTGGCGGCCAAACGGGAGAAAGCCGGAAAGCGGGAAGAGAAGAAAGCGCAGGAAGCCGCTGCCGGAGCCGATGCCAAGCCGAAAAAAGTCAATAAATCAGCGCTGAAGAAAAAAATCGCGGCGCAACTGGAAGGGCTGGAGCTGCTCGAGAAGTTAACGCAATCTTTGATCCGGCGCGGACTCGGGACCTTGGATGCCAAGGAGCTTAAGGTGATTCAGGAACATATGAAGCAAATGAAAAGCCACTATTTGGCCGGCGCGCAAATTCAGCTTGGCAAGCTGCTGCTGATCTTGTCGGAGCGGCAAAATCCGGAGCAAGCCTATTCGTTGGCCGTCGAGCAGCTTGCCGTCATTCATGCCTTCATTAAAAAAGGCAGAGCGCATCTGTCCGCAAGGCTGGAAGATCCCGAGCTGGCGCTGGACCATGAGTCTTCCATCGAGGAATGGCTAGGGCATGCCTGGCAGCTGACCGAACTGAAGGAGGCGGGATTGGCCGCTCCGGGAACCGAGCTGATTCAGCTGGCCTTTTTAAGCTATGATGATGCTGCCCGGCAGGAATACGTCGACTGCGGTTATTGGATTCAGCCGGATAGCGGGGAAATTCATTATACGGTACAGTACCGTCCCTATAAAGCGGCGAAATTGATACGAGAAGAAGACAGCTTTTTCGAGGTGGCCGTCGTGCCGGAGCTTTACCGCTACCCCGGCGATCTGAACCGGCGCATCCGCTTCGAATCGATGACCGCCAGAGCTTTGGAAGAGCAGGATCTGGGCCAAATTCGCCGCTGCGCCGCTCCATCTTTCGCCGAGACCGTCAAACGGGTCAAAAACCAGCTAAAAAATCCGCTGGGCGATTCTAACCCGGTCGTGCTGCTGGCTGTAGCAAAGGTAGTCGCCGATTCGGAAGGCCGGCTGTTTATTGCCGACGCACAAGGGGACACGCTGGAGCTTCGCGATGTATTGGACGACGGAACCGTTCAGCTTATGAAATTTTTGCCGGATGAGCACCTTCAGGACATCGCCGTGCTGGGGATGTTTCAACATGATTCCCTAAGCGGCCGGCTAACGGTTCAGCCGCTCAGTATTTTAAGCCAACAAGAGCTGATACGATTGCTTTATTAGTCCGGGTTAACAACGGCAACCTCTACTAACAAGCCGAATTGGAGGAACATGCATAATGAGTCAGGCCATATTGTTTGAGCTGAACGATGAAATCCGGCGCCTTTATATTGCCGGCAGCGATCTGGCGTCCGGGGATTATAGATTGAAACGGTTGGTTCCGGCTTTGCAGCAGTTGGGAGAACGGGCTCCGGTATTTAAAAAACTGGCCGAAGGCACCGCGTCTTTAATTGCCGAAGACAGTGGAGCGGATTCGGCCCGGCGGCTGCAGGACGTCAATCTTCTCCTTCAGTCGGTGCTGCGCACCCAGGGCAAAGGTTCCACCGCGGGCGAGACGGTTATGCTGCACAACAAACCCGTTTCCTTAAAGACGTTCGCATCCTTCCGGAAATTGTCCGCGGTCCGCCATGCGCTTACCACCCGGGGCGGCGGGCGCCATGAAATCATCGTCGAAGCGTTCCGCGATGGATTGTTTCAGGATCTTCGCCTGCTTCCGTTTGCCTTGGAAGCGTTGAACGACCCTTATGCGGAAATTGCCGAGTTTGCGATGACGGACATTTTGCCGTCTTATGGCGCTGAAATCGTGCCGCATCTGATCCGAAGCTTTGAGCCCGCCGGAGGGAAGCTTGAAGCGCGCAAGCTGACCGTTATCGCAAGGAGCGGCGGCGAACAAGCGCGGCCTGTCATTTATGAGGCCGCCGTTTCGGGTTCCGATGAAGTGCGGACGACGGCGATTCGTCTGCTTGCGGGGTACGCCGAATATGAGGGGGCTTTGCTCGAATTCAGCCGCGACAAGAAGAAGAGCATTCGCGAAGCGGCGTATCAGGCGCTGGCGGACAGCGACTCGGCAAGCGCGGCCGAACGTCTGTATGAGGCTTCCAAAGGCAAAGACAGCGAACTGGTAGGCCCGGCGTTAAACCGAAGCCGATCGGAACGGTTGAACAGGTGGCTGGCCAGGGATTTTGCCAAACTGATTCAATCTGTGGAGGCGGGCGTAGCGGATAGGGAGAAAACGCAGGAAAGCTCGATGTTGGCGAGACGCTATTTCTGGGCGCTTCACCATAAAACGATGCCTGAGCTGGAGGAGATTTATTTAAGAGTTCTACGGAACTATACTCACTATGCTTACACGCTTGGCTGGACTTTTTTAACGAACGCAGCGCTGCAGTACATAACCAAAACCGGCTCCGGCGAGGGGCGCGAGCTTGTCAGGGCTGCGATAAAAATCGAACTGAAAAAAACGGCGGGAACGAACACGTATGTGCGTGAAACCTTTGTTAAGGCGCAGTCCGCATTGCCTCCGGAACACTTGTATGAGGAGTATGCCGGCATTCTGCAAGACCGGTTGGCTGCTTCGTCCGTCAGCAAAAGCGCCAACTACTGCAAGCACTTGCTCGATACGTTGGAAGGTTTGGTCATTGACCGCAGGTATCGGGAAGCGGAGCCGGTATGGACGAGTGAACGGAGGAGCTATGCATATTACGTGGAAATGCCGTCGCCGGAGCAAATCGCCGCAGCATGGGACCCGCGCTGGCTGGATCATTTCATTGCCCTCAATCATCTGGCCTTGGTCAGCGCTTTCGCCCGGCCGGGACATGAGGCTGCCGCTTCCTATTTGCTTGCTAAGCTGGGCAAATCGCCGGAATTTCGCAACCGTTTTGCCAATTTGGCGGCCATGGGGCTGGTTCGCGCGGGAATCCCGGAGAAAGAGCTGCATGAAGCGCTCATCCGGGCTTTGGAAGACGAGCGGAATACGGAATGCCACGAAATCGAACCGTTTCTGTTCGACCAGCTTTGCCGTCTTCCCGCCTCCTATGCGGACCGGATCCGCAAGGCCATGCCCAAATTCGTTGGCAGCAGCGTAGAGCAGTTGGGGTATATTTTAAAAACGATGGAGTCGTCCATTTAAGGGGTCTCATATTTTTATCATAAAGGAGCGATGGCGGTGATGAGTACGGAATCCGCGATGCAGGAGATGATGCGCAAGCCTGCGGAGCTTTTGTATCAGGAAGAACTGCAGGCTTTGATCCGTGAGGATCAAGGGAAAATCCCGGCCGGGTGGCAAATGTCCCCGCAGTCGGTGCTTAAGTTTATCGTCGGGGGAACCGCGGGGAGTCAGGCGATCACCCCGAAATATATCGGGAACCCGCGTCTCGTTGAAATGGCGATTGCGACGCTGGTGACAGACCGCGCTTTGCTGTTGATCGGCGAGCCGGGAACGGCCAAGTCCTGGCTGTCGGAGAATCTGGCCGCAGCCATTTACGGCAACTCCGGGCTGGTTGTGCAGGGAACGGCGGGGACGACGGAAGAGCAGGTCCGCTATTCCTGGAACTATGCCATGCTGCTGGCCCAGGGGCCAACGCCGGAGGCGCTGGTGAAGAGCCCGATCATGCGGGCGATGGAAGCGGGCGGCATCGCCCGCTTTGAGGAAATTTCCCGCTGCGCCTCCGAGGTGCAGGACGCTTTGATTTCGATTTTATCGGAGAAGACGATCTCGATTCCCGAGCTAGGCAAAGAGCTGAACGCGCGCAAAGGATTCAGCATTATCGCTACGGCCAACACCCGCGACCGCGGGGTCAATGAAATGTCGACGGCGCTGAAACGCCGCTTTAACATGATCGTGCTGCCGGCGCCGGCCGACCTTGAAACCGAAGTGGAAATCGTCAGGAAGCGCGTCGCCGAAATCGCCGCATCCTATGACCTGCAGGCGGCCGTTCCCGCAGACGAAGCGCTGCAAAAGATAGTGACGATCTTCAGAGAGCTGCGCAGCGGCATGACGCTGGACAAAAAAGAAAAGGTGAAATCCCCGGCCGGGGTCATTTCCACGGCGGAAGCCATTTCACTGCTCACGAACAGCATGGCGCTGGCGGCCAGCTTTGGCGGCGGAGAAATCACCGATGAAGATTTGGCCGCAGGGCTGCAGGGGGCGATCGTGAAGGATGACGACAAGGACCGTCTCGTATGGAAAGAATATTTGGACAACGTGATGAAAAAACGCGGAGCAAGCTGGCGCGGCCTCTACAACGCCTGCAAGGAGATGAATCAATGAAGCCGGCGAGCGGTGCTGGAGTGCAGATCTTTGGCGTCCGGCACCTGTCTCCGGCCGGCGCTTACCATGTGGCCGACTTCCTCGATCAGATAAAGCCAACGGCGGTACTGATTGAGGGCCCGGCGGACGCTTCCCCCGAAATCGCGCATTTGACGAACACCTCGACCAAGCCGCCGGTGGCGATTTTGGCCTTCACCGAGGAAGTGCCGGTCCGGACCGCGCTCTGGCCGTTCGCCGTGTATTCCCCGGAATATCAGGCAATGCTCTGGGCTCGAAAACATGGTGCGTACTGCGCCTTTATCGATTTGCCTTCGTCTTCCGCGGTTTGTCTGCAGGATGCGCGCGGCGCCGCCCGGGAGCGGGAAGAAGACCGGCCGAACGGCAGCGCCGCTCCTCTCCCGGAGGGAGAAGGCCGCGTGACGGAAGGGGGCGCTGAGCCGGAAAGCTCCTTGTACGGCAGGATTACGGCAATCGCCGGCGAATACGACTATGACGCGTATTGGGAACGTAACTTTGAGCACAATTTGCGTCCGGATGCCTACCGTCAGGCCATTCTGGCGTACTCGGGACAAATGCGGGAGCTGACCGCGGAGCGGGAGCGCCGCGGCCAAAGGCTCGAATACGCCTATAATGCGGTGCGCGAAGCGTATATGTGCCGGCAAATTGCCGATGCGGTCGCTGCGGGACATAAGCCCGAACAGGTCGTGGTCATTTGCGGGGCGTATCACGCTTCCGCCCTCAAGGATCTGTCCCTTGCCATGAGCGACGAAGAAATATCGCAGCTTCCTTCCCGCAAGACGAAGCTGACGCTGATGCCGTATTCCTATTTGCGGCTTTCGTCTTTGACCGGGTATGGAGCGGGGAACATTGCGCCGTACTATTTTGAAATGATGTGGGAGCAGATGCAGCGGGGTACGCTGGAGGAGCTGCCGCATCGTTATCTCGCTTCGGCGGCCGCGGATTTGCGAAGGACGGGAACGCACCGCTCCACGGCAGAGGTGATCGAGGCGGTCAGGCTCGCCGAATCCTTGTCGGCCCTGCATGGCGGCAGCCTGCCGGTACTGATGGACCTGAGAGATGCGGCCAAAACGCTCCTGGGGCGCGGAGAACTCGCCGTGGTCGCCGAATCGCTCGCGCGTACGGAGGTGGGGACGGCGATCGGGGCCCTGGCCGAAGGGGTCAGCCAAACGCCGATTCAGGACGACGTGAACCGCCAGCTGAAGCGGCTTAAACTGGAGAAATACAAAACCGCGGTTGCCCAGGATTTGGTCCTCGACCTGCGGGAAAACCGGCGGGTTAATTCCGAGGAAGCGGCCTATCTTGATTTGAACCGCTCGATCTGGTTCCATCGTTTGAAGCTGCTCGGCATTCATTTTGTCAAAGACCGGGCCAGGTCCGCCGGCCAGGCGGTGTGGTCGGAGCATTGGATCGTCCAGTGGTCCCCGGAAGTGGAAATCGAAGTCGTGGAATCCAATTTGCTGGGCGAAACCGTAGAAACCGCCGCGGCCTTCGTTTTGCAGCAGCGGCTGGAGGAATGCTCCACGATCAAGGAGGCTTCCGCGCTGCTCTCCGTTGCCTATGAGTGCGGGATGATCCGGCAGATGGAGGCCGGCCGATCGGCCTTGCAAAGCCTGGCGGTCCAGAGCCGGAATGTCGTGGAAATCGCGGACGCGGCGGGAATCCTGTCGCAGCTTGTCCGCTTCGGCGGGATCCGCAGAATCGATACGGCCCCGTTAATCCCATTGCTGCAGCAATTGTTTTTGCGCGCGGCTTTGTTTCTGCAAGAGGCGAGCCGATGCAATGATGAGGCGGCGCAGGCGATGGCGGAAGCGATGAACGAGCTAAGCCATATCGCCGCAGAGCATAGCGCCGAAGTGGATGAAGGGCTGTGGGTTGAGGAGTTGACCGCTTTATCGGACAGAGATGATGCCCACCCCAGGCTGTCCGGTCTGGCGTGCGCGATTTTGCTGGAGCGGGGAGAGCTTACGGCCGAGCAATGCGCTGCCGAAGTTTCGCGCCGGCTCTCGCCGGGGATTCCGGCCGACCTGGGCGCAGGCTGGTTCGAAGGTCTGGCGATGCGCAACCGGTATGCGCTTCTGTCGCGGATGAGCCTATGGGAGCAGCTTAACGCGTATATCAGCGCGCTGGAGGATCACGAGTTTGTGCGGGCGCTGGTCTTTTTGCGCCGTGCTTTCAGCGCTTTCAGCCAGAAGGAAAAAACGATGGTCGCCGAGCTGCTTGGCGAATTGTGGGGCGTTAAGCCGCAGCAGGCGGCCGAAATCATGATGGATGAGCTTAAGGAGGATGAAGCCCGGATGCTGGATGAACTTAATGATTTCGATTTTGAGGATTTATAGACATGGCTGAAGCGGTAAACCAACAACAGGCTTTGGCCCGCTGGCGGCTTATTCTGGGCGCGGCCGCCGCAGGGGAGCTTGACCGGTACGGCAGCGGCGGGCAAGTGGAGCTCTCGGAAGATGAGTTGATTATGGATCGAGCGCTTGCCGCCATTTACGATCAAACGGCGGAGGGCGGAGAAGGAGCAAGCGGGGGCAGCGGTGCTGGCGCTCGCGGTGCGGGCCAGGGGAAATCCGCGCCCCGCCTGGCGCAGTGGCTTGGCGACGTAAGGACTTTTTTTCCGGAAGACGTGGTGTCCGTAATCCAGAATGATGCGATGGAACGCAAAGGCTGGAAGCAGCTTTTGTTCGAACCGGAGGTGCTGGCCACCGTTAAACCGGATATTCGCCTTGTCGGAACGCTGCTGTCGCTCAAAGGAAAAATTCCGGAGAAGACAAAGGACACCGCGCGAATGCTTGTGCAGGCGGTGGTCGATGATCTGGTCAAACGGATGAGCCATGAGCTCCAAAGAGCGGTCACCGGGGCGTTAAACCGCCGGCAGCATACACCGCTGTCCTCGCTGAGCGGTATCGACTGGAAGCGGACGATTCAGCGGAATCTGAAGCATTACGATGCAGAGCATAAGCGAATCGTCCCGGAAAGGTTTTATTACTTTGACCGCGCCAAGCGCAGCAAGGAATGGACGGTCATCGTCGATATCGACCAGAGCGGCTCCATGGCGAAATCGGTGATCTGGGCGTCGGTGATCGGGTCCATTTTTGCCAGCATTCCGGCGCTGGACACGCGTGTGGTCGTTTTCGATACCGAGGTGGTCGATCTGACCGAGCAATGCGCGAACGATCCGGTGGATATGCTGTTCGGCATTCAGCTCGGGGGAGGCACGAATATCGACAAATCCGTGGCCTATTGCGAACAATTCATTAAAGAACCGAAGAAAACGTTGTTCATCCTGATCTCCGATCTTTATGAGGGGGGCAATCAATCCCGGCTGATCCGGCGGATGCGGGAAATGAGGGAAGCCGGCGTCAAGACGCTAGGGTTGCTCGCCCTGTCGGATGAAGGAACACCGTTTTACGATGAACAGTTGGCCAGGGCTTTTGCTAGGGACGGGACTCCTTGTTTTGCCTGTACGCCTGCGATGTTGCCGCAATTGGTGGAAGGTGCGCTGCAAGGCAAGGATTTAGCGGAGTTGGTGAAGCGGTTGGAAAACAAGGATTAAGAATCGCCTCTTGGCATTAAGAGGCTATCCTAAGGAGGAGTTTGGCAAATGACCAAAAGCATATTGAATTGGGAGACAGGGCGCTGGATGAATGCGCCTTTGTCCGTGAAGCAGGAGGGGAGCTGCCTAAAGGTTGTTCCGGAAAAAGGCAGGGATTTTTGGAAGAAGACACTTTACGGTTTTGAGTTTGAGGACGGCGCGGCCCTGTTAACCGGCTGGCCGGCGGACAAAGCGGTGGAGGTGTCGTTTTTGCTGACGACTTTCACCGAATTGTATGATCAGGCCGGTATTATGCTGTACCACGGACCAGGCCAGTGGATCAAAGCGGGCGTTGAAATCAACGATGGAATTCCCCAGTTGTCCGCCGTAGTCACGGATGGGTATTCGGACTGGTCCTTAACGGCCGTACCCGAATGGGCGGGCGAAGAGGTGACCATCCGCGCTTCCCTCATGAACGATGCCGCCATTATACGGGCGCGTACGGAGCGCCATGCCTGGCGCACCATCCGCGTGGCTCGTTTCCCTTACCTTTCCGGCAATCAAGCCGGCCCTTTCACGTGTTCCCCGACGCGCGACGGCCTGGAGGTTACGTTTACTGGCTGGGCTTTCGCCGAGCAAGACCAGGATCTTCATAAAGATCCGCCGGTTTGAGTGCTAAAGCGAAATGCCATTATTGAACTCGGCCGCAGATTCCTCGCGCGGTTCATTATTTGCTATGATATATGCTCAAATGAGCATCGCTTAACGTTATGTGACAAAATACGAGCACAAGGAGTATCCTGCATGCTGAAAGCATTTATTTTTGATATGGACGGCGTAATTATTGATAGCGAACCGCTGCATTTCGAAGTTGATCTGTACACGTTAAACTCGATCGGCATTGCCAGCAGCAAAGAAGAGCTGGAGCAATACGTGGGGATGACCAATCCGGAAATGTGGAGATTAATCAAGGCTGAATATCAATTGGCGCATTCGATTGAGGAATTGATTCAGCTGCAATTAACGAAAAAGCTCGCTTATTTGGATGAATCGGACATCGAACCCATTTCCGGGATCCGAGAGCTCATTCAGGAATTGCGTGATAGGAACATTCCGATCGGCTTGGCCTCATCGTCCCCCAGAGTATTTATCGAAAAGGTGTTGAGCAAATTCAACATCCTGCATGAATTCGCATGCATCACAAGCGGGGAAGAGGTTCCCCAGGGGAAACCCGCTCCGGACGTCTATTTGGAAACCGCGCGGGCGATGAACGTGGAGCCGGAGCATTGCTGTGTCCTGGAGGACGCCAAACACGGGGTGGCAGCAGCGAAAAACGCCGGTATGCGATGCATCGGATTCGTGAATCCAAACTCCGGGAATCAAGATTTATCGGCGGCTGATTTTATCGTCAGCTCCATCGCAGAAGTAAAAATCCGGGAATTATAGCAAGCGTCCATAAGATCATCCGCTGGGGGGGATTTCAAGTGAAAGCATCTGTTTTTAATGACATCGTTACTTCGGAGGAGGAGCTCCGGACGTTATGCGGATTTCCGAAGGAATTGGTTAAGAACAAAGCGGTAACGGTCATAGACCGGCATTGCCGGGACTTTATTTCCAAGTCTCCGCTCATCTTCCTGTCCACCGCCGATTCGGCGGGCTCTTGCGATGTATCTCCGCGGGGAGATGCCGCCGGCTTTGTACACGTTATGGATGACCGCCATTTGGTTATTCCCGAACGTCCCGGAAATAAACGATTCGACTCTCTGCGGAACATTCTCGAAAATCCGAGGATCGGATTGATTTTTATGATTCCCGGGCTGGGGGAGACGTTAAGAATCAACGGACAGGCCTGGATCGTGAAAGATCGGGAGATCCTGAAGAATATGGAGGCTTTCGGAAAAGTTCCGGTGCTGGGGATCGGAGTGAAAGTCGAGGAATGTTATATGCATTGCGCCAAAGCATTCAAACGTTCGCATGTGTGGGACGATCACTACTGGCCGAAACAAGAGGAGTTGCCGAACCCGGCAAAAATTATCGCCGCCCATGCGGAAAAATTAAAACTTTCCGCCGATGAGGTGGCCGCTTCGCTAAAGGAAAGCTATGAGCAGCGGTTATACTAAGCCGTCGTTAAGGCTTATCAAACGAATCGGTTATGCGGCAAGTATGGTCACCGTTGGTTTATGGGCGGTTCTGCTGTGGTTTAACCCATATTTTAACGGCTTTGATCGGATTAGCCTTTTGATTACATTGATTATGCTGGTTCTCCCGGCTGTTTTATTTTCCGTGGGTCTTGCTTTGTCCCGGAGTCTAATTTTATTGATTTCGTTCATCTGGAGTTTTCCGTACAGCTTGTATATGCTGCTGACACCCAGCATTTTTAAGCTGTTTGGCATTACGTGCTTCATTTATTTATTGTGTTTCGTGCTGTTTCGAGTAAATAAAATAAAGTATAAATTAGGCTGAACTTAAAAATCGGTGTTTGATAACGGCTGCTGCTGAATGACGAACCGCCGCGGCTGGGCCTGCAAAATAGCGGCACTTTATGGACTTATTTTTTGGAGCCAGGCATGTTCATCCTCATTAGCGGAATTTTTTGTTCTTATTTTTCCTTTGAGTGGCCCAGAAGGCGGGAATTCCTTGAGCTTTGAGAAAATAGCGACACAAATTTCCTCTGTTTTCCTAAAATTGAAGGATATACTGGAATAACGCCATTTTATGTACTTATGTTTATCGGTGGAGCTTATTGGGGAGCCTCGTTTTAGGTTTTGAGCAATTAACAACCAGGAAAAGAAGTGATCCTTTATGGGCTATATTATGGATATAAGAAAGATTGTGGGTACCAGACCCTTAATAATGGTGGGGGCTTGTGTTGTAGTTATAGATGGCGACTTCATTTTGCTGGAGAGAAGAACGGATAACGGCATGTGGGGGTTACCCGGAGGATCGCTGGAACCTGGGGAATCGTTGGAGCAAGTAGCCCGGAGAGAATTGTTTGAAGAGACGGGGTTGGAGGCCGTTCAGCTTGAGTTGATGGATGTTTTTTCGGGGCATGAGCTTTATTACAAGTATCCGCACGGGGACGAAGTTTATAACGTGGTAACTGCTTATTTGTGCAAAACGTATCGCGGAACGATCCGTAAAGAGGATGCCGAAGTGGAAGAGATCCGTTTTTTTGAAGCCAATCAATTGCCGGACAACATCAATCCGCCGGATCGGCCGATCATTAGAGCATATTTAAGTCTACAAAATCATTTCTAAATTGAGGGTGTATTCAATCATGAAAATCGCTTACGCCCTATTCGATGGGATTACTTGCCTGGATTTGATTGGAGGGAGAATCTTAGGCGTGCACTTGAAAGCCAGCCTAGGCTAAGGAATCTCTATAGCACACGCCTGTTCGAGGAATTTTTGCTGTTTTTTAGAAAATGTAATACTATGGAAATAAAACGGAAAGGGATGGAACAGGTGATTATTATTCATGCCGGGTTTCAAGTAGATCCAATGAAAGAAGCAAGTTTTTTGGAAGAGATTGCTGCACTGGTACAAGCCTCGAGAAATGAAGCCGGTAATATGTCGTACCGACTGTATAAAGATACGGAAAAAGAACATGCGTTTACGATGGTTGAAGTCTGGGAAGATTCGGCTGCGGTGGATTCCCATAATTCCAGCGAACATTTCACCTCATTCGTGGCCAAGGCGAGTCAATTTTTAACCGAACCGTTGGATATAAAAGTTTATAGCGGGCAACCCTTGACGTGATAACGCAGGGCCTTATCGGCCATCCTGGCGTTGAATGGTTGAATTTAAAAAACAGCTATGTTAAGATACAAATAATTTAATTGATAGGAGCTGAAGAGGATAATGGATTTTTCTTGCTAAGAATCATAAAACAGCCAAGCGAACGGGTTTCGCATGTTTTATTTTTCCGATGCAAGAAAGTTGCTTATCCTTTTCACTCAAACGGAATATCCTGATCTGATGCCATAAGTGGGCCAGATTTGCTGTATTTGATTTGAGCTGCGGGAAAGTAACTTTCTTGCGGCTCAAATTTTTTTTGCAGGAGGATCATTTCATGTCATTAATTAAAGTGACGAATCTGACTTTTGCCTATGAGGGCAGTTACGATAACATTTTTGAAGACGTCAGCTTTCAAATCGATACCGCTTGGAAACTGGGGTTTACGGGGCGGAACGGCAGGGGGAAAACGACGTTTCTGAACCTGCTTCAGGGCAAATACGAATACAGCGGCCATATCTCCGCCGATGTTGGATTTGAGTATTTTCCTTTCCAGATTGAAAATCCGGAATATCTGACCATGGATGTCGTCAGCGAAATATTTCCGGACTATGTCAACTGGGAACTCATGCGCGAGATGAATTTGCTGAAGGTGTCCGAGGATGTGTTGTACCGGCCGTTTGCGTCCTTGTCGAATGGCGAGCAAACAAAGGTAATGCTCGCGGCCTTGTTCCTGAAGGAAAACCGCTTCCTGCTCATCGACGAACCGACCAACCATCTGGACATGGAAGGGCGAAAGCTCGTGAGCGATTATTTGGCGGGCAAAAGCGGTTTTATTCTGGTCTCGCACGACCGGGCGTTTTTGGACAACTGCGTGGATCATATCCTGTCCATCAACAAAACGAATATCGAAATTCAGAAGGGCAATTTTTCCGATTGGTGGGAAAACAAACAGCTGCAGGATAATTATGAGCTTTCCGAAAACGAAAAGCTTAAAAAAGATATCAAACGCTTGTCGGAAGCGGCGAAACGGACGAGCAACTGGTCGCATGAAGTGGAAAAAACGAAAAACGGTACGAGAAACTCCGGGTCGAAGGTGGATAAAGGATATGTCGGCCACAAAGCCGCCAAGATGATGAAGCGTTCCAAATCGATGGAGCAACGGCAGCAATCCGCCATTGATGAAAAGTCCAAGCTGCTGAAAAACATCGAAACGTCGGAGAGTCTAAAAATCACGTTGCTTCCTTATCATAACTCCCGGCTGGCCCAGCTTGAGCGGGTTTCGATTTTTTACGGGGAGAAGGCGGTTTGCGAGGATATCAGCTTTACGCTCGAGCAAGGGGAGAGGGTTGCGCTTTCCGGGAAAAACGGCTCCGGCAAATCGAGCATCATGAAGCTTATTTGCGGCGAGGAGATCAGCTACACGGGAACGCTAAGAATAGGAAGTCAACTTAAAATATCTTATGTCAACCAAGATACTTCCCATCTCCAAGGCAATTTAACGGACTATGCCCGCAGTGAAGGAATTGATGAAAGCCTGTTTAAGGCGATCTTAAGAAAGCTGGATTTTTCCCGAATTCAGTTTGAAAAGGACATGGCGGCTTTTAGCGGCGGTCAAAAAAAGAAAGTGCTGATCGCGAAAAGTCTCTGCGAGCAGGCCCATCTCCTGGTGTGGGACGAACCGCTGAATTTTATCGACGTCATCTCGCGCATGCAGATCGAAGAACTGCTGCTGCAACACGCGCCAACCATCCTTTTCGTGGAGCATGACCGCGAATTTTGCGACCGTATTGCCACCAAGATTGTCGAACTATAGAGTTGTCGGCTAAACGAAGAGGCCGCCTTAAAAGGAATTATCCTTTTGAGGGCGGCCTCTTTCGTGTGCGCTAATCCGGCAGGATCAGGCCGACTGCGCTGTTCCCCATCGACTGGACGTAAATGCCAAGCTGTTCGGAAACAAAGCGGACGGGGACGAAGGTGGTGCCCCCGACCATCATCGGAGCCGCATCGGTCTCCACGCGTTTCCCGATTACGAGGATGGTTTTTTCTCCGACCGTAAGTTCGAGCTCGCGGTTTTTCCCGTGTATCGTTACTTTACGCGCCGATTTATCCCATTTCACGCCAGCCCCCAGCGTTTCCGACACGAACCGGAGCGGCACGTAAAATCTCCCTTTATTGTTGAAAGGGGCTTCGTTCAATTTTACAAATTTCCCCAAAACATATACATCCTGAGTCTGGCGGAACAAAATGTCCGGAAATGGCTCGTAGGTCGTAAACAGCACTTCGGCGCCTGCTTCCTTCAACCTTTGGATCACGGCAGCGGAGCCGGACGGTTCACGGTAATCGACGATATTGCCTTCGATATCGAGCAGCTTCAGTTTCGGGCCGGGCTGGACGCCTTCGAGCGATACGAGCAGATTATGGCTGAAATGGGCGTATTCAAGCTCAGGCCACGCCTTGATGACGGCGAGCGAAGACAGGCGATTGGCGGCTGCGTTAAAGGTGCGAAGCCGGGACAAGCCGCGCAGCGGGTCGACCGTTTCGATCTGGTTCATACTGATATCAAGGGATTCCAGCTTCGTAAGCCCGGTTAGCGGTGCGACATCTTTCAAACCGACCGCCGGGAGCGACAGCCGGGTTAGATTCGGGAACGAGCTTACGGTTTCGGGATGCAGCAGGTTCGGATTTTGTCCCGCATTCAATTCTTCCAGGCGGGAAAGCGGCTTAATCGGAGCGAGGTCTGCCACGCGTGCCGCCTCCATGTTTAACTTAACGAGCCCGGTCAGCCCGCTTAACGGTTTCAGCCCGATCGGCTTCGGATGGGGGTTGTCGCTGGCGAGGGTCAAATCGGCGAACGACAGCTCCGTCAATCCTTTAAGTCCGCGCAGCGGTTCCAAATCAACGAGCGGGTTCGTATCCAGCACAAGCTTATGGAACTTCGGCAAGTGGCCGATGGGAGACAGCTCCGCGACATGGTTTCCGGTCAAATCCAGCTCTTCGAGGGAAGTCAGGCCGCCGAGCGGCTTAAGATCCGACAGCTCGCCGTTATACTGCAATGTCAATCGCTTCAGGTTGTTCAAGTTTTGCAACCCGTCAAGCGACTTAAGCGAAGCCGAAGATATGGTAAGATCCTCGAGTTTGCTTAGGTTGCGAAGCGGGGTAATGTCATTGATGCGATGCTCGGGTTGTAAGGGCTGTGTGTAGTCCGGTGCAATATACAGCCGTTGCAAATGGGCGAAATGCTGAAGCCCCTCAAGGCTTTGAATGCCGGGAAACATTCCGGCCGATCCGGCGCCCGCGCCATTTTGCGCACCCTCAGCCATGACGTCATAGGACTTCGAGGTATCGATCTCCGTGATGCGCGCGGCGTCCTCGGCGGTAATCGGTCCGGAAGGTTTGCCGAGGAGGGAGCGGACGATTTTTTCCAGCACGGGGTCCTCAATGGTTATGGAGTCGGAAGAAGCCGCCGACGCGGCGGATGGCAGGAAAAGCGGGATCGGCAGCAGCAGCAAAAGAAAAAGCGTTTGTATCTTGACCAATTTAAAGCTCCACTTCATTGGAATTCACCTCTAAAATCTGAAAAATTCGGAACATCATTTAGACGGCGATATATGGAAAAAGTTTCGCTCCGCACTTAAGCGCCGGCAAAAGAACCGGCCAGGTTCAATCCATCCGCCTACACAGATCTCTTAAAGCGCACTGCAGCATCGATTAAAATTTCAATATTAAATGGTTTACTTTCATGCCGGCATGGGGCTCTACTATGAATGGTCCGGCGGATTGACCCTTATCATTTTCATTTGGAAACAAGCTTGAACGGATCGAGTTGGAAGACCGTGGATACGGTGCAGGGCAACACTAATCTTTCAACGGTCTCTGCCGCCGGTAGAGGCGCGTTACGTCCGGCTGGTGATCGATCAGGGGAATGCCGCCAACAATCAATGGGCGTCCGTGCTCGAATTTGAAGCTTATGGAGAATTGCTGACCGCGCCCGGGACGCCGGGTAATTTTGCAGGCGTCTTTCAAGATGGGGCTCCCAAGCTTAGTTGGGATGCCGCAGCAAAAGCGGCCACTTATGAACTTAGACGAAACGGCTCGCTGATTTATTCCGGACCGCTTACTTCTTATACGGATGCCGATGTCCTGCCGGCAGGAGAAATTACATACAGCGTTCAAGCGGTTAACGCCAAAGGAAGCAGCGCGGCGGCGGAAATCACCGTGAACGTCCCAAGCGAGGCGGAACGGGCTGACGAGGCCGCCGCGGCGCTGGAAATCGGATATGCGCCCGGCGACAGCGCTTCTGCGGTGACGCAGGATTTAACGCTTCCGCTTGCCGGATTAAGCGGGACAACCGTCAGCTGGAGCTCAAACGCTCCGGAAACGGCCGGTAATGACGGAAAGGTGACCCGACCGGCGTATGCTCAGGGGGACCGCGCGGTGGAAATGACGGCGGAGGTAATGCTGGGAACGTATAAGGTGACTAGGACTTTCAACATAACCGTGCTGAGGGAACCGGCCGAAACCGCTCTGGCCAGAGCGGAGCAGGAACTTACGCTCGGGGATCTGACGGCCGTCGCAGGCAACCTCGCACTGCCTGCAACGGGCTATGGCGGAACGCGGATCGAGTGGTCTTCCAGTGCACCGGAGATCGTCGCACCGGACGGAACGGTTCACCAGCTGAGGCGGCACGGCTGGCGGCGGATTCGCTAGTTCTCAATTACCCTGCGGGGATTAAAGATTCCATCAACCTTCCCCGCTCGGGCCCCTTTGACACTACAATCGAATGGGCGTCCGATCGGCCGGAAGTGTTGGATGCGGACGGCCGGGTCAACAGGCCAAGGTACACGGACGGGGATGCCGAGGTTCACTTGACGGCAACGGTGTCCAAGGATGCATCTGCCGTGCAGAGAACGTTTCGGCTCTCCGTACTTAAAGCTCTGCCGAACACGCCTTATATTCGCCTCAGCGGAACGAATCCGGTGCTGCTCGAAAGCGGAGACAGCTTTACGGACCCTGGAGCGACCGTCGTCGATAGCGTTTATGGGAGCATGCTGGCGGAAGGGATAACGGGAACGGGTTTGGTGGATATAAATGCCCCCGGTATTTATTCGCTAAGCTATGATTATAGCGGCGATGGATGGACGGCGGAAGGCGCCGTGCGCGAAGTTCATGTGCGGCCGCGCCCGGTGTCGGCTGCTGCCGCAAGCAGCGGCGTAGCAGGCTCCGTCCATGTGAGCGGAGCGGTCCCGGGCGCCCGGCTTGGACTGTATAACAGCGATGGGCGGCTGGCAGCTGATGGCACGGCGTCCGCGGAAGGGACGTACACATTTACTTTGCTTGCGGAAAACGGGTACTATGTGCTGCAAACGGTGAACGGTATGGCAAGTTCCCCGTCCGCTCTAATATATGTAAAGACTCTTACGGCAGCGGACGTAGCGGCGGCAATCACAGCCGTCCCCGGCCCGGGCGAAGCGGATACGAAACTGCAGCTTCCGGCAGTGCCGGACGGGTTCACGCTTGCGATCTCCAGCAGCAGTCATCCGGAGGTCGTGCAAACGGACGGAGTCATCCATCGTCCGGCACGCGCTACTCAGGTTACGCTTGTATTGCAGGTAATCAAGGTTTCGGACGGCTCCGGCGCGCTGACCGTCCCGATCGCGATTACGGTTCCCGGCGTTCGAACCGGCGGCGGGGACGACGACGGCGGTCAGAACAGCGGGGGACGGAGCGGCGGATCGCTCAGCAGTTCAACGCTTTAAAAATCGTTCCTGTACGAACAAGGCCGTTTGGTCGTGGTTTATACGCCTTCGGCCGCATATTTGGAGCAACGGATCCGCCAGGCTGAGCTTTCTGGCATGGACCACGCTTCCATTGAATTAACGAATGAGACTGGCGCCAGCCGAGGCTTCCGGAAGCGGGGCAGCCCCCGAGCGCAGCTGGAGCGATGCGCGGGAGCACTGGGCGGACGGCGCGCTGCGGGCGCTGGCTGTACGCGGATGGATGCAGGGTTACGGAGATGGCACGATTCGGCCGGACCGGCCGGTAACGCGCGCCGAGTTTGTTTCGGTCCTGGCTAAAGCGCTGGGTAAAAACACGGATGAAGGCGGAAGCGCTGCGTTTGCGGATCTGGAAGGCCACTGGGCGGCCTCAGCCGTACAGGACGCCTATGCCCAAGGCTGGATCAACGGCGTATCCTCCGAATCGTTTGCCCCGGATGCGCCGCTGACCCGGGAACAGGCGATCGTGATTTTGGTGAAGGCGCTGGGAGCGAGTTCGCCGGATTCGAACCAGAACCTGTTGAATAGATTCACGGATAGAGATCAAATCACCGCTTGGGCCGCTTCGGCGCTGCAGCAGGCGGCTGCTTCCGGATGGATCGTCGGTTATCCGGACGGTACGCTGAAGCCAAGCGGAACGCTCAGCAGGGGCGAAACCGCAGAATTGCTGATCCGGGCATTCGGCCTAGAGTCATAAACCCATTAAAGAGCACGGTTACTTGGACAACGGGTAACCGTGCTTTACATTTCTTGCCATCCGATTCCATGTCTTGATTTAAGATTATATTAAGGTTGCATAGAAACCGGATTAAGATTGCTCCGGTACGTTTATAGCGCACTTTATAAGCGAAGGGAGAGAGCAATCAATGAACATGTGGCGGACGTTCCGCGCCAAAGCGGCCGTTGCCTTGGGGATCGTGATGATCACGAGCGCTATCGGCGGAGGTGGCAGTACCGGATTGTACAATACCGCTTCCGCGGCAGAGGAGGGCCCACGCGATCCCGAAGAAGTGGGGCGGTTTTTCGATGAATTTTTCGCAGATCCTGAAATTGCCAAAAGTATGGCCGGGGCCGTGGTCATGGTCGTGAAGGGCGATCAAGTCCTGGCCCAAAAAGGGTACGGATACGCGGATACGGAGAAAAAGCTGCCCGTGGATCCGGAGCGCACCGTATTTCGGATCGCTTCGGTTTCGAAAGTGATTACCGCTACGGCGGTGATGCAGCTGGCGGATCAAGGGAAAATCGACTTGGACGGGGATATAACGCCCTATTTGGGCGGCGTCCGCATCCCCAATAAAACGAACGCGCCGCTGACGATGAAAAGCTTATTAACGAACAGCACCGGATTCGACTACGGGGACACCTCCGAACTAACGTCGCCGGATTTGAAGCGGGAGGTCTCTTTAAAGTCTTTCATTAAAGATAATGTTCCCACCGTCGTTCAGGAGCCCGGCAAATACTACCGCTATGATAACCTCGGTTTTACGCTGCAGGGATATGCCGTTGAGCAGGTTGCGGGCCAGCCTTTTGAAGAATACGCTCGGGAGCACATTTTTGAACCGCTTGGGATGACAAGCAGCGGTTTTCGGTTTACGCCGAAAATCAAGGAGCAGCTAGCCGTACCCTACGATGTCACGGGCAAGCCGATTCCGCAATATGCCACCGTTCCGACTGTGCTTCCTGCCGGCGGCATGTTTTCAACCGGCTCCGATATGGCGAAGTTTATGATCGCGCATCTGAACGGCGGCAAGCTAGGTGACGCTAAGATTTTAGATGCGGCGTCGGCGGCGGAAATGCATCGTCCGCAGCTTGCCATCCATGCGAAGCTGCCGAACATGGCGTACGGGTTCGAATATTCCAACCGCCAAATCTATAACGGACGTTATGTGGTGGAAAAAGGCGGGGATATGGACGGATACCATAGCGGAATGTGGCTGCTGCCGGAGGAAAACGTCGGCGTATACGTCAACGTGAACAAGGATTTTGACTTCCGGATTCCGTTGTTTGAGGCTTTTATGGATCATTATTATCCGGAGAAAACCGCTGACGGAGAGCTGCCCGCTAACACCGATCAGCAGTCCTTGAAGCAATTCGAAGGTGTCTACAGCGACCTGCGGAACCGGATGTGGACGACCCGCATTCGCGCCGAAGGCGGCCTGCTGGTCGCAACCGATCCGCTGGGCGAACACCGGCTGCGCGCGATCGAGCCGCTGCTGTTCGAGGACGAAAACGGCGTGAAAGCCGCGTTTAAGTTGAATGACGACCACACGGTGCGGGCTTTTTATTACGATCAAAAATCGGACAGTTGGTCGCAAAAAATGCCCGAGCCCCGGAAGTATCCGGATATTGGCCCCGACCATCCTTACGCTGCATATATCAGTCATCTGCGCCAGCTTGATATCATCGGCCGGGAAAGCGGGGAGGAGGCATTCCGGCCCGAAGAACAGATAAACAGAGGCGAGTTCATCGGTTGGTTCATCCGCTGGACGGGGATTGCTCCGTCAAGGCAAAATCCGGTATTCGCGGATATCGAAGGCAGCCCCTATGCCCAAGAAATTCAAGCCGCTTATGAATTCGGCATTATCAAGGGTGCGGGCGGGGGCAAGTTCCATCCGTTGAAGCCGATCACCCGGGAAGAAGCGGCCAACCTGGTTTGGAATATGGCTGTCGCGTACCTTCACGCGGCTCCAATGGAAGCGAAGCTAAGCGGGACAACCAGTCCTTGGGCGCTTGAAGGAGTTCGCTATGTTGTGGCGAAAGGATTATATGGGCCGGAGATCGCAGGATCGCCGGGCAGCGGTCTCGACTACCGGTCGCAGGAGCCGATGCTCCGGCAAGAAGCGGCTGCGCTGTTGTCGAAGTTCGCGGATAACTTATACTAGGATAGAATAGTAAAGTCCCTTTTGTTTGCAGAGCCTTCTCTGTGAACAAAAGGGAACATTTACGTTTATGGGGTGAGGAGCATAAAAGCAATCTTGATCATCGACGACGAAAAGGAAATCCGCGAGCTCCTGGGGATCTACCTGAAAAATTACGGTTATGGCACCTTTGAAGCCGAAAACGGACAGGAAGCGCTTGAACTTTTTCAAAAGGAGAAGATCGATCTGGTCCTGGCCGACGTGATGATGCCCGAAATGGACGGCATTGAATTGCTCCGGAAAATGCGCCAGGACTCCCATGTCCCTTTTCTGTTTATTTCCGCCAAATCCGACGATATGGACAAAATTAACGGGCTCCAGCTTGGAGCGGATGATTATATCGGCAAGCCTTTTAATCCGCTGGAAGTCGTTAGCCGGGTTCAGGCTTTGTTCCGCCGCGCGGATTCGTATCATACACCGGAACAGCGGGAACGGGAGTTTATCGAAATCGGCGACGTCGCCCTGGATCTTCTTAGCTGCAAGCTGTACAAGCAAGGAGAGTACAAAGAGACGACTTCTTATGAATTTAAAATTTTGGCGCTGCTGATGAAAAACGCGGGACGGGTTTTTACGAAAGCGCATATTTACGAGCAGGTATGGGGCGAGGAATATATGGGGGATGAAAATCTGGTGATGGTCTATATCAGCAAAATCCGCGACAAGATCGAAGACAACCCCAGAAAACCCGTGCATCTCGTGACGATTAGGGGGCTCGGCTACCGTTTTGAAAAAGTATAACCGACATGCCGGCAAGCGGCCGCTCAAGCGTTTGTTTCTGTTGAATTATACAGCGATTACCGGCCTTGTGCTGGCGGCGATCATCTTGGCTTTGCTTAATATGGATTTCCTGATGAACCGTTTTTTCGACAAAACTCCGGATTTTAAGCATATCAGCGCGGCCGATCTGTACGAAGCGGACGGGACTTTAAACGGAACCTTGCTCGACCGGTACAGCGGCTGGCTGGAGCTTTTGGATGAAGCGGGGAATATCATCGCCACGAAAGGGCAGAAACAGGACGATATCGCTGCCTACGGCGGGGACCGGCTTTTTGCCGAAATCGATATGTACCGTAATGATCGCTATATTACCTATCATCCTTATTCGGTGGAAGGACCCAATGGCGAGCGGTACGTCCTATTATGGAAAACCCCGGAACTAAACGATAAGATGCTTCTTGCCGTCGGTATTTTTGCGGCTTCCCTGCTCGTGTTCCTGATGGGGGCTCTGTTCTTCTACACTCGGTATTCCGTCCGCCAGTTGAAGAAGCCGCTCCAGCAAATCGCCCAAGGCATCGGGGAAATGGAGCGGTTCCACTACGAGAAGCGGCTCCATTTTGAGGCCGAACAGGAATTTGCGGAAATTCGCGATGCCTTCAACGACATGGCCGAACGTCTGCAGCTGGCGTCCGCAGCCAAAGCAACGGCCGAAAAGAACAAGCAGAATCTACTGCTGCACCTGTCTCACGATCTAAAAACGCCGATTACGTCGATATTGGGTTATTCCCAACTGCTGCTGGACAACCCGCCGGCGGACGAAAAGGATCGGCGGAAATATGTCCAATACATTCTCGATAAATCCTCTTATATGAGCAAACTGATCCTGGATTTGTTTGAGCTGGCGAAATTGGATGACGAGCACCTCAAGCTTAATTTGCAAAAAGTGAATCTGACCAAGTGGTACCAGCAAAAAATCGCGGAATTTTACCCCGAAATCGAGCATCACGGCTTCCGCTTGCGGGCGGAAATTCCGGAAACGCCGCTACATGTCATGATGGATCTGGTGCATATGGACCGCGTAGCCGTCAATTTGATCGGAAATGCGCTGAAGTATAATCCGCCGGGGACCGAACTTTATGCGTCATGCGAGGAAAAGGACGGGAAAGCCATTCTATGGCTGGGGGATAGCGGCTTAGGTTTTCCGGTACAAGAAAGGGACCGGCTGTTTGAGGAATTTGTCCGCGGCTCTTCTTCCGGCAAGGAAGGTACGGGACTGGGGCTGGCGATATGCCGAAAAATCATCGAGCGTCACCAAGGCGTCATGGAGCTTGTGAGCACTGCCGATTATCCGACATTGTTCCGGATTTATTTGCCAAGTACAAGCGTTCAATCTCCATAAAAACCACACACTTTCTTCATTTTCTCTGTTTAAAATAGTTATCACCTAATAACACTAATTAGGTAATAATGAGAATTTGCAGGAGGTTTGCATGAAGAAATCTGTCAAGCTTGGCGCGGCGGTTTTGGCTGCGGTGTTTGTGTTGTCGGCATGTACCAATACGGGCGGCAAGGAAGCGGCGGGGGAAGCGAAGCTTGAAGGCTCCGCCGCTCAAACCGCGAATGAATCCAAAGCGGATGCGACCACGGTGGCTGCCCCCTGGATCGCCTCCAAAAATACGACCCGGATCAACACCGATGATCCCGTGAATGCGGCGGTGGCGGTTTCTCGTTCGCTATGGATGGCGACCGGCGAGGATAACCGGCCCGGAAGCGTCATTCTCACCTCTGCGGACCCTTGGCAAAATGCCGCGGTCAGCGCCGATTTGATCCATCATCCCAGTAACGGCCCGATTTTGTTTGTGAACAAAGACGGCGTTCCCGAAGCCACGGCAAATGAACTAAAAAGACTCCAGCCCAGCGGTGTGGCATCCAACCAGGGCGTTCAGGCGATTTTGGTGGGGGATCTCGGACAAGGCGTTGAAGATCAGGTGAAGGAGTTGGGCTTCAAAACGGACAAAATCGCCGCCGACAATCCCGCAGCTTTGGCCAAAGCGATCGATGCCTATTACGCAAAAGTAGCCGGGGACAATCCTTCCTCCGTGATCATCGGTTCCATGGACAGCCAGGAGTACACCATGCCGGCTATCAACTGGATCGCGCATATGCCCGAACCCCTTCTGTACGTCAAGCAGGACGAAATCCCTCAGGAAACCAAAGAGGCCTTGCAAACACGGGGAGGCAAGGCGAATATTTACATATTGGGTCCCGAATCCGTAATTTCGGCCAAGGTTGAAAGTGAACTAAAGTCATTCGGCAATACGGTGCGCATCTCCGGAGATGATCCCTATGCCAATGCGATCGCTTTTGCCAAATATAAAGATGAGCAAACCGGGTTCGGGTGGGGGATCACTACGCCGGGCCACAACTTTTCTTTTGTGAACGCCGCTTCGCCGTCATTGGCTATTGCGGCCGCCCCTTTCTCGCACTTGGGAAAACACGCTCCATTACTGTGGACCGATCGGGAAGGGATGCCTGAATCGGTGATGTCCTACGTGATGTCGGTTCAGCCTACGTATGATCAGACCCCGACGGAAGGCCCCTACAATCATGCCTGGCTGACGGGATCGGCGGCAACGATTAGCGAGAAGGCGCAGGGAGAAATCGATTCGATGCTGGAAATCACGGCCAAGTCGGGAGCAGGGCATGGAAGCATGCACGGAACGAGCCACTGACAAATGCAGCTGCCTTTTTAGCAGACACGGTTCTTTAGAATCGTGTTTGCTTGTTTATCCGCTGTTTCCACATCGTTTCTACACATTCCTTCTATAGAATGGACTTATCAAGGATTGAAATGTTGAAGGAGGAAGGCAAGATGGATTGGTCTTGGTTGCTGGTGCTGGTTTGTCCGCTGATGATGATTTTTATGATGTTTGGCATGAAGGGGCATGGGCATGTTCATGGGCGAGGGGATCATGCGCATCATTCGCCAAACGAACAAGCGATTCGGGCGGAACTGGACGAGCTTAAAGCGCAAAACGAACAAATAAAGCAAGCGCTCCAAAAACTGTCCCGGTAAATTAAGCTATAATATTATGTATGCGTAAGTAAGGGAGTGGCCGCAGTGTCAAAGCTACAGGTGCTGGTTGTGGACGATGAATGGAATATGCGCAATTTGCTGCGTATCTATTTGACGCGGGAAGGATTTGAGGTGAAAGAGGCGGCAAATGGCTACGAAGCCTTGGGCATGGCGGAAAAACATCGGTTTGACGTCATTTTGCTGGACATTATGCTGCCCGATATGGACGGGTGGCAAGTTTGCAAAAAGATCCGGGAAAATGACAACGTAGCCATTCTTATGCTCACCGCACGTTCCGAAACTAAGGATAAGGTGCATGGGCTTGGCATCGGCGCGGACGACTATTTGACCAAGCCGTTCGAACAGGAGGAATTGCTCGCCCGGGTGTACGCCTTAATCCGCCGTGCGGCAATGACGGAAACCGCCATCAAACCGGAGCCCGTATTGGAGTTTGGCCATCTTCGAATCCTCCCTGAAGGCAGGGAGGTTTATATCCATGACACCCCGGTGGAGTTCACACTCAAAGAGTTCGATTTATTGCTGACGCTTGCTAAAAACGGGCAACGCGCGTTCGGCCGCGAGCAATTGGTGAACTTGATTTGGGGAAGCGAATACGAGGGGGAAGTCCGGGTCGTTGACACGCATATTAAAAATATCCGGGATAAGACCCAAAAAGCCGGACTCGGGTTTAATCCGGTTCAAACCGTTTGGGGAGTAGGTTATAAATGGAACGGGGCGGGCAGTTCCCAATGAGCGGGAATAAAATAGGCTTCAAGCTCGGCCTTGTCATTCTCGGGGCGTTTGTCGTGGTGATTGTGTCACTGGGGCTCTCCATCGACCGGATGTTTACGAATTTCTATAGTGCGGAAATGAGAACGGAGGTCAACGAACTAACGACCCATTTCACCGCGATGAGCGAACCGCCGGATATGCTGTCCGAAGAAACGATGCTGAAATTCGCCGATTTTTCCAATGTCAGCGTCCTCTATATTAACGAGCAAGGAAACGTGCTGGCGAATTCCGGGCCTTACGATATGACGAACCGTACATTTATTAAGCCAAGGGACGTTGAACTGCTGTTCGCCGGGCGGACGGTCGAGTCGGAATATGCCGATCCGAATGGAGCCCGGTATTTTATCGCGGCCAAACCGATATTTGATGCAGCCGGGAAAAATATTACGGCGGCCGTCTACGTCTTGTCTTCGACCAAACATATGGGTGAATCGCTCTCAGCGGTAAGGGGCGTTTTGGTTCTGGCGGGAGTGGGGGCACTTCTGCTTGCCTTGGCAATTGCCTGGATTATGGCCCGGATTTTGTCCAGGCCGCTAGTGCAGATGCAGGTTGCGACCCGCAACATTGCCAACGGCGAGTTGGAAACAAGATTAGCGATTCGGCGGAACGATGAAATCGGGATGTTGGCGGATTCCATCAATCATCTGGCCGTGGAGCTTCAGCGGTACCGGGACACGCGGCAGGAATTTTTTGCGAACATATCCCACGAGCTGCGGACTCCGATCACCTATTTGGAAGGATACGCGAAAGTCCTCAAAAACCGGCTCTACGATACGGTGGAGGAAAGGGACCGGTATTTGGATATTATCCACGAAGAGGCGTTGCGATTACAGCGCTTGGTTAATGATTTGTTTGAGCTGGCCAAAATGGAAGAAGGAAAAATCGCGTTGTCCCTGGAATGGATCGATTTGGCGGAAATTGCCGATAATGCGGTACGCAAAGTGCAGCTGAAAGCGGAGGATAAGGGGCTGCGGCTGCAGACGATAATCAAGGATGCCATTCCTTTGGTTTACGGGGACGGCTTGAGGACGGAACAGATCGTGCTTAATATCCTGGAAAACGCGGTGCGTTATACGGAAAAGGGCGGCATCACCGTTGAGCTGGATCAAACCCCGGCATATGTATTTTTGGCCGTCCAGGATTCCGGCATCGGAATTCCCGCAGACGAGCTCCCGCTGATTTTCGAGCGGTTCTATCGCGTGGAGAAATCGCGCTCGCGGCAGCATGGGGGCACGGGGCTTGGGCTGCCGATCGCCAAAAAACTGGCGGAGCTGCAGGGAGGGGAACTTTTGGTCAGCAGCAAGGTTGGCCAAGGAACGAGATGCGAGCTTCGCTTTGCATCCGGGCAGCGGGAGGAACCGGCATGAGAAAAACGGAATGGCTTATCGTTACGTTGATTATAGCTATGGGGCTGTCGTGCTTGTTCCTTTCGGCCTCCTCTTTTCGGGAAGTGTCTTTGCTTCAGCTCGGGCGATCCTTGGGACGAACTTGTCTTCCGATGATGGCCGCGGTAGGAATCGTAGGGTTTGTTTACTGGTGCATTCAAAGAAAACGGAAATAAAAATGATAGTAAAGGCTAGCAGCAAGGAGTAATCGGTTTCATTGACAATACGGGTGCGATAAGCTATAATTCATTGAACAAATGTTCAGTGAAATGAGGGTTGTTGCGTATGAAAGGGCATGTTGAACGTAATATGCGGCAAGAACAGGCGGCCGAAACGCGTGAGAAGCTGTTGGCCACCGCAAAAACCTTGTTTGCGGAAAACGGGTTTCATGCAACCCCCGTTCGGGCGATTAACCGGAAGTTAAAAATGGGGGACGGCATTCTTTATCATTACTTCCCCGGCGGCAAAAGGGAATTGCTGACGGTCTTGCTGCAAGAAAGCTTTGAAAAACGAATCTTGATACTGAATCAATCCATAGAAGAAGTTGAGCAGATGCCGCTCCAAGATGTATTATACTTTGTTTTTACCAGGGCGGAAGAATTGCTTATGACCGACAAGGAATTGCTGCGGATTCTGATTCGGGAAAGCGATGTTTTGGACCTGGAGGAGATGACGGAACTCTCAAGCATCGTTCAGCAGCGGGTAGCTTGGCTTACCGGTGTTTTGGAACGGCGGTATGAAAGGGGAGAGATCCGCAAAATGGATTTCCGGATGTCCGCCATTCAACTGATGTCGATGTCCTTGCTTATGGTGATCAGCACCTTTATCGGCATTAATTTAATGGGTGAGGTTGACTCCTCCAACTATCGCAAACAGGTTATCCGTTATCTTCTGGAATCCTGGAAAAACACGGATTAACGACCCGTGCAATTCGATCAGATTATCCTAAAAAACAACTGCTCGCTTGAGTTGGTTGTTTTTTTATTTTATGGATTGACGATGTTCATCCAATCTGAGTATAATTTCATTACACAATCGTTCAATCAATTAAAAAAATGCTGCGGGAGAGGTAATAAAAAAAAGTAGGGGTTAACTTGTTGCGCTCTTTAATTCACCAATCGTTCAATCAAATGAAGGTTGGTTTTACATAAATAGGGATTACAAAGGGAGAGTAGAGAGAATGAATAAAGAGGCCTTGAGGAAGTTATTGAACCGCAAGAACATCATGTATGTTCTGCTGGTTATCGCGCTGGTGTTGGGCGGCACTTTAATGGCGCTGAAAGGGAAGGACGCCGTCACCGTCGCCGCCTCGGAGAAAAGCGCGCTGCTTGCGGCCGATTCCGTCAATCAGGCCTTCCAAGGCGTCGGCGGCAAAGTCGTATCCATTGCGGTGGAAGAACAGCAGCATGTAAAAAAGGGCAAAGTCCTCATGCAGTTGGATACGACGGACATCGACCTGCAAATCGCCAAACTGGAGGGCGATATCCAGCAGGCGAAATTAAAAATTGAGCAGGCCCAAAAATCGCTTGACGTCCAATCCGAAAAAATCGTGACCCAAGAAAAGCAAAGCGAGCTGGATCTGGAAGGGGCGAAGGCGGCGGAAAGCCAGGTCATAAAAGGCACGCGTTCCGAAGATATCGAAAGGCAGGAGCTGGCGGTCGAAGCCGCCGTGGAATCGGCCGAGGCCGCCAAAGCCGCCGTGGAATCGGCCAAGAAAAATTTGGCGGTAGCGGAGCTTTCCCTAAACGCCAAGCAAAAAAGCGCCGATTTGGCCCAAACCGGCTACGAGCGGATTAAGAACCTTTACGAAAACGGGCTCGTGGCTCAGACCGATCTGGAATCGGCCGAAAATCAGCTCGAGAACGCAAACATCGCCTTAGAAACGGCGCAAAATCAAGTTGACGTGGCCAATAATCAGGTGGTTTCCGCCGAAAAGCAGCTCGCCGTGGCCAACAACTCGGTTGCCCAGCAGCAAACGGCGCTCGACAAAATGAAAGCAGGCGCAACCGCCGAAGAAAAAGAACAAGCGCATATCAAAACCGAAAAAGCGAAGGAAGCGCTGAATTCAATTGCCCAATCAAAGGAAGAAGTCGAAAACGGCAAATACAATGTCGACTTGCTTAAGAAGCAAAAAGAAGCGCTTGACGTTCAATATAAAACCTTGAAGCTGCAGAAAGAACGGATGACGCTCGTCGCTTCCACAGACGGAAAGGTGACGCGCATCGTGCCGAAAGTCGGAGAACTTGTATCGACAGGCGGCGTGGGAGCCGTGATTGAGACCGATCAGCTTTATTATGAAGTGTACGTAAACGAAACGGATGTTTCGCATTTTAAAGTGAGCGGCCATGTAAATACCCATATCAAAGCGCTGAAGCAGGACGCCAAGGGAGTCGTCAAATCCGTGACGCCCGCGCCGCCATACGCCGGCCTTCGGATGAGCCGGGAGAAGGGACTTTCCGATTTAACCTCGTATATCGTCCGCATCGAAATTGACCGTACGCCGGAGCTATTGCCGGGTATGACGGTAGAGGTTAAGGCTCGATGAAAGCTTTTATCGAGGAATGGAAGCTGCTGATGAGCGGCAAATCTGTCGTGATCTTTATTCTAACGCCGATAATTATGGCTTCGGTATTCGGATACGTATTCAAAAACAACCAGATTAACGAAGCACCGCTCGCCGTCGTCGACCTGGACCACAGCAAGTACAGCCGCGAGCTGATCGGCAAACTGGACGCCTCTCAGTACATTTCCGTTGAGGGCGTGTTCGACAATGACATCGATCCCGATATGCTGCTGTACAACGAGCGATACGCCGCAGTGCTGTATCTTCCCGCCGGTCTGGAGCGGAACCGGACGCGCGGGGTACAAACGAACATCGGGTTTTATGTCGACAACATTGTGACAGGCGCGGTGGGTACTCTGCGAAGCGGCGTCAGCGAGGTCATTACAACGGAAAACGCGGCGTTATCCACGGGCAGCCTGATGGCGATGGGGCTATCGAACAGCGCGGCTACAGGAATGATGACCAGTTTAAACCTGCAGCAGCGGACGCTGTACAACCCGACGAACAGCACGATGACGACATCCGTGGTGGGCTTTGTCAACACGGCGATGATTTCCCTTTTGGGAAGCGCGGCGCTGACGATCGTGCCCCGGCTGCGCGAGGCCGGACGATTAAGCGAAGCTCTGGCAAACCCGCTGCAGCTCGTGCTGCGTATTGTTCCCTATTCGCTGGTAGGGTGCGTTTCTTTCATCATGAGCTTTGGCATTTTAAAACAGGTAGGCGGCATGAGGTTTGAGGCAACCGCTTTTGAAATGTTCATTCCATTCTTCATTTATACGTTGCTGCTCAGCCTTTTCGCCATGATTATCGGCTGGACCGCCGCTAATCCGGCTAAGGCCGGCAAGCGCACCATTATGATTATATTGCCCTCCTTTTTGTTAAGCGGGGCCAATTTCCCGGTCTTGATGCTGCCGGAGCCGCTGCAATTTTTCAGCAAATTTCTGCCTTTGTTTTGGCAGCTTGAATTTATAAGAGGTCTGGCTTTCCGGGGAGGGAAACTTCAATATTTCATCCCGCAGTTTGGTGAGGCGATATTGCTGATGGGCGGGATGTTGGCCGTGGTATACCTGCTTGTGCTTAAGGAGCGGAGAGCGGAACACAAGCTGCACCGCAGTGAGGAGAAGGGCTCCTTATCCGCTCCGGCTTCATCCCAATCCATAAGTTTATGAAAAAAGATTACAGCGGGAGAGTGGAGCATGAACAAAATCAAACGGACGACGGAAGAGGTTAAGGGGCCATGAAGGCTTTTATCGAGGAATGGAAGCTGCTGATGAGCGGCAAGTCCGTCATTGTCTTTATTGTGATGCCTCTGATTATGGCTGCCGTATTCGGCTATGCCTTCAAAAACAGCCAGATTAACGAAGCGCCGCTTGCCGTCGTCGACCTGGATCACAGCAAGTACAGCCGCGAGCTGATCGGCAAGCTGGACGCTTCCCAATACATTTCCGTGGAAGGCGTGTACGATAATGTGATCGAACCCGACATGCTGTTTTATAACCAGCATTACGTTGCGGCCTTGTATCTTCCTGCCGGTTTGGAGCAGAACCGCAATCGCGGCGCATCAACGAATATCGGTTTTTTTGTCGACAACACGATTCCTGCCGCGGTAGGGTCCATTAGAAACGGCGTCAACGAAGTCATTGCGGCGGAAAACGCCATGGTATATACAGGGAGTCTAAAGGCGATGGGGCTTTCGGACGGGGCGATCGCGGGCCTCGGGACCAATATGAACCTGCAGCAGCGGCTGCTCTACAACCCGACAAGCAGTATGATGATGTCGACCGTACTCGGTTTTGTCAGTGTTATTTTAATTATGCTGCTGGGAAGCGCGACGCTGTCGATCGTACCGCGGCTGCGCGAAGCCGGCCGGCTTGGGGAAGTATTGGCGAACCCGCTGGAGCTGCTGCTTCGCATCCTTCCTTATTCCTTGCTGGGCTGCGTTTCGCTGTTCCTGAGCTTTGGCGTTTTAAAGCAGGTTGGCGGCCTAAGGTTTGAAGCAAACCTGTTTGAAATGGCGATCCCGTTTTTCATCTACACGTTATTGCTTAGCTTTTTTGCCATGATTATTGGCTGGACCGCTGCCAGTCCGGATAAAGCAGGCGGCCGCACCATCATTTTGATCCTGCCCGCCTTTTTGCTGAGCGGCGCGATGCTTCCCATTAAGATGCTGCCGGAACCTTTGCAATTCGTAACCGACTTTTTGCCTTTGACCTGGCTGCTGCTGTTCTTGCGCGGTATAGGATTCCGGGGAGGAGACTTGTCCTATTTTATTCCGCAGCTGGGAGGGGCGATTTTGCTTCTGGCCGGCATGATGGCCGTCGTGTATCTGCTTGTGCTGAAAGATAGAAGAGCGGAGCACAAGCTGTCCCGCAGCGAAGTGCAAGCACCGCCGCAAACGCTCGGAACGGGAATGTAAAATCGGCATTTGCCCAAGCAGCCCGTGAGCCATTTGAATACGTTAAACTAGACTAACTGGAAAAGGTGGTGAATTGATTATTCATGCACTATTTGGAAATGTTGTCTAGATTAGGCGAAGGGAGTGCCCATCCCGGCGGATTTGCGGCAACGATCGAGCAATTTAACAAGTATAAACCGTCGGTGGATGGGACCATTCTGGAAATCGGCTGCGGTACGGGAAGAACGGCGTGTTATTTAGCCGAACAGGGGTATCGGATCGTTGCCGTGGACATACAGCCTGACATTTTGGCCAAAGCGAAAAAGCGGGCATCCGCCATGGGGGTGGAAGTGGATTTCCAGCTTGCCGACGCTCATGCCCTGCCTTTTTCCGATGAATCCTTCCATGCCGTCCTGGTTGAATCCGTCACTAATTTCACGCAAGCTGAGCAATCGTTATCCGAGTATTTTCGGGTGCTGAAATCCGGGGGGGTATTTTACGATCGCGAGATGTTTGTCCGGCCTTCGGCCCCTGCGGAAATCGTATCGGAGCTAAGATCATTTTTCCCCGCGCCTTCGATCATGAATAAGGATGAGTGGAGCGTGATATTAACGGACCGCGGCTTCACTCGTATCGAATTTCTCGAAATGAGCGAGATGGGGGATGACAAACTGGGGCAACAATACGAATATCCCGATGATCATCAAATCATTGATGAAGGGTCCTTTCTGGACAACAAACTGATGGAGTGCGTATTTCGTTCCTCGGATCTTATTATCGATAATAAAGAACATCTGGAGTTTGGGATTATTAGAGCTTTTAAACCATAAGAGTAAACTGGGTCCGCGCGCGCGGACTTTTTTTTGCATTATCGAATTTCATCCACCGTATGGGTTTGCGCGGGGAGATCCTTGAACAAAGCTACTTGCGGGCATATAATCGGATCTAGAGTCTATTCCGGTAATTAGATGCTGATTTTAACTATAGTATCTATATATGCACCTTTGGTGGGGGATGAAATGGTTTTAAATTGTAAATACGAAGCGGTGTTGGAAGTACTTTTCGGTAAATGGAAAACCGTGATTTTATTTAATCTTTTTTCCAATGGTACAATGAGATTCAGCGAACTGCAAAAAGCCATTCCGGACATTACCAAAAAGATGCTGACGCATCATTTAAGAGAATTGGAGTATCACGACATCGTTCATCGGGAGGTCTATCAGCAAGTGCCCCCGAAGGTTGAATACTCCATTTCGGCTTACGGAAGAAGTTTGCTGCCTGTATTGCTTGCCATGAACGAGTGGGGGATGGCTCATGGCAAGCATTTGACTGAGCTATATGGGGAAGAGTCCGGTCAGTAGAAACGTCCGACCGTTACAAACACAGCCAGCGCTAAAAAAACGAGATTGGGGATCACGTCTTTCATCTCTTTTCTCTTGATATGAAGCGCGACGGCCAGAGTCAAAATCACGGAGGCGCCTAGCGCCGCTAATGGTGTAAGCCAAGGGAGTATTCCCGTTAATTGCGGCAAGATTACTCCCAAACCCGCCAAAAGATCCACACAACCAACAAATGTTACAAGTGCTTTCGGGGAGTCTTTTACCCAAGGCCACATCTCGTATACCTTGTTATACATAAAGAGTTTCATCCAGCCCCCCATCAGGAAAATCAATGCCAATAAGATCTGCACAACCCATAAAGCAACATTCATTCAAGTTCACTCCTCTTTTTTATTGGCGCAATTTTACGCGTTGAAGAACTTAAGTTGCATCATAAAGCATTGCGCTTGTGCGAACAATTAGGCACTTTATTTAAACAAGGTATCGAAAAGTAAACCATGCGAGTTTGACGGTTGGAAAAGTCAATGTTAATATGAGTGACCAAAAGGCTAAAGGGACTTCAAGCAAAAATAGTTCCGAAAGCGGCGGCGAAATGATTAAATTGCAGCTGGTCAAATCGAGGATAAAAATAATTCTGAAGGGATAAAAACGGCGCGGATACCATATTCTACATGTGATGTTTAACGAATTTTTGGCAAAACGGAGGGCGTGCTTTGACCGAACAAACCGAGGAAAAAGTGCGAAATATCGGCAAGCTTATCGTATTTATCGCCAAAATATCCGCCGCTTCCGGAGTCGCGTGGGAGCTCGCCAAGCTGGCCGGGTCGAAGCACCCTTACCTGGCGCCGCTGTCGGTGATTTTATGCGTGCAAACCACGATTTTGCAATCCGTCCGGTTCTCGCTTCATCGGCTGCTCGGTACGGTGATCGGTGTTGCCTTGACGTTATGGGCCGCCGATCATATGGTCTTAAACGGCTGGACGCTGGCATTGCTCATTGCCCTGGTTTGCGGATTCGCCTTACTGATCGACAGGAAGGAAAGCGTCCTTCATCAAGTGGCGTTAAGCGTGCTGCTCGTTTTTGCGCTGCAAAAACAATCCGGCCTTTACGGGCTGGACCGCATTCGCGATACGTTTATCGGCATAGCCGTCGGGCTCGCCGTCCATATGCTCATATACCCGCCGAATTTTGTCAAACCTGCTGAACGCAAAGCTTTGGCACTCATGAAAAGCTTATCGGAGCGGTTTAGCGAAGCGGCTGACTGGATTCAAAGCGGTTGTTCCGACGAGCAAAAAAAGGCTGTTCAATCGGCGCTGCGGACATTTGGGGAAAACCTGTTTCAATTAGAAAAACAAATGGAGCAGGCGGCGGAAAGCATCCAATTCAATGTGACCGCACCCGCAAGCCAAGCCTTGGTGCGGCAAAATCAGAATAGAATCGCTATGATGAAGCAAGGTACGGCCTATTTGGAAAATACGCTGAACGTTGTTTCCGAATGGAACTCCACAGGGACGCTAGGAGAACCCGAACGGAAACAATGGGCTGGCCTGCTGAGAACGATCGGCTTATACTGGATCAACCCAAGTCCCAAATCGGCCGATCTTTCTGTGTCGTCGCTCGAACTGCGTCGGATTGACGCTATGCCGGACGAGCCTCTAAGGTATTCGTCAGCCATTTTTACGGATACGTCCGCGCTTCTTAAACAACTTTATCGGCTGTCCTGATTCGCGGCACCCCTTATAATGGGGTGTCTTTTTTTGCGCTCTAGGAGCATAACGATTTGTCCCGATTCGTATAATGCAGTAATTTGCGCAAAACCGTGCGGAGCAACATTCGAAAGGAGAGGGCGGCTTTGGAAGTCATCGGCAGAAGTATTCCGAAAAAAGAGTCCTGGGATAAGGTAGCAGGCGCCGCTTTATACACGGGCGACCAAACCGATACACGGATGCTCCACGCCCGTATGGCGATAAGCCCGTACGCCCATGCGCGGATCGTCGAGATCAACACGGACGAGGCCCGGCAAGTTCCGGGGGTTCGCGCCGTGTTGACAGGGGATTGCAGCGATGTTCTTACCGGGGAAGAAATCCGCGACAGGCCCATCATCGCCAAAGACCGTGTGCGCTTTTACGGGGAAACCGTGGCTGTGGTGGTCGCCGATACGGAAGTACAGGCCCAGCGTGCGGCGGATTTGATCCGAATCCGGTACGAGCCGCTGCCGGTAGTGAACTCTCCGGTGGACGCCTTGCGAAGAGACGCTCCGCTTATTCACGAGAAGCTCGGGGAGTATGAAGCGGCGGCAGGGGTTATGCCGATCCCCGGAACCAACATCGCCAGCCTGCTCAAGGTTCGCAAAGGCGACCTGAGAGTGGGCTGGAATATGAGCGAGGTCGTCATAGAAAATACAGTTTCGTTCGTACCGTCGGACCATGCGGCGATGGAAACGCGGAGCGCTGTCGCGGAGATCAAGCCGGACGGCCATATTCACATTGAATCGTCGACGCAGGCTCCTTTTGCCATCAAACATTATTTGGGCCGTTTTTTTAATATCAATCCCGGTTGGATTGTGGTGACCACCCCGTTCGTCGGAGGAGGTTACGGCGGCAAGGCTGCGATCCAGCTGGAGCTGGTCGCTTATATCGCTTCGCGGGCGGTGGGCGGCCGCAAAGTTAAAATCATCAACACGCGGGAAGAAGATATGCTGACTTCGCCGGGGCATATCGGCCTCGACGCCACGGTCAGGCTGGGCAGCACGGCGCAAGGGAAAATCACCGCGGCGCATATCGTGTACCGGTTCGACGGCGGCGCTTACAACGATAAATCCAGCGACGTTGCCCGGGCAGCCTTGATCGACTGCTCCGGGCCGTATAGAATCGAGCATTTGTATTGCGACTGCTACACGTTGTACACCAACCATCCTTACGCTTCGGCATTTCGGGGATACGGGCATGCGGAACTGACCTTTGCCATAGAGCGGGCGATGGATGCGCTGGCGGAAAAACTCCGCATGGACCCTTGGGAGCTGCGCATGCGGAATATTGTCGTGCCCGGCGACACCGCGCCCTCCAAAGATGTGCTGACGGAAAGCAGTCTGGGCGACTTAAAAACCTGCATGCACCGTTTGCGTACGTTGTCCGGCTGGGACGAATGGCAGGTGAGGCAGGTGGGTGCGAATAAGATCCGGGCCAAGGGAATCAGCTGCTTCTGGAAAAATTCCTCCATGGACCCGGATGCCAGTTCGGGGGCGATCATTTCCTTCAATCGGGACGGCAGCGTAAATCTGGAGACCGGCGTCGTGGAGATCGGCACCGGCACCAAAACGGTGTTGGCTCAAATCCTGGCGCAGCGATTGAAGATGAGTCCCGATAAGGTGCACGTGAAGTTTAAGGTGGATACCAAAATTACGCCGGAGCACTGGAAAACGGTGGCTAGCCGCGGCGTTTTTTTGGCGGGACGCGCGGTGCTTAAAGCGGCGGACGACGCGATCGGGCAGCTGCTGAAAATCGCCGCCTGCGTGCTCAGGGCTGATCCGGACGATCTGGAGCTGGGGTGGGAACGAGTGTTCGTCCGGGCCGACCCGAGCTTGAACGTCAGGATCGAAGAGATTTGCTATGGCTACAGATATCCGAACGGAAATTCCATCGGCGGCCAAATCATCGGCCGAGGTAATTATATCCAGCGGCGGATGAACATGACGAACCCGAAGACCGGGGAAGGCACACCGGGGCCGGAGTGGAACGTAGGGGCTCAAGCCGTGGAAATTGAGCTTGACACCAGGGATTATTCCTACCGGCTGCTTAAAGCGATTTCCGTCAACGACGCGGGCAAAGTGCTGAATCTTAAAGCGGCGCTTGGCCAAGTGATGGGCGCGATGTCCATGGGGCTAAGCTTTGCCAACCGCGAGACGTTTTTGTTTAGCCCTGACGGCGCCGTCTATAATCCAACGCTTCGTGATTATCCTTTAATCCGTTATGGCGAAAACCCGGATTATGTGGTGGAATTTATCGAAAGTCCGTGCCTGGATGGGCCCTACGGCAGCCGCGCGCTGGGCGAACACGGGCTGATCGGCATGCCTGCCGCATTGGCCAGCGCCTTATCGCGCGCTGCGGGAGTGCAGCTGAATCAATTGCCTCTTTTTCCGGAAACGATCTGGAGGACAAGAAGGGGGAAGCAGAATGATTCCCTATGACTTCGAATATTACCGGCCGGCTTCCGTAAATGAGGCCGTTAACCTTTATCGGCAATTGGACACACAGGGCAAGCGGCCGCTTTATTGGTCCGGCGGCACCGAAATCATCACCTTGGGCAGGCTTAACCAAGTGATTACAGGGGCCGTGATCGATCTGAAGGCGATCCCCGAATGCCGCGAGATGTCGGTTCGGGAGGATAAGCTGATTCTCGGGTCCGCGCTGACACTGTCCGAACTATACGATTCCCGGGTGTTTCCTCTGCTTGGAGAAACCGGGGGCGAAGTTGCCGACCGCACCTCCCGCAATAAAATTACGTTCGGCGGCAATATTTGCGGGCGGTTTATTTACCGTGAAGCGGTGCTTCCGCTGCTCTTAACCGATAGCGAAGTGCGGATCGCCGGCCCGGCGGGGGGAAGACAAGCGCCGATTACCCAAGCGTTCGACCAAACCCTTCAGCTTGGAAAGGGAGAATTCCTGGTGCAGACGGTTACGGAGGAAAGCTATAGGAGAATGCCCTATATCACCATAAAAAAACGAAAAGTAGCCGCCATCGATTATCCGGTCGTCACTGCGGCCGCGATTCGCACCGGTTCCGGGATTCGCGTCGCTTTCAGCGGGGTGTGCGCTTTTCCTTTCCGCTCGGAAGCGATTGAAGCCCGTTTAAACCTGCGGGACATCCCGCTGAAAGAAAGGGTCGAGCAGGCCATTGCGCTGTTGCCGGCGCCAATCCTGAGCGACATTAAAGCTTCGGCGGAATATCGCGGGCTCATTCTGAAGCTGACTTTGGAAGACATATTGAAAGCGTTGGGGGCGGAATAATATGGCGGATACGAAACGTTACGGGATGGCGCTGGATCTGGATGTGAACGGCGAGATACGGACCGCCGCCATTCGTCCCGCAGACTTGCTGCTGGACACATTGCGGGATTCTTTGGGTTTAACCGGCTCCAAACCGGGCTGCCGGAACGGAGACTGCGGGGCCTGCACGGTACTCGTCGACGGCATACCTATGAAATCCTGCCTCATGCTTACCGTTGAAGCGGCGGGAAAAAAGGTAACGACCATCGAAGGCCTTTACGATACGAAGGTCCAAAGGGAGTTCGTGGAAAAGTTCGCCTTCCAGTGCGGCTACTGTACTCCCGGCTTTATTATGAATATCTATGCGCTGGCACGAACTCATCCCGATGCGGATCAGGCGACGATCACAGACTGGCTGCAATCCAACATCTGCCGGTGTACGGGTTACGCTGAAATTCATCAGGCCGTCGTTTCGGTGCTGGGCCGCCCTTCTGCGGCGGAGAATTAAAACACTATGGGCGGCTATCCAAGATGCGCCATCCCAAGAGATGCAACGGCTGCTTTCATGGGACGGCGCATTTTTACATTTATGTAACCCTAGCGGCCTTTTTTCGGCCGCCGTGCGATCAATATGACCAGTTCGACAAGCAAAACGGGCAGTGTCACGCGGGCGGGATAAGCCAGGTAGCGAGGCTCCCAGCGCGGCGAGAATTTTTCTTTATAATGACGAAGTCCTTTAAAGCCGTACCAGTGGCCTCCGTAATTGTATACCCGATTCGCCAGTTTTTCCTCGCGCAAAGCCATATTCGCTTGGCCGACGCTTGAAAGGGGGGCCATTCCCAGATTAAAGACAGCGTACCCCTGCTCCCGCGACCACTCTAACAAGCGGATAAACAGGAAGTCCATCGTTCCGTTCGGGGTTTTGCGTAAATGGCGCATCAGGTCTACGGACATGGTCCGCCGATCGTCATAACTTGGAGCAAGCGATGCAAAAGCGATCTCTTGCCCGTCCGCCGCCGCAAGTATGGCAATCGGAGATTCCTGCAAATACGCAGGATCAAACCAGCCGAGTGAAAATCCTTTTTCCCGGCGGCCGTCCAGCCACTCGTCCGAAATGCGGTGAAGCCGGCTGAGCAGCTGCGGATCGTGCGGAGGCTGAAGCACCTCCAAGTGAAAGCCTTCCCGTTCAAAGCGATTTTTCACATTGCGCAAACTGGTATTGGCTTTTCCGGCTAACGTAAAGTTTGCCAGGTCGACCAGCGCTTCTTCGCCCAGTTTGAAAAATCGGTACCCGTGTTCATGGTAAATCGGCAGGTTAGCGGGAGATACCTGATAGAACACAACTTCCAGATCGTATAAATCGGCAAAGCGCTGACATTCCTGAATCCCGTCGTAAAGAAGCGGTGCGGGGCCGATGGGATCGCCCAACACCACGAATTTGTTGCGGATGAGCGAATACGGAAACAGGACGCGTCCGCCGCAAGCCCAAAAAAAGCTTTTGTCGCCGGCAAACAGCATGTGCGTCAGGAGATTGCCGCCGGTTTCGCCGAGGAAGCCGCGCAGCTTGTCCCGCTCCGCTTCGGTCGCCCCATGTGCAACAAGCCTGTTAGGGCGGAGAATGATCGCAAGCGAGAGCAGAATCCAAGTAACGGCGAGCCCGGTTATGACCGCAACGGTATGCTCGGTCGGATTCAGAATGAGATGAAGATACCGCTCGTGACCCGGCGGCAGGTGTTTGAAAAACGGCGGCTGCGTCCCCGAGGCGATTGCTTCGTACAACAAAGCTACGATAACTGTGGAAACCGCCCATGTCGCCATGGTGCCGCGCCCGATCGGGGCCCCGAGCCGATAAAACCGTTTGCGCGACACATAAAGCAGGAAGGCGATCAATATTAGAAAAATCGCTTCCTCATAGTCGAACGCCTTGGTGAAGGTAAACAGGATACCGGCGCCCAGCAGACCCATCGTCCACTGGTAAGCCCGCTTGATCCGCCGGGAGATTCCCCAGGAAAGAACGATCAGCATCAGTCCGATGATCACGCTCAATTGATGGGATAACCGCATCAGCGGCAGGGACAGGAGTTGCTCGGCCAATCGCAGCCGATAGAGAAGCCCGGGCGTCGCCGCCGACAGCAGCAGGATCACTCCGCTGAAAAAAACCAGCTTGCCGAGCGCCCACGCCCCGATTTCCGAAAGCCATGCATATTGGCCGGGAAACTCCCAGAACCGCTGCCAGGCGTTCAGCGATTTTTCAACCGTTTGCGTATTGGCCTCCGACGCTTTGCGCCGCTCGTTCGCAAACTCGAATACCCCCATAATAAGGCCGATCAGCCAAGGAATGATGTAATACATCATCCGGAATAAAACGAGCACGGCGGCGGTTTTTTCGGGCGCGTAGCCGAGCGCCTGAAGCCCAAGCAGCGCAATCAGGTCAAAACCGCCGATACCGCCGGGAGCCAGGCTGACCAGACCGGACGCAGCGGCGATGGTGTAAATGCCAAGTCCGGTGCGGAACGACAGGTCCGGCAGCAGGGTCGAAGCGATCATCCAAAAGGCGACGCCGGATAATACCCACTCTATCAATGAGACCGCCACGGACGCGGCGATCGTGGAGAAGTTCATCCGCGGCAGATCACGGTTCAGCCATTTGGTATAAAAGGACGAACGCTGAAAAAGGACGTAGCCGGGCAGATAAAGGGCAAGCGCCCAGACGGCATACAGCGTCCAGGGGTGGGAACGGGTGACCGCATCGATCGGAAGCAGTCCGGCCAGATCTCCCCAGGCCAGCAGAGATATGCCCGTAATGGTGATGGTCGACAGGAAAGCGATGGAAGCCGTGATGGTCGCAACGGAAATTCCGCGGCTCCGGTATAGATAGGTTCGCAGAGCCGCTCCGGCTATTCCGGCGAACCCGATGACATTGTTTGAAGTATTGGCGATCCATGCAAAACGGAACGTCGTCCAGCGCCCGATCGGGAGCCGGAAATGGCGGCGAAGCACAAACTCGTAGCCGCTCACCGAGGCGACGGCGGCAAGGGACATGGCGATGAGCAGCAGAACCCTGGACGGCTCCAGGCGGTGCAGCACACGGAGGGTGGCGGCCCAGTCAATGCGGCGGAACTCGGCCTGGCCGGCCCAAATAATCAATCCGATAATGATGATAGGTATCAAGATTTGTACGATTTTTAAACGGTACAGCGTCGTAAATAATTTTACAGTCTTCAGTCGTTGGAACGTCTTTTGCATGATAGATAACCCTTCCTCTACTCCCATCAATTTCTGCGTATTCAAGTATACCCTTTATGGACGCGATTAAAAAGTCCGCAAACCATCCGGAAGATTGCTTCGGGCAGGAAAGAAGTGCTAAAATCCGGTGTAAACACTAGCAAGGCGGCTAGCATTTTTGCAAACTGTCTTTTTTGCATCCGGAGGAGATCAACCTTGGAAATCCTAACTTACTGGCTTGAGCATTACGGGTATGGAATAATCTTTCTGCTCCTGTGCCTGGAAATGCTGGCGCTTCCGCTGCCGGGTGAAATGTTGATGAGCTACGTCGGACTATCGGTCTATGAATCCAAACTGAACTGGCTGCTCAGCATCGTGTCAGCGAGCTCGGGTGTCTTGGCCGGTATAACTCTCTCGTATTGGATAGGTTACAGACTGGGAAGGCCATTTATCGTTAGATACGGAAAACACGTCCATCTTACGGAAGAACGGGTGAATCACTTAACCCTCTGGTTCGAAAAATATGGCGCCAAGCTGCTTTTTATCGCTTATTTTATTCCGGGAGTCCGGCACATCACCGGTTATTTTTGCGGCATCACACGTTTGCCTTTTCGGAGATACGCGCTTTTTGCCTATTCCGGTGCGATCTTCTGGGTGAGCTTGTTCATTTCCCTGGGCAAAGTGCTTGGCCCTAAATGGGAGCAATATCATTCGACCGTCAACCGGTACATGATCATCCTGGGCCTTGCTTCGGCCTTACTTACCGGCATTGTCTTTGTGTACCGTAAGTATAAGCGAAACATGGTCGAAGCGTTAATGCATTTGCTCACGCAAGGCGTCCGCCGCTTTAATTCGTTCGGTAAGGTCCGGTTTCTGCTGCTGACTTCTTTCACCGTATTCGTTTTATTTTTCTCGCTGATGCTTGGTGTAATTCAAGACTTTTTGGCCCATGAATTCGGGCAGTTCGACGAGATTGCCTCCTATCTGGCGGCAGCCATCTTCGGGCCGAAATGGACAAGTTTGATGAATGCTGCGGCGATGCCCGGAACGCTTTATTTCTACGGGCCCGTGTTAGGACTCACTACGCTATGGATCGTGCTGCAAAGCAAGGAGCGCAGGCTTGACCTGGCCTTTCTTGTTTGGGTCGTAGCGGGCGGGGAATTCTTGGGCCCCATTTTGGGCCTCATTTTTCAGCGTCTGGGACCGGTTGCGGCAGGTGTTCAGCCATTCCATACATTTCCCAGTGGAGAGACGCTGATCTCGATCACGGTATACGGGTTTTCGGCCTTTCTGCTGCTGCGTTATGATCAAAACCGCTATATTCGTGTGCCTGTTGTTCTTGGGGTCATACTCATCTGCCTCGCGGTTGGGGTCAGCCGTGTTTATTTCAGGGAACAGTATCCAAGCGACGTCTTTGCGGGGTATGTCTTCGGCGGTGTATGGATCAGTTTTAACGTCATATTGCTGGAGATTCTCCGGAAGCTGCGAAGCATTAGGAGACCTTCTGTAAATGAATAAAGCGTGGGGCAGGGAATCAGGAATAGCTGGATTTTGCAGGTTTTCCTGGTGCAATGCCTATTGACTTAGAGCGCGCTCAAACTTGTAGACTACCTGACAGGAGGGGATACACATGAAAGAGAAAGAGTTGACGATTCAACAGGCTGCCGAGCTCACCGGTTTAAGCGTACATACACTGCGATATTACGAGCGGATCGGCCTTATGGACCCGATACCACGCGCCAAGAATGGACATCGGCTTTATCGGGAGTACGATTTCGAATGGATCGTATTGCTCGCAAGGCTCCGGGCTACGGGCATGCCGATTGCGCAGATGAAGCAATTCGCCGAGTTCATGCGGCTGGGAAACGCGGGCATTCCGGCACGCAGAGAAATGCTGGAGAAGCACGAGCAGAAGCTGCATGCCGAGCTTCAAACGATTTGGCAAACGCTGGACATGCTGCGGGATAAAATTGATTACTATCGATCCTGGGAAGCGGAGACTAAACTTGAGCAAGGTTAACAAGGAGGATGAAGCATGCAACAACATTCATTAGGCGCCGGCGGAATCAAGGTCAGCGCATTTAGCATGGGATGTCTCAACTTTGGCTCCAAAACGGATAAAAAAACTTCTTTTCGTTTGCTGGATCGTTACGTCGACGCCGGAGGCAATTTTCTGGATACGGCCAACAACTACGCTTTCTGGAACGAGGGATGTATCGGCGGCGAAAGCGAGTCGCTGCTTGGCGGGTGGTTGAAGGAACGGAAAAACAGAAGCCGAATCGTCGTGGCCACCAAGGTGGGCGCGAAGCCCAGGTTCCCGGGCGCGGGATTCGATCAAATAGAAGGCCTGGGCCGCAAAGCGATTGAAAAGGCGATAGACGAAAGCCTGCAGCGGCTGGGAACCGACTACGTGGATTTGTACTATGCGCATATTGACGATACCGGCACCGAGTTGGAGGAAACCTTGGAAGCGTTTGATCGCTTGGTCAAATCCGGCAAGGTTAGGGCGATTGGCTGCAGCAACTACCGGCTGCCGAGGCTCCGTGAGGCCATGGCGGTCTCTAAAGCCAACGGCTGGGCATCCTATTGCTGTATCCAACAACGGCATACTTACTTGCGCCAGCGAAAGGATGCGGATTTCGGTTTGCAAGTCAGTACGGATGACGATATGCTTGCATACTGCAAGGAGAATAAAGATATTATGCTTCTCGCGTATTCGCCGCTGCTTGGCGGTTTGTATGACAAGGAGAATGCCGAGCTTCCCGATGGTTACCGGAACGAAGCACAATTGAACAGATTGCAGGCGGTAAGGAAGCTGGCGAAAGAGACGGGACACACGCCAAATCAAATTGTGCTTGCTTGGATGCTGCAAAACGCCCCGGCGGCCTTACCGCTTGTTGCCGTGAGCGATTCCGTTCAGTTGGAAGAAAACTTAGGCGCGTTGGATATCCGGCTAAGCTCCGAACAGCTTGATGATTTGAATCTGGCGTAAAACATAAGCATGGCGTTTTGGCGCGCACTGCCTGACCGGGCAGTGTTTTTTTATTTCCGGCCACCTGGCTGGTGTGCATCTAACTTCTAATTTCTGGGTAAATTAAAGAAAACCATTTTCCTAAGGGTGTTTCTTGTGTGGTCTAAAATCGCAGCCTATATTCCTGACTGGACGATCTTTGTGCAGGCGGGGTTCACCTTGCTGGTTCCTATCGTCATGTATGCTTTGCACCGCTGGCTCCGCTCGGTCGTAACGGGTTCGCAAAACCAGTCCGGGAACGGAAGCGGGGCAGCGCTCGCCGACGATTCGCCGTCATCCCGGGAAAAATCCGGCCCGCCGTTATCCGGAGATTATGAAACGGATCTCATGTCCATGAAAGAGACGATCGGCGGCAATGACGACGTGCATTTCCGGGAATATGAAGTCACGCCGTTCGGCGTGCGGGCGGTGTTGATCTACGTTGACGGAATGCAGGAGGAACAGCTGATCGATACCCATGTTTTGCAGGTGTTGATGTCGGACGCCGCTCAAGATGCGGAACAAAAACCGAAGCGTCCGCCTGAAGAGCTTGCTTCGTACTTTAAGGAAAAAACGCTGCCGATCAGCGAAATTACCGAAGTGACCGAGACCCGCCGCCTAAGCGAAGCGATCTTGACGGGATATACGGCCTTGCTGGCGGAGGGGATGCCCCATGCTTTGCTTGTCGGTGCCCCGAAGGGGAAAACCAGATCCATCGAGGAGCCGATTTCGGAAGCGCTGCTGCGCGGGCCAAGGGTAGGTTTCACCGAGGTATTAAGCGATAACACGGCGCTGCTCCGGCGCCAGGGACGTACGGAGCAAATGGAAATCAAAAAATACGTCGTCGGCAACGTCGTTAAAAAAGACCTGGCGGTCGTCTATATGAAAACGATTGTGAATCCCGATTTGCTGCAGGAAGTGGAGCGGCGGATCGCCAAAATAAATTTGGATTATATCGCCGAGTCCGGTTATGTCGAGCAATTGATCGAAGATGATATACTGAGTCCTTTTCAGCAGGCGCAAAATACGGAGCGGCCGGACCGGGTCATGAGCGCCCTGATGGAAGGAAGAATCGCGCTGCTTCTGGACGGAACGCCGTTTGCGCTCATTGTTCCGGTGACGTTCAGCATGCTGCTGCAGTCTCCCGAAGATTACTATGAACGGTGGATGGGCGGATCGCTTTTGCGGACATTGCGTTTTTTTACCGCGTTTATGTCCCTGATGATTCCTTCGCTGTATATTTCATTTATTTCTTTTCATCCCGGGTTGATCCCGACCGAATTGGCTATCACGATTATCGAGACCCGCCAAAGGGTGCCCTTTCCTTCGCTGATCGAAATTTTGATCATGGAAGTCTCGATTGAAATTTTGGGAAGCGGGGGTCCGGCTGCCCAGGCCGATCGGCTCCGCGATGGGCATCGTCGGCGGCCTGATCATCGGAGAAGCGGCGGTCCAGGCGGGCATTGTCAGCCCGTTTCTGGTTATTGTCGTCTCGGTAACCGCCATCGCCTCGTTTTCGATCCCGATGTACAGCGCGGGGATTACGCTGCGCATTTTGCGCTTTGCGGGGATGTTTTTTGCCGCTGTGCTGGGCATATTCGGAACGATCCTGTTTTTTCTGCTGCTGTGCAGCCATCTTACCAAATTGGAAAGCTTTGGGGTGCCTTATGTAACTCCAGTCTCGCCGCTCCGGCTTCGCGACTGGAAGGATTTGTTCATCCGCGCGCCCCTGACGTTAATGAAGCGCAGACCCGCGATGTTGAAGACAACCCGTGAGCAGCGCAGATCCTAAACTGGCCAATCAGGAGGGGCTCATGTGTTTACACGCTCTGATGACAAAATCACGACATCGCAAGCGGTTGTATTTTTGACCGACAGTATCCTGGGGGCCGGCATTCTGACTTTGCCCAGGAGCGCAACCGAAGAAGTACAAACCCCGGACGCCTGGTTATCCGTTGTGCTGGCCAGCGTCCTTGCGCTGCTGGTGGTGTTCATCATGATAAAATTGAGCCAGCAGTTTCCGGGGAACACGGTTTTTGAATTCTCCCAAAAAATCGCCGGCGTCATCCCGGGCAGTGCTTTGTCTGCGCTGCTCATCGTTTTCTTTATGATGATGGCCGTTTTTGAAATCCGCATGTTGGCGGAGGTGACGATCTTTTATTTGCTCGAGGACACTCCCATCTGGGCCATTATCATTCCTTTTATATGGGTGGCGGCCTATTTGATTTCCGGAGGAATCAACTGCATTGCCCGGTTGTTCCAAATTATTTTCCCCGTCAGTATCCTGGTTTTGGTCTTCAGCCTGTTTCTCAGCTTGAGGCTGTTCGATATCGATAATATGCGTCCATTGCTCGGGGAAGGTTTGCCCCCTGTAATGGCGGGCTTGAAATCAACACTGCTCAGTTTTGCGGGCTTCGAAGTCGTGCTGATTTTGGTCGGGCATCTGCAGCATCCCGAGAAAGCGGTCAAAAGGCTGCTGCCCGGAATGAGCATTCCGATCGCATTGTACCTTTTCACAACCGTAATTGTTGTGGGAGGTATGTCGACCAGCGCCGTATTAAGAAGCACCTGGCCGACGCTTGATCTTCTGCGAAGCTTTGAAATCAGCGGATTGTTTTTCGAACGGTTTGAATTTCCGTTTATGGTGATTTGGATCATGCAGATGTTTTGCAATTTCACCAGCAATTTTTTCGTCGTCTCCCTGGGAGTATCGAACGTTTTCCGCATCAAGTTCCCTGCCGTTCTATTTGCGCTAATGCCGGTGATTTTTATCGCGGCGCTCTTGCCCAAAAGCATCAACGACTTACTTGGACTCGGCGGAGCAAACGGAATCATGAGCGTCATCGTGTTCGTCTTGGTGACCCTGCCGTTATCCGTCATATTCCTCATCCGGAAGAAAGGACTTAAACAGCATGCGTAGACGGCGTATTCTGTTTCTGGTTGTTGCCGCCGGTTTGCTTGTTGTGCAAACGGGGTGCTGGAGCAGTAAAGAAATTGAAGATTTAAGCATGTACGTCGGATTGGCTTTGGACGTAGGGCGGCCGGCCGCCCTTGAACAGCAGCTGGAGAAACAAGGGGGAAGTTATCCTAAGCGGAATCTGATGACGGCCACCGTCCAGATCGTTCCGATGAAAACTTCCGGCGGCGGCAAACAACAAGCTGGGGAAGGCAAAGAGCCGGAATTTCTGAATACATCGGAAACGGGCGACTCTCTTTTCGAGATTATGCGGCAGTATTCGCTTCGCCGGCAGCGCGCGGTCATCGGCCATCACCTGAAAGTGATCGTCATATCCACCGAACTGGTCCAAAAGCAAAACTTGGACAACCTGCTGGAGTTCGTGCTCCGCGATAACGATATTCGTCCGAGCTGTATTGTGCTGCTTAGCCAAGGGCTGGCGCGGGATACGTTTGAAGCGGGACAGTCCGGCGAAATCCCGGCCTTCAAGTTAAAGGACCTGCTGCGCGGCCATTTTAGAACCGGTAAAATCTTGAAGGAAGTTAATTTGACCAGGCTGGATAGTCTGCTGGGCTCCAAGCGCAGCTTTATCCTGCAGGAGGTTGTGGCAGGGGATGGCGAGACGGAATTTTCGGGTGCCGGTATTATTAAAGGGGAGACCGGACGATGGATCGGTTCGCTGGACCAGACGGATGTGGAAAGCATTTCCTGGATAAAAGGGGAAGTGCAGGGTGGGGCTATTAAAAGCTATGACTGGCATAATGAACCGATCACGTATGAGGTTGAATCCATGAAGAGCAAAATAACCTCCCGGGTCCGGGATAACCGGCTTTCGTTTCATGTCAAGATCGAATCGGAAGGACGGATCATCGAAAATTGGGATGTTTTGGAGAATCCGTCCAAACCTGAATATCAGGAGAAAGTGAAGAAGATATTTGAAAAAAGGTTGTCCCAAATGCTCGAAACGACGTTGCAAAAAATGCAGTCGAAATACAAAGTGGATGCCGCAGGATTCGGCGACCGCGTAAAAATTCAGCATCCCAAATACTGGAGAAAGGTGGAGGACCACTGGGACGAGGTCTTCAGTCAAACGCCGGTGACCTTTGATATCCAATTTACAATCACGGATTATGGTTCATCCACAAAATAAACCCTTGCTGATGAAAATTGAAAACTCCGGAGAGGTGAAGCTGACGTTTTATCTCCGTCTCTCCGGAGGTACAAATAGCAGCAAACGGTTATTTTTTGTCAGACGTTGCCTGGCTCGCCGTAAAGTCGATCGGCGCAAGACCTTCCGCTTTCCATACCGTGCCTCTACGCTCGTACTCGAATAGATGTTCAATTTCATTGGTGATTTGCGGCCCTAACTCGCGTTCAACCAAATACAAAGCCACTTCAAGTCCGGAAGTCACGCCTCCACCGGTCACTAAACGAGGATTATCCACCACGACTCTGGCGTCAACCGGAATGGCGCCGGTAGCCGCTAAAGCCTTCAAGCCAATCTGATTGGTAACCGCATATTTATCTTTCAACAAACCGTCCATAGCCAGCAGCAGTGAACCTCCACATACGGTAGCCACCGTGACTTCTTTATTGTCCATAGCTTCTTTAATCTTCTTCGTTACTCCTGTACCCATGGTTTTCGCCAATAGATTCGGAATGGAATCTTCCGAATTTCCCGCCGGCTTGCCCGCAGCTCCAGGCACCAAAATAATGCCCGGAAGATTTGGATCTAAAGCGGCTTCCGCTTCAAGGGAAGGCCCGTTCAACCCGCTCGGAACGGAACGCTTGCCTTCCATGGATACCAATTCCACAGTAATCGCGCCTCCGGAGTACATTCCCGCGGCAGCGAATACTTCATAGGGTGCCATGACGTCCAGCAGATCGAACCCATCGAATAATACGATTTGGACATGTACACTTTTGTCCTTTGATAATGCATGATTCTCTTTTGTATTCGCACTTGCTGCAGGAACAACCAGACTTAGAACTAATGCAAACGATAAGAGTAATCCCCAAATTTTTTTCATCCTTATACCATTTCCTTTCGCTTGGATGGACCGATCATTCTAATGATGATGCCGGGAATGACCAGCAGCAGCACTATGGAGCCATAAACGCCAATAGTGTAGCTGGTTACGTAAACGAGACCAACCCCCTGATGAAATAGGGTGGTGATAAGATGAATCAGCATATTCGTAAAACAAAAGGCGTAGCTTCGGATCATCCAGTTCCGGTGCTGCGTAATCCGTTTCCTTTTGATTTGCACAAGCGCCATAATCGTAATAAACAGCCAGATCAAATTCAGCGCATTAAATCCCATGCTGCCGATTCTTCCGCCGGTGGCGTAAGGCGCCATATATCCGGAAGTCAGCACGATAAGCAGCACGGACACGATATAAACGTAGCCGTTAATTCGATGGAACCTGCGGCTTTTTTCAAAGATTCGACTGGAGAAGTTGAGCAGCCCCGCCGCCATGGCAATGCAGGCAAAGGCAACGTGAATGTACATCACGTTTAACCAAACGGGAAGATTAAGCTCGCGTTTCAGACCGGTTTTATGGCTTAAAAATTCCGCGGCTCCCGGATCGAGCCAATAATTTTTCACCAGAGAATAAATGATGAACAGAGCGCTGGCCGCGGCCAAAAGTCCGTATAATGTTTTCCGTATGTTCATGTGATCCCCCCGGCTCAAGAAACCCGTTTTCCGGTTAATTTGGATGACGGCAGCATGCCGGCCTTGGCGACGCCGATCAGGTCATCTCCGTCTACGACGGCTTCGAATTTCAGATTTAAGCGCAGTGGTTTCATGATCCGCAGCGACCAGGTAAGCTTGCCGTCCTGCAGGACGGGGTCCAAAAACGGGACCGTCTCATTCCCTTGTGTTGCGTTGCCTTCGATCCCCCCGTTGCTCGTTGAGATGGAGAGTTTTACCTGCATTTTCCCCACGGGCGTAACGATCGTCGCGTCCCAGTCCCCCTCGAAGACGGATGTCTGGGCGATTTGGTTATCCCCGGCAGTATAAGGTGCGGGCGCTTTATCCGCCGCGATGTTCGGTTCGCCGGCCGCCTTTTGCTTCTGTCCACCGGGCGCCAGTCCGGTTTCCCTCCAGACCGTTCCCCTCCGTTCAAATTCGAATAACTGCTCTACCGCGTGGGCGATACGCGGTCCAAGCTCACGTTCCACCAGGTACAGCGCTACATCGAGTCCGGAAGTTACGCCGCCGCCGGAAACGAGGTTGCCGTCATCCACGACCCGTGCCGGGACGGGAATCGCTCCGGTTGCGCCAAGTACAGCCATGCCCAAATGATGGGTTACCGCCTTTCTGCCTTCCAGCAGCCCTCCCATGGCCAGCAGCAGGGAACCGCCGCATACGGTGGCGACGACGATGTCTTGTTGCCTGAAGGCTTGCTCCATCAGTCCGGTCAATTCCGTTTGCGCCGTTCTGCTCAAAATGGCCGGGATCGAATCGGGGCCATCGCCTTCGACGTCCCCCGCCGCGCCAGGCACGAGAATGATCCCCGCCTGCTGCGGATTAAGCCGGCCGCTGGCTTCAATTTTCAACCCGTTGACACCGCTGGTCACGGACCTCGGCCCTTCGGCGGTGACGAACTCTACGCTCACCGCGTTTTCGGCATGCCTGCCAGCGGCGTTAAACACCTCGTAAGGGGCGATGGCATCCAACAGGTCGAAGCCGTCAAACAACACAACTTGAACGGTTAGCATCAGTAAATCCTCCTAGTTCAAAGTAAATCCAATCATAACAAACGAATATCTCAAACAAAGCTGTAAAAAGGTCACAAAACAATAAACAATCCATCACAAAACATAAGGGTTTGTCAGTTCTTTCCGAAAAGATGATAAACTAGGGGATGAAGGTGGGATACTGATGAGCTCATTCCATACGATACTCGTCGTAGACGACGACCAAAGTATCGTTGAACTATTAAGGGACTTTTTGGAGAACGACCAATTTCAAGTCATCACCGCGGGCGACGCCGCTGAGGCATGGGCTTTGTTGGAGCAAAACTCCGTCGATTGTATCGTTCTCGACATCATGATGCCGGGGCAAAACGGGTTTGAGCTGTGCCGGCGGATTCGGGCGGAAAGCAGCGTGCCGATCCTGTTCCTTAGCGCGCGCAGCGACGATGTGGACAAGATTCGCGGCTTGACGCTCGGCGGCGATGACTATATCGTCAAAACCGCTTCGCCCGGAGAGATCGTGGCCAGGGTAAAAGCCGTCTTGCGGCGCACCGCTGGGGGCCGGCAAGCGGATGGGAGAATCCTCGATTACGGCCGCATCAAGTTAAACTTGTCGACCAGAGAAGTGCTGGCGGACGGGAAAAACGTCGTGCTCACGCCCAAGGAATATGAGCTGTTGCGATTATTCGCCGAGCACCCGAGACATGTGTTTTCCTATGAACAACTGCTCGCAAAATTTTGGGATGGGGTGGGCGATCGCCATACGATTCGAGTTCATCTCAGCCGGCTGCGCGAAAAGATCGAATCCGATCCGAACCATCCGGAATACCTGGTAAACGTATGGGGAGTAGGGTATCGCTTTGAGGGAGGATAAAATGAGAACACTTCGCATACGCACGTTTACTTTGCTTTGCTTCTTGTTCATCCTCTCATTGCCGTGGATATTCTTTCTGACAGCTCACTTTATGGAAACCAAAACGCTAAGCATCGCAAACAGCGGGCTGCAAGATGAAGCGCTGCAAGCAAAATTAAACGGGATCATTGACAGGATTGAAGCCGGTTCGGACAAGTGGAGGGATCCTATTTGGCAGACAAAGCTGCATGAAGAGCTGCGGAAAGCGAATATGGATGCGGCTATTTTATCGGCGTCGGATCAGGAGATTTACCGGTCCAACCCGGAGCGCCGCGGCTCGCTGCGGTCTACGGAACGGATTTCCGTCATTGAGGACGGTCATTTGCTGGGAAGGGCGGTCATTTATCTGCCCAAGTCCAATACCGTTCAAATGATTTCGGCGTTTGCCGGATTTTTATTGGCATTTTTTATTATCGCTGTTGAAATGCGGCGGTTCCTGCTTAAACCGCTCGAGAAGATGGGCAATGCGGCCAGACAAATTGCCGCGGGAGATTGGGATGTGCGGTTGCCCCGGTCCAGGATTACGGAAATCGCTGAAGTCCGCGACGGATTTGAAGCGATGGTAAATGGGCTGCAGCAGTCGTACCGGAAACAAGTGGAATTGGAAGAGGAGCGCCGGTTCGTGATTGCCGCGGTCGCGCATGATTTACGGACACCGCTGTTCGCGTTGCGCGGTTATTTGGACGGTTTGGAGCAAGGAATTGCGGAATCGCCGGAGAAAATGGCAAAATATTTGGCGGTTTGCAAGGAAAAATCGGCACAATTGGACCGTCTCGTCGAGGACCTGTTCACCTTTACAAAGATGGAGTATTTGGAGGCGGAACTGAACAATAACTCGGTTGATTTTAAACTTATACTCCAGAAGGCGGTAGACAGTCTGAGCCCGCTAGCCCGGCAGAAGCGGATCTCGATTTCAAACCATGCCACGGACGATTTGCTGATTAGCGGCGACGCACACCTATTGGAGCGTGCCATAAACAATCTGTTGGATAATGCCGTCAGACATACCCCTAATGGCGGTGAAATTGTTGTTCAAAGTTATCAAGAGGGCGATAAAGTAAAGTTTACAATCCGTGATACGGGGCCGGGCTTCTCTTCGGAAGATCTGGAGCGCGTTTTCGAACCTCTATACCGCGGGGAAGCATCCCGAAGCCGGTCCACCGGAGGCAGCGGATTAGGATTAACCATTTCACGAAGAATTGTCAGGCGCCATGGAGGCGAGCTTACCGCAAGCAATCATCCCGACGGGGGTGCATTGCTGGCCGGCTGGATACCGGCGGCTGTTCCGGATTTAAACGAAGAGAATTAGGCAAGGATTGAACAGGTATGTTCTAACGGGATCATTCAAGCGCTTATTATAATGAACTTGCAAGGTTGACTCCGGCGATCAATCGCCTAGCCAAAATCAATAAAGGAGAGACTAATATGAGCTTGAATGGAAAAGTTGCCATCGTCACCGGGGCGTCAAGAGGGATTGGAAGACAAATAGCCCTCCAGTTAGCGCAGTCCGGGGCAAAGGTGGTTGTCAATTATTCTTCGAATCCGGAAAAAGCGGACGAGGTAGTAAAGACAATAGAGCAGTCCGGCGGGGAAGCGGCCGCAATCCGTGCCAACGTCGGCAACGTCAGCGAAGTCGAGGCGTTGTTCGCCGCGGCGCTCGAGAAATATGGGCGCGTGGATATCCTCGTCAATAATGCCGGCATCATGGAGTACAAGGCATTAGGAGATGTAACGGAGGAGATGTTTGACCGGCATTTTGCCATTAACGTGAAAGGGACATATTTCGCCTGTCAGCAAGCAATGAAGCATATGGAAAAAGGCGGGACGATCATCAATCTATCGACCTCCGTGGCCGGCGCCATGCTGCCGACTTACAGCGTATACGCGGCGACAAAAGGCGCGGTCGAGCAGTTGACCCGCCAATTGGCAAAGGAATTCGGCCCTAAAGACATCATCATTAATTGCATTGCCCCGGGTCAAGTATCCACCGAGTTATTTTTGAACGGCAAGTCGGAGGAGCTGATTGATTCGTATCGGCGGATGAATGCGTTTGGACGGCTTGGCGAACCGGAGGATATCGCGAATGCGATTGAGCTGCTCGTTAGCAACAAAGCCCGGTGGATTACGGGACAGACGATTCGCGTAAACGGCGGCTTCAACTAATATTGAAAGAGGTTTCCTGAAAAAGATGGACGAACTCGGCGCAGAAGCGCCTGAGGTTCGTTCATCTTTGTTGAATGGCAGATTTATTATTTAGAATAGGGGGTAATCCCCTTTGTATACAGGTTGTCCACTAACTTGAAAAATTCTTCTGATGATAAATCCTTTTGTCGCTGGAGCCAAAGACGAAATAAAGAAAGGGATGTTGAGAGGTAAAACTCAATCAAGTACGGCGTTATGGACTGGTTTTGCGGAATGTTTAATTCCAATCTATTCAAGGCGATTTCCCTTTTTAAACGATTTAAAAACCGAGTGCTTCCATAATCGCCCAGGAGGGCACTGAGAGTCGAGAGATACTCCCTTTTGTCCAAACAATGGAGCGCATTTTGGACCGTGTGCATCGATAACTCTTTATTCGCCAATTCTTCTTTTATGTAGTTCAACAAATTATTTTCAACAAAGTCTAACAGTTCGTAAATATCAGAAAAGTATTGATAAAATGTACTGCGGTTATATCCTGACTTATTCGCAATCTCTTGAATGGAGATTTTTTCAATCGGCTTTTGGCGATATAACTCACAAAAAACATCTATAAAGATTTGTTTTGTTTTCTCCGTTATTTCTGGCTGCTTTTTCATTTTATACTCCTATTCGAACAAAAATATCATCCGACAAATAATAAAAAACTGATGGTTGATGTAGGAATAATAAAGATCTATGATCACATTATACAACATGTTGTCTGATGATTAAAAGGAGATGTTGAAAAATAGGGGTGGTTTTATGTCAGCAAAACAAAATAGAGTTTTAATTTTTGGTGCAGGTGTTATAGGCAGCGCATACGCAATCAAATTCATTGAAGCAGGAGTTGACGTCACTCTGTTTGCGCGTTCTAATAGATATACAACATTGAAAGAAAATGGCCTTCAATATTATGCAAAAGGTGCGGTTAAATCTATAAAAGTAAATGTCATTGATACGCTTGAAAATGATGATGTATATGATTTTATTTTCGTTACAGTTCGCTACGATCGATCCGAATCAGCGTTGTTAGCCTTAAAAGACAATCAAAGCAAAAATATTGTTACGATGATCAGCAATTCAATGGGATTTTCTTCGTGGCTGGATATTGTTGGAGATAGACTTTTACCAGCTTTCCCCGGTGCCGGCGGACAGATTAAAGATGGCATTTTGTATGCCCGGTTTCCACCACAGGTTCTAGTGGCTACTATGTTTGGAGAAATTAATGGTTTAGTGACAGAACGTGCGGAAAACCTGGCAAAATTATTTGAAACAGCAAAACTTCCCTACGCCATTAATAAGGATATGAAAGCTTATCTAATCACACATTCAGTATCGGACATTGCCATGCTTAGTGTTTTGCATTCTGAAGATAAGATCGTTGATGAAAAAACAGCTAAAACCAGAAAAACGGCACATAAAATAACAATCACTTTAAAAACGTATTTAAAGGCAATCCAAAAAGCTGGCATTGCTATTAATCCATCTGCACTCAAAATTGTGCTTAAATTCCCTAATTTGATTTTGGATTTTTTCTTTATGATATGGCTCCGGACTAAAATGGTTAAGGATATGATGTTGCCGGACTATGCGAGTAGCGCAAACAATGAAATTGTGCGGTTGAATAACGATTTATTGAAGTTTTTAAATCAAAATGATATCGATCTGGAAATACATGCTTAGTGACAACGTTTAATTATTCGAGGCGAGGGTAAAAGAACATGAACAAAACCGAACGGCAGCTCGCCATAACGCTTGAACTGCAGCGAAGCAAGGTGCTCCGGGCTGAGGATTTGGCGGCTCATTTCGAGACAAGCGTGCGGACGATATACCGCGACATTCAAGCCTTGAGCGAAGCGGGGGTTCCGATTGTCGGAGCTCCCGGGCAGGGTTATTCCTTAATGGAAGGATACTTTTTGCCGCCGGTCGGATTTACCGCGGAAGAGGCCGTGGCCTTGCTTATGGGGACGGATTTTATAGAGCAGAGGCTGGATAGCGATTACGGCAGGGTGGCCAAAGCGGCCAAGCGCAAAATCGAAGCGATTCTCCCGGAGCCGGTGCGCGGCGAGTCGGCGCGCGTACGGGAGACGATGCGGCTCCTTCGTGCCGGCGAACCGGTAACCGGGCGGAAGGAGAAAGACTATCTCGGCCAAGTAAGACGCGCGATTTTGGAGCGGCGTAAAATAAGCTTTACGTATCTGAAAAAAATCCCGGAAGCGGGCGGGGGCAGGGAGAGCAGGCGGGAGGCCGCGCCATACGGGCTGACGCTCGTACAGGGGAATTGGGTTTTGGTCGCGCGCTGCGAGCTGCGGCAGGATATCCGCCATTTCCGCTTGTCGCGGATGACGGAGCTTGCCGTATTGGAAGAACGGTTTTCCATGCCGCCCGGGTTTAATCTAAGCCGTTATCGCCCGCCGAATGACCGTAACCTGCAGGTGCTGGTTCGGGTGAACCCCGATATCGCCGACAAAATCGCCGAGACCGTTAATTTTTATGTAGAAGAAATTGAGGAACGGGAGGACGGACTGCGGGTCACTTTTCGCGTCCGGCAGTTGGAGGAACTGCTGCCATATGTCCTCGGTTGGGGCGGGGAGGTCGAGGTGCTGGAACCGGATTCCCTCCGCCGCCGGATTCGGGAAGAGGCCGAAAAAATTTTAAAACGCTACTGACACGCTGTTGTCAGTAGCGTCTTTTTATAATGGGAGTATATCCATGATTGAAGAGGAGTTGTTTGTAATGATGAGAAGTACGGCTGAGGCATTGCAGGCGTTTGAAGCAACGGTGGAACGGTATTTGAGCGAACTGGAAAACCTCGATATGGAGCAGCTGCTGAAAAAAACGGATGAGGAGGAATGGTCCATCGGGCAAATGTACATGCATTTGATCCAATCGGCGCAATTCATGCATTTGAGCCATATCGACCAATGTTTGGCCGAAAGCGAAGCAACCTTGGTCCATACGGGGGAAAAAACGGAGCAGGGCAGGGCGGTATTCAAACTGGGGAGCTTTCCGCCCATTCGGATTCGGGTCCCGGCTTCGCCGCAATACACGCCGCAGCAGCCGGAGAGCAAGCAGCAGCTGTCGGAAGGGCTGCGTGGTGTAGCGGAGCGGATGAAACGCACCGAACCCGCTTTGAGTCAGGCGCCCGAACACAGCAAGATGCCGCATCCCAGACTTGGCCCGCTGAACGCCAAGGAGTGGTTTTTGCTGATCGAGATGCATTACCGGCATCATCTCCTGCAACTGGACCGTTTAAAGCGGGAGTTGAATTTGCAAGCATAACCAGCAGCTATAAGTTTAATAATATAGCGGCAGTCCTGGACTTTTATTCTGGTCCGAGGCTGCCGCATTTTTTTGCCAGTCTAATATTCACACATAACCCGAGCCGATCTCCCGGAAGAACTCAAGGATAAACTCGAAAAACGAGTTTTCCGTGTCGGTCAGCCGCTCTCCGGCGGGCCAGGACAAATAGATGGTGCGCTTGCACCGGGGTTCGCTAATGTGGAGCAGCTTGATATCTTCGGTAACCACCTTGCTCCATAGAATGGATGGGATGAAGGAGACGCCGATGCCGGTCTGGATCAACCCTCTGACCGTAGCGGGATCATCGCTTTCAAAGACGATGTCCGGTTCGTACGGCAGCTGCGCGAAGAAGCGGTCGGTCGTTCTTCGCAGCGGATGGCTTGTCGTCAGGCTGATGAACTTCTCATGCTCCAGGTTTTTCAGTGATACGGAATCAAGCGAACTGAGCGGGTGAGCCGCCGGCACGCCGAGCAAAATTTCCTCTTCAAGCAGAACGGTGTGTTCATTGCCTGCGATCTCTTCGGAGGTAATCGCGAAATCGTAAGCCAGCTCTTTCCTGATCTGGGTGGGATGCTGGGTCAGGTTAAACCGGATCTTCGGGTACAGGCCGCGAAACTGCTGGACAAGATTGGGCAGCAGCATGGAACCTACGGCGACATACAGCGTAATGATCTCAATTTTCTCCTGCTGCATTTCCTTGATCTCGGACACGCCTTGCTCCAGAGCGGACAGCGACTGGTTCACCCGTTTCAGAAATTTTTTACCGTATTGGTTCAGCACGATATGCTTGCCTTCCCGGTCAAACAACTGTACCCCCAATTCCGACTCCAGGTTTCGAATCATTTTGCTGAGCGCAGGCTGCGAGATAAACAGCTCGTCGGCGGCCCGCGTTACATTTTCATGTTTTGAGGTGACTTGAAAATATTTAAGCTGCAGAATATCCATGCTGAATCCATCCCCTTTATAGTGCGTTTTCTCCCATTAAAATGTGTGTTCAAAAAGTCGGCTTTTCAGCACCGAGAAGGTTGGATGAAGCTAGGGACTGAGTAGCGGAGCGTAGGAAGATCCTACGTGAGCAACGGAAGGCCCGGCTGAATTCAAGATTCGATGCCGAGTCCGCTTCATGATCTGCTTCGTGATCAAAAGCTGACTTTTTGAACTACCGCTTATAACCGTCCGGTTATCGATCATATGTGAATATATGTATTTTACAGTTTTTTACGGGCTTCTTACAATGAACAGTGTAAAGAAGACGAATCCGCTAAAGGTGGTGAGATTCTGAACATCGTATTTGCTTTTCCCGGTCAAGGGGCGCAGGTTCCCGGTATGCTGCAGGATGTGCCCGAGTATGTGAAAAAAGCAACGAATATAGTAGGTACCCCCTTGCGCGACGATGAGGAGGCGATGAATTCGACGGTCTGGATTCAGGCGGCGCTTTTCGTGAAGGAGACCGCGTTCGCGTACCGGCTTATCGAGCGGGGCATACGCCCTCAATTCGTGGCCGGGCACTCCATCGGCGCTTTTCCCGCCGCGGTTATTGCCGGGGTTCTCTCGTTCGAGGATGCGCTTCGGCTCGTGTGGCGCCGGGCCAAACTAATGGAAGAGGCTTACCCGGAAGGCTACGGAATGGGTGTCGTCATCGGGCTGACCAAAGCGGAAGTTCAGCAAGCCGTAGACCGCTCCCACAGCGAGGCGGCGCCCGTCTACCTCTCCAATATGAACGCCGAGCAGCAATTCGTCCTTTCCGGCTCATTGGAAGGGATTTGGCGGGCTTTTGGGCAGGCGAAAGCGCTGGGGGCAAGCAAAACCGCGCTGTTGAAGGTGCCGATTCCCTCGCATTGCCCTTTGATGTCAGATATATCCGAGGAGTTATTGGAACTGGTACGGACCTTTCCGTTGCGGGAACCCGAAATTCCTTATTTGGCGAACCACACGGGGAGAATGCTCAGGGCGAAGGAGAAAATCGCCGAGGATTTGGCCCTTAACGTAGCTTATCCCGTTCGCTGGACCGACATGGCGGCCGTCTGCGTCGAATCCGGAGCCGGCTGCTTTATCGAAATGCCCCCGGGCCATACGCTTTCCCGCCTTGTCAAGCAGGCCCACAGCGGCACCCGGCAGATTGCCGTGGACGAGGTTGGTCCGGAAGCGGCCGAGTATCTGATCAGAAAATGGAAGGAGCAAGAAGAATGAGCAAAGTGGTGCGTTCCTGGTCACAAAAACGCGATAAAAAACTGGAGAAATTAAAGAAGGTAGGGAAATGGCTGGACGGAAAATACGTCGATGCTTCCCGGATCGTCGATATCCTGGAGGCGTTGATGGAACCGGGCGCCAGGGTCGTCCTGGAGGGGGACAACCAGAAGCAGGCGTCTTTTCTGTCCGAGAAGCTGCTGGAAGTCGATCCCGGCAAGGTGCATGATCTGCATATGATCATGTCCAGCATTTCCAGACCCGAGCATCTGGATATTTTCGAAAAAGGCATCGCCGGGCGGCTGGATTTCTCCTACAGCGGCTCGCAAAGCCTGCGCATCGCGCAAATGATCGAAGATGGAAGGCTGAAGCTCGGCGACATCCATACGTATTTGGAATTGTTCGGACGCCTTTTTATCGATCTGATTCCGGACGTCGTGCTGGTGGCGGCGGACAAAGCGGACCGCGAGGGCAACCTTTATACCGGCTTCAACACCGAAGAAACCCCGACGATCGTGGAAGCCGCGGCTTTCAAGGACGGCATCGTCATCGTGCAGGTTAACGAAATCGTGGACGAGCTGCCGAGAACGGATATTCCGGCCTCCTGGGTGGACGTGATCGTCAAAGCCGACAAGCCGTATGCGCTGGAGGCGCTGTTTACCCGCGACCCGCAAAACATCACGGAGCTGCATATCCTGATGGGGATGATGGCGATCAAGGGCATTTACAGTAAACACCATGTACAGTCGCTGAACCATGGCATCGGTTTTAATACCGCGGCGATTGAGCTGCTGCTGCCCACCTACGGCGAAGAGCTCGGGTTGAAGGGCAAAATCGCCAAGCATTGGGCCTTGAACCCTCACCCGACCCTGATTCCGGCGATTGAGTCCGGCTGGGTGGAAAGCATCCACAGCTTCGGCGGCGAGGTCGGGATGGAAAAATATATCGCGGCCCGTTCCGACGTATTTTTCGTCGGCAAGGACGGCACGATGCGCTCCAACCGGGCGATGGGCCAGGTGGCGGGGCAATTCGCCGTGGACATGTTCATCGGCTCGACGCTGCAGATCGATCCGCTCGGCAACTCGTCCACCGTGACCTCCGGCAGATTGTCCGGCTTCGGCGGCGCGCCGAACATGGGCCATGATCCCCGCGGACGCCGGCATGCGACAAAGGCGTGGCTCGACATGATCGAGCACCCGCACGAGCTCTCCAAAGGCCGCAAGCTGGTTGTGCAGATGGTGGAAACCTATGGCGCCAACAAGAAGCCGGTATTCGTGGATTCGCTCGACGCCGTCAAGGTGAAGGAAGAATCCGGCCTCGCGGTTACGCCGGTCATGATTTACGGCGACGATGTCACCCACGTCGTCACCGAGGAAGGCATCGCTTACCTTTACAAAACGGACAGCATCGAGGAAAGAAAGCAAGCGCTCGCGGCCATTGCCGGCGTATCGCCCCTGGGCATGGAGAGCAGCGAAAGCGATGTGAGCCGGCTGCGCGACAGAGGCATTGTGGCCTATCCGGAGGATCTCGGCATCATGCGCAGACAAGCTAAGCGTTCGCTGCTCGCGGCGCAGACAATCAACGACCTTGTGGATTGGTCGGACGGGCTGTACGAGCCGCCGGCTAAATTCCGCAGCTGGTCTTAAAGCCATGCTGGCGGCAACTCACGCGGCGTTTGGGGCGGCCTTGGCCGGTAAAGCCGTGAAGGCGCTTATGGACGAGGCCCTGCTAACGCCCAAGCCAGGGCTTGTGGACGCCAGAGACAACGGTTCCCATACGGATATGACCCTTGAGCTTATGCTGAAATCAGCGAAGGCTCTGGAAGGAACATTCCGGGAAATCGCCCGGGTCTCTTACCTTCATCCGGTGAACCAGTCGTTACGCGAACAAATCGCTTTCATCGGGCGGGAAGGCGAGAAAGCGATGCTCGCCGCCACAAACGGCGTCAACACGCATAAAGGAGCGATTTGGGCCCTGGGTCTTCTTACCAGCGCACGGGCCGCTTTCCCGGAGGAACGAAATCCGTACCGGATTATGAGCATCGCCGGGACCATCGCCTCGTTCCCTGACCGGTTCCGCCCAAAGCAGCGCACCCATGGGCAGGCGGTTAAGCGGAAGTATGCGGTTATGGGGGCTGCGGAAGAAGCCCAGTTCGGTTTTCCCCATGTGCGGGAAGCGGCACTGCCCGCCTTGCTGCGGGCCAGAGCTTGCGGGAAAACGGAGGAGGAAGCCCGCATTGAGGCTTTGTTGGCCTTGATGGCCACGGTGGACGACACCTGCATCCTGCACCGCGGCGATTGGCCGGATCTGCTGGCCGTCAAGCGGATGTCCGGCGCGTTCCTGGCTGCGGGCGGCTTCACCACCCTAACGGGCCGGAAGCTGTTTCACCGCCTGTCCGCGTATTGCGAGGCAAAGCGGCTTTCTCCCGGAGGCAGCGCCGATTTGCTCGCCGCAACCTTGTTTCTTGTCGATTAACCTATTTCATGGAGGTGTCCCTTTAGATATGGAAAGATTAGAATTTCAATATCAAACTTCAAAGCCGATCCAAAAGCCCGCGCACATCGGCGTCGTCGGTTCGGGGGATTTGGAGATCATTGTGGAGCCGGTGGAAGGCCAAACGAGCAACGTCAGCATTCTGACGGGCAGCGACGGATTCGGACAAGTTTGGCAGAACGTGCTGACCCGCTTTTTCAACCGTTATCCGATTACCGCCAATTTTACGGTTCATGATTTCGGAGCCACTCCGGGTGTAGTGATGTTAAGATTTACCCAAGTTTTGGAGGTGCTCGATTATGCAGAATAGTTTTGTGGAACTGAACGGACGCGATCGCGCCAAAGCGCTGCTGGATGAAGGAACCTTCCGGGAACTGCTCGGACCGCTGGACAAGCTCCAGTCCCCGCATCTTGAGCCGCAGGGAATCGTCCCGCAGAGCGATGACGGGATCATTTTGGCCGTCGGGGAAATCCGCCAGCGGAAAGTCCTGATCATTTCGATGGAAGGCGCTTTTCAAGGCGGGGGCATCGGCGAAGTCAGCGGCGCGAAAATCTCCGGCGCGCTGGAACTGGCGCTGGAAGAGAACAAGAAAGGGAATACCTTGTATCCGATCATGATTTTCGATACGGGCGGCGTTCGGCTGCAGGAAGCGAACTACGGGCTGCTGTCGATTTCGGAAATCGGCGCCCAAGTCGTAGCCCTGCGCAAATACGTTCCCGTGGTGGGGCTGATTCCCGGCCGCGTGGGGGCGTTCGGCGGCATGTCCATTACGGCCGAATTGTTCACAACATTAATCGCTACAAAAAAAGCCCGCCTCGGTCTGAACGGACCGGAAGTCATCGAGCAGGAGGCAGGCGTAATGGAGTTCGACTCCAGCGACAAAGCGCTGATCTGGAACACCATCGGGGCAAATCAGCGGCTCGATACCGGATTGATCGATGATGTGGTGGAAGATACCATAGGCGCAGTGATCGAGGCGGTCGACGCCGCGCTGGGTGCGCCGGTCAAACCGGCCAAAACCGAGCAAATCGATTTTTATTTGACCCTGCTTAAAGCCCTTGATCCGACCGAGACGTGGACGCCCGAGCGTTACCGTGAATTTTACAAGCAGCAACAGCCGGTCAAGCAGCCTGTGCCGCTGGCTAAAGAAGGCGCGGCCGACGCTAGTGACGGCAGAGGATACCGCTGGTTCTCACGGCTTACTGGAATAGCCCATCCGGTCAGCGAGGTTCCGACGGTGCTGGCGGCCGATGTGGAGAAAAACGGGCAATTGTGCAGATATATCGCGATCGTTCCGGATGCCGAAAACCGCTTCCCGCGCGTGAGAAAGGGCGAGGTCGGGATGATGGAAGGGTGGACGGTGGCTCAAATCGTCCGGGACGCCGTCCTGCAGGACGAGAACAGCGAGGTCAAACGCCCGATCATCGCCGTGATCGACGTCCCCAGCCAGGCTTACGGTTACAAGGAAGAGATGGTCGGGATCAGCCTTGCGCTCGCGGCGAGCGCGGACGCTTACGCAACGGCCAGACTTGCGGGCCATCCCGTGATCGGCGTCATCGTCGGCAATGCAATTTCCGGCGGCTTCCTCGCCCATGGGCTTCAATCGAACCGGCTGATCGCCTTGGACGACGACAAAATCAATATCCAGGCCATGTCCAAGGCCTCCGCGGCGCGGATCACGAAGCGGACCATCGCCGAGCTGGAGGAAGCGACCAAGAAAGTTCCGGCCATGGCTTACGACGTGCGCAGCTACAGCACGCTGGGGCCGCTGTACCGGCTGTTGTCCGGCATCCAGGCGGACGATCCTCAAAGCGGTGACGTGGCAACCGTGGAACAGACCATTTCCGAAGCGATCGACAGCACCAAAGATGCGCCCCGTGATCTAAGCTTCCGCCTGGAGACCAAAGAAGCTTTGGCCGGCGGACGCACGGCAACGCTGAAGGTTCGCAAGACGCTGTCCGAGCAATGGTAATGGCGGTCCGGCCTCACGATCTGATTGAGGTTGCCGATCTTACCTGCCTCTCCATGCATGAAAACCACGAATGGGCTGCGGCCTCGTTAAGGCGGACCCCCTTTGTGGTCGTCCGGCGGTCCTGCCCCCCGGCGGATGGCCGCATTCCCGTAGGCATTCGGGGAGCGGAGCGGAACCAGCGGGAAGCGGCGCTGCTTGCCCCGGAGGGAGCGGGACGGATTGTCACGCCTTATGAAATTGCCGAGCGCCGGATGTGGAACGCCGTGTCTGCGGAGAGACGAGGGCTGCCCGTGATCCGGGTCATGGACAAGGTAGCGGAGTTAATGGCGGACTGGCGCTGGGGTCCTGCAGGCAGCGCCGGCTTCGAAATGGCGACGGGTTGTCCGTCCTTGAAGGTCACCAGCGATCTCGACCTGGTAATGGACAATCCGGAAGCGATGAATTATGCGGAAGCCGCAAACCTGCTGCAGAGGCTGGATAAGCTTGGGGTCCGCATCGATATCCAACTGGAGACGAAGGACGGAGCTTACGTCCTGCGTGAAATCATCGACAGGCGGACAAGCACGGTGGTGCTGCGTTGCCTATCAGGCCCGAAGCTCGTCCGCAATCCTTGGAAATGAGGGTGAAGTGCATTTTATGGAAAACAAAGCGGAACAAAATATCTCTATCAATGAAAGTGATATTTTAAAGGTGTTCGCCGTCTGCGGCGCGATTATGCAAAGCGTGCTGGGGGTGTTTCTGAAACATGCCCATAACGAGGTGGACATGGCCTTGCTTGGCGTCCTATATAATTTGGTAAAATACACGGCGCCGGTCTTTATTTTTGCCATCGTATACGGCATGGTGAAAGGGAATCAGTATACGAAACCGGCCCATTTTTACAAGGAAAAATTCAGCGAGCTCGTTGTCCCGTATTTTCTATGGGCGACCGCCAGCCTGATATTCTTCCCCGACCTGCAGGTGAATCGGCCCGTCACTTCCTTTTGGACGCTGGTGGAATCCTATGTGGTCGGCAATTCATCGCCGCAATACTGGTACACGGTCATGATGCTGCAGTTCCAGGTGTTAATGCCCATCATTATCTACGTCTGCTACAAGTTTTTGGCCAAGCCTTCGCGGGTCATCCCGACGTTGGTCGTGAGCTTCATTGCCTTCGGGGCCTGGCTGTGGTTCTACGACACCTATGTATTTCACGGCGCTTACGAAATCAGCCTGCGGTATTTGGACCGCTTTTTCGTCAGCTACTTTATTTATGCCCTGCTGGGCGGAATTGCCTGGGTCTATAAGGAGCGGTTCGACGTGGTGCTCCGCCGGCTTCAGTTTCTGCTTATTCCGGCGGCGCTGCTGCTGCTGATTTGGACAAATCAGGAGTTCTTCGGCTTTGGATTCAACGGCATGTCATTCGGCAACCTGATTTATTTGAAGCCGTCGATGACGCTGTACAGCCTGGTTATCATCATTCTGATCTACATGTTGGCCAGACATTTGATTCGCCTGGGGTCCCGTTCGCTCCCGTATTATAAATGGCTTTCTACCTATGCGTACCGGGCATTTACAGCGAACGTATTCATTTTGACCATCGTGCTGCGCCTGTTTGGCGGTCTGCTCGACGTGATTCCATTCTTCTCGGCTCTGCTGTTGGTTTTTCTGACGACAGCGGCCTGCTCCTTCACCGTTGTTTATGCTTTTGCACAGCTCAAAATATGGATCGAGCGTGCGGTTTTCAAAAAGGGAGCGGCGGCAAGGGGCCATCGTCATGCGAATGCTCATTAAAGGCTAAATCTTAAGCTTCAGCGTTTGTGAAGTGCAAGCTGGAACGGAAACTTGATTCTTCCGAAGCCGGAATGGGACGATCTGTTAAAAAAGTGTACTTGGTACGATTAAAAAAACCGGCCACGGAGGTACCATACTCCGTGCGCCGGAAAAATCAGCGTTTTATCCACGCCCGCTCCAGATCCATCTCCCGAATGCATTCGGCCGTGTCGTGTTTGTCGTTGTCAATCAGCGGCGCCACCGCGTACGCATGCATCTCTTCGGCCGAATGGGGCCGCAGAATCGGATCTAACGCATCCAAATCGTTCGTCCCCTCATCAAGCCACCGGGCCATGTTCTCCGGAGAGAGAATCGCCGGCATCCGGCTCTCAAATTCCCCGATCAACGGGTTGGCTTCGGTCATGACCAGAGTGCAGGTGCGAAGCGGTTCCCCGCGCGCATCCCGCCAGATTTCGTATAAACCGGCCACCCCGAACATGGCGCGGTTTTTCATGATGACCCGCACCGCGTATGACTTCTTGCCTTCATTTTTCCAATAGTAAAATCCGTTGCATGGGATGATGCACCGCTGCTTGTTCACCATTCTGCGGTAAGTCGGATTCCGCTGCACATTCCGGAGATCCGCGTTGATCGCATCCTTTCCCCAGTAGGGCACGAATCCCCAACGGAACTCGTCCAAAATCCGCTCCCCGTTCTGCTGCAGCACGACCGGCGTATGTTGCGTGGGGCTAATGTTATAGCGGTTTTTATAGTAGTACATCACCCGCTCGATCTGAAAATGCTCCTGAACCTCCGCCAGCTCGGCCGCCATGGAAAAACGTTGACACATGAAACATCAGCCTCCTATATAACCTAACTTATAGTGTTTGACAAAGAAGGAAAAATATTCATTTGGCTCCTTCGGCGGAAAAATTTTCTTGTCTATTTTTCAAAAAAATCTTGGTAAGGTAGGAGATAGCAATCGATTAAGAGGTGATGTTGTCATGATGAAGAAACGCTGTTTGTTCTGCGATAAGATTGTCTTCACTAAACAGGAAGGCGAGTATGATAGATATATGGACTGTTTCTGTTCACCCGGCGGGTCTTATAGCTTGCTGACGGACAGCTACAATGCAATACAATCGCTTCCGCACCAAAAGAAACGCGGCTTGCTTCATTTAGTTTCGGCGTATATCCGGGAGCGGACGGATTGTAGTGAAAAGGTCGCTTTATCCGCCAACGATATGGAAGCCATTGCAAATTCTCCCGACATTCCGGCGAACATTCAAGACAAAGGGAATCGTTTGCTCCAGTATTTGCATAGACATTCCAATGGTCCGGGGGAGCCGGTGATCATTCATCCGCTCTCCAACAGCTACAATCTGACGTATTCTCCCAACCTGCAAGAACTGGTATATATCATTGATAAGCTGAGAAACGAGCAATTGCTCATTAGGGAAGGGATTACCTTTCAACTGACTGAAAAAGGATGGAGGGAAGCCGTCGCCAGCGCCGCAGGAAAAAACTTAAAGCCATGCTCCGTTCTTATTTCGGATGAGGAGGATTTGCGTACGGAGTGGCAGGCTAAGCTGCTCCCCAAAATCGAGCAGTACGGTTATCTGCCGCGCTTGCTGGCGCAAAGGAACACGCAGGGCAGTGAAAAATATTCCTTGGAAGCGATAGCGGACAGCAAGCTGGTGATAGCGGATTTAACGGGTCAATCTCCTGAGGTGTATTTTGCGGCGGGATATGCGCTCGGTTTGAACATCCCCTTGATCTGGACCGTAAGCAGCAGCGATGCCGATACACTCCCTGTAAAAATCAAGGAGATCCGTCCCGTTGTTTGGGATACCGTTGAAGAATTGGCGGTCATTCTCCAGCAGCGCTTGAGTTGATAGAAGGGCTCCGGAAAGCGGGGCACAGAGGAGGCAGCTTATGTCTCCTCTAAGTTTTTTATAAAAGGGATGGCCGGCCGCACCTTGTTCATGGCGCGTTCCTTGGCTTCATCCAATACGTGCGTATAGATTTGCGTGGTAGAAATGTTCTCGTGGCCAAGCAGTTCCTGGACAGCGCGCAAATCAGCGCCGTTTCGCAGCAGATCCGTAGCAAAAGAATGGCGCAGTTTATGAGCCGATAGGGGGACACCCTTAAATTGAGGATATTTCTCGGCCAGAGCTTCGAATGTCTTATCGGCGATGGTTTGAACCATACGTTTACTGATGCGGCGGCCGAATTGCGAAATGAAAAACGCGGGCTCGTCTTTTTTGTTCCGCGGTTTAATTCGTTGGTCCAGCGACATCTGCAAAAGATAACGCAATTCCTCCGGAAGCGGGATATACCTCCATTTTTCCCCTTTGCCAAGCACCGACATTTTGGATCCGAAACGATAAAAATCAGTAATGTTCAGCCGGACGATCTCGCTTACCCGCAACCCGGCGTAAGCCATCAACGCGATAATGGCAACGTCGCGCACGATATACCTTCCCTTTACAAGCTGGAGGCACGCATCCAGGAATTGCTTTTGAAGAAATACCGGTTGCCGGTTTTTCTCGATCTTCGCTTTTTCAATATCCATCGCCGGGTTGTGGCTGCACACCCTAAACCGGACCAGAACTTTATAGAACAAACGGATTGCGGACTGGCAACGGTTTCGATAGCGGGGGCCGGCGCCGGATTCGCGAACCCGCGTGAGATGCTGCAATATGTCAATGTCGGTTACATCGGCAACCGCTTTACCGTTCAATCCCGCGAGAAAGTGTTTGATGTCGTGGAGGTAGCCGTTCTGGGTTTCCTTTGAATATTCACGATCCTTCATATATACCAAAAAAAGGTTCAATTCACGCTCATATAGCTCCAAAGTATCTGTATACTTCATCCATTCGCACCTGTCCAATCGCTTACAATCGAAATTACATTAAACGTACATTTAACGCAATTTAATTATAGCAAAAATCGCCCAAAAGAAGGAACTATCGTGCATATAATTTTTTAATTTTTTAGGTAAAGAGATAAAGGTTTCATGCATGAACAGAGTTGAGGAATGACAACTTAAGGAAGTGGTATACATCACAATATCCAAAGGAGGATACCTGTTATGGCTCACCAGAAGAGAAGGAAAGAAGCGGCCTGGAAGTCACGCAAGCAAGAACAGCATCCCCATGGTAAAATCAAATCGCTCAAGGAATTGTCCAGCGAATAGGATTGAGGAGTATACTACTTGAAAGCGAAGGACTGCCGGCGGAAATTGCCGGCAGTCTTTTTTTGCGCGAGAGGCCCATGCAATTGTGCATGGGTCTGCACGATTTTGCCATATTTCTATCAAATCAAAGAATATGTTGAAAAATATAGCAGGATTAATGGGGGAATATGTAAAATAGTTACTCTAGCAATCTCTTTTTGTCTTATTTTAGGAGATTGACCCTATTTAGTAAAGGAGGCAGATGATAGGTTGATTTAAGCGCTTCAGGTTCGGCTTTTAGCAGGTAATTATCTTCTTTTGCAAGGAGGACAAACCAATTGAAACAGGCCAAAATATTAGGCAAATCGGGCATTTGGCTGCTCGTTGCCGCACTTATCGTTCCGTTGTTTTCACTCGCCGCATTCAGCGAGGAGGGGGCGGCGGCTGCCGCAAACGGCGATAAAATCATCGTCGGCTACTGGCACAACTTTGACAACGGGTCCAGCAACATCCGGCTGCGCGATGTCCCTTCGAGCTATGATGTCATCCAGGTTGCGTTTGCGGAGCCTTCAGGCGGTGCGGCGAGTGGAGATATGGCTTTCCAGCCTTATAACGCCTCGATCGACGAATTCCAAGCCGACGTACGGGAACTGCAAAGCCAGGGCAAAAAGGTGCTGATCTCCATCGGAGGAGCCAACGGAGCCGTGGAATTGTCCACCGACCAGGCCAAACAGAAATTTGTCAGCACCATGAAAAGCATTATCGATACGTACGGCTTTGACGGCCTGGATATCGATTTGGAAGGAAGCTCGCTGTCCTTGAATCCGGGCGACACGGATTTTCGCAACCCGACGACGCCTAAAATCGTCAACTTGATTTCCGCCGTGCGGGAGATCGCGAACAGCTACGGTTCCGGCTTCGTCTTGACCATGGCGCCGGAAACAGCGTACGTGCAAGGCGGATACGCCGCTTACGGCGGTCCGTGGGGCGCGTACCTTCCGGTCATTTACGCTTTGCGCGATTCGCTCGACTATCTGCACGTGCAGCATTACAACTCCGGATCGATGACCGGTTTGGACGGGAAATCCTATGCCCAGGGAACGGCGGATTTCCAGGTGGCTATGGCCGAGATGCTGCTGCAGGGATTTGACGTTGGCGGCAATGCAAACAACCATTTTCCCGCCCTGCGCCAGGATCAAGTGCTCATCGGGCTTCCGGCGACGCAGTCCGCGGCAAATGGCGGATATACGGCTCCGGCCGAAGTGCACAAAGCGCTGGATTATCTCGTTAAGGGGCAATCTTTTGGCGGAAGTTATACGCTGCGCAATCCCGAAGGATATCCCGGCTTCAAAGGGCTGATGACCTGGTCGATCAACTGGGATAAAGCGGCCAACTACGCCTTCTCCGGCAGTCACCGGGCCTATCTGGACAGCTTGGGCGGCGGTGGCAATCCCGCCCCCGATCCTGATCCCGATCCTGAACCGGATACCACACCGCCAACCGTTCCCGGTAAACTGCGCGTAACGGGAGCCACGCCGACAAGCATCAGTCTCGCCTGGGATGCTTCCACGGACAACGTGGGCGTTGCCGGCTACACGGTAACGTATGATGCCGGAAGCGTAAACGCAACCGGAACCGCGGCAATCGTTAGCGGTCTGTCTCCGAATACGACTTATACCTTTTCGGTAACCGCTAAAGACGCCGCCGGCAATGTTTCCGCGGCCGCTTCCGTTCAGGGAGCGACGACGGCGGAGGATGATCCGGGTGAAGGTGAAGTTCAGCCTTGGGAGCCATGGGTTGCCTACCGTATAAATGACCTGGTGTCCTATAACGGCAGCATTTACGCGTGCATTCAGGCGCACACCTCGCTCCCGGGCTGGGAGCCGGCAAACGTGCCTGCATTGTGGCAATTGCAGTAACCAAGGCAGCGCCTATTTGAGGTTGAGCCGATAGGGGAATTTGCGGAAGCGGGGGGCGCCCCGCTTCCTTGTTTTGCGCTGCCGCAACCATGCGGAGAATGTCCCCGTTGCAACGAACTCTTCGCCGAAATCACACAAAATAGCCGCTGGTACAACCGTTAGATTTTCGGCCGGGCGATAGTTTGGTTCGAAAACCGGGTCAGCCTAACCTAAATCAACTGCCAAGGGCGCCCGAAAGCTTGGGGATAGGAAAGTGGAGTGGGCGGCAGATCAACACGCGCTGTCCGGAGACTTTGCACGATGATCCCGTTTGATCAGGTAGCAGAGAGAAAGACAAGCTCGGGAGAAATAATATTTGTGGAGAAGCAGATAGGTTCGAGATATTTTAAACCCACACCAATCAAGTTGATCCGCATTAAACTTACCCCTGCCGTTCAAACGCCAAGATTTCCTCATCTCTTCTGTTTTTTCTTCCCTCTTTTAGAACCCTTGTTCTAGCCCCGCTGGTCCCTGGCTCCCTGAACGAAGGGGATAATCGTGCAAAGGTTGCTGGCAGGACACCAAGACACGAACCCTTTAGACAGCCCCACACCTGGCGTTGATTTGTGAAACTGCTCGAAGCTCGAAGCGGCTAGGGTGCAAAAGGTAGATACACTGACCTCGGCGGAACGTGACTGGCGACTTTTTTTGTTTTAAGGATATAAGTTGTTGTCCAAACGCAAGGAAATCACATTAAACAAAGGTCATGATAGCTGTAAATTTTTAACGTGTTCTGGAAGTGTAATGCTGGTATAATTAGCTTTTAGACGTTTCTTTTAATTATTTTGGAGGTGTTTGATATGCAAAAAAGCCAATTTCAATCCAACCAACGAACCGGAGTAAATCAAGATCAAAAAAGAAAAACGGTAAGCGGCCGCATGTGGCGGTATGGATTGTGATTAGCGAATAGGGAGTAGCGAATATTACCTTCTGAACCTGGAATGACGCGCCGCCTACCTGAAAGGCGGAATCCGTTTTGCATAACGTTCAAGCGGCAAAAGTATTTTATTTGATGAATTTTATTTCTTCGCTGGCAAACAGCACTATATTTACGACCTACAGCATCTATTACGTCACACAGCTGGGCCTGAATCCCTTTGAGCTGGTTCTGATCGGAACCGTATTGGAATTAACGGTGCTGATTTTTGAGGGGATTACCGGCGTCGTTGCCGATACATACAGCCGCAGACTGTCGGTCATTATCGGGATGTTCATTTTGGGTGCGGGGTTTACGTTTGAGGGCAGTATCATTTGGTTTCAGGGGCTCGGCCTGGCGATCCCGCTCGTCGTTTGGGTGATGCTGGCCCAGGTGGTGTTCGGGATCGGCCACACCTTTATCAGCGGGGCGGACAGCGCCTGGATTGTTGACGAGGCGGGGGAATCCGCTGCCGGGTCCATTTTTATTCGCGCCAAACGTGTGGCTCTGACAGCATCTCTGCTGGGAATTGGCGTGAGCGTGGGCCTTTCCGTGCTGGCTCCGAATTTGCCGTATATAGCGGGAGGCCTGATGTATGCTGTGCTCGGCCTGCTCCTGATCCGTAAGATGAAGGAGACGGGCTTTGTCCGGCCGCCGCGCAGCGGAAGAGTCTCTCATTTTCGAGAGATGACCCGAACCTGGAAAAGCGGGGCAAAGGTGGTCGCACGCAGTCCGCTATTGATGATCATCGTGTTCGTCACGTTGTTTAGCGGCGCGGCCTCGGAAGGTTATGACCGGCTATGGGAGATTCATCTGATCCAGGAAATCGGCTTTCCGGACTGGACGTTGCAGGCGGCCGTATGGTTTGGCCTGATCAGCGCGGCCTCCACGATTTTGGGAATGCTGGCGGTAGGCTTCATCGAGAAAAAGCTGAACATGAGCAGCGAGCGAACCGTGTCCGCGGCCTTATTTATGCTGACTTTCATTCGCGTTGCCGGCGTTTTCTCGCTTTTCCTGGCGACGGACTTTGTCTGGGCGCTGGGTCCGTGCTGGCCGTAAGTGTAGTCGTTACCGTAAGCGAGCCGGTCTATGCGACATGGCTGAACATGAATCTGCGCAGCGATACACGGGCCACGGTGCTGTCGATGGTCAGCCAGTCGGACGCGCTTGGCCAAACCGCGGGAGGGCCGGCCGTGGGCTGGATCGGAAACCGGTTCTCTATCCGAGCCTCCTTGTTAACAGCAGCAATATTGCTGCTTCCGATTTTGGGCGTATTTGGCCGGATGCTGCGCAAGCGATAACGTAGCGATAAAAGTTAAAGGAGGCAGTCCCAAAAGGTCAGCTAGCTTGTGACCTTTGGGCTGCCTTCATCTCTTAAATGCAGTGGGGGACATGCAGGGGTGTGATCCAGAAAAAACCATGTCAAAAACCGTTGATCTTGAAGAAAAGATCAACGGTTTTTATGTATACTTAATCATAACCGGAACGAATAGGTAAGCAACTAAAGGAGATCCGCACGCAATGAAATCTGACCAAATAAAATTCCCGCTGGGATTTTGGGCGGGATTACAACAATTAGGAATTGCCCCGCACGACGTCGCACGCAAAGCGGAGCTGCCGCTCACCATTGCTGCAGAACCTGTCGCCGTCACCGTCGCCCAATATTTCAAAATCTGGCAGGCATACGCCGATCTCGTCGGCGACACTGCGATTGGAATCATCAAGCTGGCCACCGTCTTTGAAACGGCTCAGTACCCGCCGACCGTCTTAGCGACCTATCATGCTCGCGACTATCGCGACGCCCTTGAGCGGATGGCCCGGTACAAACAACTGTGCCCTCCGGAAAGCTTGCGTATCACCGAAGAAGGCGAGCGCTGTACCATCGAATTGGAACGGATGCCCGGTGAGCAACCCGGACCGCCAGTGCTGATTGGAACCACGCTGGCCTTTCTTCTGGAGCTAGGGCGGCGGGGCACGGGGCGCCCTTTAACTGCACGGTCCGTGGAATTTTCCAGCGCGATGGGGGATGTAAAGGCTCTTGAGGCTTACTTCGGGTGCCCTATCCGGATCGGTGCAGCCAACAACCGATTAACGCTGCATCGAAGAGACCTGGACCGTCCCTTTGTTTCATATAACAAAGAGTTGCTGGAGCTCCTGACTCCCGTATTGGACCGCTCATTGGAAGAACAGCTCAGCCGTTCATTTCCCGAGATGGTCAAGAGGATCTTGAAGCGCAGTCTGGCTGGAGGGCGCCTTGACATTCGGACGGTAGCGAGCGCGCTTGGCATGAGTGTTCGTACCTTGCAGCGCCGCCTTACTGACGAGGGCACAACATTCAAGCAGTTGTTGGCACAGGCTCGGCATGAACAGGCACGGGAATACTTGGCAGACCCCAAGCTCGATATTAAAGAAGTGGCATTCTTGATCGGTTATGAAGATCAGAACTCGTTTTACCGCGCCTTTCGCCTTTGGGAAGGCGATACCCCTGCAAATTGGCGTTCCGAATATTTAACGACAATTTGCTAGGTTTTCATAATTGGCGGGTTATACAAGAAATTTGGCATTGTCCACTAGTTACCGAACGATCCGGACACAGTAATATAATCCCTATCCGGAGCACGAGAGTGTTCTATGAATAACTGTAAATCAGCTCGCCGTAAATGACGACAAAGGAGACAGATGATATGGATATGGGATTAAAAAACAAAACCGCTTTAGTAACCGGGTCGACAAAAGGGATCGGGAAAGCTATAGCCATCGAACTTGCCAGAGAAGGCGCCAATGTCCTTATTAACGGACGGAATAACGATGAAGTAGAACGAACCGTAAAAGAACTGAAATCCGAGTTCCCGGCTACCTCCCCTCAGAATGCCGCAGCCGATCTTGTGAATATCCGGCAAAGAGAAGCTCTATTTGAGAAATATCCCCATGTCGATATTCTGATTAACAACATGGGGATTTATGAAATCATGTCCTACGAGGATGTTGACGATGAAGTATGGGAGAAATACTTCCGAACGAATGTCCTTGCCGCTAATGGATTATCCAAATTTTATATGCCTAAAATGTTGAAAAACAATTATGGACGAATCATCTTTATTGCCAGTGAAGAAGCGATTATGCCTTCAGGGCAAATGCCCCAGTATTGTATGACCAAATCTATGTTATTATCCCTGTCAAAAAGCTTATCCAAATTAACGAAAGGAACGGAAGTCACATCCAATACGATTTTGCCGGGACCAACGCTTTCCGAAAATGTGTATCAAATCATTGAAAGTTTGTTTCCAGACGAGATGCCGTTCTCGGAAAAAGAGAAGCAATTTATGGCTGCCAACCTGCCCCAATCCGAAATACAGCGGTTTATCAAGCCTTTTGAAATAGGCAGGCTGGCCGCATTCGTATGCAGCCCTTACGCATCCGCATTTAAGGGTTCTCCAATCCGGATGGACGGGGGCATGGTGCCTACCATTTATTAACCTATTTTGCCGCCAGATTCATCTCTACGCACATAAGGATGAAGGCGCCAGCGCCGTGCAGGTCGTTTTCGCTGGTTGGGCGGGCGATATAGTGGGCGTAGTCGCCGATTCCCGTGCCGATGCAAATATTGCCGATCACGACGTTGCCGTTCTCGTCGAACTTCAGCGTATCGATGACGCCTTGGTAGCCTTTCCAGGCATACTCCATGTACTTGGCATCCAGATAACCGAACCGGACGGCCTTGGCCATGGCATGCACGAACAGCGCCGTGCAGGAATTTTCCGGCCAGTTATCCGGACGGTCGCCTTTATCAATAACCTGGTACCACAGGCCAGTGGCCGGGTCCTGATAGTTCGTCAGCGCGATAAGCAGATCCTGTACAACGGTAACAAGCTTTGCTTTATCCGGATGGTCCTCCGGCATGTGTTCGAACATTTCCAGCAAGGCGACGGGATACCAGCCGATGGCGCGGCCCCAGAACTCCGGTGCTTGGCCCGTGAGGGGATCGGCCCAGTCGGCTTTTTTAGTTTCGTCCCAGCCGTGGTACAGCAAGCCGGTGGCCGGGTCCTTCGTATGCCTCTCCATGAGCAGCGCCTGAAAGGCCATCATGTCGAAATATTCGCTGTCGCCAAATGTTTTGGCAAATTGCACGGCAATCGGTCCGGCCATATACAAGCCGTCCAGCCACATTTGATTCGGATAATGTCCCTTGTGCCAGAATCCGCCGGACGGATTTTTCGGCCAAGATTTCAGCAAGGGTACCAGCGTGTGCAGCGCTTTTTTATACCGCTCGTCTCCCGTTTGCTCGTAGAGGGGGAAGAGAAGCACGCCGGGCTGAATGTCGTCGAGCTCGTCGGACATAAACTTCTTGATGCTGCCGTCCTCGAGAACCTGGCTGTCCACCCACCGTTTCATATAGTCGAACAGCTTCTGTTCTCCGGTCTGCCGCCAGCATTTCTCCATACCGGACAGAAAAACGCCTTGATGGTAGTGGAACCGGTCCGGCGGAAGCTTTTCCGGCTCGAATTTGGCCATGATCGCCTCGCAGGCTTTAAGCGCCCATTGAATCGGGGTCATAAGGGATGAAGCGATTTGCATACGTATCCTTCCTCCTTGATTGTTTGTACTCCCATTCTAGCATCGGTTTATGTACATTTTTTGCAAAAAGCCTCTGTTTCTTCTCATTTCTTGCAGTATAATGTAACAACAGGTACGGAAGGGAGAGCGGAGCGGATTGGGAGATCTATATTTCGAGAATCATGCGGGTACTTTCGAGGTATCCCACCGGAAAGCGTTAAGCCACCATATGCCGGTGAGCCATTTTCACAGCACTTACGAAATCTATTATCTGATGTCCGGCAAGCGGGAATTTTTTATTCAGGACCGGACGATTACGATTAACGAAGGCGATGTCGTCATCATTGCTCCCAATATTCTGCACCGTACGACCAATGCGGAGCGGCCGAAGCATGAGCGGTTCATTATCAATATGCACGAGCGGTTATTTTCGCCGGACGGCGCCCACAAGGAGGCGCTTTGGCCTTTGCTGGATCGGGATTACCTGATCGTGAATGGCTCCTTGCGCAATAGACAACCGCTCGAAACGCTTTCCAGAGCGATTATTCAGGAGATTCGGGAACGCAGTAGCGGCTTCGAATTGTTTGCCCAGACGCTCGTCGTGCAGCTGCTCATCATGTGCTGCAGGCACTTCCGGCAACAGGATGCGGAGCTGCCGGCATCGCCAAGTCCGATGCATGAACGAATAGCGGAGATTGTCCGCTATATCAACGAGCATTACATGGAGGAATTGTCGCTTCATTTGCTGGCGGATAGATTTTATATCAGCCCGTATTATTTGAGCCGATCCTTCAAAGAAGCGACGGGCTTCGCGTTCGTAGAGTATGTGAACAGCGTACGGATCAAGGAAGCCATAAAGCTGCTTGAGAGTTCTTCCATAAAGGTCAACTTGATCGCAAGAAAGGTGGGGTTCGGAAGCGTGACGCACTTCGGTCGAGTGTTCAAGGCGGTCACGGGCCATGCGCCGTTGCATTATAGAAGGAAATAATAGTATACAATTTCCTGAAAAATTTTAAGGAGAGCGAGATAGATGCTCTACAAAGCAAAATAAGCTTTCTATAATCGCCCGAAAAGGGGGTTATGGAAAGCTTTTTGCCTATTGGTACGACACAAAAAAATAATTGAACGCAAAAAAGCGCTATGTTATAATCATTAGCGCACTGAAAAATCATGATAAACCGATATTTTATTTTCTATCCTAATTTAATTTTATACCGGTGACCTCTGATTTGTCAATGCTCTTTTTTATCCAGACTTGACTAAAAAGGAGTGTGTTCAGAAGAACATGGAAGCGAAGGAATGGCGGACAGAACAAGAACGGCTGGATCAGGTTAGGGAAAAGCTGAAAGCGAGGATGGACGAGCTGGAACCGAAGGTTGCCGGGCTGCACGACCAGGCTGGTGAGATTCGCAGGCGGTTCTGGGAAGAAGTTACGGTCAACACGGGCTCGGACGAAGAATTTGAGGAAACATTTTATACGATCAAACAACAGGCCGCGGTGTTATCTGAACGGGAGCGTGGCCTTCGGCTTCTGACGCTACAATGGAGAAGCTTAAAACGGCTGTTACCGTCTCCTTATTTCGGACGTGTCGATTTTCTGGAGGACGGTCTGAACCAGAGCGAGCAGATTTATATCGGTGTATCTTCCTTCGTCGATGAAGATGGATTGAGCTTCCTGGTGTATGATTGGCGCAGTCCCATTGCAAGTCTTTACTACGACCATTCCCCCGGTGCGGCCTTTTACGATACGCCTGGTGGGCAGATCACCGGTACGATGGAGCTGAAACGGCAGTATCAGATCCATGACGGACAAATCCGGAATATGTTTGATGCGAACGTAACGATCGGCGACGAGCTGCTCCAGCAAATGCTGGCCAAAGGCGCGGACTCGCAAATGAAGAGTATCGTATCCACCATCCAAAAGGAGCAAAACGCCATCATCCGAAACGAGAATAGCCGGCTGCTTATCGTGCAAGGGGCGGCCGGCAGCGGAAAGACCTCCGCAGCCTTACAACGTGTGGCGTATTTGCTGTACAAAAACCGCGATTCGCTTAAGGCTGACCAGATCGTTCTTTTCTCGCCGAATCCGATTTTTAACAGTTATGTATCCTCCGTCCTTCCCGAGCTCGGCGAGGAGAACATGCAACAAACGACTTTGCAGGAATATCTCGAATATTGGCTTGGTTCATCCTTACGTCTGGAGGATCCCTTCGATCAGATCGAATATGTGCTGACCGCACAATCAACTGCCAATGATGAGGCACGCCTTCAAGGGATGAAGTACAAGGCGTCCGAGGCTTTCTTGAGTGCCCTGGAGAACTATGCGCAGTGGCTGGGGCGGGAAGGTATGCTTTTCAACGGCATTCGGTTTCGGGACCGTGATCTGATCACCGCAGAGCAAATGAGATCGCAATTTTACAGTTACGACCCTTCCTTGCGCTTGGCCAATCGTGTCGAACTCCTGCAGAAATGGCTTCTAAAGGAACTGTCACTGCTGGAACGCCAGGAACGCGGGGCATCCTGGGTAGAGGAGGAACTCCAATATCTCGACAGCGAGCAATACGCGGAAGTTTTCGGCGAGCTGCACAGGGACAGGGAAGTCTTTGACATTGCTGAGCGTTACGCCGTAGTTTACGAGAAAATAAGCAAGAAGCGCCGGGGAGATGAAGGCGACTTTGACTTCGCCGAGCGGGAGGAGGATTTGCTCAGCCAAAGGATCGTGAAGATGAGCTTCAAACCGTTAAGGCAAAGTGTGAGGAAATTATCTTTTATCAATGTCCAAGGTCTATATTCCCAATTGTTTGGCGATGAAGCTGGTTACCGGGAGAAGACGAATGAGGCCGAGATCCCTGTTTTATGGTCTGAAATCTGCAAGCAAACCAAAGAAAAGCTGGACCGGCTCGAATTATTTTATGAAGATGCGACTCCGTATTTGTATTTAAAAGAACTGCTCGAAGGCGTGCGGACGAACACGGAGATTCGGCATGTCTTCGTCGATGAGGGGCAGGATTATTCGCTGTTTCAATATGAGTATCTTAAAAAACTGTTTCCTCGTGCCCGCATGACGGTACTCGGCGATTTCGGGCAGGCGATCTTTACGCAGTCTACAAACCTACAGGAGTCCGATTCGCCGCTGTTTCGGCTTTATGGCGAATCCGAAACAAGTTTGATCCGCCTGGTGCGCAGCTATCGTTCAACGCGGGAGATTGTGGAATTTACGAAGGAACTGCTCGCTGATGGGGCGGAAATCGTCCCCTTTGCAAGGAGCGGACCGAAACCTCTTCTTGTCAGGTTAGAAGGCGGGGAGGAGCGTGACGCGCGAATGTCGCAAGACATCGCGGCACTTAAAGCTGAAGGCTTCGACTCGATTGCCGTCATTACGAAGACTGCAGCCGAAAGCCGAACCGCCTTTGAATCATTACGGACGCAAGGAAGCGAAGCATTGCAGCTCATTACGAAGGAGACGGTTACCTTTGAGAAAGGAGCGGTGGTTATTCCCGTGTATCTCGCCAAGGGTATCGAGTTTGATGCCGTTCTGATTTATGAGGCTTCACCTCAAGTTTACGGCCGGGACAACGAGCGCAAGCTTCTGTATACCGCATGTACACGGGCCATGCACCGGCTTCAGCTTTACACAACGGGCGATTGGTCGCCGTTCGTGCAGGCATTGCCTGCGAATTTGTATGAGAAAGCAACATACTGACGGCTAATTGTGAAGCGGCTTCGATCCACCCGTATGCCAATAGCCTTGGTCATGAGTCGGCCAAGGCATTTTTGCTGATTATGTTAGTCTGTTCGTGTAAGAATAAATCGGGGCCCCGCCGGAAAAATTAAGTGCAGTTATTCATTACTTTAACGAACAGAGGAGATTGGAATATGGTAAAGTATATTTTATTGGCAGCAATATTGCTGGTATCGGGGTGTGCGGCCGGCAACAATACGGCGGGAAACAACACGGCGGGAAAGACCCCTTCAATGAAAGCTCAAACGGCTGCACCAACTCCTGTCACCACACAGGCGTCTTCAATAGCTACATCAACTAAGGCTCACGGATCGGTTAGGATAAAAGAAACTCCCGATGGATTTCCTTCCAATATAGGGGACTTCATTCCACCTGCCGGAAATCCGACAAACCCGGTACCTTCCAATCCGACCAATCAAGTTCCATCAAGACCAACGAATCCGACACCTTCAACGCCTTCACCTACTACAGGCACCACAGGACAAGCTCAGGATTCCTCCCAATTTGCGCAGCAAGTACTGGATTTGGTCAATAAGGAAAGAAGCAAAGCAGGTTTAGCCGCTCTCACCATGAGTCCCGAATTGTCCAATATGGCGATGGTCAAGGCACAAGACATGTATAACAATAACTACTTCGATCATAATTCTCCAACACACGGATCCCCGTTTGATATGATGAAGGAGTTCGGAATTACCTACAATTCAGCCGGTGAAAATATTGCCAAAGGGCAAAGCACCCCTACTCAAGTGATGAACGATTGGATGAACAGTCCGGGGCATAAAGCCAATATTTTAAACAGCTCCTATACCAAAATCGGTGTTGCTTACTACAATAGCGAGTGGGTTCAAGAATTTACGGGGTAATCCGGAACATAGGGGAATGCGCTCAGTATTAATTACACGCTAATCAAAAAAGAACCTGGGTAAATTCACCAGGTTCTTTCATATTGCACATCAACAGACACAATGATATAATTAGATCACGACTGACTTCTGTTTAAATGATATAAATATCTCATTTTACATTTTAATTGTAACACGCCGGTAAACTCTTGTCAAATGTTTTTTCTCAATTTAATGGTTAGGAGAGATGTGGAATGAGTTCGTTGGTTCTTGGCTTCAAGGAAATCGAAAAAACGCAGCTTTCGCTCGTTGGCGGAAAAGGGATGAATTTAGGGGAGTTATCCAAACTAAAAGGAATCCAAGTGCCTGAAGGATTTTGTGTTACAACCGCGGGATTTCAAAAAGCCATCGAACAAAACGAAACGTATCAAGCTTTGCTTAATCGACTAACCATGCTAAAAGCAGAAGATCGCGATCAAATCGGGGAAATCAGCGGAAAGATTCGGCAAATCATTTTGGACGTCGAAATTCCTTCCGATGTTGTGAAAGCAGTAGCTCACTGTCTATCCCAGTTTGGCCAGGAGCATGCTTATGCCGTGCGTTCCAGTGCGACTGCCGAAGATTTGCCGCATGCCTCTTTTGCCGGTCAACAAGACTCCTTTTTAAATATTATCGGCATCGATGCGATCTTACAGCATATCCGCAAATGTTGGGCGTCGCTGTTTACCGATCGCGCGGTCATCTACCGAATGCAAAACGGATTCGACCACCGTCAGGTTTATTTATCCGTTATCGTGCAAAGGATGGTTTTCTCGCAGGCGTCGGGGATTTTATTTACCGCCGATCCGATGACCGGAAACCGAAAGCTGCTGTCCATCGATGCCGGTTTTGGGCTTGGAGAAGCGCTGGTCTCCGGCTTGGTATCTGCCGATGGTTATAAAGTACGGGATGGGGAAATCGTCGATAAGCGGATAGCCACCAAAAATTTAGCGATCTATGGACGAAAAGATGGGGGAACAGAGACAAAGCAGATCGATCCTGATCGGCAAAACACGCAAACCCTGACGGATAAGCAAATTTTACAACTGGCAGGCATCGGGAGACGGATCGAAGCTTATTTCGGCCAGCCGCAAGATATTGAATGGTGTTTGGCTGACGGCACTTTTTATATCGTCCAAAGCCGGCCGATCACAACTTTATACCCGATCCCTGAGGCGAATGATCAGGAATATCACGTTTATGTATCTGTGGGTCACCAACAAATGATGACCGATCCCATGAAACCATTGGGATTGTCTTTCTACCTGTTGCTAACTCCTGCGCCCATGCGTAAAGCCGGCGGAAGGTTGTTTGTTGATGTTTCAACTATGCTGGCTTCACCTTCCGGCAGGGAGACTTTAATCCATGTTCTGGGAAAAAACGATCCGCTCATAAAAGATGCATTGACGACCGTCATAGAGCGGGGGAATTTTATAAAATCGGTACCGGATGACAAGGAAGAACGGAGTAACGGAAAAAGCAATCAAGGTCCGGCGCCTGCGGATTATCAAACCCTAAACGATTACGATCCGGCAATCGTCTCTGAGTTGATTAAGCAAAGTGAATCATCGATCGAGGAGTTAAAACATAAGATCCAAACGAAATCAGGAGCCGATCTGTTTGATTTTATCCTGAAAGATATCCAGGAATTAAGGGAGAGGAAGAGCGTATCTGATCCACGAAGCTTTGGTGTGATTATGACTGCTATGAATGCTTCATCATGGATCAATGAAAAAATGCTGGAGTGGTTGGGTGAAAAAAACGCAGCAGATACGCTGTCTCAATCTGTACCAAACAATATCACTTCGGAAATGGGTCTGGCGCTAATGGATGTCGCAGATGTGATACGTCCTTATCCGGAAGTCATTGACTATTTACAACATGTGCAAGATGATAACTTTTTGGATGAACTGCTTAAGTTGGATGGAGGGCAGGAAACTAGGGACGCGATCTGTGCTTTTCTGGGCAAATACGGAATGCGGTGCGCCGGAGAAATCGATATTACCAGACCTCGTTGGAGCGAAAAACCAATTACACTTGTCCCCATGATTCTGGGTAATATCAAAAACTTTGAGCCTAATGCCGCAAAGCGGAAGTTTGAGCAAGGGCGACAGGAAGCTTTGAAAAAAGAACAAGAGTTATTGAAGCGATTGAAGAAATTACCGGATGGCGAACAAAAGGCCAAAGAAACAAAACGAATGATCGACCTGGTCCGGAATCTCATTGGATATCGGGAATATCCAAAATATAGTTATATTAATCGCTACTTCGTTTATAAGCAGGCTTTGCTCAAAGAAGCCGAACAACTCGTGCAAGCGGGCGTTATTCGCGAAAAAGAAGATATTTACTATCTCTACTTTGAAGAATTTCACGAAGCCGTCCGCACCAATCAACTGGATTACCGGATCATCAGCCAACGAAAAGACGAGTACAAATTATACGAAAAGCTAACTCCACCACGTGTTATCACGTCTGATGGTGAAATCATCGCAGGGGAGTACAAACGAGAACATCTCCCAGCCGAAGCGATTGTGGGTCTGCCTGTTTCTTCCGGAGTGATCGAGGGACGAGCACGTGTCATCTTGAGTCTGGAAGATGCTGATCTGGAAGATGGAGATATCTTAGTCACCGCCTTCACCGACCCTAGCTGGACCCCCTTGTTTGTATCCATCAAAGGCCTGGTCACCGAAGTTGGCGGACTGATGACCCATGGAGCCGTTATCGCGCGTGAGTATGGCTTACCAGCCGTTGTCGGCGTGGAGAATGCCACCAAATTGATCAAAGACGGGCAGCGAATTCGCGTGCATGGAACAGAAGGGTACATCGAAATATTGTAAGGGTTAGTTCAATGAAGCGGCGACAGTTAAGGACTTGATGATTCGGTCCATAGGCTGTCGCTGTTTCGCTATTCAAGCCAGTCTAGAGCTTGCTGCAGCACTCCAATTTTATGAATGGATATTAGCCGTTAACGAGCAAAAAAATTACTTCTTGCAATTTTGAACCAAAAGGTACATAATAGTGCCATGCTCAATTATGAACCGAAAGGTTCAAAAATGAATGGAGAGGAGTTTTACATTTGAATACGACAAGCACAATGAATAAACCATTAGCCGGCAAAAAAGCATTGGTCACCGGAGGAGCTCGCGGCATTGGCGCAGCCATCGTGAAAAGGCTCGCAGAAGACGGCGCGTCGGTTGCTTTTACTTATGTCAGTGCGCAAAGCAAGGCAGATGAACTGGTACAAGAAGTTAAAAGCGCAGGTGGGCACGCTTTGGCGATTCGCGCGGACAGCGCCGATGCCGGGGCAGTGAAAGGCGCCGTCGAAGAGGCGATCCAAGCCTTTGGCGGTATTGATATTCTTGTAAATAATGCCGGCATTGCAGGTTTGAAGCCTTACGACCAATATACCCTTGAAGAATTCGATCAAATGGTGGCGGTTAATTGGAAGGCGGTATTCGTTGCCGTTCAAGCGGCCGCTCCGCAAATGACACAAGGCGGTCGTGTCATCAATATTGGCAGTGTGGCCGCCGACAGCAATCCATTCCCTGGAAACAGCCTGTATATCTCGACCAAAGCCGCGGTAGCCGGATTGACACGAGGGCTGGCGCGCGATCTGGCGCCTCAAGGCATTACAGTCAATAATATTCAACCGGGAATGACCGATACGGATATGAATCCTGCGGATGGTCCCTATTCTTCATTCGTAAAGGCGATCCCGCTAGGGAGACACGGAAAGGCATCCGAAATTGCCAGTATGGTGGCTTTTATCGCTTCGCCTGAATCCAGTTATATTACCGGAGCAAGCCTGAATGTCGATGGGGGCGGGAGCGTTTAACCACAAGCGTTTTCTTAACGAAGACAAAGTAAACGAGAAACAGACGATGTAAGCAAAAAGATCCAAACTGTCAGGAGATCGGATTGCCGCCGATCTTTCCGGGCAGCTTGGATCTTTTCATATTTTCCGAAATCATTGCAAATTCCGAGCTGTGTAGTAAAATATCACTTATCTGACATACGAAAAAGGGTGGGATGGTTATGGCAGCCGGACGTCCACGGGAATTTGACATTAAACAAGCGCTTGAGCGTGCCCTGAAGGTTTTTCGGCAAAAGGGGTATGAAGGGACTTCGTTGTCGGACCTGACCGAAGCCATGAAGATCAACCGTTCAAGCTTTTATGCCACTTTCGGCAGCAAAGAGAAACTGTTTCACATAGCGTTTGATTTATATATGAGCGAAGCGCCCATTCAAGCTTCCGTGACTGCGCTGAACGAACCGACAGCTCGATCCGTCATCGAGAAACTTCTTCGGGCAACGGCGGATTCGGTGGTTAATCCCGATTATTCTCCAGGCTGTTTATTAATCAAAGGAGCCCTTACGGGCAGCGAGGAATCCGATCCGATCAAACAATTATTGACCGATCAACGCGTTCAAATCGAACAAGCGCTAAGTACCCGGTTGGAGCAAGCCAAGAAGGATGGGGATTTGCCCGAGCACGCCAACCCTGCCGCCCTGGCCCGGTACGTTACAACCCTCGTGTACGGCATGACGGTCCAGGCCGTGAACGGGGCCAGCCGCGAAGATCTCGAAGAAGCGATCAACATCGCTCTGTTGGCATTGTCAGCATATGAATAATCGTGCGCCGAGGGGGGGATTGTCGGCGGACAAGAACTTGCAATTGGAGTTGTACGAGCTGTCGGCGTCATCAGGCATCTTCTCTAACATTTTGGTTTATTGGTTGATGATGCCTGGCCGGCACTGCCTAGGGCAGTATAAGTTTAATCTCTCATGTAACCCTTCCAAAACTTCTTCCGGCATCTCCCTGACCTTGATATCCCCACCTAAGAAAAGTAGCCAATTTATGATTTCGGTTAATTCTTCCGAATGATGAACATTGATAAAAGCCTTTAAAATGGCTGTGGTTTGGTAAGGATTTGTATAGGAAAGTGAAGCTTTTAAAGGATGGTATTTCTTAAACTGGGCAATCGCCTTTGGACCGAGTTCAAGGACAAGGTTGAAGGCTTCTTCCTGCTTGCTTAGTATTTCTAAAATCTTTTTCTTGCTCACCCTTTTTTTCGCAGGGTAGGGTTCTACATCGGTGAGATTGTCGACAGGAAAAATCCGCCTCTTTGCTTCCTTTAAGTCAAAGCCTTCAATGTGCCATAAGCTTTTTTCACGATAAAGGTGCAAGAGATAAATCGGATACGACTTTATTTCCTTCTCTTCTTCGATGGACACCAATAAATAGCTGTCCAGAAGCAGGATTTGGATGAGTTTTTCCAGCATGGGGTGGGGCAGGTCCGACAGATCAAGCAGGTCGGGATTATGGGGGTTGGTCCCTTCAAACAGCAATATTTCATTTAAAAGAACCAGGTCATCCTGCTGGTTTTCCGAGATCAGGCCGAGTAATTTTTCGGCTAAAGACTGACGGCTCTTAAGATAAGGGAGTTGTTGATTTCTCGTGGCCATAAAGGCAATAAACAGAGCTTTAATCTCATTATCGGTAAAGCGGACCGTGGGCAGGACCGAGTTGTTCATGACAAAATAACCCCCGTCCCTTCCGGCTTCAGCGACAAGCGGCATCCCCATGGCTTCAATCTCCCTGATATCTCTAATGGCTGTCGAGCGGGAGATATTGAATTCTCGCATGATTTCAGAAATGGTAAAATGGGCGCGATTGTTGATATACCGCATGATGATATTAATCCGTTCAACCTTTTTCATCGGGACCCCCTAAACGGTATCATTTTTTGACATGATTTATGGTTATTATAAACCCATCAAGTGAAAAGACAAATCATTTGATAAATTTAAAAAAGAGGAAGGTTTTGAATATGGCAAATTATACCCTTGAGGAAAAAGACAGCTTTACCGTTTTAGGTATTGGAATCGAGCTTAAGAGCGATTATACGGACTATGCCGGCATAAACAAGGAGAAAGCAGCCTTTTGGCAGGCAGTGAAACAAGATGGAACGCTTGACACTTTAAAGGCCATAGCCGAAAATGACTACATTTTTGCCGTGAACGAAGCGGTGAATAACAAGATGATGCACTATGCTGGCGTAATGAGCGAGGCCTCGCTACCGGAAGCAACCAGGGTTATTCAATTTCCTAAGGGGGAATACCTGGTTGTTAAAGGGGAAGGGAAGACGGCTGATGAGCTAAATAATACGCTTGCCGGCATTGCCTTTGGCCAAGCCTTGCCGGAAGCCAAGGATTTTGCCTATGTTGGCGGGCCAAATACATCGGTTGTGATGGGGCAGCGAAACGGTTTAGTATTTGGCGAAATGTGGATTCCTGTGGTTAGGAAATAAAGAGATCATAAGGGGGGATGAGCATGTCCTATATCGTTGATTTTAAAAATGTGTCTACGGTTGGCTTAGAGTCTTCACCCGTAGCAGAAGCGCTTGCCGGTTTACGTGCAAATGAAGCCCGTTACTTCATGAACAAATATAAGCATGAATTTACGGTTGTACCGGCTAGCGAAAGCCAGGAGACCCTTGATTATGTGAACCGGATTTTGAAAGAAGAACGTGATATTGAGTTTGCGGCCAAACCTTTAGAGACGTCGCGTTTTCAAGTGGAAAATATTAAAATGGCCTATGTCTTTTATGAGGATGGGCTTGGGCTCAATGTCATGTATACGATTGATGATCCTAAGAAGCGGGCCGTTGGTTTCAAGCTTTCCGAGGGGATGGAGGTACCCCGGGAGCTGGAAGGGAAGTTTAAGTTTGCCCGGCAGAAGTCTAAACTGGCCGGAACCATTCGGGGCTCCTTTTTTGTAATCAAAGGAGAATATTAAAGTAAACAAAACCGCCAATATTCATAAGAAATTTATGAATGATTGGTGGTTTTGTTTGTTCATTAGCAAGGGTCAAAGTTATTCTGCTGAATTTCCAACCTAAGAAGATATACAGGATATTGGAACAAACTTCATTGACAGTAACTGTCAGTGAAGTTACTTATAATCAAAATACGGAACATTAATCGTTAAGGAGGAAAACCAATGTCTATTTTCAAAATAGAATATAAAAACCCGTGTTTCGGAATTCCCGCGTCCATCTTGCCTGCTTGAAATCGATGGAATTGCAGTCATTGAGGACAAGGACTAAGTATATATCTTATAATCTATGGTAAAATGCGGAACTTTGAACAATATAGTCTGGGAGGCAATTATGGTCTATGTCGCATTACTCCGCGGAATCAATGTTGGCGGAAAAAATAAAATTGACATGAAGCTGCTTAAAAAATCTTTCGAGCACGCCGGTATGAACAATGTAGTTACATATATCAATTCAGGCAATTATCAATTCAGGCAATATTATTTTCACACACAATAGCCGTACCAAAGCACAAATATCACACATTCTGGAAATGTCTATTCAGGAAAACTTCGCATTACAAATCAAAGTACTGGTTCTTGATTTAAATGATATGAAAAGAATCATGGCTTCGCTCCCGGAATCGTGGACAAACGACGATAAAATGAGGAGCGACGTGCATTTTTTATGGGACGAAATTAATAATGAATCCGTGCTGGACAAGCTGGTCATTAAACCGGATATTGATACGGTGATATATGTCCCAGGAGCAATTCTATGGTCGGTTTCCAAGCAAAATGTTAGAAGAAGCGGCATGACAAATATTATCGGATCGGATATTTATCGACAAACAACGGTAAGGAACGTAAATACAACGCGCAAAATATATGAGCTTATGCTGGCATCGGAAAAGTAAGCACACCCAGAAAGCTCCGGTTGGTGAAAAGGAGCAAAGATGTTTCCTGCGAATATGGTCTCTGAGCCGCGCATCGAAACCCAATCCGGAAGTAGGTTGCGCCGGGAACCCGCACCCGTTATCGTGCTAGAGTATAACCGCGTCCTGCGGCGTACTTGAAGAGGTGAATGTCGCAAGACATTGATGAAACTGGGTGGTACCACGTGAGTTTAGACTCTCGTCCCTTTAGGGATGAGAGTCTTTTTGTTGTTTTCCTATAAAAAGGAGGTGAATTACCATGAGAAACATTTTTATCGGTGGAGCTTGGCCATATGCCAATGGTTCCCTTAACTTGGGAAGGCTAGCGAGTGTGCTGCCAGGGGATGTGCTGGCGCGCTACCACCGGGCGAACGGAGATTCTGTGAATATGTAGACTTGTTCGAGCCGATCAATTTGATCGGCTTTTTAAAATATCATTAAACGAGGCACAGCGAAGGAAGTGGGGTCCTTATGAAAATCTTAATAATTTCTCAAGCTGGAAGTCATAAATTTAGTTGCCGAATTTAGTAAAATAGGAGGATGTTGAGTTCTGCCGGAAAGGAGTTGAAAATGATGTGCGCTAAAGTTCTCGTTGTCGACGATGAACATGAAATAGCGGATTTAATAGAAGTGTATCTGCGCAATGAAAATTATGAAGTGATCAAGTTTTACTCTGCAAAGGAAGCTCTTGCCTGCATAGAAACGACGGAGCTTGACTTGGCCATTCTGGACATTATGCTGCCGGACATCAATGGCTTTATGCTTTGCCGGAAAATACGGGAACAGCATACCTATCCCATCATCATGCTGACGGCCAAAGATGAAGAGACGGATAAAATTACGGGGCTAACCTTGGGGGCCGACGACTACATCACAAAACCGTTCCGTCCGCTTGAGATGGTAGCGCGTGTAAAAGCACAGTTGCGGCGCTATAAAAAATACAATACGCCGCAGTCTGCGCCTGTCACTGAGCCTGTAATCGTCCATTCAGGTTTGGTTATGGATGTAAACACGCATGAGTGCCTGCTGAATGAACAACCTCTTGAACTGACACCCACCGAGTTTTCCATTCTCCGTATTTTACTGGAGCGAAAGGGCAGAGTGGTGAGTGCCGAGGAACTTTTTTCTGAGATTTGGAAGGACGAGTATTATAGCAAAAGCAACAATACGATCACCGTCCATATCCGCCACTTGCGTGAAAAAATGGGCGATACTGTAGAAAAACCAAAGTATATCAAAACCGTATGGGGGGTCGGCTATAAAATTGAAAAGCAATAAGAAGGGCAATTATGCAATGCTGAAGCGAAAAGCTTTTTTACAAATGCTGCTGATTACGGTCATTGCTGTTGTTACCGTCCTTTTGATGCGGGATATTTTGCGGGGACAGATTGGAGATCGCATCGTTCAATTCCTGATTTATACTTTTAATCTGAACAACTCCGATGCACTGCTCATCTATCATTATGTTTTTCGCAATAACTTAGATCTCATTCTGCTTCTTTTGACCCTGGTTTTTCTTGTCATCCTTTCTTGGTTCACGATCTCCTGGTTCACAAAACATTTTGATGAAATCAGCTCCGGCATGGATCGGCTTGTGGAAGATTCAGAGGATAGAATATCCCTCTCCCCGGAGATGGAATTCATGGAAAATCGTCTGAATACCATAAAGGACAAGTTGAAAAGACAGAAGAAGGCTGCTCAGGAAGCGGAGCAACGCAAAAATGATTTGGTCGTTTATTTGGCCCACGATATTAGGACTCCGCTTACATCTATAATTGGTTACTTGAGTTTATTGGGCGAGGCGCCTGATATGCCCGCGGAGCAGAGGACTAAATATACTCACATTACCCTCGACAAAGCCTACCGCTTGGAGGAACAAATCAACGAATTTTTTGAAATCACCCGGTACAACTTGCAGCAGATCAAGCTGGAAAAGGAAATGATCGACCTTTACTACATGCTTGTGCAAATGACAGACGAGTTTTATCCGATCCTCTCCGAAAAAGGAAATACAACCGTACTTCATGCCGACGAAAATTTGACCGTGTACGGCGACCCGGTGAAGCTGGCGCGGGTATTCAATAATATTCTGAAAAACGCGGCCGCCTACAGCTACCCAAACACGGAAATCGTTATTTCCGCAGAGGAAATAGAGGGTGATATAAAGATCGTTTTTCAAAATCAAGGCCATACCATTCCACAGGACAAGCTGGCCGCTATTTTCGAGAAGTTTTATCGCTTGGATGAAGCACGCACGGCGGGCACTGGCGGTTCCGGGTTAGGGTTGTCCATCGCCAAAGAAATCGTCACCCTGCATAGTGGAACCATTGTGGCCCAAAGCAAAGATAACACAGTTACCTTTACGGTCTCTTTACCCGTTACGTATTAGGAAAACCTCAATCTGATGTTAGGATTTTCTTAGGAATTAAACAACTTAATATTAAAATACGGCCTGCCCGCTCTTGATAACATGGTTTTATCAAAGCGACAGGCTTTTATTTTGCAGAAAGGACAGTTGACACCATGGAGAAAACAGGGATCACGATTTACGGATGTGAAAAGGACGAAGCGGATCTGTTCGGGAGGTATTCACCGCATTATGGTGTTGAACCGACGATCATTGAGTCAGCGGTATCAGCAGAAAACGCCGCGTTGGCATCAGGCAATTGCTGTATAAGCGTTAACCATAAAACGGAAATAGGGCCTTCCACTCTTCGCGCCCTCAAGGAAAACGGCGTCGCTTATATATCCACAAGAAGCATAGGCTGCAACCACATTGACTTGGAAGCGGCTGAAAAGCTTGGCATTACTATTGGTAATGTAGCTTATTCGCCCGCTAGCGTGGCAGATTATACTTTGATGTTGATACTCATGTCTATACGAAATGCAAAGTCGGTTTTATGCAGGGCAGACGCCCATGATTACAAGCTTTGCGCTGTACCGGGACGGGAACTGCGCGACATGACGGTGGGGGTATTGGGGACAGGCCGCATCGGTCAGGCGGTGATTGATCGGCTACACGGCTTCGGATGCCGCATACTGGCTTACAACTTGTATCCGCAAGCTAAGGCCGATTATGTTACTCTGGACGAACTGCTGCGGCAAAGTGATATCCTGACGCTTCATATGCCGCTCAACGCTGATACTTACCATATCCTTGACCGGAAGCGAATCAAAAGCGTGAAACACGGGGCCTTTGTGATTAACACCGCACGCGGTGCTCTTATTGACACAGAGGCGCTGATCTGGGCTCTGGAAAATGGGAGGCTGGGGGGCGCCGCATTGGACGTCGTTGAAGGCGAAGAAGGTATATTCTATCACGACAGTACAAACAAGCCGATCCATAATCAATTTCTGCGGCGGCTGCAAAAATTGCCAAATGTGATGATTACGCCGCATACCGCTTTTTATACAGATCACGCGCTGCAAGATATCGTAGAGAACACGATTCAAAATTGCTTAGAATTCGAAAGGGGAACAAGATAGATGAACAAGCTCAAGATGGCCGTTTTATTCGGAGGCTGCTCTGAAGAACATGATGTCTCCATAAAATCCGCACAGGAGATCGCGAGAAACCTTGATCCAGACAAATTTGATCCGCTTTACATCGGGATCACCAAAGCCGGTGAATGGAAGCTCTGCGATTATCCCGGTGCGAATTGGGAACGCGGAAATTGCCTTCCCGCCATGTTGTCGCCGGACAGAAATGTCCACGGGTTGATTGTGCTGGAGCAGGGAGAATACAAGATCATCCGCCTGGATATCGTGTTTCCGGTTTTGCATGGAAAAATGGGAGAAGACGGCGCCATGCAGGGACTGTTGGAGCTTTCCGGCATTCCCTATGCAGGCTGCGATATCCAGAGCTCCGCGCTGTGCATGGACAAGTCTTTGACTTATGTGATCGTAAGAAACGCAGGAATCGCTACGCCTGATTTTTTGGCATTCAACAAGGGTGACATGCCAGACGCGGAGCAACTTGTTTATCCAGTCTTTGTTAAACCAGCCCGTTCCGGATCGTCTTTTGGTGTCAGAAAGGTATGCCATAGGGACGAATTGCCGGAAGCCATCGAAAGCGCAAGTCAATATGACACAAAAATTCTGATTGAGCAAATGATTTCCGGCAGCGAGGTAGGCTGCGCAGTGCTCGGAACCGGTAACGACTTGTTTGTTGGTGAGGTGGATCAAATCCAGTTGTCCCATGGCTTCTTCCGCATCCATCAGGAAAAAAATCCGGAGAACGGTTCCGAAAACTCTATGATCAAGGTTCCAGCCGCTATTTCAGATCAGGATAAGAAACGGGTACAAGAAACAGCGAAGCTGGTTTATCGGGCTTTGGGCTGCAGTGGGCTTGCCCGTGTGGATATGTTTCTACAGGAAGACGGGCAAGTCGTGCTCAATGAAGTCAACACGATGCCTGGTTGCACCTCATACAGCCGCTATCCAAGAATGATGGCCGCCGCCGGCTTAACGCTTGCCGATGTGATTGAACGGGTGGTTGCATTAGCGATGGAGGGATAAGAATATGGAAAAAGGATTTGTGTTCCTTGATGAAGTTCTCCCCGGAATTCGTTGGGATGCTAAGTATGCCACATGGGACAATTTCACCGGAAAACCGGTCGATGGTTATGAAGTTAATCGTATTGTAGGCACCCATGAATTGGCTGCCGCGCTGCATGTGGCCCAGGAGCAGGCAGCTGTCCTTGGGTATGGCTTGCTTCTCTGGGACGGTTATCGTCCGCAACGCGCAGTGGATCGTTTTCTGCAGTGGTCTGAAGAGCCTGAAGATGGGCGTACAAAATCAAAACATTATCCTAATATCAACCGTTCCGAAATGATTCAGAAGGGTTACGTAGCGACTCAATCGGGTCATAGCCGCGGTAGCGCCATTGATCTGACTCTTTATCGGTTAGATACCGGCGTTCTTGTTCCGATGGGCGGTGATTTTGATCTGATGGATGTCATCTCCCATCACGAAGCTAAGGGAATCACTGAAGCTGAAGCTAAAAACCGCCGGTTATTGCGTTCTATCATGGAGTCCAGCGGCTTTAGCTCTTATGAGTATGAATGGTGGCATTATACATTGAAAAATGAGCCATATCCCAGTACTTATTTTGATTTTCCTATATCACTTGCATTATAATTGTCGAAGAGGGACGGCAGTTTGAAGTCCCTCTTTGCTATAATTTTATGAAAAGTAGTTGACACCCCTGCTACTCGGTAATACAATGTACATGTAGTGAGTGATACTTAATAGCTTGATTTCCCAAAAGCTATTAAGTAAAATTTTCCCTTAGTACTATGTACTACTGATTATGAGTCAGACTAAATAGAGGAGGGGCAAAATCGGGGAGGCTTTGAACATGGAAAATTTAACTGAGATGCTGAAGGGGTCGCTGGAAGGCTGTGTGCTGGAAATCATCAGCCGCCGTGAAACCTATGGCTACGAGATTACCCGCCGGCTGAACGAGCTTGGGTTTACCGAAGTCGTGGAAGGGACGGTCTACACCATCCTTGTGCGGTTAGAAAAGAAAAAACTGGTCAACATCGAAAAGAAACCTTCGGATATGGGGCCGCCCCGCAAGTTTTACACCCTGAATGAGGCTGGCCGCCAAGAACTTAAATTGTTTTGGGAGAAATGGGAATTTGTATCTTCAAAAATCAACGCCTTGAAGTCAATTTAGCTTCATAAGATATTCCGTACCTAAAAAAGGAGGAAAAATAACATGATGGAAATGTTCAAAAAAATGATTGGTGATAAAAAAGAATACAAAATGATGATGGCACGGGTTGACGCCCTGCCGGAGGACTACCAGTATGTATTTAAGAAAATTCAAAACTACATGTGGAATTTCTCAGCGGGCAACGGGATGGATATGCTGCACATGCAGTATGAATTAATTGAGTTGTTCGAAGCCGGTGCGGCGGAAGGCAGACAGGTTCTGGAAATCACCGGGGACGACGTGGCATCCTTCGCCGACGAACTCGTCGCAAACGCTAAAACCTATGTCGCCAAGTACCGTGAAGATTTGAATCAGAGTATCATGAAACGATTGGGTAAAAAATAAATTCAGGTGGATAATACCGACTGTTCAATAGGCAACACCAACTGATTAGCTGGTTACAAATGTAAATTGCCGTCTTGCTATTCAGTTATATTTTTAGCTCGGTACTAAGTTATACTGATTATCAGTCAGACTAAACAGTAGATGGTAGGCACTTTTTTAAGGAGGAAAAATAATGAGCCATGCAGCGATTTCTGTAAAAGGGTTAAAAAAATCCTTTAAAGACAAGGAAGTCTTAAAGGGGGTGGATTTTGAGGTGCGGTGCGGCGAAATTTTCGCGCTGCTGGGGTCAAATGGAGCGGGCAAGACGACGACAGTCAACATCCTCTTGACGCTGATGAAACCCGATGGCGGCGAAGCAGGCATTTGCGGCTTTGACATCCAGCGTCAACCGGATCATGTTCGCCAGAGCATCAGCCTGACAGGGCAGTTCGCAGCTTTAGACAGCATGCTCACCGGGCGGGAAAACCTGATGATGATCGCCAAGTTGCGGGGAGTTTCCAATCCTGCTCAAGTCGCCGACCATCTGCTTGCAAGATTCAGCCTGACCGATGCGGCGGGCCGCCGGGTAGACAAATATTCCGGCGGGATGAAGCGCCGGATCGACATCGCCATGAGCCTGATCGGGGCTCCGGCCGTCATTTTGGGGAAAGCCACCATCCGCTGGGATCAACTACAAAAGTGCATTCTATTTTCCGCAAATCACCATTTTAGTGCGATTGAAATGCAAAAATTCATCTCATTTAGGGCAATACGATAAAAAAGCAGCTTTTGACCGGAAATGAAATGCACATTTGCATTTGAACCACCGATTTAGAGGAGTTTCGACAAAAACCGCCTGCACTTTTGCATTTCGTAGGAGTTCCCCCTCTTCCTAGCGGCTTCAAGCCCCGCGTCCCATCCCTGTTAACCCGGCTGGGTCTCCAGCTGGCGGAAGATGCCTTTATTGAAGTTGAAGCGTATCTTCTCCGCCTACCATGCTTTTTTTGACAAAAGATAAAGGAAATAGGGGGCCCCGATAAACGCCACCATGATTCCGGCCGCGGTACCATCCGGCTGAGTTAAGTTGCGGCCAATCGTATCTGCCAGAAGCAGCAGCCAGCCTCCGATTAGAATGGACACCGGCACAAATTGCTGATGCCGTGCTCCAACCAAAGCTCTGGCAATATGCGGAGCCATCAGGCCGATAAACGCGATACCGCCGGTCATGGAAACGGCCGAGGCCGCCAGCGCAACCGCCGCCAGCATCAGAAGGATACGGTCTCTTTGGACCGCCATGCCGGCACCGATCGCGCTGTGCTCGTTTAATGCAAGCAAATTCAGCGCACTGGATTTGAATAGCACATAGGGGACCAGAATGAGCAGCCAAGGAAGCAGGGCCAGGGTGAAAGGCCAGTCTGTTCCCCATACGTTGCCGGCAAGCCATTTGGAGATAAAATCCACTTTGGTTCGGTCAACGGAAGAGGTGAGCACGATCATCATACCGGAGAGGGCCATGGAGAAACCGACGCCGGTGATAATCAGCCTGATCGGCTGCACCCCATTGCTGCGGGTGTATGAGAATGCATAGATCAGTACAGCCGTTACCAGGGCTCCGGCGAAGGCCATAAGCGGAATCATGTACACGAAGGATGCGACATTAAGTGGCGCAAAGATGAAAAAAACGGTAACTCCGACTCCGGCTCCGGAATTAATGCCTACGATTCCCGGGTCTGCCAGCTCATTGCGGGTGATTCCCTGCAGAATCGCACCGGATAATGCAAGCGCCATACCCGCCAGCAGCGTAATTAGTATCCGGGGCAAGCGGATGGAGAAGAGCACAAAATGATCTTCGAATGATCCGTGCCCAAGGATTGTTGGAATCAGCCTGCCATACGATACAGGGGAAGATCCGATACCTATACCGGTTACGATGGTGCCCAGGATAAGAAGCACGAGGAGAGAAATGACAAGCGGTTGTTTATGATACAGACGGGATGTTTTCATTAGAAGGATCGCACTCCTTTGCGAACAATAAACAGGAAGAATGGCAAGCCCAGCACGGCCACGATAGCTGCAACCGGCGTTTCAAACGGGACGTTAATCATCCGCCCGAGCGTATCTGCGAACAACATGAAACTACCGCCAACGATCGCGGACAGAGGCAGAATGGTACGGTAATCGGTCCCGGCAAACGCCCGCACGAGATGCGGAATCATCAGGCCGATGAACGCAATGTTGCCAACAAGGGCAACCGCGGCGCCCGCCAAAAGTGTGATCAACACGTAAAGCGCTATCTTGACATGAGTGATCTTCAGCCCAAGACCCACGGCTGTTCCTTCGTTCAGGCTAAGGATCGTCAGCTGCCGGGACAGCAGAATAGAAATGACGAGGCAAATGATAATAACCGGGGCTATCGCTGCAATTTGCCCCCAGGTCGTGCCGATCAGTCCGCCGGACGTCCACATCGATACATTTTTGGAGAGCTTAAATTGCAGGCTGATTCCTTCGGCCACAGCCGTCAGCAGAGCCGATACTGCAGAACCGGCTAACACCATATGCAGGGGAGACATGTTTTGTTTCCGAAGAGCAGCAATGCCGAATACAAGCATAAAGCCAACAGTTGCGCCGATAAAACAGGCAATCATCGTTCCGAAATAACCGATGGCAGGTATAAAAGCAAAAGCAACCGCAAGTGCGGCATTTGCCCCGGCAGTCAGACCGAGTAGTCCGGGGTCGGCAAGCGGGTTTCGGGTTAGAACCTGCATAATCGCCCCGGCAACCGCAAGTGCAGCCCCTACCAGAACGCCGCCGACTTCCCGGGGTAAACGGAGCTCGCGGATGATGGAAATATCGCCACCTGTCAAAAGCGGGTTAAACATGGCGCTCCATATGTCGGAGAGGGAAACATTTTTGGCGCCAAGCCTGATCGCTAGTGCGAACATGACAACAAACACAACCAAGCTGACAAGCAGTTTAAGCGCAAAAGAAGAGTTAATCAGCTTTTGCGGAGACTCTTTCTTCATTTTGATCATCCGTTCCTTAATTCCCCAGCAACGACTTGGAAATAAAATCAAGCTGATAGTCAAGAGAAAGGGCATCGTTAAAATAGAACGTTGAGGCGTCCACTTCATAGACATGGTTATTTTTAACGGCCGGGATCTCCTTGTAAGTTGAAGTCTCCTGGAAGGAGGCATCACCGGCGGATTCTTTACTATAGATGACGTAATCTCCCATATAATCCGGCAGGATTTCTAATGACAAATTGTAATAACCGTCTTTTGCCGTCATTTCTTTAACCTTATCCGGCATTTTCAGACCCATGGCCTGATAGATGATTTCCGTGCCGCGGCCCCAACCGCTACCAAAGGTATACAGATTCTTGGAATCGCCTTCTATAACGGATATTGTACTGTCAGCACCGATTTTAGCTTTGATTTCTTCACCTGCGGTTTGGGCACGTTCCTTGAAATCGGCAATCCAGTCAGCTGCTTTCTGTTCCTGGTTAACGGCTTTGCCGATCTCCAGAATCTGAGTCAGATAGTCCACCTTGTTGTATGTATAGGTAACCAGCGGTGCGATTTGCCCCAGCTTATTCGCGTTCTTGACATCTGACATGGCGATGATCAAGTCGGGTTTAAGGTTCAGGATGCTTTCAACATTCTCATCGGACACTTCGGCGACGTTCTTCAATGGATCCTGGAATTTAGGATTTGCTTTGGTCCAGGCATCCGCACCAACAAGGGGGATATCAAGTGCTAGCAGGTTGCCTGCATATCCGGAAAGGACTACAACACGCTGAGGGTTTGCAGGAACCTCAATCGGTCCGCTTTCGGATTGATAAGTAATGGTATCAGAGCTGCTGGTATTAGCGCTTGCGCTAGCTTCCGGAGCCTTGCTGGTTGTGCCGGAGTTATTATTTGCATGGTTGCCGCAGGCACTTATAACCAGGATGGTAAGGACAAACAAAGGTAACAACAATTTCTTCATTTCTGGTACTCTCCCTTTCAACTACACTAATTGTGATATTGATAATCATTATCATTAAAAGACCACTGAGAAAACTTTATAGGTTTATAGCTCGATTGTCAACAGTTAAAATGTATCCCAGGAGAGTGGGCTAGCCCCACTCCTTTCTTTTTGAGCAGGGATTATAATCCATCTTGACAGTGAAAGTTTTAATGGAGGGAGGGCTTGATCGTCAGGAAGTGGGGCTGCTAGCTGAATAATCTTGAGGAGGTATTTTTCATGCTTACCATTACAAGAAAAGCAGTTAGTCTGTTGGTAGTGCTTGCCGTCATGATCACAGGATTTTTACCCCAAACTGCTGGTGCGACCGAGATGGATGCTGATTCGGCATCTTTGGCACAGACCGCCGGTGCTCCGGCCACGATCCAAAATTACCCGATGCCATCCATCTATACCGCATCCAGTGTGTTTACATTGAAAGCGGATAACGAAACGATTCCTGTTATTAAGTATCTGGATGACTATGACTACGCTCAATTTTCTTTTTCCGGCACGGTCAGGATCGAAGTTACTGCTAATGCGCCGAGTTGTAGTGGGTGTCCAGCTTTGGCACGGGCATCCAATCGGGGGCGGTGTTGACGATCGCTTGGATACCAGGTTTTTCGTCGTATGACACACATACGTCGCAGAGCGGATTCAATTCCTCGTTTTCCAAGATATATTCGACTTGCCGATATACACACAATACTCCTACGTGAACGTTTTGGCGATTTAGCGCAGTGTCATTATCTCAGTTGATAATCATTAAGTAAGGATATCCTTATGTTCCTGAAAAAACTAAAAATGTTTATTGATTATTAAAATAGCGGGATTTATTCTGGTCACAGAAAGATAAATTGCAAAATCCTACATCATAATCCGAAATAAGCTACTTTAATTGGAGGAAAGGAGGGGATAGCAGTGCCGGAAGAGGCGATGAAAGCGCATTACTTCGTGGATGAAGCCGGACGTACGCTCCCCTTTGTGCAGAATTTGAATGACTGCTATGAACGGGCAGTGTATTTTTCAGTAGCCAACAGCGTAGCGGACATAGACAGTTACCAAAGCATTTTTATTGGGGATTTGTCGTTTTGTCTTCAGCTGGAAAGCAATAACCGAAACTTGAAATTATCCACCTATAAGAATCTATTCGCGGGGGCTATCACGCTCGACAGGGCATTTTTTATCAAGAATAACGCAACTGAAGCGCTTGCAGGAATCGAAGAATGGTTGAATCGGAAGGATTATCTCCTGCTCCGCACCGCTGAGAATAAGCTGCCTTTTCTGCGAAGGTTTGCTCCGGAGGCCATCAATGACGAATCATATAACCCGGGTCATTTGCTACTGCTGCTATGGCATGATGAATCCAACCTTTATTTCGTCGAGAATCCGTTAAACCTATGTCCGGAGCGTTTTACTGCATTCTATGCTAATCCGGAGGTTGGGATTATCTCCAAGAAGGAGATGATTGAGGCATTAGGACATTTTTCCGAGGTCTTTACAGTCAGAATTCATCCCCATTTGCTAAATAAAGTCGGAAAGTCACCGCTTAATGTGCTTAGCCATTACACCGAGCACTATGAAACAGTAACCTTTGAGGATGGGGTTCAATTCTATTATAATCGTCAGGCTTTGCGGAAACTTGTACAGCTTTGCAAGGAAGAGTCGCTTTATTTGAATCTGGATTACAGCAGGCCGGATGAGAACAAGCTGCTGGTGGGTCTGGACAGGATCATCAGAAGGCGAAGGCTCTTTTATGATTACATTTGTGATAAAAATCACGATAGTAAATTCACCTCTCTCCTAGAGAGTAATATCCAAGGCTACGAAATGGCAAGGTATGACATATTGAGCGGTATACTTAGGGGGAATTGGCTACTGCACAAAGAGTATGCGCCGCACTTCGAATACATATTAACGACGGAAGACGAAATATATGGCACAAGGGAGGCGGAAGCATGGCTTATGAGTTTCAGCGGCTAGCGTCAGCAAGTATGGCTTATGGGGCCGGGTTGGTCGATGAGGCTCTGATGCCCAATGTAAACGGCTCGCCCCAGCGATATCATATACATGTATTACGTACATTTCCATTTGAATTTATAGCCCAATCGTTGAAATCTTACTTAAACTTGTGGAACGCCTCGTTTACATATCGTTATTCGGATTACGACCCTTCCCTGACCAAATTTGAAATTGGCCTGGGGACCAGCCTGGTGATGGTATGGCTTGACTACAGACTGTATATGAACATGCGGCCAAAGGATTTTTCTGTCTGGATTCAAGGGCGTTTACATTTAATACAACAGCAAACCGACAAACCAATAGTGATTAACAACTGGATTGAGAATCTGGATGCAGAGACCTATGCCGGTGGAAATTCACCATCGCTTACCTGGGTAAGAGAGAGCAACTATCTGCTGCAAGAAACGGTTCAAGGATTGCATGGTGTTCATTTGGCCGACCTCAGTCTATGTTCGGCAAGACCACAGGAATCCATCTATGATTACAGGAATGATCGGTTAGTCGGATATCCCTTCAATGCTTACGGCACTGAGCTGCTGGCTCAATATTTTGGTCTCCAGCTCCTTCCGGTTCTGCTTGCAGGGAGACTCAAGGCGCTGATTTTAGACCTTGATAATACACTGTATCAGGGAACTCTGGCGGAAGACGGCCTGGACAAGGTTTTGCTTACCGAAGGACATCAAATACTGCAACGGCTCCTGCTGAATCTTAAACAAAGCGGCTTAATCCTGGCATTATGCTCTCAGAATCAGGAAAGCGACGTGATGGCCCTGCTGGAACAAAGGGATGATTTTCCGCTGAAAAAAGAAGACTTTTCGGTGATTATCGCAAACTGGGAGGAAAAAAGCGACAATATTGCCCTTATTGCTGAGCAACTCCATGTTGATTTTTCCGCGATGCTGTTTGTGGATGATAATCCGGTCGAACTGATGAAGGCCAAGGACAAGTTGCCGGCCATTCATGTTTTACTGGCGGACACCGACGGGCAAGAGACGAAGAACAGGCTCATCCGTTATCCTGGAGTATTCGCAGTCCGGAATGACGAACTGGGGGCTAGGCGATCGGAGGATATCAAAGCCGATCAAATCCGCCGGCGGTTGAGAGAGGAAGCACGAAGCCCATTTGAATATATTAAAGGTTTGAACATGATTCTTGCCGTGAATGAAAATAACCCTTCCCACATCGGCCGGTTCCATGAATTGAGCCAGAAGACTAATCAATTCAATGTTTCCCTGCGGAGAACGGAAAGTCAGGCGGCCAAGAAGATGTTCTTCAGCGATAATCATGTTGTGCTGACGGTTGAATTGCAGGACCGCCTGGCCAACAGCGGGATCATCGGAGCAGTGGCGGTGTCGTTGAACGAACAAAGAGCTACCTTGTTAGAGTTCATGATCAGCTGCAGAGCTTTAGGACGTGAGCTTGAGAACATTATATTCTATCTTCTTCTCCAAATTCTGCTTGAGAGGGGCGTGCTTGAATTGGCAGTGGAAAGAACAGCAGGCCCGCGCAATCAACCTGCATTACAGTGGCTAGAGGGGATTTATGGAAGCAAGGAAAATTTGGAGCTGACCGAGCTGTTCAAATTACTGGAGCCCAAGGTGAAAGGGCATCCGGCCGAGGTGAAAATCAATGGACGAGATCGTGGATAAAATACACGGAATTATCGTGGGTGTACTTGGCCTGCGGCCCGGGAAAGTGCAAACAATAGTCAGAAAAGAAGTGATGGAGTGGGATTCCTTAAACCACATGCAGATCATTTTCAAGGTGGAGCGTGAATACCGTGTCCGATTCTCAATTGCCGAGGTTACCGCCATCGGTTCGGAAGAGGATTTGATACGTTCTATATGCGAGAAGTTGACTGTCTTATGAACCCGCTTATGTTCCACCACATCGGATTGGCTGCCCGTTCGCTCGAACCGGAGCGCCAAGCCCACTTGCTGTTGGGATATGAACAGGAAGGTGAGGTGTTTCATGATCCCGTTCAACAAATTAACGGTGTATTCATGCGGCACCGCAATATACGCATTGAGATCGTTGAACCAGCCGGCGAGGTATCTCCGATCCATGAAATATTGGTGCGAGGCCACAAAATGTATCATCAGTGCTATGAATGCACCGATATTCAAGCAACCATAGATTTGCTTGTCTCCGAAGGTGCCCATGTGCTGAGATCGCCGGTCCCTGCGGTCGCTTTTCAGGGAAGATCCATTGCATTTCTGATCATGCCCACTCTATTAATTGTGGAGCTTATCGAACAAACTGTTATCCGAGGTCCTTGCGATGAAGAAGAAATTGCTGCCCGTAACCCATCCTATCCTTGATTCTTATTCCAAGGTTGGACATATTTTATCGATTATCCAATCACATCCGCAAACCGAAGCATGGCTGTACTGCAATTTCATTCAGCTTGTATATAAGCATTATGCTTTGGTTAAATACGATACCGTTAATTGGTATTGCCCGTGGATTCATGACCAGAAACTCAGCAGGAATCTTGTAGGCCGTGCCTGCGGGGGGCATATAGATCATTTTTTAAAAGATTGCATCGATATGGGTTATTATATTCGGTTGGATATGGATCATTATCACCTGGGCGTCAGTGATCATTATATGAAGAAGTCCCGAGTCCACGATATTTTCGTGTACGGCTATGATCTTGAGATCAACGTTTTCTATGTAGCCGACAATTTCAAGGGCGGCATTTACTCCAGCGAGAAGATTTCGACAGATCAGATCCGCTCAGGCTTTGAGCGTTATGTTTCCAAGCACAGACCCGACTATGATGATATCAAATTAATGAGCTTTAATGAACACGCCGATTATCGGTTCGACAAAGACTTTGTTGTCGGCGTCTTAAAGGATTATGTGGAATCCTCCAGTACAACGCGCCTGCGCAGCATCGCCAATGAACCGCCGGATGGAACAGCGTACGGCCTCGGGGTATATGACTGTCTGAATACATATTACAGCAGCCTGCTTGGTGGGGACGCGCGTATTGATGTCAGGGGGGCTCACGCTATCCATAAGCATAAAGTACTGATGCTAAAGCGGCTGGAATACATGTCTACCGGGAACATCCTACAAGCTGACGAAAATTTGTTCGAGAGATTCGCAGCAGTGGAAAGGCTTTGTGAGCTGCACAAAAATATCCTTCTGAAGTATGAGATCACCGGAAAAATCCGATTGCTTTATGAAGTTATGGAGCTGGTTAAGGAAATTTCCGGCACTGAACGGGCAGCAATGGAGCAATTGATAACAGCTTTGTCAAAGGAGTGAGGGGAATGAGCATGGATGGCTGCCAATTGCGCCTTCAGCGCGGAGCAAGCCTTGTATTTAATCACCGCAGGTTCTCATATCAGGACATGAGGCGAAGTATAGCCCAGATCATTGACACCTTGCTGGAGGGTCGTACTGAATCACCTATAGCTATTGTAATGGAAAGAAGCGAAGCCATGGTGTGCGCCATGTTGGCTTGTCTTGAAGGCGAAATCACCTACATCATCATAGACCCGGCATGGCCTCAGGCAAGAATTGAACATATTTTGAAAGAGTGCAGTGTGGAAATTGCCATCGTGCAAAAAAGATTTGTCGAAAAACTTTCTTGCCGAGCAGTTTTCATTGAAGACATACAGTCCCGGACCGTAAAGACGGCACCCCTAAAAAATAAGAATCCAAGCCGTCTGGCTTACATCCTGTATACATCCGGTTCTACGGGGAATCCCAAAGGTGTCATGGTAACCCGCGCAAACTTGACCGCATTCATTGACAACATCCCCCAAAGCATCAGCTTCAAGGACGTGCAGCAGGTGGCGAGTCTTTCTACAGCGATCTTCGATGTCTTTTTCCTGGAGAGCATTGTTCCCTTGTTCCTGGGGCTGACAGTCGTGCTGGGAACGGAGGATGAATGTAAAAATCCCAGAATGATGGTACAGCTGCTTACAGAGCATTCCGTTGATCTCGTTCAAATGACGCCATCCAAAATGAGTATGCTGCAAGCCATCGATCCCCGGTTTCAGTGCCTGAACGCGGTGAAACGGATTCTTCTTGGCGGAGAACAGTTGCCCCTTCAACTTCTCAGAGATCTCCAGAACTTTACGCAGGCGACGGTCTATAATCTGTATGGTCCCACTGAAACCACGATATGGTCGACGGTTAGCGACCTGACCGGACAAAGTACCGTTGATATCGGTACTCCGCTGAAACAAACAGAACTCTACCTGATTGATGAAAATTTCAGGCTGATTACCGATGACAGGGCCGGCGAAATCTGTATTGCAGGGTCTGGCTTAGCTGACGGGTACTACAACAATCCTCAAACAACAGCGGAAGCGTTTATTCCATTGCCTGAGTTGCCGGGGGTAAGGGTATACCGAACAGGAGATCTTGGTAGACACAACGGCAGAGGCAGGTTTGAATGGCTAGGACGGAGAGACAATCAGGTAAAGATACGCGGTCACAGAATCGAACTGGAAGGCTTGGAAAGCGTGATGGATGCTTGTCCCGATATCTTGAAATCCGTTGCCCTGGTTCATTCCAACGGAGGTGTTGACCAGCTCGGATTAATCTATTTTGACTGCGGCGCGGAGCCTGCTGAAAATGCCGTTAAACGCTATGCGAGGCGGGAGCTTCCCAAGTATATGCTTCCCAATTTTTATATCAGAGGCGAAAAGATCTTTTACACCGACAATGGAAAGCTTGATCGGCGAAGGACCGTAGAGCATCATATCCGGCAACTGGGCACGAAAAGCAATGGAGGCCAGAAGACGGATGCCGACTCGGAAATTGTAATGAGGATTGTGGGCGACTATCTGCTGAAGCAGGAAGTGGACATGCAAAGCAGGTTGGCGGATACCGGGATGGATTCGGTTACCTTCATCAAAATTATAGCATCGCTTGAAGAACAGTTTGATTTTGAGTTTGAAAATGAGGTTTTGTCGCTGAAAGCGTTCGAAAAAGTAAGTGACCTCATCGATTACGTGGAGTCTCATAAATCTGACAGAGTTAAGGAGCTGAAGCCATGATTCTTCCTTCATTGACACCGGAACAACAGCTGCTGATATTGACTTCACGAAAAACGTTCTCGGAAGAGACCATTCAGAACATACGCGAACTTGTCCAAAAGCCGATCAACTGGTTTGAGTTTGCCAAATACGCACTTTACCACAAGACATTGACGTTATGCTGGGCGAATATCCGCAACATTTGTCCGAAGGTTGTTCCGAACCAATACTTAATTGAGGTCTTTAACTATATAGAATTTTCCATAAGAGAACAAAATAAGGTCTACATGTCGGAATTGGAGCGGCTCCAGGAAAGGTTTGAACAGGAACGCATTCACGCCATTCCGGTAAAGGGCGCCATGTTCATCCCCATGATTTACGGTAAGACAGGTACCCGATATGTAAGCGACCTAGACTTCTTAATCCGTTATGACGATCTGGAGCGGCTGGGTGCCTGCCTGAAGGAGCTGGGATATATTCAGGGCAGCTATAACCCCGAATTGCAGGTCCTTGAACCGATTTCCCGGATCAAGGAGCTGAAGTGGAAGGTGGGGATGAGTAATTTGTATCCATACCGGAGACTTACGAGCAATGAAAAGGTACCTTACCTGCAGTTGGATTTCCGCTTCAGCCTGGACGACAGTCTTGCCAAAGAGTCCGTCAATGAAATCATAGATTATTCTGCGGCGGCGACGAACGGAGCGCGCAATTTTGCCCATCTCTTCACCCATCTCTGCACCCATTTTTTCGACGAAGCCAAGCATACATTAACGATTTGGCTGGGCAAAGATTTTAACATTATCAAACTTTGCGACATCAGGGAGACCGTGCTTACCTTGATGAATGAACATGATCTGACAGCTTCCATTGCCTTCGCCAAACGCTACCGTTTGCAAAATGCGCTTTACTATACCGTTTATCACCTCATGATGGTTTACAATGACGGCTATGAAGAGGAGTTTCTGCAGTCCTGTGAGATTGAGGACACTGATTTTTTAGATACATATTCCGACCGAAATTCAGCTAATAACGACAAAGTGTTTAAAAAAGCGTTAAAAGACCGTCTTTTTTCATGCGGCAATCACGATGAACTTGACGATCTTCCACAATATCTGAAGTTTTGAGGCCAGCAAGGAACCGCATTGAAAGGGGGGATGCAATGCTAATGATCTGCTACAGATAAACCATAAAGGGAGGAAAAGACATGAATGTAACGGAAACGAGCTTCCTGAACCAAGTACGTTCAATCAATTCTGTCGACTGGTTCATCACGAACCGTTGTAATGACGTTTGCAAGTTTTGCTATGCCCCGCCTTTTAAAGAGCACCAGTATCAACTGGAGCACTATAAACAAATTGCGCGGCGCATTAAACAATTGAATTTTGAATGGGTCACGCTTTGCGGCGGTGAGCCGACCATGCATCCCCATATCGTCGAGATTGTCCAGTATCTCAAGGAACTTGGATTAAAGGTTACCTTCTACAGCAATGGGATCAATATCAATGTGCTTGCGAAAGTGTATTCTTATGTAGACATCATTAGCCTTCCTATAGATTCAATAGAGGATACTACCGGGAATTTAAGGTCGAAATTGCAGCAAAAGCGAGTCATGGAATGCATCGAGATGCTGAGCAAGCTCAATTGGCAGCCTAAAGTTAAAATCGGAACGGTGGCGACAAAGCAAAATCTCGCTGATTTGCCTCTGATCCAGCAATTGATCGAAAAGTATCCGATAATCACTATTTGGAGAATTTATCAATTCTCACCGGCGGAGCGGGCCAAACAGTATGAACAGCTCTATTCGGTGGACGCACAGGAATTCCATAAGGCGGTACAAGAGCGCACCGACAATATTCAAAACCATCATTATCAAATTTCCGGTCGTTCCAGGGACAGCAACCGCGGATACTGCGTAATAATGGATCAGGAGGGGGATCTGTACCGGTACGAGGAACAATATATCCGTATAGAAAAAAATATACTGACTTCCGGAGTGGAAGAAATCGGGGAGCATTATTCGCTTGATACCCACAGGGAACAAAAAAATTGGCTAAGTCAAGCTTAAACGGAAAGTGAGGTCTAATCATGCCGGATATTCAACAGAAGGTAGAACAACTGTCGGCTTACGGTGCGCTTCTTAAGCAAGAAATTGAAGGACTGGGGTCGGAAATTTTGAATTGCCAGACCGAGATCTGCGAACGGTCCATTTCCGGGATTATCTACCACCTGGACTATCATGAGCAGTTATTTGCCACAAATTATATCAGAAGTCTGCTTTATCTCAAGGAACCGCGGTTTCAAAGCTTTGTGGATGAAGAAGAGTGGAATACATATGCCGCAGATACAACGATGCTGCAACTGGCTTCGTTCCAAAGGGAGCGGGCCAGAAACTGCGAACTTCTGCTCTTATCCTACCCGCATGCGTGGAGCCGGAAAGGCCTTCATGAGAAAAGAGGGCCTGTCAATCTGCAGTATACAGTGGATTCCTTGTTGATGCACGATGAATATCACTTGCTGCAGATCCAGAAAATCAAACAAAGCAGGATTGATCAGAATGCCTGTTAATGTTGGAACCGGCATAACGGAGTGTTATGACAGTTATTGCTGCTTCCGTAACAAGGAAGAATCCGGCTACCGGATTCTGTGGGAACTGACGGCAAAATGCAACTTGGACTGTCCGTTCTGCCACGTCAGCCCAACACGGGAGCTTACCTTCCCGCAAATCGAGGCAATTATGCATCAGCTTAAGGAATTGCCGGTCAGCGATATTATATTCACCGGGGGTGAACCGCTGCTGCGAAAAGATATGTTTGATATCCTTGATCTGGCGCAGCGGCTGAACTTCAAAATGGATCTTTGTACCAATGCTACGCTGGTTACTGAACAAAGCGCGTATAAGCTGATGAAGTATTTGTCGGAAATCTCCGTATCCCTTGACGGCGATGCCGCGGCGCACAACCGAAGCCGCGGGTCTGACAAAGCGTATGACCGTACGATCAAAGGCATACGGACCCTTATTGAAGCAGGGCATCAGGTCCATCTAACGTGTGTGGTTACCAAATACAATTATCAACGTTTACCGGAAGTATTTGAGATCGCGCAAGAGCTGGGGGCGGATTCGCTGGCCTTTCTTGGCCTGATTGAATCGCATATAGCCAATCCGAAAGCCCGCAACGGGCTGAAATTGACCGAGGAAGAACTGCAACAGGTCCGCGAAACCATTACCACATTAAGGAGTCATTCTTCAATGAAAGTAAACACCAAGCGGATTTTTCCGCAAGTGGTCGAAGAACGCTGCACAGCGGGAACTAGAATTCTGGGAATTACAGCGGAAGGTGAACTGCGCAAATGCATTTTGTTGAAGGATGCATTCGTCCATGATTTTAAACAGGGCGTATTGACGGCAGATCAGCTGAATACGTTAGCGCCCCATCATTGCACCTGTTTCTGAATAACAGACTTTAGGTTGCGGAGGTATTATGGCTATTATAGGCAATACAGAACCAGTTAGGCAAGGTGTGACAAGACTGGGGCTCGGCGGCTCAAGCTTGCCTGCCGATCCGGAGACGGCTTATCGGATAATCACTGAAGCGCTTGGCGCAGGAATCCCGTATGTGGATATGGCCTCCCGGTATGTTAATCATCAAGGCGTAACTCTCCTATCCCAGGTGCTGCGCCACAATCCGCGCGCTGCTTTCACATTCGGATACAAATATCCTCACTGGACGATTTCCAGTGAACGGGAATTTTTCTTGCATCTCGAGGAACTGCTGCGGATGCTTAACCTTCCACATCTGGATGTTCTTTTGTACTGGGGATTGACCCTTCAGCAATGCGAACAATACGGGGGCCGAGGAGGCCAGTTTGAATGGATAAACCATGCCCGGCGCAAGGGCTTGGTTCATAAAGTTGGTTTCACTGCAAATGACTCGCCGGCTTCCATCTGCCGTATGATTGATTCCTCCATATTCGAGTCGGTCACCCTTGAGCTCAATCTGCTCCATACGGCCAACTTGCCGGCTGCTGTGTATGCTCGCTCGAAATCGGTGGAGGTCAATGTCCACGGGGTTATGGGAGGCGGAAGATTCGGCAGAGATTCCAGTATTTTAAACCGGATTGTCCCCGGCATTCTCCGGACGCCGGAGTTGGCCTTGCGCTATGCACTGGGAGTTCCGGAGGTTCATCGCGTACTGCTGGGAGTAAGCGGGGAGCAGCAGCTTGCCGAGAATATCGCTTTTAGCGCCAAAGGCGGACTCTCGCCTGACGACAGAGTGCTGGTCGATCAAGTTGTACTTGAAAGCAGCGCTGCCTGGGAGCGGTTCTGTGATTCCTGTGGAGCTTGCGGTTGCTGTCCCCAGGACGTAGCAGTCACGGAGATGCTGAAGCTGTACCCCCTCATCGCTTTTTACGCCATTACTTACTATCCAGTCAAGAAATACACCAGGCTGTTGCAAGATAACCGCGGATATGAGCGGTGTAATTTATGCATGGAATGTGTAAACAGGTGCAAATTCAATACTCTAGTACCCGAGATCTTATCCTTTACGCACACTGTTCTCAATAAAAAGCAAGGAGGGATTACCTGATTGCTGTCCCTAAGAATCAATATTACCAGAGCATGCAATCTGGACTGTGAGTACTGTTACATCGGAAGAACCAATGAATTTCTGGACAAAGCATTCATTGTCGAGCAAGTCGAAAGGTATCGTCCGGAAAGAGTAACCTTGACCGGCGGCGAACCGCTTCTCCACCCTCAGGTGCTGGATATCCTTCAATACCTGATTCAGAAGCGGATCCATGTAAATATGGTTACCAACGGTACCCTGTTGAACCGTTTCGGCGACAGGCTGGGGGAACTTGCAGTGCAAAGCGAATCTAGGGGAATTTCCTTCTCCCTGGGGATCTCCTATGACGGGAACTCTAAAACGGCAATTGGATTGCTAGGCAACCTGACCCGGCTGGGGATCAAGCGGCTTAAGCTCTATATCTATCCCTTCTGGAAAGATGAACACGAATTACGCAGGCTGCTTGAGATTGCGGCCAAAGAGCGGGTGGCCGTTCAGCTGCTGTATCCGGTGCCTCTTGGAAGCCAGCAGGGATATACGGATTATGATCAGTGGAACGAATACGTTCACCAGTTTGCAGCAGAGTCCAGTAGGCTGGAGCTGGAAGCGTATTATCAGCCCAATTGGGCGGAATTGTGTGACATCGACAGCGTGTTGGGTAGTTTGACCGACAATGTGTCAATCGATTCCGACGGCTTGGCCTATGAATGTTGTCTGTTGACCGGACTGGAAAATCATTTAAGGCTTGAGCTAAACGAGAAATGCCAGTGGCGCAACAATGGAGGCTGTCTCGCAATAACCAAAAACCAGGGATGCGATTGGAGATTGGAGGGGCACGCCGCCTCTGCCATTTGTCCGGTTGTCATTTGCAGGGTATAGAAAGGAGTAGCTATGGAATTCGGTATAACTATGCTGCAGAAAGAGCAGCATGCGCTCTTTAGGGAACTGAGCAGCCGGCTTAACTTACCTATGTGCTTGGCCAAAAGAAATATTTTTAGAAACAATGAAATCAGCATCGAGATGGATCCGCAGAATATTCGGCCCCACATGATCGTTCTGTACTCCATGGAAGCTGATATTAATCGTTCGCTGATTGAGCTTTTTATCCTGCTGGATACGCTCAAGAGCAACGGCGCCTTGACCATTTATCTGTTTCTTTCTTATTTCCCCTACGAGAAAGCGAACCGGAGAAATGAAGACCATTCCAATATATCCAGCAAACTGATGTGTGACTTGATGTGTGAAGCGGGAGCATCTGCGATCTATTCAGTGAACCTGCTTTCGGGATCTTTGGAAAGCATGTCGAGGAACATTTATAATCTGGACGCCAAACCTGTATTTGTAGAACGTTATCGGCAAGAACGGTTAAAGCCGTTCCGGGGTACGGCCAGCATTATCGCCGCGGATTTGCTCGACATCGACGCTGCCGTGAAATTGTCGCATGCGCTGAAGATTCCTTTCAGCGGATTCCTCTCCCGTAAAAGAGATCCTCTGACTGAAGGGAGAACCTGGCATCTTACCTGCGACGATATTAAGGGAAGAAATGTACTGCTTTTTGCAAACGAAATCGAAACCGGAGAAACCATTAAAACCAGCATCCAATATCTCTATGAAAAAAGCGCGAAGGATATTGAACTGGTGTGCGTTCACCCCAAATTTCTGATTACCAACTGTTCGCTGCTTAAGGAACTGGACCATGTTAGCCTGGTCGTTACCGACACCATCCCCTGCCTCATGCCGGAGGAGGCCCGGATTAACCGGTTTGAGATTGTATCGATGGCCCCGGTTCTGTATAAGAGCATTATGGAGCTTGTAAAGCACCGTGAGATATTGGCCAACTCATAAACCGTATTCCTGCTAAGAAGCGGAACAATTCAGATGGGAGGTACAGCGTGCTTGAACTGGATTTAAATGTTACGAACCGATGCAATTTGTTGTGTAAGCATTGTGTGTTTAACTCGGGAGCTCCCAACGACGATGAACTCAGCTTGATGGAGATCCGGACCATCATAGACGATGCGAAGGAGCAGGGGCTAGAGGATCTTCACATTACCGGCGGTGAACCGCTGCTGCGGAAAGATTTAACCGACATTATATCCTATGCCGACAGCCGAGGCTTAAAGCTGAGATTGATCTCCAACGGCACGCTCCTAACCGGAGCGAAGCTGACCGAGCTGAAACAGGCGGGTCTCCGGGAACTGATGATCAGTCTGGACGGAATGGAAGGGCAACATGATGAGATCAGAGGATGCCGGGGCAGCTTTCAAAAAACGGTAACGGCGGTGACGCAGGCCGTGCAGATGGGATTCAACGTGAGGGTCAATGCGGTAGCCTTTGCTTTTAATCTGGAGGATTTGCTGGAGTTGGTCCATTTTTTGAATGAGCTGAAAGTGTCTGCGTTCTCGGTCTTTTTATTCTCGCCGACCGGCAGGGGAAGTGCGCTGGAGAGCTGGCTGGTGGAACGGGAGGATTGGCTTGGTTTCTGTGACCGGCTTGCGGGATTGACCCGCGACATGAACATGAAAGTAATTGTCGAGAAGGGCTATCACCTGCTGTCGGAGCCGCCCATCCGGCGCGAAGCTGTCACCGGCCCAGGAGCAGGATGCAGTCAATTGGGCCGGAAGGATGATTATCTGATCATTACATCGGAAGGTAGCGTATGGCCTTGTATCCTCATGGTGAATTCCGGCTATCCTCTGGGAAACATAAGACACAATCCATTGAAGGAAGTACTCGGGCAAAAGAAACATACTGATTTCTATCATTCTCTTCTGACCGGGCTGGAAGAGTGCGAGTGCTGCGGCAACTTTGACCAATGCCAAGGAGGATGCCGCGGCTATGCATTCCTGATGGAGAACGATTGGAAACGAAAAGACCCAAGGTGTTCGGCGGAAAGAGAGTATTTCCCACTATGCCCGATTATGAAGCGGAATTTGAAAACGAATCATATCGGAGGCTCATCGGAACAGGCGATCGGCAGTCAAATCAGGGAGGAAGTTAACCATGGCCTATAGCTGTAGCTTCAACACAGAAATCAAAATTTTTTCGGGCAGTGCCAATGAGGATTTCACCAAAAATATGTGCAGACATTTAGGAATTGAGCCGGGAAAATCGGAGGTAATGAAATTCTCCGACGGGAACACATTTGTCAAGATTCATGAGACTTTGCGGGATAAAGATGTATACATTGTGCAGACCATCGGCATGGATCCCAACAATGAGTTTATGGAATTGCTGTTTTGGATCGATGCGTTCAAACGTGCGAGCGCCAGCACCGTGACTGCAATCATTCCCTATTTCAGTTATGCAAAAGGCGATAAAAAGGATGAGCCGCGGGTGTCTATCCGTGCCAGAGTTTGCGCAGATTGCATAGAAGTTACCGGTGCCGACCGAGTGTTAACCATGGATTTGCACAGTCCGCAAATTCAAGGTTTCTTCAAAAAACCGGTAGATCATCTCCAAAGTATGGAGATTCTGTGCAACAGGCTCCGGGCTATGGGGCTGAAAGACATTGTGGTGGTGTCCCCGGATACCGGGTTTGCCAAAACAGCGCGCAAATTTGCCAGCTGCTTGAACGGCAGCGTGGCTATCGGGGATAAGACAAGGAAGGATCATACGGAGAAGGCGGAGGTTCTTGACATCATTGGCGACGTGGAAGGAAAGACCGCAGTGCTCGTCGATGATTTTACCATCAGCTGCGGAACGTTGATTGATGCGGCACGGGTGCTGAAGAGCCGCGGAGCCGCTCGCATCGTTGCCTGTGTCACCCACTCATTATTGAGGGAAGACGCAGTGCTCCGCTTGGAGGACAGCCCCATTGAAAAACTGCTCGTAACGGATACGGTTGATAACCCCTTCATTTCCACGTCCTCCAAAATCGAAGTGGTATCTGTTGCCGAATATTTCGCCAATGCCGTAAAGATCATTCATGAACGAAAATCGCTAAGCGATATATTCTGAATCCAAGGATATGACAAAATGACGGAGGTAGATTATGAATAAAACTGTAACCATCCCGGATCCGACGGAGCACTACCGAAGAAATGTCGGACCCATTGAGCATACGGAAACCGATGAATGCGAAGTGGATATTGAGAATATTGGCTGGACACTGGGGAATGATTGCCCTTATAAATGCAAACATTGCTACTCCACTTCGGCTCGCATTAAAGGAATGGATTTGACAACGGAGATTGTGGACCGCGTTGTGGATCAAATCAAGCGGCTTGGTGCAAAAACGATTAATTTAGGGGGCAATGAGCCGTTGTTCACTAATGGCATATCTCCCCAAAAAACCTTGTTGCCATATATCATCGAACAGTTGTCAGCCTATAATGTCGATGTCGGGCTTACCACTTCGGGTATTAGCCTGACTTATCTGGAGAAGCACTTCAAATATGCCTTTCATCTGCTGAATGACATTGATATCAGCTTGGATTCTCCCTATGAGCATGAGCACAACGAAAACAGAGGCGGAAAAATCTACAACATGGCACTTGAAGCTCTTGAGGTGTGCAAGAAACACAATAAGCAGGTAACCATTGTGATGTGCGCAATGTCCTGGAATTTTACAGAAGACCGCATCGAAGCGCTTGTGGAATTGGCCCGGCATTATGGTGCCAACTTAAGAATCAATCCGATCAAGCCTGTGGAAGCGAAACATATGGAAGTTGCGTTGACGCCGGACATTTATTATAAAGGCTTCTCCAAATTGATGTCATTGTGCAAAAGCCTGGATTTAACGGAGCCTACATTGGCAGGGATCAGCCACTACGGCAAGTCGAAGCGCTGCCCTTGCGGCCGAAAGTCGTTCCGCATCCATTCCATTACTCCGGACGGGAAGATTCCGATATCCCCGTGCGTATATTTGCATGATTATAAGATCGGAAATCTGGTAGAAGATGATTTGCTGGAACTGGTAGAATCTCCGCAATTCAAGACTTTCCGCCGAAGAAACCGCAACCCCGAGCTGATCGAAGGCTGCCAAAGCTGCGACATCATCGCAAGCTGCGGAGGGGGGTGTGCTGCACGTTCCTATCTGCATCATCTGCATACGACAGGAGAGCACTCGCTTTTTGCCAGAGACCCATTATGTCCTAAGGCAGCGCAGGTTCCGGAATCATGGTTCGAACAGAATCCCGATCTCCCGGAAAATGTCCATTTGGTACATAAGGATTATTTGTGCACTTGGATCGGACAGCCATTATAAACCAGTATTTTATTCGGGTGAAGGGAAGCGTACCGATGCATCCCTTCACCCTGCTGAACAAAGGGGGAGAAGGAATATGGAAACGGGAACACTGCTCAATTACGGGACAGGCAGCATCAGATTGCTGATACCTGAGGAAGCGTTAAGCCGCCAATTAACGGAATACTGCTCATTAATGTATCCGCTTCATGAAGAAACCGGTGCTGCAGCGCATTGGACCTTCAAAATCGTCGGCAGCGAACTGCTCGAGAAGTGCATTCGGAACACGGATAGATCGGCGCTGCTCCAACTGGAGCATGATATGGCGGGATTTAAAGGGCAGAACCGGCAGGAGAGTTGGTTTTTGGAAGCAAAGCGGCAATGGGCGGTATATATCAACCATAAAGAACGGCAGGTACACGCCTGGGTCAGCCAGGATGATCCCTTTAATTTTGCAAGAAAATTAATCAGGCAGATCGTATCCTCCGAGCATCAAAAAGCCGGTGCCGCACTTATTCATGCTTCGGCGGTGGAGTATAACGGCGGGGCCTATGTATTTGCAGGAGACAAAGGTGCCGGAAAAACAACGGTCATGATGAATCTGATTGCGGCGGGAAGCGCTATGTACCTGGGAAATGATGCCGTCCTGCTAACACCCGAGGCAAGGGCCGTACCTGTATTGGCGGGACCGTTCGTCGGCCTGGGTACGCTTGGCGGTATTGATAAATACCGCTGTCTGATCCCCTCCAAATTCGCAGCGGCGCTGGAAGCCAGGGAATCTTCCGATTATGAAGCGTCTGTACAGAAAAAAATAAGTTTTGCTCTTGAGGAAGTGGAAAGGCTGTTGTCAACCACGATTTCTAAAGGTGCAAATATTAAAGCTATCGTCTTTCCGACACTCATTCGGAAGACGGAATCCATCGAGGTGGAGAAGATATCGGCCGACACGGGAGCACAGCTCTTGCAGGAACAACTCATGTACGATCCGAATGATCACCAGAACTGGCTGGAGATCAATCCAAAACCTGATGTTATCGCCTTGAAGCAGCACGTCAAGCGATATACCGATCATACGCCCATGTTCAGAATGAGGTTTGGAAGGGAAAGCAAAGACCTGATTAATGTATTCCAGCGGCTTGTCGCTGAGGCTGATATTTAACAATGGAGAAGGTGTCCCGGTATATGGAAGAGTACGCGGATAAAAGGATAAGAGAAGAATGCGGAATTTTCGGAGTCTATCAACATCCGGATGCATGCGGCTTAACCCGGTTGGGATTACTTTCGCTGCAGCACCGGGGTGAGGAGAGCTGCGGTATCTGTGTGCATAATGAAGGCGAATACATTATGCATAAGGGCGTCGGTTCAGTGGATGAGGTCCTGCCCCGGTTTCAGGCACCCGGAAACCTGGCAATCGGTCATGTCAGGTATTCCACAAGCGGAGGAATTATTGAGCGTAATGCCCAGCCTTTACTCTATCAGGACGACATTCACCGCATCGCTATTTGTACCAACGGACATATTTCCAATGCGGTATCACTGCGGATTGCATTGGAAGCTGACGGTGTTTCGTTCCATACCGCAAACGATGCCGAAGTTATTTTGCGGCTATTAGCGCTTGCCCTATCCAATCATCCATTATCGGTGGTCAAATCGGCCGTTTCAAAGCTTGAAGGAGCCTTCGCTTTACTTGTCATGTACGACGATGTGCTAATCGCCGTGCAGGATCCCTATGGCTACCGGCCGCTTATGCTTGGTGCCAAAGACGGTAGCTATATTCTGGCTTCGGAAACCTGTGCATTGGATACGATTGGAGCACATTTGCTGGAACAGCTAAAGCCCGGGCAGATTCTCCTGTTTGACGGTGGAGAAATGGTCCGGGACGAACTGGAATTCAAACTCCCGCGCAGATTATGTTCACTGGAATTTATTTACTTCAGCAGGCAGGACAGTTATCTTGACGGGGTGCGACTGCATATTTTAAGAATGGAATTGGGAAGAAGGCTGTCTCAAGTGGAGCGGGCAGAGGCGGATCTGGTTGTAGCAATTCCGGAATCCGGCATTCCTGCCGCTATGGGCTATGCGCAGCACGCGGGAATTCCCTATGCAGCTGCCATTTTACACAGCAGATACATGGGGCGGACATTCATTCAGCCAAGCGAAGCTGTAAGGGAAGCAAAAGCCTCTTTGAAATATAGGGTTATTTCGGAAATCGTTCAAAACCGAAGAGTGGTTGTAGTAGATGATTCATTGGTCAGGGGAACTACGTGCTCCCATGTGGTGGAACTGCTAAAAGCAGCGGGGGCCAGTGAAATTCATGTAAGAATCAGCTCGCCGCCGTTTCTAAACGGCTGCTCCTGCGGCATTGATATCAGAAGCCCGGAAGAACTGCCGCTGGCAAGGATGAGCACCGAGGACTTATGTTCATCGCTTGGCGCGGATTCGCTGTCATTTTTAGCTGTACAGCAGTTTGTACAGGTTATTGAAGACGGCAAGCACGGCGAGCCGGGGATTTGTACCCAGTGCTTCCGGGCAGCAAAGCCATTGCCTGAGCGATCCATTTCAAATTCTGTAGCGTTGGAGGCGACATGAAACGAAACATAGGTGTCCCGAAAGATAAGTGGAAGACTATATGCTGGGCGTTTAAGCTAGCCTGGAAAATCGATAATAAGGTGCTGCTGCTATGGATGTGCCTAAGTGCAGCGCTTTCTTTGCTTCCTGCGCTTGCTCTGCATTTCAACCGGGAGATCGTGACTTACATCTCGGGTTTTTTGGCCCACCGAACCGGCAGTTATGACGAAATCATCGCTCCGATTATTGCTTTGGGAATGATCATGACGTTCATTGGATTATCGGCTAGAGTCAATGCTGATCTAATTTATATGATGATGTATGATTCCTATTATGTTGGAATGCAGGAGGTGCTGATGGACAGCCTGCAAAAGGTACAAATTACGGATTTACTGAAGAGCGAAATCAATGATGAATACCGCTTTATCGTTGGGCGTGCAGGCTCACTGACGGATTTTATGAGCAGTGCATGCGCCATTTTGGGCAAGCTGGTTTCCCTGGCTTCCCTTGCCGTTGTCTCCTTTACGCTATCCAAAACCGTATTTGCCTTTACTCTCTTTTACATTACGCTAATGGTAGTATTTAATTTAACCTTCACCCAAAAGATGCGCGCCAATACCCAAAAGAGAAGAAGGGATGAACGCAGGTCGGCATATTTTGAGAAATTGCCCCAGAATACGGGGATAGCCAAGGAAATTAGAATCTATCAAAACATGGAGATGATTATCCGCCAGTGGAACAATGTCTTTAAGAATGTAAGAGGGTACAAGAAACAATTGTTTCTGGATACCGAAATACGTAATTTGGTGGGCGGCCTCGGTTTTTTTTGTTTTCTGATTGCCATTGTCATAACTTCGCTGCAGGGGGTGGCGAAAGGCCGTATAACACCGGGAGAATTTGTTGTCTTATATACGCTCTGCATAAATATATATACAGTACTCTCCGGGTTTGCCCGCAATTTGATCAGTTTTGACGACGGTTTGTTTGGTTTGCAGAAACAATACCGCTTTTTCCATCGCGTTCCATTTACGGAACAACCGCCGCAACTTCCCGAAAGTGCCGGGACCGGGGAGGAGACGCCCGTATTTGAAGTGAAACAGCTATATTTTGGATACAGACCCGATTTGCCTGTGATCAAAGACCTCTCGTTCTCCGTCCGCAAAGGCGAAATTGTTGCGCTTGTCGGCAAAAACGGTAGCGGAAAAACGACATTGTCGAAGCTGCTTCTGGGGATGTATACACCGGTTTCCGGGTCCATCAAGCTTTACGGAAAGCACTTCTCCGAATACTCTGCGGAAGAGATCCGCGGACAGATCGGCGTTTTTTTTCAGGATTTCTATTTGTTCCATACGACGTTCTCGGAAAATGTTGCTTATGGCGATCTGGAGCGTCGGGAAGACCAGGAGGCTATCCAAGAGGCTGTCCGCAAAGGCGGGGCGTGGAAAGTGCTGGCGAAGCTTCCAAACGGATTAAATACAATGCTCGGCAAAGCGGTGGATAAAAAAGGAGTAGAATTGTCCGGAGGAGAGAAACAACGGATTGCCGTGTCAAGAAGTCATATGAGCAACAAAAATGTGCTGATATTTGACGAGCCAGCTGCGGCATTGGACCCGATCGCCGAGATGGAACAATTCATGGATATCCGGCACAAATTGAGCGGACGTACCGCAATTCTGATCAGCCACCGCATTGGCTTTGCGCGGTTGGCGGATAAAATTATTATGATGGCAGATGGGGAAATCGTCGAGACGGGCACACATGAGGTATTAATGTCCCTAAAGGGACAGTACGCCGATTTTTTTGCCCAGCAGGCCCAGTGGTACGAATCTGTTAACTAGGCGGAGGTGTTATAATGCAGCAAGAGATCCAGGAACCGGGAGGCACCTTATTGCGGGCTACCCCGAAAATATTAATCAGAGCCCTTGAGGTCAGCTTCACCACGCAGAGCCGAGCTTCTATGTGCGTCAAATTGGCCGGTTTTTTTGTTGCGCTGTTTCCAGTGATGATTTCGGGCACTCTCAGTTCACTCACTGACCAGGTACAGGAGCTGTACGGCAACGGCAACGATAGGCTTGCCGGCGCAATGCGAACCTTCGGATGGCTCGCTTTGCTTTATATCACCCAGTTGGGTTTCCATGCACTGCAGGGGTATTTTGCCAATCTGGACACCTTGAACATTCAGGCTTACATCAAAGAATCCGTAATGCGCTGCACCTGCCGTGTCCAGTACAAATATATTGAGAACTACAACAATTTCAAGGAGAAGATTGTGTTTGCGGATACATATGCCGGATTTCGTGTGGCCCAAAGCATTCAGAGCATCATTGCATGGATACAACACTTGATTACGTTTGTCAGTATTATGTTTGTGCTCTATAATGTCCATCCGGCAATTGCAATTGTGCTGATAGCTACCTGCCTTCCCTCAACCCTCCTGGCGTACAGGCAAAAGGACGAGGACTATCTGTTCAAAACGAAATTCATGAAGGAAGGGGCATTTGTCATTCATTATTTTCATGATTGCTGTGCCCAACATACACTGAATGAGGTGCGTTATTTTGGATTGTTCGATTATTTAAAGCGGAAGTGGAAAAGGTCGGCCAACCACTACATAGGGATTAAAAATAATATGACTAAGGTTCATGTGCTTCATAATTCCATTGCCGATCTATTGCGCAACGGTGTCTATATCGCCGTTCTTTTGATCGTCGTGCATGAAATTTTTCAGAATCCGCTTGCAGGGCTGGGCACATTCATGCTCGTCCTGACGCTAGCTGGACAATTGCAGGATACGACTGCCCGGTTGCTTGTCGTTGCGGCTCAATTCGTTGGCGATGCCAAATTCATGAGGGATTTCTTTGAGCTTGAGGACCTGGAAGCCGATGCTTTGGACAAGGATGCCGTTCCGCTTGCCCACGCCGACATTTGCTTCCATAACGTCACTTTTACTTATCCCGGGGCTAATGCCCCGGCGATCCGGAATTTGAATCTCTCGATTCGGCAGGGCGAGAAGGTGGCCATCCTGGGCGAGAACGGGTCGGGGAAAACTACCTTTGTCAATTTGCTCTGCGGCTTATACGAGCCGGACAGCGGAGAAATTACCGTAAACGGCGAAAACATCGCGACTCAGCTTGCCAAGGTTAGAAGCAGCATTTCGGCGATTTTTCAAGATTTCGGCAGATATGAAACGACGCTCCGCGAAAATATTGTGGTATCGGATTACCGGAGAGCCCATGACGATGCTGCTCTAAATGAGCTTGCCTTGAAAGCCGGAGCAGAAGGCCTTATACACGCTAAACCAAACGGCTTTGATGAAGTAATCGGTACCTTTAATGATGAAGGCAGCAATCTGTCCGGGGGAGAGTGGCAAAAAATCGCTATCATGCGTGCGGCTTACCGCAACAACGTGAGGGTCATGATTCTGGACGAGCCGACCGCAGCGCTGGATCCTGAGGCCGAAGCGGACCTTTATCGCAATTTCACCCAGCTTACCGGAGACAAAACGACACTCTTGATCTCACACAGGCTGGGGATTGCGGGCATCGTTGACCGGATACTGGTATTTGATCAAGGCGAAATCGTTGAGGATGGCTCACACGCTGCCTTAATCAGGCAAGACGGAAGATACAGCCGGATGTACAAGGAGCAGACTAAGCTATATGTATAGCGGCCGCTTTGGCCTCGGATAAATAAACATTTCCCACCCAAAACGGTTTGCCCCCTGCCCCAACTAACTATAGAAAGAGATAGGTGGGGTGAGTGATGATGGTGCCTGGAGTAGAGATACAGAAGCTGGCGGCGGCATTCCCGCAGGAAAGAGGGCGCTTTTACGAGCTCTTGCTGGAGCACAGCGACCAGTTGTACAGCATTGACTACAGCTTATCGCGGACAGTTGGGGGTTATCCGTCAGCACGATATCTCAGGCGACGAACGGAAGCTACGGCGTACATCCGAAGACCGTTGCCCGTGTCCAGGAGACGGCCGACGCCTTGAGCTATCTCCCCAATCTGGACGCCCAGCAGCCGGTACCCGTAAGAGCAATCAAAATTTAACCGATCGAAGAAATTACGCGATGCACCTGATATTAATGGAGGTTCATGAGATTGTGGGATTAGAAATATTTTTTATGCGAATTTTAAATAACTACAATGAGCGGGAGTGGCAGCTTTATTTGCATTTACTACCCGCAGAGAAGCAGCAGTTGATCGCAAACTATGTCGACCCGGTGGATAGGCAGCGATCGCTGCTTGCCGATCTTCTTGCTAGACATGTGATCGCAGATCGTTTGAATGTACCCATTAGAAAGGTAAAATTTCAGACCACGAAATTCGGAAAACCCGAATTAATGAATGATTCGGGTGTATTTTTTAATATTACTCATTCTGGTTCATGGATAGGGGTAGCTTTAGATCATCAATCCGTCGGTATTGATATTGAGCAAGTTCTTCCGATTGATCTGGATATCGCCGAACGATTCTTCTCGAAATCTGAAGTTGCTGACTTGTTGTCTATGCCCCAATTTCATCAGCTTGATTATTTTTACCAACTATGGACGCTAAAAGAAAGTTATTTAAAAGAAGAGGGCAGCGGATTGTCTAGACCATTAAATACATTTGCTATACGTTTTCTTAAGGACTCTTTCCGTCTTCTTGAAGGTGAAGAATGGTCAAAACGCGTCTTTTTTCAGACCTATGCGTTAGAATCTGGATACAAGTGCTCAGTTTGCGCCCGTCATAACCGTTTTCCAGAAAAGACTTCATTTTTAAGTGAGCCTGCCTTTCTGCAGACTCTTTCCAGAACGGACAATTAGCTGCCGCCTCCAGGTACTTATAACTTACCAGATAAATTATTAAGGTAACATTGGGTTATATCGGATGCTATAGTTTCCTTGCTTTGAATACAAAAGTTACAGGAAGCATCTTTGCTTTTTTCGCAAAATCACTGTTATCGTCCCGCGATTGCATAATTTCATCATCAGATTGCTCAATCATTTGCTCAATGACAAATCCCGCTTTGGAGAGCGCATTCACATAGGTTGATAGTTTGCGGTCCGATAAGGTTAGCGTACCTTCATCAAGAGATACCGAATACCAAGATTCATCGAAATAACATTTTTTAAAAGCAAGCACATTATTTTCTGCAGCAACACATTTGTGAATAGGGTGAGACCAACTGAAAATAAATACGCCGTCTTTATTAAGGTAAGAAGCGACACGGCAAAAAGTACCCTCAAGATCGGTGGACCAGCCTATGGCATAAATCGAATAAACATAGTCAAAATAATCCACTGGCAAGCCGCATTCTTCTTCCATGGGAGAGCAGATCAATTTTGCCGATAGGCCGCAGGCCGCCAAATGTTGCTTTGCCTTTTCGATTTGTTTTTCTGAAATATCCACAGCCCATAGTTCAGATGCTTTGCGTTCCCCTAGATACTGCAAGGAATGACCGGTTCCGCAGCCGATCTCCAGCATCTTTTTTCCTGAAACATCGCCAAAAAGTTGGCATTTTTCTTCTGAGACAAATGCTCCATAGTAAGGAAGGGCGGTTGCTCCTAAGATGTCATTTCCTTTTGTGTCCCAAAAGAGACTGTTTGTTTTATGAATAGAATTCTTATCCATGTCGATCGTGACAGCGCTGCCAACCTCGCCGGCGCCTATAATGTTTGTTCTATGAACAGAGTTATTGTCCATATCGATGCCCTCCCAAATATAAAATAACGCGCTATTAACCCCCAAAAATATACCATTTTTCTATGAACAAATCCACCTAAAACCTTACCTTCTATTCATCGTCCATTTGATCTCGTAGACCTGAGCGTTCCATGCCCGGTGGTATCGAAGAGTTAATACCTGGGATACTCAACATCACCGATGCGGCAATAAAGCATGATTTTGACATTGGCAGTGTGTTAACTTTATTTGAAAACGATATAAGTAAAGCACTCGAATACTATAAGCAGAAGCGGACGAAAAAAGCATTTTTTTCGATGGCGATCGCATTGGGGTTAATTAGCGTGATTGTAGTACCCGTAGTACCAAGTACACCTGGCGTAATAACTGCAAATCATGGGGCGGAACATTAAGACGTTTGAATATCAGATTGAATTTTTGCTGAAATAATGTCAGCATTTAAGTTGAAAAAATCACCCTCTAGGGCCAAATAGAGGGTGATTTTTTTTTATATAAGAAGGTCAGTAAGCTTACATCGATTGGTCTCGTTCAACGAGATTCATCCAGCCTACCAAATCATGGACGGCGATACCGCCGAACGAGGTGTGCGCTTCGCCCAATTGCTCCAACTGGACGAGCTGCTCATTCAGGACTTGGCTGCCTTCTTCGTAAAAAGTGATGGAGTTTCCTTCGCTGGAGGGCTTGGTTTCCACACCGGTATAGATTTTCTTGTTCATGCTTTCGCCTTCGGAAAACTCGGTTTTGGCCGTATTGTAAATGGCCTGGGCGCTATCGCGGTAAGACATCAGGGTCACGGATTCGAAGCGCGAGATCATCCATGAGCTCAAAGTTTGCTCGCTGTCCGGTACTTTATAATTATCGAGCCAGAAGGGAAGAGCCGCCGACAGCGGAAGTTCCGAGTCAGCCGCCTGTCGGGCCAACGCATCGACATTGCCCTGCCACTCAGTCACCAGGGTGTCGTAGTCCGTTTTCCAAATCGGAAGCAAATACGGCTCAATGTCAACATGAATTCCTTTTAGCTTCTCTTCCGGCGCGGCATGCTGCTGGTAATCGTTAATCCATTTCATAAAAGCGTCCAATTTCGGGCGGCTTGCGGCGAGGGCCCAGTCCGGGGCTCCGTTTAGAGCATGAACCTCGATACCCATTTCCGAGGCCTGGCGAATGAAGCTGCGGTAGGAATCAAGATCCACTTTGGTACTGATTTGCAAATATATAATTCCGACACCTTGGGACTTGGCAAAGTTCAACAGCTCGGAGGACGATGATTGGATAAGAGCGGTGTGCCATAACCAAGTCGTTCTGGCTTTGGAGACGGGTTCATCTTCAGCGCTGGCGGACTTGGTGGCCGGATTGCCCAAAAGCGCCAATATCAGAACAAAAACAAGAAGCATTGCGGATTTGCGGGGGTAAGAGATAGTTTTCACGAAGATGTACACTCCTTCAAGATAATAAAAATGTGTGATTGCGGTTAGGATTAGCGGACGACATGATTAGGGATCACATGAAACTTTAGGCTTTACCTCCCGCGTAGTGATGTGCCCAAACTTTAGGTCGAAAATCCCTGTCAACAGGAATGATTTGAGACTTAAGGGTGGGGTATAATCATATTTTCGTCGGACTCGCCTGATTTCTTCATAGGTCTATCGGATTATTTTTTGCCATATTATTAGCAATATTAACAGTGGAATCCAGTTTAAGCTCTATAAATCGGGATATGTACGCCAATAGTCCGGTTTGGTAAAATAATTCAAGAAAGCGGCTTCAAAGCGCAGCGGCTCGGTCGTGTATGGGAATAAGTACCTAAAAAATATGTGGACATCCGTTTTAGAGCAACGGATGTCCACTTTTTTGTGAAGATGAATAGGGGGGAGGGAAGGGGAATTTTGCTCATTTGCCTTTAGGTTTGAATTTGGATTTGGGGATTTTGGAGCCACTCTTTTTTTAACAATGCATATTGATTAGTGTTTTCATATTTTGGTGTCCCATCCTCGCAGGCGTCTTTAGGCGAAGTTTGGCAACAGGGGGTTATACCCCAAGTGCAAACCACCCGTTGGACGGGTGGTCATAATTTCACCTGTCTTAGCAAACCTTTCAATCCTCTTCGCAGGCTTCAAGCCGAAACGGGTTGGCTTATTTGACTTTAATTGAATGATCGTTTATTATTCAACCATGAGATATAAGGACAAAAATAAAAATGAAGCTATTTTTCAAGCAACCATTCAGCTTTTGAACGAAATCGGTTTTTCTGAAATTTCCATGTCTAAAATCGCCAAACGGGCTAAGGTATCACCAGGAACGATCTATGTTTACTTTGAAAATAAGGAGGACATGCTGAGGAAGCTGTTTTTGAATGTCGAGCAAAAGATTAGTTCGAGTATGTTCGAAGGGCTTCATCATTCAATGCCGGTCAAGGAAAGATTTGAACTGATTATGAGCAACTATATTAAATTCATTCTTAACCATAAAGATGAATTCCTCTTTTATGAACAATTTTGCAATTCACCGCTTGTCGAGAATTTATATCTTGAAGATTCCAGTATGATGTTCCAGCCTTTTTATAAATTGATTGAGGAAGGCAAAGAACAGAAGTTGCTTAAAGATTACGATACCATGCTGCTGTTGGTTTTGATTTATGCTCCTGTTACCGAGCTGGCCAAGCAATATTACAGAAGAGAATTTGAATTTAATAATAAAAATGTGAAGGACTTGATTCAATCAAGCTGGGACGCTGTCAAAGCATAAAGAGTCCTTTTTTTTAAACACATAAATGAATGAACGTTCAGTTAATAGCGATTTTAATAAATAATTTGAGAGTTGGTACTTATGTTGTGGTGTTCGTGGATTATTGAAGGAAATCATTCAAAGATATTTTACAGCGGGGATAGCGGCTACGGTCCTCACTTTAAAGAGATTGGCAATCATTATCATTAATCGAGGCGGGACAATACGACAACAATGGCTGGTGGCCGCTGCTGAGAGAAACGTCGTCATCGCGGTACCTCGAATAGGCGAAAGTGTTGAGATAGGTTCTTCTAAAATGCCATCGGCTCCATGGTGGAGAGATATTACTTAAAGGGGGTGATCCATGTAAAAAGCTGCGTATCCAACGATGATCATTTTCTTATAGAAAATGAAGGATTTCCAGTTTTGAAAAAATGAATAACTTTTATTAGGAGGCATATATGAAATACTACTTCTTAGGAAAAAGCGGATTACGCGTCTCGGAGCTTGCTCTTGGCACCATGACTTTCGGTACGGATTGGGGATGGGGGGCAGGCACGGATGAAGCCCAGAACATGCTGGACATTTATCTCGACCGGGGTGGAAACTTTGTCGATACGGCCAGTGGGTACACGAACGGAAGCTCGGAAAAAATGTTGGGTGAAATTCTGGGCGAGCGTCGTAATCGCATCGTGCTTGCCACGAAATATACGATGAATACGCATAAAGGCGACCCGAATGCAGGCGGAAATCATAGAAAAAGCATGATCCGCTCGGTTGAAACTAGTTTGTCGCGAATGAAAACAGATTATATCGACCTGCTGTATCTGCACTCTTGGGACAACACGACGCCGGTAGAGGAAGTGCTGCGGGCTATGGATGATCTTGTACGAGCAGGCAAGGTGCTTTATGTAGGAATATCGGATACGCCGGCCTGGCAGATTTCGCGGATGCAGACGATCGCCGACCTGAGAGGGTGGTCTCCTCTGGTTGCCCTGCAAAATGAACACAGTCTGATTGAGCGAACGTCGGAAAGAGAGCTCACTCCGATGGCTCAGGAGATGGGGCTTGGGGTTGTTGCCTGGTCGCCTCTGGCCAACGGTCTTCTGACCGGAAAATATTCAAGAGAGGAGTTGCAGCAGTGCAGCAAGGAATCCGAAGGTTGGAGCTCGCGGGTAACCATGATGGCTAACCATGGTATGCTGAATGAGCGGGTATTTAATATTGTGGATGAAGTCAAAAAGGTAGCAGATGAAGTGCATGCTCCGGCGGCGCATGTTGCGCTGGCATGGCTGAGAGCCCAATCGTCCGTTACATCCATTTTGCTGGGGGCAAGCAAAGCCGGACAGCTTGAAAGCAATTTGAATATGCTTGATCTGCAGCTTGCGGAAGAACAACTGCAAAGGCTCGACGCGGTAAGCGTGATTGAGCTCGGGTTTCCTCATAAATACTTAAATGATCCCGCAAATCTATGGGGCGTTTTTGGGGGCGTAGCGGTCGGGCGCCGCTAAGATAAAGTCGCGTACTTTATTGTTCAATGAATCCTGACAACAAACAAGGAGCAAAATCGCCGTGGATCTTGCTCCTTGTTCTACAAGGCAGACAGAGGAATGAAGAAATCTCGTACCCTTAGGCTCTTCTCTTATTATTGTTATAATTTTATGATTCCTGCTTATTTATGGAAAACATCCGCGTATTCGGAGATACGTTCGAATCGTCCCTTGGCAAACGGGCATAAGGGTAATATCTTAATACCGTTTTCCCGCGCGTATTCCACCATAGCTTTGACCAGCTTATCGCCAAGCCCTTGTCCTCGGTAAGCATTTTCGACCAAAGTGTGATCAATAATGTAAAGCTCCGGACTTGAGATTACATACGTCATCAGCGCAGCAATGCCGCCGTTATCTCGAATAAGAAATCTGAGTTTGTTTAAAGCAAGATTCATTCTTCGAAAGATGTCGGAAATCTTTCCAAATGGCGAAGTGTTGATTCGTCGTCCAATTTTCTGGTGGTTTCATTCAGTTTTTCATGAATGCTGCCGATGGGAATCTTCAGACCCGGCACCTTGGCTCTCAATGTCCGAATTATAAAGAGGAATCGTTGGTAAGTCAACAGTGCTGATACCGAGTATAAATTACAGTTTATTTTCGTCCCATGATTAATCTGGATCTAGCAGGGCGATTCCGAGAAAGGCATTATTGCGCAGCGCGTGTTCGAAATTTATGAACAGGCCAGGGCTAAGGCGAGCAGCTTGGCCTTTTCGGATCAGGAAGTGCTCTCGCTGCTGGATAAGGCAGTGGTGGATGCGCAAAAAGCGGGTTACGACAAGACAACGAAATGGCAGGAGAATAAGCAGATGCTGGAAGCGTCGAAATAAACGTCACGGCCAAGAAAGTTATAGACCGATTATTTCAGAGTTCACTTAAGTCTCATCAACATTGCATAACTCAATTGATGGAGCTTAGAGAATCGAATGAAACGATTGAATTCCCTGAAATTTGTCCCTATGCATATGCTTATGTTTTTTGGAGAAAATCTCTTTTAAAGGAGGAGCATTTCTACGGCTTTAATTCTTTAAGAACAAGCTTGATTTCTGATGTAGCACCACTTCTAATCAGGGAGCTTCTGGAGTATTTCTCTGATCAGGTCGTCAATTATCAAATGAAAATCCGTAGAAGTATTGATATGGGGGGGCTTTCCTGGATTCTTGAAAAACTGGTCTTACAGTTCTGTGAGAATTTCTTTTGTGCTTGGATGGAGACCGCAGGGAAGAGAAGTAAAGAAATTAGTGTACCTTCTTGGAAGGAAATTGAGAATATGAGGGATCGTTCGTTTCCAGATGTCGCTTTCAAATACAACTTTGATGAGAGCAGCTCATCTAGCAGCATTGAATATTATCATTTGCAAAACAGAGAACCGTTGTTGACTAACAAATGCAATTGCCCGAATAATAATACAAGGGAATTAATCAATTTATATACATATGTACAAAATACGAGTTTTGTGAATAAGTAGTGTTATTAAAATATAGAACCGGCCCAACCCGGCTCTTTGATCTGATTTATCTGCTTTTTACTTATCCATATTATTCACGGCTTTTCGCATCTCTTCATCCGTTAAATGCGTATAAATCATCGTCGTTTGGATTGATGAATGGCCTAATTGATTTCTTAGTCTCGGTACGTCGTTGTTTTCTTGGTGATAGCGTGTCGCAAAAGAATGTCTTAACGCGTGTACCGTTAACGCCGGTTTGCCGAACGCTGCCGCATATTTTTCGATCAGCTTTTCAATGGCTCTTGGCGTCAGTCGGCGGTTTGTGCCTTTGCGGCCGATCGGAGCCGCCAAAAACAAGGAATTTTCCGACTTGTCCGGCGCATATCTTGCTTCCCGGATGCTTAGATAATTTTCCAGGTCCGCTAAAGCTTGTTCGCTAAAATACACGTATTGTTCTTTATTTCCTTTACGGATTACCCGGACCAATCCTTTGTTCATATCCAGATCGCCGTTGTCGATTCCCGCTACTTCCGATAAGCGCAGTCCGGAACCAAGAATCAAGGAAACGATCGCGGTGTCTCGCTCGCGGTTAAACTCATGGAAACGAAAAATCCGCTTGTTGTCTTTGTTTTGCGCGCCAAAATCATACGCCACAAACTGCCGGAACCGTTCGAAATCGTCGTCTCGCAAAATTTTCCCTTCAATCCGGTTGGCCATCGTTTCCTGGCTTTCTTTAACGGCGTTAAATTCTATTTTGGCCATAACATTACGCTGAATATACGGCTGTAAATCGTCGGTTTCCGCTTTGTTTTGCAAATAATCGAACAGCGATTTTAACGCGGACAGCTTGCGGTTGATCGTATATTTGTTGTTTCCCAAACGGTACTCCAGATGGGAAAGAAAATTTTCGATCTCGCGAACCGTCAATTTTTCCAAGCTAGGTAATTCAACGTCTTTGCGGCTTGCGGCTGCGAACTTTTCGGCAATCAGCCAGTCAAAAAAGATGATGAAATCATGACAGTAATTCAGCAGCGTCGTCGGCGACAATTTGCGTTTGCGGCTATCTATGTATTCGGTCACGTACCAAGGCAGTTCATTTAACTTTTCATCGATACGGTTCATATAATGCGCTTTTAACGTTTTATCCATATCGGCTCGGCACCTCCTAAACCAAGCATAATTCATTTATAATTATTCGTCAAATTATTATTTTACGTAATTATATGCGTCAGAGATCTGCCAGGCCATAGTATCTCCTTTAATTCGAAATAAGGATATAAACATTGTCGAAAAACAAACCCGACCAGTTTCCGGATAACAGTCGGGTTCAAATTTGGTTTCCTATTCCTTCCCGCCCATCATAAAATACAAAAACCAGACGGCATGATTTTGTTCATCGGAAACCGTACGTTTAAATAGTTCCTTGATATAAGGATCGTGCGCTTTATCTGCGATTTCCAGGTACTGGTCAACCGTTTTTTGCTCATCCAAAAAAGCGCCGATCACTCCCGACCGGTAATCGGCCGGGCACCGTTCCGTTTGCCGCGGAGTCGCTTGCGTGCCGGTTAACGAAGCATAGAGTTGCAAGAAGCTGTGGTAGTGCCGAATCTCGTCTTGACGGATTTCCATAATTCTCCTCTTTATCTCTTCATTCGGAGCCATGCCGGCCAATTGTTCGTAGCAGATGATCGCACTGTATTCACCGTTTATGGCGCGTACGATGTCAGGGATTAAATTTTGGTCCGCAGAGACGCGAAACGAATCGTAAAAGTCGAAATCATAGTGCAAACTAACCTTCCCCTCTCGTTCTATTCAACCCTAGGCTATGCAGCCTATAGGCGTTTGGTGCAAGGCCCGCATAAAGGGAAAGTCCGCGCTGTTTTTCCGCATCACTTGCTACCGTTCGAACATGAACATGCTCAGCTGAATAAAATTTAGATATATAAAGATGTAGGTGATGCGATATGCGAAATAAGGGCGGTTTGACAAGCTGGGAAGAATTTGAAAAGAACATGCTGGAGCAATTTCCGTTTTTGCCGAAAAACTTCACCCAGGTGAATCCCGCCAAAAATCTCTCCTGGGTAGGCGATTATGTCCAAAAGCAGCTTCAAAAGTCCATGCCGGCCGATTTTAAAATCCCTATCTTCAATGACAATACGGGGAATTATGAACTTCACGAAACACACCGAAGTTTAATTGTCCGGTTGCCTGTTTCGGACCATTTCGAATTAGACCATACAAAGATCTCGGTAAATCGCAACAAGCTGCGGATTGTTTTGCCGTCCGGGGAAAAACAGGAAATCCAGCTCAAAAAACAAGTGAACCCTAAACAAACCCGGGCAAAATACAAGGAAGGTATTTTGGAGATCCAGATGCCTAAGATGCCGGAGTCCCAAAACTTTCACGATGTCTTTGTCGAAAGCGAAAACGAGGAATAGAAGTTTGGGAAAAATAAGCCCCGTTGCACAGCGCAACGGGGCATTTTATCCGGTTCCCAAGTTAACTTCAAAGTTTCAGGCCTCATACCCGTCAAGCAGTGTTCCTCCATACGGTTCCAGCGCCCGGCCGCAAGCCTTGACGAGTTCGCCCGGATCGTCCCGAAGATACAGCGTTTCCAGCCCTTTCTCCAAATCCTCCGCCGTTTCAGGAGCGTACTTTTGCAAATACCGGAATAAGTGTTTCCCTTCCCCAAGCCATTGTTGGTTGGCGCGCAGCAGAAACTCGCTTAATAAAATGAGCAGCTTGCTGGCCACAAACCATTTTTCGCAGCGCGGAATTTGGCCCTGCAAATCCGTGATTTTTTCGGAAATCTGGTATCTGGCGAAATCCAGTTCTGCTTGCGACCAAGGCATCGGGCCATACTGCAGATCGTTTTGTGCTTCTTCGATAAATTCCAGGCCGCTTTCCCGCGAAACCAAAACAACGCCTCCGGCTATCAGTCTCTGCAACGTGGGGTTGGCGGTCTGCACCCCTAAATCGTAGTATTCCCTGTAATTTTCCGGAGTAAGTACCGTACACTCGATGATCCAATCCATGAAAGAGCTTACCCTATGAAAATAACCCGGGTCCTGTTTTTCGAAAACAATGATATCCAGATCCGAAGCTGCGTCATGCTGGTTTATGCTGGCGCTGCCGCCCAATACCGCTAACATGCAATCGGGATAATGCTGAGACACAAACGTCTGGGCCGCCTCCGCCGGCGAATTTCGCATAGAATCCCCCTCCTCCCCGTATCAATAAATTGTATGAGCGAACGAAGCAGCGTAATCCTTTTTAAGAAAGTCTTACATCACAAGAAAGGAAGCGTACCGATGTTTGCGACAAATTGTCAGGCGCATGCGCATGAGTTTTATGGATCGACATCCATCAATTTAGGCCATCGGCATAATGTCCGGTTTTTTACTTATCCTGTTAATGGAGGCCCAAGTGACTGCCACTTTCATCGTTTCCAAGGAATCACTTACACCCAGGATCAACATTTCCATCGATTTAACGGCTACACCGGACCGCCCGTTTATTTACCAGACGGATCACATTTTCATTGGGTTGACGATGTCGTGGATGACGAGCCGTTCGAATTTAGAGGCCAATATTATATCACCGTGACAGGCATCCCGCGGCATCGCCACAGTTTTCAGGGGCGAACCGGTCCCCCGCTGGGTTACGAACCCCCCAGTTGGTGAAAGTAATCGATATATTTATCCGTCGCTTGCAGCAGATCATCCTTTAAACGCCGCTCAACCTGTTCATGCTGTTCATGACCGTTTGCCCCCTCTTGCAATTGGGCCATATAAAAGGCAAGCCGGTCCTCGACTTGCCGGATCATATCGTCCATGATGTTTTGCAGTTGTTCGGCCGTGAGGGTCATATTGCGGTGATTAGCTTTCTCGGCCAGCAAGGAGGCGATGTCCTCTTTTATGTATCGTTGCACTTCGACTTTGATCGTTTGGACGGACGATTTGCTCGGATCGTCAGGGTCCTGGCCAAACGAAACGTCCTCCGTTTGTTTGCCGGCTACCGATAGATCTTCAATCGTTCCTTGATCATTAGGACTGATTCCGATAATGAGGGTGCCGTTGAGATTTTCTACTTTCAACTGCTCAAAATTGTAATCTATCTTTTCAACATGTTGTCTCGGCATGGATTGCAAAGCCTCAAACTGCTTCTTCAGCGCCGAAATATCGTTTTCCAATTGAAACAATTTATCGTACTGCCAGCGCAAGGCATGATTGATTTGATCCAGCCAATGATTGGGGGGATGTCCCGACAAATGCCCCTCCTCCTTTCTTTTTCTTTATCAATGTATGCCAATCCATCGCCCGTCTTGCAATAAATTAGCTACATGGGAGGGATCATCAGACCGGTTCAATTAATCTCTTGGGATAAGATGCCTGATATGCTTGGTGCGATTCTTCGCGTCAAGTATCGCGGTATTGCCGATTTGCAACCCGGAGGAAGTTGATATCCCCAAAATATAGAGATTGTTTACGTGGATGCAGGGGCTTTTGTTCTCTTGCGTAAAAGTGACTTCCTCATTGATTTCTTGGGAGGGAAACGGTTGAAAGAACACGGGCAGCTTCTCCAATTTCCCCTCATCCCCCCAAAAGACGGGAATTTGGCGTTGCAAGGCGAAAACTTGCGAATCCGGAAAGATTCCCCACACATCTCCCACATGTACAAAAGAAGAATAAATTACGAAGGTGACTTTCATCTGATTAACGCAGGATATCCGCATCATGTCTACCGCGCAAAAGGCACAAGCGGCCCGATAATAAGGGATTCCGGCGGAGTGTCAAATATGGAGGAGAGCCGAATAGAACCGGTGTCCCCAATCAAAACGACTGATGAACTGCCCACTGCCACGATCTTCATGTTGTCTACTAAAATTTTATCATTTGTAACATCCAAGCGAATTTTTTCGTTCATCTTTTTCACACCTTCCGCATTGGCATTCAGAATCGGTTATTACCGCCCGGTGGCAAAAGGGACCACCGGTCCCGGCAAGGCACCAGGAGCGGTTGGGGCTGCCTCCGGGGCAGGGCCCGTAAACCCTCCGGTATTGTACAGATTGGATAACGATTTTATGATCCCGGCTGTTCCGATTTGCAAAACTGAAGAATTTGAAATTCCGTTAATCCGAAGGCACTGAATCGTAATAGTCTGCTGAACATGTATCATTAGGCTAAGGTCCCTCCCTTGGTGACCGAACCATCGACGACAGCGGGGTCAATGGTTAGGGTCGTACTCAAGCCGTTGTTCGTAACGGGAAAATCCCCGGTATTAAACGATCCCGAGCCCGCAAATGTTTTCGTAGCCGTCTGCGGGGAGATAACTAGCGTATCGCCAAATTGCACCACTCCACCGGAACTGATGTTAATGATCTTTACGTTGCCAACGATTGCAGGCATTTGTTTTACCCCCTCTTCCTCCGATTCGTCCCGTACCTTATAGTCGGTCTGTTTCCGCTGGGTAAAAAACCATTTCCTCGGTCCCTTCATCATATGGACCAAAGCATCATTTCGTTACGGCTCATCATGCATCATAAATGGCATACAACGAAAAAACCGCCCCACAGTAAATGTGGAACGGTTTTGAGCTTTCATTGGACATGCCGGCCTATTCATTCAGCGCGGACATAATCATCAGCACCAAATCGCTGCGGGTGACTTGCGCGGTTTCTTTCAGTTCCAACCCGCTCAAAGCCTTCCCCGACGCCGCGGAAATTACGGCTGCAGCCTCTTTGACGATCAAGTTTTGTTCAGGCCGGAAAGCGGTGTCGGCGAAACCGTCCGTATACCCCGCTTGCTTAAGCGCGGAAACGGCAGGCAATGCCCACGGCTCGATGCTGTCTTCATCGGAAAATCCGGTTTCGGCTGCCGCGTCGCCCAGATTGAAGGCCCGGCTCACCATCACCGCAAATTCGGCGCGGGTCACGAGCCCATCCGGACGGAATGTGCCGTCGCCGTAACCGTTGATGATGCCCGCGGACTCTGCCCGGGCAATCTCCGACTTGTTGGGATCGTTAGCGATATCCGTAAACCGGGAAGCGAGATTCTCCGCCGCTTCCCCGCCGGCCTCGCCACTGCTTCCTGCTTCGGCCGGAAGCGCCGCTCCTTTCAAATCGGTGATGCGGCCTTCCGCCTTTAGGTTGACCGTACCCGCTTTGTCCAGGTATTCGCGGAACACTTCATAATCGACCAGATTCAGCTCGTAGAAACGGCCGTCGTCCTTGGCCTTCTTCATCGAGTTGTAGAAATCTCCGCCGCCGGCCATATAGGAGTTGGTGGCCACGATATAATAAGCCTTCGGATCGATGTCGGCGTACGTTCCGTCTTCATTTTGAATTTGTACTTTTACGATGCGTTGTCCGGATTGCGTTTTCTCCCCGGTCACATCATCGACGACTTCAGGCTGCTTGGCCGAATCATAGTAGAAGCGCATGCCCGAAACCTGCGGAAACCGCCCTTCACCGTTTTCGACGCCGCTTACGCCGTTCTCCAACGCCGCTATGATTTCATCGCCGGTCATCTTGAGCGCGGTCAGATTGTTGCCGAATGGCATCGTCGTCAGCAATTCGCCGAGCGTTATGTCGCCAGCATCGATCGAGGCGCGAATCCCGCCGCCATTCTGAATCGTCACATATCCTTTGACACCGGGTTCCTTGACGATGCTCATCACTTTCGACCGCATGCCGTCGGCCACCAGGTCGCCCAGGTTCGTCTCCTGCTTGCGTACGCTGTTGCGTTCACCATCAAGGGGAACGTCCGACTCGCCGACAACGGTTTTTTTCAGTTCTTCCAGCGGGGCGGCGTATTCGGCCAGCTTGGCTTCCGCTTCCGCATTGCCCTTAATGGCGTAATTGCCGGCATCATCCTTGGCATTAAGGTCAATCAAGCGGCCGTTCCATTCCTTCAGTACGCCCTTGTCGTCAAACGTCACATCCAGTTGGCCCAAATGCTCGTCATATTCGCCCGTTTGTACGATCAGCGTCGGCTCCGTATCGGCGTGGCGCACTTCGGGAACATCGAGCTGCGTATGGGAGTGGCCGCCGACGATGATGTCGATGCCATCAACCGCTTCCGCCAGTTCCTGATCTACCGTATAACCCAGATGCGATAATACGATAATTTTGTCGATGCCTTCCGCTTCCAGCGCATCCACCTGCTTTTGCGCGCTTTCCACTTCATCATTGAACTTAATGTTGGGCCCCGGCGAAGAGAGCACGGAGGATTCCGGCGTGGTGAGACCGATGATCCCCACCTTCTCGCCGCCGATTTCCTTGATCACGGCCGGATAAATCTTCCCTTCTTCCCCGGGTTTTCCGAGCCCGCTGTTCGCCATGGGGCTTAATGCCGGCTCTGTGCCGAAATTGAGGTTCGCGCTTACGAACGGGAACTTGGCCTGCTTCACAAACTCGGCCAAGGCCGCAGGACCTTTATCAAACTCATGGTTCCCGAACGTCATGGCATCGTATTTCATTGCGTTCATAAAATACAGGTCCGCAAGGCCGCTAAACTGATTAAAATAGAGCGTTCCCGAAAAGACGTCGCCCGCATCCAGCAGCAGGGTATTCCCCGTTCTTGCTGCCTGCACGGCCGTGACGCGGCGGCCGATATTGTCCAGATGGGCATGCGTGTCATTCGTATGTAACACCCTAAGCTGGAATTCCCCCGAACCGTTTGCGTTTTCGGCTGCACTGACTGTTCCCCAGGCCGTACCGGTCGTAAGTCCGGCCGCAATGACAGCGGCCGCAAAAAGCTTGCCGATTGACTTGTACCCCAACTGCATAAAGCCAACTCCTCCTCACCCCATATTAATTGCACTACATATTATAAATATAAGTTTAATAGATTTGTATGTAAACAATTTAAACCAATCATCCGAATACCTGCGGATGACCATAATCAGGAAAGATGTTATACTGAATGTAAGCCCCTTGCGGGCTTATTTTCTTTAAGGAGGACTGCTTGTATGAGAACCATTGACATGGTCACGCTTGGTTGGGAAAAACAAGTTGGGGGTGATATTTACTATGAGCCCTAGTTTTAAAGCCCTCGACGGAACCAGAACGCATTTGGTGAACCAGCTTGTATTTTTTGACGAACAATACCCGTTTTTTGCGGATACTTATCTATACGGAATGCCAAGCCGCGATCGAAAAATGATAGACGACCTCTTGCAAAAATATACCGCCCGATTGATATCCATGCTGGCGGCCGATGATACTGCGCTGCAGGATATGCTCTATCAGGTCGTTCTGATCGGAAGCGGCGTAAAGGTGGAGTTTGAGGAAGACGGTTCAACGGACCTGTTCACTGTGGTCTACCCTACGGAAAGCGACCCCGACAACAACCGGATCTCTTTTATCTCCCCGATCGGCAGGCAACTGCTTTGTGCGGAATGCAATTCTCCCCTTGTCTTGGAGGTTCCGGACGGAACGCAGCGGATTCATGTCCGTGAAATAAAATACGCTTATATAGGCGGATTTCAAGATGAATAACGATCACGATCACGCCTTTTAATCCATTCCCCCGCCTTCGCGCGGGGGATATTTCCAAAAGCGCTCAGCTCAACGCGTTCAGCATAAACTCATAGATGTCCCGGTCGCTTAATACATCGTCATCGGGAGTAACGATTTGTTGAACCTGCAAGCCGTACTTCAACGTGGCAAATAGCTGCGCAACCTTGTTGGCGTCGATGTGCTCGGGAATAACCCCATGCCGCTTGCCGACTTCAATCCAGCTTGCCGAATTGCGGATCGCGGTTTCGTGATAGCGCCGTAGAATGTCGTCCACGGCGGGTTTATCTCTTTGGCTGAGCAAGTATATGAAGATCAGGTTGGAAACACTGTCCGGACTGGCAGCATGCTGCATCCTGCCGGACACCAGGTTCAGCGGTCCCTGGATATCGGCGGGTTTGCCGGCGGCTTGAGCCACCGATTCAAAAAAAAGCTCATTCGTTTTCTCGAATCCGGATTCAAGGATTAAAGCGAACAATTCGTCTTTGCTTTTGACATAATGATAAATCGCTCCTTTGGTGAGCCCGCTCCGGACGGCAATATCCTGCAGCGTGGCGGCCCGGCAGCCTTTTTCCAAAATCATTTCTTCCGCCGTCTCCAGCAGCAGCTTGAGCGTAGGGTTCATCGTTTTATCATGCATGGTCAAATACCTCCAATTCATAAACGGTGTTTATTCCGACGGTTGAAGTCCAGGAGAGGCCTGCTTCTTCACCCGCTTTACGTAACGAACGGTCCACCAAATCGTCACACCCACGATGCCATAACTTGCAAACGGCGACACCGCAAGAAATGACGGAACGGATAAAATATACACCAACCCCACTTTGACAACGGCTTCCAGCACAAGAGCACCCCCCCACACGGCGGTAAGCAGCCGGAAAGTATGCCGGAACCTGGGCAAATTTCTCCACTTTTCTTCCATATTCGCATCCCGCCCCGTAAACCGCTCGGCAAAATAATAAATTAACGGGCGCTTAAGAAGCAAAGAGAGCAAAAATAGGAGCCCCATGATTCCCGTTACATACGATTCCCTCAGCAAAATAAACCTCTCGTCCCCGCCAAGCAGCACGGCAGCAACGCCTAAGATCAGGCCGATGAAAATAAAGGCGGAAAACATATCCGCTTTTCGCGTTTTAATCAGACTGTACAGCGAATCAACCAGCGGAACGACGGAGGCCGCCGATAGCGCCCATAAACTGCCGGTATGTTTAATGAGCAGGGTGTAAATCAGATAGGGCAATACAACATTTACGGCTAATGTGATGATGATTTCTTTTCGCGTATGGTTCATCTTGGTTGGAGTCCTTTCTTTAACATGAGTTTGACGGGAATATTCCATACCTTTGGTAGGTATCTCAAATTTTACATACCTTCGGTAGGTAGGTCAAGTGTTTTGTTATGAGTTGGAATAACATCGCTATGGCCAGGGCAACTTATGTATGATTGAAGCCTATTCCCCAAGTTTGTGATATTTTGCATTCCAGGAGGTCTTTAGTATGAACAGTCAACGCGCTAAAGAAATCGTCGCTTCGCCGACGATGGTAAACGTAACCTGCGATGGGATTCCGATTTATATTCAGCATGTGGACGAAAAAAACGAAACCGCCAGAATCTATCCTTTGGACGAGCCGGAAAATGAGAAGAACGTGGCTCTTTCCCAACTTCACGAGCATTAATAAGCAGGAGGCGATGCGCGATACATCCCTCCTGTTTTTTTTGGTTAACATAACTATATTTATGTATTCTTTATTGGTGGCAGTTCCCACAAACGCATGAATAACGGTCACCGCTTAAAGAAGCTAAAATAGCGGATTTTTATTCAGAACGGAATCATTTCCTTGTGATTCGAAAAAATAGGGACATACATTGCCTCTATTTCTCTCAAATTGACGAATATCGCTGGAATAACGGCTTTTTTTGCCCTTAGCTTTTCCAGAAGTTTCTCAGGCAACAAGATTTTTTGGCAAGGTTTTCTCCACGCAAAACAAAAGAGTTCATCCGATGTATCGGCGAACTCCTTTGTTGATCTTCGGCGGCATCCCGCCCTCCTGGGGCCCTTCGGTCCAATTGTCATCGCGCTGAAAGGCCCTCCCATCCTAAAATTAGACTGGGAGGGGCAGTTTTGATTGGAAAACCTAACTCAGAAAGCTTGAACGCTCTCCTTCTGATCCAGAATAACGGCGTTAACGCCATTCAGGAAAGCCTGGCCGCTTGCTTTGATAATATCGGTGTCCATCGCCCGGCCGACATACGTCTTGCCTTGAAAATCAAGCTGGATATTCACCCGGCCAACCGCTTCCTTCCCCCGCGAAATGCTGTTGATTTTATAATGCGTCAAATGAACGTCCAAACCGGTCAACGTTTTGATCGCCGTGTATAAAGCATCGATCGGACCGTCCCCGACTGCGCTGCCCTTAAGCTCTTCCCCATTTTGCATAAGTACCACGGCCGCGGTTGGGCACAGATCATTTGTCACGACCTGGAACGACCGCAATCCAAACAGCCGGCTCCCGTGCTCCGCTTGTTCCCGTTGATCGTTCAGCAAGTAGTACAGATCGTGATCGTAAACCTCTTTTTTCGCGTCGGCCAGGGCCAGGAATTTTTGGAACACGATCTCAAAGGCGTCGGCATCGGACGTATCGAAGCCCAGCTTCGCGATCGCATGTTTGACTGCGTGTCTGCCGGAACGCGCGGTCAGCACCAATTCCATGCTTTCCGCCCCAACGTCTTGGGGAGACATGATTTCATACACTTGTTTATCCTTGAGCAATCCGTCTTGATGGATGCCGGAGGAATGGGCAAACGCGTTTTCACCCGTGATCGCTTTGTTGGCCTGCACGTCGAGCCCCGTCAAATGCGTCAATAGTCTCGACGTCCGGAGCAGTTCGGTCGTATCGATGTTCGTGCTGCAGCGGTACAGCGATTCCCTGACCTTCAGCGCCATGACCGTTTCCTCCAGAGAGGTATTCCCCGCCCGTTCTCCCAAACCATTGATCGTGCATTCGATTTTTTCCGCGCCGTTTTTGACCGCGCTCAAGGTGTTGGCCGTGGCCAGCCCAAGGTCGTTGTGGCAATGCACGCTCAGTATGACCTTGTCGTTCAAGTTTTTCAAACGGTCGTGGATTTTCCGGATCAGTTCGCCATACTCCTCCGGCTCCGCATATCCCACCGTATCCGGAACGTTGACGATCGTAGCGCCGGCCCGTACGACCGCTTCGATCGTTTTCCACAAATACTCGAAGTCCGCCCGCGAGGCGTCCTCCGTCGAGTACTGCACCTGCGGCAGCAGCGTCTTGGCGTATTTGACCGCGTCGACGCCCATTTGCAGCACCGCCTCCTTGGAGCGGTTGAATTTTTTCTCCACATGCACGTTTGATGCGCCGAGCACGATATGGATCAGCGGGTCCTGCGCGATCCGGACGCTCTCATAAACGGCGTCAATATCGCTTTTCACCGCCCGGGCCAGCGCCGTGATGCCGACGCTGTCGCCCATGCTGCGGGCGATTTCCCGAACCGCCTGAAAATCCCCTTGCGACGAGGCCGGGAACCCGGCCTCGATAATATCTACACGGAGGCGCTTCAGCTGCTGGGCAAACTCCAATTTTTGCTGTACGTTCAACTTGGCCCCAGGGACCTGCTCACCGTCTCTTAAAGTCGTATCGAGCACGATAATTTTGCGGTTCATCTGAAATTCCTCCTTGATCATTCGGTTAATGGGTTATGCAATCTATGTGAAGCGGGGCTGATTAAACCCGGACTTTAATCAACAAAAAAAAAACCGTCTCTCCAATAGAGACGAGGTTTATCCCGCGGTACCACTCTAATTCATTTCACGCTCTGAAATGATCTCTTTCGATGGCCGACACCATCTATCCTTGTAACGGCGGAATCCCGGCTTACCCTACATATCAGGCAGCTGTTCATAGACGAGTTCAAAATGATGAGCGCTGCCGTTTCTCACCAACCAACGGCTCTCTGAAAGGTTCGATCATTTTTACTATTTCTAATCAACACATTTGCTCGTATGGAATTATAGGTAATTATATGCACCCCTGGGGCCATTGTCAACCGCCTTTTCTGGCCCGTTTGCGGAAATTGTGCATGCGCGGAGGGGCAGATGGCTTGTTAGTACATATACTGCATTAGATTTTAATTAACGCCAAGGAGATGGAACCCCTTGAAACGGAAAAAGAAAAAAGTCAAAGTCAAACAATTTATTCCCACTCAAATGAGTCAAAGTCCCCTCTCCCCCACCCTTTTTAATCCTGGGCCGCAATTGCCCGGTATTTTCGGGCCGTCGCAGCCGTCATCGGGCCCTCCCGCTTCGTCCGGCTTCGGCTCCTTATTTAAAGGTTTGGGCGGATTGGACGGCATTTTGGGCACCTTGGGCAAAGTTCAAAAGATGGTCGGGATGTTCCGGCAGTTTTACCCGCTCATTAAATTATTTTTCCCCAAAGCGGCGACGACAAGCGTAAGAAACAGCGGTACACCCCGCCGCCGGGCCGTAAAACAAAGAACAATCAACAAACGGAAGTGACTTCTGACCTGTCAGAAGTCACCCTTTTCTCTAAAAAACCCGTGTACGGAACACCTGCTGCTTTGATGTCCCGCACACGGGCGGTAAATCCTAAATCCCGTCATATGCGCTTTCCTGGTTTAAGTAGATTTAGATCCAGGCAGTCAAAACAATTACCAAAAGGATGAACAAAACGAGGATAACTCCGGTGCTCGTAAAACCGCCGCCTGCGAAACACGACATCAGTGAGGCCCTCCCTTCGTTTCAATCTACTTAAGCATATGACTTTAGCGGTAGGTTGGATTGGTTATAAGTCCCGGAGCCGAAAAATAGGGCTGTTTCACAAAGCGGCGTTTAAGCATTCATCTATGGGTTCCAAGCCTGCTCGGATTGCACCTGAACGTGCATATGCCGTTCGGCCTCATTCCAGGGTACGGAATGTCAGTACCTTGCCCAAATGCTCCGTGTCCACTTTGATTTTCACGTGGTATACCGGTTCAAGCAGTACGTTTTCGGCCTTTTCCAAGGCCTGTCTGATCGCCCGGAAGGACGCTTCCCGGAAGTCTCCCCCGCTGGTATGCTTGTTATGCGAACGGCCGGTAATCAGTGTGATCCGCACGTCCGTGAGCGGCGTACCGGTCAAGAGCCCGTGGTGCTCCCGCTCCAGCACATGCTGGCCGATCAGCTTCTGATAGCCCGCCGCCAGTTCGTCGGGATGTCATGCGTTCACGAACGCGACGCCGCTGTTTGGCCCCGTCGGCTCTAGCCGCAAATGCACCTCGGCCCTCCACACCTTCCACCGCGCTAACGATAATGACGGCGTAGTCCAATACTTGCAAAGCGCGTTCCTTTTCCGCGGAGAAATCGACGTGCCCGGGCGTGTCCAGCAAAAAATAAATGGAATTCCCGTAGGTCATTTCCGCCTGATCGGCAAACACGGTGATGCCGCGCGCCTTTTCGATCTCATGGCCGTCCAAAAAGGCGTTGCGGTGATCCACTCTTCCCCGGCTGCGGATTGCCCGCGTGCGATACAACAACGCTTCGGCAAAAGTCGTTTTGCCTGCGTCGACATGGGCCAGCAGGCCGATCGTTTTGTTCAACGTGCATCCACCTCTGCTTTCGGATCTGTCGCCGTCTATCGATCAGTTTTTAAAGCTGTGGATCGGCGCCGGAATGCGGCCGCCCCGCTCGATGAACGGCGCGCAGCCAAACGAGTTGACCGGCATGATCGGCGCATAGCCAAGCAAACCGCCGAATTCGACGATTTCGCCGACATCCTTGCCGATCACCGGAATGATGCGCACGGCGGTCGTCTTGTTGTTCACCATACCGATCGCCGCCTCGTCGGCGATAATGCCGGAGATCGTCGCTTTGCTCGTACTGCCGGGGATCGCGATCATATCCAGCCCGACGGAGCAGACGCACGTCATCGCCTCCAGTTTCTCCAGCGTCAGCGCGCCGCGCTGCACCGCTTCGATCATGCCGTGGTCTTCGCTGACCGGGATGAACGCCCCGCTGAGTCCGCCGACATAGGAGGAGGCCATTACCCCGCCCTTTTTCACGTTATCGTTCAATATCGCCAGCGCGGCCGTCGTGCCCGGCGCTCCCGCTTCTTCCAAGCCCATCGTCTGAAAAATTTCCGCGATGGAATCGCCGATTTCCGGCGTCGGCGCCAGCGACAGATCGATGATCCCGAAAGGCACGCCCAGCCGCTTGGACGCTTCCTGTGCGATCAATTGCCCGACTCGGGTCACTTTGAAGGCCGTCCGCTTGATCGTTTCGCACAACGTTTCGAAGTCTTTGCCCTTCACTTCCTCCAAAGCCCGCTTGACCACGCCCGGTCCGCTGACGCCGACGTTGATGACGCATTCTTGTTCGCCCACGCCGTGGAAAGCGCCGGCCATAAACGGGTTGTCCTCGACCGCGTTGCAGAACACGACCAGCTTGGCGCAGCCGATCGAGCCCCGGTCCGCCGTTCGTTCGGCGGTGCGCACGATGATGTCGCCCATCAGCTTGACGGCATCCATATTGATGCCGCTGCGCGAGGAGCCGACATTCACCGAGGAGCACACCCGCTCCGTCACGGCCAGCGCTTCCGGAATGCTTTCGATCAACAGGCGGTCGCCGGCCGTGAATCCTTTTTGCACAAGCGCGGAAAAACCGCCGATAAAATTGACGCCCACCTCTTTGGCCGCTTTGTCGAGCGTTTCGGCGACAGGCACATATGTATCGGTTTTGATACCGCCTGCGGCGATCGAGATCGGCGTCACGGAAATCCGTTTATTGACGATCGGGACGCCAAACTGTTTTTCCAGATCCTCGCCGGTTTTGACCAGGTTCTCCGCGAGGCGGGTAATTTTGTCGTAAATTTTCCGGTTGAATACGTCCATGCTTTCATGAGCGCAATCCATCAAACTGATGCCCATCGTAATCGTGCGCACGTCGAGATTCATTTCCCGGATCATCGAGTTCGTTTCCTGCACTTCCACGCGTGAAATCATGTTTTTCTCCCCTTCCCGTTCCTTAGATGCGGTGCATGATATTGAAAATATCCTCATGCTGCAGCTTGATTTCCACGCCGATGGATTTCCCCAACTGCTGCAGGTCTTCGACGAGAAGCTCAAACGATTTCGACGGCGCCGAAATGTCCACGATCATCATCATGTTGAAATACCCTTGAATGATGGTCTGCGATATATCCAGAATGTTGACGTTATGATCCGCCAAATATGTACATACCTTCGCAATAATGCCGACTTTGTCCTTGCCGACAACCGTAATGATTCCTTTCATACGGCGTTCCCTCCTTTAATTTATGAATCCGCCGCTTCTGCGCCGGGTCCAACCGCTTAACCGCTTCGCTTATTATGGCAAAAGATAGCGGAATCTTCAATAAAAAAATCCGCCAAAAAACTCCCCCTGAAGGGCTTTCGCGGATGGTTGCAAACATTTATACTTTGTACCGGTGTAAAGTGAATGAAGACCGGCTAACAGAGCAAGCCTCCTTTTCCATTCCCGGATCAGGAGGCTTGCTTAACATGTTTAATAGGCGGTCCAGCCGGCATCCGCGGTGATGACGGTGCCGTTCACAAAGCTGGAATCGTCGGAAGCGAGGAACAACGCCACTTTGGCGATTTCCTCGGCGCTGCCTAATCGCGGATTAATAGCCAAACCAAGCTGTTGTCTGGAAGCGCCAAACGGATTGATATTGGTCATCGAAGCCCCGATATTCGTTTCTACGCCACCTGGAGCGATCGCATTGCAGCGGATGCCTTTTTGAGCGTACATGAACCCGGTGTTTTTGGTAAATCCAATCACGGCATGTTTGGAAGCGGTGTACGCCGCGCCCGCACGAGCTCCGTATAACCCGCCGGCAGAAGCAACGTTGACGATCACGCCGCTTTCCTTTTCCAAGAAGATCGGCAGCACTTTCCGGGTTGCACGCATTACGCTGGTCGTATTGACGGCAAACACCCGCTCCCACTGCTCATCCGTGATGTCGCCGGCCGGCTCGAAATTATCCATGATCCCCGCATTGTTCACCAAAATATCAACCGTGCCGAAAGCTTTAACGGTCGCATCCACCAACTGCTGAATGTCTTCTTCCACGGCGACGTTTGTTTTCACCGCTTGAGCCGTCCCGCCTGCGGCTGTAATCCGTTCAACCGTGGCGTTCGCGCCCTCCAAATTCAAATCCGAGACCATGACCTTGGCGCCTTCTTTGGCAAACAACAGTGCGATTTCCCTGCCCATTCCCGATGCGGCTCCCGTTACGATGACTGCTTTATTCTCTAATTTCAAAGTGCGTTTCCTCCAATCGTACTATTAAAATTTTAAACGTTTTCAATCATTATTATAATACCCATCCCACAGGCATTTCCATCAGCAAAAAAGAGACTTGCTCCTTCGCGGAGCAAATCTCTTTTTCATTTCTATTATGGAGTTTTAAAAAGTTTGCCATGAAATTGCTCAAGCCTGGCCAGGTACTGCTTGTTCAGCAAAGCAAACAGGACGGCGTCAACAAATTGATTTTTCTCGAAGAAACATTCCTTCAAATAGCCCTCTTCATGAAAACCGATCTTCTCGAGCAGGTATCTGGAACGAATATTGTCCGGGTCGATAAAGGCTTCAATCCGATTTAAGCCCAAATCCTCAAAGCCAAAGCGTAAAATTTCCTGCAGCACCTCGCTCATCACGCCCTGTCGCCAATATTCCGGATCCAGCTCGTAGCCGATTTCCGCCTTATAGTGCTCTTGAGACCAGTTATGGAAGCCGCATGTACCGATGACCCGGTCCCCTTCCGATTTGACCGTAATCGCCCAGCGAAACCCGCGGCGCTCCAAATACCGGATGTTCCAGTTTTGGATCAGCTCTTCGGCCTGCCGGAGACTATCAAACCGATCCAAGTCGTAATATTTCGTAACCTCGTCATTGGAAAAATACTGGAACAAATCCCCGGCATCTTCCGCGGTCAATTTGCGCAAAATAAATCTTTCCGTCTCCAGCTGGGGGAACAGCTTCACGGCAACCGCTCCTTTCCTATAACATTGCATCGTATAATATTATAGGTGAGAAGCCTTGCCAATTGAAAGAGTCAAATCATTTAGCCTGGTCAATCACTAGTTTAATGCCGATGCCGAACGGATCGGTCAGTCTGATTTCCCGCCCTTGCTCGTCCCGTTCATAGGCCGCCTTGGCATTCGCCAACCGGCTTTCCACGGCCCCCAGGGCCGCAAGGTCCGGCAGCACCGCCGTGAAATAACGCAGCCCGACCGCGTCCTCCGGCGACGGGGGAGCTCCGACGCCGGCCCAGGTATTCAGGCCGATATGATGATGGTATCCGCCGGCGGACACAAACAGCGCCGCCCCGCCGTAATGGGCGGTAATTTCAAAGCCGAGAATTTGGCAGTAAAACCGCTCCGCCTCGCGCAAATCGCCGACGTGAAAATGAACATGGCCGATCCGCGTTGCCGGCGGAAGTCCCCTCCACTCGGCTCCTTCCGAAATGGCAAGCAAACCATCCACGTCCACCGGATCGGTCGACATGATATATTCGCCGCTTTCGTCACGCCGCCAGGTGTCGCGCGGCCGATCGGCGTAGATTTCAATACCGTTTTGGTCCGGATCGTTTAAATATAACGCTTCGCTCACCAGGTGATCCCCCTGTCCAACGGGAATTCGGTATTTGATCAGATTGCGCAGCGCCAAGCCAAGCGCGGTCCGATCCGGTACCAGGATCGCGAAATGGTACAGCCCGGAAACCGACCGTTCCGGCATAACCCGATACTGCCCGTTAGCTTCCAGGTACAACAGCGGTGTTTTCCCGTCGGCCGTGAGTTCGGCTACGTTTCCGTTTTGCTTCAGTACGCTCAGGCCGATCACTTCCCGATAAAAGGCCACCGACCGGTCCAGATCGCGAACTTTAAGATAGACGCTGCCGATCCGGGCAGCGGGATGAATGGATACGTGCTCAGACAAAATGTAAATTCCTCCTATACGCAAAGATTGGTGTGGATACGAAATGCTCTATTTCATGCAATATAGTGTAACCGGTTTGGTTACATGATAGTTATGTAATCAGTATAGTTACAGGTGAACCGTGTGTCAACGAATACTTGCCGGTTTCGGCTGCGCATATAAAAAAACGTCTACCGGCGTATTTTCAAAGAAGCCAGGCCGTTTAGCGGTAGTTTTTCTTGCATTGATAACGTTCGTGTCTTGGTGTTCCTGCCTTGATGTTCCTGCCTTCTGCCTGCCTTTGCACGATTATCCCTTTAGTTCAGGGAGGCAGGGATTGGGGCTATAGTAAGGGTTCCCAAAAAGAGGGAAGAAAAAAACAAAAAAGATGAGGAAAAAATGAGGCAGTTCAGGTGAGATTTTCGGGTTGATGAGGGAACGCATCTCCCCCTGGTGAAGTGGTTCCAGGCCCTGGAGTTGTTCCTGCTGGAGGGCGGCATCTCGGCGCTGCGGCTGCGGCCTGATAGAAGTGCTTGAACGTTTCAGTTCGTTGCTGCAAACGGATCCAGGCTGCAGCAAGATCACGGTCTTTTCATTTTTTTCGGTGTCCTGCCCCATCCCTCTCGTCAGGTCTGCTTCACTTCTCCTAAACCTCCTTCTCCCAAAGCTATCTATTGATCTAGAACAGGTCTGCTTCTCAAAAACATTTCTACCGATCCCAAAAGTATCCTTTCCCCAATATATCTCTTTCTCCTGAATTTATCTTCTTCGCTGCTTCCTGATCAAACGGGATAATCGTGCAAAGCGTCTGACAGCGGATGTTGATTCAGTTTGCACTTACACCACCGGCGTTTTTGCGGAAATATCCTCGACGATATCCTGCAACGTCACGGCTTCCAACGTTTTCTCCAGCGCTTTTTGCGCCATGGAGAAGATCGGTTCGATCGCAGACTGAATATTCCGTCCGACCGGGCAATCCGGGTTGGGGTGATCGTGCACCGCAAACAACCCGTCCTCCTCCACGACATGCACCGCGCGGTAAATATCGAGCAGCGTAATGTCGCACAGCTTGCGGGACAGCTTGGTGCCGGCCACGCCGGGGCGAACTTCCACCAGCCCGGCTTTATTCAACATGCTCATAATACGGCGAATAACGACCGGATTCGTATTCACGCTGCCGGAGATATACTCCGATGTACTAACCCCGTCCTTATTGATTTCAAGCAGGGACAAAATGTGAATGGCCACGGAAAATCTGGAGCTGATCGTCAAGCGTGTATCCCCCTTTCCAAGCATCAGTAACAATATTAGTTACAAATTGACCGGGGTGTCAATAATCATAGTCATTGATTGTTCAACAAAGCATGGATAACGGCATAGCTGATCAAACTGCGGTCCCGGTATACGCCGGACACTGCATCCGGATGTTCGCCGAGAATGCCTTTTTGCAGGATCGCCGCCCCAAAGCCCCTCTCGCGGGCGCCGTTAAACGTAAAGGTTACGCAATGTTCCGCGGCAAAACCGCAGACGACGACAAAGTCGGTTTCCTTATCCCGCAGCAGCTGCTCCAAATCGGTTTTCCAAAAGGCGTTGTTCCATTCCTTCGAAATGCGGAGATCCGAATCGGCAAGCCTAATTTCCGGAGTCACCTCAAATCCGGGCGAATGCTCGCCCATTTCCGTATCCTGCACCACCACGACCGGTCTGCCGGTGTCCCGGAACAAGTCGGCCACGGCGTTAATATACTCGCTAGCTACGGACAGCTCGCTTTGCAGCCGCGGACCGCTCAAAAGGCCCTTCTGCATGTCGATGATTAATAAAGCCGGTTTCATTGGCGTGCCTCCTCGTCAAACGCTCATTTTGGGGTCAATCATTCCTTTCATTATACACACTTCCGGGCCCAAGATTAAGCCTTGCCATAACATCCTTCTCGTCTCTGGCGAAAAATAACGGCCAACCTATTGACCCTCACATTAGTGTAAGGGTTTATAATGAATCCGGAAGGCAGGTGAGGTTAGGTTTTATGAAAATTGGAGAATTGTCGAAGGCGACCGGCGTCAGCATCCGTTCCCTTAGATATTACGAGGAGCAAGGGCTAATCACCTCAAAGCGGCTAAACAACGGATATCGCGATTATCACAGCTTGACCGCCGAGCAGGTAAAAACGATTCAGTTTTATTTGAGCCTCGGCCTGACCACGCAGGAAATCGCCGGTTTTCTGCAATGCGTAATGACAAGCAAAGAAGCGTTTTGCCGGGAGATTATGCCGGTGTACCGCAGCAAGCTGAAGGAGATTACCGAGCAAATTGAGCTGCTGCAAACGATCAAGTCAAATCTGGAAGAACGGATTCACTACATTTTAGAAGAAAATCCCGAGATGGAGATGATGGAATATGACGATCAGACGGATCGCCGATGCTAACGAATTCAACCGGGAAAGCGCGGCCGCGGAATTGGTGCTCGCCGACTTTGACGCTCCGTGGTGCCCTCCGTGCAAGGTGCTCTCGCCGATTCTGGAAGAGCTGCACGAGGAATTTCAAGGAGCCGTTCCCCTGCTCCAAGTAAACTGCGACGATCATCCGGAACTGGCATCGCAATACGGAATCATGTCGATGCCTACGGTTATCTTCTTCCGCGGCGGAGAGCCGGTGGAGAAACTGATCGGCTTAAGACCCAAGGACGCGTACCGGGAACTGATCCACAAATACCGTGGGTACGCGGGCCAGGCACAATAAACGACAAACCAACCGCAAAAAGCTGCCGCCCTGCTCCCTCGTTCAAAAAGGGGCAAGGCGGCAGCTTTTTATCCGTAGGCGGCCAGATCAGGGATTTGTTTGGCTTGCTCGATGAACGGACCTTCCAATAAGTTGTTAAACGCCAAATGCGTCGCCCGCAAACTGAGCAGCCGATCCCCCGGCTTCAGGCCGAATTGCTCCCACGTCCCGGGCGGCAGCGTAAAATAGCGGTTACAGTTCAAATGAACCCAACAGAATGTCCGTTCTTTAAACGTAATCGTCTCCCCCTCGGGAACAGCAAGTTGCCGAAGTTGGGGAATGCTGGCGAAGACGGCCGCCAGCGGCGAATTTGCGATCATTTCCTTGCATACCACGCTGAAGCCCCGGACCGTGTTGCGTCCCGTCATTAAAATGATCTGGGAATCCGGATGAATACCATACTCCTGCAGGGCTTGATCCGGCAGGTAAAACGATCCGTCGGCAAGTATTCTGCTCCACGCGTAAAAATACTTCCCGGACTTGGCAGTTACTGCCATACTCTCATCCCCCGAGCTAAATAATGATCGTTTGGTTACGCTAAAATCATCTCGCATGCAGGGCATCTGGAGATATGATATTCATCACGCTTCCGGCAGCTTGTCTACCTTTTGGGCGATGTACAGCCGGTAAGCTTTGATCACGATAATTTTAAGCGTCATATAAAGCGGTATGGCCAGGATCATGCCGAGGATGCCCATGAAATCGCCGGCGATCAACAACAGCACGATCGTGGTTAGCGGATGAATGTTGATCGTTTTCCCGTAAATATACGGAGAAATCATATTGCCTTCGATCTGTTGGGCGGCAACGACGATGATGATGACCCAAAGCACCATTGACGGCGAAACGGTAAACGCGACGATAACGCAAGGGATGGCGCCGAGCAGCGCGCCAAAATAAGGAATAAAGTTAAACAGGGCCATGACGATGGCCAGCAGCAGCGGGTACGGCAAACCGATCAGCCAAAAGCCGATGAAACCCATAACGGCCAGCAGCATGGCGCTGATCATCCGGCCGGCGATGAACCCCTTCAGCATATTGTCGACCTCATGGATCACCTGCTCGCCGTCGATCCGGTAACGGACCGGAAGCATCCGCACCAAAGAAGGCGTTACCCTATCGTCTTGTTTCAGCATGTAATACAGAAAAATCGGCACGGTCCCCACGATGATCACAAAATTGTTCAAAAAGCTAAACACATGCGATACGTATCCGCTGACCGTATTCAACGCGGAATTGAGGTATTCGGTCACCTTGTTCATCACTTCCGGACTGCCTTCGCTTGTAACAAACGAAAAATACCGGCTGCGGCGGATTTCGTTCATTTGCTCCTGCAAGCTGGCCATGAGTTTCGGAACGTTGTTCATGAACTCGAACAGCTGCTTTTGCAGCGGCGGCCAAACGACCATAAAAAAGATCGTAACCACTCCGGCAAAAAGAAGGTAGATCAACAGAATCGACAGCACCCGGTTCCATTTTTTCCGCTCCAGAAATTGCACGATTGGGCGCAGCAAATAGTAAAGGAACCCGGAAATCGTCAAGGGGACGATGAGAATCTGCACCAGGGTGACGAAAGGATTAAAAATGAAACTGACCTTGGACAGCAAATAAATGATCGTCAGCAGCATGATAATCCCCAGCGAAGTGCGATAAAAAGGATGCTGCATCATAGAAGTTGTCCCCTCCTCTCTTGTGGGAAGATCGTGCGTACACGGCCGATCTCATTCCTCCGCCAACGTATCCCAAGCGGCATCGAGAAGCGCATCGAACCATTCGTCATCCTCTTCGATTCTTGTGTCTACAGCCATGAACTGCTCTTCAATGCCGGGTTCGCTCGCATAATGCAGGCTGTAATCCCAATCTCCTCCGTCCTTGCTGTAAAAGGCGATTTCATATCCCGCTTTATGGGAGCTTACTTGAAAGACGGTTTTGCCGATGTAGGATCCGTCCTCCTGTCTCTTCATTTGGGCTTCCACAATCGTTAATTCTTCCATCATTTGTACTCCTTTACCCGGATTCGCATTTTTTGTCTTGTGTAATGCCTGTACAACCTTACTGCAATATCGTACCATGTTTTATGGCAAGATCAATATCGGTATTCGGTACAACAAGAGTAAAGGTGGATTCCATGTCTAAACGCAAAAAAAACATGCTGTCTCCCGCAAAAGTGCTGACCTTCGGATTTGCGCTCACGATCACGATCGGCGCTTTTCTCCTTTCGCTGGGACCGGCTTCGGCCGGAGGCAAAAAACTGGGGCTGACGGACGCCTTTTTTACGGCGACCTCGGCCACCTGTGTAACCGGACTGGCCGTTGTGGATACGGGAACGCAGTTTTCGCTGTTCGGTCAAATCGTGATCCTGCTGCTGGTCCAGATCGGAGGTTTAGGTTTTACGACCATCGGCACGCTGATCTCGCTCGCTTTTAATCGCCGCATTTCCTTGCGCGACCGTCTCGTTCTGCAGGAAACGCTGAACTACAATGCGATCGGAGGACTGCTGCAGTTAATCATTAAAATTTGCGTCTATACCTTCAGCATCGAGTTTGTCGGCGCGCTGCTCCTGGCCGCGAGATTTTTCCGGGACATGCCTTTGGGCCAGGCTCTCTACTTTGGCGTGTTTCACAGTGTGTCGATCTTTAACAACGCCGGGTTTGATCTGTTCGGAAAAATCCACGGCCCGTTCAGCGGGCTGGCGGAATACGCCGGCGATCCGTTTGTCAATATCGTCGTTATGGCGCTCATTGTTCTTGGCGGAATCGGTTTTATCGTCATTTCCGACTTGGTCAGCTACCGCCGTACGCGCCGGCTGACCCTGCATTCCAAGGTCGTGCTGACCATGACTCTGATCCTGACGGTGATCGGGGCGCTGACTATGCTCGCCATCGAATCCTCCAATCCGCATACGCTGCAGCCGATGAGCTGGACCAATCGGACCATGGCCGCCTTTTTTCATTCCGTCAGCGCGAGATCCGGGGGGCTCAGCACCGTCAGCGTGTCGGATATGGAGCAGTCCAGCCAATTTTTGCTTATTCTGCTGATGTTCATCGGCGCGGCGCCGGGTTCTACGGGCGGCGGAATCAAGGTGACGGTATTCGCCATTTTGCTGGGAGCCATTTACGCCATGATTCGCGGCAAGGAAGATATCGTCTTATTCCGCGAGCGTTTGTCCAAAGAATCGATCATCAAAGCGATCACCCAAACCTGGCTGGCCATGTTTCTCGTCGTTTTTGTGGCGATGGCGCTCTCCGCGCTGGAAGACCACGCCTTTTTGCCGCTGCTGTTCGAGGCGACGTCCGCATTTGCGACCGCCGGCTTAAGCCTGGACTTAACCCCCGAGCTCAAAAACATCAGCAAATGGATTCTTTGCGCCGTTATGTTCCTGGGACGGATCGGGCCGCTTACGCTCGCCTATGCATTCACGTCGAAATCGAAAAAAGAGCTGCTGCGTTACCCCGAAGGGAAAATAATTATCGGCTAAAGCGGCCTGGGACCCGGTTTATTACTAAAATCTTGAAGAATGATGTATGATAAAACAATAACCAAATTGTAAAAAACGGAGGCTAATCCATGTCAGATTTTCAAACAAAATTGGAAAAATACGCTGAGCTGGCCGTAAAGGTCGGCGTAAACATTCAACAAGGCCAAACTTTGATCATCAACTGTGCGATTGATTCCGCCGAGCTGGTGCGGCTGATCGTGAAGAAGGCCTATGAAACCGGGGCCCGGTTCGTCAAAGTCAACTGGAGCGACGACACGGTTACCCGCCTGAGATACGATATGGCGGCTGAGGAATCTTTCCTGGACGAACCGAAATGGTATGCGGGCGAGATGCTCGAGTACGTGGAAAACGGCGCTGCCGTCCTGCATGTCATGTCCTCGGACCCCGATTTGCTCAGCGGCGTGTCCACCGAGCGGTTAACCAATCACCAGAAAACTTACGGCAAGGCGATGAGCAAATATCGGGAAATGCAAATGTCCGATAAATTCAGCTGGTCGATCGTTGCCGTCCCTTCCAAGGCTTGGGCAGCCAAAGTGTTCCCGGATCTTCCCGCGGAGCAGCAGATCGACGCGCTTTGGGAAGCTATCTTCCGCACCGTCCGTCTGGACCGTCCGGATCCGATCGCGGCCTGGGAAGAGCATATCGCCAATCTGAAGAAGAAGTCCAATTATTTGAACGCCAAAAAATATAAGAAGCTTCATTACATAGCTCCCGGGACCGATCTGACGATCGAGCTGCCGGATGGCCATCTCTGGGTTGCCGCCGAAAGCATTAACGCCAAAGGGCATACGTTTTTGGCCAACCTGCCCACCGAGGAAGTGTTCACCGCTCCGCTTAAAACCGGCGTCAACGGAACCGTGTCCAGCACCAAGCCGTTAAGCTACCGCGGCACGATCGTGGACCGCTTCTCGCTGACGTTCGAAAACGGCCGGATCGTCGATTACAAGGCGGAAGTCGGCCAGGACGTATTGAAGCAACTGGTCGAACTGGACGAAGGCTCCCATTATCTGGGCGAGGTGGCTTTGGTGCCGCAAAGCTCCCCGATTTCTCAGTCCGGCATTCTGTTTTACAACACGCTGTTCGACGAAAATGCCTCCAATCATTTGGCGATCGGCAACGCGTATGCCTTCAACCTGGAGGGCGGAAAATCGATGTCCAAAGAAGAGCTGGAGCAGCGCGGCCTGAATTCCAGCTTGGCGCACGAAGACTTTATGGTCGGCTCGGCCGAGATGGACATTTTCGGGATTACGGAGGACGGCAAGGAAGAACCGATTTTCGCCAAAGGCAACTGGGCCTTTTGATTGATCACCGCCAATAAGTACAAAGCAGCCGCCACCTGGAATCGGATTCCGGATGACGGCTGCTTTTTTTTTTGCGAAACGCTACCCGTTGCTTTCGGCCGATACGGCGGCGGCCAGCGCGCTGCCCCGGCTTCGCTGAATGAACACGGCGAAGATGCTCAGCAGCGCGAGCAGCATCAGAAAGCCGGCCAGCAGCCAGGATGAGGCGTAAGCACCGCCCAGATCCATCGTTTTCCCCATGATCAACGGCAGAACGGCTCCCCCTACTCCCCCGGATGCGATCAGCAGGCTTGGCGTCGACTCCTCGGCTCCGACCAGCAGCTTGTTGGCAAATACGAGCGCGATCGAAAACAGCCCGGACATAAACAGACCAAACAGCAAAATGAGGATATATGTAACGACCTTCCCCCCGGTCAAAGAAAACAGCGCAATCAGCACAAAGCTGACGATGCAGCTCCAGAGCACATAACGGCTGTAGGAGATTTTTTCCGCAAGTGTGCCGGCGACCAGACGGCCGCAGGTCATCGCGATCCAAAACAGCGTGACGCTGAACGCTGCGGTTGGTTTATCAAGCCCCAGCTTCTCGATCAGCAGCGACGGCAGGAAGTTGACGAAGCTCATTTCGGTGCCGACGTAAAAAAAGAAAAACACGATAAATACGGCGAGCAACACTCCTCTAGCCCCCTGGTACTGCTTCAGCCAACCTCCCTTCTTATCCTGCCGCTTCCCTTTGGCATACAGCGCGCCGCGGAATTCGCCGAAGTTTCCCCTGCCCCAGGCAAACAGCATGATAAACGCCAAACCGGCCACGACCAGGAACGAAAACCGCCACACCTCCGCGCGGATGAAAAATCCCGCGGTCACCGGCATCAGCAGCGCGCCCAGCCCGAAAAACACCTCCAGCCGGCTCATGGCGACCGCGGTGCCTTCCGTCACCGCAACGAGAATGATCGTGCCGATCACAGCCTCGATCATCCCGAATCCAAACCCCGCCACGGCCCCGATGGCGTACATCCATTCCCAAGGCGGCAGCAGCGAATAGCAAACCTCCGCAGTGCAAAGCATCCCCGTGGCAATCAACAGTCCGTAAAGTTTGCCGAATTTGGCCAGCAGCAGCGGCGAAACCAGCACGCCGACCAAAAATCCGGCGAATTGAGCAAAAATAAGGCTGCCTCCCGCGCTGTAATCTTTGCCGTATTGTTCCAGCAGATTCGGCATCAAAGAGCCGACGACGACATGAGCCAGGCCGATCAGCAGGTATGACCAGCATCCCAGCCAGATTAATCTTTTCATGTTCTCTCCCTCCGTGCATTACGATGCTCTCCCCGCCCCTAACCTTACGGAGCAGGTTATATTTTTGACACACCCTATCTATTGTAATCGATTCCCTTAGGCAGCGTCATCCGTATCACGAACAAATGACAAGTTTGTTTTATTTATGGAAAATAGTACCTAATCATTGGTTGATAGAGTAAAATGAATAGAGCATCCGAATGACTAGAGCATCCGATAGAGTAACCATAGAATCGTTTTTAGCGGAGATGAGAGGGAACGCATGCCAAACCGGTTGCAGTGCCTGCTGTCCGCCAATTATTCGGAGTTGGACGAGGACGAGCAAAAACAAGTGTACGAAGCTTTTTATGAATGGGTATACGGCACCATCTATCTTATTGTCAAGGATCATCAGGCCACGGAGGACATCATCCAGGAGGCCTTCCTGAAGGTTATGCTGAAGAAGCCCGTCTTTAAGGCGGAAGCGAGCTTGCGGGCCTGGCTAAGGACAGTATCCCGCAATATGGCGATCACCTATCTGCGCAAGAACAAGAAGTATAGGCAAAATTTGGAGCAGACATCCGCCATCGGCGAGTTGGCTGCCGCCTCCTGGAAAGACGGCTCGGTCGAGGACTCGGTGGAAACGAAGCTGATGGAAGAAGCGATCATTACGTATTTGCGCCGCTTGAAGCCGGAGTACCGCATCATGGTCGAATACCGCTGGCGGCTGGGGTTAAGCTACAGGGAAATCGCCGATAAGCTGGGCGTTTGCGAAAATATCGTCCGGCAGCGGCTGTTCCGCACCCGGGAAGGCATCAAGAAAAAGCTATACAGCGAATGGGAAAGAAGCCGGCCTACGTAAACGAAACCAAAACGAGGCTGCCCCTTTAGGTCAAGTTCAGGACCTAAGGGGCAGCCTTCTGTATGTTATGCGCCGGCCTCTTCCAGCGGCTGAAGCTGCTGCCGGATTAATTTGACGCGTGAAATTCTCTTGTTGTCGGTTTCTTCCACCACATAAACAAATTCGCCGTATTCCACGGTTTGGCCAACCTGCGGCGGCAAAATCTCGATCCGGGAATAAAGCCACCCGCCGATCGTATCGTAATCGTCGGAGTCGAGTTCCAGACCAAACCGGTCATTGATCGATTCGATCAGCATGAGTCCGTCCACGGAATAGACGCCCGGTTCAACCTGCTCGATTCCGGGACGTTCCTCGTCGAACTCATCTTGAATTTCGCCGACGATTTCTTCGACGATATCTTCAAGCGTCACCATGCCGGAGGTTCCCCCGTATTCGTCGATCAAGATGGCGATCTGCGTTCTTCCCCGCTGCATCCGTTTCATCAAATCGCTGATCTGGATGGATTCCGGGACCGCCATGATCGGCCGGATCAGGTCGCGCAAATTCCGGGTATTCGAGCGGATCAAATCTTTAATATGGATAAATCCGATAATATGGTCCTTATCCTGATGACATACGGGATATCGGGTTCTTGTGCCTTCCAAGGCGATTTCCAGGTTTTCCTCCAGCGAATGCTGGGTATAAAGGCAAATCATTTCGGTCCGGGGAATCATAATTTCCCGCGCCGTTGTATCGGCGAATTCAAAAATGTTGTCTACAAGCGACATCTCCGTGCTGTCGATCAAGCCGCTTTCGCTGCTTTCCTTCATCATGACCCGGATTTCTTCCTCCGTATGCACGGAGTCCTGCCCCGAAACCGGCGAAATCTTAAACAGACGCAAGAGGCCGGACGACAGATGGTTCAGAATCCAAATGAACGGATACATGATACGGTAAAACAGCAGCATCGGCCAGGCAAACCATAATGTGATGGTTTCCGCCTTGCGGACGGCGATCGTTTTCGGGGAGAGCTCTCCCAGAACGATGTGCAAGACGGCGATGAGAATAAAAGCAACCGTTAACGAGATGAGATAAACCGGCCTTTCGCCCAGACCCGTCAGTTCAAACAGCGGGCTTAGCAGCCGGGCCACAACCGGCTCGCCCAGCCACCCCAGCCCCAGCGAGCTGAGCGTGATGCCCACCTGGCACGCCGATAAGTAACCGTCCAGATGATCCAAATGCCTTTTTACGATCGCGGCTCTCCTTCGCCCTTCCTCCACCATCGCGTCAATGCGGGAGCTTCGGACCTTGACGATCGCAAATTCGGCGGACACGAAAAATCCGTTCAGCAATACCAGCAGCACCATCAGTCCTACATGCAGAAGACTCGGTAAAGGGTCACTCAATACGTTTCCTATTCCCGCCTATCCAGCGGTGAATAGGTGCACCTCCTTCGCGGTATGGAATTGTACATCATTTTGTATTTTTCATCTATATGGAGCAGCGTCAACTTCCCAATGGATTCATCTCCCTTTCAGCATATTTCGGCATAAACCATGATTACTATTAATTATATTATTATACACTACACAGTCAAACGCTTCGGTATGACACCGCTACCGGCGCGCCGGCCGCAAAAATGAAAAGAACCCCCTTTCGCGAGGGGGCCCTAATCTCATCTTGTAGGCGGCGGGGCGCCGATGGTGCCGGGATATTGATAATACAAAGGTTCATCAAACGTGGCAAAGTCAAGGTTGACCATGAGCAGAATGATCCGCCGGCCGGTGGCCGGTTCGCTGATAATGATATGGTCGCGGCCGGCGGCTTCGAGAACGCCTTTAAATATTTTGGCATTCCATTCCCGGTTGTTTTCGTATGTCATATAAAAGGTGCCGACTTTCCCCAGATTCAGGCGTAAAATATTTTCAATGTAGGATTGCTCAAACGTCGGAATGGCCGAAGGCACTACCGTGCCTCCGGGCGTCATCGGACTGCCGCTCGGCACTTGCGGCGGGACGACTGCCCCGCCTCCCATCGGAGCCGCAAAACCCGCCCCCCCGGTTTGGGCCGGAGCGGTGTTGTAGCCGGCGGGATAGGCAGCCGGCCGGTAAGACTGGGTAAACATGTATCGATTCCTCCTCAATTTACTTGCTTAGGTTTCACTTTCTTAGCCGTGCCTAAGTACGCTTAATAAACGCCCGGGCAATTTTGCGCGCTGGGGGCAAAGAAACAATGCGATTTGAAACGCCCGGTATTTTGCTGATCGTACCAGGTCCCGGGGCAATTGCCGGCGGGCTTGAAGAACCACAGCGCATTGGTCGCCGGCCGTATCCGCTCTCCGCCTATCACCCTCCGGGCTAAACGGATATCCCGATCGCGGGCCCTTTGGTAGAAGTATCCTTTTTGCGTCGCTTCAAAGCCGCCCGGGGATTGAAACACCATTTGCTTCATTAGGCGTATATTCTGAAAATCAAGGCAATTGCCCAGTATCCGGTTAACGCCTACGTTCCCGACCATCAGCATCCCTTGCTCCCCCTCGCCTTCCGCTTCCGCGCGCATAAGGCGCGCCAGCAGCTTGACGTCTTCCGAGTTTGCTTTAATGACCGCCAATCCCGTCCCTCCTTCCTCCCTACTTGACGCTATATTGTATGTGCGAATGCCTATCCGGGTGTCTAATCTCCTAAAAACAGCCTTGTCAATAGTTGAAAGCGAATTCATCATGTGAATACGATTACAATATTGAACATTTTGTGGCTATTTCTATGGACGCGCTTACACGAATAGCATATACTGTTAAGTAAATAAATGTTTTTTATATGGTTTTGGTGATTTCTTTATAAAGCGTTTTGCTTCACAACACCTTTTAGGAGGTTCCCCACATGAGAATCGCGATTATTGGCGGCGGCTTGGCCGGGTTGACGGCGGCGGCATACTTATCGGGCAACGAGGAGACGGCAGGCACGGTGTTTGAACGGAGTCCGCAGCTTGGCGGCCGGGCATTTACTTATGAGAAATCGGGATTTACGCTGAATTACGGAGCGCATGCGGTATACGGAATCGACAGACACACGCTCCATCATATGGAAGAAGAGCTGGACCTTAAATTTCAAAGCAAGCAGGTCGATAAACGCAAAGTAATGTACGCCAAGCACGGGCAGTTGACCGCCGCCCCGCTCGATTTTGTCAACATCGTCAAGACGGAGGTTTTGACGCCGATGGAGAAGGTGCGATTCGTCAGCGAGGTCGCCGCGGTCATCGGCAACATCCACCAACTGAAGCATCATCGTACGTTGGGCGACTATCTGGATCATTCTCACGCCTCCGCCGATGTCAAAGAACTTTGGGCGCATCTGGTCTGCTCCAATTTCTTCATTACGCCGGAGGAAGCCAGGAAAGTGCCCGGCGAAGTCATCGCCGAGTACTATCATAACCTGTTCCTTTCCCAGCGGCCGGTAAGCTATATTCTCGGCAGTTGGGCGACGATCACAGGCCAGTTGGTCGACAAGATCCGCGGCAACGAAAACTGGGAAATCTCCGTGAAGGAGCCGGTCGAGTCGATCGTCATGGAAGACGGAAAGTTTGTGCTGCGCACCAAAACGCGGGAGCGTTTGGAATACGATCAGGTTGTTTTTGCGATGCCGGTACAGCAGGTCGTCAAACTGCTGGAAAACTCGCCATGGTCCGCTTCGCTTGAGCCGTACAAAGATTGCACCCCTACCGAGGTGCTGGTGTATGACGTAGGCTTCTCAAAAGTCGTAGCCCGTCCATTCCATTACATTAGCGACATGGATCACAAAATATTCATCAGCGACGTTTCCGCGACCGACTTCACGGTTGCGCCGGTGCACGGCCAGCTGCTTCAGGGCATCGCCTACTTGAATGACGACTTTGCGGATGAGGAACAAAAGAAACAGTATCTGGAGCAAAAAACCGCGCAGATGGAGGCCTTGTTCGATACGTATTACCCGGATTGGCGGGATTTTGTCGAAGTCAAACGCGTTTCCAAAAAAGCGATGGTTGCCAGCGTCAAAAACATCTGTACAAACAAGCTGCTTCCCAACCGCTTGGCCGGCGTCCCGTTTTACTTCTGCGGCGACGGCTGCACAGGCAAAGGCGAACTCGCCGAACGCGCATTTTCCAGCGCGCGGACGGTAGCCCAGGCGCTTTTGGCGGATAACGTGCGAATCAAAGCTTATACCCATTAATCCGGGATCTAAAAACAAAAACAGAAGCGAACGCGAGTACCTAAATTAAAGGCGCTCCGTTTGCTTCTGTTTTTATTTGACGTATTTCCGTTCAACCTGGCGACTTCCTTTCCTCGTCTGATTTAAAGGCTAAAGCGTACTGCGGTATTTCCGGAACTCCTCCACTTCCGTCCGCTGCGTTTTCCGCACCCGTTCAAAGCTTTGGTAACGGCGGCCTTGAAACGTCAGCTTCCCTTCGTCCCCTTCCGCGCATTGGCCGTATTCCAAGCCACTGACGGCAAATTCCAGCCGATCGCCGCTCTCGACCTCAAACGTAACATAATATTTCGTGTCCGAACGGTTGACCGCTGTCTCGGTATCATGGCGGTGGGAAACTTCTGTCCGCTTCCCGACGATCACCGAATTTACGCTAAGTACGGGCTGCCTGCTGCTGGCGAAAAAGCGCCATGCCCCTCCCGCCGATGAAATTACAACGATCGCCGTGAGCACAACGAGCAGGATCGGCAGCGCGGTTTCCATCATCTCGAACATTTCCACCCATGACTGCATGGTTCGCCCTCCTTCCATAGAGGCAATGGCCTGCTTCTTTTGTCCCTCCCCTTTCTTTCCTAAGTATATGCCGCTTAATTTGAAACTTGTTATTCACCTGCAGCGTAAATTATGACACCCTTGTCCCACAAAATCATAAAAAATCTCCGGCTCTTAAATCGAACCGGAGGTTTAGTCATACTTGCCTGCTGGCGAAAATGAATCAAGCATAATATTCAAACAGCAATTGGCGGGTTTCTTCGACGCCGTCGGCTTCGGGTTCGTTATCCAAAAGCCCCTTTTCCGCCCAGCAAGCCCGGCACACATCTTCGGTCGTGCATAAATGAGCATCTTCGCAGGTGTAGCAAAATTGGAGATAATTGCGGGTTACCGTGTCTTGCGTCGTCGTTTTCATCACTATTCACTCCTGCCATCAAATTTGGAGCACCGCTCCGGTTTGCTGCTGTTTCCCTTACAAGTTAAATATATCACAATGTCGGTTTTCAATATGTGATTATTTTCACAAACTATATAAAATAAAAAGCATGGCCGCGCCGCCATACTTTTTCCTATTGAATATTCGCGTTGCCCCAGGCGCGGACAGACTTACAGCACATGCCAGCTCGTCCCCCCGTCTCTGGTCTGCAGTAGCAGCGAACGTTTCTGATCTTCTTTGGCCACGAGCAGCCAGCCTACTCTGGAGGAAAAGAACTGCAGCTTCACCACTTCCGGATAATCGGCCATAATATCAACCAGTTTCGGGCTTCGCGGCAATGGCGTCCAATGATTTCCTTGATCTGAAGTATAGTAAACGGTCGAGCCCATAATCGTCCAGCCTTCGTTGCGCGTCAAAAAGGTAGGGGTCAATTCCTCATTAAACCCGGTCTGCCAAGATAAATTGAAAGGAACCATCGTCCAGGTGGCTCCGGCATCTTGGGTAAAGTAGCCGTTAAACTTGGTGGCTTCATCGCGAGTGCAGCCGACTGGGACCCAGGCTGAACTGCCGTCCTCGAAAAGAGAGACATTGCCGATGCTAAACCGCTCGCAAGTCTTGAACTTTGACGGGTCAAAAAAGCCTTTCTTTTTCGCCCACGTTTCGCCCCCGTTCCCGGTCGCGTAAAGGGCGGGTTGTCCTGCTTCAATCTCGCTGACGAGGCCTCTAAACCGATCAATGAACGCCATCGATACAGGGGTCCCCTTCCCCAGACCGGCGCTCGCCGGCCGCTCCAGCGTAAAGCTGTTCGGGTCCGGAACTCCCATAATCGGATCAAATGTAGCTCCCCCGTCGTCCGTCGCGTATAGCACTCTTTCAATACTTCCCGTTTCGCTCGTTTTGCTGGCCAATATCCAACCTGCGGACTCGTTCGAAAAATAAATCCCTTCGACCTGGTCCGCTCCCGGAAATGAAGAGACTTTCCAAGTGACGCCGCCGTCATCCGTTCTTAAGACGATCGCGTCATCCAGACCGGAGGCATTAAGCACAATCCAGCCATGCAGCGGATCGATAAAAAAAATGTCTTTGCCGAAACGCGGCGTGCTTGGAAACTGCACCGAAGCGGCCGGGGAAATATTCGTCCAGGTCTGCCCGTTGTCTCGAGTAAGATAAAGTCTCAGCTCGCTTTGAGTACGCCCCCAGGCCAATCCGGTAGTCGTGCTTAGCAACTGAAAATCGGTTAGTCGCGTTTGAATTTGATATTGGTTGTTCTTATCCTCCGAGGGCACGGCGGCTTCCGCTCTTAGACTCTCGGAGGAAGCGGGATTAATGACGGTGAGCGTCTGCCCTTTTTCTTCCGGCGGCTCCGGCTGCGCCTGATTCGCTTCCGGCGGCCGCTCGGACGTACAAGCCGTCAGCAGTAGACAAACGGATAGCGAAACCGCGATAACATTACGCCATAATTTCAAAAAGACAACCTCACTTTCAACCACATGCTGATAGCTATTATATCATAGCGTGATCGAAGCCTTCAGGGGCCGGATTACAGCCGCTTATCTTTGGCAAAATTTACGCTGACATGGTGATTGGGCTTGTAAACGGCAAAGGCGTACCCTTTTTTCTGCAAATATTCGATAACCTCCGGAAGGATTTCCACGGTTTGCGCCTTTTCGTGCATTAAAATCACTTCGGTATCCCGGTGCACCTGGCGCTTGACCTCCTTCAAAATACGCTTGGGGTTGTCCGAAGACCGCCAATCCTGGGAATCGACCGTCCAATCCCACATTTTAAAACCCGCGTCGGCGATATCGCCGCGGAATTGCTCGCCGATCTCCGGTTTGCTGCCGTACGGCGCCCGGATGAGCGTTGGCGAAACTCCGGTGATCTTAGCCATCAGCTTTTGTTCCTGCTTGAATTCATTGATGAAGTTATCCGAATTTCCGCTCTCATAAATTTTTTTCTTGTTGTGGCTCATACTGTGCAGTCCGACATAGTTGCCGGCTTCAACCGCATCCTTCACGGTTTGCTCATGGCCGGATAGCTGATTTCCGATCATAAAGAAGGTGCCGTGAATTTGATATCTGGCTAAAATATCCATGATTTCCTGTGTATGTTTGCTAGGGCCATCGTCGAAAGTCAAATAGATCACCTTCGGCTGCTTAACGGCGGACTGTTTTACAGGCTCAGAGTTCGCAGCTTTTGAGTCGGTTGGAGTGGCGGCAGGCGGAGTTGTTTCAGCCGGTGTCGACGGCTCCGGTTTTGTCGACGGCTGGACGACAGTGCCTTCATTTTTGCCGGCCAGATTAGCGGACACGACAGCCGTTGTGGAGTGTTTGACGATTGAGCTTGCCGTATGCTGCTTCAAATACGAGTATACGGCAAATCCCGACAAGGTTAATGATACGACGGAAAGCGCCACGGCGGTAACTGCAACCCCTTTTGCTTTCCGCTTGGACTTCGCGCGTGCGGTGCGGGTGGAATGCTTCTGTGTGCTTCTGTTGATGTACGACATATGAATAATTCCTCTCTCATTTCATTATTACTAGCATAATACAAAATGAGAAATTCGTCCTTACAGAATCGTTAATCCAAGGTTACAAAGTCATTACAGATTTTATGAATTAATGTCATTAGATAACATAATATTTATTACGTTATCTTTGTTCTAGAAATGCTTAGAAAACAGGTCAACTTCAATAATCCTGCAGAATCCTGCAGATTTTTCTTCAAATTTGAGATATTTCATGTACAATGAGGATGGATACATACGGTTTAGGGCGATGTGTCGCAATTTTTCGATTGTTGGAAGGAAGGTTAAGCAGCCTGGCTTCGGTGCAATCTATCCTAAACGGGAATCTACATTTTAAGGAGATGATTTGATGAAAACTCAACTGCGCTCCAGCCGGGTCGTGATTATCGGTACCGGTGCCGTGGGGGCGACGACAGCGTACACGCTGCTGTTAAGAGAACGGATTTCCGAGCTCGTCCTGATCGATGCGAATAAGGAAAAAGCGCTTGGCGAAGCGCTCGACATGAATCACGGCCTGCCGTTTACCGGCGGGGTCAAGCTATGGGCCGGCGACTACAGCGATTGCGCGGACGCCGATATTATCGTTATTGCCGCCGGAGCTTCCCAGCGTCCCGGCGAAACCCGGATCGACCTGCTTAAGCGCAATGCCGGCATTTTTGACAGCATTATTCAAAACATCGTGAAGTACAACAATCATGGCATTATTCTGGTAGCCACCAACCCGGTCGATATCCTCTCTTACGTAACCTTGAAGAAGAGCGGATTTCCGTCGAACCGTGTCATCGGCTCCGGTACGCTGCTCGACAGCGCCCGTTTCCGCTATTTGATCGGGCAGAACAAAAAGATCAACCCGCGCAGCATTCACGCGCATATCATCGGGGAGCACGGCGATTCCGAGGTGCCGCTGTGGAGCTTGGCGAACGTGGCCGGCATCGGCCTGGAGTTCAACGAACAGGAGCGCGAGGAGATTTTTAACAGCACCAAAAACGCCGCTTATGAAATCATTAACGCCAAAGGAGCCACCTCCTACGCGATCGCGTTGGCTTTGGACCGGATCATCGTGTCGATTTTGCAAAACGAAGGTTCCGTGCTGAACGTCTCCACCCTGCTGACCGATTACAACGGAGTTTCGGACGTTTATCTCGGCGTACCGAGCATCGTGGATCGCACCGGCGTACGCCAAGTGCTCGATTTGCAGCTTGGCGACGCGGAATTGACGCAGTTCCAAGCTTCGGCCAACAAGCTGAAATCGGAAATTGCCAAGCTGGAGCTGTAATTACGGCAACTCCGCACCAACAGTAAAAAACGCCCAGACGCTGAAATGAACAGCGGGCTGGGCTTTTATTTTGCGTAACATTTGTTTATTAAAATAACTTTCCCTCCTTCTGCTGCGTTTTATTAACTGAGACGGTAATCATGAAGGAGATGGTTCTATTGACACAATCCAAGTTTATTCTGAACACAATTCTTACTGCGGCCCTGCTCGCTTCGGGTACAGGGCTGTCTTGGACTTCCGGCGCTTCTTTAGGCGCTGTCCAGGCAGCCCCAACGACAGCCGCTTCCACCAAAAACAATGCGGCGGAAAGCGTCTCCGTCCCGCTGCTTTCGCCGAAATGGCAGGTCCAAGCGGATAAACGATTATTGGCGGTAGCACTGCCGAAGGAACTGCAATAATGGACGGACACTGATTATAAGCAAACAAAAGTCCCGCTAGAGGGCGGCGAGATAAACCGTAAGGTCTAATCGCTGCCCTCTAGCGGGACTCAGTACAGTTAATCTAGTGAATTATATTAATTCATGCCATTAATCTCAAGGTGCTAATACGGCGGTTAATGCGCCGATTCCACCTGGTCGACGTGCTGCACATGTTTGCGGTTTAATGCAATGAACACGACCGCCAGCATGACGAACCCGGCTCCGACGATGAACGGCACGTGCGGGTTGTACCATTCGGCGAGCTTCCCGGCCAAAAACGGAGCAACCGCGCCTCCCAAAAAGCGGAGAAAGCTGTACGCGGCGGACGCGGTGGACCGCTCGACCGGCGCGGCGTTCATGACCGCCGTCGTGATCAGCGTATTGTTGTTGCCGAGCAGCGCTCCGGCAAAAATAACGGCGGCGATGATCACCCAGGGTGAATTCGTCCAGATGCCCATCGCCAGCAGCACTAAAGAGAACAGGAACAGCATCGCGCACATCGATTTGAGGGTGCCGAATTTTTCCTGCAGTTTCGGCGCGGTGCCGACCGAAGTGATGGCCAGCAAAATCCCCCAAGCCAGGAAGACGTAACCCAGCCCGTGCTCATCGAGTCCCATGACGAACGGAGCGTAAGCCATCAGCGTAAAAAAGCCGAAGTTGTAAAAGCAAGCGGTCAGCCCCAATACGACCAGAGAGCGGTGTTTCATCGCCTTAAACGGGGCCAGGATCGAGGTGCGGGAGCGTGTGACCTCCCCTTTGTTCTCCTTGGGCATCAGCAAAATGAGTCCAATGAATGCGATGACCATCAGCGAGGCGACGCCGAGAAACGGGCCTCTCCAGGAAATGGCGCCAAGCCAGCCCCCGAGCAGCGGTCCGACCGAAATGCCCAGGCCAACCGCCGCTTCATACAGGATGACCGCTTTGCCCGTGCCGCTGCTTGACAGCGTAACGATGGCCGATAACGCGGTGGCCACGAACAAAGCGTTACCGAGGCCCCAGCCGCCGCGCAGCCCGATGATCGTCCACACGTCGCCGGCCATGCCCCCAAGCGCCGAAAAGACGGCGATGACGACGATGCCGGCCAGCAGCGTCCATTTGATGCCGATGCGGGACGAAATCGCCCCCGTAATCAGCATCGCCACCGCCATGACGGCGTTATAGCTTGTAAACAGCAGGGTAACCTGGCTGGGCGTAGCGTTCAGGCTGGCCGAAATCGCCGGAAGGATCGGATCGACGAGACCAAGACCCATAAAGGCGATGATCGAGGCAAAAAAAACAGCCCATACGGACTTAGGTTGTTTCAGCAAGCTTGGTTCCCCAAGCTCCAAATGGCTTGATGTACCGCTTAGCGGCGCGGTTTTGGCCGATGATGTAGATGATGACATATAATCTTCCTTTCGTCTTACATTAAAGATTTGAAGGAATGCCGGATGACATCCCCACGGCTGATGATGCCCACGAGCACCCCATTACGCTCGACGGGGAGCTTTTTGATTTGCTTTTTCCCCAATATCGCCGCAATGTTCTCAATTTCTTCATCCCATGAAACTTTAATGACTTTCTTTTTGCCGATTTCCATCACGTTGAGATCCAGCAATCTTCGCGCTCTTTCCTCGTAAGCTTCCTGATCCCCTTTGAAGACGGCCACATAATAGATCGAGTCAACGACGACGTCGCGATGTTTGCCGATGTAGCGCATGATGTCCCCGTCGCTGATATATGAAACGATTTCGTTTCGTTCGTTCACGACGGGCAGCCCGCTGATCCGATACTCGATGAACCTTTCGATCACCGAACGGACCGTATCGCTTTCCTTCACTTTGTAGACCTGCTTGATCATAATTTCATGCGCTTGCATGCCAATCCCCCTAATCCATATAATTGTATTATACAACTACTTGCTGTTTTGTCAAGATTACGGCCGGGCCGCCGCCTTCCTCCCAAGTCTTGCCCCGCCTGGTTTCATTTCAAATTCTCTAGTCGATATGTTACGATAAAATTATATTAAAAAGCTGTGAGGTATTCATGATATGGATCAAAATTCCCTGGAAACCATCGAGTTGGAAATCGCCATCTTATACCGCCGGATGACCTTCGTGACCGCGGCGAAAAAAAACGGCAACCTCGACCGCTCCGCCTATTTGCTGCTGCATCACATCCGCTCCTTCGGCTCCATCGGCGTCAAGGCGTTGGCCGACGAATTTCAGCTGGATATCTCCACCGTTAGCCGGCAGACCGCCGCCCTGGAGCAGAAAGGCTACGTCAAGCGCACGCCCGATCCCGAAGACCGCCGGGCCTATTTTTTGGAAATCACGGAGCTTGGGACCACGGAATATCTTGCTTACAAGCTGGGCCGGTTAAACCGGATCAGCGAACTGCTCAAAGATTGGTCCGACGAAGATACCCGGCACTTCGGGCGGTATTTGGAAAGATTCAATCAAGCCCTGCTCGATCATTCCAAATCGAATGAGAGCTAAAGAGTCCAATCGAACCACAGCAAACGCAAACACTATACATAATTATTGTTATGTTAACTAAATGGGAGGTAGTTATTGATGAACGATACCCATCATCCTGTCGAAATCATCGAACGCGCCTCTACTCCGCGCGGGGAAATCCAGCTGCAGCGGCGCGGCGAATTTTATGAAATCATCAGCAACGGCACGTTTCTGATGGCCACCTATAACGGAGAATCGGAACGCCTGCTGGTGCGCCGCGCCCTGGAGCAAGCGAAGGCTCCCGGCAAAGTGCTGATCGGCGGTTTGGGCGTCGGCTTTTCGCTGCAGGAAGCACTCTCGGACCCGCGGGTACGGGAGGTTACGGTCGTCGAAATCGAGGCGAAGGTAATCGAATGGAACCGCACCGTCCTGGCCCCCGTTTCCGATTATGCCTTACGCCATCCGAAAACCAGGCTGGTGCACGCCGATCTGATCGCCTGGATTCGGGAGACCGACGAAACGTTTGACCTGATTTGCCTCGATATCGATAACGGCCCGGACTGGAAAGTGTTCGACGGCAACTCGTCGCTGTACGATCACCGGGGACTGCAAGCTTTGGGCGCGCGGATCAACCCGGACGGCTGCATTACCTTTTGGAGCGCCACCCCCTCTCCGGAGTTCGCCGGGCGGCTGAACGCTTTTTTCGGGAATGTGGAAATTCGCGAAGTCCCGCAAAGCCACGGCGATCCGGATTATGTGTTTCTGGTGCGGGCTGGAGGTGCCGGCCAGTGAACGTTCAGAAAACGATCGACCGTAAAAAGCTGGACGAAAAAACGCCGTTTATGCCCTGGTTTGTACAGCAGTTTATCGATTATAAGCTGCCCGATCTGTCTCCTTCCACGCTGCTGGAATACGTTCGGGACTATGAGCAGTTTTTCGGCTGGCTGCGGGCCGAAGGGTTGACGAAGGCCGAAACCAACAAGGAAATTTCGCTGACCGATCTGGAGACGCTGCGCATGGAAGATGTGGTCGGCTACCGCTTGCACTTGACGACCCGGACCGATGGGACGAATTCGAAAATCACGGTATCGCGCAAGATGTCGTCCCTTCGCTCCCTGTTCCATTATTTAAGCCAGATTGCCGAGGATGAAAATTTTTACCCGCTGCTGAAACGCAACATTATGGCCAAGGTGGAGATCAAACGCATCCACAAGCCGAAGGATACGGCGGCCAAGCTGAAGGGGAAAATCCTCGAGGAGGACGAGCTGCTCGAATTTATCGGCTACATCGCCGAAGGCTACGGCCACGATATCGAAGGAAATAAGCAGGCGCTTTACGCTTACGAGCAAAATAAAGAACGCGACGCCTGCATCGCCAGCCTGATCCTGAATTCGGGGCTGCGGGTGTCCGAGGTCGTGAACCTGAACGTCGACGACCTGGACTTGAACAACAAGCTCGTCTATGTGTACCGCAAAGGGAACAATGACGAAACGTTCAAAACGCCGGTCTATTTCCGCGAGCAATCCAAAGACGATCTCGCCCATTATTTAACGCTGCGGCAAACGCGCTACCGCACGCCGAAACGGGAAAAAGCGCTATTCGTCGCCGTCCCCAACGGGCAAAAGGAAGGCAAGCGGATGACAAAGCGGGCCATCCAGGCGATGATCATCAAATACGCCAAGCGGTTCGGCAAACCTTACCTGACCGTACACAAGCTCCGCCACTCCTTTGCGACGGACTATTATTTGCAAAACGACATCTATAAAACGAAAGAGCAGCTCGGACACGCCTCGACGGAAACGACGGAGGTTTACGCCCATCTCACCGACAAAACGATGTCCGAAGCAATCGAGCGCCGGGTCAGCGGCGGATCGTAAAAAATCCGTCTGCCGGCCGCCGTACGTCAAAAAGGAATCCCCCGCATTTTATGCCGGGGGATTCCTTTTTGCTTAGACCAGGACATTTTGCTTCAGAAACGACAATATCCCGTCCACATCGTTCCGCTCAAAGCAGTGAAGTCCAGGCCGCTGCGGCTTGTCCGGATCGGGGAGAGCCTCTTCCCTGTACACCGCGGCGCAAACCCCGCCGAGCTCCGTCAGCAGATGCTCGTCCTCGGCGGAGCGGATGAGCACGATTTTCGGATAAGGCTCGCGCTTGAAGCCTTCAACAATAATAAGATCATACGCCTGAAAATGCCCGATCAAGTCCGCCAGCGGCGTTTCCCGCTCCTCCACGATCGCCGTGCGCCATGGCGAGACGATGGCGACGGCGGAAGCGCCGGCCTGGCGGTGGCGGTATGTATCGGTTCCTTCCCGGTCGACCTCGAAGCCGTGGACATCATGCTTGATGACGGCAACGCGAAGATTCAGGGCATGCAACATTGCCACAAGACGAGCGATTAACGTTGTTTTACCGCTGTTTTTATAACCGACGATTTGGATGATCGGCGCCATTTCGTTAACCTCCTTGTCCAAAGCGCTCAAAGAGAAGCGCCCGGAAGCTTCAGCACGGTGACCATTTCCCCGGCTTCTCTCGCTTCGCCGGAAGGAGGAATGACGATCAGCGCATCGCTGTCCTTAATCGTGATCATCACGCCCGATTCGTCAAGCTCGGCCGGATAAGCGTAAAGCTTGCCCTCGCGCGCTTCCAGCCTCCCCCGGACGAAACGGGTAAAGTTGTTGATTTTCTTGTATGGCCGGCCTAGCTCCGCCGTCATTTCCGGCAAAAAAGGCTGCAAAACGCCAAGCATCCGGCCGATCGCCGGGCGCACGAACAGCTCGAAGCCGACAAAGCAGGCGCCGGGATTACCGGATAACGCGAACAGCAGCTTCCCGTCCTTCACGGCGGCAGTCGTCACGCTGCCGGGACGCATCGTCACTTTGTTGAACAGCATTTCCACCTCGCCGCCGGACACAAGATCGGCCATAATGTCGAAATCGCCGACGGAAACGCCCCCGGTGGTGATTACCGCGTCGTAATCGGCAAACGCCGCCCGCACCCGCTGGCGGGCCAGCTCCAGATCGTCGGGAATCGCCTCCAGCATAAACGGCTCCGCACCCGCGTCCTTAATCTGACTGGCCAGCATGTACGCATTGCTGTTGCGAATTCTTCCGTCCTGCAGCGGTTCGCTTATAGCCAGCAGCTCCGAACCGGTGGAAAAAACCGCGATCCGCGGCTTTCTTACGACAGGCACCCGGTCGATCCCAAACGTTGCGAGCACGGAAATTTCTCCGGCCCCCACCTTGCGCCCGGGCTCCAAAATGACCTCTCCCGCGGCAAGCTCCAGCCCGACGGGAGTAATATTCTTGCCCGGCTCGATCTCCCGAATGAGCCGGATATACGTTTTGCCGTCCTGCCGGATCGTCTCGGTCATTTCAAACATGACCACAGCGTCGGCTTCGTCCGGCACCTTCGCCCCGGTCATAATCCGCGCCGCCGTTCCCGGCGCGAGCGGTACGGAAGGCAGAGAGCCGCAGGGGATCTCGTCCACCACCTCCAGCAGAGCCGGGCGGTTCGCGCCGCAGCCCTGCGTATCCCGGCTGAGGATGGCAAAGCCGTCCATCCCCGACCGGCGAAAATGCGGATACGGGTGGGGGGCTGTCACACGTTCGGCCAAAATCCGTCCTTGCGCGTCCGGCAGCGCTACGGTTTCTGCCGGCAGGCGCCGGGCATAAGGCAGAATCCGTCCCTGCGCGTCCGGAACCTGCAGCGCTTTGCGGCGAAATTTGTCTTGCTGCGAATCGGTAGTCATTTTTTAACCTCCTGCAAATAATCATCCAGTAAAGCGGAGGCTTTTTGCGAAACGGCCAAAATTTCCGCCTTGCTTAAATCATCGTAATGGATTCCCATGACCACGGTCACCGTCCGATTCAGCGCCGCGGCGGCGCGGCGGGCGAAATCCTCGCTTAGCGTGTGCTCTTTGTGGCCGGGAACGGCCGAGGTTTGTACGGCGACGCCCCCTTCCGCCGCGTAAGCGGTGGACGCCGCGCCGATATGAACCTCGCCGCCGCCGATCGTGAGCAGCAAATCGCGTCCCATCGGAATCGCCTCCAGCTTGATGTCGTCAAATGTCAACATGCCGCAGCCTCCTTTTCTCTATGTATAACCACATTTTAAAGGATTCCGCGGATTTCGTCCAAATTTCGGATGCCTTCCGAGCGCATAAACTCGGTCAGCCCGGCAACCAGTTGCTCGCCCGCGCGCGGCTGCACGAAATTGTAGGTCCCCACCTGCACAACGGCCGCTCCCGCCATAATAAACTCGATGATATCCCCGGCGCTGCCGATACCGCCCATGCCCATCACCGGAATCGTAATGGCCCGGCACACCTGGTGGACCATCCTTAATGCGATCGGCTTGATCGCCGGCCCCGACAATCCGGCGTACAGGTTGTCGAAGACGCTGCGCCGCCGGTAAATGTCGATTTTCATTGCCGAAAACGTATTGACCAGCGAAACGCCGTCGGCGCCCTCCTCCTGGCACATTACGGCCATCCCGGCGATGTCTTCGGCGTTCGGCGACAGCTTGACGATCAGCGGCAGCTTCGTGGCCGCGCGCACCTCGCGGACGACAGCGCGGGCAATCTCCGTTTTGATCCCGTAGGCCATCCCGCCCTCCTTGACGTTGGGGCACGAGATGTTTAACTCGATCATGTCGACCGCCTGACGTCCCTCCCGCTTGCGCCAGGCGGCGTCCTCATCGATCAAGCGCGCGCCCTCCGCGTATTCCTCGAGCGTGTTCCCGCCCAAATTTACGATACGCGCCAAATCGAGCGTTTCCCAATACGGACATTCATCGCGGAGAAAAGCAGCGACGCCGGGATTTTCCAAACCTACGCTGTTGAGCATTCCGGAAGGCGTTTCGGCCGCGCGCAGGCCGTCGTTTCCCGCTTTTGGACGAAGGGTCAAGCCTTTGCCGCTGATCCCTCCAAGCTTGTTGATATCGTACAGCGCACCGTACTCCCGCCCGAAACCAAACGTACCGGAGGCCATAACGACCGGATTCTTAAAGGAAACCCCGGCGATGGCACAGGACAAATCGATCCCGCTCATGCGAAAACCACCTCCTCCACCGAAAAAACGGGGCCGTCCGTACACGCTTTTTTCCGGCCGTCCCGGCATTTCACGCTGCACACCAAGCAAGCGCCGATGCCGCAGGCCATCCGGTTTTCCAAAGACACGTACACTTTGGCCCGGCTTCCCGCGCTTGCCTGCTTTTGCTGCACGGCTTTCAGCATCGGATGCGGCCCGCAGGCGATGATCGTGTCATAAGCGTCAAAATCGGCGCGGTCGAGTATCGAACCGCCCACATCAACGATAGTCCGGCCCGCGGATGCCTGGCGAAACTCTTCGACCATGTACGCCTCCCGGCTGAAGCCGAGATATACGTCAGCCTGCGGCGCCGTTTTGAGGGCGAAATAAAACGGGGCGATACCGATGCCGCCGCCGATGAATGCCGTTTTTCCCGTTAGCGGGGGAAAGCCGTTGCCGAAAGGCCCTTCCATCCGGAGCGGATCGCCAGGCTTCAGCTGAGAGATCAGTCTGGTTCCTTCCCCGGCAATCCGGCACAAAAATCCGATCCGGTCCTCCGTCAAATCGAAAATGCTGATCGGCCGCGACAGCAATGGATACCGTTCGCTCGCGCGGAGCATATAAAACTGGCCCATTTTCCCGGCAAATCTGCCTTCCGCCGTCAATAAAAACACGTCATCGGCAACCCGCCTGTTGCTTACCACGATAGCCATCAAATCCACCTCTTCCTTACGTCTGCTTCATCAAAGGATGCAATTTTTCGGGAAGAACGTCTGTGATGTTTTTCATAATTGTGTCTTTATAAATCCCGTTAAAGATGGGCATACCAAATCATAACAGTACCCGGACGAAGGAGGAAAAATGTTGACTACCCTGTTCAGAAACTTCCTGATTTCCGTTTTCATTCTCGCGGTAATCGGAGGCAACATGCCCGTCGTATCGGCTTCTTCCGAAACGTCCCGCGCTGCGGCTGCTGCGCTGCAGCCCGGCGACAAGGAAGCAAAAGCTCAAGCCGCCCGGGCGGACGCCAAACCGAAGCCGGCCGATTTAAACGAGCTTCGGCGCAAATATTCCGAAACGTTCAAATTTCGCGGACCTGAGGTCAAGCAAGTGGCGCTGACGTTTGACGACGGGCCGGATCCGAGATTTACACCGCAAATTTTAAACATTTTACAGAAGGAGGGCGTGAAGGCGACCTTTTTTATTGTCGGCAACCGGGCCAAAAAATTCCCTGCCCTGGTAAAACGGATACGCCGGGAAGGCCACCTGATCGGCAATCACTCCTTTGGCCACCCGAATTTCGGAAAACGGTCGCTCAAGCAATTTCAAACGGAAATTTTGCGTACGGAAAAAATCATTCAGCAAACCGCCGGGTACCGGCCCAAGCTGATCCGTCCTCCTTACGGCGAAATCCGGGAGCCGCAAATTCAATGGGCAAAGCAAAACGGCTACACCATCGTCAACTGGAACGTGGATTCGCTGGATTGGAAAGGGCTGAACAAATCCAAGGTCGAAAACAACGTGCTCGGCGCCATAGGGCCCGGTTCGATCGTTCTTTTTCATGCCGGCGGCGGCGTAGGGTCCAACTTAAACGGTACGATCCAGGCTTTGCCGGACATTATCCAAACGCTGCGGGACAAAGGCTACCAGTTTGTCGATTTGGCCGAATTGCTGCATACGGCGAAGTATAGATAAAAAAAAGAAAAGCGCGAGCATCAGACCCTATGGTCTAGCGCTTGCACTTTTTTTACTTGATCTACATATAAGCAAACGAATTTACTTCAACACGTACAGGGTGACTTCCTGAAACCCGAACGATTCGACGGATTTGACACTGCCGGGAATGAAGATGTCGATGCGGTTGCCTTTGATCGCTCCCCCCTGATCGCTGGCCGTGGCCACAAACGCCTGCTTCGGCAAGCCATCATGATTATATCCGGTGACCAGCACCTTCGTTCCCATCGGAATCACGTCCGGGTCGACGGCGATCGTGCCCAGCTTTAACGGGTTGCCGAAATAATCGACCGCGCCCCATTTTCCGTTTTCGTCGGCGGCCGCCGAGTATGCCGATGCTTTCATCTGAATCGTATGGGAATAATTAAACGTTTTGCCCCAGGCTTCGACGACTTTGTCCGATGGCAATACGGTCGGCCCCGACACCGCGTCGGCTTTCATCGTCTTTGCCGCGGGAGCCTGGTTCGATTCCGGCGCCGCTGCTTTCGCTTCGGGAGCCTCCGTTCCCGGAATCGTCAACTTCAGCCCCTCGTATATATTGCCGGGATCAATCCCCTGATTGGCGTTCATCAATTGCTCCATGCCGACTCCGTACTTCTTGGCCAACAGATAGAAGGTATCTCCTTCTTCCGCCGTATGTACCGCATCCGCGTGCACAGGTACCGTCTGTAGAACCGCCGCCAAACTTGCGGCTACCAACGTTGTTTTTGCAATCTTCGAGAATAAGAGATTTTTCATGCTGTTCTTCCTCCTTTTATACGCCTGCGGAGTTAGTTGTCGGATTCGGGAAAAAGGATTATCCCCGGCGCCCAATGCGAGCGCTTCACCCCAAGAAACCACGTTTCATTTAACGTTCGGTTATTCGCTGAATCATCCCCCGCACCTGCCGAAGCAGGTTTTGGCTATCTGAATATATCACAATTTTGTAACCAATTGGACAGGAAATAGTATCCAAACCGCGCAAACCCGCATTCTGCCGCTATATTTATTTATGGAATCATGTAAAAAAAGTAACAACTCATTCATGATGTAACGTACAAGCAAGCTTCTAGCCAAGCTTGAGAACATGGAAGGCTGATGGGGTGATCGGCGGATCAACATCCGCTGTCCGTACGGCTTTGCACGATTATCCCGTTTGATCAGGAAGCAGAGAAGAAGATGGCATTGTTCGGGAGAATCAGAATATGCTTGGGAAAAGCAGACATGTTCGAGATCATCAAATCTGTTCATAGATCATTGCCAGGTTCGGGAAAAGGAGGTTTAGGAGAAGTGAAGTGAAGCAGACCTGACGGGAGAATGGGGCAAGACAACGAAAAAAAAGAAAAGACCGTGATCTTGCTGCAGCCTGGATCCGTTTGCAGCAACGTCTGAAACGTTCAAGCACTTCTATAGGCCGCAGCCGCAAGGGGCTGATGCGGTTGACGCGCGATCAGCCGGCGGTAAGGGGTCGTGGGAATCGCCACACACATGCGCAGTAACTTCTGCCGCATCGTTTCTTCCGCTCCGGGCCGTCCTCCTTGCAGGCGCAGCCGGCGGCGTCCGGTGTATTCGTTCAGGTACGCCTGCAGATGCTTCAGCCCCAAGGCTCCATACGTACTCTTCAGCGATTCCCACGCCTCTCTCACTACTCTCCGCAAGGGAGCATACAGCCGAAAGGCCTGAGGGAACAGCTGTACCGCCGATGTATGGACATCCACATGCCCGCCAATAAACTCGGTTAGATCTTGACGGTTTGCCCTTTTTTCGCTTCCCCGCTTATGCGGCACCAGGCGGATTTTGACCTGCTCCGGCTCGCCCGATTCCGTGACCGTGCAGCCGGCTACGACCGCCGAGGCGTACGGATGCGAAACCTGACACCGGGACGGATTACGCCCATACTGATCGCTGTTCACCTTCACGTCTCCGGAGAGCAGCTCCCGGGCATCGAACTCCCCCACGGCATGACGTATTTTTTGCAGCATCGACCACGCGGTCTTGTAGGTGACCCGGATCACCTTGCTCAGCCGCAGCGCCGAGATGCCGTCCTCAAGCAGGAACAAATCCAGGGCCTTGAACCACTTGAGCAAGGGGAGATGCGTTCCTTCAAAAATCGTGCCGACCAAAGGCGATGTTTGATGCTTGCACTTTCCGCACTCAAATAAGGGGATATGCCGGGAAGTCAGACGGCTGCACCGGGTGTGAGCGCAGCGCGGGCAGTCAAAGCCGTTTGGCCACTTCATCGCGATCAGCGCCTCCATACAGTCCTGCTCGCTGTTATAACGGCTGCTGAATGGTTGAAGTTCCGTTCCCGCATTGGCTTCCATATCCGCTTACCTCCCGAATCAAGAATACACGAACATAGGTTCCATTTATTTCATTATACCAAACGTGCGTTCTCTTATCAAGTTGAAAATCTCACCTGAACCGCCTCATTTTTTCCTCATCTTTTTTGTTTTTTTCTTCTCTCTTTTTTTGGAACCCTTGCTCTAGCCCCACCCCCTGCTCCCTGAAAGAAAGGGATAATCGTGCAAAGGCAGGCAGCAGGCAGGAACATCAAGGTAAGAACACTAAGACACGAACGCTACAGACAGCCACCTCAGTCCGTCATCCTGGAATCAATAGAGCCAAAGTCATCATTTATTTCTTCAAGCACCGATCTCGATTTTTGAGCCAAAAAACTTCTGAAGTGGCCTTCAGCATTGATCTTTCGACTGGTCATGAGCTGGGGTAACGGCATTTCATATATAGACGCCTTGAATAGAGAAAACGAGGTCGAGTTTACGATCATTGAAAAGTCAAACAGATAAGAAAATTAAAAGTGAACTCCTCGAAAGCAGGTTCTGCTAAATTAAAAGGAGTTCACTTGAAATCAGAAGAAAAAGTATGGTGAAGTGAAATAAAAACCTTTGAGGGGACTAGCTTAAAGGCACTACAGCACTTTGCTTAAAAAATCCTTCGTGCGCTGGTGCTGCGGCGCGCCAAACACCTGCTGCGGCGTCCCCTGCTCGAGAATCACGCCCTGATCCATGAACAGGATGCGGTCGCCGACCTCGCGGGCAAAGCCCATTTCATGGGTGACGATGACCATCGTCATCCCCCGCTCCGCCAGGCTCTTCATCACGTCCAGCACCTCGCCGACCATTTCCGGGTCAAGCGCCGAAGTAGGCTCGTCAAACAGCATGACGTGCGGCTCCATCGCCAGCGCGCGGGCGATCGCGATCCGCTGCTTCTGTCCGCCGGACAGCTGGGCTGGATACGCGTCCCGCTTATCCTCCAGACCGACCGTCCGCAGCAGTTCAACGGCGATCTTCTCCGCTGTGCTTTTCTCCATTTTTTTCACGCGAACCGGAGCCAACGTAATGTTGTCGATCACCGTTTTGTGCGGGAACAGGTTGAAATGCTGAAACACCATGCCCATTTTCTCCCGGGTTTTGTTGATGTTGTGGCCCTTCCCGGTAATCGATTCGCCTTCAAACCGGATTTCGCCTTCCGTCGGAACCTCGAGCAGGTTCAGGCAGCGCAGAAACGTACTTTTCCCCGAGCCGCTGGGGCCGATGACGACGACGACTTCGCCTTTGGAAATCTCCAGGTCGATCCCCTTCAAAATGTGCAATTGGCCGAATTTTTTATGCAAACCTTTAACGGTGATCACTGGTCTTCAACTTCCTTTCGAACACGCCCAAAATACGGGACAGCGTAAATGTCAAAATAAAGTACATGATCGCGATGATTAGGTACGGCGTCATGCCGTCGTACGTAATGGTCACGACCGATTGCGCTTGGAAAATCAGCTCGGCCGTCCCGATGATCGACACGATGGACGACTCTTTGATGATCGTGATGAATTCGTTGCCGATCGCGGGAAGCACCGATTTGATCGCTTGGGGGATGATGATATGCCGCATCGCCATTCCCTTGGTCATCCCAAGCGAGCGTGCAGCCTCCCCTTGCCCGCGGTCCACGCCTTGGATGCCGGCGCGGAAAATTTCCGCCAAATAAGCCGAGCTGTTGATCGACAGCGTAATCGCCCCGGACTGGATCGGCGAAAAGTTGATGTCGAACATAAACGCAAACCCATAGTGAATGATCAGCAGCTGCACCATCATCGGCGTGCCGCGCAAGAATTCCACCCAGGCATGGCCGAGAAAACGCACGATCCCCCAAGGAGACATACGCAAGAGCGCGATGATCAGCCCCAGGAAAAAGCCGCAGACCACGCTGATCGCCGCCAGCAGCAGCGTATACTGCACACCGGCGAGAAAATAACTTCGGTATTCCATAAACATCGAAATCAAATTCATAAAGCCTTCATTCCTCCTCGTTTACCTCAAACCCTTACGCAAAAAAACAGAAAATAGCGAAATGGGCTTCGCTATTTTCTGCAGGTTGCAATCCGCCATTATTTCTCAGCCAGTTCACTCGCTTCGGTGACGAACTTATCGATGCTGCCGTCGGCAATCAAGCGGTCCAGCGTGGAATTCACCTGATCCAACAGCTCTTTGTTGCCTTTCTTCACGCCGATCACGTAACCCTCGTCTTCGTTTTCCGGTGTGGCGTCGGTAATGACAATCCCTTTGACGTTCTTGACGAACGACTTCGCTACAGGGCCTTCCAGTATCGCCGCATCGACGCGGTTGGTATTAAGCTGCATGACGATATCGCTGATTTTGGCCAGCGAAGTCAGTTTGGCGTTCGGAATTTTCTTAGCCATTTCTTCCTGGATAGATCCCTGCTGCACGCCGATCTTAGCGCCCTCCAGCGATTCCATGGTGGCGAATTTGTCTTTATCCGCCTCGCGGGTGACTACCGCCTGTTCGGCTTTATAGTAAATTTTCGACATATCGATTTGCTTAGCGCGCTCCGGCGTCGGACTTAAACCCGAGATAACCAAATCTACCCGGCCGCTCGCCAGCTCGTTAAGCAGGGAGTCGAACTTCAAGTCCTTAATCTCCAGCTTCGCGCCCATGTCTTTGGCGATTTCTTTGGCGATCTCCACGTCGAAACCGACGATTTCATCCTCGCCTTGCTCGTTTTTAATATGGAACTCGTACGGCGGGAAATCCGCGCTCATGCCAATCGTTAATGTTTTGTCCGTTTCGTTCGTGTCGGGTTCGGCCGCTTGCGCGCCGTTTTGCGTCGTTTGACCGGCCTTGTCGCCGGCCTGACCCGCGCCGTTATTTTTTTCCTGTCCGCAGGCCGCCAACACGAAAGTCAGCATCAAGACAGCTGTTAGTAATATGCCCCATTTTTTCATTCGTCTCTCTCCTGTCCTTTTCTTCACAAATTAATAACGTGATCATTACTGGGCTAATTATAAATCAGTTTGTATATATATGCAAAGGATTTTCGTGCCATTCATCAGATTTTCACACATATCCGGTTCTCCGCCCTACCAGCGCCTCTCCAATTATAATACTTTGGTCAATTATCGCGCTTTACTCTCGGCCATTTATGGTACGGTACATATTGAACCATGGTTTGATAAATACGGAATATTGGAGACAACAATAAACTTTTCTTTTGGCAAGCGGATTTTCATAATATCTTGATGAATCACGATGGTATTGGGCTGATTTGCCGTTTTCTCCTTGAGGATTTCGACAAATCGGGCATCATATTCTACCGCCAATACCTTTTTGGCTTGTTGATTCAGCACCGTCGTCAAAGCGCCCTTTCCGGCTCCCAGCTCTAAAACCGTGTCTTCACCTCCGACCTCTGCCCGATCCACAATTTCATAAAGCAACTTTTTATTGTGCATTAAATGCTGTCCGGAAAAATTGGGAGGCTCCCCGCGGCTTAACTTTCTCCCACTGTACTTATGCTTTCTTTTGGTCATATGATCTCCACCTTTCGCAATAAAAAAATCACAGGCAATCCGCCTGTGATCAGAGTAAAGGGAAGAAGACCCATCCTTATTCGAATTAGAGGGTTAGCTGAAGAAAGCTGTCGCCAAATAAAAATAAAAAAGAAAGGCAAAGTGAGCTGCCTTCTGCATAATTACATATTTCTATGCGCAAATGAAGATTATTAAAAAAGGACAGACTTATCCCGTTTACTCCGTATACACAAACGGAGCCTTTGAACGTATTAAATTAACGGTTCAAAGTTGGGAAACGAAGTCTTATCGATTGTGTCACTTTTTAATAATCCTCCTTAAAGTTTTTAAAAATACAATGCCGATTATATAAGGCCATTAAATAAAAGTCAAGTATACCGGCCCTTCTCGATCGGCTAACCTGTCACCCCCGGTTCATGCTCCGCGGAAAGTTTGGGAATAATGGGACCATGGAACCAATACTCGATGAGAAAAAGGAGGCGTCGATCCGTGCTGCTCGAAGCGCTTTATCACGTCCCCCGGGACAAGTGGGCCTACGCCTACGACCCGGCAACGATTCATCTTCGCGTCCGCACGAAACGGGATGATGTGGAGCGGGTTTTCGCCCTGACGGGCGACAAATACGACTGGAAAGGCACCTATCAGGAGCTGGCGATGGAAAAAGCGGCGCATGACCGGATGTTCGACTATTGGGAGGTGTCGGTCCGGCCAAGATTCAAGCGACTGTCGTACGCCTTTAAACTGGTAGCCGGAGCCGAAATAGTATACATGCAGGATTCGGGGATTCAAACGGAGGAACCGACCCCACCCGGCGAGTTGTTCGAATTCCCGTATATCCACGAGATCGAGGTGTTTAAAGTCCCGGAATGGGCCAAACAGGCGGTCTTTTATCAAATTATGCCGGAGCGGTTCGCCAACGGGGATCCGTCCAACGATCCGAAACCCGTCGAGGCCTGGGGCGGAAAGCCGACCCGGGAAAATTACTTCGGCGGCGATCTGCAGGGCGTCCTTGACCATCTCGACGATCTGGTCGACCTCGGCATCACGGCTATCTATTTCACGCCTCTGTTTGCCGCGCCCTCCAATCACAAATACGATACGATGGATTACAAAAAGGTCGACCCGCACTTCGGCGATAATGCGCTGCTGAAAAAGGTCGTCGAAAGCTGCCACGAACGGGGCATCCGCGTCGTGCTTGACGCCGTGTTCAACCATTGCGGCGAGCAGTTTCCGCCGTTTCAGGATGTGCTGAAGAACGGGGCCGCTTCTCCATACGCCGACTGGTTCCATGTCAACCAGTTCCCGGCCCGCGTGGAAAACGGAGTTCCTACGTACGATACGTTCGGTTTTTTTCCGAAAATGCCTAAATTCAACACCGCCAACCCCCAGCTGAAGGAATATTTGCTTGGCGTTGCCGAGTACTGGATCAAAGAGATCAAGCTGGACGGCTGGCGGCTCGATGTGGCCAACGAAATCGACCATCATTTTTGGCGCGAATTCCGCCAGATCGTCAAAAAGGCTAACCCGGACGCCTACCTGATCGGCGAGGTTTGGAGCGATTCGCTCAATTGGCTGCTTGGGGATCAATTCGATTCGGTCATGAATTATCCGTTTGCCGACAAGGTGCTGGAATTTTTTAACGGCGGGATGGACGGCTGCGCTTTTTCCGATGAAATGGGCGCCCTGATTATGCGTTATCCCCAGCAAACGAACGAAGTCGTGTTCAACATGCTGTGCAGCCACGACACCCCCCGCCTGCTGACCCGGGTCGGCGGCGACAAGCGCAAGCTGAAGCTTTGCGTCGTGTTTTTGTTTACGTACATCGGGACGCCGTGCGTGTTTTACGGCGATGAGATCGGCCTGACCGGCGAGGGGGACCCGGATTGCCGCAAATGCATGGAATGGGACCGCAGCAAGCAGGACCGGGAGCTGTACGACTTCTACAAATTGATGATCGCGCTCCGCAAAAAACATACCGCGCTGCGGCAGGGACGTTTCCGCTTTCTTCATGCCGAACACGGGGATCCGTGCATCATTTATGAACGCATGGACGAGCTCATGCATTTTACGGTCTGGATGAATAATACGCCCGAACCGCGAACTTTAACCCATCCGATGCAGACAAGCGATTGGCGCGACGGCCTTACCGAAGAGCCGGTCGCGCCCGCGGGCGGGGTCATGAACGTATCGCTCGACCCCTACGGCTTCCGCATTTTGTACCGGCGTTTAAAATGAACCGGAAGAAGCAAACTCAATCATTCGCCTTTATCATCCGGTAAATATCGGCATACCGGGCGGCCGAAGCGCTCCAGCTGTAATCCCCGGCGAACGCGTTCGCCGCGATTTGGCTCCAGCGCTTAGGATCGCGGTAAAAGCCGGCCGCTCTGCGCAGCGTGTACAGCATATCGTGCGCGTTGTAATTGCGGAACGTAAACCCGTTCCCTTCGCCGGTAAATTCGTTATAAGCCCGCACCGTATCGTTTAATCCGCCCGTTTCCCGCACGACGGGCACAGCCCCGTACCTAAGCGCGAGGAGCTGGCTGATGCCGCAGGGCTCGAACCGCGAAGGCATGAGAAACAGATCGCTGCCGGCGTACATGCGGCGCGCCAGCGCGTCGTTGAATTTGATCTGGGCGGACATTTTACCGGGATGTCTGTGAGCGGCTTCCCGGAACCAATCCTCATATCCATGATCGCCTGTGCCCAGAAGGGCGAATTGAACCTCGTCCCCTTCCAGCCATTCGTCCAAAACCCGGATGACGAGATCGAGTCCCTTCGGCTCCACAAGCCGGGTGATCATCGAAACCAGCGGGATATGCGGCGCTACATTTAGCCCGAGCTCCTGTTGAAGCACGGGCTTGTTGGCCTGCTTTTGCGAGAGGTTGTTGCGGTAGCGGGCAAACAGCTCAAGATCGGTTTCGGGATTGTAGACGCTCGTGTCAATCCCGTTCACGATGCCGGTGAGCCGGCTTCCCAGCGACCGCAGCAGACCGTCCATGCCGTAGCCGTAATGCTCCGTTTTAATCTCCTCCGCATAGGTCGGGCTGACCGTCGTCACATGATCGGCGAACACGAGCCCGGCCTTCATAAAGCTGACATTGCCGTAATATTCCACGGCGTCCGCATGCAGGTAAGACTGCGGCAGTCCAAGTAAATCGCCAAGCACTTCGGGCGGAAATATCCCCTGGTACAGCAAATTGTGAACGGTGTAAACGGTCCGGATGCCTTGATGGAACGGGCTGTCTTGATAATGCTCCCTAAGCAGCAGCGGCACCATCGCCGTGTGCCAGTCATGGCAGTGAATGACGTCGGGGACGAATCCGATCAGCGGCAAAATTTCCAGCACCGCCCGGTTCAAAAAGGCGAAGCGCTCGCCGTCGTCCCAATGGCCATAAACGCCTTCCCGGCCAAAGTAATATTCGTTGTCGATAAAATAAACCGGCACGCCTTCCCAATTCAGGGCTTCCACGCCCCCGTACTGGCGGCGCCAGCCTACGGGGACGGTTACCGCTCCGAGATGCTTCATGCGCTCCGTATACTCCCCGGGGATTTCCCGGTATTTCGGAAGCACGATCCGCACATCATGCCCGGCGGCGGTCAAAGCTTTCGGCAGCGCTCCGATGACGTCGGCCAGACCTCCCGTTTTTATAAAAGGGGCCGCTTCCGCGGCGGCAAAGCAGATGTTCAACGTCTTCCCCTCCTTTTCGGTTTGGGCGAAACTTTACGCTTCCACACCGTCATGCTCAGCGGGGGAAGCGAAAGAACCAGGCTATAAGGCTGTTCATGCCAAGATAATCGTTCGCCGGCCGCCACCGGCTTAAGCGGATAACCGGAACCGCCGAAACCGGCGTCATCGCTGTTGAACACGAGCTCGTACCGCCCCGGCAGCGGAACGCCGACGCGGTACACGGGCCGCTCCGCCGGCTGAAAATTGAGCAGCACAAGCAGCTGATCCTCTTTGCGTTTACCTTTGCGCATATAACCTATGACGCTTTGCCCGGCATCATGCGGGTTAATCCATTGATACCCGTCCGGTTCGTGATCGAGCTGCCACAACGCCGGCTCTCGCAAATAAAAGCGGTTAAGGGCGGCGCTGTACCCGCGAATCAGACGGTGGGCTTCGTAATCGAGCAGAAACCAGTCGAGCTCGGCCTGATCCCGCCATTCGATGAATTGGCCGAATTCGCCGCCCATAAATATCAGTTTTTTCCCTGGAAAAGTGAACTGATACCCAAGCAGCAGGCGAAGTCCGGCAAACTTTTGTTCATAGGCGCCCGGCATTTTGTCCAGCAGCGATTTTTTCCCATGCACAACCTCGTCATGCGACAAAGGCAGCGCGTAATTTTCGGAATAGGCGTACCACACCGGGAACGTCAGCAGATGATGGCGCCCGGGACGGTCCGCAAACGGCGTCTCTATGTAATCCAGCGTATCGTTCATCCAGCCCATATTCCATTTATAGTTGAAGCCAAGCCCCCCGTCATGGGCAGGAGCCGTAACCATCGGCCAGGCGCTGGACTCTTCGGCCATCATCAGCGCGTGCGGGAAATAACGGAACACGATCGTATTCAACTGCCGCAAAAATTCGATTGCCTCCAAATTTTCCACCCCCCCGTATTCGTTTCGCGGGGCATCGCTTTTTTCGAAATCAAGCCGCAGCATGCTGGTCACCGCGTCCACCCGCAGCCCGTCGAAATGGTACATCTCCAGCCAATACAAAGCGTTCGAAATCAAAAACGACCGCACCTCCGGTTTGCCGAAATCGAAGCTGAGCGTCCCCCATCCCGGTTTTTCGGCTTTGGCGGGTTCGCCGTATTCAAACAGAGGCGTTCCGTCGAACCGCCGCAGGCCATGCGCGTCCTTGGCAAAATGCCCCGGCACCCAGTCGAGCAAAACGCCGATGCCCGCCTGATGGCAGCGATCCACAAAGTACATCAAGTCCTGCGGTTTCCCGTAACGGCTGGTCGGGGCAAAATAACCGGTCGCCTGATACCCCCAAGATAGATCGTATGGATGCTCGGCGAGCGGCATAATCTCTATATGGGTGTATCCCATTTCCTTGACGTACGGAATCAGGAGGTCCGCCATCTCACGGTAGGTGTAAAACCGGCCCGCCTCCGCTTGCCGCCATGTTCCGAAATGGATCTCGTAAATGCTGATCGGCTTTTGGTACGGGGGCTTCCTGCTTGCCGTCCATGCTGCGTCCCCCCAGTCATATCCGTCCAGGCGGGCGATGACCGAAGCGGTTTGAGGCCGGACTTCCGCGTGAAACGCGTAGGGGTCCGCCTTCAGAAACGTTGTACCGTCCGCTGCTGTAATCGCCAATTTGTAAAATGTTCCATCATCGATTCCCGGAAAAAAACGAGTCCAAATTCCCGAATCGGGTATCTTATATAGTACATCGCGGTCTCCTCTCCATCCGTTCCAATCCGAAACGATGGAGACTTGGCATGCATTGGGAGCCCATACGGTAAAACGAACGCCGGGCCGTCCGTTCTCTTCGGTGAGGTGCGCGCCAAACGTACGGTAGCTTTGGTACAAGGTGCCCTCATGAAACAGATACACATCGGTTTTCGAAACGGCCTGAGCCCAGGACGGTTCGGACATATCATCACCACCATTCAGCATTTTGCGGACGAAACTCAAGCAAACTCCCGATAAAGAAAAATTATGAGTTTTTTCCAAAAATTCATGTAATATTTTCTTTCTATTTCCATAATTTATTTCAACTACATTATATCCTTTAATGTATGTACTACACGGTCAAAAACATACGGGAGGGAAACGAAATGAGGAAAAAGAACTGTATTGCGATGCTGCTCGCGGGAGGGGAAGGGCGAAGATTGTCCCCGTTAACCGCCAAGCAGGCAAAACCGGCCGTGCCGTTTGGCGGGCATTACCGGATTATCGATTTTCCTCTCAGCAATTGCGTCAATTCAGGCATCGATACGATCGGGGTTCTGACTCAATACGAAGCGGCGTCGCTGCACGAGCACATCGGGGAAGGCGAACCCTGGATGCTGCCGCGGCCGGATGGCGGCGGAATATCTCTGCTTCCGTCCTCCAATGCGGGAACCTCGGAATATGCGGGAACGGCGGACGCCATATATAAGAACATCGCGTTCGTCGACGGGTATGCCCCTGAACATGTCCTCATTCTTTCGGGGGACCATATTTACCATATGGACTACCGCCAAATGCTGAATTTTCACTTAAGCCATGGGGCCAAGGCCACCATCTCCGTTATGACGGTTCCTTGGGAAGAAGCGCATCGTTTTGGCATCATGTCCAAGGACGAAAAACAGCGGATCACCGAATTCGCCGAGAAGCCGAAGCAGCCGGCAAGCAACCTGGCCTCGATGGGCATTTATTTGTTTAACTGGGAGTATTTGAAGCGGCATCTTCTGGAGGATGCCGAAGACCCTGCTTCCAGCCATGACTTCGGGAAGGATCTGATTCCCAAAATGCTTGCCGGCTCGGATCCGCTGCATGCCTACGAGTTTCAGGGATACTGGCGGGATGTGGGGACGGTCCACAGCCTATGGGAAGCCCATATGGATTTGCTTGAGGAAAGCTCGGATTGGCAGCTTCATAAGACAAACTGGCCGATGTATACGCGGGAAATGCCGGCGGTCCCGGTTCCTCCCAAAAAACGGGTTAACCCGAACGGTTCATTAATCCACGATGGCTGCGCGCTGGAGGGTCATGCCGAACGTTCGGTCATTTTCGGAGGTACGGAAATCGGGCGAAACACCCGAATTAAGGACAGCGTCATTATGCCCGGCGTAAAAATCGGGCGAAACGCGGTGATCGAGCGGGCGATTATCGGCGAGGGCGCCGTCATCAAGGATGGCGCGGTCGTGAAGGGAACGGCGTCCGAAATCGCGGTGATCGGGCCGCGCGAAACGGTATTGGCAAAACCCGCCGTTCTTCCCCAGCCTTCCAGGCTGCTGCAAGAGGTTTACGAAAATACGGCCCGGCTGCGGGCGGAAGGCCTGCTGTCCTGACGGGCTTTTTATAGGCAATCGCATTAATGGAAAAAAGGGGCCATCCTCACCAAGAACACGAAAAGTGTGCTTGCGGGATGCCCCTTTTCAAGGATTAAGCTTGGTCGTAAATAGCCGGAGCCAACTGATACAAATTAAATTCGCGGCCATCATCCTTCCGCCCCGTACCCTGCAGGCGAAAGCCAAACTCTTGATAAAGCCGATTCAGCTTTACGTTTTGGTTCCAGCAATCGAGACGAAGTCCGGAGCGCCCCAAAACCTTAGACCGCTTGGCGGCAAAGCTTAGGATTTCACCGCCGAGCCCCTGGCCGCGGTAAGGCAAGCGGACCGTAAGCCGGTGCAAATAACTGTATCCGGGGATGTTCAGCGCCCCCCAATAATCGGGATCCGAATCCTGTAGCGTAAACATGGCTGCCGGCTCCCCTTCCCTGGTCAACAGATATATTTCCCGTTCATCATAGTAGGAACGAATCAAGTCCGGAGTAAACTGCCCGGGGTTCCACTGCTTGACGCCGCCGGTTTGCATCCAGTTCGCCGCCTCGACGAGCATTAGCCGTACCGTTTCCAAGTCGCCCGGCTTGGCGAGCGTGACTGAGAAGTCCCCGCCGCGCGTAATTACCGTTCCTACCCTGTCAATCATTTTGTTTCCCCCCCTTTCGGTCAAGCCTGATCATCGTTTTCGGCGGCGAGCGAACGGCCCGCTTCACCGTCTGCGGACGATTCTCCTTCCGGCCCGGCGGAAGCGGTAACGTCCGATGCTTCCGCGTCTTCGGCTACGGGAAGCGTCACCGCCACGGTTGTGCCGACGCCGAGCTCGCTGTGAATCTCCATCACCCCATGATGCAGCTCCACGATCTGCTGGCTGATGGCCAGGCCCAGCCCGGTTCCGCCTCCCTGGTGGTTGACCTGGAAGAAGCGGTCCTTCACTTTGTGCAAATACTCCTCGCTGATGCCGATCCCGGTATCGACCACTTCCACCATCGCCCGGCCGTCCTCTTTTACGCTGATCACCAGGTGAATCCAGCTCTGCTCATGGGAAAATTTAATCGCATTATCGACGATATTCAGGAATACTTGCTTAAGCCGATTGCCGTCCCCGCTAACGATGACGGTCCTGTCGGTACGTTCCTCCAGCTTCAGCTGGATTTGCTTCTGTTCCGCTTTGGCCCATACGTTAAGCATCGTTTCCTGAATCAGCTCTTTTAAATTGACGTGCCCGATGACCAGCTTCATTTCATTTTGCTGCAGCTTGGAGAAATCGAGAATTTCCTCGACCAGCCCGATTAACCGGTTGGTCTCCTTGGCGATGATCCCCATTCCGAGCTTCGTTTCTTCCGGATCGAAGCCCCCGGACGTGAGCGTTTCGCTCCACCCTTTAATGCCGGTCAGCGGCGTTCTGAGCTCGTGTGAGATCGAAGATATGAACTCGTCCTTGATCTGATTGCTGCGCACGATTTCTTCCGCCATATAATTGAGCGTCGCCGCCAGTTCGCCCAGCTCGTATTTGTAGTTGCCCCTGATCCTGGCGTCGAATTTGCCCCGGGCCATCTGCGCGGATACGTCGCGAATATTGTTAATGGGCTTAACGATCGAGTTGGCGAGCCCGATGCTGAACAGCGTCACAATCGCAAGCACGGCGGCAGCTACCCCGATGGATAAAAAGGTCAGGTTCAGCAGCTTGGAATTAACCCGCTCGAGCGATGTGACAAACCGGGCGATATACTGCGTTTGGCCTTGAATCTGCAGCGGGCGCGAGACCGCCATCACCGCTTCGCCGGTGCTCGGCTGCCGGCCGATCCATTTTCCTACGCTGCCGGCCAGCGCTTGCGGGACATCGCCCGTCTGGATCGCTTTGTCCGCCTGGAAGGCGTTGGTGCTCGCTTTGACTTCTCCGTTACGGTCCAAAATCATCAATTCGGTATTGTCCAGCTCAAAAGTGCGCAGCATCTCGGTAAAATAATCGGGATCGCGTTCGGAGTTCAGACGCACGAATTGTTGGAAAAAGTCCGAGGCCCATTTGGAATGGTTGGCCATATGGTTGTAAATCGTATCGTAATAATACGATCGGATGGCTACCGTGAAAATAATTTCGACCATAAACAGCGTCACGAATACAACGATAAAGTAATGCAGAACGATTTGCCGTCCGATCCCTTTCTTGATCATTGTCCCTCGCCTTTCCACTTATAACCGTGCCCCCACACGGTCTGCAGGAAAGCCGGTTCGGACGGATTGCTTTCGATTTTTTGCCGCAGCCTGCGGATATTTACGTCCACGATTTTCGGATCGCCCATGTATTCCTTGCCCCAGACGTGGTCAAGCAGAGAATCCCGGCTCAGCGGCATATTCTCCTTCTCGAGGAAATACTGAATGAGCGAAAATTCCGTAGGCGTCAGTTCGATCAACTGCCCGTTTTTCTTAAACTGCTTGGAAATCAAATCCAGCGTAAACGGCCCCGACGTAAACATGACTTTAGCGCTGCTCTCCCGGTATACGTTAACCCGGCGCAGCAGCGAATGGATCCGCGCGATCAGCTCGGTCGGGCTGAACGGTTTGCTGACGTGATCGTCGGCTCCGACGGACAAGGCGTATACTTTGTCCTGTTCCTGCACTTTGGCGGTCAGGAAAATAATCCCGATCCGTTCGTTGGTCTCGCGGATCCGGCGGCACACCTCAAACCCGTCGATGCCCGGAACCATCACGTCGAGCAGCGCGATGTCGATATCCGGCACGCTCTGCAGCTTGCTCAGCGCTTCGTGGCCTTCCGCCGCCTCCAGCACCTCGAACCCGTTCCGCTTCAAATTGATGACGATAAAGCTGCGGATGGATTCTTCATCCTCCAAAATCAATACCTTGCTCAATGGTAAGACCTCCCTCTCTATCCGAAAACGGCTTAACGCTTGATTTCCGTTTCGCCTTTATTCACCTTCAAATCCGTATGGCTAAGGAAGCCGATCACTCTGTCGGTATCCTGCGCCAGGAACTGCCAATCCGATTTGTTCTTCTCCCACTCGGAAAGCGTAAAGAAACGAATTTCCGCCACAACCTCGTTCGTGTCGGTTTTGACAAACCAAAGATGCTCGTTTTTATCCGATTTGGTATCGATCGTCACATTGCCGCGCCATTCCTTCGGAAAATTGAAATAAAAGCGGCCCGCCATATCCATATACTGCTGCATCACGGATTTCAGACCGTCTTTTTCATCCCATTGGTAATAGGTAAACAGCCAGGGGATTTCATCAAAAGAGATGTATTCCCAGCCCTTCGGCTTCTCGAGCATGCCGACTTCCAGCACGCCGTCGTTATTCACGTCTCCGCTCATAATCGGATAACCCTTCAGCGTCATATCCTGCGACGGAAGCAGATTCACGAACTGGCCGTCCTTCATGACGATGATGGTGGAGAAAGCCGAATGAGTCCCGACGGACGCGTCGAGAATGATCCCTTTGAGTTTTGGGGTAATATTCCCGCTGACCGCGTTGTAATAATCGATGACCGGATCGTTCAGCTCCAGTTGGCTGAGCTGCTGAAAGGATCCGTCCGCATACTGGTAAGCCGTCACCGTGGCGAACTGCTGGCGCTTCAAGCTCACCACCGTGATATCCGGTTGACCGTCCTGATTGAGATCGTCGACCATGAAATAGTCGTACGGCAAAGCCATCATTTTTTCAACGGCTCCCTCGTGGTAGGAATATACGGTTAATCCCTTTTGCAGTCCATCGCCTCCATTGGAGAAGCCGGCGATAATCTCCAGGTTCCCGTCTCCGGTCAAATCCAGCACGTCAAACGTCTCCAATTCCTGGCCTTCACCGTCAAAGCGGGCTTTCAGCGCCCAGGCATCCTTCTCGCGCTCCAGAATCATCCCGTGAATCCGCACGGCTTCATCCGGCGTTTGGTAGAACACCACCGCCTCCTTGACCCCGTCGTTGTTCAGGTCGGGAGTGCGGATCGAGCTGCTGTTGCGCACATCCCGGGGCGAGATGATTTCTCCCCCTTTCAGCTCCGATTTGATGACGCTGATCAGGGACGCCTTATCCGAGGACAGCTGCGGCGTTTGCATCAGCGATTTCGGGTCGCTGATAAAACTGCAGCCGCTTAACACCATTAGTAAAAAAAATCCAGCAATAGCGGTGCACCATCGTTTTGCCAACATCATATCACTCTTTTCATGCCAAATCGATCAGCCTTTTCTCTTCCGGCAGCAGCCTTCTTCCGGAAACGTCGATTTTAAGCTCTCCATCGCATATGCCCCAGATACGGGTGCAGAAGCGTTCCGCCAAGTCCAGCGGCAGCGCCGCCACGACGATTTTGCCCTGCTCCTTGCAAAGGGCCTTCAGCGTGTTCAATACGCGCTCGGCCGACTTCGGATCCAGCCCGACGGCCGGTTCGTCCGCCGCGATAAACCCGGCGCCGTGCACGAGCGCCCGGCATATGGCCACACGCTGGCGTTCGCCGCCGCTCAGCTTGCCGGCTTTCACGTGGGCTTTGTCCAGCAGGCCGAACTTCTCCAGCTCGTCCATCGCGCCCATATAATCGTCCGAACGCACCATACCGGTCAGGCGGCGAAGCAGCGGCGTTTGCCCGGCCTGTCCGATCAGGACGTTTTTAAGCGCCGTTTTTTCGGGAAACAGCGAAGGGTTTTGCTCCAGATAAGCGCATTTGGAGCGGTACTTTTGCGAGCCGCCGCCACCGCCGCTGATCACCTGGTCGCCGTCCCACGTATAATCCCCGCGGTTCCAACGCTCCCGCAGCGCCAAGCAGCGCAGCAAAATGCTTTTGCCGCTGCCGCTGGGCCCGACCACGCCGATCATTTCCCCGCCTTCAAACTGAACGGTAATGTCGCGGAGCACTTTTTTCTTATTTCCATCCACCGATTTGTGCAAGTGGTTCACTCTGATCATGGGTCCGATTCTCCTTTTTTACGATGCCAACCGCTTTTTTTCTCTACCTTTAAGTGTATTGGAAAAGCCGGCGAAAATCCATTACAGCATGTTCATATTTGCCGATTTTTTGACCGGCGCTGCTTTCCGGATTAAAATGGAAGGCAGGGAAAAAGAAAAAATCGCCAATAATCATTGACGATGTCCTGCCGTTTTGCTGATTTGTTCATGAATCCTTAAACATTATAGTAGACAATCCCCCGTCAAACAAGCCATAATGAATTTGTATGCAAAGATTTCTGGGAGGTATCTTGTCATGGCTTATGATGTGAAGGTAGATTACTCTCTGGTCTACGAACTGCTCAGCAGCTTTATGATATATACGACGCGGAAATGGGTGAACAATCTCGATGTCGGAGCGGAATGGATCGAGGAGATTCAGAACCGCTTCAATCCGGAGGTCCGGCAACGGTTCGCGGAAGCCGCCGGCTACCCCTTTTCCGATTACGACGTGTTGTACGTTTGGGTTCTGGAACGCGGAAAGGCGGATGACGTTCTTTCCTTTTTGAACGAAACGGCCGAAGCCGAAGCAAACGCGCTATGGCAGAAAACAAAATCCTATATTCCCGATGTGACTTGTGAGGAAATCGTTAGAATTCGCGACAATTACATCCCTTTGTTAAAAACGTGGCACCAGGTTTATTTCCGCGACGTAGAGCCGCAGCTGCTCCCTCTTCTGGAAGAAGACGCGGCGGAGAAAAACGCGCTCCTGAAAAAAATGGACACCGACGCGCTGATCGAATACGCTTCCGGTGGTCTCGTGCTGGAACCGCAAAGACCGGTCTCCCAAGTGGTTCTAACGCCGTCCACCCATTTCCGGCCGATCAATACATACGTCTTCTACCGCGATGTCCTGTTCATTCAATATCCGCTGGACATCCCGGAAGTCGACGAGGACGAGCCGCCGGTCGTGCTGAAGCGGTTGACCCGGGCGCTCGCCAAGCCGGAGCGGCTGCGGCTTCTCCGCTATGTGGCGGACGAACCGAAATCGATCTACGAAATGCTGCATGACTTAAACGAAAGCAAAGAGGATTTGATGCATGACCTCATGCGGCTTCGGGTGGCTGGGCTGCTGCGCATCCACTTGGTCGACCAGGATATCGAAAAATTCAGCATCCGCCCGGACGGCGCCGCCGAGTTGCAAATTTTCCTGGAGTCTTATATCCGTTTGTAATGCAGGCGCCAACAGAGAAAGTTTTACTTGGATAAAGGAGTGACCTGCTGTGAACACGCGGACCAAGCGGCAACACCTTATTTTTGATCTCGACGATACTTTGATTCATTGCAATAAATATTTCGAGCTGATCCTGGAGCAATTCGCCGAGCTACTCGTCGATTGGTTTAAAGGGAATCCGGTCACCGCCGCGGAAATCCGCGACAAACAGATCGAAATCGATGTGGCCGGCGTGCACCAAATCGGATTTTCCAGCTCCCATTTTCCGGAGTCGCTCGTCGAAACGTACCGCTATTTTTGCCGTATCTACGGCCGCAAGGCGCTGCCGGAAGAAGAACAGCGGCTGATGAAGCTGGGGCTCAGCGTCTACGAGCATCCGGTCGAGCCTTACCCCGGCATGGTCGAAACGCTGAATCTGCTGCGCAGCCAGGGGCATGAGCTTTTGTTGTACACCGGGGGCGAGACCGCCATCCAGCAGCGGAAAATCGAACAAATGAAGCTGGCCGAGTTCTTCGAGGACCGCATATACATCCGCCAGCACAAAAACGCGGAAGCGCTCGAGGAAATTTTACGTTCCCGTTTCTTCGACCGGAACAACACCTGGATGATCGGGAACAGTCTGCGCACCGATGTAATGCCGGCCTTATCCGCCGGAATCAACGCCGTTTACATCAAAATCCCAAATGAATGGCTGTATAACATCGTTGAGCTGCAGCATGAGAGCAATTCGGACATGCATACGGTGTCCTCGCTCGGGGAAGTGCCACGGATTATTTTTGATCACATCCATCAGATGAAACGGCAAAAACGGACCCTATAACAAGGTCCGTTTTGTTGTTCGGAAACGAGTCTCACCCGCCGGGTCCCCGATCACCCACCAAAATAAAGGTAATTTTGGGCCTTATTTGGGCGAATTGTGTTTTTTCGATAAAATAGAGGAACAAAATGTCCTTATTCCCCTTGGGAACCTTATAATCCCATGCTTTTTCCGCCTCCACCCCAAAGTAAAACCAAAAAAGCCCCTTATTTTTCCTATAGTCGCGAATTTTCCTAAATAATCCCCTTTTTTACCGTTATTTCTGGCAGAGCAAGGAATATCACTCTCCTGTGCCTTGTTGTCCCCTCAGGTGTCCGTCACCGCGTCGAAAGCCTGCTCCATTTGCTCAACCCCTGCCGAGACCGCAAACAGGATAAACGGCCCTTTCGTCTTTAGCACATGCTTTTCGAGCAGAAAATATTGTTCCGGACGATAGTTCTTAAATTTGGCGGTTTGCGCAGCAATTCTTTCCTCGATTTTCGCCATGACGCGTTCTGCTTCGCTTTCGTCCTTAAGCCGGACGATCAGCAATTCGTCCGCTTCCACGTTCGATGACGCCGTGTAGAGCACAAAATCCGCGACCTCTTCGCCGGAGATATGATACAGCTTTTGCAGCTTTTTCATATCCCTTTGCTCCATACTCTCCAAGTTAACCGATTGTTCGATTCGCTCGCCCACATCGGCCGCTGTCAGGTTCCCGGTTCCCTTTTCCCTTTCGGCGCACCCCGCCAAAATGCCGGTCATGACGATAAGCGCCAGCAGAGCGGAACCGAACACGAACGTTTTTGTTCTCTGCATATATCTATTCATTTTATCATCTCCGATAAGTTCTTGATGGACGGATCCGCAAAAAACGTATTGATATTATAAAGCACCAGCATGTCATGAATTTCCCGCTTCCGTATTAGCGCAAGCAAATCGCCGTCATAATACCGCAGGTCCACAACATAAATCTCGCTGAAATGCCCCGTCAAAAAAGGAATCAGACTGTTGGCATACGAGTCCTTCACGACCAGCAGCTTTTTTCCCGCCGGATGAGCCGGCGACGTGATTTTTACCAGCGCATGGTTGCCGTTCAAAAAGACTGCATATTTGTCCTTCTTGCTTAAGTTCTCCAACGCATACAGAGAATTCGTAGTCTGCTCTTCGTCGACATATTCAACTGTTTCGTTCTCTTTCTCCTTTGGCAGCCAAAGAGCGATTTGATCCGGCCGTAAATGCCTGAAGCCGCTCTGCGAATACAGCGATCCGTAGAAATCATCCGCGGCCTGCCAGATCTCGAAATCTTCCGCTTCTTGGGGGGGCATCCCCATTTGCCTGCATAACTCCCGGTATGCGTAATAAGCGCCCAAGGTCGTCCAGTGGTGGTCCGTCTTGTAGTAAAGATACTCATGGCGTTTGGCGTACAGCGCCGAATAGACGTCGACAAAGCGCGCGAAGCGGCCGAGCGCATTCCGCATTTTGTCCAAAAAGGCAAGCTCGCTGCCGGCCGGAGCGAATGCCGGAAGCTTGTCCTCGTTCAGTGTTACGGAGGTAGGTGCCAGCATTACGTAGGTTTGCAGGCCCGGCGCCGCGGAAATAAACGTACGGATCGCCTCCGCGTTCGCCTTCACCTCCCCTTCCGCCGGCGGAGAGAACCGCTGAATCAGGTAACCGTCTTTGCCCAGGTAAACCCCGCCATTTTCCTTTTGCCCCATCGCCCGGGCCGTATCGGATTTCGCGCCAACCCAGAAATCCCGGAAAGGAAACTGGTCGGACACGTATTTCTCGTAATTGGCCATAAACTTCCCTGAGGCCAAATGCTGAAGCGAGAGATTGGGCCTTGGCTCGAGCATCCGGTTTTCCGCTGCGGAGAATTCGCGGTCCGGCGTTAGAATCTCCAAGGCCGGCAAGGCGCATATAAATGCCAGCAGCAGAACAGCCATGGCTTGTTTATACCATTTCAGGTTTCGCCGCCTCCCTTCCTGACACTAAAAACGAAAATATAAAAACGGATTATAGGTTTCACTGACCAAATACGCCGTGGATAAAAACAACAGCAGCAGGTGCGTACCCAAAGCCGCGGCGCTGCCCCAATGGCCCCATCTTCTCCGGAAACGCAGCAGCAGCCGGCGGGGAAACGGCGTCGCGCATAACATGAGCAGGATCAGCCAGCCGGAATAGGCGGACAGATCGTAAAGCGCCTGCCGATCGGCAAGGCCATGCGCGCCGAACCCAAACATCGTTCCGAGGAAATGGGCAGCGGCCCCCAGGTTCTCGTATTCGAAAAACGCCCAGCCGATGATAACGGCCGCCAGCGTATAGGCATGCCCGGCAAAACGCGGGAGCCGGTACAGCCCTTTTAGCAAAAACAGCTTTTCGAACGTAACCAGGCAGCCGAAATAAAGACCCCAGACGATAAAATTCCAGCTCGCTCCATGCCACAATCCGGTTAAAAACCACACCGCAAGCAGGTTGCGCAGCTGTTTGGGCAGGCCTTGCCGGTTGCCGCCGAGCGGAATGTAGACATACTCCCGAAACCAGGAGCCCAGGGAAATATGCCATCTGCGCCAAAATTCCGTGATGCTCCGGGATATATACGGATAATTGAAGTTTTTCATAAATTCAAACCCGAACATTTTGCCGAGACCGCGGGCCATATCGGAATATCCGCTGAAATCGAAGTAAATTTGCAGGGCAAACGCCGCAATCCCGAGCCAGGCGGAAAGCACACTCAGCTCCCCCAGCGGAGCCGCTTTGACATTCGTCCACAGCAGGCCGATATTGTTGGCCAGCAGCACTTTTTTGGCGAGACCGCGGATAAACAACTCCGCTCCCGCGCCAAACCGGCCAAGCGTCATGCGGCGAGAAACGAGCTGCCGGGCGATGTCGCCGTATTTGACGATCGGACCGGCCACAAGCTGCGGGAACATCGCCACGTAAGCGCCAAAAGCGATCGGACTGCGCTGCGCAGGCACTTTGCCGCGATAGACGTCGATGACATAAGACATCGTTTGGAACGTATAGAAGGAGATGCCCACCGGCAGCGGAAGATCGGCCGCAGGCAAGCCTAAATGCAACAACCGGTTCAAGTTGTCGATGGCAAATCCGGCGTATTTGAAAAAGCACAACAGCCCTAAATTGCCTGCAATGGAGCCGATAAAGATCGTCCGAGCGAGCGCTTTGCGCTCCCGGTATTTCTCGATCAGCAAGCCATTGGCATAGTCGAACACGGTCGAAAAGATCATGATGAAAATATATAACGGCTCCCCCCAAGCGTAAAACACCAGGCTTGCCGCGAGCAGGACACCGTTTCGAAACCGTTGGGGCGACAAATAGTAGATAAGTATCGTAGCCGGCAAAAAATAAAACAGGAAGATCAGACTGCTAAATACCAACACTTATCCCCCCTGCCTCGCTGGATCGGCGGAGACGGAAGTACATGGCCGCCGTCACTCCACTCGACCCTTCAAAGCGTCGAGCATCAGCGTATAGAACCCCTGCCTAAAGTGAATGCCGTCCGTATCGTACAGTTCCGGATGATCCGCGAGGATCGGGGTCAAATCGACAAACGCGGCTTGCTCCTTGGCGGCCATCTCTTTCAGTTTCTCATTAAAATCGGAGATGTTTTTGTAGCGGGGCTCTTTCTCCCGCGCCTCATCCGTAACGGGAGTTACCGACAACACCGTAATGTCGGCCTGCGGAAGCTTATTTTTGATCGCTTCGATCAAGACGGTGTAATGCTTGACCGCGTATTCCTGCGGGTTATCCGTCGGCCAGAGGATGTCATCCGAACCCAGTTGGATAAAAATATGCTCGGGATTTCTCCGCATCAGTTCGTCGAGATCCTCCATCGCGAATTCCGCTGTTTTTCCCGCACCGGCCAGTACGTTCTCTTCATCCAGCACATCATGATACGACAAGCCTTCCGTGATGGAATCCCCCAGAAATACGCTGCTTTGAAACCGCGAAGCGAGCGTGGCTGGCGCTGCATCCGCGGAAATCTCCCCTTGCGCCTGTCCGGCTGAAGCCGGATTGCCGGAAGCCGGGTTTGGCTCTCCTTCTTGTTGTCCGCACGCCGCAAGCGATATTAAAGCAATCCAGGCCAACAAAATACAGAGCATCTTTCTCATTTTCGTTCACATTCCTCTCAGGTTGTTTTTCTTTCGCACCTTGATAGGATAGTTGAGAGAAATGCAGACCAGGTGCAGATTAAATCAATATAAGTTAAAAAAGCGCAGAACCGAAGCTCTACGCTTGTTTGCGCAAATAAAAGTAAAACAAAACCCCATCCGCCGTATTCACCACGCCAAAGGGCAGACCGTGCAGCTCCAATATTTTTTTGGCGATCGCCAGGCCCAGCCCAGTTCCGCCGGTCGAAGGATTTCGGGAAGGCTCCCCGCGGTAAAAGCGATCCCACACCTTTTCCAACTGCTCCTCCGGGATATGAACACCGCGGTTTTCCACGCTCACCTTTACGGAATTCGCCTCTTCGGCAGCCGTGACGAGGATGGATTCCCCTTCCGGCGTATAACGAATCGCGTTGGTCAGGAAATTGACCAAAACCTGCTCGATGCGGTGCCGGTTGGCCACGACTTCGGCCTGCGCCAATCGAGTCGACAGCCGTAGCCGCTTGTCCGCGAGCTCCGTGGCCAGTTTACCGCAAACCCGCTCGATCGCATGGCCGATTTCAAACGGTTCCTGCTGCATTTTGTACGTGCCCGACTCGTATTTCGCCAGCTCCAGCATATCCGCGATTAATAAGATCATGCCGTTTACTTCTTCTTCCATCGCCGCAAAATAATAGTCCCGCTTATGGCCGGCCACCCCATCCTTGAGTACGGCCAGACAGCTTTGGATGACGCTCAGCGGAGTTTTCAGCTCATGCGACACTCCGGCGATAAACTCCTTCCGCGTGTGCTCCAATTGCTTTTCCTTCTCAATGTCCCGCTCCAGCTGCAGAATATGGGAATTTAACCGCTCGGACAGCTCGTTGATGCTGGCGGACAGTTGTCCCACTTCATCCTCGCCGCTCACCGGCAGCTTCTCGGAGAAATCGAGGCGGGCGATTTTTTGCGTGGTCCGGTTGATGCGCAGCAAAGGCCGGGCAATCCGGGTGGAAAAGTACAGCGAGGCCAGCACCGCGAGCAGCAATGCGGCGATTACAATATAAACGTAATAATTTTGCATCACCGCTGCGGCTTCGCTGACGGGTTGAAGCGACGTCATCGCGAAGATGTAAGAGGACTTGCCTTCCCGATCCCGGATACGCTCCACGAACAACTTATAGTTCACATCGTTTTCCGCAAAATCCATCACCTCCCCGTTTCCGTCAACGGCGAAATCACCGTACAGCAGGTCCGCCTGAAAAGCTTTGACCCGCTCCAGAAACAAACGGTTCGTATAACGGGAGACGCCGGCTCCTTCCGGCAGCGCAAGTTTCGTGATCGTCCCCTGGACCAGCGCCGAAGGATATTTTTCATGATATTGCACCGGGCTCTCAAAGCGCGGGACAACCTCGTATTCCTTATTGGCCAGCAGCGTATTTTCCAGACGGTTTTCCTCTCTTAAGCCGGAAACGCCCCTGGCCATCCGCTGCGGAATCAGGCGCCCCTTCATCATAAGACCCTCGATCGCGATCGGCTGGCCTTCCTGGACCCAGGTACCGCCGAAAGCGTACAGCGGATTGTCGGGGCTAAAATCGTCCACATTCGCCACGGTGTAAAGCGGAATCGTCAGCGTTTGGCCGTCAAGGTCAGGGAAACCTTCAGCCTGTTCCAGCCGGACCTCTATCTCAAAATCGGCGGAGTACTGCAGATGCCCCATTTCGTCCAACGCCGCGATCCAGATGTTATTCTCCCGGTAAAATTTCTGCTCCAGTTTGGCCGCGGCGTTTGGTTTCCCGCCCGTTTTCATGTAGTCCTGCTTGAACGTTTGAACGGCGGCCTTGACGTCCGACACTTTTTGATGCATATAAAATTGTTTGAAAAACACGGTTTGCGCGGCGAAAATCATTGCAACGAGAAATAGGCAAAGCGCCGTCGTCAGCAAAAACAGCTTGAGGACGATCCCTTTTAACATGGCCGATCCTCAAATTTGTACCCGGCGCGTACCACGGTCACGATGCATTGGGCCTTGTCGCCCAATTTCGCCCGCAAATTGCGCATATGGCTGTTGATCGTTCGTTCATCGCCGGGAAAATCGTATCCCCATATTTTCGCCATCAATTGCTCCCGGGTCACGATCGTCCCTTTGTTTTTCATGAGGTACGCTAAAATTTCGAATTCCGTGTACGTTAGACTGCAGTCTGCCCCGTCAATCGTTACTGAGCGGGAAGGCAGGTGCAGCGCGATCCCGGCCCCACCCAAAGTGTCCTTTTCTTGCCCGGGGATATGGCGAGGTTCCAGAAAACGTTTGGCCCGGGCCAGTAAAACAGGCGGGCTGCACGGCTTGACGACGTAATCGTCCGCGCCCAGCTCGAAGCCGAGCAAGGTATCGTCCTCGTCCGAACGGGCCGTCAGCATGATGACCGGAACATCCGACACCTTGCGGACCCGCCGGCATACCGCCCAGCCGTCCAATTCAGGCAGCATGATGTCGAGAATGATCAATTGGACTTCATGCTGTCCGAACAATGCCAGCGCCTCTTTCCCGTCACCCGCCTCCAACACTTTGTATCCTTCATTAAGGAAGTAATCTTTGATAATTTCCCGTAAAAGAAGCTTATCTTCGACAATCAGAATTGTTTTTGACATGGTTCTACCTCTCGTTATGTATTGTGCTTTTGGATTTGCGGTATTCCTTGGGTGTTTTTCTATAATGTTTTTTAAAGGACTGAATGAAATGATTGACATGGTTGAAACCCACTCTACGGGCTATCTCTGAAATCGTACAGTCCGTATCAACCAATAATTCGGTGCTTTTTTTGATGCGATATTTAATTAAATAGTCATAAGGAGTCGTATGCAGTGTTTTCTTGAAACTTCGGTTGCACTCAGAGACACTCAGATGCGCGGCTTCGGCAATTTCCGGTAAAGTGATGCTGTCGGCGTAGTTCTGATGGATATAACTGATCATTAATTGAATTCTTTCTTGCTGTTGTTTGAAATATTTAGGCGATTCCTCGGAAGAAAGCGTAATATTGGATATCATCGTGAACCATAACTGCACGGTTTTCATGGAAACCTTATATTCCCACCCCCAGGATTTTTTTTGTTCAAACATTTTCTTTATATCCCAGAGCATCCCTATCATTTCAAGTTGCCATTTCACATCTGGCTTGATTACTAGAGACAAAAATAAAGAATTGGTAAAAGACAGAACATAATTGTTTTCCATAGTACTGTTCGCAAAAAATCCTAACAGTTTTTCGGGAAAATTGAAACTGACGTATTGACTATAAGGCGTGATGTTTGTGGTGATATGCAAAACTCCCTTGTTAATAAAAATAGCCTGTCCCGCGTCCAGTTCATAATCTATACCATTGACTTGCATGACGATTTTTCCTTCAGTAACCAAAGTGAATTGAAGTTCTTCATGCCAATGCAGTTCGTTAAATCCCCTGCCTTTTGGATAGCAATTTTGCGGATTAACGGTGTACATCTCGTACGGAAATGACGCATCAGGATAATAATTGGTTTCATGCAAAGCATTATTCATTATTCGGTTCAATCCTTTCGGATGAAGATATATCGATAAAAATCAACGATATAATTGCACAAAATGTTTGATCTTGATGATATTATTATATCCCATCAGATCAAATATTTAATTCTGGAGGTACTAGATCCCTATGAAATTAAATACACCGCGTTTACCGGCTCATCCTTATATCCTGCTATTCATCAGCATTTTAGCCGTGGCCATCTCTTCCATCATGATCAAGTCCTCAAATACGCCATCCTCTGTTGCGGGGATGTACAGGTTATATATAACGGTTTTGATGTTGATCCCTTTTGTGCCGTGGCAGACTATAGGGTCCTTGCCGTTAAATAAAAAAGATTGGAGCACCATGTTTTTATCCGGCATTTTTCTTGGATTGCATTTTTTATTTTGGATGGAATCATTGTCGTATACCTCAGTCGCCAGTTCTATGGTCATCCTAACGCTGCAGCCTTTGTTTGTCATGGTTGGATCTTTCTTTCTTTTTAAAGAACGGGTTAATCTGCTGATGATACTTTGCATGATCGCGGCGGTTTTCGGTTCAATTCTTATTGCTTGGGGAGATATAGGGGTTTCAAAGGAGGCGTTAATCGGAGATGGCTTGTCTTTTTTGGGAACGATTGCAATTTCTGCTTATATGCTTGCAGGACAAAAAGTGAGCCATAAAATATCGGCCAATTTATATAGTGTTATCGTATTTTTTCTGGGCGGGAGCGTTATGCTTGTATACAATTTAGTCCATCATTTCTCCCTGACAAATTACCGCTCGTTGGATTGGATCTATTTCTTATTGCTTGCTTTGATCCCAACCATTTTTGGACATTTTGTTTTTAATCTATTGTTAAAATATATTGGAGCGACCACCGTTTCCGTCGGGATTATCGGAGAACCTGTCCTCGCGATCATCCTGGCATATGTATTTTTGGGAGAAATCATCTCTTTTTCGCAATTCATTGGAGGACTGTTCACCATGGTGGGAATGGGCATGTATTTCTGGGTAAAATCCAGATCATACGGACGAAAACCAAAATCCAAAACACCTCGCTAAGGAGGCGTTTCGGATTTCTTCTTGTTGGCGTCTTTTTAATTTATTTGTCCGCAAGGTAGCCTAAACCGTATTTATAAAGAGGGCTGCTGGTTACGGGAAGCATAAATGTAACATCAGGCAAACTGCCGTCCGATTTTCTAGGTGCGGATAATTGGGTCGTATCCAGACTTACAAAATCTTCCTCAGCGATTTCAAGACCGCCATCTATAGTCCAAGAATTATTGGTTACATTTTTCGGCGGATTATTATCATTTTTTATGATGGTACCCATGTAAGCAATGTTATTGTGTAAAACTTCTCTGTAACCAGGAATGTTGTTGATATCGGTTGGACTAACACGCTCCAGCATATTGAAATTAGCTTCACCATTATTATAGGCCGTATTATTAATCCAGTCAGCTGATTTCCCTGGCATATGATTCGCATAGAAGCCATTAGCTCCGTTGTTAACAGCTAGAGAATATTTAACGGTATGAACCGGCAATGGATCCGGAATATCGGTGGTTCTATAAGCATATCCGCCGACTTTAAACCCGTTTTGGTCGCCTACACCATCCTGATTCCCCCTATTATTAAACGACCAGCAATGATCATAAACCACTGGCCCCTGTGAACTGATACTGTCAAAACCATCGTCGCTGTTATTCCATGCACGGGAGTTAATAAAGGAAACTGCCTCTGCATGAGCACCAAAACCATCGGTATTTTTCGCGGATACATCGGTGGGTCCAATGTTGTTATAAGCATCGGAATTAAGAACGGTTCCGGACCCGCGTCCAGTAAAGTAAAAACCAATCGCTTCATTATCATGAGCGGCCACATTCACGATGTCGGCTTGCCCCTTGATTCTAAATGCTTCGGATTGCTCTTGATCGCCTACTTTAACTCCAATCACTTCAAATCCTTTGAATGTGATCCCTGTTGCATCATCATCAACAAAAAAAGCAGCTACGCGCAAATTGGTCGGCACATTTTTGAAATCAAAAACAGGCCTTTCTCCAAGATAAGCCTCATAGGCAACCCCGCTCTTCGTAAAAGCATGTACATAATTATAAGTACTATCAGTTTCCGCAATTTTAAAATCATCATAAACTCCCCCGCGAATATAGACGGTATCCCCGGAGGAAGCAGCTGATTGTGCTTTCATCAAGCTTTTAAACGGCTTACTTTTAGTTCCTGGATTGCTATCACTGCCAGTTGTAGAAACGTAATAACTTGTTGTGCTAGCAGCTGCATAAGCAGAAAATGTCATAAACAGCGCTGTAAGCATACAGCCGGTCATAAGCAAACTAACTACTTTTTTCACAAAATATTCCTCCTCAAATCAATGGATTTTTTGATTGAATAAATTATTCAGTACATTCCCCCTTTCCTTTGAAACTGAACCCCGAAGTTCCATTTTATTTTATCGTTGTTATTTCAAAATCCTTGAATAGGTCATTTTTCCCAAAATACCCCATAACCGCTGTATCCCTAATTATTGCCAGGCATCACTATTCTTTGCTAATGGTCGGTGACCGTCGAATCTCCCGCCAATAACAAAGTCGGCATCAAGGGGACGCGCTTCAGTTCAACGGTCCGAACGCCCGGCCGCCGGATCATAAGCCGTGTTCGCATCGATTCCGATAAACCCTTCCTGCTCCGCTTGCGGAATCAGCGAAAATTTCAATTCCACATTCATGGTTCCTCTACCTCACCCATAAGATTTGGATTCACAAATCGTGTGTTTTTCCGTCATGATAGCTCATCGGGAGCGCTTTCAACTTTCACATCAATATTAACAAAACACAGCAGCCCTTTCTCCGCTTTTAATGCTTAAAAGAGGGGCAACCCCCGCAAATTTTTACTTCATCTCGGAAATGTTTATGTTGAGCAATTGTAGTCATGATGATAGAGAAATGCAGATTAAGTTAAAAAATAAGCCCCTCAGTTCTTTTAAACTGAAGGGCATTATTCGTCGCGTTTTTTCTCTTCATGTACCGGATGAGGCCGCCGTACTATCGGCCTGCTCCAGCGCGAGCTTTCCGGTATTGCGGTCGGCGAGAGCGATCCTCGCCTTTACCTCTCCGCCCGCTTGTTTGAACGTTAACAGCTGGGTCTGGCCTTTGGTCAGGAGCGCGTTTAGCATGGAAGCGGAAATTTTCTTTCCGGTAAACTCTTTCCAAATGACGAAGCCGCAACCTTGCTTGTAATGCGTGCAGCCGTAGCCTTTGCGGCCTTCGATGATCTGGCCGCCGCAGCCTTCGCGCGGGCAAGGGGCGAGCGGCTGCAGCCCCGGGCCAGCCGCTGGCTTGGCTGCGGAGCCTGGCGAAGCCGCCGCGCTGGCCGAGCCGGCCGCTCCTTTGGCGGAACGGCCCGTCGGGCCGGCTTTCGCGGTTTTTCCGCGCCCGCGCCCTGCGGTTTTGCCCTCGTCCTCCGTGCCGAACAAGGCGGCGTCCGCTTTTTGCTGCGTCCGCACCTTTTCGATGATCGACACCGTAAACCGCCGCACATTGTCCATGAACTTGTCCGGAGTCGCTTCCCCGCGGGAAATTTGGTACAGCCGTCTCTCCCATTGGCCGGTCATTTCCGGAGAAGTCAGCAGTTCAACACCGGCGCGGCGGATCAGCTCCACGGCCGTCCGTCCTTTTTGCGTGACGGTGATCTTTTTGCCTTGCATCGTGATGTAGCCGACTTTTTTGAGCCGCTCAATCGTCGCCGCCCGCGTGGCCGGTGTGCCGAGCCCGGCATCCTTCATCGCTTCGCGCAGCTCCTCGTTCTCAAGCTGCTTGCCCGCACTTTCCATCGCTTTTAGCAGCGTCCCCTCGGTATAATGCTTCGGCGGCTGGGTCGCTTTCTCTTTGGCCTGGGCCTCCGTACATTGGACCGGCTGATTCCGGTCGATTTGAAACGGCTCGCTGACCAGTTCCTCGGCTTCTTCCTCTTCGTCTTTTTTCTTGCCGCGTCCGCCCGGTTTAGAGGCCTCATCGCCGGGGAGGCACACTTTCCACCCCAGGGAAAGCAGCTCTTTTACATTCGTTTTGAACGTCTCTCCCTCCACCTCGGTCAACACGGTATGCTGCTTGTACTCGGCCGGCGGATAAAAATGCGCAAGGAACCGGCGGACGACGAGGTCGTATACGTTTTGCTCCTCTTTGCTTAAATTGCCCGGCCGTTTTAGCGTGGGCAATATCGCATGGTGATCTTCCACGCGCGCCGGATTGCACACGGATTTGTTGCCCACATGCACCAGCTTCGGATTGCCGCCTTCGGCCAGCGTTTGATACGGCGTCGATTTAAGCATATGAAAAACTTTGTGCATCCCGTCGATATTTTGTTCCGTCACATAGTTGGAGCTTGTCCGCGGATAAGAAATGACTTTATGCCGCTCGTACAGCCCCTGCGCCAGATCGAGCGTTTTTTTGGCGGAATAGCCGTATTTGGCGTTGGCTTCCCGCTGCAGCAGCGTCAGATCGTACAGCTTATACGGATATTCTTTCGTTTCTTTGACTTCGTATTCGGCGACGCGGCCCGTTTTTCCCCGCACCTTGTCCGCGATCTTCGCCGCTTTCTCCGCGTCGGTGAGGCGGTCTCCTTGCCATGTTCCCGTGTATTTACGGGCTTCCTGCTCAAATTCCGCTTTGATTTCGTAATACGTCAGCGAATCGAAATTTTCGATCTCTTTCTGCCGGTCATAGATGAGCGCCAGCACCGGAGTTTGTACCCGGCCGACGGACAGCAGCTCCCGATGCTTGGTTGTGAACGCTCGCGTAGCGTTCATGCCGATCAGCCAATCGGCCTCACTGCGCGCCCTGGCGGCGAGCGTCAAATTTTCAAACTCCGCGGCCTCATGCAGCTCCGCGAAGCCCTTGGCGATGCTCTCGCTGGTCAAATCGGAGATCCACAGCCGTTTAACCGGCTGGGACAAACGGAGCTGCTGCTGGATCAAAGCGAAAATATACTGCCCCTCGCGCGCGGCGTCGCACGCGTTGATGATTTGGCCGCAGCGTTTGGCCAGCTCGCCGATCGTCTTCAATTGATCTTTCGTTCTCGGGTTCGGCACGATTTTAAACCGTTCCGGCATGATCGGCAAATCGCCGAAATTCCATCGTTTATACTTGTCGTCATAGGCGTCTGGTTCGGCAAGTTCGAGCAGATGGCCGATCGCCCACGTGATGATGTACCGTTCCCCTTCCAGATAGGATCGATTGTTTTTCGCTTTCGGTTCGATGACGGCGGCGATCGTCCGCCCCATATCCGGTTTTTCGGCAATCACGAGCGTTTTCATGCTTGAACGTCCCTCTTTCTCTGTCTTTCCGTCTCTTTTTCTACAGGTGTCCCTACCTTGACTTTTGCCCATTCAACCATAAATCATAAGCGAAGCGTGCGGTGGGATGATTCCCTCCGGCATCGGGAGTTAACGGCATTTTATGACGTTATTTTACTGTTTTGGGAAGTCCGCAGGAAATAGAGGAATTTAATGTCCTTATTTCTTTGGCCGCATCTTTAAAAAGCCTTTATTTCCGATTAGCTTCAAAAATAACGCCATAAAATTCCCTTAAGCCGTTAAAAGGGCGATTTCTCCACTGATAGCGACACTTTTTACCGTTATTTCAGCGTGCACCACACAAGAAACGGGCAGCACCTAAAAAAGAGCCGCGCTTCGCGCAGCTCTTGTAAGCTTTTACTATTATATCACAACTTTTGAGGTTAATAGAACGATGTTTTAAACGAATGCTACACCAATACGGTCGAGCCCATCAGATATTTATCGACCTCGCGGGCGGCCGCCCGGCCTTCGTTGATCGCCCAGACGACCAGGCTTTGTCCGCGGCGCATGTCTCCGGCGGCAAACACCTTATCCACGCTCGTCTTGAATTGGCCGTATTTCGCCTTCACGTTTGTGCGGCGGTCTTTTTCCAGCCCCAGCTCATCTATAATCGTCGATTCCGGACCGTCGAAGCCGATGGCGATCAGCGCCAATTGCGCCGGGAATACCCGTTCCGTCCCCGGAATCGGCTCATAGATTTTGCGGCCGGTTTCGTCAACGGTACGGCGGATTTGCACCGTGTGCAGTTCCTTCAAGTTGCCGCTCTCATCGCCGACAAACCGCGTCGTCATGATCGAGAACTCGCGCGGGTCGCTGCCGAATATCGCCTTGGCTTCCTCCTGCGCATAATCAAGGGTATATACATTCGGAAACTGCGGCCAAGGGTTGTTGATCGGATCGCGTTCCAGCGGCGCTTTGGCGTGCGTGCCGAACTGGGTGATGCTGCGGCAGCCGTGGCGCAGCGCCGTGGCGACGCAGTCGGAACCCGTGTCCCCGCCGCCGATCACGATAACGTCCTTGTCTTTGGCGGACAAGTACTGTCCGTCCTGCAGGCCCGAATCCAGATAGCTCTTGATCGTGCCGTTCAGAAACGGCATCGCGTAATGCACACCGTTCAAATCGCTGCCTTCGATGTTGAATTCGCGCGGTTTCGTAGCGCCGCCGCACAGTACGACCGCGTCGTATTCGTCGACAAGCTGCTTCGCCTTGATGTCTTTGCCGATCTCCGTGTTGGTGACGAATTTCACGCCTTCCGCAGCCAGCAAATCAACGCGGCGCTGCACGACCGCCTTGTCGAGCTTCATCGTCGGAATGCCGTACATCAGCAGACCGCCGATGCGGTCCGAGCGTTCATATACGGTCACTTCATGGCCCGCTTTGTTGAGCTGAGCGGCGCAGGCCAGTCCGGCCGGGCCGGAACCGACGACGGCGACTCTGCGGCCTGTCCGCTTCTCCGGAGGTTCGGGAACGACCCAGCCTTCCTCAAAACCTTTGTCGATAATCGCCTGCTCGATCGTTTTGATCGTGACGGGCTGTCCGATCAGGCCGACGGTGCAGGAGCCTTCACAAGGCGCGGGGCAAATACGGCCCGTAAATTCCGGAAAATTGTTCGTTTTGTGCAAACGCTCCAGCGCTTCCTTCCACAAACCGCGATAAACGAGGTTATTCCATTCCGGGATCAAATTATGCACCGGGCAGCCCGAAGTGCCGCCGGCCATGTCGATGCCCGTATGGCAATATGGCGTACCGCAGTCCATGCAGCGGGCGCCTTGCGTCTGCAGCTCTTCCTCGGACATATGTTTATGGAATTCTTCCCAGTCCCGAACCCGTTCGGACGGGCTGCGATCCCCCGGAAGCTCGCGTTTGAACTCCATGAATCCTGTTGGTGTAGACATCTATACGTTCCCCCATCCGTGTTCTTGTCTAATGATGCTATGACTTAAAAAAGCCCGCTATTCACAGCCTGAAACTGATCAATGCGGACTTTTTAACTCTCCGTGTCAGTGTATCTTGATGTTAGCACCCGGGGGAAACGATATTAATGGATTAATCATATGATAATTTGCATTATTCTTCACATCACTTGCGGCGTTCGTAAGTCAAAAAACGGTAATCATAAGGATTCTTGTCATCACGAATCCCCTGCTGCTCATGCACTAAATCAAAATCCTCCCAATTCAGGGCCGGAAAAAACACATCCCCTTCGATGTCCTGGTCGATACGGGTCACAAGCAGCTTATCGGCGATGGGGAAAAAGAGGCGAAATACGCCTGCGCCGCCGATCACCATAAGCTCTTCGCCTCCCTTTTCGTAACGCAGCGCCTCTTCGAGGGTATGCACGACATCGGCTCCCTCGGCGCGGTAGGACGTATCCTGCGTCAGCACGACGCTATGGCGGCCCGGCAGCGGTTTGCTCCCCATCGATTCCCAAGTTTTCCGGCCCATGATCATCGTTTTGCCCATCGTCTGCGCTTTGAAAAATTTCAGGTCCGCCGGCAATCGCCAGGGCAGCTGATTGTTGCGGCCGATCACTCCATTTTGGGCCATCGCCCAGATCAGTGTTATACTCATACGTATTCTGCCTCCCTGCCTATATGGCCACCGGGGCTTTGATCGCCGGATGATGCTGGTAGCCGACAAATTCGAAATCATCGTAAACATAGTCGAAAATCGAGTCCGGCTTGCGTTTGATCACCAGCTTCGGCAGCGGGAACGGCTCACGCTCCAGTTGAGTTTTGACCTGCTCCAGATGGTTGCTGTAAATGTGCACGTCCCCGCCGGACCAGATGAACTCGCCTACTTCCAAACCGCATTGCTGGGCGATCATATGCGTCAGCAGCGAATAGCTGGCAATGTTGAAAGGCAGTCCGAGGAACGTGTCCACGGAGCGCATCGTCAGCATGCAGGACAGCTTTCCGTTCGCCACGTAAAACTGGAACACAAAATGGCACGGCGGAAGCTTCATCCGGTCGACCTCTGCCACATTCCAGGCACTCACCAAATGGCGCCGCGAATCCGGGTTTTTCTTGATCGCCTCGATCACAGCGGCAATTTGGTCGATCTTCCGCCCGTCCGGCGCTTCCCAGGAACGCCATTGCGAGCCGTACACCGGGCCAAGATCGCCGTTCTCGTCGGCCCACTCGTCCCAAATGCTGACGCCGTTCTCTTTCAAATATGCGATATTCGTGTCGCCCTTCAAAAACCACAGCAGCTCATGGACAACCGATTTCAAATGGATGCGTTTTGTCGTCACCAGCGGAAACCCTTCGCTTAAATCAAAGCGCAGCTGTCTGCCGAAAACGGAGAGAGTCCCTACCCCGGTCCGATCCTCCTTTGGCGTGCCGTTCTTCAATACATCCTCCAACAAGTCCAGATATTTTTTCATCTATAACACACCCCGTAACCATTGATTTGATCTTCCCTATTATAGCAGACTTCGCCGCTCAAGGAAGCAAATTCAGTATACAAGGGTGCGGTAGGTGTTAAAGCTGGATGGCTTCCCCTATCGCTGGCGGCCGCGTTCTCCTTGATCCGACAGTTCCAGCAAAAAGGGCTTCAAATCAATGATCCGCAAATGCTCCGGCCGCTTATCCGTTCCACAAATGATCAGCGGTACCAGCGAGGTCGCTTGATCCAGCCCGCCGTGGGCTCCGCCGACGGGATGCGTCGGCGAGCCGGCTTCCGTCAGCTCATACCCCGGTTTTGCGGTGACGACCAGAAAACGGCCTTCGTGAGAGTTTAGCGCGCCCTGCAGACGCTTTAGCGCATCGGGATATTTTCCATAGTTAAGCCGGGATTTCCCTGAGCCTAAGTCCCTCCGTTTCAGATCGAGGATATCCTCGTCGCCCTCCACTATCCAAGTCTGTCCGTAAGGATCTATCAGCTCCCCGCCCTGCCGGAATTCCAGCGTTTTTGCCGAACCGCCCTGATAAACGACCGTCCGGCCGTTCTCCTCCCAAGCTACCGTATCGATCCGCTTATCCGCTCTTAGGACATCGGCGATCTCCTTTAAATCCGCCTCCGGCCTTAAACTGTATACATAAGCCATCATGTCGTTAACGCCTAAAGCAATCTCCGTTGCCGGCGATACGGTTTCGCCTGCGGACAGCACTTCAAAACGGCTTAGCAGCTTGGGCAGATCTATCGCCGCAGCTTGATCTTTCGGCAGTACCTTATCCATCCCGTTGTCTCCGGCTATGATGATGACACACTTCTGAAGCGCTTGCTCCAAGCTTCCGAAGGCCTCCAGCATTGATCGGAGCTCGCGGTCCGTGTCCCTGATTCCGCTTAAGTCCGCCGGGCCGTGTTTATGCACCTTTCCATCGAGCTCCGGTAAATAAACGTACAAGAAATCAGGCAGTTGCTTCGTCCGGATCAAATATTTGACGGTTTCAACGGCGTAGCGATCGTTAAAGCCCATTAGGTCCGCCGGACCTACGGGTAAAGACAGCTTTCCCGCCAGCGGGTTCGACAATGCCCCAAACGTCATGAAATCCGGGCCATTAACCGTAATTTCCTCGGGGAAGGAGGTTAGCTCCGATACGGGAGCAGGCAGCTTCAGACGGTGCTCCGACAGCCCCCGGTAAATCAGGCCGTTCACCGATCCGGCGGTCATGCCCCGACGCTGTAAGTCTTCATAAATCGTGGGCAATTCGGGATTTAAATCCCGCCCGTTCATATTCATGAGCGCGTCGGTCAGTACCTGCCTCGTCCCCCGCCGCAGCACCTCAAACGGCCCGGAGCCGTAGCCGATCACTTTATCGCCGCCTTGCGGATACCAGGTTAATCCGGGCAAGTGATGCCCGTCGGGGTAGGTTCCGGTTAGCAAGGAGCTATCAATACTTACGGACATCGTTGGAAAAGAACTGACCATATCTCTGAAATACTGCCCGTGTTCAATGAAATAGCGAAAGGTCGGAAGCTCATTTTGCCGGATTCCGCGGTCAATCGCCTGCGCCATCAGGGAATCGACCATAAAAAAAATGATCTTTTTCGGAACGGCTTGCCGCTCTCCGGCGGTTTGGATGCGAAGCAAATCTTGCTCTTGCGGAGCCTCCAGCTTATGGCAGCTTATCGTTAACAAACAAACGCCAATGACGATCAACAAACGCTTCAGGTGTGCGTGCAGCAGCATGTTATGTACACCAGCCTTCCCTGTTTAGGGTTAGTATGTCACCTCGATCCGAATCGATTCCAAATCGGCCTCAATCTGGCTGATATAAGCGCCGTCTCGGCCAACAGCCATGTTTTAAGAACATTCGTTCGCAAGAAAAGGTTGACAATCTCCGTCTGGAAGGTTATAGTAAATACACCAAATCGAATTAGGTTTCGCGAGTGAAGCACCTCGCAAGACAGGCTTTTTCGGCCTTTCTTGGAGGTGCTTTTTTGCGTGCCTGGGGATGATTAAAATGTTAAGGAGCTGACGAAGTATGAAAATGCGGAAACAAATGCGTAGCCTGCTGCTTGTGATCATGATCCTGCCATTTATGTTTTTGGGGAGCGTGCAAGTTCGGGCGGCCGATTCCTGGGAAGCGGCCTGGTCCGGCATCGACGCCGTTTACGACGGACTCACCGCGGTGCAGGCCTTCGTTAAGCAGGAAAGCGCATTGATCACCGAGCTTCGCAAGAAAAATAACACAGAGTTGAAGACGGTGAACGCCAAAGTGAAAGCGATCGACAAGACGCTGATCAGCCGCTTGTCCGCCGAAGCCGAAACGGTCCAGCGCAAACACGCTTCGCTGCTCGAGCAGTATTCCAATCTCGGCAAGCAGATTACCGCTGCGGGCAAAGCCAAAAATACGAAAAGCGCCGATTTGCTTAAATTAAAACGCAACAAACTCAAGCCCTCGGTCACATCGGCCAAAGCGGAAATCAAAGCCAAAAAAGACGCGCTGACAGCCGCCAAAAAAGCGGCCAGCGCCAAAGCCAAAATCGTGAAGGAGGCGCTGGCCCCGGTGCAAACATTTAAGAAACAGATCACCGCGGAAAATAAAACGATGGCCGCGGCAAAAAAATCGGTTACGGCCGCAAACAAGCGTTATAGAGCAAGCGTTAAGCTTGGTGACGCAATCGGGGCCGTAAGCGGCCTGAAGGAGGCGTATGATCAGACGAACAAAATTCACGCCTCTCAACAAAAAGTATACGAATGGGAGAAGAAAATCTCGCAAACGATCAGCTCCGCGGCCGCCAAGCTGCCGAAGTAGGATGACAGGCTGATTCTGGAGAAGAGGCAGCGATGGAATTACACTTCCCCCGTCTGCCTCTATCCATACGTATCTGACGATTCCCCCAATTTTTAAGCGGACTTTATCTTTGGAAACGCAGCCGATTTAAGAAAGCTTGAACCCTCTCCTTTTAACACGGCCCTAGCCTCCACTTTAAAGAAGTCGTCTTCTTCCCGGGCCGATAATCGCTCGGGATACGGCTAGCCCAAGAGATCACTTTGCCCCCGAGATCGCTCCCCTTCAGCGCCATGAGCCACAAGAAGCATAGGTAAGATAAAACTTCGCGCTAACAACTTAACCATCCATCACTTTTCCAGAATTCACCTTCAAATAAATCTAATATTATTATATCGTAATATTGTGATATAATGATACATATAAAAACGCGAGGTGGTGCGCATTGATGGACAACAACTTCAAGGCCTACCAGGAGGCCGCCGACATACTCAAAGCTTTGGCCCACCCTGTTCGCCTATGCATCGTTAAGGGCTTGCTGGACAAAAAAGATTGCAACGTTACCTACATGCAGGAATGTTTAAAACTGCCCCAATCGACCGTTTCCCAGCATTTGCAGAAATTGCGCAGCCTGGGCATCGTCGAAGCCGAGCGCAGCGGATTGGAAGTAAAATACCGGATCGCCAACGATCATGTAAAAAAACTGATCCGCACCTTATTTGAGGAGGAACAATAAATGAGCAAAAAAGTGCTTATCATCGGCGGCGTCGCCGGCGGAGCTTCCGCAGCGGCAAGACTCCGCCGGCTGGATGAAGACGCGCATATCGTCATGTTCGAACGAGATCCGTACATTTCATTTGCGAACTGCGGACTCCCCTATTATATCGGGGATTCAATCAAAGACCGGTCAAAGCTGCTGGTACAAACTCCGGAGGCCATGCACCGACGGTTTAATATCGACGTCCGGACCGAAAGCGAAGTAATCGGCATCGATCCGTCCTGCAAAACCGTTCGTGTCCGCAGCAAGGATCGCGGTGAATACGAGGAAAGTTATGACGCGATGATTTTGTCGCCTGGCGCCAAACCGATTCGTCCGAATTTGCCTGGCATCGAAAGCAGCCGTATTCATACGCTGCGCAACATTCCCGACACCGACCGCATCAAGCGGCGGGTTGCCGACGAACAGGCTGCTTCGGCCATCGTCATCGGCGGTGGTTTTATAGGCGTGGAAATGGCCGAAAACCTGAAGGAAATCGGGCTTGACGTTACCTTGATCGAAGGCGGACCGCAGATTCTCGCGCCTTTTGATCCGGAAATGGCGGGTGTGCTGGCCAAAGAACTGGAAGATCGCGGCGTTACACTGCTGATGTCGCAAAGCGTAACTTCGTTTGAGGAAATGGGACAGCAAATCGTGGTCCGCACCTCAAGCGGTCTGTCGCTCGCCGGCGACATCGTCATTTTAGCTATCGGGGTTGCGCCGGATACGGCCTTCCTGAAAGAGTCCGGAATCGAATTGGGGCCGCGCGGCCATATTATCGTAAATGACAAGCTGGAAACGAACCTGGAAGGCGTCTATGCGGTGGGCGACGCCGTAGAAATTAGTGATTTCGTGAACGGCTCCAAAACCGCGATTCCGCTTGCCGGACCGGCTAACAAGCAAGGCCGGATCGCGGCCGACAACGTATGCGGTCTTGGTACGGTCTATAAAGGAACACAAGGCACATCGATTATCAAAGTGTTTGGCCTTACGGGAGCGTCCACCGGCAACAACGAAAAAACGCTGCAACGCCTGGGAATTCCCTATCATGTCATCTACGTCCATCCGAATTCCCATGCCTCGTATTATCCCGGAGCCGCGCCGATCACGATGAAGCTGCTGTTTCAAGCGGACGGGACTCTGCTTGGGGCCCAAGCAATCGGGTATGACGGCGTCGATAAGCGTATCGACGATATCGCCACCGTCATTCACTTCCACGGCACCGTAACGGATCTAACGGAACTTGAGCTAGCTTATGCCCCGCCCTACTCGTCGGCCAAAGACCCGGTGAACATGGCCGGCTATACGGCGGAAAACGTGCTCAGCGGGCGCACGAACGTTTTCGTGCCGAAAGACTTGGCCGCACGGGACGAGCAATCGACGCTGCTTGTGGACGTGCGTTCCGAAATCGAGCACGCGGGCGGCCACATTCCCGGGTCACTGCTAATCCCTGTCGATGAGCTGCGGGACCGACTCGGGGAACTCGATCCGGCCAAGGAAATCTGGGTGTACTGCCAGGTCGGTCTTCGCGGGTACACCGCATCGCGCATCCTCCAGCAGAAAGGATACCGTGTCCGCAACCTGACCGGCGGTTATAAGCTTTACCGGATGGCAAACTATGAGCCTGAAAAAGCTCAGCTTTCGGGTCGTCTAGACGCGGCGGAGGCGAAAGCGGAAGTTGCCGCGGCTGTGGCTGCGGCCAAAGAGAGCAATCCGCTTCAAACCGCAAATGAACCGGCTGTGGCGAACGAGCCGCTGCGCGCCGACGCGGAGTTGGACGCCTGCGGGCTTTGCTGCCCAGGTCCGCTCATTCAAGTGAAACAAACGATGGACCGGCTGCGAGAAGGCCAAGTTTTGCGCGTAACCGCCTCGGACCCTGGATTCTATGAGGATGTGCAGGCCTGGGCCAACATGTCCAAAAACCGGATGCTCCAGGTCAGCAAAAACGATAACGGCATCATCGAAGCATATATGCGCAAGGGCGGCGCGATGGCCGCCGAGGCGGCAAATGTAGAACAGCCGGCGGCATCGCCGGAGGGCACGACAATGGTCGTATTCAGCGGCGATTTGGACAAGGCGATCGCCTCCTTTATTATCGCCAATGGGGCTGCAGCCAGCGGAAAGAAGGTCACCTTGTTCTTCACTTTCTGGGGTCTTAACATACTCCGCAAGCCGGAAAAAGTACCCGTAAACAAAAGCTTTATCGGCCGCATGTTCGGTGCGATGATGCCGCGGGGCAGCCGGAAATTGGCATTGTCCCGCATGAACATGATGGGCATGGGCGCCAAAATGATTCGCGGTGTGATGCAAAAAGGGAACGTATCCTCACTTGAAGAGCTAATGGACACCGCGATCAGCCAAGGCGTGGAAATCGTCGCCTGCCAAATGTCCATGGACCTGATGGGCATCGCCAAGGAAGAGCTGATCGACGGCGTCAAAATCGGCGGAGTCGGATATTATTTAGGCAAAGCGGACCAATCGGGCATTAATTTGTTTATTTAATCAGGTATCATCGAATCATCGATGTCCTAAAATTTCATTGTCCGAAGGAGTGATTTCCTTGACCGGCCAGATTCGCCAAAATAACGTGGACCGTTTCAACGGCTTCGGAACGCTTTATGTTCAGAGCCGCCCGCAAGCCCCGGAAGAAGTAGCCAAAATTTTAACGATGTATCTGGGCCGAGCGCCTGAGTACGTTGCGGATGTCGGATGCGGAACCGGCCTCTCCACTATGATTTGGCTGAAGCATGCCGAGCGGCTCATCGGCATCGAGCCGAACGACGACATGCGCGGGGTCGCTTTAAGCCGTCTGCGGGAGACGGGTGCTCAGGAAAAGCTGACGTTCGTCCAGGGCCTCTCCGACCAACTCCCGCTCGCATCGGCTTCCGTCGATATCGTCACCTGTTCACAATCATTTCACTGGATGGAGCCTCAACCAACGCTGCGGGAATTCGCTCGCGTGCTGCGCCCTGGCGGCGTGTTCGCCGCCTATGATTGCGATTGGCCGCCGGCCATCGCCCCCGAACTTGAACAGGCGTACGAGCGGCTCATCGATTTTGCCGACCAGCGGGCCAGCGAACTGGCCGAAAGCGGCAAACAAGCGTACAAGTGGCCCAAAGACAAGCATTTACAGGAAATCCGGGAGAGCGGATGGTTTCATTTTTCCCGAGAGATCGTGTTCCACCATTGGGAAAGCTGCGATGCCGGCCGGTATGCGAATCTGGCCTTCAGCCAAGGCGGTCTGCAGACGGCGCTGAAATTAGGAGATGGCGAAGTTGCAGCCGCCGCGGAGCGGTTCCGCAACCAGGCCATTCAAGCATTCGGCGGCGAAACCCGGGAAATCCTGTTTAACTACCGGATGCGGCTTGGCGTTAAGTAATGACTAAAAGGCCGCCGGAGGAATTCGCTTCGGCGGCCTTTTTATGCCTAACCTCGGGTAATAGAGGTGCATAGCGCAAAATAGCGGAGATTTTTTCGTGTTGTTTAGGGACTAGGTTTGGAAAAAGCGACGAGAAGCCGCCCCAAAAAACAAGGTCAAAAAATGCATTTATTCCAGCGAAATCGGTTCATTTAAGAGAAATAGAAGCAATATATGTGGCTATTTTGTAGGCAGGTTGTCCTACCCGATCGGTCGGCTCCGGCAGACGCTGTCAAATTTCATAAAAAAAAGCAAGGCCAAAATTTCGGCCTTGCCCAAATATGCTTAGGAGAACACTTCCTCTTAGGAGGAGTGGAAAATCAATTGCAGTGCACCGCTGGATTAGCGAGCGATGACGTGGATCGGATGGCCTTCCACGAGTTCCGCGGTTTCCATCACGATTTCACCCAGCGTCGGGTGAGCGTGAATCGTCAGCGAGATGTCTTCCAGCGTTGCGCCCATTTCGATCGCGAGGCCCAGCTCGGCAATCAGGTTGGAAGCTTCGATACCGACGATTTGCGCGCCGAGAACGACGTTATTGTCGGCATTTGCGACGATTTTGATGAAGCCGTCAGGCTGGTTCAGCGAAGTTGCGCGGCCGTTGCCCGCAAACGGGAATTTGCCGGCTTTCACATTGATGCCTTTTTCCTTCGCTTCTTTTTCGGTGTAACCAACGCTCGAGCATTCCGGATCGGTGAAAACAACCGCAGGAATCGCCTTGTATTCGACAACGGAAGGCAGTCCGGAAATCGCTTCGGCCGCTACCTTGCCTTCGTAGGAAGCCTTATGAGCAAGCGCAGGACCCGCTACGATATCGCCGATCGCGAAGATTTTCGGGTTGCTGGTGCGCCCTTGATGGTCGACTTTGACCAGACCGCGATCGGTCAATTCCACGCCGGCCAAATCCAGGCCGAGATCTCCGTCCGTGTTAGGACGGCGGCCCACCGTTACCAGCAGGTAATCGGCGGTGATTTCTTTGCTTTCGCCGTTTACGGAGTATTTCACCGTTACGTTCTTATCGGTTTGCTCCGCGCTTTCGGCTTTCGCGTTCGTTACGATTTCGATGCCGGTTTTGGCCATGCTCTTGGCCACGAGGCGGGTCATGTCCTTGTCGAAGCCAGGCAGCACGCTGTCCATGCCTTCGATAATCGTCACTTTCGTGCCGAATTTGGAGAACATTTGACCGAGCTCAGCACCGATATAGCCGCCGCCGATGACGATCAGGCTGCCCGGAATTTCTTGCAGCTCAAGAGCTTCCGTGGAGGACAAAATGCGTCCGCCAAACGGGAACGGCTTCAGTTCAATCGGACGGGAGCCGGTCGCCAGAATGCAGTTTTTGAAACGGTAACGCGGGGATTCGTGTTCGTTGAAGCAGCGGGCTTCGCTGTCATTGATGAACATAACCTCGCCGCTGAACACTTCCACTTTGTTGCCTTTCAAGAGCCCCGTTACGCCTTGGGTCATTTTCTTGACGACGCCGTTTTTGAATTCTTGCGTTTTCTTAAAATCCACTTTGACGTTTTCCGCCGTAATCCCGAAAGCATCGGCATGCTGTGCGGATTCGTATTGATGCGCCGCCGAAATCAGCGCTTTGGACGGAATACAGCCGCGGTTCAAGCAGACACCGCCAAGCTCGGATTTGTCCACGATCAGCACTTTTTGCCCCAGTTGAGCAGCGCGAATCGCTGCCACGTAACCGCCGGGACCTGCTCCGACTACCAGTGTATCGATATCAATAGATGCGTCTCCTACTACCATGATGGTATTACACCTCCATAACAAGCAGCTCAGGGTTGGCGAGCAGCTGTTTAATATAGTTCATCGCGTTTTGAGCCGTAGCGCCGTCGATCAAACGGTGGTCGAAGCTGAGCGACAAGGCCATAACCGGAGCGACAACGATCTCGCCGTCTCTAACGGCCGGTTTTTGGCTGATCCGGCCTGTACCCAGAATGGCGACTTCCGGATAGTTGATAATCGGCGTAAAGAACATGCCGCCAGCGGAACCGATGTTCGAAATCGAAATCGTGCTTCCTTTCATCTCGTTTGCGGACAGCTTGCCTTCGCGGCCGCGCAGCGCCAAATCGGAAATCGCTTCGGCGATCATCCAGATGCTCTTGCGGTCGGCAGCTTTCACCACCGGCACGATCAAGCCGTTGTCGGTGTCGGTAGCGATACCGATGTCGTAGTGTTTCTTGTAAACAATCTCATTGTTTACGTCGTCGATGGACGCGTTGAGCGCCGGATATTTGCGGACCGCCGCCACGAGCGCTTTAACGATGAACGGCAGGTAAGTCACCTTGATGCCTTTCTTCTCGGCAACAGGTTTCATGCGGGTGCGGAAGGCCACCAGTTCCGTAACGTCCACTTCGTCCATGATCGTAACGTGCGGCGCGGTATACGCCGATTTAACCATCGCGTTGGAAATGGCTTTGCGGATGCCTTTGAACGGCACGCGTTCTTCTTCATCGGCCACTGCGATCGGCGTAGGTGCCGGAGCCGCTGGAGCCGCCGCTGCTGCACCGGTTGCCGCAGGCGCTGCCGAAGCTGCCGCAGGTGCACCGCCGTTCTTGAACGCATCAACGTCTTCACGCGTGATTTTGCCGGCTTTGCCCGTGCCTGGCACTTGCGTGATGTCAATGCCCAGCTCGCGGGCGTATTTGCGTACGCTTGGCGTAGCCAATACTTCGCGGTTCGGCGCTGCAGGAGCTGCCGCTGCCGCCGGAGCCGCCGCACTTGCAGCCGGTGCGGCTTCAGCCGGTGCCGGGGCCGCCGCTTCCGGTTCGTCATGCGCCGGTGCGTCCGCTTGCTCCGGAATGTCGCCTTCGGCGTCGATCACGGCGACGACTTGGCCTACGCGGAACACGGCGCCGTCGGTGCCGAACACTTCCTGAACCGTACCGTTAACCGGACACGGCACTTCCACGACCGCTTTGTCGTTTTGCACTTCCATAATGATATCTTCGTCGGTTACTTTGTCGCCCGGTTTGATGTGCATTTTAATAATTTCGCCCTCATGCAAACCTTCCCCAAGCTCAGGGAAACGATATTCAAATTTAGCCACCGTAAATGACCTCCTATTTCGTCGAATTAAAATTCAAGAACTTTGTTGACGCCGTCGATGACGCGAGCCGGAGACGGAAGCCATTGATCCTCGATTTGCGCGAATGGATATACGGTATCCGGCGGCGCAACGCGAAGCACTGGAGCTTCCAGGTGCAAAATCGCTTTTTCATTGATTTGCGCGATCACTTCCGCGGCGATGCCCGCGGATTTTTGCGCTTCCTGTACGACGATGGCGCGGTTCGTTTTCTTGACCGATGCGACGATCGTGTCGATGTCGAGCGGCACCAGCGTGCGCAGGTCGATAACTTCGGCTTTGATGCCTTTGGTTTTCTCCAGCTCTTCCGCCGCTTTGACAGCCGTGTGAACCATCAGCCCGTAAGCGATGATCGTGACGTCGGAGCCTTCGCGAACAATGTTCGCTTTGCCCAGTTCAACCGTGTAGTCCTCTTCAGGCACTTCGGCGCGGAAAGCATGGTACAAGTTCAAATGCTCCATGAAAAATACCGGATCGTTATCGCGGATGGCCGAGATCAGCAGGCCTTTCGCATCATAAGGATTGGACGGAATCACCAGCTTGATACCCGGAGTTTGCGCGATCAATCCTTCCAGGGCGTCAGTGTGCAGCTCCGCTGCTTTGACCCCGCCGCCGAACGGCGTGCGGAATACGACCGGCGCATGGTAACGTCCGCCGGAACGGTAACGCATCCGGGCCGCCTGCACCAAAATTTGGTCGAGCGCTTCAAAAATAAAGCCGACAAACTGAATTTCCGCTACCGGACGGAAACCTTGAATCCCGAGGCCAACCGCCATGCCGCCGATCGCCGACTCGGCCAGCGGCGTATCCATCACGCGCTCTTCCCCGAATTCTTTTTGCAGACCTTCCGTTACGCGGAACACGCCGCCCACATGACCTACGTCTTCGCCGAAAATCAGGACGTTCGGATCACGCTTCAGTTCCACGCGGAGCGCATCGCGAATTGCTTCTTTCATATTCATTTGTGCCATTCTATATATCCTCCTCTTTAGAACGATCTGACTAGATTAGACTCTAACCTTATTGAAAATCGGCTTTTTGCTCTTCCAGATGCTTCGGCGTTTTCTCGAACATGCTGTCGATCAAGCCAGGAATCGTCATTTTTTCCGTTTGTTCCGCTTTTTTGATCTGCTCGTTAACGGTCGCCTTGGCTTCATCTTTTACGCGAGCCGTATCTTCTTCGGACCACAGACCTTTTTTCTCCAAATATTTGGCGAGGCGGGCAATCGGGTCTTTTTCGCTCCATTCCCCTTCTTCTTCTTTCGTCCGGTACTTGGAGGTATCGTCGGAAAGGGAGTGCGGACGGAAACGGTAAGTTACCGCTTCAATCAAAGTTGCGCCTTCCCCGTTGCGCGCGCGTTCAGCCGCTTCGCGAACGGCGGCGATGACGGCGAACACGTCCATGCCGTCGACTTTCACGCCGCGGATCCCGGCCGCAACGGCTTTATGAGCAATGGACAAAGCAGCGGTTTGTTTCGAGAACGGCGTCGTAATCGCGTAACCGTTGTTTTGCACAAAGAAAATGACCGGCAGTTTAAAGGCGCCAGCATAGTTCAATGCTTCGTAGAAGTCCCCTTCGGAAGAACCGCCGTCACCCGTATAAGTAATGGCCACATGTTTTTGCTTCTTCAATTTGTAGCCCATCGCGATGCCCATGGCATGCAAAACTTGCGCGCCGATAATGATTTGAGGCATAAGTACGTTGACGCCTTCCGGAATTTGTCCGCCATGCTGATGGCCGCGGGAATACAGGAAAGCTTGATACAGCGGAAGACCGTGCCATACGAGCTGCGGCATATCGCGGTAGCCCGGGCAGACGAAGTCGTCTTTTTCCAAAGCGAATTCACTGCCGACCATCGTCGCCTCTTGCCCGGATACCGGAGCGTAGAAACCAAGGCGGCCTTGACGGCCCAAGTTAATGGCGCGTTCATCCCAAGTGCGGGTGAATACCATGCGGTACATCAGTTCTTTCAATTGATCGTCGGAGAGCTCCGGCAGCTTATCTTTGTTAACGATTTCACCGTCCGGCGACAGCACGGACAAAGCTTCGACTTCCTCCGTATATACTTCATAAGGAATCTTGCTCATTTTTTTCACCTCGACTGAAAATTTGATTATCTTGTTCCTCTGTTATAGAATTATTATACTCCTGTTTCATTCTCAAAGTCAAAGGAATTAAGGAGAATTGTGTCATATTTTTATTTTTGTTTATATAACAGTTTTTCGAAAATAATATAACACAACCCCATTTAACCCATCATGACAAGGAGCGTGTAACAAAGCATGACGGATTCGCGTTATTTGAAACGAACCATTATTAAGGAGGAAATCGACAGCAAATACTTGGGGGAAAAACGATATCTTCGTATTTACCTGCCTCCCGGGTACAACGAAATCTTGAGTTATCCTGTCGTATACTGTCAGGATGGCGAAGAGTTTTTCAATTTCGGACGTATTGCCACGCACGCCAACCAACTGATCCTCGACGAAGGGATCGATCCGTTTATCATCGTCGGCGTGGAAGTGGATACGAAAGTGCGCACCGAGGAATACGCCCCGTTCGGCAACCGTTTTGACGCTTATACCCGCTGTTTCACGGAAGAAATTATTCCCTTCATTGAACGGAATTATCCGGTTCGGCGCGAACGCGAAGAAAGAGTCCTGGCCGGCGATTCGCTGGGGGCGACCGTCTCCCTCCACTTGGCTATGAAAAATCCGGAACTGTTTTCCAAAATCATCAGCTTGTCCGGAGCCTACTATGGACCGTCCCTCAAACTGCTGGCCCAAGAAACGGACTTGTCCTACCTGTCCTTGTTCATGGTCGTCGGGCTGCAGGAGGATCATTACACGACCGACACGGGCACCTATAATTTCGTCGAACTGAATCGCCAGGCCAAAGCGCTGCTTGAGGAACGGGGAGCCAGGATCGTCTATACCGAAAAAGACGGTAAACATTTATGGGGCTTTTGGCAGCAGGAGCTTCCCGGAGCGCTCGTCCATTTCTTGAAATAGCGCTTTCAAAACAAGCGGACGCCAAAATCGGAACAACAGAGGCCGTCTTAATATAGTAGGAAACTATTTCGGACAGCCTCTGGTTGTTTTTTTATTTAATTGCGGTGAACCGACCCGGAAGCGGCCACATGCTCGCTTTTCGGCAGCTCGGCCGGAGTTTCGGGCCTTTTGAGCGACCGGCGCGGCAGCTTCCATTTGTAGTGGACGGATAACATGCGAAAAAATACGACGATCGCAAACAGCAAAATCAGTTCCATTGTGGATTTAAAAAATCCAAAGCCCACGGCAAGCCCGGCCAGCATCGCCCATACCGCGTAAATCTCATCGCGCAGCACCAGCGGTTTGCGTCCGGCGAGCAAATCGCGGATAATTCCGCCGCCGATCCCCGTCAGTACCGCCGCTACGAGCACCGCGCTCATCGGATGCTTCATTTCCGTGGCATACAGCGCCCCTTGAATGGCAAAGGCGGACAGGCCGATGGCGTCAAAAAACACCTCCGCCCTTTTCCAATGCCGGATCCACGGCAGCGGTAAAATAAAGGCTACCAGCACGGACAACACCGCCAGTAAAATCAAGTCGTGTTGCCCCCACAGCGTTGTAACCGGGATGCCGATGAGCACATTGCGCACGATTCCCCCGCCAAACGCAGTAACCAAGCCAAGCACCATAACGCCCAGGATGTCGTATTCCTCTTCCATCGCCACAAACGCTCCCGACATGGCAAATGCGATCGTTCCGATGATGCTGAAAATGTCAAATATGTGCATTTCTTTTGTACTCTTCTGCCCTCTCTTTCGCCCCTTGTGCCTGCATCATCATTTTAGGCCTCTGTGCCAAAATTGTGTAGTCCTCAAATTTGAATTATACTACATGAACAAGGGATTCAACCAGAAAGGAAGAAAAGAAATGGCTGGAAAGCGCGTGCTCATTTTTGCGGGCGGACGCATCGATCCTGATGTATTACAGGATATCCAAGCGGATGATGTGTTGATCGGCGCCGATCGGGGCGCTCTATTTTTGGTAGAGCATGGAATCCGGCCGCACCTGGCGGTCGGGGATTTCGATTCCGTCAGTCCCGAGGAACTGGACAATATTAAACAGAACTGTATGGAGCTCATCGCCTGCGATCCCGTCGACAAGGACTTGACCGATACCGAGCTGGCCTACAACCTGGCATTAAAGCAACAGCCCGCGGAAATCTTGATGACAGGCGTCATCGGGACCCGGCTCGACCATACGCTCGCCAACGTGCATATGATGGTGCGCGGCCTGCAGCAGCAAATCCGCACCGACATTTGGGACAAGCACAATTACATAACGTTAACCGATTCCGAGTGCCGGATAACGGACCGCGGCTATACTTACGTTTCCCTCCTCCCGCTTACACCCGAAGTGACGGGAATTACGCTTGAAGGATTTTTGTACCCGCTGGACAATGCCAGCTTGCGTATAGGCCAATCGCTAGGCGTCAGCAACCGTTTGACGGGACCTGAAGGAATCGTCCGGGTTTCAAGCGGTCTTTTGCTGATTATGCAAAGCAAAGATTAAATGAAAACAATTTTGTAACCTTTTTGATCGCTTGCATGAAGTCGAAAAAACCCTTGATCCTCAAGGGTTTTTTTCTTTGCAAATTGCAAAATCCTGCTTTTTTTCTTAAAAATCTGTAAACTTTAATGATATTTTAATAAATGCATCCAAACTATGAATATATCAGGTTTTTAGGAGACTCTGCCATATATTAGGAGGTAACATTTCTGTTATACTTCTCTACGAACCGGTTGAAAAACAATAACTTTGGAGGTATACAACATGAACATGCGCAGCATATTCCAAAAAGTTTTGACGGTCGGCATTGTGTCCACCATCGGTTTCAGCACTCTGCTTGCCAGTGGGGCTGAGCCTGTACAAGCCCAGTCGGCAACAGCTAATGCTGTTTCGAAAGGAACTCAAATCGTTAACTTCGGTAAACAATTTATGGGTACGCCTTATAAATTTGGCGCTTCTACTTCGACAACAAGAGTTTTTGATTGCTCGTCATTTATGAAGTACATTTTTAAAAAGTACGGCGTTAACCTGCCCCGGACTTCCGCTGCTCAATCGAAGGAAGGTTATGCGGTTTCCAAATCCAACCTGAAGGCCGGCGACCTGGTGTTCTTCTCCAGCGGCAGCCGCGCAAACGGCCATAACGTGACTCACGTCGCCGTTTACATGGGAGGCGGTAAAATTCTGCATACGTACGGTAAACCGGGCGTGACGATTTCCGACCTGAACTCCGGAAACTGGAAAAGAACTTACCTGAAAGCCCGCCGCGTCCTGTAAAGTTTTGATCGCATCGGTACAATTCACCCTTTATCCCGGCAGCCTCTCTGCCGGGATTTTTGTCTTTTCATTGCAGCATATATCCCGTTCCGCGCACCGTGTGCAGCAATTTTTGCGTTTGCCCGCGGTCGATTTTTTTGCGCAAATGACGGATATACACATCGACTACGTTCGTCCCGGCGGCGAAATCGTAACCCCATACCTGCTGCAAAATCATCTCCCGGCCGCATACCTTGCCTGCCCGTTTTAACAAAAACAGCAGCAAATCAAACTCTTTCGGCGTTAGCTTAATCGCCTCATCCCCACGATACACTCTGCGGCTCTTCAGCTCCATCCGCAAATCCTCGTAGCTCAACTCCGTAAGCGAGCCGTCCCCGATCCGTTTGAACAGCGCGATCAAATGCCCGGCCCGAGCATACAGCTCGGCGATCGGGACGTCGATACTTACGACGTCGTTTGCGCCGGCGGCAAATCCGGTCACGACTTCATCGGTGCTCCATTCGCGCAATAGAAGGATGAGCGGGTAGGCGGCAAACCGGCCAACCTGCTGTAAAATTTCCCCCGCGGATAGATCCGGCAAATCCGTTCCCAGCAGCACCAGGTCCGGAAACTCGTCTTCGAGATAACGGACCGTATCTTTTCCGTTACGATGCTGTGCGACTTCGTACCCTGCCTCTTCCAGCCCAAGTCTTAACCGTTCCCCCGCGGAAGGATCCGCCAAGGCCAACAGCACCTTCCTTTTCATTTTCGCCCCAACCACCTTGCGATGCAAATGCCAATCCTATGTAATAAGATGATCAATCTTCGCAAAAACCATTCCAAAGGCCTTTGGGGGTTGGGGCTTTTGCCGTTCTTCGGACTTTACCCCAAATAGCGGTCATAGATTCCTTTAGCTTCCACCGGATCTTTCGTGCCGTGAATCAGGGCCCGTCCGTCCTCAAACAAAACCAGACGCCGTTCTCCGATCGTGTAAGACAGCAGAAACGGATTCACTTCCACTTTGCCTTCATTTAACCGGCTAAGCGTTGCCGCCATATCAGGCAGGTTCAACCGGCGCTTTTGGGCCGGACGGATCTGAACCGTATCCCTGCCGCAGAGCACTTCCGTTTTTCGGTGGCTCGCCGCGGATAAGTACGGAAAGCCGGGGTGCGCACCGCAGGAAGGACAGTCTTCCCGTTTGGCGGAAGCCACCTTAATGGAAGCTTGTTCGTTGCGCCACAAATCAAAGGTCAACAGCGTTCCGCGCAGCGCTTCCGGATGCCCGGTCAACAGCTTTAACGCCTCCGTTGTCTGATGGGCCACAACCATTTGGACCGCCGAAGGGATGACGCCGACCGTATCACAGGTTTCGCCGCCCATGGGGATGCTCCCCAGCAAACAGTTCAAGCAGGGCGTCACTCCCGGCAAAACCGTAAACGTGATGCCGTAGCTGCCGACGCAGCCTCCGTAAATCCACGGGATCCGGTACTTTTGCGAAATATCGTTGATCACCATCCGGGTATCGAAATTGTCCGTGGCGTCCATAATCAGACGCACCCCGGGAATAAGCGCCTCCAGCTCTTCGGGGCCCACATCCGTCACCAACGCCTCGATCTCAACCGTACTGTTGATCGCCTTTAGCCGCTCGCTCGCCGCGACCGCTTTCGGCACTCTTCCGGCGGCATCCGCTTCCGAAAACAGCTGCTGCCGCTGCAAATTGCTCCATTCGACATAATCGCGGTCCGCGATAACGACATGCCCCACTCCAGACCTGGTGAGCGACTCGGCGATCCCGGTTCCGAGCGCTCCCGCGCCGATGATCAGCACCTTCGCTTTCCCCAGCATATTTTGGCCTTCGGCGCCGATCGGAGCAAAAAGCTTTTGCCGCGAATAGCGGTCGACTTTATCCCCCGGTACCGCGGTATCCTCTAACTTCATGAAGGTATCCTCCCCATAATCCGCCTGGATGTGTATATAGCTAATTTTATCATCTAGACCGCGGATTGTAACTTAGGGAATCCACCCACTTAGGGAGTTACAACCCCCGATCTGAAGCATTTCGCCTGAAAATATCCGCTTGCCGCCGCCGCCCGCTCTCCGGGGAACACCTCGCTAACCTCATAATCGGCACTGTTCGCTTCCGGACAGGTGTCCCGGAAATAATACTTAAGCCCGTTTCTCCTATTCACTCCGCCAAGTACGGCATCGCTTCTCACCAGGCGTCCGCCGCCCAACGCATAATTGTTGTAGTAGCGGTCGCCGATCGGTATGCCTTGCAAAAACACAAGCACCCCAACGTCGTCCAGCGTATTGCTCCATTCCTCCTGTGAAATGACCGGCAGCGTGAACGTATAATGAACGCCCTTCTTTAGGGCAAACTCATTATGTCTATGGATTACCTTTGCCAGATTCTCCTCGATACTGTGCACAATGGCCGTGCGCCGCACCTGGTCAAACCGTTCATCGTCTTGAAGAAGCGGAATCGTAAGCTCCGATTTCAGTTCGGTTTGCAGTCCGTCCTCCCACTCATCCAAACCGGAGTCGTAGGCCGTTATTTGCCGGTCCAGCGTAAAGGAGACATAATTGCCGAAGGCATCCGCGTATGCGTAAGGCTTCTTGAGGCTCCATCGGTGCGTCATCTCGGGACTGCCGTCCGCCGCGGCAGACTCCGCCGCCGCATAAATTGAGTATCCGTCATAATCTATAACGACGATGGCAGGTATGTATACCAGCAAAGCCTGCTGGGCCAGCGGGTCATCCGTCACTCCAAAATGAATGTACAAGCTTTGCAGCAGCACGGAAAGAGCGCGGTCTTTATCGGCGCGCATCCATTTTTGCGAACCGTACCCGCTTTCGTATCGTTGGAGCTCGTTGAGGTTCAGCGCGCTGCCGCCATCTTGGGCGGCCGTTCTCAGCGCCGTCGTATACCGCGTTTCGAGTATGTTCGCTTCGCGGATATTTTCGGCATGCAAGCTGCCGATCCAAAGGAACGGACTGACGATAAGCACAAACACGACCGCCCAATCAGTAATCTTCATTTAATACCATTCCTCCGTAGGACAACACATCTTTGTAACCCGCTGCCGTCCTGGTTCCATATAAAAATTCGGAAAGCACGTCATACGGCGAACGGGACCGGGCCTTTACGGTAACGCTGAAAAAATCTCCCGCCTGCAGCGTGTACTTCGCTTGCTCTTCGCCGGCTGCCGCCCGGTTCTCGCTAAACAGAACGCCTAGGATATCCTCGGTGTAATAGGCGTCGTAAACGACGCTAAACCGGTCTTGAAACGTGTTCGGGTCGGCCGGATCGCCGTATTCGGGGTGATATTTTTTGTGCCGGTGTTCAAGCTCAATATCGTAAAGATTTCCTTTGGCTTCCAGGCTGCGGGTAAATTGCTCGTACATCACCGGTGAGATATACCCTTTCGTACGAACCGCATCGGCAAACTCGGTCAAGGCGTGATAAGCCGACATATAGCGGATATCCGCTTCCCTTTGCGCCGTTTGAACGGCCGGAAACAAGTACAGCAGCAATACGGCGAGCAGCGCGGACGCGATTTTGGACAAAGCGTTGGTCATATTGAACGTCCCCTCATTTTTTCGTGAAAACCAGCTTCAACAACCGGCTGCCGGCATCGTATTCACGCTGGGTTTCGTATTGCCCTTGCAGGTCAATCAAAGCCAGCGCCTCCCTGCGCCTTTGTTCCATAACCTCAGCCGGTTCATCACCGGTCAAAACCGCAAACCGCCGGCCCTCCACCTCGACCGGTACGCCGAGCTCAACCCATAGCTGCAGGCCGAAGAGCAAGCTAAGTCCGGAGTATGCTTCCGCCCGGTCCGGCGCGGCAGCGGCAGCATAGGACGGAACAGCCAACGTCCCGGCAAGCGTACCGTCCGCTAAAGAAAACACATTCCGCTCCTGAACATGGGTTTGCGCCGCCAGCTGCTCCAGCGCCATATCCTGCCGCTCCGCAAAACTTAACGTGATAAAGGCCGCGGCCAGGCTAAACGATACGGAGAGAAGCAGCCAAAGCATGCTTTTCAGTTGAGTCATCATCTGTTTCGTCCGGCCCGGCTCAACGATTTACCGTCGTTTGCGTAAATATAAGGCCGCGTACGACATTGGAGTTATCCTTGACGACCTGAGCCTTAAATTTCCCGCTGGGGTTCACGTATTCATCCAGCTTTTCATTCCATGAATCGCTGATATCCGCACTGCTTTTGCCCGTAACCGTACCGTAATCCCTCGATGAAGACGCACCGATGTTCAAAATGTATCCGTACCATTCCCCAACGCTGTTCTTCCCGGTTTTTACCTGAATCCCGAACTGGTCGCGGTCCTGGAATTTCCGCAGCGCGTTCGTCACCTGCGAACCGCTGATCGTCGTATCGTCGTACACCGTAAAAGAAGCCTGGGACAACTCCGTCTGAATGTCGGAAAAATTGTTCTGCGCGGTTTTCGTCGCCTCCTGGGCGGAAACGAACAAAATGACCACAATCGTAATCAAAGCGATCGTCAAGAAAATACCGGCAGCCACCTTTAGAGCGGATGAAGCGTTATTCATAGGTACAGTCCTCCTTGGTTCATCATAATTTTTGGATTTGTTCAAAATACAAGCCCATTTGCTGAAAGCTCATCCAAATGAGCGGAAATACCAGGTACGCAAACACAAGCGAATACATGGGCGCAAACCCGATCATCCGGCCGAATCCGGCCTTTACATCAATCGACTTCTCGTAATCGAGCCGCCGCTGTTCAAAATGATAGGACATCTCGCTGTCCAAATCGTCAAACGCATCGGCTATCGTGATTTTTTCCGAAGCCAGCAGCAGCTTGTCCGCAAGCCGCCGGAATTCGTCCAGCACCACCTCCCGTTTCAGCTCCTCCAAAGCGGTTTCGGCCCCGTGGCCGTAATCCAGCAAGCATTTTTGCAGCGGTGTCCTGAAAATGACGGCATAGGAAGCCAGCCATTCCAAAATTTCCTCCACCGAAATTCGCTCCAGCTCCCGCAATATGGCGATCATCGTCTGGAATTGATAAACCTCGTGCCTCATGTCCATAAGGCGCATGCTGCGCTGAAACATCAGCGACCAGAGGGGAAAATAATATCCGGCCCCCCCGGCCAGAAGCGCAAGCAGCAGCTCCCACCATTTCAGGTACTCATCGTTCCAGCGCTGAAGCTTGCCCTGAATCCGCTGAGCGGCAGCGGATATGTCTTCGCGGGTTGGGGCCGTACGCCCGCTGCCCATCAGCGACGCAGCCGATTCGGCAACTTCATCAACCTTCGCATCGCCGGCCATGCCAAGCTGTTTCATCACCCGGGCATCCAGTTCGGCTTGAACGCGGGCCTCGGTCGTCTCTTCCTTCGTAAGCGAGCCAAAAAACACCGCTCCGGCCGGAGGCTCCAGCAAAATGTATTGCCGTGACAAATGATGAAGCATTAAAACGGCAACCAGCGTAACCAACAGACCGCTGACAAATAAAGCGACGCGCCTTATTTGAAACAGCTCCACAGGCAGCGTATGGTTCGTATCCTTCAGCAGCCGGGTAAGCCTGTGGTAAGCCTCCGTGGCAGGGCGCGGCACAAACCAGCGGCCCAGCGTTCCAAGTCCGCGCATCTTTAACAAACGAGCTTCCCAGGGAACTTTAGCCTGCCCGGCGCGGTATGCCGTCTCTTCCTCGCTTTTCAACTTTTGCAGCAGCAGGTAAGAAAGCAGGATGATCAGAAACAGGCCGATTTTGATCACCATCCCCGCTTTGCTTAAATAGAACTGGTCCATCAGCGGGAAATGGCTTCTCGCCCATAGCTCCACAGGTTTCGTAAAGAAAACCGGCGTCAGGGCAATCACATGCAGCCCTTTCAACAAATAATCCAGCCGGTTTTTACGGATCAGCTCCAGTTGAATTTCCCCGGTAAGGCTGGTTATCCCCCGCAAATACAGCGAGCCCTGCGCACGTTTGCGATCCCCGTATTCGAGCACCAGCCTGGAGATGCCGGCAAAAGCTTTCAGGAAGCGGCTTGGCGCCGTTTCGTAGTATTTCTCCAGCGCTTCGTCGGGACTAACGTCCGTCAGCGCTTCGCCGATCATATGCGCGTGAATTCCGATCTCCCTTCCGGTGTTTTCCCCCGCCTCCTCGATCGCGTCGGCGACCATGCCGTGCCGGTGGTAAGCATGGCGGACAGCGGCAAAGAAATCGAGCATCTGTTCGAGCAGCCTGGTCTCCTGCCTGTTTACGTACCCGTCGAGCAGCACGCCTTGAATCACCGCCCCGGCGATCAACAGCGACAACACGAAAATCCAGTTCGGATTTAATGCTGCCAAAACTCCAACGACGGCAACATACGCGCCTGCGGAGAAATAAGCGAATTTCATCGTTTCGCGCCGGAGTTCAAACTCGTCGAACCGGTGGACCGGAGCCAGCCGTTTGCGGATTTTCAAAGCATAATGCCTAAGCGGCGCAAGCTTCATCCAAAGCGCATAAGATCTCATCGCAAAGGCGGAAAAGGCCCGGTTCAAGCTGTCCCTCGCTCCCCGGCCAGCCCTTTCGGCTGCGCCCTCCTCAAACCCCAGCGCCTCCTCGCGCGAGCCGATTAAGCGGCCGGCCGCATACAACAGGCCGAAACCGATCAGCGATATTCCCATCACCGCGATAAGCGCCGATTTAAGCTCCAATTTTCTCCCCCCAATACGCCTTGGCAAACCGGCCGAACGAAGCCGCATCCTCCGGCGTCATCTCGCGGATCATCGCTTCCCGGCAGCGCTTTGAGATCGGCTGCACGGCGACGTAACAACCGTCCCGGTATTCAACGATCAACCGCTCGGAATAGCCGCGCCGGTACGGCATGGCCCCGTAAACCAAGCCACCTCCCGTTTCATCGTTCGCGCCCGGCTCGCCCGCTCCCTTTTCGTCCGGACGGCAGCACTCCGTGATCCGCTCGATATAACGCTTCCCGCTCATATCCCGGCGCAGATGCACATCGAAATCGATCGCCGAGGCGACCTGCAATTCCGCCACGCGTTCATCGCGGAACACGCCGGTTTTCAGCAAAGAATTCCGCAGCGATTCCATCAGATCGCGGAACGTTTTGGCGTGATGCGTAAACAAGGTGAACAGGCTGGCCACCTGCGCCATCTGCACCATCCACGCAGCAACCTCGTCCGTGGCCACCTCGCCCAAAATGTTCACGGTGCCGTCGGTTTTTTTCTGCAGATCAAGCCCGGCCTGGCCGCTGACATAATCCGTCTCCCGGAAGCTCAAAATGTTTCTGCCCGTATAGATCCTCCGCAAATTCAGCTCAAAAGACATCTCCTGGACGCGCAGCGTATAGGAGGCGTAAATATGCTTGACAAGCGCCATCAGCAGCGTCGTTTTGCCCGAGCCCTGCGAACCGGTAATCGCGGTAATGCGGCTTCCTTTCATAAGGAATTTCAGCAGCTCTATGGGCAGCGGCGCATTTTCTCCTTGGATAAGCTGCTCCAGCACGGCGTTTTTCACATCGAATTTGCGAACAAAAAACGCCCACGACTCCGCAAACGGCGGTCTGACCACCACGACCCGCGAACCGTCCTTCATCTCGTTGACTTTATAGCCGTTTGCTTCGGACAGCTGGCCGGGCAAATTAAATTTGTAAATGTTCTGGCACACCCGCTTCAGCTCGGCTTCGCTGCCGAATGACAGGAAGGAAAGACGCACGCTTTTGCCTTTGTAAAAAATCCATACGCTGTCCCAGGAACGGGAAACTTCTTCCCCATCCTCGTCGGTTCGGCGCAGCGCGTCCTTCTCCGCCCCCTGTCCGCCCTCTGCCGGGATCGCCGCCATATGCGCAGGGATGCCGCTGACGCCCCCGCTCACGCCGTCAATCCGCTGCCCCAGCAGTTCGTCTACGACGGAAAAGCCTTTGTACGCCTGATAAATGCGCTGCACGACGAGATCGAGCTTTTCCCGGAACGTCAACAAGCGGTATTCACGGTAAAAAATACGGTCCACATCCTCGGCGTTGATCTCATAAACAAACGTCCCTTCTTCCGCTTTGGGAGCTTTGGGCGCATCCAGGCCGTACTCTTCGATCAACCGGGATAACCCATCGGTTCCGAAGTTCAGCTTATAAAGATACAAAACGATGTCGAAGCGGTCCTGAACCGTCAGCTGGTCCCTGTCCCCAAACGGAATAATCCGGTCGATATTGTCTTCCCCGACCCCGTAGCCGTGGGCCAGTAAATCCTTGATAAAGGATTTCACGTACCGTTTGTCCTGCGCATCGCCATATGTACATCCCCGCAGCGCCTTGCGCAGCTCGGCCCGCGCTTTGACCCGGCGGTTCCAGGTCTCTTCGCCCATTCCCCAATCATTGGCGTGCGAACGGCTAAGCTCGTGCAAGCTGCGCTTCACGTATTCGATCAGCGCGGGAAACGAATAGCGGTCGTCGCCCGCCTTGCTTATTCCCGGTCCGCCTGCGGCGGCACGCGCCCTCACCCATAGGAAGAGCAGCGCCAGCAGCGCAATCAGGACGATAAGCAGCAGGTTAACGATTTTGTCGTTCAAACCTAAGCCCCCCTCTCGCGTGTCGTCTGCCCCGCCGCTTGCCCCGCAAGCTCCAGCAGATTCCGGCTCAAATCCCGGCAGCATGACAGCATGGCTTCCCGCGAGCCGCCCCGCTTCGGAAGCAGTCTGTACCGGCGAAAAAACGACAGGACGTCCCGATCGTTCCACGCGTCCGCAAACTCGGTGTCGTAAGGGATACCGTGGACCGGCAGGTCGCTGTGATAACGGCGTTTCAGATTGGCCAGATTCAAGGCGCAGCCCGGATCGTAAGGGGCCAGGACCACGCACAGTTTGCGCCGGCCCGCCAACGGTTGATTCGCGAGCGCGGCAAAAAAATCGTCCAACTGCGACCGCCGCTGCTGCAGTACCGCCACCACAATCTCCTCTTCGCTGCCGGCCGATGCTTCCGGCAGCTCCCGGATTCGCGGGGCGTGCCGCAGCACCAGGTCGTAGCTCTGTTCGGCGGCCATTGCCAATTCCAACAGCCCCTCCCCTTCGTCAAACCCGGACGTACCGCGCAGATCGCCGGCCCGAACCCCCGTCGCCAAATCAAGGCGGCCGCGAATGACGGGCAGCGTGTAATCGGAGTAATTCGCCTTCGTCAGCAGCCCGCTGGCCGACAGGCGAAGCAGAGCATCCGCCCCGTATTCGCTAAGCCGCGTGTCCATTGCGCCGGTGTTTCCCGGTCCGGATTCCGGAGTATGGCGGCTTCCCGCCCGCAATCCCTCCTCTACGCCGCTGCCATGACGCCCGTCATTAAACAGCAGTACGCGCAGCGGATAATGGAGGCCTACGGTGACGGCGCAGGCCGCGGCTACGTTTGCCGCATACCCATGCCCGGGATCCCAAAACATAACCCTGCTCATGCGCGTCTCCTTTCCGCGCGGCGCAGCGCTTTTTTCGCCGCCCCGGCTTCAAAGCCGGCCAGCCCGCTGAGGAGCCGGCGCAGCGCCCGTTTGTAAGATCGGGACAAGCGGCTCATGGCAAGCCGGCGCCCATGTTCATTTTCAAGCTGAACGGCCTGATTGAGCTCATTCCACGGAATGATGATTTCCTCCTCATGCCACTGGATTCCAATATCGTCCATAAAACCGAGAATATAGTCGGTGCTGAGATAGCTGTCCACCGTTCGGGTAAAAACCGGGCGTACACGCATTCCCCGCAGCTCCGGCCGCATATTCACGAGACCGCGCAGCCACCGGGCGGTCGATTCGACCTCATAACGATCAAAGGAAGTGACCAAAACCAGCTCATCGGCGGAAGCGAAAATATCCGGCGAAGCGGCGTGTAAAGCTTCCAAATCAACCAGCTCGTAATCGTAGTCCTTGACGCCCTTTCCATCGTTTCCATCCGCAGCATTATGGAGCAGCCGCATGTCCAGCGGTCCCGCCGCCACGTCAAACCCGCAAAACTCCGTCACCGGCAGGAGTTGCTGAACTTCTCCGATCGAGTAGCGGTATTTGCCGCCTTCCGTGGCATCGGCCAGCAGCACGCTCCGTCCCGCGGCCGTTAAAGCGCTGCTTAAATAAAGCAGCAGATCCCGTTTATCGCTTTTGCCAATAAATACCCAGCGCTTCATTTCTCCTTCCCCCTGACCTCTATTTCATTTGAAAGCTGTCCGCTTCAGCCGGCGTTTCATTCTGCAGCGCCTCCTGTGCATCCACCCGGCTGCTGGCGAATTCGGCGGCCTGACGCGGGGACATCGAGTATAGGTCGCTCTCCAGCCTTTCCCGCGCGGCGGCGTTTAAGGCGTTCTCCGCCTCCCGGACGATGTTCGGATCCTTTTTGATCAGCTGCATTACCGCGCCGTTTGCCGGATAAGTCGGCGTCGACTTGCCCTGCAAATAAGGCTCGACGTAGGTCAGCGCGTAAATGGACGCTTTATGCAGGTAAGCGTCGACGATGGCGCTGGAAAGGGATAAAATCTCCGCTTCGCCCAGCGTCACCGTCACCGTTCCGGTGGCCAGCGCTTCGATCTTTTTCTTGGACAGCAAAATATAGTCCTGGCCGGTCGGAAACTGAATGCGGATATCCACGACATCGCCCTCCTTCAAGGCGGCCGGAAGCAAAACGAAGCTCATTTCCCGCCAGCGCAAATCGTCCGTCGTCGGCGCTTCCTTGTACAGCAGCGTCTCCGTTAATAACGTAAACGGGCGCAGGGTGATCTTGGCGATCTTGCCGGCGATGTCCTCCCTTGACTTCAGGGCGTCGGCCGGGATGCTGTCGGCCGGCAGCTCGACCTCCTTCATATCGTCCGCTTTGATCGGATGCCCCGCCCGAATCTCGCTGACCGGCACCCATCCCCTGACTGTTGCGCGGTTCGCTTCTTTCCGTAATCTTTCGATTTCCGTTTCGTATTTCTGCTTTAACGCCAGCCTCGCCGATTGATTTTGCTTCCCCTGATGTACGGCATATCCCGCGAAAATCAAGCCCATCGCGGCGGCTCCCGCGAGCCCGGCGCAGATCAATTGCTTCGTTTTCCGTCTCAATCTTGACATCTGTTCATCTCCCTACCTACAATTTCTGCTTTGCAAGAAAGCCTCTGCCGCCTCGCTTCGGCCGCGGCAGCAGGCCGCCGCAGAGCGCACGAAGCGCCGCGGTTACGGCTTCGCCGGGCTCAAACGGATCCGGCTCCGGCGGAATGGCGTACACGCTGCGCGTCCGCAGCCTTTTGGCAAGCCGTTTTGCTGCGGATGCGGAGGCCAAAGGGACGCAGAATTTCCAGGTAGACGGCCATTTCCCGGCCAACCCCGCAGCTTCGGCGAACCGCTCTAGCTCTTCCGCCCGCCATTCTGCGGCCGAGCCGACGACGAGGGACAAATCGGCGCGTCTGAACTCCTCCAGCTGTTCCTTTTGCCGGCCGCTCCCCAAATCGCATACGAGATACTCATATCCGCCGGTCAGCAGCTCGAGCCATTCGGTACGCGAAGGCGCTCTGATGTATTGAACCCCGCCGATGCGAAACTGCCGCTCCGCGGAGGAGGCGGACTCGCCGAGCGCGGCCCGGGCAAGCCGCTGAAAAGCCGGCGATTTTGCCTCCATTTCGGCGATCGCGATCCTTTTGGCGCTGCGGGACAGCACATGGGCCAGCGCGATCGCCGTGTGGGTCGTTCCCGCTCCCGGCGACGCGCCGATGACGGCGATGACCGCCGTTCTCCCCCTGGCGGCAGGCTGGCCGCCGGAAACAGACCCCTCCCAAGCGGATAGGGAGGCGGCCGCTTTGTCCGCCGCTTGCGGCCGGAGCACTCCCCGCAGCGCTTCGCCGGCCGCTTCCGCCGAAGCATAACGCGCTTCCGGCCGCTGCTGAAGCAGCCGCTCCAGAACCGGAAGCAGCGCGCCGTGCCCCCGGCTGCGCAAACACTCTTCCGCCTCCTGCGTCCATGCGCTGTATTTGCAGCCTGTTCCCAAATACAGCAGCACCGCGCCAAGCGAATACAAGTCGGCGCGCCCGTCGCTCTGGCGTCCGCCGTATTGCTCCGGGGCCGCAAAACCTACCGTGCCGAGCTGAACCGTGTCTTCGGCTTTATCCGGCGAATACGTGCGGGCGATGCCGAAATCGATGAAGCGGACCTGGCCTTTGCCGTCCACCAGTAAATTGGACGGTTTCACGTCGCGATGGATGACGGGCGGACGATGCGTATGCAAATAATGCAGCCCCTCGGCGATTTGCAGGCCGAACCGGATCAACGTTTCCGTTGGCATACGTCCTTCCCGCGTCTTCACATAACGATCCAAATGCTCCCCCTCGATGTAATCCATCACGATGTACGAATAACCTGTACCGCCTTCCTGGATGAAATCGACGATGCGCGGCAGCCGCGGGTGGTTCAGCGAAATGAGCAGCTCGGCTTCCTGGGCGACCAGCACGCTGTGCCCCGCTGCCGCCTGGCTTTCCTTCACGGCCCAAACCTTCCCCGGCAGCTTCAAATCCGAAGCGAGGTACACCCGGCTCATCCCGCCTTGTCCGGCAACCCGCTCAATCGAATAGCGCCCGGCCAGCAAATCTCCGGGGGCCAACTGCGGCACAAAAGACAAGCTCAACCCCTCCTTTTCAGACGCAAAAAAGGGAAAGCCCCCATCCCACCGCTTCAGCCGTAAGGCCAAAGGCAGCGAAACAGGATACTTTCCCTTCGCGGTCATTGTATAATTTTGGAATTAGTATAGGACAGGTTTGCACCAATTGTAAAGCATTTTTTTTGCACGAAATTAATTTATGGCATTAATATTTAATCATATACAAAGTAATCTCGTCGCGGTTGTGAAACAGCTGCTTCGCCCGCTGCACTTGCAGCCTCGCATCCTGGAACATGCCAATGACCTCTTGAATCAATGCCATCGGTTTTTTGTGCATCAGCTTCACCGTGACGATCGCCGTTCCTCCGGGGACGAGCGCATACAGCAGGCTCGTTACCAGCTTGGCGGCAAGCTTTGGGCTCCAGCTCATATCGCACACCAGCAGGTCGAACTGGTGCTCCTTGAATTTTACGCTGTCGGCGTTGCGCTGCACAAAGGTCAGTTTCGGCGATGACAGCAAGGAAGGATGCAATTTGGCCGTATCGACCGCCGTTACGCTCAGCCCGCGTTCCAGCAGAAAGGAGGTCCATCCCCCCGGGGCCGCTCCGATATCAAGCGCTTCGCGAAACGAGGCAAACGGGATGCCGAACGTCGCTTCCGCTTCCAGCAGCTTGAATTTGGCCCGCGAAATTTGCCCTTCCTCTTTCCGGAAGCGGATGGCCCCGCCGTTCCAGTCGGACAGATTGTCCTCCGGGCGAGCCACGCCCGCATAAACCCGGTCGCGACTGGCAAACACAGAGATCACCCAGTCCGCGTCCCGGACGACGAATTCCGTACCGGCCAATTCCTGCAGTTCATTTTGCAGCGCATCTTTCATTTCCGCGGCCGTCCCGCTCCATAAGGCGTCCTCCGACTTGCGCGTTTGTACGGCAACGCGGGCGCCGGGCAGCCGGAAATCGCCCAGCAGAAACTTGCGCAGGGCCGGCAGCCAGCCGTGCCGATCGGCATCCGCTTGCTCGCCGGGACACCATTCCCAGTCGACCAAAAAAGCGTGGCGAAGAAATACCGGAGGTGCGGCGGCGAGCTGTCCCGTCACTTCCTCCACCGCCTTCTGCAGGGTGGCGGCAAACACTTCGCCGGGAATCAGCATCGTGCTTTTCACGCTGCCGAACGCCCGCCGCAGCTCCTCCTGAGCATACGGCGCGAAGCCGTGATTGGCCGTGCAAATCCATTTGGATTGGGGCGGCACCTTGCAATCCCGGGCGATCTCATCGAGCCGTTCGAACGAAATCGGTCCGTTATGCAGCAGCACATGCTCCGGTTTGTTCGGGTACAAAATTTCGTACATGCTCTTTCTTCCGGAATTGCTGGACGTGTGCAAATAAATTTCCCGCGGAAACAGTCCTTCCCGCACCATGGCCGCGGCCATGTCCGTACCGTTTTTCTCCCCCGGTCCCATATCGTAATCCAGCGATAAAATGTCTACCTCCGTTAATCGCAGCAATTCCAGACATTCGTCGACGGTGCGCGCTAGCGTAAACCCTTGTGGACATCGGCGAAAATCGTCCATATATACATGAATCAACTTAGTTCTTCCTTTCCGCGGTATTTCACTCAAAGTGGAGTTCAAAAAGTCAGGTTTATAGCACCGAGAAGGTTGGATGAAGCTAGGGACTGAGTAGCGCAGCGTAGATAGATCTACGTGAGCAACGGAAGGCCCGGCTGAATTCAAGATTCGATGTCGAATCCGCTTCACGACCTGCTTCGTGATCAAAAGATGACTTTTTGAACAACCTCTCTAGGGTTCCACCCACCGCCTCACTCGCTCCAAATCGTCTCTATAGGTCCCATCTTCTCCGGTTTCACTCTCAAAAATAAGCGGTGCGTTCCGGATGGCGTCGATCTTCAGCAACCAGCGAAAACCGGATTCGCCGATATAACCCTGGCCGACGCGGGCATGACGGTCCTTTCGCGATAATACCGGGTATTTCGAATCATTGAAATGAACGGCGCCCAGGCCGTCCCAAAACCCAAGCCGCTCGGCTTTCTCCGCAAAGTCCTCATCGCCTTCTCCCCGCCACATCCCCGCAGCAAAAGCATGGCAGGTGTCGAGGCAAAAGCCGATCCGCTCCGAATCCCGGCACAAACGGCGAATTTGCACCAGCTCATCGATCGTCATGCCCATATCCCCGTGATCGCCGGCCTGATTTTCAATGAGCAGCTTCGCCGCCCCCTCCCAGCCGTCGAGCACATCATTAATACATTGTATAATATTTTGGTATCCTTGTAAGGGGTTTCCTGACTTAAATGTGCCAAAATGAACAACAATTCCCAAAGAACCGCAGGCTTCCGCAATGGCCAAGTCGTTGCGCAGCGAATCCACGACTCTCCGGTACGCGGCGGTGTCATCCGAACTTACCGCCAAATTGCTCGGATACGGCGTATGCGCCACGGAAACAAGGCCATGCTCGCGGCAAAAGCTTCGGCAGCTCGCCGCATCCCGCGGGTCGAAGCTTTTTACCGTAAGGCTGCGGGGGTTTTTGGGAAAATACTGAAAGGCTCCGCCTCCAAGCCCCAGCGCCGCTTTGGCGGCCCCGAAATATCCCCCGCGAATGCTTAAATGTCCCCCGATTTTCAGCTCAGCGGTCATGTTGGCAGCCCGGACTGTAGAACACTTTTCGTCCGTTCATTTCCGCTTTCACGATGGAATCGCCGCAGCGCGGACAGGGCTCTCCCTCCCGGTCGTACACGCGGCAAATCCCGTTTGCCCCGCCGGTGAGCGTATCGTTCTTGAACAGCGGCAGTTCGATGTATCCGCCCGCTTCGATCGCTTCCAGGAGCACTTCTCTCGTCGCTTTATAGAGATGCGACAAGTCTTCTTCGCTCATGTTTTGCAGCTTGGCCATCGGCAGCAATCCGGCGGCAAATGCAATTTCATCCGCATAGCGGTTGCCGATGCCGGCGACGACGTCCTGGTTGACGAGCGTCGTTTTCAAGCTGCCGCGGCGTTTGCGCAAAATCGAGATGAACCGCGCTTCGTTCATTCTGCGGTCAAGCAGCTCCGGGCCCAAATGCGCCATGAGCTCCTCTGCTTCCTTGGCGCTGTGCAGATGCAGATGCCCAAGGCGCAGGCCGATGAAATAAAGCGCCTGGCCATCGGCAAACGCAATTTCGATTTGCGTGTTCCGGTCCGGCCGGTCCTCTTGCGAGCCCAAATAAAGCAGTCCGCCTAACATCAAATGCAGCAGCAGGCGTTTGCCGTTGTCCAAGTGAAACAGCAAATGCTTGCCCCGCCGCTCTATAAAAATGATTTGTCTGCCGGTGAGCTCCCCGGCAAACGCGGCAGCCTCCATATTAATCGACTTCTCCCGGTGAATCGTGATTTCCGTCATCGGAACATCCAAAATGTGCTGTGACAACTGAATTCGATAATTTTCCATTTCCGGCAGTTCCGGCATGGGTCATCTTCCCTTCGTTCATGTGGTTCATGATTTGGAACGTTTCATGGATTCATAAGTTCGTTCATTGGTTCATTCGTTGCTTCGTCTTCGCCGGACGTCAGCCGATCAGGCCGGCAACCTCATCCAAGTTTCGGCATACCGCATCCGGCCGGAAGCCGGAGGTTTTGATCGCGTCCGGCAACCTTTCTTCGGTCGTCACTCCCGTCAACGTCAAAATCGTCCCGCAGCCCGCGTTTACTCCAGCGGCAATATCGGTCAGCATGTTGTCTCCGATGACGGCCACTTCTTCATTCCGCAAGCCTAAGCGCTTGATGGCAAAATTCATCAGCGGCTCGGCCGGCTTGCCGATAACGACGGGTTTGACCCCCGTAGCCGCTTGAATTGCGGCGGACAGCGTCCCCGCTCCCGGCATCAAACCTCCCGTCGAGGGCAGCAGCAGATCGGGATTCGTCAGCACGTACCTGGCGCCCCCGCCGATCCAGCGGGCCGCTTTGGTCAACGTTTCGTATGTAAAATTGCGGTCGATTCCCTGGACGACCACATCCGGCTGTTCCTCGTCCAGCGGCAGCCCCGCATTCTGAAGCGCGGTCAGCAGCCCCGCTTCTCCGATCGCCGCCACCTTGACGCCGGCCGGCAGCTCGCCAGCGATATATTCCGCCGCCGCCACCGCCGAGGTGCAGACGTCTTCCGCTTTGGCGGGAATTCCCATTGCCCGCAAACGCCCGGCAACCTGCTCCGGAGTCCGGGACGAATTGTTCGTGACGAATAAAAAAGGGATCTTTTTGTCCAGCAACGCCGAAACGAGGCGATCCGCACCGGGAATCATCCGCGTCCCGTGGTATAACGTGCCGTCCAAGTCAATCAGAAACGCCTTCCATCTCTCAGGCAATATTTTCATCCTTCCCATTTGGACCTATCCATTTCATTGTACCTATTTCACCCAGGATCAGGCAAATTTCCGCCTTAGCTTTTTTGGGAATTTGTCAAAAAAACGTCTTGACGCGCTTGTTGGCGTCGAAGCCCCTCGAAGCTAAAGAAAACCGGGCCTTGGCGCAATGCCAAACTTTGCAGGCGGCTGTCATTTCCTGCGCTTTCCCGGAAAATATTTTTCAGCTCTCCCGATCGCATCGGCGCCGAACCGGATACAGCACATGCTCCCTGGCCAGCTCAGATCCGGCAAAAACCGCTTTGGCCTCATCCTCCAGCCGGCCGAGCTGTTCCTCGGATTTGTACCGTGAGCTGAAATGGGTAAGAAATAAATGCTGCGCTCCGGCATCGCGCGCGGTCTGCGCCGCTTGTCTAGCCGTGCTGTGGTGATATGCGTGCGCGGTGTCGGCCAATTCATGCAAAAAGGTGGATTCATGCACCAGCACGTCGGCGTTTTGGGCCAGTTTTTGGGCCTCGCTGCAAGGGCGGGTGTCGCCGAGAATCGTAACGATCCGTCCCGCTTTCGGCTTTCCGAGCACATCAACGGCATGCAGCGTTTCTCCGCTTGGCGTTACCACGCTTTCTCCTTTCTTCAGCTTGCCGTACAGCGGTCCGGGGCGAATGCCGAAGCGTTCCAGCACTGCGGCGTCCAGCTTGCCGGGAAGGTCCTTCTCGACAACGCGGTATCCGTAGCTGGCAATCCGGTGCTCCAGCAAAGCGGCTTCCACGCGAAAGGTATCATCCTCGAACAGCAGCCCTCCATCATGTTCTACGATTTCAAGCTTGTAATCGATTCGCGATTCGCTTAGCCCAAGCGTGGTTTCCACAAATTTTTTCAAACCCTTGGGTCCGAATATGGTCAGCGGCGAATCCCCGCCCTGGTAGGCGCGGCTGGAAATCAGTCCGGGAAGGCCAAAAAGATGGTCGCCGTGCAGGTGCGTGATGAAGATATATTCCAGCTTGCTCAGTTTCAGGGGCGAACGGAGAATCTGGTGCTGCGTCCCTTCGCCGCAATCGAACAGCCACAAGGAACGGCGTTCCTCAAGCAGGCGCAGCGCCAACGAGGTTACGTTGCGTTCCAGCGACGGCACCCCGGCATTGGTCCCCAAAAAATAAAGTTCCATGCACATCGTCCTTCCGGTTGTAATCAAGTCATCAATGAAAAACTGGCAAAATAGACTGCCAAAACCCTCCGTAAATCGGAGGGTTTGCCAGAAGCTTCTTTATTTAAGAGGTTATGAACGCGCATTTTATGCTTTGTCCACATTAAAATACTTGGCCTCTGGATGAGCGAACACCATCGCCGACACGGAGGCCTCCGGCTCCATCATGAAGCCTTCCGTCAACGCGATCCCGATGTCCTCCGGATGCAGCAGATCAAACAGCAGCTGCTGATCTTCAAGATCCGGACAAGCCGGGTAGCCGAACGAAACGCGAATCCCTTGGTAACGTGCCCCGTGGCGCTGCTTCATGGTCATATCCGCCGGATCCGGGAACCCCCAAATGTCCCGCATGATGTGGTGCACGCGCTCGGCCAGCGCTTCCGCCAGCTCCAGCGCAACCGCCTGCAGCACATGGGAGCGGAGATAGTCGCCCCGTTCTTTCCATGTCTCGGACAATTGGCGGACGCCCTGCCCGGCCGTAACGACGAGAAAACCGACGTAGTCCATCTCTCCGCTGTCCACCGATCTCAGGTAATCGGCAAGGCACAGATAAGGCTCCACCCGCTGGCGCGGGAAGCTGAACCGTTTGATCACTTTGCCGTGATCGGCCGGATCATAGATCAATATATCGTTACCCGACGATTGCGCCGGGAAGAAGCGGTACATCGCCTGCGTGCGGATAATACCGTCCGTTACCGCCTCCAGCAAAATTTGGTCCACGGTTTGTTTTAGCTCCACCGCTTTTTCGTTCCCCGCCGCGAGCAGTTGCTCGACGGAGCCGCGCAAACCTAAATGATGTCCCAAAAGCATTTGCCAATTCACATAAGGAGTAATATGGCCGATCGGATAATCGCGCAGCACATGCCGCTCCAAATCCGGCGGGATAAACACCGGCGCGTCGGTGCGGATTTGCGAACGGTGGACGCGGGTCAGCTCAGGCAACGGCTCGGCAACGGCCACCGCCGCCGCGTCGGCCTCTTTCTCCGCTTCCATCTCCAAGCGCAATTGCTCCCGGCTCGCCGGATCCATCAGCTTGTTGGCCAGGTCGAGACCGTCCATCGCATCTTTGGCGTAGACAACCATGCCGTTATACTCCGGCCGGATGCGCGTTTTCGTAAACTTGCGCGTCAGGGCGGCCCCGCCGACCAGAATCGGCACGTCGATGCCCGCGTTGCGCAAATCCTGCGCGGTAAGCACCATCTGCTGCGCCGATTTGACGAGCAGGCCGGACAAGCCGATCGCGTCGGCTTTCTCTTCCCGATATGCTTCAATAATGCGCTCTGGTGGTACTTTTATGCCCAAATTCACGATTTGGTAACCGTTGTTGGACAGAATGATCTCCACCAGGTTTTTGCCGATATCATGAACGTCGCCTTTTACGGTAGCCAGCAGGATTTTCCCCTTAACGCTCGATTCGTTTTTCTCCATAAACGGTTCGAGATAAGCAACCGAAGCCTTCATGACCTCCGCGCTCTGCAGCACCTCCGCGACGATCAGCTCGTTGTTGTTGAACAGCCGCCCGACTTCCTCCATCCCGGCCATCAGCGGACCGTTGATGATCTCCAGCGCGCTGTATCGTTTCAGCGCTTCGTCCAAATCGGGAATCAGTCCTTCTTTCGTGCCCTCCACCACGTAGGAAGCGAGCCGTTCTTCCAGCGTCAGCTGTACCGTCCGTTCCTTTTTCTCCACTTTTTTGTTGCGGAAAGCCGCCACGAACGCGGCCAGCGTCTCGTCATTGGTATGATAAATAAGTTCTTCCGCCAGCCGCCGCTCTTCCTCCGGAATCTTCGCGTACCGCTCCAGCTTTTCCGTGTTGACGATCGCATAATCGAGGCCGGCCTTGGTGCACTCGTACAAAAATACGGAGTTCAGCACCTCGCGGCCCGCTTCCGGCAGACCGAAAGACACGTTGCTGACCCCAAGCACCGTTTGGCAGCTAGGCAGCGCCTCCTTGATCAGCCGGATGCCTTCAATCGTTTCCTTGGCGGAGCCGATGTACTGCTCGTCCCCCGTTCCCACCGGAAACACGAGCGGGTCAAAAATTAAATCCTCGGCGTTTAATCCGTACTTGTTCACGAGCAAATCGTGGGAACGTTTGGCCACTTCCAATTTGTCTTCGCGGGTGATCGCCTGTCCGCGTTCGTCGATCGTCCCTACGACCACGGCCGCCCCGTATTTATGGATCAGCGGGACGACGCGTTCGAATTTCTCTTCCCCATCCTCAAGGTTAATGGAGTTAATAATCGATTTCCCCTGGCAGTATTTCAGCGCCAGGTCGATGACCTTCGGATCGGTCGTATCGATCATCAAAGGCACTTTCACCTTCTTGACGACCAGTTCAAGAAACTTCTTGATGTCCTCCGCTTCGTCGCGGTCCGGATCCTGAACGCACACGTCGATTACCTGGGCGCCGTTCTTCACCTGGGCCCGGGCGATTTCCGAAGCCTCTTCGTATTTGCCTTCCACGATGAGGCGTTTGAATTTTCGCGAACCCAGAACATTCGTTCGCTCTCCGACCAAATAAGGCCGGTTTGCCGATTCGACATAAACCGGCTCGATTCCGGACAACGCCGGAGGGTGGTCTCCGGCCAGCGTCCGCGGCCGGTATCCGCTCAGCTTTCGGGCCAGGGCGGCGATATGTGCCGGGGTTGTGCCGCAGCAGCCGCCCGCGACGTTCAGCCACCCCTCCTCGGCGAACGCGGCCATTTTCTGGGCCAGCGATTCCGGGGATTCGTGGTATTTGCCGTTTTCATCCGGCAGTCCAGCGTTCGGGTGGCAGCTTACCGCGGCTTTCGCAATGCCGGAAAGCGTGCGGATATGATCGCGCATAAATTCCGGGCCGGTGGCGCAGTTCAGTCCAACCGAAATCGGCTTCAAATGCTCGAGCGAAATAAAAAACGCTTCGATATTTTGCCCGGCCAAAGTCGTACCCATCGGCTCGATCGTTCCGGAAATCATCAGCGGCAGCTGTTTCCCCGTTTTTTGCAGCGCCCGCGTTATCCCGATGCTTCCGGCCTTCACGTTCAGCGTATCCTGGGACGTTTCCAGCATCAGCGCATCCACGCCGCCGTCGATCAGGGCGATGGCCTGCTCCTCGTAGCTTTCGGTTAATTCGTCGAAGGTGACCCCGCCGGTGACGGACAGCGTTTTGGTCGTCGGACCAAGCACGCCAACGACATATCTCGGATGGTCCGGCGTACTGTATTTCTTCGCGGCCTCTACGGCTAGCTTTGCCGCCGCCAAATTCAATTCCCTTGCTCTATGGGATATATCGTATTCGGCCAGAACAACAGAGGTTGCCCCAAACGTATTCGTTTCTACCAGGTCGGCTCCGGCCGCCAAATATTGCTCGTGAATGCCTTGAATCACATCCGGACGGGTGAGAACGAGCATCTCGTTGCAGCCATCCAGCTCTTCCCCGCCGAAATCGCTCGGAACAAGGTTCTCCTGCTGGATCATGGTGCCCATGGCGCCATCAAGTATCAATATTCGTTCTTTTATTCGGTCTTCCAGGCTCGGTTTGCTCATGATCATGTCCCTCCCGTAAAACGTTAAGACTTAGTTTAACAGAATAAAGCGTTGAAGAAAAGAGAGGACAGGCGTATGAAATGTTGCAAAAAACAAGCTGCCCTCATCTCAACGGATGCAGGCAGCTTGATCGTTGTTGCGCGCGGGGGCTTTTATGTAATGATCGATCGGCGTTACTGTACCGTAAACTGCTTGGACGGCATCGAATGTTGATCCCGTGCGGTCACATGGGAAATCACTTTATAGGTTCCCGGCTCCGCAAACTTGCGCTCGAGGACATAGGCGCCGTCTCCGGCGCTTTTTACCGTCACTTTGCTGTGCTCGGCGTTTTCGTCATCGGTGTTCCAAAATTCGAACGTAACCTCCTGCGCGTCATCGACGTTTTCCCCGCGATGCCCCACCTTGGCGGTAAACGTCACGGTCCCGCCGCTTTCAACGGTATCCGGCGTTACTTCAAGATCTACCCGGATCGGCTCCAGCGGTCCATTATCCACCGCCGCCGTTTCGCTCCGTCCGCAGCCGCCAAGCACCGTGATCAACAATACCATAACGGCGATCCGCCCGGCTTTTCCCTTCAATGGATTTCCCTCCTTTTCGCTTATTCCGTACATCCGTTTTGAGATTGGACGTTCGTACGGGAAGCTTATGCCAATCGCGCGATAATATCGTGCAGCTCGGACAAGTGCGAAATTTCGTAATCGGGCTTAATTTCGTCGCTAGGCTGTTTTCCGTCGCGATTGATCCATACGGCCGTCATGCCGACGCTGAGCGAGCCTTTGATATCGGTCGTCAGCTTATCGCCGACCATAATCCCTTCGCCGGCTTCGATCCCTAACCGTTCCAGCGCATGGCGGAAAATGGACGGATCGGGTTTGCCTTTGCCGAACTTGCCGGAAATGATGATCTCGTCAAAAAACGGCGCCAGCTCCGGCACGCCGTCGAGCTTCTCCTGCTGCAGGGCCGGGCAGCCGTTGGTCAGCAGCAGCAGCTTAACGGTTCCGTGAAGTTCCTTGAGCACTTGGAACGTTTCTTCGTAAACATGCGGACGGGCGCGGCGCTCTTTGGCAAACCGCTCCGCCAGTTCCTCGCCGAGCTGGTCGTTATCGACACCGACGGCCATTAACCCGCGCCGCCAGGACTCCTTGCGGTATACCGGGGCTAACTGCTCCAGCTGGCGGAACTCCGGCTGCTCTCCGGCCGAAAACGTAGCCCATAGGCCTTCAAACGGATTAATCCCGATCATCTTCGTAAACGGATACGTTTCGTAAGACTCGTACAGTCCGCGTGCTTCCCGCCGCACCGCTTCCTCCAGCTCTTCCGGCTCGATTCCCGGAACCCGCTGCGCCGCGAACTCACAGGCCGCGGCAAAAGCTTCCTTTACGCTGCGGTCATCCCACAGCAGTGTATCGTCCAAATCAAAACAAACCGCTTTAATCGTCATCGTTTCAACCTCGCTCCATGATCTCCCTATGGGGGCAAATGAACAACGCCTTCCTTATTCCTTGACCAGCTTCACGTGATGCGTGTTGGCATACAGTTCCAGCCGCGCGGCCATCGCCTCGGTGTCAAAGCGGTTGCGCGTCCGGTAGAATACCCATTTTGCATCCCGGATTTTCGGCTCAATTACGATTTTGTTCCGGCTTACGATGATTTTGCTGATATTTCCGGCATCCAGAGATTTGTCCCGGTTAAATTTCGAGGTGTAGAGCCAGCTTTTGTTGATGCGCAAATACGGCTTGCGGAGAAATATGGCGAGTGCCAGCACGGCGTAAAGGATGATCGTAATCCAATACATCATCGTATTCACCTCGGCCGAATTCCCGATGATGCCGACGCTGGCGTAGAGCAGAGCCAACAAGAACAGCACGATCGGCAAAATAAAGTTACGCCCTTTGAAGACGTCGCCTTCCCCGTTAGGTCCCAAGACGCTTCTCGCGTTTCTTCCGCCCTGCCTGCTCCCCAAATTCGGGCCCTTTCCTTTTTTCTGCATCCGGAGCTGATTCCGCTCCACTTTCCGGTCAAACGAAGCCATGCATGTTCCTCCCCTATTTATCTACAATCTCGATCGATTCGAGTTGCCGGCGAAAATTTCTGCGGACATTCTCCAGGTATGTTTCGCGAAGCTGGGCTCTTTCCAGCATCTCGTCCTGCGTCAAACCTTCCGTTTTATGCTTGCGGGCCAGTTCGTTAATCCGCTTTACCAAAGCATCGATGTCCATATCTTCCTCCTGGATTCATTTACTATGCGCTCCGATGATTCCGGTTTAGCCGCACTTTGGCGGAACAAGCATCATGCAGGGCATTAATTCTTACTTTGACATGAGAAAAAGAGCTTGTCAAGGCGGCGGAAATCACTCCGGAACGCCAATGGCAAGCCCCTTTAGTTTATAGAAATGGTTTAAAAGTCCGCTTTGACGACAGCCCCTTTAAACACGCACTAACATATATAAGAAAATAACGATTTCCGTATGTTGTACGTATCGTCATTCCAAAGGAATGAACAAAATATCCCCCGCCTTAATCTCGCTAGAGTTCAACCCGTTGACGCGAATCAACTTCTTGATGTAGACGCGCGTGTCCGATCCTTGCGGCTTATGTTCAGCCGCGATTTCCCACAATGTGTCCCCGGGCAGAACAACGACTTGCTCAAGCTCCCGCTCCGTACGGCCGGAATCGGAGGAGGCGGCAAATGCCGTTACCACGCCCGTACAAGTAAGGCTCAGCACCAGAAGAAAAACGGCAACCTTGGCGAGGCTGTGACGAAACACCGAAATATGTAGTCTTCTCTTTGCGGGACGAGTAAAAGAAGGTTGGTCATAGATGCTTCTATAGGTAGTGTATCTTGGCATAAATTCATCACTCCAAACAAGCGTTCTTATTTATGCCATTACTATAACACGAACATTTGTTTGATTCAACACTTTTTTTCGAACAATTGTTCCCTTTTTTTTCTTTAGTGCGAGTTTAAAAAGTCAGTTTTTCAGCACCGAGAAGGTCGGTTGAACCCGGGGACGTTAGGAGCTGAGCGTTCGTTTTGAGCACGTGAGCACCTGAAATGATGTTTCCTTAGGAAAAATGCTTCGGAAGCATATGCTAAAGCCCGGCTGAATTCAAGATTCGACGTCGAAACCGCTCATAATCCGCTTCGTGATCAAAAGATTATTTTTTGATTTCTTTTTAAAACTTACTTTTAGAACTAATGTTTGTGCGAACGGAAGTTCTGTGTTATAATTTTTCCAAACGTTACTAAATGGGGTTGATCCGATATGTCAAAGATATCCAGCCGGCAACAGGCCATTCTGGAATTTATCCGCAATGAAGTTCGCGCCAAGGGATACCCTCCCTCTGTCCGGGAGATTGGGGAAGCTGTAGGACTTGCCTCCAGCTCTACGGTTCACGGCCATTTGGACCGGTTGGAGAAGAAGGGGCTGATCCGCCGCGATCCGACCAAGCCGCGTGCCATCGAGCTGTTGAATCAGGAAGAATCCGAGAGTTTCAATAACTTCGCTCAAACCGTCGCACGCGTTCCCGTCGTGGGCAAAGTCACGGCCGGTGTTCCGATTACCGCCACGGAGAACATCGAAGATTACTTTCCGCTGCCGGATCATTACACAAGAGACGGAGAAATCTTCATGCTCTCCGTAGTTGGGGACAGCATGATCGAAGCCGGCATACATAATGGAGATTACGTGATTGTCCGCCAGCAGCAGACAGCGAACAACGGGGATATCGTGGTTGCGATGACCGAAGACGACGAGGCGACGGTCAAAACCTTTTACAAGGAGAAGGACCATATTCGTCTGCAGCCGGAAAATCCAACCATGGAGCCGCTGCGTCTGAAGCACGTGACCATCCTCGGTAAAGTGGTGGGCTTGTTCCGGGATCTGAACTGATTCATTTTACGGCAATGAAAAAAGGACGAAGCAGAACAATCTGCAGCGTCCTTTTTTCCACTTGAAATTTTCATCGGAAAAGGGATGATGCTCCCCTCCGTCCGCTAGTCCCAATCCAAATCCGGGAAATAAGGCATCGTTCCGTAGCCGGATTTTCCCCGTCTGCCTCGCATTCCCCATCCAAACCCGAATCCCGCCCGTTCGGAAACCCACCACTGTTTCAAACGATACCGGCGCCGCTGATATCTTTTGAGTGCGGTAACCATTTCATTCAACCTCCTTATATCTATAAGGTATCCAATCGCTGAATAAAAAACGGCAAAATTACAGTTTCCAAAATATTCTAGTCCAATAACGGACTCGCCAGGCCGGTTGATGGAAAAAGTATGAACTGCATAAGATTATTTTTTATCTTAACCCGTTGCGCTGAGCCTTCCAGTGTGATGGTACTTGGATCGAAGGAGGATCTCCGGTCCGGCGAACAACATAAGGACAAAAAACGCCGTTATTCCGGTGAAGTCCGTTAATTTGAGAGAAATAGAGACAATTTATGCCGCTATTTTCCCCCGCCCTCGAGAAAATGCCGCATTCCGGACCGTTCACAGGTCAATAAGAACAAAAAATGCCGCTAATGGGGATAAATATGCCTGGGTCCGGATGATAAGTACATAAAGTGCCGCTATTTTGAAGGTCGACGGGGTGCATCGTTCCACCCGACGGTTAGCCGTACCATCCAACAGGTTGGTTATTCTACTCGACAGGTTAGCTGTTTCCCCCGACAGGTTAGCCGTTCATCCGGCACAAAGTCGTTCCAGCAGCAGGCTGTCAAGCGTTGATATTCTAGGCTGAGCCCATTATTGCCCGCAAAAAAACAAAAATCCCCTGAGGCCAACGGCCCCAAGGGATTCCTCAATTAATACAGCGTCATGTACTGATCGCGTTCCCACGGATGTACTTGCGTGCGGAAAATATCCCATTCGATTTCCTTCAACTCGTAGAAATGGGTCAAGGCGTGATCGCCAAGCGCCTCGGAAATGATTTCGCTGCGGAGCAGCTCGCCAAGCGCTTCCTTCAGATCGGCCGGCAGGCTTGGAATGCCTTCTTCGACGCGCTCTTCCTCGGACATCACATAGATATTGCGATCGACCGGTTCCACCAGCGGAAGCTCCTTCTTGATGCCATCCAGGCCCGCTTTGAGCATCACGGCAAGCGCCAGGTAAGGATTGGCCGCCGGGTCAGGGTTCCGCACCTCGACCCGGGTGCTGAGGCCGCGGGAAGCCGGAATCCGGATCATCGGGCTGCGGTTGCTGGAAGACCAGGCCACATAACACGGCGCTTCATAACCCGGAACAAGGCGTTTGTATGAGTTGACCGTCGGGTTCGTGATCGCCGCGAACGCGCGGGCATGCTTCAGAATACCGGCCATGTAATGACGGGCTTCCTTGCTCAGGCCAAGCGGATCGCTTTCCTCATAAAACGCGTTCGTATCCCCTCTAAACAGCGATTGGTGGCAGTGCATCCCCGAGCCGTTGACGCCAAACAGCGGCTTCGGCATAAACGTGGCATGCAGGCCGTGCTGACGCGCGATCGTTTTGACGACCAGTTTGAACGTCTGAATCTGGTCGGCCGCTTTGACCGCATCCGCATATTTGAAGTCGATTTCGTGCTGGCCCGGAGCCACTTCATGGTGAGAAGCTTCGATCTCAAAGCCCATCTCTTCCAGCGTCAGCACGATTTCGCGGCGGCAGTTCTCGCCAAGGTCCGTCGGCGCCAGGTCGAAGTAGCCGCCTTGGTCATTGAGTTCCGTCGTCGGATTGCCTTTGTCATCGGTTTTGAACAGGAAAAATTCCGGTTCCGGACCAACGTTCATCGAGGTGTAGCCCATTTCCTCCGCTTCCTTCAGCACGCGCTTCAAAATGGCCCGCGGATCTCCGGCAAACGGCGTGCCGTCCGGCATATACACGTCGCAAATCAGGCGGGCAACGCGATCTTCAGTCACCCAAGGGAAAACCACCCAGGTATCCAGATCCGGGTAGAGGTACATGTCAGATTCTTCGATACGAACGTAACCTTCGATGGAAGAGCCGTCAAACATCATCTTGTTGTCGAGCGCTTTCTCCAACTGGCTGACCGGAATTTCCACGTTTTTGATCGTACCGAGCAAGTCGGTAAACTGCAGGCGGATAAAACGTACATTTTCCTCTTTGGCAATGCGCAAAATATCTTCTTTGGTGTAACTCATGAATTACCTCTCCCAACATTTAGATTATTTTTTGAAAAAGCGGGACAGCTCGCCTTGGATCAGGGAAACCTGATTCGGCTTGCTCCCGGTGACCAACTGCTGCTTCAGCATGCGGTAAAGCTGAGAATCGGTCATTTCTTTCCGCTTCTCTTCCGTGTCCTTCGTGATCACCGTCGCCTCCTGGGATTCACGCGTCATCGGATTCATCACCTGCTTGATGCCGGCGATATTAACGCCTTTATCAATGAGACCTTTAATCTCCAGCAGCCGCTCGACATCATTAAAAGAGAACATACGCTGGTTTCCCGAAGTGCGCGCAGGCACAATCAACTCGTGCTGTTCATAATATCTGATTTGTCTTGCCGTCAAATCCGTGAGCTTCATTACGATACCGATAGGAAATAAGGCCATATTTCTGCGAATTTCGTCACTCATCGCTCTCAACCTTCCAGTTATATAATCTCTTGACCTTATCATATGTGAGTTATCCTAACATGTCAATAGATATGTTAGGATAACTCACAACAAGTTGCGGTCTTTCATCGTCTGGAGGGCGGTAAGCAACCCGAATTTCACGTGAGAATAAGTTAATCCGCCCTGCATGTATGCGATATAAGGGGCGCGTATCGGCGCGTCGGCGGACAATTCCAGGCTTCCCCCTTGAATGAAGGTGCCGGCGGCCATAATCACGGGATGCTCGTAGCCCGGCATATCCCAAGGCTCCGGCACGACATGACCGTCCACCGCGGCCGCCTTTTGAATGCCTTGCACGAAAGCGATCAATTGCTCCGGACCGCTGAAGGAAATCGCCTGGATCAAATCCGTGCGCCGCTCGTTCCACCCCGGCCGGCTTTCGAAGCCGGCCCGCTCGAATACCGCCGCCGCCAGGACGCTGCCTTTGACCGCTTGTCCCACGATGGTCGGCGCCAGGAACAGCCCCTGGTATATGCCGCGGGTCGTCCCCAGCATCGCCCCGACTTCCCCGCCGATTCCCGGCGCCGTCAGACGATAGGATGCGAGCTTCACGAGGTCTTCGCGCCCGCAGATATATCCCCCGGTTTCCGCCAGGCCGCCGCCGGGATTTTTGATCAAAGAGCCGGCGATCAGATCGGCGCCGACCTCGGTTGGCTCCCGTTCTTCGGTAAATTCGCCGTAGCAGTTGTCGACGAACACGATCGCCTCCGGTTTGAGCGCTTTAACCTCGCGCACCATATCCCCGATTTGTTCGACGGTAAAGGAATCGCGCCAATCGTATCCCCGCGAACGCTGGATGCCGATCACCCTCGTCCTATCGGTAATTTTCCCTCTCACCGCCTTCCAATCGATTGTGCCGTCGGCAGTTAGCTCCGCCTCGTTATAGGCGATTCCGAAGTCCTGCAGCGAGCCGCTGCCGTCTCCCGGCTTACCTATCACTTTATGTAGTGTATCATAAGGACGGCCCGTGATATAGAGCAGTTCGTCCCCGGGACGTAAGACACCGAACAATGCCGTCGCGATCGTATGCGTTCCGGAAGCGAAATGAGGGCGGACGAGCGCCGCTTCCGCGCCGAATACGTCAGCGTACACGAGATCCAGCACCTCGCGTCCGCGGTCATTGTAGGCGTATCCGGTCGATCCGGAAAAATGGTAATCGCTCACCTGGTGCCGCTGAAACGCTTCGATGACTTTCCACGAGTTGTGATCGACGATTTCGTCGATCTCCCGAAACCTCCCTTCCGCCTTACGCTCGGCCGCTTTTAGCCAATTTACGATCTCATCCGAAAATACCGCCATCTTGTTGTTCTCTCTCCCTTATCTCGATTCGTTCGTTTCTTCATGGACGTCAGGCTTTTGAACCGCAAAAGGAGCGAGCTGATCCCCGTATTTCGCAAAATCCGCCTGGTTTACGTTCACATCGTAAATCATGTCCGCCTCATCCATTTGCTGATTCACCACATCGCCGATCCGGTACAAAACGGAGGCGAGATCGCCCCGCTCCGCCGGAATCCGAAACGATTTGGTTCCGCCGGACAACCTGCGCTGCACCGCTTCGCGGATCGCGGCCAGGTCCCGTTCATCGTAAGCGCTGATCTTTAAGAACCCTTCGCCGGAGGGCAGCATCTGCAAGCCATCGGGCCGGCAAAGATCGATTTTGTTGAACAGAACGATCTGAGGTTTCCCCCCCGCCCCCAGCTCGGTTAAAATCCGCCCCACGACCGCCATCTGCTCCTGACGCATCGGCGACGACGCGTCAACGACGTGAAGGATCAAGTCCGCCTCGTTCACTTCCTCCAGCGTCGCGCGGAAAGCGGCCACCAAATCATGCGGCAGGTTTTGAATGAATCCGACCGTATCGGTCAGCACCACCTCTTTGCCGCCGGGCAGCGGCAATAGGCGCGTCGTCGGATCAAGCGTGGCGAACAGCTGGTTCTCCACGTACACATCCGCGTTCGTAAGCTGCCTCAGCAGCGTGGATTTGCCGGCGTTCGTATAGCCTACCAGCGCCACCTGCACGACCCCGGTCTCCTTGCGGCGGGCCCGATGCAGACGGCGGTGCCGCGTCACCTCTTCCAGTTGACGCTTCAGCTCGCCGATGCGGCGCCGGATATGGCGGCGGTCCATCTCCAGCTTGCTTTCCCCCGGTCCCCGCGTGCCGATGCCGCCGCCAAGCCGGGACAGGTTTTTGCCGTGGCCGGACAGCCGCGGCAGCAGATAGGTCAGCTGAGCCAGCTCCACCTGAATGATCCCTTCCCGCGTTTTGGCCCGCTGGGCAAAAATATCAAGGATCAGCTGCGTGCGGTCGATAATTTTGGCGTCCAGCATCTCCTCCAGATTGCGCACTTGCGCCCCGGACAGCTCCTGGTCGAAGATCGCCGTATTCGCTCTCAGGCGGTCCATGAGCTCCCTCAGCTCCAGCACCTTGCCTTTACCGATAAGCCAGCGCGGATCCGGTTTGTCGCGGTTTTGCACCGCCGTCTCCGCTACCTCCACGCCCGCCGTCTCCGCCAGCCGGACCAATTCGTCCAAAGAATAGGACGGATCGATCCCGGTTTGCTTCGTCTCCGGGGTAATCAAGCTAACGAGAACGGCGATATCCTGAATTTTGTCGTTGGTCTCATGTAATGATTTGGCCATAAACCACTGCTCCTTATATCAACCGGTTATCCCTTTTTCTCCAGCTTCAGATCCTCCGTCCTGAGCGTCATCAGCTCCAGTTTGCCCGGGGAGCCGCCGCCGTATTGGTTCAGCAGCCGGACGGCCTGCTGGCGGATCGAACGTTCGATCACGTTGCGGACGTAGCGGGCGTTGCTGAACAGATGTTCGCTTTCGCATTTTTCCTTAAGCAAATGCTGCTTTAGTTTGAGTATCGCCTGGGGCATCAGGATATAATCCCTTTCTTTGGCCATTGCTTCGGCGATCTGTATCAACTGGTCGATCGTATAGTCCGGAAAATCCATCTGGATCGGAAACCGGGACGGCAGCCCCGGATTCGTTGACAGGAAAAAGTCCATTTCATCGGAATAGCCGGCCAGGATGAGAATGAACTGGTTCTTCTGGTCCTCCATCGCTTTGACCAGCGTATCGATCGCTTCCTTGCCGAAGTCTTTCTCCCCGCCCCGCGCCAGGCTGTAGGCTTCGTCGATGAACAAAATGCCGCCCAGCGCTTTTTTGACCAGATCGCGCGTTTTTTGCGCCGTATGGCCGATATATTCGCCGACCAGGTCGGCCCGCTCCACCTCGATCAAATGCCCTTTGCTCAGCACGCCCATCCGTTGAAACATCTTGGCCACGATGCGCGCCACCGTCGTTTTGCCGGTGCCCGGATTGCCCTTGAAAATCATATGATATACCTGCGGTCCCGACAGCAGGCCCGCTTCCGAACGCATGGAAGCGATCTGTAAAAACGCGAAAATTTCGTACATGAACTCCTTAATATGATCCAACCCGATCAGGTGATCCAATTCCTTTTGAATTTCCGCGAACAGCCCTTGCTGCGGCAAAGCTTTGGCGGCCGGGCCCGGTTCGCTTTCGGGAACGCTCTGCGAGACGACCGGCGGCTCGGCGCTGCGTAAAATGACGTTGATTTGCCGGGACGGTCTCTCATCCGAAGAGCCGCTTCTGGCTATAACACGCCCAGACACAGGGACATCACCTCTTTTATAAAGGTAATCAAAAATTCGTCTTTCCATCACGAAAAAACTCAAGTGGTCTATTCGGCGTCGAATTTTGAATTCAGCCGGGATTTCCGTTGCTCACGCAGGCTTACCTACGCTCCGCCGCTCAATCCCTACGCTTCATCCAACCTTCTCGGTGCTAGAAACCCGGATTTTTGATCTTAATTTAAAGGGGCAGGTTGAAAAAGGTAGCCTTTTTCGAAGCACACTTTTAAATGTATTCTCTCTCCCTGTCCGTTATTAGAAGTTTTGTCACCCTCGGCCCAAAGCGAGCGCCAGCTGATCCATTTTCCATTTCGTATAAGCCAAAATCTCCCGTACCGTATTGGGAATCGGTTTAAGCACCGCGGATTTCTTCAACGACAGCTTCGGGTTATGATAGCCAAACGCCTCGGCGATTTCCAGCGCCCGGTTCCCGTGATACGTATGCGTAATAATGAGAGCGGAATCGTACCCGCGCTCCTCCATGATCGCCTGGCTGAATTTCAGGTTTTCGAACGTGCTGGTCGCCTCGTTTTCAAGCAGGATTTTTTCCCGCGGGATGCCGCGGCGTTCCAGATAATTCGCCATGCCCTCTGCTTCGGTGTATTTGGAGTTGGCCGTATCCCTGCCGCCGGTCAGCAAAAACAGCTTAAACTTCCCCTCCTTATAATCCTGAATGCTCTGCTCCAACCGCTCCCGCAGCCCCGGGCTCGGTTCGTCCCCCCACAGAGAAGCTCCCAGCACGATGCCGACATCGGCCGGTTCGGAGCGGCTGGCGCTCACGGCCGAATTTCGCTCGATGCTGCCGATCTGGGCCAGCACATAAAGCACCCAGGCCAGTCCCAGCGCGCACAATACGAGGCCCCAGCGAATCAACTTTCCACGTATCCCCCGTTTTTTCCGTACCGGTTCGCCAAAGGTCAACGTTGTTCTTTTCTTGGCAAAAAGCATGTCTCAACCTCCATCGGGATGCGAATCCGCGTTCATAAACCCGCTGCGGTAATGCTCAAGCGACAACTGAAAAAGCGGAAAGCGCTGCTTGTTAATGGCATGAAGCAGTTCATGGGCCGTCTCTGCTGCCAGATCATAATCTTTTACCGTAATAAGGCCGCTTGTAAGCGCGTCGTCAAGTTCATCCTGATCGAGCAAAAACACTTCTCCGGTCTTTAACACGACGATATCCAAATACAAATCGTCAAACCAGGGCACGCCCTGATCCGTAATCCCCTGCGTTTTGCAAATATCGATATACCATTCCACGATTTCCCCTTGGTCATCGAACATCGCCGTGACGACGTAATGGGCGCCTTTCGGGTAGTACTGCAGCCAGGTAAACCCTTTGTCGGCAATGCGAAACGTGTGTCCTCCATAGGTTTTCCACAGCGGATCGCGAAGATCTTGAATCGTATACAACGTCACATGCCCCGTGAAGACATCGTTTTGTACAAACTTGGATTTGAACTGACGCTGGGTTATGCGGCGCCAGTTCGCGCGGTCTCCGAATTTTCGCTTCATAGATTATAGCCCTTTCACCAACAATGTACTATCACTTTACCATATTTGAAAAAGAGTCACAAAACAGCCGCAACAAACGGGAAAAGACCCCCGGACGCTAAACGCGCCGCTCTGGAGGTCTTTGCCTTGCGGGTGGTTGGCCCGCGGATTCGCGGGCCATATAGATCGATCGGCGCTTTCGGGAATTCGGCAGGTTAGCCTCCCGTCCCCTGAATCGCTTCATTCGCACCAGCCGGTGCGTTCAGCCCGTTCCCGGAATCGGTTTGGCCGTTATTTCCATCGGCGGGTGGCGCGGACGTATCCGCATTTCCTTCGCCTAAGCCGCCGTCAGGAGGAACCACGGTGCCGGGATTCGAGACGCCCCCGTCTCCGTTTCCGGGGTTGCCGTTGCCATTACCATTGCCATTACCATTGCCATTTCCTTGGCCATTCCCTAGGCCATTTCCGTTGCCCTGGCCGTTTCCGTTGCCGTTCCCCTGGCCGTCTCCCGTGCCATCCCCGTTTCCGGGCGGGAAACCTTGATTTCCGCTGCCGTCGTCAATTTGCCCATCCCCCGGCAATCCCTGGTTGCCATCACCGTCTGCGCCCGGATCGGGCAGATCGTCCATCGGATCTTCGCCCGCTTCGATCAACACCTGGGCATTGTTCGATGGATCGCTTTCCGCGTCGTTGACGGGGTCGTAAGCCGTAACACGGTAGATATAACCCGTTCCCGGGGTAATGCTGATGTCTTCCGTTTCCGTAGCGCTGGAGTCCATAATATGGGTGAAATCCGTTTCCGAAGCTTCACGGCGGTAAATCCGGTAAACCGCTCCGGCTTGTTCCACGCCTTTCCAGCTAAGCGCAACCGTACCGGTATCCGCGTTATAGACCGCGCTGAGTTCGGACGGCGCCGCCGTCTTCGGTTCCTCTTGCGCCGGCGGCTTCAGGTTGGCCGGTACCGGGAAATCCTTGACCGGCACGCCGGCCAGCGCCTCTTTCATCACCGCCGCGAACAGCGCTGCCGTCTGGCCGCTGCTTCCGTTCAGCAGATGGTCTTTATCCGCATTGTCATAACCCATCCAGATCGCGGCCGTCCACTCCGGCGTGTAGCCGACGAACCACACGTCGCGGTTTTTGCTGCTTCGCAGGCCCGGAATGCCGTGCTGCGTTGTCCCCGTTTTCCCGGCAACCGGACGGTCGATTTTCGCCCGCCGGCCCGTCCCTTCATTGACGACGTTTTCCATCATTTTCGTCATATAGTAGGCCGTGCGTTCGCTGATTACTCTTTTCGGCTTCGGCGGGTTGTATTTATATTTAACTACCCCGTTATGATCGACAATCTGTTTGATCGAATATGGAGGGTTGTATTCCCCGCCGTTGGCAAACACGCTGAACGCCCCCGCCATTTCCAGCGTGTTCGTCCCGTAGGTCAAACCGCCAAGCGCGATCGCCAGGTTGCGGTCGTTTTTGTCCATCGTGATTCCCATTTCCTGCGCGTATTTCACGCCTGTGCCGGCCCCGACCTCATTCAGCAGCCACACGGCCGGAATGTTCTCCGATTTCGTCAGCGCGGTCGTCAGGTTGATCGTGTTCGAATAGCCGTGCAGATTCGTCGGACAATAATCGCCGAAGCACTGCTTATTGTTCGGGATCTGCGAATCCGGCGTAAATTTGCCCGATTCGAGCGCCGGCGCATAGGACACGATCGGCTTAAACGCCGAACCCGGCTGCCTGCGGCTGTTCAGGCGGCTGTAGCCTTTGCGCTGGTAATCCCGGCCGCCAAGCAGGGCGACGAGGCTGCCGTTCTCATGGTTCATGATGACGATCGAACCCTGAACCTGTTTATCGTCCTTGCTTTTTTCGAAATAATCGTCGTTGGCGAACGCCTTCTCCACCGCTTTTTGCGCCTGGGCGTCCATCGTCGTGTAAATTTTGTAGCCGCCGCGGTTCAGCTCGTCTTCGGTGAGGCCAAACTTCTCCTCGGCTTCCTCGACCACATAGTCTTTAAAGGCGAGGTAGCTTTGGTTGCTGGCCGGCGGTTCGTAGTCGTAAACCACCTTTTTCGCCTCGTCCCGCTCCTCGGCGGTAATGTATCCTTCCTGATACATCAGGTCGAGAACGACGCCGCGGCGCTCTTGCGAAAGCTCCGGATTCCGCAGCGGGTTATATTTGGACGGCCCTTTGGGCATAGCCGCCAAGGTGGCTATTTGCCACAGCTTCAATTTGTTCAAATCCGGCTGGCCGAAATAGCGGATGGAAGCCGCTTTAATTCCGTACACCGTTCCGCCGAAATTAATCCGATTAAGATAAAGCGTTAAAATTTCGTCCTTCGTTTTGTGGCGTTCCAGCGCCATCGCAATCGACATCTCCGTCGCTTTGCGGAAAAACGTTTTGTCCGCGCTCAGGAAAATGTTTTTGGCGAGCTGCTGCGTAATCGTACTTCCGCCTTCCACCAGGGAACGGGCCACGACATCTTTCACCGCCGCTCTGCCGATCGACCAAAGATCGACGCCGTTATGCTCGAAAAACCGCCGGTCTTCCGTGGCGACAAACGCTTTTTTGAGCAGGTCCGGGATTTCGTCTGCGTCAACGGGCTCGCTTTTGTCGATCGAGAGCTCCCCCATCAACGCGCCGTTACGGTCGTATACCTTGGTTGTTTCGTAGACCGTCAGCTTGTCCCCGTTTTCCATGAGGATCTTTTCGCCGCTGACCGTAATGTACATATAACCCGCAATCGCGCAGAAAACCGCGAACGCGATCGTGAAAAACGAAGTCCACAGCAGTTTCTTTACGGTCAGTTTTTTCTTTTTGCGCGCCTTCGGCGCCTTTCCTTTTTTCCCCGATTTATTGCTTCGTTCCAGTCTTGGATTTTGGCTGGACATGGTTTCTCTGACCCCCTTTTACCTCTCCGTTAAAGGTTCGGCCTCCGCCCTCATACCCCGGCGCCAGCGCCGCAGCGAGGCGGTTGAACCCGCTCCCGGTGAATCCGGAGCGCCCAAAAATGCCCGGAACGAAAAGAACAACCTGGGTCAGGTTGCTCTCTCCTTTTCCTATACCTTTAACGTATTGAAATCAAAAAAGTTTCACTATCGCTTTAGCCCTCGTTCTGCGTTTCCTGCATCAGCGACACGTTGCGCTGCGGCTGGAACGTGGAAATCGCGTGCTTGTACACCATTTGCTGGCGCCCGTCGCTGTCGATGACGATCGTGAAGTTGTCAAAGGCTTTGATCGTTCCCCTGATCTGAAATCCGTTCGTCAGAAATACCGTCACCGGTATGCTTTCTTTGCGAAGCTGGTTCAGAAATGTATCCTGGATATTAATGGTCTTGTTCATAGCCGTACCCCCAATAGGAATCAATTAGTGTTTTGAATTATATTCAAGATCAGCGGGAAACTTTCCTGCTATTATAGCATGGGCCGCCGCCAAAATCCCGGAAAAATTTTCGCCGCTCCCCGCATCGATCCAGGCGATCTCCTTCATATGCCTGAACCAGGAGAGCTGCCTCTTGGCGAAACGCCGCGTATCCCTCTTTAGTTTCTCCACGGCTTCCGGCAGCGGAACGCCGTCCACCAGGTGTTCGGCGATTTCCTTGTAACCAAGCCCCTGCATGGACACGAGTTCCCGGGAATAACCCTGACGAAGCAGGCGGCGCACCTCATCCACAAGACCAAGCCGCAGCATTTCGTCAATTCTCCGTTCAATACGGTTATAAAGCATTTGCCGGTCCATTGTCAAACCGATGACGCACAAATCGTACGGGGACTCCTTAATTTGTTTGTCCAATTGCTCCGATAGAGTCGTTCCCGTCAGATGGTGGATTTCCATGGCGCGAATCACCCGCCGCACATCGTTCGGATGCAAACGGGCGGCGGATCTGGGATCGATGGCCGCCAGCTTGGCGTGCAGCGCCTCCGCGCCGTGTTCTTCGGCGTACGCCAGCTCCGCGGCGCGGAACGCCTCGTCGGCCCCGGCTTCCGTAAATTGGAATTCGTAGCAGACGGATTCGATATACAGCCCCGTCCCCCCGACGATAAAAGGCAAATGCCCGCGGCTTTCGATCTCCGGAATCAGCTTGCGGCACCACTCCTGAAATTGGGCGACGGAAAAAGGCTCGTCCGGCTCCAGCACGTCGATCAAATGATGGGGGACGCCCTCCATCTCCGCCGGAGCGATTTTGGCCGTGCCGATGTCCATGCCCCGGTACACCTGCATCGAATCGCCGGAAATCACTTCGCAGGAAAACGCTTTGGCGATTTCGACGCTAAGCTTCGTTTTGCCCACCGCCGTCGGACCGACGAGCACCAGCAGCCGCGGTTTCTTATTGATGGTCAAGCGCGATCACTCCGTAAGCTATTTTGGTATGGGCGCGGGCGCTCGTCTCGAAGCCAAGCCGGGCAAATTCGCCGCTCCCTTTTTGTTCCTTCATGACGACCGTTTTCCGGGCGACCCGGCACGCTTCCCGCACCGCCTCCGCGCTGAGGCTGCCCGCGTTGGCAAAGGTTCTCAGCGGCGAAATCGAGGAAGAATCCTCGAGCGGATGCCGGAACATCGGATCGAAATAAACGATGTCCGCGCTTTTGTCGGGCATGCCGCGCAAAACCTCCAAATGGTTCCCATGCACCGTTTCGATGCGCCGCAAAGCGGCGTCAAACTCCGGCAACCCGGAAACATAGTGCTTCAGCCCCTCCTGCAGCAGCGCCCAGAGCGGAAACGAATCCTCCAGCGCCAGCACCCGGCCCCCGGGGCCGGCGGCAACGGCGAAAACGCTCGCGTCGGAGCCGAGGCCGGCCGTGCCGTCGATGACGAAGTCGCCGGGGGCCGCGCGGGCCGCCTCCAGCATGGCGTCGCTTTCGCCTTTAAGCAGCCGCTTGGCGCGGACGAAACCCATGCTGGGGTGGAACGTCAGCGGCTCTTGCCCGGCCCGGTGCAAACGAACCCCCTGCTCCATAACGACCAGAATGTCGCCGTTTCCGTAACGCTCGGCCAGCTTGGCCAGCGAGGTCCGGCCGCGCGGGACGCGGGTTGCCCCGGTCAATGCCGCCAGGTTTTGAGCCCGCTCAAGCACAGCGGGAGTCTCGCGGTCTCCCGTAGTAATTAACATGATGAAATTCCTCCGTTCGCGCCGCTCACATGACCCGCTTGAACAGCTTTTCCAAATCGTACGCCGTAAACGAAACGATGATCGGTCTCCCGTGCGGGCAAGTGTAAGGCTGTTTGCAGGCCGCCAAGCGGCGGATCAGCGTGTTCGCTTCCTCCGGCGTCAGCTTCTGGTTTGCTTTGATCGAAGCTTTGCAGGACACCATCGTGGAAGAGGCCTCGCGCAGCTTGGCGAGGTCGATGGCCCGCTCGTGCAGCACCCATTCCGCCATTTCCTGGATGATCGCTTCCTCTTCCCCTTGGGGAAACCAATACGGGTGAGAGACGACGCGGAACGTGCCCCCGCCGAAATGCTCCAGGATGACGCCGGCCTGTTCGAACCAGTGCAGCCGCTCCTTCAGCTTGGCGCTGTCCGACGGCGTAAATTCCAGCGTAATCGGGATCAGCAGCTCCTGCGAGGCGTCCGCCGGATGGCCGAATTTTTCGTAATAATATTCGTAATTCACCCGCTCATGCGCGGCGTGCTGGTCGATCAAATACAAGCCCTCTTCGTTCTGGGCGATGAGGTATGTGCCGTGATGCTGTCCGATCAGGGACAGCTCCGGGAAGGCCGGAAGCTCCGGCGCCGCCGCGCCGTACAGCGCTTCCGGCATCTCCTGCAGCCGCTCGGGGCGCAGCGGCTGCTGCGATGCCGAGCCGCCGCTATACGCGGCGGCGGCGCTGTCCCGGCCAAGCCCCCCGCTTTGCGAGGGCTTGGCCGGGGTTTGCGCCAGCGCTGCTTCGGGCTGCGCGGCGCCGTACGCGTCGTCGCCGGCAGGGCCCCGCTCCCGCAGCGTCAGGCCTGCGGCCGCTGCGGGAGCGCCCGGGCCCGCGGTCCGGGCGGCCGAGCCGCCGCCCGGAAGCGGGCCGCCGCCCGGAAGCGGGCCGCCGGCGGCGCCTTCGGCGAACGCGCCGCCATCCGTGCCCGGGGCGCGCTCCGGCGCCGCCCCGGAAAAGCCGCGGTCCGCCATGCCGGACCGCGCGCCTATGTCCGCTCCGCCCCAGGCCTCCGGCCGGAGCGTCCCGTTCCCCGCCGCGCCCGGCTGCCCGGCGGCGGCTTCCCCCGCGCCGCCATCCGGCGCGGGGAAGTGAAACTGCTCCTGGATCACCGCTTTGCTGGATCCTCTGCCAATCTGCTGCCGCACGACCTGCGGAATCAGCACCAGACCGTTCAGCACGCTGCGGATGCTGCTCTCCACAAACCCGTTCAGCTCGGGCTCCTTGCTGAAACGGACCTCCAGCTTCGCCGGATGCACGTTCACGTCCACCAGCGACGGATGCATGTCCAGCATCAATACGACCAGCGGATAGCGGTTGATCGGCAGCAGCGTATGGTAGGCTCTTAGAATCGCCTGATGCAGGCCCTGGTTGCGGATGTAGCGGCCGTTCACGATCGTGGACATCCCGCCGCGGTTCGACCGGGCCAGATCGGGTCGGCCGATGTAGCCCGTGATCCGGTAATCCAAGTCCTCGGCTTCGATCGGCACCATCCCTTTCGATGTGTTTACGCCGTATATGGCGGCGATGACCTGCAGCAGGTCCCCGCCGCCCGGGCTCTGCAGCAGCGTGTTGCCGTTATGCCGCAGCGTAAAAGCGATGTTCGGGTGAGCCAGCGCCTGCCGGTACACACAGTCCGAGATGTGCCCCAGCTCCGTCTGGATCGTTTTCATATATTTCAGCCTTGCCGGAGTATTGTAAAATAATTCCCGCACCGTAATATCCGTGCCTTGCGGCGCGGCGGTCTCTTCGTTTTGCTTCAGCGTTCCGCCTTCGATCACGATCTGCCGGCCGAGCCCGGTGTCGTCGCTGGAGGAGACCAGCTTGACCTTGGCGACGGCGGCGATACTCGGCAGCGCCTCGCCGCGAAACCCAAGGCTGCGGATTTGAAACAGGTCGCGGCCTGATGCGATTTTGCTCGTCGCGTGGCGGTAAAACGCCGTCTCGCAGTCCTCCGGGGCGATGCCGGAGCCATTGTCCGTCACCCGGATGAGCTCAAGACCGCCTTCTTCCACCGTCACTTCAATGCTTGTCGCCCCCGCGTCGACGGCGTTTTCGACCAATTCCTTGACGACCGACGCCGGCCGTTCCACCACCTCGCCGGCGGCAATCTGGTTGGCGATATGCTCGTCCAATACTACGATTTTTGCCACTTGTTTTCCCTCCCGCCTTGCCGTTTCCGTTCATTTCTTGGCTACATGTCTTTAGCCTTCATCTTGAGCTCGTTCACGAGCTGCATCGCCTGCAGCGGCGTCATATTCATCAAATCGGCACTTTTAAGCATGTTAATGATCTGCCGGGCCCCGGGGTCCTCGGCGGCCGGCTTCGCTTTCTTCGGCGGCGTTTCGTCGCCAAAGATGGACAGCTGCACAACTTCTTCCGCACCCACAAGCTCGTCCTTCAAGGATGTCCGCGCTGCCGCCGCCTCTTGCGAGGCCGATGCATACTTGCCGGCGGACGTAGACGGGTCCATGGTCCCGGTGCTATAGGACAGCGTCGTTTCGCGATTCAGCGCGGCGCCGGCGAGCTGCGCATCCGCCGCCAGGCCAGGGCCGTCCGTACCCGCGGCTTCCCCGCTCGATCCTTGCCCAGCCGGAGACACCCCATCTCCCGCATTCGTTTTCGCTCCCGCTCCGCCGCCGGACACCGGCGCCTTTTGCTCCAGGTCCTGAAGCAGCCCGTATGCGCGTCCGATGATTTCCTCCGGCAGCCCGGCCAAACGGGCGCAGTAGATGCCGTAGCTCGTATCCGCGGCCCCCGGGATCAGCTTGCGCAGGAAGTGGACTTTGTCCCCGCTCTCCTGCACGGCCATGCTGTAATTGCGCAAGGACCCGAGGCTGTGCTCCAGATGGGCCAGCTCGTGGAAATGCGTGGACACCAGCGCCTTGCAGCCGATTTTGTTGTGCACGTATTCGATCACCGCTTGGGCGATGGCCATCCCCTCGCTGGTCGACGTTCCCCGGCCCAATTCGTCGATGATGATCAAGCTGCGCGGCGTTGCTTTTTCGGTCATGATCTGAATGTCGGCCATTTCAACCATAAACGTGCTCTGGCCGCCGATCAGATCGTCCGCCGCCCCGATCCGCGTGAAAATGCGGTCGACGAGCGGAATTTCCGCTTTGGCCGCGGGCACGAAGCTGCCGATCTGGGCCAGGATCGATATCAGCGCCACCTGGCGCATATACGTGCTTTTCCCGGCCATGTTCGGCCCGGTGATCAAGAGGATGCTCGCCTCCTCTTTGCGCAGGGCGGTGCCGTTGGCGATGAACGCCGTATCGTTCATGACCGATTCCACCACCGGGTGGCGGCCCTGCTCCACGATCAGGTCATATCCGTCGGTCAGCGCCGGCTTCACGAAGCGGTTCTCCGCCGCGACCACCGCCAGCGAGCGCAGCACGTCGATTTCGGCGATCCGTTCGGCCAACTGCTGCAGCCGGGGAATTTCCGCGGCGATTTTCTCCCGCAGCTCGCTGAACAGCGCATACTCCAAATCGACCATTTTTTCCTCGGCCTCGAGAATCAGCGCTTCTTTCTCCTTCAGCTCGGGGGTGACAAACCGCTCGGCGTTGGCCAGCGTCTGCTTCCGTTCGTAGCGGCCTTCCGGGAGCGCGGACAGGTTCGCCCGCGTAACTTCGATGTAATAGCCGAACACTTTGTTGTAGCCGATCTTCAGCGATTTGATGCCGGTCGCCTGCCGTTCGGCCGCCTCAAGCTCGGCGATCCAGCGCTTGCCGTTTACGCCGGCCTCCCGCAGCTCGTCCAGCCGCGCATGATAACCGGCTTTAATGATCCCGCCTTCCCGCACCGATACCGGCGGATCGTCGGCAATCGCCGCCTCGATCATATCGGCCAGATCCGCGCAATCGTCCATCGTTCCCGCCAGCCGCCGCAGCGTGGACGAATCCGCGCTTCCGCACAGCTCCTTGATCGCCGGCACCTGGCGCAGCGAAGTTTTCAGCGCGACCATATCCCGCCCGTTGGCGCTGCCAAACGCCACCTTGCCGACGAGCCGTTCCAAATCGTAAATATTGTGCAGCGAGCTGCGCAAATCCTCACGCAAAATAAAGCCGCCATGCAGATGCTCGACCGCTTCGAGCCGTTCCTCGATCCGCGCGCGCTGCAGCAAAGGCTTGTCGATCCAGCGGCGCAGCAGGCGCGAGCCCATCGATGTCTCCGTCCGGTCCAGCAGCCACAGCAGGGAGCCTTTTTTGGAACGTTCCCGCACCGTTTCGACCAGTTCGAGATTGCGGCGGGTAAACGGATCGAGAATCATAAACTGCTCGGGCTCGTACGCGTGAATCTTCGTCAACTGCCCCAGCGAACGCTTTTGCGTTTCGCTCAAGTAACCGACCAGCAGGGCGATGTTTTCCCGGCGTTCGGGCTCCAGGCGGATCCATTCGGCCTCGCCGAACTGCGTCCGGCCGGCATCCTCCTTGGGCTTGTTCCACGGAGTATACACGACCGGCTTGCTGAGCGGAGCCGCTTGCTCCTTAATCCAATCAAGCAGCTCGGAATCCCCGATGATTTCCGCCGGATCGTACAGCCCCAGCTCGTCCCGCAGCCACTCCTTGCTTGAAGGCGACGAGGTGGCGTACAGGGCTCCCGTGGACAGGTCGCAGGCGGACAAAGCCATCAGCCCCTGGCGTTCGGTTACGCAAACTATGTAATTGTTGACTTTATCGCCAACCGTTTTCCCTTCCATAATCGTGCCCGGGGTGATCACCCGCACGATCTCGCGCTTGACCACTCCCTTGGCCTGGGCGGGATCTTCGGTCTGCTCGCAAATCGCCACCTTGTATCCTTTTTCGATCAGCCGCTGAATATAGCTGTCCGCCGAATGGTAAGGAACGCCGCACATCGGTATTTTCTCGTCGGCCCCCCCATCCCGGCCGGTCAGCGTGATTTCCAGCTCTTTGGCCGCCAAAATCGCATCGTCAAAAAACATTTCGTAAAAGTCGCCGAGCCGGAAGAACAGAAACGCGTCCTGCGCCTCCGCCTTGACCCGCAAATATTGTTCGATCATCGGCGTGTAGGTAGCCATGATTCCCCTCCAGATTTGCCTCTATTTTCATGTCATTCGTAGAATTCTATTATAGCAGAGAAAGACGGGTAGGGGTTACGAACGAATTTGCAAATTCCATAACGGACGGATATCGGCGCTTTCGTCCCAGGTTCGCCCGGACAGGACCGCTTCCAGGAGAGGAGCGATATAGCTTTCGTAGCGGGGATAAGCGGCGGCGGCGCGGAGATCTTGGATCAGCGGGGGCAAAACGGAACGCAGTTCCTGTTGCCGGCCGGCGTAAAACGCGGTGAAAACGGCCGTTTTCTCCAGCGGCCTGCGATTGAGCTGTCCGGCGTTTTCGGCGATGAGGCGGGCCAGAGCGACGGTCCCTTTGGCCACCAGAGGGGAAATCAAAAAGCTGGGCAGCGTCCGGTACTCGAAGCCGCCGTAATCTTTGCGGCGGACGTCGCCGAGAAACCCGTAGCGCGGACGGCGGCGATGGCTGCGGCCATCCTCCAGCACCGCAAGCGGCAGCGCCAAATAGTTGTCAAAGGTCCGCAGCAGCTCGCTCGTCAGCGGAACGCCGCTGAAGTGGAGATGTCCGCCGAGCGGAAACCCTCTCTGCGGCATGGCTCCGGCCTGCCAGACAAGCTCCCGGTCATCGATCGCCTCGCCCGCCGCGCGAAAAGCGCGCATCAGGTGAACGATGGTTTCGCGCGGATCATGTCCCGGCTGCGGACGCAGCTCGGCGAGCGGAAACATGCGGCGCCCGCGGTAACGCAGCACGTCGCACCCGGCAGCGCCATGGCGGCTGAGGTAGCGCGAGGCCGGGATCACTTTGCCCGTGGCCGGATTCACCAGCAAAAATTCCGGGTCCATCCCGATCAGCGGTTCCTGCGCGGCTTCGCCGGCTTGCTCCAATTCTTCCATCGCTTCGCGGATCGCCCGGGCGAACAGGCCGGCTTGCCGCAGGTCCGGCACCTCCGGCGCCAGGGAGAGGGCTTCCACCGTAAAGCGGCCTTCTTCTCCGGCCGCGATCACGACCTCTCCCATATCCAGCCCCAGCGCGTATAAAGCCCGGACCGCCGTGGACTCCAGCCGTTTCCACAGCACGGAGCCCGGGGCCGGCCCGTTGGCGGGGAATTGCAGCGCATGCCCGCTCCGTCCAAGCGGCCGGGCCTCCAGGGCGCGCAGGTGAAACACGCTTACCGCGTACCGCCGGATAAACCGGCGCGGCGGCAGCTCCATGCCGGAGCCTGAAGATAGCGGCAGCAGCGCATCCGATACGCTGATCCCGGCTGCCCGCAAACGGCGGCTCGCGTCCTCCGGCGGCCGCTGCGGCGTTACAACGCAGGAACGGTTAAGGACGATCTCCTGTACCCCGCCGCCCCAGTAGGCCTCCTCCGGTCCGTAATGAATCCAGGCGCCGCGGCGCTCTGCGCGGCTTTTTCGTTTGCCGCGAAGCCTTTCCGTACGTTCCGTCCCGAAAGGGCGAATCACTCGATAACGGCCGCCGCTTCGCTCCAAAGCCTGCGTCAGACGCGTTTTGGCTTCTTCCGAAGCGACGCGGATTTTAAGCACGGTATATTTTTCCCTGTTCACGGTCCGCATCTCCCGTCTCATTCGGCTTTTCGAAAAAATTTCCACAAAAAGAGGGCGGCCGCCCTCTTCGACGACGCCCCTGCTGCATATGCTACATTGTAGCCCGAACACCTGGCGCTCAACATCCGAATGTATAAGGCTTGAATTACAGTTCGTCGTCGAGGAGATCGGGATCCAGATCTTCGTAGTCTCCCAGCTCGGAGCCGAAATCATAATCCTTGTCTTCAATGCCCCCCGGCACGACAAGGACGTTCAGCTTCGTTTCGGCGATCAGTTCCACCGCGAACTCGCGCTCCACGCGGATCAGAACGCGGCCGTCTCCCGTCACGTTGGCCTCGACGGTGCTCGGTTCCTGCGTGGCTTCCGCGGAAACTTCGACCGTCGAGGCGCGGTGTCTCGCATCGAGGTAGTTCAGCGGCACATTCTCGACGTAAGATACGGTTTCCTTGGCGACCTCGGTCTGTGAATTTTTATCGTAGGAATACCAGATGTTGATATCGTAAGTACCAATAACTTCAATTCCGTCTCCCGCCGCGACCGCCTCGTACTGGTGATTGATGATCCAGGCCCCCAGAATGCTGGACGGTTTGTGCGGTGGAGTCACGGTATGTGTTACGGTAGAGAACTTACGACCTTTGCCGCAGATCGCTTTCGTAATGACCTCTCTACTTTGATATTTCAATGACATGTTAGTACCTCCTCCATACATCATTCACTTAAGTGTATGCAGGACATAGGCGAATGTTGAATATGCAGAGATAAATAAAAAATATTATGGTTGCTTTTATTAGGCAGTATATGTAATTGCCGCTAGTTTTAAGGACGAAAAACGCCCGGAAAATCAGCGGCCCAACAGCGTTTTTTTCCGCCCGGCCGCTTTCAAGGGGAGCGGCGCCTTGCTTTTTTTCGAAACTTCGAGATATAAAGATAGCTCTCGGCACAGCTGCAATATCGCCGAACGGATTTCAAATTCCTCGCGGCTCGACGGCAGCTCCATCGTTTTGAACTGCTGCTCCAGCTCGGCCAGCATCCGCTCGGTAATACCGGTATATTCCTCTTGACTTACGTCAATGCTCAAGCGGTCAAACAGCAGAGCGGCAATCTCTCCTTGCGGCATCCGCTGGTACACTTGCGAGATTAGCTCCAGCATGCCTTCGATCCGGTCCAGCTGCTGTTTGCGCATATAAAAATACACCGTCCAGGCCTCGTTCGGAAAAATCATCTGATTTTCCACGGCGCGCCTGGCGGCGGACAAGCCTTCATCCACAAGTTTAGCCGCTTCCGTCAGCTCTTTGCCGTCCCATAGATGATACGGGTCGCGCAGCGAGGCGGCGATTTGCCGAAAAATGACGGAAAACCGTCCGTCCACCTGCCGCCGGATTTCCATGAGCTTCTCCTCCGGTTTCGGCATGTACAGGAAATTGACCAGCAGCGCCGAGCCGAGGCCGATGATCAACAGCTCCACCTGAGTCAGCATGACGTGCCAGGAAACCTCCTCCCCGCCAAACACCCGGAACACGACGACCGAGCTGGTCACGATGCCTTCTTTAAAGCGGGCTTTGGCAATTAGCGGGAAAGCGATCAAAATATAAATCGCCAGCACCCAAATATGGAATCCCAGCACGTAAAACAGGATAAAGGCCAGGCTCAGTCCCAAGATCGAGGCGAAAAAACGCGCCGAGATCGTCACGAGACTGCGCTTGCGGGTCACATCCACCCCGAGAATGGCCAGCAGGCCCGCGGACAGCGCCCCGTCCACCCCGGTAAATTCCGCGATCAAAATCGCGAGCAGCGTAGCAATAGCCGTTTTAACAATGCGCATGAAGACCACCCTTATGTATGGATTTGCCGCCTATTGTCGATTGTATGAAAATATCCTACTTGATTTCACGCCCGCTTACAATCCCGCCAAAACGAAAAAGGAGCGTTACCGCTCCCGAACCAGTTTCCGCTCGATATAAACGACCAGTTGATACATCGCCGTGGCGACGACCGCGATAATGACCAGGCTGGATAACACCAGCGTAAAGTTAAACACCTGAAACCCGTAGACGATCAAATAGCCGAGCCCGATTTTGGCGACGAGGAATTCGCCGACGATGACGCCGACCCAGGCCATGCCGACATTCACCTTCAACGTCGAGACGATGGTCGGAAACGACGCCGGCAAGATCGCCTTCATAAACACGTCGCGCCGACTTCCTCCGAATGTGCGAATGACCTTGACAAGGTTGGCGTCGACTTCATTGAAGCTGTTGAACACGACCAGCGTTGTCACGATCACGGTGATCGACAGCGTCGTCACGACGATGGCGGTGAAGCCGGCTCCGAACATGACGATAAAAATCGGCCCTAAGGCCACCTTCGGCATGCTGTTGAAGACGACCATGTACGGATCAAGCACTTTGGACAGAAAAGGCGACCACCAGATCAGCACGGCGAGCAGCGTCCCGAGCAGCGTGCCCAGCAAAAACCCGACCGCCGTCTCGCCGACCGTCATCGCCAGATGCGGCCACAGCTCGCCGCTCGCCGCATCTTTGAATATTTGCCTTGCCACCTTGGACGGATAGCTGAAGATCAGCACATCAATCCACTTCATCCGGCCGGCAAGCTCCCACCATCCGATCAACAGCAGCAACAGAAAGATTTGGACCGCCAGCACCATCCGCTTCATCTTCCGCTTTTGCTTCCGGTGCTGGTTCCATTTTTCTCTAAGCCAACGTTCCCGATCCGGCAAACGCGTTACATCCGCCTGCATCAATGGCCCCTCCTCCTTCATCCGATGTCTCGAGATCCCGCCAAATCTCCTGAAACAATTCGTTGAATCCCGCTTCCTCCCGGGCATAAAAAGGCAGGGCCCTGCGGATGTTGTCCGGAACGGTATACATGCTCCGGATTCTGCCGGGCTTTGGGGCCAGCACGATAACCCGGTCGCTGACGGCGATCGCCTCGGACAAATCATGCGTCACGAGCACGCCCGTTTTTTTCCGCTGCTTCAGCGTGCCGGCGACAAGATCCTCCAACTGCAGCTTCGTCTGGTAATCGAGCGCCGAAAACGGCTCGTCGAGCAGCAGCACCTCCGGATCGGTGGCCAGCGTCCGCACCAGCGCCACCCGCTGGCGCATGCCCCCCGACAATTGGCCGGGGTACAGGCCGGCCGTATCGCCAAGCCCCATCTCGGCCAGCAGGTTCCTTACCGTTTGCGTCGTTTCCCGGGTCAAGCGTCCGGTGAGCTCAAGGCCGATCACGGCGTTGCCGAGGATGGTCCGCCACGGGAACAAATAATCCTGCTGCAGCATGTAGCCTACTTTCGAGGTCGGTTTGGTTACCGGCTTGCCGTGCAGCAGCACTTCCCCCCGGGAAGGAGCCAGCAGCCCGGCCATCACGGAAAGCAGCGTGGTCTTTCCGCATCCGCTGGGACCGACCAGGCTGATGAATTCACCGGATTCCACGGTCAAATTCATCCCTTTCAGGGCTAGCACGGCTTCCCGATCCGTCACGTAAACCTGATCCAGATCTTTCAGTTCCAAAACAGGCAACAAAGCGCTCACGCTCCTTTTCCGTGTAAGAGGTTGTTCAAAAAGTCATCTTTTGATCACGAAGCGGGTCAGGAAGTGTTCTCGACGTCGAATCTTGAATTCAGCCGGGCCTTCCGGTGCTCACGTACCCAAAACGTACGCTCCGCTCCTGACGTCCCTAGCTTCATCCAACCTTCTCGGTGCTGAAAAGCCGACTTTTTGAACTCGCACTTTAAGGTTGTTCAAAAAGTCATCTTTTGAAGATATAAGTAGGAGTTGACTACTAAGTGTAACTCGGCATCGAATTAAACACGCATTATAAATGCCGGTTTACCGACCGGAGGTTGCGGCTGCGGATTGTACCGCTTTTTCGGCAAACCGGTTGTCGGCCAGCTTCTTAAGCTCTACCCGCTCGTTTAATTCCCCGGCGCTTTCCATCACATCAAGCAGATTGTTCCAGGCATCCTCGGCCAAGGCCGGCGTTTCGGCGTAAGTTCCCTGCTCCAAATAACGCTTGACGGAGCTGGCCAAAATATCCCGATCCGTGTCCTTGAAGAAAGGCGCGATCGTTTCGGCCGTTTCCTCCGGCGTGTGCTCCTGAACCCAGCGCTGGGCCTTATGAACCGCATTGGTGAATTTCTGCACCACTTCCGGATGATCTTGGATATAGCTTTGTTTGGTCATAAAGACCGTGTAGGGCAATTTGCCGCTTTCCGTACCGAAGGAGGCGACGACGTGGCCTTTTCCTTCCCGCTCGATAATGGAGGCTTGCGGCTCGAACAGCTGGACGAACTGGCCGGTGCCCGAGGCGAATGCGGCGGTGATGTTGGCGAAATCGATGTTTTGAATCAGCTCCAAGTCCTGGTGCGGATCGATTCCGCGCTTGCGCAGGGTGAACTCGCCGGCCATTTGCGGCATGCCGCCTTTCCGCTGGCCGAGAAAAACGCTCCCTTTCAATTTCTCCCAATCGAATTCGCCGACATCCTCTCTGGACACAAGGAAAGTTCCGTCCGTTTGCGTCAGTTGGGCAAAATTGATCACCGGATCGTCCGAACCCTGCTGATAGACGTAAATCGATGTTTCCGCCCCGACCAGCGCCACGTCCACGGCCCCGGACAACAGCGCGGTCATCGTTTTATCCCCGCCCGACGTCGTTTGCAGCTCCACATCGAGGCCCTCTTCCTTGAAGAAGCCTTTTTCAAAGGCAACGTATTGGGGGGCATAAAAAACGGAACGGGTCACTTCCCCGACCTTTACCTTCTGAGTTTGGCCGCCATTGCCGCAGCCTGCAAAAACTGCGCCCAGCAGCACCGCGGCGGCCAGCCATAACACCGTACGGCGCTTTATCATCCACGTTCACACTCCTTCCAACTTGCCGGATACTTAATAGTATGCTATTGCCCAGCAAAAGGTTAAGGAGTGAAGTGCCCTGGGGCTTGATTGGGAAAAACGAATGGATTGCCGGAAACCGGCCGCCATTTCGAATTCCCATTGGAAGTATTCAATAGATTCCGCCGACCATTCTATTGGATAATTCCAATCAGCAAAAAACCCCCAATCCCAAATGGATTGGAGGTTTCGCCACTACGGATTGGAGGCTTGTGCGGCCAGGCAACGGCCGTTTACAGCCCGTAGATGCTTTTGAATTTTTGTTCCAGGTAATCGGCCAAGTAATCCGGATTCAGATCTTCTCCGGTCACCGCCTTGATGATTTCCGCCGGCTTGCGGCTTTTCCCGTATTTGTAGATTTTGTCGGTCAGCCATTCCTTGATCGGCTGGAAGTTGCCGGCCTCCACTAAGGCGTCGAGCTCCGGCATTTCCTTGCGCAGCGTGCCTGCGATTTGGGCGGCGTACATGTTGCCGAGCGCATAGGAAGGGAAGTAGCCGAACAGCCCGCCCGACCAATGCACGTCCTGCAATACGCCAACCCCGTCGTCCGGCGGCGTCAAGCCGAGATAAGTCTGATACTTCTCGTTCCACACTTTAGGCAGTTCGCTGACCGGCAGCCCTTCGTTAAAGAGCATCTTCTCGATCTCATAGCGAATGATGATGTGCAGATTATAGGTCAGTTCATCCGCTTCGATCCGGATCAGCGAATTTTCCGCGCGGTTCACCGCCAGGTAAAACATCTCCGCGGTCACGTCTTTAAGCTGCTCGGGGAAATGCTGCTGCAACTCGCCGAAGTACCGGTTCCAGAACTCCCGGCTGCGGCCGATGACGTTCTCCCAGAACCGCGACTGCGATTCGTGAATGCCCATCGACGTTCCCTGCCCCAGCGGCGTTTCGGCGAGCTCATCGGCTACGTTTTGTTCATACAACGCGTGCCCGCCTTCGTGCAGCGAGCTAAAAATCGCGCTGGCCACGTCATTCTGTTTGTAATTCGTCGTAATCCGCACATCGCCGTGATTGATCGTCGTTTCGAACGGATGCACGGTTTCGTCGACCCGCCCGGCCTCGAAATCGTAGCCGATTTGCTCCAGCAGGAACAAGCTGAACTTCTCCTGCGGCCCTACGTCGTACCGCTGCTTCAGGAACGACGCCTCCGGCTTGTTCGCCGCGTTCGTCACCGCCGCGACAAGCGGCACGAGCCGGTCGCGCAGCTGTCCGAACACTTGATCCAGCTTCTCCACGGTCAAATCGGGTTCATACATATGTAAGAGCGTATCGTAACGGGTCGCTTTCGGTCCCCAATAATCGATGAATTCCTGGGTTTTCTCCACGATTTGCGTCAAATAAGGTTCAAAACCCGGAAAATCGGCGTTTTCCTTGAAATCCTCCCATAGCGTTTCGGCGTGCGCCGTCAGTTCGGTGTACGCTTGGAACTTTTCCGGCGGAATTTTAACGCTGCGCTCATACTCCTCCTGCACGTCAAGCACCATTCTCCGCTGGATATCGTCCAGTTCGTCCATAACCGCAGGCTGGCTTAAATAGGCGAGATACTCTCCCATTTCCGGCGAAGTTTCCATTTTGAACGCCTCCGTCGACAACAGCCCGATCGATTTCGCGCGGGTTTCCGCCCCTTTTCTCGGCGCGCCGGTGCGTAAATCCCAGTTCATCAGCGCGACCGCCTCATGATAGCTCTGAATTTTTTGCAGAAGTCCGCGAAAAAGTCCCCACTTTTCCGCCGTTTCTTGTTTCATCGCCATTCCCACCTTTACTCTAAAATAACTGCTACTCTTGATGATACTTTTAACAAACCGTATAATCAAATTTTAAGGCGGGTTGTATAATTTATTTTTGAGATAATTGACTTCCAGACGAAAAGGAGGCGCTATGGCGCGATGAAAGTAACTCTTAATACGGCGGCGGAAAAGCTTATCCGGACGTCCCTCGCCGATAAGCCGGGCATGCTGCGCATCGTGTATGATACGGAAAACTGCGGCTGCGGCATGAGCGGGGTTCCCGGTCTGCAGCTCGTCTCCAAGCCGGGCGATTACGATATCCCCTTAGAAAACGACGCCTATCCGTTCTGGATCGACCGGATGCAGGCCGTTTTTTTTGAAGAAGAGCTGACCTTAAGCGGCGAAGAAACGACCGGAACCTTCCGGCTTGACGGCAGGTCGCAATTTTACAAATCGAATATTCGCCTGGTAGACCGGCGGTAATCCCAAATTTTATCCTAGGAGGCAAAACCAATGACCCAACTTGATACTATCCTGGAGTTTAACCGTAAATTCGTCGCCGATAAAGAATACGAAAAATACATGACGGACAAATTCCCCGAGAAAAAAATGGCCATTGTCACCTGTATGGATACGCGGCTCGTGGAGCTGCTCCCGAAAGCGATGAACCTGCGCAACGGCGATGTCAAGCTGATCAAAAACGCGGGGGCGCTCATTTCCCATCCCTTCGGCAGCGTTATGCGCAGCTTGCTGGTTGCGATTTACGAGCTGCGCGCGCAAGAAGTATACATCGTGGGCCATACCGGATGCGGCATGGCTGCGCTGAATTCCGATCAAATGATCGGTTCGATGCGCGAACGCGGCATTTCCGAAGACGTGCTGAACACGCTGGAACATTCCGGCATCAAACTCAACGAGTGGCTGCGCGGCGTTGACAATGAGAAGCAAGGGGTCATTCAAACCGTGAACTTGGTCAAAAATCATCCGCTTCTCCCTGCCGGCGTTCCCGTTCACGGGATGCTGATCGACTCCACGACGGGAGAACTGGAAGTCGTCGTCAACGGTTACGAAGAGTAGTAGTATGCATTTAAGGATCGCATCGAAGTGTATGAAGCGGAAAGGGTGTTAACATAAATGAATTATCAGTTTGACGAACGCACGCAACGCAAAGGAACATGTTCCGAAAAATGGGATCTCGGCAAAAAGCTGTTTGGCGATCCCGACGTGCTTCCCCTGTGGGTGGCCGATATGGATTTCAAATGCCCGCCGGCGGTGATCGGCGCGGTCACCGAACGGGCCAAGCTCGGAATCTATGGCTATACGACCAGACCTCAGGAATATCTGGATGCGATTATCGGCTGGTTTGGCAGACGGCACGGATGGCAGCTGAACGCTTCCTGGATCGCCAATACTCCCGGGGTCGTTCCTGCGCTAAGCGTCGCCGTTCAGTCGCTGACGGAACCTGGGGATGCCGTTATTTTGCAGTCCCCGGTTTATAACCCCTTTTACGATGTGATCGTGAAGAACGGGCGCAAGGTGGCCGAAAATCCGCTGGTTTTGCAAGACGGCGCCTACCGGATGGATTACGGCCATCTGGAAAGCTTGATGCAGCAAGGCGCCAAGCTGATGCTGCTCTGCAACCCGCACAATCCCGGCGGGCGAGTCTGGACGAAAGCGGAATTGGAACGGTTGGGAGAGCTTTGCAGCCGGTACGGGGTGAAGGTCGTATCGGATGAAATCCATTGCGATCTCGTGTTCCCCGGCAACCGCCATTATCCGTTCGCCTCGTTGTCCCAGCAGCATGCGGACATGACCATCACCTGCCTGGCGCCGTCCAAGACGTTTAACATTCCCGGACTGGCCAGTTCGTTCACCGTCATTTCCAGCCCGCAGCTGCGGCAGAAATTCACTGACCGGATCGATGCCCTGGCCATCGGTTCGGTGAATTACTTCGGCCCTCCGGCCACGATCGCGGCCTATAATGAAAGCGAAGATTGGCTGGAAGCGGTGCTGGAATACATCGGGGCCAACCGGGATTTTGCGGTCGGTTTTTTGGCCGAGCGTCTGCCGATGCTGATCCCGGTCCGCTCGGAGGGAACCTACCTGCTCTGGATCGACTGCCGCGCTTTGGGACTTGACGGAGCCGCGTTGAAACGGTTGATGTACAAGGACGCCAAAGTTGCCTTTACCGAAGGCTCCATATACGGGCGGAACGGCGAAGGTTTCCTGCGCGTCAACCTCGCCTGCTCGCGCGAGCTGCTGGCCGAAGCGCTGGAACGTTTCGCCGCGGCGGTGGCGGCGGCAACGAAATAAACGTCAACGGAAGAACCTGGCCCAGCTGCCAGGTTCTTTATGCAATCCGCAGGTATTGCCTTGCGAAGGAGGACCGCTTTTATGCCGACGCATCTCCATACGCTTTTTCAACCCAAACAGGCCAACGGAAGAGATCCGGCTTACCGCTACCGCGAGCTGCCCCCTTCCCCGATGCTGGCTCTGTTCGTCTCCTGTTATTGGCAGATCCGTGAGTTTAAACGATATTACGGTTGTTCTCCGATGACGGCGGTGCGGGAATTCGGGGGGGCATGTCCGATTTTTACAATACGCTCCCCCATGCGGCCGACTAAAATAAAGCGGAGCAAACCCATCCATTTGGCACAAGGAGGTTCCATTGATATGAAACCGCGTATTACAGTTATTACGATCGGCGTGGACAACCTGGAGAAATCGGTAAAATTTTACCGCGACGGTCTGGGATTCCAGACCGAAGGCATTGTCGGACAAGAATTTGAGCATGGCGCCGTGGCGTTTTTCGATTTGGAGCCGGGGATCGGCTCGCCCTGTTCAGCCGCAAAAATTTGGCCCATGACGCGCAAATTCCCCAAACTGCGGCCAGTCCTTCCGAATTTACGCTGGGCCACAACGTAAGCAGCAAGGAAGAGGTGGACCGGGTCATGAAGGAAGCCGAACAGGCCGGCGCCACCATCACCCTGGCGGCGCACGACACGTTTTGGGGCGGGTATTCGGGTTATTTCCAAGACCCCGACGGCCATCTGTGGGAAGTTGTCTGGAATCCGGCTTGGGAGAATTAAGGAAACGGGAAGACACCTAATCAACTTTTTCATATCAGCATCGGCTTTGTTCATACCACCGGCGCTAACGGACCGAGATGGCCTTATCCCCGTAAAATTAGCCCAAAGGACTTATTTGGAAGCCCGATAACGACAGGTGAGCTCGTTAGAGCGGGAAATACCCGGGAAATGGACGAATAAGGTCATTCAGGTCCGTTGCTGGGATTACACCAAGCCGGGTTTGGTTAAGGGCAGCGGGGCGAGTTTATCATCTTTCATGGAAAGGAGGATGGCCAGACCGGATCAACTGCAAAAGTGCATTCTATTTTCCCTAAATTACTATTTTAGAGCGATTGAAATGCAAATGTGCATCTCATTTTGGGCTATATGATAAAAAAGTAACTTTTTACCGGAAATGAACTGCACTTTTGCATTTGAACCACCGGTTTAGAGGAGTTTCGACAAAAACCGGCTGCACTTTTGCATTTCATGGGGGGGTTCCCTTTCTTCCTTATATCGCAACGTAGCGGGAGTGGCATATAGTTCCTTTCACGCGAAAGCTTCAACTCGCTCAAGTTCCCGAATAGCGGTCCCAAGCCCCGCATTCCATCGCTGTTAACCTCATGCTCGACCTGGGCGAGTTCCCTAAAATTAGCCAAACTCCCTTTTTACCGTTCCTTCAGCAGTCTCTGCAAATACGCGGCCCCCTTACACCCCGGTCCACACATCCTTGGCGTACCGTCCTTCCGCGTTCAAGCCCTCCAACCACTCCTTCGCTTCTCGCGCTCCGGTTCCCTGAACCTTTTGATAGGACTGGAGCAGGCGCGCTTCCACATCCGGAGCCATGCGGCTGCCGTCCCCGCAAATATACAGATGTCCGCCGCTTGCCAGCAAGGTTATCACTGCTTCGGCATTTTGCTCGATCAGGTCCTGAACATACGTTTTGGGGACGCCCTCCTTCCGGGAAAACGCCGTATACAGCGAAACGATTCCGTCCCGCACATAGCCTTCCAGCTCATCCCGGTAAATAAAGTCGTCCTCGTTCCGGCAGCCGAAAAACAACATGGCGCGTCCAAGCTGTCCCCCCTCCCGCTTCAGCGCCGAGCGCGCCTGAAGGAAACCGCGGAACGGCGCCAGCCCGGTTCCCGGCCCGACCATAACGACCGGCGTCCCGGGATCGTCCGGCAGCCGGAACCCGGATGCCGGCGTACGGACGAACATGACGACGCGGTCCCCCGGGTTGGCTTCCGCCAAATAATTGGACGCTACTCCGCGGTATTCGCCCTGCCCGCTCCAGGCCGGCCCGCGAACGACGCCCACGGTGATGCTGGCCGTTTCCGGAGATATTTTGGGCGAACTGGAGATCGAGTAATATCTCGGCTTAAGCGGGGGCAGCAGTTCCATAAAGCGTTCGAACGGAATTTCGCACGCTGTGTATTTTTCCAGCAAATCGAGCATGGTGATATGGCGTTTGACGATCTGCGCCGTGTAATTTTCCCCTTCCAGCAGCTGCTCGAGTTCGCGTTTATGGGGCGGACATGCCGTGTAAGATACCAGTTCGCGAATTTGCGCCCGGGTCGCCGGCTCCTGAAGCTCCACGCAATGCGCCAGCAGATCGCGCAGGTTCACCGGCCGGTCCAAAGGAAGATGGGCCGCGCTGAAGCCGCTGGCCGTCATGATCACTTGATCCGCCCCGCCTAGACCGAACCGCTTTAAGAGCCGTTCGATTTGATTGCCGCTGTTTTCCGGCAGCACGCCCAGATGATCGCCTTCGCTGTAGCCGAGTCCTTCCGGCAGAGACAGCTCGATATGCCGGGTGCTGCGTTCGCTGCCTTCGGCCTGCAATTCCCGGTTAAGCGCTACCGCGGCGGAAACCGCATCGTAGGACTGCACCAGCGGCGATTCTGTCAATTCGTCTACGAATCGGATGCTTAACGTGCTGCGCTCCCTTTCGGCGTTCGGATTCAAAGCGATCCCGAAAAAGTCCATCGCCTCGCCCCACATCCGCGACTCCCACGTTTCGCGCTGCTGCTCGAAATCGCCGCTGGCGTCGGCTTCGCCGCGTACCGAGAAACGTTTGGCTCCCTTGAGCTCCATTTGCTCGTCGATAAATTTCGGCACCTGCTGGTACGTGCTTGCCCAGTTGCGGTCGCCGCAGCCGAACACCGTATAATTGACGCCGGCCAGGCTCCCCGGCTCCACTTCCTCCAGCCATTCCACAAATTGTTTGGCATTCGCCGGAGGTTTGCCGTTATACGAGGAGGTGACGATAATGACCGCCCCTTCTTTGGGCAGATTCCCGACCCGCTCGTTTAAAGGCTGGGCTTCGCTGCGGACTCCATGCAGGCGCGCCAGGTCGGCCAGCTCCCGGGCGATTCCTTCCGCCGTTCCCATATCCGAGCCGTAGAGAACGAGCAGCGGACGGTCGTTAATCCCGACCAGCGCCGCCGGCCGGGGCGTTTCCGCTTCCAGCTGCTGAAGCGGTCCTTTGCCGGCTTCCTGGACGGGAAGCACATTCCCGGCGAGGTTTTCTTTTTTCGGGCGGGGCGCGACCCGGATCGTAAAGCCTTCGGGCTTTAGCGTCAACGTCTGTTTGACTTTGAGCTGATAATTCGTATGATCGATGAGCTCGAACCGCTGCAGAATCATCCCGAGAACGAGCGCCGCTTCGTGAAGGGCAAACTGCCGGCCGATACAGGCCCGCTGTCCGTTCCCGAACGGTTTATAAGCATCGTGGGGAATTTTTTTCGGATCTTCGAACCGCTCCGGCCGGAATTGTTCGGCGTCCTCCCCCCAAGCCTCCTTGTCCCGATGCAGCTTCGGCAGGATAACCGCGACCGTCTCGCCCTTCTTGACCGCGTATTTGCCGCCGATGACGGTATCCTCCTTGGCGAACAAGCCGAATTGCGGGGCGGTCGGCCACAGCCGCAGCGATTCGTCCAAAATCATGCGGATATAGTTCAGCTTCCGTACCTGCTCGTAGCTGGGAACGAGGTCCGTTAATACCTGATCCACCTCTTCATAGGCTTTTTTCAGCACATCCGGATTTTTCAGCAAAAAATAGATGGTAAACGACAGCAAGCCGCTTGTCGTCTCATGCCCGGCGATGAGGAAGGTGATAATCTGAAAACGGATATTTTCGTCATCCAGCAGTTCCCCGGTTTCCGGATCGGCCGCGCTGAGCATCCGGGCGAGCAAATCGGTGCCCCCCTGCTCCCCGCTCGCCTTGCGTTCGGCGATGATGCGGTCGACCAGGGAAAACATCGATTGAATGTCGCGTTCGTATTGGCGTTTTTTCTTCACCATCAATTTGTTCTGAATCGGCAGCCGGCTCGAATAATGCATCGCTTCGTCGAGCGCGTTCACCATGCTGACGATAAACGGATTTGGCGTTTCCCGGTAGTAGCTGTTGAACCGGTAATCGAATCCGCATAAACCGATCGTATCCAGCGTAAGCCGGGTCATGTCCTCCGGCACATTGATGCTGTCGTCGGGGTTCAGCCGGGCCCATTTTTGCACGAGCTGCAGGGCGATGTCAACCATCCGCGCGTGGTAACCTTTCATCGCCGGCTGGCTAAAGGAAGGTATAAGAATATGATGCGCTTTGGCCCAATTCGGCTCCTTCGTCAGGCTGGTAAATAAACCGTCGCCGGCAAAATCGCGTACTTTCAGCAAATGGCCGATGCTTTTGTCAAAACGCGACTCGTCGCAAACCTCGGCAACAAGCTTATGTCCGGATACGGCGATAAATGAGCGGTTAGCCACCTCGAACCGGTAAATCGGTCCGAACTCATCGGCCAGTTTGGCAAAAGATAGAGTAGGCAAATCTTTATCGATCAAAGGCAGGTTGCCGAGCGCCCCGTAGGTTTTGGGCTGGGGGATCGGTTCTAGTTGCTGATCCATCGGGAACGAACACTCCTTTTTGCTTTGGGATTGCCGCAAACTATTCTTTTTGAACAACCTCTTTTAGGTTGATAAATTTCCCATTTTATTATTCAGCAAGAATTGTCCAATAGCGAATAGCGGTTGAACAAAGAGGCGCATTTCCGTCATTTTCCCCATGCCTTAGCGGCTTCCTCCACAATCGCCCTGACGCCCGGATCGATTTGCGCCAGCGGCACCCTTGAAACGCTGATCCGCAAAAACTTCTCCCTCGCCAGATAGTCCGCCAAATAAAACGCTTTGCCGGGCGACACCAGGATATTTCTGGCCGCCAGCCGCTCCGTCAAACGTTCCAAATTGACCTCCCGGGGCAAGCGCAGCTGCGCGAATATGCCCGAGTTGACGTCCGGAACCTCGGCCTGCCCGGCTTCGGCATGCCGCCGCACCGCTTCCGACAACGTTCGTATCCGTTCGGAATACCGCTCGAATAAGGTCTGCTTGTGGCGTTCGTACATGCCGTTTTTGATGTATACCTCCAGCGCGGCCTGGGACAATAGAGAGGTGTCGCCATAATTTTTATAAGCTCGAAACTGTTCCAAAAGCTCGCCCGGCAGCGCGGCAACGCCCAATCGCAGCCCGGGAAAAACGACCTTGGAAAAGCTTTTCAAATAAATGATGCGCGAGGCGCTGTCGTACGCATGAATCGGGTGATACCCCCGCTCATCTCCCAGGTCGGCCATATAGTCATCCTCAACAACGTACACGTCGTATTTTTCGGCCAATTTGGCGATCGCCTTTCTTTGTTCCGTACTTAACGTCGTCCCCAGCGGGTTGTGATTGCGGGACATGGTGTAGAAAAATTTGATCCCCCCGCTCTTGAACCGCTCCTCCAGTTCGCTTAAATCGACCCCTGCCGCAGTACGTGCGATACCCTGCACGGGGATTTTTTCCGCCGCGAGAAAACGCAGATAAATATCGTAGCTCGGCTGCTCGACCAGGACGGCCGACTTTCCGTGCGGAAAAGGCATTTTTGCCAAAATTTCCAGCGCCTGCTGGACGCCGGAGGTGACCACGATATGCTCCATGTTGGCGAACACCTGATTGCTTGCCAGATGGGAAACCAGCGTCTGCCGCAGCTTCTCCATCCCCAGCGGATCTCCGTAGGTGAAGAGCTGGGCCTTGTAAGTATCGATCGCTTTGTTGAGGCAGTGCTGGAAATCGAGATAGGGAAACAGGCCAATATCCGGCGACGCCGACGTAAAATCGATGGTGGTGCTATCGCCGCTTGTCCGCGCCGCGGCGGAATGCCCGACCACATAAAACCCGCTTTGCGCCACGGAGTAGATCGCATGCCGCTTTTCCAGCTCCGCGTAGGCCTTGATGATCGTGCTGGCGCTGCAATCGTATTCCTGAGCGGCCTTGCGCACCGACGGAAGCTTTTGTCCCGGGCGATATCGGCCTGCGGCTATTTTCCGTTCGATGTCGGACAGGATGGCCATGTACTTTTTCACGTTTCTGCTCCCCTTTTCCCGTTAATACTGCCGGACTAGCCGCAATGCAGCCGATCTGTATCGGTACAGTTTTGAAAAATTGCGATTTTTCTTATCGATGATTCATTATACCATTGCTTACAGGATGACTGTTCGCGAACAGAATCAAGCCTTGAAGCTCATAAAGGAGGTTGTCCGCTTATCGAATTCAAAAAACAAACTCTTGCTTATATGTCCGCCTTCGTCAACGCCGCGATCATCGGCTTCTCTTTTCTGTTTACGAAAATCGCCCTGGAAGACGCGGGTCCTGTCGATACGCTGGCTTTCCGCTTTGCCGTTTCGTTTGCGGCGATGTCGATTCCCGCAGCCCTGGGCCTGATCAAACTTCAATTTCGAGGCAAGCCGCTCTTCCGGGTGATTTTATTGGCTGCGTTCTATCCGTTGGGGTTTTTCCTGTTTCAAACGTTTGGGCTGCAGCACGCCACCTCCGCGGAGGGAGGCATTATGTATGCTTTTACGCCGGTGTTGACGATGGTTTTGGCCTACGTCTTTTTGAAGGAAACGACGTCCTTGGGACAGAAGCTGGGAATCCTTCTTTCCGTATTCGGCGTAGTGTTTATTTTTGTTATGGGCAACGGCCGTATTGATTTCGGGAATGTGGCAGGGCTTCTGCTGTTGTTCTTGTCCGGCCTGGCGTTTGCCGGATACAGCGTGCTGGCAAGGTCGCTGCTGAAGCTTTACAGTCCGTGGGAGATCAGCTATTTGACGCTCGGCATCGGCTGCTTGATTTTTCTGGCCGTTTCGGTGGCCGGGCACGCCTCCGCCGGGACGCTCGGGAACTGGCTGGCGCCGCTTGGGAGCGGCAGGTTTATTTTGTCGGTCATCTATCTCGGCGTGCTGTCTTCGCTCGTCACCGCGTTAAGCTCAAATTACGCCTTGTCCAAGCTGGAAGCCTCGCGGGTGAGCGTCTTTTCCAACTTGTCGACCGTGGTGTCGATTGCCGCCGGGGCGATGGTTCTTGGAGAGAAAGTGACGGTGTATCATGTGATCGGCTCGCTCCTGATCATCGCCGGTGTAACGGGCGCGAATCTCTTGGGAGCCAAAAGCAAGGGGGCAAAACAAGGGCGGAAACAGCAAGACCGAGAACACCAAGGCCGAAAATAACAAGTTCGAAAACAACAAGTCCGAAAATGGCGCGTGTCGCTCGGGTGGCGAAGCAACTTAACCAATCTGCACCCCCCGCTGGATTCTAACGGATACCAGGGCCGTTATTTCAGCGAAAACGGGAGCATTGGGGATGTAACGGATACCAGGGACCTTATTGGACGGTTCGACGCTCATTTCCGCCCATTTTCGGGCAAATAAGAGCGCTTCGGGCAAATAAGGGCTCTATACGGTCCGTTAGCCGGCCTAAGCTTGGGGCTCCGGCCTTGATTATAAAGAAAAATTTACAACTAAGGAGTGGATTTGATGACTTCCGCGGTACAAGCCGACTTTTTTACCGTGATGCGGGAACGCCATGCGGTTAAGCACTTTGATCCTACGCACAAGCTGAGTGAAAGCGAAATTAACTTTCTTTTGGAAATAGCGGGGAGCGCCCCCTCCGCCTGGAACCTTCAGCCCTGGAGATTTCTTGTGATCGCTGAACAGAGGCTTCAGGAGAAACTGCTCCCGGTAGCGTACGGTCAGCGCCAGGTGGTGGAGGCTTCCGCCGTGATCGCTGTCCTGGGGGACCTTGAGGCCCACCGGGACGCTGATATGATTTTGAGCCGCGACGTGGCTGCCGGGTTAATGCCGGAAGAAATCAAGGCAAACCTGATCGCTCAAATCGAAGGGGCTTATTTGAACAACCCGCAAGCTCCCCGGGATGAGGCGATACGAAACGCCTCTCTTGCCGCTATGCAGCTGATGCTTGCCGCCAAAGCGATCGGGTATGACACCTGCCCGATGGGCGGTTACGACGCCGGCGCATTGATCGAGGCGTTTGACATACCGTCACGTTATATTCCCGTGATGCTCGTTGCCGTTGGGAAAGCGGCCCGCCCCGCCCGGCCTTCCACCCGTTTGTCCGCCGAACAGACCGTCGTTTGGAACGGGTTTTGACCAGAAGAAGAAGCTCCTTACAGCCTAGGGGCTTCTTTTTTATGTCCGCCAAATAGAGGCTTGGCCAAATTGCTCGGAGGTTGCTTTTTCTCTAAACAGCCTCGCATAGCGGCAGGTACTGGTTCGGGATTGCTTTTGGCGATTGTCGCCGAAGGCGGCCCCAATCCCCCCTTGTTCTTCCTGTAGCCTATCTGATCTCTTCCTTGAAAATGGAGCTGACCATCCGAATCCCCGGTTTCTTTCTTGATCCACTGTTGAATGGAGTAGTTGCAAAATGTACACTTACATATCCGGAATGCTGCCTTAGCGCTTGATTATGTGTAAAACATGCAATTACTCCGCTATCTTTCGAAGAGGAGGGACAGAAACGAGGAAAGTATTGTATGAAATACAATTAATCGAAAGCTGGGGTAAATGGATGTAAAGTTAGTTGTATGATTTGCAATTCTGTCAGCGCCAAGCCGGTCAAGACACGCTTTTGCCTGCCTTCCGATCCGACCAGGCGAATAAACAGGTTAAGTTGATTCCACTGATTCTGTAAAAGATCCAATCTAAGATACACAGCAGGGCCTCAGCAAACTTTCAGTATGTTTTCATATGGGCTTAAGGTAGGGCAGTCATACTAAGCTTACAACTAGACTTATTCAACTAAGGAGGACATCCCCATGGCAAACAACAAATGGACAAAGTGGTGTGTCGGAGTATCGAGCGCGGCGTTATTCGTCGGACTGATCGGCCTGAACGCAAGCCACAGTGATGCAGCGAACCCATCCTCATCTTCATCCTCGTCTTCGTCTTCATCCACGGCATCCGAATCTGCACAAAACAGCGGCCAGTTCACCTATGATCATCAAGGAACCGAGCGGAGACCGCGGTTTGAAGACTTTAACGGTAATGACGGCAGCGCCTCCCCCGGGACCGGCTACGATGGCGGCGACTCCGGAGCCGGGCCGCAATCCGGTGAATTCGGGGGGATGAGATCCCACGCATCCTAAAGGAGGGAACGGCCATGCACAAATTTCGTGCGATGAACGCTCTCTTTTTCACGGCCGGTCTCCCTGAACTTTTCCGGCGCAGTGCCATGAACTGGTTTATTTATGTGGAAAACAAACTTAGCCGGTTTCGGCCCGACAGCGAGCTTTCGGCATTAAACCGGTGCGGCGGGCGGCCATTTGCGGCTTCTCCTCTGCTATTCGACGTCATATCCGAAGCGGATCTGCATTATCAAAAAACGGAAGGCTTATTTAACCCTTACCTTGGCGCGGCGCTTTGCGAGCTGGGGTATTCCCGTTCCTTTGAAACTTTGACGAAGCCGAGCAAAACCGCAACATCGTCCCACAACGCCGCAGGAATCGGCCCGCATCCGGCCGGTCTGAACCAGGAATTGCAGCGGATTACGCTGGAACCGGGAATCTCCGTCGACCTTGGCGGGTTCGCCAAAGGCTGGAGCGCACACCGGTTCGCTTTGAAGCTGCAGCAGCAGGCGATCTGCCCGGGAGCGATCGGCGCCGGCGGAGACATTGCGCTCTGGGGCACGCCCCGTGAAGGATGGCATATCGGAATCGCCAATCCGTGGCAAGAGGAGCGGGATTTGCTGAAATTGCATCTGCACGGGACGCTGGGGATCGCGACAAGCAGTCCGATGAAGCGGCGATGGACGGATACGGAAGGAAAAATCCTTCATCATATCCTCGACCCGCGGCGCGGTACCTCTGCCGACTCGGATCTGGCGCAAGTCACGGTGGTGGCGCCGAATTTGCCCGAAGCGGAGGTTTGCGCGAAATGCGTACTTATTTTGGGCGCGGAGTATGGAGCACAGTGGCTTCGTGACCATTATCCTTTGAGCGCCATGATCGGCGTCAAGCACGATCGGTCCATCGTCGTGGGCGGGACGCTGGACCAATACAACGCCACAAAAGGAGGTATCCCCTATGAGCGTATTTCTTGACGCTTTTAACGTGTGGTCAACGACGCGCGCCGCAGGCTTAACCAGCTATATTTTAATGTTTTTATCGGTAACGGCCGGATTGATGATGAGCCTCAAACTGGCAAAAGGCCGCACGAAGTCTCTCCTGTTGGCGCTGCATGAATCCAGCGGCTGGTTTGGCTTTTTGTTCGGGCTGATCCATGGCGGGGTACTGCTGTTCGACAAATACGTCGGCTACACGCTCGCCAGCCTGCTGGTGCCGTTTACCGCGACTACACATCCCATCGTTACCGGGCTGGGAACGATCGCTTTTTATATCGCCCTGTTACTAATTCTAACTTCCGATGGAATCAAAAGGATCGGCAAAAAAGCATGGCGGACCATTCATTTTCTGGCTTTTCCCGGTTTTTCCCTTGCCTTGGTGCATAGTCTGTTCATCGGGACGGACTCGCAGTACCTTTGGGCAAAGCTGATTTATCTCAGCACAGCGGCAATCGTCATCGGGCTTACTGCGGCCCGGCTTATTCTGACTTTTCGCAAAAGAGAGGAAAACATCCCCACCATGATTCCGCAGGCAGCCGAGCATCGTTAGGCCGCCGCATGAGTCCGTATTCGCGGCAGCATAACAAAAGCTCCTAGACGGCGCCTGCGCCGGCCAGGAGCTTTTGTTGCGATTATTGGCAGCCCGACATTCTGCTTGGATATATCCAAGCAAGTGCTTAAAATAAGGTTCAATTCCCGCCAATCAATTGGGCTTTTCCCAATGAGATATGGCGTATCCTCCACGAATATCTATTGGATTTTGGCAAGTTGCGCTTGTTCGCGCACCCATTTTTCGCAAATGGCTTCCGTGAGCAGGTAAGAAACGACCGCTTCCGCTCCGCAGTTGCGATTGGGGCCGCCCGCGTTTAATCCGTCGTAACAGCTGCCGTCCCGCTCGTTAACCATGGGAACTCCGAGATCGTTAGCGCCGTAAAACCAATCGCGGCATTTCAGGGCAACCGCTTCGTATTTCGGCATATCGGTCAGTTCATAAGCTTTAGCCGCGGCCAACGCCAGCTTCATCACATCGACCGGCTGTTGGTCCCACAGCGCCCGATAGTCCGGGCGGCACCAGCCACGGCTTCCCACCGGCCGAATCTGACCCGCTTCATTTTGCGACAAACCGATCAGGAAATCGAGGGAGTTTAGGGCGGTTTCAAGCAATTCCGGCCGCTGCAAGATCTCGTACGCCCACAGCATCCCCCAGGGCAGCAGTGCGTTGCTATAGGTGATTTCGGGCTCGTACCACGACCAGCCCGGTGCGGAATGCCGGCGATAAAGACCGGTAAGCCGATTGGCCAGCTCCTTGATTCGGACGGTCAAATCGATGTCGAAGCCGGAGCGCTGCAGCAGGCCGAACGCGGCCAAGGCATAAGCCCATCCCCGCGGGTAGCGCATCCGATCGGCCTGAGCGAGCGCTTTGCGCAGGATCGATTCGGCCGCGAAGGCAAAAGACGGAGACGGGTCTGCTGCCATCGCTTTGGCGCAAACCCAAAGAACGCGCCCCAGGCAATCGTCGGACGGTGTTTCCGGCTCTTGGCTGCGGTCGTAGGCGAAGTTGTTGTGGAAATGCCCGTCTTCTTTTTGCGCCCACAGCAAAAAAGCGGTATACGTTTCCGCAAGCCGATCGAGCCATTTTTGCTCCTCCGGGCCGCAACTGCTCGCCCATTCCAGGCAAACCCATAATGCCCGGGCCTGATCGTCGGTACTGTACCCTTCATTGCGCCGGGGCACCGAACCCAGGGCATGCTCCAAAATCCCCGTCTCGTCGGTCATTTTCGCCAGATGATCAAACCGAACGGATCGCCGCTCCATATCTCCCCACCTCGGTAAACAGCCGGTGATATTCACTTCCGACGTTCGGCCAATGCATCGTCTGCCCCAGCCGCTTCATTTTCCGGACCACGTCCTGCAGCATCACCTCGTTGGTCAGCAGCGCTACGATCCGCTCCCGCCACAACGCTTGGGCATCCGCCGCGATCAGCAGGTCCGGCTCACCCTCGAGCAGATCCTGAGCATAACAGTACGGCGTCGACAGCACCGGACGCCCCAAGCCGACCGCGTAGGCCAGCGTACCGCTGGTGATTTGCTCCAGTCCCGGATACGGCGTTACATAAACGTCGCAGGCGGTGATATGGCGGACCAGGTCGTTTTCCTCCATGTAGCGGTCGATCATGACCACGTTTTCCCCGATGCCGTTGTCCTCGATCATCGTCCTAAGCTCTTCGCGGTATTTCTCCCCTTCCCATTTCTTGACCTCCGGATGCGTCTGGCCCACGATGGCATACAGGACATGGGGCACCTGCTTGACGATTTCCGGCAGAACTTTAAGGATCAGTTCGATCCCTTTCCCCCGGCTTAGCAGCCCGAACGTCATCAGCACCTTCCGGTCAGACCAGTCCAACCGCTCCCGGAACGTTTGCCGCCGCTCCGTATCGGGTTCGGGCGTGCCGTGCGGAATAAAGACGATCTTGTCCTCAGGAATGCCGAACGAACGGTTTAAATAGGAGATCGCCTTACGGTTCATCACGACGATCCGGGCGCTTCGCTCGGCGATTTCCCGCTGGATGCCGGCGTAAGGCTCGCGGGGATGCTCAAACACCGTATGGAACGTGGTCACAAGCGGTTTGTTTAGGGCGCGGATGAACCGCAAAATATACCGGCCGGCCTCTCCGCCGAATATCCCAAACTCGTGCTGCAGCGAAACGACCTCAATATCCGAATTGTTGATTTTGTTCGCCATCTTCTCATAATCGTTTTCGCAGTTGCGCCGCAGCAGCCACAGCAGCGGGTCAGTCGGTCCGTCCGCTTCCCCGTCGTGCAGGACGACCACCGGGTCCTTCGCTTTCCACTCTTTGGCCGCGTTGACGGATTGGCGCAAATGATAGGTGAATGTGGCCAGGCCGCATTTTTTCGGAACGTAAGTGCTGACATAAGCAACCCGCGTCATGCTTGCATCACCCCCAATCGGTTCATAACGGCTTCGTGCAAAATATGTCTTGATCCGAGTTCCAGATTGTATCCGAAGATGCAGTTGTTTAAATATGCACCTTCGTTCACCCGGCAGCCGTCCCACAGGATCGTCTCCGCAAGCCGGACGTTCGGGCCGATCGAGCACTTGCCTCCAAGCACGACATGAGGTCCGATGACGGAACGGGCCCCGATGCTCACGCGGTCCCCGATCAATACCGGAGGAACGAGGAGGACGCCGGTGCCGATTTTGCAGCCTTTGCCGATCCAGATCCCGCTGTCCCGATCGTATCCCGGAATGCGGATCCGGCTTGTTCCTTTTAGGAGATCCCAATGGATTTTGCGGTATCTGTCTTTCGTGCCCATGTCCGCCCAATAGCCCTGGATGGTTGTTCCGAAAACCCCTATGTTCTCGCGGATGAGCTGCGGAAACGTTTCGCGTTCAATGGAGACTTCCCGACCGGACGGTATCGCTTGCAGCACGCTTTTTTCCATGATGTAAATGCCTGCATTGATCCGTCTTGAGGGCGCTTCGTCCAAGCGGGGCTTCTCCACAAAACGCAAGATGCGCCCCGTATCGTCCTGCTCGACGACCCCGTACGCGCTCGGATCTTCCACCTCCGTCAGGCCGATCGTCACAGAAGCCCCGCGGGAACGGTGGAAATCCAGCAGCGGTTTCAGTTCGATATCGTGGACGATATCCGCGTTCATGGCCACAAATTGTTCATCGAGCAACGCTTCGGCGTTTTTGATCGCTCCGGCCGTGCCCAGCAGCGTTTCTTCCACGGCGTACTGGATCGATACGCCCAGCCTGCGGCCGTCGCCGAAATACGTTTCGATTTTTTCGGGATGATGCTTCAGAGCGATAACGAAACGGTGAACGCCTTGTTCCTTCAGATGAAGAATGAGATGTTCCAGCCACGGGCGATTGAGGATCGGCGCCATCGGCTTCGGCATGTTCTCCGTCAAAGGTCTAAGTCTGGTTCCCAAACCACCGGCAAGCAACAGCACATTCATTTTCGAAATCTCCTCCTGTCCCCCAAAAATGGTTCGATAAACAAACTTACGCCAGTTTCGGAACTGACGCTAATGTCTCATTCCGTTCCCTCCTTTTGTTTACAATTATTAGCACTCTGTCTAGTCGAGTGCTGATAATATAGTATTTTATGGAAGGTTGCTTTTTCCCTTCAAGTTACTCCATGCTTAATAGTTCCGGTAAAATCCCTTAATCGGCCTGCCTAATCCCTAATTTTCTTTAGAAATCTCATGATTCCTCCGTTTTTTGAATCATCCAGATATTTGAAATTTTATATATTGTAAATTATTATAAATTTAGTATACATTTCTATTGATAGAATACGTATACTAAAAAAATATATAGTGGAGGTTGGTAACATGAAGACTGGACGAATCAGCAAGATCTTCTTGTCACTCTCGATGGCCTTCGCAACAATTCTGCTCTTTAATGCCGTTTCGGCGAATGCCGAATCCGGCGGCGGCATTGAGCCAAGCGCCTGCTCAACGTTCATCTCCGCCGTTTTCGATGAAGCCGTAGAGGTTGGCGGCGTTGGCCAGGCGAAGTTCTACTGCGGCGCTGTTAGCGACGGCATCCCCATTGATTTTTCCGCTGACGATATTTACGTTGCACCCGTTGATCCCACGGTTGACGTTTATGCCGATCCGGACAATAACACGGTGTACTACAAAGGCCTTTATAAGGGATGGATAGAGATCATAGTTAGCTGGCTGGACAAGCCGCAGGGCCCCCATTCCACGTTTTTATGGCTGGAAGTGAAATAATTTTAAAATAAATATCCGGCCCCGCCGGTTCAGCCGCTAACGCCGGCGGGGGTTCGGGAACGTAATCATGCACACCGTCTCCTGACCAAGCCGGCTGTTGATGTCGATTTCTCCGCCGTGTGCGAGAATGATCTGTCTGGCGATGGCCATTCCGAGCCCTGTGCCGGAACTGTCGGACGATGCGTTTGTCCCCCGGAAATACCGTTCGAACAAACGGGCCAATGTTTCCTGATTCATCCTGGCTCCATTGTCCTCAATGCCGATGCGCACCCGCCCGCCTGTCCCCCGCTCTTCATTGATCGTGATTTTTACGGTGGTACCGGGCGGGTTATGCTTGATGCTGTTGGCAATTACATTTTCCAGTGCGCGCTGCATGTACCCCGGATCCAGATCAAGCGGAATCTGCCCGCAGTTCGTTTCGAACGAAAACGTTTTGTCCGCGGACTCCGGCAAGCTTTGGAGCTGCTTCAAAATATCTCTTGTCATCCTTACGAGATCGTTTGGCTCGAGCCGCAGCGGAAGCGCATCGTTTTTCAACCGGAAGGTCAGGCCGAAATCTTCGATCAGCCGCTCCATATATTCCACGCGCTCCCCCATGATTCGGGAAAAGCCGCGCACCTGATCCGGCTCCCAGTCGTATTCGGAAGATGACAACAGGACGGTATAGCCTTTGATTACGGACAGGGGGGTTTTCAGATCGTGCGAGACGCCCGCCATCCATTCTTCCCGCGTTTTCTCCAACAGCTCCCGCTCTTCCTTGTTGCTGCGAAGGGCGGAGGTTAGCCGGGAAAGCGCCTGTTTGAACCTCTCATGGCTAAAGCCACGAGATTCTCGGGTAGTCCGTTCTGCTGAACAGAATTAGCACGTAATATGCCACCAAGCTATCCCCGCAGTTCCTGCGGTTACTGCCAGCCCGAGGAACCTTTCACCCGTCTGGAAAGAATCCGCTGTTCCCGAATGAGTTTTTGTTCCATCTTCCGCAGGAATTTCACCGTCCTGCTGCTGCTTGGTTTATGGAGGTTTACGAAACGCGACACCCTGTGAATACCGTTCCATATTTAGTGCGAAACCCGAACAAGGACTCCCGAGGGAGTCCTTGTTCGCTAGAATCACTTGCCGTACACCTTCCAGCTTTGGATACCGGTGGATGTCGTTGCTTTGGCGACGATGTTCAGCCGGATTTTATTTGTCGTCACCGGCGTGAACGTGGTCGTGTTGTACCGGTCGGGCTGTACGCCGTAACCCGACGCCCCGCTGACGTTCACCCAGGCCGAGCCGTTCCAGTATTGAATCGTGTAGGAAGCCGGCAAATCGATGCCCTGGTCGTCGTCGAACCAGTACACGTCGACCCGGTTGAGCGTATAATTTTGATTCCAATCGTATTGCACCCACTGCGTCGTGTTCGGGTTGTCCCAATTGCCGTAAACGGGATGGCCCCGGTCGGCCGAACTGGCCGGCGTATACCCGTCATTCAGCCCGGCCAGGCTCTCCCACGGTGAAACATACGAGGTTGAGGCCGTGGCCAGCGGAGCCACATCCACCGGACCCTCGGGATCGCCGCCCTTCTGCAGCTTGATATCGTAGGTCGCGGCCGCGCCGATATTCAAGCTGACGATCGTGGGCGTTCCGTTCGCCGCGGTCACGCTGCCGGCGGCGTTGTTGTTGATCAGCACATTGTAGGAGCCCGGCGCCAAACCGTTAAAGGTGACTTTCGTCGTATGGGCGGTTCCGGGCGTCGCGTTTTTCAGCGAGAAGTTGACGTAATCTTTGGCGGCAGCTACCGTAGCTGTCGTATACGTGTCCCGCTCCAGCGCCATGCCGAGTTTTTCCGTAATCAGGTTCAGCTTTTGGAATACGCCGTCCTTCGGGATGATGACATAATTGTTCCCGTTCTTCGTCACCTCGGCCCCATAGCCGTAAAGTCCGAACAGCGGATCGACCGCCACGTCGGCGCTCAAAATCTTGATCGCGCCCCAAAGGCCCAGATCGGCTTCCCCGGACATGCCGCGCCAGCCGTTGAACAGCGGCCCGCCTCCGACGCCAAGCGCCCCGTGGTTGCCTTTGGTCATTTGGTACGTCCAGGCAACCGCGCCGATATCGGCCGGGTCCGAACTGATCTGCCCGGAATTGATCGCGCTTAAGTTGCCGAGCTTCGAAGCGTAGGTCAAACGCTGTTCGACCTCCGGATTGGCCGAATGGTTGCGCACCCAGTCATCCATCGCATAACCTTGCAACGCGACGGTGTACTGGAAGTTCCACCACGGCTCCCCGGTAATCGTCACCGGTACGGAATAGAAGTACCACAGCGGCATAGCCCCGCGCGTCGCCCGCACCTTCGTGTTGATTTTGCCCATCATCGACAGATTGTTGTTCATTTTGGCCAAGGTGTACACCGACTCTTCCCCGGTGTTGTCGTAGTTGTACTCCGAGCCGTACGGGTAGGTCGTGTTTTTGAAATTGTTGTATTTGGTGTTCATTTTGCTGACGATGTCATTGGCCTGGGAAGTGTAGCCTTCCTCGCGCAGCGCTTTGATGATCTCGGGCGTCGTCATTTCTCCCATCAAGCCGGTGTTCCAGTTGTATGCGACCGGTCCGTCGTAAAGCGCTTTGAAGATGTTGTAAGCACGCAGCAAATACGTCGTGCGCGGGTGAATGTAGTCGATCATGTCCGGGTACATTTTGGCGAGCTTGTACATGCTGAAATACGTGTTGTAGACGTGCGGATAAGCGTAGCCCCGGTACGTCGGCGTCGTGTTCGGTTCCGGCATCAGGAAATCGTGAATCAGGTAATCCTCATGATGGCCGTTCATCAAGTTGGTCCAAATCGCCGTTTCCAAATACTTGTCCACGGCTTCGATTTCCTTGGCAACCGGTTTCTGCACGTTTTTCTCGGCCAGGAACTGCCCGTGCGTCAGCCCCCAATCGTCGCCCCAGCCCCAATAACCGTTAAACACATTGCGGCGGGAGTTGGACTGCATCATCCAGTCGTCGAACACTTTGTCGCGGATGTCGCCGGGCACGTTCCATTGCTGGTTGTTCACCATAAACGTGGCATGGCGCTGCAAAGCGTCGGCGACCGGTTCGATCGCGTAAAACTGCAGCACGGTTTTTTCGCCGTTGCCGTAGTTGACGGTAATATCGTTTTGCCCCAGCCGGCTTAAGGTTAACGAATACAATCGGTGGCCGCCCGGCGCGGTTCCAAGCGGAGTAATCGTCGTTTGCGAAGGATATTGGGCGACGACCGAATTAATCGGCTTCGTGGTCCGGAGGCTGAATTTCGCCGTCTGGTCGGTCGGCACGATCATCCCCGGCACGACGGTGAAGTCAATCATCCCTTCCGCGTACAGCCGGTCCTTCACTGCCTGTTCATTCGCCGCCTTGAAAAATTTGAACGCATACGTCTTGCTGGCACCCGGCGCCAGCACCAGGCTCGTGTTCGGCAGATACCCGCGGTTCGTGCTTTTGATTACGTTGGAATGAACGTAGAACACGGTCAGCCCTTCCGGCCACCCGCCCTCATCGGCCGCCCATTTGCTGCCCGGATGTTCTTCGATGCGCCAGTTGTCCATATACTCGAACCCGGCTCCGGTCGAAGCATCCGGAACCATCAGCAGCGTATTGCCGATGCCGCTGGGCCGCTGCACGGTAATGTAGGAATTATTGTTTGCTACGTTGGAATGGGTGACGACCCGCGACTCGTAGATCTGCTCCCCGCCTCCTGCGGACCAGTATTCATTGAAGGGAAGCGGCAGGCCGAAATCCCCGATTTCGAGCGTCTGATTGCTGGTATTGGTTACCGTGATCGACCAGCGCAAATGGTCGCTTTGAAGAGCGTAGGACTCGTCCACTTTGAAGTTGCGAATCCCTTCCGCATTGCTGGAGTTCTGATACGTTATGTTTACCGTGTTGCCGGATTGGCTTTGCGTCCGCCCGTCCGCCGAACGGTTGGTCCAGGCCTTCGTCCAGGCACCGCTTCCCAGCCGGTAGGTAAACATCAGCTCACCGACCCATTGATGGTCGGATGTGTTCTGCTGCGGAGCGTTGGTGGCGTTCATCACGTAATTGGTCGGGAAGCTGTCCCCGACGATTTGCAGGTTCGTGATTTCTCCATGGTTTCCGGTCGTAACTTGAAACTCACTGTTTGACAACGTATAGGCCGAGGCCGCCTTTGGTATGGCGACTGCCAGCGCGCTGGCGACAAACAAGCCGACAATCAACTTCAAGGGTTTCGTCAGCGTCCGTTCATGTCCCATCATTTCACCGCTCCTTTTCATTTCCATTCAGGAATTAGATTCAGCAGCCCTCTCCTCCGATCCAGGTTTGTTTTTTTTGTATCCTGCTTAGCTAAGGAACATCACCTCCTTTCCGGATAAAGCCATCGCCGCCACCGCCGCTATGTCCGCCTTGGCAACCGGACGGTAACCCGCGTGCCTTGGTCCCGGGCCGAACGGATCTTCACCCCGTACGCTTCCCCGTAAAGCAGCTTGATCCGGTTTAACACGTTGGCCATGCCAACACCGGGCGCTTCCGGATTCAGCGCGGAAGCAAGCGTTTCTTCGTCCATGCCTTGTCCGTTGTCCTCCACCGTAAACACCAGCGCGCCTTCCGCCTCATGACCGGTAATGCGCAGCAGTCCGCCGCTGGTCCGTAAAGCAAAACCGTGAATGATCGCGTTTTCGACGATCGGCTGCAAAAACATTTTCGGAACCTTGCAATCCGGCGGAATAAGGTCAAGCTCGTACCTAGCTTCAAACACCCCGCTATAACGCTGCTCCATGATATGCAGGTAGCTCTTGAGCCACGCGATATCATCGCCGAAAGCGACGAGCTCCCGTTTGTTTTTAACCGTATATTGGAGCATCGTCGATAAGCAGATGAGCATTTTGCTGATCTCCTCTTCATTTCGCTCGAGCGCCATCCAGTTAATAACGTTAAGCGTGTTGTACAAAAAATGGGGATTGAGCTGAAGATTAAGCGCCATGATTTCGGCTTCTTTTTCCCTGAGCCGGGTCTCGTAGTTTTCGTTGATCAGGTCGCTGATTTTTTCGTTCATCAAATTAAATTTATTGATCAGAATGCCGAATTCAAGGTCGTTCTGCTCCGGGATTTTGGTAGAAAACACGCCGCTCCCGGTCAGTTGAATCGCCACCAGCAGCTTCTTGATCGGGATCGTCAGCCAGCCCGAAATCATGTAGGCGACGGCGATGGAAACGGCGATCAGCACGGCCGCGATGTACAAGCTGTACGTATGGACCAAAGGCAGATCGCTCAACAGCCTGTCGTAAGGAACGACCAGAACGCTGATCCAGCCGGTTATTTCCGACGTATCGTAACAGATCAGCATCTTTTTCCCGTTGACTTTGGAAATCGCCGTCCCGGTCTTGAAGGCAATCGCTTTGTCCAGCCAACCCGCCGTTTCAATGTCCGTTAGCCTGGCGGTATCGGGATGAGCCACGATTTCTCCCTGCGGGGAAACGACGAACATGTAGGAGCCGTCGAGCGCCGTCTTGCCCGGCTGGGGCGAACGAAAAAAGCTTTCGTTGAAGTTAATGAGCAGGATCGGATTCTCGGTGCGCGTTCCCCAGCTCTTGACCACGCCGTCCTGGACGATTGAGCTTTTCAGCAATTGGGAGGCGGAGAAAACATAACGGTACCGCGGATCCAAGTCTCCGAGTTCCTCTTGGTCAAACTGCTTGGCAAAATCATACGTGGGAATCCAGATCAGTTTGCCGTCGGCCCGGAGCGTGTCCCGGTAGAGCTTGGATGCGTGCAGTTTGTCCGGTTTGACCGAGACGAAGGTCGGCCTGGAGGTCAGGATGGCCGTTCCGCCAAAGCTGTAATAGCCGGTGACAAGCTGAACGCTTTCGACGCTGGGCTCCGAGGCGTAATACATGTTCAGAATCTCCGATACTTTTCGGTCCATTTGCAGAAGTTCCAGCAGATCCGTCGGGGCCGATCTGTCGAACAGTTGGAATAAATCCGGATCGGCCAGCAGCGACAGCGACTGGTCCTTGATCCGGCTTAGCACCATGTCGGTATATTGGTTGTTTTTCTGTACAACCTCCTGCATGCTGTCGCTGGCGTGCTTCAGAATGATGTCGGAGCTGGTCTTGTAGTAGGCATAACTGATGAGAATTATGGGGAACGTGATGAGGAAAACGTAGTAAACGATTAGTTTGGTCCGCAACTTGAGCCGGGCGAACCGGCGGAGAACGCGTTTCATGGCACGGTTACCCCCGCTTTTGGCGCAGGATGCGGATCGTCTTGCGGTACTCCTCCGGCGTCATCCCGAACTCTTTTTTAAACACTCGGTTGAAATACTTTACGTCCTGGTAACCGACCGCTTCGGCGATTTTGTAGACGCGTAAAGTTTCATGTTCCAACATGGCTTTGGCTTTGGATAAGCGGACTTGGTTCAGGTATACCGTGAAATTGATTTTCAGCTTGTTTTTGAAATATTGGCTAAAATAACCAGCGCTGAGTCCAAACCTCTGCGCTGTGGATTCGAGCGAAATGTCGGACCGGTAGTGTTCGTCGATGTAGGCCAGGCAGCGCTGAACGAGCTGATGGCGGTGATTTTCCTTCCATTCCTTGATCGTGCGGACGGCGCGAACCACCACTTCAAGCACGCCGCCTTCCAATTGGGAATAGACGGCCGTATGCTCGGTCAAAACCTCGATCTCCCGCAAAAAATCGTCATGCAAGCTGCCTTCTCTGAGCAGGTCGTGATCTTCGATCAATTTGACGAGCAGCAGCTTGCATTTATCCCGCAAACGATGCGGCAGCGGGTAAGGAGGGGAGCGCCACTCGCGGAACATGCCGGCCAGCGCGGCTGTCACGGCCTGTTCGTCTCCGCTCCGCAGCGCCTCCTTCAGCGCGGTTTCCGCGGCGGAAGCCAGCGCCGGAATGCGTTCCCGGTCCAGCCTGCTGGCCCCGATCGCAAACACGGCTCGATCTTCCTCATAGAAATGCTCCTGCCTGGCGAACCGGGCTTCGCGGACGCTGATGTGGGCTTCCTCCAGGAGACGATCCCTGCGGCTGCCGATCCCGGCCGATAGATGCCCCGCCCCGAACCGCAGCTCCGGTTCCTCAAAGACCTGCCCGGCCGCCTGCGGATCAACGCCATCGCCGAGCACGCAGATCAGTTCCTCGTCGTCATGTTCATTGACGAAGCAGAAGCAGCCGCCGTACCTGCGAAGCAAGGTTTGTACCCGCGACGCCTCTTCCGGCCCAAAGGAAGAATTCCGTTTTACGCTGACGGCTGTGCCCGCACCGGCAAATGGCAGGATCACCTTAAGCTCCCCCAGCCGATCGCCGTTTAGGGTGCCGTAGATCCACGATTGCAGCAGCTTGCCGCTGTACGCCGGCTCCATGCGGTCAATCCTGGCCGCCAGCTCCTGCTCCCTTAAGCGGTCGCGCCGCTCCCGCTCGCTGATCTGCTCCGCCCGCGCAAACACCTCCTGCAGCTTGGCGGCATCAACCGGCTTCAGCAAATAGCCGAACGCTCCAAACGTAATCGCCTGCTGAGCATATTCGAAAAAATCGTACCCGCTCAGCACAACCACCTTCGTCCGGTTTGCCGGATCAAGCTTTTCCATAAATTCCAGCCCGGTCATTTGCGGCATCCGGATATCCGTAAAGATGAGATCAAACACTCTCCTTTCACACAGACGCAAAGCCTCCTCGCCGCTGCGCGCGGAACTGACGGCGTCGCCCGGCCTCAGCTTGCCCAGCAGTTTGGTGAACCCGATCACATGGCCCGGCTCGTCGTCGACCAACAGAAAATGCAGCATCTTCCTCCCTCCTTATGCCTCATTCCCATAGAATAATTTGGTATGAAAGGGACTGTTTCCTGCATCTTGCTCCAAAAAATCCTGCCAAGCCTTTCAGCCTTTTACACCGCTCATCGCGATTCCCTCCACAAAATATCGCTGACCGACGAGAAATACCGCGAGCGAAGGCAGCACGATAATGGCAGTCGCGGCCATCATCAGATGCCATTGCGCCGAATACGTACCCTGAAACAATGTGAGTCCCAGCATCAGCGTGTAATTTTTTTCCGAGGAAATGAACACCATCGGAGCCAGATAATCGTTCCAGTTGGCCAGAAAAGTCAGCATGCCGACGACGATGAGCGACTGCTTGCCGAGCGGCATAATCACGTTCCAGTAAATCCGGAAATGTCCGGCCCCGTCCATTTTGGCCGCTTCGTCCATTTCCCGCGGGATCGTCAGAAAAAACTGGCGCAGCAGAAAGATGTTGAACACCCCTCCGCCGAACCAGGCCGGCGCAATCAGGGGAACGAGCGTATCGGTCAAATGGAGGGTTTTCCAGCCGAGAAAATGCGGAATCATCACGACGAAAAAAGGCATCATCAACCCTGTAAGAATAAAGCCGAATATTTTGTCTCTGCCTGACCACGTAATCCGCGAAAAACTGTACGCGCACACCGAACTCGAAAGGACGACGCCGGCAATGGAAAGCGCCGTGACGACCGTACTGTTCCAGAAATAGCGGCCAAAAGAATTGCTCGAAAGCGCTTCGGCGAAGTTGTCGAACCTTAGAGAGTCCGGCACGATGTCCGGCGGAATGGCAAACAGGCCGTCCATGCCCACGAACGCCGTTCGCAGCATCCAGTAGAAAGGAAAAACGAACACGAGCCCGCCCGCCGTCAAAATGGCATAAAGGCTCAAGCGGACGGCGATTTTGCGAATTTTCATCTCCCGCTTTCCCGCCCTTCGTAATAAACCAGCGAATTGGAAAATTTGAACAGGACGAACGTGCACAGCAGAACAACGAGGAACAATAAGGTTGCTACAGCGCTGGCCGTGCCGAACTTCGTAAACTGAAACCCTTCCTTGAACAAGTAATAAACGATCAGGTAACTGGCGTTGTCCGGTCCGCCCTGCGTCATGACCGCGGGTTGCACGAAGGTCTGAAACGCATTGATGAACCCGATGACCGTGTTGAAAAAAATGATCGAAGAGCTCATCGGCAGCGTAATGTACCAAATTTTATGCATGGTGTTGCCGCCGTCCACCTCGACTGCCTCGTACAGCTGCGCCGGAATATTCTGCAACCCGGCCAGGAAGATCACCATCGTGTTCCCCGTCAACCACAGGCTGAAGAGGATCAAAGTCGGAATGACGGTGGTGTCCGAGGAGAGCCAGGAAAACTTGGGCAAATGGAATAAACCAAGCGCATAATTGACGATTCCGAAATCCGGCTGCAGCATCCACAGCCAGATGATCGACGACGCGGCCAGCGGGATCACGACCGGCAGGTAAAACAAACCGCGGAAAAACGCCCTTCCTTTGATTTTACCGTTAAGCAGCAGCGCCAGGAGAAAGGAAAACGCGATGCCCAGCGGAACGCTGACGAACACGTAATACAGCGTGCTGACCGCGGCGTCGTAAAAAAGCGGTTCCTTGCCGCTGAACAGCCGCGCGAAATTCTCCAAGCCCACGAACTTCGGGCTCCCGACCATGCTGTACTCGGTAAACCCGAGCAAAAATGTGAATATAAGCGGACCCAGCACAAATATCAGGTAGCCAAGCAGCACTGGAGAAGCAAACAGCAAGCCGTATTTCAGTTCCTTTCTCCTTCGCCTCCGGGCGCCTTGCATGGGATCGAACGCCGCTTGACGGAATGTTTCAGCGACAGACCTCATAAGTCTCTCCTCCTCCCGGCTTCCCGAAAGCGCGCGGGTCCGATACGGACCAAACGTCCCCGACGCGCGCCTCCCCTATGCCGCCGGTTTCTCTATTTGCCGTAACGGCCCTGGATTTCCGGCTGGACCTTGGAAGCGACCTCTTTCATGGCTTCTTCGGCCGATTGTTTGCCGAGCCACACGGGGTCCAGCGCGGAAAACGCCAAGGAGCTGACCTTGCCGAAGTTTTTCACGTAATATACCGGCGATGGCGTGCTGTTATTCAGCAGGTTGGTCAGGAAAGCATCCTTGAAGCCTGACGGGTGCGACGGATTGTTTTCCGCCCACTGGGCGACAAGCTCGGGATCGGTGTACCATTTCTTGAGCGTCGGCATCCACAGGCCGTCCCGATATAGGTTTAACGCGCCGGAAGGGTCGGCGAGGAATTTGGTGAGCAGCCACGTTGCTTCCGGATGTTTCGTCGATTTGAACATGGCGCTGACGCCGCTGATGCCCATGGCAACGCTGCGCTTCATCTTCGGAAGGACGCCGATATCGTAATTGACCTTGGCCGCCCCGAGATCGAGATTGATCCATTGCCCGTGCATACTCATCGCCACCAGCTTGGATTGCAAAGCGACCGCCTGCGACGGGATCGATTTGGCCTGCACCGGGTTGGGCGCGACATGGTGAACGTTGATCAGGTCGGCCAACCGCTGGATCGCTTCCACCGCTTCCGGCTGATCGAGAGCGAACTTCGTCCCGTCCTCCGAAACGAGGTCGCCTTCGTTGTTGACGATGTGCGCCATCACCGGACCGTACCAGCTCTCGAACGAAACGCCAAATTGCTTGATATTGTCCTTATCGAAGCCCGGATCCGCGGCGTTTTTACCGTTTTTGTCGATCGTCAGCTGCTTGGCGGCTTCCACGAACTGGTCCCACGTCCAGGCGTCCTCCGCTTTGGCTGGAGGCATTTCCACGCCGGCCTCCTCGAACAAGTCCTTATTGTAAAACAGCGCGAACGTTTCGCCCGCCGTGCTGATGCCCCAAGTGTAATTCGGATCGTCGCCGTTGAACCAGATATAGTCGAGGAAATCCTCTTTTTTCAGCTCCGTATCCTTGGCGAACATCTCGTTGAAGTTGATGAATTTCCCTTCCTTTTGCCAGGCCTCCCCCAGCTCCCCATGCACATAACCGGCATCCGGCGTTTCGCCCGCCGCAACCATCGCGGTAAGCTTGGTATCGTAATCGCTTTCAGGAATATGCACGGCGTTGACGGTAATCCAGGGATATTTCTCAGTGAACTTTTTCGTCGCCTCCTCCAGGGCTTTCTTCTCCTGCGGGCTTCCCCAGAACGTGTACTTCAGCGTTACGGGTTCCTTGTCTGTACCTCCGTTCGCCGGGCCGGCCGTTTCCGCCGCGGATTCGCTCCCGTTTGACGGATTCGCGGTATTGGGGGAAACGCCTTGATTGCCGTTAATGCTGCTGCTGTTAACGCTATTGCCGCCTCCGCAGCCCGCAAGCGCCACTGCCGCAACAAAGATCAGTACGCCAAGCAACATCGGCAGTTTTCGGATGTTTGCCATTTCTTCTATCCCTTCCTCCCTGCATCTTGTGCAATTCGTTCATCCTGCTCATCCTCTTCATCCTTTTCACCCTGAGTGGATACCTTAGGAGCAACTTGGTTTCATTATAATGTAAACGCTGCCATTGGAAAATTATAGATTTTTCAGATAAGTGGACATTTTTTAGTTATACGCTTCGCCGGAAGCGAAAAAAGAAAAAACGCCAGAGATATGAGCCCTGCGGTCCTTTGAGAATTCTTTACAACTAAACTTAAAAAACGGCGTATGACAAAGTAATCGGGCTAGAATCGGGTGTACATCAACACCAAAAGCACAAGCGGAAATATAAGAGCAAAAAACGGCGTTATTTCTGCGATATCCGTCAGCTTGGGAGAAATAGAGACAATTTATGTCGCTATTTTCCTACGCTGCGAGGAAAGGCTACCCGTTCTGGACCGTTTATAGAAAAATAAGTACAAAAATTGCCGCTAATGAGCTGACATAGACTATAAATCCGGATTATAAGTACGTAAATTGCCGTTATTTTGAAGGCCGAGATTGTTCGTTCCGTTTTTTTAGGTCGGGCAAAGCTTAAAGCTCATTTTTAGAAAAGATCTTAATCGACATAGCTATAGAAATACCTAAAATCATAACAACAAGAGTAATTAAAATCAGGTATTTCATGCCCTCCGGCAGGTTTGAAAAAATGGTGAGATCCATTCCCGAAACTATGTTATAAATCAGAGGTGTTCCAAATGAAGCCGCAAAAAGTATAATCATAAAAGCATATTTGGTTTTTTCCACTCCGAACTTAAATTGAAAAGGAGTATATATACCGTATATGACAACGTTTATTAATAAAGTCATCAAAATCGCAAAAGGAGTGATTGAGGGAATCGATGGCATCATCAAGGAGGTCAAACCATATACAACGCAACAACAAACAAAAACCAGCAGAAAGTGGATATACTTAGCCACAACAATATCGCTGCGCGAAAAAGGAGCGGCACACAGCAAAGCATTAACCTTTGGATATTTCAGCTCTATCATTGCGACATACTGCCCTAATATTAACTCAGCAAAAATGACCGTAAGCATAAAAGAGCCGACACCCAAGATTTCCGGACTGCGACTTGCAATAAACAGAGGTAGCCCGATAACCATTGCCATAATAATGAGAAAGAAATTTTTGGATAATAGAAAATCTTTCTTAACCAGCTGCAGAATCATCCTTTTAGCCCCCTTTCAATATAAGCCAACATAATGTTCTCAATAGTGGGCCGTTCAATCACAATATCAGACATCATTTGTTGAACATCCGGCAAATGCTTTGTGATGCCGGTAAAACTATAATTTGTAGCTTGAAGATTCAGAAACAGAGATCTATTTTTGCTGTTTAACGCATTAATATCGCCCTTTACGACATGATGGCCCTCAAGTAAGGTGTCTTTTTCTTGCTCAAAAATGATTTTCCCTTGATCGATCAAGATGAGCATATCAGCAACCTTATCTAAATCAGAGGTAATATGCGTTGAAAAAAAAACTCCTTTCCCCTCCTGTTTCATGTAATCCTTGATTATTGCTAAAAGTTGACTCCTTATCAAAGGATCAAGGCCGCTTGTTGGCTCATCCATTATAAGCAATTCAGCTTCATGGGAAAGGGCTAGAGCCAAAGCGTATTTCATACGCATACCTTTTGACAGCGTCGCAATCTTTTGCCGGGAATTCAAAGAGAAGCTCTCCATGTATTCCTTAAAGGTTTTATCATTCCATTTGGAATAAGCTGGAGCGATAACGCTTTTCATTTCAGCCATTGTCAAATCATCATAGAAACTGCCTCCATCCAACACAACGCCAATACGATTTTTTAGCTCCCTTTCATGTTTATCCAATTCTTTCCCAAATACTTTTACTGTTCCAGAGCGTCTTTGTACAAGTCCCAGAATGGTTTTAATTGTAGTAGTTTTCCCAGCTCCATTAATACCGATAAACCCGGTGATACACCCCTCCGGCAAAGAGAAACTCACATTTTCTAAAGAAAAATCCCGATATGACTTACAAAGTCCTGAAACCTCCAAAATGTTATTCATCGTCTAAATCTCCTCGTACAATATTTCCATCATTGCGTTTAGTTCTTCTTTGCTAATATTAAGCATTTTTGCCGTCTGTATCATATCCTGCATCTTTTGTTCAACAAGGCGACGCTTGGAATCTCGAAGGATTTCCAAATTTTGAGCAGAAACAAATGTACCAATTCCAACTTGACTTACAATAAAACCTTCTTTTTCCATTTCGTCATATACCCGTCTAATAGTTAGTACGCTAACCTTTAAGTCATTTGCAAAGCTGCGAATGGAGGGAAGCAGGTCACCTTCAACCAACTCGCCCTGAAAAATCGCATCTTTTATTTGGTCTTTAATTTGCTGATATAGCGGAACGTCTGATGTATTAGATATGAGGATTTTCATTTTATCAGCCATCTTTCCTTTAGTGTGTATTACCACAATACACATTAAACACTTAATGCACTATCCTGTCAATATAAGATCACTCATACCGAAAGTGGATATATAAAAGGTTAAGGCCGCAATCCCATTTGATTGCGGCCTCAACAGCAAAAGCACAACTCTTCTATTCCGTTCCCGCTTTCAAGGCTTCGCTCATCGATACGGCATGGACTTTTTTTCTGCAAAGCAGCTTCGACAGCTCATAGGAAAGCATGACAACGACGAATCCAACCCCGATGCAACGGTAAGATTGGGCACCAGGTTGTAAAACTGGAAAACGAAACCGATATCCCCGCGCCTGTAATCGGTCAGCTTGTCGGCATTCAACCGGCTAATCTCGGTCCCGCCGGCGATCACCCTGCCGCCTTGAAGTCAACTATAATGGCGAATACAAATTTTGCTCCAAAAAAAAGATGGTGCAGCCTCACAGCCACACCATTTCCCGTATATGAGCATTTCCTTATATAGTTCAACTATGCCGAGGATTCCTTTAACGATGGTTTGCCCGCTTCAAGCAATACTTGGTTTCGGCCCAAAAACACCGAGAGAATCAGCATCAGCAAACCGGTACCGATCAGCAGCCACTCGATTTGAATGACGTCGGCGATCGGGCCGAAAATCAGCATGCCGACCGGCATCATCGAAGTCGATATCATACCGATCACGCCAAATACGCGGCCCAAGAAGTTCTCATCCACTTTTTCCTGGATCAGCACGTTGGTCGGGGTGTTGAAAATCGGCATCGCCACGCCGAAAACGGCCATAAACAACAAATAGATCCAAAAGAACGGAACGACGCCGAGCAAAAACGTACAGGCGCCCATCAAAAGACTCGCGGCGGCCATCGTGTGAATTTTGTTGCGAAATCCGCCCCACGCGGCGATCAATCCTCCCCCGGCCATCATGCCGACGGAAAAGGCGATTTCAATCGCCGTGAGCCGCCATACCTCATCCCCGAAGGTACGCGTTACCTGGAGCGGCGTCAAAAAGGCGGCAGGGGCCATCATCACCATAAATATGGCAAAATACACAAAAAACGTCTTCAGAAAAGCATGGTTTTTAATGTAATTCAAACCTTGCTTCATATCGCTGAAATACCCTGTCGTTTGTGCGCCGGCGGCTTTTTGGTGAACCGGAATTCGGAAAAACAGCAGCAGCGTTAAAATAGCGATGGCGGCGGTCACAACGTCGATGAAAAAGATCATCTCGATGGACGCTACGGTTAACAGCGCGGCGCTTACGATCGGAGATACGAACATAATCACCGCCTGCAAGCTTCCGTTGGTCCCGTTGACCTTCGTCAGCTTATCGCTCGGCACGATCTGCGGCAAAATCGCGCTCACCGCCGGGGTTTGGACCCCGGTCCCCAACGCGCGCACCGCGGAGATCACAAACAGGAGCCAGGTTGCGTCATAGCCCAGCAAAAACAGCAGCGCGAGTACCAGCGTTACCGTCGCGATCATTCCGTCCGCCAGCATAATCAGCAGCTTCCGGTTGTAACGGTCGGCCCATACGCCGGCAACCGGAGATAAAATAAATGTCGGAATAAAGCCGCAGAGGATATAGAGCGTCATCATCATTCCGGACTTCGTATTCAGCGTAATATACCACATGATGGCATACTGCACCAAAGATGAACCAAATAGTGAGATCGTCTGGCTGCTCAAAAAGAGAATAATGTTTCTTTTCCAATGATTCATTGGCGGATTGTTGCTTGACCTGTCTACGCGGCTCACGGTCATCCCCTCTCTGTGCTTCGATATTTTTTATTTAACCATAAGTATATCATTGGATCTTGATAAATATTTCTTCCCAATTGCTCACCTTTGGCCCAGCAGAATCGCTTTATCGTCCATAAGAAAACACCTGACAAGACTTATATTGAAGGACTGGTTGACACATCCTCAAACCTCTGACTTCAAACCATACCTAAAACGTGAAAGCAGCAGCCAGGGAAACCCCTAACTGCCATATTTCGCTTAGCCCGGCGACAGGGTCACGGATAAATACAGGACAAGGCCCGATAATGCGACAATCACCAAAAAGGCGATTGCCTTCCCAAAGCTTTTCATCACCCTTTTCCCTTCCACTTTTCCTAAAATCTTATGGTTGAAGTATGCTTGCTGCATAGGAAATTTATACCTGCTTTGTCGGCCGTGCCTTTTTGGCACCGGCCTTTTGCGTTGTTCCCGAATAAACTGGAAGATCCAGGATACCCTAATCAGTATGAACATTATGGAGTGAATATCGTTGAAAAACACACGTTTATCCAAACGCCTAGCCCAAAAACTGGCAGGGATCGATCCGACTCCCGAAGTACCGCTATCCGACAAACTCGCCTCCAACGAAACGGCAATCGGACAGACCTTTGAGCATTGCGCCGATCTGGCCATGCGGAAATTTTATCTTTTTCATTCATTACCCTGCTTGGCAGCGTATCTCGAGGTGTTGGTCGATCATACGCTTTGGGACGAAGGGTTGTTAACGCCATTAATGAAGCTGGACCCTCAAGAATCCGAGTCCCCGGAGCAGTTGATCGAACGCTTGAAGCATCAACTGCCGTCGATTGTCCTGATGGAAACGGTGACAGATCTGAAAGATGCCGTCAGACGCATTGTCAATGGCGAGGTCATTTTATTTATCGAGTCTTCCAGACAGGCGTTATCCATTAAAATCAAGGACAAACTGCAGCGCCAACTGGAAGAGCCCAGCACCGAATCGGTAATTCGCGGCCCGCGGATCGGTTTTATCGAGAGAATCGAAGTCAACATGGCGCTGCTTCGCCATATTGTCCGCACGCCGCAGCTGAAGATGGAAAATATCGTCTTGGGAACGACGACGCAAACCGAGATGGCGATCGTCTATATCGACGGTTTGGTAGCTCCAAACGTTGTAGAGGAAGTTCGGCGGCGGCTAGCCAAAATCGATATGAACAGCGTACTGTCCTCCGGGTATATTGAAGAATTGATCAGCGATCACCCCCGGTCTCCGTTTCCGTTAATTCAGTCGACCCAGCGGCCCGATGCCGTCTCGGCCGCCCTGATCGAAGGAAAAGTGGCTTTGCTTGTGAACGGCTCGCCCTTTGCGCTGATCCTGCCCGTGACGTTCTGGTTCGCGTTCCAAACGGTTGAGGATTACTACATCAATTTCATGTTCGGTTCCATGCTGCGTATGCTGAGATATTTGTTTGCCTTCCTGGCACTTGCCCTGCCTTCCATCTTCGTAGCGGTCACAACTTATCATTCCGAAATGATCCCGTCGTCGTTGACGATGACCCTTGCGGCATCGCGGGAAGTTGTTCCGTTTCCGGCACTTATGGAGTCGCTTATGATGGAGGTCACGTTCGAGGCGCTGCGCGAGGGCGGGGTCCGCCTGCCTCGTCCCGTCGGGCAGACCATCAGCATCGTAGGCGCGCTGGTCATCGGACAAGCGGCCGTTCAGGCCGGCATTATATCGGCGCCCCTCGTTATTGTAGTGTCGTTGACGGGGATCGCCTCGTTTCTGATTCCCAATCCGACTTTAAACCAGGCGGTCAGCCTTTTGCGTTTTCCGCTGCTGCTTTGCGCCGGGACGTTTGGGCTTTACGGGGTCGGCGCCGGTCTGATCGCCATTCTGATTCATTTGACCAATTTGCGCTCCTTCGGCGTCCCCTATTTGGCCCCTGTCGCTCCGCTTCATACGGCCGGTTTGCTTGACGTATTCTCTAGAGCCCCTTGGCAGGTGCTCAATAAACGGCAACGTCCCGCCGGGCAGGAATTGGAGCTGAAGAAGAAATGAAGTTTCTCAGAATCGCCTGGACGTGGGCGGTTACAGCATTATGCCTCGGCATCCTTACGGGATGCTGGGACCGCAAGGAGATGGACGAGCTTGCTTTTGTCATGGCTTCCGGTCTCGATCTGGCGGAAAACGGGGAACTGGTTACTTCCTTGCAAATCGCCTTGCCGATTGGACTTCCGACTCCCGTGCAATCCAAAGGAAACAAGTCGTTTGTAGTTCTTTCGGAGGAGGGAAAGGACGGCATTGATACCCTGAACAAGGAGCAGCAGCAATTGTCGCGGACCATCAAGCTGGGGCTCAGGAGAGTCATCGTCATCGGCGAAAGTCTCGGCAGACACGGATTAAACCAGGTGTTGGATACGTTAATGCGCTCCCCGGAGAGCAGGTATAACAGCTATATCGTAACCGCTTATGGAACGACGGCCAAAGAGGTTCTGAGCACCTCTTACCTGCTCGAGGAAATTCCCGCCGTCGGTATAAACAACATTATGAGAAGCGATTTTACCCTGTCTGTCAAAGCCGATGAGTTTTTGGATGCGCTCGCCGCTCATGGAAAGTCTCCGGTAACGGCGGGCATTCAACTAACAAAGGACGCAACCGGAAATCCAACCTTCAAACTAGACAAGATTGCCGCCTACCGCGGTAACAAGCTGGTCGGATTTCTTTCCGGAGACGAGCAGAAAGCGTTTCGGCTGTTTCGGGAAAATACCCATGCGCTGAGCTGGACGGTACAGTTCGAGCCCCCGACTCCCGAATATAAAGGAACCGTGAATATGAACGTCTTGAAGGTGAAGCGGGACATTCACACTCGAGTGGCCGAGGAGAAGCCCGCCGTCATGCTTCACCTCACGGTAACGGGCATCATCAGCGCCAATGATACGGAGCTCGACATGACCAATCCGGAGATCCATGATCGCCTGGAACGGAAATATGAAGACGAACTGAAAAAAACAATGGAAAGCGCCGTCTCGATTTCACAGCAGGAATTCAAATCGGATATATTCGGGTTCGGCAGGAAGGTCCATATCGAACACCCTTATGCCTGGAAGAAATTGAAGGAGCAATGGGATACGTTGTACCCGACGATTCCGGTCGAAGTGAACATCGATGTCCAAATCGAACGGTTCGGAAGAACACAGGCTGCCGGACATCTGATCAAACGAGATTAACAATAGAATTGAGGATGGTTGGCATGAAGGTAACCGGCATGCAGGTTTTCTGGATGATTACTTTGATGGCTATGGGAATGACCTTAATCATGACGTTAACCCCAAGTGTAAACGCGGCCAGGCAGGATATATGGATGTCCATCATCGTTGCCGGCTGCATTGCGTTTGTGGTTACCTTGATAACCACACGAACGACACTGCTATATCCGGACCAGAATTTAATTCAATTGTCCCAGACCATCTTGGGAAAATGGCTGGGCAAAGCGGTTATTCTGATCTATTTCATTCAATGGTATACCATCCTCCCCATCGTTTTGCGGCAATTTAACGACGTCATCCATGTCATGATGCTTCCGCTGACGCCGAGTTGGGCGATTATGTTGATTATGATTGCCCTGATCGTCTATGCGACTTATTCGGGGGGGATTGAATCGATCACCCGCTGCAGCGAGATTCTCGGCCCATCGTCATCATCATGGTGTTTCTTACCTTGCTCGCCAGCATCAACAACGTGAACCTGAATTCCCTGCTTCCCGTGTACGCGGACAGCGGCATCGCGGCGATACTCAAAGGTTCGCTTGCCCCCGCCTCCTATCTTGGACACTCCGTAGAGTATCTTATGCTTGCCTGCTTTTTGACCACCCCGCGCAAAGGGGGGCGGTACGCCTTCGCAGCGGTGATTGTCGCCGTGTTTGTCGTCCTGATCGCCATGACGATAGCTACGACGACAATCGGGGTGACGCTAACTTCCAAAATGTGGTACCCTTTTTTTGAAATGTCCCGGAAAATATCGATATTCGGATTTATCGAAAACCTTGATCCGCTGCCGATTATCGTTTGGTTCGCCAGCGTATTCATCAAACTGGCGGTATATTTGTTCATAACCAGCTACGGGACGGCGCAATTTCTGAATATTGAAAATTGGCGTATCATGATCTGGTTCATCGCGCCGGTCATCCTTCTTTTCGCTTTGATTCCGCAAAACGTAGCCGAAGCGGTTATCCATTATTTGCTCAATTATTGGGTTCCCGTTGCGCTTCCCGTCAACATGGTGGGCCTTCCCCTATTGCTGTTGACCGTGGGGAAGATCAGACAAGGCTTGAGCCGGCCGAAAAAATAACTCCCGTCTAATCAGGGTGCGGGATCGTCTAATCCAAAAAATCCTTGATCTGTTTCATATGATGCTGATCATGGATGCTCCATTTCCCCTCACTGATTGGCGAAAACCAAACTTGATCGTTTAAACTGTCCAATGACCTGACAAAATTTAAAAATTCATCCAGTTCGGAAACCAACAGCTGTTTCATATTATTTCCTCCAACAAAATGATTTAAGAAAATCATATCATAAATAGGCAGCAACTTATGAAAAAGCAGTTGGATAAATTGTAACGTTTTTTCAGGAGAGCGCTTTATTTCTATCGAATCCGCGGCCCGCCCTCCTTATTAACTAACAACATCCAAATAAAAAAACGGGAGGCTGGGTTCAGGATGAGAAGCGAACAAGAAATGATGCAAATGATTTTGGACTACGCAAAAAATGATGACCGGGTCCGTGCGGTTGGGATGAACGGATCACGAACGAATCCGAACGCGCCGAAAGACAGATTTAAGGATTACGATATTGTGTTTTTGGTTACGGACATGAATTCTTTTATCGGGGATAATGATTGGGTGGACTGCTTCGGAAGCCGGATCATCATGCAAACGCCGGAAGACATGAAGCTGCTTCCGCCTGAATTGGATGGGAACTACTCTTATCTTATGCTGTTCTCGGATGGCAACCGGATCGATCTTACCCTTTGTCCTGTCGAGAAAAAAGCAAATTGGAATAACGGGGACAAACTATCCATAGTCCTGCTGGATAAGGATCGCGCTCTACCCCATCTCCCGGAACCAACCGATCAAGATTACTGGGTGAAGCGTCCGTCAGCCGCACTTTACGCAGATTGCTGCAACGAATTTTGGTGGGTTTCCACCTATGTGGCCAAAGGCTTGTGGAGACGAGAAATGACTTACGCAATGGACCACTTGAACATATGTGTGAGACCCATGCTGATCAAAATGCTGGAGTGGAAAGTTGGCCTGGACACCGGTTTCTCTCTTAGCACGGGAAAAAACGGCAAGTATTTGGAAAAATACCTGCCGAAGCAGAGCTGGCTGGCATTGATGTCCACTTATCCGCAGGGAACATACGATGCAGTCTGGCACGCCTTGTTCACCGCATTGGATTTATTTCGCGGCACGGCGAAAGAGGTTGCGGAACAGTTGAATTACGAGTATCCGCTTGATGATGACAGAAACGTCACCGCATACTTGAAGCGGGTGCAACAGATGGAGACGTGACTTAGCATAATGTAGCGCAATAAACAAACGCCAATCTAACCTTGATTCAAAAAAACAACCGCCGTCAGCAGCATAGCCGACAGCGGTTGTTGCATATATCGTCATTTACGCTTTCGGGCGACCACCGCCAACCGGCCGTTGTCGGTCGAGTACTCGCACGTCGACAGTACAATAAGCTTGTCGCTATAGCGGGCTGTCACGCCGGTGTCGTAAAGAGCGAGTTTTTTGATGTTCTGTACATACGAATCGAACTCGGCGGGCGTACTTACGTTGTCAATCTGATAGTACTTAAAAACGTCGTCCGATTTACGATAAACTTTTGACAGAATTACAGCAATAATCTCATACTCTTCCTTTTCGTAAAGCGTATTAAACTGGAACGTTGCATGCTCCTTATAAAAGCTTTCTTTCTTGTACTTCACCAAATCTTTAAACATCCAGCCGCTTTTCATGTGATGTCCATGAATCAGCAGAATGCCCGAACCGTTGATCCGGCTGTGAGCGTCCAAAAATGGGAGGCCGCCTTTGTTTTTCTTTTTATCGAAATCATGATTGAGATAGAACTGCGCATCTTGTGGATTCTGCATGACCGGGTACTCAATTCGGGTGCCGTCGATCTTCAGCCATCCGACGATGTCCGGGTTCCTCTCGTAAAGCTCGCGAAATTCGGGAAGCATGACCGGCTTGCCCGCCTTCATGATCAAAGAGGAGGGGAGTGCCTCCCCTCCGTCTTTGCCCGACTTTTCATCCCAAACTTTTGTCAACTCTACAATTTTCTGCCGTTCTGCGTAATCCTGCAGGAAAGTTCTCGCCATTTCGAAGAGAGAAAATACCAACAGAAGGAAGGAAACGGCGATAAGAATTTTTTTGGTTTTACTCATTTTCTTACCGCCTTTCCGGTTTACTGGATGTGCTTTTTCTTCTTGCTGCCGAGCAGACAAAGTCCGATCGTAATCAAGGACATCAGTGCCAAAGCCATATAGAAGATTGGCGGTACGCTGTTATCCCCGGTTTGCGGAACATCGTCCAGTTCGTTGTTGACGTTGTCGGTTGGAATGTCGACGCTGCCGACTTCGGGTTTGCCGTTGTCGCTCGGAATGTCGACGTTGCCGACTTCGGGTTTGCTGTTGTCGGCCGGAATGTCGACATTTCCGACTTCGGTGTTGCTATTGTCGGTCGGAATGTCGACGTTGCCGTCGTCGGTTGGGATGTTGACGTTGCCGGTTTCGGTGTTGCTGTTGTCAACAGGAGTGTTGACGTTGTCAGCTACATCAACGTCATTGTCGCTTCTACTATCGCCGTTGCCAGGCACAGGATTTTGCGGCTGGGGCTTGCCCGGTTCAGGCTCTGGCTCGGGTCCAGTTCCGCCGCCGCCACCGCCGCCACTACCGCCACCGCCGCCGGAACTAATCGGCTTCATCGGTACGTCGTGATGTATAACGTCAAAATCGACAGAAATCGTATCGCTCCTGTACGTCTCGTATCCGTCCTTCGTTACGATCAGATAGTAATCCGCTTCAGGAAACACCATGAACGCATAGAAGCCATTTGCATCGCTATCCTGCTCCGGGCTCGCGTTGTCGTGCGGCGGAAAATTCGGAAACGGAGGGAGCGTTACTTTCGTATCCGGAGTGCGCCCTTTTTCTACATTCCGTTGCGTATTCGCATAATACAATGTAACTTTGGCTCCCTCAATTTTCTTGCCGGTGATGGCATCTCCTGTCGTTTTATCATAAACCGTACCGTAAGGGTCGACCAATGCCTCGGAGATATTCAGCTCTCCGTCTGCCTTTACGTCCAGCTGTGTCACTTTGATGAGCAGTTCCTCGCCGGTCTCGGCTTGATAGCGAACTTCCATGGTGTACTTCTGCTCGCTTAGCCCTTCCACGGAGAAAGTTCCGTTCGAAGCCATCGGAAACGCCTTGGGCTTGCCGTTTTCCTCAATATACTTGTTGTTCTTGTCCTTTAAATAGATACGCATATTGCTGGTAAACGACTCGTTGAATAACTCAGTTGTTCCATTCAGTTGCTTGAATAAAACGATCCCTACCGCCGTAATGTCGGCCGGAACGGTCTCGTCCTTCACGCTGCCGTCCACATTTGCTTTTTGCGTGAACTCGACTGGAACGTCCTTTCCGCCTACCTGATACATCTTCGTATACGTGATCGTATAGTCGGTATCCGCCTCGGCAGGAACGAAGTATTCACCTTTCTCATCCGTCCGGATCTTCTGCGTTTCGTTGGTCTTCTTGTTAGTCACAATGATTTCCGCATTCGGAATGATTTCTCCTGTGTTGTTGTCACGCAACACACCTTCCAGATAAGGGCGGGTATTGACAAATTTTGCTTCTGCCACTGTTTTCTCCGGAATGGTGCCTGTGCGTTCGAGACTCTCAGGATCCGTCACATAGCCGTCCTTCGAATAATCATCCTGGGTCACCGAATACTTGAGATACGTCGGAAGTCCTTCTATAACAAGTGTCTGGCCATCGGTAAGCTCGAAGGTGTCCCCGCTCGTGATCGTGCCCTTGCTGCCGTCCGACTTCTCATAGGCGTAGGATTCGTTCGCTCCCTCGCCTGTGAAGATGACTGTGTACGTGAACGGCTTCTTCTTGTCGTCGTCCTTGCCATTAACCGTGTTGCTGACGATCAGGCCACCCTTCAAGACTCGCACGTTCGTGAACGGGGCATCTTCATCTTTGCCCTCCATGACTCCGGAATAATCCCGTTCCTCAGGAATGGTCACGTATTCATCGGCTGTGTAGTCCTTCTGGGTAACTGTGTATTTCAGATCCTTAGGCAGGCCCAAAATATCCAGTGTCTCTCCATCCTTGAGCTTGAAGGTATCGCGGGACTTGATCGTACCTGTGCCGCCGCCCGACTTCAAGTAAGAATAGCTTCCATCCTTGCCTGTATCCTCAAAAATGACGGTGTACTCGAACTCTTTCGTCTTGTCGCCGCCGTTGCCCATGACCGTATTGCTGATTGTCAGCTTGTTGACGGTCCGTTCATTGATGAAGTCCGCCTTGCGATCGGCGCCCGCCATGACGCCCTCATCAACCAATGTCTCAGGGGTGGTCGCGTAGCCGTCGTTCTTGTAGCCGTCCTGGGTGATCGTATACTTCAAGTTGTCGGGAAGCTCTTTAATTTTAAAGGTCTCACCATGCTTGAGCTCGAAGGTACCACCAGAAGTGATCGTGCCCGTCTTGACCGTCTTACCGTCTGAATGCTCATAGTTGTAGGTTTGACCCTTACCTGTACCGTCAAAGGTTACCGTGTACTTAAACGGCTTGTCCGCCTCTGCGCCGATCCCCGTGACGGTATTGCTAACGGTCAGATTGTGAACGTATCGCTTGTTCACGAAATCCGCCTTGTGGTCGTCTTTATCCGCAATTGTGCCGGAATATTCTCTCGTCTCCGGCTCAGTCGTGTAACCGTCAATGGTTGTATAATCGGCCTCGGTGACGGTATAGGCCAGACCCGCTGGCAGTGCCGGGAGCGTCACGGATTCCCCGTGCTTAAGGGTAATCTTGTCTCCGCTCTTGATCGTGCCAAACGTATTATCCGGCTTCTTATAGGTATACTCTCCATCTTTGCCTTCACCGGTGAAGGTCACGGTGTATTCAAATTCCTTAGTAGGATCGCTGCCGTTGCCTTCCACCTTATTGCTGATGGTCAGCTTTCCTTGCGCCGGCGTAGGCACGACCAGCGGATTGTCAGAGGTTACTGTCACGCCGTCTACCCAGATGGGCTTTCCTGGCGTATTTCCTACATATACTTGATAAATTCTTGTAGTTGGCAGCCATGTATTGGTATCAATATAGGTTTCCTTCAGCTCATAATACCCCGGATTTGGGAATAGCAGATTGAGCTTGCCATCATCCCCGGTTTTTCCTTTGGCGATTTGAGTTCCATCGTCTTTCTTATATAGCGTAAACTCTACGTTTTTTAGCGGATTGCCATTGGGATCTACCTTTTTCAGGGGCAGCAGGGCATTGGAGCTTGAGCTGCCAGCTACGTCTGAACTGTCCAGCGTGCTTTCGCTTCGGGCACTGACAGATTTCAGATTGTCATCGCCCTCCAGTTTTACCTCGTTGCCCATTTTGTCTCCGGCTTTCGCTTTAGATGGGTCAACCTCTGTTTGGTACACAAATTGGTAAAACTTATTAGGGTTGTTCATTTTGAATTTTAGAACTGTGGTGCCTCCTGCGCCTGGTGCAGCTTCTACCTGAACTTCAGCATTCGGGTCGCTTAAGTCCAGTGCTGCGCCCTCATGTTCTAGAGCACCGCTGGCCGTCAGTTTAGCAGGATAGACTGCCATACTAGGCGTTGTCAGCACAAGCTTTCCGTTTTCTTCATAACGCAGATTCATGCCTGCACCCAGGGTATCCTGAAGGTAAACGTCCTGCTTCATGTTAAATGGAGGCGTATAGTTCACTGTCCATTCGAGCACCCCTGGAACTGGCTTCGTTACCGATTTGCCCAGGGTTTGAATAGGTACAATAACTTTGCGCTGTTCGGTGAGGACCTTCTCCACTCCGCCCCATGTCATATGCAGGTCGGCTTTGTTATACAGAACCTGCTTGTCTGTGCCGTTGGTGGTGTATTCCTTCAAATATTTCTCCAGAGCCACATTGGAAGGTCTTGCCTTCACCAAAATGACATAAGGGCTTTCCAACTTGGAGAAAGTGAAGGTGCCTTCGTTGCCGCTATGGGAGAAACTCACCACATGAGCAGGGTCGTTCGGCCCGATGACTGACACAGCATTGTTGCGAACCCCATAGCCGGTACCGCCGCCATTGTCCGAATAACCCTTATAAAGCACATAGTCCTTTCCATCTTCAAAAGGAACGAATTCCCAGCCCTCTGGTAAGGTATCCACCAGCTTCACATTGGTGATGACCCGACTTCCGCCATCTTTCGCCATCTCGACCGTGTTGTAGCCTGGCATATTGACGCCAAGACGAAAGGTAACCGTCTTGGTTGTCCGGTCATAACCAGCCAAGGTGTATTCGTCGCCGCTTGATGAGCTGTCATAACCGATATAGCGGCTAACGTCGTTCGGGGTATACCATGTGTCAGCCGTCCCGTCCTTCTTAATCGGATAGGATGCCGTAAGCATATCCTTGTTCAGCATACGCACATGAAGATTTATCCAGTTTTCCGCCGCTTTTACGGTTTCGCCGTCAAAGAGCAAAGCACGATTCCAGCGTGTCTTCTCTGTGTTAATATCCTGCCTGAAGAGGATGTCCGGGTTGGTCTCAAGTGCACGGAAGCTGAAGGATGTAGCTTGATCGGTGGTATATCCGGTCACCTTGATCAAATCCGCCACCACTTTACCGTTCACGGTTAAAGGAATAGCCTTCATGGTCAAGCCGGTTGTACCCTTCAAAGTTCCATCATCATACTTCTTCCAAAGCTGCGCAGAATTAACATTTGCTTTGATTTTGGCAATTGTTTCCTTGCTCACCTCGCCGGTTTCATCCTTAGCGTTGTCCAAGACGTTCAAATCTCCACCATGCACCAGCACATCGTATACCGCCGCATTTGGCAGGGCATATTGTGGCGTTAGACTAACAGTCCACGTGATGCCGCCTAGGTTGAAATCCTCCATCGAGATTGAGCCTGTTTTTGTAAAAGTGTGCGCCCCGACGATGATTCTCGCCTCGTCGGTTACCGCGTTGGGTCTGGTACCGGTTTTCACATCATTGTTCTGTATGGCGTTTCCGTTTGCGTCCTGGGTCTCCAAATCCCAGTTGGCGCGTGGTACATTGGTGAAGTCGGACCCGCTTATAATTTTGGACCTAATCACCAGTTGGACGCGTCCATTGATATCCCCGAAGGAGTAAACACCGTTTGCATCCGGTTCAATCGATTTTGATTCAGATGCAAGACCGTCCTCCCATGTCTGATATGTCGCTGACTCCCACTTAAGGCCTGCGGGCAGCACATCTGTGATGGTAAAGTTTTTTAGTCCCTTCTTGCTGTACTTACTATTGACATCGGTGATCCATGTGATGATCTGATTCTCGTGGTCCAGCAAGCCTTCGGACTGAATCCAGTCTGGAGCAAAGGAAATCTCTTGACCTGCACTCACTAAAACAGTGTCATCGCTCTCTTTTAATCTCACTATGCCGTTCATGTCCCGATAGCTGCGACCAAGATTCCCCGGTGGATTCTTGTACTCGTAATAGTAAGCTTCCTTGGGAATCCACGTCTTAAACTCAACCTTTGGAGCTATACCGGTACCCGGCGGGAAGATATAGCTCAGCTTACCATCGGCGTCGATATCCGGCTCTACCGCTATGTCGTTGACCTTGAAGGAACCAGGCACATAGATACCACGGACATTGCCATTGCCAGTATTGTAAGATGCAGGGTCCGTAAAAAACTTCTTCCCGTCGAGCGGCAGCTTTATTGCTGTATCAAACTTATCGAAAGCAGAGACGGTTGACTGCCAGGTAACAGCACCCTCAACAAATTGTGCGGGTTGAATTCCGCGATAGCTCCACTGGTCCCACTTGACCATTCCCGGCGAAGTCAACGTGATACTATATGCCGGCGTAACATCCGGGTTCTTTAGCTCGTACGCTCCCCCGAAAATCGAGATAGGCTTTGTATCGCCGTAGTCCATGCCTTGCAAATCCGAATTAGCAGTTGTTTCAAAACTGAAGGTAACTGCTACTCCAACACCATTGAAAAACCAATCGTCGCCATTAAATACAATCTTGATGCTATCCGGGGTGAAATAGGCGGTGCCAAGTTGTTTCAGACCAACATCAGTTTTTGCCATCAAGGATTTAGTAGCTGTTGGCAAAACTACTTCCTTGAAGTGGGGATCCCTTTTCAGCTCGATCGAGTCGCCCTTCTGAATATACTTGGTAGTGTCATTCTCATCCGGCGTATTTGCATAATCACCCTTCACCGGCACCTTGAGACCTTCCGATTTGAGCGTGAATGGCTGTCTGCCCTGGATGGTGCCGCCTGGGGCAATGTCAGTTCCCTGCGTCACCTTCAGCGGAAAGGTTGAATTAGCTTCCATAAACACCGCCGTTTTGTCCGTCGGGGCTACCGCCATCACTAAGAAATTGTTCGGTACATCGTACACCGCCTCAGGTACTGACGGTTCGTCCGGCGAAGCGTACTCCGCCTCAGATACCGACGACGGTTCGGCCGCTGTCCCGAAACCATCTGACGCGTTCTCCGCATAAGCTGCAGCAGAGAACATCACTGACTGCAAGGCGATCACTATCGCCATGCAGAAAGATAATAAAGATGTTCTTACACGACCTCTTCGTTTCATGTCAAAGCTCTCCTTACGATATTTGCTTGCCCCAGCACCCCTTTCGCGTCGTCGAAACCTATGCCCTTTCAGATGACCGAATAAGGGCCGCGGGTGTGCGGGACGCTGATCAATGCTTAGTCGTCTCCCCTCCTTCGAGCATCTTTGCTATTACACACTGTATATGTGGAAGAATGTGCCAATCCCACACAGTGCGTATTTCCAACATATCACTGCAAACTCGACAAAATCTCGACAAAGAATAGACATAATTCGATGTTATTAAACGGCACGCGGAATGAAATATTCATCCATAGAACACAAAAAGAGCGCCTGTCCGCATGGGACAAGCGCGTTTGCGGGAAAGACCGGTCCATGTGTCATGATGGACCAGCCCTTTGCCTTAATGATCGGCGTTATGATTCACTTCTTTACATGCGGAACCGTTGCGAGTCCTGCTTGAGCTGGCTCCAGGTATAGCGAAGCAGCCATACATCCCAATCCGTGATCTTCGACGAGTTGCCCGCCCACATAATCGTCGGCACCGGGAACCCTCCCGGCGGACGGTCATTTTCTCCATAGAAGTCCGGCATGCCGAAACCGTGGCCGATCTCGTGCTCCGTAATCTGAATCTCGTTGTTGTTGAGCGTGCTCAAAATATAATCGTCCGACATACGCTGGCCCCAGTCGCCTCCGGCGCCGCCGCCAAAATTGGTCGTGCCCCACAAATACATGTCAAACCGTTTGTCCAATCCTCCGGGATATGCATAATTCGGGTCGGTAAAGTGATCGAACCGGGACAACGCGCTGGGAGCAACGGGTAGAGCCGCCGGAATGCGCGGGTCGGTTTTGCTAAGCTCATCCACAATCGTTTGCGTGTAAACGATTTCATTTGGTTGTTTGTTAAGAATTTGCGCGGGATTGGCAACAGCCCAGCCTACCACTTTAACCGGGATATCACCATACGGCCATCCGTCATACCCCTTAAGATGTTTTGTCCAGTTGTTCAACTGGCGTCCCAGCATTCTTTCGATATCCTGACGCTGCTGAAGCGTCAAATTTTTGGCCGACTGCCAACGCACCACATAATTGATCGTTCCCTTGCCGGCAAAGATTTGGTCAAAAATCAAATTTTTGCGGCCTACGGAATTTTCCTTCAACATGCGGTTCTTGTAGACCCATTCAATGGAAGGTCTCAATGACGCAGGCATGTCGGACAATGAGGCTTGGATAGACGCTTCGCTTTGCGTGATCGCCGAACTCTGCGGCGTCTCGGCCAAGGCCGTGGCGGTTCCGGTCAGGGAGACCGTCAACATTGCGGACAGAAGAGCTACCAACCATTTTCGCTGTGTGGACATCATCAAATCATCCTTTCTTTTTCAAAAGTGATAGATTTACCGACTTGAAATAGCTATCCCCCTTCACTTGATATTGATGGTTCTTATTCTATTATTTAACATATAATAGAATATAAAGGTAGGTGCTTTTATACCTTTTTATAAAAATATTTCTAGCTTCGTGTCTTGGTGTCCCTGCCTGCTGCTTGCCTTTGCACGATTATCCCCTTCTTTCAGGGAACAGGGGGTGGGGGCTAGAGCAGGGTTCCAAAAAAAGAGAGAAGAAAAAACAAAAAAGAGGGGAAAAAATGAGGCGGTTCAGGTGAGATTTTTGGCTTGATAAGGGGACGTACGTTTGGTTTAATGAAATAAACGGAACGGATGTTCGTAAAATATTGATTCGGGGAATGTATCTTCTTCTCTGCTAACTGATCAAAGGGGATAATCGTGCAAAGCGTCCGGACAACGGATGTTGATCTGCCGACCAACCCACCGGCCTTCCCTGTCCTCAAGGTTTCAAGCCCTTCAGGCATTGCCACGATCGGTTGGCGACTAGACTGTCAAGTACTGATTATCAGGTTGAGTCATATTTTTATATAAACATTTTCATCAGCTTATTGTATAACGTATGGATGATATAACCGCTCGGGCTGATCGCATATCTTTTTCTCGTATCGAGCCCGGCGATCTTTTCCCTGTCCTCGCGGGTCAGTTCGAAGTCAAAGATTTCGCTGTTCTAAAGTGATTCCGTTAAAGGCTTTGGCCAGCATAATGCCGCCTTTTGCCCCCTCTTTGGTCACCGTAAGCTTGGCATTGCTCAAGTTCCGAATCACTTTGACCGTGGTCGGCACGGGAATGTTCAATTGCTCGGAAATGACCTTGGGATAAAAAGTTTTTCAATTATTTTTCTCGCGCACTTCTTCAGCGATCCGGGCAATGATCTCCTGAATGCTTGACATGCCCAGATCGCCTTCGCCGCGTTTTCTGACGGCCACTGTACCGGAGGTTGCTTCGCTGTCACCGAGCACAAACATATAAGGAACCTTCTCCAGCTGGGCTTCGCGGATTTTGTACCCCAGCTTTTCATTACGTCCGTCGACCTGGGCGCGTATACCGGCACCCGCAAGCGCGTTCTTCACTTGCAGCGCATAACCGAGATAGTGATCCGATACCGGCAACAGCTTCACCTGAACGGGCGCCAGCCATACCGGAAACGCTCCGCTGTAATGCTCGGTTAAAATCCCGATAAAACGGTCAATGGAACCGTAAACCGCACGGTGAATGACGACAGGACGATATTTCCGGTTATCCTCGCCGATGTAGGATAACTCGAACTTTTCGGGCATTTGGAAATCGACTTGAATGGTCCCGCATTGCCAGCTCCGTTTCAGCGCGTCGAGGATGTGAAAATCGATTTTCGGCCCGTAAAAAGCCCCGTCGCCCTCATTAATCCGGTATTCGATAGACCTGCGGTCCAGCACGTTTCGAAGCGCGTCCTCCGCCTGATTCCAAAGCTCTTCGGAACCCAGTGATTTTTCCGGACGGGTGGAAAGCTCGATTTTGTACTCGAAACCGAAAACTTCATAAGCTTTGTCGATCAATTCGATAACGCGTCCGATCTCATCTTCAATCTGATCGGGCCGGACAAAGATGTGGGCATCATCCTGGCAAAAAGTCCGCACGCGCATCATCCCGTTCAAAGCGCCCGAAAACTCATGGCGATGGACCTGTCCGAGCTCGGAAATCCGAATCGGAAGCTCGCGGTAGGAATGCAAGTTGTTTTTGAAAATAAGCATATGGCCCGGACAATTCATCGGTTTCAGCGCAAATTTCGTTTCGTCCACCTCTGTAAAGTACATATTTTCATGGTAATGATCCCAGTGCCCGGATTGCTCCCATAAACGCTGATTCATCATCAGCGGAGTACGGACTTCTTCATAATCCTGCTTGATCTGAAGCTCGCGCGAGAAATTTTCCAGTTCTGTCCGAATGACCATCCCTTTGGGTAAATAAAACGGCATCCCCGGGGCTTCCTCGGAAAACATGAACAAACCCAGCTCTTTACCCAGCTTCCGGTGGTCCCGCTTTTTCGCTTCTTCCAGCAGCCGCAAATGTTCATCAAGCTGCCCTTTTTTCGGGAATGAGGTTCCGTAAATCCGTTGCAGCATCTTATTATTGACGTCCCCGCGCCAGTAAGCTCCGGCCACACTCATCAGTTTGAACGCTTTGATCCGGCCCGTGGAAGGAAGATGCGGTCCCCGGCAAAGATCGGCAAACTCGCCCTGACGATATACAGTGATGACGGCGTCCGCGGGCAAATCGCGAATCAGCTCCAGTTTGAGCGGTTCCCCAAGCGCATCGAACATGTTCATGGCATCCTGGCGGCTCACGACGTGCCTGATGATCGGCAGGTCCTCTTGAATAATCTGCTCCATTTCTTGTTCGATCGCGATCAAGTCTTCGCTGGAGAACGGCTGCTCCGTGTCGATATCATAATAAAATCCATCTTCGATCACCGGGCCGATTCCGAGTTTGACAGCCTCATTCCCATACACGCGCTTAATCGCTTGGGCCATTAAATGGGCAGTGCTGTGACGATACACCTCCAAGCCCTCTTTGCTGCCATACGTAACAATTTCAACTCGGCTGTCCTCGTCAATCGGCCGATGCAAATCGACCAGCTGACCATTGATTTTTCCGGCCACGGCCTCTTTTTTCAAGTTTGCGCTTATCGACTCCGCCACCTGCTCAATTGTCGCGCCGGGATTGTATTCCCGGATCGCGCCATCGGGTAACGTTACTTTAATACCCATGGGGACTCCTCCATTCTTAAACTGAAATTTTATTTTGAACGCAAAAAAAGCACCCGTCCGCAAGGGACGAGCGCGCTCGTGGTTCCACCCTAATTCGATCCGCTAGACGCTGGGCAGCAGCGAATCCTTGATTGGTTTCTGTAACGGGAACTCCCGGCGAAGTTTACTCTCGGGATAGACTAGACTCCTGATTTCCATATCGCAGCTGCAAGGTGGTAAATCCTTAGGTTCAGCGAAGAGGATTTCAGCCTGGTCCTCTCTCTCTGGGCGATTCCCGCTAAAGATTCATGTCCTTAATCATCGCTTTTGGTAGTTCCAATTATAGGTATGGGGGTGAGGCGTGTCAAGTCTTACTTTTAAGCCCCCAACTCATCTAACGCGTCTGCCGCTTTCTTTGGGGACGGTAAAGGAGACAACCGTTCCCTGCCCGGGAGAGCCTTGAATTTGCAGGCCTTTCCCGAACAATTGCTTCAAGCGGCGATCGGTGTTGGCCAGGCCGACGCCCGGTTTTCCAACGGGCTCCTCCCCCTGGTGAAGACTCCTCTGCAGCGCGCCTTGTTCTATGCCTACGCCGTCATCCTCAATGGATATTTCCACACGGTCCCCCAAGTCGAGCATCCGAATCCGGACCGTGCCTCCCTGAGTACGGCTAAGCACGCCGTGCCGGACAGCATTTTCCACCAATGGCTGAACGGAAAGCGGAGGAACTTGCAGCTCAAGACATTCGTCCGCCTCCCACTCCACCTGAACGCGGTCTCCAAACCGCTCTTGCTCAATGTACAGATAAGCTCGCACCAGCTCCAATTCTTTCCGCAGCGGAACCAACCGTTCCAGGTTGGCAAAGTCGAAGCTGGCCCGCAGGTAATCCCCAAATGCAAGCAGCAGGCTTCGCATGCGGTCAATGTCGACTTCGACAAGCGCGGCCAAAGAATTCAGCGTATTAAACAGAAAATGCGGCTGAATTTGCGCCTGCAGCCATGCCGCTTCCAAGCGCGATTGCTCGCGCGCGGCCCGGGCGACATCCGTAAGCGCCTTTACCCGCGCTCTCAGCTCGTGGGAGTCGACAGGCTTAACGAGGTAGTCGTTGGCCCCTGCGCGGAAGCCCGCTTCAATATCCTCCGTCCGATAGCGGGCCGTGAGCAGCAAAATCGGCAGCTCGGAATGGGAAAAAAGAGAACGGACGGTCCGGGCGACCTCGTAGCCGGACATTTCCGGCATCATCACGTCCGCGACGACCAAATCCCACGCTCCCGCATTCAGCAACGATAATGCCTCGGAGCCGCTTGTTGCCGTCACGATTTCGTATTGATCCGGGGCCAGCGCATTCGTCAGAACGCGCAGATTCACCGGATCGTCGTCGACGGCGAGAATGCGAGGCCGGTCTTCGCGCACGGGAGCGGCGACCGTTTCGACGAAGGTAAGAACCCCGGCGTCTTCGACCGGCCTGCTTGCGGCGGCCGCATTCGCCGCCGGTCCGGCCTCACCCGGTTCCGCCATGGGCAAAGTAAACCGGAACACAGAACCGGCGTTCGGCGCCGAACTGACCGTCAGCTCTCCGCCATGAAGCTCCACCAGGCGCTTGGTGATCGTAAGGCCCAGCCCAAATCCCGCCGCGTTCGTCTCCGCCTGCGCCGCGCCTTGTTCGTAAGGCTGGAAGATCCGGCTCACCGTCGCCCCGTCCATACCGATCCCGGTATCCGAAACGCCGATCACCACCCTGCCGCCGGCAGCCTCCGCTTCGACCGCAACTCGCCCCTCGTTCGTAAATTTAACCGCATTATGCAAAAGGTTGAACAAGATTTGCACCAGCCGGTTCTCATCCGCCAGTACCGGCGGCAGCGAATCCGGAATCCGGTTCTCGAGCCTGATCGGCTTTCCATCCGTCATGAACCGGACCATGTCCAGCACGCCGGCGGCCTCCGCTTGCAGCCGGAGAGGGACCCGATTCAGCCGGATGCGATTCTCCCGCAGCCGTGTCAGATCGATTAGGTCACTCAAGAGGAAGGACATGCGCTTGCCCACCGAAACGAGCAGTTTCAAGCGCTCCCGATTGATCTCCTCATCCACTCGTCCGCCGCTGTCAAGCACGGTCTGGGCCATATTCAAAATACCGTGAAGCGGATTCCGCAGCTCATGCGAGGTATGGACCAGGAACTCGTCCTTGAGCTTATCGGCCGCCTGCAACCGTTCCGCCAGTCTGGCCGTCTCGGCGGCATTGCGGAAATACTGCCTAAACCAGTACAATGCAAAAGCGGTAAACAAAGCCAGCATATCGAAAGGATAATAGCCGATATCGAGAAAAAACGAGTAACTCGCGATTCCCCAAACTACATTCCCCGCGATCGCCACCACCCCGAGCAGCATATAGATCGCGTCCGGAGCGCCTCTCCGTACCGCCAGGTAGAGGAAAATCGGGGCGGTTATGAACGAAACCAGCATCAGCGCCGTATGCAGCCCATCGGCATAGGTGTACAGCCTGGCCGGCAGCGCCAAAACGAGCCCCCCAAAGACAACGCATGCGGCCAAGTGCCAGCGGGAATGGCGAAGGATCGGGAACTCCGGCAGCAAGCCTCTTATATATTGCAGCAGCAGCGCGGCCGTGCCTAAATAGGATAGATAGTAAACCTTATGAGCAGATTCGTAATCGAGCCCAAACCAAGCGGACAAAATCCGGTCTTGGTCTACCGAGATGGCGGCCGCCCCGAAAATCGCCAGCAGGGAGAAAATCAGAAGCGGCTTCTGCCGGGCGCCGATGAAATAAAGGACGAAAGCGTATAGGGCATGCATGATCATCAGCAGGCACATGGCCGCTTGCGATCCGGCGGAGAACCAATAAGCACGGTTTATCGCCACGGCCGTTCCGAGCTTGATCGGCTCCGTCAGGCCGCCCATGACGCGGTCGTCGTAATTGGCCGTTTGCAGCACGATATCCAGAACGCCGCGATCGGCGGTGAAGGTGACGGAATAAGGCACATTGCCCGCCGTGTAGGATGAAGCGCTGTCCGCCGGATAGCCGGATCCGCCCAGCAACCGCCCGTTCACATACAATGCCGAGGATGAGGAAAGTCTCGGCACACGAATGGCCAATTTCGCCAAGCTTTCGGTCGGCATAAGAACACGCAGCCGATACGTCCCGTATCCGAAGGTCGACCTGCGCGGCGGAGTAAAATCCCGCTGCCAGCTTCCGGGGACCGTTGCCGTTTTGGCGACGCTTCCTTCCGAATCGAACGCACCGTCCGGACGGGGCGTCACCAGCTGCGACGGATAAAATTCCCATTGCCCGATGAGGGAAAGTATCGGTTTGGAAGAGGGGTCCCAATCGCGCAGATCCAAAACCCCTTCTTCGGCTTCGACGAGTGTCGAAGTCGTCTGTACGTTAATCCAAGCAAGGCGGACCAAGGTCAAGGCGAGTAAAAACAAGCCGACGATGGCCGCGATTTTTCTTCTTTTCATCATAAAGATAAAGATTCGACAAAATCGAAGAAATTCCTCCGTACTTTCTCACGAGTACAATCCGGCGATCTTCAGCACATGGCTGCGGAACTTATATATCCTTTTTAAGGACCTATTGGTCCATAATAGACAAATAATAAAGGCCTTACGTCAGCCTATCCCTAACGGACGCCGGGCATGTTCTCCCGATTCCGCAGCTGGCTTTTCCCCCGCCGGTTTATGGACGCTCCCTGCTGTACATATTCTGATCCCGCAAGCGAATCAGCACCTTGCCAAAGCGGCCGCCCTGCCGGATTTCCACCTTGTCCGCCGGATAAGTCCGTTCCAAATAACCCGCGACAATGTTCCGGGACCGGTCGTCCACAGGCAAATTGAACATTTTCAGCCAGTCCATCACTTCCTGGAGCGCAGCTTCTCTGGAGACCTCCGTCGTTTTCAGTTCCTTGGTTACGAGCGACTCATAAGAATAGCCTTTGAGATAGAGTAAATGAAGCAAATAGGCCATCTCCAAATGTTCGTTTTTCATGGGCTGATCCGTAACCAGCGGCCAAATCTCGTTCACCAGACTGTGTTCTCTGGAACCGGCGGTCATACTGATGTAGCAGAATTTTCGCGCGCAGCTCAGCACCTTCTCCACACTCTCCCAATCCACGATCACCGGACACATGGAGACGAATACGAAATCAAAGGCTTTCTCCCAACCTTTGGCCCCAATATCGATATTTTCGAACGGCTCGGCTACAACATCCACCTTCCCGTCCGTCATTCCCGTAATATTTTCGCACAGCAACTCCCTCAATGGCAGATTAGGCTCCACAGAGGTAACACGGGCCCCTCGCTCCGCAAACGGCACCGTAAATCCGCCCGAGGCTGCTCCAATATCCAGAATGGAGTTGTCTTTGAAGGTTACGCCCTGCCCTTCCAGCCAATTCATAATCCGCCTCGCTCTTTGTCTGCCTTCCTCGCTAAACGCTTGCTCGTTGAATGACTTTGCCTTATCGTCAAACGTGCGGACCGGATCGATTCCGGCGTTTTTCATCTTGTTCACCGCGGTATGCATATCTTCCTTCCACGCTTGCTCCCAAGCGGCTTCATTAAAAAAATCGTTCGTCATGTCCCATATCCCCTTCATCTATTAATGGATTTTAAAGACTTTTCATATCTATAATAAATCCAAAAAAAACAGTCGTTCCTTACAGAACAACCGTTATTTTTTTGGCAAGCTCGGACATTTTTTGGTTTCTTAAATAATCCTCCATCTGCTTTTCGGCCGAGACCATCACCTGCTGAATCAGACATTCCGGTCCATGGTTCAGTTCGCATTCGAACAAGGAGGCCGTGCCTTCAATGGCATGAATTATATCCAGGAACGAAATTTCTTCCCAGTTCCGCTTTAACCTGTACCCTCCGTGAGCACCTGAAGTGGATTCAATCATTCCCGCCTTGACCAGCTTGGTCAGTATTTTGGACAAATACGTCGGCGAAACGTCCTGCCGCTCCGCCAATTGCTGCACGCCGATCAACTTATCCGGAGTGGCTGCGGCAAGAAAAAGCATGGTATGAAGGGCATAGTTCGTCGCTTTGGAAAACTTCATCGCATTGTGTCACCTCAATCAAGGACTTTATTTATCCAAAATAACTTTTATATGGAGTGATGTCAAGGCTAATGATCATGATTGGACATGGACGAGCTCTAAGTTAATACGATGCCTGACGGCTCTCCGGTACTTGCGGCTGAACTGAAGCAAACGGGATGAAGAAGGTAAGAAAAAAACCAACCGCAGCCGCCGCAGTTAGCGCCCAAAACGCTGCATGAATCCCTTCTAGCATATTTACAGGAAAAACGGCCAGGCTGGCATCTGCAGTAAAAGTCATCATGGTGATCAGCAAGGCCCCGCCCATGGACATGCCCAAGAAACGGATCGCCGTCGTCATCGGCGAAGCATACGTACTAATGGAACCGGGAAGACTCGCGACGGCAAAAGCGGTGATCGGTGTCAACATAAAGCCCATCCCGGCCATAAGGAGGGCATAAATAACGACCAATAAACTATAGGACATATGTACCGTTAACGTGAGCGTTAGAAGCAAGGTAACGGCAACTATAAAGAGAAAACCGGCCCGAATCAACAGACGAAGGCCAAAACGGTCGTAAATTTTTCCCGATAGCCATCCGAACAAGCCCATAAGCAAAGCGCCCGGAAAAAGCAGGAGCCCCGACTCTCTCGGCATCAGCCCTCTGACATTCTGGGCATAAATCGGCAGCAGCAGTTCCGCCCCAGCCATGACGATATACAGAATTACGCCGATGATTGAAGGATAAGTAAATCGCGGATACCGAAACACGTTGAAATCAAGCAAAGGCACGGCCAGCTTAAATTGGCGCTTCACAAACAAAAACACCATGAAGAGCCCAACCGCAATAATGGACCATGAGAGACGGGCGCTTACTCCCTGTTCGCCAACGATGCTGAATCCGTACAACAAGCCGCCGAATCCCAAAGTAGAATAAAGGATCGACCTGCAGTCCAACTTCGCTTTTTCGATTTCTCCCACATTTTTCAAACAAAAATAGGCGACAACCAAGTTGGCGATCGTAATAGGCGCAACCCCATAAAACAAAACTCTCCAGGAATGATGTTGAACAACCAAACCGGATATCGTCGGGCCAAGCGCCGGAGCGAGTCCTACAATGAGACTGGCCAGTCCCATCGCAGCACCGATTTTTTCTTTTGGGAACACCAAGATCATCGTATTCATAAACAGCGGTACCAATAGGCCGGTGCCCACTCCCTGAATAGCGCGTCCAGCCAGGATAAAGGAAAAATCAGAGGAAAATCCGGCTAGCAGCGTCCCTGTTGTGAACGCTCCGACGGAGACGAAAAACAGGGTTCTTGTTGTATAACTTCGGATTAAAAAACCAGTCACAGGTATCGTAATACCTGTGACAAGTAAGTAGACGGTAATCAACCATTGCGCTCTATTGGCGCTGATCCCGAGGTCCTGCATCATTTGCGGCAGCGCCGTATTAAGCATCGTTTGCATCAGTTGTGCCATAAAATTCGCGACGATCAGCGAGGCAATGATCAATCCGGTTTTTCTGCCCTTCATAATGCAATCATCACCTTCTGTTTATTATGCAGTGAGCTGTTGTAAGACACCTTTGGGCAAGATGCCCACTTCTTTATTAATGAGCTTCCCGTCTTTGAAGATCAGGGTGGTCGGTATGCTCATGATCTGAAATTGCGAAGAAGTCACCGGATTTTCGTCCACATTCACTTTGACCACTTTAACTGAACCGCTTGCTTCCCTTGCAAACTCCTCCAAAATAGGTGCAAACATCTTGCACGGACCACACCAAGCAGCCCAAAAATTCACAACGGTTACCCCCTCCGTTTGCACCATTTCCTTAAAAGTTGAATCCGTAGCGTGCTTAATAGCCATCATGATCATCCTTTCGAATATATATATTATAGATATTTTATGTCTGTAATATTGCGAAAAAAAATTACTCCTGCTACCCATGCAACATTTTCGCAATCTATTACCGACTTTATATATCTACAATATATCTGATAGATCCTTTTGTCAACACAAAAATAGCTTCTTTATCCACGCCGTCCGCGAGCGGCGGCAAGAAGAGCGCCGGGAGCGCCGGCCTTTTCTTGCGCCGTACGTTTAATTGTGGAGTATGAACGAAGGTTTCCGTGTGCGAAGATAAAGCTATTATTGATTAATCACTTATTTTCCTGTAAAGCGCGAATCGTATCCGTGATTCCTTGCTCGAAGGGCGTTGAACGTATCGGTCCGATCAGACGTTTGTATTTATCCCCGCTCAAGACCACCGGTTCTACGGTCAAATAGAGCATTTCCACCACTTCCTTCATAACCGGCACACTCATTCCGAGCAGAGATAGGCCGATTTTTCCGAGAGGAATCACCGGCTTACTACTTCCGCTGGCCTTCCGGGCGATTCGCACGATGTCTTTGCCCGAGATTAAGCCCGCGCCCGGAATATGCCAATTCTGTCCGTAGGCATCGTCCCGGCCGGCGGCTTCCACGATCATGAACGCCGCGTCCGGCAAGTAAACGAACTCCCGGGGAACACGCATGGTGCCGATGAAAAACGCCATCTTGCCGGCAGCGATCGCTTTGAGCGTTGAGCCCAGATAAGACGCTTCATTCGCCGTGGGGCCGTAATAATCCGGCAAGCGGGCAATCAGCACTTTGGCTCTTTTCCACCGGCCGTCAAACAGCATTTTTTCGAAGGCAAGTCTGGTCTTACCCTTTTTCGTATGCGGCTGCTTCGGATGCTCTTCGGTTGCTCTGGCCATCCGGCTTCTCCCATAAGGATAGATACCATCGATGGCGACGACCTTCAGGCCCAACCGCTCGGCTGCCTCCATGACCGACTCGCCCAAAGGAATCAGCTTGTTTGCCATCTCGTGGTACGGCACGTTCGCAGCGTGGAACAGGACGTCGGCGTCTTCCGCAGCGGAAACGATGTCTTCCGGCCGGAACGCATCGCCAACGGCAATCGTCAAATGCTCCGGCTGTCCCAATTTAGTCTTCAGTTGCTCCAGCTTTTGCCGGGATCGCCCGAAAGCTACGGTCCGAATCCCCCGCTTGACCAATTCCTCCGTGATCGACGCCCCCGTGCCTCCCGTTGCTCCTACCACAATCGCTTTTTTCATCAGGATCACCTCATAATGAATTTTGTTATTGATCAATCACTAACTTTGAAATCAATATATCACTTTGTTATTGATTGGTCAATTACTATTTTGAGCGAAGTTCATCCGGACGATCTGGACGCGCTTTTGAGCCGGGTTGTTCAACGATTTATATTCCTCCGAGGAAAGTCAAACTCAATGGACAAGGGATGCGCAAAAAGCAAATTTAAAAAGGCTTAACCTAATAATTGGCGCTTGCCAGGGAAGGCCGGTGGGTTGGTTGGCAGATCAACATCCGCTGTCCGGGCGCTTTGCACGATTATCCCGTTTGATCCGGAAGCAGAGAGGAAGTTAATTTCAGGAGAAGAAAATAGGTTTGGGAGCAGCAGACATGGTCGAGATCGTTAGTTCGAGATCATTAGTTCGAGATCATTAGTTCCAGATCGTTAGACAGATTTGTGAGAAGGAGGTTTAGGAGAAGTGAAGCAGACCTAACGGGAGGAATGGGGCCAGACACCGAAAAAAATGAAAGGACCGTGATTAGCCCCCCCTCTACCCTCTGAACAAAAGGGATAATCGTGCAAAACAGCATGCAAGGATACCTAGACACAAACGCTATAATTTATTTATCAATTACTGATTATCGGTTTTGAGCCTTAAAAAAATAACCCTAACCTCAGAGCTTCCGCCCCAGGGTCAGGGTGATCGGCAGGCTGTTATTCCTGCGCTTTACTCTGCATGATGCTTTCCGCAATCGCTGCGAGGTCTTCTTTTGTCAGCGAGTTTTTCTTATAAATGGCAATCTCGTATTCCAGTTGGTTTTCCGTATCCTCACATTTTAGCTTGGTGGAGTATAGGGCGTCCGAATTGGTGGAGTATAAGGCTTCGATCCCGCCGATGTTGAGCTTTTCAAATTTTTCGCCTTTCCCCGGCACCCGTGTGACTTCCGTAATTAGCGGATACGTTTTTTGGGAACTGATCCGGATGATGTCCGAATCTTTGGAGAAGATGAGCGCCGCTTCTTCGGCTTCGCTCCATTTCAGCTTTTTGGCGTAATATTTCTTACCTTTGGCCTCTGCTTTAAGTTCCTTTAACATCTTTTGATACGGTTCGCTACGAAAAGAATAATATGGAGGTATGATTTCGCCGGTCTGAAAAGCATAACCTTCCGGGAGCCATTCCGGCTGCTTTAATTCCGGCGCTTTGTATTGGGCCAATAGCTTCGTAAATTCGTCGTAATCCGCACTGGTTATGGCGAGATAGCTGAAAGACAACGAATCGTCAGTCCCATCATACAGCACGAATAAATCGCCCGGTTTTTTATCTTTGGAATGGACGATGTCCATCGCCTCTTTTTTCTGAATCTCCAGCGTGTTCTTCTTGGAAGCCGCCTGTGTCTTCGGCGATTTCTGCGCCGCGGCGGCGGCGTCGGCGGTAAAGCCGCTTGCCGAGCTAAACACCAGCAGGACGCTTGCGGCGGCAATGATCGTTTTTTTCGTAAGGTTCATGGATAAGTCTCCTTTCGGCCAGTCAGGCACTTGATTTTGTTTACTTGTATAACACCTGAACCGCTTGAAAAGGGACACCTGGAAAAGATTATTTCACCATGCTCCCGGCGATGCGGGTAAATTCGGATTTGGACAGGGTGCTGCCCGGATTATCGTATATGGAATAATAAACCTCCGCCTGCTCATCAAGCCATTCCAATTTATGCTTGTAGTAAACTTCATCCGCCGCTGCTTCCGACGCCTCCATATAAACCATCTCCTGCCCGTCTGCCGTCAGTTTCTCGACGGACACGCCCTTGGGATGCAAGGATACTACCGAGGACGGATGTTTTTCCTGTACGTAGGCGGTGATATGGATCGTATCCTCTCCGTTGGAATAGCTGACATTTGCGCTGTCCGCTTTGCTCCAGGACAGCGGTTTGATGAACAATTTGGCGCCGCTGGAAGAGGATTTCGCCATGCGGATAAATTCCGGCTCCAGCTTTTTCAGCTGATCCCAACTGGATTCCCTTTCCGCCATACTAGGAAATATTTCCCCTGCTGTAAACACAAACCCTTTTGGCAAATATTTAGGTTCAGGAGGCAACGGGCCGGCGGTGACTTCAAGCTGCTTCTTCAATGCCGCATAACTGCCATACACTATCGGTTTATATTCGGTTTTGACCTTGTTAAGCTTATCATAAGCATTCAGCGTCTCGTCATGAACGTAGTAAGCCGCCAGTTCCCCAGGTTTGAGCTGTGACTGAACACGCTCTTGGTATGCAGACAGCAGCTTCGTATAGGTCTTGGCATGCGGAGTGTACTTGTCTTCTTTAATTTCCTTCGTTTCAACAATCACTTCACCTTTGGAGTTCAAAATTTGCACATACCGGGACGCCGCATAACCAGTTAAGGAAGTCAGCACAAGAACGAGGCAGGCGATCATCACAATGGCTCCTGTCCGGCGCCAAGCCGTTTTGTTGCCGCTTTTCCGTTCATGAATTTCCCGAACCCGGTCCATCACGCTCAGACGCACATCGAGGGTATCCGGCTCCTCTTTGGCGAGAAGTTCCTTTAGCGTTTCATCTTGAAGTATGGATCTGGCCTTTCGCATAGCCCGCTCCCCCCTTCCGCTCCATCAGCTTCTGCAGCTTCAGCTTCAATCGGCCGTATTTTTTCTTTACCGCTTCCGCGCTTTTCCCTGAGATTTCACCAATCTCGGCAAAAGATTTCTCCTCAAGCACGCGCAATATTAGCAAACTGCGTTCCTCCGCGCTTAAAGAAGTGATGGCGGACGAAAGCGGCTCCCCGAATAACCGGCTGGTGATCGTTTGCTCCGCGCTTTCGGCTACCGTATCCTGCAGGAACCAGCGCTGGAATTTACGCTGGACGCCGCGTTTGCGGAGCAAATTCAAACAATGGTAATGCGCGATCCTGTATAACCAGGATGAGAAGCTGTCGGTCGGCTCATACATGTCTATTTTTTCGAACGCTTTGACCAAAATGTCCTGCACCGCATCCTCCGCCTCTTGCCGGTTTCCCAGCATACGGCTGCAATACCGGTACATTGGAGTCTGGAATGCTTCAACGATATGTACATACTTATTGATTTCGCCCGCTTTGACTTCCATGGCGCATTTTTCCACAAACCCCATTAAGCTGCATTCCTCCTCTCCTACTGTATAACACTTAAGCGGCAGCAAAAGGGACACTTTATAAAAAAAAGAACAAGCCCCCCGGGGAGCTTCTTCCCTTAAGGGCTTGTTCCGTTCCTACGACCTTTACACGGCAATCGCTGCATCACACGCAAAATTCCCGAATAATCTGTGCCTTGATCTCTTCAATAGGAAACTGCTCCGGATAGGTGGAGATCATCAACATAATGCCTTGAAGCACAGAGGAAAAATACAATGACCGTTTTCTCGGCTCTTTGACCCCCAAGTTTTGGAACATCTCACATTGCAAGTTGAACTGTCTAGCGCTTTCCTCGATCAATCGTTTACTGTATTTTACCAATACTGCGTCGGATTCAGGTTGTGTCTGCAAATGAAGATAAAACCGGAATACCTCCGGTTTTTCCTTGACATTATCGAGCGCTCCTTCTGCAATATGTTTAAGCTGCTCGGAAGGTGTCTCCTTAGAAGCCGCAGCATCCATGACCTCAACCAATTCATGGATTCTGGCCTCCACCATGGTCGCAAGCAGTTCTTCTTTCCCTTTGTAATAATTATAAAGCAGACCTTTGGATACGCCCGCATGTTTGGCTACATCGTCAATGGACGTAGCATGATATCCCCGCTTCATGAACAACTCCATAGCGGTTATAAGAATTTTCTCTTTGGAAAACTGACGAATGCGCTCATTTTCCTCCGGTGTGCGCGGCATGACTCTCCCCTCCCAAAAAACGGATGATTTGGCGGCACAGTTCATCAGGATGGGTTAATGTAACCATATGATCCGCACCGGGGATCGTAATCCTGTGAAAATCGGGGATTTCCCCGTAATATTCAGCCACACGAAGGTTATCCGGCAGTTCTTCGTCGCCGATCACAAGCATTGTCCTTCCCCTCATGTCCCCCAACCTTTCAATAGCCGGCGGCTCTGGCCATACCGATTCAAAGCTGCCCCATTCCGTCATCTTCTGCAAATGATGCCGGAACATGTCAAGCATCAATTCCCAATGCGGGCTGGATTTAATGATGCGATATGACGGAGCATCGAATGAAAGCTCAATGACCTTATCAAGGTCCGGAAAGGCCGCATTGATCCGCATCATCCATTCCTGAAATTCCTGAGATAATTGAAAACCCGACAGTGAGGGACCGACAAGAACGAGTTCCGATACCCGGTCGGGATGTTCCAGCGCAAAATCTGCGGCGATCTGACCGCCCATCGAATGACCGACCAACGCTGCTTGCCTGATCTCCAGATGATCGAGCAGAGCCAGCAAGTCTGCAACATAGTTAGCCGGTTCTGCTGGCGATGGAGACTTCCCGGCGCCGCGACCGTCAAAAGCAACTACCTTATAATGCTTTGCCAAAAGAGGCGCGACATAAGTCCAATCCCGCAAATCCGCACCGCCACTGTGAAGGAGCACAACCGGCTTTCCACTCCCGCTGATCTCGTAATATAAATCCACTTGCAATCCCTCCATCTCCAAATGAGACTACCTTACAAAGTGATTTTATTATAGGGTGAACGTTCAGTCAATATAAAATCCAAATTCATTTTTTTCAAATTGCTATTTATGTCAAGCTTAAACCTTCCCCTTCACATTTGAACAATTTCCTAACTTTAGTACAATAGAAAAGTAGGCTGCTTTTTGGAAAGCTGTTAGGGATTGAGGATGCCTATTAAACTTTCATGAATGGGAGAGTGCGGCAAATGTATACAACTATCAAAGGGTTTCTTAACGATTGGGAGCAGGAAGCATCACTTACGCTGCAAGTATTGGACAAACTGACAGATGCTTCGTTGAATCAGGCGGTGTCTGACGCACAGCCGCGTACGCTCGGCGATATCGCCTGGCATGTCACTCAGAGCGTCAGCGTATTTTTTAACCAGATCGGGCTGCAGCAGGAGATTCCCACACCGGTAAGCGGTTCCGCGTCGGCCATCGCAGAGGCCTACCGCCGTGCAAGCGAATCGGCAATTGCGGAAATAAGCGCAAACTGGGCGGATAAGGACGACAAGCTGCAAGAGCCGATTAAGCTGTTTGGCTTCATGGACACCACCGTGGCCGGTGTATTGAAAACGCTCGTTCGCCATCAAATTCACCACCGCGCTCAAATCACGATATTGATGCGTCAGGCGGGACTGGCGGCACCGGGCGTATACGGACCGAATGAGGAAGAAACAGCGGCGATGAAGGCGGCAAGGACCCAGTCTTAACAAGGAATGATAAACCCTCGTTCCTAGAAATGGAGAACGAGGGTTTTAAAGTTGCGGTTCCTTACGCAATCAAGATAAATTCGCATCAACATAATCCGCCTATTCCGCTCCTCAACAGCGGCCAAAATGAATGCGCGGCAACCAAGGTAAAGCTGCTGCCATACATCTTCGCTTGCCGACGCTTCCTGCTCTACTTTTTCGGCAACCTCTCGCTGGACATCTTCAAGTACGACTCGAACCATTTCCTTCTTGCTGCGAAAATGATGACAAACCGCTCCCCGCGTCAAATTCGCTTCATAAACGATCGACTCATAATGCAGTTCTCCATTTATAAAGCATTCTCATCCCCCTTATTCTTATAGCTCTTCAGCATATTGACTGATGAAATCATTGCTCGGAGGAATGACGGTTATGATATCAATCAATATCCCATTAGGATTGGAAGTCATGAAATGCCGTTCCCAAAATCCTCACTCCGGATATCGAGCTCCGGGGGGAAGCTTGGCTTCGCGAATAAAACGTTCATATTCCGCATCAACAAGTTAAGGATCAGCCCTTTCACCTTTGTCCGATACGCTTCGGGAATTGTAGGGTGGCTGGCGTCGAGAATCGCCAACACGAACGGCAAGTTCGTGCCGGGCTTTTAAAGCTGATAAACCAGTCCGCCTTAAAAACCTTCTCAAATCCAAAATGCAATTCCCGAAGCTACATATTTTCGCAGCTTCTTCAAGCGAGGCCGTCATTCTAACGGTTGCCACAACCGCTATTTGTTCCAAAAACGTTGATTTCAAATTCTAACGGTTGCCATGGCGCTTATTTCACTTAAACCCGGCCAATTTTGCTTAGATTCAGGTAAATAACGGCGAACACAACCGTTAGAATTTAGAAAAGGGCTTTTTTCGTAAAATAGCAACTGCTGCAACCGTTAGAGTTCCGCGGGAGATCGTATCGGTACGAAAACTTGAATTTCAGAGGGAAGTCTGGAAAGTATTAGGGCTACAATTGTCTTATGCAAGGGTTAACTCTAAACGAATGCGCTCCCTCATACTACTTCATCGTAAGAACGACTTTACCATAACCGTGTCCGGACTCGATTTCCCGGTGGGCGTTCGCGGCTTCTTCGAGCGGAAACGCTTTACGGATGGGGATGCGAAGCTTCCCCTGAACATATAGGTCGACAAGCTCGGCCAGGCGTTCCTTGGATCGCTGACTGCGGATAACACGCACGCCAAGCCGTTCCCCCGACTCGAATGAAACGATCGTGCCGATGCGGTGCTTGTCGATCCCAATCGCCAAAGAGCTGCGCAGCGCATCTTCGCCGGCCGCGTCCAAGGCGGCATCCACCCCATTGGGGGCAAGAGCGCGGACGTTTTGCACGAGTTCGTTCCCATAAGCGACGGGGATCGCGCCAAGCGAACGGAGATAATCGTGGTTGCGCAAGCTGGCGGTGCCGATGACGTTGGCTCCCCAAGCTTTGGCCAACTGCACCGCGAAGGTGCCTACCCCGCCGGCCGCGGCGTGAATCAATACCGTGTCGCCCGGGCCGACGCCCAGCTCCTTAAGCGCCGTGTGAGCGGTTTGACCCGACGCCGGCAAGCCGCCCGCTTCTTCCCAGGGCATTTCGTTTGGTTTACGCACGATCTGATCGGCAGAAACGACCACGAACTCGGCATAACAGGCCAGCAGCGCCCAACCCAAAACTTCATCTCCGGCGAAAAAATCCGCAACGCCCTCCCCAACCTGATCGACGATGCCGGCAAACTCGTTGCCTAAAATTTGCGGGAAGCTGATCTGAAGTCCCGGCGGCGCCCATCCGCTGCCGCGAACCGAACAATCGAACGGCTGAACGCCGGCGGCTCTTACCCTTACCCGAACTTGACCTTTACCGGCTTTAGGGTTCTCCAGTTCCCTAACCTTCAGCACTTCCGGCGGCCCAAACGAAGCAATCGCCGCAGCTTTCATGCCCTCTCCCCCCCTCTTGCCGAACCGTTCTCAAGACCCGGTTCCATTTGATTAACTGACTGAGCATTTCGCCCGCCATTCCATCGTTCACCTCCCGTCCGGGACCCGGACGTATTGTCAGTGTCCGTATCTATGGCTATTGTAAAAGTTTTATTATATATTGAATAATATATATTTCCTTATCTTTTTATATAGTTGAATGTATGAATATGAGGTGTAGATTATGGAACTTTTGCAGCTGCAGTATTTCCGGACCGTCGCCCGTCTTGAGCATATGACGAAAGCCGCAGAGGAAATCCGCATAGCCCAGCCCGCACTGAGCCAAACGATCGCGCGGCTGGAGGCCGATTTGGGGGTTCCTTTGTTCGACCGTAATGGAAGGCATATTAAGCTAAACGGATATGGGGAGGCCTTTTTGAAAAAGATTGAACCTGCCCTTGCTCTGATCGAAGAGGGACGCGCGGAGGTTGCGGATTTGGCCGGTTTGGAATGCGGCCGCGTCTTTCTGTCGACCACGACGCACAAATGTTTTACCGACGTCATCGGCTCGTTTATCTTCCGGCATCCCAAAGCCAGACTACAGATCACCCAGGCCTCGACCCTGGATAAAATCAAGCAATTGCGAAGCGGGGACATCGATTTTTGCATCACCTTCCCTCCGCTGCAGGAAGAAGGCATTGAAGGGATTTCGTTCCTCACCGAAAACATCAACATCGCCGTGCCTTTGGCGCATCGTTTGGCCAATCGGTCAAGCATCGACTTAAGCGAGCTGGCGGACGATCCGTTTATTTGCATTCATGCGCAAAATCCTTTTCGGCAGATGACCGACGCTTTTTGCGAGCAGGCCGGCTTCGCTCCGAATGTGGTTTGCGAGGTCGATGAATTATCCGGAGTCATTCATTTTTTGCGCACCGGGATTGGCGTCGCCTTCTTGCCGGAAACCCTTTTTGAAGGTCAGGAAATGGGCTTTCGGCTGATCCGTATCGAAACCCCCGACTGCCGGCGCACGTATCAAATCGCCTGGCTGAAGGACCGCTACCTTTCCGTTGCCGCGCGCACGTTCCGGGATTATGTCGTCGATTACTTTCAGGAGCAGCCCAAACAATATAAGATTTAGCGGTTAGCGGCTGCATTCTAAATCAACTCTCGCCAGCCTCATTTTCCCCCTCCTCAGAAAGCAAAAAAGGACAGCCCTCTTTATGGAGAACTGTCCTTTCTCGCATTTGCGCCAAGTGATGCAATAACGTCGTTTAGTAGGTTAACTCTTCCAAATACCCCAGGATAATGGCTCCGATTAGAAGCATAATTATTCCAAAGGCTATGCCCCAACCAGAGGTTCCACCCTTTTGTTGAATTAGATTACGGCGAATTTCCGGATTTGCATGCAATAAAAGGATGTGATCAATCTCTTTTTTGGCTTTGCGGTAATACAATTTATTTCCGAATATTCCGTTTAAGATAAAGATTGTTGTAAACGCATACCTAAGCGAGAAGCCCAATAACAGTTCAAACAATCCCAACACGACGGTGATTCCTATGTATATCGCGCATTCGGCATACATTTTTCGATAACCGAACCATACAGGCGAAAAAAGAAAAGCCGGCCAATTCCATTTAGAATCTTTACGCCATTTTTCAATATATTTATCGCCGTGGGTATACAACCTTAACCATTCAAGTTCAGGCACATCATTAGGGTTTGATTGGTAATTTTTCCAAGTGGGGGCTTGAAGTTGATACATTAGCCCTTGATGCGTTTGTTGTTGATTTATGTGTTGTTGATTTATTTGTTGTTGATTTATTTGTTGTTGATTTGCCTTCTGCCGATAAGCTTGTTGCTCCAAAGGTTTCCCACAGTTTTCACAAAAGCGGGCTGTCGTACTTGTACGCTGTCCGCATGAAGAACAATACCTAGCTTCCAAATAAATTCTCCTTCCTCCGTCATTATGTCTCCCATTTACAAGTTCATATTCCTAACAAACTTTTTTAGAAATAGTCTATATGAACTATAGTCATATTCTACTACAAAATGGGAGAGTGTCACTATGAATCATAGCAGCAGTTGTAATGGAGCCGCCCCACTCGAGCGTACCTGCTGCCTACTGCAGCTTTCTTGGTCCATTGTTGAATGAAATTGTTGTAAAATGTACAATTACTAATCCGGGAATGCTGCCACAGCGCTTGTTTAAGTGTAAAACCTGCAATTACCCCGCTATCTTTTAAGATGAGGCAAAGAAACGAGGAAATAACTGTATGAAATGCAATTAATGATTGGGTAAATGGATATAAAGGTAGTTGTATGATTTGCAATTAATGGTCAGAGTAGGGCCAATTAAAGAACATTTGTGTCCGCCATCCGGCTAGCCAATTAAGCCAATTTGGGCTCTGTGAAAGTTGATTTTTTTCTCGCCTACCATGCGCGGACTCTTAGATCAGATTAATTTCCGGTGTCACGCTTACATGTTTTTTCCGCATTATTTCACATATTTCAACGATACAAGATGATTTATTCCGTTCTTTGGGGCTAGGCTTTTTCGGAATAATAGAGTCGATGATATAATGATTGCTGAACCAACCTAAGGAGCCTGTAAACAAATGGACACAACAAACCAATCATACTACCGAGCCATCCTGGCCGCTTATCCGCTGCCCTCCATCCTACGGATCGAAGAGCGCGACAGCGGCATGAACAACACCACCCGCTACGCCGTCCTTGAGGACGGACAGGTTCAGGTTCTGCGCGTTTATGAGAACCATCGTTCAGGCCTAAAGCTGGCGGCCGAACACGAGCTGCTGCTCCTGCTAGCGCGGCAAGCGCTGCCGTTTCAAATCCCTTGCCCGCTTCATACCAAACAAGGCGGGACCTGGACGACCGCGCCGGACGGAAAGCTGGCGGCCGTGTTCGCGTACTTGCCCGGCGCGAAACCGGCGGCCGGCCGCCACGACTTGTCTTACGCCTACGGGCGTGCCGTCGGCGAGCTCACGTTGGCCATGGAGGAGCTGCAGCCTGCAGCCGACCCCGCTTATCCGCCTTACGATGAGCTGCTCGGCCCGGACACGGTAAAAGCGGCACTAAGCGCCCGCCGCCTCTATAACACGGATCCTGCTCTCTCCGCGCTGGCCGGAGATGCCGGCTTCCTGCTGGACATCCTGGATTCGTTGTCCGGCCAGGCCGACTCGATCCGCCGCTTGGAGCGGCAATGGATTCATGGCGACTTCTCGCACTCCAACGTCCTCGTGGAAGGTGGGGAAATCCGCGCCGTACTTGACTTCGAGTTCGCCACCCGCGATCTCCGGGCGATGGAACTCGCCGTCTGCCTGGCTGAGCAACTCTCCGCTCCCGGCGGCCTCTCGAGAACCGTCGCGAAGGAAATGCTGGCCGGCTACCGCAGCGTGCGCACGCTTGCGGCGGAGGAGTTGGAACGGCTGCCCGAACTGCTCCAGCTCCGCAAGCTGGACGTCTTCCTGCACTTCCTGCACCGCTATCAGGCCGGACTCGATCCGGCTTCGGTCCTTCAGGACCAGACGCGAAAATCCGCGGCCGTATGCCGTTTTATCGGCTGGCATGCCGATTGGATCCGCAGCCTGTGACCGGAAATATGAAAAAAAGAAACCTTCGGACTTCACTTGCGATCCGCAGGTTTCTTTTTTGTTATTCTACTTTTTTTCCCGGATAACCAACAAAACACCAACTAAAATCAAAACTGAACCGGCCCAAAAGGCTCCGCCTATGCTTTCTCCCAACAAAAGCCATCCGAGCATGTTCCGACTAGCGGTTGAAAAAAGAAAAAACAACCCTCCGCTTGAAGCCTTCAGCATTTGTAAGCCGCGATTCCAGAGCACAAACGCACACGCGGTTGAAATAATCCCCAAGTATAACACCCCGCCCCAAATGCTGGCGGCTATTGCCAAATATATAGAACCCAACAAAGTGTTTTTCAATTTTTGCACCCTATAACAATCGACTCGAAGTACCCTGATCGTTTTCCCACTCGGGGTTAAGAATACCACATTCCAATTCGTGGAATATCCTCTCCTCCATCCTCTTGCTTAGCTGCAAATACTTGTCCGAAAGCGGATGATTATATCCGAGGTAATGGCTGATTCGGCCGGTTAGCGAATCATCCTGGTGCTCGGTGCTCCATTCAAACAACTGGGTGTATAGCTGCGGTAATTCCTCTTGAGCTCCATGAACAAACCGAAGCGGGCTTAGTGGACTGCCCAGCTTAAGCTCGAGCAAATCATGCAGTACGAGCAGTTTATGCTCTATAAGTTGCTGATCCTCTCCCCATTCATTTTTCTCATGTTCCAGCGGGGCGGATCTCTTAATATCCGAGATAAGTTCATGGAAGCACAGCTTCACCATCTGCATGGATACGTAAGCCCACCAATGACTCCCGGTCCCGATACCGTAAAGCTCCCACCCCGGGTTCCACAAGATCTGTTTAATGCACTCCCGCTGACTTTCCCCATACGCGGCAATGCCTATGAGGAGTCCGGCATTACAATCCGTTGAAGCCCGATCTCCCCAAGCAAGCAGCCTCGGAACGATGTCAGAACCGCTGAACTTAAAGCAAAGCGCCGGCAAAAATTCAGGGAATAACGGCTGCGAGTATACTTTCTCCAGTTCATTTCTTATCCGTTCCTCATGAAGCTGTCGCGTAGGAAGGTGCATCAGCCCAAGACATGCATCCTTGGATAGATACCAGTTGTCTATCCCGATGCAGTCTACCATATAGTCTGTGTATTTCTCATAGCCCATATAGCCCAACACGTGTAAAATATCGCTAGGCATATCCGGCTTAATTTTATTTTCAGACATATCATTTGTCCCGCTCAAACGCTCCCTTGTTTGCCCGGCTTGGCCGCTAGCGCATCCCAGACGCTCATCAGCTCTGTAATGGCTGCGTCAATAACCTCGTGAGGAACGCCGTCCCGGGCTTGCGTGGAAATTCCTCGTAAAAATGTTTCAAATAAAATAACCACCATGGAGGTATCCGTGAATTTGGGCAACTCCCCGTTGGCCACGGCCCGTTCTATACAATCGTTCAGCCAACCGCGGACCCGCTCCCTTTCCTTGGCCAGCATCTCTCTGATGTGTTTTTGCTCGGGGGAACAGTTTACGGCGGACAAAACCAGCAGACAACCCCGAGGATGGGAATTCTCCGTCTGCATTCGCGCCGATTGCCGCAATCCCAGCTCCATGGCCTCTTTCGCTGATATGCTCGTATCCCTGAAAATTTCCGAAACATGTCCATAAGTCGATATATATCGATCCACCGCTTCGCGGAATAGCGCTTCCTTGGACTCGAACGCCGCGTAAAAACTCGCCGCCGATATATTTCCCATCCCCGCCCGCAACTGAGCCAGTGAAGTGGATTCATAGCCATATTCCCAGAACATAAGCATGGCGGCAGCCACTGCCTCGTCACGATTAAATGCGCGTGGACGTCCCGTTCGTGGCATAAGATGACCCCCCTTATTATTTTTATACTAATCGATCCACAACTCCTTGACAAGGGAGCCTGCCCAAACTTAATATATGGAATGATCAATCCGTAATTTAATTCAGCTTAACGAAGAAACTAAATGCTTCAATACTTCTGACAAGGATGTGTTGATAGATGATCAACTTTAGAAACGAAACCTATCGCTGTACCTCGGAAATTGTACTCAGTTTAATCAGCGGGAAATGGAAAATCGCCATTTTGAACCACTTAGCCAAAGGCCCGGTACGGTATAATGAACTACGGCGGCTGCTCCCTGAAGCGACCCAGCGCATGCTTACGATGCAGCTCAAGATGCTGGAAAGCGATGGGCTCATTATCCGCAAGGTTTATCCGGTTTCACCGCCAAAAGTGGAATATGATTTGTCCGAGCTTGGCAAACAATTGGCTCCCATGCTTTTGATGTTATGCGATTTTGGCACCACCTATATCGAGAGCTTTCCCGATGAAGTATCGTACACCAATCATAAGCACGCTTAAGGAAAATACGCGGTTAAAGGGCACCCCTTAACCGCGTATTCCGTGATCACAAGCTTCCTTCGTGTATTGGCCGCCCAGCCCTTGCTCCGCTTTAGAAGCGCTGCGAGCAAGACTTACAGCACTAAAAATTGCGTTCCAAACCCCTTGCCGGAAACATATGCCGCTTCCAGTTCCTCCCGATCCCCTCTGTCCAATAAAACCACATTTTCGGGATACAGCTTCCCTAACAAAGCCCATAACACCAGTTCATTTCCGCCGGTTGGAATAAAATGAATGCCGTCGGTGTTCGTCACCAGACCGGAATGCGAGAGAATGTCTGCCGCAAGGTGCCGGCTGAGGGAGTTTCGCTTCGCGGCTGCGGTATCGGGATTGTCGCTCCCATGCGGACGATATAAAAACCGCTGTCCCCGAAAAAGCTGGCCGAGATCTACCGCAAACTCGCGGCCTTCCATTTTCAAGCTGAACCGCAGAGTTGTTCGATCGTCTCTCCTATTTGGCAACAACCGGGCGATGGCTGGTTCATCGTAATGCTCCCCGGAATAAGCAAGCCCTTCCTCCTTGTTTACCGGTGTCCCCTTTCCCGCCTCGTTGCGCGGCGCGGCATAATAATCTTCATATTCATAGTCGAAGGAGACCGCGGCCAACTCTTGTGTTTCATCCGCCCCATCTGCCGCTATGGTTTGTACCGGATGCCATTTCAGCAGATAGCGCGCCGCCGTCCCGGCCTGCTCTCCCAAACCCGCCGGCAAGACGGTTCCCAGACGATATTGGAAGCCGTAACCGGCTTTGGTTAACCCTGAACTGACCACACTTTGCGCATACTGGACCATCGATTTGTGCGTCAACTTTTTCCCCAGTAATTGCGTTAAAAAAATCTCCCGGGCCGGCTCCAGAAAACGCAGCCCTTTGAACTCCGCGTACTCCTTGACCTCGAACGGAACCTCCTCCCAATTGGCGAACGGAAGCAAGGCATCCCGCAGCAAAACGAATTGGTGCAGGTATTCATTATAAATCTGCATGACCCTTGGGCCGCCGAAGGGGCCCCAAACCTGAGCAATCGCCTCCGGGATCAAGGCATGACCGTAACAATGGCTTCTAAATTCCAGCTTTCCGAGCGTTTCCGGCCCATACTTGGCGAGCGTCTTTTTCCCGGCATTTATCTCCCGGGCCCAGCTTACCAATTGCTCGCCGATGCGCACCGCTTGAGCCGTAATCTCGGCGCCGGCTTTATCCTCAAGCGCCAATGGCCCCAGCGGCAAAGATGACACGCGTCCGGAAATCGCCAAATTGGCCTGAAGGCTGTCTAGCAGCACCGCGGGATCGCTGTTCACCGGTTCGCCAAGCTGTACCAGCATCGCCTCGAGCATTTTATCGAGCTCCATAACGATCTCTTTCGCCCGATATATTCCCGCGGGCAAATTCCAATCCAAAGCCGCGTTTACGCCCTGTCTGATGGAGTCGCCGGGAAATTTGCCAATGAGCGGCTCAATATCGATAACCTTCCCCCATACGATTCGCTTATCATTCAAAGTAAGTTGATATTCCTGCATACTTTCGCACCTCACCTATATGTTTTTAAACGACCGTCGCACTCGGGTGAATTTTGGATCGACCGTTCTATATGTAGGTTATCAGGTTGCCCTGTGCTTGAATAGTACGCACTTTTTTGTATGATCCGATCATTTTTGTAAGGTAGGATACATTTTGATACTGCTCCCGATAGGTTTGGCAGCTTATCTATCTTCGCAATTCAACTTGTTGTTAATGCAAAATCATTTAAACAACTCCAGATATTCTTTGGCCGCTTTGGACAAGTACCCGCTGCTGCGGTAAAAGACGAATGGCTCGGAGCAAAGCGGACTGTCGGTGATCTGCAAAACTTTGTAGTTGCCCGGCGGGCTTAAGTCCAAAACGGATTTAGGAAGCAATGCCGCCCCGAAACCGCCGGTAACCATACTGAGCAGCATCGCCGAATCATGGCATTCACATAAAATGCGCGGAACCTCCCCCAGATCGGCAAAACACTTCATAATCCGCCCGTACATCCCATCACTGCTGGCAGAGCGCAGCACAATCAACGGCAGATCGGCAATTCGTTGAAACCCAGCCGCTTCCCGCTCACGGTCTGCCAAGCTCCAATGCTTGGGAATCACCAGCACAAAGGGGTCCGGCGGCAAGCGAAACGAGCTCAGGCCCTTTACTGGAACCGGACTGCTGCTAATCGCGATTTCTATCTCCCTGTTCTCTATCAATTCTCCCAGGCGGACCGCGTCCCCTTCCCAGACTTTATACTGCATATCGGGGTATTTTGCGCGCATGCGCCTCATCTTGGACAGCATTAATGACGCACAGTACAGACTTGAACCGACAGAAATGAATCCGTGCGCCTCCTTGCTCATTTCCTGCATTTCCGTGACCAGCTCGGAGAAACTGGCGAGCAATTGCTTGGCGTTTTTATAGAACACTTCCCCTTCAGGAGTCAGGCTCACCTTCCGTTTATGCCGTTCAACCAACAATACGCCGAGCTCGTCCTCCATCCCCTTAAGCTGCTTGCTGAGCGGCGGCTGCGCCATATGCAGCCTTCTTGCCGCTGCCGTAATTTTGCCTTCCTCCGCGATCGCCACAAAGTATTTCAGCTGTCTGATATCCATATAAGGCCGCCTCCAATCCATATATAGCCAAAAAGTATGGACAACATAGCCAACAGATATTTTAACTATACTAACTCCCGCTCTACACTTTGTATGTAAGAAATTTAATAAACAACCAATCCATCTTAAGGAGGGAAACCGCTTTATGGCGTATCAAGATCTCAGGGAATTTCTAAGTGCACTTGAACAGGAAGGGCAGTTGCTGAACATTGAAGAAGAAGTTAAACCCGAACCCGACATTGGAGCGGCCGGACGCGCTGCGGCTAATTTAGGGGGAAGCTCGCCGGCGCTTTTGTTCAAAAACATTTACGGTTATCACAACGCACGCATTGCGATGAACATGATCGGCTCCTGGGAAAATCATGCGCTGATGCTCGGACTGCCGAAAAACACGCCGGTCAAAGAACAGTTTTTTGAATTCGCCCGCAGATTCGCCAAGTTTCCGGTTGCCGTAAGACGCGAGACTAAAGCGCCGTTCCAGGAAAACCAAATCACCGAAGATATCAATCTGTTTGAGCTATTTCCTTTGTTCCGGCTGAACCGGGGAGACGGCGGATTTTACATCGATAAAGCTGTCGTAGTCTCGCGGGACCAATACGATCCTGAACATTTCGGCAAGCAAAATGCCGGCGTTTACCGCCTTCAGGTAAAAAACAAGGATGCCTTGGGCATTCAGCCGGTAGCTCAGCACGACATTGCCGTTCACCTCCGTCAGGCGGAAGAAACAGGGCAAAATCTCAAAGTGGCGATCGCGCTGGGATGCGAACCGGTGATTACCACCGTGGCAGGCTCGCCGATTCTGTACGACCAGTCCGAATACGAAATGGCCGGAGCGATCCAGGAGGCGCCTTATCCGATTGTCCGTCTGGAGCATGGAAACCTGGATGTGCCTTGGGGAGCCGAGATTGTGCTGGAAGGGGAAATCGTCTCCCGCTACCGGGAGTTTGAAGGTCCGTTCGGCGAGTTCACCGGGCATTATTCCGGAGGCCGCGCGATGCCGGTCATTAAAATTTCAAAAGTTTACCACCGTACCAACCCGATTTTTGAACACCTGTATCTCGGCATGCCTTGGACGGAAATTGATTATATGATGGCGATCAACACCTGCGTTCCTTTATACCAGCAACTGAAAGACGCCTATCCCGAGGAAATCGTGGCGGTAAATGCGATGTATACACACGGGCTGCTGGCCGTGATCTCCACCAAAACCCGTTACGGCGGATTTGCCAAAGCCGTGGGCATGCGCGCGCTGACAACACCGCACGGACTGGGTTACTGCAAAGTCATCATCGTCGTCGATGAGGATGTCGATCCGTTTAATCTGCCGCAGGTCATGTGGGCCATCTCCACGAAAATGAACCCGAAATACGACGCCGTTGTCCTACCGAACTTGTCCGTTCTGCCGCTTGATCCGGGTTCCGACCCCGCCGGCATCACCGATAAACTGATTATCGATGCGACCACGCCGAAAGCGCCGGAAACGCGAGGCCATTATTCGCAGCCGCTTGATGCTCCGATCGATACTGACGTATGGGAGAAAAAACTGGCTGAACTGCTCAGACAGAAATAACCGTGCGACTCATTTCCATTCAACAAAGGAGTGTATATCTATGAAAACCTGTCCGCGCTGCAATTCAGAGAAAGCGTTCGTGCTCGCGAGTTCGCCGGTAAAAGGAGCCTGGGAACTCTATCATTGCCCGGTATGCCTGTTTATCTGGCGGTCTACAGAACCGGAGTCGATCACGGACCCGCAAAAATATAACCCGTCTTTTAAAGTCGATCCTACGGATATCCCCAAAGCCGCTCATGTTCCGGTGATTCCGCCGCTGAGAAGAAACTAGGACTAATATTTTAGATTAAATATCCCTATTGAAAAATATGGCAGATCATGAAATCATTTAATATAACCTATTTTTTATGGTTGCCTAAGGAGGGAATGATGATGACAAAAGTAAAATTCCGCTGGAAAACAAGTGTGCCGGCTCTCGCCTTAATGTTAAGTTTAATCGGGTTTGCCCTGCCTGCTTCCGCGGCCTGGGAAGATACGTACAGCGGTTACGCGACCTACACGGGCTCCGGTTATTCAGGCGGCGCCGCTTTGCTTGACCCGATTCCGGCGGATATGGAAATCACGGCTTTAAATCCGGCACAGTATAACTATGGAGGCATCAACGCCGCACTCGCCGGGGCTTACCTTGAAGTAGAGGGACCGCTCGGTAAGACTACGGTTTACGTCACCGACTTGTACCCTGAAGGAGCCAGCGGTGCTTTGGACTTATCTCCTAACGCATTTGCCAAAATCGGAAATAGGATCGACGGGAAAATTAATATCAAGTGGAAAGTGGTTGAAGCGCCGATTACCGGAAACGTCCAGTACCGGATTAAAGAAGGCAGCAGCCAGTGGTGGGCGGCCATTCAGGTCAGAAACCACAAATACCCGGTATTAAAAATGGAAGTGCTGCAAAACGGGACCTGGGTCAATCTCGAAAAGCAACCTTACAATCATTTTCTGGGAACCGGCCTGGGTACGAAAGACCTGACCATACGCATCACCGATATCAAAGGGCAAACTTTGACCGACACGATCCCCGCCCTGCCAGAAAACGGCACCGGTCAAGCTTACATCGTCCCGGGACATGTCCAATTTACGGGTACCTATTAACTGAACTTTCGCAGAGCCAAAATCGGCTTAACCTGGACAATACGGCTAACCCCAAGTCGATACGGTTTTCAGACCAGCGAGAGGTAGAAGGGCAAAGACATTGACGCGGCTAGCTTTCCGCTTCTTGTGTTTCTTGTCCCACCATAGACTCATGCGTCTACTTATGTGCCAATCCACCTGACCTCCTTTATGATTTTTATACTAATCGATCACAACTCCTTGACAAGGGAGCCTGCCTGGGACGCTTTATATTGTTACGGGAGCGGAATATCTAAAACCTATTTGGGATGATGTGGACTTTTCTGGAGACTAATCTCTGATTTTCGCCACACAAAGGCCTTACGGTCGTTTGTGTGGCTTTTTTGCGTCCAACAAAGAAGGAAAATCATGAAATTTTGGCACTATGCATTGATTATCTTTTTAGGCGGTTGCTGTTATGGGATATTGTCCACTTTTGTCAAATTGGCGTATGCGGCAGGTTTCACAGTGTCGGCAGTAACCGGTGGACAGTATTTCTTCGGAGTTATGCTGGCTTGGCTTGTCGTTTTATTTACCAAAAGGAGAAAACTGACGCGTATACAAATATTGAAGCTAATCTTATCCGGAGTTCCGTTCGGGTTAACGGGCTTATTTTATTATCAAGCCTTTCAAACATTAAACGCTTCTCTGGCCATCGTTTTTTTGTTCCAATTTGTTTGGATCGGTGCCCTCCTGGAGTGGGTGTTCCATAAGAAAAAGCCGACAAAGCGTAAGCTTATTTCCATTGGGCTGCTTCTGGTCGGTTCCGTTTTGGCGGCCAATCTCCTGTTTCAGGAACGCCTGGCGTTGTCGTGGCAGGGAAGCATTTGGGGAATGCTTCGTTTTATTGGACTTGGATGTTTTAATGGGGTTGATCCCCTATGGATTAGTTCTGGGAGTATTCGGGGTTGTCCTTCCTCCCCTTTTGTTTTCAATCGGCATGCCGCATGTTGGTTCAGGATTAGGAACCATTTTCTACTTGATGTTCCAGCCTGCTGCTTGCCTTTGCACGATTATTCCTTTCGTTCAGGGAACAGAGGAAGGAGGCTAGAGCAAGGGTTCCAAAAAAAGTGAGAAGAAAAAGAGAGGGGAAAATGAGGCGGTTCAGGTGAGATTTTCGGCTTGATAAGGGAACGGATCTTCAGCCATTTAGCAGCCGTTCCTTGATCTCTTGTCCGGTCTGTTCCCCCCTCCCCTAAACCTGATTTCTTCTCCTAAGCCCGTCGAAATTATCTCGAACCTACTGCTTCTCCACAAATATTTTTCTCCCGAGCTTGTCTTTCTCTCTGCTACCTGAGCAAACGGGATAATCGTGCAAAGTCTCCGGACGCGAGTGTTGATCTACCGCGCCCCCCCCATGCCTCAAGCTTTCAACGCCCTTCCGCGTTTCTTGTCACTCTTAATTCTTTAAATACCTTCAGCTCAGGGACTCAAGCTGATTTTGCTCTGCGAAAGTTGAGTTTATAAATTCAAGCGAGCCCATGGCATAACCTAGGACTCGCTTGACAAAAAAACTGCCGGTAAACCGATAAAACTGCGAAGGACCATCGCAACAAACTTCTCGGACGGTATCGCCAATATGTACAAATTGTAAATAATTAACTTGAGCAATATGTTGCTTAAAGAATAAGAAAACAGCCTAAAATAGTAATGATGATGAAAAAGGTCGCATAATGATAATTATCCGACGAAAGACATGGGTAAAAATGTAGAAAAAAATAAAATTTTGCGGAGTACTTAATCAAATTATAGGCCAAATAGCACGCTTTTGCATAGTGCGTCAGTTAATAAATTCCTTTAAGCAGTCCTGTACATAATCCGGAGCTGCTTTTTTCATTTGCTCTACAGTATGCAAATACCGCTGAGTCGTATTGATATGCGCATGCCCGAGCGTTTCCTGCACTTGCTGAAGCGAAGCTCCTCCCAGCAAAGCCAAGGTTGCGTTGGTATGCCGCAGCCAGTGGGGCGTAAGCTTTTTTGTAATGCCGCAGCTTTCCCCGGCTTTACGAATGATACGTTCAATTTGTCTCGTAGAAATAGGAAACAGCCTGAGCGTATCGGGTGGTTCCGCGCCACCGGCAAGACCCCTTGCATATTCCGCAAATATTTCCCATAAATGCTGGGGCACCTTTATTTCTCTTGTCCTCCCTCCTTTTGTATAGTGAAGCGTAAGCCAAACGCTGGTCTCCATAGGATCAGTATGGAAATTTCCCCAGTACACCGAATTCAGTTCAGACACCCGCAGACCAAGCAATACAAGCGAAAGCCCCATCAAATAATTTCTTTGGCTTTGCTGCTGCAAATGCTTAAGCAACAATCCTACTTCCTTTTTGGTTAAAAAGTTACGGTGGCTGGTCACCTGAATTACCGGCAAACGCACATTCGTTGTAGGATTCTTTTCAAAAAAACCTACATTGCTGTCGCTCCCCCACTTGTACAGCGATTTTAGCGGAGCAATGAAAGCGGCGATACTAGCCGGGGCCAGTGCGCGTTTGGAGGTTACTTTCTCGCGTTGCTGCAGGTATAGCTTGAAGGCCTCAATCTCTCTCCATGTTACCGAATCAAGCTTCTTGAACCCGATGAACTCCCGAAAACAATGGATTGCCCTCAAGTAGCTCCTCCTCGTATTGTCTGCCGTACAGCAGGCACTCACAAACATGTGCACGATTTTATCGTCGCTAAAGTTATTCGAGTTCGTGTGCAGCAAAGTCAACTGATTTGCAGCATTCTTGTTGCTATTGGTAGTCATTATCCATCCTCCCCAAATTTTGTCGGATAATTATCATTATACGACCTGCCATGGACTTTTGTTCACTAGCCCTTGGACCAGCGCAGGAGGAAAGACATTCACAGGTCTGCCGGAGGTTATGTTTTAAAGGAAAGGAGGGCTTTTCACCAAGGCCGAAGCCGGGGTCAAGGCCAACGCCGTAACTTGAATGGCTTCTATTTTTCAAATATGTCACAAGAAAAGGAGAGAACACCATGAACTCCTTGCAAAAATTTATGGACAATCAGGCTATGGTACAGCAAGATTCAACATCACTGATCCAGTTGATCAACTTTATGCGCGCAAAACGTCCTGAAGTCTATCGGCATAGCATACGGGTAGCTATGCTGGCAGAACGTATAGCCACGGAGATGAATCTGAGGGCATGCGAGAAAGAAAACTTGCTGCGTGGCTGCTTTCTTCACGATCTGGGGAAAATCATGCTGCCTTTGGATGTGCTGGAGCAGGCTGCGCCCCTTACCCCGCGCCAATGGAAAATTATCAAACTCCATCCGCAGGTGGGCGCCGACCTTTTACATAACATCTCCGAATTTGAAGAACCGGTCATCGAAGTGATTCTTTATCATCATGAGCGTTGGGATGGGCAAGGTTACCCCTATGGATTGAGAGAACAGGACATTCCATTATTGGCCCGCATCTGCTCTGTAGCCGATGCCTTTGACGCCATGATGAGCGCACGTCCATACCGTCAAAGTTTGCCATTGGCACAGGTCAAGCAGGAGCTATGGCGGAACAGAGCCATCCAGTTTGATCCTGAGATCACCCGCCTGACACTTGAACTGCTTGAGTCGGACACGTCTTATTTCGGATTTATTCAAGAAAGGTAGGGAAATCGCGCATGCATTCAACGGACAAAGAGCAGTACATCGAGTTTTGTGTAGATGGTGAAAACTACGCGATCTCCATCTCCGAGATTCACGAAATTATTAAAATGCAGGAAATTACGGATATCCCCAATACTTATTCATATGTTCAGGGTGTCATCAATTTACGCGGCCGAATTGTACCTGTCATCAGCCTAAGAAGCTTATTTATGCTGGAGCCGGACGAGTACACAAAAAATACGCGTATCGTGGTCGTCAACCACAAACAGGAAGCGGTCGGAATCATTGTGGACAAGGTTAGCAAAGTAACTACCTTCGGGGACATTCAACCTCCACCCGACAAGATTGCCGATGTAAGCGGCAGTTATTTTACAGGTATTGGGTTGGCGTCTGATGAAAGCCTGGTGGGAATTCTAAAGCTGGATGAAGTGCTTATCGGAAACAGCTAGGAGGCGAACCGGTGACGGATCTATCGGAATACCGAGCATTATTTTTAGAAGAGCTGGATGAACAGCTTCAATATATTGAAGAAGAAGTCTTGCGTCTTGAGCATGAGGGGGCTACCGACACGGCCGTTGATCGGCTGTTTCGGGCCGCGCACACTTTGAAAGGCTCCTCGGCAGCCATGGGTTATCACAAAATGAAGGAAGTGACCCATCAACTTGAGCATCTGCTCCATCAAGTGCGAAACGGTGAACGAACGGTCACCAAGCCATTGATCAACCTAATGTTCACGGGACTCGATGTCATGAAAGGGCTCCAAGCGGAAATTGTCCGAACCGATGCCGAAACTTCGGATATTTCGCCTCTTCTGCAGCAACTTCAGCAGTTCAGCATGAATGCTGCCTCGGAATCAGTTATTCCCGACCCCCCCAATGCATTTTCCGGAGGTACAAAGGAGGAACTGCCGGGGGACGCGGGACAGCCTCCTGCGCAGCGAGCCGTTTATCCGGAGACAAAAAGCAAATCGCAAACGATCCGAGTCAATATTGAACGGCTGGATCATCTGATGAATTTGGCGGGTGAACTGGTTATTGATCAGACGCGGATCCAACAGGTGAATACGTTATTTAGACAAAGATTTGGTTCTGATGACCTTGTGGAAGAGCTATTTCAGCTTTCCGATCACTTGAGCCTGCTCATCGGCGAACTGCAGGACGGTGTGATGAAAGCCCGGATGCTTCCGATTGAGCAGTTGTACAACCGTTTTCCGCGCATGATTAGAGATTTGGCCGAATCTTTGGGCAAGCAGGTAGACCTCATTTTGCAGGGTAAAGACACCGAACTGGATCGCACATTAATTGAAGAAATTGGCGATCCTTTGATCCACTTGCTGCGCAATGCCGTTGATCACGGCATTGAAGCGCCGGAGCAACGGCGGCTGAGCGGCAAAAGCGAACGCGGCACGGTCACCTTGTCCGCCGCACATCAGGACAACCATGTCGTGATTTCAATCCGGGACGACGGCGCTGGCATCGATGCGGACAAGCTTCGCGGGTCCGCGGTAAGCAAAGGGCTGCTATCGCAAACTGAAGCCCGGCGCTTAAGCGATGAGGAAGCTTTGCAGCTCATCTTCAAGCCCGGTTTTTCCACGGCTTCCGCGGTCAGCGATGTCTCCGGGCGCGGGGTCGGCATGGACATCGTCCGCAACAATATCGAACGAATGAGCGGCATGATCGATGTTGAGACCGTTAAAGGACAAGGTACCCTGTTCCGTATCCGCCTCCCTCTTACTTTAGCCATTGTTACCGGGCTGCTCGTGAATATCAGCGGGCGGGTATTTATTATTCCCATGAGCAGTGTGGCGGAAATTACCCGGATCGAAGCCAAAGAAATCACAAGATTGCGCGGAGAACCTGTAATTAAGATTCGCCAGCAAGTTATTCCTGTTGTCTGGTTGCACGATCATTTTCAGTATCCGCGTCCCCCGGTTCGGCGTTATTTGCCCATGGTCATTATCGGAAGAGGCGAAAAACGAGCCGCGCTGGCGGTGGACGAGCTGATGGGCAATCAGGAGATCGTCATCAAAAGTCTCGGCAGCTTTATCGGCAAAATCGGCGGCATTTCAGGAGCAACCATTTTAGGCAGCGGAAATGTGGCCCTTATTCTTGACGTGGAAAGCGTTGTTAAGCTATCCGGCCACGCACAGGCAAATTCATCAATTTAGGAGGCATCATAAAATGAAATTTTTCTATAATCTGAAAACGAGCGTAAAGCTGATTTCCGCATTTTTGCTAGTATCTCTGATTCTCGCTTTTGTTGGCTTTTATAGTCTCAATAATTTGAACAAAATGAATGGTTCCGTGAAGTCCATGTACGAATATGGCCTTGTTCCCTTACAATCCGTACAATCGGCGCAGATCAGCTACACCCGCATGCGGGTGCTGATTCGCAACGTCTATATGGCGGATGACAGAGCCGCGCAAGAGAGCAACATAGAACTCCTGGAAACCGAGAAAAAAGAACTGATGAGTCATATGAACGCTTTTCGCAATACGGTCCTGAGCGATAAATCCGCGGCTGCTTTGGAGCCGTTTGACGGACTATGGAATGAATATGCGCCTTTGGTTGATAAAGCTGTGCAACTAGGATTGAATGGACGCAGTGACGAGATGAAAACGCTGATCAACAACGATTTGACCACGGTCGGCAATAAAATCAGAGACTTGTTGAACACTTTGATCGATATCAATATGGCGGAGGCTGACGAGACCAAAGATGCGGGCGAAGCCTTGTACGTTTCCTCCCGGAATGTATCCATTGTTGTTATCGCAGCTTCCGTGGTGATATCTATTTTGCTCGGATACGTGATCTCGCAGATTATATCGAGACCTCTCGCCCGCGTCGCTCACCTCGTCCAAGAAGTAGCAGTCGGAAATCTGCAAAACACACTGGATATATCTACCAAGGACGAGATCGGACAGCTCGCCCAAGGGGTCAATAACATGGTGGCCAGCTTGCGGGAAACCGTCAGCAACATATTAAGCCACTCCCAAAGCCTCGCCGCAGCATCGCAGCAAATTTCGGCCAGCACCGAGGAGATTGCCAGCGGGAATGCAAGCCAGGCGAATGATGCCCAAACCATCAGCGAGCTGTTCAAAGAACTGTCCTCAGCGATTCATGCTGTGGCCCGCAATACCGAACAGGCCTCGGAATTGTCCAGCGAAACGGTGCGCATCGCCGAAGAAGGCAGCGGGGTCGTTCAGTCATCCAGCGAAAGCATGAAAGCGGTAAGCCTGCAGATGACAAGACTGGAAGATGACTCGCAAAAAGTCGGCGAAATTATCGGGGTCATTGAAGATATTGCGGATCAAACCAATCTGCTGGCGCTAAATGCAGCTATTGAGGCCGCGCGGGCCGGAGAACAAGGACGCGGGTTTGCGGTCGTCGCCGACGAAGTACGGAAATTAGCCGAACGGAGCGGCGAAGCCACGAAACAAATTACGGGCATCATTAAAGGAATGCAGGAAAATACACGCGCCAGTGTAAAATCCGTGCAGGAAAGTGCGGAATTGTCCGAACGCACCGGAGAATCTTTTGGGCACATCGTCAGCTACGTCAATGATGCCGGCCAAAAGGTGGCAGAGATCGCTGCCGCCAGCGAGCAGCAGGCTGCGCAAACCGCCACCGTGCTCTCCGCGGTTGAGAATATCTCGGCTACAACGCAGGAAGCGGCCGCAAGCAGTGAAGAAACGGCTGCCACCGCCCAATCGCTGGCCCAACTGGCCGAAGAACTGCAGCGTTCCGTTTCTGTGTTCAAGCTTTGAGATTAAGCCGCATCATTATTAATGGAGAAGCCTTTTCGAGAATCAGCATTCTTCGAAAAGGCTTCTTACTGAACTCAAAATCTGTTCTGGCCTTCATTCAAACAACCGCTTATGCTTATGAAAAAATCGATAAAAAAATTGTACGTTGTCCAGTTCAAACCATTCTGCCGTTTGCAAAAGCTTTGCATCCAAATTATAGATTTTAGCATGCAGCGTACCCAAAACAAATGGAGAGTGTGTGGCAATAATAAACTGACTGTCGAAATAACGTGCAAGCTCATTGATTTGCTCTGCCAGCTTGATTTGGTTGGCCGGAGAAAGCGACGTTTCCGGCTCATCCAATAAATACAATTGGCCGGGAAGCAAATATTGTTCAAAAAACTGCATGGAGGTCTCGCCATTGGAGTATTTTTCTTGAGAGAATTGAATATTTTCAAGCTTCTTTTTAAACGCATATGATTGTTCATATTGTGCCGCTTGAGCCTTACTCATCCCTTTGTTGATCTGCTCATATAATATCCCCTCACGCAGCACGGCGGATTGCTGAATCTTCTTTATTTCATACAAAATATCCTCTGACTTCATGTATCTGCTTCCATTAGGAAGTTGTTTAATTTCATGCTCTCGCTCATCATGCCCAAGCTGATAGCTGCTCAATTCGAGAAAACGCTGAGCATAAATACTATGACCATCGCTTGTCATTCTTTCAGAACCGGTGATTCCTAATTTGTTGGCGATCACATTCAGTAAGGTGGATTTGCCACTGCCGTTACTGCCATACAGCACAGTAATCCGATCAAACCAAAGAACCTCTCCAGCGAGATGTTTGAACACATAATCAGGATATATGTTGGGATTTCGGCTCGTATAAGAAGAAAGCTTGAAGCTTCTTAAATAAATCATCGGCGCACTCCTTCTGCCTGTCTTCTGATTATGATTCAATTTTACCAGAAAAAAGACGTGAATCTATTATTTCCCCCAACCGTAACCTCATAATGCGCAGCGCCATAGATCGCCGAACCTGTCATGTCAGCCAAAAAGCAGAAATCCTGTTATTGGATGAGATGTTTCATAAAAAGCTGTCCTTAGCGTCAGATAATCAACACGAGAGTAAATAAAATGTACGGTCAAGATTATTGAGATGTATAAGTCCGGATTTTCAAGGATCTCATAATAAAAAACGCCAATTAAACAATAAATGCTTAATTGGCGTTACTTTTTAATAGGGACCGATAATATGCCATTGTTTATTGCAATGAAGGTTAACCATCGCGCAAATGCTTATTGTTGTTTCAACCTATTGATCTCAAGTTCATTAAGGGAGGTTTTATGATATGTAAACTCGACATCTCGTTGTACTTCATCTAGTTTTCTGTTAAGCAACTCGAGCATGGACATAACATCCTCAGGACTTTCTGCCGCCAACTTATCAACTTTTTCTTCGATTCGTTCTACCTTGGCATCCACTACTTCAATTTTTTTCTGCAATGGAGCAAGCTTCTGATCTAAAAGTTCACCTATAGCTTTCAATAATTCCTCGTTCACTAATATCAACCTCCCTTTGTAATTATAGCATAAAGGAATATGACAATCCCTTATAAATCTTACTTATTCGATTGCGTTATTGAACGGCCGAGAACTTACGGGACATCGTCCGATACGTTGTCGGCGAGATCCCTTTTTTGGATGTAAATTGCTTGATGAAGTAGGTATCATACTCAAATCCGGTGGCACGTGCGATATCATTCAGGTTCATATCCGTATGCGTTAACAGATCACCCGCTACTTTCAAACGATGCGAAAGCAAGTAGCCGATCGCTGTAGTTCCGCATCTTTCCTGAAACAGCTTATTGAGCGTCACACGGTTCAAATGAGCGCAATTCGTCAAATCTTCCAAAGTAATTTTTCTGGGATAATTCGTGTGTATATATTCCAACACCAAATCAACAGGCGATTGTTCGCTATTGCGATTCAAATCCTCAAGCAACCCCATAATTTGAATAAAGTATTTTTTTATTCTGCACGCCCACCGTTCATCGCTTTGCGCCTGCACTTCCGTACCAAGTACAAAAAACCATTCAAATAAAAGCGGATATGCTTTTTCGGTTATACGAGGCACACCTCTATTAGGATGATCACTTTCAAAAAAGGAAAGACCTGTTTGTATTCTCGGAGCAGACGGAAAGTAACCCTGGGTTTCGGAAAGAGTTACGCTGTTCAGAAACTCGGGATGAAAACTAAAGGATTGTGCGGCAATGTTCTGCTTCTCAAGGACTTTCAGATCATCATCTTCAGCCAGGCAAAGAACGCCGGGAGCGGCGATAGAGATCGGGCGTTCGTTTAATATCCCGCTCATGCTTCCGGACGTAATGAAAATCAGAGTTAGACGTTCAGGATATGGAAGATTGCTAAAATCCTCCACGGCGGCAAATTCAATGTTCACGGTACGGTTTTTGTATCGATCCATTTGCGGCATAGCAGTCACCTATTATCAAATAGTATAGTTAGATGCTTCATTTATGCCAGTGTACCACACAATTTTGCGGGATATAATAACGATGTAACAACTAAGCCCATGCTTGGCGAAGCAAGTTTTGTGCGAAGTTGACTCAGGAAGTAAGGCTCACAAAACATTTAGGAGGGAAATCTTGATGGCTATCGAACGTTTTCATATTCAAGTCTCCGATGAAATCCTGGACGACCTAAAATACAGACTGCAGCACATCCGTTGGCCGGATGAACTTGAAAACCAGGGTTGGGAACGAGGCACGGAATTAAGTTACTTAAAATCGCTAGTTTCGTATTGGAGAGACCATTACGATTGGCGCGCCCAAGAATCCGAGCTGAACCGCTTTTCCCAGTTTCGCTGCAATATCGACGGGATCGACGTGCACTTCGTGCATGAGCGCGGGAAAGGACCTAACCCTTTGCCCCTGATTCTTACCCACGGATGGCCCGACAGTTACCTTCGTTACCGAAAAATTATCCCGCTGCTTACGGATCCGGCCAGCCACGGCGGCAACCCCGAAGACGCTTTTGATGTGATTGTGCCTTCGTTACCCGGATTCGGGTTCTCCAGCCGCCCTAAACATCCCGGCATCAACAATTTTCGTGTCGCCGAAATGTGGGTTAAGCTGATGACAGAAGAATTGGGCTACCCCAAATTTGCCGCCGCTGGCGGGGATATGGGCTCCGGCGTAACAAGATACCTGGCAGCAAACCATCCCGAACTGTTATTCGGCATCCACTTAACCGATATCGGGATTATAAGAGATCTCATGAATTCATCGGATCAGGCCAAGCTTTCGGAAGAAGAACTGCGATACAAGAAAAATGCGGCGGAATGGATTGCTCAGGAGGGAGGCTATATGTCTATTCAATCGACACGCCCGCAAACACTAGCTTATGGACTATCCGACTCGCCCGTAGGTTTGGCAAGTTGGATACTAGAGAAATTCCGGGCATGGAGCGATTGCAACGGCAACCTCAAGCAAAAATTCAGCGAGGATGAGCTCATCACGCATATTATGATTTATTGGGTGACGAACACCATAGGATCGACAGCACATATGTACTATGAAAATGCGCATTCTTTGCCGCCACTCGGCTACATCGGGGTTCCGACAGGCCTTGCCCTGTTCCGGGCAGATGTCTTGCTGCCGCCCAAAGCATGGGCAACGCGCCACCTGAATGTAACTCGCTGGACTTCGCTGCCCCGCGGCGGACATTTTACCGCGATGGAAGAACCGGAGCTTTTCGCCGATGATATTCGCGCATTCTGCAGGCCTTATAGGACGCCGCATCCCGAGGCTCAGGCCTAAAGACTAAAGAAGGAAGTCGAAGCTGTTTCAACACGAAAAGGCTAACCGCTTGGTTAACCTTTTTCGTGTTGAATGGTAATTGGATGCGGACTTGCATCTGGCCAATGAATTTCCTAGCTTATCCTTTATGGCTTACCCTAAAAATATCCTCTATAACATTCATGACTTTGCGAACTTCATGATTTTTCACGATCGGTTCCGCGCCTTCGCGAACGACCTCATAAAAGTTTTGATAAAACGGAACAAAATCCGCTTTGGGCTCCGGGAAGGCGATTCTTTCGGTGGCCTCTTCCGAAGGAGGCGCCATCGTTTTGGTGAGTCCCACACCCGCTTGGATCGGCGCCGGAGCCGGGACATCCTTGCGGCCGGTAGCGGCAATGATCTCGCCGGACAAATCCCAATCGTCAATTTTTGCGGTTCCTTCCAGGCCTTTTACGTACCAACGGGGGAGCTTGGTATAGTTGGTGGTGCCCACCTCAACCAAGGCCTTCACGCCATTTTCAAAGGTAATGCAGCTCATAAAACCATCATCGACTTCATCGCCTAAGATATAGCTCAAATCCGCCTGGACGCTCTTAATCGGACTGTCTACCAGCCATAGCAGTTGATCCAGCAAATGGACCCCCCAATCCAACAGCATGCCGCCCCCATGTTTCCGCAAATGACGCCAGTCTCCCGGAATGCCGTTGGCGCCTTGAACGCGAGATTCGATTTGGAATATATCCCCTATCGTCTTTTTTTGATACAGCTGCCGAATTATGAGAAAATCCGGGTCCCAACGGCGATTCTGGTGAACCATAAAGACGTTTCCGGTCGCTTCGGCAACCGCCAAAATCTCATCGAGTTCACGGGTGTTCATCGCCACCGGCTTTTCGCAAACCACATGCTTTCCCGCCCGCAAAGCTTTGATCGCTATTTCTTTATGAGAATCGTTGGGCGTTGCGATAAGTACGGCTTCGATGTTTCCGTCCTTCAACACTTCTTCCAGGCTTTCATAAATCCGCAGGCCCTTGCCTTGAGAGATTTGCTGTCTTTCTCCGGAAATATCATAGGTCCCCACGGCTTGAACTCGAGTACTTTCCGCAGGGATAAGATTGTGGGCATGGTAGGAACCCATACCGCCATAGCCTATTACGGCAAAATTTATGATTGACATCCTTCTTGCTCCTTTACGCCCACCACATCGCCGAGGGTTGTTCATGAATCATGATCGATTTTAAGTTGGTAATGGCACGGCTCAATCCTTCGTCAATAGACATTATCGGATCTTCATGCTCAATACTTAAGACATAATCATAGCCGTAAACGCGCAATGCGGAAATGATGTCCGACCATACCTTCAAGTCATGGCCGCAGCCTACGGAGCGGAAGGTCCATGCACGGGTCTTTACATTGCCGTAGGGCTGCATATCCGTTAATCCGTACATATTGATGTTGTCCTGATCCAAATAGGTGTCTTTGGCGTGGAAATGGTGGATCGCGCCGGCCTCGCCAAGAATTTTGACGGCCGCCACCGGATCGATCCCCTGCCACCATAAGTGGCTTGGATCCAGGTTGCAGCCGATGGCTTTGCCGGTCGCTTCCCGCAATTTCAACATGGTATAAGGCGTATGGGCCAAGAAGCCGCCATGAAGCTCAATCCCGATCTTCACGCCTGCCGCTTCCGCTTCCGAATTAATTCCCTTCCAGTAAGGGATTAACTTTTGTTCCCATTGATAAGTATAGCTGTCCTCATATTCGGTTGGCCAAGGCAATACAGGCCAGTTCACTTGGGTGTCCGAGGCGTTCCCGCCCGATACGCCGGAGAAACCATTCACAACCGGAACGTTCAGCAAGCTTGCCAATTTGATGGTTTTGCGCAGTAATTCATCCGCTTCCGCTGCCACTTCTTTTATCGGCGAAATCGGGTTGTTATGGCAACTGAGCGCGGAAATTTCCAAGCCCTTGTCCGCCAATTTAGCCAGGTATTCTTTTCTTGCCTCGCTGCTTGCCAGCAATTGATCAATATCCAAATGAGCGTTGCCCGGAGAGCCGCCGGTACCGATTTCAACCGTTTGCAATCCTTTTTTGGCCACTTCCTCAATCATCTCTTCAAAGCTGAGATGGTTAAACAATGGGGTAAATACACCTAGTTTCACTTTCGATCACTCCTTTTATTTTTCACGTGCTTAATAGTGCTGCCTAATAGCGCTTTGGCGGTTGCCTTCCCTCTTATAGATATACCGGCTCGCCGGTCTGCGAAGATTTATAGATCGCTTCTAAAATTTCAGTAACCACCAAGGCTTCCTCCGGTTTCACTACAGGTTCGGTATCATGGAGGATGGCACTTACCCAAGATTTCGCTTCAAGAATTTCCGGTTTCTCGCCCGCGCCATCGTAGAAGTCGACACCGCCCGTTTGTAGTTCAATTTTCTTCTCGTACAGTAAGCTGTGGTCTTCGCCATTGATGGTCAAACCGTTGTTCATATCGGCGCCCGCTTTGGTGCCGCACAGGGTGGTTTTGGCTTCTTTCACATCCAAGCTATTTAAGGCCCAGCTGGATTCCAGGAAGATCGTTGCGCCGTTTTCCATGACAACAAAACCGAAAGCGGAGTCTTCCACGGTGAATTTTTCCGGATCCCACGGTCCCCATGCGTTGGCGGCATTGGGGGTTTGGGATAAGGCATGGTAGGTTTTCCCAACCACGTATTTAGGCTTGTAATTGTTCATCATCCAGAGCGTCAGGTCTAAGGCGTGCGTGCCGATATCGATCAATGGACCTCCGCCTTGGGCTTCTTCATCCAGGAAAACGCCCCAAGTTGGCACCGCACGACGGCGAATCGCATGGGCTTTTCCGAAATAAATGTCTCCCAATCCGCCCTCTTTGCAAATTTCATGCAAATATCTCGAATCGGTGCGGAAGCGGTTTTGATAACCGATCGTTAATTTTTTGCCGGTGCGCTTGGAAGCTTCAATCATGCTTCTGGCTTCTTCGGAGGTTTTCGCCATCGGTTTCTCGCACATCACATGGCAACCCGCTTCCATGGCCGCAATGGATAATTCGGCATGCGAGGAGTTAGGGGTACAAACATGGACAACATCCAAATCGGCACCCGCTAACATTTTTTTGTAATCATCAAAAACCTGCGCATCTTTGGTTCCGAATTTTTCTTTTGCTGCTTCTGCGCGTTCCACGATGATGTCGCAGAATGCCACCATTTCTACTTCTTCTACATTTGAAAGCGCAGGCATATGCTTGCCATTTGCAATCCCGCCGCATCCGATAATTCCTACTTTTAATGTCATAACCATCCTCCTGAAAACGTTTCTATTTGTCGAGTTCATTATAGCCAAATCCGCAACTTCTTTCTTCCCGCTTTTCCCGCAAAAAACTCCCGAATATTGCGCCTTCATCGAGAACTAAAAAAGGGCATTAAACAAGAATTCCTCGTCTAAGCCCATTTTTTTCTTAATGGTTATTCAAATTCTTCCGGTATTGCAGCGGCGATTGTCCAACCGCCTCCTTAAAAACATGATGGAATGTTTTCACGCTGGCAAATCCGGCCTTTTCCGCAACTTCAACCATCGGTATCTTTTCGTTCGCTAAAATAAACTTGGCTTGATTAATACGATATTCCGTCAAGAACTGCATAAACGTTTGTCCGGTATTGGTTTTGAAGAAACGGGTAAAGTAGTAAGGGCTGAAGCCCACGAATTTGGCAACATCCTCCAGCGCAATGACTTCCCGGTATCGATCTTCCACATATTCGAATACTTGATTGAGCAGATCTAAAGTTTCTTTATGTTGAATGGCAGATCGTTTGGTCGGCGCTTTTCTTTCTTTGCGCCGCGGCAAATGCAAATAGAATTCCCCAATCAATTGATACAGATAACCTAGTGTCAAATAATTCATGCCGGCGGGTTTACTCTGTTCGATCCCATAAAGATGAACCAACAGCTCCGTGGCCTTCCGAGCCAGCGTCTTAGGCCAATTGCGGCTATGCCGTTCCCCGGATTCAAACAGACTTAACAAAGAGTCTTCGGAAGTCCGCAAAATTTTCTCGTCAAACAGCTTCAGGTTAAACTGGAAGACATAGCGTTCACTATCCGGGGAAGCCAGGAAATAATGCGCTTCTCCGCTTGGGAAAAAGAAGATTTCCCCTTCCTCCAGTTGAACGATATCTTCATCAATGCCGATGTTGACCTTGCCTTTTCGGGAATAGATGATTTCAATTTCTTTATGCCAATGTGGATAAACGATAGTCATGCCGTCGTTTAGGAACGCTCTGAACGGGATTGAATCCTCGAACTCCGGAAATTCCAGATAATAACTCATAACCAATTGACTCCCTATATGTCGGATAAGCTGCCGCCCCTTTTATCATAACGGGAAAATCGAATAAATGCAGCAGCGGAGTCTTTAACGGATTTTCACCAATTTCAAATTGTGCGAGATTCAAAGATATTATACCGTAATCTCAGGTGATAGCCATGTTGAAAACATTCTTGCTCTCCCTCATTTTATGGTATCGGTTTTAATGATTTTAGCGTGTTCGATCTCCAGAAAATCCATCCAAACTTGTTCATAATAAACAGGCTTCGCATCCATACTAAGAAAAAGATAAGGAGCTGTCAGAAAATGAGTATATTTACGGAAGTTGCCCCAGCAAATCAATTGCCGGAAGGAACCGAAATTCAAACCGTTGCCGACGCAATCATCCGGCAACTGCAATTGTGGGGCGTCAAGCGGATTTACGGGGTCATCGGGGACGCCATTTTTGGCTTGATGGATGCTCTCTCACGCCAGAATGATTTGGAATGGATTAGCGTAAAACATGAGTCTGTGGCCGCCATGATGGCGTCTGCCGAAGCCAAATTAACCGGTCGTATCGGAGTATGTGCCGCGCAAATGGGACCTGGACTGACCAATTTAATAACCGGACTTGGAGATGCCTACTTAGATGGCGTTCCCGTCTTGGCGATATCCGGTCAAGCACCTACCCGCAAGATCGGAACGGCGTACAAGCAGTATATCAATCAACAGGGCCTGGTTCAGGCGATCACCGGGTTCAGCCAGATTGTCATCCATCCCGATGCAGTCGTTGACACATTAACACAGGCCATGTTTACGGCAGTGGAACAGGGAACTCCCGTTCATCTTTCCATACCTTCCGATTTATGGACACTCCCCTGCGGGGTAAAACCGCGCGAACCGATGCAAATCGCAAATCAAATCGCTGGACAGAGTCAGATCCGGCAAGCGGCGAATCTTATGCTGAAAGCGAAACGCCCCGTGATCCTTGCCGGCAACCGGGCAAGGCTTGCCGGTGATGCGATCCGGAAATTGGCTGACCGCTGGGGATGCGCCATTGTCATGAGTTACGGAGCAAAGGGGATGATAGCGGATTCTCACCCGTACCTGCTCGGCGGTTTGGGCGAAGGCGGCAATCCTTTTGTGAGCGAGTTATGCAAACAAGCGGATGTCGTCCTTGCCGTCGGCACCTCCTGGTGGCCGGAACATCATGTCCCTGAACAGGCGCAAGTGATCCATATCGAAGAACGGATGTCCGCGATCGGAGAAGTTATTCCAGCACAATTTGGGATCGTCGGCAATATCGCCGAGATCATTCAAGCACTAACAGAAGGTATGGCAGACTACCGTTCAAACCCCGATTGGCTAGGGCTCATAAACCAATGTAAACAAGCCTGGAATGAACAAAATAACCTGGAACGTGCCATCTCCTCGTCACCGCTCCATCCCGCAGCGATTGTCAGCGTCATTGAACAAAACATTGACAAGGACGCCATTATTGCGCTGGATGAAGGAGATGTCACCTTATGGCTTCTGAGAAACTTCAGGGGAACAGCCCATCAGTTCGTGTTGTCGGAGCGTTGGAGAACCATGGGGTTTGGATTGCCGGGAGCCATGGCAGCGAAATGTTCAAACCCGAACCGGCAAGTCATTTGTATTACGGGGGATGGCGGATTAGGAATGGTACAGGCCGATTTGATTACAGCCGCACGTTACGGGCTGCCCATAACCGTGATCGTTTTCAATAATGGAACCCTGCAAATGGAACAGGACAAAATGATGATGAAACATCTCCGTCCGTTTGCAACGGATATCTCGAACCCGAATTTCGTCCAAATTGCCGAAGCGTCCGGATGGGCAGCCACACGAGTAGAAACAAACGAGGAGCTGCGCCTCGCTCTGGATGAAGCGAAATCAACCGCCAAACCTTTCCTGATTGATGTACCGACAGCAAACATAACGCACCCGGATTTTCAAATCCAAAATGTAGGAGCCATGCGGCCATGACCACGGAAACCGATAAACTTCCAACATCCGTAACCATGCCCAAACCGCCCTATCCGCTCCAGCATCAAGACAAGCAACCCGGTATGGAGTCTCTGATGAACCCGTATTAGACGTTTACCAAGACACATTTCGACTTGCCAGAAGCAGTTATTTGTCTTAATACATTTCCTGCCCCATGGATTTGGCGACTCTTCCCCGAACCTCGTATGCCAATTGTGAAGCCCGAACTGTCGCGTCCCAAACGGCCGGCTCCACAATAGATCGGCAGATGGTCAAAGCTTGTTGGGTCGGCGGAACCATTTGCCTCAAGGTTTGCTCGGCTTGGTCAATGGCAGCCGCGTAACGTGGGCCCGCCGCACGCCGTAGATTTGCAAGAGCTTCCGGAAACGTTTGCCACAATCGGATAATCGAGAGCATACATCCGACGGCCAAAGGAAAATGTGAATACCGGCCACGTCCGGCGGCCAAAAGTTCCGCTGCTCCCAATGCGGAATAAAGATGGTAACTTAATGGCGTGAGATAACGAGAGTGTACAATGTGCAGTTCAGGAAGTCCCCACGCTTCGGGAAGGTATCGAAACTCTGAACTCATGCCACATCCCAACGCAAGAGCTCTACTGACGATCTGGAGATGTTGAAGCACCGAACCCATGGCCTGTCGAAATGAAGGGGAAGCCAAGGGGATTTGTTGAAGTACAGGCTGCAATCTGCTCATCTCCGCATTGGCATCACTCAAATCGAGTTGCGGCATGGTCTCAAAAACGTAGTTATGAATTGAATAATCATTTTGTGAAAATGACATTTGAAAGCTCCTCTCAGGTAAAAGTACATTATTAGGGTATGAGCCTACAAGATTATCCGGCATCGGACATTCGCCCATTTCATGGGCAGTCATCGTCGTTTTTTTCAAATGATCCCGAAACCATTGGAGAATATGATCAAGCCGGACCACCCGGTGCCAAGGTTCTCCTTCGCGGGATAACTCGTGGGTTTCGGTCAAAAATCGAACCATGCGAACTTTACGTTGCAAAAACTTTAAAGCTGTGTAAAACTGTTCCCCTTGTTCGATGGGAACCCGGAAATCACGGTCGCTATGAATAAGCAGCAACGGGGTTTTAACCTTGTCAACAAAGCTGATCGGGGAACGCCTAAGATAACTCTTTGGAAGCTCCCAGGGTGGACCTCCGTATTCCTCAGCACGTAAAAATCCTCCGTCCGAAGTACCGAAGAAACTGTAAAGGTTGCTAATTCCCCGCATGGAAACCGCTGCCTTGAACCGGTTGGTTTGGGTCACAATCCAATTGGTCATGTACCCGCCATAACTTCCGCCTGCCACTCCTAAACGCCCTGGATCTAGGGTTCCCCGCGATAAGGCGGTGTCCACCGCTGCCATCAGATCGGCATAATCATGATTTCCCCAATCCCCCCGGATCGCATCAGCAAGTTCCTGACCGTATCCCATACTTCCTCGAGGATTTACAAAGATAACTGCAAATCCGTTCGATGCAAGCAATTGAAACTCAAAGAAGAAGACATACCCATACATGGCTGAAGGTCCGCCATGAATTTGTAAGATGCCCGGGTGCTTTTCCCCCGTAGAATAAGGCGGATGAAGAATCCAACCTTCTTCTTCCGGGCCGCCTGGCGAGCGGAAGGTAAACCGAGTCGGCCGCGCAAGCTTGACATGATCCAGCCAATTACGGTTCACTCTGGTAATTCGCCGCTGGTTAACGGACTCCTCAGTGATCTCACCCACCCAAATATCGTTAGGAAGCGTAAAGGCGGTCACGGCCATAGCTGCCCTGCGCGTGCCTAAACTGAAACTAAGGTTATAGATGACCAGTTCACCGTGTGTGAGTTGTTTCCCCTGCCCATCGGGAACGGAAAAACGCCAGAGGTGAACCGTCCCATTTGCACTGACATTCATGAAGATCGATTTCCCGTCTGGAGACCAGTGAGGCGTTACGCCCGGCTGCTCAATCCCGAGAAAATCTTTAATCGCATAATCGCCAACCGGATACTTGAACCCTACGGTAAGTTCCCTGGGCTCTCCCCCGTCCAACGGAACAATCCATATCCCCCGGTTGGTATAATATCCCGATTTTCGGTCATGACCTATATAGGCAATGAACCTCCCATCCGGCGACCACGACGGATAAATGGCGGGCCCTGCACTTCGAGTCAGACGGCGTGCCACCCCTCCACCGGATGGAATGACCCAAATATCGTTGACTAAATCCAATTCAGTCCTTGCCGAGATTCGGTTGCCGGCTACCGCTATAAAACGACCGTCAGGGGACCACGCCGGGGAAGAAAAATTATTGTTGCCAAAAGTCAGTTGTTGAAATACGCCTCTTTGGGTACCCTTGACTTGAACAGTGAACAGATGCCAGTTCTTATTTACAAGGAATCCTACGCTATCCAACTTGTACCGAAGCTGGTCTATGACCAATACATTTTGGGAAAATCGTGCTCTGGGATTAAGCGCTTGCTCCTCCTCTCTTTCCTTGTCGCCCGCGCTTAGACGAATGATACAGGCGATTGTTCGGCCATCGGGGCTCCATACCGGCACACCGGCAACGTTTCCTACATGGGAAAACAACCGCGGCTCTTCTCCGTTGTTGCGCATGATCCACAGTTGCCGCGATCCCGAACGGCCGGAAATGAAAGAGATAAATTGTCCATCGGGAGACCAACGTGGGGCATAGTCCAACTCTAATCCTGAAGTCAGGGGGCGGGGTTCATCGTTACCGGAGGTGCTTACGACCCAGATGCGACTCTTATACTTGTTCGTGTGGCGATCCATGATCGATTCAACGTAGGCAATTCTCGAACCGTCCGGCGAGATTTGCGGATCGTTCACGGCCCTCAGATTGAAAAGATCCTCTGAAGTCAATCGTCTTTCATATCTCATATAAATCCTCAATTCGAGACAGTTTTGCCTTCAGCATATGCCTAATTGAGAGTAAGGGTTCGGGAAGAGATATGCTCCGCCTGTTCAAAGACAAGTATACGGACTGGACTGGGTGTCAAGATCAAATGCAGATCATATGCAGCGAGGACGAAAAAGTAAAAAAGTGCAGAACCGAAGTTCTACACTGTCAATAATTTTGTGTAATCCAATTTATAGAGAATCTCCCACGAGGGGGAGATTGGCCCTCACGGCAGATGCTGTGAGGGCACAGTTTGTTAATTAGACGAGCTGCTCCGCTGGAGAAGCGATAGACGTCGTCGACTGCTCCGTCCGTGAATACATCTCGACAAGCGCCGGCGTAAGCCATATGCTGGCGAATCATACAAAAAAACCTCACCGGAATACCGGTGAGGGAAATGGATAAACTTACGCTTTGTAAACCAGATTGATGTGGTCGAGGTTCGTGCTGCTGTTGAAAATAAATTCGAGCTGATAAGCTCCGCGGATATAAACGATTTTCTTCTGCTCGATGCTGCCTGTTTTGAAAACGGTGGAGGAATGAGGCGCCCCCCATTGCTGTACGAGCATCTTCACCGTAATGCCGCCGATATTAGCCTCACGTTCCACATTTGTCCCGAAGTAGCGCATTTCCTGGATTTTGTTCCCCTTATAGGAGATGGCATATCCGGGGTGGCCCATCTCTGCGTGGTAGAAATCGAATGCATTCAAAGCTTTGGCAGGCATTTCAGGCTCGCCGATGGCTTTGATTACGTCCTCGCGAGTGCTTTTTCCTAACGTCAATCCCTCAAGACCGGGAAATTGACCTTGGAGTGCCGGTTTGTAGAATCTTTTCAGTGTCTGTAATGCCTGCTTATAGTAATCCGACGCTGCAGACGATGCGGACGCAGACGCTGCGGCTGCTTTTGCAGGCAAGAGTTCATTCGTAATTCCAGCGGCGCTTAGTGTTAAGGCTCCTACGGCCATAATTGCAACGGTTGCTTTTTTAATTCGTTTCATTCGATTCGTCTCCTTCATTTGCTGTCTTGTAGTAATTGACGCCCCCTCCTTGAATATTGTTACATTAAATTTATGGAAGCGAAGCAGAGATTGCCTGTCAGGCTCAGTTGTTAACGACCGAATGCAAAAAAGAACTGCGCGACAACAGCCGCACAGTTCTCTTCGTTTACCTACCGTTTGTCGCCGGATGGTGCTTAAAGTCCTCCATTCTGCTGGTGTGCTAGCGGACGCAGAATGAACGACTGCTTCCGCCCGTGTCGCTTGTTTATTCGGCTCAAATCGATTGCCGCCACGCCTACTTCCAATAATCTGTTCAAGTTCATCATGCTCGTATAACCATGACTCGAATTCGTTCAAGTCAATTTCTTTATTCAGTGTTCTAGCTCGCAGGGTTCGTTGATCGCCTGTTCCAGCCTTCTGGCTTCTTATTTCCTGGCGATCCCAGGGCCAATGGCCCGTAGCGTGAATAAGGGTGTTAGGTGATGTTGCCGCTTTTTCGAATACTCCCAGTCCACATGTCTCCTCTAAATCACTTTCCCAAACATAATATCCATTTATACATCTTTCCCAGACAAAACAATCTTTTAACGGGTGCTGATTTTCCAATGGAAAATCTTTATGCTCTTCGTTATTCTGAAAAATATTAGTGTAATATTCAATTTCAGGTTCTAGCGCAGCAACTACTTGCGAATCCATGAATTCAGGATCTGCTAACCATATCTTTAAGTAATACGGTTGCTTTAATTGTTCAAGTTTCTTTTGCCAGGCTAAATAGATTTCAATTAATTGATACAAAACTTGTTTTCTGAATTTATAGGTAGGATTCTTCCTTCCAATTTCATTTGGATTAATTTGGTGTAGATTATAAAAAGGTTTAATCCATATTTTCACGTATTCCTTACGATATTTAAGTAACGATTCAATATCTAATTGCTTCTGATATTCTGCCCATGAAGCGAGCTTCCTTACTTTTTTCTTCATGCCTCTTGTCTTCTTATGTATTGAAGTCAGCTTCATGATTTACCTCCTAAATCAAATCGACTTTTCGGCAAAACCGACGAAATTATTATTTAATCAAACCTCCATGCTAGACTAATTCATATGTTACTTGAAAGTAAAAGCTGTTGTTGACCGCAGGCAAAAATATTATCGATGTCCCGCGGCAACGTTTTTTGGCGCTACTTCACGAATACGTTTAAGATCCGAATCCGTAAGCTCAACCTGTAAGGAACCAATATTTTCCTCCAAATATTTCCTTCTTTTCGTTCCAGGAATAGGTACGATATCGTTCCCTTGCATCAATATCCATTTCAGCGCTAATTGAGGAGTGGTGCATCCCTTTTCAGTAGCAATCTCTTGAATCCGATCGACAAATTTAAGGTTTTTCTGTAAGTTTTGTCCTTGAAATCTGGGGAAATTCCGTCTAATATCATCGAACCCCAAATCCTCGTATCGTTGAATAGTACCGGTTAGGAATCCACGCCCAAGCGGACTATAGGCTACAAAGCCGATGCCAAGTTCTCTGCAGGTAGGAAGAACCTCGTCTTCAATGTCTCGGGACCACAAGGAATATTCCGTCTGCACTGCCGATATTGGATGAACCGCATGTGCTCTGCGTATCATGTCTGGTGAGGCTTCCGAAAGGCCGATATAACGAACCTTGCCTTCCTTCACCAGATCAGCCATCGCCCCTACAGACTCCTCAATGGGAGTATAGGGATCAATGCGATGCTGATAATACAGATCGATGTGGTCAACGCCTAGTCTGCGCAAGCTTGCTTCACAAGCAGCCTTAACATATTCCGCTCTTCCGTTAATTCCCCAGTGAGCCCGCCCTTTGTCGCGTACTACCCCGAACTTGGTAGCCAAAATGACCTCATGACGTCGATCTTTGATCGCTTTTCCTACAAGTATTTCATTTTCGCCGACACCGTACATATCCGAGGTATCCAAAAAGCCCACACCAAGTTCCAATGAACGATGAATCGTCCGTATGGATTCTTGTTCATCCCGGTCGCTGCCGTAAAAGTCGGACATGGTCATGCAGCCTAATCCCAGAGCGGATACTTCTAACCCGCTTGCTCCAAGCGCTCTTTTCTCCATAAAAAATCACTCCTCATGTTCAATGTTGAAATCACAATACGGTATATTTTGCAACCTTTCAATCGAACGATCGATCAATTTATTTCAAAAAAATATATCGATCGTTCGATCAATATTTTTCAAAAAAAATGGGCTGCTTATGCTTTAATAGCATTCCAGCTCATTTGAATCATTTTATCGATATTAGCAGAACTGAATTCGTACTCACCATTTATATACTCTTTCCCCATTTGGACAAATGGCAGACAGGAGTAGGTAACCAAAAGATTGGTCTCCGAATCCTTGAATAGTCCTTCTCTGATTCCCCTCTCGAATAGAGCATACATCGGCTTGAACACACCACCGTTTTGATCTTTACAGCTTTTGCGTATAAACGGAGAGTCAAGAAACTGTTCCATTAACAGAAAGTTAGCTTTATTATTCACAATATAATTGGAATAATTACGCAGGATCTTCTCAAAACCATCCTTGACTGACATATCCGCCGTTACACCTTTAAACATCATCTGATGCATTTGTTCCTTGAGGTTAAAATATAGTTTAATCAGCAAGTCTTCTTTACTTTCAAAATAAAAGTAAATGGATGATGAAGAGATGCTTGCCCTCTTCGCAATTTTGGACATGGATATATCGGATAGCCCTATTTCATTGAGAAGTGCAATGGTTGTCTGATAGATAAGGTCCATTTTGTTATCGGATTTATTTTTCATGAACTGATTATAATCGATCGTTCGATCAAAATCAAAATTTTTTCGAACAACATACACATGTCCGAAATAATCAAATTAGTAATAAGTTGACTGCTCATTGGACGATGCCGAAAAAATGCGCGACTTTTCCAATCATCTAACGTTCCTGTACTCCGCTCGATCAAGATCGGAGATCAAACCAGGGTGCTTCGGCTGCCATCCAAGTTGTTCTTGAGTCCACTTGCTGGAAACAGGGTTGTCGGCCGAAACGAAGGTCGATAGCCAGCTAAAATGTTTCACTGCCTTCTTTGCGGATATGGATTGGACGGGCATCTTTAAGTGACGGCCAATGGTGCTAGCGATGTCCCTGAGCGGGATTCCCTCTTCGCCTACGCCATGGTACCGCGCGCCTCCTGGCCCCCTCTCCATGGCGAGCCTAATCAAATGAGCGGCATCAAGTCTGTGCACAGCACCCCAGCGGTTGCTGCCCTCGCCGATATACGACGAGACACCTTTTTTCTGAGCGATAGAGATAATGATGGAGACAAACCCCTGCATAGTATGGTCGTGAACACACGGCGGAAGACGGACAACGGACGCACGAATGCCGTGAGATGTGAACGAGAGTGCGGTATTTTCTGAAGCGGATCGCCCCCATCCGGGAGCAGTAGGGTCCGGCATGTCGCTCTCTTTTCCAATGCGTCCGAGAGCAAGCGACGTTGTCGGAGATATGACTACTAAAGCTCGATCTTCCCCCGTCAGCGAAGACCCTAAAGCCTCAATGGCACGCCTCTCCGTTTCGACCGCAGCAGCTAAAAATCTTGACATAATACCACTTGGACTTCCCCCGAATAATATTCGCAAACGTGCAGAAAAACTTGCATGCGAGAACTTATGATAGAATGCCAGATGAATGGCGGCGTTTGCCCCCTTTGCTCCTTCGCGCAGACTCTCCACGTCTTCAATCGAACCGATATGGGCTTTGGCGCCGGCAGCGATCAAGCCTTTTGCGGATGACTCCGAACGGGCGAGACCGACAACCTCATGGCCCGCGCTGATAAGTTCCTTAACAACGGCAGAACCGATGAATCCTGTCGCTCCTGTTACAAATACGCGCATAAAATATTCCTCCTATTGCAATTTATGTTTTGTCAGTTCACTTGGAAATGCTCCACAAGGTTTCCCCCGGCGCCTTGCGAATCAACTTTGGATTTGACTAGTCCCGGGTGAAATGCAACGGACGTGACTCCTGAACCCTGAAGTCGTTTCGCAAGTTCAAAAGCAAGCAAAGAAAGTTCTGGCGTGAAGAGTCTGGGTTGCCGCATACATATCACTCGTGATGGGCGACTTTCTTTCAGCACATCCAGCAGTTGGTGTGTTAGCAAGAAGCGAATCGACCTCCTTTTATAAATCATTATGAACATCCAAATATGGACTGTCTATGCTTTACAATCCATAATATATGTTATATAGTCTACATTATGATGATTGATATCCTATCAGAAACTTTGATGAAAATGAAGCTCAAGGCGTACTTTTCAGGGGCGTTAGATGCCGGAGGACACTGGGCGGTTGAGTCGCCTTCTTTTGACGGCTTCAAGCTCATTGTTGTCCTTAAAGGAGAGTGCTGGATTTCTATCGAAGGACTTCCGGGCAAGTATCATTTAAAGCAGGGAGACTGCATCCTTCTTACCAGCGGAAAACCTTTTATTATCGCGAAAGATTTATCCATCCAAAGAAAAATTCAGTTCGACGAGCTCAAACGGTCAACTCAGAACGGAGTTATGACTTACAATGGCGGCGGTGATTTTTATTCGAATAGCGCTTATTTTCAATTCGAAGGCCATCTCCCGAAAATCATGTTTGGTAATTTGCCACCAGTAATTCACATACCAGAACACATGGAACAAGCTGCGATTTTGCGTTGGAGTCTCGAACGCTTTAGTAGCGAGGTTCAAGGTGATAAGGTAGGTCGAACCTTGATAATTAACCACCTTGCGCCCATCATGCTTGTACAAATCCTGCGTATTTATCTTGCATCGGCAAAAAATGAAAAAAACTGGCTCGTCGCACTCTCTGATCCAAAGTTGTCGAAAGCCATTGAAGCCATGCACTCAGACTACCAACGCCCCTGGTCGCTCGATGAACTTGCGCGTACCGCTGGCTTGTCTCGATCAGGGTTCGCTCTTAATTTCAAAAAACAAGTAGGCATTGCTCCAATGGAATATTTAACGAACTGGAGAATGCAGTACGCTTGCGAACTTCTCCAATCAGGCGATCATAACGTCGCTACAGTTGCAAGTGCCGTCGGGTATGAGTCTGAGAGCGCGTTTAGTCTTGCATTCAAAAGAATAATTAAATGTCGGCCAGGCTTTTACCAAAAGGCCCATAGAGGCTTGTCGGCGAACGCAGACTCCATAAATTAAGATTTTTCACAGGAATCAGGAAATCCTGCAAGTCGGAGCCAAAAAAAGCCCGCCTTCTCCAAAAGAGAAAACGGGCTGACTCCAGAAGTCCTTACGGTTACGGTGTTAAGTGATATTACGGGCATCTAAGTCTTAATAATCTTTGTATAATGTTTCCTGAAAATAAATTCACTACTTTCATCACTATCTTCTTCCGTTGTTCCCTCCTCTATCTGTAATCCATTATATAATGCGTTTTCAGAAAACCAGTTCACCAGATCGCTTAACTCATAACGTCCCTCATCATCTTGATTCTCATAAAAAGACGTCACTGTTAATGTAAATCCAGGGATTCCAATATCCCCATAAATGATGAATTCGAAATCTTTATTCTTATATACATTCTTTAAGTACTCCTCTACCTTACCTTCCAAAAAGATTAATGATTGCGTAACATCATCTAAACTTATAGTCCCTTTCTTTAACAAACGAGTAAAGCCGTGAATATATCTATAGTTAGTTTGCGCTTCTAAAGGTGTTAGAGCTCTGTCATTTGAGAAAAGAAAATCTGGATGCTCTATAATATGCAGAATTTCTTTATAAGCTTTTTGAGCATGTTTGCTTAAATAAGCAAGCATGTCGATCACGTCCTTTATATCCATTTATGATTTCTCAAAAATATACATATCCTCTTCTTCCCTGACCTTAGTAAACCCGCATTTCGTATAAAAATGGTGATTTCTCACACTCCATTTTGGAGTGTCTAACCACCATTTAGGGTTGTCTAAATAAATGGTTTCTATCTCTTTCATTACTTTCATTCCAATCCCCTGATTCTGATATTTCGGATCTATAAAAATCCTTCCTAAATTAAGAACTCCGTTAGTTCCCAAGAGAATTATTGCCCCTCCAATTATTTCTCCGTCTTTGAGAACTTTATAGTAGTCCCCGTATACCATCATATCCTCTTGCCAGATTGTGGAATCATATCCAGGAGGTCCGCCTATTTCACTATTATTAAATTGCTTAGATTCTTCATCGAAACTTGCCTTCTGAATTTCAGCCAGTTTTTCAGCATCGGCCTTTAATGCCTTTTCAATTATCATCATAGAACTACCTCCCAATATGAGAATTTGTGAACTTAGGTTTTTAGTATCTTGCACAGGTTTCGTCTAACGTTCTTGTATTCATGAAACGCCCCAGCCTTAGATAGCTCCTATCTTCCATCTTCGAATCTTCTTAAGGATATTCCTAGCCCTTTCTTCTGTATGCAATAACTATAGTATCCATCCTTATAAAGACATCTTCCCAAATCATATTTATCCAAATCAATTAGTCCTTTTAGTAACTCATTTTCCTGAGTATCCCATTCAAAGTCATTAAACTTAATTGGAAACTCACCATGTGGATTTTCGGTGTGAAAATATATTGCATCTGCAGAACCAAATCCTGAATCAAGAATGATCCATGTTTGAAATGGTTTATTTTTGTCCTTTGTAAGAATCTCGATCTTATCTAAAAAATGAAGGTACCATTTAATATGACTCCTTCTATTTTTAGCACTATAGTCAGTAATTCCTTTCCAATCTAAATGTATATGGTAAAAGTTATACCAAGAATCATCCTCAAGATAAAGAACTAAATCATCGAGTCTTCTTTGTATAAGCTTGTACCTTCTTCTTAATCCTCTATATTTCTTCAAAGCTTATCCTCACAGTTCTATGTTTTTAATATTGCGTTGGCGTTGATTTCAGAAAACGTTTGTGCATTCACGAACCCTCACAGGCTTAAGCTTTCGGCAGATCCAGTGCAGCGATTGATCCGCCGGGAAACTTAGCCTCGCATGGTTGTCTGTCTGAGTTCACCCCATTGTTTAATATCTTCGGACAGACCAAGGAACAACCAAGCCTGCACGCTGCGTGAATACAGTGTTACCTGAGGTCGCTACTTTATCGAAAAACTCGGCGACCAAGAAGGGCAGCTTGCTGGCCCGACGCGTTTATGCGGTGTTATACGACGGAACTTTGAAATATCCTCATACCTTCTTTGTATTATAAAATCGATAAATTGGTATTTATGTATTCTAAAATAATTTCTACCCTTTCCTCAATTGTCTGTTCTCCTTCAATCTTAATTATTGGGCATTTTAAATCTTCCATCCAATATTCATGAAGCGTTTTACTTCTTACTTCCATTCCAGCCGTATCATATAATGAAGCCCACTCTAAAAATGCTTTTGATTGCTCATACCTTCTCCCACCAGGTAATACTTCTTCACCATATCTATTTATTTCTCTCTCCATAAGCCGCTTTAGTCTAATTTCTTGAGGTACATATAGAAATACGACTAAATCGAAATTATGCTTTAATTTATCTCCCCAACCACAAATCGCCCCAGAAAGAATCCATTTTTTATATTTAGCAAGATCAGCTTCAAGTAACTTTAATCTTTCATTCCGCTCCCTCGGCTTTGTAAATTTCTCTATCCAAAAATAATCATCGCCGTCAAGTGCTATATGAGGAAGACTTGAAGACAATTCTCTTCCAAGCGTTGAAGCTCCTGAACCAGAAGCGCCAAATATATGTATTCGATTACTCAATATTCTTACCTCCGTTGGTTTTCATAGAATGTAAGAAACATTTCTGTATTGTAATCTCCGCATCAGGTGAATCTCTATTTGCGCTCGCCAAAGAATAACCCACTCACTCGCTTAGCGAACTCTTCGATACTGAAGGCGGCCGTATCGATCCGGTTATACCAGTTGGTTACAGTTTCCAGCATCCATAATGGAACCTTTACCCCGCTAATGAGCGGATAAACGTGCTGATACGCCCAGACCAGGTGCTCCCACCTGTTGTCGTTGCCCTCTTTGATATATTCCGAAACATCAAGGACCTTTCCCCTTCCCTCTTGCAAGAGGACGTTCTTAAGATGAATATCCCTTGGGTTCAGCCCTTGACTTCGGACGAACTGACGGGCTTCTTCCACGTCTTGGATGGCTTGCTCGGGAACCGGCACACCGTATAGAAGACAATCGTACAACGTCATACCTTGTTCTAAACTTAAAACCAAATAGTTAGGACCAACACCGTAACATCGAGGGAAATAACACGATCCTTTTAACCGATCATAAATCTTTGCCTCGACATCCTTTTTTTCTAAAGCCTGGGCGGCATACACTTTATACGCGTAATCAGGGGTGGACGGATCATAAAAAACGGCAGCATCCGTACCGATACCGATGCAGCGTAAATTTTCCGGAAACCGAATAACGGAAACTGGCTTATTGTTTTCATGGCCTACCACCTCAGCGAGCCTTAATGCTTCCTCCGCTCGTTTCCAATCCGAATTCATGGCCACCCACTCCTTTAGTTTTGGCCAACGGATCCATAGTTTAGATCTTGACAAGAGGTAACTATCCTCTCTGAAATCCGCCTTCCGAGTGAATGATTTGTCCCGTTACCCACTCAGCTTCTTCACTGGCAAGGAAAGAAACTAAACGCGCTGCATCTTGAGGCAATCCAACTCTTCCCATCGGCGATTTAGTCAAAATATATGCTTTGAGCTCATCATTCATCCACCCTGTATCCGTTGGACCAGGATTCACCGCGTTTACGGTAATCCCTTTAGATGCAACCTCCGCAGACAGTGTTAAAGTAAAGGCATCTATTGCCCCTTTTGTGGAGGCATATGCTATATTTCCTGCCATCGGACCAAGCGATTGTCCCGACGTTAGATTTATTATTCTACCTCCTCCAGAGCAGTCGAAACGACGGGCAAATTCTGCACTTAATAACATCGTTCCCTGTATATTAACCTGATAATGTTTAGTAAGAATCTCAACGGATAAATCTTCATAACTGACATCAACGGAATAGGTCGCATTATTGACTAAAATGGAAGGCTTCCCAAGTCTCTCTTCAACTGTATCCATCAAATTCACAGGTGAATTTGAGTCTGAAAGGTCAATTTCAAGCTTCTCGCAACGTACTCCGTATTTTTGTATCATTTCTTGTAAAATACTGGGTTCATGCGAGTTCATACCCCATGGCATATGACGCAAGCTTTGCGATAAACCACGTCCAAATATTCCTTTTGCTTATCGGGCGTTTTGGCAATATCATCTTGCAATCCCTTAACATAGCTTTTGATGGAGGTAAGCGGCGTCCGAAGATCGTGGGAGATCCCGGCAAGCATTTCATTTCTGTCCCGTTCATATTTCTCGTTCTTCTTCAAATTCGCTTTTAACTGATGTTGCATTTGATTAAAGGAGTCGCAGACCTTCTCCAATTCCTCGGCGCCTTGACAGGAAATATCCTGACTAAGGTCCCCCTCCTGAATGCGCTGCGCACCGTCACAAAGGTGGTTAAGCGGAACCATAATTTTCTCGATCATCTTATTGGCAAAATACAAGCTTACCAGTATGACCATAATGACGATGGCCGAAATGATGAGAATTGACATCATTGCAAATGCGACCGTATGGCCAGCTCCGTCTTCCCGATCGAAGAACCGCGCTACGACCAATGTAACCGGCGTCGTATCGGTCTCTATCCTATTCCACCAAAGATATAAGTCGTCATCCGGAACCCAAAGCGATTGATTGGCCGTATATAGATGGTCCTGGGAAAGGTATTTGGAAATATGCGAATATTCCTTATCGCTCATGTTCGTAAACAGCGTTTGTCCGCCCTGTTTGGCATAAACAAAATAGTTTTTGTCGGCGAATCGATTCATCAACTCGTTCTGAACCTCCGCCTGTTCCGAAATCCCGTTCATGTCGGCTCCATCCATAATGCTCATCATTTCGAGAAAGGTTTCATTCATCGGACTAATCTCTTTAGAATCCGTAGAGAAGAGTGCCTTCACAATGAAGACGAATATGGAGCCGATAATCAGCATGGCGACAAGCGGAATCACAACCATCAACAGATTGTAATTGAATAATCTCTTTTTTATCGTCACTCAATGATCTCCCTTATGTAAAATCGGCCAATAATCGATTATAGAATTGCTTGATAAATCAAGGATAAAATACAAATCTAAATTCCAAAAGTAAAAGATATAAACATTTCATAAACAATAGTCGTTCCTTAAAGGTTTTGACTGCCCACGATGAAGAAAGCGGCGAGGGCTTCGATCGTTCCTTTCACCCTAAGTTGATCGGCTCGTGCGACAAGTACGATTTCGGCATTAAATCAAAGTTATTCTTTTCAAGAACGACACTTTCAAAATCATGAAACGTTAGGCGTAAATCCATCTTTTATCCCTCTCTAAATATCTTCATAATTTTTTGCTGATTTCCGATAATGTTCTTGTATTCACAAAACGACCCAGCCTTAGATACTTATCTTAGGCTGGGCCGTTTGTTGTCTGAGCTTCTTCCATGATTATACATCCGTCAACCAAGGGGCGATAGTCCCGTAGCGTGAATACGGTGTTATATGATAGGGATGCCTTCTCTGAGTTACTTAACCGCTCGTCTTTATGTATACTCGTTCTAATGATAATCCAATCCAAAACATAAAACTTGGTATGAGAGTTCAAAAGCAACATGACTAAATAAAATATTCAATTTCAGATTGGCCTTAGAAATGGTTAATCCTGTTTCTATTTGAACCAGGCGTCCCATTATCTCCTATTTCTCAAAACATGATATAATTTGTAATAAGAACTTATTCATGTTTTCATAATTTCTTTGTTTAATCTTTTCCTAGCCCTATAGATATGGTATCATTTCCGAGTGCGGCGAACACTCGGCTATACAATTGGCTTGGATGGGTTATTCCCTTCTAAGTCTAGGCAGTAAAAACCCACCTCATTTCGCCGATGGGGGTCTTTTTATGATGCACGCTGAAGATAGCATACAATACGTTAAAGATGTCGCTATTGTTCGAGTCATTCGAGACCCTATGAGCCTTACCTATATTCATTCTGAAGTGACCTTAATGATCTCATTATCTTGTGTGGTACCATCGCTGCCTAAGGCTTGAATAGTAATGCGGTCGTGAAAAGTCCGGTTGCCAAAGTTCCATGTCAAAGACCAGCCGTCACTTCCATCTTTATCATAACCAATAAGCTCTCTTTCCTCCCATGTTTCCGTACCTGTCGGAGTAATCCAAAATAGAACGGTATCGATGTTTTTAGCCTTCACATTAATGGTCATCGTATTCACATCTTCGGGGACAATCCACCAACCGGCTTTCTTCGGTAAATCCGTGGATACTTCCAAAATCTCGGCCTTCTCGTCCATGATTTGAGATTCTTCTGACGCGGTTTGATGATTGTTACATGCGGATAACAATAAGGTAAATAAAAGACATATACCAGTGATGTTCATTCTCGTCATAATTTCCCTCCGGCTCGCTACAGATAATAAGTTAGTATTCTCCCACTTGAATACAATCATCACTTTTATCGGAGAAGCTGTATATTCACTAATGAAAATGAAGTCACTAACCATTAACGCCTATTTCAGTTTCACTGTGAAGCAGTGCTCCAGTGAATACCATCCTCTGACTTAAAAAAGACAGTCTGACTAGAGATTTCATCATAGCATTTAATAAGAGTATAATTTTCCTTTCTAGTCCATTCTTCCACCCTATACTGCAATTTAATTTCCGGGGTATAGTAGAAAATGCTTTGGACAATTTTTCTGCCTGTTGCATTACTTTCACCACTAGCAAGGAATAAATCTGATTCTATATGGTACCACCAGATTCTGTCTTCCCAAGGCCACTCGCCTTCTGGAGACAAAATTATCGTTAAATCGGGAATTGGGTATTGTACTTTCAAGGCATTTGTTACCACTACTTTAGAAGTTACTTGGAAACCACAATACAAGATAATAACAAAAACACCAATAATAGCCAGAAACCGAACTTTCTTAATCGCAAAACCAACAACTATCGCAACGAGTGCCGAAGCCCAAACTACAGGGGTCGTTTTACTAATGATACTATACTCTAAATCATCTTTTATAAGCGGATAAAACATTGCATTGCCATTATCTAAAAAATCGAGGACGAGATGTCCGACGACAATAGCTGCAAAAACAGCACCAAACAATCTGATGAATGGCTCACTCCGCCAGAATAACTTCAATACCCATGCAATTAAAAGCGAAATAAAAGGTGCAACAAATAGAGAATGTAGATACAAATCCTTTAACAGCACTTTAGTTACATCCGGTAGCAGAGCAGAAGCAACTCCGATGAAAAAATAAGGCCAAGCTTTTTGATTTTTACTGAAAAGCAGTGCAAGAACCGCTCCCGCAAAGGCGTGGTGCAAAATATCATTCCAGTTTATCATCACAATCTCCCTTAAAGTTATCAATTGTAAAAGCAGTTTTCAAAAGATATTACGATTTAGGTAAATAGCATGGATAGGAATATCAAACGATTTGACACATTTTAAATCAAAACCATGTTACGGTTGAAAGGAATTTGATAAGCCCAATATTGCGGAATAAAGATCAAAAAATGCACTGCCTGAGGGCAGTGCATTCAGATGATTAGCTAGCGCTGTAAACCGGGCCAAGGCCCCCCTCTTTCCAAACTTGGAAGCGAACTTGGTTAATTCACCTATAATGTATCCGAAAGTTCATAGATATCTTTAGAATCATTGGTTTGCAGGATAATCTTTTCATCGTCCAATAAAATGATTGTCGGGGAATGTTGAATATCAAAGATCTTTTTATAATTATACTTTTGCGTCTTGTCATTTACGCTGATAAAAGTCATGTTATTAATGTTCATCGATTTAAGGATTGCTTCGGAATTGATAACATTCAACATTTCAGCTACTAATTCTTGATAATCTGTATTCTCGCCGTCCCAAAATACGTAAATGTTATAAGATCCTTTTGGGGCAACCATATCTTGAATGACATCTGCTTTGCTTGTAGAGCATGCAGCAAGAGAACTGAGCAAAAGAAAAAAGAGAAGTATTAAAGATATAGTCTTTTTCATCGAAAGCACCTCAATTGAGTACTAGCGGTCCCTTTTAGGAATCCTAGTCATACCTTTATTCACTAACGACAGGAGCAGTAAAAGTAGGAATAACGACGTTATCATGTAGAACAACACCTTGACAGGAATATCGCCAAATTAATACATTGGCCCGATAGCAATCTTTGCACTAGTTGATACTTAACTGCGTTTCCCCACTCCAGAAATCGGTGTAATTCCTTCTAAGTAATGTTGATCCAAACTATCCCCAGACTCAGATTTCATGTCAACGGGCTCATGGATAATCTCAACTCGATCCAAGTGCGCCCTTCCACGAAAATACCGGCGAAACGCCTCCAACACTCGAATATGCTCATCCATCTCTGCAATTTGAAAAGATCCCGTACTGCCAGGCTTTCCGCCAGATGGGTTTTCAGCTAACGGGTTTAAAGGACGCGGAACGATGGCTGCGCGGCTTGTGCATAAAAAGGGCAGGAACAGCTCGTTCGGTTCCTCCAATTCAATGCGCACGGTAGTTGCGTTCAGCGCGCGGACAGATTTGATTTGTTTGTAAATAAAGCTGTATAACGTCCTGTGTTGGCGTTTGTATCAAACGTTCCAAGGAATAAACGCTGAGCGTATGCGGCCTCTAAAATATGAAATAAATCAGATATTTATTTCTCTTTATTTTCTTATTTTATCAACTAAAATTAGGAATTGAAACAAAGAGATGGGCAATTTGGAGGTGTTTATTTTGAGTAAAAAACTTGAAGCACTATTGAACAGGTATAAATGCGAGATGGCCGATATCTTTGGTGAAAACTTACTTGGTATTTATCTGACTGGTTCAATCGTTTTAGATGGATTCCATGAGGGCAAAAGTGATGTGGATTGTACTGTGTTATTGACATGCCCGCCAAACAAGGATCAGGTTGATAAAATTAAAAAAACGCACCGTGCTCTCTCGGCGCAATATAAAGGTATGCCCTTGGAAAGTCAATATATCACACTGGATAATATTCAAAAAAGTGAGGTCGACACCAACCCCTTCTACGGCTATCGTGATGGCAAATTGACTCTTGCGAAATTTGGCGCCAATCTCATTACTTGGTTTACGCTAAAAAAGTACGGAAAGACGATTATAGGAGTACCCGCTGCGGAAGTCAACGTCCTCATTACTATTGATGATGTCAAAAACTACGTAAGGGATAATGTGAACTCCTACTGGGTGAGAAAATTACACAGATTGCAAAAGCCCTTTTCCATTTCGCGAATATTTGCTCTATCGGACCAAGCAGTGGAATGGTGCACGTGCGGAATCAGCCGGATGTATTATACGTTACGTGAGAATGATATTGCTTCAAAAGACAAGGCAGCCGAATATGGCCTGGGCGCATCTCCCTCCATCCACTCATAAGATTTTGAAGGAGGCCCTATATATTCGAAACGGTAAAGAAGATCGACAATATCGCTCTCGTTATAATCGCAGGGAAGATATGATCGAATACATGAAATATCTAATAAAAGCCATTAATCAATTATCAACTTAATCAGCGTATTCAACCCCTCTGTTTGCCGTTGCCGAAGCTCTATGTCAAGTCAGGAGCCGATATGTAAGACGATTGAGATCGTAAAGCCGCGAACTCCCCCTATCCCATTTTTTAGTTATTCCAACGAAACAGTAAAAAGAAACCCGCCCAATGGCGGGGGACAGGATAGCCAAACAACGGCAAGTATTTACGGTAGTAATCGATATGATCGTCGGACAGCCGCCAGTCATACTGATTAAGGAACCGAGCAACTTTCTTTCCGTTTTCTTTTACAGGAAGCACTAAAAAAAGTGTTTGAATCAGTTAGTGTTTGGTTTGTTGGTAATAGTACGATCTTGTTGTTGGAGTTCTAAAGACAGCATCCCAGAAATACTACCCAATAAAAATTATTATTCCATCTCGATGAGTAAAAGCGATGGGCAATTCAGTCTCAATCAATTCGATTCTTTCAATAATTTTTATCCTCTTCTCCTCAGGTAAGTTCTCCTTCGCCCACTCTTTTATTTTTGATAATTCTTCTAAAACGAATGGAAAATCTTCTTTAACTAAATCGATCCCAACAGAAAATACTTTAGTCCATTTTAACCCTAATTCTTCAATTGCTGGCTCCCAACATTCTTGAAAAAAAGACTCAGTAGCTACAGGAATGAAAAACTTCTCTTCAAATTCATCTTTTGCCTCTAAAACCATAGCACTAATTGACATTACTTTTTCCCTCCAAACAATGCATCAAAAGTGTAATCAGGAAATTCTTTTCTTAATTGTTCCAAGCTATTCTCTACAGCTTGCCTTAATTCAGGAGTATCTCCATCTAATCTGAAAATGAATTTTCGAATGCCTTTAATTTGATCTAATGAAGGTATGTTTGAAGTCCCGTTTTTGGTAGCTCGTGTAGCTGTAGCTTTCGCAATATTATTAATTCTTTTTCTTGTTTTATCCAATATTTGTTTATCCGTAAATTGCTGAGGTGTTTGAGCAGGTAATCCAGTTTTAGGATTGATGACATTAAGTCCCTTCGCTGCTTTATCCTCATAGAAAATACCATTTTTCAAATCAATCTCGTCTAATTCGCCAATAGGTTTTCCAGTGTTATCAACAATTTCAACTTCTTTTTTGCGGAGCGGACTCCCGACTCGGAATAAGCCGAGCTTGTTCTACTGGTTAACTCCGATACTCTTTTTAGCGTAACTGTGACTTGATCTCCGATCCTTTGCTCCAACCGGCGTACTTCGTCTGCGAGCCCGTTAATGCGGGCCGGATCAACCTTCAGTTCCAAGACGTTCCCCTCCCTTCGCCAACATGCTTGGGAACGCAAAAAGTTGTTCAAGGGCGGAAAGCGGTTTGCGCCGAAACAAGAGGACCTGATCCCGCTCCGGCATCATCCCCAGCATCCAGGTTCCTTTTTCTGTAGGAGCACAGGTAAAGAGCGCTTCGGCCTCCTCTCCAGAAGCCAAGTGGCACCCCGCAATGACCCGGCAATCGGACTATGGCCCAAAGGCTTCCGCTAAGTCTTCCGAGGTCTGACGATCTATTCCAAGCTTTTGCCAAAGAACCGTTGCCGCTCCTTGTTCTCCCGCACTTGCAAGTGCCAGAGCGTAATTGATCTCCGTCGCAGGTAGACGGTAAGACGCCTCTTGCTCACAATCGCTAAGCAAAAACTGTTCTCGAAGCATGGCAATCGCTTCTTCCCGCCCGGTGCATAGCTGGACCTCGCAAGTCTCTTCTCCAGTTAAGCGCGTGAACATCCCCGCCCGGCAATGGATAAACTCCATGGAGACTGTCCCGTTTTTTTCCGCCAAGCAAGCAAACACCTGGTCCGGAAACGACAAAATTTCCGCAATCGCGGCATAATCACGCTTTATGTATAGTTGATCCTCATCTTCTTCCGTCAAAATATGTTTGCTCTTCAGCCGGCCGGACACCATCTCCCATCGTTGACGGGCCTCCTGCAAATCAAGGCCATCCAGCACATTTTCCAAACCGAACAAGGTAGTGGCACCGGAAAGCAAGCATAGGTAAAACCATTCATCTTGCGACAGCACATAGTTTGTCCTATTCATTCCGTACTCCTGGACATTTAGATATTTTATGGGAAAAACACTTCAATACATTCTATCAACCCCCCGCCGGCCTCACAATTCCTTAGTTGGCATAATATCCCACAAATGATCCGTTTCACCTATATAAATGAACAAAAAGTCCGGAGCAGCATGGGGCTGCCCCGGACACATTTATGAGGATAATTTACTAATCTAGGTTAAGAAGCATCATGGCCCCGATGTTTAACCGGGACACAGGCCAAAATCCGATCCACCCGAAAAGCCCGGGGTTCGCGGAAGCAAGGCATGTTGCTCGCCCTAGACGATGTAGGGTTCAAATCAATTCGAAATTAGAAATGGTTAATCCTGTTTCTCCTTGAACCAGGCGTCCCCATTATCTACTATTTCTCCAAACATGATATAATTTTTATAAATGAAATACTAAGAACGGGGTGAATTTTAAATGCAGTGGCAAGAAGTCCGCACGATCTTTCCCGATCAATATGTTCTGCTTGAAGTTCTCGATTCCCACACTGAAGATAACATACAATACGTTAAAGATGTGGCTATTGTTCGAGCCATTCAGGACCCTTCTGAGGCAACCAAAGAGCTCTTAAAATGCAAAGATAACAACATCGTTTACCATACGGGCCAAGAAGAAATCACTATCGAGCTGAGAAAACCTCCATTCTATAGAGGCCGATAAAATGAGGATCGAATATATCGATATCCTGCTGCAAACCTCTATGACGCTTCACTATAAAGGACGCTCTCTGACCGTCGATCATTTAGTCATTGATACCGGAGCAGCCCATTCTCTCGGAAATAAACATTACGCAAAAAGCAGCGTGTTCACTAAACAACTGATTCAAGTATACTGATAAATCCTTTCCCCATAGGGATGCTTCTTCAAACTCATCATAAAATACCTTAATGCCTCTAGCTTTTAATTCTTTTGCAATAATCTCCACGTAGCTTCGATCTTCTCCGGCATAGGATAAGGCAACGTCATATTTATGCTTTTGACTGTTGACTTTATCTGAAGTTTCTTGTTCGCTACGATAATGATTTACATTCATATTCCCTATCGATATTACATTTCCATGAAATTTGCCGCCATTAATTACAACCCCTTTGTTCGTGTTCATATGCCCTCCTATTCTTAGCTATTTTGAAATGCATTTTTCACCTGATTTATGAATTTGTTGGTTTGGCTTCCGACAGCAACTACATTTCCGTAGAACTCACCGCCATTTATTGTAACTCCTTTGTTTATAACCGTTTCTTTACGTTGTACAAACTCCGATATATCAACACCTACGCTCTCCAAGTACTCCACTATGCTATCTGTAAAACAACGTTCAATCTGCTTTTTATACATATCAATATCAGATTTTTGAAAGAAATTTTGCATTTTTTCATCTGCAGCCATTTCCCTAATACTTTCAATAGCGCCATAATCAAATTTTTGATTATCGATAGACTCACTCTCCGGTTCGGCTATTAAATTCGAAACCACCTTCTCCATATCCTTCCACTCACCCCAAAGAACATCATTTGTCAACAAATTGTGATAGGTTAAATCGAAATAAAAAAGCCGAAGCGCAAAATTATTTGCGCTCCGGTTCGAGTAGTTTTATTAAACCTATCCACTTATTTACATTGTGATTTTTTTATCCATTTTCTCTGCATCAATTTATCAATATATGTCCCTTCGCAAAATCCCATTTCAAAAATAAATTAATATCACTTATTGCGTTTAAGATCGTTCCCTTATGCTCTATATTTTCTCTAAGTTCTCTTAATATTATGGGTTTTACTAGTCTCTTATCTAATTGTCCTTTCTTCCTTGAAATATGCGCTAGACCCAAAATAGCATTTGCTCTCACCCTCACGTTATTATGTTGAGCAAGGTTTAGACATATTGTCTTGAGCCACTTTCCAGTTGTGGTGATAAAGTCCTACTGACAAAGGCAAGTAAATAAGCTCTTCAAGTTCATTTCGTTTAAGTTTATCTTTTATTTCTTCATCAGATAAGCTTCAATATGTATGTAAACCCGCTTCATTAATTTGCTCCCTTTTAGGTATTCTTTCGATACATTCATTGGCTTGGCATATAATAGCCATTTCATCACTTTCCCTGGTTTTTTCATTTGCCATAATACGTCTCTTCCTATCCGTCTATAGGAATATTGTACCATAGCAAAAAAGACTTCTGGAATATTCTCCGGAAGCCCCCACATAAAAACCAAGACATAAAAAATGATCGCAGGCTTTTAGACCATGCGATCATTTTGTGAGTTATGCAAAATTCGGTTTTTTTCGAGTGACTTTTCCACTTGTGACCTCAACGAGCTTTAACTGTTCACCATCGATAGACGGACCGGTATAAACCGCTGGAACACGCACCTCAACGGCATATGTTTTTCCAGCACTTTTGTACGTTTTAACAAGACGCTTACTAAGTCTGCCTGTGTTGTAGAATAGGCCGGAATTTCGTTTCACCCAACCTGTATTAGTGGTCAGTTCGCCAAGCCGACGTCCATCTTTGCTATTCTTCATAGCGAATCCCCTCCAACTAATAGTGCGATTGTGCTGAGCAATTCTTCATTCATTTTAACAACGACTTGTAAAACGTCTTTAGTAAGGATTTGATCTCCCCTAATGTGGATAGAAATGACATGATCCTCAGCTAAAGGATAGCACAGCACACTCACTTTTTCAACTTTCTTGACCTGAGCAAAAGACCATTCTGTACCGCTCTGCTGCACCTTCAAGACAATGGGCGGTTCCTCCTCATCCTGATGATAGGCTTGAAAAGGATAAAAAGCGCCGGCATCAATATTACCTGCTACATAAGCCATTCCATCCATTCCTTGTTTGGCATAAAGGGCAACATGGGTAACCATGGTGTTCGGAAGTACCACAAAAGAAAGCCGAACGGCTTCACTTAACGCATGATATCGTTCTTTTAAGGTGGAATCCTTAGTAAGCGGAATGAGCCTCCCATATTCCCAAAGCAATCGAGAAGTGCTATTACGTTGGATCAAAGTTTTAGCTGGATCTTCGTAAAATTGTTCAGCTTCAATGGCACTGGCAATTTTACTGCATGCAACAGACGTTGCAGCCTCGTATTCATCATCATGCCCATATTCATAAGTTAGAAGCGTCATTCCGCTAAGATCAGATAAGAGGTGGTATTGGTCAATTTTTACGCCTTTGAATAGATCCCCGTCGCTGATTTCAATGGCGTCCGGAATAATAAAGAAGACACGTTTTCTACGTAATTTTCCGTAAAAAAGACCGGCCTCAAAGAGAGTATTGTCTCTAGTAATGAAGACGTGCTTTCCGCGGATAAGGGCAACGTCATCCGGTGAAAAAACAAAGACCCCAAAATCGCACTGGTCCAATCTACGTTCCAATGCTTCCATGGTAAATTCATTTGCCGGAAAACTGCCGGCATACCAGGGCAATACCTGTGCAACCCTTTGCAAGTTTGCGTGAATCGACTGACAATATTTAATCGCTTCTCTTGATGAACCTATAAATAATTTGGGTTTAGGCGGCGGCTTCATCGTCACTAGACCTACTCCTTTTTTGGAATAAAAACCCTATTTCTATTATCCTATAACCCATGCAATATTACCACTTACCTATTCATAGTTTCGAAAGAATCCATGTTTACCTACTGGTTTTTTGGGAAACAGTAGAACTCTATTCACTTTAACGGGGTTCGTTTGAGATGGAATCAGAGTCCTCGACCAACCTGATTTTATAAAAGTTTTGAACCGGGCAGTTTTGTTTCTACCATAGGATCAAAAGCACCAAAAAAAGCGAGCCCTAGTAATCTGAGGACTCGCTTTTTTAGCTTAATTCCTTAGCTCTTTACGAATTTAAAAAGAAACCCGACGCCGTAACTCGCTTCCGGCCATAGTGCATGAAAATCCAACGTGTACCAGGTCGTTTCTTCTCCGAAATGGTTGCGGTAATTCCTTTCGGTGATTTCGGAACGCAGCCATCTGTAATCGTAAAGCAGTTCCACGGCCAAGTCTCCACGTTTTAGCAGAAGTCTTCCCGGCTCGGAGTTAACCGGCTTGATTAAGCTGACGAACCGTTCCGTCAAGCTTCCGGGTGCCTCTGCAAATCGGAAGTCATCCTGCAGCGACAGAGTGGGCAATTCACTTTTGCGCCATACCCAGGTTCGTCTGAAGCTGCGTAGTTCCTTGCACTCGTAAGCGCCGGACAGCTCCAAGGCCAGCCGGCATTCGTCCTTATCTGCCTCTTGCTCCAGCACGGCGGCCGTCTTGTTTCGTCCCGGACTCTGCAGGACGCCGTCGATAATCGGAACGGAATGACCCTGCGAGCCGTTGCAGTCGTAAGCATACCGGCCTTCGCCGAAATAGTCCCGTGTGTATTCGCCGCACCCGAGATCGGACAGAAAAAATTCACCGCCTCCTGCCAGCATGAACTGTCCGAGATCGTTGTGATTGTGCGGTTCGGCGTTATGGCCGCCCTTGGCGGCAAAACCAAACGTCCCAGCCCCGGAAGAAAAGCGCGATATAAGCCAGCTGGCGTCTTGCAGATAGAAGTCTCCCGCTTCCCAATCGGCCGGGCTAGCGGCGCGATCCCGCCAGATCAGGTTGCGCAGGGTCGGCGCCCATCGGCTGCAATGATCTGCGCGGTAATCGGCCCGCAGCGCGGCCGGCGGCGGCGCAACCTCCCCCGCGTATCGGCGGGCCAGATAACACGACAATCCAAGCTGGATGCTGGCCTGCGGCAGCGCATCGGAAAAATTGGCAACCGCGGCCCCGCCCAGGAAGCATTTCTGCTGAAATCCGGCAATCCGCCGCACCTTATCCCGGCGGAACCAATCCAGCTTGCCGCGGCTACGCTGGAGCAGCAGATCGGCGTAATAGGCGAAATACCCAAAGCCGTAATTCCAGTAGCCTAGCCCCTCCGGGCAAGCTCCGTCCTCGCCGAATCCCTTAAGGTAAAACGACATGCAGCGTTCGGTTTTCTCCAGAATCCGCGCCAAGCGCGCGCGATCCTCAGCTTCTCCCAGCAGCAACAACGCAGCTGAGCCGATGGAGCCGGCGCAAACGGCCGCCCAGTTATGCTCCGCCTCTTCCCATGCAAAAGGCCCTTTCTCCAAGAAAGGGCCAAACAGCCGTTCATCCACCAGTTCAGCGATGCGAATGCGCAGTAGCCCAGGCAGGCGATCGCCAAGTAGCAGCCGAATCTCCGCCAGCGCAAAACCTGTCTCCGCCGAGAACAAATCGATCGTTTCCGACACCGGACGCTCCGCATCTACGTGGGCGGGCAAGCACCAAGTGAACTCGCTGCAAACTGACCAAAGCGCGTCCAGCAACGCCGTCTTGTAAACTTCCGATTCCGGCTCGAGCAGCGACAACAAAGCAAAGGTGTTGAGCCGCCGTCTTTTCTCAAAATACACCCGTTCGTACTCAAGCCTTGATCCCCGCGCTTCAAACAAGGAAAACAACGAATAGGTCAGCTCCGCCGCCGGAGACGCAAGCAGTCGCTCTCCCTCCGCCTTGATCTCCGCGACATCCGGCGCGACGTCCGGACGGTGGCGCAGCGCCTCCCAGAAAGCCGCTCCGTCCCCGCCGGAATAATAGAATTCCAGCCTGGGAGCGGTCATGTCTTCCGCCAGCTTCAACATCTCCCCGTCATGTTGCATCATCTTCTGCCTCCTTCTTCCGTTGACTATAGCGCCGATGCCGCTCTAACGAAACTCAATCCTCACTTCATTCCCCAAGTGGGTCACAATGACGATTTCCTTATCGCCAATAGTAACGTTTAACGCCCCAGGGAAATTTTCCTCCCATACTCCCGCGAAAGATGGACCACCGTAAACGGCCGCCGCCAGCCAGTGGACTCCCGGCTGCAGCGAAGCCCGCAGCGTCGGAATGACCGTACGCGGAAACAGCACGTTGGTATTGGCGTTTGCCCGGATCAACTCTGCCGTCTGATAGCCAAGCATATTTCGCACGCAGCTCGCCCCAAGCGGACCAGTCTCCGCCGCCCACCCCTGAGCTGTCCGTTCCGCTAGTTGCGGTCCCGTTGCCGCTGCCCACTCCCGAGCTTCCCGTTCCGCCAGTTGCGGGCCCTTCGCCGCCGCCCACCCCTGAGCTGTCCGTTCCGCCAGCTGCGGCCCCATCGCCGCCGCCCGATCCGGAGCGATCCACTCCGCCAGCTCCGCTTCCACGCCAAGCGCAAATCCGCCTTCCGCAGCGTCGAGCGGCCGCCCGGCGTCGATCCGATGAATCCGGATATGCCAGGGAAGGCCGGCCACGACCCAGGTGCGCACCTCGACATCGGGCCAGGGCTTCCAAACGGCATACAGCACGTTATCCCGGATCGATGTTTCTTCATTGCGGCGTCTGACCCGGTACAGATTGTCCCCGCTCTCGCTGAGCGCCAGCATGGAATCGGCCGCGCTTTGGCCAAGTCCCCATTCGGCCCTGGGCACACTAAAGCCAAATTGGGTGGAATAGACAAACTTTTCGTATTTGGCCGAAGTATGGGTGTGTTCATTCGAAGAACGATGACCGCTGTTGAAGGCGGCGACATGGCCTGTCTCGCGATCTCGGCAGAGAACCAAATGAGGCTCGGGTTGTACCGAAATTCCCTCCACATTCGGCATCGCTTCCTCCGGTTCGGTCCAGAACGCGGAGTTGTCCGGAAGCGCGAGTACCAGGAAAGTCTTTAGCGCCCAGTAGGGTGATCCCGGCGCGTTGTAATTTTCCGCCATCACCAGATTAGGATAGGTATAACCCACGGTAAGGAGGCCGGCGGAATCAAAAATCGGCTGCTTGAACCACCAACGGAGATTCCGCAAAATCAGCCCCTTTACGACACCCGGCGTCAACCGATCCGTGTAAATACCCGCAAAGGCAAACGCGCTCCAGAAAGCAGCCTGCGCGAACCGATAGGTTAGACTGCGTCCATACGGCAGCGCGGAGCCGTCCGCAGAGAACCAATGCAGAAACTGGCCCGCGAAAAGAACGCTCCGTTCTTTGAACCTGGCGCATCTTTCCGGGTCTTCCCGTTCCATCACTTTGGCGGACACTAATCCGTAATAGTGCAGCGCAAACGGAACATAGTAATCGCTATGACCTCCTACACCATCGCTGTACCAGCCGCTCCCAAGATAAAATTCATCGATGCGCAGCAGATTCCGCTCCATTTGCACCGCATCATACGGCTCGCCGATTTGGCGAAACCCCAAATTCACCATGACCTGAAAGAAAAGCCAGTTGCAATCATGGCAAGGGTGGTGGTTGATCTGGTTCAGCCAGCGGTATAGATTACGCCGCTCTTGTTCGTTAAGCGGTTCCCAAATCCGCTCAGGGATCAGGCACAAGGCCAAACCGAGTACGGCCATTTCGACAAGACGTTGGTCATAATCGGCAACATCCCCCCAATATTCCTGATGAGTCGGCGTCGTCCCGTTGATAATTCCTTTCAGGCAGACTTCCCAAAAATCCGCAGCTTCAGCTCCGCCCGCCAAATGAGGAACCACCCCCCATAAAACCCTGGAAAAGCTCTCCATATCGGCAATATCCTCCGCATGACCGGCGCCGGCTCCCCTGATCTGCAGGCGCGCTCCTCCTTCACTGTAAAAGTCCCTCAGTGGGTCCGTCAGTTGCCGCAGCGCCTCCCGCAGATCTTCCTTCGTATTCAATGGATTTCTGCTTATCGGATGCATGAACGCCATTTCATCCGCTCCTTCCTTTACTCCCAGTAAAACGGGCCGTACCCTTTCAGCCGAGCCAACCCTTCGACAAAATAAAAATCCCCATAAATCAGTGGAACATCGATATTGGTACCTTGCGGGTAATTGCTGGTTCCATGCAGAAGCAAACCCTCCTCCTCCGGGTCGTCCCAAGCCCCGTACCGCTCATACAAAGACTTAAGCATTTGCTCGCCTCGTGTCCGGTAAAAATCCCCATCTTCCCCGCCCGTCATCTGAGCCAGCAGCAGAAGGCCGCTGGCCGCGCAGGCTCCAGCGGAGCTGTCACGCAAACTCCGCAATTCCTGCGGAGCACGGAAATCCCAGGCAGGCACCTGATCCTCAGGCAATCTGCTTAGAAAAAAAGTCGCCGTTCGCTGGGCGGCCGTTAAGTATTCCGCCTTTCCCGTATGATGATAAGCCAGCGTCAAGCCGTAAATCGCCCAGGCCGAGCCGCGCGACCACGCCGACTCAGGCCCATAGCCTTGGCCGCCCAGAGGTTCCAGCATTTCGCCGGTTTCCGGGTTGAATTGAATGATATGATATACCGATCCGTCGGGCCGGATAAAGTGCTGAAGCACCGTATTCATATGTTCCTCCGCGATCTGCGCGTACCGGGGATCGCCGCTGGTGCGGGAAGCCCAAAACAACAGCGGCATATTCATGCAGCAATCGATGATCGCCACGCCTTCATTACGCTCGCCTTCATGCCACGGGTTCCAGGCCCGGATATAGCGGCCTTTCAGATTAAACCGGCCGGCAAGGTAATTCGCCGCCTTCATCGCGCGTATGCGCGAGGTTTCGTTTCCGGTCAGCTTGTAGTTCGCCACGCTTGTGAGTGTCCACATAAAACCTAGGTCATGGTCAAGGCGTACAAATCCATCCAGGACGGCATCCATTGCCAACTCGCATTCCTCCGCGAGCGCTTTCAATTCCTCACGGCCGCTTGCTCCATACAGTTGCCACAACATGCCCGGCCAGAACCCCGCCGTCCACCACTCCGGAGAGGCCAACTCGTAAACGCCTCCCTTGCTCGCATGCGGGAATCGCGCGCCAATTCGCGCCGTGTTCCGCAACGTTTTGCGCAAAGATTTGTCCCAAGCCTCATCCACCCATATGCACTTTTTCCCCATTCTTGAAGCCTCCATGCTTTTCGCCTAAATCGCTACGGGTTTTCTGCCCCTTTAAGCTCATTCAGCTTGATACGCTGCCTGCTGCTGTTTATAAATGTCGTAGAAATCACTCCAAATTAATACGTTGTCTTTTTCTTTGCTCCACCACTCTTTATACCAGCGCTCAATTTCCGGCCCGCCGCCTTTTTCCCATTCCTTCTGTGCGTCCATGTCAGCCTGTTCGATCGTATAGTTACTGCCGCTAATAATCGCCCGGGTAAAAATATCGTCGATGGCCGTGGTCACATTGGTGAACTTGACCTGCAGTTCCTTAGGCAATTGCGGCATATGTTCGGAATGGGTCAAGCCTTCGCCCACGGGCAAATCCGTCATATAAGTCGCCATCGATTCCCGAAACAAGCGCAGCGCTTCTTTTTGATACGGAATTTCTTCATTAAACTGCGCTTCCGCATAACCGTATTTGCCTTCCTCCAACCGGCTGTACAGCATGGCAAAATCGGCCGCCCAGCTCACTTCGTTTTTGTATTTATCGGGATCGGTGATGACCGGCTTGCCATCCTCCTCCAACTTATAGTGGACGCCTTCGATTCCCAATCTGAAGGTTCGCCCGGTTTCAATCTTAGTCAGAAAATCAATATACTTGATGACCGCCTCGGGATCTTTGGCCCGGGCATTCACCACCGCCGTCATTTGCACCGGATTATTCCAGACCGGATTATACTGGCCTACGGAAGTTTTCGGCAACGGAATGACTTTCAACTTGGCTTCCGGGACATTTTTCATCAAAGTGTCCAGTTCCCGGGAAGCAAAGCTGCTATAATCCGCGGTCATAAACGCATACATGCCCACTTTGCCATTGAGGAAATCTTGTTTTGCCTTGGAGCCGTCCTTATCGGTCAAAAAATCCTTGTCTACAACGCCGGCTTCATATAATTTGCGTTTAAAAGCCGTCGCTTCCTTCATATGATTAGGCCCTACTGCGAGTTCCCCGTTTGCATCGAGATTAACCCAGTTGGCGTTAAACATATACCGGTACAAACCGGAGGAGTCGCCAAACTTCAGTCCGCTCAAACCATAGGTATCGGCCACGCCATTCCCGTCCGGATCCTGCTCCGCAAAAGCTTTGGCCACCGTAATCATTTCCTCCTCCGTTGCCGGCACTTCGAGTCCGAGCTTTTCCAGCCAATCTTCACGAATAAATAAACTGACTAACGGATATACCTCGTTCATGCGCCCAACTTCATACAGCTTGCCATCCGTTTTCGTGCCTGCTTGCTTTAACTGTGGATATTTCTCCATCAACGCCTTGTACTCGACACTCTGCTGTTCGATCAGATCATCCAGCGGAAGCAGCTGTTTCTGGTTAAACAACTGATTGCGAATCGAGGTGCCAAACTCAAAAATCAGGTCCGGCGCGCTTCCCGAAGCGAGCAGCACATTCAATTTGGACTGCGATTCCCAACGCGGGATAGCCACAAACTTTACATTCACCGGGCCATTTTCATTAATCCATTTGGTCCACATATTGTCTTCAATCGTCCCCATCCCGCCCGGGACCGCACCCCGATCGTAAATCGTAGATGAGATGCTGCCGCGTGCCTGGCCGTTCTCATTCGAAGCTGCATTCCCTGTCTTGCCGGCAGGCGAATCGCCGGAACACCCCGCCAGCAAACTGCCTCCCAAACTAACCATCACCGCCGTTTTAAGCCATTTTTTGAATAACTCCGCCATAGTAGAACCCCTCTTTCATTAGAATTGTAGTTCAAAAAGTCGACTTTTCAGCACCGAGAAGGTTGGATGAAGCTAGGGACGAAAGGAGCGGAGCGTACGTTTTGGGTACGTGAGCACCTGAAATGTTTCCGCAGGAAACATGCTTCGGAAGCATATGCTTAGGCCCGGCTGAATTCAAGATTCGACGTCGAGACCACTTCCTGACCTGCTTCGTGATCAAAAGATGACTTTTTGAACAACCTCTAGAATGGCTCAGCCTTTGATAGAACCGAGCATAACACCCTTCACAAAATATTTTTGCAGCAAAGGATAGACTGCCAGGATCGGGATAATCATGACGATCACCGCTGCCGAGCGGATTCCTTCCGGCGTGATATTGGCGACCATGGTCGGATCGGAGAAATCCTGCACCACGGAAGTGGATTTGATCATATTTTGCACAAGCACCGTCATATTGTATTTGGCCGTGTCATTGATATAGATCATCACACTCATAAACGCGTTCCAATATCCAACCCCGTAAAACAGCGACAGCGTAGCCAACATCGGTTTGGAAAGAGGCAGGACAATGCGCAGCAAGATCCCGAGTTCGCCGCAACCATCGATTTTCGCCGCTTCATCCACCTCTGACGGCAGTTGTTCAAAAGCGGAACGCATGAGCAGCATATTGTAAGTGCTTACCAAACCGGGCAACCACAATGCCCCATAGCTGTTTACGAGGCCTAAATTTTGCACAACGAGATAAGTAGGAATAAGCCCCCCGTTAAAAATCATCGTGAACACCATCGCCATCGTAAAAAAACGCCGGCTGTAAAACTGCCTTCTGGATAAAGGATACGCTGCCATAATGGTTACCGCCATGCTCAGTCCGGTGCCGATCAAAGTGATCTGCACGCTGTTCCAAAACGAGCGCACAATGGGCGTGCCGGTAAACAGACTTTTAAAAGAATAGAGACTGAACTCCACAGGCCATAGGATGACCTTACCGCTCGCCACCGCCCCAGCACTGCTCAGCGATAATGCTACAACGTTAAGCAGCGGCAAAATACAACTTAAGGCAATCAGCGTCAACAACAGGTAATTCAAGCAATAGAATAGTTTCTCGCCTTTGCCGGCTCGCATCGGCTCTCCTCCTTACCATAGTCCTTCATTGAATTTGCGGGCGATGAAGTTCGCGCTAAACACCAGAATAAACGCCACCAGCGATTCAAACAGTCCCATGGCGGTGGTCAGGCTGAACTGTGCGCCTTGTAAGCCGATCCGGTAAATATAAGTGCTGATGACGTCCGCAATTTCATTCACGTTGGAGTTTTGCAGCATATAAACCTGATCAAACCCGACTTCCATCACCCTGCCCATCGATAAAATCATCAGCAAGATGATCGTCGAGCGGATGCCGGGCAGCGTAATGTGCCAAATTTGCCGCAGTTTGCTCGCCCCATCCATGCCGGCCGCTTCATACAAGCTGGGATTGATGGTGGTTAAGGCCGCCAAATAGATAATGGCATTGAACCCCATATCCTTCCAGATGCCTGATCCCACAAAAATGGCGACCCAGGAAGCTTTTTCATACATAAAAGGATAGGGCTCGCCGCCGGTAAACGCGGTCACAAGCCGGTTGATCATCCCGTTTTCCAGCGCAAAAATCGTGGTCACCATCATGCCGATAATTACCCAGGACAAAAAATGCGGCATGTAAACAATCGTTTGGATCGTTTTCTTGAAAGACAGGATTCGCACTTCATTGAGCATGATCGCCAAAAGGATCGGAACCGGAAAACCAACCACAATGTTCAGTAAACTAAGCAGCAAAGTGTTGCGTATAATCTCCAATGTCCGCGAATCTTGAAACAGGATTTCGAAATAATGCAGACCTACCCAAGGGCTATTCATAATGCCATCGTAAAAATTGTAGTCCTTAAAGGCGATCACCAGCCCGCCAATGGGAGCGTAGCGAAAAATGAGGTAAAACAAGATGACCGGCAAAAACATCATCAATAACGGAATATTGGTTCTGAATCGCCTCCATCCCGGCCGGTTCTTCCAACGTTTCGGCTCCGGACTCCTTACTCCCGGTCCCGCGACTGCGGCCGCATCCGTACTTTCCATATTCGCGCCCCTTTCCTTCCCTTGCTCTCTTTTACTTGTCTGTACCCACATTGTACTTATTGTCCGTGACCAGAACATTTAAATTTCACCGATGATTTTTTGAAATTCTACACGAAATAACCCAACCTTAGATAGCTCTTATCTTAGGTTGGGCCATTTGTTGTCTGCGCTTCTTCCCTGATTATCAAAAACTCAAATTCAATATCGCAATTCGCCAATGATTTTTTCAATGGTAACTAAGCAAAATCCGTCTAAATGCATATCTGCCATAGGCAGGTCTTTTTCTGTACCAACCCCAACCGCTAACATATTGGCATAATGAGCCGCTTCTATTCCCGATACGGAGTCTTCAAACACAATACATTCTTCGTTTTTCAATCCCAATTCATTGGCTCCTTTGATAAATACTTCCGGATTCGGCTTGGCTGCCGATACTGTTTTTCCATCAACGATAACATCAAAGTAATCTTTCAAATTAGTCAGAGTCAAAATACGTTGAGCATTTTGACTCGCAGAACCCAAGGCTACCCGGTAGCCCTTATTCTTGGCATCAGTCAGAAATGGTTTTACGCCCGGCAATATTTCATCCTCTGTCATTTTGTTAATATAGTCCAAATATATTTGATTCTTTTTTTCGCAGTATTCTTCTTGTTCTGCCTCCGACATCGTTCTGCCGCCCAGCTCTAAAATAATTTGAAAAGAACGTGCTCTACTAACTCCCTTTAACCGTTCATTATCTTGAAGAGTGAATTCAATATTCAACTCATCCGCGATTTGCTTCCAGGCATAATAATGATATTTCGCCGTATCCACAATAACCCCATCCAAATCAAATAACAGACCTTTTATCATAATTACCTCGCATCCCAATATCCACAGTAGGGGTCAATTGGGTTAATTCCTTTAAATGGACTTTTGCCAATAATTTTTTCTACCAATACTTTAGGATTGAATTCATTTGCCGTGTAAGCATTAATATACGTTTTAATCATAGGCACATCTTGTAAATGATAGGGGTTAGCTATGGAAATAAAAACGGTAGGCACTTCATTTACAAACCAAGGAGCGTCCAGCCCCATAGGCGCTTTCCAATTAATGCGTACAGTGGTTTGGTTGCTAGCCGTTTTGATGTTGGCAAAATAGAAAACCACATCGTATTTCTCTCGGATTTCGCTGCTTGCTGCCGTTAGAAATAATTCTTTATGCTCCTGCTCGTCAAATTTCTCTACTTCAAATCCTGCCGCCTTCAGTTCTTCCATGAACATGCCGCTCACAGCAGGCTTACCGCTTGCACTTACCAAATCGCCCAGTACGATGACTAAAGCTCTTTTGTACTTTTGAACATCCAATGGAATAAGGCCTTGTTTGTTTTTGACCAAGGTAATGGATTGGTCGGACAACTCATAAGCCCATTTCTTATGCTCTTCGCATTTAAGAATACGGAGGCCTTCTTTAGGCGGCATTAGCTTATTGGTTTCCTTTTTCGTATGAAGCTTCAAGGATGCTTTAGTAGCCAAGATCCGGGCAACGGCCTCATCCAGTCTTTCCCTGGATATTATCCCGTTCTTAACGCCGCTTATGGCTGCTTCATAATCTTCTTCCAGATTTCGTGTAAATAGAATCATGTCACAACCCGAGGCGATGGCTTTAGGAATCAAATCCACTCTCCGTCCTTGGGCAGCGAATCCTACCATAGAAGTTGCATCCGTAACAATCATTCCATTAAAGTTCAGTTTATCTCTCAATATCCCTTGCAGTAATTCCGGCGATAATGATGCCGGCATGATATCTTCATCCTTAATTTCAGGTGAAATATACCGGGTTAGAGCAGGTTGAAGAATATGTCCGGCCATAACGGTTTTGGCGCCGCCCTCAATCATCCCTTTGTATACCATTCCGAAAGAATCGTTCCATTCTTCAACGGAGAGCGAATTCACTGAAGCAACAAGATGCTGGTCCCTGTCGTCAACTCCATCACCGGGAAAGTGTTTGATGGATACGGCGACACCATTCTCATGACAACCTCTCATATAAGCTTCCGCCATTGCCAGTACTCTGTTTTTGTCTGATCCAAAGGTTCTCACATTTGTAATCGGATTTGAATGATTCATATCAATGTCAATTACAGGGGCGAAAGACCAGTTACAGCCTACTGCGCTTCCCTCCCGCCCGGCAATCACGCCAAGCCGATATGCATTATCTACATTATTGCTTGCAGCTACCTGTATCTGTCTGCCATAGAATGTACCCTCGTTGCCGATACCGTCGCCCCCGGATTCCAAATTGGCGGCTAAAAGCATAGGAATGGCACTTGTATCCTGTATAAATTTATGAATCTCATATATCTTTTCACTTTCACTTGGACGATACATCATTCCACCCGGATTATATTTCCGGATAATCTCCTTAAGGACTCCAAAATCATCCGAATCACCATGCAGACAAAACAGTTGGCCGATTTTTTCTTCTTCGCTCATCTGTTGCATAGTACGTTCAACCCACTCGATATCCTGATCCGACAAGAAAAACGGATTCTCTTTATATTTAATCAATGTGATCTTCTCCCTATTTAATATTTATTAAGCGTAATAATGATGTCGCCTGTGCCAACCAGCGCCTGGTCAGTTACCGCAAATTGCTCATAATCATTATTGTTGGTGACAATGAAAGGAGTAAGCGTTGAATATCCGGCATTTATGATAGAATCAATCTCAAATTCACCTAACAGCTGGCCTTTTTTAATCGCATCGCCTTGTTTGACGTGAACTTTGAAATACTTTCCTTTTAACTTAACCGTATCTTTTCCAACATGGATTAATAATTCAAGGCCACTGTCCGTCGTAATTCCCATGGCATGGCCTGTAGGATATAGACTAGTTAATATACCATCCGCCGGAGCTACAATTTTCCCTTCGGTTGGTTCAATGGCGATTCCATTCCCCATATAACCTTGGGAGAAAGCTTCGTCTTTCACTTCAGAGAGCGGTACAATTCTTCCAGCGATCGGACTTCCTAACACGATCGGACTATCCGATGACGGCGTTTGAGTTGATCCCAGAGGACTGGCCAATTCGGCATTTGTAGGGTTGAGATCAACACCTGCCGTCGCTGTTGACGCTTCGGCTTTATCCTTGAAAAAGATCAGCATTAGAATAAAAGCCAAGACCATGGCAACCGCCATTGCAATCACTACCATCAGAATATCGTGTAATGCATTGCCATTGGGATTGACATAAGTCGGGAAAGCAAAGATGCCCTGTCCGCCCATATTGTAGAACTTTACTCCAAGGAACATCGCTAAACCGCCGCCAACCGCGGAGGTAATGCAGCTGATAATGAAGGGAGTCTTGAGCGGTAAAGTAACACCATAAATAGCCGGTTCCGTGATGCCGAATAGACTCGAGAAAAATGCCGAAAATGAAGTTGTTTTCAACCTCTTATTTTTGGTTCTAATCATAATGGCTAACAGAATAGCTACCTGAGTAAAGGAAGCAGTTGCTGTAGCTGCAAAGATCGTGTCATATTTCATTGTGGCCAAATTATTGATTACAATCGGTATAAGCCCTTGATGGATGCCGAACATTACAAAAACTTGCCAGAATCCGCCGACAAACGCCCCGAAGACAATTGGACTAAGCTGATATAGTGTCGAGACCAGCATGCCGATTAAACCCGAGATCCACGTCGCGACTGGTCCAATCACCATAAAGGTAATCGGGACGGCAATGACCAACGTTAACAGAGGAACACCAAATGATTTGATGACATTCGGAACAACCTTTTTAGAGAATCGCTCTACCTTTGAAGCAAACCAAACCGCCAAAATAACCGGAATAACTGTGGAGGTATAGTTATTTAAAATAACTGGAATCTTTAAGAATGTTAAATACACGTTTGACTCTAAAGCAGTGCCACTAAACAATACATTGATAGCATCACCGCTCATAAGAGAAATAAGCGTAGGGTAAATCATGCTGGTCCCGATCGCAAGGCCTATAAATTCATTAACTTTGAATTTTTTGGCGGCTGTGTAACCTATAAATACCGGGAAGAAGTAAAAGATACAATCTCCAATGGCAGACAATATAATATAGGTTCCATCTGTAGCGGATAAAACGCCGAATGTTGAAAGCAGTACCAATACACCCTTGATCATACCGCAGGCACACAGCAATCCAATGACAGGAACGAAGATTCCGGAGATTGTACCTACAAAAGCATTAAGTAGCCCTTTTTTCCCCTGTTTACCGGTTTCCTCATCATCTGCTTGCTTTTCAAAGCGGCCCTTCTCAACTAATGCCTGATACACTTGTCCCACATGATTTCCAATAATCACTTGATACTGTCCGCCACTACTGATAACGTTTACAATTCCGTCAGTATTTTTCAACATCTCTGTATTGGCTTTACTCTCGTCCTTGAGTTCAAATCTCAGTCTTGTCATGCAATGTTCAACTGAGGCTACATTGTCCTTCCCTCCGACATTTTGAATAATGATTCTTGCTAAGCCATCATACTTGCTAGCCATTTCCACTCCTCCTAAAACGATTACTTCCTGTGCACAAGTTAATGATAACGTATATTTTTTTGATAAGAATTCCTTTATTTGATTCAATTATAGGCAAAAATTGATTTCTCAAGCCAAAAGACAGACTGCTATCATGCAGACTGTCTTTTGGTTTACTTGGCACTATTCATTTTTCTGAATTTGGCAGGGGTCACTTCGAAATTTTTTTTGAAGTCTCTTATAAAGGATTTCGCATCAGGCGCACCAATCTCCAACGCGATATCTGTAATCGTCTTATCCGTATCCATTAAAAATCGCTTGCCTGCATTCAAACGCAATTTCACAATGTAAGTTTTGAAATTTACACCCATGTACTTTTTGAAGCTGCGCGAAAAATATTCAGGATTATAACCAAATAGGTTGGCAACATCATGTAATAGTAGATTATCCATATAGTGTTCATTTAGATAAGTTATTACTTCCTTGTACCTTTTCTCATACTTTTGAGACCTTGCATCTATAACCTCGCTCTTTTCCTTCCTGAAAAATTTCATCAGCAGATAGAGTAATTCATACATAACACTTCTAATTTGCAGATTGTACCATTCATCGTTTCCGTAATAGATCTCTTGCATCCGCAGCATCATTTCCATCAAGTCCTTGTAGGCCGGGTGATTCTTATCAAGTTCAAAATATATATTATCAATATCACGAAAAGTCTCTTTCAAAAATCTATACGAAATTAAAATCGAGCAACCACCCTGTTGCCTGCCTATAAAATCATAAAATTCATGCGGTTCTTCACTATTGATGATAACAATATCGCCAGTCTTCATTTTTAGGGTTGTGCCGTTCTTCCATAACACAAAATTGCCGTTATACATTAGAACAATTTCCAGACTTCTATGCCAGTGCTTCTCTATATGTACATTGGTATACCCTGCATCCCTTATGATATCCTGATGTGGTACTACCTTTACCGGATAGTTCTTTGACATTTTATTTACTTCATAATAACCTCTATCCATCTCAGCCATGACTCTCCTCTGACATTTGTTAGCCAAGTGTCTCCCACGAGACCAATATCCAATTTCCCCCTTCGTACCCTCAATAGTCATACAGCAATTACCGATAATATGTTCATTGGCTTGGCAAATAATAGCCATTTCATATCTTTCCCTAGGTTTTTCATTCTGCCCTAATACGTCTCTTCCTATCCCTCTATAGGAATATTGTACCATAGCAAAAAAGACTTCTGGAATATTCCCCAGAAGACGGTTTGAATAATTATTTTATCAATCCCAATTATTTAATTCTAAAATTCGGAGTCATCAGCTACAACCGGTATTAATGGCGACAAAAACGGGTCATGTTTTTCTTCAACGTTCCCCCTCGCAAGAACATATACTTTAAACTCATTAAAATGTTTTGGGTGCTCATCATTAAAAACATAGAGCATACCATATGAGCCGGGTGCAATAATCCCTATATTCTTCATTATTTCCACTGGACTAAATTTTGATGAAGGCTCATGATTCCATAATCCCGTCATCCAAAGATGATATTGTCCATTTATCGCCTTTATGTCTAACACATCTACATTCGGCTGCAAATCTTCAATATACTTTTTAACTTTTTCAAAAATATTTATTTCTCTTTCATTATTTGCCTCATCACCAGTACTTTCTAAAACGACCGCCCAACCATGGTATTGATACATACTTTCACCTCTCTAGTCCTTCATTAAAATGGCGAGATATCAATAATAATCTCAACGTCATATCTCTTCTCATATTCTCTTAATTGTCTAATAAGATGCGATCAATTCCTTCCACCGTAACTATCGTTGTAGATACTCAAATAGTTCCGATTTTTTTGATAAACCGGAAGAAAACGAAGATAACAAAAAGCAAGTCAATCATGGTGGTATCTGACCATAATTAACCTGCTAGATGTATCGGAATAGCGTTATTAGGGTATAAAATTAAAGCATGATGTGCGTACAACCAATGAAGAATCTTTATACGGGTATTATAAGGTTAGATGCGTTATTGGTTGAGTGGTGGGTTCATTGGGCACTGGGTAGCCCCCTCAGAGAAAAAAATTCAAAAGGCAGGAAAACAAAGGATTCATCTATTCACCCAATAAAAACCACAGCATCTCCTCGTTGAAAAGCAGTAGGAAGCTTAGTTTCAAGAAGTTCAATTCTTGATAGCATTTGTTCTTGCACATCGCCCTGTAAGTTTCTTCGTGCCCAATCTTTAAGTAAACTAAGTTCATGTATCAAACAAACTGCATCTTCTTTTGTGACATCAATTCCATACCTAATACCCACAATCCACTCCGTATTTATTGACTCAATTGCAGGTATCCAGTATGTTTCAAAGAAATTTTGTGTAGCTATTGGAATACTAAAATGTTGTTCAAATTCGTTTTGTGGTTCGAGAATTATTGCTGAAACAGCCACAATCAACTTCCTCCTTTTCCAAACTCAGCAGTAAAAGTATAGTCTGGGAATTCTTCTTTGAGTTTTTCAATAACTTTCTGTACAGCTTCTCTTAACTCTGGTGTATCTGCATTCATTCTAAAATTAAACCTTCTAACATCTTTTATTTCATCAAGTGTAGGTATCTCGACACTCCCGTTCTTTGTCGGTCTAGTATGATCGACCTTTTGAAGATTTAGTATTCTTTCCTTTGTTTTTGCATAAATTTGTTTGTTGGCCCATTTCTCAACGGTTTGGAACGGTTTACCTGTTTTGGGGTTAATAACCGATAAACCTTCAGCGCTTTTATCTTCATGAAAGATTTTATTTACTAAATCTATTTCATCAAACTCTCCTAATGGATTTCCCTGTTTATCAGCAATTTCAACCTCTTTAGAATATGGAACTCTTGGAGGAACATTACCCGTCCCCTCAGCCACCTTACTCGGAGCAGGCGTCTCCAACTTTCCTTGCGTTGCCGGCACCTCATCCACTTCCGAACGCTTCAGCCACTCGGTAAGTCTTTGTCCCGCTGTACTCTTGAGCGCGCCGGAAATGAGCTTAAACGCATAGGTGAAGGTCACGTCCCCGGCGCCGGCCATAGCGGTATCGAGGGCGATATTTTGGGCGCGGCCTGTGAGGTCTTGGTCGCCGTCATTCTTGAAGTCGGTTACCGCGTCAGACGCTTCGGTGGCCGTGCCGAAGATCGCTCCCGCCGTCATGGATCTGACCACCGTCGGCGATAGCTTGGAGAGGGCCGCCGGGGTTTTCACTGCCTTCACATATTTAAAGGGCAAAAAGAACCCGGCTACATTCCCGGCAGCTTCGCCAACTCCTTTGCCGTACGGATCGTCCAGCGGATTTACGTAACCTTCCGGTTCCGGTCCCATAATCCATTCGGCAAGCAGCTCCGGCAATCCTGCCGAGGCCGTGTTGATTGCGTTCACCACGGCATTCGATCCTCCGACCATTAGGTTCGCGAAAAAAGGATTGCCGATGCCGCTTTGTTTTTGCCGCATCTCGTTTTCTTCTTTTTTCTCAAGCTCTTTCAGCTCGTTATAGATCCTGTCTTGTTCTTCCTTGGTCAAATCTGCCCAATAGGTCTGCTTCAGCCGCTCCTGAACTTCCGGATCATCGCGGTTTAGTACGTCGTCCAGCGAATAGTTTCGCGGATCTACCGACGTGATATAGTATTGCGGCTCGCTCTTGGATTCCTCAACTGGTTCCACTTTCGGCATATTAAACAACGCCTGCCAGGTTGCCGGCCCAATAACGCCCTCCAGCCCGTCCTGATCCTTCTCGTAAACCTCCCGGAATCCTTCCAAAGCGCGTACAGTAGCTTCATCAAAATAGCCGTTCGCCTCGACCTCAAAACCCAGTTCTTGCAACCGCAGCTGCGCCATTTTCAACGGCTCGGAATAGGTCTGATCGTGCATTTGCACCGTCAGCAGCCCGCTCAACGTCCCGAACAAGGTCCGCCACACATTTTCATCCACGATTCCTTGCCGATCGCCAGTATTGTCCAGGCCGTATTTTTCTTTGTACCGATTAACTGCTGCCAGCGTGGCCGAGTCAAAATAACCGTTCGCTTCCAGCTCATATCCCAGCTCGTGCAATCTTTCCTGCAGTTTTAGCACTTCATCGCTCTTATGCTCCAGGTCCAGGGTCAGTTCTTTCGTAAGCGGCTCCACCGTGATAGGGAGATAAACCGCCGCCCGGGAGAATAAGGAAAACGCCGAAAACGGAGAAGGAAGGACGGTCGTTTTATTCTCTGAAATCGTTGGGAGCCCGGCAAATTTATTTAAGGTAACTGGAAGTTTTAACTGCTTCGCCTTCAAAGAGGACTCCTGCTCCTGGCGAGTATACTCGTCCGCCGCCCAACGCAGCGTTTTCTCTTTCGTGCGCAATTCGTCGCCGATCTCCCGGGACAGCTGCCTAATCCGCTCCATCCGCCGCTCCACTTCAGATATTGCGGAGCGGACTCCCGACTCGGAATAAGCCGAGCTTGTTCTACTGGTTAACTCCGATACTCTTTTCAGTGTAACTGTGACTTGATCCCCGAACTGTTGCTCCAACCGGCGTACTTCGTCTGCGAGCCCGTTAATGCGGGCCGGATCGACCTTAAGTTCCAAGATGTTCTCCTCCTTTCCCCAACATGCTTGGAAACGCAAAAAGTTGTTCAAGGGCGGAAAGCGGTTGGCGCCGAAACAAGAGGACCTGATCCCGCTCCGGCATCATCCCCATTATCCAGGTTCCTTTTTCTGTTCGCGCACAGGTAAAGAGCGCTTCGGCCTCCTCTCCAGAAGCCAAGTGGTATCTGGCAATGACCCGGAAATGGATAAACTCCATGGAGATTTCCCCGTTTTTTCCCACCAAACAAGCAAACACCTGGTCCGGGAACGTCAAAATTTCCGCAATCGCAGCAAAATCACGCTCTATGTATAGTTGATCCCCATCTTCCTCCATCAAAATATGTTTGCTCTTCAGCTGGCCGGACATAGCTTGTCCTATTCATTCCACACCCCTGACCCATATAGATATTTATGGAAAAAAGGCAGTTCACTACATTTTATCAGCCCGCCACCGTCCTCACAATTCCTTAGTTGGCATAATATCCCACAAATAATCCGTTTCACCTATATAAATGAACAAAAAGTCCGGAGCATCATGGGGCTGCCCCGGACATGTTTATGAGGATAATTTACTAATTTTATTGTGACCAGAACATTTAAATTTCACCGATGACCCCGGGAACTTATACAAAAACAACCGGCAGGTTTGCCGGTTGCTTGTGATATCACTTATTTTCTTCTATGTATTGCTTACGAAACGCCCGCGGCGATTGCCCGGTGATCTGTTTGAACACGACCGCAAAATAACTGGAATTATCGAACCCTACTTGTTCGGCAATTTCGGTCATCCTCAAGCGGGTACCCTTTAGTAATGCTTTCGCCTTTTCAATTCGCAGCTGGCTGACATAATGCGTAAAGCTGATGCCGGTTTCTTTTTTAAACAAATTGCTAAAATAATTGGGCGTCACGTGTACATAGGCGGCAACCGTCTGCAAAGAGCAGGTTTGTTGATAATTCCCCTCGAGATATTGCTTGGCTTTGATCACCACATTGTCCCGCTGCTCGTCCAGCCAGCGAACAAACAGATTTACAAATTCGCAGCATTTTTCTTTGGCCCAGGCCAATAGCTCCGCAGCGGTCTGAATTTCCAGAATGTGCCCGGGGTTCAGGGCCTCACCGGTGGCGGCCGCTTGTACATGTTTGAAATCGGACAGCAAAATACCCGAAAAAACGCTAACCAACGTGTAGACCTTCGTTTTGCAAGGCTGCAGCTCAAGCGCTGAGGCTTCCTCCAAATATTCCGCCAATCGCTGCTCCAATGCGGAAAAATCGCTGGTAACCAGCAGGGCCAGCAGTTCCTCCTTCAGATGACGGGAATCACCGGCAGGCCCGATGTCCGTTACCGCGCCATCATTTTGTCCGTGATTCACCTGTTCGTATAACCCCGCCAGATCGTCAAACTGGCAGATGGTTCCCAGCTCGCTCCAACTCGTCCGGATACCGATAAAACTTTGTAACGCCTGCTGTACATCGCTGCGGTACGCCTCTCCTTGAGGACCCGGTTCCAGCAAAAAAGCAAATGTTTCCTTGCGCAGCGGAAAATAAAGCCCTCGTGTCTGATGCCGCTGCAACAACTCCTCCAAAATATTCGTGGCGGCATAGTGGAGCAAGCCGATATCCTTGGCCGTGTAATTTTTCTCAGGCAAACCATAGGTGTGAACTTGCAACAGGCAAAAGGCAGCTGGCGACCACCTTTGCTCCCACTCCTCCCGCAAGGGCCGATCACAAGGCAAGCCAAATACCGCCGCGCGAAACAATTTCGTCTGCCGCTCTTGCTCTTTGACCCGTACCGCCAGACTCTGCAAACGAAACTGTTCGTACGCCTTGCGCAATACGCGGTAAGCTTCGTCTAGAGAAAACGGTTTCAACAAAAACTCCACCGCCCCATACCGTAAGGCCCGCTGAGCATACTCAAAATCACGATAACCGGTCAAAATAATTACCTTGACGTCCGGATGATTCCGGGATAACCACTCGGTCAAAGCCAGGCCGTCCATCAGCGGCATATTTATATCGGTTATGATCAAATTCGGCTCGTACAATTCCACTGCGTCCATCGCTTCTTCTCCGTCGGAGGCCTCGCCGACCACTTCCCAACCGAGCTGATTGCTGCTGATTAATTGTACCAGCCCTTCACGAAACCAGATTTCATCGTCTACGACCAGTAGCTTCCCCATCATTTGTCCTCACCCTCCTGCAACTGGTAAGGCAGTTTTAGCCGCACCAGCGTTCCCTCGCCGATCACCGACTCCAACTGGACCTCATAGGGAGTACCACACAACAGCTCAATGCGCCGGATGACACTTCCAATCCCGATCGATCTCCGTCCCTCGTTTAAAGAGTCCGGTTGTTGCAACACACGGGCGATGGTTTCCGGCGACATGCCGCTTCCGTTGTCACGAATCTCTAAAATGAGCAAAGCGGGTCCGTCCCCCTCATCGGCCGTTTGCGTAAACCCGTGAATGCGAAGATAACGATCCGTTTTTTTATTCCGGAAGGCGTGAATAAAGGCATTTTCCACAATCGGCTGGATCAGCAGCCGGATGACCTGGCAATGAAGCAGCTCCTCCGCAATCGTAATTTCCGTCGTAAGCGTTTCTGGATAACGGGCTTTTTGAATCTCCAGATAATGGCCGATTTGTTTGATTTCGTCGCGCAAAGTCGTCATCTGCTGGACTGGCTCCAGCGTATACTGCAGCATTTCCGACAAGCCTGTGACCAGCCTAGCAGACTTTTCATCGCCAAGCATATAAAACTTCCAGAAAAACATCCCCAGCGTATTATATAAGAAATGAGGATTCAACTGAGCCTGGATCGCTTTCAACTCGGCTTCTTTTTCACTAATTTGACGTTCATACACTTCATAGATAAGCTTCTCGATATGGGCTGTCATATTGTTAAAGCTGTCCCCGAGATACCCCAATTCATCCTGGGTCCGAATCTGCACACGGGTATCAAACTGGCCTTCCCGCACACGCTTCATGCCGCGCACCAGGTTTCCCAGCGGACGCAGCAACATCCGGCTAATCCCTGTAGTAATGATCGCCAAACAAATTAGACTGGCCAGCGCCGAAACCACCGCCACCTTGAGGATCACTTGGCTTTTACTTTGGATTTGCGCCAAAGACACTTTGCTAACCAGAGTAAAACCAACCTTTTCCGACTTCTGCCTGGTGTACATATAGGAAACCCCATTCTCCTTACGAACCGAATTACCGATGCCTGGCATCGTCGACAAATCCGGGAACTGTCCGTTAGATCCATTTAACGAATACAAAGGCTTCCCCTCTTGATCATACAAAAACACTTCCACTTGGGTCTCGGTTCGCAGATCTTTCAAATGCGCTTCAAACAAGGACGTATTGAACAAAATCAGCATCATGCCATAGGTGTCCAGATCCATGGATCGCATAAGCCGCCCCGCCAACACCCAATTGGAATTTTCCTGTTGCCGGTAGTCCTCCTGGCCAGGCTGGCTCCAAACATATTCCCCGCCCGTCCCCTCCAGCTTACGAATCATTTGCCCGAGATACTCGGGCTTAAGACTATTAAACGAGCCGGCAAAAGAGCCAAGATTAATGACATTTCCTTTCAAATCATAAATCCGAATACCAATCATCTCCGGCGCATCCAGCCGCACCTGATAGATTTGCTCATCCAGCATCTTCTCGATTTTCATCCGTTCATACGCATCCGACCGTTCATTTTGCGCCGAAATCGCCAGACTCACCGCTGGATTCAGGGTGATATAGTCAGTAATTCTGTACATATCATTCACCCTCGAATCCAACCGAGCCAACACCTGCTCCGTCGTCATATAATATTGCCGGCTAACCTCCTCATTAAAAAGCGACAGATGAATCCGGTACGTAATTAGCGCGGTCACGCAGGAAATCAATAGATTCGCCGCCGATAAAGAAATGATTAGTTTGGTGCTGAATTTGAATAGTTTCTTGTTGAACGGACGTCGGTTCTTACTTGACATATAAGTTCCTCCGGTAGAAAAAAACAGGTACGCTTCGCAATACCTCTATCTCGCTCATTTAGATAGCGATTTCAAAATATCAGGATTTCGGCTACTCAAAGTATACCATGAGTCAACGCAAATGGATGCGCCTCTCTATTTATTATAAATCACCGGAGTTTTGAATTCCCAACGTTTCCACAGCTTATCATCCGTCGCCAGTTCAGCCATAAAATAACTTACATTTATTCTGCTTGTTTTACCCGCATTGAATATTGGGCTTCTTACCGGAGATTCACAAACTTCATATGGACTCTCTTCCTCATGATTGACTAAGGTATCCGGCCGTACGGCAATCCATCCGACATTTTCATCGTCGTTACCAATTTGGGTAATCAAATAGTTTGCTGCCTTAACATTATCTCGATGAGGAGGAAGCAAAAGCTTTAGTAAGGATAAGATGATTTTTTCTCCCGGTGAATTTGTCTCTCCCGATAACGTGTTCGTGTAACCTGTTGTACTCATCAGGATGAGTTTCACCCTTTTGTCGGCCCTTTTCGGGACGGTCTCACAAATTCTTTTGATTGCATCAAATACCAAATAACGAGGTTTGCCGAACATCCCTTTGAGCGTAAGATTGTGACCAAGACAGGAGATAATGACATCACAATCACGTAGAAGCTGATTCATTTCAGCGTCATTTAATTCGTTGATATTCCCCTTTACGATTTCCACTAATGGATGTTCTTGTACGTCATTGGGAACAACTGCACTTTTTCGGATGAGAATCCGAATATGGATTTGTCTTTTGATAAATTGCCTAACGACATGTTTGCCGGTAGCGCCGCTTGCTCCAAGCACTAATACTCTCATATTCCATCTCCGTTTTCATTAGATATCATTTTAACTTGATTGAACCCTTTGAATATTAGAAATACAGCGAGAAACATCTCGCAAATAGCTATCGGCGCATTTAGGATAAAGTAGACCGGGCTCGCTAATTTGATGATGTTCAACATCAACAGTAATGTAGCCAGAAGAGTCAAGGTAGACCCGATCATCCCCCATATCGAGAACCACCTTGGGATAAGTCCAATTTTATATAGGCCATAATAGAGGATCAAGCCGCCAATACTCCAGGGCAATATCATCCCTATATGATTCAGAATATCTCTGCCTTGTCTGAGCAATTCAGCGATAACTTCAAAATACGATGAGTCAGCTTGGCCGGCAGCTGCCGAACTCTGACTCAAACCTAATAAAAGAAGCAGAGAGCCTATACCGGCAAAGAGAAAGCCGGAGCCAATGATCCTGAAACCGAAATATCCCACCGCCAGACTTTTATTGTATTTTTTAATGATTGGATATATCAATACGGTTATCGTGACATACACTACAGCCATTGCCACTTGAAAAAAGGTTGCAATCAAAACTTGCCTTTCGATCTCCGACAACTTTACAAGGTAATTGGAACGCTCTAATGCAGGAACAGAGCTAAATATTCCAAAAACAAAACTAAAGATGAGCAGCAGCCCAAGATAGACTGCCGTTTTTCTGTTGGTTTGCATGACTACTCCCCCCTTTTACCTGATGATCAGCCAGAGTGTTTTACGAATAGTATATTGGCTGCAAGGCATGACTGAGTAGATACTAAAGTATGGTTCGAACTAAAAAAGGCCCAAGCCTTGCCTTTAGGCATTGCTTAAGACCGGAGTAAGTTATATCAGTCCGAGCTTCCTGGCACGTGCGATCGCTTCGGTTCGCCGTTTAACCTGCAATTTGTCAAAAATATTGCGATTATACCCCTTCACTGTACTTAAGGCCAGGAAAAGCCGATCACCTATTTCTTGATTAGAGAGGCCTTGGGCGATCAGTTGCAGAACTTCCAGTTCACGCTCGCTTAAGGCATCGATTAAAGGTTCGAAGCGGATGGGGGGACTGTGAACAGCGAAATCATTGAGCTTCTGTTCATTATGCATGTTGGACAGTAAAAACCCGGTATAATCCGGCTGGATCCGACGGGCAGCCGCTTCCGTTAACAAATCAAGCATGGGCTTACCCTCGTCAACAAAAAGGCGAACGAAGCCCTCCTTTTCCGCCAGTGTCAAAGCATCATTTAAGCTTTCAAGCGCCCTTTCCATATTGCCTTGGACCTGAAACGCCAATGCTTGGAGTAAAAGAAGCTTAAGCTGTTCGTTCTTCCATTGCTTCGCTTTCGCTTGGTCATACAAAGTACCCAGTATGGCCAGGGCCGTTCTTCCGTTCCCTTGGATCATATGGATTCTTGACTGCAGAACAGGCCATTCACTAGTTTCCAGATGCTTTACGGCTTCCGGAAAGTTGCCGTGATGAAGAGAAATAAGAAGATCCAAGTGTTGAACTTCGCCCAAAAGGTGAGTAAAGGATCGTTCTTGCACTTCATGACGAGCTTTAGTTAACAAAGCTTCCGATGCTGAAATATCTTGTCTGGCGAGTTTCAATTTTGCCGCAAATAATTCACTATCGGATAGCCTATCCGTATTCTCGATCTGCTTGGCTAACAGGATACTCTGCCCTATATGCTGTTCGGCTGCCTCCAAATCGTTCCATTCATAGAAGATTCGAGCCATGCCTAAATATGCGTCACAAGCGGCCGGATGTGGCGGTTCGCCAGCTAATTCAATCACTTGTTTATAGGTTTGCACAGCCAGGTTCAACTGATTGTCGAGCTCCTGGATCTGGCCTGTACCTAAAGTTGCCATAAGCGTAATAATCAGGTGTCCCATCCGCTTGCTTATCGATAATGCTTCGGTATAAGCTCGTCTGGCGGCTGCGCGATCACCCTGCAGCTGGTAGGCAACGCCTAACGTCCAGGTTGTCGCTGCGCGCACAGGCAGATTATTCGGATGCAGATGATCTAGCGCGAGGAGGGATTGGGCAATAATAGTATCCGTCTCGTTCCGAATGACACCAAGCGTAGCCCGGATCGATGCCATATGCCCGATTAGATCATGATCTGCCTCATCGGGATCGATGTGTTTCATGGCCGCTTCGGCAGCGGATAGTTTTTGTTCGATTCCTTCCACTTGACCGATCATCAATAAGGCGGAGGCATAAATCACCCAGAGCGACGGCCGTTCGTTAAGCGTGGACTCGTCCTGGCGCTTTAACCAATTTAATACAGGCTGAGCGGCGCCGCGAAAATGTAGAGGCATTCCCCTTCCTTCGATTAAAGTTGCGGCCCGATCTACATCTTGAGCCGCCGCAGCGTGCTGAAAAGCTTCGATCTCAAGATCATTCTTTTCAAACCAATGGCTTGCCCTGGTATGTAGAACGGCGATCTCCTCGGCCCCGTCCTTGTTGGCATGATACAAACGCTGTCGCAACAAATCGGCAAAAAGATGATGGTAACGGTACCAATGACGCTCGCTATCCAACGGGATAATGAAGAGGTTGGAACGCTCAAGATACGCCAGGATTTCATCTCCTCCCATCCCATTCGGTAGAACGGCATCACAGAGGGAGCCGCAAAATCGATCAAGAATGGAGGTATGAAGCAAAAAGGTCTGAACCTTTTCGGACTGCTGCATTAGGACTTCCTCCATTAAATAGTCCAACACAAAACGGTGGCTGCCGGTAAAGGACGAGATGAATTGGGCCGTATTCGAACAGCCCTGCATAGAGATAGCGGCTAATTGCAACCCGACAACCCACCCTTCTGTGCGTGCCTCCAGAGAAAATACCTCATCAGATGATAAATTAAGCCCCATGATTTGGTTGAAAAATAACGCCGCTTCTTGCCGGGTGAAACACAGGTCGTTTCCACGCAGTTCGGTCAATTGGTTTCTTGCCCGCAATTTGGCGATCGGCAGCTGCGGCTCTTCGCGCGTCATGATGATCAAATGCATCTGTAAGGGTTGATGATCGATCAGAAAAGATAGGGCATCATGCACGGTTTGAGATTCAATGACGTGATAGTCATCAAGAACGAGAATAAATGGATCTGAACAGGATGATATTGCATTGACTAAAATAGTAAGGATGTATTCGATCGGCAACGGTTGCGGAGATTGTAACGCTTTCGATACACCTTGGTCGTTAACATCAACGATGTTCTTTATTGCAGCGATAAGATGAAGGAGAAATCGCACAGGATCATTGTCACCTTCATCCAGCGATAACCAAGCAGCCCGACGCCTGCAGTCAGCCAGCCACTCGCTGACCAACGTGGTTTTACCATAGCCTGCAGAAGCGGAGATTAGCATTAGTTTTCCTTGCTGCCCCTCAGACAAGCGTTGGAACAAATGTGAGCGTTGAACCACTTTCGTTCGCGCTGGAGGAATATGCAGCTTTGTGGTTAATATAGGTATGTTCATAAAATTTCTACACCACGCTTTTCATTTTTACGCACCATCGAAACAGCTTCTCAGCAGAAGCAGCTTGATGCCATTCGATACCATCTTCGCCTTCGCCTCTCTCACGTCCGGGCAATATCCAATTCAACCCCTTGCTTCTTCAGCGAATACGAAAGCCCACGGTAAGTGAAAGTATCGCTTATGTTAGAAAAGATGCGGATCGGAAAAATATACTGGCCTTACTGCAAGAGGTCGGCCTGGCTTCATATCAAGAACACTATCCCCACCAGCGATCCGGAGGAATGCGTCAACGCTGCTCCATTGCCCGCGCTTTTTATTATGGCGGAAATTTGCTGCTCATGGACGGGCCCTTCCATTCACTGGACTATCATCTGTGCTTTGAACTGGTGCAGAAACTGACCGCCTTGTGGGAACGCAATCGCTGTTCGATCGTGTTTGTCACCCATGACATTGATGAAGCCTTGCTGTTGGGAGACGAAATCGCCATTTTGTCCGGGAAGCCAGGAACTATTGTAACACGGATGGCCATTCATACGCCGCAAAGAAGCCGTTCTTCTTTGAAGCAAGTGGAACTGCAGAAGATCCGATCTGAAATTTTAGAGCATTTGCTTACGGTAAAAGTGAATTAGATGCTCTTAAGTGAGCGTTTCCGCTGTGGACATCCCCTCCCCTTCTACACACGCAATTTTTATCGAGTAACTGATCTACTTCAATAACAGTCCGGCAACCTCCATGTAGGCCGGACTGCTATTGAAGGTATACTGCTTTTTTATCGTTGTTCTTACTCGTCATAAAATTTCCTCCGGTTAGTAAAAAACAAGCGGTTCATGGGAAAAATCATTTAAATGCATCAACGAGGATGATTCGATCATGTCCAAAATTGCAACCATAGATGCACGAACTGGACCCGAAATCAAAGAACAGACCATTTCATACAAGCTTCACAGCTTGCTGGACAAGGCATTCCGCTCCAATATAAGGATCATTTTAATTATGGATGAATTAACCTCCGAGCAAAACGAAACTATCAATAATATCATCAACTCATTCAAGTTGGAAAACAAAAAAACATCGACTCCTTGAGCTTCGTAGTCAAACTGCAGCAAAAAATCGATTTGCTCAACAACATGGAAAAATTCGCTCTTTCGCTGCAAAAGTGACTGGAAGTAGCTGTAATCGTTTTTTCTGTTGGAATACGAAAATTGACTTTGCCGGTAGGAGTCCATGCCTCCCAGAAATGGGTGCGAGCCGTCCGGCAACGTGTCGATTCGGCAAACGTTCCAAAACCACATCATTCAGCTCTTCAGGCGAATACCGAAATTAGTAAACGGAATACCGATTACATACACGCGCAGCCCGTTCTCTCCGTATGACCCGATTCGTAACCCACCGGCGTTCCAGCTGCAGTCTACCTGTTGCACGCATCCTCCTCGTGTTAATGTATGTTTCGTCCATACTTTACCATCAGGTAAAGGGGAACATTATTGCGGCAACTTTGCCGATCTTTGTCCAAACATAGCTTGTATTCACATCATCTTCATCGGATAATGGAAAGAGCAATAGATTCTGTTTGAAATGAATCATTCTAGGTTTACTGAAGGAGTTAAAACGATGGAGAATAGCAACAAAAATATATTTGCACCTGATGATGAAGGGAATAAGAAACAAGGGATTGAACTTGGAAATTATACGCATATCCGTGCGTATCATGCCTGTCGTCCTATCGGCTTGGAAAGCTACTTTGTAGAGGGGATAAAACCCTTTTACGTAGAGGAAATGCGTCAAATTGCTGCTGCCACTTTTAGAATATCAGTAGACACAGTTATGGATTACGACTCTGCACTGCAACCTTCCGATTCCAAGCATGTCTATTTCAGCTTGTTCAAGAAAGAACTTCTAGGCGAAAGCGGACACTATTTATGTTGGGGGAGTGAATACCTTGCCGCAATTGCTGCACAATTAGATAAAGACATATATGGGAAATATCACGATATGCTATCCAATACCGGAATCCCCACTATTTTTGTTTGTGATATCCTAATAGACTTATTGCCCCAATGGCAAATAGACGATATATCTGAACACTATGATCCTCATGACAGTAACTCTGCATGCTGGATTTCAGAAAGATTAAAACCAGAACATATTGTTGCTCATGAACATCCTTCAAAAATTTATAACCCTATCCAAAGAAGCCAGTATATAAATAAACAAACCACATGTAAATGGTGCGTACCTCTGCTAAAGTAGCATCGGGCCAAAGTTGGCCCGATGTCTTGTGACTATACTTTATAGATAACCTCTTTCTCGACTAGTGAATAGACAAAATCTTGAATGTCTCTATAGATTATATTTTGAGGATTAAAGACTAAATTAAGAACATAATGCGCTCCTTTTCGCAACTCCCACTTATTTAGGTTATATATGGAGAACTTCATATCTTTTTCTCGATAGGAGAAGCTTCCAAGGCGATTCTCAGCAAAGCCAAACTCATCTGGATACACAGACATGACCGATGCTAGGTGTTCTTCGCGTGTAATATAAGCATACCCATTTCTTAAGCTGAATCTAAAATCAATCCAATTATCATTAATTAATTGAGCCAGTTGAACAAAAAGATCATATGATTTTTCAAAATTATAAGGCGAGATTGTGAAGCAGATTTTATCCAGTTGATCCTGCCTAATGGAGTCTTTTTCGTCCTGCTTCTTTCCAATTTTATAAACTATTTTTATGCCGTAAACCAGTATACTCTTTTGATTTTCAGAAAACTCATAAGAGTGTTTTACATTATGCTTAGTGAGGTAGACTGTTATATTCTCGAAAAACTCTTCTACGTTATATGTAATTTTCCCGCCATTTCCATCTCCATATTCTGCTAATAACTCATAATAAACACTATCAAAAACATCTCGCAAATCAAGAGTATTGAATGATTCATTTTGACAAGCAATCATACTCGTATAATCGTTATCAGAAAATTTCTCTTCAAAGCGATAGTCGAACTTCTTGTTTATCACAGAAATAAAATTATTTAATCCATCACCAGAAGTAATGTTGAATCCTTGAAGTAAACTTAAAGGTGCTTTTAATAAAGCTATATCAATTCCAATTCCTACAGGGATAACTTCTATGCCTTTTGAGTATGCAAAACCTGCTTCAAAATATATCCAATTAGTAGCGATTGAATTTGGCGTTACAAAAACAAACATTACAGAAGCTTGCTTTAGGCCATCTTCAATTTTGTGAACCCAGTTACTTCCGAATGGTATGCTTTGACCATCACTTGAAAGGAAAATCTCCAGTACGCCGCCAGTAATGGAATCCAGCTTAGTTTTTATGGCTAGTATCAAGTCCCTGTCTTTACTCGAGTGGCTAAAAAAGATCGTTGGTTTGTTCATATTTTCAAGTTCTCCTTAAATCGTATTCTAATCAAGTTTCACTTTAATTATAGCATTTAGGAATAAGACACTCATTACAAATACTCATTATACTTTCTAAGCTGTGGAAATTAAAAAGTAGTTGATGAATAAGAATTTTCGAATGTCGGAAATATTGTACGAGAAAGTTTTATGGTATACCGAACACCAGTAGCTTTCTATAGATTGTCTCCAACCTGATTGTGACAACGGAACCGGATCAAGGAGGTGAAACGTATGGCGAAGTATTCGGATGAAGAGATCAGAGATATACCCAAAATCACGGTTAAAATTGCTGCAGATTATTTGGGCATTTCCCCAAACATGCTGACACTTGGCATGTGTAACGACTTGTTGCCCTTCGGTTTTGCGGTCCGTAACGAAGACCATTACAGAGAAAGTTGGTCCTATGCCATCGTGCCGGAACGCCTCATTCCTTATAACCACAGCGAATTACATATAACGTTTGTGCATCCACGAACCCTCACATGCTTAAGCTTTCAGCCGATCCAGCGAAGTAATCGATCCGACGGGTCGAAGACATAGCCAGTGCAGGGTTGTCCACTGAATCACTTCCCAAGATGCCTTTTGCGGACCGAGAAGCCGCCAGACTCTGATGCGTGAAAATAATGTTATCGGATATTCATACCTTCTCCGAATTGCTTAGAAATTTTAGTTTGAATGGTTGTTATTATTCTTGTACCCATTAAATTCAACAAATGAATTTCTTCACTAAATTCAAACTCTGAAGTATTTATTGGTGTCCCTATATTGTTTCTAGACTTCTGCTCGTCAGTAAACATTTCAAATAAATCCTTACTTACAAGGCCTTGATTATGCACAATACAATTCCTCTTAGTGAATATCCTTCTAGCCATTCTGCTTTCTGAACTAAAATTAAATTCTACCTTATAGTTTTTTTCTAACGCTGTAATTTGCTTCTCCAGAGAGTAATAACCGTAATCTATAATTTCCCGAGTAATTAAATCTTCCTTGATCTCATCAATGCTATTAAATTTAAACACTTCTTGAAGCCTTACATTTTTCTGAGAGTTATTGATATACTCTGGAAAATTTCTTAGATAGTATTCAAGCAACTCAAAAAGAAAAGATTCAAATGCAGAACAAAGATTTATTGTTAGTAAATTGATTAACATTTTTGTCTTTTCGTTGTTTCTAGTTATCATATAAATACATTCATTTACTTCTACTTTAGTGTTTAAGTAACTGTCGTTTCCCTGACCAAAAATAAATTTATCATCTTCACTTCTATACTTCGACTTTAAAGCAGCACCATCACGATTATATTTCTCTATTAGATTGTTTGCTAATTCATTTTCTATAAGTGAAGACATATAAAAAGTTTAAGAATAATAAGCTTATCAAGAAATGAATCTTTAATTTCTACCAGTGTTTTCAATATTAATTCTCCTTCAACTAATGCACATTATCGGAAATTCAAATTGGCGGCAAAGATTGAATTAACTTACACTTTTCCTCATGAGCATTTTCAAAAAGGGCCCTGTACCAGGTATAATCCCACCTAAAATTATGATGTTGCTGAATTACACATTTGAGGAAATCGTTTTTTTTGATGGAACTTGAGGACTATGTACATTCCTTTTACGGAATTGGCTGCAGCCTATACAACTTTTTTTCCAAACAGGTTGATTGGTAACAGATTAGGAGCAATAAACCTTAGTAGAACAAGTTGGATTCTAGAGTCATAGATCCTCACGGGCAAATCAACGGGCTTCCAGTCTCGATATTCTTATTAGATTGAATGTCTTGATTGATCTAACTGGATTTGTACTGGAAATATAACGGTTTCCTCTGAATAAATTAGATAACCGGGAGATATGGATATAATATACATTTTTCCTCTCCCAGTTAAACTCGTAGTTTTATAGTACTTAACTATAATTCTTTTTACTCTCCTCCTGATACACAAGATTCATATTATACTAATTTATAAAGTCTCTAATCTGTATTCGTTCCCAACGATTCAACTTAGGGCTAATGTTCTTCATATATCGTAGTAATAACCCATCATCGACAAGTTCATTTTTTACTACTTCGATACCATCATAATTTAACATTAATGCTATAGTTACAGCCGTTTCTCTTGGTACTCCGATTTCAATCATCCTCTTAGTTTCTGCTCTATACGCCCCCATTTCCATATATGAAAGCAACCCATTTGTTTCATCTTGCATCTGAACAAGAGGCTTTAATAGCTTTGGAACAGAATACATTACTTCTTTATTAATGGTTGATATCATTTTATCAATATCTTCAGAATCCGGTTCCACCATCCAATTTAGAATCTGATTCAAAGGTTCCTCTTTACTCCATTTTTGCGCATTAAGGATAATTGAAAGAATGCGCTTATCGCCTTTTTCTCCATAAAGGCCTAAGTACTTGTCAAAATAATAATTTGCAAAATCACGCAATTTCTTTATGTTTTCTACTATATCTTTCACATACCCTTGGTCGAAAGGAAACTTCGGCATTCTTTTAAAATAACCATGATTGTTATATTGATATATTGAATTAAGTACTGCTGGGTCCCAATACCAATTTCGCGTGCATATATCTTTAGGAATCTCTAGAGTGTCCAAATGTTTTTTTATATCTCTATACTCATTTGTTGAAATGGAGATACCAGTCCTTCTCATTCTAGGCAAGGCTTCTAAGCCATATTTTAAAATCATTTGTCTAACATAAATTAATAAATCTGTGTCTAATGTCGCTGTAGTTGCCTCTACTCCAGTTACTAATTGCTCCAACATCTCAATACGATTATTTTCGAATCTATCTCCATAACCTACTTCAACAGGTTTAGAAGGATACTCATACAAGTTGATATCCGCATCCTCAAAAGTTGCTTCATCCAGGATAATTGCCCTACCAACAAAATCTTTCATTAATCGTCCAGCTCTACCCCTTAGATTAGCAAACTCGTAGCCTGTGAGTTTTGCATTGTCATTTGATTTCTTAGTGAATAGATTGGGGTTTCTTGCAACAATATTTTTAGCTGGTAAATTTACACCTTGCATTAATGTTGTTGTGCAAACTATCGTTTTGAATAAAAGTTGAGAAAATGCCTTCTCAATAACAACCCTTATATGGCTAGGCATTTTGCCATGATGATAGGCTACGCCTTTCTGAACGCATTCCGCCAGAGAGTAATTTTTATGGACACTATTCTCTATATATCTCACTAAATCAAGTAATTTTTCTTCAGATTGGTCCAAATGTTCAGATAATCCCAAAGCTATATTGGGAGCTTGTTGTGCCGTAGGTGAAAAAATAATTGTCCCTGATCCTTCCTCCTCCAATTTAGGAATAAGATCTCCGAGTAAAGTAATCATCTTTTCTGTATATTGTTGTTGCCCAAACAACTTAGGATCAATAACACCTATATTTTCTATTAAGATTCTATTCGGCGTTTCCTTAACTGTTGAGTACTGGTTGATATATAACTTATTTCTATTTTTTGAAAATGAATAAGTTATATTGACAACGGGAGGCAATTCATCACTTAATGACTGCGCCTCATCACCAAACATTGATTTAACAAACGAATCCAAATTTTCTATACGTGGCCCACTGACTATAATTTTCTTAGGAATAACATCGTTTACGAAGCTCATAATTGTATCGTACATAGTATGGGCTCTTTCATCATCCTCATTGGAGACCCTTTCTACATTTTGTACTTCGTCAACGATCAATAAATCTAAGTTTTCAAAAGCATTTTTACTTTGATTTAAAGCAGAGGCAGCCCTCTCTTGTGTTAAAACATATATGTTTTTATTAGAAGAATTAATATGTTTATCTGAGTAAGTCTGATGAATTTGTATATTCTTTACATTGTATTTTTTAAAAGTTTTCCTTAAATCAGATGAAACTTGGTTTATTAAACTTAATGTCGGCACAATATAAACAACTTTATTTGCACCTTGAATCATTAAATCTGCTATTTTGGCTACTAGTACAAAAGATTTCCCTGCTGATGTAGCTGCAGATACTCCAAGTCGATTATATCTATCTATTGCATCCCACATTTGCTTTTGAAAATTGGATAACAAGAGTTCATGTGCTTCCCCTATGCTAACCTCATTCTGAAGAAAGTAGGATGACACATATATTTCATCAATAAGACTTCCTAGTCCACTAAAGGAATCTGACTGTTCATCATAATCTAAATCAATCATTTTTGTTGTAGGCATCAAACCTAATCTTGATAGTATTCTTACTAAAAATGAAGGTAAAGCTTGCCATTCGGGATTTCTATGTTCCCAAATCAATCCACAAATTAGAAGGCATTTTTCCTTAATCTGATTTGTTGTTTGATCTCTCGAATACATTTCTGCAATATTTAGTAATCTAACCGCATCTTCTGTTGTAAGTTCATTCCGCTTTTTTTGCACAAGTCCTAATTTAATAGAAAATGCTTCCAGATCATGCATAAGTAACTTCTGTACAAGTATATCTTCTGCATTTAATCTTATACTCATTTATTTAACTCCTAACTCGCTTTGAAATAATTCGATTAGTTTGTCCAACTCTTGTACAGGGAAAATAATAAAATTCAATCGAGGCAAAATATTAGCAGGTATACTCTTAAACGTTTTCGAATTACTGATATTTTTCGTTTCCATCCTAATATCTTCTATAAATTCATTTAAAATATCGTTTCTATCAAGACCAGTAATCTCTTTTTTTATATCATATGTCACTATGCAAACCAGGTGAACTTCAATATTATCAAGTTTCCCCTCCAAGTATTCTTTGGCTATATTCTCTAGATCCTTTGGAATAAAATCCTCAAACACATACAGACTAAGCTCTTTTCTGTGGTTTTTATAATGTTTCTCAATTGCATCTGAGACTGCATCATTAATTGCCGACTTCAATCCTTTTTTATCTTTGGGGTTATAAGTCTTAGCTTCCCCTACAAACAGTAGATACTTTCCGTCTTGATAAGAAATATGAATAGCATCCGCCCCGTGTCTCTCTGTTTGTACATTTGTGGTTATGGGCATCTTACGTAATAAAGGCGCTGCTTTAAAGTAATGTTGAAGAAGATTAAAAACCAAAAGCTCAGAGAATTGGCCTTGCAAATACGATGTACGAAATTTTGTTTTTGCCCTCTTTACTAGTTTGCTTTGTGCTGCGGAATTATCCCTATCTTTTGAAAACTCACTTACAAGTTTTGATTGTTTATTTTTTGAATAAACAAATTGTGTGACCGTATGAACAAGTTCTTCAATAAACTCTTCTCGCATCTCAATTAAATCTGCATAATTGATACATGTACCGATATGATTTTTATTAGGTGTCAACGAGAAGTCTTCTCTAACCACATACATAGTATTTATAAATGCTTGAGTGTTAGCCAAGAGCTTATCAATATTGACCACTTTGACTGGCATCTCATCCCTCTTTTCATTTAGTTACATTGAATCAAATGAAATAAATTCATGAATACTTATAACTATTTATATATTCCAAAAAAACAGGTGTTATAGACCTATATGCGATATCGATTCGACACTATGTGGGAAAAATCCTCTAATTATTCTTTAATTTATTACTATTGGTGATTACTTCTTTTTATTCCAGTGCAAGAAGAGGTGGGAAGATGAGCTATTAGTTTAATCCAACAGCAACAGCATCAAACTAATTGAATTTGCTATATCTAACGGTTATATTCTTGTAAATGACGGCCGCCGCGTACTTTAGCGAAGAAAAATGGGGGGCTTTACTTTTTCCAGGATAGTAAAAAATACTACCATTTTTCGACCATAAACCTTCCCCTCCTCACTACGCTGTGTAGTGCATACTATTTCTTCGCTAAACTTCACAATGGGATATTAAAAAAGAAAGTCTCACTCATAAATTTGAGTGAGGCTTTCTTTTTTATGGAGCCAAGGGGTTATCGAATTTCTAGACGGCATGCATAAAAAATACGGAAAAGATCACCGCTTATATGTTTAGCTGCCATTAAGGTATATAATTCCCTTCAGAAAACTACAACAAACCATATGTCAGTCAAATACTGTTCCATATATATGCAAAATGAGCAACTTTCGCTTCTAATGATATTAATCTATCTAAACAAATTTTGAATAAAAATCTGAAGATCCAAAGGGCCGGTTTAGGTGGTGCAGGGTTGTCTAAATAGTTTCTGGCAAACTGAGGACTAACGCCCGTCGCGTGATTACAGTGTTAGGTGAAGTCAGTTCTACTTGGCTTAACTAATACATCTATTAAAACATTCCAGTCTACTTTATAGACTTCCTCTAAAAATCCAATATATAATTCACCTGATTGAGTTACATAGTACTCATTTAATTGCTGTTCAATAAAATTCATCTCTATTAAAGCGTTGAAAACAGCATCTCGTTCTTCAATAGTGTTTAATATTTTTTCGTAGTTCTGCCATACTATATCTGGAGTAATTGAACTAGAAAGGCTAATTATCTTAAGAATCAACTTAGTTCTACCAACAAGATAACGATCTGCATATTTGAATTGCCATTTTATTCTTTCATATTCAACTACATTTATTTTCTCTTGGAGATTTTTAATGTACGTAGATAATTCCTCTGCTATTTCTTCCTTTTCATTAATTACAGATTGAGCAATTGCTGCAACTTCATCAAAAGATCTTTGCCATTCAGAATCTCTATGCAACATAAATTTATTTACTGTATCAACTGGTATACTATTAATGTCTTGTTCTTGTTGTGTGTCTATTTTTAACTTGTCTGTCTGTATGCCTTTTATCTTATACAAAAAGACTCTCATTGGCTCCTCGAACAAATAAATAATTGATGAGAGAAAAACTATAAGAAGAACTTGCCATGATAAACCTATCTTAGTTACTTCAATCCAAGGTTGAGCTTTTGGAAGCCATGTCTGTACTAAACCAAGTAATAAAAGAACTACTATGTATAATATAGGAATAAGCCAAGTGATGTGTTTTCGCATGTCTTTTTTTTATTCTCCTTTTATATATACCTGATTTCACCTAACGTCTCTCGTATTCACGAACCCGAGAACTTTAAGCTCCAACAGGGTAGCCGCGACGCTGGTAGGTTCGCAGGATCCAAAGATCAACTCCCTCGAAATACCTCGTGAATACCGAACAGCCCAAAGGCTGCGATGCGTGAATATGATGTTAGGTGAAGTGGCCACTTCCATGAGTTGCTAAAAGCACTATAATAATTGAGAATTTGACAGTATGATTTCTTCTGCAATGAATCTTAATAGCGGTATTTCTTTTATTAAGAATTTATCGTGCTTAAATGGGGTGTATTTCAATTTTTCATTGTCTTTACTATGTACAATGGAATTTCTTGTCGCATATATTCTACTTGCAATCTTCTTAACGACCTCTTTTTCCTGGCTATCTTCAAAATCAACTTTCATCCCTCCTGAGAAAACGACTTCATTGTTTTTATAGAAATCCAATAAAGTATTATCATATTCATGTAACTTACTTTTAAGGGCATCGATATCTATAAATTTGCTTAAGGTAAGTTCAAGGGCTTCTTTTTCATTTATTGAAAACTCCTCTTTCCTACTTTGTATTTTTTTGGTTATTAATTTTATTACCTTCTTTATATCATTCTCACGTTTAATTGAGAAACTTGGATTTGATACTTCATTCTGAACCAAACGAACAAGTTCTTCGTTATAAATTTTCTCAAAAAAATGTTCCATTATATGATAATAGGATATAAATTTCAAATACGGACTTTCAGTAGATACAGCCATCTGATAATGATGAACCAAATCAGACATATACTTCCGTCTTGGCGGATCAATTACATCGTTATTTCTCCTGACTCTTTCTAATCTTTCAGTACTAACAAATTCTTCGAGGAGTTTTGTCTCTATTATTGAAATATCGAAGTTATATGCCATGTGAAATAGATAAGAATTGCTAAGTTGTTCAAACTCAAGCAAATTCCGATTATCCTCGGTACTTATTTTTAAGGTATAAATCATTCTGAAAACCATTCTAAGATAATCAAATAGATCTTCACAGCCTGAGGCTCTTTCTTGAAGAACGGGGTTAAACATCATGGACCTTCTTTTGAATTCCTTTATTAATCCATGCTCAAATAGAACATTCAATAAAAATAAAATGTATTTATCAGAAGCCTTACTTATTTCATAAACAATCTTATTTTGTTTATCTTCAATAGACAGATATTTGTCCATCATTCTAGGAGAAAATCGTTGGTTCTCGATACTTACAAGCGTTTCGAAATAAGTGTTGGAAAATAGTAAGGTATTTTCTTTTTGTTTGTGTTGTTCTAATTCATTTAGTAACATTTTTATATGCTCTTCATTAAATTGTAATTCTATGTGTCTATGTCTAAAAATACAGCTACCGTTTTCTTCAATGAACTCACTATTTACAAATAAAAAACTTAATATTTCCTTGAATTGTGTGACTTCCATAGAATATTCCTCCTAATAATTATATTATTTGACCATTTCGCCCAACATCATATTCACAAAGTTCGTGAACTCACAGAATACAAGTGAACATATGAACTTGTTTTCAATAGAAATAGTCCGTTTGAACTATAATTTTATTCTACTATAATATGTAATAAAATGACGAACAAATATATTTTACTCGAAAATAAAAAACTCCCGCTAAAATAAATAGCGAGAGTATTAGATAATTTTTATTTAATCAAATAACTGCAAGCACATAAAATCGCCTGATTTTATAGCAATCTCCTAAATCTCCCATAAATTTCACTTCCTCAAACCCTTCCCCTCCCCACAAAACACCTCTACCATCATCAAAGCCCCCATCCTAAACCCCTGGACAAAAGCGGTGCTTGTGAGCATGGAACTAGTATCACCGTTCAAGTCCAAGATTTCCTCAAGGGCTCTGAAGTCGTTCTCCGAAAATCTTTGTTTGACTTCCAACATCAAATCAGAAATTTCTCCATTGAGCGAACGATATTCGGGATCTGTGGGGACCGTTCGCGATTCAGGGTTAAGGTTTCCTTTGTAAAGTTCCTCCAAAATACTTTTCATTCCACTCTCCTCCTTTAAGAATTGTGAACAGTACCGTTAAAAACCTAAAAAGCAGCCAACACTTTCCGTATAAATCAATTTTATGCGAAAAATGCATAAAACTCAATATGCAGTTTTCGCATAATTTAAACTTTGCTTGGGTGATGAATGATGTACAAGAGAATACGCGATTTGCGTGAAGACCGGGATTTGACACAACAACAATTGGCAGATTATCTGAACATCTCTCAAGCAACTTATTCCCGATACGAAAGCGGGAACTTGGATGTGCCAAGCTCCGTGTTGATTAAGTTATCCGAATTTTACAACGTAAGCATTGACTACATTCTGGGTCAGACGAATATCTCCAAACGACCCAATGGAAAATAGCCCTCGGCGGCAAAAAGTGTAAGGATCGATGATTACAATAGAGGGATGATCCCCATGTCTCTATTAAAAAGAACCACCCTTTGGCTTTCTATCATAAACATCTTGATATGCCTAAGCGACTACTTAGGGAGCAGCCTGGCCAATATCCTATTGATAAGATTCATTCCGTAATCGACTCTATTAAGAATACTTTTCATTCCACTCTCCTCCTTTAAGAATTGTGAACAGTGTCATTAAAAACCTAAAAAACAGCCAACACTTTCCGTATAAATCAATTTTATGCGAAAAATGCATGAAACTCAATATGCAGTTTTCGCATAATTTAAACTTAGCTTGGGTGATGAACGATGTACAAGAGAATACGCGATTTGCGTGAAGACAGGGATATGACGCAACAACAATTGGCAGATTATCTGAACATCTCTCAAGCAACTTATTCCCGATACGAAAGCGGGAACTTGGATGTGCCAAGCTCTGTGTTGATTAAGTTATCCGAATTTTACAACGTAAGTATTGACTACATTCTTGGTCAGACAAATATCTCTAAGCGTCCCAATGGAAAATAGCCCTGGGGGGCAGAAGTGTTAGGATTGATGATTACAATAGAGCGGTAATCCCCATGTCCCTATTAAAACGACCAACCTTTTGGCTCTCTATCATAAGCATCCTAATATGCTTAAGCGACTACTTAGGAAGCGGCCTAGCCAATATCCTATTGATAAGATTCAATCCACTAATCGATTCCATTAAGTTCACCGAGCCTTTCACAAGTTGGATTGTCGGTGCCGGTAATACAAAATGGATGACGAATAGTGCTTTAATCCCCCTTCGTTTTCCGGCTTATTTAATACACTTTGGAAGCTTCTTATTCGTGGGGCTTGTTGTGGATTATCTGATTCACATATTGAGAAGAAAAGCAGTTGCCGAATAAGCGAAGCGCCTTTGATTATACGAAAAAAGACAAGCCCAAAATGTGTACAATGGGCTTGCCTTCGTATTCCCTCTCCTACTTCTCCACCAACGACCCCTGCAAATTCGCCGCATTAAATCCCGAATCTGCTTCGATCGTGGTATCCCCTGCTGCTTTAGCCTTCTCAAGCGCGGCATTGTAGCGGGCGTTCAAATCGCTCAACACTTTGTCCAGGTCCTGGCCGTCGAAGATGAATTTGTTGAAGACGTCGACTTTTTTGGTGCCTTCGACGCGGCCTTCGGTGGCGACCAGTGGGGTGGCGGGGTAGATGCCGTCCAGCGAGGTCGGCAGAAAGTTTTCGATCCCGGCGATGTCCGGGGCTTTGGCTTTGGCCGCCACGGACGGGATGACGGAAACGCCGTATCCGCCTTCCTGGTAAGCGACCTGCACGTCGTCGCTGTACATCCATTCGATAAATTTCCAGGCTTCTTCTTTATGCTCGGAATTTTTGCTCATGGCCAAGTAGCTGCCGGCGATGACTTGGTCGGCTCCGTTTTGCTGGCCGTCGAGCGTTGGCGGCATGGCTGCGGCCCAGCGGATTTCCGTCGGGAACTGCGTCTTGTACACGCTTGGCTCCACCGAATGATTGAAGTACATGCCGATCTTGCCTTGCGCGAACTGGGCGCGCAGCGGGTCGATATCGAGCGACTCGGAGCCGGGCAGCATGCTGCCGTCCGCTTTGATTTGATGCAAGGCCTGCAGCACTTCTTTATACACGGTAAAATCGAACTGTCCGGTTTGGAAGTTGAAGCCCTCGTTGCCCGTGTTCGTGCTCAGCGACATGATCGGATAAGCGATCCGCTCAAAGCCGCTGGCGCTCTTGAAGTTGCCGGCAAACCCGTAAGCGCCGGTATCCTTGCCCGCTTCCGTGATCTTTTTGGCGTCCTCGACCATTTCCGCAATCGTCGTCGGCGGCCCGGCGATCCCCGCTTTTTCAAAAAGATCAACGTTATAGATCAGTCTCCAGAATTGGCCGATATTCGGCAGCGTGTAGATTTTTCCGCCGACCCTATTTTTCTCTTCGATCAGGACGTTTTTGAAGTTCTCCTTCATTTCCGGCGAGATGTACTCATCAAACGATTCCAGGTAGCCGCGCTTCACCCAGGTCGGCACATTCCCCGTGTCCACCCGCAAAATGTCCGGCGCCTGGTTGCTGGCAAAAGCGATTTCCACCGACTGCACGTAGTTATCCGCCATCACCTTCATTTCAATGTCGACATCCGGATTTTGCTCCTCGTATTCTTTGATTTTTTGCTCGATAAAATCGGTATCGTGACGGTCGATCGTCCAATACGTGAGCTTCGTCTTGCTTCCTTCGGCCCCGGCGTTCGCGTCTGGATCCGCCTTCTCGCCCCCCGATGAACAGGCCGCCAAGGCTCCCGCCATCAGCAAGGCCAGTCCGGATACGAACCACTTTTTGCGTCTCATACAAATTTCCCCCTTTAAGATATGTAATCGCATTCATTTCTCAATAAAAATATAAATCAACGTCCGCCCATCTCGTGAAGGAAGAAACAACTATTCAAGGGAGAGAAAACCACTCTTTTAGAGGTTGTTCAAAAAGTCTTCTTCCCAAGACGAAGCAGTTCAAGGAGTGAATCCGGCGTCGAATCTTGAATTCAGCCGGGCCTTCCGTTGCTCACGTAGATCTATCTACGCTCCGCTACTCAGTCCCTAGCTTCATCCAACCTTCTCGGTCCTGGAAACCCGACTTTTTGAACTTGCACTTTTACTCCGCTGCGCACGCCGCATATTTCATCCGAAACTCCGTTGGCGTCATCCCGGTGTGCTTTTTGAACAATTCGGTAAAATACGGACGATCCTCATAGCCCAGCGATCCGGCGATATCCTGCACCTGCATCCCCTCCAGCACCAGTTCCTTCGCTTTCTCCATCCGGCAATGGGTAATATACTGGGCCAAGGTGACGCCCATTTCTTTTTTGAACAAGTTGGAAAAATAGCTCGGGCTCAAGTGCACCGCTTTGGCGCAGTCCGCCACGGACAGATTTTGCTGCAGATGGTTCTGAATGTAGGCGACGCCCCGCTCGACCAGCAGCCGTGATTCGCTCACCTGCCGCTTCCGCAGTTGGGCGCAGCCCTGCCGGCAAAAATCCCGGATCAAGCCGCACAGTGCTTCAAACGTGGCCGCTTTGTTCATCTCCGCCAGCTTGCTCTCCAGCTCCTGAATCTCCTCGGCCGAACCTTTTTCCGCAAACACCCGGTGCATCGAATGCGCTAGCTCCAGGCATAACGTTTGTAAAAGCGCTGGGTTCGGATGCTTGCTGGCCGCAATCCATTCCTCCCAGATGCTGTGGAGCTGCTCCTCCGCCTTGTCCACATTCGCCGAACGCAAGCAAAACAACAGCTCCTTCTCCTTGTCATAGGAATACTGCGGCCAGGCCGCGCCCCGGGCATCCCCTTCCCCGTACAGATACACGCTGTTGCCGCCGGACAAAAAGGTGTTAGCCAGCGCGGCCAGCGCTTGCGCGTACGCAGCGGACAACTGCGCCGTCTCCTGCACTTCGCCGCCCAAGCCGATCGACACGGTGTAATAGGTATGTTTGCCGACATTTTCGCGGCATTTCTCCGCCAGCTGCCCGGCATCCAGGGAGGCCGCCGGATTGGCGACGATGACGAATTGGTTGATATTTTCGCGGAACACAATGCCCCTGGTATAGGAAGAGACAGTCTCCTCCAAAATATTCTGCACAGCAAACCGGATCAGCTCCACCTCGTTCACCGGCAGATCCGCCGTCCGCTGCGAAAACCCGTCCATCTCCGCCACCATCACCCAGAAGCCGCTTGGCTCCATCGTGATCCCGTAAAAATCCCACTGCCGGCTCTGGCTCTGCTGCCGGGTGCCGTAACGGATGAGCAGACGCATAAACTCCTGGCGCAGATAGGGCAGACTTTCCCTTAACTTCCGCTCCATGCCCTGCATGTACTCGGTTTTGCTCCGCTCCCGCTCCAGCGCTTCCTTCGCTTTCAGCACCACATCCAGCACGCTCACGGGGGTAAAGGGCTTGACGATGAAATCGAACGCGCCCAATTTGACCGCTTCCTGGGCATAGGCAAAGTCGGTATACGCGGTAAAAAAGATCACTTTGACCTCCGGCAGCTCCGGCAAAATCGTCCGCATCATCTCCAGCCCGTCCATCAGCGGCATGCGGATATCCGTCAGCACGATGTCGGGGCGGACCCGGCGCAGGCACTCCAGCCCCTCTTGGCCGTTGGCGGCTGTAGCCGCGACCGTTAGGCCGTGCTCCTCCCAGGGAATCCGTGTGGACAGTCCGCGCACGACCGCCGGAATATCGTCAATAATACAGATTTTCATCGGTTCGTTTCGATTCATCGCTTATCCCGCTTTCCAATGGAATGGTAATGACGGCCATCGTTTCCTCGGGGCGGCTGGCAAAGCGCAGCCCGGCCTCCTTGCCGTAGTACAGATTCAATCGGTTGCAAATATTGGATAACGCATACCCTTTGCCGTCCGTAGGGTGCTGCAGTTTCTCGTTCATATGCTCGGCATCAAATCCAACCCCGTTGTCCGTAACCGTGATAATTAAGCTGCCGCCCCTCGCCTCCACCGCGATCCGGATCATCCCGGAGTCCCGCTTGTCCTGCAAACCGTGCAGGATGGAGTTTTCCACGAGCGGCTGAATGATGATTTTTAAAACGGGTAAGTTTAGCAGTTCGGGCGGCGCATGGATGGCGTATTGGAACAATTCCTCGTAACATTGCTGCTGCAGGTTCAAATATTGGCGGGCATGCTCCAGCTCCCGGCCCAAGGTCGTAATTTCCTGCCCCTGGTTGAGCCCCAACTTGAACAACGCGGATAACGAAAGCACCATCTCCTTCACATCCTCGTATTCGTCCATCTCGCACTTCCAGAAAATCGTATTTAACGTGTTATATAAAAAATGCGGATCGATTTGCGCCTGCAGCGCTTTAATTTCCGCCTTCCGCTTCTCTTTCTCCGTCTCCTTCACTTCGCTGATGAGCTGCCCGATGCGGTCAAGCATCTGATTGAACTTCCGTCCGGCTTCGCCGATTTCATCCTGGAACGGACTTACGAAGCGCGCCTGCAAATCCTCCTGCTCCACCCGTTTCATCGTTTTTTGCAATTTGAGCAGCGGGAAGAGCAGCAGCCTCGACAAGAAGCGGGCCAGCAGCAGCGCCATCAGGATGCAGCAGGCCATGATCGCCAGCACCAGCCACTTGATCTGGAGCACGGGGCCGAGCAGATCCGTTTTGGACAAATAGCTGACCAAAATCCAGTCCGTGGCAAACGCGGAGGAAGCGTAACTGACCAGCATCGTGCCTTCCGAACTTTTATATTCGAAGTTCCCGGCCTTATTTTCCCGTAGTTGATTGATGAATTCCGACGAACGTGTCCATTCCGGCCGTTCCTGGTCTCCGAGCACGCTGGCCCCGGCGGTGTTGATCAGCAAAAAATGCGCCGCACCCGGGTTCAGCCCTTCCCGGACCACCCGGCCCAGCATCTTCTCGTCCACGTTGACGATCAGGAACACATCGGGGACATAACTTTCTGTTAGCGGTTGCAAAACCAAAGTGACGACGCGGTGGTTGCCGGTAAACAGCTCGTCCTCATGGCTTTCGATCCACCGGGTATCGGGATGTTCTTTGATCCGCTGGTAAATGGCGGTGGAGGTAAATGGCACACCTGCTTTGCGGATTTTGCCGCTGGAATAGAAGTCGCCGCCGGGCGTGGTGATCAGGATCGAGTCGATCGAGTTTTCCGTCAGCTCGGCTTGCGTAAAAGGGCCTTGAAGCAGCGAAAAATTCGCGAAATACCGGCTGCGGTTGTCAGCCTGGATATCGCGAATTGTTTGTTTGTAAGTTTCGCTTAGGGTCATCGTGGACGAAGCCACGACGATCTGCTTCAGCTTCTGATCCAGCACGTTCACGGACTGATTGAGCACGCTGTGGTTCAGCTCCACCGAATTGCGCTCCATCGCGCGGGCTGCGATCAAGTAGGAACATAAGCCCGTCACCGCGATACAAAGCACCGTCAGCACGGCAAAAGAGATCCATATCCTTTTTTGCAGCGAAGTCCGGTAGATCCAGGATTTCAATGCCGTCACGCTCCCTCGTAATGTCTGCCCGCCATGATAAAAGTTGAACAACTAATGGTACCGGAATGGGGGCCCGCGCCCTGCAGGAATCTAACGGTTGCAGCAGCCGCTATTTTGCGAAAAAAGACCCTTTCTAGATTTTAACGGTTGTGAGCGTTGTTAATTGCCTTAATCTGAGCATAATAGCTGGGTTTTAGCGAAACAAGCGCCATTGCAACCGTTAGAATTTGAAATCGGCGTTGCTCACGCAAATAGCCGCTGTGGCAACCGTTAGAACGGAAACAGGTACATCTTGTTAACTTTAATGCAACACCAACAGTAGCGCCCACTTGCCTTTCTCCGACCCGGTCTCTAGTTCAACATCCATGGCCGCCGGCCCGCCCGGTCAGCCCTTCACCGAACCCGCCGTCATTTGCATAAACGATTTATTGGCGAACACGTACACCATCAGCATCGGCAGGATGGACAGGCAGGCGCCGGCCAGCATCAGCTGCGGCTGCGCGGCGTCGCCCACGCCGTATTTCAGACTGGCCAGCCCCACCGTCAAGGTTTGCAATTCGGGCTGGGTCATCGTAAACACTAAAGGCAAAATATATTCGTTCCACGCCCCGCGGAAACTCCAAAGTCCGGCCACGCCCAACGCCGGGGCCAGCAAAGGCAGAACGATCCGGTAATACGTGCTGTAAAAATTACAACCGTCAATGTAAGCGGCCTCGTCCAATTCCTTCGGAATGGCGCGCACAAACCCGATCAGCATAAAAAAGACCGTGGCATGGGCGCTGATCAGCAAGATGATCACGCCCCAAAGCGATTTTTGCAGGTGCAGCGCCACCATCAGATCGAATTGCGGCCGCAGCACTACCGCGCCGATGGAAATAAACAGTGTGCAGGATTGCAGCAGCACATAAAATTTTTTCCCGATAAAATCGATTCTCGCCACGGCATAGGCAGCCATGGTCCCGATCAGCAGCGTGCCAACCGTCGTAAAAAAGCTGGTAAACACGCTGTTCCAGGTAAACCGGGCGAAATTGGCGACCTCCCAGGCCTGCGCGTAATTGCTGAATTTCCATTCTTTTGGCAGCAAGGTGGAACCCGTGGTCAGTTCCAGATTCGACTTCAAAGATCCGAAGAAAGCAAGCAGAATCGGAAATAAAGTGAATACGGCGACGATCAAGAGAAATACCCATAATAATGTGCTTGATGTTGCCTTGCGCCATGGGATGGCTTTTTTTCTTGGTGCGGCCTTGGACGCCTCTATCATATTCATCGGCCAGACTCCTCTCTGTCAGTAGATTTCGTTCAGTTTTTTCGATAGACGGAAATATAGCAATGTGATCACCCCGACAATGACCGCCGTAGCAAAACCGACCGCACTGCCGTATCCGAACTGCTGGGCGCTGGTTCCCCCGCTCGATACCGGGAAAAACAATTTATACAGGTAGAGGTACATGACATTGGTCTTGCCGTACGGCCCGCCTTCCGTCAGCACCATGATGCTCTCGTACCCTTTCAGCGAAACGGTGATCGCCAGCATAATGATCATTTGCAGCACCGGTCCAAGCATCGGCACGGTAATGCTCCACATTTTGCGGATCGGTCCCGCCCCGTCCAGCGAAGCGGCTTCATACAGGTCTTCGGGGATATTTTGCAGCCCGGCCAGGAACAGCAGCATATAGTTGCCGATCGCTCCCCAGATCGCGATGATAATCGAGGTCAGCAAGGCGTATTTCGGGCCCAGCCAGTCGATGGGGGCCGAAATGATGCCGGAGGCCAGCAGCATCTGATTGATCGTCCCGTTGTAGGAGTTGAATACGACGTAGAATACGATCGCCATCACGGAAGCACTTACAATGGTGGGCAGAAAATATACCGCCCGCAAGAGCTGCCTGCCCGCGAACGCCCGGTTCAAAATCACCGCCAGCACAAAAGACAAAGGAATCGTCACCAGCAGTTTCCCGCCAGCATACACGAGCGTATTGACGACCGACTGCCAAAACTCCTTATCGCGCATCAACCTCGCGAAGTTATCCAGCCCGATAAACAAAGGTTCACCGTACCCCTGATAATCGTAAAACATGTACTTAAGCGCCCAAAAAATCGGGTACACCCCAAACACCAGCGTCAAAATCAAACTCGGCGCGACGAACGTCCAGGCATGGATTTGGCGTTTTGCGTTGTTCACTGTTTTTCCTCCTGTCATCAAGCGTTGCCTTTCTTAATCCTAAGATAAAAGCCCGCAAACGGAAGCGGTTAGGGAGAAACCCACTTTGTTAAGGGGGGAAAATCACTTTTCAGTCGATTTGTCCCCTGCCTTTCGCTTGATTCTCCATCCCGGCAGCGGCCTATATTCAATTAGAATTAAGACGAGAGATGATCATCATTGAATTAGCACTATCCCCATATCATTCAAAGTTCAACTTTCAGGAGGTTGACGAGGACGATGAAGCCTATCAACGGCGAGGGGGCAGCAGCCTCTTACGGCTTGTACGATGCGGATGAACTGAAGGCCGTGCGGAACCGCATCAGGGAGAATTCCGCACTGCAGCAGGAGTATCTGCGGCAAAAAGAGCTGTCAGAGCGTTATGCCGCCCAGGCCATGACCGCTCCGCTTGAGGAGCAAGCCAATTTTCGTACGTATCCGTTTGTGTTTAAAGTGCCTAAGGGAGTTCGGCATGCGCTTATATCCATTCATATCGCCGGAAAAGGGATCGCCCGCATCAGCGACATGAGACTCACACATTCCCAGCGCGGGCTGCCCGTGGAGCTGGGGAACGCGAACTTTGCGCAGGATTTAGCCCAATGGAATGCAGAGGTGGCGGAAGGTAATGAGCTTCGGCTGCTCCCCCTGCCCTTTGGCGCAGCGGCGTTACAGCCTTCCGGGGTCACGACGGCCAGCGGCGTGGACACTGCGGCAAAAGCACAGTGCGTTTGCATCAAGAATGCCGTTACGGATGCGGACACCGTGCTGTATTACGGCACGCCGATTCCCGTGCAGGCCGGCGAGCACTACAGCATTCAAATTACGCTGAGTTTGGAAGCTCCCTTAACGGTTGGCGTTTATACGGAAGTTCGTTTTCAGGGAGACGAAGGTCCGCTGGAGCGGGAAGGTCCTCTGGGGCACGAAGGTCCTCTGGTGCGCGAAACTTCCCTTTGTTCGCCTCCCTTCAACCGGGCCACGCCAAGCCCTTGGGCTTACTTCCTGGAAGCGGCCGGAGCAGACGCCAACCGGTTTATGGTAGAAGGCGATCTCGCCAGCGCCGAGCGCTGCAAGCAAAAATTGCTGTACATGCTGTGCGATATAATCCTTGGCATGGAGATTTTTAAAGCCACGGGTTGGCATGACGATGATATTTATGGAGCGGTCCATATCGGCAGAGGTTTGGCCGTGCTCGCGGTCATCTATCGTCAAATCGCCCCTTCCGGCGTGTTTGGCCCGGACGAGGAAGCGTTGTTGTTGGCGTTTTTCCGCTACATCGCCAATTTGATGATGGATACGGGGTATTACCGCTACGACCTTGCGGAATTCCCGGACGAAAAAGGCGGGATGAGAAGCAACTGGAACGCGGACCGGGCCACAGGCCTGGGAGTGTATGCCCTGTTGTTCCCGCAGGAGCCGAAGGCGTTGGAATATTTGGAGCACGCCTTGTCGGTGGTGGATTGGCAGCTCGAACACGTCGTGGACGATTGCGGGGCCTGGCCGGAAAATATCCGCTACCATGGCGCGGTGCTCCATCGTTATTTTCTATTTTTCGTCCTGCTGAAGCGGATCAAGGGAGCCGATTATTTTAAGCACGAGAAAATCAAAGGCATGTACCGCTTTTTGATCGGAACGGCCGTACCCGCGGATCGGATTCAAGCCGGGCTGGGCAGCCCCGCCGTCATGCTGACGCCCGCAGTGGGTGATGCCAATGTGCAGGAGCACTGGTTCCGGCTGTTGGGATATGCGGCTGCTTCTTTCGTGGAGAATGACCCCAAGTTGGCCCAAGAAATGATTTGGGCTTGGCGGCGCGGTGGTGCGCCCGTCCGGGATACCGGGGCTTTCCCCTACCCGCTTGCGGCCCTGCTGTTTCCACAGCCGGATTTGCCGGAAGAAGCTCCCGAGTTAGGTTCGATTCATTACCCCGGGATGGGCTATGTGATCTTCCGCAATCCGCAGGGCCCGAATCGATATGAACATTATGCGATTTACGAGGCTTCGCCGCTTACGTACCATGCCCATCACGATGAAGGGCATTTCTCGATCTGGAGCAACCAGGTGGCTTTGACGCTCGATTCGGGAACCGGCGGCTACTACAATGGCGACAGGCATTGGTACGTATCCAGCGCCGCCCACAATGTCGTGCAGTTTGCCGGCCCTGCGGGCGAGTGGGAGGAAGTTCCGCTGCGCAGCCAATGTGAGCAGGTCGTATTCTCCGCGGACCTGGATTATGTCCAAAGCAAGATCCCCGATCCGAACATTCGCGAATATCATCGGCATTTCGCTTTTATCAAGGCCGGATTGGAGGTTTACCTTGTCTGGGACCGCATTGACGGCGAGGCGGGACGCGTATGGAACCTGCACACGCTGAGCACCGATGCGGACATCGGGGAACAGCACATCGACGCGTATTGTCTGGGCGGAATGCGCTTAAGCGCCGTCATCGCCGAACCGAAGCGGCCTGTGATCGTAACGGATCAAGGCGCCGTTGCCGGCAACTACCCTCTACCGGTGCAGCAGCATTTTAAGGTGTACGGCCGTGCAAGCGATGATTATTTGGTGCTGCTGCATCCCCATGAAGAAGGGGAACCGAGCGCTCACATCGAAGCTATTGATTTAGGTAACCTGCCCCTGCAAGTGCGCTGCTACAAAATCACCAAACCCGACGGGGCATGGTTTATCGTTGTAGTGAATGGGTCGAATCGAACGCAAACTTTAAATCTAGCAGCCTTGGGATCATTGAGATTACTGGGCGGGCAGAATCAAGCGAATAGCGGAAACGGCGGCGAACTTAGCGGACAATCGCTACAAATCGAAGCCAACCGCCTTTGCGTCCTGCTGCCGCAATCCGCTTGATACGAAAAGGGAACATTTCACATGTCTGTCCCTTTTCTGCACACATTAGTTCAATTTTTATAAATACGGGAGGAATTAAATCTATGAGCAATATTGGAGTATGGGAAAATGCCGAACCGGGCGTGAAACGCTGCATTTTAAGAGCCGAGGACAGTCTGATGATGATGGAAGTGCATTTCGCCAAAGGGGCCGAAGGTTACGAGCACAGCCATCCCCACCAGCAAATGAGCTATTGCCTACGCGGAAGCTTTATCTTTCGCATCGATGGCCGGGAATACTGCATTGGGGCCGGAGATACGATAAATATCCCCGGAAACGCGAAACATGGCGTTACCGCGTTGGAGGAAGACTCCGCCCTGCTGGACGTCTTTACGCCGATTCGCGAGGATTTGGTGAAGAAATAGAATTTTATTGAACGAACTACGAAAATGCCCCATACAAAGTGACTTGTATGGGGCATTTATATACATCGCCTCGTGAACCAATTGTTACGACATACGTCACACCGGACCACCGTGCAGGACCCGCTCGCGGAAGAGCAAGTCTCTACATCAGTCGCCGGCAGGCAGGAGGATCAGTTTGCCGCGGGCGTGTCCGCTCTGGCTGATGTCGAGTGCTCTACGCCAGTCCTCGAGGGCGAAAGTCTGGGCGACCGGAACGGTGAACTTGCCGTCTGCGGCGTACTGGGCGAACTCGCCGAGAACATCATATCGGAAGGTCTGGTCTGCTCCGGTGCTGGCACGGACGCCGAGTTCGGCCGCTGCGGCGAAGTCGCTGATGGTTAGAACACGGCGGGGATCACCACCGGCAATCCGGATAAGATCGGGTATTATGCCGCTGACCGGTGCAGTGTCCAGGACCAGGTCCACCGGCTGTCCGGCGAGCTCGGTTACCCGCTCAACCATTCCGTCACCGTACGAAGTCACTGCCGCTCCCAGCGAACGGAGCCGGTCGGCGTAAGTGCTACCGGCGGTAGCGATCACGCTGGCGCCGCGCATGAGGGCGATCTGGACGGCAGCGAAGCCCATCATTGTGCCTGCTCCGTGCACCAGCAGGGTGTGGCCCGGCTTAACACCTAGTGCTTTAAGGTGGTTGTATGCAATGGTGACCGCCATCGGAAGCGCCGCAGCTTGCACGAACTCGAGTCCTGCAGGGATGCGGACCCAATGGTCCAGGATCGCCCGATCCGACGCGCCGGCGCTCGGGGCGCCGACAAAGTCGGTGGTGCCCAGGACGGCGTCACCGATAACGACATCGGTGACGTCCTCACCGACCGCCTCCACAATCCCGGACAGTTCCAGCCCGATACCGCGGGGCAGATTACCGGGAAATAGCCCTTTGCATATGGCCCAGTCAACCGGATTCAGCCCGCAAGCTCGCACCGTCACGCGAATGCTTCCCGGGCCTGGGCCAGGGACCGCGACCTGTTCCATGCGCAGGACTTCGGCCGGTTCGCCGTAGTCGTGGAAGCGAATCGTCCGCATAGTAGCAGGGCTGGATGCTTGATAGTTCACATCTTTGCTCGACGTATCTAAATTCTCCAATTCGATAACCTCCATTTTGGTTTGGGAAATAATGTTTTTACATCAATTCAAACGGTGTTTCTAGGGATTGATGCATGAAGGCCGTTCATAAATTCCGTTCAAAGGTAAAGGCCTAACTAACCGTATGTTGGCCTTATGATCGAAATCAGGAAACCTTCTTCACGGTAAATCTTCATCAAATACGGGGGGCCGGTGCGAGCGCATACTTCACTTGTGTCAGCTCCTCGGAAACCGTCCACAACCGCCGCGCGACCGCTTCGTCATGCGAGCGCGCACTCGATTCGACCTTCTTGGGGTAGCCGCGTAATTCGAGACTGCTTGGCCCAAAGTAATCTCCACCTCGGACGTCTGACGCAGTGGCCGCATAAAGGGTCGGCAAGACACCCATTTTCGAGGTCTGCGCGAAAAGCGGATTCAGGCGTCGCATCATGCTGGAATGCCGCAGCGCATTGGTCGCTGTCCAGCCTGGATGCACAGCTACTGCCAGCGTTGATTGGCCTGCCGCAACAAGCCGGCGCTGCAACTCGTAGGTGAACAGTAGATTCGCCAGCTTGCTCTGAGCATAGGCGCGCGCCGGCTTGTAATTCCGCTCCAAGTTCAGGTCGTCAAAGTGAATGATTCCCGACCGATGCGACAAACTGCTTACCGTCACAATGCGTGCCCCCGGTGTCGCTTCGAGCCGATCCAGCAGCAAACCGGTCAGCGCAAAGTGCCCCAGGTGATTGATTCCAAATTGCTGCTCGAAGCCCTGCGCTGTCTTCCCGTAAGGCGGCTTCGCCACGCCGCCGTTGTTGATCAGGAGATCAAGCCGCCGGTAGTCCTGGCGAAAGGCCGCCGCAAAAGCGCGGACGCTCGCCAGATCGCCCAGATCGAGCGCCATTCCTACGACCTTGCCCGACGGCTTAAGTGCTTTAATCTGGTCCGCGGCAAGGTTGGCTTTGGCGATACTGCGGCAGGCCATAATGACCGTCGCCCCTTTGTTGGCTAGCGCCCGTGCCGCTTCCCAACCAATCCCGCTGTTAGATCCGGTTACAATGGCCACTCGTCCGGTCTGATCTGGCATATGGTCTTCTGTCCATGGTGTTGTCATGTGGTTTCGTCCTTCCTCCCGAACTTAGATCTGAGAGCCGCCTCCGTCGACGGGGAACTCGGCTCCGGTTGTGTAAGTCGCGTCGAACGCAAGGAATGCGACTGCTTTGGCCACCTCGAGGGGGTCACCCAATCGCAGCATTGGGATCTGCTGTCTCATCTGTTCCTTGGTCTGTTCTGCAGCTTCCTTCGGCATCGACTTGTCCATAATGCCGGTGTCGATGGGGCCGGGGCTGACCGCGTTGACGCGAATCTTCCGCGGCAACAGCTCGCGGGCCAGACTGCGAGTCATGGAGCGCAGCGCTGCTTTACTGGACGCGTACGCACTGATCATGGGGATACCCACTACGTTCGCGATAGAGGTGGTGAGCACCACGCCACTGCCTGCGTTTAGCAACGGGGTCAGTTTCTGTACGGTGAAATACGGACCTTTGGCGTTGACTGTAAGTAACTCATCGTACACTTCCTCGGTCATCGACTCGAAGGGGACAAAGCGCGTGATGCCGGCGTTTACGAACAGGGCATCGATCGTTCCGAACTCGGCCTTTACCCGGTCGGCCAACTCGTCGATCTCCGTTAACGAAGCGGCGTCGCTTTGCACTGCGACCGCGTTGTTGCCAAGTTGTTCAAGAGCTGAGTCAAGCTTAGCCTGGGAACGGCCGGTGATCAGAACGCGTGCTCCTTCATCCGCCAGCAGCTTTGCTGTCGCGAGGCCGAGCCCGCTGTTGCCTCCCGTGATCACTACTTTCTTGCCTGCGTATTTACTTATTGGATTGTTTTCCATTTTCTTCTTCCTCCCTTGGTTTATCCGGTATATAATCTTGCTAAACTAACGGTCAATTGATGGATAAGAAGCCCGTAGGTAAATTGTACAAACAAGCACCATAATGGGTATTTACTGCTTTCACAGAACCCATTCTTTCTAGTTTTCTTGTATTACTTTTGACGGGCGATTGACCCGACAGTGTAGTAAAATCTGCACTGTCTGTGCTAATCTTAGCTTAGCGGTTTAGGCTGTACAACCAGTAAACAAGCGCATTTGTGGCTTATACAACACATGAACTTATTTGTTGTCTTTTAGCTTTCCTAAAACGCACGCTAACCAATTAACCTGAGGGAGAGGGAGAAGCGTAACATGCCCACTAATACAAACGATCCACGTGTGAAACGGACACGTCAACTGTTGATGCAAGCTTTTATGGAATTGCTTGAACAGAGGAAGAAGAATGTCTCTTCTATTACCGTACAAGATATTACGTCCTACGCGACCGTAAACCGCTCCACGTTCTATGCGCATTTTGAAGACAAATTCGCATTTCTGGAGAGCTGGATGAGAGATAAATTTCAAAAGAAGCTAAAGGATGAACTGCCTAATGCTGCTTTATCCGATATAGGGAGCCTGCGGACGCTTATTTTAATCGTTTTCGATTTTCTTTTCTGTACTCGTCCGTATATGACTTTTGCCGATCGTCAGTATGAAACGCTGTTTGAGATCGTGATGCAAAAGGAACTATATGACCTATTATTTACCTGGTTAAGCGAACAATCGGAACCATCCGTTTCACGAGAGACGGTGGAGACTACCGCCCTGATAGCAAGCTGGGGCATATTTGGATCGGCCGTCGAGTGGAGCAGACATCCGCAAGATAGACCGGCGGAAGACAGGGCGCGAGATGTTTTGGAGGTCGTTGCTGCTGGTTTAGCCCCCGTAATAGGGTAATACATTGATAGCCGGGAATACCCGATCAAAGCCGGAGATACGATCAATATCCCCGGAAACGCGAAACATGGCGTTACCGCACTGGAGGAAAACTCCGCCCTGCTTGACGTCTTTACGCCGATTCGCGAGGATTTGGTGAAGCCATAGGTTTCCATTTAAACGAAAAACGCCCGGGACCGATGATACTTGGCCCGGGCGATACTTCTTAGTTCTTATGCTAGGATAGACGTTCAAACTCTTCATTGGCTCGTTCAACTCCAGATCTGGATAGCCGCCTCGTCCGGTTACAACAGCGTTTACTTACCAATTTCATGCTTGCGTTCATAACTTTTTTTCAAAAGTGTTATTGAGCAATCGAGTCTTTGAAAAAATCCGTAAAATTCACTGGTGATCTGCCAATCAGGTTTTCCAAAGCGGGATTAGTTTGCGAGAAATCTCCCTGGCGGCTTGCCTGAAACATACCCGTAAGCATGTCGACCATCACTTCCGGCAGTCCTCGGGACATCAAGTGTTTCCGATATTCATCATCCGACACGACGATTCGCCGAATCGGCCGATCCAAGACCTTGGAAGCAATCGATGCGATGCTATCCATGTTAATCGCTTCGGAAGCCGTAAGGTTAGGAGTTATACCTTCATATCTCTGCTCTGTCAGGATGACCGCTGTGGCTTCAGCCAGGTTGGAATGAGTGGTCCAGGCAACAGGACCATCTTCCGGAGCAATCAATTGCCCTGTTTTCAAGGCATCACCCATCCACATGATCGCTGATGCGGCATAAAAGCCGTTTCGCAGCGACGTAAAAGCCATTCCTGAAGATTTTAGCATCTCTTCTGTAGCGGCATGAACGTTCATGGGAGAAAAATGTGACGTTGCAGATGAAAACATTTGGCTAGTGTACAGCAGTCGGCTAACACCAGCTTTCTTTGCCGCGTCGATTGCGGTTTGATGGTGACGAACAGCAACTTCTCCCAAGGAGTGGGACGAGACAATGAGAACCTGAGACGCTTCCTCAAAAGTGTGAAGAAGACTTTCGGAATCATCGAAACTTCCTTCCCGAACACGAACTCCGCGTTCTTTTAGATCCTGTGCCTTGTTCACATCACGGACACTTACACCAATATCCCCGGCAGGAACACGCTTGAGAAGTTCCTCTACGACCTTCCGGCCTAATTTTCCATTCGCCCCTGTAACAACAATCATTTCTACACTCATCCTTTCGGTCGCAGATCAGATAAAGAGTTTCTTGTCATACGACTTTGTTTGTGCAATCATAATCGTAAGTAAAGGATAAAAGGATTGAGCCCATGCGAACAACCTGCAAAAAGCTGTTTTTGTTGTGTTCCCAACATTTCTTCCATTTTGTCTGTTATTGAGTTCAAGAGAAGGAGGGGGTAAAATGTCGGTAAATCCCGAGGATCCTCGTGTTAAAAGAACCCGTCAATTATTCGTGCAGGCTTTTAACGATTTGGTTGGGAAAAAGAGAAACATCTATTCCATTTCTGTGCATGATATCACGAATCAAGCAACCGTAAATCGAACAACATTTTATGCGCATTTTCAGGATAAGTATGATTTTCTTGAATATTGGATGACGGAAAAATTCCAAATGACTATAAGGGATAAACTGCCGGAAGAAACAAGGTGCAATGCGGAAAATCTGCGAATCCTTATTCAAACCATATTCGATTTTCTTTTGCGGTTTCAACAAAATAGTACGCCGGGAGACAAGCCGTTTGAAGCGATGTTTGAAAATGCCATGCATCAGGATCTTCATCGGCTCCTGCTAAAACGGGTAAATGAAGTGGACACACAGGGCTTTTCGCAAGAAAAATTGGAAGCTATGGCGCTCGTTATCAGTTGGGGCATATTCGGATCGGCTTTACAGTGGAGCCGGAACCCTCAAGATCGCTCAGTGGAAACGATGTTTGACGAAGTCATTGAGGTTCTATGGGTCAATTTGGCCCCTTTTTGGGAGCAAACAACCAGCTAAAGACACGCCTAATTGATGAAACTACAAAAAATGACCCATACAAAGTGACTTGTATGGGTCATTTATATACATCGCCGCGTGAACCAATTGTTACGACATATACAACTAAAAGATATTCTTTAATACTATAGAGAATGCGACAAGTCCCTACTCTTAAACGGTAAAGGTTCGTTTTGCCTTGCAACTTTTTTATATCAAGTTCATGATGCCTGGGATTCTCAGCGAGTATGTTTAAGTGATTTAAGATCCTTATTCTTGTTGGTTTGTCAAGCTTGCGAAGGTACTTTGCTGATTCTGTACTTAACTCAATTTCGTAATTCATGATCAAGATCCTTGAGGCGAATTGTTTTCCCCTGTTTGAATTCCAGTTCTGCTTGTTCAATTGCCTTTAGGTCATCTTCTGTTAATTCTTCATCATCGTAGGGGATATGGGCATCAAGGGGATTACTTATGAGACGCTTTAAGAAATCAGCTACGAGCGGGATATCTTTATCTGGTAATTGTTGAATTAAATTAGCAAGATCTTTCTTGGATACAGCCATTTCAACAACCCCTTTCACTACGAATGTAACCAATGAAAATCAAGGCTATACATTGATGATAACATATTTTAAAGGGATAAATTAATTTTTTGCTCCTTGCATTCATAATATAGAATCCGATTTTTTGGTAGAAGAAATTTAATTTCGTAATTCATGTTCTATATTCTTTTCTATTTCATACCCCCTTCAGAAACTCTCCAGGATCTTAATGAATAAAGTTCCCTAACTATTATATCAAACCTCTTTAGTTATAATTTACTTCTGCCGAAAATTTATTACTCAACTTTCGCAGAGCAAAAATCAGCTTGAGTCCTTGAGCTAGAAGAGGTGTCTTTCATTGTTTTAGACCATCAGCCCGAGCTAAAACAACTGCCAAGTGAATTAAAGTATTCTTTTCTTGGGGTGCGCGGCAGATCAATACTCGCTGTCCGGAGACTTTGCACGATTATCCCATTTGAACAGATAGCAGAGAAATAGACAAGCTCGGGAGAAGAAAATATTTGGTGGAAAAGCAGATAGGTTCGAGATAATTTAGACATGCAGGCCTGCTCGCTGTTATAACGGCTGGTGAATGGTTGAAGTTCCGTTCCCGCATTGACCTCCATGTGCCGCTCGCCCCCCCCAAATCAAGAATTTACGAACGTGAGTTCTATTCACTTTGTTATATCAAACGTACGTTCCCTTATCAAGCCGAAAATCTCACCTGAACCGCCTCATTTTCCCCCTCTCTTTTTCTTCTCTCTTTTTTTGGAACCCATGCTCAAGCATCCCCCCCCTGATCCCAGCTCCCTGAACAAATGGGATAATCGTGCAAAGGCAAGCAACAGGCAGGAACACCAAGACACGAACCCTTTAGACTGCCCTCTTACCTGGCGTCGATTTGTGACGCTTGTTTGCCTATTTTTTGCTGTGAAAGTTGAGTTATTATTTATTACTTTACAAACTACTGAATGTCCAAAGAGCAATTCTAATGAACATATTCATTGCACCAACAAATTCTTTTGTGGTAATTGTCTGTTTAGGGGGATTATCAAATCAAAGGAATTGGGAGCGGAATGCAAATGGTATACCCACAAAGTGCCTCGGCTATTGAAAGATACGCTGTTCTAGTATCCGGAGCGGGCAAAACTTTGAATCAGAGAAGGATCATTAATAACGTATCTTTGGCTGTTCCCTGCAACAGTACATACTCAATCATTGGTCCAAACGGAGCGGGCAAAACTACGCTGCTTCGCCTGATGAACGGGTTGTTGACCTTGGATGAAGGTACAATCCGTTATGCTAATGATGAGCATCAAATTGCGGTGCTGCTGGAGAACGACTATCTATTCGAAACCAAAACCGGACGAGAGAACATTCGCGATTTGGGCATCTATTTTTCACTTGACCCAGCACAAATTTCTGCGTCGCTGCAACGTTACTCCGCCATACTGCAATTAGACTCAGCGCTCGACAATAAGGTTGCTGCCTACTCAAAGGGTATGAAAAGAAAGCTCTCCCTACTGATTACATTGCTTAGAAATACACCGATTCTGATGCTGGATGAGTTGACCTCCGGCGTTGATCCCGAATCCAGACGGGTGATGCGCAGCGTGTTGAGCCAACTGAAGGAAGAAGGCCGTACGATCATCCTTACCTCGCACGATCTGGCCGAGGTTCAAAAGATCAGCGACTGGATTACGATTTTGAACGGCGGTACCGTCGTGGAAACTATCAATAATCAGGAGTTCAATGGAGACCTGGAGAACAGATTTTTTGCTGTGCTGGAGGGGAACTAATAATGGGCATTCACCCGATCAATAAGCTCAATTTCAGAGATATCCTAAAAAGTCCATCCTACCTGGTCATGCTCAACATCATGTTGATTGTACCGTTAAATTCCATGCTGCAAATTCTGAAAACGAACACCGGCCTGATGGAGTTTATCGTTGTCTATGTTTTTTTGATGTTGAATGTCTCCATCTATTTCTTTTTGAATATGCTGACCATCAGTCTGATTGTGATTTCGGAAAAAAGCTCGGGGCGCTGTGAATATTACCTGGCCAACCAAGTGGATGTTCGCCGGCTTACCGGCATATACAGCCGCTCCACCTATAGTTTAAACATCGGCCCCATCCTTTTGCTTGACATCCTTATGGCAGGTTACGCTATTGCCCGCCACGAGACTGTGCTGCTTCATTTGTTCCAAGATGTGTCTTTTGTTTGGTTTGCGGCAACATACCTTCTCTTTACTTATCTCGCTACCAGTACATTGACCTTAATTTCCATGCTTTCTAAATCTCCGGAGCGGATCCGCACCTATCTTTCGGTCAGTTCGTTTTTGTTTATTTTTGCCGCTACGCTTCCTGCTGCTTTAATTAAGAAACTTGGTTTCATTCCCAATGGCGACACAATTGTATGGTTTACCGGCAGCACCCTGCTTGTTCTGGCGATGATTTGTGCATCCGTACGCATGTATCTGTCTAATAAGCTGAACAATGAAATCGTTATCTTGTCATATAAACAGTAGCTTTCAATTGAAAAAAGGCTCATGACGTTTCAGCAACGCCATGAACCTTTTTAGCATTCAATTATCCATTCCGGGTGTTGCCTACTTCACAAATTCCAGAAGTTTCACAACAAGCGTTACGGCTTCCGCCCGGGTGGCCACTTGCTGGGGAGCGAAGCGGTTGTTGCCGACTCCGTCGACAAGTCCGGCATCAACGGCGGCCGCCACATACGGCGCAGCCCAGGCCGGTATATCCTTCGCATCGCTAAAGGCAAGCTTGGCTTGCGAAGCGGGGCGGATCCCGCCGGCGCGGACAATCATCGCTGTCAGCTCCGCCCGGTTGAGCGGCTTATGCGGACCGAAAGAGCCGTCCTTGTAGCCGCTGATAATGCCTGCTGCCACGGCCTCAGCTACTGCATCCTTCGCCCATGAAGGAATTTTACTTACATCCGTAAATGAAAGCTGCGTGCCGTCCGCGTTCAAATCCAATGCGCGTCCCAGCATGGTGACGAATTCCGCACGTGTAACTTGTTGATTCGGCCGGAAGGTTCCGTCAGCGTAGCCGTTCACGAAGCCGGCCGCCACAGCCTGATCGATGGCCGTTTTGGCCCAATGCTCTTGAATATCCTTAAGCACCGGCAGATTCTCAATGCCCGATCCGGTACCCGGATTGCTTCCGGGCTGCGCTCCTGTATCTGCCCCACTATCCGGATTTGTCCCATTCCCTGAATTCGCATCTTTCTCCGCGCCTGCTCCTGATCCGCTTCCTGAACCAGAACTCGAACCTGGGTTATTCCCTTTTCCTGAACCGGAATTTCCCGAACCCGAATTTCCTGAACCCGAATTGCCCGAACCAGAATTCCCCGAACCAGGGTTCGGTGTAGCGGCCCCCTTCTTCTCAATCCCGAATTGATCAATAATAAACGGCTGCGCTCCATTCAGATTCTGATCAATTTCATACGTAACGGCTGTCAGCTTGCCGCCGTCAATCGTAATGCCGACGAAATTTTGCACCTGGCTGCGTTTCGGACGCCGATTATCTTTCGGATCCGGACCGTATTTGGCCGCATGATTTTCTTCCGCACGTTCGAACAAACTGTAATACGCATCCCCAAGATCCGGGCTCGGGTTTTTATAATAAACCTTCGGACCTGCGGTCGCCGGGATCAAATAGATCGTACCGTCCGGGTTTACCGAGTATTCCAGTTTCTCTCCATTCAGCATTTCCGTAACTTTGACGGGCTCTGTTGCTTTGCCGTCCGCTTTGATCGGTTTGGTACGCGCATAAATATGATCATGACCCTGCAAAACAAAATCGATATCCAGTTCCGCCATGATCGGAGCGATTTTGTTGCGCACGCCATTTGCACCCATAATATCGGAGTCCGTTGCATGGTTCGAAGTGGTGTACGGACCTTTGTGAATATTGACGATTACCCACTGAGCCCCGGCCTTTTTGGCTTGCTGAACATCTTGTTTGAGCCACTCCACTTGCTCTACCGAGAAATTATCATACGTATCCGAATCCTCATTGGAATTCAAAATAACGAAATGCGTTTTGCTGTAATCGTATGAATAATAAGCACCTGTCTCGGTTGCCGATTTTTCCGGAACCTGCAGATTAAAGTGCTCAATAAACGCGTAATTCTCATCCTCGTGATTGCCCGCGGAAGGCGCCAGCGTCGTATGGAGCAAGCTTTCCTGCGAGTGTCCAAGCAGCCAATTCCACTGCTCTTCCTTGACGCCTTTATCGACAATATCGCCATTGTGCACGACAAATTGCGCTTCCGGTACGGCTGCCAACGCTTTGGCCAGCGTCTGGGAGGAGAGCACCGCTTCCTCTTCGTCCTTCGCCTGCGTGTCGGCCAGATCGATAAACGTGAACGCGCCTTTCTCCGGTGCGGTCCGGAAAGTTCCCGTGTCGCTCCAAACGCCCAGCGCCGCATCGCCTACCCGGAAATAATAGGACGTACCCGGCTTGAGCCCTGCTGCTTCCGCTTTATGCACAAATTCTGCCGGCGAGTTCGTAGAAGACGCGGAGCGCCCTTGGAACGAGATCGCCTTCGTAAAATCAGCGGCGGCGGCGGACTTCTCCACAACCTGAAGATCGCTGCCGGTTACCCGCTGGGAAGTATACCAGGTGAAACCCTTGGATGTTGTGGCATCCCCGTGAAACGTAACCGTCACTTTGCTCACTTTTTCCGGAACAGGATTCGGCAGCGTCTCCTTCATAATCCCGAACTGATCCACGATGAACGGTTGGGCGTTGTTTTGATGCTGATCGATTTCATACGTTACGGCCGTCAGCTTGCCGCCATCGATCGTAATGCCGACGAAGTTCTGAACCTGGCCTCTGGCCAAGCTGGTGGTTTCCCCGTACTTGCGGGCATGGTTTTCTTCCGCGCGCTCGAACAGATTGAAATACGCCTCGCCCAGCGCCGGCTTCTGGTTCTTGAAATACACCTTGGCGCCTGCGGTAGCGGGAATCAGGTAGATCGTTCCATCCGGCTTGACCGCATATTCGATACTCTGACCATTCAGCGTCTCGGTAATTTTAGCAACATCTTCAGCGGTTCCGTCTTGTTTGATCGGCTTCGTCCGCGCATAGATGTGGTCATGGCCCTGCAGCACCAGATCAATGCCCAGCTCGTTCATCAGCGGAGCGATTTTGTTCCTTACCCCGTTTGCGCCGATGATGTCGCTGTCGGTGGCGTGATTTGAAGTCGTATACGGACCTTTATGGATATTGACGATGATCCATTCCGCTCCCGCCGCCTTCGCTTGCTCTACATCCTGCTTCATCCAGGCCACTTGCGCTTCGGAGAAGTCGGCGTACTCCGCCGAATTCTCATTGGAGTTGAGCACAAGGAAATGCGCATTGCTGTAATCGTATGAGTAATAGGCGCCGGTAATCGTCGCTGCGTTGTCCGGCTGTTTTACATTGAAATGCTCGTAAAAGGCATAATTATCGTCCTCATGGTTGCCTGCGGCCGGGACAATCGTTGTATTCAAAAGACTAGGCTGCGAATGGCCCAGCAGCCAGTTCCATTCCTGCTCCGCTGTGCCGTGCTCCACCACATCCCCGTTATGAACGACAAATTTGGCGTCAGGGATGGTGGCAAGCGCCTTGGACAAGGTGGCTGCGGACAGCATGGCCTCGCTTTCGTCTTTCGCCTGCGTGTCCGTCAAATCAATGAATGTAAAAGCTCCCTCCGCCGGCGCGGTCCGGAAGCTGCCCGTTTCGCTCCAGAGGTTCAAGCTGGCATCGCCGACTCTAAAATAGTAGGAGGTATCCGCCGCTAAACCTGTCGCCTCCGCTTTATGAACATGCTCTCCCGGAGAATTCGAAGAGACGGAAGTACGTCCGCTAAATGTTTGGGCCTGACTGAAATCCGGCGCTCCCCCGCGATTTTCCACAACCTGCACATCGCTCCGGGAGGAACCGAGCGGCGTATACCATGTAAATCCTTTCGCACTGGTAGCATCACCGTAGAAAGTTACGGTCACCTTGCTGATTTCAAGCGCCGGAGCTTGAACCAACGCTTTCAGCTCCATATCGAAATAAAGGTCCGAACTGCTGTCGCTTTGTTGATGAACCTCGACCGCAATTTCGTTGTCCCCGTCCTTCAAGTAGGACTTCAGCGGCGCGGTCAGATCCACATCTTCATACAACACGGGAAGATCTTGGCTTGAGGTCGCTTTGGTGGAATAAGTGATCTCGCCTTCCGGCATCCCGAAGCGGACCGCCTCATGCCCGTTCACATAAACAACGGCCCCGTCGTCTATGGCGAATGTGCCGAGCAGCTGTCCGTACCCGTCGATCTCATCCTTATTGACTTGCAGATGCGTACGGAAATACGTGGTGCGATGCTTGAGACTTTTATCCGGACCATAGTTAACCTCTGTATTGAGCGGTCCAAAGGTAGAGGTTTCAATACCGCTGCCGTTATCCTTGTATCCAAAAGGAGCAAACCCGGAATCCCAAGAGGAATCATCGTACGTGGCTCTCCAAACGGACATTAAATCTTGACCCTGATCAAAATATTTCCACTCGCTGTTTCGCTGCAGCAGAATTATCGGCTCGTCTGGCTCGCCTTGCGCAGCCGCTTTGGCCACGGGCGAGGCTCCTAATCCTGCCCATAAACCAAACATCAGCGCTGTACATAACAACATGGATAATAGCTTTTTAGACACGTAGTTGATCATCTCCCTCTATTTTTGTTGGATATGTACTCACACTCCAAACAGGTTTAACATAACAAAAGGAGATTAATCGCTTGTCATCCCGGCGTAAAACCTATGTAAAAATGATTGCACCGCTTATAGATTGTAAGAATTTTTTCTTTTTTTGCGCATAACGCCTCCTTGGCCAACAGGGAAATTGTTCCTCCCCTATTAAAGCCGCCTATGTTATATTTAAGAGAATAGTCCTATGATTTTGAAACCAAATACATAAAAGGAGACGTTATGAAAAAAATAGTTTACTTAACGCTTACGGGGTTCCTCGCTGCATTTATCGGTCTTTTCACTTTCACAGCCCCAACTTTCGCCGCCGCACCCGCTTCTTACACGCTTTATGTGGACGGCAAACTTTCATCGGCCAAATTCCCGACGGTTGTAGAAAAAAATGTCACCCTCGTTCCGTTGAAACCGGTGCTTACCGATCTAGGTTATACCACGACCGTCGATAGCAAGACGAAAGCCATTACGGCCGCGAATGCAGACGGCTCGTCTATCACCGTGAAGACGGGAAGCAAAAAAGCCAAAATCAACGGGTCTGATGCCACCCTGCCCGCCGTGGTCAAGACGATGAACGGAACTACGTATCTTCCTTTATCGGCTATCAAGCAGTTAACCGGAAAACCGATCGGACTGGACGCCTCAAAGGCCATAGCTTGGATCGGGGACAAACCGGCGAAAACCGTCGCGATTCCGCCATGGGGAGCAACCCCGAAACAAATGAAGACGATCTTCAGCCATAAGCAGCTGATCGAGGAAGGACAAGAGGGCGATATTTATGCCCTATGGTACCAGGAAGCGCCCGATTACACGGATGAAATATACGTGTTTTATAAAAATAAACTGGCCAAATGGATATATGACCTGCCAGTTCCCAACTATGACGAGGCCGGGTTAATCAGTTATTACGATGGCATGCTCGAAAGCTTAGTTGACAAATACGGGGAACCGGAAACCAATATCGCTGCTGCCGATAAGAACAATCAGCCAATACCTCTGGCTGACGGAGGTTACTTCATGAGCGAGTGGATCATCGGAGGCACAAAAATCACTCTTTTCTTGAAACCGGCAGACGCCGGATACGTCATGAACATACAATATGTGGATACATCCGTAGAATCAAAAGTAAAAGACGCCTTGGATGCAATTTAATCAAAAATATTAAAAAACACTGCTGACATCCATTTGTCAGCAGCGTTTTTTTATTTATGGCTATGTTAATTTATTTATTACCGAGTTGTTCCGCCAAACCGATTAGAAGTCCTTCATTTCCACGAATGTAGCAGAGCCGATACGAGTTCTCGTACTGAACCACTTCGCCAACGAGCTGAGCACCATACTTAGTGAGTCTGGATACCATTTCGTCAATGTCTTCAACGGTGAACATGACGCGTAGATAACCGAGGGCATTTACAGGAGCAGTTCGGTGATCCGATATAGTAGGTGGGGTGAGAAATCGCGAAAGTTCAAGTCGGCTGTGGCCATCTGGGGTAACCATCATAGCAATCTCTACACACTGTGAACCCAGCCCGGTTACGCGACCAGCCCATTCACCTTCGACAGTAGCTCGCCCTTCGAGCTTCAAGCCAATCTCCTCGAAGAAAGAGATTGCGTCATCAAGGGATTCTACAACGATGCCAACATTGTCCATTCTTAGTAATTTGTTTTTTGCCATAGTTTTTCTCCTTGATGTGTACAAATTTATTATCTGATCATCTTCATATTTATTCTATCAAAGATTACCAATTTTTTCCAAACGATTAACTGCTCAATGCGACGGATGCACCGCTCCGTGCGACACGATGACGCGGCGGATGAACAGCGCCAGCGCCAGCCCGATCAGCGTCACGATCATCGCGAATTGGAACACGCCGTGCGAGCCCAGCGTCATCGCTTTCGCCACCTCGGTGACTTCGGTCGGGGCCGCGGACGCGCCGAGATACCGCTCCATACCGTGCGTCAGGATGCTGATCGCAACCGCAGTGCCGACCGCGCCCGCCACCTGCTGCAGCGTGTTCATCACCGCGGTGCCGTGCGGGTACAGCTCCGGCGGCAGCTGGTTCAGGCCGTTCGTCTGCGCTGGCATGAATACCATCGAGATGCCGATCATCAGGCAAATATGCAGCGCGACAATGAAAAACACCGAAGTCACCGGAGTGACGCCGGAGAAAAACCAGAGCGCGGCCGCCACGACGGCCAGCCCGGGCAGGACAAGCCATTTCGGACCGTACTTGTCGAAGAGCTTGCCCATGCGCGGCGACAGGAAGCCGTTCAGCGCGCTGCCCGGCAGCAGCATCAGGCCGGCGCTAAACGGCGAAAGCTTCATGCCCTGCTGCAAATACATCGGCAAAACAATCATGCTGGACAAGATGATCATCATACAGGTGAGCACCAGCAGCAGCCCGACGATAAACATCGGGTACTTAAACACGCGTAAATTCATCATCGGCTCGCGCATGAACAGCTGGCGAAGTACGAACAGCGCGAGCGCAACGAGACCGATGGCGATTGAGGCGATAACGATCGGGCTAGTCCAGCCCGCGTCCCCTTCCCCCGCCTTGCTGAAGCCAAACACGACGCCGCCAAAACCAAACGTAGACAGGATGACGGATAGCAGGTCGATGCGCGGTTTCGTCACTTCGGTGACGTTTTCCAAGAATTTCAAACCGACGAGCAAGCCGAGCACCAGAAACGGCAGCGACAGCCAGAAAATAAAGTGCCACGTCAAATACTCGATCAAAAGCCCCGCCACGGTCGGCCCGGTCGCCGGCGCAAACATGATGACGAGGCCGACGAAGCCCATCGCCGCGCCGCGTTTTTCCGGCGGATAAACGACCAGAATCGTATTGAACATGAGCGGAATCAAGAGCCCCATGCCGATCGCCTGCAGGACGCGCGCGACCATCAGCATCTCGAAATTAAACGCGAGCGCCGCGATCAAGGTGCCGATGATCGAGCTCGTCACCGAGCCGACGAACAGCTGCCGCGTCGTGAACCATTGCAGCAGCAAACCGGACAGCGGCATGAGAATACCTAAAGTCAGCAGAAAGCCCGTCGTCAACCACTGCGCCGTCGCCGCCGAAATTTGGAACACTTCCATCAGATTGCTGATGGCGATGTTGAGCGCCGTCTCGCTGAACATGCCGATAAAACCGCAGATAAGCAGGGACGCCATGATGGCGCGGGTATTATACTGCTTCATAAATCCTCTCCTCTTCACTATCCGTAGATGTTATGTTTTTATGCACGAGGAGTTTTTGTGCCCCCGCTATCTGCTTATTATACATGAAATGCGCAGGTGACATTTCTTATGGATTGCTGAATTTGAACAGTCTTTCGCTAACGGTTGTCATCACCGCTATTTAGCCGAAAAGACGGGGTTTCATGTTTTAACGGTTGTAGACGCGCTTATTGAGGTGAAAAAGAGCTCATATCCGCAGAAAAAGGCAAAATAAGCTCTGCCACAACCGTTAAATTTAGTTTCCCCTGCATTTTGCCGGAATAACAGCGATGACAACCGTTAGAATGATGGGCACTCAGCGCTTTGCGGTCATCAATGCAGAACTAGACCGTTTCCTTCCGTATCGGCACGATCTTCCAGTAAGTGCCGCATCTCCACAGCCATTCCAGCGGACCGAACCGGAACCGCCGCATCCATAGATGGCTGAAGATAATCTGCACAACCACAATGACGAGACTAACCAGCGTAGATACGACATAGGTGGTCTCGGCCGTTTTAAGAAAGAGGAACTGAATGCCAACCAGAAATACGGTCTGTCCGATGTAATTGGTCAGCGCCATCCGCCCGTAAGCTTGGAGCGGCCAAAGCAGCCGTGCGCCCGCACGTGAACGGTGCAGAAGCAGGAGCGAACTTAAATAAAAAACGGATACGATCGGCCCCGTTGCCACGCCGATATGCGCCAATAGGAGTGCAGCCTGCAATATCGGCGGGGTTTCGCCCCCCTCTACCGAGTATAGAAACGACGGCATCGGCTCAGCAGGAGCAACCCGCCACATAACGCCAATGCCAATCACCGTTCCGCTCAGCGATACGGCCCAGATCGTGCGCAAGGAAGACAGCCCTTTATGGACGGCTTGGATCAAACCATATTGGCCGGCCGCCAGCCCGAGTACGATGAGAAAGGGGATCGTCAGGAGCTTCAACCCCGCTCCCGCAGTGAGCAGCAGGCCGATGACACCGATAGCCAGATTGACCCGGCGCGGAGCCCAATACAGAGGCAGCGCTAGCAAGCCGACGACGGCATAGTTGAACAGGGCTTCCCCGGATTGAAAGAACTGGTGAATCACTCCGATTACAAGCAGAATGATCAGCCGGCGGACGTACAGCCTTAGTCTGGGCTTACCGTTCCCGTTCTTTGCCGCGGACCGGGATAAGAACATATAGAATCCAAGTCCGAACAAAAACGTGAAGATGGTATAAAATCTGGCCTCGACAAAGAAGTAAAGCCCCTTCTGAATCCATAACTCGGCGGCGTTCTCCGGCGTACGGATGAGCCACAGCGACAATACATTGACTAAAGGGAGTCCCAATAGGGCAAACCCCCGAAACAGATCCAAAAACGGAATTCGTTCATGGCTTGCTGCTGGTTGATTCATTTTCATTTTTCCTTTCATAGATACGAATCTTAAACCATCGTTTTATTGACCGCTTTGATATAGCGGGCTCTGACGATCAGGAAATACACGATCTGGACGGCGAGAAAAGCCGCCGAGGCGGTTAGCACAGGGACATAAACAGGGCTCTGCGAATTCATCATCTCCATGACCGGCCCAAGCACCACCAGCGACTGAAGCGCCGCCACCGCGATCGGGATAAAAAACAAAACGCCAATCTGAATGGTCGCCGAGACGTTCATTTCCCGGCTGCTGAGCCCGATTTTGGACAGGGAGCGATACATCGCCGCGTCGGCGGTCAGCTCCGTGTGTAATTTGAAATAAAGAAAGCTCGCCGAAGAGACCGAGAAAATCATGGCGACAAAAACGCCGATAAAACTAAAAAGAGAGAAGGTTTGTTTATTGGTGTAATAATCTTCCGACCGCGATTGCAGAAAACCTTCATGATGTCCGCTTCGGCTCCACTCGGTCAGCTCAAGGCCCAGTTTCGTTTCCGGGTCCTCCTTGCTTGGAAGCTTGCCGGAATCGGGAACCATAAAGACGGTGTTATTTTGCACGTAACCTCCCCCGGCCCGATGTTCCTGCTCCAACCGCTCGAATACCCCGTCCTGGACGACCAGCAGCTTCCCCGTATAGGATAGGAAGGCGGCCGGATCCGTCCGGGAAACAATATGTAACGGGTGCACCGATTCCGCAATCCGTATATCCATCGTATTCCCTTGCGGAGGATAATCACGCTTAGTTTCCGGCGTTTGCACCAGCACCGCTTCGCTTTCGCCGAGCTGTTCCACCGGGGCGATATTCATGACCGATGCCAGGCGGTTAAACTGCGTTTGCGAGATCAGCATGGTCTCCTCTTCCCCCGCCGTGTAGCTGTTGTTTGCGATCAAATCCGCCTTCGCGGCGCGATATTCCATGCCTGCCGTTCGGAGGGCTTTTTCGATGTAGGCAAGATCTTCCTCGGCCTTCGTTTTATCCCCGTCGCTGTAAGCCGTGTATCTAAAATTGAACGGATTTCCCATAAAAGAATCCCTGATCGCCTGCTGGGAAGCCAGAACAAACCCGGTGCTCATGCAGGCCAATGCGACAACGACGGAAACCAGAAACAGCATGCGCGCGTTATCCTTCAATTTATAGCTCATTTCCGAGATCCACAGCAGATTCGTGCCCTTCCAGGCCGTCGCCCGGCTGCGCTGCAGTCTTCGGATGATCCAGACGGACAGCTGGGAGTAGAAAAAGTACGTTCCGGCGATGCCGCTTACGGCCGCGATCAAAAGTCCGGTCTCATCAAGCTTCTTCCCATGAAGAGCCCAATACCCGATCATGAGCAGGGCGATGCCGAACAGGGAAATAAACACGTTCGCTTTCGGTTCTTTTTTCGGCTTGCTGCTGCCCGTGAGCAAATCCAGAACTTGGCGTTTCCGAATAAACATCAGCATGAACAGAGAGATAAACAGAAATAACAGCACAAACGCGCCGGCGGTTAGCAGGATCGCTTTTACGGGCCAGTAAAAAGGCAGCTCCTCCATATCGATCACCCTGGTGCTGACGAGCAGAAACACTTTGGACAACATTAGTCCCGCCGCGATCCCCGTTACGATGGCCACAGCGCCGATCAGCATATTTTCCAGGAAAATCAGCAGGTTAATCTGCCGGGACTCCGCGCCCAGGATCGTCAGGATGCCGAACTCGCGGTTCCGCGACTTCAGAAACGCGCTGATGGAATACAGCACGAAAAAGAAGGCGAACACATAAACGATGACGGTAGCGATCGTCATGCCGGTCCGGGTCATGTTGCCCATGGAGGAGCCGGCGATGTTCGGGTGATTAATAAAGACGGCATAGGTGAAAAAAATCATGACCATAAACGCGCTGCTCAGCAAATAGGCAACATAAGCGCGGGCATTGCGGCGGACGTTGTTAAACGCGAATTGAGGAAAGTTCACGATTATCCCCTCCCCAGAACGACAGCATATCGATGATTCTTTGGAAAAAAGCCTGACGGTTCTCGCCGCAGTGAATTTCCGCCGCCAACTTGCCGTCTTTGATGAAGACGATCCGGTTGCAGTAGCTCGCGGCCACCGGATCATGCGTCACCAGCATCAGCGTCGTCCCGTCCTGCTCGTTAATCTCAGCCAGCGACTCCATCACCGCCCGCGAAGATTGGGAATCCAGCGCCCCGGTCGGCTCGTCCGCCAGCAGCAGCACCGGAGACCCGATAATGGCCCGGGCGATCGCCGTCCGCTGCCGCTGTCCTCCGGAGATTTCGTAAACGCGTTTGTTCAGAATCCCGCCGATGCCAAGCTTCGCAGCCGTCTGCGCCAGCCGCGCCTCCGCTTCTTTCAACGGACGTCTGTCCAGCGTCAGCGGCAGGACGATATTTTCCGCCACGGTGAGCGTATCGAGCAGATTGAAATCCTGAAACACGAAGCCAAGCTGTTTGCGCCGAAAGTGCGCCAACTCTCGTTTTTTCATATTGTACGGGTTGATTCCCCCGATTCTGACTTCGCCCGAGCTCGGCCGGTCGATGGTCGATACCATGTTCAGCAGCGTGGTTTTCCCGCTGCCCGACGGGCCCATGATGCCGACAAACTCCCCCCTGCGGATCGTCAGATGAATATCGGTCAGGGCATGCGTCGCCACTTTACCGCTGTAAACTTTGTTTAATGCTTTGACTTCAAGAATATCCAAACTTAAAGCAGCTCCTTTCTGTGCCGTGTGCAAATTATATCCTAACTTTACGCCAATTCCGCATTAGGCTGCCATCGGTTTAGGTGAACCGGACCTTACATTTGCCATAAGGTTGTGTTCGCCTTTTTGTTCGGTTCGCCGTCCAGCATAACGGAAGAAGACACACCCCCATTAGGATGTGCCTTCATTGGCGTGCGCTTTGCGCAGGGTCAAGCTAATCGTGGTGCCTTCGCCGGGCGCGGATTCCAGCTCCACCTCATGGCCCAGCTTGCCGGCGATTTCCCGCACGAGATACAGCCCCATGCCGGTCGATTCGCGGTACTGCCTGCCCCGCTCTCCCGTAAAATACGGATGGAACACCCGGCCTATATCCTCCGGGGCAATCCCAATCCCTTCGTCGCGTATGCGGAGCTTGATGTACTCACCGGCGTCTTCCGCGGTCAGATGCACCGCTTTGCCGGGACCGCCCGAATAATTCACCGCATTGGTTAAAATCTGGCCCAGCATGAAGCGAAACCACTTGGCATCTGTATACACGCGCACCTCGCTGCCGATCTCGAATTTGGGCGTGATGCCCTTGCGGATGAACAGCGTGCGGTTCTCGGCGACGGCTTCGCCGGCCGCCGCGCGCAGTCCGATGGCTTGGACGGCGAAATCCTGCTCAAAATGCTCCAGCCGTGCGGTATAGAGAACCATGTCCAGTCCTTTGCGGATCCGTTCCAGCTCCTCGCGGATGCTTTCGGCCGGCTCGTTCTCCACTTCGGAGAGCGTCAGCTGAATCACCGAGAGCGGCGTTTTCATCTGATGGACCCAGCGGTTCATAAAGGTGAGGTGCTGCTCGGTCCGGCTTTGCTGCCGGTGCAGCTGTTCACGGTACAACCGCTCGTAATGGGCGGTCCGCTCATGGAAGGCTTCCGGCAGCGGAGCCTCCCCCAGCGGCGGATTGAGAAACTCCCCGGACGGCTCCTCCGCGGAAAGCTCCTTGTACATCGCCCGGTGCGTAACATACCGGAACCCCAGGTAGACGGCCAACACCGATCCGCTAAGCAGAACGCCGTACAGGACGACCAGCACCGGCCGCCCTTCGCCCGTCAGCCAGTAAACGAACGGGACAAGCAGCATTTGCACGCTAAAAAACAGGATAAGCGGGAGCTGATCTTTCCAAAACAGCCTCATGCCGGAGGCTCCTTGTCCGCCGCGATCCGGTAGCCGGCGCCCCGGACCGTTTCGATGAGGTCTCCCGCTCCCAGTTCCCTAAGTTTCCGGCGCACCCTCGTAATATAGACGTTCAGCGTATTGTCGTCGATAAAATGCTGGTCCTCCCACATCATATCCAGCAGCCGCTCCCGGCTGACGACCCGGCCGCCTTTTTCCATCAGCATGGCCAGCAGGTCGGCTTCTTTTTGCGTAAAATCGGCCGTACTCCCTTGGTAAGTCGCGATATAGCGCTCCGGGTACAGTACGATCCCCGCGTATTCGAGCGTCCGTTCCTGCCCCCGGCCGGAGGCGTAAGCCCCCACGGCGCGGCGAAGCTGGCTGCGGATTTTGGCCATCACAATCTCCATGTCGAACGGTTTCGTTATGTAATCGTCCGCCCCGTTTTCCAGCGCCATGACCTGATCCATCTGACCGTCGCGCGCGGAGATGAAGATGATCGGGCAAAGCGACTTCGCCCGGATTTGCCGGCACCAATAGAAGCCGTCGAATTTCGGCAGATTCACATCCAGCAGTACCAAATCGGGCTGCGTTTCCAGGAACGTGTCCAGCACCCGGCTGAAATCCTCCACAACCCGCGCGTCAAAATCATATTTCATCATGGACGAGCGCAGCTTGTCCGCGATTTTCATATCGTCCTCCACAATGAGGATCGTATACACTTTTAATCCCTCTCCTTTCCCGCCGAGCAACTCTGTCTTATTCACTATACCGAACTTTTTTGCTGGCTTCTATATAAAATAAAGCCAAAAATGCCGACATGTTATAGGTGGAAAAATAGAATGCTGGAGTGAGACTACCATGAAACAGTTGCTGGGAGCAGGAGCCGCATTGCTGATCGCCGGCATGCTGCTGGGGGCGTGCGGCAGCCGTGGGGATATGTCCGGGAACAAACCCCATGTGGACAAAGTTGCCGCGAAGGAGACTGCAACCAATGCCGCCTCTTCCGATACTAAAGGGGCTGCCGATACTAAAGAACCAAGCGTTGCTCAAGAAAAATGCGAGTCTTTTTATCCGCATGGCGGCGGGGCGTCCGCTGCCGATATCGTGTTAGATGACGAGGGGCCGACGGTCATATTGGCGGCCGATGACGGGATGCGAACGGAATATGGACTATCCGGCGCGGCGATGAACGCCAACGTGGAAGCGTTCAAGAAGCTTAAGGCCTGCGGAGTGGACTTGAATACGCCGGACGCTCAAGGAGAGACGGCCTTGCTGCTGGCTGTCGGAAGCAAAGCGTATGCATCTGATAGTCAGGAAGCGGCCAAGTACGACGAGGTTGTGGATTACTTGCTGGAGCAGAAGGTGAACGTAAATGCCAAATCGAAAGCCGGCCAAACCGCCTATACGGTCGCTTATGTGAATCAAGATCAGCAAACCGTAGAAAAGCTGGAGCCCTATGCAACCAGTGAAGAACGCGCCACGGCAAAATTGTATACGGAACTTGGCAACCTGACCTTGAAAGAGGTGAAGCGGTTGGTAGAGCAGGATCACGCCGATGTGAACGCGGGATTCGGCCAGCATGAATTTCCGTCCTTCTTCGCCGCCGTGGAGCTTGGCCGGACGGATATCGCGGCCTATCTGATCGGGCACGGAGCCGATTTGTCCCTGCGGCCGGGCGATGAAGGCGGGATATCGATCCTCCATTATGCGGTGTCATTTGGAAACCTGCCGCTAACCAAACTGCTGCTGGAAGGAAATTACGGCTTTGATGTCAATGAGACGGGGGATACGGGAATTCCCTTGTTAGCGCGGGCTGTAATCCGGTCGGATTATGAGATGGTCAGCTATCTGATCGAGCAAGGGGCCGAAGTCAACGTGACGTATTCGGACTTTGGAGAAGAACTTACGATTCTGCAAAATGTCGACGAAGATGATCCAAACGGCCTCAAAATCAAGCAACTGCTGATCGAACATGGCGCCGAGTAAATAAATGACAGCCGCTCCGCAAATCTAAACCAGACTTGCGAAGCGGCTGTCTCGTATTTATCAAGACTGCAAAAATGACGGGTAACGCGCTCCCGCCGCGGCCCCTTTCGGCGAAATGCGTTCGATTTCCGCCAGTTCCTCCGCGCTGAGCGTTACCTCCAGGGCGCCGAGATTTTCCCGGACCCGATCCAGCCGCTTCGTGCCGGGAATCGGCACGATCTGCTCTCCCTGCGCAAGCAGCCAGGCAAGCGCCAGTTGAGATGCTGTGCAGCCTTTGCGGGCGGCAAACTTTTCGATGAGAGCCACGACCTCCAGGTTTTTATTGAAGTTTTCGCCCTGAAATCTCGGGTAATAACGGCGGTAATCATCTTCGGGCAAATCGTCGAAGGAGCGGATTTGTCCGGTCAGGAACCCACGGCCAAGTGGGCTGTACGGCACAAAACCGATGCCGAGTTCACGCAGTACGGGCAGTACCTCATCCTCCACTTCGCGGCTCCACAGCGAATATTCCGTCTCCACCGCGGTAAGCGGGTGCACCGCATGCGCGCGGCGAATTTGCTCGGCGGTCGCTTCCGATAGGCCGATATAGCGTATTTTGCCAGCCTGGACCAGCTCCGCCATAGCGCCCACCGTCTCTTCGATCGGCGTATTCGGATCGATGCGGTGCTGGTAATAGAGGTCGATATAATCGACGCCAAGTCCCAGCAGGCTCGCGTCTACCGATTTTTTTACATAAGCGGGGTGTCCGTGTGCTTTCAGATCCGGCGATACAATGCCAAATTTGGTCGCAATTACGGCCTTGTCCCGGCGTCCTTTCAAGGCGCGGCCGACCAGCCGCTCATTGCCGCTGAACTTTCCCTTCATAAATTCCTCGCCGTAAATATCCGCCGTATCGAACAGCGTAACGCCAAGATCCAGCGCGCCGTGTATGGTACGAACCGACTCTTCGTTGTCCGGCATCATCATCGTGCCCAGGCCAAGGGCCGACACTTCAAGCCCAAGGCTTCCGAGTTTCCTTTGTGTTATCATATTTCCCAGCTTAATCCCCTCTTTTCCGCAGCTTTAAAAATGGATCGTTAAAACATGATCTTATTCTAAAACGCGGTTCAAAGCGCAGCCACAGTACGCTTTTACTGGTAATGGCATTAACAGGCTGACACCGGGGTATAAATGCAAAGGTGCAGATCGGGATGATCCGTCGTAAACGCAAGCGAATTGATATCGTAAGCAAGAACTTGATTTTCGTCAGATCCACGATAAAAAACCCGGGTCACCCTCTTCACTTCCACACGATGCAGCTGCCAAAGGTCCGCAAATTCAGCGGATTCCCTGGAGAGCTCGGCCACGAACTGCGCAAACCACGGGTCATGCGCATATTTGTCATAGGAAGTGCGGAAAATGGCAACTGAATGCGCCGCCATCTCTTCCCAGTTGATCAGGCCTTTTCGCAGCTCCGGATCGGTGAACAGCAGGGTCATCATATTCCGCTGTCCCAGCGGCTGCGCCGAAAAGTCCGCTATACATTCATCGACCGCCCGGTTCCAGACCAGCAGCTCGGCCCGGTCATTGCTTATAAAACAAGGAAAAGCCATCGCATCTACAATTTCTCTCCACTGCGGCTTCACTTCCGTCGTAATCTTCGTCACCGCTTCGGGCTCATTGGCATTCCACAGCTCGAGCAAATGCATATGCTCATCCCGGCTCAGCTTAAGCGCTTTGCCGATGCTTTCGATCACATCCCGGGACACGGCAACTTCCCGTCCCTGTTCCAGCCACGCGTAATAAGTTGCGCTAACGCCCGCCAAAATCGCGACCTCTTCACGCCGCAAGCCCGGCGTCCGGCGCTGGCCGTGCGATCTTGGCAATCCCGCCTGCTCCGGCTGCAGCCGGGCCCGGCGTGATTTCAAATAATCGCCCAGCGTTTTGGCGCGGGTATTGTTCAAGTCCGTGCTTACGATATTCTCATTAATGCCGTTTTGGTCGGGCATGGGAAACACCTCTTTCTCTTGACTTGGTTCGTAAACCAAATTGTATCATGGCTTTGTGCACCGACAACAGCGTTAAGGAGAAGGATGCATCGATGAAAGCGCTATAAAAAATCCCATTTTCAAAAAATTCTCCTATATCTTTAAGCGGTCTGCCCCTAAATAATGAAGGAAAGCGCTGCAGAACGCTAAATTTGGATGTGCAAAGGAGAATGCAGATTATGCCGCAATCGTTTCAATCCATCAGCGAAGCTTTGGCGCAGCCCAAAAGCCGTTACTTTGGCGTCGTCTACGAGAACGGGCAGTTTGCCGCAAACGACGAACTGAGTTTCTTTGGGCGCAAGCTGCCCGACCCTGAACTGACTTTCGACATTTCCAATAACAAAACCCTCATTAACGTGAACATGAACGGTTCGATCAAATACGTTACCGTTTATAACGGCCAATATGCCAGCGATAATATTCCGGGTGTATGGATGTGCAAAGACTTCCGCAAAACGGGACCGTACGCTTTTGCGTTGAAGCTGGGTGAACAGCGGGTTGACCTGGGCCGGGACGATCTTCCTTACGCCACCTCGCTGCTTGATAATTTGTTCCCCGTTACCGAATACCGTCTTGGGGGCGTTAAGGCAACGCTGCTCGTCTACGCCCCCGTTTCCGCCGACGGTACGGCGCGGCTGCGGGGAGCGGTTTACGGCCTGCATGTGGAAAACCGCTCCGGGCAGGATGTGGATGGTGAAGTGACACTGCCGCGACCGGATACTGAAGAGGAGCGGTTATTCTCCGGGCCGGACTTCTGCATTTATCCCGTGGAATTGGATACTTGGAACGCAGCGAACGGTACAGTTCCCTTTCATCTTGCTCCAGGGCAAAGCCTCTGGGTACCGACAGTGATTTGCCCTCCCGGGGAAGAGACGCTCCGGCTTGTCGAGGAAAAAGGTACGCTCTATTGGCTTAACGAGACCTGGGCGTATTTCCGCGGCATGCTCGGGCGGCTGAACATGAGCGACGACCCGTTCGCGGCGGAATTCCATGAACGGGCGTTGCTGCAATGTTTTGGCTCGATCGCCATGGATCGCCAAGGTGCTGTTGCCGGAGCGAACTGGGGCACTTATCCGACGACGGAGTTCACCTGGAACAAGGATATGTACTATTCCTTCCTCCCCTTTCAAACGGCCGAACCGGAGCTGTTCAAGCAAGGCATGCTGTGGTTTCTGGAACACGGAGTCCGGCCGCCCGGCAACCGCTATCCCGGCGGTATATCCCATTCGCTTAGCAACTCTTTGTCTTCCGTAGTCATGGCCGGTCTATACTACCGGAGTACTGGAGACAAACGCTTTTTCCTGGACCATCCGGATATCGATTTAAGCATTCGCAGACTGTTGGAGGAGACGCTTCGGACCCGCAAGCAAGACGGTCCATGGCTGTTTCCCTCGGTCTGGCTGTCGGACGCCTATTCGCTCGGCGACTACCACACGGGCTCCAACGTCGTGGCCTGGGCCGCTTTCCGCTATTACGCCCGCATCGTCGGCGAGGTGTTCGGGGATACGGAAACCGCCGAACGTTACCGGACCATCGCCGCGCGGATCAAGGACGATTTGCAGCGGCTCAATACGGTGGAGGGCCCTTTCGGCCTCCAGTATACGGAAGGAACCAGCGCAGGAAGCGACGCCTTAAAAGACGATGCGAGCAGGTATGCGGGCGATTACGCGGATTTTGGCATGCAGTTCATCGGCCATTTGACGCAAGACGGCTCCATCGACTTGTTCCATCATGATGGAGAGGAATCGGATACGATTCTCATGCCGCTGTACGGATATGCCGCCTATGACGATCCGGCGTACCGGCATTATATGCAATTTTCGCTAAGCCCCCATAATCCGACCTATAATCCGGAATCCAGGGGCATTCAGTGGGGCGATCACGCCGCCTGCACGTTTCCCGGTTACATGAGCGGCCTGGGCATGATTTCCGACTTCGCCTCCATGTCCGGAACGGACGGCTATTTTACGCAAATCCGCAAGCTGACCGACGCAGACGGCTCGCTCTGGTGGTGGCCTTATCTTAACGGCGCGCGGTACGGAGATGTGGTCCGGCACCACAACTGCGGCAAATGCGGCTGGGCGTCGGGGGTATTTTCCGGCCTGTTCGTCTCGCAGATTCTGGGAATAGCCTATGATGCTCCCGCGCACCGCTTGTCTTTTCGCCCACTGCGCGCCGCCGGTTCCTTCGCCTGGGAAGGTGTCAGGCTCGGCAGCGGCGCGTTTAACCTCTCCTACCGCCAGGAGGGGAATGTTGCGGAAGCGATCGCGGCCAACTTCAGCGCCCAGGCGGTGACCATGCTAGTGGAGCTCCCCTGTGAACAAGCCGCGAGCGCCCAGGGGTTTGTAAACGGCAAGCCCGCTAGGGACCGCGTGGAAAACGGTTATCACAACGGCTGCGAGACCGTCATTTTTCAAGACACGCTGCAGCCCGGGGAACACAAGTCGTTTATCATAACGGCCTACGTTCCTTACGATACATTGGATAACCAAAGCTTGACTTAAACAGAAAACTGCGCCGGACGATCAGTTAAGCGGAACCGCTTAAGTGTGTCCACTTTCTAACGGTTGCCATCGCCGCTATTTCGGCAAAATAAAGGGGATTCGAAATGTAACGGTTGTCCTAGAGCTTATTTTGCCTTTTTACGGGGTTTTGCCCTTTTTTCATCGGAATAAGCACGCTCACAACCGTTAGAAATGGAATCCCCGATTTTTCGGCCAAATAAGCGCGACTACAACCGTTAGCGCAGACGCCGGCCGGAATAGATGAAAGTTAATCATCGAGCCCCCGCTCAAACAAGCACCGGCTTCTAAGTTGAACTCGAAGTATAATCTCACTCTGACACACCCGCGGCGGCGGCCGCATATCGTTAAAAGCAGCGGCAAGTCCGGGAATTTCCCGGCTTGCCGCTGCTTTTAACCTTTTAACTTAGAACGTCCGGTAGAACAACCTGGCGCTTTCCTTCTCCGGAATCGGCAAACGCTGCGCTACGGGCAGCATCTGCGGAAAAGCCTTGTGCGGCTCACGCTGATACCAGTAAGCGACCGACGAATAGTCGTTCGATTGGGAATTTCCGTGCCCGTGCTCGATGCTGAAGCGCAGCGACTTGCGGAAGATGACGGGATCGACGATATGAAAGCGGTATTGCGTCATTTTCCCGGAATAATCGTTAAACGAAATCGTGTTGCTCTCTTTCCAGGCATCGCCGTTTTCCCGGATTGGCGCGTACAGCGACAGGCCGTGATATGGAGCATAGTATTTTCCGGCGGGATAACCCCAGGCGGCGCAGAAATAATCCTCCGTCCCCGTCCCGTGCAGGCGGGGCGGCCACGGTTCGCCGTCGATGAAGAACATATCGTCCCCCTCCCCCGGCCAACTAAAGCCCGGCATCGGATTGAGGTGGTCGATGCTCAGGTTGCAGCCCACATAGTGGCCTTCGCCCACCGCATCCAGCAGCACGTAATTGTCGTCCCCGGTCAGATTTTTCAGCTCATAAACTTTCTGGTCGGCATAATTGGCCTTGTCCTGCTGATCGTGTTCCGCTTTCAGCGCGGCCAAGTCCACCAAGCCCTGCGTCGGATTCTCCCTGCGCCACGAGGCGTGGAAGTAGAAGCAGTCGTCCGGCACCTCTTTTTCCACGTAGTCTACGTAAAAGTACAAGATCATTTCGTCCTCGCACTCATTGACGATTTCGATCCGCGCCCCTTTGCGGAACGGCATTTCAAAAAAGCAGTTCATCGCGGCTTTGTCTTCAATCACGCCTTGAGTCGTAATCATATTGAGCGGCGCGGAAACATAGTGGCTGGCCACGCCGTGCCCGACCCCGAAAAAGTCACCGACCGGCGAGTCCACGCTTGGTTCCTGCTCGTCATCCCAAAACATGCGGATCAATACTTTGCGGAACGCGTATTTGTTTTTGGCCGCGATGGTCATCCAAATGTGCTGAATGATGCCCGAGCCGGCGATTTCCGCAATCGCCGCCGTTTGCCCGGCCCCAATCACAATGAAGTCCCTGTTGCCGCCCGTTTGATCCCAGCTCGATAATCTCCGGGATGTCCCTTCCTTGCGCAAGTATAACTGGTTCATTCCGCTTCCTCCCACTCATTTAAAATCAATTCAAGCCTTAATCCCCGTTAACGTAATCCCTTCGATGAAATAACGCTGCCCGATGAAAAATACGATTATCGCCGGCAGCAGCACCACGGTGGCCGCCGCCATCATCAAATGCCACTCCGCCGAATACATGCCTTTAAACTGCTGCAGACCGAGAGCCAGCGTATATTTGGTTTCGTCGTTCAAATAAACGAGCGGACCGAGAAAATCGTTCCACGCCGCCAAAAACGAAAACAAACCGACGACGATCAGCGCGGGTTTGGTCAGCGGCAGGATGATCGAGCGGAATATCCGCAAATGGCCGGCGCCGTCCACGTATGCCGCTTCGTCCAGATCCCGCGGGATGCTGAGATAGAACTGGCGCAGCAGGAATATGTTGAACGCGCCGCCGCCAAACCAAGCCGGAGCGATCAGCGGGATAAAGGAATTGGTTAAACCCACTTTGCTCCAGCCGATAAACGTCGGGATCAAGGTGACCGCGTACGGCAGCATCATGCTGGACAGCAGCAGGCTGAACACCAGGTTCCTGCCTTTCCAGGTCATCCGCGCGAAGCTGTAGGCGCTGATCGAGCTGGTTACGATGACGCCCAGCACCGAAAAGACGACGATGATGGCGGTGTTCACGAAATACCGGCCAAAAGGCAGGATGGTCAGCGCCTCACCGTAATTGGAAAATTGCACGGGGTTGGGAATCCACACCGGCGGCAGCTCGAAAATTTGCCCCATATTCATCAGCGAACTGCGGACGAGCCACACCAGCGGCAGCAGGCTAAAGATCCCCCCGGCCGCCAGCACCAGGTAGATCAGTCCTTTTTCAAACCAAGCCTTGGCTCTCATCGCGCGCCATCCCCCTCGTAATAAACCCATTTGTTCGAAGTCCTGAACACGACGTAGGTCAAAATCATAATGATGGCGAACAGCACCCAGGCGATTGCGCTGGCGCTCCCCATCCGCGAGAACTGAAACGCTTCCCGGTACAAATAAAACACATAGAACAAGCTGGCGTTATTGGGCCCGCCGTTGGTCATGACATAAGCCTGCGAGAACACTTGAAAGCCGTTGATGATGCCCATGATCAGGTTGAAAAAAATCGTCGGCGTCATCAGCGGAATCGTAATATGGCGCAGCTTATCGAGCCGCGTTCCGCCGTCCATCTCGATCGCTTCGTACAGCGATCTGGGAATATCCTGCAGACCCGCGAGAAAAATAATCATCGTCCCGCCCGTCGTCCACAGGTTCATTAAAGCCAGGGAAGGCATGACCGTTTTCTCGCCGAAAATCCATTGGCTTCCCGGCAGGCCCAGCGAGCGCAGCAGCTCGTTGGCGAGGCCAAGATCGGGATTAAGCAGCCACAGCCAAATAAACGAGATCGCGATGATCGGCACGATCGACGGCAAATAAAAGATCGTGCGGAAGACCGCTTTCCCTTTCACGTTCTGATTCAGAAGTATCGCCAGCAAGAAGGAGTAGATAATACCGGTTGGTACGCTAAGGATCACGAAATAAAAAGTAACGGCCAGCGACTTGTAAAAATATTGGTCTTCTCCGCTGAACATTCGTCTATAATTGTCAAGCCCCGTAAAGGTCGGCGAATTCGATCCGGTGTAGTCGGTAAAGCTCATGTACAGGCTGTAAATCATCGGACCCAGCGTGAAGATCAGCAGGCCCAGAATCGCCGGCATGGCAAACAGCCAGCCGTAAAGGTCTTTTCGATTTGTATGGCGCTTGTTCCGCAACCGATTCCCGCTCCGGGAAGAGATGGTTTCCACAAGCAAGTCCCCCTCCGTCGAAACGCCCTGGCGAAGGCCGCCGCCGCTGGCAACGTGCTTTGCGGCGACGGCGCTTCGGGGCAGCGCTTCGTTATTTCAAGTAGGTGCCCTGTACCAGCGGCTTCACTTTCGTCTCCACTTCTTTCATCGCCGCTGCGGCCGTTTTCTCGCCAAGCCACACTTGATCTAGCGCGGCGGATACCGCGGCGTCGATTTCCACGAAGTTTTTGACGTTGTTTTCCGGCGACGGCTCGGCATGTTCATAGGTGGAGCGCATCACGGCATCCTGGAAACCGGCCGGTCTTCCGGGCAGCTCCTCATTAGCCCACTCATCGATCAGCTGCGGATCCTCGTACCATTTATTGAGCTGCGGCATCCACAAACCTTGGTGCAAGTCGAGTACGTTTTGCGGATCGGTGAGGAATTTGGAGAACTCCCACGCCTCCTTAGGGTGCTGCGAACTTTTGAAGATGATCAGGGAACCGCCGAGGAAAAACGTTTTGTAGTCCTTGATGACCGGAAGAACGCCGACGCCCCAGTTGATGTTGGTTTTGCTCAAATCGAGGTGGTTCCAGCTGCCGTCGATGACCATCGCCACTTTTTTGGACTGCAGCGCGGTCGCCGGAGCGGGAATGCTGCTGGCCTGCACCGGCGATGGTGAGACGTGGTGCACGTTAATCAGATCGGCTATTCTCTGCAGCGCTTCGGTCGCCTCCGGTTTGGACAACCCGAATTCCTTGCCGTCCGCCGTCAGATAATCCCCGCCGTTGGAGAGAACCATCGGCATATAAGACGACCAGCCGAGGCTGAGTTTAACGCCGTATTGCTTGATGTTCTTCGGATCGAAGCCCGGATCGTCCGGATGTTTGCCGTTCCGGTCGAGCGTCAGCTTTTTGGCCGCGTCCACGAACTCGTCCCAGGTCCACGCTTCCTCCGCCTTGGTAGGCGGCAGTTCCACTCCCGCTTCCTTGAACATATCCGCGTTGTACATCAGGGAAGGGACGACGGACGCCTGATACGGCCCGGCGCTTTTATCCTTGTCCCAGTTCCACCAGGCATACTCCAGGTAATCCTCTTTTTTGATGCTCGGATCATCTTTCATTAAATCAAAGAAGTTGTAAATCAGACCCTCCTCGCCCATTTTCAGCTTCCAGGCGGCCGAATAGCTGATATCCGGCGCTTCGTTGCCGGCGACCATGGCGTTAAGCTTTTGCAGAAAATCCGTGCCCGGAATGTGGATCGGGTTGATGGTGATGTTCGGATGTTTCTGCTCAAAGGCTTTGATCGCCGATTCCACCGCTTTCTTTTCCTCCGGACTGCCCCAGAACGTGAACTTCAGCGTTACTTTTTCTCCGTTTTTCCCGCCGTCCGCCTTGGTGTTCTCGCCGCCTTGTTCTCCCTTGTTCGCTTGCGAACCGCTTCCCCCCGTGCCGCAAGCGGTTACAAATAACGCCAGAATGATTAGGAAAACAAACATCACATTTAATTTGCCGGATTTTGTTTTCATGTGCTGATCCCCCCGCTTAGAAATGTAAGCGCTGCAGTCGCTTGTTTTTATTGTAGAGTCGCCGCTCCCGGAAGCCTATGGGACGTTTTTTCGTTTCCTGGACGATTTTTCGATCAATCCGTTTTCCTTATGCTCTTCGGTACGGGATGACCAGCTTTACCCGCGTCCCCAGCTCGGGAACGGACTCGATGCCGATGCCGTAACGGCTGCCGTAGAGCAGCTTGACCCGCTTATCGACGTTTTTGATCCCGATGTTGGCGGAGTCTTCGGCCAGCACCTCCTCGAGACGTTCCGGCATAATCCCGCGGCCGTTGTCCTCCACGCAGAACTCGATATCGTCCCCCTGTCGGCGCCCGTAGATCGTAATCAGTCCGCCGCTCTCCATATCCCCGAACCCGTGGATGATCGCATTTTCCACCAGCGGTTGCAGAAACAGCTTCGGCACGCTGGCTTCCATCAGCTCCGGCGCGATGTCGAAGTCGACCCGGAAACGGTGTTCATAACGGTTGGACATGATGACGATATAATCCTTCAGCCAGCCGATATCCGCGGAAAGCGGCATCGAATCCTTGCGGTTGTCTGTCGTATAATGCAGCATCCGCGACAAGCTGACCAGCATTTTGCTGACCTGCTCTTTCTCCCCGTAAACGGCCATCCAGTTAATGATGTTCAGCGTATTGTACAAAAAGTGGGGGTTAAGCTGGACATTCAGCGCCATGATTTCCGTTTCGCGCTCCCTCAGTTTGACGACATAATTTTCTTCGATCAGTTGCTTCACCTTCTCGTTCATGCTGTTGAATTTCATCAGCACATGCCCCAGCTCGTCTTTCTCTTCCACCTTGATTTTGGCGTTGAAATCGCCGCCCCCGACCCGCTTGATCGCAAGCAGCAGCTTGCTGACCGGCGAGGAAATCCGCATGGAAATCAAATAGGCGAACAACAGCGAAAGCAGGAGCAGCGAAGCGCCCAACGTGATGATAAAAAAAGTGATCGTTTGTCCGATATCCTTCGTCAGCGCGCCGGGAGGAATCAGCACGACCGAGGTCCAGCCCGTAATCCCGGACACCGCGTAACAGGCGATCATCCGTTTTCCGTCCACCGTAACGTAGGAAGCTCCGCTGCCGCGGCTCCGCACTTCGGCCAGCCAGGGAATAGACAGCTTGTGTCCGACGAGCTCCGTTTTCGCATGGGAAATGATCGTGCCATCTGCGCTGGCCACCACAAATACCGCACCATCGATCGGAACGCTATCCCGGAAAATATCGGCATAGACGCCGTCCCGGAAATTCATCACGAGAATCGGCTTCTCCGTTCCTTCCCCAGCCCGCACGATCGCGTCATTACGAACGCAGGAAGGATTCATTTGCCGGACGGCAGAAAATAAATAGCGGTATTCGATGTCAGCGCCGGCCAAATCCGGCAATTGGTGCATCCGGCTATAGTCATAGGTCGGCACCCAGGCCAGACGCCCCTTTTGCTCGGCCGCCCGCCTGTACAGCTCGGACTCGTAAAAATGATCCGGCGGATACGTATTGCGCGCTTTGCTTCCATAAACAAAAGCCCGGGTCACAAGCTCCACCGAATACAGATCCCGGGATTGAGAAAAATAGCGACTCAAAATTTGCGTGACCCGTTTATTCGTCTGCAGCAGTTCGCTTTCGGCCGGGGCGGGGCCGTTAAAAATTTGAAACAAGTCGCATTCCACCATCAGGGAGAGGCTGTCGTCCTCGATGATTTTCAGCCGTTCGTCGATGATTTGATTGTTTTTTTGCACGATTTCCGTCACGTTATCCCGGGCCAGCTTAAGCATGATATTTTTGCTTGCATAAAAGGCTCCCGTTCCCAAGGTGGCCAGAGGCAGCGTGATCAATACAATATAGGATAAAATCAGCTTGTTTTTCAGTCTCATGGCGTCACCTACAGCAGGTCCTTCTTGCGGAATTCCTCCGGTGAAAGGCCGGTTTCCCGCTTGAAGATCCGGGTAAAATAACCTGCGTCCCTGAAGCCCACGCTTAGGGCAATCTCGGAAATTTTCCGGGTCCCGTCCTTCAGCATTTCCTTGGCTTTCTCCATTCGGAGCCGCAGCAAATATTCGGTAAACGTCAGGGACGTATGTGATTTAAAGAAGCTGCTGAAATAAGCGGGGCTGAAAAAAAACTGCCTGGCCACCGTTTCGAGCGCGAGATCCTCCATGTAATGCTCCGCAAGATAAGCCCGGCACAGCTCGATAATCCGCTCGTTTTTATGGTTTTTCCGGTCCGCGATCCCGTCGATGATCCGGCCCAGATATTCGCCCGCTTTCGCTTTGAGTTCATCCAGCGTGGAGCAGGACGGAATCCGAAATTCCATCTCGGACACGATATTGCCCGCTTCCTCCCTCCGCAATGCCGCCTCATTGGCCTTAACCAGGTTGACCAGCACATACAAAATGCTGCGCTTGAACTGAGCGGGAGCAGGATAGCCTCCTTCCAGAAGCCGCTGTACCAACAAGTCCAACGCCTCCCGCGCCTTGTCCCGATTCCCGCCCGCCACCGCGTCCGCGATGCCGAAATCGTCGGGAACCCATGGCAAAGACGGCTTTTGCGTATTGTAAGCGATTTCATTACTGACGACAAGTTTCCCGTTCCCGCAATAAAACGTAAAGTCCAGCGCATTCAAAGCTTGTGCGAAGGAACGGGGCGCTTCGCGGCGCAGATCATTTACCCCGTCGCCTACGCCGATGGATAGGGTAAGGCCGAATTCCATGCGAACCTGCTCGATAAATTGAGATAGCCGCTCAACGTCCTTTTTCATCAGCCATTCCAGGGAATGCGAAGGCGCAATGACGGAGACAAGCATAGGCTCGTCTCCCTCTAAGTAAAAGGAAATGGCCGGGCCGAGCGGCTCGGTGACCTGGCGCATCCAGCTCTTGAAGCTGGTTTTGACTTCGGCGAATTCCTCGCCTAGATACATCTGTTCGACCTCGGAATTGGAAAACTTGGAGATCCATACAAATCCGACCTGTCCCTGCGGGACCAACCGTTCAATTTCCCGCAGCTCGTCTTCATTCGCCGCCGCCCGCACCCAACGGCTAAGCAGATGCTGCTCGTACACAGGAATGGCCGAGCTCAACTGCTCCTTCATGCTCGCTCTATCTTGAAGGCGCATCCGCTCTTGCTCGATGGCGGTGTCCAGCTTGTCCAGCATCTCTGCCATATCTTTGACTTCCAGCGGTTTAAGCAGATAATCGAACGCGCCGAGCTTCAGGGCCTGTCTGGCATAATCGAAGTGTCCGTACACGCTCAGGATAACGATTTTCATCGGCTCGCTCCGCGCTTTTAAATGCTCGATCATCGTCAGACCGTCCATATTGGGCATGCGAATATCCGTAAAAATCATATCAATCCGGTTATCCAAAGCAACGCGCAAGGCCTCCTCCCCATCCTTGGCCATAAAGATACGGTAGTCCGGCCGCAGCGTCTTGATCATGTCGGCAATCCCGCGGCGATGCCGCGGCTCGTCGTCCGCTACCAGCACATGGAACATCGTATTCCTCCCCTTCCATAGTCAAGATAGAACCAACTGCTACGGCGAAAAAATCTAACGGTTGTGAGCGCCGCTATTTGGGCTAAAATGGGCAGCCTCGATGCCAAGCGCCAGCGCCCCGCACAATCCGGCATTGTCGCCCAGGGCCGGCGGTACGATATAGTTGTCAAGACCTTCAAAGATCGTCGGTGATGCGACATATCCGTTTAAGATTTGGGTAACCTCCTTGCGGATGAGCGGGAACAACTGCTTCTGATGCATGACCCCGCCGCCAAGAATCACTTTTTTCGGCGATAGCAGCAGAATAACCCCCGAAATGGCCTGCGCCAGATAATAAGCTTCCATCTCCCAAGCCTGATGATCCGCAGGCAGTTCGCTTCCTTTCACTCCCCAGCGTTTCTCCAGCGCGGGTCCGCTGGCCATGCCTTCCAGGCAATCGCTATGATAAGGACACAAACCACCGAAGCTATCCTCCGGGTGCCGCCGGATCAAAACATGTCCCCCTTCCGGATGGACCAGTCCGTGGATCAGCCTGCCTTCCGTGTACACCCCGACGCCGACGCCGGTCCCTACCGTATAATAAACGCAGCTATCCAATCCCTTAGCCGCTCCCCACATCACCTCACCGAAAACCGCGGCGTTCACGTCGGTATCGAAACCGATCGGTACCGGGTAATTGTCTTTCATGTACCCGACGATGTCGAAGCCTGACCATCCCGGTTTCGGCGTCGTGGTCACCCGTCCGAAAGTGGGACTGGAACGATCCAGGTCAATCGGACCGAAAGACCCGATTCCGATCGCCTCAACACCTTTGCCGCGAAAATACGAAACCGCTTGCTCCAGCGTTTTTTCCGGCGCCTCCGTCGGAAAATTGATCCGGTCCAGAATTTCCCCCTTTTCATTCCCGACCCCGCAGATGAATTTCGTGCCTCCCGCTTCAATAGCGCCAATTCGCATACTTAAACTCCTCCTCTTAAAACCGCAAGTGCTTTCACATTTATTTTACTATTTTGACAAACGTTTTACCATACTGATTTTTATATCGTAATAGAAATTAAAATAAATACTATTCATTTGGCAAATGTAAACGTTGACAACTATAAAACTTATGTTATTATGAGTTTGTAAAACGTTTTACCAAATGGAGATGACACGATGAAAAAAGTATTTTACAAACCGCAAGACGGATGGGTCGGCGATGTGATCCCGTTCTATGACCATGGAGAGTACAAACTCTACTATCTCCATGACCAAAGAGCCGGCGGCGATTATGGGAACCATACAACGTGGAACCTGATCACCACCAAAAACGGCCTGGATTTCAAAGATTACGGCGTGGCTCTGCCGAACGGCGGCGAAGCCGAGCCGGACCGCAACGCCTATACCGGTTCCGTAATCAAGGATCAAAACGGCATGTATCACCTTTTCTACACCGGGCATAATCCCAACCCTGAGTTTTGTGTGGACGGCAAGCCCTTGCAAGTTGTATTAAAGGCCACTGGCTCCGACGGCATCCACTGGACAAAAGACGAAAATTTCAAGCTTTATGGAGACGGCGTGATTTACGAGAAATTCGATTGGCGCGATCCGTTCGTGTTTTTCAACGAAGAACGGCAAGAGTACTGGATGCTGGTCACCTCGAGGCTGGTGAATTCCTCCGAAAAAAAAGGCGGGTGTATTGCCCTGCTCACTTCCGGCGATCTCGTGCACTGGCAATACCGGGAGCCGTTTTACAATCCGGACAAGTACATTACCATGGAATGTCCCGATTATTTTCAAATGGGAGACTGGCATTATCTGGTCTACTCGACATTCAGCGAAAAGTTCGTAACGCATTACAAAAAAAGCAAAACCATCGAAGGCGTATATACCTCCCCGATCCCGGACACCTTTGACGGCAGAGGATTTTACGCGGCGAAGACGGCCTCGGACGGCCGGCAAAGATACGCTTTCGGCTGGGTGCCTTCCAAGCGGGGGGCCAGCGATTACGGCGATTGGGAATGGGCCGGAACCCTGGTTGTGCACGAGGTTTATCAAAGCGATAACGGCGATTTGCTGGTGAGGATGCCGCAAGCGGTCTATGAGCATTTTAATAGTGAGACGAATCTCATCCCTGAAGCGGAGAAAAACTGCCGCCACGCCGAAAGCCAAAGCGGCTTCGAACTGGAATCTCCCGACGGGCTGGCTTACCGCGTTTTCAATGAACTGCCCTCCCAAGTCCTGATCGAAGCCGAGTTTACGGACTGGAAAGAAGCGAAAGACTTCGGCATCGCACTGCGCACCGACAAGTTGCTTGACACAGGTTATTTCATTAAATTCGATCCGTTCCATAACCGGATCGCCTTCGATATGTGGCCGAGAACCGAGCCCGGGTTCTTTCAATGGCAAATTGCCGGCGACAAGCCGCAAATGATCGAGCTGGAGCGTCCTTTCCGCTTCGCGGAGCACAACCGGATCAGCATCAAGCTGATTTTGGAGGACGATATTTTGTGCCTTTACGTCAACGACATGGTTGCGATGACCACACGGATTTATAACTTCAAAACCGGGCATCTCGGTTTTTTCGCGAATGAAGGCGCGGTTAAAGTTCAAAACGTTAGGCTCAAGACCAACATCAATGCTTGACAAAATAAATGATGACGGAGATAAGGGGGTGTTGTCTCTCCAAACCACTTTGCACGATTATCCCTCTGGTTCAGGAAGCCAAGTCACCCGATCAAACGGGATAATCGTGCAAAGCCCCCGGATAACGAGTCTCGCTTCAGGCCACGGTCTGTTGCCGGCTTGACTGTCAAGTACTGATGATTAAGGTTGAACCAAATTAAAAATGGAGGGGTATTGAAATGGCAAGTAACAGAAACAGGTTAAAGGTCTTCTCTCTTATCGTCATCTCCGCATTGCTTGCAACCGCTCTCGCCGGCTGCGGCGGCTCGGCGGGCAAAAACGCCGGGAGCGGCGCGCAGAATCAAGGAAATTCATCCGAGACGGCCTCAGGCAAAACGATCACCTGGCTGACGGCCCGGCCGGAAAACGGGGCGATCATTCAAACCGTTCGGGAGTTGGCGGACCGCTATGCGGAAGACCATCCCGGCTTCAAACTGGATATTCAGGTGACAGCGGACAGACCATCCTACTTGACCAAGCTAAGAACGCTCATCGCTTCCGGTGAAGTTCCGGAGTTTATCGATACGGACGCCGATCCGTACGCCCAGGAACTGGCGGATGCCGGCATGCTGGTCGACATGAAGCAGTTCCTGGAAGAGCAAGGCTTGTACGATCAGTTCTACGAACCGGCGCTGAAATACCAGGAGCTGCCCGACGGACGTCTGTACCTTCTGCCCTTGGAATACCATCTGGAAATGACTTGGTACAACAAGAAAATTTTCGCCGAAAATAACCTGGCCGTGCCAAAAACAATCGACGATATGCTCGCGGTCAGCAAGGCGCTTAAAGACAAAGGCATTACCCCGATCGCCGTGGACGGGGTTGATGTCTGGCCTGTACTGCGTTATGCGGCGATGATTCCGTTCCGCGCCACCGGAAACGAATTTGCCCGTAACTTGAGCCAAGGCAAAGCCAAAATGAGCGACGAAACCGGCATGCAGGCGGCGAATTTCGTCGCCAATATCGGCCAATACTTCCAGCAAGGGTTCGCCACCACGGATTACACGACCGCCAAAAATATGTTCCTCAGCGGAGAAGCGGCGATGTACCGGATGGGCACCTGGGAAATTCCGTCCTTCGTGGACGAAAATCTGCCGGATAACATGAAGGGAAATGTCGACTATTTCTATCTGCCGACCATCGCGGGCGCCAAAACGCCGGATAACGAGTTTTTCGGAAACAGCGGCATCGGCCTGGCCGCCACGGCCAGCAAGTTCGACGGAACCGCCAAGGATTTCCTAAGTTACGTCCTGAAAAATTACAGCGACGTTTACGTGGGTAAACAGCAGATGTCCCCGCTGAAATTTACGATTGAAGACGAGTCCAAGTTCTCCGAACTGTTCCTGCGCATCAAAAAGGATATGGACAACTACGGTGCGGAATTTGCCAAACCTTGGGATACGCTGCTGGACGCCAACACGAACTCCGTCATGAGCGATTTGATCATGAAATTGGCCATGGGAGCCATGACGCCGGAGGAGTTCGCCAAACAAGTCGACGACACCATCGCTCAAAACGCAAGCAACTAGACGCCTGCGTGCAGACAAACTGTTCCCGCCCGGTCCGCCCAAGGTCCGGGTGGGAACCTTTCATCCTAAGTTTATCAATCTAAACTAACGGGGAGATTCTACATGAATGTACTCAAGGACAAAAAGGCATGGCTCATATTTATCACGCCCGCCCTGCTGTTTTATTTGGGAACCGTCTTTGTCCCGATCATTCAGTCGCTGAACTACGGGTTTCAAGATTGGAACGGAATCAAGGACGCCAAATATATTGGGCTGGGCAATTATATCAAGATGTTCCATGACCCTTACTTCTGGAATTCCGTGCAAAACAACCTGTTGTACGTCGTCATCGTCGTGCTGATGCAGGTGTTCATCGGGCTGTTTTTCGCGCTGCTGCTCTCTTACGTCAAAAAAGGAGCCGGCATTTTCAGAACGTTGTATTATTTGCCGGCCGTTGTGGTCACCGTCGCCATCGCGCAGATGTTTCGCAACTTCTATTCCCTGCAGCCGCTGGGCCTGCTCAACATGTTCCTGGGATGGATCGGCCTCGGCCATCTGCAGAACGCTTGGTTATCCGATCCGCACACCGCGCTGATCGCCGTATCCATTCCCGAAGGCTGGCGCTTTACCGGGATGTACATGGTCATCTTTTACGCGGCGCTGATCGCGATTCCGAAAGAAGTCGAGGAAGCCGCCACCATCGATGGCGTGAACGGCTGGCAGTTGATCCGTTATATCAAATTACCGAGCATCAAGCATGTGCTGAGCCTGGCCCTCATCATGTGCACCACCGGGGCGCTGCGGGGGTTCGATATTCCTTATATCATCGGTGTCCCGGGTTCGACAACCGAGCTGGTCACAACTTATATGTACAAAAAAGCGTTCTCCACCATCCAATACGGTTACGGCAGCGCGATCGCCGTATTTATCGTCATCGAAAGCTTGCTTGCCGTGCTGATCATCCGGGCCATATTTAATTCCAGGAAAGGAGAAGCGTAACCCATGAAATCCAAAAAAACGGCTTTGTCCTTCCTGCTGTATTTTATTGTGATCGCAATCCTGATCGTGCAAATCTATCCGGTGGTCTGGCTGATGTTGTCCAGCTTCAAATCGAGCATCGAATTGACGACAAAGCCGTTTTCGCTGCCGACAGTATGGTCGTTTGCCAACTATGCCGACGTATTTCGGGAAAGCGACCTGCTGCTGTATATCAAAAACACCGCCATCGTCACCTTCAGCTGTCTGGTGTTGATTATCTTCCTGAGCGCAACGGCGGGCTTTGCCCTCGTTAAAATGAATTTCAAGCTGAATTCGAAGCTGCTGTTGTTCTTTACGATCGGGATCATGATTCCGATTCAGGTCACCTTGATCCCATTGTTTATTATGTACAAAGACTTTGGGCTGCTGAACTCGTATCTGGCGCTGATCCTGCCGCAAGTCGGGTTTGCCCTGCCGCTGTCGATTTTGATTTTCACCAGTTTTTACAGCTACGTGCCGAATGAATTGATCGAAGCCGCCGTCATCGACGGATGCAACATTTATCAAGTGTTTTATAAAATCATTTCACCGCTGACCATCAACACGACGGTTACGGTCGCCTCGATCAATTTCATTTTCATTTGGAATGATTTTATTTTTTCCAACACCTTTACGAACGACAAGCAATACAAAACGATCGCCGTCGGGCTTCAGGAATTCATCGGGGCGTTTGGCGCGACGGATTGGGGCCAGACGTTTGCGGCCATCAGCATCAGCATCATCCCGATCATCATCACATACTTGTTCTTGAACAAATACGTGATGGCCGGCGTGTCCGATGGCGCGGTTAAAGGATAAGAGGATAGTAGGATAAGGAGAGATCAAACCATGCAATCGATGAATCAACTTTTTGGCAGAATGAACGGAAAAAGCAGAGCGATCACGGCGGAAAACCCGCGCGGCCTGAAAGGCGAAGGCGGGCAAGCCGCCGGTCCCTTGGGCGTCGCCCGGAAAGGCAAAGCTTTCATCTCGTTAGCGCAAGGCGAAACCGCCACGCTCGTCGATGTTGAAGGCCCCGGCATCATCCAGCACATCTGGATGACCGTAACCGACCAGACCGCAGCCGGCTGGTTCGTGTTGCGCGACCTGGTGCTGCGAATGTATTGGGACGGTGAAGAATCCCCGTCCGTGGAAGTTCCGCTGGGCGATTTTTTCTGCAATGGCTTCGGGGCCAGAGCGGTCGTCAACTCCATGCCGATCGTGGTCAACCCGGTCGGCGGCATGAACAGTTACTTTGCGATGCCGTTCAGAAAATCCGCCAAAGTAACGGTAACGAATGAGCATCCCCAAGCGATCGAGGCGTTTTTCTACCAGTTTGATTATATGCTGGTCGATGAGCTTGCGGAGGATACGGAATATTTTCACGCCCAGTTTCGCCGGGAAAATCCAACCAAGCTCAAGCAGGATTATACAATTGTAGATGGAATTAAAGGAAGAGGGAAATATGTCGGCACCTATATGGCCTGGACCTCCCTGTCCCGATATTGGTACGGCGAAGGGGAAGTGAAATTTTACCTTGACGGCGACCGGGATTGGCCGACGATCTGCGGCACGGGGACCGAGGATTACTTCGGCGGCGCCTGGGGTTTCGTGAAGTACGACAACGGCAACCCGGTTGAGGAGCAGACGTACTCCACCCCATTCATGGGTTTCCCGTATTTTGCCGTAAAAGATACGACAAGAGCGCATATTTACGATGGAGCGGCTTGTCCGATGCGCGGCTTCTATCGTTGGCATATACTTGACCCTATTTTGTTTGAAGAGGATTTGCGGGTCACCGTTCAACAGATCGGGCATGACGGAAAAGCATTATTCGAACGAAGCGATGACGTAAGTTCCGTATGTTACTGGTACCAGACCGAGCCGCATCAAGCGTTTCCCGCCCTGCCCGGCGTATTGGAAAGACGTCCGCGCTAATCAGGGCGAAATCTTCGCAATTCATATAGAAGCAGAGGTTTAAAAATGGCAAAAAAAAGGGTTACTTTAGTTCAAGTCGCAAAAGACGCGGGCGTATCGCCCGCAACGGTCTCCCATTTTCTCAACGGCAACTTTCAGAAGATGGGTGCGGAGACAAAGGAAAAAATCAGTCTCTCGATCAATAAGTTAGGTTATCAAGTGAACCCGGTGGCCAAAAGCCTCATTACCGGCAGAATGCATACCATTGGGCTTGTTTTATCCGATAGCACCTATGACGGAGACGGTTACTTTGAGGACTTATACTTCCTCCATTTTGCCAAAGTCATCAAGCAGCAGTTAAAGGCCTTGGGATATAAAATTATTCTGCTCGACTTTGAAGAAATTTTCATGAATATCCAGATGGTCGACGGAATCATCGTCAAAGCAACCCTGGACACGGAGAAATTCATGCCCAAATTAATGGACCTCAACGTGCCGGTCATTACGGTAGGACGCCACAACTTATCCTACGGAGCGCATGTGCTGCGCGTCAACGACTATCAGAGCGGTCAAACCGGGGTAAACCATTTGTTATCCCGCGGCTATGACAAGCTGGTCATTTTGACTTATCCGCACGGCCATGTTCCCGGTTTCGACGACCGGCTGAACGGAGCCAGCGAAACCTTGCAGCAAAACGGCAAACTGCCGACCGTGATCACCGGTGATATGACGGAATCTTTCGGATACGAGACCGTGATGAACCTGGCCAAAAGCAACCAGCTGCCGCAAGCGTTGTTTTGTTTAAACGACATCTCCGCCATCGGGGCGTTAAAGGCCTGCAAAGATTTGGGCCTTTCCGTTCCGGAGGAGCTTGCCGTGCTGGGCGTCGACGATATGCCTACCGTCTCCGAGCTGCTGAGCCTATCGACGATCCGGCACCCCATCAACGAATTGGCCGAGGCCGCTTCCAAGCTGATGATCGAGTCCATTGAATCCGACGGCCAGCGCCTCGAGCCTGTGGAAGAAGTGTTCCCGACGGAATTGATGGTTCGGCGCACCAGTTGATATCGGAGCGTTTCTTAAGAGCAGTGCGGGAATAAATCAAGCAGAGGACAAAACATCCTCTGCTCGATTTTTTTCTGCCCGCCAGCGTTGCATTAATTTTTGCTTAAGCTTTTCCTTAAAAGCTGCCCGGATATCTAACGGTTGCAGCAGCGGCTGTTTGAGAAAAACGAAGTTTATCCACGATCTACCTGATATTCGAAATATATTCCCTGGCCGTTATGCCGTATACGCGTTTAAAATGCTTGTTCAAATGCGATAAATCCACAAACCCGCATGCGGCAACCGCGGCGTAGATATCCTTGTTTTTTTCGATCATCCGCTTGGCGTGCTCCAATTTGCTGTTCAAAAAGAACCGGTACGGAGAAATGCCCGTGTTCGCTTTAAACGCCCGGATAAACTGGAATTTGGTCATTCCCAGCTCCCCGCATAACTCATCGAGTTTCAGCACATGGTCCAGATTGGCGTAGATCATTTCCTTGGCCCGGGTTATGAGGCTGTCCCCTTTACCAAACATCGTACTCATTTCAATTTCGGAAAAATGATCCGCAAGCGCTGCAAGCAGCTCATAACATAGCGCTTCGTCCTGATTGCCGAAAATCGCCCGGACCAGGTGCAATATGCTTTGCTTCAGCCTGCGATTATATACGATCGGGGAAGAAAACTTGACGATCTCCTTCACCCCGGCCAGCTCCATAAATAATTTCGGATGGATGTATACCATGACATAATCGATGCCCGTCCTATCCTGGGACCTTCCATCATGCACCTGCTCCGGATGAAAAAGCATCACTCCGTCCCGATAGGACGACTGGAAACTTCCGTCCAAATTGTACTGCTGGACGCCGCGCAAAGTGACGCCCATCGCGTATTCTTCATGGCTGTGCTTCACATATTCGAACTCGGACATACTTGCGGACAGCGCGGTGATCCCCGCCGCTTGCTTATATACGAATGTGTCCATCCCCAAATCACCCCGTTTTATCTCCATATCCCCAATATCTCTATGGCGGAATAAACCAATAATACCGCTAAAGCAATGTTGGCAACCTTTTGATATTTTTGCAAAAAACGATGCAGCATTCTGCCAAACAACGCCCATGTGACAAAGGCCAAGAAAGCAATCACCGTGATGGCCAGCACAAAGGCAAATATACTCAGCGAAGACTGGTAATAGGGCATAACATAGCCGGGGATCACTGTCATCGTAAATAACCATATTTTAGGATTTGCAAATTGCATGACATATCCGGATCTGAACGTAGCTGCTTGTGTGACTGTATCTTCCGACAGATTCATTTTGTACACTTGATAAGCAAGATAAAGCATATACATGCACCCTATAATCTGCATCGCCAGCAAAATCTTCGGCACGATGGTCGCAATTAACCCGTTTAAAGCGGCGGAGGCGGACAGCAGCATGAAAAAGGCGACAGTCGCCCCCCACATGTATCGAAAAGACTCTTTAAGCCTATTATGATGGGCTATCGATAAGATAGCAATATTCGTCGGCCCCGGCGTAAATGTGGCAATCACGCAATACGTCAGAAAAGAAATCAAGCTCATCAAGATACCTCCATGCATTTAATACATGCATGTTACACTCTCCGCTTCATGCCGGTATAGTACGATATTGCAGGGTTAGTAACGCCTCCGCCATTTTATCTCCCCCGCCCGCTATGTCGTTCGCAAACAGGCCCTCGCCAAATTTTCGTCTGGCGGATCAAGCAACTATTCTATCGGAACGCGGTTTATGCAATAGTTAACGTTGACTCCTTTGTTGCAACCTCATGGCTAGTTCAAAAAAAGGAACAGGAGGTTTTCGTATTGAGTAAGCGGTTACGCCCTTTTTGGAATCTTGCTCTCGGATTTCTTGTCGGCCTCTCCCTGGTTTGGGCCGCGTGTCCGCCCCTTTCCACCGCGTCGGCCGCAGCCCCCAGGCAAGCGGAAAAACTTGGCCGGGGACTGGTGGCGGTGAAAGTCGGCGGCGGGGTGTTTGTAAGCTGGCGGCTGCTTGGAACCGAGGAGCTGTCGGTTTCGTTTAATCTGTACCGGAACGGAACCAAGGTGAATTCCAGCCCGATTACGAACAGCACGAACTATCTGGACACGGCAGGCACGACTTCCTCCTCGTATACGGTCCGGGCCATCGTCAACGGAACGGAGCAATCGGCCTCCCCTGCGGCCCGCGTGTGGGCGAACAATTATCTCGACGTGCCGATCCAGATTCCGCCCGGCGGCACGACCCCGGACGGCGTCAGCTACACGTACAGCGCCAATGACGCCAGCGTCGGGGACCTGGACGGGGACGGGGAATACGAAATCGTGCTGAAATGGGACCCGTCCAACTCCAAAGACAACTCGCAAAGCGGATACACGGGCAACGTCTACCTCGATGCGTACAAGCTAAACGGCACGCGCCTATGGCGGATCGACCTGGGCAAAAACATCCGCGCCGGCGCTCACTACACGCAGTTTCTCGTATATGATTTCAACGGGGACGGCAAAGCCGAAGTCGTCTGCAAAACCGCGGACGGCACCGTTGACGGGACAGGCGTGACGATCGGGAACGCCGGTGCGGATTACCGCAACTCGAGCGGATACATTTTGTCGGGACCCGAATATCTGACCGTATTTAACGGACAGACGGGCAAAGCTTTAAGCACCATCGACTATGTTCCGCCAAGAGGCAACGTATCCAGCTGGGGCGACAGCTACGGCAACCGCGTCGACCGTTTTCTCGCTAGCGTGGCCTATCTGGACGGCGTCCATCCGAGCATCATTATGGCACGCGGTTATTACACGCGCACGGTCGTGGTCGCCTATAACTGGAACGGCAGCACCTTAACCCGGAAGTGGACGTTTGACAGCAACAGCTCCACCAACCCGGGAACGGCCGGCCAGGGCAACCACAGCTTAAGCGTGGCCGACGTGGACGGCGACGGCAAGGATGAAATCGTTTACGGCGCCTTGACCATCGACGATAACGGGGCCAAGCTGTACAACACGGGGCTGGGGCATGGAGACGCGCTGCATGTGGGGGATTTGAATCCGAACCGCTCCGGCCTGGAGGTTTTTAAGGTAATGGAAAATACCAGCGCCCCCTACGGTGCCGCCGTGTGGGACGCCGCGACCGGGCAAGTTCTGTGGGGCGTTTATACCGGCAAGGATACCGGGCGGGGCATGGCCGCCGACATCGATCCGAATTATCCGGGAGAAGAAGTATGGGCCAGCGGCGGAGTTGGCTTGTACTCGATTACCGGCAGCAAAATCAGCAGCTCCACGCCTTCGATTAATTTCGGCATCTGGTGGGACGGCGATCTGTCCCGGGAACTGCTCGACGGAGTTAAAATCGACAAATGGAACTACTCCAATAACTCCATGTATAATCTGCTAACCGGATCCGGCGTTGCTTCCAACAACGGCACCAAGGCCACGCCAACCCTGCAGGCCGATCTGTTTGGCGACTGGCGCGAGGAAGTGATCTGGCGCAAATCCGACAACACCGCGCTGCGGATTTATACCACCACGGACATCACCAACTACAAAATTTACACCCTGATGCACGATCCGGTGTACCGGCTCAGCATCGCCTGGCAGAATGTCGCCTATAACCAGCCGCCGCACCCCGGATTTTTCCTCGGCAACGGCATGGGCCCGGTCACGAAACCGAATATTTATGTTGTACCATAAATAAGCTGAAAAGCCGGGGCGCCACGCGCTCTGGCTTACTTTAAGTTGATTTCCTTATGAAGGGGACAAAGAAACTGCCGCCGGCTCCCTTTCCGGTATAACCCGAACCGGAGCCATATCCGTTATGATTTTCTTCCCATTTTCCTTCCGAAAATCGAGAATAGACAACAAAACAAATTGATCTGGAAACAGCTCGCGTACTTCTTGCCATTGCATTGCAAATCCTCCTTGTTCTAGGATTTACTAAATAGAAATACGATTGCTCTTATTTTATCATCCTAGGGCTGAAAAGGATAAAATGAAACTCAGTTAAAACTGTCTTGCATTAACGTTTAGGTCGTATTTGTCCCCGGTTCTATTATAGATATAGGCTTTCCAATCTCCGCTTAAGCCGCCTGCGGCGAGCTCTTGTTAACTTACCGTTTGTTGTTTACCCGGCCCTAATTCATAATCGGACAGCAACTCGACTCCATTGCGGCTGATTTCCAAATAAACGGATGAAGTGGAGTTGTTTTTCACCCAAACCTCCATGTTTTTACCGTTTTCCGCTACGGTTGTAAACGTGCCGGTATACCCGCTGCCGCCCGATATATGAACACCATTGATCAGAATTACATCCGACGGGTCATTTGCAACCTGATCATCTCATCCGCTTCCGTAATAGCAGATGCTGACGCCACGAAAGTAAGAAACAACATAGCTGCTGTGAGAAATAATGCAGGGACTTTTACCTTTTTCATGCTCTCAATCTCCTAAAATTCCGAATAAATATATGTAATAAACAGCCTGCTCCTCATTAAACAAAATTTCCCTGAAATAAAACATGGCTCAATCCAGAAAATCGGCGGTATGCGGTTGGGTGGAGAAGGCCGCGTAACACTCACCTTTTGGTAAGTACCTGTACTAAAAGTGCATACTTACATATTTGCAGCCGGCGCATTATACTCAGGAAATAAATCAATTTTAAGGAGGCCAAAACCTTGAAAACTCTTGTTGTCGTCACCCACCCCAACATAGAATCATCCGTCATCAATAAGCGATGGGCGGAAGAACTTCGCAAATATCCGGAGAAATATACCGTGCACGAATTGTATAAGGTTTACCCTAACGGAAACATCGATCCGAAAAAAGAACAACAACTCATCGAATCGCATAGTAACCTTGTGCTGCAGTTCCCCATTTATTGGTTTAATTGCCCGCCTCTCCTTAAACAATGGCTTGACGATGTTTTTGCCTATGGATGGGCTTACGGTTCAAAAGGAGGCGACAAATTAAAGAATCGCAAAATTGCCTTGGCTGTGTCCGCCGGAATCAGAAAAGAAGATTACAGTAAAGACGGGAGATATCGTTACACCCTTGAACATTTGCTAGCTCCTTTTGAAACGACCTTCCTATACTGCGATGCGGACTATCGTTCGTTTTTTGCGTTTTATGGCCAAGAAAATGAACCCGGCGGAAATGAGCCCGGTGCAGAACCTGCGGCACTGGTAGACGAGTTGGAAAATAGCGCGCGCGACTACCTGCATTTTATCGACAGCCTATGAGCAAAGACCGCCGGGGAAGTTCGTACCGGCGGTCTTTGGCTGTGTAAATTTTTACCCCCATTGCGGATTCAGCGAAAAAGCGAAAAATAAGGACAAAAAATGGACCTCTGTCAAGAAAGTGGACACCCTCTAAGTGAAAAATACTAGGCAGTCTTTTTAAAACGTGCAGCAAATTGAACCGGTGACAAATAACCGATCGAACTATGGATTCGTTTGCGGTTGTAGAAGAATTCAATATACCGAAAGATGGACTCGTATGCTTGCTGCTTGGTCTTGAATCTTGTACGGTAGATGAGTTCTTTCTTCAAGATGCTGTGAAAAGATTCGATACATGCGTTGTCGTAACAGTTCCCTTTACGACTCATGCTGGCCTTCATGAAGAAAGCCTCTAGTTTATCCCGGTAGTCTTTGGATGCATACTGTGAGCCGCGGTCGGAGTGGTGAATCAACCCCCTGCCCGGCTTCTTTGCTTCGTACGCAGCTTCCAGTGCGTCTAGGACCAGATCTGTCGTCATCCGATCATGAAGACGCCAACCTACAATCTCGCGGGTACACAGGTCCATTACGCTGGCAAGGTACAGCCGGCCCTCTCGGCACGGAATATAGGTAATGTCCGCTACCCACACCTTGTTTGGCTTAGCCGTGGCAAATTTCTGCTCTAAGATGTTCGGAGCAATAGGTAAGTCATGGTTGGAGTCGGTTGTCTGCACTTTGTACTTCCGGGAGACGCAAGAACGCAGTCCTAACTCTTTCATGTAGATGCTGACCGTACGCTCTGAGATCTGAATGCCTTCCTCCCATAACTTACGGGTTATTTTCGGACTGCCGTAACACTCATCATTGTCCTGAAAATGGTAGGCAATCCGTTCCAACACCTTTGCCTTCCTCAACTCCCGCTCACTGGGCGCCGCCTTTCTCCACTTATAAAATCCGCTCCGGGACACTTGCATTACTTTGCACATCTTCTCCACTCGAAACTTGGAGCGATGGTCTTCGATGAATTGGAACCTCAGTTCCGTTCTTTGCTGAAGATGTGCAGAGCCTTTTTTAAGATCGCCAGCTCTTCCTGCAAGTCCTCTTTTTCCCGTTCCGACGCCTGCAAACGTTCTTCCAGCTGACGGAGTTTCTCTGTATTCACAATGGGTTCATTTTCAAATGAACGATACTTCGTCATCCAATTCTTCAACGTTCCCACGGGAATGTTCATTTCCTCGGCGATCTCCGGCAAGGTCTTCGTCTGCTCTTGAACATATTTTACTGCTTGCTTTTTAAATTCCTCATTGTATCGTTGACGCTCTCCCACGACGGACACCTCTTTCTTCGTTAAGTCCTATTTTCCACATCACTTAACGTCGTGTCCACTTTTTATTCTAGCTCTAAAAATGTCTCTATTTCGGCGATACTTCCCATATGGAGTGCAATAGAGGTAATTTATGTCCTTATTTCCCCCTGTCGCCAGAAAATGTCCGCGTTCTGGGACCATGTATAGGAAAATAAAGACCAAAAATGCCGCTAATGGGGGTGAACAGGCCTAGCTTAGGAAAATAAGTACATATTGTGCCGCTATTTTGAAGCCCGATGCTCGATTGCCGGTAACGCTTCAGCAGCCGGCAAGCCCTTCAAGCTGTTGTTCTCCCCCCACTCGCACATCAGATTTAACAGCGGGAGGAGAGAACGGCCGCGTTCCGTTAAAGAATATTCAACTTTTGGCGGCACTTGGGGAAATTCCTCGCGCTGGATCAGGCCGTCGGCCTCCATCTCTTTTAACATAACGCTCAGCGTTTTAAAGGAAATCGTCCCAATACCGCGCTTCAGTTCATTATGCCGCATCACCTTGTTTTCGGCCAGCCAGTACAAGATGATCATTTTATATTTACCGCCGATTACGGACAACGTGTATCCAATGCCGGTGTCTTTTAGCGCCACGCCGGATGGAACACAGGTTTCGCGCATCAATTACACTCTCCTTCAGGTAAAACTTCCGCCCTAGCTTCGCCTTTGATGTTAAGGCGGTGGATGTTTGTTCGTACGGCACGCGCCCCTAGCCTCGCCCGAGTGCCGGGAGCACGCGGGAGTGCACGGAGCACGCGGGAGCGCGGGGGGCACCCGGGAGTGCACGGAAACACCCGTGAGCGCGGGAGTACACGTGAGTGCGCCGGAGCGCCCCGCGCAAACGCCCGCTCACCGCCCCGTGCAACCGCCGCTCACCGTATTGCGCGCGCCAGCTCCGCGAAGATGACGCCAAGCGCGTAGGCGCCGGCATCCGGGTACCCGAGGCTGCGCTCCCCAACGGCGCCGGCCCGCCCCATGCGGGCGACGATCGTCTCCGTGCGCTTCGCCCCCTCCGCGGCCGCTTCCGCCGCCTTGGCCGCCGCGCTCTTCAGATCGTCGCCGGCCGCCGCGCTCCGCGCCCACGAGTCCGCGAACGGAACCAGCGCGTCGATCAGCGTCTTGTCGCCGACGACCGCACCGCGGCCGAAGGAGCGCTCGCCCGTGGCCTGGATGCCCTCCACGGCCGCCTGCATCATCGCCGCGAACTCCGCGGCCGAGAGCGCCGTGCGGTCGCCGGCGTATCTGCCGGCCGCGCGGAACGCCGAGCCCCAGATCGGGCCGGATGCGCCGCCGCAATGCTCCATAATGACCAGCGAGCAGGCCTCCAGGAAGGCGCCGATCGTGCCCGCGTGATGCTCGATAATCTCCGGCCACTCCCGCTTCAATTGCTTGAAGCCTTTGGCCACGCTCATGCCGAAATCGCCGTCGCCGGCATGCGCATCAAGCTCGCAGAACGCGACTTCATTTTCAATAATAATCTCGCTCATTTTATCCGTCAGATAAATGATATTGCGCAGCGTAAACGCGTCGTTCCCCACCTCTGCATCCGCCGGATCGGTCTCGCAGCGGAAAGACGGCTCGCGCTGTTCCGCCCCGTCCGTCTCCGCTTCGAGCGGCAGCGGTGCGAACGGACCGCGCACCTGCAGCGCCGGCGTATCGCATTCCGCTTCCAGATACCGCTTCAACTCCTCGTCCAGCCTCATAAGCGTGACCGAAGCGCCGGCCATATCGATGCTGGTCATATAGTTGCCCGCAAACAATTTAAAAATCGACTGGCCCCGGCCGCGGATCTCGCGCACGACCGCGTTCGCCAGCACATAAAGCTCCTGCAGCGGCGAAGCGCCAAATCCGTTCACGAGCACCGCCAGCTCCTCCTTGCCGGAACCGCCATCCAGGTTCATGTCGCGGTACAAGTCGTCAACCATCTTGCGCGCCAATTCGTCCGCCGAAGCGATTTTCTCGCGGCGAATGCCCGGCTCCCCGTGAATGCCGACGCCGTATTCGATCTCATCCTCCCCGAGCTCAAAAGTCGGCGTGCCCTTGGCCGGCACCGTACATGAGGTCAAGGCGAAGCCGATGGTGCGCGTGCGTTCGATCGCCTTTTGCGCGGCCGCCTTCACTTCGGCCAGCTCCAGGCCCGCTTCAGCGGCGGCGCCGGCGATTTTGTGCACGAGCACCGTCCCGGCCACGCCGCGGCGGCCGACCGTATACAGGCTGTCCTCCACCGCGATATCGTCGTCCACCTTCACATAATCGACCTGGATGCCGTCTTCAGCCGCGAGATGAGCCGCATTTTTGAAATTCATCATATCGCCGCTGTAATTTTTGATGATCAGCAGCACGCCCTTGCTCCCCGCGGAAGCTTTGATCGCCTGATAAACCTGAATCTGCGACGGGGAAGCAAACACATCGCCGCAAACCGCCACATCGAGCATCCCCCGCCCGACGAATCCGGCATGGGCCGGTTCATGGCCGCTGCCCCCGCCGCTGATCAAAGTGACTTTGTCCTGGTTCCGTTGTTTTTGCTTCACGATTTTGTACTTGCTGTCGAATTCCAGTTCGGGATGGGCAAGCGCGAGACCCCGCCCCATTTCCCGAACCAGCGTTTCCGGCTTGTTAATGATCTTCTTCACGTTTCAATCACCCTTTATGCTTGATTTTCTACCGCTACTAAAATGATCAATGAACGAATGAAATAATGGAAAAAGCTGTGGGCCTCGCTTCATTATACAATATAAGTTGACCTCTCAAAAGTTATCCTCAAACGACGCCTCCGCCACGGTAAACACGGCCCCGTCAAATTTGTAACGCAGCCGGATCGACACCGGGAATTCGGCCGGCGACACCTGGATCGGCACCGACGCGTACAGGGTGTTTCCTTCCACAGAATAGCGGACGATGTTGCCGAGTGCGGGCTGATCCAGCCAAAATCCGGCGTCCTCTTCCTGGTATTCGAACGTGCGCGTTTCGCCGGCCAGCGTAAACCGGTACGTTCGCTTCCCCTCTTCCGCCGTCATGTCCGCAGTTAGCTCGGTTTCGGCCACTAACACCGGATCCGCCGCGGATACATCCGTTAAATTGCGTCTGAGCAGCTTCAGCTCCGATTCGTGAACCCCGGTGCCGTATCCGGTCGTCATGATCACGGCCAGCACCTGTTCTCCGTCCCCTGCCGGCAGCATCGCCGCCTGCGGATAATAGGATTCATTGCTGACATTACTCCAATCGTCGAACGTTTTTTCCGCAGCCCCATACCGGACATGAATCGGCCGGATCATCCCCTTATCCCTGTGCAAAATTCCCGTTATCTTCAGACTGAGCTCCGCATCCTCCTTCAACACAACGTTTTTCCCCTCGCCGGGACCTGTTGCGGCGCCTTCACCGTCCCGCGTCCCGGTTTCATCCGTACTTACTTGCTCGATGCGCGAGATTTTTTGCGTATCGGCGCGGACGTAAACGTCAATCGTTTCTTGATAAACCGTGGGAATCGAATCCCGCAGCCCCAAACGGAGCGAGTACACGGTTTGCGCATCCGCGGCACTGATCGAATCGATGTACACTTCATACACCCAAGGACTGGACACGTCATAGCGTTCCAGCGCCTGTTTGACCTCCGGATTTTCCCAAATGTCCGGCGTCGGGCCGCCCCAAACGCCAAGCTGCCGCTGCAAAAGCGCTTTGGCCAGCGTCACGAGCGTGCGGTCGCTGCCCTGCTTGACCGCGTTTTCCGCGGAATTCCACCAGTCGAAATCCCCGCCTGCCCCAGGCTCAAAACCGGAGCGGAACGTCCCTCCTCCCTGAGTAACTGGACCCGGGCCATTGTCGGACGGGACGGCCGTAGGCTCCGCCCTGTTGCCGAACCAGATGCCGCCGCCCAGCACCAGGAGCAGCGCCGGAACGATCACCACGACCGCTTGAATCCAAGCTTTCCGGGAGCGTTTCTGTAACGCCGATGGCAGCCGCCGCTCGACCCGCTCCATCATGTCGGGCCCAAAACGCCGCTGTTTAAAAGGCGCTCTGGCCAACCTTTGATCCCATTCCGGCTTCCATTCATGCATGATCGTTCACTCCTTTCCATGCGGCGGCAAGCTTCTTTTTGGCCCGGTGAATCCTCGACTTTACCGTACCCGGCGAAAGGCCCGTAATTGCGGATATTTCATCCATGGACAACTGGTGGTGCACGCTTAGCACCAGCGGGTCGCGAAACTTGCCGGGCAGCTTCAAAACTTGCCGCCACAATTCGTCCGCCGCTTCCCGCTCCAAATATTGCGATTCGGCGGATGGCGAAGACGGAGCCGACGCTGTCCCGCCCAGCCCTTCGTCCGGCGAACGTTCGCCAAGCAGCACCGCTTTGCGCAAAAATGCCCGTCTTTGATAGGATAAAGCGGTATTGCGCGCGATTTTCAGCAACCAAGTTTTGACGGAAGCCTCCCCGCGAAAAGAGGCATAATGTTGATAAGCTTTAATAAATACATCCTGCGCGACATCGTCCGCCGTATGCGTATTCCTGGTGATGACGTAAGCGTAGTTCCAAACGTCTTCCCCGTACGATTCCATCAGCATCCGAAGGCCCGATACGCTCATCTCCGCAAGATGCTCTAGCTGCATCTCCCTCAAGCTGTTCTCCTCCCCTTTACCCATACAGACTCCTCTAGGGCGGTGGAAGTTCCCGAACTGGCACAAAAATTACGCTTTCCGCTTATACTCGGCCAATTGTTCCGGCAAAATCAAATTCCGTTCCAGGATCAGCAGCAATTGCTCCACCATTTCCTCCGGAGTGTAAGGCATTGACTGGACCATCCACCATTCCATCAGACCGGCAACCGCCACCGCCAGAAACTGGACGAGAATCTCCGGTTTGATCCCCGAGCCGATACCGCAGTTTTTGATGATCTCTTCAATTCCCCGCTCCATCATCGCCTGCATCCGGTTGCGGAATACGGGAACCCCTTTGCTCGTCATGAGCGTGGAATAGATGGAGGCGTTGTGCTGCAAAAATTGAAACGTTCGCAGCAATAAAGCTTTTGCCGACACCTCATTTAGCTCTCCGTCGGGCAGACAGGTTTCATACAATAGCTGCAAATACGTTTCGATGCATTGATCAAGCAGGGCATATTTATCCGTAAAATGGAGATAGACCGTCCCCCGGTTTACGTCGGCCCTGTCTGCGATTTCCTGAATCGTGATCTTTTCAAAGCTTTTTTCCCCCATCAGCATGACAAAAGCTTCCATAATGGCCTGCCTCGTTTTTGCGATTCGTCTGTCCATCACTCTCTTTGCTCCTCTTATTAGACATTTCCGATAGCATTTGTTGAATACTCAACAGAATCAAAAATATTACCGATTGCTGCGGTATTTCTACGGATGTTAAGGTAATTGTAATCAACAAATGTTATTTTTTCAACAAATGTTCATTCATTTTGAAGGTGAGGAGAGAAATATGAGAGTACTGGTTTACGGAGCCGGCGTTTTAGGAAGTTATTTGGCCCATGTTCTTGTGCGCGGGGGCAATCAGGTCACCGTACTGGCGAGAGGGAAACGGGCGGAGGAATTAGAGCGGGATGGCCTCATCATTCGCCATTACTTTCAGCGGAAAACGACGGTGGATCAGGTGCGCGTCATTCGGACGCTGGAAGCGGCCGATATTTACGACCTCATTTTTGTCGTCATGAAATATTCGGATTTTCCGGCGGTCCTGCCGATTTTGGCCGATAACCGGAGCAGCAACATCATCATCGTTGGCAATAACACGGACGCCCGAGACATGCAAAATTACCTGAAAGAGCATAGCAATACGTCCAAAAGTATCGCCTTCGGATTCCAAATTAGCGCCGGAACCAGAGAAAACGGCAAAACCGTCTGTATCCGCGGCGGCGGCGGGCAGATGGTGCTTGGCGGCTTGGACGGTCCGATCCCCTTTAAGGCCGACCTTGACCTGGCGTTTGCGAATGTGAAATACAAACTAATCTATCACGATAACATCGACGCTTGGCTGAAAAACCATATCGTCCCCATTCTGGCGCTCACTTACGCCGTAACCATCCATGAGCGCCGGATGAAGAAGATCGCCGGGGACGGCAAGCTGCTGCGGCAGATCGTCGCGGCCATGGACGAAGGCTTTCGCGTGCTGGAAGCCCAGGGTTATCCCCTGGTGCCGGCCGGGCAAGCTTCATTTATTCGTAAACACCCCACGCTGTTGCGCCTGCTTTTAAAAATTTATCACCTGCTGCCGGCCAGCCGGCTGGTCGATGGTTCGGCCTACGAAATTGCCGCTTTAAGCAGCGTATTCCGCGTGTGGAAGAACAGGTCCAACGTCTCTACTCCCAACTGGGATATCCTCGAAGAGCAATTTCTCGCGAAAGGTCCTTTTTAAATTTAGCTATTTTCCATTGATAATCGCCATAAAGTTAGCTAAAATAAATTCATAAATTAGCTAATCCGAGGTGAGCCTGATGCGCGTTTCTTCCACCGATATGCAGAACAATTTCGGGAAGTATTTAAAGTTTGCGGAGGCGGGTGAGGAAATCATCGTGACGAAGAACGGCAAGGATGTGGCCAAATTGACGGCGTTTGCCGGGGAGGATGACGACCCCTTCCTTAAGGAGGAAGCGGCCAGATACGAAAGCGGCGATTGGGTGACCTACGAAGAGTTCCTTGAGCTGACCGAGACGTCGGAACAGCTCTTTGAGCTCATCGACGGCATCGTGTACAATCTTGCCTCTCCTTCGTACAAGCACCAACACGCGGTAAATGAACTGCATGGTACGTTTTATCTTTGGTTTAAAGGAAAACCTTGTACACCGCTGACATCCCCTTTTGACATTACGCTGAAAAAGTCAAAAACGAATATTTGTGTCGTACAGCCGGATTTGGTCGTCATTTGCGGCAAAGATCAAATCAACGAACGCGGCAAATATATGGGCACGCCGGAACTGGCCGTCGAGGTGCTGTCTCCTTCCACGCGAAGCAAAGATTTGATCCGGAAGCTCGACTTATACCGGAAATGCGGCGTGAAGGAATACTGGATCGTCGATCCGATGAAGGAGCAAGTGACGGTGTTCACTCTGACTGACGGCGAAATCGCGGATGTAGCCTATTACTCGAAATCCGGCGACCCGTACGCGCTCTCGCAGCTTTACGAGGGCTTGCGCGTATCGATGCAGGATCTGTTCGCGTAATCCCCGGCTCATGTCAACAAAAAAAGCAGGCGCCCCTAGGCCCCTGCTTTTTTGTCCAAATAGGTTTCCGTCGTTTTCATGCCCTCTTTGCGTTTTTTGGCATATTCCGCCGTTGCGGTGAACAGTACATCGGAGGATGAATTAAGCGCCGTTTCGAAAGAGTCCTGCAATACGCCGATAATGAAGCCTACACCAACGACCTGCATCGCAATATCGTTCGAAATACCAAACAAGCTGCAGGCCAAAGGTACGAGAAGCAGCGATCCGCCGGCCACGCCGGAGGCGCCTGCGGCAGCTATTGCCGACAGTACGCTGAGGATCAGCGCCGTGCCAAAATCCACTTGAATGCCCAACGTGTGAACAGCCGCAAGCGTTAAAACGGAGATCGTCACCGCCGCCCCCGCCATATTAATCGTCGCTCCCAAGGGAATGGATACCGAATACGTGTCTTTATCCAGCCCTAATTTTTCGCATAAACGCATATTGACCGGAATGTTGGCCGCGGAACTTCTCGTGAAGAATGCCGTTATCCCGCTTTCCTTCAAGCAGCTGAACACAAGCGGGTACGGATTTCTGCGGATGTTCAGATACACGATCAGCGGATTCACCACAAGCGCCATAAACAACATGCATCCAATCAGTACGAGAAGCAGCTTCCCGTAATCAAGCAAGGACGAAATACCGTTTGCGGTGATAGTGTCAAACACAAGTCCCATGATCCCGAACGGCGCCAATTGAATGACCCATCTGACGATTTGCGATACGGCGTCCGAAAATTGGGTGAGCAGGTTTTTCGTTTGATCGCCGGCGCCTTTTAGCGCTACGCCAAGCAGGACCGCCCATGCCAAAATGCCGATATAGTTAGCGTTGATCAGGGCTTTTACCGGGTTGTCCACCACCTGGAACAGCAAATCCTTCAGCACTTCGACAATGCTGCCGGGTGGAGTCAGGTCCCCGCTGCCCGCAGCAAGCGACAAGCTTACCGGAAAAATGAAACTTACCACAACCGCAATCAATCCTGCCAAAAAAGTGCTTATTCCATAAAGGACGAGGATCGATTTCATGTTCGTTTGGCTGCCCTTCTTATGGTTCGCAATAGCGGCCATGACCAAGAGCAAAACCAATACGGGAGCTACCGCCTTTAAGGCGGATACGAATAAGGTGCCGAAAATAGCAATCCCCGTTGCCTTGGGAACGGACAGGGCCAATACAATCCCAACGATAATTCCCAGAAAAATTCGTTTTACGAGACTCATTTGATTCCATTTGAGCACTATTGTTTTCATTTTCTCCTCCGGATACCAATCTGACAAAATATAGCCGAGCACTACCGCGACGCTGTAGCGAGACATAGCGTTAGTTTATCACGTAAATTGGCGGTTGTGCGCGGGAAAAATTATCTATTTTGTTAATTTTACAAAATTTTCAATTCATGGCACCTACTGCGAAACCATTTGCCCTGACGTCATTCGTATGGGCATCCTATAAAGTGAAAGAAGGAGTAACCCGCCCGGGGAAACAATGAAAAGGCTGGCCCGTTTGAAAAACCCGAGCGGAACATAAAGGAAAAAAATGTCGCTATTTCGGCGACATCACCCATTTTGAGAGAAATAGAGGAAATTTATGTCGCTATTTTTTTAAAACGCAGGAGGGTGACCACTTTTTGCACCATTAGTTGGAATAAGGCCATAAAAATCCGTTATTGGTGATGAACTTGCTCGCTTACGGAAAATAAGACCATAAAATTCCGCTATTTTTATGAGGGGGTTCCTTAGCCAGCCCGATTACTTACCGCCTAAGGCCCCCTCTACCATGTAATTCGCCAAGTCGATATCGATATCCAATCCAAGAACCAGCTTGGCCAGTTGAAACCCGATATACGGACCCATCGTTAGTCCCGATGCTCCCAAGCCATTGGCCACGTAAATGCCTGACCAGCCGGGCAAAGCGCCGATCACGGGGAGAAAGCCCGGAGTGAACGGGCGAAAACCGACCCTCGCCTCCATAAAGCCGCCTTCCGCGAGCCCGGGAGCATGCTCCAGCCCTTTATTTAAAACCTCCTGCAGACCGCCCGCCGTAACGCGCGTGTCGAAGCCTTGCGGATCGTTCTCATGGGTGGCGCCGATCACAATCCGCTGGCCGTCGAAGGCCAATATATACTGATCGCCGGGCGGCATAACGACGGGCCAAGGCCCCGTGTCCGCATCCGGCAATGCCAAATGAACGATCTGCGCTTTCTGACAGGTCGCTTTAAAATCTACGCCTAGCGGCTTCAACAGCGGATTGGCCCATGCTCCTGCACAAACTAGAACCGCGTCGGATTCGATCGTTTGATCCTCAACTTGGACCCCGGTGGCGGTTGAACCGGCGAATCGGATCGCGGCGTCTCCGTTCAGCTGCGTGGCGCCAAATCCGATCGCGGCGCGCAGCAGCGCATCCCGCAGAGCGCGTCCGTCGACGCGGGCAGCCCCGCTAATATGCAGAGCGGCATAGTCGTCCGCCAGCGAAGGAAACAACCGCTTCACTTCACCGGGATTCAGCCGCGTGATCTCGCCGATTTCCGGGGCATCCTGCCGGCGTTTGACAGCCAGCTTTTCCAGTTGGACAAGCTTTTCAATCTCCTTATGTAAACGAAGCGCCCCCACCCGGGCATAACCGGTTTCGGTCTCCCCGCCCTGTTCCAGCTCTGCGATCAAAGAGGGGTAAAACCGCGCGCCCTCCTTGGCCAGCCGATACCAGGCTTGGTTGCGCCGCTGCGATATCCACGGGCAAATGATTCCGGCAGCGGCAGCGGTCGCTTGTCCCGGGTCTTTCCGGTCGACAATGATCACTTCCGCTCCCCTTTTAGCCAATTGATAGGCCGTTGAAGCGCCTAAAATTCCCGCGCCGATGACAATAAACTTTTGCATGGTTCAGCATCCTTTTTTGTCTTAATTCATGTTGTATTTTTCCTTACGCTGGCTGACCGCAAACAAGACAAACGATAAAATCTGCAAAAGTAACATAGGAATCGCCAGCCAGAGGAAAAAAAGCGATACGATCGGCGCCAAAAGCATCACAACGGCTTCCACGCTCCGAACGTAATTAAACGGAACCAGTCTTGAATGGCCTTCCATCAATAAAGAAATGATGGCGGCCACCAGCATCATACTAAATAGAAGTGAAACATAGGCGGCAGTCGCGGCCATTCGGCTTAACGCGGTGTCCTGCACCAGGAACGCAGCCAAGTAAAAAAATGCAACCACGCCCACGGCAAACATGAAAATAATCGGTTTCAGCGGGATGAACAGTTTGGAGACCGTCTCGACTACATCCGTAGGCATCGTTAATGGAGACAGTTTTTCCTTGACTCTGTCAAGACGATCGATCTCCTTTTGGACAATGGATAGCAGAGTGGTAAGGACAAAAGCATCTTCCTCCGTATAATAATCCCTTAGAACTTGGCGGGCCTCCCCTGTAAAACACGAGCTCGCTTCCCCTAACTTTATGTACAAATGCTGCTTGGCCTGCGAATCTTCCGGTTTGTTGATCGCCTGGGCGATCGCGGCTTCAACCCCGGCGTACAAGTCCATCCGCCTTTGAATCAGCGACAACTTAGCCCGATTGCTCTCTTCCATCATCCCCTTAAATTCTTTATAAAGCCACACAAGGGCCATAAATGCAACAACCATAGCCAATGCCCAAACGGGAGTATGCTGTAAATAATCTATTAATTTGTCCAACACGAACCAAACACCTCATAATCAGAGTTCTTCTGTCACATTAGCCATTATACTATAATCTGGAAACCTGTCGAACTGAACTTTTTTGGTCGCGGAAAAAATAAAATAGGGCAACTCAGAACTGAGTCGCCTTGGAACTATCATTTCGGCTATCTATTTATTTCAGCTTCTTTACCGTGACGGCGACCTTCTCAAGCTGCGCCTGGCTCAAGGCATGATCCGGCGAGCTCAGCGTGACGAAACGGATGAAGGCAAGAAGGTAACCTTGGCAGGCGGGGCTTCGGCATCATTACATCAAGCACCATCACATCCGGACGGAACGTATCGACGCGGTCCAGCGCCTCCTGTCCGTCCGCCGCCGTTTCCACCGTATATCCCTCTCTCCTGAGCGCATAAGCAACGGCGTCGGAAATGCTCGCTTCATCGTCAACGACTAACACCTCGGTCATGGGAATACTCCTTTATTCTCTTTAGACTTCCTTCTCCCCGCTTGTCTCATACAACTCCGGGGCGTAGAACCATTTTGAATTGCTCTTACATATGTATGTCCAAGCCGCTGGCTACGATGGAGAACTCGTTTAAACCTGTTTCCGGGGACTCCAACAGTAAACAGAGTTCGAATAGGCCGGTTTCCAGCAGATAAACTTCTTCGTACAGACACAAACTTCGAACCGGGTCAGCATCGCAACGGAGCGAATTCACCTCCAAAAAAGTGAGGCGCGTCTCCTTTTCCTTAAAGCATTCCTGGATTACGATCTCGACGCGGCGATCCGCAGATGAAGTCATCCTTATCAGCTTCGCATCATGAAATCTGATTTTTTCTTTCAAACCTCTAACCGGCATAGGCAGACTTGGCTTTATCGCCTCATAGTTGACTCTATAGTCCTTGCAGCGCCTTTCCCATTCTTCATCCCAGCTTCGTTTCCACTCATCGATCAAAGCGGCCAAATCCGGCGCGGGCAACCTCGTCTTCATGATGCTCCCATCTTCAACCGCAGCTTGCAACGGACCGGACAAATATTTGAGCATATATGGCTTGATCAGTAAGAACATTTGATAGGCCTCTTCCTCGAAATCCCTGCCGTTCTCCAAATACCAAGCCTTATCTTCTTCCAAATCCTGTTCCGTTTCCGGATAAAAGAAATAACCGCGCACCTGCATCTGCTCATACATTTCTTTGGTAAAGTATTTCAATGATAATCCTCCTTGCCAACTCCCTTTTCCCTAAAGGCAGGGGATTCTTGGGAGCAGCCAGCTAGCGCCAATTTGTATCCAAGTTACTCCATCTTATTATCACTGCTTTATATCCCTTCTTTATATTAACATTCTAAGAATGTTAATCCGAATTTTCCATCTAATTTCCTATCTTAGAGCAACATCTACTGGCAAAGGAAGGTTCCTATTAAGATCGTTCGGTGACAATAACCACGCCTTATAACACACCGTTCATTCCACCAAATATCCGGCCAAGAACATTAGAATATATCATGATAAAAGATAATATCAGGGCTATTGGAAGAATGACCAAAATGTTCATTTTCTTTTTCGGAATAGTAAACAACAAAACAACGATCATAATTAAATATATTCCCATAAGCAATGGTATTAAATAATAATGCTGGTGAATAGGCAAGTAAGCGTTGCGCAATTCAAACCCTTCCGACAGCAATATTGTGATTGGAAGCGCGGAAATAATATTAGCGAACAATCCGTTTCCACGCGCATACCACATCAAATAAGCACAAACAGGAGAGACCACCGCGCAAATCCCCCAAAAAACAATGGCTTTTTGCGGAAAAAAATGCAGCACCAGCGTTGTGTAAACATAATAAACCGTAAGCATCGCCCCAAAAAAGGCGAACACTCTTACAGCGGCTAATTTGGGCGAATCGCTGAAAACCGATAAAAGTGCTGCAACAAATACCCATATACCAAGACGTCCACCGAGATCGTCAAAGATCGGGTTGATATTCGGACTATCCACAAGTTTTGCTGCTAAGCCCAAAATAACCCCGATAATAATTGCGTATATTATTGATAAAATTTTTTGTTTTCTATTTGATTTGTTCGCAGCTCTAATCTGATTTAATTGGTTATAAATTTCTATAATACTCTCCGCCTTTCAAGCCCTGACAAGATCAAAATCTACCGTTCTTTATAATCCGGCAGGCGTCCATGATCATGCCATTAACCGTACATTTTATTTTCCGGAAATACCGGAAAATCCCCCCCCCCCAACTTTTCGCCCAAAGCACAAAGCTTCCTTGACCGCGTCCAAATATAAGAGCGTGTTTAGCAATTAAGCCCAGTCATCTCAAGTGGACCGGGCTGTGATATCATTTTTCGATAAATCATTTTAAGTTTATATTTACTTAGCAGTTTCCTGATACCAAAAAAGCGCATAGACGTTCAGAACAAGTTCAACATCCGGTGACGTATAAGAGGAACAACGGTAAAACAAACAGTGCGCACCAATAGAAAATCGGTACGCATTGTACAGAGTTATTCAACCCAGCGAATCACGTCATCTGCTTCTCTTCTTGTCTTAGGACGCGGAGCTTTGACACGGTATCCGAACGCAGCCATCACGCTGATTCCGTAGTGATCGTTTTCCAGCAGCCCTGCTTCGCGTAAAATGGCGTTCACGCTGTCTATATCGAAGCCTTCGATCGGACAAGAGTCAATGCCGATGAGAGCGGCGCTGGTCATCATGTTGCCGAGAGCAATATAGGTTTGCTTTGAAGCCCAATCAAACAGCGCGCGTTCCGACTCCATCAGCTTGAAATCCTCTTCCTGGAACGACCGGTAACGGCCCATCATGTTTTTGACATTATCCGCCGGAATTTGTTTGACCCCGGTCATTTGCCGCCAGAAGTAATCGGAATCGTATCTTACATCCTTGCGGGCTAAAATCAACACAAAATGGCTGGCGGTAAGCAGTTGGCCCTGTGCCCCCCAGCTCACGGCACGCAGCTTCTCGCGCAAATCCGGATTCTGGACAACGACAAACTTCCAGGGCTCGAGTCCAACCGAGCTTGGAGAGAGCCGGGCCGTTTCCAGAATGAAATTAAAATCTTCAGCGGAAATTTTCTTTGTCGGATCAAACTCTTTGGTGGCATGTCTAAATTCGAAGGCTGCCAATATATCTTCTTTTTTTACGCTATGGTTCACAGAATCCAACTCCTTTAATATAAATTGGCAATAGTTTATTTATCCTCCAATTACTGGTCGTTTGACAACAAAAATATATCACCTTCACATTTGGTAGTCAATTGATTCGTGCGGGCTTTTTCAGGATAAATATGACTTTCTTAAATATTGGATGACGGAAAAGTTCCAAATGGCTATACGGGATAGACTTGAACTTGCTGAACCCTTCGCGTGGAAGGACTATATGCCGCTCCCGCCACGTTACGTATAAGGAAGAGAGGGAAAGCCCACGAAATGCAAAAGTGCAGGCGGTTTTTGTCGAACCCCCTCAATATGGGCAGTTCAAATGCAAAAGTGCAGTTCATTTCCGGTCAAAAGTTACTTTTTTATCGTATAGCCCTAAATGAGATGTACTTTTGCACTTCAACCGCTCTAAAATGGTAATTTAGGGAAAATAGAATACACTTTTGCAGTTGACTCCATCAAGCCGTCCTTCTTCCCATTGTCTTCCCATAAAAAACGAACATCTGCCAAAGCTCGTACGGCGTTCAGCACAACTCCCGGAGCTGATTCATAAAGCCGCCGGCTGCACCGAAAGTTGAGTTATAAATCCTTGCGGACAAAACGGCGCAGCCCCATCCAAAAGAGCACGGCTGTATAAAGCACCGCGTATATTAAAAAGGCTGTCGAAGGAACTTCGCCGATACCGAACGGTCCAGTATCACCCACCGGGATAAGTCCGCTGATTTCCTCGAAGCTGAACAGCACCGCCTGCATTTTCCGCAGCAGCGCGTCGGCCGGCATAATCAGCTGCAGAACTCCGGCCACATTATTCAAGGTTTGCAATGGTTCAGGCTTCAGGTCGATGGATCCGGCGATTTTACCGATCATGCCGCCAAGCCAGCCTGCCCCGTAGAGCATCGTCATCACCACACCGTTTGCAACGGAGGACAGGTAGCCGGAACCGAACATGGACACGGTTACGAGCAAAGGAACAACCGAGGCAAAAAGCAGGAAAGCCTGAACCAGTACAACCGGGTCACGTGGAATTGCGGCATGGATATCGGTAATCCACAAAATCAAGCTATATAAAATCAAGGCATAAAGCACGCCCAGAGAAACGTAACCGAGCCAGCGGCCCGTATACCATTTCCACCTCGGAATCGGCCGCGGCAGCATCGCCTGCATCACCCCCTGCTCGGCCTCGCCGGCAATCGCGGAAAATGAACTGAAAATAGCCAAAAAAGCGAGCACAAAGCCGGCGAAGAAAAAACCGAGCAACAGAATGAACATCCCGGTCGTAAATTGCTGGATTAGTTCTTCGTTATTATTGGCGCTTATGGTTCCCCTGTCCCCGATGGCTCCAGCAATAAACCAAAATCCGATCAGAAACACGGCTGTCATCAAAAATGTCAGCAGCAGGACACGTTTGCGCAGCAGCTCCTTCCAGGTCATCGTCCAAATTATTCTCATTCCTGTTCCCCCCTGTGATTGAGCCCGGCAACAGCTTCCATGAACCACTCCTCCAGCCGTTCACGGACTCTGGCGACTTCATACAGCGTCATTCCTTGACCGATCAGCAGCGTATTAATCCAGCCCGCCTGCTCCTCGTTCTCCAGCTCCGCTTCAAGCCACACGGTATCACCCGCACTTCCTGCGCCGGTCAGGCCGGCTTCGCCTTTTTCATCGGCAGCTGCCCGAAAGCTGAAGCCTGTCGTTTCATGAAGCCAAGACAGCAAAAAAGGCGAAAATCCGCCGACTTTAAAACGCCAGCAGACTCGCTTCTGAAGTACTTCGGCCACCCGTCCATGACGGAGCACCTGCCCGTTATTCAAGAGCGCCATGCGGTCGCACAGCACTTCCACATCCTCCAGCAGATGGGAGTTCAGGAAAATCGTTTTCCCCTGCTGCTTCAGTTCTTCAAGGATCGCGCGGACATGCATTCTGCCGACGGGATCCATGGCCGACGACGGCTCGTCCAGGAAAACTACCGCCGGATCGTTCACGAGAGCGCAAGCCAGTCCAAGCCGCTGCTGCATGCCTTTGGAATAATGCTTAACCCGGTCCTTCCCCCGTTTGCCCACACCCACCCTGTGCAGTAGCTCAGGGATTCTCCGGTTCGCCTCCTGCTTGTCCAAGCCGCATAGCCGCGCGTGCAGCCGGACGACCTCTTCGCCGGTCAGCCATTCCTGATACCGGTACAGCTCGGGCAAATATCCGATTTGCCGCTTCGCCTCAATTGTACCGATGGGGGCGCCCATGATGCTCGCCTCGCCGGCCGTCGGATGGATCAGTCCGACCAGCATTTTTACGAACGTGCTTTTCCCGGCACCGTTAGGACCGAGGAAGCCGAAGGCTTCCCCTTTTCCTACAGTGATGGTGACATTCCGGCAGCCGCGTCCGTTGCTGTATTCCTTGGTCAACCCGTTAGCGTCGATGGCCGCCTCGGTCATGCCTCCACCAGCTCCTTCAATTTGTTCATGAAATCAGTTTCCGTTGCGTAGGCAGAGCCACCGTCAAAATGGAACAACTGTCCGTCTTTAATCCAGACGGCCGTACGGTCTGTCATGCTGCTGTACTCGCGTTCTTCAACAAGCACCTTGGTGCCGCCAATCGTGAGTTCATCGGTTTTGGCGCTTTTATCAACGATATACGGCATTGGAATCGATCCGGAAAGGATGCTGCTCTGCTGCAGCTGGTTTTTCAGACCGGCTGGCAAAATCGGAAGCTGCAGAACCGCCTCTAGAGCTTCTTCCACATCAACGGACGGGTCCACCGTAATTTCCGGCGCCTGCATCTGTGCCAGGGACGCCCAGTGCTCCTGATCCGTATTCAAATCGTAAGTTACACTTTCATGAAGGGTTAAGGTGATCGCTTTTCCGTCAATCGATTCCGGCAGCAGCTTCGTTGCACCCACTCGCTGCATGGCCCGATTCACTTCTTCAACATTCATCTTCATTGTGATTTCGTTTGAAGGGCTGATGTAGACTTTCTCTTCGCCGCCTGTCAGATCAGAGGGCAAAAGCTGATACCCCAGCCGGGAAGCCGCCTGCTCACGGGTAAATTCCCCTTGAACGGTTCCTCCCTTGGTTATAAACTGCCCGAATGTATTGTCCTTGCTGAGCGTTTCGCCCGGAACGAGCTGATTAAACAGGCTTTCAAGCGTATCGCCGTCAACCGTTGCGATCTCCTGCACGCGGAATTGGTTCAAAATCGCCGCGAGCGCGTTATTGCCCATAGGGGTGGCAAGAACGGCGCTGAAGATAACGGCTGCCGCTGCGGCCGCTATCCACTTGCGGTTGCGGCTTGCCCGGCGGCGGGAGGCTGTTGCCGGAGCCGGAGCTTCAGTAGTCGGCTGAGACGCCTCATTGGAAGCTGCGGCTGAAACCGCCGGCCCCGGAAGAGCATCGGCTAACTGCAGACCGTTCTGCTTGCTCTGCGTGGCCCATGTCTCCCATTTATCGTTTACCGGCTCCGTTGCCAGTTTCGTTTGCAGCCGTTCCCAGGCTTCGCGCGTTCTTTTATCCTCTCCAGAATTATGCGGATGGGTCGTCATATTTTTTCAATCCTTTCCGATGGTTAGTCCTGCCGGGCCATGGCCTTGGTGGCAGTCTGCTGCAGCTTGCGTGTCGCTCGTTGCAGCAGACTGCCGATCAGCGGCGGCCTGACATTAAGCTCCTGCGCGATCTCCGCGTAGCTGTAGCCCGAATAGCGGAGAAGCAGCGCCTGGCGGTCCCGCTCGGGAAGGCTGTCCAGCCAGGCCCTTACTTCATCCTGATCCATTTGGCGCATAAGCGCCTCTTCTCCGGATTCCGGAGCAGCCTCCCCCTCGTACATCATTTCCTGCTTGTTTTGCAGCTTTCTCTCTCTTGCTTTTTTCTCCAGGTAATCGTATCCGATTCTTGTCAGTACGCGGTGCAGCCATGCCCCCAAGGCTTCCGGGTTGTCCGGCGGGTTCCTGTACAGTCTGAGGAATACCTCCTGCGCCAAATCGTCGGCGGCGGCTTCATCACGCACGAGGGCGGTCAATTTTCGGTGTACGGTTGGATAATGCGCAAAAAATATGTTACGGAATGCCGAGGATTCCGGAATACTCATTTTGTGTTTGCCTCCTTTCAGCTGCAGCTATTAGAAAGACGAACCCTTTTTTAATTTTGTAGCAGGATCGGAAGAATTTTTTCGGATTAATCATTTTTTAGATTATATAGCAGAGCTTTGTCCACTTGTACCGGTAAAATTGCCTACCCAAATACATTACGGCCGCTGTCTCAAAAGTAGCTAATTTCATAGAAAAAGGGCAATCCCCGAGCCATTTTCTATGGCTCTTATGAGACTACCCTGTTACCAATAAGGTTTTCAATTATTGCTTACTGACTTTTCTTTACTTCGTTATTCTTCTCTATATAGGTCCAAGTATAATATGCAGCTCTAAATAAGAGAGGAACGAGTAATGCCAGGGGCCTGAATTGTTGAGGTAAATAAATTATAAGGAGTATTCCAGCTATTTACTATTTCCTTTATTTTACCGTACTTCTCATTTCAGGGAGCGTAATTTTCAATTTTTTGACGCCGGTGAGATAGGAGTAAGCTTCTATACAGATTTGAATTTGCTTAATCTGCATTATACAATTGATGAGGGTTTATCCTAAATCTCTGTTAGGGTTTACTTTGAAACCGAACCGGCCAGCCTGCGTAACAAACTGGTAAAGGTTCTTTAAGGAGGATGAACGGTATGATTATGACCACAACATCAACGATTGAAGGTTATCCTGTAAGACAGTATCTAGGTATCGTAACCGGCGAAGTAATTATGGGCGCCAACGTGTTCAGAGATTTTCTCGCCTCGATTACGGACGTTGTCGGAGGTCGCTCGGGCGCTTACGAAGGCAAGCTGCAGGAAGCGAGAGAGACCGCACTCGAAGAAATGAGACAACAGGCTTCGCGTTTGGGAGCAACGGGCATTATTGGGATAGACATCGATTATGAAGTTGTCCGCGAAGGAATGCTTATGGTTTCCGTTAGCGGAACAGCAGTGCTTGTGTAACGATGGGGTTTGAGCAGCCGGTCATGGTAAATGGCCGGCTTGTTTCCGTTCTAAATATTTCGCAAGATGTTCCTGATCCTGATTTCTCTCCCTTAATAGCTTGAAAAATGGTTGCTCATCCAGCGGCTCAAGCTTAACATAAGGACAAAAAATGCCGCTATTTCGGCCATACCCCCGTTTTGAGCAAAATAGTGGCAAATGATGTCGTTATTTACTCGAATCACAATAAATTCCGGCGTTCTGAACTATTTATGGGAAAATAAGGACAAAAAATGCCGCTAATGGTGATCAACATGCCAGGCTCCGGACAATAAGATCATAAAATGCCGCTATTTTTATAGCAGGGAGATCAGCCAGCGGATTGCCTCGAAAAAAACGAAAAGCAAACCGCACCATACGACCTGCAGTTTGCTTTTAAGCAGTTTATATTAGCGTTATTTCATCGCCGCAACGATCTCTTCACTCGTCCGCACCTTGCCGAGCCGCGGGAAAATGTACTTGCACACATATTCGTGCTCCTCCCGCGTCGATGCCGTCATGGCATCTTCGGCGAAAATCTGCTGGTAGCCGTGCTGGAACGCCTCTCTGGCCGTGGTGTCCACGCCGATCGAGGTGGAGATCCCGCACAGCACGATCGTTTCGATGCCCCGGCGGCGCAGCTGCAGATCCAGGTCCGTACCGTAAAACGCGCCCCACTGCCGTTTGGTCACAAGGTGCGCGTTTTTCACGCCGGCCAGTTCGGGTACGATCCGGTCCCAGCCTTCGGGATATTGCACGGAGTTCAAACCCATATCCGTCTGCGGCTTCAACGCATCTTTGCCGTCCGCGAACGACACCCTGACCAGCACGACGAAACCGCCCTTCTCCGCAATCGCCTGCGCCAGCTTGCCGGCGTTTTGAATCACCTGCCCGCTCGTATAAGGAGCGCTCTGACGCCCGGCATGGGCAATGCCCTCCTGCAGATCGATTACCACCAGCGCCGTTTTCTCAACATGAATTTCCGTCACTTTTGCATCTGCCATACTAATTTCCACACTCCTGTCTTTTGCTTATTTCGGGACACCCGTTATTTCGGGCCGGTTCATGGTCCGGTACACTTTAAAATATACCCAAACCGCGTTGATCAACAACAAAGCGCTCGTTGCGATGAATACGTATTCGGCGCCCAGCCAGGCCGCGATCTGGCCGCCCAACACCGAGCCGGCGAACACGCCCAGGTATCCGGCCGCCATGCTGAACCCGAACACCCGGCCCGTTAGGGCATCCGGTGTGATTTTTTTGATCAGCGTATTAACCGACGGGCTCAGCCCCGCCGCCGCGATCCCCAGCAAAAACCGCAGCCCCGTCAGCTGCCAGGGGTTCGTGACGAAAGCTTGCGGGATGAACAGGATGCCGGCCGCAATCAGCGCCGCCAGGATCACTTTGTGCGCCCCCACCCGGTCGGATAGCTTGCCGAGACGCGGCGCCGTCAAAACATTGGCCAGACCCGAAGCCGAAAAAGCGATCCCGGCCATCAGCGCCACATGGCTGGATGTTTGGGAAATCTGCTCAATGTACACCGTGATGATCGGCTCGACCGAATACAAAGCCACGCTTAAGATGAAAAAGGTGACGAACAAGGTCAGGGTCAAGCTTTTTTCGGGAATCCCGCTCCAAATTTCTTTCATTCCCGGAACCTTGCTCTCCGTCCGGACAAAATCCTCCTTGACAAACAACAACGTCGTCAAAAAGGCGATCAACATCAGCGCGCCGATGAGAAAAAAGTCGTTTTGCATCCCGAAGTTTTCACCGATAAATCCGCCGATCGTCGGCCCTAACAGCGAACCCGCGATATTGGCCGTAGACAGCGTTCCCAAGGCAAACCCGGCGTGCTCCTTATCCGTCTGGGTGGCGATCAGCGTCGTACAGGCGGTGCTGTAACCCGTGATCACCCCCTGCAGCAGGCGAAGTCCGATCAGCACGTACACATTTGGCGCAAATCCCATACAGCCGATCACGATCGCCATGCCCAGGCTGGCCCGCAGCAGCATCGGCTTGCGTCCGTATTTGTCGGCGGCCAGCCCCCAGATTGGCGAAAAAATCGCCGACACGATAAACGTAATCCCAAAAGCAAGCCCGGAGAATCGCGCGATTTCCCCGGCATCTCCGACGCCAAGCTGCTTGATGTACAGCGGCAAAACCGGCGCGAGCTGGCTCAAGCCAATCCCCGTCACGAACATGCCGAACCAGCACACAAGCAAATTTCTTTTCCAAATCGGCATAATGCAAAGCCTTCTTTCCGCTCGATAACCTGATGACCCGCACACGTGATCCCGTATACGTGAAATGAACAATATTGCAGGATTATTCTACCCAAAGAATTCGCCTTTTTCCATGCACAATCTTATAATCCATGGACGATTTTGCCATGATATTCCGAAGGGCTGATCCCCTCCATCCGCTTAAAAATCCGGCTGAAGTAGAATTCATCCGCAAACCCGAGCTCGCGGGCGACTTCCTTCACTTTTTTGTCCTCCTCGGCAAGCAGCTCCTTGGCTTTATCCACTTTGATTTTGTTGAAATACTCGATCACCGAATATCCCGTCGTGCTCTTGAACGCCCGCGAAAGGTAATATGTGGACAGATGAACCAGTTCGGCCAATTCCCCCAAAGTCACCCGCTGTCCGATATGCAGATGCATGTATTCGATCACTTTTTCAATTTTCAAGCTGACCGCGTGATTTTCGTTTTGCTTCTGCCGATGTTGGGAAATTTCGAACAGCAGCTGGAGAAGATAGGCTTTCGAGATCAGCTCATACCCCGGCCGCTTCGAATCCCAGCTATCCACCAGCTTTTTGAAGGTATCCGCGATTTGATAGCCGTTTTTGAGCATCTGCGCATCCTGCAGCGGCAGCGAATGGACTTCGTTCCCGACCGACCAGGCGCCGTCATCATAGCGGATGTTCGCATAGCTGAAATGCACGGTCAGGCAGCTTATCGGATCACGGGCGTCAACCTCGATCGTATGTAAAACATCGGGACGGATGTAGCACAGCGTGCCTTCCTGCAGCGTGTGACTTCTGTTGTCCACGATAAAACGGCCTTTTCCTCCGGTCACCAGAAGCAGTTCGTGGTGCTGGAGCGTCCGGGTGATCAGGCTCCGCAGTTTCCGCGGATCGTTTGGGGACCGGCTGTTGCAGTAATGGATATAGGGAAAGACGTTTTTCAGATTCATGGCTCCTCCTTGAATTGCCGCTTCGTAATAAAACTCCCGCTCCATGAGCGGTGCACGGAGGCGGGAGTGTCTTTCATGGTATTTGAACGTCTCCATATGTTGACGACGTGACGGTCCAGCCAGGGCGGTCCTCCAGCACGCTCAGATTCGGCAGAGGCGTCTTAGGCGCCGGCGAACCGAAGAGGGCCAGCTTTAACTCGGAGATCGACCACCAGCTGCCCCCCGGCGCCGTCAGGACGATTTTCACGTATCTGGCCTTCTGTTCTTTAAGCGAGACCGCCAGACTTTGCGAATTGCCCGTGCCGCTGGCGGCCGCCTCGTTCCAATTCTCGCCGTCGGCCGATACATATACTTCGTACCCGTGTGCATAGTCGCCCCAGTTCGTGCCGGAGTTCATAAACAGTGTATCAAAGACCTGCTCGGCGCCCAAATCGATTTGCAGCCAGTCGCCGGCCGCTTGGGCTTGTCCCGAAGACCACCGGGTCGACAGATCGCCGTCGATCATGCGGCCGGACGGTTCGGAACTGGAGGAGGCCGTAATCACCCAGTCTGTGCGGTCCAGGTATTGGACGCCCTTCGCGGGGTCCGGACCTTCTACAACCGTGTCCTCCAGCGGATTGACGGCGACGAGCGCTTTGGGGTATACCGTGGCGGAGCCCAATGCACCGTCTTCATTGAAAAAACGAACGGTTTTGGGCGTGTCCCCCGGATTCCAGATCTGCGCGGTGTAGACGCCGTCTTTTTCATAGACCGTTGCCGCCGGATCGTCCGCCCAAATGTCCATCGTTCTTGTGCCCGTCGTTACCATGCTGTGAATAAACCAGTAGGCGTTAAACGCTTCGTTTTGCTGCATATTGCTGGTATCCCACTTGGCCAGCGCCCCTTCCGGATCGCTAATCGATTGGAACGGCCAGATGATATGCTCCCAGGTGCGTTCCGGCGTGCCGCCGAGGTCCGCGATCAGACCGGCGTACAAATCCGCCGTTTTCTGCGGGTCGCGGCCGTAATAGGTCATCCATTCCGCCGGGGGAAGCCAGTGAATGCCGTAAATATGCTCCGGATCCCCGGAAAAATACGTCCCGTACAAATAAGCGCTGCCGTAGACATGCCCTACCGTCGCATGCTTATAGCCATCCGCCCAATTGTCGCGGTCATAGTTGAACCAGTACTGCTCGGCGGCTTTTTCCTCGGTCGTAAAGCCCCAGATCCCCGCATCGCGGTAAGCGTCGTTGCCGGTTACCAAGCCCCACATGTATTCGCCGACCCAGCTGAACAGCGCTTCCCCGGCCGCTTCCTGGTTGTTGCCGCTGCGGTTGTCGGCGTAGCCGCCGGCCCAGGAGTGACCTTCATAAGGATCGAAGTTGCAAAACCAAGGGAATAACTTGTCCGTTCTCGACGGGTTGGCGTAATCGCGGATCAAAAGCTCCGCCATGTCCCCGTAATCCCGCAAAAATTCCTCGTCATACGCGGCGAGAACAGCGGAGGCAAAAATATAATACCCGTACGTAAAATGATGGTCGGTTAATCCGGTATTCACGCCGAATCCGCTGCCGTACGGGAACACGGTCCCCCACGTGTCGTCATAGTGGAAATAGGTCGAATGCGCCTTCTCGTCCGGTGAATACGTGTACCAGTCGGTCAAAATCGTCCGCAGCAAGGCCAGATAATGATCTTTGCGTTCAGTATCGCCGAGCTGGTCGCTGATCAAGACCGCCAGGGCGAGCGGGTGCAGTTTTTTCCCCTGCCAATAAGGTTCATCGACCATCGCTCCGTTCGCCACATCCGCGTCCAGCTGATCGAGATAGGCGGTTAATTGCGCGCGGGAATACGACGGGTCATTAGGCTCCACAAACTGCGGAATGATGCCGTAAAACCGGTCCTGCGTCGTAAACGTATTGCCTGCGCTGACTTTCAGCAGACCGCGGATCGAAGGATACGTCAGATCGGTCAGCGGCGTGGCAGCGATCTTCCATTGATGCGGCAGCAGCGCCATCAGCGTCTCCGCAGAAAAGCCCGGCCGTTTCAGCTCGGTGATCGATTCGAAGCGAGTGGTTACGAGCAATTTTGCCTCATCATATTCGTATTCAACCCGCGTATCCGTGACGAAGGCGTACGCATGCCGGTAATAATCGCTCAGTTTCTCCGCAGACGGCAGCGCCGCCAAAGACAGATAGCTTTCGCCTTGTCCCAGCTTGATTTTGATCGTGTTTCCAAGCTTCATAAAGACCGTTCCCTCAGGAGCAAACACCCCGTAGTTGCGCACAAAGGTTTGCGGCACAGGCGCTCTGTCCTTATTGGTCACTTCGATGCCGATATGGTCGGCCGTCAGTATATCCCCGTCATTCAGCAGGATCGGCCGATTGTTGTCATCGTACAACCGGGTGATGACCGGCGATTGGAGGATCACGGCATCCGGGTTCTCGTAGGTGTTGTACAGGAACGGCGACCCCTTCACAAACGTCGTGGTCATCTTGGCCGTCTCGTCATCGCTCATCACGACGCTCGCGGAAAAATCCCCGTAGCCGGAAATTTTCGTGACCACGGCGGCCGGATTGATGTTGGCCAGAGACAGAATCAAATCCGGATCGCCGTCGGCGTCGATCGAGCCGCCGTCCGCCGAAGCATAACCGGCCCCAGGGTTCAAAATGTTCAGGCCCTGCTTGGTGTAGCGGTTTTTCAGCGGGAGCGTGATCAGGCTGTTGCCGCCGCCCAGGTTTTCGACCAGGATCGATTGCCACCAGTCGTTGGATGGAATCGGGGCCTTGACGTCCGCGGTGCGGTATTTCGGATTTTTCGGCGCCAGCATCGTCACATCGTTGATTTCGTAGCTGCCCGCTCCAACCTCCACCGAAGAGACCGCCGGGATGTCCGGAATGTCGTAGGTCGATTTCGGATCGCCTTCGCGGTAAGCGTACACGCCGAACTCGTACAGCGAGTATCCGTTCGTGGAGCCGCGTCCGAGCCCGGCCATTTTGACGTAACGGGCCTTCGCGTAGACCGGAATCGTCTCCGTTCCTCCCGAGCCGGTCAGCTGCCGGTACACGGTGGTCCAGCTTTGGGCGTCATCCGACACCTGGATGTCGTAAGCTCTGCCGTAGGCGGCTTCCCACTTGAACGACACGCTGCCGATTTCGCTGGATTGGCCCAGGTCCACATAAATCCATTCGTTATCGGCGTAGACGGACGACCAGCGGGTATCGCCGTTGCCGTCGGTGGCATTCTTGGCCAAGTAGTTCCGTTCTTCCATCTTGGCTTTGTCTTCGGGCGATCTGCTAGGCTCGTCGATCTCCAGCGAAGACGCCGTTACCGGCTTGCCTAGCGCCAGGTTGACGGCCTCCGGTTTAGGCGGCGGGTTGACGCCGCCGGTGCCGAATACGCTGAATTCCCAAATCGATACGCCGTAAGCCTTTTGGGCGCGGTCCGTGCTGTAGACGCGGACATATCGGCCCTGCTCGGCCAGTTTATCCACTTCGGTCAGCCCGCCTTCGCCTTTGGTCGTGGCATAGACCGGCTTCCAGTGAATTTCGTCATCCGATACCTGAAGTTCAAACGACGTGGCATATGCGTTTTCCCATTTTACGGAAATCTTCGAGATGGATGCACGCTTGCCCAAATCGACGTAAATCCATTGCGGGTCCTTTTGCCATACGCTCTCCCAACGGGTATTTTCGTTGCCGTCGACCGCCATATCCGGCGTATTGCCGCCCAGCGACGATGAACTATAGACCGGTCTGTTTAGAGAAAGCAAATCATCTTGCTCTTGCGCATAAGCAGCCGGCATGGAAAACATCGGAACGCTGCTGATCAGCAACATGACGGTCAACGCAAAATGTACCCAACTCCTGCGAGCCTTCCGCTTGCTCAGGAAAAATATCCTCATGTCCTCTCTCCTTCAATAATTGATCTATGGTGCAGATGCTGATGAAACCAATCAGATCTCCGCTACTCGTCCGTCTTTTGCGGCCTCCCCTCACATCTCCAAAATATTTGGTTGAACCCCATATTATGGAATTTGAATAAATATACAATTTTTTTATCGTCGCATGGTATAACGATATTAATAGAAATATGTAAAAGTTATTATAAAATAGGTAAAAAGAACTATAAAACCGCCGGGAAAATTCGCTCCAGCGGTCCTTTGGTTTATTTCCAAAAATAGTTTGTGGTTCAATTTTTGAAATTCCTTTCTCCTGCGCAAAATAGCACACCTTTTGGGCTTTAGTGCAACGGCTATGTCCCGTTTTTCCGGTCTGAATTTACTCCATACCTGTGAGCTTCTCGCTAACGCGCCAAAGCTTTTTCCAAGCCGTCTTGTCATAGGATTTTCGGGAAGATTTAACTATCCGGTTATGTTCGTCAAAATACCGCCCGGTTGTTCGATCCAGTGAAGGGCTTACCGCAACAAAAGCGTAGGTGTTTGCCATGTTCTCGGGATCCAGGGAGAAACGCCGCTTGATTTGATAGGCCCATCTCATCCACGCCGGCACATGCTGATGCCTGCCCTTATCAATTTTCACGCTTGGCACCCGAATGCAATTTACGCTTACTCCGCTGTCCTTTAGCCGCTCCGCGAGCTCGTAGGTGAACATCACTTGAGCCAATTTGGACTGATAATAGGCGCGAGTGATGGAAAAAGATTTTTCTCCATTCAAATTTTCGAAATCGATCGTCATATCGGGAAAGGCAAGCAACCCCTTCGAAGCAATAGTAATTATCCTGCTGGGCGCGCTTTTTTTCAATAAATCCAGCAGCAAGTGAGTCAGCAGGAACGGACCTAGATGGTTCGTGGAAAATATCTTCTCCACCCCATCCTCGGTCAATTGCGGCTTCTTCAAAGATTGGTCGAAGTTCGCGGCATTATGAATCAGCACATCCAATCTTTCATACCGCCTTGTTACCGTTTCCGCCAGTTGCCGAATGCTTTTCTGAGAAGACAAATCGGCTTGAATCAACTCTACGAAGGAGCTCCCGGATTCACGTTTGATTTCCTCAACGGCGTCAGCCCCTTTAATCGGATCGCGGCAAACGACGATGACCCTGGAACCAAGACTAGCTAACCGCTTTGCCGCGCGTTTGCCGATTCCCGCATTTGCCCCCGTGATGAGAGACACTTTTCCATTCATGTCCGGTAATCCTGCATCCATTGGATTCAATGCTTTCACCCATCCCTTAAATAAAATGAAACAATATCCTAAATTCGTTTCATAATTCACAACCTAATTTTATATAAATTTTGAAACGAAATCAATAATTTGTTATAATATTTCCTGAGGTGAGCTTGTGTGAACGGCTTTGAACGAAGAGCGAACTTTAAGAAACAACACATCATTCAGGTAACCCGGGAACAATTTAAATCCCAGCCCCCTTCAAAAATTTCCGTTCGGGACATAGCCAAAAAAGCCAAAGTATCTGTCGTCACTTTATATAACTATTTTCAAAGCAAAGAGGGGTTAGTTCAGGAAGGCGTTCGTACCATTTTATCGGAACAACTGGAGCAGATGGAACGAGTGATGAGATCCTCAGACCCCTTTCCTCAAAAACTGCAACAACTTATCATGGCTAAAAACGCCTTGATTACGCATTTCAGCCCTGAGTTCCTTCAGGAAATGCGAAAGGACAAGGGGCTAGCCGACCTGGTGAATAACGAGTTTCTGGAAAGAACTCGAAAACTTGTTGAAGACTTTATAGAGGAAGGTAAAAGAATCGGTGAACTTTCGGAGGATATGCCAAGCCGCTTTATATACAAGCTGCTGGAACTTTTTCGCAAAGATATCTCATCGGAAAACAGCATCCTTTTAGATCATGACGAATTATCCAGCCACAAATGGATATTGCACGCGCTTTTGTATGGGATAACCCGCAGGGTATAGGGGCGTTTGGGCATTTATTTTCGCTCGGAGTACCCATCTTTTATTTCAAACCGGCCGAGGCCGGAAAAACGCCGGAAAAACTGAACCTGCCCACCCCGGCCACCGTGACCTCCACGGGATAAAACCGCGCTTGCGTGCGGTTGGAAAAAAACCATTCCCGCTCATTCCGGACGACGATCAAAAGTCCCTGTTCATCCCCGACCGGAGTGAATTCTTCGGAAGCCTCCCGCCAGTTGGGCAGTCCGGCCGCATTCAGCTTACTTACCAGTGACAGGGTTTCCTCGGCCACGATACCGATCTCGCTAACGCTCATCACGTCACGAGCCGTAAACGCATGATCAATCGCGCTCGCCAAATTATGCCTGGCGATGAACTCCACAATGTTGCCGGCCGGGTCCTCAAAATAAACGGAATGGGCGTTCCAAGAGGTGAAGAACACCTCATTGTCGCCCTCTTCCTCAATTAAAGCCACTTTGGAAGCCGCCCACGATTTCACTTCGGTAAATTTATTCTCCGGCACATTCATAGCGAAATGGTAAAACGGCTGCTCTCCCGCAACAGCCGCTTTGAACGTCAACAAAGTCGCCCCGGCCCGGATCGTAAAGCTGTCTTCCTCCTGTTCCGCAAGCTCGAAACCGAACCGGTCGCCATAAAACGCTTGCGTCTTCCGGAGTTTTGACGGACTGACTTCAAAGACTACGCGCTCGAAAATCATGCTCCCATCTCCTTTCCCCGGTGCAACTTCAACCTATGCTTGGCCCGCCAGGCTTTATAAGCTTTCCAGAAACTCTCTGATTTGCCCCGGGGTTTTGGCGAATTTGCTGTGCAGATGGGCGAGCTTTTCCCCGTTTTTGTAGACGAGCAGGCTCGGGATGCCCCGAACTTGATTCGCTTCGGCAATCGGTTGGAACTCTTCCGCGTCCATGGCATAAAACTCTTTGTCCGGATGCTCCGCGATAATATCGCCGATAAAGCGGTCCAGGTTTTTGCAATCCGGGCACCATGTCGTATCGAATTTAATAACGGTAAATTGGTCTCTTTGAGTCAGTTGTTCAAATTGTTCGGCGGATTGTACTCTCTCCATGCGGATCCTCTCCTTTTAAGGCGAATAATGATTAAAATTTTATATATGTGTTGTCTCTATTATATACGATTCGGCCGGAATCACCTAGTTTTTGAGAGCCGGGTAACCGCGGACCGTGTTACAATGAGTCAAAAAGGAATGGAGATGCTCATCCGATGATCATCACGATTTTATTGTTTGTGGCCGCGGGTTTGGCGGAAATCGGCGGAGGGTATTTGGTCTGGTTATGGCTGCGTGAATCTAGGCCTCTATGGTACGGTATTGTCGGCGGGCTTATTTTGGTGGCGTACGGCATCATTCCTACGCTGCAGAACTTTCCCTCCTTCGGGCGGGTGTATGCGGCTTATGGAGGCGTGTTTATCGCATTGGCCGTGCTTTGGGGCTGGTGGGTAGACAAAAAAACGCCCGATCTCTACGATTGGGTCGGAGCCGTGATCTGCCTCGTCGGCGTGTCGGTGATGTTGTGGGCGCCGCGCCATTGATGGCATGGTTCCGTGATGCGTAATGCCATGATGCTATAAATAGCGTGATACCGTAATGCCTGATAGCAAATCCCCCGCGCTGGCCGCGTTATGCATGAAAAACGGTTTTTGCCGCACCCTAAATTTTAGAATACATACCTGCATCGGCATAAGGAAGGTACCTATGAATTTGTCATCTATCGCTTCGGCCATAGCGCCGATAAATTGCAAAGGGGAGTCTGGGAAGGCAAGCCGTTGATCTCGCCGGAGTTGGTCTCGCAGTCCGTCAAGCCGGCGATCGGCGTCGAGGCCCCCCGCCGCGGCTGTTATGCCTGGCATTGGTGGACGGATACCTGGCTGCCGGCCGCAGGCCCGAGGGAGGACAACATCACTTCCGCTTCAGATCCAGCGCGGGATGGCGGCCGCTTCACCGCTTCCTCCTCCCCCGCTTTCGATTATTTTTATGCTCGCGGCTACGGCGGAAATTTTATTTACGTCATCCCGAGTCTGGAAACGGTCGTGGTGCTGACCGACGACAAGCGCAAAAGAGACCGGCCGCCCGCCGACGTATTCCGGCAGTTGATTGCACCGTATTTGTTATAACTCAACTTTCGCACCAGGTAATTGGCAAATCAGCGTTGATGTAACCGGGCGAAGCGACTATCCGGATCCTGAGTTGATATGGGGGCTTACTGAGCTTACCGAAGTTGAGTTATAAATCCTCAATGGGTTCAACGAAATAAAGAAATGCGCGGGTGCGTAAAGAAGCGCGAAAAATCTAACGGTTGTGAGCGACGCTATTCGGCTAAAAACGAGGGGTTACAAGATGTAACGGTTGCCAGAGAGCCTATTTCCCTTTTTTTCGCAGGTAAAGGGGCTGTTTCGCCTAAATAAGCGCGCCTACAACCTTTAGAAAAGAAACCTTCGTTTTTTCGGCCGATTAAGCGCTATGACAACCGTTAGCAAGCGCGATTTCTCAAGCATGCTTCAGCTCTCCAACGCTTCCTGCGTGATCCGCTTGATATCGATCGGCGACATGCCCCCCTCGTTCACCATGTCGGTTAAAATTTCGCTTAAGAAATAATCGACGCATTTCAGCTTGATATTTTTGATTTTCATCAAAGCTTCGCGGTACATTTTGACGAACTCTTTTTCCGTATTCCCTCTTTGCATTTCGGCAAACGCCTCGTAGACTTGATCCAGCTTGTCGGCGACCTCCAGAATCAGTCCCTCGACCGAATCGTCCTTGCCTTCGCGCAATTGGTTGCGGAAAATATCCTTAAATTCCTCGGGGATATGTTCTTCAATAAAATGGTGGACCATGCCCTCCTCGACTTGCAGGATCAGATTGCGCAGCTCCTCCGAGGAATGTTTGACCGGCGTTTTAATATCGCCGATAAAAATCTCTCCGTAATCGTGGCTGCTCGTGATCTCGTAAAGCTTCTTCCAATCGATTTGCGCGCCATGGCGTTCTTCGATATCAGCCAGCGTTTTGGCGTACTGCACGACTTTCCAGGAGTGCTCGGCCACGCTGTGTTCCTCGAACTTGAATTTTCCCGGACAGCGATAAATTCGCTCCAATTCGTTCAGCGACCGAAAGTAAGTATGAATGCCCATTTTATCAGCCATCCTTCTCTTTAGATATATAACTCTTAGTATAGACAGAGAATGTTAACGAATAATCAAATCCGGCATGCTTCCCAAAAAAAGAGCTACGCTCCGGAGACAATAATATCCCCGGAACATAGCCCCGATATGAATGCATGACGTCGATCATGGCCGCTGCCATTTCAAATATGGATAGCCGCCCGCGTCGATCGCCCAGGTCGATGTGAAATTCCAGCCTGAGGACGCAAACGTGGATTGCTGCTGCATTTCCGCCGTTGTTTTCGGCATGCCTTTGCCGGTGTCGGTTTGCCCGGTGGCGTCCGAGTCGTAATAAGAGCCGGTTACCGTGCCGCCGTCGGCTGCGCCGATAAGACCGCCAAGCTGAACGGCGTTGCTATAGAAACTTCCGGCAGCATAGGAATTGAGGACTGCTCCTCTGTTTATGCCAAGGAGACCGCCTGCAGTAGAACTTGCTCCCGTTATGTTGGCAAGCGAATAAGAATCGGTGATCGTACCGGAATTAGTACTGACCAGCCCGCCTAAATTGGCGCCGTTGATGAACAGTTCCCCGCTGGAATACGATTCCGTAATGGAGGAAGCGGCGCCGGTTGCGCCAACAAGTCCACCCAAATAGTAAGTTGCGTTAAGATTCACGGCGGTGGCCGAAGACCTGTTAAGAGTCCCTGCTGCCATGTTCCCTATGAGACCACCGGCGAACCACAAATTTTCGGATGTTCCATCAATGGTTACATTTTCCGCATGAACTCCGCTTACAGTTCCGGTGTTCATATAACCGACCAACCCGCCAACGTACATATAACCTAAAACGTTCACGTCGCTCAGATTCAGATTCGTGATGGTTGCCCCGTCGATATAACCAAACAATCCTATCGAAGCACCACCAGGACGAAGAGAGGTTAAGCGGCGAATCGTAAATCCTTGGCCGTCCAGGGTCCCCGTGAAGCCGGCGTTACTGATACCGATCGGCGTCCATCCCAAGCCGCCGCTGTAGCCGCTAAGATCGATATCGCCGCCCAAAACGAAATGACCGTCCAAATGATATCTGACACTATCCAGTTGGGCCGCCGTGGTAATGACATACGGTGTATCTGCCGTTCCATCGCCCGCGGAAAAAGCTCGGACCGTAATGGGGGAACTTGCGGCCGAAGGCAGCGAACCCGCCGTGAATTGCAGCGTCACCGTAGAGTCGCCGCCCACCAATCCAAGATCGGTAAAAGAGGCCCTACCGTCTCTCGTTTGAACGGATGTCGTCCCCGTCAACGCGGCAGTCTCTCCGCTTACGCTAACTCCGACGCTCAAGCTGTCTTTGGCCGGATTGCCGTAGGCATCCATCACTTCAACAATGGGCTGAACCGCGAAGGTCTCCCCGCTGGCCACGGAACCGCTTGGCTGCGTGGCGATTTGAAGCTGCGCCGCGGCCGCTGGGGCAATCGTTATCGCGAATTCATCCGTCGGGACAACAACGCCTTCTACGGCAAACGCCAACCGCTGTAAATCTGCCTTATTCAAGGCAAAGGTGAAGGTCGCTTCGCCGTCCGTAAACAGAATGTCCGCTTCTCCCGAAGAACCTGTTAAGATCGTACCGGCCAGCGTGCCGTAACTGCCGTCCGGCGCTTGTTCGACCCCGCTGATCGTGATTTTTTTCGTGCCGGAGAAGCCGGTATCCAAGCTGCCGTCGGATTTTTCGACCCGCAGGGTGACGTTGATTTCCGTGCCGGCAACCGAATCGCCAGGTGTGGCGCTCAGCGCCGCCCGGTATGCCGGCGCGGCTGCCGGCGGAACCGAAACCTTGACCGGAATCCGAACCGACAAACCCTGGTAAAGCGCAAAAATCGAGGACTCTCCTTCGCCAAATGATGTGAAGACCCCGTTTTCAAAGGTTATGATCGTTGGGTCCCAGCTATATAGGGCCGCTTCGGTTACATCGGCCTCCGAGCCGTCACTTAGGAGCGCCTTCAGCGTCAAACGGGCCTGCTCGCCTAAGCCGTCAAATTCCAGTTTCTCGGGACTGTACACGAGCTTGGTCACCGTCGGCACGGGAGTTCGCGGAGCCGTGACCTTGACCGGAATCCGGACCGTTAGCCCTCCGTATTTTGCGCCGATCCAGGTTTCGCCTTCGCCTTGCGAATTTGCCTTCCCTTGAGCGACGGTCGCTACCGCTTCATCCTCGCTATACCAGTCAGCCGTTTCGGTTGCCTTGACCTCCGTGCCGTTGCTCAGCACCGCCGTCAACGCAACGCTGATCTCATGGCCTACACCGTCAAATTCCAGTTTCTCGGGACTATACACGAGTTTGGTCACCGTCGGTTCAGGATCGGGCGGATCGGGCGGGTTCGTCGGTGTCGTTGAACCGCCTCCGCTATGCGACCGTCTGCCGCTTCCCCCCTGCACTTCGTAGCCCAAAATCTTCTGCAGAACCTGACCCGGCCCCTCGAAAGTAACCGGGCTGCTCAATACCGCAACGATGATTTTTGTGCCTTGCGCCAAATAAACCACGTTGTTTATGGCTCCGCTCAGAACTTCAAGCCGGCCGATTTGTCCGGACAACAGCTCCAAGCGAATTCCGGATGCGGCTACCCGGACGGTTTCAGCTTCGCCGCGGAGCTGCACCAGCGATGACTTTGCCGCTTGCGACGCGACATTAATAAGCACAAAACCTTGCCCGCCGCCGCTCATTTCGTGTTCTTCGAGAATCGCTCCCGAAAACAGATCCGTCGTGTCTATGGTCGTATCGCCGGAGGCCACGATCCGGACTTTGCCGTCCTCTTTGTTTACGACCAGTTGATTTGCTGCCGTATCCCACAGATTCACGCTGTTGATTCCGCCGCCGATAACACGAAGTTGTCCCTCGACGGTGACGCCCCGCAAATGGATCACCCCCGAGCCAATGTCCTCCGCTATCGTCAGGTTGCCCTTAACGACGGTATTTTGCAGCGTAACCCCATCGGCCCGGATTGCCGCGTCGCCGGAAATTTCCGCCGTTCCCTCAGAAGGGCCATACACGCCGGGCCGATCCATGTCGCCGGATAAGCTTTCGCTTTTTTCGGCCTTTTGGATCGCCGCGAATATGCGGTCGAGCGTTACGGCCGCCTCAGCGCGGGTGAGCGCCGTTGCTCCGCGGAACGTGCCGTCGGGATAGCCGTTCATCCACCCGGCACCCACGACGGCGCCGACGGCATCTTTGCTCCATGCCGGAAGCGAGTCCGTAAACGAAGCCGCCTCATCCGCCGGCTCCAGCTGGCCCAGCCGGCCGAGCATCACGGCCGCTTCGGCTCTCGTCACCGCCGCATTCGGCCGGAGAGTTCCATCAGCGGAGCCGGTGATGTAACCTTGCCGGACCGCGGCGGCGGCAGCGGCGGCGTACCATGCCGCCGGCTTCACGTCGGCAAAAGCCAGCGTTCCCGCTTCGGCGGCCAACCCGAACCGCCCGTTCACCATCGCCATCCACTCCGCCCGCGTGACCGGCTGATCGGGTCTGATCTTCCCGTCCGCATAGCCGGAGATGAGCCCCTGCTCAAGCCAGCGGGACAAGACTTCTTCGGCCCAATGGCCCTGAAGATCCGCCGGAAGAGCCGAAGCGGCAAGCGCGCGCCAGGGAACGGACAGCGGACTTGCGGGGATCATCAGCAGCACGGCAAGCAGGAACAGCGCTGCTCTATGTTTTATACCAATATTCATCACTTCTCTCCTTTTAGATAACTAGTATCTATTAATAATAACTATCAATAAAGAGTATAAAAAAGGGAGGCGCCAATGGGAACTATTTCTTTAAAAATTGAAACATTTTTGAATCATTCGATCAACTACGCCGCTGCCCGGTTTTGGAGCAGTCGGCTGACTTTTTCCACAGCTTTACCATGGAGACTTTCGGCAGTACGGTCTTCACAAAGGCGAACAAGCCTATGCTTGGCGTAAGCTGGCGGAGCGTTACTATTTTTTAACCGGTGTTTTCCTGCTGCTGCAAGCACTTTTTGGATCTGTGTTGTATAGTATTAGTATTGGCCTATTTTTGATTGCTACAAGGAGTTCGCTAGAGTATCGGTGGATATTCAAGCAAACAAAGGAGGTTATCCATGAAAAAAAGAAACATGATACGCATCGCCATTGCGGCGTTTTGGCTTAGCGGAACGTTGGGGATTCTTGCCAAGTACAGGGGGGATGTGCGGGATATTTTATGGATCAACTTGACCGGCTTCTGCGCCGTGCTCCTCTTTTTGAGTTTCCTCTTTACATATATTTTGCGCAGAATGAGGCCGAAGAAAGAAGGCTTTCATAAGATCGAATATTTATTCCCGGCGTTTATCGCCCTGATGTCGCTCTATCCGTTGCTCATGCTGGGCAGCCTCACCGCGGACTTTATTCAAGGTCCCGTGATCAAGGAAGCGGTCATCGCGGACAAATGGGACCCGCGGCGGGGCAGCGATCAAGCGAAAACGACGGACGGTGAAACATTCGATTTCGCCAGTAAAGAGTTAAAACTGGAAATCGGGCGCAAATACCGGCTGAAAGTGCTGGACCGGGCAGGAATCATCATCAGCGCGGAAGAATTGCCGAAATGAAGATGGCCAAACAGACAGCTTTACATCTTCCCCCTACCCCTAACCGTGGTCTCCGGATCATAAGCACATAAAGTGCCGCTATTTTGAAGACAGGCGGTTGGCCGTATTCATTGAAGTGTCGCGCAACCCGGACAATGGATACCGCTCATTCAGCCCGGCGCAGATCCGCCGGATTCTTATCATCGGGATGCTGCGCACAGCGGTGTGGTCGCTGGACTTCATCAAGGAAGTGATCCGGGAGCTCGATCACAACAATCTGGAACAGGCGCGGCGGATGGCCAGAGATTCGCTGCAGTACCTGAATGGGGTTAACTGCATGCGCATGCGCGGCATCCGCTATTTGGACCGGCTGATCGAGCTGCAGGAAGACGAGGAACAAAAAGGAACTTAGGGGCGATCCGCAGAGTCATCAGACCGAAAAAGCCGATCGCCCCGCGGCCGGCGCTTATGGCATCACCGCGTTCAGGGCCAATACCCCCAGCAATCCGCAAACCGCCAGTATGGTCGTATAAACGGATCTTGATTTGATCGCATCCAGCAGCGACAGGTTAAAGTATTCCTTGTACATCCAGAAGCCCGGATCGTTGACATGGGAAAAAATCACGCTGCCCGAGGTCGTAGCCAGCACCATCAGCTCCGGACTGGCCCCGCTCATGCCCAGCAGCGGCAGCACGATGCCGGAAGCCGTCATCACGGTAACCGTGGCCGACCCCAGGGCCAGCCGCAGCACGGCGGCGATAATCCAGGCGAGAATCAGCGGCGAAATGTCAAGGCCGGTCATTATATTTTTGATATAATCGGCAACTCCGCTGTCCACTAGCACCTGCTTGAAGGCGCCCCCGCCGCCGATGACGAACATAATGGTGGCGATCGATTTTAGCGAGGCGCCGACGCTGCCCATGATCTCCTTCATTTTGCGGCCGCGGGCAATCCCGAACGTATAGATGGCGATCAGTACCGAAATCAACAGCGCAATCCCCGATTCCCCAAAGAATGCAATGATTTTAAAGGCGCCGGAATCCTGCGGCATCACCATTTCGGCAACGGCCAGCACCGCCATGAGCACAATCGGCACGAGCGCGGTGAACAGGCTGACGCCAAAGCTCGGCATTTCCTCCTCCTTAAACTCCTTAGTGTTGTACAGTCCCTCCGGAATCGCGGGATTCATGGCGCGGATCAATTTCGTTTTCGAGAATAATATCCCCGCAATGATCGCCGAAGGAATGGCGATGACCAGCCCAAGCAGCAGCGTCTTGCCCATACTGGCGCCAAACACGCTGGCCACGGCCGCCGGTCCCGGATGGGGCGGCAAAAAGCTGTGCGTTGTGGACAAAGCCACCGCCATCGGCAGGCCGATATACAACAGATTCACCTTCATCCGCGAAACAATCGTAAAGACAATCGGAATCAGCAGGATGAAGCCGATTTCAAAAAACAGGGTAACGCCAAGCACAAAAGCGGTAATCAGAATCGCCCACTGCAATCTTTTTTCGCCGAATTTGGCGGTCAGCGTCATGGCGATCCGCTGCGCGGCGCCGCAATCGGCCATCAGTTTGCCGAGCATTGCGCCGAAGCCGATGATCAGCGCCAAATGGCCAAGCTGCCCGCCGATCCCCTCTTCCACCGAATTCACCACATCCGAAAACGTCAGGCCGTTCAGCAACCCGACCACAATCGCGACAAGCACCAGCGAAATGAAGCCCTCGAGCTTAAAACCCACCATCAACACAAGCAATAGCGCCACCCCTAGCGCAACGATTAACAACGGCATCGTCTATTCCTCCAATCGTCCATTCTGTGGTTAAGTGAGTTAATCCGGGTTAAGCATGTAAGCACTTTCCGCTTTCCAAACACAAACATATCTCCTCCCTATGACATAATCGAAACTTTCCAGTAAGCGCTTTCAATCAAATGCCTGAGCAATGCGCAGATTTTAGCTTCCCCTGGTTGTAACTCTTCTTGGAAAATTGCCCTGATGCGCATACCTCTTGTCAAAATATCTTGATCATTGCTGCTCCAAGGTCATCCCGCTCTCCGGTATAGTTAAAATATAGCAGCATGTTCCTTGGTTCACATTGTTTGCCCATCCAAAATCGGCGGCGCATTTCAGCAGGAAAATTGTGCTGCGGAACAAGGGTTTGCGGGGCCGTTCAGGCCGGAAACAGCCGAGAGCGGACCTGAGGCTCCTTCATTACTCCTGCAGCCGTTCGAAAGTAAGCAGCAGCTTCATTTTGACGAGATCGTTGAATTTGCGGTAATCCAGCTGCAGCAGCTGGGATATTTTATCCAGCCGGTAAAACAAGGTGTTTCTATGCACGTGCAGTAAGCCCGCGGTTTGCTTCACATTCAGGTCGCAATCCAGGAATGTGCGCAGCGTCAGCTTGTACTCCTCATTGAGCGTTTGGGGGAACAACCCGTATTTTTGCAAAAATTCCGTCCTTGCTTCCGGCGGCACCATCTCAAGGTACGGAACGATTCCCCAATCGTCGATCAAGCTGGCGCTCTGCGGCTGCCGTCCGAATTTTCGGCTCAGGCGTATGCAGCGGCGGGCTTCGGCGTAAGATTGCTTGTACCCCGCAAGACCTCTGCGCGGGCGTCCGACACCGATACAGTAGCGGTAGCCCCGCCTGCGCAGGCAAGCTTCAATTTTGCCGACCAGGGGCTGGAGGAAATCGCTTACGGGAATGGCGATAAAAAAAGCGCCGTCCTCCACATAGGCGTACAGCGCCTGCATACTGACCATCGCCTTGAGATCGTTCAAAAACTGCTCCTTACGCTCACCTGTTTTCTGCAGCATCTCCCCGCTGATCGTCTCGTCCGGCCATTTCATCTCTTCGATCTCCACGACCATCACACTGCGTTCGGCGTTGACGTCGATCTGCAGCGTACGGGCCGTCATCCGCAGCTTCTTTTCGGAAAATTCATACGGGCTGATCAGCTCCATAATAAAGCTCTCAAGCACCATCTTACGGAAGTGCAGCTGCTTGTTCATATGAATTTGCTGCAGGAGCGCCTCCACGTTCATCTTGATGATCTTGCCGAATCGGTACACCTCGTCAGGATTGCCGGTGATCCCGACAACGCCGACAATATTCTCCTGAAATTCAATCGGCAGGTTGACTCCGGGCTTGGAGCCCGGCAGACTCTGGCATTCCGCTTCGCCGATCAGCACCTGCTTCCTCGAGCCGAGCACCTGCAGCGCGCCTTCATGCAAACTGCCGATCCGCTCCGTTTCCCCGCTGGCGACGATAACCCCCTGGTCGTCCATAATGTTGATATTAAACTCCATGACAGACATCAATTGGACCACAATAGGCAAGGCCAGCTCGGTCGTTATTTTCATCCGAATCCCCTCCAGGCGTAAAAATAGCACAGGCCAACTATTGTTGTTACAATAGCTGGCCCGGCTCCCTGCATGATTCATCATCACAGGCAGGTTCCATACCTAAGTGTTTGATTTGTTATTGAGTTTGGCTTGACCGAATAGCCCCAAGCCCTTCCAGAATCGCCCTGAGCTTGCCTTGATTCTCCACCGAGCAAGAAGTATTGGGCAAAATCGGCTTGCCTGCCTGGAGTCCGATCAAATTGACCGCATCCTTCGTCGCCACCGGGAAGCTTCCGAGGTTCCAGGCCATCCGCAGCGGAGCCAGCTTGTACTGAGCCTCCAGGGCCCCCTGGATGTCGCCCGCCATGAACTTGTCGTAAATTTCCACGACCAGCCGCGGCACCACATTGGCGGTTGACGCCACGCAGCCGGCGCCCCCGTAGACAAGCGTGCTTAAAATCATGATGTCCCTGCCCGCCAGCACCTTAAATCCCTTGGCTCTGGTGCGGCGGATGTATTCGGCGGTCAGCGTCTGATCGCCGCTGCTGTCCTTGACTCCGACGATATTCGGAACTTCGGCCAGCCGCTCCAGCAGGGCGGAGGTAATGTAGTTGCCGACTTTGTCCGGGTTGTTGTACAGCAGTACAGGCAAGGAGGTTGATTCCGCAATTTTCTTAAAATGGTCAAACAGTTCATCCTGTGTCGGCGAAATAAACATCGGGGGCAGGATCGAGATCGCCTGAGCGCCGAGCTCTTCGTATTTGCGGGCCTGCTTTATGCCTTCCCGCGTGGAGATCGCCGCGATTCCCGCATAGACGGGAACGCGCCCCGCGCTTTGCTGGACTGTAACCGCAACTACCCGCTGTTGATCCTCCGGGTCCAACCCGAAAAATTCGCCGTTGCTGCCCAGCGCCAAAATACCGTGTACGCCGCCTTCGATCACATGATCGACAATGCGGCGCAGCCCCTGTTCATCGAGCCGTTCTTCGTCGTCGACCGGCGTGACGATCGGGGGAATCACTCCGCGGATAAAACTCGTATCCATGTCATCGCTCACCTCACTAATCATCGTTTGACTTCGGTATGGGCCAGCTTCTCATAATGGCGAATCAGCGCCCCGTGATCGGCGGTCCCGAGGCCGTCGGCTTTGAGCGCGTGCATCATTTCCAGCACCGAGGCCGTCAGCGGCAGCGGCACCCCGATTTCATGGGAAGTTTCCAGCGCGTTCGTTAAATCCTTGATATGCAGGTCAATGCGGAAGCCCGGGTCAAACTTGCGGTCCATCACCAGCGGCGCTTTCGCCTCCAGCACCGTGCTTCCCGCCAGGCCGCCGCGGATCGCCTGAAATACCAGCTCGGGTTCCACGCCGGCTTTGCTTGCCAGCACAAACGCTTCGGACATGGCCGCAATATTGAGAGCAACGATCACCTGGTTGGCCAGTTTAGTGATATTGCCGGAGCCGGCGTTGCCCGTATGGACGACCGAGCCGGCCATCGCCTTGAGCAAGTCATAGTTTTGCTCGAACACTTTTTTGTCGCCGCCGACCATGACGGACAAGGTGCCGTCGATCGCCTTTGGCTGGCCGCCGCTGACCGGGGCGTCCAGGAAAGGAATGCCCCGCTCCGCCAGTGCCGCCGCCACTTCGCGGCTGACCAGCGGCGCGATAGAACTCATGTCGATGACCACGGCTCCGGCTTTGATCCCTTCGATGACGCCGTTTTCGCCAAGCACGACCTCTTTGACCTGCGGCGAATTCGGCAGCATGGTGATGACGGCATCCGCCTGCCCGGCCACTTCTTTGGGCGAAGCGGCAGCCTTCGCTCCGGCCGCTTGCAGCTCCTTCACCGCCTCTCGGTTGCGGTCCATCACCACCAGGCTGTAGCCCGCCTTGATCAGGTTGAGGCTCATCGGCTTGCCCATGATTCCCAGTCCGATAAATCCGATTGTCTTCATCTTTGTTTCTCCTCCCGTTTTATAGTCAGCCTTCCTAGCCAAGCTTCATAGTCAGCCTTCTTAATAGCCGTCCTTCTTATAGTCAGCCTTCCTATCAGCCAACTTTCCTATCAGTCAGCTCTTTTTACAATCATCGCACAAGACAAGGACGCTTGTTGTCGAATTTCCAGTCCGGTACAAGGTACTGCATCGCCGCGGAATCGTCCCGCGCGTTCAAGCCCATGCTGTTGTACAAGTTGTGGGCCTGCTCGATCCGCTCCATATCGATCTCCACGCCAAGCCCCGGCTTCTCCGGCAGCTCGATCATGCCGCCGGCGATTTGGAACGGTTCCTTGGTAAGACGTTCGGCGCCCTCCTGCCAAATCCAATGCGTGTCGATCGCCGTAATTTCACCCGGAGCCGCCGCGGCCACATGCGTGAACATCGCCAGTGAAATATCGAAATGATTATTGGAATGCGAGCCCCAGGTGAGCCCCCATTCGCGGCACATTTGCGCCACCCGCACCGAGCCCTGCATCGTCCAGAAATGCGGATCGGCCAGCGGGATGTCCACCGACTGCAGCGAGATCGTGTGCGCCATCTGCCGCCAATCCGTGGCGATCATGTTCGTGGCCGTCGGCAGGCCGGTTTGTCTGCGGAATTCGGCCATAATCTCGCGGCCGGAATATTCCCCTTCCGCGCCGCACGGGTCCTCGGCGTAGGCAAGCACATCGTGCAGGTCGCGGCACAGGCGCACGGCGTCCTTCAGCAGCCAGCCGCCGTTCGGATCAAGCGTAATGCGCGCATCCGGGAACCGCTCCGCCAGCGCGGTGACAGCCTCGATTTCCTCCTCGCCGCGCAGCACGCCGCCTTTGAGCTTAAAGTCTGCAAAGCCGTATTTGGCGTAAGCGGCTTCGGCCAGCGCCACAATCGCTTGCGGCGTCATCGCTTCTTCATGGCGCAGACGGTACCAGGCCACCTCGCTGTCCGGCTCGGAGGCGTAGGGCAGATCCGTTTTGGTGCGGTCTCCCACATAAAACAGATACCCGAGCACATTCACCCGCTTGCGCTGCTGGCCTTCGCCGAGCAACGAGGCGACCGGAACGCCCAGGTACTGGCCAAGCAGATCGAGCAGGGCGGCTTCCACGGCGGTAACGGCGTGAATGGCGACGCGCAGGTCAAAGGTTTGCTGCCCGCGCCCGGCGGCGTCCCGGTCCGCAAACGCCGTCCGCATCCGGGCCAGGATCTGGTTATAGGTGCCGATGGACTGCCCGATCACCAACGCGCGCGCATCCTCCAGCGTCCGGCGGATGTTCTCCCCGCCCGGCACCTCGCCGGCCCCGGTATGGCCGGAGCTGTCTTCCAGGATGACGATGTTGCGGGTAAAATAGGGGCCGTGCGCGCCGCTTAAATTCAGCAGCATGCTGTCCCGGCCGGCGACCGGAACCACCCGCATTCCAGTAATGACGGGCGTGCCATGCAGTACCGGATTTTCTTGTTTGGCTGTTTGATTCAACATCTCGATTCTCCTTTCAAGTGATTAGAGCTCCCCCGAAGCGCGCGCTGCCTCTCCCCGGATTCCGGAGCCGTAATGCTGCGGAATGAGCATAGCGCGCAAAACGGAGGAAACGGCGTGGCGGATATTGGCCGGCGCCTGGGCGATGGCCTGGGCAAGCGTCATCGGAGCCTGGGTGGCTCCTACCACCACGTCAATGCCACTGTCGTACATGCCGCGGACTTCCGCGTCAATTCCGCCCGAGACGCAAATCACCGGCTTGTTGTGCAGCTTGGCCAGTTTGGCCACGCCGGCGGGCGTTTTGCCGAACGCCGTCTGGGCATCGGTATGCCCTTCGCCCGTCAGGACGAGATCGGCATCGCGGACCTCCTCCGCAAATCGCGCGGCTTCCATCACAATGTCGATTCCCCGGGCCATGCCCGCGTCCAGGAAGGCGATCAGTCCCGCGCCGAGACCGCCCGCCGCCCCGGCTCCGGCGACGCCGGCGATATCGACGCCAAGCTGCTCGCGAATGATCCCGGCCAGATGCCGCAGGCCGGCGTCCAGCCTGGCGACCATCTCCGGCGTGGCGCCTTTTTGCGGGCCAAAGACGCACGCGGCTCCCTGCTCCCCGCAAAGCGGATTGGTCACATCGCTGGCGATCGTAATTTCGCAGCCGGCAACGCCGGGATGAAGCCCCGCCGTATCGATCGAGGCGATCCGCTGCAGTTCGCCGCCGCCGAAGCCGATTTCCGCGCCCGCCGCGTCCAGAAAGCGCACGCCCAGCGCCTGGGCCATGCCGACGCCGCCGTCATTGGTGGCGCTGCCCCCGATGCCGACGATCAGCTGCCGGCAGCCTGCGTCCAGCGCGGCCTTGATAAGCTGTCCGGTGCCGTAGGTCGTGGCCGTCAGCGGATTTCTCCGCTCCGCCGGAACCAGCGTCAGCCCCGATGCGGACGCCATTTCAATGACGGCGGCACGCCCCTCGTCGAAGATGCCGTACTCGGCGATCACAGGCTCGCCCTGCGGGCCGACCACCTCCAGTTTTCGGCATTCGCCGCCGACGGCGCTGAGGATCGCTTCCACCGTACCTTCGCCGCCATCGGCAATCGGAATTTTACGGATCACCGCTTCGGGCAGCACTTCCAGTACGCCCTGTTCCATACAGTCCGCTACCGCCTTGGAGCTGAGACTGCCTTTATACGAGTCGGGCGCAATCAAAATTTTCATTCCATCACTCCTACCGTCTCTCTTTGCCTGCAACCAAAATCCCCACAGCGAAAATAAAAGCCTAAGCTGATGACGCTTTCATTTTTGCCGTAAAAACACGGGACAGACGCTATGTAGCTTCGGATTGGCAGCATGGCTCGGTCCGCGCTTGCCTTACTTTGCCGGGAATCCCGGCGCTGCCCGGACCGCCTTGCTTTATCCGCATGACTTCACTATACACTCTTGTACTGTTTTTCACATTGGTCCGCACTCACAAAGTTTTTTCGCTTTTTCCCGGTAAAATTGGGCTTTGGCACAATGCCTCGCCGGCAAAAAATAGGCCGCCTATCCCGGATAGTCGGCCCTGTTCAGGTGAATAAAGACGGCTGTTCATGTAACGGGCGCAGGATTGAACAGGCTTATCGCGTTATGCAGCCCCCAGTGCTCGGCCCAAGTTTGCTTGCGCCCGCTGGCCACGTCCAAAATGAATCTGAAAATCTCCCAGCCGACGTCTTCGATCGTGGCCTCGCCGCCGGCGATCCGCCCCGCATTGATATCGATTAGGTCAGGCCATTGCTCGGCCAATGAGTCGCGGCTCGCCACTTTAATGACAGGCGCCATCGCCAACCCGTAAGGAGTACCCCGGCCGGTCGTAAACACTTGCACATTGATGCCGGAAGCTAGTTGAAGCGTCCCGCACACAAAATCGCTGGCCGGCGTCGCGGCAAAAATCAGCCCTTTTTGCGCCGCCTTTTCACCGGGGGCCAGAACCGCCGTGATCGGGCTGCTGCCGGATTTGACGATCGAACCCAGCGATTTTTCCACAATGTTCGCCAGGCCTCCTTTTTTGTTTCCGGGCGTCGGATTGGCGCTCCGGTCGGCCTGACCGCGCTGCAAGTAGGCGTCGTACCATTCCATCTCACGGATCAGCGCCCGACCGACCTCCTCGTTTACAGCCCGCGGCGTAAGCAGATGAACGGCGTCGCGAACCTCGGTGACTTCGGAGAACAGCACCGTCGCCCCGGCGCGCACCAGCAGATCGGCGGCATAACCGACGGCCGGATTCGCCGTGATGCCCGAGAAGGCGTCGCTTCCGCCGCATTGCAGGCCGACCGTCAAACCGGAAGCGGGACAAGTGACGCGCTTGCGGCGGTTTAATCTTTCCAGCCGTGCTTCCGCCATCTCCATAATCGCTCGAACCATAGGAATAAAGCCTTGATAATCCTGGAGCGAAACTATTTTGGAAGCGTTGTCTTTATCCGTTATGAGACGATCCGGCTGCAGCTTCTCACAGCCTAAGCCGACAACCATCAGCTCGCCGCCGAAATTCGGATGAGCCGCGATGTTCCGAAGGGTGCGGATCGGGATTTCCGCATCAGGGGCCTGGATCGCCACGCCGCAGCCATACGTATGATGGATCGCCACCACATCGTCTACCTGCGGATATTGGGGAAGCAGCTCTTCCTTAATCCGCTTTACCGCATAATCGAGCACCCCCGACACGCACTGTACGCTCGTCGTGATCCCGAGGATATTTTTGGTGCCGACGCTGCCGTCCGGATTGAGGTATCCCTCGAACGTAAAGCCTTCAAGCGGCGGCTGGGGCGGCGGCACTTTGGTGGCGAGCGGCAGCTCGCGGAGCAACGGCGGCGTCGGAAGTTCGATGAACGACTCGCTCACCCAACTGCCTCGCGGGATAGGGCGCACCGCGTAGCCGATAATTTCACCGTAACGAACGACGGCTTCTCCCTGGGCCACATCCGCCAAGGCAACCTTATGCCCCTGCGGGACACGCTCCGTTAACCTAAGGCCGCAAGGAAATACGGTGCCTTCGGGCAAACCTCCCGCATTCACAATGATCGCCACATTATCTTTTTCATGAACCTTAATGTACAAAGGAGCATCACTATGTAAATCATTCATCTGAACAGCCTCCTTACTCTTCCGCATGACTTCACTATACTCCCTTGTACTCTTTTTCACATTGGTGCCCAACCCAAAGTTTTGCGGTTTTGACCAACAAAAATTTGGACTTCCGCACAATAATTCGTAATCTGCAATTTGCAATCCGCGCCCGCTTAGCGTTCATCCTCCCGCGTTCTGCGTCCCGGCTGCATAGTTTATCGGTTTTCATGGGAAGAAGGACGGCCCAATGGGAGCAATTCGCATGCACATTTGCATTTCTTGGGATTGTCCTCTCTTCACCCGCATCTGAATTTTATATCTCAAAAAAAACCGCCAGAGCGGTTTCGTCCGTCCGGCGGTTTTCATTAAATAATATCCAGCGGGACCTTCCGGTCCGGCGGCGGAAAAGCTTCATCGAGCGCGGCGATTTCCTCCTGCCTGCGCCGGGGACTGTCGCCGATGCGCCATGTGCCCTGGCCGAGGGCGGCCATTTCCGTACCGTCGCCCAGCCTAACGTGTCCGATGGCTGTCTCCCGGATCAAGCCGGTTTGGTCCCGGCGGCTAATATTTTCGCCTGCGTTCATTTCCGTAACCTCCATTCGCGGGTTGGACCCATTCTATAACTTGCAATAAACTTACCACACGAACTCGTCTCCTGCATTGTGCGGCGGCCCAAAAATGGTCAAGTGCTCTTGCATCCCATATGGAAATAAGGCAGCATCCTCATTCTAACCCATTCAGCTTTTCAACGCGGTGGACTTGGACTGAAAAAATAAGAGCAAAAATTGGCGTTAATTCGGCAATGCCCGTTCATTTGAGAGAAATAGAGGTAATTTATCCCGTTATTTTTCCCTACCGCAAGAAAATGACTTGTTCCGGACCATTCATAGGAAAATAAGTACATAAAATGCCGCTAATGAGCTGAACATGCTAGGTCCCCAAATAATAAGTACATAAAGTGCCGCTATTTTGTAGGCCGAGCGGTTGGTCGTTCCAATAGCCGGCTGTAGAGCGCCGATCTCCAGGTTGAGCCTGCGGTTGGCGGTAGTATTTATTGCGATAAGAACGTCTATCCTTATCGGCCGCTTCTTTCGGCGTCAAGACATTTTAACAAGGACAAGCGCAGGAAAATGTCAGCTAACCTCTTCCTCCTCCCGGACCAGCGGAACAAACCTACCGTTCACCTGCTCGGCCAGCGAATGCGGATCCAGTTCCATCTGCAGCCCGATTTTGCCGGCGCTGACCAGCATGGTATCCAGGCTTTCGGCCGAGCTGTCCAGGAAGGTGGGATACAGCTTCTTCATCCCTACCGGCGAACAGCCTCCGCGCACGTAACCGGTCCGCTGCTGCAGGTCCTTTAGCGGCAGCATCTCCACCTTTTTGACCCCGGCGGCTTTGGCCGCCTTTTTTAAATCGAGCTCTGCGGCGACCGGGATGATGAACACAAAAATCGCCGTCCCTTGATGGGCGACCAGCGTTTTATAGACCTTCTCCGGCGGCTTGCCGATTTTGTCCGCGACTGCGGTCCCGTGAATCTGTCCATCTTCCGGGTCGTACGCGTAAACTTTGTATGGCGTTTTGGATTTATTGAGCAATCGCAAGCCGTTCGTTTTGACGTCTGCCATACTTTTGCCACTCCTTTTTCTCGTTTTCTGTCTTAACTATATATCCTACCACCCTTAGACGCCGATAAACAGGTAACGATCCAAAATATGCTAACTGCCATTTTTGTGTTTCGATAGCTTGTTTGCTAGTGGGATTTTCCCATCCAGGGTATACTCTAATAGCCATTTTTCCTTTTGTAGTGGCTGTTTTAAGGATATTTTGTTTTACAAGAACTTCTTTTGGAAAAACGAATTGTCCAAAATTATTATTACTAGTAAAAGTATTGATAACCGATAAATCAGTAGCCTTTTCATATGAAAAGGCTTGGTTTTTATGATCTCCATCTTTTTCCCAAAAAGCAACAAACTGCCCTATCTTGTTAGGTGTTATTTTTGCGACTCTAAATCTGACCGATTTTGAATTTAGTTGAAACATACTTCTACGATCAGACAGAAGTGGTGTTTCATTGTTATAGACCATCAGCCCGACCTAAATCAACTGCCAGATCAACACTTACTGTCCGGGCGCTTTGCACGATTATCCCGTTTGATCAGGTAGCAGAGAAACAGGCAAGCTCGGGAGAAGAAAATATTTGGTGTAGAAGCAGATAGGTTTGAGATAATTTAGACGGGCTTAGGAGAAGGGACCAGGTTTAGGGGAGGTGAAACAGACCGGGCAAGAGATCAAGACAGAAGATCAAGGACAAGACGCGAAGGAAACGAAAAGACCGTGATTTTGCTGTAGCCTAAACCCTCCCGTCTGCAGCAACGCCGACACAGTTCATACTAACCCGTACCCATTAAGTTGATCCGCATCAAACTCCCCTCATCTTTTCAAGCGCCACGATCAGGCCGCAGCCGTAAGGGGCTGGTTTGGTTGGCGTGCGATCAGCCGGCGGTAAGGGATCGCCGGTATCGCCACACAAATCTGCAGCAACTTCTGCCGCATCGTTTCTTCCGCTCCAGGCAGTCCTCTGGACAGGCGCAGCCGGCGGCGCCCGGTGTATTCGTTCAGGTACGCCTGCAGATGCTTCAGTCCCAAGGCTCCATACGTACTTTTCAGCGATTCCCACGCCTCTCTCACCACTTTCCGCAAGGGCGTATACAGCCGAAAGGCCTGAGGGAACGACTGCACCACCGATGTATGGACATCCACATGCCCGCCAATAAACGCGGTTAGATCGTGACGGTTTGCCCTTTCTTCGCTTCCCCGCTTATATGGCACCAGGCGGATTTTGACGTGCTCCGGCTCGCCCGACTCCGTGACCGTGCAGCCGGCTACGACCGCCGAGGCGTACGGATGCGAAAGCTGACATCGGGACGGGTTACGCCCATACTGATCGCTGTTCACCTTCACGTCTCCAGAGAGCAGCTCCCGGGCATGGAACTCCCCCACGGCATGGCGTATTCGGTGCAACATTGACCAGGCGGTCTTGTAGGCGACCCGGATCACCTGGCGCAGCCGCAGCGCCGAGATGCCGCCCTCAAGCAGGAATAAATCCAGGGCCTTGAACCACTTGAGCAGGGGGAGATGCGTTCCTTCAAAAATCGTGCCGACCAAAGGCGATGTTTGATGCTTGCACTTTCCGCACTCGAATAAGGGGATGTGCCGGGAAGTCAGGCGACTGCACCGGGTGTGAGCGCAGCGCAGGCAGACAAAGCCGCTTGGCCACTTCATCGCGATCAGCGCCTCCATGCAGTCCTGCTCGCTGTTAAAACGGCTGCTGAATGGCTGAAGTTCCGTTCCCGTATTGACCTCCATGTTTACTCGCCCCCGAATCAAGAATATACGAACATAAGTTCCATTTATTTCATTATACCAAACGTGCGTTCCCTTATCAAGCCGAAAATCTCACCTGAACCGCCTCATTTTTTCCTCATCTTTTTTGTGTTTTTTCTTCTCTTTTTTTGGAACCCTTGACTTGCTCTAGCCCCACTCTCTGCTCCCCGCTCCTGAATGATGGGGATAATCGTGCTAAGGCAGGCAACAGGCAGGGACACCACGACACGAACCCTTTAGACAGTCCCTTTAAACAGCCCCTTTAAGCAGCCCCTTTAAACAGCCCCTCACCTGGCGTCGACTTGTGACACTGCTCGAAACGGCTACGGTGCAAAAGGTAGATGCGCTGGCCTTGGTGGATCGTGACGCCTCTATATCGTTGACGCTTCCTCAACTGCCCGTCTTTGATTCAGCGTCAACTCCAGCAATGGGTTGCTGCTTTACCCAGCTACATCAAGGCTTGTCTGCCGATTTTTTGCTGCGAAAGTTGAGTTATTTAGTAGTCACACCTTCAAAACGTTTTTAACAGGGCCTAATAGAAAAACACACCCCCAATAAGGTGTGTTTTCTATATCGTTTAATTTGCCAGAATTAAAGCGCATCCTTCCCGAAGGAACCTTCAAACAGGGACTCCTTCAACGGACGGCGGTCGTTCGGCTGTTCGCGCTCTTGCAGGTTGTCCGGAAGCACTTCTTTTTCGCCTTGATAGCCGATGGCGATCACGGCTTGAATCGCATAATCGTCAGGCACATTCAGCACTTCGCGGGCTTTCTCTTGATCAAAACCGCCCATCGCATGGGTGATCAAACCTTTGTTATGGGCTTCTAAAGCAAGATACCCCCAAGCGGCGCCCGCATCAAAAGCATGCCACCCGTTGGCTCCGCGCTCGGTCGCCGTTTGGGACAGGATGACGGCCAGGACAGGGGCTTTTGTGCACCATACGAGGTTTCCAGGCAAAATAAAAGAATGGAATTTCTCGCGGTCCTCCGGCGTGCGGGCGATAACAAACCGCCATGGCTGCACGTTCGATGCCGAGGGAGCCCAACGCGCCGCCTCAAACAGGCTAAACAGGACATCCTCGGGGATTTCTTTTTCCAAAAAAGACCGCGGCGACCAACGATTGATAAATTGAGAGGATACTTCAAAACCAGGTTTGCGCAGATCTGCGGCGTTAGCCATTTTGAACACTCCTTAAGTTTAAACTAGTTTGTTTTTTAACCGTCCGATGCCTTCAATCGTCACTTCCAGCTCATCTCCGGACTTCAGCCAGGTCTGGCGGTCCGGCGGATCGCCGAGGATGACGCCTTCGGGCGTTCCGGTAAAAATACAATCGCCCGGCATTAACGTGATGTACCGGGATATGTAGCTGATTAACTCAGCGCAGCCGAATATCATATTTTCCGTATTGCCGGACTGCCTTAACTCTCCGTTCACTCTGCATTCGATGGATAAATGCGCCGGGTCCAATTCATCGCCGGTGACAAGATACGGTCCGACGGGCGCGAAGGAATCCAGCGTTTTGCCCAGCAGCCATTGGCTCGTTTTCATTTGCAGGTCGCGGGCGGAAATATCGTTTCCGGCGGTGTACCCGTAAACATAGGATAACGCATCCGCTTTGGAGACATTGCGCACCTCTTTACCTATAATGATGACAAGCTCGGCTTCATAGTCCACTTGCTGCGCCGTTGCCGGCAGGACGATGTCCTGCTTGTGACCGGCCAAGGCGTTGTTGAATTTACTGAACAGCACGGGCGAATCCGGAACCGCCATGTTGGACTCTTTGACATGGGACAGATAGTTCAGGCCCACGCACAATATTTTCTCCGGATTCAGCACGACGGGCGCAAACTCAATTTCATCCTCGTCGACGCTAAAATCGCTTTGTTTGTCCTTCCCGTTCACCGCTCTCAGAACTGCGGCTAATTGCTCTGTCCCTTCGCTTCCGGAACGGATAAGCAAATCCAGCGAATCGGGGAATGGCAAGCCTTCTTTAGCGGCAAAACCGCTTAAATTATAGACGGCATCTTCCGTTTTCCAGCCGATGCATAACCCGCCGCCGTTCCTGAAATGCAGCAATTTCATGTAACGTCCTCCGTATTTGTGCAGACGCGATTCAGGCCTCTCCGGCCTTGCTGCACGTTGTAGACAAGGCTATACTGATACATTAATATTAATCCAGACAGAAATATTTTTCCAGTATTCAAGGAAGAACGGAGATTAACTCATGGCTGATACATTAAAATCAATTTATAATGAAGCGTTTTTGCGGGAATTTGGCGAAAAAGTTCACGCGGCGTACGCTCCGTTCGATCCGGAGAAATTCGTGGCCAATACGATGGATGAGACGTGGGATGCTCTGGAACTGAAAGCCAGAATGCGGAGGATTTCGCTGACCCTGGGCAACCAGCTGCCGGCCCGTTTTGAGGAAGCCGTGTCCGTGCTGTTTGCCATCGACGAATCGTGCGTCGGCTTCCCCTACCTGTTTTTCCCGGATTTCGTGGAGGTATACGGCAGCGCGGAAGAGGATTGGCCTTTGGCCATGCGGGCGCTGGAGCGGTTCACGCCGAAATCGTCGGCCGAATTTGCCGTCCGCTCATTCCTGCTGCGCAATCCAGAGCGGATGATGGGGCAGATGGCGGCGTGGTCTCAGCATGAGGATGAGCATGTGCGCCGCCTCGCCAGCGAAGGCTGCCGGCCCCGCCTGCCCTGGGGCCAAGCGCTGCCGATGTTCAAGCGCGATCCCGATCCTCCCGATCCTGGAGACGCTTAAGGCGGACCCCAGCCTGTACGTGCGCAAAAGCGTGGCCAACAACCTGAACGACATCGCCAAGGACCACCCGGAGCTCGTGCTCGAACTTGCCCGGCGCTGGAAAGGCGCGGCGCACCCCTACACCGACTGGATCGTGCGCCATGGCTGCCGCACGCTGATCCGCAAAGGCGGCCCCGCAGCGCTGGAGCTGTTTGGTTACGCCGCGCCGTCGGCCGCCAAGCCGGTGGTCTCGTCGGCGTCGCTCACGGTGGAACCGGCCGCGCTCCGCATCGGCGACAGCTGCGAGCTCCGCTACGAGTTGACCGTGCGCGAAGGCGAGCCGGTGAAGGTACGCGTCGAATACGGCATCGACTTCGTCAAAGCCGGGGGCAAAACATCACGCAAGCTGTTCCTGCTGGCGGACAAAACCGTCCCCGGCGGCGGCGCCGTCAGCGGAGCCCGGCGCCACAGCTGGGCGGATCTTACGACCCGCCGCCACTATCCCGGCGCGCACCGGATCGCCCTGCTCGTCAACGGTGCCGAAGTCACTTATGCGGTGCTGCAACTGGAGGCCGCAGCAGCGAACGGTTAGCTGATCGGCTGCGTTCAGTCGGCTTCTTTCGCTTCAGGCGCGGCCGAAGCCCCGATCAGCGCGCCTCCAACCCTGTCCAGATGGGTGCTCATAATGTCGGCCGCCCCGCGCCGGTCCTGGTCCCGAATCGTCAGGAGCATTTGATAATGCTCCTGGAACAGGCGGTGCGCCGACTCTTTTTCGCTGAACAACCACAAGCTCCTGCTGTCCCGGATCGCTCGCATCATCATCACCGAAATGCTCTCCATCATTTGCTGCAGCAGCGGATTTTGCGTTGCTTTGGCGATCGCGAAATGGAAATTGGCGTCATGCACCCGGCTGATTTCCTCATTGCCGATCGCTTCTTCCATTTGGCTCACAATCCGGGCAAGCTCGCTTAGGTCCGCTTCACGCCGGTGCTCGGCAGCCAGCTCAATGCACCCGATTTCGAGGATTTTCCGTACCTGCAGCAACTGGATCAGTTCCTGACGATTCGCGGTTTGCCGGGCTTCCATCGTCTCGAGCGCCTGGGCTCTGACATAAGTCCCCCCGCCTTGCCTCGTTTCGATCAGCCCACGGGCTTTCAGATGGCTGATCGCTTCGCGGACGGTGGAGCGGCCGACGTGATAACGCTTTGCCAAGTTTTCGATCGTGTCCAGCTTTTCGCCGGGCTTCACAAGCCCATTTTCAATAATCCGCTGTAGTTCTTCAATCATAATATTGTAATTTTTTCGACCTAAATCCATATTTATTTCCCTCTCCAAAACTGACTTGTTCTCCGAAATGCTTGCTAAATAACAGTCTATACAATTATCGTAAATTATGGTAGATTTATTTTAATTTTTAAATTCATCTGATGACATGATTAATTTAAAGATGCCATAAATCGTGGCAAGAAATGCCGGAAGAGCGTTGAAAGCGTAAGGACAGGGAGGGCCGATGGGTTGGTCGGCGGATCAACATCCGCTGTCCAGACGCTTTGCACGATTATCCCGTTTGATCATGAAGCAGAGAAGAAGATAAATTCAGGAGAAGGAGATATATTTGGGGGAAGCAGACATGTTCGAGATTTTTAGACGGATTTATGAGTAAGGGGCAGATTTAGAAGAAGTGAAGCTGTCCTGACGGGAGGGACGGGGCAAGACACCGGGAAAAATGAAAAGATCGTGATCTTGCCGCTTGCCTGAATCCGTTTGCAGCACGTTCAAGCATTTCTATCAAGCTGCAGCCGCAAGGGGCTGGTTCGGTTGGCGCGCGATCAGTCGGCGGTAAGAGATCACCGGAATCGCCACACATGCGCAGCAACTTCTGCCGCATCGTTTCTTCCGCTCCGGGCAGGTACCCGGTATACTCGTTTAGGTACGCCCGCAGATGCTTCAGTCCCAAGGCTACATACGTACTCTTCAGCGATTCCCACGCCTCTCTCACCACTTTTTCCTTATCTCTTTTTTCTTTATCCCGTACATTAGCCCCCCTCCCCCTCCTGAACGAAAGGGATAAGCGTGCAAGGGAGCATGCAGAGACACCAAGACACGAACGCTATAGACAGCCACCTCAACCACTCACATCAGCCCTGCCCTATATCGCCGGACTGGGCCACATGATACTTGGCGCTGGGGTCATCTGGCTGCTTGTTTTGCTCGGAAAACGAATACAACGGGGTTAAGTGCTACCATAAAGCCAAGCCTAACGGACCACAGCGCCATTATTTCGCCGGAATCTGCATTTTTTGAAATGTAACGGACACCACAGACCTTATTCGCCATTAGGTGCACGTATCCGGCCATTTTCGGGCAAATAACTGTTCTCCTGTCCGTTAGAAATAAAAATGGTGTCTTTTCAGGCAAATAAGGTCGTTCAGGTCCGTTAGCCTTCGGCTTCAGCTTTATCCCGGCAATTCAAACCGAATCTCTACAGGATCGGCGGCAGCTGGAGCTTGCGGTATCCCTCCAGTTATCCCCAGCTCCAGCACCGCCGCAATCCGCTCCAGCGGTTTTACGCCAAAGCCCCGGCGCCGCTCCGGGTCGTAGATCCACTCGGGCCTGGTTCGGCGTACGCCCCAATTTTTCGCTTTGGCCAGCAGTTGAAAGTTCTGCACCAGACAGCACGCCGCGGCAAAATCCTCTTCCCGTTTGTGCGGGTCCGGCTCTTCTTTCACCACGACGAGCAGGCGGGCCGGCATTGTGCGCGGAACAACCGTTTGTGCATGGGCCTCATTCATACCGCCGGTCGCAAAAATAAACCGCCAAGGCTCTCTTAACCGGTCATTCGGCGCCCAAACGGCATCGTTCAGCAATTCCAGAACGTTTTGTTCGGAAATCGGGGGTTGCAGCCCCCTCTCATGAGGCGCGCCGCCAAGGAGGGCGGTCCACTTCTGCTCCGCCGGCGTTCTTTTCCGGGCCCTTGGAGCCTTATCGAAATAACCCATATGTAAAATGCCTGCGAATCTTTCCCCTTCCCGCAACCCTATTTCCTTAAAAAACAGTTCGCTTTGAAATAGCGGGTCCGTATCCCATAACATGCCCAAACCGCGCTCCCAGCCCAGCAATTGAAAGTTTTGCATGACGCCGCAGGCGGCCGCGAAATTTTCGTCGCTTTCCCGCTCATTGGCTCCGGATTCCGCCATTACGATCAGGTGCCCCGGGATATCCGCCACCCTCCTGCTCAGAATATCCAGCATTTTGGAAGGAATCAGCTTGCCGAACCTGCTCTCTTTCGCCTTGGCCAGCATGGTCTCCGCCAAATGCCGGCGCGACTCCGGCGTTCCGATGTAAATGCAGCGCCACCGCGGAGTGCCATGTGTTTCATACAAACCCGCTGCCTGGTTTAATAGGGACTCCACAAGTTCCCGGGATACCGGAGAGACATTGAAATTCCGGATCGTTCTGCGCTCCCGGATCGTTTTTGAAGAAATCATAGTCATACCCCTTTCTTTTTTTGTTTACTAATTAACAAAATAATCAAAATAAACTTAATAAACTGTCTAAAAACCTGGATTAATCCTAGATATAGTCAGGTAAAAAAATATTATTTCCCCATAAACTAAAATATCACAATTTTCTTGGTTCGGCAAAATAGAGAGCGGATGGCCTGCCGGACAGCCGGCGGTTATCCTTCCCTTTGCTTCGGAAGACGCGCATAATCCCGGCGATCCCCGCTAACACTACTAACGGTTTTTTTATCAAAATGAATGGTGAATAAAAACGATGAAAAATAAAACATTGTTCATCCGGGCGGCAATTTTAACGTGGCTGCTTGGATTTACGGGAGCTTGCCATGCCGGGCCCGCCGGGGCCGATCCCGCGCTTCCCATCATCAAGGAGGAGGGGATCTATTCGCTCGAGATATATCCCCGGGAGCATCGGTTAATCGTCAAAATCCAAGGCCACAAATATAAAACTTACCCCGTTGCTGTGGGCAATCCGTCTACCCCGACGCCTGTCGGCGAATACCTGGTGACGTATAAAGGCAAGAATTGGGGTCCGGCATTCGGCCCGAGGTGGCTCGGGCTTAACGTTCCTTGGGGATACTATGGAATCCATGGCACGAACCGCCCCGACTCCATCGGCCGCCACCTCAGCCACGGCTGTATCCGGATGCGCAATAGAGACGTGATCGAGCTTTACGATCTAGTCCCGGTCGGGACCAAGGTTACCATATACGGCCATCTTCTCGGAGATGTCTCGGAAAATCCGCGGGATTTGGCGGAAGGCGACGTAGGGGGAGACGTGCAGTTGATTCAATCCCGCTTGAAAAGCGCCGGCTATTTCCAAGGGGTATGCAACGGCCGGTTCCGCGCCGACACAACGGCGGCCTTGAAACGGTTCCAGCGGGATCATCGCTTGATACAAAACGGCGTTGTTTCCAGGAAGGTTTACGAAGCTTTGGGGCTGTGGGAATAAGGGGGACAACCGTGAAAAAAGGCCCCCGCTGGCATACCAGGGCGGCCTTTGCAATTATGTTTTGTTAAATAAAGACCTGCTCCAGCTCGATCTTCCGTTCTTTCGATAAATCGCGGAAACGCTCCTCATCGATCCGGACCAGCGGCTTGAAAATATCCGCCGGATTGTTCCATACGATCGTGACCGTTTCCCCGTTGCTCAGCCGGGCTTTCTTGCCGATGAAATTAGGAAGCAGATGGCGGGTCAACGCCTGCACCGCTTTTTCGTTCAGCTTGCCGAAACCAAGCTCGTAAGTTTTGCGCAGCACGGTCAGAAGATCTTGCCGCGAATGGCTTCCGTTGGGCTCCGTCATCCCGACGAACACGTCGGCCACGGCGACGATTTCCGCGTACGGATGAATTTCCGCTTTGCCAAGGCCTTGCGGATAACCCGAGCCGTCTTCCCGCTCATGATGCTGAAGCGCCACCAAAGCCGTCTTCTCTTCGCCCGTCGAATTCAGGATAATTTCATAGCCGTAGGACGTGTGGCGCTGCAATTCCTCCAGCTCTTCACCCTCCAGTTCGTGCTCGCGGTTGCGGAGCGACTGCCTGATCCGGCTTTTGCCGATATCGTGCAAATACCCCGCTTTGCTGATCTCGTGGCATTCTTCGGCGGAATAACCGAGCCAGGTTGCTATGTAATAGGATAATAGCCCCACCTGCAAAGAGTGGTTATAGATATTGACATCGTCTTCGGCAAAAGCGATAAGCAGCGAAACGACATCTTTATTGCGGTCAAGCACCTCGAGCATCGGCTCCAAGTGCTGATCGACAAGCGATTGGTTGAACTTGCCCGTCGTCAGCGCCTCCAGAAATATCGATTGGAAGCCTTTCAGCGTAAAATCGAAATTGTCCCTGATCCGCTCGGACTCGGACGCTTCGTTGTCTCGCAGCTCGATATCGACATAGTCGATGCTTTGGCGGATCAGAAGCGCGATTTCCTCGGTGCGAATGCTCGTTCCTTTGGGAAGAACATGCAGTCCGGCCCGGTTAAACACATCCGTTCTGAGCCGGTCTCCTTCCAGAAGCTCCATAACGTGGATTCTCAATTTTTCCCCTCCTTTCCCCGCTCATGAAACGCCGAGTATTTAAACTCAATTAACTTTAATATCGTTCGTGAATAACGTTTCATAAATAGTGCTTTAGGAGGGATTTATAAGACGATACCGCTACGGCCGTTCCTTTTTCCAGGGGGGATCCCCGTAGCGGTGAAACGCCCGGTTGACGACATAAACTCCCCAGGGAATCGCGGCCGAGAGAGCTGCGCAGACCCATACATGGACAGACGGCAAACGGTCCAGCACAAAATGTTGCATGTTCATTTCCCCTTCTCTATTTCGTCTCGATCGTCGAACCGAAAATCCGCACTTTGACCCGTGCTTCCAGCTCGATATCGGCCTGTGAAAAGTAATTTTCCCCCCGGTCCCAATCGTTTTGGATCTTTTTCCACGCCGCGGGATACTCCTGCTTTAAATAGGTCCCAAGACCGATGACATCAGACTTATATTCGAGCTGAACTTTTTCCAGCGTTCCCTTCATCATGGCGGTCAACCGCTCAGCCGCTTTCCCTTCGATCCCGGCAAGCTGGGCCGGGTTCATTAAATCAAGCCGTTCCTGCGTCTCCCCGACATTCCCTTCCATATTGACCTGAATTCTGAAGCGAATATGCTCCGGGTTGGAGACGTCCGCATAAATTCGGCGCCGGGAGCCCTTGATTTCATAAGCCACGTAATCATTGTCAAGCTTAAACTCCAGCACCCCGTCCTGCGCGGTTCCTCTCAACACGTTCAGCCCGGACGTTTCGTCGTCATTTAAATAGCCTTGGAGGCTTAAGGTTTCCCCGTTAAACACGGCGGCGCCGGAAACCGACACCTTGTCCCCGTTTTTTTGCATGCGCGGCAGCGCAAAGCTTTGTTTGGCGATGATGAACGCCTGCATTTCTCCAATGCTGGTCGGCGGATAGATTCTCGAGCTTTTCGTAGGGTTTTGCGCCACCGATTCGAAATACGCGATCGGGAGCCTTTCGTTTTTCGGCTTAATGTTCATCATAGCGCGAGCGTCGCCTTCGGCCACCATAATTTTGGTAGCCCTTCTCATTTCATGGTCGCGCAGAAACAGATCGAGCGCTTTGGAAAATTCCGCCTCCCTGGCCATCCTGTCGGAAATAATGATCATGCGGATGTGCTGCAGGTAAGGGCTGCGGCTTGTCCGGTACGACATGTCCCGGGCCGCTCTGAACATCGTATTGCCCGAGGATGACAGGTTAAAGTAGGCTTCGTTCCCGCTTTTTCCGCCGTCTTTCTCCCCGCCCCCATTCCCCTGAAGACCGCCGGGAATAACGAATTGAAACGTCAGGATGTACTTGTCGGCGTCGTCCTCGCCGGCAACGTCGATCCCCGCCCCGACGACGAACCCCCGCTCCTCGATCTCTACCCTGTCCCAACATCCGGTTGCAAAGAGAGCCAAGCAGAGCAAAAGACCCGTTAACGAGCCCCATCTACGCACTTTTCTTCCTCCTCCGCAGCAGGGAAAGCAGCAGCAGCAGCGTCGGCACAACCATGCCGAATCCGATCCCCGCATAGCTGATCCACTCGCCGAAAATCCTGATTTCCAGCAAATTTTGCGGCTGCATCCCGGCCAGGTAAATGACCGGGGTTAGCCACAATATCAGCGTAAAACGATTCGCTTTTTTGAAAACGGACTCCAGCGCCAGCAGCGAAACGTCAAACGCCATAGCCGCCGTACTGAACAAAGTCATCACCCACACCGAAAAGAAAATCGATTCGAAGCGCTCGAAAAAACCGCCGGGAACTTGGACCTCCTTGGCCAATTCCGCGGTAGGGTAAAGCACGCTGCCCGTCACGTCCACGCCAAACACGCCGATCGTGAACACGAAGACGAGCAGATACAGGAAAAAAGGCAGCAGCAGGCCAAGCGACGCGGCTTTGGCGATTTTTAGCGGACGATTGATAAACGCGTTGTAAAACAACAGGATGTCGAAGCCCATAAACGAAAACACCGACTCTTTGGAAGCGTAAAGGACATCGCGCCAATCCGCGGCAAAAAAAGGCTTAAGATTCCGGAATTCGAAGAAGCCGATATTCATCAGAATGAGCGCCGTGAGAAGCAGCACGACGATCGGCAAAAAGATCAGGTTGAGCCGGAGCAAGGCCGCGCTCGGCCCGGCCACGCCATAAACGAGCACGAGCAGGAATACGAGACTGATGACCTCGATCGGAGTCCGGTCAAACAAATAAATGCGCGAGATGGTGGCGACTCCGCGGGTCTCATAGCCGGTAAACAACAGCATGTAGAGCGCAAACAGCAAAGTGACGAAAACGGCGGCAGGCCTGCCCAGGAGCACGGCGGCGATGCTATAAACGTTTTGTTTCGGAAAACGCGAAATCAGCTTGCTCAAAATCCAGGTGAACGTTAGCGCGCAGGCGCCGCCGATCACGATCGAGATCCACCCGTCGACGGACTTCGTAATTTCCACGATCGACCGCGGCAGCATCAACACGCCGAAGCCGATGACCATATTGGCAACCGAAGCAAAGACTTCGAGGGTTCCCACTTCGCGATCCCCGTATTCGAAATGCTTCATTTGCCGGTCCCTTCTTTGCTTATCCGCTCCTCGTCCAAGGTTTGCATAAATTGGGGCCGTTTCGACAACATCATCAGCGGCGAACGGACGATGAGATCCTGCCAATCCTGCGTAAAGCTTGGCGCGATCGGGGTCAGGTAAGGAATGCCGAAGCTTTGCAGCCGGGACAAATGGATGCTGAGCATAATCAGCGATAAGACGATCCCGTAGAGTCCGAACAGCGCCGCGGCGATCATGGTGACGAACCGCAGCATCCGAAAGGCGATCCCTGCGCTGTAAGACGGAATGGCGAAGGAAGAAACCGCCGTGACCGCGACCACGATGACCATAATCGGGCTGACAATACCCGCCTGAACAGCTGCGTCTCCGATAACCAAGCCGCCGACAATGCCGATCGTTTGCCCGATCGGTTTGGGCAGGCGAACCCCGGCTTCACGCAGCAGCTCCAGCGTCAATTCCATAAGAAAAGCCTCGACGACGGCCGGAAACGGAACGCCTTCCCGGGCGGCGGCGATCGAGAAAGCCAGCTTGGACGGAATCATGCCCTGATGGAACGACACCAGCGCAATGTATAAGGACGGTAAAATTAACGAAATCCCGACGGCCACATACCGCAAAGTGCGGATCAGCGTGCCGATCTGCCAACGTTCATAGTAGTCCTCCGGCGATTGAATCAAGGAAACGAAAGTAGTCGGCAAAATCAGGGCAAACGGCGTACCGTCGAGCAAAATGATCACTTTTCCCTGCAAAATGGCGGCGGCGACCTTGTCGGGCCTCTCCGTATGCAGGATTTGCGGGAAAGGCGACAGGAAGCTGTCCTCGATCCATTGTTCGATCGTACCGCTTTCCGGAACATCGTCAATCCGGATCGTGGAGACCCTTCGCTTCGCTTCTTGCAGAATTTCCGGATGAACGATTCCGTCGATATAAACAAGCATCATTTCCTTTTGCGCGCGCTCGCCGATCCGGTACGAATCAAAGCGCAGATGCGGATCGCGAATGTTTTTGCGGATCAAAATGATATTGGTTTCAAGGCTTTCGTTAAACCCTTCGCGCGGGCCGCGCACCAGCGCTTCCGTCTGGGGCTCTTCGACGCTCCTCCCGGTCCATTTCCTGCTGCCGATGAGCAGCGCCTGGTCCGAGCCGTCAATGAGGAGCGCGGTGTCCCCGGATAATACCGCAGCCATTATTTCGTGCAGAGAAGCGGTTTTCGTATATTTAAGAACCGATAAAAATTCATTTTCCAAGAGCCCGAACAATCGATCGGCGGAGGTCTCCTTCTTCCGCCTGGCGGCCGTAATGGCCCGCTGCAGCCCTGGCACAATCTGTTCGTTGATCATCGCCGCATCCGACAGTCCCGCGATGCACAGAATCGCGCACTGCTTCCCTTCATCCCCCATGGCGAAAAATCGGCTGACCAAATCGCCCGGGGAGTTTAGCCTCTTGGTAATATGATCGACCGTCTCCGCAGCTTTGCGGGAAAGAGAAGACCAGGCATCGCCTTCCGGAGGGGATTCATTTTTCTTGTACGGACTTAATTTCTTGATGGGCTTTCTGAACATAAATCTAGGCATGCCGGCTATCATCCTCACATCTCTAGTTGACTGAAAATATGTTTGTTACCCTTTATTGCCATGTTGCTCCGAAATTAATCCCTCAAAAAGCGCCGCGGGACTCGCATGGTCAGAATATTTTTCCTTTCTCAAGCAAATCTTAATAGGCAAAATCCGGCTTTAGGAAGGAGGAAACATCCATGCCGTTTTGGAGAAAATTCCTGCGCACAATTCACGCCGGGAACGGAAAAGCCGCCGGAAATCCGGCAAGAGATCAAGGCGGGCCGGCAACGAACGGGATGGCTTTAACCGGCAGTCTGGCGATCCGGCTCGCCTGGCTTAAGGAAGAGCTGAAAAACAGCTCGGATATTATCTACCGTGAGTTCGTGATCAGTACCGGCCAACGCTGCGCGCTCATCTACGTCCGCGGCATGATTGCCCAGGAAACGGCCCAGCACTACATTGTCAGAAGCCTGCAGCGGGAATCCGCGCAATTGCAGGACAGGAACATCTATCAATTCCTGTTCGAGGACGAAGGCCTCACCGTTTCCCAAACCAGTGTTATCCGTGATCTGAACCAAGGCATAAATGCCGTCCTGGACGCCGGGGCTCTGCTTTTGATCGATGGAGATGCGCGGATGCTGACCTTTTCCATCTCCTCATACCCCACCCGTTCCATTGAGGAAACGCCCAATGAATCGGTCATCCGCGGGCCGCGGGAAGCATTTATCGAGGATCTGGAGAAAAATCTGACCTTGCTGCGCAGACGGATCAAACACAAAAATTTCAAAACGCAGGCTGTCACTACGGGGCGGTACACGCAAACCGATATCGTGCTTGCTTACGTTGAGGGCTTATGCAAACCCGAACTGATCAAAGAAGTGCAGCGGCGCCTGTCGTATCTCAAAATGGACGGTGTGCTCAGTTCTTCCTATGTGGAGGAATGTATAGAAGACAACCCCTACTCTCCCTTCCCGCAATTGCAATACACGGAGAGGCCCGATGTCGTCAGCGCCGCGTTGCTCGAAGGCAGGATCGCGATTCTCGTCAACGGGTCGCCCATGGTGCTGATGGCCCCGGTCACGTTCCCGATGCTGCTGCAATCGGCCGAAGACTATTACCAACGGTATGTGGCGGCGACCTGGATTCGCTGGATCCGTTATTTTTTCGTACTGGTATCTTTGCTGCTTCCGTCGCTGTATATTGCCATTACGACGTTCCACCCGGAGATGATCCCGGCCCAGCTGCTGATTGCCGTCGCCTCCTCCCGGGAGATCGTCCCCTTCCCGGCGCTGCTCGAAGCATTTGCGATGGAACTGGCCTTTGAAGCGTTGCGCGAAGCTTCGATCCGAATCCCGAAATCGATCGGGCAAGCCGTATCCATTATCGGGGCGCTGATCATCGGCACCGCCGCCGTACAAGCAGGCATCGCCTCCGCGGCCATGGTCATTATCGTCTCTCTTACCGGGATCGCTTCTTTTATCATTCCGCACTTTGACCTGGGGCTCTCTTTCCGGCTGCTTAGGTTCCCCATCATGATCCTGGCCTCGTTGTTCGGGCTTTACGGCATCGCTTGCGGGATGATCCTGATCTACATTCATTTGGTGAACCTGCGATCCTTCGGCATTCCGTACATGTCGTCCATCGCACCGCTGGTTACCGAAGATCTGGCCGATACGCTCCTCAGAGTGCCCTGGTGGAAAATGTACAAACGGCCCGTTCAAATCGCGGATCTAGAAATTCGGCAAAAAAACAATTCCCGCGGCTGGGAGACGGAAAAAAGTGAACTGGAGTGAACAAAAATGCGCAGAGCGATATATACCGCCGCGCTGGCGGTCCTGCTTTTGACAGGCGTTGGCGGTTGCTGGTCTTCACAAGAGCTGAACAATCGCGCGTTTGCGAATGCCGTTCTCATCGATTTGACCGAAGACGGAGAGATCGAGCTGTCCATCGGGTTTCCGCTGCCCAACCGCATGATCCCGGCGCAAGCCGGCGGATCGGGACAACCCACAGGCAGTCCGTACACTTTTGTCACCAAACGGGCAAACAATATCAGCCAGGCGTTGCGGTTGATTCAGGTCGATCTTTCGCGAAATATTTCCTTCGGCCAAACGCGCTCCATCATCGTCGGCAGGAGACTTGCGGAACAAGGACTCGACAGGGTCGTGGAGTTCGTTTTCCGCCAGCCCTCCTTTCGCCTGAGCGCCAATCTGTTCGTAACGCCCAATAAAGTAACGGAGATCACGCGAATTCAGTTGGTGTTTGAAAGAGTCATCGGCGATATTTTGCGAAAATACATCAACAACCATTTCACCTTAGATACCACGGTCAAGGACTATAAGCTCGCGTTGTACCAGGGCGGAGACATTCTTATTCCTTTGCTGACTTTTGGGCAGCAGCCCGAGGTCGCCGTGGAGGATCCTAAAAAAGACCGCTGGATGGGTACGGGAGGCGCAGCGATTTTCAGCGGCGGAAAAATGACGAAAACGGTGCTTTCCGTTAAAGATTTAAGAGGCGCACTCTGGATCAGCTCACAGCTCAGCACGACCACCATCACCATCGCTTCCCCAAGCGACGGCAAAGAAATCAGCTGTTTCATCGAAGGGATCAAAACAAGCATCAAGCCTAACGTCAAAAACGGGAACGTCTCTTTTCAAATTACCAGCAGCGCGAGAGCTTTCGTGCAGACCTCTATGTCGGAAATCGACTTGAAGGATCCGGCCGTCGTTCAACAATTGGAAGTCATTTTGCAAAAAGATGTGGAAGAACGGTTGAATAAGGTGCTCGAAAAAACGCGTAAAGCCCGTTCCGATGCGTTTCTAATGAGCCAATATCTCGATTGGAGATACCCGAAAATATGGCGAAGCATGCGGCCGCAGTGGAAAAACTATTACGCGGAAGAACTGCCTATCGAGGTTAAAGTCAAAATCATGCTGAACCGCACCGGCGGTGTGTACCGTTCGGTGGTTCAAGAAACCCATATATAGTGAGGAAACGCGATGATCTGGATCGGAACGATATATGTGATTATTATGCTGTTCGATTGGTTTGGGCAGCGCAAAAAGCAGGTAAAGCTTAAAACCCGCCTGCTTGTGCTGCTCATATCGCTTTGTTTTTTCGCTTGCGCAGAAGTGTTGTTTCTGTTGAAAGAACGTTGGAATGTGCCGATGTTTATTCAATATGTCAGTGAGTCCATCCAACATTGGATGTTTGGATAATCGCTACAGGGGGCTAATCTCATGCTAAAAAACGTAACCTCTTCTCAAGTTTATTCACTTTATAATTTACAAATTTTCACCACCGTCATCGCTTTTTTCATCGGGATTATGATCGCGGGCAGCAAGTACTCCACTCCCGTTGCCACTTTGATTGGAGGCCTTCTGGCGCTGGTGCTGGTATACCCTGCCTATAAGGTCGGGGCTTCGCGTCCCGGCGAATTCCTCGTGCAATATGGCGGCGAGCTTGTCGGCCGGCCTTTGCATTACTGCTTCATCCTTTACATCGTGCTGGTCCATATCCTTCTCGCTGCGCTCAGTCTGAGGGAACTAGCCGACTATTTGCTTTCCGAGTATTTGATCGACACTCCCGGTTGGGCCGTTGTGGGCATCTTTGGCATTTGCGTCGCTTATGCCGTGCGCTGCGGATTATATACGATTTTCCTTGCAGCCGAAGGAATATTCCTCGTCACCGCGCTGGCCTTCCTGTCCATCCCGCTGATCGGGTTTCAGGAAATGGAGGTGGACATGTTCATCGCACTGGCGACCCATTTAACATTAAAGGATTTGTGGGACGGCATCTATGAGACCGTGTCCATTTTTGGTGAGCTGGCCTTCCTGTTTTTGCTGTTTCCTTATTTGCGAAAACCAAAAAAAGTTTACCGGACCTATTTTTTCGTCACCTGTACGTCGCTTGCGATCATTATTACGCATGTTATCCCCGTCCTGCTTACCTTTGGCCCGAGTCTGGGGGCCAATCTGATATACCCCGATATGGAGTTGGTGCGCTTCATCCGGGTCGGGTCGTTCATTGACACGATGGACCCGATTCTGATTATTCTTTGGCTGACGAGCATTTTCGTTAAAATCTCGTTTATTGTCTTTACGGCGGTAACCTGCCTGTCACAGTTGACCCGCGTGAATGACCATAAGCCCTTTACACTGCCTATGGTCGCCTTTATTTTGGTGTTCTCCATATGCATCGTAAGAACCCCGCCCGAGTTAACTCGTTTTCTGTCCGATGACTGGCCCGCGCTGATGATCTTTGCCGAATTTCTGATTCCGTTGATCTATTGGGTGGCGGGCATCGCGCGCGGCTCGTTCAAGAAAGCAAAAGCCGAAGGGCCTTAACCCGGCTTCTATTTTCTCGACAACCATGCCCGCTCCTGGTTCCAGTTCAAGCTGACCGGAATTTCAAAAAAGTCGGACAAAAGGGGCTCGGTCAACACGTCCCGGCTGTTCCCTTGCTTAAACACTTCGCCCCGCCGCAACAGCAAGGTTTTGCTGAAGATCGGCAAAATTTCCTCCGTATGATGCGTCACATACAGCATATGCGGCGCCTGCGGTTCGGCGGCCAATTGCGCGATGCTCTCCAGCAGTCCCTCCTTGGAAATAAAGTCGAGTCCATTCGTCGCTTCATCCAAAATCAGCAGCTTGGGCGAAGCCATCAGCGCCCGGGCGATGAGCAGCTTTTGCTGCTCGCCTTGGGAGCAGGTCTGGTAGGCGCGGCCCTGCAGATGGCGGCAGCGGAGCTGTTCCATCAATGCCGCGGCGCGGTCGTAATCCTCGGCTCCGGGCTTGTCGTACAGACCGATTGAGGCGTATTTGCCGCTGACGACCAGGTCCTCGGCTTTTTGTCCGCCGTGCAACTTCTCCTGCAGCGAAGAGCTCACCCATCCGATCGATTTGCGCAGCTCTCTGAGATCGACTTCGCCAAACCGGTGTCCCAAAACGCTGATTGTTCCCGACGACGGCCACAGGTAACCGCTGATCATATTAAGCAGCGTCGTTTTCCCGGAACCGTTTAAGCCCAGCAGAGCCCAATGCTCGCCCGCGCGGATCGTCCAATCCACCCCGTTCAAAATCGTCTTCCCTTCCCGCTGCCAGGTCACTTGCTTCATTTCGATAATCGAGTTCATACATGAGTTCCTCCCGAGTAGGTTTACAGTACTCTCAAGCTACTCCCGCACGCAAGGTTTGTCAAGCTACGCGCCGGCGGACGGCTGCAGAATAGGGATTTGCCGGCGCATGAAAATTCGGCATTAGTTCGTGCCTATTTTGCTGAAATCAGCTAGAATACTAGCGAAGGGAAGTGAGATACCATTTGACTCATACATTTACTTGGGACGATGTTGCGGCGCTGCAAAAAAACGTCGAGCAGCGGGACGGCATTTCTTTAAAGCTGAACTGGGACACCCTGCTTGCCGGCAAAGAAGACGACGGTGTGCACTTGGCCGATTTCAGGGACGGGAAGCTTGTGGCTTTTCTCGGAAAATATTCGTTTGGCGGCAGCCTGGAGATTTGCGGCATGGTACATCCGGATTACCGCCGGCAGGGGATTTTTACCGGTTTGCTGGAGCGGGCCCTGGATGCACCGACACGGCGAGCCCACGCGAAAATTTTGCTCAATGCCCCGGGCGATTCGCAAACCGGCAAGCGGTTCCTGGACAGTGTGCGCTGCAGCTTTGCGTTCAGCGAGTATCAAATGAAGCTGGAAGCCCCCGGATTTGCCGGGGAACACGCCGCTCGTACCAATGACGACGGCGTCGTCTCGATCTCGCTTATGTCGGCCGGAGAAGCCGAAAAAGCCGATGATGTCTTGATCTCGCTTGCCCCGGCCGGAGAAGCCGATGATGTCTCGATCTCGCTCGCACCGGCCGGAGAAGCCGATAAAGCGGTATTACAGCAGCTCGATAGCGAAGGGTTCAAGATGGAGCCGGAAGAGGCACGGCGCTTTTATAAGGAAATGTCCCCCGCGGAATTGGCCCAAAACGAGCTGATTTTGCTGGGCGGAGAACCGGCCGGGAAAATCCGGGTTTCCCGCCATGAAGGGGAAGCGTGGATTTACGGTTTCGTCGTCGACGCGAGGCTGCGCGGCCAAGGCATCGGCAGCGCAGCCCTGCGCCACGTCATCAAGCGGGAACGGGCTGCCGGTTACGATGTTTGGCTTGAGGTCGCCCTGGATAACCCAAACGCCAAAAAGCTCTACGAAAACGTCGGCTTCCGCGTTCAGCGGTCCCAGGATTATTACGAATACGAGCGATCGTAAATCGCTGAAGTCTGAAAAGCCGCCAAAGCAATTAGCTCTGGCGGTTTTTTGATGAGGTACTATGCCTGTCTGTCGCGGTCTGCCACTGTCTATCGCGGTCTGCCACTGTCTGTCGCGGTCTGCCACTGTCTGTTGCTGTCTGTTGCTGTCTGTTACTGTCTGCCACTGTCCGCCGCGGTCTGCCGGAAATAACGGTAAATTGTGGCGCTAATTTTGAGTTTTTGCCCCGTGCCCGCAAAATAGCGGAACTTTTAGTACCTATTTCTGCCAACCGTCAGGGGAATACGCCTCTTTGCTCGCATTTTCCAAACATAGCGGTAAAAAAGTCCTCTAATATACCAAACTTCTCTTTTTAGAGAAAATAAAGCCATTATTTACCGCTATTTCCGCGGCTTCCGCAAACGCAAATGCGGCCCCCTGGCAGGACCGCGCTTCATTTTTTGGCTCAGCCGCGCGAGACCGCCGAAGCCGAAGCCGAGGCGTTGATCTCCCCGAACTGCGCCCGGTGCAGCCGGCTGTAATGGCCGCCGGCGGCGATCAGCTCGTCATGGCGTCCCTGCTCCGAAATGCCCTCCTCCGTCACGACGACGATGCGGTCGGCATTTTTGATCGTCGCCAGCCGGTGCGCGATAACAAGCGTCGTACGGCCCGCCGACAGTTCGGCCAGCGACTGCTGGATCGCCAGCTCGGTTTCGGTGTCGAGCGCCGACGTCGCTTCGTCGAGGATCAGGATCGGCGGATTTTTCAGGAACATCCGGGCGATCGCGAGCCGCTGCTTTTGTCCGCCGGACAGCTTCACCCCTCGCTCGCCGATCACGGTGTCCATACCCTCCGGCTGGCCTAGAATAAAACCCTCCAATTGGGCGCGCCGGGCCGCTTCCCAAATTTCCTCCTCGCTAGCCGTGAGCTTGCCGTAGGCGATATTTTCCCGTATCGTGCCGGAGAACAGGTACACTTCCTGCTGCACGATCCCGATGTTGCGGCGCAGCGAGGCGAGGCTCAGGCCGCGGATATCCTTGCCGTCAACGGCAATCCTGCCTCCGTCCACTTCGTAGAAGCGCGGCAGCAGGCTGCAGAGCGTCGTTTTGCCCGCGCCCGACGGCCCGACGAAGGCGACCGTTTCCCCGGCCCGGATGGACAGACTGATGCCGTCCAGCACCTTATCCTTGCCTTCATAGGCGAAGGAGACGCGGTCGAATTCGATGTCGCCCTTCAGCTTTCCGGCATCCGCCGCATCCGGGGCATCCGCCACGTCGGGCGCGGTGTCCATAATCTCCACGTACCGTTTGAACCCGGCAATCCCTTTCGGATAACTTTCGATGATCGCGTTGATTTTTTCGATCGGCCGGATAAACACGTTGGCGAGCAGCAGAAATCCGACGAATTCGCCGTAGGACAGCTCGCCGCGGATGACGAACCAGGTGCCGCAGACCATTACGAACAAAGAAACGAGCCGCATCAGCATATAGTTGACCGACAAGCTGCCGGCCATGATCTTGTAAGCCCGCAGTTTGGTCGCGCGATAAGCCTGGTTGTTTTCGTTGAACAGCACCTTTTCGTGCTCTTCGTTGGCAAACGCCTGGACCACGCGGATGCCCCCGATATTCTCCTCCACCCGGGAGTTGAAGTCGGCCAAGGCCGAAAACAACCCGCGGTACGTTTTGGTCATTTTCCCGTTAAAATAAAGCGCGGCCCAGACGAGCACCGGCACAACCAGAAACGTAAGCACCGCCAGCTTCCAATTGATCGCCAGCATGAGCAGGAACGAGCCGACCAGCGTCATCCCGGCGATAAACAGGTCCTCCGGCCCGTGGTGGGCGACTTCCCCGATATTGTCCAAGTCGTTGGAAATGCGCGACATAAGGTGCCCGGTTTTATGGTTGTCGAAAAAGCGGAAGGATAGCTTTTGCAGGTGGTCGAACATTTTTTTGCGCATATTCGTTTCGATGTTGACCCCGAGCATATGCCCCCAATACGTCACGATATAGTTCAGCACCGTGTTGAGCACGTAAATCCCGAGCAGCGCTGCGGAAGCCCATACGATCAGGGACCAGTCCTTTCCCGGAAGCAGCTTGTCGACGAACTGGTTCACGGCGATCGGAAACCCCAGCTCCAGCAGCCCCGCCACAACCGCGCAGGTGAAATCCAGCAGGAACAGCTTTTTATATGGCTTGTAATACGAAAAAAAACGTCGCAGCATCTTTCTCTCTCTCCCCTATCAATACTGAATGAATTCAAGACATTCGGCACGGTTCGCCTAATCCGGGGGCACTTGGAAAAAAGAGTATCATAAATAGTCTATAAAATGAAGAAGTTTTCATGGACGCTGGCATGCGGACAGAAAAATAAGGTACAATAACTACCGAATCAACACGTAATAAGGACATGTTTCCCAGGAGGGAAAGCCGCTTAACGGCGGCGGAAGGAAGGATCGTAACCATGTACGTAGCAAATGACTGGAAAGATTATGAAGTGATGGATACCGGAAACGGGGAAAAACTGGAGCGCTGGGGCGACGTAATTTTGCGCCGGCCCGATCCGCAAATCATCTGGCCGATCGAGAGCGAGGACAAACGGTGGCGTGACGTGCACGGCCATTATCACCGCAGTTCCTCCGGCGGCGGCCAGTGGGAAATGAAGAAGCAGATTCCCGACCGCTGGACCGTTTCCTACGACCGGCTGAAATTTTATATTCGCCCCACCAACTTTAAGCATACCGGGCTGTTCCCGGAACAAGCGGCCAACTGGCGCTGGATGATGGACAAGATCGCCGCGGCGGGCCGGCCGATTTCGGTGCTCAATCTGTTTGCTTACACCGGGGGCGCTTCGGTCGCGGCCGCTTCCGCCGGCGCTTCGGTCGTGCACGTCGACGCGGCCAAAGGCATGGTCCAATGGGCCAAAGAGAACCTGACGCTCTCCGGCCTTGGCGACCGGTCGGTCCGCTTCATTACGGACGACGTGTTCAAGTTCGTGCAGCGGGAGCAGCGGCGCGGCAACCGCTATGACGCGATCATCATGGACCCGCCGTCCTACGGGCGGGGCCCGGGCGGCGAGATGTGGAAGCTGGAGCAAAGCCTGTATCCGTTTGTGGAATCGTGCCTGTCGATTTTATCGGATAAGCCGCTGTTTTTCCTGATCAACTCTTATACGACCGGGATATCGCCAACCGTGCTGCACAACATCTTATCGATGACCGTGAAGCGCCGGTTCGGCGGGCGGATTTCCGCCGGGGAGCTGGGCCTGCCGATCACCGCATCCGGGCTGCATCTGCCCTGCGGCATTCTCGGGCGCTGGGAGGAATAAACGATGATGGATGCCGGAGCAAAACGGACGACGGGACAGCCGGAGATGGCCATCCTGTTCGAGGACAACCATCTGCTCGGGATCGAAAAGCCGGTGAACGTGCCGACCCAGGAGGATGCCAGCGGCGATCCGGATCTGCTGAACCTGCTGAAGGAGGATCTCAAGCGGCGCTACCGGAAGCCCGGCAACGTCTACCTGGGGCTGGTGCACCGGCTGGACCGCCCCGTCGGCGGCGCGATGATCTTCGCCAAGACGTCGAAAGCGGCCTCGCGGCTGGCCGAAGCGGTGCGCAGCCGCCGTTTCAGCAAAACGTACGTGGCCGTCGTGCACGGCACTCCACCGCAGCGCCAGGGGCGTCTGACCGACACGCTGCTGAAGGACGAGCGCACCAATACGGTGGCCGTCGTTCCGGCCGGGACGCCGGGCGGCAAAGAGGCGCGGCTCGATTATAAAGTGCTCGGCGTGTCGGCCGAGGAGCGCCTCAGCCTGGTGCAGGTGGAGCTGCACACCGGCAGGCCGCATCAGATCCGCGTGCAGTTAAGCCGGATCGGCTGCCCGCTGTACGGCGACCAGAAATACGGCGCGGCCTTGAACAAACCCGGCCAGCAAATCGCCTTGTGGTCGCTGTATGTAGGGTTTTTGCATCCGGTCGGCAAGCAGCCCGTCGACCTGGTCTCGCTGCCGCCCCGCCAGTATCCCTGGCAGCTGTGGGAGGAGCGCGTATACACCAATCTGGCGGCAATGCTTCAGGCGGGAGATAACGGTTTTTGAGGTTTGGACGGCAACAACAAGACGGCGGGATGTTTGGATTACCGGAAATCCAAACATCCCGCCTCTATTTGGTTTGCTCCTTGGTTTGGCTCCTTAATTCGCGCCTCGGTTCGCGCCTGATTTGCCGCTGTTATGCCGTTATTTCGTTCCGGAAATTTTCCCCAATAAATAAACAAGCAGCTGCTGATTGTGAGTCGAAATGCGGTCAAGCACGCCGCTCAAATAATCGTTCCTAACGGATACGCCGCGCTCTACCTCTTGCTGTCCTTTTTCCGTGATCGATATCCAGACGTTGCGCCGGTCATGTTCATCGCGGTCGCGCCGGATCAATTCGCCCCGTTCCATCCGGTCCAGCAGCATCGTTACCGCCGCCGGTGTCGTCGATAAGTGCGGGATCAAATCGGATGGCTTCAGATTGCCCTGCTGCGTGAGCAGCTCCAGCACGTTTAATTGCGACATCGTCAGCGTCGGAGCCAGTTCCTCCTCCATATGGTCCTGATAATCCTTCACGATGAGATCCAGCAATTTGGCAAATTCTGCGGTATGCAATCCTATCCCTCCCTGCTTCACATCATAAAATAAATTCGCCCTTAAAAGTGGAAATTCCTGCTTGTCCGCTCCGCCGATTCAGATGAACGCCAAAAACGGCCATCCACGGCCGGCGGCTGGCCGGGCGGATGACCGTTTTGATTCGGTTTCTCTCAGAATCATTTCACACTCTTGCCTAACTCTCGCATTTCTTTAATTCAACTTATATGGCTTAAACCGAGATCAGTGCTTGACAAAATAAATTATGATAGCGTTCGTGTCTTGGTATCCCTGCATGCTGCTTTGCATAATTATCCCTTTTGTTCAGAGGGCAGAGGGTGGGGGATAATCACGGTCCTTTCATTTTTCTTCTCCTGAATTTATCTTCCTCTCTGCTTCCGGATCAAATGGGATAATCGTGCAAAGCGTCCGGACAGCGGATGTTGATCTGCCGATATTTCTTGCCACGATCGGTTTTCGGCCTCCCTGTCAAGCGCTGATTATTAGGTTGAGCCACTTATATAGATTCGTTTTATTTAACAGCATGTCTCCAGCCGTAAGGATCACGGAGCAACCCCCGCTGAATTCCGGTGAGCTCGTTGTACAATTTCTCGGAAAGCGCTCCCGTTTTGCCCCCGGAAATTTCTATTTCACGGTCTTCCCATTTCATCCAGCCGATCGGAGAAATGACCGCCGCCGTCCCTGTCCCAAACGCTTCTTCCAGCTCGCCCCGGCGGCCGGCTTCAAACAGCTCGTCGATGCCGATGCGCCGCTCCTCCACCGGAATCCCCCATTCGCGCAGCAAATGCAGCACCGAATCCCGGGTAATGCCCGCCAGGATGCTTCCGCTCAGTTCCGGTGTAACCACCTTTCCGTTCACTTTAAAAAACACGTTCATGCTGCCGACTTCTTCGATGTATTTTTTCTCCACCCCATCCAGCCAGAGCACCTGCGAAAATCCGAATTGCTTGGCATCCTCCTGGGCTTTGAGCCCGGATGCGTAATTCCCCGACGTCTTGGCCTCGCCGGTGCCTCCGCGCACAGCCCGCACGTATTGATCCTCTACATAAATCCGCACCGGATGGATTCCTTCCGAATAATAGGCCCCGACCGGCGTTAAAATCACGATAAACTGATATTCCCGGGCTGCCCGGACCCCGAGGCCCGCTTCCGTCGCGATCATAAAGGGACGAATGTACAGCGAATTCCCTTCGCCTTCGGGAACCCAGGCCTCATCCAGCTCAATCAGCTTGCAAATCGCCTCCAGGACCGGGCCGGCCTCGAGTCCGGGCATACCCATGCGGACGCACGATGCATTCATCCGCCGCAAATTCATCTCGGGCCGGAACAAAACAACGTTCCCTTCCGGTGTACGGTACGCCTTCATGCCTTCGAACACTTCCTGACCATAATGAAACACCATGGCCGACGGGTCCAGCGATAGCGGTCCGTAAGGCACGATTCGCAGGTCGTGCCAGCCCTTTTCTTCCGAATAATCCATCAGCAGCATATGATCGGTAAAATACCGGCCAAAACCAAGCTGATCCGCAGGCGGCAGCGGTTTTTTGTTTGAACTAAGCGTAATTTTCAACTGATCCATGTTCCGCATCCTCTTTTCTTCTCCAGTTGTATTGCATTTACTATAACGATATCCCTTTCATTGATCAATGACATAATATCGATTATAATCATAGAAATTATCTATTATTACGATGGAAAATCGGAGGTTGCATTGTGGAGCATCGTTTGCTGGAATACTTTATCGCCTTGGGGGAAGAACTGCATTTTACCAAAGCCGCGGACCGGCTCGGCATTAGCCAGCCTACGCTCAGCCACCAAATCCGGCTCCTCGAACAGGAGTTGGGCACGCCTTTGTTTCAACGCTCCGGCAAAAAAAATTACTTGACCCAAGCGGGACAAGTACTAATGGAGCATGCCCGCCGCGTCATTTACGAGCTGGAGCAGGCCAAGCTGGAAATCGGCCAGCTCAGCGGCATGAAGCGCGGCCGCTTGAGGATCGGCTGCTCCGGCAACCATCTGCTCGAGAGCAAGCTGATCTCGTTCCATCGGCAGTACCCTGACATCGAGCTGTCCGTGGTCGAGCTGGCCACCGAAGAAACGCACGCTGGTCTGCTCGGCAACCAACTCGATCTTGGCGTCGTGTTTCTGCCGCTCGAGGACGAGCAACTCGTCAGCCGGCCGCTGTTCGACGAAGAGCTTGTGCTCGTCGTGTCCCACCGGCATGAACTCGCCGAGCTGCCCGAAGTGCCGCTCGAGTGGCTGAGCCGCGTTCCGCTCATTCTGTTCCCGCCCAAATTTTTCGTACGCCAGCTGTTTGATGCGGCCTGCGCCGCCGACGGCATCTCCTTGAAACCGGTGATGGAGCTGTCAACCATGGATTCCCAGGTGCGGATGGCCCGCAGCAATGTCGGCGGAACGATTCTTCCCGCTTCTTACGCCTGGACGCTGGACGGTACCCTAATGGGGAGATTGGGCGATGGCTCCGGCGATGGGTTTGGCGATAGGTTTGGCGATATCGCCATCATTCCGCTTGCCGAGCCGGCTCCGCGCAAACAAGTCGGTTTGGTCTACCGCAAAAATATGTTTATGGACGCCACCCTGGAAGCATTTATCCGGCATCTGAGCGGGTAGGCCGAAACGCTTCACAGCTTCGGGCCGATTCGCCCTACTGCCAAACCCTAACGGACACCGGCGCCGTTATTTCGGTAAAGTCGAGAGTTCTTAGGATTAACGGACACTAAAGATCTTATTTGGTATCTTAGTTCCACTTTTCGCACTGGCGTTGCATGAAACTTTTGCTCAAGGTTTCTTTACAAGCGTTGGCTTTCGAATCGATACTGTCCGCCCGCTGGAAATCTAACGGTTGCAGCAGCGGTTATTTGCCGAAAAAAGACCTTTTCTAAATTCTAAACATTCCTGTGTAGGTTAAGATTTCGTCTTTGAAAAAAACAGGAGCGCCTCGTATGATAGGGGTGTCGACGGGTCAAAAGCCCTTAAAACCTATCAGGAGGCGCTTACTATGAAGTCTACTCGAATTCAAACCACAAATCAACGGATTGAACGAATTACCATGCAGCATGCGATCATCGGGATTGACATCGCCAAGGATGTTCATGCCGCCCAAGTGACCGATTTTCGGGGGCGTGTCCTGACACCACGCCATCTGTCGTTCGCAAACACGCGGGAAGGCTTTGAGAAGCTTCTGCGCTGGACGTGTGACGTACAGGACAAACACCATCTATCCTCACTCATCGTCGGCATGGAGCCCACAGGCCACTATTGGTTCAATCTCGCGAATTGGTTACGGGAGCAAGGGATCACGGTGGTACTGGTGAACCCGGTAACAGTGCATCGTAATAAGGAAAATCGCGACAATTGCCCGTCCAAGAACGATCCCAAGGATGCATTGAACATTGCCGACGTAGTTAGCCGAGGCTTCTACACGGACTATACGCCAGAGGCGGCTGTTTTCAAACGACTCAAGGCGGTTATGAGTGATCGAGAATTTTGGGTCAAGCAGCAGGTGAGCCTGGGAAATCGCATTATCCGCTGGATCGATCTGAAGTTTCCGGAATTCCGTTCGGTCTTCCCGGATTGGACAGTTTTGCGTTCTCTGGCGTCGCTCCGCGCCTTTCCGTTGCCGTCCGACTTGCAGGGTCTTCGTACGGATGACGTGATCGAAGCTTGGCGTGAGCAAGGGATGAAACGTGCGGGCGGAGTAAGTGGCAAAGCGAAGGCCGCCCGGCTTCTTCTGGTGGCTGCACATAGTATCGGCGATATACAGGCACTTGAAGAAGCGCGGCGTGACCTGCAGCGTTTGCTGGATGCGTATGAATATGCCGTCAAGTCGCTTGAGGAGATCGAGCAGGAAGTCAAGAAGTTACTAGGCTGTATTCCGCTAGCTGGGCAGTTGCGAAGTATTAAAGGCCTTGGAACCATAACGATCGCGGCCCTTCTGGCTTGTGCCGGAGATTTGCGTAACTATGCCCATGGGCGTCAACTGCTGCGCCGGGCCGGTCTGAATCTAGCGGAACGTACTTCGGGCAAGTTCAAAGGACAGATCAAGCTCTCCAAGCGCGGGGACAGCATGCTTCGCAAGTATCTCTACCTGGGCGTGCTGGGCTTGGTTGGCCAACATCCGGACTTTAAGCGATGGCATGAGTACAACCTGAAGAAAGGAATGAAGAAGATGGCTTCAATCACCAAGTTAATCGGCAAACTCGCTCGAATCCTCATTGGCATGGTTCAGAAGGGGGAACCGTATCGCTCCGAGATAGCGGTCCACCGAGTCGCCTAGCCTAAATCTATTGACGTAACCGAGCCTGGCTGATAATCCGTCGTCATACGAAGATTGACTCGTTCGCAGGATTCGAACAAAGAAAGCAACACAGAACCGAGTTTCGCAACCGTAAGGGCAAATGACCCATCTTTTAAACGCAATCGGTCTCCACGCCTTGGACAGGTACAACGAAGGAATGTAAGGGCGAAGACCCGTAGAGACATGGGAGGGTGAACCTCCAGGGGCCGAGTGGAGGGTGCAGGAAACCATTTTTTGGAGAAGTGCAAAGATGCACGACTTCTGTTCCTGCACACCCTTTTGCAAGAAACCACGGCTTTTTGTCCGGAGCTCCCCCATCTCTTCGCTTTTCAAGGTAGCGAAATCCTGCGAATAAGTGAGTATTCGTGAGAAAACTTCTTAAATACGAGGGACGGTTGTGAGCGACGCTATTTGCCTGAATCCAAGCAAAGATTACCGGTTTTCAGCGAAATAAGTTCCATGGCAACCGTTACAATTTGAAATCAACAGTATTGGAACTAATAGCGCTTGTGGCAACCGTTAGAATATTGGTGTGCCCAGAAAATGTATTTTGTCAGATTTAAATGCAACGCTAGTGGACTTTTCGGCCTTTTTAGACAAATAAGAACGCACCTGTGCTTTTAGAATTTGAAACGCTGTCTTTTCAGGCCAATAAGGGCGTTCATGCCCGGTAGCCGCCTCCCGGTGTCTGGGCCTGGGTTGGGCAGTGTTGGTTGGAGAAATCCAATAGATTGCCGGAAACCGCTCGCAATCAGGCGGCCTCTATTGGAAATATCCAATAGATTTCACTCAAATCACCCGTTTTGCACCTTCCGAGCATCATCTATTGGAAATATCCAACCAGCTACTATATTTGCCACTAAGTCCTCGATTCTATTGGATAATTCCAATCAAGCATCCGACTTATGGAGTTTGTCCGTTGTCCGTTGTCCGTTGTCCGTTGTCCGTTGTCCGTTGTCCCTTGGCACTTGTCCCTTCCACTAATCACTAATCCCAGTTAGCCGCATCCGCCCCCAACGCAAAAAGCTTCACGCACGTTGTACAGAGAGTACATCCGCGCGCGAAGCTTTTTTTGCCGTTCCTCCAACTGGTTTGCACCTTATTCCTTAATGAAGAAATCGACGATCTCATCGTTTTTGTCGATCGGCGCCAGCGCTTTGCCAATCGATTTCCGGTCAGCGAGCGGCGCGTCTTCCGAACTGAAGTTATGCATTTGGCCTTCCTTCGTCACCGCCGTAAGCGTCGCCGGCTCTTTGCAGTGAATGCCGCCGACCAGCCGGCTGCCGTTCGGCTTGACCCGCTTGCCTTCCTTGAACTCGAACGTCTGCACTCCCTTGCCGCCCCGGCTCTGGAGCGGGTAATCGAGCAGCAGGCTGCGTTTGCCGTAGCCGAGGTCGGAAACGACCAGAATTTCGCCTTCCTCGCCTTCCACCCAAAGGGCGGCGACGACCTCGTCGTCGTCCTTCAGGTTGATGCCGCGCACTCCCGCAGCGACGCGGCCCATCGCATTAACTTCGCTTTCGGCGAACCGGATCGCCATCCCCTGCTTCGTCAGCAGCACAATTTCCTGCCGTCCCCGGCTTACCGTCACGCTCAGCACCTCATCGCCGTCGCCCAGCTTGCAGGCCGCCACCGCGCCGGTGCGTTTCGTTTCGTAATCCTTCAGCTCGGTGCGCTTCACCTGCCCGCGCTTCGTCACGAACACGAGGGTGAGTTCCGGATCTTCTTCAAAGCCGCGCAGCGGTACGACGCTGACGATCCGGTCTTCCTTGGCCAGCGGAATGACGTTGACCAGCGCCGTCCCATTGTCCTTCCATTTGAACTCCGGAATTTGATGGACCGGCAGCAGGAAATACTGTCCCCGCTGCGTGAAGATCAGCAAATTTTGCAGCGTATCGACCTCAAACAGATGTTTGATGTAGTCGCCTTCCTTCACCCCGGAGCCGTCCCGCTCGCCGCCGGAGCGCGTAAAAGAAAGCATGCTGGTCCGCTTGATATAACCTTCGTTCGAGAGCGTGACGAGCACGTCCTCCTGCGCCACCAGCACCTCCAGGTTGACCTTCAGTTCCTCCACTTCGTCCTGGATCACCGAGCGCCGGTCGATTCCGTATTTCTCGCGGATTTCCAGCAGCTCTTTTCTGATCAGCGCGACCAGTTTCTTGTCGCTCTCCAGAATGCCGCGCAGCACCGTGATTTTCTTCTGGATCTCATCCAGCTCTTTCTGCAGCGATGTGATTTCCAGATTGGTCAAACGGTACAGCTGCAAGGTCAAAATCGCGTCCGCCTGGCGCTCCGTAAAGCCGAACATCCATTGCAAATTGTTTTGCGCGTCCTGGCGGTTTTTGGAGGCTTTGATCGCTTCGATCACCTCGTCCAAAATGTTCAGCGCTTTGACGAGGCCTTCGAGTACATGAGCGCGGTCTTCCAGCTTCTCCAGCTCGTATTGCGTGCGGTAGGTTACGACCTCGCGCTGGTGGGCGATATAGGCTTCCAGCATCGCCTTGAGGCCAAGCTGGCGCGGCGCCCGGTTGACGATCGCCACCATATTGAAATTGTACGTCACCTGCAGATCGGTTTTCTTCAGCAAATAGGCAAGAATCCCCTGCGCATCCGCGTCCTTCTTCAGCTCCACGACGATGCGCAGCCCGTTCCGGCCGCTTTCGTCGCGGACCTCGGCGATCCCGTCCACCTTTTTCTCCAGCCGGATGTTCTCCATCGCCGACACCAGCCGGGATTTCACGACCTGGTAAGGAATTTCCGTGATGACGATCTGCTGCTTGCCGCCGCGAAGCGTTTCGATCTCCGTCTTCGAGCGCAGATAAATCCGGCCTTTTCCGGTCTCGTAAGCCTCGCGGATGCCCTCTTCGCCCATGATGATTCCGCCGGTCGGGAAATCCGGGCCTTTGATGAACAGACGGATTTCCTCAAGCGTCAGCCCCGGCTTTTCCATCAGTGCAATGCAGGCATCGATCACCTCGCGCAGATTGTGCGTCGGGATTTCCGTCGCAAACCCGGCCGAAATGCCGCTGACCCCGTTGACCAGCAGGTTCGGGAACCGCGACGGCAGCACTACCGGCTCCTTCGCCGTGTTGTCGAAGTTGTCCTTGAACGGTACCGTGCGTTTTTCGATATCGCGCAGCATTTCCATGGCGATCGGCGACAATCTCGCCTCGGTGTAACGCATCGCCGCCGCCGGATCATCGTCCTGGGAGCCCCAGTTGCCGTGGCCGTCGATCAGGACATGGCCCATCTTCCACGGCTGCGCCATTCGCACCATGCCCTCGTAAATCGAAGAATCCCCGTGCGGATGGTAATTCCCCATCACGTCCCCGACCGTTTTGGCCGATTTGCGGTACGACTTATCCGGCGTATTGCCGGCATCGTACATCGCGTACAATATTCGCCGCTGTACCGGCTTCAGCCCATCGCGCACATCGGGGATCGCGCGGTCCTGAATAATATATTTGGAATACCGGCCGAAGCGGTCGCCCACAACCTCTTCCAGAAACGCCGGCAAAAAATTTTCCAGCATGCTCACATCAATTCACCTTCTATTCCTCAAACTCCGTGAAATCCACGTTTTCCACGATCCAGCGCTTGCGCGGATCGACCTTGTCCCCCATCAGCGTGGACACGCGTCGCTCCGCTTTGGCGGCGTCTTCGATCTGCACCTGCAGCATGGTCCGGGTTTCCGGATTCATCGTCGTTTCCCACAGCTGCTCGGGGTTCATTTCCCCCAATCCTTTGTAGCGCTGCAGCTCGAAATTTTTGCCGAACTCCTTCAAATAATTTTGCAGCTGTTCGTCGCTCCAGGCGTACCGCACCGTCTCCAGCTTGCCGGAACGGCGGGTGATTTTGTACAGCGGCGGCTGGGCGATATACACCCGGCCGGCATCGATCAGCGGCTTCATGTACCGGTAAAAGAACGTCAGCAGCAGCACCTGGATATGCGCTCCGTCCGTATCGGCGTCGGTCATGATGATGATCTTGGAATAATTGCTGTCTTCCACGGCAAATTCCGTCCCGATCCCCGCGCCGATCGCGTTAATGATCGCCCGGTACTCGTCGTTTTTCAGGATATCGGCCAGCTTCGCTTTCTCCGGATTCATCGGCTTGCCCTTCAGCGGCAAAATCGCCTGAATCTTGGAATCACGACCCTGCTTCGCCGATCCGCCGGCGGAATCCCCTTCGACGATAAACAGCTCGGTGCGCGTAAAATCCTTCGATTGCGCCGGCGTCAGCTTGCCGCCGAGGTTCGAGCTCTCGCTCTTCTTCTTGCCCGAGCGCATTTCGTCGCGCGCCTTCCGCGCCGCTTCCCTCGCCTTCGAGGCCTGGACCGCTTTTTTGATCAGCGTCTGGGCGACCTGCGGATTCTCCTCCAGGAACAGCGCCATTTTCTCGCTGACCACCGCATCGACCGCGCTGCGCGCCGAAGCGCTGCCGAGTTGGTCTTTCGTCTGACCGACGAACTCGACCTCGGACATCTTTACGCTGATGACGGCCATCATGCCTTCGCGCAAATCGTTGCCCTCGAGGTTTTTCTCCTTCTCCTTGAGCAGGCCGTTTTTCCGCGCATACTCGTTCATCACCCGGGTATAGGCCGTTTTGAAGCCCGTTTCGTGCGTCCCCCCGCCACGTGTCGGAATCGAGTTAACGAAAGAGGCCAACGTTTCGGTGTAGCCCGAATTATATTGGAGGGCGACCTCCACCTCGATGTCGTCCCGCTCGGCGTAGAAATGCACGACGTCGTGCAGCACGTCTTTGCCGTCGTTCAGAAACTCAACGAACTGGCTCGCTCCGCCTTCATAAAAAAACTCGTCGAAACGGTCGGACCGCTCATCTTTTAAAGTTACCTTCAGGCCCGAGTTCAGAAAAGCGATCTCCTGCAAACGTTCCGCGAGCGTATCGTAACTCAGGCCGATCCCGCCGGTGAACACGCGAATATCCGGCTTGAATGTCACCTTCGTCCCGGTTTTGTTCGTATTGCCGATAACCTCAAGTCCGGTAACCGGTTCGCCGACATGTTCAATTCCTTTATCGTCGACCCAATATTCAAACCGCATCCGGTGGATTTTGCCCTCCCGGTAAATATGAACTTCCAGCCACTCGGACAACGCGTTGGTCACCGATGCACCAACCCCGTGCAAACCGCCGGACTTCTTGTAGCCCGCCCCGCCGAATTTGCCGCCGGCATGCAGTATCGTATAAACGACCTGCGGCGTAGGAATGCCGGTTTTGTGCATCCCGGTCGGAATACCGCGCCCGTTGTCGACAACGGTCACCGAGCCATCCTTATGCAGGGTAATGTCGATTTTGGAGCAAAACTTGGCCAGATGCTCGTCGACGGCATTATCCACTATCTCCCATACCAGATGATGAAGACCCGACGAGCTCGTACTGCCAATGTACATACCTGGCCGTTTGCGTACCGCGACAAGCCCTTCGAGCACCTGAATGTCGTCCGCTTCGTATCCCGAAGACGGCTTGCCGGAATTCGGTCCGGCGACGTCCTCGAACAAATCGATTTGTTCCGCCATTCATGCTCCCCCTTTAACTTCTTTATGTAATCTTCTTTTAAGATCAACTTCATGATATTCTTCGTGAACAAAAGATGACTTTCTAAACTGCCTCTTAATGCATGAAATGCAAACAGATGTTTTGTGGTCCTTGTCCATTTTAATTCAACATATCCTGTTTCGTAAAGACAAGGAATGAAACTAGGAGCGCCGCGCCCCCCCAAACGGCAAGTACAATCAGTGAAAATCCGAGCGTCATCCCTTCGATTGGCGCCGGCGTCCCCGACAAATAATTCGTTAAGCCAAGGTTGACCATAAACAGATATTTGGCGCTCGTCCAGGCGGAAGCCATGTTGGATAAAATGTTCCCGGCGATCAGCGCCGCCATCATAATGACGATGCTCGCCGAAGTGCTGCGGACCAGCACCGACACCATAAACGCCAGACAAGCAACCACGACGCTGACGAACCAGATTAATCCAGTCTGCATGAGGATATATTGCCACTGCGGCACCGCGTGTACTCCCGAGATGTCCACCTCCGCGCCGTGCAGCTGAAACCCGGTAAATACGGGCATGGTAAGCCCGGCGTATCCGAAAAACAAGCCGGAGATCAGATAGCAGATGACGCAGGTCGCCACGATGATCAGCGACACGAACATCAGCAGGGCAATCAGTTTGCCGAGCAGGATTTTCCAGCGGCGGATCGGCCGGGTGAGCAGCATTTTAATCGTCCCGCTCGTTCGCTCCGAGGACACGATATCCGACCCGACGCCCATAATCAGCAGCGGAATGAACAAGGTCGCTGCATTGTCCAGAAATTCCCGGGTAAACGTCACCCCGCCGGGCTGTTGCGGATTTACGTCATGCTCCAAATAATATTTCATCTGCTGAATATAGATTTGCCGGTATTTTTTCCACTCCTCCGGCACCCGGTCGCTGCCCAGCGAGTTTTGGTTGTCCGTAATCGCCTGCTGCACTTCCCGGCGCCAGTCGCTGCCGTATTTCTCCCGCTTCTCCACGGACTCGCGCAGCTGCGCGTAAGCAAACATCGGCACCAGGACGAGCAGAACGAGCAAAATAACATAAAACCGCTTTTTACGGATCATCTTGATCGTTTCATTTTTCACCAAAGGAAGAATGTTATTCAAAGCTCTCACCTTCCGTCATTTGCAAAAACAGCTGCTCCAGCGTCGGATTGATCTTTTGTACGGCGCGGACCCGCACTCCTTCCCGCACCAATAAAGGCACAAGCTCAGCTGACTTCTCCGGTTGCATCCGGGTGACCAGGGCCGACTTCCCGATCCCCGCGATAATGGCGTCGTCGAGCACGTTCTCGGCCTCCTCGAAAATGTCCACCCCGGCTGCGTGCAGCAGCTTTGCCCCCCGCTCGCGCGGTTCAAGCTCCCAGACGACATAGTTGGTGCTTTCCTGGATCAATTCTTCGACTTTGCCGACCGTCAGCACGCGGCCCCGGCTAATGATCGCCACCCGGTCGCACAACAGCTGAATTTCGCTCAGCAAATGGCTGGACACAAACACGGCCAAGCCTTCCGCCGCCAACCGCCGGATAAAATCGCGCATCTCTTTGATCCCTTTGGGATCCAGCCCGTTGGTCGGTTCATCCAAGATAAGCAGCTTCGGCCTCCCCAGCAAAGCCTGGGCGATCCCCAGCCGCTGCCGCATCCCCAGCGAATAGGTCTTCACCTTATCATTGATCCGCCCGTCCAGACCGACGATGCGAACTACCTCGTCGATCCGCCCTGCGTCTACACCCGGCATCATCCGGGCAAATTGCTCCAGGTTTTCCCGGCCTGTCAAATAGGAATAAACCTCCGGATTCTCCACAATGGAGCCGACATACCGCAGCGCGAGCTCGGGATCCCGCTGCACGTCGTATCCGCAGATGGAAACTTTGCCTGCGGTCGGACGAATCAGGTCGACCAGCATGCGGATCGTCGTCGTTTTCCCAGCGCCGTTCGGACCGAGAAAGCCAAAAATCTCCCCCTCTTTAATGTCGAACGTTACCTCATGAACAATCCATTTGCGGCGGATTTTTTTCTTAAGCCCCCGTACCGACAGGACCACTTGCCGCTCATCCAACGCCGCTTCCCGATGCTGTACCATCGCAGTAGCCCCCTTCGTTGATGTTCCGTTTATTTTTGCCCGATGCTCTGCACGATCCGTGCGGCGATCGCCTCATAGCCGTCTCCGTTGGGATGAAAATGGTCGCTCGACAAATACCGGGCCGAGTTGTGCGTAAACAAATCATAGGTTGGAACCACCAAAGTTCCATTATAGGGAGCCAACGCTTTTCGCGCCATCTCATTCCAGCGCATGACCGCGTCGTCTCCAAGCTCGCGTATCTCCTTCAGGTCGGAAAACGGGTTGTACAGGCTGACATAAACCAACGCGGCCTGCGGGTTGATTTCATGCAGCTTCCCTACCGCCTCCCGGAAGAAATCCGATGCTTTCGAGATCGAGGCATCCAGTTCCGACGGCGTGGGCAGTTGTTCCCCCGAGGTCAGCTGCTCCGCCCCATTAAACAGATCATTGCCCCCTATGGAGAGCAGGATGATCCCCGACTGGCCCAGCGCGTACCTAACGCCCTGATCGTCCAGCGACGCAAGCAGTTCCTCCGTCGTCATTCCATTGATCCCGAGATTGTTGATGAGCATGGAGGATGTCCCTTGCTGCTTCAGCAATTCCACCGTTCTGCGGGCAAATCCTTTCCCGGTGTCGTCGCCGGTGCCCTTCGCCAGCGAATCCCCGATGGCCGTTACATCCCAGCTTCCGGCTGCGGCGGGCTGCTCCGTTTTTGACGGCGCAGCGCTTTCGGGAACGTTCCAAAACGCCGGCTTTACGATATTCAATACGGCAAAAAGGAAACCAAACAGCAGCAGCAACGTGGAGATGGCGGAGAAAAGTCCGGCGACCCGCCAAATCCGAGAACTCGATCCCATCGTTATCCTTCCTCCCGCTTTCGTCATATTCCGTTATTAACCTATCCAACTTATGTAAATAAGATAAAACTTCTTGTTGGAAGATGCAAATCACCGCGGATCAACATTTATTTTATTTATTTCGAAAAGTATTTTGAGCCTCCAACATGGCTAGAGCCGCTGTGCCTTTCCGTTCAACATCACAGGAAAAGCATCGCTATGGGTCCCCATTCGACGATAAAAAAACTGCCGAGATTATACTCGGCAGTCTGGGCAGTGCCTCGCGCACTGCCTGAATTTTTGCCTGCTTTAGCCCCTAACTGCCCCGAATGACCTTCACGTCGGCCGGAATCACTTTGGTTCCTTCATACAGCATAAACCGCCCGTTTTGCCATTCGATGCGCAGCAGCTTCCCGTCGTCGGACTGGTACTGCCAGACATGCTGCTCGCCGCCCTGCATAAAAGGCGTTCTGCCGACGACCGCAACGTATCCGCCGTACTCCTCCTCGAGATGATACAGGGTGCCGTCCAGCTCCATTTGCCCCGGGACCTCCGACGGATCGTCGAGGCGACCGTCAATCGGCTGATAGAGCTGATATTGCAGCGTCTCACGCTCCTCGATGAGCAGGTAGCCGATCCGGCTGCCGTCCTGCAGCGTCAAAACGACGGCGTTGCGGCTGCGGTTGTTTACCCGCCCGGTCACTTCATAAGATACGAGCGAAACCTCGCAAATATCTCCCGGAGCCAGCGACAGCATGCTTTTCTCCGCCAGCGGCGGCTCCGGCTTGGCGAACAGATTGCCGATTCTCTTCCAAACGCTCATCTTCGGTCAAGCCTCACTTCTTGGTTCGTCGTCGTTATTTCTTGTCCTCGTATTGCTTCATCAAAGCGGCCAATTCCGCTTCTACCTCGCTGTCTTTGTTCAGGCTGGCGAATTCCTCGTCCAGGGACTTGCCTTTCGAGGCCAGCTCGTTGCTGGCTTCCGCCTGCGCTTCCATCTGTAGCATTTTTTCTTCCATCCGCTTCAGGCCGCTGGCCGCGGTGTCCGAATTGAAACCGCCGATCGCCTTGTTGATTTCGTTCTGGGCTTTGGCCGCGTTATAACGCGCCACCAGCGTCTCGCGTTTATTTTTCATTTCCGTCAACTGTTTGCGCATTTCGTCCAGCTTGGCGCGGAGATTGTCGGCCGCCGCTTTGTTTTGCTCATAGCTGGCTTTGTATTCCGCCGCCTTCGCTTCGGCCGCTTTCTTCTCTTCCAGGGCGCGGCGGGCCAAATCGACGTTTTGCGCCTGGGCCGCCGTGTGAGCTTGCTGGGTACGTTTTTCGACGAGCGCCTGCTGCTCTTCATACAAGCCTTTGAATTTCTTTTCGATGGCGATTTGCGCAGCTACCGCTTTTTCCGCATCCTCCAGGTCCTCCTGCATGTCACGGATATATTGGTCCGTCAATTTGACCGGATCTTCCGCCTTGTCGATCAGAGCGTTAATATTGGACATCGTCAAGTCGCGCAATCTTTTAAAAATCGACATGGTTAAATTTCCTCCCCAAATGGTTTTGCTTGCTTGATTAATGTTTACGTAGGGCGAAGGAGGAAGGTTTCGCGTTTATTAAAAATTTTTAGCACAGGGATGAAAAAGCCGCCAGAGCGACAGCTCCGACGGTCTTGTTTCGCCAAAACTTCATGCTTGCTTCAGCGCTGCCGCGAGCTCCGTGAAAATAACGCCCAGTGCGTGAGCGCCCGCGTCCGGATAACCGAGGCTGCGTTCGCCTACCGTGCCCGCTCGGCCCATGCGAGCGACGATATCCGCCGTTTGCCGCGCACCGCGCACCGCCGCCTCCGCCGCCTTGGCTGCCGCCGTCACGACATCGTCGCCTTGAGCGGCGCTCTGCGTCCAGGCATCCGCGCACGGCGCGAGCGCATCGATCAGCGTCTTGTCCCCTACAACGGCGCCGCGTCCAAAAGAGCGTTCCCCCGTCGCCTGAACTCCGCGCACCGCCGCCTGCATCAGCTCGGCCATATCGGCCGTGCTCAGCCGGTCTTTGGCGCCGGCCGCTTTGCCGGCCGCCCGGAAGGCCGAGCCCCAAATCGGACCGGAGGCGCCGCCGCAATGCTCCATGATCACCAGGGAGCACGCTTCAAGGAAAGCGCCGATCCGCTCCCCGTGGCCGGCGACGAGCTCTCGCCACTCGCGCTTCAACTGCTTGAAGCCCTTGGCCACGCTCATCCCGAAATCGCCGTCTCCGGCATGGGCGTCGAGCTCGCAGAACGGCACTTCATTTTCAATGATGATTTCGCTCATCTTGTCGACCAGGAAGATCATATTCCGCGCGTCGATCCCGTTGCCGCGAATCAAGGCGGCTTCCGCCGGGGTTTCCGCGATGTAAGAGACCTCCTCCTCCCCGCCGCGCTTCTCCTCAAAGATATCCGCATAATCGACGTCTCCGGCGGGGCCGCTCATTGGAAAGGCCGGCGCGTCGCTCTCCGCGAACAACAAGCGCTTTAATTCAGCGTCCAGCTTCATGATCGAGACGGACGCCCCGGCCATATCGATGCTGGTCATATAATTGCCGACAAAGGTCCGGCAAATGTTCAGGCCAGGCCGCTTGACCAGCTCCCGCGTCACCGCATGATTGAGAATGTACAGCTCCTGCAAAGGCGTGGCCCCGAAGCCGTTGATCAGCAGCGCGATCTCCTGCTCCTGCCCGCCGTCGATGTGCAGATCCTTCAGCAGCGCGTCGACCATCCGCTCAGCCAGCACATCCGCAGATGCGATGCGCTCGCGCTGGATGCCCGGCTCTCCGTGAATGCCGACGCCGAATTCCATCTCGTCCGCGGCGATGTCGAACGTCGGCGTCCCCTTGGCCGGCACGGTGCAGGAGGTCAGGGCGAAGCCGATGCTGCGCACGCTGGAGGCTGCCTTTTCGGCGGCAGCCTTGACTTCCCGCAAACTCCGACCCTCCTCTGCTGCCGCGCCGGCGATCTTGTGGACCAGCACCGTCCCGGCCACGCCGCGTCGGCCTACCGTGTAAAGACTGTCCTGTACGGCGATGTCGTCCTCGACCCGGACGTATTCCACTTCAATGCCATCCTCGCTCGCTAGAAAGGCGGCATTTTTGAAGTTCATCATATCCCCGCTGTAGTTCTTGATGATCAGCAAAGTTCCCCGCTCGCCGGCCGTCGCCTTGATCGCCTGATAGACCTGGATTTGGGAAGGCGAGGCGAAAACATCGCCGAACACGGCCGCATCCAGCATTCCCCGGCCCACGAATCCGGCGTGGGCGGGCTCATGCCCGCTCCCCCCGCCGCTGATCAGGCTGACTTTGCGCTTGTTGATCCGCTTCTTCTTGATGATCTTATATTTCTTGACGAATTCAAGTTCGGGCTGCGCCAGCGCGATACCGCCGCACATTTCCGCCACGACCGTCTCGGCCTGGTTGATGATTTTCTTCATCGATGCGCCTCCTTCGCGGCTTTATACTGCTTGCCGATGCGGTCCGCCGTAGCGATCGCCGCAGCCACCTGCTCCACCGTGACCGGGAACGGCATCGAATGGATCGATTCCTCCGGAATGCAGGCCTTCTCGGCGACCTGCCGCAGCTCGTCGTCACTGATCGAAGCGACGCCGATATCCTCCAAACATACCGGCAAGCCCACGGAGAGACAGAAGTCGAGCACTTGCCGCATCTCTTCATCGGAAACGTTTTCAAGCACCAATTGGGCCAGCGTCCCGAACGCTACTTTTTCCCCGTGGTAGTAGTGATGTGTTCCCTCCAAAATCGTCAGCCCGTCGTGGATCGCATGGGCGCCGGCCAAGCCGCCGCTTTCGAAGCCCAGACCGGACAGCAGGATGTTCGTCTCCACAATATTCTCCAGCGCTTGCGTCACCTGATTGGCGTCGCAGGCCGCTTTGGCTTTGGCGCCGTCCTTCAGCAGCATTTCGTAGCACAGCGTCGCCAGCGTCAGCGCCGCGTTCGTCCCCACGGCCGGCGGACAAACGCCTTCCCGGGTTCCCATCGGCAAACTGGCATTGACTCGCGAATAAGAGTTGGACGTGGCCCGAGCTTCAAAATAAGTGGACAAAGCGTCGCCCATTCCGGAGACGAGAAAACGAGTCGGCGCCTTGGCGATCACGGTCGTATCCACCAGGACGACGCTCGGGCTTTGCTTGAAATAAGCATAATCGTCGAACGCTCCCTCCGGCGTGTACAGCACGGCGGAATGGCTGGTGGGCGCGTCCGTCGCCGCAATCGTCGGGCAGATGATCAGCGCTTCGCCCTGCGCCACGCATTTCGCGGCATCGATCGCCTTCCCGCCGCCGAGTCCGACCGTGCAAGTGCACCCCTTCTCCTCGGCGATCTGCTGCAGCCGGGCCACTTCCTGGCGCGAACATTCGCCCATAAAACCGCTTTCAACAAACGCAATTCCGAACTGCTTCGCCGTAGCGTCCAGTTTATCTTTCACGCGGGCCACATCGTCGCGATGGGCAATCAACAGCGCGGACGTTCCGAAAGAGCGGACAAAATAGCCGAGATGAAGCAATTCGTCCTCGCCTTGCACATACTTGGTAGGGCTGATAAACGCTTTTCTCATCTTCTTTTCCTCCTTGGTTGGATCAAAATTGGATTGATGACTTCGATTATAGACGAGAAACCACAGCTTGATAGGGGAGTAACATGACAGGAAATTATAATTCCCAATCGTAAAATTTTGCACTTTCCCGGATAAATGGTATTCTAATGACATAAGTTCACCGGGAGGTGCGAAATCATGATTCAGGAGCATCTGCGCATTCATAAAATCCTTGACATGCAAAAATGGAAGCGGCTTCAAGAGTCGCTGGCGACCGTCACAAACCTGGCCATTCTGACCGTCGATTACAAGGGCAACCCCGTCACGAGCCACAGCGGCTGCCGGCCCTTCTGCCAGCAGGTGCGCAAAGACCCGAATCTCCTGCGGTTCTGTCTGAAATGCGACTCCCGCGGGGGACTTGAGTCCGTACGCTCCAACTCGCCTTACGTTTATCTGTGCCACTTCAACATCATCGACATCGCCATCCCGATCTCGGTGGATGACAAATATATCGGCGCGGTGATGGCCGGTCAGGTGAGATTGTCCGATCCGGAAAACGCCCGCGAGCTCGAGCAGATTCTGAGTCTGCAGGATTCCGAGCTGTACCGGATCAAACGCGCCGAACTCGGACATTTATACGACGAGCTTCCGGTCATGAGCTACGAGGAGGTCGTCAAAGTTTCCAATATGCTGTTCCTGCTGTGCAACTATATTGTGGAAGAGGCGCTGAACAAGAACCTGCTGATCGAAATGTTCGAAAAAGCGTCCGGGCAAGGCGAAACTCTCAACATCTCCACCATTCTGCCCGGCTACTCGATCAAAAATATCGAATCAATCAAAAAAGAGATGACCAACGCCATCGCCGACGCCTATTTGAAAAATGCGGATTCCGAATCCTATGTTTGTGCGAACAAGGCGCTCAAGCCCGCTTTCGCCTACATCTACCGCAACAAAAGCGAGCAGGTCACGCTTAAGCAAATGGCGGAGCTATGCCACCTCAGTCCAAGTTATTTCAGCAGATTGTTCACCAAAGAGACAGGCGAGAATTTCACGACTTATCTGGCCAGATTGAAGATCAGTTGGGCCAAGCAACTGCTGGAGGTCACCGATATGCCCGTAGCCCAGATCAGCGATGAGCTGGGCTTTAATGAACCGGGGTATTTTATCAAAACGTTCAAGAAGTTCGAGGACATCACGCCGGCCCTATACCGAAAATATTACAAACCTCCGGTATAGAGCGGCGACGGGGTATAGCGATCATTTGCCGATAAATTCCTGCACCCAATACCCGTTGTAGTATCCGACGCCGATCAGCTTATAATTCGGGTTCAGTATGTTCGCTTTATGTCCCGGACTGTTCATCCAATCCCTTACGGCTTCCTTTGCCGATCGCTGGCCTTTGGCGATATTTTCTCCGGCATAAAGGAACGTGATATTGGACGCGTCCATCATGTCGAAGGGCGAGCCGTATTTCGGGGAAATATGATCGAAGTAATTGTTTTTGTACATATCGATCGCTTTGGTTTTGGCCATTTTGGTCAAATTGGTATGTATGATGAGCGGTTTCAGCCCCGCCGCGATTCGTTCTTTATTGACAAGCGCCACGACCTGGGACGCGTTTTCCGTTTGTATGCGGGCATAAGCCGCTGCCAATGATTGGTTGTTGGACGCAGCCGCATGAGCCGAGTTGCCGCCTCCGTGAACTGGCCCCAGCAGCGTGGTCAGGAGGGAGATAAACAGCCCTGCCGTTACGATTTTTTTGCTCCGTTTGCCCATGACGTAAAACTCCTTCTCAGCCGGATGGGTGCCCGGCTTTTTTCTCTGTTCTTGTCACATTTTAACATATAGCCGGTCCTGATGCGCGTCCAAAACATGGAAAAGTTGCTTTTTTAACGCCTATCCAATTAAACGATTGGTTGGGTAAATAGATATAAAGTTAGTTGTATGATTTACACTTTTGCCCGCCATCCGCTGAAGAGGTGTCTGGCTCAACCTTATAACCCTTGCTTGCCAGCCAAATCGCAAACCGATCGTGGGCAAGAAACGCGGAAGGACGCCGGAAAGCTTGAGGATAGGGAAGTGGGGGGAGGGGCGGCAGATCAACAGATCAACACTTGTTGTCCAGAGACTTTGCACGATTATCCCGTTTGATCAGGTAGCAGAGAGAAAGACAAGTTTGGGAGAAAAAATATTTGGTGGAGAAGCAGATAGGTTCGAGATAATTTAGACGGGCTTAGGAGAAGAAATCAGGTTTAGGGGAGGTGAAACAGACCGGACAAGAGATCAAGACAGGAGATCAAGGATAAGACGCGAAGGAAACGAAAAGACCATGATTTTGCTGTAGCCTGAACCCTTCAATCTGCAGCAACGCCCGCACTGTTCATGCTAATCCCTACCCATTAAGTTGATCTGCATCAAGTAACCCCCACCGTTCTAGCGTCACGAATCAGGCCGCAGCCGCAAGGGGCTGATTCGGTCGGCGCCCGATCAGCCGGCGGTAAGGGATCGCCGGAATCGCCACACACATGCGCAGCAACTTCTGCCGCATCGTTTCTTCCGCTCCGGGCAGTCCTTCGGATAGACGCAGCCGGCGGCGTCCGGTGTATTCGTTTAGGTACGCCTGCAGATGCTTTAGTCCCAAGGCTCCATACGTACCCTTCAGCGATTCCCACGCCTCTCTCACCACTTTCCGCAAGGGCGCATACAGCCGAAAGGCTTGAGGGAACGACTGCACCTTCGATGTACGGACATCCACATGCCCGCCAATAAACGCGGTTAGATCGTGACGGTTTGCCCTTTTTTCGCCTCCCCGCTTATGCGGTACCAGGCGGATTTTGACCTGCTCCGGCTCGCCCGACTCCGTGACCGTGCAGCCGGCTACGACCGCCGAGGCATACGGATGCGAAAGCTGACACCGGGACGGATCACGCCCATACTGATCGCTGTTCACCTTCACGTCTCCAGAGAGCAGCTCCCGGGCATCGAACTCCCCCACGGCATGGCGTATTCGGTGCAACATTGACCAGGCGGTCTTGTAGGCGACCCGGATCACCTGGCGCAGCCGCAGCGCCGAGATGCCGCCCTCAAGCAGGAATAAATCCAGGGCCTTGAACCACTTGAGCAGGGGGAGATGCGTTCCTTCAAAAATCGTGCCGACCAAAGGCGACGTTTGATGCTTGCACTTTCCGCACTCGAATAAGGGGATATGCCGGGAGGTCAGACGGCTGCACCGGGTGTGAGCGCAGCGCGGGCAGACAAAGCCGCTTGGCCACTTCATCGCGATCAGCGCCTCCATGCAGTCCTGCTCGCTGTTAAAACGGCTGCTGAAAAGCTGAAGTTCCGTTCCCGCATTGACCTCCATGTTTACTCGCCCCCGAATCAAGAATTTACGTACATATGTTCTATTAATTTCATTATACCAAACGTACGTTCTCTTATCAAGCCGAAAATCTCACCTGAACCGCCTCATTTTTTCCTCATCTTTTTTGTGTTTTTTCTTCTCTTTTTTTGGAACCCTTGACTTGCTCTAGCCCCACCCCCTGCTCCCCGCTCCTGAATGATGGGGATAATCGTGCAAAGGCAGGCAACAGGCAGGGACACCACGACACGAACCCTTTAGACAGTCCCTTTAAACAGCCCCTTTAAGCAGCCCCTTTAAACAGCCCCTCACCTGGCGTCGACTTGTGACACTGCTCGAAACGGCTACGGTGCAAAAGGTAGATCCGCTGATCCCACCGGATCGTGTCGCCTCTAATCGTTGACGCTTCCTCCGGCAATGGATTGCTGCTTTACCCGGCTACCTCAAGGCTTGTCTGCCGATTTTTTCCCTGCGAAAGTTAAGTTATAAGTCTATAATCTAAAAAAAACGCCGGTACCAAAAACCGGCGGTTCAAACATTTAAGCGACATCCTCAGACGTACGCCTATTCCACTTCTCTACTATTGTACACGTTCATCTCCGAATCAGTTATACAAGATGGCAAGCGGCCTGCCGGCCGGAAGACACGTCCCTTAACGCGGGGGGCTCCTTGCGGCAGATATCGGTCGCTAGCGGGCAGCGCGTATGGAACGCGCAGCCGCTCGGCGGATGCTCCGGATTGGGAACATCGCCGGTAAGAACGATTCTTTCCGGACGCTGTTCCGGGTTCGGCACGGGCACGGCGGACATCAGCGCCTTGGTATACGGGTGCAGCGGGGCCGCAAACAGCTCCGCCGTCGGCGCCAGCTCGACCACTTTGCCCAAATACATCACCGCGACACGGTCGCTGATAAACTTCACCACGGACAGGTCGTGGGATATAAACAGATAGGTCAAGCCAAACCGGTCCTGCAAGTCCTGCATCAGATTCAGCACCTGCGCCTGAATCGACACGTCCAGCGCGGATACCGGCTCGTCGCAGACGATAAACTTCGGGTTCAGCGCCAGGGCCCGGGCGATGCCGATCCGCTGCCGCTGGCCGCCGGAAAACTCGTGCGGGTAACGGTCAGCGTGATAAGGCGACAGCCCGACGACCCCCATCAGTTCGGCCACCCGGTCCTTCAGCTCGCTGGCGCTGCCGGGACTGTGCGTGCGGAGCGGCTCCTCCAGCGTTTGCCGCACGGTCCAGCGCGGATCCAGCGAAGCGTAAGAATCCTGGAACACCATCTGCATCTGCGTGCGCATCTGCCGCAACTGCTCCGGGTTCAGCGCCCGCACGTCGGTGCCGTCAAACCGGATTTCGCCGTCCGTCGGTTCGATCAGCCGCAAAATCGCCCGCCCCGTCGTCGATTTTCCGCAGCCGGACTCGCCGACAACGGCGAGCGTTTCCCCCCGCTGCACCGACATCGTGACGCCATCGACCGCCTTCACCGAGCCGACCTGTTTGGACAGCAGTCCTTTGCGGATCGGGTAATGCTTTTTCAGGTTGCGTACTTCAAGCAGCGTACTCATAGACTGGCCTCCTGTTCAAGCAGACAACGGCACAGATGTCCGGGGGCGATCTCTTTAAGTTCCGGCTCCGCCTGTTCGCAGCGTTCGACCCGCATCGGGCAACGGGGCGCGAAACGGCAGCCCGAAGGCATTTCGAGCGGGTTCGGAACCTGTCCCGGAATCGACTTCAGCCGGTCGGCGTCCCCCGCCAGCTGCGGCAGCGAAGCCAGCAGGCCGCGGGTATAAGGATGCCTCGGCTCCCGGAACAGCGTCTTGACGTCCGTCTCTTCCACGACCTGGCCGGCATACATAATGACGACGCGATCGCACATTTCCGCCACGACCCCAAGGTCGTGGGTGATCATCATGATCGATGTTCCTTCTTTGCTCTGCAAATCGCGCATCAAATCGAGGATCTGCGCCTGAATCGTCACGTCGAGGGCGGTGGTCGGCTCGTCCGCGATCAGCAGGCTCGGGTTGCACACCATCGCCATGGCGATCATCACCCGCTGACGCATGCCGCCGGACAACTGGTGCGGATATTGGTCGAATATTTTTTCGGGACGGGGAATCCCGACTTTGGCCAGCATCTCCACCACACGCCTACGCGCTTCCTGTTTGCCGATTTTCAAATGATAGCGCGCGGCTTCGGATACTTGCTTGCCGACTTTGAATACCGGATTCAGGGACGTCATCGGCTCCTGGAAAATCATCGCGATGCGATTGCCGCGAATTTGGCGCATTTCCCTGCGCGAAGCGGTCAGCAGGTTTTTGCCCTCGAAGCGGATTTCCCCCGCCGCGACGCGGCCGACCCGCTTCGGTAGGAGCTGCATGATCGACAGCGAGGTGATGCTCTTCCCGCATCCCGATTCGCCGACGATCCCAAGCGTTTCCCCTTTGCTCACCGTGAAGCTGACGCCGTCCACCGCCTTGATGACGCCTCCCGGCGTCGTAAACTCCGTGCGGAGGCCGGAGATCTCCAGCAAATTGGTCATCCTGGTCCCCTCCTTTGCCAAAAAACTTCAATGATAACTCTTCAAGCTCGCCGTCCTGCTATTTCCCGTTATTTCCTGCTATTCCTCATCGACTCCCAAATATTTCAGGGCCGTGAGCGCGTACACTTTCGCACATTGAATGATTTGCCAAACCGGGGCCTTCTCGTTGAAATTGTGGATCGTGGACAGCTCCGCCGGACCGTACTGCAGCACCGGGATTTGATGGGTACGGAAATGGCGGGCGTCGCTGGAAGCCCATTGCAATACGCCGTATGCCTCCTTGCCGCTAACCTCGGAAATGCTGTCCACCAGATGGCGGACAACCGGCTCCTCCGGCGGCGTCCAGTTGGCGTTACCCTGAAAACCAAACGGTTTAATTTCCGTTTCGATCCCTGCGCCGAGGAGCAGCGAATGAGCCCGTTCCATCACCTCGCGGTAATCCACGCCGAACGGCACGCGGGAGTCGACCTGCACGGTGCAGCGGTCGGCTACGACATTGACCTTGGTGCCGCCTTGAATCGTTCCGATATTGACCGTAACATGATCAAAAACTTGATAAGCCAGGCCCTGACCTTCCCGCTCTTTCGCGTACTCCTTGGAAATCTCGATGATTTCCTTCACTTCGTCCGGTATTTTAGGCTCGATATCCCACAGCCGCTGCAGCGCCTCGATGCCTTTGGCCGCTTTGACGATCGCGCTCTCGCCGACGATCGGCGACAGGCTGCCGTGGCCCGGCGTCCCTTCCACGGTGAACTCGAACCAGCAGCTTCCTTTCTGTCCGATCGTCGGATTCAGCGGCCCCGAAGGCTCGGCGATCACCGCCGCGGAGCCTGTGATCAAGCCGCGTTCCAAAACCCACGGCACGCCGAGATGGCCGCCCGTTTCTTCGTCCGGAACAATGAGCAGCGACAGATCGCCTTGCAGCGGCACGCCCAGCTTGGCCAGCAGCGCGGTGGCAAAAATAAGGCCGGCCAGTCCGCCTTTCATGTCCGAAGCGCCGCGCCCCAGCATGTAGCCGTCGCGAATTTCCCCGCTGAACGGATCGAAGTCCCAACGATCCAGATCTCCTGCGGGCACCACATCGGTATGCCCGCAAAAGATCAATTTTTTCCGGCCGTTGCTCGAAGCCGGTTTGTATTCCGACACCAGGTTCAGCATCTGTTCCGTCGCCGCGTGAATGTCCGTCGATATTCCCGCCCGGTGCAAGTAGTCAATGATAAAAGCGCTGATTTCACGCGAGTCGCCGGGCGGATTTTCCGTCGGAAACTGGATCAGTTTCGAGCAAAGCTCAAGCAGCTCGTCCTGCCGCGCGTCGATTTCCTCCAGTACTTTCGTTTTCCAGTCTGTCACAAGGCGCCACTCCTTTTTCTCCGTATAAATCAGTTCTTCGACAACGGATAGAAGCGAATGACTTCATCCGGGTAATACACATAGCCGCTCACTTTGCTGTTCATGCCCACGATGCGGTTGTATTCGTACAGATAGAGCCACGGCGATTCGGTCGTAATGATTTCCTGCGCTTTAGCGTACAGTTCGTTGCGTTTGTCCAGGTCCGGCTCTAGGTTGGCCTGCTCCCACAACTTGTCCACTTCGGCATTGCTGTAGTTATGGTAGTTGGACGATCCTTTGCTGTACATCAGAAAGCCGAGGTGATAGGAAGGATCGTTGACGAAAGACGTCCATTTCGAAATGTAGGCGGTCAGGTTTTTCTGTTTTTGCATTTCCAGAAATTGCGCGCGCGCCACTTTATTGATGTTCATCGTTACGCCGATTTTGGCCAGTTCCGCTTGAATGAGCACCGCGTCGTCTTCCCAGTCTTGGAAGCCCGAGCCCAGCGTCAGGTCAAATGTGAATCCGTCCGGATAACCGGCCTCCGCCAAGAGTTGCTTCGCTTTTTCCAGATTGTGCTCGTAAACGTAACCTTTGTCGGTGAATCCCGGCGTATTGCTGGCCACGGAGCTTTTCATGATTTTCGCCTGGCCGTGCATAACATCATTGATCAGCTGATCGTAAGGCACCGCGTAGGCCATCGCCTGGCGCACCTTCACATTATCGAAAGGCTTGACTTTGTTGTTCAGCGCCAGGTACAAAATCCGGTTGCTGGCATTCGACTTAACGGCTAACGCGCTGTTGGCTTCCAGGCTGGCCACATCTTTCGGCGGAATTTCAATGGCCATGTCGATGTCCCCTTTATCGAGCAGCATCACGCGGTTCGAAGCTTCTTTGGTGAATTTGAGCGTGACCTTGTCCAGTTTGGGAGCGCCTTGCCAGTAATCTTTGTTGGCCGTCAGCACCGCTTCGCTGGCCGGATCCCATTTCTCCAGCAGGAACGGACCGGAACCGGCCGTGTTCGTGTTCAGAAAGTCGGCGGGTTTGCCTTCCATGGCCACGTCGTCAACGATGGAGAAATTGTACAAAGCGATGATTTGCAAAAACATATGATTTGGTTTGTTAAGCACCATTTGTACGGTGGAATCGTCAAGCGCGGTTACCGATTTGATGTCCGCCATTCCGTACAGGAAGCTGCCGGAGTTGGAATTTTTCACGCGGTCAAACGTATAAACGACCGATTTTGCGGTGAGCGGATTGCCGCTGTGGAATTTGACGCCCTCCTGCAGTTTAAACGTATAGGTCAATTGATCGTCGGACACTTCCCATTCCTTGGCCAGCATCGGCTTAATATTGTCGGTGTCGGCTACATCCGCCCCGTCGACGTTTTTCACCCCGTAGGTGACAAGCTGGTCGTAAGCGGCGATAACGAACGTGTCGGACGTAAGGTCGCTGGCTTCCGCCGGATCGAGGGTCGTGCCCCCTTCGGAAAAAGCGACGGTCAACGTCCCGGAGCCGCCAGCCGCCTGGCCGGACGTTTCATTTTGCCCTTTGGAATTTCCTTCGGCTGCCGGAGGATTGGCTTTCGGAGCGCATCCGGCCAACACTACGCACAGCGATACCAGCGCCAGAAAATATTTCATGCCTGTCTTCATCACTCGATCTCCCCTTTTGTTTTATTTTTATATGGTCAAGAAAATAAACCCCTATTTACCGGACCGCAAGCGCGGGTCCAAAATATCGCGGAATCCGTCGCCCAGCAGGTTGAAACCGAGAATCGCCGTGGCGATGGCCAAACCGGGGAAAGTGACAAGCCACCATTCGCCCGAAATGATATATTCCCGGCCCTCCGAAATCATGGCCCCCCATTCGGCGATCGGCGGTTTCACCCCGAGGCCGAGGAAGCTTAAGCTGGCCGCGGTCAAGATCGCAAACCCCATGCCCAACGTCGCCTGAACCAAAAGCGGAGCAAGGGCGTTCGGGAGAATATGCTTAAACAAAATGACGCGATCCTTGACCCCGATCGACCGGCTGGCTTCCACGAACTCTTTTTCACGCAGGGAAACGGTTTGTCCGTACATCAGCCTGGCGAATTCGGGAATCCCGACGATTCCGACCGCGATCATGGCGCTGGATAAACCGGCCCCCATGGAAGCGGCGATCGCCATGGACAAAACGAGCGATGGAAAAGAAAGCAGCACGTCCATCACGCGCATAATGATCGTTTCGGTTTTTCCCCTGTAATAAGCGGCGATGCCGCCCAAAGGAACACCGATCACAAAGGAGATTCCCACCGCGATCAAGCCCGTCCAAATGCTGATTCGCGCCCCGTAAAGAACACGGCTGAAAATATCTCTCCCGAAGTTGTCCGTACCCAGCCAGTGGGCGGCGTTCGGCGGCTGCAATTTGGCGGCGGTATCCGGCACGTAAGGATCGTACGGAGCGACCCACGGCGCAATGATCGCGGCGATCGTCCACAAGAGGATAAACGTCAAACCGATGGTCGCCAGCCGGTTGCGCAGCAGCAGCCGCAGGAACGTGGCTTTGCGTGCTTTGGCCGGCTGAACCGGAGATTCCGCCGTCATCGTCGACCCGGCAGACATGGCATTTCCCCCTTTCTCTAATCTAGTGAGCTTCGTTGGCCTATTCGAAGCGAATACGCGGATCCAGGAGGCCATACAGCAAGTCCACCAGCAAATTAATCAAGCAGTACAACACGGCGCTGACCAGCGTAAAAGCTTGAATCGGCGCGTAATCCGCCGCTAGAATGGAATCGGTGATATAACCGCCCACCCCTGGCCAGGAAAAGATCGTTTCCGTAATGACCGCGCCGCCCAGCAAATAACCGAACTGCAGTCCAAGCACCGTAAGCGTCGGAATCAGCGCGTTGATTAGCGCGTGCTTTCCGATCACGACCGCTTCGCCGAGGCCCTTGGCCCGCGCCGTACGGACGAAATCCTGGCCGATGGTCTCAAGCATGCTGGAGCGCGTCATCCGGGCCACGATCGCCATCGTGCCGGTGCTGAGGCAGATGGCCGGCAAAATCAGATGAACAATGCTGCTCTTTAAAGCAACAAAGTCCGCGGACAGCAAACTGTCCAAAACGTACAACCCGGTAATGTCCGTCGGCGGATTCAGATCGCCGCTGATTCTCCCCATCGGCGCCGGCGCCCAGCCGAGCTTGGAGTAGAACACGTAAATCAAAATCAGTCCGAGCCAAAAAATCGGCATGCACGCGCCCACCAGCGAAAATACGCGCGATATGTGGTCGATGATCGATTCTTTGCGGGTTGCGGCAACGATGCCTACCGGGATGGCCACGATCACGGCGATCAAGATACTCGCCAGCGTAAGCTCCACCGTGGCCGGGAATCGCGAAGCAAAATCGCTCGCCACCGTATGCCCGGTGTGGTACGCAAAGCCCAAATCCCCGCGCAGCAATTGCCCCAGGTAGTCGAAAAATTGGGCAAACAGAGGCTTGTTCAACCCCATGTCGTGCCTGATTTTCTCGATGACCTCCGGAGGCGCCTGTTCGCCGGCCACCATCACCGCCGGATCGCCCGGCAGCACGCGGGACAGGATAAACGTAATCAGCACGATGCCGATCAGCGCCGGGATCATCTGTCCGAGTCTCCGGATCGTATAAGTGAACAACCTCTCACCCCCTCTCTCTCACCTTCAGTTCAGTCCATGTCAGGTTAGGTGTCCTGCGAAAAAGGTTTTACTGAATTGTGCTCATTCTACATAGTTTCCGAGCGGCTCACTACGTCCCCTCCAACTAAAAAAAGCCCGCCCCGTTTGTATCCTTAGGACGAATATGTCTTTAAAAGTTAGAATATATAACACTGCAAATGGAAGTTATAGGTCGGCAGGTGCGTTATCATGCAAATAAAAATAGATTAAACACAAATGGCAGACGAGCTGTTCCCGCGCATCGCTTAGATCAAATCCGGTGATGTCCTTGATCCTCTCCATCCGGTATTTCACGGAATTGCGGTGAATGTACAGCCGGCTTGCGGTTTCGATCAAGCTTCCGCGCGTCTCCAAATAGCAAAGGAAGGTGCGCATTAAATCTCCGTTATGCTCTTCGTCATAGCGGCGCAAAGCGCCCAGTTTCCGCTCAAACAGCTGGCTGAAATCGGTCTTTTGCATCGCCTCTCCCAGCAAATGATAGATCTCCACCTCTTCGTAGCGGATGACCGGCGTTTCCCGGGGCATGCGGCGGGCGACGGCCATCGCTTTGCGCGCTTCGGTATAGCTGTCGTAAATCTCCCACAAATATTTTTTGCTTCCAACCCCAACCAGGCTGCCCGTTGCCCCCAACGCTTTATCGCCAACCCATTCGAGCAAAGTATCCGCCCATGGCTTCGGCAGGTTGCGCAAATCCTCGGCTCTTTTTACGTCCATGCTGGGCAGGAACAGGACGGCGCGGTTCGAGCGAAACTCGACATGCGGGCTGACCCGCCGCAGTCTGGCTTCCTCCCCAAGCCGTTTCAGCAGCGCTTCCTCAGCGGGAGCTTGATCCCCTTCGATCACGGCCACTTCCCACAGATGTTCCACATGCATGCCGAGCTTGCGACCCCGCTGCTCCACTTCATGCCGGGAAGGAACGGGCGGGGTAAGCAATTCATCGATGAAATTTCCGCGCAGCCGGTGCTCCGTATCCGCGACGATTTTCCCGCGCATGATTTCCAGCGCCAGCACAATCCGGGCTTGTTCAATACAGACCTTTTCCATTTCATCCAGCCTGTCCTTCGCTACAAGCAGCTTGGCCACCTGGCGGCGGTCCACCGTGATCCCCCATTGCAAAGGCGAATCCGCCTCTCCCCAGTACAGATCCGCCGGCGAAGACACAATCGTTTTCCCTTCCGTGTCCACCACCTTGACGGGAGCGCGCAGCAAGCCGGACACGCTGTCGCTGACGGCCTGAATCCCGCTGTTCTCCAGCACCATGGCGGTGAGCGTGCGGTATACTTCTTCGGAACGGCGAAGCAAAGCGGCCTGACGGTCCAAAATCAGCTCCATGATCGGCCGGGTGATGTCCGTATACGGAATTTCCGCCGGTATTTCAATGATCGGCAGTTCGATTTCGTTGCTGACATCCAAGGTCTGCTGCGGAATCCCCTGCAAAAAACGGGTCGGCTTGATCGCCAGCGCCGCTCCGCCGGAAGCGTGCAAAATCCGGACAAGCTCGGTCAACTGCAGCGGTTCGTTACGGATCGCGTACGCCGTAGTCAAAATAAGCACGCCCTCCTTAACCCATCCCTTAAGTTCGGGCACCTCCATAATATCGATGAACTGGATGACGCGATCCAAGCCTTTGTGCCCGCTAAGCACTTTGGCCTGCCGCAAGATCGGAAGATTAAGCACTTCCTTGACGGTGGTTCCTGTATTTTTTTCCACATCTTCGCCCCCCTTGTGCCGGCACAGAAAATAATATTTCATGCTAGTTTACCAGAAGACGGCTTTTAAAAAAATCAAAATGGCAAAAAATGTCGAAAAAATAAGCGTCCAACTTGTACCATCAGCACAATCGAACGCTTGTTATGATTTATAAGACGCATTATTTACTTTCAGAAGGCCCGCAGGGTTATAGGATCGATCATATGGAGGATGTTCATGTCTTGGTGTCCCCTGCATGCTGCTTTGCACGATTATTCCTTTCGTTCAGGGGAAAGGGTTCTTTCTCATAAATCTGTATAATGATGGATAAAATGTATGTTTCCACCAATATATCTTCTTCTCCCGAATTGATCTTCTTCACCTGAATTAATCTTCTTCACCTGAATTGATCTTCTTCTCTGCTTCCTGATCAAATGGGATAATCGTGCAAAAGCGCCTGGATAGGGGATGTTGATCTTCCGGCCAACCCATCAGCCTTCGCTGTTCACTAGTGTTGAAAACTACTAAAACCGTTGTTGTACCGCTCGGCCATAACGGCCGCGGCCCCCAGCGAATCAATCGGATCAAACGCAGTCAGCCCAAGCTGCGCCTTTAGTTCCGCAGCAAAGCCGATCGTCGCAAATCCGGTGCAAGCCAGCACAATGCCGGCCGCTCCCCGCCGCGCCAATCTTTGCGCCGCTTCGAAAGCCGCTTCCCGCCCCCGGTCTGTCCGCAAATCCAGGGTGGTCGTAACCCCCTCGGGGCGGTCCATTCCAACGTAAGCCTCTCCGAGAATGGAACGGATGAGCGGCGGAGTCTCCTGCAAAATGGTCAACACGCCGACGCGGGTGCTTTGGGTAAGGCTTAGGTGGGCCGCACAAGAGCCCGCCCCCAGCACCGGAACCGATAGCGCTTGCCGGCATTCTTCCAGGGCCGGATCGGCCGCGCAGCTGATGCCGATGGCCGTGCATCCTTCATCCGCCAGCCGCTTGGCCAAGGCGACAATCTTAGGCACGGCCAGCCGCTCGGTCCGCTCGTCATAAACCCCGCTTGGCTGGTCCGGAATGCAGGCGCTCCTGACGTCAAGTCCGAATTTTTGACGGATCAGTTCCCCATGCAATTCCGCGTCCCGGCGGTCCTGCAAAGTGATGACTCGAATAATTCCCAGCATATGAACCCAGCCTCCCCTTCGCACAGCTTGACTTCATTTAGACAAGTTTTCCTTGCGACATGATCAACCGGCCGTCCAAATACACGTCCGGCTCCTTCACAACGATATCGATATGCACCCCGGCCGCGATTTGGCCGCCAAACGTGTTGTTGCTGCCGAAAGCGACGTGAATCGTGCCGAATACTTTTTCGTCCTCCAGCACAACGCCGGTAATGCGCGCTTTGTCGTTGGTGCCGATGCCAAACTCGCCAAGCCAGCGTCCGTCGCCATCGCCCAGCATTTCCAGCAGTTCCTTGGCTCCGTCGCCTTCGGCTTGGACAAGTCTTCCCTGCTCCACCGTCAACAAAAGCGGGGCGGCAAGAACGCCGTAACCGGCCACGGAACCGTCCGCCAGCAGCTGCCCCGACGCACTCCCCTCTACCGGAGCGATATAAGCCTCGCCGGAAGGGAGATTGCCCGACTGCCCCGGTTCCACAAACATGCCCGTACTCGGTACCCCGTCCCGGTTCTCAATGGAAAATTCCAACGCCCGGCCCGCTTTCTCAACCCGCACATGACGCGCCTGGGTCAGCCTGGCGGTTAATTGCTCGGTCAGTTCCTTGACCTGCAAATAGTCGGCCGTCACCGCTCCGTTTAGAAACATATCTTCCGTAATCCCCGGCATCGTGGCTACCCTGGCCCCCGCGGCCGCTGCTCTTTTCCGCGCGTTCGTATGCGTCAGCGAGTGCTCCGTGACGCATACGACGGCCTGGGCGGCCTCCATGGCCGCGGCCACCGCCGCCGGAGGCTCTTCCCCTGACCGGGAGCGCTCTTCCATGACCATCAGCACGGATTCCGCGCCGAGTTCACGGCCGGCTTTTTGCAGCAGCTCGCCCAACGTTTGTTTGGGTCCGTCCGCCACCACCAAAAAGTTTTCCCCGGCCTTAAGCGCCATGCATTCAGCCAGCAGCTTTTTGCTGGACATCACAATTCTCTCGTTCATGGTCGTCACCTTTCATTGGCGCGCTTTGCGAAGGCAAAGCCGCCTTACTTCGTTCAGGCGATCACTTCGGATACCAGTTTGCTCATCAGCGAGCTGGACAAAATCGTCGGCAGCCCGGACAGCGCGGTGACCCAGTTTCGGTGCCCCTCGGTATAACCCATGCAATCCAGCAGCAAAACATCCGCCCGCCCCTTCAGCTCTTTGGCCGCAGCGGCAAAATCCTGCCAGTTTCCGGTATAAGGCGATGCCGCAGCGAAAACGGGTTTGATGCCGTATTCCGCGAATTTCGCCTGAAGGGCAGCGGCTTGCCCGGGAAGCGGACAGATCACGCCAAGCCGGCGGTTCCCCGCCAGCGCCGCCACGGCAGGAGTCAGAACGCGGTCCGGCTCGATCAAATGGGCCGATCCTGCCTGCAGCCCCGGAAACACGCCCGTGCACAAAAGCAGAATATGGCGGATCCCCTGCGCTTCCAATTCGGCGATTTTGCGCTGCAGCAGGGGCATGATTTTGTCGCGGGCCACGACTACCGCCTGGCCGTCGGCCAGCCGTGAGGTCAGCATGTAACTGCTGCCTATTGGAGACAACTCGGCTTCGATTGCCTCAAGTCCCCAGCCGTCAAGCACTCCTGCCTGCACCAGTTCGGCCCGTCCTTCAAGCTGCTTCAGCAAGAACGGGGCCACATCGGTGCGCGGGGCCTGGCCGATCGTAATCATGCCTAATTTAGGAACGAATTCCAGGCCCGTCCGGATCATTGCCGGACCGCCGTCTCTTTCCCCATCGTTTGCAGCACTTTCATCGAACCGTAGAGTTTGGTGATGTGGGCAAACTCTTCGGCACTATAGAAACGGCAGGTCCCGCCTCCCACTTCCTTGGCCGTTTCCACCGCAAAGCGTACCGCTTGGGCGATATCCACTTCATGGCTGGCCCCCGTCCCGCAGCCGGGAACAGCCGATTGCGCCGTAATCGCAACGCCGACCACCGGGGCATCCGTCGCCACGGCAGGCTGCAGAATCGAGTTGATATGATACAGATCGTTCCCGTAAGGCGTAATGTCCTGCATCGTTACCGGAAAAGTGACCGGCAGCTGCCCTGTCGTCATTTCCATGATGCGCAGCAAATCCTCGCTGATGCGGAGAATATACCCTTCCTTCACCGTCGGGGAGATGGCGATTCCTTTGTGATTGATCACACGGTTCCCTTTCGTGGTGTCGATCGATAAAATAGCGTCCATCTCCGGCACGATTTCATGGCGGTTCATGGTGAGAATGTCGATCGGCGAATCCATGAAATCAACCGGTTCATGCGGCAAGGTTGGGGCATCGGGGCAAATATGCGTCGTCACGATCACATCCCCGGGCAGGGTATCGCCCTTCAATTGCATGTCCGCCAGCTTCAAAGCCGAAGCGATTGCCGCCACCGCGCCGTCCGCGTCGGAAACAATCCCGATTCGGCTTGGTCTTGCGCCAATTCCCCCAAGCCGGCCTACAATGCCCAACGTCGGCGCGCTGCCGCCGCTGTTTTTGCCGTTAGCGCCCGGGATCATCACTTTAATGAAATCCGTGCTCCCTTTTTCCCCTGTTACGGTTTGAACCGTTACGGAAACGCCGGGAAACGGGGCGAACAACCGTTTTACCGCTTCACCGTTTACATGAGCGCTGTCCAGCGCGTCGATGACCGTCAATGTCTGTTTCAATGCCATTATTAGTTACCTCCCAATGCTCCTGATGTCGATCAGTTTCATTAATGGTAACCCAGGCAAAAGAACGGCCACAATGTTCTCCTCTACCAAAAGGCCCGGCGGTTTATTGTCCCGGGAGAATAAAAAACAGGCAAAATCAAGCGTTTTCTCTCCCGTTATGTTAGAAAAGCTTACTTTATCATATTTGCCGAAATGATCGCATGAATTTGTCCCAAAACTAAACTATATTTATCGGGATGTCAAGGGGAGCTTTCTTTGGGTGAATAGATTATGGTATAATCTGTTAAGCAAAGTTTGGCACTGGCTAAGCGAATAATATTTAAGCGATAATAAGGAAGCACCTTTTATCCTGAAGGCGGTTTTTGTTGTAAGCCGGAAAATACAGGATTAGGGGTGTTTTTTGTTATGTATGGAAAATTGTACAGCGCTTGTTTGTACGGGATCGACGGTATGATGATTGAAGTGGAGGTGGATTTGTCCAGCGGAATCCCCCAAACCAACATCGTTGGTCTGCCGGATTCCGCGGTCCGCGAGGCGGTGGAACGGGTTCGGGCGGCGGTCAAAAATTGCGGCTATAGTTTTCCGCTGCAGCGGGTGACGATCAATTTGGCGCCTGCCGACCTGCGCAAGGAGGGGGCCGCCTTCGATCTGGCGATCGCGCTTGCGCTACTTACGGCCAGCGGGCAGATCGCCCTGCCGCCGCAGGAAAAGCTGCTGATTATCGGCGAGCTTTCACTCGACGGTACGCTGCGCCCCGTTCCCGGTGTGCTGTCAATGGTTGACCAAGCGCGCCGGAAAGGGTTTGGCTCCGTTCTGCTGCCCAGGGAAAATGCCGCCGAGGCACTCCTTCTGGAAGGAATCCGGGTATATGGACTCCGCCATTTAAACGAGCTTTTTCCCGAAGAGAGAGCAGCAGAAGCAGGGGCCAAGGACGCTAAAAGGGCACCCCTGCGATTGACGTCGCTGGGTCACCTGGAAATAGAACCGCAGCCGGCAACCGCCCGCACACCTTATGAAGCGCCGGAAAACTACAGCGACGTACTCGGCCAACGCCACATTAAACGTGCGCTTTCGATCGCCGCCGCCGGCTTTCACAATATCGTTCTGATCGGCCCGCCCGGGACCGGCAAAACGATGCTCATCCGCAGGCTGCCTTCCATTCTGCCGCCGCTTTCCCCGGAGGAAGCGCTCGAAGTCACCAAAATCTACAGCGCCGCCGGCAAATTAAGCGATACGGAGCAGGGGTTAATCACCCGGCGCCCGTTTCGCTCGCCGCATCATACGATCTCGGCGGGCGGCCTCATCGGCGGCGGCGCCATCCCCAAGCCGGGCGAGGTGAGTCTGGCTCACCACGGGGTTTTATTTCTCGACGAATTGCCGGAGTTCTCCCGCAACGTGCTGGAGGTGCTGCGCCAACCGCTGGAGGAACGGCAAGTAACCATCAGCCGCTCTCGCGCGTCGTTTACGTTTCCGGCCCGGTTTTTGCTGGCAGGTTCGTTAAATCCGTGCCCCTGCGGCTTTTTCGGGGCCGAACCGCCTTTGCCCCGCTGCACGTGCAGCCCACGGCGCGTCGCCCAATACCGCGAGCGAATCTCCGGCCCGCTGCTGGACCGGATCGACATGCATATCGAAGTACCGCCGCCTAGCGGCTGGCAGGAAGACAAGCAGCCGCTCAGCTCGGAGGAAATGCGCGGGCAGGTGCTCAAGGCGGAGCAGATTCAGGCGAAACGTTATAAAAATTGCGGAATCTCCCGCAATAGCGAATTGTCCGGCAGCCTGCTGCGGCGGTTCGCACCGCTTGCTCCGGAAGCCGGAAAGCTGCTGCAGTCTTCCTTTGAGTCGCTGGGCCTCAGCATGCGGGCTTACGACCGTATTATCAAGCTGGCGCGCACGATCGCCGACCTCGAAGGCCAGCAAGCCATCCAGGCGGAGCATATCGCGGAAGCGATCCAATACCGCCAGCTGGATCGGAGGCTGTTGGATGTGAGAGGGTGATGGCACAGCTTCCACCGCCTCTCATTCATCACCCGCTTTTCATTGGAAAAATTCAATAGAGGAAAAATCCAATGGATCGCCGGGAATCGCACGCAATTGGGAGCCCTGATTACAAATATTCAATCGATTTCACTCAAATCGCACAAACGTTGCAATAAATCTGACAAGATACATTTTCTATCCGCACAAATATTCTAACGGTTGTCACAAGCGCTATTCGTTCCAAAAATGATGATTTCAATTTCTAACGGTTGCCCTGGCGCTTATTTCACTTAAAACCAGCTATTTTTGCTTAGATTCAGGCAAATAACGGCGCTCACAACCGTTAGAATTTGGAAAGGGGATTTTTTCGCAAAATAGCGGCTGCTGCAACCGTTAGCGTTCCGGCGGACGATAGTTTCGATTCGATAACTTGAACTTTTGCAGGAAATTCGGAGTTTCAGAGCTACAAGTTGTCTTGTTCAAAAGCTAATGTAACGCTAGTGCTCAAATCGCCCGTATTCAGCCCTACTGACTCGAATCTATTGGAAATATAGGTGCTCCGCTACCACCAACATCCCTATATCTTCACAAGGTAACTTTTTGAACAGCCTCTTAAAAAGCGTTTTTGATATGTTCTACTGTCTGCTTGTCTTCAGGGCCATACGTGACGGCGACGACGTCGAAGCGGACGTCGGCCAAAGTTTGGCCGGTTTGGTGAAGGTATACGGCGGCCGTGTCGCGGACCTGCTTGATTTTGCGTGGGGTGATCGATTCGGCCGGCGTGCCGAAAGCCGCAGCCCGATGGCTGCGGCTGCGCACCTCCACGATTACGATCGTGTGCCCGTCTTTGGCGATCAGGTCAAGCTCGCCGGACCGGCAGCGCCAGTTTCGTTTCAGGATGGTGTAGCCAAGAGTATTCAAATAATCGCCTGCGGCTTGTTCCGCCTCGCGGCCCCGCGCTTTCCGCTCATCCCCGCGCATAGGTTTTAACTCACGGTTATTCAAGGAACATCCTTCTTTCCGCCATTTTGTCGGACCGGTATATAAAGGTAAGAATTTCCGCCACCAGATCGTATAATTCCGCAGGAATCTGCTGGTCCAGATCGAGCTTGGAAAGCACCTCGACCAGCGCCGCATCCTCCTGCACGGGAATGCCGTGCTCCTTCGCCGTCTCCAAAATGCGCTCGGCCAGCAGGCCGCTTCCTTTGGCGGCGACGACCGGAGCCTCGCCCTGCCCGGGATCGTACTTAAGGGCAACCGCTTTTTTAAACGCAAGGTTTGGCTGCTTCGGCTGTTCGCTCATACGCGGTAATCCACCCCTTTATACGGGCTCGGGGCATAAGTCAGCGGCAGGCTGAAGTCCGCTGCGCCGCCTTCCTCGCTCTCCTTTGGGATCAACGGCTCCGACTTCAAGGACAGCAGACGGTAACCGGCGCTGGACAACGCTTCGCTGATCTCCTCCTGCCGGGATTCAAGGAACGCGCCGGTCGCTTCCTGCTCGCTGAATATTTTCAGCAGCACCTTTTTGTCGGCGACCTGCACGTCGACCATAATCTGGCCGAGCGTCTTCATCTGCAGGTCAAACCACAGGCGGCAGTTGGCGGGATCCAGCTCGCCTTTGCGCCCGCGGCGCGATTCGATATGCACCGAGGCAGTTTGCTTGCCGTCCGGTCCGAAAAAAGGCAGGAACATGGTCACCTGCGCAAACGGCGCGGTGCGGTCGGTATTGAGCAGCAGCTGCTGGCCGGTCAGCTGCTGCACCAGCTGCCGCGCCGCCTCTTGGAGCGGCGCGGGCAGATCGTCGGCCGCCGCTATCTGCAGCAGCAGGCCTTTGAGCGTGTCCTGCACGGCCCCGCCGGCGGCATTAGGGGCGGCTGATGCGCTGGAGACGCCGAAGGCGGAGCTGCGCATGGCAGCCGCCTCCCCGGCGCTCGCTGGGGCCGGGGTCGAGGCCGGCGCAGCGCCGCCTGCCGCGCGGGCGTCCGCCTGCGCGGCGCGGCTTTCCACAGGCGGCGCGGCGCTGCCTGTGTCCCCGCCCGGCGCGGCCGCAGGCGCGCTGCCGGGCGCCTGGCCGCCGGGGAGCTCCGCGCCCCCGGCGTGCCTCGCCGAAGCGCCCGCCGCAGGCGGCGCTTCTTGCGCTTGCGCCGACGCCGCCGCTGCGCTAGGCGCGGCCGCGCGCACCTGCTGCTCGTGCTCCGCACCGAGCAGCTTCAGCACGCGCCCCACCCACGGCTCCGCCGCGGGGGTGGGGCGCGTGCCCGCCGGCGAAGGGCCAGCGGCCCCTTCGCCCTGCGCCTGCGGCGCTGCCGCCGCGCCTCCGGCGGCGGCGCCGCTCCCTCCCAGCGTTCCCGCGCTGGGAGCAGCCCCGCCGGCGCCCGTCCCACGCCCGGGCGCCGCCTCGGCCATGCCCTCCTGCAGCATGGCCGCATCCAGCTCCGCCAGCACCGCCTGCAACTTCGCCACCAAAGCGCCGCCGGACAGGCTGGCCGCAGCGCTGCCGCCCGGAGTTCCCGGCTGCGGCGTTTGCCCCTCTGCAGCTTCGGCAAGCGCTCCCCGCAGCGCCATCTGCACGAGTCCTGCCGCTTGATTCGGCCGGGCGGAAGCTCCCGCCGCCCCGGAACCACCTGCCGCAGCGCTCATCGCGGCCGCTCCCGAACCGGAGGATGCCGTATCCGTCAATGCGGCAGCATTTGACCCAGCTTGAGCCTGCTGCCCCAGCGCCGCCGCTCCTCCGGCGCTTCCGCCGCTTGTCCCTGATCCGGGCGTGGCCGTCCCGTCCAAGTTCCCAGCCGTCTGGCTAAGAAAGTTTGCAATCTGCTCGTCCAGCGCAGACAATAACGCGTGCAGCGGCGGCCCAAATACCGCCTGATGCAGTCCCGCCACCGTCTCCCCGGTCAGCGGCAGCCCCCGGCTAAAAGCAATGCCGGCCGCCTGAATCCACTCCGACAGCGGTACGCCGCCCGGCTTTTGCCCGGACAACTGCAAGATCTGCGATACGTTCTCCTTCGTCAACGGCAAACCGCTTTTTTGCATCAACTGCAGCAGCTCGCGGTTCGTTGCCGTATCTTCCAGTCCTAAAGATTGCAACGCTTTGGCCAGGGAAGCCGCCGACAGCTCGGAGCCCGGAAGGGAACTCATCGGCCTCAGCACCGCCAGCCCGTCTTTGGATTCCGGCTGAACCTGCAGCAAAGTCGTTTCCCCCGGGCGCATCGGTGTTTCCAACGCGGCGTGCAGCTTCACGCCCTGCACCTGAATGACGGCTTCCTGACCGTTTTCGGATACGGACAAAACCGTTCCGCGGACCACCTGCCCTGTTTTCAGTTCCAGAGTTTTGGGTTCCCCCGCCTGGGCATTTCCCATCATACTGCGCAGCAACGGCCCGATATTCATGAAACTCCCCCCTTGCCTCAAAACATATTGGAAAACCCGCCATCGCTTCGGCGGGTTGGTTAAAGTGCAAGTACAAAAAGTCAAGTTTCCAGCTTTTTGAACTACCTCTTAAAACAACGTTTGCTCCTCGGCAAACAAATTGCCCAGAAAACTTTTCCGATGCATCGGCGTCGGCCCAAGGGCCAGGAGTTGCTCTCGATGCAGTTTGGTAGCGTACCCTTTATGTACCGCGATGCCGTATTCGGGATAACGCGCATCCCACTCGCCCTGGCAAAGCCGATCGCGCGTTACCTTGGCGATAATGGAGGCCGCCGCGATCGACTGGCTTGTCGCATCTCCTTTAATGACCGCCAGCTGCGGAATGTCGACATCGACCTTTTCGGCATCCACCAGTAAAAATTCCGGAGCTACGGAAAGTTGCTCCACCGCAAGCTTCATCGCCAGCCGGCTGGCCTGCTTGATATTGATCCGGTCAATCGTCGCCACATCGGCATATCCGATCCCGACCGCAACCGCTTTTTCCAAAATAAGGTCGTATAACTTTTCCCGCTTTTTCGGACTTAACTTTTTCGAATCATCCACGTCCTCAAGCAGCAAACCCTGCGGCAAAATCACCGCCGCGGCCACCACGTCGCCGAACAGGCAACCCCGGCCAACCTCGTCGACTCCCGCTATGTAACGGTACGAGGACCAATACTCTCTTTCATAGGATAGCAGATCGTCCATAGTGCCTCCTTCGCGATTAAACCCTGTTCTAAGCTTAAGGGGTCACGGACGTTTTATCAAGCGTTTGGTCCTCGCCCTACGGATGATAAATCTTTTATCGGTTAAAACGGTTAAAAAATATAGAGTTCTGTAAATTTTTTAGAGCTTGTTCAATCGCTTTTAGGTTCCCTCCTTTGTACCGGCAGATGAGGCCAAGAGATGTTCTCTGCTTTCATTGGCAAGTTTGCGCACGTGGTTCAAGTCGACATTGAGAAGCTTCCCGTACCGTTTCACCGGACGGCCGGCCACAAAAACGGAGTCCACGTTGCCCGGGTTGGCAAATTGTACGACAGCGCCTACCGGATCGGATACGGGAAACATATTCAAATCTGTCGTCCGAATCAAAATAAGGTCGGCTTCTTTCCCCGGAGCCAAGGTACCGATTTTATGGTCCAATCGCAAAGCTCTGGCTCCTGCCGAGGTAGCAAAATGCAACACTTGCCCGGCCTGCAAATTCAATTCGCCGGGCATGTTTTTCGAGGCCAAAATATCCTGGTTTACTCTTGCCCGCTCCGCCTGCAGCGCGAATTTCATTTGCGTGAACATGTCCCCTCCGGTTGAGGTCACGACATCCACGCCAAGCGCGGGGGTACCGCCATTCTCAAGGAAGTATCCGGTGGCGGGATAGCCGTGCCCCATCATCATTTCCACTTCCGGCGTAACAGATAGCGACGCCCCCGCATCCGCCAGCAGCTTGTATTCATCGAAGCCCATCGTGTTGGCGTGCACCATATTCAAATCCGGACCGAGCAAGCCGGCTTTATAAAGCTTCTCAACAGAGCGGTCGTCCGCTCCCCAACTGCCGAAACCAACATGCATGGAGCATAGCGCATCCAGTTCACGGGCAAGCCCGATTTCTCGGAGCGTTGCCTCCCAACTGCTGAACTCAGGTCCTCTAATCGCCAGCCCCATCGTCAACAATTGATCATCGGAAGCAAAGTGTTCCCTTTTGACACGGTACACATCGTCCGGAAAGGTCTTTTGGCTGTCACGGCTCCAATATTCGGTTTCACCGGAGACACCATAGGCGAATACGGCGCGCACGCCGGAATCCCGCAAACCGCGAATCAGTTCGTCAGCATGATCGGGTGAATAGATCATCGTCCAGTCCAAAACGGTCGTCACCCCGGCGTTAAGCGCTTCCAATGCTCCCAGCAAGTTGGCGGCATAACTGTCCACGGGCCGCATTCTGCTGCCAATTCCGCCATAATAAATGTTTTGCAGATAAACCGGCAGTGACCAATCCGCGCCGATAGTCCGCAATAAAGACTCCCAGACATGACGATGGGTGTCCACGAATCCCGGCATGACAATCATGTCCGTGGCATCAATGACCTCACTATCCGATACGTCAAGGTCAGCTTGAATCGTTACGATCAAAGAATCCTCGATCAGGATGTCGGCTTTCCGAAGGGTTCCTAAAGAGCTGTCCATCGTCAACACGCAACCGTTCTTGATTAAGCGACGCGTACTCATACTTTCCATCTCCTTTGGTTTTGTTTGATTTACAAGAAAAAGCTGACGGAATCTTAATTTAGGAAATGATTCATATAATAGCTTAAATATGCCAGCGTATAGGTAAATTATAGATTATTTAGAATAATGAGTAAATCACGCAATTCGCATCTCCACTAAAATAGCGCAAGCCCCGAACCAAATGTCCGGGACTTGCGCTTATTACGTTTCTTCCGCCGAAATATGTCCTGCTTATACGTTCGGGTCCTCTAGCGAATATCGGCCCATTTTTCCGGCCCGCAGCTCGCGAAGCAGAATTTTAGAAGCTTTTTCAAGGTCAACCCGGCCGCCGCTTTGCAAACAGCCGCGTTTCCGGCCAACCGCTTCCATGATGGCGACGATTTCATCCGGGTCTTCAAAGTCGCGGGGAGGCTGGTCAAGCTCGAATCTTTCTTTAAACGGCTCCCAGTAATATCTGGCCAAATATTTTACGGCAAAAAAAGCGATATCCTCGGCATTCAAAATCTCTTCCCGGATCGCCCCCGTTACGGCAAGGCGGTAACCGACGTTTTGATCTTCGAATTTGGGCCACAAAATCCCCGGCGTGTCCAACAGCTCCATTTCGGTGCCGACTTTGATCCACTGCTGCCCTTTGGTGACGCCAGGGCGGTCTCCGGTCGCCGCAATGCTCTTCCCGGCCAACCGGTTAATGAGCGTCGACTTGCCGACATTGGGAATGCCGACGATCAGGGCCCGCACTGCGCGCGGATTGATGCCTTTGGCGAGTTGTTTTTCGATTTTGTCCTTGAGCAGCTCTTTGGCCAGCTGCGGGATCTCCTTGATCCCTCGGCCGCTGGAAGCGTCCGCCTCGACGGCGGTGTGCCCTTCCTGCTTAAAAAACGCGATCCACTGCCTGGTCACCGCGGGATCGGCCAAATCCGCTTTATTTAAAACGATCAGCCGCGGTTTTCCCTGCAGGATCTCGTCGATCATCGGGTTCCGGCTCGATAAGGGAAGCCGGGCGTCAAGCAATTCGATCACCACGTCGATCAGCTTCAGCTTCTCCTGGATTTGCCGGCGGGCCCTGGTCATATGCCCGGGAAACCATTGTATTGTCATGTTCTTTCACCTCTAGCTTCCGAGAATGGCCCTCTAGCCGCGGATTTTAATGCTTAATGAAATGGAGCTCCTGTAGCGGCCAGAACACCAGATCAGCCCTTCCTACGATGTCGCCAAACGGCACATAGCCGATGCTCCGGCTGTCCGTGCTGTTGGAGCGGTTATCCCCAAGCACGAAAACATATCCTTCAGGCACGGTTCCATCGGAAACCCGCTCATTCGGGAAATCCGCTTCCGTATTATAAAGCTCATTGTTGTTATGCTTTGCATTCACGGCTGCTTTGATGTAAGTCTCATCCACAACCTGCCCGTTGACCGTGACGGTATCACCTTCGACCTTTACGGTATCGCCCGGAACGCCGATCACCCGCTTGATGAAGTCGCGCCCTTCGGACGGGACGTGGAACACGATGACTTCCCCATGCTTCGGTTGACGGATATCGTAAATGATTTTGTTTACGATAATTCTTTCGCCCGTATGAAAATTCGGCTGCATCGAGGGACCATCTACAATAAACGGCGCAAAGAAAAGCCAACGAATCAAAAGAACGAGCACGACCGCGATGACGATCGCTTTAAGCCACTCCATGGCCTCGCTCGATTGTTTTTTGCCCGAAGCAGGGGCGGGTGCCGTTTCCGCTGGGCTTGATTCGTGATCATTCAACTGCCCCGGCACTTCCCGATCGTCCGGATGGTTTGGTTGCTCATGCTTTTCCATGGACCGCGACCTCACTTTGTTTTGGAATATGTAAACGGAAATTCCTCCGTTAAAAACAGCAAAAGGGCTTGAATGGATACAAGCCCCCTGTTCGTTAAAAAATTAACGACGCACTTCTTTAATTCTCGCTGCTTTACCGCGCAATGCACGAAGATAGTACAACTTCGCACGACGCACTTTACCACGGCGAGCCACTTCGATTTTATCGATTTTCGGGGAATGAAGCGGGAAAGTTCTTTCCACGCCTACACCGTTGGAAATTTTACGAACCGTAAAAGTTTCGCTGATTCCGCCGCCGCGACGCTTGATAACAACACCTTCGAACAATTGGACACGTTCACGAGATCCCTCGATAACCTTAACGAACACTTTCAAAGTGTCACCAGGACGAAAGCTCGGAATATCTTTGCGAAGTTGTTCTTGCGTAATCGCTTGTACGATATTCATCTATGACTCCCTCCTTCCACTCAGGTGTTCATGCCTCTTCCGGAGAACCCCATGTTCTCCTTCATCATCCGCAGCGGACCACCGAATTCACAACAAGGAGAATTTTATCATAATTCCATAGGCATAGCAAGGAAAATCTAATTTTTTAAAGGGGTTAACTTGTACCTCGTCATTCTAATCATATCCCTTTTTCATAAAAAAATGCCCGTCTCACCGGATGGGCCGGCATTCTTCAATGTTTGTTCCGGTGCATTTATGTGCAAACACCATGCATTATTTAAGTAACTGTAATATTGCTTGAGGTAATGTGTTAGCTTGTGCTAACATCGCTTGCCCTGCTTGTGCAAGAATCTGATTTTTCGTCAATAGACTCAAGTAATACATTCATTCTTTGTAATAAGGATTGAATTTCCCCCATAGCTCCATCAGCCGTCTGAACTAATGAGATACCATCTTGAACATTTCTTGAAGCCTGATTCAACCCCTGGATTTGAAACCTCATCTTCTCAGATATAGCTAATCCTGCTGCATCATCTGCAGCCCTATTTATCCTTAGACCTGATGACAATTTTTCTGAATTTTTGGATACTGCCGCATTTTTCTGTTTTAAGTTATTTATAACGTTAAGCGCAATAATTATGAGATACAATCATTTTCTTCCTCCGTTAATATCACTACAGGAAAATATCCCCATTCATATTAACAACTTTCCCTATGCAAATATTCTAGTCGTAAAATGCGATTGAGTGAAAAAACCGCCAAAGTTGGCGGTTGGAAAATTATTTACTTTTAGTATTGTCCCTAATACTGATTAACAATTTGATCACTTCAGAAAACCCCATAAATAAAAGCCCGCTTATTGATGTAGAAATAATTATTCCACTGCCATATAACCATCTTAATGGATGAGGATCAGGAAAATAAGCACCTGAATCCGGGTCTTTCAATAAGGCGATTACAATTACTCCCGCTAGTAAACCTAATCCTATAAAAGCAATCCCAACATAATGTAATGCTGAGCCTATTGAACTGGAGTTTGAGTTATCATTAGATTTATTTTTTTCATCTTGTTCTTCAATGATTTCATCAAGCAATGAATTCATGATTATTTTCCTCTCTTATTTTGGGCTTTTAGGAAAGAGACGGAGAAGATAAGAACTGTGACAGCAAAAATACCATTGGCCAGACTCAGCAGAAAATTATGTACTTGATAATTGCCAACATTAAGTTCAATGATTCCTAAACTAAAAAAGGAATTATAGAAGATGCCAAATAAAAAAATGAGAGATCCAACCATCAGAATTTTTGTTGCAGTATTCAATTTCACCCAAACATTCCCCCAAACCTATATTTTTCCACCTTATAATCATTATCGGCAAAATAGGTCTACAGAATTAGTCTATATTTCCATAAGAAAAAATAGACTGCCCCCGACAAAGGTATGCAGCCTATTTTTACAAAATGGTATCCCTGCATGCTATGCTGCTTTGCACGATTATCCCTCTTGTTCAGGGGGAGAGGTTGGGGGCTAATCACGGTCCTTTCATTTTTCCCGGTGTCTTGCCCCATTCCTCCCTTCAGGTCTGCTTCACTTCTCTAAATCTCCTACTCACAAACCTGTCTAACCATCTCGAACTAATGATCTCGAACATGTCTGCTGCTCCAAACCTATTTTCTTCTCCTGAATTTATCTTCCTCTCTGCTTCCGGATCAAACGGGATAATCGTGCAAAGCGTCCGGACAGCCGATATTGATCTGCCGATATTTCTTGCCATGATCGGTTACCGGACCTCCCTGTCAAGCGCTGATTATTAGATTGATGAAACTCATTAAGAGATTTAATACTAGGTTTTAACTACAAAAAAGACCACACCCTATAACAGATGTTAATCTGGTATAAGGTGTGGTCTTTTTTTTGCAAAACCGTTTCTGCTATCGACCGCATTCTTTTTTGTTCATCAGAAAGCAGTGAAAACCCTGATATTATCAGTTTAAATCGGAGTAGCGGGATTCGAACCCACGGCCTCACCCACCCCAAGGGTGCGCGCTACCTGACTGCGCCATACCCCGATGATACTAAGCATTGTATCAACGTTTCCGTACCGTTGGCCCAACGCTTATGAATAGCGACATAGGTTATTATACGCTATAGACACGCACCCTTGCAAGAGTTAGACGCGCATAACTGCGAAAATTTTCCCAATAAAATAACGTTTAAACGTGCGTTGATCGCCGATCCTTCATTTCACTCCAAATTGCAAACAAATCGTAACCCATTTTTTTTAAGACCATATAGAATAGATATGTTGGACAATTAGACAGGATAGGAGTTTTATCAAAGAATGAGAAAAAGAATCTCGCAGTACGCAATATTCTCGCTGGCCATTCTGGTGCTGATTTACGCGGTGGCGGTGACCCATCCGAGCAACGTATTATCGCGAAAGGCTTGCACCTCATGGGGCATGGTCAAAAATACAATGTTTACCTTGACCCACAAAAAGCATGAAGTATACCCTAAGCTGCCCGAAGGTTTTTCCGTCAAACCCGGCACCGCCGAGCAAGTTGCCGTACTCATGTATCATTACATCACGCCGAAGAAATACAATAAGTATCCGGGCAACGAATCCGTCATCAATTTGGAGGCTTTTGAACAAGATATGGCTTATCTACATGACCACGGGTACTATACGGCTTCGCTAAGCGAACTGGAACAATACGTCAGGGGGCAGATCTCCCTCCCGGCCAAAACCGTTGTCATTACGTTTGATGACGGATATCAAAACAACTATATATACGCCTACCCGATCCTCAAAAAATACGGATATAAGGCAGCCATTTTTGTCATCGGCAGTAAGTTGAAAGAACAGACTCAAGCCTTTGATCCCGCCAAAAAAACGTATTTATCAAAGGAAGAGATGGAGTCTGCGCGCGATGTGTTCGAGTTTCACAGCCATACTTACGATCTGCATCGCAAAGGCTTTGAGAAATGCGGGGTAATGAAAGCTGCGGGACAAGACCCCTCGTTAGTGGAAAAAGATATTGCCTTGATGAAAGAAAAGGTGGTCGACTCTCCTTACTTCGCCTACCCATATGGAGAGAAGAGCCGGCAGATGATTTACTATCTCCAGGAAAACGGTTATCGAATGGCCTTCACCGTCTACCAGGGCTTCGTAAAACCCGGGGATCGGCTAATGACCTTGAAGAGATTGACGGTCACATCGGACACGGACATAGATAAATTGCTCAATCCTTAATTTCCGGAGGATGAGCTTTCATTTGCTCCAGCCATTTCAAATCCTGAGGCGATAATTCCAGCTTCTCTAGCAGGTCCGGGCGGCGCAAAAGGGTACGCCGAAGCGCTTCTTTTCGCCGCCATTCCTCCACATTGGCATGATGTCCGCTGAGCAGAATATCGGGCACCTTCCAGCCGCGAAACTCCGCAGGTCTCGTGTAATGGGGATACTCCAGCATTCCGGTGCTGAAGGAGTCGGTGACCGCACTCATTTCATTCCCCAGCACGCCCGGGAGAAGCCGGGTCACGCTGTCGATCACGACCATCGCCGGCAGCTCGCCGCCGGTCAGTACATAATCGCCGATCGATATTTCGTCGGTTACGAGATGTTCGCGAATCCGTTCATCGTATCCTTCGTAGTGGCCGCAAATAAAGATCAGATGTTCCTCGGCGGCAAGCTCCTCGGCCTTCTTCTGCGTAAAAGCCTCGCCCTGCGGACACATCAAAATAACCCGCGGTGAGCGGGTTTTCGCCCCGGCATCACCATACTTCCCTTCCAACACAGCTTCCACCGCCGCGAAGATCGGTTCCGGCTTCAGCACCATCCCGCCTCCGCCGCCGTACGGCGTATCGTCTACGGTCCCATGCTTATTGCCCGAATATTCCCGGAAATTGATCGCATTTAGCGCAACGATTCCTTTTTCCTGCGCTTTGCCGAGAATGCTGCTGCCGAACACGCCTGCAAACATTTCCGGAAAAAGCGTCAGCACATCCACGCGCATCCTACAACAGCCCTTCCATCAGATGAACTTTGACCAGTTTGTCCTGCACGTTTACGTCCAGCACGACGTCGTCGATAACGGGCAGCAGCAACTGTTTGCCGGAAGGCAGCTTGGCGACCCACACATCGTTCGCTCCCGGACGCAAAATCTCCTCGATCACGCCGAGGTCCTCGCCTTCGTCGCTGACGACGCGGCAGCCGATGATTTCATGGAAATAATACTCGTTTTCCGGCAATTCCACCGATTCCGCTTTCGTTACCTTTAAATCCCGGCCTTTAAATTTTTCAACTTCATTAATATCGGAAAATTCATTGAATTTTACAATATACATCTGTTTGTACGGTCTTGACGATTGCACCGTGACCGCCAACTGTTCTCCGCTCTCCGGGTGAATGATCAGAAGACGGTTTTTCGGCGCAAACCGGACATCCGGAAAATCCGTTTGCAGCAGCACCTTCAGCTCACCGCGGATCCCGTGCGTATTTACGATTTTACCAACCGTCAACAAAGAATTCGACATAACAACCTCCCAGTATTATAAACGGCTGAGGCTGCAACCCAGGGAAACCATCCAGCCGCTTTAAAAGCCTTATTTCAAGTATAATAGCCATAGAGTATCCTTAACACCGTGTCCTTTACGCTTCAGCATGTACGAAAAAGGGCTAGGACAAACATCCTAACCCGCTTTCGTACATCTATAAGAGGTTGTTTAAGACATGATGTCCACGGAAACCCGCTTATCCATCTTGACCGCTGCCGATGTTACGACCGTGCGGAGCGCTTTGGCGATTCTCCCCTGCTTGCCGATCACTTTCCCCACATCGTCGGGATGCACGGACAGCTCATAGACAATCAGGTGATCCTTCTCCACAACCTCCACACGAACATCGTCCGGATGGTCAACAAGAGCCTTCGCGATAACGCTGACTAATTGTTCCACTTACGACCCTCCGAATCAGCAATTATTTCTGCTGTCTGAGCTCATGAAACTTCTTCATTACGCCTGCTTTGCTCAGCAGATTGCGAACGGTATCGGATGCTTGTGCGCCGTTTTGGAGCCATTTGAGCGCCTTCTCTTCGTCGATGTTAACTACAGCCGGCTGTGCAACCGGGTTGTAGTAACCGATCTCCTCGATAAAACGGCCGTCACGCGGGGAACGGGAATTCGATACCACGACGCGGTAAAAAGGAGCTTTATGAGCACCAATACGTTTCAAACGAATACGAACTGCCACGAAATTCACCTCCTTCAAAAAATCAATGATAGAGGTAGTTCAAAAAGTCATCTTTTGATCACGAAGTAGATCCAGAAGTTTATTCGACATCGAATCTTGAATTCAGCCGGGACTTCCGGTGCTCACGTACCCAAAACGTACGCTCCGCTCCTCAGTCCCTAGCTTCATCCAACCTTCTCGGTGCTGAAAACCTGACTTTTTGAACTCCACTTAAGCGCGATCCGCCGTATTAACGGAACGGGAAGCGCATGCCTTTGCCGGCTTTGCTCAGCTGCTTCATCATTTTATTGCCTTTGCCTTTCGGTCCCATCATGTCGGAGAACTGCTTCATCATCCGGCGCATCTCGTCAAACTGCTTGATCAGGCGGTTGACGTCGGCCAGCGTCGTCCCGCTTCCGGCGGCGATCCGCTTGCGGCGGCTATGATTGATCATTTCCGGATTTTGCTTCTCCGCTTTGGTCATCGAATGAACGATGGCTTCCACCCGGCCCATTTGCTTCTCGTCGACCTTGATGTCCTTCATCTGCTTCATCTTGCCCATGCCCGGAATCATGTCCATAAGCTGATCCAGCGGACCCAGCTTCTTCACCTGATCCATCTGCTCGAGGAAATCGTCGAACGTAAATTCCGCGTTGCGCATTTTCCGTTCCATTTCCTTCGCTTTTTCGGCGTCGATGTTGGCCTGGGCTTTCTCGATCAGCGACAGCATGTCGCCCATGCCCAAAATCCGCGAAGCCATCCGCTCAGGATGAAACGGTTCAAGAGCATCGATCTTCTCGCCAAGCGCGGCGAACTTGATCGGGCAGCCGGTGACCGCTTTAACCGACAGCGCGGCCCCGCCCCGGGTATCGCCGTCCAGCTTCGTCAACACGACCCCCGTCAAAGTAAGCTGCTGGTTAAAGCTTTCGGCGACGTTGACGGCGTCCTGACCGGTCATCGCATCGACGACCAGGAGCACTTCGTCCGGCTTCGTCACCTCATGGATTTGCCGCAGCTCTTCCATCAGCTCCTCATCGATATGCAGCCGGCCCGCGGTGTCGATCAGCAAATAATCGTTGCCGTTGTCCTTTGCATGCTGCAGCGCCTGACGGGCGATCTCCACCGGGCTGTTGCCTTCCGGCAGCGTAAACACCGGCACCTTGATCTGTTCGCCCAGCACCTGCAGCTGCTTGATCGCCGCCGGACGATATATGTCTCCGGCCACCAGGAGCGGCCGGTGGTTTTCTTTCAGCAGCAGCTTCGCCAGCTTGGCCGATGTCGTCGTCTTCCCGGCCCCCTGCAAGCCCGCCATCATGATAACGGTCGGAGGACGGTTGCTCTTGGCTAGCCTTGCCTGACTGCCGCCCATCAGCTCGGTCAGTTCCTTGTTGACGATGTCGATGATGACCATGCCCGGCGTGAAGCTCTCCATCACTTCCTTGCCGACGGCCTTCTCCTTGACTTTGGCGATGAATTCCTTGACGACTTTAAAGTTGACGTCGGCCTCCAGCAGGGCCAGCCGGACCTCGCGCATCGCTTCGTTGACGTCGTCTTCCGAAACCTTGCCCTTGCCCCGCAGCTTGCTGAACACGCTCTGCAGCCGGCTCGTCAATCCTTCGAATGCCATGTTGCCGTCACCTCCATTCGCTAAAATTTGTTTCCTAACGCCATATTACAATTGCTCCGCCCGGCGAAGCAAATTTTTCGCTTCTTCTTTATCGGGCGCCGACATCGCGCTGCCTTCCACCAGCTTCTCCAGGCGGGACAATACGCCGCTGCGCGCCTCGTGCTTCTTAAGCAGCCCAAGCTTCTCTTCATACGTTTCCAGCATGCCTTCGGCCCGTTTAATGTGCTCGAACACCGCTTGGCGGCTAATTTCAAACTCCGCGGCGATTTCGCCGAGCGAAAAGTCGTCCAGAAAATAATATCGTAAAAAAGTCTGCTGCTTTTCCGTCAGCAGCGCTTCGTAAAAATCAAACAAAAGGTTGATCCGGTTCGTCTTCTCAAGTCTATTCTCTTGACTCATTTGGGCACTCCCCCTCCGTCAAGGAAAAACACTTTACAGCGCATCAACTTTTCCTATGATACCTCAGTGCCGGATAAGATGTCAAGCATTTTCCCTTAACATGTTGAAAAGCCCGGTACACCGCCGCTTACGCAGTAATAAACATCCCGAAAACAACAATAAAGCCGCCTTGCGAACGGGGCGCAAAGCGGCTGTCAAAGATGTAAACTCAGTGATGGGGAAGCAAATACAGCAGGATCGCAAAAAAATGAGTAACGCTCCCGCCCAGCACGAACAGATGCCAGATCGCATGGTGGTACGGAAATCCCCGCCAGACGTAAAACACGGTGCCCAGCGTGTACAAAACGCCGCCCGTAACGAGCAAAACGATGCCCTGGGACGCGACAGCCGCCGTTAACGGCCCCCACGCAATCACGATCAGCCAACCCATAATGAGGTAAAATACCGTCGACAAAAACAGGAATCTTTTTACGAAAAAAGCTTTAAACACGACGCCGAGCAGGGCAATCCCCCACACCGTCCCGAACAGGCTCCACCCGAGCGGGCCGCGCAGCACCACCAGCAAAAAAGGTGTATACGTCCCGGCAATGAAGATGTAAATGGAGGAGTGGTCCAAAAACTCGAACAAATCCTTCGCTTTGCCTTCTTTAAAGCTGTGCACCAGCGTCGAGCACAGGTAGAGCAGCAGCATGCTGGCCCCGTAGATCGTAAAGCTCACAACATGCCAAGCCGTGCCCTTGATGCTGGAAAACACGATCAGCAGCACCAGGGCGGCCACGCTCAACAGCGCTCCGATCCCGTGCGTCACGGCGTTGGCGATTTCCTCCCTGCGGTCAAAAGTATGCGTACTCGCCATCCCTGCCACCTCCTTATTTTTGCCTTGCTAAAAAATCTGGGCTATTACCATTCTACGTTATCGGCCTTCATACGGTGCATGAGCTTCGCCCATCTCCGAATCAGGCTTCCGCCGAAGCCTCTTCGTCATTGATCAGCCCGGCGAACAGTCCGTGTACGAACTGCTCGGAATCGAACTTCTGCAGGTCGCCGATCTTCTCGCCGAGGCCGACGAATTTCACCGGCAGGCTCAGCTCCTGGCGAATCGCGACGACGATCCCGCCCTTGGCCGTGCCGTCCAGCTTGGTGAGCACAAGCCCGGTGACGCCGCTTTTTTCCCCGAACAGCTTGGCCTGGTTCAGGGCGTTTTGGCCGGTCGTCGCATCCAACACCATCAGCACCTCATGCGGCGCGCCGGGAATTTCCCGCTGGATGACGCGGTAAATTTTGTTCAACTCCTCCATCAGGTTGGACTTGTTCTGCAGCCGGCCCGCCGTATCGCAGAGCAGAATGTCCGCTCCCCGCTGCTTGGCCGCCTGCACCGCGTCAAACATGACCGCCGCCGGATCTGATCCGGCCTGCTGCTTGATCACATCGACGCCAACCCGCTGGCCCCACACCTCAAGCTGTTCGATCGCCCCGGCCCGGAACGTATCGCCCGCCGCCAGAATTACTTTTTTGCCCTGCTGCTTGTAGTAATGCGCCAGCTTGCCGATCGTCGTCGTTTTGCCGACGCCGTTGACGCCGACGAACAAAATAACGCTGATCCCGTCTTGGCTCAGATGTATTTCGTTGTCCTCATCGCCGCGCAATAGCTCGGTCAGCTTTTCGGACAGCAGCGGCTGCAGTTCGGCCGGGTCTTCGATCCGGCGCTGCTTGACTTCTTTGCGCAGATCGTCGATCAGCTTCAGCACCGTATTCACGCCCACGTCGGCGCCGATCAGGATTTCCTCCAGCTCCTCGAAAAATTCTTCATCTATTTTTTTGCGGCGGGTAACCAGCTCCGCGACCTTCTCGACAAAGCCCTTGCGGCTTTTTTCCAGACCGTCCCTGAACTGTTTCGTTACCGATTCCGTTTTTGCCGCGATGCTTTCCCGCAGTTTCTTAAAGAAACTCATACAAGCTATATCCTCCTTTGGTCTGTCCGGGTATGTATATGTAGCGATCCTATCACAACTTAAAGGAAAAAAAGGGCGTTATTTAAATCCATTCGGACGTCGCCCGCAACATAGCGCAATAATATGGCGCTATCCCTGGAAAACCTACGCAAAATCCGCTTTATTCACGCTTGTCTCCAAAATAGCGCCATGGATTACCGTTAATTTTGAAAAGACGCTCGGTTGCCCTGAAATAAGGCCATAAAATGCCGTTAGTTCACTTCGGGCGGCCCTCTTCATTATCGCACAATGCTTGCCGCCAGGCAATTTTGCGCCAGTTGCTTCAGGGGCTTCGCATCCCCGGATCAAGCGATTTCCATCGTATCCTCGTCGTCCAGCTTGACCGAAACGAGCTTGGAAACGCCGCCTTCCTCCATGGTCACGCCGTACAGCACGTCGGCCTCCTCCATCGTACCTTTGCGGTGCGTCACGACGATAAACTGCGTCTGCTCGGAAAACTCCCGCAAATATTGGGCAAACCGCGACACGTTCGCTTCGTCCAGCGCCGCCTCGACTTCGTCGAGCACGCAAAACGGCACCGGCTTCACCTGCAGAATGGCAAACAGCAGTGCCATCGCCGTCAATGCGCGCTCTCCCCCGGAGAGCAGCTGCAGGTTCTGCAGCTTTTTGCCCGGCGGCTGGGCGACCACATCGATCCCCGTCTCCAGCAGGTTGTCCGGATCGAGCAGCACCAAATCGGCGCGGCCGCCGCCAAACAGCTTGGAGAAGACGATGACGAACTCGCGCCGGATGGCGTCAAACGTCGTCTTGAACCGTTTGGACATTTCCTCGTCCATTTCGCGGATAACCTGATACAGCGTCGTTTTCGCTTCTACCAGATCGTCCTTTTGCTCGGTCAGGAACTGATACCGCTCGTTGACGCGGTTGTATTCCTCGATCGCGCCGAGGTTCACCTCGCCGAGCAGCGTGATCTGCCGCTTCAGTTCCTTCACCTCGGCCTGGGTCTGCGGCACGTCCTCCGGCACCGCGTAGCGCTGCTTGGCCAATTCGTAGCTCAGCTCATAGTCTTCCGACAGCTTGCGCAAAATGTTGTCCAGCTCCACGTCGAGCCGGTTGGCCTGGATTTCCGTCTGCCGCAGCTGCTCTTCCACGGCCTTCAGACCGATCCGCTGCTCTTTCGTCTCGCTTTCGCCTTCCTCCAGCTTCTTCATGAACACGGTCCGCGACGCGCGCTCCATTTCCAACTGCTCGCCGGCGCGCTCCTTCTTCAGCTTGAAATCGTTGAGCTCTTCACGCTGCCGCACGCTCTGCTCTTCGTTCTGCTGCAAATCCGCTTCGATCGACTGCAGGATCGTGCGGTTCTGCTCCAGTTCGCGCTGCTGGATTTTGTATTCTTCCTCGGCGCGCCGCAGCTGTTCGCGAAGCGAGGAGCATTCCTGATCCAGCTTGCCTTCGCGGACCTTGAGTCCGGTCAGCAAGTCCTGCAGCTCTTCCTTCGCCGATTCGCTCGCTTTGCGGGCAAATTCGGCCGCGCGGATCGACTGCTGCACGGACTGCTCCTCTTTTTCCAGCTCCGCGAGGCGTTCCTCGGCCGCTTTTTTCGTCGCCTCCAGCTCCTCCAGCTCTTTCTGGTAATGGCCTTTTTCCTGGCCGTAGAGCTCGAACTGCTCCGATACATGCCGCCATTCGTGCTGAGCCTGCTTCAAATCGCCGGCGACGGCTTGTTCCTCCGCCCGCTTGGCGTCGCCCGCCTCGCGCAGCCGGTTCAGGTCGCTCTCCGACTTGGCGACCTGGCTGCGGACATCGGCCAGGCCTTTGCGCAGCTTATCCAGCATTTCCTCGCTTTCGCGGATGTCGGCGGCCAATTGGTCCAACTGGCGCTTGCGGCCCAGCAGGTTGCTGTTCTTGCGGTGCTGGCTGCCCCCGGTCATCGAACCGCCGGCGTTGACGACATCGCCTTCGAGCGTAACGATCCGGAAGCGGTATTGGCAGCGGGCCGCCATTTTGTTCGCTTTTTCCAAATCGGTGGCAAACACGACGTTGCCCAGCAAGCTGCCGACGATATCGGCGTAACGCGGTTCATAGCCGACCAGTTCGGCGCCGATGCCGACGAAGCCTTCGGCGTCCTCCATGAGCCGCTTGTCCGCCGGAGAAATTTGCCGCGGGCGGATGACGTCGAGCGGCAGAAACGTAGCCCGCCCAAGCTGCCGCTGCTTCAGAAAGGCGATCGCCTGCCGGGACACGGCTTCGTTCTCCATGACGATGTGCTGCATTGCCCCGCCGAGCGCCGTTTCCACCGCGATTTCCAGCTTTTCGGGAACGCGGATCAGCTCGGCCACGGCCCCGTGCACCCCGGGCAGCACCGATTTCTTGGCGGCTTTCAGCACTTCCTTGACGCCGAGCATAAAGCCGTCGTAATCCTCTTCCATTTCCTTCATCGTATCGCGGCGCGACACCAGACCTTCGCGTTTCTGCTCCCATTTGCGAATGCCGCCCTGGCTTTCCTCCACGAGCTTCTGCAGCGATTGGTGGCGTTCGCTTTCCTGGATATATTTGCCGCGCAAATCGGAAATCTCTTTCCCCAGCTTCTCCAGCGCCGCTTCCAGCTCGCTTTTGCGCGCTTTCAGGCGCTGCTGCTCCTCGGTCCACTTGACGCCTTCCTCTTCGGCCCGATCCATCCGCCGCTTTACGCTTTCCTTCTGCTGCTCGGCATAATGGATTTCGTTGCGCGCCTGCGCCATCTGATTCATGATCTCCAGCAGCTGGCCCTTCAGGCCTTCCTCCTGGGCCTGGCTGATGCCCCCGGTTACCCCGATCAGCTTCGCCTCTTCATCCGCCAGCTCGCGGCGCAGCTCCTGAAGCTGCTGCTCGGCGGCGGCGAATTTGGCCGTAAGCTGCTCCAGCTCCTGCGAACGCTGAGCGTAACGCTCCTCGCTGACCGCTAAAGACTGCCGCAGCTGCTCCCGGTTCTGGGCCAGGTTTTTGGCCCGTTCCTTGAGCACCTCGCCGTAGCCTTCGCTTTTTTCGTAGCTTTCGCTGTACTCCAGCAGTTGCGCCTGCAGCTGTTCGATCCGGTCTTCGACCTGCCGCAGCGCCAAGCGGTCGCTTTCCAGTTTGGCGTCATGGGCGGATACGACCGTGGACAAAGCGAGCTGTTCTTCCTGCAGCTTGGTGAGTTTAGCGTTGGCCTCGCTCCAGGACTCATGAATTTGCTCGATCTGATGGACGTACAGCGAAATCTCTTTATTTTTCAGCTGCTCGCGCAGTTCCTTGTATTTCAGCGCTTTTTCCGATTGCTCCTTCAACGGCCCGACTTGATCCTCCAGCTCGCTGATCAGATCGTGAATCCGCAGCAGGTTTTGCTCCGTATCATCCAGCTTGCGGCGGGCGTCGCGCTTGCGGCTTTTGTACTTCACGATTCCCGAAGCCTCTTCAAAGATCCCGCGGCGATCCTCCGAACGCGTGCTCAAAATCTCCTCGATCCGGCCTTGTCCGATGATCGAATACGCCTCTTTGCCGATCCCGGTATCCATAAACAGCTCGGTAATATCCTTCAGGCGGCAAGCCTGCTTGTTGATGTAATATTCGCTTTCCCCGCTGCGGTGGACCCGCCGGGTTACCGTCACTTCGCTGAAATCGAGCGGCAGCGCCTGGTCGCCGTTGTCCAGCGTCAGCGAAACCTCCCCGTAGTTCACCGCCTTGCGCGCATCGCTGCCGGCAAAAATGATATCCTCCATCTTGCCGCCGCGAAGCGATTTGGCGCTTTGTTCCCCGAGCACCCAGCGGATACCGTCGGAAATATTGCTTTTACCGCTGCCGTTTGGTCCTACTACAGCGGTAATGCCGCGGACGAATTCCATTTCCGTCTTGTCCGCGAATGATTTGAAACCCGCTAGCTCGATCCGTTTCAAAAACATACGTTCACGATCACCTCTAACGACTATTGTAACATACAGTAAGGCGCGGAGCACAGGGCAAACGAGCGGGCGCCGAGACAAGCGAGAGTCCGCCTTGATCGCCCGCCTAGCCTCTTGAATTCTCCGGCACGTTTTGCTAGTCTGGTAGACATACTAATATTCGGTAAAAGGAGCTCTGATGATGAGGCACTACATGCAATCGATCCGCAACTACTCCAAAAACCAAAGCCGAGCTGGGCGCACCGCCGCAATTCTGTCCCTAGCCGTAACCATTACGTTTTCGGCCGGCGCCGTTCTCTATCCGGCGGCCACGGCAAACGCCGCAGCCGTATCGCAAATCGCCTTTGAAGGAAAGGCCGTAACCAGTGTCGAGCCGTTGATGTACAAAGGCGCAACCTTTGTCTCGTTAAGGGAAACCGCCGAACAGCTTGGCGCTACCGTGCGCTGGAACCCTGCCGAACGCGTTACCGAACTGAAGCTCAATGGCGATACGATTCAGCATCGGCCGGGAACGGCCGTTTTTCAGGTGAACTCTTATTCCGTTCAAGCCGCTTTGCCGTCTTTTCAAAAGAACGGAAAGACGATGGTGCCGCTAAGAACGCTGGCCGAAGTTCTGAAAGCCGACCTTTCAACTCTTTCGCTTTCCGGGGGGACCTCCGTCAATCTGACGCGTGACACGGCAACGCTCATTTCCGCAAAAACCAAACAAGCGGACCAATATTTGATCGATCAACAATATTCGGGCATCGCCCTGATCGCCAAAAACGGGCAAATCCTGCTCCGTAAAGGCTACGGCTACAGCGATGAAAACCGGCTTGTCCACGCCGACCAAAAATCGCGCATCGCCTCCTTGACCAAGTCGTTTACCGCCGCCGCGGTTATGAAGCTGGCCGAAAAGGGCAAACTCAAGCTGGACGATACGCTGGAATCCTACATACCCGGATTTCCGTCCGGCGACCGGATCACCATTCATATGCTGCTCTCCCATACCTCCGGGATAACTTCCAACATTCCCCGAGAACAAGGCATGACGCTGCAGCAGACGGTCGACGCGATCAAAAGCAAACCCTTGCTGGCGGAACCCGGGGCCGAATTCAAATACAGCAACGGTGGTTATGTGCTGCTTGCTTCCATCATTGAGCAGGTATCCGGGATGAAGTATGGGGATTATCTGAATCAGCAGTTTTTTCAGCCGCTCAATATGGACGATACCGGAGAAGCGGATGCATCGACTCAGGTCATTAAAGGCTATATCCGTCAAGGGAAGGATTGGACGCTCGCGGGCGATTACGTCTCCCCCTCGGGGACGGGCAGTTTGTATTCCACCGTGGACGACCTGTTGAAATGGGATTTGGCCTTAAATACGAATAAAGTGCTGCAAAAAGCTTCGCTGGAAAAGATGTTCACCCCCTATTCCGAAAAAAACTACGGATACGGCTGGATGATTAAGCAGCAGGGAGACCGTACGATCGTCTTTCATAATGGCAGCGGCACGGGCTACGCCACAGGGTTGTCCCGGGAAGCCGGCGGAGGCGTTACGATCATCCTGCTCGGCAACCACGCCGGGATCGATATGCTGGAGCTGATGGATAACTTGCGCGGGCTGGTTAAATAGGAACCGAAAAAAAGATCGAAGATCAGAGCTCTGATAAAAGAGCCTGTCTTCGATCTTTTCGCATATCGATTTATTGCGAACTTCCGCCGAGACGAACTTCCCCGGTCTCCCGGTGCCAATCCAGCGGGATTCCCAGCTTCTCGCAGATTAGCTCAAGCGGGTACAGTGTGGAGTTGGCCAGGAACGGCAGCTTAACCTCCTCCTTCGCCGCCTTCCCGTTTATCAGCAGCACCGGCCGGCTGCTCTGTTGAAATGCCACGGTCTGCCCGTTATAAGCGAAAGATGCCACTGAATAGGACCGATTGTAGTTTTTCGGATCGGGTTTGGACGGCACGGTTTTGGTTTTGACGCCCAGCGCTTCAAATACACTACTATAAGGTACGTACAGTTTGCCGTCAACGATAGCCGCCGTCGCGTAAAATTGCACATCCTGCCCGTTGACCTTAAATGAAATAGGAGGCAGCACTTGAGCAATTCCGCCGTCTTTGATCTGCTGCGAGCCGCTGTCCGTTCCCATGCCGGAGTAGTAGCCGTCGCCCCATGCCAGCAGTTTTCCGTTTTTGCCGATCGCATACCCGGTTTGATCGTAAGTGCCCCCGATCGCCTTGATCCCGGTGAGTCCCTTTACCTGAAACGGTTTGGCCGACTGACCCGTGTTGTAATTCCACTGCCAAACAGTCCCGTCATCCTTCAACATATACAGGCGATTATATCCCGTCTTAATCTCCTTGATCTCCTTGACCGGCCAGTAAAATTTCCCTTCAAGCCAGCCGGTATTGGCCTGCCGGAAATCTAACGGTTGCAGCCGCCGCTATTTTACGAAAAATGAACTTGCTAAATTCTTACGGCTATCGAGCGGCGTTATTTGCTTTAATCCAGGTTAAAATAGCCGGTTTGTCCGGCTTGATCTTTGCAAATTGATTTTTCGTCACAAAAAATTAACTTATTGGTTCAATTTAACCCATTGACCAACCTTCAAAATATGGCTATATTTACTATATAACGGAAGCGAATCCGTTGATTAGCTTCGCGTCTTCCATTGAATCAGCGCGGGGTTTAAGGGGTGGTTTATTTGAATCATACAACCTCGATTCTTACGCAAATCAAAAATTTTATGGGGCAAAACGGTTTAACCTTACACCGGTTAAGCCAAAAAGCCGAAATCAACACCGGCTCGTTAAGCTCGATTTTAAACGGGAAACGCTTGTTGAGCGCGCCGCATCTAGATTCGATCACCGCCGCGTTGGCTTTACCCAAAGGTTATTTTTACGAACAGTATATTGAGGAATTTCTCGCCCAAACCGCACCCGATTGGCGGAGGGTCCGCCCTTTTTTGGACCGGTGCGCGGAATTGGACAAGCTGGAATGCATTCGGCAGGTCACGGGTATTTTACTTGACAACCTCATGTATTTGCCCCTGTTGTTCGAAGCCGCGGAGGATTTTTTCCATCGCGGGCGGAAGGAGGCCGCCGCCATCCTGTACGAAAACGTGGCGATGAGCGAAAAAATGCAGCACTCGGAGCGGCTTGCGATGTGCCATTATCGGCTTTTCCTAATTGCTTTAAGCGATGATCAAGATAGTAATTTAAGGGCAGCAGCACAGTTTGAAGATCATGTAAGCCGGCTGGATGTTGCCGATCAATTGGACGCTCTCAAACAACTTGCTCATATTTATTATTCATTGCACCAATGGAAAAAGGTAGATGAAATCGCTCAGGAAATGCATAGAATCGCTTCCATTCAGTACAAGCATCATTGTCAGTCGGCACGTAAAGAACCCGAGCAGAAGCGGTCGAAGAGACCCTTGTATTTTTACATTATGTATTCACATTTGTTGCGCTCGGCGGTTTGCGAAGAATGTAATGACTATGAACAGGCCCTAAAATTTGTTGCTTACTATGCGGATGGCAGCTGGATACAGGAAAAAGATGAGACAGCTAAGCAAACAGCAGAGCAATTTCAGGAGTGGGCAACGGCCAATTCCTATTTGTACCGTGTAATGAGCGGAGATATCGAAGTATTACCTGATTATGTAGAGTGTATTTTAACTAGGAGAGGCGAAATAACCCAGGCTTTATACAAAATTTTGCAGGCAGCAAACCGATACTGCTGGAATGTGGACAACGTTCTTGAGCGTCTCTCTGCTCATATTCCTTATCAAGCTCATCGAAGCCGATTTGGTGATTATAATAAACAAATAACAACAGACCAGTACGCCAGATTTCTATTTGAATTAGCAAATTACTACTTACAACGTCAACGGCGCGAAGGCATTGAACTATTACTGCAAAGCTTGGACTTTTCAGCCAGTATTAACTGTGAAAGCAACGTAGTTCGCTGTGTGGATTTATTTGAACAAAATCGCCATAATGCTGGAGAAGAGGAAAGACAAAAATACAAATTTCTGATTAGAAAGGTGGTGGAGAAGCTCAATGAAAAAGATTATGACAATGTGCTCAGCAGCGTTTAGTTTCATTTTCCTCATTGCTTTATCTGCTGATTACACTCAAGCATTGATCAAAACAATGATACATGGAGTAGGCGGCGGTTGAGATCATAATTTAACTTTCGCAGAGCCAATATCGGCTTAACCTCCATGCTTGACCGGCCTGGTTCTGACCTTTAATCGCAAATCGTACAACTCACTTTGCTTCCATTTGCTCAATCATTCGTTTAATCGCATTTCATACAATTATTTCCTCTTCTCTTTGTCTCTTTTTCAAAAAGTAGCGGAGCAACTGCAGGTTTTACACTTTATCAAATGCTGTGGCAGTATTTCCGGATCAGTAAGTTGTACATCTTGCAACTATTCCTTCTACAATGGACCCCTACATTTCTAAAATAGAGGAATAAAGCTCCTCTACACAAAAAAGGCTGCTCCCAGGTTCCAAAACCTGCGGAGCAGCCTTTTTATTTCGCGACTTAATCTCGGGAATCGGACGCCTTCAACACATTCAGCGCTACAGCCGCGGCCTGCTGCTCGGCTTCCTTTTTGGACCGGCCGGTTCCCCGGCCGAGCGCGCGGCCTTCCATCCAAACTTCGGAGACGAATTCGCGCTCATGGGCGGGCCCCCGCTCTTCGATGATCCGGTATTCCAGCGTGCCCATATTATGATGCTGCGTCAGCTCCTGCAGCTCTGTTTTGTAATCGCTCGTCTGCAGTTTCCCGTCAAAGGTCAGCTGGGAAAATACATGGCGATGAAGGAACGCAGTAACGGCTTCCAGGCCCCGATCCAGGTATAACGCGCCGATAAAAGACTCAAACACGTCGGCCAGCAGCGCCGGGCGCGTCCGTCCCCCCGTCAGTTCCTCCCCTTTCCCTAACAATACGTAATGGCCGAATTCCAGACTTTCGGCGAATCTCACCAGCGACGGCTCGCATACGATCGCGGCGCGCAGCTTTGTCAGTTCGCCTTCGGGACGGTCCGGAAATAACCGGTATAAATGCTCCGAAACGGTCAATTCAAGCACGGCATCGCCAAGAAACTCCAGGCGCTCGTTATCCTCATACTGACTGAAGCGGTGCTCGTTAACGTAAGATGCATGGGTGAAGGCCTGTTTCAAAAGCTGCCTGTTTTGGAACGACAGCCCAAGTTTTTGCTGTAACTGCTTCAGATCTCCATTCACCGGACTTAACCCCTTATGCTTCGAGTTTCTTCATAATGATCGTGGCGTTGTGTCCGCCGAAACCGAAGGAATTGGACATGGCCACCCGCACATCGGCCTTTCTCGCTACGTTGGGAACGTAATCCAGATCGCATTCCGGGTCCGGATGCTCCAGATTGATCGTCGGCGGGATTACGCCGTGCTTCAGCGTCAGTCCGCAAATCACGCCTTCGACGCCGCCCGCTGCGCCCAGCAAATGCCCGGTCATCGACTTCGTCGAGCTGACGGCCACCTTGTAGGCGTGATCGCCCAGCGCGTTTTTGATCGCGATCGTTTCCGAGCGGTCGCCGACCGGCGTCGAAGTGCCATGGGCGTTGATATAATCGATCTGCTCAGGCGCGATGCCGGCATCGCGGATCGCCATCTTCATGCAGCGCTCCGGCCCGTTCGGGTCCGGTTCGGTCATATGGTGAGCGTCCGCGCTAAGCCCGTAGCCGATGATCTCGCCGTAAATTTTCGCGCCGCGCTTCTTCGCGTGCTCCAGTTCTTCCAAAATAAAAATCCCCGCGCCTTCGCCCATAACGAACCCGTCGCGCTCAAGGTCAAACGGCCGGCTCGCTTTCTCCGGCTCGTCATTGCGCGTCGACATCGCCCGCATGGAGCAGAATCCCGCCAGACCGGTCGGGCGGATCGTCGCCTCCGCGCCGCCGCAAATCATCACATCGGCGTCACCCCGCTGGATGAGCTTGTACGAATCGCCGATGGAATGAGTTCCGGTAGCGCACGCCGTCACCGTCGTCGTGTTGGGCCCTTTGGCGCCGAACAAAATCGAGACGTGACCGGAAGCCATATTCGCAATCATCATGGGAATAAAAAAGGGACTCACGCGCTTCGGGCCTTTTTCCAGCAAAATGTTATGCTGATCCTCCCAGGTACCGAGACCGCCGATCCCTGAACCGATCATCACGCCCACACGCTCGGGGTCGGCCTGCTCGCCAATGTTCAAGCCGCTGTCCTGCAAAGCGCTTTTGGCTGCCGCCGTGGCAAACTGAACAAAGCGGTCCATTTTCCGCGCTTCCTTGCGGTCCATGTAATCTTCGGGATTAAAGTCTTTCACCGATGCGGCAATGCGCGTCGGATATTCACTAACATCAAACGAGTCGATAGCGGAAACGCCGGACTTCCCCTGCACCAGGTTGTTCCAAAACGTATCCAGATCTTGTCCGAGCGCGGTTATGGCGCCCATCCCCGTTATCACTACTCTATGCCTCAAACACACTCACCTCGTATGGACTACATGTGTACCATGCAAATGTTTTTTAAAAAAAGAAAACGACCTCATGTCAAAATGAGGAGAAGTCCCGCCTACTTATAAGGAGGTACGGGACTTTGGAATGACATTAGGTATGAGATTGTATGTAGTTTACAACTTCACCTACGGTCGTAATCTTCTCAGCATCTTCGTCTGAAATTTCCAGATCGAATTCATCTTCCAACTCCATGACCAATTCAACTACGTCGAGCGAATCAGCACCAAGGTCATCTTTGAAAGACGCTTCCAGCGTCACTTCGGCTTCGTCAGCGCCGAGGCGATCCACTACAATGCGTTTTACGCGTTCCAATACATCGGACATCCGGTTCACCTCCTCTTTGGTATTATACGAGAATTGCCGCTAAAATGCCATAGAAGCGAGGGATGCAATTACATATACATCCCGCCGTCGACATGGAGCGTTTGTCCGGTCATGTAGGACGCGCCGTCCGAAGCGAGAAATACGGCGACATTCGCGATTTCCTCCGGCTGGCCCAAACGCGCCAGCGGAATGCCGGCCAGCGTGCTTTGACGCAGTTCATCAGACAACTTGTCGGTCATGTCGGTTTCGATAAACCCGGGCGCGATGCAGTTCACCGTAATACCGCGCGAGGCCAGCTCGCGGGCCGACGATTTCGTCAGACCGATAACCCCGGCTTTGGCCGCTACGTAATTGGCCTGCCCCGCATTGCCGAGCACGCCGACGACCGAGGAAATGTTGATGATGCGCCCGGAGCGCTGTTTCATCATCGGCCGGGTCACGGCTTTAATGCCGTTGAATACGCCTTTGAGATTCGTCTCGATGACCTGATCGAACTCTTCTTCCTTCATGCGCATAATTAAATTATCTCTAGTAATGCCCGCGTTATTCACCAGAATGTCGATCCGGCCCCAGGCGTCCAGCATGCCTTTGACCATATCCTCAAACTGCTGGCTGCTTCCGACATGGGCTTTGACGGCGTACGCTTTGACGCCAAGCGCCTCGATTTCGGCGACAACGCCCGCCGCTGCCTGTTCGTTCCCGGCATAATTGACGGCCACATCGGCCCCGGCTGCGGCAAACGCCAGCGCGATGCTGCGCCCGATGCCGCGCGACGCTCCGGTAACGAGGGCGGTTTTGCCCTGAAGCGGTCTACTCATCATGTTCATCTCCTTTCAGCAAATTTTAGAGGTTGTTCAAACAATCATCTTTTGAAAACCTGACTTTTTGAACTCGTACTTTATGAAATTTCCATTTTGTCTATGTCGCCATTCTTGAAGCACGGCCCGCTGCTCTCCATCCGGCCGGCTTGCCGCCGAAACGCCGGATCCTTCAGCCAGCCGTATCGCTCCTTTGCGGCGATCCGCACCTTAGCATCAGATGCGGGTCTGAACGCTATCCCAGCGCGGCCGCGGTTTGCTCCAGGCTCTGAAGGCCGCTCACGTTGAACAGACGCACCGATTTGTCGATTTTTTTGATAAGTCCGGTAAGCACGCTTCCCGGCCCGATCTCCACGAAGGTGTCTACGCCCTGCGCAATCAGCCAGGCAACGCTGTCCTCCCAAAGCACGGGAGAATACACTTGCTCAACAAGCAGCTTGGAAATATCGCCCGCGCTTTGAACCGGGCTTGCGGTCACATTCGCAACGACCGGAACGGAAGCATCCTTAAACGTTACGCCCGCAAGCTTGTCCGAGAGACGCTCCGCCGCCGCTCTCATCAGCGAGGAATGAAACGGTCCGCTGACTTCAAGCGGGATCGCCCGTTTGGCCCCGATCTCCTTGACGCGTTCGGCGACCTGCGCAACGCCTTCCTTGCTGCCGGAGACGACGATCTGCCCCGGGCAGTTGACGTTGGCGAGCTCGACCAGCGCTCCGCCGGCGGTAATATCCGCGCAGAGCTGGGCCAGCGCTTCGCGTTCGCCGCCAAGCACCGCGGCCATCGCCCCCTGCCCGCCGGGCACGGCCTGCTCCATATACTCGCCGCGAGCGCGCACGATCGAGACGGCGTCTTCAAAAGCAAGCGCCCCGGCCGCCGTTAAGGCGCTGTACTCGCCCAGGCTGTGTCCGGCGACATAATCCGGCGCAAAGCCTTTGGCCGCAAACGCCTGGTGCAGCGCCACACTGGTCGCAAGCAGCGCCGGCTGCGTGTTGGCCGTCTGCTTCAATTCGCTTTCCGGCCCTTCAAAAACAAGCCGGGTCAGCGGAAAACCCAATTTTTCATCCGCGATATCAAATAAGTTCCGGGACGAAGGCAGCGCGTCATATATATCCTTACCCATTCCGACGCTTTGGGAACCCTGTCCGGGAAAAACAAATGCCAATTTGCCCATCTTGTAGCACTCCCCATTTAAAAAATACCCTTTGTCAAACCCGGCGGCTTACCACACCAGCACGGAAGCCCCCCAGGTCAAGCCGCCGCCGAAACCGACGAGCAGCAGCGTGTCGCCTTCCTTCATCCGGCCTTCCTCCGCCGCTTCAACGAGCGCGAGCGGAATCGAAGCCGCCGACGTGTTGGCGTATTTGTCTACATTAATGACGCATTTCTCCTCCGACAAATTCAGCCGCTGCATCGCCGATTGAATAATGCGGATATTAGCCTGGTGCGGCACGAACAAATCGATGTCCTCTTTGCTCTTGCCCGCTTTGCGCAAGACTTCCTCGGTCGCGTTCTCCATTACCCGTACCGCGAATTTGAACACTTCGCGGCCGTTCATATAAAGGTAATGCTTACGCTCCGCAACCGTCGTCTCCGAAGCCGGAAGCCGGGAGCCGCCCGCAGGCAGGTTAAGCTGCACGCCGCCGGCGCCTTCCGCGCCCAGGTCGAAAGAGAGGAAGCCGCGTCCTTCCGGCACCTCGCCGAGCACGACCGCGCCCGCGCCGTCGCCGAACAGCACGCATGTATTGCGGTCCGTATAGTCGGTGATGCGGGATAAGGTGTCGGCGCCGATCACCAAAGCGTTTTTGTACATTCCCGTCTGAATAAAACCGTTGGCCGCGGCCATGCTGTAAACGAACCCCGAACAGGCGGCGGACAGGTCGAACGCGGCCGCTTTTTTGGCCCCGAGCTTATCCTGTAAAATGCAGGCCGTGGACGGAAACGCCATATCCGGCGTAATCGTGGCCACGATAATCAGATCCAGATCCTCCGCCGCCAAGCCCGCGGACTTTAACGCCTGCACTGCGGCCTCATACGCCAGGTCGGACGTCGCTTGCTCCGGAGCGGCGATATGGCGCTCCCGGATGCCCGTCCGCGACACGATCCACTCGTCATTGGTATCCACCATTTTTTCCAAATCGGCATTCGTCAACACTTTTTCGGGAACGTATTTCCCGGTCCCGATAATCCCTACCGAACTTAACTTCATTAGCTTCAATCACTCACTTCCCGCTGATTTCCCGTGCTATGCTCTCCGTCAGTTTGTTTTGCAGCGCTAAACGCGCCTGGCGCACGGCGTTTTTGATCGCTCCTCCGTCCGAAGAGCCATGCCCTTTGACGACAAGTCCGCCAAGCCCCAACAGCGGGGCTCCCCCGTGCTCCTTGTAGTCGAGCGTTTGCTTCAGCCCGCGCAGCGACGGCATCAGCACCGCCGCGGCCAGCTTGTTTTTCCATGATTTCGTAAATTCCCGCTTCAGGATCGAAAACAGCGTGCCCGCCGTGCCTTCCAGCGATTTAAGCAAAATGTTGCCGGCAAACCCGTCGCACACCAGCACATCGCAAGCGCCGGTCAAAATATCGCGGGCTTCCACATTGCCGACAAAGTTGACCGGCAGCTCCTCCAGCAGCGGATAAGCCGCTTTAGTCAACTCATTGCCCTTCATCGCTTCCGTGCCGACGTTCAAAAGCCCGACGCGCGGCTTCGCGATCCCGTGCACCTTCTCGCGGTAAACGCTCCCCATCAGCGCGTACTGAGCCAAATGCTCCGGCTTCGCGTCCATGTTAGCGCCAAGATCGAGCGCCAGCACGCCGCGCTCGTCGACGGTCGGGATCATCGGCGCCAGCGCCGGCCGCTCGATCCCTTCCATACGGCCGACGACGAGCAGCCCGGTGGTCATGAGCGCGCCGGTGTTGCCGGCCGAAATCATCGCATCGGCTTCGCCCTCGCGGACGAGACGGCCGGCGACGACCATCGAAGCGTCCTTTTTGCGCCGGACGGCTTTGACCGGCTCATCCTCCGCTTCGATAATTTCCTCCGCGGGATGAATGCGCAGATTGGCCGGAGCGCCCTCCAGCATCGGCTTTAGCACCTGTTCTTTGCCGACCAGCACGATCTCCGTGTCGCTCCATTCCCTGGCCGCGGCCAGCGCCCCCTCGACGGTGCTTTGCGGCGCATGATCCCCGCCCATGGCATCAATGGCGATTCTCATGATGATTTTCCTCCTTCATGTCTGTCCTCTCCCGTAGAACGGTAAATGACGAAGTTTCCTTGAAACACCATCTCTTCGCCGACATATGTAAAAACCTCTACCCTGGCTTTCCCCTTTTGCCCCGAAGAGCGCACATACGCTTTGGCGATGCACTTCTCCCCCAAATGCACCGAACGGATAAAGCGGATATCCGCGGAAAACGTCAGCGCGATTTCGTCATTGATGACGGCGACGGCCAAGGAATTGGCCTGGGCGAATACATGATGGCCGCGGGCGATGCCGGTCCGGGAAAACACATGCTCCTCGCGAATTTCAAAGATCGAGATCCCGCTTTTGTCCAGCTGCAGGTCCACGATTTCCCCGATGACTTCATGGAGCGGCAGCGACCTGACCTGGTCGTAAGAACGCTCCGCCATCAGCTTCATCCGCTCCCGCAGCTCCGGGATCCCGAGCTCCATCCGGTCGAGCCGGATCGTCTGAATGCTGACTTTCAGCCGCCGGGTGAGCTCCTGGTCCGTGATGAACGGATTTTCTTCGATAATTTGGACGAGCTGCTGCTGTCTCGCCTTTTTGGGCAAACGTTCGATGGGTGTTCCCCTCCCTGATGATCATAGAGACAGTTCGTCACTGAACTGAACCGGCTAAGCCCTCTATACTTCCAAATTTCCAAAACATGTCGTCCAAAGTCTGCAAAACTGCAGTTCTTTGCGGCTGTCCAAGCGAATTAACGCAAATTCCCGCAAAACTGCAGGAGCTGCAGGCCTTCCCTCGCCGTTCATCATTCACGCCGAAAAAAACTGCACTTTTGCAGGAATCTATTTTTAGCATTAGAACCTGGTACTAAATTTTAGTATAAAACATCCCGGGGCAAAAAGAAAGTGGCATTGCCGGAAACGTTGCGGGCCGGGGATTTTCGGGCAACCTCCGCGGAGCGGCCGGGAAGCGGCTGCCCGGGAAGCGGCTGCCCGGAAATTCTTCCCCCATTCACGCGGAACCTCCCGGCAAAAAAAATAGCACCTCACCGAAATGAAGTACTACTTGGAATTCATGATACAGCTTATTGACCGATAATTTCTCTCGATTTGTATGTTCCGCAAACTTTGCATACGTGGTGAGCAAGCTTCAATTCTCCGCATTGTTCACATTTCACCATGCCCGGCACAGCCAATTTAAAGTGCGTGCGGCGTTTGTCGCGGCGCGTTTTGGACGTTCTCCGTTGAGGTACTGCCATGGTTCCCACCTCCTTATTCAAGTCAACCCATTTCACGGTGTGCTTTATTCGTGTTTTACTGCTTGTTTTTGAAAAAATCACCGAGCGCTGCGAGGCGCGGATCGATCACTTCGGTGTTGCAGCCGCATTCCCGTTCGTTCAGATCGGCTCCGCAGTTGGGGCAAAGCCCTTTGCAGGATTCCTTGCAGACAGCGGCAAACGGCAGATTCAGCAATAACGTTTCCTCCACATATGGCGTCAAGTCCAATTTGTCCTCGGCGACATATTGCAGATCGTCGTCTTCGTCCTGCGCTTGCATGTCCATCTCGGGATCGTCACTTTGTTTGAAGCTCTCTGCAAATTCCGCTGCGACCGTGCGTTTCAAAGGCTTCAGACATCTGGAGCAAGTCATGTCGAGTTCGGCCGTCAGCTTGCCCTTGACATCGACCACTCCGCCGCCGGAGGCTTCCGCCCGCAGATCAACCTGAAGCGGACTGATCCCGGTAATGTCCCTGCGGCCTTTAATAATCCGGCTGACATCCAAGGTCTGATGGATCTCCACCGGAGCTTCCGACGATGACACCTGGCGAAAATGAATAAACATCAGCATCACTCCAAGCAAACAAAATTTATTATACCGATTTCAAGCAAGTTTTGTCAACAATATAGCTTAATTCGTGGTATATTTTGTAGGAAAAGCGGCACAACACATAAATCGGCGCTTAAGCGCAGAACAAGTGCAAAAGCGTAAAAAGCACGAAAAAAACCAACGGTTGTGAGCGACGCTATTTGGGTAAAAAATGAGCGAGTACAAAATGTAACGGTTACCGCCGAGCTTAATTCCCGTTTTCCAGCAGAATTGGGGCGGTTTCGCCTAAATAAGCGCGAGTACAACCGTTAAAAAAAGAAACCACCGCTTTTCGCTCGAATAAGCGCGGGTGACAACCGTTAACGTAGAGAATGCCAATGCCCCGGATAGCCAGATCAGCCAGATCATTCGTGATTAACCCGTTAGTCATGGCTGATTTCCAGGTTGAGCCAAATAAGCCTCTAAAAAAAGGAGTCGATCCGCACGTGAATGTCGTCGGAATCATTGTTGAATATAATCCGCTCCACAACGGGCATGTTTACCACTTCGCCGAGGCGCAGCGCTTGACGGCGGCGGACGCGGTCATCGCCGTCATGAGCGGCGATTTTTTGCAGCGCGGCGAGCCGGCGATCGTGGACAAATGGGCGCGGGCGGAGATGGCGCTGCGCCTCGGCGCCGATCTCGTGCTCGAGCTGCCGATCGCATACGCGGCGCAGCCGGCGGAGTGGTTCGCCTACGGCGCGGTGGCGCTGCTTGAGGCGACGGGCGTCGCGACGCATCTGTGCTTCGGCAGCGAGGCCGGCGCGCTTGAGGCGCTGCAGCCGCTGGCCGAGCGGCTCGCCGCCGGCGGCGGCGCGCTGAAGGCGGCGGTCGCGGAGGAGCTCGCCACCGGGGCGAGCTTCCCCGCCGCCTACGCCGCCGCGGCCGCGCGCCTGCTCGCCGGAGGCGCTGCCGCCGGCGCCGACGCCGCCGCAGCGCGCGCGCTGCTGGAGCAGCCCAACAACAGCTTGGGGCTGCACTACCTGATCGCGCTGCGGCGGCTCCACAGCGGCATCGCGCCGGTCACCGTCCGGCGCCGGGCCGCGGGGTACAACGATGCCGCGCCGACGGACGCGCGCATCGCCAGCGCCACCGCCGTGCGCCGGCTGATCGCCGGCGGCGGCCTGGACGCGGCTGCGCCGTATCTCCCGCCCTTCACGGCGGACATCCTCGCCCGCGAATTCGCGGCGGGACGCGGCCCCGTGACGTGGGAGAACCTGGCCGCGCCGCTGTTTCACCAGCTGCTGCTCGCTTCGCCCGAGCAGCTCCGCGCCTGCCACGAAATGACCGAAGGCTTGGAGTACCGCATCAAAAAAGCGCTGCCGCTGCTGGAAAAGCCGACCGTATCCGAGCTGCTGGCCAAGCTCAAGACGAAACGATACACCTACACGAAGCTGCAGCGCACCTTGCTGCACGCGCTGCTGCAGCATCCGCGGGATCTGCTGACACCCGAGGCGCTGGCGGAAGGTCCCGGCTACCTGCGCGTGCTGGCGTTTAGCAACCGGGGGCAGGAAATGCTGAAGCGGATGAAACAGCGGGCCAAACTGCCGATTGTTACCCGGGCCGCCGAGCTTGATCATCCCCAGTTGTCGCTCGATATCCGGGCCGCCGCCGCTTATGCCAACGGCATGCCCGTCCGCCAGGCCGAGCAGCTGTTCCGGGAATACCGTCAGCCGCCGATTCGGGTTTAGCCTTTGGGCTTAAGCGCCTGCAAATAATTCAGCGCGTCGTCGAGCTTTTTGACCGGCACGAGCTCCATTTTCGAACCGATTTTCTCCGCTTTTGCTTTGGCGTCTTTATAATTCGCTTCCGGAACGAAAAATATTTCGGCCTTCTCCCGCTCCGCAGCGACGATCTTGAACTGGACGCCGCCGATCGGCCCGACGGTGCCGTCCTCCGAGATCGTGCCGGTTCCGGCGATGCGGTGTCCTTTCGTTAAATCCCCGGGCGTCAGCTGGTTGTAAATTTCCAGCGTAAACATCAGTCCCGCCGAAGGACCGCCGATCTCCGTATCGGCAAAGGTGACTTCTTTCGCCTTGTCCGCCGCCTCCACTTTCAGCACTTCCCCGACGCTCACGCCCAGCCCCGCTTTACGTATGCCTTCCGCATCGACGATCTGAACCAGCTCCACCTGCTCCTCGACCGTTTTTCCATCCCGCGAAAGCTGCACGGGAACGATGTCCCCCGGCTTTTTCCCATGAAGCGAAGGGCCCAGATCCTCAAACCGTTTCACCTGCTGGCCGTTCACCGTGCGGATAATGTCCCCGGACCGGAAGTTGCCTTTCGGTTCGCTTTCTTTGGACAGTCCGATAATAAAAACATACTGGGACACCACGTCGTATTTCACCCCGGCTTTGCGGTAGGCCGCCATCACCGCGCTGGACTGCGAACTGCTCATATAATAGCGCTGCTCCGTCTCATATTCCGCATCGTTGCGATCCGGCTCCTTGCGGACCACTTCGGCATCCTTGTTGAACGGGGATGTGGCGAGCATCCACAAATTGGCGTAGCTGACGGATACCGTCGTTAGCATAAAAGCGCCTTTCTCCTCCTTATCCCCCGACTTGATGCTGACTATCGGTTTAACCTCCTCGGCGGTCCCCGGCTGATTGATCATGTACGGCGTGTTCATAAAAACGACCACATATACGATCACGGCCATCGTCAGGACGTATAGCCCCGCTTTTATCGCTATGGATCTTGATTGACGCATGATTCGCTCTCCCTTCATGACGCGGCGGCAGACAGTTGATGGCCGGACGGGCGAAGCGCCCGGCCGCAAACGGCTAGTCTGCATTTCACGGCTGCTGCATAGCATGTACTATATGATCTACTTATGAAGAAGGTGAATCCGAATGAACTTAAAAAGCTTCGCCGGCAGCCGAGCTTCCACCGCTTTCACGGGGCTGCTGGCCGTTCTGCTTGTCGTGTGCGTCGTATATGCTCCGGGCGAAGCGTTTAAAGCCTCCGGACAAGGACTTTCTATCTGGTGGCACATCGTTTTTCCCGCTTTGCTCCCGTTCGTGATGTTATCGCAAATGCTCCTCGCCGGCGGATTCGCCCATGGCATCGGCACGCTGCTTGAACCTTTTACGCGCAGGCTGCTCGGTCTTCCCGGCTCCTTCGGCTGGGTGCTGCCGCTTGGCATGACCGCCGGCTTTCCGGCAGCCGCCGATACGGCGGCAACTTTATTCAAGCAGGGCAAAATCTCCGCAAGCGAAGCGGAACGAATCGCCGGTGCGGCCCATTTTTGCAGCCCGATGCTGCTGGTGATCGTCATCGGCGCCGGTTTTTTCGGCCGCCCCGAATTCGGCTTGCTTCTGCTCGCCGTGCACTGGGCCGCCGGACTGGCCGCCGGGGTCACGCTGTATGTTCTTTGGCGGGATCGTCCCCCGGCCCGGAACGCCGCGGAACCGTCCGCTTCGCACAGCGGCAGCCGGCGCCGCTCGTCCCGGCTTCGCCAGGCGCTCCGCAATATGGAGCGTGCCCGCCAGGAGGACGGCCGCAGCCTCGGCAAGCTGCTGGGCGATACCGTGACTTCCGGCGTGCAAACGCTGATGATCACCGGCGGCTACATGCTTATTTTTTCGATCCTGATTCATGTCATACTCCTGGCTTTGCCGGGAACTTTTTTTTCCGTCACCGTCAAAAGTCTGCTGGAGGTTCACCTCGGCTCGTACGCCATGTCCCGGCTGTCTTCCCCGGCGCTGCCGCCGGCGGTATTCACCGCCCTGCTGGGCGCCGCCCTCGGTTGGAGCGGTTTATGCGCCTACCTTCAGGTCCGGGCGATTCTCGGGCCGGCTGGAATTCGCGAACGTTTTTTCCTGCTGAACCGCCTGCTGCATGGAGCTTATGCGTACGCCATTACGCTGCTGCTGTGGAAGCCGCTTAACGGCTGGCTGCCCGGCGCCTTTCCCGCCTTTGCCTTTGCCCAGGAAGGACAAACCGGCACAGGACACGACACCCCGGCGGCCTGGCTGCCGACCTGGCAGCAAGCGTTCGGGGTGATGGGATGGCAGCTATGGATGCTGGCGCTGTTAACGCTCGGATTCGCTACCATTGCGCTCGTATGGAGCCGCCGGAGCGAACGTTAATTTTTGCCCGTCCGGCCGGCGAATTTATGTTGAAGCGCCAGTTCTACTTGCGGCGGCACAAGGTCGCTGACGTCCCCGTGAAAGCTGGCGATCTCCTTGACAATGCTGGAGCTTAAATAAGAATATTTAGGGTTCGTCATCATAAAAATCGTCTCCACGTCGCTGTTCAGCTTGTGATTGGTTGACGCGAGCTGGAGTTCGTATTCGAAATCGGTGACGGAGCGGATGCCGCGCACGATGACGTGAGCCTGCTTGAGGCTCATATAGTTGACGAGCAGGTCGCGGAAACTGTCGATCTCCACGTTCGGCAAATGTCCGGTGGCCTCGGTCAACAGTTGTTTTCGTTCTTCTACCGTAAACAGCGGGTTTTTGCTTAAATTGTTCAGCACCGCCACAATCAGCTTGTCGAATTGGCGCGAAGCCCGTTGAATGATGTCCATATGCCCTTTGGTTACCGGATCGAAGCTGCCCGGATAGACGGCGATTCGCGGATGATTATTTCCTGGTTCTTTCATGCCTTTTGTTCCTCTCCAATCTTAGCGGTTAGACCGCGCTGGTTTCTCGTTCGTAATCATAAACGGATACGGCCGTTTCCCCGTATTCCGCCTTGCGGCGCTGCGTAAAGTTTCCAAACCGTTCCGGATACGCATAGGAGGATTCGTACTCCAGAACGATCGTAGCCCCTTCCTTCAGCAGCTTAAGCTCGTCCATTTGCTCCATCAGCTTATCTCCGTGCTTTAGCCGGTAAGGCGGGTCCAGAAATACCAGATCAAAGGCGGCTTCGCGTTTGGCCAAAGCTTTCAGCGCTCTTTCCGCATCGTTTTTGTACACCTCGGCCCGCTCCGTCAGCCCGGTTGCCTGCAAATTGGCGCGGACGGTTTCAATGCTTTTGTACTCTTTGTCGATAAATACGGCCTTGTCCATGCCGCGGCTCAGCGCTTCGATGCCGAGGCCCCCTGTGCCGGCAAACAGATCCAACGCCGCTCCTCCTTCAAAGTAAGGACCGATGATGCTGAACACCGCTTCCTTCACTTTATCCGTCGTGGGCCGCGTCCCCATACCGGGAACCGCCTTAAGCGCCCGGCCCCGGGCGCTGCCCGAAATGACTCTCATGAATATTCACACCCTTATGTATGCCTGAAAATTCCTGTCGATATCGTACCACAATCCGCCGCGGATTGAAAAATCAATAGATCATAATTTTTTTCTTCGTGAGAGGTATATAATCGTCCTTCCCGGACACAATTGTAGTATCGACATCACCAAATGTCGTAGACAACCGCGGAGAAGACTTACGTTTCCCCATAAGCTCTTCGTCCGGTTTCTCCTCTCCCATGATGGGGCCCTCGCAAGAGGGTCCCGATTTTTTATTATAACAGGGGATTTTCTCTTTGTTTTATAAGGCATTAATCCAATAATACAGAAATTATAACATTGTATAACACAAGCGAAATTTGGGTGTTGGGGACCGTTTGGGGACCAAATCTTCAATAAACAAACTCAATTATCCGTGTGAGCATCACAGGTCATCTAGTTCACCACCTTTCCTCGCTGCGAAGACCACCCACGAAATATCGTTGACAGTAAACAGAAGAAGACTCAAACTTGCCCTTGAATCGTTATTCTCATGGAGGTTTGAAAATGGCAATAGAAAACATCCGATTCCTCTCTTCTACTGTCATATCGTAATTATTATGTTCTTTCGACTATCTGCGGCCAACTGTACCGAATAAATCACTCTTCGCGGTCACGGTGGACCCGTTACACTAGCACCGCCTTTGGCTCCTACCAGTTTGGCACAGTGTCTCCGATGTCGGTTGTATAGCCGCACTACAGTAAGTGTGGACCGAGCTTTCACGCGTTGCCACGGCGTACATAGGGGCGTTGATTTAGAGAAGAACATGGGTTACATCGAAAACATCTTCGACGACCGGCGGCTCAAACATCCAGTACATCCGGCAAATTAATTCTACGACCTCCTCCTTTCCACACTCGGACAGGTCCAAGTCGCCCCGACCTCCTGCAACTCAGCGAGCAGCCGACCAACGTTTCGTCATCCCATCTCCCGGAGACTTTATTCAGCGCCAGGTTAAGCAGCCGCTCCTGCTCGTCATCCAGGTTGACAACCGAAACCTCCATCTCCGCGTGGCCAAGCTCGTGAACCAGGATCTTATACCGCTGATGCTCGCCGACCATGTTGCCGGAGCATTCGTTCCATACGATCGGTTCGACGTAGCCGAAGCTTTCAATGCTGCGTCGCAACTTCGCGTATTCCGGATCACCCGGCCGAAGGTCTACGCGCGGGTTATAGGCTGCTGCGTTGATCTGATCAATAGCAATAATTTTTATATTCATTTAAACCACCTTTTGAACAAAAAATAGACCACCTAAAAAGATATAAAAAACAAAAAAGCCTCCACCCGAAGGCAGAGGCTAGAAATTCTCTTTTCATTTAAAGACCTAAACGCCGATACTGTTCCACGATCACTTACCGCATAACCTGCTCGACTTCGCGGCCCCTTTCATCAACTTGAAAATACTTGTAGAGTTCTTTAACGGTTTCCCTATCCAGCATAGGTAGTAACTTATTCCACCAAAGCAGAACTTTAAAATCATTCAAAAAAATCAGGTTCAGGTAACCATCCTTTCTTTAAACATTCTTCCTCAACAGTCCGAAGTAATAACTCTTCAGGTAATGATCCCCGATATCCAAAGATTTTTGAATACCTTCCTTAAAAGCAAAAAGTCGATGACTACAAGGGCTTCCCTGTACATCGACTTTTAAAAAGAAAGCAGTTATTTACAGGCTGCTGCTACGAACGAGCCTTTGTCGTTCGTTCAGCCTTCATTTTGGCAATCGCTTCGCTGATGATCCTGTCACGCTCCGGGTCGTCACCAGGAACGGAAGGAACCACATAATGTCCATTGGTTAATCGGCGAGCTGCTTCATCAATGCTCTCCTCCGGATGCTTCATTCCTTCCATGGTCATCACCTCTTTTTTAAGTATAGCATAATAAGCTTTTTTGCGTTAGCCTCGTTAATTATCATACGACCGCCGCCTATGTGTGTAGCAAGCATATTCCGAGCATAGTAGGCAATCAGATGTGTACTTTATCGAAGCGATTATGTGGTGCACTTTCGATCAAGTGAATATACACATGATCTTCCCTGCGTTCCAGAGCAATTGCCCCTTGCATCACATCATTACCCTGGATCACCAGTTTATACAGTTCTACATTTCGAAATCCAAAATAGATATTCCAGTCGAAAGCATCCTCCCCTTTAGCCATATCGCCTTGTAAATCATATGGATGAAGAGGTAGGAAGTTGACCGGATACAACTCTCCACTCTTAATATGAACCAGCAGATGAATCCCTCCATAAACCAAAAAATAGGTCAAGATTTATATTAATTTTAATATCTTAACACCCCTTCTTTCACTAATAACAAAAGCCGACCTATGCAAAATTAATGCAAAAATCGGCTTTTACAATCACTATTTATTTTCCAGCACAGATACAAGTTCGTATAATGTAAAGCTTTACCAGAGCCCCTCAGCACTTTTCGTCCCTTGCCACCGGCAAGTGTGGAGGTTTGAGAATAGAATTATTTATAGGAATATTATAGCACTATATTTCGCCTTGATACAAGCATACGTTCGTATGTGTCCCTATAAAGTCAATTTTAGCGATAGTATCATAATACCTGCTAGCAAAATAAAAGGAGCAAGCGGAATAGTTCCCTTTCTGCCCATTTTACTTAATGACACATAAGCAGTTGTATATAGGCACGGTCCAAGTAATGTCAAGATCAAGAATATTATTGAAAGCTCCCATCCCAAGGCTGCGCCTACCACTGCCATCAACTTAATGTCACCGCCGCCAAATGCTCCTGGTACAATGACAGCAAAAATATACAGTACCCCAGATCCGGCCAGGATACCGAGCAAATAGTAAACATATGGCTGGTCGGCATAGAATAGCCTCAAAAGTAGGTAATAGGTCAACCCGCCCAGCGCCAAATTATCCGGAATGATACGCCATTTTAAATCTGTATAGGTGGCTATTCCTAGTAGTGCGAGCAAAGGCCCCCACAACATAAAATTCCCCATACACTCCCCCCCATCTACTTTCTATACAAAGCAAAAAAGCCTGTAACACTCAATTAATGAGCATTACAGGCTTTAAAATATGCTAATTTTTTAGTTTAATGCGTCACGTACACCATCAATCCTATCCTCAATGGTATCAATCTTCTCGTCTGTCTTGCGCGTCCAATCGCGTATATCCCTCCGGAACGTCTTAAAGTCGTCCCGAACATCACGCAGCTGATTCTTAATCCCTGTGCTATCTCCGGTAAGAAGCTTATTCGTGACCTCCTGCTCCTCACGGAAATCCTTCAACTCACGGTTTATGCCGTCAACCTTGTTATCTATAACATTAAGATCTTAGTCGTCTCTGCCTGTTATCTTATATTTACCCGAATAATTTGAACGGAGAAGCACTCCAACAGGCTGAATATGCCTATTGGAGTGCTTTTTTTATTTTAGACAAGACGACAAAGGGAATCTTCATCTCCGGAATAAAGCAACGGGGCCTTTTCTAGAAGAAAATGCGGCATCTGCCGATATAATGCGTTGAAGGATCTGGGCGAGCCAAGGTCGTTTTTATGACGGGGCTGGTCCGGACCTGAGCCGGTATTATGTGAAAAGAGCAATTGTTAGCAGTACTAAAGGTAGCCCACGGAAAGCGGAGTAACTTGGCCCTCGCACTTAGGACAACGCTTTTCTAATTACACAAAAGTCGGATTTTGTACATATTTATTTAAAACAATAAAACGCCTTGTCCTATATAGATTTTCCAGCACCGATGCCACCGTTCAAAGCTCAGGATGTTTCTAGCTTGTACGACATCCTTCTTCGTCATGGTATTATTTCGAAACATTAAATCTCTCGTACTTTTTGCGTGAAGAACTATAGAATCTGTTAGTTGATAGTAGTTTTCTTCAACAAGAATGTGCTCATGAACTGGTTGATTGACATCGACGCTGCGGTTTTCGGGCACGATATACAGCTCGGGATGCTCTCTGCCCCCGCATTCGATAAATAGGTTTCTACGAATGATAACATCATTCACCCTCCCGGATTCAAACCAGCTACTCGCGTCATTCGAAATCAGGATCCCGCTCATAACGGTACGTTTGAACTGATTATCTTCAATTAGGACTTTTCCGGAACTGGTCGCAAGGATGCCGCGGGTTGGAATCCTGGAAAAATGATTGTTACGTATCTCGACATCCGGATTCCATTTGACTCGACGGTATGCGCTTTAAATCGTGCACTTCAGGGATTTATCCGTATCTTTCTTCTCCACAATGTCTCCATATTTGCGTCAAAATCCTACAATGGGGTCGCATTTGTGTCATTAGACATATATGATGCGTCAATTCTGACGCAGCTAGCTGCCCCAATCCCGGCAACGACTCATAGCTTCTCTTCCAACAAATATGTGCGTCCATTCTTCTCGGTGACGAATTTGACCTTGGAGGCTCCATTCTCGTTGATAAAGCTTCATCCGAAGTGTATAAATATTTCGTCTCCTTATCGACAAGAATGGTCAGTTCTCCGTCCTCGCTCTCGGTACTGTGAATCACTGCTGGCGTAATAGCCTGCTTGCTTCATTACAGCTTGCGGTACCCTGGTCTTTACGGGCTTAGCAAATGATTTGTCCGGCTTGAAGCTCTTGATTTCGTCCTTTTCCTTGAGTGCTTGCAGCAACACTTCGCTTGCCAACAGTTGATTTGTTCCATTATTACCGCCGGAAGTTAACACAGCAGCTGCCATATTTTTCTCAGGAAGCACGGCGAGAGAAGCAGCATACACAGATAAGTTCCCGCCCTTGGCCAAGTCTTTTATTCCATAATATTGAAAGGGTATAGTTTCACACTGTCCTACCCCAGACCGTAACTGCTACTATTATCAGCCGCATCTTCTGGCCAAATGCCTTTCTTGTATTCCTCCTGTTCTATCGCCCGAACCGACTTGTCTGAAAGAATATTGTTTGTCTGTCCCATAAATATTTGCGAGAATCGTACCATATCTTCTGCCGTGGAATGAATCCCCCCGCTAGCAACCACATTACAAAATAAGTTTTAGTGCGGAGACTGAATGTCTCGGCAGGACTATCCCTCATCAAGGTTATGTGGCTTTAGGCCAGCCCCTCAATTAACGTCTATGAGCTTTTAAACCTTCAATAAATATGCGTTGTAATCCATCAAGAACTCGTTGGCTCGTAAAGCCTTCATCTTGGAGATGGTAATCGATATTGTGAAGCACGGCCAGCAGGGCTTCAATGGTATATGGAATGTCCACCCCGGATACGTCTCCCTGTTCAACGGCCTCATTTAGCAGATTTCTGCTTATATTGCGCATCCATTGACATAACGGAGATTGTAACGGACGATGCCCGGTTGAGGCCCGACCGACCTCACAGAGCCAAGGAACTTTTGCCTCTAAAAAAGAAACATATCTTACTATTACATGGTAAAGCCGGTCCAAGGCAGCGGTTTCTGGGGATTGATCAAGAAATGCTTGAACTTCATCAAACAAGGGTTGGTACTCTTCACACGCGATCTCCAGACAGATGTCGCCCTTATCCGAGTAGCGGCGGTATAGGCTTGCTTGACCTACTCCAGCAGTCTTCGCAATCTGATGCATATTGACCTTGTCAACACCGTTTTTGATGAAAAGTTCTCTAGCTGACGCCAAAATTCGTCTTCGGTTTAACTCCTCTCTGGGAATTTTCGGAGAGGCAGATTGCGATTCTGAATTCACTATAAACATCTCCCTTTATCTTTAATTAACTGTTATTTAATGTGAAAAACGGACAACATGTCCGTTTTTCGTGTATGGGACATGTTGTCCGTCAATTCATATTATCATACATTTCGTGAAAATTAAAAATACATTCATTTGGGTACCGACAAACTTTTTTTATTTCTTGGTATAGTACTTTTTGTGAATTGGAGGCAAATGCGGTTCAATGCCCGTTAGGTCCAGTTCCATCAAACTTGCGATCGTAGGAATAAACTGCTCGTACGCTTTTTTGTTGTCGCTCGTCGTTTCTGTTCCGGTTTCGGTCGATGCTTTCCTGTTAACTTCAGAGTTAAGTTGCTTCTGTTCCATAGGATACCCTCCATCAAATTTAGTCAGGCTTACAAATCCGGATGTCTCTTGTGCCAGTCGGTATTCATCTCATAAGTATTGCCGATACCTAGTACTGTCGCTTCTTCGAAGGGGCGGCCAATCAATTGCATATTAATCGGCAGACCGGAAGGTGAGAACCCGCAAGGCATGCTCAGGCTAGGCAGGCCGGTCAAATTGGTCGGAACCGTAAATGAGTTCAATCTGAATACACTAGCATTATCATCTGCACGCGGCGCAGTGATCGGTGTTGCCGGCGTCAACAAGATGTCGATTCCGGACAATGCATTCAAAAAATCATTGACAATTAGTTGCCGGGCCCGCTGAGACTGAAGGTAAATGGAAGCCGGAATATCTCTACTGCTTTCAAGAAACATTCGGACGTCCGGTCCATACTGTTCCAATTCTGTCTCAAGCCACTTCTCGTGGTACGAGTACATTTCCGTCATCATAATGGCCATCGTCGCACTTCTAACATGTTTGATCAGGGGCAGGCTAACTTCGATGATTTCTGCTCCCAGTTCTCGGAATTTATTGATAGCGGCCTTCATCGCAGCTTCCACTTCCGGCATCAAATCCTCGTAATAGTAGCTTGTCGGCAATCCGATACGCACACCCCTGAGACCATTCGGATACATCTTGATACCTGGCGCAGGCAGATCGACCGTCGATTCATCCTTTGGATCGAAGCCAGACATCACATCCAAGCACAGGGACGCATCCATGACACAGCGGGTCAACGGACCCGAGTGGTCCAATGACCAGGCCATTGGAATGATACCATACCGACTGACCCGACCGTACGTCGGCTTCATCCCTACGACACCGCACAAAGCAGCGGGTATGCGGATCGAACCTCCGGTATCCGAGCCTGTGCCCAGATAAGCAAGTCCAGCCGCTAAAGCAGAAGCCGAGCCGCCGCTTGAACCTCCCGTTACAAGATCAGTGTTCCACGGATTGAGGCAAGGACCGAAGTGCGGGCTAGTTGTTGTCAATCCCGCAGCGAACTCGTGAGTCTGTACTTTGCCTAGCAGAACTGTTCCAGCCTCATGTAGCTTAGTTGCAACCGTCGAATCGTAATCGGGGACGAAGCTGTTTAATATTTTTGAACCGGCAGTTGTTCGGATCCCTTTCGTGTAATATAGATCCTTATGAACGATGGGAATCCCGTGAAGGAGCCCTTTATACCGACCATGCATAATATCGCGTTCCGCTTGCTTCGCTTGTTCAACCGCCAGCTCGGACGTTTGGGTAACGAAAACGTTCAGTTTCGGATTCAAACGTTCGATGCGATGAAGCGCATGTTCTGTAATCTCTACCGGGGATATTTCCCTTGTTCGGATCCCTTCGGCCAGCTCATGAATAGCAGCAAAGGACAGTTGGGAATTTAATTTACTCATCTCGTCATCCTCCCTATCTTTTGGACAAGTCGTCCGTCTACCAAACTAATTACCATAGCTTCCGCTAGGATTTGTTTTTCTTGCAAATAAGTATGTTAGGATTGCCAATAGGGCAATGGTAAAATAAACAACAGAAAAAGGCATCTTTAGATCAATCAGTCGTCCGACCAGCGCAGGACCGAACGCTCCGCCTAGCAGATAAGCCAGTGTGAAAATACCCATCCCCACACCCAGCTCAGCGGAACGGAGTGTCGTCGAAACTAAATTGCTGCTAGAGGTGAGGACACCGTTGAATCCAATCATAAGGATAATAATCAATAAAGCATCGATCCATGGCGGCAAATGTATGGATACACCCAGCAGTATAAATCCGCCGATGACGAGACTTTGCGATATGACAAGCACGCGGGAGCTTCCGAAACGATCCGTCCAGCCTCCGATCCGGGATCCGAGCAAGGCTGCGCAGGCGGCACCGGGAAGCATCAGCAGACCGATTTTGCTAGTCGGTAAATGAAAGGCGTTCTTCATCATGACAGGAAGAGTAAAGGTTAACCCCGTGTTACATACAAAGGTAAGAAATCCAATCCCTAGAATTCGTCGGTAAGGAACATTTTTCATGAAAGATGCATCGATAAATGGATGTTCTTTTTTCTGAATATGAATACCGAACCATAGAAGAACTGCTGCTCCTGCAATGAGCATAAACCAATAGTTCGTAACCCCTAGCAATACCAACGCCAGTCCGGCGGAGAACAAAACAGCTCCGAGATAATCGAATGAACCTCGGTCGTGTTTCTTGCTTGGAACATACTTGAATACCAAAGGGATAACAAATAGGCTTAGACTGGACACGATGAACAAAGCACGCCAGCCAAAGTATTGCTCTACGAAACCGCCGAACACAGGCCCGAAGCCGGAAGCAAAGGCAATTGTGGCGGACAACGTCCCCAGTACCCGTCCCTTGACGGCAGGCTTAAAATATAGGGTTACTGCCGCATAAGACAGGGGCGAGATGGATGAGGCCCCTGCTGCTTGCATTAATCTCCCAATAATGACTTGCAAGTATGAAGCTGCAAAGAAGCCGATCATAGAGCCGAAAGCAAAAAGGATTAAACCAATGACATACAGCTGACGGAAGGAAAAGGACTCCGTTAACTTGCCGTAAGTACCGGCGCCAATGGCCATCAAAATGCTATATCCGACCATGACCCAGCTTACTTGCGAGGAGGTCAGAGCAAAGTCAGCGGAAATCGACGGTATAGCCAAGTTAAACATGGTCATATTGATGTTTCCGAAAATAATGAGTAAGCAAAGTGTCCCCATTAATTTCCGCTCATTACCGGATAAAGCCATTGATTGAGTAGCCATAGCCTATTCCTCCATTACAGGAAGTCAGGAAAGGTGCGGCATGTTTGCGCTTGATCTCTATCGTGTCCCAAGAAAACATAGGACGGCCGAACATCCTCAATCAACTCCTGCATGCGAGTAATCGATTTGGCAGCCATCTCTTGATCGAATGTCAAGAACGGTACGCTACTCTCGAAGTTCTCCCGAGTATAAGCAACATCAATCGTCAGAAGCACTGGACCCGACTTTTCTGTTGTGACGAGGACTGATTGATGCCCAGGGGAATGACCCGGAGTGAAGAAAATTTGAACCCCCGGAATCAATTCATGGTCACCCTCAATGATTTGATATTGTAAATCGGGTAGCCTGCACTCTAATGGAGAGTAATCCTCGTTGCCTATGGCCGCATCATACTCTGCCCTTTGAATAAGGATAGGTGTATTGCGGAAATGTCCATTTCCCCCAGAATGATCCAAGTGTAAATGGGAGCTAATGACCATCTGAATATCGTCAGGTCGATAACCGACACGCTTTAACACATTCACGATCGAGTCGCCGTCCGACATGTTGGGGACGACGCGCCCTTCACGTCTAGTCCCCTTGTAGTAATCGGGATTATTGATAAAAGAGTCGGGCATTCCCGTATCGATGAGTATCGGACCGCTGGTCGTTTCCAACAGAAAAGACCACACAGGCATTCCGACTAACTTCCCGGGGACAAGGGTTCGATTAACAGCCGATTGATCTAGGAAACATTCACCTACAGGTAAAAAATACAGCTTCTTGACATACATCCAGTTTCACCCTTCATATTATAAATTCGGACAACTTGTCCGGTATGGATTTATTGTAACGGACAAGTTGTCCGATGTCAATCATCATCAGAAAATAAGGGGTATCATAACAGTATTAATTACCTAAAACTTATCTTCACTTGTTATACGAGGTCTACCGCCCCTACCAGCTCAAACATGGTTTTTTGGAGGTCCTGGGAGAACTGTTTTTGTTACGAGGTCCAAAGCCTCTAAAGCCCTTTCGTTCTCCCGGCTCCCCCCATCGTAAAACAGCAAAAAAAGGGCCTGCTAACGAGTAAAATGTACCCTATAAGATGGACACTTTAAAAAGTCATCTTATAGGGTCTTTTTTGTGTACAATGAATAAAAAACGAGCGGTGGTCAAAGCGGATGTCTAAAAAGTTATTTACAACTCAAGAGCAAGCTCAGTTAAGAACAAATCCCTATGTGAAAAATGTCAGTGCTAAAGCCATTACATATACGGATGCTTTTAAAGAACGATTTATTCAAGAGTATAATCAAGGTAAGTTTCCAAGTGAGATTTTTCAGGAGGCAGGCTTTGCCATTGACGTTTTGGGTGCAACCCGGATTCGAAAGGCTTCCAATCGATGGCGTGCGGCTTTTCAGGAACAAGGACCCTCGATCAACAGTGGCTGTGAGAAAAGTCCCTTTGGGGTACTGTGAAATGGCTACGCCCAGCGCGATCTCCATGGATAATGCGGTACGATCGGGCATAAGAATCGCAGTATAGAGACGCGTTTTGCGTTCAATGAGTGTGGCTACGCATCCTTTACTTTTTCCGCGACCCGAAACCACGGTATCCAGTTCCCAGTGCCCAAACGTTTCACGAGAACGGACCTCTTTCGGACGATCTGAAATGGATCTCCCAATGGCAAATGTACCGCGAGTTTCTGTGGGTTTCTGACGCTTACCTTTGTGCTGAAGGACGTGTAGAAGGCCTCGAACCAAGCGTCCGTGGTAGATCCAGCGATAGATGGTTTTAAAGGAGACCACAGGCAGGCCATCGACGCGGAACCGTTCAGTGATTTGTTCTGGAGACCAAGTGGCCTTTAGCTTTTCCTCCAGCGGAGCAGCCAAGGTGCCGGACCATTTACCGATGGGTGCAGAAGCCTTACGGCGTTCCTGATAAGCATTCTGGGCTTGTTCTGCTGATAGGGTTGCGATGAAACCGTGCGCCCTAACTCACGGCAAATGGTCGAAGGATGCCTACCCAGCTCTTTTGCGATCGCTCGTGAACTTTGGCCTTGCTGGTGGAGGATTTCTAGCTTGCTTCGTTCGATTATGCTAAGATGGGTGTAGTTCATGGTGGATTCTCCTTGTGTGAATGGTTGTTGTGGTGACTTCATTCTACACGAATCCGGCCATGGGCCCTTTTTTATTTATTTCCAGTAGGTGTCGCACTTCATATTACAATCCGTCTGTTACTATTTTTTGTCTCGCGACATGAAATCCAGTATAAAAACTATTTAGATCCTTACCTAATCGGGAATGACACAATGTTCTTGTCCTTTTCAGCAATGGTATAATGTTCTTGTCCTTAGCAAGGGACAAGAGCTTAGTTCCTTAAAACAAAAAAGCCGCTATATTAGCGACTTTGAAAGGAACAATGTTCTTGTCCCGCGATATTTGCAAACCGGAGATGCAGTAAGCTTAAATACTGACACTGATGCCGACATCGATCATACAGTTATCATCACGAAAAACACGGGTAATAGTAGTGCCAACAAGTATATAACACAGCATTCTTGGGATCATAAGGAAGATAGAACACTCGCCGATATGTTCAGCCAAGGCTATGGCGTATATGGCTATGAAATAGACAAAGCCACGAATTAAATAAAAACCAGCCTCCAAGAGACAGTAGAAGTTGAACCTATTAAGCCAATAAACTCTAAGCAGGAAAATAAGGGTAAAGGTTCACGACGCCTGCTTGCCCTCGATGCTGCAAGAGGTCTTGCTGTCATCGGGATGTTTTTACAGCATTTTGCCTTAAACGAAAGAAACACATTTGTAGCAGGTAACACAACTCTCCTATTCGTTCTTTGTGGAGGGATTTCTTACTCCATTATGGCTCAGCGTATGAAAGATCCACTTGAGCCTGATGGTCAGCAATTCGTAGGCGAGCTTATTCTTGTTTCTTCCAACAGCCGAATCGGGCGGTCTTCAGCACTCTTACAGTAGCGCCAAAAAATCGCCTCACCTATGATCAGGTTCACCACGATTGATCTTAGAGTATCCTGCCTGTTAGTTAAGTGAATCGAAGAGCGAGATATCGATTAGATATACGCCTAATCGATAATAGGAACATGTTCTTGTCCTCAGCAGCTATTTTCAGTCCGATATCTCACCTTTATAATACCTAGCAACCGTGTTTAACTTCTCATCTTGTCAGTTGTCACATAACATTGTGAACATTTTCATGCATTAGTACTTAATGAAGCTTTAAGTGCATGGATTAATGTTTAGATGTACATCTAATTGGTAATCGGACTATGTTCTTGTCCCCCGACAATTCTTGATGTTACTTCGTATTTAGTTGACATCCTTAATTCTGCAGAAATTCGGGGGCTTAACGTTATTGCAACGTCCTCATTTATTGTAACCGCCGCTACACGTCTGTATCTTCTGAGATGGATATCGATTCTAGCCGATACCTCTTCAATATCAAAGGGCTTTGTAATGTAGTCATCCGCTCCCATGCGTAATATGGAGGCTTTTGTATGCTGTTCTCCTTTAGCAGATATCATGATGACGGGGAACTGACGGTCCGGTCCCAACTGCTGCAGGATTTCATCGCCTTTAAGACCTGGAAGCATCAGATCGAGCAAAACCATACTCCACGCCTGCTCGCCCGCTAAATACAACAAAGCTTCCGTGCCAGAATAGGCCGGTTGCGGGAGATATCCACTCTTGGTAATGATTTCGCATAACAATTGATTGATTTCATTGTCATCTTCAACGACCAATATTTTTATTATTCCATCCACTTCATTCACTCCTCTGCATCTAGATCCTTCAATAGAGATCTAGGGAATTGGATTTCCCCTCACTTATGATACGGTTCAGCTTAATGGGGCTATCGGCGAAAAATACTTTAAGGGGTTCCCTTCCGCTGTTCTTTATAAATGATCATCAGCGGTTCGTACGGGTGTACCTCCAATTCCGTTCCGTCAAAAAGTAGGCGGAGTAGCAACCGCTATTAGCAGCGTTTCGCCTTCCCAGATATTCTTATAACTATGGGGGATTCTGGCATCATAATAGATACTGTCCCCTTCTTCGAGCGTGTAACGCTCATTGCCCAGCATAAACTCCAAACGCCCGGAATGGACAAATAGAAATTCCTCTCCATCGCTATGGCCGACGCCAATGTCGCCGTAAGCCGCTCCTTCTTCCAACACTCCCCATATCGGTCCCATTCGGTTGCTGCTTCCTTGACTGAGTGCGTACCAGGTAATACGGGAACCTTCGGAATGCACCAAAGGTTTGCGCTCGTTTTTCCTAACGACAATGCTTCGTTTCTCCTCGCCAAACAAATCGGTAAAATTCACGTTTAATGCATTCGCTATGCGCTTCAGAACACTGATGGACGGATTCGCCTTATCGCGTTCAATTTCACTAAGAAAAGATAAGGATACAGAGGCTGCTTGAGCTACCTTCTTGAGCGTTAATTTATGTTTTTTTCGCGTGCTTCGAATGGCTTCGCCGATCGAATTCATATGCAAGCCTCCTAATTTTTTGATGGAATTTCGCTGTCGACGAAATTTATAACTTTATAATAGGCGTAAATATGAGCAATATCAAGCCCTTTCACTAGTGCGAAATTACGGTGTAAAAACGTTGATTTGTCGCCATTATTGGACTAACATTTAATCAAGGTTGGCGAACGAATCTTACCCGGGTATCTGAGCATCGTTCATTTCAACAGAATCATTTTCATTTACAGCGAAATTCTCATGGATAATAAGAAACGAATCACATTGATGCAACGGCTTCCTTGTTATTCGCTTCAAAGAGATATGCCCGAAGGACGAAAGGAGTTAAAAGAATGACCGCTAAAATTCCCAAGGTCTATCGAGTCGATGATGTTACCGTGACGCGTGTCACGGAGATGATGCTTGACGGTATTCCGCCAGAAGTATATTTTCCGGGATCGTGGAACCCCCTGTTCCTGGAGGAGAATCGGAACTCTCTTCCAGCTGGCCTGATCGATGGCAATTCTCAGCTTATCGTCAGCATTGGAACGTGGGTGGTGAAAACCCCGAAGCATACGATCCTTATCGATACGGCTACAGGAAACGATAAAAACTTGCCTTTAAATCCCGATCTCGCCAATCTCCAGCTCCCCTATCTCGAGCGGCTGAAGGAGGCTGGGGTTACACCGGAGGAAGTGGACTACGTTCTGCTGACGCATCTGCATGTGGACCATGTTGGCTGGAATACAAAGCTTGTGGATGGAAAATGGGTACCGACCTTCCCCAATGCCAAATACGTATTTCCCCTCGCAGAGCAGCAATATTACTCCAGCGAGGCCAGCCACAACGAGGCAAACGAAGCAAACTTTAACGTTTACGAAGAAAGCGTATTGCCTGTTGTTGAAGCTGGCTTAACGCAGACCATTGGCCCTGAGGGCGGGGAATTCCTTGATCTATTCACATTCATTCCGACACCCGGCCACAGCATCGGCCAAATGTCTATCCGTCTTAAATCCGGCGAAGAAGAAGCCTTATTCGGCGCCGATGTGATGCATCATCCGTTTCAGGTCTATAATCCGGAATGGAATTCAATGTACTGCGAATTTTCCGATCAAGCGCGTGTTTCACGGCTCCGGGTGCTGGAGCTCATCGCGGATCGCCCGGTCATTTATTTCAGTACGCATTTCCCCGGAAGTGCGGCGGGGTACGTGACTCGCAGCGGGGGCAAGTATGAGTGGAACTTTATTTAATACAGCCTGATAACAAAATCCAATACGGAAGGCGCTGAGCTTATGACAACCCATGATTTTCTTAAAAATAACCCTATTGTGACCGAAGACCTGCATATCCCGAGCGATACGCCGGGAATCGAGCTTTATGTACGAAATAAACGTCCCGCTTCCATGAATACCTTCTCTAACGAAAAAACAATCGTAATGGTTCATGGCGCTACTTATTCAATTGGCAGTCTGTACGATGTGGAGCTGGACGGCTTCACTTTTCTGGACTACCTTGCCAGCCATGGCTATGACGTATACGCCGTGGACGTTCGCGGCTACGGCGGCTCGACAAGACCGCCTGAGATGGAACGGCCTGCCGACCTTAATCCGCCGCTTGTCCGCACGGAGACAGGTGTCCGGGATTTTGGTACAGCCGTGGACTACGTTCTGAAACGCCGGAATTTGACGAAGGTCAACATACTGGGAATGTCTTGGGGGGGAACCGTTGCGGGAGCTTATACCAGCCAAAACAACGAGAAAGTAAACAAGCTTACGCTTGTTGCACCGCAATGGCTAAGCTCCAAACCGGTTCCGATCGATACCGGAGGCCCGCTCGGTTCGTATCGCCTTGTTGCTGCCGGCAACACGAAGGAACGCTGGCTTAGCGCGGCGCCAGAGCATAAACGCGGTGATCTGATTCCGGACGGCTGGTTTGAACAATGGGTCGAAGCCACTCTTGCTTCGGATCCGGGGAGCTTAACCGATCATCCCGAGCATATCCGGGCGACCAACGGCCCTATCCTGGATATCCGCGAATACTGGACGGTTGGCAAAGCTTTCTATGATCCTAAGGATATCACGGTTCCCGTCCTTCTTGTCCATGCCGAGTGGGATATCGATGTCCCTCTTGAATTGGCGCAGAATTTCTTCACTTCCCTGACAGGAGCCGCCTACCGCCGCTGGGTGGAAATCGGTGAAGGGACGCACATGGTATTGCTGGAGAAAAACAGACTTCAGGCTTTTCAAGCCATTCGCGGTTTCTTGGATGAAGCATACGCGCCAGCGAAGTAAAGCTGCCGCTGCACAGGCGGACTCTAAGATTATATTGCTTGCCTAATGAGAGGCCCGGGCTGTCGCCTCGGGCCTTTTTCTTCACCCATTTATCAAAGAGACGGAGAGGAATTAAATACGATGAGCCATATCGCTATTACAACAACACAAGCACCCGCAGCTATCGGCCCTTATTCGCAGGCCATCGCTTTAGGAAATGCCGTCTATACGTCGGGCATGCTTCCGATTGATGCCGAAGGAAATCTGAAAGAAGGCATCGTTGACCAAACCCATCAAATAGTAAAGAACCTGCAAGCCGTCTTAGCTGAAGCTGGATTATCTTTAGCAGACGTTGTAAAAACATCCGTTTTCATGACGGATTTAGAGCATTTTCAGCAGATGAATGAAGTGTACAGCCAATATTTCAGCGATCATCACCCTGCCAGAACAACCGTAGAAGTGTCTAAACTTCCAAGAGACGCCAAGATTGAAATAGAGCTTATCGCAGTCAAACGCAATTAAATCCGCTCCATTATCCTTTATTTCTGTGAAAGAAGGCGCATCTGCTTGCGAACTTATTTGCTTCTCTTGTTTTGCGCAGCCCTTTACGGGAGCAACTTCGTCTTAGGCTCGCTGCTGCTGGAAGCATTCCCCGCCTTGCATCTGTCGGCATACCGGCTTCTGGTTTCATCGGCGTTCCTGCTTATTTATTTGGTTGCAACTCGTGGCTTGGCGAAGATTACGTTCCGCGACTTCGTTTATTTGGTCCCCTTCGTTCTAATCGGGATGCTGCTTCACCAAGTTTCTTTCTTTACAGGTCTCCGGACAACGGACGCAACCACAGCTTCGCTCATCTTATCGTTAGCTCCAATTTTTACGGCGCTATTTGCCCGCTTATTTTTGAAAGAGCCGTTATCGAAACGCATGGTTGCAGGCTCGGTTGTCGCCCTCACCGGTGTCTTCTTCGTGGTTGGAACTGGCGGAAGGATGAGCACAGCCATTACCGAAGGCGTCTGGATCATGTTTATCTGTATGTTGGCATTGTCGGGATCTATGATCCTCATGAAAAAGCTGACGGAACGTATGGATGCGTTTGTCGCAACGGTGTATACCACCGTACTCGGCTGCATCTCGGTATACCCGGTGGCGGTCTGGAGCGAGCCTAACGTACAATTACAGCCTCACTTTTGGTGGTGGGTTCTCTTGGTCGGCTCGGCGCTGCTTATTCAGGGCTTATGCGCCGTAATCTGGAATGCGCAGATTCGCAAGGTAGGGGCGGCTAAAGCCTCCCTGTTTCTGAATTTACAACCGTTTGTCGCCATGATTTTAGGTTATATCACGCTCGGCACCCCGATTTCCTTAACGCAAGTGGCAGGATCTGTTCTCATTATTTCCGGCGTAGTTCTAGCCACTATGCAGGGACAGAGAACAAGGAAAACAGAAGGCGCTACACTGAAAATATCCTCTGCCAAGAGGTAAAAAGCCTGCGCTGTAATCGAGGCTCACAAGAAAAAGATGGAGGTCTTACGACAAGCCAAAGGGAGCGCTTTATATCATGGCTCCCTTTGGCTTTAGGTTTAGGGCCATCCTTTTGCGGGATGGCCCTTTCTTTGATTCGCTTGATCACGCCTTTTAGGTTCTTACTTAGATTCGATGCGACCTAATGGATTGGCACCCTCCTCCACATCTTTCCGGGCTGCCAACCAGCTTGAATCGTCGAGATTGAGCGCATTGCGAAGGTAAGACCACGTGAGCTGCTGGAGCAAAGCATCTCGTTCGGGGTTCTCGTCCGTCGTCTCCGCGACGTTGTACCCGGAGATTCCGCCAAGTATATGTTCTGCACCGAAGAGGGTGAGCAGGCTTTTACTGCCCGGGCTCAGGAAGTAGGGGTCTGTGAACCAGTCCGGCCCTTTCCACCAAATAACGGAGGGGGATTTTATCTCCGATAAACTTGCCCTTATTTATGATACGGTTCAGCTTAACGGGACTATCGGCGAAAAACTCTTCTTGGTAAGACCAGTCTCCATGAAGAGTTTTATTGTTAAATGATGTCTATATGATTTACTATTGGTGTTCTTCAAGTGCATCGAGACTCTAAGTCAAGAACCGGATCCCGCTATCAGTGCCTTTTTGGTTTTGACATACGTTCCATGATCAAAGCCACCCTGCGCCTGCTGAAAAGTCGGATCATTAGAGCCATAAAGTAATTGCTACGGCCATCGATGATATAGCTGCGCCCCTGGTCAATTCCGCGGAATCCGGCCTGTACAACCTTTTCCGGGGTCGAGAGCTTCTGACCTGCTCCCATCTCCTCGCTGCCGACCGCATCGAAAAATCCCGTCTCTGTTGCACCCGGGCACAGTGCGAGCACGCGAACACCACGCCCTCGCGTCTCCGCCCATAGCGCCTCAGAGAAGGACAATACAAATGCTTTGGTACCCCCATAAACTGCAGAATATGCACAAGGCATGAACGCAGCCATCGAAGCCACGTTAACGATGACTCCATCCTTTCTCCTCAGCATATCGGGCAGCAGCCGATGCGTAAGATCGACTAACGCAGCCGTATTCAACAGAATCTCTTCCTGCTCGCGCTCCGGGTCTATTTCCTCGAAACGGCCATAAGTGCCAACGCCTGCGTTGTTGATGAGAATATCGACCGACAAGCCCAGTTCGGATATTTGTTCGGCCAGTTGACGCGGGGCATTCGCTTTGGACAAATCGCAAGTGAGCGCATAAGCCTGTACGCCGTACTGGCGGTTGATTTCCCTTGCCATTGCATCCAGTTTGTCCTTGGAGCGCGCTGCCAGAACGACATGACAGCCTCGTGCCGCCAGTTCTTTGGCATACGCTTTCCCGATTCCTGATGAAGCACCGGTAACTACAGCCAGCTTGTTTATATATACATACTTATTCAAGATACAAAGCCTCCTATCGATAGCACTGCACTGATGTAAATTATCTTAATCGTACTATCGGTAGGAGGGGTTAGCCACAGCATATCTATACTATTAACGGGAGTAACAGCATCGGTACTCGTTATGGTTCTCTTTTGTGGCAACGAAACCTTAACAGAGATTATAATGATCGTATACGAAGTGCTTTGAGTCCATTTGGTTAATTGCGATACGTATTCTTCCATAAGTAATTAGAGGTGAGCTGCTTGATAACCAATCGTTTCTCATCCGCATTGGGTGAGTTCATAAAATCGCGCAGAGAACGCTTGCAGCCTTCAGAGGCAGGGATCCAGCTGCTACCCGGACGAAGACGCACTCCGGGACTTCGAAGAGAAGAAGTCTCTTATCTTGCCAATATAAGCGTGACTTACTATGCCTGGCTGGAGAAATATTAAATAACTGTCTGTACTGTATTATCCTAGAGGATATCTATGCAATCGTTAAAAACGTGGATTTCGTTGATTAAACAACAATGTTTCGCATCTCGGGTCCTACCGGCGTAATCTCCACCCTCAATTGTCTTTGGCCCCTCCACGAAGAATGGATCACCCGCGTCTTCGCCATCGAAGATGCGGACCAAGTTATCCTAGATAATCCGGTAGAGAACATCGTAAACATAGGTGGGGATGTACTTATTGCGCGTGCAGGAGATTCGATCGTAGGTTGCGTTGCACTTGTGCCGAGCGGAGCTGGGGTGTTCGAGCTCTCGAAGATGAGCGTGAAACCCGAGTCGAGAGGACACGGATACGGACGGAAGATAGTCCAGGCCGCTATTAACCGTGCACGAGATCTTGGCGCAGAATCTCTCTTTTTGGGCAGTAGCACCAAGCTGCCAAACGCCGTTCATCTTTATGAATCGGTGGGGTTCAAACATGTTCCAATCGAGCAAATCGGGCCAATGCCATATGTAAGAGCAGATGTGTTTATGGAGTTGAAACTAACAAGCAGTTAATGAACTAAAGAAAATATTAGTTTAATCATGTAGCGGAAAACCAAGACATATTTCACATCTTAGTTTTCCGCTTTTTGTTGCCGCAAAATTTCAAAATTGACCGGAACGGGCAATTATTTATTTCAGTTCCTGCGCCGACTTTTGAACTTCGGAAAGCGGGGCGCCGGAATTATTGCCGCCGACAATAACGATGGCGTCATCGTATCGTCCGAACAGCTTTCCCAGATCCTCGTCGTCTTTACTATTGAGAAATACAACGTAAGCCTCCTGCTTGTCGCTGCCCGGGTAAACTTGAGATATGGATATGGAGCCTTGGCCCTCTCCAATCGGATACGTATAGGTTTTTCCAGGGATCAAATTTGTCTTAGCTCCTTTGGGCGTTGAATAGACGGCGGCCGCTTCCTTCGGCAAAGTAAAAGTCAGCTTGCCGTTGGTTACTTTCATATTATCTGTAAACAGCGTTTTAGCTAATTTTGTAGAACCTTCATCCCATGCAAAATCATCATTATATTTGTTGTTCCCTTCCGGTACAGGGTCCGGATCGGTCACTTCTTTCCCGGTACTGACGCTAACAAGCTTCTTGCTTTGATCCCAATCGACTTTTGCCCCGAGCGCTTCGCTAACAAACCGAAGCGGCACGTAAGTGCGCTCATGCTGCAGCCGGGCGGGAACATCCAATGTTACGACGGTTTCTCCGACTACAACTTGCGTGCTGTTAATATTCATGCTCATCTTTTTGTCCCCTAAAGAGGTAATGACCGTCTGATTCATGATAGATCCGGACACGGTTTTCTTAAACCCTACCTCCGCTCCAAGCGCCTCGCTGACAAACCGTAAAGGGATCATCACCCGGTTATCTTCATAGTATGGCTGGGCATCCGGAAAAGAGACCGTCTTCCCGTCAACCTGAACGGTTACATTGACCTTAGCGGCGGAAGCTAAAGATACGGCGAAACCAAACCCCATCGTAATAGACATCAAGAGTAAAATCATTCTTTTTCTTAAAATCATATAGTCATCTCCAATTCATATTCCCTCAATTATAATCCAATCGCTATTTTCCTACAATTCATATAAACTCCCATTTCAGTTAGCCGCGCTTTATCCGGCAAAACAAACAAACCGCTCAAGGTACGAGCGGCTTTCAATTATGTATTGACTTCAACCAAACAGCCCTTTGGAAGTGGTGAACCTTATCTAACAACTATAAGGCCCACCACAGTAAGGTACTCCTAGTAGTGATGCTTTTTGTGCTTTTCGCATTTAACTACTGCCGTTTGCCCGGGTTTGAGAATCACAACAATAACCTTTTTATGATGACGTCTCATAGGGTGCTCCTCCCTTCGAACAAGAGCTAATTTATTTTATGTAAATCGCCGAATATTGAATTTGGACTAATAAATCAATGAAAATGTCCTATTCAAAGCCGATCGTGCGCAAAATGGCAGCCTAGTCTATTTTTACACCCTTCTCGTGATCGGTCCATAAAAAAAATCGTACTTAAAGGCGGGACCCTTTAAGTACGATAAGGCAAGGCTGTTATTCAAGAATCCGGTCGGGATTGGCCGCTTTTTCTATTTTGGTCGAAGTACGGCCTTCGCTTCCGAGATAATGTTTTTCGACGGGTTTTAAATGCTCGTCAAGGGAATAAACAAGCGGTGTTCCGGTTGGAATATTGACATCGACGATCGCTTCGTTGCTGATATTCTCCAAATATTTGATGAGCGCTCGCAAGCTGTTGCCGTGGGCCGCAATGATGACTTTTTTACCGGATTTAATTTGGGGTACGATTTCCTTTTCCCAGTAGTCCTCGACCCGAATGCCCGTCTCCTTCAAACTTTCGGTTAACGGGAGGAATCGCTCTGGAACGTCGCGGTATTTGGGGTCATTGCGCGGATTTCGCTCATCTTCGGCGGTGAGAGCCGGAGGGAGAACATCATAGCTGCGCCGCCATTTCATCACCTGTTCCTCGCCATATTGGCGGGCGGTCGTCTCTTTGCTTAAGCCCTGAAGGGCGCCGTAATGCCGCTCGTTGAGGTGCCAAGTTTTGTGGATCGGAATCCAGAGCAGGTTCATTTCATCGAGGATATAGTCCAATGTTTTTATGGCACGTTTCAAATAAGAGGTAAACCCAATGTCAAATTCGAATTTCTCCCGTTTCAGCAGCTGCCCTGCTTCCTTCGCTTCCATAACGCCTTTTTCAGATAGATCGACATCGGTCCAGCCGGTAAACAAATTGGATTTATTCCATTCGCTTTCACCGTGTCTAACAAGCACTAGTTGATGCATGTACTTTCCCCTCCTTTTTCCTTTCTCTGCTTCAAACATACTCTCCTTTCCGCACAGTTGCAAATTTTTGCGGACTGCGTCCATTCGGCCTCGGTATGCATATCGCTGCACGACCAGGGCAACCTAACTTTGGTTCAATCACCAACCTATATCTTTTAGAGGAGGATTCTCATTTTATGTACAGTAATGTAAGTCAACAGCTTCGCGAAATCGAGCAAACGATGCGCCAATTGGAGCAGCAAACGCGCCAAGCTACGATGATGTATCAGCAAATGCTGCAGCAGGAGCAGCATAATGCGATGCAGCTTGAAGAGCTGGCGCAGCGCGAGCGCAGAGCGTCGCAATCGATCCAAAACGCGCTTCAGGGCCATCAAACGGCGGTGCAGTCCTATCAGCGCGTAGCCCAAATCTGCAGCCAGTTGGAAAACAGCATTCACTCGATGAACGCTGGCGCAAACTTCGGCCAAGCCGGAATCGGGCAAAGCTCGTACGGCGTTCAGCATATCGGAGCATCCGGCTACAATCCGGGAAGCGTAGGAAGCTTCGGCGCTTCCGGCATCAGCCATTCGATTTCCGGTTCTTCAGGCTTCAGCAGCGGCATTTCCTCTGCTTCCGGGATCGGCAGCGGCATTGGCAGCATGTCTGGGGCGTCCGGCATCGGCAGCGGAATCTCCTCTGCTTCCGGCAGCGGCATTGGCAGCGCTGCGTCCGGAGCATCCGGCTCCGGCTCCGCCTCGACGGCTTCCGGCGGCCATATGCGCGGATTTCAGTAATTTCAAAAAGAACAAGCCGTCCGGTGCGGACGGCTTGTTCTTTTTCGCGCTCTCCCGCCCTATGTTATAATGGGAATTAATTCATTTGTTGGAGGACGCTTATGAGCAAGTTTATTCTGTTTTTTGCCTTAACCTGGTTGACCGGAAGTCCGATTGTCGCCATCGTGATTTTGCTCCTCATTTTCTATTTCCTGGACCGGCGGTTTATCGGCATTTTCCCCAGCGTAACAAAGCCATTCAAACGTTTACGCAGCATCTCCCGTTTGCGGCAGCAGCTTGCGCTAAGCCCTTTTGACGTTTCTTCCAAACGCGAGCTTGCCCGTCTGCTGCTGGAACGAAAACGATATCGCGAAGCCTTCGGGCTGCTTGAGGATGTCAAGTCGTCCTCGGAAACCTCAGCCGAGTTTTGGAGCGATCTGGGTACGGCTTCATTGGGGCTGGGGCAACTTGAGGAAGGCGAAGAACAAATGCTTCGCGCGCTTTCTCTAAATGATCGCGTCAAATACGGACAGCCCTATCTTCAGCTCGCCTCCGCCTTTCGCGACAAGGACCCGCAAAAAGCGCTGGAGTACGCGGCCAAATTCGGGGAAATCCAGTCCTCCTCCAGCGAAGCCTACTATTTGCTCGCCAGCCTTTATCAGTCGCTCGGACGCAAGGAGGAAGCAAGACGGGCGCTCAATGAATCCATCGCCGTTTACCGCAGCTTGCCGAAATACAAAAAACGGCAGGAACGCAAGTGGGCGCTGCGCAGCCTAATTAAACGAAGCACTCTGAACTAAACGGCCGGATTAGAAAAACCGCCGGAGGAATCTGCTCCGGCGGTTTTTTGATATTCGAAATAGCGGTCATTTGTGGCGTTATTTTTGAGCTTTTCCCCCTCCTACGCAAAATAGCGGCACTTCCTGCGCCAAAACAGATGCATTTTTCCATTTCAATCGTCCCAAAGCAGGTGAATTCCTTCAAATGGAATGCACTTTTGCAGTTGATCCACACAGACCGTAAATAACTGCTCTCCGAGAATTAATCCTCATTCTCCTCGTCCACATTGTACACGCAGCGGAAACGCTCTTCGCCGTAAGGGCCGCCGCCAAGTCCGGTAATTTGAAAGCCGATGCTGCGGAAAAACTGGGCCCCCTCTTCGTCCGTGACCGAGGCGATGCTTTCCGGATTGGCATGAGACAAAGCCAGCAGCACCAATCCCCGGCCATACCCCTGCATCCGGTTCTCGGGCCGCACGACGAGATGAATGATTTCCAGCACGCGCGAGTCATTGACCCGAAAACCGATCAGCCCAACGACTTCGCCTTCGTCCTCATAACCGTACAATTGGCCGGCGCCGGAGCGGTACAGCGCTAGCGCCTCCTCCAGCGCATCGGGCTCCAAAACGACGGCGTATTCCAGCAGCTCGCGGATTTGCGGCTCGTCCACCCGCGAATTTATTGGTTTGAACATGCGGCCTCCTTGATTTCCGTATGCCCGTCATCGTAGCCGACGACAACCGTATCGGCAATTCCGACGAATAAACCGTGATCCACGACGCCGGTTATCGCTTTTAATTCCTCGGCCAGCACGGCCGGGTTTGCGATTTTGCCGAACGCGGCGTCTACGATATAGTTTCCGTTGTCGGTGACATACCGCTCCGCTCCCCGCATCCGCGTCTCAAACGGAACGCTGTAGCGTCTTTCGAGTTGCTTCAGCGTCCATTCATAGCAAAACGGCACAATTTCAATCGGCAGCTTGAATTGCCCCAGATGCGGCACGATTTTCCCGCTGTCGGCAATCACGATAAACCGTTCGCTATTCATGGCGACCAGCTTTTCGCGCAGCAGCGCGCCGCCGCCGCCTTTGATCAGCGAGAGCCCCGGGTCAACCTCGTCCGCCCCGTCGATGGCGATGTCCAGACGATCGACTTCGCCGGCCTGAAGCAGCGGAATATTATATTTTACGGCGAGCTCCTCCGAAGCGTTGGAAGTGGCGATAGCGCGGATGCGCAGTCCCTCGGCGACCATTTGGCCGATTTTCTCAATCGCGTAGTAGGCCGTGGAGCCGGTTCCAAGCCCTACCTTCATCCCGTCCTTAACCCACTCCGCCGCGCGGTACCCCGCCGCCTGTTTTGCATTCATATGATTCCCCTCCAAAAAATAATGGCCCTAACGCCTATGTAATACCTGTCCATTCATTCATGACACTCGCTTTTAATCATACCAAAAAAGCCCGCACAATAGAACAGCGGAGGCGATTTCCGCTCCGCTGTCCAGGCGCGAACCATATGGAGTTTAACCTTGATGCAGCGGCCGCGGCGCTTTCGTGGACCGGGAGACTCCGCCGCGCCCCGAATGGGGTTTAACCATCAGCAGAAGCAGCAGCATCCCCGCCAAAGCCACCCCCGCGATGGCAAAAAACATCGTCATATGCCCCCGCTTCATCAGCAGCGACATCACCGGCGGCCCGGCCGACACCCCGATAAAACGCATGCTGCTGTAGAGGGAAGTGATTGTGCCGCGCATTTCTTTGTCTATGCCTTCGGTAATCAGCGCGTCCTGGCTGGGGAGCACCATGCCGATCCCCGTGCCGCAAACGATCAGACAAGCGATGACGAAATAAATGTTATTGAAAAATCCGATGCCGAAGAGGGCCCCTGTAGCGAGCACCAGCCCCGCCACTCCCAGCCACTTCATGAGGATTTTGTTTTTCCCGATCTTTTTCCCGGTCAAATACGAGGCGAGGCATAAAGCGGCCAGCGGAACGGCCAGCACCAGACCTTTGATTACGCCGTTCAACCCGTGCTTGACTTCCAACTGCTCCGACAAGTAAAAAAGGACGCCGAACAGCAAAAACATGCAGATACCGCCGATGGCGAAAATGGCAAACAGCCACCGCCCCTTCAGCTTGAGTACTTCCTTGACCGCGCGCAAAAACTCGGGCAGCGGCTTCGCGTTGTCCCTTTCCTTCGGTTCCTTGACCAAAAACAGGACGAGCAGCAGCGAAATCAGGCAAAGCACCGGTATCGCCAGCAGCGGCACGTACCACATCCAAGCGCCCAAAAGCGCGCCAAGAATCGGGCTGAGTACCTTGCCGAACGTATTTGACGTTTCGATGACGCCGAGGTTATGGCTAACCTCCTCCTCGTCTTCGAACAGGTCGCCGACGAGCGGCAGCACGATCGGAAAGGCCCCCGCGGCTCCGATTCCCTGCAAAAAACGCCCGGCCAAAATCAGCCAATACACGGCGATGCCATCGGCAAACCAATCGGCAACGCCCGACACGGCGCCGCCGATCCCGGCAAGGATCAGGCTGGGAATGATGATCGCTTTGCGGCCGAATTTATCCGACAGATAACCGGCCACGGGGATCAACAAAATCGCGACAACCGCATACACCGTAATCAGCATGCTGACCTGAAACGAAGTGACGCGGAGCGCACGGGCAATTTCCGGTAAAATCGGGATCAGCATGGAATTTCCCAGCGTCATGATGAGCGGTATCGAAGCCAACGCAATCAAATCGCCTTTTTTGCTAACCATAAGGTCATCCGCCGTCCTTCCGTATAACGTATATAACCGACCCGGTTAGTGTATTAATTTACGGCGAAATTATACCTGCTAAAGGGTTACTCCGTTTTTGAAAATGGCAATCTCCCGAAATCCGTTTTTCTCGTTATTAACCAACCTGCCGCTGGCGATATCGATAATGAAGCCGAGAAATTCGTCCAGCACCCGATCCGGATCCCCTTCCTCAACCAGAACGCCGGCATTGTAATCGATCCAATGCGGTTTTTCGCGATACAATGCCGAATTGGTCGATACTTTTACCGTCGGCACAAATGTGCCGAACGGGGTGCCGCGGCCGGTCGTGAACAGAACCAGCTGGCATCCCGCAGCCGCCAGCGCCGAAGCCGCAACCAAGTCGTTGCCGGGCGCGCTTAGTAAATTGAGGCCTTTCGTTTTCAGGCGTTCGCCGTACCGAAGAACGTCATTGACCGGAGAAATTCCCGACTTCTGCGTACAGCCCAGCGATTTATCCTCCAGCGTCGTAATGCCTCCCGCTTTGTTGCCCGGCGAAGGATTTTCGTAAACCGGCTGCTTGTAATCGAGAAAATATTGCTTGAAGTCATTAATCAGTTCCACGATTTTGCCGAATACCTCTTCATCCTTGGCGCGTTCCATCAAAATCGTTTCGGCCCCGAACATTTCCGGCACCTCCGTCAGCACCGTCGTCCCGCCCTGGGCCGCCATATAATCCGAAAGGCGCCCCAGCAGCGGATTGGCCGTAATCCCCGACAGCCCATCGGAACCCCCGCATTTCAGCCCGATGTTAAGCGCGGACAGCGGAACGGTCTCCCGGCGGTCTTCGCGCGCGGCCTCATAAATCTCTTTAAGCAGCCGTACTCCTTCGCCAACCTCGTCGGACACTTCTTGCGAGACAAGAAATTTTACCCGGGAAGCGTCGTAATCGCCCAAAGCCTCTTTAAATTCGCTCATCGTGTTGTTTTCGCAGCCTAATCCCAGGACCAGCACGCCCCCGGCATTCGGATGTTTTACGGCGTCGGCCAGCATCGTCCGGGTATGGACATGGTCGTCGCCAAGTTGAGAGCAGCCGTAATTGTGCTTCAGAACAAGCGCGTTCTCAAACGGCAGGGTCGAGCCGACTTCCTGGATAAAAGCGGACAATATCAGGTCGGCCACCCCGTTCACGCACCCCACGGTCGGCACGATCCACAGCTCATTGCGGATGCCTACGCTGCCGTCCTTTCGTTTGTACCCCTCAAAGCTTCGATTCTCGAAGGAATACGGATTGGGCGCGATTTTTGGAGTGTATCTGTAATCCTCCACGCCCGTCAAGTTCGTTTTCGTATTATGCGTATGCACGTGGCTGCCGGGGGCGATGTCCCGTGTGGCATGGCCGATCGGATAGCCGTATTTGATCACATTTTCGCCGTTAAAAATCGGGGTGAGCGCAACCTTATGCCCCCGTCCGATCGCTTCCGTCAATTCGATGTCGCGCCCGTCGACGCTGAGCGTTTCGCCGGGGGTGTAATCCCGAAGCGCAACGGCCACATTGTCTCGTTCGTGAATCCGGATATACTCTTTCATTCGCAGCCCCTCCCGGTCATTGCTCGGCACCGGCGGATGCCCCAAGCAAATCTTCCAGCGCCCGTACCATACCTGCCGATTCGATATGATATAAATCTTCCGCCAATTGGCCGGCCAGCCCGTTCACCTCGTTCAAATCCATGCCCCAGCGTTCCTTCGAGGCAAGAACCTCGGCCACAAGACGCCGGACGGCTTCACGGGAACCGTCGCAAACCCGCCACAATGCGGCAAATTGATCCAGCACATCCCGGTCGTCCGCAAGCTCGATCGGCTCCCCGCCGCGTTTTCCTTTGTAGAACGCCAGCAGCGCGGCGAACGCAAACGTAAGCTTCCTTGGCAATTTCCCCTGCTCTTTGGAATAGGTTAGCAATGTCGGCAGGTCCCGGGTTTTGAATTTGGACACGGAATTCAGCGCAATGCTCATTAAGTAATGGCGGACAAAAGGATTGCGGAACCGTTCAAGCACCGCCGCCGCGAACGACTGCAGTTCCTCCTTCGGCAGCTCCAGGGTGGGAATGATTTCGTCATAAATCAGCGACTCTACGAATTTTCCGACGACCGGGTGATCGACGCTTTCGCCCACCGTGTCTAGCCCGTAAAGGTAAGCCACCGGGGTTAAGGCGGTATGCGCCCCGTTCAGTATTCTCACTTTGCGGGTCCGGTACGGAGTCATATCGTCCACCACCAGCACTTGCAGTCCCGCAAGCTCCGCCGGAAATTCCTCCTTGATCCATTGCGGCCCCTCGATCACCCACAGATGGAACTGCTCCCCCACAACGACAAACCGGTCCTCATACCCCAGCTCTTCCGTAATTTCCCCGATCCGTTCCTTCGGATACCCCGGCACAATCCGGTCGACCAGGCTGCAGCAAAACGTGTTGGCTTCATGCAGCCAGTTTACAAAATCGGCGCCCAGGTTCCAAAGTTCGGCATACTTCAGCACGATCGCTTTCAGCTCATCGCCGTTGCGGTCGATAAGTTCGCAAGGAATGATAATGAAGCCTTTGGACCGGTCGCCGCCAAAGTATTGGTAACGGCGGTGCAACAACGCGGTCAATTTGCCGGGATAGCTGGATTGCGGCTGATCCTCCAGCCGGTCCGCCGGGGCAAAAGCGATCCCCGCCTCCGTCGTATTGGAGATAATAAAGCGCAGATCGGGATTTTCCGCCAGTTTGGCATAAGCCTCGTATTCGCTGTAGGGATTGATGCCCCGGGCCACCGACTCGATCAATGAATGCTCCCGGACAGGGCGTCCCTCCTTCATCCCTTCCAGATAAACGGTATAAAGTCCGTCCTGCTCGTTCAGCGCCTCGGCCAGCCCGGCCGGCAGAGGTTGGACGATTACTACGTTTCCGTTAAAACCGGTTTTCTTGTTCATGATATCGATCTGCCAATCGACAAAAGCCCGCAAAAAGTTGCCTTCCCCAAACTGCAGCACTTTCGCCGGACGAACAGCGCGCCCCGGCGCCATAGCTTGCGTTAATCGATTCATCTTAAAACTCCTCCATCGCATCAGACTATAAGATCATTCGAATATATATTGATTCATAATTGAACACGTTAACATATTAACAAACTATTAAAGTAAATCAATCGAATCATCAATATGTTCACAAATTATGCACACGTTAAAATAAACCGGCGATTGGACGACCGGTTACAGCTAAGCAACCGGTCCAACCTAAAGTTAAATCGCCTCCAGCCCAGCCGGCTTAGCGGTGGAATTCCGCCGCATCAGCTCCGTCTTCAGGAACAGCCTCTCTCCCGCGGCCGACGGATCGTCGATCAGCCGAAGCAGCTTACGCGCGCCCTCGGCGCTGATCTCTTCGATCGGCCGTTTAATGGTGGTCAGCGACGGCGTGGTGAACTGCGCAAACTCAATATCGTCAAAGCCGATCACCGAGATGTCCTCCGGCACTCTTTTTCCCCGCTCAAACGCGGCTTTCATCGCCCCGATCGCCATATCGTCATTGGCGCAGAACACGGCGGTGGGAGGCTGCTCGAGCTTAAGCAAATCCAGCATGGCCTGGAACCCGCTTTCCATATCGTAACGCCCATGCACAAAATAATCGCCGACGATCGGAATGCCGCTGTCGATCAGCGCATTCAGCAGTCCTTCCCTTCTTTGCTGCGTCGACTTGAATCCCTCGACTCCTTCGATCATGGCGATGCGCGTATGGCCTGCGGCGATCAGATGTTTTCCCGCCGCGTACGCCCCTTCCTTGTCATCCGACAAAATATTGATAATCCGCGAATCCGCCACTTGGCGGTTCAGGACCACGAGCGGAATCTCCTGCTGCAGCACATGGTAAATAAACGCGTTGTCCGACTCGCTTTGACTCATCACGATAATGCCGTCAAACCGTTTGCGGTGGATCGAGGCATAATCCGCGTAATCTTCGATGCCGCGCGTAAACAAATTGTATTCGACATCGATCACCTGATTGACGCCGCTCATCGCGTCGGCAAAAAAGCTCGAGGAGGTCCCTCTTTTTAAACTGGTAAAAAACAGGCCGATCGTGTACGACCTCTGCATCACCAGGCTTTTGGCGTTGACGTTTGGCGTATAGTTCATTTGCGCCGCGAGTTCCATTATTTTACGTTTCGTTTCTTCCTTGATGAACGGGCTGTTGTTCAAAGCCCGGGATACCGTTGTATGGGATACGTTCGCCAGCTTGGCGAGATCTTTAATCGTTACTGTCATACGAATGAGCCCTCTCTTATCAAGCATCCTGTACTTGCCGTATTTTCTTTTAACAATAGCATAATCCGGGCAAGCAGATAAACGCCTCATAAGACTTGGGGAACACATTCACACATTTTTCTTATTTGCCGGCCGCTTGCAGCTCCTGTACGATCTGCTCGTGTTTTTTGTCCGTCAGTTTATACATGTAACCGATGACCAGCGCCGCCAGCGTTAAAGCCACCGCCGGATAGAGCAGCAGCAGTCCCTTGATGCCGACTAAAGTGCCCGCCTTCTGGGCCACATTGGGGACATACCCCACCAGCCAGAGACCGATCCCGGAAAGGAATCCGGACAGCGACTGCGCCAGCTTCCGCGAGAAGTTAAACAGCGAGTAGGTCGTTCCCTCTTTGCGTTCGCCGGACACCCATTCCCCGTAATCGATAATGTCGGAGACGAAGGCCCAGGTTACGCCGTTCGGAATGCTGATGCCGATAAAAGCTATGCTTGCGAGCACCGTAAAAACCACCACATTGGACGGCATAAAGAAGTTCAGCAGATCGGCGGCAACGCTGACGGCCATCCCGATCAAAGCCGTTTTCTTCTTGCCGAATTTAGCGACCAGCTTAGGCAGGAAAAGCACGCCGATAAAAGAAGAACCGATGATGATGAAGTTCATATAAGCCATGAGTTCCACATTGCCCAGGTTATATTCCGCGAAATACACCAGCATCGCCGATTTCAAGTTGTAGGCGGAAATCGTAAAAATCGTCATCAGCACCAAAACCAGCAGCGGTTTATTGGAGATGAAGGTGCGGACGATCGTCATGAAGGTCAGTTTTTCCTGCGGAGCCGCCTGCTTTACGATCCGCTCCTTGGTTCCGCGGTAGCAAAAGAAGAAGGCAATGACTCCGATGACGGACATCAGTCCCATCACGACCGGATACCCGATTTTTTCGTTCGGGAAGCGGACGATCAGCGGCATGACGACAACGCTCGTCACAAACAACGCGCCCAGCGAGCCGGCCTGCCGGAAGGAAGACAGCGACGCCCGTTCTTTGGTGTCCTGCGTAATGGCCGCCCCCAAAGAACCGTAAGGAATATTTACGAAAGAATAGCCGATGCCCCAGATCATATAAGAGGCGTAAGCGTAAATCAAATTGCCGCCGGAAGAAAGTCCCGGGCTAATAAACGTCAGAACCGTCAGCACGGCGAGCACGAAGCTACCGTACAGCAAAAACGGTCTGAATTTGCCCCGGGGGCCGATTTTTTTGCGGTAATCGATGGAAGAGCCGACGATCGGATCGACAAAAGCGGCAAATAATTTGCTCACCAGAAAGATGCCCGCCGCCGCTTGCGAGGAAATCCCCGCGACGTCGGTAAAGTATTTCAACAAATACAATTGTCCAAGGTCAAACATGAATCCGTTTCCAAAGTCGCCCAAACCGTAGGAAATCTTCTCTTTTAATCCAATACCCCGATTAGGGCTCCCCGTGTTGTTCAGGGTTTCTGCTTGTTCAGCAACAGCCACTCCCATATGCTATCCTTCTTTCTATTTGTGTGAAAATAAATGTGAAAATATTCACTTGTAAATTTGCAGCGGGCGGTATTTTCCGGTTAAAGCGGCTTATTCGCAGCCTTTTGCCCTCTTTTGCGGTATTCACATTAGGGCAAAAGATAGCGGCAAAAGGCTTCGAACCGCCACCCTTAACCCGGGAACGTCGCCATGGCCGGAAAAGCAAAATAGCGTTTGGCGTTTTCATAGCAAATATTTTGCACCATTTTGCCGAGCAGCTTCATATCATCCGGCGCTTCTCCCTGCTCCACCCAGTTTCCGAGCACCGCGCACAGCAATCTGCGGAAGTACTCATGCCGAGTATACGACAGAAAACTGCGCGAGTCTGTAAGCATTCCGACAAAGGCGGACAATACGCCCAAATTCGCCAGCGTCTTCATCTGCTCGGTCATTCCGTCGATATGATCGTTGAACCACCATGCTGTTCCAAACTGCATTTTACCGGGAACGCCGGATTCCTGGAAGCTCCCCATCACACTGGCGAGAACCGGGTAATCGTTCGGATTCAGCGAATAAAGAATCGTCTTGGGAAGCGCGCCTTCGCGCTCGAGTCCGTCGAGCAACGCCGCGAGCGGCTTGGCAATCGCCCCGTCATTGATGGAATCGTATCCCGTATCCGGTCCCAGACGGTTAAACATCCTCGTATTATTGTTGCGCAGGGCGTGAATGTGCAGCTGCATCGCCCAGCCGAGCTCCGCATAAAGCTTGCTCATATAGCGGAGGGTGTGCGATTTGTACATCGCTTCCTCTTCGGCCGTAACCTCTTCCCCGCGGAGCGCCTTGGCAAATATAGCGGCGGCTTCTCCGCGCGTCGCATCCTTATACGCAAGCACATCGATCGCGTGGTCGGATACCCGGCCCCCGGCCGAATGAAAGAAGCGGATACGCGCTTCCAGCGCTTTAAGCAACTGGTCGTAATCGGCGATGGTTTCTCCGCTTACGCCGGACAGCTTTTCGATCCACGGGAGGAACGTCGCGCGTTTGATCTCCAGCGCTTTATCCGGACGGAAACTTGGCAGTACAGCGGTTTCAAAACCGGCAAGCTCGCGGATCTTGAAATGGTATTCCAGCGAATCCGCCGGATCGTCCGTGGTGCAGACGACAGCCACCTTCGATTTCGTAATGAAGTCCCGAGCGCCGAACCCTTCGCCTTGCAGTTGACGGTTTACTTTCTCCCAAATCAGCGGAGCCGTCTCTTCACTCAGCAGCTCGTATACCCCGAAAAAGCGCTGCAGCTCCAGATGCGTCCAATGATACAAAGGGTTGCCGATCAAGGTCGGCACGGTGCGGGCCCAGGCCAAAAACTTATCGTAATCGCTGGCCGCGCCGGTGATACACGCTTCGTCCACGCCGTTTGCGCGCATTACCCTCCATTTGTAATGGTCGCCATAAAGCCAGGCCTCGGTAATGTTGGCAAACTGTTTGTTCTCATAAATTTCCTGGGGACTCAAGTGGCAATGGTAATCGATAATCGGCATGTCCTTGGCCCAATCGTGGTATAACCGTACGGCTGTTTCGGTGGAGAGAAGAAAGTTCTCGTCCATAAATTTCTTTACCACATCCGTATCCTCCCATTAAATATTGTTAACGTGAACAATTTGATTCAAAAAAAACAACTGCGCGCAGGTGAGGTGAGAAAAAAATCACATAATTGCCGGCAATATGGTCATCTCAACCCTTAAATGTTCACGTTACCATTATATTGTATCCGTTTTGTTTCCGCGCGCAAGATTTTATTTGCAATCTATTGTTACAGAACTATGAATTCGCGTACAAAAAACGGACAACCAAGAGCTAAAAAAGCTGAACTACTGATCGAACAGGCAGCCGGGTGAAATGTTCTTACGATCGCTGTTGTTCACGGATTTCTTTCATCCACTAAATTCGGAAGTTGTAGAAATCCGTTCACAAAGGCGACCACTGCCGTTTCTTCAGAATCATTTCACCCTCTTGCCTTTCCCCGTCCATTCAGTATCTTCCACTTAAATAGATGGATTGTCCGTTTGTTTCGCATGATCGCTATCTTGCTTTCGTAAACCGCTTTATCCCGTTTCAGACAGGCTGCCGCTCGCTCACGTAGAGGGCGGCGTCCTGACCGGTAACAAACGGGCTGGGCTCGCCAAGCGAGTAGATATATAGAAGGTGCATCGCCCGCGTACAGGCCGTATAGAACAGCTTCCGCTCGCTCTCCCGGGAATACTGGCCCGCCGACGCGTCATAGATCAGTACGGCGTCGAATTCGACCCCTTTGGCCAAATAGGCAGGGATTACCTGCACCCCTTTTTCAAAACCGAGCGTCGTCTTCTTGACCAGCTTCGGCGGCGCGGGCAACAGCGGCTCCAGCGCCCGCTGGACCTCCGCGCTCTGCTCGGCCGTTTTGCAAATGACCGCCACCGATTCGTATCCTTCTTCCGCCAGGCGTTTCAATTCCTCCGCTATAGCCCGGAGCAGCCCTTCCCGGGTGCCCAGAACCGTTACGCGCGGACGCTCCCCGCTCCGGTTAAATGGAACGATGTGCTCTCCGCCCGGAACCATGCCCCGCGTGAATTCGACGATCTCCTTGGTGGAACGGTAGCTGCGCGTCAGCGAAATGACCTCGGTTTCCTCCGGCCCGTACAGGTCCACCAAAAGACCGGATTCCTGCAGCACGGAGCCGTGCGCGTAGATCGCCTGGTTGAAATCGCCCAAAGCCGTGATCTTGGCCCGCGGGAACAGCCGCTTCAGGAAAAACAGCTGAAATGCCGAATAATCCTGGGCCTCGTCAATGATGACATGGCGGATGGACGTATTGGATCTGAAGCCCAGGAGCAGCTCCTTCAGATACAATAGCGGCGTGATGTCCTCGTAAAACAGCTCCCCTTCGGCGATTTTCCGCAGCGTCTGGGAACAAATCTCATCCCAGCGCTCCGGCAAAGCTCCCGGATGCACTTCGCGGAACAAGGAAACGTCGCTGAACAACTGCGTGTACAGCCGGGTCACATCGACGAAGCGCAGCGATTTCACCCATTTCCGCAGCGGCTTGAGCCGGTCGCTCACGACCATTTTGGCCAAGATCGTTTTTTCGTCCTCGTAGTCGCTGAAGGAATCTCCCTTCCTCTGATTTTTGCGGCGCATCCGCTGGTAAGCGCGTTGATAGTCCTCGGTGTCGAGAAGTTGAATCTGCTCCTCGACCCAAGGCTGATCCAGCTCCTCTTTGCCGAATGCGGCCAGCTCTTTAAGCAGCCACTCCTTCAGCAACTCGCAGCGGTTGGCGAGCCGGATCGCCGGATCGTAACCGTAAAATCGCGCGGCGATCGCCTCCGCGCCGATGACCTCGCGCCCTTGAAACCGCAGCGGTTTGAACTTCATCGCTTTTCTCTCCAGGAGCTCTTTGTACCGGGCAATCGCCTCCAGATATTGAACGGACGATTTGAAGCGGATGGCGTCGATCCGCGCTTGATAAGCCTCGTCTTCCCTCGCGGACAAGACATATTCGATCTGGACGAACGGATCCTCAAGCTGGAAATCCCGGCCCAGCCGGTGCTCGAGGTATTCCTGGAACGTCGTTTGCTGCATGTTCTCTTCCCCAAGCTCGGGCAGTACCGTCGATACATAGCTGTTAAACATCGGATTCGGAGAAAACAAAATCATCTGATCCGCCTGCAGCACGTCCCGGTGCTTATACAGCAAATAAGCGACGCGCTGCAAGGCCGCCGACGTTTTGCCGCTGCCCGCGGCTCCCTGCACGATCAGCATCCGGCTGCGATCGTTGCGGATGATGCGGTTCTGCTCCCGCTGGATCGTGGCCACGATGCTTTTCATCTGCGCGTCGGAGCTCCGCCCGAGCACCTGCTGCAGCAGCTCGTCCCCGATCGTCACGCCCGTGTCGAACATAAGCCTCAGTTCGCGTCCGCGGATGACGAACTGCCGTTTAAGCTTCATCTCGCCCGATATCGTCCCCGACGGGGTTTCATAAGAAGCCGGCCCGGGCACGCTGTCATAATACAGGTTGGAGATCGGCGCCCGCCAATCGTAAACGAGAAATGTCTCGTCTCCGTCTTCCAGCAGGGAGGCAATGCCCAAATAGATCGCCTCGGCCGCGGCTTCTCCTGCTTCGGCGAAATCGATGCGGCCGAAATAAGGCGACTCTTTCAGCCGCTTCATTTTTCCGAGCATGGCGGAAGCGTGCAGGTGGCTTTTTTCCCGCTCCGCGAGTACCTGGGATTGCTGCCGCAAGCTCGTGGACGTTTCCCCCACATCATCGGCCTCGCTGAAATTGACGGTCACTTCATCCCAAAAATCTTTCCGCATGGCAACGACATCCCCGCGAACCGAACCGACCTCCCGCTCCAGTTTGCGGATTCTGGCGTCGATTTGATCGGCGACATATTCTATGCGGCGCTGCTCTTCAAGCCAAGCCTGGTCTTTATTGTCCAATTCAATCGCTCCCTTGGTTTCGTTCAGACTATTGACAATCAAATAAATACATGATATAATCTAAAAGGATGAACATTTTTATATATTTCTATTTGCAGTCCATTTTTTATTGTATCAACTTTGCCCTTAATTTTCAATCTATGTATTATTTTTTTCCGTCATGAAAGTCCTGCCGCTTTGGCAGGACTTTTTCTGCGTTATGCGCCGAAATCTTACTCCCCCGCAGCCGCGCCGGCATGGTCCGCCAGCCTGTTCAGCCTCTCCAGCTGATGGCCGTATTCGTACATTTCCGCCGATACGATCGACAACCGCAATACCCCGGTCCGCTCCGCCGCGTACCTGTCCAGCATCCGCCGCAAAAACGCGTCGTTTTCCTGTTCGAACTGCATGGCCTCCCCGTAATTGGGCTTCAGTTTGTCATCGAATTTCAGCATGATATGCTCGTGGAACTTGGTTAGCTTCTCCAAGTGCTCATCGAATTCCCGGTTCAGCTCCGGAGAACGGACCGCCTGAAAATAATGCTGGTCCACCGCGTTCAGCACCTCGAAGCCCTTGCGCAGGGCGCTGAGCATCTGTTTGTAAACGACGAGCTGGCGATTGTCGCTGAACTTCGGCTTGCGCAGCTTCTTTTTCTCCTCTTCCATCAGCTTGTACTTGTCCGCCAGCGAACCGATCGTATCCTCCAGCGTTCTTTTTTCGCTGCGGAACACCGTCTCCTTCATCTCATCGGAAATCGCCGTCCGCAGCAGCAGCGACAGCTGGTCGAACGTCTCCCGGACCTGCCGCTCGAACTGTACCTTCGGTTTGGGCGGGAGAACAAGAATATTAATGATAAACGCGGACAGGATGCCGATCATACTCAGAGCAAAACGGTTTAGCGCAAACTCCCACTGCCCTGAAGCTTCCATCACCGATACGACCGTGACCAGCGTCAAGCCTATCGTATCCCCCATTTTGAGCTTCAAGCAGATCATGATGACCAGAACACAGATTAATCCGACGGCGATCGGTTCATTGGAAAACAGCATTCCGCCCAGCATCGCCAAAACGGCGCCCAGCGTATTCGTCTGCAGTTGGTCGATCAAATAGCGCCAGGAACGGTAAATCGTCGGCTGCATCGCAAAAATCGCCGCAACCGCCGCGATGACGGGGGAAGACAGATTCAGCAGCACGCCGGCATATAAAGCCAGCGTTACGGCAATGCCCGTTTTGAGCATTCTTGGACCAAATGTCACGGATAATTCCTCCCATGATCAACAACATTTCGTATATTTTAACCCTTCTCAGCCTGAAAACCTGACTTATTCAACTCGCGCTTTAAGCGGAATTTTATGAAATATTAAGCTTCCATTAAGATACTTGGCGCGATTTTGGTCAAAACTGATGGAGGCGAGGACCAAATTATTCTAAACGAAGAGGTGAAGAAAGTCTATGGTTAAGCAGAAACGAAAACCTTTTGCGATGAAAAGCGCCCTTGCCATCCTGTTAGGCTGCAGCCTCGCGGCGGCGGCCATCCCCGCTTACGCGGAAGAGGCGACAGCCCTTGCGGGCCAAACGCAGGAGACCCCGCAAACCCCAAGCCCCAAGCCAAACGAATCGCGGTTTCACCATCACCGCGGCCACTTCCGCGGCGGCCATATCGTCAAGGAAACGGCCGAAATGCTGGGCATGGAACCCATGGCATTGGTGGAGCAGCTGAGACAAGGCAAAACGCTCCTGCAGGTCGTTCAAGCGCAAAAGGGCTGGAGCGAAGAAGAGTATCTGAAAAAGCTGACCGAGACCGCCAACCTGAACATTGACCAAGCGGTCGCCGAGGGCAAGCTTGACCGGGATAAAGCAAACCGCATCAAAGCGCAACTTCCGGAAAAGCTGAAAAAAGCGATCAACCGTTCCTGGAAGGACCGGATGCCCGGGCATCCCGCGGCAGACTATCAGAACAACCAGGTGAAGTGGAAAAATTAAGCCTGAATAGGCGATAGAAAACCGCTGGACACAACATCCAGCGGTTTTTCAAATGCTTCGCGCGGATTACTTTTCCTTGACCGGTTTCGGCAAGCTTCGCTTAGACGGCGTTTTTCCGACCGGCACCTCCATAATATCGAGCAGGAACATGAAAATCGGCACCCCGACAATCAACCCCCATACGCCCAGGAAGTGCTCGGAAACGAGCAAAATCATAAACGTGTAAAAAATCGGCAGATGCGTTTTGTTGGACATAAATTTCGGATTGAGGAAATACGTTTCCACCGCATGCACCACGGCCACCATCACGAGCACGTAGATGATTTTGACCACCCCGCCGATTTTAAAGGCGATCGCGCACAGCGGAACCAGCGATACGATCACGCCCATAACCGGGACCAGACCGAGCAGGAAGATCATAATCGCCAGGGCGAACAAATTCGGGAATCCGAAAATCCACAAAAATATCGTCGACAGGATGCTGTTGACGAGGGCGATCAAAAATTGCACCTCGATCACTTTCCCGAAGGACTGCACGAATTTTTTGCCGAAATACTCCAGTTCCTTAAATAGGCCGCCTACACGGCTCTCCCGGAATTTCACCGTAAAGTTCGTCACTTTTTCTTTTTCCAGCAGGAAGAATAAACTGAGGATGATCGCGACAAACAAATTCAGGCTCCATTTGCCGATGTCCGACAACGTGCTGAGCAGGAAATCGACCCCGTTATGGATGTACGCGGACAAATCGAAATCCTTCAAGTACTCCACTACGTAATTCAGGATGGTATTATCCGGAAATTCGGGCGGGTTCGCATAAAAGGACATGACCTGGTTGACCAGATCTGTCAGTTCCACAGTAAACACCGGCAAATAGTAGTAAAGCGCGACGCCCAAAAGCGAGATCATGACAAGATAAATGAACACCAGGGTCACGGCCCGATTGATGCGGATGACCTTCGCCACATTGCGGCTGATAAAATTGTGCAGCCGATTGATCAAATAAGTGAGGATAAAAGTGATCAAAAGCATATTAAGCATGCTGCGGGCAAAATACAGCACGAGGACGACAAACAGCAGAGCCAGCGCTCTGCGGAATCCCGCCATTTGAAAAAGCTCCCTAAAAAACGTCATTATCGGCTACCTGCTCCTTCGTCGGTCGGATAAAAAACTAAAAAAACCTCTGACGTTAATCTTAAGCGAGGCTTAGCCACTTTGCAAATACAAAAGCCTAAAAATTAGGTAAATTCATTGTAAAATTTTCATTGACCGCATTGGCCGCCTGATTTCATGCTTTATCGTACCGCAGATTCAAAGTTTTGATGCGTTGCCTCGCCCTATTGCAACTCTAAAGGGTTCGGCATATAATTTCGTAAAACGCAAAAGCGACGATGAAGGAGAAGAGTAAGGGGAAACGCCCTGTCAGGGACGGCGGTGCCATAGACTGAAAGCACCCCGCAGGAGACGCCCCGCCGAAGTTCGCTCCCGAGTCGACCCCTGAACTTTCAGACGCTCCGGCCAGTAGGGGGATCCGGCCGCACGCCGTTATCCGTGCCCGAAGCCGAGCAACCAAAGTTGTCTAACGAGGGTGGTACCGCGGAATCGCTTGTATTCCGTCCCTTGATGGACGGCTTTTTTTTGTTTATTTGGCACTTATTTTTGAACAATCTAAAAAAGGAGAGAGCAAAGTGAGCGAAGCCTTAAACAAACTGCGCCAAAAGCTGGACGCCATCAACGATGAGCTGCTGCGCCTGCTGAACGAACGCGCCGCCGTCGTCCGCGAAATCGGCGAAATCAAGGAAAAACAGGGAGTCCCCAAATTTGACCCCGTCCGCGAAAGAGCGATGCTGGAGGAACTGACGCGCCGCAATCCCGGCCCGTTCAAAGATGCGGCGGTCAAGCATATTTTCAAGGAAATTTTCAAAGCCTCGCTGAACCTCCAGGAGGAAGACCATACCAGACAACTGATCGTCAGCCGGAAAAAACAGCCGGAGGATACGGTCCTCGACGTCAAGGGCAATATCATCGGCGGAAGCGCGCAGGTGATGGTCGCCGGGCCGTGCTCGGTCGAATCTTACGAGCAGCTGCGCACCGTCGCGGCCGCCTTGAAAGCGGCCGGCGTCAAAATCATGCGCGGCGGAGCTTATAAGCCGCGTACCTCCCCGTACGACTTCCAGGGGCTCGGCGTCGACGGGCTCAAAATGCTGAAGGAAGTCGCCGATGAATTCGGGCTGGCCACGATCAGCGAAATCGTTCACCCCGCCCATATCGAGCTGGCCGAGCGTTATATCGACGTGATCCAGATCGGCGCGAGAAACATGCAAAATTTCGAGCTGCTCAAAGCCGCCGGCGAAGCGCGCATCCCGGTGCTGCTCAAGCGCGGGATATCGGCGACGCTGGAGGAGTTCGTACATGCCGCGGAATATATCGCGGTCAGCGGCAACACCCGCGTGATGCTGATCGAACGCGGCATCAGAACGTACGAGAAGTGGACGCGCAACACGCTCGATATTTCCGCGGTTCCGCTGCTCAAGCAGGAAACGCACCTGCCGGTTCTGGTCGACGTCAGCCATTCCACCGGGCGGAAGGACATCCTGCTGCCCTGCGCCAAAGCGGCGCTGGCCGCCGGAGCGGACGGCATCATGGTCGAGGTGCACCCCGATCCGCAAACCGCCTTGTCCGATGCCGCGCAGCAGCTCGATATTCCGCAGTTCGAGCAGCTTTGGGCCGGAATCCGCGAATCCGGACTGTTTAAGGAATGATCAGGCAGATAAGAAAAACGCCTGCCGGCGTCCTTTTATGACTCTGACTTCTAAGTTGGAGCGATTGGCGGGATAGGGATGGGGATGGGTTTTCACCCTATACCCATTCCCTCTTTCGTTCTACTACGAGTACCAAAATTATGATTTTGACTCTATTGATTCAGTATGCTGGACTGAGGCGGCTGAAGTAAGTGCAAAGATGGGGGGCTATAGCGTTCGTGTCTTGGAGTCCCTGCATGCTGCTTTGCACGATTATTCCTTTTGTTCAGGGAGGGCAGTATCCCCCCATTCGAGTGCGGAAGGTGCAAGCATCAAACAGGGGCTTTTAGTCGGCACGATATTTGAAGGAATCCGACTCCTCTGTTGAAGTGGTTCGAGCCCCTGGAAGTGTTCCTGCTGCATGCCCATATGATTATTAGGTCGAGGTCCCAGTATAACAAAACCGGCCCTGCTCGCTAGTGACGAGCAGGGCCGGACCTGCGTTCGGGAGGTTCTATACGCTGGCCGCCTACAGGTTAAAAAACACCGGCTTGACGCATACCGGCTTGGATACTTCGGCGGTGTGGCCGGTGAACTTCAGCCGGCCGGTTTCTCCATCCACCGTGAACAAAGCCAGGTTGTTGGAATCGCGGTTGGCCGCGACCAAATATTTCCCGTCCGGCGTCAGCGCAAAATGGCGCGGGTGTCCGCCTTCGCTGGATACGTGCTCCACGTAAGTCAATTTGCCGCTCGCCGGGTCGATGGCGAACTGGACGATGCTGTCATGGCCGCGATTCGAGCCGTACAGGTAGCGGCCGTCCTTGGAAATGGCGACCTCCGCCGTCGTGTTCTCCGCGGTAAACCCGGCAGGCAGGGTCGGCACCGTATCCAGCAGTTCCAGCCGGCCCGATTCCGGATTATACGAAAAAGCGGAGAGCGAAGAATTCACCTCATTGATGGAATACAGGAAACGGCCGTTCGGATGGAAAGCCATGTGGCGCGGCCCCGCTCCCGGCGGCGTCTGCGCTTCACTCTTGCGGACCAGCCGCCCGCCTTGGGCGTCCAGTTCGTACACCACGATGAGATCCAGTCCCAAATCCGCAACCAGCGCAAACCGGTTGTCCGGGCTGAAGATAACCGAATGCGGATGCGGCCGGTCCTGTCTCGCCGGATCGGCTCCTTTCCCTTCGTGCTGCCGTTCATCGGCCAGCTTGCTGACAAGACCGTCCGCCCCGACATTGACGAGGCCGACGTTCCCTCCGTGATACCCCGATACCGCCACAAAACGGTTGCTCCGGTCCAGTTGAATATGCGAAGAAGACGGACGAATCGTCAAGGTGCGGTTCAGTTCGCTTAGCTCCCCTTTCGCGGAATCAATGGCAAAAGCGACCGCTTCGCCGATGCGTTCGCCTTCCGAAACGGTTTCCGAAATGGCGTACAGCCGGCCATTCGCTTCATCGACGCTGACGAACGTCGGGTTCTTAAGTTCGGATACCGCGCTTAACCGGTTCATTTTACCGCTGGACATGTCCAGTTCGTATACATAAACTCCCGGATCCGCCGCCTCGGCGTAGGACCCTACAAATAACAGCAAACGTTGTGTCTGTGACAATTCGCATACCTCCTGGTAAATTGAAATCTAAAGTTGTCGTTCCCTATATTGTTCCCCACTTTGCCATAAAAGTCCAGTCCTCCCCATGAGATTCCCGGCAGCAAAAGCCCAAAATTTTTATTATTTCGCCCTTTTCCCTACCCAAATTTTGAAAAACATGATATACTGTAAGCGCTTCCGTAGCATCATCTAAAGGGGGATTTGGAATGATGAATGTCGGACTGGAAGAAAGAAACGTCTATGAGGATCTCGATCCCCAGGACACGTATTTCTTCAAGATTGGAGTTCACGGACTGGTTTGCTTTCATGGCAGGAATTACAGCATCAAACAGAGACTATCCGCCGAACAGACCTCGAAGCTGATCTCGGACCCTAACTTTTACCGCATTAGCACCAACTGTTACGTCAATTTGTCCAAAGTCTCGGACATCCAGGACAATGTCGTCTATTTTCGCGATGAACGGCACGGCATCAAAACGATCCATGTGCCCAAACGCAATCTGGGGCAAATGAAGCGGCTGATTCCGTCCACCCGACGTAACGTAACCGCTGGGGTCAACTAAACCGGCATATCTTCGGAGCCGAATGGCCAGAGAAAAAGCAGCCTCGCTTAAGCGCCTCTACAGACGCCGGCGGGCTGCTTTTTCTTGGTTCATGCTTGCCTTCTACTTCACGTAAAAACGGGCGGTTTCTTCCCAAATTTCCCCGGCGTTCAGGCTGAACAAGCCGATTTCCTCGCTCGGCAGCTTGACATTGGGGGCGTTGACCAGATTAATTTGCGGCTCGGGACAGAAAAACCCTTCCTTCGCCCCGTTGTTCCAGATCATCCACTGCTTGTAGGACGTCCCGACATCGTACACCAGAGTGACGCCAAGCTTCGTATCGCTCAGTTCCATGCGGTTTCGGCCGTTTTGCGGCGCGGCGGTGTAATGATTGTCCAGCGACGCGAAAAACGGATACACGCCCTCCCCTTGCATTTGCTTTTCCTCGCCGGTAAGCGGCTGGAACGAACCGGTCGGAAGCATCCGTTCGCTAAGCTGCCAACGCTCGCCGATCGTGAGCTTGACGCGGTAATCCTTAGCGTTGCTTCCCGGGGCAAACGGAGCGTTCACCGCCGTATGGAAAGCGAGCAGGCAAGGCATCTCCTTATCCCCGTCATTGCGCACGAACAACTGCTGCGACAAGCCGTATTCGCTGAGCGTATACTTCAGCCTTACCGTAAATTTAAACGGCAAATACCGGTACACATCATGCTGCTCGTCGACGGTCACTTTGACCGTAACATAGCTTTCCAAAGGCGTCTGCCCAAAGTCCTCCACCTGCCAAGGCGTCGTATGTAAAAAACCGTGCAGATGGTTGCCGGTCGAAGCTTCGTTTACCGGAAAACGGTACACTTCGCCTTTCCAGGGGAACAGGCCGTCCTCGTACCGGTTCGGCGGAAACAGCACGGGGATCCCATGCACGCCGGGATTGCTTTTGAAGCTTTCCATTTCGTCCTCCGCCGGTTCGCGCAGAAAACGGTAACCGCTTTCGACATCGCGGAACGCAATCAGATTGCCGCCGATTTCCGGCAGCATGACCGCTTCATACCGTCCGGATCTGAGCCATACCGCTTTTTCTCCCTGATAAGTTCCTTCATAAGCTGTTCTTTCTGCCATCGTTGCAACTCTCCCTTCCATGATTGGCCTTAACACATTCAACTAGTAATATACCTAAAGCGCGTGCAAAAGTCACCTTAACCCCGCACATCAAAACGAATCGCCTATGAAGCGTCGCGCAAAATACGGCGGCCCAGCGATACGACCAGCAGGATCATCCCCGTACCGACGGCAAGCTGCATGCCGAACACCTGAATCCATTTCGGCCAGTGCGCGATCCATTCCAGCACCTGACCGCCCAGCAGCGTTTGAAAAATGGTGGAGGGCACGCCTTCCCAGGTGGCGATAGTCAGATTGCGGCGCTGCTTGGAAGTTTTGCGGCGCGTATACGGTTTGCTTTTCGCGTAACTCAGCAAGATGTCGGATACTCCTGGCTCCACTCGAATAGTTATCTATTGATTTATGCATACTTCAACTGACATGGTCGAAAAAAAAGATGAATGGAGTGAGAGCACTAATGCGCATCTCGGTTTGGAAAACAATTTTGTGTTCTTTGCTCGCTTCCGTGCTGCTGACTACCGCCGTCTCCTGCGGCAACAAGGCCGGTCCCGAAGCCAATTCCGTTCCCCCGGCCGCCTCCACCCCGGTCAGAACGGAAGCGTTTACGGATGTCCGCGGCGCCCAATGGATTCCGCTTTCCCAAGTAGCCGACACGTTGGGTCTTCGCGCTTTGGAAACGGACAGCTCCGCCCGGATCGGCTATACCGATGTCATGTTTGAGGTTCAGCCAAGCCAACGGCACGCCGTTTCTTTCGGCAAGCCGGTATCGCTGCCGCAAGCGCCCATCCGCCAGAACGGCCAGCTGTATATGACGGCCGCATCGGTCTCCACCCTGCTGCAAGGCAAAACCGCGGTTGACCCGCTGTCGGGGCGGCTTAACATCGGACCGATTAACGCCGACGGCGGCGTTGCCGAAAAGAACCCGCAGATCGGCGAATCGAACCGCTACGGCATCCTTGGGGTCGCCGAACACCGGGACGAGATGGTTGCCTATGCGAAAAGTTTTTTAGGCGTTCCCTATGAATTCGGAGCAGCGCCTTACGAGCAATCGAAAGCGTTCGACTGCTCGTCCTTCACCCGCCATGTGTTCAAAAAATTCGGGCAAGACTTGCCGCGGCTGGCCAAAGATCAGGCGAAAGAAGGCATCCCCGTCACCCGGGACAACCTTCAGGCCGGAGATCTGATCTTTTTCACCGTGCCGGGCCGGTTTGAAACCGACAACATTCCCGGCCACGTCGGCATCTACATCGGCAACGGCCAATTCATCCATACCTGGGGAGATCCCGGCGTGGAGATCAGCCCGCTGGATACCGGACATTGGAGCAGCGTCATCCTCTCGATGCGCCGCATGCGCTGAAAGATTCATCAGCGCCCGAATTCGCAAGCCGAGCGCCGCTCTAGGCCGCCCGGCTTTTTCGCTTTTTCAGCTTATTTCCCTTCATTACAAATACAAAGTATAATAAATGTAAGCGTTACTTTCCATATAATAATATGACAGGATTTCAGAGCAAAATCAGAGGAGATAGGGCGATGGAGAAAGACATTTTAAAACAGGCATATGAGCAATTGGGCCTGCCCGAAAACGCGCCCCGCGAGGATGTCGATAAAGCGTTCGACATTCTGCTGCGGAAATCCCGCTCCCGTCAGCAGGATGACCGGTTCGAGCAGGAATACGAAGCCAAAGTCAAAGCCTACAAAATGATTATCGAAGCGGAAGAGCGAAGCAAAGTTGAGGAAATGAGCCGCCAAAGATACGTGAAATGGGGGAAATTTGCCGGCACCGCGGAGAAGATCGACGATTTTTTCCGGCTTTACAAAACGCACTGCATCATCGCTCTGGTGGCCGTGATCGCAATCGTTTTTGGCCTTAACGCCTACCTGGATCACCGCGAGGAGCAAAAAAGACTGGCCGCTCTTCCACCTGTCGACTTGTCCATCATCATGGTCGGCAATTTCCTGACCGATGAAGCGAACGGCGGGACGGACGCGCTGGAGCAGGCGATGACCGCCCAGATTCCGGACTTCAAACGCTTGGAGCTGGAGATGCTGTACTTGCCAGGGCAAAGCGAATCGGGCATGAGCGGCGCGGACATGGCCTACCAGCAGAAAGCGCTGGCCGTGATCGCCACCTCGTCGCCGGATATTTATATTACGGACAAAGCTTCGTTCGATTGGCTGTCCGGAGGCGGCGCCTTCCTCAGCCTTGACAAGGAAGCGGCCGAACTGAAGCCGCTGCTGACCGATGACCGGATCCTCAAAGCCAAATCCGAGGAGGACGGACAAGAGCATGTCTACGGCATCGACGTCACAGGCAGTGCCCTCGCCGACCAGCTGCCGTTGGCGAAACAACAAATGATCATCTCGCTGCGGGCGGACACGCCAAACGCCGATAAAGCGCTCAAGATGATCCGCGAATATCTCGAACACCTCCCTTAGGCGGCGGACTATATCCCCGCTGCCTTTATCCGTACAATCATTCGTTCAACTTATTATGGCCAACGCCGCTTTTTCACCATTGATTATCTTCCGGATATCCATTACAATAACCTCATAAACGCGCGTTTACGAAAGTGGGGACCTATATGCGCAGCGAAGACATAGCCAAATTGGCCGGGGTGTCCCGCAGCACGGTATCACGGGTGATCAACAATTACCCGAATGTTCCCGAAGCGACGCGGGCCAAGGTGCGCCGGGTCATCGAGCAGCACCAGTATGAGCCGAACAGCTTTGCCAGAGCGCTGGCCGGCAAACGTACGGATACGATCGGCCTGTTTGCGATCAGCATGTCGGAACAGGAAAATGCCAGCCGGATTTATCAAAACAGCTACTTCGCCCCCATCGTCGACATGGTCGTCGATACGGCGAACGCCCGCGGGTTTTACGTTCTGATACATACCGTATACTCGCGCGGCGAGTTTCAAAAGGTCAAGCAGGCATTTCAGCAAAAGCGGATCGACGGCGGCATTTTGGTCGGCACGCAAAAAGACATCGAGCTGGTGCGGGAAATGGTCGATCAGAAAGCACCGCTCGTGCTGCTCGATTACGACATTTCGGAAATCATGGCGGAGCGGCTGAACAAAAACCATCTCGCCGTCATCAACTCGATGGACTACGAAGGCACGGCCGAAGCGATCGAATACTTGATCGGCCTGGGGCATCGCGAAATCGGCATCATCAAAGGGAGCATGAACACCTACTCCGGGCGCGAGCGCTATCTGGCTTACGAAAGCACCTTGCAAAAACACGGTCTGCCGCTTTGGGATGACTTTGTTCTGGAGGGAGAATTTCTGAAGGAAAGCGCCTATCGCGAAGCGAAAAGACTTGCGCTGCAAGAGAAACTGCCGACGGCCCTGTTCTGCTCCAACGACGACATGGCTATCGCCGCGCTGGAAGCGTTTACCGAGCACGGGATCGCCGTGCCCGACCAACTGTCGATCATCGGCTTCGACGATGCTCTGTTGGCTTCGCGGATTACGCCCAAACTGACCTCCGTCCGGCTGCCGGTCGATGAAATGGCCAAAGCCGCGGTGCTGAAGGTGATCGAGCTGTGCGAAGCCGACGAGGCGACGTTCAGCACGGTCAGCTTCCCGACCAAGCTTGTGGTCCGGGACACTTGCAAGCCGCCCGTCCGCTGATCCGGCTGCGGCGGACTGCTTCTCCTGCATCTTTCGGGAAGCAGCCTGTCCGCAGGCGGCTTGCCGAATAAAATAAACGCGCGTTCACAAATGATAGGAGAGTGTTGTTTCCATGAAATTCGGAGCTTTTGACGACAAGCGTAAAGAATATGTGATTAACACGCCGCAAACCCCTTATCCCTGGATTAATTACCTCGGCAACGAGCAATTTTTCGGACTCATATCCAATACGGCCGGCGGCTATTCGTTTTACCGTGACGCCCGCCTGCGCCGCTTGACGCGTTACCGCTACAACAACATCCCGCTGGATACCGGCGGCCGCTACTATTACGTCCGCGACCATGACAACGGCGACTTTTGGACGCCGGGCTGGATGCCGGTGAAACGCGAGCTGGACTTTTACGAATGCCGCCACGGCCTTGGCTACACTTCGATCACTGGTGAACGCGGCGGCGTTTCCGTCACCCAGCTGGCGTTCGTGCCGCTCGGCTACAACGGCGAAGTGCATCGTCTGACGGTGAAAAACACCGGCTCCCAGGCGAAAAAGGTATCCCTGTTCTCTTTTGCCGAGTTCTGCTTGTGGAACGCCCAGGACGACATGACGAACTTCCAGCGCAACCTGAGCACCGGCGAAGTGGAAATTTTGGATTCGGTCATTTACCACAAGACGGAATACCGTGAACGCCGCAACCACTATGCTTTCTACTCCGTCAACCGGGACATCGACGGTTTCGATACCGATCGCGAAGCGTTCGTCGGCCTGTACAACGGTCTGCATGAACCGCAGGTTGTCGTGGCCGGCAAAGCTTCCAACTCCGTGGCCAGCGGCTGGTCGCCGATCGGCTCCCATGAAGTGGTGCTGCAGCTCGCCCCCGGCGAGGAGCAGAGCCTTGTGTTCATCCTTGGCTACGTGGAAGTTTCCGAGGAAGAGAAATGGGAAGCGCCCGGAATCATCAACAAAAAGCCGGCGCTTGAAATGATTGAACGGTTTGCCACCGATGCCGATGTGGACCGGGCGATGGCGGAGCTGGCGGCTTATTGGGAAGGACTGCTTTCCAAATACCAAATCCAAAGCGGCGACGATAAGCTGAACCGGATGGTCAACATCTGGAACCCGTATCAGTGCATGGTTACGTTCAACATGTCGCGTTCGGCATCCTATTTTGAGTCGGGCATCGGCCGCGGAATGGGCTTCCGCGATTCGAACCAGGATTTGCTCGGGTTCGTGCATCAAATTCCGGAGCGGGCCCGCGAGCGGATTCTCGACATCGCCGCCACCCAATTCGAAGACGGCAGCGCCTATCACCAATATCAGCCGCTCACCAAAAAAGGCAACAACGAGATCGGCAGCGGTTTTAACGACGACCCGCTCTGGCTCATTCTCGGCACGGCCGCTTACATTAAAGAAACCGGCGATCTGAGCATCCTTGACGAGCAGGTTCCGTTCGACAGCAACCCTGACAACACCGCTACGCTGTTCGAGCATTTGAAGCGTTCCTTCTACCATGTCGTCGAAAATCTCGGGCCCCATGGCCTGCCGCTGATCGGACGCGCGGACTGGAACGACTGCCTGAACCTGAACTGCTTCTCCAAGGAGCCGGGCGAATCGTTCCAAACGACAGCCAATATCGAAGGCCGGGTAGCCGAATCGGTGTTCATCGCCGGATTGTTCGTGTTCGTTGGTCCGGATTTCGCCGAGTTGTGCCGGATACGCGGGCTTGAATCCGAAGCGGCCGAGGCGAACGCGCACGTGGAAAAAATGCGGAAGACCACGCTCGAACATGGCTTCGACGGCGATTGGTTCCTGCGCGCCTACGACCACTATGGTGAAAAGGTCGGCAGCAAAGAAAACGCGGAGGGACAAATCTTCATCGAACCGCAAGGCATGTGCGTCATGGCCGGCATCGGCGTCGAAGAAGGTTTAGCCGGCAAGGCGCTGGCCTCGGTGGCCGAACGCCTGGACACGAAATACGGGATCGTGCTGCAGCAGCCGCCGTATTCCAAGTATTATTTGAATCTGGGCGAAATTTCCAGCTATCCGCCGGGTTACAAAGAAAACGCCGGGATTTTCTGCCACAACAACCCGTGGATCATGATCGCCGAAACGGTGCTCGGACACGGCAACCGCGCGTTTGAGGTATACGCGAAGATCGCTCCGGCTTACCTGGAGGACATCAGCGAAATCCACCGCATGGAGCCTTATGTATATTCGCAAATGATCGCCGGCAAAGACGCCGTCCGGCACGGCGAAGCGAAAAACTCCTGGCTGACCGGCACGGCCGCCTGGAATTACGTTGCGATCACGCAGGCGATCCTCGGCATTCAGGCCGATTTTAACGGCCTCAAGGTAGATCCTTGCATTCCGTCCGCTTGGGACGGTTATGAAATCACCCGCGTCTTCCGCGGCGACACGTACGTGATCCGGATCAGCAATCCGAATCACGTGGAAAAAGGCGTGGCCAGCATCACCGTGGACGGCCAGCCGATCCAGGGCAACGTCATCGCCCCGGCCGGCGACGGCGGCGTGCACCAAGTTGAAGTGGTACTGGGCTAATGAAAAAGCAGGGAAAGGGTGATTATTACCCCTTCCCTGCTTTTTTTATCAGCTAGTATGCTGGCCCGCACGAGACGAGCCCAAATATTCCTTTATGCCATCCACAATGGCTTGAGCCGCTTTATATTGCATTTCATCGGAAAACATCGCTTCCTCATCCGCCGGGTTGCTAAGAAATCCGACCTCCAAAAGAACCGCCGCCATCTTGGTCTCTCTGATGACTTGAAAATTACCGTTTTTCACTCCGCGGTCCTTAAAACCCACGGCTTCCACTAACCGCTTATGAATGGTATTGGCTAATTCTTTGCTGCTGCTTCGCTCATAATAATAGGTTTCCGTCCCGGTCGTTTGCGGTGAGGAGAGAACACTATTGCCGTGAATCGAAACAAAAATATCGGCATTCAATTCATTGGCCAACTTCACGCGCTCTGAACGGGTGGGATAAACATCACTTTCACGAGTCATCACGAGATTAATGTCCGGCTCATTTAAAAGAAGCTCCTGAACTTTCAAAGCTAAAGCCAAAGTAAATTCCTTTTCGTGCCGATTGCTGAAGCTGGTTGTCCCCGGATCGCTGCCGCCATGCCCCGCGTCAATCACTACCGTTTTAAGTCCTGGTTTAACAACAGGATCAACTAGATCAATGGGATCAACAGGATTAGCTGGATTAACGGGGCCGGAATCGGAAAGATCAGAGTTATTCTCCGAAAGGCCTAAATTAACAACAAGGTTACCTTCATTAAATTCATAATTAAACGGAATTTCTTGATTTTCCATTAACTCAACAACGATCCGGACTTGCTTCGGCTCCTGACTAAATAGCGAATATCTGATGTCGGCAATCTGTGAAGATCCGCTTACATCCAATTTCCCGTTTAGGCCGGCATTTAATGACTGGAACGTATCCGAAAATGCCGTGTTCGGCAAATCGATTACAATTCTTTCCGGGTCCTGCAGCGTAAATATGCTTGGAGTAACTTGACCGTCCATTGATGCAACAAGCTGATGATCGCTAAAATGGATTTCGTTGATATGTATCAAGGAGTCATCGGTATTTGCTTCGGACAGCACCGCCTTTTCTCCATTGCTCGTCAGGTAAACCGTCTTATCGGTATTATTCCAACTTACCTTAAGCCCCATTTGTTCACTAACGAAACGAATAGGAACCAGAACCGTATTGTTCCGCATCAAAGGTGCGGTGTTTAATAATACGGGCTCATTGGAGACTTCCGCTTCTTGTTGCCCCACATTTAAAGATATCGCATTCGAATTATTTTGGATTTTAACATTCTGAGTCTTTTGGTCCCACTTGACCTTAAATTTAAGATTTTCAGCAACAACTCTTATGGGAATCATCACATTATTATCTATATTGGCAACTTCGACATTCTCCGGAAGAGCGATTTCCTGACCATCCAGGACAATCTTGGATTGCGCGGCTTTCGCATTGATTTCATGCGGCGATAGAACGATCAGAAAAATCAAACTCAAAAAAAATAATAAAATGGATTTTTTCATTTTACACCTCTAGTAATGGCTTAAAACGTCGTTATTCCGACGATCCCCCGGCGATACCCGTTTGCTTTCGCTGCTGATATATTTCTACACTTATATACATATTTCCTTCTAAGGCTTCATTTTTTCTCATATTCCGCTTTATCGGCCAGACGAAAAAAGCCGGCGCCACGATCGGCGCCGACTTTTTTTCGTCCCGTATCTCAAGCCTTGGCGGGCTTCATGCCAGGCTCTTTTTTGTTTTGGCCGTCTTTGCCAACCTGGACTTTCCGGATGAAGAAAGACAGGACAAAGGCCACCAGCGTGATTCCCGTAGCGACCACAAAGGCGAAGTCGATGCCGTTGATCGTCGCTTCTTTGGTAATGAGCGCAACCTGCTGGGCGTTCGCCGGGTCCTGCGGGTTGATGCCCGCGGACATGATCATTTCCGCCGCCCGATCCTTTGTCCGGCTGGACATAATCGTGACGAGCAAGGCGGTGCCAAGCGCGCCGGAAATCGTCCGCAGCGTATTGGCCATGGCCGTGCCATGCGCGTTCAAGCTTGCGGGCAGCTGGTTCAAGCCGGCGGTCTGAATCGGCATCATCAGCATGGACATCCCGAACATGCGAAGCGTATACATCAGGATCAGATGAGCATAAGTCGTACTGTCGGTCAAATTGCTGAATTCCCATGTCGTGACGGCGGTAATCGCCAGACCGACGACCGCCAGCCAACGGGCCCCGATTTTATCGAAGATCATCCCCGTAATCGGCGACATAATCCCCATCAGAATCGCGCCCGGCATCAGCAGCAGGCCGGATTCCAGCGGCGAAAAGCCGCGGATGTTTTGCAGGTAGATCGGCAGCAGGATCATGGCCGCGTACATCGCCATCGTAACAACCACGTTGATCACCGTAGTCAGGGAAAACATATCGTATTTAAACACCCGGAACTCCAGCATCGGTTTTTCCGATTTCAGCTGGCGCCACAGGAACAACGCCAACGCAATCACGCCGACGAACAGACCGATGATGACCTCGGGTTCGCCCCAGCTTGTGCTGCCCGCTTCGCTGAAGCCGTACAGCACGCCGCCAAAGCCCAACGTCGACAAAATGACCGACAACATATCCAGCTTCGGCCGGGCCACCTCGGTCACGTTCCGCAGAAAAATAATCCCAAGAAGTATGGAAAGGATGGCAAACGGTAAAATGATCCAGAACAACACATGCCAGGACTGATGCTGGATAACCCACCCCGAAAGCGTAGGTCCGACCGCCGGAGCGAAAACCATCGCGATCCCCATCATCCCCATCGCCTGGCCGCGTTTTTCAATCGGAAATATCGTCAGGAACACCACGGTCATCAGCGGCATCAGCACCCCGGCGCCGGCCGCTTGGAACAAACGTCCGATCAGCACCATCGGAAAGCTTGTGCCAATCCCGCAAATCACCGTTCCGACAGCGAAGATCGCCATGGCGGAAATAAACAGCATCCGCGTCGTAAAACGTTCCATAAAATAAGCGCTAAGCGGAATAAGCACCCCGTTCACCAGCATGAAGCCGGTGGTCAGCCATTGAATCGTCGTAGTCCCTACATTCAGGTCTCTCATCATTTGCGGAAGCGCCACATTCATCAAGGTTTGGTTCAAAATCGCCACAAACGCCCCGATAATCAGCGCCATGACGATCGGCCATCTTTTAAAAGCGGCGCCCTCTACAGCAGCGGTATTATTCATTGGTTTCTTCTCTCACTTTCTCTAATGAAGCTATAATTTTTCGATGAGTCTGCAGTAAATGCTCAAAATCCTCTTCCGAGTTCTCCAGTACGGCCGCAATCGCTTTGGAATATTGAAGATCGGTAAGCCGGTAGACCTCCTTCCCCTGCTCCGTAACCTCCAGCGATACGGAACGGCGGTCGCTCTCCAGACGCTTTCTTTCCACCAGCCCGGCTTTGACAAGCCGATCGATAACGCCGCTCGCCGTACTGTTCCCCAAACGCATTAAATCCGCGAGCTCGGTGATCCCGATTTGCGGATTGTCTTGGATCGTTTTAAGGGCCTTGAACTGAATGCCGGTAATCCCGTATTTGTCCGCTTGTTTGGACAACAGCTGATAGAAAGCTTTTTTGACTTCCCGAAAAGATTCCACGATTTCGTGCATACGTTGTTTTTGATCCAAACCGGTTCCATCCTTAAAAATTTAATTATACTTTTTAATATTTAGCATACGAAATATTTTCTGAATATATGTAACAACGTTTCGGGATATTTGTCAATACGATCAACCTGATTTTATCCGCCGGAATTTTTTCAACCTGAAGGTAGCATTTCTCGGAATATTTCGTCCTATACCCTTTTTAGTTCGGATGTTATAATCATGGTAAAAATAACCTACTTTCGAAGGAGGCAATGAATCCAATGTCATGGTTCAACAGACTTCCCCTTAGCGGAAAAATTAACGCCGCCTGCTATCTCGTGGCCGCTCTGTTTGCCGTTCCCGCCCTGATCGTATTCGTGATTCTCGGCCACATCTGGGTCGGATTAATTCTCATCATTTTTTTGGCAGCGCTTACTTACCCGCTCTCCCGCTATCTCGAGCGAGAGCTCACGGATTCATTTTCCGACATCTCCAGCGCGTCCGCGCAGATCGCCAAGGGAGATTTCACCGCCCGGGTGAATGAAAGCGGCGGCATGAACGAGCTCAGCCGCTCGTTTAACGGTATGGTGGACAAGCTGCGCAAAATTTTACAGGAAACCTCGGACATTACCCGCAAAGTGATGGACTCCAGCCGCAGCATTTCGGAACGTAACCAGGGGCTTATTGAGGTGATGACCCAGGTGACGCAATCGTCCAATGAATTGGCGCTTGGCGCAAGTGCCATCAGCGAGGACGTTGGCGGGATGACGGAAGCGATCGGCGAAATTGAAGAGAAAGTCGGCAATTACACCGATTCGACCCGGCAGATGAACCAGCGTTCTGCGGAAACGCTGCAGCTTGTGGAACGGGGCCGGGAATCCGTGTCCAGACAAGCGGAGGGGATGCGCAAAAATATCGAGGCGACGGAAAAAGTCGCCGAATCGATCGAAGCGCTGGCGCAAAATGCCCAAGGCATCACGAAAATTACCCGGGCGATTTCGGAGATCGCCGAGCAAACCAACCTGCTTTCGCTGAATGCCTCCATCGAAGCGGCGCGGGCCGGCGAGCACGGGGCCGGATTTGCGGTCGTCGCCCTTGAAGTGCGCAAGCTGGCCGAGGAATCGAGCGCCTCCACCAAAGAGGTGTTTAACCTTGTCCGCAGCATTGAGCAGGATGTGAAGCAAGCCGGTCAAAACATCAAAATCAACGAGGAAGTCGTGCGCCAGCAAAGCGCCATCCTTCTCGAAGCGGAGCAAATTTTTCAGAAAATCGTCCAAAGCGTCCAGTACATTTCCGAAGAAATTTCCGCCTTTGCCCGGGAAAGCGAAGCGATGCTGGAAAGCGCGCACAACATTTCTTCGGCCATTCAGAACATCTCCGCCATCACGCAGCAGTCGGCTGCCGGAACCGAGCAGGTTTCCGCATCGATGAACGAGCAGATCACCTCCATCCGCGCGATGGCCGATGAGATTGAAGCGATGAAAAACGCCGTATTCCAACTGCAGAAAACGATACATATTTTCAAATTTTAAGTCCGGAAAATCAAAAGACCTTGTTTCCTCTTGCGAAACAAGGTCTTTTCGTTAAGATATATAAAGTAATGGTTTCGGAAATAAAAAGGTTAATCGTTTTCGATCAAAAGGGGGGCCGTATGGTGCAAACCAATCTGGAACAATTTTATCAGGAGCACCGGCTTTCGCTCACCGCATTATCTTACAGGTTAACGGGCTCCTGGTCCGAAGCCGAGGATATCGTTCAGGAGTTGTTTCTTGATTTCCACCGGAACGGAGATGCGGACGGAATCCGGCAGCTGAAGTCGTATTTTATGAAGGCGGTCGCCAACCGCAGCCTAAACGTGCTTAAATCCCCGCGTTATTCCCGCGAGCAATACATCGGATCTTGGCTGCCCGAGCCGGTTTTTGACGCGTCGGGAGAGAAGCTTCTGGATTTACTGCTGAAGGAAGAACATTTATCGTATGCCTTTATGGTCATGCTCGAACGTCTGACCGCCGACGAACGGGCCGTGTTTGTGCTGCGGGAATCTTTTGCGCTGGAATACCCGGAAATCGCCGATATTCTCGGCAAAAGTGAAGCGGCGTGCCGGAAACTGCTGAGCCGTGCAAGGCAAAAAGTCAAAGCGGACCTTCCCGCTCCGCCTCTGAATAACGCTGTAGTGTCCAGATGGGTCAGCGTATTCTCTAAAGCGGCGCAGACCGGCGAATTCGGGCCGCTGCTGGAGCTGATCCGGGAAGATGCCGTCCTCGTGTCCGATGGCGGCGGCAAAGCAAGAGCCGCTTTGCGTCCGATCGTGTCCAAAGCGCGCATCGCCGCATTTTGGGAGGGCATCACCCGCAAAGGATCTCTACGGGGTGAACTGGTGCCGGTCCGGATGAACGGCGAAATCGGGTTGATTCTGTACGATGGCGGCACGCCCGTCAAAGTCCTTCTGTTCGAAGGGGATTCCCAGGGTCGCATTGCCCGTTTTTATCTGTTAGTGAACCCGGATAAACTTAAAAACGCGCCGGCTTTGTAAATTTAAAACTTTTTTCTCCGTTCGGTCACAAAAACATCCCCTCCCTTGTCTTACTTGTGATAACTAGTTATCCACTATCATTTGGAGGTTGATGTATATGAAAGTAAGAATTGACCATTACGCAGCCAACCCGGATATTTACCGGGCGATGAGCCAATTGGAGAAACAGGTGACCGCAAGCGGGCTGGACCGCGTCATTTACGAGCTGGTGAAAATCCGGGCATCGCAAATCAACGGCTGCGCTTTTTGTCTCGATATGCATACGAAGGAGCTGCGCAAGCTTGGAGAAAGCGAACAGCGCATCAATTTAATCAGCGTGTGGCGGGAATCCCCCTGTTATACGGATCAGGAAAAAGCGGCGCTGGAATTGACGGAAGCGGTCACGCTCATCGCCGAGCGCGGCGTACCGCAGGACGTTTATGAACGGGTTCGCACCCACTACAGCGAAAAAGAAACGATGGATCTGATTTTTGCGATCAACGTCATCAATTGCTGGAACCGCATCGCCATTTCTACGGGGATGTTCCCGGGCTGCCGCGATTAATTAAAAAGCCCTGTGATCTGCGCATATGCGGAAAACAGGGCTTTTCGTTTCCGCTTCAATCGCCTCACCAGATTAAAAAAATCAAAAGTAGTTGCCGTAGATGATGGGCATTTCCCCATCTGATTCCCGGTAATATTTTGCGGAACCGTGAGGTACGATAGAGTCCAGCTTTAAAACCAATATTTATAGGGTTCGTGTCTTGGTGTCCCTGTATGCTGCTTGCCTTTGCACGATTATCCCCTTCGTTCAGGAGCAGGGAGCAGGGGGTGGGGTTAGAAAGGATTCAAAAAAAGAGAGAAGAAAAAAACAAAGAAGATGAGGAAAAAATGAGGCGGTTCAGGTGAGATTTTCGGCTTGATAAGGGAACGTGCGTTTGGTATAATGAAATAAATGGAACCTATGTTCGTATATTCTTTATTCGGGGGCGAGCAGATATGGAAGTCAATACGGGAACGGAACTCCAATCATTCAGCAGCCGTTTTAACAGCGAGCAGGATTGCATGGAGGCGCTGATCGCGATGAAGTGGCCAAGCGGCTTCGTCTGCCCGCGCTGCGCTCACACCCGGTGCAGCCGTCTGACTTCCCGGCATATCCCCTTGTTCGAGTGCGGAAAGTGCAAGCATCAAACATCGCCTTTGGTCGGCACGATTTTTGAAGGAACGCATCTCCCCTTGCTCAAGTGGTTCAAGGCCCTGGATTTATTCCTGCTTGAGGGCGGCATCTCGGCGCTGCGGCTGCGCCAGGTGATCCGGGTCGCCTACAAGACCGCCTGGTCCATGTTGCACAACATACGCCATGCCGTGGGGGAGTTCGATGCCCGGGAGCTGCTCTCCGGAGACGTGAAGGTAAACAGCGATCAGTATGGACGTAATCCGTCCCGGTGTCAGCTTTCGCATCCGTACGCCACGGCGGTCGTAGCCGGCTGCACGGTCACGGAGTCGGGCGAGCCGGAGCAGGTCAAAATCCGCCTGGTGCCGCATAAGCGGGGAGGCGAAAAAAGGGCGAACCGTCACGAACTCGATGCGTTCATCAACGGGCACGTGGATGTCCGTACATTGGCGGTACAGTTGTTCCCTCAGGCCTTTCGGCTGTATACGCCCTTGCGGAAAGTGGTGAGAGAGGCGTGGGAATCGCTGAAGAGTACGTATGGAGCCTTGGGGGTGAAGCATCTGCAGGCGTACTTGAACGAGTACACCGGACGCCGCCGGCTGCGCCTGCAAGGAGGACTGCCTGGAGCGGAAGAAACGATGCGGCAGAAGTTACTGCAGATGTGTGTGGCGATTCCGGCGATTCCTTACCGCCGGCTAATCGCGCGCCAACCGTACCAGCCCCTTGCGGCTGCGGCCTGATCGTGGCACTTGAACGGTAGGGGTTATTTGATGCGGATCAACTTGATTGGTGTGGGTCAGCATGATCGGCAGGGGCATTGCTGCTGACGGAAGAGTTCAAGCTACAGCAATGTCACGGTCTTTTCGTTCCCCCGCATCCGGTCCTTCATCTCCCGTCCGATCTGCCTTACTTCTCCGAAACCTGCTTTCTTCTCCTATGCCCATCTAATTTATCTCGATCCTATCTGCTTCTTCACAAAATATGTTCTTCTCCCAAGCTTGTCTATTTCTCTGCTACCTGATCAAACGGGATAATCATGCAAAAGCGTCCGGACAGCGAGTGTTGATCTTCGAAAGCAAATTTCGCATCCCGGTATGCCTCGGAATAAGCCGATCTACATACTCCTGTCACCATCAAGAACGTTTTCCATTCTCGCTAAAAAAAGCTGAAGGAAGCCATTTCGCCTCCTTCAGGTTTTTATTTAGTGCACGGCTTTCAACCGCACCATCATACTGCTGAAATCGCGGCTCACCGACGCGACGGACAACCCTGCCGACATCAAGCGGTCGCCGCCGTACACTTTGCCGTTGCCGACTACGGCGTAGTCCTTGGCAGGGTCAAGCCCTTCCAGCTTGACGCTGCGCAGCGGGCCGTTCGGTTCGGCGAGCACGCGGAAATAGAACAGCAGCGCTTCGTTTTTGTCCGGGCTGACGAACATCCACGCCGTTTCGCCGCCTTCAAACGGACTTTTCAGGCGGTACAGCTCCCCTTGCTGCACGAGACCGCGTATTTCCTTATATATGGCGATTTGTGCCTTGGCAATTTCCTTCTCTTCGTCCGTAAACTTGGTCAGGTCGAGTTCATAACCGAAATTGCCGGACATCGCCACGTCTCCCCGGAACTTAAGCGAGGTCGTGCGTTCCACCTGGTGGTTCGGCACCGCGGAAACATGGGCCCCCATCGTCGATACGGGGTAAACGATGCTCGTGCCGTATTGGATTTTCAGGCGCTCCACGGCGTCCGTATCGTCGCTCGTCCAGGTTTGCGGCATGTAATAGAGCATGCCAGGATCAAAACGGCCGCCACCGCCGGAGCAGCTTTCGAACAAAATGTGCGGGAACTCGCTCGTTAGCCGCTCCAGCAGCTCATACAGCCCCAGGATGTAACGGTGGGCGATTTCCCCTTGCCGCTCCGCCGGGCTGGCCGCCGAACCGACCTCCGTCATGTTCCGGTTCATGTCCCATTTGACGTAGGAAACCGGCACACTGGAGAAAATATCGCTCAACCGCTCGTACAAATACTGCCGCACATCTTCCCGCGACATATCGAGCACGAGCTGATCGCGGGCTTCGGTCCGCCGCCGTCCCGGCACGTGCAGGCACCAATCCGGATGGGCCCGATACAACTCGCTGTCCGGCGACACCATCTCCGGCTCGACCCACAGACCGAACTGCAGCCCGGTTTCCTTCACGCGGCGGGCCAAATCGCCAAGCCCTTGCGGCAGCTTGCGGCGGTCTTCATACCAGTCGCCAAGCGAGCTGTTGTCGCTGTCCCGGTGCCCGAACCAGCCGTCGTCCAGCACGAACAGCTCGATCCCAAGCTCGCTGCCCGCCTTGGCGATCGCTTCGATTTTATCCGCGTTGAAATCGAAATAGGTCGCTTCCCAGTTGTTGACGAGAATCGGACGCTCCTGATCGCGGAACTGCCCGCGGCAAAGTCTTGTCCGGTACAAGCGGTGGAACGTGCGCGACATGCCGCCCAGCCCTTCGGACGAATAGACCAGCACGGCCTCCGGCGTCTGGAACGTTTCGCCCGGCGCCAGCTTCCAGTTGAAATCAAACGGATTGATCCCCAGCGACACACGGGTCGTCCCGAACTGCTCCACCTCGGCCTCGGCAGTAAAATTGCCGCTGTAGATCAGGCTAAAGCCGTATACTTCGCCCTGCCGTTCGTCGGCTTCCGGCCGCAGCAGCGCGAGAAACGGATTTTGCTGGTGCGAGCTGGCCCCTCTCCGGCTGCTGATGCCGATGAGACCCGGCGCAAGCCGTCTGCGCTGCACGTGGCGTTCTCTCGCCCACGCGCCGGACAAATACAAGGCGTCGTAAGACGCGTCCGCAAAATCCACCGAGGCGCTCAGCGCGCGTTCGATTTGCATCGCTTCGCCGCTGTCATTGCGGAACCGGGCCGATCTGGCGATCGCGTCAAAATCTTCAAAGACGGTATAGCATAAATACACGGTCAGCCCGGACACCGCGTCGAACAGCTCAAGCTCCAGCGTTTCGGCTTCGCTCTCGCGCTCGACATAGACGGACGGCAGCCCCTCCAGCGCCGGTTTGCCCGGAATGATCCGGTACGACTTGTAAGCGAGCTCGGTCGCCCGGGCGCCGTTCGCCAGCCGGACTTGGTACGCCGGGCTGCGGAAATCGCCGGTGCCGTATTGCGGATATTCCTGCGGCAGCGTATCGAGCGAGATCGTTTTGTCTTCCGGAAGCGGATTCGGGCTGAAGGAAGCCCGTTCCTTAAACGTCAACAGTTCATCGAGATTGCCGTTCTGGCGCAGCTTGGCGCCGAAATACGCATGGGCGGCATACCCCCGGACCAGTTGAATCATGTAGCTTGTATTGCGGGATTGCAGATGGAAAAGGCCTTTAGCTTCATCGAAAAAAATAGGCATTCCGCGGTCCTCCTGGAAATGTGCTAATCTGACTTTTCTTGTATGCTCTTTTTCCATTCTACTATCTTATCCGGGAGGAGTAACGATAATAAAGTGATCTTCTATATGGATTTTTGTGAGTTTTATCGGAGATTGAATTGTGTTTGGCGCCACGGTTTATTAACGCCGGGGTTGGATTGAACGAGGTCTTCCGGGAGCACCCGCTCGCCGAAAACGCAATAGCGGTTTTTGCCAAGCCGTTTGGCATGATACATCGCGGCGTCGGCTTCCTGCATCATGCGCGTCCTTTCGGCCCGGTGCCCCTGGCAAATGCTGATGCCGATGCTTCCCGTAATGGATATATCCCTTCCTGCAATATAATAAGGCCTGGAGATTTGACCCAGGAGCAATCCGGCCATAATCTTCACCTGGTTCGGATCGCAATTTTTCATGATAAACAGGAACTCGTCCCCTCCGATCCGAAACGCGAGTTGGTTCTTATTCGTCAACTGTTCCAGATACCGGCTTACTTCCCATAGCAGCTGGTCGCCCGCTTGATGTCCGTATGTATCATTGATTTCCTTGAAACAATCCAGATCGAGATTCAGAACGGCGAGGTTTTCCTTACCTTTGTATTTGGTCCAAAAATGATCCAGCCCGTTCCGGTTCAGCAAACCCGTCACCGGATCGCGGTAGGCCAGCACCCGGAGCGCGGCAATCTCCGAATACAAAGACCGCAAATAGAGCACGGTGCCGGCCAGCAATACACAGCCTACCCCGTATATAATATAAGAACCCGTAATACTCATCCCTTTTCACCAACCATATCACGATTTAATGGCACATTAACCTGCTTCATCTTGGCTTGAACGATAAGACGATGGGTTGGATTTTTCAGAGGATCGCATGTGATCAAAGTCAGGATTTTATCCTTCCCGTTCGGCTTGAGGACGGAGACTTCCGTCGGTTCGACTATCGAGATTTTATAAACCTCATAGGTGTAGCGTTCAGATTCGGTAGTTATGACGATCTTATCTCCTATCTCGACTTCGTTCAAGCGGTTGAACAAACGGCCTTTTGTACGCGCCCGGTGGGCGGCAATCGCCGCGTTCCCCTCCGCGCCGAGCGGCGCCGTTTCGGTCATATGCGCGGCCGCGTGCTTCATGTTAGCCTTCGTGGCCCCTTCCAAGACGGGCAGCTTTACATCGATCGCGGCGATTTCGATCATAGCGATCGACGTTTTCCCGTCCACCGTCATAAGCTGCGGGGCGGCGGCCGGTTCGGAATCGGCGGCGGAGGACCCTTCCTCCAGCAAATGTGAGAGCCGCTCGAAACCGGCGGCCAGCTCGCGGCTCATCGCCGCGGCTTCCCGCTGTTTCCGCGCCTGTTCCGCCTCCGCCAGCAGCCTTTGCTGCTCGCGGTCCGCCTGCCATTCCATCAGCATCGGCGCCACGATCACGGCAATGCCGAGCAAAATCAATAAATAAGACAGCTTTCGCATAGGATCGGCTCCTTATCGTTAACCCGGTATTCCAATTCACCTTAATACAATTACTTCCAATTTGCACAACGTATTATATTATATCAGCAGCATCTCAACAATTTCTGAACATAAAAAGCAAAGGAGACGATCCCCAAAAATCGTCCTCAGATTCTTGGAGATGCCCCCTCGGCGTTTATGCTATTTGCGCTGCAAGTATTTCTTTCTCAGCAGCAATCCCAACAAGATCAGGGCTGCCCCCGCCGCTTGGAACGGCAACGGGCTGCCTTCCCCGGTTTTCGGCAGGACGCTGACTCCCGGGAATTCCTCGCCCGCTGGACGATCGCCGCGGGTTCCACCCAGCGGATTCCCTTCGTCGTCAAGCTCCAGGTCCGTCGGTTTCTCCGAATTCTTCGGCTTGTCCACGGTTGGCTTGCCGCCCTTCGCTTTGCCGCCATCCGTTCCGCCAGCCGGAATCGTACCGTCCGGAACCCCGGCATTATCGTCGGCGTCCGGGTTTGAGTTGTCCACCGGCGGATTGATCTCCGTACCCGGAATGGTTGGTACACCCGGGTCGGCCGGATCGTTTGGAGTGCTCGGGGTGCCCGGAGTGCTTGGTTTGCTTGGATTGCTTGGTTTGCTTGGATCACTCGGATCGCTCGGATCGCTCGGACTTCCTGGATTGCTCGGATTCGTTGTCCGCTTACGGTTCTCTACCGTAATGGCAAGCGTGTTATCCGTTTGTTCAAGGCTAGCGTCGATCGTGATCAGCCGCTCAGCCTGGCCTTCAATCAGATAACCTGCCGGTGCTGCGGTTTCTTTCAGGATGTAATTGCCGTACGGAAGATCGGAGAATACCGCTTTTCCGTATACATCCGTCGTCATCGCAATCGGAGCTTTGGACCGGGCTTCGTCCTGAAGCTCGAAGGTGGCGCCGGCCAGCACTTTTGCGTGGTCGGCTTTATCGACCTTGGTGATGACCAGCTTGCCTTTCGGCTCTACCGGGTCCACCGGCGGAGTGGTCCGCTTCTCGTTTTCAACCGTGAGCTTTGTGACACCGCCGGTCGATTTGGCTTTTTCGTCAAGCTTAACGGTCAGCGGCGTACCGTTGAGAAGATATCCGGCAGGCGCTCCCGTTTCCACCAGGCTGTAAACTTGGTCGTACCGCAGCTTGGAAAAGGTCAGTTTGCCTTCCTCATCGGTGGTCTTCTCTCCGAGCAGCTTACCATCGCTGTCCAACAGTTCAAAGGTAGCGCCAGCCAGTTTTTGGGTTGGATCAGCCTTATCGACCTTCGTCAGTTCCAAAGAACCGCGGAGGCCCGAACCGGTGCCCGAACCGTCGGTAAAGCGCACCTGAATCTTGTTCGAAGACTCCTGGGAAACGTTTTTGATACCTTCGCCCGCAAAGCTTGCCGTATTCGTTACTTCTTCCCGGTCGGCAGAGACCGCGATTTCCGACGAATACTGCAGAACGTAGGCGTTTTCTATGAACTCTGCGGCAAACTTAAGCTCAAACGATTGGCTGTCGTTTTCCGGGTCCGTCTTGATCGTCAGGAAGTAATCCTGGTCCTTCGTCAGCTTCCCCCCGACCGGAGTCACGCTCTTGTCCGAGTTCACGACCGCTTCGTATAGTTCGAAGGAGTCGGGAAGCAAAACCTGGTTAGGGCTCGGCGTATCGATGATGGTTGCGTTCTCGACGTAGGATTGGCTTCCGTTGATCACGATTTTCCAATCGATTTTGCCGCCGTTTTGCGTGCCGCTTTTGTTGACATATTCGCCGCCGCGCGGGATCGGCAAGTCGGCGTGCCAGCTCCAGAGTTTACCGTCGCCTCCGGTCATAACCGCCGTATTCGGCACTTTATCGACGACCAGCACGTTCTCCAGCTTGGTTTTGAACGTGATTACGTAAGGCGAGTTGATATCTCCCAGTTCGATGCGGAGCGTATTATCCGCCGCCTCGGTAATTTGGGCGGGATCCGTTACCTCGGTTCCCCGAACTACCGAACCATCAGCCCCTATGGTCGCTTTATAAACTTTCACTTCATCTTTCAGCAGTTTTTGGTCCGCTTCTAATTTGTCGGTCAACACCGCGTTTTTGACGGAGTTGCCGTTATAGTTGGCTACGATCTCCCAGGTGAGTACCTTGGTCTTCGGATCATAGCTTTTTCCTGCTTTACGGCCGTTTTCCTGTGTTTCGGTATTCGGCTTAAACGGAGCCTGGAGTGGGTACGCAACTGCAGGTGTATTTTCCGTCCAATCCAATGTTGCCTCGTTCAGATACGGATATTTGTCCGGAGTAAACTTCGTACTGTAGGTAATGGTGTACTTATCCGTAATTTCTTCGTTAAACGTTAAAGTAAACCCTTTGGTTGGGTCTTCAACCTCTAAATCGTATGTGGAACTGGTTACTGTTTTCCCCGGTGAGGTTACTTTAACGCTGCTCGGAATAAATTCCAAACCGCCGCTCGTAAACGTATCCTTGATCACCAGGTTCGTCATCGGCTGCTTATCCTCGTTGACGACGATGTTCCAGGTGATTATCTTGGCGCTGTAATCGACACCGCCAAATGATTTTACCCCAATCCCGCTCTTGAAGGTGAACGAATCGGAACCCTTTCTCTCCTTGCCGTCGACCGTTGCATAGATGTCATTAGTAACCGGAGTATCCTTATAAATGCGGTCTATCGCTTTGGTTTGATATTCAATGTCATAGGCGGTAGTAACCTCTGATTCAAATTGCAAATCGAACCCGTTTTTGCCGTTGTCATCGGTCACCGGAAATACTTGGTACGTGATGCTGTCAGCCGGTTCGTTCGTTCCTGGCTTAAGCACTTTGACCGAATCCTCCACCAGCTCCATGCTGTTGTTGAAACGGTCATGAATCAGCCTTTCGCCGGCTGGGGTTATCGTCTTTTCACCATAATTGTATTGCACTCTCCAGGTCACCGTCTGAGTCTCTTTATCGTAGGAGGTGTCCTTTTTGGTGAAAAGCGGCGTGCGGGTAATCGTAATCGTCTCATCATCCGCCTTCGAAACGCCATTGTCTCCGGTCAACTTCGCGCTGTTCGTAAATTCGGTCTCTTCCTCACCCGTTACCAATGTCGTGTATTGAATGCGGTAAGCCGAATTGATGCTTGGCTGATTAAATTTGACCTGGAATCCCGAACCGTCCGGTTCAACGGCCGTTCCGTAGGTTGCGGAGCCAGGTTCGACCAAATTCCCCAAGTCAGGCCCTCTGTCGACATTCGGAAGCAGCTCGTAAACCTTGATCGAGCTTTCATCCAGCTTCAGTCCCGGCGGAATCTGGTCGGATACTTTCGCATTGTCGATCTTCTCGAGCGAGGTATTGACGTCGATCGTCCAGGTGATGGATTTGTCCTTGTCGGCAATCCCGGTCTTTTTCAGGAGCGATCCGTCCTTCGGCGCGAGCTTGATCACAGCATTTTGCTCTCCCCCCTGAATCGGGAAAGAAATCGGCACATCCGCTCTGCCCTTGATCTCTTCGCTAAGCACCGTATTAACCTTAAAGGTGCCCCAGACTCTCGAATTGTCGACGTTTTCGTTGAACACGATCTTCACATCGCCGTTCGTACCAACCGTGAAATCGGCGATTGAACTGCCGTCGTCGATCGTCAACTTGCCGTTTACCTCGTTGAAAATTTTAAATTCCTTAGGGATTTTGAATTCAAATGTGCTGCCGTTTGTGTAGCCATGTCCATCCGGCAGCTCCCATTCGTATTCGATGCTGACGGCGTCTCCCAACTTGGAACGCTGCTGATTGGCGGGATTGTAAACCGCGTCGATTACCGTCCCCTTCGCATCCTTAACGAGGACTCCCTTAATGATGCTGTCTACATTTTCAGCCGCAGCCGCAATCGCAGCTGCAGGGGCAGCCAGTCCGTATGTAGCATCGGTCGCACTGAACGCAGCCTCTCCGCCGGAAGCTTCATCCGGATTTGCGCTGACCTGCGCCGCTCCCATACCAAAGACGCCTTGAAAGAACAACGCGCCGGCCATGAGTAAAGCCATCCATTTTTTCTTCATGCTTTTAGAGCGCTCCCTCCTTACTTCATATGTGTTCATCTATAATACCTTGATTTTTTTCCAGTTCCCTCCTCGTCCGTTTTATGTAATTGGGCGACGCTTTCATCTTAATTCGTTGTTCTGAACAAATTCTCAACAAATTATAAAAAAATTCAACAAAAATTATGATTATTTTAATAGCTCTCACAGTTCTAATGCGAAAGTTGTCTGATCCCCTGCTTCAAAGCCCAACGTATAAAACGCAAAGAAATTTTTTTTCTTCACGGCCTCCACCAGCCAGTGGCAAAAATCGCTAACTTCGTCGGTTTCCCGGCTTCGGCCGTCCCGATAGACTACCAGGGGGTAAACGAACCTCAGCTTGACCTCGCCGCGCCACTCAAAGCGAAAAAAATTTCTGCCCTTCCGGCGTTGCAGCGAAAAATGATAGTCCCGCTCCCGCTCTTGCAACAGATAAAACTGACCATTGCAAAAAAATACAGGGCCATGCCGCGTAGCTACGATCCCTACCCGGTTCCCCCGGTAATCCATATAGAAACCCCTGCTCCGTTTCCTTTTATCCTGCTTCGTCAATTCGATCTCCGTCAGCGAGGGCAGTTCCACCCCCCGCGAATCGTCCCTGAAATGGCCGACTACATTCATCTCCAAAAAACTCCCTTAATTGCGAACGTTGCGAAAAGGCTGCAGAAAATTCGACTGAAATGGTTCATTCGGAGTATACGCGCGAGGTCTATACAAATTCTGAACAAAAAAACCGGCCAACGGCCGGTCAAGATTGCTTGTTCTATGATAAAAAAACGCCGGAAGCGGGCGGCGTTAACGTGCCTGTCCCGCTTTCTCCGTAAATTGTCCATACCATTCCGTTATGTAGTGGCTGGGCTCCACGTTCAGTTCCTCCTTCAGTACGGCTGCGAGTTCGCGGTACTGACGGTGCACCATGGCAAAGTTCTGCTGCAGTGCGTATATTTTCATGAGGGCAAAATAAGGCGCCTCTTCCTGGGGATGAAGGGTGCGGATGTTGTGATAGTAAGCTCCCGCCTTCTCCCAAAGCTCTTGCCCGAGGTACCAATCGGCGATCGCCAGCGAAGTGTGAAGCCAAATGGCTTTGAGCCGCTGGCGCTCGCTTTCCGTCCACCAGTAATCGTATTCCTGCAGATAATCTCCGGTGTAGATTTTCATCGTCTCCAAATATGCGTCCAGCGAATCGCCGGACACGGCCGGCAGCGCAGCCAGCTTGGCCTCCCAATCGTCGATATCCAAGCGGACCTGATGGGTATTCAGGATGTAACCCTCCATCGTATTCACAATTTGAAAATGATCTCCGTAAGGCTTAAGCGTTTTCCGAATATGGTACACGGACGTATATAATTGCGAGTTGACCTTGTCCGTCTCGTATTCCGGCCATAAGACATCGATCAAAGTAGACTTTCGGACCAACCTTCCCCGGTGCTGCAAGAGATAAAGAAACAACTCCTGCGCCTTTGTTGTGCGCCACTGCAGAAGGGTCGGCTGTCCATGTCGCGCCTCCACCGTTACCTGCTTGAACAAGCATATTTTGATATCCTGTTCGGAACCGGAGACTTGCTCCTGTCCCGCTTTCAGCCGCTCCTGAATCCGATCCACGGTTTTGGCCAGGCGCTCGGCTCTGATCGGCTTGAGCACATAATCCAGAGCGTTTAACTCAAAGGCTTTTATGGCATATTCATCATACGCCGTGACAAAAACGATATGTATCTCCGGTCTTGCTTCCAAAATCCGTTCCGCCAGTTCAATACCGTTGATTTCCGGCAGGCTGATGTCCAAAAACAGCACATCCACACGCTCTTGGAGAATTTCGCCCATCCCCTTGACGGGATCGGTAAATTTCCCGACAACCTCCACGTCGGCAAGCTTCAACAATAACCGTTCCATATAATTCAAGGCCAATTGTTCATCATCCACAAGTATTACTCTCATAAGAGCCAGACTCCCCCGCTTGGTTACTCTTCCCCTTAATAAGAAGATTAGCATATCCCGCCCAAACAAAGAAGCCTTGAACAGTCGTTCAAGGCTCTTTTTTTTCCTATTCGTCTTATTATTGAATTGGCTTAGTATAACTTGTCCGCCTTATATTTCGAAGCATCTTTGATCATCGTAAAAGCGGTCGTCGTTCCCTTCCAGCCGGCATCGGCCGTCGTGTCGATAACCACCCAGCGTCCGTTCATATAAACTTCATTCCAGGCGTGATACGTTTTCACATAATCGGAAGCCCCCATCGCCAGCTTGGCCGGAACCCCAACGCTGCGCAGCATCCCCGCAAACAGGGAGGAAAAGCCGTAGCAGGTGTCCTTCTTGGCAGTCAAGGTACGCTCGATATTCGGCAGGTAATTCGATGTAGCGGTAAACGCCAGGCTGTCGTCGTATTTGATGGTGCTGATGATGTAATTATAAATGGCCTTCACTTTATCTTCATCGGTAGCCGCATCTTTCGTCAGCTCCGCCGCCTTCTTTGCCGCCAGACCGTCTATATTCCAATTCACATTTTGCGTCGAACTTAGATAGACCGGCGTCTCATCCTGCAAATCAAGCTTCACCGTATCCTTCTGGACAAGGCGGTACGTAGTCCCTTTAATCTGTTCCAACAGGCTGATCGTGTAATCCCCGTTGCCCATTTGCAGCGGGAACGTCTCTTCTTGGGCACCGTAGGTCAGATTATAGGTATACTTGTTGTTCCCTTTCTCGATCACCAGCTTGGTCTTGACATTCAGCTTCACGTCGTAATGAATGGTGACCGCTCCCCGAGATAGGTTGTCCTTATTGAGCCAGCCCTCAAGTTCGGCCGCCCGCGCCCCTGTTCCGCCGAAACCGGCAAATAAAAGTACGAGGGTCAACGTTGCAAACATCAATTTACGCATAAAAAATAAAACCTCCTTCGGTAACTGGCTGCCAGTAAAAAATTTACAGGCCCTGTAGCTTTGCGTCCCTGCCTTTCGACAGGTTTGCCATTATCGTGTAAAGTTTTATGTCTTTCTTTATCTCTATCGGAAGCGCAGGCGTCATTTGTTAGCCCTACAAGACGAAAAAATCTAAAATTTTTAATATTTTTTTGCGACTTTAGTCTCAGTTGAGAGACGAACTTTGCAGTCGGAGCCGTTCATTTCGCAAAAAGTAAAAATAATAAAAAAGTACCATAATCATCTCCAAAGCTGCGAGAATGAGATAGATATTACTGTACACGCCGGAATTCGCAAACAGGTTTAGCGGGTTCCAATGCACGCTGCCGCCTTGATCCACAGCCTTGCTGTAGACGCCGGCCGCCACCGCGCCGGAAAGAAAGTTCGACATCGACAACAGCCCCATGCCAACCCCGGTTTGTTCCTTGGCCAGCGTCCGCGAAATCGTGCCTGTCAAGGCAATTTGCATAAACATCTGTCCGACGTTGCCAAGGATCAATAATATTGCAATGATGGGGACCGCCGCTCCCGCGAAGATCGAGATCAGGGTAAAGCAAACCAGCAGCAGCATGGACGCGGTGCAAAACACAAACGGGTTGCCCTTGGCATCCGCCAGCTTGCCTCCGGCTCTGCCCAGAACAGCCGACACCGCCGCCCCCGGAACCATAGCGAAGCCAATCCAGCCCGAGGCAAGTCCGTTGACATCCGCCAACAGCTGCGGCGTCAAGAACGGGAGCGCGTAACCGATCCCCATCGCCAGTATGGATATGAGCAGCCCCAGAGTATAACTTCTGTTGCGGAAAAGCTGCGGATCCACGAACGGATGAGCCGCAGTCCGGTTGCGGATAAAAAACAACAAGAACAGGAGCAGGCTGCCCAGATAGAAGGTAACTCGGCCATAAGTAACGCCCAGCAGCAGCAACGCAACCGCACCGCCAAGCAGACCGGCCCCCAGCCAATCGACTTTGCCGTATTTGGGCGCCTGCTCGCTTAAATAACGGCGGTAGAACGGCAAGGCGACAAGCATCAGCATCGGCATGCAAAACAGCCAACGCCAATCGACCAGACTGACGATTAGCGCCGAGACGACCGGTCCGATCGCCCCCCCGACAGCCAGTCCGGTTGCCGTGATGCCGAGCGCGTATCCGCGGCGTTCGGGCGGAAAGTGGCGGACGGGAATGATCATCGCCGCCGCCGGAATGACCGCCGCTCCCGCCGCCTGCAAAACCCGCCCGGCCAGCACCATCCAAAACGCCTGGGCGGCAAGTCCGGCGAGCGAGCCCAGACAAAACACGGCCAAGCCAAACGTGATTAAATTTTTGAACCTGAATACATCGGCCAATTTCCCGTAGATGACCGATCCGATCGCATAGATCAGCATATAAATGGTGGATACCCAGCTAACCTGTGCCACGGATAATTGGAACTCGTTTTTAATTTCCGGCAGCACGATATTAAACATCGTGGCGCTCATCGACGAGAGCACCATCGTAAACGCCAAAATACGGATCAGCTTTTCGGCTGAATTACCCTCTGCCTGCTTTCTCATAACAAATCATGCCCCCTGAAAAACCTTTGTTATGAGATATTTTATATTTGCATATTGATAATTAAAAATATATATTTAATTATAAAATCATATACTGAAGTATATTGATAGAAAGGAATGAACGGTATGGAATTGCTGCAGCTGCAATATTTTCAGACGGTCGCCCGCTTGGAGCATATGACAAAAGCCGCGCAGGAGCTTCATATCGCCCAGCCCGCGCTAAGCAAAACGATCGCCCGCCTGGAACAGGATTTGGGCGTGCCGCTGTTTGACCGGCAGAGCCGGCAAATCCGGCTCAACCACTTCGGCAGAGCGTTTTTGAAAAAGGTGGATCTCGCGCTGAACGTGCTTGAGGAAGGCCGGAAGGAAGTCGCCGATCTGGCGGGAACCGAACGGGGAAGCATTCATCTGGCGACGAACAACCTGGGCCGGATTACTTCCGCTATAAGCGCCTACCGGACTGAGCATCCGGAAGTGAATTTCCGCATTTTGCAAACGCCGCCCGCTTCCATGGAGGAGTTGGTAAATTTGCTGGAAAACGGCGAGGTGGATCTGTGTTTCACCGCCGCTTCCATCGATCATCCAGATATCCGCGAGCAGCCGGTGCTGGACGCCGAGGTGTTTTTGGCGGTGCCGCCCGGCCATCCCTTGGAACGGCGCAGCAGCATCCGTCTGGAGGAGGTGGCGGGCGAGCCTTTCATCGAGTATAAAGCCGGCCATCCGTTCCGGAAAATAAACGCGTCATTTTGCCGCGAAGCGGGCATTTCGCCGAACATCGTCTGCGAGGTGGACGAACCGTCCGCTTTGGGCAGCCTGGTGCAGGCCGGACTTGGCGTAGCTTTTATGCCCGCATGCCGCAGAGACGAGACGCCGCCTTATAAAATGCTGCGCCTCGAAAGCCCCGTATGCCGGCGCGTCTTCAAGATCGCCTGGCTGGAGCGGCGGTATCTCCCCAAAGCGGCCCGCAGCTTCGGCCGGTTTTTGGCCGAATATTACGCGGAGCTTCAGGCGCCGTAAGCTGCACCGCCATCCTCCGGCGTCCGGCAGGCCGCCGGTCAGGTAAAATACTCCAGCTTCGCCTTCGGAAAAAAATCTTTCATATAACCGAACAGATGCGTTTTCAAATCCTTCTCTTCCTCTTTCGGATAGATATATTTGCCGATGCCGTATTTGCCCCATTTGTATCTGCGTTTTTCTTCATCCAGTTCCAGCTTGGTCATCGGGTAATTTTTCTCGATCACCCGTTTGGCCGGTTTCGTGAAGCGGTGCTGAATGAATTCGAACGTAAGGTCCTCTTTCGCCTCGGCCGGCAGTTCGGCATCCAGCCGTTCGAACATATGGCGGTACCCGTCCTCCCATCCTTCGTGAATGTAAATGGGCGCGACGATAAAGCCAAGCGGATATCCGGCCCGGGCTACCTTCCCCGCGGCTTCGATTCTTTGCTCCAAAGGCGAGGTGCCCGGTTCGAAGTTTTTAATGATGTAATCGGCGTTGACGCTGAACCGGAACCGTGTTTTTCCGTTATGCCTCGCATCCAGCAAATGATCGACATGATGAAACTTCGTGACGAACCGCAGCTTGCCGTACTCGGACTGTCCAAAGTGCTCGATCGCCCGCCTTAGCGTATGGGTCAGATGGTCGATGCCGACGATATCCGAAGTGCAGGAAGCTTCAAAACGGGTGTATTCCGGGGCGCGCTTGGCCATATACCGGTCGGCGGCGTCCAAAATCTCCTCCACGTTGACATAAGTGCGGATATACGGCTTGCTCCCCATCGTCGTTTGCAAGTAACAGTAATGGCAATGCCCCATGCATCCGGTGGCAAAAGGGATGGCGTACTCCGCCGAAGGTTTGGATGTGTCGAATTTCAGCGTTTTGCGAATGCCGACGACCAGCGTGGACTTGGCCACCCGGTATTTTTGCAGATCGCTTTCGCCCGGCAGGTTTCTGACCTGGTTGTGGGAAGTCGTGTACCGGATGTCGAGATCCATGTCCTTGAATTTGTCATACAGCGTTTGACCGAGCGGATAATCCAGCGCGTCCGGCTCAAAGTAAACGAGCTTGGGAACAAACGGCTTCATTCCAGGCTCCCCTCGGCGGCGTCCTCGAAGTAGTAGCTGTAGGCCTGCTCCGCCTCATCCGCCGATGCGTATACGGCCATTTCACTGGTCAACGGGTAATAGGTTTCGTACAAAAAAACGGCGAGCTCCCCCGGCCGCTCTGGGTTGTTGACCACCGCGGCCTCCTGGATGTTGGCGACGTCCTGGGTATGCGGGTTGCGGTAAAACACGTAAACGATATCTCCCGGCGCAAAGGTTCGGGCTTCGTCTAACATCTTCATCGAATCCCCTTCTTTTTATGGAATGGTGAAGCTGTCCCTCTGCTTAAAAATATTTCCTTGGCCGGGAGCAATTATTTTTCCACGTTGTGGAAAAACAGGCAACCCAGGAAAACCTTATTTCCCCTCCGATTTCGAGGCGGCGCTTTTCCATAATATCCTGTGCTGTGTCCGGCTTAGTTTCTCGTAGAACAGCGTGGAGTTTTTGCGAAATACTTGAATGACGACGTGAATGAAAAACGCCATATCCATCAGCAGAACCAGCATGGCCAATAACGCCCTTGCTCCCTCCGGCAACGATCCGGGAGGAAAAGCAACCAAGCGGTTCATGCCGAAGATCCCCCAATAAAGCAGACCGTAGCGGACGATGATCGACATGGCTCCCGGCCGCGCTTCATCACCTTGCTTATTTCTGCCCCGGGTCAATTGGGCTGCGTAACCCGCATCGGCATCCCGCTTTTCCGCCGGTTCCCCTTCCTCGATCCTGATGCGAACCAGCCATTTGCCGAAGGTGCAGCCGCCGGTTAGGTATGGAAGCAGCATAAAGTAAAGACCTGTCGCGATGAAATAAGCCCCCGGAATCCGCAGCACGTGGCAGAAGGCCAACAGCACCGCGCAAATGACAACATCAAACATCCAGGCCAAACCGCGGCGGGTGTAGCTCACCCTTTTGGCGGACAAATCCACACCCCGGTCCAGATGCTCGATCCTGGGCAAAAAGCGCGACAGCCATTCGGCGGCGAGAAAGCCGATCATTCCGCCAAGCGTGTTCGTCATCAGGTCGTCGATATCGAACACCCGGTAGGCGTTGTCAAAAATGCCGAATATGCCCGTCAGCTGCGTCACTTCAAAAAACAGGGACAGCAAAAAGGACAGCAGCAGGCAGCGAATCGGCCCAAACCGGAAGTAGTAACGCATGATCATCCCGAACGGCACCGTCAACAGGACGTTGAAGGCCACCTGCAAAAAAGCCCGCTCCTTCAGCAGCCGCCAATACGTTGAAGGCTCTCCTTTAACGACGCTGGTCTCCTTCAGGATATCCTGGATGAAATGAAACGGAACGAGCTGGACAGCCGATTGGGCGAGCGGCGGATTGTGCCGCGTGGCAGGAAAGGGCAGCATGATCAGAAACGCGGCGTTCATCAAGTACAGCAGGAACAGGTACAGGACGAACGCCCGCACTTTGTTGATATACCCGTGCCGGCGGTACTGGACGACGAGAAAAGGCAACGTGAACAGCAGCGCGGCGAAAGGAAAAGCCATAAAAGCATAGGAAATAGGGAACAAATACGTTTCAAATTTCAAAGTTTAAACCCCTTCTGCTCATAAAATCTTAACTATCTTACCATAGGACGTTCGAAGCCGCTTTTTAGTTAGCCAAAAAGTCCGTCAATTTATGCAAAAAGCTTTCCCGCGCTCCAACTAGTGGAACGGGGAAAGCTTTTGCCGTTTTGGTGGATTGCAGCGAATAATGACTTACTCCGGTTTGTCCGGCGTTTTCGGCGGAACGTCCATGCCGGTCGGCTCCTGGGAGGCCGGTCCTTGTGACGGCGGCACCTGCAAGGACGGCGCTTGCGGGGCGGGGTCCTGCGACGGCGGCAACTGTGAACCGGCTGACTGCTCGGCCGGTGTCTGCGCGGGCGCTGTCTGCGTTGCCGGTTCCTGCGGCGCCCGCACTTGTGAGGCTGACGCCTGCGGAGCGGGGTCCTGCGACGGTGGCACCTGTGAGCCGGCTGACTGCTCGGCCGGTGTCTGCGCGGGCGCTGTCTGCGTTGCCGGTTCCTGCGGCGCCCGCACTTGTGAGGCTGACGCCTGCGGAGCGGGGTCCTGCGACGGTGGCACCTGTGAGCCGGCTGACTGCTCGGCCGGTGTCTGCGCGGGCGCTGTCTGCGTTGCCGGTTCCTGCGGCGCCCGCACTTGTGAGGCTGACGCCTGCGGAGCGGGGTCCTGCGACGGTGGCACCTGTGAGCCGGCTGACTGCTCGGCCGGTGTCTGCGTTGCTGGTTCCTGCGGAACCTGCGCCTCTTTGGGACGAGCCTGCGCAGCCATCCCGTTCGTTTGCATCCCGTTCGCTTGCTTCCAGGCTTCCCGCTGCTCGGCTCTGTTCTGCGCCTGACGGCGGCGCAGAAGCCAAAGCGGCACCACGATAACCGCCGCGATGGCGATCACCGGCAGCGCCCCCGCCAAAAAGACGATCAGCCACTGCAGGATCAGCGACAGCACTTCGATGCTTCCCGTCAGCGCCTGCTTGGCTCGCTCCAAGAGCGGGGGCTCATCGCCCTCTGCCATGGCGGATCCCGCCTGCTCCGGTTGATACAAACGGATTTCGACCGTGGAATAGGCGACGTTGCTGTCGATGTACCGCATCCGGCCTTTGATCTGCTCGATTTCCGTCTGAATCCGCTCCAGCTCATTCACGAACTTAACCAGTTGGCTCGTTTGGGTTGCTTCCTCCACAAATTTAAGGTAACGGGCCTCCATCGCTTCCTTGACTTTAAGACGTGATTCCAGGTCCACGTACTCCTCGGAAACGTCCTGTCCCTGAATGGTGCGCTGCATTGATTTGGGCTTGAGCTGTTCCAATTTGTCCAGGAACGGGGAAAACCCGGCGGCCGGCACCTTTAGGATAAAATTCCCGCCAAGTTCATGCTGGGACTGATTTTCGGAGAACTCGACGATATAGCCGCCCGTTAATGCCACGAGATTGCGGATTTCGGATTGCGCTTTAGCGTAATCCTCCACTTCCATCACGACATTGGCCCGGTATATCAGCTTCTTGTTGAAGCCGGTGTCCGCTGTTGCCCCTTGAAATCCCGGGGAGGTTTGCCCCGCCCCCGCAGCGGCATTGGCGGTGCGTCCGCCTTCCCCCGCTCCCGCCGAAGATTCGGCCCCTCCGCCGGAGGACTCGGCTTCTTCAGTCCCATCGGCCGCATCGGACTTCTCCGCAACCGATTTGTCCGTGCTCCTGGCTTCACCCAGCTCCATTCCGCCATCGGCGGCCTCATTGGAAGCTTGATCGCCTACGGCCATGTCAGCCGCCGGCAAAGCGCTTTCCATGGATTGGGAAGCGCTGCCCGAATTATCGCTTGCGTTCCCGCATCCGCCCAGCAGCCATAACCCTAAAATGACCGCTCCTAATACCGCAACCTTTTTACACCATTTCCCCAATGAAATGCCCCCCTTGTCATAAACAGGCTTGAGCGCTCCGCATTTTCTTATCTGCTCTGTACTGTTTTATCGCGGAACGTCTCTTACCTGTCTTGACGCATCCAAAGTCTGGAAGGTTGCCGTCTTCGAAAAATAAAAATAGTCGAACCTTCCAGCATGGAGGCACTTGGACCAAAGGCCCCCTTAACTTGGCTGCGACTCCGCTGAACATTTAAAGCAAGCATCCGCCGTTAAGTCCCCGGTGCCCTTTTGTATAGCGCTCCGGGAAAACCTGCGTAACCAGGTTATCTGAGAAACTCAACTACCCCATAGCGCAAAACATAAGAACAAAAAATGGCCTTATTCCGGCGATAACCCCCATTCAAGGAGAAATAAAGGCAATTTATGTCGCTATTTTTCCCGATCATCAGGAAATTCTCGCATTCTGGACCACTTATAGGAAAATAAGGACATAAAATGTCGCTAGTGGGGATGAACATACCTAGGTCCGGATAATAAGTACATAAAGTGCCGCTATTCTGATGGCCGGCGGTTGGTCGTCCAAGTAGCCTACGGTCATCGATCTTGTAGCCTGCTAGTTCGCTTCCTGCGCCGGACGGTTCATCGATCTTGTAGCCTGCTAGTTCGCTTCCTGCGCCGGACGGTTCATCGATCTTGTAGCCGCTAGTTCGCTTCCTGCGCCGGAAGGTTTATCGATCTTGTAGCCGCTAGTTCGCTCCCTGCGCCGGACGGTTCATCGTTCATGTAGCCTGCTAGTTTGCTTCCTGCAGCCGGACGGTTCATCGTTCCTGTAGCCTGCGGTTCGTTGTTCCTCCAACTGTTCGTCGTCCAGCATCCGACGGTTCGTCGTTCCGGCAGCCGGCTGCCGAGCACAGATGTCTAGGTTGTGTCCGGAGAACCTACGATCAATCACATATGTATGAAAAAACCAACGGAGACCCTGCTGTACAGTCAGGGTCTCCGCATCTATGGTTAAGGGGGATGGCTTTATACTACAAGGCTAAACTTAAAGCAAGATGAAAATCAGTTAAAAGTTTAATGAAATGGCTCATGACTCATGGCTCGCGGTTCATAATTCATAATTCATAATTCATAATTCATGATTCATGTTTCATGATATTTCTTCAACACTATGACCGCGTTATGTCCGCCGAACCCGAACGAGTTGGACAAGCCGATGTCGAGCGCGGCCTTTCGCGCAGCGTTCGGCACGTAATCCAGATCGCATTCGGGATCGGGATTCGTCAGGTTGATCGTCGGCGGGATCACCCCTTCGTTCAGCGTCTGCATCAAAGCGATCGCTTCCGCGCCGCCCGCCGCGCCAAACATATGGCCGATCATCGATTTGTTCGCCGTGATCGGAATTTGCCAGGCGCGCTCGCCGAACGCTTTTTTGATCCCCAGGGTCTCCCCGCGGTCGCCCACCCCCGTGCTAGTGGCATGGGCGCTGATCACGTCAACCTGCTCCGGGGACACCCCGGCGGACCGCAGCGCCCGCTTCATCGCCTGAGCGGCGCCTTCCCCTTCCGGGTGGGAAGCGACCACGTGATAGGCGTCCGAGCTGGCCCCGTATCCGATCACCTCGCCATGAATCCGCGCGCCTCTGCGCAGCGCGTGTCCCAGCGATTCCAGGATGACGATGCCGGCGCCTTCGCCCATCACGAAGCCGTCGCGGGCCGCGTCAAACGGGCGGCTGGCCTGCTCCGGCTCGCCGCTCCGCTTCGACAGCGCCGTGGCGTTCCCGAAGCTGGCCAGAGCCAAAGGATGAATCGCCGCCTCCGTCCCGCCGGCGATCATCACATCCGCCTCGCCGCTCTTAATCAGCCGGAACGCTTCCCCGATCGCCGTATTGCCGATCGAACAGGCCGTCACCGGCGACAGTGTGGGCCCAAGCGCGCCGTAGCGGATGCTGATTTGCGCCGCGGCCATATTTGTAATCATCATCGGGACAAGGCTCGGGCTTACCCGGCCCGGGCCGCGGCCATCCAGGACCCTCAAGTTTTCGGCCAGCGTCTCGATCCCGCCGATGCCCGAGCCGACGTAAACGCCAAACCGTTCCCGGTCAAGTCGTTCCGGCTGCAGCCTCGCATCCTGCATCGCCTGTTCGGCGGCAAACATCGCGTATTGGCAAAAGCGGTCCATTTTCCGCGCTTCCTTCCGGCCAAGCAGCCCCTCCGCATCGAAATCCCGCACTTGACCGGCGATTTGGGTGCCGAATCCCGACGCATCAAAACGATCGATCCGGGAAATTCCCGATCTCCCTTCCTTAAGTCCGTTCCAAAACGTATCCACATCGTTGCCGAGCGGAGACAAAATACCCATACCGGTAATGACAACCCGTTCCATCCAAAATCCTCCTTCGAAAAACATCTGTTGTCCCCTATTTTATCCGCTTCTTATCCTATTACAAGTTTTTAATTATCCTAGTATAATAGGTAATACAATAAGTGACCATCAAAGGAGTGTCCCCATGAGTACGGAACCAAGGCTTAAAGCGCTCTCCGAATTTTTAAAAACCCGGCGGGCCAAGCTGCATCCGCAGGCGGTCGGACTGCCGCCGGGCGGGCGCCGCCGGACGCCGGGACTGCGGCGCGAAGAAGTCGCCCAACTGGCCGGGGTCAGCACAACCTGGTACACCTGGCTGGAACAGGGCCGTGACATCAAGGTGTCCGCTTCGGTCCTTGACGCCATCGCCGGGGCGCTCAAGCTGAATGCCGATGAACGCAAATATTTGTTTGATCTGGCGATGGACAGCGGCTTGCACCCTTCCTTCACTCAGGAGCCAAACACCGCCATCAGCCCTTCGCTGCACAAAATCCTGCAGGAGCTGAAGTTTTGTCCAACGATCATTTCCGATCGCCATTGCCATATCGTCGGCTGGAACGCCGCCGCGTCCCATGTATTCGTCGACTTCGAGCATATTAAAGGCGAAGAGCGGAATCTGATCTACCTCGTATTCGCCAAAAAAGAGCTGCGCAGCCTGGCGGTCAACTGGCCGCATTTCGTGAAAGGTTTTTTGGCGATTTTCCGCGCGTATTACGGCCAATACGTGGCCGATCCGTGGTATGCCGGGTTTATCGAGAAAATGACGCAGAGCTACCCCGATTTTCACGATTTGTGGGAGCAAAGCGAAGTCAAGGCCGCTCCCGAAGTCCTGATCGAATTCCGCCACGCCAAAGCCGGAAAAATGCTGTTTAACCTGACCTCATTACAGGTGCAGGGAGAGGCCGATTTGCGCTGCAGCATCTATACACCGATCGAAGGCACGGCCACGGAGGCGAAATTGAAGAGACTGCTCGAGGGAGCAGGCCAGAAACATTGAAATGTTCGGAAACAATCGGGCCGAGCCGCATCCAAAAGAAAACGGCTCGGCCCAACGTTTATCTCTGGCCGGCAAACATTTTGTCGCGGTATTCGAAAGGCGAAATTCCTTCCAGCTCTTTGAAGACGCGGGAAAACTGCTTCGTATTTTCGAAGCCGACCGCCGCGCCGATTTCCGACAATTTCAGGCTCCCGGCGCCGATCAACTGCTTCGCTTTGCGGATGCGCACCTTTTTTAAGTACAGCACGAAGCTTTCCCCGGTATAAGTTTTAAAAGCCTCGCTGAAATACGAGTAATTCAGCGAAACATGGTTGCTGACCATCGCCATGTTCAGCGGCCGGTGATAATTCTCTTCGATGTAGGCGATGGCCTCCTTCATATCCCCGTGCTCGCTGTGGGCGGAGCGGATTTCCCGGATGTAATCGTCCAAACTTAGCAGCAGTTGCTCCAGCGCGCGAAAATAGTCGTGGAAATGGCGGAAATTGTTCATCGTCCCCACCTGACGGTACAGCTTCAATACCTCCACCGAAGCTTCGCCGTACAACCGGAACACTTCGTCCAACACCTGTTCGTTCATGCGCCGGCCAACCGTTTCCAGATAGGAAACATCGACATCCGGCAGTTCGCCGACGCGGAAGATCGTGCGGAGCAGCGCCCCGATCTCCTTTTCCCGCTTCGTGCCGAGGATGTTGCCCAGCTTGCGGAGTTCCTCCTCCGGTGCGGGGAAAACGCGTTTTTCGTCCGGCAGCTCACTGTAGCAAATCAGGCTCGTGCCCGGATAGATAAACGTGTGTTCCAATGATCTTTTGGCCTCCGTATAACAGCGGGGGATATCCTCCAAAAGTCGGCCTTCCCGGCTAACGCCCATCAGCAGGCCTTCCAGCTCCTTCTCCGCGGCAAGCCGCGACAGTTCGGCAAATTTGGCTTGCGGCCCCCCGATCAGCACAACCCGCCCTTCGCGGTCGAACACCGCGGCGTTCAGGCAGCCGTTCACGGTTAGCAGCATGTGTTCCGCCAGCGCTTTCAGCTCTTCCTTGTTCATGCACCGCCCATCATCGTACTTGTACATCAGCACCGCCGCCGAAAACGGTACGGCGTAACGGTCAAACCCGATCTCCTGTCCCAGCTTCCCGGTTTCCTCCCCGGCTATTTCCCTGATCTGCAGCAGCTCCTGCAAACTTCTCGACTGCAGTTCGGCGCGGTACATCTCCGACATCGCCAGTTGCTCCTCCATGCGGGAAAGCTGGTTCAAATGCTCTTCGCATTTGCGCAAAGCCGCAAACAGCTCGTCCCGGCGGATCGGCTTAAGCAAGTAGTCCTTCACCTGGTATTGGATCGCCGCTTTGGCGTATTCGAAATCCTCATAACCGCTCAGAATGATGACCAGCGGTTGAGGGTGTCCCAAAGCGCGGGGTTCCTCGGCCAATTTGCCGATTAAAGCGATCCCGTCCATCCCCGGCATCCGGATGTCCGTGATGACAATATCGGCTCCTTCGGAGCGGTATTGTTCCAGCGCTTCCCCGCCCTGGCCGGCGGTGATCAGCCGGTACCGGCCCGGATACTCGCGCTCAATCATCGTCTTTAACCCCAAGCGGATATTTTTCTCATCATCCACGATCAAGAGTGTTCGCATGTCCGCCCATCCCTCCTGTCAATAACATCCGCGGAATCGTCATCACAACCCGGGTATAGCGCCCCGGTTCGCTGTATACTTTCAGACCATAAGCCGCGCCAAAAAACAGCCTCACCCGTTCCTGGACGTTCAGCAGGCCGATGCCGCGGGAGCGGACGCCCGTTTCAAAGGTGCCCGTTAACCTCTCTCTCAGCCCGGCCGCGGCCAATTCCGCATTCAATCTGGCCAGCATGGCGGCCTCGATGCCGCAGCCGTTGTCCGTAACCGTAATTTGCATCCGGTCTTCCTCGCAGACAGCGCCGATATGAAGTTCCCGCCTTCCCGGGGACTCCCCCGTCCAGGCGTGTTTCACCGCGTTTTCCACGATCGGCTGCAGCGACATTTTCAGCACCTCCAGCTCCAGATCGCCGTCGCTAATCTCCGTGATCAGCGCGACCGGCTCGTCAAAGCGGATGTTCATGACCTCCAAATAATTTTCGATATGGCGGATTTCATCGCGCAGCTTGACGTATTCGCCCGACCATTTGAAGTTATAGCGCATCATGCCGCCCAAGGAGGTCAGCGCGTCGGAAATCGTGCGCTGGCCCTCGATCTCAGCCATCATCTTGATATTTTCCAGCGTATTGTACAAAAAGTGCGAATCGATCTGACTATGCAATGTCCTTAGTTCGGCTTCCTTGGTCATCGCCTGCTTGCGGACCCCTTGGGCGATCAGTCCGTTTATCGTCTGGATCAACTTGCTGAAATGATGCGCCAGCTCCCCGACTTCCCCTCCCCCTTTAATGCGCGGGACGTCGATATGGAAATCGCCTTTGCGCATTTTTTTCATCGCTTCGGTCAAACGCCGCAAATTTTTCAGGATAATCGAATTCAGCAAAAAGGTAATGGTCGACAAAAGCACGATCAACAGGATATTGGCGGCCATGATTTGCTGCTTGGAGCGCAGGATGTTATCGAGCACGCCTTCCAGGGACACCACGTACAGCAGGCGCGCGTCAATCCGCTCGATCGGGGCGGAGATGAGCAAAAACTCAGCCCCCTCCAGTTCGAACCGGGTTTGCAAGGCGGCGTCCGCGGGCTGTTCCCGGAGCAGTTCCCGCACCTTTTGCCGCATAATGCCGCTGCCGCCGAGCAGAGATTGCCCGCGATCCATATACATCGCGCCATGAGCATCTAGCAAAGCCATCTGGGATTCATCGTCCGCAATGCCCGTATACACCCGGGGCGCAAAATCCTTCAGCAGCATTTCTATGCCGATGATCCCGATATGCGCTCCGCCCGAATTGATCTCTTGAAACAGCGAGATTTTCGGCTGGTTTTCCGCGGGTTCGGCCGTATACCTTTTCATGATGTCGCGGTCGGTCTGCTGCAGCACCCACAGCTGTCCGCCATCCCGTTCATTGACCTCAGGGTACCACGGCTCGGCGGAGATCCGGCTCTCCCGGAACACGGTCGGCCAGATTTCATGGATCAGCGGGTTGTTCGTGAATATCCGCCAGTGAACGATTTGCGGCGTGCCCAGTTGAATCAGACCGAAATCGGCGAACTTCCCCATATTCCAATCGATCAGCTCGCTGGTCTCCGGCTCCCGGTCCAGAGTCAAATAATCCATCAAATCCTGATGGGATATGGAGATTTGGGCCGCCAGCTCCATCGCCTCGATCTGCTTTTGGATTTGAATGCTTTCCAGCTCGATCGTGAATTGGCTTTTCTTGAGCGCATCGGCGATATAGTTTTGATGAATCTGGTTAAACAGATAGTTCGATACAATAATGCTCGGAATAAAAAAAATAACGATATAAGCCGTCACAAGCCGGCTTTGCATCGATCTGCGTCCAAGCCAATATAAAAAATGATCCGCGGTTGACTGAATCCATCGTTTCATCGCTGCGATTTCTCCCGGGAATGCGGACAAAGGGGAACCTCGCCGGCTGTACGTCGCTAGCCAAGGAACCCCGGGTTTGTCCTGCTTCATTTAATCTATATAAGTTGAACTAATGATTGTACGGTAAAAGGCAGCCGGGTGAAATGTTCTTACGATCGCTGTTGTTTCTTCAGAATCATTTCACCTAGGTTCAATATTCTAAAATGTGTATTTTTTGGAATATTGAACCCTCTTGCCTAACTCCCGCCTTTATTTAGTTAAACTTATATAGTTATTTGATGAACTCGGCGAGCTTCGCCATGTTCTCCTCGTATTTCTTCTGTTTGTACTCCCACACTTTGGCATATCCGAGCTCATCGCGTTTCTTCAAGTAATCGTTCCAGATCTGATCGAACTCGGCATCCGATTTGGCCAACAGCAGCTTAGGCGCCACTTTGCCCCATTCCTGCAAAATTTTCGTATTCATTACGCCTTCCTCGGAGTTGCCTTGCGGATCGATTTGGTCGAATTGCGAGAAGCTATGCGACTTGCCGCGGGTCCAATCTTCCGTCTGTTTGAACGGCTCGACGGCCGGAGGCGCCCAAGCCAGGGTCGTGTTCGTATCCATCAGCATCCAGAAGGTGTGGGATGCGCCGTACTTCTTGTCGAACGCCCCGCGGTCGCTGTTGAGCAGCTCCGCAACTTCAGGAAGGAACTGGTCTTTGCCGTCAATCGTGTCCCAGGTGACGCCTTGCTTGCCCAGGTACGTGTCGCGTTGTCCTTCCTCGGAGATCATATAGCTCAGAAAGCGGATCGCCCGCGCTTTGTCCTTGACGTTCTTGGAGATCAGCGTCACCGTCCAGCCGGAGATGGACGGTCCGGCCAGCGTCGGCTGGTCCAGCCCGGCGTTCGCCGGTCCGTCAACCGCGATATAGACGGAGTTCGGATCGTTCGCGTAGAGCACGTTTTGCTGGTTGGCCATATCGCTGCGCTGATACAGCATCGCGAAGTAGCGGCCTTGCGCAATCTTCTCTTCCATCTGCGGACGTTTATCCACGAAGATATCTTTGGCCAGCAGCCCCTTCTCATTGGCCTGGCGCAGCGTTTTCAGCCACTTGACGTATTCCGGATCGGTGGTGCGGTCGTACAGCTTGCCGTCCTTCTCCCACGGAATCGCCAGGAAGTTCTGGATGTAGGCCTCGAGCGAGTAATTGCCTTTCTCGTGGAAATCGTGCATGCCAAACGGAATCAACGGCTGCCCGTTCACGTCGGGGAACATTTTCTTCGCGTCTTCAAGCGCTTTCAAAAACCCTTCGGGCGTGCGCATATCCGGCTTGCCGAGCGCTTCGTACATATCCTTGCGCACGAGGAACGTCTGGGTGGACGTGAAGTTGTCGCCGAATTTCTCGTAATCCTTCGGCGAAGAAGACGCGTTCGGATAGCCGTAGACATTGCCGTCCTCCTGGGTATACCACGACACCTTGGCCGGGTCGGTCACTTTATAGAAATATGGATCGTATTGGTCCGCCAGTTCGTTCAGCGGCAGCACCAAACCGCCTTCGATCATTTTTTTGACCGCGTCCTCGCTCCAGGCGATCGTGATGAAATCCGGAAGCGAACCCGAGGCGATCATCGCGTTCATCTTCTCGGTCTCGTTGCCGGCAGGCACGATTAAGTTGAGGTTCACGCCGGTTTTCTCCGTTACGTATTGGGAAGTAATGTCCTCGCCCCATTTGTTCGGAAACCAGGCAAAGTTGATGTACCAGTCGAACGTAATCGGGGAGGTATCCACCTTCCAGCCCGGATCGTCCCGGGTCAGCTTCACTTCCTCCGCCGCCGGCTGCTCCTCCCCTCCTTTCACGGATGCCTTGCTGCCGCCGCCGGACGAACATGCCGCCGTAAAGACCATGACCAGCGCGAACATTAACAGCAGCAGGCTTTTTGGCTTATGCATCTTGCTCATGTGTTTTCCCCTTTTCTCGTTTAGAAATATGATTATATAGAACCCTTGCCTGGATAGGCAAGAGAAACTATCTTGCTCAGGCAAAGCGTTTTATCCCTTGATCGAGCCGATCATCATGCCTTTGACGAAATAACGCTGCAAAAACGGGTAGACGAACACGATCGGCAGCGTCGTGACGACCATCGTCGCCAGCTTGATCGACTGCGAGGTCACCGTCTTGGAAATGCCTCCCGGCACTTGGGCCGCCATCTGGTTGGAGCTGGACTGGGCCACGACCCGGTACAAGTAAGTTTGGATCGGCTGCAGGTCCATATTGTTAAGGTAAATGACCCCGGTAAAATAGTCGTTCCATTGATACACGCCGTGGAATAACGCGATCGTCGCCACCACCGGCATGGATACCGGGAGCACCACGCGGAGGAAGATCGCCCAGTCGTTGGCGCCGTCGATTTTCGCGGCTTCTTCAAGCCCGTCGGGGATTTCGCGGAAAAAGGTCATAAAGATGATCAGATCGAAAAAGCTGAACAACGCGGGGATGATGTAGATCAGGAAATTGTCCAGCAGGTGCAAATCCCTCATCAGCAGGTACGTCGGGATCAACCCGCCGCCGAAAAACATCGTGACCGTGCCGAGCAGGATATAAAATTTCCCGCCGATCAAATCTTTGCGGGAGAAAGCGTACGCCACCATCGCCGTGAACAGCACATGCAGCAGCGTCCCGATGAGCGTCTTGGCCACGGTGATGCCCATCGCCAGCATGATGCCGGAGCTTTGGAACACGGCGCCGTAGTTCTCGAAGCTGAACGCGCGGGGCCACCAATAGATCCCGCCGCGCATCCCGTCCATCCCCTCGTTGAGGGAATTGACGAGCACGTACCAGACCGGATAAAGCGTCACGAAGCAGATCAGCAGCATTCCGATATTGTTGCACAGGTCGAAGAAGGCTTCTCCCTTGGTTCTTCTTTTTAGGTTCAGCATGTTCTCAGGGCTCCTTCATGAATGGGTTAGGTCTCACCGGCTAAAACAGGGACGTGTCGTTCAGCTTCTTCGTCACCCGGTTGGCCAGCAGCAGCAGGATGAGCGCGATCACCGATTTGAACAGCCCCACCGCCGTCGAATAGGAATAACGCCCGGACAACATCCCGGTTTGGTAAACGTAGATGTCGATGACGTTGCTGGCGCTTTCGTTCAGCGCGTTGCGCAGCACCAGGATTTGATCGAAGTTGGAGTTCAGCACGCCGCCCACCGCAAGAATGAACAAAATCGAAATCGTCGCCTTGATGGAAGGCAGAGTGATATACCACATTTTCTGAAATCTCCCGGCCCCGTCGATCGTGGCCGCCTCGTACATTTCCGGCGATATGCTCGTGATCGCGGCCAGATAAATGATGGCGGACCAGCCCAGCTCCTTCCAGACATCCGAAGCGACGACGATGCCCCAGAAATAATTCGGCTCGGCCAGATACGAAATCGGCTCTTGAATCAAGTGCAAAGCCAGCAAAAGATCGTTGATAATCCCGACGTCCGACAGCCAGGTGGTCAATATCCCGCCGAGGACGACCCAGGACAGAAAGTGCGGCAGATACGAGATCGTTTGTACCGCCTTTTTGAACCGGACCGAACGCATCTCGTTCAGAAACAACGCGAAGATGATCGGCAGCGGAAATCCGACGATCAGCTTGATCAGGCTGATGCCCAGCGTATTTTTCATCACATTGACGAAATTGTCGTCCTGAAAAAATTCCTTAAAATGATCAAACCCCACCCACGGCGCCTCGGCGATCGACCTCACGATGTTGTACTCCTTAAAAGCGATGATAATGCCGTACATCGGCACGTAGTTGAAGACGATCATCCAGGCGACGCCCAGCAGCGCCATAATTTGAATATGCCTTTGCGCGTACATGCGCCCCCACCGTTTGCCCCATACCGATGGCTGCTTGTTTCTTTCCGGAGCGGCCGCCGGTTCCGTCATCTGCCCTATTTCCATTCCTCTGACCTCCAAGCTGTTCATAAGCTAATTATGTAAGCACTTCCAACTTCCTGTATCCATTGTAAACGGGGGGCAGGGGCAAGGGTAAGGTTTCAGATTTCGTATTGGGGTCTCATTTTTCGGCTAAAAAAAGAATGACGATCCGGAGTTACCGTTTCGTCATTCTCTGGTTTCCTATTGTTCTTCCGCCAGCACGCTCATGATGATTATGTCGCTGTATCTTCCGTTTTTGAACTCTTTTTGCCTTAGCCGTCCTTCTTCCTTAAAGCCACAGCTGAGATAACAACGGTAAGCCCGTTCGTTAAAATCAAGAACCTCCAGCTCCAGCCGGTTCAGGTTCAGCCGTTCGAACACGAACCGTTTCATCAGTTCGATCGCTTCCCGGCCATACCCTTGTCCCAGCAGTTCCTTGCGTCCGATAACGATGCCGAGTACGGCCGAACGGTTTTGCCAGTCGATTTTGTGCAGATCGATTTGACCGATGTACTCCAGCGTATCTTTTTCGGCAATGACAAAGCCTTTGCTCCCGGTTTTCCCTTCCATCGTCATTTTCAGAAAAGATTCGCTCTCGTGAAGCGTATGCGGAAATGTAAAAATACCGCTCAGCGTGCCGGTGATTTCCTCATCGTTCACCCATTGCCGGATATAAGGCAGATCCTCCATCCGGTACTCCCTCAACGTGATCCGGTTTCCGTGAATATGCGGCATACTCCAAACCTTCTTTCTTCCCGAACATTAAGTAAACTGGGCATAGATCATAATTCCAATATAAGGGACCACCCAGAGCAGGGGGAGCATATTCCACCATACCGAGCGCTTCCATTTGCCTTTGGCGAAAAAATACCAGCTTAATATAAGGGCAAGCAGCAGCCCGCCGGGATAAGCCTCAAGGTAATATAAAAAGCTCCTCATCCCCCTGTCGCCAGCCGAGCCGGGCGAATCGGACAGAAACGCGGAAATGCCCAGCACGACGAGCCAAACGGCCATAAACAACACATATACGATCTGCGACAAGATGAGAAAAAGCATCGTTTTCCGTTTGGCCATCCCTCGCCACCCTTTCCAAGGTTCTTATCCGCAAACCTAATCGAACCAAACCTCGTTCGGCTGATGCCGCAAAGCAAACAGGCGCCCGATCTGCTCCAAGGTGTTTCTTTCCGTTGACAACGGCGGCAGTTCGTCCTCCCCGAAAAAGCCGACCTGCAGCGTCTCCATCCCGGCTTCCGCCCGGCCTCCGACCTGCTCGCATAAAATAAACATCTTATATACATGCCAAGGCTCCGGGGGATGCTGATGGAATTTTTTGTCCAACACGGCCAGCAAGCGGACCGGCACGACATCCAGCCCCGACTCTTCCTTCACCTCTTTGACGGCGACCTCTTTCGGCGACAGTCCGATGTCGGCCCAGCCGCCGGGCAGAGCCCACGCCCCGTCGATCCGCTCCTTAACGAGCAGGATCCGATCGTCCTGGAACACCACGCCGCGGACGTCCACCTTTGGGGTCGCATACCCGGTTTCAGCGGCAAACAGCGACCGGATCTTCTCCGTCTCCACCTCGGTGTAGCGGTTCATGATGTCCACGCTGAGGTCTCGCAGCATTTCAAAGCGCTCAAGGTCGTACATATCTTTGGAATAAGCCAAGCCCGCCTGGCTAATCGCCTGGATCTGCTTCGCCCACTCCAGCCAAAGCGGCTGCGGTACATGCTCCGACATTGCCAATCGCTTCCTTTCTGGCCGGCCCGCGCCGGCGAATCAAATTTTCTTCACGTATTTGGCCAGCGTCATGCGGTAGCTGAATTCCACTTTTTCGCTCTCTTCGGTAAATGCAAACCCGTTTGATTTATAAAATAAAGTGCCGATTCCGTTTTCCCGTTCGCACCAAGCAAATATCTCCTTTAGGGACGCATTAAGACGGATCAATTCGCCAAGCAACGCCTTGCCGATTCCTTTCCTTTGATGTTCTTTCAAAATATACAATCGGGTCAACTCGCTTTCCCCGTTCACGGGATCGCTCAATTGTCCGAATCCGACAATTTCCCCAGCCAGCTCAGCGACCAAAAACTTTCGGGCCGGGTCCGCTTCATCCCGGGTAATGCTGTGCTCCAGGCTGCTTTTCGAATAGGCGTGATTCAGGAATGTGGCGATAAAATGCTCCGGATAAATCGTTTCATAAGTGCTGTTCCAGGTTTCGACCGCAACCTCGCGAATTCCGTCGATATCATTTAGCCGTGCCGGACGGATCTGCAATGCCTCCATCTGCTTCAATCCTTTCTCTGTAAATAACTTGACCCAGCCGACAGATAAGCCTATCTCCAGCCGGGTCGTTGCTCCTTACGCCTTAACCTGTGTTTACAAAACTATGATACACTGCCGCCTACGGTAAACGCTACCCCAAACCAGGTGAAATCAATGAAACATTCTCACTATGTAATCAACGAAACCCTGCCTGATTTTTTCCCCTTCAAAAATGCGTTCAAGCACCCTGTCCTCTTTGTATAAGATTTCCATACCAGCGAACAAACTGTCGGGTTCCTGCGGATCGTAATAGGAATGAATCACCGGCAAGTCATCGTCAAATTGCTCATATTCATGATTTCCCAGATGAGGACCTTGACCGCAGCGGAAATCATTCGTGGTGAGAAAGTTAACGAACATAAGGCCCCCGGGCATCAGCACCCGCTTCATTTCCTGCAAAGCTTGTTCGACATCCTTTTTACGCATATGAAATATCGTGTTATAGGAATAAACAAACCCCATCGAATCATCGGCAAATTCCAACCGTCTCATATCCCCCTGGCGGATGTTCAACTCCAGCCCTCTTTGTTTGGCGTATTCGCCGGCAATTTCGCATTGCTTCGGGTCAACATCTATACCGTAAGTCGTGTAACCATAGGAGCGGAACAAACTTAAGGGCGGCATATCGCCCCCTGCCCCGCAATCCAGTATTCGCCTTGGCATCTCCGTCTCCTGACAGTACATTAAAAACCGGTATAAGGGAATTTGTTTGAAGATATCCTGCATTTTTCAAAAGGCCTCCTTATGGACTTTTTCTATTTCACTATCCTTCTCCCTAACTCATGCCCAAGCAGAATGCATGGGGCAAGAATGATCCCGACGGGAACGCTTAACAAGATCTCCCCCCAGGTAACCCATTTTTCGGCGAGCAGCCGAGTGAAGAGATAAATGGTATAGGGAAGCACGACCAATACCGCGGTTACGACGCCCGGGGTATATCTTTTCAAATAAAGGGACTGCCCGAGATGCGTAAACACATGCAAAAAAAATAAGGTGTTAAACGCCAAAAACATGAAAAAGCGGCCTTTCTCCGCAGCTATGTACGTAAAAGGAATAAAGATGATGAATTCCATGAGGACCGCCACGGCAAATTGGCTGCTGGTCAACCGCGACATTTTTTCGAACGTTGGCCTAACGCCGGCCGGCAGCAAAGGCGCAACCTGGCGCGCGTTTCTTTTCATCCACGGCTCCACCCAAATAATTTCTTCCAAATCATGAATGACAAAAGCGACGATAAACAACCATACCAACGTTTGAAGACTCATCGCATCCATATGTAGACTCCTTTCTGGCACAAAAAAAGCCGCAAAGCATAGCACGACACCTACTATATCATTTGCAGCTAGATTGTTCTATGAGATTGTTGGATGCAAAGGAAACCGGCGATTAGCCGGCCGCCACTTGGTTAATTCGGTTTGTCCGGACGTTTGTCGGCGGACTGATCCGGGGTAGCGACTTCTTCGGAGGCTTCCATTTGCGCCAGCGGGACACGAAGCCGGCCCGTTTGACCCGCGGCGTTGCCAGTGTATTTCCTTCTCAAGCCCAGCGCTCGCCGTCCCGCAAGTCTCGTTTTCAGATAATACATTCCCGAGAGTAAAGCAACCAGCACGAGGCCGATGACGAGGCCGGTGCCCTGTCCCGGAATAAACGGCATGCTGACGATAATCGCGATCATGGCGATCAGCCCCGCCCAGGAAGTATAAGGATATCCGGGGAGCTGGCAGACGGCCTCCGGGGAACAAGGGGTGTGCCGGCGCCACTTGTAGTGGGAAGCAAGGATTACGAAATAGGAAAACAGGAGCGAAAATCCCCCCAGGCTGAGCAGAAACAGATATACCTGCTGCGGCAGCAGGTAGCCGAGGCCTAAACCGGCCAGCATAGCCGCACCCGAAAAAAGAATCCCCCGGTAAGGAACATCCGTTTTGTCTTTTAACCAATTGGGAGCGTGCCCCTCCGCCGCCAGGGAACGAATCATCCGGCCAAGCCCGAACATCGCGGCCAGCATGGTGGACAAAATCGCGGTGATCATGACGATGTTCATCAGCGTGCTGGCCCAGCCCATTCCCCAGCGGGTTAACGCAAGCACTAGCGGGCTTTCGTCAGCGGTGATCCCTCCGGTCGGAAACAGCGGCAAAATCACCGCGATCGACGCGACGTAAAGCCCGATCAGGCTGATTAATGTCAGGTTAATGGCGCGCGGGATCGTTTTTCGCGGTTCGCGAACCTCCGAGGCGGCCAGCCCGATCACTTCAAAGCCGGCGTAGGTGAGAACGACCGTGAGCATACTGCCGGCAATGCCCGCGATTCCGCCGGGAAGCCACGGTTCGGCTCGCAGTTCACCGGCCCCCACGGCGGGTATGCCGGGCATCAAGCCCGCAATGATCGCCAGGCCGATCGCGATAAAACCGGCAATGGCGATCAGCTTGATCGCCGCCAGCCCGCTTTCCAGGTTGCTTAAATATTTAGCGCCCAACAAATTGAGCAAGGTAACGGCAACAACGATCACTGTCCCGGTAAACCCCGGGGAAAGATTAGGAAACCACACCCGCAGAAACGTCGATGCCGCGATCGATTCGCTGGACATCGCAAAAATCAACCCGATCCAGTACACCCAGCCGGTGACGAACCCGGCCCCCGCCCCAAAACTTCTTTCGGCATAGGTCCGGAACGAGCCGGAGACCGGATCGGCTACCGTCATTTCCGATAAAGCGTACAAAATAATATAAACCAATGCTCCGCCGATGATATAAGCAATGAGAATCGAGGGCCCCGCCGCTTTGATTCCTACCCCGGAACCGAGGAAAAAAGAACCTCCGACCACCGTGCCAAGCGCCATCATCGTTAAATGAAAGGTCGATATACCGGCCTTAACTTCACCCGTCTTTGCCATGATAACTCCCTCCAGTATCTGACTTAAGATCACTGGAAGTATTTGCGAATTGCAGCAAAAGTATGTTTGCGGCCGGCCCCGGGATGTTACGCGCCTCTTTTGGCCGTCTCGGCGTCCTTTTCTCCCTCGCTCCGCCACCGCTTTGCGTACGTCTGGATTAAATCCAAAAACTCCGCGAGCGCCGGAGATCTCCACTTTTTTTGATGATAAGCAAGCTGTGTGGCCACGCGCTGCGATTCGTCGTCCCAGTTCAGCTTGACCAGCTTTCCCTCACGCAGCTCGCTGCGGACGGCAATCAGCGGCAGGAACGATAAACCCAGGCCGGAAATGACGCACTGCTTGATCGCTTCAATGCTCCAAAACTCGAGGTTCGGGTCGGGAAAAACGCCGTGGCTGTTCAAATAATGCTCAAACAACGTCCGGTAAGAGCAGCCGCTTTCGGTATGCAAAATCGTTTGATCTTTCAGGTCCGCAGGCTGGACCTCCTTCTTCGTTTGCAGCGGATGATCGGCTGGCGCCACCAGGGCCATCGGCTCCTGGACGAGCGTCTCGATATGCAGGTCCCGGTCCTCCACCTCCGGCTGCAGCAGAAAAGCGACATCGAGTTCCCCCGTGCGCACCCGCTCCCTTAATTCCAAGCATTGTCCCGGCTGCAAAACGATCTGCACCTCCGGATACCGGAGGCGGAAATCGCGAATTATCTCCGGCAAGCGAAAAGCGGCCAGCGATTCAGGGGCCCCGATTTTCAGGGAACCGGTCACCTCCGCCTCCGCATGCAGGGCATCCTTGGCCATGGAGTGGATTTTGGCGATCTCCTGCGCATACGGCAGCAGCCGGCGCCCGGCATCGGTCAGAATAATTTTTTTGCCGATCCGGTCGAACAAAGGCAGGCCCAGCTCGGACTCCAGTGCCTGGATTTGCGCCGTAATGCTGGATTGCGCATAGTCCAGCTTTTGCGCTGCGCGGGTGAAGCTGCCGGCTTCCACCACGGTCAAAAACGTAAATAAATGGCGGGATTCCATCGCCCAAATCTCCTTCCATCGAAAAATCGAATAGATTATATTCAATAATTCTGTTTTTCCTATGGATCGATTATCTGATACGCTTATAAAAAACGCAAGGAAAGCAGGATGACATCAATGCACGAAAACGCAAACTCACCTAAACTCAAGCAGGGCATCGGCCTGCCGCAGGCCATCGCCCTTTATATCGGCTCCGTGCTGGGCTCGGGCGTGCTGATCGTTCCCGGACTGGCGGCCGAACTGGCCGGTCCGGCCTCGCTGCTGGCCTGGGGATTCATGGTCTTGCTGATTTTGCCGATGGCTTTGTCCATGGGCTTGCTGTCCGCCAAATATCCGAATGCCGGAGGCGTTTCCCACTTCGTTACGCTCGCTTACGGAAAGCGGGCCGGGACGCTGGTCGGCTGGTTTTTTCTGATGTCGGTGCCGATCGGCGCGCCCGTGGCCGCCTTAACCGGAGCCGGCTATCTGACCGCCGCGCTGGGCTGGGGCGAAGGGGCCAAAATCGCCGTAGCCGCGGTCATGCTGGCCGCTGCGCTGTTCACCAACTGGATCGGCATGCAGCTTGCCGGCAAAATCCAAATCGCCGTCGTGATCGCGATCGCGGCCGTGCTGGTTTTTTCCTTTGCGGCGGCAATGCCGCGGATGGAGAGCGCCCACTTTACTCCGTTTCTGCCGCACGGCTGGCTTAGCGTCGGTCAAGCGGCTTCCATGCTGTTCTGGTGTTTTATCGGCTGGGAGGCCGTGTCGCATATGTCCGAAGAGTTTAAGGATCCGCAAAAAGCGGCGATCAAAGGTGTGACCGCCGCCGCGATCATCGTAGGCATTTTGTATTTCCTATCCGCGTTGGCCACGGTCGGCACGCAAAGCTATTTAAAGGGCGGTTCGGATTCTTCGATGGTGTGGATCATCAGCCAGCCGCTTGGCGCTTGGGGCGGAATCGTCGCCGGGGTGACCGGGTTGTTCATTTGCATGGCCGGCATGATCGCTTACACCGGCGCGGCCGCCCGCGTCGCTTATGCGATGGCGCGGGAAGGAAACGCGCCCAAATGGTGGCGCGGCCTTTCGCCCCGGTTTCATACGCCGGTTGGGGCGCTGTTCTTCCTCGCCTTCTGCTTTGCGGTGGTGATCCTGCTTTATGGCAGCGGCGTGCTTTCATTAGCCACGTTGATCCAGTTCCCGAACGCCACGTTCATTTTGACGTATATGGGCGGGTGCGCGGCCGGCATCAAGCTTCTCAAAGGCAGCCGTGCCGGTGTTATCATCAGTTGGATTTCCTTTATCGCCACAGCCGTTGTCTTTCCTTTCACCGGTTGGGCAATGCTGTATCCGCTGCTGATCGCGCTGCTGTTCCTGGCCATCGGGCTGCGTATCGGCCGGCGTAAAGAAACTACATTGGAGCACTAGAAATTGAAAAGAGGCCTTCCGGCGATGGCGATCATCCCATCCCGGCAGGCCTCTTTTTCTCGTCAGGCTTGCTTAAATCTGTCCTTCATCAAAATAAGTAACCTCCACGCCTTTGGCGACAATGGAACTGATTCCTTCCGGATAATAAGGCATCAGTTCATCCGCCTGCTTCACGTCGACCCAGGCGATGTCCAATATTTCCTCCGGCCGGGTAATTTCCTGTCTGCCGCCCTTAATTTCAGCGCGAAAGGTCAGCAGTACGACGTGCTCCATTTTTTCCGTATGCACGAATTCATTGACGGCGACAACGCCAAACACGTCAACATCCAACCCGGTTTCTTCCTTCGCTTCCCGGATCGCCGCCAGCTGAAGCGTTTCGCCCGTTTCCACCGCGCCTCCCGGCAGGGTCCAGGCTTCATTTTCGTTTTTCACCATCAGAACTTGCGTCTTCGCCTCGTTTGTGATCAACAGGTACACGACATCCGTTCGTTTCATAACAGGCCAACTTTCCTCGAATTTATGGCTCAACCTGGAAATCGGTGCTTGACCGCCGGCTACTGGAAGGGCAAACCTTAGGCTACTGGAACGAAAACCATTGGCTACCTGAACGACCAACCGTCGGCCATCAAAATAGCGGCATTTTATGGTCTTATGATTCCGGAGCCAGGCATATTCATCCCATTAGCGACATTTTTTGTCCTTATTTTCCTAAGAATGGTCCAGAACGCGGGCATTTTCTTGCGATTGGGGAAAATAGCGACATAAAATTCCTCTATTTCTCTAGGAATGGGGGAATCATCGGAATAACTCCCTTTTTTGTTTCCCGGCCTTCCAAATGCTCAGGCAGCACCTCGTGCTTACATTCCGGGCAGACATCGTTAATCAGTACCACCCGCGCTCCACACCACGGACATTGAATCATGTTAGCCTCCTTCCGGGGAATGAGCTAAAACATCTTGCCCATATAATACTCGTCGACGTATTTTCCGTCCATCCATATGGAATTTTTTTTCGTCCCTTCGATTTCAAACCCCATCTTTTTGTACAGCGCGATGGCAGTCTCATTCGGCACCATGACCGTAAGTTCGAACTTCGTGATGCCGGAACCGGAATGAATTCGCCAAGCCTCGGCAGCTTGAAAAAGAGCCGTTCCGACACCTTTTCCCGTGTAGTCCTTCAAAATGCCGATTACGATGTGACCGAGATGCTTTATCTTGTTGGCACCTCCACCGTTCACTGCCAGATAGCCGACCAACTCACCGTTATCTTCAGCCACGATGATCGTGGAATTGGACGATTCGGTGATTGAACGAATCCGTTCTTGATGCGCCTCAGCGGACGTTTTGCGTTCTCCCGGTTCCAACAGCATAAATTTCGTTTCCTGATCCAGCTTCAAACATAAGTTCAAATGCCGCTCGGCGTCCTCTTCCCTAATTTCCCGATAGGTAATCAATTTGTATGGGCCTCCATTTGTGTTTGACTCAAAATTTTAGACATGATCAAATTTTGGCTTTCAAACGCAGCAACCGTTTTCCCCGCTTCGATTCCGAAATGGTATATTTTCAAGTGTCCGCTTACCTCACCGGGAAATGATAAATATGCTGCAGGCCTTTGGGGCCCATCTTGGTTAAGCCGCGATCTTCAAAGCCCGCCCCGGCATAGAGCTTCTGTGCGGCGTAATTTTGATGGTTGACGGCCAGCACGATCTCATCCGCTTCCGGAAAATGCTCCCGCACAAACGAAGGCAGCCGCAGCATTGCCGCTTTGGCGTAGCCTTTTCCCTGGTGCTTGAAATCGACCGATAGCGCGCGCAGCAGCAGGGCCCGCGGATTCCCGACCAGGGGGACGAACTCCGAATTCCGATGCAGCACGAAAAATCCGGCCAGCGTTGTCCCGCCCACCAAAATAACTACCGGACAGCGGTCAGGGTCGTTTACGGACATGTCCAGCGCCTCAGAGGGCAAGGCGGTAAATTCGGCCTGATTTTCGGGAAGCTCAAAGCGTTCTAGCGCCTCAAGGTATTTTTCATCGTATAAACTAAGACTGATTGCTTGATTTGGCTGGTTCATATTCAACTCCGTCTGGCTCCACTTTGATTTGAACGGACGTAACACGTTCCCAATAATTATACTCTATTTGAGGGAGTTTGGACTCAACGTAAACGTCTGCGCCAGCATTTCGTGAACCCCGGGCAAACCCTCGATTTCCACGCTTTCGGAGGTTTCCGTATAAACGATCGCATGCTGCTTGTAGAAACTCCGCCAGAACGCTACGGCTGCGGCATTGTTCTTAAGCTGCTCTACCCTTACCCGTCCCGAGAACCGCCCCATGACTTCCGCCACCGCCGTTTGCGCGATCTGCCGGCCCCGGTATTTTTTCAGCAAAAACAACTCCTGTATGGTGTAATCGATCTCGTCAGGAACAAACGGTGGCGCACAGACGAGGGCAAAACCAGCCACTTTGCCGGAACATTGTATAAAGTAGGGGAACAATTCTTTGCGCTCCAAATACAAATCATTGTTCGACGTATCGAATCTTCCGTCTTCCGCCGGGTCCTCGCCCGTAAATGCGGATAAATCGTATAAATACAGGTTATACAGGTTCAGAAAAAGTTTTCTATGCTCGGGCAGAATTTCCGATATGCGGACATCCATAGGGCGGCCCTCCTCCCATCCTCGATTTTAACGGCGATTACCTTCCCCGCTTTTCGTACAGGTAAATATCCAAGGCCTCGATTCCCCGGCGGGCGAGCTTGATAAACAAGACAAGGGCATAAATCCCTAAACAAGCAACTACAATATACACCAGCAGCATCAATACAGGTAAAATCTCGAACATACCAAAGCTTGGTCCTACGACATTCATCCTTGGATCACCCTCCATCTAAAGGTTTACTGAATAACTATATTCTCGGTATCTTTCTAAATACCTTTCATGCGTGCTCCCCCCGAAATCGCACGAAATGCAAAAGTGCAGTTGAATTTGACCAATATCCCCCGCCCAGGTTGATGAAGTGCAAAAATGCAGTTCATTTTCTATAAATCTACTAATTTCTACCATTTATCTTCCAAACAGCTGCACTTTTGCATCTCATGGGTTCAAATAAGCGAATATTTCGAAAATAAGCTGCACTTTTGCATTTGACCCTACCAAGAGGAGCTACTCTCTATAAAAAAAACGGCCTGCCCCAGGAAAACGGACAGACCAGCCATTAGGAATTCATTATTTGCGTTGCCCCAACTGCTTTACGCCCCCGCAACAAGCTCGGGAATTTGCTCCAGGCGCTGTATCTCATAGGTCGGCCGGACACCGGAAGCATTCGGCTGCTGCCGCGGATTAAACCAGCAGGTATCGATCCCGTAATCCGCTCCGCCCCGGATATCCGAGCTTAACGAATCGCCGACCATTAACACCCGGGTTTTGTCCGTAAGCCGCAGTTTGTCGAACGCATAATCAAAAATGCCCCGCTGCGGCTTATGAAAGCCCGTTTCCTCGGAGACGATAATCGCTTCAAAGCAGCCGGCCAGCTCCGAGCCTTGAATCCGGCTCATTTGTACCTCTTTGATGCCGTTCGTGATGATCGCCAATCGAAGGCCCGAATCGATCAAATCCCGGCAGACCTGAGCGGCCCCTTCCACCAAAAAAGAAGCTTTCCCCAAGAACTGCGTATACAGTCCGCTAAACGGGCCGACTCCGCAGCCAACGGTAAGGTCCAGTTCGCGGAACAGACGTTCAAACCGCTCCGTTCTAAGCTTGTCCTGGCCGATTTTCCCCTGTTCGTATTCGGTCCAAAGTTGCTTATTAATCGTCTTATACGCTTGAGCCACTTCGTCCGTGCAGGTAATCCCTTCATGCATTAACGCCTCGCTTAACGCAAATGCTTCCGCCTTCGAGAAATCGAGCAGCGTTTCATCCGCGTCAAACAAGATGTGCGTATACTTCAAAAGCTAGTCCTCCTCTTTACCGGAACGTACAATTCGACCTTTGCCTTACCCTCGGGATCGTCCGCGGGATTGTTCATGCTGAACTCCAGACAATGCCTGTCGTCCGGGTCGTATTCGCTATTCGGCAGCCACCCGCCAAAAATACTTTGATACAAAATCGCAAATTTATCCAGCGTATCGTAAAAATAAAACATCGCATAAAGTCCCCCCGGCAGCGTCCTGAACTGCACTTCGGGCGGAGCGTCTTCCCGGTTCAGCGAGTCCGGCACGGTTACGCAGGCATCGTAACGGCAGGCGAATTCTTCCGTGGCGGCCGGATCGTCCAGTGAAATCCCGATAAAAGCTTGCTCCGGCGGAAACAGCCCGTTTTGTCCCGCCCACTCGCCCAGCTTCGCCCAAGCCTTATACGTCTCCAGATAACTGCCGACATGCCTCACATAAGCCACTTCAAAAGCGGGCAATTCCTTCATCATTACGTTCATTTGCCAAACCCTCCTCAAAAAATTATGATTCCTATTTGAATCATACAGGGAGGCAGCGGGTTCAGCTTCCTGGTTATTGCGGGAAGATAATGAAAAATTGCGGTCCTTTTGCCGCTCCCGGCGAACTTCACTTGGCGTTTTGGCAAAATGCCTCTTGAACGCGGCGTTGAAATTCGAGGCCGATTCAAACCCGCACAACGCGGAAATTTCCAGCACCGTTTTATCGGTTTCCAGCAAGTAAGCCAACGCTTGGTTTAACCGCAGACGGTTCATATATGCCATGGGCGTCGCCCCCGTCACCGCCGCAAACACCCGCGAAAAGTGATATTTGGAGAAATGGGATACCTCGGCCAATTGCTCCAGGCTCAGCTTTTCACCTAAATTTTGCAACATATACGCCTTTACGCTTTCGATCCGGTCCAGGTAATCGCTCATGCGCTCGCTCCGTTCCAATGGGCCGGACGGACAAATTTCGGCGGCAGCTTGGTGCTTCCGTCGCCTTTTGCCGCATTCAGCTGCATTTGGGTCAAAAAAAGGCAACTCGACAGGTCCGCACCGCGCAGATCGGCATCGCGCAAATCCGCTCCGATCAAATCGGCCATGCGAAGGTTGGCATCCCTGAGATCGGCGGCGATCAGGTAGGCCCCTCTCAGGTTCGCTCCCCGCAAATCCGCCCCTTTGAGCTTGGCGCCGATCAGGTCCGCGCCGCGCCCGTAGGTTTTGCGGCGGCGGCCCGCCGTATCCTTAAGCCCGCGAAGCGCGGCGCTCCGTACCTGCTCGCTGATCTCCAGCAGCAGCGCATTCACCTTCACGCGCTGTTCCCCCGCATCCGCTTGTTGGAGTTCGGCCGGACTCAAACGGGTGAGCCGTTCCGTATCGTCATAAGCCATGCGAAGCCGCTCATGAAGCGAACCGGCCGGCTCCAGCGCCAACGCTTCGTCCAAATACCAAAGCAGCTCGTGAAGCTGCCACATCACCGGGAACAGTTCATACATCAGCGCCGCGGACTCCGGGGCTTCCCGCCAACTGATTCCGCCGAAGGTTACCTGCGATATTTTCTGCCCCGCCCCAAAGCAGTCGTAAACCGTGCAGCCCCGATACCCCCGCTGCCGCAGGCTGTCATGGACGCCGCAGCGGAAGTCGTCCCGCAAATTGGAGCAGGGCTGCCCCGCCGCTTTATCGGCCGCAAAATCGACCGACGCCGCATAAGGCAGCGCCACACAACACAGGCCAAAGCAATGCTCGCAGTCGGCTTGCAGATCAGCTCTGGTCCTGCCTTGCGGCTGCTCTTTATGAAGTTGCTCTCCGGACATTTTCCAATCTCCCCCCACTGGTTTCAGGTTTATCTTAAATAACAGCCGCTGTTTATATCAAACGTCGCTCCGGTATAATGCCTTGCTTTTTCGGACAACAAAAAGATCACGGTATGGGCCACGTCCTCCGCCGTCAACGGCTGGTTTATCAATTGATGGCTGACATACTCCCGCTTCCGCCATTCCGGAATACGCTCCATCATCGCCGTGTCCACCATGGTAGGCGCGACCGCGTTGACGCGGACATAAGGCGCAAAATTCATGGCGCAGCTTTTGGTAAGCCCCATAATGGCCGCTTTCGAAAGTCCATAAACGGCGTCTGAGCTTCCTTCCAGGCCGGAGACGGAGGACATGTTGACGATAACCCCCTGCTTACGCTGCTCAAACATCCGTTTTCCGAAAAATTGCGAAAAATACACGGCGCCTTTAATATTCACATCCAGTACGCTGTCGATTTCCTCTTGCTTATAATCCAGGATGTTTTTTCCAAGGTAAATTCCCGCATTATTCACTAACCCGTCGGCGTCGCCATGCTCTCTATCCAAAGCCGCAAACAGCGCGGCCGCTTCGTCATAATGGCGTACATTCACCTTATACGTAAACAAGTTCGGGGAATCGGCAGTCTGCGCCAACTCGTGCAGCCGCTCCTTATTTAAATCGCACGCGATGACGGAGGCTCCTTCCCGTAAGCATTGCAAGGCAATTTCCTTGCCGATGCCGGAGGCAGCACCGGTGACGATAATTTTCTGTGTCGATAACATGGTCGTTCTCCTTTGTTCAGCTTTTCCGGGCCTGCAGTTTCACGCTTTGGCGTCGATTTTTTCCCGCAAAGAGGCCTCGTTCAGACCGTTTCGGGTAAAAGCAAACTTTCGGCCGGTCGCGGCCTGAACGCGGTCCAGCACCTGGCCCAGGTGATACCCCGTATGTTCGGCCAAATGATACAACTGGTGAACCTGCTCTTGATCGAGAGCCTGTTCGCGGCTTAAGTATTTCATCATCAGCAGCTTCCAATCATCCAGCTGGGCTTCGAACAAAGCAAGCAGCTCTTCGGCTGTCTGTCCATTAGCCGGAAAGTAGTTCTCGAAACCGGGCTGTAATTGCCGCTCTAAATTTTGCAGCCTTAGGCAGCTTCTGGCGATATGCTCGCACACATGCAAAACAATCCCTCCCAGCGTATTTCCCGCCGGGTAAGGTTCGCGCCATAGAATTTCCCGTTCCACCCCTTCCAGGGCGATTTTTAACTTTGGCCAGTACATGTCGCACATTCGGTGGTACGTAATTTTCAAAAAAAGTTCCTCAAACTCTCCATGCTCCACGCCGTTCATCTCCCGCGGATTTTTTTTAGGGCCATCCGAAAAATTCCCGATCCAGCATGCCCATGACAAACAACTACAAAGTTAAAAAGTAATGATAAAATTCCGTATCCTTGATATATCCGCTTGTTTCGTAAAGCCGCTGGGCCCGCTCATTGGCGATGGCCGTGGACAGCTCCAGTCCTTTGGCGTTCGTCTGCAGCGCATAAGTTCTAGCCGCTTCCAGCATCAGCTTCCCCGCCCCCTGTTTGCGGTACTCCTCCCGCACGTAAAGATCGTTGAGAACCCATAAACGCTTCATCGATATCGAAGAAAAGGACGGATACAGCTGCGTGAACCCGACCGGCGTTTGATCAGCCTCATCGAGAGCCAGAAATACAACGGATTCATTCCGGGACAGCCGTTCCGACAAAAACCGTGTGGCCCCCTCCATATCGGAAGCTTGCTCATAAAAGATACGATACTCGTTAAACAATGCAGCCAATGCCTCCAAGTCCTCCGGACCGGCTTGTTTGATTGAAATAGGGGTGTTCATAAGATATTCTCCTTATTAATGTATAATACAGCTTTATGGTCTTTGCTTTGATCTGTCCTTATGTCCACGGCTCATCATCCATTCGCAGATTTTATATACTCCCAAGCCCAGCCCAAAACCTAACGTATTTAAGATAAAATCGTCTACGTCAAAGCTTCCTCTTTTTAATAGAAGCTGGAGCGACTCCAACACAAAAACGCCGATTATAAAAACGGCCCATGACCTTCTCTGGTTGCCCCGAAAAACGAGCGGCAGCAGGATGCCAAACGGAACGAAGACGCCGATATTTCCAATCAAATTGACCAGCCAGATTCCGGACATAAAATCATACGAGTGAAGATAAAGGCGGATCGTGGAGAAAGGCTTGAGATTATACATGTACGTATTATGGGATGCTCTGCCGAATCCAAAAAGCATCCAGTAGATTAATAGCAGCGAATAACCGATGAGCATAATGATTGCCTTGCCGCGCACGGATCTCATCAATGCCACGATCATCCCCCCTCAGAATTCCTTTGCAAGCTCCTTCATCTTCGCAAACAGCAGTTCGTAATATTGGGGCGTATTGGGCGTGAAGTCGCCAAGGGACCATGATTTCGTCAAGCTGCTCGACGCTCCGTTCGCTTCGTCTATGAGGAGACCGTCCGAGGAAAGAAACTTAGTTTCCCCGCTGAGCAATCGCCGGAAATCGCTAAGCCGCACCCAAAACAGCCCGGAAATCTCCTCCGCTTGGATGCGGTAGTCTTTCAGATCGCGGCCATACTCGTAAATAAACACATGATTAAATTCCCGGTCGATTAACTGAGGCGATACGATGTGCTCCTGGGCCACCATGCCGCAATAGGTCAATTCGTCAATCGCCACCGCGATCCCAAGCTCCTCTTCCAGTTCGCGCACACCGTCCCGCACGTCCTCCCCTGCTTGCAAATGTCCGGCGCAGGAAATATCCAGCAGTGAAGGAAACACGTCTTTGTTTTTGTGGCGCAACTGAAACAGCAGATAAGCTCCTTCCGTGGTCCGCTTCCAGATCCAGCAATGAAACGTCTGGTGCCACAATCCCTTGGCATGGACAACGCTGCGGGCTTCCTTGCCTATCTTGATCCGATCCGGCGTAAAAACGTCAAAATATTCGGTTTCGTTCATGTGGTTTCTCCTTTTGTTCCATTATAACCGAAACTTTTCCCGAATGGCCTTTGCGGTTTCTTCCGGACTTAGGAATGTATTGTTGATTTTCATAAAGTTTTCTGTCTGGATCTCGCCCTCGTAAGAGTTCAGCCTGTATTTTTCCATGGTTTTCAACAAATCTTGCTCGGAACGTTCAATGTTTCTTTTCGTAGGTTTATGCTGCAACCGGTGCGGATCCTTGTTTCGTTCCAGCCTTGCGGCCAAATCCGCTTCAAGCTCGACCCAATACACCTCGGCGCCTCTGGATTCGAACAAACCGCTGATTTGCCGAACGTAATCCCAATCCTCCTGCAGATTAAACGCCCACACATAGGTAAAAATCAACCCCGGAAGCTCGCTTTTCGACACTTCTGCAAATATTTCCCGGCGGAACAAGCTGACCAGTCTTTTTCCGGCCGGCGTACCGTAGTCAAAGAAATTAGAGACCAAATCTATGGTCATATGATTATGGAACAATTTCAGTCCCGTGATTTTCGCCAGCTCCTGTCCGACGGTCATCTTGCCCACCGCCTGCGGCCCGAACAAAACGATGAATTTCATAGCTTTCCCTCCTACCTCATTCCCATGATTATACATCCATTTTCTGAATTCTATAAATCGATTTTGGAAAATATGAAAAAATTAGTTGTAAAATGTAATTTCATACCTTATAATGGAAATAACTTCATTGATAGCGCTACCATTTGGCATCTAAGATTGCCGGGCACGAAATTAGCAAGTCAAACTACTAAAAGGAGTGAAAAAAAATGTTGAAGCTTGGTAAACCTCTCTACCTGTTTCTGCTGTTCACTCTCATCTTGTCTTTCTTCCCCGCCGCAGCTCCCAGCGCTTCCGCCGCAACCGATTGGAAACTCGTTTGGAGCGACGAATTTAACGGCTCCTCGCTGAATACGGCCAACTGGACCGCCGAAATCGGTACCGGCAGCGGAGGCTGGGGAAATAATGAGCTGCAGTATTACACCAACCGGCCGCAGAACCTGCAGGTGACGGGCGGCAATCTGGTCATCACGGCACAGAAAGAATCCTATGGCGGCATGAATTACACTTCGGCCCGGATCAAAACCCAAGGGCTGCAAAACTTTACTTACGGCAAAGTGGAAGCCAGAATCAAACTTCCCTCTGGACAAGGGCTGTGGCCGGCATTTTGGATGCTGGGTTCCAACATTTCCACGGTCGTCTGGCCTTATTGCGGGGAAATCGATATTATGGAACGGGTTAACCACAATCCGTTCGTAAACGGCACCGTACATTGGGATGCGGGCGGGCATGCGGATTATGGACGGACATCCGGGAACCTGGACTTTTCCCAATATCATACGTACAGCATCGAGTGGGACTCCAAATACATTCGCTGGTTCGTGGACGGCAATCAATTCAATGAATTTTATATCGAAAATGGGACCGGGAACACCGAGGAATTCCAAAAGCCGTTTTTCATTCTGCTGAATCTTGCGGTCGGCGGCAATTGGCCCGGAAGTCCGGACGGCTCGACGCCATTCCCGTCGCAAATGCTGGTCGACTATGTGCGGGTATATCAAGCCTCGAACAGTTCATCCAACATTGAAAGCGGCGCCGTTTATACTTTGACCTCTAAAGCCAGCGGCAAAGTGCTGGACGTGACGGACGTCTCCATGGCGGACGGGGCCAAAATGCAGCAGTGGACCAATTACACCGCAACCAACCAGCGCTTCAAGGTGGAGCATATGGGCAACGGTTATTATAAGCTGACGGCGATGCACAGCGGCAAGGTGCTGGATGTGCCGAGCTCAAGCACGGCCAGCGGCGTGCAGCTGCAGCAGTGGAACGATAACGGAACCGATGCCCAGCGGTGGAAAATTGTCGATGTAGGCGGAGGCTACTATAAGCTGGTCTCCAAAGTCAGCGGCCTGGTCATGGACGTGTCCAGCGCCTCTACGGCGGACGGCGCGGCGGTTCAGCAATACACCGACAACGGAACGGATGCGCAGAAATGGTTGTTTACGAAAGTGAACTAAAACTAAGCGGCATATGATCGAACGACAAACGGGAAACCCGGGAGCGTTGAGCGGCGGGTTTCCCGTTGCTGCTTCATAACAGCTAACAGCTCCATCACCAACACTTCCCCCCCGCCTTCCATTTTATCGTGCGATCCAGCTTGTTCTGACGTAGCCGATTTTCATGCCGGCCCGCTCCATGTTTCTGTGGCTTTGCGATAAAAAAGCGCACTGGCCGACGGCCAGCTTGCAGCCCTGGCGGGATGCCTCCGCAATCCGCCGATGCAACAGCCTTTGCTGCAAGCCACGATTCCGGAATTGCGGCAAAGTGGCCGCAAAAGTGAACGATGCTATGCCGCCCTTGATATACATTACGCCGGCGGCGGCAGGCTCCTCCTTCACATAGGCCAAATAAAAATTCCAGCCGGGCCTGCCATAAAGCACCTTGTTATTTTCGGCGACATACGGAATGCCATCGTCCGACAACCCCGTTCCCCGGCAATGAATCATGGCATAAGTCATAAACTCGTCTTCCTGAAGTTCTTTAACGGTGATTCCATCCATCTCGTCAATATGGGGGGTTTGGAGCTCTGAGAGGTATAAAGAGGTGTGAAATCCCGATTGAAAAAATCTGCGTTCGGCCAAACGGGCAAGTATATTCTGATCCACAAGCGACGGGACGAGTTCAAATTGGGGGGTTCGTCCTCTCGATTGGTAAAACTCGAGGATCGGGTCGATGAATTCCGCGTCCGCAGCGGTTAATCCTTTTACGGTATTAAAAGAAGGCCAGGGCATGGTCCGGCTGTAAATGCACAAGGCGTTGCCGAACCGGCGGAGTTCAACTCCTTCCGGATTGCCCGGCCTGTGTTGAATGGCCAACATGCGATCATACATATAGTCGTTTTCAGATGAAACGATTTGTTGGATTAAAGCTTCTGACGGCAAATTGGGCATGTCCCACCTCGCAAAAAATATATTGGCGATAGAAATATCATTTTTCCCTTTTATGGCAGCACAGCGTCCAGATAACGGGAGGTCATCCCATCTCGCAAAATTTCCATATATAATTCGTCGTAAGCTTTTCCGTTAACGAGATAGCTCTGGCTTCTTCTGCCAAAGAGGCGGAACCCGGCTTTTTCGTAACACTTGATGGCCGGCTCGTTAAACTCGAAAACCCGAAGCATGATGTTGTTTAAGTTTAGTATTTTAAAACCGTATTCGCACAGCAGCTTGATGGCTTCCGCCCCGTAGCCCATACCTCTCTGCCGATCTTCGCCGATAAAAATTCCGAGCTCCGCGACTCTGCGAACCTGATCGATGGCAAACAAGGAGCAATTCCCGATCAGTTCGTCATTATTTTTCAACACGACCGCAAAATTTTGCCCTTCCCGGGCCATATTTTCGAGCACGCTTTGTTCCCGCGGCAAACTGAACACTTCAGCGGGAGAACCTATTTTCAAAGACAAAGATAAGTTATTGATCCACTTCGTGTATGTTTCGATATCCTCCGGATTCACCGGGGACAAATACAGCCTGTCCGCTTCCATTTTTTTGAAATACTTCATCTTCCGTCGCTCCTTATTTAAGTCATTCTGCAGGGATACGGTTGTACCTTCGGCTTCAATCATAAGGCACGTAATGCTTTAGATCGGTTTTGGTAATCCCCTTCTCTTGCCCTTCTTTGGTCAGTCTGTAGTTGAACTGCAGCACCTCATTGTGCGCAAAATAAACATATTCGACGTAAGGCTCATCCTTAAAGGTCACTACCGCGTAAAAAGCCGGCATTTTGATCCCCCATACGCCTTTAACCGACTTGATATCCGACTTTGCATAATGTTGTTCTTCGAGGAGATAATGGGTTACTCTTTGGGCATAGATGATTTTGTTGGCCTGAACATACACAAAAGGCGTTGCGACCAACATAATCAAAAGGACGGCCAACCCCGTTTTAAACTTTTTTCTGATAGGAATCATTCCTTTGTTTTTAGAACCTTCTATCGAAATACTTCTTAAAAAACGCTCTGATGTATCCTTCAAATTCGGAGTTAGGTTTATAGTAGACGCCTTGGATGAGGTTTGGAATAAACCGGAACCGTTTCATAATACACAAACCGCTCCTCAAAGACGGATGAAGACCTAATTTTCTGGCTTAAAACTTTTTGACAAAATCATCTTCATCCTAACCCGTTCAGCTTTCCAGCGCGATGATATTGCGCCGAGAAAAACTGCAACCGCCAGGCTTGCAACCGCCAGGCTGTCTGAAAAACTCCAGCGAGAAAAACATAAAGGCAAAAAATGCCGTTATTCCAGCGATATCCGTCCATTTGGGAGAGATAGAGACAATTTATGTTGCTATTTTCTCGAACCGCAAGGAAATACCCGCGCTTCGGACCATTCATAGGAAAATAAGTACAAAATATGCCGCTAATGGGAACCAGCATGATCATTTCCCGATAATAGGTACATAAAGTGCCGCTAATTTGAGGTCCTGCCGACCGGTTGATCCTACCGACGTTTGCTCTTGACGTTGGTCCTACCGACGGTTGGTCCTACCGACGTTTGCTCTTGACGTTGGTCCTACCGACGGTTGGTCCTACCGATGGTTGCTCCTACCGACGGTTGGTCCTGCCACAGTTGGTCTGTCCTGCCGACGGTTGCTCCTACCGACGGTTGGTCCTGCCAACGGTTTCTCCTGCCGAAGGTTGATTCTGCCACGGTTGCTCCCGCCGACAGTTGGTTGGCCGTTTCCGGTAGCCGGCTGTCAAACGCCGATTTCTGGGCGGGGCCGGGTTTCCTGTCTATTCCCTCCGCAAAATGAACTCCCCGGTCACCGCGTCGATAAAAGCGAGGCGGCGCTTTTCCCCCCGGCGGTTCGCCGCCGCAGGATCGGATTGATACACGAGCCGGTATTCCGGCGCCTCCTGATCACGATCCAGAAACCACTTTAGACGAAGTTTCAGCTGCCCGGCATATAACTCGAAGGCCTGTTCGGGCGTAATCGCCGGATGGAATCGCCTTGAAGCGAGAGCCTCGATCATCTCATAAGAAGTCCCCATATACATGCAAACGGTCCCGGTCGAAGTGCACACGCTGATCGTTACCCGTTCGAGATGAAGGGCGATGCCGCCGATATAAACCGGCAGGTAAAAAAATTCCCTGGACCGCTCCTCTTCCCTCTCGTCCTCGGCATCCATTTGCAGTTGGAGATACTTCGTATAATCCGGGAAAACCATCCGCAAAAACCGTTCCGCCACTTCCCAGCACTCGGCTCGGCTGAACACGGGACTTCCTTCCTCGCCACAGCCCGTATGGTGATAACCAACCAGCCGTCCCGTCGATTTTTCCACCTGCACCATAATCGAAGTTTTGCGGAATAAGCGCAGCTTGTCCCCCCATTTTCGCTCCATATAACCTTCCGCCGACAGGGGATCCCGTTCAACCTCCTCTTCCTCTTGCGTCTTAAGTTGATAGATCCGTGTGATTCTTTCCTCATCGTCCGAACATTTTTCCAGGACATACCGGTTCATATCGATACCCAGCCGCTGCTCCCAGGACTCTTCCGAAAGAGGCGCCTCTTTCGTTATGTCCTCACTCGAAGATAGCGGACGGCTCGGCGGCAAAACATAATGATCAGGTCCGAACAGGTCGCGGCCGGTGGCCGCGTCGATCAGGATGTGGTCCGGCTCCGGCTCATAAACAAGGCGGTATTCGGATTCGCTGCCTTTCATTTCATAGATGGAAGGATGCAGGTTTAAAATAATGGGTTTCATCCGCAGACGTTGCTTGTGGTCCTCTAAAACTTGCGCTTCAGGCGCGATCGCCTCCGGCCGGCCCGGTATAGGAATCGTCTTGTCCAACCGTCCTTCCAGCCGATAACGGGTGACGTTGAAGCGGTGATCCACCGTCAGCTCGCACCCCGTTTCCGGGAGCGGCAAGCCCAAAGCTTCCTGGCGATAGGCGAACGTATACGGAATTCGTCTTTTCATCGTTTCGCAGAAGGTCAGTTTGCCAGGCTCGGGATGATATTCGGCTACAAAGGCATCCGCAGCCTTTTTCGCCAGCTTAAGCTTATCTTCATCCGCCAAAAGGCTTGCGGTTTCCGCCCCGTTATCCCCCTCCGGCCCGTTTATGCTTAACCGGGTAAGAACTCCCGTGGCGATATCCAGGGAGACTTCAATTTGCTGCTCCTCATCGCCGGGATCCTCCCAAATAAAACACCGTTCCCGCTCTTCCTCCTGAGGGATGCTGTCCTCCATCTCCAGCCGGTAATGCGGGGGGATTGTGACAATGGTTTGCGCGATTTGGCGAAATTGATTGAAATCAATGCCCATGAGTGTGGCTTCCTCCCTTACTTCAAGCGTTTCAGTTCATCGTCGGTAAAGTTTTTGACGGCCTTGTCTTGCGAAAATTTTGTCTTATTATATTGATTGGAGCGGTTTCTTGGGATGGACAAGCTGTCCCAGTCCGATTTCTTCAGAATCTTGGCGGCATATATGATCTGCCCGACATGGTAAGGGTAGTGCGCCAGCTGCCTGTTGATCGCCTCCATAACGGTGTGGCCTTCATTGCGGATATAAACAATTTTCGTCAATTGATCCGGCCGGACGGAACGAATGGCGCTGAGCAAGCAATCCCAGCCTTCGTTCCATTTTTGCAGCAGTTCCTCTTGGCTACGGATATCATTTTCAAACTCGGCATCGCGGTTGCGCCAAGGTTTCTCCCCGTCGGACGTAAGAAAATCGGTCCAGCGCGAAAGCATGTTTCCCCACAGGTGCTTTACGATCGTGGCAATGCTGTTGGAATCCTCGTTAAAAGCGGCGAACCATTGGTCCGGTTCCAATTGAGCCATCGCCTTTTCTCCCAGCGTTTTATAGTAAAGAAATTGCTTCTCTACGCTTTCCAGATAGATTTGATTCACGTCCATGGGATGTTCCTCCTTCTTTTCCTTCCAGAATTTGCATATATCTTAACATAGATACCTGCTCCTGGGAAATACGATTCCGAAACGGATCAAACGGTTCTCGGCATCTGCTTTCGCCGGTATCCAGATCTACAGCTTTATGGCTTTTAACGCTTGTATCAATTCGGTGATGGAATGGGTTAGCATGCCATTCGGATCTTGCTGCAAATCGCCAAAGTTTCCGTATTCCGTGTCAATCCATTCAACCGCCCCCGTTTGATTGTTGAAAACGAGCAAAATTTCGCCGATATTCGCATAAATGGAACCGATCCAGATCCGCTGCCCAAAGTCATTTCCGCCGGTCCATGCGGTGTAGTTATACATGAGCTGTTCACTCATTGTCTGGCTTGGGTCCAATCCTTGAAGCGCGATATGGAGCTTAAATTCTTTATTGAATTCAAACCAGTTTTCCCATTGATCCGTGGGCGGTACCTGGGACTCATCGATAACCCCTTCCAGCTCCACAAAATAAAAACTCCCGTAATATTCTTGCAGTTCCGGATGAAGCGTAAACCCCAGCTCCCGCTCGGCCGCCGAAAAATCAACTTGTTCCGTATTTACTTGATAGGCGCCTGGATAATGTTGTTGCAGAAAGTGTTGAAGTGTCTCTTTGAGCATCATATATAGCTCCTTTATTCGCCGGATAATCCCAGTATAGCATGCTTTATAGGCATGCTCTGCCATAAAACGAATCGCTGCTCAATTCACGTTGGAAATATCCAATAGAATTTGGAGCCTACCTCCAAATAGCAGGGTTGATTGGATTTTTCCAATAGATTTACCCCAACATTGAAAAAAAGAGCCTGACCGAGCAAATCTATTGGATATTTCCAATCAGACAGCCGATTCAGCAGTTTCTAAGGCTAATCTATTGGATTTTTCCAATCAGCCAAACCGCATCCCCGCATACCGGCATCCCCGCATCCCCCACCAACACCCAAGACAAGCCCGCTTTAAAGGACGATATACGGATATTTTCCTTTGCAAATATTGCCGCTACAATGAGAAAAAATCGGCGGGTGCTCATCCGCGTGAAAGTGAGGGAGATGAAGATGTTAGCTCATCGTTTGAAGCGGAAAGGCGGCGCTTCCTGTTGGTTGTTTAGGCTCTGCATCGCGCTACTGGCCGCGGCATTGCTTCCCCTATGGCCCCTGGCTTCGCTTCCCGCCGCATCGGCCGAGTCCTCCTTGACCATCGACACGCCTGCGGACGGCGAGGATGTGGACGTCGGGACGATCACCGTATCCGGCCGTTATAGCGAAGCTTACGACATCAAACTGATCGTAGGCGGCACCGAGCAGCTCGATACCCGGATGGAAGGGGAAAGTGGCGCGGAATCGGGCATATGGTCTGCCGAACTGGACACAAGCCGGTATGACGGAGAGATCACTTTGGTCGCCAAAGGAACGAACAGCACTACCCGTTATGGCGTGACCAGCGCCCCTGCCGTCATCACCGTAAACAATCCGGAAGCGGTGAAGCCGGTCGTGACCATCATCAGCCCGCGCGACGGGGAGAAGGTCAAAGGTTCCGGCACGACGGTTCAAGTCTCCGTTGCCTCCCCAAACCCGTTGACGAAAGTGGAGGTGAGAATTAACGGGGGAGCGTGGAAACGGGCGGGGAAATCCGGAAAAGTATACAAGTACAACTGGAACACAAAAGGACTCGGCAACAAAACCTCCAGCATTGAGGCCAGGGCCGTCGATTCGCGGGGGAACATCGGCCGCAGCTTAACCGTCTATGCTTCCACCGGCAGCGGAACCCACGAGGATATTACGCTTGCAAAACAGGATCGGGCCATGTGGATTTGGGAAAAAGCGGCCTACAACCTGTTCCTCAACCCGGGTTCGCGGACCGCGCTAAAAGCGTTTGCCGACGACACCTCCACCTTCGATTCGGATCCGATCACCACTTTTTATGTCGGCGTGTTCCCCTATGGCGGGGTAGACATCCTGGAGGAATATCCGGAAAAAGTCCGCGATTTCGTGCGGTGGGCGCACGACAACGGGTACCAGGTTCATGCCTGTATCGCCGGCGGTACGACTCCCCCATATTTGGGAGCGCTTACACCATATCACGAGCATGCGATCCGCGAGATGGAAAAAGTGATCAACTACAACATCTCCTCCGCGCCGGACGAACGCTTTGACGGCGTCAACGTGGACATTGAACCTTATATCCTGCCCGAATTCGGAGCCGAAAAGCCCTCCGTTCAGCGGCAATACCTGGATCTCCTGCAAAAAATGATCGGCCGCCGGGACGCCGCCGGCATCGACTTGCCTTTCGGGCCGGCCATCCCGCGCTGGTTCGACAGCAGCGCCAGCTCCAGCGATATTACGTGGAACGGCGAAACGAAATGGCTGTCCGAGCATGTCCAGGACATCAGCGACTATATTTCGATCATGGATTACCGCGATACCGCGGACGGCAGCGCCGGCATCATCGCCCAGGCGCAAGGCGAACTGGCCTACGCCAACGCGATCGGCAAGCCGAACTCCGTCGTGGTCGGCGTGGAAACGCTCGATATCGCAAACAGCGGCGATCCTGAAACGATCACCTTCCGCGAAGAGGGACGGACTTACATGGAAGCGGAGCTCGACAAAGTGTACGATGCGTTCAACGGCAATCCCGCGTTTGCGGGGATCGCCATGCACCACTACGATTCCATCCGCTGGCTGCCTTCCGTCTGGGGACCGGACGGCCGTTTGTGGCGCGTCAAGCCGGAGGATACCTCGCCCCCGTCCGCTGTAAGCGGCCAGCCGATAGCGTCGGCCTTCGATTATCAAAGCATCAGCCTAAGCTTCGGCCGGGCCACGGACGACTCCGACATTGAGCATTATTTGATATACCGCAGCACGGAGCCGGATTTTACCGCGAATGAAAGCAGTCTCGCCGGAAGCTCGCGGAATTTGACCTACAAGGATTCGGGCCTGCTGCCGGATACGACCTATTACTACAAAGTTGCGGCCATGGATATCAGCGGAAATGTCGGTCCCGCCACCTCCGCAACCTCAAGCGCGACGGCATCCACGTATTTGCGACCGATGATCATCGGCGATATGGATGTGGTCTTTAACGGGACGCGCGCCGAGGTGTCGCTGCACATCGTCGACCTGGAAACCGGCGCTGGCGTGACCGCCGCCGTATACGGCCGGTTTACGCAAAGCGGAGGCCGATACATCGAAATGCGGGCCGACGCGGACGGTTTGGCCACCGGAAGCTCCGAGGCGTTGACCTTCCCTTCCGGCGAAGCCGGTTTCTGGCCGCAGCGGATCGTGGCCCCCGGCTATTATTGGGCGTCCGCCTACGATGAGCGGCGAAACGCGACCGCCTCGTGGTCCAAGGCGGCCTTCAGTACAACGCCTGATCCGCAATAACCTGCCGGAGCGCTTCGATTTCCACGCGGGTCATTTCATATCCGGCGATATCATGGGCGGCTTCCTCCGGAATGACGCCGGACAACGCCAGGCACCACAGCATCCGCAAAATGTATTTGTCCATCGGCTGGATAAACGTACGTTCGGCATAGGCGTCAACCCGCGAGGATAGCGCCAGAAAGGTTTCGAAATTACCCTCTGCGAACGCCCGCATCAGATCGCGCTGGATGCCCGGGAACGCGGCGCCCAATCCGACCAGGGCGCTGCGGGCCCCGCGCATCAGCGAGTAACCGAACATCCGGTCCTCCCCGGTGATGAGCAGCTTCTCCGGGAACTCGGACGAAATCAGGGTGGACACATCCTGCAGCGTCATGACGCTGTCGAGCGTGGCCACTTTGATGCCGAGCGTCCGGGGCAGCGCGAGCAGTTCCCGCAGCACTTCTGCGGAATACGACACGCCCCCGGCCTCATCATACAAATAAAAAAGCACCAAAGGGCAGCCGAACCGGGACAGCTTGCAATGATAGCTCACGATCGCCTCATCCCGTTCCCCGGGGGGCAGCCCCTTGAAAATCGCCGGCGGGAACACGAGCAGGGCGTCGGCCCCCCAATGAATCGCATCGGCGGCCATGCCCAGGCTGTCCCGTTCCCACTGGCGGATTTTCATGCTCCCCAGCAGCCGGTTGTCGGGAATCGCCCCCACCCCGGCGATCAGCAGTTTTTGTTCGCCCAGCGCGGATTTCCAAACCTCCAGCACCTGCTTGCGCTCATGCCGATCCAAATGCAGCCCTCTGCCCGTATGCGCCCAAACGGCGGCGCCGGCGATCGGCTGTTCCGAAAGATACTGCGCGTAGGCTTCCTGCGCTTTCGCGTGGATTTGTCCCGTATAATAGCGGGGCACGGGCACGGCGGGGATCAACCCCCAAGTACATGCGTTTTTCACGGCATCCGTGTTATTCATTCGTACAACCTTCCTTTTCTTTTTCTACTCCAGAAAAAAAGCGCGTCCCCGGTCCCGATACCAATTCGTCACCTCAAGGAATGAAGCTGTCCCGCCGCGGCCGGCGATTTCGCCCGTTTCGCGCAAATGAAGCATCCAAGCAACCAATCCTACATCGGGATGGAAAAATAATTCATGCAGCGCGCGCTGCGTTTTGGAGCCCCGCTTCATGCTGTAAGCGTCGCCCGGCAATTGAAACAACGTATGCATCTGCAGGCTCGCAACGCCGCGCAGCGCATATTCCAGCGCCATTTTGCCGGAGTGCACGTCGCCCGTTCCCGACAGGACGGGCACGGGGAACGGCAGCTCGCCTTGCAGCTCCAGCCGGCGCAGCCCGGACAAAATCCGCAGATTGCGCGCGCTGAGGTCCGGTCCGCCATAGGCCGCCCCGGCTTTGCCGCCGCCGGCAGCCGGCCGGCCGGAGTCGTACAGCCGGTTCGCGTAAACGATATAATCCGCCCCGGCAGCCCCTTCTTCCACCAGTGTCCTTACCGTCCGCAATTGGAACTCGTCATCGAACAGCGTGTTCATCAGCTTGATGCCCAGCCGGATATCCCCGTCCGGCAGCGCCGACCGGATCGCTGTCGGCACCTCCCTGAGCCAGCGTATAATCGCCGGGCGCTGGGCGGCCCGGTCCGAACCGGCCAGGGTCGGGCTGAAATCTTTCTCCAGCTGAAGCGGACCGGCTTCGCCGGCCTCCTTCCAGACTTGCGCCAAGCGCCGCGTTGTATAACGGTATTCGTCCAGCCGAAAATCCTCGCCAATGGCAGGCAGATGGTATTTACAGGACGGCACGACCACGGTTCCCCGTTCCCGCCCGAGCTGCAGCGCTTCCCGAACGAAACTCAAATACTCGTCAAAACTGCCGTGCCAGCCCCGGCCCTGCCAGGTTACGTTCCAGCCCGGCTCTCCCGTTTCTTTGCCGACGATCCGGCCCACTTCCATCCGCGTTTCCTTGACGGCCCATTCCTTCATCGAGCGTTCGCCCTGCTCGTCCTCCGCGATGACCGTTTTGAGCACAACGAAGCCGAGTCCCGCTTCCGCATCGGCTTGGACCTGGTAGGCGCTGAGCGACAATTGGCCCGAGGCTTTGCCGAAAGGATTTTTGATCGGGCGCGGTCCATAATGTGAAGATACATCCAGTCCGTATTGCTCGAGCAAATAGCGTTCGAGCCGCTCCGGCAGCCCCGTTTCGCTGAACCGTTCGTAATCGCGGCGTATCCGCACCGCGTCCTCCCGTGAAATCCGCGGCGGACCGGCCGGCAAAATAAGGCGGTTAATCATCCTCATCCCCTCTGTTATTAGGTTCTTGAAGATGTGTATTCAGAAATGGCCGGCCGTATCCTTGTTCCGGCAAATTTTTAACATTTGCAACCAATTCGGCGGTTTACTCCGAACGGAGATTTTCCAGGTTGAGCGTATAAATTTGCCTTGGTCGGCCGCGCCCCACCGGCTGTTCCTCGCCTACGATCGAGGCGATGCCGTACTTTTCGAGCGCGGCCATAATCCGCCGCGCGCTGCGCAGCGTAATGCCGAAGCCCTCCGCCAGCTGCGCGGCGGTCAGGGTCGAAGTGCCCAGCCGGCGGCAGAGCGAAATCAGCTTGTTGATCGTGCCGACGCTAAGCCCCGCTTTTTTCGCCAGGGAGATCAGCTCCGGGTCTTCGCTGCGCGCCGAATATTTTAAAGTCAGCTCCGATCCCAGCGGCCCGTAAACGAGACCGTCCTGCATCATCAAAAAGCAGTTGCCCCCGCCCCCCGCCTTCGCTTTCTGCAGCGCTTCCCGCGCTTTTCCTTCCGCTTCGTTGGCCGTCCGGCCGAGCCCGATGCCGATGCTGGCGTTCCACTGCAGCCGTTCCATCACCTCCAGCAGCAGCGGGGCCTCCTGAAATTTCCGGGTCACCTGCTCGATGATGCCGTGCGTCGTAATAAAAGAGGCTTCTCCCGAATCGTTCCATTTGATCAGCGACTGCGTCGCCTCACCGAAATCGACCAAAATTTGCTGGAGCACGATTTTTTTGCGCTGGATATCGTATTCGGAGACCGCCTCCTTAAGCACCTGCTCATAATGGTCGATGCTTAAAATGCCGATGGCGATTTGCGTGCGGCTAAGCCGCAGGCTTTTCCCTTCGAGCAGCGCCCGGCTGAGGTAGTCGCGGATCGACGAGCGGGTGGGGATGACGCGGAAAGCGGGAACGCCCAACTCGGACAGCTGCTGGTAAACCGAGGTCACACAGGTGACGGTGGCGGTCACGCAGCCTTTTTTCCATAAATCGTAATGAAAAGCGACCAGGTCGTCATGACGGATTCCGGAAGCGTAGGATTTCACGTGGATTTGCCGGCGCGTTAGGCCCAGCTCGTCGAGCTGTTCGGCCAGCTCTTGCGTTTGAAGCACATCGACGCTGATGCGGACCTCCTCGTCAAAGGCCGCCGGCCGACGCCGGAAAAAATCAAACAGCACCTTGTACAGCGCGGTTCCGGAATAATGCACATGCACCATCGGCAGCCCGGGATCGCTATCGAGCGCCAACTGGTAAGGGATCGGACCGGTAAACAGCAAAATATCCGCCCGTTCCCGCACGCCGGCGACGACGTTCAGCGTATCCTGCTCATGCGGATAAGGCGCGGGAAACATGGACAACTCAGGAAAAACTTCGCCCGCCTGAAGCACCGTTTCCACCAGATCGTGCGGGCCAATCACCGCCACCTTCATGTTCATGACGGCCGTCACCTCCGCTTTGGCTGCTTGTATGGACCTTTTCGGTTCAGACAGTCGTGCGGGACAAGTAGTCCCTAACTTCGGCGTACGACTGCCGCGTTAGCTCCAGAACATCCTCCCCGAAATATTCAAAAGAAGTAAACCCGCCGTAACCTTGAGCCCGCAGTTCCTTCAAAATGGAGCGGTGGTCCGCATCGCCCTGCAGCACGGGAACCGGCTTGCTTAACGCCCAGTTGTCGCGGTTCCAGCGGTAGTCCTTAAAGTGTACATGCGTGATGGAGCCGTAAAACCGCTTCAACACCGGCAGCGGATCAAGCCGGTCGACAAACAGATTAAAGCCGTCGTAAATCAGCTCAAGCTCCCCGGGTGGCCTGAGGTGCTTGGGGTGCTTGAGTTGGTTGAGTTGGTTGGGTTGCTTGGGTTGCTTGGGTTGCTTGGGTTGTCTTATTTGCCTGGGTTGCCCCTCTTGCCCAAGCAGCGCCGCAAGGGAGTCCGCCGTATCAGCGAACGTACCGTTGTGGATTTCCACCGCCAGCTTAACTCCCTGCCCGCGGCAAGCGTTTAGCGCTTTATCCAAGCCGATAAAGGCCCGGCTCCACTGCTCGCCGCTCGCCTCCCGCGAAGCCAGGTGCCCCGCGAACGTACGGATTCGCGGGCAACCGATCGCCGCGGCCCACTCCGCCGCTTGGCTGATGCGGGTTACTTCCCGTTCGGATTCGCTGTCGCTCCGGGAAAAATACGTGTACTCGCTGATCGCCGGAACGGCTAACCGATGCCTGGCAAGGAGCCGGCGGAGATCGGCGGATGTGCCGCCTCGGTGCGCGAAGTCTTCGAGATGGCCGATCCACAGCTCGGTGCCTTGCAGCCCCAGCTGCTCGCACGCGGCGAGCACCTCCTCCAGCGTCAGCGATTTCAGCCCCGTCGAGCAGAGGCTGAACTTCATGTTGCTGCCGCCGGGCTCAAGGGAAATTTGGGGGGACGGGACATCCAGCATACTCAACGTGATTGGTACGTCCGGTGTATCTAACGTGTCCGATGCGCCCGGCGTATCTTGCGTGTTCGGTGCACACGCTATATCCAACGTGTTCGGTGCACACCGCGCCTCCTGCGTGTCCGGTGCACACGCTGCATCCTGCGTGTCCGATGCCCCCAGTGTATCCGGCGGCGCATCGATTAAATAGCGCTGGTGATCTTCATGCGGCTTACGGGCTTCCCACAATTTGTTCCACCCCCGTTTCATGCGAACGGTACACCGCTTCGAGCGCAGCGATAACGGACCGGGCGTAAGCGCCGGAGCAGTCCGGCTCCGCATCGCGCTCGATGGCCTGCAGCAAATCCTGAAGCTGGAGGCAAAACGGGTCTGCGGAATCGCCGCGATTGCTGCCCGCAACCGGCTCATACTGTCCGTTCCGGCTGATCCACAGCCCTCTGGCGGAAATTAACTTCGCCATTCCGCCGGTGAAGATTAGCTCGGTTTCGTCTTTGGCCACGCCTTCGTACCCGGACTGGACGATGACCGCCCCCAGGCCGCTTGCCGTCTCCGCAAAAACCACGCCGCTTCCTTCCACATCACCGAACCTGCCTTCATAACTGAGGTTGGCTTTTACCTTGCGGATGCGGCTGCCGCTAAGCCACTGAATTTTGTCGATCGAATGGGCGCCAATATTCATCATGATTCCGCCTCCGGCCTTAGCCTTCTCGAAAAACCAGCAGGGCCGGCCGCCGCCAAAATAAGGCAGGTGCCGCGTATCGTGGATCGCCACCAACTTTCCTAGCCGCCCGCTGCGGATAAGGGCTTTGGCCCGCAAGTTAGACGGCAAGTAATGCTGGGTGTGGCCGACCATCAACTTAACCCCGGCCGCGCTTGCGGCGGCCAAGATCGCGTTGCACTGGGCCACGCTCAAGGCCATCGGCTTCTCCAGCAACAGATGGCAGCCGTGCGCAGCGCAGAAAACGGCGCATTCTTCATGCAGATAATGCGGCAGCGCAATGATCACGATATCCGGCCGCTGTTCGCGGATCATCTCCCGGTAGCCGGCGTAGAAGGCGAGGCCGTATTTTTCCGCAGCCGCACGGCCTTTCGCCTCATCGATGTCCGCCACGGCCACGGCAGTTAGCCGCTCCGGACCCAACTGCACGATCGCATCCAAATGATTTTCCGATATGATGCCCGCCCCGATCAGGGCCACCCGGTAGGCCATCCTGTTCCCTCCCCGGCCAAAATATATATGGTTACGTTGCGGTTCCCGACTCGGTCCATGGTATAGTTCATGCAGAGTTCATTGTATAGTTCACGCAGAGTTCATTCTATAGTTCACGCACAGTTCATGTGGTATGGTTCATGCTACATTTCACAGTACCGCTCCGGTGCGGCTCATTTCTCAACTCGACCCGTCTTTGAAGCTTTGCGGCCTATTCTAACGGACTCCAGCGCCGCTATTTCGCCGAAACCACGAGTTTTCCGGATGTAACGAACACCAGAGGACACCGGAGGACACTAGAGACCTTATTTGCCACTAGCGTTGCATTAACTTTTGCTAAAGATTTCCCAAAAAAAGCTCCCCGGAAATCTAACGGTTGTAGCGGTTGCTATTTTACGAGAAAAGGCTTTTTCCAAATTCTAACGGTTGTAAGCGTCGTTAATTGCCTGTATAAGCTAAAATAGCCGGATTTAAGCGAAATAAGCGCCATGGCAACCGTTACAATTTGAAATCAACGTTTTTGGAGCAAATAGCGCTTGTGGCAACCGTTAGAATATTGGTATGGGCTAGAAAATATATCTTGTCAGATTTAATGCAACGCTAATGCTTATTTGACATTTAAACGCACTTTTCCCACCCATTTTGGGCAAATAAGAGCACTCCGGTCCGTTGCTAGAAGTTGAAACGCCGTTTTTTCGGGCTAATAAGGTCGTTTGAGTCCATTAGCCACCCGTACTGTAGTTCAACGAATGAGCCCCAAAAAAATAGCGGCAATTTATGGCCCTATTTTCCAAATCGCAGCATGTTTACGCCCTTAGCGACATTTTATGTCCTTATATTCCAACGAACGGTGCAAAAGTGGTCATTTCCTTGCAATTCAAAGCAAATAGCGGCAAAAATTGCCTCTATTACTCTCAAAATGGGGAACATCGCCAAAATAGCGACATTTTTTTCCGTTATATTTGGCTTGAATCGCGCTCACGTTACTTAATACCGGCGAAGCTGCTGTCCTGGCAGAATTACTGCCCCGGCGCCACTCCGCCGGCCCTACTTATTCTCTGCGGAGTTGCTCCCCTGGACTACTTCCTCTGCCCTGCTTATCCCAGCGGAGCAGCTGCCCTGGCGGAATTCTCCCGGCCTATTTGATCCCGGCAGAATTGCTGCCCCGGCACAACTCCACCGGCCTACTTAATCCCCGCGGAGTTGCTGCCCTGCACAAAATATTTCTCCGCGAACAAAAACACGAGCAGGATCGGGATCAGGCTCATCAGCGCGGCGGCGACCATGTACTGCTCGTTTCCCGACCATTGGCCGGCCATGGACAAAATGCCGATCGGCAGGGTGAAGTTTTCTTTGGAGGTGAGGAAGATCGCCGGGGACAAAATTTCGTTCCACTTCGTCATAAACGTGAACACCGCCAGCGTCGCAAAGGTCGGTTTGCACATCGGCATAAAGATGCGCAGGTAAATCTGGAACGGGTTGCAGCCGTCGAGCCGGGCGGACTCCTCGTAATCGCGCGGGATGCCGAGGAAAGCCTGGCGCATCAGGAAGATCCCGAACGGCTGGGCCAGCCATTCGATAATCCACAGCGGGGTCAGCGTATCCAGCATATGCAGCGATTTGAAGATGACAAACTGCGGAATAATGAGCACGACCGGCGGAATCATCATTGTCCCGAGTACGACGAGGAACAGCGTGTTTTTCAAAGGAAATTTCAGTCTGGCAAAAGCGAACGCCACCATAGAGCAGGAAATCAGCGCGCCAACGACCGACAATACCGTGATGATGACGCTGTTTAGCGTATACTGTCCGAACGGTCCCATTTTCCATACTTCGGCATAGTTGCTCCACTGCACGGGCGAAGGAATCCATTCCGGGGGCACCTTTGTATATTGGGCATAACTTTTCAAGGAATTAAACAGCGTGGTCAAAAAAGGCGTGAGCATCACCAGCGAGCTTAATATCATCACCGCATATCCCACGGCGCCCCGCCAACGGTTCCATTTCATGCGCCGGCCCCCCCTTCTTTCCCGCTTCGGCGTCTTTTCTCATTCGTAATGCACCCACTTTTTCTGCAGCGACATTTGTACGACCGTCAGCAAAAACAGGATCACGAACAGCACCCAGGCGATCGCCGAGGCGTAGCCCATGCGCAGGAACGAGAAACCTTCCTGATACAGGTAGATCATCAGCACCAGGCTGGCCTTGTTCGGACCGCCCGCGGACGAAGCGTCCAGCGCTCCGCCGGTCATGACGTAAATTTGCTCGAACGCCTGAAACGTCGAAATCGTGCTCATGATCAGCACCAGAAACGTCGTGCCCGAGATCAGCGGCACCGTGATCCGGCGGAACTTTTGCAGCGTGCCCGCGCCGTCGATTTCCGCGGCTTCATATACATCGGAAGGGACGTTCTGCAGGCCTGCCAGGTAAATGACCATAATGTAGCCGATCCCCTTCCACACCGCGATCAGCACGAGCAGCGGAATGACGAGATGCTCATCCTGCAGCCATTTTTGCGGCGTCAGGCCGATGGTTTGCAGCAGTGCGTTGGCAAAGCCGAACCGCGGATTGAACACTGCGTCGGACACGTACATGATGACCGTCCAGGAGGAGATCACCGGCAAAAAATGCGCCAGCCGAAAAAACTTCAACCCTTTGAGCTTCTGGTTCAGCGCCACGGCCAAAATCAATGCCAGCACCGTCTGCAGCGGCACGAACAAAACCGTAAAATAAACGGTGTTCCCCAGCGCTTTCCAAAACACCGGCTCACTTAGCAGCTTCCGGTAATTGTCCAGCCCCGTCCACTGCGGCGGGTTCAAAATATCGTACTTGGAAAAGCTGAAATAGAGAGACGCCAGCAGCGAGCCCAGCACAAACACGATAAAATGCACGAGATAAGGGGTCACCATCAGGAGTCCCCATTGGCCATCGTTGTTAAGCCGTTTTTGGCGGACGCGGGCGGACTTCTGCCCGCCTTCGGTCCGCACGGTTTCCGTTTTTTTCAACATGCTTATCACGCGCTTTCCGTCTAGTTCTTATAAAATTCGTCCAGCACCTGCTGCACGTCCTTATCCGCCTGGCTCAGCGCCTCGTCGACGCCGATCTCGCCTTCAAACGCCCGGTTGACGCTGTCGCCGAACTTTCCGACCCATTCGCTCCAGACCGCGTTGACGTCCAGCGTCCCGGCGAATTCGAAGCTGTCCAGGAACGCCTGCTTGTTGTCGGGTTTGCCGCTTAAAAAGCGCTCGGAGTTGGCCGCCGATTTTTTCACCGGAACCGCTTCGCCGAGCGACGCCCATTCGTTTTGCACCTCGTCTTCCGTCGCCCAATATTTCACCCATTCCCAGGCCGCGTCCCCTTTGGCGCCTTCCGCTTTCTTGTTGATCACCCACGAGTTGGCGATGACCGGAGCAAAGCGTTTGCCATCCGGCCCCTTCGGCAGCAGGGTCACATCGTAGTTCAACCCCGCGTTGTTGGCGTCGATCGTACGGGCGTAAATGCCGATCCGCATCGCCGCCGCTTTGCTCGGGAACGGAGCCATGTTGCTCTGGAAGCTTTTTAAATCCGAAGGCGCCGTGAACCATTCGCGCTGCATGCCGTCGACGATCCATTCCATCGCCCGCTTGTTTTCCGGCGTATTGATAATGGACTTCGTTAACGTTTCGTCGAGCACGCCGCCCCCGTACGATTTCAGCACGGTCATCCAGCCTTCGGTAATGCTGAAAAACGTCAGGCCGTACTGGCTGATTTTGTTTTTGTCGAAAGCGGCATCGGTCGCATAAGCTCCGGCGGAATCCTTCGTTAGCTTTTCGGCGGCCGCCTTGAGATCATCCCAGGTCCAATCCCCGGTCGGGTAGGCGACGCCGGCCTCATCGAACATGTCTTTGTTATAGTACAGCACCGCGATCTGGATGCCTTGCGGGACGCCCCAGTATTTGCCGTTTACGTCTTTGTTGAAGTCGAGGCCGTAATAGTCGTCCTTGCCCAGGTCCCGATCGATCAGGTCGGTCAGATCCTTGAGCACACCGCGCTCCGCGTATTTCGGCACGAACACGCCGTCGGACAGCCAGACATCGGGGGCGCTTTCGGCGGCGATCTGGGTATCGAGCTTTTGGAAAAATTGATTGTACGGCGAAGATTCCGTTTTGATCTTAATGTTCGGATGCTTTTCCTGGAATTTGCCGATCAGCTCCTGCATTTTGGCGTCCGTCTGCGCGGAAGAATAATACCCGAGCCGAAGCTCCACCGTTTCCGCAGCCCCGCCTGCCCCCTTCTGCCCCTGGTTTTGCTGCCCGGCCTGCCCGCCCGGTCCGCCGCTATTTCCCGTGGCCGCCCCGCTTCCGCCGCCGCCCGAACAGGCTGATATGAACAGTGCGAATATCAATGAAAAAGTTAATAAAAGGCCCGCCCGTTTACCCATCAGCCGTTTGATGATCAGCCGTTCCATGTGCATCCCCCCAGGTCGAATTTCCACCCCTTGTTATTTTTTCTATAGTATCCTTGGCGAGTGTGGTTTCCTTATTTTCAAAGTACTTGCGCTCTTACTAAAGGTGAACGTCCTTAAAACGACCTAAAAAATTTCATCGCAAAAAGGAGTAGGAGGAGCGTCCTATCAGAACCGCAGAAATACGCTAGCATACCGGCCCGTCAAACCTTCACGATGTAGGTCCGGGACGCATCGCCGGGCGTGGCGGTTTTCCGCACCAGCAGCACGTCGCCGCTCAGATGGACACCGGCAAACCGGTAGCCGCGCGGCCCCTGATGGGAGAACAAAACCGCATCTTCCCCACCGTCTTCGCCTTCGCGCGCCACCGACAAAGCCGTAGCCAGATGCGGTGCAACTTTGTTGCCGTAGCTGTCCAGCACTTCCAGCTCCCGCACCGAGGGCGCGGCTTCTTCAGCGGTCCTGGCCGGATACAGCACCGTCACGAATTTGGTGAAGCCGCTCCCCTTTTGCCGGAATACGAGCCTGCTCGAGAAGGTTTTCTCGTTGTAATTCCGGGAAATCCAGCACGGCTCCGTCTCCATCTTCACTTGCCCCAGCGGGATCAAGCGCAGCAAAGGTCCGCTTCCGTTCGGGGAGCAGGCTTTGGCAAGGCCGTCCTCCTCAAAGCTCACCTCCAGCCCCTCGGCAAAATGAAACGGGAGCCTATAGTCATGCACCGTCTCGCCATGCGCCCGGCAAGTATCGACCACGATCCAGTAATCCGGTTTGACGAACAAAATTTGCCGCAGCACCTGCACCGGATGCGGCAAACGCCAGTACCCGTCATGACCGGCCTGCGCATAATCGTATTCCGGCGTGAGCCGCCACCAGGCATCAAGCGGGCGGGCCGGGTCCCGCCATTTCCAGGAGTCCACGTAGGTTGAAACGGTCCTGCCGTCGACGGATAACGTATTGTGCTGAAGCGACTCCTTGAAATATTGGCGGTACGCATTTTCCATGTACGTGCAGCGCCCGGGATCGGTCAGGAACTCCCGGCCGTAGGCGAACAAATTGATATGCAGCAGGTCGTCGTGTCCGTGCGCCCGGATCACGTCCATATGCCCGGCGTCGAACGTCAAATAGCGGGCCGAGCGGCGCCAATCGCTGCGCATAAAGACATAGCCGCTTTGCTCCAGCCCTATTGAGGCAAATTCCGGCTCCCGGGCCGGAAGCCGCTCGTAACCGGCGAAGCCTTTGGGGCCGAAAAACCAAATTCCTTCATAATCGAGAGTTTCGTACCCTTGCGACTTCAAATCGCCGCGCCCAAACAAAACCGCGCCTCGCGCCAGCACATCGCGGATGTCCGTCGCGTCGCTGTCGCTTAAGGCCGGCTGACGCCCGTTCGGCTGCACGAGCGCCAGCGAAGCGGTGTACATCCGGTTCAAGGTGTCCTTCAGGACGGGCGGCAGCGGCACACCGTTCAACTCCCCGAGCCACACCGACTCGAACAGACAGTGCAGCACCTCGTGGTGGTACATGCTGCACTGCTCGTTATGCAGCCCGTCTTCGAACACCTGCAGCGGGCACATCTCTTCAAACCGCCGGATCGCCGCCCTCAGCCGCTCGTCCGCACCTTCAACCTCGGGGAACAGCAACGCCAGCTGAAACAAACCGTTTGTCTCCAAAAACCCCCAATTGCTCTGTCTATCATGCGGCGTATAGGCGAGACTCAGGTACATGCCGTGCCGGCGGACCGCTTCCTTGAACAACGCCTCCTCCTCTTTTCCCCAAAGCCTGGAGACGCGGACGCAATAGTACCCCTTCAACCAGTGCGTGATCCGGATGCCGCTGTCCAGCTTGCGCCAGGTGTCTTTTACGTTATAGGCCCGGTCGGCGCTGGCCCGCACTTCTTCCTCGGTCAGCGGGTTTTGCGTCATCCAATCCTTCAGCAAGCGAATATAGCCTTCCGCAAACCGCTCTTCCCCGGTGAGCCAATAGGCTTGCCCCAGCTCGCCCATATATCTCGCCCGGTTCAGCATCACCAGCCACTCCAGGTCGCCACGGTGACGGTAATTCCAGTCGATCCGCCCCGGAAACACGACCTCCTCCTCGCAGCGCTCCATATCCCAGCGATGGGTGAAAATAAACGTGTTCCGGCAGGCCAGTTCGGCACGGTGAATCACCTCCCGCACTTCCTCCGGCCAATGCTTGCGGCAAGCGTCCGCAATAAACCCGCGATCCTCCTCCTTCCAGTAAAAACGCCTCGCCTCCAGAGATTTCTTTCCCGCCGCGGTATCGTTTGGCAACACCGGCTTCATCCGCCTCCTTTTTCGTAGTTAGGCTTTTTGTCCGAAAACGGTAGCCTACGCTTCATTCAGCCATTCGGCCAAATGCCGCAGGACAAACTCATCGTCGTTAAGATCAGGATATGCGCGATAGACGCGTTCAATCTCTTCAATTTGTCCCGGCGACAATTGTTCGTCCGGATTGAGGCACCAGTTGCCCGCCAGCAGCCCTTGCCGCCGCAGCACTTCGTGAATGCCGGGAATGCAGCCCTGGAACCCGTTCGCCGCGTCAAAAAAAGCCGCATTCGCGTCGGTGATCCCGACTCCCCGGCTCAGCCATTCGGCGGAAGGGGCTTCCCCCCGCTCGCGCAGCGCGATGATTTCCTCCAATAGCTCCACCGCCTTCGACGTCCACACCGCCCAGTGCCCTAGAAGGCCACCGGCGATTTTTTTCTCCGTCCATTGTCCGTCCGTGCTCCGAAACCGGTACGCCGTCAGCAGATCGGCCACAATGTTGTCGTCGTTACCCGTGTATAGCGCAATGTCGTCTCCGCGGCTCGACTCGCACACCGCGCGGACGACATCCAGCGTCTGGTACCGGTTGAACGGCGCGATCTTGATCGCCTTCACTCCGGGAAGCTCCGCCAGCTCCCGCCAAAACGCATAGCTGAGCCGCTTGCCGCCGACCGCCGGCTGCAAATAAAAACCAAACACCGGAATGACCGACGATACCTTTTCGCAGCGGCGGATCAGCTCCGCTTCGCTCAAGTCTATGAGCCCGCCGTTACTGACCAGACCCAAGTCGTAGCCCAGCCCGGCGGCCGTTTCTGCTTCGCGCACCGCTTGCCCGGTGGGCCCGCAGATCCCCGCCACTTTAATGAACGGGCGGTCTAGCCGCGCCCGCTCCACTTCCTCGGCGGCAAGCCGCAGCACCGGCTCATACAGATCGATCCCGGGTTCCCGGATTTCGAACTGCGTCGTATGGACGCCTACGGCGATGCCGCCGCTCCCGGACGCCATATAATACCGCGTTAACGCCCGTTGTCTCCGTTCATCAAGCCGGCGGCCGGCATCGAGCGCCAGCGGATGGGCCGGAATCACGGTCCCGCGATGCAGCAGCTGGTGAATTTCGGGTTTTAAATTTTCCTCCATCAAAACGCACCTGCCCGTTCCTGAAAATGCGTTGGCTTGCTGAGCGTCTCTCCTCCGGCTTCCACCCATCCCGCCGTCCATTCGATCATCTGCCGGAGCGATACCCGCGGATAACCCAATTGGGCATGGGCGGCCGAGGCGTTGCTAAGCAGCGCGGTCGGCTGCTCTTCGCCGGTGAAAACCGGCTTCACGCCAAAAGCATCGCCAAACCGCTCGGCCAGCCAGCGCACCGATACCGTTTCCGGGCCGGTTACGTTCAGCGTGACCGGAGGCGATACGCAAAGCAGCAGCGAACGGATGGCCATTTCGTTGGCATCCCCCTGCCAGATCACGTTGACCATTCCCATGTTCAGGTCGATGGGCCTGCCTTCCTTGACCGCCTTGGCAACCTCGAGCAGCACGCCGTACCGCATATCGATTGCATAATTTAAACGGAAGTTTAATAGCGGAGTCCCGTTTTTCCGGGAAAAATATTCGAATACCCGCTCCCGCCCCAGACAGGACTGCGCATACTCGCCGACTGGCGACGGCGCGGTATCCTCCGATGCCCCGCCAAGCTTAATGTCGGTCAGCGGATAAATGTTCCCGGACGAAAAAGCCACGATCCGCGAGGTTTTGTACTTTTCGGCCACCCGCCCCGGCAAATACGCATTCATCGCCCAGGTGAAATATTCGCGGCCGGTCGTCCCGAATTTATTGCCGGCCATGTAAATGACGTTTTGCGCTTCCGGCAAACCGGCCAGCGCTTGCTCATCAAGCAGATCGGCCGCCAGCGTAGCGATCCCGGCCGCTTCCAGTTCGCCCCTCAGGCCCCCCGACGAGAACCGGGACACCCCCGTGATTTTGGCCGTTTTACCGGCCGCCGCCAGCCCCCGCCGGAGCAGCTTCGCCAGGCTCGGTCCCATTTTGCCGCCGACGCCCAGGATCAGGAAATCGCCGTCCAGTTTGGCCAGGTCCCGAACAAGCCGGTCGGACGGCTCGCTTAAACACTGCTCCAGCTCATTTACCGTTTTCACAGCTCCCACCTCTTCCGCGCAACTGTTTTTTTCAAATCCTGCTGCGTTACCTTTATGTTAGAAGCGGCGGGAATACGAGACAACGACCATATATCGTCCTAAATTGCCTGTGCTGTGTAAGGCCTTGCGAACTTCTCTCTATGCGTACGGTGCGTAGTCCGGGGCCATGCTTAGATGACTGTCGGCCGCCTGGCGGCTCCATATTTCGAGGCGGACTTCCCAAGTACTAAACCAGTGCGAAAACCTAACGGACCGGAAAGAGCTTATTCGCTCATTTCCCGGGTATTTCTCGCTGTAGCGGACCCGGAAAACCTTATATGGCTCCGGATAAGTCTATGGGGGAGAATTCATAGGGTATAAGCACTAGTGTTGCGTCAAATCTGATCTGACAAGATACATTTTCTAGCCACACCAATATTCTAACGGTTGCCACAAGCGCTATTTGTTCCAAAAACGTTGACTTCAAATTCTAACGGTTGCCATGGCGCTTATTTCACTGAAATCCGGCTATTTTGGCTTAGAATCAGGCAAATAACAACGCTCACAACCGTCCCTCGTATTTAAGAAGTTTTCTCACGAATACTCACTTATTCGCAGGATTTCGCTACCTTGAAAAGCGAAGAGATGGGGGAGCTCCGGACAAAAAGCCGTGGTTTCTTGCAAAAGGGTGTGCAGGAACAGAAGTCGTGCATCTTTGCACTTCTCCAAAAAATGGTTTCCTGCACCCTCCACTCGGCCCCTGGAGGTTCACCCTCCCATGTCTCTACGGGTCTTCGCCCTTACATTCCTTCGTTGTACCTGTCCAAGGCGTGGAGACCGATTGCGTTTAAAAGATGGGTCATTTGCCCTTACGGTTGCGAAACTCGGTTCTGTGTTGCTTTCTTTGTTCGAATCCTGCGAACGAGTCAATCTTCGTATGACGACGGATTATCAGCCAGGCTCGGTTACGTCAATAGATTTAGGCTAGGCGACTCGGTGGACCGCTATCTCGGAGCGATACGGTTCCCCCTTCTGAACCATGCCAATGAGGATTCGAGCGAGTTTGCCGATTAACTTGGTGATTGAAGCCATCTTCTTCATTCCTTTCTTCAGGTTGTACTCATGCCATCGCTTAAAGTCCGGATGTTGGCCAACCAAGCCCAGCACGCCCAGGTAGAGATACTTGCGAAGCATGCTGTCCCCGCGCTTGGAGAGCTTGATCTGTCCTTTGAACTTGCCCGAAGTACGTTCCGCTAGATTCAGACCGGCCCGGCGCAGCAGTTGACGCCCATGGGCATAGTTACGCAAATCTCCGGCACAAGCCAGAAGGGCCGCGATCGTTATGGTTCCAAGGCCTTTAATACTTCGCAACTGCCCAGCTAGCGGAATACAGCCTAGTAACTTCTTGACTTCCTGCTCGATCTCCTCAAGCGACTTGACGGCATATTCATACGCATCCAGCAAACGCTGCAGGTCACGCCGCGCTTCTTCAAGTGCCTGTATATCGCCGATACTATGTGCAGCCACCAGAAGAAGCCGGGCGGCCTTCGCTTTGCCACTTACTCCGCCCGCACGTTTCATCCCTTGCTCACGCCAAGCTTCGATCACGTCATCCGTACGAAGACCCTGCAAGTCGGACGGCAACGGAAAGGCGCGGAGCGACGCCAGAGAACGCAAAACTGTCCAATCCGGGAAGACCGAACGGAATTCCGGAAACTTCAGATCGATCCAGCGGATAATGCGATTTCCCAGGCTCACCTGCTGCTTGACCCAAAATTCTCGATCACTCATAACCGCCTTGAGTCGTTTGAAAACAGCCGCCTCTGGCGTATAGTCCGTGTAGAAGCCTCGGCTAACTACGTCGGCAATGTTCAATGCATCCTTGGGATCGTTCTTGGACGGGCAATTGTCGCGATTTTCCTTATTACGATGCACTGTTACCGGGTTCACCAGTACCACCGTGATCCCTTGCTCCCGTAACCAATTCGCGAGATTGAACCAATAGTGGCCTGTGGGCTCCATGCCGACGATGAGTGAGGATAGATGGTGTTTGTCCTGTACGTCACACGTCCAGCGCAGAAGCTTCTCAAAGCCTTCCCGCGTGTTTGCGAACGACAGATGGCGTGGTGTCAGGACACGCCCCCGAAAATCGGTCACTTGGGCGGCATGAACATCCTTGGCGATGTCAATCCCGATGATCGCATGCTGCATGGTAATTCGTTCAATCCGTTGATTTGTGGTTTGAATTCGAGTAGACTTCATAGTAAGCGCCTCCTGATAGGTTTTAAGGGCTTTTGACCCGTCGACACCCCTATCATACGAGGCGCTCCTGTTTTTTTCAAAGACGAAATCTTAACCTACACAGGAATGTTTAGAATTTTGAAAAGGTCCTTTTCCGGAAAATAGCCGCTGCTACAACCGTTAGATTTCCTGCAAACCTATTTTTAATTCGCACACCTAAGCCTTTGCGGGAAAACTGAAATGTATCAAGGCAACAAGTTGTCTTGTGCGAGAGCTTGAGTTTATGCAACGCCAGTGGGGAATAAAATCATCTGGGTCCGTTAAAACTTTTGCCCCCCTGTTTTGGGAACAAATAACGTCCCCCATGTCCGCTAGGCTTCGCCTCAAACCAATGTTTCGTTTCTCCCGCCCAATAAAAAACGCCCGGCCAAGAGAGCTGCGTCTCTGCTGGCCAAGGCGTCTAGTTATATAGCGTTTCCGTCTCCTTTATTCCAGATCGACTTCCATTTCTTTTACAAACACTCCCGTTCCCGATATAAAAACATCCATACTGCCGCCATTGCGCACCGCTCTCACCCAAACTCTGCCGTCCCTGTCTATTTCCTGGCCTTGTTCAACCGCAAATTCCAGCGAAGGCAGCCGCTCGTTGATATACTTCAGGTAATATGCCCCCATCACGCCGGAAGCTGTGCCGGTGACCGGATCCTCCACCGTACCGGAAAAAGGTGAAGAAAAATGCCGCGCATGCATCATGGCCTCCCCGTCGTACGTTTGAAAACAAATCGGATGTACGGATGACCGCGGATTTTCGGCCAAAATCTGAGGAAAATCCTCGTTACGGGGCTGCATGGTTTTAAACTTGCTTAACTTCTTGATAGGAATCAACAACGTCCATGTTCCCGTGCTGCCGTACACGATCGGTTTGGAAAGATCGAGCTCTTCCTTAGTCAAGCCGATCGATTCGGCCAATTTCCGTACATCCCCTTCAAACGGAATAAAGCGGGGAGCGTCTTGCTGCATTGTAATCAAAATCTGTTCACCCTTATTTTCAAAAAAAACGGGCAGCACGCCAACATTGGTTTCGATATGGAAGTTGTTTTTGTCCTCCAGCAACCCCCGGGTTCTAAGGCAATATAACGCGCCGACCGTCGCATGACCGCATAAGTTCATTTCGTGTCCGGGCGTAAAATACTTTAGCCTTAAATCCGCTTTGTCCGACTTCAGGACAAATACGGTTTCATTAAATCCGACTTTCCCCGCAATGCGGAGCATGTCGTCTTCGTTCAAACCTTGGCAGTCCAGCACCACCCCCGCCGGATTTCCTTGATTGACAACGGATGAAAAGGCGTCATAATGCAGAACTTTTACTTTCTTCACGTTTTCTCCTCCAAACATTCCGGTTTACGCATCAGGTTCTCCCGGTTGCCATCCGGTTTCTTGCGACCAGAGATGGGCCCGGTGCAATATCTCCCATACGATGGGGCCCTTGCCTTCCACATACTTGGCACGGTCATGCGCGAACAATTTCATCAGCCGATGCTTCTCATCGGCGTATTTCCGGCCATCCTCCGGATGCTCCCTTAAATAATCTCTAAAAAGCAACGTCATTTGTTCCGCAAAACTCCCGGCGCGCCTTACATGAATATGCGTTCTTCTGCTCCCGGGCACTTCGCGAAAATAGCGTTTGGACTTGTCCGGGTTATCGTTTCTCCATTGAAATCCCAATGATTCGATTTTATCGCGATAGCTGAGTTCATCCTCCAAAACGGCAACGGATATTTGGATATCGATAATCGGCTTGGCGTCCATTCCTGCAATCGACGTCGAGCCAACATGATCGATGCGTAACGCCGTTTCTTGAAGCGCACTTCTCAACCTGGCGCCAAGCTGCCAAAATAAATCTTTCCATGCCGGATCATACTTGGCTATTTTCCATTGGTCCTCCATGTTTAACAGCTCCTTTTTTTACAACTCCGTTGATCTACCTTGTGCCGCCCTTCTCATATACAATTCCAAATTCCACTCAAACCCATATTGCTAAAGGGGCGGAAGTCCCCTCACATCCGGTTCCAGCATATTTCGTCAACGATTCCACCCCAAATTTGACCATCAGATGCGATCAGGCTTCTATTGCTCAGAATAATTCCAGGTTTTATAGTAATCTTAGTCTATGGTATCACGAAAAAAATATTTCTCTAAGGCTATGAAAGCATAAGAGAGCAAATTGGTCTGCATAACGAAAGAAAGCGGCAAGCCCTAGCTCAAGAAATGTCTTGAATGCAAGGTTTGCCGCCTTTTCGTTACACTATTGTTACAGCATGTTTGCTGATAGGCTTGTTCTAATCATTTGCTATATCATGAATATATACAACCTCTTCGTTCGCCATCATATTTACCAATTCTGGAGAAGCCCAATATTGGCCGTTATATTCAACAACATCACCCGATGCTAGATATTTCAGCAAGGTGGCTGCATCCCCTGTACTATAGGGTACCCATCCTTTAAGATCTAAAGAGTCATTAGATTTTTTAGAAGAAGAATTTTTTTGGGCTGTAGCTCTTTCTTTAGCTTCCGCTTCGGCCTTTGCCTTTGCTTCTGCTTTTATCTTGGCATCCAGATATACGTCAGCAACTTGTACATACGACAATAAATCTGTTTTTGCTTTATGTTGTTTAATCTTTTTTACACTTGCTTTTGCCTCGTTAATTTCGGTTTGTTTGATGGATTTTTTGACAGCCGTTTTTTCTGATGATGTAAATAATGAATCCACCTTCTTGGTTGCTGCCGAGATTTGTTTGAATTGACTTTCAGCCTCATTTATTTTAATCGTTAATTCATCTACAAAGGCCGGCTTATCCGACTTCAATGCCTCCAGCTGGCTTTTGCTGGACTTTATGTCAGGTGACTCCACGATGGCTCCATTCTCGTCGAACAGATTATCTATGCTCTGCTTTAAAGCATACATCTTATCTACATCGCTTATGTCCGAAGAGGCTTTGGCTAATAGTGCGGAAGCTTCGGGAGATAGCTCTTTATTATCATAGGCTGCAAATAATTTATGTACTCTTTGGATCATATCTTTGTCAATCGGATCAGCCAAATTCTTTTTTTGTTCGTCTTGATAAAGGGTGTTTACCTGTTCTTGAATACTAGAAATATCTGCTAGGATAGCCATCTCTTTTTTCACTTTATCATCGTTAATTTTCCAAACCATAAAACCGGCCACACACACTACTATTAACGCAAATGCAATAGCAATGATTGGTGCTTTCTTCATGTTCCATTCTCCTTATAATGATGTAACTAGCGCGAGGCGTCACTACAAGCCTGGCAGTCCTATCTCAATGACTTAAGACTCTCGGACTTCCAAGGATTTATAGGTAAAAAGTAATAAATTAACATTACCAAATATTTTCTAGAGCTGCAAGAGACGATTTCAAAGTTTCATCAGTAAAATACGATAAACGAAAACGACCCATCCTTAGATACTCATATCCCAGGTTGGGTCGGTTGCGGCCTTAAGGCTTCTGCCATGATTATACCTTGAACAACCATGGGGCGACAGCCTCGCTTATTTTTTTAGTTTTTAGCCGACATCACTTGCCATTTCCGAATATAGTCCGGGTTTTAGCCTGGCATTACTTTATCTCGACAAGCAAATTTTTGCGCGCTACGCCGCTGTCTACGGCAGCTTTGGCCACCGCCAGCCGGATTCGTTCCACCACACGGGAATCAAACGCATCCGGGATGATATAGTTTTCGCTTAGCTCAGACGGATCGATCACGGAGGAGATCGCTTCCGCCGCCGCCAGCTTCATCGCATCGTTGATGTCCGTCGCCTCGCAATCAAGCGCCCCGCGGAAAATCCCCGGGAAGCAAAGCACGTTGTTGATCTGGTTCGGATAGTCGGAGCGGCCGGTCGCCATCACCTTGACATAAGGCGCGGCAAGCAATGGATCGATTTCCGGCGTCGGGTTGGCCATGGCGAACACGATCGGGTCTTTGGCCATGTTCCGCAGATCGCCGACTTTCAGCACGTTTGGAGCCGAGACCCCGATAAACACATCCGCTCCCTTGATCACTTCCGACAATGGTCCCTGTTCATTGTGCGGATTCGTATATTCGGCAAATTCGCTCCAGTGCTGGTTCTCGTACGCCGCGCTGCGGTTGATGGCCCCTTCGCGGTCGACGCCGATCAAATTGACCGCGCCCGCCTGCAGCAGCATTTTGGAGATGGAGATGCCCGCAGCGCCAACGCCGTTGACGACGATTTTGACCTCGCGGATATTTTTCCCGCATACCTTCAGCGCGTTCAGCAACCCCGCAAGCACCACGATGGCCGTACCGTGCTGATCGTCATGGAATACGGGGATGTCCAGCTCCGCTCTCAGCCGCTCCTCGATGACAAAGCAGCGGGGCGAAGCGATATCCTCCAGATTGATCCCGCCGAAGGTCGGAGCCAAAGCTTTGACGATCGCAATAATCTCCTCCGTATCCTTCGTATCCAGGCAGATCGGAACGGCGTCCACCCCGGCAAACTGCTTGAACAGCGCGGCCTTGCCCTCCATGACCGGCATCGCCGCCTTCGGTCCGATATCCCCCAAGCCGAGCACGGCCGTTCCGTCCGAAATGACGGCGACGGTGTTCTTTTTGGTCGTAAGCTGGTAGGCCTTTTCCTGGTCCTCGGCGATGGCCTGGCAAACCTTGGCGACCCCCGGCGTGTATACCTTGGAAAGATCCTCCTTGCTCAGAATCGGATGCTTAAGCGTCGTTTCCAGCTTTCCGCCTTCATGCAGCTGCATAATTTCCATCAGCCGCTCCACGATATCGCCGCCGCCGAGCTTTTGTGCCGCGGTTTCGATAAACTCTCTGTCCTCCTGATATTGCACCGAGATCTTCACTTCGGCCTCCGCCATCCCCTGTTCGTTCGGGTCCTGAAGCTCGACTTGAAGCACGGTTCCTTGATACGTCTCCACAATGTTCACCAGGTTTGCCATATAGTCGCTGCCGCTTTTGTACTGCACGCGCAGCGAAAACAAATAAGAATGATCCAGCGTTTGATTCATCGCGGGTCGCCTCCATATCGAATGTTGTATTTTTTATGACAATGTTCCTATCCAATCAATAAATCCTTAAGTTCAGCCTCCCCAGACGGAGATCAGCAGCGTGGCCGCGACAACGGTCAGCGCCCCGTCGATCCGGGTGGAGATTTGCGCAAAAGGCATCAGTTCCATCCGGCCCGATGCGGAAAGAATCGCCACATCGCCCGTTCCTCCGAGCCCGCCGCGGCAGCCTGTCACGATGGCGGCTTCTATAGGGTACATCCGGATCCATTTTCCGACTATATAGCCTGTCACAATCATCGCGGCAATTACCGATGCGCAGACGAGTACGTAAGGTATGGAAATGAGCGCGGCCACATCCTCCAGCGGGATGTACAAGATCCCGAGACCGACCATCAGCGGCCAGGTCAAGGTGCCGGACACAAATTTGTAAAGGTGGTACGCGCCTTGTTCGATTTTGTACGGAAGCAGCTTGAAAATTTTCAGCAGCGCTGCGCCGAAGATCATCAGGATCGGGCCGGGTATGCCGACGTAGGGCGACAGCAAACTTCCGGAGATGAACAGGCTGCAGGCAAAGAGCAGGCCGCCGCCCATCAGCGGGAAATCGATTTTTTCCGCATCGTAATGGCTTCCGCCAAGCTGCTTGCCGCCCTTCTCCCGGACAAGAACGCCGTTCCCGGTAATCGACGGGTTTTTGTCGGCCATTTTCTTCAAAATGCCGGCCCCGATAATCGCGAAGACGTTGCCGATAACCGCGGCCGGAATCATCTGCGCCACATATTGGCCCGATTCACCGCCGAGAATTTGCGAGAAGGCGATCGATAAAGGCAGGATGCCTTCGCCTACGCCGCCGCCAATGATCGGAACGACAATGTAGAACAGCGTATGGTGGGCGGTATAGCCGAACAGCATGCCCACGACCAGCCCGACCGCGACGGCGGCCGCCGTACCCGCGATCATCGGAATGAAAATCCGGATAAACCCGCTGATCAGCGTCTGGCGGTTCATCCCGGTGATGCTTCCCGCCACCAGGCAGGCGATGTACAAATAAAGAAAGTTGGACGTTTTCATCAGCGTGTGCACGGCGTCAACGACCGGAGGATTCAGCACATTCCAAAACACGAGGAAAGACGGAATCATCAGGGACAAAATCGCCGGACCGCCGATGTTCTTGAGCAGCGGGAGCTTAAACCCGAGATGGCTCAGCAGCACGCCCATAATCATGATGACGGCCAAGCCGCCGATCATGTCGTTCGGCAGCTGGCCGACGGCGGCGGCAGCGACAATAACGAGAGCCAGCACGATGTAAACCGGCAAAGGAATCACACCGATCTTTACGCTGAGCGCTTTGGACAGCAAACCTTCCGCCTTGTCGGCGGGCTGTGACTTCGGTTCACGCGAAATGGCCTGCGTCTGTACAGTTTTTTCCATAGGGGAAATAGGCCTCCTTTGATTAAATTCAGCCTCATCATAGCTTTTTTGTAAGCGCTTTTGTTTTTATGTAGATATTGATCGAATTTTTAAAGTTTTTAAAGTAAGCGCTGTCACAAAATAGACAACCCTCCTTGCTCGCGCAAGGAGGGCTTGCTTTATTGCAAATATTTCGTGATTTGGATCTTTCCGTGCGGCGTTATTTTGTACCTCTGCACCGGCCTGCCAACGGTCCCGTAGATCAGCTCCATTTCGAGGATGCCCCTGGCCTCCAGCTCGGTTAAATATTTGCCGGCGGAAACCCGGGAAATCCCCGTCGCTGCGGAGATGTCCACGCTTGTGAAGCCTTCGGCGGAAGCCGCCTCGATCGCGTTCCATACGGCTTGGAGCGTCTGGCGGGTGAAGCCTTTGGGCAGCGGCTGGCTTTGGCCTTCGTCCGCGGCGGCATGCGTTATCGAGTCAAGCTCCGACTGGACGATGCTATCGGCTTGCTTGAAAAGCGCGGCCCGCTTGCGGTAGGCGTCCATGGCCAGGCGAAAGCGGTTGAACTCAAACGGTTTGATCAAATAATCAACCGCCCCATTGTTCAGCGCCTGCCGGATGCTGTTCTTGTCTCTGGCGGCCGAGATGACGATTACGTCCGTAGGCAGCGCTTTGCGGCGGATTTCGCTCAGCAGCTCCAGCCCGCTGCTTCCCTTCATGTAAATGTCGAGCAGCAGCAGGTCGTAATGCGCGGAATCCAGCAGGCCGAGCGCCTGCTCGGCGGATTCGGCCCAACCCTCGGCCCGGAAGTCCTCAATCTGCTCCAAATAAAATTTGTTCATTTCGGCAACCATCGGGTCGTCTTCAACAATGAGTACATTAATCATGAGTCATGAGTCCCCCATGCTTTTGCTTCGTACGGTATGCGTACGATAAATTTCGTTCCCGAACCTTGCGCACTTTGACACCAAAGGCGCCCGCCCAGTTTGTTGACGCCGCGCATCACCAGGTACAAGCCGATGCCTCTGCCCTTGCCTTTGGTCGAAAAGCCCTGCTCGTAGATCCGTTTGATCATCTCTCCCGGGATGCCCGCACCGTTGTCGCTCACCGTCACGGTCAACTGTGAATTTTCATGGGAGAAGCCGACGGAAATATCTTTGCTTTCTTCGCCCGGCTCGGCCTCCAGCGCATTTTCCAGCAGATTGCCCACAATAGTGACCAGCTCATGGGCCGTTTCCGCATCGGCGCATTCCGGCAGCACGTCCTCTTCGAGGATATGCATCTTCACGCCGGCTTCCCGGGCCCGGCTCAGCTTGCCCAAAAGAAAGCCGGCCATCACCGGGTCCTTCACCTGCTTCACAAGCATCCCGGCCTCCGACTGAAAATGCCGGATGGTTCCGCTCAGGTATTCCTCCAGGCGATCGTAGCGCCGCATATGGTTCAAACCGGCCATCACATGCAGCTTGTTCATAAATTCATGGGTCTGGGCCCGCAGAGCTTCGACATACAGCGAAACGCCCGACAATCGCTCCATCAGGACGTCGATTTCGGTCTTGTCCCGAAACGTGGCGATGGCACCCTGGGTTCGTCCGTTCACTTTGACGGGCACGACATTGGCCAGCAGCGTCATCCCGTCCTGCTCCATCTCCATGTCGTTCAGCGGCTCCCCGGTCTCCAGCACCTTGTCCATGCGCAGCAGCGGGCAAAGCTCCTGCGCGTTGCCTCCGGCTTCGGTTATGCCGATAAGTCTGCTCGCTTCGGCGTTGATCAACGTGATGACCCCCAACGCATCCACGGCGATAATGCCTTCCTTGGCGGATTGCAGCATCGCGCTGCGCTCCTCCAGCAGCTTGGCGATTTCGTCCGGTTCCATGCCGAACATCATCCGCTTGAGCCGGCGGGCCAGCAGAACCGCCCCGGACACGCCGAGCACGCCGCCGGCGGCCATCCCCAAATAAATAATCCAGCGGTTCTGCCGCACGGCCGAATTAACATCGTTCAGCGCCAGCCCAACCGCAACCGCGCCAACCGGCTTGCCGCCAACGATCACCGGAGAAAACGCTCTCACGGATTTCCCCAAGGTTCCCTTGGCGATGGATACGGATTCCCTCCCGCTTAGCGCTGCGGCTTCATCGCCGCCGATAAAATGCTGCCCGATCTTCGCCGGATCGGGATGGGACAGCCGGATGCCTTGCTCGTCCATAACGACGATGAACTGCACCCCGTTCAGCGTACGGATTTCTTCGGTAAACTCCTGCACAAGCCCGGCGTCCGCCTGGCCGTTCAATGCGCTCTGAACGGTTGGATCCCTGGAAACCGTGCGGGCGATCGTAATCGCTTTATGCTCCAAATCTTGCCGGGTCAGCCCGGAGCTTTTCATATTAAACAGCAAATATACGGCCAGCAGGACCAATGCCAGCACGGAACAGACCATTAAGGTGATCGTCGTTTGCAAACGCAGCGTTCGGCCGAAGAATTTCATATTTCGCCATCCTTCGAAGTTTTCTTTGATTATACTCCGTTATTTCGCCAAAAGTCAGTGAAGGTTATGTGAATCCGGCTATCCGGCGTAAGGCGCCATCATTCCGCGGCGATCGTCCGGTCACGCCCTTCGCGTTTGGCACGGTACAAAGCCGTGTCCGCGGCCTGCAGCACCTCGTCGCGGCTTACGCCATGCTCCGGGGATAACGAGATGCCGATGGAGACGGTAATCTTCCCGGCAAAGGGGGTTGGGGCCGCGCTTATCGTTTGTCGAATTCGTTCGGCGATCCCGTACACCTCGTCCATATTCCGTTCACGAAGGAGGATGACAAACTCCTCCCCGCCATAACGGGAACATACCGCTTCCGGAGGACTGGACTTCGCGATCACGTTGGCGACCGTTTTTAAAACTTCATCGCCGGTTTGATGGCCGTACGTATCGTTTACCGCCTTGAAGTGGTCGATATCCAGCAGCAATACGGCATACCGATCCCCCTTTTTATCCCATAAATCCAGGCTGCGTTCCATTTCTCTGCGGTTGAACAGCCCGGTTAACGGATCGGTGATCGCTTCCTGCTGCAACGAAGAAGTTTGTTTCGCCAGCGTTTCGGCGGCCGCTTTCATCATCCGGTTCAATTGATCGGCTTCCCGGTTCCAATGGGGTTTGAATTCCTGCAAAGACACATCTTGACCGGCGGCAATGACTTTCGTAATTTTATACAACCGGGCAAAAGGCGCGGCGATTTTAGCGGCAATAAATCCGGCAAGGATCAACATGACCGCGACCGGAACGAGCATGCCCCGGATCAGGTGCAGCAGGTTGTCGTTGACATCGGCCATAATCGATCGCTCGGAAGTCTGCATGACAATGACCCAGCCGTTGGTGCCGACTCTCGCGTAACCCGCCAAATAATCATCGCCGCGCGTATTTCTCAAATGCAGTTCACCGCTATGGCCTGCCCGAAATTGCCGCACAATCGTGTCAGGCACCTTTTCCCCCACCCGGCTCTGATCCGGATGGTAAAGCAGCTTGCCCGCGGAATCAACGATATAGGAATAGGAGTCCGTTTCATTGCCCGCATTGGAGCCAAAAATACTATGCAGGATATTATCCTTCTCCAGGTAAATCGTCCCCCCGATCATCCCGCGATAACCGCCCAGTTCATCAAAAACCGGCTCGCTTATAAAAACGATCAATCGTCCCGTAGGACTCACATACGGCTCGGAGATGTAGGATTTTCTGCCGTTTAAAGCTTCCAAAGCCCATTTCGTCGTTACCCGTGCATTGTTCATATTGCTGCCGTAAGGGGAAACAACTCGAAATTGCCCGGTTTCAGCGGTCCAAAATACGGAATTGAAATACGGGCTGCTTTGCCGGACAAGATCGAAAATGTGCTGTAACTCCTCTTTATTGGATATATCCATGGTGCGGATTTGCGAAAGATTGGCTACGGAATGAAGGGTTTTTCGCATCGAAAAAAACAGCGCCTCGGTAGTAACCGCCATCTTTTGCGCCGATGATAAATTGTGCGACATCGTGTTTTGGAAGAGAGAATGTTTTTCGTTATTATATTGGGTGTATGTCATGATGGACATGGTGATCAGAATGGAGAAACAAACCATGGCGGACAAGACTACGGAAAGACTGATTTTTATCGGTTGTTTAGGGATATGCATGAAGCCGGATTCCTACTCCTTGTTGATAATTTAACCTGCTGCCAAACTGTTATCATAGTACTTCAGAAACGCGCCCGAGTCCATACATCATGAAGCAATGCGGCAAAACCTCTTGGTGCATTTTTTCCTTTCATTCTCAATAAACAACGTGTAAAATATCCCATTAAAAGAAGCGAGGTGGAATTATGGAAGAGGATGAGAAGAAGGAGATTTTGAGTTACTATAACGAAGGCGCCGAGATGGGCAGATTGCAAAGGGGAATCGGCAAGCTTGAATGGGAGCGGACCCGGGAACTGATCTCCAGATTTTTGCCTGCGCAAAAAAGCGTGATATATGATATCGGCGGCGGGATCGGCGTGTATTCGTCCTGGTTGTCCGGCTTGGGTCATGAGGTTCATTTATTTGACCTTGCCCCGCAAGAAATCGAATATGCTCAAAAAAACCATCCTTAACGGATGCCGGCCTTATGAATATTGAGATTTACAGCGTGGAGGGCCCCGCCTGGATCGTGCCCGCATTTGAAGAAAAATGGGACGATCCCGCAGCCAAAGCCAGATTGCTGGAAATCGTCCGCAAGGTCGAGCAGCAGGAGTCGATGCACGGCATGAATCCTCATTTGTTGGGAGTGGCTTTTTGTTGAACTGTTTATTCCATACTTAATTTGATCGTATCCACCAAACTTTTTGCTTCCTCCAGGGAATATTCCCCGCCTATGCTGAAGTCTCCCGCTGTCAGTACTTGCTGTATGGTCGGGGAGGTAATTAATTCTTCATCGCAGTAGATGGACAATTCTTCACCTAGCAGATTTTGCGTGATCTCTTCCAGCTTTTTGGGGTCTTTAAACCGCCCGCTTATAAAATATTCCTTGCCTGTGGGGCCGATAGATAACGAAACCGAACTTAGATCGGCCCCGGTCGCCAGCACGTTCCGATCTTTATCTTCAAAAGTAACTGTCGGTTTGTCTTGTGGTTGTTGCCCAAAAACATCCAAAACTTGACAGCCGCTTAAAAATATCAGCATAAAAAGTAAAATAACCTTGAATTTCATTAACTGGATCTCCTTTTTTTCAGTTTCCGGGCTGTAATCGGTCACCCTTCGATTCGTGAGTTCCGCGTGCAGCGTGAGGATTGAAATCCTTCTCGGAGTATCTTTAAGGCGAAATATAAGAGCAAAAAATGGCGTTATTCCGCGACATCCGTCCATTTGTGAGAAATAGAGGAAATTTATGTCGCTATTTTCTCAAATCGTATCGAAATGCCCGCGATCCGGACCATTCATAAGAAAATAAGTACAAAAAATGGCGTTAATGAGGATGAACATGCCCATATCCGGATAATAAGGACATAAAGTTCCGCTATTTTTGGAGGCTGGGTTTAGACTACCATTGATCGTTCCAGTAGCCGGCTGTTAAGCACCGCTTTCTATCGTAATCCCTCATCTTGTAGTTAATTACATAGAGAGCCCAATTCTTGTGCCAATTCATCATTTAACATCTTGGTATTAATCAGCTGACGTATTAAGGAAGCATTCACTGTGCTCCTGTTTTCTTTCAGGTAATTTAGCAGCAGATTTGCTTTTGTTTTTCGGTTCATCAAATAATACGCCACGTACCAGATTTCAGGGCTCGAGAGAGGAATGCCGTCCCACGTCCCCAAATGACTCACCGGCAGCCGCAGCACTCCATGATCCGTATGTAAGGCAAAATAACCTATGAATTCAATATTGAGCGAATCTATTTTGATCCGATACTGGCTGGCAAATGGAGGGTCTCCGCTTTTTTGTTCCGCCCAGTCATAGTCTTGGATGGCCTCGATAAGGGTTTCTTTTGCGCAATCCACGGTAAGATCCCAATCATTTACGGCATCAACCAATTTCAAATCGTACAATACCGCGCTGCCGCCCAATGAATATGTAATATTGCATTTTTCTAACCTTTCGATAATCGGAAACAGCTCATGGGGTCTCATCAAGTGTCCTCCCTATTAATTCATCTTACCCACGCTCCAGCGAGGTTCCAATTCAACAGCCAGTGCAGGCCCCTCTATCCCGCCCATGTTAAAGACTCCCGCGGCGGCTTCGCTTCTCTGCCGAATCATTTGCATTAAATACGTTTGATATGCATTTTGGGATATAACGACCCGGTCAAGACGATGAACATCGACTGTTCTTATATTTCCCTCAAACTCTCCATTACGAACGCTGATGCTTTCATACGTCCCAGGTTGCCCGGTTTTTTGGAAGATCTCATCATGGGAAATATCCATGAACTCGCGGTATAACTCCGCAGTCTCCCAAAATCCGAAAATGTGGGCTTCCAATACATCACCTTTGCGCTCCCATCCGCCGATTTGAGCGATGAACCCCGGCACTTGCGAAAGCGAGCTCCAGCGGGACTGGGCTTGTGAAAAAGCTTCTTTTTTTGTATTTGCTACCGTGCAGGTAACCCATTTTATTACCATAAAACACCTCAAGTTAAAGAGATCCAATAACGTTGTATCTCAACTCCGCCGACGACCGCCTCGAAAGCCAAAATGCCGTTGTTTTTTTGAATCGCTTTTGCCGATCCGATATTATCCTTGGCGCAAGTTACCAAAGCGCGCGATATTCCCAGCGATTTGGCATGGATTAATGCCTGCCTCAGAATCTCCGTGGCGTAGCCCTTTTTTCTGGCCGAGGGTCTTATTCCGTATCCGATGTGCCCGCCGATGTTAAGCAGGGAATCGTTCAGTCCGTGTCTGATATTTGCCGCGCCAACCACCCTTTGATGATCCTCAACAAGCCAAAACGTTGAACTGTTTACCGTCTTTCCATCTTCTACCGGGCCGTCCCTTAAAATGATTAATCGCTCCAGAAATGAATCAAAATCTTCGTACTCGAATCTCAGCACAAAAGGAACCAGCTTCTCTCCGGTTTCCTTCCATTCCTCGATCATTTCGATGTATTGGCTTTGATATGCTTTGGCCGGTTCAATTAACGCGAGATTGTTCATCATAAACCGTCCTTTCTTGTTCAAGGCTTCTTCCATGATTATACATCATAAGACCGATGAGAAAATAAACAAAAAAAGCCAGGAGGCTAAAATCCTCCTGACCCAATCCTATCATCCATCCCCCAATCCGCTAGTACAGCCGTTCCTCGCCTGTTTTCGGATTTTTAAAAGCGGAGCGGTAATCGTGGGCGCTGAAATCTTCGGCAAATTCCGTATCGCTGTCCCCGGATTCCCGGATTTTGTTGATTTCCTCCGTTTGGTCTTCTGCTTTGGCTTGCTGGTTGGGCTTATGATCCATTCGAAAAAACACCTCCTAGCTTGCGATCTCTTCGCACTTTAGGATGCACTTTCCATTCCCGTTTATGCATAAAGGGGGGATTCGTCAGATCACCATGGCTCTATCGAATAATTCCCCATCGCGTCCGGCCTGCTCCGCAGGATGATGAACGGTTCGGATAAACCGCATCGTACCGGTTTTGACCCGCAGCACCATGGAATACGTTTCCGCCCGCTGGTGTGCCAGACGCCTTACCCCGCCCAAAAAATCTCCGTTTGTTACGCCGGTAGCGGCAAAAATGACATCATCTTCACCCACCAAATCTTTCATCAATAACACCTGGTAAGGGTCGGCAAGTCCCATCGCGATGCAGCGCTCGTATTGAACCTGGCCGTCCGGCATTAACCGGCCCTGGAATTCGCCGCCCAAAGCTTTCAGCGCAGCAGCGGCCAACACGCCTTCCGGCGCGCCGCCCGAGCCGAGATAAAGATCGATGCCCGTTTCCGGAAAAGCGGGAGCCATCGCCCCGGCGACATCGCCATCGGGCAAAAGATTAATCCGCACGCCGCACTCGCGCAGCGTGTCAATCAACGTTTGATGTCTCTCGCGGTCAAGCACCATTACGCTTAAATCGGATATTTTCTTCCCCAGCGTTTCGGCGGCTTTAGCTAACGTAACTTCCACAGGATCAAGCAAACTAAGCTTCCCTGCCAATTTAGGCCCTACTGCCAATTTTTCCATATACATGTCGGGCGCGTGCAGCAAATTGCCTTTCGGGGCGATCGCGATGACCGACAAAGCGTTGCTGAGGCCGTTTGCCACCAGCGAAGTGCCTTCCAGCGGATCCACCGCTACGTCAACCTCCACGCCATGCCAGTTCCCCACCTTCTCTCCGATGTACAGCATCGGAGCCTCATCCATTTCGCCTTCGCCAATGACGACGGTTCCCTTAATGGATAAGGAGTCGAGCGTGCTTCTCATCGCCGAGGTTGCCGCATCGTCAGCGCTGATCTTATCTCCTCTGCCAATCCATGGCGCCGATTGCAGCGCGGCCATTTCCGTAACGCGAACGACCGCCAACTCTAATTCACGGTTCAAACTAGTTTCCACCTTTCTTTATCCATCAAGGTTTAGGTAATTTTTTGTAGTTCCACTATAATACGAATCAGGTCATTTAAGAAATTAATATATTTTACTGTGGATATAGATGAGGTTTATGGACACAAAGATCCGGGCTAATTGCCGCAGTTAAAAAGTCGACAAAAAAAGGCCGCAGCTGAATCGTTATACAATTACTCGCGAATTGTCAAAAGGCCGAAAAATATTGCCCTTGACTTTTCATAAAGGCCGTACGGGGGCTTGACAGCCGTGTGCTATATTTAAAGTGAGATTCCGCGGAAGAAGTCTATTTTTAAGAAAGGAGAGGGATCAGAGATGCTTGAAAATCGCCGGGACAAGGAGTTCGCTCAGGATCAACAATTATACTTCCTGTGGAAAGATCGGCGGGAATGCACGGTCATCACCAAAAATGGCGTCCCCCTCAAGGGAACGGTTGAATTATTCGATAAATATGTCATCTTGTTTCGCTCGCTCTCCGGTAAACAGAGCATGATTTACAAACACGCATTATCCACGATCATTGCCGAACCTACAAATAAAACTACCAGTTAACTCTCTAACGAAACACAGGAGGCGTTTAATGTTTCAGTACAGCAATCAAACTTATGAAGGAGTAAACTTTGGCACACAAGATTTAAAATACGGCGAACTCAGCGGCTGCACATTTCACCGCTGCTCATTTTCTAACGGATCACTGGACGAGATTGTGTCGGGCAACTGCCGTTTCGTGGAGTGCGATTTTCGCGGGGCGTCTTTAAACGGTTCGATTCATAAAGAATCCGCTTTTGTAAATTGCAACTTTCACGGCGCCGATCTGTTTGTTGCCAAATTCGACACTTGCAAAATGACCGGTTCGGATTTTTCCGGCTGCCATATGGATGGGATTACGATTCTGCAAGGTGATTGGTCCTATACAAATTTACGGCATGCCCGTCTGGTAAAACAGGACTTGCGCGGGGTTAAATTTTACGAAGCGGACTTGTCCGGAGCCAACCTGGAGAAAACCGATTTAAGAGATTGCGATCTGACGATGGCTGTGCTTGCCAAAGCAAAACTGCAGGGTGCCGATATCCGGGGAGCCAAAATGGAAGGCGTGGATTTCAAGACCTTTGATGTTACCGGGTTAAAAATGGACAGGGAGCAGTCCGTTTTGTTTTCGCATTGCTACGGAGCCAAGATAGGTTAAACTGGGGCAGCTAAAATTCCCCCGGGCGGCAAGGCCGCTGGGGGTACAAGATTTTCATAGCCCTCTATGCCGAATGACTTCGGAAAATGCTTGAAAAGCTTTCGTGGTATATACGTTTTTATTCCGGATAAACGATGCGCTCGATTTTCTATACGCTTCGGGAATGGGGCAAGTATGCAAAGAGGCATATTCGCCTTTTTTAACATAGGAAGGAAGTATGGTATAAGCAAGTCCGGAACGTACGCAACTGAGAAGCGTTTCAAGGGAACTGATTTCGATGACGTTCGTCAGTTCGAGGCCAGATGCCGCCAACCATTTTTCCAGGACGGAGCGGAAAGGGCATCCCGAAGGAGACACCGCCCATCTCATCTTGTCTAGAGGCGGCTCTTGTCCAAGGGCTTGCCCGCCAAGCATTATGAGTTCAAGCTCAAGCTCGTATTCCTGTTCAAAATGAGAAACGTCGTAATCCCCGATAATAAAAGCGCCGTCCAGCTTGTGATTCTTTAATAACCGCATAAGTTCGTCCGGCACTCCCGTTTTGATGGATACCGTAACGTCGGGATACTGGGTTTGAAATTCCGACAGAACGGAAATGAAGTTGCCGCAAGTTACCGTTTCCGCAACTCCGATCGTCAATGATCCACTCGGAAAATCAGTGTCCTGGACCACTCTGACGGCCTCATCGGACAGATTTACAATCGTTTTCGCATACTCCAAAAAAGCCTGTCCTTTTTCCGTCAGCATCACTCCCCTTGCCAACCGATGAAATAATGCGGTGCCCAGTTCGGCTTCCAGTTTTCGTATTCTGGCGGTCAGATTCGACTGTACATACCCTAGCACTGCCGCGGCTCTGGTTATACTGGCTTCCTCCGCCGTGCAGATAAAAAGCTTTAAATCCGATAACTCCACGCTGCCCCCTCCATCCCATCACCATTTTTGATGTTTATATCATTTCTCTTCATTTTACATGATTACTTGATCTTCTTATACTAAATTCGAAATAATATAAGGGAGGTTTCCCAGGATCATGTCAAAAACAAAAAAGCTGCTAGTCTTAATCGGCAGCCCTCGAAGGGAAGGCAACAGCGCCGCTTTGGCCCAAGCGGTACAGCGCGGTGCGGAAGCGGCTGGAGCTCAGGTACATGTCAGATTTATCGACGACTACGTCTCGGGTTTTCTCCGCGACTGCAGAAGCTGCCGGTTGCCGGATGGGGAATGTTCGAATCGGGATCGTTATCGTGAGTTATTGTTCGATGAATATCTTCCTGCGGAGGGGATTGTGTTTTGCACTCCAGTTTACTGGTACGGGGTATCGGCGCAAACGAAAGCGTTTTTGGACCGCATGTTTTGTTATTACTCAGCTTCCTATCCGGCATCCCAGGATGTGATTGCGCGGATGTCCCGCAAGCGTATCGGGCTTGCGCTGGCTTCGGAAGAGACCTATCCCGGGGCCTCGCTGGGAATCGTTCACCAAATTCAGGAATTCTCACGGTACACGCATTCCGCCTTTGTCGGGGTGGTTCGCGGCATTGGAAACAGCAGTGGCGAGGTGGTACGGGACCCGGAATCTCCCCTATCGGCCGCCGAAAAGTTAGGGCGCGATCTGTTCGTCCGAACGTATTCGGATTACAGACTGGATACCGTCAGGGGAAGTAAGATTTGGGAGTGAGCCGGCGGCAGGAACGGCTTCCCGCTCCCGCCGGAGGGGCCATAGCTCAGCTCTGCTGATACACCGTGGCCGTCAGCATATCCTCAGGACATATGAACATATAGAAAATACCCTCCCCTAAATTGAAATCCGCCCAGTCCACCTGACCGATAAATCTCATCCGCTTGTCGCAGCAAGGGCAATCCGGGTACTCGGCGTCCTGAACCCAGCTCGGGTGTCCGCCGATTTGGGAATCCTTCTGGGCCAGCGTCCAAAGCGAAGCATGGTACGGGGAGCGCGGCTCGGAGGAAAGGACCGGTTTCAACCCGGGCACCACGACGCTGTCCTCGGGATCAAAAAACGGTAGATAGTCTGGTTCCTCATTAAAACGGCTCCAGACCGGCGCACCCTGGCCATCTAACTCCATGTAAATGATCCCGAAGCAGCCGCAGCGTTCGCAGGTTTCGACTTGCAAGCGTTCCTGCGGCAAGCCGAGATACGAGAGGGCCGGATGGGAGGCGTCCGCATCCATCAGCGTCGTCAGCTTCCCGCCGCACCACGGGCAGCCGGTTTCGCTTGTTGTCAGAAAACGGGCAGCGGATGCGGCCGCAGCAGGTTCCTTCGGCGCATCCGTTAATTTAATCGCATAGTTCAAGCTATGGACCAGATCGCGCCGTTCCCCGTCCGCGGTTAGCTCCCAACCTGCATAAAGGGCGTATATTTCTGGCGCGACGTACAGACGTTCCGTCCATTGCGGCGGGTTCAGCCGCCATTCGTAGAATCGGCCGACGACTATGGGGTCGCCAATCCAGGCCAAGCCCAGCAAAATCTGATTCCGGTTTCCGTCATCCCCTTCCACCTGTTCAAGCAGCAGATCCCGGAGTTCAGGCAGCGCATCCTTGAATACCATCGCGGGATCGTAAACCCCGAGTTCCAACAGTATAGGCAGACAGCCGGCAATATTTTCATTCCGGTAACACACCAGGGACGACAAAATATCCATACCCGTGTCCTGATCGTCTGCGCCCAGCAGTTCAACGGCGTACTCCAACATGCGATTCGCCTCTTCGCCTGTTAAGGATACGTAAAGTTCCTCCTTGCTCAACGGATACGGCACATATTGAATCAGCGGGTCATACCGCCTCGGCGCATGCATCAGTTTGAGAATGTCCACGCGGTCCGTGAGCCCCTCGTATAAATTCACCGTTCTGCGGTGCTGCTCAATATAGGCTTGCTCTTTCTGCCGTGCCTGCCACTGATGGCAGGGCATGCAAAATCCGCCCGTTTTGGCGGCCGTGGCCGGCAAGATCGTCGCCCTGCAGCCTTCCGTTTTGCACGGAATTCGTTCCGTCATGATCGTTTCACCTCTACAGCGATGCCGGGTAACGGGTATCGGCTTTGACCAGCTTCGTGTTATCGATCCCGAAATGGCGGGCGAATTTAGCGCCGGCCCTGTCCCGGGCATCGAAAGAAGTTTCCTCCTCCGTCTGCATCAACAAGGCCGGCTGATTATTTTTGTCCAAAATCCCGCTAATATAGGCAGGTCTGTCAACTTTTAAATCCGCTTCAAAGATCGGGAGCGGCTGGTCGTTATCGAAGCTGCCGTGTACCTCCATGAGTCTGACCGGCCTGGCGGAAAGCAGGTCCGGACTATTCAAGTGAACCGTATCAAGCTCCCCCTCCTTCACCTGTGCCAGATACAATGCCGAGTCCGGCGTTTCTCCCGTAATAATCAGCCTTCCAAGCCATGAATACACACCCGAGCTTAAATATCCGTGAACCTGCAACGTACCTTGAGCAAGCTCATCATGAGAGATTTTTTTCATCCTGTTTTCTCTCCCCTATCCAATCGTTGTTACCACATTACCTTCCTGATCTTTGATATGCGTTTTTACGACTTGAATAACCATTCCTTTTAAGGAAGAAAGCTTAACCGTCGCTGCCTCCGGCTGCATTTGCCCGGCGAGTTCGGCGACGGACGCCTCGTCCAGCCGCAGCACAACCTCATCTTCCCCGGCTTCGAATCCGGCCTGATCCCCCGGTTTCAGGACGACCTGGATCCCCTGGCCCACCAGAGTAAGATCCTTGCCCTTAAGGATCCGGCCCCGGATCAGCTTCCCGACAACCCCGGCCTGTTTCGCTCCAAGCGTAAGTGCAGCCGGCGTTTTGCCGAACAAGCGGTTTTTCCCCGGTTCCCAAGCGAGCTGATCGACAAACAAAAAGCCGGTGCTCGAGCCGTCCCGCTCCATTCCGTTTTGCACTGCTTCGGCAATCGCCGGAACCTCCAGCACGGAATCGCGCGATAAATCCGTGACGAGACCGGGCAGATGCCCCTCGCACGCCTTCAGCATCCCCCGCGTATTCCACGCCTGCATCGCCTCCAGCTCATCGCCCGTGATGCCGATCATTTGCAGAAACTCGACCTTTCCGTTCGGCGTATCGATCTCCGGGAGCTCCGGGTCCCAAGTAAAAGCCAGCGCGGTCAGCTTCGTATCGTCGCCGGCACAGATCGGACCGTTGGCATCCAAATAATCGCCCGCGCGGAACACATTTCCGCTTCTGAACACGTACCGCCCCATATTTTGCAGCAGATTCAGCGCCCAGGCCGGCGGTTCCTCCTCATCCTCCCCGCGCGTCAAGCGGAAGGTCAGCTCGAAACCGTACCCGCTGTATTCGGCATCTTCCGACTCCTTCCCGTACAGCTCGGAGAAACCGAAAGTGACAAAATGCCAATGCGGAACCGGCTTTTCCGCCTTATAGGCGCTGATCCCGTCCAGCGGGTCCGGACCTCCCAGCACATATTTAATCAGCGTGCCGTAATGCTGCGGCTCCTGATCCCCGTAAATCTGCTGCATTTGCGCTTCTATAGCGTCCCAGCCGGTCGTAACCACTTCTTCTTCGCTCATTTTTTTCCTCCAAAAATAAAGTTGATTCCCACTATTAATATGTATAAAAATCAAAGGATGGGGTCCCCTATATTCCATAGACGGATCATATAAAGGAAGGGATTTCCATAGCCTGCTGATGTATTAGTATAAGGCTATGCGCTATGTATGATCAATTAACGAGGTCGCCGGGAAGGAGAAAGGATTCCTTGGACCTATCGCATATAAGTCCGTGATCCCCATTTAAAATTCGCGGTAAATAGTTCCAATGACGCAATTTTGTGAAAAACCTGTTTTAGGATTACATGATAAACCCTCCTCACTATTTCGGCCTATGCTTCTTTCTATCCCTCGGTTGCTATTGTTCGCCCCTTCAGCCCGCTTGACCGCCCGAGGCCAATCCGTTCGGCTCAACCGGCTTGCTCAGCCAGTGCTCATCGGTTTGCACATGGTTTTGGCGCACGAACTTGGCGGCGGAACGTTTGAAGTCCTCGTAGGCGAATGCCGAAGTCAGACGCACGACATATCCTTCCTGCTCGCCGCCGCAGCGCGACCGCTTCGTGTAGCACGCTTTGGCCGCCTCCTCGCTCCAGGGTCCGCGGTACAGGACAGGAACATGAGGAATGCCCAGCTTGGCCGCCCAAGCTTCGGTTTCATCCCAGGACAGGCAAATATTGCGCTCGTTCCACACCGAAAAGAGCATGAAGTAACCGGGCAAGGATGAATACGCCAGCGAATGTTTGGCGTACACGTTTTCCCCGCACAGCCGGTAACCGTCCGGGATCAGATAACGGATTCCCCCATGCAGCGTTTTGACGTAATGCCGGGAGGGATGGTCTTTGCTGTCCAGCGATCGGGCGTGCAGAAAATCCGCATACATCGTCGTATTTTCCCCGTCCATTTTCTCGGTGATAACCACTTCCCGGCCGGCAAAATGCGCGGTGCTCCGCAATATTTTATCGTCGTCCGTATAGCTTCTCGACCAGGGCAGATGCAGCGTTTTCGGATATTTCATTCTCAAGGAAATCCCCCCTTTCTCTTTTATTTGCCGTACGTGTCCGCTTCCGCGAAGAAATACAGCTCCGCCAGCAGATGCCCGCCCAGCAAATGATAAATCCTGGACGCTCCGGCATCCCCGCCGTGCAAAATTTCCATATGGAAGCTGACCATGTTTACGACGCGCAGAATAAAATCATCGTCATATCCCAGCTCCTTCAGCACATGGCAGGCGATCCCCGCCGATACATGCTCGTGGCCGTAATACGAATAATAGCCCCGGGCCGGCTTCCACACCTTGCAGAACGGTTTGCCCGCATCATGGAACAGCGCCGCAAGCTGCATCTGCAGCAGGTGTTCCCCTTCGTAAAAGACGTTGATATATTCCAGCACGGCGTAAGTGTGTTCGGACAGCGTTTTGGAATGGTACGGGTTCTCCTGGTCATACCCCAGCATGGCCGCGAAATAAGGAGAAGCGCGCAGATACCCGAACAGCTCATCATGATGCGGCTTGCTCGCCAGCAGCCGCTCCAGTCCGGCCCTGTCCAGCTTTACGTCGGCTGGCGTGTGGACGAGATGCAAACGTTCGAAGCCTTCGCCCAGGACGGGAAATTCAAAGTTTTTGGCATACTTCTCCAGCACCTTGTCTTCGATCTTGCGTTTTCTCGCCCGAATCCTTTCCCTGGCGATCTCGTAAGGAGTGGCGCAGATATGGCATTCTACGGGGACATCCTTGAATTTCTGCAGAAATTGCACCCGCCGGTCCCGGCCGACATTGGTCGCGTCGAACACGACATTTCTTCCCGCCGCCAACGCCTGTTCGATCTCCGCATGGGCCTGCTGAAACACCAGGTACGTGTTTTTTTGCCTGGCTTCGCTGCCGAACAATCTCTCCCGGATGGAATCCGTCGCCACCAGTACGGCGCGGTGCCGCTTGCAGCACTCCTTGGCGTAATGGCTTTTGCCGCTGCCCGGAATCCCGGCCAGCATGTATACGGTACTCATCGTCATCACCTCCTTTCACCAAGTAATATGATGTATATCGGCAAAAAGTTGCGGAATATGTGCAAAATACGCCTATTTTCCCATAACAAAAAGGCGGATAAATGCTATAAACGCATGAATCCGCCGATAGGAATCCCGCCGTTAGGGAGCGAAACCGTTTTGTGCCCGGAATGCCCTACTGCACTAGCGACAGCCAGGCCCGCTGATTTCTCCAGTCGACCTGCACGTGGGTTTCGAATAAAGCCGACAACCGCTCGCCGTTAATCACCTCCGGGGTTCTTCCCGCGGCAAATACGCTGCCCTTGCGAAGCAGCAAGGTGTGCGTAAATTCAGGCAGTATTTCCTCCACATGATGCGTCACATACAGAAGCGTGGGCGCATCCTCCTGGTTCGCCAGTTTGGCGATCGCTTGCAGCAGCGATTCCCTGGACAAAATGTCCAGTCCGTTGCAGGCTTCGTCCAAAATCAGCAGCTCCGGCGAAGCCATCAGCGCTCTGGCGATCAGGAGCTTTTGTTTTTCGCCTTGCGAACAGGTTTGGTACCCGCGGTTGACGAGGTGTCCGCAGCCGAGCGTTTCCATCAGATGCACGGCTTTTTGAATATGCTCTTCCGCCGGCTTATCGAATAACCCGATCGATGCGTGCAGCCCGCTGATCACCAGATACTGCGCTTTTTCGCCCGGGTGAATCCGTTCCTGGAACGACGAGCTTACCCAGCCGATCCGTTTGCGCAGCTCCCGCAAATCGACCGTCCCGTAGCGATGGCCCAGCACGGAAATCTCTCCCTGCGTCGGCCAAAGATAGCCGGTGATCATATTCAGCAGCGTCGTTTTTCCCGAACCGTTCAATCCCAGGATCGCCCAATGCTCCCCTTTGCGGACCGTCCAGTTGATGTCTTTTAAAATGATTTTTTGCTCGCGTCTCCAAAGAACGTCATTGATCTCAATCCGAGTAGTCATAACCAGTTCCTCCTATGCATTTGGGGTAATCGCGGCTTCGATCGCTGCCGGCTTCAACCGTAACGCGGCATCCGTCGGAAGAAACGCGGCGAGCAGACCGATCAGCGGCAGGTAGGCGCAAATTTGAATGACGAACGTAATGCTCGTATGGTCGGCCAAAGCGCCGAGCACAACCGATCCCAAGCCGCCGAGGCCAAAAGCGAGGCCGAAAAACAGCCCCGAAACGGTGCCCACTTTCCCCGGCAGCAGTTCCTGCGCGTAAACGATAATCACGGAAAAGCCCGAAAGTAAAATAAATCCGATAAAAAAGCATAACACCGCGGACCAGAACGGATTGGCGAAAGGAAGCAGCATCGAAAAAGGCGCCGTGCCCAAAATCGAGAACCAGATCATGTTGCGCCGGCCGAACCGGTCCGCCAGCGGCCCTCCGGCAAAGGTCCCCAGCGCTCCGGCGACCAGCAGCACAAACAGCATAACTTGCGCTTGCCCCGTGGTTAGTCCGTGTTTTTCAATGAGGTAAAACGCATAAAAACCGGTCATGCTGGCCATGTATACGAATTTTGAAAACAGCAGCATAATCAGAATTCCGATGGCATAAGCCACTTTCGCTGCGGGCAGCCGGTTTTCCTTTGGAAGCGTCTCTTTTTTCTTTACGGCTTGCCCCTGAATATACCCCCGATACCAACGAGCAACGTAAATTTGCACGATAATCGCGGCCAGCGCGGCCAACGTAAACCATATGATGCCAAACTGCCCGAGCGGGACGAAAATCAAGGCCGTAAACACCGGAGCCAAAGCCTGCCCGACGTTCCCCCCGGTTTGAAAGATGGATTGGGCCAGCCCTTTGCGGGGTCCGGCCGCCAGATGAGCGACCCGGGAAGCTTCCGGATGAAGCACCGAAGAACCGACTCCAATGAGAACAACCGACAAAATGACCTGCCAAAAATCGGAGGCGAAAGCCAAAACAACCATGCCGAGCAAAGAAAACACGACGCCGGCGGGCAGCAAAAAAGGTTTCGGTTTCGCATCCGTGTATAACCCGATCAGCGGTTGAAACATGGAAGCCGTGATGTTCAAAGTAAAGGCGATCCAACCGATTTGCGTATAACTTAACTGCAGCGATTGTTGCAGAACCGGGAATATCGCGGGAATAACGGATTGAATCGAGTCGTTCAGCAGATGAACCAGGCTGACCGAAAATAATATGGAGTATACGGTGGTGGCTTGCCATGTTAAAGATTTCATTGTTCTCCTCCGATCAAAAACATCTCATCATCAGATGTTTGAATGCAAAAAAAATAGTTTACAGCTCGGCAATCGTGCCTTCCAGATTAAGGAGCGTCCACTTTACGGCAAGCTCCGGGTCCTGCTGCTTGATCGCCTCGTACAGCTGCTCGTGATAATAAGAATGCGGATCATGCGAACCGTATTCCTTGTTTAATTTGCGCAGGGCGTCGGACAGCACCTCGGAAAAGGTGCGGAACAAATCGATAATCACGCCGTTTTTGCTGGCGATCGCCACGGCCATGTGAAACTCGATATCGGATTTGGCGTAGAGCTCCCGGTCGTTTTGCTGCAGCGCCAAGCCGCGCTCGTCCAAATGTTTGCGCATGTTGCGCAGATCCTCTTCGTCGCGGCGGAGAGCGGCCAATCGGGAAATCTCCAGCTCCAGCATCTTCCTTGCCTCGTACACCTCCATAAGCTCCGCGCGATGCAGGCGCTGCACAAGGGGCTCCTGGATAACCGGACTGGCCTTGAGATAAGTCCCGAACCCTTGTTTCTTCTCCAGCAGTCCGGCGTGCACCAGGACGCGGATCGCTTCCCGGATCGTGGACCGCCCTACCCCGAACATCTCCATCAGCTCCGGCTCCGTCGGAATTTTATCTCCGGGCCGGATATCCCCCGTTGAAATTTTAAGCTGCAATTGATTGACGACATCATCCACTAGCTTGTGATGGCTAATTGTCTTAAACGACAATTTATCATTCATCTGATCATCTCCTGTTTATGAAGTTTATCACATGGCTAAACATCGCACAACAAAAAATTCCAGACTTATGGACGATGCAATCCTTTGGCCGCTTCCGCCCGGAATTGTCCCGGCGTTTGTCCCGTCCATTTTTTAAAGGCGCTGTGAAACGCGCTTGGTTCCGAATAGTGAAGCAGATAGGCGATCTCGCTGATGGAATATTCGCTTTGGCGCAAATGGGCCTTGGCCATGCTGAAAATAAGTTCTTAATCAAGATGATATCACACATATCGCATCCCATCGTTAGGAGGTACCAACCTTTGATTTAAGCCGCATGTCATTTGAGCCAAATTTAAAATACGGATACCGGAAAAGAATGGAGCTGGAAGAGGATCTGGTCAAAGCGCAGGAGTTGATTCGCTGGGCGGATCATCTCGTCTTCGTTTACCCGATCTGGTGGGGAACGATGCCGGCCGTGCTTAAGGGATTTTTCGATCGCGTGTTTTTGCCCGGCTTCGCTTATAAATACCGCGACAATTCCCCGCTTTGGGATAAGCTGCTGAAGGGGAAAACCGCGCATTTGCTCGTCACTATGGACACCCCGCCCTGGTACAACCGGTGGATATACAGGCGGGCCGGGCATCAAGTGATGAAGCGCAATATTTTAGGCTTCTGCGGCATCAAAACGGTGCGCATTACGGAATTCAGCCCGGTGTCATCCTCGACGGAAGCCATGCGCGCCAAGTGGCTCGAGAAATCAAGGAAGCTTGGAGCATCGCTTGCTTGAACTCATAACAGGGGCCGTTGATCCAAGCTTAGCCTCATGGAACAGAAATGAGTATAATGGTGAAGAAGCCTATTATATTACATGATTACATGGTGAGCTGTTCGATAGAGGAGTTATATTATGATAAAAACGATTTCTGATATCGCCCGCATGGCGGGCGTGGCCAAAAGCACGGTTTCCCGTTATTTGAACGGCGGACCGGTCAGCGAGAAGACGCGGCGGAAAATTGAGCATATCATCAAAGAGCAAAATTATGTCCCCAACACCTTTGCCCAAAGCCTGAAAGCAAAGAAAACCAATTTTATCGGCACCGTGGTTCCGCGCCTCGATTCCTTCGCTACTTCGCAAACCTTGATCGGGATCGATGAAGCACTGCGGAGCAATCATTACCAAATGCTGATTTCGAATACGAGTCAGGACATGGACCGGGAAATTGAAGCGATCTATGATTTTGCCCGGCAAAAAATCTCGGGTATTATCCTGTTGGCCGCTCAAGTTACGGAAGCCCATTTAACGGCGATCAAGCAGATCGACATCCCCGTAATTCTGGTAGGACAGAAAAATGATCAAATTCACAGCCTGATTCACGACGACAAACAGGCCGGACGGTTGATGGGGCGGCATGTCTTAAGCAAGGGCCACCGGAAGATCGTCTATTTGGGAGTTACCGAAAAAGATGAGGCTGTCGGCATACGCAGAAAGGAAGGCATTAAAGAAGCTTTGGCCGCCTGTCCGGACTGTGAGGCAAGCTACCTGGAGACGAGCTTTAAAATGTCCGACGCCGTGGTCACGGCCTCCCGGCTGCTCGAAGAGACGCGGCCTTCCATCATCGTGTGCGCCACCGACAATATCGCGCTTGGCGTAATTAAAGCGGCCCATTTAAAGGGGATTCGGATTCCCGAAGAATTGTCGGTTACCGGCTTTGGCGGATACGATATCACGGAAATCATCCACCCTGCCCTGACGACGGTGAAATACCACTATTATGAGGCGGGAAAAAAAGCGGCCGACAACATCATCCAGCTTGTGAACGAGAAACCGGTGGACAAGCTGACCTTGATGGACGTTGAGCTCATCGGGCGGGAGAGCGTTGACAATTTATCATCCAATCCGTTATTATAGTCACACAGGAACCGGTTCCATCCCGAAAAGGGTGGACCGGATAAATTTTGGCATCAACTGGAACCGGTTCCGATATATTTTTTCATTGAGGTGGAACCGGTTCGGGCGCGGTTGATCCCAAGTCAGAATGGAGTACAGCAATGAAGATGACGAGAGAAGAAAAATACCGGCTGATTGCTCAGGCGAAACCCGGCGAATTGGCGGAACTCCGGCATAAAGTCAATCGCTGCGTCTGGCGGCAAAGCTACCACATCCAACCCCCGACAGGGTTGCTCAACGATCCGAACGGCTTTTCATACTATCAAGGCGAATATCACCTGTTCTATCAATGGTTCCCTCTCGGGACCGATCATGGCATGAAATATTGGTACCATACCAAGTCCGCCGATCTGGCCGCCTGGGACAGCGCGGGAATCGGCATTGAACCCGGGGGCCCTTACGATTCGCACGGCGCCTATTCGGGCAGCGCCATTGAAAAGGACGGCCGGTTGTATTTGTTGTATACGGGAAATACGCGGGATGAAGCGTGGAACAGGCATCCTTACCAATGTTTGGCCTGGATGAATGAAAGCGGTTTAATCTCCAAGCTCGGGCAGCCGGTGATCTCCTCGGTTCCTCCGGGGTATACGGACCATTTCAGGGATCCGAAGGTTTGGAAATCGGGGGACGGTTACTACTGCGTTTTCGGCGCCCAAAGAGAAGGCCGTACGGGAGCCGCGGTCCTGTACCAGTCCAGGGATCTGCTCCATTGGGAGTTTAAAGGAGAGATCAAAACCCGGCTGCCTCGTTTCGGATACATGTGGGAATGCCCGGACTATTTTGAATTGGATGATTCGGGAGTTTTGCTGTTTTGCCCCCAAGGCCTGGAAGCCGCTGGGGACAGATTCAACAACATCTACCAGACGGGTTATGTGATCGGAAAACCGCTGGATCCGTTAACCTTGGAATTCGATCACGGACCGTTTGAGGAGTTGGACCGGGGGTTTGATTTTTACGCGGCGCAGACGATGCAAGCTCCCGATGGGCGGCGCCTCCTGGTCGGCTGGATGGGGCTGCCGGACGTGGATTACCCGACGGACGAAAGCGGCTGGTCGGGCTGTTTGACGCTTCCCCGCCAACTCACGCTGCGGGACGGGAAGCTGATTCAACAGCCGGTTCCGGAGCTCGCCAAGCTGAGAAAAGCGATGCGCAGCGCCGAAGTTGCCCTAAACAACGAGACAAAACGCCTCGACGGTTTCGAAGGCATCTCCTACGAACTGATCTGTGAAGTTGCAATTGGCGATGCCGAAGCGGTTGGACTCGAGTTTCGCGCCGGCGGCCGGGAGAAGACGGTTCTGAAATACGACGGAGCCGCGAACCAAATCATCCTCGACCGCTCCTTATCGGGCAAGGCCCTGGACGAGATCAACGGAAATATCCGCCGCTGCCGCTGCCGCATGGCCGCGGGCAAGCTCAAATTTCATCTTTTCGTGGACGCGTCCTCGGTTGAAATTTTTGTCAATGATGGTGAGGAAGTGTTTACAAGCCGCATCTTCCCGGATCCCGGAAGTACGGAAATACGCTTGTTTTCTTACGGTGGAAGCGCGGAATTCCGTGTCCTCAAATGGGATATATAATTTTTGGAAAAGGGGACGAAAGCAATGTCGGAAAATCAGCAAATTGCTAAAGAAGTGATCCAGGCGGTCGGCGGCAAGGAAAACATCGCCTCTATCGCCCATTGCGCGACACGTTTGCGGATCATGGTGCTGGATAAGGACAAAATCAAGCAACAGCAAGTCGAAAATATCGATAAAGTCAAAGGCGCGTTCTTCAACTCCGGGCAATATCAAATTATTTTCGGGACAGGAACGGTCAATCGAATCTTTGAAGAAGTCGAAAAGCTTGGCATTGAGAGCACCTCGAAAGAGAATCTGAAGGCCCAGGGAAAAAAACAGGGCAATCTATTCCAGCGCGCGATCCGCACCTTCGGCGACGTATTTGTTCCGATCATTCCCGTACTGGTGGCAACCGGGCTGTTCATGGGCCTGCGCGGTTTGCTGACCCAGGAGTTGATCCTTGCCTGGTTCGGGGCGGCTCCTGAGGATATATCGCCTAACTTCCTGTTATTTACGCAAGTACTTACGGACACGGCCTTTGCCTTCCTCCCGGCCCTTGTGGCCTGGTCCGCGTTCAGAGTTTTCGGCGGAAGCCCGGTGCTGGGGATCGTGCTTGGCCTCATGCTGGTCAATCCGGCGCTTCCCAATGCCTACAGCGTGGCGGACGGTTCCGCCCACCCGCTGGTCATGTTCGGCTTTATTCCGATTGTAGGTTATCAGGGTTCCGTATTGCCGGCGTTTTTTGTCGGCTTGCTTGGAGCAAAGCTGGAGAAGTTTTTGCGCAGACGCATTCCGGAAGCGTTGGATTTGATTTTAACGCCGTTTATTACCTTGTTGATCATGATTTCGCTGGGATTGTTCGTGATCGGTCCGGTGTTCCATTCCCTAGAGGAGTGGGTGCTTCATGGAACGGTGAGCGTGCTTAACCTGCCGTTTGGCATCGCCGGTCTCGTGATAGGCTTCCTGCACCAAATTATTGTCGTTTCGGGCGTTCATCATATTTTCAATTTCCTGGAAATTCAGCTTCTCGAACAGAGCGGCAGCAATCCTTTTAACGCCATTATTACCACGGCGATGGCCGCCCAAGGAGCGGCGTGTCTGGCCGTAGGCTTGAAGACGAAAAACATGAAGCTCAAGGCGCTCGCCCTGCCATCCTCGCTGTCGGCTTTCCTGGGGATTACCGAACCCGCCATTTTCGGCGTTAATTTAAGATACATGAAGCCGTTTATTATGGGGCTGATCGGCGGAGCGGTCGGCGGTTTCCTGGCCTCGTTCTTCCATTTGGCCGGATCGGGCATGTCGATTACGGTCATCCCGGGCACGCTTCTGTACCTGAACAGTCAGCTTCCGATGTACATTTTGTCCAACGCAGCGGCAATGGCCGTCGCCTTCGCATTAACGTGGCTCTTTGGTTACAAAAACGAAGCGGTCAAAAAAGAAGGCGGGTCCGCAGCTTCTCAAGCCGCGGCGGAAGCGCCGGCCGCCAAGCCGGCCCCAGCTATTGATAAGCTGGAGATCCCCTCCCCCATCACGGGCAAGGCCGTATCCATTACGCAGGTCCCGGACCCGGCATTTGCGGAAAAGCATATGGGGGAAGGCATCGCCATCGAGCCGACGGAGGGTAAAGCGTTCGCACCTTTTGACGGAACCGTGGCCCATGTGATGGATAAAAGCAAGCATGCGGTTATTCTTGAACATGAGAGCGGCGTGCAACTGTTGATCCATATCGGCATCAATACGGTAGGATTAAAAGGAAACGGGTTTACGGCCCATGTGAACACGGGGGACAAAGTGACCAAAGGGCAGCTTCTCATCGAGTTTGACATGGATGTAATCAGAGAAGCGGGACTTCCCGTGGTTACCCCCGTGCTCATCCCTTCCGGGCTGGATTCCGTCGAACAAGTCCTTCCTTACGGGGAAGGAAACGTTACGGCGGTTCAGGATCATGTAATTACGGTAAATTTGAAAAAATAAATGTTATTCGTATTTCGGGGCGGCAAGCGGTTATAACTGCTTATCGCCCCTTGTTATTTTCAATCACGCCCGCAAGCAGCGCCAGCACCAGCCCTTGGCCCCAGCCTTGGGCCCATTTCTTGTCCACGCCGAGATAGCCTTCAATGTCCTTCATGACCGCGGTGCCGCCCGAAACGCCCTGCACCCGCCCGTTGGCGGCGATATTGGCCAAAATCCCGTCCAGCGCTCGCTGCACATATTTGCCATGCAGCGGATTGCCTTGCATCACCATCGCCGCCGCGATGCCCGCCGTCGCCGATACCTCGCCGTACGATTCCGGGTGATCGAGCACGGTGCCCCAAAGGCCATCCTCACGCTGCAGCTTTTTGATGGCGGCGAGCTGATCGCGCAAGGAGCTTCCGATATGCATAAAAGGCGGATACAAATAAGCTTCCGGCAGCACCTTTCCCACCCGGGACATCGTATAAGCGGCCCAAGCGTTGGCGCGCCCCCAGAAAATGCCGGACATGTGATCTTGGCTGATGTTGTTGTAGCCGTGGTACCAAAGTCCGGTGTCCTCGTCCTGCAGATAGTTGATATGCCAATAAAACTGGTGCAGCGCATCATCGATAAGCGCCTTCTCCCCCAGCTTCACGCCGACGCGCAGCATAAAATACGCCGCCATAAACAAGGTGTCCGCCCAGCACTGTTCGGGGAAATCGTTATTCGCCGACACCGTATGCTGCAGCACCCGATCCCCGAAGCGCAGCGCCTTATTCTGCAGGTAGTCCACCTTGCTCATAATCAGGTCGAGATATTTCCGGTCCTCCGTTTGCTCATACAGCGTTAGCAGCATGTGGCCCATCGCGCATGTGTTTACCGTCCACACCGGAAGTCCGGCCTCGATGTACTCGTCGCACCACTCGGCCATCCGCTCCAGATAGGCCTGCTCCCCGGTGGCTTCGAACGCCCGGCTGATCCCGTAATAAGCGACGCCGCACGGCCAGTCCCAAGTCAAATCCATGCCGAAGGTGTAATCCGCCACGCGCCCGATGATTTGCTTCAGCTCGGACGGGTCTGCATTCAATTTCATCGTTACCATCCCCCATAGCCGGAGCCCTGCAGGACCTTGCAAGGCTCCGAAATAAGTTTTAATGAATCGTACGTACAAATCTGAAAACGGTTGCAGTCAAATGCTGATGAATCGGCTTTTATTTAAATTTCCCCGCATCGATCGCCGCCTGCTTTTCGTCCAAAATTTCCTGATACCCGGCATCAAGATACGTTTTCTTGGCCGCCTCGTAGGTGGCGTCGAACTCGGCTTCTGGCGCGATGGCAATCTTCACGTACAGCTCCTGGAAAAGCGAGTTGAGATCGGCCTTGTATTCGTTCACCTTCTCCAGTACGACGCTATAGAGAGCGTCCGGCGTGCGGAATTCCGCATACTTGTCGTAATAGGCCAATGATTGTTCGGCCAAAGCTTCGTAACCCGGAGGCGACATGCTGCGGAGGTAGGCCTCGCGCATCTTTTCGGGATCGTCGTATTTCACGGTTTCGATGACAAGGCACCAGTAGTCTTTGTTGTTGTTTTGGGAAAGGGCCGATTCGCCTTTAAAATCCGCGTTTTTCACGGCAATGCCGTCGGCATCAAGCGTATAATTCTGGCCTTCGACGCCGTTCTGCAGGAAAAACAGATTTTCCGGCTGGCTCATCCATTCCAGGTACATCCAAACCGCGGCTCGTTCCATATCGGTGGATTCATAGTTGATCCCCATAATCATGCCGAATGGCCAGTAGGCGCGTCCCTGCGGCTTGCGTCCCTCCGGCGTTATGGCCTGAGTATCCAGGACGGCGAATTCCGCATCCGGGTTGTTCTTCAGCGTGGCGGAGATGACGTCGGTATTGCTTGAGAGGTAGAAAAAGTATGTCCCGGTCTTGCCCGCGACGAACTCGGCCTTGATTTTATTGTCGTCATCGCGCAGATAAAACTCCTTGTCAATCAAACCGTTGTTGTATTGATAGTTCAGGTTGCGCAAATAGCGCTCGGTATCGGCGGTGGTCAGATCGGCAACGCCGAGATCGGAGTAAAGCGCGCGGTATTTCTCGTCGACCGGCCAATCGCGGAAGGGGTAATTAAAGGTATAGTTGTTCTTCTTAAGGCTTTCGCCGCCGGCGCCGAGGCCCGCTTCCTTCCACTTCGCGAGCATTTCGTTAAATTTCTCAAGCGAAGTCAGGTCCTCCAATTTCATGCCGACCTTCTCCACCCAATCCTTCCGGATCAGCGCCGTAAAGCTGTCCAAGCTCGGACGCTCGCCGAAGAAAAACACGTTTTCGCCGTCTACGGCGCCATATTGTTTAATGGTGTCGCCCATGTTCTTCCAATACGTAGGGGCGTAATGGGCAATTTCATCCCAGTTCAGCTCCTGCATGACGCCCTCGCCATAGTAAGCCAGCGCCTGCGGCATATCGTAGTGGAAAATGATCTCCGGCGCTTTATGGGAGGCCAGCAGCTGCTCATAGTCCGTAACCTCGTTGCTGCGGGTGATCGGCACGTACTTAAGGGTGACGTTATACTTGTCGCCGAACTCTTTTTGTATCCAGCGCGTGTAGTAATTGTCGGTCACGTTCCAACCCTCGAACGCCCGTTCATAAACGGGAATTTCCAAAGTTACGTTTTCGGGAAAACCGGACGAGTAATCCGGATAATCGCCCTCGGCGCTGTTGTTCGCGGTTGGAGGTTGCTCGGAGGAATTGCCGTTCGGATTCGCGCTTTTGTTGCCGCCGTTCATGCAGCCTGTCAGCAACCCCAAGGTGATAAATAAAGCCAAACACAAAGAAATGATTTTCTTCTTGCCCATAGCTTACTTCCCCCCATGAAATATGTTTGAACCTTCAATTGCCAAACGCTGTTATTCCTTGACGGCCCCAAGCATTACCCCCTGGACAAAATATTTCTGGATAAAAGGATAAATGCAAAGGATCGGCAGGGTCGCGAATACGACGCACGACGCCTTCAGCACCTCGGGATTGCTCAGCGATACTTGCGTGGCCTCCAGCTGAAAGCTTTCGCTCGCCTGGATGACCAGGTAATACAATTTAAGCTGGAGCGGCCGTAAATCGACCCGTTGCTTAATGTAGAACAGCGCGTCTTGATAGGCGTTCCACCGCCCAACGGCGTAAAAGAGCGACAGCGTTGCAATGATCGGCTTGGAAAGCGGCAGAACGATGCTCCATAATATCCGGAAGTGCCCCGCGCCATCGATTCTCGCCGATTCTTCAAGGCTGGTTGGAATGCTGTTGGCGATCGCCGTCTTCATAATCAGCAGATTAAACGCACTGAACGCTTGCGGCAGAATCAGCGCCCACCAGGTATCAAGCATGCCGAGATTGCTGATCAGCATGTATTCGGGAATGATGCCGCCGCCAAAGTACAGGGTAAACATAAAGAGGAAAGTCAGCGCCGTGCGTCCCTTCAGCTGCTTTCGGGAGAGCGGGTAGGCCGCGCAGATCGTAATAATCATGCCGAGGACGGTGAACAGGACGGTTACAACCACCGAAACATACAAGGATCGCAAAATGCTGGCGTCGGCGAAAATTTTCCCGTACGCTTCCAGGGTAAACCCTTGCGGCCAGAGAAACACCTTGTTCGCTATTACAAAGGCATCGTCGCTTAAAGATTTCGCCGCGACGTGAATGAACGGCAGCAGGCAGACCAGCGAGGCCATGATCAATGCGAAACGGATCAGCACATCCCAAATGTCAAACCGCCGTTTGCGATGCGCCGCCAGCGTGTTTGTGGCTGCTTTCATATTTCGCCTCCTTTCTATAGAGCGTCTACAGCAGACCGTCTTCGCCGAGTTTTTTGGCGATACGGTCGGCTAGCAGCACGAGCGCAAGCCCGATGACGGACTGGAACAACCCGAGCGCGGTCGCGCGGCTGAAGTTGCCGCTTTCGATCCCCCACCTGTACACCAACACCGGGATGGTCGTTGTGAACTCCGTAGTGGCTTTGTTCTGCAAGGCAAAAATCCGCTCGAACGAGCCCTCCATCACCCTGCCCAGGTTCATGATCAAGAGTGTAACGATGGTCGCGCGGATCGAGGGCAGGGTGACGTTCCAGACTTTCCGCCAGCGCCCCGCGCCATCCACGGTCGCCGCCTCGTACAGCTCCGGGTTGATACCGCTCATGGCGGCCAGGTAAATGATCGTTCCCCAACCCATGCTTTGCCAGACGCCGATCGCCAAATAACTGATCAGCCAGTTGGTGTCCTCCTGCAGAAACGGGATCCGCGTGCCGCCCATCATCTCGATGACATTATTGACCACGCCGTTGCTTTCGCTCAGCAATTGATAAGCGATCGCGCCGATAATAATCCAGGACAAGAAATGCGGCAGATACAGCAGCGTCTGATTAATCCGCTTGAACTTGACGCTTTTGATCTCATTCAGCAGCAGCGCGAGCACGATGGGCATCGTGAAGCTGAACAGCAGGTCGAGCGTGTTGAGCAGCAGCGTATTGCGGACGGCGCGGCCAAAATCATGTTTGGCGAAGATTTCGGCAAACACCTCAAAGCCCACCCATTCGCTGCCCCAGAACCCCCTGGCGATTTTGTAATCCTTAAAGGCCAACACCAGCCCGGACATCGGCGCGTATTTGAACACCAGCACAAACGCCATGGGAATCAGCAGCAGCAAATAGAGCTGGCTGTCCCGCCGGAGATAAAAAGCGAATCCCCGGCTGACCGCTTTTCGGTCCGCTAAAGCGGGTTCATTATTTGAAGCGCTTTCAACTTTCACAGGTTCACCTCCCCTTACGGTATGGTCTTCCTCAAGCCATTGTCGTTCAAACCGGCAGGCGGCCCAAGCCGCCGTCGGCAATGGCGAGTTTGTGTCTCATCATACCCTTCCAACTTCGGATCGGTAAATCATGAGTTTTGATTTTTCTTATCATTTTTGATTGTTGCCCCATCATTTCTTTGTCCGTTCCGAAAAATAATCAATTTTTAATCATATGAGCAAAAATGGCGCGGTTTTCAGGGCGATGTCCGGCATTTGGACGCCTTGTAGCTGCTTGGGGGCATCCCCTCGTATTTGCGAAAAAAACGGTTGAAGCTTTGAACATTATAGTAGCCGACCTCCGCGGCAATCTGCTTCATGTTCAGCTTCGTCTCCAGCAGCAGCCGCTTCGCTTTTTCGATCCGCAGCAGGTTGATGTAGTCGATTAGACTTTTCCCCGTTAGCTCGTATACGATCTTGCGCATATAGGAATAACTGATGCCGATGTCCTTGGCCATCTCTTCAAACACGATTTCCTCGCAAAAATGCGCTTCCAGGTAGCGGATGATTCGCTCCCCATACCCCGTTTCGCCCGGGTTCCGCGCAAGGTACTGAATAATATCGCCGAAGAACTCGCGCAGATATTCCTCAAGCTCGTCAAGCGTGTCTATAGAGGCGATCGTAGAGTAAATGTTTCCCCTCCCCGCAAAAATACGCGCGGTGCTGATTTGATTTTCCCTGAGATGTTTGATGGTGACGCCGATCAATTGATTATAGATAAACATGATATTGTCGTAGGAGATATACTGAGCGGATTGAATTTCGTTTCGGATGAGCGCAAGCTCGTTCATGATGCTGTCGAGATCGCCGGTATCCAAATAGTTGAGAATACGCCTTTCGTTGTTCGCGGGGTAAATATAATTAATGCCGTGTTCGGCATCCTGCCTCCAAAACGTGATTCCGCCGCCGCCTTCGATCATGCGGTGCTTGATCACCTCCATCGCTTCCACCACGCAATCTTGAAGCATGGAGCTCGTTTCCGCCCGGCCGCTGACGCCAATCGTTACGGAATGGCCGAGCAGTTCCGCCGCTTTGCCGCCAATCGCAGCAAGCGCTTCCTTGATTCCGTCTAAGCCGCGTTTATGTTCCTCCTGCCCGTAATTGATTACGATGGCGAAGCAGCCCTCCCCTTGGTAGGCGCAGCGCGCATGAACCCCCGCCGGAAACAAGCCGTCGCATTTCGAGATGAGGAGGTACCGATGGTAGCTGCGGGTCTCCGGGTTGGTTTTGTTCACGTACCGCCTGTAACGGTCTATGGAGACGACGGCAACCAGAAAATATGGCTCCGGGAACATTTCCGCGGCCGGTTTCGCCACCTCCCCCCGCAATAATTGGTGGATCGCCAGGCTGCGGGTATCCTGTTCCCGCTCCTGCAGCAGCTTGTAGAGCTCCTCCTCTTCCTCCTGCATCCGCCGGAACGCCGCGTCAAGGAAAGCAAGTTCATTTTTGCCCGCCACCCCCAGGTTGCCGCGGGCGCGCACGGCCCGCACCAGCTCGCGCAGCGGTTTGGACAGCCATGTCGCCAGAAAAACGGCTAATATTGATCCGATGAAAATAAGGACGGCGGTCAGCAAAAGAATACTGCGCTGCAAAGCGCGGGTTTTGGCCATCAGTTCGTCCAGCGAATAAATGCTGACATTCCACCACCCGAACAGGTTGGAGCGAGACCATGTGTACAGCAGCCGCTCGTTCCCAAGCTCATGGAACGCATATCCCTCCTTCGCCCCGCTTTCCAAAACCTCTTGCATAAACGGCTGCTTCGCGCCGTCGCTGAGCAGCAAGGTTTTATCATTGTGCGAGATAATGGTGCCGTCCGATTTCATGAGCAGGTAGCCATGTCCGCCCGGCTCCGCCGAACGCAAATACTCCCCGATTTGCTTTTCCCGCAAATTGACGACGATCGTGCCGCGCGTCGTGGTGGAAAGACGGTTTAACGGCAGCACATACGAAACGACGGTTTCCCCTGAAGCCATCCGGCGGGGATACCAGACGCCGCTGATCCCCCGGCGTCCGGCAAGAGCTTCGTCCATCCATCCGATCGGCTCGTACCGGTCCAGCGTCGTAATGCCCTTGTCGGTTGAAAGCACATAATCCGCACCGTTAAGATAAAAATAGGACGAGTATACGCCGTTCACCCGATGGTTCAAATTCACCAGTTCCTTAAGCACCGACAACGCACCGCTCACATTGTTGTAATTTTCATTAAGCTCGGCGAAGGTCTCAAAGCTGCGAATACGGTCGAAGATGTTGGTGGCGGCCAGGCGCACCGTGTCTTGGGCCAGGTTGTTCAGCGCATTTTCGTTCAGCTTGCGGTTGGCGTTCAATCCCGCTAATAAAGATTCCGCGATGGCGTCTTCCGAATTGCCCATAATCTGCGCCCCGCTGTACCAGGTCAGGATTGTCACGGGAACTGCCATGACGCAAAACAGGATCAGCCCCAGTTGAAGCATCATCGGAATTCGTTTCATTTTTCCCCTCTTCCCATCATGGATTTGCCGTTGAAGCGTTACGTTCAACTCGTGAATAGATATAAAAGCGCTTACAAAAACGTGCTCATCGGGTTCTTCCTTATGCTGAAAGCCTTGGTCCCTATGTGAGCTTCACCGCACACTGGTAAATTATACAACAAAAGGTGCCGGATTTTCATCCAACACCTTTTTGCTAATGCGTGTAAAGGGTTACAAAAGAAACGGTTAATCATTCGCTATTCGTTAGCGGCAATGGTTGTCTAGTGCACTGCCTCCAACGGCCAAGTTTCTTTTAGCCCCAGCGTCCGGGCTGCGGAAGCATGAAGCTCGCGAATAAGCTCCGGGTTATTCGATAGTGACACACCATAAGAAGGAATCATGGCTTTAATCTTCGGCTCCCATACATGGATATGTTCCGGGAAGCATTTTTGGATGACCTCGAGCATGACGGAAACGGCGGTGGAAGCGCCCGGGGATGCCCCAAGCAACGCGGCAATGGAACCGTCGGCGGCGCTGATCACTTCCGTGCCGAATTGCAGCGTGCCTCTGCCTCCGGCAGCCGTATCTTTAATAATTTGCACGCGCTGGCCGGCCACCAGCAGATCCCAATCCTCGCTTTTCGCGTTCGGAACGAATTCCCGCAAAGCTTCCATGCGTTTTTCTTTAGACAACATTACCTGCTTGATCAGGTATGTGGTCAAGGAAGCGTTTTTGGCGCCCGCCGCCAGCATCGTGACGAGATTATGCGGTTTGACGGAAGTGATCAAATCCAACATGGAACCGAATTTCAAAAACCTTGGCGAGAAGCCGGCAAACGGTCCAAACAGCAGCGATTCTTTGTTGTCGATAAATCGGGTGTCAAGATGCGGCACGGACATCGGAGGAGCGCCGACCGGAGCTTGGCCGTACACCTTGGCATGATGCTGCGCGACAATTTCCGGGTTCTGGCATACCATAAACAATCCGCTTACCGGGAATCCGCCAATCCCTTTTCCTTCGGGAATACCGGACTTCTGCAGCAGATGGAGGCTTCCTCCCCCGCTGCCGATGAAGACGAATTTCGCCGTATGGCGGGAGACGGCACCGCTCTCGACATTCCGTACCTTCAATTCCCACGAGCCGTCAGCGGTACGTTTAATATCTTCCACATGGCGGTTAAACTGGATATCGGCGTCTTTACGTTTTAAGTGATCAAACAATATGCGCGTTAATGCGCCGAAATTAACATCCGTTCCGGCTTCGCTTCTTGTGGCTGCAATAGGCTGATTGAATGCCCGGTTTTTCATCATCAGCGGAATCCATTCTTTTAGCTGGTCCGGATCGTCGGAAAACTCCATCCCTTGGAACAGCGGGTGGTTTGAAAGCGCTTCATAACGTTTCCTCAAAAAGGTGACATCTTTTTCCCCTTGCACAAAACTCATATGAGGCACCGGCACGATAAAATCTTTAGGATTGCGAATCAGCTTGCTGTGTACGAGATAAGACCAAAACTGTTTGGAAACCTGAAACTCTTCATTCACTTTGATCGCTTTGCTAATATCAATAGACCCGTCCGGCTTCTCGACGGTATAATTCAACTCGCACAAGGAGGAATGCCCCGTCCCCGCGTTGTTCCATTCGTTGGAGCTTTCCTCCCCCGCTATGGCGCGCCGCTCGAAAACCGTAATTTCCCAGTTGGGCGCTATTTCTTTCAGCAGTGACCCCAAGGTCGCACTCATGATTCCGGCACCGATCAAGATAACGTCTGTTTTCGTTTGTCCGTTGCTCATTTTATCAGTCCTTATAACCTAAGATTTGCAGAAGGAAGCAGGCGCTCCTGCTTAGCCGCTGCAGCAAAGCCAGGAAGTGATATAGACACATAATTATTTTTGCAGTTAATTATATCATAGTGCATCCCCGCAAAAATGGACAAAAAATATTATTTATCCGGATCATAAACGATAGTTATAGGGTGTTTTTGTGGTCACTAGAGGACTGGGACGTGAATACAGTGTTAGGCGAAGGGCGTCTTGTCATTCCCTCAAAAAGCCTTTATTTCCCAATTCCATGGCCTTCCAATAAATCGTTTTAAACTCCCGATTATTTAATTTATAATTATTTCCGGCTAACTTCCCGTTGTACGCTTGCAAGAGATCATATAATCCTAAATGAAACCACTCCCATAGCATTGATTTGAAGTTATACGCTATCATAAGTTCCTGCAGAGATTTTCTAATACGGATTACTTCATCTCTATTAACCCCGCAATCCTCAAGTATTTTAAATACGCTTCCCCGATCTTCTTCGCTAAATTCTGTGTCTAAGAATTCTTCCAGTATTAAACTCCAAATATCGACTCTTTTTACTATTGGAATATTATTGTTCTGAGCAAATATTTTTAGTTTTTCCTTATAAGGAGCTCTGATAAATAAAATTTCCCCATCTAAAGTCCGAATCTCAGGCGGAAATTGATTCAATAAAACCTCTTTAATTTTATCTTTATGTATAATTCCATTTGGGTAAATAGATGCAGCAGAAAATGGATAATCGATAAATTCAACAATGTCTTTATGGAATTTTGTCATTTTTTCTCCTATTATTTTCTTCTTCTATTTCCAAATGTTATGGTTGACAACAAACATAAATCAACTTATTAGACCTTTAATTGATTTATAAAATTCTTCTACACTTACCTTCTCAGGCAATCCCGAAACCTGTCCATCACCAACTTCAATTACGATCCACTCGCCTGCTTCAGTCTTAGCGATATCGATTGTAAAAAAGTTGCTTCTAATTTGCTTTGCTACTTCCAAGAATTCATCAATATTCACTTTATCCTCAGCATCATACATAACTTCATCCCAATACTCAAACCGATGGACTAACCTATTATTTAAGAAAAACAAACGATATTCTGTAGATAAAGGCATTCCGCTTTTGGGGTGTGACGTTATTTTTTCCAAGTGCACAAACTCCCTCAACACAATCCCGCCATTCAGTTCATCGCCTTGCTTTTCAATAAAATTATTAATTACTCGCACAGCTTGGGTTTTATTGGCTGCTGATGGAATAAAACATGCCTCTTCCCATTCATGCTTTCTGGATTTCACATAATCCTTTACCAGAAGGGAACTTTCACCGAATTGATCCAAAACGTCATCCAATTCTTTCGTATTCATCGTCTCAATATCCAGCCAAATGCTGCGAGGAGTTATATGTTTAATATGCTCATATGAATTAGGAAAGTAGTGGCATCGAAGATACTCTTCGGTGGAATTTATGAGTTTTATGTTTTTAGCCAAAAGACCTTTATATAAAAGCTCATAATACTGCGGCTTAATCATCCAACCACGATAAATTGCCATTTCCATTTCTTCCGCAGACGGAACCCTTCTTAAGGCCTTACTTACATTGTTTAATAGCAATTCTTCTAGAGAAATTAAACTGACCTGGAAACCTAACGATTTGGCACTTATATATTCAGCTTCATAAAATGCATCCACAGTTTTATCATTCAGTGGTTCACAACAAAAAATGATGATCACGGTTTCACATCCTCTTTGAATCACATAAAAAGACTCGCTAAATAATCTTTGGATATTTCGCTAATAACATAAATGATGCCCTCGACTTGTTTAAATTTCAATTTCCATTCTTTTTCTCAAAAAATCTTAATCGCGAAACTGATAAAATAGGCAGCAGGTATTAGTAAAAATTGTGCCAGTAAGGTTCCGAAAAACCTTGAAATCATTAGCAACAAATAGATCTTTCCTAATTTCTCTTTGTAGATCGCATTATTGCAAGCCTTATCTGTAATTAATCCTACCTGTGGATCTATAAAAATCGTCAACAATATCGTTGCAATACCGTTAATTAGCCCAGATGATTGTGAGGCGGATGTGCCCAATTCTGGGACCAAATACGCTGCGTAAAGCGAAGATAAAACACCAACCGTATAAATAGCCGTTACCAAGACATTCAAAAGAATAAATCTCTTTGGAATCCCAAGATACCGGAACCCTGAAAGGCGAAACGACGGCTTTTGAATATAATGCCTTGTGTTTATCAATTGACCTATTGTCACACTTGAAATCAACTTTGGCAAGGACCCTGCGATTTCAAACTTAGATATCACCCGCCCCCATAAGTTAACAAGTGTAGGGAATAGGAGGATACCTAATATTGTGCCAAAAGATGAGGCAACTATGATAATCCTTAGATACTCTAAAACATCAAAATTCAAGTCAACCCTGCCATAGTCTATAAACTTTGCCGTCATGGGTGCTTGTATTAGATTAGCTGTCCGGGAGATCAGGACAGTAATCCCCAATAATGAAAGTGCCACAGCAAGTTTATTTATTTTAACCCCAGCTAAACGTAACGCGTAAGATGAAGTTTCAACCATATGTATGATCATAGTTAGTACAAAAACAGCAATTAAGTTATGTACCATGATACTTCTCCTTCTTAGAGGACATCATTGCATTCCCAAGGGTATTTGCCTTACTGTTTTACATATCAACGTATTCTTCAACTCTTGCTTCAAGAATTTCGATTAAATCCTCATCCATAAACTGATAGTCATCGGGGATATTTAAACAAATCACCTGTTTACTACTTATCTCTGATCTGAATTTGTCTTGCAGCCTTCTGACATGCTTCTTCTCCATTACAAAAATAAGATCCGCCCAACCTATATGACCTTCATTCACTCTGACTCTTGCATTTTCTTCTGTTCCTGCCGATCTCACTTCATGCCCCTTACGTCCGTTAAAAATCTTCTCTGCCGTCAAACTTCTCCACTTATTTCTGCTACATATAAAAAGTAGTTGTATTGGGTACACCACCCTGGTTTGATAGAATTTTTATCAGAAGTTCATTTTCAATTCAATTTCATTTATATCTAGATATGTTTCCACCATATTCCTGCACACTCTGGAACCGTCGACCATTGATTCTTCGCAATCTTCTTTGCTATATCGTCTCCAAAGAAACGTTCTGGAGTTCACGATCCCCCCAGCTTTAGAGCTTATCTTGACTGGGCTATTTTTTGACTAAGCCTCTTCCGTGCCTTCTTTGATTAACCATTGATCTGCTTTTTGAAATTTATGTAAAAACGTTTCATTGATAACCCAAGCAAATACATAAAACTTGGTATGAAATTAATTAGTAACATAACTACGTAATAGTGTTCAGCTTCAGTTCTTAACCCAATAATACTAACATTGTTATAATACATATATAAAAACCAGATTATGTCGGGCATACAAATATATCCACTACAGTCCTTGACATAAAAAAATAACACAATAACCATACCAGAATATAAAAGAATTACATCTCCAACCAACTGCACAAAAATATAGCTAAAAAAGAAATAACATTATTGTAAACTAAGTTTTCTGAATTATTCATATGCATCCTTTCGTATAACGCTCCCGCATTCACGAGCCCTAACGGCTTACGGCACAATGCGCTCGGGTACAATGGACTTAGCCGGTACAGGTTTGTCCGCCTGACTCAGCTTCCCAGCGAAAATCTCCAGGCGGACCAAGGGACGACGTTAGTCGTCCCCCCGCGTGGTTTCAGTGTTTGATGATGTTCATACCATCCCCGATTACTTTACACATATTTATATTTTGCGATCACTTCTCCCCACGGAGCCAATCCATCTTCTGTGAATCCTGCCTTTGAATACAATCTTCTTGCTCTCTCATTCTCAGGTTTATATCCCAAAATCAGTACATCCGTTCTATCTTGGCGGTTTCTTATCTCTTCAATTATCTTACAAACGGCTATGAATCCATATCCTTTACCTTGAAAACGCCGATCGATCATAAAACGGTACATCCAATAATTGTTATCATCCGGATCAATTCCATATAGCGTATACCCAATCATTGTCTCGTGCTTATATATAGCCATACTCGAAAACCCGTGCAGAAATTGTGCTTCAGCAATTGAATACACATTGGGTGCTATAAATTGTTGTTGCTCTTTTTCCGGTTTTAATGCTGTACATTCTTCCCAATTATCTTTGTTAATTCTTTGTAATCTAATCATCGGAACCCTCCAATTTGTAGAGAGACCCGATCCAGGCTCTCTACCTAATATAATGCCTTCACCGACAAGTCAATTAAAATACACTGGTTATTTCTCATACCACATCACACCTTTCAAAAGTTTTAGCCCACTATAATGGTATCGCAAAAACAACCCAGCCTTATATTGCCCCTATCTTAGGCTGGGTCGAAACAACTAAGCACTTCAACTTCAACTATTTTAGAATGATTTCATCAAAACTTACGATCCGCTCTGTCAGTTTGGGATACACCGCATTCCAAATCATTGAAGAAATAAATAAAGTTATAAATATATTCGGATATCTTCCCTTCAAGTAACGGGCCGTTTGAATCATGCTGAGCAATAGAAGAGGAAATGTTATGAATGAAGTTATATGCCAACCCGACTGTCCTTCCATAGTCCAGCTTCCAATTCCAATTATGTTCAAGATACTGTCCAACAATGAATATCCATATAAGTGATTGCAGCCTAATATCAGCACAATAAAACATACAGACATCCACAAACAACCAATAACTACATGGTTTTCTTGTTTGGACAATAAAACTCCCCCAATCAAAATTACTGATAAAGCAATATAATCATATCATAAATTGGAATTCATGTTACTTTTTGCTTCACTATTCCTTCTTTGCTCTATAAATTCTTCTTTAATTTCGTCTTTCGGATCCCAAATTGACCAAGCCGCTTCTAATAAATTCCCTTCATTATCTCTAAAATAAAAATATTTTGCTTCCCCAGCCCCTAGCGTATGTAAATCTTCAACCATTAATCCTTTGTCTTTTAGCAACTTATGGGTATGTTCAATATCTGGGCAATTAATCGCCATAATAGGATATGGTTTCCCATTCCTCATGATCTCCAACGATTTCTTGTCATTGGTTTCTATAAGTAATAATGCAATTGAGTTTTTATCCGGGTGATGTAATACTGCAACAAATGAGCCTCGATCTTGAAACTTATTCATGAGTTTAAATTCTAGGTTCTCGGTGTACCATGCGATTGATTCATCAATTTGGGTTGTTGGAACATATACGTAGCCAATACGTGAAAATGCAAATTTTGGGTTCATTGGAAACACTCCTTGTTTTTTTATGGTACGTCCCTGCCTTCTTCGGGTTTCACTCCAGAAGTTCTTCACTTAAATAACTATTGTTTTGGGCAATTTTTTTAACTCGTTTCATTGTGCCTGGACCCTTAGGTAGATCGGCAACTCGATTTAATAAAATCCAACGTAAACAAGCAATTGCCTCAAAAATCCGCAAGTCATCCGCCGGATCATCTGTTAACCCTAAAAATTCTGAATGATATATTTCTCCATACCTTTCGCCAGCATAAATCTTCATTAAGAATACTGACCATGCGATATCGTATCTAGGATCACCAAGTTGTCCATTGGTCCAATCGATTATTGTATAGCGCTCCTGTTCCTCTACGATATTCCCTAAGTTATAGTCGCCATGTATTAAACTGTTTTGGCTAAGTTCTGTCATATTAATAACGTTCATCAATATACGGTTTAAATCTTCGTGCATTTCTATCGAAGGAAAAAAGTATTGAATAAAATCATACCTTGGAATTAATAACGAGTCGCTGCCATCCAAACGAAATTTATGCACCTCGGCTAACATTCGTGCTAGATTCCTTAGATTGTTTTTGTTTATTTTGGAGACTGGCATGCCATCATAACTGGTCAGCAGTACTTGATTGTTATCTGCGTCAATGCCCCAACCATAAGGCTTCGAGACACTTATACCTCTGTTGTATAGTTCCGATAGGAGTTTGTGTTGGTTCTTAATATTAGGTTTAGAACTTTTATTCCATATTTTAAGAACATAAGATCCATTACCTGATTCCACTTTTACAACATCCGCTTCGAGCCCTGGTGATAAAGGAATCACTTTGTGTGCTTGTGCTTTTAGGTTTAAAGTATCTTGTTCCAGTTCAACCCAATTAATGTTGAGAATATTTATTGTAGGTTCCAGCCTTTCATGGAATTTCTATTCCCCATACTTCCTAATCACGTACTACACAAAATAGATATTCATTCATAACCTCATTGATAAATTCAGCTTTCAAAGCGGTCACTGTATGCTTCGGAGAAGTTTCCATTGCATTGTTCCTTTCTAAAATATTCCGGATTACACTCCTTCATTAAGAGGGATTTGCAAGAATTCAAAACAGCTATCCATTCCCTCCGTTATAGAACACCAACAAATATAGTTATTGTCAACCTTCCCCAAAAGGGCATTCACAAAAACGCCCCAGCCTTTAGATGCTCTTATCTAAGGCTGGGGCGTTTGCCGTCTGAGCTTCTTCCATGATTATACATCTTTCAACCCGGGGGGCGATAGTCTTTTATCGTTCCTGGCCGATGCTGGCTGTGTGCTAATTGGCTGTGTACTAATATAGCTTCGGCAGCTTATCCAAAGTGATGGCGTAATCGCTGTGATATGCGCTGCGAAGTTCCTCTTTGGTGGTGAACTTTTCCGTTTTGCCAAAATCGTTGGACCAGGTCATAAACCACAGCCATGGGATTCGCGATTCGGACAAACTCCGGACGCTTGGAATCGGCCCGATCTCTCCGAGAGCGGCAAGTTTCGGAGTCGGCGTAATGCGAACCAATTCCTCGTACTCCTTGCTCAAGTCCGTATGCTGGTGAGCCGGAGGATACAAATCCCTGGAAATGATATCAACCACTTCATCCCCGACATAACCTTCGGACAGCGGCGAATTCCATACCCAGATCAGATTCGTCAAATCGTGATGATTCGTATATCTCTCGTACATAATCCGGTACAACTGCTTGGCTGCTTCCGGGCCTTTGCTCCCCCACCAGAACCAGGTTCCTTCCGATTCATGGAAAGGACGCCACAAAATCGGAATCCGTTTGTCGCGGAATTCCCGCAAAATTTCGGCCATGTAGTCCATATCGGACAGCAAGGCCTTGTATTCCGCGGTACCTTCCACAATCGCCTTCGTCGCGTCAAAGTCCGTATGTTCCGCGTAAAAGCTTTTATCCCGGCCGCTGAGCGGAGAAAACCAATGCCATGTGAAAGTGATCAGGCCCTTCTCCTTTTCCGCCCATTCCCAGGCCTTTTGCAGCGTATCCTTGTTCTCGGCGACTTCTAACAGGCATTCCTCGCCGCTGTCTTGATAATTGATGTTGGGAGAGTAGCCCAACAGTTCGAAACCGCAGAGCGCCGGCAATTTCCCCGTTGCTTCACGAATGTAATGCAGCTCCTCCTGCGCGATCGTCTGCGTGTGCTGTCCCGTAATAATGCCTTTTCCTCTAATTTCGCCGAAATAGTTCAGTACCGACCTTACTTCATCGGACGCTTTAGGGTTGCATGGCGCCGTATTGATCGTTTGCATCGTATCGTATCCTGCCTTTCCGTTCACCGGATTTCATTCAAGCGGCTAATTGCCGCTCCAAAGTTTGACACGGTCCTTGACGTATTGGCCAAAAGCTTCCTCCATCTCTTTAACGCCCGCTTTTTCCAACTCCGCCATATAATCGTCCCAGATTTTATCGAACTGTTCCGGCTTGGCCATAATGGCTTCCGGAATCCGTTTCCATGTAATATCTTTCATTTTGGCCATGAGGATCGCGGCCTTGCTGTCGCTTGGCAGAGCGATATTGTAAACCGCGCCCGCCTTTCTTTCCGGGAACTCTTCCTCTTTCGGGAACAGGTCTCTCCAGTGTTCGACGTTATAAGCCGCCAAAGCTTCTTTTTCAGGCTCACTGTAGGAAGCGGCCAGAGATTCGCCGTTGCTCTTCGTAAAGTAGTTTCCGGTGGAATCCTTGATTCCGTCGCCGTAATGGACCGTGAGGTTCCAATACAGCCCAAGACCCGACTCCTTCATGTAGGCATTGCCTTCACTGTCCATTTTGTCCTGGATTTCCTTGGGCACGATTCTTTTCCCGTCCTGAACAATGTAGTCCTCGCCTTCGATCCCCCAGTTGATAAGGATCTGTCCTTCTTCGGAGGCAAGGTAATCCAGGAATTTGATTGCCGCTACGGGATCCTTGCACTTGCTGGATATCGCTATGCCGTAACCGCCGTCAAAGCCGGCCGGCCAGAAGCTGGTGTCTTTGTACTTCTCGGACATCGTAACCGGATAATGACCGTAGGTCTGATCGAATTTGCCGGCCGATTTCAGCGCCTGCTGCGCCTCGCCATAGTCCCATGCCGGATCGATCAGGCCGAGCACCCGTCCGGAAGCGACTTTGGCTTTAAACTGGTCCGTCTTTTGCACAAAGCTTTCCGTATCCAGCAGACCGATATCGTTCATATGGTTCAGCCAGCGGAAATATTCCCGTTCCTCCGGACGGCGGAAGTGGTATGTCACATCATATGTTTCCTGGTTGACGTAATATTCGCCGTCGTCCGGCGCGCCTGTTGTAAAGAAGCCCATATTCGTCACCTGATACATATGCCAATCATCCGCATTAAGCGTTAACCCGATATTTTTGTTGCCGTTCTCATCGGTCGGATGTTTGGCCAAATATTCCTTGATGACTTTCTCGTAATCCTCTACCGTGCGAATTTCAGGATAACCCGCTTCCTTCACGACGCGATGCTGCAATTGGAATCCGTATTCGGCTTTGAATTTCCGCTCGTCGACCGAGGACCATGTCGGAATCGCGTAAATCGCTTGGTCTTCCAGACTGTATTTGGCGCGAACGATCTTGTCGCCCAACATTTTTTTGATGTTCGGAGCATGCTTCTCGATCAAATCCGTCAGGTCGAGAACCGCGCCCACGTCTACCAGCTTGCCGAGATCCGCCTTGGCCGCGATCAGATCGGGAACCTCCCCGGTTGCGGCCATGATCGATACCTTCTGCACGGGGTCCCCTACGGCAAATTCGGCATCCAAAACAACTCCCGTTTTCTCCGTAATGACCTTTCCAATTCGGTCTTGCATGTCATTCCAGTTGGCACTCGGATCCTCGGAAAAATAGGTCAGCTTAATGGGACCCGAGCCGCTGCCGCCCGAATTCTTCCCCTGATCCGCATCTCCTCCATCCGCAGAATTGTTGCCGGCGCAGCCCACGAGCTGGCTAAGCAAGAGAAGCATCGCCAGCACCGAAGCTGACGTTCCTTTGATATGGTTCTTCATGATGATACAGCACTCCCCTTTTTAATAATAGGATTGAACCCTCAGGCGGCTTGCTTTTCCGCTAATCGCCGGCGCGTCAGCTCTTCACGGCCCCAAGCGTCATCCCCTTGACGAAATATTTCTGCAGGAACGGATAGACGACAAGAATCGGGACCGTGGCGATGATGGTAATGGCCATCTTGACGGAATCCGGCGACACCTGTGCCATCAGCTGGGACATATTTTCACCGCGGACGTTGTTGGCGTTCGTCGTGGTGCTCTGCAGCACTTTCATCAGTTCATACTGCAGCGTAGTCAATGATTCATTAGAGCCATTATAAAGGTAGGTATCGAACCAGGAATTCCATTGTCCGACGGCGAGGAACAGCGCGACCGTGGCGAGCGCAGGCTTGCAGAGCGGAATAATGACGCGCCAATAAATCGTAAAATCGTTGGCCCCGTCAAGCTTGGCCGATTCTTGAAGCGCATAAGGAATTCCGTCGATAAACGAACGGATGACGAAGATATTGAAGGCGCTTACGAGCCCCGGCAAAATATATACCGCGAACGTGCCTATCAAATCCAGGTTCTTTATCAAAATAAAGCCGGGAATCAACCCGCCGGATACATACATCGTAATGGCCAGAAACGTCGAGATGAACCGCCTGCCTTGAAAATCCGTCCGCGCCAACGTATAAGCGACCATCGAACCGCTGACCAGACCCGCCAGTGTACCGGCAAGCGTTCGAAGCACCGAAATTTTAAACCCCGTGATCAAGCCGCCGTAGCTGAAGATCAGCTTGTAATTTTCCAGCGTGAATTCTCTGGGGTATATCGAAATGCCGCCCCGAACAGTATCTACGGAATCATTGAACGAAATGGCGAGCACATTCAGGAACGGGTATAGAGTTACAACCGTAATGATCCCGATGAGCAGGTACACGACGATGTCGAATATCCAGTCCTGGAGAGACCTGGATGCCAGCTTCGCTCTTCGGGCCTTGACGGCGGATGTGGCCGATTCGGCTGCGTCCATATCTAAAACTCCTCCTCTACATGATGCTTTCGTTAGCGAATTTCTTAAACATTCCATTCGCGACAAACAGCAGAACTACACTGATGACCGAATTAAAAATATTAATTGCCGTGCCAAAGGAATATCTCCCCATGGACAAGCCGTAATTCAACGCGTATAAATCAAGCACCTCGGAATAGTCGGCGACCATATGGTTGCCAAGCAAGAACTGCTTCTCGAATCCTATGCCGACGAGATGACCGATCGACATGATCAAAAGCACAATGATCGTCGGCCGGATGCCCGGGAGCGTGATATGCCATATTTGTCTTAGGCGGCTGGCGCCGTCAACCCTGGCTGCCTCGTACAGCTCAGGTCCGATGCCCGAAATGGCCGCCAGATAAATAATGGCGTTCCAGCCTGTCTCCTTCCAGACGTCGGCCCCTGTCACGATCCCCCAAAACAGGCGGCCATCCGCCATAAACTGAATCGGTTGGTCGATGAGGTTCAGGCTCATGAGCACAGAGTTAACAGCGCCTCCGTCCGTCGACAGCATTTTGCTGACGATCCCCGCCGCGACGACCCATGATACGAAGTGCGGCAAATAAGAAACCGTCTGTACAAACCGCTTCATGACCTGAATGCGCACCTCGTTCAGCAGCAGGGCGAACAGCACCGGAAATACAAAACCGGCCACAAGCCCCATAACGCTCATTGCCAACGTATTTCTCAGCACCAAGTAAAAATGCCCGTCTTGAAACAGCGTTTGGAAATGCTCCAGTCCGACCCATTTCTGCACAAAAAAGCTTTTGCCCGGTTTATAGTTTTGAAACGCCATCGTCCAGCCCCAGAGCAGCAAATACTGGAACACGAAAACCCAGATTACAAACGGAATCGACATCATATAAAGGTATTTCTGGTTTTTGAACACTTTCCATCTTTGCGGCTTGCTTTTCAGTCCGCTGCCGGTTTGGCTTTTTAGTGTTATCGCTTTCATCTATTGATTTCCCCCCTCTCTGCTATCATCCTAATGCAAATGCCGGTTTTGAAACATATCGCGGATTTCGCACAATTTCATTCTAAAATCTACAATGTTTTCAGAAACAATCATGATTTATCATTTTTTCTGATACGAGGAGGGCGATTGCCCCGCTATCTTTTTAAATTTGTTATGAAAATAATTCACATTGGAGTATCCTACCTTCTCAGCCACCTCATATACCTTCATCCCCTGCGCCAGCAGTTCCTTCGCTTTTTCGATCCGAACTCTGTCGAGATAAGCGTTGAAGTATTCCCCCGTGTAGTTTTTAAAAAGCTGGCCCAGGTAAGATCTGCTGTAATTAAACAATCCCGCCAGCATTTCCAGCCTCAGATTTTCGTGGTGATGGCGGTCTATGAAATCGAGCATGCGCTTCATTTCGTTGTCCCGGCTGGTATAATCCGCGCAGCGGGCCAATCTTTCCATAACTGCGGCCACATAGCCGACAAGATCCCGGATATAGCGCTGACCGTAAATGCCCGCCAGGAATTGGGCCGGTTCCCCTGGATAACCGGATTCCGGCCAGAGGCGAGGGGGGATCTTTCGAATCGTTTCATTGGCTAAATAAAAGAACCGCTCGCGAATCTCCGTTTCTCCCTTCCCTGTAATCGCCATTTGCGCGGCAACGCCGTCCAGAAAGGAATGGATCGCTTCCGCATGTCCGACGTCAACCAAATAATAGAGACGAAAGGCCGCCTCCTCTCCGTCCGGCAAGGATGCATCGGCAGCGACGGAGGCCGCCGTCCGGTAGCTTTCCGGAGTCCCCGCTGTCAGCAGTTTCCCCTTGTCAAAGAAAAAGCTGCGCTCCAGCAGGGAACGCGCGGTACGGAACGAATTCGTGATCTCCGGCAGCGCCCGGACCGTTTCGCCCGCCGCCGCAGCCATCCGGGCGCGGAATTCTCCGGACAACAGCTGCAGGTCTCTGTACAGCTCGGCCCGGCCGAGGTCTCCTGCCGGAGGTTTGCCCAGAAGCAGAACGGTATAAGGAGCAAAATAGAGAACAACGCCTTGGCCATCCGAGGCATATGATGCCGCCAACCGTTCCCGGAAGCTGCGAATTCGCTCATCCTCCTCCGGATGCAGACCCGGAAAAGCGATCAATACAACTTGATACGTCATCCAATTGATTCCAAGCGATTCAGCCAATTCATCCAAGGAAACGCTTCCCCAATCATGCGAGCTTGACAGCAGGGAATACACCGCCCATTCCCGGGAATGGACCTCCTGCTGCCCCCTCTTCTCCTGCAGTTTTGCGGAAAGCTGACCGTGAATCTTTTGAAGCAGAGCAGCCAACTCTTCTTTGTTCACCGGCTTGAGCAGATATGCTTCAACACCGTATTGGAGCGCCCGGCGGGCGTACTCGAAGTCGGCGTAACCGCTGAGCACGATTGCATGAACGTCCCAGCCTCGACGGCGGATTTCTTGAAGCAGCTGCAGCCCGTCCATGCCGGGCATACGGATATCGACCAGCAGTACATCGGGGGTCTGCTCCCCAAGAACACGGAGTGCCTCGTTTCCGCCCGCCGCCGTTCCCATAATTTCGAATCCCAGCTCCCGCCACGGGATCAAGGTTTGCAGCCCCAGGCGCAGTTTCGGTTCATCATCAACAATCATCACTGAGAACATTCGGTTCCTTCCCCCTAGGTATGCAAAATGTAATTCGGGTACCTTCTCCCTCCTTGCTTTCAATCGAAAGTCCCGAACCTTTGCCGTAGGTAAGCTGCAGGCGATCATGCACGTTGCGGAGCCCGATCCGCCGTCCGGCTTCCTCCGGTTCCATCAGCTGCCTTTGCAAGGACTGCATCTTCAAAGGAGAGATTCCGGCCCCGTGATCGCGAATCTCTACGAACACTTCGCCCTCTCCGCCAAATTCCGTTCGGATGGTGATCAGCGTCGGGCCCTCCTCCTTCCGCTCCAACCCGTGAAGAATCGAGTTTTCAACGAGCGGTTGGATGATCAGAGGCGGCAGTTCGATCTCTTCGGTGCCCGGCGCAATCTCCAGTTTATATTGAAGCCGGTCCTCATACCGGAACTTTTGCAGCTCCAGGTAGCAAAGCACCATATTGAGCTCCTCGGAAAGCCGGATTTTGCCGCTGCCGACCTCCAGACTATGGCGGATCAAGCTGCTAAGCTGCCAGACCGCTTGCGCCAGATCCTCCTCCCCCCGAAGATGCGCTTCCATCCGGATCGATTCGAGGGTATTGAAGAGGAAGTGGGGGTTGATCTGGCTTGCAAGCATTTTAAACTTGATCTCGTTTTGCTTTTGTTCCAGCAACCGCTTCTGCCGGTTGCTCTCTTCCACTTCGCGCATCAACTGGCTTACCCGATGGACAAGAGCGTTGAATTGCCTGGAGAGCTGTCCGATCTCATCCTTTCCGTCCAGATCAAGATAGGTATTCCAGGATCCGGCACCAACTCTGGACATATGCTTGCTTAACCGCAGCAGCCGGCTCGTTATGAGAGACGCCGAGGCATGGACCAGCAGCACCGCCACGACCAGGCAACCTCCTATAACCAAAGTGGCCAGCCGGATCACCCCGTTCGCCTCCCGAACGATATCCGACACCGTAAACACAGAAATGACCCGCAGCCCATTCCAGCTGCTCTCCGGGATCAGACTGGCGATAACGACTTTGGACGGCTTTCCGTCCATGACGACATCGAAGCTGCCGTCTCTTTGCGTCAGCATGCTGTCTCCGGCGTTCACTTCGCTGAGATTTTTGCCGTATAAATTCGGCCGGTTGGCCGCCACGATATTATTCCGGTCGTCCACAATCATGGTCGAAAACGATTCTTGAGACAGGATGGAATTGAGCATTTCGGTATTGACGTTGATGACCAGTACGCTTTCCTTGCGGGGCTCCTCCAGACTGATTTTTCGCACCAGACTTAAATAATACTTCTGGTCCCGCTCATCCTGGATATATACCCAGCCGGCAAGTCCCTTTTTACTAAGCGCCATCCGGTACCATTCGGCTTGCTCCGTCCGGGCGTCCGGCTGCATGAATTCCCAGTTATTCAGCATCGTCGGGTTGGGCGTGTAAAGCCGAATGGCTTTGACCTCTTTGTACAGCCGCATATAATCCCGAATGTCGGAGTATTGGCGGTATGTCTGAATTACCTCAATGTAGCTGCCATAGCTGCGGCTGGCCACGGATTTCATACGGCTGTCGTTGGAAAGGCGATAGGAGATGTCAAGCGGCACCTTGATAACCTCCTCCGTTCGCTTCCGCACGCGGTCTACATTATTCGCGGCCTGTTCGAAGGCATCCATCACCATAATTTCGCGCAACTTGCCCGTTAAATATATCCCGCTGGCCAGGAGCGGGAGCACCGCAACCGTAATAAAGGCGAGCGACAGCTTCTTCCTTAGCTTCATGTCGTTCAGTATTCTGACGAAGTTCATCTTCCGGCCTCCCCCAGTCTTCAGAAGTTCCCTAAAAAAAGCCCATACCAACGACACCCGAAAAAGGGACCGGTATTAAATACCATTTTAATTTGTTATGTAATTTGTTATATTCACACTAGAATAATGTACTCCCAACCGTCTATATTAGTCAACGGAATGCCGCACTTCCAAAATTTTCGGATAAATATATTCGTTTTTTGTTAGCTATCTTGTTATTGTTAGCTTGCTAACTTTCCTTCAAATTAAAAGTTTTGCAAAATAAAAAAAGAGAGAACATGTTCTCTCTCGCGTCGCGTCATATCAGTCTTCCATTTACCTCCCGGAAAAATAATGACAACCAAACAGCAGTTGGCTCGAGCTTTTACTTCCGCGGAAAGTTCACCTGAAACCTCGCCGCTTCGATCCACTCGCCCCTCGTAAAATCCCGGCCCCTCACACTTACATGGTCCTTGTAAACTTCCACATAGTAGCCTTGGCTGCCGTCCTTATGTTCATCCTCATCGGTCCACAGGTAAGCGACGGAAGCCGCGTTAAACATAGCCGGCAGCTCACCTTGCCCGGTAAAATAATTGTTGGGCGCTTCCAGCTCCCAATGGGTATGCCCCGTGAACAGAATCGTCTGCGGATGACGCGCCAAGACGGCCCGCAGCTCGGCATCCTGGACGACGCCGTACCACTTTTGCTCCTCGTAAGAGCCGGCGACCGTGTTCTTCAGCGGCTGATGCAAAAACAAGAACACCGGCCGGTCCGCCGCGGCATTTTCCCCCAGCTTGGCGTCGAGCCAGGCCAACTGCTGCTCGGACAGTGAGCAGAAGATCTCCAAGCCTGCCTCGGTCCCCAGAAATATAAAATGATAACCATCAATCCAATGATCATGATAGGTCGATTCCGTCCCCGTTTCGTACAGAAAACGGCTCAAACGCTCATCCCAATTTCCCAAGCCCACATCGTGATTGCCCATGGTCATGTACAGGGGTGGTAAAGAGCCCTCATGCTGGCGCCAAATTCGTTTCCATTCCTCGTATTCTTCCGGAAATCCATGGTCGGTCACATCACCGACGTGCATCACCCCGGCGCTCCCGGCGCCGTGAGTTGCAATGTCCTGCAGCGCCTTCTCCAGGTTCACGTTATAGGTATGCCGCGCATCCGCCCGAACATGCGTGTCGGTAATCACCTGAAAAGCGAGCAGAATATTGTCGTCCCGCCGCTCGCCGCTCCCGTTCGCCATAGCTGTATTTGCCATGTCCATCATCCTCCCTTGCCGCTCATATTTAAACCGATGACCCCAATCATTTCTTTTCCACCTTCCGTTTACTGGCCTTTCCGAATGGCAAGCTCATCATAAGAGGCAATTATGGCGTCCGCCAGCGGAAACCCGTTTTTGCCCGCCGCACCCTCCGCATCCAAACCGATAGCCGCAGCCGCACCGGCTGAGCGGGCCATCTGCATATCCCCGTTCGTATCGCCGATCACGGCCGTGCGCGCAACATCCACCGCGATTTGCTGGCAGGCGGACTCCACCATATCGGGAAACGGTTTTCCCCGGTTGACCTGATCGGCTCCCAAGCATATCGAAAAAAACCGGCGAATCCCCAGCCACTCCAAATGCTCCTCCGCTGCGGCCGTATCATCGGATGTGACGATCCCAAGTTTGATTCCGCAGCGCTCGCATTGCTCAAGAATGGGAAGCACGCCGGGAATTAGCCGGGCCGTCCGGGATTGCTCCAGACCGGCATCCGCCGCAAGGCGGCATGTCTCCGCCAGCATCCAGGCCTCCGCCCAGGATAAACCAAGCCTGTAGCCCTCCCAGGCTAACAGTGTCAGCAGATCATCAACCGTTCCCATCGATAAAGGACTATTCCGGTCATAACCGGCAAATTCCCCTGCTTCGTTATAACGCATGCCCCACATCTCCAGGAGATTGGGAGGAAGGACCGGCAGCCGGCGCCCCTTAAGCTCTGCGGAGAAACGGGCGAGCAGCAGCTCGCCCCATTTTCCCCAGGTATAAACAAAATCAAGCAATGTGCCATCCTTGTCAAACAATATCGCCTGGATGTCAAACTCCCGGCCGTGTACGGTCAATTGAGCCAAGGGAACCTCCTTATTTGCCCATCCGGTCAAGTTCGCGCTGCGCCGTCTCCTTCGCTTCCTTAAGCGCCTCGGCGGCAGGAACGTTGCTGATTTGCACCTTATCCGCGGCAATTTTAAGCGCATCGGTAATTTTGCCGCCCGTAGGATCCTGGAATGGCTTCGAGCCGTGTGTTGCCTGCTTGAGCGGCACGGTGGCCTGCGGATTTTTTTCGCTGAAAGCGACGAATTCCGGATTATCCAGGGCCGATTGGCGAACCGCAATATAACCGGTGTTCATCGACCAGAAAGCGGTATTTTCCGCGCTCATAAAAAATTTGAACCATTTCATCGCCGCCTGCTGCTGCTCCGGGCTGGCCGCTGCCGGAATACCGGCCATAATCGCCTCGGCGACCGGCTTGCCTTCGCCTGCGCCTTCCCAGCCCGGCTGCTCCATCGCCGCCACGATGTTAAAGTCCAGGTCACCCTGGTCGCCGCTGGAGCCAGTGTATCCGGCCGCTTGTCCCTTCATGACATCATCGATCGTTTTGTACCAGTACTCCCAGCCTTGGCCGCCGGAGTGGATGCGCATAATTTGATCCTCATGGATCCATTTGCGGAACAACTCCCACGTTTCCACCCATTCCGGGGAATCGATCAGCACCGTTTTGCCGTCATCGCTCAAAATTTTGCCGCCTTTGCTATATACCGCGTCGATCATATTGCCAGCGCCCCACATCGGTTCCCAGCCGTAAAATACGGTTTTGCCGCCTTCTTTCACGGTCATTTTCGCAGCCCCATCAGCCAGCGCTTCCCAGGTCGTCAAATCTTCCGCTTTGATTCCCTGCTTCTCCAGCGCATCCTTCCGGTAATACATCACCTGCGTCGTTCCGTACATCGGCAGGAAAAACTGCTGGCCGTCCACCTTCCCCTGTTCGAGGAACGTCTGCACCACATCTTCCTGATTAAAATCCGGCATTCCGGCGATCAGCTCATCAAGCGGCGCGTAGTACCCTTTGCGCGCCCAGTCCACATTGGAGGACAGCACCGCAGCGGGCACGGTCTTCGATGCGATGGCCGCCTGCAGCTTTTTTTCCGTTTCGCTATAATCCGCCTGCACGACCGGCTTAACGATAACCTCCTGCTGGGAGCTGTTGAATTTATCGATTAAAACCTGCATGTTTTCGCCCAGCTTCCCGCCGAGTCCATACCAGAACTCGATCGTTACCGGCTTCGCGGAGGTCTGCGTTCCCGTCTTCTCCCCATTTCCGCCGGAAGCGGCCTGAGCCGGGTCAGCCGAGTTGCCTGCCGCGCCGGAGCCTTCCCCGCATGCGCTGATCAGCAGGAATGTGCATGTCATCAAAATTCCGAAAAATGATTTCTTTAAATTTGGCATTTCATACCCTCCACGTTTGGTTTTCATTTCATTAACCCTTACTTGCACCTGCGGACAAATTGACGCTTTGCATGATCGTTTTCTGGGTCAGCGCAAACAACGCGAGCAAAGGAGCGATCGTGAAGGCGCTGGCGGCCATAATCAGCGGCCATTTCAGCCCGTAAGCACCCCCCTCCACAAAAAAGCTGCGCAGCCCGGCCGAAACCAGCCGCAAATCGTCGCTTTTGGTGATCAGCATCGGCCAGAAATAATTGTTATACTGATCGATGAAGGTAATGAGCCCTAGTACCGCAAAGGAAGAGCGGGTCAGCGGCAGGAGGATCGTCCACAAAATCCGGAAATGAGAAGCTCCGTCGATTTGCCCGGCCTCCACCAGTTCATGCGAGACCTGAAGAAAGGCTTGTCTGATCAGGAAAATCGAAAACACGCTCACACAGTTGGAGAAAATCAGCCCGGCGTAGGAATCCAGCATCCCCAGCTTGCCCAGCAAAATATAGCCGGGCAGGTAAACCGCCGTACTCGGCACCATATATCCGACCAGCACCACTGCGGTAAAAAATCCTTTCAGGCGGAATTTCATATGCGTCAAGGCGTAAGCCATCATCCCGGAATTAATGATCTGCAGCACGACAATGGAAATCGCGACAAAAATGCTGTTGACCATATACCGTTCAAACAGAGCCGCAACCCATGCTCGGCAAACTGCCCCCATTTGGGACTTTGCGGCCATAATGTCGGCGGGAACTGCCATATCTCGTCATTGCTTTTCAGCGCGCTGGTCACCATCCAGTAAAACGGAAACGCCATCAGCAGCGATGCCGCCGCAACCAGTAAGTAGCGAAGCGCACTCCCCAGCTGTTTTAAACCTTGCATAAATTAGCTCGTTCTCCTTCCCAGGGGCAATTAAGTGTAATGAACCGTGCGCCGTCCAACCCAGAACGAGAGCAGCGACAGGGTCACACATGAGATGACCAGCGTAATGGCCACCGACGAAGCCTCTCCGATTTGAAACGACTCAAAAGCGGATTGATAATAGAGGTAAAGCAGCGTTCTGGTGGATCCTGCCGGTCCGCCCTGGGTAAGCACATTAATTTGGTCATAAGCCTGCAGCGACTGGATGACCTGAACGACGACCAGAAAAAAGGTCGTGGGCGAAATCAGCGGCAGCGTAACGCGCACAAATTTGTTCCAGCGGTTTGCTCCATCCAGCTCGGCGGCTTCCAGCAAATCGGAAGGCACATTCCTGAGCGCGACGAGGTAAAATATCATCCCCCAGCCGGCCGATTTCCAGATGGTGACGAGGAGAATGCCAACGAGCGCCCAGTTCGGGTCCTCCAGCCAGCGGATTCCCTCGAGGCCAATCGCCTTCAGCAGACTGTTCGCCAGCCCGACCTCGGGTTCGTAGATCCAGGACCAGACGATCGACACGGCCACTGTCGGAGTCACCCACGGCGAGAACATCAGCATCCGGTAAAAAGCGCCGCCTTTCATGTTCCGGTTCAGCAGCAGCGCCAGGCCAAGTCCGAGCACGACCACGGGAAGTACGCTGCCCGCACAAAACAGCACGGTAACGCGGAGTGACTGATAAAATGCCGGATTGGCGAACAAATCGCGGTAGTTTTGCAGTCCGGCGAAGAGCTTGTCCGGGCTCATGAAATCCCATTCCATAAAACTGAGATAGATGATAAACCCAAGCGGATAAAACCAAAACAACGCCAGCGGAACCATGGCGGGCAGCGTGAACAGCAGCGCCCGGAAGTCTTCCGCTAATTGAGAACGTTTCATGAATCCTCCTTTTTCCACTGTTCAATTTTTTTTGAATTCTTGCTATAATTGGTTGTAAAATAGTGTTATTCATATTCTGTTCAATAAATATTGTACGTTCAATATTTGAGTAAAGGGTTATCTCTGCGTGAAGCGATGATTAATTTTATGTAAAATTTCGAGGCAGGTGTCATGGTGAAAAAGCCAACTTCGGGGAAAATGAGGGACCCGCTAAACTTTCGGGAAGAGCTGCGGGCCAAAGTAATCGATGCGATCGCCCAAACGATGGACTTGTACGGGGTTAATTACTCTTACGGTCAGCTTTACGGGATCATGTTTTTTGAAGACCGGCCGATGACGCTGGAGGAAATGCAGCAGAGCATGAATATGAGCAAAAGCAATATGAGTTATGCGGTCCGTTCCTTGATCGAATCCAAAATGGTGGCGAAGCTGGACGAAAAAGAGGCACGAAAGGATCTTTATGCTGCGGAAACGGATTTTTTCAAGGCGTTCCAGGCGTTTTTCGCCACCAAGCTGCAGCGGGAAATTGACGTCATGGTTGAGGCGCTGGAAGCGGTAATCCCGTCCCTGTCCGAAACGATTCTCGATATTTCCACTTCCGAGGAGGAGCGCAAGCTTTGCCTGCAGGATTTGCATAAACTTAAGCATGCCGTGAGCTATTACGAATGGCTGCAGCAGTTTGTAAACCGTTTGCAAAGCGGACAATACTTTGAAAGCCATGCCCCCTCCTCGCAGGAAGGATAGAAATGGCTTCCCATTGCCAAGCTAAACAAATTCACGAAACAACCCAGCCCCTTACAAATCTTATCTTGGGCTGGGTTGCTATATGATGTCATCATAGTTAAGAAATTGTTGATTTCCCCTCTTAAATGTGATACATCTGACAAACCAGGGGCTGTGGCCCTGATGCGTGAAGCTAGAAGCTCTCTTCTCCTGCTCACGGTTTTTTTCTCCTTGGTTTAAAATATTTTCGATAATTACCACGTAACGTTACGTTACACCTTTTTACAACCAAGTAGCAAATGACCCGTTGCATAAATACTCATTGCCTGCTTCGAACTACTCCCACATTCGATAAAACGGCAAAAATCTTTTAAACCTTATCTTTAATAGCTATTCTTGCATGGTCTGAATATCTCTCTATGTTAAATCCTGATGTTGATTTTTACGATAAGAAAACCGCCTCGTTGAAGAGGCGGCTTATTGCAGCTATCGTACCCGTTAGCGCAATGATAAGGTAACGAACTTCACCTCCGGAAAGCGGCTATCCGGTCCTTTCATTAAGATACCGCCCTGATTTTTCAAATACATATCGAAGAAATCCAGCATATAGGCATTGATAACGGAGTTCGCTCTTTCGGGCGCAATCTTTCCTGTAATGCCCAGCATGTTGAAAACCGGAGAAATGAACTGTACGTCGGCAAAATTCAAATGCTCCGTATTTTCGATATAGAGGACTTCTCCTCCTTCATCGACCGTTTCGCGCATCCGTTCAAGCTCCAACTTTTTATCTTCCGTTACTTGATCCTCCCACTCTCTTGTTGAGCCCATACGGTTAAGCTCTGCATCCGTGTATACCCGGTTATCCATCACCATTTTTAATCTTTCGAAATAGCTTTCCGAGTTGATGAACAAAAACGGCTTTCGCAGACCCTCTCTGTCACGCAGCCGATAAAGCCCTCCATCAAGGTCTATTCCAACCGTGATTCGCGGATCGTAAGAAGCGTCATAGGCCGTCGCTCCGCCGATGGAATGGCCGAACACCCCGACATGACGAAGATCAATCTTCCCTTTTAGATGGCTTGGAATCTGCCCCGATTGGATGAGCTCGAATTGGTCCAGCGCAAACGCCACGTCGCCGGTTAGAACTTCTCCCAACTTGTCGCGATTTTCTCTACTCGTCCGGTAATCTTGGCCCGGCGAGAATAAGTCGTTGGTTGTGCTGGTCGTGATTCGCCCGTCCGGAAACTCAGTTGCGAATGTATTGTAGGTGTGGTCGATCACGGCCACGATATATCCATGACTCGCGAGATTTTCGGCATGCGACGTGTGGAGGAACCTGGAAGAGCCGTTGCCGGGATTCGCCAGGATCAGCGGGTATGAAGTCTGCGCCGAAGAGACTTCGGCCCCCGAATAAGCATGACTGGATACGTACTTCAGGTGTTGAAAAGTAGACGCGGGAAGGCCATAGTCCGCGGCCATATAACGTAAAATCTGGGGATCGGGAACAAAGGGAGCGTACTTGCCGGTGCCGGCTTGAGCCGGATACCATACCTGAACCATCAATTCTCTCTTGCCATCTTGGGCTTCGTCGAAAATTTCTGCCCTATTCGTATCCACGAAATGTAAAGTTTGCGTTCCTACTTTTAATTCGCCAGTCGGTTCAGGTAGTTTAAATACAGGAAAAGCATACATGAGACCCGCTGTTACGACCAGCATTATTGCTATAGCGGTATAAGCTGAACCCAATATGAATCGTGGGATTTTTGGGGGACCGTTTCTTTTAAAATAGCTAAAACCTGAAATGGCTAAAAATATGATCGTGATGCAATATGGGAAAAATAGCTGAACCCTGTATCCTTCCACCGTCCAATGAATGACCAGTAAAAGTGTGGCGAACCCGCTTGCAACGGATACTGGAATTCTACGCCGTCCTTTTTTTAATGGAACTGTTATTGCAAGCAAGCCGATGCTTGACAATAAGAGCAACAGTTCAAACAACCTCATCTCCATTCTCCTTTTAAAAAATTTCCATTTTCGTTCGTCCCAATCTTTATCTTGCCAGGTTAGCCTAAGCACCCCTACTCCTTTCGCAGCTTTATTATAAAGACGGTTTCGGAATCCAAAATGTATCAGTTACATGATACTCTTATCTAAACTCTCTTAAGTTCATAATAAAACCTCCCTATAGAAGCTATTAAATCTAGTTTGCTTCTATGGAGAGGTTTTAATCTGGCTGCGGCTATTTTGAGCTATCGTCTCCCAAATAGTTCAATCAGAATTGTCTAAAAGAGTGCAGAAACGTAATTGATTACCATCTGGATCTACGACTTTCATCATACGAAGCCCTTCAAGATCCTCATTTGGAGGCTCAATAGTATGGATATCCTTATTGCTCTTTAATTCGTTGTACCAGCTATCAACATTTGGAACAAAAAAATGAACTAATCCACCAACTTGGCAGTCCCCGGTATGTTCAGTCAAATAAATGGTCATTTCATCCTTGGTGATCTGAGCAAAAACGGGATAATGTGGTTCAAATCGATGTTCCCAGTCGATTTGAAAACCCATTCCCTCCACGTAGAAAGCCTTACTTTTTGCATAGTCAGTTATACGAAGTGCAGGAATCACTGTTTGCATATTGACCCTCCTCATATCAGGTATTGTAATTTTATTCAATTATCTAGTTGTATTATCCTGCCCGTTAGTTTACTTTGTACTATCAAAAATATATTCGTGTTCTCTTGACTCGAGGCTTCAAACAAACCATTCTGGAAACGCCCCAGCCTTAGATAGCTCCTATCTTTGGCTGGGGCGTTTGTTATTTCTCATATTTAAGCAAAATATTTGCGGATAAAATAAGTGGGTGTGCAGCTCCATGCATGGCAATAGCTGTTGATGAGATTGCTTCCTTATGGGGATAGCACCTGGTGATCTCCAAAATCGAGGATAAAGCTTTCGCCTCTATCAAACGGTTGATGCAAAACACGCTCATAGGGACCTAAAGATTCCTTCCCCCAACCTTGGAACGCTGCTTCATCCGGGTACACCGCAATAAGTTCTTGCGGTTAAACGCTAGTTTCCAACAGCTCTGGAATCAGATTTTGCGCCTTCTCAACCCATTCCTGACGTATTCCCACTTTCTATTCAACTCCTGTACCTTAATAGGAATAGCTTACAAATCAGCCCTTCACCGATCCAGAGACCATACCGGAGACAATTTGTTTGTTAAATATTACAAACAGCAGCAGCATCGGGATCGTAATAATCAAAATGTCCGCAAACAACAGATTCCATTGGGACACGAACTGTCTCGTAAAGTTGTACAACGTCAACTGAACGGTTGCGTTGTCCGATCCGGGAAAGAAGTACAAAGGATTCGTAAAATCGTTAAAGATAAACACGGACTGTGTAATGATGATCGTGGCGGATACCGGCTTAAGCAGCGGCAGGATCACGTTTTCACCAGATTGTCGCCTTCGGAACCGCCGGGACGTGTCTCGTGTTCGACCGTAATGTAAGGATATTTTGCTTGAAACGCTGCGATCACCGATTTGGCAGCGCTTACTTGTTCTTGCGTATTATCCGTCCGCTAAATCTATCTTATTGTATAATAAAGATAACATAGCCGGATGGCCATAGCATCGTAAATCAAAACGACCTCTCATCCAAACTAAGCGATGAAAGAATAAAAAAAGCATTCATTCTCACCAATTTCTTAACAGGAGAAAGATTAGAATGAGTTCAAGTTTTAAGCTTTACGCATCCGTTTATCTCATTCGGATCAAGAATATTTCATGGCGCGATATCGTTTTAACGCTGCTTCTCCTTCTTTTGCTGCTCCGCGGGACATATCAATTCACTACGGCGTTAGCCGAAAAGGGCTTCTCATCCACATTTATAACGGGCTGCTGGGGGCTAATAGGGATGACCGTTGGAATTGGTCTGTTTGCCGGGAACCTGATGATGGCGGAAATGCGCTTCTTATGGTCGCTTGGACGAGGGACTCGTTTTTTAACCTCTTATATGATCTGGAAAAAGTCCCCCTTTGTTCTTGTGCTTGTTTGGATGCTGCTGGGTCAATTGCTTTGGTCACCGTCATATAGTTTCGGACAAGCATTCCTAATGCTGTTGCTCGGACTCTCCTTTGCAGAACTCGGTGTTTATTGCTTTGTGGCGCTTTCGGGAATGGCGAGAGAGCGAACAGCCGGATCGCTATCGTTAGCCCTGCTGTTATTGACAGTACTGGCGCTTAATATTTCATTGATGATGCTGCCCATTATACCTGCGGTTCGGCTGATCGTTGCAATCGCCGTTACCTTGCTGCAATACATCGCCGCTTTTCAAGCGTCACGCTTCTCCTGGCCGCGAATGATAAGCGCAGCCCCGCCGGCTGAATCCGGCGCCAAACGGCATATCCTGTCCCGCTATCCGTTACTTCGTAAAGAGGTTTATTTTCTAACCCGCTTCAAAGATATGTTTCCTTTTCTTATTGCCGTTTGTTTATTACAGCTCTTTACCTACTATTCAGCAGTCGATACCCCGATAGTTGTCCCGGTAGGCGCGGCCTTGATGGTCTGGCTGGTCAGCGACGTTTGGGTTATAAGAAGCTTCGCAGCCGAAGGCAGAGGAATAGCACTATACACCGTTACCTTGGGTGCCTGGCATAGAGGGTTATGGGCAAAATGGCTTTTTTATGGGACAGTAGGCATAAGTATGTTCATCGTTCATACCTTAATCTGGGGATTTCGCTTAGACTGGACTTGGACGGCATGGTCGTTTTTCGAGTTATTAGCGCAGTGCCTGCTGCTTACTTCCACATTTGTTTCATTCAGTTTACTGGCTGGATATCATCTTACAACTCAAGGGCGTATTTCGCTGCCCGCTCAGCTTTTAATTACAATCTGCATGTTTTTGCTCATCTATTTACACCAAGCGCATCAAATACTATTCATAATCGTCTCCATAACCATACAATTTGGATTTTATCGACTTTTACGTCAGGTACCTGAAAGTCTTCCCGGCAAGTTTTCAATGTAAGGAGAGATCAAATAAGATGCAGACAAACTTAGCGCTGTCCTTGCAACTGCAGCAAGTCAGCTATGCTTACGAAGATAAACGCATCCTGCATGGCATCGATTGGACCCTACAGGGGGGAGAAATTACGGTACTGCTCGGTCCCAACGGCGCAGGTAAGACGACGCTGTTGCATTTGCTGGCAGGGATGAAGCCGGCCCAGCAAGGCAGCATTTTGCTGGGCCGGCAAGCGGTTCATTGGCAGGATCAACAATATAAAAAACGCATCGGCTATATGATGGAGTTTCCGTTTCAGTATCCATTTTTGACCGTAATCGAAATGATGCGGCTTATCGGCCAGCTGCGCCGCGTCTCCCCTGATCAACTGGAGGAGCGGATAGGGCACTGGCTCAAGCATTTTACATTGGAACCGTACAGCCACTACGCGATTGGCGCTTTGTCCCAAGGAACGGCAAGGCGGGTCGCACTGGCATCCGCATTGCTGCACGAACCGGATATCCTTCTTTTGGATGAGCCGACCAACGGACTTGACCCGGATCAAGTCATAATCGTGCGCGATACATTGCAGCAATACTGTGCCCGAGGTGCTCTCATCCTGTTATCCACTCATATTATCGGGCTAGCGGAAAAACTGGCGAATCAAGCCGCCATATTGCGAAATGGCCGTATTGTATATGCCGGCAAAGCCACGGGGGATTTGGAGAGTCTCTACGTGGCAAATAAAACCTCACAATAGGCCCAACAGATCATTCGACAAATTCCACTTTTATGTTAATCTGGTTGTTGGTAAATAAACCCTGCAGATTTAAAAAGAATGGAGTAGAGAACCGAGTGAGAAAAATAGCGATTTTAGTGTTGGCGGTTTGTTTGACGTTGGTGAATGTAGCACCTTCCCCGGCTCATGCGAATAATGAGCAAACCAAAGCGCTATGGGTTTGGGATTTTTATGAAGCGGCTTCCGATTCCAACAAGATTACACAGCTGCTGCAGTTTTTAAAGGAAAACGACATCAACTTATTGTTTATCGGGACAAGAAAGACGCTGGAGGATCAGCCCGCAACTTATGAGGAATTGATCCAAAGAGCGCATGAGGACGGAATACGCGTGTTCGCGCTTGTCGGCAGAGCCAACTGGGCGCTGGAAACCCATCATCGCGAAGCGCTGCAGGAACTGCGCCAAGTGATTTCCTATAACGCGTCCTATCCGGCCAGTAAATTTGACGGAATTCAGTATGATATTGAACCGCACACCTTGCCCGAATATTTAACTAAAAGAGGCTCCGTTTGCTATCAATACATCCAGGTTCTGAAGAAAATCGCGAATGAAATTGCCTCAAGCCAGGAGAATTTGGAGTTCAACGCAGCGATTCCGTGGTGGTATGCAACGGGGCAAAATCCGGTCATCGTGCAAACCGGCGGAGAGAAAAAGCCGCTAAGTTATTTTGTGTTGGACATCGTGGACACCGTATCCATCATGGCCTATCGCGACACGGCCGAGAAACAGATCCGCGCCACCCTGGCGGAAACCGATTATGCGGCCAAATTAGGCAAAAAGATTTATATCGGCGCGGAGACCAATTCTCCGAACGGCGGCACTATCACGAATGAAATTACGTACTACAACAAAGGCCTGAATTATATGAATCAGCAATTAAATACCGTGACGGATTTTTATGCGGACCATGACGGGTTTGGCGGAGTCGCCATCCACGACTACCCTGCACTTATCCAAATGATGGAAAAGAATTGACAGACGGTTCGCCGAAAAATGAACTGCCTGCAGCCGGCAATATCGCCGCTGCAGGCGGTTTAACAGCTGGTTTATACAATTACTTTATGTTTGGTTTCATGACTATCTTGTTTCTCCTTATATTTCACCAGGTTTTCATACCCCACTGTGTTGTTTCCCCATGTTTTTTCATATTCCCAACCGGTTAATTGTTCAAAAACTTTGCGTGCTTCCGTCGTAGCCTCTTGTTTAGAGCCGCCGTTTTTCAAGCGTTTAATTTCATCCAGCAAAACGACATGATTCTCTTTAGTTAATTTGTAACGATAGGAGATGATTAGGCCTCCCGCCAAAAAGAAGAGCGTACCGAACAGCAAGATGGAAATAATCATCGTTACCGCTGAATCCGGCTGTGATGTTTGTCCGGATACAAACCCCGCTTCCTGCAAGGCCACGCCTACCAAAAAGACGGCTAACGCCTGTGTCCCTTTTCGAATCAAGCTCATGACACCGGCGAACACCCCTTCACGTCTTTGCCCGGTTAAAGCTTCATCCACATCCGGAATAAAGGCATAATTGTTCCAGGGAATGTAGTTCAAACCGCCGCGTCCCAACCCGCAAATGCCGATCATAAGGAACAATAAAGCGGTGCTGTTTAGCGTTCCGGTGAACTTTAAGACGATAAATCCGATAATCCCTGCGATAAAGAGGGAAATTGCCGTTCTATACGCCGGGGCAGGATTCAATTTAATCGTTAAAGTAAGCGCAATCCATACGCCGAACAACTGCATGACATACATAAAGGTCAATAGGTTGGATGCGGCTACGGCGCTTTGCATAAGGGCAAAAACAACAAAATAAGTAAACACCGCGTTGAATACATCCTGGCTTAAATATCCGCCCAAATACATCCCCAGATGGTGGCGGAATGTTTTTACCCGCAAAGTCGAGAATAAATCCGCATAGATCTTATGAACATTTTGTAAAAAGGTTCTTTTATCAATGACTTCCTCTTGCGGGATTTCATCGAAAGGACGTTCCCATGTATTTCTGTACAGCAGCAACAATACCACTACAAATATGACCGTGAAAATAATACCCGAGTACAGGTAGGTAAGAGGATCATCCTTACCCAAGGCTTCCACAAGCCGGCCGGGAATAAATGCGGCGAATACGGCCGAAGCCTGAGCGACAAACATTCTGGCGCCCGTAAACTTCGAACGTATTCTATAGTCGCTGCTCATTTCGGCGGCAAGCGTATCATAAGGAATCAAAATCATGGAATACACAATTTCAAACAAGATATAGGTTAATAAGTAATACCAGTAACCGAAGCCGGAAACCCAAATCGCTGTATAGACAAGGACAAGCGGAATGGCTGCCAGTATAAAGAACTTGCGTCTTCCAAAGCGGCGGCCCAGTTTGGTTTTATGAAAATTATCCGTAATGTATCCCATAGTCGGCGCCGCAATCGCATCTACAATCCGGGCAATCGCAAAAATAGAACCGGCTTCCACGGCAGTGAGGCCGCAAAAAGTCGTTAAGAAGAAAAGCAACCATGCCGCTGTCAGGGCAAAGGCGCCCGCCCCTAAGAAATCGCCTAACCCATAGGACATATAATTAATAAATTTGGGTTGTCTAACCACTTTACTTCCCTCCATTTTAACCGCTTTCACTTTGGCGTTAGATGTAAGTATGAAGATATTCCGACAGGCACAGCACGGCAAGCGATTGTCCATAAGGCATGGCGGTCGTTCTGATTCCCTTGTAAAATTCCAGGGTGTCGCCCATACCTGTTCCTACGGATACTTTTTGCAGCGCCCCTTCTTGATTAATTTCACCCATAATTCCGCGAATAGCCTTGTGGGCGGCTTCTTTATATTCCTGGCTGACATACCGCTTATGAACGGATTTTAGAATGCCATAGGCAAATCCGGCTGTCGCCGAGGCTTCCAAATAAGTGGTCGGATCATTGATTAAGGTATGCCATAAACCGCTTTCATCCTGGTAATCGGCAAGAGCTTCAATTTGTCTGTTCAATGTATCAATCAGGAATTCACGGAGAAAATCTCCCTTTTCCAATTCCAAGATCTCAATCATCTCGGGAATCGCAATGGTGATCCAGCAATTTCCTCTGGCCCAAAGCGCTTCGGCGTAATTGTGGTTTCCTTCAAAGGTCCAGCCGTGGTACCATAAACCGGTCTTTCTGTCCGTTAAATATTTGATATGAATGAGAAACTGCTTTTTGGCCTCTTCCAGGTATTCAGGTTTGTTCAGCAATTTCCCGATTTTCGCCAGCGGCAGCACGGTCATCATCAACGTGTCGTCCCAAAGCTGATTTTTGTTTTCCGGTCCATAAGTCATATGCTGCAGTCCGCCCTCTTTTGTGCGAGGCATATCATGCATGACCCATTCGGCCCAATCCTCCAAGTAGGGCAGGTAAGTCCGGTTTCCGGTATCTTCATACAAAAAAGCCAGCGTTAACAGCGGCGCCATCGTATTGACGTTTTTCGGCGGCGCCCCTTCCCGGATTCTGGCATGGAACCATTCATTTATGATTTCCAGCGCTCTTTGGTCATTGGTTAATCTCCAGTATTTATAAATTCCGTATAACCCTACACCTTGCGGCCAGTTCCACACATGCCAGCTTTTGTCATCCACAATCAACCCATCAAAGTTAAGCAAAAATTCACCGCTTTGGTCCTTGATTTCCGTAAGATTATTCATTAATAAATGAATGGAATCAATGACCTCTTGCTTGGCGATCGCCCTTTCCTGCAACACCGTAATCCCTCCAAATCATGATCTCTATCCGCAACATTGTGACCGCTTTCACTCACACCATCATTGTAGAGAAAATGCTTTCATGGAACCATAAAAAAAACAGAGGTTTACGTTTAAAAAACCTACTTGTTTGCAGGACGATTACTTATTCTTGTCTAAAATCATTTCCGCTTGCTTTCTAAAGGAGCGTGCTCCCTGTTCCGGGGTAATTTTCTTAAATAAAATCCGCTCGGACAGATCGTCAAGCGCTTTCATGATCTCCGCATTGCCCAGCGGGTCGATCGGATCGGTAGTGCGTACATGTTGGGATGCCTTTTCAACGTAATCAAAGATTTTGGTGTCAACTTCGGACAATTCCGGTTTGATTTCTTTCATCACCTTTGCAGAGACCGGAACGCCCCGGTCGCCTTTGATCAACATGTTGGCATCCGTATTATTTACAAAGAAATCGATAAACTTGGCCGCTTGTTCTTTTTGCGTTGAACTCTTGGGGATCGAGAAGAACATGCTCGGTCTTAAAAATAAAGCCGCCTTGTCCGCATGCTCGGGAGGCAGATGGATGGATAACGGCGCTGCGGCCGATTCGGCAAATCCTGAATATTGGTTGGACCAATTCCAACTCATGGCTGCATTTCCTTTTACGATAAGATCATCGTTAATTCCTGTGATATGCGCTTGAACGTCCGGAGTCGGGAACGCTTTGGCGTCAACTAACCGCAGCTGCCGTTCAAAATAATCGGCAAATAACCCATCGTCCGTGTAGCCAAGGCCTGTCCCGTCTTCATTGTAAAGCCGCGAGCCTTGTGTTCTTAAATAGTACGGAAAAAATACATCGGCAGGGTACATTCCATTTGTACCATACACGCCGGCGGCATCATGGACAGCGATCGCGATTTGCTCAAAGTCATCCCAAGTCCAGTTTTCATCGTCCATTTTGGCGCCCGCTGCCTGCATCAGATCATCATTTGTAATCACCGAAAGAACGTTCGACCCAAGCGGGAAGCCATAAAGTTTCCCGGCCAGCCTTCCTCCGGAGATCGCGTTTTCATCAATGGAGCTAACATCAATCGTGCCGCCTTCTATGTATGGGGTTAAATCCTCCAGTTGGCCGGTTGCGCCGTATTGAAACAAATAAGCTCTATCCATTTGAATCACATCCGGCAACCCGCTGGCGGCCGCCCGCGGAGCAAGCTTCTTCCAATAATCGTCCCAGCTGGCGTATTCCGCCACAATTTCTACATTGGGATGTTCCTGCTCATACATTTGAATCACTTTCATCGTGTAATCATGTCTGGATTGCACGCCCCACCAGGCCACGCGCAGGGTCGCTTTTTCATTTTCATTACCGCCGTTGTTTCCCTGATGGCCTGCATCGCAGGCAGCCATGGAAAGGAGCAATATAAACAACATGAATATCAAACCGGACTTTCTCAAGCTCTAGCCCTCCCTTTTGCGATATTCAGACGGCGTACAGCCGGTATATTTTTTGAAAACCTGGCTAAAGTATTGGGGATTGTCGCCAAAACCGACGATTTCCGCCAAGGTTCCGACCTTAACGTCATCCATTTTGGCAATATGCTCCACGGCTTTTTCAATTCTTAGTTTAGTCAGATAAGTTGAGAATCTCTGGCCGGTTTCCTGTTTAAACAGTTTTCCGAGGTAATCCGGATTCATATATAAAATCTCATTGGCCACCATTTTAAGCGATAAAGCGGGATTGCCCAGGTTCTCCGCTAGAACTTCTATTACTCTGATGATCACGGAAGAATGCTTTGACTTGAAAGCCAGGACATCTTTTCGCGTGATAATGCTTCCTTCTCCCAAATAAAAACGGTGTTCTAAACATTCCATAGCCTCACGGTACAGCTTCCCGGCGTTGTGGATATGATCCCCTTCGCTTATGGCGACGGTGGTATCCTTTTTGAAGTATTGGCAGGCAAGTTCTTTAATCCGTTCGATTTTTTGCCGCAATTTTTCCGCGTCATGATCATCCTCGATCAGAAACACGGCATTTTCGCCCATATTCATACTTAACAGGACGGAATCAAGGATCTCGGCGCCGATATTTTTGATGGCAAATAAATGCTCATAAGAATACGAACCTTCCGGCTTAAAAAGCACGAGTCTTACCCGCTGATGATGGATCTCTACGTCGAAGAGCTGCTGATAGAAGGATAAATCGTTGTTTGAATAGTTCCGGCCGGCCAAAAATTCAGTTAACAGATGCGCTTTAATCAAGGGCTGAGCTTTTGCGTATTTTTCCTGAAGCTGGCTGACAAGGGTATCCTGAGCCTTTTCTTGTTCCAAGTCATGAATGATCTCCTGAAGCGCGGCTGTAATTTTATCCTCGTTGCACGGCTTCAACAAATAATTTTTAACCCCATAACGCATGGCCGTTCTGGCATATTCAAATTCACTGTATCCGGACAATAGGATAAATTTCATGGCGGGAAATTCCTGATGCGCCTTTGAAACCAGACTAAGTCCGTCCATGCCGGGCATTCGGATATCGCTGATCACAATATCCGGTTCAAGCCGGGCCATCTTTTCATACGCATCGATCCCGTTTTCCGCCGTTGCCACAAGTTCCGTGTCCAATGCTTCCCAATCGACGATACTGGAAATCCCTTGGACAATAATCTGTTCGTCATCCGCCAACAACACTTTATAAGACATCCTATCACCCCGTTTGAACAGGCAGTATCACCGTAATCGCGGTCCCTTTTCCCGAAAGATTTTCAATGCTTAACCCATATGGTTCCCCAGCGTAAAGCTTGATCCTGTCATCGATATTGTTCAATCCTATTCCGGTGCCTTTAGGAACGATTTGGCCTTCTTTTACTTTTTGAAGTATAAAGGGATCTATGCCTGGCCCATTATCTTCGATCCGGATCAATAGCCTGTCCGCTTCCTGATCAACTTGCAACTTGATAACCGACAAACCGACGGAAGGCTCAACGGCATGCTTAAACGCATTTTCCAGCAGCGGCTGCAATATTAATTTGGGAATCTTGTATTTTTTAACGTAAAAGGGAACATCCATGTGAAATTCAAACCGCTGGCCAAACCGGTACTTTTGAATGGTTAAGTAACTGTTGACCATATCGATTTCATCCTCCAATGTAACGAAATCCCGGTTGAAATTTGTGGAGTATCTCATAAGATGGCCCAATGCTTCCACCATGCTTGAAATTTGCCGCTGTTGATTGGTTTTCGCCAGCCAATTAATGGACTCCAATGTATTGTATAAAAAATGCGGGTTAATCTGAGCCTGAAGCGCTTTAAATTCAGTTTCCTTGACCAGCAGCTGCTTAGCGAAGTTCTCCTGAATCAACTCGTCGATTCTGTGGATCATGGTTATAAAATTCCGGTAAAGAATCCCTACCTCGCCTTGATCAACCATCGCGGGCTCCAATAAATCCACGGCGTGAAAGTTCCCCCTTTGAACCTCCCGCATGGTAAAGGCCAATTCTTGAATGGGGTCCGTAATTTTTCTTAAAAAATTAAACCCAAGGGAAATAAGAAAAACGAACATAAACATAAAAACCAGCACCAAAGTATACTTCGCGGCAGTGATTTTGGAAAACATCATGTGAAACGGAATGAGGCTCCAGTAGGTCCAGTCCTTAAAGCCGGTCGTAATATGATTGACAAAAGTTCTTTCCCCATGAATGCGTTCAATGCTGTAGCCCTGATCATTTGGGGCCAAGAAATGATAATCTTTAACCGCATCCATTCCTTTTTCCGAATAGAAAACTCCATTTCCATTCGTCATCACAATATTTCCCGCAATTTCTCCACGAGGTTTTGGTAAACCGCTTACAATCTTGTTTAAATTAACGCGGACAAGCAGTTTGCCGATGTTCTCAAAATCCAGGTTCCCGTAAGACCGGATCAGGCGGACAGAAATAATATCCCCATTATATCCGGCCAACTCCATCCAATAGTTTTTGCCTTCATACGGGTCCGCCTGGCTCAGCGCAAGCTCCTTATCCTTCTTCTTTAAAGCGCTTGCGCCATCCCCGGCTGAAAATTCCCTTCCTGTCGAATCGTATAAATAAATCGCATCGATGCAAGTTTCCTGATCCGCGTATTTTTTCAATTCGTCGCCGATTTTCTGTTCAAGGCGATAGAAATCATAGCCTGTTACATTTTTTTGCAGATCCAACAACATTTTTTGAATAGACGGATCAACCGCGATGTTGTAACTGACTTCTTCCACGCTTTCAAGCTCCTCTTCGATGCGGTTGGACGACATCATCAACACTTGCGAGGATTTGGCGTAGATTTGCTCATCATAAAGGGAAAAGGCATATTGAAGGCCTCCCAATACAAGGACCAGCGTCGTCAACATAATCAAGGTAATCGTTAATAAGAGCTTTACGTTCAGCTTCGCATTTTTATAAAAACTCACAATGCGCGACCATATCTTTTTCATGGGATATAATAGCTCCCTTGGCTAATCCAATTCTATTTGTTATAGTACGTAAAATTCTAAAGCTGTTATATGATACAATTCACTCACCTCGCCGGCAGCGGCCTCCCTTCCTATTCCGCGAGATGGCAGGCCGCAAAGTGGCCTTCGGAAACTTTTTTCCGTACCGGTTTAACGGTCCTGCACGTTTCCGCCGCAAAAGGACACCGCGGATGGAACGCACACCCGCTTGGCGGATTGAGCGGGGACGGGTTCCGCCTCATTCCGCCGAAGCGCAAACTTCCGCTTATGTTATGAACCGTCTCTTTTTCGTCCATACTACACTTACATCTGCCAAGCCTACTTTTTGCTGTCTTTTAACAAAGAAACAGTTCGCCGCTTCACCTCTTCCCGAGTCGAAAAAAACAAGTCGGATGTACAAGCACAAAAGGGAGGTTTTATCATCATGTTTGCTCATCCCCCCGGCGATTCCCCAAGCTTGATCAAGAATCCGCCCCCGCATGCCGAGGTCCCGGTCGAATTCGACCGGAGCTGGTTTGGCGAGCTTGCGGCCCGGCAGGAAAAAGGCGGTCCCTGGGACGATTGGAAGCTGTTCAATCTTGCCCTTGAGGCGGAAACCGCTTCTTTGGTCACGAGCTTTGAGGAAATGCAGTGCCTGAAGCATCTGCAGCAGGTAACGCCGCTGCCCCACCAGACCGAAACCGCCCGCAAGGTGCTGTTTGAAATGCGCGGGCGCGCCATCCTGGCCGACGAGGTCGGCCTGGGCAAGACGATCGAAGCCGGTTTGATTTTAAAAGAATACATCGTCCGCGGGCTGGTCCGCAAAGCGCTGATCCTGGTGCCCGCTTCCCTTGTGCTGCAGTGGGTGCGCGAGCTCAATCAGAAATTCGGCATCCCTGCCGTCGCCCAGAAAAAGGAACACTCCTGGCATAACGACATCGTCGTCGCCTCGATGGACACGGCCAAACGCGATCCCCATAAATCGATCCTGCTGAGCAATGAATACGACATGCTGATCGTCGACGAAGCGCACAAGCTGAAAAACAAAAAAACGACGAACTATCAATTTATGCTGCAGCTGCGCAAAAAATATTGCCTCCTGCTGACGGCGACGCCGGTGCAAAACGACCTGGACGAGCTGTTCAACCTGATCACGCTGCTCAAGCCCGGCCAGCTCGGGGGGCAAAGCGAATTTGCGGCCAATTTCGTCGTGGACAAACGCCTGCCGAAAAACGAGGAGCAGCTAAAGGGAGAGCTCTCCAAAGTGATGATCCGCAACCGCCGCGCCGACGGGGAGCTGGAATTCACGAAGCGGATCGTCCGGAACATCGACGTCGAACTGTCGCCGGAAGAAAAAAATCTGTACGACGGAGTCACTTCCTTCGTCAAAGACCAATATCAGGCGGCCGGCGGCGATTTGAACAGCATGCTCTCGCTCGTAACGCTCCAGCGCGAAGTATGCAGCAGCCGCGACGCCGTTTTCGTCACGCTCATCAACCTGTCGAAGAAGCTTGCTCCCGATTCGCCCCTGCGGGATAAAATCTGGGACATCGTCGACCTGATCCGGCAGATCAAGGCCAACAGCAAAGCCGAAAAAACGATGGAACTGATTCGCGAAATGAACGATAAGGTCATCGTTTTTACCGAATACCGCGCCACTCAGGAATACTTATTGAACTATTTCCGCGACCGGGACATGACGGCCGTTCCCTACCGCGGCGGAATGAACCGCGGCAAAAAGGACTGGATGATGGACCTGTTCCGCGACCGCGCCCAGGTGATGATTGCCACCGAAGCCGGCGGCGAAGGCATCAACCTGCAGTTTTGCCATCACATGATCAACTTCGATTTGCCCTGGAATCCGATGCGGGTGGAGCAGCGGATCGGCCGTGTGCACCGGCTGGGGCAGCAAAATGATGTCAAAATCTACAACCTGTCCACCAAAGGGACGATTGAAGAGTATATCGTGAACCTGCTGCACGAAAAAATCAACATGTTCGAAATGGTCATCGGAGACCTTGACGTGATATTGGAGCGGTTTGAGAAGGAGCATTCCCTGGAAAAAAGCATTTACAAAATCATGCTCGAATCCAAAAGCGACGAGGAAATCGCCAGCCGCGTCGATTCGCTCGGCCGCTCGTTCCATTCGATCAAATCGGAGCTGGACGTGCAAACCGGCGATAACGAAGGCGGCGATCTGAAACAGCTGTTGGGAGGTTGACCCGTATGACGATGACGAGCGAGCAAATCCGCAGGCTTGTGATGACGTATCTTGAAGCAACCGAGTGCCAATTTCTCGAAAAATCCCCCTATCATGTCACCGTGAAGCTGTCGCCCCGGGCCGACCGCGATTTGACGAACCGCCCTTATTATTGGGGGTTCATCGAACGCACCGGGGCCGAGCCGGAGACGATGTCGTTTTCGTTCATCTTCGACCCCGAGCGGCACCGGGAGGCCGAAGCCGGGCAGGTGGCCGGGCCGAAGCCGAGCAGCAGGGGCGCTGCCGCCGGGCCGAATGCCGGCAAGGGCGCCGCGGCCGGATTTAGCGGCAACGGTCCGGCTCCCGCAGGCACTGCGCCCGGGCTTGGCGGCGGCGGTCCGGCACCTGCAGGCACTGCCCCCGGGCTTGGCGGCGGCGGTCCGGCACCTGCAGGCACTGCGCCCGGGCTTGGCGGCGGCGGTCCGGCACCTGCAGGCGCTGCGCCCGGGCTTGGCGGCGCCGGCGCTCAGGCAAACGCGCCAGGCCCCGGCGGCGCTGCCGGGGCCGGACCGCTGCCGGGCCAGTCGCCGGAGGATACCCTCCTAGGCCGCTATTACGGCCCCGTGCGCCCGTTGCCGATCCTGGGACCGGGCCGCATTCAGCGCGAGGAGCTGACGTTCGGCAGCTCCCGGCTAAGGCAGATCTTCGAGGCGGCCAAACGGGGCGGCCGCTACGTCTATCTGTTCGAGGAGCCGGGGACGCGCCAGCGCCTGGCCCTGCTTCCGGCCGCTTACGAACCGTGGCTTGGCGTCTGCTTCAAAGTCGAGTTCTGCTGCGACATGAAGCGGGAAGAGCTCCATTTCTTCGGCGTCTCTCTGCTTAGCGGAAAAATCGACGAAGCCTTTGACACAAGACTATCCGGCGCCACGCTCGTTCCGCGCCTTCCGGAGAACGTCCATATCGAGCCGACGAAGCTGACCTTGGACGCGGGCCGGGCCGCTCTCGAAGATCGGTTGTCCGAACTTCTCGGCGCCTGCGACAAAGATTGGTCGATCCAGGCCAGGGAACGCCTGCGGGACGAGTTGGAGATTATCGAAGCTTATTACAAGGATCTGCTCAAAGACCCGGATGAGGAGCGGAAGCAGGCGGCCCTGAACCAATACGAAGCGAGGCGGGAAGAAATCCGCTGGCAATACGAGCCGAGAATTGTCGTATCCGCCTTGGGCTGCGGCATCTTTCACCTGCGTTCGCCGCGGTGACCAGAAATAGACCGATCTCGCTAAAAGACCGCAAAAATAGAAGCTGGACAAAGGCTCAAAGCGCGACAGGTTGCAACAACCTTTTTGCCCCGGCTTCGGTACAATGGACAAGCAATCGCAAAAGCTGACCACTCCCATCCCATATATAGGAGGGCGAACGATGTTTGGAACCATCCCCCGAAACATCACGATTACGCTGAAAATTTTATGCAGCATTGGACTGGCTTGCACCGGCGGACTCGCACAGCCGGGAGAAGCCGCCGGCTATGCCGCCGCTTTAGCCCCGGGCGCAGCTTCCGAACCGGCCGCCGGCCTTCAAACGGCCGTCAATGCTCCCGAGCAGCTCCGTATTTTTGCCGAGGACGCGATACGGAAGCTGGCGCAAACCGAACCGTTCAGCGCCTGGCTTGGGGCAAAACCCGTAATCGAACCGCTTGGCCCGGGAACGCACAGCTGGCTGGTCACCGTTCTCCCCGGCGGATCCGGCGGAGATTCGCGTTTGAACGGTTACCTGATCATTTCGGCCACGTCCGATGGCCAATACAAACTAGTCGAATACGGGCTCGGCGCGCATAATGTGTTTGCCCCTTCCTTGCTGAAGGCCGCCCTAAAAAATAGCGAGCTTGCCGCGGAGATGACGCCGGAGCAGCTCAGCCAAATCCGCGTTACGCCGCTGTATGCCGGCCCCGCCCTGGCCGAATGGATGGTCCGCCTGCCGGATGACGAATCGCCGCGGTTCATCCACGCCGCGGACGGGGAATGGCTGCCCGAAACGGCGGACACCTGGGACAAGCAAGCCGCCCTTTACCAAGCCCCCCGGCTCGCGGCGGGCAGCGGCCAGGCGGAACTGGCTCCCGGCGAAATCCATTACACCGCAAGCCGGTTTAATCCTTACGACAATTTGCTGTGGATGACGCAAGGTCCGCTCCCGGTCAAGCAGGAAACGTTCATCCGCAAGCTTCAATCCAGCAAGCAGCTGATCTTCGCCGCATCGGGCCCGGAACGCACTTATTCGATTCCTATGCCGATATATGGGTACCAGACGTGGCAGGATGGCGCATCCTCCGGGACCGATGCCGCAGCCGGCGGCACCTCCCTGAACGGCCCCGTATATGTACTAACCGGCGATGGCCCGTCGATCCGGCTTATCGCTTTGGATGCTCTGCTGAAGTCGCAGCCGGGCAAGTTCGTCGCCTATCCCGGTTAAATGAACAAAACCGCCGAAGAAATTTCCTCGGCGGTTCTTTGATATCGAAACGGAAGTAAGCTTGCCAAATTCTCCCTTCCCGCGAAAAATAGCGGAACTTTTTGTACTTATTATCCGGAGCCAAGTATGTTCAGCTACACTAACAGCATTTTTAGTCCCTATTTTTGTATGAATGGCCCGGAACAAGGGCATTTCCTTACAATTCGAAAAAATAGCGACATATTTTTCCTCTATATCGCTCAAATGGACGGATGTCACCGGAACAACGTCCTTTTTTGCCCTTATGTTTGTCTCGGAAGCTCCTCAGGCGAAACGCTGGTTTCTCCCCTCCGCAAATCCGCATAACCGTTTACGCCTTTCTGCGTTTTCTCTGGTAAACAGGCGGTTCAGCCAGCTTGATATAGAAATCGGTAATGTTGCCGTAAGCGTCGGATTCAATGTGGCAGCAGCCGGTCAGCATCGTTTTCAGCATCTCGCGGCCGCGCTGCACCCGCGATTTGGCCGCCGAATACGAAATGCCCAGATGGCTGCTAAGCTGCTTCTGCGACATGCCCTGCAGCTCGGACAGCTCCAGCGCTTCCCGGTAAATGTCCGGCAGGCGGGGAATCGTCGATGCGAAGCAGGCGATCACGTCCGCGGCATGGTCAGGCATCGCAAGCTCTTCCGCGTTTGCCGCAAGTTCGGGTATCTCAAGCGTGGGCCGCCGCTTCCGGTAATGGTCGGTGATCGTATTCCGGACGATTTGATAGATCCACGGTTTTATTTTTTGCTCATCCCGAAGCGCGTCCCGATGGGCATAAATTTTCATAAACGCGTCCTGTACGATATCTTCCGTTTCGGAGTCGTTATTCGTCGCCCGTCTGACATACCTCTGCACGGCTTCGTGATAGTTTTCCCATAAAGTTTCCGTTTGCATGGGCCGCCATTCCCTCCTAAATTTGTTTGGTGTTATTTGCGTCCTTTTGGTTCGGGCTCCGTCTCTCTAAGTATAAACCATCATCAGGAGGCTGAGAAGAAAATGAAATACAACTTGTTAGGCAATACTGGAGTACTCGTCTCGGAGATCGGATTCGGGGCCATGACGTTCGGGGAAAGCAGCGAAAATTGGAACGTCTTCGGCGCGCTTGGGGACAAGGAAGCTCAGAAGCTGGTCGATCTGGCGCTGGATCAGGGCGTGAATTTTTTCGATACCGCCAACATATATGCAAAGGGGCGCTCTGAAGAAATGCTGGGGAAAGCGTTGAAATCGAAAAGGCAGCAGGCGATTATCGCCACCAAAGTGAGAGGGCGCACGGGACCCGGACCGAACGAAATCGGCTTGTCGCGGCTGAATATCATCCGGGAGGTAGAGGATAGCCTGCGGAGATTAAACACCGATTATATTGACCTGTATCAAATTCATAATCCCGATCAGCTGACCGATTGGGAAGAAACGCTGCGGGCGCTCGACGATCTTGTCCGTTCGGGAAAAGTGCGCTACATCGGCAGCTCCAACTTGACGGCGTGGCAAATCATGAAATCGCGGGCCATCTCGCAGCTTCACGGGCTGCATGCGTTCAAGAGCAGCCAATCCTATTACTCTCTGGCGGGCCGCGAGCTCGAACGGGAGATCATTCCGGCCCTGCGGGACCAGAACATGGGTCTGATCGTTTGGAGTCCGCTCGCCGGCGGTTTTTTGTCGGGAAAATACTCCCGGGAAAACTCGGGCGGAACAAGCGATCGCTTTACCAAGTTCGCGTTCCCTCCCGTGGACGTAGAGAAAGCGTATGCCATTCTCGATGTTTTGCGTGACATCGCCAAAGCGCGCGAATCGACGGTGGCCCGGATCGCGTTGGCCTGGCTCTTGAACCAGCCGGCGGTAACGACGGTTATCGTCGGGGCCAAACGCCCCGATCAGCTATTGGATAATCTCCAGGCCAGCGGCATCAAGCTGACCTCAGGCGAGCTGTCGCGTCTGGACGTAGCGAGCCGTCTGCCCGAAGAATATCCGTTTTGGTCTTTCATGGAGGAAGACGATTCGATCATCCGCAAAGCCCCGCAATAAGCCGGCCGGCATAACTAAAGGGTGCGCGAACATCGCGCACCCTTATCCGTTGTTCTACCCCTCGCCGGAAGAGGAATGCTCCTTTTCCTTTTTCCGTTTTACCGGAAGCTGCTCTGCCCATAAAGATACTGAAAAAGGAATCATCCCGAACCAGCGGCGTGTCCACGGTTCCTTCGGCCTGGAACGTTCCCGCCGGACTTCCCTGGGGGTCTCCACGAAATCGACGACTTTTTCGGTAATGTACTTTACCAGTTCATCGCCTTTGGCCATGCTAAGCTCTCCTTTTTATGATATGCTCGCCTTTGCTTATCTCTAGTTTGCTCCGGGAAGCCGTTCCCTAAACCCGCCATCGGCGGCGGTACATGCATGATTTGGGCATGGGAAGTTCAATCTATAAAAGAAATAAAACCTGAAAAGGGGAGTACCATGAAAATACGGATACGGTATCCGCTGGCGGGCTTGCTTATCGTCTCCCTTGCCCTCGGTTTGTGCGGAAGTCCCGTTGGTGCGGATGACAAGGATCTGCGGCACGTTTTTCCGGAGCCGGTCATCCTGATCGATGCGGGACACGGCGGCATTGACGGCGGTACCTCTTACGAAGATATTATGGAAAAAGACATCAACCTCGAGATCGGCCGCCGGCTTTACGTCGTGCTGCGAAGCCACGGATACCGGGCGGTTCTGAACCGGACGGGCGATTACGCCCTCAGCGACGATAACCGCTGGTCGCGCAGCCGTTCCCGCCATATGAGGGATCTGGCCCAGCGCAAGGAGCTCAGCGAGCAGCTCCCCGCTTCCATCGTCGTCAGCCTGCACGTGAACTGGGGCCGGAACAAATCGAAACGGGGACCGCTTGTCCTGCACCAGAACGAAGGGCGCAGCGCGCTGCTGGCCGCCTCCATTCAGAATGCCTTGGAACGGTTTTACAATCTGAACAGAGCTTCTATCCCTGAGATCGGCAAACCGTTTTACCTGCTAAAGCATGTCGAATCGCCTGCCGTTATCGTTGAAATGGGCTTTTTGAGCAATGCGGAAGACCGCGCCCAGCTGATTAGCCGGAGCGGCCAGCAAAAGATCGCCGAAGCGATTTACACCGGCATCGCCGAATATTTTACGGTGATGTAGGCTCCCTATTGGGTGAAATTTCCACTACATAACTCCTGCTCCGCAACCGATATATCTTTTCGTTAGCAGCTATAGAAAAAGAGAAGCATAGGGGAGTTGAAAAGTAGTGAGAGGAACACCATCAGGAATGGCCGGAAAGATCAAATCTGTATCATTGCGCGTGAAAATACCCTTTTTCGTCTGTTTATTGGTGATCGCGTCTTTGCTGGCCGCTTCCATTCTGACTTACCGGGAGGCGTCCAGCGTGGCGCTGCGCAAGAGCAAAGATGAAATCAACGTGATGGCCGACCGGCTGGGAGGCGGATTGTCGACGGCCGTCCAACTGCAGCAGCAAGCCACCTTCCTCATCTCGGAGCACAATACGTTCCGCAGCCTGCTGAAACTAAGAGAATCCGGCGAACTCACGGATAAACAATTTTTCTCGTCAGCCAATCCTTATCTGGACCAAGCGAACGCAATTCTGAAAAGCAGTTTGGAAGGAACCGGGGACATCGATTCCTATTTGCTTACGGATGCCAAAGGGACGATTGTGGCCGGAACAAACGTGAAAAATATCGGGCAATCGCGATCGGACCGCGACTACTTTAGCCAAGCGCTCAAAGGTCAGCCTTACATCAGCGACGCCATCGTATCAAAAAGCACCGGCAAGCTGCTGCTCGCTTTTGCCCAGCCGATCAAGGATATGGACGGCAAAGTGCTGGGCGTTTTCGTAACGACGATCGACAGCCAGTTCTTTTTCAGCACGTTAGGCGAAGTTTCCATCAACCGGGAAGGCAGCATCGAAATCGTCAGCCGCGGCGGCACGGTATTATATAATTCCATGGACCCTTCAAGAATCGGTACGGTCATTGAGGAACTCGCAGGTTCCGTAAAAAACACGGGGAGTCAGGAAATCGAAAAAACCAGTCTCGAAATGAACAACGAATACCTGCGGATCAACCGGATTCCGGGCCCGGACTTAACCGTTACGGTCGTCGATTCTTTGGACGACATTAAGCAGCCGATTAAGGTGCTGCTGCGCAATACCGCTATTTTAACCTTTGTGATTATTCTCGTGGCTGTCGGCTTCGGCTTGTTGCTTTCCCGTTACATCGTGAAGCCGCTGACGCAATTAACCCATCTGTTCCGGCAAATGGCTTCCGGCGATCTTACCGTTAACGCGGACGAGGACCGCTATGAAGGCGAGCTTAAAATATTGGCGGGCAGCTTCAACCAAATGGTCGGCCGCAACAAGGACTTGATCCGGAATATGAACAGAACGATCGAGGTGCTCGGGACAAGTACGAAGGAGCTGGAAGCTTCCTCGAAGCAAACGGCCGTATCCGTCAGCGAAACGTCGGCCACTTCGCAGGAAATCGCCAAGGCGATGGATTCCCAGGCCCGGGAGACGGAACATATCGTGGACAAATTTTTCGGTTTCGGGGAAAGTTTCGAGTCCATGAGCTCGAAAGCTCAATCCGCCAAAGAGCGTTCGGAGGAAATCGTCGGCGTGTTCCATACGAGCAATGAAGTGGTGGACGAATTGATCCGCATTAACGAGCAAAACGAAGAACAAGTGAACAAGATTTCCGAGATGACGTTCAAGCTGCAAAAAAGCTCGGAGCAAATCAACAGCATCACGGGCGCGATTGCCGAAATTGCCGCACAGACCAACCTGCTCGCGCTGAACGCGTCCATCGAAGCGGCGAGAGCCGGCGAGCACGGCCGCGGCTTTGCCGTCGTGGCGGCGGAAATCCGCAAGCTGGCCGAGCAAAGCTCGCGGCAGTCCGCTCATATTCAAGGCATCATCCAGGAGAACCTCGCGTTTGTGGAGGATAATTATCAAAGCGTGGCCCAGATTCAAAAGATCGCAGCCATGCAAGACCAGTTTGTCGGCCAGACGCGGCAAGCTTTTAACGTTATCTTTGATAAAACCGCCGACATTGCCGACCAGATCAAAAAGATGGCGGAAGAAGTCGGCCGCCTGGAAAGAGACAAGGACGAAGTGCTCGGCTCCGTCCAAAGCCTCTCGGCATCGGGCGAAGAGGTCTCCGCTTCCGTCGAGGAGGTTTCGGCCACGATGACGGAGCAATCGGCAACCGTTCAACAGCTCGCCGGTATGGTGCAAACCATTGACGGGCTGGCGAAGGAACTGACCAAGGCGGCGGCGCAATTCAAAGTGGAGTAGCGGATAGGGCCGCAGCTATTACGGCTGCGGCCAGGCCAGCGGCAGCCAGGCCGGCGGCGGCCAGGCCGGCGGCGGCCAGGCCGGCGGCAGCCAGGCCAGCGGCGGCCAGTTCACCGGCGGCCAGTCGGCGGCGGCCAGGCCAGCGGCGGCCAGTTCACCGGCGGCCAGTCGGCGGCGGCCAGGCCGGCGGCGGCGGTCATGGCCGCGCATGGTCGCGGCGAATACGGCTGGGGCCGAAAGGGGACGGCGGTTACAGTTGCGGCGAATAGGCGCTCCGGTTACGGTCGTCGCTATGAAATACGGCTCCGGACAATCCGGTTACGGTCGCTGTGAAATACGGCTCCGGCGAATTGATCGCAGAGAATTTGATCGCAGCCAATCCAAACCATGCCGCAGCCCGCGAAACGCCGCGCGGAAAGGCCCTTCGGAACTCTACCGCCCCCCGGTAGAAGGCACAAAAGTATTGACCTGCGATATGCCACCATGAATACCTACGGTTTATCCCGCACCCCTGCATAATGCACCGCAGAATGCCCTGCGGTATCCCCCCACCCCACCTAGTATTGCACCGCAGAATACCTGCGGTATGCCACACAAAATACCCTGCGGAAGTGCACCGTACCCTGCGAAATGCAAAAGTGCATGCGATAATCGTCGAAATCCCTCGAAACAGGTGGTTCAAATGCAAAAATGCAGTTCATATCCAGCCAAAATTGTCTTTTTTATCGAATGGCCCCAAATCAAATGCACTTTTGCATTTCAAACGCTCTAGAGAGGAAATCTGGGGAAAATGAAATGCACTTTTGCAGTTGGTTCGTTCAAATGTTCACGATGTTCCACCTACCCGAAGCGACACGCCAAATACAGCCAGCTCTTTCAGGAACGGCTCCACAGCAAGATCTACCACGTTTAGATGATACCCCTTCTTCCTCACAACCTGCAGCACGTCGGACAAGACCTCCGGTTGGAACGTTTCATTAATGCTGTCGATGTCAATAAGAACGGAAGCATTCTGTTTCAACTGCACAGAGGGAATCTCCAGCACGTTGGCGGGCCGGCAGCCCGAGCCCGGTGGATCTTGCGTATTTTGCGCCATCATTAAAGCGGCTCGAAGGGCATTTCGCAGCGCAAATGTGTGATTAAGGCCGACACCGCCGTACCAAGCCCCGCCCGTTCCCGCCCAAAACACCGGAAACCCGGACACGGCTTCTCCCAAACCGATCACCGGTTCGCCCCGCATGATGTTTAAAACTTGCAAGTAGTAGCGGCAGTGCTTATCTTCCACGTTCCCCAGCCGAACACAGGCGGCGGACGGCACTAGCTCTTGCGACTGCTTGTGCACCTGCTCCCGCGTCCCCTCATGCTCCCGTTCGTCCGCCTGTTCGCGGGTCTGTCCGCAGATCCGCATGCGCAACGTTTCGCACAAATATGCTTCCACCCCCCGGCGGAGCGCCTCCTCCGCCGTCTCTCCCGCGCCGATGCCGACAACCCCGCCTGTTTCGTCCAAAAGCGCCTCGGCCAGCCGCGATACATATGCTTCGATTCCAGCCAGTCCCGCTTCCCGGCGCGCTTCTTCATGCGTCAGTCCGGCGCAAACGAGGTCCGGCAGCAAACTTGCGGGACCTTCCGACAACGGATCGGCCGCCTGCACACGGCATTGAGCGAGCGGCAGCTGGCTTAAACCGCCCTCCTCCCAAGCGTGGAAAATCCCGATTTGCCCCGAGGTCAAGCGGCCGAAGTAAGAGAACCAGCCAGCCGGGAGGCTGCCTTCAAAGGTTGGTTCGATTCCGCACTTAGTAATTTGCTTAAACGGTTGGTCGGAAGTCTGGTCAGACGGGTGGTCGGAGGTTTGCTTGATCCGCTGCTCAGAGGTATGCTTGATCCACCGCTCAGGGCTTTGCTTGATCCACTGCTCAGGGCTTTGCTTGATCCGCTGCTCAGGGCTTTGCTTGATCCACCGCTCAGGGCTTTGCTTGATCCACTGCTCAGGGCTTTGCTTGATCCACTGCTCAGGGCTTTGCTTGATCCACCGCTCAGGGCTTTGCTTGATCCACCGCTCAGGGCTTTGCTTGATCCACCGCTCAGGGCTTTGCTTGATCCACTGCTCAGGGCTTTGCTTGATCCGCTGCTCAGGGCTTTGCTTGATCCGCCGCTCAGAGGTTTGCTCAAACCAATGATCGGAAATTTGTTCGAGCCGCCGCCAGGAAATTTGCAGATTTTCGGTGGGAATCCCCTTCCGTCCATGCGCGAACGGATGGGGGAAAAAAGCATGCCAGCCGCCTTCCAGCGTCTCCAAATCAAGCAGGTAGACCAAATTTCCCTCCCCCTCCTCACCCTCTCCCGCAATATATCTCAGCAGCCGGGAGACAAGCGCGTTGGCAAGCAGCTCGCCCGCCGCCACAGAAACCGGCTGCCGCTGCAGGCCTCGGCAAAGCGCAGGCTCATGCAGCCTGCGCCAGGCCGACTCCCAGCCGCCTTCCAGGCCGGGCTGTACGAACGGGCCCGCCACCCCCGTCCGATGCAGGCAGACGGCGGGCAGCAGCGCCTTATTCTCTTCCCGGCAAGCCTGCTCAAGCAGCAGCAGTTCCCCGGGATCCCCCTCCTGTGACGCATAAAGAATCTTTTGATGCGGCCGCACGAATTTCCGCCAACCGGCAGCATCTTTCTGCCCCAAGACAGCTTCCCGCAACCTCGCCTCGGGAGCCGCTTGGCGGGCCCCGCGCAGCCATTCGGCCAGAGGCTTCCGATCGGCGGAGGCCGAACCGATCATGCACAAGTGGAAATCGGTGAACCCGGACCGGGTCAAAGCGGACAGAAGCGAAAAGAAAACCGGTCCGGAGCCAACGGCCAGGATGTCATCCGGCCGAACTGTTTGAAGCCGATGTGGACTCAAGTGGTCATTCCTCCTTAGTTTACACAAAAGGATGCGGATGCGGGTTAAGCTGCTCCAGCGTTAACGGTTCCGCCGCGTATCCGAGCTCCGCCGGAATCCTCAGCACTCTTTCCAGCCCGTTCAGCCGGATGAGCTGATGTCCAAACGTTATCGGCAGCATACCCGGGATCAACACTTTGACGCAGTGTAAACGATGGCGTGAAATTTCCGGAGACGTCTGGTCGATCACGATCACTTCGAGATTCAACCGTTCGAAGATTTGCAGGATGTCCTTCAGATCTTCCGTCAGATCGGAATGTCCGGCCTTCCGCCTAAATTGTTCCGCAAACGTCCGCATCGGCCGCTGGCCGCCCAGCAAAAAATCAAACCTTTCCTCCGCTTGCGGCAAACCGTTCAGCAAGGCATGATCCTCCATCTGCAGGACCAAATCGGGGTCATGGAACATGTCCGGCAACTCGTCCAGCCGCTCCGCAAACCGTTCGTTTAACGCAGCCGCCAGTCCGCCCAGCTCGTGAACGGCGCTTTTCGCCGCCCGTGCCGGGTCAAGGTGAGAACCCGCCGCACAGATCAGATTCATGTTCCCGGGCTCCCTGCTTTTCGCCAGCGCCAAAATGGCCGGTATCCGGTTTTCCATCGTCATGTCAAACAAATAAACCTCATACTCGGCAACTGTTTTAAACCTTTCGATCATCAACCTTAGTTCCCGATCTTCCGCGGAATCGGGGTCCAGCCGCGGGACGGGCAATTGTCCATACCAGGTGATGAGAAACGCATCGCGCTCGGCCACCTCCAAAATCCCGTAGAATATAGCCTCCTCCAGGCTCCCCCCCAAAGCGCACCCGTTTGAACCTTCCTGAACAAAGCTCTCCCCGTAATTCCAGCTGTAATAGGCCAAGCACTCCGGAACCAATATAGGACGCCGCCGCAAAAAAGAATACCCCCAAACCCAATCCATGGCGCGGTCCGGGTCAAACGGTTCGAACGGAAAATCCGGCGCCGCATACCGTTCCGGCTGATATAACCCCACTGTGGCGGGATCGAGCGCTTCTTCGGCAATCCGGTTATAGCTTTCGCGCACCATCGTGCGTTTGCTCCGCTGAACGAAACCGCAGCGCCGCTCCAATCCTTCCAAAATGGCGGTCAGCCCGCTTTCCGCAAAACGATGGCTATGGCCCCCCGAAACCTCGTCTCCCGTCATCACCGAAGGCATATTCACATATGCCCCGGCAAACGGGGAAACCAGGTCAATCGACGCTTTGTTAAACACGCCCGTACGGGGATCCAAATAGTCATGAATAAGCCCATCTTTCAGGTCGTCGATTCGGCGGGAGCGGTAACTGTCCGCGCTCGCTTTGGGCCTTGGCGCAAGTTCGATCCGTGCCGCCAAGGCGGAATCGGCGGGAAGTTCTCCGCATACTTCGCATAACGGATCCGGCAGAACATAATGGAGCGAGCACTCCAGCGTCTCCAGATTTACGATATACAGATGATCCTGCGAGCGGGCTTTTTTTCCGCTAAGAACAAGACGGCTCTCATTCACGGCGATATGAGCCGCATGAGCAAGCCCCGAGTACGAAGGAGGCGCTTTGGCGGAAGTTTCCTCCGGTTCGAGCAGCGAAAACAGCGAGGCCATGACATCGCTGCCATCACGTCCGGCAATCTCCCGCCGCCGGTCCGCGCACCGGCAACACCCTCCTGTCTCCGGATGAATCAAAGGCCCAATCACCGCCTCACTCCCGGAAACAAGGCAGCGCAGCCAAGGGACGCCTTGTTGCCGCAGCGCTTCTTCCGCGTTGAGATCCGCCGCCGGATTTTCGCCGCCGCAAATCCATACGATAAGCCCCGTCTCCTCCGGCAAACCGCCAATCCATTCATTAGGTTCATTAGGTTCACTAGGTTCATTACGCTCATTACATTCATTACGTTCATTACATTCATTACATTCATTACGCTCATTACATTCACTACGTCCGTTTTTCCATACGGCCTCATATTGCGCGGACAGCTCTTTATAAACCAACTCGGCCAGCAAGCCCTCACCGATCACCGCAACCGTCCGGCGATGCGGCCCGGAACCTTCGGCAGCGTCTTGCGGATTGCCGCCCTCCAAGCTTGTCATTGTAAATCCTCCCATTAAGTTCGCCTGTTTTATCCCTAATTTATGTTGCGGGCGTATGTATCGTTACGCAGAAAAATTAGTCGATGATTAGAATCGTTACATTCGTCCAATCCAAATCGGTTTAAGCTCAATATATTGGTGTTGTAGCAAAGCAAAGGAGGTGGCGAACAATGAGCGCATTTAGCTGTGCAGGTTTCGGTGGTTTCACGAGCACTGGCGTAATTCTCGTGCTTTTCATCCTGTTGGTTATCGTTTCTAGATCTCTGTTCATCTAACCAATCAGCTGCCGGCTTGAAATCGCCTATGCATGCATTTCAAGCCGCCATGACGTTCACACCGTTCGCACGAACAACCGCAGCGTCAGCAACCGATAGACGCCGCTCCAAGCGTGGTCAACTCCTAGCTTCCGGACGGGGCGGCGGCTTTTAGAGAATCAATGGCACAAAAATAAAAACCGCCAAAACCTTGATTTCACAAGGCTTTTGGCGGTTTTTGGTTTTCCGGCCTCAACGCTTTAGGCTGTTGCCATTGGTCGCGATGACCTCTTTGTACCAATAAAATGATTTTTTGCGATAGCGTTCAAGCGTGCCGGAGCCGTCGTCATGGCGGTCGACATAAATAAAGCCGTAACGCTTCTTGAGCTGGGCCGTCGAAGCGCTGACCAGATCGATACAGCCCCAGGTCGTATAACCCATCACTTCCACGCCATCCGCAATGGCTTCCGCCACCTGTACGAGGTGATCGTTCAAATACTGAATGCGGTAATCGTCTTCCACCGTTTTCTCCCCGGCTTCGTTCACGATCAGCTCATCGACCGCTCCCAGCCCGTTTTCCACGATAAACAGCGGTTTTTGATAACGGTCGTAGAAGGCGTTCAGGACGATGCGCAGCCCTTGCGGATCAATTTGCCAGCCCCATTCGCTCGATTTCAGATACGGATTGGGAATCCCGCCGAGGATGTTTCCTTCGCCGGCAGCGAGTTTCTCCGGATCGGCCGTCTGGCACACGCTCATATAGTAGCTGAACGAAATAAAGTCAACGGTATGCCGCAGAATTTCTTCGTCGCCGGGCTCGAATTTGATTTCGATTCCGTTCTCTCTGAAGAAACGTTTCATATATCCCGGATATACGCCGCGCGCATGCACATCGCCAAAGAAATAGTTCCGGTGTTCAAATTCCATCACTTTAACCACGTCATCCGGATTAGGCGTAAGCGGGTAGGTCGGCATGCTCAGAATCATGCAGCCGATCTTGGCCTCCGGATCGATCTCGCGGCATAGTTTGACCGCGGAAGCGCTGGCCACAAGCTCGTGGTGCACGGCTTGATAAAGATCCTGTTTGCTGAGCTTGTCCTTCGGTGTGTAGATACCCCCGCTCATAAACGGCGCCTCGAGAATCGAGTTGATTTCATTAAACGTCAGCCAGTATTTCACCTTTCCCTTGTACCGCTTAAACACCGTAGTGACATAACGCTTATAGAAATCGACCAGCTTCCGGTTGACCCAGCCGTCGTATTCCTTCGACAAATGCAGAGGCGTTTCATAATGGGACAAAGTGACCAGCGGCTCAATCCCGTATTTCAGGCATTCATCAAACAGATCGTCGTAAAACTGCAGCCCTTTTTCATTCGGTTCCGTCTCGTCGCCTTTAGGGAATATCCGCGACCAAGCGATCGAGGTACGGAACACTTTAAAGCCCATCTCCGCAAACAGCTTGATGTCTTCCTTGTAACGGTGGTAAAAATCGATGCCCACCAGCTTCATATTGTCGGGCGTCGGCGCTTCCGTTACCGGGCCAAACAGCCCTTGGGGCGTTACGTCCTGCACGGATAAACCTTTCCCGTCTTCGTTATAGGCGCCCTCCAATTGGTTGGCCGCGACGGCGCCTCCCCATAAGAACCCCTCCGGAAACCGGATTTCACTCCCGGTTTTGCTGCTGCTGTTACTCATTTGCACCACACTCCAATCATTCCATAATTTTATGTTACACTTATTGCGAGACATCCTTTATTTTTAGCCTAAATGTTGGAACGGGTTACATGTCAACTTTAACTTTTTCGGAAAGGGATATTTGCATGTCAAAGTTTGAACAGATCATGAGATTATCCGGCTATTCCCGGGCAACAGTGTCACGGGTGATCAATAATTCGCCGAATGTGAACCCGGACACGCGGGAGAAAATATTACAAATCATGAACCAGCTCGACTACGCCCCCAACCGCAACGCCGTGGCGCTGTCGAAAGGCCGGACCCAGCAAATCGGGATCGTCATCGAGTACCTGCACGAAACTACCATTTCCTTTTTGAACCATTTTATACAAGCTGCTGTGGGTTATGGATTCCAGACCATTATCTATACTTCTCAAGGGGATAAGGCGAAAGAGCTGCAGGCGTTTGAAGATTTGCGGAGCAAACGGGTGGACGGCCTGTTGATCATGACCTGCGTTAATGACCCGGGGAAACTGTCCGCCTACTGCCGTTATGGGCCGATCATTTCCTGGCAGCGGATGCGGGCAGGCCAGATCCCTTCCGTGGCGATGGATCAAGGCGATGGTTACCGGCTGGGGCTGGAGCACTTGCTGGCTAAAGGTTTTACGCGCATCGCCAACGCTTTCGGAAGGCCGAACAGCTTGAATACCAAAAGCCGCAGGCTGGCGTTTGAAGCCGTCATGAAGCAGCGCGGCCTGCCGGTAAGGCGCGATTGGTACCGTTACGAGGTCTACGGCATGCTTGACGGCGAACAAGCCTGGCGCTCGCTCGCCGCCATGAAGGAAGCGCCCGAAGCCGTCCTCTGCGCCAATGATTACGCGGCCGCAGGCATATTAAACGAGGCCCGCCGCCAACATCTGGCGATCCCCGGGGAGCTGGCCATTATAGGCTTTGACGATACCGATTTGTCCGCCTCCCTGGGCATAACCACCATTCACAATCCGATCAAGGAGCAGGCACAAAATGCCTTTTATTGGATATGGAACATCATTGGCGACGAACCCTTGGAGCCGTCATCCTTAAGCTATCGGCTGGTTGAACGCCAAACGAGTTAAAGCGGGTTAATCTACGGTTGAGTTGTACCGGGAGAGAGACTGGCGGATAACTTACCCGCGCTCTCCCCGCACCCCGTTTTGAGCCGCACAGGACCCCCGCTCAATCACTTCCGTGTTGACCAGAATTTGTACATTTTGATCTTTCCGGCCGCCTACCTTGCGCAATAACATGTCCATCGCCGTCTTCGCCATGATGTCTTTCTTGACATGGATCGTCGTTAACTCGGGGCTGATCACCTTGGCCTCGCGGATATTGTCAAACCCCATGACCGCCACCTGCTCGGGCACCTTAATGTTCAGTTCCTGGAAAGTTTTGATCGCGCTGATGGCCATGTAATCATTTTCGCAAAATATAACCGAAGGCAAATGCTTCATGTTCTCCACCGCTGTTTTAAAAGAGTCCTGCGACAGCAGCGACATCGGGTTCATCGCAAAGGTCAGATTCTCATCGATATCCATATTCCCCTCTTGCAACGCGGCCATAAATCCTTCCTTGCGTTTGATAAAATTGAAAATCCGCACCTCGGACTCGATGTAGCCAATGCTTCGGTACCCCAAAGCGATGAGATGTTTCCCCGCTTGATAACCTCCAAGGTAGTTGTTAATGGCAACAAAACTCGCGTCGATATGCTCGAAGCAAGTGTCCAGGATGACCAGATTCGGATGGATCGATAAAACGCTTTCGATCATCTGCGCCGGCAAATTCGTGCCGAGCAGCAAAATCCCCGCCGAGGGCTGCTCATGTTCGAGCTGCTGAATCTCTTCTTTCAAGCTTTGGATCGGGATGGAAGAAATAATCAGCGTGTGGCCCTGTTCTCCGGCATAGGACGTTAAATGATGAATGAGTTCGCTGAAAAACGGCTGGGATTCGTAATGCTCGGTGACGATATCCACATTTTTGCAGGCGATAAATCGCATCACGGAGCTGTTTTTGGCCGAGACTTTATGGGTTTTAAACGTCCGCGGGGTATACCCGTTGGCCCTGGAAATTTCCAGGATATGCTGGCGCGTCGCTTCGCTGACGCCGGCTTTGTTGTTGAGAGCCAGGGAAACGGCCGCTTTGGAAACCCCCGCGAGTCTGGCGATATCATCTATTTTCATCAATACCACTCCCAATTTAAAAGACTGTGTAAATTATAACACTATTATACACAAAAGTTTACGATATAAACTTAACTAAACTTAATTTTTGTTTATAAAAAAATTATTTGACTAAATCTCCCGCCGATGCTAATATTCAAGGTGAAAGCGGATTATTTTAGTTAATTAGTCATCTTATCGTTTATAGTTTATATAAAATTAAATAAACTATTGTGTTTTTTTCAGAGTCAAGAAAGGGCTGGTGATCTAAGGTGAACGTATCCATCGCTAAAAACCGGAGAACCTTTACGCTAAACGAAAAGCCTTTTTTCTATTTGGCGGACACGGTATGGAGCATCTTCACCAACGCCTCTTTGGAAGAGTGGGCAGAATATTTGGATTTTCGGAAAACGCAGGGCTTCAACGTCCTTCAAATCAACGTTCTGCGTCAATGGGACGCCAGCGAGTCGGATATCCGGATCGATCCGTTTTTGTTGAACGAAGACGGTTCGTACGATTACCGCAGCTTAAACGAGGCGTATTTCGACCGGGCCGAACAAATGCTGGGCATGGCCGCGGAGCGCGGGTTCATTCCGGCTTTGGTGCTTCTGTGGTGCAATTATGTGCCGGACACCTGGGCGGAGATGTTCCAGAAAGGCAATAAAATGCCGCTGGACTGCGTCGAGCCATACGTCAGATATGCCGTAGAGCGCTTCTCCAAATTCAACCCGATCTACTTGATCAGCGGGGATACCGACTTTCCGAGCGAGCGGGCCAACGCGTATTACAGGAAAGCGCTTGAAGTGGTCCAAGCCGTCAGTCCGGACAGTTTAAAAACGTTCCATATTCAAGGCAGGTTGAGAGATCTCCCGGAGGAGTTCGAAAATCATGACGGGCTTGATTTTTATATGTATCAATCCGGGCATAACTCGCAATTTCAATATATGGGCCATGAGATCGCCGGGCATTTTTACACGCGTCCGCGTACGCGCCCTGTCATTAACGGCGAGCCCTGCTATGAACAAATCAGCTACAGCCGCAACGTGTACGGCAGGTACTCCACGTTCGACGCCAGAAAAGCCGCATGGCAAAGCTTGCTGGCTGGCGGAGGCGCAGGAATCACCTATGGCGCGCACGGGATCTGGAGCTGGCATAAAAAAGGCAAAAAGTTCGGCATCGTTGAAGGGGAAGGCTTTGACGCTCCTTACGACTGGAGGGATGCGCTGCGGTTCGAAGGCGCCTGGGATTACGGCTTTATCAAATATCTGTTCGAAAGCTATAACCTGGCAGGTCTCCCTCCGGCCGACATCGTGCTGAACGAAACTCCGGAAATACGCGCCGCCGCGAATGATGAAACCATCGTATTGTATATTCCGGTAAACACCAAGGTCCGCTTGAACGCCGACGTCAGCGGCTACTCTTTTACAACGATCGATCTGGAAAACAAAAGATTTGCCGTTACGGAGGTTGTAGTTAGCGGCGGGAAGTCCATCATTCCGATGCACTGTTTTGAAAAAGACGTGGTTGTCATCGGCCAACGAAAATGAAATCGCTTGCCCCTTTTTAGCTTTAAGGAAAGCGCATACAGTTTGAGTAAGCATCATTACCTCAAGGAGTGAGTAAAGTGAATTACGAAAAAACAGCAAAAGAAGTCCTCAAATCGGTGGGCGGAGCGGAAAACGTAAGCAGCGTCATTCACTGCATGACCCGTTTGCGCTTCAAACTCAAGGACAGCTCCCTCCCGGACAAGGAACAGGTCAAACGGATCGACGGGGTCATCACCGCCCTTGAAAGCGGCGGACAATTCCAGGTCGTTATCGGCAACGATGTGCCGAAAGTCTACACCGAGTTGACGAAATTGCCGGGGATATCGGCGGAAGCCGGCCCCGTCGAAGAAGAAAAGAAAGGAAATTTATTCAGCCGTTTTGTCGATATTATCTCGGGCGTGTTCATGCCGGTGGTCGGCGTGCTGGCGGCGGTTGGTATTCTTAAAGGTCTGCTCTCCCTGTTCGTGACCTTCCATTGGTTGACCGCGGACATGGGCACCTACAAAATTTTGTACGCGACAGCCGATGCTTTGTTTTATTTCTTCCCGATCTTTCTCGGCTTCTCCGCGGGCAAGAAATTCGGCGGGAACCCTTACTTGTCGGCAGTGATCGGGGCGGCTCTCGTATACCCGAGCATGGTTTCGGCATTTAACGAAGGCACGGCATTAACCTTCTTGAATATCCCGGTGGTTCTGCTCAATTACACTTCATCGGTCATTCCGATTATTATCGGGGCTTATTTGGCGGCAGTTGTCGAAAAGTTTATCAACAAGTATATGCCTTCATCGATGAAAATGTTTTTTGTACCGCTGTTGACTTTAATCATCGTCACGCCGGTTGTCTTCCTTGCCGTCGGACCCGTGTCTACGTTCGTCAGCGACCAATTGGCCGCCGGCAGCTTGTGGGTTTATGGGTTGAGCCCGCTCATCGCCGGCCTCCTGCTGGCCGGATTCTGGCAAACCATCATCATCTTCGGGCTGCACTGGGCGTTTATTCCGATTCTGATCAATAATATCATGAACAAAGGATTCGACCCGATCAACGGCATGCTGTTTTGCACCATCTTCGCCCAGACGGGGGCCACATTCGCTATTGCTTTGAAAACGAAAGACAAACGTCTGAAACCAATCGCCACCTCGGCAACGATTGCCGGGTTTATGGGGATTACGGAACCGGCCATTTACGGCGTCACTCTGCCGGCGAAAAAGCCTTTTATCCTGGCTTCCGTCGCCGGGGGGCTCGGCGGCGCCGTCGCGGGCATGTTTGGAACTAACAACTACTACAGCATTGCGGGAGGCGGTGTCTTTGGCATCCCGATGTTTATCGGTCCGGAAGGCGTGGACAAGGGGTTCATCGGACTCCTCATTTCAGTGGTCGTGGCTTTTGTCGGCGGTTTTATCTTAACTTATCTGTTCGGATACAAAAACGCCGCTCCGGCTCAAGCCGATAGCGGGCACCGTGCGGCGGACGCCTCTGCCCAAAAGGAGCAAGGAACGAGTGAAATGACTGTTTTCAGCCCATTGGATGGCGAGTGGATTCCGTTAAGTGAAGTGCAGGATGAAGCTTTCTCCAGCGGAGCGATGGGTAAAGGCGCGGCGATCATTCCTACGGCAGGCGCTGCTTACGCCCCTTTCTCCGGAACCGTGCACACGGTGTTCAAAACGAAACACGCCATCGGCATGATTTCGGGAGAAGGCGCCGAAATCCTGATCCACATCGGCATTAACACCGTCAAATTAAAAGGTGAGCACTTCACTGCTTTCGTCAAAGAAGGAGATACCGTCAAAAAGGGCGACAAGCTGGTCGAGTTCGATCTCGAAGCGATCCAAAGCGCCGGATACGATGTGACGACATCCGTTCTCGTCTCCAACACTGCCGATTATGCGGAAATCAGCGTCAAGGAATACGGGCATGTACGCCCGGGCGATCCGCTCATTTTCATTAAATAATCAAGCTTTGGGGAAGCAAGCCGCTTGCTTCCCCTTTTATTTCTGCCCGCATTTGCGGAGCCGCGGGACACCTTCAATAGCGTAAATGAGCGCAAAAAAAATCTAACGGTTGTAAGCGACGCTAATTAGATAAAAATGAGCGAACACAAAATGTAGCGGTTGCCAGCGAGCTTATTTTCCGTTTTTTCGGCGGTACTGGTACGATTTCGCCTAAATAAGCGCGATGGCATCCGTTAGAGCGAAAAAACGTTCCAATAAGTTTGATCCTTCGAGATTAATCCGTTAGTCAAGCACCGATTTTTTGGTAAAGCCGGTAAAGGCAACTACTTTCGCAATACGACCACATCCCCGCACGATCGAGAACGCACAACCCAACCCAGCATAACCTGACCCAGTGTAAACTAAACTTAACTATATATAATAATTTAATTTATTTAAGCTGATTTCAACTAAAACATCCATTGACTCCGCTTTCTTTCGGTGTTAACATGACGATATAGAGATAAACCATCTCTAAATATATAATATTAGTTTAGTTTATTTTAGTATCTTTATCCCCTAGTTTATTTCACGTCGAGAGGAGATGCAGATTATGAAAAAACTGAAATTGGGCTACGCCCCTACCCGGCGCTTCGTGTTCAGCGCCGAAGATGCCTTTAAGTATAAGGTGGAAATCCGCAAACAGATCGAAAGCTTCGGCATGGACATCGATATCGTCGATCTTGAGGGACTTAATGAGGAAGGGCTGCTCTATGACGACCATATCAACGCGGAGCAGATCATCAAACGCTTCAAGGACGAAGAGGTGGATGCGGTCTTTTTCCCGCACTGCAACTTCGGCACCGAGGATACCGTCGCCCGCGTCGGCAAGGCATTAGGCAAACCCGTCCTGCTGTGGGGTCCGCGCGACGAAGCGCCGCTGGCCGACGGCATGCGCCTGCGCGACACGCAATGCGGGATTTTCGCCACGGGGAAAGTGCTTCGCCGCTTCAACATCCCGTTTACGTATGTCACCAACAGCTGGGTGACGGACCCCGTGTTCGAACGCGGCTTTACCAACTTTATCGCCGCCGCCAATGTGGTGCGCCAGTTTAAGAGCCTGCGCATTTTGCAAATCGGTCCTCGCCCCTCCTCTTTCTGGACGATGATCTGCAATGAGGGAGAATTGCTGGAAAAATTCGGGATTGAAATCCATCCGATCACCCTGGTCGATATTCAGCTTCGCAGCAAAAAAATCGCCGCCGGAAACAGCGCGGAACTGCTGGAAACGATCGATTACATCAAAGAGAAGCTGGATTACAGCGAAGTAACCGAAGATGATGTTCGGCGGATCGCCGCCCTTAAAGTCGCCATGAAATCGTTCGCCCGGGAAACCGGCAGCAGCGCGATCGCCATTCAATGCTGGTCTTCGCTGCAGGACGCCATGGGGATTATGCCTTGCCTGGCCAACGCCATCTTGACCGACGAACAGATTCCGGTGACCTGCGAAACGGATATTCACGGAGCGATCACTTCGGTTATGGTGCAGGCGGCGGCGATGAACACGGCCCCCACCTTCTTTGCCGACATCACGGTACGCCATCCCGAGAACGAAAACGGCGAGTTGCTGTTCCACTGCGGCAACTTCCCGGTATCGCTGTCCGTGGAGGACAAACCGAAACTGAGAAAGCACTTTTTGTTCGACGACCATTCGCCGGGAACGCACGAAGGCGAAATTCGCGGCGGCGGAATGACGATCGCGCGCTTCGACGGGGATCACGGCGAGTATTCCATTTTCCTCGGCAAAGCTCGCGGCATCTCCGGTCCTTACACCCGCGGCTCCTATGTATGGGTTGAAGTCAACGACTGGCCGCTGTGGGAAGAGAAGCTGGTCAAAGGACCGTACGTGCATCATTCCGTCGGCATTCATGCGAACGTCATCCCGGCCATTTATGAAGCATGCAATTACATTCCGGGTTTGACGGCCGATCCCGTAGACCCTACGGAACAAGAAATTCAGCGTTGGCTCCGCGGGTCCGACCTGGCGCAAAAGAAGTCTGCCGGCATTCCCAATTGAGATGATGTACGACAGCACCGGACAATCCATTTCAAGGAGGACATGAAGCAACCATGAATATTCAAGAACTGAAAATTAAAGCCGCGCAAATCCGGATGGACCTTCTGACCATTATTCACCGGGCCAAAACCGGCCACACCGGCGGGTCGCTCAGCAACACCGACATTTTGACGGCCCTTTATTATGAAATTATGAACATCGATCCGGCAAACCCGAAATGGGATGAACGCGACCGTTTTATCGCCAGCAAAGGCCATTCCGTCGAATCGCTCTGGTGCATTTTGGCCGATCTCGGCTTTTTCCCGAAAGAGGAGCTTCTAACTTACAGCCAATTCGGCACGCGCCTGATCGGCCATCCCAACAATAAGGTGCCGGGCATCGAAATGAACACCGGCGCTTTGGGCCACGGCCTGCCGATTTCGGTCGGCATGGCGCTCGCCGCCAAACGGGACGGACGCTCCTATCGCGTCTTCTGTCTGATGGGCGACGGCGAACAGGCCGAAGGGTCGAACTGGGAAGCAGCTATGGCCGGGGCCCATTACAAGCTGGATAACCTCGTCGGGATCATCGACCGCAACCGGCTGCAGATCAGCGGCCCCACCGAGGACGTCATGGGGCTTGAGCCTTTGGAAGAAAAATGGGCCGCCTTTGGCTGGCACGTCGTTTCCATCGACGGCAACGATATGGACGAACTCGTTCGCACGCTGCGTTCCATTCCCGAAGCCACGGGCAAGCCAACCCTCGTCATGGCCAATACGGTCAAGGGCAAAGGCGTTTCCTTTGCGGAAAATGTGCCGGCATGGCACCACCATGTGCCCAACGACGAACAGCTTCGCTTGGCTCACGCCGAACTGCAGGCCTACATCGAAGAATTAACGCAGAAAGGAACGGTGCATGAATGATGAACACAATTCCGAATCGTCAAGTAATTTGCGAGACGCTGCTGGAACTGGCCAAAGAAGACCGCGATATTATGGTGCTGGCGAGCGATTCCCGCGGCTCGGCGGCAATGGCCCCTTTTGCCGGCACCTACCCCGAGCAGTTCGTCGAGGTCGGCATCGCCGAGCAAAATATCGTCGGCATGGCGGCCGGCCTGGCCCACAGCGGCAAAAAGCCGTTCGTCACTTCGCCGGCCTGCTTCCTCAGCATGAGAAGCATTGAACAAATCAAGGTCGACGTCGCCTACTCCCGCACCAATGTCAAGCTGATCGGGATCAGCGGCGGCATCAGCTACGGCGCGCTGGGCATGTCCCACCACTCCGTGCAGGACATCGCCGTAGCCCGGGCCATTCCGGGCCTGGCCATCGTGCTTCCCGCCGACCGTCACGAAACGAAAAAACTGACCGAAGCGTTGGTGAAATACGATGGCGGCGTGTACGTCCGCATCGGCCGCAACCCGGTCGAGGATGTATATGAGTCCGGCGACTATCCGTTTGAAATCGGTAAGGCCGTAACCATGAAAGACGGCAAGGACGTCACGATCATCGCCGCCGGAGAAACGGTACGCATCGCCTTGGACGCCGCCGCAGCGCTGGCTGCGGAAGGTGTCTCCTGCCGCGTGCTCAATATGCACACCATTAAACCGCTGGATGAAGCAGCGATTATCGCGGCGGCCAAAGAAACGGGAGCCATCATCACGGTGGAAGAGCACAGCATTTACGGCGGACTTGGCGCGGCCGTCGCGGAAGTTGTCGTTCAGAACCATCCCGTTCCGATGAAGGTGCTCGGCATCCCGGACGAACCGGCCATTGCCGGCAAGACGGCCGAAGTGTTCCGGCATTACGGCATCACCGGGGACAACATTAAGCAGGTTGCGCTTGATTTGATTAGCAAAAGATAAGGTGAGGCCGATGGAAGCAAAGCAAAAATATATTTTGGCGGTGGACCAAAGCACCTCGGGCACCAAAGCTTTGTTGGTCGACCGTCAGGGGAAAGTGACCGCCCGCTCCTCTTTGGAGCACAAACAAATCTATCCCCGCCCCGGGTGGGTGGAACATGATCCGCTCGAAATCTACGACAACGTAAAAAGCTGTATTCGCGAGGTTCTGCGGCAGGCCGATGTCTCCGCCGCGGAACTCGCGGCTTTAACCGTTACGAATCAGCGCGAAACCGCCGTGATGTGGGATAAGGCCACCGGGCGTCCGGTATACAACGCCATCGTCTGGCAGTGCCAAAGAACGGCCGAAACTTGCGAGCGGCTGAAGGACGAAGGCCATGAAGAGCGGGTTCGCTCCAAAACCGGACTCCTGCTGGATCCTTATTTCTCCGCGGCCAAATTTAAATGGATGCTCGACCATGCGGAGGAAGCCCCCCGCTTATTGCAGGAAGGCAGGCTGCTTGCGGGCACTATGGACAGCTGGCTGGTATGGAAGCTGACCGGCGGCAAGGTGCACGCTACCGATTACACCAACGCCAGCCGCACCTCCCTGTTTAACATTCACTCTTTGCAATGGGATGAGGAAATGGCCGATCTTTTCGGGGTCCCCATCTCCCTGCTTCCCGAGGTGAAAGCCTCGGATGATATCGTCGGTTACACCGGCGATGACAGCCTCTTATCCCCCCCCGTTCCCATCGCCGGCATCATCGGCGACTCCCAAGGCGCGTTGTTCGGCCATCTGTGCTTCGAGCCGGGAACGGCAAAAGCGACGTACGGCACGGGAACCTCGGTCCTGATGAACGTGGGGGATGAACCTGTTGACGGCGGCGCAGGGCTCGTAACGGCCATAGCCTGGGGGGCCGGCGGAAAGGTTACGTATGCTCTGGAAGCGGTCATTCGTTCGTCCGGAGACAGTATAAAATGGACTCGGGACAATCTGGGTTTGTTTTCGACCTTTGAGGAATTGCAACAATCGATTGACGGGCTTTCCTCCAATGAAGGCGTTTACTTGATCCCCGCTTTCGTCGGGATGGGCGTCCCCTATTGGGACCCTAACGCACGGGCGGCCATTGTCGGCATGAACCGGGGAACGGGCAAAGCCCATATCCTTCGCGCCGCGCTGGAAAGCATCGCTTACCAGGTGCGCGACGCCGTGGAATTTATGGAACAGCGATCCGCGATGCCGCTGCGCGGGCTGCGTACGGACGGCGGCGCATCGTCCAACCCTTGGCTGATGCAATTTCAAGCCGACATTCTCGGGCAGGCAGTGACGCGTTCCACTTGTCCCGAACTTTCGGCCATGGGTTCCGTTTATCTCGGCGGCATGGCGACCGGTTTTTGGAGCGGTTTGGATCAAATAAGCGCCGACGCGGATCTTTACGAGACATTTCAGCCCGTCATGAGCGAGCAACTTCGGGAAAGCAATTATTCCGGCTGGAAAAATGCCGTTCGCTCCGTTATAAGACAGTAACGCCCAAGTCCATCCGCTTGTATTACGCAAACAAGACCGTTGACATGGATCCCCGGATCATTGTCAGCGGTCTTTAGATTTATTAAAGCTGGCCGGGAATGAACCAGCCAGGCCTACGGATAATAAGTACAAAAAGTGCCGCTATTCAAAAGTCCGGGGGAGCGGTTGACCCAGCAGCCGACTGTTAAGCGCCGATTTGTAGATTGAGCCGTTTTTCAGATGTAACAAGAAACCCTAACGCACTCGTTAGGGTCAACTTTTGATATGGAGATGGAATATCCGCTGGAGCTTAATACAGTGTTTGCTCGGCCTCGGGGGTAAAGAGGACCAATTCGTCGAACCGGCCGTCGCGAATCTTGCTTGCCCAAGCGGGATCGGCCAACAAAGCCCGGCCTACGGCCACCAGATCGAATTCTCCACGTTCCAGCCTTGCGATCAACGCGCCGATGGCTTCAGCTCCCGCATCCTTTCCGTCCGGCTTTGCAAAGCCGCCGTCCAGGCCAACCGATCCGACCGTAATCGTCGGTTTCCCCGTCAGCTTTTTGACCCATCCGGCCAAATTCAGCTCGGAGCCCGCAAACTCGGGTTCCCAGAAACGGCGTGTAGACAGATGAAACATATCAATCCCCGCCTCGGCCAAGGGCGCCAATATTTGTTCCAGCATTTCCGGCGTTTCAGCCAACCTCGCCGTGTAATCGCTCATCTTCCATTGCGAGAAGCGCAGCCCGATCGGAAAATCCGGGCCGACAGCGCGGCGGCTGGCTTCAATGACTTCCACCGCAAAGCGGGTGCGCCCGGCGATGTCGCCGCCGTAACGGTCGGTGCGCGGGTTGGTTTTTTCCCAGAAAAATTGATCGATCAAAAATCCGTGCCCGCCGTGGAGCTCGATACCGTCGAAGCCGATCCGCTTGGCTGCGGCTGCCGCCCGCGCGAATGCCTGAACGATATCGGCGAGCTCCGCTTCCGAGTAATCCCCGACATGGCCCCGCTCTCCTATATGGGAAAGCTGCGGGATGATCCGTCCGCCCGCCTCGTGCACCGCGGCCGCTGCGTTAGCCCAGCCGGCTAATGCGGCTTCGCCGAAAAACCGCGGTATGTTCTCCATATGGGACGTGTCCGGATGATCGATCAGCGTACCTCCGGTTACGATCAGTCCGACGCCGTTTTCCGCCCGGCGGCGGTAGTAAGCGGCCATATCCGGACCGGGTACGCCGCCCGGTGCAAATTGCCGGGCCATCGGCGCCATTACGATACGGTTAGGCAGCGTCAAATTCCCGATGGTGAACGGTTGGAACAAAGCTTGGGTGGATTGGGTGGATTGAGAATAAGTCATAAAAAAGCCTCCAAATCATTTTTTATTATTGTTTCTTCATAGTCCGATTTTCTTGACTCCACGGTCAAGAAAATTACAAAAAAATATACTTTTCCGCACCAGCGCTAAGCATCACCACCTTTACCTCGCTTTTAGACCGCCACATACTTGACCATGTAGTCAAGAAAAAAACAAAAAAATACAGACAGCTCCCGATCTTGCAACTCCGGATCACGAGCTTGAACGGATCGGGCCCGCTAACTGCCTATGTCGCAGAGTGAAAGTCCGGCAATTTCAACCATTCACTCCACGACCCAGCAGCCTGAGGCCTTCTTGGCCTGGCCCCTCCAGTCCATCAAGCATTTTCCGCTGCCAGCAGGGCAAAAGTCGAACGCAGCACCGCATCGATCCGCTCCCGGGAAGCGCCCGACTTCTCCATGACCTTCGCGCCGTTAAGCATGTTATTCAATAAAGCGGCAAGTTCCTTGCTGGTCTGGCGCGTCGTAATCATCTGCCGCTCCTGGCCGCTGCGGATGACCCTCTCAAAGATGCGTTCGACTTGACCGGACATCAACTCAGCCTCGCGGTTGACCTCCTGATCGTCGGCTCCAAATTCCAGCACGGTATTGACCATAAAACATCCCCGGCGCATGGCCTCTTCATGCGGATAAAGCGCAGCTTCGCAGATGGACTCCAGTTTTCGCAATGGAGGCAGCTCCTCGGAGGCCAACTCTTCCAGGATGGCTACGCTCCGTTCGCGATACAGCGCCAGCGCTTTTAAAAACAAGTCGCGTTTGTCCTTGAATACGCAATATAAACTTTGCTTCTTCACTTGCGTCGTACGCGTCAAATCTTCATAGGAAGTCGACTTGAAGCCTTTCACCCAGAAAACTTCCATAGACTGGCACAGCGCACGATCGACATCAAATTCCCTTGGTCTGCTCATGGATGCATCATATCAATTCTTGAACGCTAAGTCAACAACTATTGGCGGGGACCAATCGCGTATCATTTAGAGTCCTTATAGAATGGCACCGAATCGTAATGATTCGGTGCCATTTTTTTATTGAATGTAGAATACTTCTCTTTCCAACAATACCTCAGGTTTTTGGCCGATCGGATCACTGTGGAAATAATTGCGAATGACGCCATCTTTGACATAGTTGGCAATGGACACCATAATCATCCCTTGATCAAGTGCCAGATAGGCTTTAGCAAGTTCTCCTGTTTCTACATTCACAGAATCATAGAACCCGTATTTGCCGTACATATTCAACTTTTTGAAAGTTTTGATGTTTTCCCGCACAGCATCGGGCGCATACTCCAGAGCAAGAAATGCAGCATGCGCAGTTACGGTCGCTCCGTCTTTATAGCCTGATGTACCCAGCGGTGTTGCCGCAAACTCACTGTATCCGGTCGGCGTTGCAGAGGGAGAGAACCCCCACGCAGGATAGCCTTTTTCCTTGGCATAGGCGATTTGCAGCTCTACATGACGTTTATTGTTTAATCCCAATGCTTTTGTGCCAAACTCTTTTTCTTTCAATACGATTCCGGGCATAAGTCCTTCAAACATGCTTCCTCCCCAACTTGGCACAAACTTTACGCCATTGTATTCATAGTGCCCCTCGAAAACGGTCACTCCATCATACTGCGCGTTTTGTCCTTGCGGAATCTGAGCTTGCCAATCCCATTCTTTCGGCAATGTACGATACATTTTCCACCAATGATCCTTAGGTACGTCGCCTTTTCCGATGGCAATATAGCTGGCCACGCGCGGTTCCGTGTAAAACATTCCGTAATGATGATCGGTCAGTTTGCCTTGAGCGACATCATAGCCGCCGCGGAATTGGCCGACTTCCGGATCATATAACGGTGCATAATTCATGTTCTCAACCAGCTTGCTTGTTTGCCCGCGCAGTTCTTCATACGCTTGCCCGACGACAATTAAACCTGCGGAAAGCCAGCCGTTATCCACCTGAGAGATAAATTGCCCCCAATCTTTCTTAATGGAACCGTCATCCGTGTTATACCAGTTGTAGAACAAGCCGTTCCATTTTTCCAGCTTTTCGAGCGTATTTAAAGTGGTTTGAATGCGCTTAACCGCTTCTTTTTTTGAAATAATGCCCAATTCATGCGCTGAAACCGTACTCATCATATACATGCCGATATTTGTCGGCGAGGTATGCTTTACTTCTTTGATTCCGTCTTCCGTAACGCGCACCTCATCATAAGTCATTCCCGTTTTCGGATCCGTATGGTCCTGAAAATACTTATAAGTCTTGATTGCAATCGCTTTCAGTTCTGCGCGAAAAGCAGTTTGATTTCCGCCAATACTGGCTGAGGCCAGCGGAGTTACCATCAGATTTGCTAAAAGGCCAACGATCAACATGAAACTAATGAGTCTTCCTTTTTTCATTCATGTGATCCTCTCGAATTTTATTTTATCGAAACGTTTCACCAATATATTATCATAAAGATCTAAATTACACGGACAAATCTTCAATTTCTACATAAAAAAACGCCAAGCGGTCATATGAGAACAGGACTCCTTGGAAACCGCTTGGCGTATATAGGCGTTGACGCGCCGGCTTATGCTTTTCCCACCGAATCGCCGTTGACCAGCGTCACGTATATTCGTTCGTGCTCGACCGGTTCGCCGGCCAGCACCTTCAGCAACTGCTCGGAGGCCAGCGCCCCCCACTTGCGTTTGGAGTAATCGATCGTCGCCAGCCGCGGCACCGTGTATTCGGACAATTCGATGTTATCGAAGCCGATCACGTGAATATCCCTGCCGATCACATAGTCGGTATGCTTCACCGCATCGTAGAGCCCGATCGCCATCTCATCGTTCAAGCAAAAGACGGCCACGGGAGAAGTGTATTCCCGAAGGATCCGCTTGGCCGCCCGTTCCCCGTCGGCTTTGTTGAAATTCCCTTCGATTTCAACCAGCTCCACTCCGTCGAAACGGTCCGCCGTCTGCTTCACCGCCTTCAGCCGCTGCTTCGAATCGTACGAACCCTTCGGGCCCGTCACGACGTAGAGCTTGCGGTGCCCCTGCTCGATCAGGTGCTCGACGGCCAAAGCGGCGCCCGCCTTGTTGTCCAGCAGCACTTGATTGATGTTGGGGTGGTCCAGCTCGCGGTCGAGCACCACGATTTTATGCCCGAGATCGGCGTATTTAAGCAGCTCCTCGCTGGAAAATGTCTCGTCCAAAATGATCGCCCCGTCGACCATGCGCTCCGGAAGCAGACGATGGGACTGCTTGCCGCTGCACACGACCATGTCGTATTCCTTCCGGCTCAGCACCTCTTTGACGCCGTGCAGCAGGTCGCCATAAAACGCGCCGCTGAAGTCGGTTAAATATACGCCGATAATTTTGGACTCCCGGGTTTTTAAGGATCGCGCGGCAGCATTGGGCACATAATTCAATTGTTCGGCGACGGCGAGGATTTTCGCGCTCGTCTCGTTCGTGACTTTCGGGCTGCCGTTTAAGGCGAGGGATACCGTGGAGATGGAAAATCCGGCCTGTTTGGCAATGTCCTTAATGCTAACCACAAAATTTCTCCCCTCAATTACATAAAGATTTCAACGACGTTATGATCCTTGGTCCCCGCCGACGCAAAATCCTGCCGGCGGAGGCGAACCCCGCCGCTGCGGTAATATCCGGGGTTCTCCCGGACAGGAACGTCCCGGCCGTTGATCCGCACCCGGCGTCCCTGGCCGTCCATGCGGTAAACGAAGCATGTCGGGACGCCCATCAGGGCGAAGTCGAACCGCAGCCCGTCGAGATGCGGCGGGAGCACGGGATCGATGACGAGATCTTCCCCATGGCGGCGGAGGCCTAAACAGTTGGAAATCAGCTGATTCATGTAGATCCCCGGGCCGCTGGAGTAAATCCGCCAGCCGCCTTTCACCGGCACGGCGCCGCGCCGCAGCTCGTCAAACCGCTCGTCCGCTTCGTAACGGGTGGCGAATTTGCCGTCCGAGCTGCTGAAGTACGTATTGCTTTGCCGCAGTTCGGCGTTCGGCACGGCCTCCTGCAGGCCGACCGGATTGATCATGTGCAATCCTTTCCAGGCTTCCTCGGCTTTCCCCAACTTGGCCATCGCTTCGATGAAGCGGATATGGGCGTGCACGTACTGCAGCCCGATCTCCCGTCCGAAGTTGGCAGCCTGTTCCGCTCGTTTGAAATGCGTGCTGACGCCGCCCCGGTAGTTCGCCGGCCGGTCCATCAGGCGCACCCCGTCCGGATAATACAGCTTTTCCTTGATCAGAGCGTAGTGCGCTTCCGCCTGCTCGGCGGTCAACAACTCGGCGATCATACTGCGCGTCATCGGCAGCAGGCGGTAGCGGATGCCCGTTTTCGTATCCGCCGGATGCAGCATCAACTCGGCTTGCCCCGGCTCTTCCATGTACACGAACCCCGGAATCACTTCGCTGTCCAGCATGTATTTGTTAAAATCGCGTTTGATGCCCGCCGCCAGGTCCGCGAGCTCGTCGGCCCAGGCCTGCTCCTCAGCCGGCAGCGCCTCCGCCAGCCCGCGGAACGTTTGGTACGTCAGCGCCACCGTCCAGCTGCTGATCATGTACCGTTTGAGCTGGGCGTTGGCCGGTTGAAGCGTATCGTCCCAGTCGCCGTCCCCGTAGGACGACAAAAACGTGTCGTGCAGGAAGCGGCTGCGGATGTAGCCGATCTCCTTCTTCGCATGTTCGCGGATCGCCGCTGTTTCCGCAGAAGGCTCGAAGCCTTCCTTTAACGTATACGGAACTTCCTCATTGAGAATCCCGTAATCCCCGGTGGCCGCCAAATAATCGCCCAGCACTTTCAGCGGCCATACGATGATGTCGCCGTGGCTTTCCTCCTGCTGGATCCGGAAATAACGGTCGAACATGAACCATTGCGGCCAATTGCCATCCTCCTCGTATTGGTGCGCATACACCGTTTTGAGGATGTCCTTGACCACCTCGTATTTTTGCGTGGCCAAAAAATATTCCGCCGGTCCCTGGCAAACGTCGCGCGTTCCCCAGGCCGCCCCGCCGTACTGCTCCAGCCCGTGGGGTACGGAGAAGTGCACCAGCATGTTATGCGTGTACCACCAGGCGAGCGCGTTCAGCTTTTGCAGTTCCTCCGCGGCTTCGCCTTCCGCCGTCAAACGGAACCCGTTCATGACCCGGCCCAGAAAATCGCGGTAACGCGCGATCTCTTCCCGCTCCCCGCGGCCGGACAGCGGCGGTTCGCCGCCGTTCAGCAGCCCTTGCACGGTCAGCGTCCATTCCGCGCTTGGCTCCGTTTCCAGCACCACCAGCGAGGAACTGCCCGGCGCCGCGCCGGGAGCCAGCTTGCTTTCATCAAATACTTGGAAGTCCGTGCCCGCAACGTGCATCCGGTAGGCCAAATCCGGATAAACCGCAGCGGAAATGGCCGCGCGGTCGGCCCGGAACGTCAGCGTTCCTTCCCCTTGCTCCATCCGGTACGGCAGCAAGAATTCATGATCGTTCATGACGATCTGGTTCGTCACCAAATACCGGTAGGCCCGTCCCTTGGCGGAAGCGACGCGCAGCGTCAATTCCGGGGCTTCCGCCGCCGTATGGTTCGTCACGATGATCGTGTCGTCCGGCGTTTTGTACGTCCAGCGCGCATAGTTGAAGCCCATCTCGAACATCGAAGGCATCGTCAGCAGCCGGTAAACCCCGTCCATTTCCACGTAGATCCGCTGCCCCGACGCCTTGGAAACGTTCAGCGCGTTCCGGACGTTCGAAACCAGTTTGTGGAACGATGTATTGCCGACCGCGATTTGTGAATTAAAAACGCCGTACATATAGGAGGTCGTCGTGATGACGTCCGCGTTCATCCGGTCATTGCCGCCGGACATCAGGATGATGCCGTGCGGGCGCTCCACCCGAAGCTCTTTTTCCTTCAGTACGACATGCTCATGCGTATCCGTGAAAAAAGACAGCAGCGCCCCGTTCTCGCGCTCCTCGTGATGCCGGTTCGGGAACAATGTTTCGAGTTCGGCTTCATCCATCGGCTCGGTACCGAGCGGCTCGCCGATCTCCGCAGCCCGCGATGCCGGCACCGCCGCAGCGGCGGCATCCGCCGCCGAAACCGCGGCCGCTGTGGATTCAACATAACGCCAAGCATCCTCGATCAGCTCTTCGTGCTCCAGCGCCTCGATCGCCGCGGGATGGTCTTCCTGAATCAATCCGTAAAACACGAACCGCGCCTCTCCGGACAAGATTTGCCGCTTCGACTGCAGGGCCGTGTACGCAAACTCGTATTGATAGATATCGCCCGCCAGGTCCGGCCGGGCCAGCGCTTCAGGCCGGTCGGTTTCCTTGTACGATAGCCCGAAAAACTGAAAGCCGTCGGTCGAAAACCCGATGGCCCCCGTCAGCGAACCTTGCTGCAAATACGGGAATTTCCCCCGTTGCGGCTGGTTTTGCCGGGAACAGACAACCGTTCCCCGGCGCGCGTGCCGGAAGACGGCGTGGTCGATGTATTGCGATAAGTACGCTTCATTGCTGCGCACGGCCCCTTGTTCGGCGATGCCGACATCCTGGCCGTATACGACATCGATCTCGCACGGGGTTTGCCCCGCCAGCCGGACGTCCCAAAACCAAACGCCCCGCGGGTCCAGCGTCAAAACGACCCGGTAGCGGATGCCCGCAGCCTCGCCGTCCCAAACGGCCGCCTCCGCGCCGCTTTTCACCCGGCCGTTCGAGCGGACGCCGAGCAGGGGAAGCGCTTGAATGCCTTCCGGCCGGTGCAGCCGCAAATAAAGGTTGTTCAGCGAGCCTTCCACCGGACCGGACAACAGCTGGTTGATCATCGTTTCCCGGTATTTCATTTCGTACATATCGCCGCTATTCCATAAGGTAAAGGCCAAATCCCCCGCTTGAAGGACCGTTTTCGCCTCCATTTCCGCCATAATCCCCACTCCCTCATTCATTTATTTCTATAGTCTATAAGCAAGCTATAAGCGCAGACTGAACCGCAGGCCCGCCGCGTCTCTGCTGTTGGGCCCGACGTAAACGAGAAAATCCCCCGCGTCGCTTGCAAAAGTCAAGTCGGCATGATGGTAACGCAGCTGCGGCTCCGTCAGCGCAAACGCCACTTCCCGGGTCTCCCCCGGCTGCAGCACGATTTTGCGGAAATCCTTCAGCTCTTTGACCGGACGCACCACATCCCCCGCCAAATCGCGAACGTACAGCTGCACCGTTTCTTCGGCAGCCACGGCTCCGGTATTGGTCACCTTCACCTTGATCGTCAGCGGCCGGTCAGGGGTCATTTCGGGCGACGACAACTCGGGTTCGCCGTAAGCGAACGCGGTATAGCTCAGACCGTATCCGAACGGATACAACGGTTCGTTGGGCATGTCCAGATACTGCGACACGTAACGCACCTGCGCATCCGGCGCATCCTTGGGGCGGCCGGTATTGAAACTGTTATAGTAAACCGGGATCTGTCCCGCCGCATAGGGAAAAGACATCGTCAGCCGGCCCGCAGGCTGCACGTCGCCAAATAGCAGGTCGGCGATCGCGTGGCCGCCTTCGCTGCCGGGGAACCAGGCCTCGAGCACGGCATCGGCGCGGTCCGCCACGCCGTGCAGGTCAAGCGGCCGGCCGTTGAACAGCACGGCCGCCATCGGCTTGCCGAGCTCGGCGAGACGTTCGATCAGCGCCAGCTGCGCCTGCGGCAGCCGGATATCTCCCCGGCAGCCCGCTTCGCCGCTCATCTCGGAGCTTTCGCCCAGCGCCAGCACGATGACGTCGGCGCCTTCCGCCGCCCGAAGCGCCGCGGCGAGCTGCCGGGGGCTGGCCTCCTCGATGCCGCAGCCTTCGGCGACGGCGATTCGGCCCGTGCCGATCTTAGCGGCGATGCCGTCGTGCAAACGGACCGCGGCCTCGGTCGACCCATGCCACGACCACGGCCCAAGAATGTCTCCGCTTTGGGCGAACGGACCGATCAGCGCGATGGATTGATCGCGCCGCAGCGGGAGCACCCCTTCGTTTTTTAGCAAAACGCAGGATTTCGCCGCCAGCTCGCGCGAAACGGCCCGATGCTCGCCGCAAAACACGATTTCCGCTTCCCGCGCCGGGTCGGCTCCGCGATACGGATTGTCGAACAATCCCAGCTTTTGCTTGAGCTGCAAAATCCGCAGCACGGCTTCGTCGATCAGCTTTTCCTCGATGACGCCGTTTTCCGCCAGCTCCGCCAAATGCTTCATATAGCAGGTCGTCATCATTTCGATGTCGATGCCCGCTTCGATGGAGCGCAGGGCGGCTTCCTTCTCGTCGGCGGCGGCGCCGTGCGGAATCAGTTCCTTGACGGCGCCCCAATCCGAAATGATCACCCCGCCGAACCCCCATTCCTCGCGCAGCAGCCGGCGCAGCAGCCGTTTGTTGCCGGTCGAAGGGATGCCGTCCACCGTATTGAACGAGGCCATGACCATTTCGCAGCCCTCATCCAGCGCGGCTTTGTAAGCCGGCAAATAGTATTCGCGCAGCTGCCGTTCCGACAGGTCGACCGTATTGTAGTCCCTGCCTCCTTCCGCCGCGCCGTAGGCGGCGAAATGCTTGACGCAAGCGGCGACGCGGCTCGTGTCGTTTTGCAAGTCCTTGCCTTGAAAGCCCCGCACAAACGCCCGCGCAAATTCTCCATTTAAGAACGGGTCCTCCCCCGTCGCTTCCATAACCCGCCCCCAGCGCGGATCGCGCACCAGATCGGCCATCGGGGCGAACGTGACGTGAACGCCCGAAACCGCCGCTTCCCGGGCGGCGATTTCGGCGCTTCGTTCCGCCAGCTTCAAGTCCCAGGAACAACCGATGGCCAGCGGAACGGGAAAAATCGTTTTGTAACCGTGGATGATATCGGCCATGATCAGCAGCGGAATGCCCAAACGGTTTTTACGCAGATGCGCCTGTTGAACGTTGATGGCTTCCTGCGCCCCCGACAATCCGAGCACCGATCCCGTATTCCGCACGGTTTCCTCGGAGACGCCCAGCCCCTCCATCGGGCCGGTGATTTCTCCTTCCGTCTTGGCCCCTTCGAAAAACGGCACCGCCAATTGCAGCAGCTGGCCGATTTTTTCCGCAAGCGTCATTTGCTCCACATAAGTCTCGATTGGTTGCTGCTTCATTTCATCCCCACCCTTTTCATACTTAACGATATCACAAGTAATCGAAACGTTTCAATTTACGGAATAAGTGGATTATATATCGAATCCTCGAATACGTCAATTTCAATTGAATGCGATTTCATAAATTGTCGAAACGTTCTAATATAATCAATTTAACATTTTAAGAAAATTTATATTGCCGAAAAAAATCTATTGAATACGATTACATTCTGTTTTATAATGAATCGAAACGTTTCACTAGCTTCTCGTTTACGGATAAAACAATCTATCTTCATTGAAATCGAAACGTTCCAAGAGAACCGTGCCGCTTGCATTGGCACACCATTAGTTTACGACAAGGGGACGACTTTCACTCGAAGGCAAGGAGGTGCTTATCCCGTCAGCTAGTTTACAAGCTTTTTTGTATAAATTCACTTCTGGAATCCTCATATTACTTACAGCAATTATTGAAGAAAGGACGATCCTTATGTGGAAAAAAACAGCAACGACTATTTTGGCAAGCTCGCTGGTTCTCGCCGGCATTCTTACCGGTTGCGGGTCAAACAACAACACGGCTTCCGGCGGCACCAAGCAGGTAGAAATCAGCGTGTGGGCGATGGGCGATGAAGCCAAAGCGCTGCCGCAAATTGCCGGCGATTTCATGAAGGAAAACCCGGACATTAAGGTCAACGTTCAGGCCCTGCCATGGTCCAATGCGCACGACAAGCTGCTGACGGCCGTCGCTTCGAAGAAAGGGCCGGACGTCATCCAGATGGGAACGACCTGGATTCCGGAGTTTGCGGGCGCCGGAGCCTTGCTTGATTTGACTTCCCTGGTGGATCAATATCCCGAGTTCAAAGAGGATCAATTTTTTACGGGTGCCGTGAACACGACAAAGTACGACGGGAAAATCGTAGGGATTCCGTGGTATACCGAAACCCGCGTGCTGTTCTACCGCACCGACCTGCTTAAAGAAGCGGGGTACGATCAAGCCCCGAGAACCTGGGAAGAGCTGCGCGCCGCCGCCAAAAAGCTGGCTGAACGCGGCCAAGGCAAATACGGCATCAGCATCGACATGAAAGAGCAATCGCTGGCGTTTATGTTCGCCCGCCAAAACGGCTCCAAGCTGCTGGACGACCAAAACAAACCGCTGTTCAACCAGCCCGAGTTCGTGGAGGCCGTTGAATATCTGGACGGATTCTTCAAGGACGGTTCGGCTCCTGTCGACGCGGGGCTGGACGCGGTGCAGGGACTTAGAGGCGATGGCATCGTTCCGATGTTCATTAGCGGTCCTTGGAATATCAACTTGATCCAAACGCAAGCCCCGGAACTCGAAGGAAAATGGGCGGTCGCCCCGCTGCCGGCCAAAAAGAACAACATCTCGGCGTTGGGCGGCTCCGACTTGTCGATATTCCAATATACCAAACATCCGGATGAGGCATTGAAGTTCATTCAATATATGAGCAAACCGGAAACGCAGGTCAAGTGGATGCAGTTGACCAAATCGCTTCCGACTAACGTAAAAGCGTGGGAAGACCCGTCGTTGAAAGACGATCCGAGCTACCAGGCCCTTAAGCAACAGCTTGAGCATTCCGAACCGATGCCGCTATTGACAAGCTGGGAACAAATTGCCCAAACGTATTTGAAGAGCTTTGAACGCATCGTCCGCGGAGGTGCCGACGTCCAAAGCGAAATGGACGTTTTCAACGCCGAAGCGGAGAAAATCCTGAACAAATAACAGCAGCCGCGATACCGCCGAAACCCGCCGGGCAGCCTAGGCTGCCCGGCAAACCGCGGTTTGGCCTAGGTTTAAGAAGCGCATAAATAAAGGAAGTGATTCTCAATGAAAGGCTTATCGCAAAAAAACGCCCCTTATGTATTCGTTGCGCCGACTTTGATTCTGCTGGCATTATTTTCGCTGCTGCCGATCACCATCGCGCTCGTCATCAGCTTTACCGACATGGATATGGCCGGACTGGCCGACTATTCGAACATCAGCTTCATCGGCTTCGACAATTACAAGGAAGTTCTGCAAGATCCTTCTTTTCAAAAATCGATTTTCAACACCTTGTTCTACGTTATCATCGGCGTTCCGCTCGTGATCGTCATTTCCCTCATGATCGCTCTGTTGATCAACGCCGGAAGAGCCCGCATTTTCAAAGCGTTCCGGGTTATTTTCTATATGCCGTCGGTCACCAACGTCGTGGCGGTCGCCGTCGTCTGGAGCTATCTGTACAACCCGTCGCTGGGGCTGCTCAACTATATTTTGACTTCGCTTGGCCTGGGGCCTGTCCCTTGGCTGCAGGATCCGGTCATGGCGAAAATTTCGCTGATCATCCTGGCCGTTTGGCGGGCAATCGGCCTCAACATGCTCATCTTCATCGCCGCGCTCAAAGGCATCTCGAAGACGTATTACGAAGCGGCGCAAATCGACGGAGCCAGCGCGTGGCGGCAAACCTGGTCGATCACCATCCCCCTGCTGCGCTTTGCCATCTTCTTCGTGTCGATGACGACGATGATCGGCTGGCTGCAATTCTTCGAAGAGCCGTTCGTCATGACCAACGGCGGTCCGCTCGACGGTACGCTGTCCGTGGCCCTGTTTATTTACAATAACGGTTTTCAATTCAGTAAATTCGGATATGCCGCGGCAGGATCCTTTATTTTGTTTTTTGCGATAATCCTGATTACGCTCGTGCAATACAAATTCCAAAACAAGGAAGCGGATGTCTGATGCCATCCCGGGAGGTGTATACGCATGAAAACCAAAACCTCTGGCGATAAAACGCTGCAATGGCTGTTTGGTATCCTGCTGGGCGTGCTTGGCCTGCTGATGCTGCTGCCGTTCGTTTGGATGATCTTGTCCTCGTTCAAGACGGAAAGCGAAGTGGCGCAAATTCCGCCAACGTTGTGGCCGCAGCAGTTTACCCTGAACAACTTCCGCGAGCTGTTTGAAAATATGCAGTTCGGCATTTATTTGCGCAATACGTTGATCATCGTCGTCTTTTCCTTTCTCGGATTGTTCCTGAACGCGCTAGCCGGCTTTGCTTTTGCCAAATACCAGTTTAAAGGCCGGGACGGCTTGTTCTACCTCGTGCTGGCCACCATGATGATTCCCGGTCAGGTCACGATGATTCCGGTCTATCTGATCCTGAACATGATGAGTCTGACCAATACGCTGGTGGGGATCGCGCTTCCGAGCATGGTTGGCGCCTTTGCCATCTTCCTGTTCCGCCAGTTTATGTCGACGATTCCCGACGAACTGCTGGAAGCGACCCGTTTGGACGGCGCCGGAGAGTTCCGTATCTTCCTGCAAATCGCCTTGCCGATCTCCAAATCCATCCTGGCTGTGCAGGGAATCTTGGCCTTTATCGCCGGCTGGAACAGCTTCCTCTGGCCGATCATCATCGCCAACGACGAGAAGCTGTATACGCTGTCGGTCGGCTTGCAGCTGCTAAAAGGCCAGTACGCGGGAAATTTCGCGCTGCAGATGGCGGGTTCGGCATTTATGGTCGTACCGATTATCATCATCTTCATCGTTTTCCAGAAGCACATCATCGAAAACTATTCGATCTCAGGGATGAAATAACCCCGTCCTGGCATGAGAAAAACCGCTGGAGAAATCCTCCGGCGGTTTTTTGACGGTATCACGGCCCTTTCATTTTTCCCGGTGTCTTGCCCCATTCCTCCCATCAAGTCTACTTCACTCCTTCTAAACCTCCTTTCTCACAAACCTGTCTAACGATCTCGAATATGTCTGCTTCTCCCATACCTATTTTCTTCTCTTGAATTTATCTTCCTTTTTGCTTCCGGATCAAACGGGATAATCGTGCAAAGCGTCCGGACAGCGGATGTTGATCTGCCGATATTTCTTGCCACGATCGGTTACCGGCCCTCCCTGTCAAGCGCTGATTATTACTTTTTTATTCGTTTTTTTGAAGCCCGCCGCATCCTTGCGGTAAGCTTCCATGATCCCGTCAACCGATATCACTAAAGGGCGGACTTCAATCTTGGTGTTATCAAAAGTCATACCACAAACCATCATTACTGTCATTGGAATGCAACCTTTAGGCCTAGTCCGATATAGATTGCTCCGACGAATTTGCCACTTAGGCGGTTTAAGCGGTTTATCCATGTCCTCCGTCTAACCAGTTTCCCGAGCGCAGAAATACCTAGTACAATCGAGGTTGTATACAATGCACTTAAGATCACAAAGACGACACCAAGGATCAAAAACTGCGTGGCGGCATGGCCTCGTTCGAGATGAACAAATTGAGGCAAAAACGCCAGAAAAAATAGAGCCGTCTTTGGATTAAGAACTTCTGCAACTGTTGCCGTAACGAATGACTTTAAAGCTCCCGCCGATTTAACCTTTGGAAGTCGTGGTTCTGATGGCTTACTCATCACTTCGCGAACTCCTAAATATAGTAAGAATACCGCTCCTGCATATTTAACAAAATTGAAGGCGAGAGCCGAGGTCATTAGTATAGTAGAAAGCCCAACAGTAGCAAATAAGGTGTGAAGAAAATCCCCGGTTGCGATGCCAAGCCCTGCCATAATGCCTCCTTTGCGCCCGTTTTGAACTGTACGAGTAACGGTAAGAAGAACGGCTGGTCCTGGAATTAAAAATAGAAAAATGACAACGATAACATACGCCAATAAAGTTGAAAAATCCGGCATCCGGCTTCCCCCTTCAAAAGTACTCAAGGTGATATATTGTTGTTACGGTTTTGAAGCCATTGTTCAAATTCAGCGGGTGTGCTCACTTTATGATCTAATACAGCCGTATAGATATCAAAGCTTTTCACCTGTTTCCCATACTCGGCTCTCGATGCCCAAACGGTTTTGATCCGCAGGATAGAGAGAACCGCCTCTTCATTAAGACGACCGGGCAACGTACGAATATGCCGCAGATCAGGTTGTTTCTCAGGATCATCAACGAACCAAATATCCAGCGACCATTTGCTCCCGCTTTTAGATAAGTAATCCAACCCAATAAAATACCCATCCGGGTAGGCAGGATCGGTGTTCCAGCTACCGGTATCGTTCATAAATTTCATCTGCCTAATCTTAGGGTTCAATATCAATTGCGAAGCAATTCGGGAGATTACAGCAATGTCCAACTTGGAACAAACGACCGTCATATCAAGGTCTCTCCAAGTCATTAAACCAAGTGCCGCACTTCCAACTTTAACAGGCATGCCGGCTGCTTTTAGCGATTGGATAAGGTTCAGCTCTTCCACCACTACAGCGGCCTCAGCTTGCAACTGAAATTGGCGAGCGAGCAGATCTTCAAGTTCTTGCATTTGTTCGCTCCTCTCCTGACGCGCTCATGCGGATTCGCCATTGTTCCTATAGGTTTTGCTATAGTGGTCACCGCAAAGCCAAATATTACTTTCAACATAAATAAAAGACTAGTGATCAAAATATAAAGCGGGATTTACGCCATAACGGTAAATTGGATGTCATTTCGGGGTACATCCAATACAATATAGCAGTCAACAGTCGGCCAAACAGTAGAATCGTATATTCGTAATCACGTCCCAATACTATTCAGGACGATTGCCCGTTTCACTTCCAATCGCGAAAGGAGTATAAATATTTTCATAATTCACATGCAAAGTCATCCCTTTTTGTGGATGATCCAGATTGTGGCAGTGATCCAAGCGTCGTGTATCAGGAAATGTCTTTCCGTTAATGACCCACTGTTGTCCAGCCTCCCCATTATATACGCCAAAGTAGGTTTGATCCAAAATCAGCGTGAATGTTCAAGCTATTGCCCGGTTTTCCCGCACCCGGTTGTCACGGAGGTTATTCATTCAGCACGGCCTTCAAGCTGGCAGCCGTTTTCGGCTGCTCTTTTTTCATCGATTGTCGCATGAAGAATTCAGCTACCTTCGGTACATTCCCGACTTGAATCGTGAAATGAACTCGGCAAGAGTGATCGGATAGCGGCTCGACAAGGTAGCTTTCGCGAAAGTGTTGTTTTTCTCCGGGGATTGTCTCCAATGTCAGTAATTGATCCTGAATTAGCTCGGTCACAAACATGGTTTTCTCGGATTTGAAGCCCGAATATTTTCCGCTTTCGAAATATTGGCTTCCGATCTGAACCGGACCTTCAGGGGTGACTCGATTTTCCATAATCCCTTTCATCCAGGCAGTCCGCCCTTTTAGATTCGTGAGGCGTGAAAAAACCACAGCTGCAGGGTAGTCATAGACCTCGTTATATTTAAATGTAAGCATAGGGGATGTTCCTTTTCATTTTGAAGTTATTCATTTCTTAATCCATTTTGCGACAAAGAATGGTTGATAGCGCGTCAGTTAGCATTTGTTCCATTCCAGCGTTACTATCCTCTGCGGTCGTTTTTCTCCATCCGATGTACCCGTCTGGTCGAACGATGACAGCTCCCGAGGCGGTAATGCCGTATGCGTCAAGAAAATCGTTGCCCGGATCGCTGAAGTCGTTGTTTTGCCAGCCTATCCAGTACATATCCATTGGAAGATGGAGCGCCTTTAGAACCTGTTGTGCGGCCTTTAGCCAGCCTTGTCCTTCTGGTCCAACGAGTAACACAAATCGAGAACCAAACAGATCGATTGAGGAAAACGGCTGACCGTTGCGTTCGAAAACGACGTGCGCCGCGCGGGTTCCTGGCTGACCCGTCCACGACTCTGGCGGCTGTGCAAGGGGGAGGTTCTGCCCGTCTCCTTCCGGTATGAACGCGCCGTCTTGATAGCGATAACCCATATTGACATGTAGGGTGTTTACCGTAATTCCATCTGCTCCTTCATGTTCGCGCTGCTGGGAGAGCATGACGACCTGTTCCACGGTGTAATCCGCTATAGGCCGGCGCTCCATGTCGTAAGTGGCAAGTAGGCCCTCGCCGGCTTCACCGCGCAACACGGCAGCCAGCTTCCAAGCGAGGTTATGCACCTCGGCAATGCCGGCATTGCCTCCCAAGCCGCCGCTGGGAGGTTGAACCCGTGCGGCATCCCCAACGATAAATATACGGTCTTGTTGGAAGCGATCAGCTACGCGAGCAGCCATTTCCCAGGTTAATACCTTCTTGAATTTCACTGGAATGTCAGGGATTCCAATTGCTGCCCTTACCAATGCAATACATCGCTCTTCCGGGTAATCGTCAATCGTTTCCTCTTCCGGATCATAGATCACATCCAACCGGTATACATGAGGCCGCCTGAGTGTGCCGGGATACAGGACAAGACTGCCGCTTGCGTCTTCATTGGCGAAGAAACACATATGTGCATTTTGGTTCTTGAAGAGATCATGGATGTCCGCGTCGAAAATGACGCTGATCAGATGAAAAAGTGTCCCCTCTCCATGCTGCCCGATTCCTAAAGCTGCACGGATCCCACTCTTGCTTCCGTCGGCTCCAACCATATACTCGGATCGAATCTGGCGTGTTTCACCGTTGATGCGATCCCGAATGGTGGCCGAGACGCCGTGCTCATCCGCTTCGAACCCGATCATTTCCGTGTTGTATCGAAGATCGGCACCTGCTTGTTCAGCCTTCATCCGAAGCACCGGCTCAAGCAAATCTTGCGCGATGCCGTTGCCTTCAACAGGACTGACATCCGTAAAATACGCGCTCATATCTTCCATCAGATTCTCGAAAACTTCCCCGGCCAGACTCTCGACAAACATGATGCCGAATTCCCGTGGGAAAGGGGGTTCTTCACGGCGTATCTCCTCTTCAACTCCGGCAGAGCGGAAGATTTCCATCGTGCGGGCAGTCAAGCTTGAGACGCGCGGATGAATGGCCGTGCCCGGATGGCGCTCGACGACTATTGACTTTACCCCTTGTTTAGCCAGAAACAGAGAAAGGGATAGACCCACAAGACTTCCCCCCACAATGAGCACAGGTACCGTTTCGTTAATCATTGTGGAATTTATCGGATTCATTATGATCATGTCCTTTCGTTATTCAGTTTCTTTTTCATCTAAACGGTCATCGATTGACTCGTTTCTCTTGCGCAGTTCCTCCATGCTCCATGTCAGCCTTCGGGCTTCAATATCGGCAATGACGGATTGAATCCATCCGATTTCAGCTTCAAGCACGGCGTGTTGATACTCGCTTTCCAACAAAAACAGCCGCGGCAGTCTCAGCGTAGCACCTTTTTGAAACTGATCCTTGAGCCGAGCAAGTGTGTTTTCTAGCGCTTTGACCCGTTGTTTGAACAGGAGAGCCACATCTTCGGGCGTGAGCAGCGCCAGAAAAGATACGGCAGCGGGGAATTCCAAAAACTCCTGTGCCGGTGTAGAAATCATTTCACGAATCCAAGTATAGGCAGCTTCGTGGCCCAGATCCGTGATTTCATAAACAACCAAGTCCGGTCTCCCTTCATTCTTTTTCTTTCCTTGAATGGCAATGGCCTTGTCTCGATGCAACCGTTCAATCGTTTGGTAAATACTTGCTCGATGGCGAACATTAATGACCTCGTCCTTCTCCCTTTCTTTAATTAACTGTTGCATACGATAAGGATGCATAGGCTCCTCAATAAGGAAACAAAGGATGGCTAAAGCGACAGGCGATTTTTTGATATTGATCTCCATAGTATTAATATTACTAGTAATAATATGACTCGTCAACAAAATATATCTCTTCGATTCATTTGCATAAAAAAAGGCAGCTCAGAAGTTGCCCAATTTAAAGGTGGTGACGTTCCAATGTGCTGCCGGTTAAAAAATGATATTTATCATTTCAAATAAGTGATATGCATAACTACCGGCACCGTCGGCTTATCGATATGCTTTTAATACAATAAATCAAGGAGGCACAAGTAATAATGAGAAAAGGGTCAGTGGTGAGGATGATCCGGAAGCCAGCGAATCGCCCGTGATCTTCATGATACGTTGGGTTATACCCTGTCTCTCATTTCGTTGAAAGGTGAATTGGTGGAGCGGCTGATTCGGGAAAAAACCGCCAATAGTGCCATTCTTGATATTGAGATGCCACTGTTAAGCGGGCTGGAGGCCAAAAACGTTCGGACTGCCTCTGCTATCAGTTCACTCGCGTTGAATTTGATGATTTTTCTATCGGGAGCGACCATGCCGATTGAATGGATGCCAAACGTGTTACGTATGATCGCTCACCTCACTCTGCTTTACTACGTTAATGATTTAACAAGGCAAACATGGAATTTTACACCGATTTGGGAGAATGGGGTGGATGTCGCGGTCCTCATTGGTGTCGCCATCGTGTCGATCATTTGTCCTCACGGTTTTTCCGCTGGGGCGGGAAATAAGATGATCATGTTGGAGAAATCTTTAACAATTTCCTTTATTTTTTCCAACATTATTCCACACCTAAAAATAACACTGGCTGTGCCCACAATTGCTGCAGGTTTTGCAGCCCTCGATGTTGATCAGCGAGGCGGAGCCGCAGGACGGGCATAGGTCCCGCGAGGTGGCAACCGCGCCGGCATGGGAATGGGAGGCGGAGCCGCTTTCCGCATGTGCATGCTCGGCATGCTCCTCATGATGCACGATCGTGGCCGCTACCGGAGCGGGATCTTGGTCAGCGTAAGGCACTCTATTTGGCTTTAGAGCCCCCAGTTTGCTGCGGATCCATGCCGTCAGGAAGAGAATAAAGCCGAACACTACCAGCGAGAAATCGAACCAAACATGACTCGTCGCCAAATAATTAGCAAAATCAGCAGCGCCGGAAAGGCCCCAGAAGCTCACGACCAAAGCCAAAAATCCAAGCGGAAAGGCAAGCGCCCGATAATCCTTGAGTCCAATCCATTCGGCCATTCCCGTCACCGCCGCATAGAAATACGCGGCCAATTCGATAAACGTCCCCGGCAGCCATACAGCCAGCAGCAAGGCGTCAATGTGCTGAAAAAACTCACCGAGTCCAATATAACGAACGACTTCGATAAACGGATAGTTTAATGTACCGGCATACTCGCCAAAAAGAAACACGGACACAAGTCCGGACGCCGCAAGTGTAATCATTTCCCCAAACCAGGCCGTCAAAACGAAAAACGCTGCTTTCCGCTGATTCGACAATAACGGGAAATACAATCCCAACAAAAGATAACCGGAGAACCAGGTAAACGGAACGATGGCTCCCTTGAGCGAAGGGACCGGTCCGTTCCCCATGATCGGCAGAGCGTTCGATACGTTCCATTCAGGGATGGTGAGAATACTCAGCAGCGCGAACACTACGATCGTAACCGGCAGAAACAGCTGGGCTAACCGCCCCAGCACCTCCACGCCCCCCCTGACCGTATACGCCACAAGAAACATTATTCCGCCGGCGGTGACCAGGGAGGGGGTATTCTCCAAAAATACGGAGGAAATAAAATCGCTGTAAATCCGTAAAATAACGCTGGTCAGGTAAGCGGTGTAAAACACGATGATAAACCCCGCCGCTTTGCCCGGCAGCTTTCCTAACACCCGCTTGCTGTACGCGATGCTTGTCTCTCCCGGAAACATGCGGCCGAGCTGCAGCATGGCCAGTACGAAGGCGATACCGGCCAGGTGCGACCACACAGGCGACAGCCATAAATCCCGCCCCGCCGCTTCCCCCGCGATTTTGGGGATCAGGAGCAGCCCGTCGTAGCCCATCAGGGAATATAGTATGAGCGCAAATTGACCCGAAGAAATCTTCCCTTTTTCCACCATCCGCAAGCCCCCCCGTCAACATAACAGCCGATATGTGATTTGCATATTTTCCCTATTATGTTATTTTCGCCAAAAAAGCCCGATTTCATTTCATTAAAAAAGGCGCTCCCCGACACTTCGGGAACGCCTTCTTGAACTAAATGCCTTTAAAATGTATTTGTTCATCCGCACTTTAAGGAGGCTTTCGAAAAAATCCGAACTGGGGCCCTACTCTTGATGACGTAGACCCGCATTACGAATGGCTTGGCTTCAAATCCCTGAACCCTTGACGGTTGGATGACCCACTTGCGCACTTTCCTGAAAATCTCTCCGATAGAACAACCCGATCAAGACAGCAATTGTCGTCATAGCCGCAGCCAGCAGATACACTTGTACCATTCCAAAACGGTCCGCATACCAACCCAGAAACAATAAAGATAAACCAAAGCCAAGGTTCGTAAGCACGTCAATCCCTGCCATTACTTTGGGGAGTTGAGCCGCCGGAGCGCTTGTTTGCAGCAAGGTACGGCGAATAATTCCGGCCATTTGCACCGGTAATCCGGAGACGGCAAATAGAACAAGCGCAGCGGCCGGAATCGTATTGAGAGCAAACACTACCGTAATCAGCACATACACGAACAATGCTCCCAGCATGTATAAATAACTGTTTTTTTGCAACCGTTTGACCAAAGCAACAACAACCAGCCCGCCCAGAATCATCCCGGAGAAAAAGGAGGCATTCATAAATCCCCACCAGCTTGCATCCTTATGCAGCACCTGAGTTACATACGCTAAAATAAATACACCAAGCCAGGAGGTCCCCCCAATGGTGTCTATACTGTCCACGATCATCAGAGAACGAATGCGGCGGTTATGCCAAATAATCCGCCATCCTGCCCCAAGTTCTTTCCAATGCGAGCCCTTTGATTCGGCTGCTGCCGGCGGCTGAGTCGCGGGCATTGGAGATTCGGAGCCGGATTCCTGGTAATCCAGCGGATCACGAATGAATGTAGTGACCGCTGCAGCCAGCAAATAACAACAGGATGCGATCAAAAGCGTATTCAGTGAACCGAGCCAGGCTACAGCAATCCCGCTGAGCGCCCATCCTGCACATTTAACTACCTGATCACTGACGGCTACCAAGCTGTTCGCGCGCATGAGTCCCTCACCGCTGGCCAAGCGGGGGACAAGCGCATTTCGCGCCGGGTTGGTCCAGCCGTCCAGAAAGGACATGCCAAACACCATCACAAAAATGAAAAGAAACGACCCTTGCCCGGGATTGGTCCACAAGTAAAGAAACAGCAGAGTAAAAATGATAAACTGCCCTAGTTGGGAGAACAGCAAAATCCGCGTGAGCCTGAATCGGCTGAGAACTATAGGTGCAACCAGCCCGCTAACCACTTGGGCTGACAAACGGAACAGCGGAATCAAAGTGGTCTGCATTAAAGAATTGCTAGAGCTGAACACCAATACCGTTATACTCAACATGTAGATAATATCTGCAACATTGGAGATCGTCTGAGACCCCCACAGATAATAAAAAGACCGCTTGATCAAAAAAATTACCCCTTTCTTTTGCTTAGCCTTGCTGATTTTCAATTCCTTTATATGTAAATTCTATAAAATCCTTAAATTTCCTTCTTTTATTCATAAAGGAAATTTATTGACCGCTATAAGATTACGTCAGCCCTATGTACATAAGCAATAAACTAAGTCCTCCGCCAAACAAAAAGGCTCGTCATTGCCTTAAAAACTACAAACAGAAAAACCACCGGAATCCAGTTGGAAACTTGGAATCCGGTGGTTTTTAGCTGAAATGAAATTTATCGTAGCGGCTTGTCATCTAAATATCGTGAATTTCAACCCGTCCCGGGAGGAGAACGTAAGCGCCATGATCGACGAGGTGTGGAGCAAGCTGCCCGAAGACAGCACCGCGCTTATGCCGCTTGATAAGTACGCGTTCAGCGAACGGTATGGCTGGATTCAGGGCAAGTTCAGCGTTTCGCGGCAGTTGATGCTGACGAATCCGTGCGGGGAGCCGCGGCCGGCGATCGTCCCAGTCCAGTTCGCCAATTAAATGGAAATTAAGTCTTTTACACTGAAATTAACATGAAGATCATAATTTTCACCGATATTCGGATATTTTATTTTAGCTATTCTTTGCTCGGTGTCAAAATACCAGCCTTCTTCGCTTAATTCCCATTGTTTTTTATCCAGTAATATGGGCAGCTTAATATCTTTTAAGCATATTTGGACCGGGGCTACATCTCTGCATAATAAATCGATATTAATTTCTTTAGGTCGTTTGTTATAGTTACCTTCTTTTTCAAAAGTAATTTTAACTCCATCCGTTTTTTTCACGGATACTAAGGTTTTTAAGTATTCGCCATTTTTGTAATTATTAGTAGTACCATCATCTTCATATAATACAAAGCTGGATTCCTCCGATGGTTCTATTAACAATTTAAGTTTATCAATCGAATCGTGATGAATATTCATTAAGCCTTCACTGATCGGGATAATGGCTCCACTTCTAATGAACATAGGAATTGAATTTAATGCAACTTCTACTTCAATAGTTTGCCCTCCTTCATAGACCTGTTTGGTATTCCAATCAAACCAGGCGGCTCCTTCCGGAAGGTACACCTTTCTTGTTTTTGCCCCCCTTTCAAGGACGTTGGCTACTAATATAAAACTTCCGAACATAAAATCAAAGCTTTCTTCAGACACTTTTTTATCATTTTCAAATTCATAAACTAAAGGTCTCATGACCGGATCACCTTCAGTTGATGCTTCAAATAGCAGGGAGTACAAATAGGGTACTAATGTATATCTAAGCTTTATAGCTTCCCTAATATATTTTGTATAAGATGGATACATCCATGGTTCTGTAACGGTATTATCATTGTTGCAGGAGTGTATGGAGAATCTTGGCTGAAAAATTCCGTTCTGAACCCATCTTACAAATAGCTCCGGCTCAGGTGCCGGACCATAAAAGCCTCCTATATCGCAGCCTTGATTGGCAACTCCTGACAGTCCCATTCCAAGTATTACGGGAATATTGAATTTTAAGCTCTTCCAGCTTGTACTGTTATCTCCGGCCCAGGTTTGGGCATAACGCTGAATTCCCGCAAATCCGGCTCTATTGATGATATATGGTCTTGTATTTGGATCTGCTTCCGCTATGGTTTCTTTTGCCGTAAAAGCCATTAGATTAGGCATGATTGGCCGTAATGCACTCACTTTTTGCTTCATACCTTCAAAATGACAAACAGCTTCGGAATTGTTTATTTCATATTCATTGTTATCATTCCATATCGATGTGATTCCAAGCGAAACTAAAGCTTGTTTTAGGTGCTTTTTCCATAATGCTCTTCCTTTAGGATTGGTAAAGTCCACAAAGGAAGCCGGGCCTCCCCAATATCTATCAATTTGTGACTTTTCTGCTTTATCATCCTTTATGTAGGCCCCCGCTGCGGCAAATTCCTTGTATAAAGGGTGAGAAGTCAGCATACCGGGTTTTACGTTGGGCGCTAGACAAGCCCCTTTTTCCTTTACTTGACTTACAAATTGTGCAGGATTTGCGAACCGATCAAAATTCCAGTTAAAAACGTATCTTTTATTATTTTCTCCTGTCGTATATCCTGATGACATAAAGAAACCGTCACAAGGAATTCCTTCTGCCTTGCATTTATCAAGAAACTGCAGAATAGCTTGATCCGAGTTTCTATCCAATTCCGTATAATACATGGTTGACCCCATATATCCCAAGGAATACTTTGGAGGCAGTGCAGTTTTTCCCGTTAAATCCGTGTAGTTTCTTATAACATCCTTTATTTTCGGGCCATAAATAAAGAATACGTCCAGCTCTCCGCCGTCGGCGCAAAAGTAACTATACTTATTCCAATAACCGCTTCTCTCACATCCCATATCAAAAACGGAATCAAAGGAATTATGATAAAATATTCCGCTGGCTATGCTATTTTTTTTGTTAAATTTGATATAGAAAGGTATATGCTTATACAGCGGATCTGTATGCTCTGAATCATATCCTACAGTATCTACATTGTGCATTCTTAATCTTTTTTTCTTCTTGTTTAGGTAGCCTGTTTTTTCTCCAAACCCATAGAAACAATCTTCGTCATCCATACAGGAATAATGATAGAGTCTTCCGTGAGCATCTTTTACATAGGATTTTTCTTTCAAGTCGGAATGCAACACATTGCCTTCCTTATCTGTGATCTCTATAGCAAAAGGCTCTTTGTATATATTTACTTTTAATTTTTTGGTAGATAGCCGAAGATAAGTGCCTAAATCCTCGTATTTGCTTCCAACTGCCCGTACTCTCTTTCTTTCTTCCCTTAGCAAGCCATCCATTTTGTCTTCCCACGCAGTCATAATCAGGGAATAGGATGCTTCCTCCGCAAATTCTTCATCAAAAGTACAACGAATTCTTACAATTTCATCATTTAGTAAGACAATTCTATATTTAGCGGCATCGGTATCAATATCTAAATAGTTATCGTAATTTTTTATACTTATCATTTTATTGCTTATTTTCATTGGTTTTCCCTCCTAAAAGTCAATCAAACTATTGGATCGCTTTAGCTTCTTTTCTTGCGCTTAATTCAGCTAAAATATGCTTATATTTATCATCTGTTAAATTATACAAGAATACAAAAGTCAAAATGGCAATTCCTGCTCCAATAGCCGGGTACAGAAGCATTAATGATTTTATTCCGGCTAATGTTTCGGCTGATTGCTGAACATTAGGAATGTATCCAATCAGACTCAAAACCACTCCTGGAATAAATCCGGCTAAAGCTTGTGCAAGCTTTCTGCAGAAGCTAAAAGTAGAATAAATAATTCCTTCGGTTCTTTCTCCAGTTTTCCACTCGCCGTATTCGACGGCATCGGATATAAATGCCCAGGTCATACCGTTCATGAAAGCCGTTCCAAACCAGGCTATAGAAGAAAATGTTATAAATACAGCTTTATTTCCGGGAAGCATGTAATTTATTAGATCGCCGGCCACCCATATGCCCAACCCTACTAAAAAAGTAGCTTTCTTTCCGATTTTTTTAACGACAAGCGGCATTACAGCAACGCCTATCAATGAACAGCCGATACTTACGAAATTTAAAGTTCCTGTTAAGTTTGCATTACCGAGGACATATTGAGCATAATATACCATCATACCTACCTTCAGATTGTAAAAAGATATGGTTAATAAGCTCATCAGATTCAAGATCATTAGCGGTTTATTTGAGAAAAGCACTTTAAACATTTTGCTTATAGGTTCTTTTTTCTTCTCCGGAGCGTCAACTCTTACATGTTCTACCGTATATTTATAGCAAATTAAATGAAAAACCGTACCAATCAAGGCCATTAATCCCATGACTACCGGATAACCTACTTTGGAATCGGAAAAATTCAGTATTAGAGGTATTACGGCTACCCCTGTGATCAGTACGGCCAAATTGGAACCGGCCTGTCTGAAGGAAGCCAACTTGGTTCTTTCTACTGAATCTTGAGTCATCGCTGCTGCTAATGAACCATAGGGTATATTTACAAAAGAATAGGCTAATCCAAACAGCATGTAGGTAATATAAGCAAAAGCTATTCTCCCGGCCATCGATAGATTCGGAACTAAAAAGCATAGTACCGTAGTGATTGCAAGAGGCAGTGTGCCGTATAAAATAAACGGCCTAAATTTTCCTCTTTTCCCTATTTTCTTTCTGGAGTCTACAATCGTTCCGACAGTTACATCTGCAAAAGCGTCAAATATTTTTGATATTAAGAAGACAGTTCCTCCAACCACCGCCGGAATATTAAGCACATCCGTAAAGAACTTCAGCAGATATGATTGCCCTAAATCAAACATAAACCCATTTCCCAAATCCCCAAATCCATAAGCAACCTTTTCCTTCAAAGGCAATTTTTGTTTTGGATTACTTTCCATTCATAGCCCTCCTGAAAAATATATTTTATATATTCTGATGAAATAGGCTGCATTTCATCCAAATATCTGGAAATACCTTTATTAAAGCGCTTACTTGTTAGCGCTTACTTTATAGCTTGAATTTTTCAAGCACCTTCCGCGCCATAGCAGGCTTTTGGGTTAATTCCTGTTCCACAATTGCAATTAATTTCACAAACATGTTTTTAATTATAGATAAATGACGATAAAAGAATATGTTTTAATTGCTTCAAAACTTGTAAAAATTGCTGTAGTAAAATATCATACAGCTCATCTTCACATGTAATTATTATTCTATTCACCTGTTACAACGTTTTTCAGTAGAACTCTTCAGTAATCTTAGTTACAATTTATACAAGTCATTGTGCTGAAAAGGGGATCACGAATGAAAAGAAATTTGCATAAGTTTTTTACCCGCAAATATATGATTTCCAGTGATTATGAGGTTTTTCACTTTTTAAACTCCGATATTCCTTTGTTATATTTACATCATCATGATTTTTATGAGATTTATTTATTTATTTCCGGAGACATTACTTATTTGATCGAAGGCAAATCCTACGATATAAAACCGGGTGACATTATATTGATTAATACAAAGGAGCTCCACCAAGCAGTTATTAATAGTATGAAAATCCCCTATGAACGGATTGTACTTTGGATAAACAAATCCTTTCTCCAAGAATTATCGTCCCAAGAAACGGATCTTACTTTATGCTTTGAAAGCGTTAAAAAAAGAAATGTAATAAGAGCGGACATTGAATTTCAGCAAAATGTGAAGACACAGCTCAATAAGCTGTTAAGCCTTGAGAACCACCAAGGGTTAGGCAAAGATTTGCTATATAAGGCCTATATTGCGGAGCTTGTCGTAAACTTAAGCAATCTTGTTTTGAACGATACATCAAACCTAGATATTTCTGTAAAAAAGAGTATTCTCATCGATGGGATAATTGAGTATATTAATGATCATTTAGAAGAAGACATCTCCATTGATGAACTTTCCAAACAGTTTTATCTCAGTAAATTCCATCTATCCAGGGAATTTAAAAAGCATACAGGCACCACTATTCACAGGTATATGGTGCAGAAGAAATTAATTAAAGCAAAAGAGTTAATTCTTAAAGACTATCCAATAAATAGTGTTTACAAACAGTCAGGCTTTGGCGATTATTCAAATTTTTTTAGAGCTTTTAAGAATGAATATGGTGTTACTCCAAAGCAGTTTTATGAACTGATGGTTGCGTCAAATTTGAATAAAAATTAACGATATAAGCGGTGATTACATTCTCTACAGCCTTGACTCCATTGAGGCCGTTAAGCTGGCTGCGATCAAGGGACACGGTGCTGCATTTCTGCCGTATTTGTCCATAAAAAAAAGAGCTGTACAACATACAGCTCAAGCCTCGATCCGGATCTCCCATACAATCGATTTCAATCAGTACTTCGGCACTCTCTCCTCATTCGGCTCTGCTACTTCCCTCCATCTTACACAGTATTCAACTCAAGTTTATTGGGCTATCATTTCTTTACAGATTGATCAAGCAGCGTTTGCGCTTCGGACTTTACGGTTGCTACCGCATCATCAAGGGATTTTTGCCCTTTTTTCACAAGCTCTAGTTCTCGGCTTAAGACCGCCGCAAAATCGTTGAAGAATGGATCAGGCAGCTTGTACCAATCGTCACTACGCCTTGGAAATTTTGATTTTAACGGATAGAACGGCTCTAAACTGATTCCTTCATAGTCCTTCATAAAACCTGATCGACTTAATAATAGTTGCTGACCTAACAACAATTCATTAGATTCGGAGCTGGCACGAGCATACTCTTCACCGCACACATACTTAATAAATTCCCATGCGGCATCTTGATGGACTGATGCTGTATTAATGGCGAATATATCACCTGGAGTTACATAAGTGGATGTAGGATCAAGAGGATCGACGGGCCCAGCGGCAATCCCAAGTTCAAAGGGGACATCATCGTTCACATCATTCTTGAAATGATCCATAAGTGCTAGCGACGTTACCGATCCAATATGCATAGCAGAACGCCCCATGAGAAATGGTTGGCTGTCATAAAACTCCTCTTTCGTTCCACGGGTGAATAATTCATCCATAGAATTAAAAATAGCTCCCGATTGGTCTGCCTCAATAGCAGTCTGAATCACTTTCTTCCACGCATCTGTATCTATGGTCACCTGCATCTTATCTGTGTTCACGATCGACAATCCTTCAGCCCGGCTCATCTTATCAATCAGTGTAACTAGATCCATAGGGGCTTCATACACATCTCCACCGCTATATCCGTAAACTCGTGTCTGTTTATCCCCTTCAGTAGGAAAACGGCGGGCAAGCTCAATGATGTCGTACCAACTCATTCCATCAGATGGTAACTCTATGCCATTTTTCTTGAACAGGTCTTTGTTATAAAATATCGCCTTGCTTGAGAATGACGGAGTAAGCCCATACAATTCACCACCGCCTATTTCTCTAAGTTGATCAACTAAACCAGGAACGAACCCATCCAGATGATAGTTATCTCTAGCACTAAGCGAATCAAGTTCAGTCAGTACTCCATCGTTAATTTGCTTTTTAAACTGATGAGCATCCAGAATCAAAATATCCGGCTGTTCTTCACGGATAAACTCTGCATACACCTCTTCCTTCGTCTTGTCCCCCATATCCTTGTAAATGTCCGCATCACTGATGACTTCAAATTGGATATGATCATTAAGCGTCGTGAACGAATCTCCATATTGCTTGTAGAATAATTCCGAATCCTGATGATAGATGACCTTAAGCATAGTCGTCTGTTGATTGACTTTTTTTTCAATCAGACCCTTAGATTCACTTGTGCAACCTACTACTAACAGGCAACTAACAACAAACATCGTAACTACTTGCAACCATGATCTGTTCATTACCGTCTCCTATCTCTGCTCAACATGCAGCATAGTCATTTAAAAGGCACTGTCTTGAAATCATCCCAATGGATGGTCATGTCTTCCGTTGCCATGCCCTTGTCCGGCTCTGAACTCCCATTTTCTCCATTAACTGTCCTGACAAGGACTGCTTCATCAAGGGCAGCTTGCGCATCTCGTTGAATCGTCTGTAGTGCGTCATCAAGGGATTTTTGAGACTTCTCTACTTGGGTCAATTCACGATACGAAATCTCCTCATATCTTTCTTTGAATTCATCCGTAATAATACTACTATTAGGATCATCATAATAATTACTTAGCGGCAAAGAGGTTAAGTGATAGAATCCATCCAAGTTAATTCCATAATAATCGCTTGTTTGACCCATGCGTGAAGGTATACCATGATCAGGTCTTCTCGCCAATTTGCTGGCAACCTTATCACCCTGCATAAACTTCAACAATTCCCATGCGGCATCTACATTGGAGGAATTGGCACGAATCGCATATACATAGTCATTATTCATATTCAGATCTCTGGTTATTTCTCGGTTGGACGGGTCTGCTGGACCAACCACCATACCCACCCTAAATGGCTTAACCCCTGATTTATCACTTTTTATATAGTCAAGTACACTATAGGCCCAGCTAGGTTCATCAGTGATCAACATCGCTTGCCGCCCCTTAGCAAAAAGTTGCTGTCCATCGAAATCTTCATCCGCGTTAAATCCTCCCTTGTGAAGGGCATTCGTTGATAATGCCGCTTGAGCTAGTTCGTACGCTTGCTTCCAGCCTTCTGTATCCATTGTAACTTGCATTGTATCAAGGTTAACTGCCTTTAATCCCATAGATAAACCGATCCACGTACCTAGTTCATCCAGAGGGTTTTCTTTGTTTAACCCAAAACTAGTGAATCCCCCGTATATCCTAGACTGCTCATCTCCATCGGTAGGAAATCGTGCTGCTAAGTCGATCAGCTCTTGCCAAGTCATCCCGTCGCGTGGCGGCTCAATTCCATATTTCTCAAACAGGTCAATATTGTAAAAAATGGCTTTTCGCTGGAATGTAGGTGCAAAACCATACAACTTCCCGCCGCCTTGCTCCCTGAGAAAGCTGGTGATGGAAGGATAAATCGTGTCGATATTGTAGTGATCCCGCACCGCCAGCGGTTCAAGATCCAACAAGAACCCTGCTGCTGATAATCGGTTATAATCATCAATACTTAAGTAAAGAACATCGAGTTGTTCTTGTTCGATAGACTGCTCAAGAGCCTGCACATAGTTCGAAGCGGTCTTCTCAAGTTCCACACTTTTGGGTCTAACAAGCTGAATCTTAATCGAACCGTTCTCGGCATGGAACATATCACCGTATTGATGATTAAAGTATCTGTTTTCTTTGTCGTAAGTCATCACCTTCAACTTAACAGTGTTTGCCGCCGGCGAGCTTGTACAACCTGCCAACCCAATCATTAGTAAACCTATAAGCAGCATCGATGTTAACTTGAACTTGCGCAAACGGAATCCCCCTTTTTGAAAAACTGATTCATCTTTCCCATAAGTCCTGGCGGCTGTTCATACCATCATTTTCTGTAAAGCTTTCACATAACGCGATCTCGCCATGATAAAGTAGACGGTCTGGGCGGCCAGAAAAGCCAGTGCCACTGTAAAAGTAGCCGTATAGACATAGACATGTGAGATCCTCATATATCCCAGTACAGACTTCAAAACCACAAGCGTTTGTATCGCGGATATCGGAATCGGAATAAAAAAGATAAAAGCAATTTGCTTCGTAGCCGCCGCGCTCATTTCTCCGCTGCTCAATCCGATCTTGGACAGGGCATGGTACGTTCGGCTGTCGGCAGATAGCTCCGTATAAAGCTTGAAGTACAAAAAGCTTGCCGTCGAAATCGAGAAGATCAGGGCGATAAAAATTCCGATAAAGCTGAACACGGAGGTCGTATCTTTCGTGCTCCGGTATTTGTCGGAACGAACCGTCAAAATATTATTCAGACAGTCTGCGACGCAGCCGTTCATTTGCTGCTGATTCCATGCGTACAGCTCTCTGCCGATCTTGGATTGCTCATCTTGCAGCGAGGGAAGCTGTGTCCAGGATGGTACATGATAGAGATACTCTGGTCTGCTAGATAAATCAGCTGTTAATTGGGTAAAAAAGGCATCTTCAACAATGAGCATAACCCCTGCATTACTAACGCCTCCCAACTGGGGTATGCTGATTTCCTGCACAATCGTAATGCTGGACTCGGTTCCCTCAAACTTTAAGGGCTGCCTGGGCAAACGTTTAACGTCCGGATAAACCGCCACAGCCGTTTGCCAAGGCAGATTCTCCAACGGCTCTACCTCCAGCAAAGCCGCCAGTTCATTAAACTGGCTTGCCCGAACAAACTCTACATCGCTGCCAGTTGTTGGGTCGTGGGCATAATTCTGCAGCATAGCGCCAATCGAATCTATCCGATACCGCTCAAAAGCGATGCCCGCTTCCTGCATGGACTGCTCAATAGTGGCCAGCTCCGCATTGATATGCTCTGGCTGATATACGTCATACCTGAAAGCAAATTTATTGTTCAAAAACTGCTGCTTGTTGTCTTGATCAACGGCCAGTACGAAGCCTGCGCTTATGCAAGCGATCGAAGTAACAACCGTCACCAGAAACAGCATTTTGGCATTGTCCTTCAGCTTATAACTGATCTCGGAAATCCACAACAAATTAGTGCCGCGCCATACACGCCTTCGATTTCGTTTGAGCAAACGAATGAGGAGAACTGACAGCTGGGAGTAAAAGAGATAGGTGCCGGAAATACCGGAAAAAGCGGCGATCATCAGAACTTTCGGAGATAGAGTGTCCTTGTCGAGGGCCACAAAACTAATAGTCAGTAAAATCGCGCCCAATATGGAAAGCCAAATTGAAACTTTCGGCTCCCGCTTCGGCCTGCTGCTGCCCTTCAAAAGCTCCAGCACCCGATTTTTGCGAATAAACAGCAGCGTAAAAAGCGATATCGCCACAAATAAAGCAACAAAGCAGCTCGCCGTCAGTGCAATTGCCTTTAATGGCCAATAAAAGTCCAGCTCGTTCATATCGATCATTTTTGTACTGACCAGTAAAAACAGCTTGGCCAACAGCAGCCCGCCGGCGATTCCGGTGACTATGGAAACTGTGCCGATGATCATATTTTCCAGAAAAATCAGGCTATTAATTTGTCCCGGCTGTGCGCCCAGCATCATTAAAATCCCAAACTCTTTATTGCGGGACTTCAAAAAAGCGCTGATCGAGTAAAGCACAAAAAAGATCGCAAAAACAAACACCACGTACGCGGCAACCTGCATGCAGATTAACGTCATTTTGCCCATCGGCGCACGCTGAATTTCAGGATGATAGATGAAAACGGCATATGTAAAAAAAATCATCACCATAAATGCGCTGCTTAATAAATATCCCGTGTAAGCACGGCCGTTGCGTCTGACATTATTAAACGCGAACTGAGGAAAATTCATTTATATTCCCTCCCCAGAAAGACAAAAAATTGATAATTTTCTGAAAACTTGCAAAATGATCATGCTTTTCATCCCTTTCAAGAGATACCCGATCATTGGTTCTTTCTCTATTAATGTACCTTATCGGCGGCTTGGGAACTATCGATTTACCTTAATCACAGCTTACATCATGGTTAAGATTATGTTCGCCTTTGCGTTCGGCAGTCTGTTCAAATTTTGGACATAAGTCCAGCTCCTTTTTCCGACTTGAAAGTAAATCCAAGCGGATTCCTTTGCGTTATTATGTACTCTACCTAGAGCCCTATCATAGGATCTTTAGATATTAGGAATCTATTATCTATAACACTCGCACCAGAATTTAATCTGCCTACACATTACTCTACGCCCGCCAACATTTATGTTTATCTTGAATACAGCTCGCAGCTTGCTTCAGCCCAAGTGATAATCCATACCTTGCAAATTCCGAATATGCAAAAAGCCCTTGAATCTCCACGAAAGGAAATTCAAGGGCTTATTCATTGTTGAGTTAATGCGGTCGAGAGGACTCGAACCTCCACGGGGGGTTAGCCCACACGGACCTGAACCGTGCGCGTCTGCCAATTCCGCCACGACCGCGTATTTCGTTGATGCATTGTTTTGCAGCAACGAAATTTATAATATCACGAATATTTGGGGGAGTCAAGGCAGGAAAACAACTTTTTTACCGTTACTTAACCCCGGCCGATTGCCTCTCGTTGAGAAAGTCGGCCATCGTTTGGAAGAACTTCAGCACCGCCAGCAGTTCGGCTTCGGCAAACGAGTCAAAGGTGTCCAAAAACCTGCGTTCCATCATCTTGTGCATCGCTTCATGCGCTTCGAAAATCCGCCTGCCTTTTGGCGTCAGACTGAAGTACACTTCCTTCTTATTGTCGTTCAACTGGCCGCGCTTCACATACCCTTCCTCAAGCAGCTTGGCACTGATTTTAGTAATGCTCGCTTTCGATAAATTCAGCTTGTCGGCAATGGTAGTGTTGTTGATCGGCTCGTGGTTGCCGATGCAGTCGAGCACATGAACGGTCGTCAAATTGTTCGGAAACGAGTCAAGCCCCATTTCCCGCGCCTGATCGGCGAATTCGTCCAACTCCCTATCGAACGACTGCTCCATCATATGCGAAAAATGGAGAAACTGCCCGTAAACCAGTTGCTTTAACTTCTCGGACGAGTTCACCTTCTCCCCCCCTTTCTTCCTGTTGAATTTCCGGTTTTGTTTACTCGATAACAATTTAAATAAGGATAATACTGAGGTTCATCAGGAATTATCTTTATTATTCTATTTTAGCAGGCGTTCGTTTTCTTGCAAATCAGGCAAACCAAAAGCCGTCGGCAATCCGTCGATACTTGCCGCGTTCTTTTCATGCCAGTACTTATCAAGCTGTTCTTTTCTGAACTTCAGCGATACTTCCTTGAGCTTCTTCCGGTCGCCCTCATACTTCATAAACGGAACCCCAAAGCCGCACGAGTCCTGCACCATATGAACGTCGACGATAATCATTTGTCTTGCTCCCGGAAGCGGATCAAACAGCGGATACAGCTCCTCCCACCGGTTTGACCCGGGCAGCGCGACCGTCCCCGTTCCATAAAGCCGCACAATGGAGGGCGGCCCCTCGAACGCGCAGAACATCAGGGTCACTCTGCCGTTCTCCAATATATGCGCGCTCGTCTCGTTGCCCGAGCCGGACATATCCAGGTAGGCCACCTGATTGTCCGACAGAATGCGAAAGGAGCTATAGCCCTTGGGCGATAGATTTACATGCCCTTCTTCCGACAACGGCGCCGAACCGACAAAGAAAAGATGCTGACGCTGAATGAACTCTTTATGCTTCGGCAAAAGAACATCGTGTTTAATCCCCATTTCCTCTCCACCTTTTTCATGATATTGGGATACCATACAGATTTTCTGAAAATATTGTTAACCTTGAAACAAAATTATCATAATTACCTTTGGAAATCAATAGTAAAATGGATGTTTGACGGGTTGCTGGCGATCGTCCAAGAACCGTGCGAAAGAGCCGCATTCCTCTTTGTAGGATGCGGCCAATGTTTAAAAGGGAGACAGACCTGCAAAACCAGGCCGCCTGGGCAACTCCAGCGAAAAAATAAGGACATAAAGTGTCTTTATTTCGGCGATCCCCGCCCATTTGAGAGAAATAGAGACCTTTTATGTCGTTATTTTCCATGATTACTAGGAAATGGCCGATATCTCCGCCATTCATCGGATAATAAGTACATAAACGGCCGTTAATGGAGTGAACTAGCCAGGGTTCCGGATAATAAGTACATAAAGTGCCGCTATATTTGAAGGCCGGCGGGTTAGTGAAAAATTCAGCGGCCGGCCCGGCCGCCGCCCAGAGCGCACTATCACTTCACCGAGCCGATCATCCCGGCCACGAAATGCTTTTGCATCACGAAAAATACGAGCGCCGTCGGCACCGTCGATATGACGATGGCCAGCATGATGAGTCCGTAATCCGGCGCGTAGCTGGAGCCCAGCGTCGAAATCAGCAGCGGCACCGTCTGCTTCTGCGGCGTTTGCAGCACGATCAGCGGCCACATGTAGTTGTTCCAGCTGCTCATAAACGTGATGATCGCCGCCGCCGCGTACGTCGTTTTCATCGTCGGCACATACACGCGGAAGAACAGCCCCAGTTCGGACAAACCGTCGATCCGTCCGGCTTCCAGCAGCTCTTTCGGGAACATTTTCGTGCTCTGGCGGAAAAAGAAAATCAGAAACGCCGTCGTCATCGTCGGCAGCACCACCGCGGCCAGCGTATCGATGCCGATCAGCGGGATCAGGTTGGTGATTTTCCCGAACATCCGGTACAACGGCACCATCATTGCCGCAAACGGGATCATCATCGACAGCAGCAAAACGTTAAACACGATATCCTTCGCCTTGCTGCGGTAGATTTCGAAGCCGTAGCCGGCCAGCGAGGCGATGAGCAGCGCCAGCAGCGTCGTCGATACGGAGACGATCAAGGAATTTTTCATAGCGCCGAGGATATCGGCGGAATCCAGCAAATTACCCAGATTGGTCAGGAAATAAGTTCCCGGCAGCAGCCGCCCCCGGGTAACATCGACGGACGGATTCGTCGAACTGACGATGATCCACAAAAATGGAAAGATAGACACAAACGCCGCCACGGCTAGAAACAGGTACATCGACATTCTTTTGACTTTAAGCATTGCGGTCACCTGCCACTTTAAATTGAAGGATCGACAGCACGATGATCATGATCACAATCGAATACGAAACGGTAGCCGCGTACCCGAAATCCGCCGAATATTTGAACGACAGATTGTAAATGAACTGCGAGATCGAGGTCGTGGCATTGCCCGGTCCGCCCTTCGTAATGTTCATCACTTCATCGAACAGCTGCAGCGTGCCGATCGTCGAAGTGATCGAGGTGAACAAAATGATCGGCTTCAGCATCGGGACCGTAATGCGGAAAAACTGCTTAACCGCCGAGGCCCCGTCGATTTTTGCCGCCTCATAGATCGATGGATCGATATTTTGCATGCCGGACAAGTAAAAAATCATATTATACCCGGTCCAGCGCCACGTAATGGCGATAATGATCGTCACCTTCGCCCAAAACGGATCGGTGATCCAATGAATCGGTTCGCCCGCGACATGCAGGCCCATCAGCAGCGAATTAACCAGTCCGCCGTCCGCAAACAAATATTTGAAAATAACCGAATACGCCACCAGCGAGGTGATGCAGGGCAGGAAAATCGCCGTCCGGAAAAAGCCCTTCCACTTCAAATGGCGGTCGTTCAGCAGTACGGAAATAAATAAAGCCAGCAGCACCATAAGCGGCACCTGCACGATCAGGTAAATGAACGTGTTTTTGACCGCGGTGATGAACATTGAGTCAGTAAACAGGCGCTTGTAGTTGCCAAGCCCGTTGAAGCTTAAGTTTGAGCCGGTGCCGGTCTGAAACGACAGGATCAGGGCCTGAATCATCGGGTAAAAATAAAAAACCGCGATCATCAACACAGCCAGGATCACAAACAGCCAGCCGACGGCGGAAGCTTTCAGGCGCATGGCGGAGGCGGAGGCGGAAGCGGGGTCGGATGCTCTCATCATCGGGTTTCATCTCCTTTATCTCTGATACAATCCATAAAGCCGGGCGGATAACAATAAAACCTTGAACCGGGAACAGCCCAAGGTTTTACCGTTATGACCGCGGGAGGTTACTGCAATTGCGCTTCGGCCTGGGCCTGGGCGTCGCGAATGACGTTGTCCACGTCTTTGCCGTTCAGGTAATTTTGGATTTCAATAACCAGAATATCCTCGATCGCATAGGTGTGCAGACCGTAATTGACCTTCGGCACCTCTTCCGTCCATTTGGCGAAGTCGGCGTAAATCTTCTGCCCGCCGAAATACTCGTCGGCTTTATCGTAAGCGTCGCCGCTGGAGGCAGCTTTCAGCGAACCGATGACCCCGACTTTTTCCAGCATTTCCGAATACATCTCCGCATCGGAGCCAAACGTCTCGGCCAGGAAATTCGCCGCGGTGTCCTGACCGTCCATGTTCATGACGTACCAGGAGCTGCCGCCAAGGCTTGACGCGCCTACCGCACCCGCGCTTCCGGCCAGCCGCGGCGTAGGCACGACCGCCCATTTGCCCGCTTGCGACGCCTCCGCCTTAACCGAAGGCGTAATCCAGTTGCCCGTCGGCACCGAAGCAACGTCGCCGTTGTTGAAGGCCGCCAAAAACTGGCTCCAGTCCGCGTTCATTTTGACGATATTGGCGTCAAACATCGCTTTGTACGTTTCCAGCGCTTCCTTGATGACCGGATTGTCCGCAAGGTTTGGCGTTTTGCCGTCCTCTTTCAAATACCAGGTGCCGGCCGACTGCGCCATCACCCGGATGATACCGAGATCGTTCGGGTCCTGGGTCAGCATGTCTTTGCCGGTCGCTTCCTTGACCTTTTTGCCGATTTCGATGTACTGGTTCCAGTCGATGTTCGTCAAATCATCCACCGTATAACCGGCCTGCTCCAGATAGTCCGTCCGGACGTACAGCCCGGTTGCGCCGGAATCGAACGGCACCCCGTATTGCTTGCCGTTATAGCTGGTCGGCCCGATTTTGTATTCCGCGAAATCCTCCGCTTTGATCGCGCCCGACATATCGCGGAACGCGTCGGGGTAAGCCTGCAGGAAGTTTTGCGCCCGATAGTCCTCGATCAGCACGATGTTTGGCAGCCCTTTTGTCGTACCCGAATTCAGTCCGGTGTTAAGTTTTTGCACGATATCGGCCTGCGCATATTCCACGATGTTTACTTTCACGTCCGGATGTTTCGCTTCATATCTCTCTTTGGCGATTCTAAGCGCGGCGATGTTGAAGTTGGGGTCCCAGGCCCAGACGGTGATTTCCTGGCTGCCGCCGGAACCGCCGCCGCCATTCCCCGCTCCCGAGTCCGCCGTCCCTTCCGGACCGCCGGACCCTCCCGCTCCGCCCGGACCCGCCGCGCAAGCGGATAAGGTCAACATCAGCAGCATACCGGCAAGCATCAGAATCAAGCTTTTCTTCATCTTAGTTCATCCCCCTGCTTGTTTGTTTGGAAAGCGCTTCCTAATTCCGTTTTTATGATAGCATCGCGGCAATGGGGGCGGTTAGAAATATCTTTGTGCGGATTGGTGATTTTATTGTCCATTGCGGGAAAGCGCATTCACGGGTCTGGTCATATTTTTGGATTTTGGTAATTTATTTGGCTGCTTCATTGCTTTCGTCAGCATCGGCCAGCAGCGGCAGAACGATGCGGATTTTCGTCCCCTCCCCTTTAGCGCTGGAAATATGCACCCCGTAAGGCTCCCCATACAGCAGCTTGATCCGGTTGTCGACGTTTTGGATACCGATGCCGGTAAACAGCTGGCGGCTGCTTTTCGGATTCGGCAGCGCATCCGCGCCATCGGTCAGCTCCATGCCGTCGCCGTTATCGACCACCTCGCAGACCAGCGAGCCGTCGTTTTTCGAGATGAGGATGTAAATGGTCCCTTCGTTTTTTTCGTTGAAGGCGTGAAAAAAGGCGTTTTCGATAAACGGCTGGATGATCAGCTTCGGCACCTCGTAAAGCAGACAGTCCGGGGAGACGAAATAATTCACTTTGATCCGGTCGCCGTACCGCACATGATTGATGAACACGTAATTTTTCATGTTCTCCAGCTCCTGCCCGATCGTGATCGTTTCGCTGACGTTGCTGATCGTGTTTTGCAGCAGCGAAATCAGCGCGTTGATCGTTTCCGCGGCCGCGCTTTTGCTCCCTTTTTGCACCAGCATTTTGATCGACGCCAGCGTGTTGTACAGGAAATGCGGATTAATCTGCCGCTGCAGCGCGGCCAGCTCCGCGTTCCGCCGCTCCTTTTGCGTCTCCAGCAGCCGGCGGATGTAATCGTTCAGCTCATCCAGCATGTAATTAAACGCCTTGCCAAGCTCTCTAACCTCAAAACCTCCGCTTACCGTTATGTAGTTGCTGAAATCTTTTTTCGCGATCGTGGACATTTGGCGCACAAGGCGCGTCAGCGAACCGGTCAGCCTGCGCGACATGACGAATACGGCCAGCATCGCAAACAAGATGATGACCATGCAGGTAAACGCCACGGACTTCACATTGATGATCTGCCTTGCGGTATGCTGGCGATCGATCAGGTTGACGAGGTAAAAGTTGTACGAGGGCAAGTTATTGGACAAAATAATCCGTTCCTTGCCCAGCACGGTGCCGCTGCGGTAATCAAGCCGCTTCTGGGCGATCGCTTCGGCATCGTCCAGAAGCTCCGGGGCCGCGGTCCCGATCAGTTCCGGCCGGTTGGCGGACACGATCATGCCGCTCCTATCGAGCACCAGCACATCGTTGCCGACGCTGGTGAAATTCTCGTAAAACTGCTTAAATTCCCGCTCGCGGATCGCGATGTACAGGGTACCGTAATGAAGTCCGCTGGTCCGGTCCACCAGCGCTTTGCTCGCGATGATAAAATGCTCCGGCCCGCCTTCGCCTTGCCGGGTATCGTATTGGTACAGAATGCGTCCGGGATTGGCCGCCGTCCTTGCGGTCAGCGGATCCGCCGCCAGCTCCTCCCCCGTCACCGGCCAGTAGGACCGGTCGGTCGAATAGCTGCGCCCGTTGATGCCCGTGATCGTCACGGCCACATCAAAGGCGCCCAGATTGGAAGCAAGCCGGTCCATTTGCTCCGACATGCGGTAGAACACCTTGGACATTGAAACCGAATCCAGCTCCCCGCCGGTCAAATAGGTTTTTACCGTACCGCTCTGGGCGGCAAAAGTAACGGCATTTACGATCGAATCGTTAAACGAATCGAGGCTGGTGTTGATTTGCTTCAGCACCTTGCCGTTGGTGATGCTGAACGTTTCCGCAAACAGCCGCTCCGACATGCGGATCGTAATGAGCGACGTCAGCAAGCAGACGGCGACGATGCTGACCGTCATAACCAGGAACAGTTTGGTAAACAGCCGCACGCGGCGCAGTTTTTCAAGCGCTTTTTGCATAAAATCAGTCCCTCTTGCCGTCAGTATGTCTGCGGTATTGGCTGGGCGACATCCCCGTCTGCTTCTTGAACACCTTGGTAAAATAGCTGTGGTCCGAATAGCCGGCCCGCGCGCTGATCTCCGAAATCGTCAGCTCGCTGGCGCGCAGCAGCTCGGCCGCCTTGCTGATGCGGATTTTGTTCAGATATTCGCTGAACCCTTCGGCATTATGGGCCGAAAAATAGCTGGAAAGGTACGACGGATTAAAATGAAAATGCCGGCTGAGCGAGCTTAGGGTGAGCGGCTCGCCGTAATGCTCGTCGATATATTGCAAAAGTTGCTTCATATTGCCAGCGGCAGCCGGCTGGGAATTGGCGGCCGCCAGCTTTTCTGCCTCCTCCAGAAACGCGTTCAGCAGCCCAACCGCTTCGCTTGCGTCCTTCGCCTCGTCGATCGCTTTAAAATAAGCGTATTTCATATCGTCCAGTTCCTTCAGGCGCTCATTCGTTTCGGTGATGACGACGGTCATGTTGAAAATGGCGTTGCCGAGAAACGCTTTGAACTCGAACGGCGGAGTCCGGTAATTGCCCGCGGCCCCGGCGGCATATTCGCGCAAGCGGCCAAACGCCTCGCCATAACGTTCCTTTCTTAGGTCGGCCAGCAGCCGCTTCATCTCAAAAACCTCCGGCTCCCGGGCGGGCGGCAGTTCATCCTGCAACATCAGGACCCGCTCCGGAAAATAAAACCGGAAGTGGAGCAGCTGCAGCCATTCCTCGCGGTAAACCGCCTCAAGCCGGTTCAGGTCCGCAAAGCCGGAGCTTACCGCCCAGACCATTTCGGGCATGGCCTCCGCTTTGCCGGCGGCAAGCTCTTTGACGGCGTGAACGGCCTGGCGAACGTGCTCCCGCGGCAGGTTGACCAGCATCAGCAGCCGCTTGCCGTCCACAGGGATCGTCCTTGGCCGTACCGCAAAAGGCGCCTCCTTCAGACGCGCCTCCAGGCCGGCGGCAAGCCCGGCGATATAGCTGTTCGGCTCCCCGGCGACCCGGCTGAGGTCCGCCCCGAGCAGCATAAACATGTCGTACGGAAAAAACTCCCGGAGACGTTCGCCATCCTCGGGCTGAAAGCCGGCCAACAGCCGCTCAAGCATTTGATCCAGCGGCAAACCGCCATCCCCCGTCAGCTCTTTATAATGCAGTCCCGGAATTTTCCTCGCCGTATTTTGCAGCACCTGCAGCAGTTCCTCCGTCTCCAGCTTGGGCTTCAGGATATAATCGGCAACCCCGCTTTGAAACGTGGAGCGAACATAATTGAATTCCCCGTAACTGCTGAGCACGACAACTTCGATTTGAGGATAATGCGCCTTCAAGACTCGGGTAAATTCCTCGCCGTCCATGACCGGCATCACGATGTCCGTAATGACGATATGGGGCGACAACCGTCCGATCATCTCCAGCGCTTCCTTGCCGTTCGAGGCTTCGCCGACGATTTGAAAGCCGTATTGCTCCCAGTTCAAATGGTGTTTAATCCCCTGCCGCACCAAAATTTCATCATCAACGATCAAGATTTTGCACAGCTCGCGCATCCCCAGTCCCCCTTTTGCTGAAAGTTATACTTAGTTTGACAGCGTTTTCATTATTGCGAATGCAGATATGCGCATCTCCAATTTATATATGCTAACATAAGATCAAAAATTGGCAAGCAGCCGTAAACCTTCGCATTAAAAGGCCGCAGCCTTTGGCGCCGACAGGGGCGCGGCCCACTGAAGCGCTACTCCCAGCGCTCCAGCATCCGGCACAACCCGACAAACCGCTTCAGACCTTCCCGCGATTGCTGCTCGTTCAGATAAGAATAACTGAGCCTGATCCAGGATGAGAACGATCTTAACGGGTCGCAGATAGAGCCGGGCACGAAGGTGATGGACTGCTTCACGCTTTCGACGAGCAGCCTATCGATCGAGACCGTCTCGGGCAGCTTGACCCATAAATTAAAGCCCCCCTCCGGGCTGGACCACTCCCAGCCTGCCGCGGCAAGCTGCTCCTCCATGATGTCCCGCCGGATCGCCAGCGCGATCCGCAGCTTTTCCAGATGCTGCTGCATCCGCTGCGAAAAGAAATAATGCAGAAAAATCTTCTGATTCAGGAGCGGCGTTCCACTGTTGGACAAAGATCTGGCTTTTAAGATATGTTTCATCACGGGCGGGCGGCAGGCCGTAGCGGCGATGCTGAGCCCCGGGGCCACGTATTTGCTGAAGCTGCGGATATAGATCGTCCACCCCTCCGTATCATAGGCGAACAGCGGCAGCGGAGGTTTTTTGCCGAAATAGATATCCCGGTAGGGATCGTCCTCGATCAGCAGGCATTGATATTGCTGGGCAAGCTCGACCAGTCTTTTGCGCTGCTCGGCCGGAATCGTGTAGCCCGTAGGATTATGAAAGGTAGGGTTGAGATAAAAGAGGCGCGGCTTATAGGACTGCATCAGTCTTTCCACCTCATCCAGCCGATAGCCGGATTCGCTTATTTCGATTGGAACGATGTTGGCCCCCCGCCCTCTGAAGACATCGATCGCCGGGCTGTAAGTGGGCCTTTCCATTAAAACGGCGTCCCGCGGTTTGACCAAAACTCTGGCCAGCAAATCGATGGCCTCCTGCGAACCGGAGGTTATCAGCAGTTCATCGGCCGACAGATGGAAGTGATATTGATCGGCTAAATAACCGCATAAAGCTTCCCGCAGCTCCATATCTCCCTGTATGCTTCCATAGGTGCCCAGAACTTTGGGGTACAAATCGAACACCTTTTTCACGTATTCCGAGAAATAGTGGTTCGGCAGCAGGTTGGGATCAAGCAGCGCTTTGGAATATTGATAGTCGGCCTGGACCTGATGGATTTCCGAAAGGCTGCCGCCCTGAACGCTGGCCAAGACGATCGGGTCGTCCCGCGTTTCGGCGGGCAGACTGCTGCCGGGCGACACATAGTAGCCTGATTTATCCTTCACATATACGGCTTGGCTTGCTTTCAGCAGTTGGTAAGCTTTAAACACCGTAAGCCGGTGGACCTGAAGCTCCGCCGCCAGCTTCCGCACGGAAGGCAGCTTCTCGTCGGCCCGCCACTCCCCGCGCCGGATTCTTTCCTGCACATAATCGTAAACCTGTTCGTACAGCTTATCCGCTTGAACTGCGGAGAACGCGGAGAACGCGGAGGAATTATCGTTTTCCACTCCAGTCCCGCCCCCTTCCTTCCATTTCAACTTCAATCTGTTCTATTATATTCGATCTGTTCTATAAAGTCTCCTGTATGATGGAGACAACGACAGGAGGAATGAATATGGTTTTACTGAATTACATCGTGATGTGTCTCATTTTCGGGACGACCTTTTTGGCCATTAAAGTGGGGGTTGATGCCGGGGCGCCGCCTTTTTTCTCGGCGGGGATTCGCTTTTTTCTGGCGGGCTGCGTCCTGTTTGTATGGATGGCGTGGAAAAAGAAAGCGCAGTTGTCGCTGCTGTTCCGCAAGGAGATGTTTCTAACCGGAGCCGGGCTCACCTTCGGCGTGTTTGCCCCGTTGTATTGGGCGGAGCAGTATTTGAGCTCAGGCATTGCCGCGGTATTGTCGGCGACGGGGCCGCTGATGATTCTGCTGCTGGAGACCCGCATCTCCGGACGCAAGCTGGCCCGCAGCTCCTGGGCAGGCTGCCTTACCGGGTTCGCCGGAGTGATCCTGCTGCTGCTGCCCGATCTGACGGTTGCGCTAAGCCCGCTCTGGCTGCTCGCCTGCGCCGCCGTTTTGTTCGGCGAGACTTTTTACGCGGCCGGGACCGTCTATTCCCGCCGCGTCATCCGGCGGTTTGAGGATACTTCGCCGATCGCCTTGAACGCGGCGCAGATGATGCATGGCGGGGCGCTGCTGCTGGTTTTGTCGCTGTTTACGGAAAACATCAACATCGGGTCCATGCTGGCGCCAAATGCGCTGCTGCCGCTGCTGTACTTGATCGTGGCCGGCTCCATGATGGGCCATACGATATACTACTGGCTTGTCGCCAAAACGAATCCCGTGTTCCCGGCGACCTGGCTTTATATCTCGCCGTTGATCGCCCTTACCCTGGGCGTGCTGCTCTACCATGAGCCGCTTTCTTTCGTGTCCGTGATCGGCGGGCTTACGATTATCGGCGGAATCGCGCTCGTCAACCTGGACAACCTGAAGCAGTTGGCGGGGAAAAAAGCAGCGCTGGCCGGTAAAGCAAGCGAAGCGGGGTAGGCGCGGTAGGTGAGACCGGCTAGGTAGGTGAGACCGGCTAGGTAAGCGCGGCCCGCACGGTGGGCGAGGCTGGCGCGGCGGGCTGGCCAGCACGATAGACGAGGCCGGCACGGTAGGCGAGACCGGCAAGGTTGGCGCGGCGGGCGAGGCCGGCACGAACCGGAGGGCTCGCCGCGTTCATGGGCCGGGGGTTTCCCTTGAGCTGGCGCCTTTGCCCCAGGGCAGGATATCCGGCGAAATGCAAAAGTGCATGCGACTTTTGTCGAAACTCCTCAATGTGGGCAGCTCAAATGCAAATGTGCAGTTCATTTCCTCTCAAAAGATACTTTTTGATCAATTCGACGATTTTCAAATGCATTTTTGCATTTCATCCGCTCATAAAGGGAATTTTGTCTGAAATCAAATGCACTTTTGCATTTGATCAGTTGCTCCTGCGGTTGATTCAGCTAACTTAGAAAAGCGTTCCCTTTGGCGAGGCTCTTTGTCGTGTACACCCATACGCTGGTTGCGCAGGAGTGTTGGGATTTCCTCTTCGGTTCTACTACGAGAATCCTTCCCCTTCTTGCATGAGCAGGGGCACCGAGAACTTCGGCACTTTCGAATCTGTGGAAGCTGCCCTAACGGACTCCAGCGACCTTATCCGCCCATTCCCCGGGTATTTCCCGGCCTAACGGCCCCACATGTCTCTAATCTAGCTGAAAACCAGGTCATCCGGACCGATTCGAGTGAAATAAGGTCATATGGGTCCGTTAAATTTTGCAAACCTCCGTTTTTCCGAAAATAACGGCTCTATGGAGCCCCTTAGCCTCCAGCTCCCTCCTCTCCTCTCTTCTCCTCGCTTCTCCTCGAGTTCTCCTCGCTTCTCTACCCGCCTCATCGGCCTCTGCCTGACCGGAAATTTGATAACGTTAAAAAAACCGCCATTCACATACAATGGCGGTTCCTTGATTCTAGGGGAGCTTCTTCATTCTAGGATTCAGAAAAACTGCGGGTATTGCTTGGCCATGCTGTTCACCTGCTCCAACAGGCTGCCCGAATGCTCCTTCACGGCTTGGCGCAGGGCTTCCGCATCGCGGCGGCGAATGGCCGCGACCATGTTCTCATGCTGACGGATATGGGATGGCAGAGCGCCCTCCATCTTGCCGTACAACAGACAAATGCGATTGTAATGGGAAGCTACCGTTTCAATCGTATTCCAGGCAAGCGATTCTCCGGCCGTCTCAAAAATAAGCTGGTGAAAACGATTGTCCTTATGGTAAAACTCGATAAAATACTTTTTGTCCGTGTATTTCTTCTGCTTGTTGATCAATTCCTGCATCGTGTCCGCCACCAGCTCACTGCACTTGCGGATAAATTCATCCACCACGGCGGATTCCAGCGATGTGCGAATAAACCATTCCTCGCGTACCCGCTGCAAATCGATTTTGGAAACCACCGTTTTGCGCTGGGGATAGATTTCCACAAGTCCCGACTGCTGCAGGCGCACGACGGCTTCCCGCACCGGCGTCCTGCTGACGCCGTAACGTTCGGACAACTTCTGAACGCTAACGTCCATGCCCGGCTCCAACGTCATATTCATAATATCTTCTTTGATTTTATTGTAAGTTACGTCATTTAATGAACTGCTGTTATTTATTATCTTCAACGGTTTCCCTACACCTTCCCGAACCCACTCCTAAAACGTCACGATATATGGTTTCCGCGCCGGAAGAATCGTAACTGAAGTACAAAAGAAAATCCAGAATAAACGGGGAGTAATTTAGTCCGTTCAGCTCCCGGGTAAACGCCATGGCGCCGATTTCGCTCAAAGCGCGGATCGTAGAGCGGTGTTTAAGCCCAAGCAAATTCCACAATACGACTTTTTCGGTCCGCGTATAAATTTCCGGCTCAAACCGCTCTTCCACAACATGAAAAATTTCATGCCCCAGGATAGTATTCATTATATCATCTTGCCGAAATAGATCAACCAAGCCCGGAGCTTCCCCGGACACCAGCCGCGCCGCCTTGTGCACGGGTTCCACCATTATTGTTACTTTGTCAGGCGGGGTATAGCAGGCAAACAGAATCCGTTTTCCCGTCACGGAAGCATCCTGGAACTCGATCCGGAGCTTCAACCTTTCGGCAAGCAAACGTACATCCGCACATCCATACTCCCCGCTGATCCGCCTGGCATATTGTTTGCCGCAAGAAACCGCCCCCGCAATCAGCTCCGCTTTTTGCTGCGGCCGTATACGCTGGTTTAAAAGATCCCTCGAAAAAGCATACCGTCCCCACGTTTCATCATTCACCCTGAGCAGCGCCCAGAGCATATCTCCCAATTTGCTTGGCTCCCCCATGCTCCCTCCGTTCCCCTTCCGTTTTCCACCGTTTTCAACTCTGCTTGATATTGGCGGCGACCACGATGATCTCGGTCTCGGGTTCAAAGGTGGACACTTCAATATCCATCAACAGTTCCAACTGTGCGAAATCGGATGCGGTAAAATCCATAACGCGCGCGCCGATGCACAGATAAAAGTCCGGTCTGGCAATGAGCTCCGTTTTATAAACGGCCATCGCTTCCCACAGTTGTTCCACGGCCTTGAGATATGCTCCGGCGGTTGTCTTGATCGCCATGGCCCGGCCGCGCTGAATTTTAATGAAGCCTTTGCTGTCCAGGATACGGACGGCCCCGGCGTCTCCCGCTTTTTCAACCTTTTCGCCAAAAATATAAAAGTATCTGGTTTTCTCCAGCAACTCTGTCCGCTCAGCGGAAATCCGCATGTCGCCTGCGGCGATTTCCTTCAGTTCCGCTTCGCTGCATTCCTTTAGCAGCTCGTTGGTTTTGACCTCCGTGGAACCGGTGGCAATCGCGGTGACCTTGGAGGTTTGCGGATCGATATCGATATGGATTTCCACGCTTTCCGGCGTTGCCCCGCTTTGGATGGCTTTATTCATCGCTTCCATTTTAATCGCGCTGATGTCCTCCTTGGAAGGCGACGGGATGATCCGCTCCACCACGTCCCTGACCATGGCCAGGGCGACGCCGATCGAGGAAATGACCTCGGCATTTTCGGGGATGCTGTACTTTAGTCCCATCTTTTCCGCAAAATACACGATCAGCGAAGCCGCTCCGCCCCCGACCCCCACCAAAGAGATCTGATCCTTCTCCAGCTTGTATTTGTCCGCCAGCGCCAAAATAACCGGTTCGATTTTGGCGTACGCCTTCTCCATAATCTGCCCCGCGATATCTTCCACCGTCGTCCCGCAATAATCAGCCAGCGCCTGCATCGCCTTTCTTGCCGCTTCCGCATTGCCGTAGGAAAAATGCTCTTCCTTCACCAGTCCCAGCACATTGGCCGCGCAGGAATTCGTGATCGTCACCCGTTCGCCGTTCTCCAGCCGGATCGCCACATAATCCGCCGGATCGCCCGGTTTTGGCGAGAAAAATTCCACCTTGGCCCCCTTGATTTTGGCCGGGTCGGTAAACACCGCATAATCGAGGCCGGCAATATGCGCGGATCTCGGTCCGACATCGATGACTCCGGTTTTGGCCGCGCGGACCATCGAACCCCCGGCCACGCCAAGCACCCGCACATCCAGCGAATTGACATAGGTGGGGTGACCGCCGACGATCGAGTAATCGATCGCCGGCCGCCCGTTTTTGATAACCCCGATATTGGTTGTCGTGCCGCCGACCTCAAAATACACGCCGTTGGAGGCGCGCAAATACATCAAAGAGCCCATCACCGAAGCGGCCGGACCGGAAAGCATCGTAAGAATCGGGCGTTTCTTCATTTCTCCGATTTCCATCACGCCGCCGTCGCCGCGCATAATCATTAGAGGCACGTAGACGCCGGCTTCCCTTACGGACCGCTCCGTTGAATTTGCCGTGTCCAGCATTTTGGGTAAAATACTGGCGTTGATCGCCGCCGTTCTTGTTCTGCGGGTCAGTCCGTACAACTTCGTAATATCCGACGCCATCGTGGTGGGGAGGCCTTTTTTCTCCGCTTCTTCATACACGAGCTGCTCGGGTCTGCCGTTGTCGACGCCAAAGGCCATGGACGGAACAATCACCTGCGCCCCCATCCTTTCCAGCTCTTCGATGACCTGCAGCACGGTTTCCTGCGTCATTTTTTTGACATTGATAAAGCTGTTGAAAATTTGAATCGCTTTGTTGTTTCCCAAATCGATGTTCGCTAGTTTCGTCTGTCTTTTGGCCAAAAAACCTTCGAATCCGCCTTTGCCCATCCCGACAATGCCGACCTGGGCGATATCGCCTTCGATCAGCGCGTTGGTTGCTTGCGTCGTACTGTGCGCCACAAAAACGACATCCTCCGGTCGGATGTTATTTTCCTGCAAGCAGTTTTGAAAACATTTTACTACCCCGGCGGCCACGCCCCTGGCATCGTCATGCGTCGTTTTGACCGACGATTTGCCGATAATCTCGTGGGTTTCGTTGTCAATGGCCACGGCTTTGGTATGCGTCCCTCCTACATCAATCCCCATGCGAATTACTCTGCCCATGTTTATCCTCCAACCTTATACGAGATTACCGTACATGACAAAAACGACGGCGCATAGAATAATCCCAATAATCCAGCCTGAAGGGATGGACATCTTCATGAAATCCCTGGCCGGTACCTTCGTATAGCCGAATCCCCAGGCGACCCAGGATTGGGTAACGTCAAGGTGCTGCGGTGCAACCGTGGTGACGGCGAATAATGGATACAAAAATTGCACCGGCCAGGCGGCCGTCGATACAACCACGGCCAGAATGGCCGCCCCGGACCCGACCAGATTCATCGGCCCGCGGAAGAAGCCAAGCGGCGTTAAAACCGCAAACACGATGCATAGCAAAAGCGCCGTCTGCGGCATCACTCCGCCAAATAGAATTTTAAAATAAGGGGAAGCATATGTAGCCGCGTTGTTGAACATGGCGAGCGTCAGCAAAAAGCCGATCATGGGCGCCACATCGATCGCGCCGTCGGCAAACTGCTTTGAAAGCATGCGGCAAATGCCGGCAAATCCGCCCTTTAGCTTGCCGCAGGTCCACAAAGCGAACAGGCCGGCAACAATAAATCCGAAAATAATCGGAATTTTGAACGCAACCACGCCGATCACCGGAAGAATGATCGAAATCCAGGAAATGGCGGGCGCATCTCCGGAATTTTGTTCTTCGGGCGTCGTTGCCGCCCAGGCGCGGGATATTTTCTTCTTGTTCATGGAAAGATTGGCTACAATGAGCACAACGACCAGCGAGACGGCCATCGCAATCATGCCGAAGGTGAAGTAGGCGTTATAATCATAGCTGGCGTAGCTTTCGTTGGCGGTGGCGAAGATCGCCTGATACTGTTTGAAGTTGACGATATTCCCGAAAATCCCGGCCATAATGGAGCCCATGAAGGAAAATAAGGCGATCGGCGAAGGAATGCCGAGCGACAGCATGATCGGCAATACGATGACGGCAATGGAAATTACCGGCCCGATCCCGGTCATGGAGGTAAAAATTACGGCCGTAACAATACATAGGAGCGACATCGTCACTCGCGGTTTGTCTCCGCCCAGTTCCACTACTTTGCGGATTAACGTCGCGGCGATCCCGGTGTCGATCAAAATTCTGCCGAAAAAAGCCCCGAAAAAAATGTTTACAAGGATAGCTTTACCGTAGTTTTCGGGTCCTGTCTGAAACACATTCGTCAGCACGGAAACCCAAGATTGCCCTTCCATCGTACCAGTGGGGGAAATCGCGTTACCGATTAAGGCGAGTGCCGTCCATAATACCGACATGATAAAAAAGCCCACCATGAGGTTATAGCCCTTCACGCAGTACCATACGAGTCCGAAAAACGACAGGACCATCATGAAACCGATTACAAAATTGGCTGCATCCACAAAATGCCCTCCTTAAAGTTTTGTGAGCATTGCTTCCTCAATACGGCATCGTAGAAACTCGCTTCGGAAGCACTACTGAATTAGGAATAAAACAACGCTAACTAACATACTAACATGCTATTTGCTATAACTGACATGTTAGTTTTGTGTCAAATGGTACCATGGCCGTTGTATAACGTCAATATACATTTTCACATAACTTTGAAATCGCTTAAATTCGCCTTGCCATGCAAAAAAGCCCGCAAATTACCGTGAAGGCAAATTTACGAGCTGAGTTGCGTGCTGAGTTGCGTGCTGAGTATTAGTGGATGCATGATGGTACGAAGCGCTACGGGTTCGTGGGCCGGCGGTTTTACCATTGCCGTTTACGACAGGACCGGAGGGGGCAGAGCATTCCCCGAATTTCCACAAACTGCAAAAGGACATGCGATATTTGTCAAATTCTCCCGAAACGGCCCATCGAAATGCAAAAGTGCAGTTCATTTCCGCCCAAAAGATACTTTTTTATCAAATAGTTCCAAAACAGATGCATTCTTGCATTTCATTCACTCAAAAAAGGGGATTTGCGTGAAATCAGATGTACTTTTGCAGTTGATTCGGCAGTTGGTCCCTTCACGAGGCGCCGGACCCCGCAAAAAAACGGATTAACTCAAGGTTATTCGATGGTCTTCGTCGAGTTTCGTCGGGCCCTCGTCGGGTCTTCACGGTTTTTTTGCGGTCTTCTCCCGGGTTCCGCTCTTCCGGCAACAAACACGGTTCAATCGGCCGCTTGCTTACCTATCAAGCCTTTCCTGCCGCCAAAAATCCGTCCCCGAAAATACATGTTCCGGGCGATACTCGTATTCTTTCGCCGTGTCTTCCGCATATCCCGCCCACGGAACACGCAACGAGCGCAGCCGGGCGGCATCCTTGCTTCTTGTCCCCAATTCCATATACCGGACCGTCGCCTCGTTGGCGGGATTGTTCCAGTTGTCCCAGCCCTTAGGATGAATATGTTCATCCATCAGGCAATCAACAAACACGGTTTGCGCATACTCCCGCCAAGGGCGCCCCAAGTATACCGAAGCTTTAGGAACGCCCGGTTCCGCCGTCAGAAAACAATCGCGGAAGACGTAGCCGTGCTGCTGCCCCTGCGGCGTCGACGCTGCCGTTATATAGCCGACGCCGCAGCCTTCATGAACGAGGCTGCGGATTTCGCAAGCCTCGAACACCGCCGCCGCTCCGCCGAAGATGAAATCGACCGTCCCTTCGATATAGCAGTTTTGATAGTGCTGGCGGTAATGCTCATGATGCTCCTTAAGCGGAATCCCGCCGAACGCGGCCCTTTCCCGCGGCGCCGGGGGCAACGGGCCCGTGAACAGCGTATCCTGATGCCCTTTGAACGTACAGTTTCGGAACACTGCCTGGTCGCAATGCGCATACACCGCCACCGCCTGCCCTATCCGCTCGCCCTGCCCGGCCGTGTTCGAGATCGTCAGATTCTCCACAACGAGATGGCTGCCGCCCAAAAACAATGTCGGCGTGGCAAACGTCCCGATTTCCTCGCCGTGTTCATCCCGCTCCTTGGCATACCGGTTCATCGCGATTTCGACGTACCCGATGCCGACGATGCGAAGATGGGAGCGGTAAATCACCACCTGTTCTTCATATCGTCCCGCCAAAATGTACAGGGTTTCCGGCTGCATGGCGGCATCCCGCTCCAGCGCATCCACCGCTTCCCCGATCGTCCGGTAATCGCAAAACGATTCTTTTCCTACCAGCATGGTTTGCCAACCCCCCCGGTCAAATTATTCCGTCCGCTCACAAAGGCGACCGCAAGTTATACTTCCGATGCAGCTTTCTTTCAGAAAGCTTTCAGTTTCTGCGGAATCATTTTACTCCCTTGCCTGCATCACATTCTTTAGTGCATCCTATATAGATTCAAAGGACGAGAGCGTCACCTGCTCCACCAGTTTTTCCGGCTTGGCGGTATTTTTCGACCGGCAATCCGTAATTTCCACGTCATCCCCGTTTTCAATGTAAAAGGCCGGGCCTTCATGGTTTTCAATCGTTACCCGGCTGAACCGCACGTCCCGCACATTCCCCAAATAGAACCCGCGCCGCGCCATATCGCTGATGCCGGCCATCATCGCCGGGCGTCCGGGAATGGCGTCCTCCGCCATGGAAATGTCGATGTTATCGAACGTGATTTCGGAGATATACCGCTCCGCAAGACCGTACAGAAACCCGGCGGAAGCGTGAACCTGGCGCGCCGTGATCCCGGAAAAATGAATGCGCCGGAAGTTCGGCGTTTCCTCCGTCACAGGATACGGATTTTTATCCCAAACATATTTATCCTTGCCGCGCGGTCCGCAGAAATAATACAGATTCATAATGAACGGGCAGATCACGTCTTCCATCACGATATTGCTGATCCGGATATCTTCGACGACGCCGCCGCGGCCGCGCCGGGATTTCAGGCGGATGCCGCGGTCCGTTTGCTTGAAGACGCAATTTGCTATCGTCACATTGCGGATATTCCCGCTCATCTCGCTGCCCAGCACGACCCCGCCATGCCCGTGCACCATCGTGCAGTTCACGATGGTAATATTTTCGCACGGAATCCGCTCTTTCGTATCCTCGGTTCCCGCCTTGATGGCGATACAGTCGTCCCCTACATCGATATTGCAGTTGCCGATGCGGACATTCGTGCACGACTCCGGGTTGATGCCGTCCGTATTCGGCGAGTCCGCGGGGTTCAGAATCGACACATTGTCGATCGTCACATCGCGGCAGCAAATCGGGTTGACCGTCCAACTCGGCGAGTTGACCAAAGTTACATCCTTGATGCTTACCCTCCGGCAGCGGTCAAAGCTGATCAGCTTCGGACGCGGAAACTTAAGCTCCTCCGGGCGGTTTCTGTGCTTATCCCACCACGGCTCCCCGTTTCCGTTCAGACAGCCGCTTCCGGTCACGGACACGTTTTCGAGATCCTCTCCGTAAATGCAGGAGGCGTGGACCTCTCTTTTTACCCCTTCCCATCTGGACTCCACGGCCGGATAATCGTTTGGGTCCGTACTGAAGGACAACACCGCGCCGGGACTAAGCCGCAGCTCGATATTGCTTCTCATGAAGATGGCTCCGGTCAGGAACGTGCCGGCCGGAACCACCACCGTGCCTCCCCCCGCTTCGCTCGCGGCCGCGATGGCGGCTTCGATCGCCCGGGTTGCCAAAACCCCGCTGTCTCTGACGGCCCCATAATCGGCGATATTATACATACACATTCTCCGATCTGTTCAATAATGATTCCATTTCGACGCAAGCCATCACAAACGCGCCGACGCCATGCAAATCATTGTTCACTTTCGGGCGCGTTACGTAATTGTCGTAATCACCGGCCGAAGTGCCGATACAGATGCCCGGCAGCACCAGCCGGCCCGCATCATCCCACTCCACCGCACGGGTCAGCCCTTCATACCCTTTCTTGGCGGCGCTCAAGGCCTCTTCATCGGCGATTCCCCGCTGCACCGCTTTGGCGATCGTGTAGACAAAGAGGCAGGAGCCCGACGTTTCCAGCCAGTTTTCGGGCCGCTCCCCCTTGTCGACGACCTGGTACCATAACCCGCTCTCCCGGTCCTGATACCGGATCAGGGCATTTACGAACCCTTGTAAAGCGTTAACGAGTTCATCCCTCCCGGGCTCATCGTCAGGCAGCAGCTCAAGAAATTGCGCCAGGGCCAGGCCGTACCATCCGAGCGACCTGCTCCAAAATTCCGGAGAACATCCGGTTTGCGGGTCCGCCCATGGCATCCGCCGGCTCTCATCCCAGGCATGATACAACAGCCCGGTCCGCTCGTCCTTCATATGTTTGCGCATCAGTCTCTCCTGATGCAGCACCTCTGCCCTGAGCCCCGTATCCCCGAACGCATTCGCGTATTTCAGCGAGAACACCCCCGCCATATAAAGCCCGTCAAGCCACATTTGATAAGGATATTTATCCTTATGCCAATAACCGCCTTCGGACGTTCTGTTCAAAGTCAGCAGCAGGTTTCGCAGCTTATCCGCCGCGATCCGGTATTTCGCCGCTCCGGTCCGTTCATACAACCTGAACAGCAGCAGCCCCGCCTGCACGGCGTCCAGCTCATCCCTGGCAAAATAAAAATTGCCCCGCTCATCCACCAGATCATCCACATACTCCTGAATATACGAGATGTAGCGCTCATCCTGAACGGCTTCCCAAAGCAGCTCCATCCCGCACAGGAAAACGCCTTGATGGTAATGCCAGCGGTGCGCGGGCGGCAGGCTGCCGGCGGCGTAAGCGTCCATCAGCGAATCGCAGGCCTTCCTCGCCCACTCGATCGGTGTGTCCGGACAACGAACTGTCATTTCCAAGCTCCTTTCACTTCAAAATCATACTTTCCCGATTTTCCGCAAAAGTTCAGGTTTTCAAGCCGTTACTATCGCTCGCCGTAAATTTAACGGTTGCAGCAGCGGCTATTTTACGAAAAAAGGCCTTTGCTAAATTCTAACGGTTGCGAGCGTCGTTAATTTCCTTAGTTCAGGCAAACACAACCGGTTTTCAGTGAAATAAGCGCCATGGCAACCGTTACAATTTGAAATCAACGTTTTTGGAACAAATAGCGGTTGTGGCAACCGTTAGAATCGTTTTGCGGGTTAAAAAACGCACCATGTCACGCTGTACACGGAATAACGCGGCCTCTTAGCCTTTGATCGAGCCGAGCATGGCCCCTTTGGCGAAATGCTTCTGCAAAAACGGATACACAAGCAGAATCGGCACCGTGGCGACCACGATGACCGCCATCTTGATCGTCTGATCCGGCGGCGGCACCGTACCGTCCAGGGTGGAACTGTGATCCAGCCCGCTCGCCAGCACGACGATTTGCCGGAGCAGCACCTGAATCGGCCATTTCACGCTGTCGTTCAGGTACAAAATTGCCGACATGTACGTATTCCAGTACGTCACCGCATAAAACAGGGAAATCGTCGCGATTGCGGGCATCGAAAGCGGCAGTACGATTTTGAACAGGATGCCGAAGTCGCTGCAGCCGTCGATCCGCGCGGATTCCTCCAGGCCTTCCGGAATGTTCTGAAAGAAGTTTTTAAGAATGATCATATTAAAAGCGCTGATCGCCGACGGTACGACGAGCGAGGCATACGTATCGATCATCCCGAGCTCCTTGACGACCAGAAACGTAGGGATCAAGCCGCCGTTAAACAACATCGTAAAGACGACGAGGAAATTGAGCGTTTTACGGCCGTCGAGATCTTTGCGGGCCAGCGCGTAAGCCATCAGCGCCGTCAGCAGCATGCTGAACAGCGTACCGATCAAAGTAACGCCAACCGAAACGCCCATCGCCCTGAAAATTGTATTCGTCGAAAAAATAAATTTGTAAGCTTCCAAACTCCACACCTTCGGGATCAGCACAAATTTATTGGCTGCCAGCTCCGCGTTGGTCGTAAACGAACCGGCCACGACATGGATGAAGGGAAGCACCGTAATGAGCGCAACGATGGCCAGCAGCGTAAAATTAATGGCAGCGTATATTCTGCCGCTTATGGATCTGTCTTCTACCATATGAACTCCTCCACATCTATATTGAAACGATGGTTCAGGAAGCCATAAACCTAACTTCTTGAACACGTTCTAGTAGACGCCTTCCTCCCCGATTTTTTTGGCTACTTTGTTAACCAGCACGACCATGATCAGGCCGATCACGGATTTAAAGAACCCGATCGCCGTACTGTAACTATACTGCCCCTGCCGCAAACCGGCGGTGTATACGTAAGTGTCGATGATTTCCGCAACCTGCCGGTTCATCGAGTTCAATAGCAGGTAGACGTGCTCAAACCCGAGGTCAAGCACATGGCCGATTTTCAGAATAAACAGCGTGATGATGACGCCCCGGATCGCCGGAAGCGTAATATGCCATACCTGCCGCATTCTGCCGGCTCCATCGATCCGCGCCGCTTCATACAGTCCCGGATCGATGGCCGCAATGGCCGCCAGGTAGATAATCGTACCCCAACCCGCTTCCCTCCAAATGACCTGGAGGATATACATCGGCCTGAACCAGCCGGGATTCAGCAAAAAATTGATTTTTTCAAATCCGAAATAAACCAGCAGTTCGTTGATAATGCCGCCGTCCATCGTCACCATGACATAAGTAATCGAAACGATGATGACCCAGGACATGAAGTGCGGCAAATAGACGAGCGTCTGAAACAGCCGTTTGAAAAAATTGCCCCGCAGCTCGTTCAGCATTAACGCCAAGATAATCGGCACCGGAAAATAAATGAACAGGTTGAGGGCAAACAAAACGATCGTGTTCATCAAAATGTTCGCGAAGTCCGGTTCGGTAAACAATCGTTTGAAATGCTCCATACCAACCCATTCGCTGCCCATAATTCCGTTATAAGGCTTGTAATTCTGGAAAGAAATGATCAGCCCGTACATCGGCAAATATTTGAAAATGATAAAATAAAGCACTCCCGGCAGCAGCATGACATACAGCCATTTGTTTCTCCACAGCCGCTTTCTGAGCTCGCCGGTCTTGCGGCGGCTGCCAGGCTGGACCTTGGGAGTGGCAGTGGACGGAGCGGTCGCTTCCTGCATGCGTCTCTTCCTCTCTGCTTCTTAATTCATGAACAGGCTATATAGGATGAACTTTTGAAATGGATGTTTCATCCTATATATTGAAGCATCAGCCTCATAGCCTGTTCGGCCTACGTTTTATTTGGATGCGTTATACTCCTCGATGATTTTCGATCCGCCGCGGCTCTTCCATTGTTCCACCGCTTTTTCAAAACCGGCCTTGTCGATTTGACCATAGATATATTGATACGTGGCGTCCGTAATGATTTGCTGAAGCTCTACTCCCTTATTCGTATAGGTTTGCGAGTCGAGAGCCGCCGTCGGGTCAGGCACGCCTACCTTCACATTTTCCTTGATCAATTCCTCGGCATGAATCCGCCCCGGCAGCGTATTGTAGCTTTCGTACATGCCGTTCGTTTCAAACTCGCCGATGACGCTGTCCTTGAACGGCTTCACTTCACGTTCGATCAATTCCTTGTTTTCCGCGGCTTGCGCTTTTCCTTCCACTACCGTATAATGCGTGCCTTCGATGCCCCAATACATCAAATTGGCCACTTCAGGCGTCATCATCTTGTCAAAGAACGCCAGAATCTTCTTAAGCTCTTCCTCATTTTTTACTGCCGATTTCGGGAACAAGACAATATTGTTATAACCCGGAATCATCCATTGGGCGAATTTTCCGTCCGGTCCGGCAACCATACTGTGCGTGTCCAGCACGGCATCCGGAACGTTTTTGATCAAATCCTTGTGGATCGAATCGATATCCTGCATGGACCCGCCGATATAAAGTCCGGCCTTGCCGCTGGTGAACATATTGACGGCATCGGTTTTGCTCGTGGCCGCAAAGTCCTGGTTGATGTAACCGTTGTCACGAAGCTTTTTGAAAAAGTCCATCGTATCGATATACTGCGGGAACATAAACTCCGGCTGGAGCTGGCCGTCCTTTTCGCCCCAGTTGTTCGGCGTGCCGAACCAGGAGGATACCGTTTTAAAGGCTCCGTAAACCAATTCGTTCCGGTCGACAATCCCCGTCGTATCCTTTTGGCCGTTGCCGTCCGGGTCTTGTTCGGTGAACGCCTTCGCCATTTCGAACAATTCATCCACATTGGCCGGCGCGTTAAGCCCCAATTTGTCCGCCCAGTCCTTGCGGTAAATGATGCCTTGGCGGGCAAGCGGTCTGCCGATGTAAAGCGAATACAGCTTGCCGTCCACTTTCGTGTTGTTCAGAATTTCCGGCTTCAATTTGTTCAGATTCGGGAATTCGCTCATATAAGGGCCGATTTCCCAAAACTGCCCGTCCTTGATCGCCTCTTTCATTTGAATAAACGTAGTCTGGTTTTTGAGGTAGGTCACCTGCGGTAAAGAGCCTGTTGCAAATGCGGTATTCAGCTTTTCCTCGTAAGTGTCGGCCGGGAAAAACTGATACGTCAGCTTCGTGTTCGTCAGTTTCTCCAGTTCGGTTTTGATCGTGTCCGGGGGAGTCTCGGACGTATTCAATGGAAGCATGATCGTGATTTCCGTCGGTTTGTCCGACCCTGCGGATTGGTTCTCTCCGTTCGCCGCGGTGGACGAACCGGGTTCTGTCGCGGCTGCGCCGCCTCCATTGTTACCGCTTCCACAACCGGCCAGCATGACGCTTAGCGATAAAAGTGCGGTCAACAAGAGGGTGAAAGACTTTTTCTTCATACCGTTTTGACCTCCAAATGAATTGTATTGGTTACAACTTCACAGTACATTCCGCCGGAGCATTCCGGAAACAATCATTTCCTCATAACGGCCGCCGCGACGGGCATATCTGAAATAATGATTATCGTGGTGATGAATGATGGGAATATATTTTTAAATCAAATTATGAAAAAAATTACAGTATAATGTACAATATAAGCAATCACTTTAGTATAGCCCCGGAGCTATAAAGTACTATAGATGTGAATCTTTCGCTAATAAAAAGGAGGTAATATATGCGAGTTGAAATGTTACGAAAAACGTTTAACGGCATGGATGCGGCCGAATTCAAACCGTTTAGCGGCGCGATAGTCAAATTATTGGCTGCCCCTCTTCCGATCCGGGAATTTTCCGGTATCCTCCACGAGATGAGCGATGCCCGGAAACGGCGATTACTATCATCGCTAAATATTAAAGGAAAGAGTTCCACGAACAAACCTTACCCTATTGAAGGACTCATCCATATCATTCGCGCGAAATCGGGGAAGCGCCACGAAAAGTTAAAAATACTGCAGCACATCCTATTGTCCGTAAGCGACCTTTATGAGGATGATACGGCTTCCGATGAATCGTTTTTGGCATTGGAACAAGAAAAAAGGGAGCAATACGGGCCGTGGCATTACTATTGGGCTTTGCGTTTTTTTCCCGAAGAATCGGCGGCTATCGCCAAAAGGATCGCGGAGCTGGAGCAAGAATTGCCATCCGCCCTGGCCCTTGCTCCTGCCCCGGCCCCTTCCCGGGACAAGAAAGAGCTGGCCAAAGAAGAGAAGCAAAGAATCGACCATGAACGCGGTCTCCGCATTCAAGCCGAACGGACCATCGCCAAACTGAAGCAGGAACTGCGGACACTGGAAGAAAATCTGCAGCGTGTGCTGGCCCAAAATAACGCCCTTCAAGCGGCAAAAGCGGAACTGGAACAAGAGCTTGCCGGCCTTCGGCAGCGTCACGAGTTCGAACGGAAGAGAAACTCCCAATTGGAGCATGATGTAAAGAAGCAGCGGCAAGAAACAAGAAAATGGCAACAGGCGGCCCGCGAGAGCGAAAAAAACGCCGCTCTGGCGCTGCAGAACGTCCGGAAAGAACAAGACGCGTTGCAAAGGCGGCTCAGTTTGGCGGAAAGTCCCGCGGCCTGTGGGGATCGGCTGGTTCGGCATTTTCATGAGGAAGCCTTCCTGCTTATGGAAACACTAAAGCGCCGCGGCACGCTGACCGGGCCGGAACAAATACGCATCCGCAAAAAGATTTCCTTGAAGCTTGATCTCATCAATCGGCTTGAAGAACAGTTTCACGTTCACCCGGAGGAACCCGATTACAAGGCGGAAGCGGCCAGCAGCTTGAAGCCGCCCGCCCCGGCGCAGGATATTGTCCAGGACCGGACGACGGTCTCAAACAAGAAGACCGGGATCTTTTATCGCAAAGAACACGGCGGTTATATCCAGTTGGAAGACGGTGATTCCTTTACGGTTACGGAATCCGTGGTTAACGCCGTCGGGTTGGAGCATGAGGCCGAGGTTGAGTGCGAACCGCAAAAGAGGCCGGACGGCTCCGTCTTTCAGCATATCACCGTGCTGTTTCAAGGGGACGACACGCATGCGCCCATCGAGCAATATTGGGGATATGTGGAACTGGGTGAACACCATGCCTACTACTGCGTAGATATCCAAAACCCGCAAAACCGTTTTCCCGTACATGAAAAAGATTTGGAGGTCCAGCGCCCCTTTGACGGCGATCCTTGCCTGTTTAATGTGGCCGCGGACGGAACCTGCGCCAGACTTTCAAAAGTGTTCCGGAACCGGGACGAGATGAACCGCGAACGCGGACAAGCCATAACCGGAAAGCGGAATACGGAGAAAAAGAAAAAAAGCGCCGCGGAAAGTGAACCGTTCCTGCAGGGGTGCAAAATCGCCGTCATTGGAGGACAAGCCAAATGGTTTGAATCCGTGGTCAAACAAACCGGGGCGGAATTCGTCCATGAAAACGGAGAACATCCGGAGCGAATCTTTGCGGAACTGCGCAAATCCCACGCCCTGTTTAAATTGATTACAGCGACCTCACACGAAGCAACCTGGGCCGGTGTGGAAATCGCCAAAGCCAACGGCATCCCTCATTTTTTGCTGGAAGGCTCCAAAGCCAATCTCAGAAGACAGCTTTGGGAAAACAGAGAGCTCATACGCAGCAGACTTCAGGCCCGTGGCTAGATTGGATATGGAAAATGCATGCACGGCATCCGTGAAACGAAGCAACAAGGACCTTAAGTTCCGCCGGCAAGCGGAAGCTAAGGTCCTTGCTAAATCAAAACCAAGGTTTGTGTCTTGGTACCCCTGCCTGCTGCTTTTCACGATTATCCCTCTTGTTCAGGGGGAGAGGTTGGGGGCTAATCACGGTCCTTTCATTTTTCCCGGTGTCTTGCCCCATTCCTCCCGTGAGGTCTGCTTCACTTCTCCAAACCTCTTTCTCACAAACTGTCTAACGATCTCGAGCATGTCTGCTGCTCCCAAACCTATTTTCTTCTCCTGATTTATCTTCCTTTTTGCTTCCGGATCAAACGGGATAATCGTGCAAAGCGTCCGGAGCAGTGGATATTGACCTGCCAACCATCCCGATCAGTCGAGTTAGCATATCCTCGATTCGATCCAGTCTCTCTTCGCACATTGTGTACCTCCCAAAGCAAAATCATGTTTCATGTCATTCTATAGCCTTGTTTTGAACAATCTTATATCGCTCTTTTGTTCTGCAAGTGAAGCCTCGAATTCCCGGATAATCGTTTCGCCGCCGCTAAGTTGCCAGCGTTCGATTTCCTGCTTGAAGCCTTCGGCATCGATGTGGCCAAGGATGTAATTGTATGTGGCATCCGCGATGATCGCGGAAAGCTCGGCGTTTTTCTCATCAAAGGTCGGTGAATTGAGCTGAACCGTCGGGTCAAGGGCCAGAAACGATTCATTGTCCTTACTGAGCTGATCCGCAATATAGGTCAGCTGTTCTTTTTTGGCGACCTCCATAATATTTTTGTTGCTGATGTCGGCAATGAGCAGCGAATACAGTGGGTTCACCTCGTACACCCGAAGCTGCGAAGTCTCTTCCGGAAGGACCACTTTCCCGTTTTCCGTATAATAATGTCTCCCCTCAAATCCGTACATCATTATATTGGCGACATCCTTGTCCATGGTCCGGTCAAAAAAGCCAAGCACCTCCCGCAGCTCTTCCTCCGTAGGGATCGCCTTTTTGGAAAACAAATAAAGCCCGTTGTAGTTCGGAATCGACCAGACCTTGTATCCGTACGGGCCTTTGATCCGGTTGACCAGCGTAAATTCGGCGTCCGGATTGATCGCCCGCGCTTCAATGGACAGCCGCTGAACGTCGGTCATGCTCCCGATAAATACGCCCGCCTCGCCGCGAATGAACTTGTCGCGTTGAATCTCTTTGCTCGTAAGCGGAAAATCCTGATTGATCAGCTTCTCGTCGTACAGCTTTTTCATAAAATTCATCGTATCCATGTACTCGTCCGTCATAAATTCCGGGATGACATGGCCATCCTCAATTTTCCAATTGTTCGGCGTCCCGAAATAAGAGCTTAACGTCTTGAAAATGCCGTACACAAGATCATTGCGGTCCACGACGCCCAGCGTGTCCTGTTTCCCGTTCCCGTCCGGATCGTTATATGTAAATTGCTTCATCACCTCATACAGGTCTTCGAGCGTCTGCGGCGCTTTTAAACCGAGATGGTCAAGCCAGTCCTTGCGCAGAATAACCCCTTGTCGCGAGGAGGGGCGCTCGGTATATAGTCCGTATATTTTTCCGTCCACCGCAGTCTGATCCAAAATCTTCCGGTCAAGCTTGCCGAGGTTCGGAAACTCCTTCAAAAACGGCCCGATTTCCCAGAAAACGTCCGAACGAATCGCATTTTTGACCAGATTGTAATCGGAAAATTTCACGAAGCTGACTTTGGCCAAGGAATTGGTCGTCAGCCCGGTCATCATCTTGTCGGTATAGACGCCCTCCGGCACCCAGCGAAGGTCAAGATGCACCCCCGTCAGCCGCTCGATTTCCGCCACGACATCTTTAGAGGGCGGCTGAGGAAAATGAAGCGGTACCAAAATCGAAATAAAAGTACGATCTTCGCCGGCCGCCGCGCGTTTCGCGTCCCGGTTCATGCAGCCGCCAAGCAGAGAAACGGCGATCAGACAAATGGCAAACGCGCAAAACATGCTTTTTAATCCGCGTTTTTTTCTGAACATTTGATTATTCCTCCCTAAAAATTCGAAGAATGAAACAAAATGATTATTGCCTAACGAGATGATTATTGTAATTATCTGTAAAACACTTTACACTTGATATAGCCGCAATTCATCACATAAGGTCAGGTGCTGATATTGGTGAAACCGTTAAGCTTTTTGAGCAAATTAATGATTTTTACGATCGTCGTTAGCACGCTTCCCGTGTTGTTCATCGGTACCTTTTCCTATTTGACTTCGACCCGGGAAATCCAAAAAAATGTCAACCAAAGCAAAATTGAACTGATTTCGCAAATTAACTCAAATGTAGAACGTAAATTGACGACTGTCAATCAAACTTTAAATCAGGTGGTCAACTCGACCGTGCTTAAAAGGGCTCTTAACAACCCGCTAAGTGAAAGCGATTTCAAATTATACAACGACTTGCGCAATGAAATCCGCAACATGCAATCCTTCGATACGAAGCTGGAAGACGTCGTTTTGATCAACATGCAGCAGAACTGGATGGTGAAAAATTCGGGCCTTTACCGGCTGGACGAATATAAGGATCACGAACGGCTCGAACGGCTGATGGATACGCCCGACAATACCTCGTGGATTTTAACCCCGTCCGCGTGGTTTTACAGCGAGGAAAACACCAATTCCGCACCATGCAATTACAGCATCAGCCTGATCAAGAAGCTGCCGGTCTCCAAGCTGCATAAATACGGGCTGGCCCTGGCGAATATTCCCGCTTGCAGCCTGCAGGACGTCATTGCGACGGACGTAAATTCGCAAGGCAGCATCATTGTCGTCGACGAACACGATCGGATTCTGATCCATCCCGATCCGTCGTTCATCGGCAGGCCGCTCGAAGAGACCGGATTTGCGGATGTGTCCCTGATTGCGGACGAGGCTAAGCCCTCCGGGCAATTTCAAACGTTGATCGGCAAAAAAGATTTTTCCGTCACCTATTTGCGCTCCCAATTGAACGGCTGGGTGTACCTGTCGGTGACTTCGATCGGAAGCCTGACCAAGGAAGCGGGCAAAATCGGGCTGTATACCTTTTACGTCTGCTTGCTTATGCTCATCCTGTCCATCTTGCTGGCTTGGTTCGGTTCACGCCGGATGTATTCGCCGATTGAACGCCTCCTCAACCAGATGGGCCGGCGAAAAACCGATGTCCGCCGGAGGCGGGCCAACGAATTTGAAATGATCGGCGAAGAGCTCCACCAATTGTTCCAGTCGAAATCCCGGCTCGAAACGGAGATCAGCCAGCACATTAGACAGGTTCGCACCTTTTCCTTGATCCAGGCCTTCCAGGGAAAATACAAAAAGCGCGAACTTCTGGAGAAACTCGAACAGCACGGCTACAAAGATCAAATCGAGGAATGGCAAACGATGGCGGTCATCGCGCTGGCGCTCGATTTTGCGGACGATTCGGCTTATGAGAAAAAAGATCTCAATCTGCTGCTGTTCGCCGCGCAGAATATGATCGAGGAGCTGGCGGATCCCAACAACAGGTTTGCCCCGGTCATTATGGACCAGACCATCGTGACTTTGATCGGAAGCGCGGACGGAAATGCCGAAACCTTTCATCAAACCGTTTATGCTTTAACCGAAAAACTGCAGCACGAAATCGGCCAATATCTGAAACTGCAGGTCAGCATCGGTATGAGCTTGCCTTTCCAATCCATTCACAAAATATCCATCGCCTACCGGGAAGGGATCGAAGCGCTGAAATACCGGATAAAACTGGGCACCGGAGTGATTGTCCAATACGAGAACATCAACTCCGGCAAGCATGTATTGAACTTGAACTACCCGACCCATAAAGAAAACGACCTGATGGACGCGATCAAGCTGGCCGAACCGGGCAGAGCGAAGGAACTTACCGGCCTGCTTTTTAAGTCCTTGTTCGCCCAGGAGCTCTCGCCGCAAGAGTATCAAATTCCGCTGACCCGCCTGCTGAACAATTTGCTGATCATGATGCAGGAATCGGGGATTTCACTGCAGCAGATCCATCACGCCAACAGCTCGTTGTTTGAGGAGATGCTCGACCTGCACACCAAAGCCGAAATCGAGGACTGGTTCTGGACCACGGTCATCCTGCCGATGATCAAAATTTTCAACAGCAGGCAAAACGCGCAGTATCACAATATATCGGAGAAAATCATCGATTTGATCCAGCATCATTACGACACCGACCTGACCCTGGAGGAATGCGCCTCGCGCCTGCACTACAATGCGAACTATATCAGCAGCATTTTCCGTAAGGAAACGCAGTACTCTTTCAGTGAATATCTCACGATGTACCGGTTCCAAATGGCCAAGAAATGGTTGAGGGAAACGGATATGCCGGTCAAGGATATCGCGGCGAAGCTCCGGTACAACAACTCACAGAACTTTATCCGTTCTTTCCGTAAGGTGGAGGGCATGACGCCGGGGCAATACCGCGACGCCGCCGCTTCGCACGGGCCCGGCAAGATCCGTGAATCGATTTAGGACGATTGCGGCGGACCCTGCATCGCTGGCTCCCATCCGGGCCTGCGAACAAGAAAAGCGCAGCGGGCTGCCCCTTCTGCGCTTTCAGCTTAGTCAGTTTTCAAAGTTAGGCGTTTTTCACTTGAATCGGCTCTACCTTTTTCATCAGGAACAGATAGTTCACAATCGCAATTACGATTAGCAGCGCGGAGAAAATCAGCGCCGGTACGAACGAGCCTGTGCTGGCTACGATGAAACCGGTAATGATCGGACCAACGACACCGCCCATGTTGGAGACAGAGTTTTGCATCCCCGCTACAACGGAGGTCATGTTTTTCGGTGCCACGTCGCCCGGAAGCGCCCATACCTGGGATGCAGCTACCGTTGTGCCGGATTTGGCAATACATAGCAGCACCACGGCGAGAACGGCAGACTCGGCAAAAGCAGCAAAACCGATACAGGCGGCCATTAGGAGACCAATAACCAGAAAGAGCTTGCGTGTTGCGGTCAAGGATAGCTTTCCGCTCGCGTAAATCCGGTCGGATAACCAGCCTGCGGCCACCTCTACAACCATCGCACACAGCAGCGGCAGTGAGGCTACGAACCCCATTTCGATTAGATTCATGCCCCGTTCCTTGACCAGATACGTAGGAAGCCATGTAATGAAGAAATAGGAGTTGTAGTTGATCATGAAGAACCCGATACACATGGCCCAAATATTTCTGTGCTTCAGCAAATGGTACCATTTCATCGGCTGCTTGCTGTCAGCGCCCTCTTTTTTGGTCTGGCCCTCGCGGATGTGCTGTAGCTCCGCTTCATTAACTCCCTTATGCTCCTCCGGGGTTTCCTTGAAATAAAGGAGCCAGATGATGCCCCATATGACGCCGAGCACCCCGATAATGACAAAGGTCATTTTCCAGCCGTACATGGCGATCAGCCAGACGATCAGCGGCATGGCAATGGCCCCGCCAAACTTGGAACCGCTGTCAAAAATACCGGAAACGGTCGCTCTTTCCTTGTCCGGGAACCATTTGGACGCGATTCCCGCATTGCTCGGATAAGCCGCCGCTTCCCCGACGCCCAAGGCGACCCGGAAGCCGAGCAGTGACTTGAAGCCGGTGGCAAGTCCGGTCACCGCCGTCGCCAGCGACCACCAGATGACGGCGAAGCCAAGCGTCTTCTTTTGGCCGAAACGGTCGGCAAACCAGCCGGCCGGAATTTGCAGCAGCGCATAGGACCAGAAGAAGCCGGACAGGATAATGCCCATTTGCGCTTCGCTTAACGAGAATTCATCCGTCAAAAATGGAGCGGCAGCCGAAAGCACCGTGCGGTCAATATAGTTAATGGCAATCGCCGCCCACATCAGAAAGGCGATAACCCAGCGGACTTTGGACTTTTTGCGGACAGGTTTTGCTTCTGTGGCGGTTGTCGGTTCATTAGCTTGCATGTTGTCTAACCTCCCTGTTCAAATAATTACAGCCCGTTCACCACGTGCTGCGGTGCCTTCCCATGGACAATGACGTCTACAATATTGCGGACACAGGTCATGCCAAGCGTGTTCACCGCGCCATCCGTATACCCTGCGATATGCGGTGCGGCGATAAAGTTTGGCAGCGCGAACAGCGGGTGCCCGGTCAGCGGTTCCTCCTCGAATACGTCCAGCGCGGCGCCTGCGATCCTTTTCTCCTTCAAAGCCTGATACAGCCCCTCCTCATTGACGATGCCGCCTCTGGATGCGTTTACCAGGAAGGCGCTTTCTTTCATCATAGAGAATTGGTCCGCTCCAATTAAATTTCGTGTCTGTTCGATCAGCGGCATATGCAGCGTAATGAAGTCGCTTTCTCTTAGCAGCTCGTCCAGCCCGACCAGACGCACCTTCCACTGCTCCGCAAATTTATGGTCAGGGTACGGATCATAAGCAAGCAGGCTCATATCGAATCCGCCCGCCCTGCGCGCCACCTCTTTCCCGATGCTGCCCAGTCCGATGATGCCCAGCGTCTTGCCGTAAACGTCCGTACCGAAAATTTTCGGCCACTCGCCTGCCTTGGTGCCCTGGTCAGCCGCCGGAATCTGCCTGGCAAGCGCCAGCATCAGCCCGAAAGCAAAATCCGCAACTGCATGTTTATTCGCGTTCGGAACGTTGGTCACCCAAACCTGGCGTTCCTTGGCCGCTTCCAGATCGATGTTATCGACGCCTACGCCGTGTTTACACACAATTTTCAGGCTGGGAATCCGCTCAAGCACATGTCCGTTAATCGTATTAAAAGCAACGATAGCCGCGGCTGCACCCTGAGCCTTCCTGATAAAATCCTCCTCCCCGATATCAGCAGGCAGATGAACCAGTTCAAGGCCATGCTGCTCCAGGTAGCGGAACGGTTCATCCGAATATTTGCCGAACGACGGCGATGTGGAAACTACTTTCATCCTGATTTGCCTCCTTTATCTTAGTCTATACACGCTTTGGCGCCAGTTCGGCAGCGGAACGGATGGCGGCCAGCAGGCTTGCTTCATCCGCCTGGTTCTGCCCGGCAATATCGAACGCTGTCCCATGGTCCACCGAGGTGCGGATCACACCGCCTTTCAGGCCCACCGTAATGTTAACGCCTTCCTCCAAGCCCAGCACCTTGATCGGAATATGACCCTGGTCATGGTAGCAGGCCACCACAATATCGAAATCGCCGCGTACGGCCCGGAAAAATACCGTATCTCCCGGCAGCGGGCCTTCCACATGAATGCCTTCCGCCCGCGCTTTTTCGACGCCCGGTACAAGCTGCTTTTCCTCTTCGCCGTTGCCGAACAACCCCTTCTCGCCCGCATGCGGGTTAATGCCGCAGACGGCGATGCGCGGGTTTGCGTATCCGGCGCGCTTGAGCGTTTCATCAGCCAACGCGATCACCTTATAAGTCCGTTCCGGTGTGATGGACTGAATGGCTTCAAGCAGCCCCTGATGTGTCGTTAGATGAATCACCTTCAGCTTGGGCGAGGACAGCATCATGGAATAGTCTTCCGTCCCGGTCAAATCCGCCAAAATCTCCGTATGCCCAGGATAGCGGTGGCCGCCCATATGCAGGGCTTCTTTGTTCAGCGGAGCTGTACAGATCGCCTGGATTTCCCCGGCTTTGGCCAGCTCGACCGACCGCTTCAGGAACTGGAACGCTGCATCTCCCGCAGCCGCCGACAGCTGGCCGAAGGGCAGATCCTCCGGCAGCAGATTCTGATCCAGACAATCGATCGTTCCCGGTTCGAACCGGCATTCCTGAATGGAATGCACGGAGCCCAGCACCAGATCGGAGCCCGTCACGCTCAAGGCCCTGTTCATGATCTTGGCGTCCCCAAGCACAACCGGCCGGCACTGCTCATACACTTCCCGATGTCCTAACGCCTTCACGATAATCTCCGGTCCGACGCCCGCCGCGTCGCCCATCGTAATCCCGATAATTGGTTTCATAATACCCCTCCTTGCAGTTTCAGCACCGCTTTCTCCATTACAGCTTCCGAGCCGAAGTTGCCCGCCTTGGTCACTGCGAAAATATCTTGTTCTCCGGAAAGTTTACCGAGCGGTATGCCGTTCTCCACCTCCGCCAGCAGCCGGAATTCATGCAGGTTCAACCTTTGGAATACCTGATGCGCTGTGTCTCCTCCGGTCAGGAACAGATGCTGCAGGCCGTGTCTAGTCACCAGTTCGGCGGCGCATTGCCCCAGCGCCTGCGATATCCGGTTGCTGATCTCCACTGCGTTATAGCCGAACCGCTGCCCGGCCCTTCTTGTTTCCTCCACTTTATCCGACGAAAATAACACCACATGCCTGTTTTTCCCCAAGGCATCATCCGCCAGCCGCCGCAGCCTCTCCAGTTCGGCCTCCATAGCCGCTTCGCCGCTGATCACCCGAACTGCGTCCATTTCGATGCCCGTCACCCCGGTCACCTGCAGCACCCGCTCCAGCTGTCTGCGGCCGGCCGGGCTTACGCTGCCGACCACCAGCAGGACAGGCTTTTCCGATCTCGGCAGGGCCTCCTCGGTATGCACGCGGGACAAGCCGTAGGCCTGGGGCAGATGCCGGATCAGCCCGGATGAGCCGGCCCAAATGACCGAATAGGATAGCGGCGCGATATGCTGCACGATCGCCTCCATGTGGGCTTCCGTTGCGGAATCCGCGACGATATAAGCAATCCGCTGTTCCTTGAACGCAGCCATCCGGGCCGCGATATGCTCCGTTCCCTGCTCCAGATCGGCTCTGGACAGATGTCCCACCTTCCGCTGCGCCTGATCGCCGATCAGCTTGACCAGGCGCGATTCCTGCACCGGCGTCTTGGGATCATGAGCAGCTTCCGTTTCATGCAGCTTCATGCCGTTCACATAATGAATCCCGTCGATCACCTGCCGTCCATTCCCGATATAAGCGGGAGCAATGATGACAAAATCCGGCGCAAACACGTCATATACCGCGTTGATCTCCTGCCCCACGTTCCCGCGCATGGTGGAATCCATTTTTTTGTACAGCACGTCAAAGGGCTCATTGCGGATTTGCCGGCATGCTTCCTGAACCGTCCGGTAGGCTTCTTCCCTGGACAGGGACCTGCTGTCCGTATTCAGGATCACCGCTTCGTTCGGAAGCGGATTTGGCTCCCGCCGCCCCAGGACGACCGACACCCGCAGGCCGTAATGGACGAGCTGTCCCCCGCAATCACTGGCGCCTGTCAGGTCGTCGGCAATGACTGCTATCCTCATGCCGCCACCCTCAGGAGCTTTGCGGAAGCAGCTTGCGGTAGATCACTTTCATGTCTTCCACGCTGACCGGCTTCGGATTGTTGTTCAGCAGCCGGGTAACCTTCGCGGCGGAGAGGGACAACTCCTCGACATCTTCCTCGGATACGCCGTACTGCTGCAGATTTTGCGGGATGTTCAGCTCCTGCGTCCATTCGGCAATGCGCCGGATGACGGCCTCCGCGGCTTGCTGTTCGGACAGCCCGTGCACATCCAGGCCCATCGCCGCCCCGGCGAGCGCCAGGCGGGGAGCCGCCGCGTCCATGTTGAATTCCATCACATGCGGCAGCAGCATGGAATTCGCCACCCCGTGGGCAATCTTGAATTTGCCGCCAAGCGGATAGGCCAGAGCATGCACCGCAGCCGTTCCGGCGCTGGTCAGCGCCATGCCGCCGTACATCGAGCCAAGCAGCATGTTCTCTCTTGCCTCGATGGACGAACCGTGATGATATGCCTCAAGAATGTTAGAGGCGATAAGGCGGATCGACTCCAGTGCAAACATATCGCTGAGCGGATTCGCCTTGTTGGAAATCAAGGATTCAAGCGAATGAGTAAAGGCGTCCATCCCGGTGGCGGCGGTTACCGCCTGCGGCAGACCAAGCGTCACCATCGGATCAAGGATGACAAGCTGCGGCAGCAGATAGGGGCTGACCACCCCGATCTTCAACTCTTCCTCCGGAATCGTCACAATCGCATTGGGTGTCACCTCGGCGCCGGTTCCCGAGGTCGTAGGGATGAGCACCGTTGGAATGCCTGCCCGTTTGATCAGGTTCGTGCCCAGGAAGCCGCGGATCGAGCCGCCGTTGGCCGGCAGCACGGACAATATTTTGGCCGCGTCCAGCACGCTGCCGCCGCCAATGCCGATAATGACATCACAACTCGCACCCGCTGCGCCCAATGTTTTTTGATATACCTCTTCAATATTTTCCAGCGTTGGCTCCGGCAAAACATCCAGCGTCACCTGTGCCTGAATTCCCTTCTCCGTGAGCTGATTTAGCAGACCGTCCAGAATACCGGAGCTTTGGATAAACGGCTGCGTCACAACCAAAGCGCTGCGGATACCGGCAGCCACGGAGTCCAAATGCTCGCCTAAAGTGTGAAGGCAATCTCTGCCGGCGATGATTTTGGCTGCTGTCTGAAACTGATACAATACCTGCATCGTTAACTCTCCTTCCCATGATCTGTCTCTAATGTTTATCTCAGCTTGTAGCTGCTGACCATCTCCTGTACAATCACAAGGGCCTCGCCGGACAGCTCGCTGACCGGCAGCTTCGGCGGACCGACAGGAATGCCGGACAATTCCACCGCTTTCTTCAGTACGGACGGCAAGGTGCCGTATTTGAACGTATCGCGCAGCGGATTCAGCAGGTCCTGGGCCTTCTGCGCTGCTTCGAGATCCCCCTTGAGCCAGTTCTGGTAAATGGACACGACGACCTCAGGCAGCATGTTGGCCGTAGCCGCCACCGCTCCGCTGCCTCCGGCGTTTAACGTCTGCAGAATCAGAGAATCGGTGCCTGCCAGCACGGAAAAATCTTCGTCTTGCGTGGCCTGAATATACTGCTGAATGTTCTCAAACTTGCCGCTGCTGTCTTTAATGGCGACAATGTTGGGGATTTTGGCCAGCCGCGCCACCGTATCCGCTTCCAAATGAACGCCTGTGCGTGAAGGAATGTTGTACAGGAGTACCGGCAGCGCAGTGGATTCGGCGATTTTGGCAAAATGGACGTACAACTCCTCCTGTGAAGGAGCGATAAAAAACGGGGTAATGACCGACAAGGCATCTGCGCCAAGCTCTTCCATTTTCTTCGATAGTCCAATGACGTCCGCAGTTGCGTTCCCTCCGCTGCCCATGATGACGGGAACCGTGCCGTTCACCTCATCCACGACGATTTGAGCCAGCTTCAGTTTCTCCTGTTCATCCAACAGATGAAACTCCCCGTTCGTTCCGAGGGCAAACACACCGTTAACACCTGCATCGATCATCCGCCGCGTGAGCTGGCGGGCAACCTGTTCATTCACTTGCTGCTCTTTTGTCAAAGGAGTCAGCATGGCGGGAATAATGCCTTTGAATTCCATGGTTAAGCCTCCTATATTCGAGTGTTCCTGTTTCAGAATTGAACTATTTTCTTGTACAAGCGCTTTCAAATGTGATTATAGTCCTGCCTGTTCAATTTAACAACACATTTTGAAAAAATGTTCAAATTAAAAACAACATGTTTCATTATGAAACATGTTGTCATGTTTAGCTAGTTACTTTATTTTCCTCCACAGCGTGGTCCGGCTGATGCCCAGGCGTTCGGCGGTTTTCACCTGATTCATGCCTTCCTCCAGCAACACCTGCTGGATAATCCGCTGCTCAATTTCCTCCAGCGTTCCGCTGAGATCAAAGTCCGGTTTCCCGAATTCGGTCCGCATCCGTCTGGTGGACAACACCTCGCTGATTTCCCCCTGCTCAATGTACAAGCCTTTGGCAAGCAGCACGGCTTCTTCGATCACCTGCCGCAGCTGATGAATATTGCCGCGCCATTCAAACCGTTCGAGCTCCTCTCTCGCTTCATCTCTGAGCCCGACCACCTGCTTGCCGTACTTGGCGTTATATTCGTTGATGTACAGCAGAGAGAGGCCTTCAATATCCTCCTTGCGTTCCCTCAGCGAAGGCAGCGGCAGCGTGACTTCCGCCAGCCTGTAATACAGCTCCGCGCTGAATCCGCCGCTCTCGGTCCGCTCCAGAATATCCTCCCTGGAGGACACAATCCATTGAAAAGCAGGCGTTTGCTTGTCCAGATAGTCCGCCAATCTCTTCTGCTCAGCTTCACCAAGGCCGTCAATGTCGCGCAAAAATACAGTGCCGCGCGCAAGACTGCCGAACAGTTCCTCATTCCGCTCCTCATTCAGCAGCATGTCCCACAGATCCTGTGAAGCCAGCCCGCATTCGATTTTCAGAAACGGCCGCAGCCCTCTTTCGCCGCCAAAATGAATAAACTGAGCCAGCAGCTCCTTGCCTGTCCCTTTTTCCCCGGAAATCCAGACAGAAAGCTCCTGATCGCGATAGCTCTGCGCTTTGTCCAGCGCATGCCTCATCCTGCTGTTATGGCTGACGATGTTGCCGGCCACCTGGGCCGCGCGAAAGCCGGCCTCAGCCGGTACAAGGGAAGCCCCCCGCAGCCTGAGCTCATCCCGGCTTTTGCCGCCCGCGATCCGCAATACGGCCAATGGCCCGTCCGGACCCGGCAGCGGGTAACCGCTGACCCGCCAGATTTGCTCCGCCTGCTCCAGCATGGTATGGAACGTACCCTCCGTTAGGATCTCGCGGACGATGCGCCCTATTTTTTCTGAATCCATAAAAGGGGCAATCTGCTGGTTGAAATACGGATTGCCGATCACCTGCCGCTGCTCGCGGTCATAAACAGCCACCCCCGCCTGCTCCGCCTGAAGCACCTGGTAGGCCATGCCGTATTCCCGTTTGCACGCTTCAAACAGCGCATGCCACTTCCGCGCCTGCTGGAAGGAACGCAGCACGCTCTCTTTGCCCGAGGTCAGCAGAAAACCGATCAAACCCAGCTTTTCCGCTTCCTTAACGGTAATGACGTCCCCGACGATAATCTGATACCCCTGCTCCCGCAGCTCCTGCAGCACCTGGCCAACCCCGGATTCATCCTGAACCGTGTAGGAGGAGATTTTCATATCCAGCACCTCGCACACCGCCGCCGCGCCGGCGACCACCTGGGCGAAGCCAACGATCGCCACCTTGCCGGGATATCCTTTGGCCAGCGTCAGCACCCTCAGCATATCGTAGCCGGACACTTCAATCTCAACGACAGGAATGGCGACCCTGGACTGGATCAGCTTGGCCGTGCCGCCGCGGCTGATAATGATATCCGTCCCGTTACGCGCCGCTTCCTCGGCATATTTCAACCCCTGCTGCAAATCCCCGGTTTCCACCCTCAGCTCCATATCCTGGCCTTCCGCCAAGCTGAGAATCATTTCCTTCAATCCTTCATACGGCGCAATCGCCAGTACCTTCACGTCCATCATCCTCTGTTTCAGAGATAAACATTTCTTAGTTACACTATAATCAAGATGAACGTACTGTTTCAATAACTTACAGTCCAAATGGTACTGCTCCGACTCCATCGGCACGAGGGCCAGCTCTCCATAGGAGCCCGCCAGCCTAAGTTCGGGACTTTTCCCCTAAAGCTGACGTCCATGCTGGGCGTACAACTAAGAAAAACGCCTGACGGCGTTCTTCTATAACTCTGACTTCTACGTTAGAGCGATTGGAGGGATGGGTATGGGGTTCCACCCGCTGTTAAAGTCGTGTTCTTATTCAATGGATTATAAGGTCAGAACACGACTTTAAAGGCGGGCCGTAAACTTTCCACCCAAACCCATTCCCTCTTCGGTTCTACTAAGAGAACCCTTCCCCTTCTTTCACAAGCCGAAGCACCGAGTACTTCGGCTCTTTCTAATCTGTAGACGCTACTCTAACGGACTCCAGCGACCTTATCCGCCCATTTCCCGGGTATTCCCAGCCTAACGGACACAGGCGACCCTATTGCGCTCTAAACCCGTTCATCCAGGACGATTTGAGGTAAATAAGGACATCTGTGTCTGTTACATTTTGCAAACCTCCGTTTTTCCGCAAATAACGGCTCTGGTGTCCCTTAGCCCCCGGATTTCTCTTCTCCCCCCCTCTCTACCTGCGCATCCTCCTCTACTCCGCCGGAAATTTTATAAATTCTTGTTTCAGGCCAAATTGATCTCTTTAATTTGGGCAAGCGGAATTTTCGGCTTGCGGTCCTCTGTCAGCAGTCCGTTGATTTCCTGCTGTACATCGGCAAGTTGGGTGTAACAGTAGCCGCAAATATAATCCACGCTTTTGATCGCCCGGGTCAGGCCTTCGAACCGCTCGAGGAATTCCCCTTCCGTTAATACCTGGCGGCCATACCCCCAGCCTTTGTCCGACCTAAAGGCGATCCCGCCAAATTCGCTGATGATGATCGGCTGCCCGCGGTACCTGTAGCCTTCGGCCAAAGCGTATTTCCAGTGATTGCAGGTTGTTTCCCTGTTGACGATAGCATCTTTGTTGTCTTTATACCGCCGCAAAAACCCGTCGCCCGTTTCCACGTAATCATGCAGCGTCAAAATATCGGAAACGGTATGCTCCCAGCCGTCGTTGGTAATAACCGGACGGTAGGGATCGAGCGCTTTGGTGAGATGGTAGATGCCCTCGGTAAATTTCTGCTGCCTTACGTCACGGAGGATGGACGGAATGCCCCACGATTCGTTGAACGGCACCCAGGTAATGATGCTGGGATGATTGTACTGTTGGTCGACGATTTCCAGCCATTCCTTCGTAAACGCCTCAATCGCACGGTCGTGAAATTCGAAGGTCGCGGCCATTTCCGACCAGACCAGCAGCCCTTTGACGTCGCACCAATACAGAAAACGGGCATCCTCGATTTTCATATGCTTGCGTACGCCGTTGTAGCCCATTTCCAACATCCGGTCGATATCGGCAATGATCGCTTCCTCGCTGGGCGGCGTTAAATGGCTGTCCGGCCAATACCCCTGATCCAAAATCAACCTTTGATAGATCGGCGCATTGTTGAGCAGCACCTGGCCGTTCTCAATCGATATCTTTCTCATCCCAAAGTAAGAAAAGACCCGGTCAACCACCTGATCTTCCGCATACAGCACAAATTCCACGTCATATAAATTCGGATGCTGCGGCGACCAGAGGCATTTCTTCCACAGCCCGTTTGCCTCGTGCACCAAATCAACTTCCACCGACAAGTTCGGGCGATCCGCCGCCAGCGCGACCCGCTTCACTGGCTTGCCCTTCAGCGTCACGATCGCCTCCAGCCGCAAATCACCGGTTTTTTCCACGCCGCGTATCCGGTAATCGAAACGGACCGTGGAGCGGTCGATGTCCGGTGTAATTTTGACCGCGTCCAGCCGCTGCGCCTCCACGAATTCCAGCCAAACCGTCTGCCAAATTCCCGTTGTCTGGACATAAAAGCACTCGAAGCTGTCCTTGGTCCAACGCTGCTTCCCCCTCGGCTGTGTGCAATCGTCGCTATCCTCTACTTTTACCGTAATTTGATTGTCTGCCCCGAAAACCAGATCAGGGGTGATATCGAAGCCAAACGCCGCGTAACCGCCATGATGGCTGCCGGCCATCCTGCCGTTGATCCATACTTTGGCGATATAATCCACCGCCTGAAAGTGCAGGATCACCCGCTTGCCTTCGGCCTCCTTCGGGATATGAACCGATTTGCCGTACCAGACCTGCGGGTGGAATTCCTCGATGCCGATCCCGCTGGCCTGCGTTTCGTACGTAAAGGGAACGGTAATCGTATGCGTTCCCGCAAACTTTTCCGGCCAGTTCTCCTGCTCGCCGACATTGTCGTCGTCGAAACGGAAGTCCCATGCGCCGTTCAAACTGAGCCAATGTTCCCGGACGAACTGCGGCCTGGGATAATCCTTCTCATAAGCTCTGGTTGTCACTGTTCTCCTCCTGTTCAATTGCACGGAATAATGCGGCCCTGTTCCATATGAAGATACGCCAGAAATCTAACGGTTGTATCCGTCGCTATTTAGCGAAAAATGACCCTTTCTAAATTTTAACGGTTGTGAGCGCTGCTAACTGCTCTAATCTGAGCCAAAACGGCCGCGTTTTAGCTAAATAAGCGCCACGGCAACCGTTAGAGTTTGAAAACGGCGTTGTTGGAGCAAATAGCGGCTGTGGCATCCATTAGAATGGAAATGAATTCTACTAGGCCCGTTCGGTTTTAATCTCCAGCGCGTACACTGACGCCGGGCGCAGCGGGTAGCCTTGCCGCCAGGCAGCAAGCGGCACCGTTCGCGATTGGCAGGCGATGCGGTCCGGCTCGAATACGGAATTGATCGCTTCAAAGGAATCGCCCGTAATTTCGTGCAGCAGCAGTGTGTCCCCGGACGGCTCTAGCTCAAGCAGATTCAGCTCGGCGCGGACTTCCTCGAGGCTGCGGTTGACGATAAAGACGGTGACGACGCTCCCATCTTCGTTCACGCACGCCGCCACGTCCAGATCCGGCAGCGTACCGAGATCAAACGGAGCCGGCTTGTTCGCGCGCACGGCGAAGGTGCCGCAGGCCACATCGGCGGGAAGCAGCCGCCGGATGTCCCGGTTCGCGTACAGCTTCAACACTTCGTAGGTCGGCGTGCCGTACACCGTGAGCGGCTGGCCGCTCCAGCCCGGCGTTTTGCCGCAATATTGGTCGGCGTAATAATCGCCCACGCGGATGCAGCCGCCGAGCCAGCCGTTTACGAGATCGGAGAAGCTGCCGATGTGCACCAGATCGCTTGCGCGCAGCATTTCATTGAGATTCGCGGCGTTCGCCACCGCCGCTCCCAGCGTATGCTCATCCGGCAGCCCTTTCCGCACCGTGTTCGGATAATACATCGTGTTGTATTCGGTGATCGCCACCTTCACATGGCGATGCTTCTCATTCAAGCTGATCTGCTCCAGCGTTCGCCGGAGATCTTCCCGGGTCCACTCGGGAAAAGAAGCGATCGCTTTGTAGCGCTCTTCGGCCGGCGTATCCCGGTCCATCCCGAAACGACCGTATCCGTGGTACAAATGCAAGGTCAAATAACCGATATGTTCGCCCGCGATATCAAGCACCGCCCGGTTCCATTCCTGATCGGTATGCCCGCAGGCCAAAATCACAAGCGACGGGTCCGCCGCCTTCATCGCCTCGGCAAACGTTACGCAGCGCTCCGCAAAGCGGTCCGCGGAGCAGGTGCCGACCTGCCACCCGCCCCACACTTCATTGCCGATCTCCCAATACCGGACGTTGTACGGCTCGGGATGACCGTTCGCCGCCCGCTTCGCCCCCATCGGAGTATCGGTGCCGCCGTTGCAGTATTCCACCCACCGCGCGGCTTCCTCGGGCGTCCCCGACCCGTCGTTGACGCAGATCAGCGGCTCCACCCCAAGCTCCCGGCAAAAGCGGATAAATTCGTCCGTGCCGAAATACTTGCACGTCCACCCGCCCCATGCTTCGTTGTACATTACGGGCCGCTCCAATACGGGGCCGATGCCATGCTCGAAATGATAAGCGCTGATGTAATTGCCGGCCAGCCTCATCATGCCGGCATTCAGCGCCCGCGTCATCTCCATCACCTCGCGCTTCACCCCGCCGATATGGTCCGCCGGCAGCAGGGATACGTGATCGAGCCACAGCATGCCGGTGGACACATGATCGTTCCACCTCGGGTGGTCAGCCGGCACGCACACCCGGATTTCGGCGTTGGCGCAAGCGCGGGAAACGGACAGCTTCGCCTCGTACTCCCGCCAGTTGTGGCTGCCCAGATCGATCTTAACATGCCCAAGCAGCTCTCCCGTGCGCCGGTCCGCCGCCTCGACGATCACGTAACTCAGCTCGACCGACGCCCGCGCCACCAGTCTCACCGTATATTCGCTCGGCCCGTGCAAAGCGGCCGCCTGAGCGATCCCGGCATCCGCCTCGTCGTCGCTCAAGACGCGAATGCGCACGGCGCGGCCCGAGTGCTTCGGCGCCGGCGCCTCCAGCGCGTACCGGGTATTCCGCCCGTTCGTATAAGCGCTCCAAGCCCCGGAAACCGCACCTCTGCCCTCGGCGCCGCTTTCAAAATCCATGTCTTTGAGCGGATAGGCCAGCATCGCCTCCATATGGTCGCGGATATCCTCCACAAAATGCCCGAACAGGTACGGGTTCACCGTAGGCCCGCTGGCCCGGCCGCCGTCAATCGTAATCTTCGCGTTTGCCTTCAACCTGATCCCTCCCAGCTTTTTTAAGTATTAGAAAGTATGAGCTTCGGAGCCGCTTAACCTTTAATCGAGCCGATCATCACGCCTTTGACGAAATGCCGCTGCACAAACGGATACATGATGAGCACCGGCAAGCTGGAGACGATAATGACCGCGTATTTGATGCTCTCCGCCAGCAAAACCTTGTCCTCCATCCCCACGAGTCCGTCCACCGCGTCCGATTGGCTGATCAGCAAAATTTCGCGCAGCACCAGCTGCAGCGGATACAATTCTTCGCTGCGGATATATATGAGCGCGTTAAAGAACGAATTCCAGTGGCCAACCGCGTAAAACAGCACCATGACCGCCAGGATCGGCTTCGACAACGGCAAAATGATGCTGGCGAGCAGCCGCCAGTTGGAGCAGCCGTCCATATGGGCCGCCTCCTGGAGCTCCCAGGGAATGCTGGACTGGAAATACGTCCGCATGACGATCAGATTGTACGTCGAAACCGCCCCCGGCACGATCAAGGCCCACATCGTATCGACCATCCCCAGGTCTTTGACCAGCATGTAAGTCGGAATCAGCCCGCCGCTGAAAAACATCGTCAGCGTCACGATCAGCATCAGCCCTTTGCGCAAGGGCAGGTCCGGCCGCGATAGCGGGTACGCCGCCAGCAGCGTCATGACGATATTGACGGCCGTGCCGACCGCCGTGTAAAGAATCGAATTGGCATAACCTCTCCAGATTTTGTCGTTATCCAAAATATTGGCGTAAGCGTCAACCGTAACGCCCTTCGGCAGCAGCCACACTTCCCCGCCCAGCACCTTGGCCGGATCGCTGAACGAAGCGCTAACCACAAACAGCAGCGGATACAACACGATGACGATAATGACCGCCGCAATCAGATACACAAGCCAATCAAACCACCGTTCGTCGGCCGGGCCGGCCTGCGCCTTGGGCGCCGCGGCTCGTTTTGACATCTGCCCCGCCTCCTTTACCATAAACTCGTCTCCGACGTTTTGCGCGCAAAACGGTTCACCAGAAGCAGCAGCGTCAGATTGATCACCGAATTGAACAGCCCGATCGCCGCCGTGTAGCTGTATTCCCCTTGCAGAATCCCGGTCTTGTACACGAACGTGGAGATCACGTCGCTCGCTTCGAGATTCAGATTGTTTTGCATCAGCAGTATTTTCTCAAACCCGATGTTCATAAACTGCCCTACGTCGAGAATCAGCAAAATGACGATGACCGGCACAATCCCCGGCAACGAAACGTGCCGGATGCGCCGCAGCCGGGAAGCCCCGTCCATTTTGGCCGCTTCGTACAGCTGCGGATTGATCCCGCTGAGCGCCGCAATATAGATGATCGATTGCCAGCCCATGTTCTGCCAGATGTTTGAGCCGATAAAAACGGTCTTGAACCAGCCGGCGGATTCCATAAACCGGACCGGTTCGCCGCCGAACGCCTGGATCAGCTGATTGACCGGACCGGCGGGCGACAGCAGCACCGTCAGGATGCCCACGATGACGACCACCGAAATAAAGTGCGGAATATAGGTGATGTTTTGCAGCAGTTTGCTGTACGTTTTGCTGCGGATCTCGCCGATCAGCAAGGCCAGCAGAATCGGAATCGGAAAGGCGACAACCAAGGAAAACAGATTGATCGACAGCGTATTCCACAGCAGCCGCCCGAAATAATACGAATCGAAAAAGCGCGTAAAGTGATCGAAGCCAACCCATTCGCTGCCGGCGATTCCTTTCGCCGGATTGAAATTTTTGAAGGCGATCTGCAGCCCGTAGAGCGGCCCATAGTGGAACAGCAAATACCAGGCTAGCGGCAAAAGCAGCATGAGGTACAGGTCGTACCTTTTGGCGATCTCCCGGGCCAGCCGGGGGCCCCGTTTCGAATGGTTCCGGGGCACCGCGGCGGCTGTTGGGGCCTCCGTGTTTTTCATGGGAATCCACTCCTTATCCGCACAAGTTCCTCATCAATGCTGCATCTTGTCGTAAGCTTCCTGATACAGCTTCTCCAGCTCGTCCAGCTTCATCTTCTTCAGCGTGGACTGGAATTCATCCCATTTGTCGAAGCTCAGCGCCCCGGCGATAAACTTGGTGCTTTGCTCTTCGTAATATTTGTCGATGTCGGTCCGCAGGATATTGACCTCCTGCGCCGTCTGCTCGTCAAACATCGGAGCCGCGTAACGAACCTGCGGCATATAAGGATCAAGCTGCTGCTGCGCCTCCTGCACCTGCGGAGGATTGATGTAGGAAGCGACCTTTTCGCTGATCAGGTGCGGTGCTCCGCCTCCGGCGTAGGGGGTGATTTTCGGCTGGGTCTCCGAAGTCGAGTATTCCGGCTTATAGTAGGGAATGCCGTCCTTCAATTCATAATGCTCGCCTTCCCGGCCGAACCGCAGCAGCGTGGCCCCTTCGTCGCCGTAAAAATAATCGATCCAGCGCATCGTCGCTTCCGGATATTTATTGACCGAGGTGATCGCGAAAGCCCCGAAATCCCGCGGCACCGGTAATGCCTGGGCCTGCAGCCGGTCCCCGTGCGGCCCCGCGGGAGGCGCCATCCCTACATATTGATCGGCAATCGGCAGGAAGTTGTTGTTCGTTTGATCGAAGAAGACCCCCGTTTTGCCCGAGCCCTGTTTGGCCAAATACTGCGCTTCCGTATGCGAGAACACTTCCGGGTCGAGCAGCTTCTCTTGATAAAGCTTGTTCAGGTACATCAGCATCTCTTTGTTGCGGTCGCTGCCCATCCAAATTTTCACCTTGCCGTCGACGATGTTAATGTTGTAGCCAAGCTGCTGGTCCAGGCCAAACGACCCGCTCATCATCGTGACGATATGCAGGCCGACGCGGGCGGTCAGCGGAATTTCGTCCTTTTGCCCGTTGCCGTTCGGATCCTGGTCACGGAAGGCCGTCAGCACGTCGTACAGCTCGTCCGTCGTCTCCGGTACCTTCAGGTTCAGCTTCTCTAACCACGCTTTGTTGATCCATTTCTTGTCCGTACGCGCCGCGGCCAGCGTCACGATGCCCGGTACCGCGTAAATATGCCCTTCCGGCGTCGTGATCGCGGCGCGGATTTCCGGGTACTGCTCCATCAGCTTCGTTAAATTGGGGGCGTATTCGGCAAGCAAATCTTCCAGCGGGATCAACTGGCCGCCCGCTCCGTAGCGGACCGCTTCGAGCGGCGTCAGCCCGGACCGGTACAAAGCGTCGGGAAGCTCGTTGGACGCGAACAGCAGGTTTTTCTTCTCCTGAAAACCGTCCGTCGGCGCTTCGATGAATTTTACCTGCACATGGCTCATTTTCTCGTAGTCCTGAAACACCGGCATATCTTTAAACGGCCCGTTAACCGGGGCAATCCGGGTGAACATCGTCAACTGAATCGGTTCCTGCACGATCGGAAAACCGTCCTTGCTCACCTCATTTGACGCCGCCGCCTGCGGGGCGGGCTCGTTGCTTTTGCCGGCGCCGGAGCTGCACCCGCCCAGCACCAAACCGGCGATGATCATCATGCTTAACGCCGATCTTTTCCAGTGTTTGCGCATTGTTTACGACCTCCTTTTCTTATCGCCGAACCCATGATGTAAGCGTTTCCTGTGATGTGCGTTCATTATAGTCCAGCCTTTGAAGACCGCATATTATAAAAATATGACTATTTACTCCACTATTTTTACGGGCCGGTTCATATAATCTTGCGGCGTCATCCCGGTCAGTTCCTTAAATACTTTGAAAAAATAATTGTACGTCGTAAAACCCACCTGGCTGCTGATTTGCTTGACCGAACAGCGGCCGCTTTCCAGCAGCTTGCGGCTTGCGTCGATGCGCACACGGTTGACATACTCGGAGAACGTCGCCCCCGTTTCTTCTTTAAAGATCCGGCTCAAATACGAAGGGTTCAGCCCGATCGCCCCGGCCGCCAGCTCCAGGGTAACATAGCCCTGGTACCGTTCCAGAATCAGCATGATCGCCTGCGACACATGCCGCGAATACGGGCCGGCCGCACGCTGACGCTTCAGCCGTTCCAGCAGGGCTTCGTAATAAGACGAGATCCACTGCTCCAGCTCGTCCACGGTGCCGATCTTCCCCAAAGCTGCGCGCGAAGGCCACCCGCCCGCTGCAGCTTCGTGCGTGGCGGCTTCGTCTGCGGCGGCTTCGTCTGCTTCGTCCGCCGGCAGCCATTTCTTCCGCGCCTTGTTCCCGATCGAAAGCAGCTCGCTGACGATCATTTGCACCGGCTGGGCATGGACCGGCTGCCGGCGCACGCTGGCGAACACGGACGCGATTAACCGCAGTGCGCCTTCCTTGTCCAGATTTTCTATGGAAAGCAATAGCTGCTTCTGCTCCTCGATGGTCAAGGCGACGCGTTCGCTGCCGGTCCCCGTTTTCGCTCCGGCCGGGGATGCGTCGAGAGCCAGTTCGGCCGAGCGGTAGCTGGCTTCGAGCTGCGCCAAGCTGCCGCCGAAATGGCCGACGGCATAGATGCACTTCAGATTCAGGAACAGCTCGAGCGAGTGGCGCAGCTTGCTCATTAGCCTGGCGGCCTCGCTTGCGGCCGCTTGTTCGCTGCGCTCCCGGAACGCCAGAACGACAGCCAAGCGCCCGTTCCCGACATAAGCCGCCATGGCTCCCGGGAGATCGCCCAAACTTTGCTGCATGACGTCAACGGCCTGCTGCATCAGCCGGTTCGTCTCCACGTCGCTGTGCGATTCCGTCAGCAGCCGGAAGGAGACGATTTGCACCGCCGCCGTCGTATAGCACACCGCGCCCGCAAGCAGGCCGCTTTGCCGGGCATAGGCTTCCAGCTCCCGGGCTGCGCCCGGTTTTCCCCGCACGCAGCCAGCGATATGCTCGCGAATCAGCCGCGGACCGGCGCTTGCCGCCATCTCCAGATCCCCGCCCCGGCTCTCGGCCGGCCGCTCCCGCAGCTCCAAATCCTCGACCGCCTTGCGCAACGCGGCCATCAGCGTCCCGCCGTCAAGCCGGTGCTTGAGCAAATAATCGGCCGCTCCGTTTTTCAGGCATTCGCGCACATAATCGTAATCGTCGTAGCTGCTGAGCATGATCGTTTTGACGGAAGGAAACCGCTCTCCGATCGCGCGCTGGAGCTCCACCCCGTTCATGCCCGGCATGTTCACGTCGATGATGGCGACATGAGGCCGGGTTCGTTCGATCAGCCGCAGCGCCGTTTCCGCGTCGTAAACTTCTCCGCACAGCTCGAAGCCGTTACCTATCCAACCCGGCAGCGATCCTACATGTTGATGGACCAATGGCTCGTCATCGATTAAAAGCACTTGGAACATGGATCATCCCACCTCTTCCGCTCTAGTTTCCGAACTCCATATCCGGGGAAACCGGATCTCCACCTTCGTGTACAGCCCCTCTTCGCTGTACAGTTTGACGCCGTAAGGCTCGCCGTACATCATTACGATCCGTTCATGCACGTTGCGAACGCCCATGCCGCTAAATCGCGACGGGTTTCCCCCCTTTTTTCCGAGCAAAGCAGCGATTTGTTCCCGGGTCATGCCTCTACCGTTGTCCATAACTTCGATTTTCAGATCGCCTTCCTCCCCGTAGACGCGAATCAGCACGAAGCCCCCGGAAGCCGCTGCGCCGAGGCCATGCATCAGCGCGTTCTCCACGATCGGCTGCAGCATCAGCTTAAGAACCCGGCATTCCAGCAAAGCGTCATCCTCGATCTGCATATGAACCGGGATCGGGTTCATAAACCTGTATTTCACGATCGATACGTAGCAGGAAACATAATCCAGCTCCTCCCGTACGGTGAGAAATTCGTTTGAGTTGCCGAGCACGCCCCGCATCAGCTCGACCAACGCTTCGGACACCTCCTCAATATTGGGCGCCCCGTTCAGCTTGGCCAAATATTTGATCGTGTTCAGCGCATTGTACAGAAAATGCGGGCGGATCTGCGCCTGCAGCGCGGTCAGCTCCGCCTCCCGCTTCGCCTGCTCGCTGACGCGAATTCCTTCCATCAGCCGTTTCAACTCGTCCACCATGCTGATAAAAACCCGGTACAATTCGCCGATTTCGTCTTTCGTGCCGATCTCCGTTTTCGGAAAATCCAGATTTCCGTCCTTGACCCGCGTCATCATCGTTTTCAAGCGGCGAAGGTGGAGGGTGGTCCGGGAGGACATCTGCAGCGTCCCGATCAGAACGGCGATAAACACGACGACCGACACCTCGACCATCAGATTGCGGACCCGGACGGACTCGCTCAGCAGCGAATCGAGCGGGATCAGCGCCCGCGTGGTCCAGCCCGTAAAGTCGGAGCGGCGGGTGACGACGATATAGGATTTGCCGTCGATGATTTGTTCCGCCGCCAGCTCGGACGGGCCCGCCGAAGCCGGACGGGCGTAAATCGTCTTTTCCATTTGCGGAGATAGGGATAACGGCGCCGAGTCCGAGCGGTAGACGAGCTCATTTTGCTCATCGAGCACATACAGGATGCTGTCCGCGGTCGGTTTCACGCCGTACGTGTTGCGGATAAAATCATAATTCAAATCGACCATCACCACGCCGATCGTTTCCCGGTTATAACGGAGGACACGGCCGACGGAGATGGCGTCCGTTGGGCCGCCCTGCTTAAAATAGGCATGGCGTTCCCCGTTTTGCAGCATATAATCCATCGTCTTCGTTTCCAGGAACGTCCGGTCGATCCAGGGACCGCCCGCGAAGAACACCTTCCCGTTCAGGCCGATCACGGCGATCCGCGAGATATACGGCTTATAGTCGATCAGCCCCGACAAAAACTCGGTGATCCGCTTCTGCTCCTGAAACCATTCGTAGCTGATTTCCTCGCTTGGGCTAAGTACCGTGTCGATGACCGTGTTTTTGTTGGTCGCGGCCACCGTGTTCAAACGGTCGATTTCCTTTAACATCACGTTGAGGGATTCATCGGCCTGGCGGATGCTGTCCGACACTGAGGTGATGGCGTTAGCCTTGATCGTCTCGCGCATGTTCACGTACACGATGCCGGTTACGGAGACGATGGAAAACAGCGAAAGCAACCCGAAGGCGATAAATATTTTTGCCTGGATGCTTAACTTCGGCGAGGATATCCACTTGCGCAGCGTTGTCAGCGTCATATCGGGCACTCCTTTTCGTTCGGGCGAAGATGAAGGGTGTAAGCGCTTGCCAAAATGCCCCCCCGCGGCTACCCGTTTTTTGCCGCACGCATCGCGAGCGGGGGAATCTTGTAATAGCCTTTGAAGGCTCTGGTGAAGGTGTACAGGTTCGGGTACCCCAGCGACAAAGCGATTTCCGTTACGCTTGCGTTCGTTTCCGCGAGCAGCCGCTTGGCCTTCTCCATGCGGATATTTTGCAGGTATTTCTGCGGAGGCAGCCCGATCTGGGCCGTAAACACATTGGAAAAATAGGAGCGGTGCACGCCCGCAAACGCGGCCACCTGCTGCACGGTAATCCCTTCCGTGGCGTGCAGATCCATAAACTCCATGCACTCGCGAATCCAGGCGGAAGGCTCGGCGGCACTCGCGGGCGCGGTGTCCGGGATAAGCTCGGCGAGCAACCGGCAAATCCGTCCCTGCAGTTGCAGCGATACGGCCGGGTTCCACCGTTCCACCCCGGCCAGCGCCGCGATCGTGCGGTCCAGCGTTTCGCGGGCGCGGGAAGAAATCAGCCGCCGGCCGAACGGCCTTTCCGGTGTAATCCCGGCGAGCCCGAGCAGCGGCCCCACCCTGCTGCCGTCCAGCGCCAGCCAGTTCATCTGCGGCGGCGGCTCCTCAGGCAGCGCGTAATAATGGTAAGTCCGCCCGGGAAACAGGCAAAACAAATCATCCTTTTGCAGCTCCACCCGTTTGTCGGCGTATTCGAGGCACACCTTCCCCTCCAGCACAAAATGCAGGCTGTAGCATTCGATCCGCTTGGGCCCCACACGGTAATGGGGCTTAGCAATGCTGCGGCCGGCCCGCACCGGCCATAGCTGCGCTTCTTTATCCAGATACCCCGGCGTATAGTAAATAAACTCGGCAAACTCGTGGTCGAATTCCCGCATTTTCGCATTTCCCCTCCAGCGAAAAAATAAAGGCAAAATAAGTACTTAAAATGCTGCTATTTTGAAAGGTCGGCGATTCATCTTTCCAATTTAAGCAGACAACAAAATGACAACTTCAATCTAACAGAACGCTATTTCTAAAACGCTTCATTTTCAATAATATCATAAAGGGAGGGGATCAATTTTGTCCAGCAAACCTAACATTTTACTAATTACGAGCGATCAGCAGCATTGGAACACGATCGGCGCGTTTCAGCCCGAAATCTCCACGCCGAATTTGGATCGCCTGGCGCAGCAGGGCACGACGTTCAGCCGGGCCTATTGTCCGAATCCGACCTGTACGCCAAGCCGCTCATCGATCATCACCGGCATGTATCCGAGCCAGCATGGCGCCTGGACCTTAGGGACAAAGCTGCTCGAAGACCGCCATACCGTCGGGGAAGATTTCAGCCGGGCCGGTTATAAAACCTCGCTGATCGGCAAAGCGCATTTCCAGCCATTGAAATCGACGCCGGAATATGAATCGCAGGAAGCTTATCCGATCTTGCAGGACCTGGATTATTGGCGAAATTTCCACGGTCCGTTTTACGGTTTCAATCACGTCGAGCTGGCGCGAAACCATACGAATGAAGCCCATGTGGGGCAGCATTACGCCATCTGGCTCGAAGAGCAGGGCTGTGCCGATTGGCGGGATTATTTTCTGCCGCCGACCGGGACGATGGATCCCGCGCAGACGTATAAGTGGCCGATTCCGGAAAAATACCATTACAACACGTGGATTGCCGAGCGGACGAATGCCCGTCTGGAGGAGCACAAAACATCAGGAAAGCCTTTTTTCCTGTGGGCCAGCTTTTTTGACCCGCATCCCGAATACTTGGCGCCGGAGCCCTGGGATACGATGTATGATTCGGAGCAGTTAACGATACCGGCGCTTACGCCGGGAGAACATGACCGGAATCCGCCGCATTTCCGCCTGACGCAGGAGGAAGAACCGGACTTCTCCCATCTGATGGAGACGGGTTTCGGCATCCATGGCTACCGGTCCCATCATTATTACGAATACGGGGCCAAGAAACGGCTGACCGACTACGACAAAAAGAAGCTGGTCGCCGTATACTACGGCATGATCAGTTTGATGGACAAATATATCGGAAAAATTCTCGATAAGCTGAATGAACTGGGGCTGGCGGACGACACCCTCGTCGTGTTTACGACGGATCACGGCCACTTTTTCGGCCAGCACGGCCTTCAGGCCAAGGGAGGATTTCATTACGAGGATCTGATCAAACTTCCATTTATCGTCAGGTACCCGGGCCGCGTTCCCGCCGGGAAGCGCTCGGACGCGATTCAATCGTTGGTTGACCTAGCGCCGACCTTCCTGTCCTTTTGCGGACTGCCGATCCCGCCGACCATGACCGGCGTCGACCAAAAGAACGTATGGCTTGGCGTAAGTGAACAGGCGCGGGATCACGCGATCTGCGAATTCCGGCACGAACCGACGACGATTCATCAAAAAACGTATGTCGACGCCCGTTACAAAATCACCGTGTACTACAATCAGTCCTACGGAGAGATTTTCGATCTGGAGAAGGACCCCGGGGAACTGCGCAATTTGTGGGACGAACCGGGCTATGAACAGCTGAAATCGGAGCTTCTGCTCAAATTCGTTTGGGCCGAGTTGGGCAAGGAGCCGCTGCCAATGCCGAGGATTCATCACGCGTAGGCATCCCCGGAGACCGACCCGAGAGAACCTGGTCGAAAGCATGGCAAGACTTAGAGTTTCGGCCGGGGTTTATGTTTTTACTCAACTTTCGACCAGCCCCATCGTGAGCATAAGAAATCCCTTGTAAAACGTGCCGGTGGGGTCAGTCCATCTAACTTCTGCACCGTGGCCGTTTCGAGCAGTGTCACAAATCGACGCCAAGTGAGGGGGCTGTTTAAAGGGGCTGTTTAAAGGGGCTGTTTAAAGGGGCTGTTTAAAGGGGCTGTTTAAAGGGGCTGCTTAAAGGGACTGTCTAAAGGCTTCGTGTCGTGGTGTCCCTGCCTGCTGCCTGCCTTTGCACGATTATCCCCATCGTTCAGGAGCGGGGAGCAGGGGGGGCTAGAGCAAGTCAAGGGTTCCAAAAAAGAAGTAAAACACAAAAATGATGAGGAAAAAATGAGGCGGTTCAAGTGAGATTTTCGGCTTGATAAAGGAACGTATGTTTGGTATAATGAAATAAATGGAACCTATGTTCGTATATTCTTGATTCGGGGGCGAGCGGATATGGAAATCAATACGGGAACGGAACTTCAACCATTCAGCAGCCGTTTTAACAGCGAGCAGGACTGCATGGAGGCGCTGATCGCGATGAAGTGGCCAAGCGGCTTTGTCTGCCCGCGCTGCGCTCACACCCGGTGCAGCCGCCTGACTTCCCGGCATATCCCCTTATTCGAGTGCGGAAAGTGCAAGCATCAAACATCGCCTTTGGTCGGCACGATATTTGAAGGAACGCATCTGCCCTTGCTCAAGTGGTTCGAGGCCCTGGATTTGTTCCTGCTGGAGGGCGGCATCTCGGCGCTGCGGCTGAGCAAGGTGATCCGGGTCACCTACAAGACCGCGTGGTCGATGCTGCAAAAAATACGTCATGCCGTGGGGGAGTTCGATGCCCGGGAGCTGCTCTCCGGAGACGTGAAGGTGAACAGCGATCAGTATGGGCGTAATCCGTCCCGGTGTCAGGTTTCGCATCCGTATGCCTCGGCGGTCGTAGCGGGCTGCACGGTCACGGCGTCGGGCGAGCCGGAGCACGTCAAAATCCGCCTGGTGCCGCATAAGCGGGGAGGCGAAAAAAGGGCAAACCGTCAAGATCTAGCCGAGTTTATTGGCGGGCATGTGGATGTTCATACATCGACGGTGCAGTCCTTCCCTCAGGCCTTTCGGCTGTATACGCCCTTGCGGAAAGTGGTGAGAGAGGCGTGGGAATCGCTGAAGAGTACGTATGGAGCCTTGGGACTGAAGCATCTGCAGGCGTACCTGAACGAATACACCGTACGCCGCCGGCTGCGGCTGCAAGGAGGACGGCCCGGAGCGGAAGAAACGATGCGGCAGAAGCTGCTGCAGATGTGTGTGGCGATTCCCGCGATCCCTTACCGCAAGCTGATCGCGCGCCAACCGAACCAACCCCTTGCGGCTGCGGCCTGATCGGGACGCTGGAACGGTGGTGGGGGGAGTTTGACGCAGATCAACTTAATGAGTCCTTGATCTCCTGTCTTGATTTACTGTCTTGATTTTCTGTCTTGATCTCTTGTCGGTCTGTTTTACCTCCCCTAAACCTGATTCCTTCTCCTAAGCCCGTCTAAATTACCTCGAACCTATCTGCTTTCCACCAAATTTTTCCTCCTCCTGTGCTTGTTTGTTTCACTGCTACCTGATTAAACGGGATAATCGTGCAAAGTCTCCGGACAGCAAGTGTTGATCTACATATCCCCGAGGAAACAATGGTTTCAAAAGAGGCTTTCTCCGATCCGTTTAGCGTCATATAATACTCCATTTCGGTGGCCACCTGCTTCTCCGTAAGTCGGCTTTTTCGGTAAGGGGCAACGAGGAGTCCTCCCGCCTCCAATTAGATGGTCTTGATATATTAGATAGTCTTGATATATAAATGGAAACGCTCATGGTTCAACTCGGCCAACGGTGCAAATTCAAGCTGCTGATCCTTGTAGATAAAACGATTGGAGCCGGCCACCCGCTCAAACTTTTCAGCAAGATTCTCCCCGCTTATCGGCAGTTCAAAGTATTCTTTCCGGTCCGAGACGGCGGCCAAAATATAGGGGCCAAAGGCCAAAGAGGCAATGTCCGCTTGATCCGGGGTATATTCCAAACGCAGCCGCGGTTCAAACTTGACGATTACTTGATCCCCCTTACTCCATTTTTGCGAGAGCACCAGATAACCGCCCTCTTCCGCCGCTTTCACTTCCGCCCGGTTCACAAAGACCCTAACCTCTCCGTCATGCCAGTAAGGCTTGCGGACTTTCAAATTCGCTCGCGCCAAACCTTCAATGTGAAGTTTGATTTCACCGTCAAATACCTCGGGCACGGATTGTACGACCTGCAACCCCTTCTCCTCATCATTTAATGCTGACGACACGAACAGATTGACGTATAAGGAATCGGCATCCTCAAAATAAATCGCCTCGGCGTATTTGAAGTGGTTTTCCAATCCCGTCCCGTGGCAGCAGGAGTTCTCCTCGTCAAACCCTTTTTGTCCGCCGGGGCTGGTCGGCATAAAGTAGGTGCTGGCGCCCAGACACTCATGGTCTGTCGAAGCAAGGATATGGCTCAGCATCGTTCGCTCGTAATAATCCATGTACTTTGCATCCTTCTCAACCCCGAATAGCTGCTTGGTCAGTTTCAGCATATTGTAAGAAGCGCAGGTTTCCGCCGTATGTTCGGTCAGATGAGCGCCGATTTTGTACGGCTGCTTAAACATTTCCCCTTCACCGGTTCCGCCGATGGAGTAAATATGCGCATTCACCACCGATTCCCAGAAAAACTTGGCGATATCAGAGTATTTTTGTTCTCCCGTAGCTTCGAAAATTTTGAAAGCCCCAACGACTTGCGGGATATGCTGGTTGGCATGCAGCGCGCCCAAAGCGTCCACCTGTTGCTGCATCGGAAAAAACAAGCGGTCATTGTCAAACAGCTTGGCGGCGGCAATGTGCTTCTCTTTATGGGTGTATGTAAACAATTCGGCCAGCGATTCGTTGATGCCGCCAAACTCGCCGGCGATATACATGCCCCACATTTTTTTCAATTGTTCATGCGGCAGAACGCTCAACCGGTTGTAGATCCAGTCTCCCACTTTGTCGGCCATGGTTAGCGCCGGTTCAATGCCTGCGAGATGATAACTGTCCAGCAAACCGGCCAAAATTTTATGCAGGGTATAATAAGGAGCCCAGATTTCCGGGTACCGCGTATATTTTTCCAGCAAATCAAACTGCTCCTCGGAATAAGCGCTGAGAAATCCGTAATGGTAGCGATCGTCCGCCTCAAAGGCCAACTGCACTTTATTCAACTCTTCGATCATGTAAGCCAGTTTTTGATGAATCCGTTCATGGCCGGTCGCCGCATAGCATAACGCCAAGGCGGAAAGATAATGCCCGGTGGTGTGCCCTTTCAGCAAGCTGTCATCCGCGTCCCACCCGATCATGGGCGGAGCGTTTAACGTATCCAGGCCGGCGGCTTTGCGGAAATTGTAAAGCATCTGGTCGTCATTGACCGTGAGCAGAAATTGCAGTCTCCGATCCTGCGCGGTTTTGGGCAAGGAAGGGCCTTGAAGACGCACCTTCTTGACTGGAATGGGGTACAGTTGAGGTTTTTTATGGCTCAATTTTGCAATGCTGCTCTCTATGAGAATAACCGCTTCCACCTCATAAATCGTATCCGTCAGGCGACCGCCGGCTTTGTACTCCCCGTTTTCCGAAAACACGCGCTGTTCCCCCCCGTGCCATGTGACGGAATGAGCAAGAACATCCCCGCTTACGGTTTGAATAGACACGGCGGAAGGCAAGTAAAATTCCTGGTTCGCCTCCTGCTTGATCACGATCGGAAAGATCTTATCGACCTGGATTTTATTTTTCTCCTCCAAAATCGTCACTTCATAAACTTTTTGCAGACTCGCCTCTCCAAACTTAAAGGTGGCGGTAAGCGGAACGACCCTATCCCCCTTCCCGTACTCGGGCTGGCGCACTTTCCCGGAACCGTTAATCCAGCGGTCGTCTTTCGACACCCAAGTAATTTGGGAGCCGTTTTTCCCTTCGGTCGGCAAATGAATATCGAACTCCACCGTCTTCAAATTGCCCAGGTGCAAGGCCTCCATATCCTCGTGAACGATTTCCAGATCACTCCGTTTACTTGACATCGGCTTTCCCCCTAAACTAGACTTTTAATCGCTTTCACACTTCTCATGTTACAAGAAAACCGTTTTGAAGTAAGTAGTTGAAAAAAAGAATAGGTGGATTATATTTACTATATATCCGAGTTCGAAATTGAAGGAGTTGGCATCATGTACCTTGTTGATGATGAGTATTCGGAACAGGCTGCCTTTTTGTCCGCGGGCACCTTTATTACCAATCAACCGTGGATTCACCAAGAAAGGGTCATCGACAGTTATGAAATCATCTGCCCCATCGACTCGACCCTGCACATCGAGAGCAACCGGGTTCCCTACGCCATTGAATCGGGCGAAATTTTGCTCATCCCCCCGCACACGTTTCACCGCGGACTTAAAGTTTGCGAAGGCCGCCTGAAATTTCACTGGCTGCATTTCTCGGGGAACCATTTAAGCCCTAGAACCGAAGCGGAAGTCATCCGGAAAATCAACGAAAAAGACCCGGACGAGATGATCATTTTGCCCATATACACCAACAAAATCGACTCCCGGCGCTTTCATGTCATGTTCAACCAACTGCTCGATTTATATCAGGAAAAGAAACCGCGGAGCTACCTCAACGCCTATTTATCCTGCCTTTTATATGAATTGACCGCGGAAATCAAAAGTTACCTGATCCAAAAAGCATCCAACGGCAACCGGCTGCAGCCGATTCAGGATTGGATCCGCATCCATGCCTTTGAAGACATCACGCTTGAACAAATCGCCGATCATTTCAAATACAACAAGAACTATTTGTCCAGGATTTACAAGGAAAACACAGGAATCGGAATTTCGGAACAGATCATCAAATTCAGGCTGAAACATGCGAAGGAACTGCTGACCGAAACCGACATGAGCATCGTTGAAATCGCCTCCGAAGTCGGGTACGAGGATGCGAAATATTTCATGCGCCTGTTTAAAAAATATGTGAACGTCACCCCCACAGAGTACCGCAAAACTTTTTATTGCAAGCACTATAACAAGAAATGATTTGCTGTCATAAAGTCCACTTAAAATAAGGTTTTCGCTACCGAATTTATGAGGGATCGATGCTATGATAGACGATGGGCATTAGACCATATCCTTCTCGATATTTTTGGAGAACACAAAGATGAATAAAGCCGTCACCACCAGCAGCGCGGTCATGATCGGGAATAAATTCACTTGCTGATCCGCCGTTTGATAAAAGTTGAACAAAACTAAAGCGATGCCATTCCCAATCGTGCCCGCTTGTCCCCAAGCGGTCTGCATCTGAGTATGGTAGGCGTCCGGCGACAATTTAACCACAAGCGATAAACCGATCGGCCCGACCAAATTGTCCGAAAAGGTCAGGAACAGGTAGTAGAATACCATCCACAGCAAGCTGTATGGCGCCTGGTCCTTAAACAGAACTATCGGGATAGTTAATAAGCCGTAGCCAAGCGCTGTCAAAAGGATGCCCAAGCCGTATTTATACGTCGTCCGAATATGGGTTGCGCGCGTCTTGGTCCAAAGCCATACAAAAACCGGGGCCAGCACCAATCCTAACACGGTGTAAATGGTCCCAACCGATCCGGGAGCAACTTCAATGCCGAAAATGCGGCGGTCGATTTTCTGGTCGATGAAAATAGCCACCATCGAGGTCAACATAACCCCGCAGAGCGCCATCACGATTTGCGCCGCGAACAATTTAAGGAATGGTTTCATTCTTCTGCGGTCTACAGCCGTTAAGTCTTTTTTACTCAACAAATTGGTCAGGAAGACGATCGGAATGATAAAGGTTGCTGAAGTAATAATATTCAGCACGCCCTGGAAGGAGATCACTTTAGCCAGCACCAAAGCTACAATAATGCCGAGTACCGCAATCAGAACGAGCACAAACCGGACAAACAGCTTACCGAACATCCCTGGCTCCAGCGGCTTGATCGGCTTTTCTCCCAAGGGACCGAAAAACTTGTGTTGGGTGAAAAAGATCACGGCGCCATAGAGAAATGCGGCCACGGCGGCGATAAGAAAGCCGATGTGATAGTTTTTCATTAATGGGAAGCGACATCAAAAACAAGGCGAGGATGGCAAAGATTCTTCCTTGGGCAAGGGAAAAAGCCGGGATAGCGAGCAGCCCGAAAGCCGTCCCTTTGACGATGTTCCCGATGATCAAGGCTTTGCGCATGCCCAGCACCCGGTCGGCCAGCCAGCTTCCCAAAATAATGAAGATGGAATTACACGCGCCCATCGCCGTAACCATGGACGCGGCCTGGCCTTGGGTAAATCCCAAGCCCTGCGTATATGGAGAATAGAGGTAATAAATTAAAATCGCATACAGCGCTCCCCAGGCGAAGGAATTAAAAAAGTTCCCCGCCGCCAGAGCCCCCACTCCCCTTGGATGCCCCAAAAATTTTTTGTCGTCAAGCACTTCCTCCAGCCTCGTTTTGCCGGAATCAGGCCCCTGCCGCAACGTGTCGCTCATCGTAGTTCCTTCTTTCGTCAGTATTATGTTACCGCTTTCACATAAAATATAGCAGATTACCTCTTTCAAAACGGTAGCGTAAAGTTGGGATAGGTGGACATTTGTTACCTGTGTGGGGAAGAGGGGATTCTGGAGCTTTCTTGGTTCATTATTGAATGGAGTAGTTGTAGAATGTACAGTACTTATCCGGAAATGCTGCCGCAGCGCTTGGATAAGTGCAAAAGCTGCAATTACTCCGCCATCTTTCGAAGAATGAGGCTATTAACGAGGAAATAAATGTACGAAATGCAATTAAACGAATGATTGGGTAAATGATTATAAAGTTAGTTACATGATTTGCAATTAATGGTCAGAGCCAACTGGTTAAGCATGCTTTTGCTCGCTATCCGATCAAGCGAAATAAAACGGCGCTGTTCGCGGAAGGTCAGGTGCTTCCGCAAAAACAGCGCCATTTTTCATTTTATTCCGTTATTCCGCCCGTCCCTGGGCTCTTGCCCCTCCGTTCAGCCGTTCCAGCAACTCGGACAGCATCGCGTCCGTAAACTTGCCCTGGCTGAAAGCAACCGTACCGCGCAGCGGCATGTATTTCATCAGCGCCAGCATCATATCATCCGGCTCGTCTTCGCTTGCTGCAAGCAGCCCGGTGGCCGCCATCAGCTCTTTGGCGATGTCCCGGGTGGCGGCCTGCTCCATCAGGTCACCGATCAGCGAATTGGCCGTATATACGACAGGCACAGCGGTTGTAGAAACCACTTCGACCGCCCCTTCAAGTACGATGTCCCGGGACGACTTGCCGATGAGAATCCGGTATTCTCCGGACTCGGCATGCCAATCCTTCAACGCAGTATTGTAGTAGGCAAACGCGCTTTTATCCAGCTCGAAAACGATCGTTTTCGTTTCCCCCGGCTGCAACTCGACTTTGCGGAAGCCCTTCAGCTCTTTGTCCGGCCGAATGACGCTGCTTTCCACGTCCCGGACGTAAAGCTGAACGATTTCTTTGCCCGCCCGGTCCCCCGTATTGGTGACTTGCAGGCTAACCGTGACTTTTTCATCGTCCCGTATCCGGCTTTTATCCAGCTTCAAATCGCCGTATTCGAACGTGGTATAGCTGAGGCCGTGGCCGAACGGAAACAGCGGCTCCACCCGCTTAGTGTCGTAGTAGCGGTAACCGACAAAAATGCCCTCCCGGTATTCCACGCGATCGCCCTCGCCGGGGAAAAACAGGTAGGATGGATTGTCCTCCAGCCGCACCGGGAATGTTTCCGCCAGCTTGCCGCTCGGGTTTGCATCGCCGAACAGGATGTCGGCCACGGCGCCGCCCGCCGCTTGGCCGCCCAAATAGCCTTCCAGGACGGCCTTGGCCTTGCCGATCCACGGCATTTCCACCGGCGAGCCGTTGCTCAGCACCACGACCAGATTCGGCTGCGCTTCGGCTACCGCCTCCAGCACGGCGATCTGGTTGGCCGGCAGCCGCAGATGCGTCCGGTCGTAGCCTTCCGATTCGTAGCGGTCCGGCAGGCCGATAAACAGCACCGCCGCGTCGGCGTTCGCCGCCTTGTCGGCCGCATCGCGCAGCAGCTCGGCGTCACACTCGTCCCGGTCCAGCTCGAAGCCTTGGGCATACACGATTTTAGCGCTGCCGCCCGCCGCTTTGTTCAATTCGTCCAAGGCCAAATCCAGGCGCGTCGGGTTGACGTGCGAGCTTCCGCCCCCCTGGTAACGGGGCTTTTCGGCGAATTCGCCGATCACGGCGATCGCTCCCGTTTTGCTGAGCGGCAGAATGTCCCCCTCATTTTTCAGCAGCACCATGCTCTCCTGAGCCGCGATCCGGGCCAGCCGGTGGTGCTCCTCCGCATCGAAGCCCGCCTGCTCTTTGCGGTTTTCGGCCGCTTTGAATATAAAGGAAAGAATCCGTTCCACCGCCTGGTCCAACACGGCTTCGGACAAGCTGCCGTTTTGGACGGCCGCGACGATTTTGGCGTCTCCCGCGCCGCCGCTGGACGGCATCTCCAACTCAAGCCCGGCGGCCAGCCCGCGGACCCGTTCGTTGACCGCTCCCCAATCGGACACGACGAAACCTTCAAAGCCCCATTTTTCGCGTAAAATTTCCGTTAACAAATCATGATTTTCCGAGGCGTATTCCCCGTTCACCCGGTTGTAGGAACACATGACACTCCACGGCTGGGACTGCACAACCGCCCCCTCGAAGCTGCGCAAATAAATTTCGTGCAAAGTCCGCTCGTCCACCACCGCGTCCGTAGACATTCTGCGATGCTCCTGGTTGTTGACGGCAAAATGCTTCAGCGAGGTGCCCACGCCCTGGCTTTGCACCCCCTGAATATGGTGGGCGGCCATTTCGGAAGACAGATAAGGGTCCTCGGAAAAATACTCGAAATTCCGCCCGCACAGCGGCGAACGTTTGATATTGGCCCCCGGTCCCAGCAGCATGGCCACGCCTTCCGCCTGGCATTCCTTGCCCAGCGCTTCGCCGACGCTGCGGATCAAGTCGCGGTTCCACGACGCGGCCAGTCCGGCAGCGGACGGGAAGCAAGTGGCCGGCACGCTGTCATTGAGGCCAAGGTGATCGGCGGAAGCGCTTTGCTTACGTAAGCCGTGCGGGCCGTCCGTCATCATGACGGAGGGAATCTGGAGCCGCTCCACGCCTTTCGTATGCCAAAAATCGAGGCCGGAGCACAGGCCCGCTTTTTCTTCCAAAGTCAGTTTGGCGACGATGTCCTTGATCTTCGCTTTCATAGGTGATACGCACTCTCCCTCATGATTTGGTATCGCTTTCAATATCCGATTGTTTTTATTTTAAAGGACTTTTGCTCGCTCATTATGGTATAATTTTTGCAATTATAGTATTTATTTAACCTGTGAGCCTATGCTTCCGAAGCGAGTTTTATTCGAGGTTTATCAGGAAGTAACGCTCATAAAACTTTTAGGAGGAGGATTATGACTGGACGGCCGGATCTTGGCGGGCGGTTGGAGCGCATCTGCCACCTGCTTCATGAAGCAACTTTGCTGCCCGTTATCCGTACGGATAACGATGGCCTGATCCAAAGCTGCCGCCCGGATGCGCTTCCGGTAAATCCAAGATACGGCGGCCTGCAGGAGCAGATCACCGAATGGATCGGCGAACGCTCTCCCATTGCCGTTCCGATGCTGCATTCCACCCCTTTCCTGGAAAACTTCCTCCTCGTCTCCACGGGAGAAGAAGGTAAGCTTGCCGGCGGATGGATTATGATCGGTCCGGCGGTTTCGGCGGCTTGGCCGGAGGACCTGCTGGCCGGACTGTTGCGGGATCTCATGGTCCCGCAGCGGCAGCGCCCCGTATGGCTTGCATATTACCGGAACCTGCCCATAATCGACAAGAGCCGGCTGCTGCACGCAGGGCTGCTCGTCCACGAATGGCTCACCGGCCAATCCCTGGACCTGACCGATTTGATCGATGCGTCCGAACCCGCGGCGGAAGGCGCCGCCCTGAAGCCGGCCGCCCTGGCTTCTCTCCGCCTTTCCGGCAGCCGGGAGGAGGGCGTTTACCACCATTCGCCGGACACCGAAAAGCTGTTTCTGAAGCACATCCAACACGGGAACAAAAAAGAGCTGTTTCGGGCCTTCTCCGCCCTCGCGGACCAAGGGGTGGGCATTTTGTCCCGGCGCAGCCCCCTGCGGCACCAAAAAAACATCGCCATTACCGTCATCACGCTGGCGACGCGGGCGGCGATGGAAGGCGGCATGTTTCCGGAGGAAGCTTACACCTTAAGCGATATGCACATTCAACATATCGAGGAGCTTGGGGAGGTCAATAAAGTGGAAAGCGCGCTGCAGGCGGCCTTGGGCGACTTCGCCGACGGCGTAAAACGCGGCCTGGATCAGCGCGTATCCCGGCCGATCGCGGTTTGCCAGCGCTACATTTTCGATCATCTGTACGAGGAGCTTGCCCTGCCGGTGTTGGCGAAGGCTTCCGGCGTCAGCGCCGTCCACCTCTCCCGGCTGTTCCGGCGGGAAACGGGCATCAGCCTGACCGAATACATCCAGCGGCAGCGGGTGGAGGAAGCCAAACAACTGTTGTCCTTGTCCGCCTACTCCCTTTCCGACATCTCCGCCCGGCTGCAGTTTCACGACCAGAGCTATTTTACCAAAGTGTTCAAAAAATACGCCGGCGTAACGCCCAAACAATACCGGCATGGGCGGCTCGGAACCGCCGTCCCCTGAGAGGCTTACTTCCGACTATACAAAACCAAATCGCTGACGGCCTGCCAACTGCCATGTCTTCGAAATGCTCCAGTACTTGCAAATAGCGGTCACTTATGGGGGCATGACAGCCGGCTAGTTGGAATGGCCGGTAGCGTCTCCCTTCAAATAGCGGCACTTTATGTACTTATTATCCGAAGCCAGGCACGTTCATCCTCATTAGCGGCATTTTTTGTACCAAAGGGCCTTTTTGGGCAAAATAGCGGCTGGTACAACCGTTAGATTTCCAAGATAAACTTAAAGGCCAGGGGTGGGCCCCTCCGCCCGGCCTCACCCGCATGGCGTATCACTATCTATGCCTATCCAACTATTAATTTGCACCGGCATCGTACAGCGGAATTTTGCCCCGTGACGCTACCTTAAAATAATACACCGGCGCCCCATATGTCCTTAACCTTACCGCCCCGCGTCCTTAAGCAATATCCGCTTGAACCCCGCAAACGATTCCGCCTCGCATAGCCGGATCATCAGGGGTGAGTCATGGACGATTTCCTGGATCAGCAGCAGCAAATCCCGCGCCTCGCTGCTTTTGGCCTGGGCGATCACGAACACGACCTTTACCGGGACGCCCGCCCAGTCGATCTGTTTCTTCAGGATGCCCACGCCGACCTTAGTGACCGCCGAGCACAGCTCGATCGGATGCACGAGCGCGATCAAATTGCCGAAAGCGGTGCTGCCCAGATTTTCGCGGATCAGGCACAGTTCCTCGAAATCGGGCGGGGTAATGCCGGTTTCGGCAATGCGGCTGCACATTTTATGGATCGCCTCCTGCTTCGTCCCGGCGGATAGCGCCCCATAAAACAAATCCTCGGAAAAATACCGCCCGATCAGCCGCTCTTTTTCCTTCCGTTTCTGGTAAACCGTAAGCTTCGCTTTATCTTCATCGGTAAAAAAGGGACTGATAATCTCCACCGGAATGCCGCCGATCTCGACCGGCACGGTGGAAAAGACGATATCAGGCGCAAATTTCAGCACTTCCTCTTTGTTGAACAGCGAAAACGTCTTGACGTAATGGGCGTTCGGAAACGTATGCTCGATTTTAAACTTAAGCAGCTCCGCCGTTCCCTGGCCGGTCGTGCAGACGATGGCGATCCGGTCAAAGTGGATTTTGCCCCTTTGCACGTCACGCTCAAGCGCCAAACCGATATGCATCGTCAGGTAAGCGATATCGTCGTCGATCAGCTTCTTCTGATAAATCCGCTGAATTTCTTCCGCCAGCAGTACGGCCAGGTTAAAAGCAAACGGAAACTGCTGCTTGATCTCCCGCAGAATCGGATTTTTCAAATGCACGTCGTTGTGCAGGCGGCCGATCAAAGGCTCCAAATGGAACACCAGACCGCTGCGCAGCCGGCTGTCATCCCATAGCGACACATCGTAAACCTGCTCGATCTTTTGCAGAAACGCGTCGATGATCATCTCGATTTTTACCCGGGTGTCCTTTACCGCGTCCTGTTTGATCGAACTGATCTGGCCGATCAGATACGAGTACAGGTACATTTTCTCGGAGGCCGGAAGCGTTAGCTTCAGTTCCCGCTCCAAACCGCCGAGAATGGCGTCCGTCAGGTGAAAATCGGGGTTGTCCTCATACCCGCCGTTCCGCTCCAGCAGAATGACATGGCCGATGGCGCAGCGTCTGAGCATGATTTTGATATGATAGATCAAATTTTCCAGCACGATATCCGAACACCGGATGCTGCGGGCTTGAAATTCACCGATTACGATCGGTTCGACGGCTTGAAATTCACCCGGCCGCAGATACTGTTGCTCGCGCAGGAGCGAAGCGATCGCCAGCCTTTTGCCCAACTCCTCCCCGGCGATTTTCATGCCGTGGTGCGGCTTGGCCTTTAGCTCAAGACCAAACGGCTTCATCTGCTCCTTCATGTTGCCGAGCACGCCGTTCAGCTTGCTTTTGCTGATATAGAATCGCTCGCCGATGTTCTCCATCGTCACATATCCCGGCAGATCGATCATCAAGCGGAACACCTGAACCGCCAGCGCCTGCTCCGAGGCCCCCGCCTCCTCGGCGGCCCGCTGGATCGCCGGTCTGTCCCCGCCTTCCAGCACATATCCGCTGCCGCGCAAGAGCGCGATTTCCGCGCCGAACTCTCCCAATAAAGCGTTGATTTTTCTGACCATGCTGCGCAGCGTTTTGTCGCTGATGTTTAAGCTGAGCATTAGTTGTTTGACCGGCAGCGGCTGTTCGTTATCCAGAAACAGCTTTAAGAGGTTCGTTTCTTTTTCGGTTAAGTTCACCTGGATCATCCTTACGTGTCTATCATTTAAGTCCGCTGGTCATACCGGTGCGGAACGACATCCCCCGTTTCGAAAAAATGCCGGAGCATCCGTTCCTTAAACTTGGAAATCAGCGGCGCGTATGCCGGATCGTCGATCAAATTGTTTCGCTCATAAGGATCCTGCCGCATATCGTAAAACTCGTCCTGCTCGTAATGCCGGTAGACGTATTTATATCTATGGTCCCGAATCATCATCGCCTTGGTATGCTGGGGCAGCTTCTCCTGCTCTACCGTCCTGGCCCAATATTCATTGCTCGGCGCGTGCCCGGCGTCCATGCAATGGTTCTCCCCTTCAAGGCGACCGCCTTCGGCAAACACGACGTCCCGCAGCTCGTCCTCCCCTTCCAACACACGGCGCAGCGACTTGCCGAAATGGGTATAGTCCGGCTTAATCTCAAGCAAATCCAGCAAGGTAGCCTGGATGTCGATCAGTTCGGTCAGCGCGGGGGTCACGCGCGGCTTAACCGCCATGGTTGCCGGCGGTTTGATGATGAGCGGAACCCGGGTCAGCATATCCTCAAACGTATTTTGGTTTTTCTCGGCGATTTCATAATCGCCCGTATAGTCGCCGTGATCGCTGAAGAAGACGACGAGCGTGTCGTCATAAACGCCTTTCGCTTTAAGCGTATCCAGCAGCCGGCCGACATAAGCGTCCAGCTCCGTGCCCATCGCATAGTATACCCGTTTCATTTCCTTCAGACGTTCGTCGGACCATTCGTACAGCTTCTGGTTGCCGCGGATGCCCCGCAAAATCGCCGGTTTCTTGGCCCATTCCGCTTCGGTGAGGCGAACGGGGGCCGGAACTTTCTCTCCGTCGATGCGGTCGTACCACTCCTGCGTCACACCGTATGGAGGATGCGGCAGCGACAACGCCAGGTAAAGGCAAAACGGCTCCTCCTGTCCATAGCCCTCCACAAATTCAATCGCATGTTCAATTTGCTCCCGGTCGATCCGCTTGTCGTCGCTCGCGGTAACCCCGCGGAAGTGGGAATAATCGTATTCCATGGGGCCGGACCCCGGCTCGGCCGGCGCTGCTTGCTGCTTCGTTTTCCGTTCTCTCATTTGCTGAAAAAAAGCTCTGTAACGGTCGTCCCTGGTCGAACAGTAGTCGAAGGCGTCCGCATCGGCCCGCAGGAAATCGTTCCTTCCGCCCCAGTACACATGATAACCGTCTTGTTTCAGCGTCCGCAAAATATTGGCCTCTTCCGGTCCCATTAAATGATGCATCGTACGAAAGCCCCGCGTATGCGGATACCACCCGGACAGAAACGAGCAGCGGCTCGGCACGCAGACCGGAAGCTGGCAATACGCGTTGGAGAAGCCGACTCCTTCCTTGGCGAGTTCATCCAGGTTGGGCGTAACGGCCGCTTCGCAGCCGGTGTAGCCAATAGCATCGGCTCTCCACTGGTCGGCAACGACCATGACAATATTCGGTTTCTTCGGCATAGGTAAACCAAGCGGTGAAGCTGCCCCCTCCGGCATACTCCACCACTTGATCTTTTCCCCTCCTTTACTAAATTGGAAATGCGAGTTCAGAAAGCCGGTTTTTCACTAGACGCCTAAGCCCCCGCCAGCTCGATCGCCCGCTTAAGCACTTTATCCCCCTTGGACAGCGCGTAGTCGCGGCTGTCGATCACCTCGCACGGCTTGCCTTTGGCCGCGCACGTTTTTTCCACCGCGCGCAGCTTATGGCGAATCTGCGGGCCAAGCAGCACAACGTCGAAGTCGTCGATTAAAGCTTCCAACTGATCCACCGGATGCGCTTCTACCTTCCAGTCCGCCCGTTCGGGGCCAAAGGCGTCGCGAATGCTTTTCTCCAAAATGCTGGTGGAAATTCCTCCTGCGCAAACCAATAAAATGTTCATTTACAGCACCTCCGTTAATTTTTCAACCAAATCGCGAATCGTCAGGGTCGTCATCAAGTGGTCTTGAGCATGAACCACCAATACGGACATCTCAACCTTTCGCCCGTTGGTCTCGCCGGTCATCAGCGAGGTTTGGCTGCGGTGCGCCCGGCGCAGCAAGGTATTTGCCTCCTCGAACAGTTTCCGTATTTTCTCTTCATCTTTCGGCTTGACGTAGTCCATCGCTTCCAAGAGAAGTCCCCGGGCCGTGCCGCTCGATGAGATCATTTCCATGCAAATTTGTTCCAGATTAAGTTCATGATTTGTCTCCATTCCCATTCATCCTTTATTCAGATTTGAGAGGTGAACTATACTTTAAGTCGCTACTTTGTTGCTAGCTGTGGCTTGGCGTTCCTTCCCCGGCCGCGGCCAGACGCTCCTCTTCCTGTTCCTCGGCCACCATTTTGCTCTCGAGGCGTTTGTAAAACGGATAATAGATGATCACATCCACCACAATGATGAAGAGCGCCACCAGACCGGCCTTCACCGAAGCCGACGCGGCCATGGCGATCAGGATCACCGGCGTTTGCGCCGGCACGTTCAGGATCGGTGCGTTAAGCATATCGAACCAGTGAAAAGCCGCATAGGTAATCACCGTATTGACCGCAGGCACCAGCAGGAACGGAATCAACAGTCTGGTATTTAGCGGGATCGGCGTACCGAACATCGTCGGTTCGCTGATGTTGAATATGGCCGGCAGAATGCCGATCTTCCCGACCTGGCGAAGCCCTTTGGACTTACTGCGGGTGTTCAGCAGGGCCAAAGCAAACACCCCGGCGCCGCCGATGGCGATAAAGCCGAAATGAACAGGCGTCGTAAACACCTTGTCGTACGGCAGGCCCGCCGAATAATTGTTCAGGTTGGAAACGATATTTTGGATTTCGATCGGCAATATGATCGGCATGACAATGCTTCCGCCGTGAATGCCCAGAAACCAGAACAAATTGATCAGCACCATGAAAAACCCGACCATGTAGACGTTGTCAAAGTTATGCACCAGCGGCCCGAACAAGTTGGTGATCAGCTGCGACAAATGAGCGCCCGTCAAGCCGAGCAAAAGCTTGTCCAACCCGACGAAGACAATGACCGCCGCAATGCCGGGAAGAATGGCGTTAAACGATGTTTGCACGTAATTCGGGACAGAATCGGGAAAGCGGAACCCGATCTTTTTCGTTTGGAAGAAACGGATCAGCTCGACGGTAATGATCGTGATCACAATTCCCGAGAAAATCCCGGACGAGCCAAACGCCGACATCGCCACTTGGAGCGTGGGGGCATCGTTAACCATGATCGTTTGCGGCTGGCCGACGAGCATGAAATATATCATCGCGCTGTTGATGACGGCTCCGGTTTCATTTAATTTGTAGTGCCGCGCCAGGTTAAAAGTAAACGCCAACGTGAAAGCGATGCCAATGATGCCCGTGGAAATATCGTTGATGCCGCGAAGCCAGGCGTTTTGTTCCCCCCACGCCGCCCAGCCCTGGAGCAGGGACGGAATGAACCCGGATGATTCCAGAACGACCTGCGGGATGGGAGGCTTGCCGATGATCACGGCGATCGCTCCGACAATCGTAAGTGTGAGCGTTGATAAAATGGCCGTCATGATCGAACGCAAATAGCGGTTGTTTGAAGCCCAATCGGCAACCGGCGCCATGACCCCCTCAATACGTTCCAACATTCTGTCGAACATTGCAGACCCTCCTCAAAGTTTTGTGAGCGTTACTTCCTGAATGAGCTTCGAGCAAAACTCGCAGCGGAAGCATCGGCTTATGTTGTTATAGTTCAATTATATTGAACATGATAGCGCATTCAATTTGCATTTTTTCCGAATGAAACGGAAAAAACGCAGCGGAAGCCGCCCTTGCGGGCAGTTGGCTGATTAGCAAAATGACATATATATATTGCAAAATGTCCGATATATGTTCTATACTGTGACTAAGCAAATTTGAAAGGAGACATCACGATGAAATGGTTCGACAAAAAAGGAACGGTGCGCGATGAGCGCATTGAGCAGTTGAAAAACCGGATCTATAAGGAAATTTACGTGCTGATCGCGATCATTTGCAGCGTCTCCGTCCTTTGGAAGACCTTTGCCTACCGCGTTGAACAATCCACGCTGCTCGAAGTTATTATCCTGCTGGCGGGCGGCGCGTATTACGTCATCCGCAGCATCGCGCTCGGCATTTATTCGGATGAGGTCGAGGTTTATGAACAAAGTGGCAAACGCTCCTACGGCAAGCTCACCTTATATACGGGGCTCGCCATCGGGCTTGCGCTGGCGCTGCTGATCGGCATCCGCAGCGCCGTCCTGTACGGCGATGAGAACACTTACCTAAAGTACTTTGTGATGGTATTTTTGTTTTCAATCGGCCTGTATATTCCGCTGTTTGCCGGAGGCTTGACGCTGATGCACTTTATGGCCAACAAGCTGAGCCGCAAAGCATCGCAAAATGACCAGGAGTAATCCGGCGGCCAGGGGAAGGGAGACAGGTGATTTTGCATGAAAAATATCAGGTTGAAAATGGCCCGGGTCGAAAAAGATCTGTCCCAGGAAGAACTGGCCAAGATCGTAGGCGTGTCGCGGCAAACGATCGGTTTGATCGAACTAGGCAAATACAATCCCACCCTCAGCTTGTGCATCGCCATCTGCAAGGCGCTATCCCGCACGCTTGACGAGCTGTTTTGGGAGGAGGATTGACCTGAATATCCCGTACGCCCGGCATATGCCTAAATTTAAAAGGTAGGGAGATCATTTCATGAAACAACAGACATTCAAACGCACGCTTGCGCTAGGTTTGATTACGGCGATTTTTCTGGGGGCGGTACACATCCCGAAAACGAAGGCCGCATCCGGCGGGAGTAATCAGCGTATTCAAGGAACAGTCGTCTCTTCCGGTCCCGCCCGCACGGCCGAAGACAAAATCAAGGACTGGGAAGCGTGGGCAAACGACCATGCCTACAAACTGGAGACGATTCAGCCCGTGGACGCAGGCGCCGACCGGAGCAAGGCTTTTCAAGATCTGAGCATGCTGAAGCCGCTGCTGCTGGACAAACGGATCGTATTTCTCGGGGAGAGCTCCCACGGGGTGGCGGAATTTAGTCTGGCCAAAACGAGGCTGATCCAATTTCTTCACGAAGAAATGGGATATCATGTCCTCGCTTTTGAAAGCGGACTGGCAAACACCTCGCTGGCCTACGCCAAGTCGGCATCCCAAAGCGCGGAGCAGACGATGAAGCAGGCGATTTTTGGCGTCTGGTGGTCCAAGGAGACGTTGCCGTTGTTTGAATACATTAAAGCTGCGCAACAAAGCGACCAGCCTCTCGCCTTAACGGGATTCGACATGCAGCTGCAGTATCCGCTGCTGGACGGCGGCTGGCTGCAGGACCAGACCTTGGCAGAACGCCTGGCAAACACGGAGCAGAGGCTGTCCGACTATGCGAACGGCACCGATCTGAAAGGATACCAAGAGGACAAAAGCGCTATCATCCAGGTTTATAACGACATCTTAAAAGATGTAGAATCCGCAAAAACGCAGGCCGCCCTGAAAGAGCGCTATCCGGACAACGCTAAACTTCCGGTGCTGCTGGAGCGCGGCCTGAACGAACGCATCCGCTTCGCCAATGAATACGCCGAGATTTCGATTCGCGCCAACCTCGGCATGCAGACAGGAGACTACGCCCCGTTTTTCGAATCGATGGAATGGCGGGACAAGACGATGCTTGATAATCTGATGTGGCTGGTCACCGAGGTATATCCAACGGAGAAATTTATCGTCTGGGGGCATAACGACCATATCCGCAAAGCGCACAGCGAAGTCATGGGCACGCCGTACCCGGTGAAACTGATGGGCGAACTGCTCCCGGACGAGATGAAAAAATACAGCTATACCATTGGTCTGTATCCAGCCAGCGGCAAAACGGCGGACAACACCAAAACCGTACACGACGTGCTTCCGCTGGAGCCCGGTTCGGTCGAGTCGATCCTGTCCGCGGCCAAGACGCCGTATACGTTCGTCGATTTGCGCTACCAAAGCAGAGAGCGCGGGAACTCCTGGATGTTCGAACCGCGGTTTGCTTACAGCTGGGGCATCATCCCGGAAAGCCTGGTCCCCCGCGATCAATACGACGGCCTTTTGCTGATCGATGGTGTGAACCCGCCGCAATACTTAACCTCGAAATCGAGCGCGGCCAATTAAGGTTCAACCTGGAAACCGGTTCTTGACAGCCGGCTGTCTGGAACGGCCGGCCGTCGGCCTTCAAAATAGCGGCATTTTATGTACTTATTATCCGGAGCCTGCCCTGTTCATCTCCATTAGCGGCACTTTATGTACTTATTTCTCTATGAATGGTCCAGAACGCCGGCATTTCCTTGCGGCGAGGGAAAATAGCGACATAAATTTCCTCTATTTCCCTCCAATTGACGGATCTCGCCGGAATAACGACGTTTTTTGCCCTTATGTTTTTTGTGAAGTTTCTATGATTGTTGGGTCAAGCGCCGCTTTAGGTTTTGAATCCCAATTAACGCTAAAAAACAACAGGGGCTTCCTAATCAGCAAATTAGGAGGCCCTGATTTAAAACAGCACGATTCCCGCGACCGCGGACAGCAAAATGACCGCAAAGGGATGAACTTTGTATTTGGCCACCAGGGCCAGGCTTCCGGCAATGATCAGCAGCGTTCCGGCCATGGACCAGCTCAGCAAAGGTTCGCTCCGCCCGCTGAGTCCGAAATGGATGGCGGCGTAAATAATCAGACCCGTCACGATCGGGCGCAGGCCGTAAAACGAGGACTTGACCCAGTCGTTGCTGTGCAGTCTTAGGAAAAAGGCCGTAAGCAGGATGACGATAATAAGCGACGGCAAAATGATCCCGACCGTGGCCACGATCGCTCCCCAAATCCCAGCCTGCGAATATCCGATCAGCGTGGCCGCATTCGTAGCGATGGAACCCGGGGCCATCCCCGCCAAGGCGACGATCTCCTGAAACTCCCCGGCATCCACCCATCCCATGGCCGCCACCTCCCGCTGAATCAGCGTCATGACCGCGTAGCCGCCGCCAAAGGAAATAAGCCCTACTTTGATAAAGACCAAAAACAGCTGCCAAAGCATAGATGATCACCCTTTAGATGTAGTATTCCGGGAAGTGAAGCTCCTGTGTATCCTCGGTCCGCGCCTTTTCCGTCCGCACGGTCATCCCGCATTTCCGCTTAATCAACACGACGATGGTCCCGGCGATCGGCCCCCCCAAAATAAGATAAAACGAATGAATGCCGGTAAATAAGAGGAGCGCGACCGCGATTCCCGCGATCACCAGTGTGGCCGCATCCAGGACGGAGGATTTCCACATCTTGAAAGCGGCTACGATGATCAGGGAAACGACCGCGGCGTGAATGCCTTTTAATGCGGCTGCCACTTTGGCGTTATCTTTGAAAAAATAGCTTAATAGGCTCAGGAGAAACACGATGATAAACGTAGGCAGCGTAATCGCGGTCACGGCCGTCACGGCGCCGGCGATTCCGCCCAGCCGATAGCCGATGAAAGCCGCGGAATTGACGGCCACGCCGCCGGGGGCTGATCCCGAAATGGACACCATGTCCCCCATTTCCTCCTGGTTCATCCACCCTTTTCTATACACGATTTCCTCTTCGATCGTCGCGATCATCGCGTAGCCGCCGCCAAACGTGGAAGGTCCTATTTTAAAAAACACACAAAAGATTTGCCATAAAGTGTTCATACGCTGGATTAGCTTGCGGTTCATCCGAACTCACTCTTTTCTGTCTCGTCATGCTTTTTTACTAGAAGCTATAAGCATTATAACACATTAATTTCATTTTGGATTAAAGTTATGATAAATTTATAAAAAATTCGCAAAATTCAGGCGCTTATCAACTCCTAAGTTGTGTGTTTTGCCCAACATAATTTCAAATAGAATTTATGTTGATTATTCTGATGAAATTAACTGGAAATAACGCGAAGTTGCCGCTATACTTGTAATATCCCGACTAATTAACTTGGAAATGGAGAAACGTACGTTATGATTACTCATTCCAATCCTTCGATAAAAAAACAGGTTTACGACCGGATTTCCTACCTCGGGACCGTCTCCAAAGCCGATTTGTTGAATCACTTTTCGCTCACCAGCAGCAGCATGACGCGCTTGCTTGAAGAGATGACCAACCAGGGGCTGATCATCGTCTCCGGACTTGGCCACTCTACCGGGGGAAGAAAGCCGATTTTGTTTCAAACCAATCCGACGTACCGCTATCTGTTCGGCTTAGAAATTTCCCGCCTTTATTCCACGCTGGGACTATACGATATGCATATCAACACCTTGTCCCTGACCCGTTGGAAAATGGACGAACACATGACGCCCGAGCTGTTTGTCGATCACGTTGTGAATAGCGCGCGGGAGTTCCTGGCCAAGCACGGCATCTCGCCCGGCGATATCTTGGGCATGGGGATTGGGGCGGTTGGTCCGCTGGACCAAAGAAAAGGAATCATTCTTGAGCCGGAATTTTTCCCCGCCTCCTCCTGGAACAACGTGCCGATTTGCGAAATGCTGACGGAGCGGCTGGGGTTCCCGGCCAAACTCGATAACGGCGCAAACACCGCGTTGATCGGGGAGCATTGGGCGCTGCGGTCCGAAAACATCCAGCATGCCCTTTACGTGCACTCCGGTGTAAACATTCGGTCGGCCGCGATGTCCGGCGGCCAGATTCTGCGCGGGGCCGTGGATACCGAAGGGGCGATCGGCCAGATGATCATTCAGGCGAATGGGCCAAGGCTGCGGGAAAAAGGCAATTACGGGGCATTGGAAGCCTTTGTGTCGGTGCCGGCCCTTGAAGAACGGGTGCGCACCCAGCTAAAAATCGGGCGCGGCAGCCTGCTCTCCGGTATTTCGCCGGACCAGGTCAACTTTGCCACGCTGGTAGACGCCCTGGCCCAAGACGATCCGCTGGTAAAAGAGCAATTTACGGAAACGGCCGCTTATTTGGGCATTGGGCTCGCCAACCTGATCAATGCGCTGCATCCTGAATACGTCATTTTGGGCGGCCCGCTTGTCGGCGCACATCCGCTCGTATTCGACACCGCGCTGGAGATCGCCAAGAAAAACACCTACCATTATCCCGAGTACAGCCCGGTCTTCACGCAGGGACAGCTTCTCGAAGAAGCCGTGGCCACCGGAGCGGCCGTCATGATGCTGCAGGAGTGGGAAGGAAACTAGCTCGCGAAAACTATCATCCTAACATACGCTGAAACAAATCATTGACAGGCGTATATAACCAAATGATGAAATAAAGCGGGCTGGGAACCTGCACCTTGAATACAGTGCAAAGTGTTGCCGAAATGCCGGCGATCCAGAGCAGGATGAAGACGGCAAGCTGGCCGAATCGGCGGGAGCGGGCCAAGGAAGGCAGATCAATCGCTATACAGCATGCGGCAACCAGCAGCACCGCCAGAAAGTCCTTCATTTGGCCCTCACCCCTTTATGTCATCCTGAAATGATTTATCGATGGTGCCAATCCGGTTGATATGTACGGAAGCTTGATAATGAACGGGCAGCGTTTTCAGGTAAGTTTCCCGCTGATCCTTCAGCTTCTCCCACACCTTCGGATGGGATTGGTAAATCAGTTGGCCAAACCCCAAAATATCGGAATTGTATTTCTCAATAATATGATCGGCCGCATTTTCCATGAGGTAAATGATCCGTTGTTCCGACTTTTTCTCCAATTCTCTGATCACCCGGTCGTCATCCAGCCGATCCGTGCTCTGTGTGCTCTCAACATTGACTGTAGCCCGGACGGTAATATAAATATGCGGCTCCCCGCCGATGATTTTGACCTTGCGTTTGGTTGAAGATCGGAGCACCTCCATCACGATGGGTTGCCCGTCCTCCCCCATGACCGGACCGGCACTCCCGCTGACTTCACCCATGATATAGTTATAACCTATCGTTTCCATTTCGTTGAGCCATCCGAGCAGCTTGTCCTTTCTAAACACGCCGAGGCCGCGAAGCAGCAAGCTTGCTTTGGGCCTCGTGCTTTTCAGGTTTTTCGCATCCCCGTCCACAGAACGGTCGCCAACAATCTCGATGCCCGACAGCGCGACGTTTCTCCCCTCGGCTACCAAACGGTCAACCAGTTTGTCAATGGTAACGGGCGTGGTTCTGGCGGTTGCCTTGGACGATTTCTGCAAGGAATAAAACAGCCGGTTGGCCGGCAATTTGTCCAGCGGCGTCAAAAACTGCAGCACTTCGGAAGCCTGGGCATCCCGCGCTACCATGATATAGAAATCCGACCGTGGCTCGCGGCTTCTTAGAATGACATCCAGCACCTTGCCGATGCCGTCCCGGGCCAACTCCTCGCCAAGCACCAATACGCGGATATGCCCCAAGTAACTTGACCGGGAGCTCGCTAAAGTGAATTCATGCAAGGCTTCGTAAATGGTCTTGACTTTAAAATCGTAAACGGTGACCGGCGTTCCGCCTCCCTTTGCGGTGGTGGATGTGGCGATCTCCGAAGGAATAACCACCTGCATCGTTACTTTAAATTGGTCTCCTTCCTTATCCAATCCGTACCCCAGGACAAAAGCCAGCTCATTGAGTTCTTTCCTTTCCCAACAACCGCTCAGCAAAGCAGGCAGCAAAATGATCAGCAGGAACCCGCACAGGGTTGATTTCAGCGTTCGCATCATGGCTTACGGTTCCTCCCCTCCGGTTTGTCCTTGCCGCTTCAGGTCGACTGGCCCAGTTTGCTTGGGTCTCGTTGTTAACTTCGGCCAAGGAAAGCGGAACACGGAATCCTTCAAATCGCTTTGAATATAAGGTCCAAGCGGACTCATATAAGGCATGCCGAAAGACCGCAGCCCGGCCAAATGCAGCACGATCATAAAAATGCCGAACAAAATGCCGTACAATCCCATAAACGCCCCCAGCGCCATCAGGACAAAACGGATGATCCGGGCGGCGATGGACATCCCCGTCTCCGGAATCACAAAACTGGAAATCGCCGTAACGGACACGATGATAACCATGGCGGATGAGATAAAACCCGCCTCCACGGCCGCTTGTCCGATAACCAGGGTCCCGACAATGGAAATGGCCTGGCCGATATTCTTCGGTATTCTTACGCCAGCCTCGCGTAAAACTTCATAAACGATCTCCATGAGCATCGCTTCGACAAAAGCCGGAAAAGGCACCGTCTCCCTTTGCGCGGCCAAGCTGATCACGAGGGTGGTGGGAATCATCTCCTGGTGATACGTTGTAATGGCCACATAAAGCGCCGGAGCCAACATCGTGACAAAAAACGCCAAATACCGGATGAATCTCAGCAAAGTGGCGATATCCGCCCGCTGGTAATAATCTTCGGCGGATTGAAAGAAATTCAAAAAGAAAGCGGGAACAAGCAGAACAAACGGTGTCCCGTCCACCAGAATGGCCACTTTTCCATCCAAAATCCCCGCCGCGATCGTATCGGGACGATCGGAATTATAGATCGTGGGAAACGGGGTAACGGCCGTGTCCTGAATGAATTCTTCGATATAGCCGCTTTCCAAAATACTGTCCGTGTCGATCTTATGCAGACGCCGTTTAACTTCATTAACGATTTCCGCGTTGACAACGTTGTCCAGATACATAATGGCCACATCGGTTTGGGTTACCTTGCCGATTTGAAACGTCTCGAGCCATAAATGCCGATCTTTGATTTTCCGCCGGATCAGCGCCGTGTTGGTGCGCAATCTCTCGGTAAACCCCTCCATCGGACCGCGTATAACCGCCTGTGAGCTCGGTTCGCCGACATTGCGGTCCTCCCAGCCGGGAAGCGCGATCCGCAGCGCGTTGTTTGCTCCTTCCAGCAGCAGGATGATGCATCCCGACAAAAGATCATGCAGCAGCTTGTCGTAATCGGCGATTTCCTTTATATCTCCAGCCATCAGAACGTAATCCTTGAGAAGCCCTAGCTTTTGTTCGGCATTCCGCTTTTTCAGGTCATCATGTTCGGAGAATCCCCGCTCAGTCAGCGAGTAAAGGATGGAATTGTGCAGGATGCCGGTATCTACCAAACCATCGATATAAAACAAGGCCAGCTCCGTGTTTGCGCCCAAAATCAGCTTCTTTTTCACCAAATCCGTGCTCCCGCCAAGCGCTTGTTGCAGCAGGATTTCGTTCTCCTGCAGACTGGACAGCAATTGACCTTTAAGGCTTGTTGATTTATCCACTCTCGTTCACCCGGGTTCTTTTTGCTTATTTTGGTCCAATCAGCCATTATTATTCCGAAAAAATCCAGGACAGGAGCATACTGTCTATTCATTCCCGGCATACTAGCACAGACTGCCGCTGAAATGAGGTACCCGGCCGGAAAAACTCTACAGTTCGAAGGAGGTATGGGACATGAGCTTGGAAAAAGGGCGCTTATCTTCGAGACAGCTGGCTGTGCTTGCCCTTTTTGTGTTTGTGGGCGACATGGCGCTGATTTATCCCTTAACCATGACGACCGACTCGCATCAGAACGCCTGGATCGCCGGTTTAATCAGCTTGCCGCTGGGACTCGCCGGCATAGCGATTCCGATCAGGGTACATTATTTTTACCCCCAGCTGAACCTTATCGAAAAAATTAACAAAATATTAGGAAAATGGGCCGGAACCGCAGTCAACCTGTTTTATTTGTTTTTCTTTCTGATGGCAACATCGATCTACCTTCGTGAAATCGAGGATTTCATGTGTACGCAAATTTTTGAAGCGACGCCTGGCGCCGTTTTTCGTGTCATGACCCTGATTCTGGTGGTATACGGCCTCCGCCTTGGTCTCGAGACGCTGGGCAGGGCTGCCGAAATATTTTTGCCCCTGTTCGTGCTGTTTATGGCTTCATTGATGATTCTGCTGCTCCCGCAGGTCCAACTGGAAAACCTGTTCCCGATCATGAATACGCCTTTGCCCAAATTGCTGCACTCCGTGTTGTTTGGCATCAGTTATCCGTTTGGCGAAATGATGGTATTTCAGATGGTGCATCCGTACGTCAAGCTGAGCAGGACTACCAACAGAGATATCTTTCTCTCCATGATTATCGGAGCGGCTATCCTGAATCTGATTTTATTTCTGTCCATTACCGTTCTGGGAGCATATCTATCCGAGCATCAATTTTACGCCGCCTATATTTTGGCCCAAAAAATCAACATCGGCAACTTCCTGCAAAGAATCGAAGCGCTTATGGCCATCGTGTGGATCATCACCACTTATTTCAAAACGGCGCTGTATTTCTACGCCTTTACGCTCGGTACCGCCCAGCTGTTTAACCTGAAAAATTTCCGTTCTTTAATTTTCCCGGTTGGTTTCCTCTTGTTTGGACTTTCGCAGCTGGTATCGGAAGATATTATTTTCTACATGAAAAGAATCCCAGCCACTTGGGTGGACTGGGATTTCACCATCGGCTTTGTGCTCCCTTTGCTGCTGATGATTGTTTACTATGTCAGAAAATCCAGGACCCGATTTCAGCATCAGCAGCAAAGATAATTTCATATTGGAACAAAGAACAGAGTTATTCCGCTGTATAAATATATTGAAAGCGCTTTACTCGGAAACTTTTTATTGTTTTGACATTATTAAAAGTGGATGATATCTTTGAAATAGTCATAGAATTAAACATAGACAGGGGGGATTGCTTTGTCGGGAAACTGCATGACAGCCCGCCATTCCAACATCGGTGTAATGTGGAAAACCGTGTCGGAGGACTGCAATCTGGCTTGCGATTATTGTTATTACAGCACCTGCGGCGGTAAGCCGGGGCCAAAAATCAACCGGATCGATTCCGCCATTTTGGATAAATTCATTAAGGATTACATGGAGCATAGCCAAGGCGCCGTGGGTTTTGCCTGGCAGGGCGGAGAACCGCTGCTGGCCGGGCTGGAGTTTTTTGAGGAAGTGGTTTACCGGCAAGCCCTGCATGCCCCGCCGCATACGATCATCAGCAACTCGCTGCAGACGAACGCCACGCTGATCAATGACCGCTGGGCTTCCTTTTTTAAAACCTATAATTTTCTGATCGGCGTGAGCCTTGACGGCCCCAAGGAGATTCATGACGCCCGCCGGGTGACTTCCAACGGCAAAGGCAGCTTCGACCGGGTTATGGCCGGCATCGAGCATTTGCGAAAGCACCAGGTCGATTTTAATATATTGACGGTGATCCATAAAGGAAACGTAGGCAAAGCCAAGGAACTGATGGCGTTTTACCGGGAGCACGGCTTCGACTACGTCCAGTTCATCCCTTGCATGGATTTCCGTTCCCAGCAAGTGGACCAGCCCGGTGTCTACGAAATTACGCCGGAGGAATACGGCGATTTCCTCTGCGAAGTGTTCGACGAGTGGTACAATGACAGCGACCCGCAGGTTTCCGTACGCTTCTTTGATAACATGCTAAGCGTTTACATTAACCGCGAAGCGGAGCTGTGCGTCCATCGGGCGGCGTGTCCGACAAGCCTTGTGCTTGAGCAAAACGGCGATGCTTTCCCCTGCGACTTCTTCATCAACGAGCAGTGGACCGTCGGCAATGTCGCCAGCGCTTCCATCGCCGACATGCTGGCCCATCCCAACTACAAGCGCTTCCACCGGATGAAGCCGGCTTTGCCGGACAAATGCCGGTCTTGCGAATGGCAGCGTTTGTGCTACGGCGGCTGCCCGCGGAACCGCAAATGGAATGCGGAAGGAACCGAATCCGCTCCGGATTATTTCTGCCAAAGCTATAAGCGGATTTATGCTCATGCCCATGAACGGATGCAGGAGCTGGGCGACAAGCTGCGCAAGGAGCTCTACAGCCACAATTTACAGCGCTACTTCGCCGGCAAAGCTCCGGGCCGCAACGAGCCTTGCCCGTGCGGCAGCGGCAAGAAGCATAAGGCGTGCTGCGCCCCCGTCTAACCTTTGAAATAAAAGAAACAGGAGCCGATCCCGCGGCTCCTGTTTCTTCTTTTGCCCCGGCTTCTGTTTTGTTTTCACGGAAACCTACTGTTAAAATGGATAATATACCATCCTAATAGAAATGAGGCTTTTTGTGATGTCGTCCAGTGTCATTGACATACTGCAGCTTGAATATCAACGATTTTCAGCCAAGGAAAAAGAGATTGCCGATTACGTGATACGCAATCGTCAATCCATTAACAATATCAATATTAAGGATTTGGCCTCGTATACAAATACTTCAACGTCAACAATTACCCGTTTTTGCAAGAAAGTGGGCTGCGACACTTTTGTCGATTTCAAAATTTTGCTGAACCGTGAAGCCCAAAAGCCTCGTAATGATACGGATATTTTTGTCAAAACGCAAAATCTGTACAATGACATCGTAAATGCGACAGCCGAAATGCTGGATACCGGAAGAATTGAAGAAGTGGTTGAGCTGATTAAGAAATCCCGCAGAATCTATGTTTACGGTTTGGGCAGTTCCGGCCTCTCCGCCCTGGAATTTAAATACAGACTAAGCCGGATGAATCTCGTGGCCGATGCTGTAACGGATTCACATATGATGACGATGAGCGCCTCCCTTCTCGGGAAAAATGATGTTGTGATTGGATTGTCCAACTCAGGACGTACGACAGAGGTAAGTCATGCCTTGGGTCAGGCTAAAAAAAGAGGCGCCAAAGTCATCGGAATCACCAACTTTGACCATACCCCCCTCTCCGAAGTTTCGGATATTTGTCTATTCACGCCGGATATTGGACGATCGGGAGACGTGAATTTCATCAACAGCCAGCTTGCCATCATTTATATTTTGGACGTGATGTCTCTTCTCTTGCTTCAAGACGAAAATTTACTGAAAGCACGGCAGCAAACACTGCAGGCGTTGTATTCAGCGGAATAAGAACGAGCGAGCATTGGCAGAAATCCAGCCGCCGATACTCGCTCTTTTACAAAAATATTATTTTGTCCGGTGCTCTAATTTTGCAATCTCCGATACAAAGCGTTCCGTAATCTGCTGCGGACGGGTGATGGCTCCGCCAACGACAACACAATATACTCCTGCTTTCAGGCAGCTTGCCGCCATTTCCGGCGTCAAGATGTTTCCTTCCGCCACAACCGGAGTCTTCACATGGGACACGATATCTTTTAATATGGCAAAATCATGATCGTACAGTTTACTTTCGGCTGTCTCCTCTGTATAACCGACTAAAGTCGTAGATATCAAATCAAAACCAAGTTGTTCCGCATTCACCGCTTCAGCTGTTGCCGAGATATCTGCCATCAACAGCAGCCGAGGATATTTACGGCGGATCTCGCCGACAAACTCCTTCAATGTCCTGCCGTCCGGTCTTGGCCGGAGCGTTGCATCCAAGGCTACGATCTCCGCCTGAGTTTCGGCTAATTCGTCTATTTCACGCATCGTCGGTGTGATGAACACCGGATTGGTTCCATAGTTTCTTTTTACAATTCCGATGACGGGCAGATCCACCTGCTCTTTAATTTCTTGGATATCTATTGCCGTGTTGGCCCGAATCCCAATGGCCCCGCCTTCTTTGGCCGCTACCGCCATTCTGCCCATAATATACGGACTGTGAAGGGGTTCATGCTCCAATGCTTGACACGATACAACGAGACCGCCTTTTAATCCTAGTTTTTCCAAAGCATTCATTACCATTACTCCGTTTCCAAATATTCTTCAATTTCATTCTTGATTACCGTGACCTGAGGTCCGTAAATCACCTGAACTCCGTTCCCGACAAATACAACGCCTTTAGCTCCTGTAGCTGCAAATGCGTCCTTTTGCACCTTATCCTTATCGATGACCGTAACCCGCAGCCGCGTAGCGCAGCAATCCAGGTCCGTAATATTTTCCGTACCGCCAAGCGCCTTCAATATGGCAGCCGATCTGGATTCTCCTGGCGCCGTTGAAGTACCGCCGTTACCTGGAGCTGCTGCCTCCGGATCAGCCCCTGCTTCATCTTCACGCCCTAACGTTTTCAAATTCAGTTTAACGATCAAAATCCGGAACGTGAAATAATACAGGAGGAACCATATTACACCGATGATCGGCACCAGGATCCAGTTGGTTTTCCCATTGCCCTGCAGAATTCCGAACAGGATAAAGTCAATCAATCCGCCGGAGAACGTCTGGCCGATGGTAATTTCGAAAATGTGCGCCAGCATAAAAGCAAACCCGTCAAATGCGGCATGAATCACGTACAGGATTGGGGCTACAAACAAGAAAGAGAATTCCAAAGGCTCTGTAATCCCTGTTAAAAATGAAGTGAGCGCGGCAGACAGCATCAATCCGCCAACCACTTTTTTACGTTCAGGTTTAGCCGTATGGTAAATGGCCAGTGCTGCACCCAATAAACCGAACATCATCGTGATAAAACGGCCTGACATGAATCTGGATGTCCCGATAAAGTATTTCCCGGTAGCGGGATCGCCCAATTGCGCAAAAAAGATATTCTGCGTTCCTTCGTATACTTTGCCCGCTACTTCCATGGTTCCTCCCAAACCGGTTTGCCAGAATGGAAGGTAGAAAATATGATGCAGCCCCAGAGGCCCAAGCATGCGCAAGAAAAATCCGTAAAACAGCGTCCCGATATAACCGGTTTTGTCGACCAGACTGCCGAGGCCAGCTATACCGGTTTGGATTGTCGGCCAGATCAAAAATAAGGCAATCCCGATGAAGATGGCCGCAAACGACGAAACGATCGGAATAAACCGGGAACCGCCGAAAAAGCCAAGAAACTGGGGAAGCTCGATTTTATTGTACCGGTTATGCAGCCACGCCGTGACCAAGCCGACAACAATTCCTCCCAGAACCCCTGTCTGTAAGGTTTGAATTCCCAGCACCATACCCTGGCCCGCTCCTGCCAGGTTGTCCGCGGCAAGCTTTCCGGTATTGATCAACATCGCATGGATCGAGGCATTCATAACCAGGTAAGACAGACCCGCTGCCAAACCCGCTGTTCCTTTATCCGCTCTTGCCATCCCCACGGAAACGCCGATGGCGAAGATCAAGGCGAGATTATCGAACACAATGCTTCCGGCACTGCTCATCACGGTAAAAATCTGCTGCAGCCAGGTGATTTGCAGAAGCGGATACGAGCTAATCGTATTTGGATTAGATAATGCGCCGCCGATGCCTAGCAAAAGACCTGCGGCTGGCAGTACCGCAATGGGAAGCATGAAGGATTTGCCGAATTTTTGCGCCTTCTCAAAGTATCGTTTCATGAGGGACCACCCTTCTAAATTTATTTTCACTTTCATAATAGATATGAAAACTATTTTCGTCAAGAAAAATATAAATCGCTTTCATGGCGTGTAATATATTACCTTACTTGAACCCTGTAATCCCGAAAAAGAAAAAAGCTCTTAAATCGCCGCGAGGAGCGAATTTAAGAGCTAAGGAACGGAATTCCGTGAAGACATTGACTCTATAAAACCGGGCTCTCTATCCTAACTCTACTGAAATTCCCGGGGATGCCGCTTTTTCAGTTCAGGTACGGCGTCGGCGCGGCCCGTTTGTTCCAAATGCTTGACATAATACGGAAGGTGGCCTTTCGCATGATAAGGGCCGCCTTCTTGAATGACGGTCCATAACGGATCGACGTCATAGGTCATCGATGCCATCATATTGTCATGCCAATCGTTTAGCCGATAAACGGCCTGCATGCAGACTTCCGGGTGCTCAACTGCCACGTCCTGCTGCTCGAACGGATCCGACTTCAGGTTATACAGCATTTCTTTCGGGAACAAATGATAACCGTCGTGATAGGTCCTCATGTACAGCCAATCCCCGAAACGCACGCTGCGTTGGCAGACATGAACGCATTGGGACAAAACCAGATAATCCCTTCCACAATCCGTTCCCGCGGTTAAAGCGGGCGCATAACTTCGGCCGTCCCAGGTCGCGGAGGGCTCCTTGTCAAGAAGTTCGGCGATCGTCGGCAAGAAATCCAGGTGATAGTGCAGCCCTTCGTCGACATTCGGCCGGGTAACGCCCGGCCAGCGAATGATCATCGGGATTCGGCATGTGCCTTGATCCGCCGTGGCATGTTCGCCGTAAATGCCGAGTTGTCCCTGGTTTTCGCCGTGATCCGCGGAGATGATGATGACCAGTTCCTCCATCACGCCCTTACGGTCAAGCGCGTCCATAAGCTGCCCGATGTGTGAATCGACGTAGCGGATTCCGCAGTCATAGCCGTCGATCATTTGCCGCAAGCCTTCCATGTCAAGAAATTCGCCGGGTTGGCGCGGCCATTTGGGGTTCGTCCGATTGTCGAACATGTTGATTTCCCGCGGGCTATGCGGCCCGACTTTCTTCAGATGCCGTTCCAGCATCTCCTCTGTCATCCACTCGGGCAGCGGTTCGCCGGCAAACGGGTTCCCGAATTCCTCCGGCGCCCGGTAAGGCGTATGAGGGTCCCAATAATTGACGTACAAAAACCAATTGTCGTCCTGCGAATTGCGATCGATCCAATCCAGCACGCTTGGCGTCACTTCCTCCGCCGATTCCATGCCGCTTTGGCCCGAATTGTGGATCTCCGAGAAACCCGCATAGAAGGTCCATTGCGAATGTCTTTCTCCGAAAGGGCTGAACAGCACGGTCTTCATGCCCGCCGACCGCAGGAATCCCGGGAGACTTTCGGTCGTCAGCAAATCGCGGAATTGACGGGGCTCCCCTTCCCTCCGAAAGTCCGCCGCCGTTCCCCCATGGCCCACGAGTCCCGAATGGATGCCGAAACGGCCGGACATAAACGCGGCGCGCGAAGGCGCGCACGGAGCGTCGGACGTGTAGTAATTGGTGAACCGGACGCCTTGTTTCGCGATGCGGTCGATATTCGGGGACGTATTTCTGTGGTACCCGTAGCACCCCAAATGGTCGGGCGACGTCGAATCGAGATCCAAAAACAAGATGCGCATCTTTTAACTCGCTCCTTCATCAATAGATTTATATACCTAGCCTTTCATACTGCTCGGGCGGGGCTTCGTTCGCTTCCATGTTCCGCTTCAACAATTGAATCATCGTTTGTTCCAAATTCTTGTCCTGAATCGGGTGCTGCTGCCGGGGGTCCTGCTGCAAATCGAACAGCAGGGTGCCGAACGCATGGGCCCGATTGTAGAGGCCGACACCTTGGACTTTCAGTGTTGGGACGCCCTTTGTGAACGTAAACGGCGGATGGAGTGCCGAGTCGCGAAGTTCCTCCACGGTGAAACGGCTGCGCATGTGCGTGGGCATCAACGTATAGTTGTATAACGGCATGTTCGTCTCGGTCACCGGCGCGCGCATATAGACATAACGCCCATCCGTCACGTTCACATGCCCGCCGTGCATGCCGAAGATCGCGGAATCGCGGACAGGCTGATCGCTTGCGATCGTGGCTTCGAGGTCTTTCCCTTGCATGTCCTTGGGCACGTGGACCCCGAAGTAGCGGAGCAGCGTCGGCGCCAAATCGATCGTCTGCACGAGACTTTGCCTGCGCTCGCCCTGCTTCCCGCTGCGGGGATCCCAGATGAACATCGGCATATGCGCGATCTCATCGTAATAGGGCATCACCGATTTAGCCCACCAATCGTGCTCGCCGAGCAGAAACCCGTGATCGGTATTCACGATCAGCAAGGTGTCCTGCCACATGTCGAACTCATCCATAACATCCAGCACTTTCCCCAAGTAGTGGTCGCACATGCTGAGCAGCGCCGCATATTCGTACCTAAGATGCTCCACCTCCTCCTTCGTCTCGGTGACCGGCCCGTACGGCGGCCAATCGAAATGCTTGCCCGTGTAGTCGTGGGGATAAAGGTCGCGATATTTTTGCGGAGCGTAAAACGGCTCGTGCGGATCAAACGTTTCGATCTGCAGGAACCAGCGATCCTCGTTCCGGTTCGTCCGCATGAATTCCAACCCGTTCTCCATCGTGCGCGCTTGCGGAAAATCCTGCTCTTCGCGAATGTATTTGCGGTTGATCCAGTCGTGGCGGACGAGCCGGCCCATCGCCTTCATCCCGATCGTTTCCGGATGCTCCGGATCGGCGACCTCGCCTTTCCAGGGATCGCCTTCCTGGCCGCGAATCAGTTCGCACGAATTATATCGGGTATGATAGGTTGCGCCGCCGTCCTCCCAGTAATGCTGGTGATCGGTGACGAGATGGGTGTATACGCCGTTTTCGCTCAATAGTTCGGGCATCGAGTCGTCAAAAGGCTCGATTGGCCCCCAGCTGCGATGCAGGAAGTTGTGGCGGCCCGTATGGAGTTCCCGCCGCGCGGGCATGCAAGGCATGCTCCCCACGTAGGCATGATCGAAAACGACGGTTTTCTCGGCCAACCTTTGGAAATTCGGCGCGTGAACCCAATCGCATCCGTAAGGGGGCAGCATGTGCCGATTTAACGTATCGAACATCAACATGATCGCTTTCATCACATTTTCCTCGCTTTCTTACGTAATTTAACCTTTGACGCCGGACGAGACGATACTGCCGACGAATTGTTTCTGGAACAACAGGAAAGCGGCGAGCATTGGCAACGACACCAAAACGGTGGCGGCCATCAGCAAATTGTATTGAATCGTGAACTCACCTTTAAACAGCGATAACGCCAATTGGATGGTCCGCATTGATTCCGTGTTCGTGAAGATCAGCGGCTGGAAGAATTCATTCCAGACGGAAACGATTTTCAGAATGCCGAGTGTTGCCATCAATGGACCGCTTAACGGCAGGAAAATTCTCAGATAAGTTCCGAAATAACCCAACCCGTCCATATAACCTGCTTCATCCAAGTCTTTCGGAAACCCCGAGAAAAATTGTCTGGCCATAAAGATGCCGATCGACCCGGACAAGGCGGGAATGATTAAGGCATAATACGTGTTCAGCCAGCCCGTTCCGCCCTGGCCCCAAATATCGTTATGACCGAACAGCGGAATGCTTTTCATAATGATGAACTGCGGAACTACAATCGACTGCGCGGGCACCATCATCCCGGCCAGCAAGCACACGAAGATGATCGTGCTGCCCCGAAAGCGGATTCTGGCAAACGTATACCCCGCTAGCGTGTTGAATAAAAGGCTGCCTGCCGTCACGACCAAGGTGACGATCAGGGAATTTTTGAAATAAAGCCCCCATTTCCCGCTCTCCATCGCTTGCTGATAATTCTCGAAATGCCAATCGCGGGGCAGGAGTGAAAACGCTCCTGAAATGAGTTCGTCGTTCCCCTTCAGCGAAGTAAAAATCATAACCACGACGGGAAATAAATTGAGCAGCGTAATCACGATCAAAAATACGTAGACTAGAACCTTTGCCATGCTGAGCTTCTTCAACGGTCTCTCTCCCTTCTTCCGTTCAGCTATCCAGCGTTTTCGTTCCGACTCTGTAGTTGATCAAAGTAATGACCAGCGTAATAACGAGCAAGAAAATGGAGAGCGCCGAGGCATATCCCATTTCATACTGCGCGAACGAGGTATCCACAATGCTGTTGACGATCGTATTCGTCGTATTCAGCGGCCCGCCTTTGGTCATCACATAAACGTAATCGAAGACTTGGAACGAGCGGATCGTCGCGGTCACGAAAATGAAAAACGTCATCGGATTCAAAAGCGGCACGGTAATCCGGAAAAATATCCGCAGTTTCGAAGCCCCGTCGATGCCGGCCGCCTCGTACAATTCCTGCGAGATCGATTGCAGACCGGCCAAGTATACGATCAACGCGTATCCGGTCCCGACCCAGATGCCGAGAATACTGATCGACATCAAGGCATACTGCGCATCTCCCAGCCAATTGATCGGATTCAGATGAAGCCCCTTTAGCACCGCATTAAACGGACCGCTCTGAAAGTCATACAAGTAGAGCCATGTCATGGATACCGCGACCCCGGAGATGACGCTCGGCAAATACAACCCCGCACGAAAAAAAGACAGCCCTTTAATTTTCGAATTCAACAGCACGGCCAGAACCAAACCAAGTGCCATCTGCGGCAGAACCGACACGATCCAGAACACAAACGTATTTTTGACGGCGCCCATAAACAATTGATCTTCCAGCATCCGGGCGTAATTGGACAACCCCACCCAATGGCCGGGGGACAGGATGCTATAGTTGGTGAAACTTAAATAGACGACGCATAAAAGGGGAACAAAAATAAAAATGAAGTAGATGAGCACGTTGGGCAATATTAACAGATAGGGCGTTAGTTTTCTTCTCCAGGTCGCGTTCATGCGTTTTCCCCTTTCCATCAAAGGCCCCCTGAGCATGACAGCAGCGCATAGGGGCCCCGGAATTCGCTTTTTACTTTTTGGCGCTTTCTTGCCGGGCCGCTTCCGCGGCATCTTTCATCGCTTGCTCCGGCGACTTTTTGCCGAAGAAGGCTTCTTCCAAGCCGATCCGCAGGTACTTGACGATCGTATTCCAGTTGGCCGAAGGCAAATAGCTGCTGGCGTCGTTCATGGATTCAAAAATGACTTCATTGGCCGGATCCAGTTTCACGAACTCGTCTTGGAGCGATTTCAGCGGCGGGATGTAGCCGGAGGCTTTGGCGAACGGCAGCATTTCTTCCGGCGAGAACATGAATTTCAGGAATTCCCAAGCTTCTTGCGGGTGTTCGGTTTTCTTGGCCATGGTCATGAATGTTCCCAGCATCAGCGAGGTTTGTTCACCGTTTGGCCCTTTCGGCGGCAGGGAATACCCGAGATTCTCCGCGCCAATCGACTTGCTTAATTGCGTCAGCGAATAGGAGCTGGCAAAAGACATGGCCGCCAAATTGTTTTGGAACAAGGTTCCCGTTACGTTCACATCCGTTTGGAACACGATATCTTTATCTTTCACGAGATCCATGACCTGCTCCAGAACCTTAATCGACTCCGGCGAATCAAATGTCGGGTTGCCTTTTTCGTCATACAAGTTCAAGCCGTTAAGCAGCAGCAGGCTTAAAAACGATTGCTCCGAGTTCGCGTTGTTGACGGTGCTCGTCGTGATATCGAGGCCGGAGCGTACGGCTTTTCCGTTCTCTTTCTTGGCCAGCTTCTTGGCGAATTCGAACAATTCGGCATAGGTCTTTGGCGGTTGTTCGGGATCAAGTCCTGCTTCCCGGAAGTAATCCTTTCTCCAAACAAACGGACGGATCTCGGGAATCAGCAGCCCGTACAGGCCCCCGTTCCACTCCCCGGCTTTCAGGATGTCCGGAAAGAAATCGTCTTTGCCGGACCAATTGTCATTTTCGATCAAGGTGTTCAAATCCATGTAATTGCCCTGATCGACCGTCGAGATCAATTGGCCGAATCCGAGCCCGTGGACGTCCGGTTGAATGCCGCCGGCGTAAGCCACCGATAATTTTTGGAAGTAATCGGAGAAAGGGATGGTGGTGATTTCCACCTTAATGTTCTCATGCGTTTTCTCGAAGTCGGCACCGATTTGCTTATATACCGCGTCGAGTTCCGGCGTGTTGATCGGTACCCATACCTTCAGCGTCACCTGCTCCCCCGCGGCGTTTCCCCCTTTACTTCCGCTTGAATCCGCCGATCCCGAGGCATTTCCGCCGCCGGACGAACACGCGGAAACCAATAGAACGAGCGCGGCCATGAATAATGATAGAAAAGCTTTTCCCCTTTTTTGCAACATCGGATCTTCCCCCCGATTTTTAAATTTGATCCGCCGGCTTAAAGCGGCTGATCTTGGCTTTGAATATAGTCTGCCTAAATCAAAAAAAATAGCGTGCATTTTTGATCCGATGATCATCATTTGCACGCCAGCCCAAATGGTCTTTCTTTCCGCGGATGAACCTTTTTTGTACGATGAATGATTTTTGCTAGTAGAGGTTGTCTCACTAGTAGACCTTGCCCGCATCCAGGCGTTTTGCCGTCTCGCGGGTTTTGCTTTCCCGGTATTGGCCCGGCGTCACGCCGACGTTTTTTTTGAAGATGCGAATGAAACTTTGGGTGTTTATATACCCGACTTTCTCTCCGATCCGCTGCACCGTCTCCGCCGAATCCGTCAACATTTGCTTGGCCCGTTCGATCCGTAAATCAATCAAGTAGTCCATGAAATTTTTGCCGGTGCTTTTTTTGAACAGCCGGCTTAAATACGCGATGCTCAGCTGCAATTCGGCAGCGATGCCGCCAAGCGAAATCTCCCGGTCGTAATTGGCGTTCACGTATTCAAGCACATGCGACATTAAGCCGGTGTGATCGGAACGCTCCGCTTCCATGGTTTCCAGCCAATAGGACAGTTTGTTCTTGAACCAGGCCACGGCTTCCTCAATGCTTTCGATGCGCTGCATGGCCAAATGCATCTCCGCGAATACCTTTTCGACCTGCAGCTTCGAGCCCATCTCCATCAACGCATAGGCGGCCGACATCACGAAATCGATCAACAACTGTTGCACAAACATCATCGGATAACCGTCCAAGGACTCCAAAAACAACTTCGTCCGCTCCAGCTCTTCATCGATTTGCCGGATATCGTTGCTTTTGACGGCTTGAAGCAAGGCGTCTTTCCTCCCTCGCGAGACTTCGAGCATATCCGCAAAAAACGGCGTTTCAGCTTCTTGATCCCAGCACATCAGTACGTGACAGCCGCCGCCATATCTTTTGCTTTCCATGAAGTTGCCGACCCGATTCCAGCTATCCGGAATATGCCGGACATCTTGAACAGGGTGGCCAATCACGGCGGTAATGGTAATTTTCAAGTAACTATTGATTTGGACGACGATTGAATTGATTGCGCTTTCAAGTTGGGCTTTGAAAACTTCTTCCTCCATAGGAATGAGGGCGTTGGCGATCATGACGATATCCCGGCTTTCGGTATTCCACATCAAAACTTTGAAGGACTGACCGCCCATCTCTTCGGCCATTTTATAAGCAAAAAAGCGCAGCAAGCTTTGATCCGCCTTGTTATAGGTCTGCAGAAAGTCGTAATATTTATCGATGCGAAACAAAATGACCGAAAACAGGGAAGTGGAAAACGTGAATCCGAGTTGCCCCATCTGTTCTTGTATATCCGGCCATTCCCCCCGATCGTGATGAAGCAGCCGATAACAAAGGGCTTTTTTCAAGATCGGGATATTTTTCCGATACATCCATTCGATATTTTCCCGGTGCTCTTTCAAAGCGGCCACGCTGTTAATCAGCACGTTAAGGGAGAAACTTCTGCCGTTCTTGACGCCCATAACGTTCGAGCTCCCAACGACTTCTTGAATCGTGCGTATTTTTCCGAAGACACTGCGAATCAGGGTGAACGTATAGAAAATTAACATGATAAACAGAAGGAAAAACGCGAGCCAAAGGGCGGAACCGAAATAGATCCCATTACCATTCGTCACGCTTCCTTCGGGTACCGCATAAACAAAACTCCATCCTGACAACCGGGCAGGCAAAACATCATAAAAGTAATTTTTACCGTCCAATGTAATGGAGTCGGAAGCACCTTGGTCGAACCGGGGAACGTTGGCCATGGCCTCCTGATCGAGTTGCCCCGTACTTAACGAAAATAATAAATGCGAGGGCGACTCCAGCCACATCTTTTCCTGCTGGCCGCTTTGAAACGGGTTTTGGAACAACGACTGACTGTTTAAATTGATTTTGATAAAACCGATCGGCTCCGCCGCAATATTGGGAATGCTGCGCAGGATATGCACCGCCGGAGGAGACGAGGAGATAGCGGTGGCAGTGTCATCTATTCTCCAATTAGCGCCCTTTATGATGTCCGCTCTGCTCGCCGACCATTCCTCATCGCTCATCAACGGGATATTGACGATTTGGCCATGGTTGTAACGAAACGCCTGATCGCGCGTGTAGATATCGATGGAGACCATGCAGCAAAAGTCGGCGCCGCTATTGATGATGTCGGTGAGGCTGATGTCCCCGCCTTGTTCCGTACCCTTCAATATACTCATCAATTTCTTGTTATTGGATAGATCGACGGACTTCTTGTCCACATCTTGAAATAAATTATTATAGTAATTCTTGAATAGTGTTTCCGATTTTTTGCTTAAATCCTCAAGTCTGGCCTTTTGCTGAAGGTGATTGTAAGCGCTGTTAAAAATGACAAAACCTAAAGCGGCCAGCACAACCAACAGGCCCAGCGCGGCGGACAAACGATAGAACAAAGACCGGTATTTATCGTTAAAAAGAAGCTCCATCAAACTTTTCATGATCCCGTGCCCCCCGTTGTCGATGGATAATGTGACAAATCTGTGTCGTTACTTTATTCATCATACCACATAAAAAAGCTCCTGAATCGTCCTAATGACAATTCAAGAGCTTATTTATTGCTTCAAGTGATCATACCGATACCAGATCAATCTCCTGAAAACGACTGACCTTTTTATTCCAACGCTCCTCGACATACTTAATGTGTACCGGATGATTATTGTAGGCATCATAAACCTGCTGATTTGCAAACAGCATTGAAAATCCATAGTCATATTCATTCTTGCCACTCACCTGACGAAAAACCTCAAATTGTTCAACTCCGGGGATCGCGGATAATTCTTCTTTACTTTCTTGCAAGAAGGATTCTGTCTCTGCATTTTCCTTACCGGAATGCAATTTGAATATTACCATATGTTTTATTGAACTCATTGATTAAACGCCTCCTTGTTGTTGATATAATCATTATTGCGTTGTGACACAGAAATGTTATCGAAATGCGCATGCTTGTTTAAGGTTCTAACCCCGATTTTACCGTGCGTGAACGGATTCAAGCTGGTGTCGGTGTAGTCGATCTTTGGACTTGCCATATCTCCCGCAAACACTTTAATGTTCGTGCCGCTAACGACAACTTTTATATGATGCCAGGTATTCGTGGAATACGACTGCGCGGAGCCGGCGAGGAACTTCCAGTTATAATTCATTTTGCCCAGGTTTACTCCGCTTGTCGTTAAATAGACGTAGTATCCTTGAAGGGCGTCCAGGTTGTTCTGGCCTCTTTCGGTGCCATGCGAAGGATTGGATACTCGAACGAGCAGCCCCGCGTCGCCCCCGGAATCGATCATCTTGAGATCGGCCTCCACCGTATAATCCGCCCATCCCGCGTCTCCGAGCACGGCTTTGGCCGGCCCCGATCCGCCCGAACTGTACTCCCCGTTCTCCACCGTCCATGTGCCTTCGAAGCGGGTCCACCCGTTATCATTGCCATCATCGAAATGATCGCTTGTCGCCGGGACGGTAGCATGTTTATGGAACGTCATCCGCGAAAAATCCGCTTCCCCGGTGACAAACTCCACTTTCAGCTCCCGCTCTCCGGCGTTAAGATACACCCTTTTCTTCGCGACGATCCGCCAGTTCTCCCAGTCTCCCGTATTCGGTACATCGATCAGGCCTGTTAAGTCCGTGGCGCCGTCCCACACGCGGATTTGCACGCCGTTCATCGTCGTGGCCATGCGAAAGTCGATATCATAATATCCGCTCGCCGCCACATTCACTTTATATTTGTACCATTCTCCGGTTTGATTCCAGCCTAAATTGAACAGCCCTTCGCTGTTCAGGCGGATGTCGCCGGCATCGGACCGGTAAGCGCCGCCTATGTTATTGCCCGTCGTGTCGTGATAGGCGATTCCCTCGCCGCCTTTCATGTAATGCACCGCTTCGATTGTGCCCGGAACCGGTTTATAAGCGTCCCAGGCGCTGCTACCGTTGACGTCGTTGCTAAAGGCGACAAAGCCGAAATCCGCATGGGTATCTTCCGTCATCACGCCGATTTTGCCCGCTCCCAAATTGGCGGTTCGCGTCCCTTTATGCATGCCGTCCACATAATACTTAAACGTGGATCCGGACTTTTCGACACGAATGCTGTGCCATTTCGAATAATCGAAGCCAGCCGGCAGAGAGAACGTCTGCCAAACTTGATCCACACCGCCGATGCGGAAAAACGTCTCCAGCCGGTTATTTTTCGAGCTGAGCAGCGCGACGCCGTAATTGTTCTCATCCGTATAGGAAAATACAGCGCCGAATTTCGGATTGGCGGAGGTGGTTCCCCGGTTCATTTCCTTCATGTTGAATTCGGCCGTATAATCCGCCGCGCTGGCCGCCGCCGTCACTTGTTTGTACCAAGTTGTATTGCCGAGTGCATTTTGCCACATTAACTGCTGATTATAAATGCCCCAATTGCCGCCGCCCACATTGGTCCAATTGCTCCCGATCGCGGAGCGGTCAAAATAGTCGTAGAAATCCGGCATTTCCGGATCGCGCTGCGGCGGCGTCGTGGGGCCAAGCACCATCATCCTGTCGTTGTTCCAAACGATCCGGTCCATGTTCAAATGGCGCAGCGGTCCGACAATGCCCGGCCCCTCCAAATTATGATAAAGCATATAATGCGTATCCAAATCCGGGCCGACGGTCACCGTATTATGGCCGAGCCCCACCGTCGGTCCCTCCGTGCTGATTAAAGCGGGATTGAGGCCATCCGCAGCATCTGCGGCATACCCGGATCTTGGCCCCGACGTACTCACCGCATAATCCACCCGGTACCCTTTGCTGAACACATGGTTTCCGGTATAAGTCATATAGTATTTTCCGTTGCGTTTAAAGACCGTTGCTCCCTCCGTCCAGCCCCCCATCCCGACTCCCGTTGACGCGCTTGCCCCGATTGTGGTCGGGCTGCTCATCGGCGCGGCATCGATGCGGCCTGGAGCGGCATGGTAAAAACTGAACGAACCGTCATCATCAATAAAGACATGACCGTCGATCGATTTCCCGAGATTGCCGGTGACAACTTGAAAAGGTCCGGTAGGACTAGTGCTGCTCAGCACATAATGGCCGTTCCCGGCGGGCGAGGTGTACATATAAAACGTTCCATTCCAGTAAATGACCTCAGGCGCGTATGCCCCGTGCGTAATCGGGTCCGTCGCGGCCAGTCCGCGATAGTTCCAGTTCACCAGGTCCCGGGAGCTCCAAACTTTTACCCCGTCGTCCGTATCTCTCGTACTCACATACAAGTAGTAATAGCCGTTAAATTTCAGAACATAGGGATCCCCCAGCCCATACTGCCCCCATTCATCCGGCAAGGTTCGCGGATTTTGATAGGCTGATGCCGTGAACGGAACCGCCGCAAGAGACAGGATGACGATCAGCGTGAACAGCCATCGATACGTTCTCACCACATGATAACCTCCTCATCTTCGCAAATGAATGCCTGACATTGCAGAGTGGCTTTGTGTGTAAACGCTTAATTATATGAAGCAGGGGGAACCCTTAATCCTCATAAGCAGAAGCACCGGGGACTTCGGCTCTTTCTAAACTTTGGACGCTACTCTAAGGGACTCCAGCGACCTTATTTGCCTATTTCCCGGGTATTTCCCAGCCTAACGGACCCACGTGTCGCTATTTCGCTCTAAACCAGTTCACCCGGGCCGATTTGAGCTAAATAAGGTCATTTGTGTCCGTTACATTTTGCAAACCTCCGTTTTTCCGCAAATAACGGCTCTGGTGTCCCTTAGCCTCCAGACTCCTCTTCTCCTCCAGGATTCCTCTTCTCCTCCCGCCGATACCTGCGCATCACGACTGCGGTGCAGCACATTTAAGTCGTGTTCACGCTCTCATTGGATATAATCCAATAGGTTAGGGGAAATCGAATGCGACTTGAAGCTCCCATTGGAAAAATCCAATAGAATTCGCTCAATTCGCCCGTTTTGAACCCTGCGGAGCTCGATCTATTGGAAAATATCCAATCTAACCACTACATTTCCCATCCAATTTCCAATTCTATTGGATAAATCCAATGACAATGCCGATAATGGCCAACCAAGGGAGGCAAAACGCAAAGCCGCAGCTCACACTTTTCACGACGAACCGCGCTCAACCAGCACGGCCTTGTAAGTTCGCAACATCGGCGCAAACGCTTCTCCCCGCAGCCGCCGGTTCAAGCACCCGGTAACATCCCGGACCATTTCGGCAATCCGGTTCTGAACGGTCGTTAACTCCGGCGTGGTCACCAGACAGATCGGATGATCGTCAAAGCCGATGATGGCCGTTTCTGCCGGTACAATGATGCCGCAAGTTTTCGCCGCGCGCAGGAAACCGGCCGCCGCCTCGTCGCTTCCGGCCACGATTCCATCCGGCTTTTTCGCATAAGCAAACAACTCAAGCCCGAGTGCAAAGCCGTCCTGAACTTGATGGATGCCGCCGAATCTCTGCGCCTCCGTACACGGAAGTCCAAAATGACGATGGGCGGCCTTAAACCCTTCCCACCTTTTGTCCTGCAACGGCGTCCGGTGATCCATACAGAAAATCAGGTGACGCCGCCCTTTGGCCAGCAAATGGGTGGCGGCTTGATAAATGGCGTCTGCTTCATCCAAGGCAAACACATCCAGCCATTCCCCAGGAAATGTTTCGTTGCAAACCAGGGCAACGCGGGTTCCCACCTGTTCTTTGACCTCCCGCTCCGAAAAAAGAGAATGCGTAATAACGACCGCGTCCATTTCCCGGCGGGCCAATTTGCCGTACACTTCCCGTTCCAGTTCGCGTGAAAAATACGTCTGATGAACAACCACCTTCAAGCCATGTTCACTGAAAGATTTGCCCAGCATACTCACGAGTTCGCTGAAATAGGGGCGGTTCAAATCGGGGACAATCACGCCGATCATATGATTCGACTGAAGTCGAAGCTGGACACCTCGCGCATTTCTGACGTATTCAAGCTCCCGCACGGCCCGAAGCACTTTATCCCTGCTTTCTTTCGAAACGTGAGGATGATCGTTCAGGACGCGGGATACGGTCGATTTGGAGACCCCGCTATGGCGGGAAATATCGTGAATGGTTGGAATAAAAACCACTCCTTTTTATGCTATTGACCTGGGAACGTTCCCGGCATGTATCCTAAGTCTAACCCAATTACTTACCGGGAGGAAGCATATAGAACCATGCGTACATTTCAAACCTCACAGGAAACGTTTCATCTTATTTTGTTCGACTTCGACGAAACCTATTTTCCTCATGAACGAACACCGGAGCAGCTTCGGATGCTGCAAGAGCTAGAGGAATATCTGCAGTTGCTTGCCTGGCGTCACCAGGTCAAAATCGGCTTTGTAACCGGAAGCAGCCTCTCGCATATCGAACACAAAATGTCCTTGGCCGGTCTGTCATACCTTCCCCATTTCATCGGCAGCAACCTGGGCACGGAGCTTTGGCAGGCGGAGCCTGACGGGCAGTTCCGGCATAGCCCTGCGTGGGAGAAGATCATCCGGCTGTCAGGCTTTTCCCGCCGCGGCGTGGAAGACCTGATCAGTGAACTGAAGTCGGTATACGGCATCCGGCTGCATGAACAAACCCGGTTTGGCCAAGCCAGGTACAAAATGAACTATTATTACTATTCCGAGTCGCAAGCGAAAACGGCATACGACTTGAATATCATTAGACAATTGGCCTTTAACCTGGGCGTCGGGCTCAACATCAACGCGTGCAATCCGAAAGCGGGCGACCCCGAAGGGGCTTACGACGTTGATTTTATCCCGAAAGGAACGGGGAAAAAGGCGGTTGCGGACTTTCTGATATCTTCTACAAAAGTTCCCTTCGACAGAACGATCGCTTTCGGCGACAGCGGGAACGATCTTGAGATGTTAAAAGCGGTAAAGCACGGGTACCTGCTGCAAAACGCAACCCGGGAAGCGAAGTCGCTTTATTCCCGGGTTGCTCCGTATCCGTATGCGCAGGGAATCCTGCAGGTATTAAGCGAGCTTTTTTCGCATGAAGCAAATAATAACTCGTAGCCGAACTCACAACAGCATTTGCCCCAGCAGGAACAGATTCAGGCCAACGACCAGGGCGGAGATCAGCCATCCCAGGATGGTGGTGAAACGCCGGTTGACCAGACCGCCCATAATGTCCCGGTTGCTGGTAAACATAATAAGCGGAATCAGGGCAAAAGCGATGCCGAACGAGAGAACGACCTGGCTCAACACAAGCGCATTGGTAGGATTAATCCCCGAAATAATGATCGCCAGCGGCGGTACGATGGTAATGGCCCGGCGGAGATACAGATTGATCCGCTTGTTGATGAATCCCTGCATCACCACGTCCCCGGCCATCGTGCCCACCGAAGAGCTGGACAGGCCGGCGATCAGCAGGCCAAGCCCGAAGGAAATGGCGGTAACCGGTCCGGACAAGCGCGCGAACTCGCGAAAAGCCACGTCCAGGTCCTCGACAACCAGTCCATTTTTGAAAAACAGCCCCGCGGAGACGATAACCATTGCCATATTAACCGCTCCGGCGATAATCATGGCCAGCACGATATCGATGAATTCCAGCTTGAAAATCTTCTTTTTCTCCGCTTCGTTGCGGCCGACGATCCGGTTTTGCGTCAGCGAAGAATGCAGATAAATCGCATGGGGCATCACGGTAGCGCCCAGGATGCCCGCGGCCAGGAGCACGCTGTCCACGCCCTCAAAACGCGGAGTGACGATGCCCGCGGCAACCGCGCCGAGATCCGGTTTGGCGGCGACCACCTGGAAGGCGAACGCCAATACGACGATCAACACCATGCCGGCGATCCCGGCTTCCAGCGTACGGTAGCCCCGGCGCTGCAGCTCCAGTATCGCGAACGAACCGATCGCGGTAATAATGGCGGCCGGCAGCATCGGGATGCCGAACAGCAGGTAAAGCCCCAGCGCCGCCCCGATAAACTCGGCCAAATCGGTGGCGATGATGACGAGTTCGCTTTGAATCCACAAAAAGATCGAAACGCCTTTGGGGAACCGGTCATGCGCGACCTCGGGCAAATTTTTGCCGGTGGCGATGCCCAGCTTGGCGGACAACGTCTGGATCAGCACCGCCATCAGGTTGGAAGCGGCGATTACCCATAACAGAAGATATCCGTATTTGGAACCCGCGGTAATATTGGTCGCAAAATTCCCCGGATCAAGATAGGCCACCGCGGCGATAAACGCCGGGCCCAGAAAGGGCAGCAGACGCTTCAGCCCCTTAACCTTCCCGTCCAGTGCGGCATGCGCGGATGCATTTGTTTTTTTCGCTCTATGGTCCATTTTAGCCGGTTGTTGCTGTACAACACCTTGCTCTATCATGTCAATCCCTCCTTAAATGCACATGGGATTTGCCTCTATACATTAAAGTTTCCTCGGTGCAACTTTCTGATTAGAGTATAGTCCTCTTTTTGAAAAATGTAAATACACATTCATGAAATAAAAAAAGCCGGCGGACCGTTTCCTAGTCCACACCGGCTTTTTTATAGCCAAATGACATATTAATCGCAGGGCGTTATTTTAATGTTCAAAATCCGCCTGCCGCCCCGCGGTACCGGCGGTCCGCCCCGAAACGGGCCTTAGCGCCAAGAAAAAGCAGATAATCAGGACGATCGCGGCGGAGACGTACGGATAATTGATATTAATATCGAACAGGTAACCGGCGACCAGCGGACCCGCGATATTGCCGAGGCTGGTATAAGCCGAGTTAAGACCGGCGACATATCCCTGTTGATCCTCGGCCATTTTGGATAATTGCGTGCCGACCGCCGGCCGCACAATATCGATGGACAAAAACACCAGGAACGTCACCAGGAAAATCAGCCAATATTTGTGAACAAACAGGGTCAGCAAGATGCACAACCCGCACGTTATCAAGCTGACGGCGATCACCCGCTTCTCCCCGAACCGGTTGAGAATCGCACTGAACACGGTCGCTTGCACGACGGCGCCGGAGATGGAACCGAACGTGATGATCAGGGCGATATCCCGCGGCGTGAAGCCGAATTTATGATCAACGAACAGGCCGAACACCGTTTCGTAATTGGATACGCCAAACGACAGCACGAAAACGATAATCAGGCTGATAAAATAGGGCTGCCGATACGAACGAAGCAGTTGCACGAGCAGACTCTCCCGCTTCGGCTGCGGCAAATTTTCCGCCGTTTCCCGCCGCTGCGTGGCGATGTTAAGCGATTCGGGCAGCAAAATGGTCGTTACCACGGCGGCGATGAGTCCAGCAACGGCAGCGGCGTAAAAAGGCATGCGGATCCCGAACTCGGCGATAAAGCCGCCGATCCCCGGGCCGATAATAAAGCCCGTCGTAATGGCCGCGTTGATCAGTCCCAACCCTTTGGCTCTTTCTTCGCCCGTAGTGACATCCGCCGCGTAGGCCATAACGGCCGGCATAATGAGCGCCGCCCCGATGCCTCCCAGCATTCGCGCCGCGAACAGCAGCACCGGGGAGCTGACGGCCCCGAAGAGCCATTCCGACACGGCAAAAACAAGCATCCCGGCGATGATGATTTTTTTGCGGCCAAGCGAGTCGGACAACCGGCCGGCAAACGGCGAAAACACCAGCTGGGTCAGCGAAAACGCGGCGACCAGCATCCCGACGATACTGCCGCTGATATGAAGCTCGTTCATGTAAGTCGGCATGATCGGAACGACGAGCCCGATTCCCGTAAAAACCAGGAAGATGTTGATCATCAGCAGCAGAATCGCCCCGTTATTTCGAATCAACAAAGACATAAAGGTTTCCTCCAATGATGAATGATAATGCAGGTTTATCTTTTCTATATACTGAACGTTCGGTCTGTATTCCGACAAAAAACTTAAGTTTATCTCGGGGTAATGCCGCGAAGAAACACGGTCACCGCATCATGATACAACCGTTGCACATCCGCGAATTTAACGACCCGGGTCATCTCGCTTAATCCTGCCAAAAGACTTTCCAGAACGACGGCAAGGGTTTCCGCGTCGCCAGGCGCAAATTCCCCGGCAGCGATGCCCTGCTGCAGCAATTGCTTATTGAAAGCAAAATGGCTTGCGAAAATCTCCGCCATTTTGGTTTTTACATCTTCAGCCAAATCTTCGCTGTTCATAAATTCATCGATCGCTTTCGAAATCGGATGGTTCAACTCGTCTAGCGCCAGTTGGTCGGCCATCCCGTACAGTTTATCCGTCGCCGTAGGATATAAATGCTCCTTCTCTCCCCAGCGCTGCTCCCATTCCTCGTCCCATTCCTTTATTATATGCAGGAACAGGCCTTCCTTACTCTTAAAATGGTAATAGATATTCCCTTTGCTGCTGCCGGAGGCCTCCACGATATCCTCAATGGAAGTCGCCTTATACCCTTTATTAAAAATGAGCGTTTTGGCCGCGTCGGCAATCCGCTTTTTGGTTTCAAGGGTCTGCTGCAGCTTTTTGTTCATCGGGAACACCCCCTTCTATACTGAACGTTCGTTCTATATCTTAGCAAAAGCAGGGCTGAAATTCAAGCATCGCTGGGTACCTCTTTAGGCTTCACTTTTGCCGCTCTGCTTGCCGTTCGCCTTCCCTCATCTCTGCCGGAATAACGGAAAGGGCCGGGATTCCCCAGCCCCTTCCCATTATTAAACCGCTAGCCCAGCTCAATTTCGATGCGCTGAACCTGGCCGCTGCGGACCGCTTCAGCCAGCGGACCGGCAATGACCGGACCGTCGGCCACAGTCCGGGTCCCGCCCTGTTCTAGCACGGTCAGCCGGCGGATTTCCGCGCGATCGGCTCCGTATGTGTTCTTCTTCTGCGGATTGACATACGTTACATCGGTCGTGCCGAGGAACCGGAACGAGAGCTCGCCCCGCTCATCGAACAGCCAGCCCGGCAGCTGCGGATTAAACGCCAGGACAAGTTCGTTTCCGTTCATGCGGAAGACGCGTTCTCCGGCCATCATCGCCGTCCACATGCTGAGGAATTCGGCGGTAGAGCCGCTGAGCCGGGCGACATAGCCGCGGCCGTGGGTCTGCGGGTCCGGGTTGACGCTCGTCGCGATAAACGACGAATTTTCCAGCGTGCTGCGCCCGTAAACGGCCGGATCGAGAAACGGAATCAACGACGTGCGCAGCTCGGCGAAAAACTGCTCCGTCAGGCCGCTTTTGAGCAGCGCCAGCAGGTATTTGTAGCTCATGTGCAAAAATACCGACTCCCGCTCCAGCCAGCCCGGCGTAAAGGCGCGAATCCGCCCGATCTCATGGGATTCGCCGTCAAGGCTGACCGAGGTTTTGTACATGCCCAGCCGTTCGTCGAACAAATCGCTTGCACGGATTTTTTCATAGGCCTGCTTGGCTTCGTTTACGTCCTCCACCGTTTTCAGCCAGCGGGCCGGGCCCTCCAGAAAATGCGGCAAAGCCCGGACCGCGAACTTGTTCACGCGCGCCTTCGGCAGGCCGTAGCCGCTGATGACCGGCTCGCCCTGCCCGTTCAGCACCGGCTCGTACTCCGCGGCTTCAAAAGCAAAATACGTCGGCGTCAGCCCGCCGCCAAGCCGGATGGCCTCGCGGATGCCGCGCTCGATTTTCTCGAGCATCGACCGCAGCGTCCCGCCGAGGCTGCCCAGCCGCACCGTGCGCTCGCTCCCCGCGATGCCAAAGCGGACCGCCTCCCGGTACTGCTCGCGGGCCGCGGCGACCCGGTCCCAGTAATCGAACTGGGCCAGCGTCCCGTTCAGATGCTCCGCCAGCAGCCGCGCCACCTCATCAAGCAGGTCCGCGATCTCCTCAGGCACGGCGATTTCGCGATCCGCCGCCCCCTCCTCCGCGCACGCCGCTTCGATAAACCGCAACAGCCGTTTCAGCTCGAAAGTTTCGCTCATCCCCGAGCCGAACAGGCCCGGCAGGCCGTTCATCGCGTCGTTCCAGCCCGGCTTGTTGGCTTCCATCTCCACGCCCATCCCGAACGGATCAAGCGTGGCGAACTTAATCAGCCCAAGCGACAACAGCTTCACGAACAAGTTGGTGCGGTAGATTTCACCGGTTCCATGGCCGGTTCTCAGCCAGTTCGTGTCTTTTAAGGTCAGCCCGAACTTTTCCAGCTTCTCCTCGTCATGCACCAGCGCGCCGTACTGGCGAACGCCGCCCGCGGCGATGACGTATTTCTCGCTTCGCGGCAGCACGCGGGCCGGGCTGTCGAAGAAGGCGTACTCTTGCTCCTCAAACAGCAGCCATTCCTTGCGATCCGGAAAAATATCCAGGTAACTGTCGATCAAATCCATATTGTACGTCCAGTGATCCGACCAGTATCCTTCCCCAAAGGAAGCTTCGATGTGCTGATCGGCCAAGGTTAAAATTCCGCTAAGGAACTCGGTTTCAGTCACGTTCAAAGCAATGCCGCGCCCGTTCACAAAAGAAATCAGCTTGCCCGGCGTAAATTTGCCCAGGCACAGCTCGGCCAGCTCTTCCCTTCCGCCGCTTGAGGCCGTATTCAGATAAGCGGTGAGCGCGTCCTTGTTAGCGGCCGGAACCCGGAAGCTGGTGCCTTCCACGCCGAGCGGGTTGTAGCCGTCCGCTTGAATCAGGCTGAAAAACATGCGGATATTAAACGTCCCGACGCGCGGATTGAAATAGATGTCGCTGCGGCGGTTCTGATTGGCGTCGCGGAAGTTGCCGTTTCCTTGGGAATAAAATTCCGGGGCGATCGAGAAAAAGTTGTAGTCCCGCTCCAGATCCCCGTGTTTTCGGGAATACAAATGAATCACGAAGCCTTCCCGCCCGTTTTCGAAAATAAACGGATACCCGCCGCGCAGGAAATTGTCCAGATAGCTTTGCCGGCAATAAGCGTCGAATAACGGCAAGGCCGTTTTGGTGGCGATATCCGCAGTCAGGTTTTCCGTCAGCTCGCCGGCTTCGCCATATTTTTGCGCGAAGTAGGCCGGGCTGGCGATCCCGGGAGCCTTGTCGTTCAGCCGCTCGACGCTGTCGATATGCCCGATCAGCGTATAAACGCAGCGGCTTTCCCCCGGAGCAAGCTCGGCGGACAGGGCCGAAAACCCGCACGGCACCTTGTTCGTGCAGTACTGCGGCTGCGCGGTCAGCTCCGCGAGCGGCTCCGCCGCAAAACGGTCGGGATAGGCGAGCGACGTGTTGCCGCCAAAGATGAGCTCGAAGTCGGCAATCGCCGGCAGCATCCCGCCGTCATCGCCAAAGGACAAATAGAAATGGCCGCTTTGCACCTCGCTGACCTCCGCCTCGTCATGCGTGCTGGAGCGGAGGCGGTAATAAGGGATGCCCCGGTCCAGGTTGCCGACCTCCATCCAGCTGCGCAGCAGATTGCCGATCTCCTTGTAGCCCGCGTTCTCCACGCCGTACGGCAGCACCTCCGGCATCCCGTCCAGCAGCTCCAGCTTCAGCGGCGAGCCGGAAATATTGGTAATTTCCACCTTGCGCGCCAGCGCGGCATAATCGTCATTCGGAATGTGAAAATAAGTCACTTTGAATTTAAGCCCCCGCGTTTCATGCGTTTCCTCGATCACAAGCTCGTTGGGCAGGATTCGCATGCTCCGTTTGGCCGCCGTATCGGGGAAAGCGCTTTGAAACGGCTCATAAACTCCCTGTTTTCCCTCGATTTTGACAAAGGTCCGGAAGCCCTTCATCGCCACCGACTGGTAGGTAACGCTTGCCGGGGAAAATTCCATGATCGGACTGTTTTTGTCCCGGATGCCGAAGCTGCACACCGCCTGGCCGCGATTGACGTAAAACGTCCACATCGGAATCCCCTTCAGACCGGCCAGGCCGGGCAGAAAGCTGGAAAACGGCTTGGCCTGATCAAATTGTTCGATCACAAACGCATTTTGCTCAAAAGAATATTTAGTCATATGGCATATCCCTCCGACTTTGACAGTTCGTCCTTAATCCTGTTTCAAATCTCATCTCAATCCTTGCAGCATAAGGATCGAAACCGGTTTCGATTTTTTCGAAAAAAAATGGGGCCGGCTTTATTGCGTACGGCAGGAATCGCGAACGACCAGCTCCACCGGAACACAAGCGCTTTGGATACCGGCCCCGCCTTCTATGGTATAGATTAACATGTCGGCGGCCCTGCTGCCAAGCAAATATGTGTTTTGCCTTACCGTGGTCAAGGCGGGTGTTAAGTATTTCGCCATTTGGATGTCGTCGAAGCCGACGATAGAAATATGCTCCGGTACGCTAAGGCCATGCCCCTTGATCGCGATCATGGCGCCTACGGCCAAATTGTCGCCGGCAGCAAACACCGCGGTTGGCAGTTCCTCGGCCTGAAGCAGCTGCTCCATCGCTTTTTTGCCGCTTTCGACCGTAAAATCGTAGCTCCCCTGCACGACATGCCCGGGATGAACCGGCAGCCCCAGCCGTTCCATCGCCTGCAGATAACCCGCGAGCCGCTGCTTTCCGGCAAACGTCGGCCCGCCGCCGATATGCGCGATCTTCCGGTGCCCCAGCGAATGCAAATATTCCACCGCCATCCGGGCTCCCTCCGCGTTATCGGAGCAGATCGTGCTTTTTCGTGCGCTTTCCTGATCCAGCAGAAGGCACGGCAAGCTCGAATCCAACAGCTCCTGGTAATAGGGGTCGGCCGCGTCCGGCAAAATCACGACAACCCCGTCGATACCGCGAATTTTGCAGTGCTCCAGGTATCCGCTTTTTTTGCCGCCGATGTCCTTGGAAATAAACATCAAATCGTAGCCCTTTGATGCCGCCACTTGCTTAAAGCTCTCGATCACCCCGCCAAAATACGGATGCAGCACGCCCGCGCCGGAAGGCTCGATAAACAGCATGCCGATCGTCCAGGAGCGTTTGGTCGTCAGGGAGCGCGCATGCGCATTGGGCACATAGCCAAGCTGCTCGGCCGTATCCAGAATTTTACGGCGCGTCTTCTCGCTGACATCGGAATACCCGTTGAACACCTTCGATACCGTCGTAGGCGACAACCCGGTTTTCCGGGCAATATCATATATCGTGATCACGGCTTCGCCCCTCCTTGCCGGAATGCTTACAAGACTCATGGAAATTGTAGCCGCCCTGTCCCCGGAAAGTCAACCGTAGGATATACGTTCGCTACCCGTTACGAAGATCCGAAGATAATAAACGGTAAACGTTAATTTTATGGGCAAAACCAAAATGCCGCTTGACAAAACAAACCTGCTAAAACCAGGCTGCTTGAGAAGATAGCGAAAAAATAGGCTCAACCTAATAATCAGCGCTTGACAGAGAAGGCCGGTAACCGATCGGGCAAGAAATACCGGCAGATCAACATCCGCTGTCCGGACGCTTTGCACGATTATCCCGTTTGATCCGGAAGCAGAGAGGAAGATAATTTCAGGAGAAGAAAAGAGGTTTGGAAGGAGCAGACATGCTCGAGATCACATGTTCGAGATCACATGTCTGACATCGTTAAACAGGCTTGTGAGAAGGAGGTTGGAGAAGTGAAGCGGACCTGACGGGAAGAACGGAGCAAGACACCGGGAAAAATGAAAGGAACGTGATTAGCCCCACCTCTACCCCCTGAACAAGAGGGATAATTGTGCAAAGCAGCATGCAGGGATACCAGGATACGTTTTGCGCCAAAAAATAAGTACAAAAATTGTTGTTATTCCGGAAGATTCCATCCATTTGAGAAAAATAAAGGATTTTTATGCCGCTATTTCCCCCCGTCGCAAGGAAATGTCAACGTTCAGGGCCACTCCTAGGAGTATAAGTACATAAAATGCCGCTATTTTAACGGCGATGGTTGACAGCCTCAAAAAGCAGGCCGGCAAGCGGGACATTCTCCCGTGCCGGCCTGTTGCAGTAAAAAGTGGAGTGGTTGCTGTCCGTACTTCAAACTCATACTAGATGCTTCATACTGATTATCCCTTGCCTTTTACCTCTTGCCGCTTAAGGCTCAAGCCCCCATTGCAGGGCTCCGCCGACGTATCCGGTAATTTTGAGCGTCTCGGCATAAGACGTGGCAGAGGGGTTAAAGGAATAGTCGTCGCTCTGGCTGTAGTTGGTCCAATCGTCTTTGGAAATGCGAATCTGCAGGTCGATGCTTTGCCCCGGCGCCAGCGTGCCGGCCGCCTCTTTGAAGCCGATTTCCGCATAATGATCGGCTCCGGAAACCGCCTCAGGCAGTTTAACGAAGCGGCTGGTCACGTTCGCGCTGCCGACCTGGGTCCAATCGCAGAAGAAATTTTGCCGCTTTTCCCCGTTGACCGTATAGTAATAACGCAAAGTCACATCCTTGAGCGCAAGCGCCTCCGTCCCGGTGTTGGTCAGCTTGATACGCGGATTCAGCGTATTGGCCGTGGTTTGCAGCGTCCCGTTGTAAGCCTCGATCCGGACACTGCCCGTTGGCGCCGTTGCGGTATCTACAATCGCGATGCTGAGCAGCGCATCGGCCCCGGCGCTGAAGCGGAAGGTCAGGCGCGTCGTACCGATCGGCTGCTCGGCCAAAAATCCGCGCAGAATCGTCACTTGCGAGCCGGATATGGTGTAATCCTCGCCTTCCGTAAGCGGAGTTGAACCATTATAGATGCCGGTAAGCGTATTGCCGTTTAACGTCAACTTTACAGCGATGTCCGCCTGTTTATCCGGGTTTCGGTCATAGGTGGCCGCAGTCGGCGAAATCACCGCGTCTTGCCCTGGTTCCTCCGGTTCCTGTGGCGTCACCGTCGTATCGCCATAGACGATGCCGTAACCGTTGGTTCCGACATAGACGCGTCCGAAAATGCGCGGATCGCCGGTAATGGCCGAATTGGTGGTGCCGTACTGATGCTGGTCGTCGTTAATGCGCACCCAGTTCACGCCGCCGTCATCGGACCGGAAAAAGCCGCGCTCGCCGCCGATTTTCCCGCTCGTGTACAGCGCCATGACGTTACGTCCCGGGGCGGCCTTGCCAAACCCGATAACGCTCGCTTCCTCCACGCTCGTCAACTTTGTGAAAGTAGCGCCGGCATCGCTGGAATGCCAGAGACCCGAGTTGCCGTCGAATGCTCTGCCGCCGGCCACCCAAATGTCCCCTTCCCGTCCAGGCATCGCTTTCAGATCGAGATCGCCGGATGCCGGAAGTCCTGTGGCACTTGTTTTCGTAAAACTGGCTCCGCCGTCACGGCTGACGTATAAGCTTCCGCCGGACAATGCGTAAAACAGATTGGAATTGACGCGGTCGGAGGCGACAAGCGCTCCGGCAGGCACACCGCTGCTGGCGGTCCAGGAATTGCCGCCCTTCGAATAGTGTACGCCGACATCGGAGGTGCTCCAGACGAGGCTCTCGCCGCGAGCGGCCAAGGCAATCGTGCCTCCGCCGGAAGTGCCGGACGGCTCGCCGCCGGTGTACCAGTTCCCGCCGCCGTCGCGGGAAAAGCCGATCGCTTTATCGTTCGGTTTCTCCGCCCGGTTTACCGTGGCGACGCGGACGATGAAGCCCGGGTCAAGTTCGGCGTAATCCATATCCACGGTCCCGGCCGGATTCGTAAACATTTTTGCCGGAGCTTGGGTGAGGTCGTCATGCCGGAAGCCGGTCACGTCGAGCATTCCGCTGAGCAGATGAGCGCCCGATGGCGGGCTGATCAGGTCGGTGACCGAGGTTTCTTCGATTCCCACGGCCTTCACTTCCAAATCGATTTTCCCGCCTTTATCCCATTCCGTTAAATTGTCGGTCCCGTAAATGGTCGCCCCGGTTCCGTACATCATGCGGTCGGAATTAAACGGATCGATCTCCAGATCGCCGATCATCCAGCCGAGTTTCGGTGAAACTTCCTCCGGAGCCGGAATGGCCTCAAAATCGAGCCACGGAGCGGCGGAAATATCGTGGGTATAACGGAAGGTACGGCTCGGATAACCGTTCCAGTCCCAAATGCGGGTCCAGTTTGCTCCGCCGTCGGTGCTGCGGAAAATAATCGCGTCCGGCCACCAGGAATTGAGCGTGGCCACCATGACGGTACCCGGGTTCTGCGCGTCGACGGCGAGACCGCCGTATCCGTAATAGTTATCGTCGCTGCTGCTCGGCACCGGGCTAATATTGGCCCATTCGCCGGTGGACGTATTCAGCTTCCACACCTCGCCCTTGGTACCGTCGTACGGTCCTGCGCCGTTACTATAGGTAATATACAAGAAGCCATCGGACGATAGGACGCCATGATGCGGCAAATACCCGCTCGGCTGCCCCGGAACCGCCTCCCAGGTCTCCCCTCCGTCCATGGATCGGTATACGCTTTCATTCTTATCCGCCACCCCGACGTAAATCGTCTGCGTCGCTTGTCCGCGCGAACCTGTCGCAGGATCAAAAGTGATCCAGGCCAATCCAGTGATATCGCTTTGATATTCGTAGTCGGGATTTTCCACATAAGTGCCGGGATTCGGGAACTGGCTTACTTTGCTCCAGGTCTCCCCGTAGTCGGTGCTCTTCCACAAACCGTTTCCGCTGCGGGCACCAAAATAAAGAACGTTGTTCTGGTTCGGATCAATGACCAACCGCTCTCCCAACGACCGGCCCGGCATATTGCCGCCGACCTTGAACGGCAGCTCCGTTTCCTCCCACGTTTCGCCGCGGTCGGTGGAGCGCAGGATGCGCCCGTTATGGGGATCCCAGCTGTTCGTATACGTCCCGACCGCCAAATAGAGCCGGTCCGGGTCGACCGGGTCCGTGGCGAGTGCGTCGACGCCGCTCTTGCTCCAATCATCCATGCCAACCCAGTTAAGGAGCTGCTTCCAAGTCCCGGTGCCTTGATCCCAGCGATAAGCGCCTCCGATGTCTGTACGGGCATAGATTAGGTTGGGTTCGCTGGTATTGAATATGATGCCAGGTATAAAGCCGCCTCCGCCTCCGGTCACAACGTTTTTCCACACGTAAGCTTCGCTGGCTGCAGGCTTCCCAACTGCAGGCTCATCAGCTGCCGCCTGTGCCGGGGACGCAAATCCCGAATAAGAGGTTCCGGCGATCATAAACGCAACCGCCAGCACGGACAGTTTTTTAAAGCGATGTTTACTCTTTCCCATCAAATATCCCTCCCAAGTATGTTATTTTGCTATCACCTGTAGTCTCGGTAATTCCGGCAGACGGCAAGTAAGCAATCATTGTTTCTTCCGCATCCCTCCTTTGGCGAACACCGTCGGGTTTTGTCATACCCGATCCGATAGAGTCTAGTATTGTTTAAATCTTCCAATCATAGATTACCTTATTATGTAATATAATTCAATGTTATATATTACTTTGAAATCATTTCTATTTTTAAGGATTTCCTGGTGTTGCTCTGTTTCCCCAAATCATCATCCTCAACTCGTCGCTACTTCACCTCTCATTCATTGGAAATATCCAATAGATTGGCAGTATCGACCACCATTCTGAACTCTCATTGGAAATATCCAATAGAATTCACGCAAATTTCCTGTTTATGTCCTGCCAAACCTCATCTATTGGAAATATCCAATCTACCGCGGTATCTGCCACTATATTTTCTAATTCTATTGGATATCTCCAATAGAATGTTATGCAATCTAAAAAAGCTTGCTCTGCACCATAACACTCGGCGCAAAGAGCAAGCCAATTAAGACGATTATTTTACTTTTACGGTCATTTCCAGATCCTTGATATAGTTCTTAATGGTTTCGCCGTTGCTGTCCTCTTTATATGTGCCGCTTGTGGAGCCCGGGGAAACGGGCTCGAGTTCGTACTCGTAAGCTTTGATCGTGATCGACTTGGCGTTTTTACTCAAGGCACCGGCCACAAAATCGTAATACATATCGCCATTTTTGTTGTTCTCGTCGGTCCCATGACCGGAAATAAACTCCAGTTTGTTCCCTTGATCGTCCACAAACTCATAATTGATAGGAGAAGATTTACCCTTTTCCAGCCCTTTTACGATCAGTTGAATTCGGGAAGAGGTAGAGGTTAGATTAAGTTTGCTTACCGTGACGCTCAGTTTTCCGGATTTTTTGGTCAAATTGGGTTTCAAAGCCTGTCCCTTGGTTTTTTGCAACGTCATATCCAATGTATACGGTTTGTCCACACCCTCCAAAGTCACTTTGGCGGTAAGCTTCAATTTGTCCGGAAAAGCTTTGAGATTGCCGCCAAGCCAGGATGGATCGAGCATTGTAATTTTCATTGTGTCCGGTGTAGCACCTGGCCCCCGTTTGATGTCTGGTCTTTGGGACATAGACTTTCCACCACCATACTCGTAATCGGGTTTACCGTCTATAAAGAGCTCGATGTCTTTAATTGCGCCTTTCTCATAAATATAATCCTGGGTCTTTTCATCATATTTTCCATTTATTTTGCCGGTAAGTCCTTTGCCGCTCCGCTTTAGGGTAATGCCGACATAGTTGCCATCATAGATCGCTTGGGAAACCTCCAACGTGATGCCCTGCTGGGTTACGCTTGGAGTTTTCGCCTTGGCCGCACTCAGCGTCCCGCCGCTTTTCGCCGCTGAAGCCGCTGAAGCCGTCGGCCCGGCCGCTTCCGCGGCTCCCCAGGCCGTACCGAGCAACAGCGCGCCGGCCAGCGCCGCGGAAGACATCACTTTGTATGTATTTTTCACTCAAACCCCTCCATGAAATTAAATTTTCGAAGAGAATTCCCTCTTCATTGAGCTCTCTATTGGATTAGATGGATAAGTACACCAAAACGTTATATTTTGAGCGAAAAAATTTAAAAGCCTGCAGCGATTTGCTGCAGGCCCGCCCGCTAACCGGATTTTGCTTTTACTTGATCGCAACGGTCATTTCCAGCTCTTTGATATAGTTCTTAATCATTTTGCCGTTGCTGTCCGTTTTAAATATGCCGGGAGAATTGGGATCGCTTGGATCATCGGGTACAAAATCGGGCTCAAATGCTTTGATTGTGATCGACTTGGCGCCTTTCCCCGGAGCACTGAACACAAAGTCATTATACGTATCGCCATTTTTGTTATTCTCGTCACTTCCATGACCGGAAATCATATCCATCTCGTTCCCTTGATCATCCACAGCTTCATACATGATATGCGAAGACTTGTTTTTGTCCAACCCTTTCTCAATCAACTGAGCTCGGATTGAGGTCGAGGTCACATTAAGTTTGCTTAGGGTAACGCTATAATCCCCACGTTTTTTCGTCAGATTTGGTTTCAATGCCTGGCCCTTGGTTTTTTGCAACGTCATATCCAATGTATACGGTTTGTCCACACCCTCTAAAGTCACTTTGGCGGTAAGCTTGAATTTATCCGGAAAAGCTTTGAGATTGCCGCCCAGCCAGGATGGATCGACCACTGTAATTTTCTTCGCGTCCGGTGTAGCGCCCGGCCCCTGTACAATGAATGGTCTTTGAGCCATAGACTTTCCACCACCATACTCGTAGATGGATTTACCGTCGATAAAAAGCTTGATGTCTTTAATTGCTCCTTTCTCATAAATATAATCCTCGGTCTTTTCATCATATTTTCCAGTTATGCTGCCGGTAAGCCCTTTGCCGCTCCGCTTTAGGGTAATGCCGACATAGTTGCCGTCATAGATTGCTTGGGAAACCTCCAGCGTGATGCCCTGCTGGGTTACGCTTGGAGTTTTCGCCTTGGCCGCACTCAGCGTCCCCCCGCTTTTCGCCGCTGAAGTCGCTGCCGCCGTCGGCCCGGCCGCTTCCGCGGCTCCCCAGGCCGTACCGAGCAACAGCGCGCCGGCCAGCGCCGCCGAAGACATCACCTTATATGTTTTTTTCATTCGAAAAACCCCTCCATGAAAATTTGATTTTCGAGAAATCCCTCTTCATTGAGCTCTCTATTGGATTTGATGGATAAGTACACCAAAAAGTTATATTTTGAGCGTAAAAAATGTAAAAGCCCGCAGCAATTTGCTGCAGGCCCGCCTATTACAGGATTGGCTTTTACTTAATATTAACCGTCATTTCCAGCTCTTTGATATAGTTCTTAATCGTTTCGCCGTTGCTGTCCGTTTTATAGATGCCGGGAGATGACGGATCGTCCGGATTATCGGGTACGAAATCGGGCTCGAAAGCTCTGATCGTGATCGACTTAGCTTCTTTCGCCGGAGGACTGAACACATAGTCAGTATACATATCGCCATTTTTGTTTTTCTCGTCGGTTCCTAAACCGGACTTTTGGTCCAGCAGGTTACCTTGATCATCTACAACTTCATACAAGATGTGCGAATGCTCGCCTTTTTTCAACCCTTTCTCGATCAACTGAATTCGGGTGGAGGTCGATGTCGCATTAAGTTTGCTTAAGGTGACGCTGTAATCCCCACGTTTTTTCGTTAGATTCGGCTTCAAGGCTTGCAAATTTTCCGCATTTTTTTGCAGCGAAAAATCAAAAGTATACGGCTGATCCACGCCTTTCAGGGTGATCTTCGCGGTTAACTTGAACTTGTCCGGGAAAGCCGGGGAAGTCATGCCATCGCTGCCGATCCAGGAAGGATCGACCATTTTAACTTCCAACGTGTCCGGTGTGGAAGGCGGTCCCCAGCCGAGACTTGGTCTTTCGCCTAGGCCTCCCCCGCCGAACTCGTAAATGGATTTGCCGTCGATAAACATTTCAATTTTTTCAATCGCGCCTTTTGGCCGCTCGTATTTCTGGGTCGCTTCATTAAACTTTCCATCGGTGATGCCGCCGGTATAACCTTTACCGCTCCGCTGCAGCGTAAGGCTGACATAGTTGCCGTCATACAGCGCTTTGCTGACGGTTAGCGTAATACCGTTCTGGGTAACGCTGTCGGCTTTGGCCGCGGAAGCTTGCGCAACGGCGCTGTTGGCCGTCTGAACTTTGGCCCCCGCTGAACCGGCCGCTTCCACGGCTCCCCAAGCCGTTCCACCGACCAGCATCCCCATTAAAGCTGCGGTAGTCATTACTTTATATATATTTTTCATCTCGTGCACCCTCCATATTTCCTTGTTTAATTCTGAAAATCATATAACTTTTCCAAACCCGCCCGGTTTACCGGAACGGTAATCTCCAGTTCCTTCACATAATGCTTAACCGTCTTTCCGTTGCTGTCGACTTTATATGCTCCCGATTCCCCCGGCTTGGTTGACGGGTCGGCATATTCAGGCTGAAACGGTTTAAGCGTAATCGTATCCGGAACCTCCTGCAGCCGGTCAAACAGCATTTCATACCGCGCGTGCATCTGTCCGTTATCGTAGTAGATCCCCACGCCACCTACCAATCCCAGATTCCTGCCTTGATCGTCACACAGATCGAACAGTAAATTATTTCTAAGTGGTCTACTTGCTTTATCTTCTACATTGATGTCGAAAACCACCTTCGTCGTAATCGGCGTATATTGGATTTGCTGAAGCGTAAGCGTAATCCCGTTCCACTCTCTCGTTTCTCCAAAGGTTTCAACGAGACGATCCGTGTTTTTGCGAACGGGCAGTTCGAAAACGAACGGCTCCTCAACGCCTTCCAGCCAAAATTTGGCCGTCAGCACAAAACGATCGGGAAGAATCTGTGACGAATCGCCCGTTTCCGAAATGACCGACAACTCGTACAGCGCCGCATTGGGATCGGCTGTCGGAGACCCTTTTGAAGAAAATTTATAACTTTTAGAATTATAAGTTGGTTGGCCATCGATCAGCATCTCCCAATGGTCTACAGCCCCTCTTTGGAGAATTACATCCCCCTCCCGGCCTTTACCCACGAACTCGCGGTCCAGAATTCCTCCGGTAAGCCCTTCTCCTTCGCGCTTGACGGCCAAAGTTAGGCGAATACCATCATAAACAACCTGGGGGATCCGAAGGGTAATTCCATCATGGGTAACGCTTGCGTCCGTTTTCTCGGCCAGTCCGCGCTCTTCTGCCGTCTGCAGCCCCAGATCGCCGGCCAATTTAAAGATGCCGCCAAGGATAGGGACATTTTTGAGCGACTCGGCCAGCGCCGGCGACACCATGGCACTGCCCAGCCCGATCGTCAAAACGGCGATTGCGGCGGCCGCTCCCATTTTAAAAGTCATGGAGAATCGGGATTTTCGGCCGCTTCGGGTCTGCATCGGAAGATCGGCCAAGGAAGCGTAAACCTCATCCTGGCGGCGGCGAATGATATCGGGAACCTCCCTGACCTCAGTCAACCGTTCTTTGCCGATGTCGCGAAGCGCTTTTTCAAGATCACGCGTTTCCATAAGCCAGCTCCTCCTTTCCCATTCGCTTAACCTTGTCGGCCAATATTCCTCTGGCCCTATGCAGGCGCGCCCGGACAGCTCCCTCCGAAATTTCCAGCACGCTCGCGACCTCTTTGATCGGCAAATCCTGATAATAAAAAAGATGGATAACGATCCTTAAAGTTTCGTCCAGGTTTTCCACCGCCTCGCGGAGATCCTGCTTGCGGTCCTCTTCATACTCCCCGGTATACCGCGCCGCTCCCGCCGGTTCCGGCAGCTCCGCCATTACGACGGTTCTGCTTCGCATGCGCAGCAATTGATTACATTCATTGATTAAAATCCGAATTACCCAGGTTTTAAAATATTTCGGCTGCCGCAATGTCGACAATGATTTATAAGCTTTAAGCGTCGTTTCCTGAAATGCGTCCGCACAGTCTTCGTCACGTCTTACAATGGACTTCGCCAAGCCGTACAGTTCGGGTTCCAGCCTCCGGAAGAGCCGGATAAACGCCTCACGATCCCCCCGCTGCGCGCGCTTGACTTCCAGTACCATATCTTGTTGCACGAATTTCAACTCCTTTTGAGGGCCCTCTGCAAGATTAGATGGGCCAGCCTCTGAAAATGTTATATCTACTTCAAAAAAAGTTCAACGTTCGTTTAGACCCTAGCCCCAATTAGAGTGATTACAATCACCCGGCCGCGGCCGATCCGGCGGTATTCTTCTGTATATCCGTTAAATTCTCCCAAAGGAGGTTATTTTGAAATGAACCAAACAGCTTCGAATCCGGACCTTTCGCAGCCGTCCATGTTTTGTTTTCAATGCCAGGAGTCGGCCGGCGGGACCGGCTGCACGATCAAGGGCGTCTGCGGCAAGCCGCATGACGTGGCCAACTTGCAGGATTTGCTCATCTACGTGCTGAAAGGCATTTCCTTTTTCTCCGTGGGGACCGAGCTCCCCGAAGCTTTAGACCGGCGTACCTCGGTCTTTATTATGGATTCGCTGTTCGCCACGATTACGAACGCCAACTTTGACCGCGACGTGTTCGTCGCCAAAATCCGCGAAGCGTTCGCTCTGCGCGCCGAAGTAAGACGCCGCTGGGAGGAACAGCGCCCGGATGATGCGGCGGCGGCGCTTCCCGATGCGGCGGTTTGGCAGGCGGACGACGAAGCCTCGTTTGACGCCAAAGCCAAGAGTGTCGGCGTGCTCGCCACCGCCGATCCGGACATCCGCTCCTTGCGCGAGCTGCTCACCTACGGCCTCAAAGGGATGGCCGCCTATACGTATCACGCCCTTCAGTTGGACCATTCGAACCCGCAAATCGACTTGTTTATGCGCCGGGCGCTGGCCGCCACTTTGGACGATTCCTTAACGGCGGACGACCTCGTCGGTTTGGTGATGGAGGCGGGCAAATATGGCGTGGAGGCCATGTCCCTGCTTGATGAGGCCAATACCGGCACCTACGGCCACCCCGAAGTGACCAAAGTCAATATCGGCGTGCGGAACCGGCCGGGGATTCTGATCAGCGGCCACGATTTGAAAGACCTGGAGGAACTGCTGCGCCAAACCGAAGGCACCGGCGTGGATGTGTATACCCACAGCGAAATGCTGCCGGCTCATTACTATCCGGCCTTTAAGAAATACGATCATTTCGTCGGCAACTACGGCAATGCCTGGTGGCTGCAAACGACAGAATTCGCCGCGTTCAACGGCCCGATTCTGATGACCACCAACTGTATCGTACCGCCGAAGGCAAGCTACAAGGACCGCATGTATACGACTGGCAACACCGGATTTCCCGGCGTACGGCATATCCCGGAAGGTCCGGACGGCCGGCCGAAAGATTTTTCGGAAATCATCGCGCACGCCAAACGCTGCGAACCTCCGACCGAACTGGAGAGCGGCGAAATCGTCGGCGGTTTTGCCCACCATACCGTGACCGGCATCGCCGATCAAGTGGTGGAAGCCGTCAAAACCGGCGCGATCAAAAGATTTTTCGTGATGGCCGGCTGCGACGGGCGGATGAAATCGCGTACTTATTACACGGACTTTGCCCGGGAACTTCCCCGCGATACGGTCATCTTGACTGCCGGCTGCGCCAAATATAAATACAACAAGCTCGACTTGGGCGAAATCGGCGGGATTCCCCGCGTACTGGACGCCGGGCAATGCAACGACTCCTATTCGCTGGCCGTCATCGCCCTGAAATTAAAGGAAATTTTCGGCCTGGAAGATATCAACGACCTGCCGATTTCCTACAATATCGCCTGGTATGAGCAGAAGGCGGTTATCGTGCTGCTGGCCCTGCTGTACCTCGGGGTCAAAAACATTCACCTGGGGCCGACGCTGCCCGCGTTCCTGTCACCGAACGTCGCCAAAGTATTAATCGAAAAATTCGGCATCGGCGGCATCACGACCGTGGAAGAGGACATGAAGATGTTCCTTGGAGCGTAAGGTATTACGAGAAAGACCTGACCGGCGGTCAGGTCTTTTGTTTATACGACTTGGGGTGCAACTTGGGGTGCCAATTCCCGCGAAATGCAAAAGTGCAGGCGATTTTCGTCGAAATCCCTCGAAACAGGCTCGGCAAATGCAAATGTGCAGTTCATTTCCGCTCTAAAGATACTTTTTCATCAAATTGCCCCAAATCAGATGTGCTTTTGCATTTCAACCGCTCGAAAATGGCATCTGCCAGGAAAATCAAATGCACTTTTGCATTTGATCCCGCGTGGCCGTCGGTTCAGAGCGCATAACCCTGATAGAACGCGAACCCGGGAGCTTATGCCTCCCGCCGCCCGCGTTTTGGGGCTGAACTTTTTGATGGCGCATCCGCACTTAACCTCGTCCCTACTCTGACCGTTTAACGGTTCCAAAGCTTGATCCGTGGTTTATCCCAAACTAATGACCTTCTCCGCCCATTCCCGATAAAACCGCTCCTCATGAGACACGAGGATGACGCTGCCTTGAAATTGGCGCAAAGCGTCCTGTAAAGCCGCTTTCGTTTCCGCATCCAAATGGTTCGTCGGTTCGTCCAGGATCAGAAAATTGCAAGGCGCAAGCACCAGCCCGCACAATTTGACTTTGGATTGCTCGCCGCCGCTCAAAGTGCGGATTTCCTGGGTAACCAGATCGTCCTTCAAACCGCACAACGCCAGGTAACGGCGGATTTCCTTCATGCCAAGACTCGGATATTGTTCAGAAATGATTTGCAGCGGGGTAAGCGCGCCGTTTGCCCATTTCAAATCCTGTTCGAAATACCCGACTTTGACCTGCTCCGAAAACCGGAACCGTCCGGAAACCGCGGCAATCCGCCCAACCAGCGTATTCAGCAGCGTCGATTTGCCGATCCCGTTGAACCCGGTAATCACGAGCTTTTGTCCCCCCATTACGGAAAAATGGATTTTCGGCAACAGCGGAGCGCCATACCCGACCTCAAGATCGCTGACTTTGAGCGAGGTTTGCGCGGACAGCGGGAGCTCGCGGAAACGGATCGACGGCTTATGAGTAAACGCGGGCGGAGCCAGCTTTTCCATCCGTTCGAGCTGCTTCCTGCGCCCCTGGGCAATTTTGGAGTTGACGCCGGCGATATTCCGGCGGATATACTCCTCGGTCTTTTCGATCTTTTTCTGCTGAGCGTGATACCGGCGCACGTAATCCTCCCGCAGATGCTCCTTTTGCCGCAGGAAGTCGGAGTATTTGCCGTAATATTTTTTGACCGTTCCGAACTCGATGTCGCAGATACAGGTCGTCACCTTCTCCAAAAACTCGAAGTCATGGGACACGACGATAAAGGCGCCGGCAAAATCCGCCAGATAACCTGCCAGCCACGCGACATGCTCCTTATCCAGAAAATTCGTCGGTTCATCCAGCAGCAAGACGTCCGGTTCTTCAATTAAAAGTTTGGCCAATATTACCTTTGCCCGCTGTCCACCGCTTAGCTCCCCGATTTGGCGCTGCAAACCGATAGCGTCGAGGCCAAGTCCCGAAGCGACCTTCAAAATCTGGCTGTCGACCTGGTAAAAATCCCGGGCTTCCAGCTTCTCCTGATATTCCGCAGCCTGGAGCAGCATGGCGCTATTGCCGGTCGCCGCGCTTTCCTCGTACAACCGGTTCATGCGGCGCTCCATCTCAAACAAATCGGCATACGCCGTCTTCAGATATTCGGCAATCGTATCGTTTCCGTCGATTTCGGCATATTGGTCCAAATGTCCGATCTGAATCTGGGTTTGCCATTTGACGCTGCCTTGATCCGGCATGATTTCGCCCAGCAAGACGCGGATCAGCGTGCTTTTTCCGGCCCCGTTTTGGCCGACGATTCCCATGTGTTCGCCTTTATATAATTCAAAGGAAGCATTGTCGTACAACTTTTTGTCTCCAAAACTATGCGATAGGTTTTCAACTTGAAGTAAGCTCATTTTTCATCCTCTTTTCTTGGCTCTGACCAGCACATTTTTACGCTAACGGTTGCCATTGCGCTTATTTGGCCGAAAAGATGGGGGTTCCTTTTCTAATGGTTGTCAAAGCGCTTATTGGTGCAAAACAGCCCCTTTTCCCAAGAAAAACCGGGAAATAAGCTACCTGGAAACCGTTACATTTCGAAACTCCCCATTTTGGCTCAACTAGCCGCGCTCACAACCGTTAGATTTTCGCACCGTAGAGCGAAATAAAAAAAGCAGAGAGCGGCGTCCTTCGGACGCCGGCCCTCTGCTTGATGTTTAAGGCGCAAGTCAGCCAAACGGTAAAAACGTACGGCGAACTCGCGGCCAAATACAAAGGGCCATCGACAAGCGTTGTCGACGGCCCTTGCGCTCAATCGGCTAATGGTCACACTTAAAGAAGCATAGTGAACCTACGCTTTTTAAAAAAGACCATTCAGCCGATGAATATAGGAAGCTTTACGCTCCCCCATTAAGCTCCGCACAACGCTTCATCGTGTTCATTTGTACGGAGCGGCTTGTTCTGACGAGTTTGACTAACTTGATATACATTCCAGACCCCCACCTTTTAGAGGTTGCTCAAAAAGTTACTTAAGAAATATTATCACATGCTGGTTACAGGGGTCAATTCGGATACAACGCCGCGTGTTGCATCTTCCGGTATTCGCTTGGCGGCAGCCCGGTCGCCTTTTTGAACTGGCGCGAGAAATAAAGGGCATCGTTAAAGCCGACCGAAGCGGCGATCTGGTCCACGGTGAGCGGTCCGGCCAAAAGTTCCTTCGCCTTCTCGATCCGCACTTTCATTAAATACTGCTTCGGTGAAAGTCCCGTTCGCGCCTTGAAAGCATGAAACAGATGGGCGCGGTGGTAGCCGAGCCTACGCGACAGCTCGCCGATGCTGATCGGCTGGTGGTATTGCAGCGTAATCCAGCGGACCGCCTGCTCCACCTGCCGGTCGATCATCGCGGGCTCCATCGTTTCGGGGGCAGGCAGCATTTCCCGGGTCGCGAGTCCGAGCTGATGGAACAACAGCGTCAGCCATCCCGACGCCTCCAGGCTCTCCAGCCTCGGGTCGTCCGCATGCCGGAACGCCGACCGAATCCGGGTGTAAGGGCGATGCAAGGCCGCGATGTCCCCGGAATGGCAAACAGGACTGCCCGGCGTAATGCCGACGTCGGCCAGCTGCCTGGAGACGCCCGCTCCTTTTAAGGCGACCCATGCATAATGCCACGGATTTTGCGAATCAGCCTCATACGAAAACAATACGCCCGGAAAAATGACGAAAGTATCGCCGGGACAGCAGCGGCGGTATTGATCCTTCCAGCGAAACTCCCCTTCCCCCTCCAGGACGCTGTGGATGAGATAATAGTCATGGACGGACGGTCCGATTTTATGAGCGGGATGAGGACGGCCTTCCCCGCTGAACAGCAGGGTGACGTCTTTTTCCCGGAAATCGGGATTGATGTTGTCTTCAAACATGTAATGGTCGGGAATCATCACAAACCTCCGGATCAAGACTTTTTCGGCTTCCTTGCCAGTTTACCGCACTCCAAATCCTCCATACAACAACATTTATCCATATCTTTCTTCGATTCCTCCATACTTTTCCCCTTCCGCCTAGGCTATATTGAAGGCATGAATATAAGCTCAACTGCATACTCAAAAGGAGGAGTTTTTTCATGTCGAAAATTACATTTATCGGGGCTGGAAGCACGGTTTTTGCCAAAAATGTGCTGGGCGACTGCATGCAAACGCCCGCTCTGCAGGGATTTGAATTGGCGCTGTATGATATCGATCATGAGCGGCTGCGGGACTCGGAGAACATGCTGAACAATCTGAAGCGCAGCAGCGGCAGCACCTGCGTCGTCAAAGCTTACAGCGACCGCAAAGAAGCCTTGCGGGGGGCAAAATACGTGATTAACGCCATCCAGGTCGGCGGCTACGATCCCTGCACCATCACGGATTTCGAAATCCCCAAAAAATACGGGCTGCGCCAGACCATCGCCGACACGGTCGGGATCGGCGGCATCTTCCGCAACCTCAGGACGATCCCGGTCATGCTGGAATTCGCGGCCGATATCCGTGAAGTCTGTCCCGACGCCTTGTTTTTGAATTACACAAATCCGATGGCCGTGCTGACGAACGTCATGAACACGTACGGCCAAGTCCGCACCGTCGGGCTGTGCCACAGCGTTCAAGCCTGCATTCCCGACCTGTTCAAAAGCTTGGAAATGGACAAAACCGGAGTGCAGGCGAAGATCGCCGGAATCAACCACATGGCCTGGCTGCTGGAGGTTACCCGGAACGGCGCGGATTTGTACCCCGAAATCAAACGGCGGGCGGCGGAAAAACAAAAACAGCCCCACAAGGACATGGTGCGCTTTGAGATGATGCTGAAATTTGGGTTTTACATCACGGAATCGTCGGAGCATAACGCCGAATATCACCCTTACTTTATCAAGCGCAATTATCCCGAGCTGATCGACCGCTTCCAAATCCCGCTGGACGAATACCCGCGCCGCTGTGTGAGTCAGATCGCCAATTGGGAAAAAATGCGGGAGGAGCTCGTGAACAACGCGGAATTGAAACACGAGCGTTCGCATGAATACGCCTCCTATATCATGGAAGCGATTGAAACCGACGTGCCGTTCAAAATCGGCGGCAACGTGATGAACACCGGGCTGATTCCCAACCTACCGAAGGAAGCTTGCGTCGAAGTGCCTTGCCTGGTGGACGCCAGCGGCGTCACTCCGACTTATGTCGGCGATCTTCCGCCGCAGTGCGCGGCTTTGAACCGGACGAACATCAACACCCAGCTGTTAACGATCGAAGCGGCTATCACCGGCAAAAAAGAGCATATTTACCACGCGGCGATGCTGGACCCCCACACTTCGGCGGAGCTGTCCATGGACGATATCGTTGCGTTATGCGACGACTTGATCGAAGCGCACGGCGACTGGCTGCCGGCTTACCGCTAAAAGCCCAAAGCGCGCGGGAGAAAAAATCTCCTGCGCGCTTTTTTTGACAATATTATGGCGCCCCTCGGCATCTTGCTCGAAGATAGACTTCTATGTTACTGTGATGACAGCAATCTTTTAATAGTAATAATTTCGTTTAAGTATAATATATGCAAACGCCTAGCGTAGAAGGGTGATATTCCATGACACGTTCTATAAATACGGCAAACACGGCAGAAGAATGCGATACGAGCTGCCTGGGATCGGCGGCGGATTTGGCTGCGGTCAAAGCGGAGTTAATCGATGACCAGGCGGCGGTTCAGCTTGCCGATTGGTTTAAGGCTTTCAGCGATCCGACGCGCGTGAAAATCATCAGCGCCCTGCTAAAAAGGGAATTGTGCGTGCATGATTTGACGGTGCTGCTCGAAATGGGGCAGTCGGCCGTTTCCCACCAGCTGCGGTACTTGCGCAACCTGAGAATCGTTAAACGGCGCAAGGTCGGAAAGACGGTTTATTATTCGCTTGACGACGCCCATATCGAGCAAATTTTTCTTCAAACCCTCCAGCACACCAACCACGGATGATACGAAAACCGCGGGTCGGCCCCGTCCCGGCCCCGGCGAATAGCACGCTCCGGCCCGGGACGGGAGCGGGATCGGCGATTGCCCATCTCGCCCACCCCCATTCCCTTAACTCAAGTTGGGCTTGATCTTTAATACGCGCATCGCGTTCAGAACGGCAAGCAGAGTGACGCCTACATCCGAGAACACCGCTTCCCACATCGTCGCAATCCCAAACGCGCCCAGGAGCAGGAAGACCGCTTTGACGAGCAGCGCAAAAATAATGTTCTGCCATACGATGCGCCGGGTGCTCTTCGCAATATGAATCGCCGAAGCCAGCTTGGAAGGCTCATCGGTCATGATGACGATATCGGCCGCTTCAATCGCCGCGTCGGACCCAAGGCCGCCCATGGCCACGCCGACATCCGCTCGGGCCAACACCGGCGTGTCGTTGATCCCGTCGCCGACGAACACGATCTTTTCTTTGCCCGCTTTCTGGCGGTCGATCTTCTCCAGTTCCTCCACCTTATGCTGCGGCAGCAGTTCGGCCCGGACCTCGTCGACGCCCAGCTTTTTGCCGATCGCTTCGCCTACCGCCTTGATGTCGCCCGTCAGCATCACAATCTTCTTCACGCCGAGATTTTTCAGAGAACGGATCGCCTGTGCCGAATCCTCCTTGACCTCGTCGGCAATGACCAAATAACCGGCATATTGCTTATCGATCGCGACATGCACGATGGTGCCCAGCTCGGCAGGCGCGGCGAAAGCGATATTTTCCCGCTTCATTAGCTTCGCGTTGCCCGCCAGCACCTCCCTGCCTTCGAACATAACCTGAATGCCGTGGCCCGATATTTCGTTGTACCCCGCAAGCAGCTCTTCTTTCAGTTCCCTTCCGTAAGCTTCCCTGATCGACTCCGCGATCGGATGGGTGGAGTGCATTTCGGCAAAAGCGGCCTGACGCAGCAGCTCCTGTTCGGTCCATCCGTTTTGCGGATAAATGCCGTTCACTTTAAAGGCGCCTTTGGTCAGGGTCCCCGTTTTATCGAACACCACATATTTGACGTCATTCAGGGCTTCCAGGTAATTGCTGCCCTTAACCAGCACGCCGTTCTTGGAGGAAGCGCCGATGCCGCCGAAGAAGCCGAGCGGAATCGAAACCACCAAGGCGCAAGGACAGGAAATGACCAGGAATACCAGAGCCCGGTATACCCAATCCGCGAAGGTCGCGCCGCTAATGATCAGCGGAGGAAGAACGGCCAGCAAAGCGGCGACGATGACGACAAACGGCGTATAGTAACGGGCAAATTTCGTAATAAAGTTTTCCGTCGGGGCCTTTTTGCTGCTTGCGTTCTCGACCAGATCGAGAATTTTGGCCACGGTCGACTCGCCGAACACCTTCGTAACCTCGACCGTCAAAACCCCGTTTTTGTTGATAAATCCGCTCAGCACATCATCGCCGGCGGCCACTTCGCGCGGTACGGACTCGCCGGTCAGCGCCGAGGTATCCATAGCCGAGCTTCCTTCCGCGACTTTACCGTCAAGCGGTACTTTCTCGCCAGGACGAACGACGATGAAATCGCCGATCCGCACTTCCTCCGGACTCACCCGTTTGATCTCGTCGCCCGCCTTCAAATTGGCAAAATCCGGGCGGATGTCCATCAGTGCGCTGATCGATTTCCGCGACCGGTTGACGGCAATGCTCTGGAACAGTTCGCCAATCTGGTAAAAGAACATGACGGCCACGCCTTCGGGGTACTCCCCGATCACAAACGCGCCGACGGTTGCGATCGCCATCAGGAAGTTTTCATCGAACACCCGGCCTCTGACGATGTTTTTCAGCGCCTTGTAGACGATATCCCCGCCCACAACGAGGTAGGAGGCCAGAAACAGGATCAGCTTAAGCTCCTGGCCCAAGGATAACGATAACGCCGCCGCGCCGATGATAAAACCTGCAGCCAGGCGGGCGACCATGATTTTAAGGGTTTGCGCCCCGTGGTCATGGGAATGGCCGTGTCCATCCTCAGCCGCTTCGGCACCGCGATCGTCAGCATGATCATGATCATGGCCGCGGCTGTGGCCGTGGTTATGGCCGTGGTTATGGCCGTGGTTATGGCCGTGGTTATGGCCGTGGTTATGGCCGTGGTTATGGGTACGTTTAATTCCCGCCGCTCCTTGCTCCAATACTCTGACGTCAGGCTCCAGCGCGCGGATTTTTTTCTTGGTCTGCTCAAGGATCTCCTCGCTGCGATCCATGGCCATTTCCATGGTTAACGTTTTGTTCACAAAATTCACCGAACAAGCCGAAACCCCGTCAATGTTCTGAACACCGGTTTCGATTTTCATAGCGCAGTTCGCGCAATCCAAGCCTTCCAGAACGAATTTGCGTTTAACTATACCTGCAGCCGTTTCCATCCGCTTGCTCACTCCTCAATATTAAAACGATATATGAGTAAATGTTCATATATAGTATATTCTTGTTGGTTAGCCAGTGTCAACGAAATTCGGCACAGCTTGGCCCCCTTTTTCTGCGGTTCCGACGCGGATAAAAAGGAGCCGGTTACCTGGCCCCGAATAATAGGTACCTAAAGTGCCGTTATTTTGAAGGCCGAGGTCCTTCGCGGAGGTGGGGAGGTCAGCGCAGCCGTTTCAATGGCCGGCCGTTCCAAGCACCGATTTCTAGGTTGATCCTCGCTTTTTTCCCCTAAGAAGAGCCGCCGCCATGCCCGCATGATTTGGAGAGCGGGTCCCTCCATGGCCCGGGGCTTCATTTTTTACTCATGCGCACCCATAAATATTCTTTGGGCCCTGCTGCAGATCAACATCCGTTGGCCAGACCCTTTGCACAATTATCCCGTTTGATCAGGAAGCAGAGATGAAGATATATTCAGGAGTGGAAGATTATTTGGGAAAAGGGGGTATGTTTGTGATAAGCAGTCATGTTCGAGATCATTATAAACAGATTCGGGAGAAGGGAAGCAAACCTGACGGGAGGAATGGGACAAGACACCGAAAAAAATGAAGAGACCGTGATCTTTCTGCAGCCTGAATCCGTTTGCAGCAACGTCTGTAACGTTCAATCACTTCTATCAGGCCGCAGCCGCAAGGGGCTGGTTCGGTTGGCGCGCGATCAGCTTGCGGTAAGGGATCGCCGGAATCGCCACACACATCTGCAGTAACTTCTGCCGCATCGTTTCTTCCGCTCCAGGCAGTCCTCCTTGCAGGCGCAGCCGGCGGCGTCCGGTGTATTCGTTCAGATACGCCTGCAGATGCTTCAGTCCCAAGGCTCCATACGTACTCTTCAGCGATTCCCACGCCTCTCTCACCACTTTCCGCAAAGGCGCATACAGCCGAAAGGCCTGAGGGAAGGACTGCACCGTCGATGTACGGACATCCACATGCCCGTTAATGTACTCGGTTAGATCGTGACGGTTTGCCTTTTCTTCGCCTCCCCGCTTATGCGGCACCAGGCGGATTTTGACCTGCTCCGGCTCGCCCGACTCCGTGACCGTGCAGCCGGCTACGACCGCCGAGGCGTACGGATGCGAAAGCTGACACCGGGACGGATTACGCCCATACTGATCGCTGTTCACCTTCACGTCTCCAGAGAGCAGCTCCCGGGCATCGAACTCCCCCACGGCATGGCGTATGTTGTGCAGCAGCGACCAGGCGGTCTTGTAGGTGACCCGGATCACCTTGCTCAGCCGCAGCGCCGAGATGCCGCCCTCCAGCAGGAATAAATCCAGCGCCTTGAACCACTTGAGCAAGGGCAGATGCGTTCCTTCAAAAATCGTGCCGACCAAAGGCGAGGTTTGATGCTTGCACTTTCCGCACTCGAACAAGGGGATATGCCGGGAGGTCAGACGGCTGCACCGGGTGTGAGCGCAGCGCGGGCAGACGAAGCCGCTTGGCCACTTCATCGCGATCAGCGCCTCCATGCAGTCCTGCTCACTGTTAAAACGGCTGCTGAATGGTTGAAGTTCCGTTCCCGCATTGACTTCCATATCCGCTCGCCCCCGAATCAAGAATATACGAACATAAGTTCCATTTATTTCATTATACCAAACACGCGTTCTCTTATCAAGCTGAAAATCTCACTTGAACCGCCTCATTTTTTCCTCATCTTTTTTGTTTTTTTCATCTCTCTTTTTTGGAACCCTTGACTTGCTCTAGCCCCACCCCCTGCTCCCTGAACGTAAGGGATAATCGTGCAAAGGCAGGAACACCAAGAGACGAACGCTATAAACAGCCGCATTAGATTTTTTTACATACTAAGGTATTTGTTAAATTCAGACTATTGAAAAGACACTTTAGTTGACATGGTTTTGACCACTTTGATCTGGGAGTGCTTATTATTGCAATTAAATTTGGAACTTTTTCTTTTATTTGTATACTTGGAGCCCCGTTGTTTTCATGTTGGCAGCTATAATCTTCCATCAACTTTTACCGCTACCTCCGCTTTTCTTGGAGTAATCCGATTTTTAGTTATCCCAATACTTGCACTTTTTGTCGTATTGAAATAAGGGTTCCAGCCGTTTTTCCCACACCTTCAAGATCTGGCCGATTCCACTCTCCGCCAGCACACCAGTGAAGAACCGCATATACGATCGGCTCACCCGAGTCGATCCATCCCTGGTCACTTTACAACAATCAGCAGCATTTTAAAGGCTTCCTCTACCGCCTTCAGGCCGTGGGGAATGTTTGCCGGCATAATAATAGTTTCGCCTTCTCTAACAGTGTGCACTTCATCGCCGATCGTAATCTCGGCTGTGCCTTCGATGACATTCACCATCGCATCCCCGGAAGAAGAGTGCTTTTTGATTTCTTCTCCTTGATCGAGCGCAAACAAGGTCATTCCAAGGTCCGGACGCTGCACTAGCGTTTTGCTGGAACTCTGGTGTTGTTCAACCGTTATTTCATCCGCCAATTTTAATACTTTTGCCTGCGGTAATTTATTAATGTTCATGTTCATTCCTCCAAATATATAAAATAATGTTGTTCGTCTTAGTCAATTAGCCAATTTGCACAAATTTGCATCTGCCCACCGCTTGGAGGGCATGTTTTTTTTGCGCCGAAATCACGACGGAATCCCCTTCGTTTAATGCCAGCTTCTTCCCGTCAACGGCAACTTCAAGCTGTCCCTCAAAAACATATAACAATTTGGGCGCCCCGGCAGATTCGGAGCTTATGCTTTCATTATCTTCAAAGGCAAAAAGCACCGCGTCCACGCCAAGATATGAAAAAAAGCGGCTGTTAATTTGCTGGCTGCGGTATTGCACCAGTTCCTTTACGGCAAACGTTTTTTCCGGCTCAAGGTTCATAGCTTTCTCCTTTCCCTTCGTAATTTACCTCATTGTAAATCCGCCAACCCGCAAAAAGAAGGATTCAAATCAAATTTTCAAGGCGGTTCAAGTAATTTTTTGGTTGGATTTCAATCCTCTGCCGGACAAGCCGCGAGATATACAATCGAGTTGTTCCTAAATCCATTCCACAGGAGGTTTTCAAATATGCAACCCGGATTCGAAATCAGCAAGGACGTATACTGGATCGGAAAAATCGACAACCGCGAGGTTCCCTTCCACCGGCTGCTTCTGACCAAAGGCACCACCTACAATTCCTATCTGCTGAAAGCCGGTAAACCCACGGTGATCGACACCGTCGATATGGAATTCGGCAGAGAGTTCGCCGATCATGTCACCGAACTGATCAACCCGCTGGATATCCAATATATTGTCATCAACCATACCGAACCCGATCATTCGGGCGGACTTGCGGCCTTGGCCGCCAGGGCAACCAATGCCACGATTGTATGTACGGAAGTAGCCGTTCCGGAAATCCAGCAAATGTACAAGCTCCAGCACCGGCAATATCTGGCGGTCAAGGACGGCGATATACTGGATATCGGCGGCAAAACGCTTCTATTTAAAGAAACACCTTATCTGCACACCGAAGAAACGATGATCACTTACTGCGTGGAAGATAAAATCTTGTTTCCTTGCGACATCTTCAGCACCCATGTGGCCGTAAACAGCTTGTTTGCGGATGAAGCCGGGTTTGATGTCACCGAGGATTTTACCGGCTATTACCGGGCCATCATTCATCCGCACAGAAGATATGTGCGAACCTTAATCGAAGCCGTCAAAGACTTGGACATCCAAATGATCGCCCCGTCGCATGGTTTTATTCTCCGCAGCGACATCGGCAAATTTATCCGTTTGTATGCCGAACTCAGCACGGAAACCAAGCAAGACAAAAAGGTGGCCATCGTTTATGCAACGCTTAAAAACAACACCAAAAAAATGGCCCAAATCCTAAAAGACAGCTTCGAGGAAAACCGTATCGGCGTTGAGCTATGGGACGTGGATAAAGCGGATGAAGCCGATGTGCTGAACAGCATCGCCGCCGCCGATGCCGTTTTTATCGGCAGCTCCACCAAATATGCGGATATGACCGGCAAGCTGGAAAGCCTGCTCAAGAAACTTCCGGACATGAATCTGGAGGGGAAGCTTGGCGCGGCTTTCGGTTCGTACGGATGGAGCGGCGAAGCGATCGAAGTCGTGCAGGATTACTTGAATGCCACAAATATGCAGGTGCAAAGCACCTCCAACGTGATCAAAACGACCGGCATGACCCATGTTGAATTCCCGGTGCGCATCCGATTCACCCCTAATGACGAAGACAAAGTCAGAAAAATCAAAAACGCCGCCGAGTTCGTCGCGGATCTGCTGCTTAGCGTGATCTAAGGGCCCTACGAAAGGAGAGAAAACCATGTCTGAACATCGTCATTACGTTATTGTTGGCGGCGGCGTAGCCGCCATCAGCGCGGCCAAAGCGATCCGCGATCGGCAGGAAGCGGCGGAAATCTCCATTTTCGGCGATGAATCCGGCCTTCCTTATAATCGAGTGAAATTGTCCAAAGGATTATTCACCGATTTGCACAGCGACAACGTGTTGATTAAGAAAGAGAAATGGTACCATGAGCACAAAATTGCTTATTATGGCGGGACACCGGTCACTTCCATCGATCCGGACTCCAGGACGATCACAACCGGAGACGGACAGACGGTCCGGTACGACAAGCTGCTGCTCTGTACGGGGGCCGTTAACCGTAAACTTTCTCTTGAAGGCGCGTCTTTGCCTCAAGTTCACAATATCCGCAGCAGAAACGACGCGGACAAGCTGAAACAAGCTTTGCGTGACGGAGACCGAATCTGCGTTATCGGCGGCGGCATCCAAGGGGTGGAAACCGCCTGGTCCCTGAACCGGGCCGGCTATTCCGTCACGATAGTCGAAGCGTCGCCGCGGCTGATGGCCCGCCAACTGGATGAACGGGCTGCGGCCATTCTTACGGAAAAAATCGCCGAACAGGGAACTGAGGTAAAGCTGGGACAAAGCGTCCGAAGAATTGCCGGCATCAACGGCGTCGAAGGCGTGGAGCTTGAAGACGGTTCATTTTTGCCCTGCGAGCATGTCGTATATTCGATCGGGGTGATTCCCAATGCCGAGTTAGCCCGCCAAAGCGGACTTGAAGTCGGAGCCGGGATTGTCGTTAATGAGCACATGCAAACCAGTGCCGAACACATTTATGCCGCCGGCGATGTTGCCGAATTTCACGGCAGGGCGGAAGGCCTGTGGAACAGCGCTATGGAACAAGGCAAAATCGCCGGGGCCAACATGGCGGGCCATGCCGCCGTTTACCGCCGGCCGGTGCCGATGACCGTATCCAATGCGTTTGATGCTCCTTTGTTCTCCATCGGCGTGACGGATGAGCAGCAATGCGACAATAGCCTTTGCGGTCCGGATTCTGGGCCATACAAACGGATTTTTATCAAAAACGGGGCGATTTGCGGAGCTGTTGTTTTTGCCAATGTCAGCGCTGCTCTGCCTTATAAAGCGGCCATAGAGCAATCCCTTGAAATCACGGAAAAGGAGCTTGTCCGCAGTTTAATCCATTAAAAATTCAAACCAGAGGAGATGCTGCAAGATGAAAAAATATATATGCCAGCCTTGCGGTTATATTTACGATCCGGCCGTTGGAGATCCCGATGAAGGTATTTCACCGGGGACCGCTTTTGAAGACCTTCCCGAAGACTGGGTCTGTCCGGTTTGCGGCGAAGACAAAAGCCAGTTTCTGCCTATTGAAGATTAGCCGTTAACCCAAACAACGCCCCGCTCTCCGCAAAACGACGGCGGAGAACGGGGCGTTGTTCTGATTAATCAATAAAGTCATTCAGTCTTTGGATATCGCAAATCGTAAGCTCCCGTGTTCCGTTGAGTTCAATAATTCCCGCCTGCTCGAATTTACTGAACTTGCGGCTGATGGTTTCTCTTGTAACGCCCACATAGTTGGCCATCTCTTCACGCGATAACGGAAGTCTGATCTTAATTCGATCTTGCTCCTGATCCGCTTTGCCGTATTTGCGGCCAAGCTCCAAAATCATATAGGCGATGCGGATTTCGGGATCGTTTGTGGCCAGACTTTGCGCCAGGTTCTCCGTAGCGGCCAAGCGCTTGGTAATGCTCTGCAGCAGCTTTAACGTTATATCCGGATTTTCCTGAATGATCAGTCCCATATCCCTTTTGGTCAACAGGCAAACATCGGTGTCTTCCAGCGCATAGGCGCTAAAATTGCTGGTCTCGCCGCTGTTGAATATACTCAATTCGCCGAAAAACTCACCCGTCGAAAGAACGCGCAAAATTTGCTCTTTGCCTTGCGCCGTAATTTTCAACAGCTTCACGTAACCCTCGCGGACAATAAACAAAGTTTCCGAAGGTTGTTCTTCCAAAATCAACGCTTGTCCCTTTCGATATTTCCGATGTTTGATCATCGTGCTGATCTTGGCCAGATCCTCTTCGGACAACGAAGCAAATATAGGAACTTTGCGAGTGCACAGCGCCTCGCTGCAATGGCGGCAGCTTTCCATCGTACTTTCCCCTTTTTTCCAACGTCAAGCTCTTAGGACATTAAATTTTTACTTAAAAATAGCATAAACAGGCTGTTCAGCTTGTGATTGGAGTCACGAACCATTGCTTTCACTTTTTGAATCCGCTTTCTCAAATCATATGATCGGTTTGCTCCGCACCCCGTTGACGCAGTACGAAACTTAATAAAAGACCGGCGAGCAGAAAGCTGACCAGCATGGCGATGAGGCCATTCCAGCCGTAATGGGAATAGAAAAGCCCTCCGATGGTGCCGCTCACGCCGGAACCCACATAATAAAAGAACAAATACAGCGATGAAGCCTGGGATTTGTGTTCGGTGGCGATCATGCCAATCCAACTGCTGGCAATGGAATGTCCTCCAAAGAAACCAAAGGTAAACACAGAGATGCCGGCGATGATCATGCCCAAACTTCCCGCGAGCGTCAGCAGGGCGCCGGTCAGCATCATGCCCAGCGCCAGACCCATCACGGCATACCGGCCGTATTGGTCGGCCAGCTTGCCCATCCATGTGGAACTGATCGTTCCCATCACATAAACGATGAAAATCCACCCCACCAGCGTCTGGCTCAATTCGTACGGCGGAGCCGTCAGCCGGTAGCCGATATAATTGAACAAGGTGACAAAGCTGCCCATCAGGACAAAACCGAGCCCGTACAAACAGAGCAGGCGCACATCCTTGCATTGGCCAAGCAGTGTGGACAAAATGTCCCCAAAGGCAAACGTCTGGCGTTTAAAATGGCGGGAAGCGGGCAGCCAATACCAAAAGAGCAGCACCGCCGCCAGACTAAACAAAGCGATTGCCCCTACCGCCACCCGCCAGTCAAAAGCATCCGTCAGCATGCCGGTGATCACGCGGCCGCCCATGCCGCCCACCGAATTGCCGCTGATGTACAGCCCCATGGCATAGCCAAGGCTGGCCGGGTCGATCTCCTCGCTCAGGTAGGTCATGGCGATCGCCGGCAGGCCGGCAAGTACGATGCCCTGCACGACGCGAAGCGCGAGCAGGGCGCCAAATCCCGGACTGCAGGCAATGAGCAGGGCGACGAGCGCCGCCCCAAGCAGCGAGCACCCCATGACCACCTTGCGGCCCAGACTGTCCGACACCGCCCCGACAAACAGCATCGTGACCGCCATCGTCAGCGTCGAAATCGACAATGACAAGCTGGCGACCGCTGGCGAAACGCCAAACTCCCGGGAAAATTCGGGCATCAGCGGCTGCAGGCAATACAAAATCGCAAAGGTGCAGAACCCCCCGGCGAACATCGCCAGGGCGGTGTTCCGAAATGACCGCGTGCCTTTCAGGATATATTCCATGGAGTGATCAAGACCTCTTTTCAAAGTTACACTCTCACCGCTACTTACAACTACTGTACAACTACTGTACAAAAAGTTTGCGGTCCAGATGCGTCAAAAACTCATATCCATCCTTCGTAACTACGACGGTATCCTCGATCTGGAAGCCTCCGGCGCCAAGCTCGTAATACGGCACCTCCACGCAGAACACCATCCCTTCCTGCAGTTCCCGGTGGTCTCCCGGGGCAAGCACGATGTCGTCATACAGCTCCAAGCCGATGGCGTGGCCTACATGCTGGCGGCGGTAATGAGGAATCCCGCCGCGCTGCACCGTTTCAACGGCGGCTGCGAACACCGCCGAAGCCTTGACTCCCGGGCGCACCAGCTCCAGCGCCCGCTCCCAGCCGCCGCGGACGGCCGCGAAATGCCGCTGCTGCCACTCGGACGGCTGTCCCAGCACCACGGTGCGTCCGGTATCCGCCCAGTAGCTGTCGAGCTGACAGCACAGGTCGAACCGCACCTGTTCACCCGGCCGTACCCGGTGGAAATAGTGCTCGATCAGCGGCAAGGCGCTGCGCGGTCCCGCCCCGACCGCGATCATCGCCGGCGTTCCGCCGGCGCGGATGATCCGGTCCCGGTAATGGGCGGCCAGCTCTTCCTCGTGGACCCCGTCCGCGATCAGATGGATCATTTCCTCCTCGATCCGTTCATTGAGCTCGGCGGAGCGCCGCAAACGGGCGACCTCTGCCGCCGTTTTCACCTGGCGGACCTCCCGGAACAAGCCGTAGGCCGGGCGGACATGGCCCGCCGGCAGCGATTCGCCGAGTCTGGCGTAGAGCGCCGGGTTGATGCGCATTTCGTCCACGCCAAGCGGTCCCTGCGGAATATCCAGATCCTTCAGAGCCGCGGCGAGCGCCTCAAGCGGGCCCGGGTACACCGCCGTTCGCCCCAGCAAGTCATAAAACAAATCGATATCGGGCGTCGAGGGCTGTCCTACGGGCGAACCTTCGACAAAGAAGTCGCTGAACAAATACAGCTCCGCGTCCGGCACGCCCATCTGCGCGATCACGCCCAGCCGGTTAGTCGGTAAAATTAGGCGCGGACGAGCCCCCGCATCCTTTGGCAATACGGCGTAAATCTGCATCGACCAGTTGGTCGTCCTTAGCGGCGCCCCGATCACGTAAGCGATGTTCTCCGGCGTGGTGGCGACCAGCGCCTGCAGCCCTTCCCGCGCCATCACGCTTTCCGCGCGTTCCCGGTTGGCCATGCCGCCCCGGACGGCCTCCGGCCGCACTCGCACTTCCTCTGCACTCATTGACGGTTCCTCCTTCGCTTTCCATAGCTTGCATTTGCAGCTATTCATCCTTTTTTCCCAGCACCTGCTGAACCTGCGGCGCCGAGCGCAGCAAAAATCTAAGCCCCAGGAACAATACCAGCGCCAATAGCAGCATCAGCGTCGATACGACCGCGATCGTCGGGTCCTGCCATTTTTCCATATACAGGAACAGCTCGATCGGCAGCGTATTATTCTGCGGGCGCAGGATCAACAAGGCCGTCTCCACCTGATCAAAAGTAAAGATAAACGACAGCGCTCCGCTCAGCAGCAGCCCCATGCGCATCTGGGGCAGCGTGACCGTGAAAAAGGTCCGGGCCGGACCCGCGCCCAAATCGGCCGCCGCCTCTTCGTACTCTTTTTTCAAATTGGCCAGCGTGCTTCCGATAATGGACAGCACAAACGGCAAAATCGTGACCGCTTCCCCAAGGATCAGGGCAAACAGGCCGCCGGCGATCTTCAGCCGGGAGAATAAAATCAGATAAGCGACGCCCAGGGCGATTTTCGGCACGACCATGGGGGACATAAAAATCGCGCGCAGCAGATTACGTCCGGGAAAACGGTAGCGCTGAATCGCCAGCGCGGCCAGCGTGCCCGCCGTAAGCGCCAGCAGCGTAGCGCAGCCGGAGGCGATCACGCTGTTGCGGAAAGCCCGCAGAAACTGCGGCTGCGAAGCCAGATTTTCATACCATCTGAGCGACAGCCCCTGCGGCGGAAACACGCTGTAAGAGGCCGGGGTCAGCGAGGCGATCACGACGATGATCAGCGGTGCAAGCAAAAAGAGGCACACCGCCAGCGCGACGACCGTCAGCGTTACCCCGATCCATTTCGGTCTAAGCCGCATGCCGTTTCCCTCCTTTGGACCGCTGAAAAGCAAGCAGATCGGCAAGCCGGTTCAGCGCCCAAACCGCCAGGGTCGAGGCCAGAATCAGAAACAGGCTGGCCACGGCGGCCATCGGCCAGTTGGTGTCCAGGGTGCGCTGATAAATAAACGTCGGCAGCGTCATCACTCTTCCCCCGCCGATCAAGGCGGGCGTCGTAAACGCGGTCAGGCATAACGTGAACACGATCTGAATGCCGGATACGATGCCCCGCACCGACAGCGGCAGGGTAATCGTCAGGAACGCCCGTACGCTTCCCGCGCCCAGGTCGTGGGCCGCCGCCTTCAATTGGCTGTCCTGCTGCACCAGCACGCTCAAAATCGGAATTACCATAAAGGGTAAAAAAATATGCACAAGCGCGATGATCACCCCGGTTTCGTTAAACGTCATCTCAAAGCCGTTCTCTGTGAGTCCGAGCTTGATAAACAGCCAGTTCAGCAGGCCTTGCCTAGATAGCAGCACCATCCAGGCGTAGGATTTGACGACCGCGCTGACCAGCAGCGGCATAAACGTAATCAGCAGCAGGGTTTGCCGCCATGCCGGCTTGCGGACGCCGGCCAAATAATAAGCCAGCGGATAGGCGAGCAGCAGCGTAATTCCGGTCACCTTCAGCGCCAGCGAAAAGGTGTCCCCGATCAGCTTCCAATAATACGGATCGCCGAGAAACGCGGCGTAGGCTTCCCATTGGAAGGCCGGAACAAGATGTCCTCCGGCAAACGAATCGAAGCTGTAGCGGCCGAAAATAAACAGGGAGCCGATATAAATAATGCCCATGAGCAGCAGGGACGGCAGCAGAAGCAGCAGCGCCGCGCCCCAGGACCTGTCCGGCGGCGACCAGCGCCGACGCCGGCGATTTGCCGCGGCCTTCACGCTTCCCCCTCCCCGTCTCCGGGCAGCAGAATCGCGTCCTTCGGCTCCCACCCGATCGGAACGGATTCACCGGGCTCATAGCGGCGGTTCCCCGGATAATGCGGGACGTTCGCCGTCAGCCGGTGCTCGCCGTCAAGCCGCAGCCCGTATTGCAGAAACGTGCCGCCGTAGCGCACGTCCTCCACGATCGCGTTCAGCGTGTTGCCGAGCTGCGCGGCGTCCTCTCCAACCCGGACGTATTCGTAGCGGATGGAGATATTGCCCTGCCCGCCCGCGGCTAGCGCAGCGCCGCCGGGACCGACATGGACGCGGGAGAGCGCGCCGGCCGCCCGGACGGTAGCCGCGCCGCCGGCTAGCGAAACAAGCGTGGCCGGCAGCAGATTCGTGTCGCCGATGAATTTGGCGACAAAGCTGTCCGCCGGACGCTCGTAAATTTCGTCGGGCGTGCCGTACTGCAGCAGCTTGCCGCCGCGCATCACGCCGATCCGGTCCGAGACGTTCAGCGCTTCTTTTTGATCATGGGTTACAAAAATAAACGTCGTCCCGGATTCCCGCTGAATCCGCTTCAGCTCGCGCTGCATGTCCAGTCTGAGCTGGGCGTCGAGCGCGGACAACGGCTCGTCCAGCAGCAGCACCTTCGGCTCGTTGACGAGCGCCCGGGCGATCGCCACCCGCTGCGCCTGGCCGCCGGAGAGCTGGGCGACGGAGCGGCCGCCGTAGCCGGGCAGCTGAACCAGCTCCAGCGCCCGTTCGACCTTGGCGCGGATCTCGGCTTTGCTGCGCCCCTTCATGCGCAAGCCGTAAGCGATATTTTTGTACACATCCATATGCGGAAACAAAGCAAGCTGTTGAAAAATCATGTTGGTGTCTCGGCCGTACGCGGGAATTTTCGTCACATCCCGGCCGGCGAGCAGGACCCTGCCTTCGTCGGGCCGATCGAGCCCTCCGAGCATGCGCAGCAGCGTTGTTTTTCCACAGCCGCTGGGGCCGAGCAGGGAGACAAACTCCCCCTGCTTCACCTCAAAAGAGACGGAATTCACCGCATACTGCCCGCCGAATTTTCTGACGACGTTTTGCGCTTCAATCGCCGTTTGTTTCTCTGTCTCGGGCATCCCAAGCCGCCCCCTCCCATGCCGTTTTGATTAATTCAGCTTCGTCTTGACCAGACGGTCCCAAAAATCCTTCCACACCGAGGCATCTTTCGCCATCGTCGCCCAGTCCGGGTTCAGGCCTTTGTTTTGCTCCTCGACGGAGAAGGACGGATCATCCTTGTATTTGTCGGGGATGGCCGCGGCGGTGCTCGTCACCGGCGTTCCCGTAACTTCCGCGTAGCGGGTCAGGTTTTCCGGAGCCAGCAGCTCGTTAATGATTTCGTTGGCCACCCGGGTCTGCTCCGGGGTCGAACCCTTGACGACTTGCAAGGAATAAGGGAACGAAATAAAGCCTTCCTTCGGAATGGCGACGCCCAGCGGCAGCCCTTCATCATCGATCCAGGTTTGCGCGGTTTGCGAGCTGAACGGAGCGATCAGCGCTTCGCCGGACACCAGCATATTTTTCAACTGATCGTTGGAGGTTACCAAGGAGCGGACTTGATCTGCGTGCTCCGCCCAGAATTTAAACGCCGCTTCCGGCTTTTCATAAGAGGCGCCGAGCTCCTGGCCCTTCAGTTCGATGACCGGCGCAATGTAGGCGTAAAACATATAGTCCCAAAGCGCGACTTTGTCCTTGAATTCGCTGTTTTCCCACAGATCGCTCCAGCTTGTCGGCGCTGTTTTCACCAGATCCTTGTTATACACAAGCGCAAAATTGCTCACGCCCCATACGATCCCCCGGTTGTCCGCGGTGTGGTACTGCTTGGGAATATCCTGCATATGCGTCACGATCGCCGGGTCCAGCGGCTCCCACATATCGTCGCTGATGCCCTTGGCGGAAGCGTCGGCATTGAAATAGCCGAAATTCACCACCGGATTGTTGGGGTCGGCGTTTTTGGCCGCCAGCATTTTCGGATACATCACGGAGTTGGAGGATTCCACAAATTCAACCTCCACGTTGGGATGCTCCTTGATGTAGTTCGCGACGACCTCTTTCGGAACGACATCCTGATTGGCGCCGGCCCAAATGAACATGCTCAGCTTGATTTTTTCCCCCGAACCGCCGTTACCGGCCGGAGTCGTCGGCGAATTGGCCGCGTTGCTGCCGCCATTGCCACCGTCATTGCCGCCTTCGGCGCTGCCGCCGTTTCCCGCGCCGTTGCCGCAAGCCGCAAGGAATACCAGGGACAGGACCAGCAGGATGGATAAAGATACGATCGATTTCGCTCTAAATTTCATTGCAATCGAACCTCCTGATTAAATATGAATTGGATTTTGAAAAAAAGTCCTTGCCGCGCGCCTCACATTATCCAAGCAGCAATTTGCGGTGAATTTCGCCCATGATGTCCGCGGCGTCGCTTGGCCGCACCTGCTCCCCGGCCGCAATCCTCCGGTCCGCCTCGGCCATCGTCCGGCGCTTCAGATAATCGCGCAGGGCGAGCGGATATGCCGCCAGGGCCGCGCCGACGGCAAGCTGCAGCTCATCGCTCCAGACCGCCTCGAAGCGTTCCCGCGCCTCTCCATAGTGGAAGGAAGCCGTCAGCTTAGGCGCTTCCGCTCGCGTGAGCCGGGTCGCTTCGCCATCCACTTGGCCGGCGCGCAGGATGACGCCGTATTGCTCCCGCGCGGCCGCCTCGGACACTAGGCCGCTGCGCACATCGTTTAACACGGCTGCGGGGTCCCGCTCATACGGGCTGCCGTATCCGCCGCCGCCCTGCGAGAGAAAGGCAACCGTGTCGCCCGGCTGCAGCAGCAGCTCATCGATGCGTCCGAGATTCTCCTCCGCGGCTTGTCCGGCGTTTTTCAAAGCCACCCCGTGCGCCCCGGCCCGGCCGCCAAGTCTCCCCCACGGCTGAAACTGGATGCGCTCCATGTTCCGCGCCGTCAGCACCGTATCGGGACTCAGCACCTTGAGCCGGAGCTCGATCCCGCTGCCGCCCCGGTATTTGCCGGCTCCGGCGGAATCGGCCCGCAGGCCGTAACGCTCGATCAGCACGGGCATGTCGGCCTCCACCGTCTCGACCGGAATGTTGCGCAGATGGCCGACGGCAAAATCCATGCCGTCGATCCCGTCCTTCATCGGCCTCGCTCCGGAGCCGCCGCAGATCGGCTGAATGACGCCCACCTTTCGGCCGCCGGAGACCGGATCGGTCATCGCCAGCATCACGATTGCGGCTTGTCCCGCGCCGGCCGCCGGCAGCTTGTTTTCCTGGGCCCGGCTGAGCGCACCGGTCAGCACATCCATCAGCCGGATGAAGGTGGAAGCCCGCGCGCCGACCGCGGCCGGGAATTCCGGATTCAGGATGCTGGCCGGCGGCGCCTCGTTGCCGATCATCCGCACCATCCCAGAGTTCCAGGGAATCGACGGGTCCAGCGTGCGGAAGTAGCGGGTTAGCGCCGGAACCAGGTAATAATGCCCTTGCTTGTTCAAGGTCGGGATATTAAACGACGCTCTCACCTGGGGATCGGTTCCCCGGAAATCGAGAAATATCCCGTCCCCCCTGACGATCAGAGCGCACCGCAGCCGCACCGGATATCCCCCGGGCCCGCCCTCGATGTAGTCCCAGAACTCGTACGTCCCGTCCGGGATGTCCGCGATAATCTGCCGCACCCGCGTTTCCGCGTAAGCGAGCAGATCCTCGATGCCCCGCTCGATCTGCTCCGGTCCGTATCGCGCGATCAATTCGGCAAGTCTCTTTTCCCCGCGGTTCAGCGCGGCCATCAGCGCCCGCAGGTCCCCCCAGTTCTGATCGGGGATGCGGCAATTGTGCAGGAACATGTTCAGCACCTGCTCGTTCAGCGCGCCGGCTTCGTACAGCTTGACCGGAGCGATCCGGATGCCCTCCTGATGAATATCGTAAGCGCTTGGCGAGACGCTGCCCGGCACCTTGCCGCCGACATCCGAGGAATGAATAAAGCAAAGCCCGAAGGCGATAATCCGCCCGTCATGAAAAAAGGGCTTCAGCAGATAGACATCCGGCAAATGGGTGGCCATGGCGCCGGTGGTATAGGGATCGTTGCAAATCACGATGTCCCCTTCCCGCCACGGCTCGCCCGCGGCGAGCACCTCCTCGGCCGGAATTCCCAGCGACAGGCTGTATCCGGTCTCCAGCGGGGAGCCGAAGGTTTCGCCCTTTGGCGACAGCAGATAGGTGCCGAAATCGCCCGTCTCTTTGACGAACGCCGTGAAGCCGGTGCGGAGAACGACACCCGCCATTTCCTCCACGATCGCCTGTACCCGGTTTTTGAAAATTTCCAGAAACACCCGGTCGGTACTCATGCTTCCGCCTCCCCGATCATATTGCCCAGCATGTCCCGGCGGACCCGATAACCTGGGGGAACAAACACCGTCGTATCGTACTCTTCAACGATGACCGGACCGGACAGCGCAGGTGCGGACTCCTCCGGCAGTTCGGACCGCTTCAGTACGCTGGCCGTCCATGACCGGCCGTCAAAGAACAACTGGCGCTTGTCCGGTGTGCCAGGGGCGGAGCGATCCGCCGTGCGTTCCGGCGGGCGGATCGCCCCCGCCTTGCGGGTAACCCCGACCACCGAGGCCCGGAGATTGACGAACATGACGGGATCGCCGGGCTGGCTGATGCCAAAAATGTCATGGTACCGCTGATGAAAACGCCGGATCGCTTCAGCTTCCGCCTCCGCTTCTTCCGCGGGAAGCGATACTTCAATATCGAAGGCTTGCCCTTCATAGCGCATATCGGCGCTGAACAGCACATAGCTCGTCTCCAGCGCGATCCCCCGGCTGCTCTCCTCGCTCAGCCAGCGCCCTCCCTGCTCCTTCAAGCCTTGTAACGTCGCGCCGACTTCTCCGGGCTGCAGCTGCTGCTCCGTCTTATAGACCGTGCGGACGAAGTCGTTGCGCAGGTCGGCGACCACGCAGCCGGTCGCGCACAGCGTGCCGGGGGAAGGCGGAACGAGCACCCGCCGGATGCCCACCTCGCGGGCCAGCAAAAATGCGTGGGTCGGACCGGCTCCCCCGTAGGCCAGCAGCGTAAAGTCCCGGGGATCGATCCCTTTGCGGGCCATGAGCGGCGTAAACTGCGCGTACATATTGGCGGTCGCCACGTCGATGATCGCTTGGGCGGCCGCGCGGGAATCAAGGCCGATCCGCTCCCCGAGCCCGGTCAGGACCGCGGCGGCGAGCCGCTCGTCCAGCGGCATGGCGCCGCCGAGAAAGCGCTCGGGGTGAATGATGCCGAGATGCACGTAAGCGTCCGTGGTCGTCGCCTCCTGGCCGCCCCGGCCGTAGCAGGCCGGTCCGGGATCGGCGCCCGCGCTGCGCGGACCTACCTTCAGCACGCCCGCCGCATCCACCCAGGCGACCGAACCTCCGCCGGCGCCGATCGCCGTCACATCAACCGCCGGAATGATGACCGGAAAATCGCCGACCTGGTTTTCGCTCGAGTAGGCCGGCTCGCCATCGATCACCGCCACATCGACGCTCGTGCCCCCCATATCGAAGGTGATCACCTTGTCGATGCCGGCCAGACGGGCGACATGCGTGGCGCCGATGACGCCGGACGCCGGACCGGAGAGCAGCGTTTTGACCGGCTCCTGGGCCGCGCGCCAGGCGGTCATGATCCCGCCGTTGGACATCGTGGACAACACCTGCGCCCGCAGCCCCTGTTCCGACGCCCCGGCCTCCAGGCGCTGAAAATATTCGCTCATGCGCGAGCCCACATAAGCGTTCATGACGGTGGCCAACGTTCGCTCGTATTCCCGCTGCTGCGGCCAAACCTCGCTGCTCGCCGAAACGAATACGCCGGGAAATTCACGGCGGATCAGCTCGGCCGCCTGGCGCTCATGCTCCGGGTTATGATACGCGTGAAGGAACGAGACGGCGATTGCGGTAACCCCTTCTTCCAGCAATTCCGCTACTGCCCGACGCAGTTCTTCCGGACGCAGCGGACGGTAGATCCGTCCATCCGCCAGACAACGCTCATCGATCTCCTTGACGAGATGGCGGGGAATCAGGGGCAAAGCCTTGTCCCCGTATAAATCCGTCGTATTCTCCAAACGCAGCCGGCGGATTTCCAGCACATCGCGAAAGCCGCCGGTAACAAGGAGACCCGTCTTCGCTCCGTTTCGCTCAATCAAGGTGTTGACTCCCAGCGTCGTACCGTGGACAAACAGCTCAATCGCCCCGATGTCGATGCCGTTGTCCTTTAACTGCCGCAGCGCGTTAAAGATCGCCTGCTCCGGAGCGGAAGGTACGGATGGCGTTTTAAGCGCCGCCGCTACCTCGCCCGAACGGCCGGTCAGCATCACGTCGGTGAAGGTTCCGCCAATATCGATGCCCAGACGGTATTTTTGGGTCATGTTGACCTCCCCTTTGTAATTTTTAGTGAGAGTTTAAAAAATCAGGCAGCTACCTCTTTTATCGTTTTTTTGGTTCCTTGGCTTAATACCGCTTTAAGAGCGGGGACCGCCAAAGTAAGTGCGGACATCCTCGATTAGCTGATTGATATGGTTGACCATGGCGGACGCCGCCTCGTAGGGAGAATGGCTCTCGATGCAGCCGATGATTCTGCGATGATCGACAACCAGTTCGCTGCCGACCGCTTTCCGGATCGTGGCCGTTGCCGGCAGATGGGCTCCCTCGCCCCAAACGAGCCGCAAAGCGTGAAGCAGGATCGGGTTGCCGGCAGCCCTGGCGATTCGCTCATGGAACTCCCGGTCCTCCGCGATCGGAATCCTGCCCTCGGACAAAGCGGTTTCCTGCAGGGCGATCGATTCCCATAAAAGAACGATATCCCGTTCGCTGGCGTTAGTGGCCGCAAGCCATGCGGTCTCCCGTTCCAAAGCCCGTCTCGTCACCAATATATTGATTAGCGATTGCTCGTCGGATATTTTCAGGGCGTCAAGCAGCTTGGAATTGTCGCGCAGTTGGGCAAGCTGCCGGTTCAGCTCCGTGAGCCGCTCCTTGCCCGCAGCCGTAAGCAAACGCCCTTTCCGGCCGACGCTTTCGGTATACCCCAGCGTATCGAATTCCATCAGCTTCCGGCCGATCGACGCCTGGCTGAGCCCGAACTTCTTGTCCAGCACAAGCACCAGCGTCGTGGCGCCGACCGGGGTTTCCTGCTTATCCAAATAAGAGAGCAGCTCATACTCCAGTTTCATCTGGTCGTATTCTTTGGCAATCATACGTTCCTCCTGCCTGAAGATCATTAATAATCAGTGATGATTAACAAAAATTTAAATGAATAATCGGCTCGGATTCCAGGATGAATTTTATTCCCAGTTATGGAATCCTCAACGATTTAAAGAGATTATATAGCCGTTTTTGCGTCTTGTCAATTAATCTCATGGGATAAGTAAGGATTTAAATATTCAATATTTTTCCATTCCTTTTGTTCGCGGCGGAGCGGCGCTGGGCATATCTAGTTTTACAGCCTTACAGCTTTATAGCTTTACATTATTTACAGATTTACAGACTTACAGATTTTCAGATTTACAGCCCAACAGATTAACAGCTTAATAGCTTAGTAGATTAATAGCTTTACATCAGGCTACCCATGAGAAACTCTGGCGAAAAACATAAGGACAAAAAAGGGCGTTATTCCAGCGGTATCCATCCATTTGAGAGAAATAGAGACGATTTTTGCCGCTATTTTCCCCAGTCGCAGGGAAATGCCCCCAATCTAGACCATTCATAGGGAAATAAGTACAAAAATGCCGCTAATGAGGATGAACGGGCCTGGCTCCGAATAATAAGTACATAAAGTGCCGCTATTTTAAAGGCAGACGGCCGGCCGGCAGCGGTCGTCGGCAGGCGATCGGTCATTCCAGCAGTCGGCTGTCAAGCACCGATTTACTACATCTGTCAATTCAATCATAACAAAAAAGCCCCGACCACAACCGTAAAAGCTATGATATCGGAGCCATTTTAATGAACAAACTAATCTTATTTGTTCAGCGTTACTTAGTGCTGGTGAAACAGGTTTTAGAGTAAAGTATGTCCGTTACTGAAAATAACTTTGGAATTCGGGATAATGGATATACTTGAGGCCGCCAAAGCTGCTTACCGCGCCGGTATATGTCGTCGCGAACTTTTTGACATCGTTGCCGGAAGCGGAGTAGGCTTTAATAATCGGGTAACTGTACTTCGTTGCAGGATTAAAGCCGGTCACCGTTCCGTTTGGCGCCGGTAATGCATAAGGGGTCGCAACCGGCCCGTTCTGCCCTTTGTTGGTATAGGAACCCACATCCTTAACCGTTGCCGCCGGGTCAATCGTAATCTCCGTATCCCAATATCCGCTGGAAGCTTTTCTGAAGTTGTTGAACCTGTTGGCATCGGAGTACACATGCGCCCCTGCTCCGCCGATAATAGAGGCATATCCCGCGTCATCCGTGCTTGGCAATGTTCTTTGGATAAAATTGTTCAACACGTGCAGGCGCCCGTTTCCCGACTGTGGGGTCCGCCGGACGCAGGAATCAAAATAATTGAGCATCACGGTGGCATTGTTTCTGATTAAAGAGCTCGTTGTCCCAAAAGCCACTGTCCAGTAACGATGATAAAATTTATTGTACGATAAAGTAACGTAGTCCGGATCGGTATTGGTATAGGTGCTGGTATTTACCCAAACGAATTTTCCGACTTCATCCTTGTCTATCGGCAAGCTTGAATTAAAGGTGGTATGGTCGATCCAGACATTGCGCGATCCGTAGATAGCAATCGCTACAACGTCCTCCCTGTTCTTTACTTCAATATCAAGGTTCTTGATAATAATATTATTGCTGACTTTCTCAACCTTGAAATAATCGTCGGTACGCAACCGGGGGTCAGTAAGCCGATTGGCGGCAAATGAACCGATGATGGTCTTGTTTGAAGCGATCCGCAGATCATAGGTTTCCGAATTGGCATTGTCTATATTGCTGGAGATGACAACGGTCAGCGGATTCGGATCGAGCAACGCGCTTTTTAGTTCGGCGAGCGTGTTAACGAATACTGTTTTTCCCAAAACGCCGCCAATAGTCCCCGTTTTCTCCACTCCGTTCAAATCTTTGGCAAAACCCGCGAACCCAACGAGACCATCGGACACCAATTTCCATTTATGCGTAGTGTTTCCGCTGTACTTTCCAATCATCGTTTTGTTTGTGTGCAAATTCAGCACCAGCGCCATGTTGGTGTCGGCCTTGTTGACAATCCGGTAAGTCAGATAATCTCCGTTAATATCCTTGTCCACCCCGATGATTCTCCATAACTGCTCATCCTTTCCGGAATCCTGATAGAGAACAAGCGCATTGCCCTCCGCCAGGGACCAGTTTAAAGGAGACAGCAGAAGATCGGTTTTTTCATTGATCAGCTTAAAGTAAACGCCATCCGCAGTAACAAATCTCCATCGCTCATTGCTCTCGCCATTCGTCGGCCACACATTAACTTCGGAATTGTTGCTGTATCCGAGAATGTTGAGATTCCAGCCTTTGTTCACATTTTCAAGACGCATGGCCTGATACGGATATGAAAGCGAAGCCGCAGCTGTTTCAGCGGAAGCCATACTGGTTTCCGTCGTGGCCGCGACCACATTCAACAGCATGGCTAATGCAAGAATGATTACTCCAATCCTCAACCGTTGAGCGACTTTTGACATGAATCCCCCTCCTCTTCATACATGAATTTGAAAAAATAATAATTTTGAATATATTTCCACCTCCCTTCCCAATTATATAACAGCGCTTTCATAGTTTACAATATTTATATATTTTTTCCATTAAAAATAATATAACGTTTATAGATGGTTTTTCTTGTAATATAAGGAATTTACGGCTCCGAAACTTATTCTTTCTTATATCTTAAAAAAGCACTTAGACAAAGCCCGCGTCATCCGAAAATGAATACAGACTCCAGCCTAAGTGCTTCTATCAAATTATTCTCTACCTTATATCCCTATATCCCTGAGTCGTTTTATTATCTGCTTAGCTTCCCTTTCTGACGAAGGGCGTCCGTGCCTTCACGGTCCAGGATAAAATCCGTTCCTGCCTCCAGAATGATAACTCCATAATCCTGGCGGGCGCCTTCCACGGAGACAAATCCGCTAAGAACATCTTCGAGGACGAGCCGGGGATCACGCTGCCACGGATCTCCCCAGCCGCCCCCGCCGGCCCGGTGAAACTCGATGATGCCACCGCCGTTCATAGGCACGTGAAACGCCGTTTCCCGCACTTCCAGCGGTGCTTTGTCTCCGGAGTGAAGGACAACCAGATTGGAAGGCGCATCCTCCCCGCCGCACAAGCCGCGCGTGGTGTTCCGAACCCCCGCCATCATGACGCTGGTATGGCTGGGTTCCAGGTGCTGGATCAGCACATGAAGCCCTGGTGCGCCCCGCCACTGTCCGACACCGGTATAATCCGCGGTGTATTCGTGTTTCAGCACGCGGCTGGGATACTGAATTTCATTCATCTCGATGGACGGCAGGATAACCCCGGTCATAACCGGAGGGTACAGCCCCCAGCCGTCAGTTTCATAGGCCCCGCCGGCGCCGCCGGTATAGCCGAAGAAATTCAGGTTCACCCAAGGACGCCCGTCTTGATATTGTCCGTTTGTATAGGCAAGCGGAAGCTTATGCGCATTCACTCCGACGCGCTCGGGGGCGCATTGGGAGATGGCCAGCAAGACGGCCTCGGCAATTTCCGCTCCCGTACAAGCCGTCGCATGTCCGCACGGAGCCGGCGGCTTCGGGTTCACGACGCTGCCGAGCGGGGCTTTGACCGTAACCGGGTTCATGTACCCTTCGTTGATCGGGATACTCTCGTCACAGCAAGTGGAAATAGCGACAAACGCAAACGACGTTGTATTCGACAGCGGGCTGTTGATGAACCCGGGCACCTGTGGCGCCGAGCCTGCAAAATCGATCGTCAGGTCACTGCCGGAGACGGTTACGGTAGCCTTCACTTTAATATCCCGGTTTCCCTGAAAATCATGGTCCGCATACGTCTCCGCGGTATAAGTGCCGTCCGGCCAGCTTGAGATTTCTTCCCGCACCCGCCGCTCGGTATACTCGATCCGCTGATCAATCGCCTGCCGCACCGAAGCGTAGCCGTATCGGTTAAGCAGCATTTCCGCCCGCTGCGCCGCCAGCTTGCAGGCGCCGATCATAGCATCTAGATCGCCTTCCAGCCAGTGAGCCAGCCGGTTGTTGGCCGTAATCAGCTCGAATACGTCCTGTCTTTTCTCACCGCGTTCGTACAGCTTGAGCGGCGGAATCCGCAATCCATCCTGCCAGATGTCGCGGGATCGCGGATTGTACCCGCCCGCCACCGGCCCGCCGTTATCGCCCATATGGCTGCGGACGGCCGGAAGCAGCACCGGCCGCCGCCCGTGAAAGACCGGCATGACAATCGTCCAGTCCAGACTGTGGGAGCCGCCGTAATAAGGGTCGTTCACGAGCAAAATGTCTCCGGGATGCAGATCGTTTTTAAACGCGTCCAGCAGCTCATCGACAGCGCTGACCACCGCGTACAAATGCAGGGTACAGCCGGGGGCCTGGGCCACCAGCCGGGTACGGCCTTCCATAAAATCGAAGACGCCGGTCGTGAAGTCGTGGGCTTCATTAAACAGAGGCGATCTGGCGGTCCGCGTTACGGCGGCGCTCATCTCCTCCGCTACGGAATCCAGCGTTCCGCCAACGACCTGCGACAAAATCCATTCATTAACGGGACGGGCCATCGTTATCCTCCTTTACCAGTCGTTTCAAAGGTTCGGCCGAAGCGTAGCGGTATTCGAGCGCGGCCCCTGCCGCAACCGGGATGCCTTTTGCCGTTCCGCTATGAACTCCGTCTCCGGCAACAATACGCACATCCGTGCCTCCTTCGGGAACAAAAATAGAGGCCTCATACTTGCCGCGAAGCACGTCCAGCCGCACCTCCATATCCCCGTCTTCAAGCCGCTTCCGGTATCCGATGCGCAGCCCGCTCCGCCACTCCAGCTCCTCGGCGGAGACCAGCCGGCGGGCTCCCTGCAGCACGGATGCGCTCCATCCGTTTTCCGCAATCGCGAAACCGGGCTCCAGAAATACCGGCTCCATTGGGGTCTGCGAACCGACGGGCGGATACAGAACGGTCAAGGGAGAAGGGCCGTGAACCGCCGGAAATGCAGGATCGGCTTCGGCGCGCATCGCCTGCGTTACCGCAGCGGCCACGGCTTGTCCGGACGTCAAGAACCCAAACGCGGTCGCCGCCGGAAAAGCCGCGTGGACCAGGCTGCCTTCCGGCAAAACAAATTCAAAGACGTCCAGCAGTCCGTCATTGATCTCCAGATCTTCCAATGAACCGGCCAGAAGCGCCGTCACCGCACAAGCCGACGCAGTCTCCCGGCGAATATTATAAGGAAGCGATGCCTGCTCCGAAGTTCCGGTAAAATCAAACTTCCAACGCTGATCCCGCCGCTCCATTTGCAATTGCACGCTGACATCCGCCTCGGCTATAGGCAGCTTCGCCGCGCCCGAAAGAGGGCCTGTCACAGCAGGCAGCAGTTCAACCGTCCTAAGTCGCATACGCTCGTTCATCCGCTCGATCGCTTGATGCACCGCAGGCAATCCGTAACTGCCGACCACCGCTTGAATCGATCGGCGCGCTTCCTCAAGGCAGGCTTGCATGGCCAGCAAGTCGGATTCCAGCAGTTCCGGAGATCTGCTGTTGGCCAGCACGAAACGGCGCACGTCGCGCTGGAGCTTGCCTCCCTTGTACAGCTTCACCGGCGTTAACCGCATGCTTTCCTGCCACACTTCAAAGGCTTCCGGATTATAACCTCCGGGGATTTCACCGCCCAGATCGGCCATCTGGGCCCGGATCACCGGACTAACGATAAGCTCCCCGTCCGCAAATACCGGCAGCAGCATCGTCAGGGTCTGTCCTTTGGTGCCGCCTTTATATACATCCGCGGAAATCAGAACGTCGCCTTCCTCAAGATCGTAAGCGAAATAATCCAGCAGATGGCGGGACACCGACCTGAGGGCGTACAGGTGCTCGATTTCGGATTGTACCTGATGGACCAGCGATCCGTCCCCTGTGACCAATCCGGCGGCATAAGCTCCGGATTCGGCGATCAGAGCGGAACGGGACACGCGCCGAAGCCGCTCACCCGCAAAACGGCTGACCGAAGCCAGCTTGCCGTAAATGATCTGATCTGAAATCTGGTGTGCGGACGACATCGATTACACCCCTTCTCTCTCGCGTCTGACTTCAATGATGCAGTTCCCGCCCGCATCGATTAACGCTTCATGGCCCGGATAGACGACGACCGTCGTTCCCCATTGTTCAATGACCGCCGGACCGACAATCAGATTGCCGGGCACCAGCTTCGAACCGTCGTAAATGTTCGTCTCTTCCGGTTCGATTCCGAAATGAACCCGGCGCACTTCCATGAGCGCCGCCTGCGGATCTTCGCCTTGGAATGGGGCTTCCCGCAGCTCAATGCGTTCGCGAACCCCGATCAAATCCAGGCGCAAATTCAGGATTTCCACCTCTTGTCCGGTATTTTTATGCGCATATAAGCGTTCATGCATGTCATGGAACTGGGAGATCGTGGCATCCATATTTAAAGCGGTCACTTTGCGCGTTCTCGTCCGGATCGGCACGGTCACTTCATGAACTTCGCCCGCATACCGCATATCGACATAACGGCGGATTTCTTCGTGCAGCTTCAGCCGCGAATGGCCGCCAAGCTTCTCTCTCGCCGCTTGCTCCATGCCTTCGAATACTTCATTCATTCTGCTTAGATCCAGATCGCCGCCCGCAGCATAAAAGGTCCGCAGCTCCGTTACCTTCAAGTTGGCGACAACGTCGCCGAGCGCGCACAGAACAGGAGCAAATCCGGGCACAATGACCATTTCAATGCCCAAATCCTCGGCCTGCCGGCCGGCGTGCACAGCTCCGGCTCCGCCGGCGGCAAGCAGCGCAAACCGGCGCGGATCATGCCCGCGCTGCGTCGTGACAAAACGGATCGCGTTGGACATATTATTGTTCACGATCTCGGAAATCGCCAACGCCGCCTCGATCACGCTAATCCCAAGCGGTTCGGCGATATGTTTGCGGATGGCCTCCTCGGACAATGCCCGGTCCAGCTTCATCTCGCCGCCAAGAAAATGGTCCGGATTCATGTAACCAAGCACCAGGTTCACGTCCGTTACGGTCGGTTCCGTGCCGCCACGTCCATAACACGCCGGGCCCGGTGTGGATCCGGCGCTGCGCGGACCGACGCGCAGCATGCCGCCGGCGTCGATCCATGCGATGCTGCCGCCTCCCGCTCCCACCGTATGGATGTCCAGCATCGGCAGCGCCACCCGGTAACGGCTGATCCAGCTTTCCGTTGTGAGGGTTGGCTGCAGGTTCTCGATGACGGATACATCGTAGCTGGTTCCGCCCATGTCTACCGTGATCAAGTCGGTATAACCAAGCCGCTCCCCCAAAAATGCGGCGGCGGTAACGCCGCCCGCAGGGCCTGACAGCAGGCAGCTGGCAGCCAGCCGGCCGCTCTGCACGATATTTTGCACGCCGCCCCCCGACTGCATCACGAACAGCTCTCCGGCAAACTTAAGCTCCTTCAGCCGGTATTCAAGACGCTCCAGATAATGCTTCATGGCCGGAGCCGTGTACGCATTGACCACCGTCGTACTGACCCGCTCAAATTCACGGATTTGCGGAAGCACCTCCACCGACAGCGTGACGAAGATATCCGGGGCAACCTCCGCGAATATCGCTTTCACTCTCTCTTCATGCTCTGAATAAAGGAAGCTGAACAGGAAACAGACAGCCACCGCCTCGACACCCTCGGCCTGAAAGAACGCCGCCGCCTCCCGCACGGCTTGTTCATCCAACTCGCGAATAACTTCCCCCTGTGCGCTTACACGCTCAGGCACGCCGATCCGCAACTTGCGCGGAACAATCGGATGCGGGGCCGGAAGACGCGGAGAAAACACGCTCTCTTTATAAGAACGGCGAAACTCGATTTCATCGCGGAACCCCTCCGTCGTGATCAAGCCGACCTTGGCACCGGAATACTCCAAAATCGTATTGGTGGCCACGGTTGTGCCATGGACGAGGAGCGTGCAGTTTTTCAACAGCTCTTCCGCCGTCATCCCAAGCTCGCCGGCGATCTTGGCGATCCCTTGGATCACGCCGTCCGACGGATCGGGAGTGGAAGGGGTTTTCGTCGCCGTAATGCGCCCTTCATCATCGAGCGCGGTAAGATCGGTAAACGTCCCGCCCACGTCAATTCCTAGTTTCCAGCTTTTTGTTTCAGTCAAAGCCATCGTTTACAACCTCCTGCTGTGTTCATCGTCATCATCGAATTGAAAATCATGCCTAGGCTTAAGATCAGTAGCCGGTGGAATCCTCGGTGGACTTGCCGAGTTCGAACGGTATCCGCAGCGCCCGAAGTACCCCGGTGATAATCGGGTAAATAAGCAGACCCAGGATGGTGGAATTAATCGGACTGATCCCCCACGCGATATGGGAGGCGATAAGCCCGGCCGCAATGACGGCCAAGATCGCCGCCGCGTTGATGGCCGCATACTCCGTTCCCTGTCCGAATGCATACTTTCCGCGGCGCACAAACCAATGATCCGCAATCATGACCCCAGCAATCGGCGGTACATATACCCCTAAGAAGTTCAGAAAAGGCACGAAATGATCCTGATACCCGGTCAAAGCGATCACGATGCCGAGTGCGCCCATGACAATCACAAGAATATATTTCGGCAGCCGCACGACATTGCGCAGCCCCAAAGCGCCGGTATAAAGATTGTTGTCATTGTTGGACCACTGGGCAAAGACGAGGATCAAAAAGGCGAAAAAGCCCATGCCCAGCTTGGCCATTACGGCCGGAATGTTCGGGGTCGAACCGAGCTCCGGAATCTGGGCGGCAAAGGTCATGGCCGCACCGGCGATCACCGAGAAGATACCGCCGATGAAATACCCGGCCGCTGCGCCGAATCCGCCGGAGAAAGGGGTTTTCCCGTATCTCGTTACATCCGGAAAAACGACGGCCCCGAGCGCTGCATTGCCGACCACCAGCGTAACCCCGGCAAAGAGGCTCATCAGATCGCCTGTCGGCTGCACCGCAAATAAATTGGCGAATCCGCCCGTTTGATCGGCGGCGACCCAAATGCCCCAGATGGACAGCAGAACGACCATCGGCACAGCTACAAAACTGAGGTACGTAATGCCTTTGTACCCGATCAGCGCGGTCAGCATCATCAGCGCGCCGCCCCAAATGATGGCCACGTTCGGATCCGCAAACCAATATCCGGGGAACATCTGCTCGATGGTGGAGCCGAAGAAGGCGACCTGCCAGCCGAACCAGCCGATGCCCATGGTGAGCGAGAGCAGAATTCCGAACAGGCTGGCCCCCGTCCGGCCGAAAGCTTGTCTGGCCAGCACGGTGGTGGAAACGCCATATTTTGCGCCCATCCAGCCTTGAAAAAAGCCGTATACCGCCAAGATCAGCATGCCCAGCAGTCCGGCCAAAATCGCCTTTCCGAAGGTCATGCCCGCCGCTAACGAACCGCCGACAAAAATGGTGGACAACGAAATAATCCAGCCGCAGCTGGTGAAAGCAACGTTTAACAATCCTTTTCGCTCGGATTGCGGTACTGCCTGAATGGCATAATCATCCAGTGTAACAGGTTTCGTCTGTTGTGGTGCCGTTGACATGTGGATTCCCCCGTTTTCGTGAATATGAGCTTACCGCCCTTTATGCTTTTATTTCGTATTCAATCTCGGCGCCCCGTTTGATCGTATTGCCGATGGTGCAGATTCTGGAGGCTTGGGTAAGCAGCCTCTCCTTATAAGGCTCTTCCAAATAAAAAGGGAGCTCCACCTGTACGCGGAATTTCTCCACCCGCGGCGAGCCTGCCTGCGCTTTGAAAGGTTCGACTTCCACACGAAGCGCTTCGTCCGTGATTTCATCCTGTTCCAGGAGGCGAACCAGCGAGACGGCAATACACATGCCGAGCGCCTCGCACATAATATCCATCGGCGAAAATTCAGCGCCTTCCGGCGGTTTATAAGCATAATCGCTTGTCGTTCGATAGGAGCTTCCGTCCCACGCTACAGTAATCAATGCTGTCCCTTCTTTCCATCCGGTTAATTAGATGCCCAGCAATCCGAAGAATTCGAACCTGGCCGTCTGGGCCGAAATTTCGTCCAGCGTAATATCCGACAACGGCGACTCCGGAGCCTGAGGGCCGAACAGCCATCTGGCGATCATCCCTTCAATAAGGCTCATCAGCATCGCCGCCCGCAGCTTCGGGTCGATGGTCTGCGGGAGCATCCCCAGTTCCATGGCCCGTTCTATGTTGCGCCGGAAAGCCTGCTCCATCTCGATGCGTGCCTCGCTCGCCGCCTGGCGGATCGCTTCGTCGGAAGCCCCGCTGCCCAGCAGCAGCTCCATCAGATACCGGTTCGCGCTGGCAAAACGGAACAGATTTTTCAAAAGGGCTTCGGATGCTTGAACCATGTCAACCACCGTGCCCGAATGGGTCCGGTACCCCTGTGAAATCACCTTGGAAATTTCCTCGCGTCCATTGGCGATAATCTCCAGCGCGATGGCCTCTTTGCTTTTGAAATGCCAGTAGAACGTGCCCTGCGCCACGCCCGCCTGATGCACGATGTCCGATATTTTGGTTTTGTGATAACCATTTTTGGCGAATAATTCAACCGCGATACTCAGCAGCTCCCGCCTTCGTTCCATGCTTTTTCCTGAGTAAGCTTCCTCCGGCAACGCCATCCCTCCCGATTGACTCGTCAGTCAGTTTTTTGTAATTAATCCTATCTAAAAACTATGAATTCGTCAATGGGAAATTCCCGTAAAAGATTTGCCGCCGGTTAACGGCGGGGTGAAACCCAAACAAGGCCTTTCTTCAAAGCGGACGCACCGGGCTTCCATTCCTTGAGAAAGGCTCTTTATTCTTCTCTTCTATGTGTTTGATAAGGTGGATACAGTAGAATGGCGGTTCGCCGGCACAGGCAAACCAAGGTTTTCCCTTAGCGTGCCGCCTTCGTATTCGGTTCGGAACAGGCCGCGATTCTGCAATTCAGGAATGACGCCATCGACAAAATCTTCAAAACCGCCCGGCACATAAGGGGGCATAATGTTAAACCCGTCAGCCGCAAAACCTTCGAACCATTTCTGGATATGGTCGGCCAGTTGGATGGGCGTACCGACTACGATCCGATGCCCGCGCGCTCCCGCAACCTCCCGGTATAACTGGCGCAGGGTGAGCCCCTTGTCCCGGGCCAGCTTCATCAGCAGCTGAGGCCTGCTCTTGCGGCCGCTCGATTCCGGAATATCCGGAACAAGGCTGTCCAAGGAGTAGCCGTGCAAATCGTAATCAAAACGCTCCTGCAGCGTCGCATATGCCTTGGTATCATCAATGAAGCTTTGCAATTCCTCGTATTTGTCCCGGGCTTCCTTCTCCGTTGCCCCGATAACGGGGAACAATCCGGGCAGGATATGAAGGTGCTCGGGCCGCCGGCCGTATTTCGGCAGCAGCCCCTTCAGGCCGTTGTAGAACGCCTGCGCATCTTCGAAGGTTTGCTGCGCCGTGAACACCACCTCGCCAATCCGGGCGGCCAGCTCCTGCCCCGGTCCCGACGAACCGGCCTGGATGATCACGGGTTGCCCTTGCGGGCTTTGGGATACATTCAGCGGACCCTTCACAGCGAAATATTTGCCCTTATGATTCAGCTCATGCACTTTACGCTTGTCGATGTACTCCCCTGTCTGCTTGTTCACAATATAAGGATCCGGTTCCCAGCTGTCCCAAAGCCCCTTTACGACCTCTACGAATTCCGCCGCGCGTTCGTACCGGACACTGTGCTCCAGATGATCCGTTTGGGAGAAATTCAGGGCCGCTTCACGGGTTGATGTGGTCACTACGTTCCATGCGGCCCGGCCTTGGCTGAGCTGATCCACCGACGCGAGCAGACGAGCCAGATTAAAAGGATCGTAATAGGTCGTTGAGGCCGTCACCGCCAGACCAATCCGGCGGGTGACGGTGGACAGCGCCGCCAGCAAAGTGATCGGCTCAAAGCGGGCCACGACGGATGGTGAACTGTCGGCCGACGTTGTCAGTCCATCCGCCAAAAAGATCATATCCAGCTTCGCCCGCTCCGCGGTCTGGGCAAGCTGCTTGATCAGCTCAAAATTTTCGCTCCCGGACTGCGCTTGGGGATGCCTCCATCCAACCGCATGATGGCCTGCACCTTGGATAAACAGCCCGAGCTTCAGCTTCAGCTTCCGACTCATCTATAGCCGCACCCCTTCCTGTTCCTGATGTTCCGCCGCGAATTGATTGGCCGGGCGGGCCAGCCCCAGATTCTCGCGCAGGGTCGTACCGCGATAATCGGTATGAAACAGCCCTCTACGCTGCAGCTCGGGAATGACCAGATTGGCGAAATCCTCGAGTCCTGACGGCAGCGCCTGCGGGCGAATAACAAACCCGTCGCAGGCTTCCCTGGCAAACCAGTGCTCCAACTCATCCGCAACCTGCTCGGCCGTGCCGGCAAAGGTGCGATGCCCGTTGCCTCCGGAGACCCGCTCAATCAGCTGGCGGATCGTGAGCTTCTCGGCTTCGATCATATTTTTCAGCAGCTCGAAGCGGCTCCGGTTCTCATTAATGGCGGCGGGTTCCGGCAGCTCCGGCACAGGACCGTCAAGCGGGTAGGAGAAAAGGTCCACCTTCAGCCGCTTGGAGAGCCGATGCAGGCCCAATTCGGGAATGATGGATTCGCGAAGCTCGGCCTCTTTTTCCTTGGCTTCCGATTCGGTGGCGCCGACAATGACGCTGAAGCCCGGCACGATTTTCACATCATCGGGGTTGCGCCCGTATTTTAGGACCCGGGATTTCACGTCCGCATAGAAGGCCTGGGCATCCTCCAATGTCTGCTGGGCCGTATAGATCAGCTCCCCGATACGGGCCGCCAGCTCCTTGCCGTCTTCCGAGGAACCGGCCTGGGCCAGCACCGGATAACCTTGGGGCGGGCGCGGCAAATTCAAAGGGCCTTCCACCGCAAAAATATCACTCCGGTGCCCTACCGTATGAATCCGGTCCACATCGGCATAGATCCCTCCGGCTTTGTCAAAGAGCAGCGCCTCGTCCTCCCAACTGTCCCACAGCTTGGTGGCAAGCTGCACAAACTCCAGCGCGCGCTCATATCGCGCGGTATGCTCGAAATTACGTTCCCGGCCAAAATTGAGATGCGTCTTCCCGATGCCGGTGGTGACGATATTCCAGCCCGCACGCCCGCCGCTCAGATGATCCAGGGAAGCAAACAGTCTGGCCGTGTGGTAGGGTTCCGTATAGGAAGTGGATACGGTTGCCACAAGCCCGATCCGGTTCGTTACCGCCGCCAGGGCGGATAGCAGCGTATAAGGCTCCAGGCGGTTTAGCGCCTGGAACTTCACATTTTCCCCCAGCTCATAACCATCCGCCAAAAATACGGTATGGAACTTGGCTTGCTCGGCAAGCTGAGCCATTTTTTTGTACAAGGTAAACTGCGTGACCCCTTCAGGCTCGGCTGAAGGCAGCCTCCAGGCGGTCTCGTGAAAACCGGTGCTGTTCATAAAAAAATTCAATATCATCTGGCGATTCCGATGCGTGCTCATTCGTTCCTTCACCTCAGCCTTTTTTTGGATTATGTCAGCGGAAAGTGACACGCCGCACGGTGACCCGGCATATGCTCTTTGAATGCAGGCCGCTCGCGCCGGCAAATGTCCCGGGCAGCCGGGCAGCGCGTATGAAAGCTGCACCCCTCAGGCGGGTTGGCCGGACTGGGAACCTCCCCCTGCAGCACAATACGCTGCTTGTTCTCCCGCGGATGCGACACGGGAATGGCCGACAGCAGCGACCGGGTATACGGATGCAGCGGACGCTTAAACAATTCATTCCTGCCTGCCAGCTCAACCATTTTGCCTAGGTACATGACAGCGATTTTGTCGCTGACAAACTTCACCGTGGCCAGACCGTGTGCGATAAAAATAAACGTAATGCCATGCTCCCGCTGGAGCTTTTTAAGCAAATTCAGAATCTGGGCCTGGATCGATACATCAAGCGCCGATACCGCTTCATCACAGACGATCAGCTTGGGCCTTAAAGCCAGCGCTCTGGCGATGCTGATGCGTTGTCTCTGCCCGCCGCTGAACTCATGCGGATAGCGGTTCAAATGAAACTCGCGCAGGCCGACGGTTTCCAACAGCTCGATCAGCCGGCTCTCCAAGGACTCCCCTCTCGGCAGCCCATGGATGCGAAACGGCTCGGCGATTATATCGCGAACCTTAAGCCTTGGATTAAGCGAAGAGTACGGATCTTGAAAAATCAGCTGCAGGTCGGCCCGTACGCTAAGCAGCTGCCTCTCGGACATACCGGTCAGCTTCCGGCCCTCAAACCATACTTCGCCTCCGGTCGGCTCCTGCAATTGAAGGACCAGTTGACCAAGCGTTGACTTGCCGCAGCCCGATTCCCCGACAATCCCCAGCGTCTCCCCTTTATTCACAACAAAGCTAAGATCATCCACCGCCCGGACGAGCCCTTTTTGGGTGCCCAGCCAGCCCGTTCTGTAGGGATAATATTTTTTCAGGCCGGTTACTTTCAAGAGCGGACTTGCTTCGTTCTCTACAATAGCGCTGCTCATGATTCCCCTCCCTGAATCAGCGGGTAAAAGCATCTCACCGCATGGCCCGGATGCACCCGCTCCAGCTCCGGCTTCTCCGTTTCGCACCGTTTGGCCGCATAGGGACATCTCCGCTGAAAAGCGCAGCCGCGCGGGAGCTCGTGCAGTCCCGGAACCGATCCCTTGATGGAATACAGCTCCTCCTGCTCCTCATAAATCCGGGGAAGCGACCTGAGCAGGCCGGATGTATACGGATGGAGCGGCTCGTCGAACAGCCTGCTGACCGGCGCTTCCTCAACAATCTCGCCGGCATACATGACCATGACCCGGTCGGCCATTTCGGCAACAATCCCTAGATCATGGGTGATCAGAATCACGCCCATATTGCGGCTGCCGCTCAGCTCCTTGATGGTTTCAAGGATCTGGGCCTGAACGGTAACATCCAGCGCCGTGGTCGGTTCATCCGCAATCAGCAGGCTGGGGTTGCAGGATAAAGCAGAGGCAATCATCACGCGTTGTCTCATCCCGCCCGAAAGCTGATGGGGAAAATAATGCACCGCTTTTTCCGGGCTCGGAATGCCGACGATCCGCAGCAGCTCCACGCTTTGAAGCCTGGCCTCTTTCCGGCTTAAGCCCGCGTGCGTTCGCAGCGCCTCCGCGATTTGGCTGCCAACGGTAAATACAGGATTAAGTGAAGTCATTGGCTCTTGAAAGATCATCGATATTTCATTGCCGCGGATTTTTCTCATTTCGTGTTTGCTCAAATCCAGCAGGTTGCGCCCTTTCAGCCTGATCTCGCCGGCAATTTCCCGGCCGGATGAATCAAGAAGGCCGATAATCGACAGGGATGTCACACTTTTGCCCGAACCCGATTCTCCGACAATGCAGAGCGTCTCTCCTCTTTTTACCTGAAATGAAACCCGGTTTACCGCAGGAACGAGACCTTCCCTTGTCCTGAAAGACGTACGCAGTTCCTTTACTTCCAGCAGCACTTCGGGCATACTCTCATCTCCTCCCTAATTGGCTTAACCCGCACGCCCATGTTCTATTTCAGTTTGGGATCCAGCCAGTCGCGCAGCCAATCCCCCACAAAAATAATCGCCAGCACCGTAAGCGTGATAGCGAGTCCGGGAAAAGTCGCCACCCACCAGCTTGTCGCCAAATACTGCCTGCCGTCGCTGAGCATGCCTCCCCACGAGACCGCAGGCGGCTGAATGCCCAGCCCCAAAAAGCTCAGCGCCGCTTCGGATATAATGACTCTGCCCACGCTCAGTGTAGCAATCACGATAAAAGAAGACATCATGTTCGGAAGAACATGGACGACCATAATCCGGAGCGCTTTGGCTCCGCTGACGCGGGCAGCGCGCACATAATCGCGCTCGCGAACGCTCAGCACTTCACCGCGGACCAGCCGGGTATAATTGACCCAGCCGGTGATGCCAATGACAAAGATCAGGGTGCCAAGCCCTTCGCCAAGCACCAGCATGAACAGCATCATGAACAAAATGTTCGGAATCGAGACAAATGCATCCGTCACCCGCATAATGATTGCATCAACCCATGAACCGTAATAACCGGACAACAAACCGAGCGCAATGCCGATAAGGCCCGAGATCGCCACGGAGCAGAAACCGACGATGAGCGACACGCGGGAGCCATAGATGATTCGGCTCCATATATCCCGGCCCAGCCCGTCAGTCCCCAGCATATATTCCCGTGAACCGCCCTCCTCCCAGGCCGGAGGAAGCAGCTTCAGCGCGATTGCGGCTTTTGCCGGATCATGGGGCGCAATATAAGGTGCCGCCAGCGAGATCGATACGATCAGCAGCAGCATAATCAAGCCGACGGCGCCGGTCTTGCTTTTCAATAATCGCTTCAAGCCCTCCCCCGGTTTACGAGTGTCTGTACGGGAGGACAGAGCAGGCAAGGCCGGGGAAGCTTCTGCCTGAACGGATTCGGCCATTTCCATCCCCTCCAGTCTCCATGAAAAATGGTCGCTGCGCTCCGGGTCATTCTTTGAGTGTGATGTCCTCCACATAGAACATTTCGTCCGGACGCGGCGTGAACTCGATTCGGTTGTTGACTCCATAGTTGAATTTATTTTGATACAGGAAAATTCTCGGGCGATCCTCAGCCAAAATCTCTTGTACTCGCTGATACTGCTTTTCCCTTTCCTCGTCATTCAGATTGACGGCGGCTTGCCGCAGCAGCTCATCCACTTCCGGGTTGCTGTAGTCGGTCTGGCCTTTGGCGTTGTCCGATCTGAATATTTCCAGCGGCAGCGGGGCTTCAAACATGGAGTTGCCTTTGCCCTGAAGCGCCAGTTCCTTAAAGGTGTTGGAGTTGTCTTTTTGCTTGTATTGGGTCTGTTCCAAAATTTCAAGGTCGACTTTAAAGTTGGCCTCCGCCAGATAGGCGGCAATCGCTTCCGCTACTTCTTTCGTACTGGCCGGGCTGCTCAGCGTCAAGTCCACGCCGTCCGGATATCCGGCCTCGGCCAGCAACTGCTTGGCGCGTTCAGGATCGTAAAGGTTCGTGTCGAACAGATCCGGATTAAAGCCAAGAATGCCCGGCCCCACGGCTTGCTGAGTAGGCACGCCCGCTCCTCCCAGCACATTGTCCACCAATGCCCGCTTATCGATGGCAAGCTCAATCGCTTCGCGAATCCTGGGATCGGCCGTGACCGTACCCGGGGTCTGGCGTACGAGCAAGCTCTGAACCCTGGCGCTCTCAAGTTCGGTATAGTAGGTTTTGCCGCTGTCCTTCACCCGCTGAATATCACCCGGCGGAATGATGACCGCGATATCAACGGAGCCGGTCAAAAGCTCGGAGATGCGTGTTGTCGCTTCGGGTATGGTACGAAAAACGACCCGGTCCCACTTGGGCTCGCCACCGTAATAGTCCGTGTTTTTAACCAATTCGACCCGATCGTCTTTAATCCATTGCACAAACTTGTAAGGCCCTGTACCCACCGGCGCGCTGTTAAAGCCTTCCACGCCTTTCTCCTGGAAATAGGCCGCCGGCAAAATGCCGGAGCTGATGCGGCTGAGCCTTGACAGCAAAATCGGGTCCGGTTCCTTCGTAATGATATCGACGGTAAAATCATCAATCACATCCACACGGTCAATGATGTTATAGGAGGAATAGTCGATCAGGGACGGATCACGAGCGGCCCGCTCCAGCGTGAATTTCACGTCGGCAGCGGTAAACGGGTCGCCGTTATGAAATTTGACTCCCTCCCTCAGCTTGAAGCGCCATGTCAACTCGTTCGTTCTTTCCCAGGAGACGGCAAGGCCCGGCAGTTTCTTTTTCGGGTCGGAGCCATCCTTTTTCACGAGATAATCAAACAGATTGACATGAATCGATTCAACTTGCGTATTGCCGTGGTCATGAACATCAAAGGTGATGTTGTCAATGGTGTTGGCGATGGTCAGCACCTTCTCTCCCCCACTGCCTCTGCCGCTGGCAACACCTCCGCCGTTGCCGCCGCAGCCGGTGATCACCAGTATCCATACGAGTACGGCCAATGGCATTTTGATCCATCGTTGCATGTTTTCCCCCGCCTTTCTCGAACTAAATGGACCAAAGAGACCTATGAGCTGTATTTGATCCGCGGATCGAGCAGTTTATAGGTAATGTCCGTGAACAAATTTATTAAAATGACAATGAATGCTATTACAAACACCGCGGCCTGAATGATCGCCATATCATGCGTATTGATCGCTTGGACAAGCAACTGCCCCATCCCCGGCCAGGAGAATACCGTTTCCGTAACCAGAGAGCCGCTGAGCAGATTGGTGAACTGCAATCCGGAAATGGTCACGACCGGAATCAGTGCGTTGCGCAGAGCATGCTTGCCCAAAACGATGATTTCCCGCAGTCCCTTGCTTCGGGCTGTTCGGATGTAATCCTGACCGATAATATCGAGAAAGCTCGATCGAATGAGACGTGTCATTTCCGCCGCAATGCCGGAACCCAGCGTGAGGGCGGGAAGAATCAAGTGGGACAAGCCGCCTCTGCCCGATACGGGAGTCCATTCAAGCTCCACGGAGATCAGCAGGATCAGCATGATGCCGACCCAAAAGCTGGGCATCGCTTTGCCGAGAACCGATATGCCCGAGATCAGCAAATCCAGAAAAGAGTTTCGTCTGACCGCCGACCAGATGCCAAGCGGAATGGATAGGCAGCACGCCACCGCCATGGAAGCCGCCGCCAGCTCGAAGCTTGCGGGCAATCTCTCCAATACGATCGGCAAGGCGGTTTGTCCGTAGCGGAAGGAATCCCCGAAATCTCCCTGCAGCAAATTGGATACAAAAATTTTATACTGCACCCATACCGGCTGATCCAGGCCGAGAGCCACCCTTAAGACTTCCCTGTCTTCCGGTGTAGCTGTATCCGGGAGCAGCATGGACACGGGATCGCCGGTGACATGCACTAGGATGAACACTATCAGGGTGATGATCAAAAGCACCGGAATCACTTGCAGCAGAGAGCGGATGAGATACTTGGCCATAGGCTATTTTCCTTGGGTCGCGGCTTTTTTCCCGGAATCGTTGGCAGCGTTCAGCACTACTTCACCCGTAATCGTCTGCGGGTTAAGCAGCAAATTGTAAATCGGGCAGACTCGCTCGACGGTTTCGTGAAGATGCCTAATTCTCTCCGGCTCCTCATTAGAGGTAATATGAATTTTGTAATGAATGTTATGGGGGTAGATGGGAATCTCTTCGTATCCCTCTTGTCCGGCCAGCGGATGCTCCTGCCCATGAACTTCAACTTCCAGCGATTCCAGCGAGACCCCCAGCTTGGCAGCCTGGATCAGCGTGATATGGGTCAAGCAGCTCCCCAGAACGCCTAACTGGATCTCCGGAGATGCCGGTCCAAGACTGTAGCCCGCAAAATTTTCCGGACTATCGCTGATGATCTGAAAATCCCGGATGCGGATTTCACGGACCCCGCTCCTTCCTGCCGCACGTACTCTGGCCGAATAGTTTCTTGGCTGGGGATTGGCAAGCGCCTGCTCATGAAGCTTCTGTGCAGCGGCTCTTTTCTGGGCAAGGTATTCGTTTAATGTGGTCATAGGTGGTTGTCATCTCCTCTTTGCTCTACTTTTTGCTTACAACACTGCAGCTCGTGTCACCACCAAAACCCCGAACCCGGGACATTTATTCATCTTTATCCCATGGTTTTAGTAGGTATTAGAACGTGGAATCCCCGTCTTCTTCATGACACTGCGCTTAATGTGAAGTTGTTATTCACTTTAACCGAACTGACCTAATAAATAAAATACGAAATCGTGATGACAGGCCATATGAAATTCCTATGACTATTATATTGCGGGTTGAACTATCTATTAGTGAAATTGGTCGAAATCGATCGCTTTCATAAACTGCACAAAGGCCCTTACCTGATTAAGCTGCAACGATTCCTCATGATAAAACATGAACGTCCGGCGAATGATGGGCTCGCCTTTCTTGTTTTTAATTTGGATTTGCATCAGTGGTTCCCCGCTGAAATACAAACCCGGCATAACGGCATAACCCAGACCGCTCAGTACCATTTCTCTGGCGGAATCCGCGTGATCCACTTCCATCCCGACCTTGGGCGGCACGGAATAGTGATCCGACCACCAATTATCGATTTCGGCCTTCAGCGCGAAATCCGTAATGTAATCGATTCGCGGCCGATCCGGCAGCTCGTCCAGCGTTAAAGGCTCCTTGGACACGACACACAGCGTATCCTGGAACAATAAATGCTTCCCCTCATTCCATGTGTAATCGCCCCGAACGAATCCGATATGAATATCGTGATTGAAGATCATGTTGTGAATGGACTTGCTGCGGCCGGTAATCACCTTATATTCAACCTCAGGATACAACTCCTTAAACATCTTCAGAACCCGGGGAAGCTTGTTTTTCGTAAAAAAATAGCCGACCCCAAGCCTGAGCGTCCCCGTGACCTGTCCTTCCAAATTAAGCAGATCATCTTTGATTTTTTGATATTTTTTGATCATTTCCTCAGCGGCCTTGGCCATATATTCGCCTTGAGAGGTAAAATCCACGCCGCGTCTTCCCCGCTGGACGATCGTAATATCAAATTCCTTCTCAATCTGTTGGATCCGAGCTGTCAATGCAGGTTGTGACATAAACAAACTCTGGGCCGTCTTGGTGATGTTCCGATGCTTGTAAAGCTCCTGCAGGATGCGCCAATCCCGGGTTTCCAATTCATATCCCTCCGTTCTGTATATGGCAATCCCTTGGTTCAAAGGAATATTTAAAATAATATATATCACTTCTATTTAAATGTATAGTTTTTATATCGATTTAGTATGATTGAACCATTTAAAAAGAACAAGAGAGCTTTGATCCAACAAAACAGCGCCGCATACCTTTGTAATCAGGTTGCGGCGCTTCGCTGTTTCATTAATACATTCTGATATTATCGAAGCCCGAGGCTATTTCTCCAATTTTTTTTGCAGAGGTATAGATAGAAGCTTTTCGAGCAGCAAGGTGCCTGGACCCGTTAAAGCAAAAGCTATGACCGTTCCGATCCCCACGATCCCGCCGAACAAGAATCCGGTGCTTAAAAAGATCGCGTCTACACCGATTCTGCCGAGATCATACCTGATTCCTAATTTTGATTCCGTATATCGCAAAATCGCGTCTAAGGCGTACATGCCATTGCCAAAATTCATCAACAACACATAAGTCATGGAGAAACAAAAGTTAGCCAGGATGACGATGACGATTTTGCCTACTAGCGATAAATCCGCCAGCTCCATATTGGCAATAAACGGATGAATCCAATTAATCAAGGGCCCGATCAAAAAGGAATACATGATGGAAGAAAAACCGATCGATTTACGATTTAACAAAAGACCCGCAGCCAGAAAAACAATACTTACGGAAAAGCTTGCAAGACCGACACTAACTCCAAGACTTTTATGCAATCCATCCAACAAAACCGTTAATGTATCGGAGCCTATATTGCACTCGATAAATAAATTAACGGCTAGGGCGCTTAACAGCGTGGCAACGACCACAATCATCAAACGCCCGCCAAATTTCCCAAGGGCCGGGAGATTGCGCAACCTCAATCCAAGTCTTCTCCATTGGAAGCAATCACTTTTTGCATCCAGTAAAAGCTGTCTTTCCGGAGGCGCTTTTTGCTGCCCTTGCCGTAATCATCCTGATCCACGTAAATAAATCCGTAGCGTTTGCTCATTTCCGAGGAAGAACAGCTAACGATATCAATAGGCCCCCAAGCATAATAGCCTCTTAGATCCACCCCATCCTTAATGGCTTCTTTCATTTGCTCGATATGAGCCCGGTAATAGTCCACCCGATAAGGATCATGGATGGTATCGTCTTCTTCCAATTGGTCATGGTAGCCAATCCCGTTCTCCGTGATATAAATAGGGCACTGATACCGGTCATAGAACAGGTTGAGAAAAGTGCGCAGACCGATCGGATCAATCGTCCATCCCCAAGGGTTGGCCGGAAGTTCGGTATTGCGGTAAGGACCTGTTTTGTTTTTCATGCTCTCTTCATCGACAATACGAGTGTAGTAATAGGAGAACGACATAAAGTCGGCCGTATGCTTCAATGCTTCTTCGTCGCCCTCTGCAAATTCGACGGTAATATTGTTCTCGTGAAAATAACGGAAAGCATAACCGGGATAATATCCACGCAGTAACACATCGGAGAAGAAGTACTCCATTTGATTATTGCGAACGGTGGCGAAGACATCTTCCGGTTTGCAGGTTGCCGGATAGGCCGGTCCCCCGCAGAGCATCATCCCGATCTGCAAATTAGGATCCAGGCTTTTGGCATACTTCGTGACCAAACCGCAAGCCACAAATTCATGATGCACACCTTGATATTTGGCGGAGGCTAAATCATCCACTACATCTTCCGCAATGCCCAGATGATTAAAGGATTCGTGAATAATTAAGTTGATTTGATTAATAATAATCCAGTATTTTACTTTTTTATGATAACGATCCAGAATCACTTGGCTAAAGCGGACGAAGAAATCGATCATTTCCCTGGAGTACCACCCTTTATAGGCCAGGGTCAAATGCAGCGGCATTTCGTAATGGGACAGGGTGATCATCGGCTCCATGCCATTCGCAATAATTTCGTCGATCAGATCATCGTAAAATTTTAAACCTTCTTCATTTGGCTCCGCTTCGTCACCATTTGGAAAAATTCTTGTCCAATTGATTGAGGTGCGGAAAGTCTTTAGTCCAAGTTCACGGAGCAATTTCAAGTCTTCTTTATAAGTGTGATAAAAATCGATTCCCCAACGTTTCGGAAAAACGCGATCCTCGCTTTGCATAGCTTCCTTAACATAGTCCGTAGTCAGTTCCAAATTGTACTTTTTATCTAACGGAATTTCATCCGTAAATTCATTAATATCCGCTACACTTAACCCTTTTCCGTTCACATTATAGGCACCTTCCGCTTGATTGGCGGCGATGGCTCCCCCCCATAAAAAATCGGAGGGGAATCCTGTTGGAATGTTCTTCATTTGATTACTTCCTTTCATTATTTATTGATCATTTATTTATTTATTGATCATTTCCAATTGGGTCAATCTGTGGTTAAAGCTCTCGAAAATATCAATTAATCGCTTGGCAAGATTTATTTCACTATAGACCGTCATAAGCGTGTCTTGCGCATGGGCAAATAAAACCGAATACTCGCCTTGTTCGCCTTCCGTTTCTTTTTGGATGCAATTCGTTTGCACGCGATGAGCGATCACAATTTCGTCGTTGGCTAATTTCATCTTCTCCTTCGCTCCGGCAAAGTCGCTGTTTTCAATGTCCTTTAACGCATCCGTACAATGCTTTCTTGCTTCCCCGGCGTGCAAAATGATTTGCATCGCCTCTTGAGCTACTTGTTCCGAGATCATAATAAAGTCTCCTTTATAGAGGTTGTTCATAGTTTAATTGGTTTGCGGCATTTCTTTTTCAAGTTCTTGTTTTTCGTAGGTTTTGAAAAATGGGTACCAAATCAGCGTAGCTACCCCGACGCAGATGAGCATCAAAATAAGGCCTGTGATCGTTCCTGTCGTAATCCACGTGGAGATTGGAAAAGGAGCGTACCACAGATCGAAGATCACTTTCGGGATGGGGCCGAAAGGAATGACTTTCGTCCCGATCCAAACGAGCGCCGGCAAGATGATCCCTATGATCCACATCGGCAGCATCAATAAGGGGTTCCATACGATCGAACCGAATACCAAAGGCTCGTTGATATTAAAGACGGCGGGTATAAAGCTTGCCCGGCCCAGCGCTTTTAGCTTGGTGCTTTTAGAGAACGCATGCATAATAACCAAGGGTAACGTACAGCCCACGCCGCCTACAAACAAGTATGCGGAAAAAATCGTTTCGGCCGTTACGAGATTATGGGCCCCCATAGTCGCGTTAGCGGTAATCGCCGCCAGAAAAATCGGTTTGGTGACCGGGGTTAACACCCAGCTGGAGATCCCCATGGAATATAAGAAACAGTATAAAAATATAATCAGCATGAATCCCCAAGGCGTCTCTACCACGCTCGCCAACGGCATAAAAATATTTAAAATGATGTTGTAGATATCAACATGAACGAGATCGACCAACACCCAAGCCATAACCAACGTGATGCCGATAGGAAGCATGGAATCAAACCATGCTCTGACAAAGTCCGGGATGACAGATTCTTCTTTGAAAAAAGAGAATTTTCCGAAAAGACTCATGATATATCCGGTGAACAGAGCGGCGATGATGGCAACGAACATGCCGCCGGTTCCCAAAGAACTATGGGAAAAGCCTACCGTACCATCTTTGACGACCTGGGGACTGATGATGATCAAGAAAACAATCAAACTGGTGCAACCGGCGATAAACCGCTGCTTTCTTAACTTCTTTTTCTCCATCAAATTGAACGGAATCAGGAAAGAAACGAGCAGCGAAAGCATGCCCATCGTCCATCCGAACGGAACCCAAAAATTAGGGTAATTCTTGATCTGATAGACATCACCGGGGATGGTGAGCAGGCAAAATACCGATCCCAGAAGAATGAAAGGCAACAGTTGCATGACGGAATCCTTGAGCGTGACGATCCATACATTGTTATTGACTTTGTTCATCTTCGGAGAAAAGTCGTTTTTCAGCCATTCCATTAATTTGTTCATTTTTCTTATCCCCTTTTTAGCTGTTCAACTCACTCAGCAAATCATCTAAAGCCGCTTCCCCATCCAAAGTGGAATAATAAGAAGGCTTCATTAAGAGCACTTTAACATCGGTGTCTTTGGTAAGCTCATTGATGTCCTCCATGATATAAGCCAAGTGGGGGCCGACTAATAAGGCATCGATGTCATGGATGTAATTTTCGATTTCCGCTTCCCCTCTGGCTTTGATATCCATATTCAGGTTTCTCTTTTTAGCGGCCTTTCTAATATTGGCAGCCATGAAACCGGAACTTGCTCCAGATCCGCAAACTAATAACACGTTTAACATTTCTTTTGTATTTCCCATGGTAAATCCTCCTTGTTTTTCTGTGACTGTACATCGATTGAAGTTTTTCTTATAATGATTTGACAGCGCTATCTTTGTTACAACCAAACTATAATACAAACCCCAAAACGGGCTCAAATAAAAAACTGCACCCCTATGGTGCAACATTTTAAAGTGAGGAATCACCTATGAAAACGCAGTATATTGATTTAATTCAATATTTAACAAAAAACAACAATGATTGGATTTCATCGCAAAATTTAGCGGACGAATGCGGCGTGTCCAAACGCACCATCAAATCTTATATCAGCGAGATCAATGCGATTCACCACGGGTTAATCAGAGCGTCGAATAAAGGTTATAAGGTCGATACGGACAAAGTAAATCTGTTTCTGGCAAGTGAACAAAAAGCGATCCCGCAAACCCAATCCGAAAGAATGGCTTTTATTCTGAAAAAACTGGTGCAAACCACTGAGCCGATTTGTATTTACGATTTAAGCGATGCGCTGTTTATCAGCGAATCAACGCTTAGACTTGATCTGAAGCTGGTCAAAGAAAAGCTGGCTAAAAATAACTTGGAATTGCAGTTGAGTAAGGATCATATTGGGCTAAAAGGAAAAGAAAAAGATAAGCGCAAGCTAATGAGCAGTATTTTGTACGAAGAGGCCAACGGAAGTTTTATTGACATTGATAAAATCAAAGGATTTTATAAAGAGCTCAATGTCGATTACATTCGGGAAGTCGTCGTTGAAACCTTTTCCGCCCATCACTTTTTTACGAATGATTTTTATTTAACCAATGTGGTTATCCATATCACCATTGCCCTCGACAGAATGAAACATGATTTTCAGTTTTTAAATAAAACCGTGAATTATAACATGGACAATACCGCCTATAGCATCGCCAAAGAAATCGCCTTTAAGCTAGAATCGTATTTTCATGTCACCTATCCGGATGAAGAAATCGCCGATTTGGCGATCTTGATTTCGTGCAATGGGACCAATGTGAACTTTACGCAAATTGAAGTCAGCGACCTGGAAAATATCGCCGGCAAAGATTGCATTGATTTGGTCAGTGAAATCGCCACCGACTTGGATAAGTATTACTACATCAGTATTGCCGATTCCGATTTTATTACACGTTTTACGCTGCATGTCAAAAACCTGTTAATGAGATTAAAAAATCATCATTCGACGAAAAATCCATTAACGAGCACGATCAAACGAGAATGCCCGCTCATTTACGATTGCGCCGTTCATGCTTCGCATGTGATTAAAGAAAAAACCGGTTATATCATCAGCGACGATGAAATCGCTTATTTGGCTTTTCACCTGGGGTATGCCATTGAATTGCAGCGGCAATCGAACGTAAAAATCTCGTGTACGGTGCTGTTTCCGCTTTACTACAACATGAATGTGCAGATCATCAACAAATTGCAGCAGTATTTTGGCGATGATATTTCGATTCATTCGATTGTAACGGATGAGAGCGATTTGAATCATGCAACCAGCGATTTTATTATTTCCTCCGCCCAATTGCACAAAATTCCGGAAGTGCCCTATGTCGTGATTACGCCGTTTTTTATCGAAAGCGACCGGGAAAAAGTATCGGACAAAATTTTTGAATTAAAAGAACAAAAAAAGAAAAGTCAATTTGCGACCCATTTGAAATTGTTTTTGGACGAAAGGCATTTTTACAACTCGGCAACCTTGTCCGAGAAGGAAGAGGTTTTACGTTTTATCTGTCACATTATGCACCGGGACGGTTATACGGACGAGGATTTTTTGGACAAAATTATGGAACGGGAAGCTATGTCGTCGACCGCGTTCGGACACGTGGCCATCCCGCATGCGATTAAAATGGAATCCCGCAAAACGGGGATGTTCATTTATTTGAATCCGAACGGGATCAAATGGGATGCTTCCACCGTGAAAATCGTATTGTTGCTCACCGTCAGCGGAGAGGACCGGAAGATTTTCCGCGACGTGTTCGATGCGCTCGCCACCATCTTGACGGACGATAAAAATGTGAATTTGTTATCCGCTACTCACAGCTTTGATGATTTTATCAATAAATTAATCGCCTGCTGGGAGTGATCTATACCAGAAAACAATGGTAATGAACTATGACTTTTAGGGTTCGTGTCTTGGTGTCCCTGCCTGTCTGCCTTTGCACGATTATCCCTTTTGTTCTGAAAAACTCATTCTCTCGAATCTATCTGCTTCTTCACCAAATATTTACTTTTCCCGAGCTTGTCCGTTTCTCTGCTGCCTGATCAGACGGGATAATCATGCAAAGCGTCCGGACAGCGAGTGTTGATCTGCCGCCTAACCCATCGGCCTTCCTTGTCCTCAAGCTTTCGGGCGCCCTTCCGCGTTTCTTGCCACGATCGGTTGAGCCCTTACTTTAGGCGATTAGTTGCAAAAAAAAGCATGCGCTCCCGGAAGGGGAACGCATGCTTTTGGTTTTTTGGACAAATCCGCCGCCGGCCGGAACTACGCCTTGATGGCGTATTTTTCGCGCGCCTGCTTGGTGGCCTCGACCATATTGCGCAGGGAGGCGACGGTTTCCTCGTATTTGCGGGTTTTCAGGCCGCAATCCGGATTGATCCAGAATTGGGCCGGATCGAGAACACGCAGGGCCCGGTCGATCATCAAGCCCATTTCAGCGGCCGAAGGCACGCGCGGGCTGTGAATGTCATATACCCCGAGGCCGATCTCCTTGTCGTAGGTGTTCTTCTCGAAGCTTTCGATGAGCTCCCCGTGGCTGCGGGAGGTTTCGATCGAGATGACATCGGCGTCCAGCGCGTTGATCGAATCAATAATGTCATGAAATTCGCTGTAGCACATATGCGTATGGATCAGCGTCTCGTTTTGGACCGTGGAGGTCGACAGCCGGAACGCCCGTACCGCCCATTCCAAATAAGCCGGCCATTGTTCCCGTTTCAGCGGCAAGCCTTCGCGCAGCGCCGGTTCGTCGACCTGGATCATGCCGATGCCCGCGGCTTCCAGCGCCTCCACTTCTTCCCTTAGCGCAAGCGCGATCTGATAAGCCACTTCTTCGCGGGATTTATCGTCGCGCACAAACGACCAGTTCAAAATCGTCACCGGACCGGTCAGCATTCCTTTCACCGGCTTATCCGTTAGCGACTGGGCGTACACCGTTTCCGCCACGGTCATCGGCCCTGTCCATTCCACATCGCCATAGATGACCGGAGGTTTGACGCAGCGCGAACCGTAGGACTGCACCCAGCCGTTCGCCGTAAAGGCAAACCCGTTCAATTTCTCCCCGAAAAATTCCACCATATCGTTCCGTTCAAACTCGCCGTGCACCAACACATCCAGCCCGAGTTCGGCCTGCAGCTCAATCCAAATCCCGATCTGCTCTTTGATAAACGCCTCGTAACGCTCGCCCGTCCATTCGCCCTTGCGCCATTTTTGCCGGGCGCTGCGGATTTCCGGCGTCTGCGGGAAGCTGCCGATCGTTGTCGTCGGCAGCAGCGGCAGGTTCCAGCGCTTCCGCTGGAGCTTGCTCCGCACTTCATAGCTGTCCGGGCGGGAAGTCGGCTGCGTGTCCAAAGCGGCCATCCGCTGCTGGACCTGCCGGCTGTTGCGGGACGGCGACTGCTGCAACGCGCGGCGCGCATGGTCTGCCGTTTCCGCTTCAGCGCGAACGGCTTCATAGCCGAGCCGGCCGGCCTTCGCCAGCAGCGCGACCTCCTCCAGCTTCTCGTCCGCAAAAGCGAGTGCTCCGCGCAAAACAGGCTCCAGCGTCCGCTCATTTTCGGCGCTGATCGGGACGTGCAGCAGGCTGCAGGAAGGCTGGATTACAATCCGGTCCGCCGGCACCGCTTCCACCAGCGTCTGCAGCGTCTCCAGCTTGCTGTCCAGGTCCGCCCGCCAGATGGCGCGGCCATCGATCAAACCCGCGCCCAGCAGCTTGCCTGCGGGAAACCCGAACTCGCGAACCGCCTGCAAATTGCGCCCTTTGTCATGCACGAAATCCAAACCGATGCCGTGAACCGGAAGCGCCGTGACGGCTTGGTAGTGATCGACCGCTTCGAAGTACGTTTGCAAAAACAGCTTGATGCCCGGCGCTTCTTGCGCCAGCTTGTCATAAATGCGTGTGACGCGTTGAATTTCTTCTTCGGCCAGCGAAGTGGCAAGAATCGGTTCGTCGATCTGCACCCATTCGGCGCCTTCCGCCGCCAGTTCCTGCAAAATTTGTCCGTACAGCGGAAGCAGCTTGTCAATCCAGCTGTCTAGCTGATCCGCTGCGTACCCCTTGGACAGCTTCAGGAACGTATACGGCCCGACGATAACCGGTCTGCCTTCGATCCCCAGCTCCCCTTTGGCCTCGCGGTAAGCTTCAAGCGGGCGGTTGCGGGTCAGCTTGGGCTCGAGGTTTTCCTCCAGCTCCGGCACGATATAGTGGTAGTTCGTATTAAACCACTTCGTCATCTCGCAGGCCGCTGCCTCACGGCTGCCTCTAGCCATGGCGTAATAAACGGATAAATCCGGCGTTCCGCCTTCGTAACCGAACCGTTGCGGAATCAGCCCGAACATAACGGCCGTGTCCAGCACATGGTCATAGTAAGTGAAGTCGCCGACCGGAATCGCTTCGATTCCTTTTTCCTGTTGCAGCTTCAAGTTCTGAAGCCGTATGTTTTTGAGTTCCTCGTGGAGCTCCTTTTCCTCCAGCTTGCCGGACCAGTAAGCTTCCAACGCCTTCTTCCACTCGCGGTTTCGTCCGATGCGGGGATACCCCAAATTAGCGCTTTTCATATGCCTCTCACTCCTCGTTTCATCCTTCTCAAAATGGTTAGGAATAAGATAGCATACTTTAAAGTTTATAGAGTAAATCTAATTACCTATTACCTGTTATAACCAAAAACTATATCAACGCGCTTCGTTCACCACCGTTTGCTCCAACGCCTCAATATAGGCCGCACCCAGCTTGGTCAGTTTGGCGTTGCGATGGCAAATCCACCCCACATTGATCGTTTCGTCGCTGGCCAGCGGAACCGGAATAATCTCATTTCCGTTCAGGTCCGAGCTAAGCACGCCGGTGGAGATCGTGTACCCGTTCAAGCCGATCAGCAGATTAAACAGGGTGGCCCGGTCGTTCACCTTGATGCTTTTCCGATGGGAAAGCGTGCTCAATATTTCCTCGGCAAAATGAAACGAATTGAACTCCCCCTGCTCGAAATATAAATACGGATAATCCTGGAGCTGATCCAGCGTGACCACGGCATGCTGCGCCAAAGGATTGCGGATGCTGACAAAGATATGCGCCTTCGCCTTAAACAGGCTGTTAAAAATCAAATTCCCGTCCTTCAGCAGCCGGTTGATCACCTTCGAATTGAATTCATTGATATATAAAATGCCGATTTCGCTGCGCTGGCTTTTGACGTCCTGGATGATTTCGTGCGTTTTGGTCTCCCGCAAGGCCAGCTCGTATTCGTCCTGCCCGTATTCCTGAACCAGCTGCACAAACGCGTTAACCGCAAACGCGTAATGCTGGGTGGAAACCGAGAAATGCTGGGGCGACGGCTTGGCGTTCAGGTAGCGGTTTTCCAAAAGTTCCGCCTGCTCCATCACCTGTCTCGCGTACGCGAGGAACTCGGCGCCTTCCTTGGAGAGCGTAATGCCTTTGTTCGTCCGCTCGAAAATCGTCATCTGGATGTTCTCCTCGAGCTCCCGGATGGCGTTGGAAAGGCTGGGCTGGGAAATAAACAATCTTCTCGCCGCCTCGTTCATCGAACCGCGGTTGGCCACTTCCACGACGTAACGAAGCTGCTGTAACGTTATTTTCATAGATATATTCACCCTTTGGCATTCATCGATGATACAGGTTTCTCCTAACGTAACACCGAACCCGTTTTAGGGCAAGCACCCGGGGAATTTATACCAAAGCAAGTACCCGCCTCTCATTGGAAAAATCCAATAGATTGGCGGGATCGAACGTGATTTGCAGCTCTAAATGGAAAAATCCAATAGATTTTGCTCAGATTGGGCGTTTTGCTCCCTGCCGAGCTTAATCTATTGGAAATATCCAATGAGTGTCGCTGTATTCACTTTCCAATTTCAATTCTATTGGATTTATCCAATCAGAACATTGTGTCAGGCCGTATATGCTAATTCCTACTCGTTCAGCGCAGCCTTCAGGGCCTGCAGATTTTGACGCATCACGCCAATGTAATCCAGCCCCTTAGCCAAGTCTTCTTCGGTCAAGCCTTCGATCGGATTCAAAACCGCCGACTTTGCCCCGATTTCGGAAGCGATCGTATCGGCCACCTTGGAGGACACCAGGGTTTCAAAAAAGATCGTCTTCACGTTGTGCTCTTTGGCAAACTGGACGATTTCGGCCATCTGGGATGCCGACGGCTCCTGTTCCGGCGACAGCCCGGCGATCGGCACCTGGGTCAGCCCGTATTGTTTGGCCAGATAACCGAAGGCGGCATGCTGGGTAATAAAGTCCTTGCGCTTGCTGTTCTTGAGCGTTTCGGCAAATTCCTTATCGAGCGCCTCCAGCTCGGCTGCATATGCATCAGCGTTGGCTTTAAACTGGTCCGCGTATTGCGGAGCCGCTGCGGACAGTCCCTTTTCAATGTTGCGAACCTCCTCTATCGCCAGCGCCGGCGACAGCCACACATGCGGATCCAAGCCGCCGTGATCGTGGTGATGGCCGCTTTCACCGTGACCATGTTCGTCTGCTTCATGCGCATGTTCACCTTCCTTATGCGCATGCTCATCTTCCTCATGCACATGTTTACCTTCCTCATGCACATGTTTACCTTCCTCATGCGCATGCTCATCTTCCTCATGCGCATGTTCGCCATCTTCATGGACATGCTCACTTTCCTCATGCACATGTTCACCTTCTTCATGTACATGGTCACCTTCTTCATGTACATGTTCACCTTCTTCATGTGCATGCTCACCGTCCTCATGCGCTGCTTCGCCATGTGCATGCTCATGCTCATCTTCCGCGCCTTCCACGATCTTAAGCCCTTGGCTGGCTTCGATAGCTTTCAGCCCTTTTCCCGTGGCGCTCTCCAGCACCTGGTCCACCCAGCCTTCCATCCCAGCTCCGTTGTACACGAGTACGTCAGCCTCGGTAATCGCGGCCATGTCCTGGGGCGTCGGCTCCCAATCATGCGGCTCCATGGCGGCGGGAACGAGGTTTTCCACGTTGGCCAGATCCCCCGCTACATGGCGCGTAAATTCGTACATCGGATAGAAGCTCGTTTTAATTTCCAATTTTTCCGAGGCCGGTGTATTCGCGGACGCTTCCGGCGCAGTGGACGAGCCGCCCGTTCCCGCGCTATTAGCAGGCGTATTAGCGTTTGATCCGCAGCCGGCCGCAACCAACATCATGGATAGAGATAAAGCGATGAAACTACGATTCCAAAATTTCATTTTTCATGTACTCCTTCTTTTTAATTTGTTGTGTGGCAGCCCGCCGGCCGCGAACCCGCAGCAGCTTTTGCAATAGGATCGTGACCACCAGAAAAACGAGCAAAATCAAGGCGATCGTTCCCCCGGGCGGGGTGTTGATGTAATACGAAACGCTTAAGCCGGAAAAAACGCCAACCAACCCGGTGCCGACAGAGATGGCGATCGCCGCCGCAAAACCGGAAGCGATGCGCAAAGCCAGCGAGGCCGGCAGTACGATTAGCGCCGACACCAGCAGCACGCCTACGACGGGCATGGCCGCGGCTACGGTCATCCCGGTCAACACCGCGAAGGAAAAGGACAGCAGCTTAACCCGGACGCCGGAAATCGCGGCGGTTTCCTCATCGAACGTCAGATGATAAAGCGGGCGCCGCAGCAGAATAAAATAAATCAAACCGGCCAAAGCAACGACAGCGATCAGGAACAATTGAGTATCGCCAACGGCGACAATGGAGCCGAACAGATAAGAGCTGAAGCTTTGACTCAAATTTTGCTTCACGCTCATAAGCACGACGGCAAGCGCCAGCCCCGAATTCATGATGATCGCTACCGGCAGTTCGCTGTATGTACGGTAGGAACGGCGAAGCTGCTCGATGACGACTCCTCCGGCAATGGCCACCGCAAAACCGCTGAGCGCGGGATTCAGATGCAGCACCGAGCCCAAAGCCACCCCGGCCAGGGATACATGGGACAACGTATCCGCCATCAACGCCTGGCGGCGAAGCATAAGGTAAACTCCGAGCAGCGGAGCGATAATCCCGATTAAACCTCCTGCCCAAAAGGCGCGCTGCATGAATTCGTAACCAAACATCGCCATCCTTCATCCTCCTCCCGCTCCAACCTAATCAATGTGTCGAGATACGGCGCCGTTTCCTCCAGCCCGTGGGTAACCATAATCACCGTTCGGCCTCGATTTGTTACGTCTTGCCTTAACAGCTCGTAAAGGGCCGTCCGGCTCGCCGCATCCATGCCCGTAGCGGGCTCATCCAATATGAGCACCTGAGGCTCCTGGGCCAGGGCCCGGGCAATGCAGACGCGTTGTTTTTGGCCTCCCGACAGTTCGCCGATTTTACGATTACGAAGCTCCCACATGCCCACCTGTTTCAAGCTTCGCTCCACAACCTGCCGCTGTTCCTCTTTGAACCGGCCAAACAACCCCAAGCGGGAATAACAACCGGAACGCACCAACTCGATAACCTTGCTGGGAAAACCTGCATTAAAGGAAGACACTTGCTGCGGCACATAGCCGACAACCACCTTTGAACCGTCTTCCTGGAACCGGTTAAACCTCACCGAACCGCTCCAAGGCTTAAGCAGCCCCAGCATCAGCTTCAGCAAAGTCGACTTGGCCGTACCGTTAGCCCCCGCAATGCCGATAAATTGTCCGGTATGGATGTCAAGGGACAAGTTTTCGATGACGGGCTCGTTCCCGTATCCAAAAACAACCTCGCGCATGGACGATAAAATCATGCTAACCCCTTCTCTTAACCGTAATTATTACGTATTAACATCAAATATATTATCGTAATCATTACGATTTGTAAACCCCTTTGCTGTTTTACTTATTCATTAGTTGTGGCGGAATGGGCACCTTTCCCTGGATTTTTAAATATATTGAGGAAAAGGGGGGATTAGAAATGGAACTGAATGGGGCCGAGGTGCGGCGGGGGTTATTTCTAGCCGCGGTGTGCAGTCAGACCTACGCGCAATTTTCGAACGAAGACGGATCGTTTGTCCTCCCGCCCGGTTATTCGCTGTTTGATACGATCGAAGCCAAATCCTTCATCGGCGTTTGGGAACGGTTTGGGTTTATTCTGCAATCCCCGGAGGAGATCGTGATCGCTTTTCGCGGCACCAGTTCGACGACCAACTGGATCGCCGACGCCATCGCCTCGCAAAAAAGCTGCGGTTATATCAAGGAGTCCTCCCTCACTCACCGCGGCTTCACCGGCATTTACGCTTCGGCCCGGAAGCAGGTCTTGTCCGCCCTGCGCCGCTTGCCGCAGGAAAAACCCCTTTTCGTTGCCGGCCATAGTCTAGGCGGGGCCCTTGCCACCTTATGCGCCGTCGACATGGCGGCAAACACCGCGCGTACCCCCGTTTTGTTTACGTTCGGCTCCCCGCGCGTCGGTGATCCCGATTTTGCCAAAGCTTTTGCCAAATACGTCCCCAACAGCTACCGGATCGCCAACCCGTTCGACGTCGTTACCCATGCGCCGCCCTATATCTACAAGCTGCCGAAACGAGAAAAAACGTACTATTACCGCCACGTTCCGGCTTCCTGCCCGCTGATTTTCCAGAACGGCTCCGTACCCGCCAATCACGTCATCGAAAGTTACTTTGCGGAACTGGCCAAGCTGGATGCGGATTACGCCGAGCGGCTGGCCGCGGCAAGCCCGGGGTTTTGCCCGGTATCCTCTCGTCTATCGTCAAATTCATTTGTTTAAGAACGACAATAGGGGAGCCACCTCAAACCGACTTTTCCCAACATTGCTTTAAACTTGCCTGCCATAGAATAAAAAAACAACGAGAATTTTTTAATCCTCGTTGCTTCCTGTTTTGCGCTTTTGATATAAGCCATATAGCCCATATGCGTAACTGTAATCGTATTCAAGTGTTGTTGTTATTTGCTCTGGTAATGGCAATGAATAAGTTATCGCCATAGTTTGCAATGCGCTTAATGGGTATTGTTTCTTCTTATCCTTTTTCGTTCCAAATATTTCTTCAGAGCCATTTTCCTGCTTGGAAGGTCCATCACAGACGGTTTGATGAAATCCTATCTCACCATCTTCTGAAATAGTAACCAATGGGACATGCTTTTAACCGATTCCGGATCAATAGCTGCATTTAACTGAATATCGTTTTTGAAATATTTTTGAATCTTAGCTACAATCTGTTTTGCATATCCCGGGTCCTGGTCCATTTTCTCTTGAACAGCAGGATGAATCATGACAACATGAAGTCCCTGTTGTATTTTTTCAAGATCACGTTGTACCCAAGGTTCATATCCTGTAGCCGTTTGGGCCTGAGGTTTCCACGCCCTCAATTCATTGATCGTATTTTCATCAATCTTATCTTTAAATAACTTTGAAGTTGGAAAGTCCAACCGGTTCCAGTATTTAAATTGAGATGCATCCAGTACGTGATATTTCAGATCCGGATAAATTCCCTTCAGACTCTGCTCTGCATTAACAAAAGTGCTTGTTTTCTCTGACTTTTCTGTTTTCCGTGTTGCAGTACTTAATATGTTTTGAAAATCGAGCACAGGCACCGAACTGTCATTATTAACGTTGTTGGGGTAGTTTAGTAATCTAAAGTAATCCAATGACGCAAATGACGCAACATTATGTATGTTCATTCATATTCCTCCCCATGAAATTTTTGGTTGCTAATCTTATAGCAAATTTATCGGTTAAATTGCTCCGCTTTTTATATCATATTTGTCAGTTCATCTTCTCATTTACAACCGGCTTGTTTTTCGCTAATATGGTTTACATCTTGTAATTGGTTACACTGTGTAAATCAAGGGGTGTTATGATGAGCCGTCAACTATCCAAATCAGCTAAGTTTCCGCTTTACATTCTGATGCTGAATTTGTTTATCGCCCTGTTGGGGCAAGGTATGGTCATCCCTATCCTGCCCGACTACCTCAAACAATTTGATGCGGCGGGGACGGCGGCAGGGTACCTTGTGGCCGCTTTCGGAGCGGCACAGTTTCTTTTCTCGCCGATCGGCGGGCAGCTGTCCGATAAATGGGGCCGCAAAAAATTAATCATGCTTGGCCTTTTCCTAACCGTTCTGTCCGATCTAATGTTCGCCGCGTCGACTTCTCTGCAACTGCTGTATTTTGCCCGGTTTATCGGAGGCATTGGACTCGGCTTGATGGTTCCTTCCAACATGGCTTATGTCGCGGATATTACAACACCCGGAACGCGGGCGAAAGGGATGGGTTACTTGGGCGCCGCCATGAATCTGGGCATGGTGCTGGGCCCCGGACTAGGCGGCATCATTGCTGAATTGGGCATACGGGTTCCCTATTTTTTTGCGGCCGGGATGGGTCTTATAGCGACGCTGCTGACGATCTTCTTGCCGGAAACTTTGACGCTTGAAAAAAGGCAGTCGCTCAGCAAACAAACGAATCGCGAACCGATCACCCGGCAATTTCTGAATTCGTTCCGGACTCCCTATTTCCGCTATCTTCTGCTTATCCTGGTCATGACGTTTGGCTTGGTGAACTATGAAACGGTTTATGCCCTTTTTGTGGAACAGAAATATGGATTTAACGCCGGAAAAATCTCCATCATCATTACGGTAGGCGCCGTTGTAGGCATTATTGTGCAGGTTTGGCTGCTGGATTGGATCATCAAGCGGCTCTCAGAGATGAAGCTGATCCGGTTGTCCTTGATCATGACAGGCATAGCCCTCCTGCTGATGCTGATCAAGATCAATCTAGGATATCTTTTGGCCGTATCCGCTCTGTTTTTCGCTTTTAATGCCTTCTTAAGGCCAACGGTCAGTTCGCTGATCGCCAATGCGGCCGGGGACCGGCAAGGCTACGCTTCCGGGCTCAACACCACTTATACGAGCATAGGAAATATCCTCGGCCCGATGATCGCCGGGGGGCTGTTTGACAAACATATCGATTTACCCTATATTTTGGGGGCAATCATTCTGCTGGCTACCCTGTTTTTAACAGGGGACAGCCCAAAATCGAAGAAAGAGCGGATCGCTGTCCATGACTGAGAACTGGCACCAAACCCTGAAAAACAAAAACCGGGAAGAGCTGATCGCGGCCGGCAAGGAGCTTTTTATGAAGCAAAGCTTCCTCAATGTCAACATTAAGGACGTATGCGGCAGGGCCGGGGTCAGCCGGGTCACTTTCTATAAGCATTTCCAATCCATGGACGAGCTGATCTTTGAGGTCCAGATGGAACTGCTGGAGAGCATGACCGAATTTGTGCAAAGAACGGCGGCAGGCGCATTAAACGGCAAGGAACAGCTCCGCTCCATGCTGGACGCTTGGATTGATTTTGCCGGGCAGCATCCCGGATATATCAAGTTTATCCTGCTGTTTGACCTGCATTACGAAGCTTATGAATCAAACCAGGAGCTTAAGGAACGTTATGAACGCTTTATTGATGAGAGGAAGGAACAGCATTTTCTGGGCGAAGCTCTTGAAGCCGGAAAAAAAGACGGCTCCCTAAACCCCGACCTTGACGCTTTGGAAACCGCTCAATTCATCTTTACCTCGATGATGGGACTGCTGCAAAAATTGAGCCTGACTCCCATGAATCAATGGGGCCTCATTCCAAAACAGTTTGCGGAAATGCTGATGCAGCATGTAAGTGCCGCCCCGGCCTCCGGGTAGAGAGGCCACCCAAACCGGTGGCCCCCCTCTACAGAACCCTACTAAATCTGCCCGCTCTCCATTAAGCGTTTATCCAAGCTTCTGCCGAATTGCCTTTATTTTTTCCTCTGTAAAAACTCCCGAGTCCAACAAATCTAAAATCGACAGGACCCCTCCGCGCGAGCCCCAGCTTCCTTCTTCAATGACCTGAAAGGATACCCACCATGTTGGGGGAGGTTCCGGCACTTCAAGCGCTTTGCCTAAACAGTCAAGAATATTCTCAAGGACCTCTTTTCGAACTTCTTTAGGCCAATCGCCATCACCAATACATTAACTGTAATAATATCCCGCCCGGGCGCATCCGCCAGCAATTTACCTCCAATAGCCATATGTTCCGCGGAATACTCCGCAAAGCGGACTTGAAACCCGTCGCGTGCCGGGGGACAAAATTGACCTACTTCCGGGATAAGCACAGCATCGGTTAAGCTTTCCGCCAAAAGACGGCGTTGCTCCAATGTAATACGGCCTTCCGGATAATGGACTGCAATCATTGTCATCGTTTTGCTACACTCCTTTTTCTAATATGGGTTTGCAGGAAACCACAATACCCTGTTCCCCTACGAGCAACCAGCCCGTAAATACACATTAAATCCACCGCAACCCCTTGTCAACATTAATTATTAAAATAATATATATTATAAATATATATAGGGTGTGCCCGGAACTGAAATGCTTTATAATGAAAACAATCTGATTTTTCAAAAGTACAGGGGAAATAAGCTAGGAGGTAATGAAATGGCGCCGTCGTCCGGAAAAATGAACACCATGTTCGCCGTTCTAGGTATACTTACGTTAGGCCCGCACACGGGTTACGATATTAAGCAGCATATGGAGAAGAGCACCCGTTATTTTTGGAATGAAAATTATGGGCAGATTTATCCCGTGCTTGCCGAACTCCTGGAACGCCAGGATGTCACCGTGCATGTGAAACGTCAAAAAGGAAAGCCGGATAAAAAAGTGTACAGCATTACGGAGCAAGGGAAACAGACGTTAAGCGATTGGCTGTCCGAGCCTATGGAACATATGGTGATGCTCAAAAAAAACGAGCTGCTGCTAAGGGTGTTCTTTGGCAGCAATGCCCGGCCTGAAATAATCATTCAACATATAAAGGACCACAAAAAAAAGTTGGAAGAAGCGCTGCAGATGTTTCTGGGGCTTGAAGAGTGGCTTAAAAAACAAGAGTCGGACGACCCCAATATCAAGTATTGGCTGATTACAAATAATTATGGAAAAGCTCAGTTCAGCAGCCTGATGCGCTGGTGTGACGAGAGTATTAGAGAATTGGAAAACTATATCGCCAAAACGTGATATCCAAGTTAAAATAAGGTAATTCGAAAAACAGGCTTAAAACCAGGGAGGTATGAAAATGGTGCAGGATCATTTAATCCGTATCGAAGGAAAGGCCGTTGAACTGCGTTATGCGCGCGTCACGGATCTGGACGCCTATTTCGCCTTTTTGCAGGATGTGGAGATGCTCCGTCTGACGGGGAGCCAGGGGGATTTTACCCGGGAAAGTACGGAAGTTTGGCTGCAAAAGATCAGCCAGGCGAATGAGGACCGGATCGACTTGATCATCGTAAGGAAGGATTCGGGCGAATTGATTGGCGAAGTGGTCTTAAACGAGATCGATCCCGTAAACCGGAGCGCAAACATCCGGATCGGGATCAAAGGAACCGAACATCGCGGCAAGGGGTACGGAACGGAAGCGCTGATGCATATGCTGCGTTACGGCTTCGAGGTCTTGCGGCTGCACCGGATTCATTTGGGGGTTTACTCGTTTAATCCGCGCGCAATTCATGTGTATGAGAAAATCGGCTTCCACCGGGAAGGAGTGCTGCGCGACGAGCTCTTTATGGACGGCGGATTCCATGATTTGATCCTGATGTCGATGCTGGAGGACGAATTTCGCGCTCTGCATTCCCAAGAAAGTACATAACGGCGCCTAACAGGTGTAACTAAAGCAAAAAAAGGATGAGGTGACGGATATGGGCAACGAATTAATTCGAGCATTTCAATTGTTGAAAGAAAAAGAATGGGTGGACTTGACGCATACGTTTGGTCCGGACTCCCCTCATTTTGCGGCTTTTCCCGACGCCGAATTTACGACTTTGTTCGATCATGATGACGGTTTTTTGGCGCAAAGCTTTACGTTCGCAGGGCAATACGGAACCCACCTGGATGCCCCGATTCACTTTGTCCGGAACAAGCGCTTTCTGGACGAGCTGGAGTTGAAGGAGCTGGCGCTCCCGCTCATTGTGATCGATAAATCCAAGGAAGCTGCGGAAAACCATGACTATACCCTCAGCGTAGAAGATATTTTGCAATTTGAAGCCGAACACGGCGAGGTCGCGGAGGGCTGCTTTGTCGCTCTGCGCACCGATTGGAGCAAGCGCTGGCCGGATAAAGAGGCGTTCAGCAACAAGGATGCCGACGGCAACAGCCACACCCCCGGCTGGTCGCTGGCGGCGCTGAAATTTCTGTTTCAAGAACGGAACATCAAAGCGATCGGCCATGAAACGTTTGACACGGACGCAAGCAGCGATTATCAAAAAAACGGCGCCCTTCTCGCCGAGTATTACGTGCTTGAGCAAGACACTTATCAGGTTGAACTGATGCGCAATTTGGATAAAGTGCCCGCCACGGGCGCCGTTATCTTTAACATCGTACCGAAGCCGCACAAAGCATCGGGATTTCCGGTGCGATCATTTGCCATTTTACCGTAACCCCCCCAAAATGGAACGCGCCGTTGCCAAAGCGGCGTGTTTTTTACTACAGCCCGTCAGCCTCCAGATTTCTCTTCTCGCTCCATCCGAGCGTACCTGCTTCGTACTCCAGCTTTCTTGGTCTATTGTTGAAAGGAATAGTTGCAAAATGTACAGTTGCTTATCCGTAAAATGCTGCCACAGCACTTGATCAAGTGTAAAACCTGCAATTACTCCGCTATATTTCGATAAAGAAGCAAAGAGACGAGGAAGTAGTTGTATGATTTGCAATTAATGGTCAAGGTTAAGATTTTATTCGTAGTCCATCTGTACAGTATCGGCGGTTAAGCCGAATTTCGTCCTGCGAACGTTGAGTTCCGGTATCTTAAAAAAGGCGATCGGGCCGATATATCCGGCACCAATCGCCTCTCGCTTTGATCCATCCGGTATTTGCGATGCCCTAAGGCTCCAGCTTTAACATTTCGCTCATCATTTTAGCCATCTCGGCCCGGGTGACGGAGCCCTTCGGTTCGAAACGGCCGCTGCCTTTTCCGTTCAGCACGCCAGCGGCCTGCATTTGACTTACGGCATCCCGTGCCCATGCGGAGATGGAAGCAGCGTCGGCAAAATCCTTGCCTTGGCCGGACGGCGTCAGGGAAGCGTTCATGGCAAGGGCCATCTTACTTAAGATGACCGCCGCTTCCTCCCGGGTGATGCCGTCCGCCGGACGGAAGCGTCCGCCGCTGCCCTGAACCAGGCCAAGCGCCGCGGCTTGCTCCACCGCTTCCGCATAATACGCCCCGGGCGGCAGGTCGGTAAACCGAACCGCGGCAGTGTCAGAACGGGCCCCAAGCACCCGCATCATCACGACCGCAAAATCGGCCCGCGTCACCGGAGCGGAGGGGGCAAAACGCTCGGCATTCACGCCTTGAATCAGATGTTTGGCCGCCAGCTGCCGCACGACATCCTCCGACCAGTGGCCGCGCAGATCGGCAAAATCCTTCCGCAGCTCAACGATTTCATAGATTCCGGCATGATCGGCCTGGAAAGTAACCGACCGGCCGTCAAACGATCCGCCGATATAACGCAGTCCGCCGTTCACCCGTTCGTAAACTCCGGCATAAGCGGAATTCAGCAGCTTCGCTTGCTCCTCCGTAAGCGTCAACCGAATTTCCGCGGCAGCTTCCAGGTTCCCGTAATCCGCCGATTCGCTCCCCTTGACTAAAGACAACCCTAACTCATAAGCGATGCCCGTGGAGGTCATCCCTTTTTCCAGACCGCTATTTCCGGCAGCCCGGTAGCCCAGTTTAACGCTGAGTTTGTCGGCATCCCCGACGCGATTCCGAAGCGAATCCTGCGTAAAAGCAACTTGACTGCCCGGTGCGCTCAAAGACAAAGATACTTTGCGCTCCTTCGCCAGTTGGGCAAAGGCGGCCGCATCCAGGTCAACGATAACGGGACCCTTTATCTCGTCACCCTCGGGCTTCACCTGAACTTCAATCTTACCGTTCGCAGCTGCGGACGACGCTTTCCGAAGCTGATCGGCGGAAACCTCATATCGGCCGTTTCCGGCCGGAGCCGCCGCGATCAGGCCGCTGGTTACGCCGTCATTTGCAGGCGGCTCGGCCGCAGGCGGGCTGGCCGGCGCGGTGGTGACAGGTTTCGAAACGGACGAATTGGAACCGCCGCCGCTATTGCCGCCTCCCGGCTTGCCGCCGCCGGAGCCGGAGCCGGTATAAAAGCCCCAGATGTCCGACAGCGTTAGACCGCTGTTGGCATCCTCCGCCTTGGCGTACCATTGATAGTAGGCGTTGCTGTCCAGCCCGGTCCATTTCACCGCGGCGTTCTCCCCGCTTTTCACGCCCGCTTGCTTGCCGATCAGTTGATCGGTATACACTTTCACCCCGATATAATCGGTGGCTACCCTTTTGGTTACAGCCTGAAGGTCCAGGTCCAGCGAAAATTCGTCTTTGCCCGGATATTCCGCAGGGTCGTAGAAATTATAGTCATCCAAGTAAGGCGAATAAGTCTTGATATGCAGCTTGTTGTTCGCCATATCAAACTGCATCAGCCGGATGTAACCCAGGCCGCCCTCCGGAGCTCCCTGGTAATCGGCCAGCATTTGATACACGTTGCGGTCCGGGATGCCGTCCCCGTTGTCGTCAAGCGCATCCACCTTGAGCTCGGCATCATGATAGTGGCCGGACAAGGCCGCGATGACGTTTTTGTTCGGTTTGATCACTTTTTCAAAAATTTGATCTGCGATCGGTGCGCGATTGTTTGAGACGAGCAAATATTCATGCAGACACAGAATCGCCTTGCGTTCCGGATACATGGACACGACTTGATTCATCCATTCGATCTCTTTTTCGCCCAGTCCCCAGCCCATATACACGATAATGAAATCATTGCCGTTTGCGGAGACAAGGTCGTAATGCCCGCGGTTGTTCTCGTAGGAGCCCGCAAACACCGGACTGTTCCGGAAGCGCCAATCCCCGAAATATTTGGTGAATTGGGAGTAGTCGTTGTTTTGATGGCCCACATCATGGTTCCCAGCCAGCACCCCGTACGGAATATCGGCGTCCTCCAGCACCTTCATGTCCTTGTCGGCTTCGATCCACTGGTATTCCTGGTCGGCCTTATCGACAACGTCGCCGGTATGAATGACGTATTTCAGCTTCAATTTATCCTTATTTTCGGCGATCCACTGCACGTTCTTCTGATAGATATAAGGATAATCCTGCGAGTAATACTGGGTATCCGACATCCAGAGGAACGAGAAATCGTACGGATCTTCGGACACCGGACCGCTTTTGGCCGCCAAAGCCCCAGCCTCGCCGGCGATCTCATCCTGCACCATCACCGAGATAACGCCACCCGCCGCATAATCACCTGCGGTTACGGTCGACTTCAGGGTAAAATCCTCCGCGCCGGCGATCACTTGATCCAAGGTGACCCACTTCGATTCCGCCGCGTACCAAGCATACAGGCTGACTTTGCGTCCAGGCAGGGATTTGCCCTTCCATTCCACATCCACCCGGTCGCTTGGCTTCACGGAAGGATCGAGTTTGATTTCATAACGCTGGTAAGGGAAGCGCTCGTCCGCGTCCGTGGTCAGGTACTCACCGTCGACCGCCCCGATTTTGGCGTAATCCTCGTCGGTCAGACTCTTTTCCCCGGCAGGAGCCAGCTCGCCGGGCGGTTCCTTATCCGCCGCGTTCTGGAATCCTTCAAAGCGGTCCTTACGCGCCCCGTCATACAGATACCCGCGGTAAAAGGAAACGTTCATGTCGTCGCCGCCAGGATCCTTGACGTTTACCTTAAGTTCCGCCGGGCTGCCTACCCCGGTTTGGCCATTGGCCGGCGCAATCAGCTGCGGCGCCTCCGGATTTTCGGCCGGCACTTCAAAGCGAATCGTCTTCTCCGCCGCGTTTCCGGCCCTATCTGCTGCTTTAACGTACAGTTCGTGGCTGCCCGGCGCAAGCTTGGAAGAGCTGGTCTCCAGCGGCAATTGTACGGCTTTTCCGTCAAGCGCGGTTTCGAGCTTTTCCACCCCGGCAAGGACATCGCTGGCTTCGGCCCGGATCGTAAATTTACCGCGGTACACTTTGCCGTCTTCGACGCTCGCAGTAATGGCTGGAGGCGTGTTATCGACCGTCACTTTGGCGCTGGCCGCAAGCTCGCCGCTGACCGCTTTGACGATAGCCTTGACGATATGCTCCCCGTCCGATTCGCGGGTGGTATCCCACGTAAGCGCCTTGGACGCAAACAGACTCTCCGGAAGCTCGAAGCGGAATCCGATCGCTTCATGCTTGCCCGCCGAATCGCCCATCTTGATCTCTTTGTCCCGTTCGGCATAAGCCGGGTCGGTAATTTCCGTACCGTCGGCCAGCACCAGCCGTACATTTTTGATCTCGAAATCGTCCTTGTTCTCTTCCACCCGATCATCAAACGGACCGGATTTGGAACCGGCGCGGATATAGATGACGTTGCCATCGCCCGGCTGCAAACGGCCGGCTTCGATCGGGAAGCTCAGCGTCTGGTACGAAGTAATCGGATCAAGGAACGTATACAGGATCGTTTCGTCCTTAAGCTCCTCGGGCCCCATGGTAATGGCATTTTTGAAATAGTAGTCGACGTTTTTGACATCGAACACAAAGTAAGCGTCGTGCTCCAGAGCAGCGCTCGTGCCTTCCGTAACGGGGTTTCCGTCGATCTCAAAGGTCACGCTGTCAGGTCCGCCGGTTTTGGCCGTGCCTTTGACCGTCTTCGTTCCGCTGAGCAGGTCGCCGTCCTTCAGATTGAGGCGCAGCTCGGACTGATCCGGTCCGCCCGTAATCTCGACCTTGTATTCCGGGGACGTCACTTCATTGAAACCGTCGGATACCACATAGTAGTATTGGATGAACTTGCGTCCGATGAGATCGGCCGCATATACCTTGTGATGGTAATGCAAATCGCCGTAATCCTCGGTCAGCAGATACGGAACGTATTCGCTCTGCTTGTCCGATTTAACGTACAGGGTCACGGACGCAACCTCTTTGTCATCCTGCGCCCAGCCTTTAATTTCGAAGCCCTGGCTTTGATCCGTTGTCGTAATGCCCGTACGGTCTTCTATGGTAGGCGGCACCGTGTCATCGGCAATCGAGACCGGAGTATCCGGCACTTGAGCGGAATCCACGGCGGCCGGCGTAGGAAACTGCAATCCCCCGCTCACTTTAATCATTTGGTTGCTGCCGTTAACCGGATATTTATACTGGAGGCCGGTGTTCTCCTTCGTTTCCGTTTTGCCGTCTTCATAAACGGTGTCGGCATCATAATAAGCCGCCGAAACTTCCTTGCCGGCATTCGTTTTAATCACAAACCCGCGTCGGCCCGAGTTGGAAATGCCGCCGGCCGGGACTTTGAACAAGTCCACGTTCTCCTCGAGGCTTGTCCCGTAAAATTTATTGAAATCGGCAGCGGTCAACGCCGTGATGCTGTCGCTTATGATCCAGAACACAACCGCCTGCCCGGATGGAATCACGAAGTCCTGCTTGTCCGGAGACCATAATACGTCCCCCGACGGACCTTTATCCGTATAACGGTAGTACAGCTTGTAGTTCCGGAAATTCACGTCCCGGTCCGAATTGTTGTAGATTTCCACCAGTTCGTACCCGTCCGCTCCGTTAACGTTGGTGGTGTTGGCGACGATTTCCGTGATGAGCAGCGGCGGCGTCTTTTGCGGATCGAAGGCCGGCAGGTTCCCGACTTGAACCGTAAACGGGTTTGTTGATACCGGTTCGCGCCCGCCGGACGCTTCTATCCGATATTCCAAGGAAGGTTCGGTGAGCTGGTCCGCCGGGACGGAAGCGGTATAAACGCCGTCCAGCGCTTTCATCGGAACAACCGTGTACCTCGATTGGGAAGCCGTTTTATATAAAAGATTCAGGCTAACGCCCGCTGTATCCGGCCCAGCCGGTTCCAGCGACGCTTCTACGTTCATGCCGGCCGCGGCGTCGGCGCTTGCCACCGGCGTATGCTTAATCGAAAAAGCAGCCCCCGCCGGAGCTTCCGTCTGCTCCTGCGTTACGGTTCCCGGCGTTGCGGGAAGCGTTCCCGGACCGTCCATCATGATCATTGCAACGTTTCCGTCCGCCGGACGCTGATAGAAAATGCCCATGTTCATCTGGGTCTGCGCATCGTTCTCATAAGCGGCCGATACCAGCGTCGCGCCCGCAGCGTCCTTGATTTCAAGCTGGCGCGGGCCGGCATTGGACATACCGCCGCCGCCGCTGACCCGGAACAAATCCGTTCCTTCGGTCAGCCCCGTTCCATAATTCCGGTTAAAATCGCCGGCCGTAAGCTGATTGTTTTTGCCGTTCATGACCCACAAAACGATAGCTTTGCCGGCCGGGATGACGGCGTTTGCGCTTTCCGCCAGCGGCCACTCCGTACTCGTGTTATAAACGAGCTTGAAGTCGGCAAAATCCAAATCGCGCCCGCTGTTGTTGTACACTTCCACAAACTCGTAGGCGTCCGCTCCGTTTACGTTATCGCTGTCCGGCACCAGTTCGGTAATCAGCAAATCCAGCGGCTTTGCTTCGATGCCGGGCTGCCCGCCCCTTACAAGCTCCACAGTGAAGTCGTCGCTTCGTGCCGAAGTTCCTTCTTCATCGCGGGCTTCAATATAATAGGTCAGGCTGCTTCCGGTCAGCCGGCTGCCTTTCAGGGCAGCGGAATATTCATCTCCGCTGCCGCCGACCATGGACATCTCTTCCAAGTCCTGACCGTCCACCCGGTAATATACGGAAGCGGTCACCGTTGTTTGCGCGCCGGTGATGAGAGCCGATACCGTTAAATCCTGCCCGGCCTCGTGCGTGGCGGACGCCGGCGTATGTACAATCCTCAGCGTTTGCTCCTGCCCTTCCGCCGCGCTCCCCGTACCTCCGTCGGCCTGAGCCGGCTCGGCCGCGATCAAAGCTTGAAATCCGCTTTGACCGCCGGATTCCGCATAACCTGCAGGAGCCGCCGTTCCCAGCAGCAAACCGGCAACGGCCGCGATCGAACTCCATTTTTTCAAGTTCACCCAGTTCAACTTTCCTTACACCCTTTCTTATGCTGACTGATTTTGACACTCTGAAAAATATACAATGGTTATGTAAAACGTGGATTAGACAAATGTAAATTTTGTTGAAAGACTTCGCATAAGCGATAATGCAAAAAAGCCCGTAAACTTGCGGTATAAGCAAATTTACGGGCTACCTTATGTTAAGTATGATGGGGCGAGGTATTTAGTTCATTTTATAAAACTTGTTTTCTTCAGCTTCACCACTTGCTCTTCAGTTAGCCCCGTAACTTTGGCTACCAGCGATATCTCCATCCCCTCACGGAGCATATTGAGGGCAGTTTTCTCGATTCCCTTTTCCACGCCCACTGCTATGCCTTGTTCAATCCCTTGTTCTATCCCTTTCTCTATACCTTCCTCCATACCTTCTTTCAAACCTTCCTCGTATCCCAAACGACTCCACGCGGGCATCAGTTTCATAATGGATTCACCTTCCTCCGGGTATTGTTCCTTCAACTCTTCCAGCAACCGCTTATCTTCCTCGGGTTCGGTATTGAAATACAGATCCGCCACCGACATGATCAGGGCCATTCGCGCATCATCCAGCTTTCCTTGCAGCCGTAAAATCATCCGTAAATACGCCAGGCGTATCTCTCGCTCTTCTCCCTTAGTATAGCCCATTTTCGCCAGCAGCGCAGCAGCCACCGGATTAGCGGAATCGATAAATTGCCGCCAATGTTGCTTCCTTAGCTCCACCTTCATGAATTCAAACCGCAAAATCGGTTGCCGCCTTGGCCTCGTCCGCCGTAAAGACGGCAATGGGAATAATGAGTTTATACTCCTTCCGATGCCGCTCAAACAAACGGCTGAAATAGATGAACATTCGCTCATGGAAGTCGTTCTCCCGGTAGGATTGCGGCTCGATGTGGATCAGTATGTAGGTATCCAGCTCCAAGTATCTCGTTTCCAGCAGCAGATCCAGCGTCCGCTTTTCCCCGCCAACGATATCCACAAGCAGCTCCTGCATCAAAAAACGGGTATGGCGATGATCGAGCAGCTTGTCCAGCTCAGGAAAGAACAGTTCGATAAACTCCGCAAAAAAGGTTTGCAATAGCTTCTTGAACGCTTCATCATGCGGAGTGAATGGCCTGTCTTCCGGCCATCTTGCTTTCTCTTCTTTTACCGCTAATTCAAAAGCACCCATGTGTAATCCTTCCTTTCCCAGTATTGCGGCAATTTCGCAACAAAAAAAGCACACCGCCATAGCGTCCTAAAGACGCCAGCAAGTGTGCTTCACCTTTTCGTTCCATAGTTATAAGTAAACTATACCACCGATCAGGATGGGAAAGCAATGTTGTTTTCACTAAGCAATTCTGCGCCAAAAACGGAACGGAAAAATCCTCTTTAATAGCCGTTGTATCCAAGAATACTTCGGATCATTTCATCCATTTTTGCCTTTTCGTCCGGGCCTATTAAATTATACGCATGAACCTTAACCTTGTTCTCTATCCTTTCGTTAGATCCATCAGTTTCTGTATCGTCAATAACACGCCATTCTCTTCATTGGACTTTGTGATAAAACTGGCCGCTTTTTTGGTATTCTCGCAAGCATTGCCGACCGCAAAGCTGTACTTCGCAATGCGCATCAGTTCCACGTCATTTTCACCGTCCCCAAAGGACACCGTTTCCTCGAACGTCACTCCGAGCATATTCTGAAGTTTTTTGACCGTTTCCCCCTTATGGGTGTGGAGCGCGGTAATGTCCAGCCATTTGGGTTCAGAATCAACGATGTAGATTTGTCCCAGCAGCGTATTTTCCACATGTTTTCTCAACGCAGCGCTGCGGCCTTCGGGATCGTAAACCGTAATTTTAATAAAATGGCCGTCAATTTGCTTAAACGAGTCAATTTTGACCACTTTTTCATATGATCCTTTAACCACGCTGAACAATTCGTCTTTTATCGTGGACTCAACATAAGCCGCTTCGCCGGTACAGGCAATAATCGTCATTTTCGGATCAAAATTTTGAATCTCTTCAATGGATTTCTGGGCCAGATCATAATCAATCGTAAACGCCTTGACAACCTCCCCATCCCTTTTGATTCTTGTCGCGCTATCTCCCAGGATCCAGATGCCTTTGCCATGCTCTCCAAACAGCATCTCTACTCTCTCGCATTGCTTCCCGGTGCAGGCAGCGAAAGCCATACCTTTTTTCTGCATTTCGGCATATACCCGGTTAAACAAATCGATATCAAACGATCCCTCATTATTTAAAAAAGTACCGTCCAGATCGGTCACGACGAGTTTAATCATGTCAGTCCTCCTTCTAGTGCACGTTCTTATCTTCATCCTCATGCCCATTACCATTAATATTGCGAATAAATTTCTCATGTAAACGTCGGGCGTACATATGTGTCCGGGGAGATTCAGCCACACCTCTAACCGCAAAATATACGCCAATCAGTATGCACATACCTAAAACGGCTTGAACGATGATTGACATGGCGCACTCTACTCCTTTTTATAAAAATTATTAATACACTTCCTTTATAATGCTGTTTTATAAAGTGTCCGCACCAATCACGTGATAACTTGGCTGGTACAATAAGATAGTAAACGTTGGAACGCGTTACATGTCAAGGTTTAATTCTATTCAAATAAATCCTCAATGGAACGAACCGGTTTCACCTCCACGGGCTGTTTCGACATCGCTAGACACACGTAGGTTCCAGCCCATATGACGGCACATAAGATAATGTATGAAAGCATCTTAATTCCTCGCTTTCTCTTGTTTGCTTAAAATGCGGTTTATTTTCTCCGCACTCAACATCATGAAGATAAGAAAAGCAAGCACAACAAACGGGAACAAAGTTATGTCCGTCTGTGTGGCGATAATTCCAAAAAGCGGCGGAAGAAATGTGGTTCCCGTATATGCGGCCGCCATCTGATACCCCATCAGCCTCGCTGAATTTTCCCTCCCAAACCGGGCCGGCGTTTCATGAAGAAGCCCAGGATAGACGGGGGCAAGCCCGAGTCCAATCAGAATGAATCCAATCAAGGAAAGCGGAACGGACAGCGGAAGCAAAAGGATGATCCCGCCGGCAATGGCGACAATCTGACCGCACCGGATTAACACACGATTATGGACTTTCATCGTAATAAAACCGGTAACCAGCCTTCCGATCGTAATTCCCCCGTAGTATAAAGAGATCCAGCCGGCAGCCGTCTCCGCAGCAATATTTCCCGCACCGACCAGGTAGGTGGCTCCCCATAGCCCTACCGTGGTTTCAACCCCGCAATAGAACAAAAAGGCGATAAGGGAATATTTGACGCCTTTGATGCGGAGGACATTGGCTTTGGAACTTCCGTTCGGCTGTTCCATCACGGATTCAACTTGGGTCTGTTGTACTTCGTTTTGCGAACGTTCAAGCTCGCGGCGGGCGGCGACGCGTTTCCATAGGGGGAGCGTAACAAACAAGATAATGACGAGTGCGAACTGTACCATCGATATTGCCGCATACCCCCCTCTCCAGGAGTTATGGCCGGCAATATAGGAGGACATAATAATCGGTCCCATGGTTGCCCCCACACCCCAGAAACAGTGCAACCAGTTCATATGATAGGCGTTGTAATTTTCAGCCACATAGTGATTCAGGGCCGCATCAACGGCACCCGCGCCAAGGCCAAGAGGAATGGCCAGAAGAACAAGCCAGATCATCGAGGGGGCCATAGAGAATCCAAGCAGTGCACCGGCAGTCAGACAGCAGCTAATCAGGGTAACCTTGCCCGTCCCCAAGCGCTGAATTAGGCTCCCGCTAGCCAGACTGGATACGATGGTCCCTCCCGCCACAACCATGGACAAGATCCCGGCAGAGCCAAATGAAGCACCGATGTCGGGCCATATCACGGGCCAGGCCGATCCCAGCAAAGAATCGGGAAGCCCGAGGCTAATAAACGCCAGATATATAATAATTAAGAACCAAGTTGCCATAGCAGTTCCCCTTTCATAGTGAAGGTATATGATCCCAGTTTCATCTGCTTCCTAATGAAAGCACCATACTTAAACCACTTTATAAAGTTCATTTATTTAATATGCATCAGCAGCTTTCTTTTGTCAATACATGGAGTTGAATCGGCAAAAAAGAAAACCCCATGATTGCGATCAAGGGGTTCCAAGTTAATTAAAATGGCTTAAGGCCGGCTCCAATTCTTTGAGCGTCAGCCAGCGCATGCCCGCCTCAAAATCTTGTTGAAAGGTCTCCTGCAGAATCACTTCAGGATATGACGGCATAGGCTTCCTATTCCGATAAGCTTCCCATGCGGGGTTCCAGATATCCGCTCCCACCATATCCTGATATATCACGATTTTGTCCGGAGCCAGGACGGCGTTGACGCTTTGAATGATCTGACACACCGAGCCCACAAACGTTTCCTTGTCCATCTCATGGTACCAATCCAAATCCATAGGGAGAAACTTGATCTCTCCGGCCATACCGTTTTTCCCTTTGAATACTTTTCCATCCAGATAAATGCCCATGCCTGGCGGGTACCTCATGGGGAAATAAATACCCAGCACACATTGCGTATCATCCAAATCCAGCTTCGCACAATACCCGCTGATCGCGGCGTTAACATCATTCTCCACCATAACCGGCAATCCGAATTGCGTTTCAATGTCTTCAATCATGCGAACACCCATCAGCGCCTGACGACCGCTCACCGCAATCTCGCCATTGACGGCCTGTCCGGGAATGCCGATGCCAATCACTTTAATGGAAGGATATAACGCGAGAAAATGTTCAATCATGTCATAGAACTGTTGCCGGTCAAAAACAGGCATTACATATTCTTCTTTTTGCAAAATATGATCTTCCAGATTCACGACCGCCGCGGAAATAAGCTCCTGCCCTTGAGTCTCCTTCATGTAAACGACGAGCGCGAGACTAAAATCGTAATTGTATCGATAGGTTAGCGCCGGTCTTCCCCCGTTGGAGGGAACGGTTTCGTCCTCAAAGATCTCTCCAAGGTCATGCAGTTCCTTCACGAGGGAATTCACCGTAACAACGCTCAGCTTGGTCAACGCGGCCAGCTGTGGTTTGGTTGCCGTTTCCACCCGTTTCATCGCCTGGCGCACATTGTTTAAATTGATTTCTTTTATTAAATTAGCGTCTGCTTTTTTCATCAGCATCCCTCTTTAATGAGCTGTTTCCAATCCACAACCTGTTCGCACATATAGATAATTTTACACGGATATCCCCCGGTTTGCATCTTTAACTATTGTTGGACTTTGACGATTGGAAAAGTCCATGCCTCGCCCCTGCCGCCACCCGTTCATCTCAAGATTCTCCCCCCCTCATTGGAAAAATCCAATAGATTGGAGGAAATCAGGTGGAATTTGGGGTTCTCATTGGAAATATCCAATAGATGCCGGTCAGATCTCCCGTTTTCCGTCCCGCTAAGCCTGATCTATTGGAAATATCCAATCAAGCGCTGGATTTGCTAATGATTTTCTTACCCCATTGGATAATTCCGTTCAAAATATTGTATCAGGCTGCATCAACCCTGCCGCCGACCTATGTCAATCATTTTTCACACAACAACCCCCTCCGTCTTAACAATTCCTCGGTGGCACTCCACAACCGGCTTTGCATTTCGGGATCCCCGCCGGGATGTACCGGAACAATAGACTGTCCACTGCCCACGTTAAAATATCCCCCAGTTACTCCCTGATACTGCGATGCAGCAACTAATTGAAGGATGATGCCCGCCCCTCTTTGCGGATTTCCAATCCTTAAAAATCGTAATACGGATGCAAGTGCCGAAGAGAACCCTAACTCACGTCCAAGGCCTGTCACATTAAACCCGGGATTAAGAGCATTCACGGTAACTCCGGTACCCTCCAGCCGCCTTGCCAGTTCACCCGTAAACATAATATTGAAGAGCTTTGTTTTTCCATAAATACGGGAAGAGCCCGCCCTTGAAAATTTCGAAGTATCCGTTAAATCCTCAGGCAGTTTAAGTTCGCCATGGTTGCGAGATGCCTCTGAAGCAACATTTACAATTCTGGCCTGCTGCGAAGCCACTAACGATGGAAGTAAGATGTCCGTCAACAGCCAAGGGGCAAGATAGTTCACCGCGATCATTTCCGGAAGTCCCTCTGCGGTTATTCGCTGTTCGAAGCCATGCAAGCCTGCATTGTTTATCAATGCATCCAGCTTCGGATAAGCAGCTTTAATTTCGTTTCCAACCCGTTGGACATCTTCCATGAGAGAAAGATCGCCGTAGAAAAAGTCCACTTTAACATTAGGCGCCGCATGTTCCAATTTATTTCTCGTGATCTCAGCCCGTTTCTCACTTCTGGCGGTTAATACTAGATGCGCCCCCTGTTTAGCCGATTCCATTGCCGCCAGCTCTCCAATGCCGCTTGTCGCTCCGGTCATTACAATAATCGGCGTTGTCCGCATATATAATCCTCCTAATTCCTATGTTTATTTGTGTTCAAACCTTTTCTTTTCAGCTTGATGTATGACGGTGTTCCCAATATAATTGACATATATCAATTATATGAATTTACTTGATATATATCAATTAATTAAATTTGAATAGGAGATTCAACCGATGAAGGATAGAAATTCGAACGCTGACAGGATGCAGCTGGAGTTCAATCTTGGCGAGCAGCTCAATGCCCTTCTCAGTGCGTCGCACGCCATTAATGTGAAAACAGCGGAGATTTTCGATTCAGCCTTACAGCCTGCTGCCTTTGTGCTGGTTCGCTGGCTGCTGTCGTATGGACCGGCAAGCGCAACCCAGTTAGCGGAATCCACAGCGATGGATCGAAGCTCTGTGAGCCGCCTTGTCGCTCACTTGAAAAAATCGGGGTATGTGAAAAGTGAAAAGGACCCTAACGACCGCCGCGGAGTCCTGCTGTCTCTGACAGAAGCGGGGCGTGATAAAGCCGTCCTGGCTTTAAAAGAAAAAGAAGTGGAGTTTTATAAACGGATTGAGAATTGGGATAATGATAAGCTTGAATCGTTTGTTCATATGTTGAAAAGCTTTAACGGACTCGAGAATCACCAACAAGGCAGCAATCGATAAGAAACGTAAATTCAATTTTTCGGGTACAATAAAAACGATTGTCCACCTTATGATTTAGGAGGAAAATGTGATGAGTGATGCCAAGAACAGTTCGCCGACCAATCCCATCATCCCGCATTTGTGGTTCGACAAAGAGGCCAAGGAAGCCGCAGAGTTCTATTGTACCGTCTTCCCGGATTCTAAAGTCACGAGCGCAGTGACCTTGCGCGATACGCCCTCGGGCGATTCCGATCTCGTTACGTTTACCGTCTGGGGACATCCGTTTATGGCGATCTCTGCGGGGCCGTACTTTAAGATCAACCCTTCCATTTCGTTTATCGTAAATTTCGACCCGTCCCGGGAGGAGAACGCAAGGGAGATGCTCGACGAGGCGTGGAGCAAGCTGTCTAAAGACGGCACCGCGCTTATGCCGCTGGATAAGTACCCGTTCAGCAAACGGTACGGCTGGATTCAGGACAAGTATGGCGTTTCGTGGCAGCTGATGCTGACGAATCCGCACGGGGAGCCGCGGCCGACGATCATCCCCTCCATGATGTTCGTGGGCGAAAATTACGGCAAAGCGGAAGAAGCGCGCGAGTTCTATCTTTCGGTCTTCCGCAATGCCAAATCGGGCAACCTGTTTCGGTATGGCCCCGGCCATGAGCCGGACCGGGAGGACGCGGTGATGTTCACCGATTTTATGCTGGAGAACACCTGGTTTACGGCCATGGACAGCGCACATGAACACCATTTCAACTTCAACGAGGCGGTTTCCCTGTTGGTCACTTGTGAGACGCAGGAGGATATTGACTATTACTGGGAAAAACTTTCCGCCGTCCCCGAGGCCGAGCAATGCGGCTGGCTCAAAGACAAATACGGCGTCTCGTGGCAAATCTCTCCCGCCGCGATGGACGAAATGATGACCAAGGGTACGCCGGAGCAAATTGACCGCGTCACGCAAGCATTCTTGAAGATGAAAAAGTTCGACCTTGCGGAACTGCAAAAAGCATTTCAAGGGGAATGACGAGGGCGAATCGCCGCGCTTGAATGAGCTTGTAAAAAACGGGAGGATGACACGGCCCGCCGGCCGGCATCCTCCCGTTTTGTAATTCCTTTTTGCAGTTCAAATTATTCAGATATGCCCAAACTTCGTTTATACGCAAAAATCTCTTCGACGGCTTGCCGATAGCCGCCCGCCGCCCGGAACGAATCGCCGAGTTCAACGCATGCCTTGCGGATCGACGGATCGCCCAGCACCCGCTCCGCCGCCTCTCTGAGTTCTCCCGCAGTTAAGTCTGCTTGATTTAACTGTACGCCTGCGCCAAGTTCAGCCACACGCCGGGCTATTACAGGCTGGTCGGCGCTTTGGGGCAGCACGATCAGCGGCACGCCATAATACAGACCTTCACTGGTGCTGTTCATCCCGCCGTGGGTGATGAACAATTTGGCGTGCTGCAGCACTTCTAGCTGCGGTACGTAACCCGCCACGATAAAATTCGCCGGAATGTCTCCCAATTCCTCCATCCGGGTTCGGCTGCCGACGGATAAAATCACGGTGTACTTTGTTTCGGCAAATGCCGCAAAACAAAGCTTGTAAAAATCCGCCGCCTGGTTAAACACGGTGCCGAGCGATATGTAAATCAGGTGTTCCGTGTCCACATGCGAGAAATCAAATGAATCGTTGGAGCGCGGCACGACAGACGGCCCGACAAACTTGTACGTCTCATCGAAACTTGCTCCATCGGGTTGGAAGTGTCTCGAAGTGTAAACGATGGTCATGGGCGCTGGATTGCAAAAAACTTCGTAAGCGGAGCCCGCTTGCACATGGTATTTCGCTTGCACCTCGCTGACCAGCTGCTGGAATTCCTGCTTGGCCCGTTCATTCACGTCTGCCGGAAAATGGCGCGACAAGCTCTCCTGCAGACGGTCAAAGCCGGTTTGCTCCATGGCAAAACTCGAGCATGAGTTGATCGCCGGCAAGCCGAGGATTTGCGCAAGCAACCGCCCGCAGCCGAACATCGAGTCATGGATGATGTAATCAAAGCGCTCTCCCTTGGTTTGCTCCAGGACGCTGGGAATGACGATATCGGCGGTGCGCAATAGTCCGCCTACCCGCGCCCAAGGCGTTCTTCCGCCCGCAAGGAACGCCTCCAGAAATTTCCCGACGTCGAAGGTGATCGCTTTTGCGCCCGTCCGCTCCACGTGATCGCGAAATTGCTCGGCAACGAAATACACCACCTCTTCGCCGCGATGGACAAGTTCCTGCACCACACCGAGAGTTGGATTGATATGTCCCTCGGAGCCTCCATTGATAAATAAAACGCGTGCCATAACCATCACCCTTTCATGACAAAATACACCGCTCCGAGCTCCTGCCATTTTACGGTCTTCGCTTAAGTTTTCCGAATTTGCCTACATCCATCCATATCGTTTCTTCTATTCGTATTCTCCGCCGGTCGGCTTCAATTCGTCAAGAGGAACAAGCGACGCGGCGGCGAACAGCAATTGCTCCTTGCTGACCGACTTGGCCGTACTGATGGAAATATGCGTCGATCCGCGTGTGATATACCAAGTCCCGCTTGCTTCGCTGTCCGGAAGTCCGATCCATTCCGCCGTAAAATCGGGAAAATACCACTTCTCTCCGGACACCCCGTTTCCTTCCTCCTGCTGCCGCAAATCCATGCTCGACTGCCGGACGGCAAAATGCGGGTAGGTCAGCTTCAATACCCCGGCTTTCTCTTGCTCCGCTGTCATTCCGTAGTCCGTAGCAACGCCTTTTCGCGGTACGTAAGGATCAAAGACGCGGGCGGCTTTGGCTTGTTCCCGGATGTGTTGTACTTCTTCGCTTGTATATGGGATGGTAACGAAACGGTCAGAGTAGTATTCATCGCTTGCGTACTGACTGAATTCTTGCAGTCCGCCCTTTTTCAGCCAATACAGCTTGACGAGGGACTGATCCTTCCCGAACGCGGCCAAAACCGCCCCCTCCTCGGTGATGGAAACAGCTTCCGCCTGCAATGCTTCGTTAAGGTTGCTCCGCTCGATATGCCCGTCTTGCCACCGGTAAATCGACGTATGCGGGACCGTCCCCGAGCTCACGATCACCTCAGGCAAGCCGTCGTGGTCCACATCCGTTTCCGAGGCATAACCTTCATCGATCACCATAAGCTGCACCGGCTCCCCGTCTTGCAACTCAATGTAACGGGCCATGGAAGCGGCCGCGCCGACGGCGCCCTGGATTTTGACGACTTTTTTACCGAATAACATAATGCTCTCGACAGTCACAGCGTCGTCCTGATCGTAATGATATCCGGCTACCTTTCCCAAATCGTACACGAGATGATCTCGGACTAAGGCTGCATAGAGAAAATCGGTATCGTTCTTGCGGGTATAAATGGCGATCTTGTTTTCCCGGGAACCGTCACTCCCGCTCAAAGCTGTTTCTTTCACGATGCGATCCGCCTGCTGCAACCCTTCTTCCAGCACTTGGACTTTCCCGAAGCCTTCATATTTTTGCCACAATAGCGGCAGCACCCCGCCTTCAGCGGCGTCTGCGAAGGTTGCCGAAGCACCTGCCTTATTAGATATTTGCGGCGATGCCGGGCTGCCCTTTGCCCCGGATGCTTGCCCGGGAGCCACAACGTTCCCGTAAGCTGCGCTCAACAACAAGCAGGCGGCACCGGCGCTAATGACCAAAATTTTAAAATTCATAAAAGATCACTCCAAACGACTATGATACTCTTATAGACGCACGAACATGGAAAAAGTTGATATTACTCCTTGATTTGCTGTTACTCTTATTATACACATCAAGAAAAAAGAGGTAAAAACCAGGAAGCGATCCGATATCACGCGAATGATAAAGGATCGCTTCTTCATTGGGCTGTTTGTTGAATTAACCGTTCCTTTTTTTCTTCAAATCCTCCGCAAGCTGCAGAGTCCGATTTTTGCTCAACGGGTACAGCAGAACGATAACTAAAAATACAAGCAGAATAATGATCGCCGGCCCGAGTGTACCCAGCATATAAATACCATCCAGTGTTCTTTGTTCCTGAACTTCAAGCTTAACATTGTAGCCAATGAGTCCGATGGCAAATCCGCCAAAACCGCCGGCGACCGCTTGACCCACCTTTCGAGAAAATGAATAGACCGAATAGATGGTACCGTCCTCTCTCAGCCCCGTTAAGTGTTCATGATAATCAATGATGTCCGTGACAAAGGCCCAGATCATTAAGTTAAAGAAAGCATATCCGAACATGCCGACAGCTGAAATGGCCACAAATTGATTGGCTGTAAGACCCGGTAAGAAGTACAGCATTCCATATACTATGAAGGTCAGAAGAAAAGCCGCAGAGGTAACCTCTTTCTTACCAAACCTGGCAACCAGCGGTTTGGCCAGGGGCATGGCGATGAGAACGGTTACTACCTGCATTACACCTACCAGACTCAATGCTGAAGCGCTGCCAAAATAATCTTTAAACAAATATACGTTGACCGTTGAAATCAAGATCAAAAACACCATAAAAATCAACGAAGCAGACAAAATTGAAATCAACGGCTTGTTTTTAAGTAATCCCTTTAATGTTGCGGACATAGAGGATTTAGCTTTGTTATCTGTGTTGTAGGAAGTAATACGTTCTGTTGACAATCGGAAGCATCCGATATAAGAAGCCAAAGATAAAATGCCAAACAGAATAGCAGCAAGCAATATGCGATTTGCATCTATCTTATTGTCTACAAAGAGAATTAAAGGCGCTATCGCATTGACAAACAATTGAGCGATAGTGGCACCTAACGTACGGAATGTCGATAAGGTAGTGCGTTCAACAGGATTACTTGTGATGACGGATGCCATTGATCCGTAGGGAATGTTGACCGTGCTGTACAAAGTACCCCACAAAATATAAGTGACATAAGCATAAGCAAGATAAAAGCCCTCCGACAGTCCGGGAATGTGGACAAACATCAAGATCCCCGTAATGACTAGCGGAAATGACATTCTGAAAATCCAGGGCCGGAACTTCCCGTGTTTGCCGGGTTTTCTTGTGTCGATAAATCTGCCCCATGAAATGTCCGCGAGCGCATCCCACAGCCTTGCGATCATGAAGAGAAGCCCTACAACAACTGGGCTGATTCCCATAATGTCCGTATAGTACACCATCAAGTACGCTCCTACGAGCATAAAGAAAAAGTCATTGCCTAAATCCCCCAACATATAGCCGAACTTATCTCTAAAACCAAACTTCCTGGTCTGTGTGCCCGTTTGCTCAACTTGCAAAGTTTCGAGACTGTTTTCCGGATTCATGTTTCCTCCACCCCCGCTGATTATTCGCTCTGTTTATAATGGAAATCAGGAATTTGCGTCCACCGTTTCCTTAATTCATGGGCTGCGGCTTTAGGCTTGCGATCCCTGGTGAAGATCCCTTTTTTATTGCCCTGTACACGGATGATTCCCTGACTTGTGGCAAAATCCGCAAAATTCCAGACCTGCTCACCCACGAAATGGTCAAATTCATCAAAGATTTCGTGGTTTGCCTTGTAAAACTCCACTTGGTATTCTTCCGTAAACATAATGGGTTCCACATCATGAAGGCCGGCGATCGTATCGGTCCCATATTCGGTCATCATAATCGGCTTCTCCGGGCAGCGCTGCAGCCAATCGTTAAGTTCTTTGCGTAACTTGGCTTTCGCAGACTTTAAATCTCCCCCATCAACATACCAGCCGTAATAACGATTGAATGCCAGCACATCCACCAGCTCCGCAATTTTATCCGCCTTTGGCGAAGCCTCGATATGAGTGACTAAGGTTACCGGGCGTTTTTGCGGATCGGCTTCCCTCATCAGTTCAATAAGCGGTTTGAAGTATTCATAGGCACCTTCTTCGTAAGAAGCCGGCTCATTGGCTACATTCCACATCACTACGCAAGGATGATTTTTGTCGCGTCTGACTAAATCGTTGATCACCTGCTGATGATGCTCAAAGGTCTGTACCTCTTTCCACGTATTTTTCTTCTCGCCGCCGGTTAACATCACCAGAAAATTCAGATCCAGACCTACAGCAGGAGTTTCATCAATGACCACAAATCCTTCCCGGTCGGCGAGACGCATGATTTCTTCCGCATAGGGATAATGAGCGGTGCGGAAAGAGTTGGCCCCCATCCATTTCATCAAGTTAAAATCCATGATATTAGCGGCTTCATCCATCCCTCTTCCGTGAATGGGCGTGTCCTCATGTTTGCCAAACCCTTTAAAATAAAACGGTTTATGGTTGATCAGAAACTGTCCGTTCCTAACTTCCACAGTTCTCACGCCAAAGGGCTGCTCGTATACATCGATCAAGCTGTTATCCCGGATTAGCTCTATTTTTAAGGTATATAAATAAGCGTTCAAAGGCTGCCATAGCCGTACATCGGAAATGGTGACAGCACTTTCGGCACCGTCTGCCGCGGCTACCGCTCGCCCGTCTTCATCAAGCACGGTTACGTGAACGTCGGCGGAGCCCGAAATATCTACAGAATAATTCACCACACCGGAATTTCCGGCAATGTCCGTAACCACCGTGACATCTTGAATGAACGTTTGAGGAGTTGTGTAAATCTTCACGGGGCGCTGAATGCCGGCATAATTAAAAAAGTCAAAATTGGGCCGGTTTTTAAGTTCTTTGCCGCCTCCCGGAATTTCAACCTCCGTATAAAGCCCTACAGGCAGCGTCGAAAAATCAACAACATTGTTAACGGCCACAGTCAAACGATTTGCCCCCGCATGGACAAAATCATGAATTACCGCTTCGAAAGGAAGGAATCCCCCTTTATGCTCCACAACAAATTCCCCGTTGACATAAACCTTGGCCGTATGTGTGGCTGACCCAAACCTTAACACCAAACGCTCGTCCATCATCACACCGGGCAATGTAAATTCTTTCTCGTACCTAACCCAACCTACATGATCACGAATATCGGCGGTTACCCCGATATCATTGAAAGAGGCTGGGACGGCCATGGGAATCGTGTCTTGCAATCTGGATTTATACCACTGCTCATCAAAGCCGGCACCATGATCGAGCTTGAAGTTCCACACTCCATTAAGCTCAAGCAAACTGCGGGTTTCGGTCATTATGGGATACAACATCAACAACACTCCTTGTTTCATGCTCTGCTATGTACCCTCATAATAATGAAATCCTGTTTGTCCAACTACCGTTTCCCCGACTTCCTCTTTGCACTTTGCCGACTATTTTGCGCCAACAAAAAACCGGTCAACGTCAGGTTGACCGGAGCATAAGCAATTGCCGAACTCGTTACTTATTGTTTTTCACCCACTCGTCAAGCTGCTTTTGTTTCTCCGCGATAATTTTATCGATTCCGGCGGATTTCAACTTGGAAATAAATTCGGGCAATATCTTATCCGGATCGACGCTGCCCGTTTCGAGCGGAAGCTTGTATTCCGTAACCACATTGGACACCGCGGCGTATTCCGTCTTAACAGGACTTGCGTCGAACGTAAAGCCAAGCGCTTTGGATTTTATTGCCGACTTGTTGAATTCATCCATTTTCCGCCAAATCGTTGGGTCGCCTCCTTTAAATACATAAGACAAGAATTGATTGCCGAACATCCATCCCAAATTTAAACTGTAGCCCGAAGTTTGAGCGTCGATGCCATGAGGAAAATCAATGATGTTATCCGAGTGCGTCACATAATGCTTCCCTTCGATCCCCCAATCGAATAGATTCACGATATCTTTGTCCGAATACATCAGGTTCAGGAAATCCATTGCTTTGCCCGGTGTTCTGGAATTGACCGGAATCCCCCACATAACACTCGTTACGTTTGAGGTTGTGGATACCGGCGGAAGCAAGCTTGCCGTAACCACCGCTACGCCGCTGCTCTTCGATTCCTGTTGTTCAAACCCGGGCTTCATGTTGGAGAAGTAAGAAAAACCGCGATTGAACCTGATTAAATCGAACTGGGACGTTTTATTCGTTGCGGCATCTTTCTGGATTAAACCTTGAGTGTACCAGCTTCTCATCTTTTGGAGAAACTGCGCATATTCCTGAGATTCGTATAAATTGACGACTTTGAAATTGTTGTCGTAATTCGGCAATACGCCAATCGAATCGCCGAGCGTGTCGAACGTGTGGTACGAATCAAGCATGGACCGGCCAATGTTGCCCGGAATCAATGGCGCTACATTGGGCTCATAAGCCTTGATCGTTTTCAAGACCGCCTCTACATCATCCAGCGTACGAATGCGGCTGACGTCGATATGATATTTATCCACGAGATCCTGCCGCATGGTAAATCCATGATTATTGGCAAAGTCGCGTACCGTCGGAATACCGTAAATAGCCCCTGAAATTCGGGCCGCTTTCAAATAGACGGGGTCCAGCGCTTTTTGTATCCCTTGGCCATGCTGCTCAAGCAGCTGGTCCAGCGCAACGAGTTGCCCTTTTGCAACATAGTTGCTGTAATTATTTGCTTCGACAAACATCAAATCCAGCTTGTCCTCACTGCTGAGCATCAGATTGACTTGTTGGTCCCAGTTCCCGTAGCTGATCGGTATTAATTTTACGGTTGCATTGATTTTCTCCTGTGCGATCTTGTTAATCGAATCCTGCACCAAAGGCAAGTCCTTTGGCACTGCTCTGAAGATCGGGAAAGCCACATTCAGCTCCACCGCTTGTTCCGCCGGCTTCGCGGACTGATCTCCCGCTGTCGGCGCTTGTCCATTATTGCCGTCACATGCGGATAAAAGAAGCGCCGCCGCAACGAAAAGTGCGCTTACACCCTTTAGGCTTATCGTCATGACCATTCCCCCTGATTTGCCTGGCGATATTCGTTTGGAGTAAGGCTGGTGTACCTCTTGAACATCCGGGAAAAATGAGAAAAGTTAGCATAACCGATATGGGATGCGACGGCGCTGATCGGCATATCGGTATTGGCGAGCAGTTCTTGCGCCCGCTTGAGCCGTTCCTGAAACAAATAATCCGAGACAGCCATCCCGGTCTCTTTCTTGAAGATCCGGGTCAGATAGTCCGAGTTCAAAAACACGTGATTCGCTATGTCTTCCCGTGACAGATCTTGTGCGAGATGAAGTTTAATGTAATGCTTGACCCTTTCGATAACACTCTTCGATTGCTCAACCGTGTTTACATATTCCAGCGCTTTGCCAACCGTATGCTTCATCCATGCGGTCAGTTCGGTCACGGAACGGGTTGCGCTCGCAGCAAGTTCGACTGAGACGTTATCGCTGAACAATTGATGAGCCTGAATCCCTTTGGTCTGAAGCATATAATACAACATCTGCTCGAAATCCTGATAAAATTGGCGCAGCAGCTTCGCATCCAATGCATCCTGCTGCACGAGCCGATCTAAATAACCGGCCGCGTCTTCCAATACCCGGCTGTCCTTCCCCTCCTTCAGCATGACTGCCCACAAGCTCATATCGGGAAGCCGATTGCCGGATGCTTGCAAGCGAACAGAGGACAGCAGGAAAACCTTATTGTTATATGCAACATTGTTTACCTCTAAAGCGTTAAGCCGGTTTACCATATCGAACATCTCGTGTCCGCGGACACTTTCACCGATATAACAGGATAAATCGCAGTAAAAATACTGCCTGCAACTCGCTATGTAATGTTCGCAAGCTTCCCTCAGCGATGATTCGATCTCTCCATTGCTCTCCGCGGATAAGATGGCCAGCAATCGTCCGCTGCCGATCACAATTACTTTTCCGTCTTGACGGGGACCGAGCAAAATTTCTTCGGCAGAACTTCTAAGCGCAAATTCCAAAATCTTCTCATCGCGTAAAGTCAACGGTTTATGCCACCTCTGCACACTAATAAGAACCGGCACAAATTTCATATCTTCGGTATAGGGGATATTGCGCTCGTCCGCGGCCCGCTTTACCGACTCCACTTGCGGTGGGATCGTCTGGTCCAAAATATCCAGCCAAAACCGTTCGATCAACACCGGCTGATGCCGGAACCAGAACCGGCCATATTGGCTATATTCAGCTAATTCCGTTTTCTTGTTAATTTTATGAATCGCTTTAAGAAGTACTTTCTCAAGCTCGCCAAAAGGGACCGGTTTGAGAATGTAATCCAGACTCCCTAATTGGAGAGCCTGCTGGGCATATTTGAAATCGGCATGGCAGGTCAGGAAAATCGTTTCCGTCTGCGGATACCGCTCCCTGACCCATGCCGTCAACTCCAATCCTGTGGCCTGCGGCATTTCAATATCGCACAGCATCATATCGATCCGTTCTTTTTCGAACAGCTCCCTGGCTTGTTTTACGGTAAAAGCCGTGAACACGGCTGTTATGCCTAGCTTATGCCAATCCATTCCCGAACGGATTCCTTCTACGGCATGAATTTCATCGTCAACAATCAATAATTGAAGCATTCCTTAGACTCCTCTTTCCGAATAATATGGAAGCCTGATTTCTACAACGGCACCGCGCGGAAACCCGTTATAACAAGAAAGGGCCGCTTTATCGCCATACAACAGCTGCAATCGCTTGCGAACATTCCATATTCCGATATGCTCGCCTTTTTCGTCAACGACACGGTTTCCTGAGCGTATCTGAGTTAGTATCTCCTCCTCGAACCCTTTCCCCGTATCGCGGATGAAGATCTCGATATATGGCTCCAGCCCAGTTTCCTGCAAATCAATATCTACAGATAAATGTATAGGCTCCTCCAGCGTGACGCCATGCTTGATCGAATTTTCCAAGAAGGTTTGGATTACTAGCGGCGGTACGTGAACATTCTCCAAAAAGTCAGGAACGTTGATGGTACAGGTTAAGCTGTGCGGAAAGCGGAGTTCCTGAATCCGGACGTAGTTGCGGACATGCTGCAATTCCTCCTGCAGAGAGACGAACGTCAAGTTGCTGCGAAACATGAAACGGAAATACTGCACTAAACACAGGATCAATTCTTGAATCAATTCGTAGTTTTTTACTTGGGCCAGATTAAACAAAATGTTCAAAGAGTTCATGAAAAAATGCGGATTAATCTGAAGCTGCAGATGCTGCAGTTCCGCCTTTTGTTTACTCAACTGCTCTTCGTACACGCTGATTTTCAAATCCTCAATTTGCCCCATCATCGTGTTGAAGGTTTCATTAAGCAACAGAAATTCATCGGATGTACGGTACGGCTTGATCCGCATTTTTACGTTGCCCTCGTCGTTGATCCTTCTCATAACGGAAATCAACCGCTTGAGCGGCAGGAGAAGGATATGGCGAAGCAACAGCAGGCTGAGCGGGATAAGACCAATGGAAGCAAATGAAATGAGCGCAATGATTCGCGTCAAATGCGGCAGATTCTGCAAAATTTGCTCATTCGGGATAGCCGCTACCAGGTTAAAATCACCTATTTGCGAAGATTCCCCGACGATTAACACCTTATTTTTACTTCCAGACAGGTAAGACTGCTCAAACCCCTTCGTGAAATCGATATTTTCAACCATCAAAGGATTGGTGCTGACCATCGGTTTTCCCTGATTGGTTACGAGCAGCGCGCTTCCTTCCTTGCCCAGATCAATCAAATGAAGCGGGATAAGCAATGTTTTCGCGTTTACCCATGCCCCGATATAAAGGTCGCCCGATTGAAGCACTCGCAGCACATAGTAGTCTTGTCCGATTTTCCGCACAAACCATTTGCTGCTGCCGGTCTCCGCAAGAAAGGTGCGACCGCCAAGGAAACGGTGCAGAAACTGCTCTACCTGATCCCTTTCCGAAAAGGGAACCCCGTCCTTAAAGACGTCCAATAAATCCTCCCTTGCACGGGAATACACAAAAAAAGCATCGACGGATTTGTAGAGAGTAATATCGTTCGCAAGCGTAAGCGAGACACGGTACTTGGCCATTTGGTACTCGTCCTCCGAATTAGGGGCGCCCATAGACTGGATGCTATAGTCGTAAGTCAACAAACGAATTAGATTTCGATCCGCATCCTGCAGTTGGGTGTCGATCTGTCTTGTGTATAAAGAAAGTAAATTTTTATTGGAGAGCGTCACTTGGTTACGCACAACGTGGATGCTGTAGTAATTGTTGTAGATCAGCAGCGTGATGAGCGGAATCAAAACCAGCAGCAGCCCCACAACCATCTTGAATCGCAGCGAATTCCATGAAATATGCCGGATTTTCACGACTCCTCACCCCACGTTCTCATTAAAAAACTGCTGAAGCGGGCTAGGGCAGTCCTGTCATCATCCTATTATCGGTTATTTTACGATTACAAATCATAACAAATTTCTCATTTCCACACTACCGTTTTGACGACAATTCACTGTGCATCTTACGACATACTCTTATTTAGGCTCTCACAAGCGTAAGGCCATTTTCTCTAAACGTTAAAGAAGAGAAGGGGCCCCTCTCATAGCATGAGGTCTAATTTTAATGTTTGATGCTTCTTGCCCTCTTTTTTGGAGGATAGCGGGGGGAATTGCAAATTGACTTAAGTTACATCGTGTGTTAGCATGATTTTAGCCAATAACCGAATATAAAAGTTTTCTAGGGTTCCGCAGTCGCAAGACTGGTCCGGTCCGAGAGAAAACGCACAGCCAAGCGGCTGTGACACGGAGGGATAAAAGCCTGGGAGATAAACGCATGATGCGGTTTATTTCCCAGGCTATTTTTTTTGGCTAAATTTAGGTTCAACCTAATCATCAGTGCTTGACAGTCAAGCCGGCAACAGACCGTGGCCTGGAGCGAGACTCGCTATCCGGAGGCTTTGCACGATTATCCCGTTTGACCAGGTGACTTGGCTTCCTGAATCAAAGGAATAAAGGTGCAAAGCGGTTTGGAGAGCACACCCTCCATCTCCGTCATCATTTATTCTGTCAAGTACTGATTTTGGTCTTGAGCCCAAATTTAAAAAAAGAGTTTAAGGAGGAAAGAGTTATGAACAAAACATGGATTTCCGTCATTGTTGCGGCTATCTTCGAAGTTGCTTGGGTTATTGGGTTGAAGCATGCGGATCACTTCTGGGAATGGGGTGGTACACTGATCGCTATTTACATCAGCTTTTATTTGATGATCAGGGCAGCGCGTTCATTACCGGTTGGAACGGTATACGCCGTATTTGTCGGCCTGGGGACGACAGGGACTGTGGTTGCCGATATCCTTCTGTTTAACGCTGACTTAAGCGCTGCGAAAATAGTTTTGATCGGACTGCTGCTCATTGGCGTGATTGGACTGAAAGTGCTTAGCAAAAACAAGAAAGAGGAGGCAAGCGGAATATGAACTGGGTGTATTTGATTCTGGCCGGCCTGTTTGAAATGACCGGGGTACTGCTGATCAACAAGTTTAATCAATCCCGCAATTGGCAATCATTAACTCTTTTGATTACTGGTTTTGGCCTTAGTTTTGTATTTTTGTCATTGGCCATGACAACACTCCCGATGGGAACAGCTTACGCCGTATGGACTGGAATCGGCGCTTCTGGCGGAGCGATCCTGGGAATGATCCTCTATAATGAGCCACGCAACTTCATGCGTATTTTGTGTATAGGATTGGTCCTTGGCTCTGCTGTGGGGCTGAAATTAGTCAGTTAAGAAAAACGTATATCGACGTCGTGTACTTTCAAGGAAGCCAGACGAAGTTGACGGCTATCTTGGTCCTTTGTTGAATGGGATAGCATCAGCGGTTAAGCCGATTTTGGTTTTGCGAAAGTTGGGAATATCATTTTTTATTGCAAATGCAGTAAAAATAGATTAAATTAAATATATGTTGTTTTTTATTGCATTTGCAACAAAAATAAATTTTAAGGAGTTCACGATGAAAGAAATCCTGCGTGAAATCGGAATCATCGCCAGGGCATTGAACTCTATCAGCAATATCGAATTTAAAGAATATGACCTGACAAAAGGGCAGTATTTGTACCTTGTCCGCATATGTGAACACCCGGGCATCATTCAAGAAAAGTTGGCGGAAATGATTAAAGTAGACCGAACAACTGCGGCTCGCGCCATCCAAAAACTCGAAACGAACGGCTTTATCGTAAAGAAAGATGATGAACATAATAAAAAAATTAAAAAACTCTTTCCAACGGAAAAAGGGAACAACGTATTTCCTTTTATCCAAAGGGAACATGATCATTCGAATCGTGTGGCATTGGCGGGATTTACCGAAGAAGAAACGGAAACCATTTTCCATCTGCTGCAAAGAGTCAGAAAAAATATCGAAAGCGACTGGGAATCAGTAAAAAAGGGAAACAAGAGAAACTATTAATTTTTATTTAAGGGAGCTAACCATTAAAATGACCGTAAAAATAAAAAAATGCCGCCGTGAAGATTTGCAAACACTCCAAGAAATAAGCATTGAAACCTTCAACGATACATTTAAAGATCAAAATTCACCCGAAAACATGCAAGCCTATTTGGAAAAAGCATTTAACACTGAACAGTTGGAAAAGGAACTGTCCAATAGCTTTTCGGAATTCTATTTCATCTGGTTTAATGAAGAACCCGCCGGATATTTAAAGGTAAATATGAATGACGCCCAATCCGAAAAAATGGGTGATGAGTCCCTCGAAATTGAGCGGATTTATATAAGAAACAAATTTCAAAGAAAAGGGCTGGGAAAATTTCTAATCAACAAAGCGCTGGAAATCGCCATAAGCCAAACCAAAAAGACGGTCTGGCTGGGAGTTTGGGAAAAGAACGAAAACGCCATTGATTTTTATAAAAAAATGGGTTTTGTTCAAACTGGGGCTCACTCTTTTTACATGGGGGATGAAGAACAAATTGATTTGATAATGTCCAAAACACTAGGAGGATCACAATGATTTATAGGAATGCTACTGTTGATGATATATCTGCTATAGTGGATGCAAATGAGCAAAAAATTTCCGATTGATAACTTTTATAAACCACATCAATCATAGATCATACGCTGCCCATACCCAAAAGCTTGGTCTTGACGTGATTAAAAGCTTTGATTTCAACAATAATACTTACTATGAATTGGGTTGTTACACTGCAGAGTAATCAGCTTTCTGAATTTAAAAAAAGAAAAAGCGAGCATAAGTGGAAATCCGGCCACGAACACTCGCTCTTTTTGAATTTCAAAATGGATTCATTTAATACCTTTTCATAGACCCGACAGAAGCTGCTGAATTATCAGATCCGTAAAATGTGCGGCATGAGCAGCAACGGCATCCAAATTATCATCGAAGCTGTCAGCCGTCACACCGCCATGTCCGGCGATATCGGATACCGCTTTTACGGCTAATACCGGTATTCCATATTGCGCAGCGGCCTGCACTATACCCAGCCCTTCCATATCCGATACCTTGGCGGCGGGGAAGGTTGATTTGATCCTTTCTACCCTCTCCGGCTCACTCATGAATGAATCCAGGGTCAATACTAATCCGAAATCGAGAGAATACTGGAGCTCTGCCGCTGCCGCTACTCTCCTCGCCTGATCCAGCAAGCCAGCATCCAAATCGTAGCTGGCCGGCATTTGCGGAACCTGACCGGGTTCATAACCGAAACAAGTCGCATCAACATCGCCATAAATGTACTGCGTTGCGACAACGACATTGCCGACGCTCAATCCTGCGCCAAATGCGCCAGCAGATCCGGAATTTAGGATCAGATCCGGCTGATACCGTTCGATCAACAGCGTGGTTGCGACGGCTGCGTTGACCTTGCCGATGCCGCTTTCTACGAGGATCAGGGATTGGCCCCGGTACACAGCTTCCTCAATGGTAACCTTGCCTACTTGGGTCCTGGCCGTAATTTGTGCCTGACTGCGAAAAGGAGTTATCTCCTCCTCCATCGCCGCAATTATAGCAATCCGCATAGAGCCTCTCTATTCTTGCAGATAAGAGATCGGCTTATCTACAGGCACCTTTGTGCCGCCGAACTCCTGCTCAATATATTTCTGCGTATCCTCGTTGTGATACAACTCACCTAATTTCAGAATACCTGGATCATTCTGTTTATCGGAAGTAGTCGCCAGCACATTGATGCTATTCTTCGTATCTACGGAAATTTCCTCATGGAACAAGGAGTCCTTCAGGACATTCAATCCGCCTTCCAGAGCAATCGTATTGCCGATCAGTACCAGATCGACGTCTTGAATCACCCGCGGGCCGGTCGTATCGTCGATCAGCTTGAACTTCAGATTTTTCGGATTCTCGACAATATCGTTAACCGTACCTGTCCCCAAATTAAAATCATCCTTCAATTTGATCAGCCCGGCTGCCTGCAGCAGGCTTAAGCCTCTGGCCGTATTGGCCGGGTTATCTGCCAGGGCGACGAGGGCGCCGTCCGGAACCTCCTTAATATCCTTGATCTTCTGTGAATAGATGCCCATCGGTTCAAGATATGTGGTCGCTGTTGCTACCAGATTGCCATTGCTTTCTTTATTATAGTTGACGAGATAAGCCCAGGATTGAAAAGCGTTCACATCGACTTCGCCTTCCTTGGTAGCGTTGTTCAACTCAACGCCGCCATTGATCTCCTTGACTTCAATATTAAGCTTGGCATCCTTGGCCGCCTGTGATTGCGCGATATGCTTCCAAATCTGAGCATCGGAACCCTGCGAACCAATGACAATCTTCTCGCCATCGCCCGATGATTTGCCGCCGCAGCCCGCAGTCGCCAGTATCAATACCAATCCGAGTGCTAGTCCGCCCCATAGTTTACTTTTTCTCATATAATCTTCTCCCCTTTATATCTGGATGCAATTTCTCCTAATGCATGGTCATACCGCCAGTTACATTGATGGCTTGCCCTGTCATATACGAAGACAAGGGACTGGCCAAAAAAAGAGCGACGTTGGCAACATCCCTGACCTCGGCCGTTCTGCCCAGCGGAATTTGGGAACAATCCTCCGCATAGATCTCCTCGGCCGTCATGCCGCGGATTAATCCGCCTTCGATGCGCTCCCGATGCTTCATTGGCGTCTCCACAATACCCGGACATATCGCATTGACGAGTATGTTATGCCGTGCCAGTTCAATCGCCATCACCTTGGTTAATCCAAGCACCGCATGCTTTGATGCGCAATATCCGCCCATAGCCCGGTAGCCGTTCTTGCCGGCCTGCGAAGCCATTTGGATAATTCTGCCCGGCTTTCCGGCATCGACCATCGCTTTCGCAAATATTTTCGATACCAGGTATAACCCCGTAGAATTAATGGAGAATACCTTCTCCCAATCCTCCAGCTTGCTGTCAATCACGTAATCCATCGTGGAAATGCCAGCGCAATTCACGACGATATCCGGAACCCCCGCCTGTTCCAACACAATATTGGACCAGCGATAGATATCCTCCGATCGGGACAAATCCAATCCGGACTCAAACAACTGCCCGTTAACTTGTTTATAATCCCCTTCATGAGCGAGATCGGCAGAAATGACCCTGGCCCCGCTCTGCAGTAAAATTTGTACGATGCCTTGTCCAATGCCTGAATTGCCGCCGGTTACAACCGCCGTTTGAGGCGATAAATCCAAAGTAATCATGGCGATCACAATACTCTTTCAAAAGGATCTCTGCTGATTCCGGCTTGCAATACGATCTTCGCGTATTCTTGAGCAGAGAACAGGGAATGATCCTTGTAATTACCGCATTCCAGCGCGGAGACAGCCGGAACCTCGGTTGTTTCCAGCACGCGCTTCAGCGTTCTTTCCAATGCGGATGCGATCTCTTCGGGATCATGCTCATTCCAGAGAATCAGATAATATCCGGTTCTGCATCCCATCGGAGAAATATCGATGATGCCTTGAATCTCGTCTCTCATATAGGTAGCGAGCAGATGCTCAAGGGTATGAAGTGCTGCCGTCGGAATAGCGTCTCTATTCGGCTGCAGGAAGCGAAGATCATATTTTTGCACAGTGCTGCCTTTTTCGTCATGCTCAAGCCCTGCCGCCCTGACATAAGGAGCCTTTACGATCGTGTGGTCCAATTGGAAGCTTTCTACTTTTGCCATTGTTTTTCAGTCCTTTTTATAATGTTGTATATTTGACCGGTACCCGCCCAGAGATTAGAGGCAGTATACCGCGCAAACCCTAGTAATACCCCGATGTCAATGCGTCGTCTTCTTGGTGAAATAATCCCCGATGAATTGGCACACGAACACCAGAATCAAGATCAGAATCGTAGCTACAAGTGTAATATCCGTCTGGAATCGGTTGTACCCCTTATTGATAGCCAAACTACCCAAGCCGCCCGAGCCGATGGCCCCAGCCATCGTGGTCAGCCCGATCAGGTTAATGATCGTCACCGAGGAGGCCCTGATTATCGCAGACAAGCCTTCTTTCAGGTACACGCGGAAAATAATCTCAAGCGGTCCCAACCCCATTGACTGAGCTGCTTCAACAATCCCGGAATCAACTTCCACTAACGCATTCTGTATTTGCCGGGCATAGAAAGGCACGATGCCGATGACCAGGGGCACGATCGCCGCATTCATGCCGATCGATGTGCCTGTAATAAGACGGGTAAGCGGCACGACAACAGCGATAAGAATGATGAAGGGAATGGATCTGAACAGGTTGATGAGTTTCTCCAACACACTATAAACCAGCCTGTTCTCCAGAATCCCTCCCCTGTCCGCCACAACCAGGGTGACGCCAAACAATATTCCAAATAACACGGAAAATAATGAGGTAACGACCACCATATAAATCGTCTCATAGGTGCTTAGCAGGATGTCCTCCCTTAAATTCCAGATGTTAGGGAAATATTTTGTAAAAAACTCATTCATGCTGGATCACCCACCTTACTATTCTGAAGAAGCCGGGAATTGATAACTTCAACGTCTACCCGAGCCGACTGCAAGTAGCGCAAAGCTTCCTCCAGATCACTGGTAGAGCCGGACATCACTACGATCAGATTGCCAATGGGCGTCTGCTGTAAGATCTCCACATTCGCGAATAGAATATTCGTCTTAACCCGGTAACGAGCAGTAAGCTCGGAAATAACCGGTTCACTTGTACTATCGCCGATATAAGAAATCTTGCACAGCATATCGTTATCCTTCAGATGAAGGAGTGAAGGATGCAACGTGAGCTTGTCCAGCATTTGCTCGATATGAGTAGCCGTATTAATGAAATCACGGGTCAACGTATTTTGCGGACGGCTAAAGATAGAGACGATATCGCCCTGCTCGATAATGCGCCCGGCTTCCATAACGGCAACCTTATTACAGATCTCTTTCACGACCTGCATTTCATGCGTAATAATGACAATCGTCAGTCCCAACGTTTGCTTTAATTTTTTCAGCAATTCCAGAATGGATAGCGTCGTCTTCGGGTCCAAAGCACTGGTCGCTTCATCGCACAGCAATATTTCCGGATCATTCGCCAGCGCTCTGGCTATAGCTACCCTTTGCTTCTGCCCCCCTGACAATTGTGAAGGATAAGCATTCAGTTTATCCGATAAGCCTACCAGCTCTAGCAATTGTTTAACCTTCCGCTCCCTTTCACGCCTCGAGAGCTTGGAACTCTTCAAGGGAAAGTCCACATTGTCATAGATTGTTCTGGAGTTCATCAGATGAAAATGCTGAAAAATCATCCCGATCCGCTTCCTGGCCAAGCGCAAATCCTTAGGCTGTAAAGCCAGCAAATCCTGCCCATTTACTACTACACTTCCCGCCGTAGGCCGCTGCAGCAGATTGATCACACGAACCAGCGTGCTCTTCCCGGCCCCACTGTAGCCGACAATGCCGTATACGTCTCCCGCGTCAACCTGCAGACTGATATCCTGAACGGCTGTAACCGGTTGTGACCCAGTTTCAAAGGTAACTTGAATATTGGATAAAGTAATCATGATGCCCAACCCTTTCTAAACTTCTACACTACGACTGTTCCGGAAAATTTATTTCTGTCATTTTACATCAGTTTACTCGGAATTGCTACAAAATTTTTTCCCCTATTTATGGCTTAACCTAATAATTGGCGCTTGACAGTCAAGCCGGGAACCGATCATGGCAAGAAATATCGGCAGATCAACATCTGCTGTCCGGACGCTTTGCACGATTATCCCGTTTGATCCGGAAGCAGAGAGGAAGATAAATTCAGGAGAAGAAAATAGGTTTGGGGGAAGCAGACATGTTCGAGATCGTTAGACTAGCTTGTGAGAATGAGGTTTAGGAGAAGTGAAGCAGACCTGACGGGAGGAACGGAGCAAGACACCGGGAAAAATGAAAGGACCGTGATCAGCCCCTCCCCCCTCTACCCCCTGAACAAATGGGATAATCGTGCAAAGCAGCATGCAAGGATACCAAGACACGAACGCGTTTTCGAACTGTTCTTGAAGATAAGGCAAAAAGCAATATAAAAACCCATGACTACAAAATTCAGCCATGGGTTTAAATTTATCGGAGTGCTAATCAAAGACATTCGTTGTTTTCGCGCCGCGATTCAGGCCGGTGAGACGATCTCTTAGAAGTTGCTTGCCGTCGTTTCCAATTCCGTCATCATCCCAACAATTTCGATGCCATAAGTGGGGCTGGTCGCCCATGATCCGCCTAATGCTTCCACCGTAACGACCTGCCCCAACAAACCTGGAAAGTGCCTTGGATCGGGTGTATACGCTTTAGGATAACCTGGAGCGCCTGCGTACAGGGCCAAATGATCAATCTGCGCCTGAACCCCTTCCTGCCAACTGAAAAAGCGCTGGTGTGCCAGATGATCCGTGTCGGAGCCACCTACCTGCGTTTTTAAGCCGGCCGGATTATTAAACGTTTCATCCAATAAGCCGCCAAATTTTCCAAAGCCCGTTTCCTTTGCAGCCTGGCAGTACACCACAACCGGGTCGACGCCCGCTTCGAGTGCCTCCTCCCAGACAATATCCGCTAGATCTATGAACACGTCCGTCGCTCCCTTGGCCCTTGCCCATGCTTTGGCTTGCTCGACAGTAGCCCTTGGGGCGGACAATATGTAAGTATTGCCGGACGTGGTCCATTCCTCGGCATTGTCTTCTGGCGGTGCGGCGTGATCTTCTGCCGGTTTGGCGATGTCTTCTACCGGTTTGGCGATGTCTTCTACCGGCTTCTTGTAAGACAGTGTAACGGTATCGTCGGCGGAGCTCCACGTAATATCCATTCCGGCAAGTTCACTCAAAAATCGTAAAGGGACATAGGTTCTTCCCTGAAGTATCATCGCGCTAGTATCCATACTTATTGGCGTCCCGTTGACAACAGCGGAGTTGTCGCCGATTTTCAATTCGACATTCACATCGCCTTTGGATAAAATAAGCGTTTTTTGAGTCCCGCTTCCCTCCCATTTCACGTAAAAGCTCAGAGATTCTGCCATAAACCTGACGGGCACCTGTATTCTGCTGTTTGCATCCATATACGGTTTTGCATCCGGAAAATTAACTTCCGAGCCATTGTAAATCAAACGGATGTTGCGTTGGGTAGCGCTATTCGCCTCATCAAGTTGAGGCGTATCGCCCGAAGCATCCGACTTGACGCTTAAATAGCCGGCGCTTGCCCAACCCGTCCGTCCATCCGGCAACTTGACATGAAACCAATCCCCTTCATTGGCCAAAAGGGTGACTTGCGAGCCCTCAGGAATTTTGGCGATTACCTCATATTGCAAGCCGCCGCCGTTTCTAATGTTTAAACTGTCGACAGTAACCGTAGCTATTTTGTCGGTATCCTGCGAAGCCTGCGATTTTGCGGCGTCGGCAGCGTCGGCGGCGTCGGTAGCGTCCTTAGAGCTGCCGGAAGCTTTGGCTACTCCCAGATTGTCAGGCAAACCGTTAAGTTCGGCCATCGTAACAAAAGTGTAGCCTTTCGACCGGTAGTAATCAATAATTTGGGGAAGCGCCTTGACCGTCTTATCCCGCTTTCCTCCCCCGGAATGCATCAGCACGGTGATCTTGTTACTGGAGTTGGACTTCACCGCTTTGAGAATATCGGCAACAGAGCTGTCCGCCGCCCAGTCCCGGGTATCTATGTTCCACAGCGCCTCGGCATGTCCCAACGCCTTAATTTCTCCCTTCACCCGAGCCGATGTCGCCCCATAGGGAGGGCGCATCATGGTCGGTGCAGCGCCGGTAATCTCGCGAATCGCATTATCCGTCTTTACGATTTCTTGGCGGGCCTTCTCTTTGCTTAGCTTGGTTAGTTCAGAATGACTCCACGAATGATTGCCCAAAGCATGACCTTCTTGTACGATGCGTTTCATAACATCGGGATACTGCTTAACCCTGTCTCCTACTACAAAAAACGTGCCCTTCACTTTGTGTTCCTTCAAAATATCAAGCACCTTATCGGTATATTTTTTGTCCGGTCCATCATCAAAGGTTAACGCCACCATTTTATTGGCTTTGGTCCCCTTTGAGGAGGCCGCCGCCGCGTAATCGGCTCCGGCTGTAAAAACCAAGGCCAGCGCCATTACGGTAAACACAACAAGTCTGAACCAATGATGCCTTTGCTTCATTTCCATTGACCTACTTTCAGCAATATTATTTTATGTACTAAAATAGTATATATAGTAATTGTATCAGAGTTTTAGAGAACTAGTAGCTAAATTGTAAACTATGAAAACTTGGAGCAAATGAAAGACTATCATATAATCTATCATAATTGCAAATTAGACGCAGTATTCCGTACGAAAATAGAGCGCATTATTACAAGCACAAATTTATGGTGCTCCCGCATCCCCATTAACGTACGATATTGTTGGATTAGTTCAGTACAAGTGGAGGATCAGCACCTTACATATTCCGAATATGCAAAAAGCTCCTGAATCTCCATAAAAGGAAATTCAAGAGCTCATTCATTGACAAGCTGATGCGGTCGAGAGGACTCGAACCTCCACGGGGGGTTAGCCCACACGGACCTGAACCGTGCGCGTCTGCCAATTCCGCCACGACCGCGTATTTCGTCGATGCATTGTTTTGCAGCAACGAAATTTATAATATCATGCATCTCCAGAAGAGTCAACAAAAAATTCACACCCGCAGCAGCAGTTCAAAAGTGGTTAAGCACATAAACCCGCCAGAAAAGATTCCAGGAGGCTTTCCAGCCTTTCCACCGGCAGCCGGTCCGGTTGCATGATTTTATGCATGGCTAATCCGTCGATGAGCGCATACAATTTCTCGGTCTCCAGTTCGATATTCAGATCGGGCCGGGCCAACCGGTTTCGTATGATCTCTTCCAGCACGAAACGAGAAGCTTTATGTAACCCATCCTGAATATTCGCGCTTAACCTCCTTAATTCGGGATAAACCAAGGCTTTCGCATGAAAAGCAAACCATACCTCCATTTCCAGCGATCTCTCCTCATCAACAGGCAAAAACTGCAGCAGCAATCTTTTTAAGTCGGTCAGCAGAGGCCCTGTTAACTCAAAAGCTTCCAACCTTTTCTCAACCCGTTCGACGAAAATATTCATGCAAAAGGCAAACAGTTCAACCTGCGATGAGAAATAATGGCGCATAGACCCGACCGACAGCCCCGCCTCCTCCGCAATTTTGCGCACGGTAGCCTGTTCCAGGCCAGATTGCCGAATCACTCTTAATGCGGCTTCAGCGACTAAACGTCTTTGCGTTTCATGGTTCACGATTTTTGGCATAGTCCTATTATACGCTCTTCCCCTTTTTAGTACAACGTGCTAAAATCTTTTTAGTACATTGTGCTAAATAAACAGAAATGAGAGAGGAACCTTTACATGGGCAAAAGCGAAAAAAAGAAAACACAGGCATGGAGAAAATTGATATACAGTTTGGGGGTTACATTAGCCGTTGGGATCACTCTGATCAGCGCTGCTTTTATTTATGAAGCCATCGCTTCGAAACAAGCCGCGAAAGACTATCCTTCTCCCGGCCAAATGGTCGATGTGGGCGGATATGATCTGCATTTGGTGAAATCGGGCAGCGGGTCCCAGACGATTGTGTTCGAGGCGGGAAGCGGAGAAACAAGTTTGTCCTGGCGGGATATCCCGGACAAGCTCGCCCAATATGCGACGGTCGTCACCTACGACCGGGCGGGGTACGCATGGAGCGAGAAGGCCACGCATGAACGAACCGGGGACCAGATCGTCCATGAGCTTTACAGCGCATTGAAGCAGGAAAATATCCCAGGGCCTTACCTCATGGTTGGGCACTCTTTGGGAGGGATGTATGCCCGCCTATTTGCCCAAACCTACCCGGACGAAGTCATGGGCTTGGTCCTTGTTGACGCCAGACCCGAGGATGATGCCCGGGATACCCAAGCGATCCTGGAAGCGGAGAGTTTTACCGGAAACCCGCCGGCTTCCACACTTAAGCTGCTCAAGCAGTCGGGTATCCTGCGCCTGTTTCAAGACACTTTGCTGGAAGGCTTGGTGGCGGAGGAAGACCGGGGGCAATTTATCAATGTGATTGCGACCCCAAGCTATTTTGAAACAAAGGAAGAAGAAGCGGAACTCGCCTATACCACCGAAGATGCCATTCGGGGACAACGTTTAGGCGCTTTGCCGGTGCGGATTATTGCCCGCGGTCTCCCGCACGACTACGCCCAAGTGGGCATTTCGGAAACCGCCGGCCGGAAGCTTGAGGAAATTTGGCAGTCCGGACAGCGGAAAATGCTGGATATCTCCACGGACAGCCGTTTAATCGTCGCGGAAAAAAGCGGCCATATGGTCATTCATGACCAGCCGGAGCTGGTCGTGGATACCATTCTCGATGTATTGCCGGGGCGGTAGAACCTGATTCTCATAACATCCTAAATTTTGCTATAAATTCCCTTGATTTTCTATTCAAAAAAGCGCTTTAATAGATAGTAGTACCTGTGAAAACAGTAGATTAAACAACCGTGAACTTCATCGGCTACGGGCAGGCAGTTCAACGGATGAAGCACAAACGGACAGGTTAGGAGGCCTGAAGTAGAAAGCCGTCACCTGCTTTAGAACTTGAACTCCTCCACATTTCCTTATTACGAAAGGAGTTATAATCATGAAGGCTGCCAGGATGTCTATGGTCATGATTTTAAGCCTCGTGTTGTTGCTTGCGTTTAATCTCACTGTATTTGCCGCCGAACCCGGAACCGGAACCGAAACCGCGAATCAACCTGATGTTATTGACCATCTTGTTAAGGCTGAACCAGGGGTTGACGTTAGCGAAGCCAATCAGCATAAAATTGTCAGTGATTTGGATAGTATTGAAAGTTCTCAACGCATAGACTCACATGCCGCCCGTACACTTGCTAAAACAAGCGCCGTTTCCGCCACAACGGCCACTTATGCCACTTACACGGGGGTATTGGCCCGGGAAGGGGAGTCCGCGTACTTATACCCCGTTTATGTACAAGCCGGCGAAATATTGCAGGCCCAGCTCGACCTTCCCCGCTCGGAGCAGCTGGACTATGATCTGTATTTATATGAACTCGATATGTCTACGAATACCGCAGTTGCTCTAATCGACTACTCCATCTACGGCACCTATTTTAACAATTATAGTTACGGAAGATCCACCATTTCGGAAAATGTCGGAGTAAACAACAGTTCTGCGTCGGAAAAAGCTTATTTGCTTGAAGTTCACGCCAAAAAGGGCGGCAGCATCAATGATCCGTTTTATCTAACCGTTGCTATTAGTAGTGCGTATGACAGCTTCGAAACGGACGAAAATGCTTTTCATGCTTATGGGATCACGGTAAATACGGGCGGGTCCTATCTCTCCAGCCGTTCGCTTAACTCCATCGTCGATAATGACTGGTATGTGCTGACCGTGCCAAGCAGCCGGAATTATGATGCCATGAATATCACTTTAGACAGCGCTTCTGCCGCGAAAGGTTATAGAGCGGAAGTCTATGCGGTGCTGAGCGACAACCGGCTGCAATTAATCACGCCGGCCAACAATAACGTACCGCTAGGCACCGGCTCGTATTATCTCCGCGTTTATTCAACGGGGACATATTCCGAAACAACCAATTATACTTTGGCTCTGACGCCCGTATTGCGAGCCGAAAAAATTCAGATTACCGGATTCAACTCGGACGGCGGACCTAACGATTATCCATCTTATTATTACGGAAAAAAATATAGAATCACCGGACGAACATTTACGGTGAACGGCAAGGTTTCCACTGCGGATAATGTTCCGGTAGCGAACACAAGCGTCATCGTCCTGTGGGAAAATCCGTATTGGTCCGAATCCAGCGGTAACCGCACGAGAGTCGGGTACGCGAATACCAACAGCGCCGGAGAGTTTTCCGTAACCCTGAGTTTACCGCCCTCGACGGGAAGCATCAGCAATTATTTGCCCGGTCCGATCAGTTTCACCCATTATTACGATATATGCGGAGTGATCGCGGCGGTAGCCGACAATATCGACGTTAACGCCCAGCAACAAGTGTATCATTTTGCGTACAGCATCTACGGAGGATAAATGAGATTAAGTTAAAAATATGGGAGAATATGCCGATATATTTATGTATATCGGCATATTTTTTTATGGGGTTGTACAAGGAGGTATAACATGAAAATCGAAAGTAATGCGATCTCATCGCTTCCTAGACTCTACACTCAAAATCGGGATAACAACCAAGCGAACAACGAATTGAAACTGGAAACGGGCTTCGCCCTTCCGGGGCACGACAGCGTGGAAATCAGCGAGGCGGCCAAGCGGCTGGCTGAAGGGGTTAGCAGTCGCGAATTGCCTGTAGGCGCGATTAAGCACCATTCGATAAGGCCGTTTTTTACTGCTGAAATTGATACTTCCTTAGAGCAATTGCTTAAAGGAAAAGCGCCGGAAGTGGAGGAAGCCGTAAACTACTTAATTAGCTCCAACTTTGTTCCGGACGGCTCCGTCGCGGATGAAAGCAAACGGGCGGCGCTGCTTGAGAGCGGTCTGTCTCAGGCGAAATTTATCGCGGACAATTACATGACAAAGGGCGAAGCGGCCGAGTTCCTAGCCACTATGGATAAGATCGCCGCATATGCCAAAACCAGAACAGTCGATCCGGAGACCGGCCAAGCAAGCTATATCGATATCCCTCGCAAACCTGATGGCGCGCCCGATGATTATGTCAATTTCGATTCCTTGATGAAAAAATATGATCCGGAATCCGCCAATAAATTAGCCGAGATTGTCACAGATATGGCGAATGGCGGCAGCGGCGAAGGCTTTATGGAAATTCTGCTGGATTTCAATCAGAAGCTGATTAAGAACCCGCAATGGTCGAGGAATTACCGTACTGAAATCAACGATGTGAATTCGGTTTTGAACAACACGAAGATCGACAACCGGTTTGCAGGCGCCGACACCTCAAATATGGCTGCGTTCTTGGAAGATATGAACAGCAAGTTCCAGAATACATCCTTTGAGAACAAAGACTTTTTAACAAGAAATATAGAGTACTTCGCGCTTATCCTCGGAAAGCAGATATGAGAAACCGGCCCACAATTGGCTTACACAGCATTTGCGGGCCGGTTTTATACTCGATCGCAGGCGAAATCTTTGTGGATATCTCTACCTGCAAAAGGTCCGCCCTGACCGAGCCATAGAAAAAATTCCTTCGTTCCTTTATTCCCAGTAACCGGGCTGTTCGTGATACCCAAAACGTGAAGCCCGATGCTTTCTGTAAAATCGACAAGCTCTTTGAGAATTTGTCGAAATATTCCGGGATTGTCTATTCGAAACGGAACCAATATTGGTCTTTTCCAAGTTAACGACCCGGGAATCAAGCCTTAACTTGCCCGCCAATTGACCATACCCAGCATCGATCGCGTACACTTTCGCTACACCGCGCTGCAATAAACAATCGGTAAACCCACCCGTTGAGGCTCCCGTATCCAAAGCGATTTTACCGGAAACATCGATTTGAAAACGATCCAGCGCTCCTTCAAGCTTAAGACCGCCTTTTCCGACATATTTCTGTTCATAACCTTTTATGGCTATCTCAACATCTTCTCTAACCTGCTCTCCTTCATAAACCGCAGACCGGCCGTTTACCAGCACCTTATTCGACATGATCCAACTGACAACTTCCTTCCGCTCCTCAAAAAAACCCCGTTCCAGCAGCAAACGCCACAAAGGTAATTTCCGTTTGTTCAACCCGATTTACTCCTCTTCTTAAAGTCTTTAATCTGGACTTCGCAGAAGGCGGAGCACTTATAGGCCGATAGTAACGTTATATTTCAACTAATAAATGATACATGTAAATCAACTCCGTTTTTTAAAAATAGACGGTAATATGACCGAATCGCACTAAAATATTATTCAACAACATACCATTTTCTCTGGGATTCATACATATTTTTATATTCGCCATCCATACTAATAAGTTCACTGTGCGTACCATCCTGTACAATCCTGCCGTCCTTTAATACGATAATTCTATCGGCGATCCGAACCGAACCCAACCTGTGAGTCACGATGATTGCGGTTTTGTCTTGGCAGATTTCCGCAAAATCGTTATAAAGCCGTGTTTCCTCCAAAGGGTCAATAGCTGACGTTGGTTCATCTAAAATCATCAAATCACCTTCCCTGAATAATCCGCGTGCAATGGCGATCCGTTGCCATTGACCGCCGGATATCTCTATCCCGTCAAAATCGCGCCCAAGCATAGTGTTTAATCCGTCTTTATAGCTTTCACCTTTCAAAATCACCCCCGATTTATCACAAATATCCATAAGCATCGCTTCGTCTGTAGGCTTGTCCATCTGACTGATGATCAAATTTTCCCGCACGGTCATATTATATTTGCAATATTTTTGAAAGACAGCGGACGTGTGATCATAACTCAAATTTTTAACAGGCATATCTCCATAAGTGACTTCTCCTTGAGATGCCTCATATAATCCCATAATTACTCTGCATAATGTTGTCTTGCCGCTACCGTTTTCACCGACTATCGCTAAAGTCTGGCCACTTGGTATCGTCAAACTGATATTATCCAAGGCCTCCTTGTCAGTCATTGGATAGCTGAAACTTACATTACTCAATTTAATATCAACTTTTTGAGGTCTTGGCATCCTTTTTTCAGGTTTATTCCTCTCACTGACAAAGTCTAAGAAGTTTTCAACAGTTCCCACATTTTCAGATGCCCAACCGATCCTTTCGGAAACTAATTCGCTCATAAAACTATAAAGTCTGTAAATCGAGGCCAGCACGGCCGCAAACGCCCCAATGGAAATTTCTTGGTTCATGACAAATATAAATAGCATATAGATGATCATGCCGTAACCTATGACAGTTACAATATCTAAAATCAGATTGAGAATATTTTTTTTAAGCTGAGCTATAAAAACAAGCCGATTTAACTTTTTGAGAGAAGAGGTATACAACTTACTGAAGTATTCAGTTGCACCAAGCAGTCTGGTCTCTTTAAAAAATTCCTTGTTTGTCATACATCTTTCATAGTTCTCATATTCTCTTCTCACAGGAGCCGACTGTTCCTCCAATTTTTTAAACGAGAGGATTTGCGCAAACTTAGAAAGAACACAGGGTATGAAGACGATCACTATACTTAGACCTAAAATAGGCTTTAGAGTGAACAGATACCACCCCATAAAACCAAAATAAATCGTATAGAAAAATACCAAATCCAAAAGAGTTAAACATACCCAAACTAAATTTTGGCTTCCTGTTATAGCTTTATTAATAAAGTCCAGACGATGAGTGTCCTCAAATTCAACCACATTTAATCTATCTATACTTTGATGAATGAGTCTGTTCGTTCGTTTGCCCACGCTTATTTTGAGAATGAGTGCATGGCAATTATCCACCCCGTTCATTAGTTGACATAATGCATACGACAAGCCCATACCGATTAGATAGAAAATGGTTGTGCCCAAATCAATTTTATTCGCAACGAAATTTTGAGCCGCGTCAAAAAACTTTTGCATGAATACTACTTGCAGAGCCCATGACGCACCGTGAACGGTTGTAAAGAAAACATGCAAAAAAAACATGGAAGGATTCGCTTCAAACATGATTTTTATGCCCTTAAGGCTGTTGATTAAAAAGCCTTTACTCTTCATTTTTCCCATACTTTTAACATTCACCTTCTAAAAACACTGACTTCGTTTTCGGTTCATACCAAGATTTCTGGCTCGCAAACATCTTACTGTATTTACCGTTTTTCAAAGACATCAATTGTTCATGAGAACCTCGCTCCACAATGTGCCCCTCGTCGACAACCAAAATTTCATCCGCCATTTTGGCGGCGCCCAATCTGTGGGTTATGAATATTGTAAATCTGTCTTTATTCACATGACTAAACAGTTCGTAAACCTGGCTTTCGGCTAAGGGATCAAGCGAGGCTGTTGGTTCATCTAAAATATTTATTTTAGAGTTTGAATACAGCAACCTGGATATAGCCAGTCGCTGCCACTGCCCACCCGATAAATCCTTGCTGTTTTCTTTTATCTTGCCAAGGTAGGTGTCTATCCCGAATTCTAAACCGTTTACTACATCTTTCAGACCCATTTCCGAAACGATATTTTCAAGTCTCTTCTCATCCATTTTCGTAAGATTTCCAAGGAGAATATTGTCCTTTACGGTCAATGGATATTTGGCAAAGTCCTGGTACACAACGGAAATTAATCCTTTGATCTCAGCGAAGGTAAAGTCCCTTATACTTTTCCCGTTTATCAAAATTTCGCCTTCAAATTCGTCATACATCCCTACTAGCAATTTAGTGATGGTTGTCTTTCCCGCCCCATTCACTCCCACAAAACAATAATTTTTATGGTGACTCAATATAAACGAGCAGTCTTTTAAGATATAATGTTCCGTCCCCGGGTATTTAAAGCTGACGTTTCTGAATTCCAAGGATTCAAACGCAAAAGAGTCCACATCGGCCGGTAACACACTGGCATCTTTTTTTTCGCTAAGCCTGGTAAAGATTGAAAATTCTTTTAAATATTCTTTTAACCGTGCATAATCATACATAGTACTGGACAACTGCCACGACATATTCTGAACCAAACCGTAAATGGCGTTGACGAGGGCTATAAAGATGCCCAGAGAAGTTTCCCCGCGATGAAGCGAAGGCAAAAGCAAGGCCACAATAACAATTACGATTAACAATGTGACCATAGAGCCGCTTTTCATATGAATATAGCTTTTAATTTCGATTTTATTTTCAATCTTACTTGACTCATCGTAAAGCTGATCGAACTTGTCACGAATAGGCGTGCTGTAGGCAAATAACTTGCGCTCCTCGGCAAAGTCGCGATTGATTAAAATGCTTGATAAATAATTATATTTCCTCTGAATCTTTTTGGCTTCCATGCCCATTTCATAATTTTTTTTGCCCGTTCTCATCGCAATATAAAACAAAGGCACACTTATAATTAAAATGACGATGCCGCTTATTAAAGTAGAAGACATAACAATAACAAGCAGTGAAAATGAGCTAATTAAAAGCGTTGCTCCCCTAAACCAATTATTTAATCCCGCCATAAAATTTTTAATCGGGTCTAAGCACACCCTGTTTATTAATTCCTGTGTATCCTTGTTTTCAATATGCTTATACTCCAACCGAGCTTGCTTTAGTGCGATCTCTTTTTTTAAAGTTGCATTTAGTTTGTTTTGAGCCGAAGTATCTATAATTTGTGTGATAGAAGGAATTAAATTTGTAAATATGACATAACTCATTATCAAAATGATAGGTAAATAAATGGACGAATAATCAACCCTCCCCTTAAAAATATTCGTCGCCGTATTGATGAAATTAGCTACTACCAGGGTTTGATAGGCAGGTATCAGCGAATTAAGAATCGTTATTAGAATAGAATAGATCGTTTGCAACGGGATTATTCTTAAAGGTACAATTAGAAAATCCAATGTCGTATAATCTTTGGATTTAAGCATTTTGCCTCCAATGTTTCAACAATTAATTCATTTAGTTCTGATATTGAGAGTTGTCATTTCTACAGAACTAACAATAATTTGATCTTATTTCTGCACATGATCTTGCATATGTATCACAAGCAAAAACACTCTTGTTATCAAGTAATGCCATCCCTGGGCATCTATCACACTGAACTTTATATTCGCAATTAACGCATGCTTTCAAATCTGAGTTTTTTATATTTTTTATGAATTTTAAAGATTCAGACTCATACCAAATATTTTTTATAGAATCGTTAAAAATGTTCCCAACTTTATAGAAAAAGGAATTACAAGGGAAAACATCCCCATTGCAATCGATTGCAAATGAATAAAATAGCGCTGCGCACGGCACGTCATATTCATGTAAATGTCTATTTCTAGTTTGTTCATCAATCTCTTTCAAAATTGGGGCTAGATCTTCTTTTGCAATTCTTAACTGTTTCGGGGCTTCATCTCCATCTGTCTTGGAAAATATAAGTGGGGAAACATGAAAGTCAAATTTATTATGATGACAGAATTCTTTAATCTCTTTATAATCATGCATATTAACATTCATTAAAGGCGTTTTGACTCTTACTCGGATATTGTGTTTCCTCAAAATTTGCAAATTATTCAACAAGTTCTTAAGAGATCCTTTTGATCCTGTGATAGAATCGTGAATACCTTCTCGTAATGAAAAAACGGTGGTGGAAAACTCTGCGATGTGTAGGTTTGAAAGGCGTTCAACCATTTTATCATTTAGTAAAGTACCATTACTTAGAAGAAATACTCTCATATGTAGTTTTCGTGCAATCTCAATCAACTCAAATAAATCTTGCCGTAGAAAAATTTCTCCACCTGTAAACGACACGTTTACTACCCCCGCTTCACGAAGCTCATATAGTAAACTTTTTATTTTATCGAATCCAAGCCCTGAATTACTATGAGCAGGCAAATAGCAATGTTTACACCTTAAATTGCATTTTGTAAGCAGCTCTATCATTACACTAACTGGAACATTCTTCATAAAAGCTTGATGATAAAAATAATCTTTTATTAATACTTGTCTCATACTGCAACACTCCAAACTATTAAGTTATTTTCAACAAATTTTCTTGCTAGTTTAGTAATATCATTTTCAACTTTCATAAAATCAACATTATAGCTTTCAGCGATTTGATGTATAATATCCATCAGTCTCGTATTTTCCTGAATTAACAGCCAAAACTCTTTTGACAAATCCTTAAGTAGATATACTTTATCCGTTATTTCATCAAAAACAAATACTTCATCTCCAAGCAATATCCATGCGATATTTTTTGAATAAAAAACATCAGAACATGATTCCGTGCACATTTTAGTTCCCCCAATGATCAATTTGATTGTTGCGATCACAATAAATGACTTCTTCTATATGCAATAACAGCAAGAAAAACTCTTGCTGTTATTGCGGCCGTTCTTACTGATCTGTACTATCTTCCATTGCAAGTCCCTTGGTTACATTCAGACATATAGAACGCAACTAAATTTTTTTTCTTGGCAACTTTTTTAACTAATTTTTTCATAATGGATTCACCTCCTTTCCTTAATGATGTTATTTAATGACCAAAATACATTATTTCTCATGGATACCAAGCATTTGCTTAACGATGATACATATATTGTCAATATTAGATAGCTTCTCTATTAGTAAATATTCATCCGGAAACTCTATATTAAATACTTCCTCTAAGCTAACGATAGCTGAAATAAAGGCAAATGAGTCTACATTATCAAGCTTACCGTCGTCCAATACTTCAATTCCGTTTTCTTCTAGGCAATCCAATATCATCTGATTTACTTCCATAATACCCTCCTAAAATAGGAAAATTTTAATTTAAAGTATTCCTTATTCCCCAAAATAAGATATAATTAAATCGCAAAGATTATCTAAGTCTAAATCATCGAATACTGAATAGACTGGTATTTTAAAAGATTCATATATTTTTTCTTTAAAAACTTGTAGATTTTCCCCAAATAATTCCCTTGTCTTATATTTTATTCCAGTAACGGTTTCAATGGCTTGTATAGGGAAAATTGCAATTGCACGTACCTTCCCCTCATCAATAGAGTTAATAAAACTTATTGTTCTACTGATATACTCAATATCATCATGTGGATTTATACATAAAATACAGAAATCGGGCATCACTCCTAATGTAAATGCATATTGATATATCGTAAAATTGTTGATTTCTGAATTGTTGTAATGTAATGTACCCGACTGGCAACCTGTTATTAGAATATCTTTTTCTTTTAATTGTGTATTCCAAACCATTTTATTTAGTATTGAAATACATTCCCAAGGCTGAATTTTCAGGTTTGCACGATATCCGAAATGAAATACATAATCAGCGTCAAATAAATAGCCTGAAGGTTCTGTTGAAATATGACCAACACTATATCCTAGTTCTGATAATCTTCGTATTATATTTAATTGCAGCGTAAATTTACCTTGTTTTGAACTTGTACCGAATACCCCTACAATTGGAATAGTTGCTTTGTGAAGCTTGAAATAATTCCCATATGGGACTATATTGGATGTAATACTTGGATAAAATATTTCTTTATAATCGGATATTATCTTCTCAAATGTATAAATGTTCTTTTTTTGTTTTTCCGCCATATTGAGAATTTCTTCACTATAATTCCGTTTCGTAATTGTTGATAATTCTGATGTACACGATAAAATAATGGTGTCAAAATCATCACTCCAATTAATGGAATCAAACGATTCTATATATTCGCCAAATAATGTTCTTCCAACATTCCCAGATGTTTTTTCGTCATACACCCCTGCGATTTCAAACTTCAACATTTTTTTAAACCTTAACAAAACTTGACTTTCTTTATTCAATGGAAATAATATTGCCTTTTTTATTTGAAAACTGGGAGATTCTACATCGCTACTTTGTTTTACATTTATCTGAGTATTTGATATTGCCTTTAATAAATCATTTTTCTTATAAGGTAACATAAAATTTTTAATTATTTGAGATAACATTCCAGTTATACAAGCAGTAGCAAAACTTGATCCTTTCAAAATCGTTTTTCTGTCATTCCATATTGTGCGGTAAAATTTGTTAGGGACCAAAATATCAATGATACTATTCTCAACATAATAAATATCTTTCCGGTCCCCATATTCATCTTTCGTATCCACGCCTATCACAGCGTTCAAAGCGGCCGGATATGATATAGCTCCGTCATTATCAAAAGCGGATACAATAACAACTCCCTTTTTATATAAATTATTGCACACTTTGTTCATACCTTTATAATTACTTAAGTAGGTTATTCCTGCGCTAATATTTATAATATCTATGTCTACGTTTTTATAAATGTACTCTAAGACAAATATTAGTCCTTCCTCATCAACCTCCATTGTGTAATCACATATCCTTATACAAACTAGTTCAACATTAATATTTGTTTTGTAAATAATATGTGCAACGGCAGTTCCATGCCCAATGTAATCTATAGGTTCACACTTAATAATAGAATAAATTTCATCGGACTTATTCAGCATATAAGATTCAGATACATTTTCTATACATTCAGACTTTTTTGAAATACCAGAATCGATAATAGCAACCCTAACTTTATTCATGATCTACATCCTCATCTATAGAGTTGTTCTATTTATAGTAAATTAGCTCGTCAATTTTTTTTAACTGTATTAATGCTCTTTGTTGAATAAATCTTAGGTTGTTATCCACAGTAATAAATTGATTTTTGAATTCATCACACATTGAAATAGCACGACACAGTTTATGATTGTATTCATGTTTATTCGAAATGATGTCTTCAAAAAGATTACAAGAAAAATCATTAACTACTGATAACCATCTTTTATAAGCAGTATCAAATTTCTCAACAATAAAATCAAAGTCAAAAAAGTGATAATACCTATTCCTTATAAATTCCGAACCGTTAATATTACGAAGATTTAACTTCTTAATGCATGCAAGCACAATATCATATATTTCTTGAACATTCTTATTGATAAAACAGTATTCAAATCTATAGCTCATTAATTCTCTGAGAGAAAATTTGTCTATATTTTTTATGAACAAGTTGTCCCTATCAACAATTTTAGTAAGTTTTGTTAAGTAATTTAAACTAACTTTGCTTGAAATAATATACGGATCTACATGTACGTTGTACTTTCGTAAGTTGTTTAAATTGTTTTTTAACCCTTCTATATTTGAATATGGATTAAAATTAATGAAGCCATACTCGAACCTCAAATTATAATCATCATCTGCTGAATTAATATTCTGAAGTATATTGATTGCATTTATGTTTGATTTGATATTCGAAATTTTGCCATATAGTTTCAAATCAAATTCATTAAAACTTTCTAATCCAATAAATACTTTACCTAATCCAACTTTCTTTAATTTTTTCATACATGTTACTACTTCTGGAGTGATTTGCTCAGCTCTTAAATTCATTGAAAATTGAATCCAATATTTTTTTGGGCTAAGATAACTATATAGTTGTTCTAATCTATTAATTATGTTTGAGGATGAACAAAAAGTTGGATCAGAAAAACTAACAAATTTACAGTTGTATTCTTTAACTAGTAAATCAACTTCTCTGATTACATCGTCAATGTCCCTAAACCTCGGTTTTGTATAACCGCTTGTTGTATGTAAGATACTCCTATCACAAAATAAACATTTCCCCTCACATCCCCTTGACCCATAAATATGGAAAAACCTTGTATCAGTCGGGAAACATTTCCTATATGGAAAAGATATTGTCCCAATTTCCGCTGTTTGTTTGAAATTGTTTATTACGTAATTACCATTAAGTATGTAAGCAACTCCTTTACATTCTGTATAACTTTTTTTCTTCGCGATTAGAACACATAACTCAGATAAAGTATTTTCAAAGTCACCAATAACAGCAACGTCAATATGTTTAATATCCTTTAATAAAGGTTCGGCTAAACGTGATGCAAGACTATGGCATGCAACTAAAATCACATGCTTCAACAAACGTTTTAACTGAGAGCTAAGTTCTAACAACAAATCGTAACAATTATATGATAAAAAGATAACTATCATATTGGGTTTACTATATACGATATTATCAATTTCAGTTTGTATATTATGTTGATCTATTTTATGTATTGTTAAATCATTATCATGTTTTTTTAAAGCTGAAACTCCATATCCGACTTCTAAACAATGCAACTCATTGTTACTAAAGTATGCTGTTGCTATTTTTAACATGACAAGACCTCTTTTCTTAAAAACATATGTTGCAGAGCAAACACCTGCGCTACTCATCAATTTTTTTATATGCCTACTTTAGATATCGATTAGTTTAACCCCACATTAGAAATAAAAATAAATTCACTTTACACCACATAAGAGTTTTACATTTGAATACAATAGAAACACACAAATGTAAACTATTTTTTTCACTTCCATAACTTTACAAGTAAAAGTTACTATGATTCAATCTATAAGTCAACAACTTTTTGTTTACGTTTATAAAGTAAAAAAATGTGAATAAATAACTGTAATTTTACAAATATTTATAATATACTAATTGTTTTAGCTGGTTTTGAAGTAAAATTCATCAATCTTGGTAGTTAAATAATGTAAAGCACTCAAAATAATGCATATAAACTTTGTGTTCAAATGTTTATTTTTTTTTTGCTTTTGCACCCTTTCTCTCTAAACTACTGTCAATCAAATGAGGGTAGTAAGCTCAATATTGAAAAGTAAATTTGACAATTGTCATCTTATTTGTAATTATATTCACAAATAGTATTAAACCATTTCTACCACATCATTCTAAAACTCTGTATAAGTCGCTACCCTGTATTTTGATATAGCCCTATATAATTGAACGGTAATGGGGGGATTGAAAAATGAGTATGGAACGAAGGCTACCGGTAAAGGACCCGAGAATAAATTGTTATCCTTATTATGCCAACCCTTTGGCGATTTTGTCCGTAGCTGGAGATGAGAAATATCTCCCATGGTTTCTAAGCAACTTTATACAATTATCGTCTCATCCAGAGGGCTCCCGTATTAAGCTTGATTTCTTTCAACAATGGATCACATGGGTACCCTATTATAGTCCTTTTCTGGATGTGCAAATAATCAATAAGGATATAATCGGGAAACTAAATGCTATTTCGTTTATCGTAAATTGTATTGATTCAGGATATTATGTTCATTTGAAGGTGAATCATAAATACCTTTCAGCTTCGAGTCTTAAGTGGTATAACCGAACTGATTATGCACATGAGGTACTGATTTATGGCTATAATACTAAAACGCAAGCATTAGAAATTGCCGACAATTTCGGCGGCAAGTATAAGTTTGCATGGTGTACGCTTGAAGAATTTGAACAGGCTTATTCAAATCCGCCGATTTATAACAAAGAGAATTATGAGAAGGTGCTTTTGTTCAAGCCTAAAGAGGATGTAAAATTTCAATTCGATCTTCTTAAAGTTAAAGATTCGTTAGAGGACTTTTTAGCTTCAAGGGATACTCGCATGCGCGATGATCAAAGTTCAAGCTGGGCCAAAAATTTAACTTTAGGCGTAGCCGTTTACGATAAGATAATCGAGTACTTGTTTCTACTAATCGAGAATAAGGTTAGTATAGACGTTAGACTTTTTCATGTTTTATGGGAACATAAGAAGTGTATGATAGACAGAATTAAATATATGGAGACACTAGGAATCATAAGGAACCCAGACATCGCCAAAACTTACCAAGAAATTGAGAGAACCGCTCTAATTTACCGAAATCAAATGATAAAGCAAGCTGTCAGAAAAGACAACCAAAAAATTAATACCATGATTCAAGGCGTAAAATCCCTTTCTATTACTGAAATAAGTCTAATTCATAAAGTGTTAGAGCAAATTTATGTGAACGCTAAAAAAGAAGAACATATTATTCTTGGGAATTCAAATCGTTATGAACTGAAATGGTTTTTAAGCTAACTTCTTTAATCAGTTCTTTTATGATCGACTTACCAAGTAAAATACGGCAAATTGGCTTAACAGCAAATGCATCTACCCCCAAACAAAGCACTCGAAGATGATTATAGCGTTAAACAAGGCGATCGAACAGGGTAACCTTCTCGATCGCCTTACTTATGTTTTTCTTATATAAAATACTAATAAACGCCCCCAAAAAATTAAGGTTTGTAATCAAAATCAGGAATCGAATGCCAGCGCTTTCTCAACTCGTGTGCGGCGGATTTCGGTTTGCGGTCGCGGGTAAAGATTCCTTTCTTGTTGCCCTGAACCCGAATAATATTCTGACTGGTATGGAAGTCGGCGAAATTCCAGACATGTTCTCCGGCGAAATTGCCGCACTCGTCGAAAACTTCATGATTTGCCCGCAAAAACTCAACCTGGAATTCTTCGGTGAACATGACGGGATCGACATCGTGGAACCCGGCGATCGTATCCGCGCCGTACTCCGTCATGATGATCGGTTTATCCGGGCAGCGTTTTTGCCAACCAGCGAATTCCTGGCGGAGCTTGGCTTTGGCCAGCTCCCACTCCCCGCCTTCCACATACCAGCCGTAATAGCGGTTTAAGCACAGGACATCCGCCAAATCCGATACTTTGCAGTGCTCGGGACTACCTTCCTGCAAGGTCACGACGGTGACGGGCCGCTTTTGCGGGTCGCATTCCTTCGCCAGCCGGAACAGCGGTTCGAAATACTCATACGCACCGTCCTCCGCCGTCGCCGGTTCGTTGGCGATCGACCACATCACGACGCAGGCGTGGTTTTTATCCCGCGCGATCAATTCGCGGATCGCCTGCCGGTGCGCCTCGTGGGTTTTGATTTCCCGCCATGTGTCCCGTTTCGGGCCGCCCGATTGAACCGCCATAAAGTTCAAATGCAAGCCGACGGCCGCCACCTCGTCGATGACGACGAACCCTTCCCGGTCGGCCAAGCGCATAAGCTCCTCCGAATACGGATAGTGCGATGTACGGAACGAATTGGCGCCGATCCATTTCATCAAGCGAAAATCCATCACATTGGCCGCCTCGTTGAATCCTCTGCCGTGAATCGGGGAGTCCTCATGCTTGCCGAATCCTTTAAAATAAAACGGTTTTCCGTTGATGAGGAACTTGCCTTTTTTCACCTCCACGGTGCGGATTCCGAAGGGCTGCTCGTATTCGTCGATCGTCTCGCCGTTTTGCCGCAGCTCGATTTTCAGTGTGTACAAGTAAGCGTGCAGCGGCTCCCAGAGCTTTGCTTCCGCGACAAGCAGGCTGCCTTGCGCCCCTTCCCCCGCCGCGACAACGGCTCCGTCCTCATCCAGGATACTGACCTTTGTTGCGGCCGTCCCGCCGCCGATGTCCGCCTTATAATGCACCGCGGCGGAACCGTCCGGCCGCAGGTCGGATACGATTTCAACATCCCGAACGTAGACCCAAGGCGTCGTATAGATTTTGACCGGCCGGTGAAGTCCCGCGTAATTAAAGAAATCGAAATTCGGACGATTGCGAACGATTTTGCCGAGACCTTCCACCTCTTGCTCCGTATAGTTGCCGACGGGCAGCGTCGATTCATCCAGCACATTATGGACCGCAACGGTAAGCCGGTTTTTTCCCGCGGTTAAAAGTCCGTTGATTTCCGCCTCGAACGGCGTAAACCCGCCGGTGTGCCGGGCCGCCAGCCGGCCGTTGACGTACACCTTCGCCTCATGTGTGGCCGAACCGAAGCGGAGAACGATCCGCTCCGAGGAAAGCGCGCCCGGCACGGCGAATTCCCGCTCGTACCAAACCCAGCCGACATGATGGCGAATCTCGGCGCTAACGCCCGCATCGTTGTAAGAAGAAGGGACCGCCATCGGGATCGTCTCGGAAAGCGGCCGTTCATGCCATTTCTCGGCGAAGCCGCGGCCGGGATCGAGTTTGAAATTCCATATTCCGTTTAAATCAATGACCGCTCGGGAAGCGGTTACAATAGGGTAAAGCATCGGGGTCCCTCCTTATTTGGAATCGATGATTTTCTGAATGCGTTCCTGGGCGTTTTTAACGGTCGTATCCAGGTTCTGGGCCGACAGCATCATCGCGTCGAATTCTTCCACAAACACTTTTTCCAGTTCCGCATGGAACGGCACCGCGACCGCCGCCGTCGTTTGCTTCGTATTTTCAAGAACGTAGAGCAAGGAATCCTTGTCGATCATTTCCGGGGTTTTTGTGCCGGCAATAATACGATCGACGACTTCGTTCATATTTGCTTTCTTCCAGGAAGGGAAGTATTTCCCTTGCAGCGTAATTCCCTCCGTCGTGTACCAGCGGATGAACGTGTACGCTTCCTCCTTGTGTTTCGATTTGCTGTAGATCCCCAGCACATCACCGCTGACATTGCCCGAAATCGGATCTTCCTTGTTCACTTTTGGAAGGGGAGCGAATACCGTTTTGAACGTGGCCGGCACTTGTTCCGTCCCCCCGGCTTCAGGAACCAGGAACGAGCCCATCGTAATCATACTGGTTTCTTGATTAAAATATTGCGGACGATAGTTCAATTTCTGACTGACGACTTCGGCATACGGCGTCACAATGCCCTCCTTCTCCCCTTGCAGCCGGAGCTCCAACGACTTGCGAACGTTCGGCGTATCCACGTTCGCTTTTGTTCCATCGTCTGTGGTTAAGTTTGCGCCGGCAGCTTGATTCATATTTTGAATAAAGTACGCCTGCGTGGCCCAACTATGAAAATAGGTTCCGTATCTTGTTTTGCCGCCATCGGTTTTCGTCATCGCCTTGGCATACTGCATATACTCATCCCATGTCCAATCCTTCGGCAGCTCAAGCCCCGCCTCTTTGAGGTGGTTTTCATTGATGAAAACCATCGGCAGGACGGATTTGCCCGGCAACCCGTAGGTTTTTCCCGCGATTCCGGTATCTACCGTATACTCGTCCGCAAGCACGACGCCTTCTTTCTCCAAATAGCCGTCGATCGGCTCCAGCATGCCGAGCTCCATGCGCTGGCTGAGGTAGTTCATGTTGCTGAACATCATCACGTCCAGATCCTCCCCGGAGGCGGCCGCCAGATCAAGCTTCTTGTAATATTCGTTGGAATTGTTGTCTTCCGCGGAAACGAACTCCACTTTAATATTCGGATATTTCTTTTCAAATTCCGCGATGGCGACATCCCAATTGTCGGTTTTCTTCGGGTACCAGGTATGCAGTTTGATGGTTACCGTACCGTCCGCCGGCGCGCCGCCGTTCGAACCGGCCCCCTGCTTCTGACTTTCTCCCGAACCGGAAGCACATCCCGAAACGACGAGCGCAAGGATTGCCGACGCGGTGATAAAACGAGTCCATTTTCTTTTCAACATGCGAATTCCCCCTTGGTTTGTTAAAATTCGTGATCAAAAGATAACTTTTTGATTTCTTCCTTATCCTTTGACACTTCCCGAGGCCACCCCTTCAATGACTTGCTTCTGGCCTGCGATGAAGATGATCAACAACGGCAAGATTGCGGACACGGCGCCCGCCATCATAAGCGAATAAAATTCGCCGTTAAAATCGGCAAATTTGCGTATGCCAAGCTGCAGTGTAAACAACGAATCGGTACGCAGGAAGATAAGCGGGTTCTGATAGTCGTTCCAAGTCCAAATGAAACGGAGAATCATATAAGTCGCAAGCGCAGGTTTGACCAGCGGCAACCCGATCCGGAAAAAGATTCGCCAGTGATTCGCTCCGTCAATCCTTGCGGATTCGATAATTTCGTTATGAACCCCCATGAAAAACTGCCGCAGCAAAAACGTCCCCAGCACCCCCGAGGCGCCCAACAGCACGAGGCCAAGGTGATTGTCGAACAACCCGAGCCAGCGGAACATGATAAATTGCGGTACGAGAATGGCTTGATGCGGAATCATGTACGTGGCCAGCACCAGCATAAACACTGCGTCCCGTCCTTTGAAATTAACCTTGGAAAATCCGTAGGCTGCCATGGCGGAGATGATCAAAGACAATGCGGTCGTCAGCAAGGTCACTTTGATGCTGTTCAGGTAATAAAGCCCAAATGGGATGCTTCCAAGCCAAACCTGGCTGTAGTTTTCAACGATTTTCCACGTGCTCGGGATCCACTGAATCGGATATGTCATCACCTCAAGCTCCGGCTTGAACGATGCCGATAACATCCACAGGAACGGCAGAATAAAGAAGATTCCCGCCATGCCCATAAGCGCCGTGATGATGACCCGGTTTAGACGTATGGATTTCATGTTTAACGGCCTCCTAATAATTTACCCACTTCTTCTGTCCGACCCATTGGATCAAGGTGATGAACAGAATCAGAATTAAAAGAACGATGCCCATGGCGGAAGCATATCCGGATTCCAGATTCACGAAAGCCGCTTCATACAGGTAGAACACGATGACAGAGGTCGAGCCGGCCGGCCCGCCGTTCGTCAACACCATAATCAGGTCAAACACCTTGAAAGATCCCACCACCCCCGTAATCAACAGGAAAAAGGTCGTCGGCGACAGCATAGGCAGCGTAATGCTGAAGAATTGGCGGAGCGGCGAAGCGCCGTCCACGTCGGCCGCCTCGTAGAGATCCTGGGGAATCCCTTGCAGTCCGGCCAGATAAATGATCATGTTAAACCCTAGCGAAGTCCAGACCATGATGATCATGACGGCCAGCAGCGCATAATTCGGATCCGCCAGCCACATCGGCGGGTGATCGATGCCGATCGACCGCAAAAAACCGTTAATCGGACCGCTGTTGGGATGGAACAGCACTCTCCATAGCAAAGCGATCGCCACAATACTGGAAATAAACGGCATGAAATAGATAACTTTGAAAAAACTCTTAAAGTATGTTCCTTTGTTGATCAGTGCCGCGAGCACCATTGCGATGAACATGGACACCGGAACGACCGCAATCAGCACGACGTTGTTCCGCAAGGAGCGGTGAAACGCTTCATCCCGAAACAGCTGGAGGTAGTTGTCCCATCCGACGAATTTCAGCCCGTCCATGCCCGCGATGAAATTCCAGTCCGAAAAACTGATCACCCCCGACAGCAGAATCGGAATGACGACCAGCGTCATCGTCAGAGCCAGCATCGGTAAAATAAACAGATATCCGGTAACGGTTTCATATAACGCTTGCTTTCGAATCACCCTCATCACCTCATGATCGTTCTCTGTTTCTCCCTCATTATAGGCGCGGCCTATCCGGCGCACATGGAACGATTTTTTCTAATCGAAAAAAAATTTGCGATATTTTTTCCCGCTTAGAAAAAAATGTTGAATGAATCGGTCCAAGAAATGCTTTAATATTTCCTTATAACCCAATCGAATCATTGCGGCCGAGGTGGTGGACAACAAATGGGAATAAGGCTGAACTTCAAGCATGTGTCCCTGCGGAAAAAACTGATTCTTACTTCAATCGCTTGCCTTGTACTGCCTGCGCTCGGCATGCTTTACACGACCGGCGTGTATTCCAAGATCATCATTCGCGAGCATACGCTGGGAAAAGCGAGGCAATCGCTTATGATTGTACAGTCTCAAGTGGAAGCGATATTGGAGGAAATGGTATCCATATCGAATTTCGTCCAATTCGACCCGGAAATTAAAACGTTATTGGAAGAGGCCAAAGAAAGTCCGGTCGCCGCGCGGCAGCTGACGACCCGGTTGGAGCAAATCGCCGGCGAGAAGCGGGACCTGCGCCTGACCTTGCTGACGAGGGACGGCCGGGCGTATTCCGATTACTCGTTCTACGACTTTGAGCCGCAGCTTTTTTTCCGGGAGGACTGGTTTTCGCGGGCGGAGCACCTGACGGCTTACGAGACGTTATTTTTAGGCGGACTCGATAACTACCTGCCTCCGCTGTACCCTGAACAGAAGTATGTGTATATGACCGCACGCGCCTTGACCGAAACCGTAAATAAACCGCCGTTTGCCTATCTCATGGTCAGCCGTACGGAAAACACCGTCCGGGAGCTTTTTGCCGGTATGGAGGAGGACGTGTTTTTGCTGGACGAAAACAACCGGATCATCTCGAATCGTAATCCCGATTTGATCGGAAGCCGGTTTGAGAGCGTACTGCCGCGGGAGGTGCCTGCTTCGCCGGAGATCATTCAAACAGGCGGAGAAAATCAATTGTTTCTTTCGCTCCCGCTGCGTTTTTCGGGATGGAAGCTGGTGAGCGTAGCTCCTTACGAGCAGCTTACGGGAAAATTGAACGGAATGTATCGAACGATGTTAATACTGCAAGCCATGTTCGCCATCGGCTTTTTGCTCGCTCTAACCTATTTATTGCGGCGCTTCACCAAGCCGGTGCTGGCGCTCGGGGAAGCGGCGAAAAAAGTGGAGTCCGGGGATTTGAGCGTGCGTTCCAACATTCGCGGACCCGATGAAATCGGCCGGCTCGGCCGTTCGTTCGACTTTATGCTCGATCGTATCGAGCAAATCCTGACGCAGGTGAAGATGGAACAGGAATTGAAGCGGCAAGCGGAAATGGCGATGCTGCAGGCGCAAGTTCATCCCCATTTTCTATTTAACGTCCTGAGCTCGATCCGCTTGAAATTGCTGATGAAAGGCGATGAAGAAACCGCCCTCGTCGTCGGTTCGCTGTCCTCGTTGCTGCGGGCAAGCCTTTCCAAGCAGGATGAATTCGCCCTTCTCTACGCCGAAATCGAAACGGCCAAGCAATACACAGACTTAATGAAATTTACCACAAGATTTCCAATCGAGACCCGTTGGGATATTCATGCCGACCCGTTTGCCGTTACCGTTCCGCGTTTTATCTTGCAGCCGATTATCGAGAACGCTTACAAATATGGATTTTCCCGGAGCGGCGGGATGATCTGGGTCGAGGCGACGCAAACCGCCGGCTCCTCTTTAAAAATAACGGTTGAAGATAACGGCCGGGGCATGACTCCAGAAACGCTTGAGGCATTAAAAAAGCGGCTGAACTTCCAAAAGCGGGAGCTGATTGAGCAAATGGCCCTGGGAGAAGAAATCCCGTCCGCCGGAATCGGACTGTTTAACGTTTACAGCCGCTTGAAATTGCTGTACGGGGATCGGTTCGATATGGACATTCAAAGCGAACGCGGCCGGGGCACCAGCGTGGAGCTGCTGTTGCCGGTCGAGAAAACGTAAGGAGGATGACCATCATGTTTAAAGTTCTTATCGCTGACGATCATTATACGGTATTGGATTATTTAAGCGCCGGCATCCCCTGGCGGAACCTTGGCCTGGAATTGGCCGCCGTTTGTTCCGATGGCGGCCAAGCCTGGGAGGCTTGTCAACTCCATCGTCCGGACATTCTCGTTACGGATATCGGAATGCCCGTGATGGACGGACTGGAATTAATCGAAAAAGTGCGCGCGCTCAACCCTCGGCTGAAGGCGGTCATCTTGTCTTGTCACGAAGACTTTCACTACGCGCAGTCGGCCGTAAAGCTAAACGTAAGCGATTATATTTTGAAGGAAAGTCTCCAGATCGATCAGGTCGTTTCCGTACTGGGCCGGTTGGCGAATCAATTGACCGAGGAAAAACGATTGGAAAACGACCGGAACCAACTCCAAAACGTAGTTCAGCAGAATTTATCCGCTATACGTTCCCGATTCATCCGCAAGTTTCTTGAACAACCGGTCTGGAATGAAGCGGAATGGGCAAACGAATTTCAAAATTTCGGAATCCTTCTCAGCGGCGGCGTTCCTTATCTTCCGGTTGCCGCCTGGCCGGAACGGGCCGCTGAATTGGAAATCCGCTTTGGCGGAGCCGTCAACATGCAGTTCGTCATCGATAACGCCTTGCAGGAGTTAGTCCGGTTGAGCGAGAGCTTTATATTTGTGCTGAACGAACAGCAATACCTGTTTTTGTTCCCCTTTCCCCATACGTTAAAACGAAATCTTTATGAGGACGTGCGGGAAGAACTGCTGCGCGTTCAACAACAGATGTATCAACATCTGCGCGTCGGCATTTCGTTTGTCCGCGGTGAGGTCAGCGGCGATTTGCTCCAATTGAAAAAAGAAATTCAGCGGTTGTTTGACGCCAAAACGTTCCGTTTCTATGCGGGCGAGCGTATCTATGCGAAAATGCTGCCTGTGGAGACAACGAAAGAGGACATCTTCCTGCATTATTCCAAAGCCCTGCAGGAGATGAAAGATTGCATTGTTGCCGGGGACAAGGCCCGGATATCGCTGGCTGTCAAGGAATGGAAAAAATTTATCGAAAGCAGAGTCTATCCCGTCGAAGCCGTTAAATGCTGGGTGCTGAAAATGACCATGGAGCTCCAGCTCAAGTACACCGTCATGCAAAACTTCGTCACCAGCTTCAACACCGAAATGCTGCAGCGGAAAATCGCTTCGATCGAAACGCTGGACCATCTGCTGGAATGGCTTCAGGCATTTCTCGAAAAAAAATCCGTCGAAATAGAGGCGCTGCGGGAACAGACCGTACGCCGGGAAATTGCCGAGGCGCAGCGATACGTTCAGATCCATACGGGAGAGAAAATCGCGATGGAAGAAATGGCGCATCGTCTAAACCTGAACCCGTCTCATTTCAGCCGGATTTTCAAGCAGGAAACCGGCGAAACCTTTGTCGAATTCGTTACCCGTACGAAAATGGAAAGAGCGCAGGAATTGTTGAACCAGTCCGATTTGAACGTTGCGGAAATATCCGAGCAGCTTGGTTATGAGCATACGAGCTATTTTATCAAGCTTTTCCGGAATTTCGCCGGCATGTCCCCGAACGAATTCCGGAAGTCGATTTAACCTAGCCAAGAAAGGATGGAACTCTATGCTGGCTATCCGAAAAGCAACCGATAGTTTGGAAGAAGAAGAACTGAGGGCGTATCTACGTTTGATTCTAGTGCAGATCGAACGGATGAAGGAGGAGGGAGCTGCGCCAAACACCGCGATCACCGGACTCATCGAGTTATACGATGGGCTGATAGCGCTGCCGGACAAAAAGAGGATCGTCTGGGATCCGGCCCCGGCTTGCACCCATGTTCATATCGTGATCGGCGATTCTTTTGCGGGCAGTATGAAGCAAGCGCTGAAGGGGCTCGGCTGGGAAGAGGCGCATAAGCTGATCGTCCTGCGGGAAAATTACGCGATCGGGCCGCTCGCCGATCTGGATTCGCCGGCAGGCCGAACAGCGCGAAGCGAATGGTTTGGCGACAATATCATGAACGGGCTCGAAGCTTACTCAACCTACGAGGACGAGTATATGGTATTGCTGGGCAAGCTGGAGCAAATTCCGGAACAAGCGGAATTAGTGGTCTGGACCACGCGCAATGCCTGCGAACAGGCGGGCATGCGTTATGCGCTCCATTTGCTGCGACATAAACCCAACCCTCTCTCCGTTTACGACGCCTGCGCCATTTGCGAGGCGCTTTACAACCGGCCGGACGCCATCACCAGATATCGGCACTCGGGCGAACTGCCGCCGTCTAAGCTTCAAGCAGCGCTTGTCCGCATGGACGGAAGCGGCAGATTAAGCGGCACCGACATTGCCAAGCTGATTGAGGAATGGCGGGCGATCGCGGAGCAAACCGGAACGTTGCGTATTTGGCGGGATGGCGCGGTGATCGGCGTACCCGCCGATTATTACGATTCATACTTGCTGGACAAGCTGGATAGGCTGAAGCCGCCCGCCGGCGATCGCGGCTTCTTGCGATCCGCCAGGCTGATCGGCGAAGCGCTGGGGTATTGCGAGCAATATGTCGGAGACGAATATTTTGAATACCGCCTGCGAACGCTCATCTATAACGGCGTGCTGGAAATCAAAGGCGTGCCGGCGGCGATGAGATTCTACAGCGTCAGGCGTAAACGGTAACGGAATTGGGGGGGCCAACATACAAGCCCCCGGCAGACAAACTGCCGGGGGCGGCGGAAAACGGGGCTTTGTTAAATAAAGACGGCAAAAGCCAATTTTACCTGAGCACGGATAACAGCACGGCTTCGCTGTATTATTTGGTAAATATGGACATTTACTAGAGCCAAGCATAAAATAAATGTATACGCTAACAATCACAAAAAATGAAAGGAAATGATTTATATTAAGATCATCCACCCCGTCGCCGATCCGATTATCGACTGCTACCCCAACTACGGTGCTTTTCTCTCCATCCTACAGAATAATGAAACGGCCAAGTCATGGATTGTAAGCAATTTCGTTCAGCTCGAATGTCCAAATGACATGGAACAAAATACACGTATGGATTTTTACATGGGAAGTCCTTATTTTATTAGCATATGTCCGTGGATATTGCTGCAAAGAATTCGAAAAGATATGATTCAGCTAAAATGGAGTAATGATATCTCCCTTTTTGTTCGAGAAGCACTGCTGCAAGGATATTATGCTTTCCTAATGGCTGACCAATTTTTTATCCCGGCTTCAAGCGCATATCAAAAATACCATCGCATTCACGAACTATTTATCTACGGATTTGATGATATCGAGGAAGTGTTTTATATTTCGGATAATTTCCAAAATGGGAAATACAGTAGAGGGATTTGTTCTTTTACTGATGTGAATCACTCGTACATAGATTTAAAAATGGCAACAGACTTAGGACAAGAATTGATTTATTTGCTTTCATTTAATAATTCCGGAAAATTCAGCATAAACCTCGACATTCTAAAAGAACTGCTCTCCGATTATCTGCATTCAATCAATTCATCCCAAAAAAACAATCTCCTCAACCAACCCTTAAAAAGAGAGTGGATTTATGGTTTGGGATGTTATGACCACCTCATTCATTACTTAAAGAATATCGTACCAAAGGGAACTCGCTTAGATATACGTCCGTTCTATGTTCTAAAAAATCATAAGACCATGATGATCGAACGACTAAAATATCTTTCACAGATCCAACTCCTTAAAGATCCGGATACATACATAACGAGCTACACTAGAATCGAGGAGTTTACAACCATCGCTCTAAATCTATCAATAAAGTATACTATTTCAAAAAATGCAAACATTTTGACCAGTATCGCAGAAAAACTCGAACAATTGTCTAGCATGGAAGCAGACCTTTTACCACGGTTAATAAAGGCTTTCATAAACAGTTCGAAAAACCCAAGATAACCTGTGGTTATGAGCTCAGTTTTTAAAATCCGGAAATGGGAGGTAACCCCCTTATGTCTAAAATATTGCCGCTAGGCGAATCCCCCATTATAGGGTATCAATATCACGCATATCCCCTCTTAATAAGTTCGTTACACCCTTCTTTCTACGAATGGTTTTATAGCAACTATATTCAATTAGAATGTTCACCGCTTGTTTCACCATTAACATTCGACTTTTATACATTTGAAAAATTAAATTCCAAAAGCCCGTTCTTAGGCGAAATGTATTTTTTGAAAAGTATGATTAACAAATACACCTCTCCCATGCAGTTTATTATAGACGCTTTGGCTGATGAACATTATATCGTTTCGTTTGTGGACGAATTTTACATTCCAAATAGACAAGCCTATCAGCGGTTTCACAATGTGCATGACATCATGATTTACGGATTCGACCTAACACAAAAAATTTTTTATGTAGCAGGCTACAAAGAGGATCGAAAGTTCGGATTTACGGAGGTTGATTTCGATCATTTTGAAAAGGCGCTTCTTATCGGTGCTTCAGAAGGATCGCTTGGGCAATGGGCGGACGGCATGCATCTCATGAAGTTGAAATTGGACACGTCATTTACGCTGAACCTGAATGTTCTCGTCGACTTAATGGAAGATTACGTGCATTCGCGAAACACATCGATGAGATTTCGGATGATTCAGGACTCCAAAAAATCTATTTTCGGTATCGATACTTTTGATTATGTGCTTGAATATCTTCGTCAATACAACGGAGAAAAGTTGGATGTTCGGATATTTCACACGATTTATGAACATAAAAAAACGATGGTATCCCGAATACGATATTTGCGGGATGTTACAGGCATTGAGTTCACCCCTGCTTTAGTAAACGAATTTGTAGAACTGGAAAACAATGCACTCATCGGAAGAAATCTTTGTTTAAAGTATGAGTTAAGTGGTGTCAAGCAAAATGTTAAGAGAATGGCTGAAATTTATAAACAAATTAGAACGAAGGAACGAAATTTATTGGAGGCTGCAATCCATGAGATTAAAGCCCAGCTAAACCCAATTAATATTCATAATTGACTGATGCAGTGAGTTTACATAATATATCTTGTTCTCTATTTAAATTATTTATTATTTCATAATGTATTCTTGGTAGTAATGATTTGTTCTTTGTCAAATTGTATTTCAACGTCATATTTCGAATAATTAAAAAATTATTTTCAACACACTTATAGTTTTCAATTAATTCATTATTGATATCAATGTATACCTTTTGAAGATGCAATAAACGCTTCAACATGAGATTCTTGTGCTCCCAGAATAAATGAAAAGCTCTTCTATCCAAAAATTTATCCTCATTTTCCTGGCTTATTCTTTTAGCATAATGTAGAATCACATTCCGTCCAAATATAACATTTTCCTTAAAAGAAACATCAATTGAATTAGAAGAGTTAAGATAATTATCAATAGACATTATGATTTGCGGTACTTTAATTGTAAATTCCTTTTCATCCTTAACACTTAACAGATGTATATTCAAAAAGAAGTGATTGTTGGAATTTATAGCAGAATAACCTAGTTCAACCTCATTAAATGAACACTCTGTTCTAATGTATTTTCCTTCTAGCAGATTATCAGCGACTAAGAAAACCTTCCTTTCAGTATCATATCCATAAATAAAGATTTCATGCCATAACGATTTTCTTTTATAGCCCTGGTACTTTTTTATATGAAACCTATCAACATACAAGTAAACATAATTATTCAAATTCAAAGAATCGATGATCATATCCGTTAGTGATCCCCATTTTTGCCTTATAAAAAACTTCGGAACAATATGATGATTTAACCATGGACAATTATCAATAAGTAAATGATGGTTATCAAAAAATGTCGCATCCCAATCATATACATATCTTATTTGTATAAAGTTATTATAGATCCACGCCCAGCACTCTTCTTTATTGGATATAACAGAAGTAATACTTCCATAAATATTGTAAGTATCTATAATTGGATCGTACATGGGAAGTTCAATTCGTGTCATATAATTTCCTCCCAATCTATTTTAATTTACACAGTAACCTATATAGAAACTCAAGCACCTCTCTTTCCTTATTTTTAAGCGCTATCAATTTGTTGATAATTCGATTAGTAATCGCTCCCTCGCCGGTAATTAATAGTTTTATGTATAACGAATTGATAATCTTTGATTCTTCCACGATTCCAGAATATTGATTTGCCGGTTCACAAGATATTTTATATTTTTGCTGAAGAAAAATGATTCTCATTAACATGATTTTTTTATGCTCGGACAAAACAAACAAAGGCCTTTTATCAGTTGGTTTCTCCACCTCCTTTAAATAAGTTATTATAATATCATATACTTCTAGGCCAAATCCCATATCACTTGTATATATCATCCATTGGTCATGTGGATTTGCATATCTTTTAGCCGTCTTATACGAATTTAGGTAATCATCCAACTCAATTAGAAGCTTCTCCAAGTCAAATATATATTTTGTTTCCATTCCAAAATAAGCCCGGTTTTCTTTATATTTAATCAAATGCACGCCGCCCAACCAATCATCTGAATCATTTCTATTGATCATTTCGTATGCTTTCTCTATTTGATTAAAAGGAGTTTCTTCATAACTGTAGATACCATTTGAAAAATTATCAGCTACTAAAAATTTACCTTCATCACTATCGACTCCATAAATAAAAATGTCATGAACACTATGATTTTTTAGATAATCACTTTTATAATTAGATATTTCATATCTATCAATAATAAGATAAATATAACAATTCTCCTTTAAGGCATCTAACAAAAATTCAATCACTGAATTATAAGCATTTTGAATTAACGTTCTAGAGATTTTTTGATGATCAATAAAGGGACAAAAAGAATATAAGTTATTAGTGTAAAAATCTAATCTAAGAAAACCCTTCTTATAATCATTTTTATCTGCAAATAATTGAATGTAGTTATTCAGAAACCACGGTAAGTAGTCTTCATTCTGAGAAATAACCGAGACTAAATTAGCGTGGTTAGGGTAACATGTAATAAATGAAAATTTCATGGGCAGAATTTTTTTCAAATTTACACCTCTTTATTTATCCTAAATTTCGAAAGCTCGTAACAATAAGAGTCGATTAAGGATGGTGGAGAACGTTAACTGTAAAATAATGTTGAGGCTTCTCTGTGAGTCTTTGCTGCGTAGAAAGGCAGGCGTCAAGCGAATTACGCAAGAAAATTATTGACAGGGCACACCGAAGTTTCAAACCACATTTTGATTCAATTCAGTTAGTTTCGAAATAAGTTTCTCAAGTATTTTCTTTTCTTTTTCTATTACACTAGAAATTAATACTACAGCTCTATTTATTACTTCTCTCTTTTTATTGGCATTGTATTTTATTATAAGATTTCTTATACACAACCTTCCATTTTAGAGTCGGTAAAATAACTATCAGAGCGGATTATGCGACGGTTAATATGCTCATCATATTCTCGGTAAACCTCTCGGCAGTACATTTTAATTCCTTGCACCTTTTAATCATTTCATTGATTTTGTCAAGACTTGAAGTGATTTTTGTCCTTATGGCCAAATTTAGAATAATTCGCGCCTGTCTCTCAAGTATAATGGATTGCTCGAGGAGATTTTCATTTCGTAACGCATAGTGGTTATTAAAAATATAAATGAGGCGGTCTCTCATTATTTTTTTATGTTCCCAAAGAATATAAAATGCTCGATGGTCTAACGATGTCTTGGTTTCTAAAACCAGTCTTAAGTGGTCGCAGATCAAATCATAGACATTCAAGCCAAATACATAATCGTCTTCCGTCTCAAAAACAAAAGGTTGAGATTCCAAATAACATTTTAGTAGAAATACTACATATTCTTTGTTAAAGGCAACTGTGATATCATTATTTGGTTCATATACCCAATCTTTAGTCATATATATGGGCAATTTATTACTGGAAATTGCCTCGTTTGCGCTTTTATATGCCTCGTATAAAGAGGAAAAAGCTATGGATTGATTAGTTGGGTAACCCTTGTCATAACCCAAAATATAAAACTCTGCTTTTTCCACATCAAATCCATAAATGAGTAAATCATGATAAAGGTCTTTTGCTAATTCTCGATAAGGCAAATAGAAATCATTTAAATATACCGCCACATATCGGTCATTTTTAATATGTTCAATGAGTTTCTCAATGATCTGTGTCGCTGAAGATCGATTTTCTGAGTAATTTTGAACAAACGGCGCCCCTCCGTAAAACGGATACTGCTTATCGTAGTTGAAATAATTAACGATTTTACCCAAATCAAATGGAAAAGTTTTGGGACAGGACAGTTGAATGAAGTTGCTATAGAACCAATCCAAATAGTCATCGTTTCTACTTAAAATGGAAAACAGATTTAGATGCTGCGGGTATGTTTTGACTATAGGCTGACCTAAGTCTAATATGCGCCTCATTGGCATCACCCCATTTAATATAAAAATATGATTTCTGGAGAACTTACATTATCCTTAGTCCTGAGAATTTCTATTTCAATAACATTCTTGATAAGTTCCTGTATTGCAACGAGTTCTTATCGACCAAGCTTTTATTCGTTGAATCAGGTTGTCTAATTAACAATTGAAATCGCTCTAAATCCGTTACCAATCATGTCCATTTATTTTTATGCAATAAGGGAAAAAAATCTACTAGAAATTCATCAAGACTCAGAGTTTTAACTTTTTCAGGAAACAAGTTTGATATGGCACAAACTGCAAACTTGTACGAATCAGCGATATCATATTGCTTAAAATAAAATTTCTCATTTACATCGTTACTTTCAAAAACAATCTCATTTTTATTAAGTGCAAAGGAAAAAGTAGATAAAGGAATTGACAATCCATAACCAGTTGCCTTTAAGTAACTTTCCTTTAACGTCCATAGATCAAAAAAGAAATCATTTCTCTCGTTTGGATCTTTATTTATAATTTGATAATACTCTTTATATGAAAAGAATCTTTTCGCAATACCAAGACTAATTGGAACTATTTTTTCAATATCAATTCCAATCTGAAACTGATCTATTGCACAAACAACCCATTCACCTGAATGGGAGAGATTATATTCAATTTTTGAATTTCTAAGTAAAGGTTTGCCATAATCATTTATACTGAATTGAAGCTTGCTGTTCATTATTCCGATTCTCTTGATAAGTAAGGCACGAACAAGCAAATCAGCAAACAAGGAACGTTGAAAGTCTTTTTTGCTTTTAAACTTCGCCAACTTTTCTTTTTTTTCAAACGACACGAAGTTTGCCATAAAATTCAATTCGTGTTCAGATAACAATCTCGTCATCTTCACTCCATAAAGTTCCATACCATTCCTATTAACACCCATAGTTTAGAAACTCATATTATTGACTTACGGCTCGAAAAACTGCATCACTGAGGCCTTGCCGTTTGTTACTTCGATTTCCGCCAGTGCACCGTTGACGAACGTCATCTGCGGCGGAACATGCCCACAGTCGATATCATAAACAGTCGGTACGCCCAGCTCCTCAGCAAGCTCCCGGTACACATCTAATGCTACATAGCCGTCAATGGGCTTGTTCACATCGCTTCGGCCAAATAGAATCCCGCTACAATGGTCAAACCAACCTGCCAGTCTCATTTGAATAAGCGAACGGCGAAGGTCGGTTACGCTCAATTCGCAATTTTCCAGATACCAGATGATCGGCTCACAATGAATGAACTGATGATGGAATGTCCTCACATCGCCGTACGGTGTCCCAATTAAATGCCGGATAACATCAATGCAACCGCCGAGTAGGCGTCCTCGAATGCGGGCATCGTTGCCTGATGTCGTCTGCCATACGGTCGGCTCCGTTAGATGGAAAACACAGGGCGAAGGATGTTCGTGATCCCATGCCTTCTGATACAGCTTTGATGAAAACTGTTGAACGGTTTCTCCGGACCGCGTCGCAAGCACAGTTTCCCACATCGCCGTTGTCTCGTCCGCATACTCCCCTCTTATATCAATCAAATTAGTGCCGTGCGCTGTGGCTATTCCGGTGGAGAGCGTAACAGCCAGCAACAGCATGCTTGTATCTGAGTAGCCTAGAATCCATTTGGGCTGAATAAGTTTGTATTCGATCCGATCCACAATTTCGATCAACAGATCTCCACCCCATGGTGGTAAGATCAGACCGATCTCCTCGTTCTGCAACAGTGCGTTGAGTTCCGCAGCCCTTATGGTAGCCGGTGCCGACTTTGCTTTCTTTTGAGTCCATATTGTCTCCCCACAAACCACCAGATAGCCCTTCTCCTTTAAACGGTCGCTCGCCTGCTTTACCATTTCGTGAAAAGGCCCCTTAACGCCTGATGAAGGTGCAGTGACGCCAATAGTTGTCCCTTTATGCAAAAAAGGATAGCGTATCATTGACAGCTTCCTCCTCATAAAATGTAACTAGTCTAATATTTCAAAATTACATTGCGTACTTATCTCCTAGCCATTTCGCATCGAAAAAGAAATAGCCATAATCCTGAAGCTGATTGGATGCCCTGCATCACTTTAAGAAAGAAACACTTGGAATTAGCCGACAGGAGTTGGCGTAACAACCTTCCACTAGCTTCCCTGCAGACCCAGTGGACGTCAATTCAGGAGAATGTCAGATTGCCGGCCTTCCCCGTTCATCTCCTGGCGGCTGACAAGTTTCCGGTATATTTTTCCATCATCCATTAATTGTTTGTGTGTCCCCCATTCAACCATCTCCCCTTTATGCATGACTAAAATCATATCCGCATTCTGAATCGTAGACAGGCGATGGGCAATAACAATCGTTGTTTTACCGTCACGAAGGCGATCAACGGCATACTGGAGCTTTCTCTCCGTTGTCATATCCAATGCTGAAGTCGCTTCATCCAGAATCAGGATCTCCTTGTTCTGAATCAATGCTCTCGCGATAGAGAGGCGCTGGCGTTCCCCGCCCGAAAGTGTAACCCCCCGTTCACCGATGACCGTATCGTATCCATCCGGCAGACTCATAATGTACTCATCAATTTGCGCTGCCTCGCAGGCTTCGCGCATATTTGCGTTCCCTTGCTCGCCCAATCCCAGCAGCAGGTTATTTCGTATCGTATCTGGAAACAGATACGGTTCCTGGAACACAATTCCTATTATGCGGGTCCAATCGGTCCGACGCACCTGGTTAAGAGATCTTCCATTCACTTCTATGCTGCCGACCTCGGGCACGAAGTTATGAATCAAGAGCTGGGCAATGCTTGACTTCCCTGATCCGCTAGTACCGACAATGGCAATTTTCCTTCCAACGGGAAGCTCAAAGCTAAGATTTTTCAGAACTTGATTATCTCCTGGATGGTAGCGGAAGTCGACATTTTTGAAGGAAATGTGCTGCAGAGGAAACGGAACAGGCTCGTTTCCTTCTTCGTACTGTTCTCCTTCCATCACATTACGAAGCCTTTCCAGACTGGAAGTACTTGCCGATCCATCCATTATCAAGTTGAACAGATCTTGAAGATATTGGATAAACTGAAATCCGAACTGGAATAAAACAACGAACATACCAATTGACAGCTTTCCTTGCAGAACCAGCAGCCCTCCGTATCCCACAATAAGTACCCGTACGCCCCAATTGAGAGGTTCGCTGAAAATCATTTTTAAATTAACGAGTTTGCCTTCATGCATCACTCTTTCATAGTAATCTTTAAAGAATCTGTCATATCTATCTTTTTCCCAAGCCAGCCTATGGTAAGCAAGCACTTCTCGGGTAGACGATATTCCTTGTTCAATATGAACTAGCATGCGCGATTTGGCTTGCTGGACTTCCCCGGCGGCCTTCTTCAGCTTGACGGAGAAGAACCTTCCCAAGCCAATGTACACGGTCCCCAAAAAAAAACAGGTCGCCAACATTATCGGGCTCGCCATGCCAATGACCACAGCCAAAAAAATAACGGAGAAGAGCTGTTGGACAACCTTTGGAAACTGATTTCCAGCCATGTAGGCTACCCTATCCAGATCCTGAGTAACATAGTGCACATATGTAGCTGTCCGTTCTTTTTGGAGATGCTGCACCGGAATCCTGTACACATAGGACATAAAGTCGTCAGCAAGCCGAGCTTGAATGGCCGAATGGTTCCTATGCATCATGTGTGGGCCATATGTGAACAAAACAGCGTAAACAATGAATGCCGCCACAAAAAGAAGCGTGATGCCCGTTACCTTCTCATAATGGCCCGACAGGAGAATTTCGTCGATAAGGCGTTGCTGTAAGCTGATGATTGACAAGAAAGACAGGGACTCCAGAATCATCAATATAATTGAAAAGAGCAGTAACCAGGGGTTCAACATCAGATATTTTCTTAGAAATCCGATATTCTGTTTCATCAACATGGTTCACCCCTGTTCTCCCGTAATTAGATGATAATAGGCCCCTTGCCGGCTCATCAATTCATCGTGGCTTCCCATCTCGCGGATCCGCCCTTGTTCAAGCACTACAATGAGATCATAGTCCCTAATCGTGGATAATCGATGGGCAACGGTAATGGTAGTTCTTCCGACCAGCAGATGATCCAGCGCTGCCTGTACTTCTTTTTCGCTAGCCGTATCCAAAGCCGAGGTCGCTTCATCAAGCAGAACGACGGAAGGTTTCTTGATGAACATGCGAGCAATAGATATGCGCTGCTTCTGTCCCCCGGACAAGTTAACTCCCCTTTCACCAAGCAGCGTATCGTATCCTTCGGGCAGAGTGCATATGAATTCATGAGCACATGCGGCCTTGGCAGCCACCAGCATGTCTTCTTCCTTCGCTTCCGGATTTCCGAACAAGATGTTGTTTCGTATCGTGTCACCAAAAAGGAACGTTTCCTGAGATACATAGCCTATATTCTCTCGTAGTTGAGAAAAAGACAACTTCTGAATGGGCACTCCATCCAACAGAATCTCGCCCTGCAGAGGGTCGTAAAATCGGAGCATCAGTTTTAACACGGTGGATTTCCCATGTCCACTGGGTCCCACGATGGCTAACCTTTGTCCAGGCTTAATCATCAAATCAAAATCCAATAGTACCTCTGGCCCGTTATCATAGCGGTACGCGACATGACTGAAACGTATTTCTCCCTTCAACTCGCTTAAGGTGACCAGTTCAGCAGCCTCAACCACTTGAGGTTCGGTTTGAATGAAACGGTGGATTCTGGCAGCTTGATGCATAAGCACCCTTTGCTCCGTAATTACAGTAATTACCAGGGTCAGAGTCTGCATGACTTGAAAATAGTAGAGCAAATAAGCAGACATTTCCCCCACGCTCAAAGCCTGTTCCTTGACCAGATGTATTCCGTACAGGATGACGGCAATGCCACCGATGTAGTAGGACATCCGGCGTATCGACCCTCTCCAGAAGGCCATCCATAACATGCGAACCCTTCCGTCCAGAAACAACTGCAAGTGTTCCATAAGTCTCTTCCGGTCCCATGCTTCGGCACCATGGGCGCGCAACTCAGTTAGGGCCGACACACTTTCGTATACCTTTTGATTATAGGATATGCGTTGTTGCGTATTCTCCTTGGCCAGGACCGTCGCTTTTTTTTCAATCGAAGGCCCGACAAGATAATAAAGAAACATACACGGAACGATAATCAGTGTTAACGGAACACTGATGGCACACATCACCACTATGGAAACGATAGACACAACAATATTTTGAATCGTATGCGGAAGCAAGAAACGGTAAAAATCCTGAAGCACGCTGACCTCTGTATTCATGAAAGATAAGCTTTCTCCTATCGGCCGTTGTTCGAAATAAGGAATACCCATTTCTCTCATATGCTTGAAGATATCGTATTGTATATCTCGTGCGGCTTTCTCCTGAATTGATCGCTGCAGAAGATTCTGCAATGCCATCAGACCGAACATGATAAACATGCCGGCCACCAAGAATATAATAAGCCAGCGGAACCTGACTTGATCCCCCAATGGAACGATGACATCTATGAAATACTGGACACCTTTAGGAATCGAAATTTGAATCAGCGTGACCCCAAGACCACAACACACCAGAATTAGAAACATGACATAATACTTGCGAACGTAAGACAAGACCCATCGATAAGTGTGATACAACGAATCCTTATGTTGTGCCGCCCGTCCTGACTGCAACACTGCAGAGACTCTTTCCTTCATATGTCACCTTCATACCTGGTTGACCCATCAAGGCAGCAACCTATTGTCGATTAGATTCAGCCTGCCGTTAGCCAGCAGCAGTCGATCATTATGATACATCAGGCTCGCGGAACGAAGATCCCTGAACGCCCGTTCCAAAGGCAACCGATCATTTGTTATGAAACCGTAGGTTAGGCCTGCTACCTCAATCATATCATCCGTTGCTTTGAAGAGCGTCTCGGAGGCTATGATTTTAAGGTTGTTGATATGAATGTTGAAGCGCGGCTCTTCCAATTGCTCCAACTGCCCGTTATTACAATTTTTCTCGTAACGTTTCATCATCTCACCCAAGTAGATGTCCACCGTGTCCAACTGTAGCCGAATTCGGGCTATCCTTGCATAAAGCAGGTCGGATTGGAGGTTGAACCGGGAGCGGTTCCGGGGGTCCCGGATCAATTGTATCAACCTCTCGTACACCCCTTTTGCTGCACCTAGCCAACAAGCAGACCAAAGGATATGACCGATAGGAATTAACACTTGCACAGCCAATTGTTTAAAATTCGTTGCGACACCGATCATCTGCTCTCTCCCAATCTTTCCCCGAATTCTCATGCCAATGCTCCCTGTCCCTCGCATTCCCATGGCTTCCCATTCCGAAACGTTTTCAAATTCAAGTTGGCTACGTTCGGCAAGGACCAGTTTGACATCAGTGCTGGAGCTAAACTCTGACTCTTTCATCGTGATTAGAAACCAGTCCGCATATTCACCTCCGGTCACAATTGGCGCATGACGGTCAATATAAAGCTCACCGCCCTCATGGAATAATGGACTATGGGACGTTAGTAAGTGCCCCCCCTTTTTCTTTTCGGTGGTGACAGAAGCTATCAATGGCTGTTCTTCGGCCAGTTTCGACAACAGGTGGAGCAAAAATTCATTCCGCCCCTGCCGAATCAGCACCTCGACCTGCTGAACATGCATGGCCCAGATCATTCCCGTCGACAGACAGCCGCTGGACAGAACCTGGGCCATGGAGGCAAGGGAACGCAGTGAGGGCTGTCTCTCGTCTGATATATTGGGGAGAGATGCCGACATCAGCTTTCTAGCCTTCAATTCGGAAACATTTTCTACGGGAAACGTACCGTTCCGATCTACGACACTCGCTCGTTCAGCAAATCGTTCGGCTGCCTTCCTTGCTTCCGATAGCTTTTTTGCAAAGACAGAATCATTTGACTGGTAGGAATAACGCATATCAAAGTCCTTTCGCTTACTGGATTTGGTAAGCATGGCCTCAGGCCATGCTTACGAATTTCATTTGTTAAGGACAACCTTAGAAGGCCGATTCATGTCAAATAGCCGTTCCAACAAGGATACCTCCCAGCGTATGGCAATCTCATCACTATTATAATGGTAGACCTCATTCATAAATTCATGATTTTTGATATTTAGTGCTTCCAGCGTGCCATCCGGACCAGCTTCACCATATAAAACGCGCGTGTAATATAGAGCATAGAACACTTCTTTGCGAAAGTTCAGTTCCTGGACTCTCTGAAGAAACTTGTCCCAATGCACGAATACGCAGGGGCTATTCAGAAAACGATGAACGTCCATGAACTTATAGAGAAGAACATCTTTGTATGCCATGACATCCAGTTCGCTCGTCGCCTCCCTGGATAGATGAATTAGCATAAACAGCAACAAGTCCTCCCATTCCAGAGTACGGACCTTCTGTCCTGCAACATCGATGTTCTGGCTTCTCTCCAACATCTGCTTCACGGCGGCATCGGTTCTGCGACTGGTCATCAGATCAAGCGAGAACTGCAAATCCAGCGCGTGATATTCCAAGAATGGGCTACCCTCCACGACTTTAATTAAAGGAATCACTTCATGGGAGGTCATTGACCGGATCATAATCTCCCTGCGGGAAAGCGGTGTCACGCAATGGGTTTTGTGGTTGATCACTCCCTGTATGTAACCCTTCTCTTTCATGATTTTCACCGCTTCATCGATTTGACTGGAATGAATTAGTATGTCATTATCCTTGAAGTCCCTGCTTCCCAGATCGCCGTATGCTACTTGCGAGAGCACAATCCCCTTTAGCAGGCTGTATTCAACGCCTTGCCTATCGAGTTCTTGGCAGATATCCAAGGTTAGCTGACACTGCTGTTCGCCTCTAATTTTCTGCATATGGTACATTTGTTTCACGGAACTGATGAACTTTCCATAGATACCCTTCTCCGTTCCGTCCACCAAATAATAATGCGCGATATTAAGCCATGCTGTTCCCATGACACCATGGGTATGCAGTAATCCAAACACTCGGCTCCAATCCATATGTGTGGTCATTAATCGATTGAAATCGGCAATCTCTGCATCGTGCAATGCGGCTTTTGAGCATAACAGCACGAACCTCTCCTCATCAGTACGAGAATCCAACGTCATCGAGGACATACTCCTTTCGCTTAGAGAAGATTTACTTTTGTCCTACGATAAAAATGTTATTACCACGAGGCGCCAATTCTTCCTTATCAAGGAATATTGATTCAATCTCCAAAATTTGCTCGAATGTGAGCGGATCAAGCAATATTTCGCTCAATGTTTGGGTGTTCCCCTCAATCTGCGTCTCCAAAAAGCCAGGATAGATGAATGCTGGAAATCCTTTCAGGCTCTGGACTCTCAATCCACACTTGTCGTAATATCTCTGAAGCTGGTTCGGGGTAAACATATGAATATCGGGCATTTCCAGCGTAAAGCGACCTTTTCCTTTCGTGAGCTTTCGAGCCTCTTCGATTCTCCCGAGAGAAATGTTAAAATACAGGGCATGGTACAGATTCGGGGTAAAAGAAACCAGATACCCCTCCGGTCTAAGCAATGTTACTATTTCCTCTAAAACCTTGAGCGGCTCATCCACGAATCCCAATACGTTGTGGAAGTTGAAGCACACATCGACCGATGCTGGCTGCACGCCTTCAATTGCATGCAAGTCTCCCTGTTTGATGGACCATCTGTCCTGGAGTCCATTCGACTCCCGTTTGAGGCGGGCCTGTCTCAGCATGTCTTCTGACAGATCATACGTATATCCACGGCTATCGGGAAATTCCTGAAGCACTTTAAATGACCATCTTCCTGTACCTCCACCGGCATCGAAAAAGGTAAAGCCTTTCGGTAAGCGTTCCAGCACCTGCTTCTTGAACACGTTCCATAATAATCGGTCCGAGAGCTGCCAATACGCCTGCTCCTCTACCAAATCATACTTGTCCGCCTTATGCTTAAAGTAATCGATCGTGTCGTGTTTCGTCGTAGTCATCTTATTCCCCCTTTCCTCATATTCCATGGCAATCTGATTGAAAATACAAACGGATGCCCACTGCATCGATCCAACTGAATGCCTCCGGCTCCTTCTCAGCTAACTGCCTTAATGCATGGATGGGCATCCACTGGCCATCAAGAGTCTCATCCCCGGTACGTAATGGCATTCCCTCCGCTTCGCATCGGAAATAAACCCCCATCGAATCGATGGGACCCGCTAAGGTTTGATAGACGGCGAATGGGCGAATCGCCTCCACTCTCCCAGTCCTCGACTCCACTTCTACATAAGTATCCATCCCTTCGATCCGAACCAATTTAAGACCTGTCTCTTCTCGAACCTCCCGCTTCAACCCTTCAATCATCGATTCATACTCCTCCAGCTGACCCCCGGGCAATTCCAATGCCTTCGGCTGGTCAGGCTTATTCCGGACCTGCAAATACAGATGAAGTTCCCCTTGGATTCGTCTCTCGATTATGGCCCGCACGTTAACGTACATGATAACCCTCCCCAGGCAGGAAATCACTCATCACTTCTTCCAAATTTAAATTGAGATTAAACTGGAGATGATAAGCCTTGTACCGCCTCGTAATTTTACGCGTGTAACCTAGCAGCCGTTTGGCTAGTGTGCCCCCCAACCCTCCGCTGGTGAACGAAAAAATATGGCATAGATACTGAGTTTCAAATATACGCTCCTGCAAAGATTGCACAAAAGCTTCTTTGCTTGCCGGCATGACGGCATTAAAGGCATCCTTCTCCAGTAAAACAAAGGCATCCACCGGCCAGCTTCCGCATCCCCCAATTAGTCCTGACCTAGAGATGTAGGGGGTGGAATGAACTACTAATTCTCCCGAATAAAACATCATCAATGCTGTATCATCGGTAATGACAGAATATCCAGATTTAATCGCTTTCTGAGCTATTGTGGATTTTCCGGCGCCGCTTTGCCCCAGAAAGACAATCGCCCTCCCATGTTCGCCCACAACGCATACCGAATGAAGGAGAAAAGCATCCATTTGGATGAACTTGGGAAATAGAGATATTCTCTGGGAGAACTCCCATGACCGATCTTCATATTCGTCATATCCGGCTCGCTGAATGAATTTCAGCATGCTGTTCCAACAGGAATCCCACTCTATTTCATAATTAAATTGCAGTTTAGAGCGGATTAGTACATGGCTATCGCTCCAACGAACCTGATCATTAGCTGGATTACTGAGCAGAGGACTCGTATCCCACAGCTTGATGCTACATTGATGATGCACATCAACTGGTGGAGAATCAACAATGACGTGCGAATACCATTGTCGGGTTCGCTCTTCCAAGGCATGAAGCTGAGACGGAAAGTTCACCTGTACATGAATGGGGCCGTATCGATAAGTATACAGAAGCGTCCCTCCTTTCCTTATGATCTTTGGATTTTTCCAGTAGGGGTCCTGGGCAGCGTCTGAACAATCTCTACTCTCTTTGGGACCTTAAAAGCAGACAACCGAGAGCGACACAGACGAAGGATGTCATTAACTTCAATTCCGGTACCCTTTTCCCCAAGAACAATGAATGCCACTGGCACTTCCCCAAGCCATTGATCCGCCTCTGCTTTGACAACGACCTGGTCCACTGGAAAATGGTTCAAGATTAACTGCTCAATTTCCTCTGGATGAACCTGCTTTCCCCCGGATTTGATCAGCAATTTGCTTCTCCCCAGGATCCATAGATTGTTCTCTTCGTCTACGTATCCTCGATCCCCGGTCCGGAGCCAGCCATTTACCAATGTTACATCGGTCTCAGCTTGATTACGGTAATACCCTTTCATTACGCTGAGACTGCTTACCCATACCTCCCCTGGTTCCAGAAACCCCAAGGTGTTACCATGCTCATCTCTTATGCAGATCTCCACTCCTCTGATCGGTTTTCCGACATTGGAAGGATGGTATTCTTTCGGGATGATCCGGGTCGTAATCCGCGGTCCTGCCTCCGTCTGGCCATAGGTCTGGACCATTTGCACATTCGGTGGGAGCTTATCTCTTACCGCTTCCAGCACTTTGGGGGCTACCTGCCCTCCCCCAAAACAGATATAACGTAAGGCAGGCAACTGTTTATATTCCGATTTTAACAGGCTCACTGCCTGCAGCATCGTTGGAACAGCCGTCACGACGGTAATCTGCTGCTCCTGAATCGTTCTCAGGAAAGAGGAGGGCAGGAATAGTTCAGGCATAATCACTATCTCGCTGCCCAGATACATGTGGGTTAGGAACTGGGATGTATTGCAGTACCCAAAGGGCATAGGCAATGTAATCAGCACTTTATCCTTTTCTGTCAGGTTCAGGGAGTGGCAGTGCGCTTTGACGTTGGTGATCAGATTGCGGTGAGTAAGCTGCACGATCTTAGGATTGCCAGTCGTTCCAGAGGTTTGCAGCATAAGGGCAACCTCATCGAAAAGACAAGACCTGTATATCGGCTTCGCCTCCGTCTCCACATTCTGCAAGTCCTCCATGCATAGAATCTGTACGGCCGGAGAGGCATTCAAGGCCTGATCCGTCTGCTCAGCTAACTCCCTTAGCTTCACCCTCATCTCCGCTGTAGTAATGCAAAGGCGGGCATCAACCACACGACAAGCTCGGACAAGCTCAGCCCGGGAACTTCCGTAATAAAATGGCATGACAATTGCCCCAAGTAATGTAACTGCGAAGTAAGCCTGTATGTATGCAGCGGAATTGGGTAGGCACAATATTGCAATATCGCCCTTCCTGACGAATGGTTCAATTTGCAACTGCAGGGTGACAGTTCGGGACAAGAGCTGCTTATAGGTCCATTTCTCTTCGCCGAATGTTACGGCAACCCTATCTGGATTCCGTTCAGCCTGATGCAGTAGCAGGTCCCCGATGCACCCTGGTTCCAACTCCTTAATAAGAATCGCCTCCTTAACGGTTCTACCCTCTGCTATCAATTTGAAAGATTTGTCCGCTAACATTGGCAATGCTATCTGATAACAGGTAAAGGATGAAATTTGCAGTCTCATCTGTTGTGGAAATCCGGGACAACAGGCTCTCATCCAGAGCCTTTCGATGCTTTGCCTCATGATCCCGATTCAGATTTGTCAGCATGAATCCAGGGCAAACGGCATTGACAGCAATACCGTAAACGCCCAATTCTCGGGCCATTGATTTGGTTAAGGCATTAAGTCCGGCCTTGGAGGCCGCATAATTACTTTGCTGTGAACTACCTACAATGCCGCGATAGGAGGAGACATGAATAATTTTGCCTCTGCCCCGTTCCTTCATTCTTTGGCTGACCTTCTGGGATACCAGAAACGCCCCATCCAGGTTGACATGCAAAACCTCTTTCCATTGAGCATATGTCATATCTTGAAAACCCGAATCGTTAATAATTCCAGCATTGTATACAAGCCCATCTACCCACCCCAAACGATCAAGCAGTGTTTGGAGGGTCTCATCCAAATGATTGGCATTCGTTACATCCAGATGACCAGCATAAAGACGATCACGCCAACCGGATTGATCTTTCCTGATGCGGATCGGGGTACGGTTATATGTGGCAGCGACTATCGCACCTTCTTGCAGCATCTTCTCAAGAAGGCACCTACCCAATGTTCCCGAACCTCCAATCAGAAGTAATCGAAGTCCTTGAAGAGAAATGTGCACGGATATTCATCCTTTACGCAGTCTTGGCATCAACAAAGGCCGTCAATACTTCAACATTTTCAAACAATTGCGGTGCAAGCTCATAATCCTCTATCGTGATCCGAAACTCATCCTCGAGCTTGATGACCAACTGAAGAATCATAATGGAGTCAAATTGCAGATCGGTGATTAAGTTCTCTTTTCCCGAAAAAACATAGTCCTCCTCAACCCGATCGGCAAGTTCTTCCTTAACGAGCCTGCACACCGTCTCATAATGCGACATACGTTCACCCTCAGATTTAGAATAATTTTACAAAAATCTTACAACTCTATGAATGAGCCTTACGATACGGAATGAAATAATCAAATTTGGGCCCTTCCGTGTTCAGCCTGTCTTGATGGTCGACCGTCAGGTCCACGTCATCCGGAATTTTATTCCTCAATTCCTGCTTTAGAAGGAGCTCCGCCGCTTCTTGAAACCCTGTACCCGGTACAAGATGGAACAGGAAACTTTTCTCCTCCTCTTGCGTGACACGAAATTGACGAATGGCGTCTGGATGCAATCGATTGACCTTCGTTACCGCGTAGTGGAAGAGAATCGGACTGGATATCCAACTGCCTGACCGGATATATTGCGTCGCTCTGCCGCCGGTCACTTCGATAACGGGATGCGCTGAACCGCATGTACATCTGATGCCAGGCAACCTTCCAATATCTCCAGTGTCATAACGGATCAGGGGCCAGGTTTTGTTGGTCAAATCGGTAATTACCACGTTCCCGTATCCATCACTGTCGGCATTTAGAATCTCAACGTACATCTGATCACTTGATAGATGAAGATTTCCGTTTCTACAGCTCATCGCAATGCACCAAAATTCGCGCGAACCGTAATGGTTGTAAACGATGGGACCGAATGCCTTTTCAATGGCCTGTCGTTGATAATCAAATAGCATTTCTCCATTAATCTCAATATACTTGAGTGGAAGCATTGTTCGATCGAAATTGCGCTCTAATAGATGATTCGCGAACAAATAAAGTGCCGTAGATACCGAAAGCAACCACTGGGGGCGATATTCAAGTAACGCTTCATAATAGGTGTCCAATCGCTTTGAGGACATATCGAGCATGGACATATACATTACTTGCTGATATACAGACACTGTATCGGTCGTTAAATCGTCCTCATTGAAGGCATAGAACATCGCGTACGGGTCCTTGGGACCGATTCCCCCTTTGTTCCCGCGAATTCGCCATAAAAGCCTTGCCTTTTGCCATTTTTCCTGATTTGATTTATAACATTTGAGCGGCTGGCCCGTGGAGCCACTGGTAAATTCGGCATATAACTTGGCCGTGGAATCGGTGAGAAGTAATTCCTCCCTGCCAATGATTTCTCCTTTCTCCAATTTTGGAATCTGTTCGAATCTCTCCCGGCTCCAATTGGAAGTCGTAATTCCCGACAGTCTTTCCTTATAAAAAACCGAGTATTCAGCGGCGTACTCTGCCAATTCGTGCAACCTCTCCCGAAGACTTTCCCAACTATTCATTAACAATAGAATCCCGCCTTACGGTTTTAGTGTTACGTTAGTTCTCGGAAACTGAACAGCACTCCAAATATAAGGCATTTCAAGCAGGCCGTGGATTAGCCTCTCCCAACCAATACCAAAGCCTGATGTTTCCCTATAGTTATCCAAGGTTCTGGACTGAAGATAGCACTGGTAGTCCTCCTCCGGTAGGTTGAATATCACGGCTTTTTCTTTCAGTTGTTCAATGGTTCCGACACGCTGCCCACTTCCAATAGTCTCCCGATATCCGGGCCAGATAAAGTCGGTATTGTTCGCAACCCGTCTATCCCTACCTCTAAGCTCGGCATGATAGAATGGCACCTCAAGTAAAGGGAACTCGCTAATCGCCAGGAAACCTCCATATATTTCGGTGAGGCGGACTTCCTCCCAGGAACCGAAGTATTCCAGCGTAAAGTTATTGTAGACTTCATCCTTGGTGTCTTCATATAAGGCTTTCAGAGCCTCTTCAAAGGTTAGCTCGGTTATTTTCTTGCGCTGGCTGATCTCCTCCAGCATCACCAAGCGATCTTCAGACAGAAATACGCTTAGGTCGGCTTCATTATACCTTAGTAAATCCTGTATGATTCTGAATAACAAGCGGGTAATAATATTCTTGTTGGTATCTTGGTCAACCGCTCCTTCGTATTCAATATGATGAAACTCGGACAAATGGGACGAATCCACATTCTCTTTACGGAACGAGTTGTAGATGGAGTAGACATGATCCACCTTATTCTGAAGCACAGACAATTCCAGATAAATCTGCGACGATTCGGATAGGAATGCCTTGCTCGGCAAGTCGAACCATTCCAGGGAAATGGGACATACATCTGTTGTATAACTTATGGCTTCCCGTCCATACACCGCGCCTGGCGAAGAGATCATCCGAGTGGTTAAAGGCAGGAGTGTATATAGTGCGTTCATTTCCCCAAAAAACAGGTTGCATGACATATTGATCTGATGATTGATTCTGGCAATGGCGCCCCAATAGTTCTGTTGGCTAAAGCTGGCTACCCGGCTCTCAGCTTCAGCTAACGTATACCGACCCGCCTGCACATTATCCAAGGGTTCAAAAACATTATTCCCCCGATACCCCAGTTGATTGTCTTTCTTTGTATAATATGGTCCTAACATGAGATAACCTCTCCTCAATTTTAAATAATGCTTGTCTTTTCCTAATAAATTAACTATGAATTGCTCAACCTTTTCTTGAATCCGGATGATTTCATTAAAGTTGTCCCGCGATATAATTTTCCCTTTCTTTCTTGCTCCTTACCTTACGGAGCATCTCAACCGGCGACAGTGGATGGGACTCATCCCATTGTACTAAATTGGTCATCAATTCCCGGACCACGGGATGCATACGTTGAAGATATTCCGCCTCCTTCATTTCTGGATAAGACGTATGCCCTCCATACATTTCATCTTTCCCCTGTACGCTGTAATGCAGTGTCCTTCTATGATCCTGCGAATTACAGGCCCCGCGATGCAGGGTATGGGCATTCATGAATAAAACGTCCCCTGGCAAGCAGGATACTTGAGATTCACTCGGTAGCGGATGCGCATGGTTGTTATTCACTTCCTCCCTCTCCTGAATAGTTAGCGCTCGCCTGTGCGATCCCGGAATCGCGATAAAACAGGAGTCCGTGTAAAGCGGAATATTAAACTGAACATGATTGGGAATGCCTCCGGGATGGTAGTACTCGTTATCCCCGTAATCGCGATGCCAGCGCAACTGGTAGTTTACTTTATCTGGTGACCACAGCGCATGCGCCCCCCAGAACCGTAGTTCATCCCCTAAAATTCCCCTGAGAATGCTCATCAAACGCTCATTACCAAAAACGTCTCCAAAAGCCGGTTCATACAAGTCCGGTTTAAGGATATTATTCACGCCCCAGGTGTCGTAATCATCCTCCTGCTTCTTGGTATAACGGGTTATATACCGCAAAGGCTCCCTTTTCACCTTGACAATGACCTTCTCCATGGCATCCTTCAACCGGTCGAGTTCATGGATCGTGAAGACTCCCTGTACAACAACATAACCCTCGTTAATGAAGCGTTCTTTAAGGCTCATCATGGATGGGCACTCACCTTTCTTTGCTCTTTTGTTTAAGGAACAGCTTCCCACTCCTTATCAGCCTGCATCCTCCAGATATTACGAATGTTTTCATATAATTCTGATGGAAGGACTCCTTTGCTTGCCAGTTCCATGTTGTCAAGCCAACGCTCTGGCTTCGTAGTGCCGACCAGAACTGTGTGAACTCCTGGAATAGATAAAGCAAATCTCAACGAGTATTCCAGCATCAGGGCATGATCATCGCGAAAGGGGATGTCTAACTCACGCAAACGCTCCCAATAAGTGACCTTGGCTGGCTTGAGAAGAGTCCCCTTACTACTTCCCATTTTTTTCCACATGGCTAACTGGCGCTCGAAACGCTTGACATGCTCCTGTGCGTTGACCCAGGCGGCATTGGCGAGCGGACGCTTCACCATTACACCAAGCTGCTGTTGTCGCGCCAAGGGAATTAATTCCTTTATCGCCGATTGATCGACAATATTGGCGGTTACCTGCAATGTATCAAAACACTTCATGCCAATGGCAAATTTCGCGTGATTCCCGTCACCGCTGTAGCCCAGATATCTGACCTTGCCCTTCACTTGCATTCTTTGGAGCGCCTGAATCACTTCACCTCGTTGTAATATCTCCTTGGAGCATCCGTGCAATTGCAACACATCGATGTAATCCGTGTCGAGCCGTTTCAGACTCCGATCCACGCTAAGTTCCAGCCACTCCGGGTCCCAATCGTGAAACGAATCATCATTCGAATGGCCGCATTTGGTAAACAGGTAATATTCCTGTCGTCGACCGGAGATGGCATGTCCGATTAACTCCTCGCTATTCTGATAACATTCGGCCGTATCAATAACATTAAGTCCATGATCCAAAGCGTTGTTCAGCAATTGGCTGACATTTTCCGGAGAGGCTTGTTCAAAACCAATCTGCGAACCACCGAATCCCATGATGCCAACGTGCATATCCGTCTTTCCAAGCTTTCTCTTATCCACTGCTTACCTCCCATACATCAAAACATCCTGTTCAATTCATATAGATATTCCCGAGACGTCTCTGCCACATTAAGAATGTTCTCGGCATGCTGACTAACCGAGGAAATTGGCCAATCCCCCCGAATCAGCCCCAGACTTGCCAGCCTGATGCATGCCGTGCCCACTAGCAAAGGCAGAACTTCGATGTCACTAGGCATTAGGGGACAATATTCTGCATATCCTTCAAGAAATTGTTGGAAAGGAGAGAATGCCAGATCACGCATGTCTTCAAAACGGGAACTGTCGCTTCGATAGGTTATGCCTGAAAAAGTAAGCAGTCCTTCGGCGATGTCTACAAGGGGATCGGTCTTGCATGCATTGTCAAAATCAATTAATCCCAACACAGAGCCACTGTGCGAGAATATGTAATTCATCGGGTTTAAATCCCCATGCGCAATAGATTCCCCCGATGCCGACCATTCATCGTGTTGGTTGGCCCATTGGTCCACAAGTTCCTTGCATACTCGAATAAAATACTGAATTCCTTCCTGATTCTCTTTGCTCATTGCGCTGCGCTGATCCATAAACTTTCTCAGCAGAAGTACAAGCATATCCTTGGCTGAAGCATAGGTAGATCGTTGCGGTAGCTCCGATGAATGAAAACGATAAAAGGTCTCAACCCCCACCCGAAATTTACCCAACTCCGCTCCGGCAGCGCGAGCCTGCTCCATCTTCCCCTCATACATGGTGCCGTCCAACAGGTACTCCTGAAGATACAGCATCCTACTGTTATCCACGCGTGCTATTAACTGCCCAGATGTTGTCAACTGAACGGTTGGCACCTTGACTGCTGCTTTGGTCAGTTCATGCTGAAGCTGAATGATACTCACGGCATGCGGTTCGGATTGAATGTACCAGGGAATTTCTTTAAGGAAATAGAGGCTCCCGTCCCGGTCTTCAACAAGCGCTTTTCTGGACGTTTCCGAAATCCGGTTCACCGGGATGACGGTTTGGTTTATATTCAGATAAGGGTATGTGATATATTCTGTTATCCCATACTGCTCCAGAGCTTTGGCTAATGTCGCCTCCGGGATAAGGCCTCTATAATTATCCGGCGGCTTAAGCAAACGCATCCCCCCCCTTCGATAAGTCTACCGAGCTAATATACTTGCCACGTATCCAACTTCTGCTGCAGCAATGGCAACAATCTTCTCCCAAGTCTGGTCATTTGTTCACTGACGGGATGGTTCGGATACGCGAAAACAAATGGAATGCCGTCGTTTCCCTTTACACTAATCTCGGGTATGATAGGGAATTTATCCAGTAAATACAGGCGATTCGGGGATGCTAGCTTTCCTTCCGTATCTCCTGAAAAGATCGGAGTAACATGGCCGCAACATTCACACTGGAACAAGGCCATATTCTCAACGATACCGAGTAACGGAACCTCCATGCTACGCAGCAGATCGATGCCTTTTTGCGTATCCGAATAACTGACGGTCTGGGGAGTCGTAATCAGGAGACATTTCCCCTTCAATCTACTTAGCAGTTGATTATGAATTTCCGAAGTCCCCGGAGGCATATCGACGATCAAGACATCAACATTCCAATCGGCTTTAAACAGCAGTTGCTGGAGTGCACCCTCTAAATATTTTCCAGGAAGAAAGATGCCATTTCTTTTTTTTTCGATAAGTCCAAGCGAAGAAATTTTGACTCCCGCATAAGTACCCGGATGGATGCTTAGTCCTTCTGCGTGCATGTCAGCGTCTTTGATCCCGGATACCATGGTCGGAATGCTTGGTCCTTCGAAATCCGCGTCGAACACCCCTACGCTCACTCCAGATAATGAATAAGCCAAGTTCACGGCGAACGTAGATTTTCCGACTCCGCCTTTTCCGCTATAAATGAAAAGTACGTCCATAAGCTCCTCCCTTGCATCGGCATGGGCTAGGTTAAGTGTTCTTCTTCAAAGTATAGATCATGGTCACGATGTTACTAATGGAGGCAAACGTATCATTAATCATGTACTCATCGGGAATGGTCATCTCGAACCTCTCTTCGAGTTCGAGCAATAGGTCGATGGCTTTCATCGAATCCAGACCGGCACTCTTCAGGTCTTCCGTCATTCCCAGATCGCGATTGATTTTTTGCTTCACCAGTGCCGCCACTTCATGCTCAATTTGTTCGTTTGACATGTGTCGTCCTCCCTTCCACTTATTTTTCAATTCGATTTAAGGTAAGTTGGGATACCTGCTTGATTTCATCACCATCCACAACAATTTCAACCGGCATCTCCCTGCTCAGGAATCCCAAAAGACTTGCAGTAATACCATAAGCTCCCACATTTGGGACGTATACTAGATCTCCGGGCCGCAGGGCTGGCATTCTAGCGCTTTTGTTAAAGAAATCAAGTGGTGTGCATAAAGGGCCTACGACTTTGGCGGGCTCATGCCGATCAGCCGGCATTTCGGAAACTGGCAGAATATCGTACTGAACCCTGGGGATTCTCCCCAATCCTGCCATGCCTCCCAGATGATGAATACCGCTATCCAGAATGATAAAGCGACTGCCCTTGCTCTCCTTGATATCCATAACAGTACTGACCAACGTTCCGCTTGCGGCAGCCAGGTAACGCCCCGATTCAAACGCAATGGAGGGTTCTTCGCTTCTCCAGCCTGGCATAAGATCATCCAATGCAGATTCCAAACGGACCTTGAGTCCTCCAAAATTTGAGGGTGAACCTTCTACGGCATAGGGATACCCGAACCCTCCACCAAGATCCACGAATTTGAGCTTAATCCCGCATTCCCTGGCCAGTCTTGCCATAACCTGAATAGAAGACAGGAATGAATCCGAGAGCGTCTCAAAATTTCCGGTATTGGTACCGTTAAAGATATGAAAACCTGCAATCTGTACATTCTCACTTAGGTGTAATTTTTTCAATTCTCTCAGTAGTGCCTGTTCATCCGTTCCGAATTGGGAAGGCGTTCCTGTCATGGCCAGTCCGGCACCCGTATATTCCTGGTCAGGGTTGATTCGCATAATCGCTTGGAGCGGCGGGTTGCCATCAATGGCTACCGATCTCAATTTTTCTAGTTCCGTTAATGATTCTACTGAAAACCATCGAACCCCCATTTCCACCGCCCGCTGTAGTTCCGCTCTGCTTTTTCCAGGACCGGTATACAGGATGTCCGCCTTGTCGCCGCCGGCTTCCAGAACAACATGCAGTTCGCCAAGCGAGGACACCTCTGCCCAACACCCCAAATTTAGCAGTTCTTGGACAAGAAGAGGATGCGGATTTGCCTTCAGCGAGTAGAACAATATTGCCGGATTAGGCAAGGCCTGCCTCAGCATACTGCAGGAATGGCGAAGAATTTTAAGGTCGTATAGATAAAACGGACTGCCATACCTCGCCCTCAAGTCCTCGTAATCCAATCGCTTCACTCCTTTTTGATATCATCCAACAGCTTGTTTTTGTCTATTTTTCCATTCACGGATAGCGGCAGCTTGTTGGTTACATAGATGTGCTTCGGCATCTTGTAATCTTCGAGGCGCCTCCCTAATTCTTCGTTAATGCGATCGGAATCAAGAACCGATTTGGCAACCAAAATCGGCACTCTAGGGTTTCCTACAAGAACAAGTGCAGCTTGTTCGACACCATCTATGTCAACAGCAGCCAACTCTATCTCCGTAGGGCTAATCCGAAAGCCGTTCTGCTTGAACATATCATCTTTGCGAGCATGAAAGTATAAGAAACCCTCATCGTCCATCCAAAAGTAATCTCCCGTGTACAAACTACGGCCCAGCGAACCCATTTCACGGAAAAATTGCTCGGTCCGCTGCTTATCGTTCAGGTACCCCATCATAACATGCGGACCGTGAACAACAAGCTCTCCGACCTGGTATGGTGGAAGCGGCAACCCTTTTTCATCTACCACCGTGCATCGTGTTCCCGGTAGAGGCGTTCCTACAGAATTAGGTTTAGTGTTGAGATATTCTGGCTGAAGTATGGAGACCCGCTTACATTCCGTCAGCCCGTACATCAGATATACAAGACAATCTGGAAAAAATTTTCTCAGTCCCTCCAGATAGATCTGCGGAAATGCGGCTCCGGTATTAGTGATAAAGCGTAATGCGGGCAAATGTACCGTTCGTCTTTTCATTAACTTTATTAGAGCTTCTCCCATACTCGGCACAATTGGCAATCCGGTAATGCTCCATTGTTTTAATTTTTGAATAAGTACTGGACCAATATCAGCTCGTTGACCCAAAGCAAGTGTTGCGCCCTTACGAAATGCCAGAAAAACCTGATACATCCCATAATCAAAAGACAGAGGTAGGAAATTACCTATCACATCTTTACCATCAATCCTTAGACAAGATAGAATGCTTTCTAATACAAACAATATGTTGGCGTGATGGCATACAACTGCTTTAGGACGCCCCGTGCTTCCTGACGTGTATAGAAGACAGGCAATTTCATTGGAGGAGCCTCCTTGTTGAACCTGCACATTCTGAATGTCTTGACACGGCTCATCCGCAGCTACAGTACGCTCCAAAATGACTTTGATCCCTTTAACAGATGCTAGCTCCAATTCGACATAAAAGTCATCGGTCGTCAGCAGATAGGCGGCTTGCGAATCCTTGATGATATATTCTAACTGATATTTGGTTATGCTCTCATGCAAGAGGATATAGGTTGCTCCCACCTTCGATGCAGCAAAGATGGATGATATCAGGAACCTGCAATGTGATAGAAGCAAGATAATTCTGTCTCCGTCCCGAATGCCGCAAGCTTGCATATAAGCCGAGATGCAATCTCTTTCTTTGGATAACTGACTATAAGTAAACCAACCTTCGTCAGTAATTAAAGCGGTTTTATACGGATATTCTTGTGCCGAGTTCTCTAAGAGCTCACATAATCTTTTCAATTCAGCCCCTCGATTCCGGTAAATCTAGTAAATTAGACGGATTCAGTGATCTAACCTATAAGAATCGTATGTCGTGTATTTTCTGTTATAAGAAAGTATGTCTAATTTTAGAGTACTTAAATTAATCGTCCACCACATGTAAACATTAACCCCGAACTACCTTGCAGGATATTCTCGATTCAATGTCTTCTCCCCCTTCCTTTCGCTTCATTCATAAGCGTTATTCACTAAGTGAGAGGCCGTAATCAGAATACTGTTAGGTAATCGCTTCCAAAATTTTATTGATATTCTGCATACGGTTTCAAAATAGCCGGGGCTATCATCAATCTAGATACCAGACTGTACAAATTCTATGTCATATATTTATCATCCCTCTGATTAAAGAAGATTTAGTAATTTCTTAAAATTCTAGTTTATTTTGAAATACGGAGCAATAAAAATATATAAAATATGCAAAATTGAATGTATTCTGTAAATTTTTATAATTAATTTTGACTAATTTCCTGAAGTTCTTCTTCACTTTCAGCGTAAAACGACAAATCGTTTAGCAGATGGAACTAGACGCTCAAAATGACGGCCTGTGACTGGTAAAGTTTCTCCGCAACAGAGAAAATCAGATTTTTTGGATTTTCCCGGCTACTTCAAATGAATCGTTTCACTAAGAAGTTGCTCTAAGAGTATCTTTTCCGAATTGGCAATTCTTGCAACCTTTTCAGCTGCAGCTATTTTCACCAATTCATTATCGATGCTTTGCAAGTAACTTTTGTAAAGATAGCCTCTCAAAATCAACCATTCATCAGATAATGCGCTAAATTTTGAAGAATATTTCTCAGGAACACTATCGTTACAATTCTCACTAATGAAGTTAAGTGCTCTTGAGAAAAGGAATCTTCCGTTTGCAACTTTAGTTAATCTCACAAAAATAGGGCAACTGTTGACCTCATAATCTTCAAATTCATACTTTAAATCCAGACTAACTTTAATGTCCTCGCAAAACCAATCTATTCGGTTAAGGGTATTCTTATCCTTAAGAAATTGTAAATGAGAAGCTATGGCTTTACGCCAATTAGTAATTCCTGCATTTTCATCAACAATTGAGTAAGTTAGATAATTCTGAACACATCGATTAAAATCATCTGCCCCTATGATTTGATAGCTGTTAGAAAAGTTGCAGTCCATGCAAACAAATGAATTTTCATTTTCGATATACCCCAATACGGTGAAGGAATGTCCCGGAGCATCACGTTTAAGATAGTATGGATGCTCCCATGGTATCCAATACATATTTCCAAAAACAGTAACAGGAGTGCCTTTGCTGATCACTTTCTTTATTTCATCTGATGAAGCACCTTCAACGTAAGTTACTTTTACTCCATGAAAACGTTCCAAGTAAGTAAACCTATTTTCCCTTTTTCCTAAGGAGATTTTTTCTCCTAGTCGCACCTTTACATTATCTTGATAGTCAATTCCCCATGAATCAAGAAACATCATTTCATGAGAGCGTTTCATCCATTTTAGAACCGAACTCACTTCCGCTTCTAGACAGGTCATTTTTTTATCACCATGGGGTACTACTGCTATCATACAGCGTCTCCTCCATTTCTTTTTTAATACTTATTTTGCACATTGGAAAGGGTTACCGGTATTTTAACACCCTAAACCACCCTGTTTTTTACAATATACCATCAGATTATATTAATAATTTTTTTATGTTAAATTAGATAATATCTGTTATTTTCGAAGTATAACACTTTCAAAATTCAGGTTGAAACTTCTTTCTTTAATTGGTAATATTTCCTTAATGTAAAATAATTTTAAATTTAAATAGTTTGGTGATAACAATGATACAAATTTGTTCGGTTAAAACAAACGAGATCATTGCACCCGAGAATGCAACACAATGGCAAGACGATTCAAATCGTTACATGTTTGTCGAATCGATTGGTGATATTGCTATTGAATGGCGAAAAAAAAGAGAGCGTTTACAGTCAGGCGATATCGTAATAGGCCAACGTTTTTTCCTGGCGAATCACGGCCATTCTCCTGAGGCTATACGCGGGTTTGTGTTTGAATGGAAGGCTATTTCGCCGGATCAACTGCGGGAACCGTCTATTTTTCGTCGTCAAAGCACTTTAACACTGGAAATTGCTACTGCCGTTTCTCCTTTGTTCACGGAAGGCAATTGCACGTTAACGACCTTAATGGATACCGGACAACGTTGTCACCGGTTACTTCATTCCCTTCTTACAAAGCCAGGCAACTTGCCTGAAACAAGAACCGCAGCGCCTAAAGGCCGAATTGATCCAAGACTGCTTACTGTCAACCGCTACATCAGGGAGCATTATATGTTGCCGCTAACTTTACCAACATTAGCCGAACTCATCCGGTGTAATCCTGTCTATTTAAGCAACACCTATTCCAAAGTATTTCGGATCTCACCGATCAAGTATTTACAGCAATTAAAGATGTCAAAGGCGCAAGACTGGCTGTTGCATACAAACTGGAGTATCAATGACATTGCAAACCGACTTGGTTACGTATCGTCGTCTCAGTTCGCTGACCTGTTCAAAAGATACTACGGGGAAACTCCAACGAAATTTCGTCAAACGCACTTCTGCAAGCAACAAAGCATTAGCATCGTGGGGGAGGGATTGTATGAGCGCTGATTCCTTAGAACAGAATATCCGATTCAAACTGGGTAAAGTACTTGCTGTTCCGGCAGAAGATCTATCAGCAACGGAAGAATTAATTGCATGGGGCCTCGATTCCATTAAAACAGTTGAATTGATCGTTGAACTGGAAGAGTGCTTTGATATTACGTTCAGCGATGAAGAGTTGCTATTCGAAAATTTTGCTACCGTTCGGTTGATTGTCGATCGCATCCGGGGGAAGTTGGTGGCACCATCGTAAACATCCAACCGACTATTGATCCGTCTCCACTGCTCTGCGTTGGAAAAAGGAAGCTATATTGGTATTTGAACATCAATCAGGTTGTGATCTCCAGATAAGTCGGATCAATTTTGCCTTGTCTTAGGCGACCCACCGATACTAGTCCCTGTTCGAAAACGAGCAAGGGAAGCTTATCGCTCTTCTAGAAAACATGTTAAAATATCCACTCCGATCCGTTCTAATTTCGGCCAACGATTTTCCTTAAATAGCTTGCTTGTTTGTTACTTGACGCAAAACCAGGTAATCAAATAACAGGTAAAAAAAGCTTCCACCTCCACTTAAGTAGTGGTCTGGAAGCTTTCTTTATTGCTTGGGCCGGCCGATATACAAGGTCCGGCGGTCCACCGAACGCCGAAAGATGAGCCGTGTTAAGCCTTAAAACTTACCCAAGCCCCACCAGCATTCGCCGACTTCTCCTCCGCTTCGACCAGCGCCACCGAAGAGGCGGCGCTTTCCGGCGTGCAAATGACGATCGGTTTATCGTAGGTAATCGCCCCGATGAAATGCTTCAACTCCCGATAATAGCCGTCATCCGCGGCCAGTTCCGGCTTAAAGCCCGGCTGGTCGTTGGGATTTACGGTTACGGAGCTGCCGTCGAATACGATGTTCCCCCGTTCAAAGTTGACCCGGTACCCCATGTAAAAACCGAAATCCCCCTCCAGCGTCCAGTCTACTTGGGCGTTGATCACCTTGCCGTCCGGGTAGGCGTAGTGGGTGGACGCGATATCGTAGCCGCTGCCCGGGATGACATTGCGCCCGATGGCCGACACCTTCTCCGGGGCTCCAAACAGCCACTGGATCATATCAGCATCGTGAATATGCATATCCAGCAGAGCCGCGCCGCTTAACCGTTCGGTGAGAAACCAATCTTTCGGCGCTCCCGAGCCGCGGTAGAAATATCCGGCCGTCGGCTGGCCAAACCGTTGATCCTCAATCACTTCTTTCAGGTACTCGTAACCCGGCCAAAAACGCAGGCACTGTCCGATCATCAGCTTGCGGCCGTGCTTCTTGGCGGTCTCGGCCAATTGGCGGGCATCGGCGGAATAGCGGGCCATCGGCTTTTCGCAAAATACGTGATACCCGCGTTCCAAAAGCGAGCAGGCCATCTCCGCATGCAGGTAGGTGGGAACGGCCAGATCGATCATATCAAGTTGCTCTGCGGCAAGCATTTTTTCCACATGATCATACAGCCGGTAGGAAGACAGATCATAAATCTCCTGCCCCGTCGACATGTTGCCGTTCGCTTTGCTGTCCTTCAACTCATCGATCCTCAGATCGCAAATGGCCGCAAGTTCAATCGGCTCCCCTTCGGCCACCAGACGAACATAATTGTCAAAATGCATCCGGCCCATAAAACCGAAGCCAACCAATCCGATTTTCAGCATCGTGCTGCCTCCTTTAAAGTACACGTTCATAAAACTGCCTTTTCACGTTCATAAAACTGCCTTTTAAAGTTAATACGCTTCTCTGCGTCCCAGAATGGCATCCATCGCCGCCGAGGTATTGAAGATGATCTGTTCGGAATGATGTTCATAATGCGGGATCATTTCAGCCGTGACGTAATTGGTGTAGCCGGCCTCGCGCAGCGCGGCCACAACAGCGGGGTAATCGACATTGCCTGCCAGGAGGTCCACAAAACCATGCAGCCCACCGGCTTCGCGGCGATAATCCTTGAAGTGCACCTTCTTGATGCGCGGACCCAAGATGCGAACCCAATGCTCCGGATAACCCGAGTACAGAACGTTGCCGATATCCAAATAGGAACCGACATAAGGCGAGCCCACGGCGTCAAGAAAACCGCGCATTTCCAGCGGCGACAACAGGAATTTGTTCCACACATTTTCGATGCCGATGGAGACGCCGGCCTTCTCCGCTTCCCCCGCCAGCTTGCCGATCGCTTCCAAAGCGCGGTCGTAAGCCGCGTCGTAAGGCACCACCTCGGAGCCGGGAATAAAATCCACGCCGACCGCCCCCGGAATCACCAAAATCGTGTCAACCCCTAGCGCCGCCGCCAACTCCAATTGCTTTTTGCAGATGTCGGACGCCTTGATCCGGGTAGCCTCCTGCTCGCTGGTCATGGAATAAGACCAGTACAACCCGGTGGCCAGACCGCATATTTCCAAACCTGCGTCCTCCACCTGCCGGCGGATTTGGACAGCCTCTTTTTCCGTAATCTGCAGCCCAAGCTCGCCTTCCTCATTCAAGGACAGTTCAATCCCTTCAAAGCCGGCCGCCTTCGCCAGGCGCGCGCTTTCCGCAATGGTTGTCCCTTCGCGGAACGACCAGATGTTAATTCCCTTCTTCATCGTCCTTCCTCCCTATTTTGCATTTTTCCGTTAAGGTGATACCATAGTTATGAATTTTGTTTTTTTGTGTTTATACACTCATTATATTGACTCCAAGACATAATTTATTTAGCGAAAAAAGTTAATTTTTATCTCATTCCGTGATTTTGTGAGCAAGGAGGTTCTTCCCTTGAGTGAAAATCGCCCTTTATCCGTAAAAACGCGCACCGCCCCCTTCACGGCCTGGTCGCCCAACATTCATTACGCTCAATTTCAAACCCTCCCCCCATGCCGGTTTCCCGTAAGGAGGCTGTACGATTTCGAGCTGCTGTACGTCTGCCATGGCGAAATGGTCACGACCATGAATGGGCAGCGCTATCTGCTTTCGGCCGGGCAGCTCATCTTCCTGCCGTGCGGGGTCTACCATCAAAACGAAATTGTTTCCGCCCCTGAAGCCAAGCTGATGGGCATTCACTTTGATTTTTTCAGCGATGTTACGATTCAAAAGGAGGAGGATCTGCTGGTCCCCGAGGAAGAAATGGTGTGGGACAAGCTCGCCGCCGAGGCCGTGACGGGAACGGATCGAGGGCTGGCCTTTTCCGCGGATCCCATCTATTCGCCGTCTGTGGAGTGCGTTCAGGCGATGGAACAGCTTATCCATGAATTTGCCAGGCGTTCTCTGGGGTATGAGTTGGTATGCAAGGGGTTGATGTTGGAGATTTTGGCGCAATTGCTGCGTTCCCAAATGGCCCGCCGGATCGCCGGGGTTTCGGAGCACGGGGAGCGCATCAAACGCCTGGCGGAACGTATCGACGCCGCTCCTGCGGAGGACTGGTCGGGCAGACGGATTGCCGCTGAGCTGCAGATGAGCGTGGATCATGCCGCCAAGCTGTTCCGGCAAATCATCGGCGTGCCTCCCGGGGAATTCCTGCGCACCGTCCGGCATCGCGAGGCATGCAGACTGCTTCGGGATACGGACTGGACGATTGAAGAAGTAGGAGTTCAGGTGGGGTATTCCGATATTCATTATTTCAGCCGTTTATTTAACGCAAACGAGGGAATCTCGCCGCGCGCTTACCGCAAGCTTTCCCGGATTCTCTAAAGTACGGATTTGGCGCAAAGCGAAAAAAGGCCCTACGGCCAGCTTCATTCGCTGTTGCCGCCCGAGGACCGGCGAAGTATCATGGTGTAAGGTACGATCAGTTTGACCGGAACGGTATACCGGTTGTTCAGGTAATCCAGCAGCATTTTAACGGCAAACATGCCCATTTCCAGCTTGGGTACATGGATGGTGGATAAAGGGGGCGAGGTAAACTCCGATATTTCGATATTGTCCACACCAAAAAAAGCGATATCCTCGGGAATTTTCAGTCCCTGTTCGGCGGCCGCCCGCATCGCGGCAATCGCCATCATATCGCTGGCGGCAAAAATAGCCGTTGGCCGATCGTTATTTTTCTCGAAGGCCTGCTTGGTCAGCTCATAACTCAAAGAAACATCCCATTTTACATCGATCACCCAATCTTCCTGGATGGGCAATCCGGCCTCCTGCATCGCGCTTTGGTAACCGAGAAAGCGTTTCTCGCTGCGGAAATCATCATCGAGCTCCGCGCCGCCGATATAAGCGATCCGCCGGTGGCCTTGGGCAATAAGATATTGCACGGCTTCTTTCGCTGCGGCCGACCGGTCGTAGCTGACCACAGGGATATCCTTGTCCGCCAGATCAATCCCCACGATGATGCCGACGTTCGCTTTCAGCCACTTGTACGCCTCCTGCTCGATCCGTTCCACAATCAGCAGTCCGTCAAGGCGGCGTTCCTTCACCAAAGTTTGCAGCTGCTGGAGGTCGCCTTGCTTTTCCAGACTGTGCACAAACTCCAGACGCATTCCGGAAGCGGCCAGTTCTTTCTCGATCCCTTCCAGAATAATCGAAAAATAAGGATTGTTATATTTGTTCTGGGGCATCGCTACAACGCAACCGACCCGAAAACCGTGTTTGGGTTGGTTCTTTTTTGCCTTGGCGGCGCGCTGCGAATGATAGCCCATTTGCTCTGCCGTTTCCCAGATTTTTCGCCGTGTTTCCTCACTCACCGAGTGGTTGGCATCATTTTTCATTACCCTTGAAACCGTTGAGATCGACACTCCCACCTGTTCGGCTATATCTTTTAATCTCGCCATTTTTTAAGTTCCTCTCTACAATCCCGCTTCAAGTAATAAGGATATTTTATTTATGCAACTCGCAAAAAAATTGCGCAAAGTTGCGGCAAACTCATTTTATAGTTCATGCCATGATATGTCAAGTTCTCCCTAATTACCTGAGTTAGGCGGAGGCGGGCAGTTTTAGATTGGAAAAATCCAATAGAATGACGGTAATAAAATGCCTTTCTGAACTCTCATTGGAAATATCCAATAGATTTCGCTCAAGTCGCCCGATTTGCGCCCTGCTGAGTCTGATCTATTGGAAATATCCAATCAATCGGCCGTATGACCACTCAAGTTCCCATTCTATTGGATAAATCCAATGAGAATGATGATACCTCCCAGTTTCACTGTCAGAAAATGCCTCTCAACATATATTCATACTACGCAGGGAGGAAATAGGGAAAGGACCGGACCGAAAGGCCGGCCCCAAATTAAAGGCAAATCCTATCCAGCATGACGGTAACGGCCAACAAATCTGCCGACCCGCCAGGGCTGATATTTCTTGCGATGAAATCCTTATCCATAAGAAGAACCATTGATTTGCCCGCCTCCGTCAGCACCCCTCCGGCTTCTAATGCCCGGCGGGCATACTGCCGGACATACTCCAGCGTATCCAAATCTTGTCTAGCCACCACATTCGTATCCTCATTAACCGCCATTAAGTGAAGCAGGGTCTGCACGCAGATGTCGTTCATATGGTGCGTGTTCGCCGCCTTTAACTGCCGGAAAACCGGGAGTGATCCGTTTCTGACCGTGGGAAATCCCCTTTCCACTTCTCCGCGTATCCCCTTTAAGCCGTATTTACGGTACAGCCTCTCCCCATTGGAGAGTCCTGCGGATTTGTTCATGGATGCTAGCTCACTGCGGCTTAACCCTTCCGTCATGTTGGCGATCAGTCCGCAGAGTTCTTCCGCATCCAGCAGTTCCGTTTCAAGCACCGCCATGAGGTGTGCCGCGGCCGCGCATAAGATCCCGAGCGAAAATACAAGACCTTTATGGGTATTCACGCCTCCCGTGGCTTGAAACATCGTCCTTTCGGCTGCAATTCCGATGGGGCGCAAGCTGTTGAACAGTTCCTTAGGATGATCTCCCTGAAACTCCGCGCCCAACAACGCGCATTTGACGAAATAGCCGGATAAAGAGGCCGAACTCTCCATAAAGGTGAAAAAGTCCATATCCCGGTGAGCGCCGCAATTGAACCGGTCAACCAGGCCCGGTTTCGGGCTGGAGGAAACCTCAATTAGCAGCGACAGCACCGCCGTCCTTCCCAGCTTCCCGCTAATTTCCGTCTTCGGCATTTTCATCGATAGACATACTCCCCTTCCGTTTCCCCTCTTCCTTAATGGTTTTCCCGCAGCGAATATCGGCCCGCGAACCGCATGCTGCCTGAAAATAGGCATCAGCGATAGAACGAATGGCGTACAAAAGTTCATTTACGGAATGGGCCTTGCTTCTTCCGCAGATGTGCGCTTCCTGCCCGCACAACAGACACTTGCGGCGAGGATAACCCAGGTCGGTTCTGGAAATGGGTTGACCGGTTCGTCCCAAAACGTCGATATCCAGCAATCTGCCGAGAGGGTGAGTCGTCTCCATTTGAACGGCAAACTGCTTCAAGATCCGTTCATCCGCATTGACAACAATATATCCTTCGGGGCCTGTGATCAGGTCGTCTATCTGTTTAAAGACCGGGTTCAGATCGTTCGCGGCAAGCCGCTCAAGCAATGCATCGTAACCCTCCCGGAAAATCCGCCGGCTGGTCAAGGTGAATTTCTTCGGACCGGGAATATTGACCGTCATGGAAATCAGCGGCAGCGAATGGGCCAGAAGAAACTGCCTCTGCTTGGCCGCTCTGCGGTCCCGCGCTTCCAACATCTGTTCCAGCGTTACATTAAACTCATGCGTCATCGTAACCCTCCCCGTATGCAACGAATGACCTCACCAGCCTCGGGTGACTGCAGGAACCGGTAAGTGGTCTCTGGAACAAGCTCTTTCACCGCGTTCATATCATCCTTCCGGATCAGCTCCCGCACCCTTGACGCGCTAATCGCTTCCTGGCCGCTGCAAATCCGGGGCACTTCCTCCACTTCGATCCCCCATGCAGGAAGCAGCTTTTTCATGGTCTTGTTATAGGTTCGGGTTACCTTACAGTAGGGTTCCTCGCCGACAAACCGCTTGGTGATCTGCAGATGGGGCGCGATATGCCGTGAGAACAAGGTCAGATCCAGCTCGGCATGGACCTCGGCCGCATCCTCATCCTTCTTCAGAAAGTAAGACGGAAAGGTCGCGTCGGATATAATATAGTCCCGCCCTAGGTGAAGCACCACGTTGGATAGATGCTTGACGCCCTCCTCGATCAGCCTGTATCTGATCTCCTGCGGAAACACGGACCGGTCTTCCCATACCACGAATACGTGAAGCTTGTGTACCCTCGCGGCGGCGTATTCGATCAAATACCGGTGCCCCAGCGTAAAAGGATTGCCGTTGACAACCACCGCGCCTACAGCATGGACCTCATCCTCATGAACCCCTTCCTCTTCCCCGTCCCCGGACGCTCTCCTGAGCTCATCCAGATACCGGCTTAAGCCAACCTTCCGGTTCTCCAATAGAACAGCGGAAGGTGTCTCCGCAACGAGATGAAAGCCGAGTTCGGAGAATATCATCTTGTTTCTGGGTTTCGTAAAGATAAAGAGACGGGTTCTGCCTCTTCTATACTGCTCACGGATCAAGTGGTTCATAACACGGGCGGACAATCCCCTGCCTGCATACGCTTCGTCTACAGCGATACATTTCAGTACTCTTCCCGAAAAAGCCCCCGTTGCGACAATACGCCCCTCCTCTTCAATCGCCACCGCGTATTGGATGTCTTTATCCAACGTAAGACCCCGGGTCTTCAAAAAGGCAATCAGTCTGTCCTTGTCCCTGCCCGATTCCAGCTTAAGAACCTGCTCCTCCATTTCCAATATCCACATGCGAATTATTTCCTTGCGGCTCCCGTCTCCCGGGCGATTCGGATCACCGCTTCGCTGACGGCACGGCTCACGCTCTTGTCGAAGGCGTCCGGAACGATGTAATGTTCATTCCGTTCCTCATCCTTCACCAGCTCGGCGATGCCTTGAGCCGCGGCAAGCTTCATCTCGTCCGTAATATCCCGCACTCTTGCGTCCAAAGCGCCTCTGAAAATGCCCGGGAATACCAGCAGGTTATTGATCTGATTGGGGAAATCGGATCTGCCAGTCGCCACGATTCTTGCTCCGCCTTGATAAGCATCCTCCGGCATAATTTCCGGCACCGGATTGGCAAGGGCGAAGACGATGCTGTCCGGATTCATCGTTTGCACCATTTCCTTCGTCAACACCCCTTCAACCGACACCCCGATGAATACATCCTTGCCTTTAATGATCTCTTCAAGATTTCCTGTCTCGAAGTCTCTGTTCGTAACTTTCGCGATCCTTGCCTGGGCCTCGTTCATTGAGCCGGCGTTCTCCGAAATGGCCCCGTTAATATCGCACAGCACAATATGCTTCGCCCCCGCCGCAAGCAGCAATTTCGCGATAGCGATCCCCGACGCGCCCGCGCCGTTGATCACGACGCGTATGCTGTCCAAAGCTTTATCAACAATCTTCATGGCGTTGTACAGACCCGCGAGCACCGCAACGGCCGTTCCGTGCTGGTCGTCATGGTATACGGGAATATTCAGCGTTTCCTTCAGCTTATCCTCGATGTAGAAGCATTCAGGCGCTTTAATATCCTCCAGATGAATACCTCCGAAGCCGGGGGCGATGACTTGAACGGTTCTTACAATTTCATCCGGATCAAGGCTGTCGATACAGATCGGGAACGCGTCCACGTTGCCAAACTCCTTAAGCAGCAGCGCTTTGCCTTCTATGACGGGCAAGCCCCCCTCGGGGCCAATATTGCCAAGCCCCAAAACTGCCGTTCCGTTCGTTAGAATAGCGACGGTGCTGCCTTTAATCGTGTATTCATAGGCCTTTTCTTTGTCTTTGGCAATTTCTTTGCAGGGTTCCGCTACCCCCGGCGTATACGCCAGCGCCAGATCGTGCTTGTTATTAAGCGGCATTTTTGCGGCAATTTGCAGCTTGCCGTTGCTCACCCTGTGGGCCTGCAATGCCTCTTCCTTTATGCTCATTTGTCCCAACCTCCAGCATAAACATGTAATTGATAGCTCCAAATCTGTTCGGCTCTTATCGTTCCCTACTTGACCTGACGGATAACATCGATGACCGACCCGTCTCTGTATTTGACAACGCCTACGACCTTATCCGCCCACTTGATCGGCTCAGGATGGCCAACAACCCGGGTTGCCTTTTCCTTCAGCTCTTCGATGGACACAATCGGGAGTTTGGCCGACTTCAGGTTATTCAGCAAATCTTGCCGCAGCGGATTGACCGCAATGCCTTGGTCTGTTACCAGAACATCCACCGTATGACCCGGCGTAATGATCGTATTGACCTTGTCCAGAATCGATGGCATGCGGCCGCGGAGGAGCGGCGCGACAATAATGGATACGGCCGCTCCCGCCGCTGTATCGCAGTGGCCCCCGGATGCTCCCCGAATCATTCCGTCGGAACCTGTAATAACATTCACATTAAACTCCAAATCAATCTCAAGGGCGCTCAATACAACCACATCCAACTGGTGGGCCGCACATCCCGCGTTGTCGGGGCTCGCATAATATTCGGCGTCGATTTGGTGGTGGAACCTGTTGTTCTTTAAGGATTCCACCGCCCTCAGGTCAAAGCTCTGGACATCCAGCAGCCTGTGGATCAATCCTTCTTCATGGAGATCGACGATTTGCTGGGTAATTCCGCCGAGAGCGAAGCTGGCCTTGATGTTAGCGGCAAGCATCTTTTCCCGCAAGAACCGTGTAGTGGCCAGAGATGCTCCTCCGGATCCGGTCTGCATCGAGAAGCCGTCGTAAAAATAACCGGAAGCGCCGATCACGTCGGCCGCATGCCTTGCGATCAGCAGTTCCTTTGGATTGCTGGTGTACCGGGTTGCGCCCGATACAATTCCCTTGGGATCACCGATACAATCTACCACCACCACATAATCCACCTGAGACTCGGGTATCCCGAAGGGCACATTCGGGTAACTAACAAGATTGTCAGTAATGAGAACGACACTCTTGGCATGCTGGGCGTCTACTTTGGCATAACCGAGCGAACCGCACGCGGAAGCCGCATCGTTGCCTCGGGAATAGCCGTTGGCGTTTCCGTACGGATCGCAGGAAGGCACACCCAGGAAGGCGACGTCAATCGGACATTCTCCCGATGCGATAGCACGCGCCCGCCCTCCATGGGAGTTGATCGTGACGGGAATGTCAAACATCCCGCGGGAGTAAGCATGGGCAAGCTCGCCTCTCAGTCCGCTGGTTTCGATTCTGCGGACCACACCGTTTTGGATATGCTTTACCAGGGGGGCATGGATGTCGGTGAGGGAACTGGCCGCAACCGTAAGATCGCGAATTCCCATTTTGGCGATAACATCCATAACCATATTGACGATATAATCCCCGTTCCGGAAATGATGGTGGAAGGATATCGTCATCCCATCCTTTAAGCCGGTCGCTTCAATGACCTGTTCGATCGAGCCCATGACTTTATCCCTGGACGGGTTATGCTGGCGATCCTTCGATCTCTCCGTATTTTTATACTGGCCGTTGGCCGCTTTCTTGCGGTAGGGGACAAGTGATCCGATTCCGTCAATAAAGGATGGAATTTCTCGTCCGGCCTCGTTAAACATACCATTCACCTTTTTTCGCTTATATTTTTACGACAGCCGCCAGATCCAGCACCCTGCGGGCCCGTTCCACGATCGGTTTGTCAATCATCTTCCCGTTCAGGCTGATCACGCCGGAACCGTTGGCTTCCGCTTCTTCTATAGCTTCAATAACATGCTGCGCTTTCTCCACTTCATCTTCCGTCGGCGTATAGATCCGATGGACAATTTCGATCTGGCGCGGATTGATGATCGATTTACCGTCAAAACCAAGCTGCTTGATCAGCTTCACTTCCCCCGCGAATCCTTCATCATCCTTCACGTTGGAGAATACGGTATCGACCGCGGCTATCCCCGCTGCCCTGGCGGCGAATAAGACGAAGCTGCGGGCCGTAAGCAGCTCGATACCCTCCGGGGAACGGGTTGTCTTCAAATCCGTCACGAAATCTTCCGCGCCGATCGCGATCCCAATCAGACGGCTGCTCGCCGTGGCAATCCGCTCGGCGTTCAAGGCCCCCTTGGCGCTTTCGATGGCCGCAAACAGTTTAATGGTGCCGTGCGGCAAACCGGTCTTGGCCTCAATTTCGGATATCAGCTCATCCGCTTCAATCACATCTGCGGGCGTTTCGGTTTTGGGCAGCCGGATTGCATCCGGCTTGGCTCTTACGATGGCTTCGAAATCGTCTCTTCCGTAGGGGGTATTAAGCGGGTTGACTCTTACCAGGATCTCGGTGCCGCCGAAATCCAATGTCTTCAAGGCATGATAGACGAGAAGACGTGCGGCGTCCTTCTCATTCAGCGAAACCGAATCTTCCAGGTCAATCATTATGGAATCCGCGCCATATATATGAGCATCCCGGATCATTCCCGGGTTATTGCCGGGTACATAAAGCATCGTTCTTCTAAGCCTGCTCATTTATTTCTCCTCCCATGGGCGGAAGTCTTCAGCAACCGCACGGCCTACCGCCGTCTTGACTCTTGCTTGAATGGTGCAATCCAGGGCGCCTTTGTCATTGGCCCGCACCAATACGTCCTTGACTCCCAATCCTACGAGCGTTTCCCGGATTACTTTGCGGATTTGACCGCCAAATTGGTTTTCAACCGTGCTGACAAGCTCGATCTCGATCCCTCTGCCTTCATTATTTTCGACGGCAATGGATATGTCGCTTGATTCCAAAGTGCCTGCAATAGCCGCCTGTTTGATCTTCACATGAAACACCTCTTTTGATGATGTGCCGGTTGTAATGCCGGTTTACCAGGACTGGAAAATTTCACCGATCACCCTTGCCAATCCCGAGCCCGTAACCGGTTTGCACATATAATCGTCTATGATCAGACGTTCTTTGTACCGGGTAACCTTGTCTTCGACTAATCCCGTCACCAGAATGATCTTGATCCGGGGGTGCAGCGCCTTCATCCGTTCCGCAAGCTCCAGACCTTTAAGGTAAGGCATGGCCTGATCGGTAATGACAACGTCAAACCGGGATGGGTCCTGCTCGAAAATTTTCAGCGCCTCTATGCTGTCTTGCTCCGGGATCACCTTATAGCCCATCGACTCAAGGCTTCTTCTCATGGCCTTCAATACTTTCCAATCGTCATCGATCAACAGAATGCTTTTAGGCTCCGCAGCAACGGGCGGCAGATCGGATTGCCGGCCGGCAATCGGCGACCGTGCCTGAGGGAGGTACACCGTAAAGGTGCTTCCTTTCCCTATATCACTGTCGACAGTAATAAAGCCATTGTGATGCTTAATAATACCGTGAACGATGAACAGTCCCAGCCCTGTGCCTTCGCCGGCAACCTTTGTCGTAAAGAACGGGTCGAAGATTCGCGACATGGTGTCCTTGCTCATCCCGTGGCCCGTATCGGAAACGGAAAATTTCACATATGCGGCAGACGTATCGGTTGCTTCGTCCTGAATTTGCCCAAGCTCCTGTCCGGGCACATCCTCCAGCGTGACATTCAATACTCCGCCGTTATATTTCATGGCATGACAGGCATTGTTGCACAGATTCATAATTACCTGCTGAATCTGTACTTTATTGGCCAGAATCGCCGATGAGCCGCCCTTCTTTTCGAAAATCACTTTGATATTGGAGGAAATAATCGGCTTCACCAGGTTTAGCGTTTCAGCAATAAGCTCTTCTAAACTTACAACTGCATGCTTGCCTTTGCCGCTGTCGGAACGGCTGAAGACGAGAATCTGCTCGATGATGTTCCTGCCCTTCTCGGAAGCTTCGTAGATCTCGTTGACATACTCATGGATCTCATCCTTGGGGTCAAGCTTGTGCAAAATGATTTCCGAATAACCCTGAATCGGAGTCAACAGGTTGTTGAAATTATGGGCGATCCCCCCGGTAAGCATGCCGAGTTCCTGAAGCTTCTGGGAATGCAGCAGCTGCATATCTTTCTTCCTTAATTCCTCGTTGGTGGAATTCAGCTCCCGCAAATATTTGGTTTCCACTTCCAGTGCCGCTTTTTTCCGCTGAATCTTCATAATAATGAAGAAAGCGCAGGAAAGGATCAGCAGAATCATGGCAAAAATCTCGAGGAGGCTAATCCTGCTTTGAGCGACCGGGCCTTTAACCTCTTCATAATCCATAACGGCGGTAACGACCCAAAAGAACTCATTAAATCGGAGCCTGGAAAAAGATTCGAATTTCTTTGTTTTTTTGAAATCCTTATCCATCCACCAGTAAGAATTGTATTCCGCGGACCCTTCCTCCCGGCTCATCTGCATATCTATCAGCCTGTCCAGATCTTTGTAATCCAGGCTCGGATAGATCCTCTTCAAGGACTCAACGGACTTCCCGATATTGTCCTGTTTCGGGTTCATCAGATAAATCCCCTGAGCGTTTTTTACATGAATATAACCTTTCATCCCAACCTTGACGGGTTTGACGAGCTGTTCATACAAAGCGTTCAGATCCACGCTGCTGATCAGCATGCCTTCATATTCATTGTCCAGAAATACCGGGTGAATAATAGGCAAGACATACGATCCCGGCTGTTCAAGCTTCGCATCCCCAATCAAAGGTCGCTTTTCCTTCATGACCCGCTTTATGTCCTCTTTGAGCAGGTCATACATTTTTTGGGCTTCGGCATCGTTCATTCGGGGATAGGTGTTCACAATGCTTCCCGTTTTGTCGATCACACTAATGCTGTTAACCCGTTCTTTCTTGGCCTTGTAATAGGCTTCTATCGCTTGCTCTACAGGCCCGGAGTCACCGTCCGCCAAACCGGCAGCGACGCTGCGGTTTCCCGCCACAATTTCGAGATTGCGGATTTGTTCCTCAAAGGAAGCCTCCAGATTTTTGCTTGTCAATTTGGCTATGGTCAGCAGTTGTTCCTCTTGCTGGCGGATCACCGTCCGTTCGCTGTCCATATAAACCGAATAAGCCATCCGGACGAGGATCAGAACGATGAACGGAAGCGCAAATAATACTAAGTTATACAGCACACTTTTTCGTTTCAGCAGCTTTCTCATGTTGAAATGCATACAGGCTCATTCCCTCCGGGCTGTTCCATGAACGTTAAGAAATTGCTCAGAACGTCAGCCAGCGAAGCAGGAAGATAGCTGCTGTTACGGTAGCCGCGCCGCCCAGACGGGTGCACACCTGAGCGAAAGGCATCAGCTGCAGCCGGTCGCAAGCGGTCAGAATCGCCACATCGCCCGTTCCTCCCTGGCTGCAGCGGGTTCCGGTAATAATCGCCGCTTCAACCGGGTACATATTCATCCACTTTCCTACAAAATAGCCCGTTGCAACCATGGTGATGACGGTTACGGCAATGGTAATCAAATAAGCGGGACTCAATACGGAAATCAGGCTTTCCCAAGGTGTTTTAGCCACGCCCATACCAAGCAGCAGCGGGTAAGTTACAGCGACGACGAAGAAACGCTGCATCATTTGCGCTCCATCTTGAAGCTGCTTGGGCAGAAGATTGAAGTACTTCACAATAACAGCCGCGAACAGCATAACGATTACACCAGGCAGCCCAACAGCTTCAGCCGCCAAGTTCCCGAGCATGAAAAAACCGACGGCCATGACGGCACCTGTTGCCATTTGGTTCAGGTTGATCGGTTTTTTGTCCTTGTCTTCCGCATACTTTAATACATCGCTGTCTCCTGACTTGAGCAATGTGCCGTTCCCTGATAGTTCCGGTTTCTTCTGGCCCAATTTGTTCAGCAACCCCGATAAAATAATCGCGCATAAGCTGCCCAGCATCACTGCCGGTAGAACGGCCGCGAAATTTTCTTCCTGTGTCGTGCCAAGAATTTGGCTATAGCCAATGGACAGCGGAATCGCACCTTCCCCAACGCCGCCGGCCATAATCGGAACAAGCACATAGAAGAAGGTTTTGTAGGCGCCCAGCCCAAGCCCGATGCCCGTAAGCATCCCTACCCCCGTAGCAAGAAGAGTACCGGCAATGATCGGCACGAACAGCTTTACGATCGCATTCACCATTAAATCCCGATTCATCCCGAGAATGCTGCCGCAGATGACGATGGCAATGTACAGGTACAGGAAGTTGGTTTGTTCCATGAAAACGGTAACGGTATCAATGGCGGCTTGCGGCATCAGTCCGGCGTACACCATATAAGACGGTACGAATGTCGCCAAAATGGGAGCGCCTCCGAGATCCTTAAGGATCGGAATTCGCTTGCCGATTTCGCCCAGAATAAAACCATAAAGCACCATAATGGATGCAGCCCCGAGCATATCCTGCGGAAAATGGCCGCCGTGAATCAGAAAATAAACCACCAGCATAAACGGAATATACACACCTACCGGTATAACTCCGCCAATCCGATAACCTAACACCTTTTTCCACACCGGTTGCTGCTGCAGAGGGAGTTCTAACGGATTATTGATCATATTTTTCCTCCTTTACGTTAGGGATTTTTTTCACAACTTCATCATAAAGAGCAAAGCTTAAAGTATTCTGACTGAATCTTAAAATATTTTAAGAATCCCGCCATGCAAAAAAAAGCGGCCGGATCGGGAAATCTCCTAATCCAACCGCTTGTATTTCGAGCCTGTTTAATCCACAGCGAAACGGTATCCAATACCCCATACGGTCTGTATATGCTTGGGCTTCTCGGGGTTATCCTCGATTTTCATGCGCAAATGCCGGATGTAGACCATGATCGTATTATCGTCGATCACCGTTTCCTTCCAAACGTTTTGGTACAGCTGTTCCTTGCTGAATACTTGATTGGGATTCTCCATGAAAAATTTCATCAGCAGAGCTTCCTTGGAAGAGAGCGGCACTTCTGCACCGTTTTTATAAAATGTATAGGATTTCAAATTGAACAGGAACGGACCTTGAGTCAGCTTCGTATACGTGTCCTTTAATTCGATCAGCTCGCGGTAGCGCTTAATATGGTTTTTGACCTGTGCGCAAAGCACCGACGGACTGAACGGTTTCGTAATATAAGCGTCGGCTCCCAGACCAAAACCGATAATCTGATCTGTGTCTTCCTTTTTGCCGCTAAGAAAAATGATGGGTGTATAGATACCCATGGCCCGGGTTTTCCCAAGCACGTCATATCCGTTGAAATCGTCCATCACGATATCCAATATGATCAGATCAACAGCCTGGTTCCGGATTATACTGAGCGCATCGCTTCCGTTTTCCGCCTGAATCACCTGCATGTTATCGCTTTCAAGTACATTTTTGACAAGCTTTCGAATATAATCTTCATCGTCGGCGATGAGCACCTTGGCTTTACTCATTCCCTTGCTGCACTCCTTTGTCAAAAATCATGCCTCTCCCCTGTTAAGGAAACATCCGCTCCCTATTATAACATTAACTTGTGAATGAATACACAAGACATTGGCAAAAATGGGACAATTGGCTGGTATTAGGAATGAGCTCCCTGGAACGAAAAAAGCCCGCTCATGGAGCGGGCTTTTAGATACGTCACTTGATCTGTGCCGCCAAATCCTGAAGCGCGGCCTGCAGATCGCCCTCGCCCGCCAGCGGCAGCTTCAGCGCCTGCTCACCGTAGGTCCAGACGAGATCGGTTTTCTTCGCCGTAAATGGCGAAATTATGCCGAACTTCTGGGTGTCGAGGAAAATTTGATTCGCCTCGCCCGTGGTTTGCACATACGTGTCGGCTGCCGCTTTGTTGGCGGGCAAGGAATAGCCCTGCTTCGCCAGCGCAATCTGGCCTTCGGGACCCGCCAGCCAGGACAGCAGCTTATAAGCCGCCGCCTCATGTTTCGTATTCGCGCTGATCGCTACGCCGGCTGGCTGCACCACCGTCTGCGCCGTTTTAAACTTAGGCAGGTAAGTTATCCCGTAATCGATGCCCGCTTCTTTATAGTTTGTCGTATTCCAGTTGCCGCCCGGGTTCATGGCTACCTTTCCTGTGGTAATGCTTAGGTTCACCTGGCCGCCAAGCCCCTCAATCTGGGCGGGGGTCGTGTTGATCTTTTTGTTTTTCGTCAGATCGATAAACAGCTCAAGCACCTCTTGCGCCTCCGGGGTGTCCAGCGCCAGCGAACCGTCCTCGTTGACGAGCTTGGCCCCGTTCGACCACAGCTCCGGCTCAAGAAACCAGTCCATGGATGAGCCCGGAGAGATCGACATGCCCCACTGGACGATTGATTTGGCGTCAAAGCCAGCCTCGTCCGCGCTTTTGCCGTTTTTGTCGAGCGTCATTTTCGTCGCGATGTTGATGATCTCATCCCAGGTCGGTTCAAGCGATGGGACAGCCGCGCCCTGCGGATTTGTTTTGGGATCGTCAAACAGCGCTTTGTTGTAATACCAGACAATCACGTTGCCGTCGATCGGCAGCGATACCTGTTTATCTTTATATTTATGCAAACTCAGCAAGCTCGCATCGATATTGTTCAAATCAAACGAACCGGCGGACAGCAAACCGTCCAGTTCCTTATAGATGCCAAGCTCGGCGTATTTTTCAATGTAGGCATAGCTCGTTTTAAAAACATCGGGCAGCGTGCCGCCGGCGGCGTTCGCGGTCAGCCCGTCCCAGTAGCTGCCCCAATCCTTGCCTTCCAGCTTCACGGTGATGTTCGGATTGGCCTCCATAAATTGATCAAGCAGCTCTTGCACGCGCTGCAGTTCCTCAGCCGTTCCCCATTGGGAATACGTGATCTTGACGGGTTCTCCCGCCCCGCTACCGGCCGTTTGTCCGGCAGAATCAGAATCCGCCGGCGCCGCCGAGGGTTTATCCGCTCCTTGAGAGCAGCCTGCCAGCCCCATCACCAAAGTCAATATCAGAACCCAGCTGCCGATCAACCATCTGCGCTTTATTTTCAAGCGAAATCCCCCCTATTTGGATAGTGGAAAACAACAACCAAACCCCAGACCTCCGCTGAATTATCCTTTCGTTCCGGTCAGCACCACCCCCTCGACAATGTAGCGTTGGGCGAAGAGATAAAGCAGGCCGATCGGAATGATGCTGATGAAGGCTCCGGCCGCAAGCGCCGGGAAGTCCTGGCTGGTCTGGCCGATCAGCAGCTGCAGCCCCACGCTGAGCGTAAACTTGAGGTTGTCCTTGATGTACAGGAAGGGGCCGAGGAAATCAAGCCAGGAGTTAACGAAGGCAAAAATAATCGTGGTTATCATAATGGGCTTCGATAACGGCATCATCACCCGTGCATAAACCGTCCAGCGGTTCCCGCCATCCAAATAAGTGGCTTCATCCAGCTCCAACGGAATGGTCAGGAAAAACTGGCGAAACAAATAAATATAGTATGCGCTTCCAAGCCATGCTGGAACGATGAGCGGCAACCATGTATCGATCCACCCGAGTTTGGTATACAACACATAGGACGGAATCATCATGATGGAGGGTGGAATCATCAAGGTCACGAGCACAATCGCAAACAGCTTGTCCTTGCATTTCGCCCTGAAGCGCGAGAATCCGTAGGCCGCAATGGAGCTTGAAAGGACGGCCCCGAGGACGACAAGAATGGAGATGGCAAAAGAGTTTTGAATCCAGCGCCACATCAGCGGCTGTACGGCAAACAACCGTTCAAAAGCTTCAAAGGTAAAATGTTCGGGCAATAAAGCGGGAGGCACTTTGTAGGTCTCCGCCTTGGTCTTCATCATCGTGGAGAGAAGCCACACCAGAGGTCCGGCAAACAACAAAAGCGTTGCCGATAGCAGCAAATACTTGGATAAGATCGCAGCGAAACTGCTTTTTCGTCCATCATTCATTCGTGTTCCCCCTAATTTTCGGCTTCATAGTAAACATACCGGTTGGATAATTTCATGAGCGCGGCGGTCACCAAAGCGATCAGCACAAACAGGAAAAGCGATTGCGCCATCGCCATGCTGAACTTTAGATCGGTAAATGCGGATTTATAAATGTTGTAGACGAAAGTGTAGGAGGCATAGTTCGGTCCGCCTTTGGAGAGCAGCATGGCTTCCGTAAACATCTGGAAGTTGTACATCGTTTGAATAATGACCACGAACAAAATGGACGGGCTGATCATAGGAAGTGTGATCGAAAAAAATCGCCGGACATCGCTTGCTCCGTCCAATTCGGCTGCTTCATACAGATGCCGGGGAACATTTTTTAAGGCGGCCAGGAAGATAAGCACGCCGCTGCCGGAAATCCACACCTGAAGCAGGATGATAACCGGCTTGATGGTATGCTCTCCGCCAAGCCAATCGATCTTTTCCGCGCCAAATATACCAAGCACCGCGTTCAATATCCCGAATTCCGAGTTGAACACCAGCCGCCAGATAATCACGGTGGCTACAATCGGCACCAAAGTGGGCAAATAATAAAACGTCCGGTACAAGGCGATTCCCTTCACCTTGAAATTCAGCAGCACCGCCAGCAGCAGCATCCCTACGCAGACGATCGGAACCCCGATCATCACAAAAAACAGCGTATTTAGCAGGCTTTTGCCGAAGATGGGGTCGCTCAGCATTTCGGCAAAGTTGCCGAGGCCGATAAATTGATATTTGACCGCACCCGGCAGCTTTGCATCCGTAAAGGCGTAGAAGATAGAGGTGCCGAACGGAACCAGAAAAAAGACGGTAAACCCGATGATCCAGGGCAGGATAAAAAGAAAGAAAACCAATGTGTCATATTTGCGCAATTGGTTCATCACGACACCCCGTGATTGGTTAATTCCTGCAGATAAACGTAGCGCTCCTCGGTAATTGATTTTTCCGCGGCCAAAGCGATCAGCAAAGCATTCCTTCCCACCTCGGCGCTGGCAAAAGGCTGCCTGTTGCTGCGGATGCATTCCAGGAAATCAATGCGCTGAGCTTGCCCGCCGGTGTGTCCGCCCATAATCGAGTCCGAAATGACGTCGATGTCGAGATGGTCCCGGGTGGAATTCTCCCCGCCGGCGATATCGATCGTTTTGTCGTTTTTCACCACCATCTGCGCGCCATTGCTGCCGATCAGGCCGATTTCCAGCCCGTCTCCCAGCAAATTCATCGGCTTCAAGTAAAGGCACAGACCGAGGTTGGCCTTGCTTCCGTTATCGTAGTCGATCGTAATAAAGGCGTGGTCCACAACCGTCGGATTGTCGATATTTTTGGCCGGATAATGGCTGTATGAATTGGTGATCAGGTTCGGCTGCCCCTGCTTGATCATGTGCTGTCCGCCGGAGGCAAACACCCGAACCGGGCCCGCCCCAATCATCCAGTTGAAAATATCAAAGTGGTGGCAATCCTTCTCCACGATCGATCCGCCCGACTTCGTCTTATCATAAAACCAGTCCGCCGGCGGAAAAGAATCACGGAATTCCTTGCACCACATCATTTTCACCTCGCCGAGCCGCCCCTTCTCCACTTCATGCGCCAGTCTGCGGTAGACATTCGAATAGCGGTAGACCAAACCGATCTGCAGGAGGCGCTGATGCTTCTCCGCGGCCGCGATGATGGCATCGCAATCTTCCAGTGTGTGCGCGACCGGCTTTTCCAGAAAAACATGCTTACCCGCCTCCAGGAAAGCCACCGCGACCGGCCGGTGCATATAGTTCGGCACGCTGATGACGACGGCATCCAGATCTTCCTTGTCCAGCAGCTCGCGGTAATCGGAGCAGATAACCGGCTTGCTGTTATGAAGTTCCATTAACGCCCGGGCTACGTTCCCTTCGTTCATATCGCATATGTACCGCACCTCACAGTCGTCCAGTTGGTCAAACCCCAGGGCGTGGTGCGATCCCATATCGCCAACACCGATAAATCCCATTCTGATCTTCTCCATAGCAGCACACTCCTTTTTCGCATTGATTTGCCGCAAACAACTCAATTGAATACATGATAGAATCTCCGTGTTTTTCCTTTAAGGGATACAGAGTTAGCGAACGTCATCTTAAAAAAATATTGATCTCACGCAGACACGCTGCTGCTTAGATCCCGTTGTTCTATGCACTCTTGATCTTGTAACGCAGGAAAAACCGGCTTCACGCAATACGCAAATTTTATGAAATATTATACGTGTATTTGCGGCAAATTTAGTATTATTGAATTTAATTATTGCATGTTTTTTTTGTTTGTCAACGATTTTTTCGCCATTTTGTTTGCGCCTTTTTGCACATGGAGCATTGCCCCCATATGGCTTGGTTGGCATTATCCCAAGCACGCAAAAAAACATGCCTCCTCGACGAAGAGCGCATGTTTACAGAAAAAATTCAATATTTTGAATTTACCTGACCGCCAAAAGCATAATGATTCCGTTAACACTTCTAAACGCCACTAGCGTTGCATTCACTTTTGCTCAAACTTTCCCGTAAAAACTACCCGGAAATCTAACGGTTGTAACAGCGGCTATTCTCCGAAAAAAGACCTTTTCTAAATTCTTACGGTTGTGAGCGCCGTTATTTGTCTGAATCTAAGCAAAAATAGCCGGATTTCAGTGAAATAAGCACCATGGCAACCGTTACAATTTGAAATCAGCGTTTTTGGAACAAATAGCGCTTGTGGCAACCGTTAGCTTCAGAAGGAGATTCACGAGCTTATTCACGCTTAATATGGTGCGGTCGAGGACTCGAAGCTCCACGGGGGTGTTAGCCCACTGGATCATTTTCCATCACCTTCACATTTTTAACCTCTCACTGTTCCGGCTCCCCATCGTCCGCGGATGGCGTGCCGCTGTAAGCAATATTCTCCAGGACATCCGCGCTTTGATCATCCGCCCAAAGCCGCGGCGCGCGGGAATGGACAATTTCGGCCAGCATGTCGATCCGTTTTTGCAAGGCGCTGCAAAGGGCGTCTCGTCTTGCTGCGTCGATAAACAGCGAATCCTTCAGGATTTCCTGAAATTCTTCAGTCAAGCCATGCAGCGCGGACAAGTCGAGCCAGTCAAAGGACGTGACCAGCTTGATTTGCTCGTTGTGGTCATTTTTAAAGGGCTTGCACGTTAGTTTTGCCGTTGGTGAAATGAGCGTCAGCGGTTTGGAAAACCAAAGGGAGGAGCCGCTGTCGTAAATCGGAGCGGCCCCGATCCACTCCAGCGTTTCCGCATTCCGGATCACGCCGAAATTGTTCTGATGCCTGTCCTCATTGGCGATAAGATAGTCCACGACAATCATTCGATCCAGTGCATCCACGATACCGGGAACGCCGAGCGCTTCACAACAATCCACGTAATGCCGATACACCGAAACATGATTGGGCTTTTGCCGGGTCTGCATCACATACCATGCCGTCACAAGCTCAGTCTGCGGAGTGATGAAATCCTCGCACACGCTGTATGGATAATCCTCCTGCACCAGCAGAGTATAGGGAACGTGAGGAATGCCCAGGCGCTCCATCAATCGGCTTGCCAGCACTTCATTGTAGGGTTCCTGCTGAATCGCACCGCTGCCGCCTTTGACAAGGCAACGCTTCCCGTCCAATAAGGTCCATTTCTTTTTGAGCCAGCCGTCCGACGTGTTGTCCGGCGACATCAAGCTTAAGCTTTCTCCCGATACGCCTTTGCCAAGCAACACATTGCCTACATCTTCGGAAAAAGCGTTGTCGAAAAAATTAACCTGCGACCAGTCGGCATCTAAACCCGATGGGCAAATCCAATACTGGTCAGACAAACTGAGGCCCAAACTTTTGTCCAACAGTTTTTGGGTGGTGGTCAGCTTCAATTGGGCCAACGCTTCCTGGATGCCGTCCCGGCTGGCTGGAATAGCGCGCCCCCGCCACCATTCATTGAGCGCGGCGCGGTCGATGCGGCCTTTTTTGACCGGTATTCCGATGGGAACATGCTGTGCGTCATAAACCTCGCCGATCGCCGAAATGGCACTCGTCGCTTCGTCAAGCTCGATTTCCGCAACCGGGACGTTTTTGTGTTTCAGCACATATTTTTTGTTCCAAGCATCCGCCATATTTTCAACTCCTCTTACCATGTACCTCTATCATATCTCAAATTCGAGGAACTGCAAGGCTGCCGGAAAAGCTATTCATCGGTACGTGCAGGCACAGCATGAGAAACATATCTGTTCCTACGCTGTGCCCGCTGTTATCTATGTTTTATTGTTCTGTACCAGGCTCCAATATCCGCACCAATAAGGTCACCGCTTCCGCCCGGGTCGCAGTACCGTTCGGAACGAACTTATTGTCGCTGCGGCCATTCACGATGCCCAGCTTGCGAACCGCCTCAATCGCGCCTATCGCCCACTTCGGGATATCCTTATCGTCCGCGAAGCCGGTCGTGGCGCTTGCTTCAACAGACAGTTTAAGCGCTCTAGCGATCATCGACGCTATTTCCGCGCGGGTAATACGCGCATTCGGCCGGATGCTGCCGTCCGCGTACCCGCTCACAATGCCTGCTTCAACCGCATTCGCGATCGCTTGCTTCGCCCATCCGCCGATTTTGGCCTCGTCCGTAAACGCAGCCGCTGAACCTGCTCCTTCCAGCTTAAGCGCATTGGCCAGGATGACTGTAAATTCAGCACGGGTAATGGCGGCATTCGGCTTGAACGTTCCATCCGGATAGCCGCTGACAAGCTTCATGCCCGCCGCGCTCAGGATGGCGCTCTTCGCCCAATGTTCCGCGATGTCTGTGAACGATGGCGCCGGCTCGTTCGGTTCGCCGCTTTCGTCCTTCTTCTCGCCTACAGCCATGACCGCAAACTTGGTGAAGTGATCCACCTCGGCCGTAATTCGATCGTCTTTCACGACGCCGCCTATTTCAATCCATACTTTCTTTGCTTCGTCATAGTAGAAGATAGCGACTCTTTGCTTGTCTCCTATGAGAGACGGATTGAACTTCATCGAGATGATGATCGGCTTCTTGAAGTTTCCTGCCATATTTTTCGTCAATTCAAACACGTTGCTGACAAGCGTTTCCTTATCGAATACGAGGTTTGCCGTACTGAGCAGCTTCTCGATTTCGATGCGCAGCTCTTGCTCCGCCACCCCTGCGCCGATCGTAAGGATAACTTCGTTATCGATACTAACCTCGCCGGTCCTGCCGCTCGGAATAAGGATGGTGCCGTTGGCCGATTTGATAACGGAAGTATTATTGCCATTGTCATGATCATTGTCATTGCCTGTGCCGCTGCCCGGCGTCTCCGGTTGCGGAGCCTTCGGTGTCGCCGTTACGGCATTGGAGAACTTGCTCTCGCCCCCCGCTCCCACGGCTTTCACTGAGAACGCATATCGCGTGCCGTTCGTCAGACCGGTTACGGTGTATGCGGTGTCCGTGACGTTCGCCTGCACTTGCTCCCAATCGGCCGGATCAACTGGAGCCGCAGACCCTGCATACTTGTAAACGACATAGCGATCCGCTCCAGCCACGGCATCCCAACTCAGCGAAACTTTCCGGTCGTCCGCCAAAGCGGCAAGATGAGCCGGCGCTACCGGAACCTGCGACAATGTCGAATTCGGGGTCGCCGTCACGGCCATGGAGAAATCACTCTCGCCTCTCGCATCTACGGCTTTCACCGTGAACGCATAGCTCGTTCCGTTCGTCAACCCGGTTACCGTATACGTGGCTTCCGTTACGCTGGCTTGAGCCAGCTGCCAGTTGCCCGGATCGGCCGGCGCCGCCATGCCTTCATATTGGTACACGGAATAGGTGACGCTTTCCGCCGAAGCGTCCCATCTTAAGGTTACGGATCGATCGCCGGGCGCCGCCGTCAAATTCGCAGGCGAAGCCGGAACAGATGCTTCATCCGGCGATGGGATCACTTCGTTCGACGGCGCGGACGAGGCCGATTCCCATGTGGCGTTCCTTGCGATCACCGTAAAGGTATACGCCGTACCGTTCGTCAGACCAGTGACGGTGATTGGGCTGTCCGTACCTTCCGCCGTCGCAACAGCTTCTCCGTTTGCCCACGCGGTTACCTTATAGCCTGTAATTTCGCTTCCGCCGTTTTGGATCGGCGCGGCAAAGCTCACCTCAGCGGACCCGTCATGACCGACGGCATGCACATCGGCAGGTGCGTCCGGGGCAGTAGCAAGAGCCGAATATACTTTAAATTCCCAGAGTGAGTAGCCGTATGTGGTTCCTCTTTTCGTGCCATACATCTGAACGTATCTTGCATTCACGGGTTCGAAGGAGATTCTATCGATTCCGCCGTCTCCGGTTGTGGTGCTGTAAACGGTGGTCCAATTCGTCGCGTCGTCCGAAACCTGAATTTCGTACGCCTTGCCATATGCGTCTTCCCAATGTAGAGCGACCTCCTGGATGGACCTGCTAGAGCCAAGGTCGACATAGATCCACTGCGGATCGGAATAGTTAGATCCCCAACGGGTACTAAGTGAGCCATCGACTGCATAACCGGGCCCCACATTCGCGGCTTTGGACGAGCTTGCCGCTACCGGCTTGCCTTCTGCAAGATTGGGCGGTACTGCTTCATACACGTTAAATTCACGAAGTGAGTAGCCATTTCCGGTACCCTGCTGAACTCCTTGCATACGAACGTACCTGGCACTGACCGGACTGAAAGAAATGTCTTCGATTCCGCCTTCACCCGTCGTCGTTGAGTAAACATCCGTCCAGGTGACAGCATCGTTCGATACTTGAATTTTATAACTTTTCCCGTACGCTTTCTCCCAATTTAACCTAACTTTATGGATCAAAAATTGATTTTGCAAATCAACATAAATCCATTCATGATCCGCATCGTTTGAACTCCAATACGAAGTTCTGTAAAGATCCGTAGCATTCAAGGCATATCGATTGTCTTTGCTGGATGAAGCGGTCGCACCTTTATCGTAAGCGAGATCGAATCCGCTGTCGTCGATGGAGGCTCCCTCATTCAAAGTAATGCTTCGGCCTGTGAACGTATCCTTGCCGAGCGTATAGCTTGTCGTGGATGTTGCTCCGTTTCGATCCAGCGTCACGTTCACTGTAATCCCCGGTGTTTCGGGATTGGCGACCGAAATACGGACAGGTTCTGCGGATTCGTCAACGATAACCATGGCGGGTTGATCTACGGTGACAATCAAACCGTCTCTCACCGTTACCGTTCCGGGTTGATAAAACAGCAACTCCGCAATTCCCAGAGAATTATGCCGGACAGCCTGGACGGACGATGTATTCGAAAGAATACTTATCGGGTTGTCGCTCGCGTAGCTGCTGACCTCTTCGGAGGTTTTGTTCGGCAATACAATGTATTGGTAGGAAGCGTTTGTGGGTTTCACGCCATGATCGAGCCAAATCGAAAAAATCGGCTTGGTCATCGCCTCCGTTGAACTTCCCGAGATGACGTCGCTCCAGCTTCCGGTTTTCGTCTCCCGTTTTACTTGAAAGGTCGTCGGATTCGGGAATATATAGCCGATATGATCGTTATAGGCCCAGCGTCCGCTGGTTTGCATCGTTCCGTCCGCTATCGGATTGCCATCTACGAGAACTTCGCCTATCGCCTGACTTTGGTTCAATGTCGTGTGGATCGGCGCGGTATTCGTCGAAGCGATACCTGCACCAAGCGCTACCATTTCATCATCGAAAAAGAAGTAGCCTTTCTTTCCGCTTGTATTCAGCTTGTTAAAATCAAATGCGGTGGCCCCATAACGCTCGTTGGTCACTCCGCCTACAAACGTTTTGGGATTGTTGAAATTCCCGTCTTTCGTGAGTACGTACGGGGCCGTCGTACCGGGAACATGGGCCCAGTCCATCAACGGGTAAACGGGTCTGTATTCGTCGCCGGTTCTCTGAATGGCAGTGGCTCCTTGCGGCGTCCAGTACAACAGGTTATATCCGCTGGGATGAATCGTTCTCCATTCGCCGCCTTTTACCGTGCTGGAGGCCATCTTGACCGTAATCCCGTAGTCATTTCGCATATGGGAGGAGACAAGCGTCTGCCATTGCGTCATATTGTTGGCGTTCAGTCCGTTGCTCGTGCTCGTGCCGATCCTGCGAATATTGTCAAGGAAACTGGCAAACTCCGCAGCCCGCTTCGGATTGGCCGCCTGCATCCATTGCATCGGATCTTCATAGAAGGTCAAAGCCGCGCTCGCATAATCCGGCCAATCGGGTCCATTCATCCCCATGCCCAGATCGGCAACATCGCCTCTCACGAGATACCTGGTGCCGTCCAACAAATATGACGATAACGAATCAATCGCCGCCTCGCTGTACGAGAACGCGGTGCCCGAGGTAATGTAGGCCCAGAATGACATATCTCTGGCAAAGCTTCTTCCATAGCCCGTCGTATAATTCGTTTTGCCATGCATGAAAAAGGACATGTCCGACTGGATTCCCGTCACCGTCGTCGTCACATTCGACAGTACGTTAAATGCATTCACGGCGTTCCGAACGATCTGAGCATCCTCTAGCAGTAAGCCCCGGTACATATAATTTTGATTGTACCAGGACGAATTGGCTCCATCGACAGTGTGCGGGCTGCTGTCTAACGTGCCAATAATATTGGAGACTTGCGTTGCCGTTAAATAGCCTTCACATAGAAGCGCAATTTTTTCCAACCTTAATTGTTTGCCGATTCCGGTCTCCCACCAGTTGGTTGAAGTCGGCTTTACCGTGAACCAATAATCCAGCGCCTTTTGAATACCATCTAACAGTGTTGCACTATGATAGTTTGGATCATTCGGGTCAGCGAATGCCTGCGCCATCGACTGCATCCGGTCTAAGGCAAGGTAGGGCGACCAACCTCTCCCATTGGCGGCGGAAGTTGTACTCTTGTAATCGACATCGCTCCAGCTTCCATCCGGGTTTTGATTGGATAAATAAGTACCTGCCTGTGATTTGAAGGTCCATTCGACCCGACCGTTCGTTCCGTCATTTATGATATCTTTAGAGATGTAGAAATCAACCATACGCTTTTTCATCATTTTCATATCAGCGATCTCTTGAGAAGCATTCGTCTCCTCGGGAGTGCTCGCCGATACGGGCGAGTATATAAATATCGATGACATCATAAAACAAACCATAGCAAGACATATCCACTTCTTTACAAACCTTTGCCTTTGGTTAGCCATTCTCATGCTCCTCCTTTGTTAAGCTCAAAAAGTTGCTGATAACGCTTTCAAAATAATGGATTGAAGAAGGCAGCAAAAACTGCCCTCAACCCTTCAAAAAAACGTATTATATATATCCTCCAAGGGGATGTCCACTACAGCCATCACTTCGTCCGCGGCACCGTAATACATGCGGATCGTTTGATCTAGTAAAATGGCTCCGCACGAAAACACGACCCCGCCGAAAAATCCATTCACCTCATAGGCGGTTTCCGGCTCCAAAACGGGTACACGAGATCTTGCTATCACCTTGGCCGGATCTTTCAAGTCGAGCAGCACTGCGCCCATACAATAGCGATGCTTGCTGTCCGCGCCGTGGTACAACGCAAGCCAGCCGCGTTCGGTTCGAATCGGAACCGCGCCGCCGCCCATACGAGCCGAATCCCAGCCATGTTCGCTTAACCCCATTAAGAAGCGATGGTTCCCCCAATGTATGAGATCGGGCGATTCGGCAATCCACATCTCGGGGGAGCCGAACGACTTCGGCACCGGACGGTGCAAAGCGTAGTATTTGCCGTTCATTTTCTCCGGGAATATCATGACGTCCTTATTTTCGGGAGCGAGCATAAGCCCGTGACGCTTGAATGTTCGAAAATCCCGGGTCTCCGCCAGGCCAACGCCAACGCCGCGAGCGGAGGCGGAGCTGTAAGTGATATAATACATGTCCCCGATTTGGGTCACGCGCGGATCTTCAATCCCCCACGCTTCCGGAGCGTGTTCCGGAAACAAGGCCGGCTGAGGCTCGATGTCGAAATGAACGCCATCCTTGCTTCGCGCCACCCGCAGATGGGATAAAGATGTGAGCATGACCGTTCGTCCGTCCCTTGCTACGAAGCGCGAGTCGGAGAAATCATAGCTCGGATCGGCCTTGTCGTAGCGCTCTATAAGTACATCGGTGCCCGCTTCGTTAAGCCGGGGGACGAGCACTTCGTCCCCCCGGTCCGATACCGGCGCTTCCGAAACGCGCAGCAACAGAATAATTTCATCCCGTACTTGCGCAACGCCTGCATTAAAGGCTCCAAGCACTCGAAAGTCGGGGCGGGAGGGTGCAACGTCCCCGACCCGTATAACAGGATTTTGCGCGCAGCGTTTTACGTTCATGTGAGATACCTCTTTCCGTCTTTCAATGATTGTTATTTACCGGATGTAACGGCGTCGATTTGTGCTTGAATTTCATCGATCACTTTTTGTCCGCCGAGGCTCGCCATTTTTTCCTCCAGCGTCGCCTTGCCTTCATCCGCAGACAGCACACCTTGACTAAGCGGCAGGAAGATCGAATCGTGAAGCGGCGTAATTTTGGCATATTCCGTCTTCACCTTTTCAGCGTTAAAACTGAAGCCTGCCGTCGGACTAAGCGTGAAATTAGCCGGGTCGGCGGAGAAGTCGAACCACTTCTTGTCATCCGGCATCATCGTATCCGGCGTGCGGTTCAGCGTTGGCCGCCAGGTCAGTACAAAGCCCGGGAACGAATAGTTGGACAGCACCTTATAGCTCGTGTCGCCGACAGGCTCCCAATCCTTCCCTTGAATGCCGTATTCCATCAAATCGTGGTTTTCCTTAATGGACAACCAATTGACTACGTCCAGAGCCAAGTCGCTGTGCTTGGATGAAGCCGGAATGCAAAGGAAATTCCATTGCTGGAAAGCGGTATACGGCTTGGCCTTATCGCCGTTTGGAACGAAAACCTCAAGCTTGTCGCTGCCATCCTTCAGCATATCCGAATATTTCAACCCCTCCACACCATCAGCCGCATAGTAGGTGGCCGCATATTTGCCTTGTTTGAACAGCGTTTCCGCATTTTGCTCCTGCGCAATATTTTTAGAAATTATTCCGTCCTTGTAGTATTTGGTGACGCGTTCATAACCATCGGCAATCATCGGGCTTGCCCATTGACCGACAACTTTCTTGTCCTTGGTTGAATAGGAGAACATGCTGACGCCGATTTCCAGCACTTCATCAAGCGCCAGATTAGCGGATTCGCTCAGGATAAACGGAAGTTTATCGGCTTTGATGCCGTTAATGACGAAGGGTCTGACATCCTTCTCGTTTTCCTTGACCGTATACAAAAATTTCTCCAGATCTTCGAGCGTTTTCAACTCGGGAAGTCCGTATTTCTCGCGCAAATCTTTGCGGATAAGCAGGCCGTATACCGGGCCTTGGGTGGTGCCGAGCGGAATGCCCATAATTTTGCCGTCGAATTTGTTATATTCCCACATTTCATCGGGAATGGACGCTTTAAGTTCTGGACGCTCGGCCACCATGGCATCCAGTTCCAGCAAAGAATTGCTGGCGATCATCTGATTCATCGACAACCATGGGGCATCCAAATACATATCGAAGTCTTCCCCGGCAGACATCTTCACAGATACCGCATTCCCGTAATCGGACCACGGCAAGAAATTGATATTCAAGGCCGCTCCGACGTTGTCCGCTTTCAATTTGTCGTTGACCGCCTGCAGCACTTCGTCAAAGCCCGCCGGCTTATCCCCCGGGAAATAAGCTTTCAGGGTCACCGTTTCCTTCGGTGCGGATGTAGTGCTTTCCGTATTCGTTGGAGCATTCCCTTCATTGCCGCCAGTCCCCGTTTTGCCTCCGCAGCCCGCCAGCATCAATGACGAAGCCAATACTATGGCCGTCACCGCGCCAAACCATTTTTTCAATCTCATTTCGTTAACCTCCCTTTATATAATGAAGAAAAAAAGTAAAGTATCTATGATTAACCGGGCTGATCCGGTTAATGCCGGAAATCCTCGATTACCCTTTGACAGCTCCTACCGTTAGACCTTTGACAAAATATTTCTGAAGCATGGGATACAGCAAGACAATCGGGCCGATCGTCAGCACGGTTGTCGCCATCCGCACGCCATAGGTTGGTGGCGTCACGGCAATGGCTGCGGCGGCGGGAATGAGATTTCTGGCGGCCTCCATATTGGATACCATCCGGCGCAGAATCAATTGCAGCGGGAACAGCCTCTCATTATCCACGAACATCAATCCCATAAACCAGTCATTCCAGTAGTTCAGGGCATAAAAGAGACCGACGGAAGCCAGAATCGGCTTCGAGATCGGTATCATAATTTGAAAGAAAATTCTCATCTCATTCGCTCCGTCAATTCTTGCGGCTTCCTCCAATTCCTCGGGAATTGTACGGAAGAAACTGACAAGCAAAAAGACGAGGAACGGCTGGCATAATAATGTTAAAATTAGCACCCAAACGGTATTCTGCAAATGCAGCCACTGACTGACCACAATATAAAACGGAATGATGCCTCCGGAAAAAAGCATAGGCAAATAGCAAAAAATCAGAAAAGGCGTTTGCAGGACATTCCGCTTGTTGGCCAGAGAATAGCCAAGCATTGCGGAAATGCACAGTGCGCTTAATGCCCCTACGGCAGTGATAAAAATCGTGACCGCATAGCCATTTAGCAGCACATCCGATTTCAAAACGGCTTTATAAGCGTCCAGCGATAATTTTTGCGGAAATAAAGTATACCCATGCGCAATCAGTTCCCCCTCGTCCGTAAACGATCCGATAATCATCAGCAGAAAAGGAAACAGACAAAATAAGGTGAACAATAAAATGAACGTATAGGCAAATACCGTAAAAGTCCGATCCGCAGCACTCTGTTTCTGTCTCATCGTTACCTCCTAGAATAAAGCGGATTCTTTGGACACCCTTCGGGTTACCCAGTTGGCGGCAATGACAAAGATCAGACCCATAACCGACTGGAACAGGCCAACCGCCGAAGACATGCCGAAGTCATGCAGCTGTCTCATGGAGCGGAATACGAAGGTGTCGATGACGTCAGTAGTCGGATACAGCAAGGAATTGTCTCCAATGATGGCATAGATCATGGCAAAGTCCCCGTTGAAAATCTTGCCTACGGCCAGCAAAGTCATGATCATAACAGTAGGAACGAGCAGCGGCAGCGTAATGCGCAACACAATCTGCAGCTTAGATGCCCCGTCAATCCGGGCAGCCTCGTACAAATCCTCCGATATGCCGGTAATCGCGGCCAGAAAAATAATCGAAAGATAACCGGCTCCTTGCCACACGCGGATAACCGTCAGAATGAACGGCCACAGCTTCGACTCAAACATCCAGTTGACCGGTTCCAAGCCGAAATTTTGCAGCCAAGTATTGATCATCGGTTCTTCCCCGCCGAATAATGATTGGACAATCATTCCTACCACAATCCAGGACATAAAATAAGGAAGAAAAATGAGAGACTGCGAAATTCGTTTGAAATACTTATTGCGAATTTCATTGAACATTAGCGCGATTAATACAGCAGCCGCCGTAGTAAACAAAATGAACAGCATGTTCAGCACCAGCGTGTTGCGCAGGATGACCCAGAAGTCATCCGAAGTAAAAAAATAGTTAAAGTTTTTTAATCCGACCCATTCGCTTCCCGTAATTCCTTTGGCAAAATTATAGTCTTTGAAGGCAATCATAATCCCGTATATGGGAAAATAACTGAACACGAGAAAGAACAGCAGCCCCGGCACGGCCATAGCATAGAGAAAAGGATTACGAACAATATGCTTCAGCTTGGACCGTTTCCTTGCATTAAGTTGGTATTGCATAGTTTTACTTCCCCCTTTCATCGAAACAGGCAATCGCATCTGCGTCCCGTTATTTAAAGTGCGAGTTCAAAAAGTCGGGTTTTCAGGATGACTTTTTGAACAACCTCTTATACCGTTACCTTACCGATCCCTCACCGCAACGGCAATTCCGGCAAGCTCCAATTTTTCCTGCAAGCGCAGATTTATGAACTTCCCAAAAACAACACTACCCTCGAAAATAACCGATTCTGCAGACGAGAATGCTCGTTATGCTATAATTAATAATCTAAAAATGATAAAAATCGGGAGTTATAATAACGGGGGATTCAGAGCAATGAAGTTCAGACTTCCACTTCTCACATCGTTGAAGCGGCACCCTACTTATATGAAACTTATTTTTTATTTTGTCAGTGCAAACGTTCTGGTTCTGGCTATATCTTTTGCGTTGCTCTATTGGCAGTCTTCCCAGACGCTTCTGGAAGAGATCGGCGATCATTCCGAATCCTTGCTGGTGAACAGTGCCCGGAACACAGCGCGACTGATGGAATGGTCTTTGGAATTCAGCTTCTCCTCCAGCGATGACAGTACCCTTAAGGTAAATGCCCTTTCGGATCAATACAGCGATTTTGAAACTTATGAGGTATGGAGACGGCTTATCGACATTAAGAACGCCAATCCGTCTATCGATTCGGTTTACCTAATCAACGATTACACAAATACTGTAGTAGATTCCAGACTTGGATTGAGTGATGCGGAAGCTTTTTACGACCAGGACATTATTAAGCGCTTGCAGGATCCGGCTACAACGGATCACAGCGTTCTCATTCCGAGAACCTTGTCCATTCCGCTTGTCGGGATTAAGGCCAAAGAGGTGATTAGCATCGTAAGATTTTACGAAAAAGGCAGTTCCATCTCGGCTTTCGTTCTGAATATAGATACTGATAATTTAATGACCTTGCTTCAGAACAATTCGAATTATGCGAACAGGTCGGTCACTGTTCTGAATGATCGGGATGAGACGGTTTTTAGCAGCATTCCTTTGAATCAGGAACAAGTTGCGGAGCTCAGGAGCCAAGGGAATAAGGGCGAAAGCGGATGGAAGCTGTTTCAGCCCAGCAATCAGGAAGAGCAACTGATGGTTTACGCAGGCTCCTCCATCAAAGGCATTCAGGATTGGACCTTTATCGAAACTGTACCGAAGTCTGTCATTTTGGGAAAAATCACGGTTCTTCGCAACACAAGCCTGATCTTGTTCCTCATTCTGTTCGTAGCATCATTGACCGTTATCGTTCTGATTTCCAAACGGGTGTACTCGCCTATTCAAGAACTGATTAGCAGAGTGATGCGGCAGCATCAAGCTGAAAAGCCCGGCGAAGGATACAGCGCAAATGAACTTGACTACTTATCCCATGTGTTTACAGCCCAACGCAATCAGATTTATGAACTGACCGAGCACTGGCGGCATACTAAAATTCTGGGTAGGGAGCGGTTTTTACGGGATTTTCTGGGGGGTATCTACCATACGGCAGAGGAAATATGTTCTCAATTTCAAGAATGGGGAATTGCTCTGCCGGAAGATCAACTGTCGGTGGCCATCTTCCGGATCGACCACTTCTCGGAATTTACGGAGGCCTACCCGGAGAAGGACCGGCGTCTACTCCGATTTGCAATGTCCAATATTATCCAAGAGTCGCTGCAATTTTCCAAGCACAAGCTGCAAACGGTGGACATGGGGAACGATCACGTAGCGGTTGTCTTATCGGCTCCATTGTCCGAGGAATTTGCGAAGAAGCTGCAAGTGTCCCAACAGTTAATGGAGCAGTATTTGTCCATCGGCACGACCGTCGCTTGGGGTAGGACGTTGCCCCGCCTGACCGACATGCATGAGGTATATATGGAGACGTATGAACTAACGCACGAACGGTTCCGATTCGGGCACGGAGCGCTCGTCATGAAAGCATGGCTGGCCGACGCGCCAGGAGAACTGTATCATTTGCCTGTGGACAAAGAGCGGCAGATCGCTCAGGCTCTTCCCAAGGGTAACGCGGATACGGTTCTGGAAATCATACGTTCAGCCGTGGTCAAGCTGCGGGAACTGCCCTATTTTGAATGTAAAATGTCGTTGATTACCTTGTTTATGGACATACGCCGGCTCATGCAGGAGCACTCCAGTCAGCCGCTGCCCCATTCATGGGGGCTGACTTCCATCGAGAATCAGATCATACAGCAGGAGACGATGGAAAACGTAGTGCCATGGATGGAAGCGCTTATAATCAAGACACTTGAAGACATTGAGGCTGCCCGCAGTCTGTCCAAAAACGCAGCCCTGATCGAGCAGGTAGACCAGTTCATTGAAGAACAATTAACCAATTCGAACTTGTCCGCAAAAATGCTGGCCGACCATTTGGGGCTGTCCGTGAACTATTTCCGCAGTTTGTATAAAGCGGAGACAAACCAGTCGATTACGGATAAGATATCGGAGAAGCGCCTAAATTACATTTGTCAGGAGTTGCTTGCCTCCGACTCGCCGATTGAGCCGATCATCCAAAATTACGGATTTTCTTCGCTTAACACGTTTTATTCCATCTTCAAAAAGGTGTATGGAATGACGCCAGCCCAATATCGGAGGATGCATAAGAATGGAAATTGTTGACATGGAGCACATATCTCCAGGTTGTTCAAGAAAATGTATGGCTTTGGTAAATATTAACAAATAAAGACCTACCTGCACATCATCAAATGTGCAAGTAGGTCTAGCTTGTAATTATTTATAAAACTGCGGCAGATGCTCTTTATGCGCTTCCAACAATTCATCCAAAACCACTTTAGCTATGTCGCCGCTTGTCACCAGAGGATTTAATGTAAAGGCCTGCAATGCTGTTGCGTAATCTCCTGTGACGGCTGCTTCAATCGTCAGCTCTTCCATCGCCTTCATTAACTGCAATAGCCCTCTCTGAGCGGACGGGAATGCGCCAAAATGAACAGGCTCCGCACCGTGTGCCGTAATGATGCTCGTAATTTCAATGGCACTGTCATAAGGCAGATCGCTAATCGCCCCGCGGTTGCGCGTGTTGACTACCATGCGCGTTCCTTTGTTGTTATAGATGGCATTAATCACTTCACAAGCCGCGTCGCTGTAGTATGCTCCTCCCCGTTGCTCCAGTTCTTTGGGCTTGTAATCCAGGTTTGGATCTTTATAAAGTTCAAACAAGCTTTCTTCCAGACGTTTCACTACCTGCCCGCGGGTTCCTTCTTTATTGGCCTCTTCCTGTTCTTCTTTCAGCATGCTATCCGTCATGTAATAATAACGATGATAAGGACAAGGCAGCATTTCCAATTGAACAATTTGTTCATACAGGAAGCGCATGTTTTTTATATTTTCCACGATTTTTTCCGGTTTGGCATCGGGACCGTACAGTTTATCGATCACTTCAGCGGTAAGTTCTTTGCCGTTTCGGTCATAGACTTTGTGCCAGTGCAGGTGATTAATGCCGGCAAATTTGAAGAACAATTCTTCTTCGTTTTTTTCCAGTACAGCAGCTTCGTTCTTAGTCGCCATAATCGGAACGTTGCATAAGCCAATCACTTTCTCCCACCGGCCGTACAGCAGCACGGCTTCCGTTACCATTCCCGCCGGGTTCGTGAAGTTGATCAACCAGGCATCCGGGCACAGCTCTTTCATATCCTTGACGATCTCCAAGATGACCGGAATGGTGCGGAACGCTTTAAACATGCCTCCTGCTCCGTTGGTTTCCTGGCCGATCATTCCATGACGAAGCGGAATCGTTTCGTCTTTAATGCGAGCATTCAAAAGGCCTACCCTGAATTGGGTTGTGACAAAATCGGCATCCACCAGCGCTTCTCTCCGATTGAGCGTCAAGTGAATGTCACAGTCGATTCCCGCCGCCTTTACCATTCTTTTTGCCATAGCCCCGACAATTTCCAGTTTCTCTTTCCCCGCTTCAATATCGACAAGCCATAGTTCCCTGAGCGGAAGTTCATGGTGCCTTTTAATAAACCCTTCGATCAATTCAGGAGTATAGCTTGACCCGCCGCCGATCGTAACGATTTTTAATCCTTTTTTCATTGAAATACCCTCCTTCGTTCTTCGTTTCTTTTGACAATTCGATTGTAAATTGTGTAATGCATTACAGGTCAAACCCTATTTTTAGGGATTTTTAAAAGGCATCCGGTTCTACTTTGTAAGTGCTTAAAACAATGCTATGCTTAATGTGGAGGTGAGCCACAGGTGGCAAATATCCAAGAGATCGCACGTCTCGCAGGCGTTTCTACGGCAACGGTTTCACGCGTAATTAACCGGCATCCTTATGTAAGCGATATAACGAGAGAAAGAGTCTTAAAAATCATTGAACAGTTGGATTATGTACCCAATTCCAATGCGAAATCTTTAAAAAAAGGCATGACCCGGATCATTGGGGTTATCGCCGTTTCATACAGTACACTGTTAATGTCGCTCATTCGCTCATTTCATACGATTGCCCAAAAATACGGATTTAACATCATGCTTTTCATGACTAACGGAGACTGCGATAAGGAACTTGAAGCCCTTGAAATGTTGCGCAGCAAGCAGTTGGACGCCCTGCTTTGCCTGCTCCGCACGAATGAGTGGGATGTCATCGAATCCTACACGAAATACGGACCGATTGTAACTTGGCAACGTCTCACCAGTGACACGATACCGTCCGTTTTTATGGATCAATATCAAGGCTACATGCTTGGCCTCGAATATCTGTACGCCAAAGGCTACCGGAAAATTTTAAACGTATACTCGTCCAAAGGCCTGAATACCCTGGAACGAATCAGAGCCTATGAGGATTTTATTCAAAAATACGGATTAAAAGATAAAGGCTTCCCGCAATTTCATAATAAGATGACCATTCACGATGGAGAAGAAGTAGCGCGATGGTGGATAAAACAAACGGACAAGCCGGAGGCGATTTCCTGCTCGACCGACGAGGTAGCGGCAGGGATCTTAACGGAGCTGCGGCGCGCCGGATTTTCGGTGCCGGATGATGTGGGAATCATGGGATTTGATAATACAGATATCGCCCACTTACTGGATCTTACAACCATCCATTATCCCGTAGATAAACAAGCAGAGAATGCATTTAATATTATTAAGGGGATGCTGGAGCAAGCCGTCCCTAAACTGCATTCTCTGGAGTTTAACGTGGTTGAGCGAAGATCGACATAGATTTAATGAAGAGGGCCCGGCTCTTTCCAGATCATCCATTTGGTTTCAAGCATTTCGGTTGATTTAAGCAACGTGATCGTATAGGCGTCCCGTGCGCGCTCATTATGGAGGCCGGAAGTAGGAAATTGCTCGATCTTTTTCCCGTCTTTCATCACTAAAATATCTTGGCACAGTCCGGGCACAAGCGAAAGGTCATGGGTAATGAACAGAAGCGACAACCCTTGTTCCCGCTGAATGGACTTCAGCAGTTCTATGATCCGCTGCTGCAATACGATATCAAGGTTCGAGACGATTTCATCACAAATCAATAGTTTGGGATTGATGATCAGCGCTTTGGCCAGGCAGGCTCTTTGGTACTGTCCCCCGCTTAATCTACCTGGCCGGTATCTAAGAAGCTCCTCACGAAGCCCCACTTTGTCTAAATACTCTAGAACTCTCTTTTTACGTTCCGCTCTATTCAAGTTTGTAAAATTAATTAACGGTTCTTCCAGACACTGAAACAAGCTCAGCGCCGGGTTTAAGGTTGAGGCTGTATTTTGCAAAACAATCTGAATATCGCGATACCATTGTTTATACGCTTGTATTCCTTTGCGAGGCAGGTGTTGCCCATTAAATATAATTTGCCCCGAAGTCGGCTGCTTTAAGGCCATAATCAGCTGGGCCAGTGTAGATTTGCCGCTGCCGCTCTCGCCTACGATAGCGAGGGACCCTCCAGCTTCTATCGTAAAATGGATGTCATTCAAAATTTGCTTTCCATTCATTTCTTTGCATAGTTGCAGCACTTGAAGCATTCGGGCCGGCACCTCCTTTGCCAAGTAGCCTTTGCGAGCGATACCTGCATAATTGTTTGGTATATTCATGTTCGGGTTGCCCTAATATTCGCTTGGCGCTTCCCTGCTCGATGATTTCTCCGTCACGCATCACACCGATCGTATCCGCAAGATAACTGGCCAGAAGCACATCATGCGTAATAAACAACATACTCATGTTCAGCTCCAATATCAGATGGTGCAATAAGGAGATGACTTCAGCCTGAGTGGTGACATCAAGGGCGCTCGTCGGCTCATCGGCTATCACGACTTCAGGCTTTAACAGAAGCGCCATCGCAATCATGACACGTTGATTCATTCCGCCGCTCAGCTCATGAGGATAACTTTTCATCACATGTGCCGTATCTTTTAAGAGCACTTGAGACAACATCTTTTCCGCTTGTTGCTCAGCCTCATGCCTCGATACCGGTAAATGACTAAGCATAAGATCACCTAATTGTCTGCCAATCGGGAGCGCGGGATGCAAGGCTTGTTCAGGGTGCTGAAAAATGACGCCCACCTGTTTCCCCCTGATTTGGCGCCAGTCCTTTTGGGATAAACGATTCAGGTTTTGGCCGCGCAACAGGATCTCGCCTGACATTTGCAGACCGGCAGGAAGCATTCCTAAAATGGCTTTGCTGGTTAACGTCTTGCCGCTTCCGCTTTCCCCCAATAAGCAGTATGTTTTCCCCGACTCCAGACCAAAACTGCTGTTATGCACAAGCGATTGACCATTTGCGTTTCTAATATTCAGATGTTTTATTTCTACTGCGGCATCCATTACTGCCCCCTCCTGAGCCGCTCACCAACCATCTGGAACGAACAGGCGGTCAGAAAAATCATCAAGCCCGGGAAAAATCCCATCCATGGCGCAACCTGCAAATAATTTTTCCCATCCAACAACATCACACCCCATTCGGGTGAAGGCGGCTGCGCGCCAATTCCTAAAAAGGATAAACCGGATAAAGTCAAAATCACCTTGCTTACATCCAGAATCAGCATGGTTCCAAGCTGCGGGGCGATATTCGGGATCATATGCCGGATTATCGTTTTCATGCCAAATGATCCGCTTACCCTGCTGGCGATAATATACGGCTCCTTTTTCACATCATGGATTAGACCGCGAATTAATCTTACGTACTTGGCCCACCAGGAAAGAATCACCGCGAAATACACATTCTCCATGCCAAAACCTAGAAAGCCAACCACCACAATGGTGAGCAGGACATTCGGCAAGGCCGTAAAAATATCCGTCACACTCATCATCAACAGGTCAAGTTTATTCCCCCAAAAAGCGCTCAGCGCGCCGACGAACAGTCCGATCAACATGACGACGCTAAGCACGATAAAAACGGGGAACACAGAGTCGCCGATCCCGTGAATCACCCGGCTTAACAAATCTCTTCCCAGATAATCCGTTCCAAACGGATGAGAGAAGCTTGGGGGAAGGAGCTTCGCTTGATGATTGGTTCGGAACGGGTCATAAGGTGAAATCCACGACGCGCTCAACCCGGCAATCATAAGAACCACAATAAACAACAAAGCTGCTACTGGAAGTTTATTCGCCCGAACGAGGTTCATCATAGTTCCCACCTCTGCTTATCAAGATGAACACGCGGATCGGCCACAAAATAAAGGATATCGGCCACAAAGTTAAACCCAAATATAAAAGCAGCCACCAGCAGCGCGCTCCCTTGAATGACAGGAAAGTCACGGCGGTAAATGGCCTCGAGCATATATTTGCTGAACCCCGGAAAACTAAAAATCGTTTCCGTGATGATCGCGGCGCCAAAAAAGCCGGGCAAGCTGGTCGTGATTAACGTCAGAACCGGGATGAGCATGGCCCGGAATAAATAAGCCGGATAAAAAATAGCCGGCCGCAAACCTCTAGCTCTTGCCGCTTCAATATAAGAGAATTTGCTATACTGTACGGTGTATGAGCGCACCATCCGAATGCAGTAAACGCTTTGGACTAAGGAGATCGCCGTTACCGGAAGCACATAATGCTGTACGGAAGAGCTTCCAACGATCGGAAGAACGGGCCAGATCACACCGAAAGCATACATCAGCAGAATCGCGAGCCAGTATAAGGGAATGGATAGCCCCAAAATGGTAACCGAATAAACTACGCGATCCGTAAACGAACCCGCATTCAAGCCTAACCAAATTCCGGCCGGTATTGAAACAGACACCGTAAGCAAAAAGGAGCCGGCAATCAGTGTCAGCGTCGGTTCTAAGCGGCTCATGATTTCGTGCAACACCGGTTCGCCGGACATGAAAGAATTCCCCAGCTCCCCTTGGAATATCTGCACAACCCAAGCCATGTATTGCTGAATAAATGATTGATCAAGCCCCCATTGCGCCTGCAAATGAGCTACCAGTGATCGCTCCGGCACCGCTCCCATGTTCAGCAGCATCATCGACGCCGGATCCCCCGGCGCCAGACGCATTAGGGTGAAGACGAACAATGAAAACAGCACCAACGTAAGCATTAACATCAACAGACGCTGGGTAATGGAGCGCAGCATTACAGCGCTTCCTTCTTCAAGTGATGCCACTTTACAGGATCGTCTTCAATGGCATTAAAAGTAAAGCCGGCCAGTTCGCGCGTATGAACAAAGGTTTGCTTGGCGTAGTAGATCGGCACCGACATTGCTTCTTCGTGCATGCGCAGAAACACTTGGTCAAATAACGCCTGCTGCTGCTCCGCCGAGACGGTGGAAGCAATCTGATCCAGCAGGTCTGACAATGGACGGTCTTGATAAGCAACTCCCGGCGCGGACGGCGAACTGTAGAATAAAGAAGACAGGAATCGATACGGCAATTGCGCATCCGTATAAGTCCGGTACATAAGCAGATCATAATCCTTGCTGCTCCATAACGTATCGTAGTAAGCGGCCCGTTCCTGATTTACGATGTTTATTTGGACGCCGATCTGCTTCATGTTGTCCTGAAAAATTTCCGCCATCTCTTTCCACTCCGGATATTCTTCCGTTTGAATCACCAATCGCAGCTGCAGGACTTGTCCGTCTTTCTCGTAAAGCTGCTTTTTCTCATTCCATTCGTAGCCCGAGGCTGCGATCAGTTGTTTTGCCTTCTCCGGATCGTAAGGATAGAAAGGCTGGTTATCGTCCGTGACAAAGGCGACTTTCTTTTGAAACAACCCTTTGACCGGTTCACCGCTTCCATCTGCATATTTACTCGTATCATTTCCGTAATTGATGGCCTGGCGAATATTTTTATCCGATAGTACCTCATTGTTTTGGTTGATGACCAAAAAATAGGACATCGTACTGGTGCCCGTTTCCACCACGTACTTATCGTTATTTTGAAAAACACTTAGACTTTCCGCCGGAATATTGCCAAGTTCACCCCCTGCAAGATCCACCTCGCCGGATTGCAGCGCGAGCACCCTGGCCTGCGGATCCGTGATGACTTTAAAGACAAGTGAATACTCCGACGGTTTCTCCAACCAATAAAACTCGTTGGCAACCAGAACCGTCTCGACCCCCTTCTGATAGCTGCCTATTTTCCAGGGACCCGTGCCGATCGCTTGGTGAAAGGTCCCATTCACATCTCCCGAAGGACTTACCGCGTTTGGACTCATTATCCGAAATGGCCTTGCCTGACTAAGCTCATACAATACTTGCGTTGCGGTTTCTTTAAATGTAAGTACGACTGTGTTGTCATCAGGGGTTTCTATTTTTTCTAGTAAACGGGATATTTCAAGCGTAGCATTCTCTTCTCGGCTGACCGCCCGCTCCAAAGAAAACTTAACACCCGCGGAATTCAATGGACTGCCGTCCGAGAATTTCACTTGTTTTCTTAGATGAAAAGTATAGGTCTTTCCGTCATCGGAGATTTCCCATGATTCGGCCAAGCTGGGGGCAATCTTGCCTTCCCCTTCATATTCCACCAGCGCATCATATATAGCGGCATGCACATGCCGTGTTCCATTATAGGTCGCGGCATCCAGTTTATCCCCTTCAGCATCCTGGGTTACCGCTACAACGATTTGTTTGTCCACTTCTTGGCCCGAATCAGTAACCGGACCTTTGGCTTGGGAGCACCCCACAAGCAACAACAACGCCAAAACGACTGCAACACTGAAAGTATACCTGCTAAACATCCCTATTCCTCCACTTCTCTCCTTCGATGTTGGCGATTAAACTGTCGCAATGATCATGGCCACTTGCATACGGAGTAATCTTTGTATATTATTAATCGTAATTGTTACGATTTGCAACATATTTTTTTTTATAAAGGAGAACAGGTTAATGACTGAGCATAAGCTTGTACAACAATATCGTGATTATTGGGATAAAGGAGCAGCGGTGTATGATGAAATCATTAATACCGAATTTGCAACGGATACATATGATCAATGGAACGCGATTCTGAGTGATCTTTTATCCGGAAAACGGAATTTAAAAATCCTCGATGTTGGAACGGGGCCCGGATTTTTTGCGGTTTTGCTTAGCCGTATGGGGCACCTGGTTACCGCCATCGATTCCTCGCCTGAAATGGTGGCTAAAGCGAAACAAAATGCGCAAAAATACAACTGCAATATCAGGATTATAGAGACGGATATCATTGAATATAAGACGGAAGAAACCTTTGATATCATCATTTCCAGGAACGTCACCTGGTTTCTATACAACCCTGTAGCGGCTTATCAAAATTGGCATGGAATGCTTAACGGCGGGGGCCAAGTTATTATTTTCGATGCAAATTGGAATTTGTTTTTGAGTCATCCTCAAGAAGCAGAGCTATTCAGCAAAGCCAAGGAGGAGGCGATGGAGCAAGGTTACTTGCCGTACCGCGAAGAGAAAGACATCGAGGAAGGAGATCAACTGGCGCTTACCTTGCCGCTGACCTATGTAAGAAGACCGGGATGGGACAGCGAAATGCTTAAGTTTATTGGTTTTACAAAAATCCAAATCCATGAAGGATTCGATACCGGGTTCTATAGCGCAGGGGAAAAAATCCTAAACCGCCACCGGCCCATGTTTGCGATTGTTGCCGAAAAATAGGAGAAAAAATCTGCTGTTTATAATACGGGACTATGTTTTTGTCTTCTTACATGTGTCACATTATGAACACTATTTTCCATGCTCAAAAAACTAAGTACCAATGTAAATACAAGAACCGTTCCTCGTATAGGGAACGGTTCTTGTATTGTGCCTGTTTTGGAACCGAATTATCGTGGATCGCTGGCCGATGCTAAGCCAATTTTGATTCACGGATCGACCTACGTTCCTGTACGGGAGTTAAAACTACTGTTTCATTATTTGAATCTCCATCCCCCATGAAGTTGTTATATAGAAAAATCCAAGAGGGCTCAGTTCTCTAACTTTAACATCAGACTGTTCTACAAAATACTTCAAAGCCTCTTCTAAATCGGTAACTGTAATAGCTAGATGAGCTACACCGATATCACTGGGTTTTAGGTGAACATTCTGTTGATCTGGCGTCGACCATTGGACCAGTTCGATCTTTCTACCTCCGTATTGCAAAAATGCTGCCCCTTCTACAACTGAATTCTCGTGAACCCCAAAGTACCTCTTTAAACTATCGTCTTCAAACTGCAACCGTCCTGGCCGGAACAGGACTTCAAAACCCAAAATGTTAGTGAAGAATTCAACCGCTTCTTCGATATTAGGTACTACAAATCCCGAATGCTCTATTGTACCTTGAAAAATTGTGTTTTTCATATCGCTAAACCCCTTTATTTAGAAATAATCGTTTCAGAAAGCATTCCCCCCATACCCGATGGCTTTTGGTCTCCAAGGCTCCAATCAATAGTAATGACAATCAAAATAGGGATAATTTTATGTTAAATTCTCAGTTAGTCTATCAGCGAACGGTGCAGCTCATGCGGACCTCCCATAGTAAAACGATTAGACATTGGGATGCTGCCATCAATATCGGTTACTCCAAGTATCGCCCCTAATTCGGCGCCAATTAGTGCCTGTCCGGAAAGATTCATTCTACGATCCGTATTATAGAGAGCAGCGATCACACGTCCAGTAAATTCAGGTGATTCAAGCTTTTGTTTTGGTATCTTATCCGCTGGCAGAGTCGCAAAATAGGCTCGCGTACGTTCGGTATCGAGGCCCCCCATCCAAATGGATACAGCAGCCACGTTGTACGGTCGCAGTTCCTTCGCCATATCGGCTGCCATCTTGTCACCGCCAGCTTTTTGGGCGCCGTAAGCAGGATTCTGGAAATAGCTTACCGCACCATAATGTCCGGTATTGACGATCAGACCCTTACCATTTGCTATCATTAGGGGGGCTGCGTAATAGCTGGCAACATAGTGGGAGCGTAGACCAACGGTAATTAGGTCAGCAATTTCAAGTGATTTTTCCCAAAACCCGCCGGTGGCTGGACCCGCGACCTTGGAAGCATTGTTGACGAGAATGTCTAACTTTCCATGCTCCTGCTTTATCCGTTCAAACAAGTCTGCAACCGCAGCGTCGTCAGCATGATCAACAATGGTCGGAATACCTTCCCCCCCTGACTTAGTCACTAGTTCTGCTGTCTCACCTACGCTGCCGCCGTAAGGCGAATCTGTGTTGGCGGCACTGCGTCCCGTAACATATACAGTGGTGCCAGCTTGGCCCAGTGCGATAGCGATTCCTTTACCGGCTCCTCTGCTGGCACCTGTAACGACGGCAATCTTATTGCTTAATGTCCGTGTGATTTCAGTGATTTGTTGGGCCACGTCGATGCCTTCTTTCATATAGCTTTATAGTCTTTGACATGCTTTGGGTCATATCTGCTTCATCCGGTTTCCTATGAACAGGTGCCATGCATTAATGTAATTTACACGTTCCATCGGAACAATACTCATCGGATGACGGTTCCGATCTATGCTCTTTAGCTTTAGCATTGTCATAATCCTCTTTCCATACCTGTTGTAATAGCTCTAAAAATATTTCATTGGGCTGTGCTCCCGAGACGGTATATTTATCATTCACAATGAAAAAGGGGACTCCTCGAATGCCGATTTTCGATCCCTCCACCTTATCGCTTGCAATATTATCGCCATACCGATCACTTGCTAAAACATCCAAAGCTTCGTTCTCATCAAGACCTACTTCACCGGCAAGCCGGGCAAGTGTCGTGTGGTCACCGACATCCAGTGAATCAACTAGGTATGCCTTCATAAGACGCTCCATCATTTCTTTCATTTTATCTTTCTCTTTTGCATAATAGGAAAGACGGAGCGCATCATAGGAATTTGTAGGGATCAATGTATCAAAGCGATAATCCAACCCAACTTCTTTTGCTTGTTGTGCGACTTGATAATTCATCTGCTTTGCTTTTTCATACGAACAACCAAGCTTGACAGATAAAACCTGATGAATATCCATACCTGTATTTTTTTCCGCATGGGGATTTAATTGAAAGCTGCGAAAAGTGACTTTGACTTCTTCTTTATGCTCAAACCGCTCCAGCGCCATTTCGAGTTGGCGCTTGCCGATATAGCAAAACGGGCACATAACGTCAGACCAAATTTCTATCTTCATAGTTCTACCTATTCCTTTCGCTTCGCTCAAGGCACAAAACGGAATGAAATCCGTCCAAATTATTAGATTGTGAAATACATCTCTTCCATGTCTGGAATGAGTGCTGGCTGCACTGGTTCCCATCCAAACTGCTCACGGTTCAAAGAGCTCGATGCTGGAATGTCCAAAGAAGCGATCCACCCAAGAAAACTGAAATGGTTAGCTGCCTCTTCGGCAGATATAGAAGTAACCGGCAGATTCAGGCGTCGACCAATCACACCACCTCCTTTTAAAATTTTTTATATCCGAATTCAAACTTTATCTTCCGTAATAAATTCTTCGACTCGATCTCTTTTAGTGTACATGTCATACCAAATATCGGCGATTTTGTCTTGAACCCCCGAATTCGGCTGCATCCAGATTCCGATTGAAAGGTGCCCCGCATAAATCCCTTTGTCCTTTAATTCGCTGTTCAAATTAAAGATATAATTACGAAGGCCGGAAATTGCAATGCCGACATTGCCCATCATCGGTACAGGATGGATTGCGGCTCCGCCTGTCGTAAATAACAAAGCCCCGTTTTGTTTATCCAACATATCCGGAAGCAATTCCCGAACACTCGAAATCGCGCCTAAAACGTTGAATTGAAATTGGTACAGCGCATTTTCTTCCGTTACATCCAGTGGGTTCGCCAATGTATCGATACCCGGCGTTGGACTGTATTCCAGCACATCAATAAATCCGTATTTCTCTTTGATCGCTGCGAAAGCTGAACCAATTTGGGCTTTATTCAATATATCCGCTTGAAACGCCGCAGCTTCGATGCCTACTTGTTCCAGTTCTACAACCAGTTGGTTCAACTTTTCTTCATTACGGGCTATAAGCGCTACACGAAATCCATTTTGTCCGAATTTCTTCGCAATAGACATTCCTAATCCAGGCCCCGCTCCAACAATGGCTATCGTTTTCATTTAACATCTCCCTTTCATTGATCTTAGTTAATTATCATTTAGACAAATAATAAACATCGTGTTGTATATTTATCTTACGTCTATTATGATTAAATACAATTCGATATTCAATATTTAATATTTTTGTTTCTGAAGTATAAAATACAAAATGAAAGCTTTTGTCGTTTAACGATCAATAACAATTTGAGGGAATGATCTGTGATGAACAAAAAAACCGATTTGCGAATTATTCGCTCCAAGAACTCAATTAAAAAAGCATTTGTAGAACTTCTTAATGAAAAGGGGTATGAAGCGATTACGATCCAAGATATTGCCGATAAGGCGATGATTAACCGAAATACGTTTTATCTTCACTATCAGAACAAACCCGATCTTTTAAATTTATGTATGGACGAACTATTGGAAGAAGTAAAGAATACGCTCGCTCTTTGTCCCGGCAGCAACCGTCCCCTTAGTGCTTCCAAACTTGAACGAATCATGCAGGCTGTACTCGAAAAAATGATCGGCAACCTTCCTTTTTACAAAGCGATGTTGGGGGACGAGAATCGAATTCACGGTTTTCAATCGAAAATGGAAGAGATTATTAAAAACACGGTCAACAAAGGCTTGGACAATACACCGTTGGATATCTCCAAGGAATTACTGCTTCAATATGTTGCATCGGCTTTTATGGGGATTGTGGTATGGTGGGTTAGAAATGATCTGTCTTATACTCCAGAGGAAATTGCGTCCCAATTCGGCAAGATTCTAACCCAGGGTCATTTTAAAGCGGCTGGAATCGCCATCGATGAATGAAATGAAGATCTTGCGAGGCTTTGATTAGGAGAAGCGGGCAACCAGTACCAGTTGCCCGCTTCATACCTATACTATAACTCCCTGTAAATAAAATAATCAAAATCGGCATGTCTGCGAGTACCGCTTAAATCCTGCACGCACATTCCAATGAAGGTGCCTGTGAACCTGAGAGGATTGGCGCTGTCATCCGAAAGGTGGAGGATATTGATTTCCGGGCCTACCGGCTTCCATTCGGAGCCATTGGCAGCATACGAAAACTGAAGTTTCTCACGGTTTAGTGTCGCCTTTAACTTGACCGGTCCATCGTCCGGAAGCGGAACATCGGCTTCAAGAATCTCGTTGTACTCCCCTTGTACGGTTTGGATGATCCCAAGCACCCTTCCCGCCCCTTCCAAATGCGTTATTCTCAGGTAGACGTAATCATCCGTATCATAATATAGAATTAGGCCGGCCATTTGCTGAAAATGCTCCGGATTGAACTCGATCTCCGTTTCAGCCTCGCAGCAAAACGCTTGCTGCCGGCGAGCCACCAGGCTTTGTCTGTGCCATGAACTTAGTGATTCCATCCCCCTTAAACGCAAGTGCCCTTTTCTTTCACTAAGGGAGAACCAGCTTGAATCCGGCGGGATGCGAAGCGTGTTCCAGTGGATACGGAGCTGCGGTTCATCAAAATCATCTTTCTCGGGCTCTGTCTCAAACGGATGAGCCGGAAGATTTGGAGCTTTCACGCTCACGCTTGGAGTATTCCCCGCGCCATCCAGCCGCAGCCAACCGTTTTCGTCCCAAGAGCAGCGCTGCAGCGCCGTTTCCCGGCCTAAGGTGCAATAGCGATCCGCCGTAGGCCTTGCGCAAAGATGGGCCATATACCACTCGCCCGCTTGAGTTTCGACCAATGACGCATGTCCCGCCTTCTGGAGCGGCAGTTCAGGATTGCCGAAGCTTGTCAGAATCGGGTTATGGGGAGCCACCTCATAAGGTCCGAAAATAGAAGTCGATCTCGCCAGGGTGGCGGCGTGCTCGTATTTCGTTCCGCCCTCGGCGGTTAGCAGATAATAATAGCCACTACGTTTGTAGAGATGCGGACCTTCCGTACGCCCAAGCTCGGTTCCTGAAAAAATATTGGTCACTGGACCGATTAGTTTTTGTTCCGCTGGAGAATATTCCTGAATGACAGTCCCCCCGAACTGGTTCCTCCCTTTGCGAAAATCCCAGATCATATTCAACAGCCATTTGCGCCCATCATCATCATGAAACAAAGAAGGATCGAAGCCATTGCTGTTTAAATAGACGGGCTCCGACCACGGACCCATGATATCGGTTGAAGTCACCAAATAGTTATGCGTATCCTTGAAGGCCCCTTTTCGTGACTTGACATCCGTATAAATTAAGTAAAAGATCCCGTTATCGTAACTCAAACAAGGCGCCCAAACTCCCCCGGAATTTACGTTGCCCAGCATATCAAGCTGGGATGTCCGATTGAGCGGATGGGTCAAGACTCTCCAGTGAACCAAATCTTTGGAATGATGAATTTGTATCCCGGGAAACCACTCAAAGGTCGATGTGGCGATATAATAATCGTCTCCCACACGAACCATCGATGGATCGGGGTTAAAGCCGCGTAATATGGGATTAATAATGTTGCTCATCGGACTCCTCCTAAATCGTTTCATTTCCCTCATCTTACAAAAGCTCAATAACGCACACCTCGAAAGGCTGCATCCCGTAAACGCCGTGAAGAACCGCATCCGTGAGCAGATCGCGTTTGGGGACCCGAAAAGTGACCGTCTGCTCTGTATGAGCATAGTTCATTAAAAAGGCATAGCTTTTGTGCATTTCTTCGGGCATTCGGATGGCCAGCTCTACATCCTCAGGCAACTCGGCCCATTCCGCAGCCGGGGATGCCAGTCCGATCTCATCAAGCAGCGCGCCGGCCACCGCTTCGGTAAACACACTTCCGTAGTAATACGAGCTCCCTTCGCCACGCTTGCATCGTACGAGAGCAGGCTTGCCCGTATAATAATCGGATGCATACGAAGCCAGCACTTCGGCACTACCCGACGTCACGCACAAAATGTCGGCAAAGGCGTCTCCTTTAAGGACACCGCCGGCTTCCCATTGTATATCGGGGGCCTGCTGCATCGGTCCGATCAGCGTAAAGTCCTCCACCTCAATCCCGCACAAATCGGCAAGCGGTCCCGGAAACGGCAGCATATAGCACTGCCCCGTCATATCCTTGTAGCCGCTGCGGCAGCCGAGCACAAGTGTCCCCCCGCCCTCGACGTACTGTTTAAGCAGCGCCGCCGTCGACTCCGGCATGATGGCCGGATGCGGGTAGACGAGCACACGGTATTTGGTTAAATCCTCTACAGTCGTCGATGAACGAATGTACTTCGTGTCCGCCGGGATATGGCGGCGCTGCAGCGCTTTGTACCATTCCAGGACACTTTTCCCTGCAAGCGGTCCATACCACACATCCAGCTCCCCGTCCCATTCATTGTCGTAATCCTTCAGTATGCCAACCTCGGCCTGATAGGTGGAACCAAGCAAAGCCCCGCCAATCCGCTGCAGTTCGCTGCCGATGCGGCCGGCTTCCTCTACGCGGCGGTTCGGCCGGTTATGATAATCATTAATGCCATGCCAGTACATCTCCGTTCCCATGGTTGCCGTCCGCCAGCGGAAATAGAGCACCATATCGGCACCATGCGCGATCGATTGGTAAGTCCACAATCGCATTTGCCCCGGCTTCGGTGCCGGCATTTTCGTGTGGCCCGCCGACCCCCCGGGGCCGGATTGCTGCTCCATAACAATGAAATTCGGCGATACGTCGCGAACCGCGCTCAGATTCAGGCTCCACTTGCGGTCCAGCAGCGGCCGCTCGCCTTGATCCGGCTGAATCGTGCTGAAATTCGGATACGAATCGTAGGCGAACATGTCCAAGGCATCATCCGTCAGTTGGTGACTGTCCAGGTGGCCGAACATACCGTTCGTCGTGATCCATTGTTTTGGTGCTTTTTCCCGTAAAATGTCGGATTGAAGCTGGGCATAGGAAATCGCGCTGTCCGAGAAGAAGCGCTTCTCATCAAGCGCCAGATGCGGGTTCGCTGAACGGCCCGGTGTCGGCCGGGACAAAAAAACCTGCGACCAGTCCGTATACGTCTGATTCCAAAATACGGAGCCCCATGCCTGGTTCAAGGCATGAAGGCTCCCGTATTTCTCCTGCAGCCAAATGCGGAACGCCGCGTGATCGGCTTCGGAATAGAAGGTGTTGACTTCGCAGTTGAATTCGTTGTCGATCTGCCATCCGACCACTGCGGGATGGTCCCTGTAGTGTTCTGCCAACTGCGCAACAATCCGCGCGGAAAGTGTGCGGTAGACAGGCGCATTATAGTTATAGTGGCGGCGGTGCCCATGCCGGTATAACGTACCGTCCTGCTTGGCGTTTAAACTTTCAGGATACTTGGCGGTGAGCCACGCCGGAGGTGTTGCCGTCGGCGTTCCCAGAATGACAAGCATGCCATGCTTGTGCGCCAGATCGATCGCCCGGTCGAACAGCCCGAACTCGAAGCGGCCCTCCTCCGGCTCGAAGATCGACCAGGCGAACTCTGCCATACGAACCACCGAAAAACCGAGCTCCTTCATCCGCTTAAAATCATCTTCCCAAAGAAGCTCCGGCCAATGCTCCGGATAATAACATGCGCCAAGACGAAATTGTTCCGTTCTCCAGTTGCGACCGTCGACAAACTGATATTTATATTCCATATTTATAGGATTGCATACATATTTCATTAGTGCCTTCTCCCACTTTATTGGCATCAAACAACTCCAATTTGGCATACATATCTTCCAGAATAAACCGGACATCGATATCTCGATATATCCTGAAAATATGCGCCCGACTTCCAAGGGATGCCGGGCGCATCATCAAGATGATAAATTTATTTCTGCACTTTTGCGTACCATTCTCTGGCGCGCTTCGTTACTTCTTCACCCCCCGATTGATACCACTTATCGACGAACTCGTCGAACATGTTGATCGGGTATTGGCCGATAATAATCTTGGTGGCGTATTCCACGTATAGCGTACGATTGTTAATGTCAGGGTAGCCGTCGTATACGCTGGCCGGCATGCCGTCACCGGCTATGACTTTGACATACTTCTGAGCCTCCTGCATATTTCGATTCACCTGATCAATCGCCCACATTCTATCTTCCGAAGCTGTACTTTTGTTCAGATCGATCATGAAATCAAGGGTGGATATTTTGGAATACGGATCGAGAATCCGGTTTTCCTGCGTGCTCTTATCATCCGGAAGCACCGCAGCTTTGCCATCCTTTATCGTATGGTGCATTCCTTCTACACCAAGGAACAGATCCTTCCAATTCTTCTTATCATACATGTTGTTCAACAGTGTCATGGTGGCCATCAGTTTCTTCTCATCCATGTTGTTCTTGACCACCCAGGCTGGGGGCGTAAACCGCTTCCAAGTATAGAAGCCCTTGTAGCCTTCGACTTCCGGTACGGGAAGTACGGAAAATTCAGCCTTTACGCCGGTGTTTTTGTATAGATTTTCTAATTGCAAATAGCTAGACTCTACCCAATGGAAGTAGTTTCCTACCTTATCCGCATGAATCTTGCCGTCCCATTTATCCTTAGTGTTCAAAAGCGACTCTTTGTCTATTAATCCTTCCTTGTACAGCTTCGATAAAAACTCTAAGGAGGCCTTCATATTCGGAGTCACCGCGGAATAAGTCAGCTCACCGTCGTAAATGTCCCAGTCAGGATAGCCTTCGAACATGGCGACCCCGTACATGGCGAACAAATGATCCATCCAGCGGGCCTGCTCCCGGCCGCCTGTCGGAAGTTCATCCTTCTGGCCGTTGCCGTTAGGATCCTTGTCCCGGAACGCTTCCAAAACCTTAACGTATTCTTCTTGGGTCTTCGGCATCTGCAGCCCCAACTTATCGAGCCAATCCTGGCGGATCATACCGGCATATCTTCCGTAGTCCAACACACCGGGGATATAATAGATCCTCCCTTGACCGGTAGGGTCGTTCGCCTTGACCACATCCCACATATCCTGCGGAATGGCTTCCCATAAATTCGGTGCATATTTGGGTAACAGATCAGTCAGATCCGCAATCGCGCCATTTTTAGCCAGGCTGTCCTCAATGCCCTGCTGGGGTAAGAACAGTTCCGGCATTTCCCCCGCGGCGATTTTCAGATTCAACTGATTCAGGTAGTTAGTACCTCCGTTCCATTCTACATAGGGATGGATGACGCCAACGCCAAGCTTTTCCTTATAAAATTCATACAATTTGCTGCCTTTGGTGATCGGTTTATAACCGATGTTCGTTCCCCACACTTCAATATCGACAACTTCATCTCCGCTAGAGGTCTGGTTCGTAGCCGCAGAATCTTCGGAATCTTTTTTGTTTCCGCCACAACCCGTTAATGCTGTTGTAATTGCAAGGATGCTTGCCGCCAATAATAGGCCAATTTTTTTAAGCTTCATACTGTTCCCCCTTTTGATATCAGAAAAACAATTTGTCCCTCCCTGATATCTAGTTTTTGAATCCGCTTACAATATCACTATATAATTGGGGGAACCAATGCTCAATCGGTCGTTTTTAAGTTCTTACCCGGTCATTTTTAGGATTGTTCCTTTCGATTTACGCCTGCTCGCTTACATATTCTTTATTCTCTTTAAGTGAATCGCCGTCCATTCCCGAATCGGGAATATATACCCCTGCTTTACAACTTTTTTCTCTATCAATTCACAATTCCATACATCGTAGACCGTAGCTTCGTACTCGGGTTCAGTTCCGTCATAGGGTCCAAACCAGAATCTACTGTTAGGCATATCGTAACGGCAATAAAATAAATATTCATCGAAGCCTTTCTCCAGAGCGAAATAATGATGACCTTCCGAATTCCGCGATCTTTCCATTTCCTGATATGGACAAGACTCCAGAATTTGCTTCATAAATTTCAATCGGGGAGCACTTTCACCAATTAATGTCCCCCCATATGACCAAAACAAATCCTTATTGTTGCCGTCAACTTCAAACACCTCACCATGAGAGGCATATCCACCGGCCATTGCGGAGAGCCAATGGCGAAAAACCACGGTCCTCGCATCACTATTGCCCCATTCATACTTGATGTTTCCTTCATAATGGTACTTGTCATTGATAACCGGTTTATTATAGATGTTCTTGAGTTCGAGCAGCAAGGAATACGTATCAGCATGCTGATACGATACATGAGTCAACCAATCCCGATCCGGGTAAATATCCCCAAAAGGGTGTTGGTGGTTCGAGATCGGATGGTTGTGCGGGTCGTTCGCTCCAATAAAAGCTCCAATTAAATCCCAATCTTTACGATCCATCCCGACGCAGAATTTGCCGTCTACAGTTTCGCTTATGTTATATTCGTTTCCAAGCGACCACCACACATTGCGGAATGCCGCCAGTCTCGCAATCATGTATTTGATATAGAGTAGGTCGTCTTCTTGTTGCATGCCGCGATCAATACCCCAGCGATCATAGGGGTGGAATAAGATGACATCCGCCTCGATTCCAAGACGCAGCAAGTCCTTTACGCGCTCCTCATAATTTTGAAAGTACTCAGGCAGCAATGTTTGAAAATCAAATTCATTGGGTATTCCTGCAAAGGGAAAGACTGGCGGATCGTAGGAAATATCTACAACGTTGTCCTTGCCCCCCATATATTTGGGAAATACGAGCATTCGAATCTTGTTGAAGCCATACTTGGAGAAAGATTCCAGCGTTTTCCGCCGAACCTCCTCCGGCCTGTAGGTCCAAGCGTACGCTGTCGTTCCCATGACAAAGAAAGGCGTCCCATCGGCGTAGTTAAAATGTTTTCCATTCACCCTGACCGGACCATGATTGCCTTCCTGTTCCTTCGTACATTCGAAAGTTCCCGTTAAACCGTCAAACTCCTTATGATTGGAAGAAATCCGGAAGGTGTATGTCCCTTCTTCCTCAGGCATAAACCGGATTTTCCAAGTCGAACCACCGTCGTAGAACCCAAACACTTTTCTTCGTTTTTTATCCTTTTCAAAATAAGCTTGCAGCCTGACCTCTTGAAACGGCTTTGCGAAGCTTATGGAAGATAATATTTCTATCTCGAAAATACTCCAACGCTCAACGGTATGTGCGTATTTCATAACAGTTCCGTCCTCCTGTGGTATTTTGTTTCGTACGAAGTGACCAAACCCGAACGGGTCCGATCAGTCCGCTGGGTTCCTGCTGCGCAAAGGACGACAAGAAGTCGCGCTGATCTTTCACCAACGTATTCGTAACTTCAATGACCAGCTTGTTTTTGCCCTTCTTTAGCAGACCGTCGATCTCCAGGCGGTAAGGCGGACAAATGCGGACACCTATTTGCTCGCCGTTTAACCATACTTCCGCTGTTTCATAAACCTCGCCCAACTCCAGCAGAGCCCCGGCCCGTGATTCGTCCCATTCAAATTCCGTTTCATAACGGAAGGTGCCCGTAAACCGCGGCAGACAATCAGGTCCGCTCATATTCGTTAAAACCGCCCGTTTCCCCCATTCCTGGAAATGAGGATATTGTTCAGCATTAGCGAGAGATATCCTCCATTCGCCGTCAAGCTCAATACCCGAACCCGTCGCATACCGCGGTGACACGGCGGCATAACCATCAAGGTCAGCCCCTTGAAGCAGCACAATCGATTCATAGGGATGCAGGACAAGCTGCACCGTTCCCGCGTCATCCCCCTCGGCCGTATCCACACGAGTTAACCGATTCAGGAAGGCATCATAGGCATATACTTCGCCTTCGGCAGGCAAAACCAACTTCGTGCGAATCGTTTGATGCGGGTGTTCGTTAAAGAACATATACACATCCAAATCGTCATGATTGTAGTGATAGTTCCGCAGATACGGTTCATATTGGTCAGCTCTAATATCGAAATGTCCGTCTGTAATAAGGTCTTGCGCCAGTTTATCCAATAAAACGATCTTTACATTCTGGTGACCGGCAAGCTCGGAAAGTTCGGCGGAAACATCGCCCCCCTCGCTCGATCGCAACGGCAGTCCGTCAACAAAACGAACGGCCAGCCCTTGTTCGGCAAACCGGACCAAGCGCTGGACCATCGCGGCAGGAAGCGCCTCTGCATAAGGTACGATCAGGCATTCATAATCCTCTTGATTTACAAATAACTTGCTATCCTTCACGCTCGCCGCTTCCAAAATAACATCGATGGGCAGAACGTCGCAGTCGATCTGATGCTGCATCAATTCCTTCACCGGCTTATGAAAATACATCGATTTCCCGGACCATTCAGCTTCAGCGTGATACACGACGGCTGCGGTCGCCACATGCCTTCCTTCCGAAATCAGGTGACTGATCCGATTGATATACCGATTTAAATGCTTGTAGTAACGATACTGCGGATTTTTCCCGCTCGCATACATATGCGGCGGACAATCCGGATCCGGAAAAGCTTTTTGGGTAAAAGCATGCGGGACAAACTGGTTGACGCCGCGAACCAGCATATGGTCGGTGAGCCACTTCATCAGCTTTAACCCTTCCGTCCAGCCATAGGCCCCATACAGCTCGCACATCGTCCGGCCTTGTTTTTTCGGATCGATATGTCCGAGCGACACGCCTAGCTTAGCGAGGCCATAGTGGAAGAATTCACTGTCCGTCTCCCCGGTTGGCTGGCGAAAAGACAGTTCATCGAAGCCGGGAACGATCTGCCACAGCACCACATCAAGACCCGACATGTCTTGGCCCCAGAGCGAGCGGAAGAAGTGTCCGGCGCCGGAACCAAGCCTGGCATGAACGTTGTTGTCTTCCAGGACATGCCCGATGTATTCTACGCCGCGGGCTCTGCACCATGTTCCGATTTGGCTGCAGAACTGGTCCGCATAAAGCTTGCTAACGATATTCATATAAGTGTACCGCACGATATTCGATTGTTCTCCTGTATCCTGCCAGAGGAGATACAGAAGCTCACGATAGCCGGGGCCCAAGGCTTGCTCAAGCAGGGCCGGCATTTCCCGGCTCCAAGGGAGCGGCACCCTCTGTTTTCCAGGCTTCGAATCGAAATCAAAGGTTGCCGGGTCATTGTAGAATCCGGGCTCATCCGAGAAGAACCCGGCAATCGTCTTGCCGAAATCCTCCCGATACCGTTCGTAAAAAGCTTCATACACCGTATCAAGCAAAATGCGCACCGATTCCCGGTTCAGCGGGTTCAAATAATCTTCCTGCGCCTTGCTGCCGCCATCCTTATTTTCTGAAATAATAAATACTCGCCAATACCCTTCAGGGATATCCCAATAAAGGATACCGTCATGCATAAGGTCAGTTAAATCAACACGGTCATTGAGCAATGTTCCATTAGTTGGATCGCGGCGGACCGCGACCACCGAAACCAGCTTATTTTTGCCGCTCGCGTGTTGGCTAAGCGATATAGTGGGTCGAAGCCCGCTCATCAGCAAAGTATCCAGCAGCAGAGAAGTTCCTTGGGCTGGACCGAGGGTATCGACGTAACGCTCACCCAAAAACATCCGGTGAAGCTCCGCAGGAGCCTCCTTCACTTGTCCTCCCGCATGTCCCGTTGGAAAATGATCGTCATCAAGAATCCATACCTTCATGCCCCGCTTCCGGGCTTCCTCCATAATAATGTCCATATCCTTCCACCATTTCGGTCCAAGAAAATCCGGATGAGGCCGGGACTCCACGCAAACAGCGCCGATTCCAGCTTCATGAACACGGGCCATCTCTTCCCGAATCGCCCGCTCTTCCTCGCCATGCTGCCAAAGAAAAGGAAGAATATAATTTTGTTCCTGACCCTCAAGCACTTCTTGTAGACGATTTCTCATGACAGCCCCCTGCTTCAACTTAGTTTTAACCATCAGATGTCGCAGCTTAGATGGAAATATCCGCCCGACTTCAAACGGATGCCGGGCGGATCATCATGGTGAAAAATTTATTCATGCACTTTTGCGTACCATTCTCTAGCACGCTTCGTCACTTCTTCACCACCCGATTGATACCACTTATCGACGAATTCGTCGAACTTGCTGATCGGGTACTGGCCAATGATAATCTTGGTGGCGTATTCCACGTACAACGTACGATTGTTAATGTCCGGAAAACCATCGTATACGCTGGCTGGCATGCCGTCACCGGCTATGATTTTGGCATATTTCTGAGCTTCCTTCATATTTCGATTCGCCTGATCAACAGCCCACATTCTATCATCCGATGCTGTACTTTTGTTCAGATCGATCATGAAATCAAGGGTGGATATTTTGGAATACGGATCGAGAATCCGGTTTTCCTGCGTGCTCTTATCATCCGGAAGCACGGCAGCTTTGCCATCCTTTATAGTATGGTGCATTCCTTCCACACCAAGGTACAGATCTTTCCAATTTTTTTTATCGTACATATTGTTCAACAACGTCATGGTGGCCATCAGCTTCTTCTCATCCTTGTTGTTTTTGACCACCCAGGCTGGTGGTGTAAATCTTTTCCAAGTATAGAAGCCCTTATATCCATCGACTTCCGGTACGGGAAGTACTTCGAATTCGGCCTTCACACCCTTGTTCTTATATAGATTTTCCAAGGCCAAATAGCTGGTCTCTACCCACTGGAAGTAGTTTCCTACCTTATCCGAATAAACCTTGCCGTCCCACTTGTCCTTTGTGTTTAACAGCGATTCCTTGTCGATTAATCCTTCCTTGTACAGCTTCGACAAAAACTCTAAGGAGGCTTTCATGTTCGGAGTTACCGCGGAATAAGTCAACTCGCCGTCGTAAATATCCCACTCCGGATAGCCTTCGAACATGGCAACCCCGTACATGGCGAACAAATGATCCATCCAGCGGGCTTGCTCCCGGCCGCCTGTCGGAAGTTCATCCTTCTGACCATTGCCGTTGGGATCCTTGTCCCGGAACGCCTCCAAAACCTTGACGTATTCGTCTTGAGTCTTCGGCATCGGTAACCCCACCTTATCGAGCCAATCCTTGCGAATCATACCGGCATATCTTCCGTAGTCCACCACACCGGGGATATAATAGATTCTCCCCTGACCGGTAGGGTCGTTCGCCTTGACCACATCCCACATATCCTGCGGAATGGCATTCCATAAATTTGGTGCATATTGAGGCAACAGATCAGTCAGATCCGCAATTGCCCCGTTTTTAGCCAAGCTGTCTTCAATACCCTGCTGGGGTAAGAACAGGTCCGGCATTTCCCCGGCGGCGATTTTCAGGTTTAATTGATTCAGGTAATTGGTACCTCCGTTCCATTCCACATACGGATGGATAACGCCGACGCCAAGCTTTTCCTTATAAAATTCATACAGCTTGCTGCCTTTCGTGATCGGTTTATAACCGATGTTCGTTCCCCACACTTCAATATCGATAACTTCATCTCCACTGGAGGACTGGTTCTGGTTCGTAGCCGCTGAACCTTCGGAAGCGTTTTTGCTTCCACTGCAGGCTGTTACAGTAGTAATTGCAAGGATACTTGCCGCCAATAATAGGCCAATCTTTTTAAGTTTCATACTGTTTCCCCCTTTAGAGGTAGTTTTGAACCCGCATTTTTAATTACCCTTTTACGGAGCCGATCATGGCCCCTTTAACGAAATATTTCTGCAGGAAAGGGTACACCAGAATAATCGGGATGATCGCAAAGATCACGGTCGCTGCTCTCAAGGTCCGCTCGTTGTAGTTAAGATCAACCGTTGATGCGGCGCCTGCCATAATCACGCTGTCGTCGGTGATGAACTGGCGGATTTTGATCTGCAGCGGAAACCAGCTTGTATCCTGCAGAAAGAAAAGCGGATGCTGAAACTGATTCCACAGCACCACACCGTAGAATAAAGCAAGGGTTGCCAGAACAGCCTTGGATAGCGGAAGCACGAATTGGAACAGCATTCGGAAATATCCGCAACCCTCAAGAAAGGCGGCTTCCTCCAATTCCTTAGAGAATTGCTTGAAGAAGGTCCGCATGATGATTAAATTGAATGGATTCAGAATATGCGGCAGGATCAGGACCAGCGGATTATCATAAAGGCCAATACCGCGGACCGTCAGGAAATAAGGCACAATCGGCGCCTTGAAGATCATGGCGATCACAACGCACACCATAATTACGGAACCCCAGCGGAATTCGGGCTTCGACAGCGGGTACGCGAACAAAGCCGTCATCAGAAGTGCCAATGCCGTGCCGATTAACGTTGTAGCGAGCGTCAGGAAAAACGATCTCCATAAGTCGGGACGATCGAGAATGTACTTCCATGAGTCTAGCGTAAATTGCTTCGGCCATAAGGTTACCAGGTTCATATCGACAGCACTTTTGGAACTAAACGAGGTTGCAATCACGGACAGCAGCGGTATGATCGCTATAATAGAAAACAGGATAAGAAAAACGGTAATTGTCGTAACGAATATTTTTTCCCCTCTTGATTCAGCCATACCTACCAGAGCCCCCCATCCGAAACTTTCTGCGACAGCTTATTGAAGGTGTACACCATAATAAATCCAATCACCGATTGAAACAGCCCTACCGCCGTGGCAAAACTGTACTGCGCCTGCTGAATGCCCGTCCGGAACACGTACGTATCCAGGATATCACCTACGTTATAGGTCATCGGGGTAAGCAGATTATACACTTGATCAAAACCAAGATTCAGGAAATTGCCTATTTCCAGCAAGAACAGCACCATCACGGTAGGTAAAAGAATCGGGAACGTAATGTGGCGAATTTGTCTGAACCTGGATGCGCCGTCGATCATCGCCGATTCATAGAGCTGCGGGTCGATCGCGCTGATGGCGGCCATATACACCACGGTTCCCCATCCGGCATCCTTCCATATCGAAGCAAGCACGTAAATAGGCCGGAAGTATCCGCTTTCTTGCATGCCCAGCACAGGCTCGCCTCCAAACCACCCGATGACAATGTTGAACAAACCGCTTAACGAAAAGAAATCGAAGAGAATACCGCCCACGATAACCCAGGATAAAAAATGCGGAATGTACAGGGCGGTCTGGATTCCTTTCTTCAGCGCCGATTTGCGAATCTCATTGATCAACATCGCCAACAAAACGGGCACCGGAAAAACCAATATGAGCTTAAAAAATCCCAGCAACAGCGTGTTGCCGAACACTCGGGCAAAGTCCGGATGGTGAAGCAGCGTACTAAAATGTTTGAAACCTACCCAAGGACTATCGATGAAACCTTGGAAAACCGAATAGTCCTTGAAGGCGATTACAGAACCGGCCAGCGGAATGAAATTAAATACGATCAGAAAAGCGATTCCCGGGATCGCCATCACATATAGCGGCCAATAAACCTTCATCCGGTGAAATGCAACTGCTTTCAATTTATTCCCCCTTCTAAATCTAGTTGTTGAATTCGCTTACAATATCACTATATAATTCAGGGAACTATCGCTCAATCGGTCGTTTTTAAGTTCCTACCCGGTCATTTTTTAGGATAGCTACGAATCTCCCCTTGCCTTGCATCATGTATTCTGTCCCGTCGGGCAGTTTGACACATGCAGCGACGCTGCCGGGCACTTTAACATTCAAAAATAAGCGGCTCCCATCTCTCCGCCAATCAATGTCCACAATCCCTTGCACCGTTGCCACACTTCCTTTTGCCCATTGAAGATTTCCGAGCCGTGGTTCAATATTAATAACATTGAAGCCCGGCTCAGCAGGCGTAACCCCAAGAATCGTTGCAGGGAATTCGGCAAGTGGAACTGAACTCCAGGCGTGGCAATCACTGCGTGGATTCATTTCCGTTTCTGGCAACGTTGTCAACCCCTGGCTAAGGAACGGCCTCCAACGATCCCATAACTGAAATGCCTGATCGTGCAAGCCCGTCTGCTTTAACGCCTGGAATAGTAGATAGGAGAAAGGTAACGTAACGCGATGAATTGGCTCCCTCAGCGCTCGTTCCAAGAGAGACTTTGCCTCTTCTCCGTTTACCACTCCGGATAGTACGGCCATGATTTGCGTATGCTGGGTGTATATTTCTGTATCGGGCAACTCACGAAACAATTGCCGTTCCTCAGACCAAGCCAATCTTTGAACTGCTTGAGCGATGCGAACCGCTCTTTGTTCCATCTCACCTGCCGCATCATGCCAGCCTGTTACGGCCAGAAGTCTGGATAATTTTCTTAAGCTTGCCACATACATCAGGCTGAGGAGGAACATTGGCTGATCCGCACTCTCCGGCGGAGCACCGAGCGGCCAGACATTAACCCAATCAAAGTAAGTCCAATATCGGTTGGAGGTTGCACCGATGATGCCATCGTCCGTCAATCGAGTTTGAAACCAATCCATAAGCTCGATCATCGCCGGCCGATACATTTCGATTAGTTCTTTATCGCCGCTGAATTCGTAATGTTCAGCAATCATATCCACCCAATATAAACTAAACGATGGTATAACCTGTGCTTCCATGGAAGGATACCGGGACTGAAGAAGCCCGGACGGTAACCTCGACCGGTAGAAATCTGCAATCGTTCTGCGCGCCATTCTATCATCCGCGCTAACATAATAGGTGAAGAGCATCATAAGTCTGCTATCCATCGCGTATTGCAATTGTTCATAATATGGACAGTCTTCGTACGTTTCGTGCATACAACGGCGCAACGTTCTTAAACTGATGTCCCAAATTCTGTTCAGTTCTTCGTCCGAAGACTCGAACCAGGCCTTCGCTTCGAGCGGATAACCAGTCTCCCGATATTTTAAATAAACAATTTCAAGCGGATGTTCCTTTGTCTCGATCTCAAGCCGCACGAACCGGAACGTACGGAACAAGAATGGCTCATACACTTCTTCTTTCTCGTTCCCGTAACCGGCTACTCGATAAACGTCGAACTCCCCAATCAGTTTCCCGCTTACATCCTCTCGATTCCCTTTTTTACGTTGCGACTGGCTGCTATCCTGTGCTTCATAACATTCCGAGCTTAACAAGCGGACGACGCTGCCACGGCCACCACGCAAGCCAACTGTCAGATATCCGGTCGTCAGTTCTCCGGCATCCAATTCGATCATGATGCTGCTGTCTTCAGATAAAACAAGAGGATCCGTGCTGCCATTTATTCGAAGCAGTTTCTCCGCTTGCCTAATCTGAACACCCTCTTTCTTCGTCACCTTTACAAAGTTTCGCTCTTCTTCATAAAGCAAAGGAATCGGTCTTGGCGTCAAATTCCAAGGACTCAAGTTACCAAAAGGCTTACGTGTATCCGCGAATGGAATAGCTTGCTCCCAATCAGTGTCGTCATAGTCGGATTCCTTCCAACCTTTAGGCACACCTGTGCCGTCTACATCCTCGACTCCACCCATCCAATGTATGAGCCTTTTAGGAACATTCCGATAACCTTGATGACGAAATACCCGCCATTGCGGTCCACTATGAAGCGACTCCAGTTCCATTCCGTGCTCATTAAAAAGCTTGGCTTCAACTAACAGGCCGCCTGATTGAGTACGCCAAACAGACTTTGGTCCACATTTGCCGTCTACGAAAGGCTCTGCTGCGGGATAATGAAGTACTTGAACCGCAAGTACATTGTGCCCTGGCCGCAAGTACTCGCTAACGTCTACTGTCTCGTAATAATGCACGTACCGGTCACCCTTACAAGGGCCTACAGTTACTGAATGGCCGTTGACGTAGAGCCTGTATCGGCTGTCAGCGGTAATATCCATGGCAAGCTTTGGCTTGCAGTTTTTAGCTATCTGAAAGGATCTGCGGAAGTATACAAGCTGGTGCTTTAATTCAACATTGGATTCGGGTTGTGGGACATCCCAAATCCATTTGGCCTGCCAATTACGGTTCTCCATTATCTACTTTCTCCTTTTCCAGCATCCGCCTAATGTATTCGTTTACATTCACTATACTTAGGCGAATCCAAACGCACAAAGGGACATTTTTAAGTTTTCACAGGGGCATTTTGGGGCAGTTAGTAATGAGCCTTCAGAAGAACGCAAAGAAGCCAGGTGGATTTCCCTGGCTTCTTCTTCCTCTAATTTCAGTTTTTAGCCGAGTAACCTCATGAGCAGAATTATCTCTGCCAATCGGATGATGATTCGTCTCCTGCGCCCTCTAATAATGGCGCTTAGAATAAGAAAGTCTGTACCAACCGATAAGATTGTGCCAGTAAAAATGCCGCTGGTAGTTGTAACCTGTACTCTCTTTCCCCGTAATAATTTAGCTTGTTTGCGAAATGACATGGTCGTTAATCCCCCTCTCTTAATTGATTAGGACACGTATTAGATTATTCCTGATCGTAATAGATTGAAAGGTATAACTGTCCAAGCTGCTATTATCGCAAAAGTGCTATTAATTATAAATTGAAAACCACTCCTGCTTGGAGTGGTCTAGATTACGAACTTCAATTAAGCGCGCGACCGGCTCTTGCGATATTCGCTAGGTTTCAAGCCTGTCAATTTCTCGAACAGCCGCGCAAAATACTGCGTATCCGAGTACCCTACCCGCTCGCAAATTTCATAAACCTTCAGATCCGTTCGCTCCAGCAGTTCCTTCGCTTTGCCGATTCGGACTTGGGCCAGAAAGTTGATATAGGTATCCCCCGTCTTTTGCTTGAATAACTGGCTTAAATAGTAGGGGCTGATAAAAAAGCGAGCGGCCAAATCCGCAAGGGTGATGGGATCATTGTAGTGCTGCGCTACATATTCCTTGATCTCGGCGATGATATCCTTCTTTTTGGGCACATGATGCTCTACTTTAAACACAATGATGCAGCGAATGACCTGAATCATCCATTTCTCCAGGCGCTCCAGCGTTCGGAAGCTGGAGATGGCCTCCAGAGACAGGATATTGCGCCCCAGAAAATCATTCTGCTGCAGCTGCTGAAACGACATCTTCCGCACACTCGATAAAAGGATGTTTATACAATGCACCTGGAGATCCGTGGGGCTCATGCCTTGCTGCGCTTCCATGCCCCGGAAAATCTCGCGGATGATGCCGACACATCCCTCTTCATTCATATTGTCGAGCTCTGCTTCCAGTTTGTTAATCAGTTCTTCAGGAACGGGATGGCGCCGTCCCGTCAGATTGACCGTCTCGGGATAAGCGATCACGGCCCCCTCCCCCTTGATGACCTTGTAGCTTAAGGCATAGCGGGCTTCCTCAAAAGATTGGCCAAGTCCCGCCGCCCGTTCCTGAAAAGTGCCGATTCCGGCGGTGACGGACAATTTCAGTTCCCGGAACAGCGTATCCTTTAGGCTGTGAATGGTACGGACCAGTTCCTCGTACCCGGCAGCTCCGTCATGGGTGACTACAACGGCGACCCGAGATCCGGAATATCGAAACCGGTATACGGCCCGGTACCGCTCCAAGGCCCGGTCGATTTGCTGAAACACCGGCTTGAGGCCGAATTCTTTTAAGCAACCGAAACCATCGTCGAATTCCAACAAGGTACATATGAACCGGACACCTTCCGTTTGTATTCCGGCGATCCGCAGGGCTTCTTTCACATCAACCGCATTATCGTTGCCGTTATCAAGAATATCCCGCAGTACATTTTCCTGCATCCGGCTGTGAGCCTCCTGCTTCAGGTCGACCACTTCCTGAAGCTTCGCCCGTTCCGTCCGGATGTCCTCCATGACCTGACAGACGCAGTCGCGAAGCTCCTCTTCCTCCACCGGCTTATTGATGTAAAATTGGACCCCCAGCTGCATGCCCCGCCTCGCATATTCGAAGTCGGCATACCCGCTTAAAAGAATGAATTTGGCCGGGTTGCCCGCCTCTTTCAGCATTTTGATCATTTCCAGGCCATCCGCCTGCGGCATCCGAATATCCGTGATTACGATGTCCGGGTGCTGTTTTTGAATTAACTTGACCCCTTCCAAACCGTTATAAGCTGCGCCGACGACCTCACAATCCGGAACATAGCGGCCGATTATTTTTTTAAGGCCGTCCACGATCCCTTTCTCGTCATCCACTAAGACCAGCTTCATCCCAAGGCCCCTCTCTTTTTCATTTCCCACCAACACAGCGTTTTTAGATCTTGGGGATTAAAATTTCTACCGTCGTCCCTTGCCCGATTCCAGAACGAATCATCAGATAATACCGGTCTCCATAATGAAGCTTGATGCGTTCCGCGATATTTTTTAAGCCCAGCCCTTTACCGGCTGGTTCATCCGTCATATCCAGCTTGTATTTGTCCGACCCCGCCGACTCCAACAGAGCTTGCAGCTCCTTTTGCTTGTCCTCAGTCATGCCGATTCCATCGTCCGTAATCCGGATCAGAATCTCGCCATCTTCCGTCCAAAAACCATCAATCGCGATATTCATCGTCCGGCTGTAGTCTTCGAACCCATGGTTGATGCTGTTCTCCACGATCGGCTGGAAAACCAGGGGGATGATGCCGCATTGCTGTATTTCCTCGGGAATTCTAACATCCAGCAGGAACTTATGATCGAACCGCAGGTTCTGGAGCTGTACATAATTCGCCGTATATTCCAGTTCATGCTTCACCGAATGCTGCCTGCCTTCCTTTCCCAAAGCAAGCCGAAACATGCGAGCCAGAAGCTTGATCATGCCGGCCGTCTCTTCATCATCATTCAGCAGCGCCTTCATGCGGATGGATTCCAAGGTGTTGTACAGCATATGCGGGTTGATCTGGTTTTGGAGGGCGATGAATTTGGCTTTGCGATGCTTAATCTCCCCGATATACACATCCTCAATCAAGGTGCGGATCGTTACGATCATCTTGTTGTAACTATTGACCAGGCTGCCGATCTCGTCATTGGCCTGCTTTTTCTCGATGGGCTGGTATTGGCCTATTTCCGCTTGCTTCATGCTTTTACGGAGCGCCTTAATCGGCTTGGTGATCGTATAGCTTAATCCAAACGACATGAACGTGATGATCAAACAGCTCGCCAGGATCACGATCACAGTCACTCCTTGGATCTGATTAATCTTGGCCAGCAACTTCTCGCGAGGGATCTCCGTCCTGATTAGAAGATTGCCCAGTTCGGTGTTTCCCGTCAAAATAATCCTGTTCTTGCGGCCTGTATCCTTGATATAAGCCTCCCCGCTGGATTCCAATACCTGCTGCCAAGGCAGCCGTCCGCTGGCGGCATCGGATTGATAGACGATTTCTCCATGGCGGTTGCTTATGGTGACGCTCATCCCGTATTTGTCCCGGGCCGAGACGAAATCTTGATCAAGCTGGAGCAATGCAAAGGGGTCCAGATCGATGAGCAGGATTCCGGCATAGGCCCCATCCGAGTTGAGGAGGACTCTTCCCACCGTCACCATGGCTCCTTCTCCTTTGTCATCGTAATAGGAACGATCATGCAGCCCGGTAATAAAAAACGGTTCATCGGAGCTGCGGAGCCGCTTAAACCAATTTTGGGATAATAGTGCGTTCTCGTTGACCACGTTAGTGGTCGTGGTATACTGATACACGGCGTTATCGCGGCTGACCAGCATCACGGTACCGATCTCCGGTTTAAGCAGGGCGACCCGCATGAGCAACCGCTGAACGGCGACCCGCTGTAAAATCAATTCATCCATCAACCTGCTTCGCTCGTCTCCGAGCTTATAGATCAGTTCACCATCGATGAGCACCGACTTGGTCACCTTGTCGTATTCTTTCATGAGTTCGTTCAAGGAAGTCCTGATCTGGGACGTATACAGAGCCGCGAACTCTTGAGAGGAATCTTCCAGTTCCACTGCCGATTGACGAAAGATGATTGCGCTTACAATAATAAGTGGAATAACGCAAATGAGCAGGTATCCTAACATTAATTTGTTTTGGAACCTCATGTTTTTTATTCTCAAAACCGCCTTGCGGATCCAATGGTTATGCTCCATATTCGAGTCCTTCCTTGAATTAGTGTCTCATATTGCCGTAAACCCACCCTCCACCATTTTACCACATTAATTGTATCCGCTTTCAAATTCTGATTATATTCCTTTTACAAATAACGTAAAGAGGACGAATTTAAGTTGCTGCCGGGTCATTTTTGGGATTAAAATAGTTCCCATGAATACGCCAAGAACGCAAACAGCTCTTGAAACGGCCTTTGAGGCTGGTTCAAGAGCTTATACGCGCGTTCACCGCATCATAATGCGATAAAAATCCGCTGAAAGAAGCAATCCCGAGACCAAGCGGATCAATCCGCCAGCCTCATTCTAATAGATGAGTCTCCAGCGTAGTTCAACTTAGACAACAAGCGTCAGCAACTTATCTTGGGCTGTAACCGTTGAGCTTGTTGTTTCAATAACATCCAAATAATCGTCGGTATTCGAGATAATAATTGGTGTGATCGGATTGTAACCGGCTTCCTTAATTTTCTCCAGATCAAACTCAATCAATAGATCCCCTTTGCGGACCTGATCTCCTTCCTTAACCCGAGGGGTGAAATACTGCCCTTTTAATTGCACCGTATTGACTCCAATGTGAATAAGTACTTCCGCACCACTCTCGGATAGCAGAACTACAGCATGACCTGACTTGAGGATGGTACCGATCGTACCGTTCACTGGCGATACGGCTTGGCCAACACTCGGAACAATGGCAATCCCTTTCCCCATAGCACCTTCTGCAAAAGCAGGATCAGGAACCTCAGTCAAGGATTTCACATCTCCAGTTAATGGGCTGAGAAGCACCTCCTTCTTCAAGCTCGGCGAATCCCCTGTAGAGTTTGAACTTGCTTTCGCCGGAACAGCTTGCCCTTCTGCAGTAGGAGCTGCAGCACTTGCCTCAGTCACTGAAACAGCTTTTTTGTCCTGGTATCCGAGAAGAATCGTCAGAACCAAGCCAATGCCCATAGCAGCGGCAATCCCGACTAAATAATAACTAACAGGTTCAAATGCACCGATCGAGAAAATATTTTGGAAAACAAATGCTGTAGCATACGTATGAAATCCCCCGTTAATCGCTCCTCCAATAGCTCCCGCAATAATAACATATGGCATTGTGCGCTTAAAGCGCAGTAAGATACCATAGACCGTCGGCTCAGAAACGCCCGCTAACAACAGACTTAACGTAGAGGAGCCCGCAATTGATTTCAGCGTCTTTTCTTTGGATTTCAGGAATACTCCCAGCGCCACCCCGGCCATTGCAAAGTTAGAAGCTGCCCACATCGCAAGGATTGGATCGGTTCCCTTCGACAGATTTGCCAGCACGATCGGAATAATGCCCCAATGAAGACCAAATACAACAAGGAAGAAGATTAACCCGCCAATAACAGCACCGGTTAATAGCCCGCTTACTCCCATAAGATAATTGATCCCATCCGCTATCGCATTTCCGATATATACACCAAACGGACCGAAGATCATCGCAGTAAGCGGCACAATAATGGCTAAAGACAACAATGGAACCAAGAACGTTTGAAGCTCTTTATGAATGATTTTCTTTAAAAATTTCTCCACGTAAGAGAAAATCCAAATGGCTACAAATACCGGAAAGACGGTTGATGAATAATCCATCAAGACTACCGGGATGCCCAGAAAAGAGGTCTTATCTCCGTTAGCTAATAATCCCGTAAAGTTAGGTTCCATTAACGCTGCACCGATAACTCCGCCTACATAAGGATTGGCTCCAAATTTGGTCGCTGCGGTGACGCCCAGAAATATAGGCAGGAAATAGAAGACGGCATTAGCTGCTGCAGCCAGAATGAGGTAGGTCCCACTTTCCGCAGATACCCATCCAAAGGTTGTAAACAGGGTTAAAAAGGCTTTTAGTATCCCTGCTCCGGCCATGGCAGGCAAAAGGGGAGACAAGCTTCCAGAAATCACCGCAAAAATTCTGGACAGAATCTTCTCCTTAGGTTGATCTGCATCCGCTGATGCGGAATTTCCCGCTCCCAATTTACTGGTTTTCACAATCTCTTGATACACGTGTGCAACGTCATTGCCGATAACCACTTGGAATTGACCGCCGCTTTCTACGACGGACAGCACACCCTCTAAGCTTTTCAGCTTCTCTTTATCGGGCAATCGATTATCTTTCAAATTAAATCTCAATCGGGTTGCACAATGGACAAGATTCGTTACGTTCTCCTCTCCCCCAATATTCTGCACAATATCCTTGGCTAAATCTTCGTATTTCATTTGCACTCTCTCCTCTAGACCTCATTCTTGTATATATAAAATAAAAAAACCTGAACAGGTGATGAAGCACACTGGACGACCAGTACACTTATCACTTATCCAGGCTTTGCCCAACTAATGGTAACAACCCTGTTATTTATTGTTATAGGCTAATTATCTGCTGGTCACTCGCCTAATATGGAGCATAAAATAGACCATTTCGGCATTGGTTGTCTCAACTTGATACTTATCCTTTAAATAAGCCCTTACCTTCTCGCTGCAGGCGAAAGCTTCGGGATACTTGGCACTAACTTGTTCGTACAGCTCGTCATCCTCTGAAGGAATTGATTCATGACGCATCGTGCGATACGAAAAATATTTCAAGTGAGTCACAAAGCGGCTATAATTCAACGATTCTTCATCCAACTTAATTCCATAGTGGAGAGTTACTATATTAAGTATTTCTTGAACCATCTGGGTTACCATTAAGGTTTGTTCCATTTCCTGGCCATCCTGCTGTCCATTCACAAAATGCATGGCGATAAAACCGGCTTCATCTACAGGCAGTTTGACCCCTGTTTCCTTTTCAATTAAGTGTAAAGCATGCATTGCCGTGTGATATTCTTTCGGATAGAATTTCTGTATCTCCCAGAGCAGCGCATTCTTAAGACTCAATCCCTGTGTATGGCGAGTGATTGCATAACTAATATGATCCGTAAGAGCCAGGTAGATATTATTGCTAAAGGAGGTCTTTAGATCTTTTTTAGGCATAACGGATGATCTGATCTGTCAATTCTAGATGCTTGGGAGGAATCTCACTCAGCAATGCAGATAGCCGCTCAGATAATTCCTTGGTCTCCATCACAAAAGTCTTCTCAATTCTTGACGGATCTATATCTTCACCTGGAGTTTTCTGATAAGCCAGCCCCTTTCCAATAACGATGATCTCAGATCGATTTGGTCCTTCAACCAATGCAACATTATTGTTAAATATTTTTTTAATCCTCATGAGTTCGCCCACTTTATATTTTTTGCTGACAAAAAAAAGCCTAAACTAATCCCCCACTAAATATAATCTAGCACGGATTGGTTTAGGCTTTGCCTGCAACGCAGTAACAACCCTAAAATAAATTATATGGCCATTATATAAAATGTGGAGAACGTTTTCAAGTAAAACTTGATATCAAAATTTGGATTCGGACACTTTCATTTTAGCAGAGATGGGAAAAATAAGTTGTTGACTTTTTTAGTGTCCGTATGTATGGTTTTACATGTACATACGATGTGGATTGTAACCGTTTCCTCGGGCAAAACCTAAATCGACTCGGCATTGGATTTTTTTCCATGTCGGTTCGGGTTAGGTTTTTTTCATTTTAAACGGCTTGATCCGACTCGCTATGTAAAAAAATAACACAACTTTGCAACTGGAGGTACGTAGGAATGACATTGAAAAAGGGTACAGGTCTGATCCTAACGTTAGTATTGTCGATCGGCACCATACTGACCGGTGGGCTGCCTGCGAAAGCCGAAGCGGCTCCACCTGCGCAGATTACGGCAAACACGTATATCGGCGATACGGGAAGGATGGTTGAATCGTTTGATCTGAAAGTAAGCAATGCGAGCGAATATGCCGATTTGAAAGCATCCGATTTTGAGATTACCGGCAACTACAACGGATATCCGGTGAACGAGAAAAACGAGACTGTGCAAGCGGATTATACCGATGACGGGGTTGAATTGAGCTGGCATGAAAACGCTCTATCTCTTAAAGTAAAGCCGTTTAAATATCCTGGGGGGCCGAAGTTCGAGTTTGCCGTGACGAACGAGCGTTACCCGGAGCTGTCGTTTAATCAGGCATCCGTGACAACGGTGAAGACGCGGACAGTCGATGATTTTGCCGCTGGAGAGTATACGGGCACTAACGGGGAAAAGTTGACCTATCGGCTAAAATTGACCGATTCCAGCGCCCCGCAACCCCTGGTCGTTTGGCTGCATGGCGGCGGGGAGGTTGGTGCGGACAATCTGAAGCAGCTTACCGAGAACAAAGGCGCGGTTGCCTGGATAGACTCGGGTTACGATACTTCCGTACTCGCCGTACAGTTCCCCAAAAACTATGGCTGGAAAATCTATAACAATCCTGAAGAACTTTCGCTGATGCGGGATTATTTCGAGGTGCAGGCGGAACTGATCGGGAAGCTTGTCGATTCCGGCAAGGTGGATCCGAACCGGATTTATGTCGTAGGCGTGTCCAGCGGGGGAGGCGGCGCGCTTCGATTCCTGATGCAGTATCCCGGGCTGTTCGCCGGCTCCATTGTCATTGCGGCGAAAGACGCTGTAGCCGATTACACCGGTTCCGTGGATACGTTTAAGCGGGAACTGAAGGATCTGCCGGATGTGCCGGTATGGCTCGTGCACGCACAAAATGACCCGATCACGGATAGCCGGACGAGTACGCTGGCGTATGAGGCATTGACCGGATTGGGCAACAAGCAGGCCAAGCTGAGCATTTATGACGATGCCTTTATGGCCTCTCAACAGTTGTATGGAGATTTTAGACACTGTTCCTGGGTGCCCGTATTTAACGATAAGAACATGCTGAATTGGTTGTTTGAGCAGAAAAAAACAGCTGCCGCACCGGTCTCGCTGCAGCAGAATGCTCAAGTGACACGCGCGGAGTTGGCTGCGTTATTGGCGGACCGGCTGAACCTTGCCGAGGTGATCGGCACCGATATTTATAATGATACCGATAATTCGCCTCAGGATCTGGCTATTCGTCAGAATACGACCGCCGGGATCATGAAAGGAATCGGCGGCAGCCGGTTTGCCCCGGATTTGGCCGTGACTCGAGCGCAGCTTGCGGTGATCGCCGATAATATCGTGCGGAATGCGGGACCGGATCAGGCTCCCTCTTCGGCATCCGCGGCAAAGTTCAGCGACGTGCCAAGCGGGCATTGGGCTTCCGAAGCGATTTCGCGTTCCGTAGCGGCAGGGATTCTGAACGGTGATTCCGCAACCCGCTTTGCGCCGAATCGGTTCGTGACCGGGGCGGAAGCAACCAAGTTTGTGGAAATGCTGGCCAGTATGAGGTAGATAAAATGGAATTGTACAATTGAAGCTTGCTTAAAACCTGCACAATTGCAGGTTTTTTGTTTTGCTAAACAAGGATACCGACGTCTTCGGTCCCGAGATGAAAGCAGGGCAAGTTGTCGCGGTTTGGATCGGCTCCGCGAACCGGGACGAATCGCACTTCCGGGCTTTTTGTACATTTTTGTATTTCTCCAGCCGTTGGGTTGAAGCAGGAACCGGGTGTATGCTAGCATAACCATGTCAACCTTTTTTGCGAACGCTTCCAATTCTGGCCCAATTAGAGAGGTGGCAACATGAAATTGATGGAGAGAATTACCGAGATGGAGTTAAAAATGCAAAACACTCCTTTATATTCGTTTGATGAATTCATGGAAATGCCTGAGATGCCGAACAATACGCAATTGTATAACCTTCAGGATTCGGATAGCAATATTCATTTTATAAAGGATAGCTTTTCATTTATTTTATGGCGGGTTACCTCAAATGGGCGCATCAGTTTCATTATCAAAAATTTAGAGCAGCGAACCTATCGCATTGATGTCGATCATATCAAAAATAGACACAGGCATGATTATGTAGAATTGGCCTACGTTTGCAAGGGCCAATTGGCTATGGAGATTTCAGGTAATCACTACATTTTCCAACCAGGTGAAGTTTTTATTATCGACCGGAATTGCATCCATTCAGAGGATTTAGCCAATACGGACAGCGCTGTGGTGTATCTTTGCATGTCGGAGACTTTCTTTGATGAAATTTTTTTAAGCGAATTAAAAGAGGAGCCGCTTCAAGAGTTCATCCGGATGTGCTTGAAAAAACAAAAAAGGATACGTCAGTTTTTGCGCTTCACTCCTGCAAACCATGACGAACAAATCTATAACTTGATCAGCCAGGTCATTGAAGAAGCGGAGTCCAAAAGCAAAGGATACGAGTATTTAATCAAAGGGCTAATGATCCGAATTATGGACGTCTTGGCCAATTCCTATCGAATTCAATTATCCAAGCTGGAAAAACAGCGTAAGGATGAGATCTTATTTCAAGAATTAGAGAAGTATTTGAATCAGAAATATAAGGATGTCACCATTGATGAATTGGCATTAAAATACCATTACAATGCGGATTATTTTAACCGGCTGATCAAGAAATACACGCAGCTGTCTTTTTCGCAGTTTCTGCAAACCATCCGTTTGTCAAAAGCGGAAGAACTGCTTGCGACGAGCAAACTTCCGGTCCATCAAATCATCCATGAGGTCGGTTACCAAAACAAAGGATATTTTTATAAAATATTCGTTCAACGCAACGGGATTACGCCTAAGGAGTTCAGGAGCAGGCACAGAATTTAATGAATACGTTAAAAGTCGGTTTAGGTAACCGAAATTTAAAATCAAGCAGTTAGGGGGAATTTTCCCGCCTGACTGCTTTTTATATAATTCATACTAAAATAAGAAAGGCAGGCTGGAAAAATGATTAGAGAATCATTTAACCGAAGCTGGATGGTTAGACCTGTTACCGGTTTTTTTAACATGAATTCGAACGAACAACCCAAGGCGGTTACCTTGCCGCACGATGCGATGATTGCAAAGAAAAGAAGCGTTCAAGCGGTGAGCGAAAGCAAAAAAGGGTATTTCCCGGATGGGGCCTGCGAATACGTAAAGAAATTCCATGTGCCTGACGAGTACAAAGACAAAAGAGTCACCTTTGAATTTGAGGGGGTGTATATGCATGCGATGGTGTACATCAACGGTGACTTTGCAGGACAGCACCCTTACGGTTATACCAATTTTTATATTAAAGCGGACCGGTTTTTAAAATATGGCGCCGAAAATGAAATCAAGGTGGTAGCCAAAAGTCATGACGACTCCCGCTGGTACACGGGCACGGGGATTTACCGCAACACCAAAATAATGGTGGCGAACCCGCTGCATATTGCGGTATATGGCGTTAAAATCACGGCTATCGATATTGAAAGCAAGCACGCCGTTGTCGTAGTAGCCACAGATGTGGAAAACGAAGGAATGAACCCGCAGACGATCAGCATAGTCACTGAAATTGTGGATGCGGATGGCCATACCGTAGCTGCGGATACGGCGCCTTTTACCGCATTTGCCGGCGAAAAAGCGACAACTCGCCAGCGTCTATATATAAGGGAACCGAAACTGTGGAATGTGGAAACCCCTTATCTCTATACCTGTAAAAGTAAGGTAATGGATGGAGAACATGTTCTGGATGAAGAAACAAATCCTTTTGGCATCCGCTCACTCGCCTTGGATGCGGTAGAAGGTTTGCGTATTAACGGGCAGGTAGTTAAGCTGCGCGGCGCGTGCATCCATCATGACAATGGAGTGATCGGCGCCGCTACCATTGATCGTGCCGATGAGCGCCGGATCGAAATTTTAAAACAGGCCGGCTTCAATGCCATTCGAAGCGCGCATCATCCGGCCAGCAAAGCCTTGCTAAATGCATGCGACCGCATGGGCATGCTGGTGATGGATGAAAGTTTCGATATTTGGACTAATCATAAATCCGATTTTGATTACGCCCTTCATTTCCCGACCTGGTGGGAACAAGACATCCAAGCGATGGTAGATAAAGATTATAATCATCCATCCGTTATCCTGTACTCCATAGGAAATGAAATTCCCGAAACAGGAAGTGTAAACGGTACGGCTTGGGGCAGAAAAATAACGGAGAAAATCCGCAGCCTGGACAGCACTCGTTATGTGATGAATTCCATTAATGGAATGGTATCCGTGATGAATCATCTGCAAGAGATGTTTCAAGCAAACACCAGCCCCGGTGATGCCGGAACCGATGTCAATTCGTTTATGGCTAATCTTTCCTCTTTTACGAAGGGGATTATGGAAATGGATATCGTTACACATTCCACTGCGGAATCTTTTGCCGCGGTGGATATCGCAGGTTATAACTATGCCGATAACCGGTATCTAACCGATAAAGAATTGTTTCCTAATCGCGTGATCTGCGGCAGCGAAACCTTCCCTCAGGATATCGCGGGCAATTGGAAGCTGGTGGAAGAAAACGGGCATGTGATTGGCGATTTCACCTGGACGGGATGGGACTATTTGGGGGAGGCCGGGCTCGGCAAGACCGTATACGATGAAACTTCAGCCCAAGGGGCAACGGCATCCTATCCATGGAAAACAGCATACTGCGGCGATATCGATATCACCGGTTACCGCCGTCCGGTCTCCTATTATCGTGAAATCGTCTATGGTCTGCGCAGCCAACCTTATATAGCCGTACAGCGTCCTGAGCATTATGGCAAGAAACCGGGCATGACGCCTTGGAGTTGGAGCGATTCCATAGCAAGTTGGAGTTGGGACGGATATGAAGGCAAGCCTGTGAAGGTGGAAGTCTATTCCGAGGCGGATGAAGTCGAGCTGTTGGTTAATGGTAAAACGGTTGGCAAAGACGCTGCTGGCGAGACTCATGAATTTAAAGCGGAGTTTGATACCGTCTATGCACCCGGCGAGCTTGTAGCCATCGCCTACACCAATGGAAAAGAAACAGGCCGTACCTCGTTGTTATCCGCCGTTGGCAAAGTAAATTTACAGGTAGAAATCGACCGCGCGCAGATTGTATCCGATGACCATGATCTTTCATTTATAACCATATCACTGGTCGGCGATAATGGTGTTTTAAGGCCGCTTGCTGATCGCAAGATATCGGTGCGTGTGGAAGGCGCCGGAATCTTGCAGGGCTTGGGAAGCGCCAATCCAAAGAGCGAGGAAGATTTCTTTGAAACGGAACATACGACTTTCGACGGAAGAGCGCTTGCCGTGATTCGTCCCACAACTAGCGGGATCATCAACGTGACGATTGAAGCTGCAGGATGTACAGCTCAAACCGCTAAAATTGAAGTTCTGTAGTTACCAACCGTGTTCTATGGGAAAACATATTGAAGCCGCATCGACATCGGATGCGGCTTCTGCTCGCTTCGTATTTTCGCCAACGATTTAACCAATTGCGGAACGTTTGACAGTATTTTCGCATTCACGTATTATGAATGATAATCATTCAATAATCAAAAAGGAGGGGGATGAATATTGGCAAACTTCTCTGATGGGAAATACCAGCTTATTTTAAACGCGGCCATGGAGGTCATAACGGAAAAAGGATATGATAAGACGGTTATTTCGGATATCGTAAAAAAAGCGGGCGTTGCCCAAGGAACGTTTTATTTATATTTCTCATCCAAAAAAGCGTTAATCCCCGCGATTGCAGATCATCTTCTGACCATTACTTTTAGTAAAATCAAAGAACAAGCACAGGATAAAGAAAGCTTTTGGGACGTTTTGGAGGTTGTAATAAGCGAAACCTTCGACATCACCGATTCATACAAAGAAATCCTTGTCCTTTGTTATTCCGGTCTTGCGATCGATCATTCCATGGAAAAATGGGAAGCCATCTATTCTCCATATTATGATTGGCTTGAGAACATATTAGTGAAAGCCATGAACAATAATGAGATCGTCAGCGATCTTCATGCCAAATGGACGGCCAAACTTCTCATCAATCTGATTGAAAATGCTGCCGAACGATTTTATATCGGACTTGAACAAGAAGAACCCCTGGACGTATATAAGACGCGGGTATTTCATTTCATTAAGAGATCGTTATGGAGAACCTGAAGCAAAGTACCGGAAAATCTGCATTTATTTTTTTGAAATATTATGACTGACGTTCATTCATTAATCGTGCGGTGAATTTTTTGAATTTTCGGAAAGGAAAATGGTCTATGAATAAGGGTTGGATTTTTGTCCTTTTAACTTCTCTATTCGAATTTCTTTGGGTCTTTGGATTCAATGTTGCCGATACTTGGTGGCACTGGGTTATCATCATGGTCATAATTCTCATCGATATGCAGTTTCTTGCAAAAGCCTGCGAGTCATTGCCGACCGGCACCGTTTACGCCGTTTTTGCAGCCGCAGGTACAGTGGGCACGGCTTTAATGGACATCTTTATTTTTGATGCGGAATTCAGTGTTGCAAAAGGTCTGTTTATGGGGATTCTGGTCATTGGGGTTATTGCCTTAAAACTATTCGACAATAAGCCGGAAACCGGATCGGCAAAAGGAGTTCGTTAATATGGGTTGGCTATTCGTATTGATTGCTGCTTTATTTGAGCTGACTGGAGTCATTGGTTTAAAAAAATTCAGCCAAAGGAAATCCATGTTGAATTTGCTGATGTTTTTTGGCGGATTTGGAGGTTCTTTTGCCTTTCTTTACGCTTCTTTTAATTATCTGCAAGTCAGCATTGCCTATGCGGTCTGGATTGGAATAGGAACTTCGGCCGCCGTTCTGGTAAACATGATCTTTTTTGGTGAATCCAAAAGCATCGGGCGCATGATAAGTCTCTTGATCATTGTCGTTGGTGTTGTTGGTCTCAAAGCGGTTTCATAACGTAAAAAGATGACTCCTGATCCATACAGGAGCCATCTCTTTACAGCCTGGCGTTGTTCCCGCCCCGTTCTATTTACTTAGTGCCCGGTACTTGGATACATACGCTTCCGCCAATTCCGCGATTTGGTCGTAGCGGCCTTGCTTCGCCGGAGCCGTAAGGTTGCTGCCGATCCCGACGGCGATACAGCCCGCCTTAAGCCACTGCTCCATATTTTCCAGATCAACGCCGCCCGTTGGCATAATGCTGACATGCGGCATCGGGCCTTTAACGGCCTTGACGAAATCGGGACCGAAAGCACTGCCCGGGAACAATTTCAGGACGTCAACCCCCAGCTTCAACGCCTCCTTGATTTCGCCCAGCGTCAGAATGCCCGGCATATAAGGAATTCCGTAGAGGTTGCAAAGCTGCGCCGTTTCCTTGTCGAACGACGGACTGACCACAAATTCCGCCCCCGCTAGAATGGCAATTCGCGCCGTAACCGGATCAAGCACGGTACCGGCACCGACGACCGCACGCTTTCCATACTCGGCTACCAGCCGGCGGATGGCTTCTTCCGCGCCCGGCGTCGTGAACGTCACTTCTATATTGGTTAAGCCGCCTTCAATACAGGCTGCCGACATTTTACAGGCATCTTCCGCATTTTCCGCCCGGATTACCGCTACGACGCCGCATTCCTGCAAATTTCCCAACACTTTTAGCTTCTTCATAGAACTCTTCTCCTTTGCCTCTTTACTTTGATCAAGACTAGTCATTACACCTAAATAAATTTACTAAATTATTTTATCAAAATAAGATTAAAACCTAGTAATTTATGCTTCAACTAGATACTAAACACAATTATCGGCTCCGTCAATGTTTTTTTAGAATTCCCGTAAGCAACAATAAAAACGGCTATTTTCTAATCGATTTTGTTGGCATCCTCATGTTAAATGTAAACACCAGCATTGTACAAAACCGGTTTATATGATATTTTGAGGATAATTAGTCTTTAGGGGGAATCTTACATGTCAAAAGCCTTGGCCGCCGTCACTTTCGGCGAACCGATGGTCATGTTCCGCGCCGATGAAGTCGGCGAACTTCACGAAGCCGCTTCTTTCTCCAAAGCACTGGCCGGAGCCGAAAGCAATGTAGCGATCGGTCTCTGCCGGCTCGGTCATCAAACCGGCTATGTCACGAAGCTTGGAGAGGACAGCCTGGGACGATTTATTCTGGATGCCCAGAACAAAGAGGGCATCGATACCTCCAGGGTGAAGTTAACTCATGAGAAACCGACCGGCCTGCTTCTAAAGTCCAGAGTACTAAACGGGGATCCTAAGGTGGAGTATTACCGTAAAGGGTCCGCGGCCTCCACCCTTGGTATCGCCGACTTTGATCCGGATTACTTTGCTTCAGCCGCTCATCTGCACGTCACGGGTATTTCGGCTGCGCTTTCACCATCCATGCTGGAATTCTCGCGCCATGCTATGAACTACATGAAAAGTCAAAACCGGACAATCTCGTTTGATCCCAATCTGCGGCCGGTATTATGGAGCGACCAAGAGACGATGATTCGGACGATCAACGAGTTGGCCTTCCGCTCCGACTGGCTTTTTCCCGGCATCGGCGAAGGGCGCCTGTTAACCGGGTTGGAGGAGCCTGAGGAGATTGCCGACTTCTATCTCAAACAGGGCGTCTCGCTGGTCGTCATCAAAATGGGGCCAGGCGGGGCTTTCTACAAGAGTTTACAGGGTCACGGCTTTGTACCGGGCTTTAAAGTGGAACGGGTTGTCGATACAGTCGGCGCGGGCGACGGATTCGCCGCCGGCGTGATTAGCGGACTATTGGAGAAGCTGGAAGTCCAGTCGGCTGTGTCCAGGGGGAATGCGATCGGCGCGCTGGCGGTTATGTCGCCGGGCGACTCGGACGGCCTGCCAAGCCGTGCCGAATTGGAGGCATTTATGGCATCAGCCGTAACTGTCCGTTAAAATCACGATATTAAAAGGACTTTGACCTCCACACGCTGAGGAAGTCAAAGTCCTTTTAGGTTCTTGCCGGCTTTACCGAATCTCCAATTTTTTCACCGACTCCCCTTGCCGAAGCGCGGGCGGAAAACGGTACGTAATAGGTATCGGTCTGTCCCGATCCTCGATGCCGGAAAGAATGACTTTGGCAGCTTGAACCCCCATCTCATGGGCGGGCTGACAAATCGTTGTGATAACCGGATTGTAGATGCGGGCAAAGTCGGCATCGTCTATGCCAATGACCGACAGTCGCTCGGGAATGGAAATCCCCAGCCGGTTGGAGGCTTTCAATAACTCGGCCAGCACAATATCGTTGCCGGCGATCAGCGACGTCGGCGGCTCCGGAAGCGCCATTAGTTCCGAAAGCCGGGCTCCGATCTCCTGCGCCGGGGCACTCACAAGATATTCTTCCCGCAGCGGCAAACCCGCCTCCTCCATGGCCTTGCGGAATCCGCCAAGCCGCTCCTTGCGCGGAGTAATCCCCTGCTCCCCCAGCGGCAGCGTCATCATACCGATCCGGTTATGCCCGTGATGAACCAACTCTTCTACTCCCATTTTGGCGGCGATTTCGTTATCAAGCAGCAAGCTCTGGGTGCTGACGCCGTCAACTAGCCGGTCAATGAAAACGAACGGCATCTCCAGTTCGCCAAGACGGCTGTAGGCCGAGGATTGATGCCCCGTAGGGAACACAATCAAACCGTCAACCTGTCTGGCAATCAGTGTTTCAATATAGAGCTGCTCCTTCTCCGGATTTTCGTCAGCATTGCAGATCAAAACCTGGATCCCCCGGTTCTGCAGCTCGCTTTCGATGGCGCGGACGCACTGAATGGACAAAGTATAGTCGATATCAGCCACAATGATCCCGACGAGATGAGTGCGATTCTGCTTCAGGCTGCGGGCAAGGCCGTTCGGCCGATAATCCAACTCCTCAATGACTTCGGCGATCCGCTGCCGCGTCGCTTCGCTCATATACTTATACCGCTGGTTCAAGTATTGGGATATTGTGCTTTTGGAAACGCCGGCCCTACGGGCGACATCGTCGATAGTCAGCTTTTTCATCATCAAAGCTCCGCTCTTTCCAAATAAGTTTTGTGCAAAAACAGTTCATATCCTCCATAATAACACAGATTGCGATGCAAATACTCTGGGAAAAGCGGCAATCCAATTCAGGAGCTGGCGCTCATAACCGAGATCAGTGCTTGGCGAAATAAATTATGACGTTGGCACTGTAGTGTTCGAGTATTAGTGTTCGTGTCTTGATGTTCGTGTGTTGGTATCCCTTCCTGCACCTTTACACGATTATCCCTTTCGTTCAGGGGGCAAGAGTTGGGGGCTAAGGTAAGCGTTCAAGAAAAAAGAGCAGAAGAAAAAGAGAAGAAAAAGAGGTAAGGAAAAAAATGAGGCGGTCTCAGGTGAGATTTTCAGCTTGATAAGAGAACGCATGTTTGGCATAATAAGGTAAAGCGAACGCATGTACGTAAATTTTTGATTCGGGGGTGAGCGGACGTGGAAGTCAACCGGGAACTGCTCTGCGGAGACGTGAAGGTGAACAGCGATCAGTATGGGCGTGATCCATCCCGGTGTCATAAATTATATAATAATCTCAAATATATCTGCTTCTCCTAAACATATCTTCTTCTCCTGAATTTGTCTGTTTCTCTGCTACCTGATCAAACGGGATAATCGTGCAAAGCGTCCGGACAGTGGATATTGATCTCCCCCTTCACATTCGTTTGATGAATTAATGGATCACCTTTCTGATTGTAGAAAATTTATAGCAGAGAACATATCGGATTGATGTCGATCATACCCGGAGGTTAAAAGAAATGGCGGAGAAAATCCGCAGCCTGGATAAAAGCCGCATCGACAACAGATGCGGCTCCTTTGCTGCTATTTCAAATATTTCTCCAGCGTTTTACGTACGGCCCCCGGAGCTTCCAGCATCTCATAAAACATGCCCTCAATTTTCTCGCCAAGCCCAATCGAGTACAAGGGAACGCCAAAAATCTGCTCATCCTCAAGAATGGCGCGGACTCCCGAGGTTTTATCGCCTAGTTTCACCCCTGCCAAATGCCCCTGCAGCGTTTCCAAAAGCGGGTCCGGACTTAAAGTGAACGGCTTTCCTTCATCGTCCACGCCCAGTAAGTAACGGCACCAGGCGGCGATCGCCAACGGGATTGCCGTTAAATTTTCCGGGTTAAGGTCTTCCCTTCGCATGTAGGATTTGATCGTTTCACCGAAACGGATGCCTACTTTCTGCGAGGTATCGGTCGCGATCCGCTGCGGTGTATCGGGAATAAACGGATTCGCGAAACGTTCCTGCAGCACCTCGTCCAGAAACCCCTTGGGACTCAGGATGCCGGGGTCGACCACGACCGGAAGCCCCTCGGTGTAGCCTATCGTTTCCGCAAACTTGCGCAGCGCACCGTCCTTCATCTCATCCGCAATCAGCGTAAACCCTAGAAGACAGCCGGAAACGGCGAGTGCGGTGTGGAGCGGATTCAAGCAGGTCGTGACCTTCATCGTTTCCACCTTGTTGACGGTGTCCCTGTCCGTGAATATAATTCCGGCTTCCTCAAGCGGTGGACGGCCGTTTGCAAACTTGTCCTCGATCACCAGATATTCACTGATCTCAGCATTGACAAAAGGCGCGGTATACGTGTTCTTGGAGGTGACGATCACCTCCATATCGCCGATCCCCTGCTCCAGAAGTGCCGCCTGCACCGTTTCCGACGGACGCGGCGTGATTTTATCGATCATGGACAGCGGGAACGTAATTTTGTGTTCATCTTCAAGATAGCCGATGAAGCCGCCTTCAACAAGGCCCTTGTCCGCCCACTCTTTGGCTATCGTCAAGACGGCGTGCTTCAACTTGTCGCCGTTATGCGAGCAATTGTCCATGCTGACGAAAGTCATCGGATACCGGCCTTTCAAATAACGGCGGTACGCCAGCGAAGCGACAAGACTCATGGCATGAATCGGCTGAATGGGGCCATTTGCAATATCCTTCTCCACGATACCGAGGTACCGGCCGTCCGGTCCGGTCAGGGAATATCCTTTTTCCGTAATGGTGAAGCTGGCCATTTGCAGACTCGGCTGCTCAAAGATTTCGATCAGGCGGCTGTAATCCGCTTCCCGGTTTTTGTCCGCGGCAAGGGCTTCGACAATGCTGCCGACCACTTTCTTCTGAAACTCGCCGCGCGCGTTCATCAGCACCAGCAGCGTCAGATTGTCATAAGGCTTGTAGACCTTGTCGATCATCTCAAAATCAAACGATTCCGCAGCGATAATACCGGTATCCGCTTTGCCGCTGTCCAGCAGCTGTTGATGGGCATTCGCCACGAATCCCCGGAAGATGTTGCCTGCGCCAAAGTGAACCCATCGCGGATTAACCCGCGTATTCGCCGCTACCGTCTCCAGTTCGAACTTCGGCAGCTCAACACCCGCCGCTTCCCAGGCGGATCGGCCAACCTTCAGACTTTCCCGGCTAAGACGCAGCATTACTTGGCCTCCCTAGCGTTTTCCAGGCTGTCCCAAACGCCCAGCAAATACATCACGCCCAGCGCCCGGTCATACAGGCCATAGCCCGGACGGCAGTTCTTCTCTTCTCCCCACAGATGCCGCCCGTGATCGGGCCGCACATAACCGATGTATCCGTTTTCGTGATAGGCTTTTACAACTTCCGCGACATCTACGCTGCCATCGCGCCCGCGATGGGACACCTCGATGAAATCTCCGTTATCAAACACTTTCACATTACGGATATGGGCAAAATGAATCCGGTCATGGAACTCGCGGATCATCGCCGGCAGATCGTTTTCCGGATTCGTGCCCAGCGAACCCGTGCAGAAGGTCAGGCCGTTGTACGGGCTGTCCACAGCGTCCAGCATCCGGCGGATCGTGTCCCGGCTGCGGATAATGCGCGGCAGGCCAAAGATCGGCCAAGCCGGATCGTCGGGGTGAATCGCCATTTTGATATCTACTTCTTCACATACCGGAATAATCCGCTCCAAAAAATACTTTAGGTTCTCAAACAGCTTTTCTTCCGTCACATCCGCATAAGCGGCAAACAACTCGTCCAGCTTCGCCAGCCGTTCCGGTTCCCAGCCCGGCATCGTGAATTCTCCGGCGCCTTTCAGAATCCGGTCCACCATCTCCCGCGGATTATCCGTAATGGCAGCCTTTTCATAAAAAAGCGCGTTTGAGCCATCGGGGAGCTCCTTGTACAATTCCGTACGCGTCCAGTCAAAAACCGGCATGAAATTATAGCAGATCACCTTAACGCCAACCTTGGCCAACTTGCGGATGGTGTCGATATAGATGTCGATATATTTGTCGCGTGTCGGTAAGCCGATTTTGATATCATCATGAACGTTAACGCTCTCCACGACGGCGGTGCTGAAGCCTTTGCTTGTGATCTGATCCGCCACTTCCTGAATCCGTTCCATTTCCCATACTTCCCCGGCCACCTTGTCATGCAAAGACCAGACGATTCCCATCACCCCGGGAATTTGCCGAATATGGTCAAGCGTAATATTGTCGTTCCCTTCCCCATACCAGCGCCATGTCATATTCATCTCAACAATCTCCTCCTTCTTGTATACAAGATTGAGTTGATCATAAAATACAAGATCGAGAAGCGTCTGTAAGATTTATCACCCGGCCTGAATTTTGTTTATGATAACATGATGTATACTAGATAAACTCAAAAAACAAAGCAGGAGTCAACATGTCCATTAAAGCTGAGATCATGAAATCACTAAAAACCGAAATCCTTACCCTCAAGCTAAAGCCCGGCGCCATTCTAAGCGAAACCGCCCTGTCCGAACGTTTCCGGATCTCCAGGACCCCGCTTCGCGATGTGCTGAAGCAGCTCAGTCTGGAATCCTATATCGATATCTATCCCAAAAAAGGCAACCTGGTTTCCTTTATTGATTTGGAGTCGGTCGAACAGATGATTTATTTGCGAAGCGTGCTCGAAAAAGAAATCATCAAAGCTTTGTCCGCCCATCTCCCGCTCAAAGGAGTTCATGAGCTCGGAGAGATCCTGGACAAGCAGCAGGCCGTCATCGATGAGGACGAGGACAGCGAACGATTTCTGGGCCTGGACGACGCCTTTCACCAATCCCTGTTTCAGTTGGCCGGGCGGGAGTTCCTGTGGAATTTGATCCAGCAGACGAGTGTCCATTACGCCAGATACCGCAGACTGCATATGTTGAGGAAGGAAAAGCTGGTGGACATCCATAATGAGCATCAAACCATTCTCGAAATGATGATGCATAAGGAACTGGATCAACTTGACGAACTGATCGACCATCATCTGCGGGAGGATATTAATTCACGGTACTTGCAGGAGAATTTCTCGGAGTATATTAAGGCATAGACGTTTTTCATAGCAAAAGCGGGGCCGAAGCCCCGCTCATCTTGTTATTACTGGGCCAGGGCGGTCATAGGTGTCATAATATGCTGAACATACCGCTTAACCTCATGCGGCAGTTCCTCTGGCGATGGGCTGTAGGAGACGAAGGCGGGTAAATAAGTCCCGTTGCACCGGCTCAATGTTCCTTGGATCGGTCGCAAATATTCGCTGAGCGTAAACCAATTGTGTCCGCCAGCGCGATATCCCTTCTCCTCCCCGCCTGTCGTTGTCGCCACGACAAACTCTTTGCCCTTCAAATGGTCGCCGCCGGGCCCGAACGCCCATCCGAAGGTCAGCACATCGTCGAACCATTTTTTCAAAAGCGGCGGGCAGCTGTACCAGTACAGAGGGAACTGAAACACAATGCGATCGAATTCCAGCAGCAGCCGCTGTTCTCTATCAACGTCGATCTGCCAGTTCGGATATTCCTTATACAGGTCGCGAACGTGAATGTTCGAATGCTGTGCTAATTCCGCCGCCATCGCTTTATTCAATTCGGAATAATTTAAATCGGGGTGAGCTACGATAACCATGATGTTCATGACCATCATCCTTTCGTGTCAGGTTTGGTGGAATGCTCCCCCATTATTGTCGAGATCATCATTTTTGAAAAGTACGCAGTTTCATCGTACTAAGTACGGTAACCCATACAATTAAGCAGTTGCGCGGAACTCCTCATAGTACGGCCAACCATACTAAGTACGGAAAAGGATAGTACTTTTACATTTCCATCGATTCTGCTAAAGTAACCTGTAGTAACGAAAATCCTCACCGGGGAGGGACGTCCAAATGCAAACCAAAATACGAGACGCAAATACGACCCAAGGCATTCTGGCTACGCTCGATGTGATCGGCGGCAAGTGGAAGCCCCTGATTCTGTTCATTCTTCTGAATGAAGGAACCCAGCGGTTCGGAGAGTTGAGACGTCTGCTGCCCGGTATTACGCAAGGAATGCTCACGAATCAGCTGAGAGAGCTGGAACGCGATGGGCTTATCGACCGCCGCATTTATCAAGAAATTCCGCCTAAGGTCGAATATTCGATCTCCGAGCACGGGCAAACGCTGGCGACGGTGCTTGGCGATATGTGCGGCTGGGGCTTCAAACACTTGGAATATATAGAAAGTTTGAAAAAATAACGGATCTGGGCGGACATCTGATAAAGAGCACGATCAAGCATTCTATCGGACAAGGTTTTTCGCATGAAACCCTTTCCCCAAATATCTCCTTCCCCTGAATTTATCTTGTTCTCTGCTTCCCTGATCAAACGGTATAATCGTGCAAAGCGTCCGGACAGCGGATGTTGATCTGCCTCAACTTTCACAATATTCTTGTAACTTTATCCCTTCCTATTTCTTGATTAGGCCAAGCCGTTCGAATTCTTCCAGCGGTGCCTCGATCTCCTTCATTTTTTTAACCAGCTTTTCGATCATGGCTTTTTCAATTTCTGGATCAGTCAACGGATTTTCTTGCTTTGGATCCTTTTCCATATTTGCTGTCTACAGGACTGGCCCAGCAGCTTCAGGCACAGGTTTTGCAACGCAATTTCTTGAAAATCGGCATCAGCATGAGCCTGCTCCCGTTAGACATCGGAACTCATTTAACAAGCGCAGTCATCGAAAAATTGGAACCCGAGGATCTGTTGATCGTATTTTCATTTTCCGGCGAAAATCATGCCATGAAAGAAGCCTTGGCCATACCTTTACTTAAAAAAATTCCGATTATATCCATCACAAATACCATTCAAAACTGGCTTAGCAATCACTCTTTCTTTAATATTTCAACTTATATTGAAGAATCTGATGAGACTCATTTCACCTCCAGTTTCATACACAATATTATTGATTTTATTACGTTTGAGTTTGAGCAATATCTTAAGGAGAAAATGAGTGCGCGTTTAAAATAAAATACTGTGTCTTTTTTTGGCTCAACCTAATAATCAGCGCTTGACAGGGAAGGCCGGTGGGTTGGTCGGCAGATTAACATCCGCTGTCCGGACGCTTTGCACAATTATCCCGTTTGATCCGGAAGCAGAGAGGAAGACGAATTCAGGAATGCCGGAGCGTTATCCATCTATCGATCGATGCACGTAGCGGCTGGAGCTGCAAGCATCAGAGGTTTTAATTTAGTTGGTTAATGTAGATAAAGATCTCTTCGGCTCAAATGATGAGCTGTACCTTACAAATTCCAAATATGCAAAAAGCTCCTGAATCTCCACAAAAGGAAACTCAAGAGCTCGTTCATTGCTAAATTGATGCGGTCGAGAGGACTCGAACCTCCACGGGGGGTTAGCCCACACGGACCTGAACCGTGCGCGTCTGCCAATTCCGCCACGACCGCGTATATTGTCGGTGCATTGTTTTGCAGCAACGTTATATATAATAACATGTATTTTGATGTAAATCAACAACCTTTTTTTGCTTGGACCGGTGCGAAACCTCCCCTTGATTAAAACCGCTCCAATAGGGTATGATAAGAACACAAGTTCGTATATATTCGCATATAAAGGCGGTGTTTTCCCATGGCTGTTCCCGGCCTCAAAGAGGATGAGCTCGCGTTAATCAAAAGCGCGCTGCTGCTAGGATTTTTACAGAAAGTATTTCAGCGGGACGCCCGGATCCTCGAGCAAAGCGGGGTGCTGAAAAGCCCCGAGGTTTACGCCGATTTCATCCGTGGCGGAGAACGGCGGGTGGCCCTCGTGCTGGCCGAGATTCACGGCAAGTTCCGCGAGCGCAACATTGAAATATACCGGATCAGCCAGGACGAGAACGGCATCCAGGCGGAGTACCGCTGCCGCGGCTTCCATGGCAAGATGCGCATACTGTGGGCCGGCTTGCAGCGGGAGGTGTCCTCGCGGATGCGCGCGTATCTGGGCGGCAGCGGCGGCGCGGCGGCCAAAGGGCGGTCATCCTCCGAAGCCCTCTTCCAGAACGCGGACGATGGCGCCTTCCCGGCAAGTATAGCAAAAAAGGGACCCTCCAAGGTGTGATCCATCACCTGAAAGGTCCCTTTCCTCCGTTACTGCACAGGCGGCGAGGACAAAGCCTGCTGCACGCGGGTTACCCCCTGCGACAGCGCGTTTCCGGCCAAAGCCGCGGAAGCCACGGCGACCGTTTCCAAAATTTCCGCATCGGTCGCTCCCTTTGACTTCGCCTCCTCGGCATGGTAGAACGTACAGATTTCGTTATTCGTGGACAAAGCGATCCCGAGCGCAATCAGCTGCTTCGTTTTGGCGTCCAGCTCGCCGTCCCCAAGGCTTGCTCCGGTAAACGCGTGATAAGCTTCCGTGATGCCCGGCAGCGAATCGCCGTATCGGCCGATCTCGTCTTTGTACGCTTTGATTTTCTCGCTCACGAGCGACATGGGCTTAAGCATCCTTTCCTGTAATGTAGAGGATAGTCAAATCGTATCATTTATACGATGTCCCGCCCGGCAAAAAATATGCTAAACCTCCGGCGCAACCCGCGGTTCCCGCGAAGGCTGGTAAATATAATTCCGGTCCAGCTTGACCACATTGCGGTTGGGCCTGCGAATGAGCACATGCGTATCATCCCAGGCCACCACAATCCCGCGGACGTCGTTGGCTTCGATCGCATCGCGAATCACCCGAACTTTTTCGCCGGATAAACGGTATGCGTTTAATTCTTCATCCGTGATCATCGGTAACACCCACCTCCAGCTCTCATTATACAATAGATCCATCCGATATCCAGCCATGCAGAAAAAGACCCCGCCGGCCTTAAGGCCAGTCGGAGTCTCCAGTACTCCAGAACCTTATGAAAAACCATCATGACTTAAGCCTGCCGCTTACCGCGAAGCATGCTCCTTGCTGTCATTCGTCTCGAACCAAAAATCAAGCACCTTGGCCGACATGACCCGTTGTTCCAAATACCCCACCTGCTGCGGACTGAACTGTTCCTTCCAGGGCACATCGAGCTCTTGGCACAGCCCGGTTATCGTCAACAATTGCGACCATGCTACATAGCGTTTGTACCAGAAAAACTGAGGATGTTCCAGCATATAGGGATAAAGGTCGTCAAACTCTGTATGTTTGCAATCCAGGGCACGTTCAAAGGTAATCTTCGCTTCGGACAATTTCGAAAGGAAAAACTCCGCGTCTACTGCCAATTCTTTCCCCATTTTTTAAGCCTCCTCTCCCTAGTAATCCTCATTATAGCGAAAAAAAAGGGTGCTGCAAAGGATTGCTTGCAAAATTGTTTCTTTTTTCCGAGCTTGCTTTGTCCTTATCCGCACCTAGTCCGCAAACGTGATTTGCCCGCCATCCAGCGACGCGATGCGGACCAACGACTCCAAACGGATCCCTTGATCGCGAATCGCCCGGGCCCCGGATTGGAAACATTTTTCTACGACGATGCCCGCTCCGACCAATTCCGCTCCGGCGCGGCTGATGATTTTGATCAGCCCCCGGGCCGCGTCGCCGTTAGCGATGATGTCGTCGATAAATAAAACCCGGTCGTTCTCGCTAATAAACTCGCGCGATACGAGAATGTCCGTGACGATGCCTTTCGTAAATGAAGGCACCCGCTCGCACAGCATGTCCGGCTCGGCCAGCAGCGTTTTTTTGCGGCGCGCGAATAGCAGCGGCACCTCTAGCTCGTACGCCGTCGCGAACGCCACGGCGATGCCCGACGATTCCACCGTCACGACCCGCGTAACCCCGGCATCCCCAAACCGTTTCGCAAACTCTTTGCCCATTTCCATCGTCAATTTCGGGTCCACCTGATGATTCAGCAGACCGTCCAGTTTCAGCACCTGGTCCGAAACGATCACGCCTTGCTCCGTAATCTTTTGCTTTAACAGCTCCATCTTTTTTTCCTCCATAAGTCATTCTCTATAGTGAGAGTTCAAAAAGTATTCTTCCTTAATATCTTCAAAAGCTGGCTTTTTGAACTGCCTCTCTATGGGTTTGAGTCATGTCCCGTTCTTGGACAACATACCTTGTACTATATATAGCACATGAACCGGGGGGAAAACCATGAAAAATAGCGTGAAGGTTTTGCAGATCGCTTTCACATATATCGGTACCGTTGTTGGCGCCGGCTTTGCGACGGGACAGGAAATTCTCCAGTTTTTCACCCGGTATGGAAAATGGGGCGTCCTTACGATTCTGCTGTCCACCCTGCTGTTCGTTTGGCTCGGCACCAAAATGATGCTGCTCGCCCGCGAGATCAAGGCCGCTTCGTACGAGGACCTGAACCGCAAGCTGTTCGGAGAGCGCGCCGGGCGTATGCTCAGCCTGTTTACCCTGATCGTCCTGATCGGCGTCAACAGCGTCATGCTGGCGGGAGCCGGCTCCGTATTCATGGAGCATCTGGGCCTGCATTATCAGACAGGGCTTTGGATCACTCTGATTTTTACCTTTTTGCTGCTCGGACGGGGGATCAAAGGCGTTATGCAGCTGAATTCCCTCGTCGTGCCGCTGATGCTGATCCTTTCGCTGGTGATCATCGTTAATACGCTCGGCTCGCCGGGAGCGGCCCGTTTTTTAACCCTGGAAACCGACTCCGGATTGCTGGCCGCATGGGTATCTCCGCTCATGTATTCGGCGTTTAACCTGTCGATGGCCCAAGCCGTGCTCGTACCGATCGGAAGCCACACCACAAGCCGGAAGGTAATCGTCATGGGCGGGGTTATCGGCGGCGCGGGCGTCGGCTTCATGCTGATGGCCGGCCACTTTGCGCTCTCCGCCAATATGCCGGGGATCGTGCAGTATGAGATTCCGATGGGCAGCATTGCCCAGCAGCTTGGGCCAACCGTCCAGCTCATTTATGTGCTGCTGATTTTTATGGAAATCTTCAGCACGTTCGTGGCCGACGTCTACGGCGTGACCCTGCAGCTGCGGCAGCACCTTCAAGTACCGCCGATGCTGATCTCGGTCACGATTTTGCTGATCTGCTACATAACCAGCCAGTTCGGCTTCAGCTCGCTGCTTTCGGTGCTTTACCCGATATTCGGTCTGTTCAGCCTGTTTTGGGCCTTTATGCTGGCGGCATATAAGAGCAAAGGAAAAACAGGAAACTAACGGACTGCGGCTGTTCCAGGGCCGTGCAGCCACTGGCGTTGCATTAACGCCTACACAAAATCTCCGGTGCACCTTGCCTGATCTCCGGTATACCTTCCCGCTATTCCATTTGAGCTCACGCCAGAAATCTAACGGTTGTATCAGGCGCTATTTTGCCAAAAAAGCCCCTTTCTAAATTTTAACGGTTGTGAGCGTTGTTATCTGCTCTAATCTGAGCCCAAATCGCCGGGTTTTAGCTAAATAAGCGCTATGGCAACCGTTAGAATTTGAAAACGGCGATATTGGAGCAAATAGCGGCTGTGGCAACCGTTAGAATCGTTAAATGTAGTAAGCGTACATGCATTGGATCGGCCGCAGCGATCCACGTTACATTTCAACGATATGCGCCGTCGGCAGCGCCGCTTTGAGCCGGCCAACGACGTGTTCGTGGCAGGTCATCATGATGATCTGCTGGCGCTTAGCGACCGTCCGCAGCACCGACAGCGCTCCTTCGAGACGGGAGGCATCGAAATTAACGAACAAATCGTCGAGCAGCAGCGGCAAACTCCCTTGTCCTCCCGCGACCGCTTCGGATAAAGCCAGCCGCATCGACAAGTACAGCTGTTCCGCCGTCCCCCGGCTTAAACGGGCGCTGTCGATCGGACCATGTTCCGCATGCTCGGCCATCAGCTCCTGGCTGCCTATTTTCATGACAATCCGCCGGTACGTTCCGCCCGTCATCCGGGCAAAATACCGCGATGCCGCCTGCAGCACGGCCGGCTGGCGCTCTTCCTCATAGATCCGCCGCACGCGGGAAATCAACTCGCGGCATACGGCCATCACCGCATATTTATCGGCGTATTCCTCCAGCGCCGCCTGCTGTTCCGCCAGCTGCTGCGCCAAATCCTCCTGCCGGCAGCGCGCCTCCAGACTTTCCTGTTCCTGCAGCAAACGGCCGCGCCGTTCCTGCAGCTTGCGCCAGCGGGCTTCCGCGCCTTCGCCTGCCGCCCGCGCTTCTTCGAGCCGCCGCTTCAATTCCGCTTCGTCCACGCCCTCCAGCAGCCGCTCCAGATCGTTTCGCTTGTCCTCATCCATACCGGAAAACAGCACCAGCTCGCGCTGCCGAAGTTCCTTTTCCAGCGCTTCCCGCCGCTCGGCCGCGGCCCCGATGCGGAGAAATTCCTCCCCGCCCTCGGCTTGTCCTTCCGCGAGCAGATGCTCCTCCGCCTGCATCACCTGCTGCAGCCGATCCTCCAAGCGCCGCCCTTCCTCGTCCAGCGGCGCCAGCTTGGCGGCCAGCCGGTCGTGCCCGGCTTTAAGCTCCAGCTCGCGTTCAAGCTCCGCCAGGGCATCCTCCAACAGCTTTATCGCCGCGCCGGCCCCGGAGCCCGCCGTTTCTGATGCCGCTCTCCCGTTAGCGCCGTCCGAGCCGGCTTCCGGACCGGGCGCCGCAGCGGAAGACAGCGGAATTCCGGCGTAAACGCCGCCGTCCGCCGCCCGTTTCGCTTCCGGATCGTCCGCCGCTTGCCAGCCGGGCCCGCCGTCGTCTTGCAAAGCCAGGCATTCCCGCTCAAACCGCTCGTTTTCCGCCCGCAGCCCGGAGATCTTGTCCGTCAGCCCGTCGATCCGGCTCAGCCATTCCCGTCCCTGTCCGGCCAAATGGAACACGTCCATCGCCGCCTCCGGCGACAGGTCGGCGGAAAGCCGCCGCTCCTCCAGCCAGCGCTCCCATTCGGCGGCGAGCTTGGCAAAATCTCCTTCCCGCCGGGACAGCTCCCGCTCCACGTGCTGCAGCTCATCCTTGACGGCGGCAGCGTGGCCCTGCGCGGCCGCGGCATCCGCTTCGAGCGCGTCATGGCGCTGATCCCACAGCTGCCATTCTTCCATCAGCCGGCGCAGCTGCCGCTCCTCCTCGTCCCAGGCTTCCGTGCGAAGCGAAGCCGCGAAGCCGCTTCCCGCCGCGGCGGCCGCCGTTAGCGGATGCCGGACGAGCCGGGACAGCAGCGCCTCAAGGCGCGTCTCCATCTCCTCGCCGGCTTCCCCAGCTCTTCCGGCAGGCCGGCGAGATGCCGGCGCGGAGCGCCGCCCCGGTGAACCCGCCGGCTTGCCGCGGAAAGCGCCGATGGCGAGGTAAACGTCAAGGCCCAGCAGCAGCACGCCCGTGAAGGCGGCGCTCCAGAGCGATTCCGCGGCCAGCCACAACACGGCGGGAAGCGCGACCGTCAGCACGCAGGCGGCAGCAAACAGCTTGCGGTAAAGCGCGCGCAACCGCGTTTCGGCCAGCGCCTCCGCGTCGGCCGCCCGGACTTCCGCGCGCCGGGAGGCCGCGCTATCCCGCCAGCGGTCCAGCTCGCCGCGGAGCTCGCCCCACAAAGCGCGGATTTCGCCGCGCTCCTGCGGGAGGAGCATCGCAAACTGCCGGCGCCCGGCCGCCGCGCTGTCCTCAAGCCGCGCCGCCGCGTTCGCGCGCGCCGTCTCCGCGCCCGCCGCCGCCCGCTCCAGCTTGGAGCGCTCGCTTTGCAGCAGCTCCATCTCCTTGTCGTAGGCGGCGAAGCGCGCGCTGAACCGGCGAACCTGTTCCCGTTCGCCGACCGTCCCGGCAAAGGCGCGCAGCTCTTCGGCGCGCCATGCCGGGTGGATGCTGCGCAGGCACTCCGCCAGCCGGGCCTGGACCAGGGCGGCTTCGCCCGCCAGTTCGGCCAGCTCGCGCCGCCGCGCCTCATAGGCCGGCAGACGGCCGGCCAGCTGCCGCAGCAGCGGCTCCCGCGCCAGCACCGGCGCGCGCGGCTGCAGCGCGGCCAGCTCCGCCCGCAGCGCTTCCCGCCGCCGGGCCCAGTCGCTGCGCTCGAGCTGCAGGCGGTCCTTCTCCGCCTGCAGCGCCTGCCAGCGCGCCAGCCCCTGCTCCGGGAAGCGCGCCGCCGCCGGCAGCGCGGCCAGCTCGGCGCGGATCGCTTCGCGCTGCAGCCAGTCGCCGCGGCTTGCCGCCGCCTTTTGCAGGCGGGCGGTTTCCCGCGCCAGCGCAGCGCGCTCCGCCTCGCTGGCCGTCAGCTCCCCGGCCAGCTCCTCCAGCTGCTCGAGCACCTCGTTGTAGCGCGGGAGCAGCGCTTTGGCCGCCTCCGCTTCGCGCTCCAGACGCTCGACCGCCTGCAGCAGCTGGGCGATCTCCTGATTGCGGCCGCGCGGGCGGTACAGCTTGTCCATGTCCTGGGCCAGCTTTTTTTCCCCGCGCAGCACCGCTGAGCCCCCGCCGATCCCGGCGTGGAACAAAAAGCGGCTCAGCTCCTCGGACTGCAAAACGCCCACCTCCTGCAGCTCCGTAAGCGAGACGGCAAACAGCTGCTTGAACATCGCTTTGGACAAGCCGCCCAGCAGCTCGCGCTGCATCTGTTCCTGCGTCATCTCCTGCAGCCGGCCGTCCGCATCGCTGCGCGTAATCCGCAGCCGGTCGCCGCGCGTGCCCGGCAGGCTGCGGCCTTCCGGCGGCTGCGCATAACGCTCGATGACCCAGCGGGAGCCGTCCTCCGCGGCAATCGTCAGCGCGCCGCCGTGCACGCCGCCGCGCGCCGGCTCAAACCGCTCGGCGGCAAATGTCCGCGACGGGATGCCGAACAGCATCGCGCGGACGAAGCCGAGCAGCGTGCTTTTTCCCGCTTCGTTCGGTCCGTATAAAACGGTGACCGGGCCCGGCAGTTCCACATCCAGGCCGTGCAAATGGCCAAACCCGCTCACCTGCAATTTCTCCAGCCTCATGATGCTCCCCTCCCGCCAGCCGTTTCATCTTCCGCCAGCAGTGCCCAAGCGAGCTCCTCCGCCCGCCGCAGCAAGCCGAGCCGCTCTTCGGGCCCCAGTTCCTTCAACAGCCGTCTTAGCGTCCGGTTCTCCGCCAGCGGCGCCAGCGCGCTGCCGGTAAGGTCCTCAAGCAGCCCCGGCTCCCGCTCGGCCCGTTCGCCAAGCCGCAGCAGCTCGCCGAGGAAGCTGTCCTCTTCGAGCAGGCCCAAGCGGTCCATCTCCAGCGACGTCTCCACTTTAAAGCCGGCCGGCCAAACGACGCCGCTCAAGGGCGCCCGCGCCGCTAAATCGTCCGCCGCATCCGTTGCCGTCATGCCCTGGTTCCTTGCCGCATCGCTTAACGTTTTGCCCGGAGCGCTCCCCGTTTCATCGCCTGCCGTCCCGCCGGATGCATCCTCCGCTGAACCGCCCGCTGCAGCAAACGGCGCATTCTCCTGAGCGATGCCCAAGCCGCCTTCCTCCAGCAGCCGGCTTTCCCGGCGCCGCAGCTCCTGCATCAGCTCCGCGGCCTCCTGCCCGGACTGCAGCAGCGTATGGAGCGGGCCGCGCCCGGTAAAGGTCAGCCGCACGACGCTGATCCGCGCGGCTTCAGCTTCCCGGACCGCCTCCAGCGCTTCCTCCACCCGGTCCTTCCACGCTTCCTCGCTCGTCAAACCGTCGATCGGCACCGTAATTTCCCGCCACAGCACCTGATCCAGCCGGTGAAACGCCAGGCTTGCCTGCCCGTTCTCATGCACATCGACGATATAACATCCTTTGGGGCCGGTTTCCTTCAAGCTGCGCCCCTGGATGTTGCCGGGATAAACAACCCAAGGATTTTCGCTAAGGATCTGGCGTTTGTGAATATGCCCGAGCGCCCAATAGTCGTAGCCCGCTTCCTTCAACTCGCGCAGCGAACATGGAGCGTAAGCGTCATGCCCCTCCTGGCCGTCCACATTCGCGTGCAGCAGCGCGATGCGGTACAGCTGCGAGGAGTTCGCCTCAGCCTCATCGCGGCGAAACCGCAGCGCCAGATTTTCCGTCACCGACGGCGTTATGTAGGAGATGCCGCTGACGACCGCAACCGGCGCTCCGTCGCTCCGCCGGACCGCCACCCGGCTTTCCGCCTGCCCGCCGAACTCCGTCACATGCGGCGGCAGTTCGAGGCGCAAGCGGCGGCTGCCGAGCGGGTCGTGATTGCCGCGGATGAGATAAACCGGGATGCCGTGCCGCCCCAGCTTGTCCCAGCCTTCCCGCAGCCGCAGCTGCGCGCGCAGCGACGAATCGGCGGCATCGTAGATGTCGCCGGCGAGGACGACGAAATCGACCGCTTCCGCAATCGCCAGCCGGATCAGGCGGTCGAAGGCGGCGAAGGTCGAGTCCCGCAAAAAGCTACGCAGCCGATCCGGCACGCCGGACATCCCGGAAAACGGGGTGTCCAGATGCAGATCGGCGGCGTGGAGAAAACGAAATGATTTCATGATACCAGCTCCATTATTTGAATTGCAGGTACAGTTTTTTCAGTTCATGCACAACCCGGTTCAGCGAATAGTGCGCTTTGGCCTTCTCCGAACCGCTGCGCGCCAACTGATAGCGGTAGTCCGGATCGACGATCACTTTCTCCAGCGCCTCGGCCAGTGCCGGAGCGTCCTCCGGCGGCACGAGCAGGCCGTTCGTTCCGTTTTCGATCTGCTCGGCGATCCCGCCGACCGCCGTGCCGACGAGCGCCAGGCTGCAAAGGGCGGCTTCGGCAAACACGGAGCCAAACGCCTCGGCCCGCGAAGGCAGGACGAAGATATCGAAAAACGGCATAAACTCCTCCGGATGCAGCGTGTACCCGTAAAAAATCGTTTCATTGTAAATGCCCAGCCGCTGGGCGAGTTGCTCCAGCTCCTGGCGGATCGGGCCGTCGCCGATAATATGCAGCACATAATTGTGCCCCCGCTTCTTGAGCTCGGCGCACGCGTTCAGCAAGACGTCCAGCCCTTTGGCCGGAACGAGGCGGCAGACCGTCACCAACTGGGCCACTTCATTTTCGTGCGGCACCGGCTTAAACCGTTTCTCGTCAAAACCGTTCGGGATAACGCCGATCGCCTCGGGCTTCTCCACATAGGAAGCCAGGTACTCGGCAAACGACCGGGACACCGTTAGCAGCCGATCCGTCCGGTGCTCAAGCTCCCCATACAGCGAGGTGAGGAAGCGGTGCTCCGGCCCGTCCGCACGAATCCGTCCGTTTAAGATCAGCTCGCGCTCGTAGCTTGAGTGGACGCTCTGGATCACGGGGGTCCCCGGGAAAACCTCCTTCATGGCCAGCCCGGCGATCGGGTGATGGGCATGGACCAAATCGTACGGCTGCTTAATCCGCAGCTTGGTCCACCATAAGTAATCGCGATACGTTTGCACATATTTTTGCACGATCGGACTGTCCCCGAACTCCTTCCAATCAAAGGTGGCAAATTGTACGGGATCGGTCCCTTTGGAGCGGATGCGTTTCGGCAGCGAAAATAATTCCATTTCCCAGTGGGGAAGATTAAACCGGTCTTGCAGGTGCGGGATCATCGACGATACGCCCCCCGGCTGTTCCGGGGGAAAAAATAAAGCCTGCAACAGTCTCATAGGGTTCTCCTTTATCGCTCGTTCTTTTTGGCGGATGAACCGCTTCTTTTTCCATTATGCCATAGGCAGGAAGGAACATCCATTCCCCTTTTGAGATTGAAAAGCAATATGATACACTGCTGAAGTAAATAGGTACCGGGATTTTTTTGGTGAAAGGAGCAGTAAACATCATGAATATGCCTACCCTGACCGCCGCGTTTCGCGAGTCGGTGCTGGCGATGCTCGGCCGGGACGAAGGAGCACGGTTCCTCGCCAGCTATGCCCGCCCCCGCGCGTACGGGCTGCGGCTGAATACGCTGAAAGTCGGGCTGCACGGCGCGGCGGCGGCGCGGCTTGCGGAGCTGTTCGCGCTGCGCCCCGTTCCTTGGTGCGGTACGGGCTTTTATTACGAGGAGCGCACCCGGCCGGGAAAACATCCCTATCATGCCGCCGGACTATACTATATTCAGGAGCCCTCGGCGATGTCGGCCGTGGAGCTGCTCGATCCCCAGCCGGGCGAAACGGTGCTGGATCTGGCCGCGGCTCCCGGCGGCAAAACGACGCAAATCGCCGCCAAAATGGCCGGACAAGGCCTGCTCGTCAGCAACGAAATCCATCCGCAGCGCGCCCGCATTTTGGCGGAAAATGTGGAGCGGCTTGGCATCCGGAACGCCGTGGTGACGCAGGCCGCACCCGGGGAGCTGTCCGCGCGCTTCCCGCTGGCCTTCGACCGGATCATGCTGGACGCCCCCTGCTCGGGCGAAGGCATGTTCCGCAAGGACCCGGAGGCCGTGGCCGAATGGTCCCCGGAGGCGGTGGAGCAGTGCGCGGCGCGGCAGTGGGATATTTTGCAGGACGCGGTGGCGATGCTCAGACCCGGCGGGCGGCTCGCTTATTCGACCTGCACGTTTAACCGCCGCGAAAACGAAGAGACGGTCCGCCGCTTGCTGGAGGCGTACCCGTTCCTGCGGCTGATCGCCGAGAAGCGGGTTTGGCCGCACCGCGAGGAAGGCGAGGGCCACTACGTCGCCCTGCTCGAGCGGGACGGCGATGCGGACGGCGGGGGGCGCAGCGCCATCCTCGCCGCAGGCGCGCACAGACACGGCGGCACCCTCCCCGCAGGCGTGCAAAGCGTCGTCCCGGGCGGCGGGTGGCCCGCCCTCCGGCGCGGCGCGGACGCTCCCCCGGGCAGCGCCGCCGCCAAAGGCGGGCGCGGGGAGCGCCCCGGCCGCGGCCGCCGCGACTTGCGTGCCGGCCACGCCGGCCGGGAGACCGCCGCGGCCTGGGACGCCTTCCGCGCCTGGGCGGCGGACGAGCTGCCCGCCTCAGACGCCTTCGCGCCCGGGAGCGGCACGCCGCTCCTGTTCGGCGAAGCGCTGTACCTGCTGCCTGCCAGCAGCAGCCTGCCGCTGTCGCCGGACCACCTGGCCGGCCTGAAGGTCCCGCGCGCCGGGCTGCACCTCGGCGACGTCCGCAAAGGCCGGTTCCAGCCCGCCCACGCGCTCGCGATGACGCTCGGCGCGCCCGAAGCCGCACGGGTCTGGACGCTCGGCGAAGACTCGCCCGCCGCGGCCGCATACCTGCGCGGCGAAACGCTGGAGGTGCCCGCCGATCTGCGCGGCTGGCACCTCGTCACCATCGCCTGCGGCGGGGCCAGCTTCCCGCTCGGCTGGGGCAAAGCCAGCGGCGGCCAGCTCAAAAACCACCTGCCCAAAGGCTTGCGGCAGCACTGTTAACAAGAGCAGATCAACATCCGCTGTCCGGATGCTTTGCACGATTATCCCATTTGATCCGGAAGCAGAGCGGAAGATAAATTCAGGACAAGAAAATAGGTTTGGAGCAGCAGACATGTTTGAGTTCATTTGTTTGAGTTCATTTGTTCGAGATTATTAGTTCGAGATCGTTAGTTCGAGATCGTTAGACAGGTTTGTGAGAAGGAGGTCTAGGAGAAGTGAAGCAGACCTGACGGGAGGAATGGGGCAAAACACCGGGAAAAATGACCGTGATTAGCCCCACCCTCTCCCCCCTGAACAAGAGGGATAATCGTGCAAAGCAGCATGCAGGGGTACCAAGACACGAACGCTATAAACAGCCGTTTTTTTAACCTTTCTCCCAAGCTCGCCAACCGCCCCCTTCCCCCCGCAAAAAGAACGTATCATCCCCAGCATTCCGCGGCCCTACCAAGCGGTTTCCTGAGCAATCAACCGGGTTCCCGCCTCAAGTTTGTTGACAACAAGCTTTTTCCATGGAATAATACATCTATCTAATTAGATGATTATGAAATCAGGAGAGCGATAAACATGCAGCTTGACCGCCTCGTTCATTTCCACAAAGCCGTCGGGGACGTCACCCGCATCCGGATCATCGCGCTGCTTCAAAGCGGGCCGCTTCACGGCCAGGCGCTTGCCGGAAAATTGGGCGTCACGCCGCCGACCATTACCCATCACATCACCAAGCTCCGGGAAGCCGATTTGATTTATGAGCGCCGGGACAAAAATACGATTTATTTTTATCTGAACGAAAAAAGCTTAAACCAGCAGGCCCAGGCCATTCTGAATGTCGGCAAAACGCAGCCCCTGGCGGCGGACGGCAAACAAGATGAAGCGCAGCGCAAAGCGTCCGTCGAAAGCAGCTTTTTCAACAAGGACGGCACGTTAAAGCATCTGCCTGCCCAGCGCAAGAAAAAACTGATCGTGCTCGAACGCCTTGTCAAAGGTTTGGAGCCGCGCCGGAAATATACGGAGAAGGAGATCAACGAGTACATCCGGAAATTTCACGAGGATTTTGCGACCATCCGCCGCGAGTTTATCATGAACCACTATATGTACCGGGAAAACGGAATCTACGAACTGAACCCTCCGGAAATGTGGGGCAAAAGCTAGAACCGCCGTTCGGCGTAATAACTATTTTGGCCGGTAATGCGGTAGCGGGCGTACTTAGGACGCCCGGCCGCATGGCTTTTTTTGCTTAACAAATTAGATAAATATCAAATTAGATTACTATCTTATTTTGCTTACAAAGGAGTCTGATACAAAATGAAGCACAAGCATACGCTGCGTGAAGAAAAACAGTATGCGCGCCTGTTCGCCGCCGGGATCGTGAACGGCATCGGAGACCGCTTCAGCCAGGTTGCCGTTCTCGGTCTATTGCTGTCGCTGACGGGATCGGGTTTGGCCGTCGGCATTACTTTTGCCGTTCGCCTGGTTCCCTATCTGCTGTTCGGGCCGCTGGGAGGGATGCTCGCCGACCGTTTTTCCAAAAAATCGCTCCTGATCTTTACGGATGTCGCCCGTTTTTTCTTTGCCTTGACCCCGCTGCTGGTCCGGCAGGCGGACGATGTATGGATCATTTACGTCAGCTCGTTTGTGCTATCGGCCGGCGAGGCGCTGTATGCTCCAACCCGGATGTCCGTGATTCCCCGTTTGGTCCGCAGGGAAAATCTCCTGGCCGTCAACAGCTTGGAGCAGGCGCTGGTCGGTTACGTGCTGATCGCCGGCTCCGTGACCGGTGGATTCGTTTCCGCCCTGAGCGGCGGTCAGGCGTCGTTCATGCTGAACGCCCTGACTTTTCTCGCTTCGGCTTTGCTTTTGTCCAGACTGGATCTCCCCCGGGAACGCGGACAGGCTGCGGAAGCATGCGGCTCGGTTGTATCGTCGGGGCTTTCGGGCGGGGCGTTTATAGAAGCAGCCCCAGAGACCTCGCGGCCCCTCCCCGAGCCCCAAAGCAAACCTTCGGGAGCGCTTCGCCTGCTGTTGTCCCATTCGTTGTATTTGCGGCTAATGATCATCGTGTTTGCTATTTGGCCGATCGGCGACGGGATGATTAACATTCTGATCAGCGTTTACGCGTCGGAAGTGTTTCATATGGGAGAAATCGGCATCGGCCTGCTGTACGGTGCTTTGGGGATCGGTCTTGTGGCGGGCTCCAAAATCACCGGGAAAATTGGCCGGCGCATGGAAACGGTGGCGATATTCGCCCTGCTGCTGGAAGGTGCGATCCATATGCTGATCAGCCAAAGCGCTGTTTTTGTGCTCGCCCTGATCCTGATGATCGGTTCGGCCATGGTGTCCAGCATCGGCAACGCCTGCAACGAAACGGTTTTGATGAAGACGGTACCCGCCGGCTGGCAAGGGCGCTTCTTCGGTACGCTGGCCGCGCTGCAAAATGCGATCATGGGGGTGTCGATGTTGACTGCCGGTTTTCTCCTCGACTTCGTGGCCCCCAGATCCCTTGGCCTGGCTGCCGGAATTTTATTTACGTTGTTGGGAGCCGGGACAGGAATCGCCTGGGCCGTGGAGCAATCCCGGCAGGCTCGTACGAACATAGAGTCCGAGACACTTTAAATATAGCGGAACTTTACCGTGAACCGGGAAGCCGCATATGGGATAATGTGGTAGAAGCTATTATATAAATTGAGGAGGCAAATCATTTGCCGAAATTTACGATTCGCAAAATGGAGCGGCCTTACGATTTTACGGAAGTTGCGCCGCTGCTGAATTTCATTTGGTCCGAGCCGACGACGGCCGAACTGCTCAAGGAAGAAGAGGACAAAATTCCTCCGGGAAGGCTGCATTACAACGAAGAAGGCAAGCTGACGGGTTGGGATCGCCCTAAATGGGTGGCTGAAAACGAAGACGGGCTTGTCATCGGTTACGCCCATGCGTGGAGGGCCCCCTGGTCGGACCCGGGGACTTTGCTCCAAACCGTTGTCGTGCATCCGGAAAAACGCGGGAACGGAGTTGGCCGGGCTTTGTACGATGCGCTTCTGCGGTGGTCCGTTGAAGTCAAGGCTTCCCGCCTGATCAGCCACATCCGTGAGAACGATCAGGAAGGGGTAGCTTTTGCGGAACGGCGCGGCTACATCAAGGAACGGCATACTTTCGAATCCGTACTGGACCCGTTTGCGTTTGATAACGATAAGCTGTTCGAATCGATCAAGGCCGTGGAGCAATCGGGGATCCGGTTCGTTACGCTAGCGGAGGAGCCGGGAGAAGCAAGCGAGAGAAAGCTGCATGAGCTGTACAAAGTCACGCACCTGGACATTCCCGGATTCTCCGGCGACTTTCCCTGGTTCGAGGAATGGAAAAAGTGGAGCATCGAGCAGCCCGGCGTACGCCCGGAGTGGATCCATATCGCCAAGGACGGCGGCCGATACGTGGGCGTCGTTACGCTGCAGCAGAACGAACAGACGCAGGCGATGTATCATGAGTACACCGGCGTGCTTCGGGAATACCGCGGACGCCGGATTGCACTCGCCCTCAAGATGCTTGGCATCCAAACGGCACGCGCCTGCGCGGTTCCCTATTTAAAAACGCACAACGACTCCATGAACGGGCCGATGCTGCACATAAATCGCGATCTGATCGGTTTCCGGGCGGAGCCGGGAACTTACAAGATGGTGTGCGAGCTACAGTGAGAGCTGGGCCTGCATTTTGAAGCTATCTCGTGGCTAGTCGCTATTCGCCCATTTCCCGGGTAATTCCCAAGCAATATTTTTCCAGCGCCAGTTTAACGCCCTCTTCGTTGTTGGACGCCGTTACCGCATCGGCCGCGTCTTTAACCTCCTGCGGAGAATTGTCCATGGCCACGCCAAGCCCAGCGAAGGTGAGCATCGTCAAATCGTTATAATAATTGCCGATGGCCATGACGTTTTCCGCCGGAATGCCCCGCTTTTCCGCCAACTTTTGCAGCGCGGCGCCCTTGGAAGCATCCTTATGCATCAAATCGATGAAAAAATCGCCGCTGCGCAGCATGTTTAACTTCTGCGGCCATTCGCTCCATTCCGCAAACACGCGGTCCACCTGCTCCATCTCCCCCGAAACGGTTAGTTTAACGATCGGTTCGCGCAGCTCGGCCCAAGCCGGAAGATCCTGCGGCACCACAAAAAAATTGCTGTAGATATCCAGCACTTCCTGGCTCAAACGGGACGCTCCTTCCACGTATACGGTAAACGTCGTATTGATGTCGAAATGCACTTTATGCTTGCGGCAATACTCCATATATGGCTCCAGTACTTGCCGGTCAAGCGCAAATTCATGAACGGCTTCCTCCGTACGCACGTCGACCGTGACCGCGCCGTTATGTGTAATGACATACCCCTCCAGGCCGATCCGGCGCATAAAAGGGAGCGAACTGATCGGAGCCCGTCCGGTGCACAGCACGAATTCCGCGCCTTGATCGGCGATGGCCCGAATCGTTTCCATCGTGCCCGGCGTCAATTCATGATCATCGGTCAATAAAGTTCCGTCTACATCCAAAGCGATTAGCTTGTATTTCATATTTAAATTGTCTCTCCTTTATATTTCTCAACCCTCCCAAACCCTCCCTTACCGTAAGGGAGGGCCCCAAGGGCCTGCCGCCCTTTGGATACCCGCAAAGGGGAGGAACGTGGGAGCTATAGAGGCGCTCCTGCGGCTGTTCCCTTCGGGAATGCGCCTGGCTGCGTGCGTGGAACGCTTTTCCCCCTTCGGGTACGTCTTACTTGGGGCGCTCCCGGGTTACCTGGAAACACGCTGCAGGCACTGCTGCTTTCGCACGCACCAGGGTGGCTATAGGGAAGCAGCCGCTTGTCGCCCTTTGGGCACGCTCTGCTTTTGGCGCTCCTGCGAGGGGTGGGGACTGCTACATAGGCTGTTTTTACTGCAACGTTCGTGCTTGCACCCGCTCTCCCTTCGGGATTCGCTCTACTTCGGCGCAAAGCTTTAGCTTGTTTGTGCTACTTGTGGCGCGCTACACAGTTCCTTCGTGCTTGCGCCCGCTCTCCCTTCGGGATTCGCTCTACTTCGGTGCAAGGCTCTAGCTTGTTTGTGCTACTTGTGGCGCGCTGCCCAGTTCTTTCGTGCTTGGAGCCGCTCTCCCTTCGGGATTCGCTTACTTCAGCGCAAAGCGTTAGCTACTTTTGGTTACTTTTTATATGCTTTCAAAGCGGCCAGCTCGGCTTCGGTCAGCTCGCGGAAGGCGCCTTTGGGGAGCGCTTCGTCGAGGACGAGCGGGCCCATGGAAATGCGCTTTAAGTAAGTGACTTTGGAGCCGACGGCTTCGAACATTCGCTTCACTTGGTGGAACTTGCCTTCGGAAATGGTGAGGCGTATGCGCGAAGTTAGGGTGCCGTCGGCGAGTGTGTTTCGCTCAAGGACGTCGAGCTCGGCGGGCAGGGTGATGTAGCCGTCGTCGAGTTCGACGCCTTGTTTGAATCGCTCTGCTTCGGGGTCCCCGACGTGGCCGTCGACGATGGCTTCGTACGTTTTGGGCACGTGCTTGCGCGGGGACAGTAAATCATGGGCCAGCTGGCCGTCGTTGGTGAGCAGCAGCAGGCCTTCGGTATCTTTGTCCAAACGTCCGACGGGAAAAGGGTCGAACACGCGAAATTCCGCCGGCAGCAAGTCGAGCACGGTCTGTTGCCGGAGGTCCTCGGTGGCGGAAATGACGCCGGTCGGTTTATGCAGCATCAGATAAACGAATTCCCGGTATACGATTCGTTCTCCATCGAGCTCGATGACGTCCCCGAAAGGGTCGCATTGCGCGCCGCTATCTTTGACGACCGCACCGTTTCGGGTCACCCGGCCCTGCTTCACGAGCTTTTTGATTTCGGCTCGCGAGCCGTAGCCGAGATTCCCCAGGATTTTGTCGAGTCTTTGCGTTTTTTTGCCTGGACTCATTCGTTATGTCCACCTCCAGCCGGCCGGATATTCGTTTTTGAGCAGGCCGTTTTGCCATTTGCCCCAGCCGAGGGAATAACCGTCCACGGTGACAAGCACATAACCTTTCGGATTAGCCCCATCGCGGGTATGGACCCGCGAAGCTTCGATTTCCAGCGTTTCTCCTTTTAAATAGCGGACGGCCTCCCCGCCGTCCGCGGACAAATCGAGCGTTCTGGCCGCCTCGGAAGGCGCCAGCGCCGTAGCCAGCGGATGCCCTGGCGTAAACCGGCCGTTTTTGACCGTGCCGGCATACCAGCCCGGGCGAACGACCTTTAGCCCGTCCAGCTGTTCTTTGGCGACCGGCGAAAGGTACACGTTTCCGCCGAACGTCAGCGGTGTCCCGGGCAGTTCGGCCCGCAAATGCTCCGCGGCAAAAGCCCGCCAGCTCTCCAGCATCTCCCGTTCGCCGGAGCCCCTTTTGTCCCCGCCGGCCGCTTGACGGGAACGCTGCGCAGGGCGAGCCGCCGCTCCACCGCGAGTTGCTCCGCTTTGCCGCGAAGCGATGCGTTCATGCCCGCCCGCAAGCTTGGCCTCCGGAACGTGCGTCTCCCTATTTCGCTCCAGCACCGCGACAAAATGCCCTTCGCCTTCCACCTTATGCGGCCATAATCTGCCGCAGCCGGCGGTTTGCTTTTTGATTTCCTCTGGGACCGAAGCCATAACGCCCCCTTCTTCGCCGCTTAGCCAATCCAGCCAATCCGGCCGTCCCGGGGTAATACCGGTGTCCCGCGGCACAGGCACAACCTCGAAGTCCGGGTTCTCCAGCAAAAATTCCGCGATCATCGCCTCGTTCTCTTCCGGCGCAAACGTGCAGGTGGAGTAAACGATCCTGCCGCCGGGCGCCAGCATCGCCGCCGCCGTTTTCAAAATATCCCGCTGCATGACCGTACATTTCTCGATCGAATGCCGTTCCCACTGCCGGGCCATGTCTTCATCCTTTCGGAACATGCCTTCGCCCGAACACGGGGCGTCGATCAGGATTTTATCGAAATAATGCGGAAAAGCCCGGGCGATCCGCTCCGGCGCTTCGTTCAGCACCACCGCGTTCCGCACGCCGTAAAGCTCGATGTTTTTGGCCAAGGCCTTCGTCCGTTCCGCATGGATATCGTTGGTAACGAGCACCCCTTTGCCATTCAGGCGGGCCGCGATTTGCGTCGACTTGCCCCCCGGAGCCCCGCATAAATCCAGCACCCGGTCCCCTTCCGAGACGTTCAGCAGCTCCGCCGGCGCCATCGCGCTCGGCTCCTGTATGTAATACAATCCGGCGTGGTAGTACGGGTGTTTGCCGGGCTTGACCCGTTCATCCACATAAAAGCCCGCCTCGCACCACGGAATCGGACGGAGCGCAAACGGCGACAGCTTCAGGAACGAGTCCGGGCCGATTTTTAACGTATTGACGCGGATTCCCGCATGCCTGGGATCGTCATAGGAGGACAGGAACGCCTCATACTCATCCCCAAGCAGCTCCCGCATTCTATCCAAAAAAACGCTCGGTAGTTGCACCGTCATCTCGTACCATCCATTCTTCAGAAACTCTTGTTGAAAAACAACGCTATTGTACCACAGGTTCCCTATTTCCGGGAAACGCCCGTTCATCCAAAACAGCGGCGCAAACCGTGTAAAACTCCGCTGCGGATGACCAGACTCCGACGATTATCTGATGATTAACTGTAAATCATACAGCTATAGTATACCGAATTGCCAAGCCAATCGTTTTAATTGCATCTCATACAACTACATCCCATTCTTTTGAAAAATCCAATAGACTTCGCTTAGGCCGCCCGTTTTGCCCCGGAAACGGCAAAAGCCCGCCCCAATAAACGATAGAGGCGGGCCTTAATATCAGCCGTTTAATTCCCGTTGTCGCTGCTCCAGCTTCAGCCGGCGTTCCTCATGTTTTTCGCCCCGCTGCGGCTTGCGCCGCTGCGGGACGTTCGGGGCGATCTCCGCCGCCGCTTGCTCCACGGCGTCGCGCAGCGCCGGATCGACAATATCAATCGTTAAATCATAATACGCAAAAGAACGGTTTTGCCGGGGCTCCAAAGCTTCTGCATAAGCCGCCGTCTCCCGGCGCAGCTTGCCCAGGTCGATCCCCAGCGCCCCTTCCGGATACGGCGCGAGCCGTTCCAGCGCCGACAGCAGCATTTTCCGGGCGCCCGAAACGTTTCCGCTCCGCGCATGAAACAGCCCGACGGCTACCTGCAGCAGGCCTTTGTACAGCGGATCGTGATCCCGCTCCAGCCACAGCTCCTCCAGCACCTCATGGCACTCAAAGTAATCGCGGTCCCGGTTAAAATAAACCAGATACGCCACGTACAGCGGCTCATAGCTCATCGCCGGGCTCCTCCACTTTTTTGTGCCGCTTGATTAGCTCTTTGACCTCGGTCAGCAGTTCCTTGAAGCCTTCGAAGTCTTTCGCTTCCCAAAGCTCGTTAAACCGGCGCTGCGCGTCGATCGCCTCCGAGACGAGATGATAGAAATATAGCTGGTGAATGGCCGCGAGCAGCGACGACACGATATTGGAGTCGTCCTCAAAGCTTTTTTGCGCCAACAGAATTTCCTGACGGATGCTCGACATCTCATTGTCCAGCACAAAAGCGGCCTCGGCCGCTTTCTTCAGCCGGGCGCGCATTTCCTCCGGCAGGCTTTCGCGGTATTTATAGTTCAGCGAGTGCTCGATCGTCGCCCAGAAGTTCATCGCCAGCGTGCGGATCTGGATTTCGGCGAGCACGTTTTTTTGCCCAAGCGCGGTTTGCACCGGGTATTCGACGATCATATGAAAGCTGCGGTAGCCGCTTTCCTTGTAGTTCGTGATGTAGTCCTTCTCGTACAGCACCTTCAGGTCCTTGCGCATGCGGATATATTCCGCGACCCGCCGGATATCCTCCACGAACTGGCACATGATGCGGATGCCGGCGATATCCTCGATGCCCGTCTCCAGATCGTCCATGGACACATTAAGCCGTTTGGCTTTTTCTAGAATGCTGGAAATTTTTTTGACCCGTCCGGTCACGAATTCAATCGGCGCGTATTCTTCGCGTTTTTTTAGTTCGGACCGCATCGTTTTGAACTTCACTTTTAATTCCTCAACAGCTTGTTCATATGGAAGCAAAAATGTTCCCCAATCTCTACTGTCCATCCCTATGCCTCCTGTCTTCTGTAACCCGGTTTTCTAGCGGTGATCGGCCCCCACCGCCTCGGAAATATGGCTAAACCCGTCGCGCGCAAGCAGCTCCCTCAAGCCGCGATGCAGCTTCCGGTTGATCTCCGGTCCCTCATAAATCAGCGCAGTATAAATTTCCACCAGGCTGGCGCCCGCACGTATTTTGTCATAGGCGTCGGCAGCGGAAAAAATCCCGCCCGAACCGATAATCGGCAGTTTGCCGCCCGTTTGGCGATAAACGCGGGAGACGATTTCCGTCGATCTGGCGGCCAGCGGCTTGCCGCTAAGCCCGCCGGTCTCCTTGGCGTTCTTATGGTGAATCCCTTCTCTGGAAACGGTCGTATTCGTGGCGATCAAGCCGGAGACACCGCTTTTTTCGATCGTATCGACCATATACTCCAGTTCCCGGTCGCTTACGTCGGGAGCAATCTTCACCAGTACCGCTTTGCTCGCGCCGTGTTTCTTGGCCTCCGCCGCCATCTGGTTCGTCACCGCCCGCAGCAGCCCGGACAACTCGTCGCCATGCTGCAGATTACGCAAGTCCGGCGTGTTTGGCGAACTGATATTGACGACAAAAAAGTCCGCATACGGATACAGCGCCGAAACGCATTTCTCATAATCGCGAAACGCCTCTTCATTAGGCGTCGTTTTGTTCTTTCCGATGTTCACGGCGACGGGAATCGGCCGCTGTTTTAACGCCCGCAGCCTTGCCGCCATTTCCTCCGCGCCGCGATTGTTGAAGCCCATCCGGTTGATCAGCGCTTCTTCCGGAGGAAGCCTGAACAGCCGCGGCCGGTCGTTGCCCGGCTGCCCGGCCGGAGTTACCGTCCCCACTTCCATAAAACCGAAGCCGATGGCCGAAAAACCCTCCACCGCGTCGGCGTTTTTATCGAGTCCGGCGGCGAGTCCCACCGGGGAAGGAAAATGAATTCCGAATAAGTCCGTGGCCAGCTCCGGCACTTCCGGAACGCCGTACATACCGCGCATGAGGGTGAGGGCCCCCGGTATTTTGGCCGCATTATGCAAACCGTCAATGACTAAATGATGGGCATTTTCCGGATCCATCCGAAAAAAAACGGGTTTCCCCAAAAGCCGATACAACACGTTATTTGTCCACTCCGATCGCTGTTTCCTGTGCATTTTTCTATAAACAGTTTAGCCGTTTCCGGCCAAAAAGAAAAGTTTAACCTCGCCGCATGTGAAAACCACTACAAAGTGATGGAATTTTAAAATGAAAGCCATTACAATAGGAATATAGCAGTTGTAAAAGTATGTGTTCACAACCTCTAAAAGGGAGGGGATGTAGCTGTGTCAACCAAACGTATACCGCCCACGCTCCAGCAAAAAAAGGACGAAGTCAACAAGAAGGCGCTCATCTGGTCGATCTCCATCGCCGCGGCGCTTATTGTGGCAACTACCGTCCTCTTGATTTTGACGTAAAACTCAAAGTCTTTTTAGTTAAGCCAGTGATATACTCGATGGGGATTGGTCTGATCCTCGCGGTGTCCGAGCTTGAATCTTTCTTTCGGGACGCTCTCCAGGTCTGGCAAAATCCCCTTTCCTATCGTCACCTTCGTTCCTTTCGGGGCGAGATCGAACAGTTCTTCGACATCCTTTTTCCCCATGCGGATACAGCCCAGCGATTCGTCTTTGCCGACGCTGTCCGGATCGTTCGTCCCGTGAATCGCGTAGTTCGTGTCCGATAACTGCATGCCGCGGCTGCCGAACTCGCCGTTGTCTCTTCCGTTCGGGTTGATCACTTTGTCCGAAATAGCAAAAGAGCCTTCCGGCGTCCTGTCGCCGCCCAGTCCCACAGGATAACTGCGAATCAGCTTGTCACCGCTGACGACGGCCAGCACATGCGTTTTCTTGTCCACGATAATCTCAAACGGCTCGGTGAAGTACGGCTGTTCTTCCGGAGCCAGACCTTCCTTTGCCGCGTCCGAATTCGCGCTCGGCTGACCCGCCGCACCGGAACCGGCGGCGTTTTGCAGCGTCTTCAGCAGCGGCCCGAACGTTTTGACCATAACAGGATCGCTGCCGGCAAGCCAATTGTCCGGGAAAGGCCCGGTCAAATCGTCCAGACTGGACGGCCATTCCCCCGTACCCTCTTTGTATCTCTGCATCGCCGAAGCAAGCACGCCCAGCGACTCCTGGTACGGAATCCAGCGCTCGGCCGCCGCCTGCAAGCCGGAAGCGTCCGGCGGGGTGCAGCGGCATGCTTCCGGGTCGTAGGATTGGATCGTCGTCGTTCCTTGATTCGGACTTTGCTCCAACTCATAAACGACCGGCATGTCGTCCGTCCAGAGTAAATAATCGCCTTTCCGCTCCATGCCGAGTACTGCGGCATTCAGAATCGGCGCGCCGGTGCGGTTCTGCAAATCGATCAGCCCGCCGAGCGCCTCGGCGCCGGCCTTGGCTTTACCGAAAGCGTAACCTTGCGCCGTAAATACCGGCCCTTTGACGGTGTCCGCCGAGCCGGCCGAACCGGCCTTTGCCGGAGCTTTTCCCGGCGGCGTGGCCGGCTTGGCATCCGGTACAGCGGGATCCGTCTCCGCTCCCGGTTCGTCTTGAAGGCCGGCCATGGCCGGTTCGGCCGTTTTTTCACTCGGCGCATACGCCGAAGGGAGCCCGATCACCACCAGGGCGATCAGCAGGGCGATGCCCAGCTTGCGCAGAAAGCGGCTACGCTTCTCCCGCTGCTTCGTCTCCTGCAGCAAGTCGGCTTTGTAGCCCATCCATAAATCCTCCGGAATTTTGCTCGCTTCGAAAGCTTCATAGACGCCGCCCGCCTGAATATAGCAGTACCGTGCCTTTCCCGTCTGGCCGCTCGCTTCGTATTCCTTGCCCAGTAAATACCAGGCCATTTTGTTTTTCGGGTGGTTTTCCACAAATTTTTTGAGGTAGGCTGAATCCCCCATACGTTTCCTCCATCAAATGGAAAAGTTAAGCTTCAACTATTACTATATCGGCAAAATGGATGGCGTTTCTAACCCAAACCTGCGAGAAAAGCGCATTTTGCGACTTAGTACCTACATCGCTTCAACATTTTCCGGGACATTTTGGAAAAAGCAAAAAGCGCGGTCGGCAGGAGGCCCTGCTTTTCCGCGCTTTAGAACTATATAAATTGCCTGAATCTTGGCTTTTCGTAGGTTCAACCTATACAGCCGCTTGGTTCCAATTGCTTAATCCCGGCTCGCCAATTTTGCGAGCAGGCGAAGGATTTCCAGGTACAGCCATACCAGCGTGACCATCAAGCCGAACGCGCCGTACCATTCCATAAATTTCGGTGCTCCCCGGTGGGCTCCCTCTTCGATGAAATCGAAATCCAGCACCAGGTTCAAGGCGGCGATGATGACGATCACGACCGAGATGCCGATGCCGATCCAGTCGTTGCTGTGGAGATACGGCACCTGAATTCCAAACAAACCGAGAATAAAGCTGAGCAGATAGACGAGAGCCACGCCCCCGGTAGCCGCGACGACTCCGAGCTTGAAGTTTTCCGTCGCCTTAATCAGCCGGGTCTTGTAGGCGATAAGCAGAGCCACAAACACGCCCATGGTCAGCAGAGTCGCCTGTAGCGTGATTCCATGGTATACCGTTTCGTATTGGGCCGAAAGGGCCCCCAGGAACATCCCTTCGGCAATGGCGTAAACCGGGACCAGATACGGGGCCGTTCTCGGCACAAAGCTGACGATCAGCGCCAGGATCAACCCGACGATCGCACCTCCGATCGCCATCGGAATCACGTTCATCCCGTCAAAATACAGCATCCATGCGCTGAACGCGCTGCCGAGGAGGATGACTAATGTGATAAACGATTTGTTTACCGTCCCCTCGACGGTCATCGCGTTCATTCCGGAAAATGAGTCCGGCCTGTCAAACGTATCGCTCCTTAAAGTTGGGTTACCGCTGCGTCCGATCAAGAAACAACACCTCATTTATCAATTTGTTACTATGATATCATAAAATATTCCAACTATACTAGAACATATTGTCGTTTCCATTTTGGGCTCGAACTAACCTGCCTAAATCCCGCGAAGTTCCCACGAACCCACGAAATGCACGAACCCACGAAATCCACAAAATCCACGAACCCACGAAATCCACGAAATGCAAAAGAGCATGCGATTTTCGTCGAAACTCCTCGAAAAGGGTGGTTCAAATGCAAAACTACAGTTCATTTCCGCTCAAAAAACTCTTTTTTATCAAAAAGCTCATAATCAGATGCACTTTTGCATTTCAGACGCTCCATAATTGCTGATCCCTAGGATTTGGAATGCACTTTTGCAGTTGAACCACTCAAACTCCCCACCGCCCCCTGTCCGCCTAAACCGCCCCTTCAAACTGTCTTAAAAAAAACAAACCCCACCGCTGCGGTGAGGTCTTCAGCATGAACTCGCTATCGGAAATTAGCCTTCTTTATTAAACGGCTCATCCGCCACTTTGATGGAGTCGGTCGGGCAGCCGTCGCAAGCGTCTTGAAGATCGTCGTACAAATCTTCCGGGATTTCCGTCACGCCGCGGTTCTTGTCCTCACCATAGATAACTTCCGCCAAGCCTTCATCGTCGTAATCGTAAATATCCGGTGCAGTAGCGCCGCAAGCGCCGCACGCAATGCAAGTGTCCTTCTCAACCCAAGTATATTTTGCCATCTTTAATCTGCCTCCTGAATAAACGGTACAAGTCCGGTGTTTTATATCACCATGACCACTATAATATAAATAGAAAGCAATTTCAATTCATTTTCCGTATTATTCCAATCGAGAATCAGGATGATTCTCCCGCTGTTCCCGGAGAAAGTCGGTTTGCAGCGAGGTGCCGCGAATTTTGTGGTCGCGGATCAGCGCCGAAGGATCGTCGGTCAGCATGCCCGCCGTCAAAACGGCGTTTTCGCCGAATTTGTCGCGCAGCATGTCCATTACCCGCGTGAGCGATTCCTTTTTCGGCTGCTGCTCGTAATCGAACAGATCGAGCTGCAGCGCGGCCTCCTCTTTGGGCACCAGATTTTGCAGCGTGATGCCAAGCAGGCGCACCGGTTTATCTTCGTTCCAGTGCCGCCGGTACAGCTCGCAGGCTTCGCGGTAGATTTCCTCCGCCTGCTCGGTCACCGTCTCAAGGCTTTGCGAGCGGGTGATCGTCTTCATATCCGGCGTGCGGATCGTGATCTGCACCGTTTGCGCCATCAGCTGCTGCCGCCGCAGCCTGCGGGCAACCTGGTCGGCCAAATTCAGCATAACCCGCTGCACATCCTCCATCCGGCTGATGTCTGCCGGCAGCGTCGTCGTATGGCCGATCGACTTGTTTTTCTCGCGTTCGTCGTTCACCGGGGAATCGTCGATCCCGTTCGCCGCCCGCTTCATCCAGGCTCCGGCCACGCCGAAGCGTTCGATCAGCTTGTTTTCGTCCGCGGCAGCGAGCTGGCCGATCGTGTAAATCCGCATCTTCTTCAGCTTCTCCGCGGTTTTGCGGCCGACGCCGAACAACTCGTTACAAGGTTTGTCCCACAACAGCCGCGGCACATCGCGGATTCGGAGCACCGTAATGCCGTTGGGCTTCTTCATATCGGAGGCCATTTTCGCCAGCAGCTTGTTGGGAGCAACGCCGATGCTGCAGGGAAGGTCCAGTTCGTTTTTAATTCTTTGCTGAATTTGGGCCGCAATCTCCAGCGGCGTGCCGAACTGCTTGGACCCGGTAATATCCAGGTAGCATTCGTCGATCGACATCGCCTGCAGCAAAGGCGTGTATTCGTAAGCGATGTCCATGAACGCCCGGGAATATTTACGGTACAAATGAAAATCCGGCTGAATGACAAGAAGCTCGGGACATTTTTTTAGTCCCTGGCTGACCGTCATTCCGGTGGAAATCCCCCTTTTCCGCGCCGTGTAGGAGCAGGTGACGATAACGCCCTTGCGCAGTTCGACGCTGCCGGCCACGGCCGTGGGACGGTTCCGGTATTTCTCCGGCTCCTCCGCCTCATGCACCGAACAGTAGAAGGCGTTCATATCGACATGAAGAATGACCCTGCCCCGGGCGGGATAATAATCAGCGGCATTTTTCACGTTGCTTCCCCTCGTTTATCATTCGTTATTCTCCCCCTCAGCATACCTTTCCAAGGAATGCCGGTCAATATTGGACCATGCAATTTCGCAAAAAGCGTGTTACATTTAAAATAGCAGATGCTATAATTAGAAATTAATACACACGGAGCTTGTATTTTCGAAAACAACCAAAGGGGGACACTTCCATCATGTCAAAGGCTTTATCCATCTTCGACACCACTTTGCGCGACGGCACTCAAGGCGAGGGCATCAGCCTGTCAGCGGACGACAAGTTGAAGATCGCAGGGAAGCTGGATCAGCTGGGTGTCCATTACATTGAAGGTGGCATTCCGGGCAGCAACAGCAAAGACATCGAGTTTTTCAAGCGGGTCAAGGAGCTCAAGCTTCAGGCGAAAATCACCGCTTTTGGCAGCACGCGCCGGAAGGACAGTTTGGCCGAACATGATGCCAATTTGAACCGTATGATCGAGTCCGGCGTGCCGGCGGCGACGCTGGTGGGCAAATCTTGGGACTTCCACGTGCATACGGCGCTGCAAACGACGCTTGAGGAAAACCTGGCGATGATTTACGATTCCATCGCTTATTTGAAACGGCAAGGGCTGGAGGTTATTTTCGACGCCGAGCATTTTTTTGACGGTTACAAAAACAACCCGGAATATGCCTTGTCCGTCATGCGTAAAGCGGAAGAAGCCGGAGCCGACTGGCTCGTCATGTGCGATACGAACGGCGGAACGATGCCGCATGAGGTGCACGATATCGTCAGCGTGCTGGCCGGTACGATCACCGGATCGCGGCTTGGCATTCACACCCATAACGACTGCGAGCTGGCGGTGGCCAACTCCCTTAGCGCGGTGCGGGCGGGGGCGACGCAAATTCAGGGGACGATGAACGGGTACGGCGAACGCTGCGGCAACGCCAACCTATGCTCGATCATCCCGAATCTGCAGCTCAAGCTGGGCTACCAGGTTCTCGAACCGGAGCAGCTTAAGCAGTTGACCAATACGGCGCGCTACATCAGCGAAATCGCCAATGTGCATATGCCGGTGAACCAGCCTTACGTCGGCACGGCCGCATTTGCGCACAAAGGCGGCATCCACGTGTCGGCGATCCTTCGCGATTCCCGCACATACGAGCATATCGCCCCGGAACTGGTCGGCAACCGCCAGCGCGTGCTCGTCTCCGAGCTCGCCGGCCAGAGCAACATCGTGTCCAAGGCGCAGGAAATGGGCATCGACTTTGATCCGGAAAACGAGAGCACACGGGCGGTGATCAGCAAAATCAAGGAGCTGGAGCACCAGGGCTATCAATTCGAAGGGGCCGACGCCTCCCTGGAACTGCTGCTGCGCCAGGCGAACGGTGAACTTAAGGAACTGTTCGTGTTCGAATCTTTTAAAATGCTGGTGGAAAAAACGGCCGACAGACCGGTTGTGTCCGAAGCTTTCGTCAAGCTGAACATCGACGGCGCCAGCGTCTATACGGCCGCCGAAGGCAACGGTCCGGTCAACGCGCTCGACAACGCGCTGCGCAAAGCGCTGATTTCGTATTATCCGGGGCTGAAGGATATGCATTTGTCGGACTATAAAGTCCGCGTCCTCGACGACAAAGACGCCACCGCCTCCAAAGTGCGCGTATTGATCGAATCCAAGGATTTCACCAACTCCTGGAACACCGTCGGCGTATCCAGCAACGTAATCGAAGCGAGCTGGGAAGCGCTGGTCGACAGTATCCGGTATGCTCTGCTGGGGCAGGTGAAACGCGAGGATTACGAGGAACTCCCGTACGCCGGCACGGGTTTGGTGAATCAATGATCCGCCGTTTGGTTAAACAAAAAGCGCGGGCGCAAGGAGAGAAGTCTCCTGCCGCCCGCGCTTTTTTTTCCGGCCAATCCCTGCTTTACAGCAGCTTTTTAATTTTCGCCTCCAGCTCCTCCGGAGAAATGACGCCGAGGATGACGTCCTGAATGATGCCGTTCTCGTCGATCAGCACATTGGTGGGGAAAGCGACGCCGTTAAACCGGCTGTACACTTCCTCTTTCTCATCGAGCAAGACGGGAAAGGTATATCCGTAATTTTTGACAAATGCCTTGGCGTCGTCCAGCTTGTCGTAAAACGTCACGTTAACCCCGTATACGTCAAGCGAATCCTTGTATTTATCCGCAAGCTTGACCAGCTCCGGGGCCTCTTCCTTGCAAGGATCGCACCAGGAAGCCCAAAAGTTGAGCAGCAGCGGTTTATCCCGTTTGCCGCCGACGTCATATTGCTTTCCATCGAGCCCCATCAGTGAAAAAGACGGAGACGGCGTGCCCGGCTTCGGCGCTCCTGCCGCAGCCATCGCCGCGAGCGGTTGCCCGTTTTTCCCGGCTGCCGCTTCGGAACCGGCCCCGCCAAAGATCGACCGCCAGCCCTCTTGTGTGCCCCGGTCCATCAACACAAGCACCAGCAGCACAAGCAGAACGCCGGACAAAATCCATCGGTTTCGTTTCATCCTGTTCTTCCTTTTCCGGCTATTATAGCCTTCTTTTTACGCTATTGTACCCTTTTTTCGCGATTTGTTACAATATTCGAAACAGCCTGGAGCGGCAGGACACGGAAAGCGGGAGAACGAATGGAAAATAAATGGATTATACCGGACGGCATACGCAGGCAAATGCTTGAACATGGGCGGAACTGTTTCCCCGAGGAAGGCTGCGGGCTTCTGTTCGGCACGAACGCGGAATCCCCGTTCACAGTCATCACCGGCTACCTCCCTGTAGCCAATACGTCGCCAGCCCCGCTGCACAGATTTGAACTGGCTCCGGACGAATGGGTGCGCAGTTGCTTTGATCCGTCGTTAGTAGGGATTTTTCACACCCATCCCACGTCAAGGCCTGTGCCTTCGCCGGAGGATTTAAAACAGCTGCAGCATTTCGCCGCCCAAGTCCAGCTCTATCTTATCGGCTCGCCTGCGGGAAATGACAAGCCGCCCGGCGAACCGGACGGCTGGAGTTTAAACGCTTATTCCATTGTACGCGAAGCGGACGGCCGCTATGCGCTGCAACGCGCATCCGTAGGAGGACAGGACGTGATTAGTCTAAACCCATAGCTGGGTTGGTCGGCAGATCAACATCCGCTGTCCGGATGCTTTGCGCGATTATCCCGTTTGATCCGGTAACAGTGAGGAAGATTAATTCAGGAGAAGAAAATAGGTTTGGAGCAGCAGACATGTTCGAGACCGTTAGTTCGAGATCATTAGTTCGAGACCATTAGTTCGAGATCGTTTGCTTCGAGACCGTTAGTTCGAGACCGTTAGACAGATTTGTGAGCAGGAGGTTTATGGAGAAGTGAAGCAGACCTGACGGGAGGAATGGGGCAAAACACCGGGAAAAATGAAAGTACCGTGATCAGCCCCCCACCCTCTCCCCCCTGAACAAGAGGGATAATCGTGCAAAGCGGCATGCAGGGATACCAAGACACGAATTACAAACCAAGGGGCCGCCGGATGAATAGAGCGAAAATTTCTCCGGCGGTTTCTCTTGCGATAAAAGGAAGTTATACTTAGCAATCACTCTTCCTTATCATCAGTTTTTGCTCAGGAACGTGTACAGATCGCCTAACGTAATTACCCCCCGATCCCTTAAGCGGCCGATCAGCACCGTCCACAGCCGCGCCGTCATTTTGGCGTCTTCCAGAGCATGATGGCGCCGCGTAATGGGAATCCCGCATACATTCAGCCACTCGTCGAGCCCGGAGATCGGCCGGTCCGGCTCCAGCTTGCGCGCGATCATCATCGTATCGAGCACCCGGTGACCGAGGTGAGCCTTGGACGTTTTCCACAACGCCACATCGAGAAAAGCTTTATCATGAGCGCTTCCGTGCGCAACCAGCACCCGGTCGTCCACAAACGCCATAAATTCGCGCAGCGCCTCGAGCAGGGTCGGCGCATCCTGAACCATCTCCGGCGTAATCCCGGTCAGCTCGATGATTCGCTCCGGGATCGTGCAGGCCGGTTTGGTCAGGGAATAGTAGACTTCTTCGCTAATGTCCTCCCCTTCCGCTTTGACGGCCCCGAAGGACAGGATTTCATCGCCGTAATGGTAATGAAATCCGGTGGTCTCCAGGTCAAAGACCGCTGTTTTTAGTTCCGATAGCGGAACGTGGAGCGTCTCCGGGCGCCGCTGCCCTTTGGTCAGCGAACGGACAAACGCGATTTGCTGGGCGCTGGGAGCCCCAAGCATCGAAGCGATCCTGGGCACTCCGCCGGCCTTTAACGCATCCCAAAAACCGCCGTTTCCTTTCATAGGTTCTTTCATAGCCATTTCCTTTCCGCGTACCGATGTTGTCTCTGCAGCGTCCGGTACATCAGCTTGACTGTGCCGAGAGCATCCCGCAGCTCGCGCCGCAGCTCTTTTTGCTTGATCATCGCTTGCGGCAAATAGTGGGTACCCGTCAACATCCCGTCTTCGAGCTTCGGCGGAGCGATAGACCGGAATTTAACCGCCGTAGCAAAAGCTTTCCGGCACGATTCCAGCCACCGGGCCGGAACCGCTTCAAGCTGGTACAGCTGTGAAATCCTTTCCCCGGTCGAGGAAGACTCGATCCCATATTGCAGGGCAAAATAACGCACCGCGTTCACAATCGGTATATAGAGGCCGTATTTTACGTCAAAATCTCCGGCGTGCTCGCCGGCCGCTTCGGTAATCACCTGCCCGAGGATATTGAGCGCGGCTTTGTGGCGCACCGTATTGCGCAAAACCGCGGCAATCACGTCCCGCTCGGTCCCTTGATCAAGTTCCATAATCCGCTTCATCGTTTTGCGCAAAGCGCCGGATAACGCCTGATCCCCGTAGATATGGCGCATGTCCGAAGCGATCATCAAGTAGCGGACTTGCTCCCATCCGAGCGCCTCGCGCCACTCCATGAACTGCCTCTCCCAACGGCTCAAACCGCCCCGCCACAGCGGGTTCGACAGCATCACGTTGCCCGGGCACGGAGGATAACCGGCCTGCTCCAAAATTTGCGAGAGCTTGTTCCCGAACGCTGCGAAATAAGCGGCGTTCTCCGCGTCATCGCCGTCCCCGTAAACCAGGCCGTTGTCCTGGTCGCTCCACAGCGTTTGCTCCGCCCGTCCGGCGCTGCCAAATGCAACGAAAGCATAATGTGAAGGAGGAGGGCCAAAGCCCTCCTGCCGCAACAACTCTTCGCATAAATGGCAAGCCTGCCCCATGACGGCGTCATGCATTTCCCCAACCGCGCGGTTCCATTCCAGAATCGGCATCGAGGCGAAGCGGGCGTGCAGCCGGTTCTGCTCCTCGATTCTGGCCGACCTGAGCGATCCGGGAGAAGATGCCGACCGGATCGCTTGCAGACCGCCGCTGTTCATCGCCGTTTCGTGGCTCATGGGCGCCATCTCCCTTCCTGTTCCCGGAACCCCAAGCTTTCATAAGGTATATTCTCGCATTATTATTATTCAGCCGGAATGCCGGAAGAAGTATTTTTGTTCAGCAAACTCATTTGTTCGGGATAACCGTAAGTGCCGTGTTCGCTCATATCAAGGCCCATCGTTTCCTCTTCTTCGGTCACGCGCAGCCCCATCAGCCATTTCATGGCCCCAAGAATCAGGAAGGAAAGCACCAGAACGAACGCAAACGTGCCGATAACCCCAAGGAGCTGAACTCCCAATTGTCCGAATCCGCCGCCGTAAACCAGGCCTGGAGCGCCAACTCCGGTCTTCTCTACAAGCTCAGGCGTGGCGAACAGCCCCGTGGAAATCGCGCCCCATACCCCGGCGATCCCGTGCACGGAGGCAGCGAAGATCGGATCGTCTATGCCGGCGCGCTCGATCCATCTTCCGGTGAAGAACGTCAGGATCCCGGCGACGGCGCCGATCACGACCGAAGCCCAAGCGTCCACGAATGCGCAAGAACCGGTGATGGCAACGAGTGCAGCCAGCACCCCGTTCAGCATGCTCGGAATGTCGGATTTGCCCATAACCGCCCAGGAGATCAGCAGAGCGGCCACAGCGCCCGCTGCAGCGGCCAGGTTGGTCGTCATCAGGACATAACCGAAAAATCCATCGTTCAGCGGCGTCAAGGCACTGCCCGGGTTAAAACCGAACCAGCCGATCCACAAAATGATAACGCCGAGAACCGTCAATACTTGGTTGTGCCCCGGAATATTGTTCGGCTTACCGTCTTTGTTGTATTTGCCAAGACGGGGTTTAAGCAAAATCGTTGCCGCAAACGCCGCCGTTGCGCCGGTCAGATGGACGACGGTCGAACCCGCGTAATCCTGCATTCCCAAGTTGCCGAGCCAACCGCCGCCCCACACCCAGTGAGCCACGATCGGATAAATAATAACGATAAAGATCGTTCCGAAAACGATATATACACTAAGCTTGGCGCGTTCCGCCATACCGCCGCAAGCGATGGCCAGCGATACGGCCGCAAAAGCCATTTGGAACAGAAAGTTAAGGTTAAGCGGGACGCCGTTTTCCGCAAAAACGCTGAACGAACCGATATCCCCCGCGCCTCCAAACAGGAACCCGGTTGTTCCCAGGAAGCTGTTGCCGTCGCCGAATGCGAAGCCGAAGCCGAGCAGCCACCAGGCAAGCACGGCAATGCCCAGCGTCAGCACCGTTTTACCCGCTACGTGGCCGGCGTTTTTCATCCGGACCGTGCCCGCCTCCAGCAAGGCGAATCCGGCTTGCATGAAAAATACCAGCATCGCCGCGACGAAAACAAACAATGAGTTCAAGCCCAGCTCAAGCACCGGTGCGGTAATCTCCCCTTCCGCTGCATAAGCCGAGACCGGAAATGCAAATATTGCTGCCGATGCCAATAGACCATAGAGCCATTTCTTTTTCATCTTACACACTCCCCTAATGTTATGTTTCCTAACACAAAATGAATTGTTAAAGTGATTATAAGACTAAAGAAGCAGATATGACAATAGTTTTTTTGAAAAAAATTGATTAATCGCATGTAAACTAACATGATATGTAATGTTTATATACACGTATTTTGTATGAAGCTGGCCGAAAATTTCATCATCCTCACGACCGAACGGCTTCAGCGAGGATACTTGAAGGTTTGCAGCCCAATTTTTGCGGCAATTTAATAATTTATTTCATTATGTTGACTATATTAATAAACAAAAATATAATTCATTTATAAAATAAATAAACGAATCAATGAATAGGAGTTATGATAATCATGGAAATTGACCGGCTATCAGTAGAGGATCTTAAACGGGGATTTAGTTTTCAAGAGGAGAATCATTCCTATATTTGCAACATCTGCGGAAAGACGTTTGAAACCGGGGAGATTTATAGGTTCAACAATCGCTTCTTCGAAGCAGTTCGAGCCGCCGGCATACATGCGGAGACTGAACACGGCGATAATTTGAAACAACTGCTTGATACAGAATCAAAATACAATAACTTTACGGACAATCAAAAGCAATTGTTATGGTTTATGTATTCAGGACTAACCGACAAAGAAATCGCTGCTAAACTTGGAGTTTCCCTATCCACGGTAAGACATCAAAGGTTTATGTTCCGCGAAAAAGCGAAACAGGCCAAAATGTATTTGGCCGTTTACGAACAAGTCATGGCGAAGAAGCCATCCATGGAAGATGCGATTGTGCCGGTTCATGACCATGCAACGATGGTAGATGATCGGTACGTCACTACGGAAAAAGAAAGGGATCAAACCTTAAAAACAGCCTTTGAAAGCTTATCTCCGTTAAAATTGATAAAGTTTCCTGCCAAGGAAAAGAAAAAAATTGTCGTCTTATCCAAAATTGCAGAACAGTTTCAGCCTGACAAACGGTATTCCGAAACAGAATTAAATCATATTTTGAAAGAAATTTATGAGGATTACGCAGTAATCAGACGGTATCTGGTTGACTACGGGTTTATGGGGAGAACCGATGATGGTCAAGAATATTGGCTTAATTAGAAAGTCAGGAGGAATGTAACATGAAAGATAAGAATCTGCAGCACTCTGCAAACGCCATTCAAAGCGCCCTCCATTTCCAGTACCAGATCTCATCTCAAATGCTGGATATCCATTTAACCGGGCTTACAGACGACGAATATTTCTGGAGACCCGCCTCAACGGGGCTTCATTTTGTGAATGAATCGGGGTACTTGCGTGCAGATTGGCCGGAATTTGAAGGATACGAGATTGGTCCCGCCAGCATAACCTGGCTTACATGGCATATTATTTTCTGGTGGTCCATGGTTCTTGACCATTCATTCGGAGACGGAACGTTGACTCGTGAGAATATCCCCTGCCCCGGGAGCGCCAAAGAAGCAAATGACAAAATCCTTCAGTTAAAAAAGCAATGGGAAGCTGCAACGGACCGATTGTCAAATGATGAATGGCACACAGATGATCGAACAAAATGGCCTTTTAGCGGCAAACCGTTTTATGAACTGTCCGCTTGGCTTAATTTGGAGCTCATGAAAAATGCCGCCGAAATCGGGTACTGCCGATTTCTTTACGCTTCCCAGCCGCAGCTACTATAAAAAATAAAGTATGACGTTTGACTGTACGCTTAATGATCGGTATCATAAATATGCATAAGATATAAATATAAGCATTGGATAGGCGGGAGAGGTGATCATATTGGAGTAAAGAAAATGTACCGGATCGGGGAACTGGCCAAGGCCGCACACGTCAGCGAGCGCACGATCGATTATTACACCAAGCTTGGGCTGATTTCCCCGGAGAAACGGACGCAGAAAAATTACCGTTTATACAGCGCTGAAACCTTGACCAGACTGGAACGTATTAATCAAATGAAGCAGGAGAAATATACGCTGGAAGAAATCCGTGAAAAGCTGGAGCAGTGGGATCGCGTCACGCACGAGGAACAGGTGTCCGAGAAGCTGAGTTCGCTGGAACTTCACCTGCAGCAGCTGCAAAGAGAGGTTAAAGAATTGGAGCCCTTGATCTCCAATCTGCAGCCGAACCAGGTGAAACGCGCCTTTGCGCACCTGATGCCGCAAAGCCTCGCCTGCATGGAAGCGCTCCGGTTCCTGATCAATCACGGCCCTTTTTCATAACGTATAATTGCCTGCAGCAGGAAGCCTCTGACTCATCAACGAGCAACTTTAATCCTAAATGGAGGAATGATGCATGTTATATTCAGACGTTATGCTGATCCCGATTCTTCTTGCCTTCGCCTTGTCGCTGTGGGCGCAGTTTCGGGTCAAGGGCACCTTCAACAAATACGCGCAGGTGGCCAACATGTACGGCTTGACCGGACATGACGCCGCCAGACGGATGCTTGACGCCAACGGGCTGTACGATGTACCGATCGAACCGGTCCCCGGCGCCCTGTCGGACCACTACGATCCGATTCACCGCGTCGTCCGTTTGTCGGAGCCGGTATATTATGAAAGATCGATCTCGGCCGTGGCGGTGGCTTGCCACGAAGTGGGCCACGCGATTCAGCACAAGCAGAAATATCCGATGCTGGTGCTGCGCCACCGGATGTTCCCCGTCGTCAACTTCGCTTCCGGCGTCGCTCCGTTTCTGCTTCTCGCCGGATTCTTGTTCGGAGCGTACAATCTGGTCGGCATCGGCGTAATTTTCTTCTCGGCCGCGGTTTTGTTTCAGCTCGTTACGCTCCCGGTCGAGTTCAACGCCAGCAACCGGGCCAAGGAAATCATGGTGCAGCAAGGGTTCATTACGCACGACGAAACACGCGGCGTTGCCAAAGTATTGAACGCCGCCGCACTGACCTATGTCGCCGCCGCGCTGGTTTCCTTACTCGAGCTGTTCCGCTATGCTTTGATCTTCTTCGGCGGCACGAGCAGCCGCGAAGACAACTAGCCGTTCATTTTACAAAAACAAGCGCCAGCGGTCTGGGGATCGATCTTCCCCGGCCGCTGGCGCTTGTTTTGTTTCGGCAAAGATTTGAGCACTGCTATTGGGCCGGCGGTGTATCGACCTGCAGTCCGAAATATTCCAGCAAAAACACCCGGAACGACTGGGCCACCAGCGGCAGCTTTTCATCCATCCTATGGATAAGTCCGATCGTTCGCGTCACCTTCGGCTCGGAAATCCGCACCCGGCTGGGCTGAAGCGTAAAGCTTTGAAACAGCGCCATCTCCGGCAGCAGACTGACGCCCATACCGGCGGCCACCAGCCCCCGGATGGTGTCGGTCTCCTCCCCTTCAAAAGCGATTTTCGGGGTAAATCCCGCTTCCAGACAGGCATGCCAAACGATCGGCCGCAGGGAATAGCCTTTGCTGAACAAAATAAACTTCTCGTCTTTCAGCTGGCTGAGCTTGATGCTCTGCTCCCCGGCCAAGGGATGTCCCGGCGGCAAAATCGCCACCAAATCCTCGGTCAGCACCACATTGCCCGTCACTTGGTCATGATTTTCCGGAAACGGAGAAATAAAGGCCAGATCCACTTCTCCCGAGACGACGTCACGGATTAACGTGGGGTAGGTTCCCTGGCGGAAACGGAATTTCACGTTGGGATACAGCTTGCGGAATTCCGCCACGACGCTGGGAATGATATGAATGCCCAGACTATTCGGAAATCCGAGCCGGATTTCCCCTTGCTCCGGGTCGATAAACTCGTGAACCTCGTTCACCGCCCGGTCCAAATCCTTCAGAATCGTCTCCACCCGGCTGCAGAACAGCTGCCCGACGGCCGTCAGATGCAGGTTTCTTCCCTTCTGCATAAACAGATTGACGCCCAGTTCCTGCTCAAGCTGGTGGATTTGCCGGCTTACGGCAGATTGCGCCACATGCAGCTCTTCGGCCGCCTGCGTAACATGTTCTTTTCTGGCCACTTTCACAAAATATTGCAATTGTCTTAATTCCACGAGTTCTGATCGCTCCATTTCGCATCCACTGATAATCCGAATTAGGGCTTTTAAAAAATAAGGCTTTTTAACATAAATGTACCATTTCCCCGCCCCCGGTTCAACGCCGTTTTAACACTCGGATAATCAATCCGTAGATGAAAAAGCCGCCGACAAGCCCGCCGAAATGCGCCATCCAGTTGATTTTGGGGGCCACCAGCGAAAAAATGACACCGACGATCAGCAAACTGTAAAGGGTCTTGCGCGAGCTTTCGTCCATCAGGTGGCGCTGGAGCAGGGCGATGTACAAAAACGCCCCGTACACCCCGTAGACGGCGCCTGAAGCGCCGACGGAAAGGTGCAGCTCCCCCGATTGCTGATACATCCCGAAGCTGAGCAGATTGCCGACGATGCCGCTGCCGAGATACAGCAGCGCGTAGCGCCAGTGGCCAAGCAGCCGCTCCAGCGGCGGGGCAAACACGAGAATCGCGAAAGAATTGGAAAACAGATGGCCGAAGCCCATGTGCAGGAACATCGCCGTGAACAGCCGCCACCACTCGTGCTCGAACGGTCCGAAATTGGCTATCGCGCCATATTTCAGCAGCGTATCGGTGTTTAGCGATCCCCCGTTAACGGTCAAAACGAGAAACATGATGATGTTCGCGGCCAATAGCAAGCAGGTCACGGGAAAGTAACGGATATAACTTCTCCAGTTTTCATAGCGGATAAAAATCATCGGATCCATCCTTTGCATTCTTTTTTTCCTGATGTTGGACATTTTCTTTTTAAAAAGATTATAATTAATTTTGAATGAATAAATCCATCTGTTTAGGAGGAAATGTACATGGCGCAAGAACGTGCAAACGTAGCTACATTCAAAGGCAATCCGCTTACCCTGGTCGGACCGGAGCTCAAGGTTGGCGACACGGCCCCAGACTTCCGCTTGAATAAAAATCTGCTGGAGGAAGCAACCCTTCAGGACTTTGCCGGCAAAATCAAGCTGATCAGCGTCGTCCCTTCTTTGGATACGGGCGTATGCGACGCGCAAACCCGCCGCTTTAACGAGGAAGCCTCCGGTTTGGGCGACGATGTCGTTGTGCTGACCGTCAGCGCGGATCTTCCTTTCGCCCAAGCCCGCTGGTGCGGCGCCGCCGGCGTTGACCGCGTCGTTACGTTGTCCGATTACAAAGACAATTCCTTCGGCAAAGCATACGGCGTTCTCATCAAAGAGTTCGCGCTCGATATGCGCGCCGTGTTCGTAGTGGATAAGGAGAACAAAATCCAATACGTTCAAGTGCTGGGTGAAATGACCGAGCATCCCGATTACGACAAGCCGGTAGCGGCCGTTAAAGCGTTGCTGTCCTAAACCGGAGTCAAAATGAAAAGCGAGTAGGAGAGAACTCTCCCTGCTCGCTTTTTTGATGTATGGCGGCGCACCTTTGAAGCTTCGGCGTCCATACGGCAAGCTTGTTACTGGCGTACATTATGTAGATGAGGACACTTTATACGCGGACAGCTTCTTGTCCAGAACGGAAAACAGATGCAGAATCGTACGGTAGTTTGCCCCCAAATCGCCAAGCGACCCGCGCGTCGCGGAATAAATGTCCACCGCGCTGCGGACCGGCCCCGTGCCGACGATCGACACCGTTATGTCCATCGTTCTCCCAAAGGCGGTGCGTTTCTCCAGCGTAATTTCGCCGACGTTCGGCACCTCGTGCAGCACCTTGTACCCCGGGATTTTTTTGAGCGTGGATGACACTTCGTCCCAGAGCTTCTCTTTCGAAAGCTGGTAATATCTCGTTTTCAGTTCGGGCACCTTGGCGCGATCGCTCGTTCCTTCCTGGCTCCGGAATATTCCCGTCAACGTTCGCTTCAATGACAACTGTTCTTCCTCCTTCACGATCCTTAAAAAACCTTTAGGGTATGCGTTTTCTTTATTCATAGTTTAACATTGTTGGAAGACAAACAAAAGCGAGCGCCGCAGATAGCGCGCAACAAAAAAAGCACCCCGTTCCCTTTTGTGCAAAAAGAGGACAAGGTGCAGTTCGCGTTTCGTATGTAGACCCGCCTATGCCGTCCGGTTACGCTGTCTCGAACCTGCACCCGCAGGTGGGTGACCGCAACGACGTTTTTGAAGTCCCCTCATCCGGTGGATAGGGCCTTTCAGCCGCGCCGCAATATAGGTCTCCCGAGACATTGTCATTGGTTCAAAACAACATGAAACCGCAACGCACATCGCAGGACGTAAACCTATTATAGTGCTTCATCATCGAAATGTAAACCAAGGCCGGATGGAAAAACAAAGAAAATTTGAAAGCGGTTTAAAGGGCGGGAAAGCAAGTTATCAAACCGCTTTAGTCCTTCTCCTTGTCTTCGCCCGCCGGCAGGTTCAGCTCCAGATCGTCATCGGTTTTGGACAAGTTTATGCCGTTTGATTCCTCTTCCGCCTGGCGCATTTTCTCCACTTTCTCCTGGATTTTATTGTACGCGATGTAGAAGTTGTAAAAAGCGACCAGCGCCGTCAGGCTGCCGAAGCCGAACAGGATCAGCCAGCCGAAGCGCATCGTCAAAAACCCGAGCACCACCGCGCAAATCAGCGTGGACAACGTGCGGAACGGACGGATGATCGTGAACAAAATCGCGTTTTTGATCAGTTGGACCGCGCCCAAATGGTAATGCGCCACCAGGGAGAAAAAGTTGAACAGGGACAAAAGCAGCAGAAACAGCAAAAACAGCATGATCATGCCGATAATCTGCATATTGCTGATTTGGTTCATGTATACCGTGTAGTCCACGTACATAATCACGATCAAAAGCGTATAGAAAATTCCGCCCAGCATGCTTTGCTTATAATTTTCCTTATATCCTTTGAAATACACCTTGATGATGCTTAGATCGGCCTCGCCCATCACCCATTTCCGCGTCACCGAAAACAGCGCGGCCGTGGCGGGAAACAATGTAAACGGTGCCAATATCCCCATCGCCCATAACGTCAGATTTTCCTGGGGCGCGTCAGGGCTTTGCAGCAACAGCAGCTTCGTCAGCAGGAAAAACAAAAACGGAGATGAACACAGGAGCCACAGCAGATTGCTGCCTGAGATCCTCATAATCCATTCGGTGATTTTATAAAAACCGCCCATAAAACCTTTGTATTCCAAGCAAAAATCTCCTCTCGAGCATAGTTTGTTTCCGTCTATCTTAACTATACATGATTCGTCCATCCCATTCCAGCGCCTAATTTGACGATTATGGGTTGGCGTCTAATCCCATGCATGGGGTCTGCCATACTATATACCGTAACCACAAAACATCTCAAATTTTTAAAGGAGGTTATCTCATGTCTGCAGGTTTGGGATTTGGAGGAGGTTTCTTTACTTCTACAGGTGTAATTCTGGTATTGTTTATTCTGCTCGTTATTGTGAGCCGTTCGCTGTTCATCTAATTCAAAGCACAGATGAAACAAAGAAGGCGGAGATAATCTCCGCCTTCTTTGTTTTGTCAATTGTCAAAAGATTTGTTTTCGCTGTATTTGGAAGGTCTGCGGTCGCCGCCGGAGCGAGGTTTGCGATCGGAGGAACGGTAGGAGTCGCGCCCGCCGTCCCGGCCGTAGCCTCCTTTGGAACCATAACCGCCGCGGCTGCCGCCCTCGCGGTTGTCCCGGCGGTACCCTCCGCCGCGGCTGCCGTATCCCGATGGCTTGCGCCCGCTGGACCGGATGTCCGGATTGCGGCGTTTTACCCGGATCGGTTCTTCCGGCGTTAATTCGATCGCCGAATTTTCCGTTTTATCCCCGGTAATCAGCTTGAATGCCGCCGCCAGCAGGTTCACCGAATCGTACTGCTCCAGCAGCTGAATGGCGATGCCTTTATATTCATTCAGTTCGCCGGCTTCAACAAGCTCCAGCAGGCGCTCCGCGGTGATCCGCTGCTTGCCTTCGATCGCTTCGGCGATGCTCGGCAGAGGTTTGCGGGTGATTTTATGGCGCGTGATGCGCTCGATAAAATGCAGATGGTCGATTTCCCGCGGCGTCACAAACGAGTAGGCGGCCCCTTCCTTGCCCGCGCGCCCGGTCCGGCCGATCCGGTGCACATAGCTTTCCGGATCCTGCGGCAGGTCGAAGTTGACGACATGGGTTACGCCGGATACGTCCAGCCCGCGCGCCGCTACGTCCGTAGCCACCAGCACATCGATGCTGCCGTCGCGGAACTTGCGCATCACGTTGTCGCGCTGGTTCTGCGACAAGTCGCCGTGCAGCCCGTCGGCGGAATAACCGCGTTTTTGCAGAGCTTCCGAAAGTTCGTCAACCCGGCGTTTGGTCCGGCCGAACACGATCGCCAGTTCCGGCGATTCCATATCCAGCAAGCGGGTCAAAGCGTCGAATTTCTGGCGCTCGTGCACTTCGATGTAGGCTTGATCGATCAGCGGCGCGCTAACCTGCTTAGGAATGACGGAGACATGCTCCGGATTTTTCAGGAACTGCTGCGCCAGCTTTTGGATATTCGCCGGCATCGTGGCCGAGAATAACATCGTCTGCCGTTCTTCCGGCACAAGCTTCAGGATCGACTGAATGTCGTCCATAAAGCCCATATCCAGCATTTCATCCGCTTCATCGAGAACGACGGTCTGTACATCGTCGAGTTTGATCGTTTTCCGGTTAATGTGGTCAAGCAAACGGCCCGGCGTGCCGATAATGATTTGGGGTCTCTTCTTCAAAGCGCGAATTTGGCGTACGATATCTTGTCCGCCGTAGATCGGAAGGGAGCGTATGCCTTTGAAGCGGGAAAGCTTGCCGATTTCCTCGGCGACCTGAATGGCGAGTTCACGGGTCGGCGTCATGACCAGGGCTACGATGCGGTCTTCTTCCTTCGGGATTTTATGGATCAGCGGAAGGCCAAACGCCGCCGTTTTCCCCGTCCCCGTTTGGGCTTGTCCGATTAAATCGCGTCCGGTCAAGGCGATCGGGATCGATTTGGACTGGATCGGCGTCGCTTCCTCAAAACCGAGTTCCGTGATGGCTTGTAATACTTTAGGCTCTAGGCCGAATTCTGCAAATGTGCTCAACTTGTTCTACTCCTTCTATATAGTGGACATTCCCACCGGCTTAACTGTATTCTTAAGTAGCGCTAAACGTTTATAGACTGTCCAAACAGCCTGTAATTTTTACATATCGCTCTATTGTAATAACCGAAAAGGTTCCCTACTCAAGAATATCTCAAACATTATAGCACAAAACATAAATGGAACACCAGCAAGCAGGTTGGGATACTTCTATTATTTCCGAGGTGAAGATCCATGATTAAAGAAATTCGAAATGCCGCGGTCATTCTGCTTGGAGCGCTCCTGATCGCCGCGGGCTTCAATTTGTTCCTCGTTCCGCTCCATTTGCTAAGCGGCGGCGTATCCGGATTGGCCATGCTTACGGCGTATTTTTCGCCGCTTGGCATCAGCACGATGTATCTGGCCTACAACGCGCCGATTCTGATCGCCGGCCTGTTTTTGCTCGGCAGACGTTTCGTCGGACTAAGCATCCTGTCGGTAGCCGGAGCCACCTGGTTCATTGAACTCATCCCGACGCCGGACAAGCTGCTCGCTTCCGATACGCTGATTTCCGCCGTATTCGGCGGCGTGCTCGTGGGGATCGGCAGCGGGATTTCCTTCCGGGTAGGCGGATCGTCCGGAGGGTTCGATATCATCGGCTCGATCATTACCCGGTATCGCGATTTTCCGGTCGGCAACGTGCTGGTCGGCCTGAACGCCAGCGTCATTCTGGCGATGGGATATTTGGAGGGCAACTGGGATCTCGCGCTGGCCTCGATGATTTCGATTTACATCACCGGCAAAGTCGTCGATCTCATTCATGTCAGCCATATCAAAATTACTTTGTTTATCGTGACCGACAAAACCGAAGCGATGGTGCAGCGGCTGCTGACCCTGCCCCGCGGGGTGACGAAGATTAGAACGGAGGGCGCTTTCTCCCATAAGGAAAAAGATATGCTGATGACGGTGACGACGAGATACGAACTGACCGAGCTGCGGGAAATCATCAAGCAAACCGATCCGCAGGCGTTCGTCAATATCGTGGAGACCGTCGGGATCATGGGTTCCTTCCGCCGAAGATGACCGGTTTATGGAACGATCCTCCGTTTTCAAGCGCCGGTTTCTCTGCTATAATGAACTAAGCGGTTCCTTCGTCAATTCCATAAATATCAGCTTTACCTGCTTTCACAGGCTTTGTGCTTTTCCGATTTAGGAACATTCCGGGGTGAATATTTCTTAAGTGGAAAGGGTGATGAATGTGGAAATGGAAACGGTAAAACTGGAACAGATCGTCATGAAGTGGTTCCCTGACATGCTGCCTTTCTTGAAGCAGAAGGAACTTGATTCGATGATCGTCCTCCGGGATGGCTTGACCATCTTGGAACCGCAGGACGCGCTGGAGATCATTCAATTCAGCATCTGCGAGCACCAAAACCCGGCTTTTCTTCATTGAAAAGCGATAAACAAACGCAACACCCGGTCGTTTCTTTTGCTGCGGCGAGAGAAGCGGCCTTTTTTGCGCGGCAATCTATGAAACTTTTAAAAATATTTCCAATAGTGACAATCCTGTTTCCCTCTGACAGCCCTCCTTCCGATATAATCAAAAGCGAGTGTATACAAGGGAGAGGAAAGGGAAAATGAATATCATCTGGACGCTGCTGCTGCTAGTTATGAGTATGGGGAATGGAGGTGTGCAGCCGGCGGCGGATCAAGCCGCGGGGAACGGCCGACCGGAATCCATTCTTCCAGCAGTCGTGCAAACGATGGCCGCCAACCTGGCCGCCGGCCGGATCGACGATCCGTTAACCCCTGCCGAAGTGAAGGCCGCTTCGCTGGGGGAGGCGCCCAAAGTGAAGGGGATATATGTCACGGCGTACAGCGCGGGAGGCTCGCGCATGAACGAGCTGGTCGACCTCGTCGATAAGACGGAGCTGAACGCCATGGTCATCGACATTAAAGACGATTCGGGCTACATCACTTACAAAACGGAAAATCCCGAGCTGAACAAGCTGGGAAAAGCCCAGCCGTTCATTCGCGACATCGGGGCCTTGATGGAGCGGCTGGAAAAACACGACATTTACCCGATCGCCCGGATTGTTGTATTCAAGGATACGATTTTGGCCAAAAAGCATCCGGAATATTCGTTTGTGCAAAAAGACGGCTCCGTGTGGAGCAACGGAGGCGGCGACAGCTTCGTCAACCCGTACAGCAAAGAGGTGTGGGACTACAACATCGAAATCGCCAAGGAAGCGGCCAAACTCGGCTTTAAAGAAATCCAGTTCGATTACGTGCGTTTCCCGGAAGGTTTTGAGAAAAGAGCCGATTCGTTAAACTATGAAAAAAGCGAGATGAGCCGCGTGGACGCCGTCTCCTCGTTCGTGAAATACGCCAAAGAGCAGTTGGAGCCGCTCGGCATCCGCGTTTCGGTCGATATTTTCGGCTATGCGGCATCGGTGCCGGCCGCGGAGGGCATCGGCCAGGATTTTGTCAAAATCTCAGACCAGGTCAACATCATCTGCCCGATGATCTACCCGAGCCATTATTCGACGGGCTGGTTCAACGCCAAAGATCCCGACAAAGCGCCGTACCAGACGATCAAAGGAGCCATCAAGGATACCCAGGACAAACTGGCCCCGCTGGGCGAGGAGCAGCCGATCGTACGTCCGTGGATTCAGGATTTTACGGCGAGCTGGCTGGGGAAAGGACATTATATAAAATACGGCAAACATGAAGTTGAAGAGCAAATCCGCGCGCTGCGCGACATGAACGTCGACGAGTACCTGTTATGGAACGCGTCCAACCGGTATACGGAGGGCGTGTCCTATAAGTAAAAAAACGTTATGCTGCAACATTTGCGGCCAGACTACTTAATAGGGAAATTAACGGTAAACCATCCAACCAAACCCGGTCCATAAGCGCCCGGGATCATCGAGCAAACCGGACCCGGGCCACAAGCGCCCGGGTTTGGTTTGGCGTTTTTGCGTTTTGGCATGGTTTCCGGCACAGGAAATGGAGAATGGGCCAATGAAAGTAACTAACGGCTTGAAACAAAAATACGGGCAATTTATTCGTATTCTTATCCCGATTTTAGTTACCCAAGTAACGATGTCCTTAATGACATTTTTCGATACGATGATGTCGGGGCACGCGAGCCCCGCGGACCTGGCCGGAACCGCGATCGGGTCCAGCCTTTGGGTCCCGGTGCAGACGGGGCTTAGCGGAATATTGATGGGCATCACCCCCATCGTTTCGCAATTGGTGGGCGGCGGCCGGCACGACAAGGTCGGATACCATGTAATTCAAGCGCTGTGGTTCGGGTTCGCCGTCGGGCTGGTCGTGCTCCTTGCCGGCAGCTTCGCGATCTCCCCTCTGCTGAACGGGATGAACCTCGAGCCGAAGGTGCACCATGTGGCCTTTTATTTTCTCGTGGCCATTTCAACCGGGATTCTGCCGCTGTTCGGATACATCGTGCTGCGCTCGTTCATCGACGCGTTGGGACAAACCCGCACTTCGATGATCATTACCTTGATCTCCTTGCCGCTGAACGTGGGCGCCGGATACCTGCTCATTTTCGGCCACGGCGGTTTCCCAAGGCTCGGCGGCATCGGATCGGGCATCGCCAGCGCCTTTACATATTGGTGCATCTTTCTCATCGCCGTCTGGATCGTGCATCGCAGCGAGCCGTTTGCTTCCTACGGCGTATTTCGCAAACTGCATAAAGTATCGCTCGAAAAATGGCGTGAGCTCACCAAGCTCGGCGTGCCGATCGGCTTCGCGATCTTCTTCGAAACGGCGGTGTTTGCCGCCGTCACCTTGCTGATGAGCCGGTTCGACACGCTTACGATCGCCGCTCATCAAGCGGCCAACAACTTTGCTTCCACGCTCTACATGATTCCGCTTAGCATCTGTCTTGCACTGACCATCCTGGTCGGCTTCGAGACCGGAGCCGCGCGCCTGAAGGACGCCCGCCAATATGCCGTTTTGGGCGTCGGCACGGCCGCGGGGATGGCGCTGGTTACCGCCGTCCTCCTGATGTTGTTCCGCCAAAGCGTGGCCGAAATCTACTCCAGCGATCCCGAAGTCGTCGCGCTGACCAAGCATTTTTTGATCTACGCCATTTTCTTTCAATTGTCGGATGCGATCGCCACGCCTACCCAGGGCGTGCTGCGCGGATACAAGGACGTTAATCCGGGTTTTTGGATCTCCTTGTTGGCTTACTGGATCATCGGGCTTCCGCTCGGATTTGTGCTGGCCAACTATACGCCGCAAGGCCCCTACGGCTACTGGATCGGCCTAATTACCGGACTCGCCGTCGCCGCCGTCCTGCTGCTGCGCCGCCTTGTCGTCATCCAGCGGAGAATCGGCCGCAAGCTTCAGGCCGGCGAGCCGCTTTGAATCACATATCCCGCGCCGGGCGCGATCCGCTTCTTCTCCACGATGCTGATCTCGCCGATCGCCGGAGCCGGCGAAATATGCCGCCGCACATGTTCTTCCGCGGCGGCAAACGCCTGCTCCTCCCCCTCCGCGGCAATGACCAGCGCCAGCAGCCCGGCGGAAGTCTCCGCCTCCAGGCGATACAGGTACATGTCGATGTCCTCCTTTGTTTTACATTAGTTTACTTCCCGGCAGGTTACTGGCTAAGACTAGCGCATCGCATTTGGGCCGAGGGACCTGAGAGCCCCTATTTGCTCGAAAAATACTGAACCCACTAGCGTTGCATCAAATCGGACAAGATACATTTTCTAGCCACACCAATATTCTAACGGTTGCCATAGCGCTTATTTCACTGAAATCCGGCTTAGTTTACTTAGATTCAGGCAAATAACGGCGATCACAACCGTTAGAGTTTTGAAAAAGGCTTTTTTCGCAAATTAGCCGCTGCTGCAGATCTCCGGCGGACGATAGTTTGATTCGAAAAGCCATAGTTTGATTCGAAAAGCCTATGATGTCCGTTGCTATGGTGTCCGTTAATCCGCAAAGAATAGAAAGCCGAACCGGGAAAACCCGGCTCGGCTTATAACTTGCCCGTTTTATTTTGCTCAATAATAAGTTATGCCAAACTCCCCGCTCTTATTGCGACAACCGCGAAGCCAGCTCGTACAATTCCATATTAAACTGCTTTTTCGTGGAGACGACCTTCTCGATGTCGGTGAGCACCATTTCGCCGCCGATCATGCCGCAAGCTTTGTTCGATTCGCCCGCGATCAGGCTGCGAACGGCAAAGTCGCCAAGCCGGCTGGCCAGGTTGCGGTCGAACGGAGTCGGCGAACCGCCGCGTTGGATATGGCCCAGCACCGTTGCGCGCGGCTCCAGGGAAGGCTGGCGTTTCTTGATCGCTTCCACGACATCATCGCCTTTGCCCACGCCTTCGGCCACGATGACGATGCTGTGCCGCTTGCCGTTGTCGAAGTTTTGTCTCATACGGTCGGCCACTTCGTTCAGATCAAACGGAACTTCCGGCACCAGGATCGTTTCGGCGCCCGCGGCCAAACCGGCGTGCAGCGCGATATCCCCGCAGTGGCGGCCCATAACTTCGACGACGGACGCCCGCTCATGGGAGGACATCGTGTCGCGCAGCTTGTTGACGGCATCGACGACGATGCTGACGGCCGTATCGAAGCCGATCGTGTAGTCCGTAAAGGAAATGTCGTTGTCGATCGTTCCCGGCAGGCCCATCGTTTTGATGCCCAGCTTGCTCAGCTTTTCGGCCCCTTGGTAGGAGCCGTCGCCGCCGACAACCACCAGTCCGTCAATGCCGCGGTCGCGCAAAATCTGCGCCCCTTTCTGCTGTCCTTCCGGCGTCTTGAACTCCAGACACCGCGCCGACTGCAGAATCGTTCCGCCGCGCTGGATAATGTCGCCCACACTGCGGATATCCATCGCGAAGATGTCGTTGTTGAGCAGGCCTTGATAGCCGCGCTGAATGCCGTAAACCTCAAGCCCGTAAAACAATCCGCTGCGCACGACGGCCCGCACTGCAGCGTTCATGCCCTGGGAGTCTCCTCCGCTCGTAAGAATTGCGATTTTTTTCACTGCTGACATGATAATTCCTCCTAAAAAATTTACAAATATTTGCGAATCCAACGGCTATTGACAAAGAAAAACAACCTCATCAGCGGACTTCTTCGCATCAGTCGCCGGGATACCTCACGGATGTCTTCCTGCTGGCTGACTTTCGGATCGGACAAATAAAGCGCCAGCAGCCCTTCTATAATCATTTTATGAAACGAGGAAGCAGGCAACTTTTTGATGTCCCGCCGCGCTCCCTCGACGATAAACGCAATTCGGTCAAGCATCGTTTCCTTATTATCGTAATAGCTGCAAAAATTCAAATCCCCGCCAAGCTCGTCCTCCGCCTGGTCAATTAAGTAATCCAGCATAATGTGCAGCCCGCACACATGGGGGAAATAAGCATCATGAATCACCTTGGCGCTCTTCCCGTCCAAACCCGGGTTGCTGGCCGCCAAAAACAGCATAAACACGCCCAAGGTCGAACCGGTGGCGGCGGCAAATTCGTTCCAGCGCAATTGCGGCGCCCGGTATTCATGCGTTTCCCACCAGCTTAACAGTTTGGCTTCGCGCAGCTGCGGATCGATGTGCTTGTACACCTGAAGATCGCAGTAGAGCCCAACCAAATCGATAATAAACGGCATGGCTGCGGCATATCCGCGAAGCTCGGCGATATTCGCCCGGCAAGTGCGCACCAGCCGGTGCAAATAGCCCCCATCGTCCTGCTCCGCACGCAGGGCATAGTAATTTTGCAGCATGCCGCCGGGATTAACGGCATCCAGCATGCTTTGGTGCAATAAGCGGAAATCCTGCTCATCCTTGGAGGTGCTGCGGTCGCACAGGTTGTCCAAATAATCGCTGATCGTCTGAAATGCTACGATTAAGGGGATCAAAATATGGCGCATCGGCAGGTTAGCGGCAGCGTAGACGGCGCCGCCCTGGCAGTGAAATTCTTTTGTAGCGATGCTGGCGAGCGCCTGCCTTCTGAGTTCAGGGTCGGGAATGGCTTCCGCCTCTTCTCTCCAGCCATCCAGTTTCTGACGGACGTCCGGCAAAATAAACTTGTATACCCGGCTCATCAGCCGGATCGGCTCTCTCGGAAACTGATTTCGGCTTTGCTCAAGTTCAATCACTGCCCTGCCCCCATTACATTGTGTAATGCGCAGTTTGAAAATCAAACTGAAAAGAAAATCATTCTTTATTATAATATGATCCAACTTTTAGCACAAATATAATCAATATCACATATGCCCTTTGACCGATGGTTCGTCCTGGGTCGTCCGGTACCAAATATGCAGATCGTTAATCCGGCTGGCAAGCTCGGCAATTTCCCCGTTAATCCGGCAGCTTCTCTCGAAATCGCTTTCCTCGCTCATCTCCCGCAGCATCCGTTCGATCGCGCGCTCCAGCACCATCACTTTGCTCGGAATACGGCCGCGGATGTCCTCCCAAACCTCGATCATCGACAACCGTTCCTCCAAAGCGTATTCCTCAAAAGGGCGCTCCAGCAGCGGAATGTGAATGTCCAGCCGCTCGTCGTACACAAAACAGGAATGATTCATGGCGAAAAGCCTCCTTTTATCGTATAAAATAAACTGCCTGTAGTGGAAATTTTAGTACCGCCCGCTTTGGTTTTTTCTGTTATACTAGCGGTAACTTCATTCATCAGAAACGGAGTTTTGAAACCGGCATGAAAATAAGACCGTTGGCCGAACCCGACATCCAGTGGCTTCGAGCCTTTACCTTTACAGTATACGGAACAAGCGTCCTTGTTTCCTCCTATTTTCCGCTTTTTTATGCGCAGCTTGGCTTCACAAGCAGCCAGATCGGCCTCCTGTACGCCCTTGGACCGATGATATCCTTGTTTTCCAATTTGCTGTGGAGTCTCGCGAGCGACCGCTATAAAACGATCAAACGGATTTTGCTGATCCTGCTGGCCGGCCAAGCCGCGCTGGCGTTCGTCCTGTCGGAGTCCACCGCGTTTTCCGTCATTATCGCCGTGATTACCGTATTCTATTTTTTCTATTACCCCGTGTTCCCGTTGTCGGATACGATCCTCATCTCCACCGCCAACCGGTATCGCATCAATTTTATCTCGATCCGCTTGTTCGGGTCCGTCGGATTCGCCGTATTTGCCATCGCCATCGGTTACGTGCTTGACCGCGTCGGCTCCGCAAACACGATGTGGGTGGAAATGGCGGTCGCCGGACTTGCCCTGCTGCTCGTGCTTTGGGTGAAGGATCAGCCGGCATCGCTGGCAAAAATGAATTTGTCGGGGATTTGGACGATTTTAAAGCAGAAGGAGCTGCTTTGGTTTTTCGGTTGCGTCTTTTGCCTGGCGATCGGCACGCGGATGAACGACGCTTTCCTGACGATTTCCCTTAAGGAGCTTGGCGCCGGCGAAAACTTGATCGGCTGGGCAATGCTGGCCTCGTCGCTGTCGGAGATCCCCGTGTTTATCTACCTCAGCTTCCATGGGGACAAATACAAGGAACTGCCGCTGCTGCTGTTCGCCAGCCTGCTGTTTGCGGTCCGCTTTTTCCTGATGGGATTAACCCAATCGGCCTACGGCATCCTGCTGATCCAAATGATGCACGGATTGACGTTCGGCGTGTTTTACGTGACGGCGATCCGCATGCTGACCCGGCTGGTTCCGGAACAATTCCGGGCAACGGGAATGGCCTTTTACACCATCATGTGGTCGAGCCTGTCCGGCCTGCTCAGCGGCACGTTTGGCGGCATCGTCTTTGAACAGCTGGGAAGACAAATTTTTTATTGGGTAGCTATGTGCTCCTCGCTCGTCGCGTTTATCGGCTTTGCCGGCCGCTATTTCATCCGCCGGGCTAACCTGAACAAATCGGCCGGTCTGGATGAAGAAGCCTGAGACGCTCCCCCCTGTAGCCGGACCGCGCCCGAGAGACCACAGTTCCGCAAAACGCTCTCCCTATTAACCTGCTGAAAGATCAGTTGTTGCGATAGGGTTGTTACTATATAATAGTTATTATTAGATGATAGTACCTGGTATTAAATCATATAAAGCAGGTGAAAAACATGGAGTACGCATCGTTTCAAGACGTGCTGAAAACCCGCCGCAGCATCCGGGAATTTACCGAGGAGCGCGTCGGTATTTCCGATATCGAGGACATTATCGACTGCGCCCGTTATGCCCCCAGCGATACCAACTCGCAAACCTGGGAATTTATCGCAGTGATCAATTCGGAGAAAATCAAACAAATCGAAGAGTTTACCTGGGAGAAGCTGCATGAAACGGCGGCCCGCGCCGCCGGGAAAGGGCTGGAACGGGAAGCGAAGCTGCTCGTGAAATCGTTTGGGCCTTATGCCACCGCATTTTCCGGGGCACCTGCCCTGATCGTCTGCCTTTCGACCCCCTACACTTCCAAATTCCGCGAAAAAATCTTCGATCCGATCGACTTTGTTTCGCCGGAAGTGTGGCAGGAGGAAGGGTTGAAAAGCAGCTGCCTCGCCGCCCAAAACCTGATGCTCGCCGCTCACGCCAAAGGCCTCGCCACCTGCCCGATGACCGGACCGGTGCTGCTGGCCGAGGAGAAGCTGCGCGAATTTCTCGACATCCCCGCCGACCGCGGAGTAAACATGGTGATCGCGCTTGGCCACCCGGCCATCGCGCCGAAACCCGTTCCCCGCAAAGAGGTTGCGGAAATCCTTAGAATCGTGGAGTAGCTCCGGGCAGCGCTGAAAATTGTTTCAGCTACATGCTTGTTTAGCCGGTAATAAGTTCACGCAGCCTGACACACAACGTGCTGAAACATGCTGATTGGAAATTTCCAATAGAATCGTAAGATAACTAGCAAGTACAGCCGCTTGATTGGATTTTTCCAATAGAGTAGGCTCGGCAGAGTGCAAACCGGGCGGTTTACGCGAAATCTATTGGATATCTCCAATGTGAGTTCAAAATTGCATTCGATGTCCACGTCAATCTATTGGATTTTTCCAATGAGAGGTGGAAAGATTCGTTTTAAGAAAAAAAGGTCCCCGGACAGCTGCAGAAGCTGTTCGCGGGGACCTCTTTTATCTTACAGCCGCCCGTAGGCCTTGAGCGTCTTCAGCCTGTCCACGGCGAGCCAGCCCCGCCACTCCTGTTCTCCTGCCGGGCTTACCGCCGGAAACGACAAGGGCCAACCGCCGTCCTCCTGCTGCGATGCGATCAACGCGTCGAGATGGCGGTTTACCTCCTCTTCGGTCACGAGGCGGGCGGCGTAGCTGTCCGGCGCAGGCGCATAATCCAGCACCTTGTGGACATAGCCGCCTGCCAGCGGGTCCCGCTCGATGCCGCCCGGCCCGGCCAGCCAGTCATCAAGCACTGCCTTCAACCGGTCCGCCCTCCCTTGGTCCGGCTCCGGCGCATGCTCCAAAAAAGCGATCCACTGCGCAGCGTCATGGTAATCCCCCGGGACGCCACCGCTCTCCAGCGAACGCCACAGAAAAGCGATATTGCTCCGAAACCACGCTTCCTCCGCAAAATCCATGCGCTCCCGCTGAGCAAGCAGCATCCCGATGATGCTGCCGGTCGGATTCAGCGAAGGAATCCCGTCCCGCTCGGTGGTCCACCAAGGCGCGTGGGGATAGGCGTTTACGTCCGTGGTCGCCCTCGGCAATCCCCCGCCGTCCAAAGTGATGCTCCGCAAATACCTCAGCACCCCGTCCATCATATCCGAGCCAAACCCGCCGGCTTCCCGGATCACCATCAGCGCCGTTTCCGTCGTGACCGGCTGGCTTTGCGGGCAGCGCATATCGGGTTCAAGCGCGTTTCCGAAGCCGCCGTCCGCGTTCTGGTAAGGTTTCAGCGCATCCAAAACCTCCTCGGCCGAACCGGTTTCAAAATGGAACGCAAATCTTTTACGATCCAGCAGTCTGGCGTTTGTATAAATAAACTCCCTGGCGCGCCGCAAAGTTTCCCGTTCTCTTTTTTCCATATCGCTTCCTCCTTATATAGGTTCAAGTTCTTGGCCGTTACACCGCCCGATCGCAATGGAACGGCAGATGTTCGTCTTCACTGGTATTTTTGCGCCAAAGCCAATGCCCGTTCGCGAATCGCCCGGCGCAATTCCTGGGGCTCAGCCACTTCGGCGTCCGGCCCCATCGCAAAAAAGAACGACACCGCCCAATTCAGCTCCGAGGCGGGCAAACGGCAATCCAGCAGCCACTCTTCATCGCCCGTCTGCTGAACCTCATGGCCGAAATGCGGGTCCTGCTCGGCAAGCAGTGAACCGCGATAGGTAAGCTTCACGCGGAGATGCATGGTGTCTCCCCCCGCCGGAGGTGCGGTACTGTCCTTGCCGCTTTTGACGTTCGTGATGTCCTTGCTGCCGTTTATGTCCGAAACATCCCTATCACCCTCAATTCCCTTGACTCCCTTGACGTCCGTGCCGCCCTCCCTCTGTTCGGCCCCCGCGGCCTGCGGGGGCGAAGTTTCGGCGATGTCCTCGAACCGGTCGACGCGGAAGGTCCGCGGCTCCCCGTGCTCCAGCGACTCGGCTTCACAGTACCAAAACCCGTTTGCGGCATACACCCGCTTCGGCCGAATCGTAAGGTGCCGGCGGTAGTTTTGCGACCGGTACAACACGCGCAGCCATCGCCCCGCGGCGGCGTGGGACATCAACGCCTTCAGATGCGGCGTCTTGTAACGGCGGTCCGGCACCTCCATCTCCACATGTTGAAGCAGCGGGGCGATTTGGCCGAGCATGGGCCCCGGCAGCGCCGACCGGATTTTGTCGGCCGCCGTCCATTTCGCCTGTCCAAAGGGGCTGTCGCTGTATTTGGCCATCGCGTCCAAAGCAAGCAAAACGGTCAAGGCCTCGCCGGCATCAAACTGCAGCGGCGGCAGCCGGTAGCCGTCCATCAGCCGATAGCCGCCGCCCGGCCCGGACACAGCGCTGATCGGAACGCCGATCTCCGACAACGCTTGTATATCGCGCAGCACCGTCCGTTTGGAAACCTCCAGCTTGTCCGCCAGGGACAGCGCCGTTTCCGGACGCTGCTGCAGCGCCATGACGATCGCCATCATCCTGTCCATTCGCTTCATCCTGCTCTTTGCCTCCCGCTTATGTCCACTATATCAGGCTATTGGTGACAACGGATTGTCACCAATCTGCCGTCTTTTTTTAGAATACGAATATATACAAAAAAACACAGCCCTATAAAGAGCTGTGCTTTTCATTATCGCGCTTGGAACCAAACTTTATAAGTGATCCGTTGCCGGAAGTGATCTTATAATTTGATTACGTTAGCAGCTTGAGGACCACGATTGCCTTCAGTGATCTCGAATTCTACGGCTTGACCTTCTTCCAGAGTTTTGAAGCCATCACCTTGAATTGCGGAGAAGTGTACGAATACGTCTTCGCCACCTTCAACTTGGATGAAGCCATAGCCTTTTTCTGCGTTAAACCATTTAACTGTACCTTTCAAATGAACAACCTCCTAAAAATAACCGCCATCGTTGGCGAATATCCATATTATACTCTATGCCCACAGACAATGCAACGTGACAATTTTCGAAAGGTTTTTTCCGGGTCGCCGGCGGCGAAGAAACGATCGTTTTATTTGCTTTCCTCCAGAGCGTGAGTTATCATTTTACATAAAAATATTACCAATTATACGCGGCGTCTAAGCCTGCGAGCAAAGCCAAAGATTGGAGAATTGCGATGATCAAAAAACACGAAATATACAAAAAAGACAAGTGGAATATGATGACTGTAGAAGTTCAGGGCAAATACATCATTCTCCGCGAAATTTCCGATCAGTGGGGCGAAGAATCGCACACCTTCCTCAGCCGTCCGGCGATGATGGAGTGGGTGAACCGCCGTTTTCCCAAAGAGGATTTTGCCGGCAACGAAACGGAATGGAACGACATCATGAACGCCTTCAGGCAGGTTTAGACGGCCGGTCATTTCTCCTTTTGCCAAGCCTGCTTGGCAATCACATTAATGAAACGGGGCAACGATGAATGAATAGCAGTTCCAGCATTTTAATCTTCATTATTTGTGCGTTTGCGCTGGCCGTCATACTGATCATGAACAAGAACAACATCCACCCCCGGCTTAAACGCGGCCTCGCCCTCACTGCCCTGATTATGGTAGTGGTGTCGTTTGGCTTAATCATCTACAGCTTTCTGGCATAGGGAGCGGGTGGCAAATATTTCTTCGGCAGGCGGCCCATACTAGGATAATGCCCATGGCGAGCAAATTCAATCATCGTACTGCGCCGGGCTTCCGATCAAGACATCCGGGAGGTTTCCTAGTTATGAAATGGCCGCGTACCATCCCCTTGCTGCTATCCTGCTGCCTGTTGATTTCCACGCTGCAAGGCGGCTCCGCCGCGGGCCAGCCCGCGGCTTCACCTTACCCAAAACAAAGGAGGATTCCGATGAGCACCTTAATGAAACGCTCGGAAGTATCGCAGGAGAATACATGGAAGCTTGAGGATCTGTTTTCCGACCAGGCTTCTTGGGACAAATCGTACGAAGAACTGAAGGCATTGAAGGGCAAAGCCTCCGAATTCGAAGGCCAACTGAACAACGCCAAAAACATCAAGGCCGTTTTCGAGCTGGAAGACGATCTTTCCTTAAAAATCGAGCGGTTGTACGTTTACGCTCACTTGCATCATGATGAGGATACGACCAACCCTACATACCAGGCGCTTGTGCAAAAGGCGAAAAAACTCAGCGTCGAGGTCAACGAAGCGCTGTCGTTCATTACTCCGGAGATCTTGTCCCTGCCGGAACAGGAGCTTGACCGTCTGATCAGCGACCCGGAGCTTGCGGATTACAAATTTACGCTGCAGGAAATCAAACGCGAGAAAGCGCATGTGCTGAGCAAAACGGAAGAGGCGCTGCTGGCCCAGGTCGGCAATCTGTCGCAGGCGCCGCAGCAAATTTTTGGCATGATCAACAATGCGGATATGAAGTTCCCGAAAATCAAAGACGAACACGGGAACGAAGTCGAGTTGACGCACGGCAGCTACATTCAGTTCCTGGAAAACCCGAACCGCGAAGTGCGGGAGCGGGCGTTTAAAGCCGTATACGAAACGTACCGCAAGCAAAAAAATACGATCGCGGCAACTTTAACCGCCAACATTAACAAAAACATGTTTTATTCCCGGGTGCGCAAATACCCTTCCGTGCTGGAAATGTCCCTGTATGGCGACAACATTCCGAAGGAAGTGTACACGAACCTGATCGACACGATTCATGAAAGCCTGCCGCTGCTGCATCGCTACATGAAGCTGCGGAAGAAGCTGCTTGGCGTCGATGAGCTGCACATGTACGACCTGTTTGCCCCGCTCGTAGAGGAATACAAATGGGATATCAACTACAAGGAAGCGAAACAGATGGTCGAGGACGGCCTGAAGCCGCTCGGCGAAGATTACCTCAAAGCGCTTCGTTCCGGCTTCGAAAACCGCTGGATCGACGTGTACGAGAATGAAGGCAAGCGGACGGGCGCTTACAGCTGGGGAGCCTACGGCACCCACCCTTACGTGCTGCTCAACCACAAGGACAACCTGAACAGCATGTTTACGCTCGCGCACGAGATGGGCCATGCCCTGCATTCCCATTTTTCGGACGAAGCTTTGAAGTATCGCGATGCTCAGTACACGATTTTCCTGGCCGAGGTCGCTTCGACGACCAACGAGGCGCTGCTGATGGATTATTTGTTGAAAAAATCGGCCGATCCGAAGCAGAAGCTGTACCTGCTGACGTATTACGCCGACCAGTTCCGGACGACCGTGTTCCGGCAAACGATGTTCGCCGAGTTCGAGAAAATCATCCACGAGAAGGCGGAAGCCGGCGAATCGCTGACCCCGCAGGAGCTGTCTGCGATTTATTACGATTTGAACGTAAAATACCACGGCAAAGACATGGCCGTCGACCAGGATATCGAAATGGAATGGGCGCGCATCCCCCATTTCTATACCAGCTTCTACGTGTACAAATACGCCACCGGCTTCTCCGCGGCGACCAGCTTCTCCAAGCAGATCCTGGAGGAAGGCCAGCCTGCGGTCGACCGCTATCTCGGCTTCCTGAAAAGCGGCGGCAGCGACTATTCGATCAATATTTTGAAAAAAGCCGGCGTCGACATGTCCTCGCCGGAGCCGATCCGCGAAGCGATGAGCGTGTTCGAAGACGTCATCGAGCAAATGGAGCAACTGACGAAGTAGCGTCGCGCCCCATGCGGCCGCCCGGTTCCATAAAATCCCTTGCCCCGAGCGGGCAAGGGATTTTATACTGACCTAAAGGAGGTGTTACCTCATGCGAATTCAATGGTCCTTGATTTTAGCGCTTATTTTCGCCTTGATCACCGCCGTGTTTGCCGTTATCAACGTCAACCCGGTGCAGGTGAATTTATTGTTCGGCGCGGTCAGCCTTCCGCTGATCTTGCTGATCCTCGGTTGCACGCTGCTCGGCGGCATCATCGTCGGCTCGTTTGGCATCTACCGCGGATACCGGCTGCAGCGGGAAGTGAAAGGCCTGCAGGCCAAGCTCGTACATATCCAGGAAGCGACCGGCTACATTTTCCCCGAACCGGAAAAGACTGAAAAAGGGAAAAAAGCGGCCGGCAAAAACGAAAAGGCCGCCGGGAAGGCGGAACCTTCCGCGGAAGATTTATCTTCTTCCGAACATTGATCCGGCGGCAGCGAGTTCCTAATTTTTGAGGAGGTTCCCATGAAGATTCAAGCCAATGAGACCTATATTTTAAACATTCTGAAAACGCTGCTCGATACGCCAAGCCCGAGCGGCTTTACGCGCGGTATTATGACGCTGATCGGGCGCGAAGCGGAGGCCCTGGGCATCCCCTGTTCGTTTAACGAAAAAGGCGGCGCCATCCTGACGCTGCCCGGCCGCGACTCGTCCCGGCGGATCGCGCTAAGCGCTCACGTCGATACTTTGGGCGCCATGGTCCGTTCGATCACCGAAAAAGGCACGCTGAAGATCACCTCGGTCGGCGGATTTATGATGCACAGCATCGAAAACGAATACTGCCAAATCCACACTCGCAGCGGCAAGGTTTACACGGGAACGATCTTGTCGGCGCAGCCTTCCGTCCACGTATACACCGACGCCCGCGACTTCAAGCGCGAGGAGAAAAATATGGAAGTGCGGATTGACGAATTAGTGGAAAATAAAGACGACGTACTGAAGCTGGGCATCTCCGCCGGCGATTTTATTTCCTTCGATTCCCGCGCGGTCATTACGTCCAGCGGGTACATCAAGTCCCGCCATCTCGACGACAAGGCGAGCGTGGCCGCCCTGTTCGGCCTGCTGGAATCGAGCCGGCGCGAGGGCTGGACGCCGCGCCATGATCTGGTTTTCCTCATTTCCAACTATGAGGAAGTCGGGCACGGCGCAGCGTGGATTCCGGACGGCGTAAACGAAATGATCGCCGTCGACATGGGCGCGATGGGCGACGATTTAAGCTGCAAAGAGACCGATGTGTCGATTTGCGCCAAAGACTCCAGCGGGCCGTACGATTACGACATGACCGGCAAGCTGATCGAACTCGCCCAAGGCTTGGGAATCCCGCACGCGGTCGACATTTACCCGCATTACGGCTCGGACGCCTCGGCGGCGCTGCGCGGCGGTCACAACATCCGCGCCGCGCTGATCGGCCCGGGCGTGCACGCTTCGCACGCCATGGAGCGGACGCACAAGCAGGCCGTCATCAACACGACCCGCCTGCTCGCCGCGTATGTGGCCGAATAACGGGCCTCGCAACGGGCCTCGCCGGGAGCTCGATGGCCCGGAAGCAGAGCGTTCGCGCAGCGAGAACCGGGGAGGATCCGAGGGAACCGGGAAACAGGATCGATCCGCTGGAACCGGAACGGCCGGAACCGCAGGCCCGGGAGCGTCCGAGGAAACCGTGGAACAGGATCGATCCGGCAGAATGGGGATGCCTGGTACCGATGGATCTGACCGGCCCGGGGAGACCGTGCCACCGGAAACCAAAGGCTCAGGATGGCCCGAGGAAGCTAGGATGCCCGGAACCAACGGCCCAGGGTCGACCGAGGAAACCGAGATGTCCAGAACCAACGGCCCAGGATCGACCAAGGAAACCGAGATGTCCGGAACCAACGGCCCAGGATCGACCAAGGAAACCGAGATGTCCGGAACCAACGGCCCAGGATCACCCGAGTTCACCGGGCCGGCCGGAGCCAAAAGGCCGCTAGCGTTCGGTGGATTCAGGCGTTGGGCCGTTGCCTCCGCTGCGGCGGCGGTCATCTTCCTCGGCGTCCTGGCGATGCTCTTGTGGGGAAGCCGATTCCTCCTTCCCCATGCTTACGCTTATTATGAGACAACCGCAGATAACGGCGTGAAGCTGCACGCGCTGGCCGCTTCGCCGGAGCAAATCGAGCTGCGGGCCGCGGACCGGCCGCTGGGCGATTGCCGCGTATACGGCATCAACGGCGGATTTTTTTACAATGACGCCGTTTTATCCATCGCGGTTAGCGATGACCGGCCGGTCCAGGGCACTGCCGGCGAATACGGCTCCGGCTGGTTCAACGCCAAATACGCGCGCGGCACGCTCGTTTGGGATGCGGCGGCCGGCCGCTTTTCGGTGCAGGTCGTCTCGGCCGCTGGCGAGCTCACCGTCACCGACCGCGGCCGCTATTTCGCCCAGGGCGGCGTCAGCATGAAGCTGCAGGACGATACCGGATGGCGGGCGGCCGCCGTGGACGCCGAGCATCTGCCCTACCCGGACGAGGAGCGTCTCCGCTCCGGCCTCGTCTACGACGATGCGGGCCGGCTGTGGCTGATCGTCACGCCGACCCGCTGCACGGCAGAAGCGTTCCGCTCCGCCGTCAAGGAGACGATCGCTCCCGGCTCGGCCGTGGACGGCATCTTCCTCGACGGTGACGGCTCCTCGCAACTGAACGCCGCCGAGATCAAACTCCACGGCGATTCGCGCGATCTGCGGCAGATTATTGCGATTCAGTAGTGGCAGAACAAATAGAATTAACAAAAAGACAATTCGACGGATTTTTGCCGGAGAATTGTTTTTTTATTTTTTGGTTAGAAATTTATAATTAACTGCTTGTATTTTCGCTTCTAAATTTACCTTTAAGGGTGAGAGAGAAACGGCAGCGAGTTGCAAGTTTGGGAATGACTTGCAGTCGCTGATTCCCCCTAACATCTCCTCACCATTAAAATTTGAGGAGCGATTGAAAATGGCAAATTACACATATGCTACGTACACAGCATCGAATGGAGTTAAGTTGTACACGATCAAAACTTCCCCGAATAATATCTGGATTAAATATATTGGGGCTTCAAATGTACCCGAGCAAAGTTCTTACGGGGTGAATGGTGGTTATTTCATTCGTGATCAAGATGTTTTGCTTCAAATTGCAGTCAATAACGATGTCCCTGTAAACGGACCCAAAGATGAATATGGAAGCGGATATGAAAACGTAAAATATGCTCGTGGTACATTGGTCTGGGACGCTACTGAAAGCCAATTTTCCGTGCAAGTCGCAAAATCCGCAGCCGATCTATACGTTATTAAACGAACAAGATATTGGGCGCAAGGCGGTATTAGCATGTCTCTTAACAGTGACAGCACCTGGGCATCACAAGCAGATAAAGAAAATATGCAAAATAGAACAGGTCAGGCGGAGCGTACTGGACTCGTCTATAACAATACTAATAACATCTGGCTTGTTGTGACTGACACATTATGCACTGCTGCAGCTTTTAGATCGGCAATCAAGGAAAAAGTAGGCTCAGGAACACTCCTCAATGGAATATTCTTGGATGGTAGCGGTTCTTCACAAATGAATTGTAAAGAGAAACAAGCGTATGGTGATAAGCGAAAAGTTTATCAAATGGTTGCATTAAGAAACGAGTAATTAAAATATTCACCAGATTGAGACTCCGGCTACCTTATTGGTGGCCGGCGGTCTTGTTTTCAATTTCGTACTAAAAACGAGGTAACTTTTCCATATTTTAGACGTCTATATATAAAAAGAAAATATGGAGGATCATTTATGAATAAGTTGATTGTCTATACGGTGACTGGAATTGTTACACTAGGGATACTAACATCATGTTCAAATGAAGGCAATAAGGATCATGTTCAGGAGCAAAACGAAACTCAATCCATTGGGACAAATGCTTCTCAAAATCAGCAAGTAGAAAATGATGGCTCCTTTAAAACCGGTGTTTTTGTAGACTTCGATGCCTTGGATGATCCATTGTACACAGAGGAAATTAGGTCCCTTATGAAAACCACTTTGGAAGCTTTGGCCAATAAGGATGAACAGGCACTTCGGAGCGTATATTACAAAGAGGACTCCGAAGGTATCAGTGAATATTTTTTTGATAGAGATTATTGTTTTGAGTCTTTGGAAGGTATTACGAAGGACCATGATAGATTAATTGTTAGAGTTAAAACAAAAGCCAGAATTGAAAATGAAGTCATTGAACGTAGTGAAGATTATTGGTTGGTCAAGGACAAGAACGATCACTGGAAACTGGGGTCTATTGATTAAGTCTATCATGGGTTATGGGGGATACCTGACGAAAAAGTTAATTGTCTAGACTGACAAACGCACTTTTTACTCTCTATTTCGCAAAAAACAAGGAGACATTTTCCTTCTTACAAACGTCAATATAGATAAAAGGAAAAATATGGAGGAAAAAGCCCATGAACAAATTGATTGTCTATATGGTGACTGGAATTGTTACACTAGGGATACTAACATCATGTCAAATGGGGCAATAAGGATCATCTTCAGGAGTAAAACAAAACTCTATCCATTGGGACAAAAGCTTTTCACAAAACAGCAAGCAAAAAAAGACGATATCTTTCAAACCGGTGTTTTTGTAGATCTTTGATGCCTTGGACGATCCATTGTACACAGGGGAAATTAAGTCCCTTATGAAAACCACTTTGGAAGCCTTGGCGAATAAGGATGAGCAGGCACTTCGGAGCGTATTTTACAGAGGGGACACCGAAGGTATTCGTAAATATTTTTTTGATACAGATTACTGTTTTGAGTCTTTGGAAGGTATTACGAAAGACCATGATAGACTAATTGTTAGAAAATTATTGAATATTTCCAATCACAACACCGCTTAGCAAACGAAAAGGGGCCGCCTGTTGGAAGAATCCAACGACACCCCCGCAACGCAGACAAGGTTATTTATATCTGGAGTAATCCGCGTCGTAGTATGCTGCGGCACGGATTGTTTATTGTTAATGAACAGCCGATTAACCTCCAAAAATCAAAGCGAGCTTACGACCTCGGAAATGCTCATTCGTTTGATCCGCCGCAATGGTCCGATCACCGATAACAGTGTTACGGTTAGGATGAGGAAGACGATCAAAGTTACCTGCCCGAAAGGGAATCTCCAGATCAAATGAAGGTCGGACAGCACCCCGAAAATAAGCGTTCTTTGCAGCAACAGGCCTAGCACCAGGCCGCATATCGCGCCTGTGAGCGAGTAGACGGCCGCTTCCGTGACAACCATTTTTCCCAGTTGCGCTCCGGACATCCCGACTGCCCGCATGACTCCGAAATAGCGGACCTTCTGGGCGACACTCGTATTCATCGTATTGATGATATTCAAGATGCTGATCAGGCCGATTACCGCCACAAATCCGTATATAAACACGGCCATCGTCATAAATGTCTGATCGTTTTCGGCATTTCTCTGCCGGCTGTCCAAGTATTCCACGGAAGGCGGAACAAGACCTTTGATCTGCTCGACGGTCCTGGTTTCATCGCGGCCCGTGAGCTGAATGTCGATGGCTCTGTAGCCGGATTGCCCGGTCAATTCCCGAAACTGCTTTTCCGTGGTAATAAAAGTGGTCAGTACAGGCTGGGACGAACTGAACGGAACCTCGCGCAGCACGCCCATAACCTTCAACGTTTTGGGACCCTGCGGCGTTTCCATCTGAACTTCATCGCCAACTTCCAACCGTACCGCCTCCGCCTTCGTTCTCCGGTTGTTGATTGTGCTAAAGACGATGGCAATGACGCCGTTCCCTTCGTCCATTTTCGCTTCCGACAGCGCCCCGGCGACAAGATCGTCCCTGGCCCAGTCGAGTTGAACCTGGTCATAGGAAATGAGCCATGACTTTTCCGGCGGCACGAAACTCCCGTCTTCCTTTATTTTCAGTTTACCGGAATTTTTAACGCCATTAGACAGCTTCGTGGCGTCAAAACTTGCCTCCGCGTAGCCCATCATCCGGCCGTAGACGCGCTTCGTCCCTTCCAGTGCCGTCAATGCCTTGTATACATCGTCCTCGATCGTCCCCTCCTTGGCCGTAAGTGTTATATCCGGCGTGTACGGCTTGGTCGTTTTGATACTCGTATGCATAAAATCTACCAGCACCTGAAAGCCGAGGAACAACACGATGCTGATAGCGATAGAAGAGGCCATTAAGATGAGCGTTTTCTTTTTCATGACGGCGTTGTTCAGCCCCAGCGCCACCTCCGCGCGGAACATTCGCGTCAGCAGGCCGCGTTTGTGCCGTTTGCGCGGTTTAAATTCGCCGCTCCCAGTCACGGCGTTGACGGGCGAGACGCGTGCCGCTTTTCTGGCCGGCAGCAGGGAAGCAATATAGACGGTCAGAAAACCAATGACAACCCCCGCGACGATCCCCGCCGGACTTACGCTAAACAGTGGAATGTCCGCAAACAGCTCATCATTGTAAAATTTCAAAATGGCCGAGCAGGCGAACGTAATCAGCATCCCGGCCAACACGCCGGCCGGAATGGCCATTAGCGTAATGCGCAGCCCTTCCCGACGGACCAGCTTGCGGATTTGAACAGCGGAGGCCCCAATGCATCTTAGCAGCCCGAATTGCCGGACCCGGTCCATGACCGAGATATTGAAAATGTTGTAGATCATGACAACCCCGGCAACGAGGACGATAATGAATAAAACAAAGCCTGTGGCATACAATCCCATAATTGCCTCGCTCCCGCCCTGGCCGGACACCGCCAGCAAACGCGTATTCAAACCGACCCGGTCCCCTGGAATTCCAAGGCGCTCCCTGATGTCTTCGGCCGCCTTGTTCGCGTTGACCCCGTCCTTAAATTGAACAAGCAACGTGACCCGCTTCTCCCCGCTTGGAACGGTCTCCGCCGCGGCGGTAGAGAGCAGAACCCCGGGCGAACCGGAAGCCTTGCGGCCGCCCAAATCGTTGTAAATTCCGCTGACTACGAACTCCCCCTCCTTCAGGCCGGGAAGGGAAACCCGTACCTTGTCGTTCAGCTTGGCGCCCAGAAACAAATCGTCGGTAGCCCATTGTTCAATCATGATTTCATTCGATTTAGCCGGAAAATGCCCTTCCACCACGCGTATGTTCATATTTTCGGCAAAAGGTTCATCAAGAGCCCCAAATTCGCTGGACACCCCTTCCACCGTTCCGCCCTTTAAGCTGAACCACCTTCCGGACCGCTCTACATCCAGCCTGGCGGAGAGCGCCTCGATTTCCGCAGACGCCGGGGCCTCAACGGCCACATGGTAATTCCCGATATCGTGAATGACCTGGGCCTTTTCGAATTTCAGGGCAACGTCGAGCATGGAAAAAATCCCCGTCACGAGCGCAACAGAGATCGCGACGCTGGCCACCGTCAGCCGCGTTTTTCGCGGATGCGCCGTAAGGTACTTCCGCACAAGCCCCAGATAGCTTTTCATCGTCCTCCGCCCCCCAGTTCGGTCACGACGCCGTCTTCCACATTCAGCACGCGGTCGGCCACCGAGGCGAACCCCGGGTTATGAGTAATCATCACCAACGTCTGATTGTACCTCTCCACCGAAAGCCGCATCAAATTGATTACATCCTTACTGTTCACTGTATCAAGATTGCCGGTCGGTTCGTCGGCCAAAATGATCTTCGGCCTTGCCGCCAGCGCGCGGCCGATCGCTACCCGCTGCTGCTGTCCGCCCGAGAGCTGACTCGGCAGGTGAGCCCTGCGCTCCTTAAGTCCCAGCAGCTCAAGAAGTTCCCGTACGTAGTCGGGATCCGGCTTCTTATGGTCCAGAAGCAGGGGAAGCGTCATATTCTCCTCCACATTCAGCTCCGGTACGAGATTAAAAGCCTGGAATACAAACCCGATGTTGCGCCGGCGAAAGACGGCCAACTCCTTTTCCTTCATTCGGAACACATCCCTGCCGTCCAGAATAACGCTGCCCGATGTCGGAAAATCCAGCGCACCCAGCAGATTGAGCAGCGTGCTTTTCCCCGACCCGGACGGGCCGACAATCGATACGAATTCGCCTTTGTTAATGGAGAACGAGGCGTTTTTTAGCGCCTCCACCCTGGTTTCTCCATCACCGTACGTTTTACTTAAACCATCCGCTTTCAAGATTTCCATCATTCATATCCCCCGGTCTATGATTTCTTCTACAGGTTGATTAAAACTTGCAATATCAGAATAAACGCGGGAGCTTACCGAGCGATGAATTTCACCTTACAATTTCGTAAGCCTTGGCAGATGAAGCGTAAATTTCGCGCCTTGTCCGGGTTTGCTGTCCAGCGATATAAAACCGCCGTGCATCTCGGCGATCGTCTTCGCCAGTGTCAACCCGATGCCGGTTCCCTGTTTGTTTTGCGAAAAGCGGCTGCGGTAAAAAGGCTTGAACAGGAAATTGGCGTCATCCGGATGAACGCCTTCCCCACCGTCGGCCACCACGATATCCACCAGCAGGGGCGTTTCCGTAAGCTGCACCGTGATGCTACTGCCTGGCCCGGAATGCTCGACCGCGTTCGTCAGCAAATTGCTGACGGCCTCCAGCAGCCATTCCGGGTCGCACGCATAACTCACCGGACGGACGGCTTCCATATCAAGACGCTTCCCCTCTCGCTCCAGCCGGGTTTCCAGGCTGCCTGCCGCCCGGCGAATCAGTTCGTTCAGCATGACCGGCCTTTTATGCAGCTCGATGATTCCGGCATCCAGCCGGGCCATTTTAAGCAAATTCGTGATGAGCCGCTGCATCCGCTCCAGTTCCTGCCCGCTTTTCTCCAAAAACCGGGACACCGTTTCATTGTTCACCGCTTCCCCCTGCATAATTTCGTTGTACATAAACAAAGCGGAAAGCGGCGTCTTAAGCTGGTGAGATATATTCGTCATCGTCTCCTTCAGGAACAGGCGGTTCTGCTTCTCCTTGGCAATGTGGGTCTGCAGGGAGGAAATCATCGTATTGATCGCCGCCGCCAGCCTCGACAGACTGCCTTCCTCGGTATCGTCGATCCAGGTCGTTCTGCCCCCATTCATGATGTAGTAGACCTCTTCTTGGTACTGATCCACAGTCCCATACAAACGCTTTAGAAAACGATAGACCGTTAGGAGCACAAGAGCGCCGAAAAAAGTGCAGGCCAAACCGTTTATCCATGCATAACTCCGGTATGAAGTCCAAATCGAGGGCAACAGCCGCATGTCCGTGCCGCCGTTATAACCGGCGTCCGCGAGAATCGTCCTGCCGGATTCGGCATCCTCCGCGCGGGGAGCGGAGGTAAACAAAGCAGCAATCTCCGCGGCGGACAAGCCTGGGGAGACGCTTCTGATCCGTCCGGCCAACTCCGCATCCCGCTCCGTAAACATCCCCTGGACCACAGCGGCCTGCCTGTACGCAAGCATCCCCCATACCAACTGGCCCACGGTCAAGATCAGCACCAGCCCCAGTAAAAATGGCTTAACTCCTTTATTGTTCAAAACGTTCATGGCCATCCCTTTACTTCACGGTATTCCATCGGTATCCCATCCCTCTGATCGTAGTCAAAAACACCGGATTTTTCGGGTCGTCCTCGATCTTGTCCCGCAGCCTGCTGATATAAACCGCCAGGGTGTTGTCGTCCACGTAACTGTCGCGGCTGCCCCACATTCTCTCCATCACCTGCTCTTTATTCAAGACGATTTTCGAGTTGCGCATAAACAGACACAGCAAACGGTACTCGGCGGCCGTCAGTTCCAATTCGGCTCCATCCTTCAGGACACGCCCCTCCAGTAGTTTGACCATAATACCGTTGCTGGTCAAAAGCGCCTCTTGTCCGGAGGAAGACTCGGAACGCCGCCAGGCCGCATTCATTCGCGAGATCAGCTCATTCAGCTTCAGCGGCTTGGTCATATAATCGTCGCCGCCGATATCCAGCCCCATCACGACATTCGCTTCTTCATCGGAGGCCGTCAAGAATATGACCGGGACTTCCGATGTTTTGCGGATTTCACGGCAAAATTCAAAGCCGCTGCCGTCCGGCAGCATAACATCCAGCAATACCATGTTAAATATTACGTTCGCAAACCTTTCTTCCGCTTCCTTGACCGTTCTGACCACGCTAACCTCGTAACCTTGTTTGCCCAAAAAATAACGCAGACCCTCGATCAGGCTGAGGTCGTCCTCTACCAGCAATATTTTTTTCACCTTTCACCACTACCCTTGCACCAAAATGACGGTCACTACTCCAAAGCGATCAGCAGCTCGTTTATCGACGAGAATAAGTGCTTGTTATTTTTTACCTCTATACTATTTCCAATTATACAATAGCTTCCCATTTCCGCCACTTTGTCCGCAAGATCGGCGAACAGGAACATTTCCTCGTCCGTCATTTGGCTTTCCGTTTCGGTAGCGAAAGCCGCAGCGGGTCGGGCGCCGTCCCCAAACAATCGCTTTAGCGTCGCCTTAGTTGGCATAAAGTCAACTAAGGCTTCTTCCGATTAAGCTATCATTTTCGCGGTTTCGGCCAGCGGTGGCGGGGAACGTAGCGGATCAAGGCGTGATGGACCGCCACCCATTGCGCTTCGGTTAAGGTTCCAATCGCCGTCCGCGCGCCATCGATGCCTAAAGTCCTCCTTAAAACCGTTAATTGCGGTTTGGTGAAAAAGGCGCTTAAAACGGCATCAAATGAAGCATACGGAGATTTTAGCGCAGCTTCCGCAAGCCCCAGAAAAACGCTGCGTTCATGATAAGGCACGAGTGGCTCACGTTTTCGGTCGATCCGCACCAACGCCGAGTCGACGCTTGGCGGGGGAGCGAAATTCATCCGGGAGATGACCTGGATGAATTTGAAATCAAACCACATTTTCCACGCCAATACGTACGGGTCCTTCACTTGTTTGCCCGTAAACCTCCTGGCGGCCCCCTTCTCCATGACCAGGACAGCCCTTTGCAGAGACGTTGCCGGCTGGCTCAATAATTTTTTAAGAATCGGGGTCGTAATGGAATACGGGATATTGGACACAACGAGAAAAGCTTCCTGCGGTAGGCGGATATTCAGGATATCCTGGTGAATCACCTTTATATTCGCGTGGTGTCGGATTTTCCGTTTCAAAATCTCGACGAAGGCCGGGTCGTATTCGACAGCCACGACCTTTTTGGCCTTTTGGCATAACTCGGCCGTTAATGCCCCTTGACCTGCCCCCAGTTCCAGCACCGTGTCACCGTCTGAAATGCCGGCCTTGGCGACGATCTCCCGAATCAGTTTCCGGTTATGGATCAAATGCTGTCCCAAGTCATTGGGAAGTTCTCCCCGTTTTAATCGGGCTTGGTAAGGTTTTTTATTTTTTCGGCTCACTTGTCGCTCATCCCTTCGCAAAACGTCGCAGCTTCCCAACCTGCGGCCGGAGCAAAGGGAGTCACATGTAAAAAAGCCCGAATGTGCAGCGAAAACAATCCCTCCCCAGCCGGGAAAAGATCATTTAAGCACGCAAAAAAAGAAGGCAGATGCCCCACCTTCTCTTCTAACCGTTACAGATTGTATGCAGAAAAAAGGCAGACTGAACCCGTTGCTCCGCCTCGCAGGCAAAGCGCTTGAACGTAATTTAATTGTTCAATTCGCGGCGGTTCAGTTGTCGTTTATCACACATAATGCTCCTTTCCATCAAAATCCACATTTTTGGCAACAAAAAACACAGGCAGATCGCTGCCTGTGCAAGCCGTAATCGGGTGCGGAAAATAAACCTTCCCGCGATTCGCTGGGGAAAGCTTCTTTTCCAGATGCATATAAAGTGACAGGTTACCGCATGGGCAGACCAATCCCGATTACTCCGCTACAGGCAGAATATGAAGAAAACGTATAGTCACACGTTATTCTTATCGGGAAAAATCTATCACACGTAACCCTCCGTTCATCCAAGATATGAAAAAGAATAGCATAGAAAACAGCAAAATTCAAACTTTCGCCGGCTCAGCCTCCACCAGCCGGTGCCGGTACCATTTTGTTCCGTAGAACCGGCGCAGGAAGATGGCTCCCCGGATCCCCCATTCAATATTCATGGCCAGCCATACGCCGATAACGCCAAACGGCAGGACGACGCCCAAAATGTAGCCAAGCACGACGCGGAACAGCCACATGGACAGCATCGACACGACCGAAGTATATTTGGCGTCGCCCGCCGCCCGCAAGGCTGATGGGGTAATAAAGCTGATCGACCACAGCGGAATTTGCATGATCGTGTTGATCAGAATAATCGTAAAGATTTCGCCCACGATTTCGGCGGGCGGATGAAACAGCGACACCAGCGGGCGGAACAGCGGCAGGACGATCAGCCCCATGACGATGAACGTAGCCGACGACAGCCAGATGAAGGATCGCGTCAATTTTTTGGCGTCCCCGACGTCTCCCCGCCCGATGCACTGCCCCACCACGGTGACGATGGCGATCGACAAGGCGTTGGCCGGAATTTGCACCACGCCCGCCAGCGACGAGCTGATCGCATTGGCCGCGATCGCGTAAGTTCCCAGGCTGACGATAAAAATCTGCGTTAGAATCTTCCCGCCGTTAAAAAACATCTGCTCCGCGGCAAACGGCAGGCCGATGGACATGATTTTTTTCAGCATCCCCCAGTTGGCCATCAACATGTCCCGGATCCGTATGTGCAGGGCAGCGTCCACCCTGACCAAATAATAAATCGCGCAGGCGGCGGCCAAATACCGCGAAACATTGACGGCAATGGTCATCCCGAACACGCCCAGGTCGGCCAGATTAATGAACACGAAGTTCAGCAGGACGTAAGATAAGTTCATGATCAGCGACAGAAAAAGCGATGCCCGCGACCTCCCGATGCCCCGCAGCACCCCGCATACCGCCTCGACGATGGCAATCCCGCAAAAGGAAACGCTGCTGCCGATCAAGTATGTTTTGGCGTTGCTGAACACGTCGGCCTCCGCGGAACCGAACAGCAGGTTCAAGGTCGGATTATGAAGCAAAATAATCAGCAAGCTGATCGCCAGCGCCAGCAAAAATACCGAGGAGACTGAGCCGGCCGCCGATTTGGACACCATTTGATCGTTCCGGTTTCCTTTGTACTGCGCCACCACGACGGTGCCCCCGGTCGCGACGCCGACAAACACGTTGATCAAAAAAATGTTCAGCGAATCGACCATATTGACGGCGCTGACCGCGGCGACGCCGGAGGAACTGATCATCGCCGTGTTGACCAGATTGAGTCCGACGATAAACGCCTGGTCGATCAGGATCGGAATGATCAAGGCGATAATCTGCCGGTAATCCATCGATTCGGCGGAGAAATGTTTGTGCAAAAAACGATGCGTTTTGGCGCGGATGGCTGCGTTAACCACGTAATCACTTCTTTTTCGTCAAAAATATTTAAAGAGAAAAAATAAAAGACTCTTCAGCGCGAAGAGTTCTATCAGTTACAGCTTATGGATCGTTTTAAATGGTCCGCACAATATTATATCAGCAATCATAAATAAAGGCTCCCCGCTGAAATCGCCCATTTCCCCGTTTATCCGAAAAAAAGAGAGATTAGTAGGGACTAATCCCCATTTACCTCTCCGGAGCTTCCGTTTTTAAAGTTCCTCACCTAAAGGCGATGAACAGGGCGAAAATCAGCGCGAGAATCCCCATAGTGATCAACAAATTCGCCGCCTCACGAAAAACTCCCCGCACCCCCTCATTTAGAAGCCGCTGTTCTTTTTCCTTGAATTTAAGCTTGGCTGCCTCTTCATCCATCGAATTCAAAAAAGGCCGCTGATCGCCGCCGTAAAATTCCACGTTCTCTCACTCTCCTGATTCAAGATGGGCTCCGAACATTCAATCTTTAGCCCCATGATATCATAAAAAGGAAAACTGCGCCTCCACCTGCAGTAGTGAGTCAAAGGGGCGATTCTCCGAGCTTTCGCCCCGAGAACCGCCCCGTTCGTCACTTATTTTTCAACCGGAATCGTTACTTCGAGTTCTTTGATATAAGTTTTGTCGCCACGGCTGTATGTTCCATTGCTATCTTTACCCTGACCGACTACGCTCCAGTCGTTTTTATTCACCGTGAGGGTAAACGGTTTGATGGTGATTGACTTCGGCGTCCCGTTAAACGGACTGTACAGCTCGTCGACATGGTATTCGGTTTTGGGCTCACTGTGGAAATATCCGAACTTATTCTGGGTCAGCAGGTTGCCCTGATCGTCGACAATATCGTAATACATCATGCTGGCGATATAATCGCCGGTTTGCTCCGCGGATCTCGGCACTTTTCCGGTGCTGTCGATGACCAGCCGGGTGGTCACCGGTGTAATGACCAGCTCATTTACCGTATAACTGAAATCCTCGTAAGTTTTGGTAGCGTTAGGCTTGAGCAGCACGGCATTGTCCGCGATTTTCATCGGGACCTTGAATTCGAAGGATTCATCAACGCCCGTCACTTCGGTCCGGATCGTCAGTTCAAACTCATTACCCCAAGCCGTTTTGTCGTTCAACTGCCACTCTGCGCGTAAGGCATTATCCCGAGGAGGGAAATCTCCATAGCCGAGCGAGGTAGCTTCCTTATTACTGAATTCTTTGCCGTCAATAAAGATCTTCGGTCCTCCCGTTTTAATATAACCTTTTGGCAGTTGGTCTTCAGGCTTTTCCTGTTCGGTAAAAGGTGCGATCGTGTTCTCAAGATCAACGCCTTCCCGGTCGAGCACAAAGGACAATCTTGTCCCGTCATACAATAGATCTCTCAGTTTCAGCGTCACACCGTCATGCGTTACGCTCAGGTTCGGGTCTTTAACGAGCCCCTGATCCATCGCGGCCTTCACAGCCTCTTCGGTGGTGCCCTTAAAAATCGTACCGAACACCGGAACTTGCTTTAAAGCCTCGGCCATCGCCGGGGACACGAATCCCGAGCCGATAATCCCGCCTCCGAGAATAGCGGCGGCCGAAGCGGCAACTACGGTCCGTTTCCATACTTTCCTATTGTTTGCAGCGTGTTTTCTCGTTCTGCTCATATTCATCTCTCCAATTTTGTCGATAATTTCACCGCTCATGCTTGTTTTCGGCATCGCCGAATGACGAATCATTCGTTTGATCGCCTCCATTTCAGCGGACTCCGTTCGATCCGGCAAACGTCCCATGGGCCAACACTCCTTTTTCAGTGGCTTTTTCCATCAGCTTTTTGCGAATACGCTCGTACTTTTTGCGCAAAGTCGCCGGCTTGATTCCCATCACTTCGCCAATCTCCTCAAAACGGTATTGTTCTACCGACTTGAGCAGCAGGATATGGCGTTCCTCCGCCGTCAGATACGTTAATAGTTCCTCTACCGCCGACTGATGCGGAGAGATCTCCGGCACCGGATGCTGTTCCTGGCAGCGGTCGATCAATTTCAACAATCGGGCCTGCTTCTTCTTCATATTGATCAAATGATGGTAGGCTACCTTGTACAGCCAGGCAGAAAACGAAACTTGATTGCTGTACTGATGAAGATTCATATAGGCCCTGATAAAAATCTCCTGAACCGCGTCCTTTGTTTCCTCGTGATTGCGCAAAATGTAATAACAATACGTATACATTTGCCGTTCAAACCGTTGAATAATGGGAGCGTAAGCCTCTTTGTCTCCAGCTTTCACGCGCTCAATCAGCGCTTCGATTTTTAGGTTCCCATCCGTCGTTTCCCCGGGGATGACTGGTTGCAAAAAGCTCACCTCCTTTGCTGTTTACACCTATATAACAACCCGAAAATGCCGTTTTGTGACATGTCCCTCAATTTTGGCGTGAATCGAAAAATAAAGACCCGGATGAGGCCAACTTTTGCAAAGTGACCATCATTCGGGTCCATCGGATGTAGATGTGAGAAACTCCGGCGAAAAAGATAAGAGTAAAAAATGTCCCTATTCCGGCGATATCCCCCATTGATAGAGAAATAGAGTAAATTTATGTCGCTATATTCTCGAATCGCCAGGAAATGCCCGCGATCTGCACCATTCATAGGATAATAAGGACAAAAAATGCCGCTAATGGGGATGGGCATGATCTTATCCGGATAATAAGTACATAAAGTACCGCTATTTTTGAAGGATGGTGGTTAGTTAATCCAATGGCAATGGCAATGGTATTGGTATTGTTTATTGGTATTGGGGTCATGGTCATGCCATCAAGCGCGCAAGCGCCCTTAGCGCCGATTTTTAAGTTGAATCAATCTTTTGGGCGCTCAAGTCCTGGAATAGCGCATTTTTAGCGTTATCCTAAGCTGTGTGCATTCCGCAACCAGACGTGAAGCCATCCGCTTTATGAATTGCGCTGGGCTGCGATTTTTTCGGCCAGTTCGTTCAAATACGTCCAGCGCTCCATAAGGCGTTCCAGCTCCGCTTCAGCTTCCTCCTGCTGCTTCATCAGCTCCTGCAGCCGGGCAGCGTCGCTCGCCGCCGCTTCCATTTCCCCGGCAATATCCGCCAGGCGCTGCTCGGCCGCTTCGATCGTCGCCTCGATCGTTTCAAATTCCCGCTGTTCATTATAGCTGAATTTCAGCTTGTCGCCGCGGGAAGCGCCGCGGTTGTTCGAGGCGTCTGTTCCCGCTGCCGCGTCCGAATGGCCGGTTCCCGATCCCGATGGACCGGACGAACCGCTCCCTGCGGAAGCTTTCGCCCCGCCGGCCGCCGGCTTGCCCGCTCCGGCACCGGATCCCGGCTTGCCCGCTCCGCCGCCAGCTGCGGTCTTGCTTAATCCGCCGCCGCTTGCCCGCAGCCGCTCCTCATAGTCGCTGTAGTCCCCGACATGCACGGCCACCACGCCGCCGCCTTCGAACGCCATAATTTTATCGACGGTCCGGTCAAGAAAATAACGGTCATGGGAGACGACGAATACGGCGCCCGGGAACTCGTCCAAATACGCCTCCAGCACGGTCAGGGTCTGAATATCGAGATCATTTGTGGGCTCGTCGAGGAGCAGCACGTTCGGCGCGCCCATCAGCACGCGCAGCAAATACAAACGCCGTTTCTCGCCGCCCGACAGCTTGGATATCGGCGTCCACTGCATGTCCGGCGGAAACAGAAACCGCTCGAGCATCTGCGCCGCGGTAATCCGCGTCCCGTCGGCCGTGGCGACGACCTCCGCAGCTTCCTTGATATATTCGATCACCCGCTGTTTGCCGTCCATCTCCTGGTGCTCCTGGGTGAAATACCCCAGCTTGACCGTTTGGCCGATCACGATTTCTCCCTGATCCGGCTCGATCCGCCCGGCGATCATGTTCAGCAGCGTCGATTTGCCGCTGCCGTTGGGACCAACGATGCCGACGCGGTCTCCGGGCACCGCCGTATAGGTCAAATCGCCGATCAGCAGCCGTTCCCCCGCCGATTTGCGGATCCCGTGAATCTCCACGATTTTGCGCCCGAGGCGCGTAGAGGCGACCGAAATATCAAGCGCATCGCTTTTGTATTCGGTTTTCGCCGCCTGCAGTTGCTCAAACCGTTCGATCCGCGCCTTTTGCTTCGTCGAGCGGGCCTTCGCCCCCCGCCGAATCCAGGCCAGCTCGGTGCGCAGCAAATTTTGCCGCTTCTGCTCGGATGCGGCTTCCCGTTCCTCGCGTTCGCTTTTCAGCTCCAAGAACCGGCTGTAATTCGCCTCGTAGCGGAACAGGCGCCCGTGATCGAGCTCCAGCATGACGTTGCAGACCCGGTCGAGAAAATAGCGGTCATGGGTAATGAGCAGCAGCGCCCCGCGCCGTTTCTGCAAATAAGTTTCCAGCCAGGCCACGGAATCGTTGTCGATATGGTTCGTCGGTTCGTCCATAATGAGCAGCTCGGACGGGACGATCAGCGCGGAGGCAAGCGCCACCCGTTTCCGCTGCCCGCCGGACAAGCTGCCCATCTTTTGGCCAAAATCGCCGATCCCCAGCTTGGACAACACGCTTTTGGCGTCGCTGACCAGCGTCCAGGCCTGCAGCCGGTCCATCTCCTGGGCCAGCCGCGTAAGCTCCGCCTGCCGGGCGGCATCCTCCGGGCTTTGCTCCAGCGCTTCCTCGGCTTCCATATAAGCGGACACCACCTGCAGCTCGGGCCCCCCGCCTTGAAACACCCCGCGCAGGACAGAAATTTCCGGATCGTATTGCGGGTTTTGCGCGAGGAAATTCACCCGTACATCCCGGTTTATGGCAATACGTCCGTCATCGGCCGCTTCCAGCCCGGCAATCACCCGCAGAAACGTCGATTTGCCCGTACCGTTGACGCCGATGACGCCGATTTTGTCGTTTTCCTCCATGCCGAAGGAGACGTCCTGAAACAGCACTTTTTCTCCATAGGTTTTCGTGATATGTTCGACGGTTAGTATATTCATGCCTGATCCCTACTTTATATTTAGATGTCGTTCAAAAAGTCAGCTTTTGATCACGAAGCAAGACCATGGAGCGTATTCGGCATCGAATCTTGAATTCAGCCGGGCCAAGCTTATGCTTTCGAAGCATGTTTCCTTCGGAAACATTTCAGGTGCTCACGTACCCAAAACGTACGCTCCGCTCCTTTCGTCCCTAGCTTCATCCGACCTACAGCGTTTAGAAAAAACGCACATCGAAAGCATACGCTTCGATGCTGAAAAGCCGACTTTTTTGAACACGCAATTTATAGTATCATCCCGATTCCTAGGGCCAGCCCGCCGGCGGCCAGGGAACTGAGCAGATTCACCGCATCGTTGTTCATCCAGCGGAAGCCGCGCACCGGCACGGTCTCCCGGCCGCAGTGGGAAGCGACCTCCACCTCTTTGCCGCAAACGCTGCAGCGGTGCATCCACTGCACCGTCGCCCCAAGCCAGGAGTCGGCAAACGCGCCGAACAAACCGGACAGGCCGCCGATCAGCGCCCAGCGCACAAGCCCAAATGCGCCGGTGCCAGTGCCAGTGCCAGCGGGCTCGCCGCCCGCCGCATCCCCCGTCCAGGCAAGCAGCAGCCAGGCCCCACCGCCGATGAAGACGGCCCCGGCCAGCGCCGCAGCGCTGCCGAGCAAGGTCACGCCGCCCGACGTTCCCGGAGGGATTCGCCGTCCGGTCACAATGGAGCTCGGCGCTGTCCGGCTAAGGCCGCCCAGTTCGGTCGCCCAGGTGTCCGCGGTGACCGCGGCCATCGTGCCGACAAAAAAACAGCCCCAGCCCGGGTCCGGCCAAATCCAGTTGCCCAGGCAAGCCAGCATGCCGAGCCCGCCGTTCGCCAGCACCTGCCCGGCGTCCCGGCGCCCGCTTTTGGCGTAGGAGCGCTCCAATTCCTCCTTGCGGTCGCCGCGATAATGAGACAGCACGGACGAGCTAATGAAAAACAGCAACAGCAGGCCAAACCAAAACAGGCTGCCCGCGCCGTAATACACCGTCCCCATCACCGCAGCCGCAACCATCCCCGACAGGGACAACGAACGTTTCAGGTAAGCCGCCCCAGACACAAGCAGGGCGCATAGCGCCCCTACGATCCAATCCATCATCATCATGTTGCCGACGGGCCGGTTTCAATCACGCAGCTGCCGAGCGTCCGCGAACCGTACGCCAGTTCCAGCTTGTCCCCCTGACAGGCAGGCCCCACTCCTTCGGGCGTTCCCGTAAAAATAAGGTCCCCTGCACCCAGCCCGTAATGTTCGGCGATGTAATCCACGATCTGCTGCAAAGAAAAAATCATCCGGCTGATGTTGCCGCGCTGCACGATTTCCCCGTTTTTGCGCAGCACGAAGTCCTCCTGCGCGGTTTCGGCGGCTCCGGGGAAGGCGATGTAAGGCGTGAGCGGCGCGGAATGGAGGAACCCTTTCGCCGCCGTCCAGGGATGGCCTTTCTTCTTAAGTTCGCTTTGCACGTCCCGCAGCGTAAAATCGATGCCGAACGCCATCACGTCCACCAGCTCGTCGACCGTTATGCCCGGCTCATAGCCGCGGCCGATCCGCAGTACGAGTTCAGCTTCGTAATGCACTTCTCCCCGGTCTGCCGGCAGCGCGATTCCGCTCCCGTCCATCACGGTTACGGCATGGGACGGCTTCAGGAAAATCATCGGCTCGGCCGGGACGTCGTTGCCCAGTTCCTCCGCGTGCGCCCGGTAATTCCGGCCGACGCAAAATACGTTAGCGATCAATTTGTTCATCATGGCATTTCCTCCAATTTAAAATAGCCGTACGCCAAACATCCGGACGGTTCGTGCACAGCAGGATACCGGGGTGAAGCGCTGCAACCTTCCGCAGCAGCCGCACCTCGTCCATCGTCCAGGCCATCACCTCGATCCCGCGCTTTGACGCCTTGTCCGCAAGCTCCGCCGTTAAGGCGCGGTAATGGATGGACAGGAAATTGCAGCGCAGAAGCTGCAGCCGAAGCAGCAGGTCTTTCGGATAATGGTCGATGATCAGACCGGTGCGGATGCCGCGGCCGATTTCTCTGATTTTCGCCAGCACGCGAGGTTCGAAGGAGGTAAGCACAACCTCCTGCTCCATATGCCGCCGCTTGACGGCGGAAATCACTTTTTCCTCCAGGCCGGGGTAGCGATTTCCTTCCGTTTTGATTTCGATATTAGCCCGCAGGCGGCCGGCGATCGCGTCCAGGAACTCGCTTAGACTGAGCAACCGCTCGCCCGCGTAAGCTTGCGATTTCCAGCTGCCGGCATCGAGCTCCTGCAGCTCGGCCCAGGTTTTGTCCTTGACCGGACCGCTTCCGCTCGTCGTCCGGTTGAGCGTAAAATCATGAATCAGCAGCGGAACGCCGTCTTTGGAGAGCTGAACGTCGACCTCGATCCAGTGGACTTCGGGCTGCTCCATCGCCAGCTTGACCGCGGCCATCGTATTTTCCGGCGCAATGCCGGAGAATCCCCGATGGGCTACACATTGATTACGCAAGCTTATCGCCTCCCTGCAGCCATAGACGTTCGCACTCATGTTCCATTCGTTTGCTCGCCGATCACCGATCACCCCGAGGCGGACACCTCGCCCTTCTCATTGATGGTTACGCCGGGCGATAAGCTCTTCACTTCTTCCAGCAGCTTCTTCCCGTCCTCCGCCGTCATCGGCACCGGCTGCCCCAGCTCCGTGCGGTACGGGACAAGCTGCAGCCTGCAGTCCCCTTCACGCGTGCATTTTGCCGCAAATACGGCGGTATCCCAAGTTTTCTGATCCAGCGATCTCGTAAAAATAAAGTTGCCCGTACTGTAGGCAATCCATTTCCCCTTGTATTTCTCCAAACCTTGCATCACATGCGGATGGCCGCCGACCACCAAATCGGCTCCGGCGTCGATAAACGCGTGGGCCAATTCCTGCTGATGGTCTTCGAGTTCGGTCACACGCTCCTTGCCCCAATGAGCCACCACCAGCACCAGATCGGCCTGTTTGCGCGCCTCGCGGATCGCCGCAAGCGCCGGTTCGGGATCATATACGGCCGCCACGCCCGGGTGCTTCTTCAAGGCGGTCCACTCATACTCCGGGATGACGCGGCTGAAGCCGAACAAAGCGATTTTAACGCCTTTGCGTTCGACGTAAACCGGCGCGTACGCTTCCTTACTGTTTTCGCCCGCACCCACATATAAAATTCCGTTCTTCCGCAAATTCTTTAACGTATCTTTAAGACCGGGGACGCCTTGGTCCAATACATGGTTGTTGGCCAGGTTCACCGCGTCGACGCCGGCAGCGGCCATCGGGCCCAGCGCTTTGGGCGGCGATTTGAACACAAACGTTTTGTTTTCGGCCGCTTCGCCGCCCGCCGTGACCGGCGTTTCCAGGTTCAGCACGCTGAGATCATCGTTTTGAAACAAATCCTGAACAAACTTATAAGGATAATCATAGCCGGCTTGCTCGAGCTTTTCCTCCACCTTGCCCGAAAAAATCGTATCGCCCGCAAAATGGATCAGCAGTTCCTCTCCGCTCTCCGTCTTGTCGCCGTCGGTATTTGGTGTCTCTTCCAAGCTGGATTCGTCCGGGTTCAAGGGTGCTCCGTCATCCGCAGCAGCGTCTCCTGCCCCGGCGTTCCCGTTCCCGGGCGAAGAACCGTTATCCGCCTTAGCGGAATCTTCACCGGTTCCCTCCTGTGCCGGAGAGACATTCGGCGTTTCATGATCTCCCTGATTTCCCAGAGCGATGTTCGGATCGCCGCCCGTTTGTTCCGCGCCGTTCCCGGCACTGTCCTGCCGCGTGCGTTCTTCCAAATAGAAATAAGTCCCGAGCACGATGATCAACGAGATGAGAGTCAAATTGATCAACACCCACAAGCGGTTTTGCCGGTGTTGTTTTTCTTGTTTTCGTTGCTTGCGTTTTTCCGATCTTGGCGGGTACATTACAGACTCCTTTTAACGCTGTATTTGACCGTATAATTTTATTATATCAGGGATCGGAAAATAAATAGAACCCCTCGCCTATTTTATAGGCAAGGGGTCGCAAATTCCCCCGCAGGGGGAACTTTCCTTAGGCCTGAGGAACCGTCAATTTCTCAGCCATCCGCTGCGCCAGCTGTTTGGCCTGCTTGATGCAATCGGGCAGACCTACGCCTTCGAACGCAGCCCCGGTCGCATAAACGTTCGGCAGCGCGGCCTCAAGCCCTTTCCGGAAAGCGGCGATGCTTTGCAAATGGCCCACCGGATACTGCGGCATCGATTTCGGCAGGCGGGTAATTTCCGCGAACAGCGGCCGGGCCGTCACGCCCATCAGCTTTTGCAAATCGCGCAGCACCAGCGCGGTGATCTCCTCATCGGACAGGAACACTTTGTCCTCGTCTCCGGATCGGCCCACGTAGCAGCGGAGCAGCATCTTATCCTCCGGGCTCGTATGCAGCCACTTGATCCCGGTCCAGGTGCAGGCCGTGATGTTCAGGCCTTCCTTGCGCGGCACGAGGAACCCCGAGCCGTCGAAGCTGCCGGTCACGTCCTCCCTTTCAAAGGCAAGCACGACGTTCGCCACGGAGACGTAATTGACCGCATCGAGCGCGGCAACGTCGACGTGCGGTCTAAGCAGGTCGGCCGCGGCAAAAGCCGGCACGGTCACGATGACGTCGTCCGCCGCCAGCTTTTCGCCGGAAGCCAAAACGACCTCGTAGCGGCTTTCACCCAAACGCCGGATTTCCGCCACTTCGCTTTCCAGCCGCTGATCCACGCCGGAAAGTCCCTTCACCAGGCCTTCCACGAGCGTTTTTAAGCCTTTGCGGAACGTCAGGAAGGCGCTGCGTTTCGTTCCGGTGTGGGTCTCGACCGGCTTTTTCCCGCTCATCATGCCTTTGATCAAGCTGCCGTAGGCCCGCTCCACCTCGCCGAACTGCGGGAAGGTCGACTGCAGGCTGAGCTTGTAGGTGTCGCCCGCATAGATGCCGGCCAGCAGCGGCTCGGTGATATTTTGCAGCACCTCGGCGCCGAGCCGCCGTTCGATAAAGGCCCCCAGCGATTCGTCCTCCTCGCTCATGCGCGGCGGGGTGACCAGGTCGAGCATCGCCCGCATTTTGCCGTTCCAGGACACGAGGCCGGTTGCGAGGAAAGGCTCCAGCTCGGTAGGAATGCCGAGCACCAGGCCGGACGGCATCGGATGCAGGCGGCCGCCGCTGACGATATACGTTTTTTTCGCGTTCGGATTCATTTGCACCAGTTCCTGCTCCAGCCCCAATTCCCGCGCCAGCTCGATCATCGCCGTTTTGCGGGCCAGGAAGGAGTCAGGACCTTTTTCGATCACAAACTCGTCTTGCTCCAGGGTTTCGATTTTGCCGCCCATCGTTTTTCCTTTTTCGAGCAGCGTGATTTGCGGTTCAACACCTTTTTCCCCATAAAATTTGCGGATGTAAAAAGCCGCGCTGAGTCCGGTCAATCCTCCGCCAATAACGACAACCTTGCGGGAAGATTCGCTCATCGTTCTCATCTCTTTTCCCATGTATTCATAATGACGTCGCTTAACGCCTCCATATACAGCGGTTCGGTGTTCAGCGATTCGATCCGTTCCAGCCGCATATCCAGCTCCTTGGCGATCGTTTTGGCCTCAATGTCAAGGTCGTATAGCACCTCCAAATGGTCGGACACGAATCCGACGGGAGCCACCAGCACGTCCTCCACCTCCGGGCTCAAGTCCTTCAAAGTGTCCAGAATATCCGGACCGAGCCATGGATCGGCCGTCCGCCCCGCGCTTTGCCAGGTGAATTGCCAGTTGCTCACCCCGGCTTTGTCCGCAACGGCTTGCGACGTTTCCATCAGTTGGTCGCGGTACGGATCGCCCATCTCCAAAATTTTCTCCGGCAGGCTGTGGGCGCTGAACAGCACCTTCACCTCGTTCCGCTTGGCACCGGCTTCCTCGAACTGGTCCAGCTTGCGGGACACCCGAGCGGCAAAAGCTTCGATCAGCTTCGGATGCAGATGGTAGCTATGTACGAAGCTCATGCGGATCCCGGATTCCTGGGCTTTCGCTTCGGCCCGTTTGATGTAGCCGCCGATGCTCATCACGGAGTAATGGGGGGCCAGAACGATGCCGACGGCGTCCTTGATCCCGTCTTTGGCCATCTCGGCCACGCCGTCCTCGATGAACGGCCGCGCATGCTTCAGTCCCTGATAGCAAACAAATTCCCGGTCCGCGCCCGCGTTCAGGCGGTTTAACGTTTCCTGCAGCGCGGCGACCTGTTTGTCCGTGTTGGCGCGCAGCGGAAAAACGCCTCCGACGATCGCCTCATAGCGGCCGACGAGTTCGGCGAGCTGCTCCGCGGTTGGCGGATGGCCGCGCCGAATGTGCGTATAATAAGCCTCTACTTGGTCCATACTCTCCGGCGTGCCGTAAGACATCACCAAAACACCGATTTTTGTTTTCACGATTATGGGGTCACCTCTGATCCATTATTATTTCAAAATAAAGTAAATTACGCCGTCCGCGCCGTCTGCCTAAGTCCGCGGCACCGCCCGGCTGGCGATCGCTTCGGCCGAGTAGGCATGCACAAATTCGGTCAGCTCCCGCAGCTTGTCGATCGAAGCTTCCGGAAACAGGCCGTGGCCGAGATTAAATACGAACCCGGGGGCTTTAATGCCGTCGTCGATAATTTCCTTGGCCTGCTGCTTGATGACGTCCATCGGCGCGGTCAGCACGTACGGGTCCAGATTGCCCTGAACGGCAAACTTCCCGCCCGTGCGGCGCCGGCCTTCCGAAATCGACACGCGCCAGTCCAAGCCGATGCAATCCGCCGCGAGGCAGGTCAACGTCGGCAGCAGCTCGCCCGAGCTTACTCCAGGGAAATAAATTTTCGGTACATCCAAATCCCGAAGTTCGGCAAAAATACGAGTGACCGTCGGCAGCACATACTTCTGAAAATCTTTCGGCGCCAGCGCCCCGACCCAGCTGTCGAACAGTTGAAACGCTTTGCCGCCGCTTCGCACATGGGCCCGCAAATAGGCGATAACCATATCGCCCAACTTGTCCATGAGCCTAAACCAAAGCTCCGGTTCGCCGTACATCATCGCTTTGGTGCGGATATAGCTTTTGGACGGGCTGCCTTCGATCAAATAGCTGGCGATCGTAAACGGCGCGCCGGCAAACGTAATGAGCGGCACGTCCAGCTCCCGGTCGAGGATGGAGATTGTTTCCAGAATATGGGACAAGTCCTTTTCCACCTCGATCAGCTTCAGACGATCGATATCCGCCGCCGTGCGGATCGGCTGCTCGATGACCGGTCCGATATTTTTGACGATGTCGAATTCGACGCCCAGCGAAGCAACCGGATTCATGATGTCGGAATACAAAATGGCCGCGTCCACCCCAAGCTTGCGGACCGGCATCAGGGTGACTTCCGCCGCGAGCTCGGGCTGCCGGCAAATTTCCAGCAAGCTGTATTTTTCTTTGATTTTTCGGTAATCGGGATCATATCTGCCCGCCTGGCGCATGTACCAAACAGGAAGACGATCTACCTCCTGGCTTCTCAAGGCCCGGATCAAACGATCGTTATAAACCAACCAACACGCCTCCAATACGCTATAAAAGCAATTCTAAATGCAGTTAGGCCATTAGGACTTACATTCTAAGCGATGTTCAAAAAGTCAAGTTTTCAGCACACTTCCTCTATAAACATTCTAATTTACATTATGCCCTTTTTAAAAGTAAGTAACAACTGTCACAACGGCAAATCGGATGACGATCGCATGACAATCGCATGAAAATGCGATGAAGCCGCCCGCAAACTACGCCGGCTTACTTGTGATATACTTAGAAGACGTGATCAAAAACGGACTTTTTGAACTATATAAGTTGAACTATAGAGATGCGGAAGTAGGCAAGAGTGTGAAATGATTCTGAAGAAACTCAAAGCTTTCTGTAAGAAAGCTGCATCGGAAGCATATGCTTGGTCGCCTTTGTGAGCGGATTTCTACCGTATCTGAATTTAGTTAAATTACAGAAATCCGCGAACAACAGCGATCGTAAGAACATTTCACACGGCTGCCCCGATCCGGACAATCAATAGTTCCACTTATATAGCTCTTGAAGTTTGTCGTTTGCAACCAGATGCGCGGAAAGGAAGTGAAAGCACTTTGAAGACGTGGAAAGTCAATCTCATCGTGCTTTGGTTTGGAGCGTTTTTGGTCAATGCCGGGATGACGATGATTACGCCGTTCCTCTCGCTGTATTTGGCCAGGGATTTGCATGTGCAAGGCGAGCACGCCATCGGCCTGTGGGCGGGGACGATTTTCGCCGCCAACTTTGCGACGTCATTTATTTTTCAGCCGATTTGGGGCAAGCTTTCCGATAAATACGGGCGCAAAATCATGCTGCTTCGCTCAGGGTTCGGCATGGCCATCGTGATCACCTTGATGGGCTTTGCGACCCAGCCATGGCATCTGCTGGCGCTGCGGCTGCTCAACGGGACGATCTCCGGGTTCAATCCCGCTTCGGTTTCGCTCATCTCCGGCACAGCGCCGAAGGAACGAATGGGCTTCGCCATGGGCACGATCCAATCCGGCAACGTCGCCGGCACGATTCTGGGGCCGCTCATCGGCGGCCTAATGGCCGAGTATATCGGCTTTCGCCCGATCTTTTACATAACCGGGGTGTTAATGTTTATCGGCACGGTCCTTGCGCTCGTGTTCGTGAAAGAAAACTTCGACCGCGAGGAAGCGGCCCATACCCCGCAGCCCTCCGTGCTGCAAGGGTTCCTGGAGCTCAACAAAACGCCGCAGTTGACGGCGTTGTTCGCCGTAACCTTTCTGTTGCAATTCGCCATGCTGAGCCCGATGTCGCTGCTGCCGCTATACGTGGAGAAGCTGCACGGGGCGGCGGCCAATGTTTCGTTCTGGGCCGGATTCGTCAGCGCGGTCACCGGCATTTCCAACATGGCCACCTCGCCGCTGCTCGGCCGGGTCAGCGACAAGGTCGGAGCCCATCGCATCCTGACGTACTGCCTGATCGGGGCGGCGGCCACGCTGATTCCGCAAGCGTTTGTCCATACCGTTTGGCAGCTTATCGTCATCCGGTTTCTGATGGGGGTCTTTATGGGCGGATTGCTGCCGAGCGTCAACGCGTTGATCCGCTTTTACACCCCCGACGGGATGGAAAGCCGGGCGTTCGGCTTCAACAGCAGCACGCTCGCCCTCGGCAACATGCTGGGCTCGCTGATCGGCGGCTTCCTCGCCGGCTTTATCGGCATCGAGGGCCTGTTCATCATCTCCGGCATCCTGCTCCTGATCAACACGATATGGGTACGCATCAAGCTGTACGAAAAGCCGAAATTCACACTTCTGCGCCATGGGCGCGGGTGAGTGCGGCGGCATACGTGGCGGCTGGAGTGCCAGAATCGGCCTATTCATAGCTGCTGGGGTAGCATGAATCGGCTCATTCATAGCTGCTGATGAGGACTGCATCGGCTCGTACACGGCTCTGGAGAGGTTAGGGCGGCTCATAGGCGAGGCTAGTCCGTTAGCCTAACGGTAGCCAGTCGCAGGTATTGGGGTCCATTCACATTCACATTCATATTCACGTCGGAAGCTCCGGCTCGAACGGTAATTGCAAACCGTACAACTAGATTTCTACGAAAAAGCGGGTTAGCATGTTTTAATCGCATTTCCTGCAACTGCATCCAAACATTAAAAATTTTCCCCACGATTGAAAAAGCCGGGCATGGGTCGCCCGGCTTCCTCCTTATTTTCCGCTTCAAATTCGGATTTATTTCACAGTCGCGTTGTATTGACCGATCTTATCGGTAATTTGCTTGGCGGCGTCTTCCAGCGCCTGCTGCGGCGCTTTTTGCCCGTTCAGCGCTTCTTCGATCGCGCCTTCCACGATTTGGCGCGCCTCCGGGAATACGCCCATCACGGCGCCGGAAGTCGCGGTTGACGCTGCCGATGCGTGAAGCTGGTCGACGGCCGTCTGGAACTGCGGATATTTCGCCATGTTGTCCTTTAGCACCTGCTGGTCGTAGGCCGCTTTAGTGATCGGGAAGTAGCCCGTGTTTACGCTCCATTTCGCCTGCGCTTCCGGCGAAGCCACGTATTTGATAAACTCCCAGGCGGCTTTTTGCTGTTCTTCCGGCTTGTTGTTCATGATGTACAAGCTGGCTCCGCCCACGATCACGCCGCCTTCCTTGGCGCTGGCCGGTCTTGGCAGGAAACCGGTGCCCACTTCGAATTTGTCGCCGACCATCTCTACGATGTTGCGCAGGGAAGCGGTCGAATCCAGCGTCATGGCGACCTGGCCGGCGGCGAAGGCGGCGTTCGTGTCCTCGGTTTTACGGCCCAGATTGGCGACAACCTTTTCGTCGACCATCTTTTTCCACCATTCCAGCGTTTGCACGCCGGCTTCGGAGGCGAGCAGCGACTCGGTGGCCGCTCCTTCCCGGCCGTTGCCGTTATTCACGTACTCGGCGTTCTGATTGGCGAACAGCTGCTCCATAAACCAACCGTAAATCGCAATCGCCGCGCCCGGTTTGCCGTCTTTACTCAGCGCCTTGGCCGCCGCTTCATATTCTTCAAACGTTTTCGGCGGATTTTCCGGGTCGAGTCCCGCCGCTTTGAAAGCGTCCTTGTTGTAGTAGAGAATCGGGTTGGACGTATTGAATGGCATCGCGTTCAGCTTACCGTCAATCGTGTAATAACGGATGATGTTCGGCTCCAGTTGGGACACATCGTATCCGTCCGCATCGATGAACTGCTGGACCGGCGTGATCGCCTTGGAGTCGATCATGAATTTGCTGCCGATTTCGTACACCTGGATCAAATCCGGCCCGCTGTTTGAACCGAGCGATGCTTTGAGCTTGTTCAAACTTTCGTCGTATTTCCCCTGGAACACCGCTTCCACCTCGATGTCGGATTGGCTGGCGTTAAAATCGGATACAAGCTCGTTAATCGCTTTCTCCCCGGCGCCGGACATCGAATGCCACCAGGTGATGTGCACCGGTTTTTTGGCGTTGCCGCTGGCGCTGGCGGTGTCTTCGCTGCGGGCGTTCGTCCCCCCGCCCGTCTGGTCGGCAGCGCCGTTCGCGGCTCCGTGCGAATTTCCGCCGCAGCCGGCCAGGACGACGAATAAGGCGGCGATCAGCAGCAGCATGCTGTTTTTGTGGCGAAACCTTTTCATGATACGAATCTCTCCCTTGTTTATATTCATCATCTGCCAGCGGCAGTTGACAACGACCGGCCACACGGCATATCCTTTCACCGGTCAGCCCTTCAGCGCTCCCGCCGCCATTCCGCGGACCAGCTGCTTCAGCCCGAACACGAGCAGCAGCAGGGAAGGCAAAATCGCCAGCACGATCCCCGCGAACACGAGATTCCAGGAGGTCGTCTCCTGAAACTCCAGCATCGAAATGCCGATCTGTACCGTGCGCATCGGTTTGCTGTTCGTAATGAGAAGCGGCCATAGATAAGCATTGTACATGTTCAAAAAGGAGTACACCGCCAGTGTCCCCAGCGCCGGCCGCGACAGCGGCAGCACATGGAACAGGAAGTAGCGGAGATGCCCGCATCCGTCGATTTTCGCCGCCTCGAACAATTCTTTCGGCAGCTGCAGGAAAAACTGGCGCAGCATAAACGTGCCAAACGCCGTGGCCAAAAAAGGCACGATCAAGCCCTGATAGCTGTCGAGCCAATTCAGGCTGCGCACGGTCAGGTAATTCGGGATCATCGTCACTTCCCACGGGACCATCATCGTCGCCATGAACAGGCCAAACATCAGGCCTTTGCCCTTAAAGCGCATGTTGGCAAAAGCGTAGGCGGCCAGACTGGACGTCATCAGCTGCCCGGCCATAACGACGCCGGACACAAGGAACGTGTTCCCGATAAAAGCGGCGATCGGCACAATGCCGAACACCTCGATGAAATTGGCCAAATTCAGCGAGTGCGGCACGATGCGCGGCGGATACATGCTTGCTTCCTCCGGCGTCATCACCGCCATAAAAAAGCTGTAGACGACGGGGTACAGCACAAGCACGGCCGTAACGGCGAGCAGCAGCGTAACGGCGGCCCGGCCTGCGGTAAGTTTGGTCATTGATAATGCACTTTCCTTTCCACCCACTTAAACTGAATCAAGGTCAGCAGCATGATGACGAGGAACAGCAGCAGCGCCTGGGCGCTTCCGGTGCCGAACCGGAAATTTACGAACGCCTCCTGGTAAATGGTATAGACGAACACGTTCGTGCGGTTCATCGGCCCGCCCATGGTCAAAATATTGATCTGCCCAAACGACTGGAACGCGCTGATGATCGACACGACCAGCAGGAAAAACAGCGTTGGCGACAGCAGCGGCAGCGTTATTTTGCGAAACACGCCAATCGGTCCGGCTCCGTCGATCGTGGCGCTTTCGTACAGTTCGTCCGGGATGCCCTGCATGCCGCTGGACAAAATGATGTAATTGAAGCCGAGATTCATCCACACGGTCATCAGCGCTATGGATACCAGCGCCCAATCGGGGCTGACCAGCCACTGCACCGGGGAGACGCCGGCAAGTCCCAGCAAATAGTTCAGCATTCCAAGCGTCGGGTGGAACAGAAACTTCCAAATGACCGCGGCCGAGCCGACGGACAATACCAAAGGCAGCGAAAAAGCAAATTGAAACAACCGTTTGCCGGGCAGCCGCGAATGCGTCAGCGCCGCGAGCGCGAGGGCGAGCAGCATCCCCGCCGGCACCGTCAGCAAAGCGAACAGCGCGGTGACCTTCATTCCGTTCACGAACAAACCGGAGGAGAACAGGCCGGCGAAATTGTCCATGCCGACGAACGCGGCGACGCGGCCGGTCGGATCGGTGCTGTGCAAGCTTAAGTAAACCGACTTCAGCAGCGGATAGAACAAAAAAACGCCGAACAACAGCAGCGACGGGGCCAAAAATGCATAGGCGAGCGTATTCTCGCGGAGCTTTTGCCTTTTTATCGAAGCGGTCCGGCCGGCAACGCGGGTCTTGGATCCGGTTAACGCGGCGGATGGGCCGCTTCCCGGCAGACTGAGCGGATTGTCCAGTTCGCTCATGGAGGATGCCTCCTTTTTTGCTAATGAAGTTTGTCGTACAGGATAATTCCTTTGCCAGTGTAAGGCTTGGGTGTCAACAGAGCGTTATCGTAACATCAATCTAAAGTCAAATATGTAAAATTACGTTAAAAAATATAGCCGCAGGAAACCGCAAAAAACCGCCGTTCTTCCGCGCCTTCATAACGCTTCATAACGGCGGCATCGCGCCTGGCATCCATTAAATTTCCCGCTTCTACACCCGGCCGCGCACATCCGCCACGACCAATCTTAACGCGCAGGTATGAAAAGGCGTCTGGCGGTAAGCCGCGAACCGCCGGTCCCATTCGCCGGAGCGAAGGTCGTCGGCCAGCCGTTGGACCAGCTTCTCTCCCCCCCCCCTTCCGGCAGGAATCCCCAGGCCGACTGGGCCGCCCGCACCTCTTTCACCAAAAAAGCTTCAGGGCGCCCGTAAAAAGCTTCCTGAAAACCGTCAATGCAGTCAAACGGGATCGGGACCGGCACGATTTCGCAGTCTCCCCCCAAAGCCTCGGCAATGAAGTCCAGCGCGGGCATCCGGATTCGTTCGATTTCGATCAGTTCGGGAAAATAATGCGCCAGCCAAATCCCCTCCATCGCGGCGGGATCAAAGGTCATCACAACCGCCGTGTCCCGCGTCACCCGCCGCAGCTCCGCGAGGCCCCGGCGGATATCGGGCCAGTGGTGGACGGTGACCATCGCCATGGAGGCATCGAAGGCTTGATCGTCAAACGGCAGCGAATCCGCCCGGCCGATCACCGCCGGAGCTTTCCCCCGGGCCAGCCGCTGCTCGCGCATGACGCGGGAAGGCTCCACGGCAACGACATACCGGTCCGCCGGCTCGTATGAGCCCGCCCCGGCTCCTACGTTCAGGACGGTTTTGGCGTCCCCCAGGGCCCGGTGCACGTACTCCGCAATCCGCGGGTCCGTCCGCCGGTACCCGGAGTACTCGTGACCATACTTGTCATAATCAAACGCCGGATTCAAAATATCCATGGCTGTTCAGCTCCTTTGTCCGGAAGGGGTGGCCTCTTCCTTTTGAAGCCATTGGTGGAGGTGGATCTGGCGTTTTACGGCGGATTGGCCGAGGAATATCCGGAGACGATCCGTTCGGAGGAGCTGTTCCGGGACGAGCTGTGGTTCGTCGTCGCCCCGGATCACCGGTACGCGGGCCGGCAGGTCAGCCTGGCGGAAATGGTCAGGGAGCCTTTTGTCATGCGGGAGACGGGCAGCTCCACACGGGAGCGCTTTTTGGCCTTGTGCCGGACGTTTAACGCCCCCGCGCCGCGGATCGCCCTGCAGTTCAACGGGCTGAACGAAACCGTGCAAGCCGTGATCGCCGGGTACGGAGCCAGCTTTGTGTCGTCGCTGGTCGTCAGGGAGCAGGTGGAACGCGGCCGATTGTCCCGCGTGTTCGTGGATGGACCTGAGCCGCAAAATATTTTTTCCGTCTGCATGCGCAAAAACGAGCCGTTGTCTCCGGCGGCGGAGGCTTTTATCCGGCTCGTTCGGGAAAATCCATACGGACGAACGTTAGACTTAGGAAGCTAACGTCCGTTTGGCGAATTCCAAGAAAGCTTGCGTTTCCTCCCAAGATTCGAACCCGGCCTGCGCCTGCTTATCGCTGCCGCCGCCCTTGCCGTTAAAAGCCGGCAGATGCTCTTTGAAAAACGCGCCGCAGGAAACCGCCGCTTCCCCGTTATGAGCCATCACCGCTTTGTTGCCGGCCATGGTCGCAAGCAGCACGAGCGCGTCTGCGTCTAAGTCCGCCGTCAGCTTGGCCGCCAGGCTTTGCAGATCCTTCAAAGGCTTGTCCGCAAAAACATGGGCCACGATCCCGTCCTCCCGCCGCGACAGCAACTCCCGCGCCAAGTATTCGTCATTAACGGCCCTCACGTTGGCCAATTCCTGCTGCAGCTGCTTTTGCTCCTGCTCCCATTTTTCGATCCGCTCGGCGAGCCCTTCCCGGCTCGTTTTCAGTTTGCCGGTCAGCAGCCCCAAAATCCGCTGGTTTTCGTTGAATTCGGCCAAGGCCCGATAACCGCATTTGAAGTAGACCCGGGTGTTGCCCTTCTGCTTTTCGGCCTTTAACAGCTTGATCATTCCGATTTCGCCCGTCGAGGAGACATGCGTTCCCCCGCAGCCGTTGTATTCCACGTCCTTCATCTCGACGACGCGGATGTTCTCCGTCACCTTCGGACGCTTCACCAAAGGCAGCTTGGCCGCCTCCTCCCCGGTCACGAAATAGCTGGCGATCTCGTGGTTCAGATAAATATGGCGGTTCGCGGCCAGCTCGATGGCGGCTAATTGTTCCGGTGTGAGCTCGGGGCGCTCCACGTCGATTGTGCAGTAGTCGGCCCCCAGGTGGAAGCTGACCGTCATCGCCCCGTAAAGCTCGCGGCAGACGGCGGACAGCAGATGCTGGCCGCTGTGCTGCTGCATGTGGTCAAACCGGCGCTCCCAGTTCACCGTACAGTTCACGGCCGTATCGTCAGGCAAGCGCTCCACTTTATGCAGCACCTCGTCATTTTCGCTGATCACGTCAAGCACCGGGATCCCCTGGATCGTTCCTTCATCGTTCGGCTGCCCGCCCCCATAGGGGTAGAAGGCGCTTTCCTCGAGGACGACAAAATCCCCGTCCCCGCGCTGCAGCGTCCGGCTGACGCGCGTTTGCCATTCGGTAAGATACGCAGATTCGAAATACAGTCTTTTTGTCATCGTTCATTTCCCTTCCCGTGTCCAAGTACCCTTACCATACAATTTTTCCCGCCCGCGGTAAAGGAAAGATGCGCCTCCCCTCATTTCCCTTTTTCGCCCTTCATATACTGTTACGAGTGAAAACGGCTTTAAGGAGGAGCAAGGAATGGGACATGTTATCAGCGGGGTCGGCCGGGAAATCGGCCGGTTGACGGATGAACTGGTCCGGCGGCAGCAGCCGGACGGGACCTGGCGGTATTGCTTCGAAAACGGAACGGCCATGGACGTGAGCGTGATCGTGCTGCTTCGCTCGCTAAGCGCGGGCAGCGAAGAGCTGATCCGTTCGCTGCACGACCGCGTCCTCGCCGCGCAGCAGCCCGAGGGCTGCTGGCGATGGTTTGAAGACGAGCGGGAAGGGAACTTGTCCGCGACGGTGGAAGCGTACTACGCCTTGCTGTTCTCCGGGTACAGCCGGCCGGAGGACGAGCCGATCCGCCGGGCCAGAAATTACATTCAAGCCGCCGGAGGGATCGGGATGGCGGGCGGCCTGCTCACAAAAGCGCTGCTCGCCGCCACGGGACAGCGCAAATGGCCCGCGGCCCTGTCCTCCATTCCGCTGGAAATTCTGCTCCTGCCGCCGTCTTTTCCGGTCAGTTTTTTTGATTTTTCCGGATATTCGCGGGTTCATCTGGTTCCGCTGCTGATCATGGCCGACCGGGACTTCTCCCTGAAAACGCCGCATACTCCGGATTTAAGCGATCTGTATGGCGGCGGCCGCGGCTTGGACGAGGAGGAGCTTTCCCGGGAAAACCGCGATCTGCTCGCCCACATCCAAGCGGGGATCGGCCGGCTGATCGGCTCCCCGCAGCGTATCCGCCAGGCCGCCGTCAAGAAGGCCGAACAATACATGCTGGAGCGGATCGAGGCGGACGGCAGCCTGTATACGTATGCCAGCTGCACGGTGCTGATGGTGTTCGCCCTGCTTGCCCTCGGGTACGACCGCCGGGACCCGCTCATCACGCATGCCGTCGACGGCTTGGCGGCGATGCGCTGCAGCGCGGGCGGTACAGGCGGCGAAATCACGATCCAAAACTCCCCTTCCACCGTCTGGGATACCGCGCTGATCGCTTACGCCCTGCAGGAAGCCGGGCTAAGCGAGGATCACGCCGCGATCCGGAAGGCTGCCGCCTATCTTCGTTCCCGGCAGCACCGCAAAGCCGGGGACTGGCAAATTCACAATCCCGGCGTGGCCCCCGGGGGCTGGGGATTTTCCGACACCAACACGATCATTCCCGACGTCGATGATTCAACGGCCGCACTGCGGGCGATCCACAGCCTGGCCGGACGGGAACCCGCCTGCCTCGAAGCGTGGAACCGCGGGCTCAACTGGGTGCTCTCCATGCAGAACGACGACGGCGGCTGGCCGGCCTTCGAAAAAAACACGAACAAGGAAATGCTCACCTGGCTCGCCATCGACGGGGCCAAAGCGGCGGCCATCGATCCTTCGGAAGCGGATCTTACCGGAAGGACGCTGGAGTTTTTGGGGAATTTCGCAAGGCTGGACGCCCGCCATGAGTTCATCCGCCACGGCGCCGACTGGCTGATCCGCCATCAGGAAGCGGACGGATCATGGTACGGCCGCTGGGGAATCTGCTATATCTACGGGACGTGGGCCGCGCTTACGGGGCTGAAGGCCGCCGGCCTGGCTTCGGATCACGAAGCCGTTGCCCAAGGCGTAAGCTGGCTGTTGAGCGTGCGCAATCCGGACGGCGGCTGGGGCGAATCCTGCCGCAGCGACCGTGAAGAGCGCTATGTGCCGCTTCGCGCCAGCACGCCTTCGCAAACGGCTTGGGCGCTGGACGCCCTGATCGCCGCGCACGACCGGCCCACGGCCGAGATCGACCAAGGAATCGCCAGGCTGATCGCGATGCTGCACGAGGACGGCTGGACCGCCTCTTATCCCACAGGCGCCGCCCTGCCCGGGTATTTTTACGTACACTACCACAGCTACCGTTATATCTGGCCGCTGCTGGCGCTGGGGCATTACCGGAAGAAGTATGGAGGAGATTAAGCGGGGCGGGCGCGGCAATAAGCGCCTGTCCCTCGGAGCGCGGCGGCAAATTTGGGTTCATTGCTTAGGTTTAACGCCTTATCCACTTATCCGCGGCTAACGTATAATGTGCAGACAACTAACGTGAAGAAAGGATAAATCCGATGATCGAATTAGCTTTGGCTTTCCAGGATAAGGATGGGCAGTATACCGAGCATGCCGGTGTCGTGTTGGCGTCGGTTTTCCAAAATACGAGATCCTCAGTAAATGTGCATATTTTGCACGACGAGACTTTGAGCGAGGATAACCGGCAAAAACTCATTAATTTAGCCGCCAGCTACAATCAGACGATTCAGTTTTATCCCGTAGTGTTGCCTGAAAATATGCTCCAGGTGATGACGAGCGTGGGCTCGATTGAAGTGTGGACGCCGGCCTGCATGTATCGCTTGCTGCTGCCCGGCGTCATACCGGCGGACAGAGTTATTTACCTGGACTGCGATGTTTTGGTGAACATGGACCTTGAAGAACTGTGGCAGGTCGATTTAAGTAATTATTATCTGGGCGCGGTTTGGGACCAGAACATCATGAATGTCACGCATCTGATCAGCTCCAAAGGGCTGAATCCGGAACATTATTTTAACTCCGGAGTTATTTTATTCGCCTTGAACACGATCCGCGCTAATCCTAACTGGTACGAAGAAACGTTAAACTTCTTACGGAATTTCCCCGATACCACCATGCCCGACCAGGATGCGCTCAATGCGGTTTTCGGCGGAAATTACCTGCCTTTGGATGTGCGTTTCAACTTATTCAACATGGCCGCGGCCGATTACGACTTTACCAATAAAATCGTCCATTTCGCCGGGGATGAAAAATGCTGGGACCGCAAGTCTTCAGGTTGGAAACTTTACAAGCATTACCTCAGCATGACGCCATGGGCAGAACAAACGGCCGCAAAACCCGTGTATCCGGGCTCTTCCAGCCCGAGAAGACAGGGGAGCCGCAGGAAATCGGGAAAGCGGAAACTAGCCGGGAGAAGGCTCCGAATCAGAAGAAGCAAATTTGTCCGGATTGCCTTAACCAATTTGACATCTGTCAAATCAGCCAAGAGCAACAGAGCGGCAGGAATCCGAAAAAGAAGACGAATTCGCCGGCGGATCTACCGTTGACGAGGTTCTTGCGGCAAACGCAAACCTGGGGTTCGTTCCGAATCATAGTCTACCGGCCCTGTGCATAGATATTCAGTAGAAGTACAACGCCTAAGCGAAATAAGAAAGGCAGGGAACAATCATGGCGGTCTCCAGTATGGACTTCACTTCGCCATCCGCGCAATTTACGTACGACGTCAACCGCAACACCTCCTTTAAAAAGGATAACCGCAATTTTATCAACGAGCTGTCCATCAAACAGCTGAATACGCTCGGCAATATGTCGATGCTGGACACTTATTTGGACAAAGGCAACGCCATCGAACCGCACCACCATCCAAACGCCTCGGAGCTCGCATACTGCATTTCGGGCGAGGTCGTCGTCTCGATCATCAATCCGTTTACGAAAGAGCTGCGGCATTATCCGACCCGGCCCGGCCAGGCGACCAGCATCCCGCAGGGCTGGTGGCATTATGACACGGCTACCGTGGATGGAACGCATTTTTTAGCCATATTCGACGCGCCGGTTCCGGAAATCATCCCCGCCTCCGATATGCTGCGGCTCACGCCGCCCGAGGCCTTGGCGCATATGTACTGCCTCGATCCGGCCAAAGTCCGCGAGGCGCTTGCCCCGCTGAACCAAACCGTAATCATCGGGCCGCCATCCGGCTGTCCGAAAGAACAACATGGCGCCTATTACCAAACGCAGAATCACCAGCCCAATACCGCCCACACCAGCCATCCGCCCTACAACCAGGGCTACGGTCTTCGCCCGTACCAGCAAAGCGACGGCAATCCCCGGCGGCCGCAGGTCATCGGAAACGGCTGGGCTCATCTGTATCACGACGGTCCTTAAAAAAATCGGCCAGGAGGACTCCGCTATTAACGGCAAGGGACGTCCCGTAAGTCGTCTGACGGCTTGGGGACGCCCCTTATTCGTTAAATTTAGTTTCGATACTTTTCCGTTGGATGCGAGTGCGAGATTTCCCGCCAAATGCAAAAGGGCATGCGATCCCCGTCGAATTTACTCGAAAAGGGTGGCTCAACTGCAAATGTGCAGTTCATTTTCGGCCATAAGACCCTTTTTTAGCGAACAGTCTCTAATGAGATGTACTTTTGCACTTGATCAGCCGTTTTGGGGCGTTTTGGTGAAAATCAACTGCACTTTTGCAGCTCGTCCTTCCGGAGTTGGCCCTGCTCCAACCCCTGCTCCACAATAAACAGGGCACGAGGCTCTATGTCCAGCGCTCGCGAGCACTTATTTCGCAGTGCAATTAGAACCGTATGTCCGGCAAAGTTAATTTAGCGACAATTCGCTCCGGCTTTTCTTTCTCCCCCAAGCGATGCTTACGGAGGCAGCCGCAAGGCCTAGTCCGACCAAAAGGCCCCCCAGCCAAGGATGATAGTACAGCGTTCCCGTCGACTCCAGCACAAGACCTCCCCCGCCGGCGCCAAGCGCCAGCCCCAAGTGGGTGATCGAGGTGTTGATGCTTAACACCAGATTGGAGGACTGCGGCGCCCGCGCGATAAAATAGCTTTGAATCGCCGTTCCTGTGGCAAACATGGCTAGCGCCATCAAGGAAAGGAAGGCGATCCCCGGTATCGTCCGGCCCGCCCATAAAGGCAAAGTTGAAATGGTGGCCGCGTGCATCACCAGACCGGCGAGCAGCACGCGGGAGACTCCCCAGCGGTCGATGCAGTAACCGCCCAGGCGCGATCCGGCAGCCCCGACAAGGCCTAACCAGAGCATGACGAAGCTGCTGTAGGAAGCAGGCAAGGCCAGAATATTTTGCATAAAAGGAATGACGTACGTAAACAGCAGATTATTGCCCGACTCTCTGAACAACGTAATCAGCAGCCCGCTGACGATGACCGCGCTGCCGAGAACTTTAAACTGCATGAAAAAAGGAACCGCCGCATCCCCTTCCATCGGTGGAACCAGCTTGTTAATCAAGTACGCCACCCCTATACTAAGCAAGGCCAGGATCAGAAAAATCGCCCGCCAGTTCAGCCATTCGGCAATGGCCATGCCGAGCGGAATTCCCAAAATCATCGCGCTGCTGAAGCCGAGGACGACGGTGCCGATCGCGCTGCCGATTTTTTCCGGGGGGACGATTTTGGCGGCCGCGCCAAACACGACGACAAGAAAGACACCTGAACTCACGCCCAAAATAACTCGGGAAAGCATTAAAACGGCGATATTCGGGCTCATCCATGCCGCCAGGCAGCCGGCGATAAACACCGCCAGCGAGGCCAGCAGCATTTGTTTGCGGCCGAGCCGCGAGGTGAGCGATATGATCACCGGGGTGCCGATGGCGAACGACAGAGAGTACACCGTAACCAATTGTCCGGCTAACGCCAGCGAAACGCCCAAATCTCCGGATATCGTACCGATGATCCCCGAAACGATCAGCTCCGAGGTCGCCGTAAGAAACACGCCGATGGTCAACACGTAAATCACAAGCTTTCGTTTATTCATATTAAATTTTCCTCCTCACATCTTCTTGATTGCATTATAATGAGGTTACATACGATATGTAAGAAGGCAAATCTTTTGGATATTATCCAATTATTTTGACTAACTATATTTAAGTAAGTAAAAGGAGGAGGAAACATGGAACAGCAACAAAAAGAAACCGAGGACCTTTCCGACATCTGCTCCGTACTGCAAATCCTCGGGGCCAAATGGTCTTTTCTGATCATCGCCGAGCTATCCAAAGGCCCGCGGCGCTTTCAGCAGCTCCACCGCGATTTGAAGATCGTCCGTACGCAATCGTTGACCGATGCGCTGCGGCATTTGGAGAAAAGCGGCATCGTGCGCCGCGAGGTTTTTCCCACCGTCCCGGTTACGGTCGAATATTCACTGACCCCAAAAGGCCTGGATTTTCAAAGCTCGCTTAAGGAAATGGAGAAATGGGCGGCCAGGTGGAAAGAGGCCGAAGCGAAGGAAAGCGCGGAGAAAGAACACGCGGCGGCTGAAGGATAACGCAAACATCCCCCGGCGCCGAGTTTGACGCCGGGGGATAAATGATGAGCCTTATTTCACCATCGCCAGCGCAAGGCCGTCATAAGCCGGCAGCAGCGTGCTGATCAGCCGCCCGTCCCGGGCGATCATCTCGTTGAACTTGCGCATCGCCTGCACCGACGGCCCGTTTTTCTCCTCATTAAGGGTACGCCCCCGCAGCAAAATGTTGTCCCCGGCAATGAGCGCGCCCGGATTGGCCAGTTTTATCGCATATTCGAGGTATGCCGGATAGTTTTCTTTGTCCGCATCGATAAAAAAGAAATCGAACCGCTCCTCCCGGGCCTCCAGCGTCGCCAGACTGTCCAGCGCGGGGCCGATCATGTACTCGGCCAGGCTGCCGAATCCGGCGGCAGCCAAATTCCGCCGCGCCAATCCGGCGTTCTCCTCCTTCAGCTCCAGCGACACGAGCCGCCCGTCCGCCGGCAGCCCCCGGGCCAGGCAGATCCCGCTGTAGCCGCCAAGGGCGCCGATCTCCAGCACCGCTTTAGCTCCTGCCAGTTTAACCAGCAAGGTCAAAAGCCGCCCATACCCCGGCGCGATCGACACGTCCCGCAAGCCGCTGTCCAAAATGGACCGCGTCACCCGCTCCAGCACTTCATCTTTGGCGTATAATTCGTCTCCGTATTGTTCCGGCGTCAGCATCGCAATCTACATCCTTTCTTTTGGTTTCCTTATGTATACGGCACAGATCGCCGCGCAAACATTTTTTGCATCGCGATCCAAAGAACCGTTTGTAACTTGGCAAGCATTGGCCTATACTGAATTGTATGGTTTTTGCGCAGTTCTCACAAGTATAATGCCGAAGCTGGAGTGATCTACAGGAATGTCTGGACCTTTGCAACTGATCGCGACCGCCCCGATGGGGCTGGAAGCCGTGGTGGCGCGCGAATTGAAAGAATTGGGATACGAAGATACGGCGGTCGAAAACGGCCGCGTCCATTTCACCGGCGACCTGATCGATATTTGCCGCTGCAATTTGTGGCTGCGGACGTCCGACCGGGTTTTGATCAAGATGGGCGAATTTAGCGCCCTAACCTTCGACGAGCTGTTTGAAGGCACCAAAGCGCTGCCTTGGCAGGAGTGGATTCCCGCCAACGGGGAATTCCCGGTGGAAGGCCGGTCGCACAAGTCGCAGCTCAGCAGCGTCCCCGCCTGCCAGGGAATCGTCAAAAAAGCGGTCGTCGAAAAGCTTAAGCAGTCGCACTCTACCGAATGGTTTCAGGAGACCGGCCCGCGTTATGTCATCGAAGTCAATCTATTGAACGACAAGGCGCTGCTCACGCTCGATACGACCGGGCCGGCTCTGCACAAGCGGGGCTACCGCAAGCATGCGACGGAGGCGCCGCTAAAGGAAACGATGGCCGCCGCGCTGATTTTGCTCAGCCGCTGGAACCAAAATCCGGTGCGGCCGTTCTACGATCCTTGCTGCGGCTCGGGCACGCTGCCGATCGAAGCGGCGATGATCGGTTGGAACCTGGCGCCTGGGCTGCGCCGCACGTTTAATGCCGAAAGCTGGCCGGCCGTGCCGGAGCGCTTATGGCAGGAGGCCCGGGAAGAGGCGTTTGACGCGGTGCGGGACGATACCCCGCTGAACATCGCCGGCAGCGACATCGACCCGGCGGCGGTCGAAATCGCCAAGGCCGCCGCCAAAAGCGCCGGTTTGGCAAAAGAGATCAAGTTCGAATGCCTCCCCGCCGTCAAAATCCAACCGCAGGGCGATTACGGCTGCATGATTACGAACCCGCCTTACGGCGAGCGGATCGGTGAGGAAAAGGAAGTGCGGAAGCTGATCGCCCAGCTCGGCCGGATCATGGCCGGACTGCCTACCTGGTCCTTTTTCGCCCTGACGCCGACCAAACAGTTCGAGCATGATTTTCAGCGCAAGGCGGACAAACGCCGCAAGCTGTACAACGGCCGTATCGAATGCCAATATTTGCAGTTCCTCGGGCCCCTTCCTCCACGCCACTAACCGCGGAGGAAGGGTCTCCCTTTTAAATAGGTAGTGGTGCTGAAAAGCTGACTTTTTGAACGATTAAGTTAAGGAAAGGAGTTTTTTTAGAACATGCTGCGTTTTGCCGGGGATCGCGGGTTTGCCAAGCGGATAAATTGGCTGCTGCGGTACCGCCCGTTTGGATATATTTTGTTCGTGCTTGCGATTCTTTTAAAGCTTAAGATTCTGCACAGTCAGCTGCACGCCCTCTATATCGACATGAACCTGCTCGACGACCTGATTGCCATCGGTTCGGTGATGCTTGTCTCGTTCTGGACCTTGTGGCTGCCGCCGCGGGGTAGATCGCTCGCTCTGGCCGTGCTGAACGTGCTGCTCACCGCGCTGATTTTTTCCGATCTCGTATATTACCGCTATTTCAGGGATTTCATTACGGTGCCCGTGCTGCTGCAGGCCGGTCAGGTCGGGGAGCTTGGCGGCAGCATCCGGTCGCTGATTTATCCGTACGACCTATGGCTGATCGCGGATTGGGGAGCTTGGCTGGCGCTTAAGCTGGGGATGACGGCGCTGAAGAAAGGATTCGAACGCGGCGGCGGACTAGGACAAGGTGAACCGATGTTCCACCAGGCAGACCGGCGGGCGGATGGCGGTGCAGGCTTCTTGCCGGAAGCCGCCCGGCGCCAAGAAGGACGGCGCCGCCTGCTGGGGCGCTTTTCCGCCGGCGTCATCGCCTTTGCGCTCGGCTTTGTCCTCACCCTGGGACCGATCCGCCATTACGCCAAAACATGGGCGGGGAGCCTGTTCGAAAACAACTGGTGGAACGTCTCGCTATACAATGTGACCGGCCTGTTGGGATTTCATTTTTACGACGCATCGAAATACGTTAAAGAGCGGCTCGCCGGAACCAGCGCGGTGTCCGCGCAGGAACGGGCGGAAATCCAGCGCTGGTTTGACGAAGCGCAAAGCCGCCGCGCGGTGCGGAACGAAACGTTCGGCGGCTTTGCGGGCAGCAACGTGCTCGTGATTCAAGCCGAAGCGTTTATGAATTTTGTGATCGGCAAACAAATCGGCGGTCAGGAAATTACGCCCAATATCAACCGGTTGATGGAAGACAGCCTTTATTATCCGAACTATTATCACCAGACCGGACAAGGGCGCACCTCGGATGCGGACTTTTCATCGCACAGCTCGCTGCATCCGCTGCCGGTCGGCTCGGTGGCCATGCGTTATCCGAACCATATGTATGATGTCCTGCCGCGGATATTGAAGGAGCGAGGGGGATATACGGCAGAGGCTTTTCACGCTTACGAAGGCAGCTTTTGGAACCGCAACAATATGTATCAGGCAATAGGCTACGAACGCTTTTTCAGCAAAAAAGACTTCACGATGGACGAACCGCTCGGCTGGTCCCTGGGCGACAAATCGTTTTTCCGCCAGTCGCTGGCCCTGATGACGCAGGAAAAGCAGCCGTTTTATAACTTTATGATCACCCTGTCCAGCCATCATCCGTATACGCTGCCGGCCGACAAGAAAGAACTGGACACCGGGGAGTTCGAGGGCACGATGTTTGGCGATTACCTGCAGTCCGTCCATTACGTGGACGCCGCCTTGGGCGAGCTGGTCGAGGGGCTTAAGCAAGCAGGGTTATGGGACAACACAATCCTGTATTTCTATGGGGACCACGACAATTCGCTTACGGATAAAGCGGATTACGAGCGGTTTCTCGGCAGGTCTCTGACCGATCTGGACATGCATCAAATCATGAACCAGGTGCCGCTGCTGATCCATTTGCCGGACGGCAAATTCACCGGCACCGATAAGCGGCCTGCCGGACAGCTGGATATGGCCCCGTCGCTGCTTCATCTGCTGGGCATTTCTTCGGCGCCATATTACATGATGGGCAACAACTTGTTCGCCGGCGCCGAAACGGACCGATTCGTCGTACTGCGCTCGGGGGCGTTTACGGACGGCAAGCTGTATTACATTCCATCGGCCGACAACCGCTTCGAAAACGGGCAGTGCTACGACTTGGAAACCCGGGATGCGGCGGAGATCGGGCGCTGCCGCGCCCCCTACGAGCAAGCTCAGACACGGCTGCGCATCTCCGACGCGATCATCACCGGCAACCTGATCGCTGATTTTAGAAAGGAAAACTAGGATGACGACGGATTGTTAAGCCTCCCTTTCTGCTGTGCGATATCATATGCAGTGTATAGCGGATGACGGTACCTGCCTTTGGTCATCGACTTCGTTTTCCGGATTTGGATGGCTTGGCGCGGACAGTGATTGATGCAGGCGAAGCAAAAATAACATTTCTTCTCTTCATTCCAATGCGGCCTGCCGTTCTTCTGCTCAATTTTTGCGGATAAGCAAACTTTCGAACACAGGCCGCACCCGATACAACGGTCGTCGGCATAAAAATTTTTGTCCGTGTGCAAATAGTTCGTTTTGCGCAAGACGGCCGACAAAGCCGGAAAAAGCAGCTTTTTTCTCCAAAACGACTTCTCCGAGTCCGGCGCGTGAACCTCATCCCTGTTCCTGATGGCCGTTTTTATCGGTTCCAGCTTGACCAGCGCTTCCGCGCACAACCTTTCTATGAGCGCCTGATCAGGCGTATCCGCGATATGGCAAAAATTGTTGGGCATATCGATAAACCAGTGCGCGTTCAGCACCTTTCCTTTTTTTCGAAGCAGACGGTCCATATCCCGAAATACATTGCAGGGAGAGCCTCCCCGGGTTGCTATAGCAAAAAGGTAGGAGGCCTCGTCCAGGTTTATTTTCTCCAAAAAATGCTTAACCGGTGCCGGCATCGTAAACGCGTGAACCGGAAAAACGAAACCTACGGCATCAGCCTTAATATGATAGTCCGTTAATTGGATGACCGGTACAACGGTGGCTTCGGGAAACGATTTATGCAACTCCTGGGTGATATAAAGGGAGTTGCCCGTTCCCGAAAAATAAAAAATCCGCATGCTCATCAAATCGCCGTATAGCCCCCATCCACCATCAGGCTGGTTCCCGTGATGAACGAGGCATCGTCACTGGCCAGAAACAGAACCGCTTTGGCCACCTCCTCAGCCGTGCCCAACCGGCCTGCGGGGTGCAAACCTATGAGATAATTTTTGACCTCCTTGCCAAAGCGGTTGATCATCGGCGTATCGACGTACCCCGGACACACGGCGTTAACGCGGATATTTCTGGCCGCATAAGCTATTGCCGCGGATTGGGTCAGCATTTTCACGCCGCCTTTAGCCGCCGCGTAAGCGGTGACTCTCGCTTTCCCTACATGGCTATGGACGGAGCCGCAGTTGACGATCGCGCCGCCATTCCCCTGGCTGAGCATCTGCTTGATGGCATATTTGTTGCAAAGAAACACACCGGTCAGGTTGATATCTATGGCAAGCTGCCAATCCTCAAGGCTTAACTCATCCGCCAAGCCATCGGCTCCGACTCCGGCGTTGGCGAACAAAATATCCAGCTTGCCGTAGCGTTCCACGGTTTTCTCCACCATCCGCACGACCTCGCCTTCTTGGGTCACGTCCGTTTTTATAAAACTTGCCACGAGTCCGCTTCTTGTTAATTCATCCGCCAGTACCTGCCCTTCCTCGGATAAATCGGCGATTGCCACCTTAGCTCCTTCCTCCGCGAACAAGCGGGCAGTCGCGGCTCCGATCCCGCCGGCTCCTCCGGTGACAATAACGGCCTTTTGCTGAAATCTCATAAAATCAATCCTCCATTTTAATCTAACTAGTTATTTATATTTAAGGCAAAAAGATCGCCAAGCCCTCTAAACTACAGGACACTTGGCTCCATTACACCGTAAATAACGAATTTTGCGATCTGTTCTCTAAACTGTTCCTGCGTCATCGGCGGCATACGATCATCCGGAAAAATCTCGCTGTATCTTCGGAACGATTGCAGGAACGGAATTACCGTATTCATCAGAATCATCGGCACCATCACCGGTTCCATATCCCGCCGGATCATTCCATTCTCCTTGGCCGCCAAAGCCAATTCATACAACCGGGAAAAATCGTCCGGATTGTAGGCGATTTTCTTCCATGTCTTCCAATCCTCAGCCGCTTCCCAGGCGAATATTTTCAAATAACGGGGGTTTTCCATCAATAGCTGATAGGAAAAATCCACCACTTGTTCAAGCAGCTGCCGGAACTTGTTCGGGTCGGAAGCGGTTGTCTCATCCTTAAGCAGGTCCCCGGCCTGCTCCTCCAGCATCTTATTGCCGAACAGGTCGGCCCGCTTGACCACTTCGGTATAAAGTCCCAGCTTATCTTTAAAATACTGATAAATAAGACTTTTATTATAGCCTGCCGCATCGGCGATCGCATCGATTCGCGTTGCGGAGTAGCCATGTTCCGCAAACAGTCCTTCCGCCGCGTCAAGAATGATCGCTTTAGTGCGGGCGGCATCGTAAGTCCTCTTCTTTTTGTCGGTCATCATCATCTTCTCCACTAAAATAAACTAACCGTTTAGATTTTAATGTGAAATCAGGAACGTGTCAAGCAATAACCGCTGCGGGCTCTTAACACGCTTCCGGCGGACATGGTATAGTTAGTAGCACGGAAATCATAGAGCCGATTGTGGAAGGAGATGCCAGTGACTATGTACAACAAACTAACAGCCTATTGCTTATCGAAAAAAGGAGCCGTCCAGGAATATCCCTTTGGTCCGGACCCGATGGTCATGAAGGTGGGGGGGAAAATATTCGCCCTGATTTCCGCCTCGGAAAACGAGTCCGCCGTACGGATTTCCTTAAAATGCGATCCGGTGATCGCCGCCAATCTAAGGGAGCAGCATGCTTGCGTACAGCCTGGTTATCATTTGAACAAGCAGCACTGGAACACGGTGACCGCCGATGGCAGCTTGCCGATGGACGATCTGCAAGCGATGATCGATCATTCCTATGATCTGGTGCTAAACGGATTAACGAAGGCGGCTCGCGAGGCGGTCCTGATGAGAATAGAAGGGGACCGCGCCGGCGATATTTGAACCTGCGGAACAAATGAAAGAGGCCGGGCGGCTGCCCGGCTAACGTTGTAACTGCTCCCGCAAAAAAGCGTAGACCTTCAAACGGTGCTCGTCGGGACCTTCCTCATGGCCCATAAACGGATAGAGAAGCAGTTCCTTCCCCGGCGCGGGATTGCGGTTGTATGCCGCGGCGATCGTCTCCGGCCAGCAGATCATGTCCTTGAAGCCCGCCGAATACAGCACGGGGATATTGATTTTTTCGGCCAGGTTCAGATTATCGAAATAGCTTAGCGTTGTCAGCACCCGCTCCAGTTCTCCCGGATTTCTGGCCAGAAACTCGGCGATTTCCGCTACCGAACCGGTCGAATTCATCAAGGCGAACTCCAGATGGCACAGATTGGGGACATTGGCCACGGCCGCGCGCGGAACGTCGCTTAACGCCGCCATCTGCAGGGCCAGGCCGCCCCCTTGGCTCGATCCGTACACCCCGATCCGCTGCGGATCGATCTCCGGCTGCGCTTTGACCCACTGCAGCGCCTTCCAAGCGTCGATCGTCATCGCTTTGGCGTAAAATTGCTCCGGCTCCAAGATGCCCTGGGTCATCCACCCTTTCACGATGCCTTGGCCGGAGGTCAGCCGGTTCCCCGTCTCCCCGGTTTGCCCCCGCGTATCGACGGCAAAAACGGCGTATCCCATCAGCAGCCAGGCGGCGTAATTTTCCGGAAGCCCCCGATGGCACTGGTAGCCTTGATAGATCACGAGGCACGGATGCTTTTTCCCTTCCCCGCTCCCGTTCGGCACCAAAAACCAGCCGTGCAGCGGCGTATCGTCGAACCCTTCAAACGTCACATGATCGGCCGTTATCCCCTGCATCATCGTTTCCGTACGCTCCCGGCGGCCGTTCAATGGTTTGGACGCAAACCGTTCCAGCGTCCGGCTCCAGAACTCCTCAAAATCCGCTCTCGCCGTACGTTTGGCCTGGTATCCCGCCACTTCCGCAATGCGTTCCTGAATCGCTCCCATGTCATTCTCCTTGTTTTTTCATATATTACTGAAAACACGCTTGAGTCCATTCTATCCTTCCGTCCGGAATACATCAAACCGCTTATTCTAGGATAAGTTAGCCGGGTCACCCAGCAGCAAGTCAGAAGCTAGGAGAAATAGCGGTAATTTTGGGCGTTATTTCGGTGATGGGACTACTCTATTATAATATAACGACATTTTATGGCGTTATTTCTCAGTGCAAGTGTAACCACCATTTACAACCCTTCGCTGGGAAAATAAGGACAAAAAAGTCCGCTATCGCGGCAAAATTCGTTGGAGCGCCATGAATAGCGGACTTTTTTACCGTTAAAATTGGGCTCAATCTCAAAATCGGCGCTTGTTTATACATAGATTTGCGATGCATACTAATTCTATGTATAATGGTTGGTATGAATTGGGAAGGGGGCGCCAAAGTTGAAAGTAAATAAAGAACTGCTTAAAGGAAGCACAGGCATGCTGATCCTGACGCTGCTGGACAAGCAGGACTTATATGGCTACCAGTTGATCAAAGAGCTGGAGCGTATGTCGGAAGGCACATTTGCCTTGAAGGAGGGCACGCTTTACCCGATTCTCCACAGCATGGAGACGGAGCGCTGGCTGGAGTCCTATTGGGAAGAAGCCGAGGGGCGTAAACGCAAGTATTACCGGATCACGGATAGCGGCAGACGGCAGCTTCAGGAAAAGAAACGGGAATGGCAGCTGTTCCGTGGTGCCGTGGACCGGGTGCTAGGGGAGGGACCGGCATGAGAAATTTGCATCCGCTTTTGCAAGAGTACACGAAACAGGTAAGCAGGCAAGTAAAGGCGCGAGAGCTGCGCCAAGAAATAAGCGAGGAGATAGCCGGCCATTTGGACGAGCTGTCGGAATCCCTGCGCGCCCAAGGCTTGGACGACGAGACGGCCGCCCGGCAGGCCATCGCCCAGATGGGAGATACGGATGCGGTCGCGCGGGGGTTAAACCGTGTGCACAAACCGCGCGTTCCATGGGCCATGCTGTCCGTCTTGACGCTGCTGCTGGGGATTGCGCTGCTGGCTATGTATGCCGTGCAGCTTAGTTATGCTGCCGGTAGCGGAAGGATGTCGAACTATGATCTGCTTGTCAGACAAGCTTTTTATATGGCGGTAGGATTGACGGTTTTGTTCGTGTTAAGCCGGATTCATTATCGAGGTCTCCGCAGTTATTCGTGGGCGATTTACGGAACAGCGATCGTGATTTTGCTGGGGGCCCATTTACTGGGCCAACAGGTTAACGGTGCAAGTTTTTGGGTTATCGGGGCGCTTGGGCTGAGTTTGAATTTCAATGTTTTCTGCCCCTATCTTTTTACCATCGCGGCGGCAGGCGTTTTTTCCCGGGGATATGAAAACGGCCGGACCGCTTTACGGCAGATCGTTGTTTTCGGCATCATCCCGCTGCTGCTGTTTGCATCGATCCCGTCCATCGCGAACCTGATGCTTTACGCCGTTACCTTCGCCTTGATGTTGTTTTTTTCCGGGTATGGACGGCGCTGGGTGATGGCGTACCTTTCCCTGGTCACGGCGATTTTTCTTTTGCCGGCGCTGCTTAGCGGGTATGGCCAGAATCGGCTAATCGGCTTTTTATGGCGCTATCGGGACCCCGATGGTTACGGATACACTTATACGAAAATCGATGAGGCTATTCGTTCGGCCGGATGGCGGGGACATGGCTTCGGTTTGCAAATGGACTGGTTGCCCTCCATTCATTCGGATACCATATTTACATATCTTGTTTACAGTTTAGGTTGGTTGTTCGGGGCCCTCGTTTTGCTCAGCGTCCTGTTTTTCATTTTCCATTTGATGAAGGCAGGTTTGGCCATAAAAGAATCCTACGGAAAAATGCTCATTACCGGTCTCGGAGCCTTATTCGCCGTTCAATTCGTCTGGAGCATCGGGATGTCGCTCGGGATTTTGCCGATCTCCGACGTATTATTTCCTCTGTTAAGCTACGGAGGAAGCGGGCTGCTCGCGCAATTGGCGGCCATCGGACTCATCTACAGCGTATACCGGCGGAAGGATATAATTCGAAACGCTCGCGCTTGAGGTCCGCGCGCAGCTCCCAGCGCGTGGTGTTGCGCTCGGTGCTACAATTTGAGGTAATGTAACGATATGAGGACAATGGCGACAATTGAAGAATGATGCGACATTCCATGAAATGCAAAAGTGCAGGCGATTGAGGCCAATACTCCCCTGATAAGACCTGTCAAATGCAAAAGTGCATCTATTTAGGGGCTGTTTGATAAAAAAGAGTGTTTTGACTAAAAATGAACTGCATTTTTGCAGTTGAACCACCCGTTTCGAGGAATTTCGACGAAAATCGCATGCACTTTTGCACTTGGCGTAGTTAGTGCACTTGGCACACTTGGCGCACTTAGCGCACTTGTAGCACTTAGCGCACTTAGCGCACTTGGCGCACCTGGCGCACCTGGCGCACTTAGCGCACTTGTAGCACTTAGCGCACTTAGCGCACTTGGCGCACTTGGCGCACCTGGCGCACCTGGCGCACTTAGCGCACTTGGCACACTTAGCGCACTTGGCACACTTAGCGCGCTTGGCGCACTTGGCGCACTTGGCACACTTGGCGCACTTAGCGCACTTGGCGCACTTGGCGCACTTAGCGCACTTGGTACACTTGGCACACTTGGCGCACTTAGCGCACTTGGCGCACTTGGCGCACTTAGCGCACTTGGTACACTTGGCGTACTTGGCACACTTGGCGCACTTAGCGCACTTAGCGCACTTAGCCCACTTAGCGCACTTAGCGCACTTAGCCCACTTAGCGCACTTAGCGCACTTGGCGCACTTAGCCCACTTAGCCCACTTAGCCCACTTAGCCCACTTAGCGCAGATGACCCAGCTGGCGCGGTTGAGCCAGCCCTAAAAAACCGCCGGAGCCTAATCCCCGGCGGTAATCCCTTGGCCGTGTCTCTCGGCCCAATTTCCAGGCAGCCCTAACCGGCTGCCTGTTATAGTTTCGGTTTTTTCACGAACGGTGCGGCTTTAGCCAGCACTTCCTCTTCCGTTGACGCACTGATGTACCGGCCGTTGATATATACGAACGCCCTTTTGCCGCAAGGGCCGCAATACGATTTGCAGCCGACCTTGATCTCGGCGTCCGGCGCGAGCTTCTGCAGTTTCGGTACAAACGTCTTCATGCGGATATGATTGCATTTATCGCAAATCCGAATATCGTTAGCCATGCTGTTTCCCTTCTTTTTTGTCTACTCTGCTAATATCCAATAGTTGATTATAGCACTAAACCCGCTGATTATCCATTCCACCGGCCTCTGATTCCGTATTCGCCGATTTTTCTGTAGATGGTGGACTTGCCGATATTCAAAAGTTTCGCCGCGGACACCGCATTGCCGCCACAGGCTTGCAACGCCTGCACAATGTCCTCCCTTTCCCTGTCCCGCAGGCTTTTCATTCCGTGCTGCGGGAGCGCTGCGCCGCCGTCATGCCGGCTTATCCGCATGCCCTCCGGCAAATGGGATTCGTCGATGATCTCTGCTTCGCTTACATAATACGCCCTTTTGACGATATTTTGCAGCTCCCGCACGTTTCCTTTCCACTCCTGCCGCTGCAGCGCCCCCAGGAAGGAAGCGCTGAACTTCTTCGGCGGCCCCGGGTTCTCCCGGTTGCATGCGTGCAAAAACATCTTGGCCAGCTCCGCTGTATCCTCCTGCCGTTCCCGCAAGGGCAACAGTTTTATGTTGATCACATTCAAGCGATAATACAAATCGCTCCGGTATGAATTGAGCGCCACCTCTTCCTCCAAGTCCCTGTTCGTCGCGGCGATGACCCTGACGTCCAGCGTCCGCTCATGCCGTCCCCCGATTCTCCTGACCTTGTGATTATCCAGCACCCGAAGCAGCTTGGCTTGGATTTCCAATGACAGCTCGCCGACTTCGTCCAAAAAGAGCGTCCCTCCGTGTGCGAGTTCGAATTTTCCCGGACTGCCTTCGCGCAACGCGCCTGTAAAAGAGCCCTTCTCGTAGCCGAACAGCTCGCTTTCTACCAGTTCTTTGGGGAGTGCGGCGCAATTGATCGCGATAAACGGTCCGTTTGCCCGGCTGCTGGCCTGATGGATCGATTGCGCGAACAACTCCTTGCCGGTTCCGCTTTCTCCTTCAATCAGGACGGTGCAGTCCGTTCTGGCGATTTTTTTGGCAAAAGCAATCGTTTCAAGCATCGCCGGATGGCGCGTTACAATATCTTCAAAGCTGTAGTTGGCTTTAAAACCGGCAATTTGATTGACCGCCTTGCGCACCTGTCCCGCTTCCCTGATCAAAATGGCAGCGCCCAGGACCCGGTTATTAAATTCGTAAGGAAAAATGTTGACCATGCAGTCAACCCGCTGATCTCCGGCCTTGATGGTGCAGTCCGCGTAACTCAGATGCTGTTTTCCGCGAAAAACCACGTTCTCGATATCCCGCGCGTTCAGCATTTCCCTCACGTTCAGCCGATAGATCTCGTTCGCGTCCAGCCTGAAGATCGAGGCAAGCCGGCTGTTGATTCGCTGAATGCGGTATTCCGTATCGATCAGGAGCAGCCCATCCATCATTGAATTAAACACGGTATCCATCAGTCCGTTCGTCTCCATCACATTGAGCTGCTCCTGGATGCTGATCACGGCGGAGACCACGATCCCGAACGTATGAATGTGAACGTCCTCCACTTTTCCCGACAAATCGAGACAGCCGATGATATTTCCCCTGCTGTCGCGGATCGGTGCGGCCGAACAGGTCCACGGATGATGGGAAGTGCAGTAATGCTCTCCCCCGAGCACCTGGATCGGGCGGCCCGTCGCCAGCGCCGTTCCGACCGCGTTGGTGCCCACGCTTCGCTCATCCCAGCGGGCTCCTTGAAAAAAATTCACTTTCGCGCATTCCGGCTCGATCGTCTCATGATGCACCGTCTCCAAAATAACTCCGTCTTGGTCGGTTAAGACAATGCCGTATACCGTGCTTTTAATAATTTGAAAAATGCTGTTCATTACCGGCCTGGCCACGGCGATTAATTGCTTCCGGTCGTTTAAGCGAACGGAAAGTTCTGCGGAAGAGACTTGCTCTCCTCTGCCGTGCAAAGGATCGACGCCGGCCTCGCGGCAGCGAATCCACGATTCGGCAATCTCCGTCCTTGTATCCGCCGTTATGGTACCATATTTCGTGAACTGCTCCCAATTTTCGATCGACTTTTCATAGCTGATCAGCAAACGACAATCACTCCTCGCGTCCGGTTTGTTTCTTTTAGATCAGGCGCTGCTTTCGATCGGCCGCGCTGGCGATATTCATGCTCTCCCGGTATTTGGCCACGGTTCTGCGGGATATGCGAATCCCCTCGCTAAGCAGCAATTCGGCGATTTCACGGTCGCTCCAGGTTTTGTTCTTATTTTCACGATCGATAATATCACGAATCATCCGCTTCGCAGCATCCCCGCCCAACCGCAAAGATGCGCTCCGGTTCAGCGAAGGCGCGAAAAGCCGCTTCAGTTCATAAGTTCCCCAATCGCAGCGGACATACTTATGTTTGGTCGCCCGGCTTACCGTAGATTCGTGCAGGCCCAGCCGGCCGGCAATATCCTTCAGCACCATCGGCGCCATATGCTTCGGCCCTTTTCGAAAAAAGGCTTCCTGCCACTCCACTATCGCTTCCGTTACGCGAAACAAGGTCCGCCGGCGAGCCGCGATGCAGCTCATGGTCCATCTTGCCTGCTCTAGTTTTCGCGCCATATACTGCCGGGTACCGTCGTCGAGATTTTGCTCCAGCAAATTCCGGTACGAAGGCTGAATCGCTATTTCGGGGCAAACGGCGTCGTTCAGCTTGATGTCGAAGCCCCCGTCCTTAGCGGCAACCAGGACGTCAGGCACAATATATACGGTTTTTTGCCCGCTTTCGAAACCGCCGCCGGGACGGGGGTTCAACGAACGAAGCACCCGGTACGCTTCAACAATCGCGCGCTTGGGAACGCCCAATCGTTTGGAAATCGCGTCAAAGCGTTGTTTGCAGAGCTGTTCGAAGTGCCGCTCAATGAGTTCTTTCAGCAGCGGTGTCATCTCCTCTCTATGCTCCAGTTGCAGCAAAAGACACTCCTGTAAATCCGCCGCGCCGACGCCGGCCGGCTCCAAAGACTGCACGAGGCGAAGAGCGCGGAGCACGCTATCCGTATCCGTGCCCAACGCTTTCGCCGCCTCCTCCGGAGCAATCTCAAGGTAACCGTTCCCGTCCAGGCAGCCGATCAAGTAGCGGGCTGTCCGATATTCCCGTTTGGATAGGGTCAGCAGATTCAACTGGCCCATCAAAACATCGTGCAGGCTTTCTTCGCCGGGAGCGGCCATTGCTTCTACATCCGGAAAATGCATGCCGGTATCGTTCCTGTTCCTGCGGCTTAGACGATCCGCGAATGTGGTCACCTCGATAAGCGGATTCTCGGCGGCGAGCCGCAAGGCGTATTCCTCAAGCTCCTGTGAACCCATCTGCAAAATTTGCACCGCTTGCCTCATTTGCGGGGAAAGCGACGTTGTCTGTTTCATTTCCATAGCAATTTTCATACGCTCACCTGATTGTAAAAATATTATTGAATGCGCTTACAAATTCGCTTACTCTTATTATAATTCGTTTGTATCGGCAAGAAGCCTGAATAAGATGAATAAAATATGAAACATTCATCTTACCCAGGCGATTTAGTGGAGCTGCCGGGTCCGCCGGCTTCGATTGTTTTTTATCCGTACAGGTGAATCGCCCGGTGATGGGCTGCGTGAGCCGCTTCCGGAAGCGACTCGGCCACGGTGGGATGAGCGTGGATTGTCGTGACGATTTCGTCCAGCGTCGCTTCCAGCCGGATGGCCAGCGCACCTTCCGCGATCAAATCCGTTGCCCTGGGGCCGGCGATATGAAGCCCGAGGATTTCATCCGTAGCGGCGTCGGCGACAACCTTGATTAGCCCGTTCGTTTCGCCCATAATCATCGATTTCGCGTTGACCTGCAGCGGAAATACCCCCGTTCTCACTTCATACCCCCGCTCCCTGGCCGATTTCTCCGTCATCCCTACCGAGGCCAGCTCCGGTCTCGTGTAGACGCAATACGGGATCGTGCGGAAATCGATGTCCGCAGGCGCGCCCATGATCGCTTCTGCGGCAATCATCCCCTCGGCGGAGGCGACATGCGCGAGCATGACTCCACCGGTGCAATCGCCGATCGCATAGATGTGCGCAAGGTTCGTCTGCATGCGCCGGTTAACCTTGATTCCGTTTCTGTCCGCATCGACTCCGATGCGCTCCAGCCCCAAGCCGTCGGTAACCGGTCTCCGCCCGGTCGAAATCAGCACTTTGTCGGCCTCAATCGTGCGGCTTCCGGCGGACGACGCCGTACTTACGATCAATCCTCCGCCCGTTTTCTCGATGCTCTCCACTCTTGTCTCTGTATGGATTTGTATTCCCTCTTTGGCAAACTGCTTCTTCAGGCAGCTTACCGCATCCTGATCCATGGCCGCGATCAGTTCGGGCAACATTTCGACGATCGTCACCCGGCAACCGAGGCTGCTGTATACGCTGGCGAATTCGCAGCCGATCACCCCGCCGCCAATGATGCACAGCCTGCCCGGCACTTCGGGCAGGGAAAGCGCCTCATCGCTGGTGATCACCCCGTCCAAATCCGCGCCCGGAATCGGAATTTGCGCCGGCTCGGAGCCGGTGGCGATAATCGCCCGGTCAAAATGCATCGTTTGCTTGCTTCCATCCGCCGCTGTCACCTGCAGCTCATGCTCGCCGGTAAAGGTTGCGCTGCCCATCACTTTGGCGATTTTGTGCTTTTTCAGCAGAGCGTCGATGCCCCCTGCGTTCAGTTTGATCATGTGATCCTTTCTTCTTTGAAGCTGCGGCCAATTGAACGAAATGTCCCCCGCCTCCAGCCCGAGTTCTTTTCCGTCCCGTTTGAGCTGCGCGTAAAGCTCCGCCGTGTGCAGCAGCACCTTGGTCGGGATGCAGCCGACATTCAGGCAGGTCCCTCCGAGCGCTTTTCTCTCCACCAGCGTTACGTCCGCGCCAAGCTGTGCCGCCCGGATCGCCGCTACGTAACCGCCGGGACCGCCTCCTAGCACCACGATCTTCATTTTTTCTCCCCCCGTTTATAGTAGAAGCAGTGCCGGCGTTTCGACATACTGTTTCAACTTTTGCATAAAAGCGGCCGCCACCGCGCCGTCCACCGCCCTGTGGTCGGCGGCGAGGCTCAGGTTCATCAGCGGCTTCACGGCGACTTGGCCGTTGACGGCCACCGGCGTCTCAAGGATCGCGTTAACGCCCAGAATCGCCACTTCGGGCTGATTAATGATCGGAGTAAATGATTCCATCCCGTACATCCCCAAGTTGGTAATCGTAAACGTGCCGCCCGACATATCGCTCGAAGCTAGCCCGTTATTTCTCGCTTTGCCAACCAGTGCCCGCGCTTCCTCCGCGATTTCCCGCAGGCCTTTGCGGTCGGCGTTTTTGATGACCGGTACGACCAAGCCGTCCTCCAGCCCGACGGCAACGCCGATATTGGCATAGCTTCTTAGTACCAATTCATCATTTTCTATGGAGCAGTTTAACAATGGATGTTCGATCAGCGCTTTCGCTGCGATTTTCACCAACAGATCGGTGTAAGTTACTTTGCAACTGTCTTTCAATTGTTCCCGGAGCAGCCCCAAATTCGTCGTATCCACCTTCAGATTGTAGGTAACCGCAGGCGAAATCTCCTGGCTTTCCCGCATTCGCTTGGCGATGACTTTCCGCATGGCGTTCATCGGCACGCGGCGCGTCATTTCTGCCGGCTCCGAACCGGCATCGCCCGGTTGGGCGTTTGCCTTGGCGAAGTGGGCCTGCACATCGGACTTCATAATTCTCCCGTCTTTATCGATGCCGGAGATATCCACGCCTAAAGCGGCGGCGGTCTTTACGGCGGCAGGCGATGCCTTCGCCTTCTTTTCGCCCGATGAAGCCATAAATCGCTGAACGTCCGCTGCGGTGATCCGTCCTCCCGGACCGGTTCCCGGAATACGCGTCAGATCCGCGCCAAGTTCGGCCGCCGTTTTTTTGGCGAGCGGCGAAGCTTTGATTCTGCCTTCCACCGCCGCCGCTTCGACCGCATCAGAGAGCGGGGCGTCCCCCGCCTCCGCCGCTTCCGGCCGGTTCAGCTCGCCGGTCCCGGCTTGCGGTACGCTGCCGCCGGCTTCGGCCAGCAATGCGGAAATATCCTCATCCTCCGTACCGATGATCGCGACCGGACGAAGCACTTCGACCTCGCCGTCGCGAACGAGGATTTTTCGCAGCACTCCGCTTACTTTCGCCTCGATTTCATTGGACAATTTGTCGGTCTCCACGTCGAACAGGATGTCCCCCTGCTCGATGCGGTCTCCCTCCGCTTTGCGCCAGTTGGACAGGTTTCCTTCCGTCATGGTCAGTCCCAGCTTGGGCATCACGATAATTTCGGCCATTTTCGTCCCTCCATGTTTGAGCTCGTTCTACAGGATCGCTTTGTTCAACCCCATGCTTTTGACTCCGTTGACGATGTCCGCGGCATTCGGAAGCACAACCGTTTCCAGATCGGGAGCATACGGAACCGGGGTATTCAGCGCGCCTATCCTTACCACCGGGGCATCAAGCTCATCGAACATTTCCTCGGAAATCATCGCGGAAAGCTCCCCGCCATATCCGCCCCGCTTGACTTCTTCCGTAACGACGACCGCCCGGTGGGTCTTGGCTACAGTAGCGCGGATCATATCCTTATCGAGCGGATACAGCGATCTTAAGTCGATCACCTCGGCTTCGATCCCCTCCCGCGCAAGCTGCTCCGCCGCCGTCAACGCATCGTGGACCTGCTTTCCGTAAGTGATCACCGAAAGATCGCGGCCTTCCCGTTTTACTTTGGCCACTCCGAAAGGAATCGGGGCGACATGGTCCGGCACCTCGCTCTTGCGCGCATACAACGCCTTGCTCTCCAAATAACAGACCGGGTTATCGTCTTCGATCGCGGTCAGCATCAACCCCCAGGCATCCTCCGCATTGGATGGAAACACCACTTTCAGGCCGGGGATATGGGTCACCCAGGCTTCAAGCGATTGGGAATGCTGCGCGCCCGCGTTCATCCCGCCGCCCGTCGGCAGGCGCAGGACCATCGGGACGGAGATTTTGCCGCCGAACATATATCTCATCTTGGCCGCCTGATTGACCAGACTGTCCATCCCGAACGTCAGAAAGTCCATGAACATCAGCTCGGGAACAGGGCGCAGTCCCGTCGCGGCCGCCCCGACCGACGCACCGACAATGATGCCTTCGGAGATCGGGGTGTCGCGGACCCGCTTCTCGCCGAATTCCTCCCACAGCCCTTTGGTCACGCCAAACGTGCCGCCGTACGGCCCTACATCTTCTCCCAGCAGCACGACGTTCGGGTCTTCCAGCATTTTGATGCGCAGTGCTTCCCGGATTCCTTCGCCATAAGTCATTTTTTTCATCGTACGCGCGCCTCCTCGATCAAGTCAGAGTAAATATTCTCAACCGATGTCCCGATCGCCGGCACCTGGCTGCCGGAGGCAAAATCGAGCGCCTCCTGAAGTTCGGCATCCACTTCCGAGCGGATTTTTTCCAATCCTTGCGCATCGGCTATTTTTTGGTCCAGCAGGTATCGTTCCAGCTTCGGAATCGGATCTCGCTTGAGCCACTCCTCGACCTCTTCCGCCGGTCTGTATGCGGCCGGGTCCCCTTCAAAATGGCCCCGGTGACGGTAGGTTTTAAATTCCAGCAAGCTGGGGCCCAGGCCCGATCTTGCCCTTTCAACGGCCGCTTTCACATGCTCATACACGGCGAAGACATCGTTGCCGTCTGCGGTTACGGCAGGAATGTTGTACCCCGCCGCGCGCAGCGAGATATCCTTAATCGCCTGATGCCTTTCCTGGCTAACCGAGATGCCGTAAAGATTGTTTTCGCACACGAAGATAACCGGCAGCTTCCACACGCTGGCCAGATTCAGCGCCTCATGAAATGAACCGATATTTGTGGAAGCGTCTCCAAAAAAGCAGACGCTAACCTGGTCCGTCCCTCTGTACTGCGCGCTCCAGCCCGCGCCGACCGCAATATTGTGGCCTGCCCCGACGATGCCGTTCGCCCCCAGAATGCCAAGCTCCGCATCCGCGATATGCATCGAGCCGCCTTTGCCTTTGCAGTATCCGGTTTCTCTGCCGAACAGCTCCGCCATCATTAGCTTCAGATTGCCGCCTTTGGCAACGATATGCCCATGGCCGCGATGCGTGCTCGTAATGAAATCGTCGTCTCTTAAATTTGCGCAGGCCCCTACGGCTATCGCTTCCTCGCCGATATACAAGTGCACGAATCCCGGTATCTTCCCTTCGGAAAAAAACGCCCCCGCCGTTTCTTCAAACTTGCGGATCCGCTGTATTTTTGTATACATCTCTATCACAAGTTCGTTCGGAATATTTAATGCCTTCCCGCTCAAAACAATCCCCTCCCGGTTCGCTTCGTTTGGACAATACCGCTTGTCATACCAGGCCCAGCCGTCCCCGGATTCACAGCCCCTCCTCCTTTCCCCGGCCGCGTCTTCCCCACAAGAAAAGCTTCTGTACGACGAAAATTAAAGGGAAACAAACCGCAATTTAGCGGCAGCTTTTCTTACGCGATTATTGAACGCTTCGGCTCCGCCGAAAAATGATGCATTCTAAAATCTAACAACAAGCGGTTCACCCTTATAACAAGCAATTTCCGTGCCAACATGCCACGGCGAGCAGAAATTTTTGAGTTTTCGGCGCCAGCAGGAACATTTCGTACGACTGCCCTACCGGCGCGCAATCAACCGGGTGCAAAAAAATTCCCAAAACGGGAATCTCGAGTGCGAGAATCGTCCCATTTTGGGAATTCTAAAATGGCGAACTTAACACATAAACCGAACTGAACCGAATAATTAATGATCTCCGTGATTGCCTTTGGACGGGTTGGTGATGACGAAGCCTTCCTCCGGAAAATACAAGTAATCGATCTTCACGCCGTCAAGCAGCGGATCGGTACCTTCCACGAGCACGTCGATCTCCTTGTCCGTTTTTACGATTTGTCCCTTCTCGTCCGGTTTCACCAGATCCAGGCCATAGTGGGCGTGATCGCCATGCGAGTGGGTGATGAATACTTTAAGCACCAAGCCCTGGTTTTCTTCCTTTTCCAATTCTTTTTTTATCACTTTCGCCGCGTTGCGGGTAATTTTCACGTTCATACGATCGCTCCTATATCAGTTAATGGGTAGACATCTAACATTCCTATTGTAAAGAAACCCGGCAAAACAAGCAAGGCTGTCTGCTAAAAATTGCCCGCTACAAACTGTTCGCTACAAACTGTTCGCTACAAACTGTTCGCTAAAAATCCGCCTTGCACCATCAGTTCATCAAATCTGATCTAACAAGATACATTTCCAAACACGAAACTATTCTAACGGTTGCCACAACCACTATTTGCTCCAAAAACGCCGATTTCAAACTCTAACGGTTGCCACGGCGCTTATTTTACTGAAATCAGGCTAGTTTTGCTTAGATTCAGACAAATAACGGCGCTCGCAACCGTCCCTCGTATTTAAGAAGTTTTCTCACGAATACTCACTTATTCGCAGGATTTCGCTACCTTGAAAAGCGAAGAGATGGGGGAGCTCCGGACAAAAAGCCGTGGTTTCTTGCAAAAGGGTGTGCAGGAACAGAAGTCGTGCATCTTTGCACTTCTCCAAAAAATGGTTTCCTGCACCCTCCACTCGGCCCCTGGAGGTTCACCCTCCCATGTCTCTACGGGTCTTCGCCCTTACATTCCTTCGTTGTACCTGTCCAAGGCGTGGAGACCGATTGCGTTTAAAAGATGGGTCATTTGCCCTTACGGTTGCGAAACTCGGTTCTGTGTTGCTTTCTTTGTTCGAATCCTGCGAACGAGTCAATCTTCGTATGACGACGGATTATCAGCCAGGCTCGGTTACGTCAATAGATTTAGGCTAGGCGACTCGGTGGACCGCTATCTCGGAGCGATACGGTTCCCCCTTCTGAACCATGCCAATGAGGATTCGAGCGAGTTTGCCGATTAACTTGGTGATTGAAGCCATCTTCTTCATTCCTTTCTTCAGGTTGTACTCATGCCATCGCTTAAAGTCCGGATGTTGGCCAACCAAGCCCAGCACGCCCAGGTAGAGATACTTGCGAAGCATGCTGTCCCCGCGCTTGGAGAGCTTGATCTGTCCTTTGAACTTGCCCGAAGTACGTTCCGCTAGATTCAGACCGGCCCGGCGCAGCAGTTGACGCCCATGGGCATAGTTACGCAAATCTCCGGCACAAGCCAGAAGGGCCGCGATCGTTATGGTTCCAAGGCCTTTAATACTTCGCAACTGCCCAGCTAGCGGAATACAGCCTAGTAACTTCTTGACTTCCTGCTCGATCTCCTCAAGCGACTTGACGGCATATTCATACGCATCCAGCAAACGCTGCAGGTCACGCCGCGCTTCTTCAAGTGCCTGTATATCGCCGATACTATGTGCAGCCACCAGAAGAAGCCGGGCGGCCTTCGCTTTGCCACTTACTCCGCCCGCACGTTTCATCCCTTGCTCACGCCAAGCTTCGATCACGTCATCCGTACGAAGACCCTGCAAGTCGGACGGCAACGGAAAGGCGCGGAGCGACGCCAGAGAACGCAAAACTGTCCAATCCGGGAAGACCGAACGGAATTCCGGAAACTTCAGATCGATCCAGCGGATAATGCGATTTCCCAGGCTCACCTGCTGCTTGACCCAAAATTCTCGATCACTCATAACCGCCTTGAGTCGTTTGAAAACAGCCGCCTCTGGCGTATAGTCCGTGTAGAAGCCTCGGCTAACTACGTCGGCAATGTTCAATGCATCCTTGGGATCGTTCTTGGACGGGCAATTGTCGCGATTTTCCTTATTACGATGCACTGTTACCGGGTTCACCAGTACCACCGTGATCCCTTGCTCCCGTAACCAATTCGCGAGATTGAACCAATAGTGGCCTGTGGGCTCCATGCCGACGATGAGTGAGGATAGATGGTGTTTGTCCTGTACGTCACACGTCCAGCGCAGAAGCTTCTCAAAGCCTTCCCGCGTGTTTGCGAACGACAGATGGCGTGGTGTCAGGACACGCCCCCGAAAATCGGTCACTTGGGCGGCATGAACATCCTTGGCGATGTCAATCCCGATGATCGCATGCTGCATGGTAATTCGTTCAATCCGTTGATTTGTGGTTTGAATTCGAGTAGACTTCATAGTAAGCGCCTCCTGATAGGTTTTAAGGGCTTTTGACCCGTCGACACCCCTATCATACGAGGCGCTCCTGTTTTTTTCAAAGACGAAATCTTAACCTACACAGGAATGTTTAGAATTTAAAAAAGGTCTTTTTTCGTAAAATAGCCGCCGCTGCAACCGTTAGATCCCCGGTAGACCCGAAGCAGCAAGGCTGCAAAATCGTCTTGAGCAAGAGTTAAAGAAACGCTAAAGGGGGGATTGCACCGACAATCTGCCAGCAACAACCGCCGAGGAGACTTAACCGAAAAAAGCTCCCCGGCGTACGCCGGGTAAGGCCCATAGCTAAACTCCCGGATATTTCCGTTCGGCCCGGGTGACGAACCAATTCATCAACAGCATCGTCACGGCCATATCGTCGATCGGGATAAACGGCAGCACGTCCGGCAGAAACCAATACAACAGCGCCGGCGCGACCAGCAGCAGTTTGTCGGTGAACGGCACGTTCCCGGAGGTCAGGAGCGGCAGAGTACGGCGAAAAATATGGGACCAGTGCCGAAGCGATAACATTTTCGTCCATCTCATATGACTTCCCCCTCCTCTTTGAATCCTTATTTCCTACTATATAGTTTATCCCAAATCGTTGATTTCAGCATCCGGAACCCTCGCGGCGCAAAATTTATAACTCGATGACTTCAATGACCGGCGGATGCCGTAACGTATTGCTGATCGTGCAAACCCGTTCCACATTGGCGATCAATTTGTTCTTGTAGTCCACTTCCAGGATATGCGGCAGCTTCAATTCAACGTGAAAATGAGTAAACCGGCTTTTGACGCCTGGCTCCTTCAAAGCCGAAACCTCCACCTCCACTTGGGACGGGTCCACTGTTATTTCATCACGTTCCAGCAAATTCCGCAACGTGATTGAAATGCACAGCCCCAGCGAAGCCTCAAGCAATTCCTTGGGATTCAGGCCGGTTTGATCCGGACCGGGTGCGCCGATCAGTTGAAATCCCGCCCCGTTGTATATTTCATTTCGCCCGTTGGCGAATTTGATTGTCGTCATGGATTACACGCTCCTTTCCATTTTCGCTTGACTCAAATTTCAATTGGCCCGCTCTCGGCCAGGTGACAGGCCACCATATGAGCGGCCCCGTTCTCCCGCAAAGCGGGGGACGCCGCGCGGCAAATTTCCGCCGCCAACGGGCAGCGGGTATGGAAGGCGCAGCCGGCAGGCGGCGACAGCGGAGACGGGACCTCCCCTTTGAGCACGATCCGCTCCTTCATCCGGCCGCGGGCCAGATCGGGAACCGCCGAAAACAGCGCCTTCGTATAAGGATGCTGCGGGTTTTCGAACAACTCTTCGGTCCCCGCTTCCTCCACGATCCTCCCCAAGTACATGATGCCGATCCGGTCGGAAATGTAGCGGACCACGCTGATGTCGTGCGTAATAAACAGCATGGTCAACTTCCGCTCCCGCTGCAGCTGTTTGAGCATATTCAAGATTTGCGATTGAATGGACACGTCCAGCGCGGATACCGGTTCGTCGCAGATCAGGATTTTCGGATCGAGGATCAACGCCCGCGCGAGTCCCAACCGCTGCCGCTGCCCGCCCGAGAGCTCATGCGGATAACGGAAATAATGCTCGGGCTGCAGCCCGACCGCCTGCAAAATCTCGAACGCCTGCGCCCTCCGCTCCTCCTTGCTTCCCAGCTTGTGGATCAGCAGCGGCTCTTCCAAAATAGCGCCGATCCGCTTTCGCGGATTCAGCGACGAATAGGGGTCCTGGAAAACGATCTGAATATCCTTCCGCAATTTGCGAAGTTCCTTTTTGGACAGTTTGGTTAAATCCCGGTTCCCGTACTTCGCCTGTCCGGAGCTGGCCGGAGTAAGCCCCGCCAGGACTCGTCCGGTCGTGCTTTTGCCCGAACCGGATTCGCCGACAAGGCCGTAGGTTTCCCCTCCGTATAAGGAGAGGGACACCCCGTTTACCGCATGGACTTGGCGTTTGCCTTTGGCCCCGCCAAGAAACGAGCCCGAGGCGGGGAACCTTTTTTCCAGCGCTGCCGCCTGCAGCAGCGGCTCCGTCAAAGAAGCGTGTTGAGTCATTCGGCGATCCCCTCTCCTGAACGTGAACGGCTGATTTTGGCGAAATGCCAGCATTTGACGCGGCGCCCTACGCCGGCCTTCTCCACCGGCGGCTCATTTTGCCGGCATTGCTCGTCGGCAAACGGACATCTGACGGCAAAGCGGCACCCTTGCGGAATCTGGCTTAGCGGCGGAACCGTTCCGGGAATCACATGCAGCGGCTCGTCGCGGTTCCCCGACATTTTCGGCAGGGAGCGGATCAGGCCTTGCGTGTAAGGATGAAGCGGGTCGGAAAACAGGCGGTCCGCCGGCGCCTCCTCCACGATTTGGCCCAAATACATCACCTTGACGCTGTCACATATTTCGGAGACGACGCCCAAATCATGGGTGATGAACAGCACGCCCATGTTCAGCCGCTTGTTCAAGCCGGCGATCAGTTCAAGAATTTGGGCTTGGATCGTGACATCCAGCGCGGTGGTAGGTTCATCGGCAATAAGCAGCTTCGGCTCGCAGGACAAGGCCATGGCGATCACCGCCCGCTGCTGCATCCCGCCGGACAGTTCATGCGGGTAGCTGCGCGCGCGCTCCTCCGGCGAAGGAATGCCGGTCAGCCGCAGCATCTCCACCGCCCGCCTCATCGCCGCCTTCCGCGGCAGCCGTTGATGCATGGCGATGCCTTCCGCAATCTGATCTCCGATCGTGTACAACGGATTTAAAGAAGTCAGCGGATCTTGAAAAATCATGGAGATCTTGTTCCCGCGGATCTTTCTCATGCGGGAAAGCGGAAGGTCCAGCAGATTTTGGTTCTCGAACAACACCTTCCCCTCATATTCGATTTCGTCCGTGTGCTCAAGCAGCCGGAGCAGCGATTGCGACATCACGCTTTTTCCGCAGCCCGATTCTCCGACAATACCGACGACTTCGCCGCGCTGCACGGAAAAGCTGACCCCGTCCACGGCGGTCACCCTTCCCCGTTCCGTATAAAAATGCGTTTTTAGATTTTCCACTGCCAACAAAGGCTCTTCACTCACGATGCAACCTCCCTTTTAGCCCAGGAAATCCCCAGTATTCAGGCCCCCCGCCCGAACAGGCGTCTCATTTTCCGTTGTCTCTGCTTGCCGCGCGGGTCGAGCAGATCGCGCAGTCCGTCCCCGAGCAGATTTAAGCTCAGCACGGAGAAAATGACGGCGGCGCCCGGAAAAACGATCATCCACCAGGCCTTGCCGATCACCAGCTTGCCCGCCTGCAAAATATTGCCCCAGCTCGCCGCCGGCGCCGGTATTCCCGCCCCCAAAAAGCTTAAGGCGGCTTCGGATATAATCGCCTCGGCAAACACGAAAGTAGCCTGGACGAGCAGCGGAGACAAAGCATTTGGAGCAATGTGCAGCCAGATAATCCGGTTTGCGCCGGCTCCTTGCGCCTCCATGGCTTCCACGTAGGCCTGCTCGCGGATCACCAGCGCGGCGGAACGGACGGTTCTGGCTATGCTTGGCGTGAACACGATCGTTAAAGCCCCGATGACGTTCAAGGAGGAGGCGCCCAATGCGGCCATTAAGGCTATAGCCAGCAAAATGCCCGGGATGGCGATCAAACCGTCGCAGATCCGCATTAAAATATGGTCGAGCAGCTTGTAATAACTAGCATACAGACCGATCACAAGACCAAGCGCGGACGAAATCAGCGAAACGGCCAGGCCGACGCTCATGGATACCCGGGTCCCGTAGACCATGCGCGTCAGCAGATCGCGCCCGAATTCGTCGGTGCCGAGCAGGTGCCCCGCGCCAGGCGCCTTAAGCCGATTGACCACGTCCATCGAGGTCGGGTCGAACTTCACGAGCAGCGGCCCAAGCGCCGCGATGGCGAGCAAAACAAGCAGGATTGCGCCGCCGCCCAGCAAGCTGCGGTTGCCCCCGATTCGCGCAAGGAGCATCCGGCGATGCTCTTTTTTCAACCGCTGGCTTAGCGCCGCGATCTCTTTTTTGTCCTGTAACATGTTCATTGCTTTTCTCCCCTACTTAGAACTGCCGCTATTTGCGATCGAGCCGTACCCTGGGATCGACGGCGCCATACAATAAATCGATCAGCAAGTTAATGCCCACATACACGAGGGTGACGGCCAGGACAACTCCTTGAATGACCATAAAGTCCCTTCGAACGATCGAATTCAAAATAAGCTGCCCCAAACCGGGGATGTTAAAAATCGACTCCACCACGACCGCTCCGGTCATAAGTGATCCAAAGCTCTGCCCGATGACCGTCAAGATGGGCAAAAAAGCGTTCCGAAAAGCGTGCTTCAAAAGCACGCGGCTTTCCCGCAGGCCCTTGGCCCTGGCCGTCTTGATAAAATTGAAGCTCAACGTTTCGAGCATCGACGCCCGCGTCATCCGCGTAATCAGCGCCGCCTGGATCGTGCCGAGGGAAATCGCCGGCAAAATCAAATATTTCAGGTGATTCCACAGCCCGGCATCCAGCGGTTCATAACCCGCCACCGGCAGCCACTGCAGCTTCACGCCAATAAGCAGCATCAGAAACAGCCCCAGCATAAAGCTTGGGATGGCCATGCCCAGCAGCGAAACGCCCATCAATGAAATGTCCGCCAAGGAGCCCCGCTTATAGGCTGCGATAATTCCGAAAGGAATGGCCAAAATCAGCGCGATCGCCTCGGCCAGCACGGCCAGGGAGAGCGTTGGCGGAATATGCTCCACTATCGCCTCGGCTACCGGCTGATGCATAAAAATCGATTGGCCAAGATCCCCTCTGGCAACGCTTGCGATCCAACCGGCATATTGTTTGTACAGCGGACGATCGAACCCGAGTTGTTCATTTAAGGACGCGATGTCGGCTTCCGTTGCTTCCATGCCGAGCATCGTCGCGGCGGGGTCGCCGGGCATGACGTGAATGATCAGAAAAATCGCCAGCGTCACGACAAACAATACCGGAACCAGCGACGCCAGCCGTTTGATGAAATATCCGAACACAGGTCATCCCTCATTTATTGAAATCTGACGAATCAAAGGAGGATGGCCCGCCGCGCTGCCTCGCGGACCATCCTTCCGGCTTGCTCTATTGGGATGCTTTGGCGTTCCAGAGAATAAAGCTGTCCTGAACCGCAAAGCCTTCAACGTTTTTCGTCGTCGCGATAACGCTGTTGTAATGGCCGAGCACCGTAGCGGCTCCATATTCGTAAAGGAAGGTTTGGATTTTCTCCCACTCCTGCTTTGCATCCTCGGGCGTGGCGGCTCCGCGCAATGCAACGATGCCGTTTTTGACGGTGTCATGGTCGAGCCCCGCCCAATCCGGCGTAACGACGAGCATTTGCGGCGGAGTCAGCTGGTAGCCCGTGCTGGCCACGAACAGATCCCATTTGCTGCGGTCATTTTTCGTTTCAAGAAAAGTCGGAAAATCGTAGTTGTCCACTTTGACGTTGAATCCGGCCTTCTTAAGCTGATCCTGAATCACCAAGGTGGCCGTGTACATTTCGGCATAATCCTTGGTTGTCAGCAAGGTGATTTCTTCGCCGTTGTAACCTGCTTCCCGCAGCAGCTGCTTGGCCTTCTCCGGATTGTTTTGATTGTAGTATTCTTTGCCCGCGTCCGTGCTCCATTGCGGCTGTTTCAGGTTCATGTACCCCGGAGACAACGTGTACAGTTCGGGTTTGGCGTAGCTGGCCAGCAAAATCTCATCATCGTTCAGCGCGGCCAGGATCGCCTGGCGGAGCTTGTCATTTTTAAGCAAGCCTTCGCTGGTATTCAGGAACGCCGTCAAGGCTCCGCCGGCATATGTATGCAATTGAATATTGCTGTCGGCGGCAAGTTCATCGTAGTTTTCGGTCGGAATGCTTGCGGCCACATCGTATTTGCCCGTTTGGATACCCGCGATCCGCGTCGCCGGGTCAGAGACGAAGTAGAAAAACAGGTTTTGCGCAGGCGCTTCTTTTTTGCCGGAATACCCGCTGGCCTCCATATCAAGTCCCTTATAGCCGTCATATTTCACAAGCTGAATGTACTGGTCCTGCTTCCATTCCTTGAACTGATACGGACCGGTCCCGATATATTCCTTGAGCCCGTCCGCCGTCACCCCATCGATCACTTCTTTGGGCATAATGGCCGGGAACTGGGCATGCGAGGCCAGGAGGGTCAACACATCCGAAGTCGCCTTTTCCACAGTCAATTTCACCGTATAGTCGTCGATTTTCTCAAACTTGGCCCCTGCCAGCAGCGATTTTGCGCGCGAGGAAGTCTCCAGCCAGCGGTTCATCGAAGCTATGACATCATCCGCGACCATTTCTTTTCCGTTATGGAACGTGACTCCCTTGCGAAGAGGGAACGTGTATGTCAACCCGTCATCGCTTTTTTCGACGGATTCCGCCAGCTGCGGAACGGGTTCATATTGCGCATTCAAAGTATACAGCTGTTCAAAAATATTCCCCGCGATGTCAAATGTGACGGCGGAAACCGTACTGGCCGAATCCAAAGTCGGCGGCTGGGCGGTTACGGCTACATTAAGCGTATCCTTGTACTCCTTTGTCTGCTCCGACGCACTGCCGTCATTTTGCGCGGAACCGGCTTGGGTGGCGCCACCGCTCCCTTTGCCGCAAGCGGAAAGCGCCAACGACAACACCAGGATCAACGCCACCACGTTTAATTTATTTACTCTCATCTGAATCCTCCCCCACCAATATACCAAGTTATTTTATCGGATTAATAGAAATAAGTATAGGTCAGGATTGGCAGACTGTCAATTCATTTTTGCTAAAAAATGTCGAAAAAGCTCGGCGGAGATCATGCTCAACACCTCCGATTTCTCATTGACAATTTTTCATCCGTGTACTAGAGTATTTAGCAAATCTGCTATACCCCAATAATTTCCTGAGCTTCAATATTATTTTTTTGAACTTAATTCCGATTAAGTGGACAGGAATTATAAGTCTTAATTAAGCAGGAGGGAGATCTGTCATGAGCACTGTTTTGATGAACCGGCGGGAGCGGATTAAGCTGCATATCGAGGCCGCAAAAAAGCGGTATATCGAAACGAGCCGGGCGATTCACGCGCGGCCGGAGATCGGCAATGAGGAGTTTTTCGCTTCGCAAACGCTGGCCAAGATTTTAGAGGACGCCGGGTTTGAGGTAAGCTGGAACATCGCGGGTCACGAAACCGGCTTTGTCGCCCGCAAGGGTTCCTCCAAACCCGGGCCCAAAATCGGCTATCTTGCCGAATACGACGCTTTGCCCGGGCTTGGCCACGCCTGCGGCCATAATTTGATCGGGACGATCAGCACCGCGGCGGCGATCGCGCTCGCCGGAGTTGCGGAGGAAACCGGAGGAGAAGTGTATGTGTTCGGCACGCCCGCCGAAGAAGGGGGCACCAACGGCAGCGCCAAAGGCAGCTTTGCCAAGCACGGGCTGTTTGATGGCATCGATGCGGCGCTGATGATCCACCCGTCCGGAGAAACGCGGCTGACCGGACCAAGTCTGGCCGTCGATCCGCTTGATTTCCATTTTTATGGCAAACCCGCCCATGCCGCCGGCTCGCCGGAGCAAGGGATCAATGCGCTGGACGCGGTCCTGCTGTTGTTCAACGGAATCAACGCTCTAAGGCAGCAGCTTCCGGACCATGTGCGCATTCACGGCATTATTACGCACGGCGGTGATGCCCCGAATATTATTCCGGAATACGCTGCGGCGCGGTTTTACATCCGTTCGACGACTTGGGCGGAGGCGGAGGAGATTTCGGCCAAAGTGCGTAGGATCGCCGAGGGCGCGGCGCTTGCGACCGGCAGTACCGTCAGAATCGAACGGTTTCAGAACGAAGTGAAGGACATCATCATCAACCGCACGCTTGACGAAATCGTCGGAAAGGAACTGGAGCATTTGGGCGAAACGCTGATTCGCGAAGAGCGGAAAGGGCTGGGATCTACCGATGCCGGCAACGTCAGCCACGTCGTTCCGACCTCGCATGCCTATATTAAAATCGGTCCGGCCGATCTCGTTGCGCATACTCCCGCTTTCCGCGAGGCGGCGGCATCCGCCGAAGCGGACGAGGCGCTGATCACCGCCGCCAAGGCGCTCGCTTTGGCCGGTCTGCAGCTGCTGGAAAACCAGGAACTGCTGATCAAAGTGAAGGAAGACTTTGCGCGCACGCACGGGTAATTCCACGCGCGACGGATAATCCTTGGCGCAGCCGCGGATTAGAGGGTTCGATGCTGCCATTAAACCAATTATTTCAATGCAAATAATAAGATTAAATGGTTAGGAGGCATGAAAAATGAAAACAAAATGGAAGCAAAGCTTGTTGTTGAGCGCGGCCGTGGCCCTGGTGCTGGCCGGCTGCGCCGCAAACCAAGCGGGCGAGGCGAACGGCGCGAATCAAGCGGCCGCAAACCGAAACACGGAAAAACCGGCGGCACGGCAAGTTCTCAACTGGATCATCGCCAGCGAGCTGCCGACCGCCGACTCCGTGAAATCCTATGATACGTTAAGCTCTTCGCAAATCGAGATTTTTGCCGAAGGGCTCTACAAAATTGACGGAAACAACCAAACGGTGCCCGTCCTCGCCACCGGCGATCCGGCGATCAGCGAGGACGGCCTGACCTATACGATCAAGCTGCGGGACGGTTTGAAATGGTCCAACGGCGACCCGCTGACCGCGAAAGACTTCGTGTATGCTTGGAGAAGGCTGTTTGATCCGGACACTGCGGCGCAAAACGCAAGTACATATTTTAACATCAAAAACGCCCAAGCGATCAACGAAGGCAAGAAACCGAAGGAAGAACTGGGCGTCGAAGCCGTCAGCGACACCGAGCTGAAGATCACCCTGGAGTATCCGGACACTTATTTTACCGCCTCCCTGTCCTCGGTCAATCTGTTTCCGCAGAATGAAGCGTTTGTCGCCGCCAAAGGCGAAGCCTACGGAACCAACAGCGACAACACGCTGGGCAACGGCCCGTTTGTGCTGACGGATTGGGATGGAACCGGCCTCACCTGGAGCTACAAGAAGAACGAAAACTACTGGGACAAAGAAAACGTCAAACTGGACCAAATCAATATCCAAGTCGTGAAGGAAATCGGGACCGGCATCAATTTATACGAATCCGGGGCCGTTGACGTGGCGTCATTGTCCGGCGAGTATATCGCCCAATATATTAACGATCCCGAGTATTTGTCCGTGTTAACCTTGACGGATTCCAACCTCGAGCTTGGCATCAGCTCCAACAAGGCCCTGCAAAACGAAAACTTCCGCAAAGCGATCTCGCTGGTGATCAACCGGGAGGAACTGGTCAACAACGTGCTGATCGACGGTTCCAGGCCGTTGACCGGGATCGTTCCAAAAGGCATTGCCGTCCACCCGGAGACGGGCGCCGACTTTTCCGACGAGGCGGGAACGCTTGTCGCCACCGATGTAGAGGAAGGCAAAAAGCTGTGGGAACAGGCCAAAAAAGAACTGGGAACAGACAAGATCACGCTTGAACTGATTGCCAGCGACACGGACGCGGCCAAGAAAACAAGCCAATATTTGCAAAGCCAGCTGAAAACGAACCTGCCCGGCGTTACGATCGAGCTCAGCAATGTGCCGACCAAGGTCCGGTTCGATAAGATGATGTCCTACAAATTTGACCTGGCGCTCGGCGGCTGGACCGGCGACTTCGACCCGGTCAGCTACTTGAACCTGCTGTATTCGACCTATGAGCATAACCATGCCAAATACAGCGATGAAGCCTACGATGCTCTGATCACGAAAATAAAAACCGTGGACTCGACCGATCCATTAGCCCGCTGGCAGGACATGCAGGAGGCGCAAAAATACATTTTGGGCAAAGCCCCCATCGTTCCGCTGTACCAGGGAGCTTCCAATTACTTGGTCAAGTCCAAGGTCAAAGGCATCGTAACCCACAACCTCGGCACTCCGCTGGAAATTACGCGGGCTTATATCGAAGAAGGCACCGCCAAGTAAATAAGTTGGAGATGATTTCGCCTTGAGGACTTATTGCAAATTTATTGCCAAACGGCTGGTTTACATGGCGGCTACGCTGCTGTTTATCAGCTTTATCACCTTCCTGCTGATGAATTTTTTGCCGGGGAGCCCCTACAGCAATGAAGAAAAGCTGACGGCCCAGCAGCGGGAAATTATGAACGAAAAATACGGGCTGAACAAACAGCTTGGCGAAAGGTACCTGATCTATATGTCCGGCATCGTCCGCGGCGACTTCGGCATATCGCTGCAGTTCAGCAATCAGCCTGTCAGCAAATTGCTGGCTGAGCGGATCGGGCCGTCCGTTCAGCTTGGCCTGCAAGCGATGATACTCGGCACAATGCTGGGGATTGTGCTGGGAACCGTCTCCGCCATGTACCAAAACAGCTTGCTCGACACCTTTGCTTCCCTGTCCGCGATGATCGGCCGCTCCATCCCGAACTTCATATTCGCGGTTTTGCTGCAGCTTATTTTCGCCGTGAGCTTAAAGTGGCTGCCGATTGCGCTGTGGAACGACGGGTTCCGTTCCACCATCCTGCCGACGCTGGCCCTTTCGATGTCGCCGATGGCCGACGCGGCCCGCTTTATCCGCACCGAGATGATTGAGGCGCTAAGCAGCGATTATGTGGAATTGGCCAGAGCCAAAGGTCAAAGCGAGCGGCGTATCGCTGTGGTGCACGGACTGAAGAACGCGCTCATCCCGCTGCTAACGATTATGGGGCCGATGACTGTTGGCCTCATGACAGGCTCGCTGGTGGTGGAGAACATTTTTGCAATTCCCGGTATCGGAGAGCAGTTCGTCAAATCGATCCTGACCAATGATTACGCGACGATTATGAGCGTCACCCTGTTATATTCGGCGCTGCTGGTTGCCGTCATCTTAATTGTGGACATTTTATACGGGATCATCGATCCGCGGATCAGGGTTGCGGGAGGCAAATCATGAGTAGGATCGGCAGAAATATAAACGAAGTTCCGGCAATTCCGGATTCCTATTTTGAACCATTAGACAGAGACTATTTTAGAGAGATGGAAAAGGCGCCGCCGCCTGCGCTCTCCATTTATGGGGACGCCTGGCGGCGGCTTAAGAAAAATAAGGCCGCTTTTGTATCGCTTTATATTTTGCTGGCGATCATCCTAATCGCATTTGCGTCGATCCGATATACGCCGCAGGACCCGAATCTGCAAAATTTGCCGCACGCCAATTTGCCGCCGCGTATTCCCGGCGTCGAGATTAACGGGTTTAACGGTCTGGCCAAAGTTTCCGGTGGGTGGGTCGACAAATACGCGCTGGCGAAAGCGCCTGCGGACGTGAATTACTATTTCGGCACGGATGCCTTCGGACGCGATTTACTGTCGCGCGTGCTGGCGGGAACGCGCATCTCGCTGCTGATCGCCGGCGCGGCCGCCCTTTTCGACGTGTTTATCGGCATCACCTACGGTTTGATTTCCGGCTGGCGGGGCGGATTTACGGACAATATCATGCAGCGTGCGCTGGAGATCGTCTCAGGGGTGCCTACACTGGTGATCGTCATTTTGATGCTGCTCGTTTTTAAACCGGGAATCCCCTCGATCATCATCGCTTTGGCCCTCACCGGCTGGATCACGATGGCCCGCGTCGTGCGCGCGCAAACGCTGAAGCTTAAGGAACAGGAATATGTCCTCGCCGCGCGGACGCTCGGCGTGCCTTTTTACCGCATCGCGCTCAAGCATATCATTCCGAACCTGAGCGGCATCATCATCATTCAGACGATGTTTACCATTCCCAGCGCGATATTTTTCGAGGCTTTTCTCAGCTTTATCGGCATCGGGGTGCGCGCTCCCGACGCGTCGCTGGGCACGCTGCTGAACGAAGGGTACAAAACGTTTCGCTTTCTGCCGCATTTGATGTGGGTTCCCGCCGCCGTGCTGTGTCTGATTATGATTTCTTTCAACCTGCTGGCGGACGGGCTGCGCGACGCTTTTGACCCGAAAATGAAAGATTAGGAGATAAAACCAAAATGACCGAGAATCTTTTGGAGATCGACGATTTGAATGTCTCGTTTAAGACATTCGCCGGAACGGTGAGAGCGGTCCGCGGCGTGTCGCTGCATCTGAAAAAACGGGAAACGCTGGCGCTGGTGGGCGAGTCGGGGTCGGGCAAATCCGTGATTTGCCGGAGCATCATGGGGCTGCTCGCCAAAAACGCTGTCATCGATAGCGGCGAAATTCGCTTTCACGGTGAAGACCTGCTGACCAAAAGCAGCCGGGAGCTGCAGCGGATTCGCGGCAAAAAAATCTCCATGATTTTTCAGAATCCGATGACGTCGCTGAATCCGACATTGACGATCGGCTATCAGCTGGCCGAGCCGCTGCTTCTCCACGAGAAGCTGGGCAAAGCCGCCGCCAGACAAAAAGCGGCCGAACTGCTTGAGCTCGTCGGCATTCCCGATGGCCGAAACCGTCTGAACGATTACCCCCACCAGTTTTCGGGAGGACAGCGGCAGCGCATCGTCACGGCCATCGCGCTGGCCTGCAATCCGGAGATCCTGATTGCCGACGAGCCGACAACGGCGCTGGATGTGACGATCCAGGCGCAAATCCTAGCGCTGTTCAAGGATATCCAAAAACAGGCGGACACCTCGATTATTTTCATCACGCACGATCTCGGGGTCGTCGCCAACGTCGCGGACAGAGTCGCCGTCGTTTATGGGGGAAAGATCGTGGAAACCGGCCTGGCGGAGGAAATTTTCTATCATCCCCAGCACCCTTACACCTGGGGGCTTCTTCGTTCCATGCCGGCGCTGGACACCGAAGACGAGGAGCTGTACGCCATCCCGGGAAGTCCGCCGAATCTGCTGGACCCGCCACCGGGAGACGCGTTTGCCGCGCGAAATCCATATGCGCTGACGGCGGACGTACATGCGGAGCCGCCGATGTTTCAAATTTCACCGACCCATTTCGCGGCAACCTGGCTGCTGGACCCGCGCGCCCCCCGCGCCGCGGTGCCCGATGCGATTGCGGCTCGTTACCGTTATTACCGCAGCCGAAAGCAAGGCAGCGCGCAAAATGCCGAATAGGGAGGGATGCGTATGACAGAAAACAAAGCAGAACTGCTCAGAGTTGAGGGGCTGAAGCAGCACTTCCGCTCGGGTTCCGGGACGATCCGGGCCGTGGACGGCATCAGCTTCTCCATCTTCGAAGGCGAAACGTTCGGGCTGGTCGGCGAGTCCGGCTGCGGGAAGTCCACGACGGGAAGATCCATTATCCGCCTGTATAATCCGACGGCCGGACGCATTTACTTTAACGGGACGGAGCTGTCCGCTCTGCGGGGAAAAAAACGCTGGCAACAGTTCCGCCGTGACGTGCAGATGATCTATCAGGACCCCTACGGCTCACTGAATCCGCGCATGAAGATCAGGGAGATTATCGGCGAGGGCATCGATGTGCACGGTCTGGCTGGCAATGCCAAGGATCGCGAACGCCAGGTGGCCGGACTGCTGGAAACGGTCGGGCTTAGCCCCGAACATGCCGGCCGTTATCCCCATGAATTGTCCGGAGGGCAGCGGCAGCGGATCGGCATTGCCCGCGCCTTGGCCGTCCAGCCGAAATTTATCATTTGCGACGAACCGATTTCCGCGCTGGACGTGTCGATTCAAGCCCAAATCGTCAGCCTGCTGAAAAAATTGCAGCGGGAAAAACGGCTGACGTATCTGTTTATCGCCCATGATTTATCGATGGTAAAATACATCAGCCAGCGGATCGCGGTCATGTATCGCGGAAAAATCGTGGAACTCGGGCCGGCCAAGGAACTGTACCGCTTTCCGCTGCATCCTTACACGGAAAGCCTGCTCTCGGCGATTCCCCACCCCGACCCCGATGTTGAACAAATGCGGCGGCGGCTTGTCTACGAACCGCGGGCGGACAATGAAACAAGCGGACTGCATGAGGTCGTTCCGGGCCGCTACGTTTACTGCGATCCGGCAGAAATTCCCGCATATCAAGCCAAATACGAGCGAATGAACGCGGCGGCCGTTTCCCGGCCCGAACCGGCCGCCGTTTATTAACGCGGGCACGGGGGAGCCTCCTCCCCCGTGCTGTTCGCGTTTTTTTCCGTTAAATCCTTAAAATATACACCACCACCGCCAAAACAGCCAGATGCGCCGGATAAAAAGCCCGCCACACCCAGCGCGGCAGCGTCCAGGACTCCAATCTTCTCCACAGCCCGGGCCCGTACGCAATCACCAGGGTCGGAACGATGCTGGCCAGTTGAATCACCCAGCCGTAGGCGAAAAGATAGGCCAAGTTCAAGAGCAGATGCATCACGACCATCCTGCCCCGGCCCGCATACTTGAAGATCAGCACGAGAAGCAGTCCGTAGGCGCCGTAGTCGAACGGCAGAACCTCCATAATGACGCAGGCCGCCGCGATTGTGAGAGCGGATACAATCCCCGGTTTGACCGAATCCAGCAGCCTGAGTATCAGAGAAGAGACGAATAGCGTGGCGACGACGTTCAGGCCGTTGGTGTCGAAAGCGAGCTGATAGGGGATTTGCGACAAAACGGCGATGATAAACAAACGGCAAGCATATTTCCGGTAATTTGAAGTGTAGACGTGCCCCTGTACCAGCGCGTAGGCATAAAGGGGAAACGCGATCCGCCCGATGATCCGCCACAGCATTTCTCCGGGAAAAAACAACAGCCCGACATGGTCGATCAACATTGTGATCATCGCTATGAATTGCATGGCCCGCACCTCTTTTCTTGGACAGTTTTGAAAAAAACCTTTGGCCGGGAGAACATCCCGCCAAAGGTTTCAAGGCATGATCAGATTGTGCTGGACACCTGCCATACGATGGGCGTCAGCTCGATCTGCTCCCCCAGCCATTGCCGGGCGATTTTGCGGAAGATCCCCGGATCGCCGCTGCAGAAAAACTGATGCACCGGAATTCCGTCCCCGCGCGCCAAACAGCCTTTTTGATGCAAAACCGTGCTGATCTCCCGGGCCGTTTCATCCGCAGAGCTGATCAGTTTGACTTTGGGACCCATAACCTGCTGAATCGGCCGTTTTAAAAAAGGATAATGAGTGCAGCCCAGAATCAGGCAATCGATCGGATGTTCCTTCATATCCCGCAGCGAGTCCTGAACGACATAAATCGCCTCCGGATTTTCATAGAGCCCTCGCTCAACAAGGGGGACAAAGTCGGGACAAGCTTCGCTGACGATCTCGATTTGCGGGTTGAGTTCGCGGAGGGCCTTGTCGTATGCGCCGCTGCAAATGGTGCCGATCGTGCCGATAACCCCGACTTTCCCCGTTTTGGTGGCGCTGATGGCTGCCCTGGAACCGGGATGAATCACGCCGATGACAGGAACTTTAACCTTCGCCTTAATATAATCCAGCGCAGCCGCCGTTGCCGTGTTACAGGCGATGACGATCATTTTCGGATCGAACTGAATGAGATAATCGACGATTTGCTCGGTAAACAAGCGGACTTCTTCGGGAGAACGGGGTCCGTAGGGAGCTCTGGCCGTATCTCCGAAGTAAATAATTTTCTCTCTGGGAAGCTGCCGCATCACTTCCTTGCAGACGGTGAGGCCTCCCACTCCCGAGTCTAGTATAGCGATGGCTTGCTGCACGAACATACCGCATCCTTCATGTGTAGTTTACTTCTCTCCCGTTACTTTATGAAATTGGCGCACAAAGCGTACCTAAATATTAACTCAATTTAGAGGGCGGAACAAGGAATAAGCCGTGCCCCGGACATAGAAAAAGACCCGCAAAACGGGGTCCTCTTCGCTGGATTAGGATTCTTCTTTAGGCACGGCGCCGGCCAGTAACGCGTCCTTTTCCGCTTCGCCTGCGGTATCGTCCGCAAATCCCGACGCTTGCGCCGTCTGCGCTTCTTCCTCTTCCGGAACATGGCCGGCACGGCGCGCTTGAATTTCGCCGATGATTCCTTCGGCTTTGTCTTTAATTTTGCCGACCAAGGCAGCGCTCTGCTCCGTCACCTTGCCGGCGATCTCCTGCGTCTTCTCGCCGACCTGCCGGGCCCCGTCCGCGATATCCTTGCGCAGCTCGCGTCCGGGTTTCGGAGCGAACAACAGCGCGGCCACCGAACCGACGATCGTGCCGACAGCGGCCCCCCACAACCAACCTTTGTTTCCTTTGCTCACGGCTCATCTCTCCCTTGCCGGCATCTCCCTGCCCACACGGGGGCGGCGCGGAGCCGCTTTACGGACTTCCGGTCAACCATGGATCAGGGCGAATGCCTATATAGTTAATTTATATATAAGCAGCGGCGCCCAAATTGGTCACACCGGACGAGTCTCAATTTTTGCCGGCTTGTCAATGATTAGCCCGTTTGCTTCAGGAAGTAATGTCCTCACGGGTCAAATAGTCCCGTACGCTTTCCGCAAAAGTTTCAAGTATGCCGGGAAGCCGGTCCGCCAGCCCGCGAACCCGCGAGCGGTCCCAAGCATAATAGTCCTGCACCAGCGGCTTTCTTAGGCGTACCAGCTCCGTTAGAACGGCATGCTGCCCGGAATCGATCACCTTCTCGTCGAAAATGATGTCCACGATGTCCTCATAGCTGCTGGCGTCGCGCATGATAAAGCCGTCGATCAAGTAGCTGCCGACGTCGGTGACGATCTCCACCGCCAAATGCAAGGCGCGTTCCTCAGCGTAGCGCTCCAGCAAAGAAGGCTGCGGCGCCTTGGCCGCCCCCCGCAACACCTTGGTCAGTTCCGGCAAAAGTTCCAGCCTGCGTTCGATTTGTTCCCGGTTTACGTAATACACGGCGATCCCTCCTTCAGCCGTAGCGACTGTTTTTGTATAGACGAACGGTTCGGTTCCCCTGTGGAGACGCTAAAATTCAAAATCGACGGCCACTTGGCTTTCCCGGACCTGGGTTATATGTTCAATTACTTTTTTATGCTCCGGATGAACCTGATATCCTTCCAGATCCTCCAGCGAATCGAAGGTGGCGATCAGCGCGATGTCATAGGAACGCTGGGAGCGGACCACGTCAATGCCGACCTCAAGCCCCCGCAGCTGTTCCACCTTGCCTTCCAATCCGCGCAGCACCGCGGCCGTACGCTCCACGCTTTGCGGCGACGCGTCTTTTAATTTAAACAAAACGATATGCTTTATCATCTTTAAACGTCTCTCCCTATGCTCAAATTCGGTATCTGTACAAAATATAACATAACCGCTATCCGCAGGAAAGACGAGCACCCGCACGCTATGAATCTATCAACATACTATATATTGTCTCTTTTGATAGAGACCATATTTGATAGAGGAGGTGACACCTAATGAGCCTTCTTCGCTTCTTTCTTAACGGCCCGCTGCGCAGACGGATTCGCAGGCTTCAGGCGCAGTTGGAACTGCTGACCGGCCGCGTCGAGCGGCTGGAGGAAAGCATCGCCGCCGCCTCTTTTCCCGATCCCGGCACGCAGCAAAAACTGTCGCAATCGGTGGGCCAAAACATTTCGATCGAAACGTCAAACTCGGCCCTGCGCGGAATTTTAATCTCCGTGCAAAGCGATTCCCTGGACCTGAGCGACGAGCTTGGGCAGCGCGTAATCGTGCCCGCCGCCAGAATTACGGCGATTCGGTTGAGAGAGAACTGATCTTTTTCACCTTTTGCTTCCGGCTAATCATTGCCGGATTTTTTTTGCGAGAATACAAAACAATTCAGGCCACTGCCCTTTGCCCCAAATTTGGTGCCGCATCGTTATCCTATCGAGCCGTCCGCGATGCTCGGCGATCTTGCCGTCCACAACGCGATATTGACAATATAACGTAACATATTGATCATCGTCCGACAAAAAACGATTCGCACAATCCAGCTCGCTTTAATTTTCATAGAATATTTTTTTAAAAAATAGCTTGACACCCAGCACTCACTTTTATATAATAAAATAGTCGCTCACGGGGCCATAGCTCAGCTGGGAGAGCGCATCGCTGGCAGCGATGAGGTCAGGGGTTCGATCCCCCTTGGCTCCACCATAATTACACCTTAAGGATCGTTAGCTCAGTTGGTAGAGCAGTTGACTCTTAATCATCTGGTCCAGGGTTCGAGTCCCTGACGATCCATAGAGTAAAACGGCAGAGATGCCGTTTTTTATTTATCTCGTGTTTTGCGGTGGTCACGGAAATAACGGTAATAAAGGTCCCTATTTAGACCAAAGAAGAAAGTTAACTTCTGCTCAAGTTTTCCCGCAGGCAGCGTCCCGAAATCTAACGGTTGTGATCGTCGTTATTTGCCTGGATCTAAGCAAAAAAGCCGGATTTTAGCGAAATAAGCGCCATGGCAACCGTTACGATTTGAAATCAACGTTCTTGGGACAAATAGCGGCCATGGCATCCGTTAGCATATTTGTGCGACTAGACGATGCAACGCTAGTAAAAAGAAGCCCCCTTATAACGGTTGCTTACCGCTTCCGCCGCCTAAGGGGGCTTCTTTTTTTCATATATTAATCGATAAACCCAAGGTATTCCAGCATACGCTTCAGCAAAACGGCGCTTTGGGCGCGGGTAGCGAATTCGCCGGGAGCAAACGTGTTGTTTTTCGCGCCTTCGATCATCCCTGCCGCAAGCAGTTGCTTGACGGGTTCCTGAGCCCAGCCCGCGATGCCGGAATGGTCGAAAAAGCGCTCGAGCGAAAGGGGATCCGTTCCCGGCAATTCCCCGGCGAAGCTTACGGCGCGGGCGATCATGACCGCCATTTGTTCGCGGGTGATCGGCGAGTTCGGCTTAAACGATCCGTTCGGATACCCGTTAATGAGCCCGCCAGCAACGGCAGCTTCCACCGCCCCTGCATACCAGGCCCCCTCCGGAACGTCGTTAAAAGCGGATGGGCCCGTTTTTTCAAGAAGCCCTAAGGACCGTACGAGCATCGCTGAAAATTCGGCGCGGGTGACTTGACCGTCGGGCGTAAAACGCCCGTCAAAGCCGCCGGTCAGGACAAGCTTGTTCGCGAGCAGCTCAATTTCGGATTTCGCCCAGTGCCCATCCTGGACATCCGAAAAAGTGCGTTCCGATTGAACCACGGTGTACGTGCCGTTATGCGGCGCATAGATGAAAGCTTCGGTTCCGTCCCCTGCCGCTTGAAATACCGAAGGGACAAAATGCGCCCGCCCGTTTGCATCGACCCGCACCGCGGTGGACTTGGCGGAATTAACCCCGGCGTCAAGCCTGATCGAGCGTTCCGTGTAAACCGCTCCCGTATCGGCCAGCTCCTTGCCGTCTAAGGAAAGCGAGAAATCTACCGGTGCCGCAAGCATTTGGCAGCCTTGTCCGGCCAGCGCTTCTTGCAGTTCCCCGGCTGCGGCATCCGTCTGTTTGCCGATGGCGGCGCTTAGGACCAAACCGCCCGGTATGCTGTCCATGACGTGCAGCGGCAAGCCGTAACTCGCCCCATTGGCGCGTATCCGCAGCATTCCCTCGGGCTGCCTCAGGAGCGACTCCCGCAGCGCTTCCGCGGGAAAATCGGTCACCATGATCGGATCCGAGCCGTTAACGGTTATGATAACTTCGCGTTCTGCACCAAATGCGGCGCTTAAGAGAGGGCCGTCCAGGATAAACCGCGTGACGGCTCTGCCGTCGCCCGCCGTTTCTTTTACGATAGCTGTCTGAACTTCCTTGCCGTTTATATAAATCCGTTCCCCCGCACTCTCCCCCGGAGCATTTACCGTTTTATCCGCCACGCCTGAAGAACCGTCGCGATGCGATCCCGAGGAGCCGGAACTCCCCGGGGTGCCCGGATCTGCAGGATCGGTCGGGTCAGTCGGATTATCCGGATCATCGGGGCCGCCCGGATTTTCCGCTGTGTCTTCGACCGTCATCACGATACGGCCCGTATCCGTGATCTCGCCCGCAGTTACATTAACGGTCAGGGAATAAGGTTTATAGCCTGAAGCCGTAAATGAAACGGTTTGCTTGCCTTCGGGAATGTTAAACAACGTAAAATTCCCTTGGCTGTCGGTCGTGGCGCTGCTGCCGTACACGGCAGCCGTGACCCCGGGAAGCGGGGCGTCCCCCGTTCCGTAAACGGTTCCCGTCACCGTTCCGGCGGTGGCCGGAGGCGGCGTTACGGTCACCTTTGCAGCTGCCGCAAAGGAGCCGTCCACGGTCATGACCGTGATGTCGGCTTCGCCGGCCGCCACAGGAGCGACTTCGCCGTTTTGGCTAACCTCGGCCACCCCCGGAGCGCTGGAGCTCCAAATTACCGCAGGCTCGGTCGCGCCTTCGGGTTCGACGATAGCCGCAAGCTTCTGCGGCCCCTCGCCTAAGACAAACGTCAGCCGGTCCGGCTCCAGCCTTACGCCGGTGACGCGAACCACCGCCTGAATATCTTCGGCCGCAAGCCGGACGCTGCTCAAGGCCCGGATCAAGCCATGCAAATCCGCCTCATATACGTTTAAATACTGTCCTGCGGCAACGTTCGGAATGTCCTCCCCCAACCGGTACGCCGCCGCAGCGGCCGGAAGCTCGGCGCCAAGCAGCGGCCGAACATCCGCGGAATCAGTAAGCGTATAAGCAAACGTATGATCCGCCCCTTGGGGCTCTGCCGCTGCCTTGACGGATTTATAAACGGCGCCGGGGCCGACGCGGAAGGCGGCTAACTCGGGCGCTTGCTCTTTAACCGTCAACTGGAGCGTCGTACGATCGGTGGCGCCCCCGGCATCCGTTGCCGTGATATCGATGCTGTAGGTGCCGGGCTGCGCTGGCGTGCCCTGAAGTACCGCCGTATGCACCCCCGTACCGATTAGGCTCAGGCCGGCGGGAAGGCCGGTCGCACTCCAGGTGATTCCGCCTCTTGCACCGTCAAATCCCGCAAGCGAAACCGAATAAGGGACAGCTTTGACCGCATCCGGCAAATCCTCGGTCAGAATCGCCGGCCTGAGGTAAGGATACCCGCCGTTCACGTCCGGATTGATCGCCCAAGTATTCGTAAAATCCCAGCCCGCAGCCGCATATGTGGATTGTTGCCGCATCTCGCTCGTCTCGCGGGCGTTCGCTCCGCTCGGATCGCTGCCGGCCGTCACCCCGGTGGTAACGGAGTCGAAAAAAGAATCCGCAACGAAAGAACCTGCGAAATCGGCTACACCCACCAATCCAACGATCAACGAGTAGGATGCCCCCGCCAAATTGGACTTGTCGACATTTCCGGCCGCATAAGTGCGCTGAACGCTGCCGCGAACGATATGGGACACAAGGCCGGCAGATAAGAGATAATAATTATCGCCGGTCTGGTTCGATACGTTTCCTGACGCATACGAATCGCTGATCCCGCCCCTGCCTTGAGCGCCGACCAACCCGCCGACATAAATGTTGGGGGCCGTACCGCTAACGACGGATGCCAAAGAAAAGGAGCGAGTGATTTCACCTATGGCCCCTCCTGCCAATCCGCCGGTAACCGCAGCCGGATCAGCGTTCGTCCCTCCCTTGACGCTGCCCGTTGCATAAGCGCGGTCGATGCTGCCATCGCTCATCAGACCGACCAGTCCGCCGGTATAGGCGCCTCCCTCGATATGAACATCTACCCCCAGGTTTTTAATCACACCGGTGGAGCTGCCGAAAAATCCGACATTTTCCCGCTCATCGTCGATGACCCTGACCCCGGTGATCAAATGGCCCCTTCCGTCAAAAACGCCGCTAAATGCGGCATGCTCGTTGCCGCCGAAAGGAATCCAGCCATACCCGGCCAAATCAATATCGCCCAGCAGCAACAGGTTTCGGTTTAAATATGCCTCTTGATTCCGGTCGATATAAATCAACTGTTCCGCCGTGGATATTTGAACCCAGCCATCCGCTTCAGGCGGAGCCAGGCCGGCTTCGGCACGGACGGCACGGATTCCCCACGGTTCAAATATCGTAAACATCATTAGTAAGGCTAAGAAAGCAGATAAGCGTTTTGTCATATTGGCTCCCCTTTACAAGTAATAGTTAAGAAAAACACCTGACGGTGTCCTTTAGTGGCTGACTTCTACTTTGGAGCGACCCTATTTCACTCTAAACCCGTTCATCCAGGCCGACTTGAGGTGAATAACGTCATCTGTGTCCACATTTTGCAAACTCCCGTTTTTTCACAAATAACGGCTCCGGTGTCCCTTAGCCCACCAGATCCAGTCCCTCTTCTCCCCCCTCTCTACCTACGAATTTATAGATTCTATAATGGCTCAAGACCAAAATCAGTGCTTGACAAAATAAATGATGACGGAGGTGGAGGTAGGCTCTCCAAACCGCTTTGCACCTTTATTCCTTTGGTTCAGGAAGCCAAGTCACCTGGTCAAACGGGATAATCGTGCAAAGCCTCCGGATAGCGAGTCTCGTTCCAGGCCACGGTCTGTTGCCGGTTTGACTGTCAAGCACTGATGATTAGGTTGAACCTGTATAATCTTAAAAAACACGAATTTTTATTTTTAATAGTCGCATTTCATAGTGTAATATAATGGCATGGTCGTGACGTTTCATTTTTGTTTCAGATTTTAAATACAGAAGGAAGATGGGGAATGGAGTCATTATCGACAGAAAAAAATGAAATTGCCCGCCGTCAAGTGATCGGCTTTTCCCGGGAAATGAACAGTCTGGAGCAGTGGTTGGCGGACCCCGGCAGGGAGCTGCGGTTATTTTCGGTTTCCGGCATCGGCGGCATCGGCAAAACAACGCTGCTGACGGAAATGTTTCATAAGGCCAAGCAAGCTTCGCTGCTGACGGTATGGCTGGACGGTCAGTCCGAGCTAACGACTTCCGGAGTTTTTTTATCCAGTCTCGAAATGAGCCTGCAAAGCGAATACGGCAGATTCAGGGACCCGGAGGTTCCCCTTCTGCCTTACCTGATTGCGGAACTGTCCAAGCAGCGGTCCGTTTTGGTGATGGATAACTGCGAACGTCTGGACCTGATTGAAAGCTGGCTGCTTTCCAGCTTTTTGCCGAGGCTGAAAGACGCGGGAGTCCTGCTCGTCATCGCCTCGCGAAACGGCCTTCCCCTTAAATGGCGCACGAATCCGCTTTGGGGCGGCCGCATTCAAACGTTCCCCCTCAAGCTTTTTTCGCGTGAAGAGATCCACGAGTATTTGCAAGATAGCGGCCTGGAAGAAACCGTGCAGAAGGAAATTGCCCAAAAAACGGAAGGTCTTCCCCTACTGCTGGCGACGATCGTGGACTGGCGGCGTTCCCGGGAGGGGGATGTCCGGGAAATCCCCAGCATGCTTAGCGCCGAATTTTTAAAAGAGGCCGCTTCCCCTTCCCTGTACCAGGCGTTAACCGTCCTATCGCTGCTGCCGGCAGCCGACCAGCCCGCCATCAACTTATTGCTGGACGAACCGCTCAGCGCTTCCGGCTATTTTGAACTCGGCAAGCTGTCCTTTATCCGCAGCACCCCATACGGCCTGTCCCTGCACCATGTCGTCGCCCTCCTTTTGCGGGAGGAGCACGCCCGAAGAAACCCCAGCCAGTTTCAGCAGCTGCGCCTTGATGTGTTCAAGCTGCTCGCCGAACAATTCCGGCTGGCGGATAAGCGCCGGCAAATGCAGATTGCCGCCTATGTGCTGGAGCTTTACCGGGAGTTTCTGCCGGCTGCCCATGCTTACGCCGATTTTTCCTCCACCCTGAAGCCGCAGGAACACAGCCCTTATCGTGCGGAGGATTTGCCCCACCTCCAGCGGTTTCTGGCCTGGTCGATTTCACACTCCGATTGGCAATCCGAGCTGGTCGATCCGCAAAAATATCACGAATTGCTGGAAACCATCGCCGCCAAACATCCCGAGGGGGTTTTTGTCGTACGTGATCCGGGCGGAGTCCCGCTGGCGTTTTGCGCCGGCTTCTGGCTGCATGCCGGGACGATGCCGCTCATGGAACGTTACGCTCCCCGGCTTCTGTCCATCCTTGGCGAGGAGGCCCCCGCGCTGCGCCGTCTTCCCGCGGAAGCGGCCGACACGATCTGCGTGCTGCTCGCCGCGGTAAACAGCCGGCACCCGCTGTACGGCCCCGAGGAACTGGGCGCGTTGCTGATGCGGCAATGGCTGATTTTTATGACCCGCGGATTCAAGGGCATCAATATTACCGCAGATCCGCATTTAAGCAGCTTGTTTTCCCTGCTGGGCTTCAAGGAAACCGGCCGGATCAAGCCCGAAGGGCCCGCGGAAACGGAAGAACTGACCCGCTGGGAACTCGATTTCCGGCAAGCTGCGTTTGAGGAGTGGGTGCAAAATGTGATCCGGCAGACCGGTCCCGCAGACAAGGCGCCAAACGTGCCTCTGCCCGAAGCTGGGCAAAGCGCATCCGTGGCGATCGACGGCAAAGCCGCTAAGCAATTGCTGGAGCATCTGTACGATACGGAGCAGTTGGAGCGGATACCGGCCGTTCGTGCGCTGCGTTTACCCGCTGCCGCCGCGCAAAAATACGCGCTCAATCTTCTGACCGCCGAGCCGCCCGCCTACCCGTTAACGAAAACGGAACAGCAAATCCTTATGGCAAGTTATTTACAGAAAGAATGGAACAAAAACGAGCTCGCCGCCCGTTTCCATATGAGCCGGGCAACATTTTACCGCCATTCCCGGACTGCCCTGGAACATTTTGCGCTTGCTCTGGCACGTCTGGTTTCAAACTATGAAGTCCGGTAATATACGCGGCCGATCCGTCCGGGGTCGGTCCGTTTTTTTCGCGCGGGGCCGGCGCTTCCTTCCCTTTTCTCCGCCAATCACCTCTATTCCCAACCCTGCATACCTATAAAGAACCATTCAAATTTAGAATAATTGTTCCGGCAGGAAAGTATGTTTTAATCAAAAGGGGCTTGTAAGCGGATACAATCCGGCAAGCTTTTTCGCTTCTCTATCCGCATACTTACTTTGGGAGGGAAAAAACATGGCCTTCATGAACCAGAAAGGTTGGCGGATTACGTCCGTCGTGTTGTGCATCGCGTTGTGCGGAGCTTTGCTGTTTGGCTGTTCGGGCAAAAGCAACGAAGGGGCCGGCGAGTCCGGAAAAACGACGATTACGGTCACGTACCGGGACGATGGCGCCGGGGAAAAGGGCTCGTTTTACAAATGGATCCAGGAAGTTGCCGCCGGCTATCCCAATAAAAACGTGGAGATCAAGCCAACGCCGATTCAGGCGTCCGAAGGGGACTATTTTGCCAAAGTCGCTTTGGCTCTGAAATCGAAAGATACGGCGCCCGATATCGTCACGGAGGATACGTTTATCCTGAACTCCGATGCCAGCGCGGGGTACCTTGAACCACTCGATGAACGGTTGAAGGAATGGGAGGATTGGATCAACGGCTCGTTTATCGAGGCGATGAAAAAAGGCGTAACCGCCAGCGACGGCAAGGTGTACGGCGTACCCTATAATACCGATTCGCGCGGGCTTTGGTATAACAAGGAAATTTTCAAGCGGGCCGGACTTCCCGAGGACTGGCGGCCCAAAAACTGGGACGAGGTGCTGGACGCGGCCCGGACGATCAAAGAGAAGGAGCCGGACGTCGTGCCGATCTGGATGAACATGGGCAAGGCGACGGGCGAAGCCACCTCGATGCAGACCTATGAAATGCTGCTGTACGGCACGGGCGAACGGCTATACGACGACGCCGGGGGGAAATGGATCGTACAGAGCCAAGGCATCCTCGACGCGCTCGGATTTATTGAAACCGTGAACAAGGAGCAGCTCGGGCCGCCGCTCTCCAAAGTGCTGAACGGCCAGGCCGGGAACACCGCTTCACGCGAATATTTGCCGCAGGGCAAGCTGGCGATTTCGCTCGACGGTTCCTGGATTACCGGCAATTATCTGGACACCGGGGCCGCCCCTTGGCCCGAATACAAAGACGTGCTCGGCTTTGCCCCGATGCCGACGAGTCAAGGCCAGGATCCCGGCACGATCACGCTGGCCGGCGGTTGGGCGTTGTCCATCCCAAGCAATGCCAAACATAAAGACGAAGCTTGGGAGTTCATTAAATATGCGTTAAGTAAAGAAAACAGCCAAAAACTCGTCATGTCCTCCGGCAACATTACGGTCCGGGCCGACGTGGCCAAAGATCCGGAATACACGAAAATGCCGTTTAACGAAATCGCCACGGAATATTTGCAAAACGCCGAGTTCAGACCGGCTCAGGAAAAGTACCCCGAGGTGTCCACGCAAATCCAAACGATGGTCGAATCCGTGGCAACGGGAACCTCTCCGGCCGACGCCGCCAAAAAATACGCTCAAGACGTCACCCGCATCGTCGGCGAAGATCATGTGATGCAAAAATAGCGGAGAGCGCTTTGCTACCGGGGGGAGGAGAACGATATGAGCAGCATAACGGCCGAACCGTATCGGCAAAAAAGAAACTCAATAACGTGGCTCTACTTTTTGCTTCCGTCCGTCCTCATCATGCTGATTTTCTTTATATATCCGGTGTTCCTGACCTTTTTCTATTCATTCACGAACCTGGCCTTAACCGGAGAGTCCGCGAAGGAGCTGAAGTTTGTCGGGATCGATAACTATATCCATATGTTCAAGGACCCGACGGTTCGCATCAGCATCTGGAATACGCTGATTTTCCTGTTTGGCTCGGCGGTGATCGGCCAGCAGGTGCTCGGCTTTGTCATCGCTTTATTGATGAAGCATAAAAACAAGCTGTTCCGCCGCGTCATCGGCACGATCGTGCTGGCCGGCTGGGTAACTCCAGAAATCGTCTGCGCCTTGTGCCTGTACAGTTTTTTCGGGGACGAAGGCACGTTAAACTCAGTTCTCGCCTTTTTCGGCATCCCGGCGGTTACCTGGCTGTTCACCGTGCCGATGCTGACGATTATTCTGGCCAACATCTGGCACGGGACCGCCTTCTCCATGCTCGTGTTTCAAGCGGCGCTGGACGATGTGCCAAGCGAGGTCGAAGAGGCCGCCGTCGTCGACGGGGCCTCGAGATGGCAGGTGCTCACCCGGATCATCCTGCCCTATATTAAGGAAAGCTTTGTCACCAATATGATGCTCGTTACCTTGCAGACGCTTGGGGTTTTCGGGCTGATCTACGCCATGACCGGCGGGGGGCCGGGCACTTCGACGACGACGCTGCCGATCTTTATGTACAATCAGGCCTTTGTCAATTACCAGCTTGGATACGGAACCGCGATTTCCCTGCTGCTCCTGCTGATCGGAGTGGTGCTCAGCCTGTTCTATATCCGCTCGTTGAAATAACCTTTTGACAAGGAGGCTTCGTATGAACGCCAAACAACGCAAAATCGTCTATAGGGTGTTGCCGTACGCCATTCTTACCTTTATCGGCATCTGTTTCGTGCTGCCGCTGCTTTGGGTCATCGTCGCCTCGATCGACTCGAACGCGATGCAGACGCTTAAGCTGCCGCACCGGGTGACGGCGGAGAACTACATCGAAGTGATCACTAGCCGGGAAAATCAGCGCGCCTTCCTGATCGGACTCATCATGTCGCTCGGCCAGGCGGTGCTCGTCGTCATCCTGGCCCTGCTTGCGGCCTATCCCTTATCGCGGTACCAAATGAAATACAAAAAGCCGTTCATGCTGACCGTTTTATTTATGACCTCCCTGCCGATTACGGCGGTGATGGTCCCGGTGTACCAATTGTTCCTTACCTTGAATTTGTATGACCAGATTTACGGGGTGATCCTGTTTTACGTCGCTTCCTCAATGCCTTATGGAATTTGGATGCTGAAAAACTTTATGGATTCCGTGCCGCAGGACCTGGAAGAGGCGGCATGGGTCGACGGAGCGTCGGTGTTTACGGGCATCCGCAAAGTGGTTGCTCCTCTGATGATCCCCGGCATTTGCACGGTGGCCATCTTTACGTTCTCGGGAAGCTGGGGCAATTTCTTCGTTCCGTACATTCTGCTGCAGAATCCCGAAAACTTCCCGGCTTCCTTAAAGCTGTACCAGTTCTTCGGACAATACGGGATGGTCGAGTACGGGAACCTGGCCGCTTTCTCCATCCTGTATGCGATCCCTTCCATCGTATTGTATATCCTTTCGCAGCGCTTTATGTCCAAAGGGTTTGGCCTTCAGGGCGGAACGAAAGGCTAAAAATGAAGTAGGGCCGCGTCCTCGAACGCGGCCTCCTTATTTTATTTAAATTCCATGTTCATTCCCTCGTAGTGTGCGGCCATGTCCGCGCAGATCTCCGCCATCCGCCGCGCAAGCCGGTGGGGTTCGCGAATCTTCAGCGCTTTGCCGTAAGGCAGCAAATAGTACGGCACATAGGTATGTAAGGCGGAAGCATCCATTTTGAATTCCGCTTCCCCTTCACTCCGCCGCACCAGCGTGTGCCCGAACATCCAATGGTTTTGCAGTTCATTTAAGACCCGGTCATGTCCGGCAATGCGAACGGTAACCAGGGACTTCTCCTGCAGCGAAGGCGGGAGCAAACCGCCCAGCAAAAAATCTTTCGCGGAGAAATCCGCCGGCCGTTCAAACCGGTGATCCGAAGGCTCCAAGCGGACGATTCTGTCTACCCGGAAGCTGCGCAGCCCCTGGCGCAGGCGGCAAAATCCGACCGTATACCAGGTCCCCTTCCAGTGGATGATGCCGTAGCAATCAAACACGCGGCACTCCATAGCCGAATCCTTGCCCCGCGCATACTCCATAACAAGCGACCGCCCTTCCGCCGCCGCTTCCTCAAGCTGCTGCAAATAAGCCGACTGTTTCTCGCCTACAGGGGGATAAATCACGGACACGCCGCGGCCATGGCGTTCCATATGGTCAAGCTGCTTCTCGTTTGTATAACGCTTCAGTTTATCAACCGCCCGCTCCAATTCGGCGGAAAACGGGTACCCCGCCTCCCGGGCGAATATCGAAGCGTGCACCAGCGCTTTCTGCTCGTCCGCGTCAAACAGCAACGGCGACTCCGCAAAATCGCCGAGAATCCGATAGCCTCCGTTAGGTCCGGAATCGGCGGTAATCGGCACGCCGCTGGCGCATAAAGAGTCAATGCAGCGGTATACGGTTCGGATATGGATTTCTAACTCGTCCGCCAACTGCCGGGCGGTCATTTTCCTTCCCGACCGGAGCAGCCAAAGAATGGATAGCATGTTATCGGCTTTGGACATGACCATTTTTACCTTTCTCAGGAGAAGCTTAATTTCCTCTCTTCATTTCACCTAAATAACGACGCTGACATCCGTTAGAATGACAGCTCGCTTGCGGGGCCGCATCTTAAATTGAAGCGTACTTCGGACTTTGAATATCGGACTTCGTACTTCGGACTTCGGACTTCGGATGGGCCAAGCGCCGTTTTCGGTTTCGCCCAGTTTCGTTTAAACATGACCATCGCTTTCATTTGCAGCATATGATGAAGCAAGTTGACTTCAAAGCAGGTGGTGTGCTTGACAAAAAGAAAACGAAAGACGAAAAAAACGGACGATGGGATAATTACCGCTAGTGACCTGGCCATTATCGGAGCCGGATTCGCCGCCTTGGGCAACTTTTTCGAATTGCTGTCCCTGCTGAAGCTGCGCGAGGAAGAGGCAGCCGACGGGACGGCGGCGAAGGACCCTAAGCCGAAAGGATCATAACAATTTCAAAATGTTCATAAAGGTATCTCTTCAAGAGTTTCGCGACAGCTTGGCCACTTTCAGCCGCCATTTTCTCCACTTCAAATATACAATGACCAGCAGCAGAGCCCCAAGGCCCATAAAGAAATATTTCAAATACTTCTCCACCAGCCCGATCGCGTATTGCCACTGCTCGCCGAACACGAATCCGATGCCTACAAAAGCGGTGACCCATATAGCTGCCCCGGTATAGGCATAGAGGGCAAACGTGCGGTAAGGGATGCGAATGATGCCTACGAAATATCCGAAAAACTGTCTGACCCCCGGCACGAAAAAATTGATCAACAGCATTTTGTTTCCATATTTCTCATAAATGCGCCTGGTCTTCTCCAAGTGGGAAGGTTTCAAAAATATCCATTTGCCGTAGCGCTCAACGAGCGGCGCCCCGATCCGGCGGCCAAGCCAGTACGTAATCGTTACGCCAATCACCGATCCTGCGTAACCGGCCAGCAAAGACGGAACGAATTGGAGTACCCCTTTATAGGCCAAATAACCGGTATATGTCAGCGTCGTTTGCCCCGGCGGCAACGGCAGCGCGATAAAATCCACCGGCAGTCCGAGCAGCAGTACAAAGTAACCGTAATGCTCGAACATCCGCTCAATCCAAGCCAGCACGTTCATGATCGTTCTCCTTTTATGAATTCAAGGCGCCGCCATCAATTCGCCCTATTCTTTTTTTATGTTAACAGTATACGCGGAGAATTTCCAATCCAAAATGGCCCTAGGGCGGGTTCCATCCTGGACCGGGGGCCGGGGGAAGGGAAAGCTCGAATCCGTAAAATAGACGCCGCTCTAACGGACCCACGTGACTCTTGGCTCAAAACCAGTGCATCCGGGCCGATTTAAGGTAAATAAGATGATCTGTGTCCGTCCCTCGTGTTTACATGTTACAAACCTCCGTTTTTTCGAAAAAAACGGCTCTGATGCCCCCTAGCCCCCCGAGTCCTCTTCTCCTCCCTCTCTACCTGCGCATCGCCCTCTACCACGCCGGAATTTTATAACTCAACTTTCGCAGAGCAAAAATCAGCTTGAGTCCTTGAGCTGAAGGTATTCAAAGATTTAAGATACGCGGACAGAAGAGATGCCTGGCTCAACCTTATAATCCTTGCTTGCCTTGCCAGTCAAGTCAAAAACCGATCGTGGCAAGAAACGCGGAAGGGCGCCCGAAAGCTTGAGGATAGGGAAGTGGGGTGGGCGGCAGATCAACACTCCCTATCCGGAGACTTTGCACGATCATCCCCTTTGATCAGGTAGCAGAGAGAAAGACAAGCTCAAGAGAAAAAATATTTGGTGGAGAAGCAGATAGGTTCGAGATAATTTAGACGGGCATAGGCCATAGGAGAAGAAATTAGGTTTCAAGGAGGTGAAACAGACCGGACCAGAGATTAAGACAGGAGATCAGGACAGGAGATCAAGGACCCATTAAGTTGATCTGCATCAAGCTCCCCCCATATTTTCAAGCACCACGATCAGGCCGCAACCGCAAGGGGCTGATTCGGTTGGCGCACGATTAGCCGGGGGTAAGGAAGCACCGGCACCGCCACACACATCTGCAGCAGCTTCTGCCGCATCGTTTCTTCCGCTCCGGGCAGTCCTCCGGACAGGCGCAGCCGGTGGCGTACGGTGTATTCGTTCAGGTACGCCTGCAGATGCTTCAGTCCCAAGGCTCCATACGTACTCTTCAGCGATTCCCACGCCTCTCTCACCACTTTCCGCAAGGGAGTGTACAGCCGAAAGGCCTGAGGGAAGGACTGCACCGTCGATGTACGGACATCCACATGCCCGCCAATAAACGCGGTTAGATCGTGACGGTCTGCCCTTTTTTCGCCTCCCCGTTTATACGGCACCAGGCGGATTTTGACCTGCTCCGGCTCACCCGACTCCGTGACCGTGCAGCCGGCTACGACCGCCGAGGCGTACGGATGCGAAAGCTGACACCGGGACGGATTACGCCCATACTGATCGCTGTTCACCTTCACATCTCCGGAGAGCAGCTCCCGGGCATCGAACTCCCCGGCGGCATGGCGTATTTTGTGCAACATGGACCAGGCGGTCTTGTAGGTGACCCGGATCACCTTGCTCAGCCGCAGCGCCGAGATGCCGCCCTCCAGCAGGAACAAATCCAGGGCCTCGAACCACTTGAGCAAGGGCAGATGCGTTCCTTCAAATATCGTGCCGACCAAAGGCGATGTTTGATGCTTGCACTTTCCGCACTCGAACAAAGGGATATGCCGAGAAGTTAGACGGCTGCACCGGGTGTGAGCACAGCGCGGGCAGACAAAGCCGTTTGGCCACTTCATCGCGATCAGCGCCTCCATGCAGTCCTGCTCGCTGTTAAAACGGCTGCTGAATGGCTGATGTTCCGTTCCCGTATTGATCTCCATGTTTACTCGCCCCCGAATCAAGGATATACGAACATAAGTTCCATTTATTTCATTATACCAAACGTACGTTCCCTTATCAAGCCAAAAATCTCATCTGAACCGCCTCATTTTTTCCTCATCTTTTTTGTTTTTTTTCATCTCTCTTTTTTTGGAACCCTTGCTCTAGCCCCCACCCCCCGCTCCCTGAAAGAAAGGGATAACCGTGCAAAGGCAGGCAGCAGGCAGGAACACCAAGAATTTAATAATCTTAAGGGGAAAAAACCGAGCCAGAGAAGGCAGTCTCCCCTGGCTCGGTTTTTTAAACCAACCGGTTTATCCAAACCGGCCGGAAATATAATCATCCGTCCGTTTTTCCGACGGATTCGTAAAGATCTTGCTGGTGTCGTCATATTCGACCAGTTCCCCCATGAGGAAAAACGCGGTTTTTTCCGATACCCGCGCAGCCTGATGCATGTTGTGGGTTACGATAATAATGCAGTATTCGCGTTTTAATTCGGCGATCAGTTCCTCGATTTTGGCGCTCGAAATCGGATCCAGCGCGGATGCCGGTTCGTCCATCAAAATGATGCTCGGATTAACGGCGATCGAACGGGCGATGCAAAGCCGCTGCTGCTGGCCGCCGGACAACGCGAGCGCCGAGCTGTGCAGCCGGTCCTTCGTCTCGTTCCAGAGCGCGGCTTTGGTGAGCGACTCCTCTACGATCCGATCCAGCTTTTTCTTGTCGCGAATCCCGTGGTAACGCGGTCCAAAAGCGATATTTTCATAAATCGATTTGTGAAACGGGTTCGGCTTCTGCCATACCATGCCGATCTTTTGCCGCAGCAGCACGACGTCGGTTTTCGGATCGTTGATATTGTCGTCCCCGATCCAGATGTCCCCGGTGATCCGCGCGCCGGAAATCAAATCGTTCATCCGGTTCAAGCTGCGCAGGAACGTCGATTTCCCGCAGCCGGACGGGCCGATTAACGCTGTCACCTGCCGTGAGGCGAAGTCGAGCGAGATTTCTTTCACGGCCTGCTTTTCTCCGTAAAACACGCTCAAGTTTTTGGTGGATAATGCGGTATTTTGCACCTCGGAGCCCTCCTATTTCGTAGCCGTAAATTTCTTGTACATCAGGCGGCCGACCCAACGTGCGAGCAGGTTGAACAGAAGCACCGTGATGATAAGCACGGCCGAAGCGCCTGCGGCGATTTCGGGAGCGTCCGGAGCCAGCCCTTCGGAATTGATCTTCCAGATGTGGACGGCCAGCGTCTCCGCCGGGCGAAACGGGTTCAGCGGCGACGTCGGACTGAGCGGATTCCAGTTCCCGAAATCGAGTCTCGGGCTGCTCATGCCGGCCGTAAACAGCAGCGCCGCCGCTTCGCCAAACACGCGGCCCGCGGCCAGAATTGTCCCGGTCAAGATCACCGGCATCGCGATCGGCAGCATAATCGAACTGATCGTTTTCCATTTGGACAAGCCCAGTGCCAGGCTCGCTTCCTTCTGCGCCTGCGGCACGCTGGCCATGCCCTGTTCGGTAATCCGCACCATCAGCGGCAGGTTGAACACGGTTAACGCCAGCGCCCCGGAGAACAGGGAGAAGCCGAAGCCAAACACATTAACGATCACGAGCAGACCGAACAAGCCGACGACAATCGACGGAAAAGAGGACAGCACCTCAACGATCAGCCGGATAAAAGACGTCAGTTTGCCCGGTTTCGCATATTCGCTCATATAGATGCCCGCCCCGAGTCCAAGCGGAATCGTGATAATCAGCGTCAGAACAAGCAGGAACAAGGAATTGAACAATTGCGGACCGATCCCCCCGCCCGCCTTGATCGTTTCCGGCGGAGAGGTCAGAAAATCAAAGCTGATGTGCCCGAGCCCGCGGACCAAAATAAATCCGAGCAGCCCGGCCATGATCAGCACAATAACGCCTGCCAGCGTAACAATAACGGCCGTGGCGATTTTATCTGCGGTTTTTGCACTCATCGTTTTGCTCTCCTTTCCAGCCCACGCACGATAAAGACGAAGACGAAGGTCATCAGCATCAAAATCAAGGCAAGCGTCCACAGCACGTTGTTCTGTGTCGTTCCCATGGCCGTATTGCCCATGCTGAGCGTGATGACGCTGGTCAGCGTGGAGGTGGATTCAAACAGCGAGCGCGGAATGTGCGGCGCGTTCCCGATGACCATCTGTACGGCGAGCGCTTCCCCGAAGGCCCGGGCCATCCCCAGCACGACCCCGGTGAGCAGCGACGGCATCGTCGTCGGCAGGACGGTCCGCCACAACGTTTGCCACCGCGTGGCCCCAAGTGCATAAGAACCTTCTTTCAATCCGGGAGGTAGAGCGGTGATCGCATCCGTGGCGATGGACGTAATCGTCGGCAAAATCATTATCGACAATACCGTCGCCCCCGCAAAAATGCCAAGGCCCTGTCCGGGAAAAATATCCCGGTAAAACGGAACGATTACGCTCAGGCCGACAAAACCGTAAACGACCGAAGGAATCCCGGCCAACAGCTCGATTACCGGCAGCAGAAATTTTTTGCCGAATTTAGGCATAATTTCGACCATGAACAGGGCTGCGCAGATGCTAAGCGGCGCCGCGATGATGGCTGCCAGGATCGAAGTGCTGAACGATCCCAAAATGAATGGGAGCGCTCCGAACACCGGAGGAACTCCGTCCGGTCTCCACTCGGTGCTTCCGAAAATTTGGCCGATCGAAATCCCGTCCTGAAAAAAGGTGCTTAAACCTCTGGTTGAGACAAAATACACCATCGAAAATATCGTCACAACCAGCAGCACGATGCAAAATGACGTAAATATTTTACCGGTCCATTCCTCTATAATGTGCGGCTGTACTTTTTTGTTTCCGCCGGATTGAGCCATGAAACCTCTCCCTTTACACAGCACAGAAAGAGGCAGAAATGTCCGCCTCTTCTCTCTGCCGATATGATGTTATCGAATATAGTGTTGTTTATTTGGTAATGTTGCCGTCCACATCGCGTTTAACTTGCATTTTGCTGATCGGGATATAGCCGAGTTCCTCAACATCGCCGTTATCGCCTTGTACTTCAGGGGAAACCATAAAGTCCAGGAACGCCTTAACGACTTCGTTCGGCTCGCCCTTCGTGTACATATGCTCGTAAGCCCATACCGGATAAGTGCCGTTAGCCACATTGTCCACCGTTGCTTCCACGCCTTCGTATTTCACAGCTTTTACGGTTTCATCCAGGTAGGAAAGCGCAAGATAACCGATGGCTCCCGGCGTTTCGCCGACAAGCTTCTTAACCGTACCGGAGGAATCCTCTTGGATCGAACCTTGCAGATCTTCCGTCTTCGTGCCAAGCGCGTATTTCTCAAAGGTTGCGCGCGTACCGGAGCTCGAAGGACGGTTTACGATTTGAATCTTTTGATCCGGGCCGCCCAGGTCTTTCCAGTTCGTTACTTTACCCGTAAAAATTTGCACCAGTTGATCTTTCGTAAGGTTGTCGACCGTTACATCCGGATTCACTACAGCGGCCATAGCGACAACCGCTACTTGGTGGTCAACCAGTTCGGAAGCTTGAGCGGCTTCCAGCTTCTCTTCAGCGAACACGTCGGAGTTGCCGATGTCAGCCTGTCCGCCGGAAACTTGCGTCAGCCCCGTGCCGCTGCCTCCGCCTTGAACCTGAATGGATACGTTCGGATTTTGCTCCATGAATTTTTTCGAAACTTGATCTACCAGCGGTTGAAGCGCCGAGGAACCTACTGACAGGACCGAACCGGACAAATCCGAAGTCGCCTTGTTCCCGCCATTGTTTGCCGCTGCCTCGCTCGTCGCACCTCCATTACCGCCTTCAGCACCCGAGGTGTTAGTTTTCGCGTTGCCGCCCTGACCGCAAGCAGCCAAAGTCAAGCTTAATACCAAAGTCAAAACCATAAGCATACTCTTTTTCATTGTCTCAGGTTTCCCCCTTATTTGTTTTACAACCTGATTATAGGCGGCGAAGATCAATCCCGTGTTTTCGTAATGTAAACTTTGTGTAAAATGAACCTGGCGGTTACCCCTTAATTTCGACAATGGCAAACAAAAATAAACACTCCCTTAATTGAATACAGGGAGTGTTTATTCAAATCCGGCTATTCGAGTTCTCTCGTATTTTTGGACAACAGCCCGGTCAGTTCCTTCATAAACATATTGATATCTTTAAACTGGCGGTACACCGAAGCAAAACGGACGTAAGCTACTTCGTCCACGGGGTATAGCTGCTCCATCACCAATTCGCCGATCTCGCGGCTTTCCACTTCGGCATTGGCCGAATGGCGCATGGACCGCTCCACCTCGGACACGATGCTTTCCAGCCGCTCCACGGAAACGGGGCGTTTCTCGCAAGCCCGGATCAGCCCGCGCAGCATTTTCTCGCGGCTGAACTCCTCGCGGCTTCCATCCTTCTTGATGACGATCAGCGGCATTTCTTCCACCATTTCAAAGGTCGTAAAGCGCCGGCTGCATTTCTCGCATTCCCGCCGGCGGCGGATCGACCTGTTTTCGTTGGCCGGCCTCGAATCCAGCACCTTTGTCCCCAAATAATCGCAATACGGACATTTCAACGCAAGTTCCCTCCTTTCCAAAAAATGCAATTTACATTAATGCCAATAAATAACTTCAAAAAAAAGTAATGAAGTTGATAGTCCCGGCACATAATACTGTTACCAACCACAAGGAGGTGAACATCATGGCACAAAATAATAACTCTTCGAACGACCTGGTGGTTAGACAAGCTTCCGGAGCATTGGATCAACTGAAATATGAAATCGCTCAGGAACTTGGCATCTCTTTCCCACAAGACGGATATGCTGGTAACCTGACTTCTTACGAAAACGGTTCGATCGGTGGTTTCATTACGAAACGCTTGGTTACCATCGCTGAGCAACAGCTGGCTGGCCAAGCTGGCCAAACCGGCCAATTCAGATAAGCCGATCACTCCGAAGCATTGACAGGCGAATTGACGCCCGTCAGTGCTTCTTTATTATATACGAGCGATCAAAACTCGTCGTAAATGTCGGAATACTGTTTATAGTAATGCGTTACCCGCTGCACATAATGGCGGGTTTCGCCAAATGGAATGTTTTTGGACGTTTCCAGTCGGCCGTCCCATTTCCCGCTTTTGATCCAGTTTTTGACATTGGTCGGCCCGGCGTTGTAAGCGGCGATCATCGCAATCGCATTCCCGTCAAACTGCTCCGACAGCGACTTTAAATACCAAGTCCCGATTTCGATGTTGGTCCCGATCTCATTTTGCACCTGATCGAGCGACGTATCGGGCAAGCCCGCCTTCGCAATGACCCAATTCGCGGTGTCCGGCATGATTTGCATAACCCCTAAAGCTCCCTTTTTGGACTGGGCTCCGGACTTGTAATTGGTTTCCACTTTTATAATGGCCGCCACGATAAACGGATCGATGCCGTTGTTTTTCGCGTGATAACGAATTTCTTCTTTATAATAAATCGGATAAAACAACGAGAGCCAAGCGGAATTAAAAAAGATCAGAACAATAAACCCCAGGAATAACAAAAGCAGCACTCTTTTTTTGCGCAGCCACCTCATAGCATTCCCTGATCCCGCCAAAACTCGTCAATCTGACGTTCCGTCTCATCCAGTCCACGGCTGTTGTCAATCAAGATATCCGCCCTTTCTTTTTTTAGTTCGATATCCATTTGCGCATTCAGCCTGCGTTCCGCCTCATTCCGGCTTAGGCCGTCCCGCTCCATCAATCTGGCCAGCTGCAGATCCCGCGGCACGTAGACTACCATAATCCGTTCGTACAACCGCTCCAGTCCCGATTCGTACAGCAGCGGGATATCCGCGACGACAAGGCGGCGGGGAGCTGCGGCTTCAAGCGCGTCCAGGCGCTGTTTCATTTCGGCGCGAATCGCCGGATGCGTCAGGTTTTCCAGCGCTTTTCGCCGCTCGGGGTCCGCGAACACGATTTCGCCCAGCTTTTTGCGGTCGAGCGTCCCGTCCGGGTGCAGCACGGTTTGTCCGAAGCGCTTCGCTACCGCGGCCAGTACCGGATGCCCGGGCTCCATGATTTCCCTGGCGATGACGTCCGCGTCGATCAGGGCGGCTCCCCTCTGAACCAGCATGCGGGATACCGTGCTTTTGCCGGTGGCGATGCCGCCGGTCAGGCCGATGTTCATCCTTTCAACACCTCACTGTTTTCGCTTACGCGGGAAGCGGGCCGTTCGGGTTTAACTTTGCTTTGCTCGCGGCCGGGGCGGTATGGCTTTTGGCATTTGGGGCAAAAATGGGTTCCCCGGCCGCCAACGACCGTTTTTTCCACCGGATGCCCGCATTCGAGACAAGCCTCGCCGGTTCGTCCGTAGATGCGCAAGGCATGCTGGAACATGCCCATCTCCCCTTGACCGTTCACATACGATTTAATCGAGGAGCCGCCGGCGTTCACCGCTTCGTTCAGCGTGGCCACAATCGCCTCGTGCAAACGGTCAAGCTTAAGGCCGCTAAGCTTGTCCGCCGGATGCTCCGGATGGATGCCGGCCCGGAACAAGGCTTCATCCACATAAATATTCCCCAAACCGACAACATATTCCTGGTTCAGCAGCGCGGGTTTGATTTTCGTCTTCCGCCGCGACATCAGCTGCCGGAACACCTCCGGCGTAAAGGAAGGGTCCAGCGGTTCCAGTCCCAGTTTGGCCAAAGGCTGGTTCGTAAATTCCTCCCCCGGCGGAAACAAATGCATCGTGCCGAACTGCCTTACATCCTTATACCTCAGCTCCGTGCCGTCCGTAAATTTGAAAATCACGTGCGTGTGCTTTTCGACAGGCTCACCCTCGCCATACAATCCGTATCTGCCTTCCATACGCAAATGGGAAACGAGCACAAGCCCGTCCATCACGATCCGCAAAAACTTGCCCCTGCGGCCGATTTCCACGATTTTATGGCCGGCAAGCTCCGTCTCAAACCGCTGTATATCGTCCGGCCGCTGGATGATTCGCGGCAGGGACACCTTGACGGAGCGGATCGTTTTCCCCACGATCAATTCGGTCAGCGTTCTTCTGACCGTTTCCACTTCCGGCAATTCCGGCATACCAAGTCACCTCTTAACTCGTTCTACTTCGCTTCGTACCAGTTGACCCCGCTGCTGACCTCCGCCTTCAGCGGCACGGACAGCTTGATCGCGTTCTCCATCGTTTCCGGCACGAGCTTCTTCATGATGTCCAGCTCCTCCGGAGGAACTTCGAATACCAATTCGTCATGCACCTGCAGCAGCATCCGGCTCTTCAGGCCGTGCTCGTACAGGGCTTTGTCCATTTTCACCATCGCCAGCTTGATGATATCCGCCGCCGTTCCCTGGATTGGCGTATTCATCGCGGTGCGTTCGGCGAACGAACGCAAATTGAAGTTCGACGCGTTGATTTCCGGCAAATAACGCCGCCGTTCCAGCAAAGTTTTAACGTAACCGTCGCGTTTGGCGTCTTTGACGATGTCGTCCATATACCGGCGAACGCCCTGGAACGCGTCAAAATATTGCTCGATAAAGCGGGCCGCTTCCTTCCGCGTAATGTTCAGGTTCTGGGATAATCCGTAATCGCTGATCCCGTACACGATGCCGAAGTTGACCGCCTTCGCCGAACGGCGCATATTGGCGTCCACCTCGTCCGGCCCGACGCCAAAGACGTCCATCGCCGTCTTTGTGTGGATGTCCATATCGTGCAGGAAGGCCTCCTGCAGTCCCTTGTCGCCGGAAATATGGGCCAGGACGCGAAGCTCGATCTGGGAGTAGTCGGCGGCGAGAATAAACCACCCTTCCTCCGAAGGAACGAACACTTTGCGGATTTTGCGGCCTTCTTCCAGGCGGATCGGAATATTTTGCAGGTTCGGATATTGGCTGCTTAAGCGTCCGGTGGCGGCGACCGTCTGCCGGAAATACGTGTGCACCTTGCCCGTCCGCGGCATGATTTCCTTCAGCAACCCTTCCACATAGGTGGACTGCAGCTTGGCCAGCTGGCGGTATTCCAGAATAAACTGAACGATCTCGTGATATGGCGCCAGCTTCTCCAGCACCTCCGCGTCGGTGGAATAACCTGTTTTGGTCTTTTTGATGACCGGCAGCCCCAGTTTATCGAACAGAATTTCTCCTAATTGTTTAGGTGAATTCAGGTTGAATTCCTGCCCGGCGATTTCATAAATTCGCGCCACCAGCTTGTTGATCTGCGCTTCGAACTCGACTCCGAGCTCTTTCAGATCTTCCCGGTTGACGGCTACGCCCTGCTTCTCCATATCGGCGAGAATCCGCGACAGCGGCATCTCCAGGTCGTAGAACAGCCCGTGCATCTCGTATTTCTCCAGATCGGCGCGCTGGAGCGGAACGATGCGCAGCAGGGCGTCCCCTTTGCGGGCCAAATGCCGGCCGAGCGTCTCGGGATCGGGCACCTTGAATTTCGCGCCTTTGCCGTATACGTCTTCATCCGCAGGCATGTGCGGAAGCCCGTATTTTGCGGCCAGCCCGCTGATCGTCTGATCGTTTTCCGTCGGATCGAGCAAGTAAGCGGCAAGCTGGACGTCATGCTCGGCCCCGGCAAAAGCGATCCCCTGCCAAAACAAGGCGAGGTCGGCGCGGTGCAAATCGTACCCCCGTTTGGGTGCGTTTTCGTCCGCCAGCCAGGACAGCACGTCCGCCGCTTCCTCCCGCTTCAACAATTCAAAGGGCAGGAAGAAATGCCGCTTCGGCGTCGACAGCAGCAGTCCCATCAGCGTGGCATGGTGCGGATTATCCCCGTAAGATTCGATGATGATCCCTTCGACTTCCGCAAGCTGCGCGGATACTTCCGGCAAGGTGTCGGCGTCCACCATCGTCACGCTGACGTCCTCCGCCGCCTGCGCCGCATCCCCATCCGCCGCGGCGTTCCCGCCCGCTCCCGCGGTAAAGGACAAGCGCTCCAGCAAAGATTTGAATTCCAGCTTGCGCAGCATCGGCACCGCTTTGTCCTCTTCGATGCCGGAGAACTTCATATCCTCCCAGGACCGCTCCACCGGCACCTCGCGGAAAATCGTCGCCAGCTGCTTGCTCAGCCGCGCATCCTCGGCATGGTTCACGAGATTTTCCTTCATTTTGCCCTTGAGCTCATCGGTATGGGCCAAGACTTCCTCCACGGAGCCGAATTGATGCAGCAGCTTCAGCGCCGTCTTCTCCCCGATGCCCGGCACGCCCGGGATATTGTCGGACGCATCGCCCATCAGCCCCTTCAGGTCGATGATCTGCAGCGGCTTAAGCCCATAGCGCTCCTCGATTTCCTTCGGCCCGTAAGGCTCCACTTCGCTAACGCCCTTGCGCGTTAGCGCCACCTTGACCCGGTCCGTGACCACCTGCAGCATGTCCTTGTCGCCGGTGACGACAAGCACTTCGCGGCCCGAATCCTCGGCCTGCTTGCTGATCGTGCCGATGATGTCGTCGGCTTCGTACCCGGGGATTTCAAACCAGGAGATGCCGAAGCTTTCCAGCAGATCCCGCATCAGCGGGAACTGTTCCGACAGCTCCGGAGGCGTCTTGTCGCGCCCGCCTTTATACTCCTGGTAGCCTTCGTGGCGAAACGTCGTTTTGCCCGCATCAAACGCCACAAGTATATGGGTCGGCTGCTCCTCCTGAATGAGCCGGAGCAGCATATTGGTAAAACCGTAAACGGCATTCGTATGCAGCCCGCCGGAGTTCGTCAGCGGCGGCATCGCAAAAAATGCCCGGTAAATAATGCTGTTGCCATCTATAAGGATCAATTTATCCATACGACACCTCGTCCCGAGTGTTTTGTTCCTGTTACCTATGATAACACAGCGCGCCCCCGGTTAACACCGCGATGCCCCGCAAATAGCGCAAAAACGATAAAACCGGCAGCGGCCTGCATCTTATGCAAGCAACTGCCGGTTGAACAACCGGTATATAACGTGTTCTTGGTAGAATCTTACTGATTCAGGTCCGGGCGGTGGCCGGTGACGAGATACACCGCGCTTTCCCCGATGTTCGTGGCATGGTCGGCAATCCGCTCGATATACCGCCCGACCAAGGTAAGCAGCATCGCCTGCTGCAGGGAATCCGGATTTTCGATCATGAACGTATACAGCTCCTGAATCATCTGGCTGTACAGATGATCGACCTCGTCGTCGTCCTTGGCCATCTTATAGGCCAGATCCGTATTTTCGTCCAAGTAAGACTGCAGCGACTCCCGCAGCATCAGAATGACCAGGTCCGACATTTTCGGGATATCGATCAGCGGTTTGATCAGCTTCTGGCCTTCCAGGCGCATCGTCACCTTCGCGATATCGACAGCCAAATCGCCCATCCGTTCAAGATCGCTGGAAATTCTGAACGCGACGATAATCCGCCGCAGGTCCTTGGCCACCGGCTGCTGCGTCACAATCAGCCGCGAGCCGATTTCCATCACCTGCTCTTCCATCTGGTTCAGCTCGATATCGCGCTCGACGATTTGTTTGGCTTTCTGCGAATCCATGGTCCGCAGGGCTTCGATAGCTTCCGCAAGCCCTTGTTCGACATGCTCGCCCATCTGCCCGAGCAATTGCCGTAGTTCCTCCAGGTTCTGATCGAATTCTTTTCTTTGAATCATTCAGCAGCAGCCTCCTTGTTATCCGAAACGACCGGAAATATAATCTTCTGTGCGCGAATCCTGCGGGGTGGAAAACAGCTTCTGCGTATCGTCGGCCTCTACGATTTCCCCGTTCAGGAAAAAGACGGTCCGGCCGGAAATTCGCGCCGCCTGGTGCATGTTATGCGTGACCATCACGATCGTATACCTGTCTTTGAGCTGCTGGACCAACTCTTCGATTTTCAAAGTGGAAATCGGGTCCAGCGCCGAAGTCGCTTCGTCCATCAGCAGAATGTCAGGCTGCACCGCGATCGCCCGCGCAATGCAAAGCCGCTGCTGCTGCCCGCCCGACAGGCTGAGCGCCGAGCGCTTGAGGAAATCCTTCACCTCGTCCCAAAGAACGGCCTGGCGCAGGCTTTGCTCCACAATTTCGTCGAGGGCGGCCTTGTTTTTGATCCCGTGCAGGCGAGGACCGTAAGCCACGTTATCGTAAATCGATTTCGGGAACGGGTTGGGCTGTTGAAACACCATCCCCACCCGTTTTCGCAGCTCCTCCACTTCCACCTCATCGCCGTAGATATCGTCCCCCGCGATTTCCACGGAACCTTCAATCCGCGTGCCGGGAATCATGTCGTTCATCCGGTTCAACGTGCGCAGCAGCGTCGACTTGCCGCAGCCGGACGGTCCGATGAAGGCGGTAATCGTTCGCTCGGGGATATCCAAAGAAACGTCCTTTAACGCATGAAATTGCTCATAGTATAAGTTTAAATGCTGAATCCGGATCGCGATTTCCATGTCAAATCTCCTTAGTTAAAATAGCGCACACTTATAAACTCGAAGCACGCACCCGCGTCAAAACGAAAGTCCGTGCTAGAAGCAGCCTTGGCTTATATCACTTGCATGTATAGTTCTATTATGATCAAATACTTATCTATTTTAGCTTCTTTATGTAAAAGAAAATGAATCAAAATGTAAACGCAATGTAAAATATGTTTAAGTTCGTGTTCAAAAAGTCGGCTTTTCAGCACCGAGAAGGTTGGATGAAGCCAGGGACGTCAGGAGCGGAGCGTACGTTTTGGGTACGTGAGCACCTCAAATGTTTCCGCAGGAAACATGCTTCGAAAGCATCCGTTTGGCCCGGCTGAATTCAAGATTCGACGTCGAAACCACTTCATGAGCTGCTTCGTGATCAAAAGATGGCTTTTTGAACAACCTCTTTAAGCGTTCGTAAATTGGTCCAGCTCCCGCAGCACAGTTTCCGTTCTTCGCGCAGCGACATCCGCGGCATCGCGCATCTCCCGCTCCCTGGCCTCCACCGACCGGACCGACCGGACCAAGGCTTCGAACGTTGCGTCCGCTTTGCCCACCCGCCTATGGCCGGCTTCCATCTCCGCGGCCGTCAGGCCGGACGTCGTAGCCGCTTGCTGCACATGACGGTTGACGATATCCAGCGTTTCCCCGATATCCCCCGACAATTTTTGCGTCTGCAGGGCGAGCTTGCGGATTTCGCTTGCAACGACGGCAAAACCGCGTCCATGTTCTCCGGCGTGCGCCGCTTCGATCGAAGCGTTAAGCGCCAGGATCCCGCTCAGATTAGCCAACTCCTGAATGCTGGCGGTGATCGACGAAATTTGCTGCGTCCGTTCAAGCAGCTCCGCCATTTGCGCGGCCTGGCTGCGGGACGTCACCAGCACTCTGTCGAAGGAGGCCTTCACTTCTTCGAGTTCGGCCCGGCCCGTTTCGGCTTGTCCGCTCATTAGTTCCGACTCCCGCAAGCTGCGTCCGGCCGAATCGGACACCTGCCTAACCGAACGTTCGATATCTTTGATCAACGAACGGCTTTCGCGAACGACTTCTCCCCGGATTTGGTCCGCTTCCCGCTGCAGATCACGCGACATCCGCATGAGATCCTGTACCGTCAGGATGCCGTAAAAACGCCCGTTTTCGCTAATAATCATACTGTCGTAAAATTGGGCGTCCTCCCGGTTTAACGCCGCATCCACCACATCGCTGGCCGGAGTCAGCAAATCGCATACGAGCGGATGCTCGTCGGCAAAACCGGACGCCGGACGATCGTAGAACAAATCGGCCGCAAAACGCCCGGCCAAAAATCGGTAAAACCGGTCCCGCATCAAAATCCCCAGCGGTTTGTTACTTTCATCACAAAGGACGATGCATGAAAGATCGGATTCGCGCTGGAACCGCCGCAGCACGCTGCGGCAGGACTCCTCCCGCCCGATGACCGGCACGCTTCGGCAGTACATGCGCACATCCACCTCGGCTTTCTCCCGCTCAGGCGCAACCGCCACCCCCGTTTCCGGTTCCCCGGCTATGGTTTGAACCGGCTCCGTACGTTCCAATTCCGCTACCGTCTGTGCTCCCACACGAACAACTCCCCTCAGATTGGTGCGTATTCATTAAAAAAGCATAACCGGAAACTGTTTCCTTAATGTTTGCGGCATTTTGACCGTATGTAAAAAAACGTCCATCATCTTGCTTAAGTGATGGGCGTTTTTTTCTTGTTTACGACCAGCTTATATCCGACGCCGCGAATGGAATCGATATGCACCGATTGGGGATCGAGCTCCAGCTTTTTGCGCAGCGAACTGACATGAACGTCCACCGTACGCTGACCTCCGATGTAATCGAAGCCCCAGACCGCGTTCATCAGATCGTCTCGGGTCATCACGACTCCCGGTTTGCGCGCCAGGTACAGCAGCACCTCAAATTCCTTCGGCCTTAGCGTAATGGCTTCCCCGTTTAAAGTAACCTCATATTTCTCGGGGAAGATGGTCAATGCCCCCAGCGAAATCTGGGAGTTGTCCGGCACCGCGGATTCCCGCTCCTCCTGGCCGTTCGCTCTGCGGAGGACCGCCGCCACCCGGGCCAACAATTCGGCAACGCCAAAAGGTTTGGTAATATAATCGTCAGCGCCCGATTTGAGGCCCTGCACGACTTCTTCCTCCGCATTTTTGGCGGTCAGAATAATTACCGGAGTCGTCACGCCTTCGCTTCTCAGCTTGGACATGATTTCAAACCCGTTCATGCCCGGAAGCATCAAATCCAGCAATATCAGGTCAAACTTCTGTTTGAGCGCCGTCTCGTATCCGGTCTGCCCATGATCTTCCACGACAACCTCATAGCCTTCGTTGGTAAGATTGTAAGACAGCAGCCTGGATAACGTCGGTTCATCTTCGATAACCAATAGACGTTGCGTCATAGAACCCCCTCATCTCTACATGTGATGATGACAAGCCCAGCATATCACGGGAATGTTAACGCGGTGTAAAAAATATAAAAATGGGTAAAATCGGCTCTGTATAAGTTGAACTAATGATGTACGCGATAGGGGCAGCCGTGAGAAATGTTCCTACGATCGCTGTTGTTCGCGGATTTCTAGGATCAACTAAATTCGAATGCGGTTGAAATCCGCTCACAAAGGCGACCACTGCCGTTTCTTCGGAATCATTTCACACTCTTGCCTAACTCACGCTTTTCTTTAGTTCAACTTGTACTAACCATCATCTAGAGTATGCATAAACGGGAGCTCGACTATGAATGAGGAGCCTTCGCCGACTTTGCTTTCCACGCTGATCGTGCCGTGGTGCAGATCGACGAGATGCTTCACGATGGACAGCCCCAAGCCGGTTCCTCCGGAACTGCGGGACCGCGCTTTGTCCACCCGGTAAAAACGCTCGAAAATGCGCGGCAGATCTTTTTTCGGGATGCCGATCCCCGTATCGCTGACGACGATGCGAACCTTCTCGTCTTCCCCGCCTTCGCCCAAAATGGCGATATCGACGCGGACTCTGCCGTCTTCCTGCGTGTAGCTGATCGCATTGGACAGCAGGTTCATGAATATTTGCCGGAGCCGGTCTTCATCCCCTTCCATAAACAGGTGGTCGGGAATGTCGTGGGCCATGGCAATCGACTTCTTCTTGGCCGCGGGCAGCAGCACCTCGTAGATGCTGTCGAACAATTCCTTCAGGTTTACGGGAGCGTATTCGAGCGGCACGAGCTTGGATTCGATTTTGGACAGGTCGAGAATGTCGCCGATCAGGCGGTTCAGCCTGTCCCCTTCATCGTAGATGATCTGCAGGAACGAACGGGCCGTCTCCTCGTCTTTGACGCCTCCGGCGAGCAGTGTTTCGGCAAAGCCTTTGACCGCGGCGATCGGCGTTTTTAGCTCGTGGGACACATTGGCCACGAATTCGCTGCGCATTCTTTCCAGCCGGCGGATGTCGGTCACATCCCGGAGCAGAAACAGCATCCCCCGGTATTTCCCGTTATCCTCGAACATCGGCACGCTGTCGAACAGCAATATTTTTTCCTCGGGATCGTAAACGTTGCGTTCCTCCTGAACATTTTCCTGGCGGGAAATCCCTTCCTCGACGAACTTCGTAAATTCATAGTTGCGTTTGATGTCGCGGTACGGTCTTCCCAGGAGCTGATAGCCCTTGACATGCAGGATGCGCTCCGCCTCCCGGTTAATCAGGGCGATAGCGCCCGAGGCGTCGACCATCACGATGCCGCCGGTCATGTTGGCCAGCACGCTTTGCAGCAAATCTTCGTTGTCATGGATCCGCTTGAGCTGCTGCTGCAGGCTGTCCGCCATCCCGTTGATCGCCTCGCCCAGCTGGCCGATTTCGTCCCGGCGGGCAAGCTTGACCCGGGCGTTGTAGTCCAGCTTGGAGATGCGATGCGCGACGCGCGTGATTTGCTCCAGAGGACGGGTCATTCCCGCGGCGATCCGGTAGCTGACGAAGCCGGCAACGAGGAACAAAATCAGCAGCCCGCCGGCCATCAGCAGCCATCCTTGGGTGAGGCCCTTTTCCACGGCGCCCAGGCTCATCGACAGGCGGATGTATCCGTCAAATCCGTCCGCGGAGGTGACGCGGCGGGCGACATAAAGCATATTTTCGCCGACCGTATGGCTATAGCGGATCGCGCTGCCTGCCCCCCCACCCTCCGCTGACTCGATTTCCTTTCGATGGGCGTGATTATCCATTCCCTCCGGATCCATTTCCGAATCGCCGACCACCTTTCCGTCCAGGGTAATGAAGGTGACCCGGGAATCGGTCATTTTTTCCAGGGCTTTGGCCTGTTCCGTGTAATAGTCTTCCGCGCTTGCGTTGCCCTGGACCGGTTCAAACCGGAAGGTGTGCTCCAGCAGGCTGATTTCCCGCTCCATGTTTTCCTCCAGGGCACGGATATGGGAATTTTTAAACAGCTGGGCCATCGTCAGGCCGGCAGCCAGCATCGAGATGCCGACCAGACCCATCAAAATGAGGGAAAGCTTGGTTCTGAACGTCTTCATCTTATTTAAAAACCGGCTCTTTGAATGCGGACAACTTCGCGAGCGAGTCCTTTTCCACTCCTTCATGCAGGCTGTCTCCATGGGAATCCATCGTGACGATCGCGGCAAACCCGTCAACCTCAAGATGCCACATCGCTTCCGGTACGCCGAATTCCATAAAATCGACGCCGTTCACTTTCTTGATGCATTCCGCATAATATTGGGCGGCCCCGCCGATGGCGTTCAAGTATACCCCGCCGTGCTCCCGCAAAGCGGCAAGCGTCTTGGGGCCCATTCCGCCTTTGCCGATCACCGCGCGGATGCCGAACTTCTTCATGACATCGCCCTGATACGGCTCCTCCCGGATGCTGGTCGTCGGGCCCGCCGCCTTGACATGCCAGCCCGCCTCGTCCTTCAGCATGACCGGCCCGCAGTGGTAAATCACCGCGCCGTTCAAATCCACCGGGGCATCGTGATCCATCAAATATTTGTGCAAAGCGTCGCGGCCGGTGTGGAGCTCGCCTTTGAACACTACCACGTCGCCCACGCGAAGCTGCCGGATCTGCTCCTCGGTGACCGGCGTCTGCAGCACGATTTCCCGGCTTTGGCCTGCGAACGCGGACGTCTCGGCGCCGGCGGCAATCCCTGCTTTGGCAAGATCTTCGGCTCCTTGCTCCGCCGGTTCCTCGACGGAAACACCGCTGCCGCGCTCGTACAACCAATCGCTGATCGCGCCGGTGGCCGCGTCGATCGCCACCCCTTGCCGGCGGAAAGCCCAGCAGTTGTAAGCTACCGACACGAAAAAGCTGGCCGGCAGCCGGTTCTCGGCCCCCACTTTGCAGCCCAGCAGGGTAACTTCGCCGCCGAAGCCCATTGTGCCGATGCCCAATTGATTGGCCGTCTCCATAATATATTGTTCCAAACGATCCAGGTCCGGATTCGGGTTGACGTCGTCAACGGTGCGGAACAGCTGCCGTTTGGCCAGCTCGTAGCCCGTCGTCCGGTCGCCGCCGATGCCGACGCCGATGAAGCCCGCGCTGCATCCCTGGCCTTGAGCCTGGTACACCGCGTGCAAAATGCACTTGCGGATCCCGTCCAGATCGCGGCCCGCGCGGCCCAGGCCTTCCAGCTCGGCGGGAAGGCTGTATTGAATGTTTTTGTTCTCGCAGCCGCCGCCTTTCAGAATCAGGCGCATATCGATAAAGTCGTTTTCCCACTGTTCAAAATGAATGACCGGCGTGCCCGGCCCCAAATTGTCGCCGCTGTTCGCTCCGGTCAGCGAATCCACGGAGTTCGAGCGCAGCTTGCCTTCCTTGGTGGCCCGCTGTACCGCGCTTTTGATGGCCCGCTTCATTTCAATCTGGTTAGCTCCGATGGGAGTATGGATGATGAAAGTCGGCATTCCGGTATCCTGGCAGATCGGCGACACCTGCTCCTCCGCCATTTTAATGTTGCGGGCGATGGTCGACATCGCCAGTCCAGCCCGCGTGGCCCGGTTTTCCATGGAGCGGCCAAGGTTGATCGCCCGCCGCACGTCCCCCGGCAAATTGGTGGAGGTCTCCACGATTAATTGGTATACGCTTTCTTCAAACTGTCGCATGGTTCAAGAATCCCCTCTCTTGAATCGCAAATCATATCTTCTTCAACAAGTTTATAATAACATAAGAACTACTTTAAGATGACGATTTCCGTCCAAAATAAACTCCGAAAAAGAGAGGTTTATCACTGCACAAAAAAAATCCCCCGCCTCTCGATGAGCCGGAGAGGCAGGGGATATGCTATGATCACTATCCGCCCACAATTTCGCCGCCGTTGACGTGCAGGACCTGGCCGCTCATGTAAGAGGAATCCTCCGAGCCGAGGAAGACGTAGGCCGGCGCGACCTCCTCCGGCTGGCCCGGGCGCTGCATCGGCGTCGTCCCGCCGAATTCCGCCACCTGCTTCGCGTCAAAGGTGGACGGAATGAGCGGCGTCCAGATCGGTCCGGGAGCGACGGCGTTGACCCGTATCCCCTTGCTGCCGGCCAGGTTCATCGACAATGAGCGCGTAAAGCTGACGATCGCGCCTTTGGTCGCCGAATAATCCAGCAGCTGCGGGTTTCCTTTATAAGCGGTCACCGATGCCGTATTGATGATGGCGCTGCCTTTTTTCAAATGGGGCAAGGCCGCTTTGGTCAAATAAAACATCGAAAAAATATTCGTGCGGAACGTCCTCTCCAGCTGCTCGGCCGTAATTCCCGAAATATCCTGTTGCGGGTGCTGCTCCGCCGCGTTGTTGATCAGAATATCAAGGCCGCCGAGCCCGTCCACCGTCCGCTTGACCGCTTCCCTTGCGAAAGATTCGTCGCCGATATCCCCGGAAATCAGCAGGCATTTGCTTCCTTCCTGCTCGATCTCTTTTTTCGTCGCCTCCGCATCGCCGTGCTCGTTCAAATAGACGATCGCCACGCCGGCTCCCTCTTTGGCGTAAGCCACCGCAACCGCCCGTCCGATGCCGCTGTCGCCGCCGGTGATCAGCGCCACCTTGCCTTTCAGCTTGCCGGCCGCTTTGTACGTTCCTTCATATACCGGGCGGGGATACATGTCCGCTTCGACGCCGGGCTGCTGATTTTGATGCTGGGGAGGCATCGTTTGCTTGCTCTGTCCATGGTCCATCCTGGTACTCTCCTTTGCCGTGTTGTCGACTATTCCTCATAGAGGTTGTTCACGCACTTATAGGATAGACCCGGACCGGCGAGCTTATGCCCTTCCCCCTTTGTTAAAACACAATGTCAAAGCGTTTGAGAAACCACGCATCGTCGTGCTGCCGGCGAAGCGCATACTTCCGCCTTCTTTCCTCCGTCAACTCCCGCAGCTCCCGCTCGTCCCCGCCTTCGGGGCCAAAAACCTCTTCTACCAACTGCCGGCAAAACGAAATTTGAGGTTCCGAGAAATGCAAATAGGCCAGCATCATCAGATCCCGTCCCCAGCGTTCCCCGCTATGATCGTAAGGAAAATTTTGCCGAAAAACCTGGACGAGGGACACCTCCGGAACATAACGGCAGGTCCCTCCCAGCAGCCACATTCTTAACGAAAATTCCGCGGTTTCCAGCTCTTTGCCGGCAAATCCGTCCTCTATCCCGCCTATCCCCTGAAACCGATCCTTCCGGATGGCAAAACATTCCCAGGACAACCACGGCAAGTCCATCTTATCTTCCGCAACGGCCGGATAACTTCGGATGGATTTAAGCCATCCCGAAACGATTTCCGTCTTGGGCGACACGGAACGCTCGTGCATAACAAAGGAAGGCGAACAGCAATCGGCTTCTCCTTTAAAGAGCGGGTCAAGCAGCGCCTCCATCCACCCGTCATCGTAATACAGATGTGCCCCGCAAAAGATCAGATAATCTCCGGCGGCATGCGCGGCGCCGAGATTTCGCGCCGACACCCCGGCCATGCCCTTCAGGCGTTTGAACGGTTTCTCAAAGCGGTAACCCAGCAAAAAATCGCAACATCCATCCACCGAGCCTTCATCGACGATAATTACTTCATATGGAAGCGAGGTGCGCGACACCTTAAGCGACTCCATCGTCGTGTAGAGATCGACTCCGTTGTTTTTTACGGTAATAATAATCGATACGGTCTTTGATTCGCTAGACATCATATAAGCTCCTTAAAAATGGGTATTATTTATAAATTATTGTAAATCAGTAAAGACTATGATTCCATAATAAACCAATTCATACTTTCAGTAAACCCAAACAAAACACTTAGTTTATTATCTTTCCCTTTAGTTCTCACTATGGTAAATACAGGAGGGGTTTTATGGACTACGAGGCATTAGGGAAAAGGCTGCGCCAGGAACGGCATAAAATGCACTTGACCCAGGAGAAACTCGCCGAAAAAATTGAGGTTTCGGACGCATACATAGGACAGATTGAACGAGGCGAACGCAGTTTATCTTTGGAAACGCTCGTGAAGCTTGCTAACCAATTGGGAGTTACCGTCGATTATCTGCTTCATGATTCGCTGGAAATCAGCGATGACCATTTTATGGATCAAATTCAGCAAATCATGGCTGGCCGCACCTCAAAAGAGAAACAGCTCGCGCTGGATATCATGAAGCTGATGTTCACCCATCTGGATGAATTGCAGAAGGAAACGAAAGATCCTTCATAAGACCGCTATTTAGCAAACAAAGACCTGCCGGGTAGTTCCGGCAGGTCTTTGTTTGCGGATTTAGATAATGGTGCTGAACACCATAAAAAACGAAATGACGAGCACGGCTACGGCCAACACCGCGCTTAATGTGCGCAGTTTGCCTTCTTCGGCCGTAATCGGTTTGTTCTGGCGAATGCCCTCAAGCGCGAGACGCAGCGGCTTGCCCATAATCCCGCTAAGCGCGCCGATGGCCAGGAACAATAAGACGATGACGATCATCCAAGGCACCGAATAGTCGCCCTGACCGATCAAATACCCGCCGGTCAAAAGCTGAAGAATCAGGCCAAATTGCGCAAATCGGTTCAACGTTCTTACGGCCGATACGGTGCCTTCCTGCCCGGCGAGCGACAATTTGCCCAGCGTACCCAGCACAAACGGCAAAACCAAATAAAAGCCGAGCGCCAAAGCCCCGATAATATGTAGGAATAACATGACCTGATACATTAACACAACCGCCTTTCAACGTCAATTACATTTATTATAAACTATTATAACAATAAATGGAACGGCTGTTGGTAAGGGCTTAAATTTAGTAGAAGGGTCAAGGCAGCCGCTTCTCCGTCCAGCTGATTTTGCCTTTTTCCTGCGTATCCGAGCCTTTGCCCCAGGATGACGAACCATTAACTCCAACGAAGAACGGATAAGCCGCCAACCTTCTGATTTACGCCGGCTCTTAAAGTTGCCCCTTTCTGCCCCCAAATTTTCCCTTTCATCCCGCGGCGAGTATGATAAAATGATCTGTGGCCCTTGGGCATGCCCTGGGCAGGCAGCGGCTCAACTTAATTATGACAAGCAAGGGAGTAATGATTGTGAAGTTTTTGCAGGATTCGCGGCTAACCTCGTATTGGAATCCTTACGCGGCGATCGGGCTGGCCGGTCTGCTTAGCGCCGTATATTTTGGGATTACCGGGACGGTGTGGGCTGTGACGGGCGAATTCACCCGCCTTGGAGGACATGTTCTTCAGCTGTTCGGCGCGGATCTCTCGGATTGGGCTTATTTCCAGCTCGTTCCGATGAAAGGAACGACCTTCAGCCGGACGGACGGGTGGATCGTCTGGGGAATGTTTATCGGCGCGCTCATCATGATTTTGCTCAGCAACAATTTTAAAATCCGCGTCCCCAGGCAGAAGCGCCGCTATGTACAGGGCTTTATCGGCGGGATCATCGCAGGTTTCGGCGCCCGCCTGGCGTTAGGCTGCAATTTGGCCGCCTTCTTCACCGGCGTTCCGCAGTTTTCCTTTCACTCCTGGATCTTTATGATCGCTACGGCGCTTGGCACTTACGGAGGCGTGAAAATCGTCAATTGGGCCTGGTGGAAAGGCAGGCCCATGCTGACCAAAGGCAACGCCGCTTCCCCGGCCGCAGTCTCCCGCACGGTACAGCCACTGATCGGTATCGTGCTGGCGCTCGGCTACGCGGGACTCATCGTTTATTTCTTCATCACCGGCCGGACCATGCTCGGCGTGGCCGCTGCTTTCGGCGCCGCTTTCGGGATCTTGATCGAGCGGGGGCAAATCTGCTTCACCTCGGCGTTTCGCGATCTGTGGATCAGCGGCCGCGCGACGATGACCAAAGCCATTATCATCGGGATGGCGATCAGCACGGTCGCTACACTGATCATTTTGCTGGTCTGCGGAATGGACCCGATCACCAAAATTTCCGCTCCAAGCACATTCGTCGGCGGCGTGCTGTTCGGCATCGGCATCGTCCTGGCCGGCGGCTGCGAAACGGGGATGATGTACCGGCTGATGGAAGGCCAGATCGTATTTCTTCCCGTCTTCGCCGGCAACATCATCGGCGCCACGGCTCTGGCCTACGCCTGGGATCACCTTGGCGTCTACAATGCGCTGGTGAAGAACGGAGCGAAAATCAATCTGCTCGAAGCGATGGGACCGGGACCGGCGTTGCTCGCAACGCTCGCCGTGCTGGCCGCCGGATACCTGATTGCGGCTTATTGGAACAAGCATTACCGCTTCGGCAGCGGACTCAGGAACCGGCTTCGCCGTCCAAACCTTTAGGGCGACGCGCCGTTTACCTGGTCGTCTATACAACCCAATAAAGGAGGCAATAAGCATGTCGGTTGAATTAACTGTTGATTACACGCTGGATGTCAGAGGGGAATCGTGCCCCTACCCGGTGATATATACGCTGGAGACGCTGCGGGAAATGACCAAGGGGCAATTGCTGCTCGTGATCGCGGATTGCCCGGCCGCCTTCCGCAACGTACCGGAAGAGGTCGTCAAGCACGGCTATGCTTTGGAGCAGGAACCTGTCCTGGAAGGCCGGGAAATGCGGTTTTACATTCGGGCATGAGCAAAATCGGCCGGTTGCCGTTAGGCAGCCGGCTTTTTTATCGCGTCTTGGTGCTCCTGCCTGCTGCCTGCCTTTGCACGATTATCCCCTTCTTTCAGGAAACAGGGGATGGTGGCTAGAGCAAGGGTTCCAAAAAAGAGAGAAGAAAAAAACAAAAAAGATGAGGAAAAAATGAGGCGGTTCAGGTGAGATTTTCGGCTTGATGAGAGAACGTACGTTTGGTATAATGAAATAAATGGAACTTGTGTTCGTGTATTCTTGATTCGGGAGGTAAGCGGATATGGAAGCCAATGCGGGAACGGAACTTCAGCCATTCAGCAGCCGTTTTAACAGCGAGCAGGACTGCATGGAAGCACTGATCTCGATGAAGTGGCCAAACGGTTTCGTCTGCCCGCGCTGCGCTCACACCCGGTGCAGCCGTCTGACTTCCCGGCATATCCCTTTGTTCGAGTGCGGAAAGTGCAAGCATCAAACATCGCCTTTGGTCGGCACGATTTTTGAAGGAACGCATTTGCCCCTGCTCAAATGGTTCGAGGCTCTGGATTTGTTCCTGCTGGAGGGCGGTATCTCGGCGCTGCGGCTGCGCCAGATGATCCGGGTCACCTACAAGACCGCCTGGTTACTTGATGCAGATCAACTTAATGGGTAGGGGTTAGCATGAACAGTGCGGGCGTTGCTGCAGATGGAAGGGTTCAGGCAACAGCAAAATTACGATCTTTTCGTTTCCTTGGCTTATTGTCCTTGATCTCCTGTCTTGATCCTTGTCCGGTCTGTTTCACTTCCTCTAAACCTGATTTCTTCTCCTAAGCCCGTCTAAATTATCTCGAACCTATTTGCTCCTCTACCAAATATTTTCTTCTCCCGAGTTTGTCTGTTTCTCTGCTACCTGATCAACTCTCTACTACCTGATCAACTCTCTGCTACCTGATCAACTCTCTGCTACCTGATCAACTCTCTGCTACCTGATCAAACGGGATAATCGTGCAAAGTCCCCGGACAGTGAGTGTTGATCTGCCGCCCCCCCTCCCCCCACTTCCTAATCCTCAAGCTCTCAACGCCCCTCCGCGTTTCTTGCCGCGATCGGTTTTCGACTTGACTGGCAAGGCAAGTAAGGATTATAAGGTTGAGTCAGGCACCTCTTCTGTCCGCGTATCTTAAATCTTTGAACACCTTCAGCTCAGGGACTCAAGCTGATTTTTGCTCTGCGAAAGTTGAGTTATAAATCCTTAATCTTAAAAAAACCGCCCAGTTTTAAATGGGCGGGTTTTAAGGGCAGAAATAAACAGTGGATTATCCAACGATCAACCTTTCACGACCGCAATCACGCTTCTGACGGAGGCGGCGGATTGGTCGAGCGCGGCTTTTTCCTCGGCTGTCAAGGCAAGCTCGAACACCTTCTCGATGCCGCCCCCGCCAAGAACGACCGGTACGCCCATGAACAAATTGTCGTAGCCGTATTCGCCTTCAAGCAAGGCGATCACCGGCAATATCCGCTTCTTGTCCTTGAGAATCGCTTCGGTCATCCGCACCAGCGACGCCGCAGGTGCATAATAAGCGCTGCCGTTGCCAAGCAGGCTGACGATTTCACCGCCGCCGGCGCGCGTCCGCTGTACGATCGCTTCGATGCGGTCCGGCGGGAGCAGTGTGTCGATAGGAATCCCGCCGACGCTGGAATAGCGCACGAGCGGGACCATGTCGTCGCCATGGCCGCCAAGCACAAAACCGCGCACATCTTCCACGGAAACGTTCAGCTCTGCGGCGATAAACGTGCAGTACCGGGCCGTATCGAGAACACCGGACTGGCCGATGACGCGGTTTTTCGGAAAACCGAGCGTTTGGAAGGCCACATAAGTCATCGCGTCCACCGGGTTGCTGAGGACAATGACCGTGGCATCCGGGCAGTAATTCTTCACGTTTTCGCATACAGAGCGGACAATGGCCGCGTTCGTGTTGACGAGATCGTCCCGGCTCATCCCGAGTTTACGGGCGATCCCCGCCGTAATGATAACGATGTCGGAGCCGGCCGCATCCTCGTAGGAGGAAGTGCCGACGATCCGGCTGTCGACCCCTTGAACCGGGCCGGCCTCGAGCATATCAAGCGCTTTGCCCTTCGTTGGGCTTTCCAACTGCGGAATGTCAACCAGCACAACGTCCCCAAGTTCCTTTTGGGCGAGCATAAACGCCGTGGTTGCGCCGGTAAAACCGGCGCCGACAACGGTTATCTTTTTGCGTTGGATAGCCATGTGGGGGCCTCCCTACATGTTTTTGATCACTTCATTGGCAAACTCGGAGCATTTTACCTCTTTAGCGCCATCCATCAGGCGGGCGAAGTCATAGGTTACCGTCTTATTGTTAATCGAAGTTTCCAGTCCTTTGTAAATGAGGTCAGCCGCTTCCTGCCATCCGAGATGCTCAAGCATCATGACGCCGGACAAAATGACGGAGCCCGGGTTCACGACGTCCAGATCGGCGTATTTCGGCGCCGTGCCGTGCGTCGCTTCAAAGATCGCATGCCCGGTAACGTAGTTGATGTTCGCCCCCGGCGCGATCCCGATGCCGCCCACTTGCGCAGCCAAAGCGTCGGACAGGTAATCGCCGTTCAGGTTCAGCGTGGCGATGACGTCAAAATCGGTCGGGCGCGTCAGCACCTGCTGCAGCGCGATGTCGGCAATGGCGTCCTTCACGATGATTTTGCCGGCTTCCTGGGCGGCCTTTTGCGCTTGATTCGCCGCTTCCGTACCCGACTGCTCCTTAATCCGGTCATATTCGGCCCAGGTGAACACTTTGTCGCCGAATTCCGCTTCGGCCACTTCGTAACCCCAGTTTTTGAACGCGCCTTCGGTGAATTTCATGATATTGCCTTTGTGCACCAGCGTAACGCTCTTGCGGCCATGCTTGATCGCATATTCCACGGCGGCGCGGACAAGGCGCTTCGAGCCTTCCTCGGAAACCGGCTTGATGCCGATGCCGGACGTCTCCGGGAAGCGGATTTTTTTCACGCCCATTTCGTTTTGCAGGAACGCAAGCACTTTCTTGACTTCCTCGGAGCCTTCCTTGTATTCGATTCCCGCGTAAATATCTTCCGTGTTCTCCCGGAAAATCACCATATCCACCAGCTCCGGATGCTTCACCGGGGATGGCACCCCTTCAAAATAGCGGACCGGGCGCAGGCAGACGTACAGGTCCAGCTCCTGGCGGAGCGCCACGTTCAGCGAGCGGATGCCGCCGCCGATCGGCGTCGTCAGCGGTCCCTTGATGGCCACAATATACTCGCGGATCGCGGTCAGCGTGTCAGCCGGCAGCCACTCTCCGTAGGCATTGAAGGCCTTTTCCCCGGCAAAAACCTCGTACCAGGCGATTTTCTTGTCGCCGCCGTAAGCTTTCTCCACGGCGGCGTCCAATACGCGTTTGGATGCTTTCCAGATATCGCGGCCGGTGCCGTCGCCCTCGATAAACGGAACGATCGGGTGGTTCGGCACCTGCAGCTTTCCGTCTTGAATCGTAATTTTTTCACCTTCGGTAGGGAGATCAAACTTTTCCAGCTTCAACATGTTTTCGGTTTCCTCCTCGTTGATCGTTTCAACTATTCACGGTCTCCATTTTATCATAAATCGCCATGGAGCTCCCGCACTGCTGCTTATCTTAGTTCAATCGGTACGTAAGTCTGGTTCGTGGCCCCTACATATTCCGCGCGCGGACGGATCAGCCGGTTGTCCTCAAGCTGCTCCAAAATATGCGCAGTCCAGCCGGAGAGGCGGCTGATCGCAAAAATCGGCGTAAACAAATCTCCCGGAATGCCCAGCATCGTATAGACGGAAGCGGAATAGAAGTCTACGTTAGGCTTCAACCCTTTTTGCCCCGTTACGAGCTGATCCACTTTGACGGAAATGTCGTACAGCGTCGAGTCGCCTTTGAGCGCGCTGAGCTGACGGGACATTTTTTGCAGGTGTTTGGCCCGCGGGTCGCCGTTTTTGTATACGCGGTGGCCGAAGCCCATAATCTTCTCCCGGTTTGCCAGCTTCCGCTGAATATAAGCTTCCGCCTGATCCAGCGTGCCGATTTCGTTCAGCATTTTCATCACCGCTTCGTTGGCCCCGCCGTGGAGCGGCCCCTTCAACGTTCCGATCGCGGACGTCACCCCGGAGTAGATGTCCGACAGCGTTGCGATCGTTACGCGCGCGGAGAACGTGGAAGCATTGAGCTCGTGGTCCGCATGCAGCACCAGCGCCTGGTCCAGCGCTCGGACAGCGATCGGGTCGGGCTCTTCGCCGGTCAGCATGTATAAGAAATTGTGGGCGATGGAGACGCCTTTCAGCGGAGCCAGCGCTTCCTTGCCTTGGCGGATGCGGGCAAACGCGGCAACCAATGTCGGAATTTGAGCTTGCAGCTTGATCGCTTTTTTCAAATTGCTTTCGCGTGTGTTGTCGTTGGCGTTCTCATCGTACAAAGCAAGAGCCGATACGGCAGTACGAAGCACTGCCATCGTGTTGGCATCCTGCGGGTACAACTTCATCTGCGCGAGAACCGCCTCCGGAACCGCGGCATAGTCGCTCAGCTGCCGCTGCAGCCGCTCCAGCTCGGACTTATTGGGCAGTTTGCCGTTCCACAGCAAGTATGCCGTTTCTTCAAAACTAGCGCGTTCGGCCAGATCATCGATATTAATGCCGCGATAGCAGAGCACGCCGTCATGAATGGAGCTGATCGAGGAAGTTGCCGCAACAATGCCTTCCAGACCTTTCGTAGCTGTCATGATACATCTCTCCTTTGTTAACATTTTGTGAGCAACAAGCTGTGAAAACATTTTCAAATTAAAATTTTAAATTTTTTATGAACTGACGCGAAAACGACCCTGAAAAAAGGAATCACGCTATAAATCCTTACTAATCCATCATACTGGATTTCTCGGAGCATGGGAACCCGCTACGGCGCAGCCCGTCAGATCAAAAATTTCTTTCACGATCATAAAGAATTTTTGTAAACGATTTCAGTTTTGCAATAAAAAATGTCACATTAATTGAAAAAAGTAGGCTCGTCATACTCCCTGCTGACCGATAATATCATAGAACTAGGACATGTATTCACGAAAAAGGAGAAATGCCGTTTGGATAGCGTAGTCGTCAAACGCGTATTGCGCGGAAGCTGGATTTGTGTCGTCGTTGTCGGTTCCCTCGCCGCGGTTTACTGGCTGATCCCGCTTCTGTACCCGTTTCTGATCGCCTGGCTGATCTCCTATGCGATGAATCCGTTTGTCCGCTGGCTTCAGCAAAATATGAAGCTGCCAAGATGGCTGGCGGTTACGGTCTCGCTGCTCGTCTATTTCGGCAGCGCCGCCATCATCCTGTCCGCGGCGTTGACGCGGCTCGTCAAGGAGCTGATCCATCTGGCCGAGTCCTTCGACGTCCGCATCGAGGAGTGGAGGCGGCTGTTTATCTCCTGGACGCAAAGCGACAGTATCCAGTCGATTCTTAATGAAATCAACCGTTTTATCGCCGACAATCCCGGCTATGAAAATACGATCCACAAAAACATCGACAACACCGCGGAAAAGATAGGTTCCGCCGTTTCGCACCTCGTCAACAATTTTTTAAACATTGTGGTAGGTTTGATATCTTCGCTGCCGAACCTCGGCGTCATTCTCGCCGTCATACTGCTCGCGACTTTTTTTATCAGCAGCCATTGGGAGCGGGACATGCGCTTTCTGGCGCGCAGCATTCCCGCCCCGTTCCGGAGAACCGCCGGCGATATCTGGAAAGATCTGCAAAAGGCTTTATCCGGCTACTTGCGCGCCCAGTTTATCATGATCTCCATTACCGCCTTCATCGTGCTGATCGGGCTGCTGATTTTGGGGGTGGAATCGGCGTTCACTTACGCTCTGCTGATCGGGCTCGTCGACCTGCTGCCTTATTTGGGCGTAGGAACGATCATGATCCCCTGGCTCATCTATGCCTTTGCGACCGGCGACATGACGCTCGGCATAGGCCTGTCGGTCCTGTACGGCATCATCCTGGTCGCCAGGCAGCTCATCGAACCGAAAGTGCTGGCCAGCAGCGTCGGCCTTGACCCCTTGCCCACCTTGATCGCCATGTTTGCCGGTCTGAAGCTGTTTGGCGTGCTGGGCCTGATCGTCGGGCCCGTGACCCTGGTCGTCCTCGGCGCAGCCTTCCGCGCCGGGGTACTGCGGGACTTGCGCAATTACATCCTGCACGGAAGATTGAGGTGAAAAATCGCCCTACATTCGCTCGGGCGTCTGCAGGCCCAGGAGATGCAGCCCGTTGTGCAGCGTGATTTGCACGCATTTCACCAAAGCGGCCCGGGCTTCCCGCAGCTCGCGATCATCGACAAGCACCGCACATTCACGATAAAAACGGTTGAACGCCTGGGCCAAATCGAGCAAATAACGGCTGACGATGGAAGGCTCCATTTTATCTGCGGCCAGCTGAATCCGTTCCGGAAACTGCGATAACCGCTTTACCACCTCGTACTCCGCCGGATGCTTCAACAGCTCGGTTTTTGCGCAGCCGCAGCCGTCTCGCCCATCGCCGCATGTATCCTGTTGTTCCATTTTACGCAGCAGGCTGCACGCTCTGACATGCGCATATTGCAGATACGGCCCTGTTTCCCCTTCAAAGCTTAGCGCTTCTTCCCAGGAGAAATGGATGTCTTTGATCCGGCTGCCGCTTAAATCGTGAAAAATGACCGCCCCGACGCCCACCTGCCTTGCCACCTCGTCCTTTTGCTCCAGATGGGGATTTTTTAGCCCGATAATCTGCCGCGCCTTCATCACCGCCTGTTCCAGCAGTTCCTCCAGTTTAACCACATTCCCCTTGCGTGTGGACAGGCCGACTCCTCCCAGGTCCACCCGTCCGAACGGAACATGCACCAAATCCGCCGCCCAGGGGTACCCCATCAACTCCACCACCTTAAACCACTGTTTAAAATGCAAGCTTTGCGAGTAATCCGTCACATAAACCGCCTTATGAAAATCGTAGGCCTGTTTGCGGTAGAGCGCGGCCGCCACGTCGCGCGTATGATACAGCGTGCTGCCGTCCTGCTTGAGCATCAAAGCCGGGGACATACCGAAGGCGTCCAGCTTCACCAGCCAAGCACCCCCGTCCTCTTCCAGCAGCTGCTTGTCCCGCAGCTCCCTGATCACCGAAGCGGTTTTGTCATTGTAAAAGCTTTCACCCGTCACATAGTCAAAACGCACGTCAAGCAGCCGGTACACTTTTTCGAACTCGGTCATGCTCAAATCAACGAACTTCCGCCACAACCGCAAAGCTTCTTCGTCGCCCTGCTCCATCTTCGCGAACCAGGCGCGCGCTTCATCTTCCAATTCCGGCCGCTGCTCCGCCTCATCATGAAACTGAACATACAGGCGAAGCAGTTCGTCGATCGCCCCCGACGCCAGCCGTTCCTCATCCCCCCATAAACGGCAGGCGACGATCAGCTTCCCGAATTGTGTCCCCCAGTCTCCCAGATGATTGACCCCGATCACGCGGTATCCAAGACAGGAGAAGATCCGGTACAGCGCGCTTCCGATCACCGTCGAACGCAAATGCCCGATATGAAAAGGCTTGGCGATGTTGGGGGAGGAATAATCGATGACGATCACGCGGCCTTGGCCGGTATTTTGTTCCCCGTATTTTTCGCCGGCGGCGTCTATTTCACCGATCACTTCCCGGGCAAAAATCCCTTTGTTCCAATGGAAGTTCAAATAGCCCGAGCTTGCCTCAAGGCGCGAGATCGCGGAAACGTCAGCGTGCGTGTGAAGGAAATTCGGCGCATTCGGAGCGGCCGGCTGTTTATCCGGCTGTTTCTCCAGCTGTTTTTTCGGCTGTTCCCCCGACTGTTCCCTCGACTGTTCCCCCAGCCTGCACTCCAGTCTCTGCTTCAGTTCCTGCGCGATCTCCTGCGGCGGCTTGCGAAGCTGCTTGCTCAGCTTGAAACAAGGCAAAGACAGATCCCCCATCTCCTCCTCGGGCGGATATTCCAGCATCGCCTCGATCTCTTCGGCGGCGATTCCGGCAAGGCTCTGCGCCACTAGACCGGCGGTCATTTTTCTCCATTTTTCCATAAACGAAACCCGCTCCCTTATCCAAAATTCAGCAAACAAAAAAGGCCCCCGTCTCAAAAAGAGACGAGAGACCTTTGGTTCCCGCGGTGCCACTCTAAGTGCTAACCTAATTAGCCACTCTATACGTATAACGGCCTGTTGCCGGATTTGCCTACACTTGTTCCAGGTTCGGCAAACCATTTCCCGGATCCGCTTCATTCACGCCATTCGTACCGGCTTTCACCCTTCCGGCTCGCTGTGACTATCCGGCATGAACTACTATCCCGTTCATCAATGTTAGCGATGTAATTTTAAATATATATAATGGAAAAAGCGGAAAAAGTCAACGCCGGAAATAGGTGATCGTGCCGTCCTTCATTTTTTTATGGATCCATTTCATCAGCGGGAAACGGTACAACGGCCGGGTTAGCGGAAACACCATCGTAAACCCGATGATATCCGTAACAAATCCGGGGATCAATAGCAGGATGCCGCCGGCAAAAACGCAAATGCCGTCCAGCACCATCCGCCCGGGAATCTGCCCGCCGGTCATTTGGGCTCTGGCATCCGCCAGCACCTTGCGCCCTTCAAACTGCATCATCAACCCGCCGATCACCGAAGTGGCCAAGGTCAAAAAGATCGTCTTCCCGACCCCCAATCTTTCGCCGACAAACAAATATCCCCAAAATTCCACAAGCGGGACGATGATGACTAAACCAGCAATCCATTTACGCATATTTATAGAAACTCCTTTAAGCTTGCAGCATTAAAATATTGATCGTATATATGTATTTTACCGCTACAAAGGAGGAGAATCAAAAATCATGGTTTGCTCGCTTCCTCAAAGGCCGCAAACCACTCGGGAAATACCTTTTTAAACTGGACCGGCTTGAAATCCTCGCGCCGTACAACGTAGTGGGAGGACGAACCCTCTACGCAAAGCACGCCTTCGCCGTTAAACACATGGTACCCGTAAACGGTCTTCACGCCGCCGTTTTCGATGATCCATGTCTTAAGCAGCACCTTGTCGCCATAGCGAATGCCCTTTTTATACTCCACCTTCATTTCATGAACCGGGGAAATATATCCCGCCCGCTCCATATCGATATATTTAAAGCCGAGGTCCTCGCACAGCTTCGAACGTCCCGCCTCAAACCAGCCGAGGTAGTGGGCGTGATAAATAATCCCCATCATATCGAATTCAAAATATTTCGGCTCTATCGCCAGTTCGCTGACATACACGTGATCCCCCGCTCCTTTCTCACGCTGCAAAAAAAGCAATGGTCCCCGTTTTACAGGGTTCCCCATTGCCTTTTTTTAAATCGTTCGCACGATCGCTGCTATATACTAAATGGGACTACTTGCGGATTTGGCCGATTTTGATCAAGTTGGTAGAACCGGAGCGTCCAAGCGGAACCCCTGCGGTAATGACAACAAGATCTCCTTCCTTCACGACTCCGGAATCCAGGCCGCCCTTCATCGCCTTGTCGAACATTTCGTCCGTGGACGAAGCAACCTGGCCCTTCACCGGCGTAACGCCCCAGTTCAAAGCCAAGCGGCGCAGCGTCTGGTCTTCGGTCGTCACCGCGATGATCGGCGCTTTCGGACGATATTTGGACACCATCCGCGCCGTATAACCCGTTTCCGTGGAAGTGATAATCGCTTTGGCGTTCAGTTCCAGCGCGGAGTTGGCCACCGCCTGGCTGATCGCTTCCGTAACGGTCGTTTGTTGGGCGTTACTTTGTTTGATGAAAATTTCACGGTATTCGAGGCCGGATTCGGCTTTTTCCGCAATGCGGGCCATCGTCAGCACCGATTCCACCGGATATTTCCCGGCAGCCGTTTCCCCGGACAACATGATTGCGTCCGTACCGTCGAAAATCGCGTTCGCCACGTCGCTCGCTTCGGCGCGGGTCGGTCTCGGATTACGCTGCATCGAGTCGAGCATTTGCGTGGCGGTAATAACCGGTTTGCCGACGCGGTTGCATTTCTCGATCATCTTTTTTTGCACCAACGGCACGTCTTCGGCAGGGATTTCCACGCCAAGGTCGCCGCGGGCTACCATCAAACCGTCGGACACTTCCAGGATTTCGTCCAGGTTGTCGACGCCTTGCTGGTTTTCGATTTTGGAGATGATTTGAATGTGGGTTGCGTTATGTTTCTCAAGCAATTGACGGATTTCAAGCACGTCGCTCGCTTTACGAACGAAGGAAGCGGCAATAAAATCGATGCCTTGCTCGATCCCAAACTTGATATCGTTAGCGTCTTTCTCGGTGATGCCTGGCAGGGAAATGTTAACGCCGGGAACATTAACGCCTTTCTTGCTCTTGATGGTGCCGCCGTTGACGATCCGGCATTTGATTTCCGTACCTTGGATGTCAACTACCGTCAGCCCGATCAAACCGTCGTCGATCAAAATGGTCGAACCTACTTCCACGTCACCCGGAAGCTCTTTGTACGTAATCGAGATGCGATTTTTGTCCCCAAGAATTTCTTCCGTAGTAAGGGTGATGAATTCGTCTTGCACGAGTTCGATCGGTTCTTCCTTCAATTTGCCGGTGCGGATTTCCGGACCTTTGGTGTCCAACAGTATGGCGATTGATTTCCCCAGCTCCGCGCTCGCTTGGCGGATCGTCTTGATCCGGCCTCCATGCTCATCAAAATCTCCATGGGAGAAGTTCAGGCGAGCGACGTTCATTCCGGCCATGATCAACTTTTTGATGTTCTCTAACGATTCACTGGAAGGACCGATGGTACATACGATTTTTGTTTTGCGCATTTGGGTTTCCTCCGTTTTAATAGTTCTCTCTATATAGTCTTTTCCAACAACTAAATTTACTACAATTTTGTCGATTTGTATAGGAAGTTTATCATATTGTCACGAACATTCTATTGTTTTACACTACGAAAACAATCTATAATAGCCGAAAAATCCGAGGCCAAAGCCCCGATTTTTCGGCTACCGATCGTTTTACTCCTGCTTGTGGACCAATTCCGAGGATGCGTTTTTTTCAGTGCCGCTCTCGTCGCTGGTTTCTTTCCCTGGCGCTTCCACTTCGGCAGCCGCTTTCCCGGCGTCGGCTTCCCCTTCGCGGGCCTCTTCGTCGGCACGCCCGGCAGCGCCCGAATCATCCGGAGACGTCTTTTCCTGGCTAGAGCCCTCCGCCGGCACGGCGGAACCCGCCGGAGATACCGCCGGAGATCCTGCGTATACACGCGCTTTCACATTTCCGGCCACCGTAAACTTGCCGATTTTCCGGAATTTCCGGTACCGGTCCTCAAGCAGCTCGTCCGCATGCATGATCGACAATTCCTCCAAATGGCGGACGATCGCTTCTTTAATGGCGCTTGCGGTAGCTTCGTAATCGCGATGGGCCCCTCCCCGCGGCTCCGGAATGATCTCTTCGACCACTTCCATTTCCAGCAGGTCCTGGGCGGTAATCTTCATCGCTTCCGCCGCCTGGTCCGCCTTGGAAGCGTCCTTCCACAGGATCGAAGCCGCCCCGTTCGGCGAAATGACGGAGTAAATGGCGTTCTCCAGCATCAGCACGCGGTTGCCGACGCCCAGCGCCAGCGCTCCGCCGCTGCCGCCTTCGCCAAGGACCACGCAAATAACGGGCACCCGAAGCATCGCCATTTCCCGCAGGTTGCGGGCGATCGCCTCGGATTGTCCCCGTTCCTCCGCCGTAATGCCCGGATAGGCCCCTTTCGTATCGATAAACGTAACGATCGGCCGCCGGAACTTGTCCGCCTGCTGCATCAGCCGGAGCGCTTTGCGGAAGCCCTCCGGATGCGCGCTTCCGAAGAAGCGGGCGATGTTGTCCTTCGTATCTTTCCCGCGCTGCTGGCCAAGCACCGTCACGGGAATCCCGTTCAGCTTGGCCAATCCGCCGACGACAGCCAAATCGTCCCCAAACACCCGGTCCCCGTGCAGCTCAATGAAGTCTTCAAAGATCAGGTCGATCATATCCAGGGAAGTCGGACGCTGGTGATGCCGGGCCAGATGCATTTTTTGCGACGGCGTAATCTGGCTGTAGATCTCTTCTTCCAATTGCCGGTACCGTTCTTCCAAACGAGCGATCTCCTCGGCAAAATCGATGCCTTTTTCTTTACCGAACTGCTCCAATTCCTGAATTTTCTCGCGCAGCTTCACAAGCGGCGTTTCGAAAGGCAATTCGCCCGCCATTTATGCTCCTCCCTTCACACCGTGCAAATCCAGCAATTTGGACAGCGTAGCTTTCATTTCCTTGCGGTGAACCACCAAATCGAGCTGCCCGTGCTGCAGGTTGAATTCGGCCGTCTGAAAATCGTCCGGCAGCTTTTGCCGGATCGTCTGCTCGATCACGATTCTGCCGGCAAAGCCAAACACCGCACCCGGCTCGGCCAGAATGATGTCTCCAAGCATGGCAAAGCTGGCCGATACGCCTCCGGTCGTCGGATCCGTAATGACCGATATGTAGAGGCCGCCCTGCTCGCTCAATCGGGCCAAAGCGGCGCTCGTTTTCGCCATTTGCATCAAACTCAGAATGCTTTCCTGCATGCGCGCCCCGCCCGACGTCGAGAAAATAATCATCGGCAGCCGTTTCTCCGTTGCCGCCTCGATGGCGCGCGTAATTTTTTCCCCGACCACGGAACCCATGCTGCCGGTGAAAAAATCAAAGCTCATAACCGCCACAACGGCCGGAAATCCGCCGATGGTGCCTTGTCCGGTCACGACGGCTTCCCGCAAACCCGACTTCAGCGCTTGCTGCTCCAGTTTGCCGGCATATCCCGGAAATTCGAGCGGATCGACGGAGATCAGGTCGGCGTCGAATTCCGTAAAACTTCCTTCGTCCAGCGTGTAGCGGATGCGCTCCAGCGCGTTAAGCCGCATATGATAGCCGCAGGACGGGCAAACTTTAAAGTTCTTCTCCAGTTCCTTGCTGTACTGAATACTGCCGCAACGGGCACATTTATTCATCAGGCCTTCGGGAATCTCCCGTTTAGGCCGGTCCATCGACTGCGATCCCTCTTCGCTCCCTCGACGTTCTGAAGGAATGGTCGCGTATTTTCTTTTTTTCTGAAACAAGTCTTTAAACACAACTACACCTCTTCAGCCGTTTATATTCATGGCCAGTAATACAGTCATGGATCTATCGCACCGTAGCCTTGCGCCCTTTTGGGGACAATTCCGCCTAAGGATGCAAAATCGAATTCAAAACCTCTTGCACTTCCTCCAGCTCCCCGGAAGGAACCAGGATTTCGAACTGCTGCTTGGATAAATTGACAGGACGTGTTTGGACGAGGAAGCCTTCTTCGGTGAGTTTCGTTTTGATCATATCCGCAACCTTGGCGGTTGGCGCAATATACATTACAGTCCACATGTCCTTTTCAAAGCCCCCTACTTTCATCTTTGAGCCCGTATAATAGAGTTATGATAACATAATTTTCAAATCCCCCGCAACAAAGGGACAGGTCGCAAATTGGAAGCGGAGCGCGCGAAATCCGTCGGATTTTCAGGCTGTCATCCCGCGCCGCAAAACGCCCGTTCCCGCCGGAGAGGGGACCCGCGGGCTCCGCTTTGCCGCGAAGCTTGTCACAAGCTGTCCGGCTAAAAAAGCACTGCCTCTGCTTTGAAATTTTATCTTTAATGGCAGCTCCCTTATTTTCAATAGCATTTCCTCTTCTTCAGCGCAACTCCTTTAATTCGGAGGCGGGAGCGCTGTTATTTTTGGGAATAAGTGGCGGCATTTTTGTGGTTATGGGCGATTCTGGCCGAAGCGGCCGCGGCTAGTCCGGCCACCAGATCATCCATGAATACGTGGATATCGGAGCCTTTGTTGTTCAGCTTGCCGATGATTTCGGGCTTAACCTTGTCCAAATAACCAAAGCTTGTCAGCCCGATCATGCCGAAAACGCTTGTAATGCCTAATGCCAAAGTTTCATCAACGCCGTACAGCGGCTCATCCGCTTCCATGATCGATTGCAGCGGCTCGGGAAGGAGCTTTTGCTCCGCCAGCTCATCCAAAGCGATCCCCGTAAACAAAGTGTACTGCACCTCTCTTTTTTGCAGCACCGCCTTTACGCTGTCCAAGCACTGCTCCAGCGTCAAATCGTCATGATAGGCAATTTGCAAGGAATACACGATTTGCGCAATTTCCTCCAGCCTAACGCCTCTGCGCAGCAACTGGGCTTCCGCAATTTCATAGGTCATCCGATTTCCTCCTTCATTCCGGAAAAATGCGGTCCGGCTCCGGGGCGTGCTCCGAGGCATGCTCCGAGGCCTGCTCCGAGGTCTGCCCCGAGGGGTGCTCCGGGGGCGTGCCCCGAGGGGTGCTCCGGGGCCTGCTCCGGGGTGTGTTCCGGGGCCTACTCCGAGGCCTGCTCCGGGGTGTGCTCCAGGGCCTGCTCCGAGGTGTGCTCCGGGGCCTGCTCCGAGGTGTGCTCCGAGGCCTGCTCCGAGGGGTGCTCCGGGGCCTGCTCCGAGGCGTACTCCGAGGCCTGCTCCGGGGCCTGCTCCGAGGTGTGCTCCAGGGCCTGCTCCGAGGTGTGCTCCGGGGCCTGCTCCGAGGTGTGCTCCGAGGCCTGCTCCGAGGTGTGCTCCGGGGCCTGCTCTCCGAGGTGTGCTCCGAGGCCTGCCCCGAGGTGTGCTCCGAGGCCTGCTCCGGGGCCTGCTTCGAGGTGTGCTCCGGGGCCTGCTCTGAGGCGTGCTTCGAGGCCTGCTCCGGGGTGTGCTCCGAGGTGTGCTCCGGGGCCTGCTCCGAGGCCTACTCCGGGGCCTGCTCCGAGGTGTGCTCCGAGGCCTGCTCCGGGTCAGGGCCATACCCGCACCGCCGCCTTGTCCCGGCGGGAAAGCACAGCAACGAATGCCGGCTTCTATGGCATGGCCAACTGTGGTGCGTCACTGTGCGGCCGATTGTGCGTTTACCGCAAACCATACGGGCGCCTCGGTCGACTGGCCGCCGCCAAGCGGCGCAGCACCGCGCCGGAGCGGGTGCAGGAGCGTGCGCCAGAGCAGGTGCAGGAGTAGGTGCCGGCGTAAGTGTCGGAGTAGGTGCCGGATGCAGCGCGTTTTTCCGAAATATCATCTCACTCGGGCCCCGGGGGGTCCTTGTTCGTGGCGTATTGTGTTTCTAAGTGTATGCTTGAAGCGTAAAAAATGTTCGTTAAAACGGAGCCAAGCCTGAAAATCCGCTGGTATGGGGGGTTCTTATAGAGCTAGAATAGCCAGTATAGCCGGACGATAGACTTCCGCAGCCTAACACATCGTTCAGATTGGAATTATCCAATAGAATTGGAAATCGAATGGCCGGTCTTCAGCGTAATTGGTAATTTCCAATAGATTAGAAGCGGCACAGTGAAATGGGACGGTTCGCCGCGAATTCTATTGGATATTTCCAAGGAGAGTTCAAAATTCCGTTCGAACTTCGTCCATCTATTGGATTTTTCCAATGTGAGGTAAATGGGGACGAGTGGGCTGCTTTGTATTTTTTGGGCCAGGCTGGGGTTGCCTGCAAAATTAGAAGACCCTGCTGACCGCCCGTGTTACTTGTATCCAATAATCCCAATGCGACTGAGTCTAACGCCTTTTTGGATCTGTACCGCCTCCATTGTACATCTGGGCTTACCAATAATGAAACCCTCCTTCAATGGTAGCTTGTCGCTTCCATTTCGCAAGGAGGGCTGCTTTTACATCCTTTTCAAGTTAGCTTGCTCGGGAGAAAACATAAGGAAAAAAATGGCGCTATTTCTGCAATCTCCTCACTTTGAGTGAAATAGCGGACATTTATGGCGTTATTTTTTCGTATCGCATGAAAATAGCCATTTTGTGCACCATTCGTTGGGAATTAAGGCCATAAAATTCCGCTAACGGTGTTGAACATGCACATTTCATGAAAATAAGGCCTTAAAGTTCCGCTATTTTTTGGTGATCCACCAGTCTGATTTTTGCACCATGCTCGCTAAGCACTTGCCATACTATCGCCAGGAACGGATGGCAAACACTATTTACGGTACTCACTTAGAGACAAGCTATGTTACTTCCGGATCGATTTGCTAGCCTTTCGCGAAGCGCACACCTTTCTTAGCGCTTCCCCATCAATTTTTGCCAGGAGCCAAGCAATAGTCCGGGCAACGGACATGAATGCGAATTCGGCCAATGGCAAGAACGCCAAGTCCGGTTATCTCACCTTGACGGTATCCGGCCCGAGCATCTGTTCCATTTCACGGAAAAGCGCGGGGGACGGTTTGATGTTGTAACGTTCGGACAAGGCCAACAGCTTGCCGGTGCTCTCGTAGAACAGCACCGTCCCTACCGGTCCGGGATGCTGCTCCAGCAGCGTCTTCAACTGTTCCAGCAGGCGCGCGTTCTCCGCCGCGGCCGTGATTTTGATGAAGACGCGCTGCTGCGCCGGCAGCTTCTGTCCGCGGCGGCCGCCCGCGGCGGGCGGTGCGGCGTTGGCCGCGGCATCGCGGGCGCCGGGACGCCCGGCAGCGGACGCATGGCCGGGCGCCTGCCCGGCGGCGCCTTGCGGCGCCCCTGCCGGCGCCGGGGCGGCGGGCTCGCGCCGGGGCCGGGCCGCGGCCGCAGGCGCGCCCTGCGCCGCCGCTGCCCGCGCGGGCGGCTGCTCGGCGCCGCCGCTCCGGCCGGCGCTGCCGTTGCCGCCGCGCGCGAGCCCGCGCCCGCGTCCGCTCCGCCGCCGCTGCCCGCTGCGGCGCTTCTCCCGGCGCCGCCATACGCCCCGCGCCCGCGGGCGAGCCCGCGGCGCAGCTGCGCCAGCGCCGGCGCGCCGAGCGGCGCCACCTCGTCGGCCAGCAGCTTGAAGCCTTCGTCCTGCAGCTGGACGGTGGCGCGCAGCGCAAGCAAGGCCCCCTTGCTGACGTGCGCCGAGCAGCGCCGCCACACTTCGGGAAACAGCACGACCTCGCAGCGCTCGATCTGGTCCTCCAGCTCCATGAAGGCCATCGCCTTGCCCTGCTTCGTCGTGATCGCTTTGACCGACACGACCATCCCGGCCACCACCGTCCGGCTTTCATCCGCCGCTTCGGCCAAATCCATCAGCCGATCGGCGCCTTCCTGCTCAAGCAGCTCATCGTAATCGTCCAGCGGATGGCCGGACAGGTACAAGCCAAGCAGCTCCCGCTCCAATTCCAGCTGCTGCGCGGCGGTAAACGGCCGAACATCCGGGTACTCGATGTCCCAGTTCGGCGTTTCCACAAAATCGAATAGCTGGATTTGCAAATCCTCACGCTCCTTGCGCCATTTAAGCGCGGCTTCCACCGTCTCGTCCAGCATCGCCAGCAGTTGGGCGCGGTGCCCCGGGAGGGAGTCAAACGCGCCGCCCTGGATCAGCGATTCGATAACGCGCTTGTTGCACGTGCGCAGATCGACGCGGCGGCAAAAATCGAGCAGGCTGTCGAACGGCCGCTCCTTCCGCTCGCGCATAATGCTTTCGATCGCCTGGGTGCCAACGTTTTTGATCGCCGCCAGCCCGAAGCGGATCACCCCCAAGGCCGCGGCGGGGCTAACGGGCGCCGCGGCATCTTCTCCGCCGGAAGCGCCGGCCTGCCCCCGCGCCGCCAAGGCGGTTTCCGCTGCGGGAACGTCTCCCCCGGCTTCCGGGCCTCCCGCCGTTCCTCCTGCGAAGCCCTCGTCCGCAGCCCCGGCGCCAACCCGAGCCTGCGGCGTAAACAGCACGCCGCTTTCGTTCACGTCCGGCGGCAGCACGGTGATGCCCATCCGCCGGCATTCGACGATGTACTCCGCCACCTTACGGTGGCTGCCCATGACGGCGGTCAGCATCGCGGCCATGAACTGGACGGGGTAATGCGCCTTCAGATACGCCGTCTGGAACGCCAGCACGCCATAGGCGGCCGCGTGCGCCCGCGCGAAGCCGTAATCGGCAAAGCGGACGATCATGTCGTATACGGCGTTCGCTTCTTCGGCGGTATAACCTTGGGCCAGACTGCCGCTGACGAAATGGCCGCGCTGCTCGTCCAGCACCTCCCGCTTTTTCTTGGACACGGCGCGCCGCAGCAAATCGGCTTCACCCAGGGAAAATCCCGCCATTTTCGAGGCGATTTGCATGATTTGTTCCTGGTAGACGATGATGCCGTACGTGTCCTTCAAGATCGGCTCAAGATCCGGATGCGGATACTCAACGCTGATCTGCCCGTGCTTGCCGGCAATGTATTTGGGAATGAACTCCATCGGCCCCGGGCGATACAGCGCCAGCAGGGAGATGATGTCCTCAAACACCGACGGCCTCATTTCGCGCAGAACCCGCCGCATTCCCGCCGACTCCAACTGGAACACCCCGGTCGTCTCCCCGTGTCCGAGCATCTCGTAGGTGGCCGGATCGTTGTCGGGAACATGCCGGAAATCGGGAACGCTCCCCGTCTGCTCTTCGATCCAGCGCAGGCAGCGCTCGATGATGGACAACGTGCGCAAGCCCAAAAAGTCCATTTTGAGCAGGCCGATCGCTTCCAGGTTTTCCATCGAATATTGGGTTAAAGCGGCATCCTCGCTCCCCGATTGCAGCGGCACCGCGTCCGTCAGCGGATCGCGCGAGATGACGACCCCGGCGGCGTGCGTGGAGGCGTGCCGCGGCATGCCTTCCACCTTCATCGCCATGTCCAGCAGCCCTTTGATCCGCGGCGCCGATTCGTACATCGCTTTTAAATCCGGGCTTTCCTTAAGGGCTCGTTCAATCGTGATGCCCAGATGCGCCGGAATCAGCTTCGCCGCCTTGTCGACTTCGCCAAACGGCACGTTCAGCGCCCGGCCCACATCGCGAACGGCGGCGCGGGCCGCCATCGTCCCGAACGTAATGATCTGGGCCACGTGCTCCGCCCCGTACTTGCCGGCCACATAGGCGATCACCTCGTCGCGGCGCTCGTCGCTGAAATCGATATCGATATCCGGCATCGTCACCCGCTCGGGATTCAAAAACCGTTCAAACAGCAGGTTATACTTGATCGGGTCGACATCGGTGATGCGCAGCACGTAAGCAACCAGGCTGCCTGCCGACGATCCCCGGCCCGGGCCGGTAACGATCCCGCTTTGGTGAGCGAAGGCAATGAAATCCCAAACGATAAGAAAATAATCGGAAAATCCCATCTTGCCGATCACTTCCAGCTCATACCGCAGCCGCTGCTCGAGCCTTTCGCGGTCCGCTTTGTCCCGCCACACGTCCAGATGGCCGTAGCGCTCCTCCAGCCCTTTTTCGCACAGCTCAGCCAAATAGCTCTCCGCGGTCAGCCCTTCCGGAATCGGGCGGTAAGCCGGCAAAATATGGCGGCCGAATTCCAGCTCAAGCTCGCAGCGACCGGCTATTTTTACCGTGTTGGCCAGCGCCTCGGGCACATGCGGGAACAACGCGGCCATCTCATCCCCGGTTTTCAGGTAAAGCTGGTCCGTGTTCATTTTGAGCCGGTTTTCGTCGTCGACCGTTTTGCCGGTGCCAATGCAAATCAGCACATCCTGAACCTCGGCGTCCTCCCTGTTCAAGTAATGCACATCGTTGGTGGCCGCCAGTTCGATCCCCGTCTCCTGCGCCAGCTGAATAAGCTGGAGATTTACCTTTTTTTGCTCCGGCAGACCGTGATCCTGCAGCTCCAGATAAAAATCTCCGCCAAACGCCGACTTATAGCGCAGCGCCGCTTTTTTCGCTTCCTCGTAAGATCCGCGCAGCAAATGATGCGGCACCTCTCCGCCCAGACAGGCGCTCAAGCAGATCAGCCCTTCCCGATGCCGCTCCAGCGCCTCCCAATCGATCCGCGGCTTGTAGTGGAAGCCTTCCAGATGGCCGATCGAGACGAGTTTCATCAAATTCCGGTACCCGGTTTCATTTTTAGCCAGCAAAATCAGATGGTGGATCGGCTGATCCTGACGGCTCCCCCGCTCCTTGCGCGAGCCTGCCGTAAAATAAACTTCACAGCCGATGATCGGCTTGATCCCGTGAGCTTTGCACAATTTATAAAAAGGAACCGCGCCGTACATGACACCGTGATCCGTCAGCGCGAGCGCCTTCATGCCGGAAGCCGCCGCTTTGGCGACGAGCTCTTCCAGTCTGGCCGCGCCGTCGAGCAAGCTGTATTCGCTATGTACGTGCAGATGAACGAAGCTGTCCATGCGATCCCCTCCTTTTCGCTTTCAAACTCTATAAATATTTTATCATACATAGCCCAAGCGCGCCCATAGAATGGTAGAGGATAGGACAGACCTCGGAAAGGGGAGCTTGTATCGTGAGTTCGTTTTTGAGCAAAGCGGTTATGGACTTTTTTATCGCATTCGGAATCGTCGTGGGCGGAGCTATGGTTGGCGGGATCGGAGCCGTCGTTTCCCTGCAGCCGCCGACCCAAACGATGCTGGACATCGCCGACCGCATTAAAATTTGGGCGCTTGCCGCCGCGATCGGGGGCACAATCGATCCGATGCGGGTCATCGAAAGCAATTTTTTTGACGGAAACCTGTCCCCGGCCATCAAACAGATTTTGTATTTGCTGTTTGCATTCTTTGGCGCCCACATGGGTTCCGAGCTGGTGAGATGGATGTGCGGGGGAAGCCGGGGATGAATGAAGCAAAGCGGCCGGAAATCAAGGGATTCCGTCGGTTTTTGCAGCTTGCCGCCGTGTTTATTCTGGGGATGGTGGCGGGAAGCATCGTATACAACGTAATCTATCAGACAAGCTACAACGTGCTGTGGATTCAAAACAAGGATCTGCAAATCCAGCTGCATCAAGCCGAGGAGGACCTCCGGACGCTGAAAAAATACAATAACCGCTCGACCGTGATCAAAGAGATCAAGGTGCGCGTGGAGGAACGGGATCCTCCGCTCGATTCGCTGGCGGTCAAGGAAGTCACCAAACAGCTCCATGACGAGCTTGAGGTGCTTCGCGGCAGGAACATTTTCGACATCGACTCCGACGCCAAAATGGCCCGGACGCTGCTGAACCGGAAAATCTATATCGTGCGCGACAAGGAGTACAGCATCCAGATTAAAACGATGCTCGTGAGCGAAGGGGTGCTGCAGGTGTGGGTGGATATGCGGCCGTATATCCGGCTCTAACTTTTCATGCTACAATAAGGTTGTTAAAAAAACGGAGTTTGATCACGCAGTTGTGTCCTTGGAGCGGATTCGGCATCGAATCTTGAATTCAGCCGGGTCTTCCGGTGCTCACGTACCCTAAACGTACGCTCCGCTCCTCAGACCCTAGCTTCATCCAACCTTCTCGGTGCTGAAACTCCGTTTTTTTAACTTTTATCGAACGTGTTATTAAAAAAACGGAGTTTGATCACACAGCTGTGTGCTTGGAGCGGATTCGGCATCGAATCTTGAATTCAGCCGGGTGGAGCATATGCTTCCGAAGCATGTTTCCTACGGAAACATTTCAGGTGCTCACGTACCCTAAACGTACGCTCCGCTCCTCAAACCCTGGCTTCATCCAACCTTCTCGGTGCTGAAACTCCGTTTTTTTAACTTTTATCGAACGTGTTGTTAAAAAAACGGAGTTTGATCACGAGCACACCCGCAAAAACCAGGCTGGCTGCCAGGCTGATCGAGACCGGGGAAACTGCGGCGGAAAAATAAGCACTAGCGTTGCATTAAATCTGACAAGATACATTTTTTACCATACCCATATTTTAACGGTTGCCACAAGCGCTATTTGTTCCAAAAACGTTGATTTCAAATTGTAACGGTTGCCATGGTGCTTATTTCACTGAAATCCGGCTATTTTGGCTTAGATTCAGGCAAATAACAACGCTTACAACCGTTAGAATTCAGAAAAGGCCTTTTTTCGCAAAATAGCAACTGCTACAACCGTTAGATTCCCGGGGAGCTTTTTGGGAAATCTTTAGCAAAAGTTATCCAACGCTAGTGAAAAATAGGGGCAAAAAAAGCCGTTATTCCAGCGATATCCGTCCATTTGAGAGAAATAGAGGCAATTTATGCCGTTATTTTCCCCCGATCGCCAGGAAATGCCGTCACTTTGACCATTCATCGGGAAATAAGGACAAAAAATGCACTAATGGGGATGAACATGCCTGGCTCCGGATAATAAGGACATAAAGTGCCGCTATTTTGATGGCCACAGTCGGCCGTTCCAGCAATCAGCGGTTCGTTGTTACAGTAATCAGTAGTTCGTTGTTCCAGCAATCAGCGGTTTGTTGTTACAGTAGCCGGCTGGCCGGGTTAAGAGCGCCTATTCCCAAGCCAAGCCGATGATCATCCCCGCGATGATCATCACCCGCATTTTTCAAAGCCATCAAGCCAATTGTAAAAAAGGAGCTGTACATCTTCCCATGATCCAAACGATTCAATACGTCCTGTACGCCGTGCTCATTATCGCCTGCGTTTGTTCCGTCTTTTTCAGCTTTAAGTCGCGCCGTTCGCTCGACCCTAAGGTTCGCGGGCTGTCCGCCGCCAAAACCAACATCAGCATGGGGGTCACGCTCATTATTTTGGCGCTGATTCAAATGTTCATGTTCAGCGGCTCTTCGCTCCGCGTCGTGATCGGCGCGTTGTTTATGGTGCTGGGCGCGTTTAACATTTTTGCCGGCATCCGCAATCACGGCATCTTTTCCCGCCAAAAAGCGGAGTAGTTAAGCTCGTTATGAGAAATCTATGCCGGGAAATTACCTCCGGAAAGTAGTTACCTGCGGGAATTTATATACAGGCAATTCCTTCCAATAAAATTCCTTCCGGGAAATTCCCCCAAATCCCGGCTCGCCCGAGTCAGCTGGCTTGCTCATCCGGTTCGGCTGACTCCGCTGAATTCCGATCTTTCGGCCTTATCCGCATGGTCCGCCCGTGCTGCCTATGAGCGGTTCTTCCAACCGGCCGGTTTCATCCGGCCCGCTATGCGTGATCGATCGATTGCAGCGCCATGACCGCCTTGGAAACGAGGTAGTCCTGGTAAGTTAACATAATCTCCAGCTTGCAGGCCCGGCGGCTCATTTCCAGAACTAGCGGAAGGATGACGACCGGGTTTTCGATCTGCACCGGCCGCACGAAATAGGTCGTAATGTTGTCGACGACGAAGTCCATGCCGCTTGCGTCCTTGGCGGCGCGCAGGCCGGCCTGGGTCATCAGCGAGGTGAGCACGCCGTGCGAAATCGTGCCGAGGTCGGTGGCCATCTGCGGCGTTATCATCCCGCGAAAAAACAGTTTGCCCTCCGCGTCGCGCTCTTCGGCAAAACCGTTCCACATCAGGTGCTCGAACGTTTCCCCGAGCTGCGGCTGGTTGCGCACGTCGCGCATGGCCTGCAGCACCTCCCGGCGCGTGACGGAAGAAACCAGCTTCCGGTTGCGGTCCACCACCGGCAAAAAATCGATCCCTTCCCAAACCATGATTTGCGCGGCCGAAGCCAGCGACGTCTGCAGTCCCACCGTAATCGGATGACGCGTCATGCATTTTTCAATGGGCTGATCCCCGCTGAGCTCCTCCACGTTTTTGCGGCTGACGATCCCGATGACCCGGTTCCACTCGTCCACGACCGGAAAATGCTGATGCCCCGTCTCCAGCGACAACTCGTCAAAATCGGAGATGTTGCTAGCGGCTTTCAGCATGTTCACCCGCGGCTTACGGGCGACGATATCCTCCACCAGCATGATTTTTTTCTTGATCAACCGGTCGAAAATGGCCCTGTTGATCATGGAAGCAACGGTAAACGTATCGTGGCGCGAGGAAATGATCGGCAGCGCCAGCTTGTCCGCCAGCGCTTTGACCTCGCGGCTTGTGCCGAAGCCCCCGGTCACCAGCACCCCCGCTCCCTGCTCCAAAGCGAGCGAATGGGCGTTGTCGCGGTTCCCGATGATCAGCAGGCTTCCGGCGTCGATATACCGCGCCATGGCATCGATTTTCATCGCGCCGATGACGTATTTGTGCAGCGTTTTGTCCAGCCCTTCGCCGCCGCCAAGCACATGTCCCTCCACGATGTCGACCACATCGCCGAACGTAAGCTGATCGGAGATGTTCCGCGGTTTCTTCTCCACGCGAACGGTGCCGATCCGCTCCTTGGTGATGACGATGCCGAGGTTTTCCGCCTCTTTGACCGCGCGGTAGGCCGTTCCCTCGCTCACGCCCATCGCTTTGGCCAGCTTGCGCACGGAAATTTTCGTACCGATCTTAAGTTGTTCGATATGTTGAAGCAGCTGCTCGTGTTTTGTGACGCTTTCTTCCTGCCCCTCCAACTGTTATACCCCCTTGCCCGAATCTGTACTACTCTGTTTCCATTATACACGTTCAGGCATAAGTCATCCATACGGCCGCAAGCACGATCACGGAATAGACAATTTCCATGATTCCGGTTTGCTTTGCCGTGATCCGTATGCGCGGACACCATGCGGCCCTGGCCAGCAGCAGCAAAGCCGGCAGCAATAGCGGAAGGGGGAACAGCCATGCGGCGAGCAGCGCCAATATCAGGTGGTAGCTCACGGAATAGAAATAGAACCGGGGGTTGTTCCGCTCGCGGATGATCGTTTTGACGTAAAAAGCCGTGCCCGCGAAATAGCCGATGCTGATCAAAAACAGCTCCACGGCTGCCCCGTAGTCCGTACCTCCGCCCAAATTGAAAGAAACAAACACCATGATGCTGAACTGCACGATGGCGGCGATGTCGTTAATCAGGGCGCGTTCGCGTTTTTGCCTGGCGTAGTAGACGTTGACGGCAAACAAAGGCAGGAACAGCAGGGCCATCAAGATGACGTCGGGGCGAAGCAAGGCGAGCGCCGTTCCGGCAGGGACGAGAAGCGTTCCATACAGCAAGGCCGGTTTGCGGTAGCGGTCGCCTTTGCCCGTGCGGACCCACTGCAGCAAAGGAAACATCAGCAAGTAGATCAGCAGCCAGCAAGCAAACAGCAGGGCATGGATCCACCCGGGGGTCGAGGCGGCCATGCCGAATAGGAACGGAAGGACCAACATCGCCCAGGCTCCATGCTGATTGGGGATATAATGCTTCAAGCGCATGACGGCGTCCTCTCCTTTTTTTTCAAATGGATGGGGCAAATTACGGATCATTATATCCGCCGGAGGAAATCGCTCCAGTGACGCCGGTCACTGTAATCATGACAGCTTCCCAACAGAAAAAAGAGCGAATATCATGCCGTTTTTTATCTTGTGACTGATATCACAATCCATTCCGAAGCCGTTGATATAATGAGGGCGAACGGTAAGATTTTAAATTTTAACTAATCAATTAGGGAGGACTTCAAAATGAATCCGATTAAAGCAACCGTAAACGCCACCGAGTATCCGCCGCAGCTTAAGCATAAAACTATTTTTGACGCTTACGAAGCCCTGCATCCGGGAGAAGCCATGCTGCTGATCAACGATCATGACCCGGTACCGCTGCGTTATCAATTTGAGGCGATGCATCCCGGACGGTTCACTTGGGAGTATCTTGAAGAAGGGCCAGACACATTCCGGGTGAAAATCGGCAAAAATTAAAGCTTGGAGGGGGACGAATCATGGAGAACCGGGTTGTCGAGCTTGATGTACGCCCGCAGCTGCGCCAGGGAGCGGAGCCGTTAGGAAACATTATGAGCACCGTTAAGCAGTTGAAGGAAGGCGAGATTTTCGTCCTGCACGCCACGCTCAAGCCCGTTCCGCTGCTGAAGCTGATGGAACTTAGAGGGTACCGCAATCAATGCGAGCAGGTGGCGGAGGAGCACTGGAAAGTAACCTTCGAACGAAAAAGCAAGTGAACCCCCGGAAATAAAGGCTAGAGGCAAAGCGGCAAGCGGGTTTGTTGACCCGGGAAGGTACGGCCGTTAAAGCAAGGAGGATACGGGAACCGGTGATGCCGGCCCCTGTATCCTCTCTTTTTGCATAGCTGCCGCAACGGTTCGGCCGAATAACCGCAATATTCGCGAAAAACCCATTTCCTCGAGTTCCTCGAACTTCTTGGGCTCCTCTGGCTCCTCAAGCTCCTCGGCCGGGAAGCTACCTTTGCTCATACCCCCGCGGTACATAAGCGCAATACGGATCGCTTTCCAGATAATCGCCGGTCACGGCGTACGCCCTGGCCCGGGAACCGCCGCAAAGCTGCTTGAACTCGCAGGCGCCGCATTTGCCTTTCAGCAGTGTCTTGTCGCGAAGCTGCCGCATGACGGGCGAGTTCCGGTATATGTCGGATAGCGAAGAATCCCTGACGTTGCCGCAGCTTACCGGCAAAAATCCGCTCGGGTACACCTCGCCGGTATGGCTGATAAACACGAAGCCGTCCCCGTCGTTAACGCCCTTGGGCGAACGGCCGAGCACATCTTTGCGCTTCACCGCCCCGGCCTCTTCGCCGGCACCGCCTCCGCGCTTTTGCTGCTGTAAAAACACACGGCGATAGTGCGGCGCCTCCGTCGCTTTGATGCCGTAAGGCATCGCCCGCTGCATCTTGGCCAGCCATTCCATCACCCGTTCATGCTCCTCGGGCGTAATCATGTCCTTCACCATCCCCCGGCCCGTCGGCACGAGGAAAAACACGCTCCAAAGCACGGCCCCCATCTCCTTTACCGCTTCGGCGATCCGCGGCAGGTCGTCCAGGTTGTAGCGGGAGACCGTCGTGTTGATCTGGATCGGGATATCGAGCTGTTGCAAAAAACCGATCCCTTTCATCGTCATTTCATAGGAACCTGCGCTTCCGCGAAAATGATCATGGATTGCGGCCGTCGAACCGTCAAGGCTAAATGCCCAGCGGGACAAGCCGACCTCCTTGGCCTTACGCACGGCGGAAAAGGTGACCCGCGGCGTGGCGCTTGGCGTCATCGAGACCGGCAGCCCTTTGTCCTGAATCGCGTACCGGGCCAGCTCGAACAAATCGGGGCGCATCAGCGGATCGCCGCCGGTAAACACGAACAGCGGTTTATCCATTTCCGCGATATCGCCGATCAGCTTCTTCCCTTCCTCGAGGCTAAGCTGCCGCGGATCGGGATGATACTGGGCTTCCGCCCGGCAGTGCAGGCATTTTAACGCGCAAGCCCGCGTCACCTCCCAGATGACGATAAACGGATTTACGTTGTAGTCCCTGTCTTGAATCATTTGCATCACCGTCCATCCCCCAAATAAGCCGCCATGCTTTCAGCGGCTTCCTTGCCCTGCCGGATGCAGTCGGGAATGCCTACGCCGGCATATCCCGCGCCACACAGCAGCAGCCCCGGCTTCGCCCGGCCCAGTGCCCCGCGCAGCGCCTCAAGCCGCTCGACATGCCCGACCGGATATTGGGGCATCGACTCCGGCAAAGCGGCGAGCTCGCAAAACAGCGGGCTGGCGGCGATGCCCAGCAAATCGCGCAGCTCGGCGGCCACCCGGCGCTCGATGTCGGCCCTGGACATCGCGGTCCATGCCTCGTCGCCCAGGCGGCCGATATAGGCTCGCAGCAGCGCTTTATCGCCGGGAGCCGAATGCAGCCATTTCGAAGAAACCCAGGTAATGGCCGTAATCATTCGCCCCTCCCCGCGCGGGATAAGCACGCCGGAGCCGTTCAAATCGTGCGGAACGTCTTCCCGCCGGTAGGCAAAGGCCAAATTGGCTACGGACACATAACGGATCCGCTCCAGGTAAGCGGCTTCGGGAACGCCATCCAGCAGCCGGGTCGCGGCAAAAGCAGGAACCGCCAAAATGACTCCGTCCGCGTTCAAACGCTCGCCCCCGCTTAAGCTAAGCTCATAACCCGCCTCCTTCTGCGACAGTCCGGTTACCGCCTGGCCGGTAATTATGCTCTCTTCCCTTAGCGATTCCTCCAGCGCTTCCGTCAGTCCCTCCAAACCGCCCGTCAACGTCAGAAACATGCTGGTTTGCGCGGCCTTCGGCAGCGGGACCTGGCTTCCCGCCGGCCGCGGCGGCTGCTTTTTGCCGGCCAGCAGCCCAAGGATCAGGCTGCGGTGCTTGCGCTCCATCTCCATAAACTGCGGAAACGTCGCTTTCAAGCTAAGCTGTTCGGTGTCCCCGGCATATATGCCGGCCAGAAGCGGCTCCGTCATCTGCTCCAGCACTTCTCTGCCGAGCCGGCGGCGGATGAAGCCGCCGAGCGATTCGTCGCCGCCGCCGCGCCGCGCGGGAAGCAGCAGATCCATCGCGGCCCGCAGCTTGCCGGCCGGAGAGAGAAGCCCCGTCTTGACCATCGGCCACATTTGCGTCGGTATGCCGAGCATCAGCCCCGGCGGCATGGGATGGAATTTGCCGCGATGCAATATATAACTTCGCTTGGCCTGAGGATTCGTTCCCGCCAGCTTATCCTCCAGCCCGAGTTCCCGGATCAATTCCAGCGCGGCGGGCTTGCGCGCGATCATTGAATCCGGGCCCTGTTCTATCGTAAAGCCGTCACGGCGCAGGGAACGGATTTTACCGCCCAGCCGATCGGACTGTTCCACGAGGGTAACCCCAGCGTTCACCCCCTGTTCACGCAGCAGTTTACGCACGTAATAAGCCGCGCTTAACCCGGTTATGCCTCCGCCGATGACGGCGATTTTTTTGCTCACGTTTAACTTTCGACCTCCTTAATGCCGCAAGCCGAACGCCTCATGCTTAAGCGGCCTATGAACTCCTAATGCTATCGTAACCTCCGGACCCCCGCGCATTTTATGACTGGAGTCACTCCGAGATCAACATTTCTCGGTTAAAATTGTCAAAAATCAAACGGAAAGGAAGCTAACGATGAGTATAAACCAGACATTGCGGCTTAAAACGGGAGCGGAGCTGTTGATCGAATGCTTGCTGGAGGAAAAGGTCGATACGATTTTCGGGTATCCCGGCGGAGCGGTGATCCCGATTTATGACGCGCTCTATGATTGCTCCGGCATCCGGCATATTTTGACCCGGCACGAACAGGCCGCCGTACATGCGGCGGACGGTTATGCGCGGGTTACGGGACGGGCCGGCGTGGCCCTGGTCACCTCGGGACCGGGAGCTACGAACGCGGTGACGGGGATTGCCAACGCCTTTATGGACTCGGTGCCGCTGGTGGTGTTGACGGGGCAGGTATCCACCGATCTGATCGGGCGCGACAGCTTTCAGGAAGTGAACATTTTCGGCATGACGATGGATGTGACGAAACATAATTATGCCGTTACGGATATCGCCCAATTGCCGCGGATCGTGAAGGAAGCCTTTTATATCGCCACGACGGGAAGACCCGGACCCGTGCTGATCGATCTGCCCAAAAATATAATGGCGGCCAAAACGGGGCTGGTTCCGGCCCTGCAAGCTTCGATCCGCGGCTATCAACCCGCCCCGCCGATTCCTGACGAGTCCGCAGGGCTCATCCGGGACAAACTTCGGGCATCCCGCCGCCCGGTTCTCGTAGCCGGAGGCGGGGTAGTCTCGTCCGGCGCCGCCGAGGAGCTCGTCCGGTTCGCCGAGAACGCCGGGATTCCCGTCGCGACCACGCTGATGGGGATCGGGGCTTTTCCCTCCCGGCATCCGCTGTACCTCGGCATGCTCGGCATGCACGGCACCTATGCCGCCAACCGGGCCGTCCATCAGGCCGACCTGCTTATCTGCCTCGGCACGAGGCTAAATGACCGCTTGTCCGGTAAAGCCAAATCGTTTTCCCCGCAGTCCTGGAAAATCCAGGTCGATGTCGACGATGCCGAGCTGGACAAAAATATCCCCATGGATCTGAGCATCCAGGGGGATATTCGGGAACTGCTGGCCCAGCTGAACGCTCAGCCCTGCGGTAGCCTGGGAAGCGAATGGGCGAAAGACGCCGCCGGCTGGGAACGAAAGGTCCCGCAATTTACCGCCTCTGACGGCAAAGGCATGTTGAACCCGCAGGAAGTCATAAAGCTGCTCGACAAACTGACGGAGGGCAACGCGGTCGTGGCCACGGATGTCGGACAGCATCAAATCTGGACCGCTCACCACTACAGATTTTCCCGTCCCCGTTCATTCCTGACTTCAGGCGGACTCGGCACGATGGGCTTCGGCTTCCCCGCCGCCATCGGCGCGGCGATCGCCCTGGAGGGCGATGACCGGCCGATCCTGTGCGTGACCGGGGACGGGAGCTTTCAAATGAACCTGCAGGAATTAATGACCGCCGTCGACTACCGGCTGCCGGTTAAAATCGCCATCCTGAACAACGGTTATTTGGGCATGGTCCGGCAGTGGCAGCAGCTGTTTTATGAACGGCGTTATTCCTCCGTTCAAATTTCCTCGCCGGACTTTGCGGCCTTCGCGAACGCCTACGGGGTCCCCGGCTTTCGCGCGCAGACGGTGCAGGAGGTCGAACTTGCGATTCGCCAGGCGCTGGAAATTCCGGGCCCCGCGTTAATGGAGTTCAACGTCCGGGAAGAGCAGAACGTCTACCCGATGGTGCCGCCCGGAGAAAGCAACGACAAGATGCTGACGGGCGAAGGCGAGCTGTAGCTCCCGGTAGAAGCATGGCCCAGGCAGGCAAAACCGAAGTCCCCGGTGCTGCTGCACATGAAAGAAAGGGAAGGATTCTCGTAGTAGAACAGAAGAGGGGGAGTATGGGGTGGAAAGTTTACGGCCCGCCTTTAGAGTCAGGCTCTAACCTTAAAACAAGTTCGATAAGAACCTGACTCTAACAGCGGGTGGAGCCCCATACCCATCCTTCCGCTTGCGCTGAGCGTATGGGTTTGCACAGGCAAAGAACCTCGCCGGCGGCGAGGTTTTTCCTGGGCCGGGGCTCTTGCTGATTTATGGGCGCTGCGCTAACGCACTTCAGAGACCTTATCCGCCCATTTCCCGGTTATTTCCCAGCCTAACGGACCCGCATAACGCTATTTCGCGCTAAACGAGCTCACCTTGGCCAATCCGAGGTAAATAAAGCTCCTTCCCTCCTCTACCTGCACGTCGTCCTCTACCCCGCCGATTTTTTTAAATAATGCAAATAAGGGCTCCCCGAGAAGAACCGTCTTCGTCGGGAAAGCCCTTTTTGTCTTAGCCCAAGCTCGGCATGGTTCCAACGAACCCGCCTTGCCAGGCAACCGGCGTTATACACTCTGGCCGCGGCCGCCTTCCTCCTGCCACTTTAGCTCCCATTCCCGAAGTTTGGCCCGCCGGATTTTGTCGAGCTCGCGTTGCTTCTCTTCGCTAACGCCCAGCAAAAAATGCAGATGCGCCCCGATCACGAGAAAGGTAAAACCCGCCCAGACCGCGCCGAACAGCGATACCCAGCCAGCCCCTGGATCAAAGGAAATGAGCGGCAGCGCGTACACGAGCATCGCCAGCGCCAGAATCAAATAAACGACATGCTTCCATTTGTTCGGTTTCTTTACCGTCTTCATCTTTCGCAGCTCCTTCATTTCATAGATTAAGAGATTCGCACTCTCGCCTGTCCTCTTGTTCTCTTCTAATCTATGAAGGGAAACGAAAGAATATGAGAACCTTTTTAGGTTTTACATTCCCGCGCCGTACAAATGCTGCAGGCTGTCCGTAATGATCTTGTTGATGTCCTGGATAATGATGCTAAGCCGGCGTTCCGCGTCAAACAGACGGCGAATGTTCAGGTTCAGGCTCAGCGCCTCGAACTGCTTCTCCATCTGTTCCATTTCTTCGGGAGACGGCATTTCCCCCGCCATCATCCGCTGCTGCGCCGCGTTTTGGCGGACACGGAAATCGTCCAGCATCCGTTTGCCCTCCGGGTCGGCCTCTATAAGCTTCAACGCATCCGTAATTTCCGCCACTTCCGGGCTGTCCTTCAAGGCTGCCGCCAAATCATGCGCTTTGTCATAAATATTCATCCGTTTTCCTCCTAAAATTGGCCTTATTCAAAAATTTATGCTTTCTTCGGAAAAATAATTTTGGAACGCTAGCTAACATAAGAACAAAAAATGCCGCTAATGGAGATGAACAGGTTCATATCCGGACAATAAGTACATAAATTCCCGCTATTTTTGCCGCCGTCAACGAAGGAGGGGGCACCGGCGCGAATTCTGAACGCTGCATCCCATTGATACTGCAACGCCGCTAACCCTGCGTCACACTCCGCTATCCCTGCGGCAAATGAGCAAAAGCAATTCGCCGGCCGCCATTACTTTCGCACCACGCGCAGCTCCCGGCGCGCGGTGCGAAACCATCTCCGGCTCTCGGCACGTCAAAGTCATGCGGCAAAAGCCTACACCACGGCGCCCGAGATACGGTGAACCCTTCTTACCCACACTACCTAACACTTTCTAATATTACCTAACTTTATCCACCATTACCCAGCATTACCCAGTAATGCTCGATATTTCCCATAATTACCTGGCTTTACCCAGCATTGCCCGGCATTGCCCAGCATTACCTAGCATTACCCCAACATTACCTAGCATTACCTCAACATTACCTATAATCACCCGAAATCGTCAATTTCACCCAATATTACCCGCTTTACCTTGCCACCAGCATCAACAAAGACTGGAACAAGCCGATGATCCCGCCGAGCAGCACGCCCAGCCAGGTGATCGCGCGGAATTCCTTGCCGGACACGCTGAGGATGATCTCCTCGAGGCGTTCCACCGGGAATTTCCGCACCTGCTCCTCAACCAGCTGCGGCAGTTGAACGGCCTGCATGGCCGCGGGGATCCCCTGAGCCGTGAGGCGCAGCGCCCGTTCGGCCACCGCGGGAACCGCCGCGGCCGCCCGCTCCTTCCAGGGGGCCAGCAAGGAGCGGAGCGGCATTCCTTCCGCCCGTTCGAGCCACGCCTCCACCGGAAGAAGCTCCAGCTTTGCGGCAAGCCAGTCCAAAGCCTCTTCCCCGGTAAGGGCGGCAAGCAGCTCCGCGGCCGGTTTGTCCCCATACTGCTCAAGCCGCGTTTCGATCGCCTTCGCCGTTTTGCTTACCGCCTCCTCCCCCCGCAGCGCCCGGACGAGGGCCGGCGTCAGCTTTTGCACCAGCTTATCTTCATCCACAAAGATCGCCGCCATCGTTCCGAGGAAACCGCCGGCCTTGTCCATCAGGCCCGAAGCCATCTTGGATAGCATCCGCTGCCCCGCGGCCGACAGCAGCTCTTCTTCCACCGCCTGCAGAATCGCTTCCGCTGCGGCGGTGCTCCATTTCTTGCGGCTTTCCTCCGACCAGCCGGGAACGAGCTTTTTTAGAGGAATGCTATCCCACTCGTAACGCCGCCACAGGCTTTCAAATCCTGCCGCCGACGCCCGCCGCGCCGCGGCGGCCAGCCGCGGTTTCAGCGCTTCCCATCCCGCTTCGCCCCATATCCGCACGGCCGCGTCGCCAAGCGTCAACGTGCTTGCCTCCCAGCGCTCGATCAAACCTTGCAAATACCCCTCCGCTTTTTGCCGGAAGGCCGGCCGCTGCACGGTCTCCTGCAGCCCTTCGGCCGTAACCAGGTATTCCGCCACCACCCGGCCCAGCGACTCGGCGATATCGTCCCGCCGCTTCGGAATAAGCCCCGGCGTAAACGGAACCTTGAACTTGCCGATATGTACCGGATTTCTGGGATGAAACAGCATCTTAATCGCAAAATGATTGGTTATTCCGCCCACGAAGGCAGCCACTACCACGTTAATGACAACATAAAGCCAATCGGCCACCCAGGTTTCCTCCTTTATCTTAGGCAATTACCTAATATCTTAGGCTACTACCTAACTCTTCTCTCGCAGTTTCCGCTTTCAGCCCGCGCCCGGACCGGGAAACATTGCTTCATCACCCGCCCGATAGCCCGCGAAAACGGGCATAGGTCAATCACCAAGGATTCTATGTCCTCATATGATGCATTACATGCATTTGACGCAGACGATCTTTGCTTGCATCCAAGACTCAAGCTTAGCTTGGAAGGAGATCCGCTACATGCCCTCCAAAAAAATGACGGTACAGATCATGAGTCCGGGCCTGCTTGAAGACGATACTCTCGCGCTCGGAGACATGCTGATCAAACAGTGGAAAATACCGACCGATCTTCCACTCTTCCTGGCCTTCGGATCATTCCGGCACAGTGTAAAAGTCATCCCTTTAACCAGATCCGACGGAGTTCGAATGAGTGCTGGACTTGCAAGGAAAATGGGAATTCAGCCGCGATCGCCGCTGCGGCTCACATATCGCCCTCATTCATCTACCATTCAATTCGGCCCCTTGCTCGGCGTTTTGCTTAGCCAGGACTATGCGGAAAATCCGGAAAAACCTTTCGGTAAAATGACGTTATTTTGCAGTGAACTCGCAAACGCCTGCTCCAGGCAAGGGGTGTATGTCTACTTTTTTACGCCGGAGCATATCGGCAAAGATTCCGAACAAGTGTCCGGCTGGGTCTTCTACAAAGACGAATGGAAAAAGACCCGATTGCCGGCCGCAGATGTATTCTACAATCGGCTGACCTCCCGCAAACTGGAGAACAAACCTAGCGTACAGCATTTTATGAAAGAAGTAAAATCCCGTTACGGGAGCCATTTTTTCAACGAGAAATATCTCGATAAAACCGAGGTGTTCGACGCGCTGGCCAAAGACGGCTCGCTGCTCCGTTATTTGCCGGAATCCCATCTGTTCCGGGGCTACTCCATGCTCAAAGCCATGTGCGCCAAATACCCGATCGTTTTTTTGAAGCCGGTCAAAGGCAGTTTGGGAAAAGGGATCATTCGCATTTCAAGGCTCGAAAACGGCGTCTATCAGGCGCTAACCACCCAGGTCGGCGGCACGCGGCGCCATACCTATCCCAGCCTAACCAAGCTTTTCTCCGCCTTGTCCGGCCGCATGAAGACGACCCGGTACCAGATTCAGCAAGGGCTGCACCTGATCGAGATCGATCATCGGCCGGTCGATTTCCGCGCTCTTGTCCAGAAAAATCTGGCCGGCAAGTGGAGCACGACCTCGATCGTCGCCCGGATTGCCGGAAACCAGCACTTCGTGTCCAACCTGGCCCGCGGAGGCACGCTAAGCACGGTTAAGGAGGCGATCTCGCGCAGTTCGTTGCAGCCGGGAATGAAGAGCAGGGTCGGCGCCAGATTGAGAAAGGCGGCGCTGGACATCGCCCAGGGCGTTGACGCCAATTTGCCGGCCCATTTCGGGGAATTCGGCATCGATCTGGCGGTCGACATCAGCGGCCGGGTTTGGCTGATTGAGGTCAACTCCAAACCTTCCAAAAACGACAACACCCCGATGGGCGCCGGAAAGATCCGCCCGTCGGTCAAGCGAGTTATAGAATACACCCGCTATTTGTCCGGCTTCTAAGGAGGAATCATCCGATGGATCATGCTCTCAAAGGCAGCGTCGGCGTTCTTGTCGCCGAAAGCGAAGGCCCGCTTCCTTTCGCTGAAGCTTCTTTTTGCCGCAAGCTTTGCCGGATCGGCGAAAGGAAGGGCGTGTGCGTTTACGTATTTTGTTTGCCTTCGATTTCGGAGGGCAACGCAAGCGGGATTCCGGGTTACATGTTTGAGCGGGGAGGCTGGGTCCGCAAACGGCTCCCCCTGCCGGATATCATTTATGACCGCTGCCTGACCTATGACCGCAAAGGGCAGCTGCGCAAACAGCGCCTGCTGTCTAAGCTGGCCGCCAAACATCCGTATATCTACCTGGCGCGGGGGCTTGCGGGAAAATGGGCGGTGTACCAGGCGTTAAGCCAATACCGGGATCTCGCTCCTTATTTGCCGGAAACCGCGCTGTACGAAGGTCCGCTGCAGCTCGCCGAATGGCTTGAAGCCCATGACGGAGAGGCTTTTCTGAAACCCCGAAACGGTACGCACGGCAAAAGGACGCTTTACGTCAAGCTGACGGACTCCGGCAAGGGAATGGGAATGGTCGGCCGGAGCGGCAGCAACGCGTTGTTTAAACGGCGTTTCTCTTCCCGTAAAGCCGGGCTGGAATGGATCGATAAGTTTATCGGAGCCCGCCCCTTTCTGATCCAGCCTTATCTGCAGTTAAACAACGCGCAAGGCGAGCCGTTCGATATTCGAGTTCTCATGCAAAAAAACGAAAAAGGGGAATGGAGCTTAACGGGAATGGCGGTGCGGGTCGGTCCGAAGCATTCGCTGACCTCCAATCTTCACGGCGGCGGCACGGCGCATCAAGCGCTGCCTTATCTGATTCGGGAGCTTGGGGAAGACGGAGGTAAATCCGTCGTTCAAACCATCCGCCATCTGTCCTTGCGGGTACCGGAATATCTGGAGTCCCGCTTCGGCCGCCTGGCTGAGCTTGGCCTCGATTTCGGCGTGGACCGCGAGGGCCGCGTTTGGATCCTGGAGGTGAATTCCAAACCGGGACGGACTTCGTTTTTCCGGATCGGTGACCCGATAAGCGCCCGAAAATCGATTGAAAATCCGATTTCCTACGCCCGTTATTTGCTTCTGAGCAAACCCTGAAAACGTTTAGGAGGATAAAATTCATGAGTTTGACTTATTGCAACGTCCATTTCACGCAGGAACCCGAGCGGGTCGTCTACTTGTCCGGGGCATTAATGAAAAACCTGAAGCTGTCGGGGAAAAAATCGGTTCACCTAAGACTCGGCGGGGAACGGGTGCCCGCTGTCGTCAAGCCGATCAAAAAAACGGGAAAACACCTGTACTTGGCTTACGGGGTGCGCAAAGGCATCAAAATTCCGAAGCCCGGCAGCGTTTTTCTCCGCAGTCTTCAGGAGGGCGAGGTGCAGCTCGGGCCGCTGATCGGCGTGCTGTCCGACGGGCCAACCTCATCCCATACGAATCCGTTTGGTTCCCGCACCGACTTTATCAAGCAGCTGCTGCGCCAGGGCAGCAAGATGTCGTACATTTTTGCCTTTACCCCGCGCGACATCAACTGGGAAAACGATACCGTCAACGGGTATTTCCTGAACGAAGCCGGACGTTTCGTAAGGAAACGCGTGCCGCTGCCCGATGTCGTATACAACCGGCTGCCCAGCCGCCGGGCGGAGACCACGCCCTTGATCAATCAGCTGCGGGACCGGTTTGTCCGCCGGAGGATTCCATTTTTCAACTGGAGCTTCTTCAACAAATCCGACATCTACCGCCTCCTGGAAAGGGATCCTGCGGTTAGCCGCTATGTGCCCGAATCGATCATGAGCCCGACCCCGGAGCAGATCAAGGATATGCTCGACCGCCATTCGCTCGTTTATTACAAACCGAACAGCGGAAGTCTGGGCAACGGGATTTACCGTCTCTCCTATATCCCTAGAAGCGGCTATTACGCCCGTTACCGCAAAAACGGCCGCAACGCCCTGCTCAGGTTCAACTCCTTCAGCAGCCTTATGCGGACGCTGCAGGCCAGACACGGCCGCTCGTTGCGGGGCTACGTCGCCCAGCAGGGCATCCGCCTGATCGAGATCGACGGCTGCCCGATCGATTTTCGTTTTCATATGCACAAAAACGGCAGAAACCAGTGGGTTGTCGTCGGCATCGGGGCCAAGAAAGCCGGGAAAGGCAGCGTAACGACCCATTTGAAAAACGGCGGTAGCCTGCTGACGCCGGAGCAGGCTTTGACCCGGGCTTTCGGACCGCGCGCCGACGAGGTGCTGAGGCACGCGAAAAACGTCGCCATTACGCTGGCCGAGGCGATCGAGTCGCATCACCAGCATCTGCTCGGCGAAATCGGCTTCGACATCGGGATCGACCGGGACGAACGAATCTGGATGTTTGAAGCCAACGCCAAACCCGGGCGTTCCATCTTTAAACATCCCTCGCTCCGCGGCGAAGGGAAAGCCTCGATCGATCATATCCTCGAACATTGCCTGTATTTAAGCAAATTCCGGAGGAGGGACGGCTCATGAGCAGTACGCTTTTGAGCGAGAAGAAGCCGGTCGTCGCCGTGCTGACGGTCGATGACGAAAACAAACTATTCCGCGGCAACCGCGCCAATTTCCGGGATATCGTAAAAACGGGCCAGGAGCTGGATATCCCGGTTTACGTGATCACCGCCCGGGACCTCAAGCTCGGCGCCAAAAAGGTGCAGGGGTACGTGTTCCATCCGGAGGACAAAACGTGGAAAAAGCACTGGGTGCCCCTGCCCGACGTGGTCTACAACCGGGTCCCGCTGCGGGAGGATGAACGGAAGCCGGAGGTGCGGCGGAAAATCGACGAGTGCCTCCGGCATGAGTCGATCCATTTGTACAATCCTTTTTTCTTCAATAAGTGGCGCCTGTTCGATTGGCTGAAAAAGGGCCGGACGACCCGCTCGCTCGTACCGGATACGAAAAAAATGATCGGCCCCAATACGCTGGACGCGATGCTGCAAAAATACGGCAGCCTTTACTTAAAACCGGTGAGCGGCAAGGCGGGCAAGGGGATCATGCTGGTGAAGCTTAACGAGGCCGAGGAGAAACAGTACCGGCTGACGCTTCAGGGCAAAAGAAGCCGGAATGTCGTGTACAAAACGGCCTATCTTCCGGCCCTTTGGAAGCGGATCAGGTCCGAGGCGGGCAAGACGCCATACATTATGCAGGAAAGCATCTCCCTCGCCTCGTACCGCGGCCGCCACTTCGATATGCGCGTGCTCGTGCAAAAGACGGGCAAGGGCGTCTGGACGGTGACCGGCGTAGGCGCCCGACTTGCCGGGCCGAAGCGAATCACGACCCACGTGCCGCAAGGAGGGAGCATTGAGGATCCGGAGAAGCTGCTCACCCCGGCTTTCGGCGCGGACATGACGGATTATTTGATAGGCCGCGTAAAATCGAACGCCCTCCTCATCGCCAAGCAAATCGAAAAGGAATGCGGCCACATCCTGGGCGAGATGTCCATGGACTTGGGGATCGATACGGAAGGGCAAATCTGGTTTTTTGAAGCCAATGCCAAGCCGATGAAATTCGATGAGCCGCATATCCGCAAAAAGTCGCTGGAGCGCATTTTTCAATACAGCCAATATTTATCCCGGCAGCCGAAGCACAAGTAGCGAGGAGGCGAGGAGCGATGGAAATTCGAAAACTTAATCCCGGAGACGGAGCGGGTTGGGAAAAGCAGCATGGCGACATGCTGGCTTTCATCCGGAAGTATGGGGCGGGGCGCATCCCGCCTTCCGCCTTCCGGGCGCTGATGAAGCTGTCTCCAAGCGATCTCGGCCTCCCGGGGAGCTCGCTGCTGGCGGCCCGGATTCAAGCCGAAGACGGGCCGCGGATAGCCGGCGTCTCCTGTGTCACGGATTACGGCCGCGGCCTTTGCCTCGTCGTGGTCCATCCGTTGTACCGGGGACGCGGACTCGGCTCCAGGCTGCTCGCCGAGCAGCTTGCCATTTTGCGGCAGTTGTCATGCCGGGTGGCCTGCGATCAGATCTCCAGCCTGCAGATGTGTTTCCGCGCCGGACTTTATGCCCGCCGGCTGGTCAAGGTTCGCGGCGGTAAACCGCAGCTGCTCCTCGAAAACAGCCTTTCGCGTTCAAACGGCGAAGGCGCCGCCGCCCATTTCAACAAAGAAGGTGATTCTCTTTGTCTCAACCCGTTTTAGGGATCTTGACCTTGTACCTCAATGACAAGAAGCAGCTGGAGGAACGACATATTTACCAAAAAATGATCGCCGAGGGGCAAAGGCTCGGGCTGGACGTTTTTGTGTTCACCCCTGCGGATGTGCATGAGAAAAAAAAGCTGATTTATGCGCTCGTTTACGATCCGAAACAAAAAAAATGGTCCCGCAAATGGCGCCGTTTTCCGAACGTGATTTTCGACCGCTGCCGGATCCAGCGCAGCAAAAGGTTCGAACAGCTGAGGCGTTTCCGGGCGCGTTACGGCAGCCTGACCTTCCTTAACCGCCCGCTGCGCAACAAATGGACGATTTACCAAACGTTGTCCCGCGTGGCGAGGTTCCGCGAGCATCTCCCCGAAACCGTGCTGTTCCAGCATAGCGGGGACGCGCTCGGACTGCTGAAAAAATATCCGGCCGTGTACGTCAAGCCGATCAACGGTACCGGAGGCCGGGGTATCCTGCGGGTCGAACGCCTTGGTGCGGATAATTTCTTGATTCAGGGCCGAAAACAAAACCGCAGCATCGTGTCTCCCCGGAAGATCCATAAAGCCCGGCTGAGCGCTTATCTGCTCGGCTGGAAAGGCAGCGCCCAATTTCTCGCCCAGCAGGGGATTCAAATCAAGCTGCCGAACGGCCGGGTTCACGATTACCGGATGCTGGTACAGAAAAACGGGCAGGGCCGCTGGGAAGCAACAGGCTGCGCCGGGCGGGTCGGCCCGCCCCGCAGCGTAACCTCCAATCTGCACGGCGGCGGGCATGCGGTGGCGATGAACACGCTTTTGAAGCAGTGGATTCCCGGGGAGGAGCGGCGGGCCGAAGTCCGCAGGACCGCCGAGCGCCTGAGCCTGGACATCGCCGAATATTTGGAACAGACTTTCGGCCCCCTGTGCGAGCTGGCCCTCGATTTGGCCATCAACAAGCAAGGGCATATCTATGTCCTCGAGGTGAATCCCAAGCCGGCGCGCGAGGTGTTCATGAGATCCGGCGATCCCGACGCCTACCGGAAAGCGATCGTACGGCCGCTTGAATACGCGATGTGGGTCTACAAACAGAAAGCCGCCCCTTCCTGACGGAAGGAGCGGCTTCGCTTTATTGGGTCCGCTTATTTGTTCCGAAAACGGCTTTATGGTTGCTCGCCTCTAAGGTATACCGGAGCCGATTGGTTCCCGGCATAATCCTCCATCACGACGTACACTTCCTTCGCCGCAGAGGGGAAGCTGAGACAAGCCTTGGTCGTCCTGCCGCGAATGATGCGGTCCTTGTCCCCCACCCCGTAGGTTGTCGGGAATTTTTTCAGAACCCCGTCCTCATACACGTACATGTAACGCCAATCTCTGGTGTTTGGCATCGGCAAATTCAGTTTATCGCCGTCCCATGACCAAGCTTCAGCGTACGGCTCGGAAATTTTATCGATAAACCGGCCGCTGATCGAAACCGGCGTAGCGTCTTGCGAAGAAATCGTCACCAGATAATCGTCCCCGTTTATTGGCATACCGCTAAACAGCGCGGATGTGGAACCTTCCGGAACCGTCACTTTGGCGGAGACAGGCTCCAGAGTGGTGATCCAGTTTAGAGATTGCACGCTGACCGTAATATCGCCCGCAGGCCTGTTCGGATTGGTCCAGGTTACCCGAAGATCGCCGTTTTCCTGCGAATCAACAGCGATATCCGAGACCGAATGGGCCAGATTGAAGTTGATTTTCGCGGCCTGCCCTTCCCGTCCATCTGCGCCAACGGCGGCTACTTTGACCGTGCCCGACTTCGCCGGCAAATTTTTGATGTAATAGATGCCGTCGTATTTGCCGCCGACATAGACATCGTTTACGTATACATTGTATTGTTTAACCTTGGAGTAATCCGGGTCCAGCTCCCATTTGACGGTCATCTCGCCGGTATTCGGATAGGCTGCGGAAATCGCTAGCCCCTCCGGCGCGGAAGGCCTTACCGCCGAACCGTCATCGATGCGGATTTCCCCGATGTTGACCTGGTAGTCAGCCACCGCTTTTTTCCCCGGATCAAACACAAGGCCGAAAGCGGCGATCGATTTACCGCTGTAAGCGCCAAGGTCAAGCTCCGCCGTGACCCAGTCTTTCGTGCGTTTCCCGCTGTCCGGAACGGCGATTTTCACCACGTGCTCCGGATCGTCGGCCAGGATCAGGCCGGCGTACATCGCCGAACCGTCATTGGCCGAGCTTTTGTTGTAAGTCAGCGAAAGCTTCGAGCTTTTATTTACGTCAAGATCCGTCTTATACAGCCGCAGGAAGTTTTCCGCATTCAAATCGCCGCTCACAACCAGCGAGCTGCCGCCTTGGTAGGCGCCGATCTGCTTATAGTCGTATCGATCCGTGTCCGCAATATTATATTCCGGGCCGTAGTCGAAATCGACGGTAAGCTTGTTGCCGGCCGTATCCTGCCACCACTGCCAAGTCACCGGAACGTCCTGCAGGCTCATGTTGGACCACTCGTCCGCGCTTGACACCTTGCCGTCCGCATAATAGGACAGTCCGTGTCCTGTGTTGAAATTCGTATAGAAGTTCGGGCCTTCGATGACGGAACGCTCGGCGATCACGGACGCCATGCCCGGCCAATACCGGTTGTCCGCGTAAACGTCGCCGGCCGTGTTGGTAGCGGAGACCTGCGTGTTTTTCGGATCGATATTCGGCCCCGACCACCACAATTGCTCGCGGACTTTGGTCATCCATTGGTATTCGTTTTCCTGCCGGTGCCGGACCGGCCACGCTTGATTCATATCCTCGTCGAGCCCGGCATGAACGAAATCGGCGCCCAGCGTGGCGATACTAAGTTGCGGCAGGCCGTTGTTCAGTTTATTTTTCAGCGCCGTTCCCTGAACGCTCTTAAACCGGTCGCGCCCGGCCTCAAGCCCGGCGAATCCGACATCGTAAATATCGAAGTCCGTCCCTTGGGAATCGTTCAGCTTGTTCAAATAGTTTTTGGCCGCAGTGATTTGGCTGGCGCCCATGCCGTAATCAAAGAAAAAGGACTGCGCCACCTGTTTGCTGTCGCTTTTGTCGTACAGGAACGAAATATTGTTGTCGTTGAACGTTCTGGCAAAGGTGTTCGCACCGGTACGGGTATCAAGCGAGTCATACCACTGAACGTACAACCCGCCTTTTTGCAGCGCTTTCATAAAGGCGATATAGTCGGGAATATCCTTGGTGTCGACATTGGGGCCGATTTCCTCCTGGTTGATAAAATACCCGTCATACCCGAAGTATTCGGCCATTTCAATCAGCTTGCCGGCCACCGGAAAATTGCCGCGTTCATCCTTGACGATCATCTGCTTATACGTCTGCTGCCCGCGGTCGTTGTTGGAGAAAAAGATCCCCGCCAGCGAGAGCACCCCGTTTTTGTGGGCCGCGTCGGTATACGTCGGATTCGGAATGTTCAGCATGCCGAATTCAAACCACTTCTGCTGCCAGTCCTTCTGCGCCAGTTCGTCGTAATATTCCGGCGGGGTATAGGCCGTCGCCGTTCCGTGCCAATAAGAGTAATAATCGATGTACTGCCAAAAGTTAAAATGATATTGGGCAAATTTGTTCGTGTACGGCGCATTTTCGATAAAGGCGTTTCCATAATCGCCCGCCACGTTCATCATTTTAACGTTCGGGCCGAGCTCCGGATTGGCTTGGGTAGCCGGGAACGGGGCGATTCTTTTTTGCAGCGGCACATGGGATCTGAGCAGTTCGGCGCCAGGGTCCGTCTCCGGGCTCCAATTCATAATATGGCCGCTGGTATACCCGTGTACGCTGGGCTGGTTTGCCCCGTGAGCGCCCCCGCCCTGAAAAGGCCAGGTGTCCCCCGCCTGCGCCTCAAGCGGAAAACCCGTGACAACCACGGCTAAAACCACTGCGATCGAAGTGATTTTGGCAATTGCTTTTCTTCCGGTATGCACCATCATTATTTTCCCTCCGTTTTCATATCATGATGTTGTCCCAATCCGGATTGGTCGTTTACGTTTATCACTCTATATGATGAAAACCCTTCCAACAATGGGACAAATTAAAGATTCCGTGGTCGATTTAAAGAAAAAGCAGACCTTTTCCCTAAGGGAGAAAGATCTGCTTTGCCTAATTATTGGTAATTTGCCGCATCGTCATATAATTCGAGTAGTTCCTCGAAAGCGCCGATCAACGCGTCGGCCCCCGCCAATTCCCGGTCGTTCCCGAAGCCAGCGTAAGCGCAGCCGATGACGGTTTGCCCGTTTTTCTTGCCCGCTTCCACGTCGGAGGAGCGATCACCGACCATCCAGGCGGTGCGGATCGCGTGGTTGTCCAGCAGCAGCTTGACCAAATCCACCTTGGACGCCGTCCGGTATTCGCCGGCGCTGTATAATCCTTCAAACAACGGAAGGATGCCGTGCGTGTCGGCCACGCCCTTTACGTAATGCTCCAGCCCGTTGCTGGCCACAAACAGTCTGACGCCCCGCTCTTTCAGCCGCGTCAAAGTTTCGCGCACCTGCGGGTACAGCTCGGACGGGAGCTCCTTCAGTCCGGCCAGCTCCAGTTCGAGCAGCAGCTCGTCGGCCCGCCGGCGCACCTCCTCGCTTTGGTCCGGCAGCACTTTTTTCCAAATCTCCGGGAGCAGCATGCCGAGACAACTTAAAATCAGTTCCTCCGGGGGCGTTTCTCCTTCATACAGCCGCTCCTCGCGTAGCCGGTCAAACACTTGGTGAAACACGGGAACAAGCAGCGTTTCCGTCTTGAACAACGTTCCGTCCATGTCAAAAATCATCGCTTCGGGTTTTGTCAGCTTAGGTTTTGCGTTCTCCATCCCCACAATCCTTCCCTCTATTGTATAGCCCCATAATATGTCAAAACCGTGCCCGTTGTAAACCTTGCCTGAACTGCGTTGTTTTGTTGAAACAAAAAATACGCCGCTCTTTCCTGACGGAAGGAGCGGCCCAAACTAAGGCGCACGATTTATCTTGTTTGTCTGTCCAATCTTGACTTCGTATTATCATCGTAAACATAACCCTCGATATCATAATCGGGATATTCACGCTCCAGATCGTTCAGCATGCTGGACAGAATCTTTGTCTGATAAGATGAAGAGAGGTCGTCCCAGTCTTTCTTAACGATGTAAACTTCCACCCTAACTTCTTCGCGATCCTTATCAACGTCCAGTTGGATCGATAACGGAATACCGCGATAGGTTGAGTAATCTCTCCTCAATTGACTAAGCATTGTAGATTGGCTTGGTACGTTGCTGCTGCTGCTTCCTATAGAAAGCGTTCCGGACCGGCTGACGGAGAATGTCGTCAGTTTGGAAGAATTTTTGTTTTTCACGGTTCCGTCGATCTTCGCATCCCTGAATTCACGTCTAATATCGTCAGAGATGTCCTGCAGGAACGTTTTCTGTCTTGAAGAAGACAAATTATTCCATGTTTTCTCATCCACCTTGATCGTTACGCTAATGTCATCTTTATCCCCCGACAAAGAAAACGAGGCATCCAAATCGTAATCATCCTCGTGATCATCGTTGAGGTCGTCTTCCAATTTGCTCAGGCTGCCGCTTTTGCCATCCTTTTTCAGCGAATTGATTTCGGATTGCAAGGAAGCGATCGTGGAGTCTCTCGACGCAATCGTCGAATTCGCCGTGGTTAATTCCGTTTTTACACTGTTTAACTGGTTGTTTAAGTCCGTAATTTGATTGCGAAGCATTTCGATGACCTGTGCATCCGAAGAAGACGTATCTGAAATGTTAACGATCTTATTCGTGCCATCCCAGACTAACGATTTGCCGAGCGCTTCACCCGCCATCCGGATAGGTACATAGGTGGTTCCGTTAACCATAAAAGGTTCTTGACCGGAGCTGGACGAAATTGTTTGACCGTTATATACAAGTTTAATATTGCTATAGACCGCCTTCAATGTTTTCGTGGCACTCGCCGCAAAAGCGTCATTGGTAAGCAGCGTCCCGGAAATCAGTACGGATGATAGAGCTACGATGCCGATCATTTTCTTGTTTAACTTCATTGTTTCTAACATTCTCCTTTTCCCTTTTATTGCCCTGCCGCTTAAAGACTGGAATTGGTGACAAGCTTTCTATTAAAATTTAATAGCAGGTAATTTAAGCTTACCATATTTTTCACCCGCAGGCCAATTTCATTTGGTATCAATTTGGTATTTCTTCCGATTTAAAATTTTCAGTTGGAAAACTTAAGGGCAAAAAAGGGCGTTATTCCTGCGATATCAGCGCTTTGAGAGAAATAGAGGCAATTTATGTCGTTATTCTCCCAGGTCGCTAGAAAATGCCTGCGTTCTGGACTATCCATGAGAAAATAAGTACAAAAAATGCCGCTAATGGGGATGAACATGCTCATACCCGGAAAATAAGGCCATAGAATGCCGTTATTACTGAAGAGGCCCTATTATATAAACAAAGGCTCTAATAAGCAAAGGCTCTGATAAGCAAAGGCTCTAATAAGCAAAGGCTCTAATAAGCAGAGGCTCTAATAAGCAGGGGCTCTAATAAGCAGGGGCTCTAATAAGCAAAGGACGCCTTCCGGCGCCCTCGGCTTAAACTGCTACTTCAGACGGATTCCCTTCACTGTGCCGCCGTCAAAGTCCTTCACAAGGAATTCATCGCCCGCAAGAATCCCGTAGGAATGAGGATAGTTATCCTTCGGCAAGGCGATCGATCCCGGATTCAGCACAAACACCCCGCCTTTGCGGTCGGCGACAGGGATATGGGTATGGCCTTGAATGAACACGTCGTTTTCGGCCAGCGGCGGCAGTTGCTCGATATTAAAGCCGTGACCGTGCGTCGCATAAATGCGGCGGCCCTCATGCAAAATCATGGCGTAGTCCGCCATCATCGGAAACTCCAGCAGCATCTGGTCGACTTCCGCGTCGCAATTGCCGCGAACGGCGGCGATTTTGTGCTTGTGCCGGTTCAGCGTCTCCGCGGCCCGCTTCGGATCGTAGCCGTCCGGGAGCGGATTCCGCGGGCCATGGTAGAGGAAATCCCCCAGCATGACAAGCTGGTCCGGCCGCTCTTCCTCGGCCTTCTCCAGCGCCCGGTCCAGCCAATGGGCGGACCCGTGGATGTCCGAAATGAACATCAATTTCATGGCTTACTCTCCGTTCAGCCGGTACCCCGCATGGAACACCGGTCCGACATATTCATTAAACCGATATCCGGAAGCGATGGCGGCGGTGACGAATTTTTTCGCTTTAGCCACAGCTTCCTGGACCGTTAAACCGTTCGCCAGGCCGCCGGTAATGGCCGCCGCAAACGTACAGCCCGCCCCGTGGTTGTAGGCCGGTTCGATTTTCGGCGACTCCAAAACCGTGTACTCCTTGCCATCATAGAACAGGTCGATCGCCATTTCCCCGTCCAGCGCTTTGCCGCCTTTAATGACGACGTTTTTTGCGCCGCGCTCGTAAATCGCTTGAGCCGCCGTCTTCATCTCCTCCAGCGTGGTAAGGCGTCCCAGCCCGGACAATACCCCGGCTTCAAACAAATTCGGCGTCGTCACCGCCGCCAGCGGCAGCAGCAAATCGCGGATTGCGTCGGCGCTTTCCGGATTCAGCACTTCATCCTCGCCTTTGCAGACCATCACCGGGTCGATGACGACATTTTTTTGATCGTACTTGCGGATGCAGGACTCCACGACTTCGATAATCGGTACGCTGCCCAGCATTCCGGTTTTCATCGCGTCGACGGGGCCTCCGGCATACACGGTTTTGAGCTGCTCGGCCACCAATGAGGCTTCCACCGGATAGACGTTATGGTGCCAGCCTTGCTCCGGATCCATCGTGACGATTGTCGTCAAGGCGCTGAAACCGTAAGTGCCGTACTCTTCGAACGTTTTCAAATCGGCCTGAATTCCAGCGCCCCCGCTGGAATCGCTGCCGGCAATCGTTAAAGTTTTGAAGATCTTTGACATGTTGGGTTGCTCCTTTTCGCTGAACTTCCTAGCTCCCGAATCTTGGCGGAAACTGATAACATCTATTTTAGCACTATTTTTAGAAAGTTCAGACTATGGATTGCAAAAAAAACTAAAACCCATGATCGCCCAGTCGTTTTGCCCCGCTGCATATGGCTCAACCTAAAAATTGGCGCCGGAAAGCAGGCTGCCGGAAGACCAGCCGCCAAGATCAACCGCCAGGATCAAGTGCCAGGATCAACTGCCTAGACCAACCGCCGGCCTGCTAAATAGCAGCACTTTATGTACTTATTATCGGGAGCCAGGCATGGTCACCTCCATTAGCGACATTTTTTGTCCTTATTGTCCCTTGAATAGTCCAGAACGCAGGCATTTCCTTGCAATCCGAGAAAATAGCGGCATAAATCGCCTCTATTTCTCGCAAATGGATGGATATCGCCGGAATAAGCACATTTTTTGCTCTTATGATCTTCGCTGAAGATCGCTGGAGTTTCATAAGCAGCCTGGAATGAAGATGAAGATGTACGCCTGATTGTTTTGTCAAGCGCCGTTTAATGGTTCCGAGCCTAAATATGCACCCTCAATTCATCGATGATCCGCTCGGCCGCGGCTTCCCCCGCTCGAATACATTCCTGCGATTTGGAAAAATCGAAGGCGGCGATATGCCCTACCTCGGGCCGGATCACCCAGTTCGCCAAGCGGAGGCTGGTCCGCTTGCGCTCCGCCGTCATCAGGCTGTAGGAACGGTATACGACCTCCACCATATTCCGGGGCAGTTTCGGCTCGTGCTCCCTGGCCACATCGACGGCAATAATCAGGTCCAAGCCCTCGGACTTCAACTCCTCCACCGGCAAATTGTTGAGGACCCCGCCGTCCACCAGCATCTTCTCCTCTGCCATCACGGGCGCAAAAACCCCGGGAAAAGCCGTCGTGGCCCGAAGCGCCAGCCCGATGTCGCCACGGTCGATGATCACCTGCTTTCCCGTGATTAAATCGACGGAGACCGCTTTAAAGCGAATCGGGAAATCCTCGATTTGCAGCGCTTCTTTGCCATGCCGTTTCATCAGCCCTTGAACCGTGTTGTAAATGCTGTCGCCGCCGATCAGTCCCCGCCGCCTGATCCCCAAATCGATCAAACGGTACTTCGGTGTCGTCCGGATCAGCTCTTCGATGTCCCCGGGAGAAATGCCGGCCGCATACAAGCCCCCGATGGCTCCGCCCATGCTCGTCCCGGCGATGCAGTCGATCGGAATACAGTGCTTGTCGAACACCTTCAACACGCCCAGGTGAGCCAGCCCGCGCACCGCGCCGCCGCCCAACACCAAACCGATTTTTCCCATCTTTAACCCCTCATTATGATCGATTCTCATTTGTCTTCATTTTATACCTGCGCTTTTTGTCCCGGCAATCGTTCTTCACCTTTGCCCTCGATCGGATTCGTGTCGACCGGATGTTTAACCCGCATGCCGGTCCGGGTCTCCTGCAGCCGATATCGCTCCCTTCGCCATAGCAGAGCGGCATTCCGAGTCCCGTGAAATGCAGAAGAGCATGCGATTTTCGTCGAAATTACTCGAAGATGACTTGTCAAATGCAAAAGTGCAGTTCATATCCGGTTATATAGATACTTTTTATCAAATCGCCCCGGATGAGATGCATTTTTGCATTTCAATCGCGCTAAAATGGCAGATCGTAAAAAATCAAATGCACCTTTGTATTTGATTCAGTCAAGCCGCGAAAATTCGAGAGCGCCCCGGTAAAGTGTTCCATGCCAAATGTTGAGGGTTGTTCACCTTTTTCCCCCACCATACAATGGATACCATGGAAGGAGGTGATCCGCCGTGAAGTTATTCCGGGGACTGATATTCGTTATGGTCATAACCTTCGGATTTGGATTCTACGGCGAAACCACGCAGGCCGCGGCCAGCACGCTGCAAGCGGGCAGTACCGGCGGCGATGTATGGGATCTCCAATACCGGCTGAAGGCGCTTGGTTTGTTTAACCAGCAGTTGACCGGCTTTTATGGGACTCACACGAAGGCTGCGGTACAAAGCTTCCAGCGAAATTACGGGCTCCAGGTTGATGGGAAGGCCGGTCCGCAAACCTGGCGGGCGCTCAAAAAATATTCACTGAATCAAAGTGAAATGGATATTCTGGCTAGGGTGATCTACAGCGAAGCCAGGGGAGAACCGTACGTGGGTCAGGTAGCTGTCGGCGCTGTTGTGATGAATCGGATTCAATCCGAGCGGTTTCCCGACAATATACGTGATGTCGTGTTCCAGCGCGGTGCGTTTACGGCCGTAGATGACGGACAGTTTTGGCTTAAGCCGGACAAAACGGCTTATCTGGCTGCGCAGGATGCCGTTCGCGGATGGGACCCGACATACCATTCGCTGTTTTATTTTAATCCGAAAACAGCGACAAGCGCCTGGATTTGGACACGTCCGCAAAACGTTACCATAGGCAATCATATATTTACCGACTAATCCGGCAAAACCGGGGACAGGAACTGCAGCTGTGCTGCCGCCTGTCCTTTTTTTACATAATTTCGTTGTGTTTGCGTCGGGCCTAAGAAATTTTTGACATTCATAATTAGGCTTAGGCTCGGAAACAATTTTTCTTAGTCCATCAAATTTAAAAAGATAGGTGTGTACAGCTTCATGTATTTGACCCCGCGATTGTACCACTCCATCGTACGCCCCAGATGGTTTACCGAAAAATATATTCACAACCATATTCGAGACCGTTTCTCCTTAGAAAATAAAATGGTTCTTGATTTTGGCTGCGGAACCGGGGCGAACTGTTGCATAAGCCAGGCTGAGCATTATTGCGGAATCGATCTTGATAGCCGGAGAATCGGCTTTGCCTTCCGAACGAGCTCATTACCGACTATTTAGATGAGTTCCGCAGAGTTTTGAAGCCGAGCGGCAACATGGCCGTTATTGAACCTTATTTATGTCAAAAAAATAAATTCAATAACTGGTTTATGAAGCGATATGACGACGGGAACTACATTCGCAATGAAAATGACTACCTCCAGTTATTTAAAAACGCGCGGTATGATTGTAAAGTGTTAGAAAAATTCAGAAAGTGTTTCCTGTACAATGAAATTTTTTTTAGTGCCACCCCTAAATAAAGCTTTACCTTCAAAGATTAGATAAGAGACATCCCTGCTCAATCCCCATATGTTGACAGAACAACATGAAATATAGCAATATCGAATAAAGGGATAGGCTTCAAACGTTTTTAGAATAAAAGATCTAAGCCTGAACGGAGGGCTATGCACTTGAGAAGCGAGCAGGAAATGATGAACTTGTTTTTGGATTTCGCCGCGAAAGAGGATCGAATCCGCTTGGTAACTATGGAAGGGTCGCGCACCAACGTGAACATTCCTCCCGATTCATTCCAGGATTTCGACATTTCTTATTTTGTTACGGATATGGATTTTTTCAAGGAAAACGATGAATGGCTCGGCGTTTTCGGCAAGCGCATCATGATGCAAAAACCCGAGGATATGGAGCTTTTCCCCCCGGAACTGGGCAACTGGTTCTCCTATATCATGCTTTTCGAGGATGGCAACAAACTGGATCTGACCCTGATTCCCGTGAACGAGTCGGAGCTTTATTTCGCCGAAAGCGACGGTTTGGTGAAGGTATTGCTTGATAAAGACCGTCTCGTCAAAAATGAAGCGACCGCATCCGATCGCGGATATTGGCTTAAAAAGCCGAGCGCCAGGGAGTTTGATGATTGCTGCAACGAGTTCTGGATGGTTTCAACCTATGTCGTCAAAGGGCTGGCGAGACAAGAAATCCTGTTTGCCATCGATCATTTGAACGAAATCGCACGGCCCAATTTGCTGCGGATGATGGCCTGGCACATCGGCTCGGTGCACGGGTATACGTTTAGCGTAGGGAAAAACTATAAATTTATCGACCGCTATCTGCCGCGCGAAGATTGGGAAACATTGCTGTCAACCTATAACGGAACCGGTTATCCGGAAATGTGGCGGTCTTTGTTTACTTGTTACGATCTGTTTAGAAAATACTCCAAAGCGGTGGCGGAAAGCCTTGGGATTACATACCCGGATTATGATGAAGCCATTACGAAATATACCGGGGCGATTTATGATTCGTTGCCGGAAACGAGGTAAACTCTTTGCACATTGCCCCTTCGGCAAGCGAAAACCGCCGGAGAACTTGCTCCGGCGGTGTTTAAATGTGCGGGTTTAGTCGCAGCCTCCTCTTACTGAACACGTGATCTATGAATATAGCGGTAAATTATGGCGCTATTGTCTCGGCCTGCCGTTTACGTCATGGTCCTAAATCAATCTCAAGCGTCTTATCAACCGTAACATTATCCATATCCCGCATCATGCGAATTTCATAAGTATCCTGTTTTGGGACCAAAAAGGACAATTCGTACTCCTCTTTCCCCTCGGACGGAATAATCAGTTCCTTTCTTAAGTCCGCTTTTTCCCCGTAATACTCTTCCCAAAGCTCCGGAGACTTCTCTTTATCCGGGCGCAACGAAGGAATTTCAAAATGGATGCTCATGCGATTCTCCGCTTTTTGCAGTACTTTAAGCTTTAACAAACCGTCTTCATACCGCGCCTGCGTAATCGTCATTTCCTTGCCTTTAAAACGGATCGGTTTCGGCAGGTCTTCGTTCAGGCCTAGCGTAAACGTATCGCTTCCCGTCCAGTCCGATATCTCTACAGCGCCGACATGAAGCTTTAAGCTGTTCACTGTCTCGTCAAAAAACGGGGAAGAGTTAAACGTCAGCTCGATTACGCCCGGCTGAAACTTATCGTTCACGGGCTGATATTTGGTCCGATAGGTGTCCAGGGGATACACCTTGCCGTTATTATCCGTTAATCGTATGACATCGTGCCCTCCGTCTCCGGCCAAATCAAGATCGAGCCCATAGTCTTTGCTGTTATCCAGCCGCAGTTCGGCGTAGGTATTCAGAGGAGTAATCTTGATATTGTCCAGCACCAATCCCCCGATATCCGAGTCGCCAGCAACCTTGATCTGCTGTTTTGCCTGAATAATCCGGTCTTCCACTAATTCGGACGGGGCAAACGGTACATTCATATCATACTCCCGGTCCTTGCGGCCTGAAGGGTCATCGCCCACATAGAGTTTAAAACTTAAAGTGTCGGGATTTCCCTTGAGAAACGCCTGAACTTCTTCCGGGTCCAGTTCCAGGATTTCCGAAATAACCAAAATCGGCTCTCCCGTTTCCTGATCGGAGATAATGTCCTCGCTGCCGCTCCCTTCAATCATTTCGAAGTCCAAGCTTTGTACAGTATAATGGTCGGCCGTTCTATCGAGCGTCAAGCTGCCATCGGGATTTTTGGCGAGATGGTCTTTGATTCCATCCGTTTGAATAAACGCCTTGTACATCAGTTTATCGCTGGTCAGATAGACATCCGCCAGACTTACTTTCATATCCCCAAACTGCTGAACTACCGGTTCAAAGGGAGTGTACTTATGAGCGGCGGCGTTCTCTACCCCGTCCTGGCTGCGGATTGCGTCCAGCCAGTCGGCGGCGACCGAAATGCCGGGGATTTGCTTAAGCATGCTGGCAAACGCCGGAGAAATCTCCGCCGAAACGAACAAGATCGAAACGGCGGCCGCCCCGGCGGCTAACCCGATAAATAAAGGCTTTCTTTTTTTCGGAAGGGAGGGCACCTTGTTGTTCTCACTATGTAACGCGATATTCCGGGCAAAATCCCTCAGTGATTCTGGGGCCGTTAACTGGTCCAGCGACCATGTCATCTCCCTTTTCATATTCATTTCAATCTTTGTATCCAGCATTAATCATCACCTTCCTGTTTCCGTTAGATTGATAAAGCTTGAGCAGTTTGTGCCGGGCGCGATGGAGCCGGGATTTTACCGTTCCTTCCTTCACGCCGAGCGTGGCCGCAATCTCCTCGATGGACATTTCCTGATAGTAAAAGAGCAGGACCACCGAACGATGTTGAATGTCCAGCGACATCACCTGGGAGAGCAGGCTGTGCTGCTCCTCTTTTTTCAATAGGGCTTCGATCGGCTGCGCCCCCTGATCCACTGGCTCCAAATGCTCCAACCCCTCTGTCATCCTGTTCAGTCGCGAACGCTTCCGCGCCAGATCGATCGCTCTCATGGCGCACAGATGCTTGAACCAGCCGGTAAAATTACGGATTTCCTTGCCGTTCATAATGGCCCTGTAAGCCTCGATCAAGGCGTTCTGGACGGCATCTTCCGCCAAATGCGACGAGCGCAATATCGCGGCGGACGCGCTGTATACCCGGTCCAGCAGCGGTTCGACCAGCTTGTAAAACGCCTCCCGATCGCCGTTTCTGCAGCGCTCTATCCACTCTTGTTCCTCTTGCATCATTTATCACTTCCTAAAGTTGATCTCGATATATAGGCGAAGCCTGTTTGGCACCGGTTCATTTTTTCCGGAGAAAAAAATAACGCCTCCTTTTGGATTTACCCGGCTCCAAAGAAGGCGCTGTGCAGGAGTCTAAGACTAAAGCTTATCGTTCCCGGCCCAAACCGGGCATGGCGGACTCCCTCGATTCCAGGCGGTTCTCAAGGACGAGGGAGAATATTGTCCAATGCCGAGGCGATCCGCAAACGGTCCCGCGCTTCGATCCATTCCTCCGGAACGGTCAGATGCCGGCAGGCGCTGCTCTGCAGATAGCTGTAAATGATCTGCGCTTCATCGATTTCGTCGCGGGCAAGCGCGCTGGAGGGCGGCGTCTTCTCCGCTCCGAAGCAGCCGAGCACCGCCTCCGTAATCTCGGCCCGCAGTTGCTCTACCGCCGTATCGGCAACATGATACTTTTCCCTGAAAAGCACGCGATTCCGCTTCACCAGAAACAGCTTGAACGTCTGACCGTCCAACGCTTCAACGATGGCGAGGCTGCGGTTTTGCACGGTGAATTGGATCATATTTTCCTTATTCAACAGCAGGCTTACCGCTTGCAGCGAATCCCTGTACCTGGCCGCGGCTTCAAAATCATACCGTTCGGCCGCCGCCGCCATCTCTTGTTCCATAACCTCGTATATACAGCGGTCGCTTCCCGCCAGCAGGGCGATGAAGCGGTCGACAATCCGCTCGTATTCCCGGACCGCTTCACCTCCGAGACACATGCCCCGGCATAACCCAAGCGAATAATTCAAACAGGGGGCTTGGCCGACGGAAGACCGGGCGCAGGCGATCTGCAGACACTCCTGAATCTCCCGGACCGCCTCCAAAACGGTGTTTTTGCTGGCCGCATAGGGGCCGAACCACACCTCCCCGGCCTCCCCGCTGCCCGGATGATGGGTGACTTCAATGCGGCGGAAGCCGTTTCCCGGCCGGATGGCGATATAAACATAAGCGAGCGGGTTTTTCATTTTTTTGTTGTATACCGGCTTCCATTCGCGAATTAACCGGCATTCCAGCATTAACGCTTCGAATTCGGTATCGGTCACCCGTATTTCCAGATCCTTGACGTTGTTGACCAGCCTTTTGATTTTATTGGAATGGGGCGCGGAAGGATAAAAATAAGACCGGACCCGCTGCTGCAAATTTTTCGACTTGCCGACGTACAAAATCCCCCCATTCCCGTCTTTCATCAAGTAGACTCCCGGCGATGACGGCAGATTTCCCAGCTTGTCCTTCATCTTGGCGCCTCCCCCTTTCTAATCAGCCTTGGCTCTTTGAAGTTACCATAAAAACCGGGCGGACGCATCATAGAGGCTGTCCACTGTTTTCCCGCTGCTTCATCATCGGTCCCCAAAGCTGATTTGTGCAAAATGTAACAAACTAGATTGACAATTTTGCTTCCAAAGTGGGAGCATGTAAGAAGCAATATTTTTCAATATTTTTCTATTGCATCCATAAACAAGATTCCTATCAAAACAAGGGTGATGTGAAAATGAACTGGAATCCCCAGCACACGGAAGTCATCATACGTTACCGCGACGGAACCGTCACCGCGGCGGAAGATACCGTCGTATCCGAACAGCCGGTTACGCTCAAAATCAATGGCGAGGAATTCGTGACCCTCGTCTGTACGCCGGAATACATCGAAGACTTGGCGATCGGTTATCTGGCATCGGAAGGCATTATCGAACGCATGGACGACATCATGGAATTGTGGGTTGAGGAGGCGGGCGGCTTCGTTCATGTGACGTTAAAAGAGTGGAACCCCTTGCACCGCCAGCTGTTCGCCAAGCGTTACGTCACTTCGTGCTGCGGGGCGAGCCGGCACGGGTTTGTGTACGTCAACGACGCGCGGACGGCCAAGGTTTTGCTGGACCGGCAGGTGCAGCTTAGTTTTGCCGACTGTTTTCGGCTTATGGACGAGCTGCAGCGGGGGGCCGAATTGTTTCACCGTACCGGCGGCGTACACAGCGCGGCCCTCTGCGATGCCGGCGGGATCCTGCTCGCCCGCAGCGACATCGGGCGCCATAACGCGCTCGATAAAATTTACGGCCACCGCCTGAGGCATGGCATGAGTCCGGACGGGCAAATCATCGCCTTCAGCGGCCGGATTTCCTCGGAAATCCTGCTCAAGGCGGCGAAGATCGGCTGCGCGGTCGTTTTATCCAAATCCGCCCCCACGGCGCTGGCCCTGGAGCTCGCCGAGCACCTCGGGATCACGACGGTCGGGTTTATCCGCGGTCATTCCTGCAACGTATATACCCATCCGGAGCGGATCAGCGGGTGCGGCCCGGAATCGCCGCTGCATTGATTGCATCTTTGGAATCCGAAAAAACGGAATACCTAAGTTGTTATTCATTTTCAGGATTGGAGGAAACCGCAACGAAGCGAATCCATTCACCCCAAGTCGGAGCGTTATTGGACCGTCTGTATGCCGAGGCTTCTTTAAACCGTCAAGAGCTGCTCGTCGTTCTGCGCCATCTGAACCCGGAGACCCGGGAACAGCTGCGCGCGCTTGCGCACCGAAAACGGCTCGGCATGTACGGGACCAAAGTATATTTGCGCGGACTGATTGAATTTTCGAATATATGCAAACAAAACTGCCTGTATTGCGGACTTCGTTCCGCAAACCGGTCGCTTGAGCGCTATCGGCTGACCCCGGAAGAAATTGCGGATTGCTGCCGGGAAGGGTACGAACTTGGCTACCGGACATTTGTGCTGCAGAGCGGGGAAGACAACTGGTATACGGCGGAACGGTTGGTGCGCATCGTCAGCGGGATTAAACAGCGGTTCCCGGATGCGGCGGTCACCCTGTCGATCGGGGAACGGGACGACGAGACCTACGCCCGCCTGTTTGCCGCCGGAGCCGACCGGTTTTTGCTGCGCCACGAAACCGCCTCTTCCCGCCTGTATCGGGCCCTGCATCCGACCATGTCGTTTGAGAACCGGCGGGATCGGCTGGCGGCGTTGCAGCGGATCGGCTACCAGGTGGGAGCCGGGTTCATGGTCGGCTTGCCCGGGCAGACGCCGGAGGATTTGGCCGAGGATCTGCTGTATCTCAAACGGCTTGACCCCGATATGGTCGGAATCGGCCCGTTCCTGCCCCATCATGCGACGCCGCTGAAGGATTACCCGGCCGGGACGCTGGAAGCGACGCTCGACATGATCGCCCTGACCCGACTTTTGCTTCCGGCCGCCTTGATTCCGGCCACGACCGCGATGGGAACGGCTCACCCTTACGGCCGGGAAATGGCGCTGCAGGCCGGGGCCAACGTGGTTATGCCGAATTTGTCGCCGCTGGCCGTACGCCCGAAATACGCCCTTTACGACAACAAAATTTGTCTGGGCGACGAATCCGCGCAGTGCCGTTTTTGCTTGGAACGGCGGATCGCCTCCGTTGGCCTGGAGGTCGACATGGGCCGCGGCGACAGCCTGAAATCGCTGTCCGGCGCGGTTTGAACTGATTTTTACTAGCTGTCTCTATACAAATATTTCAAAAGGAGTGGATCAACATGAGTCGAGTTACCGAAAGCGAACCTGCCAATTTTATTCAGGATGAGGAGATTGCCGCGGCATTGGACTACGGAAAGAAGGCGGCGAATGACCACGGCTTGGTCGAGGCGATATTGGAAAAAGCGATGGACTGCAAGGGGCTGACCGCCCTGGAAGCGGCCGTTCTGTTATACGTTGACGACGACGGCATTATGCAGCGGTTGTTCGCGGCTTCCAGACAGATTAAGGAGCGGATTTACGGCAACCGGATCGTACTGTTTGCCCCGCTTTATGTCAGCGACTACTGCGTCAATCACTGCGTTTATTGCGGATACAAGCATTCCAACACCGAGTTTGAGCGCCATCGCCTGACTATGGAGGAGATCGCCAAGGAAGTGAGCGTGCTGGAGTCGCTGGGCCACAAGCGCATCGTGATCGAGGCCGGCGAAGATCCCCGCCACTGCGACATCGACTATATCCTCGATTGCATCAACACCGCCTACGAAACCAAAACGGGCAACGGCAGCATCCGCCGGATCAACGTCAACATCGCGGCCACGACGGTGGAGGAATACCGCCTGCTTGCGGGAGCCGGCATCGGCACTTATATTTTGTTTCAGGAAACCTACCATCGCCTCAGCTACCAGCATTACCATCCCCGCGGACCCAAAAGGGACTACGACTGGCACACCACCGCCATGGACAGAGCGATGCGCGCCGGAATCGACGATGTCGGCATCGGCGTGCTTTACGGTCTTTACGACTATCATTACGAAACGGTCGCCATGCTGAAGCATGCCGAGCATCTGGAAGAAACCTTCGGCTGCGGTCCGCACACCATTTCCGTTCCGCGTCTGCGCGCGGCGGAAAATGTCCACCTCGACAACTACCCTTACCTTGTCAGCGACCGGGATTTCATGAAAGTGGTCGCCGTATTGCGTCTGGCGGTGCCTTATACCGGCATGATCCTGTCCACGCGCGAGGACCCCGAGCTGCGGGATGAAATCATTAAACTCGGCATCTCCCAAATCAGTGCGGGTTCCGCCACCGGTGTCGGCGGATACGCGGTCAACAAGGACAAGGACGACAACCCGCAGTTTCAGGTCGGAGACCATCGTTCGCCGCAGGAAATCATCAAGTGCTTATGCCAGGACGGCTACGTGCCCAGCTACTGCACCGCCTGCTATCGCGAAGGCCGGACGGGCGACCGGTTTATGCAGCTCGCCAAGTCCGGGCAGATTCATAATATCTGCCAGCCCAACTCCCTGCTTACCTTCCAGGAATATTTGCTGGATTATGCGGACGAAGAAATGCGCGAGCTTGGAGAACGGACGATTGCGGAAAATCTCGAACGCATCCCCCGCGAAGCGACGCGCAAGCTGACGATGAAGCGGCTGGAGCGAGTTCGTAACGGCGAAAGGGATTTGAGATTTTGACGCATTACGCATTGCAAAAACGCCTGCGGAAGTATCGCATTCCGCAGGCGTTTCGTTTTTCACGGCTCTGAGGGCGTTTTAGATCATGGGGGTTTCTGCTAAACCCTGTTGTGGCTCTAACTATATACCTAGCTTTTTCTACGCTAACGGTTGCCACCCTCGCTTATTCGGGCGAAAAAGCAGTGGTTTCTTTTTTAACGGTTGTAGCAGCGGCTATTTTCCGAAAAAAGACCTTTTCTAAATTCTAACGGTTGCGAGCGACGCTAATTTCCTTAATCCAAGCAAAAACAACCGGTTTTCAGTGTAATAAGCGCTATGGCAACCGTTACAATTTGAAATCAACGTTTTTGGCACAAATAACGCTTGTGGCAACCGTTAGAATATTGGTGTGGCTAAAAAATGTATCTTGTCAGATTTAATGCAACGCTAGTGACATAAAACGGGAAATAGGCTCGCTGGCAACCGTTACATTTTGTATCCGCTCGTTTTTACCCAAAAATAGCGTCGTTCACAACCGTTTAGATTTTTTTCACACTTTTCTGCCGCTATCCCGATACCGCTTCAACTGTTTTATGGCTAGCGGGCGACCCCGCCAAACAGCTGCAAGGCCTGAGCCGTGGCCGCGCGTTTTTCGGCGACGGATACCTGCACGCGGGCGGGAACGATAAGCTGCAGCGCATTGGTCGGACAGACGCTTACACAGGCCGGCCCGCCGGGGGTACCCTCGCACAGATCGCATTTGCTGGCCACGATTTTTTCCTTGGGAATCCAAGCTCCGGCCGCGTTATAGCGCAACCCCGCCTGCAGCTGTTTCTCTCCATCGCGATACAAAGGCACCATCTCGATCGCTCCGTACGGGCAAGCCAGCATGCAGGTTTTGCAGCCGATACAGGTGTCCTGATTGATGCAAATACCGTCCTCGCTGCTGGTGATCGAGCCGTTCGGGCACACATTGGCGCACGGCGCATCCTCGCAATGCCGGCATTGCACGGGAGCCGTTATATTTTCTGTCTTCACAACGGTAAGCCGGGGGTAGAACTCCGTCTCTCCGGGCGTTTGCCGAAAAAAATCCTGGTCCGAATGAGCCACCGCGCAGGCCGCTTCGCAAGTATGGCAGCCGATGCATTTATCGGGATCGGCAAGCACAAAGCTGTTCATAGTTTGACCTCCTCTTTAAGGCTTACTTCCTCGGGCTTTCGCCGGGACTTGAAATGGGTATGCAGCAAATGGTGCGAAACGCTGCCCAGCGGCTCGCCCAAAACATCTTCGTACAGTTTTTTGATCCCCGGGTTTTCATGCGCTTTGCGTACAGGCAGCCCGGCATCATGACGGTAAACCGCGCTTTTCCGGGCCCGGATAGCAAGCTCGCGCATTTGCTCCGTCAGCAGCTTCGGCTGTCCCCCGCCGCTGATGCAGCCCGCCGGACAAGCCATCACTTCGATGAAATGATACGGGCAAGTCCCGTCCGCCACCGCCCGCAGTACGGGACCGACATGCTGCAGTCCGGCGACCACCGCCACTTTGAGCTCCAGTTCGCCAACCTGCACGTCCGCGGTGCGAATGCCTTCCTCGCCGCGCACGAAATCGAGCTGCAGCCGGGGAATTTCCTGCTCCGTCAGCAGCTCGTACCCGGTGCGGATCGCGGCTTCCATGACGCCGCCGGTCACGCCGAAAATCGTACCGGCGCCCGAATATTCCCCAAGCGGAGCGTCGAACGGTTCGTCGGGCAAAGCGGCAAAATCGATCCCCTGGTCTTTAATAAGATAGGCCAGTTCACGGGTTGTAATGACCACATCCACGTCGCGGTATCCGCTGGCCTGCATCTCCGGACGGGCACATTCGAATTTTTTGCAGGTGCAGGGCATGACCGCCACGCTGTAAATGTCCGCCGGGTTCACCCCGGCCAGCTCGGCGCCGTAGGTTTTAAACAATGCCCCGGCCATCTGCATCGGCGATTTGCAGCTGGACAAATGATCGAGCAGCTCCGGAGCCGCCGTCTCGGCGTGCTTCACCCAGGCCGGGCAGCAGGAGGTGAACATCGGCAGCCGTTCCCCGTCCAGCACCCGCCGGATCAGCTCCGTCCCTTCCTCCATCACCGTTAAATCGGCGCCAAAATTCGTGTCGTAAATTCTGTCGAACCCGAGCCGCCGCAGCGCGGCCGCCATTTTGCCCGGCGTCAGCGTCCCCAGCGGAAGGCCGAACTCCTCCGCCAGCGACACGCGAATGGCCGGCGCGCACTGCACGACCTTGTGCAGCCCGGGACGGCCCAGCATTTGCCGGACCTCAAGCGCATGCCCGGTGGAATAAGCGGCAAACAGCGGCTCCCGTACACTGGCGGGCATTCCCCGGAGCGCCCGTTTCGCCGCCAGCCGCTCCCGCGCCTCGAACCCGCCGGCAAGCCCGCTTCCCGCCGATTCCCCGGCCAATTCGGCGGCGTAATCTTCGCTATAGTCTGCGGCAAAGGCGGTACACACCTGGACACATTGCCCGCAAATCACGCAGCGGTCGGCGTCGATCATCTGGGGACTCCCGGCATCGCCGTGAATCGCGCCGACCGGACAAACGGAGGCGCACCGCTTGCAGCCGGTACACAATTGCTCATCGATATGAATTATCGGATCATAGCTAGGACTTGGCATAACTCTACCTTCTTTGCCATTCATATAGTTTGCTTATTAAAGCTAAAACGGCATTGCCTTTAAATCCGGAAACGGACGTACAGTCCGCTCCGGCTTCCCCGTTACCAAGGACAGCGCGCCGACCGGACAGGCGGCCACGCAGGCGGGAGACGCCGCGGCGTCCGCGGGCCCCGGCTCCAGCGTCCGGCCTGCAGGCCGCGATTCTGCCGCTCCCGCCTCCATGGCGCCGCCTTGCGTTTGGCCCGCCACTTCGGCCCATGTGTGCAGCGGCGCACAGCTTTGGCACAGGTCGCATTTGCTGGCGACCAGCCGCGGCTTGGGCTCCGCGCCGCGTTCGGTATGCGCCGAAAGTCCGCTCTGCAGCACTTCCCGGCCGTGCGAATACGATTTGACCAGCGCGATCGCGCCAAACGGACAAGCCAGCGCACAAGCCTTGCAGCCGATGCAGCGCTCCTCGTCGATCAGAATGGCGCCGTTTTCCTGGCGGATCGCCCCTACCGGGCAAGCCGCCGCGCAGGGCGCGTTTTCGCAATGCCGGCACTGCACCGGCGCCGCGGAGCGCCCCGCCTTCGTTACGTACAACCGAGGAATTACCGGAATCGTAATCGTTCCGACGGCGGCGCTCACTCCGTTCTCCCGGTTATGCACCGCAAAGCAGGCCAGCTCGCAGGCTTTGCAGCCGATACATTTGCCGGCGTCCGCGATGACGAACGGATTCGCCTCCATTTTCCCGGTGCCCATATGCTCCTCTCCTTTCCAAAAGCGCAAGCGCCGGCCGCGTTTCATCGCCTCGCCCGCGCTTGCACGCTGAACTCGCACGCTTAAACCGTGACGTGCATCTGCTTGCGGAGCTCCTCATATTGCTGCCGGACCTCCTGTTCGGCCCGTTCCTGATCGGCGATCCGCTCCAGCTTAATGGCGCAGAATTTATACTCCGGCGTTTTGGATACCGGGTCCAGGAAATCGCCGGTCAGCTCGTTGCAAGCTCCGATCCAGTAATGGTAGGTCATGTACGTGGCGCCGGGTTTAACCCGGTCGCTGATTTGCGCCCTCGACACGATCCGCCCCCGCCGGGACACCACCCGCACCAGCTCCCCGTCACGCACCTGCAGCGCCACCCCGTCCTCAGGGCTGATTTGAATAAAGCCCGGTTCATCGGACAGCCGGCTAAGCGCGCGGCAGTTTCCGGTCATCGTGCGCACCGAATAATGCCCCACTTCGCGCACCGTGGACAAAGTGAGCGGGTAGTCCGCGTCCGGCAGCTCCTGCGGGGCCCGCCATTCACAGGCGAACAGCCGCCCTTTGCCGTTGGGCGTACTGAAGCGGTTGCCTTCGTACAGGAACGGCGTCCCCGGATGATCGTCGGACGGACAAGGCCACTGCACGCTTCCCTGCTCCTCCATCTTCCGGTAGCTGGCGCCGGCAAATTTCGGGCACAGGCTGCGCATTTCATCCCAAATTTCCTCCGTGTTGCGGTAGGACATCGGATAGCCCATCGCCGTGGCCACTTCGCAAATAATTTGCCAGTCCGGCTTGGCTTCGCCCTGCGGCTCCACCGCTTTGCGAATCCGCTGAAAACCGCGGTCCGCCGAGGAATACACCCCGTCATGCTCGCCCCAGGAGGTGGCCGGCAGGACGACATCCGCGTGCAGCGCCGTTTTGTTCATGAAAATGTCCTGCACAATCACCAGTTCCATTTCGTCCAGCGCCTCGCGCAGTTCGGCCGCGTTCGGGTCGCTTTGCACCGGATCTTCGCCGAAAATATAATAAGCTTTCAGCTTCTTTTCCTTGAGCACCAGCCGGGGCACCTCCGTCAAATGGAAGCCGGTTTTATCCGGCAGACTCACGCCCCACGCTTTCTCGAATTTCTGCCTGATCTTCTTGTCCGTCACCGGCTGATATCCCGGATAAACATTCGGCAAGGCGCCCATATCGCACGACCCTTGGACATTGTTCTGTCCGCGCACCGGCCCGATCCCTACGCCGCGCCGCCCGAAATTTCCGGTCAGCAGGGCCAGGGAAGCCAGTCCTTTTACGACGTCCACCGCCTGCGAGAACTGGCAGACGCCCATCCCGTACAAAATGAACGCCTTATCCGCCCGCGCGTACTCCCGCATCGCCCGGCGAATATCGGCGGGGTCGACGCCGGTAATCGCCGCGGCGTATTCCGGGGAATATTTTTTGATCCCCTCCGCATACTCGGCGAAGCCTTCCACGTAATGGGAGACATAGTCCCGGTCGTATAAACCCTCATGCACCAGTACATGCCCAAACGCGTTGACCAGGGCCATGTTGGTGCCGCCCTTGAGCGGCAGCCACAAATCGGCGATGCGCGCCGATTCCGTCTTGCGCGGGTCCACGACGATCACGGTCGCCCCTTTTTGCTTGGCATTAACGATCCTCCTGGCGACGATCGGGTGAGTGTCGGCCGCGTTGTAGCCAAAAATCAGCACAAGGCTCGCTTCCTCAATCTCCGGAATCGAATTGGACATCGCCCCGTCGCCCAGCGAATAGCTCAGCCCGGCCACGGACGGGCCGTGGCACACACGGGCGCAATGGTCGATGTTGTTGGTGCCGATGCAGGCGCGCATAAATTTTTGCATCACATAGTTCGCCTCATTGCCCGGCCCCCGGGCCGACCCGGTCCCCATAATCGCATCGGGCCCGTACTTCTCTTTAATGGCCGCAAGACGCTCGGCCGTAAACCGGATCGCTTCCTCCCAGGGCACCTCCTTTAGCTGCCCCTCCTTGCGGATCATCGGCTTGCGCAGCCGCGCCGTCAAAAGCTGCGGATCGTTCAAGAAATCCCAACCGTAATGCCCTTTCAGGCATAACTTGCCTTCGTTGGTTCTCCCGTTCGCGGGTTCGGCGCCAACCACCTGCCCGTCCTCCACCTTCAAATACAGCTGACAACCGCTCCCGCAATACGGGCAAACCGTAAGCACTTGGTTTCCCATCGCTCTAACGCCACCTCTTTTTGTGAATTTTTGCACAAATGATTGCAGAATGAATGACAGAAACAAAAAAGCCAATACAAAGGCATGCTTGTCACACCGTGTATTGGCCTATTAAACAGCGAAAAGGCAGGCGCCTCTTTCTCTTTAATCAAACCGTCTTATTCAGTTCGATGATAATGGTCCGCTCCCCTTGCCTGTCATGGCTTATGGACCATGAGTAGGTAAAGGGGCCGCCTACCGCATCCGCCGCTTCCTGCATAAACTCGCGTTCCAAATAAGGCTGCAAAACTTTCCAGTATTGCTTGACGAGGTCGGTGGCACCTTCTTTCACTAAAATTTCCGATAAGTTGGATAAAATCCCTTTGATTTCGACGGTCGCCTTGCCCGCGCCGTCCAAGTTCACTTTGACGTTCTCCGGCCCTTTTCCCCGGTAGTGTTTGACGATTTTGACCGCAAGCCTTCTGATTCTCTCCTGAGCTTCAAACACCGTGGCAATAGACATACTGAGAACCTCGACAAACAAATGCCTTAATTTGGAAAATATTTCACAATTTAAATGTTACCCCCGCTAGAAATATTTTGTCAATCCAAAAAAAGGGTGATATCTACCCGTTTCCATGAAATTTCCGCAACTTCTCTGCCAAAACGATGTTATTTCGGCAAAATAATCGCCATCATGCGGACAGGAAAAATCGCGCAGAAAAGAAGCGGAGCTGCCCCCGCTTCCTCTCAATTTCCTATAAGCTTGCCCGGGTTACTGCAATTGCCACAAAGCAGGCACATTAGCCGGCTCCCAGCCGGCGAGCGAGGTGTGCGCCTGAAGGCACAGATAAATGCCGCCGTTGTAAGACACGAGATCATTAACCTTGTAGGCCGCTCCCGGTTCCCATGGACGAGCCTCGCCATCGCCCGGATTTTCCTCCGCCGTCGTCTTCCCTTGAACGGAGGCGGCCGCGGATACATTGCCGGCTGCGTCTCTTGCGGTTACCTTGAAGGTGTAAGCCGTATCCGGCGACAGACCGGTAATGGTTGCCGAAGTTCCGGTTACATTTATGCTGCCGGTGCCATAAGCAACGGTGTAGCCGGTCACGCCCACGTTATCCGTGGAGGCGTCCCAGGCGAGGCTGACGCTGGTCGGCGCGGTTTCCGTCACGCGCAGTTGTCCCGGTGCAGTCGGCGGCGTGGTATCCAGTCCCGGTTCAGGCTCGGGCTGCGGATCGATCGGCCCGTTAGGGCAATCCTCAATATATTTCCACGCGCCGTCCGCGCCGCTTTGATCGGGGCGATCCCCCTGGGTCCACCATCTGGCTTCGTAAATTTTGCCGTTGTAAACTACACGCTGGCCGCCGGTATATACTGCGTTGCTATCCCATGCTGCGTACGGACAGTCGCTTCCCTCGGCAGTCTTCACCTTGATCGAGGCGGCTGCGGACAGGTTGCCGGCCGCATCCTTCGCCTTGACCGTAAAGGTGTATTCCGTATTCGGCGAAAGGCCGCCGACCGTAGCCGCGGTGCCTGTTACATTCAGGCTGCCCGCGCCATAAGCGACGGTGTAGCCGGTCACGCCCACGTTGTCCGTGGAGGCGTCCCAGGCCAGCGTCACGCTGGTGGCCGATTGGGCCGTCGCCCGGAGATTGCCGGGAACGGTGGGCGGGGTTTGATCGTCGCTTCCGCCACCGCCGTCATCGCCACCACCGCCGTCAACGGCCAAATCGCCGGCCAGCTTGTTCAGCAGCGTTTTGTTCCGGTCGCCGCTAAACTCCCAGAACATGGCCCCGCCCAAATGGTTTGCTTTAATGAAACCGCTCTTGTAGCCGATCGATTGTTGATCGTCATAGCTGATAAAGGTTCCGCTGCTCGGATTGAACAGGTAAGGGACCTTGGCGATATCGTTCCAATAACGGGTATAGCCGTTTTTGTTGATATAATTGTTCTCCAGATCGCTATAGTCGAAAACGCCCTTTTCCCAAGTGCCCGCCGAAGGGCCGGCGTTTTTTTGATATTGGCCGTTGCCGGCGGCCGCTGCCCCGGTCCAGCCCCGTCCGTAGAAAGGAACTCCCAGCACGAGCTTACCGGCCGGTACGCCAGCGTTCAGATGCCCGCGCACGCCCGCTTCCACATAAAAGCTTTCCGAGTCCGGAACACCGGCCGCCACCGCCGCCGGATCCAGGTACAAGGGAGCGTTGTGGGCGGTGATGTTCTGCCAGCCGCCATTGAAGTCATAAGTCATGATGTTGATCCAGTCAACGATATCGGAGATCTTGTCCAACTCGGTGTTCTGAGCAAACGCAGGGGACGCGCCCGAGGCGATCGTCAGCAGATAACGCTTACCATCCTTGGCTCCCGCGGCGTCCAGCTTCTCCCGGGTTTTCTGCAGCAGCAGCGTGAAGTTTTGCTTGTCTTCCGCCCGTCTGCTGTTGCCCTGAAGTCCTCCGCTGACCGGATACTCCCAGTCCAGGTCGACGCCGTCAAATTGATATTTGCGGAGAAAATCGACCGCGGAATTGGCGAAGTTTTCACGCAACGCCGGGTCGGCGGCCACGTCCGAAAACCGGTTGGACCACGACCATCCGCCGACGGAAATAAGCGTTTTCAGATGCGGGTACCGCTGCTTCAGCTTGATCAGTTGATTGAAATTGCCGCGCAGCGGCTGGTCCCAGGTATCTCCGGGATAGCTTTTTTGCGCGTCGATCCACGGATCGCCCATCACGATCGTGCCGTTCGGCACGTTGATGACCCCAACCTCATCCTGCGTAGTCCAGGTCTGCGGATTGGGACCGGTCGGATCCGGATTGCCGTGAATGCCGTTCCAGGCGATATCGGCGAACGCGTAATTGATATGCGTAACTTTGGAGGCATCGATATCCGAGACCAGATAATTTCTCGCATAGGCCCCCCAGGATGGATAATAACCTACGATCTTATAATCTGCCGCGCCGGCGGCCTCCGCACGATTCTCACCAAACGGGGAAAGCGAAAACAACGGAACGATAAGCGCGGCAACGAGCAGCCATATCCCCGGCTTCTTGAATTCTTTTGCGTGCTTCAACATGATTCTCCTCCTCAATTACTGTAAGATAAGATGCCGACGGCCTGCCGACCGCAAAGCCGAAATGCTTGAAATCCGCCTATCACCTGCCCCTCCTGAATATGGTTAATCTCCCAAAATAAAAAGAGATTACCAAGTAGATATTTTTACATATTTGCCATGAATCCTCCTATATTTTTAGAAATTTACTTTAATTTGATAGATTTAAGTGCGGAGTTGCCCTGATATTTATCGAAAATGCCCGATAGTTAAAGGGTTTGGGGAAATTATGACAAAAAAGGGAACTTTCAAAACAGCTCATAGATTCAAGGGAATCGTCCCCAAGATACAACAAGCCCGGCGCCGTTTCCGGCACCGGGCTCGTTTAGACGCTCCAGAGTGAACTAACTTAATTGGAGGGTTGTGATGCAAGTGTTGTCGCTGTCAAACGTGGAAAACTCCGACTCGGCCGTTTTCCCGTCGTGACCTACCGTGATACGGTACGTTTTGTCCCGCGGCAGCCACAGATCGATAAATCCGTTGGCCTGAGACTTCATTTTTTGATCCAAAATAGTGCTGCCCTCCAGATCGGCGATGGATACATCAAACTCTTGATCCGCCAGTTCCCCTTGGCAGCCTGTCAAACTGTGAATATCGCATGGATGCGTTTGCTCGAGATACGGCGCGATGGACACAAAAAACTCGTCTTCCGGCAGTTCATACGCCGTAGAACCTTTTCCCTCGTCAGTCACCACAAGCTGACGCGCCGTGATCGAAGCCGATTGGGCTTGCAGGTTGTCCGCGCTGTAATCGTGCACCAGTTGCTTCAAGCTTTGCGCATCCAGCCTGACGGTTGCAGCTTCTTTCTCAGCGCTTCCCGTAAAAATATAGTAAGTTCCTAACGCCGCAACCACAATAACTCCGGCCGTCAGCAAGACATTTCTCCGTTTCATTCCTTGCACCCTTTCCGTTTAACAAGTTATTTTATGTAAGCAGATTGCTTCCTCATCCTGTCTAATAATACCATACATACGTATAGTATTGAGCAAAAAGCGGACGTTCATCCCTGAACGTCCAATGATTGACCTGCCTAGTTTACCCGCTCTATTTTGATGGAAGAGGTCTTGTCATTAAAATCGTCGCCGACATAGGAAGTGTCCGCAAGCAATACCTTGCTTGCTCCCTGGAAATCCTTATGTTCGTAGAGTGTCACTTTGATGCCGGGAGCCACTTTCACCGAGGAGAGCTTATCGTTGGGAATGCCAGCCGCCAGCATGTCATTGTAGTTGTAAGTGCCCACCCCCAGCGCCACGGCAAATCCGCCATAATTGGCGTCTCCATAAAAGACGGCCCCCTCAGAGATGGTTACGTCTCCACCGTAAGTGATTTGCGGAAATTCCCGGCGCGCCGCCTGATATTGGTTTTCGTATTCGTTCGTCCAACCGAAAGCGCCGGACGCCAGCGATTTCAGATCGGCTCTTGCCGCGCCGCTCATAAAATGTACATACTCGCCCATGTTCAAATCTCGTGTGAAATAACCGGCGGAATTCCTCGGGAAATATTGGGCAAGCAGCTGGAAGAAGCGTGTAAGCACTTGATCTTCCCCATAGTTGTCATAAACAGGATAATACCAATTCTTAAACCAGTAGGTTCCTGCCCGCGGGAAGTTTTCCGACTTGCTTACGAAGCTGTCATAAACTCGCTGCGCTTCGCTGTCGTACCCCAAAGCTTTGTAAACATCATATTGGTAAATTTCCGCCCATTTGCTGTCGCCCCACAGCCGGAAAGCCGGGGAGCCCTTGGCCCCGTTTGCCGCAAACTCTACAATATGAGCGATTTCATGGACAAGGATATCCAAATTCCATCCGCCCCGGCTGCTGAAGTCGGAACCGCCGATATCGATCACGTTGCGGTAGTCATGGTCGGCATTATAGTAATATCCGGGATGACCGCCGCTGTATTTTTTGTTATGGACCACTACGTAAAGTCTCCCGTCTCCTCCCATGGAGCCGTAGGTTTGCTTCGTATATTTCCATACGTCGGCGGCCGTGGAGTAAATCCAGTTGGCCTGATTCGGGTTTATATCATCGTCAAAATACACGGCCACCTCATCGTCATAATAGGCGAGCTTGAGCAATTCCTTATGCTCGAACCAATGCTCTTGCCAGGTCGAAGGCGGAGCGCTCGCCGCATTTGCCGGAATTTGCGGAAGAAAACCGAAGACCATCACCAACGCCATCAGTAAAGCCACTAACTTTTTCATCATAAACCTCCTTAAAATTTGGAATGACAATTTCGTTGCACGGACGTCCGTAAATTTTGATATTTTCCCACAATATTACAATATATGATATAAGTAGAATATTAAATTTTCATAGAAAAATCAATACGACAATAGATTTTCTAATAACACTCCAAATACTTGGTAACAATATGTCTTCCATGTCCAGCAGCAAAAAAGAAGATCTGGAAAAAACGCGGCAATCTTCGCGAGCAAGAACAAATCAGTGAAGCGGTATCGATGGAGTTATAGTTATCGGTTATATACCGCTTGGTCTCCCTTCCGCCACTATTTAAACCTCTACGTTAAATTCAAATTATTAGTTTATAATTTTTAACTTATAAGTTCAAATTAACTATTGATGCATGTATTGCACAAAGGAGGGTTGTTACAATTTAGGCAGGTGATGACATGGGTTACGATTATTCGCTAATTGGCAAAAGAATCAAGCGGGCCAGAGAGGGACGAGGATTAACGCAGGAAGTGCTGGCCGAAAAATTGGATGTCTCCAACGCCTATATAAGCAAAATTGAACGGGGCAAAACGGCGATCAACCTGGACAGATTGTCCCAGATCTGCGGCGTTCTTGAGGAATCGCCCGAATATATTCTGAGCGGCACGAACATTCAGGGAAAGGATTATCTCCGGCATGAGATTATCGAGCTGCTGGAGGATTGTTCTCCCGAGAAGATTCAATTGATTATGCAAGTGATCAAGCCGATCGTGCGCTTTAAGGAAAACGATTCGCCCGAGACCTGAAGGAGTTAAATCCGCAGCTTCTGTGCAGCAAAACGGAAAAAAGCCTCAAAATCCGCCGGTAGCGCGGCTTTTGAGGCTTTTTTCCGGCTTACGGATTATTAAACATCTTTTCCCGTAAAAAGCGATACCCTCTCTTTAACCAGCTCCGTATATTCTTTCTCCATCTTCTCGGCGCACTCTTTGTTCATCTCAGCGATGAAGGCGTCATAGACTTTGTCAAAGTCGGCCGGTTTGACCAGAATGGCTTCCGGAATGCGTTTGCGGACGATATCCTGCGTTTTTTGCCGGGCCCAGGAAGAACAAAAGAAGGAACTGTTGTAAGGCAACCAGCCAATCGAGTGTGCCGACTTCGTCGCACAGCAAATCAAACAAGCCACTGAAGGAGCGTGCGTTGTACTTTACCTGGTTTGTGCCTTGTGTCCCTGCCTGCTGCTGCCTTAGCACGATTATTCCCTTCGTTCAGGAGCAGGGGAAGGGCTAGAGCAAAGGTTCCAAAAAAAGAGAGAAGAAAAAACAAAAAAGATGAGGAAAAAATGAGGCGGTTCAGGTGAGATTTTCGATTTGATAAAGGAACGTATGTTTGGTATAATGAAATAAACGGAACTTATGTTCGTATATTCTTGATTCGGGGGCGAGCAAACATGGAGATCAATGCGGGAACGGAACTTCAGCCATTCAGCAGCCGTTTTAACAGTGAGCAGGACTGCATGAAGGCGCTGATCGCGATGAAAACTCGAACAAGGGGATGTGCCGGGAAGTCAGACGGCTGCACCGGGTGTGAGCGCAGCGGGGGCAGACAAAGCCGCTTGGCCACTTGGGACTGAAGCATCTGCAGGCGTACCTAAACGAGTACACCGGACGCCGCCGGCTGCGCCTGCCCGGAGCGGAAGAAACGATGCGGCAGAAGTTGCTGCACATGTGTGTGGCGATTCCGGCGATCCCTTACCGCCGGCTGATCGCGCGCCAACCAAACCAGCCCCTTGCGGCTGCGGCCTGATCGAGACGCTAGAACGGTGGGGGTTACTTGATGCAGATCAACTTAATGGGTCCTTGATCTCCTGTCCTGATCTCCTGTCTTAATCTCTGGTCCGGTCTGTTTCACCTCCTCTAAACCTGATTTCTTCTCCTATGCCTGTCTAAATTATCTCGAACCTATCTGCTTCTCCACCAAATGTTTTCTTCTCCCGAGCTTGTCTTTCTCTCTGCTACCTGATTAAACGGGATAATCGTGTAAAGTCTCCGGACAGCTGGTGTTGATCTGTCGTCCCACCCCACTTCCCTATCCTCGAGCTTTCAACGCCCATCGCGTTTTTACCACGATCGGTTTTCGACTTGAGTTATAAATCATCGCCTTGCCGCTCTGACGACGGCAAGGCGATGATTTTTTGCCAGCAGTAGGAGCCCCCTGCTATGTCTTCTCCACCGTCCCGGGTTTTTCCCGATTCTGCTGCTTGATTAACAGCCGGAACAGTTTCTTCCATAATATTTTGAGGATCATATAAATAGGTACGATCAGCAGCATGCCGATGATGCCGAATATTTTGCCGCTGCCCAGGATGAGCAGAATGGTCGTTACCGGATGGATATCCAGCGTTTTGCCGAACACGTAAGGCGAGATCAGGTTATCCTGAATTTGCTGCGCCGCCAGGATGATCACTAGCGACCAGATTCCGACGTACGGAGACTCGATCAAGCCGATAAGCACAATAGGAATGGCGGAGATGATGGCCCCGAAAATCGGGATGAAATTCATAATAACCGCGATGACCGTCAGCAACAAGGCATACGGAAGCCCCAAAATCCAAAATCCGATAAGCATCAAAATTCCCAGCGCTACGTTGACGATAACCCGGCCGACGATATAATTGTTTAGCACATTGTCGATTTCGCGGACCGTTCTCAACGCTTCTCCGCGATAGCGCCGCGGAAACATCTTCGCCAAAGTTACTCCGAAGCGCTGACCATCCTTGAGCATGTAATACAAAATGATCGGAAACGTGAACAAGGCGATCGCAAAATTGGAAAGCAGCGAAACAAGGCCGGTAATGGAATTGGCCAGCAATGTGACGCCATTGCTGAGATATTCGGTCACTTTGGAGAAATCAATTTCTTCCAGCGGCAAAAAGGATAGCTGCTGGTTCTCCGCCAGCTCGTTCAGCTTGACATTCAGCATGTCGAGCAAGTTTGGAACGTTTTGCAGCAGATTAACCATTTGGGTTTGCAAAGGCGGCCATACCCCCACGATAAACGCGACGGCGACGAGCAGCATGACCACATACAGCAGCAGAATAGCCAATGTCCGCTTGACCTTGCGCTGTTCCAGAAAATCTACCGCCGGCCGCAGCAAATAGTAAAAAAATCCGGCGAGCAGCAGCGGAACCAGGACCGCGCTTATCATGACTTGTATGGGACCATAAATAAAATCCAGCTTGGAGCCCAAATAAACGACGGCAATGATAATAAGCAACAAGGTGCCATAACGAATGGACCTATCTAACAGCTTTACCTCCCCCTCATTTGTTTGATTTTGACCGGGCGTACTTAAGGATGAAGAATTCCCCGTTCCAGAGCCGTTGCTACGGCTTGCGACCGAGAATCAACTCCCAGTTTATTATAGATGTTCGTTAAATACGCCTTAACCGTTCGCTCGGAAATGCCCATATCAAAAGCAATTTCTTTGCTTTTGTACCCGCGGGCGACGAGCTGCAGGACCTGAACTTCCTTCTCGGTAAGCGAAGAAACCTGCTCCTTCCGCGGGGTGTCCTCCCGGTGCTCTTTCGCAGCCAGCGCTTTGGCCAAAATATCGGCCTGCAGCAGCGTCTCTCCTCGCATCGCCGATTCGATCGTACGGAACAGATGATCCCGGCCCGTATCTTTGAGCAAGTAACCTTTCGCCCCCAAAGCAAGGCCGTTAGCGATAAGATCATCTTCGTTATAAGTCGTCAAAATAATGACCGGAATACGGCTGCCGCTGTTATTCAACAGCTTCATGGCTTCCAGCCCGCTCATGACGGGCATATTCAGGTCCATTAAAATCACATCCGGGTTAAGCTCATGCGCCAGCTGAACGGCAATCTCACCGTTCTCCGCTTCACCGATGACCTCGAATCTCTCATCGGTTTCCAGAATCAGCTTGAGTCCTTCTCTCACGACGAAATGATCGTCGGCAATCAGCACTTTATACCGGTTCATACTGTTTCTCCTTCAAGCAGTGAAGCCTCCAATTGAATTTTTGTACCCCCCGCACCGCTAAAAACATTGAGTTCTCCTCCGATCAATCTGGCGCGCTCCTGCATCCCCAATATGCCGTAGCGCCCCGGTTGCTTGCCGAGCATCTCCGTGTTAAAACCTGTCCCGTTATCTCTAATTTCAACAAACAACCGGTTATTCGCATCGGATACCGTTACCCATACTTTATCGGCCTTGGCATGTTTGGTCACATTGGTCAAGCACTCGCTAATGATCTGCAGACTATGTTCGGTCATTTTTCCGGACAGGCGCCGGGTGACTTTAATATCCAAAAATGTCTGAATCCCTGTAGCCTGGATAAAACGCCGGACCTCATCAGCCACCGCCTCTTTGAAATCGACGTCAGGGCCCGATTTGACCCGCAAGTCGTCGATCGCCCGGCGGGCATCGGCCAGCGTTCGCCGCGCCTGCTCCATCGCCTTCTTGACGATATCCCGCGACCGGTCCATATTTCCCTGCGCCATAAAAGCGTCGACGGCCTCCAACTGCATAATCAAGCCGGCCAAGCCCTGGGCCAGCGTATCGTGGAGATCGCGAGCCATACGCTGCCGTTCATTGGTGAGGGTCAATTCTTCGACTTTCCGATGTGCGTTCTCCAGGTCGCGCAAAAAATTTTGCGTCCTAAGACGCGCATGAACCTGCCTAAAAAAGAGCAGCGCGTACGCCATAACGATGATCGTCATTAAAACGAACATTAGAGTCAGACCAAAAATTTCATCCTTTTTGCTTACATACAGAATGCAATAAAAAAACAGCAGCATGCTGAACAGGACTGTAAGGAGTATTTTTCGTTTTTGATTATACAAGCCTACGCTCTGGCCGACCAATACGGGAAACAAACCTATTAAGACGGGAAAACAGCCGGCCGGCATCAAGAAGGCGCACGCCGTAATCAACAAGCCCTGCACTAAAAAATACAGCCAAGGCTGCCTTTTGGCAAAGCGGTACGAATTCCAGTGCAGGCAGATATGGGCTGCAATGACCCCGGTAAATAACAGACTGTTAAGAATACGAGGCTCGGCTAAATTTTGCAATGTCAACGTGCCGATAGATACCATCAACGCCCAAAGCAAAATCGGGAACCTGGATACGAACAATTCATTAATCGAGTCTGTCAGAGGCGACTCTATATCTTCCGAATTTTTTTTGCCGAACATCCGGCCCCCTCCTTTTTCTCTATTATAAGGCTTAACCACTCCTTTTTAACCGTACTTTCGTACATGTACCTTTTTGTTCAAAAGAAAACCGGCCTTTGTAGATTTTTGATCTCACCTCGATTACAATGAATTTAGCCACATATGATCAGGAGTTTAACCAAATTTGTCTTAGGGGAATCAACATATGATCAAATCACAACGAATAAATCAAATTAAAGAATATGTCTTTGAGCATGAGTCGGTATCCTTGGAGGAGCTGGTCAAGCACTTTGACGTTTCAAAGAACACGATCCGCAGGGATATCCAGACCCTTGTCGAAGCGGGGATTCTGAAGAAAGTTTACGGAGGAGTATCCGTCAACCACTCCGCACTCGTTGTCTTTAACGAACGAAGAGATCAAAACTTGACCAAAAAGCAGGAGATCGGGGAGCTGGCTTCCCAGTTTGTGGAGGATGGGGAGGTAATTTTTGTCGACTCGGGGACTACCACTCTCGAGCTTCTTCCTTACATTCATCACAAGCAGCTTACGATTATTTCCAACAACTTTGACTTTATTCACCAAGCCAAAGCGTATCCTTCCTTGGCCATCTTCTCCACAGGCGGCATGCTTGAACGCAAGACGAACTCTTTTGTCGGTTTTCAGAGCATTGAATTCCTTAAAAAATATAACATTAACAAAGCTTTCCTCGCTTCCACCGGCATCACCCTAACCAACGGAGTCACCAACTCGTCGCCGCTCGAGACCGAGGTAAAAAGTACAATCGTGGAGAAAAGCGCGAAAGTTTATTTGATGATTGACGACAGCAAATTTGACAAATACGGCATCACCACGTACTGCTCCTTAAGCGACATTGATTACCTGATCACCAACAGCATACCGGATGAGAGTTATCAACAATACGCTCTAGAACACGGCATTACGATTGTCACGCCATAAGAAAAAATTCCGGCTCCAAACATAAACGGCACGCCCCGGCCTGCTTCGTGGATAGGCCGGGGCGTGCCGTTTTGCGGCCGCACGATGATTAGTACTGCTTGGATTTCTTCAACATCTCCACCTTCCGCCGATACGCCCGCCGGATGCTCTCTTTGTCCGCTACCTCGGCAACCCCGACATGCCACCAGCTGTCATAGCCGTCCGTCATTGTCTTCGGCAACACCTTCATGTCGATCAGCGTAGAGGTTGTCTGCTTCTTGGCATCCTCCAGCGCCAGCTTGAGTTCTTGGGCGGTGTTCGCTCGATAAACCTTGGCGCCGTACGCTTCGGCTACTTTGGCGTAATCGATGTTCATGATCCGGTTGTCCTTCGTCCTGAACTCGCAGTAATAGCTGCCGGAGCCATGATCCATCTGTAAATTGTTGATACACCCGAAGCCCGAATTGTCAAACAGCAAAATGTTGATTTTGTGATCATATTGAATCGCTGTGACCAGCTCCGAGTGCAGCATCAGGAAACTGCCGTCGCCTACGATCGAGTAAACCTCCCGCTCGGGATGGGCCAGCTTGACGCCCAAGGCGCCGCAGATTTCGTATCCCATGCAAGAGTAGCCATACTCCAGGTGATACGTATTTGCCGCTTCGGACGCCCAAAGCCGCTGCAGATCTCCCGGTAAAGAACCGGCGGAAGAAATGATAATGCTGTCCTTGTCAATCGTGTCATTGATGGCGATCAGCGCCGTGGTCTGCGCCAGCTCCGTGCCAAGCGCATCCGCATATTCGTTCATCGTCTCCTGCGTAAAATGCCCCTTGATTTCCGGCTCGAAACCCGAACGTTTAAACTCAATCCGGCCCAATCGTTCCCGCTCGGCATTCCATTCCTTTTTCAGTTCCGCAAGTATCGGCCCAAACTCGCTCACATATCCGCGCAAGCGCTCGTGAAGTTTGCTTAAAGCGGCTCTGGCATCCGCCACCATTTGCAAGCCATCCAACTTGTAAGCCTGCATCCGGCTGACATTAATATTCAGAAACTTCGTATGCTCGAAGTCAAACGCCGTCTTGGAAGAAGTGGCAAAGTCGGTGTACCGGGTACCGATACCGATTACCAAATCCGCCATTTTGGCCGCCTTGTTCGCGGCCAGTGTCCCCGTAATGCCCATGCCCCCCAGGTTGTTGGCAAATGTGCTTTCCACGGCCGACTTGCCGGCCTGCGTCTCTACCAACGGAATCCCGTACTCCTTGGAGAAAGCGATAAGCTCTGCGCGCGCCTGCGAATATTTCACGCCTCCGCCAACAACAATCAGCGGTTTACGGCTGCTGCGAATCAACCGCTCCGCCGCTTCCAGTTCGCGTTCGCTTGGCTGCAGGCGATCCACATAATGGACGCGTTTTTGGAAGAAGGCTTCATCATAGTCGAAAGCTTCTCCCTCAACATCCTGGGCAATGCAGATGGTGACCGGTCCGCTCTTGGCCGGGTCGGTCAGCGCTTCAAAGCCTCGTATCAGGCTGCTCATTAATTGTTCCGGGCGCGTCACCCGGTCCCAGTAGCGGGAAACCGGCAGCAGCGCATCGTTGGTCGTAACCGCGATGCTGTATTCATGCTCGAGCTGCTGCAGTACCGGGTCGGGTTGTCTGGTGGCGAAAGTGTCCGCAGCCAGAAACAGAACGGGCAGATTATTGGCCAGCGCCGTGGCGGCCGCGGTCACCAGATTGGCGGACCCCGGTCCGGACGAGGTAGACACCGCAAAAATTTTCCGCCGCAGCTTCTCTTTGGCATACGCTATGGCGGCATGAGCCATACCTTGTTCGTTTTTGCCTTGAAAAACTTTCAAATGGCCGGCATCCTGCTCCAGCGCCTGTCCGATGCCAAGCACATTGCCATGGCCGAAAACGGTGAATATGCCTTCAACAAACGGTGTTTCCCGGCCGTCAACATGAATATACTGCTGATTTAGAAACTTGACCAAGGCTTGCGCCGTGGTCAATCTGATCTTATTCCCCATGCTGCTACTCCCCTTTATATTGAAGTTTCCGGTTATTGCCGTGCCAAAATCCACTCATGATCCGGGTCGTTGCGGAATTTCCAGATCCGCTTGGGCCCTGCCATGACGTTCAAGTAGTAGGATGTATATCCGTCCGGTACGCCCACCGGATGATACCCCGCCGGTACAAGCACCACATCCCGATGCTCTACGGACATCGTTTCATCCAAACTGCGGTCGTCCGTGTACACTCTTTGAAAAACAAATCCGGCACGGGGTTCCACTTCGTGATAATACGTTTCTTCCAGAAACGATTCCTCCGGAAGACGATCCTGGTCGTGCTTGTGCGGGGGATAACTCGAGAAATTTCCACCCTCCGTGTACACCTCCACCACAAGCAAGCTGCTGGCTGAAGGATCGTTGTCAGGCAAAATGTTGTGCACCGTACGTTGGTTCTGATATTTGCCCCGGCGCTCGACGCTTACATCCCCGGCTTTAATCCATCGGGTCGGAAGCTGCTGCAGGGAAGGGGCATAACACAGGGCGACGGTTGCAGCCGTCACCGCTTCAAGGCTGAACCGCTTGCCGCCGGAGACAAACACGCTGTCGGTCGGCTTTTTCTCGAATACGCGCTCCCTTGTCCCGATCCCCGCAAAACGATGTTCGCCTTCAGTCACCGTAATCCGGCCTGACAGCGCGACGATACAGCATTCCTGATCCGTCAGCGTTTCCTCGTAACGCGCCTTCGCCTTGAGATCAATCATTTGGAAGCCGACATATTTTAACATGGTGTCTTCGGTCAATAGCTGGTGGACGATGGCGACATCGCCTTCTTGAACTAAATTCGGTTTACGCAGTAAAGGACTGGTCACGGATGAATCCCTCCATGTTCATTAGAATCCAGAGACTCCCATAGGTTAACTATTGATAATATCTTGGTTATGTTTTATATTAAATGTATTCAAATTTACAGGAGGACAACAACATGCCGTTATTACGCTTTGACGTTATTGAAGGACGCAGCCCGGAGGAACTGAGAAAACTGCTGGACGCGGCTCATGATGCGATGGTCGAGGCCTTCCAGGTTCCGGTTACCGACCGGTATCAGATCGTGCATCAGCACCCTGCCCATGAGATGATCATTGAAGATACAGGCTTAGGTTTTAAGCGGACCGATCAGGTTGTCGTGATCAGCATCGTAAGCAAAGAGCGGACACCGGCGCAGAAAGAACGATTGTACAAGCTGCTGGCTGAACGTCTCAAGCAGGAATGCGGTATTGAGCCAACCGATGTGATCATCTCGCTGGTACAGAACGGACCGGCGGATTGGAGCTTCGGCATGGGGGAAGCCCAATTTCTAACCGGAAAGCTGTAAGCAGGCGTCTTTGAGGAAATGTACAGAACAGCCGCATTTTTAAAAGCAGCAAGGGCATGCATGAGAGCCGGTCAACTCCTATCGTTTGATGCAGGCACATGCATGCCCCTGTTTTTTAAAGCAATCCCAAACCTTCCTTCATCGCCTTTAACGTAACCTCGCTGGACCACTCGGGTTTGTCCGGATAAGCAAACACCGCGTTGGTGGCAATGCCGTCAAATTTCATTTCCTTCAGCTTTTTGAAGATTGCCGCAAAGTCGACTTCTCCTTCGCCAATGTTTAAATGCTGGTGAATGGTAATTTCGGCGTCCGGCGGATTGACAATATAACGCAATCCGAAGGCCGCTTTATGATTAAACGTATCGGCGAACAACACATGAGCCAGCAAGTCTCCGGCTTCGTCAAACATCTTCTCGATGTCGCCGATTCCGTCGTCATAATAAAAAGTGTGGGCGGTGGAGTAGACCAGCTTGATCCAATCTTTATCCAAAGCGCGAATCATGTTGATCGCTTCCCTGTTCGTTTCAATAAAATCCAAGGGATGAGCCTGCAGATTCAGCTTGATTCCTTCCCGTTCAAAGACCGGCAGCAGCTCATCCATGGATTTAATAAATTTCTCTTCGCACACCCGTACGTTATATTTACTGCCGCTGAATTCACTGTTCATCAAATCGACATCAAGCTCTACGGCGATTTCAATGGCGCGCTTCCAGTTCCGCACCGCCGCCTGTCTTTGCTCCTCATCCGGACCGGCCCAATAATATAGAGGCAATAACGAGGAGATTTTCAGCCCGGTGTCGCGCAATCTTTTTTTCAGGGAAGCGATTTTGGCTTTGTCGACCTTGGGATATTTATAAAACGGGCAAAAATCTTCCCGCGGCGACAGCTCGATATATTCGTAGCCCAGTCGCGCCACCTTATCGACCATTTTCTCAATCGTTGTGTTGTCTCTGTAATGCGTCGGGTCATAAGCGATGATCATGTTAATATCTCTCCCTTATCGGTATCATAAGATGGACTAATGCTTTCCGCCGGGATAGGGTCAGCCCCAGTACTTGGCTACATGTCTGCGGGTCGCTTCGGCGGCTTTTTTTACGTTCTCCTCCTGGGATAGCTTGTAATAATCGGGGCGGAAGACTTCCACCGTGCAAACGTCCCCTTCAAACCCGATTTTCTTCAACGTATCGGCATAACGCCGGTGGTCCAGACAATCGCCGGGCTCGCCCGGCCACAGCCGCTTCTCGTCGGTATTGTACGGGGCTCCGCAAGGCATATTTTCCGAACCGTTTAAATGCCAGACAAAAATTTTCTTGCCGTCCGCCTTTTCCAGCGCTTCAAAACTGGAGGCCATGGCATGGAAATGGTATTGATCCAGCGTGATGCCCACCAGCGGAGAATCAACCGCCTGCGCGATGGCGTAAGCGTCCTCGAAACGGTTGATCGACATGGAAGGAGCGCCGCAGAATTCGATCGACAGCTTGATGCCGTGCGGTTCAACCTTCTTCACCATTTCCTTGAGCACGGCAACCGCGTCCGCTTTGATTTCATCCACTGTGGCGTGAACCGGCAAATCCATCGACGGAACGACGACGATCATTTTGCAGTCCAGCATGTTGCAGCGGCGGATGATTTCGTCCAGTTCTTCCATCACAGCATCTTTTTCCGCCTGCGTTTGCTTCATATTAAAGAAAATCAGCGCGTTGTACGACAGCATTTTCAGCTTGTGGGCAGGGTCTCTGAACCAGGCGCTCAAATCCTCAAGCATGTATTTTCCGGCCTCCAGATCACGGTTCAAGCATTCGGACTGAATATCGATATAGTCGAACCCGTGTTTTTCGCAATATTCCAGATCCTTCAGCACCGAGTGATCCTGGCAAAACCGGTTGCAACCTTCGTTGAAGCCTATTTTCATTGAATTTACCTCCCAATGTTCATCTATCGTATCTCATAAAATCCCGGCAATCCGCTATTGATTTCTTCTCCGCCGGCTCCTATCCATTACCGCACATCTGTGTTCATTTACGCTTTCAATACGCAGGAATCGAGATAGTCCCGGGCGATTAAGGCGTATTCCAGCGGATTGGCAATCTCCGGATCCTGCTCGGCTTCAATCACAATCCAGCCTTGATAACCGCTCTGCATCAGAAAGGAGTATACTTCCGCAAAATCGATCAACCCGTCACCCGGAACGGTAAACATCCCCGCCAGAAAGGATTGCAGAAACGATTTTCCTGCCGCTCGGCATTTTTCCAATATTTCCGGCCGCACATCTTTGAAATGGACATGGGCAATCCGCTTTATATGCGCCTCCAGCAGTGACAGATAATCGCCATCCGATACATAAATATGGCCCGTATCATAGAGCAAATGAACAAGCTTGGAATCGGTGCCGGCCATCAGCCGGTCCACCTCTGCTTTGCTTTGCACCCCGGTCCCCAGGTGATGGTGATAAACCAGCTTTAGTCCGTATTTATCGGCTGCTTCCCCCAGAGCGTTTAAGCCTTCGCAAAGCCGCGTCCATTCTGCGTCCGTAAATTCCGGCTTCTCTTTAAATACATTTTTGTCCGTTCCCTGCACACTGTACGTTTGCTCCGAGACGACGGCGACATCCGCGTTAACCGCTTTCAAATAGGCGCAATGTTCAGCGAAATCCCGCGCGGCCCGCTCAACACCGTCACGGATGATGAAACTGCTGAACCATTTTCCCGCAATGCGCAAATTCCGCAGCTTCAGCTCCTTGTTCAACACCTCGGGCTCCGGGAAAAAGCCTCCTGCTTCCGTTCCTTCGAATTTTGCCACAACGATGTCGCTTAAAATTTGCTGCAAATTGTTGTTCTTGCCGATTTCGGGAATATCGTCGTTTCTCCAACCGATGGGCGCTATGCCCCATTTGATTGCATTTTGGGCTGCCATGTTCATCCCCCCCGCCAAAAAAGTAAGATACGGTTTTTTTCCATCTTTCGAGGTCCATTCTAATGGGAAACAGGCTCAAAAACACTATCCGCACTTGCTTAGAAATTGACTTTTTTTGCTCAACCAAAGCGCCTAAAAAAGAAGCCGGCGCCGTGCACCGGGTCAGCTTAAAAACGCATCTTTCTGAATTTGCCGGGGGTCAGCCCGCCCGTGGATTGGAGAACGTCCGAATGAAATGGGCGACATTATTAAACCCGCAGCGGGCGCTGATTTCTTCCACCGTAAGATTGGTCTCCACCAGCAGTTGCTTTGTTCTTTTCAGCCGCAAGTTCAGGATGTAATGGTGCGGAGTTACGCCGATCTCTTTTTTAAACAACCGCACAAAATGGTACAAGCTCAGATTGGAAAGCTTGCTTAATTGCTCAATATAAAGTTTCTCGGCAAAGTGAGCATGAATGTAATCCAAAGCCGGGCTAAGATCAGGATTGAGCCTTCTTCCCGAAACACGTTTTGGGCCTGCCGGATAACCCGCTTTAAACAGAGACACCAGTAATTGATAGATTTGCACGGACAGATCACAATCGTCGGGATTGCCGGCGGCGATTTTATCAATGATCGCGGGAATCGCCGTATTGTCACGGCCCATTCCGGAGAACAGGCACCCGGCTTTTTTATAGAGCTCCTCGCACATCAGCTCGGACTGCGGGCCCGAAAAGTGAAAGAAGTGAAATCTCACATCGTCCACCGCATAATAGTAATTGCGGTACCGGCAATCCAGCAAAACGATATCGCCCGCGGAAGCGGTAAATTGATCGTCCCGGTAATGAAAGGCAAGGCTTCCCTCCTGAATCGAAAATAGAATAAAGGAGCTCATATAATCTCGGTCCACTTTGTACGGAAACCGGCAATAATACTCGCCGCCCCAAAAAACATAAAAGAACATCGATTTTGCTAAGTCTGAGGCCTCATGAAAATATACGCCTCGCTTCCACACAATTCCCGGTTCCGATTGAGGGATATACAGATCGATCAAGGGGTTCCTCCTTGGCAGGCAGGTTTATCGGTTTGTACGGTAAAACTCCGGCTTCTCCTTCAAGGTTACAGATTCCCACTCGCCCGACGCTTGCGCTTTGACGCAAGCGTCGGCCGTCACCGCGGCGATGTAGCCGTCCCAGGACGTTGGCCCGCCCGGTTCGCCCGTTTTTTGAATGGAATCGATAAAATCCTGCAGCTCCACGTCGTAAGCCTCGATGAAACGCTGCTTCCAGTCCATAAGCAGGTTCACTCCGAGCTTGGCATCCTTGCGGAATGTAACGCTTTGAACTTCAGGCAGCGCGATGATCCCCTCTTCCCCGATCACCTCGCACTGAATGTCGTAACCGTATTGGCAATTGACAAACACTTCGGCGGTAATAATAATCCCGCTTGCGGTTTTTAGCGTGATGATTTGCGGGTCTTGCAAATGGCCCGAGGCATATTTGGTTTTCTTCGGATAAACCACCTGCACGGCTTTATAATCATCATTGACAAGCCAATGCAACACGTCGATTTCGTGAATCAGCGTATCCGTAATCGCCATGTTGGTCAGATAGCTGTCCCCCACTTCCGGATTGCGGTGCGCGGCGCGGATCATCAGCGGTTCGCCGATCCATTTATTTTCGATCGCCTCTTTCAGTTTGATGTATCCGCTGTCATATCGGCGCATAAACCCGACTTGCACCAAACGTTTGCCGTGCTTCATCTCGGCCTCGACAATGCTCAAGCAATCCTCTGCGGTTGTGGCGAGCGGCTTTTCGCAAAAAACGAATTTTCCCGCTTCAATGCCGGCCAGCACGCTCGCCTTGTGGGCCGGCCCCCAGCTCGTGATCACAATCGCATCCACGTTACCTTCGGCCAGCAGGGTGCGATCATCGGGAAATACCTGCGCATCCAGTCCCAAATTTGCCACCGCCTGCTTAGCCGCCTCCGGGTTTATGTCCGTAACCGCCACAACCTCGCCGCCGTTTAGCGTCTGCTGGATTCTTCTCATATGATCTACGCCAAGCGCTCCGGTTCCGATAACTCCAAACTTCATGGTCATGAGTATACTCCTCCAAATTTATTTATTTTGTTGATTGAAGATGTAAGTTAAAACTCATTTTTGGGTTCAACAAGGTCAGCTGAAGAGCCTTTATTCGAAAATAGGGGCGGTTTTGGTTCTCCGTAAAGCTCCAGCTGGATCTCTTCCAGTGATTTGCCGGAGGTGCTCGGAGCGAACAAGGTGCCGATCAGGAAGCTGATAAACACAAAAACCACCAGGATCGCGGCGACCGCCCGTATGCCAAAATCCGTGAGCAGCATCGGCACGAACACGCTCCATATGCCGAGCGTAATTCTCACCGCGAAAAACATAAAGCCTTGCGCGGACGCCCGCAGCGAAGTGGGGAACAATTCGCTGGACCACAGCTGGTAATTGGCTTGCTGGCCGGAGCCGTTGTTGATGCCCATCAAAATGATAAACAGTACAAGAATGGGGATTCCATCCACCGGAAGCAAAAGCAGCGACCAGCCGGCAACGGCAAGAAATGCTGAAAACGCATACACTTTGCGGCGATGTTTATCCGCGAACACCATAAAAATCAAGGCCACCGCCAGACCCGTGAAGGTAAAATACCCCATTTGCAACAGATTGGCGGTCGTTGCCGAGACCCCGCCGACTTTCTGATAGATATACGGCATAAAGAAACCCATAACGCCGGCGGCCAAATTCCAGACTAGATACACACCCATCAAAAAAAGAATGCTGCGCAAAAATTTGCGCTGGAACAAATGCCTATACGTTTTCCTTTCAATCATCCCCCGGTTCTGGTGGACCTGCCGGCTTTTCCAGGCTTCCGATTCCGGCAAGCGCAGGCGCAGGATTAAGGTAATTAAGGAAATGACCAACAAATGAGCAAAAACGATCCGGTTGCCGAGCAAACCCATCCCCCCGAGCAGCACCGACAGAAGCATAACGATAACCGCTCCCAGCGCCCAGGCAACCTGAGCCATTCCGGCATGCCTGGCCCGTTTCTCCTTGGGGGCATTCTCGGCGATAATGGTCCAGGAAGCGGTGATATCGGCTCCGACCGCGATGCCGGCGATAATGTATCCGACAAGCAGCATCGGAAAATTAACCCCAAAAACAATAAGTATGGTTCCAAGCGCATAAGCCACCATACTGGTCGTATAAATTTTCTTTCTTCCCACCTTATCCGCCAAATACCCGCCGATCAGCGCGCCGATGGCGGCCGAAATCGCGTTGGCGCTCATGGCCCCCAGCAATCCGATTTGACTGTCATTCAATCCAAGATAATCTACCCATAAAGACAATCCGGCCGAACCGGCCACAATCGAACCGGCATCGATGTAGTTAGCCAATGCGGCAACAATCGTTTTCTTCTGCTTGGACGGTTCTCTGCTTGCCAACGTATTCATGCGTTTCCTCCTCTTTTGGTTCTCTTCGTAATTTGCTTGTTTATGCCGCCTCCTTTCCCGAAGTTTTTGCAGAGATAAATCGCGATGATGTTATGATAAACTCTTGATGATAATTTGATTACATGATAATATTAAAAGCGCTTACAGTCAACTTATATTTTACATTTTTTCTTTTTATTCCACCTTTTGGGCACTAAATTATCATAATATCTTGTGTTTCTATCTATTGCATCCGATTTTGATTATATTTTGGTCAAAAAGTTATAGTTCCATGGAAGTATGCGCAAATAAAAACGGCAAGCGTCGCCCTTTTGGGCAACGCTTGCCGTTTTTATTGACTGACATCAATTGAATGATTGAGTCACAAGGAAGAAACCTGTTCCTGTTCCCAGGCGGGAATTTCCGCCGGAAACTGCTTTTTGGGAAGAAAGTGCACGCTCTTTATATAACGGATCGTGCGGCTCTGCGCGCGCATGATGACGGAATGCGTCTCCGCATGATCGGAACCGATAAAGCGGACCCCGTTCAGAAATTCTCCGGTCGTCACGCCGGTGGCGGCGAACAAGACATCGCCGGAGCCGACCATATCCTGCATGGAAAGCACCCGGGTGGGATCGGCAATGCCCATTTGCAGGCAGCGCTGGACCTCCTGCGGAGTGCTCGGCAGCAAAATGCCCTGCATCTCGCCGCCGAGGCATTTCAAGGCGGCCGCTGCCAGCACGCCTTCCGGCGCGCCGCCGGAGCCAAGGTAAAGGTCGACGTCGTTGTCCGGCAGCGCGGCCGCAATGGCGCCGGCGACATCGCCATGAAGCAGCAGTTTGATCCGGACGCCGGCTTTTCGCAATTCGGAAATCAGGCCCGCATGGCGTTCCCGGTCAAGAACCATGACGGTCAGTTCGGAAAGCGATTTGCCCGTAATTTGGGAGGCTTTGTTCAAGGTGATGCCGACCGGATCCGTAATGCTCAATTTACCGGCCAGTTCCGGGCCGCAGGCCAGCTTCTCCATGTAAATGTCAGGGGCGTGCAGCAGGCTGCCTTTGTCGGCGACGGCGATGACGGCTTGCGCGTTGCTGAGACCCGCGGCCACCACTTCTGTGCCTTCGAGCGGATCAACGGCAACATCCGCGGACGGTCCCAGGCCATTGCCTACCTTTTCCCCGATATAGAGCATAGGCGCTTCATCCATTTCCCCTTCGCCAATGACCACGGTTCCGTCAATCGAAACGGAATCGAACATGGAGCGGATCGCCGCGGTGGCAGCCTCGTCGGCCGCATTTTTATCGCCTCTGCCGACCCAGCGGGCGGCGGCCAGGGCGCCAAGTTCCGTCACCCTTACAATTTCCAGCGTCAGTTCTCGTTCCATACAAACTCCCCCCAATAGCGTTATAATCGGAAATTTTTTAAATATAACCCATGATGATGCCGGCCGTCTCTTCAATCGCTTTATCGGTAATGTCGATAACCGGACATTTGAGCCGGGAATATAGCGCCAGGGCGTAATCCGTTTCTTCCCGGATTCGGGCCAGGCTCGTGTATTGCGTGTCCAGCGGCAGGCCCAGCATTTTCAGCCGCTCCGAACGGATTTTGAGCATATGCTCCGGCTCCATCGTCAGGCCGATGAGGCGGCTCGCAGGCAGGCTCAACAGATGCGGCGGCGGCCCCACCTCGGGCACGAGCGGATAGTTTACGACTTTTTTGCCGCGATGGGCAAGGAAGATGCTTAAAGGCGTCTTGGAGGTGCGCGATATGCCCATCACCACAATATCCGCCTCGAACATGGCTTCAAGATTCCGTCCGCCGTCGCTGGCCACCGTAAAATCGATGGCTTCTATACGCCGAAAATAATTTTCATTAAGCTGATGCAGCAGGCCGGGCCGTGCTCGCGGGGCATCATCGAAAGTATCGATGAACGCCTGCATCATAGGGCCCATAATATCGACGATGCGCAGGTCGAGCCTGACGGCTTCCTCGCGAATCACTTCGCGGAGCTCCGGCTGCACCAGCGTGTAGGCCACGAACCCTTTGTGGCGCGCGGCCTCCTCCAGCAGCTTCCGCAGCTCATCTTCATGCCGGATGTTGCCGTACCGCTTGATCTTGACTCGTTGATTCTCAAATTGATGTATGACGGCCTGCACTACCGCCTCGGCCGTATCTCCCAATGAATCCGAGCAGATCGTGATCAAATGTGATGTTTCCATGCTCTCTCGATTCCTCCTGTTTCCCTATCAATGGTTCTCTTTGTCAAGAAGCAGCTTTAAGATCGAAGTTTTCGTCAAACGGCCAACCACCGTAAGCCTTGCGCCGCTCTCTTCCTCGTTAGCCGGAACGACAACCGGCAGGCTGTCTACCTCGTGCAAAATCATTTTTTGCGCCGCGTCGAGCACCGTATCTTCGGGAAATACCGTAACCACCTTGGGTTGGCGGGTCATGACCATGCTGACCGGCATGGACGCGGCGCCAGGGTTGCCGAGCGTAACCTTAAGAAAATCTTTGCGCGAGGCAACCCCGGCGAGCTTGCCGTCATCATCGCAAACGAAAAGCGTGCCCACGTCCTGCAGGAAAAGCGTAACGACGGCATCTTGTATGGTGGTGATTTCCCGGATAATGATCGGCATGCCCTGAATATCTTTGACTTTGCTATTTTGCAGCAGGTAACCGTTGCGCAGATCGGAAGAAGCTTTGCCTCCCGGGAAATAACCGACCTTTGGCTTTGCGTTGATATAATCGAGCATAACCAGCAGCGACAGGTCCGAGCGGATCGTAGGTTTGCTTAAGTGCAAGCTTTCAGCAATCTGTTCTCCGCTGATCGGTGCGTTTTTCTGGACGATATCGATAATTTGCAGTTGACGGGCTGTCAGTTCGATCACGGTTTACCTCCACTTCATAAACGAACTTGCACACTTTTTTAAACGTAAATCTCATATATAGTCAGCATTTATGTTTGAATAATACACAATATTTCAAGCAAAATCAATATATAGAACGTACTATATTTATTTTTTTTAAAATAAAAAGACCTCCTGGCCGAATAGGCCAACAGGTCTCCACCGGTGTAAATTATTGTTCATTCAACATTCGTATAGCGCTTTCATATGCGCGCGGTGTCGCGAATGCTCCCTGAACCGCTTCCAGCCATCCCAGCGGTTCGCCTTTAATGGTAGAACAACGAATCCCCGCGGTTTCGCACAAAATTCTCCCGGCCGCGTAATCCCAAGGTGCCAGCTTGGAAACGTACACCGACTGTTTTCCCAATAAAAGCTGAATAAATTCCGTACCCGCACAGCTCTGTATCCGGACCCCGCAGCTTCCCCAGGCCAGCGCCTTGACGTTGGAAACATTGTCGGCAAACATCTGCCAGTTAATAGCCACCAAGCTGTCCTTTAATTCGTGATCCTGCAATGGCGGCAGTGGCTGACCGTTATAATATACGCCGGTTTCCGGCCCGCCCCAAACGAGCCGGCTGCGCATTACATCATAAATGAAACCGCATTTGCCGATGCCATCTTCCACAACCGCGATCATGACCGCAAAATTTTCTTTCTGTTTGATGAAGTTCATCGTTCCGTCGATGGGGTCCAGTATCCATACGCGGCCGGCCAGATCCTCCACCCGGTCCCCCGTGCCTTCCTCGCCCAGGATACGGTCGCCGGGGTAGAACTCCCTGATATTGCGGACCAGAAACTGTTCGATCCGCCGGTCCATGTCGGTCACCAAATCAAGGGCCCCGGTCTTTTGGGATATTTCTCTTTCTTCTTGAAGCGAGCCGCGCAGCATTTGCCCCGCCTCCTCAAGCCAGCCCAACACCCGTTCAACATCCAGGCCGTTCATCTTTTGTCCCTCCTTACACTTACAAAATCGCACCCAAGGCCAACACACAGAGCAGTCCCGTCACCGAAAGCACCGTTGTCAGCGTAGTCCACGTACCAAACGTCTCCTTCAGCGTTAGTCCAAAATACTCCTTGATCATCCAGAACCCGGCATCGTTCACATGGCAGGCGATTACGCTGCCCGCTCCCGTAGCCAACACCATCAGCGCCGGATTCACATCTCCAACTGCAATCATCGGCGTCACCAGACCCGCTGTAGTGAGCGCAGCCACCGTGGCGGAGCCGAGGCACAATCGCAAAATCGCCGCGATCATCCAGGCAACAAGCAGCGGGGACAGATTCGTTGCCGAGAACAATTGGGATACGTAATCGCCGATCCCGCCGTCGACCAGCACCTGCTTAAAGGCTCCGCCGCCGCCGATTACGAGCAGCATCATGGAGATTTGCGAGATAGCGCTTACCAAAGTATTGCTGATTTGCTTCATCGCGATCCCTCTGGCTATACCCATAGTATACATGGCCACCAGCAAAGAGATAAGCATCGCGGTGCCGGGCGTTCCGATAAAATTCAGCACTTTGAGCACGGCCGAATCTTCGGGCATCACCATTTTGGCGGCCGCGGCGACGCCCATAAAAATCACGGGAAGCATGGAAGTCAGCACGCTGATGCCAAAACCGGGGGTTTCGCTAAGCACAAAGCTTTTTTGATCGCCGACGACAACGGAAGCGTCCGTTTCCCGCTCGTACACGCGGGGATACACTTTCATCAGCACTTTGTTGAACAAGGGTCCGGCCACAATCGTCGTCGGAATGGCGATAATCATACCGTACAACAGAACCTGTCCCAAATCCGCTCCATAAGCTGCCGAAATGGCGGTCGGCGCCGGATGCGGCGGCAGAAAGCCGTGGGTTACGTTCAGCGCGGCGGCCATCGGAATGCCGAGATACAGGAAAGGCATCTTTAGTTCTTTCGCGATGACGAAAACAATCGGGATCAAGAGCACCAGGCCCACTTCGAAGAACAAGGCGATTCCGACGATAAATGAAGCCACCACGACCGCCCACTGAATCCGTTTACGGCCAAACTTGTCGATTAGCGTAATGGCGATTCGGTAACCGCCGCCAGCGTCGGATACCAGCCGGCCGAGCATGGCGCCGAAACCGAACACCAGCGCCAAATGCCCCAGCTGGCCGCCGATTCCGCTTTCAATGGTGGTAACGATGGTCGTCGGATCCATACCGAGCAGCAGTGCCACGACAAACGCGGTAATCGTAAGCGATACAAATGTATTCAGCTTTGCTTTCATAATCAGAACAAGCAGCAGCGCAACCCCAAAGCAAACAATTAATATCGGCATAAACTAACTTCCCCCGCTTCAATTATAAAGTAATCACCAGATGTTAATAACCAGCAAATTTATTGGCTTTGCGCGGCAATGAGCTGCTCGATTTCGGCCACCGTCGGCATCGCTTCCGATGAACTGTGCTTGCTGACGACGATGGCAGCCGAAGCGCTGGCATATTTCAAGGCTTCAGCAATCTCTTTTCCTCTCATTAAGGCATACAGGAAAGCGGCCGCATAGGAATCGCCGGCTCCGAACGTTTTGAGCACTTTGGATTTATAAGCTAATCCCCTGTGCACCTTGCCGTCCCGGGTATAAGCGTAGGAACCCTGCACGCCGTGTTTGATAACCACCAGCTCCGGGCGATAACGGAACAATCGCGCAACGGTCGCCTCGTTAGTTCCGCCTTCTTTTCCTTCAAGCACATCAAATTCGTCCCGGGTTCCGATCACGACATCCGATTGCTCGGCAATCGCCGAATAATAAATCGACGTTTCCTGCGGAGACTTCCAGGTGTAGCCCCGATAATCCAATTCGAAGATGACTTTGGTATCGTTGTCCCGGGCAATTGAAACCGCTTTAAAAACGGCTTCGCGCGATGGGCTGGCGGCCAGCGCCGTACCGGAGATCAGCAACGCCGAAGCGGCGGCAATATATTCTTCCTCGATCTCATCCGGCCGCAAAAACAGATCGGCGACATTTTCACGGTACATCAGAATGCTGCATTCCTCCGGACTTTTAATCTCCGTAAAAGCCAGGCCCGCCTTGCGTCCTTCCGTGTCGTCAATCATACAGGAGACATCGACGCCGCTCTTCTTCATGGAATGCCGGATAAAGCGGCCGTGCTGGTCGGCGGGAACTTTGCCGATAAATCCGACTTGCAAGCCGAGTTTGGCCGCGCCGATCGCGATGTTGGCGGGCGATCCGCCCACATATTTCGAGAAGGTCAACGTTTCTTCCATCGGCCGGTTATATTCTACCGCGTTTAAATCAATGCAAGCTCTCCCCAATGTGATGAGATCAAATTTTCGTTGTTTTTCGTTTTGCAGCATTGCTATCTCTCCCTACTTGAATCAGTTTGCCTGCACGCCTGGCCTCTCGGCGCAAAGGTCGCAGGCCAGGCGTACAGGAATTTATAATTTGGTAATCCGCTAGCCGATGCTTACCGCGATGCTTTTCCCGCGGAACCGAACTCCCGGATTTTGCCTCTAACAACTTCCTTGATCGCCTCTGTTCCCGGCGACAAAATCGCACGCGGATCGTACAGGCCGGCATCGGCGTCAAGCGTCCGGCGGAGCGCCGACGCCCAGGCCTGAAGGCATTCCGTGTTGACATTGATTTTGGCATGGCCCAAAGCGATAGCGCGCCGAATCTGATGTTCGGGAATGCCCGAAGCGCCGTGCAGTACCAGCGGAATCCCGACAAGCCCGGAGATCCGCTCCATTTCCGCGAAGCCCAGTACCGGCTCTCCCCGGTAAGGGCCATGGACGGAACCGAGCGCCGCGGCGAGCGCATCGATCCCCGTTTCCTTGACCAGCGCGGCGCATTCTCCAGGGTCCGCATACCGAATCCCGCCGATCAAACCGTCTTCCATCCCGCCGACCGTGCCGACCTCCGCTTCAACCGACACTCCGCGGGGGTGCGCGTAGTTCACGACCTCGCCGGTCATCGCTATATTCCGCTCGATCGGATCATGGGAACCGTCGATCATCACGGAGTTGAAGCCGGCGTCAACGGCCTTTTTGCAATTCTCCGGCGTTTTTCCGTGATCCAGATGAAGCGCCACCGGAACGGTGATCGCCATCGCTTTGACAAGCTCCTCCACCATCACCGCGATCACTTTATAGCCGCCCAAAAAGGGCACCAGCCGGTCCGAAGCGGCCAGGATGACGGGAGAACGCTCTTCTTCAGCGGCCTGCAAGATGGCCTGCGCCCACTGCAGGCCGTTCAGATTGAACTGTCCGACCGCATATTGCTCCGCCTTGGCTTTTTGAAGCATTTCTTTGAATGATACCAGCGTCAATGGCCCCTTACCTCCCAACTGTCCTGAACATGATGATTATTCAAAAGCCGGCGCTGCATATCGGGCGGTCACGACCTTCTTATGCGTGTAGAAGTCCACGCTGTCTTTGCCGTTGGCGTGCAGCGTGCCGAAGAAGGAGGATTTCCAGCCCGAGAACGGGAAGAAGGCCATCGGCGCAGGTACGCCCAGGTTTACGCCCAGCATTCCGGCATCGATGTTTTCCCGGAAATACCGGATGGCGGACGCATTGGAGGTAAAAATGCAGGCTCCATTGGCGAATTCCGACCGGTTGGCGATTTCCACCGCCTCCTTGAGGTTTTTCACGCGGATTACGGACAGCACCGGCGCAAAAATTTCCTCCTTCCAAATCGTCATCTCCGTCGTTACATTTTCAAAGATCGTCGGCCCGACAAAATAACCTTGATCCGGCGTGTTTTCCCGTCCGTCGCAGATGAGCGAAGCTCCCTCTTCCAGACCTTTTTCGATATATTGCAGGGTCCGCCGTTTATTCTCTTCCCGGATCACCGGGCCGAGAAACACCCCGTCGTCCAAACCGTTGCCGATTTTAACGCTCTGCGCCTTTTCCTTAAGAAGGGCGATGAACTCATCGGCGATCCCTTCTTCCACAGTGACCACGGCGCAGGCCATGCAGCGTTCTCCGGCCGAGCCGAAAGCGGCGCTGATTACATTGGTCACCGTGTCCTCCAGATTCGCATCGTTTAGGACAATGGTATGATTTTTGGCTCCGGTTAACGCCTGCACCCGCTTCAGGTTTTGGCTGCCGCGCTTGAACACGTATTCGCCGACCGGCTTCGAACCGACGAACGAAACCGCCTTGACCTCCGGATGATCGAGAATACCGTTTACGACATCGTGGGCTCCGTATACGACGTTGAACACACCTTTAGGCAATCCGGCCTCCTCGAACAGCTCCGCCAGCCGTCTGGTCAGCAGCGGCGTACGCTCCGACGGCTTCAATATAAAGGTGTTGCCGAGCGCGATCGCCATCGGAAACATCCAGCAGGGCACCATCATCGGAAAGTTGAAGGGCGCGATTCCTCCTACCACGCCAAGCGGATAGCGGTAATTTACAGCTTCTACATCCGTGGCGATGCTGGCCAGCGAATCGCCCATCATCAACGTCGGTGCTCCGGCGGCAAATTCTACGTTTTCGATGCCGCGCCCCACTTCGCCCAAAGCCTCGGTCAGGTTTTTGCCGTTTTCAATCGTGATCAGCTTGGCCAGTTCCTCCTTGTGCCGGGTCAATAGTTGCTGATAATTGAACAGAATTCGAGCCCGGCGAGGTACGGCCACTTTCTGCCAACTTTTAAAAGCCTCGGCCGCGACTTCAACCGCATGATCAATTTCTTCTTTCGTCGATAAAGGGACACGGGCGATAACCTGGTTAGTCGCCGGGTTGTACACGTCTTCATAACGGTCGGTAGCGCTCTCCACCCATTCGCCATTAATATAATTTTTTAAGATCTCCACTTCTGACACTTGCGTCATCATAGCATCCTCCCAATTTCAAAAATTCCAATCTTCAATCAAATTTTTGATAACAGTTGATCAACTTATGGTCATATATTATTATTTAAACCGTTTTCAGTCAATGGTAAATACAAAAATTTCGCTTATATTAAAAAAAATTAACATTCCTCTTGCCTTTATTATTTTATGTTTCAAATTATTGGGTGAGTGTTGGTAATGTTTAGGTGGATAAACTGTTTAGCTCTGTTTCAGGTTGCAGCATTCATAATAATCGGGTATACTCTAACCATAATTTAACTGGCGTGAAGCACATGCCGCTTTAATACGAGCCTTCGTTTGGCTGCCGTATTGGAGCGGCTTTTTGTTTGCATGAACTTAAAGTGTGATAAAATAAAAGAAATGGAGTTGAATGTCAAATTGACGACTGAACTTCTTGACCCACGGAATGATTTCGTTTTTAAGCGGATTTTTGGCAGTGAAGACAACAAAGATGTGCTGCTGGCTTTCTTAAATCGAACATTTATGGAATCGGGCGAACCGCCGCTCATGGAGATCGTCCTTTTGAATCCCTATACGGATAAGGACGCTCCGCTCGACAAACAGTCGATCTTCGATATCTGGGCCAAAACTACGGAAGGCAAACTTATCAACGTGGAGATGCAGCTATTCAATAAATACGACATTGAGAAACGGACGCTCTATTATTGGAGCAAACGCTACTCCAGCCAGTTGCAGGAAGGACAATCCTACAAGCAACTGAAAAAATGCGTTACGATCAATATTTTGAATTTCACGGTCATTGCCAACGAGCGGTATCATAATGTCTATCACTTACGGGAAGATCATACGAGGGTTAAGCTATGTGATGACATTGAAATGCACGTCATAGAATTATCCAAGCTGGATGATCGATCGATTCCGGTGGAGGGCGGTTTGGTAAATTGGCTGCTTTTTTTGAAGAGTGCGGACAAATCGAACTGGGAGGCGCTGAAGATGAATGAACCAAGCTTGAAGAAGGCGATGGATACGCTGGAGTTTTTGAGTCTCGATCGGGAAGCCCGCCGCAAGTACGAGGAGCGCCAGAAATACTTGCATGACCAGGCGTCCATGATTGAGTGGGCAACGGAACAAGGTATGGCTAGAGGTATGGAGAAGGGAATCGAGAAGGGCATTGAGAAAGGCATTGAGAAAGGCATTGAGAAAGGTATGGCGCAGGGAGAACATAAGAAAGCCATGGAAATTGCCAAGAACATGCTGGCCATGGGCATTGAGGTTTCCGTTATCGTGAAAGCGAGCGGACTAACGAAGGATGAGGTTGAAGCTTTAAAGTCCACTCAATAATTCGCAAAATTAACGTCTTGCCTTTTTGAATAAAAGCAAGACGTTGATTTTTTAAATATCCAAAAGTATGAACCTCGGAGCGTCGGCTTCTTAATATTAAAACTCGCTGCTAAAGCGCTGCAAAACTAAGCCCATTCATTCCGCGTGGCAATGGACACATAATCTTTCAATAAATTTTCGGGAACGGTTTTAATCAATTCCTCCACCGTCCAAGGACCCTCGTTTTTCTTGATCTCGCCAGCCGGTTCAGGATCCGAGTAAAGGGCCACTCGTCCATTGGCTGTGATCGAAAACACCGCGCCGCTGATGAAGGCTGCTTCCTCGGTAGCCAAATAAGCGACGAAGGGCGCCATATTTTCCGCCGGTCCATGCGCCTCTTCCACTTCCTTCATTTTCGCTTCGTCAACCTCCATGGTGATCCCTTGGGTCTTTATCAACTCTCTTAACGTTGCGCGGAAATTGACGTGGCTGCGTGAAGCGGCTTGGGGGCAAAAAGCGTTGCAGGTTATGCCAAACGGCCACAATTCCTTCGCTGCCGCCTTCGTCAAACCGACAATCCCCGGGTTCGCGGCACTGTACGCGCCGAGCCCGGCGATTCCCACCCACGCGTCGGAAGCGACATTCAGGATACGACCGGACTTCTGCTCCCTCATGAAAGGAAGTGCATGGCTCAAGCAGTTGAAAGCACCTTTGAGTTTCGGTACCGTTTGATAATCCCAATCTGCTTCCGTCGTTGTTGCCAACATCCCGAAGCCCATACCCGCAGCGTTATTGACCAGGATATCAACTCTACCGAACGTATCGACGGCCGTTTGAATCAACTTACCCGCAGTGGCAAATTCGGACACATCACCATAAAAAGGTACAGCCTCCCCGCCCTCCTTGATGATTTCGTTCGCGGTGCTTTCGGCATCGCCTTTTAATGTGAGAAGTTTTGCCCGCTCTTCATCGTTGAATTGTTCGTCAAGTTCCTTCTTAAAGGAAGCCGTGCCGGTCGATCCCGGTTTGCGGTTGTTGGTAACGACTTTGGCTCCTTCACGAGCCAGGACAAGCGCAATCCCTCTCCCGACACCCTGTCCGGATCCGGTCACAACAGCTACCTTACCTTCTAATCTTTTGGTCATCATCGTTACCTCACTTTCCCCTATTGGTCTAATGGAGCTTAGAAAGCCCTTACACCTTCTATTAAGCATGACAGAAACTCATCTGGAAATATGGTATATTACATATAAAAATGTTAAGAAATCGAGGTTTATGCGATGCTCGCTATCATTGATCCTCCCGGCCTGGCTTATCTGTGTAAGCAACTTCACGAAAGTTTGCAGCTTCCGGTTTACTGCCAACCGAATGTTGACTTTGAAAATGAAATGATCTTAAACGCCAACCTTTCACTTCATCCCTTCTTTGCGGATCCGGCTGAGCTTTTCCGTTCTGTGGTAAGTCAAGGAACGGATTTGCATGGCCCGATTCTCCGCGAAACCAATTTCATGGAGCAATTTATCGTTCTGCCGGTAAAACAAAACGGCCATGGTCAAGCCATCATCGTCATCGGCCCGGCCATCCGGCAAAAGCTGAATGACGAGATTTGCGCCAATCTCTTAAACGATTACGGATTGCTGAATCCGGAGCGAACAAGATGGACGGAGTACTGGAACAGCCTTCCGGTCATGAACCGCCTGCGAATGCTGCATATCGGCGTATTGACCAACTGGATGATCAACCGGGAAGCATTGGATATTACGGACGTGCTTCATTCCAGCTTGCAATATGGACTTCCGAATCGGCAGAAGGAGAAAGTGGAGCTTGCCCTGGCGGAGCGCCGCGAGTTTTCCATCTTCCATGAGGGGATCGAAAGGGCAAACCAAATGTTTTCTTTAATTCGCAGCGGGAATAAAACCGAACTGATGAGGAAGTTAGCCGAAGCTACTTACGATGAAACCGAAGTACTCTCTAATCGCAGCCATCTTCGCAGTGTGAAAAACCTCGCGATCAACGGAGTCTCCATCAGCATGCTTGCGGCCATCGAAGGAGGTTTATATGAGGAATTAGCCTTTACGCTCTGCAATATGCAAATGCAACATATCGAGGAACTGAACGAGGTCAAAACGGTGGAGGCCGCCGCCATCCAAGCGATGTTGGATTTCGCCGACCGTGTTGCCCAATGCCGTAAAAACAGTGTTTCGACACCGGTCTATGTTTGTAAGGAATACATCTACAGCCACCTGTTCGAAGAAATTCGTTTACAGAAGCTTGCGGAGCTGTCCGGGCTTAACCCCGAATATTTATCGCAATTATTTAAGAAAGAAACCGGGCTGACATTGACGAACTACATCCAATGGGAACGGATCGAAGAGACGAAGAAGCTGCTTGCCCATTCGGGCGAGCCGATTTCCACCATCGGAGCACGGCTCACCTTCTATGACCAGTCGCATTTTATTAAAGTTTTCAAGAAACATGCGGGCGTAACGCCTAAACAGTATAGGAATCGGATCCGAGCAGACTGAACAAAGCCAATATTTGTGTTAAAACTAACTTTAAAATAAAAGTGGAGGGATATGTGTGGACTTTCTATCTGTAATATCTTTTTTAGGTACAGCAATAGTTCTTACCCTTATGCCAGGACCGGATAATTTGTTCACCTTGGCTCAGAGTATATCAAATGGGAAAAACGCGGGGATTTTTACTACACTCGGGCTTTGTACTGGAATAATAGTTCATATTACTGCCGCAACCATCGGAGTTACAGCTATCATTTATCAATCGGCTTTAGCATTCACATTAGTTAAATACACAGGAGCAGCATACTTGTTATACTTAGCCTATAAGTCATTTAGACAAAAAGGTTCAAGTTTTAACCTTAACAGCGAGGACTCCTTAGACTACAAATCCTTATACAAAAAAGGAGTAATAATGAATGTTTTGAACCCAAAGGTTTCTTTGTTTTTCTTGGCATTTTTCCCGCAGTTTATTCATTATGAAAATGGCAATGTTTCCATGCAAATGCTTGTTTATGGAATCTTATTTCTAGTCCAATCTTTAGTGATTTTTATGCTAATAAGTATATTTGCTGGAAAAGTAGGTTATTTCCTGCGCAAAAATAAATCATTATCTAAAAGGATTAACATCATCCAGGGGTCTCTGTTCACACTTATAGGTTTAAAAATCGCCTTTAGCCAAAAATAGTAATTTGCAGGCTTATTGGAGGAATTATGGATAATAAAAAGTATTTTTCAATTGGGGAAGTCTCCAGATTAAAAAATGTCACGATAAAAGCCTTACGTTATTATCATGATATTGGCTTGTTAATACCTGCATACACTAATCCCGATAACGGTTATCGCTATTATACATTCAGATTTAAAAGTTGCAGCAATTCACTTGTATAATCTTCTTGCAGCAATCTATAAGATGTTGTTTCACCAACTCTTGAACCAAAAATTACACCAATGACTTCTCCATCTAAAGTAGCTACTCTTCCAAAAGTGCTTTTGTTCAAAATTGGACTTATGAACATCAATGTAACTGCTGCATTTATTACGTCTTCATCTTCGATAAACCTCTTCGCGTTCCACGTATTGGAAATGATCGATTTAATAGGTTCGATATCCTCGCTTCTAACGTCTCTGATATCCAAGTTCATTTTGCTTTCCTCCCTTTTAATTGATCCGCTTACACATTGAGTTTAATGTCTCCCCTAAAGGGGAGAGTCAAGTATTTATTGAATAAAAAAAGCTCTCCTTATTTCAGGAAAGCCGTGAAATCCACTAAAACGTAAAGCTATAGTTTCCGGACCCTAGCAGAAGCATATAACCTTGGGCAGTTTGCTCCATCCCAAGCAGTTCGGTCATTTGGTCTAGTCGCTTCCCATTCTCTAGAAGATCATCGCCTTGATTCGCTGGAATGATTACTTCTGCTGTAGTATTTGAAGGGATCACCACATCCATTTTAACCGAACCATCATTCCGTTTGCTCCAAGCTACCTTTATGGTTCCGTATACGGAGTCAAGGGAGGTTTCTGCCCATGAGAACTGCTCGCCGATCTGCGGCTCGATTCGGATTTTCTTGTAGCCCGGCTCGAGCAAATCGATGCCGCCGACAACGCGGTAGAGCCAATCCCCGATGGCGCCATAAGCGTAATGGTTGTAAGAGTTCATATCGTCGCTCCAGAACGAGCCGTCCTGTTTGATGCCGTCCCAGTGTTCCCAGATCGTGGTCGCCCCTTGGATCACGGAATACAACCAGGATGGATATTCTTTCTGCAGTACCAGCCGGTACGCCAGATCGGTATAACCGAACCGCGAAAGGACCAGGCACAGGTATGGTGTACCGACGAACCCCGTCGTCAGGTGTACTCCGTTTTCTTCGATATGCTCGGCTAACATCTTGGCCGTGCGCGGACGATCCTGTTCCGCCAATAAATCGAACATGAGAGCCAAAACGTAGGCGGTTTGCGTTGGAGATGCTACCCGTCCATTCGGCGTGACGAACTCCTTGCGGAATGCCAGAACTATATTCCCGTGCAGGATCCCATATTCTTTCTCGTCTTCAGCTTTACCCAGTACGGCGGCGGTTTTGGCCAGCAACTCTGTCGAATAGGCGTAGAACGCGGTAGCGATCAAATCCTTCGGCGTCGCCCCGATGTAGCTGTTCTCTTTGGCATCCAAGCCAAGCCAATCTCCGAAGTGAAATCCGGTATTCCACAGAAACTCGTCTTCACCTTGTGCCCGAATGTACTCCACCCAACCTTTCATGCTCGGGTATTGCGTTTCCAGAGCGCGAATATCCCCATAACACTGATACAACGTCCAAGGACAAATGACGGCGGCGTCCCCCCAAGCGGCAGATCCGTATCCGGCAATCGGCACGTCGGGAATGACATGCGGAACGCGTCCGTCCGCCTCTTGATCTGCGGCCAAATCTTTCAGCCATTTTTCAAAAAACGGAACGACATTCATATTAAAAGCGGCGGTGCGAATAAAGACTTGCGCGTCTCCCGTCCAGCCCAATCTTTCGTCGCGCTGCGGGCAGTCTGTTGGGATATCGAGGAAATTGCCTTTCTGTCCCCATAAGATGTTGTGCTGAAGTTGATTCACCAGTTCATCCGAGCAGCGGAAGCGGCCGGTTGGCTCTAAGTCGGTATGAATGACGCAGCCGATGAATTGCTCCAGCAATTGAGCTTGCGGTACACCGGTCACTTTCACATAGCGAAATCCTTGGAAGGATAAGTGCGGTTCGAACGTTTCCGCTTCGCCGCCCCGGCATATATAAGTAATCGTCTGCTTGGCCGAGCGCAGATTTCCGGTATAAAAATTCCCATCGCGGTCCAAAACCTCCGCATGCTGCAAAGTAACGACCGTTCCGGCTTCGGCGCGCACCGTAAACCTCATCCACCCGACCATGTTCTGGCCCATGTCGAGCACGGTCTCGCCTTTGGGCGTTGTCAGGGCCACGGCAGGCTTAATGGTTTCGATAATCCTGGCCGGCTCGTTTTCTTGGGCAACTAATGCGGATTCCGGAGGATTCGCAATCATCGCCTTTGCCCAATCCTGATCCGCAAATCCGGGCGAAGACCATCCGTCCATCTCGAGTCTGGCGTCGTAGGTTTCGCCATGATACAATTCCGACATCCGAAGCGGTCCTGACGAAACACGCCAGTTCCCGTCCGAAACGATGATCCGTTCGGAGCCGTCGGACAACGTAACATGCAACTGGATCAGCGCGGCGCGAGTTTTGCCGAAGTGCTCCTTTTTACCTTCCCAGGCCAAATCCCCTTTATACCACCCGTTTCCCAGAAGGCAGCCAAGCACGTTTTCGCCTGCGGAGAGGAGTGACGTCACGTCATAGGTTTGATACTGGAGCCGTTTGTTATAGCTGGTCCAGCCGGGGCCAAACAGCGTGTCATCCGCCGGAGCGCCGTTGACATACAGCCGATACAAGCCGAGCGAGGTCGCGTATACCCGCGCTGAAACCACATTGTCCGGCAGGGTAAAGTTCGTGCGCATATAATCGCATGGTTCGTCACTCGATTCATCGCGGCGCGGCGGCGCCGTGATCCAGCTTGCCTGCCATTCTTCGGCCGACAAAAATGCGATTTCCCAGCAACCGGATTCGCTCCATGCCGATACATTCCCTTGGCGGTCCCACACGCGCACTCTGAAATAATATCGGGTACGGGATTGTAAGGCCGGACCTTGATATTCAATATGAACACTACGATCCGACTTCACTTTTTCGGAGTCCCAGACGATTTCCGATCCAAATTCGGGATCGTAAGCCACTTGGACCTGATAGGCGTTTTGCACAAAACCTCTGGTTTCCGCGCTGATCCGCCAACTGAGCCGGGGCCTCAAATCGTCGATTCCCACGGGATTTTTTCGATAATTGACGCTAAGGTCGGAAACTGTAAAATGTGTCATGTTGTCGCTCCTTTTTATTTATTGATCCTTTACCTTGACAGGTGGCATCATTACGTCTATTGTACGGGGCGGGGCCATCTCAATCAGGGGATGTTTCCGACATTTTTATAGGTGGATCTAGACATTTTACAACCGGTTTCGTATGATGGAGCCAGACCGAACAAACCATGAGAGAGGGGCAGCATAAAGCATGAGTGTCAAACGCAGCTCTTATGTGATGTCAGGAGAGAGCTTTTTCGAGCCGGGTGTGCCGATTTTTGTGAACCGGGCTTCCGAAACGTTCGAATTGACCGAGCATTCCCATGAATTTATCGAGATTACGTACGTCAGCGAAGGAGCGGGCGTCCACTATATCGCCGGTGAAGCCGTTCCCGTGGAACATGGGACATTGTTTTTCATTCCGGTTGGACGCAGCCATGTGTTTCGGCCGAAGACGCTGAAGAAAGACCGCCCCCTTATCGTTTATAACTGTTTGTTTCCAGTGTGGTATTTAACGGAACTTCGGGCTGGTTTCCCCGAGGCTTCGGACATTTGTGAACTATTTGCCGATGAGCGCTTGCCTTGGTTCTCGATGAAAGATGCCACCGGAGAGTACCATGCTATGTTTCGCGAGATGTATCGTGAATTCTCGGCAAAACCGCCGGGATATTTGGCTGTGCTCGCTTCCCTCGTGGTGCGGATATTGACAGGTTTGTACCGGCACCGCCTGCAGCTCGGCACTTCTAACGGGGACCGGCCGCAATGGCTGACCGTCGACGAAGCCATCGCCTATATTGACCGCAATTACGCCACCGAGCTTAAGCTTGGCGAACTCGCCGCCAAAGCGAATCTTAGCGAGCGGCAATTCAGTCGCCTGTTCCAGCGTCAGACTGGCATGAACTTTACCAACTACCTGCAAAGCATCCGCATGGACGCCGCGTGCCGTTTGCTGACCGGAGGCCGTAGCAGCGTAGGGGAGGTTGCCGCTGCGGTCGGATATGCCGACTTAAAATTTTTTCACCGGCTGTTTAAGAAAAAAATTGGCACCACCCCGAAACAATATCGTGAGGTGTTTTCGCAAGGTTAAACCATCACCCTGAAATCGATTAGAATCAAATGAGCACGCTTTCATTTTTGGAATAGAGCAAGGCAGCTTTTCAGCAATTTAATGTTTCGGTTGTTTCCTCAATACCGCTGGCGAACAACCTTCCATTTTTTTAAATACCTGCGTAAAATACATGTAATCCGAAAAACCAACTTTCTCACCGATGACGTACAAAAGTTCATTGGTATGAATAATCAGCTCTTTCGCTTGAGCAATCCTTAACCGGTTTACATATTCTTTAAAGGAAACGCCAAATTCACGTTTAAACCGATGACTAAAATAATTGGGCGTCATTCCCACATGCTCGGAAAGCTTCTCGACTGTAAGCTCCTGTGTATAGTTCTTGCGAATAAACGCATCCGCACGTGTCATAACAGGACTTAGTTCTCTCGATAACCGCATGCTCATCTTCTCAAATGTGGACACAACGATCTGCTTAAAATCATCCATGGCCAAAGCCTCCGACCTTTCGTCGATCACGGCGATATTTTTATGGATATATTCGACTACATCACTGGGAGCGTTTCTTATCATGACCATAAAAAACTGAAGCAAGTTCTTTGTATACGTGGAGATGCTCTTTCTACTATATTTACGTTCCAGCTTAAGCTGTGCAAATTCATTTTCAACCACATCAACCAGAGAAGCCAAATCCCCTTGAAGCAACTGTGCTTTAAATTTCGCATGATCCAGCAAACCAGCTATCGTTTCATCTGCGAATTCCATCGTTTCATCTTTTACATGTATAGAACCCTTACCTTCGTACAGCCTTAAAGATAAAGCTTGATTGGCCTCGTTATACATCTCTATAAATTCCGACACATGGCCGTAACTGCTTATTCCAGCCGAAAATGAAAGCTTACCCTGGGATTGCAATTCACGGTTCCAAGCACGCAACTGATTCAACAATTCACTTACCCATTGCCGGGAGTACAAAAAGGACGGCGTCTCGGATTTGAGCAAAAATACAAGGCTGCCTTCTTTAGATCTTAAGCAGATTCCTTTTTCAGCCAGTTCACTGGATTCAAAGAGACGGCAGAGCATCTCCGCTGTGGCTGTTACTGATTCGATATTCGTATTCCAGTCTTCGTCAATCCGAGCGGCTACACAAATAAGCCCCCCCGCTGCGTCAAACCCATAATGTTGCTGCAAACCTTCCAGAATGATCAAACGGTCCGTTATATTGCCCGCAAGCAGTTCAGAGCTGAAACTGGCTTTATAGGACTCGAGATATTTATTAAACTCTTGTTCCGTCATTTGTTCCCGGATAATCTCCTCTTTGACCCTCTTGATCAATGCGACTAGACTCCGTGCCCGAATAGGCTTCATTTCATAATCTACAGCATCCAGTTGAATGGCTCTCTTGAGGTATTCAAAATCGTTATATCCGCTTAATATGATCACCTTGGTTTGCGGTCTAATCCTCTTCATTTGCTTCAGAAGCGTAAGTCCGTCCATTCCGGGCATTCTCACATCCGTCAGCACGATCTCCGGCAACATGTCCGTAAATTTTTGCAGGGCCTCAACTCCATTGGAAGCCGTGATCACGATCTCGATATCCAAGGCATGCCAGTCGATTCCCTGCTCTATGCCTGTTCTAATCTGATCATCATCATCCACAATTAACAGCTTCATTTAGAATCACCTCCCATTTTTTATTCAATAAGAGGAATGTACACTTCAACTCTAGTGCCGCCCCCGTGCTTGCTGGTGAAATGAAGGCCATATTCCGGTCCGTAACTGATCTTGATCCGATCATCTATGTTTTTTAAGGCAAATACGTTTTTCGTTTCTCCTTCTTGGGTCATCATTTGATGAATTTTGGTTTCATCCGTCCCCAGGCCATTATCGATAACGATGAAACGAATTCCCTGCTCCGCTCTTGTTGCACTAACTTCTATTATGCCCCCATCAATAACCTGTTCCAGCCCATGCACGATCGCGTTCTCCACTAAAGGCTGCAAAACTAATTTAGGCATTTTATAATTCATCAAGGCAGGATCCACATGGATACGGAGCTTGATCCTTTGACCGTATTTTCGTTTCTGAATAAGCATGTAATTTTCTAAAAAATCGACTTCTTGACGAATGGTGACAAAAGGTTCTCCCTTATTGAGAACATGCTTGAATAATTCGGCGAGCGCTTCGATCTGCTCGCTTACATCATAATTTTTCTGCTTTAAGGCAAGCCAATGGATCGAGTCTAAGGTGTTGTATAAGAAATGAGGGTTGATTTGCGCCTCCAATGCCTTGATTTCTGCCTCCCTCTGCTTAATTCTTCCAACATATACGTCATTTATCGTTTCTTTCAGTTGATGAACCATCCGTAGGAAACCATTGCTAATCTCACCAATTTCATCTTTGGAATCTATCGTCAAAGCAATATTGAAATTTCCGCTTTTCAGCTTCATCATTTCTCTCCGTAATAGCTGCAGAGGTTTAAGTAAATATTTGTGCTGTACAAAAGAGAACAGCACGCCAAAAAAAAGACACAGCAGGATGGCGATAAGTAAAATTAAATTAATCGTTCTCCTTAACGTAGAAAACGATTTTTCCGGAATGATTTGCACTAATTTCCAATCAGGTTCCTCGATCGTATAATAAAAAGCCACTTTTTTGTCATCATCGATCGTCGTTTCCAGGTAGCCTTCGTTTGTACTAAAAATTTCTTGAATATTCGCCACATGATCCAGTTTGCTTCCGACCAAATTTCTTTCCGTAGAAGATAAGACAAGCCCCTTGGAATCCAATAGAAAAATTTGAGCGCCGGCATTAGACTGCAGATTGCTGAATATCCGATACAGGTTTTCTTCATCCAAATTGAATCTTTCGATCCCGATCATTCTTCCATACATGTTCAGATCCATGATCCCTCTGTAATAGGCAATTTCTCCGGGCGCGGTTACCCAAAAGGCTCTTCCTTGAAGACTCATAGCACGTTCCCTCACGGCCGGATCCATCTCCGGGACCTGCATCCCTTTTTGGAAGACAAGCTCTTGGCTTGAATATAAGCTTATTGACTTATAGTATTTTTGGGAACCCAGTATATCCTCCAGCCAATTGTTGATGTTCCAATAAATTTTGTCGTAATCCGTTAATTTATTGTATTTTCCGCTGGCGAAATCTTGAACAAGTTCGTTGGACAATATTCGCTTTGATTTATCGTTCGTATCGGCCACGATGGATTCAAAGTTTTGGCGGGTTTGCTTTAAAGTCTCGAGTACTGTATCATAGGTTCTTCTTTGCGTTAAGCTGGCGAATTGATAATTCAAATACAATCCCACCAAAATTAAGGGAAGGATAATAAATATCATGATGCAGGAGTACAGTTTCAACCTCAATGATAAGTCCTTAAACTTGATAATACTTATCACGCTCCAATGGCATTAGTGCGTGTTCAAAAAGTCGACTTTTTGAACAACCTCTATCAGTCATGCTGGATAGCCTCTTGTCTAAGCATGTCCAACTCTTTCAAAGCATCCATGCCATAAAATAAAAAGTTTGCCGGCATGTTATTGCCCATATAATCAGCTATTGATGGTGAAAGCGACAACATTTCTGGCTCTTTATACATTTTTCCAATGTCTTTGGAATATTCAGCGAAATGGGGGTCATCCGCTATCACACCTTTTACCATGACTGGCGCCCCGCTGTTCACCCGATGTTGAAGCACTTCAGCGCTCGTCAAATATTTGAGGACTTCAACCGATGCTGCCGGATGCTTGGCATTGATTGGAATCATATAGCCGTTGTAACCGCCCAACACTTTTGTCCGAGTTCCCATATGAGGCCAGCTTATAATTTCAACATTCCTTAATCCGGAGTCTTTGATGGATTGTTTGACAAGGCTGTTGAGGTCTGCCTTAATGGCTATCTTGCCGCTTTGAAAAGCGGTATTGACTTGATCCAAAGTCGTCGTCAAAGCCCCTTTGCCCGGATACACATACTCTTTATCATACAATTCCTTGACTTCATTAAACACATTCACAATCGTTGGATCGGTAAAAGCAATTTGGCCTTTAGACCATGCAAGTAATTTTTGCTCATCCGGCCAAACCGAGTAGAACAACTCTCTTACCGTCCAAGAAGCCCAATCTTTTTGCAGCCCCAGAGGGGCGATCCCCGCCTTTTCCTTAATGATTGACAGTATATTCTTAAATTCAGCCCAGCTCATAGGGCCATCCGGAAGATCCACTCCCACTTGATCAAGAATGTCTTTATTCACTTCCAATACCGGATAGACCGGGGTACTCGGCACCGCATATACCCTTCCATTGTAGGTTCCGGTATTCAATGCCCCGTCGAGGAAGGACGTTTTCCATTCGCCGTTATTAGCTTCAAGGTAGGGGGTGAGATCCAGTGCCAGATTTCCGTTAACCAAATTTTTCATTTGGGTGGGCCAATACATTACAAGATCAAGCGCTTCTCCCGAAGCGACAGACGTTTTGATTTCTCTTTCCGCATAGGCTGCTTCCCATATTTTAAAGGTAATATCATATTGATCTGCGAAGTGCTTTGACACCAGTTCTTCTTCAAGCTTGGCGTTTGCGTCTTCCGCGCTGGCGATCATTAGCGTCAATTTTATTCTTTGCTCAGACGGGCTGCCGGTTTCCGGTACGGGTCTGTCCGTAAGTTCCGATGAATTTGTCGGGTTGCCGGCACATGCGCATAATAGTAACATCAAGCAAACGGAAATCGCAGTTCTCACTTTTGTTAAATTCATGGTGTCCTCCCGGTAACCTTGTTTCCGATACCAATTCCCCCTCATTATAAGGTACCCAGATAAAAAAACAAATCGAGTATCATGCATCTTGGGACTACAAGCAGGTCAACCCAAAAGGCCGACCTGCTTGGAAACCGGTATGCTTGTCGCTATGACACCTCCACATCCGCGTAAAAACCTCTTGTTTTTCCGTCAATGAACAAGTCGGAGCAAATCCGGAAAGAGCCTTTCGCCCGGATGTCATGGGAAGAAGCGCCAACCATAACCTCGATTTCCCCTGCTTCGATTTTCCACGCCATGTCGGTATCCAGGAAAGCAAATTGACTCGGCTCCATACGGAATTGAACCGTTCTCGTCTCGTTCGGTTTCAACGGGACTCTAACGAAACCGGCCAGTTCTTGTACAGGACGTACGACACTCGCATATTTGTCGCGAATGTAGAGCTGCACGACTTCCTCGCCGAATACCTCGCCCGTATTCGTGACGTCGATCGTGACAATAACTTGCTCAGTAGGCTCATACGCTTCCTTGCTGGCCGTCAGGTGCGAATAACGGAAGGAAGTGTACGATAAGCCATGCCCAAAATAATACCGGGGCTCGCGAGGGCAATCCAGATAACTCGTATAATCGTTCATTGTGCCGACATGGTAGCTTGATCCTTGATCGTGATTATAGAAAAGAGGCACTTGTCCGGCGTTGTAAGCAATCGAAACGGGCAATCTTCCGGCCGGATTATAATCGCCGAATAAAATATCCGTCACGGCTTTCGCCCCGTATTGCCCCGGATTCCAGGCTTCGAGAATAGCGTCGATGTGCCCGTCGGCCATGTCGCTCGATATCGGTCTGCCGTCAAAATGAACGGCGACCGTCGGCTTCTGCAAAGCCGCCAATTTCCGGATGAAGCTTTCCTGGCATTCCGGAAGCCCAATATTCGTCGTATCGATCCCTTCGCCCGTTGTGCTGAACATACCCCAGCCATGCTTCCCGCCCAGAGTAAGGATGACCACATCCGCTTCTGCCGCCACCGCCAATGCCTCAGCATGCATGGACGTATCGTTCCCGGCATAGGCGTAACCATAAGCGTAAGTCACTTCGGCATCCGGGCATTCCAGTATGATTTGTTCGAGCAGATGATGACATGTCGGATAATGTTTTCTGACGAGTTCCTCCGTTTTTGGGCTTTCGACTTGCACAATACTTCCGGGATACGTGTAGTGATCCTTAGCCACACCGAATTCGCTCGCGTTCAGATTAGAAATTTTCTCAAAGTCCACGCCCGCCATCGTGTTCCCGACATTGTGCATGGCATCGAACAAACTCGTATACGAATAGCCGCCGAACAATGATCTCGTGGATGCCGCATGGTGGCCAATAACGGCGATTTTCTTTTGCGCGTTCTTTTGCAACGGAAGCAGGCCATTATTCTTCAGCAGAACGATCGATTGCCGCGCTGCTTCCAAGCTGGTTGCTTTGTTATTGGGATCTGCATAAATCCGTTCCACGGCAGCGCTCGGCATCGGATAAGGATTCTCGAACAAGCCCAATTCAAACTTCGCGATCAATACGCGGCGGACAGCTTGATCGAGAACCTCCATGGGGATCTTCCCGTTCCGAATACGCTGCATTAACTCGTCGTTATAGCAGTCTTTCGCAGGCAATTCCACTTCCATGCCGGCCTTCAAGGACATTTCACCGGCATCCGTTAAGGTCTCGGCAACCCGATGCCTCGAATGAATCTCCGAGATGGAGACGTAGTCGGATACGATCAAGCCGTCAAAGCCCATTTCCCCGCGCAGAAATTCGGTGAGGTACTTGCGGGAACCGGCTACAGGCTCGCCATCGATGGAGCTGTACGTATTCATGATCGATTTCATGTCGGCAAGCGTTATAACCGCCTGGAAGGGTTTCGCGTATACCTCTCGGAGCATTCTTGGCGGAACCGGCGTTGACGCAGCATGAATACCTCCCTGGGTCATATGGTAGCCGATAAAATGTTTGGCGCATGCCAGCATCCCTTCTTTGAGGTCGCCATCGTTTTGCAAGCCCGACACATAAGCCGTTCCCATTGCCGCCGCCAATGCCGGATCTTCCCCATACGTTTCGCCTTGACGTCCGAATCGAGGATCGCGGTTAATATCCAGCACCGGAGCGAACGCATGCGAAACGCCGACGGCCCGGGCCTGATCGCGAATAATGCCGGCCAGTTCCTTCTGAAGCCCAGGGTTCCAGGTAGAGGCTTGGCCGATTCCCGTGGGGAAGCTTGTTGCTTCAGGAAGCATAGCCCCTGTTAATGTCTCCACATGAAAAATAGCGGGAATGTTGTGATCGCTTAATTCCATAATTTTATGCTGGATATGTGTAACCTTTTCAACTACGGACTCCTTGTTCTCCAATCCGCCCGCGAATAACATGACGACTTCCCCTGCGCCCTGAGGAAAGCCCTGCTCCAGCTTTTCAATCGACCCTTTATCCGGCATATAGCCGACAATTTGGCCCATTTTTTCTTCAATGCTCATTCTTTTTAATAAGTCATCCGCACGTTCTTCAGCCGGAAGCGAAGCGTTCATAAATTTTGCATTAACAAACTTATTCATAATCCTCAACTCTCCATTCCTCTTTCCAGTCTAAATAAGCCATCTCTCCATCAAATCGGACCGGCAGCCATACGTAATCTGCGACCGATGTATCGATATTCATGTCACATGAATAATGGACCTCATCCATAACAAAATCGGTATCCGGTTCAAACATTCTTCTATATATCTCCGCAGCTTTTTGATAGCCCTTTCCGTTTGCGTGGTCTTCCCCCGCTAAATCAGGAAGGTTTGGCATCCATCGGTCAGCTAAAGCAATGTACAAATCTTTCTTAAATGGATGTCTAAATACAGAAGTAATCTGCGAGTTATAAGAAGTTCTCGAGATATCACACGGGTGCGGATCACCCAGAACCTCCCACGGACCATGGAAGGATTTCGCTAACGCTACCTCCGAAGGGTTCGGGTGATATCCGGTTGTCCCGGACGTAAATATATAATGCCGTCCCTTCCTAAAGAAGTAGGCTGGGGCTTCACGTACATATGGCGGCTGAGCATTAGGAAAATGCGTGGAATAATATCCTGTCACATCCGTGTAGTCCTCCGTCAGATCCGCACAAATAAGCTCACTGTGAACTCTTTCGAAATAATAGTAGGCCTTACCGTCGGGTCCCACGACTAAATCGAAATCTCCCGCACTCATATTCAACGGGCGAAGATCACTTTGCACCATCGTATAAGGCCCCAGAATATGTTCGGCCGTCAAAACCGTGGATTTTTGCGTCCCATCCCTTTTCATAACCTTGATCCAGCATACAAATTTTCCTGTCTTTTGATTAAAAATAATATGCGGCCTGTCCATATATTGAGCAGGATGCAAAGGAGAAGACTCATCTTTCTCATCCGGAGGAATAATGATCCCCTTGTCTTCCCAGTTGTATAAGTCTTTAGAAGCATAGCATCGAACTCCCCAATGCCAGATTCCGCTTCCGGGTTTCGTTTTTTCTTTATTTTCACCGTACCAGTAGAAGGTATCTCCCACCGCAATAACAGATCCCCCATGTGCCTGAATACGTTTTCCTTCGGTATCCAGCCATACCTGTCCGGGTCTAATTGAGTTATATTCCATTTTCATCGTTCCTTCCGAATCCATTTAATAGGTTGTTCAAAAAGTCGTCTTTTTGAACTCACACTTTAACTCGACTTACTATTCTTTTACTCCCCCTAATGTAATCCCTTTTACAAAGTATCTTTGGAAGAAAGGATACAACACCAGGATAGGCAAAATCCCAATTGCTGCAATGGCCATTCTTATCGTCGTTGAAGGCAGCTCCGATACTTTAGCGCCGATAGACTGGGCTTTGGAAGCATTTTGCAGCAGGACTTGGATATTTTCGTTGATATTGTTCAAAATGATTTGAATCGTATATAAGGAAGCCCCGTCACGGCCCGACAAATAATACATCCCGTTTTGCCAGTCATTCCAATAAGACAGACCGGTCATTAATCCAATCGTGGCAATAATCGGCAAACTTAGCGGCATGATGATTTTGGCGAATATTCTGAATTCACTGGCACCATCAATCGTGGCCGCTTCTTTTAACGCTCCGGGAATACTATATGAAATGTAATTCTTAACCAGAATTACATTAAACGCATTCATCAGAAGAGTCGGAATCAACAGTGCCCATATCGTGTCTTTAAAATCCAGGTAATGAACGTACGTGTAATAGGTTGCAACCAAACCTCCATTGAACAGCATGGTGAATATCAGAATGAAGTTAACGATTTTCATCCCCGGTATATGGGATTGGGATAAACCATAGGCAAATAGAGTCGTAATGAAAACACTGGCAATGGTCCCAATGAATGTTACAACCAGCGTCATAAAATAAGCTTTCCCGATCGTCCCCCACTGCACTGCAATATATTTATAGGCTTCCAAACTTAGCTTTCCGGGAAAAAAGGAATATCCATGTTCAGTAGCCCATGCTTCCGCAGTAAATGAAGAGATCATTAACAGCAAAAATGGCAGTATCGCACACAGTGCAATGATGCCGCAAACCAGGTGGGCGATAATTTGCGTTATTCTAGCCTCTCGCGTTCTCATATTTATCCCCTTCCCCCTTAAAACAACGCATTGTCACGGTTATATTTCTTAATAAAGAAATTTGCGGCTAAAATAAGAATAAATCCTACGATCGATTGATAGAAACTGGCTGCACTGGACATCCCGTAATCGCTATTGCGCAACAAGGCCTGATACACATAAACATCCAAGGTTCTCGTTACAGAGTAGAGCGCTCCGCTGTTTTGGGGCATCTGATAAAATAGACCAAAGTCAGACCGGAATATTTGACCGACACTGAGTATAAATAGTGTAATAAACGTAGGCTTCAGAAGCGGTATGGTAATATGCTTAATCTGTTTCCATTTGCTCGCACCGTCAATCGTTGCGGCTTCATAATAGTCCTGGCTGATTCCGACAATGCTCGCCAGATAAATAATCATGCTGTACCCAATACCTTTCCAGGTATTAACAAGAATCAGAATCAACGGCCAGTATGTCTTATCCATATACCAGTTTATCGGGTCTTTGCCTAAAGGCTCCAGGATCGAGTTATTAATTAAGCCCGTTTCCGAAGACAAAAAAGCGTATCCAAGATAACTTACAACCACCCAACTCATTAAATACGGAAGCAAGGTTACACTTTGATACGCTTTTGAAGCAAACTTGCTGCGGATCTCATTAATCAAAATGGCCATGGCTATTGCGGCAATGGTGCCAACAATGAAAAAGGCGACATTATAAAGAATGGTATTCCTTGTAATGACCCAGGCATCATTTGTGGCAAATAGAAATTTGAAATTGTTGAGTCCGCTCCAGGGGCTTCCGAAAATGCCCTCTGAAAAGTTCAATTTTTTAAAAGCAATAATGACTCCAAACATCGGGATATAGTTATTTATTAAAAGATAAAGAAGCCCCGGCAAAATCATCACATAGACCGGAATAAACTGTTTCCAACGTTTCTTCTTTTTTTCTTTAACCGCAAGCTGCTTGATTCCATTAGCCGCCATACAAATCCCCTTTCTGCAAGCGATAGGGCCGCCTTCCGGCAGCCCTCTTTAAGAGGTTGTTCAAAAAGTCGTCTTCCCAAGACGAAGCAGAAACCCGACTTTTTGAACTCGCACTTTAATGTTACTGCTTGTTACTTTGCAGCCACTTATCCAGTTGTGTCTGATTTTCTTGGATAATCTTATCCATCCCTGCCGCTTTCAGTGCAGACAAGAACTCAGGCATCGCCTTCGCCGGATCCAAAGCTCCACTATTTATAGCTGGGGTAAACTGTTCTATCACCGTTGAAACGGCGGCGATTTCCGACGATACATTGGTCTGAACAAAACTATACCCTAAAGCCGGCGAGTACCTCGATTCAGGGATGCGATCATCATCCTCTTTCAGAATTTTGTTCTTATCAATCGGTGCAGGAGCCACAACTGGCCACTCCAAGCGGTTGCCATAAATACCATAGGGTTGATAATAAGGAAGTTTAGAGGTGTCTTTGTCCAAATACTCAATTAAAGTGCCTTTGTCCGACTGTTCCACCACTTTATATGATTTTCCTTCGATGCCAAACTGGAGTAACCACGCCGCTGCTTTATTTTTATAAATATAATTCAGCACTTCCATGGCTTTGGCAGGATCTTTTGACGCCTTCGTGATGTTCCACATAATATTTTGACCGCCATTGTTCGCGACATATGGATCGAGCATGGGAATTCCGGTAAATTCCATACCCGCAGATGCACCATATTCACTAGCCGATAACCGGTCATTCCAATAGAACATCCCTAAATATTTTTTGGTTAAAAGCAGTGAATCCGGTGATTGCTTTGTAATCGCAGCATCCGAGGAAATGTATCCTTTTTGTGCCCAGTCATACATTTTATTCGCATAACTTGCGTATTCGTCAGTAGCAAAAAGATTGGTAACGGTCGTATCGTCAAATCCACGATTCAACATCAGTACTCCGGTCGCAAGCGATCCGCCGATTTTGTCGTATTCCATGTAAGAACTATTTAATGGATCTTGCGTAGTATTCCAGGGGATGGTCATATAGAAATCTTTACCTTCCCCCGCTTTAATTTTCGCAAATATTTGATCCAAATCGTCCAATGTGTACTTTTTGTCAGGATCAATGGTAATGCCGTATTTCTTCAAGAGATCTGTTCTTGCCAGATAACCATAGGTATTACCTTTAATGTACACCGGGGGGACACCGTAGATTTTTGAATCATAACTGGCGCCCTGCAGTAACACTCCTGCCTGTTCTTTAATATCCTTTCCGTGCTGATCAAGCAGCTCATCCAAAGGAATAATCATTCCGCTGTCTACCGACGGCCCCAAACTAGTAAAAGCAGTCAGCATAATGTCAAGCTGTTCTCCACTGGCTACGGCAAGAGAGGCTTTTTTGGCGGACTCATTTAATCCAACCGGTTCAAATTTCACACGTGCTCCAACATCTTTTTCCAGCATGGCATTGAGAGCGTCTTCAACTTCCTGGAAGCCTGATCCCAGATTTCCCGGCGTCGGATACTGCCAAACAATAGTCAGGATTTCTTCTGCAGCATTGCCGGCACCCTTGGCATCATTCGTTCCTTTAGCATTGTTTGAACAAGCAGTTAAGGCAGACAGAGCAAGAACTAATGCCAGCGTTACAAATTTCCTCATCTTTACTTCCCCCTTTGTATTGGTTAAAGCAGTTTTCTAAAAAATATTAGCGCTTACATTTCAAATTATATAATTGCGGAAATAGGGCGGGTATCTTGAAAAACTACAATTACTTTAGCTTTTCTTTAATAAGTTAGAAAATTATCGAATTCATAAGCATGCGAAAATCAAGCGAAAACCGAGGTATCTCAACAGATAAGATACCTCGGTTTGTAAACAAGCTTATTTATATTGATACAACTCTATTCGCAACGCGGCCGGATTGTTTCCGATCTTGATATGGTAAACTCCTTCGTCACCGTTGTGAACACGGCCAGGAACCCATTCATTTTGAACAAATTTCCCCTCTTCAATCCTTACATAACTTGTCTTCATCGAACTCGAGCGCTTCGGCAAAAATTCAACGTAAAAGCTGACAAAAATATCGTGGTTATCGGCTTCGACGGAAGCGCGGACGCGCTTAAAGCGATCAAGGAGGGCAAACTTTCCGCTACAATCGCGCAGCAATTCGACCTGATCGGGCAGAAAGCGGTTCAGACCGCAGCCAATATCCTCAGCGGCAAGTCCGTGGAAAAATATGTGCCGGTCGAGATTAAGCTGGTAACGAAAGATAGTCAGTAATTGAAGACAGTCAGAGAATATTAGCTTTGGCAGTCCTTTGAAGGTGAAGTGAGTGGCCTCCTGGGGCTCCAGACTCCGACTTGCCGAAAATAGGGTAATTTATGGCGCTAACTTGGCGGCTTTCCCCCTTGCCCACCAAATAGCGGAACTTTTGGGTCCTATTTTATTGCCAGGGTGGGAAAACGCCCCTTTTCGCCCCAGCTCACCAATAATAGCGGTAAAAAATTCCTCTATTGGGGATGAACTCACTTCTTTGCCGACAATAGGGCCCTTTTTTACCGCTATTCCGCAACCTCCGCAGCCTCCGCACGCATGAAGTACCCATTCCAGCCGCGTTCAGCTCTATTGTGGGGAAAAGCGCTCAGCCGCGCACTCCCCTTTTTTCCGTAAAAAAGTACAGCAAAGCGAATACCGGAAACAGAACGCCCACCCACAGCGCCGCCTGCCAGCCGCCCATAGCGTAAGCCCATCCCCCGACCGCGGAACCGATGGCACCGCCGGCAAAAAAGATCGCCATATAGAGACCGTTCAGCCGGCTGCGGACCTCCGCTCCCAAAGCGAAGATGGCGCGCTGTCCGAGTACCATGTTGGCGGACACGCCCATGTCCAAAAGGATGGCGGCAGCCACCAGGATAACAATAGAGAGAATCGAACCGCCGGCGAACAGCATCGGCAACAGTCCGGAAAGAATCACCAGCACGATGGACAATCCGGTGGCCGCACGGAGCAGGCCCTTATCCGCCAGACGCCCCGCGATAGGCGCCGCCGCCGCGCCGGATACCCCCGCCAAAGCGAACAGGGCAACCCCTGTTGAAGAAAAGTGAAACACCGGACTCGTTAAAACGAGCGGAACCGTGGTCCAGAACAAGCTGAACATGCCGAACAAAAAAGCGTGATAAAGCGCCCGGCGCCGCAAAATCGGCGTCGTCTTCAGCAACCGCAGCATCGATGAGAGGATCGCCGGATAGTTGACGGTGGTTTGCGGGCGTCTTGCCGGAAGTACCTTTGCCAGAACAAGAGCCAGCACCAAAAGCATGGCAGAGGATAAAATAAAGATCGCGTGCCAGCCGAAGTAATTTTCCACCAAACTCGAAACCGGACGAGCCAGCATGATCCCCAATAACAGACCGCTCATGACGTTGCCTACATTACGTCCCCGCGTTTCCTCGGGAGATAGATGAGCCGCGTAGGGAACCAGAACCTGGGCCGCTACGGACCCGACGCCGATCAACAGGGAAGCGGCCAGAAACAGCGCCGCGCTTCGGACTTCGGCGGCGATAATCAATACGATGGCCGTCAAAATCAGCAGCGTAACCACCAGCTTGCGGTTCTCCAGCAGATCCCCCAAGGGAACGATAAATAACAAACCGATCCCGTAGCCGATTTGGGTCAGCGTGACGATCAAACCCGCGGCTCCCGAAGATAACCCTACGGCCGAACTGATCGATTCTACCAAAGGCTGTGTATAATATAGGTTGGCCGCGATCAAACCGCAGGCCACAGCAAGAATCAGCGTGATCCATGGCGAAGCGGTATTCTCCTCCAACCTGCTCTTTGCGATTACATTCATGAAAAGCACTCCCCTTTATAAGTTATAATGCAGAAATACTGGAATATTCGTTCCAATATGAGAACAGGTTGCCCATTCCCTATGTATTCGTAAATGGGCCCGATTTTCAGGAACAATCGTTCCGATATACCGAAAAAAAATAGCTTCACAACATCTCCAAAACTGCGTTTATCATATCGCGAACTTTAGCGCTGTCGCTTTGGACCTTGGCCATCACGTTAATGCTATGGTTGAGATTCAACAGCAGGTACGCGAACATGTTAATATCTTTGTCGGGGGCAATTTCTCCCGCCTCTTGCCCTTTCTTTAACGTCTCGTAAAACAGCCGCTCCAATTCCGCATATCTGTGGCGAATCGTATTCTGCAATGGCTCATCCACGGCTTCAAGGCCAACCGATGCGTTCGTAATCAGACATCCGTTCGGATAAGCTTCGCCGTGTTCGGCAAATGCGTTTGTGATATGCAGCTCAAAATACTGGCGGATTCCGTCGATCGCAGAAGGGGCATGGATCATCAGATCGCGTTTTTTTTGCGACATTTTTTTGTAACATTGGATGGCTTCATAATAAAGTGTCTGTTTATCCTGAAACGTTTCGTACAAACTGGATCGGCTTAGTCCCATAGATTCCAGCAAATCCGGGATGCTTGTTCCCTCATATCCCTTTTCCCAAAAAACGATCATCGCTTTGCGCAGCACTTGCTCCCGGTCAAATTCTTTAATCCGTCCCAAAGGTACCGTCTCCTTTCCAACACAAGTATAAATTAATCGGAACGAATAGTCCAGTATTTTTTAAAAAAAGCCAATTCCCTTCCCAGGAATCGGCTTTTTGCGTTTCTTACTTATTCAATATTTCATGCGCGCTTTTTCTCACAAAAGCCAACTCGGCCTCGCTCATTTCGCAGTATTCGCTGTTTTCATTCGTGGTGTTGGCGTCTTGAACATACGTCATTACCGTATCCTTTTGCATGATCGTGTAAAACCAGGTGTCCTGAGGAATATTGTAGACCTTCCCCGGTTCCATCTCGATCAATTCAATATCGAACTTGCCGTCCTTCCGGTCCGCCGCCAGCAGGATCGCTTTGCCTTTCACCAAAATGAATTGTTCATCGGTTTCGCGATGGACTTCCAGGCGATAAATGCCGTCGATATCGTTATCCGGTTTCCAGTTTTTGATGCATACCAGCCATTTCTCGTTTTTGTACACGCATTGGATGCCTTCGCCTTCATGAATGAATATATCCGCCTTCATCGGTTTACCATTCCTTTCGCATTCCGCAGATGGGTATTAGGATAAGTGCTTTTCAAACCACGCGAGCGAATCCCGCATCGCTTTTTCCGGGTCCAAAATATATCTTCGATCCAGCAATTCCAGCCCGAGATATCCCTTATAATCGATATCGTTCAGCGCCTTCAACGCCTCCGCCATATCGAGCCGGCCTTCACCGGGAACCAGATGCCCTCCGGGATTACCGTCCACAAAATGGACATGGTTTAAATCATCTCCAAGTTCCTTGATGAAGTCGTGAATGGTGTCCTTGCCTGTCGTGGCCATCACATCCGTATCCGCCAACCCTTTCAAATAAGGGCTTCCGACCTCTTTGATCATCTTGGAAATATGCTCGGCCCGGTTAAACACGTGCGTGGAAAAGCTGGTAAACGCCTCCACGGGAAGGTAAACTCCTTCTTTTTCCGCCGTTTTGCAGATTTCACCCAAGGATTCCCGGCACCATTTCCACGCTTCCGTCTCATCGGCGTCCAGATAGGCAATCCCCGTGGTCACCAGCACCCGGTCGCATTCGAGAAGCGACGCGGCTTCAATATGGCGGCGAAAAAACTCGACGCTGTGCTTGCGGTACTCCGGATCGGGATGGCTGATGCTGACCGGATAGACGTACTGCTCGGGGGTCAGGCAGATGACCTTCAACCCGCGTGCTTTTATTTTTTGCTGCAAACTTTTGACGTCTTGAAGCGAAAAATAGTCCAAATGGAAATGCGGACCCGATGCCCATAATTCAATATTGCGGAATCCCAACCGTGCGGCGGAACTCAAAAAATACTCCAGGGAATACCTTTTATAATGATAGTTTGCGGCGGCCACTTGCGAGAGTTGTATCATTGTCCGAATACCTCCTTTGTTTGTGTCAAACAGCTACAATAAAGCGCTCCCCCGTTACTCTCCGATGACCTGAATGTAAACTTTCCTGCTCTTCGGACCGTCGAATTCGGCCAAATACACATCCTGGGCGTCGCCCGACACCAGCTTCCCATCCTGCACAACGAACATGCAGCTGTTGCCGGAAATCATCGACTTGAGATGCGAGGGAGAATTGCTGCCCGTTGCGCCGTACGACGGCAGGAAATGCGCATGAGCGTATGGCCAATCCTTGGGCGCCAAACGTTCCAGCAATTCCTCGATATCCGTCTCCACGCATTCCAGTCCTTCGTTGACCATAATGCCGGTAGTCGTATGCGCCGAGATAACAGCCGCCAGACCGTTGACTATGCCGCATTGTTCCACAAAACTTTGAATCTCCCTCGTAATTTTGATCATCTGAAATTCGGCCGTTGACCTGAGCACAAGCGTTTTTAATTTAACCAAGGCCGCTCATTCCTCCTTTCTCCCAGGAAAACCTCAGCATTGCCGCTCAGAATCTTCTGCAATGTCTTCGGCCGGAACTCCATCGCCTTAAGCGCCGGCAAAAGCCGCTTCGCCTTGAATCGGGGCGTGTTGGTGCCGAACATGACCTTGTCTCTCAGATTGCGTTCTATCCAGAGCGGACCCATATTCACTTTGAAAATCTGCGTATAGAAGTCAAGGGCATTATCCATATAGAGCAATGACGTGTCCGTGAACACATTCGGATATTTCAGCAGCAGCATCACCGTCTCTTGAATCCATGGCCAGCCGAAATGCGCCAGGCATATGCGAAGCTCGGGATACGCGATCGCCACTTCCTCGAAACGCAGCGGGTGCGAATATACGGCCGGAGCGTCAGGCTCCCAGCTCATCCCCGCGTGGAACATGATCGGTTTGTCGTATTTCACGCAAATCTCGTAGAGTGGCTTCAGCCTGTCATCATCGGGGTAAAATTTCTGCTTTGAAGGATGAAGCTTCAGGCCGCTCAGCTTCAGATGGACAAACGCGTACTCCAGCGCCTCCGCCGCATCCTCGCGATACGGATCCACACTGGCAAAACCGATAAACCGGTCCGGCGCAAGATCAACCAGCGTTCGCACCTCTTCATTCGCGACAATCCAGCCGCCGCTTCTGGTCGTCAGATCTAACGGGAGCAGCACGGAACGCGTTACGCCATTGTAGTCCATCTCCTGAAGCACCGACTCGACCGGAGTTGGCGACTGTTTGAATATGCCGAACTCCCGTTTTCGATATTCCAACGTCTCTTTGTCCCCGCAAATTGCCTTGTGGAAAATTGGATGTGTGTGCACATCAATAATCAAAGAAAACACCTCTTCTCTGGTCTGTACTGTTTCAGTAGGGTTCGAATTTGGTGACCACCCCGGCTGCCGTTCGAGCGCCATGATTCAGCGATTCCGCAATCGACCAGCCTTGCAGTTCGCCGTACATGAAGCCGGCACAGAAGGAATCTCCCGCCCCGACCGTGTTGACAACCTCCACAGGCACGATCTGACCGCGATACAACGTCTTGCCGTCATAAGCCAGACTGCCGCGCTCCCCTAATGTCGCGATGACGATACGCGGCCCCAACGCCTGCGCCCATGCGATGAATTCCGTAATATACGCGTCCTCCTCCGTATAGGAGAAGAATGCGTAATCCACATTCGGCAAAATCGGTCCGGCAATATCCTTCTTCGTTCGCGTGGAGAAATCAAACACAATGGAGACGCCCCGCTCCCGGAAATAAGGCAGTTCCCGCTCGATCCTGCCGGACAGGTTGGTGTGGAGTGCATCGTGCTCCGCAATAAACCGCCGGTCATCCTCATTCAAGGCGAAATGCGCCATAACGCCTTCGATTTTTTCCTTGTGCACGCGATCGTTCCCATTCAGCTCCATCTTGAAAACCGCCGTACTGCCCTGCCGCACGCTAAGATGGGATACATCGATCTTCTCTGTTTTCAGCATGTCGATCATCATGTCGCCGTAAGCATCCGTCCCGACAACACTAACCAAGGAAGCCTGAACTCCCATTCTGCGCATATGAATCACAAAATCGACACTATTCCCGGTTGGATACATCCTGTTCAATTGATCATAAACATCCATGCAGCTGAATCCAACTCCCGCTATTCGCACGCCCTCGGTTCCCCTTTCTTTGTTCAAGGTTATAATAAAGCGCTTCCAAGCAAGGTAGCTACGATGACGGAGATCACGGTATTAATTAATCCCGGTATCATGAAACTGTGATTTAATACAAATTTACCGATTTTGGTCGTTCCCGCGGTATCGAAAGAAATAGCGGCAAGGCACTGCGACGCGACCGGCAAAAAGTAGTTGGCATTAACGGCCATCCACGCTCCGATGACGATATAAGGCGGCAGATGCAGGGCGATGGCGATCGGAACCATAATCAATGTCGTGGCCCCTTGGCTCGTCGTCAAAGCGGCGACGACAAACATGATCACCGCAAGCGTCCAGGGATAACTATTTACGATGGTGGCGACATGATCCTGAATGAAAGCGGTTTGTCCGTTGATGAAGGTGCTGCTCATCCAAGCCAGCCCAAAAGCGCACACCATCGCCAGCGCACCCGCCCTAAATATAGGGCCGTTAAGAATCGTTTCAATCGCCGGACGGCCAAAGATAATGATGAGCGTAGCGCAAACCAGCATAATGATTTCAATCGTATTCGGCAAGGATAAAAGCGTAGTTTCGCCACCCTGCACCCAGGACGGACGCAGGTTGGTAAACAGGCCCATGACGACAATCGCCAGAACGCCCAGCAAAAAGAGCACTACCGAGGCTTTCGCGCCCTTGGTAACCGCTTGTTTCTCAGCATTTTGCTCCGGTTTGGCAATTAATCCTTCCGCCAGCCTCCGCAAATATTCCGGATCCTCCTCCAGCTCTTTGCCCTTGCGCATCGTCAATACAGCGCTTGCAACAACCCCCAAAAGAGTAGCCGGTATGGCAATCGTCAAGATGGTTCCCAAACCGATGCCAAGCGGGGCCATAAATCCGATCATCGCGGCGGTGGCCGCCGATACCGGCGAGCAGGTGATCGCCTGCTGGGAGGCGATAATACTGTTTGAAATCGGTCTTTCCGGTCTGATTTTATTATCGATGGCCAGTTCATTGATAATCGGCAATAAACTATAGACGACATGTCCCGTCCCCGATAAAAACGTAAACAACCAGGAAATAATCGGAGCTATGATCGTAATATTTTTAGGCGACTTACTTAGCATTTTTTCCGCAAGATGGACGAGAAAATTGAGCCCGCCCGAAGACTGCAGCGCCGAGGCCGCCAAAACGACCGCTAAAATAATCAGCATGACATCGATGGGGGGAGCCGCCGGTTGGACGTGGAAAATAAAAACAAAGATCGCCACGCCCACGCCGCCGAGCAAGCCCATAAATACATCGCCTTTTCTGGCGCCAAAGAAGATGAGCAAAATGATGATGATCAGCTGAAACCAAAACATGAAGGTTCGCCCTCCTTATGGTAGTCTGAATGCGCTTACAAATTGCCGATTTATGGTGTCTCTTTGTGAGTCGGAGGGCCCTTTATACGATTGCCGTGCCATGGCCAAATGCCCCGTTGATCCGGCAAATCTTCGCGGCAAATGCGGCTCCCTGCTCCATGCTTGCTTTGATTCTGCCCAGCATTTCCTCATCCGGACCCGAGAAAATGTTGCCGTCTTTCGAGCTGCGGATCATCCCGATAAGAAAGGCGGTTAAATAAGAATCGCCCGCTCCCATCGTGTCCACCGTTTCCGTCAATACGGCCGGCTGGTATATCCACTGATCTTTATAAAGCGCGTATGAGCCGTTTTCCCCCACCGTTCCGATCACTATTTTGGAGCCGAGCGTTTGGGCTTTGCGCATCTCTCTTTCTCGTTCGCTTTCCGTTAAATGACTGCAGGAAAGAAAGGATATGTCCGCGTACCGGCATACTTGCTCCAAATATTCGTCATTCCAACGCACCGAAAAGTCAAAAGAGATCGGTACATGGCTTGTTTTTAAAATCGCCAGATCCTGCTCGATATAGCTGTTTAGACTGGTGTGAATCACGGAAAATTGTTTAATGTAATCCAGATCGTCTTCCGTAAAATCCCATGCCTTTTCCTTGGCGATCCCGCCTTTGTTCGAACCGAGAAATACACGGTCGCCGTTTTCCAGCGTAACCCGCGCATATCCGTTTTCCCCTTCAAAATTCCGGCAATGACTATGCTCGATCTTCAATTCGTCCATCACCCGCTGAATATAATGGGCGACTTGGTCGTTGCCGAATTTTCCCAAATAAGACGCTTCCATTTCACACATTCTGGCATAAGCGCAGAAGTTCAAGGCGTTTCCACCAGGGTACATCAAACCCTGGTGGACATACTTGTCTACTACGTTGTCGCCGATGCCGATAACCTTATATTTTTCCATTAGTATTCAACCTTCCACATATATCTGCGGGTTGTAAGCGGATGCTCTCTTTCCACCGCCAAAGCTTGATTGTAAACCGGATAAACGTTATTAAACAGGGAATGGTTGAAGTAATCAACCACGGAGCTGTCGATGGTGGACAAGCCCAGGTCCTTGGCGTCCAATACTTCCACTCGCTTGGCATAACGGTTCAGGAAGTTCAGCGCTCTTTCATCCAACGGCCGGGTGCTTCCTTCGGAAATCTGAATGACGAACGGAATCTCCGCATCCGTAATCTCAAACGGTCCGTGGAAAAATTCGCCCGAATGGATGCTCGAGGAGTTGATCCACTGCATTTCCATGAAGATACAGATGCTTTCCATATAAGCGGCCCCGTAACCGGCTCCGCTGGCCATGGTGTAAATGACGTTATCGTCCTTGTGATTTTTGGCGAACGCCAGGGCGCGTTTGGCCACGTGTTTGCAAGCGTTTTTAACAATATGATCGATTTTCGCCACACCATCGAGGAATTGATTATAATGCTCGTATCCCTCAGTCTGATTCAAGGCCTCTACCGCCGTCAACAGGGCTTTAATGGTTTTTTCTCCAGCGATATCCTTGCCTTCGCCAAAGGTGTATTTCACCACATAATCAGCGTGCTCCGTAATCGGCGAATCCGTGAGCCAGGTTAACGCAATGACCGGAACGCCCGCCTTTTTGCCGATCTCGGCCGCTTTCACCGTCTCCGGCGTATTGCCTTTATGCGAAGCTACGACCAGTACCGAATTTTCGCCAAATGCTTTAGGCGTGTTGTGTACAAACTCGTTGCTGTTATACAAGCCTACTTTAATGTCTTTGGCTTCTTTCTCCAGAAAAGTTTTGGCTGGATAAAAAGCGCCATAAGAACCGCCGCAAGCTACATAATAAACCTGCTTAATACCTCCGACTTCTTGTTTTCCCGCCACAATTTCTCCAATAATTTGTTTTATATCCATTGTCTTCTCCTTGTATGATACATTTAGTTTGTTTTCATTCCTCACCGGTGTTTTGTATTGGAATGTCTTGATAAAAGAATAACACATGGTAATACATTAGGCAATAGCCATCGGTTAAATAAATTGAATTAAAAAGGGGACGAATAAGGGGAGGCGGGTGAAATATTCCTACAAATACGCAGGTTTATAGGCTGTTCACAGCTTGTACATATTGTTATAATAGAGAGGTACAGAATAAAACAATATAATACAAAGTTTTTTGGAGGGTAATACCATGGTCGATCATTCGGAAACCGCGCCATTATATAAACAGCTGCAAGATAAAATTTTGGACTCCATCCATAACGGCACGCTGAAGCCGGGGGACAAACTCCCGACGGAATTGGAGCTCAGCGAAAACAACAATGTGAGCCGGGTCACGGTCCGCGCCGCTCTCGATTCGCTTACTTCTGACGGGTATTTGGTGCGAATCCCGGGGAAAGGCACCTTTATTACGAAGGAGAAGATCAAGAAAAACGTCACGGAGACGATAGGATTCAGCGATACTTGCAGACTGCAAAACAAAGTCCCTGGGGCAAAAGTGATCAAGTGCGTGATTGAAGAGGCTACCGCTGCGGACCAGGAGCATTTGGGTCTAAAACCCGGGGATAAAATCATTAACATCGAAAGAATCAGATATGCCGACGATGTCCCTGTATCTGTGGAATATACCCGGCTTCCTTCTTCCTTTTCGTTTTTGCTGCAGGAGGATTTGAATCATAAATCACTGTACGAAATTTTAAGAAACAAACACAAAATTACATTTGGCATATCCCGAAAATATATCGTGATGGAATACGCCTCCTTCGATGTGGCCACCTACTTAAATATCGAGGAAGGCCATCCGCTGCTGTGCATCCGAAGTACGGTCAGCAGTACGGACGGCCAGAAGATCCATCGTTCCAAACAATTGATCTTGGGGGATAGATTTGAGTTGATTGTTTGATGTTTCCCAATTAAATTATCAGATTCATTATTTTTCCATGTATTTCTCCGAAATCATAAAGGGATATTATGTTTGATTGCGTACAAAATTGTAATGGATGGAGGAATAAAAAGTGGCACAGGTTGATACGAATACTCTGAAAAAAGCGGAAGCTGCCGCCTCGATTGCAAAAGATCTTATTGCTCAAGCGATTGAACAATCCGCCGCCAATCAAACGCTTTGCGAAGAAGCTCTGAAACAGGCTTCCACCGAGATCACGCAAGCTCAAACGATGATCGGCCAGGTCCAATCATCGATTCAGACGGCGCAAGCGCAACAGCAATCCAAGCAATAGCACTATGTAAACGGAGTCCCCCCTTTAGAAACGATCGCCTAAAGGGGGGGCTGTATCGTTATTGATTTTTTGGATTGGCTAACGCTTCATCCAGCAGCGCTTGTCCGGTCTTGGAGACGTTGTCCAGCGCCTCTTCCAAGGAAATTTCTTTCCGCGCCGCTTTGCTCATCTCCGTGCTGGTCAAGGCATCGAGGCTTTCCGTAAACGTATCGGGAATATCGGCTTTCCTACTATAATCGACCATCAATGGATCCAGTTTGTAAAAAGCCTGCAAACGGCTTTCGCTATAATGGTCCATCCGCGTTAATAAATTGCTGTTAAATACACGCGCTTTTATCGCGGCATAATCGTCGCTGTTGACATACTTCACGAAATCCCAAGCAGTCTCCAGGTTGGGCGTGCCCGCGCGAATGGCGAAAATTTGCCCCACTTCCATATCCCTTGAAGATGACCGATCCAGCGGGTCGACCGGCCCCGTTACGGTATCGAACTGAAAAGCTTTGAAGTCCGGAAGCGTTTTGGTCATGCCCGCCAAGACTTGCATGAAACCGGCATCATCCAGCTTCATCGCCACGCGGCCTTGCACAAATAAATCATGATCCAGAAAATCCTGCTGAGAGCCGCCGTAAAACGGAGTTTCCGGCAAATATAAAGCGCCGGATTGAGTTGCGTTTATCGCCATGTTCCATACGTTCTTCCAGGAGTCCGTATTTAAGGTCACTTGCATCGTTTTCGGATTGACGGCGGATAATCCCTGGGTATTGGCAATCCTTGCCGCCAAGTCATCGGCCGTTTGCACGAACGGAACGCTTAACCCGTAAATGCGCTGCTGCTCTTTCCCATCCGCAGGAAAGCGCGCCGCCAGCTCCAAGATTTCCTGCCAAGTCATGTTATCATGCGGAGGCGTAATTCCGTATTGCTTAAAAAGATCCGCGTTATAGTAGAGGGCCGTATTATAAAACGTCGGACTAAGCCCATAAAGTTGTCCGCCCCCCAATTCCTTCAAAAAGTCAATAATGGAGCTTGGCATGCCTGACAGCTCATCATGATCCGCTTGAATGTATGGCTCCAAACTGGCAAGCATCCCTTCCTGAACGTAACGCGCATATTCATCCGCCGATAAATAAAGTACATCCGGATTTTCAAGCCGAATAAATTCATCCAACGCCTCACGATAACTTTTCTCCGGCGGAAGAGTACTCTGGTCCAGGACCGCGACATCCAAATCAACATCCCTGTATTTGCTCAAAAATAAATCGCCGTAGTCTTCAAAAAAACTGCTGTCCCCAAAATACATCACTTTTAAAGATCTCTGTTGCGCTGCTTTTTCCGGTACTGCAAAACAGCCTGCAACACATACACAAAGGCCGATGGTGAAAATGATCGACCATACTTTTCGACGTAGCATTTCGCCGATTACCTCCTAAAGCGGGATAGACTGCAAGATTGCCAGATTACCGTATGGCCCCTGCCGGTAAAACTTCTACCGTCAATAGTTCGGCCGGCAACTCCAAACGTTCGGCCAGCGTTCGGATGATATCATCCCGGATGGCGGCGGGGCCGTTGCCGTTTTTGCTCAAAGCCCGGAGCACGAATTCATCAATACGAGTCTGTTCATCTTCCAATTGATTGTAAGACACATAGTCCAGTATTGAACTGGAAGCGTACACTTTGGCCGTGTACGGGCTCGTTTCGCTCCCGCAACGGCTGCTCAGCGGAATGCTCTCCGCGCCGGTGAAAGCAAAAGCGCCGTCCGCCAGCTCAAAATAAACCGTATCCGTGTACGGGATGCCTTGTTGTTTATATATGGCATAGATGTCGGCATCGCTTAACTCGTTGAGTTTGCTGCCGAGTTTTACAAGGTGCAGGCTCTCCGTCTCCTTCCCCCCCGGGCCTTTCCCCGGCATTGAAGCTTCGCCCGCCGCAGAAGAAGTCTCGTCAATGCTATAGGAGGTGCCTTCCATGCTGCCGATGCCGTTGAAAAATACCACGGAGGACGCCGTACCGGTGGAAATTTCCAGATTGGGCTCGGGACCGGTTGCGGAAGCAGGACCCAACTCGGCGTGTACGGCAGTAGCTATGACAACCCCGGACACCATAACCGTAACCGCTAAAATTGCCGAGAGGACAGCCGATCGCCGGTTTTTCCGCGTTGCCTTCAAAATATGTATCAACCTGCTTTTCATCCATGCGGCATTATCGCTAAAGCCGGTAAAGATTCCCGCCCGTTGGTTGGCCGCCCGCTCCAGTACATTTAAGATGGTTTCCCCATAGAAACGCCTTTCGCTTTCGGGCATCCCGCCGACAACCCGTTCGTCGCAGGAGATTTCCATGTAACGGTCGAGGTCTTTCCGCAAACCATAAACTGCAGGATTAAACCAATGTATCGCATTTGCCAGCAGAGCCAGCGCTTTGATGAATAAATCATGCCGTTTGTAATGAATCAGCTCGTGGCGGAAGATCAGCCGCAGTTCCCGTTCGTCCAGGTCAATTTCCGGTAAAATCAAGACCGCTCGTGGCATTCCAACCAACATCGGCGTGTGCACTCCGTCATTCGATTGAAGCATAATGTTTCCTTTGATCCCCATCTCCCGCTTGACGGACGCAAAGATCTCCAGCGCCCTTCCCTCCACAGGGAGATTGGTGCGGCAAAGTCTGGCGCGAAACCGCCAGTAAGCCGCGGCCCATCGGCCGCCGGCCGCCGCAAACCCGAGCAGCCATGCGATCGTCACCCATAAACCTGCTTCTTGAAACCAGACCCTAAAATCCGAAGAACCATCATCATCCGTCAGCGTTGGCGCAGTACCGGGCGCCGCTGTCCAAATCCGGCTTTCCGTACCGGCATCCGCCGAGGATATCGCGGGCGGTTGCCGAGGAACGCCGGCCGCAGCCGGTCCATTGGGTTCAATGAAGCGGGGGTACACCGATCCGCCAAACACTCCGATGGGCAGGAGCAAAAACAGGAGTACGACCTTCCTGACGCGGTAGTGCCACCTTCCATCGAACATTTTTTCGGTCAGCGGCTCCATTAGCCGTAGAGCGCCAAACAGGAACGTTCCGGTAACCGAAAGGACCGCTATCGTTAAAATCAACGCATTTCCCATCTTTACTTCCTACCTTTCGGAAAACCATTTTTTCAATTCTTCGATCTCCTGCGGCTTAATATCATCGGCATCGTATAAAGCCGCGATAAAATTTTTGACGGAACCTTTGTGTACCGAATCAAGAAAAGCCCGGGTTTCCAGATGCTTATATTCTTCCTCGCTAAGCGCCGGGGTGTAGAAATTGACCTTTTTTCGCTTTTCTGTCCGCAGCAATCCTTTTTCCGTCAACCGGCTCAAAAACGTCAAGACAGTGGTCGGCTTCCAATCCTTCCGCTTGTTGAGTTCGGCAAGAACCGCTTGGGACGTTACCGGTCCTTCCGCCGCCCATATAACACGCATCACTTCCGCTTCCGCATCCGACATTTTTTGTATGGAATTCATGAAATCACTCCTTTTATTCTCCAGTTTGATTTTCTACAAGTTGTAGTTTAATTAAATTCTACATCTTGTAGAATTTAAAGTCAATTTAATGCCATAAAAAAAGACGCTCCTGAAAAGGAGCGACTTATATCGCGGCCATTTATTCCTGAGTTTAAATGCTCATTTAGGGAGGAATGGCATTTTATTTCAAATACGCTTCGGCGAGTTTGGTCAACTGGTTTTTGCTGATCGGATTTATGGCCTCGATATGGTAATGAACCGCTGCTTTTCTGCTTGGAACATCATAGATCCATTGAATGTTTTTGCCGCTGCCGAAATCCGTGTAGATCATTTCCACGCCTTTTACTTTAATTTTTTCACGTTTGCTGTCATCGTCTTCAGGTATCCAAATCGTTTGTTTCTCGGGGGTCTTGGAAATGGTAACCCGAATATCGTGTTTTCCTTTTTTATAGGTGCTGTTGATTCTCCAATAATCATTGGATACCTTGATCGGCATCATAGCGTAATCTTGGCCCGCTTCCTCCGCCTGATTCAGCAGTTTCTCCGCCGTCGCCGCCTCTTCTTTCGGAGTCAGCGGCTTCTGGTACAATACCGGAAGGAAAGAGACATCGGCATGCTGAAATTTATAATTTCCGGACAATTGATCCAAAATTTTAACCGGCTGCTTCGCCATCTTCTTACGGAATTGGCTTAGATTCGTATAGTTGATCGATTTATATTTAATATCGATTTTTTTGTCCGGGTTGTTCCGGGCAACGTAAAAAATCGCCGCCGTTCCGTCCTTCAACTGCTCCTCCGCTAGACTTTCGACCGTTAAAGAGCGGATCTGTTCGTCCATAGAAGGCGCTTTGTAGTCGGAGCTGCTTTTATCCAGCGTTTTTGCTTCCACGACCACTTCGCCGGCCTTGTTCTTTAATGTATAGCTGGTCTTAGGCGCAGCTGCAGCCGCCGACACCGTTAACAGCATTCCGGCCAATACCAGCAGGCCAATTTTCCGTTTCAAGATGAATCGCTCCTTCGTTTTTGTTTTGCTTGCGGATTCTTCACCGCGCTTCCAACCTATCCGAACTGACTGCTTCCCCCCTCCCTTTCACTACAAATAACGAACCAGGCACAAGTCAATGTGACAGGAATAATAACTCAACTTTCGCAGCAAAAATTCGGCAGACAAGCCTTGATGTAGCTGGGTAAAACAGCAATCCATTGTCGAAGTTGACGCTGAAGGAGCGTGCGTTGGACTTTACCGGGTTCTTGTCTTGGTGTTCCTGCCTGCTGCCTGCCTTTGCACGATTATCCCCTTCATTCAGGAGCAGGGACCAGGGGGTGGGGGCTAGAGCAAGGGTTCCAAAAAAAGAGAAGAAAAAAACAAAAAAGATGAGGAAAAAATGAAGCGGTTCAGATGAGATTTTCGGCTTGATAAGAGAACGTGTGTTTGGTATAATGAAATAAATGGAATTTATGTTCGTATATCCTTGATTCGGGGGCGAGTAAACATGGAGATCAATACGGGAACGGAACTTCAACCATTCAGCAGCCGTTTTAACAGCGAGCAGGACTGCATGGAGGCGCTGATCGCGATGAAGTGGCCAAACGGCTTCGTCTGCCCGCGCTGCGCTCACACCCGGTGCAGCCATCTGACCTCCCGGCATATCCCTTTGTTCGAGTGCGGAAAGTGCAAGCATCAAACATCGCCTTTGGTCAGCACGATTTTTGAAGGAACGCATCTGCCCCTGGTGAAGTGGTTCCAGGCGCTGGAGCCCTTGCGGAGAGTGGTGAGGGAGGCGTGGACCAAATGTTTTCTTCTCCCGAGCTTGTCTGTTTCTCTGCTACCTGATCAACTCTCTGCTACCTGATCAAACGGGATAATCGTGCAAAGCCTCCGGACACGTAGTGTTGATTTGCCGCCCATCCCACTTCCCTATTCTCAAAAATTGAACGCCCTTCCGCATAAGTAATAAATTGTATATTATGTCACTTTATTAGAATTTTCGGGAGGTTATAATACTTAACAAAGTTAACTTATTCCACATATTGGTGATAAAAAATGGCATATTTCGCTAAAGAAACTGCTAAAAAAATTCTGTCTAATGAGATCAGCGTGGAAACTTTGCTGCGTCAGTACCCGAAGTACAAAGATGAGGTTCTAAGGGAAATAAGCATCATCAAGGGCCGAAATCATTCGAATTTAATCGAGGCCATGATTGCTAAATATACTACAAGTGCAAAGATTGCCAGTAAGAAAATATTGAACAGCGGCTTGAACGAACAAACATTAAACGCTTTTCTGCCTGACATCATCAAGGCGCGATTTGCTGTTTACTTGCTGGAACATTTAAGTATTGCAGCTTCATCTGAAAACGCAGCTAAATCTATAAGTTTCAATATTTGGGATGGAGCGATCTTGCAGCGGCTTTTATTCAGGAGAGCTTTTGAAAGAAAACCGGTTTCCATGGGTTTGTTCCGGCTTTTTTGGAGATTCGTCATACATAAGAAAATATTAATGCCCCTGGTCAACAAAAAAGGCATTTATTGCTTTTATTCGAAAGAATTGATTTCACAGCTTTCAAAAATCATTGGAGATAAAAAATGCCTTGAAATTGCCGCTGGTGACGGTACATTAACGAAGTTCTTGAACGAAAAAGGCGCCGACTGCAAAGCAACCGACGACTATAGCTGGGGGCATTATATTGCTTACCCCGATTTTGTAGAGAAAGCCGACGCCCGAACCGCCCTGCGCAAATACAGCCCTCAAGCCGTTCTCTGTTCCTGGCCAGTTCCCCAAAACACCTATGAAAAGCATGTTTTCAAAACTAGCTCGGTTGAGCTTTATATCGTAATCGGCACCAATAACCCGAAACGCACAGGAGATTTCGAGTCGTATTATAGAGCCGATGACTTTACTATGGAATTAAGTGAAGAGTTAACCTCTCTCCTCTTACCTCCGTCAGATGAAAATGCGGTTTATATTTTTCGGAGGCGGAATAAGGCTCAAAACTGAAATCGGTACTTGGATAATCTCAATTGCCGCTTTAAGAGCGGTCTGTTTCTTCACCTCATAACATCGCCGGCCAATCTTTCCTGCGGATTTGCCTCGATTCCTTCTAAACGCTTTACAAATGTGGCTCTCCAGTTAACCGACAATTCTTCCACCTCGAGTATCTTTTTAATGCCTGCAAGATCGTCTTTCTCGTGATGCATGATCCGGTTTGTAAGAAACCGTGATTGATACGTCCGTTTCCAATAACCCCGAATCGTTAAATTTTCTCCGAATGCACCATAATCCAACGTTTTCTGCAGTTCATTTTCCCAAAATGGATAGTGATCATAGGGGTAGACGCAAACGGCTTTTTCCCTGCCGCCGTGATGAACAAGATCCCCCTGGCCATCCCCCTCAAAGTTCAACCAGGATAAAAATAGAGATTCACTTGCAGGAAACTTGTTGATGCCAGTGGAAATTTCCTTGTTATTGAACCGTACCTGTACAGGGATGCCTACATTGAGCGAAAGATTTCATAATGAACCCTCATGTTGTTTCTCCTCTCATCTATTAGATATTTCTTATGGTTAAGATTATAATAATAGTAATTTCCTATCGAAAAAATCAGGAGGCTGACCTATGGAATTGAAGCAATTAGAGTATTTTATGGCCGTATGCCAGGAGCTGCATTTTACCCGCGCCGCCGAGAAGCTGGGGATTGCCCAACCCTCGTTAAGCCAGCAAATTCGTTTACTCGAGCACGAAATCGGCACTCCCTTGTTTGATCGCGTCGGCAAACGAACCCTGATTACCGAAGCCGGCAAAACGCTGCTGCATCACTGTTACAATATTTTTCACGAGTTATCTCAGGCACGCGCCGCGCTCAGCGAACTGCAAGGCCTGAATAGAGGAACCTTAAAAATCGGCACCCTGTTGACGGTAGTCAATTATTTGCTTCCGCCAACCGTAATCGGTTTTCACCGCAAATATCCCAATATCGAGCTGTCCGTTCTCGGTTTGCGAACCGGGGATATTTTCGAAGGGCTGCTGAAAAACGAACTCGATTTGGGCATCGTCTATTTGCCGATGGAGCATGAAGAACTGGAAAAAATCCCGTTATATAAGGAAAATCTTGCTCTTGCGGCGCCAGCCGATCATCCGGTCGCCAAGGAACCGTTCGTTACGCTTGATATATTAAAAGAAACCCCCAGTGTTCTGTTGCCAAGCTCCTATTTTTTACGACAACTGATCAATGAGCAGTGCCGTGCCCTTGATATAAAGCCGCAACAGGTCTTGGAAATGACAACCATGGAATCGATCATCAATATGGTTGTTCAAGGCGTCGGCGTCACCATTTTGCCGAAAGGCTACCTTGATTATATCGACAATCAGCAGATTCGGACGATCCCGATTAAAAGCCCGGTGCTTACTACCGAAATCGGCCTTGTTTACCGAAAAAACAAATATTTGTGCGCGGCAAGCCGAGTGTTTAAGGAACAATTGCTGGCGACGCTCCCCCTCATTCAAACATGATCGCTCTAACGCTAGTACTCCGATTCAGTATAAATCGCGGGAAACGCATCGTTCACTTCTATTGTTTATATCATTAAGATAGGTTTTCCCTATGAATGTCTCCCGGCTCCTTTTCAGTACTGTGCAGCCGATTTCGCCAATATAATTTAATGACATGATATTACGATGGCTTCTTCTATTCTCGGGGAAGGAAGATAAGCATATGCCGATACGTCCGCCAATTTTGCAGCGAGGAGATACCGTTGGAATCGTTACCTTGGGCAGCCCGCTTAATGCAAACCTCATTAATGAACGAATCGGAGTTTTGAGAGCAATGGGGTTCAATATTGTATTGGGCCAATTCGTTTATGCGCAAAACGGGTTTTTAGCCGGGACAGACGAGCAGCGGGCTTCCGATTTGATGATGATGTTTGAAAACGAGCAGGTTAAAATGATACTGCCCACCCGAGGCGGCACCGGAGTAGCCGGAATTCTTCCGTACCTTGATTACAATGTGATCCGGAATAATCCCAAAATCGTTACAGGCTACAGCGATATCACGGTATTGTTAAATGCACTGCATCAAATTGTGGATTTAATCACATTTCATAGTCTGCTGCTGATTGACTTCAAATCCGAAACGCCCGCCTATAATTTCGACCAGTTTTTTTCCGCGACATCCCTGTACTCGTTGACCCGGCCGATCCAGAATCCGCCGGGATTTCCGCTGATCAGCCGGGTACCGGGCAACGTTACGGGCCCGCTTGTCGGCGGGAATCTGACCTCTTTTGTCGATACGTTGGGCACGCCTTTTGAAATCGATACACGAGGGAAAATTCTCGTGCTTGAAGAAACGCACGAACCCACCAATACCGTCTACAGGTATTTGAATCATCTGAAGCTGGCCGGAAAATTGAATGACTGCATCGGCATTATTATGGGGGAATGCACGGGCTGTCAGGCGGCTTACGGCATATCCTATGAAGATTTAATCGAAGAATTCGTCGTTCCGCTCGGTAAACCGCTGATCACGAACCTGGCCACAGGCCACGGCCTTTATAAAGCGGCTTTGCCGATCGGCGCCATGGTTAACCTTAATTCGGTCAATAATACAATAACCGTGGTTGAACCGACCATCAGCGTATAACGTTGCCCTTTTTAAAACCGATTCTGCGAATAATCCCTGCAACGGATTTATTGTTAAACCATTTTTACTTCTTAGGTTCTATTGATGACAAGGCGCCTCATAAATTACCGGTCAATCGTTCCTGCGGATTAACCTCGATTCCGTCTAATCGCTTTACGAATGTGGCTCTCCAGTTCACCGACAATTCTTTGACTTCAAGGATCTTTTTAATACCGGCTATATCCTCTTTCTCATGATGCATGATCCGGTTTGCGTAAGTAACCGTGATCGCTCGGGGATGGCGGGAAATCCTGGTGAGGCCGTCCGCCTTGGAGACAAGCCCTTCTTCCAACACACGCAAATAAAAGCCGGTAAATCCGGTTTTCTGCATGGTTAGCGGCATGTCCGGGGCGTCGTATTTAATCGACAATTTATAACAGGGCTGCCGCGGTTGACTAACCTGAACAAGGGCTTCTCCAAACTTAAAGATATCGCCGATGCACACATCCGTTTCCGCCAATCCCCGAATCGTTAAATTTTCCCCGAACGCTCCAAAGTCCAATGTTTTCTGCAGCTCTTTTTCCCAAAACGGATAGTGTTCATAGGGATAGACGCATACGGCCTTTTCCTTGCCGCCGTGATGAACAAGGTCCCCCTGGCCATCCCCCTCCAGGTTCAACCAGGATAAAAAAAGCGATTCATTTGCGGGAAGTTTGAATATGCCGGTAGACACTTCCTTATTTTTAAACTGTATCTGTTTGGGTTTGCCTATATTAATCGAAAGGATTTCTGCATAACTCATAAGGGATCACCTCAACGATGATTTTTTTCCAGGGCCAAGCTCCTGTTTTTTGCGACAACGGATCAATGAGTATTACCGCGCCCTTGATATAAAACTGCAGCGGGTTGTGGAAAATGACTACGATGGAATCCATCATCAACATGGTCGCTCAGGGTGTCGGCGTCACCATTTTGCCGATAGGCTACCTCGATTATATCAACACCTCGTTTACCGAAAAAACAAATATTTATGCGCGGCCAGCCGAGTGTTTAAGGAGCAATTGCTTATGGCAGTAAAAAGCGATAACTAAAGCTAATACGATGTTCAGCCCCCTATTCCTCCACGATCTCTCTTAATGCCTGGCTATGGGCGGCTAGCGTCGTTTCGATGTCCTCGTCCGAATGGGCTGCCGAAACGAACATCGCTTCAAATGGAGTGGGGGCCGTCAATATGCCAAACTCCAGCATGGCTGCATAATACGTTTTAAATAACCGCGTATTCGATAATTTGGCCGTTTCGTAATCGATGACATCATGCTCCGTAAAATATGGGCACAGCAACGAGCCTGCCCGGTTCACCTTTAGCAGCACGCCTAACTTTATAGCATTTTGCAAGAAGCCTTCGGCCAACCTGGCCGCTTTTCTCTCCAATTCGTCATAAATTCCGGGTAACGCAAGCTCCCGCAAGGTTGCATATCCGGCCGCCATGGCGAGCGGATTGCCGGATAACGTTCCCGCTTGGTAGATCGGCCCGGCCGGGGCGATCTGCTCCATGATTTCACGTTTGCCGCCGTAAGCTCCCACCGGAAGCCCGCCGCCGATCACTTTGCCGAGGCATGTGAGATCCGGCCGGATTCCATATAGCCCCTGCGCCCCATGGTAGCCTAGGCGGAATCCCGTGATCACTTCATCGAAGATCAGCAGGCTTCCGTAACGCAACGTAATCTCCCGCAATCCTTGGAGAAATCCAGACAAAGGCGGTACAACCCCCATATTCCCGGCGACCGGCTCGACGATGACGGCGGCGATTTGTTCGCCGAACCGCTCAAAGGCAGCGTGTACGCTGTCCAAATTGTTATAAGCCGCAGTCAGGGTATTCGCCGCAATGCCTTCCGGTACCCCCGGGCTATCCGGCAAGCCCAATGTGGCCACGCCGGACCCGGATTTGATCAGCATCCCGTCGGAATGGCCGTGATAGCCTCCTTGAAACTTCAATATTTTTTGCCGTTTCGTATATCCTCTTGCCAAACGCAACGCGCTCATGACGGCTTCCGTACCGGAATTCACCATGCGTACCATGTCGACGGATGGAACGGCTGCGCAGATCAACTCGGCCATCCGGGTTTCCAGCTCCGTCGCCAATCCGAAGCTCGTCCCCCGTTCCGCCGCTTCCCGTATGGCATCAACTACCCTTGGGTGGGCATGCCCCAGGATCAACGGCCCCCATGAGCCGATATAGTCGATGAATTCATTTCCGTCGATATCATACACGCGCGATCCCTTGCCGCCCGCGGCAAACACAGGGGGCAAACCAACGGAAGCAAATGCGCGGACCGGGCTATTTACCCCGCCGGGGATCACGCGTTTTGCTTCATCGAACGCTACTTTGGATAACAAGTCCTTCCTTCCGGGGTTCACCTTCATATCCGTCCCCTCTTCATTCTCTTGCAGATTTTGCTTCAATTTCAGGATTCCGCTTCAGTATAAATCGCCGGAAACGTATTGTTCAATACTATTGTTTTTATCATTACAATAGGATTATCCTATGAATTGAAAATGAAATTATAGGTAACGCTTTTTTTAAGGTGGCAGGGGAATGACATCTGATATTCTTGTGACTTTAACAGAAGTTACGAAGAAATACGGTAATCGGGATGTTTTAACGGATATTTCGCTTACTATTAGGCAGGGTGACTGTATTATATTAAGAGGAAGCAACGGATCGGGAAAAAGTACGCTGCTTCGATAACCGAGTATCTGACCCACATGGGGAAAAAATATCCAATATGCCTAACGCTTTTCATCAAACTATCGGTGCTAGGAGCTTCAAAATTTTACAGGATAATTTTGGCTATGTTATTCTTGTTTATGCTCCATAAACGAAGGCTGGATTCACCACAGTCTTAATCATTATATTTTGTCAAGATGCTCGGGAGTTCGCTATGCTTGGTACGGAGGAAGCTCCATCACCTTCAGCGCGCCGTCCGTTTTTTTCACCGTATACGTGAATTGGTTCGTAACCGTATCGAATTCCCTGGTCTCGAACAAGGTTCCGTCCTCGAGCTGGAACGTTACCGTAAACTTATACGAATCTGCGCTTTCCTCGGTTTCGGCGGTAATTTCCTTCATCGAAATATCGGGCAGCAGCTTTAAATATTGCTCAAATAATTGCTGTTTGTCGTCAGGATCGGCATCGGGGAACAAATTGATGAGCCCCTCGTAGCTGCCGCCGTATAACGCGGCCAATTGTCCGGCGTCCTTTTCGGCGATGGCCTGCATATAACGTTCCAATGTTTGGCGCGGACTCTCGTCGGCCTTCATGCCGCTGCATCCCGCGAGCAGCATGACACAGATGATGAAACAAGCGAATGCGATCTTTCTCATCGTTCTCCCCCTTACTTCAAGGTGATCTCTTTTTCCCAGGTCAACTCGTTGTTCTCGTCATTCGCGAATATAAAGATGACCCGGCCTTTCTCGCCCTTCAGCGAATCCGGATAGAAGAAGCCGGAAAACTGGCCGTTGCCGCTAATGTAGAATCCGTCCTCCCCGGTCTGGCCATGTTCAATCGCTTCTTCGAGCGTATTGGCGATCTCGTTTTGATCCGAAACCCACTTCATTTCCTTCAAAGCGTATCCTTCCGGAGCTTGCTTCACGGTGAAATCAAAGCTGTTGCCTTCGATCGGTTTGGCCGTCTGGTCGATGACGATTAATATTTTCTCTTCCGGGCCGGCTGCATTTTCGGCCTGCGGGGCAGCGTTGCCGGCTTGCGTGCCGGACTCGGATACCGCAGGATTTTCGTTGGCGGCGTTAGGGTTCGACCCGGCGCCCGGTTGATTGCCGCATGCGGACACAAGTATCAGCAGCAGAACGAACAGCGCTGGTACAAGATAGATTCGTTTGTTATTATTCTTCATCATAATTTCCTCCGTTTTCCTTCAGGGTAAAATAAAACGCGACGCCCTGATGTGTATTTCTGGCCCCATACTCGCTATGATGGAGCTCCAATATATGCTTGACGATGGCAAGCCCCAGCCCCGTTCCGCCATGAAGGCGATCCCTGGAACGCTCCGCCCGGTAGAAGTGATCCCATATCCGGCTTAAATCTTCATCAGCCAGCGGCGCTCCGATATTTTCGAGGACTACGGTTATTGTCCCTACAGCCGTCCGCCGGATGTCGATTGTAATGACGGTGCGCTCCACGGCATGCCGAATCGCGTTGCTCAGCAAATTCAGTACGACCTGCTCGAGCCGCCGGGGGTCTGCCGTTACGAAGACTTCTTCCCCTGCCAAGCCGTCCAGCTTCATTTGAAGATGCTTGTTCTCCAACTGCCGGGTGAACGAATCGGCCGCCTTTTGAATCAGGCGAGGCAGGGATACGCTTCTTGGATGCAAGCGTATGGCCTTGGCTTCGTATTTGGACAGCTCCAGCATATCCATGATGAGGTCGTTCATCCGGTCCGTTTCCTTGACGATGAGGGCAAGGTAACGTTCCCGCTTGTCGCCGGCCACGCCGTCCTGCAGCCCTTCCGCAAAGCCTTTCACGATACCGAGCGGGGTTTTCAATTCATGGGAGAGATTCGCGATCAGCTCTTTCCGAAGCTGTTCGGAACGCTCCTTCTCGCTCATATCCTTCCGCAGCCGCTCGTTCGCCGCGGTCAGCTGCTTTAACGTAGCGTCCAGATTACGGGATAATGCGGTCAGACTGCGGGACAGCTCCCCGAATTCATCCTTTGCCCGGATTTCCGGCTGCGCGGTAAAATCCAGATCGGCAAGACGCGCTGCCGAGCGGCTTAGCGCAACTAACGGGCGGGAGATGATCCGGGAATAGAAAAACGACAGCAGCAGCACAAGCACAAGGATGACCGGCGCCGCATAAACGAAATATTGCCGGAGAATGCCCACCGCTTCCCCAACCGGCTGCAAGGAAGCCATAACGAATAAATACCGGATCCCGCTTCCGTCAACCGGCAGCGGCTGAATGATCACCGCGTAGCCGAGACCGCTCCATTGATCCTTCCATTCCTGGCGGACGCTGCGCCCTTCCTGCAGGAGCGCGGTGCTCTGCTCCGCAACCGGCGCCCATTCCTTCAGCGCTTCGTCCGCCAAGGTGTCCTGGTATAGCGGATTGTACGACCGGTTCTCGGGAAGCAGCAAATCCGTTACTTTCCCGTGCACGCGAACCAAGCCATCCTCCAAAGCGGCGTCTTCCCGCCGAATGTACGCAGGCTGCATAATGGTGTCCTCTTCATCCATGAAAATACCGTCAACGACGATGCGGTCCCCGACTTGAATGCCGTGGGGAATGTCGTCTAACGTCATGCCTTCCGGCGTAATGGGAAGCGTGACGGTCGTGCTGTCCGACAGCAGTTCCAGGAAATAAGGATTTACGGCCTTTCTTTCAAATTGCCCGTTCAGGAAGAAAGCGCTGGCATCGTTATCGTTCATAAAAGCGCCGAGCAGCCGTGCTGCACGCTGTTCATTGAATGGCGCCTCATTGATTTGCTGCGCGAGTTGGTTCATATTCCGTTCCAGCGCGCCGATTTTGGACATCCGGTAAAAGCGTTCGAAATACAAGCTCTCCGCGAGCATAACCAGGGAAAAAATAATCAGAATCAACAGCGACGTGACGGCAAAAAGCTTATATACTACGCTGTTCCTTCTCAAGGTATCATCTCGAACTTATAGCCGGAACGGATGACGGTGCCAATATAGCGGCCCTCGTCTCCGAGCTTGGCTCGCAGTTTTTTGATATGGGTATCGACCGTCCGTGCATCTCCCAAATAATCGTACCCCCATACCCCATCCAAAATATACTCCCTAGGCAGCACCTTGCCATAGTGCTTTATAAGAAAAAGCAGCAAGTCGTATTCCTTCGGCGACAGGTTGACCGGATTTCCCGCTACCGCTGCCGTATGCGCCTTTCTGTTAACCGTTAAATCGCCGTAAACTAGCAATTCCCCTTCGCGCCCCACGGTTCCTTCCGTTCTTTTCATTAACGCGACCGCTCGCGCGACCAATACCCTGGGGCTGAAGGGCTTAACGACATACTCATCGGCGCCGAGTTCGTAGCCCATAATTTGATCATCGTCTTCGGACTTGGCCGTGATCATGATAATCGGTACGTCCGACTTCTTGCGGATGCTCCTGCATACCGCCCATCCGTCCAGCTCCGGCATCATGATGTCCAGGACAACCAGGTCGACGGATGTCCGCTCGAACGTATCAAGGGCGATCCTGCCATTGCTTGCCTCGTATACTTCCCACTGCTCTCTTACAAAATAGTCCGTTATAAATTCACGCATCAGCGCATCGTCTTCGACCAGCAAGATCCTTCGTTTCATCGCCGCGCACGCTCCGTATGCTTAATTACCGCCATGCTGCCAAACCCTTTCCTAATCGTCTTGAAATGCATGCTCGTTCATGTACGCTTTCACCTCCGACTGCCCCCAAAAAGCAGTCTAGAAGAATCTTGTGTCCTTCGTGTGTACTTTACTGTACAACATAAAAATGCATCCTTATCATTGTATTTGCTATAACGACGTATTACAATGTAAAAACAACCACCCTGACGAACGTTCGTATCAATATGGGAAGGAGCATGGATTTGACAGCCGATGCGATTAAGAAAGTAGCCCGCCGGCATTTTGCTTTAAAAGGCTACGAAGCCACTTCATTGGATGCTATTGCTAAAGAAATCGGAATTAAAAAGCAATCTCTCTATACGCACATCCAAAGCAAAAGCGAGCTGTTCAGCACGGTATTTAAAGAATCCGTCGACGGCGAACTCGCTTTTGTAAGCCAATACTTTGCCGATTTAGCTGAAGATGCGTCATTACAGGATCAGTTATACCGGTTTAAAACGGCTCCGGCTTGAAAATCTTCCCTAGCTTGTCTTTTGGACGGCGCGGCCCCCGACAAAATCAATAATTCCAACAACGTCATTTTCTCACGCTTATCGACATGAATCGTTGAAACTCCGCAGGATACGGCTTCCAAATCGTCCGGAGCTAAAAAATGCAACTCTCCCCGAAACAAGATCTCCGATGCTTTTTCGCATGTTGAAGCTTCCTGTCCTCCATGGACCAAAGCGGTAACTTCTTTGGCAAGTGCGCGCTGTGCCGCTCTTTCTTCAGGCTTGTTCGTTAAAGCCTCTCGGTTTCTTTGGCCAGCATGTAATTTATCGTGAAGCGGGTTCCGCAATCCCTGAGAAATTCAATGATATTTATGGAAGCAAACCAATCGTAGTTGTTAAACACCCTTGCCGCTTTAGGAGCATGGTCAAATTCCAGGAAACGCGAAAGCTGGAGCTTAATGCTTTCGTTCCACGCCTCCACCGTTTGTTTTGTCAACCGCACGATATTTATAACTAAAATACCCGGCAAACCTATTGCCGTGACGTCGCCACAAAAAATAGCCACACTTTAAGAATGGCCGTCAGGAACCGCTTGGTTTTATTCCATCTAATACTGCTGGAACTTCTGCTTCATCATTTTTTCCTCCAGCCGGATGCGGTTGAACAGGGTAAGAAGATGCAGGGTGAACAGCGGCGCAAACACGATCCAAGCCTTCGAAATAATTGCAAAACTCAACACCTCCGGGATAATGTTCAAAAAATAATTCGGATGCCGGACATATTTAAACAGCGGGCTTTCGATCAACTCATGGTCCTTGGCAATATACAATTTGAAGGTCCAAAAGCGACCGAGCGTGCGGATCACATATACGAGGAACGCCATTGCAACCGCGTAAATCAACAGCCCGATATACGTATGCGAACCGATCGGCACATCCATTACGAAAGCGTAAACGATCGTGCTTATGTAGATGAGGAATTGCACCACGATCAGCAACTTGCTGTTGGTTTGCCCGTATTCCACTCCCCCGCCCGCAATGATCTTTGCTTCGTTCCGCCCGGAAATAATGGCCGAAGGCACGCGGAGCAGGGTGAGCACGATCAGTATGATGCCGGTAATCATTTCTAATTGTTCCCTCCTCTTACAATTTCATTTGTGCTCGCTTATTGATAAATTATTGATTCATTATGTTGGTTTTACTTTATATTGATTCAGTGAATTTGATTATTACTACTCCTCAATAAAATTTTCTCCTTCCCTTGCTCCTCCTTCAAAATCTCCACCGCCTCGCCTTTGGCCCAATACATAAAACATATCTCCTATATATGCGAATACAAGGATTCGGTTGCAGGGATTTTCGGAGGGTGTTCACGAACATATAAAAGGCGATCATTAGTGAACGCCTAGAGCATATATTTACTTGCTGCCTTTAATGATAACGTTATCCAGCGGACGACCTGGCTTCAGCATATGAGAAAGGCGCGGAATCTATGGGCTTGCATAGGATTAAAAACGCATTTATCATGGGATGTACAGTTAAGCATGGCTTTCATGCAAAATAGGGTTGGACTGTTTGAGCAAAGGGGCCTGAAATATGAATTTCTATGAACAGCGAATTTTACCTGCGTCGCGGCAGATGAAAGATTTGGAGAAGGCCGTGGCATCATCGTATGAGTATTTGGTGCTGCTGGATGTCCATATCGCCCAGCTCAAGCACGCCTGCGGCATGGTGCATCAAGCAAACAAGAAGCTGTTTCTGCACATGGACCTGATTCAAGGCCTGCAAAGCGACGGGCACGCGACCGAGTATCTTTGCCAGGAGTACCGGCCGTACGGGATATTGTCCACCAAGTCCAGCGTCATTCAAAAGGCGAAGCAAAAAGGCGTCGTCGCCGTGCAGCGCATCTTCTTAATCGACAACAGCGCCTTGGAGAAAAGCTGCAAGCTGCTGGAGAGCACGCAGCCGGATGTCATCGAAGTTTTGCCCGGCGGCATGCCGAGCGTGATCCGCAAGGTGAAAGACCGAACGAACCTGCCGATCCTGGCGGGCGGATTCATCTCTTCAAGGGAGGATGTAGAACTGGCTCTGCAAGCGGGCGCCGAAGCGGTGACCACCTCGAACAAAAATTTGTGGCGAGAATTTGAAAAAAAGTGATTGACAACGTTTACAAATTTAAATAAAATTTGAATCAAGTTAATAATGTTACGGAGACTTGGAGATCTACATTGAACGTGCCCCTCATCCCCGCATGGGCGGTTTAGGCGCACACTTGATGTAGGTCTTTTTGCGTTCTCTGAACAATCATAATCATTGGGAGGGGTTATCATGTCAGCGTTTTGGGGAGAGTTGATTGGAACCATGATTCTGATTGCACTGGGCGGAGGCGTATGTGCGGGCGTATCGCTTAAAAAATCTTTTGCGGCAAATTCCGGTTGGATCGTCATTACGATGGGGTGGGGACTGGCGGTCGCGATGGGGGCGTATGCGGTAGGTTCGATCAGCGGCGCCCATCTCAACCCGGCGCTCACCTTGGGCCTGGCGCTGATCGGGAAATTCCCCTGGGCCGACGTCCCCTCGTACATCGCGGCGCAAATGCTCGGGGCTATCCTCGGGGCCGTCATCGTGTATCTGCATTATTTGCCGCATTGGAAGGCAACGGAAGATCCGGGCACCAAGTTGGGCGTGTTCGCAACCGGTCCGGCCGTGTACCATCCATTCTCCAATTTGATGAGCGAAATGATCGGGACGTTCATCCTGGTGCTGGGGATTTTGGCCATCGGCGCCAACAAGTTTACGGATGGGCTAAACCCGCTGATCGTCGGCTTTCTCATTGTCAGCATCGGCTTGTCGCTGGGCGGAACGACCGGGTATGCGATCAATCCGGCGCGCGACTTGGGGCCGAGAATTGCGCACGCGCTGCTGCCGATCGCGGGCAAAGGCGGCTCCAACTGGAAGTACGCCTGGATTCCCGTCGTAGGGCCGCTGCTGGGCGGGTCGCTGGGGGCGTTATTTTACAAGAACGTATTTTTGGGCCAACCGGACCCGGCCATTTGGGTCGTCGCGGGCATCGCGGCCGTCCTCTTCGGCATCGTGCTCATTTTCTCCGGCAAAAGCGCCAAGTACAGCGTGTCAATGTAAGCTTTGAACACACACTTAAAGGAGGAACTTCACATGGAAAAATACATTTTGTCGCTTGATCAAGGTACAACGAGCTCCAGAGCCATTTTATTCAACAAAGCGGGCCAAATCGTCCACGTCGCGCAGAAGGAGTTCACGCAAATTTTCCCCGAGCCGGGTTGGGTGGAGCATAATGCCCTGGAAATCTGGGGAACGGTGCTCGCCGTCATCGCGACTTGCCTGATCGAATCCGGCGTAAAGCCGAGCCAAATCGCCGGCATCGGCATTACGAACCAACGCGAGACGGTGGTCGTATGGGATAAGGAATCCGGCCGGCCGGTCTACAATGCGATCGTATGGCAATCCAGACAGACGAAATCCATTTGCGACGAGCTGCAAGCCGCGGGTCATGGCGAATTGTTCCGCTCCAAAACAGGGCTGCTGATCGACTCTTATTTTTCGGGCACAAAGGTCAAATGGATTCTGGATCATGTTCCGGGAGTCCGGGAGAGAGCGGAGAACGGCGAGCTTCTGTTCGGCACGATCGATACGTGGCTGATCTGGAAGCTGACCGGAGGCGAGGTGCACGTTACCGACTACAGCAACGCTTCGCGCACGCTCATGTACAATATTCATGAATTAAAATGGGATGATGAGCTGTTGGAGCTGCTGACGATTCCGAAGCAGATGCTGCCTGAAGTGCGTTCCTCTTCCGAAATTTACGGCAAGACGGTCAATTACCATTTCTTCGGTGAGGAAGTCCCGATTGCCGGCGCCGCCGGCGACCAGCAGGCCGCCTTGTTCGGGCAAGCTTGCTTTAAAAAAGGCATGGCCAAAAACACCTACGGCACCGGATGCTTCATGCTGATGAATACCGGCGGCCAGCCCGTTCAATCTTCGCATGGTCTGCTGACGACGATCGCCTGGGGCATCGACGGCAAAGTGGAATATGCGCTCGAGGGCAGCGTTTTCGTGGCGGGCTCCGCGATCCAATGGCTCCGCGACGGCCTGCGCATGATCAAGGAGTCGAAGGACAGCGAGCTGTACGCAAGCAAAGTGGATACGACAGACGGCGTGTACGTCGTTCCGGCGTTTGTCGGACTGGGGACGCCCTATTGGGACAGCGAAGTGAAAGGAGCCATCTTCGGCCTGACGCGCGGCACTTCCAAAGAACATTTTATCCGCGCCACCCTGGAATCGCTCGCTTACCAGTCCAAAGACGTGCTCAGCGCCATGGAGGCCGACTCTTCGATTGAGCTTACCAAACTGCGCGTGGACGGTGGAGCGGTGCAGAACAATTTCCTGATGCAGTTCCAGAGCGATATGCTTGGCGTACCGGTGGAATGCCCGCAAGTCTATGAGACGACTGCGCTCGGCGCTGCTTATCTGGCCGGGCTGGCCGTCGGATACTGGGAGAGCCGGGAAGAGATTGCGGCGCAGTGGAGCATCGACCGCATCTTTACGCCGACGATGCCGGAAGCGCGGCGCAATGAACTGTACGCCGGCTGGGGCAAAGCGATTGAGGCCACAAAGGTATTCAAATAAGGCCGGAAATATGCTACAATTTTTAATAAGTTAATATTTAAATTCGGTTGGAGAAGCTTGAAACCGCAATTACACTTTAGCCCAGGGCTGAGGTGTTGTTGCGGTTTTTTTGTTCACTTCTATTTGTTCAATTCTATTAGAGGTTGCACTATTACGCCGTCTTTATGGCGAGGGAGGTTATTGGGATGACAGTAAGATTTTCCGCAGCAAACCGCAAAGCGATGGTGGAAGCCATGAGGCAGCAGCCGCTGGATATCATTGTGATCGGCGGAGGGATTACCGGGGCCGGCATCGCCCTGGATGCGGCGACGAGGGGGCTCCACACGGCGCTGTTCGAAATGCAGGACTTTGCCGCAGGCACCTCCAGCCGTTCGACCAAGCTGGTGCATGGCGGCCTTCGCTACCTGAAGCAATTTGATATCAAAACGGTGTCCGAGGTCGGCAAAGAACGCGCCATCGTTTACGAAAACGGCCCGCATGTGACAACGCCAGAATGGATGCTGCTGCCCCTGCACCGCGGCGGCACGTTCGGCAAATTCAGCACGGGCATCGGCCTGCGTGTCTACGACTTCCTGGCCGGAGTCAAGCGCAGCGAACGGCGCCGGATGCTGCCGCGGCAGGAGACGCTGGCCCGCGAGCCGCTGCTGAAACAGGAGGGGCTGCTGGGTGGCGGTTATTATGTGGAATACCGGACGGACGACGCCCGCTTGACGATTGAAGTCATGAAAGAAGCCGTTCGCTACGGCGCAAAAGCCATGAATTACATGAAAGTCGAATCTTTTTTATATGAAAACAACAAGGTCGCCGGCGTGCGCGTGGTCGATCAATTGGACGGCTCGGCGTATGAGTTCCGGGCTAAGAAAATCATCAACGCCGCGGGCCCCTGGGTCGACGAGCTTCGCGACAAAGACGGGTCCAAGACCGGAAAGCACCTTCAATTGTCCAAAGGGGTCCATCTGGTCATCGATCAGTCGAAGTTTCCCTTGACGCAGGCGATTTACTTCGATACGCCGGACGGGCGGATGGTCTTCGCCATCCCGCGCGACGGCAAGACGTACGTAGGCACGACGGATACGTTCTACAAGGCCGATCCTGTTCAGCCGGTCATGACGAAGGAAGACCGCGATTATATTATGGCGGCGATTCGCTACATGTTTCCGGCGGTTCAGCTTGCCGAGGCGGACATCGAATCCAGTTGGGCCGGCGTGCGGCCGCTTATTTATGAGGAGGGAAAAAGCGCCTCCGAAATTTCCCGCCGGGATGAAATCTGGCAATCTCCGTCGGGATTGATTACGATCGCGGGCGGCAAGCTTACCGGATACCGCAAAATGGCCGAAACGATCGTCGATCTGGTCATGCGGCTATTAAGCCAGGAGGAAGGGCTCAGGTTCGTGGCGGCGAAGACGAAAAACATGCCGATTTCCGGCGGCCATGTGGGCGGCTCCGACGCCTTTCCGCAGTTTGTTCGGCAAAAAAGCGAGGAAGGCGTTCGCCGCGGTTTGGATGCTGCGCTTGCCGAGCGCTGGGCGCGTTTGTACGGCTCCAACGTCGACCGGATCTTCGAACTCGCGGAGCGCCGGCGGGAAGACGCGGAACGAAGCGGACTGCCGCCGGAAGTGCTCGTCCCTCTCCTGTACGCTATAGACGAAGAAATGACCGTCAAGCCCGTTGATTTCTTTATTCGCCGCACGGGCGCGCTGTTCTTCAACATCCGTTGGGTGCGCGAATGGAAGCAGCCTGTGATTGAATTTATGTCCTCCGCCCTCGGCTGGACCCTTAAGCAGCGCGACGCATATACGCAAGAGCTGGACACCGCCCTGCATCAAGCGGTCGTTCCGCAGGTGGAGCAAGGCAGGGAATAAAGCCCTCCCTAGGAAAAAAATAAGCCCCGCAGTTTTCCAGCGGGGCCATCTTCTCGCTCATCACCTCAAAACACCTTCTTATGCTCCCGGTCCTCCTTCAAAATCTCCACCGCCTCGCGGAACCGCAAGCTGTGCACGATTTCGCGCTCGCGCAGGAACTTCAGACCGTCCTGGATGTCGACGTCGTCGGTCATGTCGATCAGCCACTGGTATGTAGCCCGCGCCTTCTCCTCGGCGGCGATGTCCTCGTACAGGTCGGCGATCGGGTCGCCTTTGGCCTGGATGTATGTGGCGGTCCAAGGAACGCCCGCCGCGTTCTCGTAGAACAGCGCCTTGTCGTGGTTCACGTAATACGGGTCCATCCCGGCGGCCTTCAGCATCTCTGGCGTCGCGTCTTTGGTCAGCTTGTAGACCATCGTCGCGATCATTTCGAGATGCGCGAATTCTTCAGTACCACCATGTTATCACTGATTTTATTTGGGACATTTTTCCGCAATCTCTTCCCTTTTCATTACCTTCTGTAATAAAATTTGAGGTATAACTTATTAATAATAAAGGATTGTTTAATAAATGCCAAAAATTAACTGAGATGAATGGAATGAACGAAAAGAATTTAAAAAACGTATGAAAAATGAGCAAAAGCTTAAACTAAGAATTTACTTGAATCAGATTTAAATTCAGTTACGCTAACCCTGCGTCAATTTACTCAAATGTGTGAAGATGATGAGTATATGTCTGAAATGTTGGATTTAATGGAAGAAGCGTTAATGAGGATTGTCGATGGCCAAGGGAATCCAACAGAAATAGCATGGTCGGCTCTAAAAAGATATTAAGGAGACTGTAGGGGTAGCACCAGCGAAGGTGACACCCCTGCACACTAAATGGAATTATTTTAAATAGTAGATCAGAAATAATAAATTTTTAGACGGCTAGTCGAAACCATAACGTGTTTCGTGCATCATTTTCCCAAAAGACAACTACTGAAAGAGTGGGAACGAATGCCGGTTACTGGAACAGGGGTACTTCAACATTACATTTCTCATATGATTATTCAATCAACAGTAGCTCGCCATTGTGAATATAGTTGTATCGATCATGTCTTTCACCTGATAATGAATAATTTAATGTGGTAAAATTGAGAAAACAGGGAAAATGAATAGAAGGGTTGATATTCTAATGGACATGCCCCTTTCTCAAAACCATTGCTTTTTGTGCGGCAGAAAACTGGAAAAAAATACAGAAGAACACATCTTTCCAAAATGGCTTCAGCACAAATTTAATCTTTGGGATCAAACCATTACATTATTAAATAGGACATATATTCCCTATCGAATGCTAAAAATCCCCTGCTGCAATACGTGCAACAATGAATATTTATCTCAACTTGAAAAAAATATTTCAATCGCTGTAGATGGAGGCTATCATTCATTTATACAGTTGGATGAAGACAAAATATTTTACTGGGCTGCAAAAATTCTTTACGGTTTATTCTTTAAGGAGTTGTCTCTTAATATCGACCGAAAAGATCCGCAGGTTGGTACGATTATGAATCCTGAAACCATGGAAAAGTTCCATACATTGCATATGTTATTACAGGGTATTAGGTTCCCAACCCAATACTTACCTGTAAAGCCCTACTCAATTTTTATATTTAAAATGTATGAATATGATGATGGAGATTGGGATGAATCAAATTTCAATTACTTTGACAGCTATATTCAAACCGTTTATGGCATGAAAATGAACGATATTGGATTTATTCTATGCATCGAAGACTCAGGGGTTCAAGAGGAATTTGGAAAAGAGTATTTTGATAAGTATAAGGACAAAACTCTTCATCCAATCCAGCTTAAGGAGATTTATGCTAAAATCAATTACAAGCAATTTCTAGCCAAATACACTCCTCGGTATATAACCATAGAATCGGCTAATGAACGAATTGTTCAGGTAATCCAGCCTTCAGGAGATGTATTCGATGAGTGGTCACAGGAGATATATGCTCATTGTTTAGCTCATATCTGGAGTGCGTACCCCAATCTTAGTTTTGAAGATATTTATTTCCCACCTGATAGGGTCATTAGTTTCCTAAATAATGAAGACGGTACCTTTATGCAACTGCCTAAACATATTCTTCAGAAAACTTAATTGCTCTACACTTTTACTTCAAAAAACTCTGCCATCTCCTCATGCACCATAGATAATAAAAAAAGAGACAGTTAAGATAATTATTCAGTCAACATAATTATCTTAACTGTCTCTTTTTTAGCTAAGCCATATGGTCGACTGCAAATCTATTAAGTAAATATATCGTATGATCCACCAATAAATAATTCACCATTTATTAGTTGCACATCAAATCCTAATATTTTCCATAAATTCAATGTTATCGAATTAAGAACTTCGATATCCTCAACACCCCGCCATGTAGGATAGGAATTATGTAACTTTGACAGTTCACACCACAATGAATCTAACGTTGATTTGTAATATGAGTCATTAAACGAAGGTGAAAGATCCTGATGACAACCTTGCAGCTGGCCGATGTAGTTTCCAGTTATTTTCAGCTGTAAATATGTAATCTCCTGCAATCGTTTAAACAGGAATCCAATATCTGCATGACCCGATCTGTAGTCGGCGATCAGATTTGCTAACTCCTCCTTCATAGTAGCTGTTCCTTGAATTACGCTTTTCTCCGTTTGGTCAAGTTGTTCTTGACTCTCTACCATTCTACTAGCCATAAAATCCGCATAAAATTCAGACCAAATACTATCTCCAAAGGTACGGAGTATATTAGCCAGATCATTAAAATGCCTAATTTTTATATCTTCATTGGTATAGACTTTGCAGTTATCATCATGCACATGGACAAGCTCATGCATGAGTAAATGGATAGCTCGGTTTAGTTGCTTGGATGCGATCATTCCTAAAATAATAGAAGCATTGAAAACTAATGAAAAACGAGTTTCTCCATTTTTTATATAAGTAAGGGATCTTGCGACACCAGTTAGGTTTTCTGTGTTGGTGTAACCTACCAGCAGTCCTTTTTCAATCTGGATTTCTTCAAGATCCTGTCCGTAATTTTCGGTAAACAAAATCAGATCCAAGTTATTCAAATTCAATTGCTCACTCAGTCTTCCAATCAGCTCTTCAATAAACTGAGGAAACTCTCCAAGGTCTCCATAGCTTTCGATTCGCATTTCTATTTCCATCTATATCACTACCCCTCTTTTGTCAGGTTTCCGGTCTTCTTTATTTCTGTGCGAACAACATTATAAAACAGAATCGTCTCTCTCTTCCAAGTATGCCTGCAGCGCCGCGCACAGCTCTGCATTAACAGGTAACTCCCTGTCTTTTTCACCCTTTCCACGGATATATGCAGTGCCTTTTCGTTAACTCATGGTAAGGTCCGCGATTTCCATCTCTTTTTAACGACTAGTTCTCGCCACTTCAAGCTCAGCCTTAGCGATCCCAAAAGCATTCCAAAGGGCATCTAATATAGGCATTATGGTCTGACCAACTGCAACAGGAGTCAAAGGTTCAATAATACTTGGGTCGACGAGAATTTCAGGAAGAACCAGCTTATCTTCTAAAAGCGGAAAAATGTCACAAAATCTATCGGGTCTTATTATAAAATTAAAACCTTCAACGCCGTAGAATGAACACGTTAAATAAAATGGTTCATCAATCCCCATAATTTTATAGTTTTTGATTTGATCTATAATACAACCTATTATTGTTTTTTCGAAATTCTCTGAGCTTATCTGTGATTCCCTTGTCAACCTAACCGATGTCTGTTCAATAATTCCATTTCTAAAAATCTGCATTCGCGACTCAGCTCGCACTGATTCTGAGTATAGACCATGAAAGTTAATGCGGGGATTCCAACCTGCACTTGCTATTGGCTTAAGATTTACTCGGTCCAAAAGTCCCATATCCAACGAATAATGGTGTTCAAAGCAGGATAGGGGAAGAAAATGGACCATAAAAAAAGGTTGATCACCATAGGCATTTACACAATATAGAAGTCGTTCCTCTTTAAAATGTTCGTACTTCTTAGAAAATTCTGTCGCGCCCAAAAACATTTCCCTCAGTTCATGTACATCCATCGGAAATTTACCATTTGATTTTCTCGAATAAAATTTTTGGTTTTTAATCACACGATGAGGACGTGTCCAACTTCGATATACACGAATTAAAATCACGCACTTTCCAGGAGCAACTTGGAAAGATCTCAAATCATACCGTCCCAATTTAGGCTCAATCCCATTTTGAAGGATATTATTAATTCTTAGTTCTTCATTATCAATGTCTTCTACTTCTATACCTACTAAAGATGTAGGCTCTCCATTTGACTCTTCTATTCCTATGTAAAAATCCCCTCCGTAAGCATTTGCAAACGATGAAACGGCAATGCAGATTTGCTCCTCTCTTATCATTTGCGACTTATATTCAATGTTACTTCCCTCTCTTACTTTATAAGTTACAAGATTTTGTATATCCGTAAGATTCAACTTGTCTATTTTTATAGAAAATGTACTCATCCCTATTACCCCATTTTCAATTAATGTATATTTAACTTCAACGACCCAATCTAATATAGATATGACTTAAGTCCATCCACGACCGCCTCCGCTCTTCCACTAGAGCATCTTAGACATACTGTATAAGAATGACTTGTTCATCGCAAAGTTATCAATTACATAATCGTCACCGATTGGCCCAGCAATCATGTGGACTGAATAATCATGGTCAAAAGCTACATGAATCCAATCCTTAGCATGTAGATCAGGGAAGATCTCTTCACGTTTCCGATAATGAGAAATATGAATTCTTTTAAACCCACCATATTCTTTTGAATTTCCTTCTTCATCGAAATAGCATTTATTAATATATTTTTTCACTGCATCTACTAGTTGCTGATTCCCTTCCGAAACTTCAAGTAGCTTGTCAAAATCAACTTCGAAGGGTTACGTTTGGAACACTCCGGCAAGGCCCTTGTAGTCGTAATAATGTTTCTTTAATTGAGACACAATGCCCGGAATTTCTTGTTGATTTTCAAACCATTTCGTTTCCTTTGATTTTTTACTCATAAAACACGCTCCCACTCATTTTTAATTATGTCCAGTTGATCGTTTTCACCGCTGCCTCAAGATCCTCCACGCCCGGCAACTGATCGACTCTACTGCTAGATCATCTACGCCGAGTGTCCTACCCTCATTGAAATGGCGCGTAAATGGCGGATCATTTTGTATACTTTCCTCCCTTGATTACTTTAAGCTTGGGCTTAGGATTCAATTTGTCTGTTTCGCTCCGATCATGGCTTGGTGTAACTTCTCCCCTACGCAAGTTAGAGAACAAATTAGGATGTTCAAGTACCATCTCTTTAGGGACATTACTGCTGAACAAAAAATTGTAATCGATTGAGCGTGGTTTGAACCCTTCATAAGTAGGATCGTCTATGTCTTCTACATGAAGCCAGAAATACCCATCTCCTAGCCATTCGTCAATTAGAGAATCATTCACGATGTATGTCCTTCGGACCTCTGATTTGTAGGCTTCTGGGTATTCGTGAAAGGTTATTTTAAGAACTTCCCCTTTCCCTATTCTAGCTAAGTAAAAAGGGAATGGACTAAGCTCTTCACCACCCATCCCGTATTCACTCATTTCTATTTTAATTTTTTCATCAGGAACTTTTAGCCTTTTAAATATATCTAATATCCCAGACTCCATAACATATCTTGTATTTAAATCACGTATTTTAAGGACTTTTTCTCTTGTTTGATCGAAAAACTTACTTCTGAAATCTTTTGGCAAACTAGTGTCTAATACAATATCTGTCATTTCAGCTATGTATTTTTTCATCTTACTCGTCATTTATTTTCCCCACCAATCAATTCTTCCTTAAATCTTTTAATACTTAAAGTGAATTTCATTCATTTTTTTCAGCCGATTGCCTTCACAGCAGCCTCCAGGTTCTTATCTACTGGATTAGTTTTTCTGTTTTTTTCAAAAACTTTATGTGCTTCTTTTATCCATTTGAGTCTTTCGGTTCCCTTCAGACCATGGGTTGTAAGGCAGAAATCAACCGCAGCAGCAAGCATTTCGCCATTGCTTAAACTCGTTCCCTGCTCGTTCCAAACTTTTTCCCAATACTCATATGTTCCGATTCCCATAAAATAAAGTCTCCCTCCTCATAACCGCTTATGTCCAGCTGATCGACTCCACAGCCGCCTCCAGATCCTCCACGCCGGGCGTTGTATAAATCATCGTCATCTGAAGATTCGGTTCTCCATTCTCTTTGTAATGCCCCATGAGGATGGCCACTTTCTGCAGATCTTTTACGGCTACAAGCAAGTCATGGCCAAACGTATGACGGAGGCTATGACAAGATAAATGATGTATTCCTGTACGCGCACGATATTTCTCAACCAAGTGCTGAATGCCACGCTCGGAACATTTTGGCGAACGTCTTGATACGAAAACGTATGGACTTGAATCGTCCCGTTCATTCAGATAAGTCTGAAGCGCAGCGCGCAGTTCCGAGCCTATAGGCAGTTCCCTATCTTTATCTCCTTTGCCACGAATATATGCTGTCCCTTTCCGATCGCTCATTTTCAGATCTGTAAGCTGAAGATCGCAAAGTTCGTGGACACGTAAACCCAGGCGAAGAAAAGTAAGTATGATTGCATTTTCTCTTACACTTCCGCGATATCTAACTTCCCTCAATAATGCGTTCTGCTCATTCCTGGTTAACCACTTGGGTTGACGGCGTGCTCTAGGTGGTTTTTTTACTGGACCAACCGGATTGTCTGGTATGTATCCCTTATCTGCAAAAAACCTGAAAATTGCGTTCAAATGGACAAACGTCAAAGCCTTCGTTGACGAAGCTGCCGGCTTTCCATTCTTCCCTCCAGCTACATCCAAATGCCGCTTAAAATCCGCGACATCTTTCTGAGTTGCATAAACGGCGTTTACTTCACCACCCCGATCCGTAGACTGAAACCAGGTTTCGAACCTTTTCCAACTCACTTGGTAACTTTTAACTGTTTTGTGGGAGACGCCTCTATTTTCTAGCTGTTGAATAAATTCGTGAAACATTTCGGACCCCTCTCATACGTACATACATAACACGACGAAAAAAAACTCTCTTAAGAAACGGTAAAATAAGGCTTATCTATTACCATTTTAACACATTTCGTCGTGTTATGTATAGAGAAGACGACGAAAGTATTCAGAAACTTCTTTCCTATCCTAATGGATACGATTCGTTTGAACCCCGCATTAAAGGGCAGCAGTTTTGCACTCGACATTTACCACGCAATATATTTCACGTATTAACCGTTAAGTTGTTCGGCTGACTATTTGGTTGCCAACCAAATCTAAACAAACTTTATAATCTATTGAATGTACGAATTTTAACCTCTAGCGCATTAAAAAAAAGAAAAAGCTAAGAATATAATATATACATTCTTAGCATACTCATCTTGCTTCGGAAGCAACACTTTCATATTTCTAAATGGTATTCTTCTCCCAATAGTTTAGCTCTCGCTAAATCTACAGCAGCCTCAGAATATTTACTAAACGTTGAGTTACCTATTTTCACTCGAATGTGATATTTATTATCACTAGCTTTAATATCAAAACCCGTCTCTTCTTTTATTTGTACAAAAGCTCGATGCACTTGATACCATCCAGAAAAACCAAGATGATTGCCAATTTGCTTAATTGTATAGGGAAACCCAGCGTTTAGTGCTGTTGGATTATCTAATGTGGTGATTCCATATATTTTAGCTAACTCCCCTTCTTGATTGATGGCATTCTCTAAAACCCTAAAATCTACTTCCACTGTTCTTTTCGGTATATCATATCGTATCATGTCATAAGTTCTTGCTAGTAGAGCGCGAAGTAATTTTGGATTTATTTTCTCCAAAGCTCCATTTGCACCAAAGGCTTTATACACCCACTCAAAAGAGTTAGCAACTATACTCTTGACTCTAACACTACGATGGTTACCTATAGGTATCAATTTTTCTCTAGCCGGCAGAGGCTTTTTTTCTATGTCTGCATCCCATTCCAATAAGTAAATATTCGGTATTAATTGGTTGTCAGTGGAAATGATTTCATCAATGTCAGACAATATTGCTCTGATATTAGGATCTTCAGCACTATAACCCAAAAAAACTAATGGATGCTCTGCAAAGTAAGTTAAAAGCTTAGCACTTAAATATTTCTTTTTAATTGAGAAGTTTTCATAGTCATCACTCGTAAGAACCAAGTTTGCAGGATCAGAAACACAACCATGTATTTTTAAAATTTCGCCTACACTACTATAATTGGATTTGAGAATTTGCTGACCTATTACAGGTGTATAATCAGGAAATACAATTTCCTGGAAACGATCATAATTTGTAGTTATAATTGCATGTGGTCTTATTTCTTGTAAAGCAAACAATTCTTTTTGTAATACCTGGTTTTCAATCAACTGAACATTTTCAGGAGTTATACTTTCTAAAAATTCCTTAATTTTGTATTTAATATATATATCTGGAGGGGTGTTTTTTTGAAACAATTCATCAGGAAATTCATTTTTTCCCTCTCTCCAGGCCCATTCCCTAAACTTTTGTGCAAAGATTTGGCCTATTTCCATAAAGCTATTTGTTTGGCTATAAAAAGCAAAGCTATCTTCGATACGCGGACACATTTCAGACAAGCTAACCAGAAGTTGTTCCCAGTTAGGCGCATTAAAATATCTTTTAGAAATTCCAGAACCGATAAACAATATTGGCTGACATCCCATGTCCTCTAAGCATGCCTGAATATCATTTGATATATCTACTTTATAATCTTCGTAAGACAATTTATACACCCCCTATAATTCACTTGAAGTCCCATATATTTCTATCTAACATAATAGATTAAAAAATTTATCAATACAATCATGGTTTTACGAAACTAATTTTCTAACTATGGTTTGTTGTTTATTAGCGGGGGCCTTCTGATTATTTATTATTTCTTCGATCACTAAAAACTCAACATACAGAAAGTGAGAACAACCATAACAAACCTAATTAATCACAATAAGTACCAGTGCCTCGGGCGTCTTATAGGTCTTGCTAGGTCTTGTTTTATCTGCGGATATAAGAGACTTTCGATGTTCTTAGTACTACGCTTAGTTTAAACTTACACTTAAAATATCCTCTATTTTTATCCATTTCCATTCACCCGGTTCAATAACCAGTTTAATCTCACGCAGGTAAGTTTGAACTATGGTTATAAACCCGCTCACTTCAACGTCTTCGTACTCTCCCCAAATGCAGATCGCAATGCGCCGGTGTTCACGGAAAGCTTGGGCTATGGCTCGCTCGATCAATTCGACTTCCTGATCATCTAGTACCGGCCGCTGTTTCCGTCCCTCTTCATGCTGCTTTCGAATGATGGTTTCTTTGTGCTCCGGTAGCATCATGCGGCTGGATTCCCAAAGCCCGTTACCCTCCAACTTTTTTGTCATTTGTAATGCCCTCCAATCATTTCGGCTCTTCGTCGAGCCTGGCCGGCCGTTGTCAGCGATGCCGCACGCAATATTGCCGAGTCCCCGAAACGCCGTTTGATGTCATCGGTCGCTTTTTCGAGCGCCTGGTATTTCGGACGATCGTCGAACAACGTGATCTGGTACTCTTCATCCTTCACCAATCCGGACAGAGAGACGCCAATCTTCCGAACCGGCTGGCCGTCCCAATGACGTCGAAATAACGTCATAACGCCGTCGTACACTTGCTTGGTGACGTTTGTTGGATCGGGCATCTTCATCTGTCGGGAAAAGCCGGTAGGCCGATCAAAATTAGCTCCCATACACCCTGCCGATACAACATGCCCCATAAAGCCAAGGGCACGGGAACGCTGGCATACAAGCTCTGTCAGTTCGAGCAGCACCACCTTGATCTCATCCAGCTTGTAGTAATCGCGCGATAAGGTCATCATGTGCCCGACACTCTTAGGGGGCACTTGGTGCGTTCCCGGCTGAACCGGACTGTCATCGATGCCGTTGGCAATCCGCCAGTACAATTCAGCTTGGATGTCCGAATTTTTACCGAATTTGCGACGCATCATCTGTTTTAGCTTGGCCAGAGGCGTCTGAGCAACGCTGCCGATTGTGTACAACCCCATAGCCATAAAATGGCGATGCATCCGACTGCCAACCATAAACATGTCGCTAACGGGCTTTTTCCACAACGTCTCGGGAAGCATTTCTTTGTTCAGGGTGTATACGCCAGACGGATTTTTCTTCGCATAATTATCGCAAGCCGTTTTAGCCAAGACCTTTGTCTCGGCAATCCCAAAGCGAGTATACACGCCTGTAGCTACCATGACATGGTTCTGGATTATACAGGCGAGCTCTTCCGGGCTATCGGCAAATAGATGCATTGACTTGGTAACATCAAGAAATTGCTCATCTATACTGTACGGTTCAACCAAATCGGTATAGCTTTTGTAAATGTCCGTGATCAGCATGGAAACGTTAATATATGTTTGCATTCGTGGCCTTATTACGACAAGATCCGGGCATTTGGCTACTGCCTCCCCCAGTCTCTCTGCTGTAGTAATCCCCCTTGATTTAGCTATGGGGCATGCGGCCAGAACAATGCCTGATCGGCGCTCTGGATCACCAGCAACTACTAGAGGACGATCCTTATAATGAGGATACTCCGCCTTTTCAACGCTGGCATAAAAAGACTGGCAATCCCCTAACATAATAATTCGTTTGGGTGGTTTCATCGATCATTCCTCCTACAAACAAGCAAAATAAGAACATTTGTTTGTATTATATGCGAATACACGTTCGTAAATCAATGTAAATAAAATCCTCCTGGAATCACTCCCAGGAGGTTCTACGAAAACATATTAATTTTCCCCTACTGCTCGTTCACCTGTTTGCTCCAATTCCCATCACAAATTTTGTCATAAGCTGTTACCACTGGTTCAAGATCCGCTATAGAAGATTCTACCTGACAATCATGGAATGTCCCAAGAGCGAAGCAACATAATGCGCTGCTGCAAGTTTCTGCATTTCAGGATTATACCGGGGGCCATTTTTTCAATTCCTTATAATGATGATCGATCCAATCCTCAACCACGGTATCACTCCTATTCTTTTAACCTGTTTGTTATTGTGGTGGCGAATACTTTTTTTTGGCTTCAATTTGAAGTAATTCTATCAGGCCGGGTGAAAATTCAACGGTTTCCACCTCACGTCCAAGTAAGAGTTCAACACCTTTCTGAAACACTTCAAACTCAATTAATATCGTGTTTTCATAAATTTGATAGTAACTCATATGTTTAACATCATCTGAAAGCCACCAACGATTCGCGCCGTAACTCTTCATCACAGAGAGCATCTTTTTCTGAGCTTCCAAATCACTGTTCATTAATTTTACATATTCTTCGTTTGTCATTGCCTTGCCCTCCTCCTCTCATAACAATAGACCTAACTGTCGGTAGTTTTCTTGTTGTACTTTTGCAATAGTAATTCAATTGCTTGGTCTAGTAGTTTTGATTTTGGGATATCAGTTTCCTTATGAAGCCGGTCGAATTGTTCGGCCAGATCGTTACGAAGCGAATTCGATAAAGCCTTTCGATTCACTAGCCCTCTATTCCCCGATTCCTTCATGTCATCACCTCTTGAGTATATCATAAACAGAATTGCAATTGAATTCAATTGATTTCAAAAATATACTTGCAACTGAATTCAATTGAATGTAATATAAAGACATAAAAAACGGAACAATCTGGCGGCGGCCTGACGCGGGAGGCATCTAGCGATGAAGGCAACTGTAAACGGAAAGGTTATGGAATTGGCAGTAATGAAGACTTACCACAATGGGATGGAAGCAGTCTACGAATGCGTAAATTCCGATGGCGTGTGGGTGGCTGTAACCGAGAGCTTCGTAATCAAAGAGAAGATAAATGTTCGCACGCGCATTGACTACTCTGGTGATCGTGAAGGTAAATGTCGCGCAGCAGTGGTTACAATTACCGGAAAGACGGAGAATGAGGTGGAGAGCGCTCTGGAAGCTCTGTATCTGGCTGCTTCTAAGGAGGGATACGAAGCGGCTCGTTGCGACAATGTGGAAGAAGGACGCAAAGGCAAAGGGTTCACGATTACTGAGTTCTTCTTTGTGGATAGCGCTGATGACGCGAAGTATTTCAAGAAAAACGTGTACAAGTCATTCAAATAAATCACGGAGCTTTGGCCTTTTCATTAACAGGAGGACACAATGATTGAAACAATAATTCTTATTAGGAAAATTTGCGAGAAAGCAGAAAAGGGAAAGGTCGGTTACGAGGATGCTTTGCGGCGAATCGAAGCATTGCTGAAAAAATAACAAGGGGCTTCAGCCCCGCTTGGGAGGATATGGGGAATGGTAACTTTTAATGACATTATCGAAATGCACTCAACCATTAGAATCTTGGAAGAAAAACAGCGACGCCTCGCCCAGCTAGCACAAGAATTCATGAGCGAAGCCGAATCACTCGGCGGCGTAATTGCGACACTCAGAAGTGACTATGACGCGTTAAAGAAAAAGGCAAAGGAAAAATCAAATTGAAAAGACTGTCAGTATTAGCTACACTGGTTTGAATTGAGAAATAATGATTGGGGGAATATCAATGAAATTGACCAAAGAAAACGTTATTGGCCGAGAGTACGACAACATTGAAGACGCTGTAAATGAAATCGTTGAACCGGAGGACGGTGATTATATCACTTATAGTCGGACAGTTAACAGCGGTGACAACATGACTTATGCCGTCAAAAACGACAATCAAACAGAACTCATTATCAATGTAGACGTCCGAAATAACGGATCAGTAGTTGTCCGGTATGTCGAAGCATAGGAGCGCGTGGCCGCTCCTTTTCCATGCAGGAATTTTTTAGTCCCTATCGAATAATTAATGACGGGAGGCGAATTCCTAGATGTTTTGAACCTGTGCCTGCAAACAAGGGCGGAAATGTCAGAATACTTCCCGGACAGCCAAGCTTTGAAGAAAAGGCCATCACGAGCCTTACAAGCATGATAGGGGCAAATACTAAAGCTACCAAACATTGTAGCTCAATTTTTTATCTGAACGAGTGGGACGCTGGTCAAAAACGCCAGCTTGTATATTGAGGAGGGAATTTCCCGTGGCAGATTGGAAGAAAATCGGTGATAATAAATACCGCCTAATTGCAGAGTTAGGCCGAGAGAACGATAAACGGGTCAGAAAATATAAGGAAATAACTCGTGAGGACAATCCAAGCAATTATGAATTGAAATTGCTGGCCAATGCTTTTGAACAGGAAGAAAGATTGAAGAGCAATATCCCACCTGCTCACTCATAATATTTGAATATAATCTACCACAACTTACCACACCTAACCCTAGAACCTAAGCGCTATAATCGGTATGGGGGTGGTTTTTTGTTTATAGACCCAATGCTACTTGCCACAGCCCCTGGACCATTTTCCGATCCACGATTTATCTATGAGCCGAAGATCGACGGCCACCGGTTAATATTCTCGCAACAGAACGGCGTCATTCGCCTATACACGCGCCACAATACCGACTGCACGCGCCAATACCCGGAGCTGCAGCTTCCGTTTGATTGCGATGTCATCCTGGACGGCGAAATAGCTTGCGTTGATCCGGCGACCGGCGTTTCCGATTTCGAGGCGGTTATGGCGCGGTTTCAGGCGAAGAAGGCCGACAAGATCGCACGGCTATCCATGGTTCAGCCGACCACTTACGTTATTTTCGACATTCTGTGTTATAAGGGCGAAGACTTGCGCCGGCTGCCATTGATGGATCGCAAGAAGATTCTCGCTAGTCTGACGCTACCTAGTACGAGTTTTGGCGTCGTTCCGTTCGTGGAAGGCGCGGGCGAGGCACTGTTTGAGCAGATCAAAGCTCGCAGCATGGAGGGTGTCGTTGCTAAGCGCATGGATAGCGTATATGAGACGGGGCGGCGATCAGAGAACTGGAAGAAGGTAATCAACTGGACGTATGCGGACATATTCATAACGGGATATAAGAAAACGGAGTTCGGCTGGTTGGCTGGCATTGCGGATGAGCGCGGAAGAGTACGGCCAGCCGGTATTATCGAACTGGGGGCGGGGCCGACAGAGAAGAAGGCATTCTATGGCGTTGTGCAACCGCTTGTTACCGGCGAGGATCGTGACTTTGTTTACGTGGAGCCGAAGATCCGGGCGAGTGTGAAAATGCGAAACTGGACTAAAGCGGGACTGCTGCGTAGTCCAGTGTTTGTGAAGTTTATCATATAAGCAGCGCATACTTTTCGTGTTTCTTGCGTAGATCGCTACTAAAAAGTTGAACGTAATGGGCTGTCATGTACCCGGAAGAGTGTCCGAGTATGCGCTGTAAACTGATCGGATCGCCGTCGTTCATAATCCAATGTTTCGCGAAAGTATGTCGAAATACGTGCGGGCGAACTTCTGTGTTATAAAACAAGTTGGGATTACTAAGTTTGATTCGCGCTAAGTATTTTCGTACAGCAGACGAAGAAACAGAGAATACACGGTTTGACTCTATTTGTTGCAGATGGGATCGAAGTTCCGGGACCAATGCACCTGACACCGGAACTACGCGGTCCTTTTTCGTTTTTGTATTTGTAATTAAAAGCTGACTCTCTTCTAAAAACACGTCCCCTTTTTCTAACCCCAAAACCTCTGATATTCTCAATCCGGTATTAATTAGAACTCGAAACACAAGGCTATAAAACGGGCTGCTTCTTTCAATTATGTAGACTAACTGATCGAGTGAAAAAGTTTTTGTTACCTTAACTGTTACTGGAGGTTTTCTTATGTCAATAAAGAGAGTGAAATTCTTCCGGCGAACCAGGAATGTCTCAAACATTCTCAAAACGTCGTAATATTTTCGGATTGAATTGGAGGTTAGGTTTTTTCCTGTTTTCACACTGATTTTATCTTTGTATAAATACCTGAAGTACTTGTCAATCAATTCTCGATCAATTTTATTCAAAGTTACTATGCCGAGGGCATGACAGAATGCCATAAAGTCGCGTAAAACGACTCCGTCAAGCATAAGCGTACTGCTGGAAAGCCCTGCCGATGCTCGATATGCTTTAAATTCTTCAATAACATTTTGAATACTTGCAGCATTGGGAAACGCAACAATAGAAGGACCGATCATCCTATGACCTCTTTCTATTTGAATTTCCCACAAAGTTCAGATAATTAAAACTGTTCGACGAAAGCCCAATCGTCAAGTCATCTATACCGCATATTTAAACGTGCATGCAGATCGAAGGTATCGGTCATTCCCAACCTTAATACTGTCCTTTGTTATCTCCGTGATCTTTCCGCTTCCAACAAGTTCCCCCTCAACGAATACTACAACCGGCACGCGATCCAACTGTGCGGTATAAAATTGAACATCACCGCATAAATCGGCTACTTCGTTTCATATTTCGACCACCTCACCAAAATTTTACCACATTTAACAGACTAAGTCCCACATTAGACTAAAGGGAGAAAATAAAAAAAGCCCTGCTTAATATCTTCAGCAGGGGGATTTCGTCTATGCAATAATATTTTTACTTCAACAATTTCCAAAGTCCACAATACGATTTTCATTTCCACCAACGGGCATCTTTAAAACTAACAAAGCCGCCCTGCTCAATAATGCTTTTCAGTGCCTCTTTCGCACCAACAGGTTGGTAAGGGTACTCAGTATCTTTAAAGCCGAACACACCTAACGTGGGATGCTCTAAAACATATCCTGAAACCATAATGTATCTATGTTTATCAAGATCAAATCGACGATCTTTCAACTTTACAATTTTTAACGCTGCGTTGATCGCTTTAGTTTCTTCCGTGATTTCATGATTCATTTAATAAATCTCCCTTCACAAGTATTGAACTATACCTCATTAAGGACTCGTAGTATTAACCACTCTCATCCACGACCACCGGACAGTTAACGTTAGCCCCCCGAACTGAATCTCATCGGCTTCACTCGGTGAAAAAGGCAATCCAGGTATAAGAAGCCCTATATTCATATCGAAATCCGTATCTTTTAAAATACTTTATAGCCTTATCTTGGAATGCTATGGGAATGAATACGATGTACCCGCCGTTTTCTGATTCGCAGAATTCAAATCCTACTATGTTTTCCTCAAGCCATTTTCTGATTCTATTGTTCATATGTCCTCCTAACAGGTCTAAATAATTATTGCGACCACTGCGCCGACTGATAAAAAAGGAGCTAGAGGGACACTTTGATCCTTCCTCCCCCTAACTCTCTCATAAATCGTATACACAAGGGCACCTGCAGACATTACAAAGATAACTAAAACAATCTTTGCACCTAAACAAAGGCCTAAAACGGCCAACATTTTTATATCTCCCGCCCCAATAAATTGGGGTTTTATCAGATACATCAAAAGAAATAAAAGGGCCGGAACCAGGGCGGCATAATAAGCCGGTTCCTGGATTCTTAGGATCAACAATAGCAAAAGAAATGGGTAAGTGATACTGTTTTTAATCTCCCGGGCCTTGAGATCGGTATAGCTGCAGACCAAGCAGTAAATAATCATACAGCCCATAATAAACAGATTCATTTTTGCCTCCTTAAAAAATAGAGGAGCCATATCGGCCCCCCCTTTCATTTTAATTGCTTAAGTGCTTCTATTTCATCAATCTTTATCAGTTTTAACTCCTGGACACTTCTCATTCATACAGATATAATCCGAAGCATGACCTTCTTCAGTTTCCAAGTAATCAGCCAGCTCCATTTCATGTCCACATTCTGGACATAATGGACTTTTCGACATTGCCAACAACTCCTTTGCTACATATAGATTCTCTTAAAATAGCCAAAAAGGCAATCTGTCAGTTATCAGACCGTAAATTTTGCACATCATCATACATGCTGCCATATATTCTTACTTTCTTGGTTACACATGAAACAAGCCCATGCATCCCGGCCCTGCTGGTTGTAATCGTAATGGTGTAGTTCCCGTCCGGTACATTGATATCAGTGTAGAATTTCCGGTCCTTGTATACCTTTCCGGATTCAGATTTTACTTCCTGTTCCGGCAACTCCCAAGTGGCGTTATTCCGATCCCCACTCGTCTTCTCCAGTTTAACCACTTTCACCAGCCGTCCTTTTGTATCACGTATGGTTGCCGTTACTTCGTCCGGACCATAGTATTCTCCCCCGAAAGGCTTGGCCGTTTTGCGCAGCCCTTTTGGTATCTCTGTCTCCCAATCTGTCCAATACGAGGTGGTTGCCTTAATTTCAAACCCATAACCGGCGCGGGTGACCATATTAGGGTCCAAATTATTTTCTTTTGCCCACGGGATTATTTGCCAGCTACCTCGGCTTTCTCGATCACTTTCTTTCGGATGATCCAGATCCGTCTTGATACCTTGCTTGGTGTTGATGTCAGCAGACAAGTTTAGTCTTTCATTGTACCAAACAGTTTTAGTTTTCCATACTGGAGTGTTTTCCGGTATAATTCGCGTAATATAATCGTAGGTAACTTTCCAATTTTTTGTTACCTTTGGCCCGTTATTACACGGTGGAACATCTTTCTCAATCGGGTTAACCAGGCAGCTCGTCGAAGCGATATTATTACCCGGATCGGTGTCCCCTTCTTTTTCATGTTCAGGATCGACTTGGACTGTCAAGCCGTATAATCCCTCTTGAGGCGCCCGCCATTGGAACGGCCCCACGCTTTGCGTCTTGTTGGCTGGGAGGTTTTTCCTCGCCTCATAAATTGTTTCACCGTCAGTCGAGAAGCGAATAAGAACATCTTTTTGGTCAAATTTTCCGACATTTTTCACTTCGGCCGTGATCGTCGTTTTTTCCCCTACTTCGATTTCATCCGGATTGACCGTGATCGATTCCGCGATCAAATCATACGCCGGCTCTTCCACCGTTATCGTCCACTGGCCAAGAATATCATTGTTTTGGTAGGCATCTACAGGAGACTCCAATGCACGATCCGGATGATTTGGATTATTGATCGTTGCATTGACTTTAATGTAATGCTTTCCAGGTGTATCCCCTATCTGGATCTTCCCGAGCATATAGCTAAATTCCTGTCCCTTTTTGAGTATGGCCGGGAGCTGATTGTCCATGGAAGGAAGAGAAAATTCAGCGGTATCTGCTCCCCCTATTTTAACTAATGCAGCCATCGGCATGCCCCGCTCATTGACATAGTCGGAGGAAATGATGTCTTCCCCATCGTACCGAAATTTTACCCATAGCTGCCCACCTTCGGTCAGTGTGAGTTTGGTAGGCACATAATCCATCGACTGCACATCCGGTAACTTAACGCTTTCTATGGCGGTGCGGCCATACCCGTCGTCAATGATGATGTCTACATCAGCCCCTAGAACCTTGGAAATATCTTTCGCATTGATTTTGGCGGAACCCGTATACTGCTCTTCAGATGTATTAATCAGCTTTCCATCGGTCAGACTGACGACTTTACTCAGGTCCGGAAATGCCCCCTTCGGAGCTGCAATAAGACGAATGTTACGCTCAGAATATCCAGATGTAGTAAAATTGATATTAAGCGCATCGCCTTGAGTAACCTTCAGCGTTGGCCACTTGGAAACTTCATATATAGCTTGATAGTCATCTTTACCAACCTTCTTGGTCTGATCAAATTTCGCTCCCATCCGGGTGATAATGCCCGCTGTGCGTAAGAATTCACGCCGTTCGACTTTGTAGTAATAATCATGACCATCTTTGAAAATGGGATCGTCGGCATTCGCCTCAAAAGATTCCTTGAAATAAGCTCGCTGTTTAGCTCCCAAGGGTTGGCCGGCCCACACAGCATCGAATAAATCTCCTAACGCTTCAGGGCTTTTATAGACCAACCCAAATCCGTTTTCTCTTTTAAATGAAGGTTCATCCGGCGTATCTTTCACATTGAACACATCGTAGTTATGGATAGTACTGCTGCCGCCATCTTTGAAATTAAAAATCCCTGCCCATTGGTACAACTCCCATGGATTTCGCTTTACTCGTTTATCCAAGGCGGGAATGTAGCCGCTGAACATCTCCTCAGTTTTGCCATATTCCCAAGGTTTAACGTCATTCACATGCTTTTGCAGCATCGGGGCTTCCGCAGCTGATGCAATTCCCGAAACCAGCAAAAACACCCCCATGAAGATCACACAAACTTTTTTCTTCATTTCCTTTCCTCCCCGCAAAATGGTAAAACAAAAAGAGCCTGCGTTCGGCAGACTCTTTTTGTTTTAGCAGTTGAGTATCTTATTTCAATTGTTGTGCCAGTTTTTGCACATCTTTCAATGGAGCGCCAGAATAACTCCCGGCTTCAACCACAATGGCGTCGTCAGTAATATCTCCAAAGAGTAAGGACAAGTCCTCATCGTCCTTACTATCCAGAATCACAAAATACCCTTCCTGGCTTTCGCGTCCTGGATAGACTTGTGCAAATGTGATAGACCCTTTTCCCCTCCCGATCTCATACGTATAGGTTTTTCCAGGGGTAAGTTTTTCTCCTCCATAACTCGCTTTTGCGCCCTTCGGAAGGGTAAACGTCAACTTTCCATTGGACACCTTCATGTTATTCGCAAACAGTTCCTTGGCCAGTTTATTGTACATATAACCGCTCGAGTCCGTACCCCATTCAAAATCCGTATTGTACATGTTATTTGGATCTGGTTCAGGCTCGATCACTTCAGCACCAGTGCTGATGCTCACCAGTTTCTTGCTTTGATTCCAATCGACCGTAGCCCCAAGCGCCTCGGACACGAAGCGCAGAGGTATTAACACCCGAGAGCCTTGCATCCGGGCCGGTACTTCCAATTTAACAAATACATCCCCAACCAACACACTGTCCGAATTAACCGGCATACGGATTGTCTTGCCTTCAAGCTCGACGTACACCACCCGCTCTACCCGGTTTCCGGTTTTCTCCTTCTTGTAATTGACCTTGGCCCCAAGTGCCTCACTGACAAACCGAATAGGAATCAGTACCCGATTGCTTTCAAAGTACGGCTTCTCGTCCGGGAACTTTACCGTCTTACCATCAACCTGAACTATCACATTTATCTTAGCTGCGGAAGCCGTAGAAACTGCCAAACCAAAAACCATTACAAAACTAAGCATTAAAACCATTACCTTACTTCTTTTCATGCTCATCACTCCTTTGTTTAATTGCCTGATTCATTTCATGGAGTAAATCCATCATGAGTTGAACAGCCTGTGTAACTTGTTCAGCACCATGATTTAACTCATTTTCAAACTTTCCCAACTTTTCACGCCACTCTGCAGTCAAAAAGTAGCTCTGATCCCGGTCGTTTAATCTTTGAATAGCTTCTCGAACAGCATCCGGACGTTTTGTATTATGTTTTTCGCAATAGTTTGTCAAAATCTTTTCTTCCTCTACCGACAACCGCATATGCAGCCACTCGCTTTTGGGTTCATCAGATGGTGGCCGCCCTCTTTTCTTTCCGCTTTGCAAACTTGAATCACACCTCGTTTTTCGTGATAATATAATTATATTTTATTATCACGAAAATTGTCAACCAGTATTTCCCAAGGCAATTTCTCTCCCCTCCCCACCGAAGTTTACAAAAATAATCGCCCGAAAGGGCGATTATTAAAATTATTGTTGAAATCCATAAATCAACGATATCACAGATAAGCAAACGATTCGTTCTAAAAAAGTATGATAGTTTTTAGTCCGAGTATTAATCCTTTGGCTCTTCTTCCAGCATTTTTTCATCGCAATCGTCACAACGAATATTAACCATTTTGGATGCTCTCACGGAGTTTCCACAGCCAGGGCAAACATACTTTCGGATATGGGATTTTTTTCTCTGAGTATCCCCCTTGCCTGCTGACTCTCCCGATTCCGAAGGTCCGCCTTCCGCTGCAGGGACACTCACTACGGTTCCAAAGGTGTTACGGGCGATCACAAAAACGTCACGATTTATCTTGAACCGATCAATTTTAGCCTTGGTTTCATCGGTTATTTTTGCGAATGACCACCCTAATTTTTTATCCGGTTCGTTGGATGGATAGTAAAACCCTCTTCGTAAACATTCATCACGAAAACGTTTATTGTGGTATTGCCCTCCTCTGGAAACATCTTGAACACCGTGAATCTTATTGTATAAATGAACCATTTCGTGCAGCATGGTATCCATGGTCTCATAAAAATCATTATTCAAATATTCTGCAGCGATGTTGATCTCATAAAGCTGAATTTTCCCCTCACTGTCCAGCCAGATCGGTGAACGAGAGCACCACCCCATTGTACTTCGCTTACCACCCGTTTGAATGGTTATGGCCGGTTCAGACAACTCACCATCAAAAAATGCTTCGTTTAAGCAACGGAAAGCCCTATGCAGTTCCTCTGTCGCTGCTTCGATGTTAACCATCATCGATCACCCATTTTTTTGAATGTACACATTCAAAAATCTAACTTTGAGCTTTGTTTCCTTTGAATGTTTACATTCAATGATGCAACCTCGATAAGCTGACCAATTGGTAGACCTCATTGAGGTATATTTACGCTTGTGCTATGATAAAAATAGAAAAGGAGCCGTGCTGTAACACGACTCCTCATGTACACTTACCGCTTTAAAGAGCGGTCGGCTGTGCAAAGGTGGATCAAAATAGACCGCATCCTTCGCTGGGGGGCGGTCTATTTCTTTGTGTTTTGATTAATCGCTACGACGATGGCCACAACCAGCGTCAGCAGCGCAATAATAAACGCACCAAAACTGATCATGATCGTCAAAGCTTCATTAATCGCCACGGGCATCACCTCCCTTCCGGGAGATTAGCCGACCGCCCTTATAAGCCAGTTTCATGTACAAGCATTATTATAGCAGAACTTGGAAGTCCAGGATCAGGGTTTTTATCAAAATTAAAAAGCACCTTTGGACGCCCTCACTAAATTACCAATAAATTCGCTCCAGGACATTAACAAGATCCTCATCATGGAGTTTACCAATATACTCACGAATTTTGCTATGATCCAGTGGTGCGAACTGTGAACACCTTGCTACTGATGGTTCTTTCAGCCCGGCTTCACGCCAATATCGGAGTTCCAAATCTCCCGGATCATTTGTTCGTTCAGCATGGCTGGTTACCTTGATCACAATTGATCGATTGTTTTCCGTATGCAAAATGATCCCGGGCCTAAGTTTTTCTCGTTCTTGATCGTCAAAGGGATAAAGAACAAGGTATACGTCTCCACGATTATGCAGCATAAAAACGAGCTCATGATCAACTCATGAGCTCTTCTCCCCTTGCTTATTATTTTTTGTAGTACTCTTTTTCCATTTCCTTTAAATTATGCTCAGCTCGTTTCCACAAATCCGGCAAGTGTTTATCAATCTCTTGGTTAGCTTTTTTGAGTCGTTCCTGCAGAGAGTTGTCAGGCTCCATTAGATCTTCTGTTTCTTTCCGGGCCTGTTCCCAAATATTCGGAAGAGCCCGTTCAAAATTTTGCAGAATCTCCGTTCGTTTTTCATCAGATGGGTTCATGTGGTATATCCTCCCCAGATGGTTTCTTACTTGATCATACCACAAATCGCTTCAAGCAGCGAACGGCCACTTAACGCAATTTTGCGCTAAATAAAATTCAGTTCTTGGTTTTCAATTCACCCTTAAGAACCCTATATAAGATAATATTTAGCACAGTAGATACTAGAAGAATCATATATAGGAATTCATTAATAATAGTGATCATTGAAAAATTGATTATGACTAATATAGGAAGTAATGCAGACGAGATTGTTCCAAAAATTATAGACCTTGTAACCAATTTGACTAACAATGATAACATGGGTTCTGTTCTATTAACTAAGTTAGTAAAAAGACCTAAAGTTAAAAATATAATAAACAAAATAACAGCTGTCGTAATCATCATATTCGCTAAAACCGGAAAAGAATTTATTATTTCTTGATTCGTTAGATTCGATTCGGATATCGTTATCACAACATTCTTATACCCAGAGATAGCCGCAATCAGAAAAAGAATTGATAAACTGCTAACATTTATATACATCCAATATCTTGCGATTTGGAACATCTTTTGATAATCCCAATTCGAGATCCGTTCATGCAATTCATTTCCCCTCCTCATTATGAGAGTAATTCATGAACAACATAATAAGGCCATCCTTTCATCTGGATGGCCTTATTATTGCCGAGTTATTCCATCAATCCAAGCGTTCGATATATCAAGGCTGCACATTCCGCACGTGTTAATTTTCGTTTAGGCTTGAACGTTTCGTCCGGATAACCATTGATTACCTGCTCTGATGTCAGGGCGGCCACTTCCAGCTTTGCCCAGAAAGCAATCATATCGGCATCCTTAAATCTGATCCCAGCAGCAGGGAGCATCCCTTTGTACGCTGCATTAGCGATCATTTTTGCGGCTTGTTCACGGTTGATCGGATCGTACGGGCGGAACTCTTTATCGCTGAAGCCACGAGCTACTCCATTCAGAACCGCAGCTCCCAGTTCCGGGGCATACCAAGCCGTCCGCTGAATATCCTCGAAAGTAAGGGGCACGTCCGAAGCGGCTTGCAATTCTAACGCACGCACCATCATAGATGCAAATTCAACACGAGTCACTTCCCGATCCGGCTCAAATTTCGTATCAGCCACTCCCTTGACGATTCCCTGATCGTACAATGCAAGGATTTCATTTTTAGCGAAAGATCTATCAATATCACTAAATCCGAGCTTATTATCAACGCTTTTAGGTTCTTCATTCTCTGGCAGTGTCGGTTCATGAACTGGGGGTTGGTCTGGCATCACTAGATCGCTGCCTCCATGATTCGTTCCGCCCGATCCTCCAGATCCGCCTGGTAACGACGAAGACAGAGTGCGCCCGGAAGCAGTTTTGGGCTCCGTTTTCTCACCTATACTGTTTTCTGTCCAAACATCGATAGTGTAAGGGTGATTCGCCACTAAATTACTCACTGTAAACACTTTATCCTTACCGCGATACAGTACTTTACCGCCACTTGTGTAGACGAATACTTCATTACTAAGCGAGCTGTCGATCTTGACCGTTAACGTTTTCTGCGTAGGATCAATAACCGATACCTCAAAATTGGAAGATGGTAGCGTTACAAACAGAGGAACTGGCGCAGCTTTACCTTCACCAGCGTCATTGACCGGGATAATCTTCCAATCATCATACTCCTTGGCGCTTTCCAAACCTTCTATCTCTTTCGCCGTTTCCGGAGTTGTGATGATTCCGACTACATTTCCATCTCCATCGATCACTTTGTACCAGTCCGCTCCATCCACCGGTTCAATGATGATCACTACCGAGTGCTCACCACGATCTCCGATAGTAATCGGCTGGCCGTTCGGATCGTTCGGGTCAACGTCAAAGTCTGCTGGAAGGGTGCGCTGCGAGAAACTTGATTTTGGGCCCTCTCCAGTATCGTTTACGGCGGAAACATTAACTGTTATGGTTTCCCCAGGTTTTAATCCCCCAACCGAATAACTCGTATTTGCCGTATCGCCAATCTGCTCACCGTTATTGTTGTAAATCACATATTTATTAGCACTGGTCACTTCATCCCAGGCAAAGGTCATTTGATTTGACTTCACCTCTTTGAGATGCACGTTACCCGGCATGGCCGGAAGCGTTAAAAAGGTTCCTGTAGTTGCCTCACCATATCCGGATGCATTGCCGGCAACGACTTTCGGCTGATAGAGAGTACCGGCAGACAAGTCAGTAAGGACCATTTCGGTGCCGGATATCTCGTAATACACTGTATCAGTAACGGACACTTTGTATTTGTCCGCTCCGGTTACAGGATCCCAACTAAGCTTTGCTTGTGTTTCTCCAACTTCGCTAACGTTTAAACCTTGTGGCATGTCCGGTAGCGTAGAGACACTGACTCTCCCGGCCGCACCAGTCCCGCTCCGATTTTTAGCGCAGACTTCAAAGGTGTAACGGCTTCCCGGTTCCAATGAAGTTACCGTGAACTGCTTCGTCTCGGCAGATAATTCTCTCTCCTCCACACCGTTAACCAGCAGCATGTAGTTTTCCGCCCCGCGTACAGCTTTTTTTATAGATAAGGTAACTTCGTTCTTACCGACTTCTTCAACAGCAATTTCCGTCTTCCCCGGCAGTGTTAGGACTCCATTAAAGTACGCAATGTCGCCGAATCCAGACTCATTTTTGGCGGCCAGTTGGTAATCATACTCCGTACCGCTGTCCAAACCTGTGTCGGTATATGATGATAAATAAGGCCCACTATAGCGGTTTATTGCATCACGAAGCAGTTCGTAGAGAGAAGCCGTTTCAGAAGCACTCCATGTCAATTCAACCTCTGTCTCCCGAATTTGAGCCGACTGGAATTCCCCCGGCGCAGCAGGAAGCGATAAAAAACCAAGTATGCTACTCTCACCAGATCCGCTTGCATTTTTAGCTGTGACCGAAACCGTATACTGCTTCCCAGGCTCAAGACCAGTCACCTGGTACGTTCCGGCTGCGCTTAATTCCTCTTCGTAGACGTTCCTGTCGGCATCTTTTACAAGCAAAATATAGCTGTCCGCCGACGAGACTTCGTCAAATGAAACATTGACGGTTTTACTATTATTGGTCACAAACGACACTCTAAGATTATCGACGGCTGCAGGAAGCGTGAGTACTTCAAACTGTTCGCTCCAGTCCGTTTCCCCGACGTGGTTGAGCACCTTAATCCGATATTTATATGTTGATCCGGCAGTTAGTCCTTCCTCCTTGATTTTATTCTCCGGATAATCCAGTAACCAGGTCTTGCCTGTTATTGTATTTTCTATCACGTACTTGTAACCGTCCGTATAAGGAGTATTCGGGAGTAGCCATCTGATTTCGGCCCAATCTGGACCTACCGAACGGGATTGAAATTCAGCTACTTCCGGTTGGAATTGGATTTGATACGGAGAGCTGGTTACCGTTACCTTATTACCCGCCTGATCAACAGCTTGAGCATGCACATACCACTTCCCTTCTTCAGCCAGAGTTAATCGTAATTCATCGCTATCGGCAGTATTCCAACTGGCCGGATCCTCTGGGGAAGTAGTAACTTTGTATTTTCTACCGTTTGATGAAAGGCCAGATAAATTATCCCCATACTTGACCACGATACCCACCGGCTTGTCCGTCCATCCCATTACATCTTTCGGCGAAATTGTAATGGTAGGGGCAGTCAGATCAACCTTTGCCATCACTGATGCTTCTTCGCTCACATTTCCTGCTTTATCAACAGTACGTGCGTAGAGTTCCGTTTGGCCCTCTGTGCTTATCTCCACAACGCCATTGTAAGTTGTCCAATCCCCTTCTCCAACTCTAAACTCAGTTTTTGATACGCCAGAGCCAGTGTCCGTACCAGCCGTGATTGTGGCGGTTATTTTTCCACCAGACCAATCTGATGTGCTTAAGATAATTGTCGGCTTTGTCGGCGGCGTCTTATCTACAAAGATAGTGCCCGAATAACTGGCCGAGTTTGAACCGCCAAATCCATCGGCTACCGATACAGTCAATGGATAATTCCCCTGTGGAATCGCGTCAGCCGTCCAACTCAGACTCCATGTCCCCTCTGGTGTAACAGTCGTTGATTTGGATACTCCCCCTAGGCTACCCGATATAGTCAACGTATCTCCATCGGCATCATTAGCCGTACCAGATATAGTTAAACTGTTGTAACCGGATACTTCAGAAATGTATCTATCCCCGGTTGTTGTCACTGTTAGGGTTGGGGACGTGTTGATAACCTCTCCCTTAACATACCAATATCCATCACTGTGTCTCCCATTGTTTGGATAGGTCCCGTCTGGGGCTTGTACATCACCTATAAACGCCCCCCTGCTATAAGTGTATCCCGATGGCTGAGCGGAAAAAGAATTATATATGATCCCAGTAGAAAGCCGAGTACCCTCGCGATCCCATTTATAGTCTCGATACACCCAAAGAGTGTTTTCAGGAGGAGAGAATGTAATCTCCCGACCCACATAGATTTTATATTCTGAAATATATGCAAAACTTTCTGAAATTGGAGATGGACCATGGTCACCTACGGTAAATGTTTTGCTACTGCCATTTAGTGAATACCTACCAGTGCTTGCGTCAAAGGTGAAATTTGACCATCCTGTGTAAGTTATTAGCCCATTGCTCATAGCATCTTCAATATCGCCATTAATGCCAGAGGAATCAATCCATGGACCATAAGGTTCTGCCAATGTCTCATATTTTTTGTAAATGAAGGCATGCGCTGCAGCTTCACTTGTTCCAACCCCAAAATTAAATGCGCTTAACACCAAAGCGACTGACAATACTAAACTCGTGATCTTATTTTTGAACCCGGACACTTAGAATCCCTCCTGTCTTTAACCAAATTAAAAAACCTCCCTATCATTTGATAGGAGGCTGCGTGCCCGACGGCAATAAATAGACCTTACCTTTTTCCTGATATTCCGTCAGCTTTTTCCCTTGCTCTTCCGTTACCTCTAGTACGACAACAGCCGGAATTAAGCTATTCCCGGCGCTAGGATCCGGAATCGTCCCTTCCGAATTCAAGCAACCAACAACACGCAGTCCCTTCAATTCATTATCAATGATGGTCTTGGTTTGGCCGGTTGCTTCATCCCGAATAAAAGCGTTCACGTTAACCAGGACGCCCGGCTTCACTTCCCCACCCGCAGACATGGCTAAGTCCGTCCTTATCCCGATATGGAGCATACCGTCTTTCAGTCCAACCGCAGAACCTAAAGCTGAATCCGCAGTGGTTGTAATGTATTCCTTTCGAATCGCCATCCCTTGCAGAAATCCATACTGGGAAGCAAAGGCATCACCGAAATTAATTTCGTCCGCTTCCTGGATCGCTCCGGCCGGCACCGCGCTCACGACCACATCTCTATACTCCAGCTTGTCCTTTGTAATCTCTTCGTACGGCGCAATGTCACCCTTGGCAACAATAATCTTCTTGGTGTGAACCTGCTCAGAAATCATATTGTTATTGATACTGAATGCAGCCAAGGCAAGAAGCACGCCTACCAGGATGATCAACCCGCTGCGCGTGTACTTATTCCAATACTTCTTCATCCAGAAGCCTCCTATTTATAAATACTCTCGTATGCAACCTTTCGGTTTACCGTAACCGGATATTCAATATCCGGAAATGAAAACGAAACTTTTGTATGGAACTCCACCTGAACCCACGGAACCCCGTTATCGTCATAGTCCAGTTTTAGGTCGAAGCTGCTGTCTTTCATGATGGCATTCTCCAGATTCGTACTCAGTCCCAGGTACCGAATAAATTCCGATTTTGTAGCTGCCTTAAGTGCCTCCGGCTCCAATTGCACAACCCCTTGCTGAGCATCCGTAACTATGCCGGAACGCACAATACCAGCATCTATGGAATGCTCAATTCCCCGACCCACAGCGTCGTAAACCCCGTCGATCACGTACCAATCAGTTAATAATGCAATCCCTAAAACACCGAAGAGAATGACGCCCATTACCTTTACCCACATGACATCACCCTCCCTCTCGAATGTATTTGTGAGCCAGCCCAGACACATGAACGCGAATGGTTGTCGTATAATGAACACCTAACGCTTTTAAGGCAAATACATCGTATTCCCGGGTAGCCGTCACCTCAACCAAGTCTCCGCGCTGAACTAATTTAGGAGTGGCCTGAAAAGTAACCTTGGCTGGGTCAAGTCCCATATTCGTTAACAATTCGTTAAACCGTTGTCTTGTTTTGGAATCTGCTCCATTTTCGATTTTCATGACCTGCAGCATTTCATTAGCTGCTGTCCGGATATTGGCACGCAGAATAGAATACTCTATTACCGTAACCGCAATCAGGGCCAGAATCATGAAGATAAGAACAGCAAAGGGGATGCCAAAAAGAGCATCCCCTCGTTCACTGTGGTTAAACTTGCGAAGGTTATGGATCATGTCATCACCGCTTAATTAAGACCATTCATCTTTCCAAAGATTTTTTCGGTTATGAATGTAGGAAGTTGATCTTTAAACAAATTAAAGACGATAATCAGCAACAGTAACGCGAAAAAGATTCCCATCGCCCAGCCCATCGCATCGCCAGCACCTCGTTGATCCCGGTTAAACTTTTGCAGTTTCGTATAGACCTTTGTACACCCTTTGGAAAAAGATTGTTTCAACATTTTTTTTATAGCTTTCATTTGGCAGCTTCCTTTCGTTTTAAATTAAAGTGAATTCAGACCACTAAACATTTTGATCATGGTCAAAAAGAAAAAGATCAGCACATGGCCGATCATGATAAAATAAAACCAATTCATTTTCGTCGGTGAACCTTTGGTAAGTTCGTCTAAGGACAGCTTTCGAAGCTCACGAAGATCATTCTTGATGCCGTTCAGATCCGCCTCCGCTTCGCGGAACCCTTTCTCCATGATAATGTTGACCACCGAGACAAAGTCGTACATCACGGGAAGGTCAACCTGCTTCGCAAAATTTTGCAACGCATCACGCATGGACATGATATTTGTATCTGCTACCAGCTTCCGTAGCATTCCGGCTAAGAGTGGCCCGCAGCGTTCACTCACTTCTGTGAATATTAATGTCAGCGGTTTTCCGACCTCCAAAGCCGTTATCATTTTGTTAATTAAGTTTGGCAAGTCGCGAATCAACAGATTTTTACGCTGTTTAAAATCGCGAGTAATTCCGTTAAGGGACACCCAGAAAAACAAGACAACGGAAACAGGAGCCATTACAAAAAAAATCGGCTGGTCTAGTGCATTTGCCAGAGCAAGGATCATCACACACGGAAGTATTGATTGTACTATTGATTTGGCCATAAAGAGCTCGTAGCTTTCCTTGCGATCCAATTTGAGGTACATGCTTCGCAGCTTTTTACCAAAAATAGTATCTAGCCATGGGCGCTTGGACATGCTGATGGCAAAAGAACGGATCAACGGATTCTGTCTCATCAATGTCAGCTCTGAGTCCGACTTTTGCAATAAAGAAGCAACGTTGGCAAGCTTCTTTTGCCGTCCAAACCCAGGTAAGATGAGCATAAGCAATGGAACCACAATGAGCACTACGGCTGCCCCGAGTAGTATCGATGTTACCATTTCCCACCTCCTTCCCCCGGTTTACTGGGTTCAATTACAACTCGTCTAAATTCAATCGCAAGTAAGCATCTTTTTTCCAAAGACCTATCAAAGTGACAATAGCCATACTTACAATCAGAATTTTTCCGATCCAAGTGTCCAACGTGATGGTCTGCCCCAACTCTTGGGCCATTTGACTTTCCATGTAGCGAAACAGATACGGGAGGGCGAAACAACCACCGAAGACCCCGTAAACCTCCAACCTTTTCCGTTGATTTTTAATGTCCATCTCTTGCAGTAGTTGCATGTCTTCATAGATATCGTCAATCGTTTCACGTATCCCCTCAATCACCCGGGCATGAAAACCGTCACGGGAGCCCATCAGGATTTTTTCACAGAAGTCGTCAAATTGCTTGAATCGGATTTCCGACTTCATACGCTCCAGGACTGTAAGCAAGTCCACTCCCAGACGCAAAGACTGATACGCCTTTTCAAATAAAGGAGCGGTTACTCCATTCATAACCGGAATCGACATTTCCAGTGCTTTTTGCACCGACTTACAGTCGCGAAGTTTGGAAGTGAATAGTCGACAATTGCCTGGCAGATTAAGTAGAACCTCCTTGCGACGGCGATACCTGATTTGGGACAAAATGATCTTCGGAACGATAAAACCCAGACCAACTCCAAACGCTACAAATAAAGTGTTTTTGGTTAGATAGGCTATGACCACGCCGACTCCCACTGAAATGGTTATTAACAAAGCAAAATGTTTGGCTTTAAGCTGAATCCCCAGCGCCTGCGCATCCGCCTGAGTTTGGTCAAACCCAAAGGTGAAGCGCAAGCGGCGAACCCGTGCATTGACCACTGGAGGAAGCCAAAACGATAGCCCCCAAGCGATGACAAAACCTGAAAGCAGGTAGAGCAGCAGTATGGTCATACCACGTTCAACTCCTTGCGACCCTTACACCAACGGACGATTTCTTGTTCCGTTGGCTCTTTCAGGTAGATTTTCTCAAGAAGAGATTCCGACTTGATGAGTCCGACCTGTTCGTGTTGTTTCGTATGATAATTGTATTTAAATATCGGATTAAGAATTGGCTCTTCAGTGCCCTTATACCCAAGCACCTCGCTGATCTCCGTGACCGTACGCCGACCGTCCGGCAATTTCTTTTGAAACAAAATGATGTCGATACTGCTGGCCACCTGACTCGCAGCAGCCATCGTATTTCCGTTAAGCTGCAAAAAGCGGGTAGCAGCTTCCTTGGCGCTATTGGCATGAATCGTCGTCCAAACGGTATGGCCGGTATTCATGCCGATGAGACTTTGCTTGGCGGCTGCCTCGTCCCGAATTTCCCCGATACACATCACGGTCGGCTTAAGCCGGAGACAAGCTTTGATCAACTTATCGATCCCATAGCTCTTCTTTTCGTCTTCGACTTCTTTAACAAGCAGCGACGGCAGGTTCGGATAATGTTTGTATTGTTCTTTCGACGCAAGCATCATCTCCTCCGAATCTTCAATACTAATGATTCGGGTCATCGGCTCCACACGAAGCGGCAGCCGGATGAGTTGAGCGGTCTTCCCAGAATTGGTTCCACCAGAAATGATGATGTTGGCCCCTTTTGGAACGATAAACTTAAGAAAATCAATAATATCCCGGGATAGGTTCCCATACCGGATACATTCTTCATCCGTATAAACCGCTGGTGGAAACTTCCGAATCGAAACTAGTGGGTATCTGGCGCTGATTCCTTGATACTCTTCCGTATCCGCCACGACACAAATGCGGAATCCCCGGTAATTCGCGTCGACAATCGGCTCTGTGCTGGATACAGGTTTACCGATCGGCATTAAGATTTTGTTAATCACTTCATGGTAGTGCCGGGCGCTGTTAAAGCGGATATCCTGACGATGAACGTCCCGTCCATCCTGTTCCACAATAACTTGGCCCGGTCCGTTAATCTCAATACTGCTAATCGTCGGATCATCCAGTATTTCCTGGATTACGCCGAGCTCCGTAATCTCCTTTTGTACCCACTCCACCAAATCGTTGATTTTCATGCTCTGGAAAGTGTATTCGGTTTGCTCCCGAACATAATCAGAGATGAGGTACCGAATTTTTTGCCTTGCTGTCTCATTGGTTAACGAATTAATGTAATCGTCCATATGATTTTGCTGGAGGCGATTACGTATCAAATTGGCCAGATCGTTCAACGTCTTCGAATCTGACTCAGAGAACTCCGTTGTATGGAGTCTTAATTGGGCCTGGTAGTGCAGATATTCCAGCGGCTCGATCAGCCCAACCACTTCGTTTTTTTCGGATTCGTTGTATCGCCCAATATGGACCGTTAATTCCTTCGAAGAAACTTGGCATATTTGCTTGGCAAGCTCCGGCAGCTTCGTAAGTACCTCTGCTTCATCCAGTTTCAGATGTGGGTCGGCAGAGAACAAGAACAACCGCTCTGCTTCCACTCCGAAAATCTCCTGAAGCTTTTTGTAATGCGTAAAATTCCCCACAAAATCAACCGGATCCGCGCTATATAATACAACGGCATCCGCATAACGGATTGAAAAGTGGGTGGTCGGATGAGCTAAGGTGCCTTGCGTAACAAAGAATACGAACTCGTAATTAACTAGTTGTTTTCTCAAATAAAGCGGGAATTCAATGAGAGTTTGATTAGACTTTAGTTTCCGGATCACCGGTGTTTCCGGAAGAGATCTCGGATTGATGAGCAAATAGTCCACCCCATCATACTGCATCATGTAATGATCCATGGGCTTGGGCGATTTCCGCTCATAGTCCAGCAGCAGCTGATCCATTGTCTGCTCCTTACTAAGCTGTGTAATATACTCGGCGTTCAGTGCGTAACCCAACCGTGGGATACCAAGGCAAGGGAATTCCACCACCGCTATACGTGCATTTTTCGGCATATGGTTTAGTATTTTGGTTATCCCTTGAGTTACATCTCCGCCGCCAAGATTCGCGAATGTAACGATTCTCGTAGTTTCGGCCACTCCTGTATGCTCCTTTCTGTATTTGGATTATGGGGCTATCGTTTCACCACGAAAACAGTTGCCGCGATATACCCAACCTTCAAAAGTCAATACGAGGGTTGGATAAGTCGCCTTACCATTCACGTGATCATGAGGTGCGCCCATTTGAATCAAGTTAGCACTCCAATAAGCTGGTGGGGCTATATTCAAGAAGTGCTCGACCGTCTCTTTATCGACCACGTCCCCACTTGTAAGTACTCTTCTAAAAACTCATCCAAATCGCCTATCCAGCCTGCAAATGTTTTTACTTCTATATTTATCACCCCTATCGGAAATCCGATGGTTAATCTGTTCTTAAGGCCGTCGTTTCACCACGAAAACAGTTTCCGCGATATACCCAACCTTCGGCAGTAAGCTCAAGGGTTGCGTAAGTAGCCTTGCCATTCACGTTATCATGAGGAAGGCCCATTTGAATTAAGTTATCACTCCAATAAGCTGGTGGGACTAAATTCAAGAAGATCTCAACCGTCTCTTCATCGACCACGTCCCCTACTTGTAAGTACTCTTTTAAAAACTCATCCAAATCGCCTTTCCATTCTGCTTTCCATTCTGCAAATGTTTTTACTGCCATATTTATCACCTTGTCCTATCGATTACTGCCAGCAAATAGTTTATGGACTCGTGTCTTCAATACCAGGTAAAGGTAAGGCCGCCGAGCCGCTTGATTCTGTCAAATATCCGATCAATCGTTTTCCGGTCATTGCTTTCAAGATAGGATCGGACAAGATATTCCAGCTCTATATCGCGCTTTGGAACGCAAAAAGCACAGCCGAAATTGTATACCATCTGCCCTGTTGTATATTCCTTGAAAATGCTCTCGGTCCCAGCGAGGATTCTTTCTCGCTGCTCATCGTAGTAGTTGATACTCCCGAGATAAGCACTTCCGTATTGTTCATAAAAAGCAGCGATTTGCTTCCGGTTCAAATCGTTATAGGTTTCATCTGCTTCACGCAGTTCGTAAAGACCGCCCATTCTATTTGCGTAATCCTGTTGTTCCTTGATGAGTTTTTCTAATTTCGTCATTGGGCCGCCTCCTTTCCTTGATTTTTATACACCTGCCAACGATCACTTAACTCTTGCACAGCTACGCTCTGCCCATGCCAAAATAACCGTTCCGAAAAATCACGGATAAGCCGATCCAAGCTTTCAAAGGCTTCGCTCCTTTCGGCAGGCTCACAGGTTCCTACAGACTGCGAACGGTTCAATTCAACGCACGCTTGCTGGCAAGCTTGTTCTACCGTCATTTTTTGACTAAGTAGTTTCACCTCCCTTAAAATGCCAAAATCTTGGATGTTTAGCTGTCTACGCTTGCCACCGCCACCACGATTAAACTCGTAGCCTTTTTCCTCAAGCATATACATCCATCGGCGCAGCGTGCTCTCAGCCGTATCCAGCCACTGTGCAGCCTCCTTAAACGATACCTCGTGCACTCACACTCCCTCCTTTTCCAAATCAAAAAGCCGCCCGGCATGGAGCGACTTTTTGAATGTGTATCTTTTTCTACTTGCTGCATGATATAAGCATATCAGGATAAATCCATCCGGACGTGCTTAAAAAGTATGAAAAAAGTATGATGATTTTTAGTTCTCGTTATAGTTCCCGTTACAGTTCCCGCTTTGGTTCCGGGCTTCCTCCAGATTTAAAAAGCCCGTAAAATCAAGGGGTTTCGGTTTTTTCAGCAGCATTATTCTTCGGGAACTGTAAATGGGAACTGTAAACGGGAACTATAAATCGGAAGTGTCCATTAAATCGGCATGCTGCTCTAAGAAATTGCTAATTTGACCGACATCCCAAGCAATCGTATAACCGATTTTAGAACTAGTCGGCGGATTTAGTACCCCCTCATCACAAAGCTTTGTCATGAGCTGCACCACCTTCTCGCGGCGTATACTAAAAATCGTTTGAAGTTCCCCAACCCTGGCTGTTTGGGTTTTGCAGATATGATACTTCATCCGCCGCAGCAGTTCCTCCTCTGTTTCTTTCGTTTCTGACTTTAGCCACGGTCGGAGTCCTCGGCTAAAGTCCATCTCACCGATCAGCCCCTCCTGAAACATTTGCTCCACCAAAAAGGCAGCTTTCATGTAGTCAATCCCTAAGGACACTTTTAAGTGATTGGGACTCACGCCTTGGTTTTCCTGCGCATACTTCAGAGCAGCCTGATAAATCACACCTTCCCCAGTTGCTCCTTCAGGTATCGGCATTGCTTCAGTCATAGGCGGTGGATCCGGTTCAGGTTCGGAATGAACGTTCCGCCCAATCAGTTGCTGTACTTCATTCGAATCATTCTCATCTTCTATTCGCTCTTCAGGCTCTTCTTCGGTCCATGGCTGCTGCTGCTCTGTGGAATAATCGTCTTGTTTCCAATATTCATTCATCTTCCTGATGAACTTGACCGATTCGTTATCATCCCCAGTGATCGCTGCGGATTGAAATCGCTGCTGGCTGCCGTCATTCAGCACGCATACTCCGTCACCCGCTCCTAACAAATGAGGGCCACTACCATCCATCACGGTTCGAAAATCATGTGGGCTCGGAAGCCTAAAGGCCACCCGAGAAGGCAGATTGGATTTGATGGTACCAGTAACAACCCCCACATCGGGCCGCTGGGTTCCTAAGATCAAATGAATTCCGGCAGCTCGCCCCATTTGTGTAATGCGCTGAACCGTATCTTCCACGGTGTCGCGGGCGACCAGCATCAAATCGGCATATTCATCGATAAATACAACATGATAAGGAATTTGGTCCTCATGGTTTTGATTATACTGCTCAATGTTGCGTACTCCCTCTTGGGCAAAGTGATCATAGCGCTTCTCCATCTCGACAACGACCTTTTGCAAAGTGATCGATGCTCGCTTGGGATCGGTAACCACCGGTAACAATAAATGTGGTGAGCCATGATATGCCGCAAATTCGACCCGCTTCGGATCAATCATGACGAGCCTTACCTGCTTTGGCGCTCGTTCGAGCAGAAGTGAACCAATGAGTCCGTTGATAAATACAGACTTGCCAGAGCCAGTGGCACCAGCCACGAGCAAATGCGGTAGCCGCGCCAAATCCACTAATATGGGTTCACCTACCATGGTCTTACCGAAGACAACCGGCAGGTTAGCGCTCTTCGCAAACCGATGAAGCTCATAAGCTACGTCCCTAACGTAAACAAAGGCTCGCTCCTTGTGCGGGATGACAAAGGCCGCAGAACTCGGGAAGGGGGACGAATCCACATCGAAGCCCCGACTGTGCCCTAAATGGTTGGCCAAGTCATCTTTACGCTGGACCAGTTTACTGAGTTGAACTTTCGGAGGCAAGGTGAACGATATTTTTTGCAAAGTCGGCCCTGATTCAATCGCGAGAATTTCCGGCTTTTCTTCCACGGTGAAATTCGTCATTTCCATAGCCCGTTGAATCGCCTCACCGGCCATGTCGGCGGTAACTGCAGCCGAGGGCACTGGACGCGGATTATGCGGCAGCAGTTCATAAATCTCGGGCAACCCCGCTATTCCACCCGATTCCCTTGAGGTCACTTCTGTGATTTGATTCGCTGATGGATTAACCTGTGGAACCGGGGCTGCAGGTGCCAAAGATGTGATAGGACCGGCTGAACCAATGGCATTGCCTCCAGGGAGATTTCCGGTATTAAGTGGTTCCTGCCTTTTTCTTTTTCGCGCAGATAGAAATTCATGGACAAAAACCGCCCCGGCCAATAACCACTTCCACTTTACGCCTTCTCCGTCACTACCACTACGCTTACCCCAAAGATTCTGAAATACAAAGGGGATGGCCGCGAACAGAAGCCACACCCAAAACGCATATTTCAGCACCTGCCAGGCAAGGGGCTCCAATTCGGGAGCCGCGTCAAAATAGATCAGAGCCCCGCTAATGACCATGATAGGTCCCGCGATTTTAGTCACAAATTGCGCGAAGGATTCTGATCGATCCCCATCTTGCTTTCCACTCATGGATTCCCTCACCCTCCATCGCTCATCATTTTCCGAAGTAACTCCCGGAAACCGGCGGACAGGTTCTGAGCATTTTCTTTAATCAGCGGCCACCAGTGATCGGATTCATTCACCACGAAATCATAAGCGTCTGAAAGATTGCGTAAAAGCATAAGGAGCAGGAATATTCCAATGCTCGTGGCAATCCATGAGGGAAGCTTCATCCCTGATGGCCCTTTCTTATACAGAAAAAAAAGAAGCAGCCCAATGAGAACGACCAACAGATTCATCGAAGCTACCCTCCTTTCGTTTCGAGTAGTGCTTTATATAATTTTGAGACACCAATCCACCAGCCATTATCTTCAGCGTAATACCCACGCGGATTATTTTTTGCCGACAGCCATTCAATGGGATTTCGCCCCTCCGGACGGTCCTGCGAAAGCTTCACGATGGTTTTCGCTGCAATCACAGCAGCCTCTCCCGTGGTTAACGTAGCCCCCTTGCCGGAACACCAGCAGCCGAAGACATTCCAGGGGTTTTTGACGATCTCACTAGCGTGATTATTATTTTTCGGAACAAAAGACTGCTCTTGTCCGGTGATCGCAAGCAGTAGATGCGGATCGACATTCGTCTTTTTACCCGCTGCATCGATCATCGCTAAAGTGTCCGCTGTAGCCAGGGCGGAATTTCGATTCTCCAAGAACTCTTGTACGGCAGGAATATTGAGCGCTTGGTAAGATAATTCCACAGGTACCGCCGCCCCCGGCTCCTGGATATAAGACAGGGGATCTACCGGCTTCCCGTTCACTTCTACCTGAAAATGCAGATGGGGGCCGGTGGAACGTCCTACGATACCTGCCCCGATCCGGCCGATTCGCTGGCCTTTTTTGACCGTATCCCCAACCGAAACGTCCATCTTTGAGTCTAAATGGCCGTATTTGGTAACGAGCCCGTTTCCATGATCAATATAAATGGCATAACCGTACCCGGAAGCACTGCCTGCCAGGGTAACCTGTCCATCCGCCATCGCATAAACCGGCTGGAGCTCCGTTTTTCCCGCTCCAGCCGCAATATCAATCCCTTTGTGAAACTCCATTCCGTCAAGATCGCGATAACCAAAGCTAGAAGTAATACGGCCGATCGAAGGCACGGGCCAAAAATAGGCTGAGCCGTCCGCATCCATTTGGACCGGAGTCATCCATTCATAACCATACTCGGATTCGGATACGGACTTCAAGTTGTCCTCATCCGCGAACAAAAGAAAAGGAAAAAAAAGCAGTAAAATCACAAGTGCGCCAATGAAAAGCAGGATTAAACCGACCAGAATGTAAGGAAAGGCGGCTGAGCTAACGATGACCCAAACATTACGGGCCTTCTGAACTTTTTCCACCGCGTTTGATACCGTTTGTACTGTTGACATGCCTGATTCCCCTAACTGGCCGCCTGCTTCAGCCCGCGAGTCTTATAGAGTTTGCCTTCTTCTTCCGGTACGTCCATAAAGAGCTCATCGTACTGTTTGTGGTACTCGATGATATATTTCCGGCTCCCCTCGTTCTGGCTTATCCGGTCCTGGATTTCTTCCGGAACGTCCGCCGCCTTAGCCAGAGCGCGTATCGCCGATTGTTCCATGTAAAAGAATACCCGGACACTGGTGTTTTCCCACATGCCCATGCCCTGGGCTGTGTCGAGCATGATGGCCGGCGTATTGCTGCCCAAAATCATCATGCCGTTCCATTTGCGGATGGAGGTATACCAATCAAATACCGCTCGGCGCAATTCTGCGTTCTGCAGTTGCCGCTGCCCTTCATCGACGACAACCGCACTAAAATAGGCGCCTTCAAAACGCAGCGCCTGAATGTTGGCGTTCACTACGTCAAACGCCATCGACATTTTCAGTTGGGCTTGCTTGGCTCGTTCATCCTTTTCCCCGGCTCCCTGCCCTGAGCCCACTTTATAAACCACCAGGGGTGCCCGCTGGACGGTCAAAGGCTCTTCGACACGGAATAATCCGTCATAAATACCGATGAAGTAAATCTTAATTTTACCCAACAGGCTTTGCGCGTCCGGATTTCCGGATTCCGCTGCTTTCCGGATTTCATCAAACGCCAGGTGAATGGTCGGCCGGGGTCCTGAATATGGACCATCCCAGGTCTCGTGCTGATCCTTATCAATGCCGGCTGCCGCAAGGACTCTACGGATGGCCTCGCCCGCTTCAAAAATTTCTTCCCGGGTCAAATCCTCGCCAAGCAAAGAGAAGGTACGAATGCCATTTGCAATCGCCAATGATAGCCGAGAACGGTTATATCGCATGCATTCCTCATCCAGCTCCGGAATTTCCGGCATAATGGCAAGAGGCTCAAAATAGCGGCCTTCATCTGCCGTATGGTCAATATAAACCCCTCCCACGGCCTCACAAAGATCACGCCATTCCCCATCGAGGTCAAACACAAAGACATGTACGCCTTCGTCTAAAAGCGATACTACTAGCGCCTTAAGAAAATAGCTTTTTCCCTCACCTGTTTTCCCAAAAACGGTCAGATTTTGCGCCCGCGAATCGGAGGGGTCGCAGATGTTGATAAAACAAAAGCCCCCATCCTCGGCGCGGCGGCCAAAATAAATGCCGCGAGAATCGGAAAAGGAGCCTCGGGTCATAGGGTAAGTTCTGGCGGCAACTCCGTCCGTCGTCACTCGCCCATAATGCTCTTTGACAAAGAAGCTGCTTGCCGGCGTCTCCGGATCAAAGACAGGCGAGGTTTGCCGCATCGCTTCGAGCTGCTCTTTATAAAGCGAATCCAGTCGGCCATCCATATTATCGAACCAGGTCCGCAAACTCGATTCCGCCGCGTCAAGCTGATGTTGCTTGGGGGCTGACAAGGTCAAAAAGGTGAAAACATCCAGCAGTTTACTGTTTCCATTCAACGTCGAATCCCGGAGAGCCAGAATCGTATCTCTCGCGGCAACTTCGGCCGGCCGAGCCGGGTCGGTTTCGCTTACCTCCTCCAGACTCTTATTCAGACGAAGTAGTTTGTTCTTCATCCCTGTGTTGAATTTCACTTCACTTGGCGCGTAGCGGATTGTTTTTCTTAGGGACGCCCCTTCCCGCTCGACCAGCTCATCCAATTGATCGAGATATCCCGCGAGAATCATGGGTGGATACCCTTTAATCATGAGTACACGGACCATGTGTCCCGTCTTGGTGTCTGTACCTGAAAGGGCATTTACAACCGTTTGCTTCTTGTGCTTGTCCCATCTTTTCACTAGCCGCTTCGTATAAGTGATCATGCACTCACCCTCTTTCTCTCCAGAAGATCATCAAACACGGCATTCGTCTGAGGATCTGCCGCCAAAGGACGGCCTTGAAACAGGGCCTTGGCGGCATCCGAGAAATAAGGGAATGTTAAAGACGGTTCACGTCCGAACCGCTTTTTCAATAATGGCGTCATACGACGTTGCATTTCCGGATCCGCTTGATTCAGCCACACCTCATCTACCTGATCCAGCTCCGCCTTTTCCCATCGGAGCCAGTGGTGGTAGTCGCAATCTACAACCGCAACCGTTTTTCCAAACTTAAAAATTTCTGTTGCCCTTGGGTAATCCCAAGGTAAATCGATGAAAACCGGGCCTGATGTCAGCGCCTCTTGCACAATCTGTTGCACCATTTCTGGCTCTGGATAATTTTGCGGCAACCATAACGTACACGCTGGTGCATGCTTAGAAACCCAGGTTTCCCAGCCCGATACGCTGCACTCGGAAAGCAAAGGATTAAGTAGCGTATGGCAGCCCCGATCCGGCGACAGTTCGATCAACGTAATCGGTCCCCCATAGGCTACGGCCAGGTTCACGGCAATAAAAGACCGTCCGCTGGGCGCTGGCGAAGACAAAACATACACGCCTTCAGCGAACGGATTTGGTCCCAGGTCAGGAAGAGGATCTGCCGGGATGACTTCGCTTGATGATGATTCGAGGGCACCCATAGGCGGCGTTGCCTCGCCCCGCTTCTTACGCGTTTTCAGCCTTTTCATTATAGAGGTATAAAGCATACCCAATTGTTGCAATAAAGCGGTGATTGCCTTTTTTACAGCAGCAATAAACGTCGTCATTCTCGTTGCTAGACGCCATTTCCCCGTTTTCTTCTGCCCTTGCGCTTGATGAATGGCACTTTGGACTAAATCAGCTGGGTGCGGTTCATTTTCTTCCGTAGATTCGCCCCTCATCACCGCTTCTTGCTGCTCTTCCCCGGTTTCCTCCGGCTGTGCAGATGTTTCTTGAGGGGCTACTACCCCGCTGGTGCCAACTTCATCCCCCTTAGAATCGACCTCCAGTTCAAGCGGTATGGCTTCCTTAGACAATTCTATGGTTTTCACCTCGGGTTCAACCAAAGGATCATCCTCCTCCCAAGAGCTCTGCCGTGCTTTCCAGGTCTCCCATGTGATCGGATCCCACCAGCGCCCCAAAATTTCTGGGATAGAGAATCCAGAGAGGATATTCCATGTATGTCCTCCTTGTTCGATACTGAGCATCACACGCCCCAGCATTTCACGAAGCTCGGTCATCATCCGAAAACGTTTGAGCTCCTCCTTTGTTGCTTCGGAAGGCTCATCGTCTCGCTGCCGGATGGTAATCCGACGATCCGGCAGTGATAACCGCAGGATGTATTCACTCCGCTGCGCCTCTCCAGATTCGGCAAGTTGTTGCCAACGGTCGAGACGTGCGGCTCTTAACCGGGCGATGCCTTCGCTAGCAGCAGAGGATGCTCGTTTGGCATTCCATATCGCATGCTGGTAATCCCCTACCTGCTCAGCGGATATAGCCGCCTCAAAACCCTCTCTCGCACAGGCACGAAGAAAATTCTCAAACCCGGCCAAACGTTGTTTTTTTTGGGATAGGACTGCTACTCCCCAGGGCGGTGCATTCACGGAGATTACCACATGCACCCAATCCCCGCTACGATAAAGCCACCCATCGGGCTTGGCCCCAAGCAAATCCTCCATGGATTCACCGCTCCCGTTCTTCGGTTGACGGGCATGATGGTACAACCTACGAAGCCGAAATGGCCATTTTAGCCACCGGCCGCTTAAGCTGATGATTAAGACGACAAGGACCCAGAACAACTTAAACCATAACGGCGCAGGGAGAATAAATGGGAAGCCGCCAATGACAAGCGTTAAGCCTATGGCCCAGCCGATATCTTGAATGGTCAGGCCCAGAAACTGAATATCCTCACGAATATCCCCCATCATGCCGGCTTGCAGCACGTCTTGTTCCCGGTTTGATTCATCCAACGTTTATTCCCCCTTTCCTTTTTTCTTTTTCTCTGGCTGAGCTGGTTGAGAACTCGTTTTTGTTGTGTCGTTTTTCCAACATTTCTTTTTGAAATGCCTCAAAGCTTCCCATATCCAGGCCATCCAATGGGGGTGCTCCGTGGTCTACCGGAACACCGTCAATAATGACCTTAACTTGACCGCTTTGCGTTCGCCAAAATGGCTTCCGATCCTTCCGGTAAGCTTCATACGCCTTCAAAAAGTCCTCTTTAGACTCTTGTTGTACATAAAGGTAATTCCGCTTTGGTACCGGTTCGAGAGCTTTCAGCAAGGTAGAGTGCTGGCCGGATTTTTCCCAATCCTGGATCATAGTATCTAGGAACCGTGAGCCTCTTGGCAGGTTAACCCGCACACTGGATTTTTGCTTAGCCAACATTTTTTCAACATAGGGCTTGGCATCATTCATATGGTCATCCGGAACGAGTAACTGAACCGGCTGCTGCTGCCCTAAAGCCAAAATTTGTTGGCTGCCGTCGGCCTTTGGAATTGGTACCCCTTGGCTCGTTTGCCATTTCAAATCCTTGACCCAAGGAAGCTCCTTTTGCCGATGAAGAAGCTGATCATAAACCCTCTGTGCGGTCTCAGGGTCCAGGGTTAATGGAGAATGGGTAGGTAATTCCTCTTGGATTTTGTCCACCACATCCTGCGTCTCCTGATAATCATCAAGCACGTGAATGGAGCGATCCCCTAAATCCACAAAAGCGCCTTCTTTGCTGAGCCCCTGGCGCATTTTCTCTATTTTTACCCCGCGTTTCTTCAGGTGAGAAAGCGCCTCATCCGCTTTGTCGGAGTTACCCGTTACAAATAGCCCTTTTGATGTTATCTGAACATGATCTTTAAAGCTTGGGTCTAACTTGTCTACGATTTTATGGATCTCTGCTTGTTCATGCCCCGAAACCGGCAAGTATTTTGCAGGGCTAAATCCTTGTTCGTTGGTCAGAATGTCATGGATATTCGTAGAAGACGTATCAATTTGAGACCGGCCCAGTTCAAGTTGCGGCGCTTCGGTACGGACAATCGTTCCAGCTTCTTCCGCCCATGCAGTTGGTGGTGTATAGACCACTCCTTGAAACGCTTCTGAGGCACCCTTTGTCATTTTGGACAGCGCCCGGGCAGCCCGAGCACTTCCCTGCTGAGCCTGCATTCTCTTGCCGACTTCCTGCATTTTCCGGCTTTTATCCGCCCAGGATAAAGCACGCTTTTGAAGGCCATCAGCCCCCATCCGTTTGCCAATCATATTGGCTGCAAGCGAGGCCCGCTCTCCCCATTGACCGGCGCGTTCCACGACATTCCCTCCGCCAAGATGAATCGGATCCTTGATGGCCCTCCATACCGGACGCCAATGGAAGAAATACAGGAACACCAAAAGAGCAATCACAGACAGGATCGCAAAGATAATCGGAGAAACGCCCAGTTCCGCCGCGATTCCAGTCCCCGTACCATAATCCGTCTGCATCCGCACGAAGACGCCAAAATGCAGGGCACTAAAGAACCCAACGAGCAACGTACGAATGTAGAGGTTTGCGAACCCTGCCAATGTTTCTGTTTTCCCGGTATAGGCGATATATGCAATCCATATCGGAAAGAAGACGATTAGCGCCATCAGTATCAATGTTTTAAACACCGAGACGAGCCACAGTGGAACAATCACAAACGCCAGATAGGTGACCAACATAAACATGCCGCCTGGAGACTGTACCACGATGTTTCCAAGCGACTGCGCCGCATAGACCGGGTCCGTAATCGCGTCACCGCCTACGATAAAAGCTTTCAAAATCTGCTCACCAGTGAGTCCCTGATAAGAAATACCGGAACCGGAAGTGCCGATAACCCCTTCAAGCATATTTTGTGTTAGCCAGTTCGTAAGCACATTGAGTACGTTTAGTATGGTTAGGCTATAGAAGACGATCGGCAGACAGATCAAAAAAGCTTGCAGCAATTTCTTAAGACTCTTTTTCCCCCGAATGACACGAAAAGAAAGCCAGATGACTCCGAGGATTAGGGCGGCCAGACCTAAAACCATGGCGATGGACCAGCCTTTATGGATTACATCAATCTCCGCTAGTTGCGGAGTAAACAAATAGCTTTTGGCAAAAGCCCCATAGAGCGGCGCGACTATTTCATCCACGGCCTTTACCGTCAGACCTTCAATCGCGTCGTAAATTAACTTCCCGCTCATCAGATCCTTAAAGGTCTGGAGCATATCGTCAATTTTTTGGATCAATTTTTTAGCCCAGCCAAACAGCCCCCCTGAAGAATCCGAATCATCGGATTCTTTTTGCTCCTCGTCTGGATCTGATGAGCCCGATTCACCGGACTCTGAATCACCGGATTCTTCCTCTCCAAATGACCCTGATGAACCCGAATGACCGGGTTCTACTTGCTTTCCCTCGTTATCAGCTTTAGCAGTCGTAACCGAACTGACAAAATACAACGTTGAAGGTGAGGGTGTCGCCTCTGCGACAACCCCGCCTCGAAAAAGAAAGAGAACCGTCATCAAAATAACGGCTCCCCTGCGCAAATGCTTTATGATGTTCCCCACCCCACAAGCGACATAAAGTCATAAAATCGGCTAATGATCAGAATCGCGGATCCGGAAATGAACAGAAAGATCAATAACAAGCCAAGGAGCAGACTCCTCCAGACCTTTTTGTTCCGGATAGAATCTTTCCCAGAGACGACATTCAAGATAAATATAAGAAACTTCCAAAACCAATAGAGAAATGCGGCGGTTGAAATTATAGTACCCAACGCTCCGGCCATAATAAAGACCCAATCCAGCGTACTTAAAACTCCCGGGTCAATGGTGTACATTTTTTTTAATTGCGGGATGTACGGGTTATTGGCATTTGCATTCATAGCATCACCGCCAAAAAGTCTTTATTAGGAAACATTGGTCCGAGCATCATACACCTTAAGGTCATCCACGGATCGCTCAATTTGGCTCGTCGATGAGCCATCTCCACCAATATCCTGTTTGTTGGTCCAATCGTAAATATTTTCGAGAAACTTGAACAAAGCGCCCGAGATGATCAGAAGCAGAATCAAAGCTACGGCCCCTATTTCCACCCAGAAAGCCTTGTCTTTTATGCTCGCCTTGCCGCTAAGTATTTTCACGATTTTGACAACGATCCGCCAAATTAAAAGTACAAGGGCGGCACCGATAATCAGAGATAAAACAATCATGACGGGACTAAAAACCCAATCCAATCCATCCAGTGCACTCCACTTCCACTTCATATAATCCCCAATTTTTTTAATGGGGTTCCCTCCCTCGCCTTCTTCCGCAAAGGCCAAAACGGGAAACAAAAAGACGCTCATCATCATGAAGAGCGCCATAAGGTACTTTTTCATATATTTCATCCTTTCCGTTTATTGAAAAATATGGTTTTAGAACACCAGCATCCCCCAAATTAAAAGGCCGCATCCCCAACATATTCGTGCGATCCACCGCTCCGCTAGCCCGCCATTGTGAAACCAATGGAGAGCTATTTTAAGATTAGGCAGGAATAAGGAATGAATTCCCTCGTTACCAAATACATCTCCCACCAGATGCGCCCACCAACCTATCACAAAACCGGTGGACAGCGCATAAATTAGTTCCGGTTGCTGGGTTGAAAAGCTAAGGAGACCGATGGACAGAACTGCAGCAAATTCCGGGGTATGGATCACCCCGCGATGGCGGACTAATGGTAAAATTAAAAAAGCAAAGCCGGTAAACGCTGTGATCCAGTGCAGATCATATATCGCGTACCCCGATAGCAATAATGTACCGACTCCGATGAGGACCAGACTCCTAAGTCTAGCCAAAAGCCAGCACAAAACGGCAGCTCCTAACCACAAGGAACCGCTTCGAGTCCATCCCCCGACTGTTGATGAAGCATTTCCAACATAAGAAAGAAGAATAAGTACAAGTCCCACGACTCCCAAAATCACAGACATCGTCCTTAATAAATGCCGATACTTAGCAGGAAGCTGAATATGTTTGCTTGCTGTACTGGTTTTATGATCCAAGTCAGGAGCCAATCCACCAACAGACGAGGCAAAAACCATGGCGGCTGCTGGAAGGATACTGTTTTGTACGGCCAGATCAGGCATAAAGTACAGCCCTACCGATCCTGCAGCCACAGCTAATGCAACATGCCCTTTTTTGTTCAACATGAACACCTCGCATTCTACTAAAAGAGACGAGCAAATCTCTTTTTTGGCCGTTTTTCCATCACCGGTGACAGCATGCCTTCAAGGACTTCTGCCGTTTCGTCCCGGATTTCCAGCACTTCCGGGTTCGAAGGAACCGAAAACACTGGACGCCCGGATAAGAGCTCGGCCAGCTCCTCGTGGGCTTCTTCACTCGCATGTGGAAGAGCGATCCGCCAACGATCTTGTCGTACCTGTGCGTGTGCTTGGCAAAACTGAACGATCTCACGAATCCGCCAGAGGCTCCCGGACCCAACAAGAATAGGTAACTCCGCTTTGAAGAACAATCGCTGCGCCTCTTCGCTCGTCGTCAAATCTCCAAGGTCCAAAATCAGGTAGCGAAACTGCTGAATATGATCAATCCAGGTCCAATCGGTTTCATTCCGAAATAACGTTAAGTTTGCGCCTAAGTTGAAATACGGTTCAGCACTATAACTTCCCAGTTCGACATAACTTAAAAAATCAAAACATGGGTGATTCCCTCCTTCCCATACAGCCACTTTCCCCCGGCTTACATTCGCCAAATACTGAGCGACCAGTAGAGCAGTATGGGTGCTTCCAGCCCCTCCGTACACACCTCCAACGGCAATTAGGATCGTTCCCCGGCTGGCAAGTGGAAGGGAAGAATGGTGAGCAGTTGTTCCCTCTGGTAAGTTACCCTGTGCATTCCCGTTTCTTGTCTCTGCCATGGAATAAAGGGCTTCCTCCCATTCTTCCTCAGCCCATACCAAGGAGGCCCCGCAAGCAGTCCAGCGGCGAACGTTTTGCGAAGAATTATCTGGGCTGACAACCACCACCTCCGTTTTCCCCACAGCGAAATCCAGAATCTCATGTGCTAACGTTTCATGGACCAAGAGTAAACCAGGCTGCAGCAGAAAGAGAGAGCGTTCCATCTGAACTTTGTCTTGATCGGTAAAGATCGTTAGCCCGGGTGGGGTCATTCTTTTGGGTTCTAAGCCATACAACATGACGTGCAAATCTATTTCACCCCCTTAAAAACCGACAAGCTGCCCCGATTACCTTGAGGCAGCTTGTCATGTTCAATTTGTTTACGTTAATAGGTTAACTCTTTTTTTCAAGAGAAACGTACCTAAAAAGTATGAAAAAAGTATGATGATTTTAGTTGTTAGTGGCGGCATTAATCCGCCTGCGGGATACTTCGTACCAATGAGGGTCCAGTTCAAAGGCAACCCATGATCGCCCCAATTCTTCTGCGGCAGTAGCTACAACGCCACTGCCGGAAAAAAAGTCCACAACGTATTCCCCCGGCTCACTGCTGCATTCAATGATCGTCTTCATAAGTTCAATTGGCTTTTCCGTTGGGTGAATCGTTAGATTCCCAGGAATCCTGGGGATTTCCCATACATCGCTCTTCTTGCGAGTTGAGACTCTCCTTACCTTGTTTTTACCTTTAACAGCCAGAATGATAAACTCGTGGCGATAACGGTACTGCCATCCCATGCCCATCTGTTTCTTGTCCCATACGATGCAATTTTTAATAGTAAAACCAACCAATTTGAGCCATCGAACCATATCCGGGTATGTACGCCAATCGATGCAAACATACAGATGACGACCAGGCTTAAGCACACGGTAGGCTTCTCTCATCCAAGACAGGGAAAACCGGCGATATGCAACCGGCGATAAGTCATCATTGGCGATGATATTAAATCTAGGACGTCTGGTTTTGGTTTGAGTCGTTCCACCGAATTTGAGATTATACGGAGGATCCGCAATTATCAAATCCACTGTTTCGTCATTGATATATTTTCGAGCTCCATCTATGCAACTTTCCAAGTACAACATGTATAGGTTCCTCCTTTTATTTTTCTATACAAATAATACGATTTACAAGAACGAATGTTCCTGTTTTTCTGCAAGCAAATGTGACGAATTCTAGGAGTCAAAAATGATTAGACCTTCCACTCAAAGAGAAGGAAGGTCTTATATTAGAGTATTATGAATCTTCTGGAAGTAAATCCAAGTATACTCCATCGACTTTATAAATGATTTTGTAATATACCTGAAGATCTTCACAGATCATCTTAAACCGATTTATCCAGTTCTCTTTATCATGATGGTCATTCCTACAAATCATGGCATCACCTTCATACATTGCCCATTCAAAAGTGTTCAAAAGATCGGCAATATCCTCTTCAACTACGTCTAAACCATTTTTCTGTTCATATGTTAAATAAAATTGATCTTCAAGTTTCTTCATATGTTCCAAAACGAATTTATTCGTTCTCATGATCTTTTACTCCCTTCAGACATCTTTCAATTTTTGCTTTCTGTTCAGTAAACTCCTTATACTCCTCACTTAAAACTTTGTGAAGGCTCTTATTGAGCTTTTTAATTGTTCGATCAGCTTCCTTCTCATGCCTCACGTTAAAAGTAAATTCCTCTTTACTCAGAAGAGAAAGCGGACAAGTAATGATTTGTTCATACAATTCAGGATCAGGATCTACAATCCTATAAAATTTACTGGACTTTATTACCAAAACCGTTCCGTTTGTCCTTAGTCTTCTCCGCTTTGCCTCCAAATCGCAAAAATCAAAAATAATATTGATAGGATCAATAGAAATAAGACCATGCTCATTCCTCACTTTAAATTTGATCACCCCGTGATCATTCAATAGAACACGGGGCTAAATAACCTTAAATAACTTTCAAAGAGGTGGCTAAAGTAATCAACGCCGTTTTTTTGACAGTGTAATACTTCTGTCTCCCCCAACCAAAGCTATTAATCAATGCATCATCTATAGGCTCTTCTCTACAAAAATATTTGGCTTCTACTAGCGATTGCTGCTCAAAATCAAGTTCAAGTAAAGCTTTCTGCATTGGATGCATACGCTTATCTAAATCCCGCAGTTCTTGTTCCAATCGTTCGATTTTTTCTACAGCCCTCATAAATGATGCTTCTATAGGATTATGAATACCTCCGCCCCCTGTCACTCCAGCAAGGTTTCCGTAGGTTGCGGTGAGCTTCGTAGGTTCTGCTCTTAAATTAGCTGTTGCTTGAGGAATCATCCCCTCAATCCATGCTTTCCGCTGACCGTGTCGATAATGTTCTCTAAGCCTATGCTCAACGATCGGAGCGTATTGTTGTCTCATCGCTACAGGAATGTCCATCTCCAACTGTTCGACGGTAGTATAAAGGCCGATAAGTTCAGCCTTTCCAATGTTTTCTAAATATTTTTCAATGAGCTCCATTTCTTTGATTTCTTGCGGATTACCATTTTTGCGTCTGCGCTTCAGCCTTTGATAACGAGCACATAACCAATCAATTGGAACGGAGGAGATATTCGTCTGGGTAACAAGAATATTTTTCATCTTGACCTCCTTTCTAGCCTTTGTTGCTGGTTCAACGATTTCGACAATTAACGGTAAGACGCTTTGTTCAAATGAAGCTCCGCATTCTGGGCAGGTATAGCCTTCCTCCGTCGGGAGGCAAATACTATCACATTCCGTGCAGATCATGACTAAATTCCAGCATCCTAGGCTTAATCATTCGCTTCATTAATCCCCGCGAGTACGTCTGCCCATTCCGCACCAGCGATATTTTGGAGGATAAAACGGCACTTAAAGCGGTTAAATAAGGCACATTCCATTTTCATTTCCTACTTTCCCCGTATTTTGATTTAAACAAGAACATAAATTAATCGGAATTATTAAAGACTTCCTCACATGTCTCAATCAATGCCATAGCTTCTCCTTCCAATCGAGTGCCTTTTGTGACTGTTTTTAATGCTTCAATCAAAGCGGCAATGCAGTATCCTTCAGGATGCATTGTATTTAAGTTTGCAATATTTCCAGCCAGATCAGCGTGTATGTCAATTAGCTTCTCAAGTTTTTTTGGCATTTCTTTTGGAAATTTGACTATGATAATTCACCATCCTTATTACTGCTTACTGCGCTAAATTTTCGAAATGTGCATTAATCGTTCTCGAATCCACCGCAACAAACTAAGTCATCTTCCAGAAAATCTGTCTTAGGTGGATCTCCTTCAAACTCTGGCTCTGGAAAATAAGGTCTTATCGTGCAGCAACGTTTCCCGTCTTTCGCGTAAAAGAACTTACAATCCTCGCATTTGTTTTGAGTAGCATCCGGGCCTTCGCCGTATATTTCAGCACAAGCCTTGCTGTCAGGGAGAAGGAACATGCAAGAGTCGCCAGTCACCGAACATATTGAACCGTTAAATGCAGAACATCCCACGCAATTTCCTCCTTCGCTCCTTGTGTCTACTACATAGGCGTGCCCATTATTTCACGCGGGTACAGCTTGTCCTTGATCTCGTTGTAAGCATCTGTGCGATCATAAAGTGGCACGTATCTATGTGTAAGATCGGATGTTCCAGTGCCAGCTGCGGGCGACCAAAGAAATGCCGACGGTTTTTCTCGTCCACTGGATAAAATAGGAATTCCCAACTGTTTGCATCTAGTTTTGGACAGCAAAACTGCAAATTCATAGGGTTCATGGGTCCAGCGATTCGACGTTGGAATATAGTATGGCAAACCCGTCTGAATCACTTCTTCTTTTGTAAACCTTCCTTGGACATTTGGCATTTTTAAAGCTCCCTTCAATCTGCTATATTTTCGAACTACGCATTATCCAAACTCTGCATTTCAGTGACATATTCTTCGGTTGGGCAATCGGCACAGGCACTCGGAATCAGCCCATGCTTACAGCACTCCAGTAATCCGCGATACGTCCCATGATGTTTTTCTGTGTTGCAGCAATATTCCTTGCCTACGTACTTCCGAACTCCGTTCCTGCCGTATTCAAGGCCACATACCGGGCAATATTTCATGGCAACGAACCGTTCCTTGAATTTACTGTCTTCCAAAATCTCCTTTGTCCCGTCTGGATAAGTGACGATCCACTCGCCCTCAGATACCACTTTCCATTGCGGTGTTTGTACCGCCGCCTGAACAATAGTTTGGCGTGTTGTGTCCACGTTTTCACACAATTCAAAGGTATGTCCGTCTTCCGGGTACTCGGTTTCATAGACAGCGTAACCATCCACCCGCATCTCCTTGTGATACTGAACAGCATCAACTTCAATTGCCTTTATTTGATATTTCATTTACATCGCCCTTTCATAATTTAGTTGGACTAAATGTGCCTACCAAAAAATTATCTCCGTACTGTTCACTTCTTAGCTTTGGCCTGCTTGTACAAGAAGTTCCAGCAATTCCAACATACAAATCTTTGATCGCCAGGGATTGGTGATTGCACAAGTTCATATCTTTCACGGGTGCAATTTTCACGTTGGCATTTCTGTTTAACTTCATCAGGATGGCGCTTCACTTTTCAAACGCTCCTTTCTATTGCTATAGCCTATTCAAGAAATTAACTAACTTTATTCTCTTCCCAGCTCTTCGGAAGCATCCCACACAATTCCAAAGCACTGCAGGGTATCCAAAACTCCCGCTTTATACGCTTCTGCCGCCATCGAGCTATAAATTCCATTCGTTTTCAACTCCCTATATTTACCATGTATATAATATAATCTACGGAAATTTTAACAATTAGTCAATATTGAATTATGAGTTCAATTAACGGACCCTAGGTAAGATTCAACCATTTCATACCGAGTCAACTCTCGCTTTTGCACCTGGAATCATTTTTCTTCTTCATGAAGCTGGCATGCCCTGGAATCGTATGCGTTAAACTGACGAAGTTGATCCCGAAGGGAGGTTATGATCTTGTCCTTTTCAGTAAACAGTGGTTCCACGTTAACCCTTTGCAAGTATTCCGGAACAAATAATCCGCTAAAACCTTCAAGAAAAATAGAGTCTTGTGAATATCTCCCTTCACCTCGGGTAAATTGATCGGTCTTACATGTCCAAATCTTGCCTTCATATTTTGGGTCTCTAGCTTCTTCACAGGTATGCATTACAAACAATTCACCTTTTTTAAGCGGCTCTGTCTCCCTATAACGTTCTGTCATGGCTGCCCCTCCCAGTTCCACAACCCTTGCTGCCCATTCGCCAGGATTGGTAGTGGCAATTGCTGAACATCCATCAGTTCCCATGCAAGCGGCCGATCGAATAGTCTCCAAAGTGATACTCGTTGGAGTCCTGAGCGATCCTAAATGTCCTATCTCCTACTGCGTCAAAGAGTATAGCCATTCCGCCAAGTGGGCTGTTAGAACGTCCGGTAATTGCCCAACAGCCGGTAAGCCGACATGTCGCCAAGACTTTGCCGGTCGGCAAGTTATTAACTGTGTATCCGTGCCTTGCTAGCGTGGATTTTATCGGTTCACGTTCACAGGCTACTCGATCGATCCTTTTACCAGCGTGGATAGCCAATTGACCGCGATAGTTTATACGCCGTCCTCGTGTTTCAAATCGTTTCTCACCGATTGCAATCAAGGTTGCCCAAGGCTGTAATATAGTAATACTCTTCATTTTCGTTCACCCCTCATTTAGAATCACTACACATTCCGGATCAACCATATCCGATATGCCATCACAAATTGAGCTTTCTGGAAACGGTGCCGTCAGGCTTGGCTTTCCTTTACATATTTCACCTTTTCTAAAAACCTTTCTGAGATGCCCCCAATTTTCCTCAAGGCACTGGTTCCCACTTCTTTAGATATTCCGTTGCAAATCCACCGCTGTAGCCTTCCAGCTTTACCACTTCTGCGCCGCACACATCCCAAGGCTCTGATTCCACCGTCCAAACCTTGCCGGCATTCTTTTCTTTCCTAGCCTCATAACAAGTGTGCATTATCACTTTATTGCCGGGCTTCAATCCAGATTTCTTGGCTGATGCTTTTTTCATCTCTTATCTCTTCCTTTCAACTTTTTATAAATTTCTGCGTTTCCGAAACTGACTACCTCGTTAAAATCAAACATTTTGTTGCAATGCGGACAGAACGGAAGCATTGTACCGCGCCGGTAAGACTGTTCAAGACGTTTAAAAAGAACAGAGTGCGGCTTTTGACTAATCCATTCCTTTTGTTGCTCAAATAAGGCTTGATGCTTCCGACCGATCTCCTCATAACGATTTGCCAAGTCCAGCATGGCCTCGAACGGATCTACCACAAGCCCGCAGGCGCATATGATTTCCCGATTGACCGGATCGACGGTGTAGTTACGATGTCCCTGACAGGTACATTTGCGAGGCCTATTGCGCTCGATCCGGATAATGTCAAGGACAACGATATTGTCGTCTTCCAAATTGCTCACTCCTTACCATAGCGTCAATTGCTCATACTCGGGCCGCTGTGGAGACAGCCGACATGCCCGAGGCACCGCGAACCGATCCCAATTCGCGCCGGGTATTGCGCCGGCCCCGATGCAATCGTATGAAAATCATGTGTCCAGTCGCCAGGTTGCGATTTTCTGATACTGTCGAGAAGCGACATGCATTCTTCATGGCTGAGCTGCCGCATCAAGATGTCCCCTCCTTTTTTTGGGATAGCTATATATTCAATACCGGCTGTATAATTGCGGTCCGCCTTTTCGCAATATCCACGTAATGAGGACCGATCTCGATGATGGTACATTCACGGTTGTTCTTCTGAGCGACCTTTAAAGTCGTTCCAGATCCGCCGAACGGATCAAGGACCCGACCACCCACCGGAGCACCTGCCAGAATACAAGGTTCAATTAGTCTTTCTGGAAATGTGGCAAAGTGAGCTTCAGGAAATGGCTGAGTGGCCACTGTCCATACAGAACGTTTATTTCTCATTCCTTTGTACTCAATGTCCTTCCGATCAAGTCTATGCTGAGATGGTTGACCGGGAGGCGGGGAATCCTTAACTCGTCGGGCAAAAGAATTTGCCTTAATCACCTTTCGCGCACCTTCGTTTCCGACACGTATATTACCCCTTGTCTTTCTCTTTCCACCTTCCTGGTTATCAAATGTGTTATCTGCAACATAGGCCCCGCCTCGGAAACCGTTAGCCCACTCATCCTGCACACCTGGCTCCTTGATTGCCTCCTGATCGTAGTAATACCGATCTGACTTCGAGAGCAAGAACATATATTCATGCGCCTTGGTCGGGCGGTCCTTAGTGCTTTCTGGCATTGGATTGGGCTTTGCCCAAATGATGTCGCTTCGGACATACCATCCGTCTGCTTGGAGGGCGAAGACTACACGCCAAGGGATTCCTAACAAGTCCTTGACCTTAATTCCTGATACAGCAGTCTTTGCCACGCTTTGGCCTCTTCGATCAGAATCCCATCCAGAAACATCAGAGTTGGATGAATGCGTCTTATAACCAGCAGTGGCATATGCATCCCCGAAATTCAGCCAGAGGGTCCCATCGTCACGTAGCAACCGCCATACCTCCCGGAATACGACCAGGTTGTGGGCGACGAACATTTCCGGTGTCGGCTCCAGCCCCAAACATCCGGTCCAGGGCGGCACGGTCAGCGGCGGAAGCCCTGGCATCGGCGTGTAGGTAACCTCCGGCCAGTCCGATGGAGGAATCCCGTAATCCCGCAGCCCCCAATAAGGAGGGGAAGTAACGCAGGTATGAAATGACTCGGCATCGAGTGTAGGCATAATTTTCATGTTGTCACCTTGTATGATCATCCTTTTCTCCTTTCCATTGAAGTAACACCAATCCCCTTCGTTTACTCCGGCCGATTTGCTTCCATCCCGCTACCTTAAAACAATATCCCGGGTTAGGACTGTAGATCTTGGTTGCATCGACGTAAGTAATAATCCCGTCCGTAGGCGGTTTTCCCCATTCGGCATGCGTTGCAGCAACGGCTGCCCGAATCATATCACTGCTGAGATAGAGCTCCGGGGCTTCATTTCGAAATATGGTGCATTCCCAAGCCTTTAGTCCGTCGTCACGAATCCCGTTCCAAGTTACCCATACGGCGGATCCGTCAGCAGTCCGAAGAACCAAATTTTGCCCAGGTCGAGTAAACTGTAGGGCTCCTACATGCTGCCTTGAGTAATGCCGATCAGCCAGTAGACGACAGGATGGATCAGTTTTATGTGTTATAAGCCAGTGGCCGTATTGTGGTAAATTGAGCATGATCTGATTCATTAATGAACCACCACCGGCTGGTCTTCTTCCTGAGGAGCTACCCAAATCGGTTCCCAACTCAAGGAAAACGTTTCTCCGGCTTCCGCCTGTGCTGCAGCCAGTAAGATTACATTCCCCATTGCTTCAGCCGCATCGCACGGCACTGCATTTCCGATATATTCCCTGGCCTTGGCATCTGAACAGCCTTCCAATTGAAATGGGCGACCATCCGGAAGATATCTTGGGAAGCTCTGTAGCATTGCAAGCTCATATGTGGTTAGCGGGCGATGCCAGGTTCCATCCTCAGCAATCAGAATCCAAGTGCCTCGTTCGTTATCCTCGGGAATGCGTGGATCGGCTACGGCTGATGCCCCAGAGTGAACATCTCCGGTTCCGGTCACAGTTCTACCCGGCTCATTCCACTCCTGAACGCCGTACGAACCCACCCGAGGCGAACAACCGAGGCGATAATCTGCGATCAATGGAGCTCCGGCTTGAACGTCGGTGACCCCCGTGACCGTTGCGGCAGGCTTTCTCATATCCTGTATCCTATACTTATCCGGGTACCTATTTTTCAAGTCTGAAAGTCTCGGATCGCTGATGCTGGCCGGGCTGTTCATGATTCGACTTGCTCCACGAACCGTTTTTCCTGTCGCATCCCAGTTTTGAACCCCGTAGCTGTCTGGCATGAGTTTGGTGCTTATTCTCGGATCTGCAACCGCCAGAGCACCGCTGCCGAATCTGGTCCCGGTTATGCAAGGTGCTGTTTCATCGACCCGGACAATCCGGTAAACCCCCGGATGACGCCCCTCTCTATCCTTGAGACGCGGGTCCGAAATCGATATGGCTCCGTTATTGGGCCGGTGAGCCCCAGTAACAGTAGGGCCCGGTTGGTTATTCCGGCATACCCTATATATTGCGCTATGGGTGTTTTCTTTGAAGTTGACTCTGGGATCAGATACCGCTGCGGCACCGTTACTCCGCCCTGGTCCTGCTGTTCCTGTAACCGTCCGACTTGTTTTGTCCCACTCTTCAATGGCATAGGCGCCGCCGCGTGCCTCATGTACGATCCGATATTGCTCATACGGGACGTTTTGGAGGTCACGCCAGTCTCCGCCCGCTTTGATCAGCGCTAGACGCACCCAAGTCTTCCATTGCAAATTTGGGAGCCGGTGAAGTGGACCAGCTGCTTCGGCGTCTCCTGGCATCGGTAAAGGGCCGATGACGTCGCCTATGGTCTTGAGAGGTTTCTCTTCTGGGTAGTAAATGAAGTTCGGAACTTGTGCTTCGTCCCGTGACATAATTAGAAACCGCAGTCGATCGGCCCCTAACCCTCCAATTTTTCCGAGATTGTGATCCCCACGCATATTGACTGCAAATCCGTATTTTTTGAGCATCTTTTCAATCTGCTGCAAAAGACTTTTTCCTCGAGTACGTATCCGAGGGACATTCTCCAACTGAATCACTGCTGGTAATCCGTCACCATAAAGGGTACATGCCTGAAGTACCAGCCATATTCCTCTAACCGTAAGTTGATTTAAAGCCTGGTACTTTGCCGTTTTAGCCGACTTTTCTGGCAAGAGCCCACTAAGCCCCTTGCAAGGTGGACTTGTGAACAGAAAGAAAGGTACCTGATATTTAAGCGCCACCCACATATCCCAAGGGGTCATTTCCCTCCACTCGGGTGGTGGCTCATGGCCATTCCACGCAACGTATTGCTCGCGTGTGAAAAGGTCCATGATAACGGATGTCTTTTCTCCAGTTATTAAATCGTGATTATGGCAGGCTACAGGGTCATAGTCGATCGAGCAAAGGATTTTGAAACGGTAGACTTTACCTCCATAGTCGATTTGGCATCGTTTCAAGCCTTTGGTTTCCCCACCGATTCCGCCGAATAGTATTGCTGCAGTTTTATAACTTACGTTATCTGCTAATAGCACTGACATAATGATTCCTCCGTCCCAAAAACAGAATGTATGTTCGGTTCAATGTGTGCAAAATGCTACGCCCAGTAATCAATAACAGGCAATTTTTACATTGCTGGTGCTTCTTGTTGGGCTCGTTCGTAATTCGCAAATTTACTGAAGTTTTTAAGGAACACAAGTTCTACCGTTCCTACTGGGCCGTTTCGTTGCTTGGCGATGATAATCTCGATGATGTTCTTCTTCTCTGTGTCTTGGTTATAGTAGTCGTCACGATATAGAAAGGCTACGATGTCTGCATCTTGTTCAATTGATCCGGATTCCCGAAGGTCGGAAAGCATGGGGCGTTTATCCTGCCGTTGCTCGACGTTCCGGCTGAGCTGGGACAAAGCGATTACCGGCACATCCAGCTCCCGGGCGATCAATTTTAATGTTCTAGATATATCAGACACTTCTTGCTGGCGGTTCTCCTTACGCCCGCTGCTGGCGATTAGCTGCAAATAATCGATCAAAATCATGCTTAAACCATGCTTTTTCTTAAGTCTTCGGCACTTGGCCCTAATCTCAGCTACGGTAATCCCAGGTGTGTCATCGATATAGATATTCTTCATACCCGAAATGCTCGTCACGACTTTAATCCAGTCCAGCTCTTCCAACTTTCCTTCCTTGAGCCTAGAAGCTTCGACATTTCCCTCAGAGGCAATCGACCTTTGCACTAACTGTGAATCATTCATTTCCAGACTGAAAATTGCAATAGGTTCTTTAACTTCTCTGGATGCATTCTGTGCCACATTAAGAGCAAACGCCGTCTTCCCAACACTTGGACGAGCTGCAACAATTATCAAGTCGCCTTTTTGAAAACCGCTGGTCATCTTATCTAGATCCATAAATCCGGATGGCACGCCGGTAATTAACGATTTGTCGCGATTTAGCGCACGTTTCTCCAGTTCTTCAAAATAATTCATCGCCGCTTCCTGAATAGGAATGAGTTCTTTGGCTGGTGAGGCTTGGTCAGAAAGGATGTCCACACTCTGCTGCATAAATAATAAAGCTTGCTCGACATCCCGTTCCTCGGTCGCCATTCGTACCTGCTGAATACCTGACCGGACTATACGGCGTAGTAGAAGGGATTCGTTGATGAGTTTGATATAATAATCAAAGTTATGAATCGTAACTACACTACCGGAGAGCCTTTTTAGGTACGATACGCCCCCAACAATTTCAAGCTCACCTTTCTCTTTCAGGGCTGCGGTCACCGTGACCAAATCAATCGGCTTCATTTCTTCATGAAGCTCTTCCAAAACGTCAAAAACCATACGGTGCGAGTCATCGTAAAAGGCATCCGCCTCGCTTTTGTCCATGAAGGTATTCATAAGTTCCGGTTGGTACAAAACGCATCCAAGAACAACTTGCTCCGCAGCCAGATTGACGGGCAGCTCATAATTTAGCGTGCTTACTATACTGTTTTTTAAGCTCATAAACCTGCTCCCTCACTTCCTTTGGCGGATCAACCGCAGTGGCGCTCATTTCGTCCCACTTTTCCAAGTACTCCCGACCTTCTCGCCTGGATTCTTCCAGCTCCTTACGGCTGCCGATTCCTCCACGGATATCGGAGATTATCGGCTCCACACGATAACGGTTTGTCAGTATATACTCATCAAGATTTGACTTAGCCATCTCGTAGGGAAAGTCTTGCAATTTCTCATAAAACCGTTCGATATTTTCAGAGCTAATATCAAACTTCGGATAATGTTGATGGATGGTTAAAAATAAAAGTGCAACTTCATCCCGTTCCATGCCTTTGCCTTGCCCCCTCTGCTATAGCTCTCAAATTTTCAAGCTGCGTTAGATGATCATGTGCTGTTGTCATTTCAGCATTTAATTGACTTGCCCATCCATCCTTGATCGCTCCCTCGTAGTAGCAGAACGATGAAATGGAGGTTGTCGTCGAGTATTTTTGAAATGTCTTTTGCATCGTTCGGAGAATGAAGTGTAGAGGGATTTTCTCAAAAACAACCAGCGAAACCATCAATTTCAGTTCCTTCTCCTTCACCAGACTAAAGGACTTGCTGTGCAGGGATGTATAGGCACGAAGCAAGCTGACGACATCTTCTTTCAACCTGTCCAAATTTTGAACAACTACTTTATTACTACTAGTAGTATTAGTAGTAATAGTATCTTTAAGTAAGTGTTCAATTTTTGAACGGGTTTCTTCGTTTTTTTCGAGAAAGTCGTTCAATTTTTGAACGACTTGGTCTGAGTCGTTCGGAAATTGAACAGCTTTTTTATCATACCCGTCCAAATTCTGAACGACTTGACCTTGTTTCGGAGGTGGGGTGTCCAAGTTTTGAACGACTTGCGTCGGACTTAGTTCATTATCTGCAAAGTCGTTCAATTTTTGGTCAACTCCCCCTCCAACCCCGTCCAAAAATTGAACAGGTTCGTGATTGTAAAACTGAAAATTCAGGATATACTCCCCATCATCCTTGCCTTGTGGTGGTTCGGTGTATTTAAAAAACCCCCCAGCTTGTAGTTTGGTTCGATGGGTGCCAATGGTTGTCCGGCTTTTGATTCCCGTCGCTACAATGACTTCTGTATTCGACATGATGAATCGATTGGACCAGCCTAATTTACTAGATTTTCGCCAAAGAGCAGTTAATATCGCCAACCCTCCCGGACCATACATACTTGGTCCTCCCATAAGCACAAATTGATCTAGCAGTCCAGAAAGGGTATATATAGCTCTGGCTGACTCCGTCAATGTGGTTCCCCCTTCCGTAGCAGCCAAGTCAATCATTTACGTTCGTCTCTGAGGTACACAATGGGATATTTAAAGCTCACAATGCGCCAATCTGGATAGGCTCTTTCAAAATATGCTGTCAACTCCCTGTCAAACGCTCTAAGCTCCCCGCTTCGTCGGAGATCCCAAATCCGCTCTCCTACCATGCTCTTTAAAAGCGGTGGACCTAACAGTTCATCCATTTCACTCCATCCAGATGTCTGGGTCATGAGGCCAAATCCCCTAGCAGCACGTCTTCAAAATTGCATAGCCCAAGTCTAATTTCGATAGCATTAACTGCGATCTGCAGCTTTACCGGCTCCAGGACCATTAACCGTGAAAAATCAAAATCAAGCTGGAGGTCGTAAAGATACAAAGCCAGTTGGAGAAGATACCATTCATCAAAGTTCCAATTTTCTCTAGCCAACTTGATTTCAATTTTCTTTTTGTCAATTTGTTGCGTGTCAAAGCTAACCACTTCATTGAATCCATTACACTTTGGGTGATGGACCAAAATGTAAATCAAGGCACTCCATTTACGGTTTTCATCCCCAGGCATGGGCTTGGATCTTATTGAGCGCACATTTGCGCTCAGTTCCATCAATCGTTCTAGCGATACCGTCATATCTTACCTCTCCTTACTGAACGCGAATGTGCGTTCATTCAAAATTTGAGGAATCGTGACTTACTTGAAATCCGCACAGAAACATGAGATAATACAGCATCTGAGTTTTTATGTTTCTGAACTTGGGGTACATTGGTTTTGCCAGACCGACGTACCCTTTTTACGTTGTATTCGCAGGATAATGCGAGCGAGAATCTGATGCTGCATCTCACTTTTGTCAAACCAAATTCTCGCCATGAATAGAAGCGTCCAATCGGGTTCCACTCAGTTCACCTCCCTCCACACTGAACGCAGCCTCGCGTTAAGTGCGGAAAATACGACTCAACGCAATCATGCGTTCAGGTCAAGCCACACCAAACCTTTGCTTAAACATCGAAATCATCTTCTCTTCATTTGTACCTACATATTGGGTACAGCAAATCCTAGTTTCATCATTTTGAAATCGAGCTTTATATTTGGTATCGTCTGTCCAAATTTCAAAACACTCCCCCCAGAACCGTTTATCACCCAGCCGCATCAATGAGGATTTACGAACAAGCAGTTTTCCGTCATGTTCCAGAAGAATATCTTCAAGCTCAACGCGATCCTGGTCGCTTTCCTGAAAAAGGCGCCGCAATTCCGCCCGAGCTTCCTCCCGACTTCTCGCCATCTTAATACCTCCTTCCGGATTAAATACTGAACGCATATCTGCGTCCATCTATTGAACGCAACGCTGCGTTCAGTTACTAGACGCGCTCTTGCGTTCAGTAGCCGGGACTGGCTTCCATAAAGCGATGAACTTCAAGGCTTGTTCAAAATCCTTCTTTAAAATATCGCGGTAACTATTAACTTCAAATTTGACATACAAGGCGCGATACAACTGTCGAAATAATTCCGGGCGCTCTTTTTCGTTTTTTGTCAATACAATGACTCGCCGGCCAATGGCCTGCTGAATGATTCGCTGCTCCGAAGTCTTGAGCGTAACTGTGTTCTCCATTTGTTCGGTTACCTCCTGAATCCGTTCTTCAAGTTGTTTTACAGTTTGAAGGAGTAGCGGATTCTCGGGCTGCTTGTATTCCATCTGAAGCTGCTGCTCCATCCTATTAAATGCCCCTATATAATCTTCTTTGAATCTGGCAGCCTCCTTACCTGTAAATCCGGTGACCAAGAAGGTGAATCCGTCACGCGTAACTTTGTAAGTTGGCAATTTACGTCCGGAACGATCGATATATTCACTGGGCGCAAAATTGCGCAAAATGAATTCTGGGCTGCATTCCAGATTTTTAATACTTCGAAGGACGTCCGCGTGCCGCTTGCCAAATTTATCAGCGATACTGCGACTATCCGTCATGATGACGCCATTTTCTACATAAACAAAGTGTTCGTCTGCCAGAGTTTGTGCTGCAGGTAATACAATATTGTTTTCCACCATGGCTCCCTCCCCTTTCCATGTTTCTTCATTTCCCATCGTTACCTCACACCTCCCCTTGGCCTGCCATCTTCGGGCGGAGTAGGCCATCTCTCCGCGACGCCCTATCTAGGGCGTTTCGGCTAATTACTACGGAACATAACTACAATCGAATTCCAATTTCTGATAATATAATGGTAGAAAAATACTTTTACAAAAATATACATAGGGAGACCAAGTTCATGGATTACAGAAAATTCATTGAAGATGCCCAACAGTATTCTGAAGGTTCTTCGCCTTGGCAAAGTTGTTTTGATGATGCTCTCAATGCAGCCAAGAATTCAAGAGAATTTAAAGCTGTGTATTCGATTGCTCAAAAACTTTCCGAGTATCAATCAAAAGGTTATAGCCAATGGAAAAACTTCATGCTGACCGCCCTCGAGGCCGCCCAAAATCTAAAAGATGATCGATGTATTATTGAAACCGCCCTTGCTCTTGCTAGTGAAGAATCAAAAGGTTACAGCAGCTGGAAGAACTTTACGCTAGAAGCATTGATAGCTGCCGAAAGACTCCAAGATCACTTTTTGATCAAACAAATCGCTCTTGATTTGGCAAGCGAAGAATCCAAAGGTTATAGCAGTTGGGAAAACTTTACTTTACGGGCGTTGGAATCAGCAAAACTTTTAAAGGATTTCTCCAGCATCAAGCAAATTGCTCTTGACCTAGCAAGTGAAAAGTCACCAGGATATAGTACTTGGCGATCTTACATGGAACTAGCTTATGATGCAGCTATTCAGGGACAGGATTTCACAGCTGTGGCCAAGATCGCTAAATCAATTGCTGATGAAGCATCATCAGGTTCTTACGATCAACAACAATGGCAAGAGAGAGCTGATCGATACTTCTGAATGTTACTGGCCGGGGAGTCCCCTGGCCTTTTTTAAGCCAGTGACTCATCGGATTCTTTTGCTGGAAACTGAGAAAGCAAGATTACGATTTGAGATACTTCCGACTTGGCTTGCATGGCGTTTACGAACACTTTTGAAGAAGTATTGACAGTCTTGTTCTGAAGTAGCATTAGGTCTGAACACATTTCCGAGACCAACTCCTCTAATCGCGATGTAGCTTTAGAAATCATCTTCCAAAAGGAGATGGGATCTGTCTTGTACATTCGAAGCCCTGATTCTGCTACTACATTTTTTATATCCGGAGTAGTTTCCATAGTGAGCACCTCCCTCTGGCCTGCCATCTTCGGGCGGAGTAGGCCATCTCTCCGCGACGCTCAGGTAAGGGCGTTTCGGCTTATTCGGTAATCTCTAGATTGGCGAGTAAGTAAGCTAGGTCCCCCGTATCGTACACAGCATCTGGGTAAGACCGGGAAGTCCATTCCCCTTGTGCAAATTCCCATATTGCACCGTCTGGAGCAACCATTTCGTAGCTGGCGGCTCTTAGCTTCTTCTCCCACTCCTCCGATCGTTCTTCGACACAAGCGCTGCACAAGTTATGTTCACTATCTACCCAGAAGCAAGCATTACCTTCAGAATTCACACAGGCATTATTATCTGTGCAGCCACATATTCTACAAACGCCCCACACAGTCATACACTCCTTTATTCATTGATAACATCCAGTTGGATGAAACCGGTAAGTCCTGTTTTTTGAGCCAGCCTCAATCCTCTTTCCGATGCGATAATCCTGGCGTGTTCAATCATCTGATCCAAATCGTAATCACGAACTTCCTTCGGATTGATAGCCCAGTTAAACTTATATCGAGTAATAAAATTCACTGCTCGTATTGCTTCAAAAAACTCAGGTGTTGAACATTCTACTCCATCAACAATTCGAGTCCGTTTCAACCCCATATGCATGCCCCCTATTCACAGGTTCATCATGATCAAGACTGTTATTCGCTAATACTGCCAATTTCAACATAAACACGAACGTATTCACTGTTTCTGTTTGGGTAAGGCTTCGAACGTTGCAAAACTCTGTAATAATCCTGAAAATGCTCCAAGAACCGATCGATTTCCCTGGGTAAACCCTCAACCCGTATTTTCAGCACTCCCTCGTTCCTCCTTTGTGATTTTTGCCGGCACTACCGCGAGAGTTGCCATTTTCCCAACCCATTGACCCATATGGACCGTCTTGGCCTTTCGGTGCGCGCCCCTACTATGCCTCCACGCATCCCACAGGCGGTTATGTGGATGATGACGAACCAGCCGTTTGTCTTCGTCCTTTTAATGAGGGAGTCAACAACGACAAAAAATGTAACCCTCGCGCTAATGCTGGCATGTAAGACAAAGAATCAGGAAATCTCAATCCCTTTTTGCTTCAGAGCTTTAATCCACTGGCTTTTAACCTCATCAGAACAATGCTCCATAGCATCTGTCCAGGTCGGCCAGCGACCATGCTTTTCAAAAAATGTAAACTTCCAGTAAAGACTGTCCTGATTGTGTGGATGCTGTGGGTCATGTTTTCTCCTACACTTCTGGCATAAGATCGGAGCCGCTGAATTTAGCGCAGACATAGCCTGTCCTCCTTTATTTGTAGTGATAAGAAATCAGTCCTAATCTCCCGTAATTGCTTTGATAGCATCTGCTACAGTCGCGTAAGTGTGGCCTTTCCCAAGTGCCGGTTCAATAATATAATCCTGACAATCACCGACCTCTGCGCCATTCAGCATTTTTATTTCAAATCCATTGATGGTTAAAACCGTTTCCCACTCCCTTTCCATTTTCTTCTCCTTTCGTTTAACGGTTTGATGTGAATATCTTCGCCCGCCTTAAGATGGAAGATCAAGGGAAAACAGTTTTGATATTGCCGTCTCGGGTGCCCCTGGTTTAACGGGTCTGCAACCGCCGCAGCACATATGTTGATATTGGTCACTACACTGTTTCCATTCCTTGAATACGTCACCCGCATCTCCATAAAACATTCACTGAGCGCAATCTTGCGCCAAGGCTTGTCCCACGGAAAGGGCGAACCGTATCAGTTATCCAGGCACTCGATTTCCTTACGAACTAAATTCCGTAAGTCATCCTCAAAGTCGTCGATAACCTTTATCAGACTTTCAAGTTTCTCTTTGGCATCCATATTTGGATTATTCGGATCCTGATCCATCACCGTTTTTAACTGTGCATACCGTTCCGCCAGCGCTATTGCAAATTGCTCCTTGTCCTCGTTATTCATGGAATCACCTTACTGTTTCAGCAGTTTGTTGGGAAATCCAGGTAAGAACATCTTCTAAACTAAACTCAGAACCATCAAGTGTGAATCTAAATTCCTCGGAATTGTCGTTGACTCCGATCTGAAGTAAATGACTGCCAATATGTATGCTTGAACCATGGAGCATGTAGGGCAACGAATGAATTGCCAATATACTCATGATTGTGATAAGGACATCGTCCACAGAAAATAATTCCTCCCATTGGATACAATCAGGTCATGTCTTTAAAATGATCATCCAGTGCCTCCTGGATGGACTGATGCAGTTCAGAACCCAGTTTTTCTTGCCTTTCATTTGGGTCCTGAACATTACATGCAAAAAGGCTTGCATCTAGCACCGGTTTCCCGTTACGAACATCAAAACGGAAAAAAGTATTTTCCAGATTATTGATTTGCACAATCCCCCAATTACTTGCCGTTGGCATTTCGATTTTGGTTATGGTTACTTTCATTTGAATCCCCCTCACCTTAAAAATCAGACTAAATAGTGCAAATGAGGTCCCAATATCTGCTAAAATACAATGGAGCGCATTTATTTACTTAACTGAAAAACGGGCCATGCAATGAGATGCATATCCTTGACGATTTTGCTTATTGCTTCCGGCGCACGAACGCAGAAATCGTCGCATATTTCTACGGTGGTTTCACCGAACTTATAAGTCTCAACAACATTTCCTTGCATAAGCATTGATTCGGGCTTTTGCATACCTGCATCCCTCCCAGGATTAAGTGTATGCAGCCGGTTCTGTGGGACAGCCATGTTTTCTCACCTCTTATTTAGTATCACTGAGAAATGTTCGTATTTCGAGCGTCGTATTCAAAACAAATCATCAATTGGTTTGCCCAACTCTTGTGATAATAACTGAGCAACTTTCAATGACGGATCGTACTCTCCGCGCTCGATGTTCGCTAGGTATGGTCGAGAGATTCCTACACGTTCAGCCAGCTCAGATTGGGTTAACCCCTTACTTTTTCTTGAAATAATCAATAATGTACGTTTCTTTTCTCTTGCAACTGTGTTCATTCAACCTCAACTCCTTTTTCCGCTCGTTTAACGAACATTTGATGTCTAAATTATATGTTCATTTTGCGAGCGTGTCAATATCAAAATGTTTGTTTTTTGAACGTTTATTTTACGAACATTTTCGTTTATTATTCATTTAGGTGGTGATAATAATTGGCTCTTTTTAAGGAACGTCTCAAAGAACTTAGATTAGAAAAAGGACTTACTCAAGAGCAATTAGCTCAAAAAATGGACATACCCGCAGCTTCGATAAGAAGGTTAGAAGTATCCGAGTCAATTCCTCGAAAAGAACGTTTAATTGCGTTGTCTAATTTTTTTAATGTTTCTATAGATTATTTAATTGGTAAATCTGATAAAAGAGATGGGAAAACACAAACTGAGGACATAGAGGGACTGTTAAATCATCCGCTTCATGGAGCATTTTTTAAAGGCTATCTTGAGGCCCCAGAGCAAAAAAAGGCAGAAATGAGACAATTCTTAGAATTTATACTTCAACAGGAAAAAGATCGAAAACCAGGACAAAAACAAGGCGAGTAACTTTTGCGCATTTTGTCAAAAAAAGTAATGCTAAAGTCTTGATAATTTCCTACTTTGGTCTGATAATGAGTGTATATGGCCCTACAGGGCTTTTCTTTTTACATAAAAAGGGAACGTACATTCTCATATAGGAGGCCGTTATATGTTTAGAAATTATCAGATGACTGAACTTGAGAAATTCCAAGCGGATCTCTATGCTAGAATTAATATTCAGCATCCTTGGGAGTTGGAAATTTTAGAGATTGCGGATCGATTAAACATATGGATCTATTTTACTAAGCAAGGAAGTAAAGCGCTGGAGTTAAAAGAGGGATTGTATTCCATAAACATAGATAAAAATTTATCACCTATGCAGCAACGCCTGGATTTTTTTCACGAACTCTGCCACGTATTACGTCATGCAGGGGATCAGTCCGTATTACCTGAAATGTTTACACAAGTTCAAGAAAGGGAAGCGGAACAATTCGTTTACTATGCTACATTACCTTTTAAAATGATTAGCGAACTTCCAATTCCTGTACGACTTGATCAAGCTGTTTCTTTCTTGTCTTCCGAGTTCAGAGTCCCTGCACAATTGGCGAAACAACGTCTCGATCAACTAAAACGAAGAACTTTTTTTGGAAATTTACTTGTCTCTTCAGCGAAAAAAAATCAAGTTCCAGAAAAAAGAGAATGGTCAAAAATGACCCATCAATTATTAATTCAATTAGAGTACCAATTAAAACACTGATTCTATTTCAAATTACTTATAGCATATTTTAAACATGTAGGAGGTTAGAACATGGTACATACTGTAATTGATCAGGAGGAAAAAAAGTTATATGACCAGTATAAAAACGAATTTTTCTCGTTAGTAGCTCAGCATAAACTAGATATGTCTGAGGAGTTTTGCATTTATTTAAGAAAATCTCGAGCTGACATTGAGGCAGAAGCTCGGGGTGAAGGTGAGACTTTTATTCGTCATCTACGTAACTTGCTTGATCTTGCATTACGCCAGAAAATTTATGTTGCGGAAATATACAAGGAACTTGTATCCGGGGAAACGATCGAAGCAAGACCGGTTATTCAGCACGTTATAAGTGAAGTAGAAGATGAAAGATGGCAGGGCGTACTGGTTATGGAAATCGAACGTTTGGCTCGTGGGGACACAATTGATCAAGGGACCATTGCTCAAACGTTCAAGTACTCTGGAACAAAAATCATAACTCCTACGAAGACTTACGACCCTAATAACGAGTTTGATGAGGAGTATTTTGAATTTGGATTATACATGTCAAGGAGAGAATATAAGACAATAAACCGCAGGCAACAGCGAGGTAGAGTGGATTCAGCTAAAGAAGGAAAGTACACTGGGAATATTAACCCCTATGGTTACAATAGAGTTAAGTTAGTAAAAACTAAGGGCTACACCCTTGAAATAGTTCCTGAAGAAGCCCGAATTGTTAGATTAATTTATGAATGGTACACCAAAGGTGAACCTGACCAGGATGGTGTATACCATCGTTTAGGTACTGGTTTAATAGCCCGAAAGTTAAATAACTTAGGTATTCCATCTGCTAAGGGCGGAGTATGGACTGTTCCAACGGTCAGAGACATACTGAGGAATCCTGTTTATAATGGTAAAATAAAGTTCAAATCAAGACCTTTAATTAAAAAGAAACAAAATGGTAAAATTATCAAGAGCCGTCCAAGAGCAAAAAAGGAAGATATGATTCTTGTGGACGGATTACACCCTGCTATTATTGATGAAACTACTTGGAATTTAGCCCAAGAAATTATGTCTAAAAACCCAAGAAAGCCAGTTGGTCTAAGATTAAAAATTTCTAATCCGCTTGCCGGTCTGGTAGTCTGCGGAGTATGTGGGCGTAAAATGATAAGACGACCGCATAAAGGTCGGCCGGCCACACTTATGTGTCAATTACCTAGTTGTGGAAATGTTAGTTCATTTCTTGATCTAGTAGAACAACGAATTTTGGCTGGATTAAAAGAATGGTTAAAAAATTACAAAGCAGAGTGGGATAAGAATGTCCCAGTTAATAATGATGCCAAGAATGAAGTAATGGAGTTGAAAATTGAATCAAAAATAAACCAAGAAAAAAAATTAGCTGAATTGGAGCAGCAACTCGAAAACGCTTTTGATCTTGTTGAACAAAAAGTCTATGACGTTGATACGTTCCGTATAAGATCACAACAGCTGAAGTCAAAAATCAATGATTGCAAAGAAGCACTTTCAAAAATCGAACAAGAGATAGCTTTGGAAAAAGAACGAACAACTGCCAGAGTACGAGTTATTCCCCAGGTTGAGCATGTCCTTGATGCGTACTACAAAACAGATGATCCAGAGATTAAAAATGAATTACTAAAAAGTGTTTTAGAAACATCCATTTATTTAAAAACAAAAAAAGCCCGTTGGAACGGGTCGCTGGATGATTTCAAAGTCACTCTATTTCCGAAACTTCCTCAGTGACAACATGGTGGTACTGATTCCTCGGTGCCGATATCGTTCAGGAGCCCGATGACCTTGTCGGGGATCGTGTACCTTTGGTTCAAATAACGCAACGCGGCCGCCAGTTCCCCGTCGGCTCCGCCGTACTGCTCGATCAGCAGTTTGGCCATCCGGGGGTCGCATTTGCCTACGCGAACAGGATATTGCAGCTTTTTCTCATATATCCACATATCGCCTAATTAACCTCCTTTAGCTTCAATCACAGGAAGAGGTAGTTAAAACGTCTTGAATTCAGCCGGGCCTTCCGGTGCTCACGAACCCAAAACGTACGCTCCGCCCCTTAGCCCCTAGCTTCATCAAACCTTCTCGGTCCTGAAAACCCGACTTTTTGAACACACACTTAAACCTGCCAAGGCCACGGGCTTTGCGACCATTCCCAGGGGAATTTCGAATAGGCTCGCCCAAAGTTTTGCAGCGGTCCGTAAAGCTGCTGAAAATGATTGGCGAGCTGTGTCCGTTCCCGGGTCACTTGGTTAAACTGCTGAATGGCGGCCAGGTCGTCGGGGTGCGTGTCAAGGTACAGGTTTAGCTCGACCAGCACGAAATCCAGCGCCTGCAGCTTTTCCAGCAGTTCATAATATTGCGAATCGAACGGCTGGTTTGCATTCTCACTCATGGGATCACCGTCCTTTTCCCCATTTGGATTCATAAGGGCTGTACAAAGCGGGCCACAACGTACCGTGTCTCAAAGCCTCCATCGGGCTGAACTGCGGCAAATTCGGCGGTTGAAAATGTATAAATAACTGCGGAGGGGTGCTGTATGTTTTGTGGGTGATCGGCGGACAAGGATCAAATGGGCCAATGAAGGGGGTAAATACACGCTCTTGGGGATGGTTCAAAGAAATTTCCTCCTTTTCCGGGACATATTTCATGCTGTCAGGAAACCATCATTTCCCTGCATCTTACCAATAACATATGACGTTCGCCCAGATAATGAACCGAAAATCCGCAAAAATCGCAAAAAGTGTCTGGCTTAACCTTATAATCCTTGCTTGCCAGTCAAGTCGAAAACCGATCGTGGCAAGAAACGCGGAAGGGTGTTGAAAGCTCGAGGATTGGGAAGTGGGGTGGCCGGCAAATCCACACTCCCTGTCCGGAGCTTTGCACGATTATCCCCTTTGATCAGGTAGCAGAGAGAAAGACAAGCTCGGGAGAAAAATATTTGTGGAGAAGCAGATAGGTTCGAGATAATTTAGACAGGCATAGGAGAAGAAATCAGGTTTAGAGGAGGTGAAACAGACCGGACAAGAGATCAAGACAGGAGATCAAGACAGGAGATCAAGGACAAGACGCGAGGGAAATGAAAAGACCGTGATTATGCTGTAGCCTAAACTCTTCCGTCTGCAGCAACGCCCGCACTGTTCATGCTAACCCCTACCCAATTAAGTTGATCCGCATCAAGTAACCCCCACCGTTCAAACATCGCGATCAGCGCCTCCATGCAGGCCTGCTCGCTGTTAAAACGGCTGCTGAATGGCTGCTGAATGGCTGAAGTTCCGTTCCCGCATTGATCTCCATGTTTACTCGCCCCCGAATCAAGAATATACGAACATATATTCCATTTATTTCATTATACCAAACGTGCGTTCCCTTATCAAGCCAAAAAATCTCACCTGAACCACCTCATTTTTTTCCCCCTCTTTTTTTCCTCTCTCTTTTTCCTCTCTCTTTTTTTGGAACCCTTGCTCTAGCCCCCACCCCCTGGTCCCTGAACGTAAGGGATAATCGTGCAAAGGCAGGCAGCAGGCAGGAACACCAAGACACGCCCCCCCGGTAAAGTCCAACGCACGCCCCTTCAGCGGCTTGTTGTATTTGCTGTGCGACCAAGTCGGCACACTCGATTGACCGGTTGTCTTACAACAGTTGCTTGCTCGACTTGATCAACGAAGCAGCCCAAAAAGCCGGGAAGACACTGACCGCTTCTAATTCAGCGTCAACTCCGGCAATGGATTGCTGTTTTACCCTGCTACATCAAGGCTTGTCCGCCGATTTTTTTGCTGCGAAAGTTGAGTGATAAAACCGTACTATTCATCCTCCAACTCAGCTTCATCCGGCTCCAAAATTTGCAGTTTCGTAATTTTCACCCGGGTGATGCGAAGGCGGCCCGATTCGGCCACTTCAAACAGGGTGTCGTCGACTTGTATTTTTTTCCCTTTGGCCGGAGCACCTTCCAGCTCCTTGAACAGCCACCCCCCGATGGAGTCGACCTCTTCATCCTCGATGTCGCTGCCGACCAGGTCGTTGACTTCCTCGATCAGCATCCGGCCGTCCACCGAATAGACGCCTTCCGCCAAAATTTCCACTTCCGGACGTTCGTCCTCGAACTCGTCATGCAGGTCGCCGACGATCTCTTCGAGAATTTCCTCCGCGGTCAGCAGCCCGGCCGTGCCTCCGTATTCGTCCACCACCAGCGTCAGCTGGGAATGCTTCTTCTGCATCAGGCGCAATACATGGCTGACTTCCATCGACTCCGGCACGTTCAGAATCGGCCGCACCATTTGCGCCAAATCCAGCGGGCGATCCGCTTCCGGCAGCAGCAGGTCGGTAATATGGACAAAACCGATGATTTGGTCTTTATCCTCAACCGCAACCGGATACCTGGAATGCTTCGTTTCGGCCACGATCTTCATGTTTTCTTCCCAGCTCAGGTTCGTGTACAAGCAGTCCATGTCCGTGCGCGGCAGCATAACCTCGCGGGCGAGCATGTCCGAGAAATCGAAAATATTGTCCACCAGCTTCATTTCGTCCTGATCGAAAACCCCGCTTTTGGCGCTTTGATTCATCAAAATGCGGATCTCCTCTTCGGAGTGCGCCGCTTCCGCCTCGCCGGCCGGCTCGATGCCGATCAGGCGCAGCGCCCCGTTGGCCGCCGAATTCAAAAGCCAGATGACCGGCAGGAACACCCGGTAAAACATCAGCAGCGGCCACGACAGCCACAGCGACGTCTCCTCCGATTTCTGGATCGCCAGCGATTTTGGGGCAAGCTCGCCCATGACGATATGCAAAAAAGTAATGATCGCAAAGCCAACGGCCACGGAAACCGTCGAAATCAGCGTCGGATCCGTGGCGCCCATTTTATGCATGAGCGGCTCGACCAGCAGTTCCGACACGGCGGGTTCGCCGACCCAGCCCAAACCGAGCGAGGCCAGCGTGATACCCAGCTGCGTTGCCGACAAATACGTGTCAAGCCGTTTATTCACCTTCAGCGCATAATTCGCGCGCCGGTTTCCTTCTTTAACCAGTTGGGTGAGCCGGGACTGCCGTACTTTGACAAGCGAAAATTCGGCCGCCACGAAGAAACCGTTCAGAAAAACGAGAATAAATACGATAAGCAGGTTTAAAATCAGCTTCCCTACTTCAAATTCGGTATGACCATCAGGCAATGGAAACGCCTCTTTCCTATAGAGTTATCGCTTGGCGGGCTTTAAAGTCGATATTTTTGTAGTACATATCGGCGACAAGCAGATTGGGACCGCAGCAGCCGGCGGCATCGCAGTGGCAATTCACCGTCTGGTTCAGCGGATGCTCCGTTTGCCATTTGGCGAAAATGTCGTCCAAACGGCCTTCCTTCACATTGCCGAACGCCGGAATAGCCGCAAAATCCGTGACGTAAACATCGCCCGTAAACATGTTCACATTCACGCGATTCCGGCCGTCCGGGTCGTTGCGGACCGTGACGTTGGGTTCTTTCCGCAAGCGCCGCAATAGCTTCAGATCATCTTCACCATCGCTGCACGCAAAAAACGGCAAAGTCCCGAACAGCATCCAAACCGACGGGTCCCGCTCATCCAGCAGCTTATGTATCGCCTTGCGCATTTCCGTGAGCGCCAACACCGGCAGACCTTCGGCAAAATCGGCCGCATACATCGGGTGAACCTCATGCCTCCGGCAGCCCATCTCCACGATCATCCGGTGAATTTGCGGCAGCTTCTCGTGCGTCCGGTAATTGATCATCGACTCCGCGGAAATGAACATCCCCGCTTCGCTTAGTTTGCGCGTATTTTCGATCATTGTATCATACAGCTTATACGCCGCTTCCGCCGGAACGGAATGCCCGCTTCGCGCAAAACCCACTTCGTGAAAATCGCGCTCGCTCGTATAGTTGAAGGAAATGTGCATCACGTCCAAAAACGGCAGCAGCGGCTCGTACCGGTCATAATTCAAGGTCAGGTTTGAGTTGATCTGGGAGCGCACTCCGCGCGCCTTGGCGTATTTGAGCAGCGGGATGATTTTCTCCTCCACGGTCTGCCGCCGGAACGTCGGCTCTCCTCCCGTGATGCTGATCGTCTGCAAATGCTCCACTTCATCCAGCCTTTTCAGAATAAGCGGCAGCGGCAGCTGTTCGGGCTCCTTTAGCACCAGGCTGTCGCCGACCGCGCAATGCTCGCAGCGCATATTGCATAGATTCGTAACCGTCAATTCCACGCTGGTCAGCACATGCCGGCCGTATTTGCGCAGCGAACCGATCGGGTCCCACGGGTCGTTCTGCGGACTGATCGCCTGACTCCAAGCTCCCGCCATATTATTCGTTTCTATCATGATTTTATCACCATTCCCATCCCGTCAATCTCCGTAATCACCACGGCGAATTGAACGGACAAATCAATTTCAAAGGGCGATTTCAATTCCGCGCCCAGCGGATCGGTTAAAACCCGCACCACCGGACGCTGCGGCATATGCCCGTTAATTTTCACCACAACGCCGCTTTCGCCCGTACTTAACTTCACGGTCATGCCTAACGGGTAAATCGCCACCCGGTCGCGGAAGACCTCCAGCTTCGATTTTTCGTACCAATCCCCGCATCCGGCGTACAGCACCTCGAGCGCCTGATGCGGCAGCATCGCCTTGCGGTAGACGCGGTGCGTCGTCATGGCGTCGTAAGCGTCCGTAATCGCGATCCAGCGGGCAAACTCATGGATCTCCTCGCCCCGCAGCCCCCGCGGATAACCGCTGCCGTCTATCTTCTCATGGTGCTGATAAGCGCAATGCGCCGAAATCAAAGGAATGCCCGGCTCATCCTTAAGCATTTTAAAGCCCAGCTCCGGGTGCAGCTGAATCTGCTTAAACTCCTCGTCGGTCAGCCGGGAGGGCTTGTTCAGCAGCGACAACGGCAGCTTTGTTTTGCCCACGTCATGCAGCATCGCCCCCAGGCCAAGCATCGTCAGCTCGTCTTTGCTGTACCCGTGAATTTGTCCGAGCAGCAGCGTATACACGCATACGTTCAAGGAATGACGATACAGGTAATGATCCATGCTGTTGATGTTCATCATCATAATCATGGCGTCGTTTCTGGCGCTGAGATCGTCGAGAATCGACTCGATGACGCCGGTAAACTTTTTTCCCAAATAGGGATATACCACACCTTTGACGGCCGGGGTCGCCCAATTGCGAAACTGGGTCCGGATCTCCGAGAGCGCATGCCGCCGCGTTTCATCCTCGATCATGTCATTGACAACGACATCATCCGTACGCGGATCCGCAATGTAGACGAAATCCAGCCCGTGGGACTTAAGACGCCGAATAATCGCATCGGTCAGCTCAGCATTTTCGGAGAGAAGAACGACCCCGTCCTCATTATAAATCTTTTTGCCTAATTTCATTCCGGCCTGCAGCGAGCCGACGGGTATCAACCGCATGTTATCCACTTCCGTCTCTGTAATTTCGTAATGTCCCTATGGAACAGCGGCTTATTTTGGGTCGTTAAACTTCCAGCCATATGCGGTATTAGCGCATAATAAAAATCCAGAATAGCGCGGCAAGAATAAAGCGATAGTAAGCGAAGTGGCGAAGCCGGATTTTTTGGATCAGCTTAAAAAAGGCCACGATCACCACATACGCAACGATAAAAGCCACGATAAACCCGACCAAAAAATAGCCCAGCGTATCTGAAGTTAAATATCGGTAAGAATCGAGCATTTCGTAACCCGAAACCGCGCACATGATCGGAATGGCGATCAGGAACGAAAAATCCGACGCCGCCCGGTAGCTCAGCCCGCTGAGCATGCCGCCCGCAATCGTGGAGCCGGAACGCGAGAAACCCGGCCACAGTACGGAAATGCATTGGTACACGCCGATCAGCAAAGCCTGCTTGTACGTAAGCCGATCGATGTCCGGCGCCGTAATGTTCGCTTTGCGTTTGGAGAACCATTCGGCAAACAGCATAAAAGCGCCGCCTACGACTAAGGCCCACAATACCGTGGAAGGGCTGAACAGGCTTTTGATGAAATCCCGGAAAACATAACCGACAAGAAGCGCCGGCAAAATGCCCAAAAAAACATGCAGCAAATTTAGCCGCTGTGACGGAGCGTTCGGGTTGACGGTCTTCACTTTTTGGCTCAGGCCAAGCAAATCCAGAATCCGCTCCCGGTAAACCCAGGCCATCGCCAAAATGGCCCCAAGCTGGATGACGATCTCGAATGTTTTCATCTCCGGCGACTGATCGTCGTAGCCGAACAGCTTGGCCGTCAGGATCATATGTCCGGTCGACGATACGGGAATAAACTCCGTCAGGCCTTCCACAATAGCTAAAACAATCGCGACGATAAAACTCATCCCATCCTCCTGATCAGGTGTGACGTCTATTCTTTTATTCTACTTTTTTCCATCGCTGCTGAAAACAATTTTCCGCCGCGCCGTCCGTTTGCAGCTCCAGCCGCAGCAAATCGCGGAGGAAATCGGGGAGCATGAACCGCATATCGCTTCCATTTTTGAGCCGCTCGTAGCCGACGCCGAACGAAAACATATCCAGCGTTCCGACATCGTAGGTTCTCCGGGCTTCCACGGGCTTTCCCGCCACGCGGGCCTCTACGATCCGCCGGAAGGGAGGGGCGTCCGGATTGTAGAGGATTTCCATGCCGTCGACGCAAATGCTCCCCAGCACTTTCCCCCGGAAACCATATCCGAAAATGACCTTTTCCTTCATTTCATCCAATAGCGATTGCTCCAGGCTGTAAAGGATGTCCTCCCCGCTCAGCTTCATTCTGCAGGGGTTAATGGGCGACGGGCACCGTTCATGCAGCATCCCCGCGCTAATTTCGCCCGCCGGAAGGCCGGACAGCAGCTGTCCGCTGTTCACGATCGACAGCTCGCTGCCCGTATACCTCCGGACCGCTTGCGCGAGCAGATTCCCGAACGGAGATTCCGCGCCGTATTCAATAGGCAGGCTTCGCTCCGCGACGGCCACCGTGCGGCTTAACCGTTCTTTGGCTGCGGCCAGGTTGCGGGCAATCGCCGCTTGCACCCGCCCTTGCTTGGGCCCGTCCCCCACTTCGAGGCAAACGCCGCCGATTTGCAAAGGCCGGCCCTGGCCCGGCGGATTTTTGCGGACGACGATCTTTCCCAAATAACGGCCGAATTTACCCGCCGCCGTAATCATCGCCGAGCCGATTGGCTCGGGCGTCTCCAGCAAGTGATGCGTATGTCCGCCCAAAATCAGGTCGATCCCCGGTACCGTCGCCGCCAGTTCGCGGTCCAGCGTCACCCCCAGGTGGGACATGACGATAACGAGGTCCACTTGGCCGCGAAGCTGCCGCACGTCCTCGGCAATCGTCTCCCGCGGATCGAGTGCGCTTAGGCCCAGCAGGTCATAAAACTCGGCAAAAGCGGCCGTCGCCGCAACAAGGCCGATCGTAAACCCGCCTTTTTGCACAATCAGCCGTCTGTGCATCCAGTCCGGCGGACGTCCGGTCGCTTTTTCCAGAATGTTGCCGCACACGACAGGGCTTTTCAATTCCGCATATGCTTGTTCAAGCTGGCCGGGGGTAAACGTCAGCCCTTCATTGTTGCCGATCGTCACGGCATCGTAGCCCGTCAGGTTCAGCACGTCGACGTTGGCTCGCCCCATCGTCCCTTCGGTTTCCACGGCGGAACGGTCCATATGATCGCCGATATCGAGAAGGAGCGTAGGGCCGGGCGCCTGAGCCCGCAATTCATCGATCATGGCGGCGATGCGCTCCATGGCGTCGAAATGGCTATGTATATCGTTCGTATAAAGTATCGTTAATGTGTCCTGGTCCATCTCCGGCATCACATCTTGCCCCCTTGCCTTCTCCTTTAAATCGGCCTATTCTAAATTTTAGAGTTCAAAGAGTATTATATACCTTTAAATTGAACATTGTCTTCCGATAATGATATATTACAATCAAACCAAGCCGAGGAGATTTACTTATGAAAATTAAAATTGCCTTATTCGCCGGACTGGCGGACCGGATCGGCACGTCCAGCCTCGATTTCGCATTTCCGCATCCCGAACATCAGCAAGTGACCGCAGCTCAATTGAAAGAAGCCTTGGCCGCGGCTTACCCTGCCGCCTCAACGTTGATTGACGCTTCGTTCGTGGCGGTTAACCAGGAATATGCCGCCGGGAACGCCGTCATCACCGAGCGTGACGAAGTCGCCTTGATTCCGCCGGTATCGGGCGGGGAAAACGCCGCGGACGATGACGAAACCCCGCGGGAGAGCGAGCTTTACGTCATTACCGAAGAGCCGGTTTCCGTCGAGGAAGTCACCCGTAAAGTCATCACTTCCGCGCATGGCGCAACGCTCACTTTTACCGGCACGACCCGGGAATGGACCGAGGGGCGCCGCACGGTGCACTTGGAATATGAAGCTTACGTCCCGATGGCCTTGGCCAAACTGCGGCAAATCGGCGCCGAGCTCGGCGAGAAATGGCCGGGCGCGCGGTGCGCCATCAGCCACCGGATCGGCCGCGTCGGCCTGGCCGAAATCAGCGTTGTGATCGCCGTATCGGCCCCGCACCGGGATAGCTGCTACGAAGCGAGCCGTTACGCCATCGAACGGCTGAAGCAAATCGTGCCCATTTGGAAGAAGGAAATCTGGGAGGACGGTTCCGAATGGAAAGGGCACGGCTTGGGTCCATGGAACCCCTCCGCCCCTGGGACTTATAGCTCCGTACGGTGACTGGCGCCCCATAATTCTCATTGTCAATCCAATTATTACCTGTTATTATGAAGGAAAACTGGTGATTATGAGGTGTCATCGTCCTTGAAAGTGCATATCATGGAACTCAGGTCCGGCGACCGTCTTCAAACCGACATATTCAATAATTATGGTGTTTTTGTTATGCAAAAAGGCACCCGGTTGACAAGCGATGCCATCGTAAGATTGATGCAGCACGGGGTCGACTATGTGGATATTGAACCGCAAAGCCTGGATGCGGATGTTCCTTCGGAAGAAGGACCTTCCCATCCGGGGCAAAAAGTCAAACCGATTTTGGACGACGCCGTGGACGGTTTTGAACAGATTTTCTTGGAAGCGCTCACCGGCGGTACCTTTGACAATGCCAAAGTGGACAAGCTGCTTAAGCCGATGGTCGATCAACTCGTTGACCATAAAGACGTCGTATCCTTGCTCCTGCTCATTGGAGGCGATGACAACTATACTTACCATCACTCCATGCAGGTCGGCATGCTCTCCTATTATATCGCTTCATGGCTCGGCTATTCCAAGGAGGAAGCCTATCAGGCCGGCAAGGCCGGCTATTTGATCGACATCGGCAACTGCAAGGTGCCGCAGGAAATTTTGTCCAAGCCGGGCAAGCTGACGCCGGAGGAATTTGAACAGGTCAAAGGACATCCCGCCTACGGATATGAAATTATCCTAAACTCAACCGGGGACGAAATCGCCGCTCAAGTAGCGCTGCAGCACCATGAACGCGAGGACGGGAGCGGGTATCCAAACGGTTTGCGCGCCAAAGACATCCACCCTTTCGCCAAAATCGCCGCCGTCGCCGACGTTTATTCCGCGATGACCACCAATCGCGTGTACCGCTCCAAGCAGGAGCTGCTGACCGTACTGCGCGAGCTAAACAGCCTCAGCTTCGGCAAGCTCAGCCCCGAGCCGACGCAGGCGCTGATCCGCCATTTGCTGCCGAACTTCATCGGCAAGAAGGTGCTGCTCAGCACCGGCGAAGTCGGCTCGATCGTGATGACGAACCAGACCGATTTTTTCCGCCCGCTCGTCCAAACCGATGCCCGCTTCGTCGATCTCTCCAAAGAACGGGAAACCATCATCGAAGATGTGTATCTGTAATGTGTACCTGTAAGCTATGCAAGGCCGCTCCATGGGGCCAACCGGCCCGGGGCGGCCTTGCGTGCGCCCAATCCACTAAAGCCCAGAGAGCATACACTATGGCAAAAACGTGGAGGCGCACAATATGCCGAACTACCGCATCATCGTCGATCTTTCGGAAAGAAAATTATATTTGCTGGACAACAACACCGTTGTCCGCGCGTTTCCGGTCGGAATTGGAAAAATGCTCACGCAAACGCCGCAAGGCACCTATACGATCGTCAACAAAGCCGTGAATCCGGGCGGCCCGTTCGGCGCCTATTGGCTGGGGTTATCCAAACCCCATTACGGGATTCACGGCACCAATGATCCTTCTTCTATCGGCAAAGAAGTATCGCACGGCTGCATCCGCATGTATAATCCGGATGTAATCGAACTGGCAAGAATCCTGCCGATCGGGACGCGCGTCACGATCAGGCGGTAGCCGTAACTTGTGCTGAATTGGGGGCAATAAAATCTCCTCAGGCCCCCTCCTGAGTCCGTACGATGACGAAATGCAAAAGTGCATGCGATATTCGTCGATATCCCCCGAAATAGGCGGCTCAACTGCAAAAGTGCATTTCATTTCCGGGCAAAAGATACTTTTTGATCCGATAGCCCCAAATCAGATGTATTTTTGCACTTCATCCGCTCAAAAGCAGAAATTTGCTAAAAATCAAATGTACTTTTGCATCTGATTCCCAGCGAGCCTTCTTTCTTCCCATGAAAAACGGGCAACTGCCGGACCTGATTCATGAAGCCGCTGTCAAAGTCGGGAGGCTTTCCGCTCTATTCAGCGACGACTCTACCGCTAGATGGTGGTTTTCCCCGCTATGTAAAAAAATCTATGTAAAAAAATCCGCAGAGAAAATCTGCGGATTTTACAACCTAAATAGTGGATAGCCTAACTTTCCTTAACCGATCGAACCTTCCATTTCGAACTTGATCAACCGGTTCATCTCTACCGCGTATTCCATCGGCAGCTCCTTGGTGAACGGTTCGATAAAGCCCATGATGATCATTTGCGTCGCTTCTTCTTCGGAGAGGCCGCGGCTCATCAAGTAGAAGAGCTGCTCTTCCGACACCTTGGAAACGGTCGCTTCGTGCTCCAGCACGATGTTGTCGTTCATGATTTCGTTGTACGGAATCGTATCCGACGTCGACTCGTTGTCGAGGATCAGCGTATCGCATTTGATGTTGGCTTTCGCGCCTTCCGCCTGGCGGCCGAAGGAAGCAAGGCCACGGTACGTCACTTTGCCGCCTTGCTTACTGATCGATTTGGACACGATCGTGGACGTCGTATCCGGCGCCAGGTGGATCATTTTCGCGCCGGCGTCCTGAAGCTGGCCTTTGCCCGCTACCGCGATCGACAGCACGCTGCCTTTCGCCCCGCGGCCTTTGAGCACGACCGCCGGATATTTCATTGTCAGCTTGGAGCCGATGTTGCCGTCGACCCATTCCATCGTCGCGTTCTCTTCGGCCACCGCCCGTTTCGTAACAAGGTTGTAAATGTTCGGCGCCCAGTTTTGAATCGTCGTATAACGCACGCGGGCATCCTTTTTCACGATGATTTCCACGACCGCGCTATGCAGCGAATTCGTGCTGTAGATCGGCGCCGTGCAGCCTTCCGTGTAGTGCACGAAGCTGCCTTCGTCGGCGATGATCAGCGTGCGTTCGAACTGGCCCATATTTTCCGAGTTGATGCGGAAATATGCCTGCAGCGGAATTTCGCATTTCACGCCTTTCGGCACGTAGATGAAGCTGCCCCCGGACCAAACGGCGCTGTTCAAAGCGGCAAACTTGTTGTCCGCCGCCGGAACGACGGTGCCGAAGTATTCGCGGAACAGTTCCGGATACTCGCGCAACGCGGAGTCCGTGTCCATAAAGATAACGCCTTGGTCCTCCAGGTCCTTCTGAATGCTGTGGTAAACGACCTCGGATTCGTATTGCGCGGATACCCCGGCGAGGAACTTCTGCTCCGCTTCCGGAATCCCCAGTTTATCGAACGTTTCCTTGATCTCGGCAGGAACTTCTTCCCACGTCTTCCCTTGCTTTTCCGAAGGTCTTACATAATATTGAATATCGTTAAAATCAAGCTCGCTCAGATCTCCGCCCCAACGCGGCAGCGGCATCTTCTCGAATTGTTCCAGCGACTTCAGCCGGAAATTCAGCATCCATTCCGGTTCGTTCTTAATCCGGGAGATCTCCGTCACGATTTCGCGGGTCAAGCCTTTACCCGATTGGAATACCGCCTTGTGTTCGTCCCGGAAGCCATATTTGTACTCTTCCAATTCCGGTGCTTTTTTGGCCATGAGTCAGGTCCCTCCTTAAATTTAAGATTCGGTTTGAATCCCTTTTTTCAAAGCGTTCCAAGCCAATGTGGCGCATTTGATCCGGGCGGGAAATTTATTAACCCCGGATAAGGCCTCGAGATCCTCGTAATCGTCAAAATCCACGGATTCGCCCATCATCAGCTTGGAGAAACGTCCGGCCAAATCCAGCGCATCCTGAAGCGTCCGGCCCTTGACGGCTTCCGTCATCATCGAGGCCGAGGACATGCTGATCGAGCAGCCCTCCCCGGTAAACCGGGCGTCCTTGACGATGTCGCCCTCGATGATCAGCTGCAGGGAAATCCGGTCGCCGCAGGTCGGATTGTTCAGGTCGACCGTAACGGCATCTCCGTCAAATTTCCCGCGGTTGCGCGGATTTTTATAATGATCCATAATGACGCGGCGGTACAAATCGTCCAGTTGCATTACCCAAAATACTCCTTTGTTTGGATTAAAGCTTCCGCCAGTCGGTCGATATCCTGTTCCGTATTGTACAAATACAGGCTGGCTCTGGCCGTTGCGCTCGCTTCCAGCCAGCGCATCAGCGGCTGGCAGCAGTGATGGCCGGCCCGGATCGCGATGCCGGAAGCGTCGAGCACGGTGGCCACGTCATGCGGATGAATGCCTTCCAGATTGAAGGTCAGAAGTCCGATCTCGCGTTCGCGCGGTCCGTACAACGTCAGTCCTTCAATTTCCGCCAGGCGGTTTATCCCATAAGCCGCAAGTTTGGCCTCGTGCCGATGAATTTCCTCCAGCCCGATTCCTTCCAGAAAATCGATGGCCGCCGCAAGTCCGACGGCGCCGGCGATAATCGGCGTCCCGCCTTCGAACTTCCAGGGGAGCTCCTTCCAGCTCGACTCGTACAAACCGACATCGTCGATCATTTCGCCGCCGTATTCGACCGGTTCCATCGATTCCAGCAGATGCTTCTTCCCATATAGTACCCCAATCCCGGTCGGAGCGCACATTTTATGGCCGGAAAAAGCATAGAAATCGCAATCGAGGTCCTGTACGTTCACTTTCATATGCGGCGTGCTTTGCGCCCCGTCGACGACCATGACGGCCCCGTGCCGGTGCGCGATGGCGGCCAGCTCCTTCACCGGGTTGACCACGCCAAGCACGTTGGATACATAAGAAGTGGCCACGATTTTCGTTTTGCCGGTGATCGTTTTCTCCGCATCCTCCAGCGCGATATGACCGTCCGGCTGAAGCGGAATATATTTCAGCACCGCCTTCTTCTTCAGCGCCAGCTGCTGCCAAGGAATCAGGTTGCTATGATGCTCCATCGGGGTGATGACAATTTCGTCGCCCTCATTCACGGCCGCCGCCCCGTAAGAGGATGCGACCAGATTCAGCGACGTCGTCGTTCCCCGGGTAAAAATAATTTCCTCGCGGCGCGCCGCGCCGATAAAGCGGGCTACCTTCTCGCGGGCGCCCTCGTAAGCGTCGGTCGCCCGGCTGCCCAGCGTGTGAACGCCGCGGTGCACATTGGCGTTATCCCATTCGTAGTAGTGCTTCAGCGCCTCCAATACTTGGACCGGCTTCTGGGAAGAAGCCGCGCTGTCCAGGTAAACGAGCGGATGCCCGTTTACCTCCTGCTGCAAAATCGGGAACTGTTTTTTGAGCTCTTCGGCGTTTATGCTCATTGTCCCAACTTCCTTTCCACCAGAGCCTGCAATTGCTTTTGCAGCGGCTCCAGCGGGATATCCGACACGACCGGAGCCAAGAACCCGTAGATGATCAAGCGTTCGGCCTCGGCGCGGGAAATGCCGCGCGACATCAGATAGTAGATTTGCTCAGGGTTGACCTGGCCGACGGATGCGGCGTGCCCGGCCGTAACGTCATCCTCGTCGATCAGCAGAATCGGATTGGCGTCCCCGCGCGCTTTCGGGCTCAGCATCAGCACTTTTTCCGTTTGCTGGCCGTCCGCTTTGGTCGCGCCTTTTTCGATTTTCGTAATCCCGTTGATGATCGCCGTTGCCGATTCGCGCATCACCGCGCGGGTGATCATTTGGCTGCTTGAGCTTTTGCCGTAGTGAACGGCCTTCGTCGTGTAGTTCAAACGCTGCGACCCGGAACCGACCGCGATCGCTTTGACGTCGGAGCTCGAGCCGTTGCCTTTCAGAATCGACAGCGTTTCGCTGGCCGCGTCGCCGCCGTTCATTTCGCCGACGATCCACTCGATGCTGCCGTCGTTTTCGACGATGGCGCGCCGGAACGTCAGGTCGGTCGCGTGCTCGCCCAAATGATGCACCGTAGCGAACTGCACCTTGGCCCCTTGGTTTACGAACACTTCCGCGGAACCGTTGTGCACGATTTTGCCGCCCAGGTTTACGGAAATGTAATTATCCGCGTATGTGACCTTGCTGTTCGCTTCAGCCACGATCAACACGTGCGGCGCAAAAACAGCTTCGGCCTCATCCAGCAGGAAAATGCTCTGCAGCGGCGCCTCGATTTCCACGTTTTTCGGCACGTACAGGAATACCCCGCCGTTCCACAAAGCCGCATGCAGCGCGGTAAGCTGGTTTTCCTCCGGCTTCACCGCCGCGTGCAAATATTTCTGGACAAGGTCGCCGTGCTCGCGGGCCGCGGTTTCCAGATCCGTAAAAATAACGCCCTGTGCCGCCAACTCAGGCGCAAGCCGGGTAAATACGGTGTCGGAGTTGCGCTGCACAAGCAGATTGCTTTGCTCCGTCAAATCAACAAGCGAAGTTATGCTTTCCGGAAGCTGCTGCGATTTTTCCTGGCGAACCTCGCTTAATCCCCCGTAATTGTTCAGATCCCAGCGGTCGAGCCGCGTTTTCTCCAATTTAGGCAATTCCAGTTCCGCCGCCAGCTGCAGCGCCCGCGACCGGTTATCGGTCAGCCACGCCGGTTCGCCGCGCTTAGCGGAAATTTTCTTCAACTGCTCCGCTTCCACCGGAAGAACGGTTTGTGTCGTCATCTTTTGGTTCCTCCTTCCGCTTAGGCTTCTTGACCGACCGTCTCGTCCACGATGCCAAGCTCTTCTTTAACCCAATCGTAACCGTCCTGCTCCAGACGTTCCGCCAGCTCAGGGCCGCCGGATTTGACGATGCGCCCTTGCATCATCACGTGCACGAAGTCCGGTTTGATGTAGTTCAGCAGGCGCTGGTAGTGGGTGATGATCAGGAAGCCGCGATCCTCGCTGCGGATCGAGTTAACGCCGTTCGCCACGATGCGCAGCGCGTCGATGTCAAGGCCGGAGTCGATTTCGTCGAGAATGACGAGTTTCGGATCGAGCAGCAGCATTTGCAAAATTTCGTTCCGCTTCTTCTCCCCGCCGGAGAAACCTTCGTTCAAATAACGGTGGGCGAATTCCGGATTCATTTCCAGCACCTTCATTTGTGCTTCCATTTGACGGATAAATTTGATCAGCGAGATTTCGTCGCCTTCTTCGCGGCGGGCGTTGATCGCGCTGCGCAAAAAGTCGGAATTCGTCACCCCGGCGATTTCGCTCGGATACTGCATGGCCAGGAACATGCCGGCGCGGGCGCGCTCGTCCACTTCCATCTCCAGCACGTCTTCGCCGTTCAGCGTAACTTTGCCGTCCGTCACTTCGTATTTCGGATGTCCCATGAGCGCCGATGCGAGCGTACTTTTCCCGGTTCCGTTCGGGCCCATAATGGCGTGGATTTCTCCGCCTTTTATCTCAAGATCGATCCCTTTCAGGATCTCCTTCCCTTCAATCGTCGCTTTAAGACCTTCCACAACAAAATGTGTAGCCATTTTTCCTGCTCCTTCCATCGTACGAGAGTTTAGCCAGGGACGCTGCCCTTTGTTTTTGCCATTATAGCATAATAATTATCACATTAGAATAATTCTAAGTGATTCTCATTGATTCTCATTTCATTCTAACCTACTTTGTATGCATAATCAACGTACGCCGGCGGATGGCCGTCATACGAAAAAGGCTCGGCCCTCTTCATGACGGCCAAGCCTGTTCAAACGTAAGGGGGGACCGACTTAAGCTTTCCTAAATCAGCCCAAGTAAGAACGCAGCATCCACATGTGTTTTTCCCAATCTCTTTTATACCCCGTCAACAAGTCGCTGGTGGCATCATCGCCGGCCTGATCGGCCAAATCGATCGCTTCATGATAAGACTCCGCCATGGTGGCAAGGTCCTCGACCAAGCTCTGCACCATGGCCTGAGGCTCTTCCTGCCCCGCCGCTTCCTGGATGGTGGCCAAGTCGAGATATTCCTTTAACGTTGCCGCAGGCTTCCACTTCAGGGCTAGCATCCGTTCGGCGATGGCGTCCATCTGCTCCGTGGCTTCATTATACAGCTGTTCGAATTTGGCATGCAGGGTAAAGAAAGTCCCGCCTTGAACATACCAATGAAAATGATGGAGTTTGACGTATAACACGTTCAAATTCGCCACCTGTACGTTAAGCAGCTGCTCCAAGGCCGTCTTGTTCGACTTGCCCGTCGGTTTGGCATCCGATTGCGCCATGATTCATCCCCTACCTTCATCCTGGAATAGAGTATGCTCCCTTATTTATTACCCACAACCAGTGTTTACGAAACGGGTTCGATTCATTCGGATAATTGTAAAATTTTTACATATTCTGTTTCGTGTTTTTTTGGGAATTTGGGGCTATGATTGTTTATTGAGCGGTGCTATTATTAATGAAGTCAAACCGAACACGACTTTTATGGGGGAACTATGGACAAGCAAAATGAACAGCATCATGAGGATGAATCCGGTTACTTATTTAACGTGGAAGTGTTGATTCGGAGCAAAACGAACGGGCAAGCGCTGCAGAACCTGCTGCAATTGTTGAACAACGGGCCCGACATCATGGATTTCCGAATTAATTCGGGAATAGAACTGGGCGAAATCATCGATTCGCTGCTTGCCAACCGGAAGCAGTCCTTTATTTCCAAGACCTATAAGCGCTTGGGAAAAACGGAGGCGAACAACAACGCTCCCGATGACGGCAAACAAAGCAAACCCCAGCCCAAAGCGGAAGTGCCTGTCCCGGATCAAGCCGCCAGCGGCTTTAAGGACTTTGCTTCCAGCGAGGAATTTCAGAAGTGGATTCAAAGTTACATTACGGGAAACAAACTGGTACGGTTATATATCAACCGGAACGGGGAACGGATGAGCATCCCGTGCCGGATTTTAAACTTCCTGCCGGAAACGTACGCCTTAAACGTGTATCATGTGGACGAGAAGCAGGTCTATAATCTGAAGCTGAGCGAAATTATCGACTTCCTGGATACTTAATCCGGGAAATGGACGATTCACGTCATTCAGCCGAGCTTATCGTTTTTCTTGGAAAGAAGGGCGGCCTGCTGAGCACTAGCATTGCATTAAATCTGACAAGATACATTTTCAGCCACACCAATATTCTAACGGTTGCCACAAGCGTTATTTGTTCCAAAAACGTTGATTTTAAATTGTAACGGTTGCCATGGAGCTTATTTCGCTGAAATCCGGCTTAGTTTGCTTAGATTCAGGCAAATAACGGCGCTCACAACCGTTAAAGTTTTGAAAAAGGCTTTTTTCGCAAATTAGCCGCTGCTCCAACCGTTAGATTTCCGTCAGGCGCATTATCGGCTTGAAAACATGATCATTTCCCAGTTAATGCAACGCTAGTGCCCGCTGAGATGAGATCAACTGCAAAAGTGCATTCTATTTTCCGTAAATCACCATTTTAGAGCGATTGAAATGCAAAAGTGCATCTCTTTAGGGGCTATTCGATAAATAAGGAACTTTTGACCGGAGCTGAAATGCACTTTTTGCAGTTGAACCACCCTTTTCGGGGAATTTCGACGAAATTCGCCTGCACTTTTGCAGTTCACGGGATTTCGTTCTGGTCGCACCAAAAGTCGAGTTATAAATTTTCATAAAAGACGGCTGAATCCGCTCCGCCGCGGAGCCCTTCAGCCGTCTTTTCCGTTGTTGCCGAGTCTGTCAGGCCTTCCTGTTCCAAGCCTCCAGCGCAAGCAGCAGCCAACCGGCGATAAAAGAAACGCCGCCCAGCGGCGTAACCGGCCCGAGCCAGGTCCAATGGAGTGCCGCCAATCCGTACAGGCTGCCGGAGAACAGGATGACGCCGAGCAGAAACAGCCGGCCCGCCCAGCGAAGCCGTCCGGATTCCCCCCATTGCCCGGCAAACAACGCCGTCAGCAGGATGGCAACTCCGTGAATCATCTGATAATGCACTCCGGTCTCATAGGTGGCGATGGCCGTTTCGCCGATTTTCGCCTTCAACATATGCGCTCCGAATGCGCCAAGCGCAACGGCGAGTAGCATGATGACCGCGCCGATTCCGGCATAGGTGCGCCGCATTTTTTCCGCCTCCCCTTGTTTGTCCATTTCGCCAAAATTCATTCATGTTCATTCTACCTCAACCATCCGTCCGATATCTACAGCAAGCGGAAATAAAGCCTATGACCGATGCCTTTCCCTTGTCTTTCGCTTTTTGCTAAAATAGAATAACCGAACTATGTAAGGAGATGCTTATGGCAAACGTGAAAATTTTCGCAGACAGTACCTCGGACCTGCCCGCAGAATGGATTCCCCGCTATGATATCGGAATTATTCCTTTATATGTCGTGTTTGGCGGCGAGACGTTCCAGGACGGGGTGGATATCACGCCGGTCGATATTTACCGGAGGGTCGAGGCTGCCGGGAGTTTGCCGAAAACAACCGCTCCGTCGCCCAAAGATTTTATGGACGCCTTCGGCCCCCATATCGAACGCGGGCAGGACATCGTTTATATCAGTCTTTCATCCAAACTCTCATCGACCTATCAAAATGCGCTGATCGCCGCCGCGGAGTTCCCGGAAGGGCGGATTCACGTTGTGGATTCCCTTACTTTATGCAGCGGCATCGGCCTGTTGGTCATGAAAGCGGTCAAAGCCGCCGCGGAGGGCCGCACCGCCGGCGAAATCGCCGCGCTGGTCAGCGCTATCCGGCTGCGGGTGGAAACGCAATTCGTCATTGACACGCTGGAATATTTGTATAAAGGCGGACGCTGCTCCGGCATGCAGAACTTTATCGGCAGCCTGCTCCAGATCCGGCCCGTGCTCAAGCTGGTGGACGGGAACATCATCCCGGCCTACAAGGTCCGCGGCCGCAAGGAGAAGGCGGTTCAGCAGATGCTGGACAACGCTTTGGCCGACCGGGACAACATGGACAACGATCTGATCATCGTCGCCCACACGCTGGCCGAAGAAGAGGCGCTGCGTTTGGCCGCGATTTTGCGGGAGCAGACGGGAGCGCGGGAGGTCGCCGTGGCCGAAGCGGGCTGCGTCATTTCCAGCCACTGCGGGCCCGGAACCGTTGCCATTATGTACACGAGACAATAATCGGCCGCCTAGGCCGGGCTGTTGCAGAAAGGCCACAACTTTTAGGAGGATCACTATGGCATCGATCAAAATTTTCGCGGACAGCACCTGCGATTTGCCGGCGGATTGGATTCAGCGGCACGAAATTGGCATCGTTCCCCTGTACGTCACTTTTTCCGACCAAACGTACAAGGATGGCGTCGATTTAAGCGTGCCCGATCTTTACCGCAAAGTCAGCGAGACCGGCAAGCTGCCGAAGACGGCGGCGCCGTCGCCGGCCGATTTCATTCAGGCTTTCTCCCCATATGCCCGGCAAGGGCAGCAAATTCTATGCATCAGCTTGTCTTCGGAGCTGTCCTCTACATACCAAAACGCCCTGATTGCGGCGGAAGAGTTCCCGGAAGGGACGGTCACCGTCTTCGACTCGCTTAATTTATCGACCGGCATCGGCCTTCAGGTGATGAAGGCGGTGCAGGCCGCGGCGGAAGGCAAAAGCGTCAGCGAAATCATCGACCTGCTCACCGCGGTTCGGCCCCAGGTCGAAACGGAGTTTGTCATCGATACGCTGGAGTACCTGTACAAAGGCGGGCGCTGCTCCGGCATGCAAAACCTGATCGGAAGCCTGCTCAAAATCCGCCCGGTCATCAAAGTGGCGGACGGCAAAATGACCCCGGCCTACAAAATCCGCGGCAGCCGGGAAAAAGCGCTCGACCAGCTGCTGAACAACGCGCTTAGCCGCTTGAACGATATGGATAACGACATTATTTTTGTCACCCATTCCCTGGCGGATGAGGACGCGGCCAAGCTGAAGCAAGAGCTTGAGGCCAGAACGGGGGCCAAGACCGTTGCCGTCTCCAATGCCGGCTGCGTCATTTCCAGTCATTGCGGCGCCAAAACGATCGGCATCCTGTATACGAAAAAGACAAGCTGACGTATAGATAGAGTCATGTCCTTTTAACTGCCGCGAGGCGGCTGGGACATGACTCTATTGGTTTAACGCCTAAGTTTGCGGCTTGCCGCGTTTGTAGCTGACCCGCGAGCGGTATTGCTGCGGCGCCCGGGCCGGATAGCGGACCGGCAGCGAAAACATATGCACGAGCTTCGTAAACGGGATCGCGGCGAACAACAGGAACGCCGACAGGACGTGCAGCCGGAAGAGGAGCGGAACGGTGTCCATCAGGTGATAATCCGGCCGAAGCGCCAGCAAACTGCGAAACCATGGACCTATGGTAGTGCGGTATTCGTAAGCGGCCACCGTCGTGTTGTATACGAGCGTCATAAAGGTCCCGTTGGCGGCGACGATCAGCAGCAGGATCACCGTAAAATAATCGGCAAATCCGGCGTGGGCGCGCACGCGCCGGTTCGTGATTTTGCGAATCAGCAAAATAATCAGCCCCAGCACCACCATGATTCCCGCCAGCCCGCCTCCGGCAATCGCAAAGATGTGGTACGTTTCATCGCTCACGCCCATGGCATGGTATACCCTTCGCGGAATCAACACCCCCATCACATGGCCGACAAAGGCGAAGATGATGCCGTAATGGAAAATCGTGGAACCGAGCCGCAGCCATTTTTTCTCAAACATTTCCGTCGAAGGAGCGGTCCAGCTCACTTGGCGGAAGGCAAACCGGTATAACAATCCGCCGATCATCACCACCAAGGCGATGTACGGATAAACGACCCACCAGAACAATCCGGTCATGAAGCTACCCCCATTCATTCAGTTGCATCTTTGGAAAAACGATAAATCCGCTCCCGTTCGGGCGGCTATCGTCCATCCCGTACAGAATCGGGTAAGGAAGCTCGCCTTGGTCGGCCTGCTCCCGCTTCTCCGTAAGCCGGCGGACATCTTCCTCCGAGGGTTCGCCAAAAACGTCCGCCACGAGATGGCGGAGCAGTTCCCGGTAAGGGTTGTCCTCCGCCAAATGCTCGCAGATCCGCTTCGTGGCGACGGCGAGCCGAAGCTCCAAACCCCGGACTTGGACATGGTCCGGACGCACGGCCAGCAGCTCGAACAAGAGCGGCATATAATCGGCCAGTTCGCCTTCAGCGGCGGCAAAACCGGCGTCCTTGATGATTTGCTGCAGGAGAATCAGCGCCGCGCCGCGCTCCCGGCTGTCCCCAAGCTCATGCGCGGTGAGATACAGTCCGGTTTTTTCCTTCCAGTCAAAGGCCCAAACATACTGCTCCCTTAGCTCCTTCAGCGGGCAGGATAACAGCGGGCGGCTTGTCTCCTGAAGACGTTCAGCCAATAGCGGGCTTCCGGCTTCCCGTACCGCTTCCAGCATGCTCCGCGCGGTTTCCGGAAAATCGTCCTCCGGATATCCCAGCAGTCTGGCCGCAAATATCAAACTGATTTGCTTGTCTTCCATCGCCAACCTCCTTACTCTACCTGTCTTCTTTGGCAACCCATTGCGACAAAAATCCTTCCTCCGGCGTGATGCCCTCCAGACTGCAAGCTCCCTGACGGTAATGCAGTCCGGCTTCGCCGATCATTTCCCGCCGGCCTGTAGGGATGACGAAACGTTCGTTGTGCTTGGCTACGGCAAACAAACGGGCCATCTCTTCGATTTCCTCCACGCTGGTTTCCGCCTCCCCAAGCAGCTTGCTGCGCTTCAGCTCGTCCAAGCCGCCGACCGCACGTTCCCGCACGCGCATCGCCGTCATCTTCAGCAGCACCCGCCGGATCACTTTCGTGTCTCCCGCCGTCAGCAGGGAAGCCAAATATTCCAGCGGAATCCGCATCTGATCGACCGCCGGGATGTACATGTCCGTCTGCAGCTCGTCCTCCTCGATATGGTTCATGATCGGGCTGAGCGGCGGTACGTACCAAACCATCGGCAAGGTGCGGTATTCCGGATGCAGCGGCAGCGCCACCTTCCATTTCATCGCCAGTTTGTAAACCGGAGAACGCTGGGCCGCATCGATCCAAGCATCCGTGATCCCCGTTCTTCTCGCTTCCTTGATGACCTCCGGATCAAACGGATCCAGGAAAACGCCGAGCTGCGATTCGTACAACTCCTGCGGATCCTCTGCCGAAGCGGCGGCTTTCACCCGGTCGGCATCGTACATGACGACGCCGATATAGCGAATCCGGCCCACGCACGTCTCGGAACAGATCGTCGCCAGCCCGGCCTCCGTACGCGGGTAACAAAAATTGCATTTTTCCGCCTTATGGGTGTTCCAGTTGTAATAAACCTTATGGTACGGGCAGCCGTTCATGCAGAACCGCCACCCCCGGCAAGCCTCCTGGTCAACCAGCACGATCCCGTCCTCGTCGCGTTTGTACAGCGCGCCGGACGGGCACGAAGCGACGCAGGAGGGATTGAGGCAATGCTCGCAGATTCGCGGCAGGTACATCATGAACGTTTTTTCATATTCCAGGGCGATATGCTCCTGCAGCTTTTTGACGTTGGGATCGAGCGGGACGATTTCGCTGCCGCCGGCCAAATCATCGTCCCAGTTCGGCCCCCATACAGGCTTGTCCATATACTCGCCCGTAATCAGCGACACCGGCCGCCCGACCGGGAGATGCTTGCTCTTTGGGCTGTGCAGCAGGTTGTCGTAATCATAGGTCCAAGGTTCATAGAAGTCGTCCAAATCGGCCATGTTCGGGTTGTAAAAAATGTTCGCCAGCTTGGTGATCGGGCCTCCGGCACGCAGCGCCAGCTTACCGCCGCGCAGCACCCACCCGCCCTTGTATTTGCCCGTCTCCTCCCATTCCTTCGGATAACCCGGGCCCGGCCGCGTCTCCACGTTGTTGTACCACATGTACTCCGTGCCGGGGCGGTTGGTCCAGGTATTTTTGCAGGTGACCGAGCAGGTGTGGCAGCCGATGCATTTGTCCAGATTCATCACCATCGCGACCTGCGTTTTAATCCTCAAGCCAATCTACCTCCTTCAGCGGGCGGATGATGGTCAGCGTATCCCGCTGGTTTCCCGTCGGACCGTAATAGTTGAACCCGTAGCTTAACTGAGCGTAGCCCCCGATCATGTGGGTCGGCTTGAGCGTAATCCGCGTCACGCTGTTATGCGTACCGCCGCGCTGCTTGGTGATCGACGTCCCGGGTACGCCCAGCGTGCGGTCCTGGGCATGATACATGTAGGCGATGCCTTCCGGAATCCGGTATGTCAGCACGGCCCGGGCGGCCACGACGCCGTTGCGGTTGTATACCTCGATCCAGTCGTTGTCCTTGATCCCGATGGAAGCCCCGTCCTTCTCATTCAGCCAGACGACCTGCCAGCCGCGGAACAGGGTCGTCATCTGGTTGGTGTCGGTGAACATCGTATGGATGCCCCACTTCTGATGCGGGGTCAGGTAACGGAGCGTCAGCGATTTCCCGTTCTCCGGCACGCCTTGTTCCCCTTTAAGAAAAGGAACGTGCCTTAGCGGCGGCAAATACAGCGGCAAAGCCTCCCCGAAATCGAGGATCATTTCATGGTCCAGATAAAAGCTCTGCCGCCCGGTGAGTGTCCGCCAAGGGATACTGTATTCGGTGTTCAGCGTAAATGGCGAATAGCGGCGGTTGTCCTTCTCCAGTCCGCTCCAGACGGGCGCGGAAATGGCCTGGCGGGGTTGGGCCGTGATATCGAGCAGCGTAAAGGCTTCCTCCGCGCGCGGCAGGGCGATCTCCACGAGTTTTTTGCCGGTCTTCTGCTCCATGTCGCGCCACCCTTCCACAGCGCGCTCCCCGTTCGTCGCCCCCGACATCAGCAGGATCGCTTCGATCACCTGGCGGTCGTCATACAAATCCGGCTGGCCTTTGCCGATGCCTTCACGCTTCGAGGCGCCAAGCCGGGCCAGCAATTGTTCGTAAACCCGCTCGCCCGGGATTTTCACCGCCTTCGAGCCGTACCCTTTGCGGATGTTGGGCCCGATCGTAATCATCTTGCCGTAAACGTCCTTGTAATCGCGCGGCACGATGAGAAAATGCGGCATGCTTTTACCGGGAACCGCCGCGGTTTCCCCTTTGCGCCAATCCTTGATCCTCCCGTGCACCTGGGCCACTTCGTCCGGGCTGTCATGGCCGAGCGGAGTCATCATCACGTCTTCGCAGGCGGGGAGATGCTTCTCCGCCAGATCGGAAAACGTCTTGGCGATCTCCCGGAACGCGTCCCAGTCGCTTTTGCTTTGCCATGGCGGCGAAATTGCCGGATTAAACGGATGGATGAACGGATGCATGTCCGTGCTGCTCAAATCGTGTTTTTCGTACCAGGTCGCCGCCGGCAGCACGATGTCCGAAAACAGCCCCGAGCTGGTCATGCGAAAATCGATGCTGACGAACAGATCCGTTTTGCCTTCCGGCGGCACGTCGTCGGTGTGCACGACCTCCGGCCGCCAAGAGTGGCTCGGGTCGGTTAGCACCTGATTGTCGGCCCCGATCAAATGTTTGGCGAAATATTCATGCCCTTTGCCGCTGTCCCCCAGCAGATTCGAGCGCCAGTTGAAGAACACCCGCGGAAAGTTGCGGGGGTCGTTCGGATGCTCGATCACCCAGTCGAGTTCGCCTTCCGCCGCCATCCTGGCGATTTCCCGCACGGCCTCCTGATCGTCCGTCAGCCCCTTTTCGCGCATTTGCCGCGCCAGGTCGATGGAATTCTGGGTGAATTGCGGGAACGATGGCAGCCAGCCAAGCCGCACGGCCAGCGCATTGACGTCGGCCGGATGCATTTTGCCGTACCGCCCGCCCCAAGGCGTATCCTGCTCTTCATTCGCGCGCACCTCGTAGCGGAACTGCTCCGTCACAAAGTAAAAATACGACGTGCCGTTCTGCAGCCGCGGCGGCCGGATCCAGTCGCCGGCAAAGGCGATCTGCTGCCAGCCTTCCAGCGGGCGCACTTTTTCCTGACCGACGTAGTGGGCCCAGCCGCCTCCGTTTACGCCCTGCGCCCCGGTCAGCATCACCAGGTTCAGGATCGAGCGGTAAATCTGATCGCTGTGATACCAGTGATTGGTCCCCCCGCCCATGGCGATCATCGAACGGCCGCCCGTTTTGGCCGCATTATCGGCAAACTCGCGGGCCACCTGGATGCAGTGCGACTTTTTGACCCCAGTGATCGCCTCCTGCCAGGCCGGCGTATAAGGCTTCATATCGTCGTAATCGGCCGGATAATCGCCAGGCAGGCCGCGCGGAACGCCGGCGTGGGCCATCATCAGATCATACACCGTCGCCACCTTAAACGTCTCGCCCGACGGGCTTTGCAAGTTTTTGACCGGGACACCGCGCCGCACCGTTTCGCCCGCTTTTTCCGCGAAATACGGGAAATCCACCTGCGCGACTTCGTCGGCATCCTGGATAAATGTCAGCTGCGGGTCGATTGAAGTTCCGTCCGGCTTGTTCAGATCAAGGTTCCAGCGGCTGCTTTGATCCCAGCGGAACCCTTCGCTCCCGTTCGGTGCCTCCGGTTTCCCCGACGCTGTGTCCCAGACAACGGTTTTCCATTCGGCAAGCTCCTGCGCATCGCCCAAGTCAGCCGCCCGCAGGAAGCGGTCCGAACGGATCATGCCGTGCTCCTCCTTCACGATGACGAGAAAAGGAAGATCTGTGAATTTTTTCACATAATTAATGAAATAGGGGATCTCCCGATCCACATAAAACTCTTTGAGAATGACGTGCGTCATCGCCATCGCCATCGCCGCGTCCGTGCCGGCCCGGGCCGGCAGCCAAATATCGGCGAATTTCTCGTATTCGGAATAATCGGGGCTCACGCCGACCACCTTGGTGCCGTTGTAACGCGCCTCGACCATAAAATGGGCGTCCGGCGAGCGGGTTTGCGGAATGTTCGTCCCCCAGATGATAAAATATTTCGTATTGTACCAGTCTCCGCTCTCCGGCACATCGGTTTGATCGCCCCATACCTGCGGCGAAGCGGGCGGAAGATCGGCATACCAGTCGTAAAAGCTCAGGATCGTCCCGCCGATCAGCGACAGAAACCGGGTTCCCGCCGAGTAGCTGACCATGGACATGGCCGGAATCGGACTGAACCCTACGACGCGGTCGGGCCCGTACCGCTTGATCGTATGGATCGTGGCCGCGGCGATCATCTGGCAGGCCACGTCCCAATCGCCGCGTACGAATCCGCCTTTCCCCCGGGCTTTGACGTAGCGCGCTCTTTTTTCCGGATCGCCGACGATGTTCTCCCAGGCTGCAACGGGGTCTTTTACGGCGGCCATTTCCTCCCGCCACATTTCGTAGAGCTCCCCGCGAATATACGGGTACTTCACGCGCAGGGGGCTGTAGGTGTACCAGGAGAAGCTGGCTCCCCGCGGGCAGCCGCGCGGCTCGTATTCCGGAAAATCGGCGCCTGTCGTCGGATAATCCGTCTGCTGCGTCTCCCACGTGATGATGCCGTCCTTCACGAACACATTCCAGCTGCAGGAACCGGTGCAGTTCACCCCATGCGTGGAGCGAACGACTTTGTCGTGCTGCCAGCGGCCGCGGTACAGGCTTTCCCAGTCCCGTCCCCTTGGGCTTTCCTCCGTCCATCCCTCATTGATGACTTCGCCGCGCCGCAAATGTTTCAGCGCCTGGAGCAGCTTGTTTTGCTTATCGCCCACCTATGAGTTCCCCCCTTCGCTTCCGCAAATCCGCGGCGCCGGATTAAACCGTTCGCCCGCCAGCTTAAACGCCCCTTCTCCCGCTTGCAATTCCTCCGCAAATACGCTCCATGCGCAAGCATTGCAAGCGGCCAGAATCAACCGCTGCAGCTCGTCCGGCTTGCGGATCGCCGCGATCCGTTCCACCGCCGCGCGCGGAATCTCCCCGAACCGCATGTCCAGCACCGCCAGCAAGTCCTCCTGATCCTGCGCTGCCAAAACGTCAAGCTCATGTGCTTCCATGTCGACCCTTCCTTTCCGTCAAAACGAATTCGGCCCTCCTGCGGGTAGCAATTCCCCGTGCCATGCCATAGACTTTAGAGCCGCGCTTTTTTGTAGTACTCCGCGATCAGCGTTTTTTTCACCTGTTCCGCCGCCTGGCGCATAAAGCCGCCGATTTGCTTGTCTTGATTTTCGACCATGTCCCAGGAAAAAAAACGGCCTTCCAACCGGTCGAACCTTTCACCGTAGCGGACGTAAACGGCAACTCCTTGTCCGCTCGCCTGCCCGCCGGCTTTTACGTCATAAGGATGCAGGTTCAGCCGGCGGAGCTCGCAGGTCAGGCACTCGTACAGCCGGGGCACCACCGCCCGCAGCGGTTTATCCGGCAGCAGGGCCGTCAACTTCGGGGCCGGAAACGGATCCATGGCGATTCTCCTCCAATTCCTTCTCCACCATTGCTTCTTCATCCCGGTTATGTATCTGGTCGATCAGAATCAGCGCTTGAAACCGTTGCAGCACCTGCTCGTCCATCTCGCCCCGCTCCAGCCGCGCTTTGATTTCGGCGACCAGTTCCCGCATCAAATTGTGATCCCGGGTCAAAGCGATTATGACGTCCCGAAGCTGCGGCTTCAGCTCCACCGCCTCCAGGTATAATCCTTCTTCCTCGCTTTGCGCGTGCTGGAGCGTGCGCGATTCCCAATGTTCGACGGCGATCCAGGCGATGTCAAGCGCTTTGTCCCGCTCGCCCCGGCGCAAGCTCCGCTCCACCAATTCCGCCAATTCTCCGGCTTCCTCAAGCGCGGCCTCATGAATCAGACCGTGGCTGTCCGCCCGTCTCAAAGAGGGCCCCGACATTTCACTCCACTTCCTTTTCCTACCTGAATTTTTTATTAGCGTTTGTTCCGAATCTGAGAAATATACCTTTTTAACTCAACTTTCGCAGAGCAAAATCGACTTAATCCCTGATGCTGTACCATTTGCCCAATCGTTCGTTTAATTGCATTTCATGCAGCTATTTCCTCGTCTTTTTGACTCTTCTTCGAAAGATAGCGGAGTAATTGCAGGTTTTATACTTAATCAAGCGCTGTGGCAGCATTTGCGGATATGTAAGTGTACATTTTGCAACTATTCCATAACTCCGGATCCGGTAATCCGCTTTGCCCCGTTACATTAACGCTTGCTTACCAATTTCATGCTGTGAACCCCCATCGCGTATACCAATAGTTCAACATGTATAACCAACAGTTCTACTTATATAGCAACTCCCCCTCACATATCGCCTCACCCCGTGAATATACTTTATTTACATCCACTTCACAGCGCTGGCGTAATTCCACATATGGAGGTGTTCACCATGTCTTCGCCCGAACGGTACAATTTCGTCGTCTCCAAAGAGGATTGGTCGCTGCACCGCAAAGGCTATCAGGATCAGCAGCGCCACCAGGAGAAGGTGCGGGAAGTCATCCGGCAAAATCTCCCCGATCTCGTAACCGAGGAAAACATCATTATGTCCGACGGAAAGCAGATCATTAAGGTACCCCTCCGCAATTTGGAGGAATACCGGTTTATCCATAACTATCAGAAGCAAAAGCATGTCGGCCAGGGCGACGGAAGCAGCGAGGTCGGCGACGTGCTTGGCCAGGACAGTCCCAAAGATAACGGAAAAGGCGGCAAAGCCGGCGATCGGCCGGGGATCGACTACGTGGAGGCGGACATCAGCATCGAGGAACTGGAGGATATGCTGTTTGAGGAGCTGGAGCTGCCGTTCATTCAGGAAAAAGACAAAGACGAATTGGAGACCGAATCTTACCGTTTCAACGATATACGCAAAAAAGGCCTCATGTCCAACATCGACAAAAAGCGGACGATCCTGGAAAATCTCCGCCGCAACGCGACGGCCGGCACGCCGGGCATCCACGGCATCACGCCCGACGATCTGCGCTACAAAACGTGGGAGGAAGTCGTCATTCCCCACTCCAACGCCGTCATCATCGCTATGATGGATACGTCGGGCAGTATGGGCGCGTTCGAAAAATATTGCGCGCGCAGTTTTTTCTTCTGGATGACCCGCTTTTTGCGGCGGCAATATGAAAAGGTGGAAATCGTGTTTCTCGCCCATCATACGGAGGCCAAAGAAGTCAGCGAGGAGGAGTTTTTCACCCGCGGCGAAAGCGGCGGCACGATCTGCTCGTCCGTGTACCAAAAAGCGCTGGAAATCATCGATTCCCGCTACTCCCCGTCCAGCTACAACATCTACCCGTTCCATTTCTCGGACGGCGACAACCTGACGAGCGACAACGAACGCTGCATCAAGCTGATCATGGAGCTTATGAAGCGCTGCAATCTGTTCGGCTACGGCGAGGTCAACCAGTACAACCGCGGCAGCACCCTGATGTCCGCTTACCGCAACATCAAGCAGGAGAAGTTCATGTATTACGTCATCAAGGAAAAAGGCGAGGTGTGGGGCGCGCTGAAGCGGTTTTTCCACAAGAGCGAAGGGGGTGCGGCCAGTTGAAAAGCGAACATGAGCAGCTCGAATACGCGATCGCGGAAATTATGGAAGTCGCCGACTCCTTTGGCCTTGATTATTATCCGATGCGCTACGAAATCTGTCCCGCCGACATCATTTATACGTTTGGCGCCTATGGCATGCCTACCCGCTTTTCGCACTGGAGCTTCGGCAAAACGTTCAACAAGATGAAAATGCAATACGACTTCGGGCTCAGCAAAATCTACGAGCTCGTCATCAACTCGAACCCGTGCTACGCCTTTCTGCTGGAAGGCAACTCCCTGATCCAAAACAAGCTGATCGTCGCGCATGTGCTGGCGCATTGCGATTTTTTCAAAAACAACGTCCGCTTCTCCGCCACCAACCGGGATATGGTAGAAAGCATGTCCGCCACCGCCGAGCGGATCAGCCGCTACGAACTGATCTACGGCGCGGGTACGGTGGAAAGCTTCCTCGATGACGTGCTGGCCATCCAAGAGCATGTCGACCCGCAGCTGATCAAGCCGAAACGGTACGACAAACGCCGGCAGATGGAAGAGAAGCTGCGGCTGGCCAAAGAAGGGCGGCAGGGGCGGATCAAGCCGAAGGAATACGACGACCTGTGGGAACTTGATGTGCTCGCGAACAAACGCGAAGCCGCAGCCGCAGCCAAAACCAAAGCCAAAGAGTCCTCTTTCCCCCCCGAGCCGGAGAAGGACATCGTGTGGTTCATCCAGGAATACTCGGAAACGCTGGAGGACTGGCAGCGGGATATCATGAGCATGCTGCGCGAGGAAATGCTGTACTTCTGGCCGCAGATGGAGACGAAGATCATGAACGAAGGCTGGGCCTCCTATTGGCACCAGCGCATTATCCGCGAGCTCGACCTGACCAGCGACGAAACGATCGAATTCGCCAAGCTGAACGCCTCGGTCGTGCAGCCCTCGCAGCAAAGCCTGAACCCGTATTATCTCGGGCTGAAAATCTTCGAGGATATCGAACGCCGCTGGGACAATCCGACGAAAGAGGAACAGGAGCGCTTCGGCCGCGAACCCGGACAGGGCCGGGAAAAGATTTTCGAAGTACGCGAGCTCGACTCCGATATCTCCTTCCTGCGCAGCTATTTGACCAAGGACCTGGTGCGCGACCTCGACCTGTACATTTTCGAGAAGCAGGGCCCGGAATGGAAAATCACCGACAAAACGTGGGAACACATCCGCGATCAACTGGTCGCAACCCGCGTCAACGGCGGCTCCCCGTACATCGTCGTCCAGGACGGCGACTACCTCCGCTCCGGCGAACTGCTGCTCAAACATCAATATGAAGGCCTCGAGCTCGACCTGAAATACTTGGAGCATACGCTCCCCCACGTCTACCGTTTATGGGGCCGCCCCGTCCACCTGGAAACCGTGGTCGAAGACAAACGCGCGCTGTTCTCCTACGACGGGCAAAAACATCTGCGGAAGATGCTGTAAGGGAAGCGTAAGCCGTGTGCCGAAATAGGTGCCGGACCACAAGACCCAAGATCAGCTGGCCGATCCTTTCGTATGGAGCGGACGGTTCGGCCCTCGGGTCTCGGGGTCTCTGGGTATCCGGGTCTCTAGATCTCCGGATCTCCGGATTTCCGGGTCCCCGGTCTTTCGCTAACGGTTGTAATCGCGCCTAATTAGCCGAAAAGACGGAGTTTTAATTTCTAACGGTTGTAATCGTGCCTATTTAGGCGAAAAAGGCTTGAATCCGCAGAAAAAGCCAAAATAGGCGCTGCCACAACCGTTAGAATTAATTTCCTCGGCATTTTGCCGAAATAACAGCGCTGACAACCGTTAGAATGGCGGCTGGACTGAGGGAGCTGCGCCTTTCTGGCCGTCAAGCGCCGTTTTTTGTTTTGCGCCTCTCGTGTATTAGAGCATTTGTTAAGTCAACATTAGAAAACTTTGCGTAGCTTAAATTTACTCTTCGAAATGATGCTCGCCTCAAGTCAGATCCAGATATATTAACAAAGCTAAGGTCTGTACCATCAAAAGACGCTTTTATACCTACACAAATTCTTATATTTGAATGTTTTAGGGATGCGTAATCAAATACTATTTTACTCAGTATACATTCCGAGAGATTCGTTTCTTCGAATGATATACTAAAAAAATAGCAATCACTCATATCATTATTAGTCAAAAACGAATTGTTCATATTTGACTCTTCAATCTCTGAACAACTCAAATTCATCCATGTAAGCTTCAGTTGTATTAATTCTTCTTTCACAATTTCTAATTTCTCTCCAATATGACCCTCCGAATCTGCCAATTTATGATGTTTTAAAAACATACTATCATCGCAGCCGAGCATCCAGCCGACAAAGAGATACAGCAAGAAGCCGCGCAGAGGGAAGATCATCAAGATCAAATCCATGTCCTGACATTCTCCCGCCGTATCAGGGCTCATCTAATGGAAAACGATTCATGGATTTTCCCTCCCTACTGTGACGGCGACGGCATTTAGTTCTTGTTATACTCTCCATTTTCTCCATAAGAGATACTGCCGTTGTAATTGCATTAATACGTTCTTTACAATTTGCTGTTACATTATTCAACATTTTCTAGCTGATATAGCTTTATAGCTTCATTTCCATTTGACTTAATCGCAATTTTATTCCTATTTTCTAGTATTTTTATTTTCCTTGGAATAGCAAGTTCACCCGTTCTCTTCATTTCACTTCTTAGTTCTTCTTCCTCAAAATCATTAAAAGAATAGTACAAACTCTCATCTTTTTCCCAGTCTATATTATGATAGTCTAACACCTCTTCGTTTCTTAGTGCATACGTATATACTTTTCCATCGTCACCCCAATAGTAAAATCGTTTACATTCCTCACAGTACCAAATTGCAATTTGAGTTAGATCAGTAAATTCTCCTTCAAAATTTTTAATAAGTTGTTTTTTTTCAGTTGCCTTATAAGTCCAAAAAACTACATTATTAGGTACAATTGTATCCGACAGAGTTACTCCGCACTTGCATGTCTTTCTCATGATATCCTCCTACTTAATGACATCCCCATCTGATGTCCATATTTCAATAGTTTTGTTTGGGAATTTCTCCTTAATTTTATTTGCAATATTACTCGCTTGCTCAAAAGTAATACTCTGACCATTTGAAGAAACATCCAAAACCAAAGAATCTGCGTTTTTACCTGCAGGTAACGGTGTGAAACTCTCTCTAGCGTATTTAAATGCCTTACTTTCAATACTTTCAAGCGTATCAGTAAGCAAACCTTTGAATTCCACCTTAACTTCATCAACTACAAAATCAGCTACCTTTTCCTTTGCGTTTTCGGGAATTCTATAGACATTCTTTCCGTTCCCCATGTATTTATCGATTGCCAACCATTCTTCTCGAGTTAAGCCATCCAATTCCCCTGATATTTTACCCGTCCACTTAGAAATATCAACTCTACCATCATTAATTGCTGAAATTACTGCACTTCGCTGTTCAGCATTAAGATATTTAAATTCATCCAAGTTCAAAATTTTCTTTTGAATAAACGTGGAAGAGTTCATTTCATTTTGAATCACTTTAGTGATGTTCTCTTCTGTTACACCTACAGCTTGCAATTTTTTAGCACGAACCATATTCTGTGGTGTATTTAACCCTAAATTCTCCAGTGTATTGAAAAGATTACTCGTCCCCTCAGCCATCTTACTAGGTACCGGCGTCTCCAAGTTTCCTTGCGTTGCCGGCACCTCATCCACTTCCGAACGCTTCAGCCACCCGTTCAGCTTTTGTCCCGCTGTACTCTTGAGCGCGCCGGAAATGAGCTTAAACGCATAGGTGAAGGTCACGTCCCCGGCTCCGGCCATAGCGGTATCCAGAGCGATATTTTGGGCGCGGCCTATGAGGTTTTGGTCGCCGTCATTCTTGAAGTCGGTTACCGCGTCAGATGCTTCGGTGGCCGTGCCGAAGATCGCTCCCGCCGTCATGGATCTGACCACCGTCGGCGATAGCTTGGAGAGGGCCGCCGGTGTTTTCACTGCCTTCACATATTTAAAGGGCAAAAAGAACCCGGCTACATTTCCGGCAGCTTCGCCAACTCCTTTGCCGTACGGATCATCCAGCGGATTTACGTATCCTTCCGGCTCCGGTCCCATAATCCATTCGGCAAGCAGCTCCGGCAATCCTGCCGAGGCCGTGTTGATTGCGTTCACCACAGCATTTGACCCGCCGACCATTAGGTTCGCGAAAAAAGGATTGCCGATGCCGCTTTGTTTTTGCCGCATCTCGTTTTCTTCTTTTTTCTCAAGCTCTTTCAGCTCGTTATAGATCCTGTCTTGTTCTTCCTTGGTCAAATCTGCCCAATAGGTCTGCTTCAGCCGCTCCTGAACTTCCGGATCATCGCGGTTTAGCACATCGTCCAGCGAATAGCTTCGCGGATCTACCGACGTGATATAGTATTGCGGCTCGCTCTTGGCCTTCTCAACAGGTTCCACTTTCGGAATGTTAAACAGCGCCTGCCAGGTTACCGGCCCAATTACGCCCTCCAGCCCGTCTTGATCCTTCTCGTAAACCTCCCGGAACCCTTCCAACGCGCGTAAGGTAGCTTCATCAAAATAGCCGTTCGCCTCGACCTCAAACCCCAGCTCTTGCAACCGCAACTGCGCCATTTTCAACGGCTCGGAATAGGTCTGATCGTGCATTTGCACCGTCAGCAGCCCGCTCAACGTCCCGAACAAAGTCCGCCACACATTTTCATCCACGATCCCTTGCCGATCGCCGGTATTGTCCAGGCCGTATTTTTCTTTGTACCGATTAACTGCTGCCAGCGTGGCCGAGTCAAAATAACCGTTCGCTTCCAGCTCATATCCCAGCTCGTGCAATCTTTCCTGCAGTTTGAGCACTTCATCACTCTTATGCTCCGGGTCCAGGGTCAGTTCTTTCGTAAGCGGCTCCACCGTGATAGGGAGGTAAACCGCCGCCCGGGAGAATAAGGAAAACGCCGAAAACGGAGAAGGAAGGACGGTCGTTTTATTCCCTGAAGTCGTGGGGAGCGCGGCAAATTTATTTAAGGTAACCGGAAGTTTTAACTGCTTCGCCTTCAAAAAGGACTCCTGCTCCTGGCGAGTATACTCGTTCGCCGCCCAGCGCAGCGTTTTCTCTTTCGTGCGCAATTCGTCGCCGATCTCCCGGGACAGCTGCCTAATCCGCTCCATCCGCCGCTCCACCTCAGATATTGCGGAGCGGACTCCCGACTCGGAATAAGCCAAGCTTGTTCTACTGGTTAACTCCGATACTCTTTTCAGCGTAACTGTGACTTGATCTCCGAACTGTTGCTCCAACCGGCGTACTTCGTCTGCGAGCCCGTTAATGCGGGCCGGATCAACCTTCAGTTCCAAGACGTTCCCCTCCCTTCGCCAACATGCTTGGGAACGCAAAAAGTTGTTCAAGGGCGGAAAGCGGTTTGCGCCGAAACAAGAGGACCTGATCCCGCTCCGGCATCATCCCCAGCATCCAGGTTCCTTTTTCTGTTCGCGCACAGGTAAAGAGCGCTTCGGCCTCCTCTCCAGAAGCCAAGTGGCACCCCGCAATGACCCGGCAATCGGACTGTGGCCCAAAGGCTTCCGCTAAGTCTTCCGAGGTCTGACGATCTAACCCAAGCTTTTGCCAAAGAACCGTTGCCGCTCCTTGTTCTCCCGCACCTGCAAGCGCCAGAGCATAATTGACCTCCGTCGCGGGTAGACGGTAAGACGCCTCCTGCTCACAATCGCTAAGCAAAAACTGCTCCCAGAGCATGGCAATCGCTTCTTCCCGCCCGGTGCAAAGCTGGACCTCGCAAGTCTCTTCCCCAGTTAAGCGCGTGAACATCCCCGCCCGGCAATGGATAAATTCCATGGAGACTGTCCCGTTTTTTTCCGCCAAGCAAGCAAACACCTGGTCCGGGAACGACAAAATTTCCGCAATCGCGGCATAATCACGCTTTATGTATAGTTGATCCTCATCTTCTTCCGTCAAAATATGTTTGCTCTTCAGCCGGCCGGACACGATCTCCCATCGTTGGCGGGCCTCCTGCAAATCAAGGCCATCCAGCACATTTTCCAAACCGAACAAGGTAGTGGCTCCGGAAAGAAAGCATAGGTAAAACCATTCATCTTGCGACAGCACATAGTTTGTCCTATTCATTCCGTACTCCTGGACATTTAGATATTTTATGGAAAAAACACTTCAATACATTCTATCAACCCGCCGCCGGCCTCACAATTCCTTAGTTGGCATAATATCCCACAAATGATCCGTTTCACCTATATAAATGAACAAAAAGTCCGAAACGGCTTGGAGCCGCCCCGGACACATTTATGAGGATAGTTTACTAAGGGAAACGTAGGAGACTCGTCCCCTGCACCCCATCGCTCACCACGTGGCTGTCCCAGCAAAGGAATCCAATCACCAGTCAAGTGTGGCCTTGACTGGTTTACGGTGAGCGGTCAACATGGCCATCAAATCTTGGACACTAGAAACCATTATAGTACGCTGCCGCTTCCTATTGCACTTTTGCAATGCTTCCTCGATTGGAATCATTTTTTTATTGGCATGAATAGCTGTATTTGCTTGGCTTCGTTCTCTTCCGCCTACTAAATGAACGGGTGCATAGTGCACGGGGTGCAGGACTCGTAAAAAACAAGACCACATGCAGTTGTCACACTCGCATGTGGTGAATAAAAAACTACTTTAGCTTGTTTGTCAGTGAATTAAGATCAGTAACCTCTTTTAAATCCATACCACTCAGATAATACGACTCATTATTTGTTTGATTATCTAACATAAAACTAATATTCGATAATCTGTAGTCCTTCTCCTTAAGAAATGAAACGATTTCAAATATTGTATTCATAATTTGCTCTTGCTTGTCATCATTTACACTAATCCATAGTCTTAATTCAGGCATATCTTTTCCCTTGATTTCTTTCTTTATTTCATGATAATTAGGCGGATATATTCCGTTAATTTCTGATCGATCTTGTGATGGATCAGACCTCAATTGAAACGATACGCTTGATACTTGGTGAAATTGCTGTTTAATCTCATTTTTAACTTCATATTCCCAGTAGGACATATAATAATTGTCCGATAACTTCTGATTGTACTTATTTACTCGAAACTGAATTTGAGGATTCTTCTTTAAATGGGCTACCGCATAGTACCTGTACTTGAAATATGATGAATTGTCAAAGTCATACTCTATCGACTCAATTTTCATCTCATCACCGTACTTATCTTGCAAGTATCTTGATGATTCTTTCCTCATGTTTTCTTTTCCCCATGGCGTTCCATTAAATATGCTATAAGTAAAGATCAATGCAGTAAAAACCACAAGTCCTATGATCCAATATTTCACTTCATCACTCCTTAGTAGCAGGATAGATATTCAATCTCTATCCTGCTACACGTTTCTAATCCAATAGTAGCTTTCCTATGTTAATATTCTTCAAAAATATATCAAATCGTTCGGATATGATTGTACAACCCCCCTATTTTAGTGCCATTTCATTAAAAATTGCCGTTTTAATTGAAAAGCAGGCCAATTTATGAGGCCTGCTTTAAATTTTAGTAAATAATTTCATATTATATCGTTGAGTATTTTTAGAAATCCGTGTGATTTTTTTATTGACCAGGTGAATCTACTCTTTATAAACTTTCACTCGAAACTCAATCCATACTGTTTAATATCTCTTTGGCCAAATTATCTATTTCCTCTTCTATATCTTCGTTGCTTGGATTATTTGAAAGTCTCATAAGTTCATCTTTTAAACGAACCTTATTCATAGTCGTAAAGTTTCTAACCAAGTTTGACAGTATACAATATTTCCATAGACTATCATTTGAATTCACAATCTCTTTAATGTGAGGTATTAACTCACCCTCCATTGGCATCAACAATTTACTGAGTTCCGAAGCAACAGGCCAATTTATGTCCTGTAGCCATTCGATAAGATCAGGAATTAGTGGAATTAACTCATTAGAACTTAAAGTCTTCAGATGCACTACACCTTCTAAATCCATTTTATCTTTAGGTAAATATCCCCTTGAACTCATACATTTTCCTCCTCTACAACAACTTTTATCATTTATTAATATTTGATAGTTATATTTTGTAAAATTAATGTTAAGTAGTAGGGTTTATTATTGGCATTTTCCCTTGATGCCATCCAAAGTAGATGCTTAGAGAAATTTCTGATACCGCTCCACCTACAAATCCTGCACACTGACTATCATAAAAGAGTTCTAAGTTGCACGTTCTTTTCCATTTTATACATTAAAATATAAAGGCGGAGATTTTCGTGTCACCCTTACTGATCTGCATTACCTCTTCAGAGGTAAACTTCATTTTCAAATCTCCTCTTGCGTTGTCTCCTGTGGAGGTAATTCGATGCTAGGGATTGTTTTCCTTTTTTAACCATAAAAAGTCCCCTGCTTAGGGTACAGGGGACATGAGTAGTAACACGTTACTGACACTATTCAAACAAATAGAGGCTTAAGCCAGATTGCCTTTATCTTCCCTTCATTAAGAGTCGCCAAAGTATTATTAGCAAACTCAACTGTAATATCATCTAGTGATACATTGTTATCACCGATACATATCCAACCTGATGATTCATCATAGCTTGTAAGCCATTGTTCAGTCTCATCTAAACTTTTTGAAAAACCCGCTTGGATTGTTTCTTCAAGATATAGTTCACCAGTGGAGTAAGATGGGACTTTCAACTCTTTCTGAACCCAAACAGTATAAGGATTATAACCCCAGACTTGCTGTGCTAGCATCGTCTCAGAATCAATACCCAAGTGTAAATAACTTATCATAACAGTAATATCGGCAGGCTTTGCAGGACTAAAATCAAATGAATATTCGCTTTTTTCATAAGTTAACTGCCCTTGTTTTTTAATACCATTAAGGTTTGCTATAAACATTAGCACCCTCCCCTCCATTATTTAGCCACGAAGTTGAAGTGTACGATAGTATTGGAATCCAGATCTATAACCAGTTGCCATTTTCCAGTACTTCCCCTGAATGTTCCTACAACATCCCATCTCAGTCCATTTTTCAAAGAGGCATCTCTAACAGGGGTTCCTGCATTCATTATTTCTCGAGTTAGCAATGTTGTCCCATTTGAGTCAATGTATGGTCTTGATAAGTCTCCTTTGTTGGGACCCTTTTTAATTATATCATTCATATGGTTTTGAACAGTTTTACTCATTTTTAAATTTTCAGCATTGGGGATGTTAACATTTGTCGACCTCTTATCCCCCCCAATCAACCCTTTAACCCAATTAGCCCCTTTTGAAACCCCGGCCTTCACTCCATTATAAGCAGAAGGAATTTCCGATACCGCTCCACCTACAAACCCTAAACACTGACTATCATAAGCACAACCGATAGCAGCATCCGATATCCCTGTCTTGTCTCCCTTAATATAAAAGGCACCTTCTGGATACCACTTACCTTTAGCTACTCCTGCATCAAAAACCATTCGTCCAAAATTAGTTCCGTTTTCGTCAGGAATGTAGTCTTGTCCGCTTCCACTGCCGCTACATTTTCCTGGGTGAGAATAATATTTTCCGCTAACTGTTGCTGTGCACCAATTTCCTGTAGGGTCAGAATAAATTAATGGATTGTTCTCTACATACGTGTACATATTTAAACTTAATGGATTTTTTAAGTTTCCCTCATACGAATCCTCATTTATAAATCGACCGACCGACGGATCATACCAGCGGGCTCTCAGGTACTGTAACTCAACCTCATCATCCCACAGCTCACCGGAGTAACGGAATGGATTATGGACTTTCTCCTGTTCAGAAATGATATTTCCCATATATCATATTGATACTGGTTCAACAACGTCCCTGCCGAATCTCTCAGCTCGATAAATCCCCGTGTCCATTATATAACGGATAGGCTTGGGTTTTGATCTGCATATTCTACGGCTTCCAGCTTCAGTCCTCTTGTGTAATTCGCGACTAAATGGGGATTTCCGTTTTCTACTTTAAATACGACGAAATCTAGGAATTTAGAAGGCCATAATATGAACAACTTTTAGGAATTAGATATGCTTTTTCAAGCATGTTTACGTACGATGTTTTTTAAAATATTTCATGTAGTGCTAAAAAAAGTAAATTCACTTATACTCTTAGTTCATTTTGGGATCATTAGTAGCCGTCGCCGCTCCAAAAAGAAAAAAACCACAAGCATTATCCGCCTGTGGCTTTAATCAGAAAACTATTTAATAAGACTAGAAATAAATAACGATAATCCACATATTAATGTGACTACCACCGAGATGCCCCAAATTAGCAGCACTACCTTAATATTCTTAATTCGATTGATAATATACGACAAGAGCATTAATGGGATGCTAAAATAAAGAATTGTCTTGAATAGTAGAACAAATTGCATATTTCCTCCCTTATTTCTTGATGGAATCCTGAGCACCATAAACATTTACTCCATCTACACCAATCAACAATGTACCGGAAGTGATTTTAGCAGTATCTATTACGGTTTGAGTTACTAATACATTGCCTTTAGTATAGGTACTAATCGTTACCATTTTCCCGCTTTGACTAACTGTTGTATACGTTTTCGCTCCATCTTTTACAAGTTTTATACCGTACCCAAACTTTGAAACAGTCGTAACCTCACTTGGAAGTTTACTTATCCCACTACCAAGAGTAAATAAGCCTATTCCTATTTGAGTGCCATTATAAAAATCGCTTCCCAAACCATCACCAAGTAATTCCTTATAAATTTTTCATGAAATTCCATTCATCACCTGCTTTCGATCCATTTCACCCGTTCTTTATCCTTGACGCACCACCTGACACATTGCTTACTCCATCAACAGCAATATATCCACCAACAGCAATCAAGACACCAGTTTCCGAGCCTGCGACAGCTATTGATCCACCTGCCCATGCCTCTGTTGCTCCCCCAACTAATTGTGCAAGTCCAAGAGCAATCTCTGACCAATCCGCGTTAATTGCTTTATTATAAGTGTCGACAGCAAAATCCTTTGTTGCGTTCCACGCTTTCTTACAATAGCTTTTCCCTAACCATTCAGTAAAACAATGACCTGACGGGTCAGTGTAACGCAATGGATTGTTGGCGGTGTACGTGTACAGGTTAAGAGTTAACGGATTGTCAATCTGCCCCTCATACGAATCCTCATTTATAAATCTCCCTATGGACGGATCATACCAGCGGGCTCTCAGGTACTGTAACTCAACCTCGTCATCCCACAACTCCCCGGAATAACGGAATGGATTATGGACTTTCTCCTGTTCGGAAATGATATTTCCCCATATATCATATTGATACTGGTTCAGTAACGTCCCTGCCGAATCTCTCAGTTCTATTAAATCTCCATGTCCATTATATAACGGATAGGCTTGGGTTTGATCTGCATATTCTATAGCTTCCAGCTTCAGTCCTCTTGTGTAATTTGCGACCAAATGGGGCTTTCCGTTTTCTACGGTTGCTTCGGCTATAATTTGTTCACTGTTGCTGTCATAATAATAACGGGTTTGTACTCCGCCTTGAATTCTTTCAACCAGCAGACCGTCTCCATTATATCGGTATTCGACGGTTTGGCCATTCACACTCACCTTAGTTAAACGATTTTGATCATCATAGCTGTATTCTCTTGGTTTCGTCTTTAATTCTTGGTCCGTCATCAAGGTAAGACGGTTGCCCCGAGAGTCATAGGTTATCCCTTGAGTTGCGGCAATCTTTCTTGCCTTCCCAATCGACTCGGGGTAGAAATATGTCGCGATTATTGCATTTGCATATTCACTTTTTAGAAAATCCAGGATAAGCCGAAGATACGGTATTTAGAGCATAACTTGGCAGTATCTATTAATTTCGAGGTTTGTTCGAGAGCGGATTATCTATAATAGGGTATTCGCACTGGGGGGGAGGCAACACCTGAGACGACAAAAAGAAACCACATGGAGTTGTTAACTCGCATGTGGTTATACGATTCATCGAATACTAAACCTCTTAATATCGTTTTCACTTTCAATTTTCTCTAATTCATCAGGTGGTATTCTAATAGAAATCTTACCATCTTTTGAATCGAAGTAAGTTTCTGCATAATATTTTTTCATTTTCATCCATTTGATAATCTCCAGAATCTGACTATATGCTTGATTATCTGAAAATGTTGCAGTAATAGATATCGTTGCATTTGATGCTACTTGTCTGCTTACACTTGCATAACTAGGAATATTATCAACGTTATCAATTATCTGTTTTCCATTAATAAAAATGTCTACAATTACATCAACTTTTGATTCGACAACTTCTTCCGCTTTTTCTGTAGTATTTAGTTCTATTTCGTTCATCCAAACGGCAGAAATGTAGTTGTCATCAAGTTTTCTATAATTGTTTTCATATACTAAAAATACGATTCCTGAATCAGCCAGAACTGTTGCCGAAAAGTCTCCCTCCTTAAATGAATAATCAACCGATTTGATTTTCCAATTCATGTTATTATACGTTTCTATCAAATAAGCCTCAACTTCTTTTCTGAATTTGATTCTTTCTAGGGGATTTCCCATTGTGACGGCTATGGCTAAAAAAATGATTACAACGACTAATACTAGTAAGATACTTTTTTTAAGAATTTCGCTTCGCCTCTATTCGGGATTTCTGCCTAACAATAAATCAATTCTATACATGTTGAAATTAGCAAAATGAATTTTACTCTTTAACCATCCCATATTTTCATACCAAGAGTATTTCTGTAACAATTGTTTTCTGTAATCCTTGATTGTATAAGCATTATTATAAAATATGTTTCTAATTTCTTTTGCCGCATTATTGGGAATTTGGTCACCTGTCGTTTCATCACTCCATATTCCATTAAAAAATTTGGCCGCACTTGTACCATTGTACAAAGTTCCAAGTGATAGTACCTGCGTTGTGATATCCAAACAACTTGAACCAATAAGTGCATAATCTTTGTTTTTCCCCCTAAGCGGGTGGTCTTTAGCAAGGCTTAAGGCTTTATCTACACTCGAATTAAAATCCCCCATAATATAAGTTGAAGAAGCATATCCTCCATCCCCAACTTTACCAAAACCCGCCAAACCTTTATTTTGTCCCCACTCATTCAATTTATCTATTGAAGTTAACGCATTTGCATCGTCCACAAGAACAGTTTGAACATTCTTATCTCCCCAATAAAAATAGTACCATTGACTATCTGAGTTCTCTATTAAAGCTGAAATATGCCCCAATCTGAAAGCTAAATCGGGGTTCGTTAGTACAATTGCATCGTGACCAGATGGGTCAACTTTCATCAACGGGTTGTTCTCTACATACGTATAAAGATTTAAACTCAACAGATTCGTCAGTTCCCCTTCATACGAATCCTCATTAATAAATCGACCGACCGAAGGATCATACCAGCGGGCTCTCAGGTATTGTAACTCCACCTCATCATCCCACAGCTCACTGGAATAACGGAATGGATTATGGACTTTCTCCTGTTCTGAAATGATATTTCCCCATATATCATATTGATACTGGTTCAGTAACGTCCCTGCTGAATCTCTCAGCTCTATTAAATCCCCATGGCCATTATATAACGGATATGCTTTGGTTTGATCTGCATATTCTATGACTTCCAGCCTAACTCAATTAGGGCTATAATCTGATTTTCTGAATATGCTTGGCTTCGTTCTCTCCCCCCTTGAAAAAGCGGTGAATGGTGTGCGAAAAAAGCGGTGTTACTGAACGAAAAAAGAAGCCACATGGAGTTTATTCTCGCATGTGGCTTTTGAAAAAGGCTCAATCAACCATAAATTTAACCAGATCTTCTTCCGATTTTACTTTTTCAAGTTCATTATAAGGGATTAAAATGTATAGCTGCTTTTCCTTAGTCATAAATGACACCTCGGCAAAATACTTTTTCTTAATAAGCCAATGAACTATTTCAAAACACTTTGAAAGAATAGTATCTTTCGGTAAATCAGCAATAAAAGCTATGGTAGTGTGTGAAGCAAATTCGCCACTGACTTCAGAATACGAAGGAACCTTATTTAATATTTTTAGTTCCTCCTTAGGCGCCAACTGAATATCAACAATTACTTCTACACTTGAACCCATAACCTCGACTGCTCTTTCGGTTGCTGAACGTCTTATTTCATCCATCCATATGGAGTAAACAAGGGTGTCAATCTTTTTCCCATCATAATCTTCATAAACAATAAAATGAATACCTGTATCCGTCTGCGCTGATGCCAAAAATTTATTTTGTTTAAAATCATAATCAACAGACGTTACCCTTAATTTTAAATCAGGGTAGGCGGCCTTAAGATAGTCTCTGGCTTCGTTCTTGAATGTGTATCTGTCGAGAGGATTCCCCGTTGTTAAAGTTATGACAATAAAAACTGCTACCACAGATACTAATGTAAATAAAATTTTCCGAAGTATATCCATGAACCTCCTTATGGCTTTCTTCCAAGTAGCAAATTTATTCTATACATATTGAAATTAGCCATATTTATTTTGCTGCTAAACCAACCCGAATCTTGAAGCTGATGTCCCATTGTATAGTGTAGCCAGAGACAATACTTGTACCGTGATATCCAAACAACTTGAACCAATTACCCAATAATCCTCATTTTTACCACTGAACGGATGTGAATCTGCTAGAGACTTGGCTTTTTCAACACTTTTATTAAAGTCTCCCATAATGTAGGTGGAGGAAGTGTACCCACTTTTGCCAAATCCAGCAAGCCCTTTCTCTCTGCCCCACTCATTAAGTTTATCGATTGATGATAATACATCTGAATCGTCAATCAGTACTGCTTGAACATTCTGATTTCCCCAATAAAAATAGTACCATTCCCTTTGTGAATTTTCTATTAATGCCGAAGTATGTCCCATTCCGAATGCCAAATCTGGATTTGTTAATATTACCGCATCATGACCAGAAGGATCGACATACTTGAACGGGTTATTCTCTACATACGTATACAAATTCAAACTTAGCGGATCAGTAAGCTGCCCCTCATACGTATCCTCATTTATAAATCTCCCTATGGACGGATCATACCAGCGGGCTCTCAGGTACTGTAACTCAACCTCGTCATCCCATAGCTCACCAGAATAACGGAATGGATTATGGACTTTCTCCTGTTCGGAAATGATATTTCCCCATATATCATACTGATACTGGTTCAGTAACGTCCCTGCTGAATCTCTCAACTCTATTAAATCCCCGTGTCCATTATATAACGGATAGGCTTTGGTTTGATCTGCATATTCTATAGCTTCCAGCTTCAGTCCTCTTGTGTAATTTGCGACCAAATTGGGCTTTCCGTTTTCTACGGTTGCTTCAGCTATTATTTGTTCACTGTTGCTGTCATAATAATAGCGCGTGTGTACTCCGCCTTGAATTCTTTCAACCAGCAGACCGTCTCCATTATATCGGTATTCAACGGTTTGACCATTCAAACTTACCTTAGTTAAACGATTTTGATCATCATAGCTGTATTCTCTTGGTTTCGTCTTTAATTCTTGGTCCGTCATCAAGGTAAGACGGTTGCCTCGAGGGTCATAGGTGTAAGTCTCGTTGTTTTCTGTCGAGGTGCTTATTCGATTTAGCTCATCATACGTAAATGAATCATTAATTCCGTTTTGCAGGCGCTCTCTGATATTTTTATTATCATCATAAACATACTCGAAATGATGGGTAACATTTTCTGCCAGCACATGGTTTAACTCCGTCAATTTCGCGCCTGAATACCGATTTTGAGTTTCGTAACCATTGCCTGAAACTGCGCCTTGAACCAGTCCATTTTTATAATACTGATACGTTGTGTCCGGTTGCTTTTCTACACTTCCTACCGTTTTCACTTGGTTCAAGTTGTCGTAAGTATAGAATGTTTCGGCTCCAAATGGCCCTACCATATGTGTTCGATTATTTCCTGCATCATATTGATTGGCAAGGGTTAATCCATCCGGGTAAGTCATCGTCTTCAACTGTTCCGTGTACTTATCGTACTCGTAAGTAGTTGTTCCGGTTCCATCCGTCATCGACAGACGTTTACCGGCTGCATCATAGGTATAACTTACCGTTTCACTGGTGCTTTTCCGTGTTTTCAAACGGTTGCGGCCGTCATATTCAAAAACCGTCGAGTTCCCGTTTCGATCTACCACACGAATTACATTTCCACTAGGATCAAAATACTGTTTTTCGGACTGGCCGGCTTCGTCTTTGGTCTGAATAACACGTCCAAGCTCATCGTAACTCTTCGATTTAACATGGCCATCAGGATATGTGATTTGAATCAAATTCCCAAGCATATCATAGTCATACTTGGTGATGTCTCCGTTAGGATCTGTAACCGAAATAACTTTGCCTGATGAATTATACTTGTAAGAAGTGGTGTTATTCAGAGCATCATAATCTTTTAGAACCTGGTCGTTGACCCGATCGTATTCAAACTTTGCCACAACCGTACTTTTATCTTGATTACCCGGCTGTTCTTCCGTTGTCTCAATTCTATTCCACTTATCATAAGTGTTAATTTGCTTATTGCCTTCTCCATCAGCTTGTATTACTTGGCGAAGAGCATCGTTGTAAGTCGTTGTGGCCGTTGAACCATCCGGATAAGTTGTTGAAGTAAGACGATCCAAACCATCATAGGCATATCTAGTAAGGTTTCCTAATGCATCTTCACTCGACACAAGGCGGCCATTGTGATCGTAAGCCGATTTTGTTTTAACCTGATACTCTGTGCCATTATACAAGCCCGTCTCAATGTTCCAGCCCAAAGCATTCCAACGTGTCTTAGACTTCACGCCCAATTCATTCGTTACGGTTACCGTATTTTCCTGATCATCATAAGACGCGCCTATGTTGTTTCCATCGGGATAGGTTACCTTAATCACACGTCCAAGCGCATCGTATTCATAAGTGGTTACATGGCCATTTCCGTCCGTTGCAGCAGTGACTAGCCCTGTAATTTTGTTATAACTGGTTTTTTTCGTGATTGTTGAAATATCGCCATCCGCGTTCGTCACTTGTACACTTTGCAAAGTAGGAAATGCATTACCATACTGGCTGCTGTACTCGCTTAGAGTAGTAACCGTTTTATCGCCATTAGTAATGATTTGCTTGGTGACATTCCCGTACGAGTCTCTATCCGCATACTCCACCTTCTGAAGTAATTTACCGCTTGCATTGTTCTCGCGAACAGTAGTTTGAACAATATCTCCTTGCCCATTTCGTACAAATTCAACATAGCCATTGGTGTTGGAGTCAAGAGGTTCTAACGCTGTTTTAACGAGACGATTGGTATCGTACGTATAGTACGATTTTGCGCCCCGATCATCCGTTGATTCCGTAACATTTCCGTAGTCGTCGTACACCGCGCTTGAAGTATATACATCTGAATTTTGATTATTACTCGATGTGGTAACCGTTGGAACTGGCGCCGAATACGCTCTTCCCTCTACCTGTTTATCATACTGATAGCTGGTTACCTTCTCGATTTCCCCTGCTTGAACAACGGCCTGTTCCAAGTAATATTGTGAACCGACATTATAACCGACATATTTCTTATTGTATTTATAAGTCGAATTCGTTAATCCATTATTTATAAGGGTTGAAAAGCTTGTATTGCCCTCATAAGCCGCCGCCATGTCGGAAGTATAGTGTATCGTTTCGCGATTAAACTCCTCAACTAGGTCATTACTATAAATAATTTGATCCACTCGCGAGACGGCGCGGTAAGCCTCGTTAACAGAATTCGCACCAATATAGCGCCGTACCGGTTGGCCATCGTAGGTGTAGACGGTGGCAGCTCCGGTAGGATGGTACACTTTGGTCAGAAGCGCGTATGGATTCGACAATTGTCTTCCTGGCTCTGAGGCGTTTAGATTAAATTTAGCAGGAGCCAAAGTATATGAATACGTCGTTTTCCTTCCGGCTGCATCTGTTACCGAATCGAGAAGTTCAACTCCTTGCTCCGTATGCTTTTTATAAACAACTGTCTCATTTCCTTTAACAACTGTAACCTCAGTCGCGGAGTACGAAATTTCTATTGTGTTCCCAATGGCATCCTCAATTTTGCTCAACAATTTACGATTATAGGTGGCATTTTGTTCATAGTAAAAGTGAATAAAGTTGTTGTAGGCATCCGAAATCTGCAGTAATCTGCCGTCTTTTGAAAAATAGTATTTAGGCTGGGCATCCGTTGACTTTAGTACGTAAGCTGACACCTCACCATTTACGTTTACGCTTTCGTCCGCTGCAAAGGTAAGTCCCTTCCAATCATAATTTTTGAGTTGGTCTCCCTCAATTTCATAACTTCCACCCTCAGGAAGATGAATATATTGTTTATCATCTTTGGTTTCTACATATGGGAGATTCCAGGCCCACCCTTTGCCTAATGGAAAAAGCTGCTCATTTAAGGGCGTATTAGTCGTATTCTGATAGATAAATTTGGGTTGATATTCAACGGTTACTGCACCAATAACGGGATGAGCGCCTTCTGCAATATAATAACGATAGTTAGGTTCGGCGCCTTCTTCCGAGCCGGTAATCTCCAAACCGGGATTGCTAGCGATAATCTCTTTCCATGCTTCAGCTTCTTCCAGTGTAGAGTACAGCTGTGTCTGTTTCAGAACCTTACTTCCATTTCCTTCAGACTCAAGCTTATCGATCCATGGCAGGCCGTCGGCAGTATATGCGTACCTTATCCTTCCTCCCTGCCCATTGTCGACCCAAGCATCGTAGCCGGTGTCACTGGTGTATCCGGGTTTGGTAACAGTTCCCCTATAGTTCAGCCCCCAAACTCTAGTGTCTGGAGTTCCCTTTGAATAGACCATGCCACTATAGTCGACAGAAGCTGCTGCAGTACAATAGGTGTTCCGTCTGCTATAATCTGGGGAAGGGCAAGTGGAAAAAGCCGTTTGACCGAATTTGGTAATTGTTCCGCTATATAGACCGTCATTGTATGTCATATATGGCTCACTACAATTATCTGTTACATAGAACGGAGACCAGAATCCAGTGCCATTATACATTCCATCTCGGCGATAGGTGCACCTCGTGGAAACCATCTTAAAATCTGGTGGGGTATACGATCCTGAAATTACTATTGCCTGTCCTCTAGGCTCAAGACTTCCAACAAAGCCATCTTGATTATAACGAATAGATTGTGGAAACAACTCCAGTTTGCTGGCTGTGATGTAATCAGTTACTATCTTAGATTCTGCAGGAACCGTGTACGTTATCTTTTGACTTGCCGCCTGATTTGCCTCTTCCAATGTCGAATAGGTTCCTACAACTTTGGTTGTGGCAGGGAGATCATATGTATTGCGGTCAACTACCCCGTCTCCATTGGTATCTTCCTGGATCCATTTTTTCTCGTTATAGCTCACCTTATATTGTCTTATGATAGGCTTCTCAATGACATTAAATTCGACGTAGTAATTTTGCTTTGCTTCGCTTACATCAATTAATGTAGCTCCCATGCCATAAAATTGGGCATCGTTGGAATTATATTGCCGAGTAAGTGAAAATCCAAGACCATTTCTCCCCGGTAACGACATATCTGAATTTTGGACATGCAAGTTACCCGAAAGAGTGGAAATGCTTTCTTTTTCATTTCCCACGGAGTAAGGAGCGTCGTTAAATGAAGTTTTATCGTAAACCGGAGCTTCTTCTGTTATTGGGGGGAGTACAGGTATATCGGCCACTCTATTTAAGGAATTCGCTGTAGCCTTACTAATAGAGTACACATCTTCTGTAACAGAACTACGGTCCTCTGTTTTATTCGCATCGACGTCATCCGTGACATCAAAAACTACGATACCGTCTAAAGGCGATGTATTTAACCGATTATAAACATTACTCGTAACGGTTTCTGATTTATTTAATTCCTTAGGAAACAATTCCGCCAAGGCTTCTTCATAAGTTTTACTCGACTGTTCTGCATGAAAAAGTGCAGTATAAATCTGATTTATAGAGTATCCTTTTTGCAGCTCGTTCTGGATAAATGAAGCAGACATTCCAAAGCGGGAAGCGATTTGTTCGTATGTACCCGTTTTCTCGGAAGCGCTCGCGATGTTAGGGATATAGGCACTCATTGTATTGAAAAAAAGGAGTAGCAGCAGGAATATAGCAATATTACGCGTACCCAGTTTTCTCTTCATCGACCTTTTCTCCAATCTTAAGGATTGACCAGTGTAATAATTTGTATGAGATTCCCGTTCTTGTCATATTGGTAATCGAATATCACTTTGCCGTTCGACTCGATATAGTCCAGTCTTCCAGCGGCATCATACTTGTAGTTATAGTTTTTAGACACGCCTTTAGTGACCGTATTGCTCGGACCGGAATAATTTCCGGCGGCATCCTTGGCCTTCACGGTAAACGCATAGCTGGTTTGCGGATCCAAGTTTGTGATTTCATAAGCGAGTTCTCTTGTCTCACCAATGAGCTGACCGTCAATATAGATTTCGTAGCTGACCCCGCCTTCATCATCGGTAGAAGCCTTCCAGGACAGTTTGATGCTGGTTGGCGTTACATTTGTGCCGACTAGGTTGGCAGGAGTAGACGGGCTGTTTTGATCATCTGGCACATCCGGCATCACTTGGATAGCATTCAATCGGTTCAGCAGAAGTTTTTGATCGGTATCCTTTAAATCACTAATGAGGGTGCGGGCCGCATTGATATCCGACTGAAGCCTCGATGCCTCAGCTTTTTCAACTGCTTGGATGGCTTCGGCCAGTGTTTTCTGGTATAAATTCGCATCAATTACCGCTACCGCTTCAATGGATACATTCCCGACCCGATCTATCGTTCTTGCATAGACGATGACCGCATCCTGACGGTTAACGGTAAATGGAGCCGCATACGCTGTCCAGGTGCCCTGATCCCCGATTTTGTACTCCGTCCGGCTCACTCCGCTAAGTGTATCCGTTCCCGGCGTTACCGTGATATTGGCTCCTGATCCGCTCGGATTCAATATGCTTTCAATCACCGGTTCCGTCGGAGCTGTCGTATCTATTCTTGGTTCAGCCAAGACTTCTTCACTAAAGTTACCTGCTGCATCAACAACCCTCGCATACACCTTTATGCCTTCATCTCCAACGGTGATGGGAGACTGGTAATCAGCCCATGCGCCGGTATCCCCGACTTTATACTGAGCCTTGTAGGAGATGCTTCCGGTTGAGTTGTTTGGATTGTTGATTGTCGCGATAACATTTTGGCTCGTCCAGTCCACAGGACTTAAGGTGATAGCTGGCTTTACCGGCTTGGTCCGAATAATTTTAGCCACTGCGGTTGCTTCTTCGCTCACATTCCCTGCTTTGTCCATGGTACGGGCATAGATGGTCGTTACCCCTTCATTGGTCACTGAAAAGGGCGCCGTATAATCGGTCCATGCTCCTGAGCTATCAATCCGATACTGTGATTTCAGCACGCCACTCAGGGCATCCTGCCCGCTGGTTACGGTGACCGAAACATTTTTGGACGTATATCCGGTCTCACTCAATGTAATGGAAGGCTGCGCCGGGGGTGTGCAGTCAATATTTCCGTTGGATTGAGCAACCTCGCCCGCATTACCGGCATTATCTATCGTTCTGGCGTAAACGACGAGGTTCTCTTGGTTTACGGTTACCGGATCGGTGTAATCGGTCCATGCCCCACTATCTCCGAGCTTGTATTGACTTCGGTTTACTCCGCTTCCTCCATTATCTGTTCCGTGTTGGAGCGTAAAAGTTTTACCGCTGCTGGTCCAGTTCCCATCCATGCTAATTGTTGGCAGGTTGGGCGCAAGTTTATCAATGTAGACCACACCTGTACTTTCTGGACCCACATTACCAGCATTGTCTATCGTTCGGCCATGGACGACACTCTGACCATTAGCGGATATGTTGAACGTCCCCGTATAGGTTTGCCATCCTATATTAGTTGCTCCTGTCACGGCGATTTCACTTCTCGATACGCCGGACTGGCTGTCCGCCCCGTGGCTGCTGATGCCTACCATGACGTCCGTATTACTCCAATCCGATCGGCTAATGTATACGGCTGGTTCAGTTGGGCCTGTTTGGTCTATGTACGCACTGGAAGTGCTCACCCCGCTGACATTGCCCGCTGCATCTACCGCCCTGGCACTAATCGTGGTCTGTCCGGGGTTGGTAATCGTTATCGGGTTGTTATATACCGTCCACCCCGAATTATGAGCTCCTTGAAGGCTGTACTCATAACTGGCAACTCCCGTGTTGTCCGTACTCCCACCGATCGAAACAGAGACGTTGCCTTGGGTATATCCCGGTGGGTTAACAGATATTGTAGGATTAGTAGGAGGGCTTACATCTCTATAGTAGATAACCATAGTGATGGTATCTATAAGATTAGGTTCATAGGTGCTAAAGTGAGTTAGAATGTTTTCTGTGACAGAAAAGTCATTGTTATTGGAGAACAAAAAGGAAGCAGAACCGCCCCTATTATCCCCATATACAATATTTTTTCTCCTCATAATATTAGTGTCACCAGACTTTACTGCTCTAACATCAATAGTACCAATATCTGTTTTATTGTAGTGATATATAAGATATGTGGTATAAGTCCAAGAGAGATCTATTCTGTAATTCCCCAGTTCACTTCTGGGGATATTTGTTGGATAATGCAAGTACACATTATCTTCGTAGTACATTAGTCTTTGAGTTTTGCTATAAATCGGTTTCCACTCACCTGCTGCCTCTGCTTTATTGCTTGTAATATATAATGAAACTGATAATATCCAAAATACTGCGATGAGCATAAGGCAAACTTGTCTGTTTATTCTTTTGCTAGTCATACTGCTCCCCTTTCTAATCAAGACTCTATAAAGTTGTAATCTTGTTCCATCTCCTACATGCATGCTTCCAATGTAATATCCAAAGACCTGCTTCTTTAGATTCACTTATGATTCACTCCCGCCCTCCCATCCTCCTAATTTCACAAAATCCAAATAGTATTATCATTCCATTTTTGGCTTTTGCATATAGCGAAACATGTCGACACCTGGTTTGGATACATGATGTTACTAATTTTGTCGTTTTTTATGCTAGAAAGATTTGTGTGAAGACGATTCGCCGATCCGTATAAAATAATTACAACTAAAAAATGGACAGAGCTCAGACGACCTTGTCCGAAATCTCTATCCATCAGTTATTTTGCGCTAAGCCGCCTAACCTCGGGAGTTATAATTGAAAATTAGTACTCTATGAAGTTTCAGGGCTTCAGAACTAAGTAAAAAAATCCCTGCCTCGATATTCTTCAGAAATATCAAAGCAGGGAGTTCATCTTACCATGGATGTTACCGGCAGAGCATGTTCATTTAACGGTTCAACAAGCTTCCCACATAGCGCAGCAGCTCGTTGGCGCACACCGGGCAATACCCGTGCTCGTCGATCAGCCGTTTGCTGACCTCGTTGATCCGCTTTAACTGATTTTCGTCCGGCGTTTTGGTCGACGTCGTAATTTTCACGATATCCTTGAGATCGGCGAACAGCTTCTTTTCGATCGCCTCGCGCAGCCGGTCGTGATGGTTGTATTCGAATTTTTTCCCTTTGCGCGAGTAGGCGGAAATGCGGATCAGGATTTCTTCCCGGAACGCTTTTTTGGCGTTTTCCGAGATGCCGATCTGCTCTTCGATGGAACGCATCAAGCGCTCATCGGGGTCCAGCTCCTCATCCGTCAGCGGATCGCGGATTTTGGTCCAGTTGCAGAACGCTTCGATGTTGTCGAGGTAGTTCTCAAACAGCGTGCGCGCCGATTCTTCGAACGAATACACAAACGCTTTTTGCACTTCCTTTTTGGCCAGTTCGTCGTATTCCTTCCGGGCGATGCCAATAAAGTTCAAATAGCGTTCGCGCTCCTCCTTCGTGATGGAAGCATGCTGGTCGAGGCCGTCCTTGATCGCCCGCAAAATATCGAGCGCCCCCATGCAGTGCAGGTCCTGCTTGATCAGCGCGCTGGAAATCCGGTTGATCACGTAGCGCGGATCGACGCCGGACATCCCTTCCTCCAAGTATTCGTTTTGCAGCTCCTTCAAATCGGCGTCCTTGTAGCCTTCCACTTCCTCGCCGTCGTACAGGCGCATTTTTTTCACCAGATCGACGCCCTGCTTTTTCGTCTCCTTGAGCCGGGTCAAGATGGAAAAAATCGCCGCCGACCTTAGCGCGTGCGGGGCAATGTGAATGTGGCTCATATCGCTTTGGCCGATCAGCTTCGCGTAAATTTTCTCCTCCTGGGACACCTTGAGATTGTACGGAATCGGCATCACGATCATCCGCGACTGCAGCGCCTCGTTTTTCTTATTGGCGATAAACGATTTGTATTCCGCTTCGTTCGTATGGGCGATAATCAGCTCATCCGCGCTGATCAGCGCAAACCGGCCGGCCTTAAAGTTGCCCTCCTGGGTCAATGACAGCAGGTTCCACAGAAACTTTTCGTCGCACTTCAGCATTTCCTGAAATTCCATCAGCCCGCGGTTGGCTTTGTTCAACTCGCCGTCAAACCGGTATGCCCGGGGATCGGACTCCGATCCGTATTCGGTAATCGTCGAGAAGTCGATGCTTCCCGTCAAATCGGCGATGTCCTGCGACTTTGGGTCGGAAGGGCTGAACGTGCCGATGCCGATCCGCTCGTCCTCGGAGAGCAGCACCCGCTCTACCCTGACGTTTTCAATGTCGCCGCCGTACTCCGTTTTGAGCTTCAACTGGCAGACCGGGCATAAGTTGCCTTCGATCCGGACGCCCAGTGCCTTCTCTACCTCGGGCCTTAGCTCATGCGGAACAAGATGGAGCGGGTCCTCATGCATCGGGCAGCCGGCAATGGCGTATACGGCCCCTTTTTCCGTCCGTGAAAATTTCTCCAGCCCCCGTTTCAGCAGCGTCACCAGCGTCGATTTGCCGCCGCTGACCGGGCCCATCAGAAGCAGAATCCGCTTCCGGACGTCCAGCCGGCGGGCGGCGGAGTGAAAATATTCCTCGACCAGCTTTTCAATCGCCCGGTCCAGCCCAAAGATTTCCTGCTCGAAAAATTTATACCTTTTCCGGCCGTCAACTTCCTCTATCCCATAAGACTTGATCATCTCATAAACTCGGGCATGGGCGGTCATCGCCGGCGAAGAGTCCTTGGCCAAAAGTTCGATATATTGTTTAAATGTGCCGCTCCACGACAAAGAGTCGCTTTCCGCCCGGTAAGCCGCTATACGTTCAAAAATGTCCATGTTAGGTACCTCCTGTATCCCGCTTGGGGGTTCTCCCGCGTCCCCGGCCTTGGCCTTTGTATCTGAAGCTGAGTTTAAATGGAGCTTCCACGTTAAAAAGTGTATTACATTCCTATGCGGCTTTTCCCGAGATGTTGACCGTTTTCGGGCTAAAAATATTCACATCGAAAAAGTAGGGATTGAGGTTTGTGCTATAATTTGTACTGATCATGGATACATAAAATGTGAGTTCAAAAAGTTAGGTTTGCAGGACAAAGAAGGACTTTTTGGTAAAGGAGATCGTCATGGCCGTACAGCATGAGACGGAATTATACGCCCCGTTGAAGGCTTTTTTTGAGGAGCGCGGATACATCGTGCGCAGCGAAGTCCGCCATTGCGACCTGGTCGGCTATCGGCCGGGCAGCGATGAGCCGCTGATCGTCGAAATGAAAAAGACATTTAACCTGCCGCTGCTGCTGCAGGGACTCGAACGGCAGAAGCTAAGCGGCGAGGTTTATTTGGCCGTGGAGAAAAACCGCGCGAAAAAAGGGGCCCACAACCAGCGCTGGAGCGAAATCACCATATTGTGCCGCAGGCTCGGGTTGGGCCTGATCGCGGTCACCCGGTACAAAACGAAACCCGCGTTTGTGGAGATTTTATGCGCGCCCGGAGACACCGTGTACACCCCGGGACCCAAGGTCGTCAAAAGGCGGGCGGAGCGGCTGATGCACGAGTTTCATGAGCGCAGCGGCGATTACAATGTCGGCGGCAGCCACGGCGCCAAGCTGGTGACGGCGTACCGCGAAAAGGCGCTGCGCGTCGCGCTCGCCCTGCAGGAAGGAGGCGGGGAGATGGCTCCCAAGGACGCGCGCGACCGCAGCGGCGTCGGCAGCGCCGCGGCGATTCTGCAGCGCGACTACTACGGCTGGTTCCGCCGCGTCGCCCGCGGCCGCTATTGTCTGACGCCCGCGGGGACGGAAGGGCTGCGGCAGTACGCCCACGTCGTGGACACGTGGCGGCGCGCCGCGGCGGCCTTGGAGCGGAGCGAGGGGGCGGAGTAGGCCGGGCGCCGGCTTTGGGCGAGGGACGTGGCCCGGCGAGGGCCCGATCTAAGTGAACGCGCGGGACCGGCAGCGGCTGGCCGCTTTGTGTGAACGCACGATAACCGAGGGGCAGGCGGCCCAGTGCGAGCCAGCCGTGGCCGGTAGCCATGCGATGGCTTTGCCTGAGCCCAGCCGGTAGGCGCTGGGCGCAGGCGGCGCGTCAGCCCCCGGAACGCGCCGTAAAGCCGGCGAGGGCGGCGGCGATGCGCGCCAGCCCCTCGCGCAGCCGCGCATCTTCGAGCGCGGCCACGGTGAGCCGGATGCAGCCGTCATCCGGCTCAGCGGCGCAGCACAGCGTCCCCGGCAGGAACGCTGTGCCCTCCAGCAGCGAAGCGCGCAGCAGCGCTTCGCTGGAGATCCCGGCGGGCAGGCTGACCCACAGGTACAGCCCGCCGCCGGGATCGGCCGCGCGGGCGCCCCGCCAGGCGGGCGCCTGCAGCAGCTCCAGCGCGAGCGTGCGCCGCGCTGTGTACGCCGCCGCGGCTGCGGCGGCATGCCGCGCGGCCGCGGGCGACGCGAGCCAGGCGCGGAGCCGCCTGGCCCTTGCGGCCACGGCCCGCTCGGCCGCAGCCCTTCCGCCCACAGCCCGATCGCCCCCGGCCCGACCGCCCGCGGCCCGACCGCCTGCGGCCCGCACGACCGCGCTCCATTGGCTCGCCGGGCCCGCCGCCGGCAGACCGCTTCCGCCGCCGCTCCCGCGCCCCGCTTCCCGCCGCAGCTTTTCCATCGCCTCCGCCTCGCCGCGCAGCCAGGCCAAAGGCAGCTGCGGCAGAAGCGTCCGCTCAAACGAGCCGACGCCGATCACCTTGGCCCCGGGAATCCCCGCCGTCTCCCGCAAGCGGAACAGAGACTCGGGGACGTCAGGCACCACCGCTTTCGGCATTTTATCCCTCGACACCGCCGCTTTCAACATTTCATCTTCCGGTACCATCGCTTTTGGCATTTCGTCCCCCAGCACCGCTGCGCTCGGCGTTTCACCTCCCGGCCCCGCCGCCAACTTCTTCTCCGCAGCAGCCCCCGTTTCCGGGACTTCCGGAGCTTCAGGAACCTGCGGATTTTTGAATAACAGCGCAAACGGCAGCGCTCCTGCCGTGTCGTCCTCCACGATCGGCAGCGCCAGCTCCGCGCTCAGCGCAAGCAGCTCCAGCTTGCGCTGCCGGCTCCACACCCGGCCGGACGGATTCGAGAAGTGCGGCGTAACATACGCCAGGGCAGGCTCGCCCCCGGCCAACCGCGCCTTCCACCGCACATCGTCAGGCAGCATGCCGTCCCCGTCGCACTCCACCGGGACGGCCCGCAGTCCGAGGCGGCGCATCAGCTCGAGCGCCTCCGGCGCGGCGGGCGTCTCGACCAGCACGGCCCCGCCGCCGGGAACCAGCGCCCGCAGCGCCAACTCAAGCGCCCCGTCGGCGCTTTCCGCAAGCAGCCACTGCCACGGCTGGAGCGCCTCTCCGCCTTCGCATTTGGCGTAAGCGGCAGCGAGCCAATCCACCAGCATACGCTCCGCCGCTTCCTCTGCCTGCACGCCAGGCGCGCTTTCATCCTGTGGAATGTTTTCTTCATTAAATATATCTTTATCATGTGCCGACTGTTCGTCCGCCCGATGCTCCCAAGGTTCTTCTTCGCAGAGCGGTCCTAATTTCTCATCACGGCTGCCGCTTCCCCCGTCCCCGTGCGACCCGGCCAACCCGATCAACGTTCCGTTTTCCAGCCGCTCTTCGGCTTCAAGTACAAAAGCAGGCGGCAATCTTCTCCTTAACATCTCCAGCCAGAGGTTCAGGTGAACTCCCCCTTTCCGCTGCTTCATTTACGGCGATTGTACCCCAGGACAAAGTTTCCAGACAACCGGCGCCGGCAAACAAAAAAAGATGCTTAAATTGGCATATTTTCTCTAAATCTATCCTTTTTGCGATAAAAATGTCGCCGTGTTAGAATGGGTACTGCGAATAATAGTTTTTGAGGTGATCATGTGATGTCTTATTCTACGGAGCCTGCAACCGTCACCGAACCGATCCGCCCCCGAAAAAAGCAGGGTCCTTCCGTAGCTTTGATTTTGCTCGTCTGGGTACTGTTGATCGGCGCCGGGGCCGCCGCCGCCTATTTTTACAGCAATCATTTAAAGCAATCGATGGTCGCGCAGCTGGACGCCAAATGGCAAAGCCAAACGGAAATGATGAAAGCCGACTACACCTCGCAATTGACGGCTTTATCGAAAGAAGTCGAAGAACTGCAGAGCAAAGTCGATACGTTTAATGAACTGCTTGAATTTACGAAGGACAACACCAGCGAAAAAACGGACAACAGCAACAAGCTGTATACTCAACTGAACGAGGTCAAACAGCAGCTGGCCAAGCTTCAAAAACAGATGGGTCTGCTCAAATGATTACGCCGGTAAAACGAGTCAACCGTTTTTTTCTGCTGGCAACCGGTCCTTTGTTTGGCCTTCTGATCGCCCTGCTGATCAGCGGCCCCCGTATCGAATGGAACAGCCCACCCGGCGATATTACGCCGGAGGCGGATATTTTCCAGACGACCGGGGCGATTTCCCGCGGACTTACGCAGGCGCAAGCGAACGCCAAAACCACGATTTCGTCCATTCAAAAAACCGCCGAGCTGTACCGCAAAACGACCTCGGCGATGAGCACCATCGTGAAAACGGCCAAAACGTCCGCCGGAATGCCCGCGACGATTTATAACCGAAGAATCACGGCCAAGCTCGGAACGCCGTACGAAACGGTCCAAAGCGACCGGATTCGCATCGAGTTATACAAAGTCAACCCGGGAACCTACCGGGGCTACGCGATGAAGGTTAAGCTGAAATCTCCGGACGCGATGACAATGACGCTGGGCAAAGACATGCTGGGCGGTTCGGAAACGACCAAACAAGCCGTCCAGCGCTACGGCGCCGTGGCCGGGATCAACGCCGGCGGATTCGCCGATTCCCGGGGCAAACGTTACCCGTTAAGCACGACGATCGTGGGCGGCAAATATGTAAACGGGTTCGAAGCCACCTATAAGGATTTGTTTTTCGTCGGTTTGAGCAAATCCGGCAAGCTCATCGGCGGCAAGTTTGAGCGCAAGGAAGATTTGGACAGGCTGGAGCCGAAATTCGGCGCTTCCTTTGTCCCCATCCTGCTTCAGGACGGCAGGAAAACGGCGATCCCGGAAAAATGGCGGTCCTCGCCTTTACGTGCGCCGCGTACCGTGATCGGCAACTACAAGGATGACCAGCTGGTCATTTTGGTCATCGACGGCCGGGACGAAAACGGAAGTTCCGGGGCAACGCTGGAGGAGCTTCAGGCAAAATTGCAAAAGATGGGCGTTCAGGACGCCTATAACCTGGATGGCGGCGGTTCTTCGTCGCTCGTCGTCAACGGCCGGGTGGTGAACAGCCCGTCGGACGGTGCCCTGCGCCCCGTGCCAACCCACTTCCTGTTCTTCAAATAGCACAAGCAAACCACAATCATCTTCGTCTATGAAATACATCACATTTTAGCATTTATTTTTAAAGTATAGGCGGGTATAATAAGAGCAGAAGTTCAACGTGGAGGTGTTCGGGTTTGTCTTTCTCTTTGACGTTCTGGATTATTACCCTGGTTATGGCTATGTTTGTGTGCGGGATTTTGACTGCGTCTTATAACGACGATAAAACAAAAGGTCTTTAATGAAGACAAGCGCCCATCGGCGCACATTCCAAGAAGAAAGACCGCGGCAAGCGGTCTATTTTCTTATGGCCAGGCAGGCGCGTTTGATCACCGCTTGTCCAAGCCCACCGCATGTTTGCTACCAAAATAAATAAGCCCCCTTACGGGAAGCTCATTTATTTTGCGATCCGCCGCGGGCCGCCTCCCCTTATGGAAGGAAAGGACTTCCCGCGGCTATCAGGTCTTTGGTTTTAGGACAGCTGGTTCATTTCGACCAAACACTGATTGCAAATGGAACGATCTTTAAAATCGCTCACGTTTTCCATCGATCCGCAGAACACGCATTTCGGACGGTATCTTTCCAAAATAATGTGATCTCCCTGTACCAAAATCTCGACGGGATCGCCCTCGTTCATTTGATATCTTTGGCGCAACGACTTGGGTAAGACGATTCTTCCCAGCTGATCCACTTTACGGACTACACCAGCAGGTTTCATAAAGGCACACCTCTCCTGAAAAAAATTATGTAAAAATAGAACCAAATACCTAATCTATTTTATTTCGCTATCATTTTCAGGATTCCTGCTAAATTTCAATTGTTTTAATTATTTTGGCAGGATTTCCTCCAACCACCGCGCCGGCCGGCACATCTTTCGTAACGACCGCGCCGGCGGCAATGACCGCGTTATCGCCGATCGTCACCCCGGGAACGATCACCGCCCGGCCGCCGATCCATACATTGTTGCCGATTTTGACCGGCTTCCCGAATTCCGCCCCGGAGTTGCGTTCGGCCGGATTCAGCGGATGGGCCGCCGTATAAATATGAACCCCCGGCGCCATAAAGCAGTACTCGCCGATATGCACCTCGCATACGTCCAGAATAACGCAGTCGAAATTGGCATAAAAATGATTGCCGACATAAATATTCGTGCCGTAATCGCAGCGGAAGGTCGGTTCGATGTAAATATCGTCGCCGCAGCTTCCGAAGAGCTGCTTCAAAATACCGGTTCTCCGCTCCCGTTCATCCTCCCTGGTGGCATTAAACTCTCTGGTCAACCCCCGAGCCCGCAGCCGTTCGGCAACGAGCCCGGGATCGCTGGCATCATACCAATCGCCGGCCAGCATCTTCTCTTTTTCCGTTTTCATCACATCTACTCCATTCCCGGAAAATCAAGCTGCCGCAGCGCCTCATACACGATAATCGCCGCGGAATTGGATAAATTCAGCGAACGGACCTTATCCGTCATCGGCATCCGCATCACGGTATCGGGGTGCGCCGCCAATATTTCCGGAGACAGTCCTTTCGTCTCTTTCCCGAACACCAGAAAATCCCCGTCCTGAAACGAGAAATCCGTATACCGTTTGTCCGCCTTGGTGGTCGCGAAGAAAAACCGGCTGCCCCGGTATTTTTCCTCCACTTCCTGAAAGGAATCGTGGTATTCAATGTGGACCGCGTACCAATAATCCAGCCCGGCCCGTTTTAAAGTTTTGTCATCGGTACGAAACCCCAGCGGACGCACCAGATGCAGATGGGTCCCCGTCGCCGCGCAGGTTCTGGCGATATTCCCCGTATTTGCCGGAATTTCCGGCTCCACCAGCACAATATGCAATGCCATGAAACTAACACCTCGTCCAATTTGTGAGTCTGTCCATCCTCGGGCAGCGCTTGTTCCATTATAGCAAATCGGCCGCCTTCTTTCAGGTGCGGGAACCGAAAGTAAAAGCTCCACCACCGTCAAACCATGCGATGATGGAGCCGTATTTTAGCTATAGCCCTAAACAGCGGCCAGGTCCACCAGACCCGAGACCCGCTTAGCCATGCGATTTTTGAAAATGGTCCATAAATTCGACCAATGCCTTGATGCTGTCATACGGCACGGCATTGTAGATCGAAGCGCGCAGACCGCCGACGCTGCGATGGCCTTTGAGCCCGACAAAACCAGCCTGCTCCGACTCTTTGACAAACAGCTTTTCCAGCTCTTCGGAAGCGAGGCGGAACGTTACGTTCATCGTCGAACGGCTGCCTTGCTCCACACAGCCCCGGTAAAACCCGCCGCTTGCGTCGATCGCTTGATAGAGGAGGCCGGCTTTTTGCTCATTTTTTTGCTCGATGCCTTGCAAACCGCCTTGTTCCTCAATCCACTTCAATACTTCGTTCACCATGTAGACGGAAAAGGATGACGGAGTGTTGTAAAGTGAGTTGTTTTCCGCATGGGTATCGTACCGGAACATCGTCGGCAGATGCTTCGGCGACTCGCGGAGCAGTTCCTCGCGGGCGATTACGACCGTCACGCCGGACGGGCCGAGGTTTTTCTGGGCTCCGGCATAAACCATGCCGAATTGCTTGAGATCAAACGGGCGGCACAAAATGTCACTCGACATATCGGCAATCAGCGGCACACTGCCGGTATCCGGGAACTGCCGGAACTGCGTGCCTTCAATCGTCTCGTTGGACGTGATATGCACGTACGCCGCGTTATCCGGAAGATTCAAGCTGCTGACATCCGGAACGGACATATATTTGCTTTCCTCCGAGGAGGCCGCGATAAACGTCTCGCCGATGAGCTTGGCTTCCTTAATCGCCTTGTTGGCCCAGCTTCCCGATTTCACGTAACCGGCCGTCTTGCCTTCGCTCAGAAAGTTCATCGGAATCATTGCAAACTGCGTGGAAGCCCCGCCCTGCAGGAACAGCACCTGATAGCCTGACGGGCTGCCCAGCAGCTTCAAAAGGCGGCTGGCCGCCTCGTTATGAACCGCTTCGTACACGGCTCCGCGGTGGGACATTTCCATAATCGACATGCCTGTTCCGCGAAAATCGACAAATTCAGCCTGGGCGCGTTCCAGCACTTCCAGCGGCAGTGCGGCCGGTCCGGCGTTAAAGTTATAAGCTCTGTTACTCATTGCTCCCCATCCCTTTCCCTTCCATGGCTTGTATGGTTCGAAGTTTTAGATAAGGATTATCATATCAACTAAACCGCCGCCCAGCAAGCTGATATTTCGCAAAAATTCGCCAGTTTACAGAAATGACACATTAATGCTTCATTTTAATAAAGACATAGGCTGTGTTCGTGTATGGATGTTCGGGTATGAATGTTCGTGTATGGGTGTCCCTGCATGCCGCTTTGCACGATTATCCCCTTCGTTCAGGGGGGCAGGGGGCTTAGTGTACGGAATAAACAAAAAAGAGATCAGGAAAAAATGAGGCGGTTGCCCCATTCCTCACGTCAGGTCTCTTCACTTCTTCTAAACCTCTTTCTTCTAAACCCGTCTAATGATCTCGAACATGTCTACTTCTCCCTAATCCGTCTAATAATCTCTAACAAATATGCTTACCCTAAATATATCCGCTTCACTCAAATATATCTTCTTCTTTTGAATTTATCTTCTTCTTCTCTGAATTTATCTTCTTCTTCTCTGAATTTATCTTCTTCTCTGCTTCCTGATCAAATGGGATAATCGTGCAAAGAGTCCGGACAGTGGATGTTGATCCGCCGACCACCCCGCCAACCAACCCACCGGCCTTCCCTGTCAAGCGTTGATTATTAGGTTAAGTTTAAAAAATGCCCTTTTTTTGCCTGAACCACCTACATCGTCTCAAAAAACTCGTAAACCCGAGTCCAGGTTTGCCGCTCCCCCGGAGCGAGCTTCACTTCCACGAACATCTCCGGTGAAACAACGTGCCCCTTGCCCCATACCGCTGCTGCGGCCACGCGAAGCTTGCTGCGCTCGCGAACTCCCAGGCCGCTGGGCCGATGAACCAGTTCCCAGAGCCACGGCTGCTCCGCTCCGTCGACCCCCGGCAGGCGAAAATAAAAATCTTTCTCCGGCTGCCGCTCCCAGGTAACTTCGTTGCCGCTGAACGCAAGCCCGTTCAGCGTACCGGGGTCATCGCTCCAGGGTGAAGGCGCAAACGGAAAGCGCAGCACGTAGTCCGGGCCAATCGGCTCACCGTCAATCCCGAAGAAATTGTGGCAGTATTCATCGGTATGAACTGGTCGGGTGCCCACGTTATCCATCTCAACGCTCACGATAAGCCGATCATGATCGATCGAGACGGTTTTTACGAGTTGTACGGCGTAGCCGTTGCATTCTTTAGGCAACACAGTAAACGTAACGCTTTGCGTCCCCTGCTGCTCAGTCATGATGGAAAACGGTTCGGCCTCATAATCGCGGAAAAATTGATAAGGCGCCTCGTCCGGGCGTGTCAGCAACCCGACGCCAAGTTTAGGAAACTTCCCGCCGCTCTCCGCCTCGTCATAGCCAATGGTTTGCGCGATCCCGAATTCGCTGCAAAGCCCTATGCCTCCGGTTCCTTGACCGGGAACCAGGCTTTCCGGAACGCAAAACGTATGGCTCGCGAACCGGACGCCCGTAATAAAGCCGCTCCAGTCGAACCGCGTTCCCCGGTATTCCCCGGGGTCCGCGATATCGACCGCAAGCAGCTCGTTTTTCAGTTGATAAGCCATGCAATCATTACCTTTCTTGAGCAATATAAGTTGAACTGTTGATTGGTACGCGATAGGGCAGCCGTGTGAAATGTTATTACTTCTTCAGAATCATTTCCCGCTCTTGCCTAACTCGCTCCTTTCTTTAGTTCAACTTATATTGCCGCCAAGCGTAACGATCAGTTCGTGAACACCGTCGGCGGGCAAAGCTTCGATCAGCGAACGGCCGATCAGACAGCCGGTCCCATCGTTTTGGCAATCCACGCTTTGACCGTTCAGGCTGACGGAATCCACCCGGTACTGGCCGTGTTCGGCCGCCTGCGGATTGCGGTAAACGACGCGCAGCATGCGCCCCGCGAACAAGGTTTCAACCGCCGCTTCGCCGGAACCGTCAAACTGCGCCTGCACGAGCTTCGGCTCTAAACGCAGGTCGCCGAAGCGGCCTTTGACCCCGTAAACCTCGGTAAGCTGCGTCAGCAGCAGCCAGCTCGCCGATCCGGTCAAATAGGTGTACATCCCCCGGCCGCGTTCGTTGATATACTCGGGAACCCCCGGATAAATCCGGCTGTTCTCGAAATCGGCGGAAAGCCGGTAGATGGAGTCGAGCACCTCGAACCCTTCCTGCACGAACCCGCGTTTATACAGCGCGTTGGCGTACATGACGGTCATGTGGCTGAACATCGCGCCGTTCTCTTTGTGGCCGAAAGCGAAGCCAAAGGCCCGGCCGAGGTTTTGCTGGATTCCGCCGAAGCGGGAATTCAGCCGGTAGCCGATCCGCTCGTCCTTCAAGTAGCGGTTTACCGCTTGCGAGATTTTCTCCGTCTGTTCGTCCGTGGCGAAACCGCCCATAATCGCGAACACCTGCCCGGTTAACGTCATCCGCACGCCGTCCGGATGATCCCCCTCGACGCGTTCGCCATCGTTGTTGTAATACCCGTTGAACCAGGCGTACCCTTCCTTGCTTTGGATCCATTCGTTTTGGCGCAGATGCGCTACGGCCCAATCCGCTTTCCGCTTCAAATCCTCGGCCACCTTGCGGATATCAAGCGCCAGCTTTCTGCCGCTTACGCACGGAGTGACGGCGTCGTAATAGCGGTCAAGCAAGCTCCGTTTTTCCTGAATGCTGTTATAGGAAATCGGCTTCCCGAGTGTATCGAGCAGCAGGGCCATTTCTTCGGCGATGTCCAGCGAATCCTTTCCGGTGCGCTTCTGCAGCTCAAGCAGCAGCTCCGACAGTTCCATCAGATTGCTGGCGTAAAACGCCGTAAACGCCACGCTTTCGCCGCGTTCCGGGGCCAAATCGAGCCCGTCGTTCCAGTCCGCGCCCTCCAGCTTAATGTTGCCGTGTTCGCCGACATTAAAGAACGGAACGATATTTTGCAGCAAAATATGCTCCAAAATCGTGCCCTCATAAATTTGTCCGTCCGCGGTCAGCAGCTTGTTCCCCTGCTCCGGCGTCCAGGAGGCGTCGCGCTCGCGGCACCGCTTGACGAATACGTCGCGGAAATAGCTCTGCGGCTGGAACAACAGGTCCAGGTCCCCGCTTTGATGGAGGTACAGCAGCGTCGTCATCAGCGGCCAGGCGCCATGATCCATCCATACCCGCGGGATGTTGTTGCGGTCGGCGACGAATTCCCCCGGCCCCGCACCGATAATCGTAGCGTTGCTGCCGTCCATCCGCACGCCGGCGTAGTTGTTGAGCAGCAGATGGCGCACTTCCGCCGGCTCCATCACCATCAGCGCCAGGCAGTCCTGCCACAGGTCGCGCCAGCCTCTGCCCCCGCGTCCGTAATCGTGATACGGCAGGAACGAATTGCCGTAAAGCCGGCGCAAAATCGGCTGCAGCGTCACCCATTTCATCCATAAATCCTGCTCCCCGTCCCCGGAGCTGAACCGGACCGTATCCAATTTGTCCCGCCAGTAGGCCCGGTTTTGCTCCAGCAGGGCATCAAACCGGCCGGCCGCCAAATAATCCGCCGCATACCGCCCGACATCGATCCGGTCCCCCGAAATGACCATGGCCACGACATAGGAGACGGACTTACCCGGCGCTAATTCCACCGGAGCGAAGCGCAGCGCGCCGACGGCTTCGTAGCCTTCCACGGCGGTCCCCGCCTGCGCATCCGGTTCGCGGTTTGCGACGACGGCCTCCGGCCAGTCCAGCGCCCCGCCTTCGCCGATAAAATCCTCAGTCACCGGGAAAAATCCGGCGGGCGCCATTCCGCCAGCTTCAGCGCCAAACACGCCGTAAGTGACCTTGTTGACGCGGTGGCCCCGCTCGTCAAAGGAAAGCGCCGGCTGCACTTCAATGCCGTACTCCGACGTAAATATCCGATGCAGCAGCGATGTGACGTGGCGGTGATCCCGCAGATCGTCGGCCGAACGCCCGTACAGCGGAATCGCCGCCGTCGGCGTCAGCCTAAGCGGAGCGTTCCCCGTATTGGTCAGGGTCACCCGCATCAGCTCGATTTTATCGTCCGTTACCGGAACAAAGCTGACCGTCCTGGCCTTTAGCCCGGCTTTTTCGTTCTCGCGCGTCACGGCATGCCATAGGAACCCCGCCTCCACCGCGGAGCGCTCTTCTTCGCCCGTAAACCGCGCCGCGTTTTGTCTCGCGGAGTTGCCGCTGACGGACCATGCCCCGTATCCTTCGATAAACACCCAAAAGTTCCGCGATGCCTTGGAATTATGCAAACTTTCCGCCGATACGGGCTCCATCAGAAACGTGTTGTGTCCCGAAGTGATTTCTCCGTGCAAATTCGGGGTCACGGCCGACATCATCCCCGCCTCGTTGACGAGGGGAAAATACAAATAGCTGTTATGTTCTGGCTGCTCCAGTCTGAACTCGCCTTGCTCCCCTTGAAACTTCCAACCTTTTTGTCCCATTTGCGCTTCTTCCTCTCTCTCTTTAGTCCGCATTTAAGATTTCACGGCCCCGGCAAGCGCGCCGTCCACCAGGTATTTCTGAATGAAGGTATAGAGCAAAATGAGCGGAGCCGCCACGATCGTAATCCCGCACGCCAACAGCGGCCAGTTGTTGCCGTATTGGCCCTTGAACTCTTTTAGGCCAAACGTAATCGGATAGTTCACTTTGCTCGGCAAATACATGATCGGACCGACGAAATCGTTCCAGATCCCGATTGCCGTAAGGATGACGCCTGTCGCAATAACCGGCTTCATCAGCGGCAAAATCATCTGGAACAGGTATCTTGTATAGCCCGATCCGTCCATGCCCGCGGCTTCGTCCAGCTCGCGGCTGATCGATTTGATGTAGCCGACGAACATCATGAACACGACGCCCGTACCGCTCGTTTTCAAAATGATATAACCCAGCTTCGTATCGTAACCGAAGAAATCCAGGCTTTCTTTAAAAGAAAGCATCAGCTTATACTGGGCGACCATCGGATTCGGGAGAAATTGCGACAGCAGGAAGAACAGGTAGATAAACCCGCTCCATTTGACGTACCCCCGGGCCACCGGAAACGCGCCGAGAATGGATACGATGATCGTGAGCACCGTAGCCGCCCCGGTATAAAGCACGCTGTTCAGAAAATAGCTGGCAAAATTACCCTCGGTCCAGGCGCTGACATAGTTGCTCCATTGGGCGTCCTTCACCATTCCGATCGGATTCATCAAATATTCGGGATACGATTTCAGCGAAACGTTAAGCACCAAAATTAACGGCACCACGTAAAGGATAAGCAGCACGGCGATGACGGCGTAAGACAGAATCGTAAATGAATTGGATTTTTTCATTTTAATATTCCACCTCTCTCTTACGCGTCTGTCTGACGGCCACGATAACAAACACCAAAATGATCAGGAACTGGACCACGGACAGCGCCGAAGGCAAGCCCATTTCCAGACTGCCGCGGAACGTTTCCTTATATACGTCGTAAGCCATCGTTCTGGTGTTGAACTTGCCGTCCGTCGTGGCGAGGATAATATCGAACGTGGACATCGCCCCGATGATCGAAAGCAGCATATTGACCGTAAAAGACGGGGCGATCAGCGGGAACGTAATATTCTTGAACGATTGCCAGCGGTTCGTACCGTCGATGTACCCCGCTTCGTACAGATCTTTTGGCACGGATTGCAGGCCGGCGAGAAAAATCAGCATTGAATAGCCCATGTACATCCAGATTTGCACGAAAATAATGTAGCCGAACGCATGCGTAAAGCTGGAGAAAAACATGTCTTTATATCCGAACAGCGATTGATACAGCATGTTAACCGGCCCGCTCATCGGATCGAACATCATGCCCCAAACGAGCGCAACAACGGCCACCCCAAGCACGACCGGAAGAAAAAATACGGCCCGGTAAAAATAATCGCCGCGCAGCCGTTGGTTGATCAGCACAGCCACAAACAACGCCACTCCGTTCTGCACGATGGTGACGATAAACATGAAAATTAACGTGTTTTTGATGGAAACCCAGCGTTCCCCGGAATTTCCGGCAAAAAACAAGTCTTTATAATTATCGAGCCCGACGAAGTTCATGGAGCTGCCGGGGATGTTTTTCACATCCGTAAACGAATAAATCACGGTCAACACCGATGGTCCGAAATAAAAAACGACGTATAACGCCAGCGGAATCAACAGCAGCAGAAAAGGAACGTAACGGGCAAAGCCTTTTCCAAATGGGTACATCTCTCTCACCTCTTCAGATCCAAATCAAATAAAGGATCGGGGCCTGACGAGCAGACCCCGAGGGCAGTACAGTATGGTTGTTTTCTTTCTATAGATTCAGGCAGAAACCTTATGCTTACTTAGGCGCTGCGGCTTCCCATTCTTTTTGCTGGACGTCGGCCAGTTCCTTCGCGGTTTTAAATGCTCCGCCCGGAGCCAGGTATTCCGTATGCACGCCTTCGGCCGCAAGATGTTCGCCGACGTTTTCGCGGTTGATCATCATAATCTCGTAAGCCAGCTCAAAATCACCAAGGTATGGAGTCAGCTCCTGGTCGATAAATTCGCTTTCCGTCGAGATGTTGTCCTGCGTCGGAATAAAGCCGGCGGCTTTGACGAATTTGGTGTAATTTTCAGGCTGGGAGAAAAATTCCATCCATTTGAGGGCCCCTTCTTTGTTCGGTCCCTTTTCCGCAACGTACCAGGTTACATCGTACTTCCCTACGAAAGAAGCGTTTTTCGCGGCGTCTTCCGTGGCCGGAAGCGGGAAATATCCATATTTCAAATCGGGATTCGCGGTTGCGATCGTCGGCGCGTCCCAAGATCCGTCCGCCAGCATCGCGGTTTTGCCTGCGGCGAAAATCGACGGTACGGAAGCATAGTCAATGCCCATAAAGCCATCGATCATGTAATTGTCTTGAATCGTTTTCGCTTTTTCCAGCACTTCCACGGCTTCGGCGTCATTAAACGCCGTTTCGCCCTTCCAAACGCCTTCGATCCATTTTTGCTGATCGCCGCCGCCCAAAATTTTCGACTGCAGGGCGAACACCGGCAGCTTCAGCGGCCATACGTCTTTACCGGCGACGGCGATCGGCGTGATGCCTTTCGCTTTCAGGTCATCGCAAAGCTTGATGAATTCCGACCAGGTTTTCGGTACGGAAAGGCCGTTTTCTTCAAAGATTTGTTTGTTGTAAAACAGGCCGGACATCGCCACTTTGCCGGTTGGAATCGCATACACCTTGCCGTTGTAAGTTCCGGCTTTCTCAATGTCGTTTGCATTCCAGTTCTTGACGAACGCCTGGTCCGACAGATCGGCGATCAGACCGGAATCGATCCATTGCTGCCAATCCGGCGTTTTCGCTCCGGGCGTCCATTCTTGCGGGGAAAGTCTCATCCCGGACAAGTCGGCCAAAATATCAACATCATTCGCTGTGATTCGCGCTCTTTGCGCCTGCTTGTACTCGTCGTCAGGGCCGGTCGTCGTATATTCAATCTTATATTCCGGATATTTTTCCTCGAACGCCTTATTGATCTCTTCCATCGCTTTGTTAATGTTTTCTTGCTTCCAGTGAAGAATTTTAATGACTTTCTTCTCCCCGGACGCTTTGCCGCCTTCGCCTCCGTTTGCCGGAGCCGTGCTGCCGCCATTGCCTCCTCCGCCGCAAGCAGCCAGACTAAGCGTCAGCGCACCGGCCAGGATCAAGGCTGAAATTCTCTTTACCATGCTGTTACCCCCTATTAAGGTAATGATTTTGGACTATCGATTCGGTTTACCTTCCCGATTTACGCTGTGCACTGAAGTTTTTCATAATTTTCGTAAAACTAGGCCATTTTAGAGAACGTCGGGACAAATTTACCGAAAGCGGTTTCGTCAAAACACATTATTGCATCAAAAATTTGCTTTGTAAAGGTTTTTTTTCGCGATTCGCAAAAACCTCGTTCCGACGCGGATCAGACGCTGTATTCATCGTCAAACAGTCCGTTTCCGGCCTTAGTATGCTTCGTTTTTCCCATTTATTTCGAGTTGTCTTGACTCCGTTTCGCAATTCCTTTAAACTAATCACGAAACCAGTTTCGTAAATGTTTCGCCATCGATTTCTTTAATAGTCTTGAGTATCTCATTAAGATATACTAATTCCAAAATGTTCTTTTATTGTAGGGAGGGCTGCTTTTTGGCGGTCAATATTAAAACAATCGCGGAAATGGCCGGAGTATCGGTATCGACCGTTTCCAAAATTATTAATAACTATAGCGACATCTCCGAGGAGACAAGAACGAAAGTTCTCGAAATTATGAAGCAGACGGGGTATGTACCTTCGAATTCAGCGAAAACGCTGGCTACCAAGAAGTCGAACCTGATCGGCGTTATTTTCGCGGGCAAACTCAATATCGATTTTACCCACCCCTTCTTTATTGAAGTGCTGAACGCGTTCAAGAAGCAGATGGGTTTTCTGGGCTATGACCTTCTGTTTTTCTCCAACGAGAAATTCCACTCCGTCGACGGCGATTATTTGGCGCGCTGCCGGCATTTCCAAGTGGACGGATGCATCATCGTCACCGGTCAGGAGGTCGAGCCGTCCATCAACGAGCTGGATCACAGCGAAATCCCCTGCATCGGCGTCGATATTCAACTAAACGGCAAAAGCTCAGGGTACATCATGTCCGATAACTACAAAATGTCCTATAAAGTAGTGGAGCATTTTTATTTGCTCGGATACAGAGATCTCGGCTATATCGGCAGCACGCTGGAATCGGACATTTCCAATATGCGCGAACAAGGGTATAAGGACGCGATCGAAAGCTTCGGTCTCCCTGTCACGGAGCAATGGTTTGTCAACGGGGACAATTTCTTCGAGTCCAGCGGCTATGAAGCCATGACCCGGATAATCCAATCCGGGTCCTTGCCGCGGGCCGTATTTGCGGCCTCGGACCTGCTGGCGATCGGGGCGATGCGCGCTTTGAAGGAACATGGGTTTCACGTCCCCCAGGACATCGCCATCATCGGCTGCGACGACATCGAAGCGTGCAAATACACGACGCCAACCCTGTCGACCATCCGGCAAAACAAAGACAAAATCGGCAGGCTGGCCGCTTCGCTGCTCTACGACCTGATCAACAGTCAATCCGAGACGAGCAATGTTGTCGTAGAGCCCGAGCTCGTGATTCGCGAGTCCTGCGGAGGTAAATCCGCCGCGCTTTAAGGCGAACAGGTTGGAATCTCAACTTTCGCAGAGCAAAAATCAGCTTGAGTCCCTGAGCTGAAGGTGTTCAAAGAATTAAGAGGTGTTCAAAGAATTAAGAGGTGTTCAAAGAATTAAGAGCGGTAAGAAACACGAAAGGGCGTTGAACGCTTCAGGATAGGGAGTGGGGGGCGGCAGATCAACACTCCCTATCCGGAGCCTTTGCACAATTATTCCGTTTGATCAGGTAGCTAGAGAGAAAGGCAAGCTCGGAAAATATTTGGTGAAGAAGCAGATAGGTTCGAGATAATTTAGTAGGTTCGAGATAATTTAGACGGGCTTAGGGGAAGGAATCATATCATATTTAGGTGAGGTGAAGCAGACCGGATAGGAGATCAAGATAGGAGATCAAGGACCCCTTAAGTTAATCTGCATCAAACTCCCCCCATCTTTTCAAGCGTCACGATCAGGCCGCAGCCGCAAGGGGCTGGTTCGGTTGGCGCGCGATCAGCCGGCGGTAAGGGATCGCCGGAATCGCCACACACATGCGCAGCAACTTCTGCCGCATCGTTTCTTCCGCTCCGGACAGTCCTCCTTGCAGGTGCAGCCAGCGGCGTACGGTGTATTCGTTCAGGTACGCCTGCAGATGCTTCAGCCCCAAGGCTCCATACGTACCCTTCAGTGATTCCCACGCCTCTCTCACCACTCTCCGCAAGGGCAAATACAGCCGAAAGGCCAGTGGGAACAACTGTACCGCCGATGTACGGTCATCTACATGCCCGCTAATAAACGCGGTTAGATCGTGACGGTCTGCCCTTTTTTCGCCTCCCCGCTTATGCGGCACCAGGCGGATTTTGACCTGCTCCGGCTCGCCCGACTCCGTGACCGTGCATCCCGCTACGACCGCCGAGGCGTACGGATGCGAAAGCTGACACCGGGACGGATTACGACCATACTGATCGCTGTTTACCTTCACGTCTCCGGAGAGCAGCTCCCGGGCATCGAACTCCCCCACGGCATGGCGTATTTTGTGCAGCAGTGCCCAGGCGGTTTTGTAGGTGACCCGGATCACCTGGCGCAGCCGCAGCGCCGAGATGCCGCCCTCCAGCAGGAACAAATCCAGGGCCTCGAACCACTTGAGCAAGGGCAGATGCGTTCCTTCAAAAATCGTACCGACCAAAGGCGATGTTTGATGCTTGCACTTTCCGCACTCAAACAAGGGGATATGCCGGGAGGTCAGACGGCTGCACCGGGTGTGAGCGCACCGCGGGCAGACGAAGCCGTTTGGCCACTTCATCGCGATCAGCGCCTCCATGCAGTCTTGCTCGCTGTTATAACGGCTGCTGAATGGTTGAAGTTCCGTTCCCGCATTGGCTTCCATATCCGCTCGCCCCCCGAATCAAGAATATACGAACATAGGTTCCATTTATTTCATTATACCAAACGTACGTTCTCTTATCAAGCCGAAAATCTCACCTGAACCGCCTCATTTTCCCCCTCTCTCTTTTCTTCTCTCTTTTTTTGGAACCCTTGCTCTAGCCCCCAACCTTCCCCCTTAGCGAAAGGGATAATCGTGCAAAGGCAATCAGCAGGCAGGGACACCAAAGACACGAACCCTTTAAACAGTCCCTTTAGACAGCCCCCTCACCTGGCGTTGATTTGTGACACAGCTTGAAACGGCCACGGTGCAAAAGGTAGATATACTAACCCCGCCGGATCGTGACGCCTCTATATCGTTAACGCTTCCTCAACGAAGCAGCCAAAATAACGGGAAGACATTGTCCGCCTCTGATTCAGCGTCAACTCCGGCAATGGATTGCTGCTTTACCCAGCTACATCAAAGCTTGTCTACGCCGATTTTTTGCTGCAAAAGTTGAGTTATAAATGTCATAAATATTTAAAAGACCATCCGGCGAAGGTGACTGATAACCTTCAAGGGATGGCCTTTGGATTATTTTCTATTTAAATAGTAGCAATACTTCTTACAGATCGTAATAAAGTCCAAATTCGTAAGGATGTACTCTTACGGCTACCGCTCTCGCTTCAGCGCGTTTCAATTCGATGAAGTTCTCGATGAAGGCTTTCGTGAATACGCCGCCTGCCGTCAGGAACTCGTTATCGGCCGCCAGTGCGTCCAGCGCTTCGTCCAGGGAGCCCGGTACGCTGCGGATGCCGGCTTTTTCTTCGTCGGACAATTCATAGATGTTCTTGTCGAACGGTCCGTAGCCCAGTTTCACCGGATCGATTTTGTTCTTGATGCCGTCCAGACCGGCCATCAGCATCGCGGAGAAAGCCAGGTAAGGGTTGGCCGTGGAGTCCGGCGTACGGAACTCGATCCGGCATCCTTTCGGCGTTACGGCCGCTACCGGAATACGCACGGCCGCCGAACGGTTGCCCTTGGAGAATACGAGGTTAACCGGCGCTTCAAAGCCAGGCACCAGACGTTTAAACGAGTTCGTGCTCGGGTTCGTGAACGCGATGATCGCAGGAGCGTGGTACAAGATGCCGCCGATGTAGTGCAGCGCCGTTTCGCTCAGGTTCGCGTACGCCCCTTTATCGTAGAACAGCGGAGTGTCGCCGTTGAAGATCGATTGGTGCACGTGCATGCCGCTTCCGTTGTCGCCGAACAGCGGTTTCGGCATAAACGTTGCGGTTTTGCCGAATTGAGCGGCCGTGTTGTGCACGATGTACTTATAAACCATCAGGTTGTCGGCCGTTTTCAGCAGCGTGTCGAAACGGAAGTTGATTTCCGCTTGGCCGGAAGTGGCCACTTCATGGTGGTGGCGTTCTACGCGAAGGCCGGCTTCCTCAAGCAGGCGGCACATTTCACTGCGGATGTCCTGCTGCTTATCGGTCGGAGCCACCGGCACGTAACCGCCTTTAACAGGCACTTTGTAGCCGAGGTTTCCGCCCTCTTCGGCGCGTCCCGTATTCCAGATCGCTTCCTCGGAATCTACCGAGTAGAACGTTTTATTCATACCGCTCTCGAAGCGGACATCGTCAAAAATGAAAAACTCGGATTCCGGCGCAAAGAAGGCTGCGGTTCCGACGCCGCTTTGCTTCAGGTATTCCTCGGCGCGTACGGCCACGCTGCGCGGATCTCGTTCGTAACGCTCGCCGTCCGGCGTATAGATATCGCAAAACACGTTCAACGTCGGATGCGCTGTAAACGGATCTACGAATACGGAGCCATGGTCCGGCATCATAACCATATCGGATTCTTCGATACCGCGGAAGCCGGGGATCGAAGATCCGTCGAAAGCAACGCCGTTTTTGAAAGTATCTTCATCCACTTCTTTGGCAGGAAGTGTGATATGATGCGCGCGTCCCGACAAATCAACAAAACGAAAGTCCACCCATTCGATTTGCTTTTCTTTGATTGTTTTTAAAACGAACTCTGCTGACATTACGCTTTCCTCCCCAAATCACGAACATTAAATCTCGTTAATGCGATTAACGTTCATCCTTTTGTTTTATTCTGTGGTTCATTATAGGTCTATTGGGGCCGCTCGTCAATACTTATGTAAGGTATTTTTATATCTCATGTAAGGTATTATTACAACAAGTACAAATTATCCGACAAAAAGTATAAAAGCCCCTTCGCTGGCGTGGCGAAAGGGCTGCCCATTATTGGCAAATACTCCAAAACATTTATAACTTACAGCTGAAGCGCAGCCTTCGGGGTATCAAACCGTTTGCCGACAAGCGGAGCCAATTTCTCCAAATCTTGCAGCAGAGCCGCAAACTGGTCAGGGAACAACGACTGAACGCCGTCGCCCGTCATCGAATTGTCGGGATCGGTGTGCATCTCGATAATCAGGCCGTCCGCTCCGGCCGCCACGGACGCTTTGGTCATCGGCTCGACCAGCTCGCGCCGCCCCGTCCCATGGCTCGGATCGGAGATGACCGGCAGGTGGCTAAGGCTTTGCAGCACCGGAATCGCCGACAAATCGAGCGTATTGCGCGTATACGTTTCAAATGTACGGATGCCGCGCTCGCACAGCATGACGTTCGGATTGCCGCCGGCAAGGATGTACTCGGCCGCGTTCAGGAACTCGTCGTAGGTCGCGCTGAACCCGCGCTTCAGCAGCACCGGCTTGTTGCATGTGCCGAGCTTGCGCAGCAGGTCAAAGTTTTGCATATTGCGCGTCCCCACCTGCAAAATATCGGCGTATTCCGCGCAGACGTCGACGTATTCCGGCGTCATGACCTCCGTGATCGTCAGCAGGCCGTGTTTTTTGCCCGCCTCGGCCATCATGACGAGGCCTTCCACGCCGATGCCCTGGAAGCTGTACGGGCCCGTACGCGGCTTAAACGCGCCCCCGCGCAGCACCTGGCCACCGGCCGCTTTGACGAGCCGGGCGATTTCGTCGATCTGCTCGGGAGATTCCACCGCGCAAGGGCCGCCCATCACGACCAGCTCCCCGCCGCCGATGGTTACGTCGCCGATGCGGATGACCGTGTTTTCCGGATGGAAATCGCGGCTCGCCAATTTGTATGATTTTGAAATTTTAATGACATTTTCAACATCCTTCATCTGACGGAGATGCTCGGCCAGCTTGGGTTCAATCGTCCCGATCAGGCCGATCACCGTATGGTCCTTTCCGCGCGACACATGAGCCTGCAGCCCTTCCTTTTCAATCACGGCGACAATTTCCTGGATGCGCTCTTCCGGCGTCTGTTTCGAGGTAATTACGATCATCTTCATACATCCTTTCATGATTAAGGGGGTAGTTCAAAACGTCATCTTTTGATCACGCCCTATAATGGCAGGGGCCTGGCGTGAGTACGACAATGATAATTAAGAAGAATAAATTCACTCTTTCACTTAAACGCTTGTTCGCTTTTAAGCTTTTATCCATTAAAGCAACTATAGCCGATTATCTCTCATCCGTCAAGCCTAAAGGTAACTTATAGATTTACCCGCGAAATGTTAAAAGTGCAGCATATTTCCGACTCTCCTGCCGAATAACCCCAAAACAGATGTACTTTCGGCTTTTGCATTTCAATCGCTCTACCGTCCATATTCCTACTATATTAAACCAATCCTTGGCGCAAAAAAATAGAAGGCTCGGAGATTCTCTCTCCAGCCTTCTATCATACACCGCTAGATTAACTTATCTGCCCACAAATTCCTGTGCCCAGTAGCCGTTGTAGTATCCGACCCCGATCAGGTTGTAGTTGGCGTTCAAAATGTTGGCGCGGTGGCCTTCGCTGTTCATCCAGGCGTTGACGACCTCTTGCGGCGTTTTTTGCCCCATGGCGATGTTCTCGCCGGCATAGCTATACTTGATGCCAAACTTCGTCATCATGTCAAACGGCGAGCCGTAAGTTGGCGAGGTGTGGCTGAAGTAGTTGTTTTGGCTCATATCCTTCGCCTTGGCCAAAGCCATGTTGTTCAGCGCGGAGTCGCCGGTGAGCGCCTTAAGGCCCTGTTTCGCCCGCTCCTGGTTTACCAATTTGATAACCTGGGCAGCAAACTGCGATTTGTCCGTTGTCGTTCCTGCGCCCTGCTGAGCCGAAGAACCGGAGTTGCCGGTAGTTCCTTTTTGACCGGTTCCGCTTTGTGTATTTCCGGGTTGCTTATTTCCGGACTGCGTATTGCCCTGGGGAGTTCCGGTTTGCGTTTTTCCTGCGTTCGATCCGCTGTTTGAATAACCTGTTACCGGCTGGGAACCAAAAAATAAATACCAAGGAATCGTATAATAGCTTGTCCAAGAATTATCGGAGGAATTATCCACATTCACTGTATAAGTTTTATAAGTCGTATAAGTCCGGTAAGTCGTCGTATCCGATGCCGATGCCGCCGATGCTGTGGCCGGGACGATCAGAGCTGCAGCTACGAGCGCCGTAATGCCGCCGGATACCAACCGCTTCATTCTATTCGATTTCATGCTGTCATCTCCTTAGTAGTTTTTCAGTTACAATTTTGTAACCAATCTACTAGGAGTATAACATGAGATTTGCGGGGTTGTGACCCCGCAAATGTTGGAAATCGAAACGCTATTCCTCCCTGCTGCGGGCGGCTTTTACCGGAGGCAGCAGCTTTTTCATGTTCACCGTACGGACGATGTCCCAGGTAGCCGGATTTTCCGGATCATATTGCTCCAAATAATGAATGACTTCCTTCGTAATCGGTGTAGGCGTCGAAGCGCCCGCCGTGACCGCTACCTTCCGGACACCTTGCAGCCACTCCCGCTTGATCTCCGTGACATCGGCGATCCGGTACGCCTTCACCCCGGCGATCTCCTCGGACACTTGCGCGAGCCGGTTGGAGTTGTTGCTGCGCGGATCGCCGACGACGATGACCAGATCCGCCTGCCCCGCCTGTTCGGCGACAGCTTCCTGGCGCACCTGCGTCGCCAGGCAGATCTCGTTGTGCACTTCCGCTCCCGGGAACTTCTCCAGCAGCTTTTTCATGATATGCTTGATATCCCACTGGCTCATCGTCGTCTGATTCGTAATGACGATCTTGTCCGCAGCAACCTGCAAACCTTCGATCTCTTCCTCTTTCTCAATCAGATGAACATGCTCCGGAGCTACGCCGACCGCGCCTTCCGGCTCGGGATGGCCTTTTTTGCCGATGTAGATAACCTCGTATCCGTCCGCTACTTTTTCCTCGATCAGGACGTGGGTTTTCGTCACATCCGGACAGGTGGCGTCAACGGTCGTAAGCCCTTTGTCCCGGGCTAATTTCCGGACCTCCGGGGACACCCCGTGGGCGGTAAAAATAACCGTCCCGCTCTCCACTTGCTCGAGAATCTCCATCCGATTAGGCCCATCCAGCGTAATGATGCCTTCGTCTTCAAACGACTGCGTGACATGACTGTTGTGCACAATCATGCCCAATATATAAATCGGCCGCGGCAGATCGAGGTTTTTGGCCGACTGTCTGGCCAGCACCATCGCATCGACAACGCCGTAACAGTATCCGCGCGGCGAAATTTTGATCACTTCCATGACTTTATCCCTGCTTTCTGGCACCCATATTTCCTGACGGAGGGAAGCAACTCTATTAGTGTGTGTTCAAAAATAGTACGTGTTCAAAAGTCCGGTTTTCAGCACTGAGTTTCTTCTTGATTCACTTCGTGATCAAAAGCGGACTTTCTGAACTACCTCTATTATAGCTTATTCCGGCAGACCGTTAAAGCTGGCGGGGAGCCAGATGACGAACGTCGTGCCTTGTCCGAGCTTGGTCATGACCTCCACCGAGCCGCCGTGCTCGTCGATGATCCACTTGGCGATGGACAGGCCAAGACCCGTGCCCTGGATCACGCCGCGGGAAGGGTCGGCGCGGTAGAAGCGCTCGAAAATATGCGGGACCTCGCTGCGGTCCATGCCGATTCCCGTATCGGCAATGCGGATGCCGATTTGCTCCCCGGAGCGCAAAGCATCGATGGTGACGCTGCCCTTTTCGGTATATTTGAAGGCATTTTCAATGAAAATAAACAGCATCTGCTGCAAATAATCTTTGCTTCCCATCACGACGGCGCCAGCCAGCGCATCCAGATTACCGGTGATCCATTCGGCCTTGCGCGGCAGAAATTGGGCGCGGCGAACGACCTCCTCCACCACCGGCTGCAGCATGAGCGGTTCCTTGGCCACCGTTTGCCCGGCGTCGGCGCGGGCCAGCGACAGCATATCGTTGACCAGCCGGCTCATCCGTTCCGATTCGGCGGAAATGTCGCTGACCGCCTCCACGGAATAGGAACGTATCCTTTCTTCTTCGGCGGGATCGTGTTTTTCCGCTTCCTGGCTCCACATCTTTTTCAGCAAATCGACATTGCCGCGAATCGTGGTCAGCGGGGTCCGCAGCTCATGGGAGGCGTCCGAAACGAAGCGCCGCTGCGCCGAATATGCTTCCTCCAGCTCCTTGTAAAATCCCTCGGTACGTTCAAGCATGCGGTTTACGGTGCCGATCAGGCGGCCGATTTCGTCGTTCGGTCCGTCGTAGTCGATCCGTACGCTCAAATCGTTCCCCGTCTGAATCCCGTTTGCGGCTTCGATCACCTTCCCGATCGGCGCCATCGACTTGCGGGCCAGGAACAGGCCTAGCGAACTGGCGATCACAATCGTAAACAGCGAGCCGAATAAGATGACGGTCCGCATCTGCTTCATCAGCCGGTCTTCAGCGTTCGTATCCGCGGCCAGCTGAAGCAGCCCAACGATGGTATGATCGTTAAGCCCAAGCGCTCTTTCGTACAGCATATAGGAGTTTCCGTTTATGGTAATCGGTTGAAATTTACCGTTTTGGATATCTTTCATCTCGGGGATGGGAAAAGAAATCTTTCGTTCCCTCAAGCCGGGAGAGGTGCGGTATGTTCCAATGACATAATTGTTAAGCTGCCAAAATATACGGGCATCCTCCAGCCGGATGATTTGATCGGGGTCGAGCTGCATATCCCATCCCTGCGTGACCGTAATGTTTTGTGTTTTAAGTATCTGGTCCGCCTGCTCGATGACCCTATTTTTTACTTCCTGATACGTATTATAATAAACCAGCCCGTATATCGAAGCGCTAAACAAAATAAGCGTCACGGCCAATATGCCGGTATACCATGCGGTCAGCCGCAGCCGGATCGACATATTAAGCGTCTCCTCTCAAAATGTAGCCGGCGCCGCGGATCGTTTGGATAAGCCGCTTGCCGCCATGTTCCTCCGTTTTTTGGCGCAGCATGGCGATATATACCTCCAGCACATTGGATTCCCCGCTGTAATCGTATCCCCAGATTTTATCCATAATTAAGTCCCGGGTCAGCAGCCGTTTCGGATTTTGCATGAACAGGTGAAGCAGTTCGAACTCTTTGGCCGTTAACTCCAACCGATTCCCAGCCCGCACCACTTCGCGGGAATCGAGATCCATGACGATATCCTCAAAAATCAGCCGCTGACCGCCAGCCTCCCCGGCGCTTTCCTTGCGCCTAAGCAGCGCCCGCACCCGGGCCAGCAGCTCCTCCAGGGCAAACGGCTTGACCAGGTAATCGTCCGCGCCGATATCGAGCCCCTTCACCCGATTCTCGACCTCATCCTTGGCGGTCAACATCAGCACGGGGACCGTACTGCCTCCTTCGCGCAGCCTGCGGCATACTTCAAAGCCGTCGACCTTCGGCATCATCACATCCAGGATGATCAGATCCGGATCGGCCGTCATGACCATGGACAGCCCCTCCGCCCCGTTATGCGCCGTATATACGTCGTATCCCTCAAACGCCAGGCCGCGCCGCAGCATGGACGTGATTTTTTCGTCATCATCAATAACCAATATTCCCGATCGCACTTATGATCTCTCCTTATCTATACAACTCGCCTTACCTTATTGTACCAAAAGAGGCGGCAGGCTTTAAACCTGCCGCCTCGCAAGCGCTTGGGCCGCAAATGGCCGATCGATTACTCTACGTTCGGGTAATTGTTTTTGTCGCCGATCGTGACTTGAAGATCGACATTTTTTCCGTCGCGTACGACGTTCATGGTCACTTTGGCGCCAACCTTCTGCTTCTGGATAAATTCGATCAGTTTTTCCTTCGTGGCGAATTTAGTTCCATTTGCCCCGACGATGATATCATAAGGGCGCAGGTCGGCCGTGTAAGCAGGCGATTTGAAAACGACATCGGTCACGATCGAGCCTTCCTTTACATCGGTGCCCATCTGTTTTGCAACTTCATCGGTCATTGTCATCAGCGTGGCTCCGATGAACGGTTCCGGTTTAGCCGGAATTTCCTCGTTGTTTTTCAATTTGTCCAGCACTTCTTTGATCGTGCTGCTCGGAATCGCAAAGCCGATACCTTGGGAATCGGTGCTGACGGCGACGTTAATGCCGATCACTTCCCCGTTCAGGTTGAGCAGCGGACCGCCGGAGTTCCCCGGATTAATCGAGGCGTCGGTTTGCAGCAAATGCTCGTACTCCCGGTCCTTTTCGCCGTTTTCGCCAGGGATCGTGATGGGCCCGCGTTCCTTCGCGCTCAGAACCCCTGCCGTAACGGTATGGTCAAAGCCCTGCGGGTTGCCGATGGCCACCAGCCATTCGCCGACCTGCGTACTGTTGGAATCGCCCAGCGGAATCGACGGAAAATTGCTGCTTCCATCGATTTTCAGCACGGCCAAATCAAGGTCGTAGCTGGAGCCGAGCACTTTCGCTTCATACGGTTTGTCCGTGCCCTGCACAGTGACTTGGACCACATCCGCACCGTGAATGACATGCTCGTTTGTCAGAATGTAGCCCGTTTTATCGAAAATAAACCCGGAACCAATTCCGGTCGGTACCAGTTGGCCGGCCCCGGAAGAAGAGCCTCCATTACTGCTGTTCCCCCTGCCCGAACCGAAGGAATCGCCGAAGAAGTAGCGGTAAAACGGATCATTGCTGTAAGGATTCGAATTGCTGCTTTGCTTGCTCGAATCCGTCAGCGTTTCAATTTTGACCACAGCCGGGCCAGCTTGATTAACAACGCTGGTTACGTCTCCCGAACTCGTGACCGGATACACTACGTTCGCCGCCTTGCCCGCTGAACCGTTGCCGCTTCCTTCCGTCGTTGTGCCGGACGCAGGCGCGGTCGTTGTCGTCGCCGCTTGGTTCGATGTAAACAGGTTTTCGCGATCGGCGAACACCATGGCTCCGGTCACGATCAGCATCCCGGCCAGAACGCCGGCGATCACGGAACGGAACGATTGTTTCTTCGGCGGCTTGCTGTACTGCCAGTTGCCCGCGCTTTTAAGGGTCGGCACGCCGCGGCCGCCGTCCCCGTTCGAACCGCCGGACGCCTGCCCCGAAGAGCGGTAGTCATACATCGGAAGCGGCTTTACCGGCTCCGGCCGGGTGATTTCCACTTCCTCCGGCTGACGGCGCTCATAGAAGCGGTCCTCTCCGGATCCTTCGTTGTTTTTTCCATAGGATTGAAAAGGTCCGTAAGAGTAATAATATGAAGAGCCCGACTCCGGAGATTCTTGTCGCTTATCGCCATGGTTGTCTCCAAAATTTTGGCCTGGTTTGTTTTTTTGATCGTCCATCTATGTTTACCTCCTTCCCCTGCTTCCAGGGGGTGTTGTTTTCATATTTTTATTTTGTACCAGGAACCTTAAGGGTACCTTAAAAACAATTAAAAAGGAGATAAAAGCTATAAGTCCGTATAAGTTGAACGAATTTGAAATATTGCTGGGGATCGCAAAACTAAAGGCAAAAAATGCCCTTATACCTGGACTACCCGTCCATTTGAGAGAAATAGAGGCAATTGATGCCGCTATTGTCTCGCATCGCCGGGAAATGCCCGCGTTCTGGACCATTCATAGGAAAATAAGTACAAAAAATGCCGCTAATGGGGATGGGCATGATCATATCCGAATAATAAGTACATAAAGTGCCACTATTTTCAAAGCCCAGCCGGCGGTTCGCCGCTCCAGTAGAGCTTAGAGCAATTTCCCGCTGCCAAACGGCGATTTTCAACGGCGATTTTCGGGTCGTTTCCATAGCCATAACCATATCCATATCCGGGGAAGATAAAACAACCTTACTGACGGGACGCCCAGCCCTGCCGGTGGGCATAAATGGCTAGCTGTGTGCGGTCGTCCAGCTCGCATTTCATCAGCAGGTTGCTGACGTGCGTTTTGACGGTTTTGATGCTGATATGCAGCTCTTCGGCGATATCCTTGTTGGTTTTGCCTTCGGCAATGAGCAGCAGCACTTCCTTCTCGCGCTCGGTGAGCCCGGAATCGTCCCCCTGCACGGTACGCTGGCGCAGCCCGCGCGTCAGCGCCTGGGCCACGTCTCCGGTCATGACCGGCATCCCGCGGTAAGCTCCTTGCAACGCATAGATGAGTTCTTCGGCCGAGACCGTTTTTAAAACATAGCTGACCGCTCCGGCTTCGACCGCCTGAACGACAAGCTCATCCTCCAAAAAGCTGGTCAGGATGACGATCTTGATCTGCGGGTAGCGGCTGAGCACCGCTTTGGTCGCCTCCGCGCCGTTCATGACCGGCATCATTAAATCCATCAAAATGATGTCCGGCAAACCGCCGGGAACGCCTTGCTCCAGCAGTTCGACGGCCGCTTCGCCGTCCCCGGCTTCGGCCACCACCTCAAAGCCCGGGTCCAGCATCAAATAGGTTTTCAGTCCCATTCGCACCATATCATGATCATCGACGATCATAACCCTGATTTTGCTGCTCATTCGCGGCTTCCTCCCTTACCTTCCTCAAATTTCGGGATATGCACCCGAATGGTCGTGCCCGCTCCCGGCTTGCTGATCACCTCAACATGACCGCCAAGCTTCTCGGCGCGCTCCTTCATCGTCGTGAGCCCGTAAGAGCCCTGCTTCTGCGAGGTGCCGCTGAAGCCCTGTCCGTCATCGCTAATGCCGAGCACCACCTGGCGCGGCCCTTCGCGAAGCGACAGGCTGACCAAATGGGCCCCGGCATGTTTGACAATGTTGGCCATGGCTTCCTGAATGATCAGAAACAGCTGATGCTCTTTCGCTTCCGACAGCTCCCCCTGAAGATCCAGGTCTTTGATTCCTTTCAAACCGTTTTGCCTGCAGTAATCCGGAAACCACTGATCCAGCGCCTCCGCCAGCGATTTGCCGACCAGCTCCATCGGCCGAAGCTGGGCAATCAGCGCCCGCATTTGCTTTTGCGCCGTATTCGACATCTGGATGAGCTGTTCCAGCACCGTATGGGCCCCGGGCGCATTGCTTTCCAGAACTTTGGGCAGCGAGGAAGCGGCCATGTGAATCGCGAACAGCTGCTGGCTCACCGTATCGTGCAAGTCTCTGGCCATACGCCTTCTTTCTTCCAACACCGCTTTTTCGGCCGCCTGCTCCTTTTCCATGACTTCCTGCTCCCCAAGCTGCTGCAGCAGTTGCATTTTCGTTTCCATGGAATCGACCATTTCGTTGAATTCCTGATAAACACCGGCAAACGTCTGATCCGCCGTTTCGGGCATCCGAATCGACAAATTGCCTTTGGCCACCTGCAGCATGTTTAAATGAAGCAGATCGATTTTGCCCTGAATCCGCCGGCCGGCGATATAGCCGATGATCAGCGTAAACACCACAATGCCGGCAATGTCGTAAATCCACACGTGGGGGTCGTCCACATGAATCACTCCGGTCTTGGAGCCAATGTAAAGAGCCGCCGCCGTCAATCCTCCCGTAAGCAGAAAATAACACAGCAGCTCCCATTTCGTATTTTTTAAAATACGCTGTACGATCATCCGCCTAACCCACCATATTCACTTTAACGTCGCCGATAAACACGCTGACGACCAGCTTGATTTTTTTGCTCGCTTCCCGGTAATACGGGGATTCGGCGGAAACGCTGCTCATAAATCCGCCCTGCTTCTGCTTCAGCACCTTCAAATCGCCGATAAAGGCGCTGGAAGTGGCCATGATGCCGATATCCATATCCTCCGGAATGAATATCTTGACGTCGCCGATAAACGACGAAACGTTGATTTTCGTCTCCCCGTACGGAATTTGCGCCTTTGTCAAATCGATAACCGTATCCCCGATAAAATGCGAGATGTTCGTTGGCCGCAGCTGAAAATAATCCTGCCCCAAATGCACGTCTCCGATAAATCCCGATTTATTGACCACTTCACCCTTGTCGCTGTCCATGCCATAGTAATGCTCGTATTTCGGACGTTCCTGCTTCGGACGCTCCTTCTCCTGCGTTGCTTCCTTCTTGGCCTCTTCCTTCTCCAGCGAACCGAAAATCGAATCCAGCGGCGACTCCATTTCCGGATGAAATGCCGGGGGCGGGGGCGGATTCAGCGGCGACGGCGGCGGAGGCGGAAATTCCTCATGGCGGCGGCGGTGCGGATGCGGCGGAAATCCCTCGCGGGGGCGGCGGTGTGAATGCCGCGGTCTGAAAATGAGGCAAATCCCGCCGATAATCAGCGCAAGCGGGAAGAAATACTTAAAGAAGTCCCCCGGATCGAGCGATATATATCCCAAATTACTGCCAAGAAAATAACCGCCGATCAGCAGCAAAATCAGGCTGCCCGCCAGTCCGCCGCCGTGCCGGTTGCCCGAGGCCAGGCTCGTCAATCCGGCAAAAATCAGAAACACCGGCCAAAACGTAGAGAACAGATAGCCGATGCTAACGTCGGTTATTCCCATTTGGTTGAGCAAAAACAAGGCCCCGATACCAATGAGCAGCAACCCGCCGATCAGCCTGCCGAACCAATTGTGTCTCATCATGTTTCCCTCCATATCTCAAACAAACTCTGTTAATGCTAGTGTACAACAAGCTGCTGAAGGAGGACAGCGGCGGGAGAAGTAAGCTTCTCTCGGTCTCCGGACCGAGGAAAACACTAAATATTTACATATAAAAAGAGCACCCGATTTAGGGCGCTCTTCGCTTAGTTGCTTAACTATTGTTGTTGTTGTTGAGTACCGCTTACAGGCGTAGTTGCATTGCGGGAAGCTTTAGCCTTTTGGGCAACGGTTGCAGTGCTTTCCTCAGCAAATTCTTCGTTAAACTTCTCGTTTGGTGTTTTGTAACCAGGAGAAGCCGCACGTTTTTGATTTTGATTTGGCATGAATTTCACCTCCCTCTCCATAACAGAGCGGTTTGTCACCGCCGGGTGCGATGCGGTCCTCGCGAAGGATGACCACATCGGTTATTATGCGACCGGCGAGGTAAAATATGCGGCCTGGAGCAAATTGTTAATCCGCTGTTAAATGGCCTTGTTCCACAAATCTTCCGGGATTTCCTTGCTCACTTCCATCGCTTTGCCAAGCTCTTTCAGCATCGCTTCCGTCAGTTTCCCGTTGCCTTTCCGGACGATCTGCACTTCGACTTCCTTCTTGCCCCATTCTTTATATACTTGCTTCGTTGTATCGAAATACAAATCGATTTTTTTTCCTTTGATGGCGGAGCCTTTATCCGCAACGACCCCGTATCCGTATCCCGGAATATATAAAATGGTGCCGATCGGGAACACCTTCAGGTCGGCCGCAATGGTCGATACCGTATCCTTGTCCCGCCGTACCTTGACTCCCGAATACGTTATGCCGTACTGCGGATGGTTGGGCTTTTTACCCGTGGATTCATAGCCCGCGGTATATCCGGTAGCCAGAACCCTGACCGTCTTGACGGTCTTTTTTTTCGGTTCGGGCTTCGTCTCGGTTTTTTGCACGTTTAACATCAACTTGTGCCGGTAATGAACGGCCCGGTTTTGCCAACCGGCGGGTGTCCGGGAAATTCCGTCTTCCAGCCACGGCGCATGACTCCGGTATTGATATACCGCCTGATTCGCCCCGGCAATCCCGTGCGGCGGAACATCCGCGGCGAGCGTAACGGTCAGCAGCACTCCTAGCATTAAGCACTTGCCGATATGTTTCCAGATATAAATTTGGCGCATGAGAAAACCTCCCCCTTATCCGAAGGTTTTCCACATGCGCCTCAATTTATACGTGGTCAGCTTTTAATCACGAAGCAATTTCATGAAGTTTATTCGGCATCGAATCTTGAATTCAGCCGGGCCAAGCGGATGCTTCCGAAGTATGCTTCCTACGGAAGCATTTCAGTTGCTCACGTAGGCTACACCTACGCTCCGCTACTCAGTCCCTGGCTTCATCCAACCTTCTCGGTGCTTAAAAGCTGACCAATTAAATCGTATGGTTGCGGATTTCGTTCTGCAATTCGGCGATTACTTCATCGAGCGCTTTGGCGCCCAGGTCGCCTTCGCCGCGTTTACGCACCGATACGGTGCCGCCGCTTTGCTCGTTTTCGCCGACGATAAACATGTACGGCAGCTTCTCGAGCTGGGCCTCGCGGATTTTGTACCCGAGCTTCTCGTTGCGCAGGTCGCTTTCCGCCCGAATGCCGGCGGCCCGCAGCTTGTCTTCGACTTGGCGGGCATACGCGTCGAAGTTCCCGGATACCGGGATGACCTTCGCTTGCACCGGCGCCAGCCAAAGCGGCAGATTGCCGGCAAAGTTCTCAAGCAGGAAGGCGGTAAACCGTTCCATCGTACTGATAATACCGCGGTGAATAACGACCGGGCGGTGTTTTTGCCCGTCATCGCCGACATACTCGAGCTCAAAACGCTGCGGCAGCAGGAAGTCAAGCTGACAAGTCGACAGCGTTTCTTCCTTGCCGAGCGCGGTCTTGATCTGCACATCCAGCTTCGGTCCATAGAACGCCGCTTCGCCTTCGGCTTCAAAAAAAGGAAGCCCCAGCGATTCCACAACTTCGCGCAGCATACGTTGGGACATTTCCCACATCTCGTCGTCCGGGAAGTATTTCTCGGTGTCGGCCGGATCCCGATAAGATAGCCGGAAACGGTATTCCTTGATTCCAAAATCTTCGTAGACTTGTTGGATCAAATGAATGACTCGTGCAAATTCGTCTTTGATCTGGTCAGGACGACAGAAGATATGCGAATCGTTCAGCGTCATGGCACGAACGCGGTGCAACCCGGTCAGTGCGCCCGACATTTCATAGCGGTGCATCAGGCCCAGCTCGGCGATCCGAATCGGCAAGTCGCGGTAGCTGTGCATTTCGCTTTTATAAACCATCATATGGTGAGGACAGTTCATCGGACGAAGTACGAACTCCTCCGTATCCAGTACCATTTTCGGGAACATGTCTTCCTGGTAATGCTCCCAGTGCCCGGAGGTTTTGTACAATTCGACATTACCCATGACCGGAGTATATACGTGCTGGTATCCGAGACGTTCTTCAAGATCGACAATATACCGCTCCAGCGTCCGGCGCAAAGTGGCCCCTTTCGGCAGCCAAATCGGCAACCCCTGGCCAACCAGATTGTTGAACGTAAAGATATTCAGCTCTTTGCCCAGCTTGCGGTGATCTCTTTTTTTGGCTTCTTCCAGGAAATGCAGATGCTCTTCGAGCTCCGCTTTTTTCATAAACGCGGTGCCGTAAATGCGCTGCAGCATTTTGTTGTCGCTGTTGCCGCGCCAGTAGGCTCCCGCGACGCTTAACAGCTTGAACACTTTGATTTTGCCCGTCGAAGGTACGTGCGGCCCCCGGCACAAGTCGAAAAACTCGCCTTGATCGTAAATCGAGATGACGCTGTCTTCCGGCAAATCGCGAATAAGCTCCAGCTTGTACGGATCGCCCAATTCGGTGTAAATCGCCAATGCTTCTTCGCGGCTGACTTCGCGCCGGGAAATCGGGAGATTTTCGCCGATGATGCGCTCCATCTCTTTTTCGATTTTCTGCAGATCCTCCGGATTCAGCGGATGCTCCAGATCCATGTCGTAATAAAAACCGTCCTCGATGACCGGACCCACCCCAAGTTTGACCTCCTTGCTGCCAAACAGCCGTTTCACCGCTTGCGCCATCAAATGCGCGGTGCTGTGGCGCATAATCTCCAGGCCTTCTTTGGAGTCCCCCGTAATGATTTCCACCTTGGCCCCGTCAATCAGCTTGGCGCTCAAATCGACCGCCACGCCGTTTAATTTCCCGGCCAGCGCGTTTTTGCGCAGCCCGCTGCTGATCGAAGCGGCCACATCCTCCAAACTGCTTCCTTCCGCGTACTCCCGGACCGACCCGTCCGGTAAAGAAATGGATACTGCTCCCATCGTCGTTTCCTCCCTGTTTTCGTAAATAGTTTTAAGGTCTTCCGGAAACGGACAAATCAAAAAACGCCCGTCCCGGCAAAGGGACGAGCGTTATACCCGTGGTTCCACCCTCATTCGGCTTATCCGCAGCATCCGCCAGCGGCGATAAACCCTTAATTCGGCATTGTGTAACGGCAATGAACCGGCATTCCTTAGTACCGTTAATCATCATAAACGAAAAACGGCGGACATGAATCCGCGCACTTGGGGTTCGGGAACGCAGCTACAAAGGGGTAAACCAAAACCGAAACCCGGAGGGAATTCCAGCCCATGTTCCCTCTCTCTGCACCGTCAGGCATTTTGGTTCATGTCTTTGTCATCGCTTTTAGCTTGAACATCATTATAATGCTATCCCCGCCGGCTCGTCAAGATTTTGCCGGATAACCCTTAAGTGCGAGTTCAAAAAGCCGGATTTTCAGCACCAAAGCGTATGCTTCCGATGTGCTTTTTTCCAAACGCTTTACCTCTTTATTATGTGCCCTGATCCAGGCGGCGGACTTCACGGTGAAACAGCTTGCACTGCGGACAGAGAAGGCAAATTTCCACGCGCTCGCCAAAAATTTTCGCCAAGGTTTCAATGACCTGTGCCCCCGGGTCCTGTGTATGGATCAAAATGCGGTCCGGGGAAAGCGAAATCAGCGTGCTGACGATAACGTCCTCCATTTCCATTTCCTGATCGGCGATTCGGGCCACCACTCCGCCCGAGGACGGAAGTTGGATCGGTGAAAATTGCTCGTTTAAAATCGCGAATTCATGTCCTTGCTTATGCATCAAATGGACAAGCGGCGTCAGCGGTTCCTGAAAATAAACAAAATACTGCAGCAAACTAATAAACTCCTCATACTGCTTATCCAGCAAATACTCGTCCACCGCGAAATCGGCGGCTTCCCGCAGACTGGCCTCGTACTCCTTCAGCCGGAAGGCGGCAAAACCGTCAAGATGCAGATGCTTTTCGCTGTGCAGATATTCCCGCAGCGCAGCGCAAACCATTTGAACCCGCCTATCCGCCGGACAGGTCTTGACTCCGTCTCTGGGCTGCTCCAAAAGCTCGCGGCAGATGTTCTTCACGATTTCCATTTCCTCGCGCGAAGTCCACTCATATTCCCGGTTCAAAATCCGTCCGAGCAGCTCATCCTCTTTCACATGCACGACATACTTGGCTAATCCCAGCGATAAAAGGTCGATCAGTCGTTCCGGTTTGTTTTCTCCCGCCGCCCCCGGCAGGTTGACCACAGCCTCCATCGTTCCGCCCGAAACCTCGCTCAGCGTGAGCACGGCCCGCGGAGAGTGCAGACTGCTTACGGCATCATGCAAGTAACCGGCAAACCGGTTTTGCGCTTCGGCCTCAGCGGCTTTGACCCGTATCGTAAAAAAATCCATGAACCTGTCCCCCTTCCGCTTCCTTCTCCAAGTATATGGCGGGAAGGAAACGGATATACGGAATAGGTTCATGGAATGAAAGGCAGTTTTGCCAATAGCCTGCCAGCTTATGCGGATTAATTTTGCATAATAAAATCGCGTTCGACCGTGGCTTCTTCGTCAAACACCCGCAAAATTTCGTATTTCGTATTGCGCTGCGCAGGAGTTTTTCCGGCCTCGCGGATGATTTGCAACGTCGTTCCGATGTTGACTTTGTAAGTTGCGCCTGCGGACGAGACGACATTCTCTTCGATCATCGTGCTGCCGAAATCGTTGCAGCCGTATTGCAGCGACAGCTTCCCGACTTCGGGGCCCATCGTCACCCAGGAAGACTGCAGATTTTTGATGTTGTCGAGCACGATCCGGCTGATCGCCACCGTTTTCAGGTACGATTCCGGCGTCTGTCTCTCGGCTTTCAAGTTCGTGTTGTCCGGTTGGAACGTCCATGGAATGAACGCCAGGAAACCTTCCGACGGGTAGCCGTTTTGAATGCACTCGTCCTGCGCATCGCGTACGCGCAGCAGGTGCAGCGCCCGCTCCTCCATCGATTCGCCGAACCCGATCACCATCGTCGCGGTCGTGTTCATACCGATTTTATGCGCCGTCTGCATCACGTCCATCCAGTCTCTCCAGGAGCCTTTCAGCCGGCTGATTTTGCGGCGGGTGCGGTCGTCCAAAATTTCCGCGCCGCCGCCGGGCAGCGAATCGAGGCCCGCGGCATGAATTTCGCGGATCACCTGTTCGAGCGACAAGCCGTCCGACACTTCTTTCATTTTCATGATCTCCGCCGGGGAGAAGGAGTGCATCGTGATATCCGGGAACCGCTGCTTGATCGCTTTGAGCAGGTCCGTATAATAGCTGAACGGCAGATTCGGGTTCGTTCCGCCCTGCATCAGGATTTCTGTGCCGCCGACATCGATCGTTTCCTGGATTTTTTGAAAAATCACCTCATCCGGCAGGACATACCCTTCCTCCGAGCCCGGACGGCGGTAAAACGCGCAGAAACGGCAGTACACGTCGCAAATATTCGTGTAGTTGACGTTCCGCCCGATGACGAACGTGGTCACCGGTTCGGGATGTTTCCGCTCCATCAGAATGTTGGCCGTGTGCCCCATTTTTTCCACTTCATCGGATTCGAACAGACGGATCGTGTCCTCCAAATCCAGCCGTCCGCCCTGCAGCGCCTTGTTTAATATATCGTCGATCGCAGCCATATCACTGCCTCCCTGCAACTAAAAATGAGATAAATAAAATCGTGAAAAATTAAACATTATGGTTTAATCGTAACATAATCATGGGCAGAAAAACAGCACCCGTTGTTGAGCGAAGGCCGGATCGGAAGAACGATTGGAGGAACGGTTGGAAGAACGGTTGGAAGAAGGACGGCCTTATGGGACCAACTGGTCGCTCCAAAAGTGCAGTTGAAATGGCTAAAACCTGGTTGCCTGAGCCTGAGAGAGGAGTCCAGCAAAAATATAAGGGCAAAAAAAGGCGTTATTCCGGCGGCATCCGTCCATTTGAGAGAAGTAGGTACAATTTATGTCGCTATTTTTTCGAATGACAAGGAAATGACCGCGTTCTGGACCTTTCATAGGAAAATAAGTACCAAAAATGCCGCTAATGGGAATAAACATGCCTGAGTCCGGATAATAAGTACATAAAATGCCGCTAACTTCCTTATCAAAAAGCAAGCACCCGGCCAGGATGACCGGGTACTATGGGGTAAAACAAATATCAGCTTCGCTGCAGGGAGCGATCCAAGTCGGCGATCAGGTCGCCGATATCTTCAAGACCGACGGAATACCGCAGCAGGCCGTCGGTAATCCCGCGCTCGCTGCGCACTTCCTGCGGCATCGAGGCGTGGGACATCATCGCCGGATACGATAGAATGCTCTCGACGGCGCCGAGGCTGACGGCGACGATCGGCAGCTTTACTTCGCTCAGCAGCCGTTTCGCCCGCTCGCCGGAGCCGACGTCAAACGAGACGACCGCGCCGTAACCGGCCGACTGCTTCTCCTGGATCTCCCGGCCGGGGTGATCCGGCAAGCCGGGATAAAAGACGGCGTCGATGTCTCCGCGCTTGCTCAGCCAATCGGCCAGCTTCCGGGCGCTGATTTCGCTGTGGGCCATGCGGGCGCCAAGCGTTTTCATGCCCCGCATGAGCAGCCAGGAATCCGACGCGCCAAGCACGGTGCCCATGCCGTTTTGCAGGAATTTAAGCCGCTTCGCCAATTCCTCGGTGCGGGCCACCGCCAAACCGGCCAGCACGTCGCTGTGGCCGCCCAGGAACTTGGTCGCGCTGTGCAGCACGATATCGGTTCCCAGTTCAATCGGCCGCTGGTAATACGGGGTCATGAACGTGTTGTCGACGATGCTGATCAAATCATGCTCGCGGGCCCAGACGGAAATTTCGGCGATATCGGTGATTTTCAGCGTCGGATTCGACGGCGTTTCCATATATACCGCTTTGGTGTTGGGCTTGAGAGCCGCTTTCACCTCGTCCGGCCGGGTCATGTCGACGAAGGTCGTTTCGATGTTCATCCGGCTTAAAATGTTCGACAGCAGCCGGTATGTACCGCCGTACACATCCTCCGTCACAATGATATGATCGCCGGCGGACAGCAGCATAAACGTCGTGGAGATCGCCGCCATTCCGCTGGAGAAGGCGAAGCCTTGCACGCCGCCCTCCAGCAGCGCGATATAATCCTCCAGCGCCTGCCGCGTCGGGTTGCCCGAGCGGCTGTAATCATGCTGCGGAGGATTAAAAATATCATGATGATGAAACGTCGAAGCCTGATAAATCGGCACGCTGGATGCGCCCGTCGCGCTGTCGACCTCGCTGCCGAAATGGATCAGCTTCGTGTCGAATTTTTTTTCCAAATTCCCGGGTTGAGCCGCCGCTTCGTTATGCTCCTGTTTACTCATGTTTTTGTCCCCCTTCGACTTCGATCCGCGCCGCCTCCAAAGCCTGTCCCAAATCGGCGATCAAATCGTCCTCATGTTCAATGCCTACCGAAAAGCGCAGCAGACGGTCGTCGACGCCCACAGCCTCGCGGATTTCGGCGGGAATGTCGGCATGGGTCTGCACGGCGGGATAGGTCATTAGCGATTCGACACCGCCGAGGCTTTCCGCAAACGCGATCAGCCGCAGGTTGCGAAGCACCGGCTCCACGTAGCGGGCGTCCGTCACTTTAAAGGAGAATATCCCTGTATTTCCGCTGGATTGCTTGTTCTGAATTTCGTATCCCGGATGATCCTCGAGCCCCGGATAAAACACTTCGGCCACCTGCGGATGACTCTGCAGGTATTTGGCGACCGCCAGGGCGTTGCTTTGATGGCGCTCCATGCGCAGGGCCAGCGTCTTCATGCCGCGCATCAGCTGATAGGAATCGGACGGGCTCAGCACCGCGCCGATGGAATTGTGCAGGAACGCCACCTCCTCGGACAGCTCTTTGCCCTTGGTGACGATCAGTCCGGCCAGCACGTCGTTGTGCCCGCCCAAATATTTGGTCGCGCTGTGCACCACGATGTCCGCTCCAAGCTCCAGCGGCCGCTGAAAATACGGCGTAAGCAGCGTATTGTCCACGATCGTCAGCAGGCCGTGCGTACGCGCCCATTTGCCGACGGCCGCGATGTCGGTCACCATCATCAGCGGGTTGGTCGGCGTTTCGATAAACACCGCTTTGGTGTTCGGCTTGCGCACGCTTTCCAGCGCGTCCAGATCGTTCGTGTCCACATACGAAGCCGTCACGCCGTATTTGGACATGATCCGTTCCAACAGACGGTAAGTTCCGCCGTACAGGTCGAGCGATACGATCAGATGATCGCCCTGGGCAAACAGGGTGAATATCGTTTGCAGCGCCGCCATGCCGGAGCTACAGGCAAACCCCGCATCCCCGGCTTCCAAAACGGCCGCCGCGTCTTCCAGCACTTTGCGGGTCGGGCTTTTGGTCCGGGCGTAATCGAAGCCTGTGCTTTGACCGAGCCGCGGATGCCGGAACGCCGTCGCCTGATAAATCGGGTAATTCACCGCCCCGGTCACCGGTTCCTCCACGGAACCGATTTGCGCCAGGACGCTTTCGATACGCCACTCTTGCTTGTTGTTCTCTCCCATCTGTTATCCCTCCACTTCAGATCTCATACATAATTTCCGCCGCTTGATCGATATCATACGGCGTTTCTTGATACACATAGTAGTTCAGCCAATTGGAAAATAATAAGTTTGCATGGGCGCGCCAGGACGAAACCGGCGGACGGGACGGATCGTCTTTCGGGAAATAGTTGACCGGCGGATCGACTTCCATTCCTTTGGCTATGTCCCGTTCATACTCCCACTTGAGCGAATCGGGATCGTATTCCGAATGTCCGGTCACGAAAATCTGTTTGCCGTCCCGGCTGGCCACCAGGTAAATTCCGGCTTCTTCGGATTCGGCCAAAATCTGCAGTTCGGGCACCCGCTCGATGTCGGCGCGTTCCACATCCGTATGACGGGAATGCGGCACCAGGAACATTTCGTCGAAGCCGCGCAGCAGTTTGACGCGCGGATCGTTGACCGTATGGGAGAACACGCCGAAGCATTTTTTCGGCAGCGGGATTTTCCGCACGCCGTAATGATAGTAAAGACCGGCCTGGGAAGCCCAACAAATATGCATGGTGGAAGTGACGTGGGTTTTGCTCCACTCAAAAATTTCTTTGAGCTCTTCCCAGTAATTCACATCTTCAAATTCCAGCTGCTCCACCGGAGCGCCCGTAACGATCATGCCGTCGAACCGGCGGTATCTGATTTCGTCGAACGTCTTGTAAAACATCTCCAAATGCTCGGCCGAAGTATTTTTGGAGGTATGGGAGCTCGGGTGGAGCAGGACGATTTCAACCTGCAGCGGCGTGTTGCCGAGCAGACGCAAAATTTGCGTTTCGGTCGTTTCTTTGGTCGGCATCAGGTTCAGGATCGCGATCCTTAATGGGCGGATGTCTTGATGGTAGGCCCGGCTTTCGTCCATCACGAAAATATTTTCGTGGGTCAGCACTTCTTTGGCCGGCAGATGGTCCGGTACTTTAATCGGCATAGGGGGTTCACTCCTTTAGAAGTTAGTCGGAAATCATATCGATTCGAAAGTCGGCGATAACAAGAAAGACCTCTCTCCGCGGGAGAAAGGTCATTACGTTCCAGTATGCGCCTCTCTCATCTCTCAGAATCCGCCAAGCATCGCTTGAAATCGGTTCTGCAAGAATTAGCACCGCTGCGATCAAAGATCGCCGGTTGCCGGGTTTCATCGGGCTAGTCCCTCCACCTGCTCTTGATAAGATTTCGCTGTATTTAATTGGTGTTCGGAGCTTCGTTCATGAAGCGTTGCTCCTTGAAATCACTTTAATGTAAATGCTGCCTTCCGTCAAGAACTTAGGAGAAAAATCACACCGTTTTTTCATGTACGGCTTTCGTCCCGGTGCATAATATACTTTTGGGTTGAAACATTTCCGATCCCGGCGTTATACTAAACAAGTGCTTAGAGGCTGTTCGGCCTTGAAGCGGACTAAATGTTTCAATTTTGAAAAGTTGCGAGGTGAAACCGAGAATGGAAGGCGACCCGAGTTCGCAGAGGACAACCCGGAAATTACAATCGCATAGGAAATTGATCAGCTGGGTGCTCAAGGACCAAGATGGGCACTTCCGTTTCCCGGTGTTTGGCTAAACGCCTCTTTCGGTGCGGCCGAATGCAGCGGTCTCTTTCCTATGCTCCAACCAAGAGCAAACCCTGGATTCATCCCCAGGGGAAAGGGAGTGAAAGCATATGAAAATCCGTCATGTTAAAGAAGGCGTATTTACCGCTGTAGAGGACGTTGAACTGACAACAACCCCGCCGGAGGAAGGCTTCTATTGGATCGATGCCGACGTGGACGATCTGGCGCTGCTGCAGCCGCTGTTTTCGCTGCATGATTTGGCTGTGGAGGACTGCCTGACCGAGGAAGAGCAACGTCCGAAAATCGAGACCTACGACAACCATTATTTTATTGTTGTGAACAGCATCCGTTATGATGACGAAGAGATTTTTCTGCGGGCGCTGAACATCTTTTTGGGACGGCATTACATCATTACCGTGACCAAGCAGAAAATCAACGAGCTGCGGGCGGTCAAGCCGATTTTATGGGAACAGGAAGTAAGCGAACCCGACCGTTTTCTGTATCTGCTGATCGACCTCGTGGTGGACAATTATTTCATTGTCGGCGACCGGATCGAAGTCAAGATCGAAAAGCTTGAGGAAGACATCCTGATGCATACGAAACGTTCGCACCTGAACGAAATCATCGGGCTGCGAAGCGAAATTTTGTGGCTCAAAAAGGTGCTTGGCCCGCAAAAAGAAGTCATCAATATTTTAAATAAAAAAGATCTGCGGCTGATCGACGACCAACTGCAGAAATATTTCAGCGACATTTATGAAAACGCCGTGAAGATCTCGGAAAACTTCGATACGTTCCGCGAGCTGGTCGGCAACTTGCGCGAGGCCTACCAGTCCGCCATCGCCAACCGGGCCAACGAAATCATGCGCGTGTTTACGGCGATTACGACGATTTTCATTCCGCTGACGCTGATCACCGGCATCTACGGGATGAACTTCGACAACATGCCGGAGATCCATTCGCAATACGGCTATTTTATCGTTTTGGGCATTATGCTCGTGCTTGGTTTGGGCATGTTTTATATTTTCCGGAAGCGGGATTGGATTTAGGGGCAGAGCGGTGAAGAACGGGATTACGAGAAATATTTGGGCCTACGAACGCTGTTGCCGCTAGGATTCTATATAAGTTGAATTAATGATTGCACAGATGGGGCAGACGGGTGAAATGTTCTTACGATCGCTGTTGTTCCCGGATTTCTATGATTGTATAAATTCAAATATTGTAGAAATCCGCTCACAAAGGCGACCAAGCGTATGCTTCCGAAGCAGCTTTCTTCCAGAAAGCTTTGAGTTTCTTCAGAATCATTTCACCTAGGTTCAATATTCTAAAATGTGTACTCCTTAGAATATTGAACCCTCTTGCCTATTCTGTACGCTTCTTTAATTCAACTTATATAGACAATACTGAAGCGGCAAGGCAAGCGCTACCCGCTTCAAATTTTCTCTCCATCCCGTTACACCGCTCTTTTGGTATGAAGGTCAAAGCGCCCACATGGAAGTTAAACCATGTTCGGCGCTTTTTTATATGGAGACAATCACCCCGCGTGGCGGGCGCTTTCGTGGTGGCGGCGGTAACGGAGGCGGATCAGGCGCAGCCGTTCGTAGAGCAAATCGAGATTTGCTCCTTCCGGTGTTTCGGCGCCGTAAACCTTCTGGAGCACCGGCTTAAGAAAAGCGTCCCCCAGTTCCTCGTAAGCCTGCCAAACCGCGATTTGCTCCTCTTCGGGCATCTCCTGCAGCTCGGCATCCACCAGCGAATCGGTATCATACCCTTCCTTTTCCAACAATTCAAGCAGCTCCAGCGCCTCCCTCCGCTCGATGCCGGCCCGGGAACACATGTCGCTTAAGCTTGAACCTGCGGCCAGGGATTCAAGCAACGAACGGCGAACGCTGAATTTTTCCATCTCCGCGCGGAATTTGACCTCCTTTTGCTTATACAGCCAGGACCGGAACGTCTCATCATCGATCTCCCGCTCCACCCAATCCAGCGGAAAATCGCGGGTTCGTTCCGCCTTCTGCGTAATATCCAGCACCTCGGCGCCGAACTCGGCGGCTTTATTCTCGCCTACGCCCGGAAGCTGCAGCAGTTCCTCGGCCGTATGCGGCAAAAATGTGCTGATCATGCGCAGCAGCCGATTGCTCGCGATGAGATAGGGCGCTTTCCGGTCGGCGGCGGCCTTCTTTCTCCGCCATGCGCAAAGCTCGTTGTACATAGGCTCGTTTGCATTCAACTCGCTGTAACAAATCAATTTCTGAGCCGCCATTCCCCGCCCTCTCAGCTGCTCTTTCTCATCCCAGATTCCCTCCATGACGGGGCGAAATCCCTCCCCCAGCTTGACCGCCAGACGATGGCGGTAAACGTGAAGCATTTCCGACCAGGAAGCCCCCTCGTACCATAAATGCTCCTTCTCCCCGTCCGCGGTCAATTCGTTCCAGCCCATCCGCCATTGCCCTTCCTCTTCGCCGATCCAGACCTGGGCCTCGGTCATCAACGCACCGTTTCTTTTCTTCTCCAAACTGTTCAAAAACACGATCCGCATAAGCTTTCTCCTCCTTTAACTTCAGCTACGCAGAGGAATCCGCCTGTTTATGGCAGAACGCAAAAAAGCACCCCTCCTGCGGTCATCGCAAGAGAGGTGCTTCCTCCAGACGTATACTGTTATTCCTAATCATACCATGTTTGGCGAGAGTGTCAATAGATAACGCTGTCAATATAAAATTAATCCTTTTTCCAACAGTCCGGCTTTTCCTGTATAATTAACCAAAAAGAGATGTAACTACACCCATAGGAGGCATAAATGATGAGCCAACCGAACCCGCATAAAGATTTGGACTTTCTCTCCGACAGCACTGAGGATACCTCGACCCGTTTCGTCACATTTATCGGAGGCTCGCTGCGGCGGTTCGATCTCGCCGTCACAACGACGAACCGCTTTTACGGCAAAAAGCTGGTCACGGATTTGCAATCCGGCAAAACCGCCATCTTAGGTACGGATGATTTGGAAGAGGAAGGCTACCTTGAACACGTCTACGGCCTGGACGAAGAAGAAGCCGAAGAAATGCGCACGTTTCTGTATCAGGTGGTTGGCGACGCTTATTTCACGGACTGATGCCACAAAGGTTTCGTCTTTACAAAAGCCAAACGATTCTTAACTCAAACGAATGAACCAATTTCCGGTCAGAACCGCAGCTTCCTGCCGCTTTATAGTCTGGTCCGACCGGAAATGTCCGTTGGAAGTAAATTGCATAAAATTTCAAATTTATGTTACCGAAAATTCACTTTAAACCAAAAAGAAATTCTTCCTTAGCCGCGTATATTTCCATCATCATTAATGCCCCAAGCTGAAACCCGTTTACGAAAGAAGATGTAGCCTGCATCGACTCGGTCTGTCTGTGCAAATCGAGCAGCGCTTCAAGTTGGTTGAAATTATCGGTAGACAGTTTCCCTTTCCACATTCCTTTGGCTTCGGATATCTCTCTTCTTATTCTACGGAACTCGGGATCTCTCGGGACGATCTTCTCTTCCGGGCGAAATTCACCACAATACAATGCTTCCAGCATGCTTTTCATTTTCATCTTCCTTTCGTATGGATGGCAACGCCTTGAAAGAAAGACTTACACATGATAGATTAAATGTGCAGTCTGCCTTTCAGGCAGTTGCGGGGAGGAAGTGGCGATTTCTTTTGGGAGGAGGCGCCGCTTCCTTTTTACTCATGATCATCCAACTTCTCAATCTTACGCTTTACAGTCTCATTTTTCGTAAGCCGTACTTGTAAGGCGGATTTCTTTCGGATTTTCCGAAAAAGGGCGCTCAAGTTTTTTTGCGATATCTCACCTCCATATTTAACTTGAATTTTGTATCGCCTAATGGATACAATTTTATTGTATATCGATTAGGCGATACAGTCAATCATGTTTTCATAACGGACAAGAACGCGTATAATTTATGTGATAAACTCTACTCGGAAGTTGGTGGCATTTTGCCAGTTGTCGTAAAACTCAAAGAGATTCTAGCTGAACGCAATATGTCTCAGCGTGAATTAGCAAGACTAACAGGACTAAGACCAAATACCATAAGCCATCTTTGTTCCAAAGAAGTTGACAGGGTACATCTCAGCACCTTTGATGTGATTTGTAAGACTTTAAACATCAGCTTGAGCGAACTTCTTGTATTGGAAGATGGCTAATCTTAATGGATAGGGATGACTCAGCACTAGCGCCTGCATTAAATCCGACAAGATACAATTTCTCGCCACCACATTCTAACGGTTGCCACAGCCGCTATTTGCTCCAATATCGCCGTTTTCAAATTCTAACGGTTGCCATGGCGCTTATTTAGCTAAAACCCGGCGATTGGGGCTCAGATTAGAGCAGATAACAACGCTCACAACCTTTAAAATTTAGAAAGGGGCTTTTTTGGCAAAATAGCGCCTGATACAACCGTTAGATTTCTGGCGTGAGCTCAAATGCCAGTGATGACTCAGGGGAGCATTATCGCTTCCTACCATTAGTGCGGTATTTAAGCCCACTTTCCCCTACTATCAACCTGCCTTCGTTGAAGTGAGAATAATGAACTCACTGAAGATGCCCAGTATACGTCTGTGATATTTTCATTTATCGAATGTTAGAAAAACCTCGCCTCTGGCGAGGTCCTTTGCCCGCGCAATCCCATACCTTGGACGCGTAGGAGGGTCTAACGTTTCGCTCTAAACCAGTTCATCCAAGACGATTTGAGATAAATAAATTCATCTGTTTACATTTTGCATACCCTTCGATTTCCTCAGATAACGGCTCTGGTGTCCCTTAGCGCCCTGCTTCCTCTTCTCCTCCCTCGGAATTATACTTTCTGATATGTCAAAGAAGCCATCCCGTATGCCGGAATGGCTTACAAGCGTTTCTCTTCGATTCTAACCAATCATTTTCAACAAAGAAGTAAACCGGTATTTTTCAAACAAGTCCGCCGCATCGTCCGGGTTCACCGTCCACAAGCATTCTTCCAGCGAGCATTCGATCGGCACCTCGACATTAATCCGGGCGAGCGTTCTGGACAAGTGGAGGTTGTCCAAATCCGCCTCGATTTTGGCTTTAACGCTCTTCGGCAAATGCTCCAAATTGTCCAAAATCCCATCGATGGATTCGTATTCGGCCAGCAGCTTTAACGCCGTCTTTTCGCCGATCCCCTTCACTCCGGGATAGTTGTCGCTGGTGTCGCCGGTAAGGCCTTTCATCTCGACCACCTGGAACGGCTGAATTCCCTTGTCCTCTTTTAAGAAATCCAAGTCGTACACCGCATAATTGGATCTGCCCTTTTTCATGATTACGACATGAATGCGTTCCGACACCAGCTGAAGCATATCCTGATCGCCGGTAAGAACATAAACATGACCGAACCCGCTTAACCGGTTGGAAACCGTGCCGATGCAGTCATCCGCTTCGTATCCTTCGAGTCCGATATTGGGGATGCCGAGCGCCGCTACAATGTCTTTGACCAAAGAAAACTGCGGCACCAGGTCTTCCGGAGCCTCGGGACGATTCGCTTTATAATCCGCGTGAAGCTCATTTCGGAACGTTTTGCTGCCCATATCCCAACAGCATAGGACGTGCGTAGGGCTAAACGTATTGACCGCGTCGAACAAATATTGCAGGAATCCGTAAATCGCATTGGTCGGGGTACCGTCCGCCAGACGTCTGGCACTGTAGGACTGAGCAAAGTAGGCTCTAAAAAGCAAGGCCATACCGTCAACCACAAGAATTTTATGTTCGCTCATGAAAAATATAAACCGCCTTCCTCAAAAGCATGGAGCTATTTGCCCCATACCTGCTCGTATTGTTCTTCCTTGTACCCGACCGTGACCGTTTTTCCGTCCGTGACGATCGGCCGCTTTATCAGCATGCCGTTCGAAGACAGCAGCGTTATCTGCTCTTCCCTGGACATGCCGGACAGCTTGTCCTTAAGCCCCAATTCTTTATAAACCTCGCCGCTCGTATTAAAAAACTTCTTCAATTCCAAACCGCTCTGTTCCACCAACGCGGACAGCTCGGCCTCGTTTGGCGGACTCTCCTTGATGTGCCGCAAGTCAAGCTCGTGGCCTTTGGACTCCAGCCATTTAATCGCTTTGCGGCATGTGCCGCATGGCGGATATTGATAAACCAATAATTTGCTCATATTGAACTTCCCCTTCCGTTTCGCAAAAGATCGTACAGCGCCTGCATATCCGCAGGCAGCGGCAGCGTGAAATGGAGCGGCTCGCCCGTAAGCGGATGAACAAAGCCCAGTTCCGAGGCGTGCAGCGCCTGCCGGCCGATGGCTTCGTCCCACCAAAGCACGGCCTCCCGCTCCTCTGGTCCGAGCAAGCCCAACCCCGGCATCCGATAAAATTTGTCGCCGATCAGCGGATGGCCGATCGAGGTCATGTGGACGCGGATTTGATGCGTCCGCCCCGTCCCGAGCCGGAGCTCCACCAATGAGCCCGCCTTCCGGCCATCAAGCACCTTGTAATAGGTTTGCGCCGGATAACCGCTCTCCGTGACGATCCGCCGGTGCGGCTCGGCCGGATCGCGGTCGATCGGCCCGTCGATCATCCCCTCCGGCTCCGCCGGCCATCCGTGCACAAGCGCAGTGTATTTCTTCGTCACCTGCCCGGCGATCAACTGCTCGGAGATATGCTGGTGCACGTAGGCATTTTTGGCAATCGCCAGCAGTCCGCTTGTTTCCTGATCCAGCCGGTGCACCGGGCGGAACCGGAATTTTTCGCCTTTTTCCCGCCAGTAATGCACAACACCGTTAGCCAGCGTACCGGTATAATGGCCATGCGTCGGGTGCACGATCACGCCGGCCGCCTTGTTCACCACAAGCAATGCCTTATCTTCATAAACGATGTCAAGAGGCAGCGGCTCCGGCAAAATATCCTCTGACGTTTCTTTTTCCAGTGTGATTGAAACCGTATCGCCGGCTTTGACCGGCACGCTGATGTAAACTCTTTCGCCGTTAAGCTGCACCCCGCGCTCGGTCAGCTTGATTTTGGACAGCAGTTTGCGGGATACGCCCAGCCGGCGCTGCAGCACGCTTTTGATCTGCCAGCCGTCCTCGCGTTCGGTGACATGATAGGTGATCGGATCGTAATATTCGGTCATGACTTGTTGCCGAACACCTTCCTGCCGCGCGCGTATTCGATGTCGGAAACGTGCTGCCGGGCATTGGCGGTGCGGGCCGCCGCGAAGAAATAATCGGACAGCCGGTTTAAGTAGGTTAACACATGCGGATTCACTTCCGTGTGGCGGCTTAAGGTGACCGCGCGTCGTTCCGCCCGGCGGCAGACGGTACGGCAAACATGCAAGGCCGAAGCCAATTCGGTTCCGCCCGGAAGGATGAACCTTTCCAGCGGCGGATTTTCCGCTTCGTACCGGTCGATCCACGTTTCCAGCCGTTCCGCCAGCTGCGCCCCCACTTTATAGCGGCTTTCGGACAGCTTGACATAAGCCAGATCCGAACCGCAGTCGAACAGTTCCTGCTGAATCTCCACCAGTTGTTCCCGCAAATCGGAAAACAGCTCCGGTCCAGCCAAACTCGCCGCTACCCCGACAAAGCTGTTCAGTTCATCGATCGTTCCGTAAGCTTCAATCCGGTCGTCATCTTTGTCCACTCTGCCCCCGATGACCGAGGTTTGCCCTTGGTCTCCGGTACGCGTGTAAATTGGCATTGGTACTCCTCCCACTCGCTTCGAGCCGCATATAGATCTCGAATATAGGTCTCACATATAGATATCGCATATAAGTCTCGCATATAGGTCAGCCGTTCTATCGGAACTTGCCATCTTCCATGATACCACAACAAAAACCGCCAGAGAACGGAGGTTATGCAGAGGCCCATCCATTAAGTGTGGGAACCCTGTCGCCTAAAGCAGCGGCAATTTATGGCTCAATCTAGAATTCGGCGCTAGACAGCCGGCTGCTGGAACGACGAAGACAAGCCGGATGGCCTCCAAAATAGCGCCAATTTGTGTTCTTATGATCCGGAGCCAGCCATGTTCGTCACCCTTAGCGGCATTTTATGTTTTTATTTTTCCATAAATGGTTCAGATTCCCGGTATTTACTGGCGATTCGAGAAAATAAAGACATAAATGTCCTCTATTTCCCTCAGATGGACGCATATCGCCGAAATAACGACATTTCCTGCCCTTATGTCTTTCGCAACAGTTTCCAAGGGCAGCCTGGTTTCCTTCAACGTACATTCTAGGATACCAAACAGCAAAAGAAGGAGATCCCCCGGGATCCCCTTCGAAGCCGCAAGCGGCTAACCATTTTTTACTTTTTTATGGGTTTTCATAAACTCATTGATTTTCAAATCAAGCAAACTGCTGATTTCGATCACGACATCCGAAGTAAAGGACTTCTCCTGTAAAAAGATCTTCTCCATTTTACTGCGCAGCAGATGAATTTCATCTTCTAACGTTACAGCTTGTGGTGAATTCGCCCGATCTTCTTCGTCCATCCACTGATTCGTATCATTGCCTTCGGCGATTATCATGTTATCGAATGGCAGGTTGTATCCACCACTGCGCAAAAGAAATCCCTCCCTGAGAAACTAAAACCTTCTTCCAAAATCGAATTATACCATGTCCTTATGACAATAATCAATTAAAAAATGAAAGAAATGTTAATTAACACCATTTCTGCAGGGATTTTTTTCTAGCCTTGCTTCAGTTTGTGGACAAACTCTCCCATCCGATGCAATGCCTCATTGATTTGGCTGACTCCCGTTGCATAGGAACAGCGAAGAAAACCTTCGCCTCCAGCCCCAAACACATTCCCGGGCACCGCCGCAACCTTGGCTTCGATCAGCAGGCGCTGCGCGAATTCGTCCGACGTCAGCCCCGTCGATTCGATGCTCGGGAAGGCATAAAACGCGCCCTGCGGTTCATGACAACTCAAACCGATGTCCCGCAGCCCTTGAACGATCAATCTGCGCCGCTGGTTGTAGGATTCGATCATCTGGTCTTTTTCCTCAAGTCCGTTTCGGAGGGCTTCCAGGGCCGCGACTTGCCCCATGACAGGAGCGCACATCACTGTGTACTGGTGAATTTTGAGCATGGCGTATATTAAATCCGGATGGCCGCAGGCATATCCCATCCGCCAGCCGGTCATGGCAAACGCCTTGGAAAAACCGTTGACGAGGATCGTCCGGTCCTTCATGCCCGGAATCGATGCGAAGCTGACGTGTTTTTGACCGTACGTCAGTTCCGAGTAGATCTCATCCGAAATAACGATCAGATCGTGCTCCTCCACCACTTTGGCGATCGGAAGCCAATCCTCGTACGTCATAATCCCGCCCGTCGGATTGCTCGGATAGTTCAAAATCAGCACTTTCGACTTCGGCGTGATTTTAGCCTTTAGGTGCTCGGCCTTCAATTTGAAATTGTCGCCCGCGTAGGTTTCGATTTCTACCGGAATCCCTCCCCCGATCGTAACGATCGGCGAATAGGAGATGTAACAAGGAACCGGAACGAGGATCTCGTCCCCCGGTTCGATCAGCGCCCGGAGGGCGAGGTCGATCGCTTCGCTTGCGCCCACCGTAACGATAATTTCATCCTTCGGGTTATACTTGACGTCATAACTGGAATATAAATACTCCGCGATCGCTTCCCTGAGCTCGGGCGTGCCGGCGTTGGACGTATAGCTCGTGTACCCGCGCTCCAGCGAATACACGCAAGCTTCCCGCACATGCCACGGCGTGATAAAATCCGGCTCACCTACGCCTAAAGTAATGATATCCTTGCTCCCGCTGGCCAGGTCGAAAAAACGGCGGATGCCGGAAGGCTGAATCTCCCGGACCCGGGGAGCCAAATATGAAGTCATCGTTGGTCCTGCCTGCTCTGCTTGCTGTGAATTAACGCTCATAACATTACTTCCTTTACGGAGAAATCATCAAACGGCGGTCTTCTTCCGGATCTTCGAAGATGACGCCGTCTTGTTTGTATTTTTTGAGAATAAAATGGGTTTTGGTCGATAACACGGACTCCAGCGTCGACAACTTTTCCGACACGAAGCTGGCCACCTCTTTCAGGTTGCGGCCCTCCACCTCGACCAGCAAATCGTACGCGCCGGACATCAAATAGACGGATTTGACCTGAGGGAACAAATAAACCCGCTCCGCGATCGCTTCAAACCCGCGTCCCCGTTCGGGCGTGATTTGAACTTCAATCAAAGCCGTTACCTTTTCGTCGTCCAGCTTGCTGGAATTGATCACCGTCGCGTATTTGACGATCACATGGTCATCTTCCAGCTCCCTGATCGCTTCCGCCACTTCCTTTACCGGAACCCCGATCAGGGTCGCCAGCAGATTCGCATCACGGCGGGCGTCCTCTTTCAGGAGGTCCAGCACCTTCAGCTTCAATTCGCTTAGTTGTTTCATCCCTCATCCTCCAGCGATGCTTCCGCTTCACCGCATCAATCCAGTGATTCGGAATCTAAATTTAATACTTATATTACATGAAATTTAGGCTCCTGCATAGAAAAACCGTCCATTCTAGGTAAGCTTCCCGGAACTGGACGGTTGCGCATGGAATGGATGTCTTCGTTCCTTTTTCGGCATTAGGCTCTAACGGGCTTGATTGCTTTTTTGCGGCGGCCGCCGGGCTCCGAAGGCGTAGGTGCCTTTTTCAGCTGTTTGCGCAGCGCCAGCCAGCTAAGGATCGGCGTCGCCCCCAAACCGAACATCAACCACGTAATCGTGCTCATACGCGGATATAGCGAATAAATAACGATAAACAATAGCGTTCCGGCCAGGCGCCCCACCGTGATGCTCAGCTCCCGCAGGACGACGAGCTCGACGCGCTGCTCCACGTTTTCCGGGCTATTGCCGATCAAATCGAATACCGAAGAAACGACGGGGATGAGGTACAGGGGCAAAAACAGGGCGGTGCCGATGCCCATAAACATCAACGCGCCATAATTCACCTTCCACAGCAACGGACCGATGACGAGCGTAATCAATACAGCGCCAATCAGCATCCCGTAATAGCGGAATTTCAGCTTCAACCATTTCCCGACCGCCCAATAGCTGACGAGCGATACCAGCGAAGTAACCAACGAAAACTGCCCGATCCGCCATTCGGCCGACGTGCTGATAAAGACGAGCAAATTAGTAATGAAAGTGAACACGCCTTCGCGCAAACCATGGGCCGCCGACGCGGGAGCGGCTTGACGCCATGGGCTGCCGTGCTGCCATTTACGTACCGGAGCGAGCCAGTCGTAAGGACCTCCCCGTTTTCTTTTTTTAAGCCAAAAGCTAAGCAATATGCCAATGCCGTATACAACAAGGGAAATTGTAAAAATAAGCCGATACCCCGCTACGCCGTGCTTGACCGTAATCAGCCAGCCGGAGATCCAGGGTCCAAAAATGCCGATCACCGATCCCAACACTCCAACCCAGCCGTTAAACAAATCCCGTGTCTTCACATCGGTCACTTCGAAATATACGACGTTGAAGGCCAGCCAGAACAAGCCTGATCCGGTGCCGTACAGTAAACCTAACGGCCAGATGTAATCGACCGCGTGTTTCCCCGCCCAGAGCACCAGCAAATAAAACAAGCCGGATACGATGATGCCAAGCCGCAGAAAAATCATTTTGTCGCGCTCCTTGACCCATTTGCCGGCAATCCAAAACGTAAGGCCAAGCGCCAGTTGCTGGGAAAACGTAAACCAACCGATTAGGGGGAGATCCTGCTTCATCTTCCAAATGTACACATTGAGAAATGTCCCCGATAAGGCTCCGGCCAGCACAAACAGTCCGTTGACCGCCAGCAGCAGGATTGATTGGCCGTTCAGGCTTTTGCGGTGTTTACTCATGATTCGTTCCTCCAGCCGTCAAAAAAGTTACTCTTGCAGAGGTTGTCCAAAAAGTCCGTTGCTCTAAACCCGCCTTTTTGAATACGCACTTTGTAAGATGCCCAAAACTGGAGGAAGCATGAGATTTTTTTTATGGGCAGGCCGGGGTTGTGTTAAATCGGGATTATGCGATAACTCCGAATGGCCGCGCCGTAAGAATAGCGAAGAAATGGAATACCGTTAAACAGCGATAGCAGCTTTCATTGAATACATCGATGCACGGTAATGAGAATTTCGCAGAAGAAATTAAGGCTCAACCTAATAATCAGCGTTTGACAGGGAGGCCGATAACCGATCGTGGCAAGAAATATCGGCAGATCAACATCCGCTGTCCGGACGCTTTGCACGATTATCCCATTTGATCCGGAAGCAGAGTGGAAGATAAATCCAGGACAAGAAAATAGGTTTGATTAGCCCCGACCCTCTACCCTCTGAACAAAAGGGATAATCGTGCAAAGCAGCATGCAGGGATACCAGGACACGAACGCAGACAGCCACCTCAGAGCCAAAGTCATAATTCATTTTGTCAAGCACTGATCTCGGTTTTGAGCCGAAATTAATAGCGTTTTTGATGTACCTTGTCCAACTTTGCTATTAGCGAAGTATTGAAAAATGAAACCGACAGCGCATTGAACAATAGTGATACGATGATTGTTCAAGAGAATGCCGCAACCGGCAAGGATATGATTTACAGCACAATGGGTTACCAGTTAATGAATAACGATGAAGAATACTTATTATTTTTACGGCCGAGTAAGACGGAACCGGGAGTTAATGTGATTCAAGGGGTTTACTTTGGAAAGGTGCCAACAGCAAAAGTGAACGGACTGGTCGACAGCATACCTGATGTCCAGTTTCAAGGAAGCGAAGAGACTCAAGAAAAACTCCAAATCATTTTTGAAGAGGCACGGGCCGCGTATTTAAAGTAATCGATTATGTTCTGTAAAATCCAAAAAAGACGCCCAAGCGGTACTAGCGTTGCATTAACTCTGGGGAAATGATCATGTTTTCAAGCCGATAAAGCGCCCGCCGGAAATCTAACGGTTGTAACAGCGGCTAATTTGCGAAAAAAGCCTTTTTCAAAACTCTAAAGGTTGTGATCGCCGTTATTTGCCTGAATCTAAGCAAACTAAGCCGGTTTTCAGTGAAATAAACGCTATGGCAACCGTTAGAATTTGAAATCAACGTTTTTGAAACAAATAACGCTTGTGGCAACCGTTAGAATATTGGTGTGGCTAGAAAATGTATCTTGTCAGATTTAATGCAACGCTAGTGACCAAGCGGCGTCTTTTTTACAGATGAATCATTTGTTGGATGTCTCATCTTCCCCGCTCACCGTGCGGATAAAAGAAATCCGGTCGTCCTCGGATAAGAAGCGGCTGACATGGAAGCAGGCGGAGCAGATGTACACGTTCAGCTTGACCGGCGCCTGCAGCAAAGGCCGTTTCAGGCCGGTCGGAATCGGAGCGTCCAGACTGCCGGGCGCAAGCTCCTGCTGGCCGGCATAAATCATGTACTCCCGGCAATGAGGACACTCCGGAACCTCGTCCTGATGGTCGAGCAGCTTCTCCACGCCGGTCTCGTACGCCAGCAAATCCCCGCCGGAGGCGGTAAAGGCCTCCAGCCGGCGCACCGCGCTAAGATGCCCGCCGTGTTCGTCGTCCCAGTAGTCGTCCTCATCCCCGTGATCATGCCCTTGATGATGGCCATGGTCACGGTCGTGCGCATAATCATGGTCATGGTCATCTTTATGGTTACGATCGTGATCGTGTTCATCATGGTCATAATCGTGATCCTGATGATGCCCGGGTTTACGGTCGCCAAAAGGATGGTCCTCGTATTCGTCCTCAAACTCGTCTTCACCGCCGAGGGTAATGCTGAGCGTCCGGTAGCCCTTTAGTTCATTATGGCAATAGGGGCATTCTTCCTCCGGCCCCAGTTCTTCGTCCCATACGATTTCGGTTTGACACCATGGGCAAATCGTCGTTTCCATCGATGTTCGTCCTTTCAACGTGTATTAAGCGTTCCATAAATAAATAATACCTGCTGCCAAAAACAGGATCGACGCAACAAACAAGATCCGGACCAAATTTTTCACTTCCGCTCTACTCCCCCTAAACTAGCCTATACAAGCTCCGATCAAAAAGGACACCGAAACGGAAACGGCCATGGAAATAAAACCAACGCTCGTGTTTCCTTCGGCGATTTCCCGGTCGAGCCGGAACACCGGCGTCCAGAACTGAAATAACAGGTAAGCTGCAAAAAGCAGCAGCGAGCCGACCGACGACCAGATCATAAAGTCGTAAATGGACGGCTGCTTGGCGGCAAACCGGATCACGTTGCACAGCCCGAAAATTTTTCCGCCGGTCGCCAGCGAAGCAGCCATATTCCCGCGCTTGATTTCCTGCCAGCAGCGGTATTTGGTCAACGATTCAAAGCAGGAAAGAAAAACGATCAACTCCACAACCGCCACGGAAAAATAACCGATTATAAGCCCCAGCGGCTGCTCCAGCAGCGGATCGATGTTCTCCTTCACGTTTTCCCTCTCCTCTTACGTTATTTCAGCTCCGCAACCGTCACTCCCGCACCGCCTTCGCCGTAATTGCCGAGCCGGTAGCTTTTGATATGCTTATGTTTACGCAAATAGTCGGAGATTCCCGTGCGCAGAACCCCAGTGCCTTTGCCGTGGATGATATAGATTTGACCCAAATTCGCCAGATACGCCTCGTCGATAAACCGGTCGACCTCGATCAGCGCCTCCTCCAGGTTGGCCCCGCGCAAATCAAGCTCGCTGCGGACCTGATCGTCCCGCGACCGCTTGACATTCGTCACCGTGCGCTGCGCCGGCTTGCTGGCCGGAGCCTGAGCGATCAGCTCCATGTCGTCCAGGCTCACCTTCATCTTCATAATGCCAAGCTGAACCACGGCCTCCCTGCTGCCGGCAAGCTCAACGACATGGCCCTTTTGGTTCAGACTGTACACCATCACTTCATCGCCGGGTTCGATTTGCCGGGGCGGCTTGGCCGCCTTGCGTCCGGCCGCGGTTTTTTTCCGCTGCTGCGGCTCGGCCTCATCCAGCTGTTTGCGGGCCGCGATCAGCTTGTGCTCCTTGACGGCGGCTCCTTCCTCCTGGGCCAATTTGCGCAAATCGGCGATGATCCGCTCGGCTTCCTCGCGCGCTTTGGCAACGATCGCCGCGGCATCCGCCTCCGCTCTCTCGAGATGTTTGTCCCTTTGCTGTTCCAGCTTCTCCAGCTCCGCCGCATGGCGGGTGCGCAAAGCCTCGAGCTCGCGCCGCAGCTTCTCCGCGGACTCCCGCTCCTGCTCGGCGCCAAGCCGGTTTTCCTCCAGGGAAGCGATCATGTTTTCGACCCGCAGGTCTTCTTCCTTCACTTCACCGCGGGCATACTCCAGGATCTTCTCCGGCAGCCCCAGCCGCTCGGCGATGGCAAACGCGTTGCTGCGTCCGGGCACGCCGACCAGCAAACGGTAAGTCGGGCTCAGCGTATTGACGTCGAATTCCATGCTGGCGTTAATAACGCCTTTTCGTTCATATGCGTAAGCCTTCAGCTCGCTGTAATGCGTCGTCGCCACCATGCGGCAGCCCAAACCGTGGATATGCTCCAAAATCGCCACGGCCAGCGCCGATCCTTCCGCCGGGTCGGTGCCCGCTCCAAGTTCGTCCAGCAGCACAAGGCTTTTGGGTGTCATTTTCCTCAAAATGGAAATGATATTCGTCATGTGGCTGGAGAACGTACTGAGACTTTGCTCGATGCTCTGCTCATCCCCGATATCGGCGTAAATCGCGTCGAAAACGCAAAGCTGGCTGCCGTCCTCCGCCGGGACGAACAAGCCGGACATCGCCATCAGGCTGAGCAGGCCGATCGTCTTCAAGGTGACGGTCTTCCCGCCGGTATTGGGTCCGGTCACGATGATGGTCGTATATTGGTTGCCGAGCTCCACATCGGTCGGTACGACTTTATCCGCAGCAATAAGCGGGTGACGCCCTTTCTTGAGCTTCAGGAAGCCGCGGTCGTTCATTCGCGGCAGCGTCGCCTTCATCTCCCGCGCCAACCGGGCTTTGGCAAAAATAAAATCAAGCTGCCCCAGCACATCTGAGTCATACAGCAGCAACTCTGCTTGATCACCGACGGCGGCCGTCAGCTTCTGCAGAATCACTTCGATTTCCCGCTCTTCCTTCAGCCGGGTTTCCCGCAGCTTGTTGTTCATGGCCACGATCGACTCGGGCTCGATAAACAGCGTGGCCCCCGACCCCGACTGATCGTGCACGATGCCGCCGAAGTGGGACCGGTACTCGGCTTTTACCGGAATGACGAAGCGGTCGCCCCGGATCGTGATGAGCTGATCCTGCAGCATTTTGGCCACGGAAGAGGAGCGGATCATTGCGTCCAGCTTCTCCCGGATGCGCACCTCGCCTCCGCGCAGCTCGCGGCGGATTTGCGCCAGCTCCGGGCTGGCGGAATCCAGCACCTCGCCGCTTTCGTCGATGCAGCGCTTGATCGCATCCTCAAGCGGCTTCTGGTCGCTCAAGGCATCGCTCAGCACAAACAGCAGCTCCACCTCGTGCTCCTCATGCACGGCCGCAATGTATTTTTTGACTCTGCGGGAACCCTCCAGCGTCGTCGCCACGCCAAACAGCTCGTGCGGATTCAGCGTTCCGCCGATGCGCGCCCGCTTTACCGCCGGCGTTATATCGACGATGCCGCCAAACCCGGGCGCCCCCTTTAGCCGGTCCACGTTAAACGCTTCGTCCGTCGCCTGCAGCAGCCGTTTGACGTCCTCCAGGTCGCTGACGGGAGCAAGCGACTCCGCCGCTTGTTTTCCCATCGGCGTTTGCGCAAAATGGATCAGCTGATCTATGATTTTTCGATATTCCATCGTTTTAAAAATTTTTTCGTCCAAGAACATTCACAACTCCCCTCGGGCTATGATCCCATTATAACCGAAACCGCTCATTTTTCGCTATTTTACGAAGCCGCACACATAAGATGCCGTATTGCGGAACATGATAATTACGTATAGCCAAACGTACTTACCAATTAAAAGGAGGCTATGTGCCAATGCAATTTCTGGGACACGTCGTGCGATTCATCGTCTCCGCCATTGTATTGCTCGTGGTGGGATGGCTTGTACCGCAATTCAGTATCGGCGGATTCGGCAGCGCTTTGCTGCTGGCTCTCGTAATCGCCCTTCTCGGATGGGCCATTGAAGGCATTTTCGGGAAGCGGGTTACCCCGTTCGGGCGCGGAATCGTCGGTTTTCTAACGAGTGCGCTTGTGATCTGGCTTGCTCAGTTCATTATTTCCGGCGTTTCCGTCTCCATCATCGGGGCGCTGCTTGCCGCCCTCGTGATCGGGATTATCGACCTGTTCATCCCGGTGTCTACGCCATTTGAAGCAGGCAGAAACAAAGACAGAGCAACCCGTTGATGCCCTAAACCCGTTCATGGCGGAGCAGAAAATGCGGTCGTCCTTATGCAGCATCCAGCTGCTCAGGGCGGCCGCTTTTCATTTGTTCAATAATTATTCAAACCTGTCCCCGTTGTACTCCCGCAAAATACGATATGATATTCTTAAAATTGTCACAAAAATATTTGAAATGCGGGGGGATGACTGTGAAGAAAGGCATTGCTTTATTTGCATCCGCTATTATGCTTTTGGTTTTATCCGCCTGCGGCGGCGGAAGCTCCGCCGGAAACGGTAGCGCGGCCGAAAGCAATATTCAGCCCGAAGCCGAACTCGTGATCGAAGCGTCCAATTATCAGTTTGACCAAGCCGAATACCATCTAAAAAAAGACGTACCGGTCAAAATCGTGTTCAAAAACGCCTCCGGCAATCACGGCGTACTCGTCCCCGGTTTGAAGCTGCAGCTTGACCGCAAAAACGATTCCGCCGTCATCATCCCGAAGGAAGCCGGGGAATATGAAATGTCCTGCTCCGTTATGTGCGGCTCCGGACATAGCTCGATGATTTCCAAAATCATCGTCGAATAACCGAAAAACAGCAGGAGCCCGCGGCCGTATGCCGGGGCTCTTGCTGTTGGCGGTACGTTTAAAAATATCAGGACTGGTCCTGCTCGATCAGTTCGATCCATTCGTTGAATTCCGTTTGCAGCTTCGCATAATCCTCCTGCAGCCGGCGGTGTTCCTCTTCCCGCCGCTCAAACGTCTCGCGTTCGGCTTCGCGTTCTACCTTAAGCAGCCGGTATTCATGCGAAATGATTTCGTAATGCTCGGAAATTTGCCGGAGTTCTTCGGCAAGCCGCTGCTTTTCTTCCTCCAACTGCTGGTAATCGCCCGACAACTGGATCACGCGCTCGCTGCCGGCCGCGCTCTCCTGCTGCCACTCGTCCAGCTGGCGCAGCAGCTCGGCTTCCTTCCCGCGCAACGCCTCAAGCTCGCCCTCGGCGGAGGCCCACTGCTCCATGAGTTCCTGTTCCCGCTTTTCCGCAGCTTCCCGGAGCTGCGCAAGCCGCTCTGCCCGTTCGGCATGCTCCTGCAGCTCCGCGTTCATATCCTGCAGCCGGTCGTGCAGGCGGCTGAGCTCCGCCGCCATCCGCTGTTTCTCTTCCTCGGCCGAGCTTGCCGTCAGGAGCGCCGTCTCCCGTTCGCGGGAAGCCTCCTCAAGCTGCCGGCGCAGCAAATCCAATTCGTCCGCCAACACGCGCGCATTTTCCTCTTCCGCTTGCAGCCGCTCGCGGACGCTCGCCAGATCCGCGGCCGAAGAACGGAGCTGTTCTTCCAGCTGTTCCCCGCGGCCTTCCGCTTCCAGCAAGCTGATTTCCAGACGGCTAAGCTCGTCGCCGCGTTTATCGGCCAGCTTCTGCCACGACTTTTCGTTCTGCACGGCGGCGGCGATTTCCGCACGCAGCTTGTCCTGCTGTGCGCGCGCCTCCTGCAGCTGCTGCTGTAGCTTCTGGGCTTTGGCCTCGCTTGCTTGACGCGCTTCCTGCAGCTCCCGCGCTTTCGCTTCGCCCGCCTGACGCGCTTCCTGCAGCTCCCGCGCTTTCGCTTCGCTTGCCTGACGCGCTTCCTGCAGCTCCCGGGCTTTCGCTTCGCCCGCTTGACGCGCTTCCTGCAGCTCCCGCGCTTTCGCTTCGCTTGCCTGACGCGCTTCCTGCAGCTCCCGGGCCTTCGCTTCGCTTGCCTCACGCGCTTCCTGCAGCTCCCGCTCCAGCTCTTGCGCTTTCGCTTCGCCCGCCTGGCGCGCTTCCTGCAGCTCCTGCTGCAGCTTTTGCGCCTTTCCTTCGGCGATCTGGAGCATATCCTTCAGCCGTTTCACCTGTTCCTCCAGCTTGGCCCCGTTCTGCGCGGCCCGCTGTTCGGCCGCTTTGGCGGACTGCTCCCGCTGCAGCGTTTCGCTTAGCTGCTTCTGCAGCTTCTCGCGCTCTTCCTTCTCCTTTACCGTCAGCTGTTCGGTCTGGCGCAATTTGGCCTGAAGCTGCGAGTTGCTGCCCCGCTGCTCGTTTAATTGCCGCTCCAGCTCCTGGATCCGGCCCTTGTGCTTGCGCGCTTCGCCATCGTGCGCCTGCAGCGCCGCCTCCAGCTTCTCCGCCTGGTCGGCCAGCTGCTGCTTCTCCTCCTTCAGCCTGCGATGTTCCTCCTGCAGCGCCTTGTACATATCCTCCTGCTTGGCATGAAGTCCCTGCAGCGCGGAGTTCTCCTGCGCGATCACGGCTTTCTCCTGCTTGGCATTCTGCAGCTCGTTTTGCAACTGCTCCGTTTTGACCGCCTCTTCAGCCATCCGAACCGCCGCGAGCACCGCCAAACGCGATATATCGAGATGAGGATAGGCCTGGGCAATGCTGTGCATCAGCTCGTCTACGCGGCGGGCCACCTGCTTCATGTACTCCGTGCTGCTGCCTACGATTTTATAAGAAGTGCCGTATATTTCCACACTCACGCTAATTCGGCTTTGGTTACTCAAAACTATGTGCCTCCTTCGGTCCTGGGCTTAGATCTAAGATGTCTTTTATAAATTAAACGAAAGTCACATCGAATCGGTTATCTAACAATGGATTCGATGTGACTTTGCCCAATTCCTGCTATTTTCTCAGTTCGGCGGCAAAAGTTTGCGCAAGTCCGGCCACGACCCGATCATGGACCGCCGTCACCTCTTCGTCGGTCAACGTCCGCTCCTTGTGACGGTACACCAGGGACAACGCCACGCTCTTTTTGCCTTCGCCCAGTTTGGAACCGGTAAATACGTCAAACACCTGCACGTCTTCCAGCAGCTCGCCTGCGGTTTGCCGGATTTCGGCGATCAGCGCGCCGGCTTCGACATCGGCCGCGACGACGACGGCGATATCCCGTTGCATCGCCGGGAAGCGTGGCAATTCGCGGTATACGACCGGTTCACCGGCATATTCGTAAATCGGCTTCAGCAGCAGTTCGGCCACATACGTATCGTCCAGATCCAGTTCCCGCTGGAGCTCCGGATGAACCTGTCCCAGCGAGCCGATCCAGCGTTTTCCGCCCTCTGTCTGCAAATAAACGGAAGCCGAACGCCCCGGATGGAAGCCTTGCGGCCGATCCGCCGCATAGCTCACGCGGCCGCCCAGCCCTAGGTAATCGAACAGACTTTCCAGCGCGCCTTTGAGATCGAAGAAATCAACCTGCTCGGCCGGCGCGTTCCAGCGCTTCGGCTCGCGCTCGCCGGCCAGCAGCAGACCGAGCGCAGGCACTTCGTCCGGCTGCTTCGTCAGCTTCGCTTCCTCGGTCACGAATACGCCGCCGATTTCGAACAGCGCCAGATTTTCCTGCTTGCGGTTGCGGTTATATACGGCGATATCGATCATTCCCGGCAACAGGCTGCTCCGCAAGGTGCTGCGGTCCTCGCTCATCGGCATCGCCAGCTTAACCTCGTGGCCGCCCCCGCCAAGCTGCGGAAACTTCCGGGCCGCCCCCGCCCGGATAAAGGAGTAGCCGAGCACTTCCTGCCAGCCGCCATGGACCAGCAGGCCGCGGATCGCCCGCCGCAGCGCCTGCGGCTTCGTGTAGCCCCCGGCCGTGGTCGGCCCCTCGATCAGCGTGGTCGGAATGTTGTCGTAGCCGTAAAGCCGCGCCACCTCTTCGATTAAATCCACATCCCGGGTGATGTCGCCCCGCCGGGTCGGAATCCGCACTTCCAGAGCGTTTTCGGTCAAGTCGGCGCTGGCGAAGCCAAGCCGGGTCAGAATCGTTTTCGTCTCCAGTGTGGAGATGTCCGTTCCCAGGTAATCGTTCAGCTTGCCAAGCGACAAAGTAATCACCTGTTCCTGCGGCTCACGGTTCACGACCTCTACGATCCCTTTGCAAACGTTGCCTTCGGCGTATTTGGCCATCAGCTCGGCGGCGCGGTTCAACGCGGGAATGACGGCGGAGGGGTCGACCTCTTTCTCGAAGCGTTGCGAAGCTTCCGAGCGGAGCCCCAGCGCGCGGGACGTCTTCCGCACCGCCCCGCCGTCGAATTTCGCCGACTCCAGCACAATGTTGACCGTCCGGTCCGTGACCTCCGAGTCGAGGCCTCCCATTACGCCGGCGAGACCTGCCGGCTTATCGTCGCCGTCCACGATAAGCAGCGCTCCGGGTTCCAGTTCGCGTTCCTGGCCGTCCAGGGTCACCAGCTTTTCGCCCTCCCGCGACTGGCGGACGCCGATTTGCCCGCCGGCGATTTTGTCGGCGTCAAAAGCGTGCAGCGGTTGTCCGTACTCCAGCATGACGTAGTTGGTAATGTCCACGACGTTGCTGATCGGACGGATGCCGGCAGCCATCAGCCGGTTTTGCATCCACAGCGGGGACGGGCCGATTTTAACGCCGGAAATGTAGCGGACGGCATAGCGGCTGCACAGCTCGGAAGCCTCGACTTTGACGGCGATCCGCTCCTCGGCCGGCTGGGCGAACTCAATCAGCTCCTTTTCCGGCTTCGGCAGCTTCACGTCGCGGCCCAGAATCGCACCGACTTCATAAGCGGCGCCCAGCATGCTCAGGCAGTCGGAACGGTTCGGGGTGAGATCGAAATCGAGCACTTGATCGTTCAGGCCCAGCAGCCCCGCGATCGGCGTACCGATCTTGGCGTCCTCCGGAAGCACGAGGATGCCTTCCTGCTGCTCCTTCGGCAGCAGCTTGTCGTTCAGGCCCAGCTCTTTCGCGGAGCAGATCATCCCCTGCGAAGGGACGCCGCGCAGCTTCGCCTTTTTGATCTCAATCCCGCCCGGCAGCTTGGCGCCGACGAGCGCTACCGGCACCTTCTGGCCGGCGGCGACGTTTTTCGCCCCGCAGACGATCTGCAGTTCCTCGTCCTGCCCGGCATCAACGATGCAGACGTTCAGCTTGTCGGCATCCGGATGCTTTTCCTTGCTTTTGACATAACCGACAACTACGTTCGATACGCCTTTGTTGCGGTTTTCAACGGAATCGATCTCAATACCCGAGCGCGTGATTTGCTCCGCCAATTCCTCGATGTCGACTCCGTCCAGCGATATATAATCGGACAACCATTCGGTTGATACTTTCATCGTAATTCCCTTCCCTCTTCCAAAAATTAAACTCTGGCAAACTGCTGCAGGAAACGCCCGTCGTTGTTATAGAAATAACGGATGTCGTCCACCCCGTATTTCAGCATCGCGATCCGTTCCATACCCATCCCGAACGCAAAACCGCTGTACTGCTCGGGATCGTACCCGCTCATCTCCAGCACGCGCGGGTGCACCATGCCGCTGCCAAGAATCTCCAGCCATCCGGTGTGCTTGCACACCCGGCAGCCGCTGCCGCCGCATTTCATGCACGTTACGTCCACCTCGACGCTGGGCTCCGTGAACGGGAAGAAGCTCGGACGCAGGCGGATTTGCGTGTTCGGCCCGAACATTTTGCGCGTGAATTCCAACAGCGTGCCCTTGAGGTCGCTCATGCGGATGTTTTTGCCGACGACAAGTCCTTCAATTTGATGGAACTGGAACGAGTGGGTCGCATCGTCGTCATCGCGCCGGAACACCCGGCCCGGACAGATGATTTTGACCGGCACTTCGCCCTTCATCGCCTCCATCGTGCGTGCCTGCACCGGCGACGTATGCGTCCGCATCAGCAGATCGTCGGTAAGGTAAAAGGAATCCTGCATGTCGCGGGCGGGATGGTTTTTCGGCAGATTGAGCGCTTCGAAGTTATAATAGTCGGTTTCCACTTCCGGCCCTTCCGCGATGCGGTAACCCATGCCGATAAAAATATCCTCAATCTGCTGAATGATCTGGTTCAGCGGATGAACCGCTCCCTGCTTCAGCGGGCGGCCCGGCAGCGTCACGTCGACCTTCTCGGCGGACAGCCGCTGCTCCGTCTCAAGACGCTCAAAATACGCCTGCTTCTCTTCGATCAGCGCCTCGATTGCCGACCGCACCTCGTTGCCAATCTGCCCGATGACCGGGCGCTCCTCCGCGCTTAACGATCCCATGCCGCGCAGGATTTCCGTCAGCGCCCCCTTTTTGCCCAAATATTTGACCCGCAGCTCACCCAGCTGCCCGGCGTCCGCCACTTTGCTAAGCTGTTCCAACGCTTCGTGTTTGAGTGCTTCCAAACGTTCTTTCATGAATTTTTCCTCCTCAGGCAAAATAAAAAAGGCCCTTTCTCCCAAAAGGGACGAAAAGACCGTGGTACCACCCTTGTTAGAGCCCGTCAGGCCCGGCATTCCGTATAACCTCCGTATAATTGGCGCTGTTTGCCGCGCCAACTTCGGCCAGGCTGTACGGTGTCCGATGCTTCCTGCAGCTCTCACTTTAACGATATAACGGATCGTAACCGGTGTCCTCTACTGCGCCGGCCCCTCGCCCATTGAACAGGCGAAAAGCGCACGGGGTTCAAGGAACTGCTCCGGAGCGAACTTCGGCAGCCTGTTTCCGTGGGGACGCTCTCAATCTCCGGCGTTCCCTCCCTGTAAGGAGGCCTCTGCTTACTCTTCTCCATCATCGCATTTCGTCGTTAGTGTTTGCAACCGCGCCTGTGACGGCGCGTTTTCGACTTTAACTGCTATTATATGCAAACTTGCCGCCATTGGCAAGCCGCCGCATAAATATGGTATGTTTATCTCAGCAAACTATACCATACAAGGAGTACAACCCCATGAACGGCAACGAACGCAAAAACATCTATCCCGGCCTTACCGTCGACATCGTGCTGAAAAAAGACCAGCCCAGCGGCCGTCTGACCCGCGGTGTGGTAAAAGACATTCTGACGAATTCGCCCGCCCATCCTCACGGCATCAAAGTACGGCTTCAGGACGGCCAGGTGGGCCGGGTGAAGGCCATCCATCCCGCCAAAGCGGACTAATGGGCGCCGCCAGGCTCCATCCGCGCGCATCCGCGCGGGCAGCCGGTCATTTCCGCGCGACAGGATGGCGCAGGACGGTTTTCATTTTTTCCGGCGCGGTTTTGCGCAGGTCCGACAAATAGATTTCATGATGGCTCCGCTTGGGCCCCAGGTCTTCGCTCAGGCCATGTTCGGCCATATATGCGCGCATTTTATCGACGGAGTCCGGCTCTGAACTGAATGGACCGACATGCAGCATTTGCACGCACAGCCCTTCCTCGTAAATGTTCAACCTCGCCCGGCGGAAGTCCAAGTCCGGCTTCTTCTTTGCCGCTTGCTCGGCGGCGCGTCCAAAAACCGCTTCAGTCACGAAATCGGGCTGGCGGATCATCACGGTCCATGTCCATTGGTTCCGGTCCGGATCGTAACCTCCCCCGCGGGAGTCCCACAAGCCTTCAAGCGGAGGCACCACATATTCGAAATAACCTTCCGGAGGAGCCGCGCTTAACTTGCTCATTTTAATGGTGTAAGTTAAAGAGTACAGTATCTCCAGAGCCTCTTGGTACAGCGTTCCCTCGGGCGCTCCCTCACCGTCCACCATAATGAAGCGGATCGGCGGAACTTCGATCAGCATCGGCTCCGGTTTCGGCAAATACAGCTCCTTGTATTTCTTTTTATAATCGAGTTTTTCCATCATCGTCCATCCCGTTCCTTATTCCCGCTAGTCCCGCTTCCAGCGCTTCAGCGCCGGAAACCACGCCTGCATCCGCGCTCTAGCCTGTTCGCGATCCGCAAAAAATTCCGCTCCAGACTCGGCCCCGTATTTCAGGCACTGCTCGATCATCTCCTCCATCGACAAATCGCTCGTAAACGCCCCGTCCCGGTAACAGTAACCGCAATACTCATAGTTGGCCCCGCCGCCTTGTTCCGAGCCGAGCTCCTCGTCGTTCGTCAGCGGCATGCCGCAGCTTTGGCAGAACAGATGGCCCTTTGCCACCGGAAAATACAGTTCCACATGCGCCGGATTGCCCGGTTCCGGATAATGCTCGTGCACGGCTCCGGTCAACTGCAGCCCATGCTTGGGCAAATCATGTTCAATCGTTTGCTGAAACACCTCGCCGTAAGCCGTTCCGCGGCAATCCCCCACCAGATACGTGTGCGCCGGCACCGTCCATTTTGTCCATCCTTCCGGAACTTCGGCGTCCGCTCTCACTTCACAGCCGGCCAGATAGAGACCACGATCGTCCCACCGTCCCAAATAGACGTCAGGGTGCCCCATCACCCCCCACATTCCCTTGGGCGCCCCGCTTTCGTTCTTGAGGGCGATGTCTTGAATCTGGGAATACGCTCCGTTCGCTTGCTCCCAAAGAGGAACAATCCACTGGGGTCCCTCGTCCGCTTTTCCCTGGCCCAGCTTTCCGGCCACCGTAAACTCTTCCGCATACTTCAACTTCAATTCCGCCATTTCTTGTCCACTCCCTTCTTTGATGGAGCCATTGTATCAATCATAATATGACGACTGTATGTCATATTCAGAAGGGTTTTGATATATTTTTGCGATTTTTTCCGCTTTGTCCCTCAGGATCTGCCGGATATGCGGCGGAGAAATCACCCGGACGTCCTCGCCAAAAGACAGCAGGTACCCGTATACCCACCCGTTTTCCGGATAGCTGACCGTAACCCGAAAGCTGCCGTCCTCGTTTTTATGTACGGAAGTCCGGTCAAATTCATCATGGATGCGGAAGGCCAAACGCGGCGAAAACCACAGCTCCAGCCGAACAAGCGGCGCCAATTCCCGTGAGGACGACACAAGTTCGGGAACTTCGCCCTCCCTCCGCTCAAAATGTTCCCCGGTATACGCTACCGCTTCCATCCGGCTGATTTTAAATGTGCGGAACGTCTGCTTTTGCATGCAATATCCCTGCAAATACCAGGACTTGTTCTTGAAATGCAGCTTCAGCGGGTCGGCCTGCCTTTGCGTTTGTTCCCCGTTCGAATTGTAATAGGTAAAAGAAATCCTCCGCCGCTCCAGGATCGCCGTCTTCAGCATGCCGAATTTCCGCCGTTCCGCTTCCCCGCTTTCCCAATGCGAGAAATCCACGTCGATCCAATTGACTTCTTCCCGCCGGAACAAGCGGCTCAGCTTGGCCAGCACCTGTCCGGTTTGCTCGGCGTTCGTGGCCGCAAGACTTTGCAGTCCAAACAGGATCTCGTTTTGCTCCGTTTCCGATAACAGCGATTTATTGAGCACAAAATCCGGCAGCAAACCGATGCCCCCGCCCTTGCCTTTGCTGCAAAACACCGGGATACCCGCAGCGCTAAGCGTATCGATATCCCGGTAAATCGTCCGCGCCGACACCTCAAAACGTTCGGCAAGTTCGGCCGCCGTCACGGTTTTGCGTTCCATCAACAAATAGACGATCCCAAACAACCGATTTATTTGCATGCAGTTCCCCCCTGCTACAAGTTCCTGCTTTGAGTATACCGGCAGCAAGATGACAATGCCATGTATTTAAAGCGAACGACCCTGTCATTAGAGCGAAAGACCGTATTACAAAGCGAAAGACCGTGTTCGGACAAAACGATTCGGAATATTGCAGGTGGGCTAACGGACTGAAATAACCTTAAAGGCTAAAAATGCCGTTAATCCCGCGATATGTGTCGCTATTTATGTGCCGCTATTTTAAACGCTGACGGTTGGGGTTCCATTTGGTTGGCTGTCAAGCGCCGATCACTAGGTTGAGCCCCGCATTTGCCGTCATTCCCCAACACTCCGCAAAACGCAGAAAAAAAAAAAGACCCTTCACAAAAGGAAGAGTCTTGGAAAGTGGCTTCCGATCTCAGGTTCTTACCAGTCCAGTCGGCCGCTTTACGCCGTATGTTTCACATTCACCGGTGGCTGCGGCGCTCCCAGCTTCGTTCCTGTATCCCCCTTTTTGCCGAACAATTTGCGCAGGTAAGGGAGCACGTAGTAGTCGAGGCCGATTTTGCCGGCATTGGCGGCGGCGACAACGACCAGCACTTCAAGCAGCAGCATTTGCGCGTTCGTGCTTACCGTTCCGCTGAAGAGGAACGCCGCGTTCATTACCAGGCCCATCAGGGCGGCGAAGGTGGTGAAGGTGCCGAGGATCAGCCCCAGGCCGACCAGGAACTCGCCGTAAGGAACAAGGACGTTGAAGAGGCCTACGTTAGGCAGGGCGAAATGTTCCAGGAAAGTGGCCCACCAGCCTTGGACGGCGGGATGATCGCCCGTGCTGTTCGCGATCGCGCCGGTGAGGAAGCCCGCGGCGTCGAAGCCGCCGGTAATTTTATGATACCCGGCTTCAATCCATTGGTACCCGAGGTAAACCCGGATGACGGTCAGCAGCCACATGGCGATTTTATTGGTTCTCAGGAAGTTGTTAAACATATTTACCACTCCTTAAGTTGGTTTGTTCGGTTATTTTTGTTTTTTAAGGATGATCATCTTTGATGTCTTTATTATAAGTGATATTTTTCACAATATATGTGATTTAAATCACATATATTAAAAATTTAATAAATTAATTTTAATATACACGAGCAAACTTCATTCACGTTCCGTCAATAAAAAAACTAATGGTTATCAGCGCCGGCTACAGCTTGAATTTGTCCCTTAAACTGCCCCCTAGAGCAGAACGCAGCCCGTACTGGCAGAGTTAAAGACAAAAGAAAAAACCCCTGCGCCGCAAGGGTTTTTACAGAAATTTCACAGTAAGCGGGTGATGGGAATCGAACCCACGCTACCAGCTTGGAAGGCTGGAGTTCTACCATTGAACTACACCCGCACATTACCCGCAAAGGTATAATATGGTCGGGACGACACGATTCGAACATGCGACCCCCTGGTCCCAAACCAGGTGCTCTACCAAGCTGAGCTACGTCCCGGAAGCTTCGCGATCAGTCCGAAACGCGAAGACAAAATATAATATACCATTTTTGCGGGCCCGGTGCAAGAGGATATTATTTCCTTTAGGAAATAGCCGGGAGAAGGAAAATCCCCTAGCCGGCAAGCCGGCTAAGGAATTCATGCTCCAGCACGCCGGCGGATACCGGTCTGCTGAACAAATACCCCTGGCCTTCATGGCATTTTTGCAGCCTCAGAAACTGCAGCTGCTCCTCGTTCTCAACGCCTTCGGCCGTCACCTTGAGCTTCAGATGGTGCGCCATCGTCGTGATCGTCGAGACGATCGCCGCGTCGTTGCCGTCGTACATGACCTCTTTGACGAAAGCGCGGTCGATCTTCAGCCGGTCGATCGGCAAGCTTTTCAAATAGTACAGCGAACTATAGCCAGTGCCGAAATCGTCGATGCTGATCTGGATGCCAAGGCTCTTCAAACGATGGAGCTGGTCCAAAGCCGTATCGATATCGTAGGTCATGCTTTCGGTCACTTCCAGCTCCAGGTAACGGGGGTCCAGATCGACCTCGCACAAAATCGCGCCGATCCGCTCCGCCAGATTGTATTGGCGGAATTGACGCATCGACAAATTGACCGATACGTTTACCGGTTCATATCCCGCAAGCTGCCACTGCTTATTGTACTGGCAGGCCGTTTTGAGCACCCATTCCCCCAACGGAACGATCAGGCCGCTCTCCTCGGCCAGCGGGATAAACTCGCCGGGCGGCAGCAGCCCGCGTTTCGGGTGGTTCCAGCGGACGAGCGCCTCCATCCCCACCATTTTTCCGGTGTCCAGACTCATTTGCGGCTGAAACTCCAGAAAAAACTCCTCGCGGTCCAGCGCTTTTCGCATATCGTTCTCCAGCTCTACCCGGGACTGGGTATGCATCTTCATCGCCGGAGTATACCGCATAAAATGAACCCCGTGCTCCTTGGCGTGATGAACCGCCATATCCGCGTATTGAATCATTTGATCGACCGACTCGCCGTCAACCGGGAACACCGACAGGCCCATGCTGAGCGAGATATGGTATTCCGTATCGTCGATCAGCACCGCGGGGTTGACCGCACCGAGCAGCTGCTCGGCCCGCTCTTCGGCAATCTCGGCGCTGTCCGTCCTAGGCAAAATCAAGGCGAACTCGTCCTCCCCCATGCGGTACACCTGCTCATCGGCGTAACACAGCTCCCGCAGCCTGCCGCCAAATTCAGTGAGCAGCTTGTCCCCCGCGCTGTACCCCAGCGAATCGTTAATCGCTTTGAAACGGTCGATATTGATGACGGCAACCCCGGTGTACGCCCCCGAAACGCTCAACCATTGGCCGAGCTGCTCCTTCATCAGCCTAAGATTCGGCAGGCCCGTCAAATCGTCATGATAAGCCATATGCTTCATCCGCGCTTCGGCCTGGCGCCGGCCGCGGATCGGCTCTTCGATCGTCAGCCGGTAAACGCCTTTCAGCACAAAATAATAGGATAAGCACATATACCACTGGCCCACCGCTTGTACGGCGCCTTGGGGGTCTTTGAAAGGAAACGTCAGCATCACATGGCCCATAACCATAAACAGCAGGGCCCGCGTTACCGTCATGATGGCCGGCGGCTGTTCCGCCCGGTGGCTGTGCATAATCGCGGCGATCGCTACAATATACAGCATGGAAACGCCGAATACGAGCGTAAACCTGCCCGCCGGCGAGTTCAGAAAGCCCGCCGCCAAACCGGAAGCGAGCTTGGCTTCGTGCCGGTTCATCCATGCCAGGCCGGCGGCGGCGATCAGCGCCGTCACGGAAAACAGCGTAATTTTATGAACATCGGACACCTGCTTCTCGGAGGAAGCGAAAACAGCCAGCATGCCAAGCGCTCCCACCGTATGGGACAACGTCAAAAACCAATCCGCCAGCCCCGGTCCGGGCTCGAAGCCCAAAATCGGAATGCCTCCGTAAGCGGCGGAATATAGCATGTCAAGGATACCTACCACCGAAAACAAGGCGGCGGAATACAGCCGCTGCCTGGACAACTTGTCGGTAAACATGATCCATCCCTGCGCAAAGATGGAATAAGACACGGCCAGGCACATCAAGCCCGCAAGCAAATGCAGCGCTTGCATCGTTTTGCCGGTTCCGCCCGGCAAGACGGCTGTCGCCGACAACCAGACGACGCCGATCATCGCGGCCAGCCCGACTACCCCTGGGACGATTGTCGATTTTGCTTCTGCCCTGATTCTCAATGCCCTCAACCTCCGGAGGTAAGTATCTGTCTATGGTCCTAAAAATTAATAATTCAACATTTTCCGTGTTTTTCCTTCCTTTTGTTCCAAAAATGTCGGAGCAAAAGAAAAGCCCGGCCAAAGCGGCCGAACTTTTCGCAGCATTACTTTTTCTTCTTGTCAAAGCTGATTTCCGGCGTCGTTAATTTATCGTAGAAATCCACAACGCCGTCCTTGTCGTCCGAAGCGCGCAGCGCCATCGCCGAGCGGGGGTGCTCGTCCAGCGTCCCGGTGATCATGTAAGGGATCAAATAACCCCATTCCTCTTTTTCGCGCAAAGGGATAAGCAGTTCTTCCAGCACCTCGAGCACCGGACGCAGACGGTAGTTCGTATTTTTCAGATGCGTGACGAGCAGTTCGGTCGGGCAGTTGCCCGCGGCGCGCCCCATTCCGTACACCGACGCGTCGAGCAGTTCGACGCCGTTTTCGGCGGCTACGAGCGTATTGGAAAACGCCAGCTGCATATTGTTGTGGGTATGCACCCCAAGCCGTTTGTTCGGCAGATGCGTTTTGAACTTGTTGACCAGATACTCCATATCCTTATAATCCAGGCTGCCGTAGGAATCGACGATATAAACGACGTCCACGACGCTCTCCCGGATCATTTCGAAAGCTTCCAGCAGCTCATTTTCCATAACGTTGGACAATGCCATAATGTTCAAGGTCGTTTCGTAGCCGCGGTCATGGAACAGCTGCACCAATTGAAGCGCCTTGTCCACATCTTTGATGTAGCAGGCGACGCGAATCAGATCGAGCAGGCTTTCGCTGCGCGGCAGGATGTCGTTTTCATCGACGCGTCCGATGTCGACCAGAGCCGACAGCTTCGTACGGCCTTTTTCGGGAATGACTTTCCGGAGAAAATCATCGTCAAGAAAACGCCACGGTCCCGCCTGATCGGCGCCTTTAAGCAGCTTGGGCGAATTTTTATAGCCGATCTCCATATAATCGATCCCCGCCTCGTTCAGGCCGGCGTACAATTTTTGGACAAATTCAACGCTGAAGTCCCAGTTGTTGACCAAACCTCCGTCACGTATTGTACAATCCACGATTTTGCACGGGTTACCCTTCATACCAGCATGTTCCTCTCCATCGATAGTATTAATACCCATCTTACTTGAAGCGAAATCAAAAAGTAAAGAAGCAATTAATAATTGATATGAGGTTAGTCACAGTATGGTACGAACTAGCATGATATATTACTTTTGAATCTAATTGAGATTGATTCTCAATGAAAAAAACATCCATTTCATCTATCGCAGGCATCCAGTAGACATACATTATTATCTTCCTAATTGACGAGGAGTGATTCGTAATGGAAACTTGCCGCTTTTGTTTGCTCAGATTAAAGCCGGGCGCGTCGGCCCGGGTTGCCGATTTCGGCAAAATGGACCCGATCTTGAAGCGCAGGCTGGCCGATCTCGGGATCCGGGAGGGATCGCGTATAACGGTTAAACGGTACTGCCTGCTGGGCGGTCCGGTGACTTTGGAATGCGGCGGGCAATTGCTCGGCATCCGGCAAAAGGAAGCCGCTAATATCGAGGTTATGGTGTCATGAGCGTCGCAGCGTTGATCGGCAACCCCAACACCGGAAAAACCTCGCTGTTCAACAGCCTGACGAAATCATACGAATACGTGGGCAACTGGTCCGGCGTGACCGTGGAGAAAAAAGTCGGACAGCTCCGCAACAAGTCCGGGCAGCTGACCGATCTGCCGGGCATCTATACGCTGCGCCCCCTGTCGCGCGACGAAGGGGTGGCCGCCGAATTTCTCGCCGCGGAACGCCCCGCGCTGCTCGTCAATATCGTCGATGCGTCCAATTTGGAACGCAACCTCTATCTGACGCTGCAGCTGCTGGAATACGGCCAGCCCGTCATCATCGGGCTTAATATGATGGACGTCGCCAAAGCAAACGGAATCGACGTCAACATAGAGCGGCTGGCCGGCTTGCTGGACGCCCCGGTCATGCCGCTTGTTGCCCGCACAGGCAAGGGCAGCAAGGAAATGCTAGCGGCGATGGGCAAGCTATTAGCCTCGTCCGCAGCCGCGCCGGCGTTTAAGATTCATTACGGAGACATCCTTGAAGCGGCCATTCAGGACATTTCCCGTGAATTAAACGGCTCGCTGACGGACCCTCATCCTTCCCTGCGCTGGATCGCTCTGCAATATCTGGAGGGCAATCCCGCCGTCAGTTCGGCGCTGCCTCCGCAAACCGATCTGAGCAAACTGGCCGCCTTACGGACAGCGGCGGAAAACCGGCTTGCCGCGGCAGGCGTCGCCGCCGGCGCAGAGGATCATATCCGCGCGATCCGCATGCAGGAAATCGGCAAACTATGCCGTGAAGTCGTCGGCACGACCGGCAAGAAGCCAAACGACTTCACGGAAAAAATCGATCGAATCGTCACCCATCCTATCTGGGGAATTCCGCTGTTCATCGCCTTTATGTTTCTGACCTTTCAGCTGACGTTTGACTGGATCGGCAATCCGTTATCCGATTGGCTCGACGCTCTGATCACCGGCCCCGTAACCCAAGGCGCGGCGTGGCTGCTGGCGGCGGCGGGAGCTTCCGGTTTCACGCAGGCGCTGATTCTGGACGGGATTATCGGCGGGGTCGGCGGCGTGCTGGTGTTTGTTCCGCAAATCTTCATCATGTTTCTGATCATCTCGTTTATCGAAGACTCCGGCTACATGGCGCGGATCACCGTGATGATGGACAAATTGATGGAGCTCGTCGGACTGAACGGCAAGGCGCTGATCCCGTTTATTCTCGGGTTCGGCTGCAATGTGCCGGCGGTCATGGCTTCGCGGAATATCGAACAGCCCAAGGAACGCTTGCTTACGATGCTGCTCATCCCCCTGATGTCGTGCTCGGCCCGGCTCCCGGTTTACGCCCTGTTTGCAGGCATCCTGTTCGCCAAGTCGCAGGCCTTGATCGTGCTGTCGCTGTACGTGCTGGGCATCGTTCTGGCGCTGGTAATGGCCAAACTGTTCTCCGCTACCCTGTTTAAAAAGGAGCACTCCTTTTTTATGGTCGAGCTGCCGCCCTACCGTATGCCGCAAAGCATAACTTTACTCCGCAGCACTTGGGAAAAGGGCAAAGGTTTTCTGCGGAAGGCCGGTACGTTCATCCTGGGCGGTTCGGTACTGATCTGGCTGCTAACTTACCTCGGACCGGGCGGTATCGCCGAAAACATGGACGACAGCTTCCTGGCCCTGATCGGCGGCCTGTTTGCCGCTGTGCTGGCCCCGGTCGGGTTCGGTACCTGGCAGTCCGGAGCGGCGCTGATTACCGGTTTTATGGCCAAAGAGGTCGTCGTTTCAACGATGAACATTATTTACCACGTTCCCGATCTGGCCGGTCTGCAGGGGCAAATCGCCCGTTTTTTTACGCCGCTGCAAGCCTACAGCTTCATGGCCTTCGTCCTGCTCTATACGCCTTGCATGGCTACGGTCGGCGTGCTCCGCAAAGAGACCGCCTCATGGAAATGGACGCTGTTTACGATCGGATACTCGTTGTCTCTCGCCTATGTCGTTTCGCTGATCATTTACCGGGGCGGAATATGGTTGGGACTTGCCTAAGTCAGCTCCCAACCCAAGCCAAAGAACGGAAAGGAGAAAAACTATGCTGTTCGATATTGTGATCGTAACCGCCGTCTTCGCCTTCGCCGGATACTCGCTGTACCGCGGCTTCAAAAAAAGCAAGAAAGGCGCCTGCGCGTCGTGCTCACAGCAGAAAACCTGTTCTGCGGCGTGCAGCGGACGTCAGGCGCCCCCCGCCTCTTCCTGTTCGCCGGCCAAGCCCAAACGCGACTAAGTGCAGCATCGTTTTTAAGATACGAGCGGCAGTTTGATGACGAAAATCGTTCCTGCGCCTTTGAGGCTGTCCACGGAAATATTCCCCCGATGGTTGCGGATAATCCGATAGCTTACGGACAGCCCCAAACCGGTGCCTTTCTCTTTTGTCGTAAAAAAAGGATCGAACAGGCGGCCCAGCATGCTTTTGTCCATGCCGTTTCCGTTGTCCTGGATGGAAATGTTGACCGCTTTGCCTTCCATCTCCGCCCGAATATCGATGACTCCCTTATGATCCCCCTCCACCTCGGCGATGGCGTCCATCGCATTTTTGATGATGTTGAGCAGGACCTGCTTGATCTGCTTCACATCGATCGATACGAGAAGCTCCTCCTCCGGAGCGTGCAGCATCATCTGGCAGCCTTTCATCACCGCCTCGCTTTCCGTCAGCAGGACAACCTCTTTCAGCAGCGATGACACGCTGACGGTCGATTTCTGCGGGGCGGAAGGCTTGGACGAATTCAAAAATTCATGAATGATGTCGTTGGCCCTGTCGATCTCGGTTAAAATTATCCGGGCGTACTCATCCTTGCCCAGCTCCACCAAATGCGGGCGGAGCAATTGAATGAACCCGCGGATCGCGGTTAATGGGTTGCGGATTTCATGGGCGATTGCCGCCGATATTTTCCCGAGCATCGCCAGCTTGTCGTTCTGGTACGCCGTTTGCTCGATTCGTTTGAAATCCGACACGTCTTTGACGCTTAGCAAAAAGTCCCCGTCCATCTGATCTCCGTATGTAACCGTAATGAGCCAATGCCTTCCGTACTCATCGATAAACTCGTGGTATTTTTTCCGGTGAAAAATGGTTTCCCGATAAATCCGCAGAATCTTCCGCTTCTTGAATCGGTTCAGATGCGGGTGGCGCAGCATTTGCAGCAAATTGCAACCGATGAGTGATTGGCGCGGCATCTCGAGCAACCTGGCCATTTGAACATTGATGAAGGTTAATATTCCTTCGCAGTCAAACAGCATAATTCCGCTGTCTAGGTGCTGGAGCACGTTTTCATATTTGTTTTTGACGAGTTGGGTTGATTGGAATGCTTTGACGGATTGGAGCAGCGTCTCCTGGAATTCACTCAACAAGTTGGTTCCCCCTTTTCCCATAAATGATGTACTTGCCTTACTGACAACATACGATCACTACCTGAGAAGAACTTACCCGAAATCGGCTCGCGCGTAACGCTTATTTTCATTCCATTAGCCGCTCCGATCCGTTTCGACGACGGTAATATTTCATGAACGAAAAGCCTGTCCGAAAATCAGTCCGAAACTGCCTATTTCAATCATAGTAAAGTCTTCCAAATACCGTCAATCAGAGATACTGTCGAAAAACATGGAATCACCGCAAATGGACGACCATAGTCCTAAAAATAAAACGGCCTCCCTGCCGGGAGGCTGTTTATGGCCTGTATTCAGCCGCTATTTATGTTGCAGCCGGGCTCTGCGCCTGCTCATAACGGCCAATCTTTTCTTCAGTTCTTCCTCCCATTTATCATCGCCGATTTGCTTCGCAACGGACAGGAGATCAAGCGAAATATCGATTTGGCTTTGAACGATCAAGAGCGGGTCCTCATCCTCCCGGTTGACGCAATTTCCGAAAATCGATTCATCGTCCTCCATGACAAAATCCTGAAAATCGATTTCCGAAACCCCGTCGCCGTGGGCGTATTCCGCCAATATTTCGTATTCGTTCTCCACCTTATAATGAACCTCAACCCGATGGCATACCGGGCAAAATAACAGGGGAACATTATGAACCTGCGTACGATAATGCTTTAAAGTCCCCTTTGTTCCCAGCATGCTTGCTCCGCAGCAAAAACTCATTCCCCTTCACCCTTTCGCGTGTTCGGTACATCCATGGATCCCAGGCTAATCGCATTGCAGGATTTTCATATAATTTATTCGTGAAGCAGGATTGAAATTCCTGCGCCTCATTTGAAAATTCACCCATTTTGTTACAAAACGGGACTATGGTCCGATCCTCCAAGCGGGTAAGCGCCGGCGGACCAAGCTTGGCATAAGGCGCTTTTGATGGGCAAAAAACCCCCTGTTTGGCAGTGGCCAAACAGGGGGTTTATCGCTATTCACCCGAAATTAAGCGTTCAGGTTTTTATCGCCCGGTTTCCAGTTCATAGCGCAAAGGCCGCCGGATTGCAGGGCTTGCAGCACGCGAAGCGTTTCGTCTACGCTGCGGCCGATGTCGTTATGGTTAACGACTTGATATTTCAATTCGCCTTCCGGATCGATGATAAACAGTCCGCGGAGGGCTACGCCTTCTTCTTCGATCAGCACGCCGTAATCGCGGGCAACTTTCTTCGTGATATCGGAAGCGAGCGGGAAGTTCAACTGGCCGAGGCCGTTGCTATCCTTAGGCGTGTTGATCCACGCTTTGTGGCTGTGCTCGGAGTCCGTGCTCACGCCGAGAATTTCGCAATCGAGGTCGCGGAATTGAGCGTAAGCGTCGCTCAGCGCCGTAATTTCCGTCGGGCACACAAACGTGAAATCAAGCGGATAGAAGAAAAATACCAGCCATTTGCCGCGGTAGTCGGCCAGCTTCTTGCGTCCAAATTCCTTTCCGTCTCCCGTTACGATCGCCATGTCAAAATCCGGAGCGGGTCTTCCAACCAAACGTTCTGCCATTTTTAAAACTCCTCCTTTGAAAATATGTAAGAAACACATGAGTGTTTCTAATCCCTTTGTTGGTAAGTTTCAACCTTTTTCAAACTTACAGTTCTCATGGTATCAAAGGCATATTTCAAAGTCAATATTATAACAGTTACTTTTTTATAATTATTATAAAAAAGGATTTTTCTTGAACTTTTTTAGGCTCAAAACCGAGATCAGCGCTTGAAAAATAAGTGTCTTGGTATCCCTGCAAACTGCTTTGCACGATTATCCCTTTAGTTCAGGGGGTAGAGGGTGGGGGGCTAATCACGGTCCTTTCATTTTCCCGGTGTCTTGCCCCGTTCCTCCCATCGGGTCTGCTTCACTTCTCCTAAACCTCATTCTCACAAACCTGTCTAACGATCTCGAACAGGTCTGCTTCTCCTGAATTTAACTTCCTCTCTGCTTCCGGATCAAACGGGATAATCATGCAAAGCGTCCGGACAGCGGATGTTGAGCTGCCGATATTTCCTGCCACGATCGCTTACCGGCCCTCCCTGTCAAGCGCTGATTATTAGGTTGAGCCCTTTTGTGCTTACTTTTTCATCGCCGCGACGATCAGGTCGCCCATCGCTTTCGTGCCGATCGCCTTGCTTTTGTCAACCGCGATGTCGCCGGTCCGGTGGCCGGCGTCCAACACTTCCGCCACGGCGTTTTCGATCGCGTCCGCCGCGTCGGCGTAACCAAACGTCATGCGGAACATCAGCGCCACCGACAGAATCGTGGCGATCGGGTTGGCCAGGTTTTGGCCGGCGATATCGGGCGCCGAACCGTGCACCGGCTCGTAAAGACCAAAGCTTCCTTCGCCGAGGGAAGCCGATGACAGCATGCCGATCGAGCCGGTCAGCATCGCCGCTTCATCGCTGAGAATGTCGCCGAACATGTTTTCCGTGACGATGACGTCAAAGCTGGCCGGACGGCGCAGCAGCTGCATCGCGCAGTTATCCACGAGCACATGCTCAAGCTCTACGTCCGGATACTCCGGCGCGATCCGGTTTACAACTTCGCGCCATAAACGCGACGTCTCCAGCACGTTCGCCTTATCGACGGAAGCAAGCTTCTTGCGCCGCTTTTGCGCGATTTCAAACGCTTGGCGGACGATCCGCTCCACCTCGCTGACGTTGTACGCGCAGGTATCCACGGCTTCCTGGCCTTGATCCGTATCCCGGCGGAATTTTTCGCCGAAGTAAATGCCGCCCGTCAGCTCCCGCACGACGATCAGGTCGGTGCCCTCAAGCACCTCCGGCTTCAAGGTGGACGCGTCCTTCAGGCAGTCGAATACGACCGCCGGGCGCAAATTCGAGAACAAGCCCAGCGCTTTGCGGATGCCGAGCAGGCCGGTTTCGGGACGCAGCTCCTTCGGATTGTTGTCCCATTTCGGGCCGCCGACCGCACCGAGCAGCACGGCGTCGGCGTTTTTGCACACTTCCAGCGTCTCTTCCGGAAGCGGCGTTCCTTTCTCGTCGATCGCAATGCCGCCAAACAGGGCATGCTCCGTTTCAAAACGGTATCCGAACAGCTCCTCCGTCCGTTTCAGCACCTTCTCCGCTTCGGCCACCACTTCCGGTCCGATGCCGTCTCCCGCGATAACCGCGATTTTTTTCACTTCTGCCATTGCTTCCAGCTCCCTTTCGTGAACATACTCTTCTTCTGTTGTATCATAGCCGGTTAGGATAAACAAAGATATAGAATCTATTAAGGCAATAGGTATTGGCTATAAGTTGATTCCGTTTTCGGTCCTTATAATATAAAATTCCCCTTTACATGAATTACTTAATTTTGTGATAATTTTCTTAATCATTTTTTGTGGAAAGGAACCCATTTCATGACTGTCATCCTATGGATTTTGGCGATTGTTTTATCCTCTACCGTTATCCTCGTTAGTGTCTCTAAGAAAGCTCGGAGCATGCGTAAAGCGGCAAAGTTTTCCTTCCACGACGCCCCGCCGCCCCCGCCTATTGTCGAACGCGGCAGCCTTGCATACCGTTTGGCCGAGAGGCTGCGGCAATCGATCCCTGACGCCTACAGGCAGGCCGTTAAACAACGGGTCATGGAAGCCCACCCCGGCATGACGGAACGCGAATACGAATGGCGTTGGCTGGAACTGCAGCGATTTTTCGTAATGTGCGCCATTTTGGACCGCGTCCCTATGTTCAGCAGAGCCGTCGATGAGGTGTGGCACGAGATGCTGATGTATACCCGGGAGTACCAGACCTTTTCGGAAAAATATATCAGGCGCATGCTGCATCATGCGCCGAACCCGGCAAAGGCCGTCCCGATGCCGGAAGAACGCGCCTGGTTCGATTGGCTTTACCTTGAATTGTTCGGCTGGAACCGTTACAGTGAACTGCTTTGGGGCGCGTTTCTGCGCCACCCGCTGCCAAAACGGGAGCTCGAAGCATTCCGTAGCCCCCCGTCCGCCGAAACCGGGGACGGCAGGTTTAATGCTTGGGCCTGCGAGCATGTTCCGGAGGCCCGAAGCGCCATTAGTAACGTGAAGGATAAACTGCGGTCGAGAATCGGCGCGGCGGGACAACCGGGCAGTGAGGGGCTGCGCCAACGCGCCGATTTTACCCAGCCCGAAATGCTGCTATATTCGTTCATTTTCTTCTCCTGGAGCGATCCGAAGCATTACAATGAGTTTTTGCGGCCTCCCGCCATGGGGGTTAACCGCGCCGGCTCCTCCTGCAGCGGGGCCGCCTGCGCTTCCGGCCGCGACGAGCGGGGCGATGCCGGCGTAGACCATTCCGGCTGCGACGGAGGCGGCTCGGGAGCAGGCTCGGACGGCGGCTCCTCCTGCAGCGGCGGATCTTCCTGCAGCAGCTGCGGGGGCGGATGCAGCAGCTAAAAAAACGTCGGTCGAGGTACATTCGGGGACTTGAACGTGCTAAAGCCTTTCCGTGGAAGGAACTATATGCCACTCCCGCTATGTTGCGATATAAGGAAGAAGGGGAAACCCACGAAATGCAAAAGTGCAGGCGATTTTCGTCGGAATCCCTCGAAATGGGCTGCCCAAATGCAAAAGCGCAGTTCATTTCCGGCCAAAAGCAACTTTTCAATCTGATAGCCTCAAATGAGATGTACTTTTGCATTTCAATCGCTCTAAAATGGTGATTTACGGAAAATAGAATGCACTTTTGCAGTTGATCCCAGCGGGCTGTCCTTCTTTCCATGAAAAACGAAAAAACGGAGCATCTTCCGCTCCGTTTTTTCGTTTATTTTTATTACTTTTTGATCCAGTGCATCAATCCGCGCAGCTCGCCGCCGACCACTTCGATCGGATGGCTGGCTTCGTTGCGGCGGGTAGCCGTCAGGAAAGCACGGTTCGATTGGTTTTCCAAAATGAAGTCGCGGGCGAATTTGCCTTGTTGAATATCGGCAAGCACTTCTTTCATCGCTTTTTTCGTTTCTTCCGTCACGATGCGCGGGCCTGTTACATAATCGCCGTATTCCGCCGTGTTGGAGATGGAATCGCGCATCGTAGCCAGACCGCCTTCATAGATCAGGTCGACGATCAGCTTCATTTCGTGCAAGCATTCGAAGTACGCCATTTCCGGAGCATAGCCCGCTTCCACCAGCGTTTCGAAGCCGGCTTTGATCAGCGCGGATACGCCGCCGCAAAGCACAGCTTGTTCGCCGAACAAGTCGGTTTCCGTCTCTTCGCGGAACGAAGTTTCAATGACCCCTGCACGCGTACAGCCGATGCCCTTCGCATAAGCCAAACCGATTTCTTTAGCTTTGCCCGTAGCATCCTGATGGATCGCGATCAGGCCGGGAACGCCGAAGCCTTCCACATAAGTACGGCGAACCATGTGGCCCGGAGACTTCGGAGCAACGAGCAGCACGTCGTTGTCTTTGGAAGGCACGATTTGGCCGAAATGTACGTTAAAGCCGTGAGCGAACATCAGGGCCGCGCCTTTTTTCAGGTTTGGCGCAATTTCGCTGTTGTAAACCGCAGCCTGCGTTTCGTCCGGCATCAGGATTTGCACCACATCGGCGCGTTTCGTCGCTTCGGCGACGGACAATACTTCAAACCCGTCCTCTTTGGCTTTATCGAACGATTTGCCTTCGCGAAGACCAACGATAACGTTCACTCCGCTTTCGCGCAGGTTTTGCGCATGGGCATGGCCTTGGCTGCCGTAACCGATAATTGCGATCGTTTTTCCTTTCAAAACGCCGAGATCTGCATCTTGTTCATAGTACAAAGTAACTGCCATTTTAATTTGCCCTCCTAAAATTTGCGGGATAGCCGTTTGGCTTCCCTTGATATTTAACCCTCCGCCTGATGAGCGGGCGTTTCAACGGACCGACGCCATAACGAGGTAAAGCGCTGCTGTCCATCCGCTCAAACCCCCGCTCTCCGGCGGAAGCCGAAGCCGTAAACGGCTTAGTTAAACCTGATTGTTTACTTGGACTTAAGCCTTTCGTTTTAAGCGTTGCCGCGGATCATCGCGGTCACGCCGGTGCGGCTCAGCTCCCGGATGCCGTAAGGCCGGAGCAGTTCGATCATCGCGTCGATTTTTTCGGTATCGCCCACTACCTGCACCATCAAGCTGGACGAACCGATATCGACGACCGCCGCACGGAACGTCTCGACGACGCCCATGATTTCGGGACGTTCGGCCGGCTCGGCTTTGACCTTGATCAAAGCCAGCTCCCGGGAAACCATCGGTCTGGAGCTCAAATTGACAACTTTGATGACATCGATTAATTTATAAAGCTGTTTTTCGATTTGCTCCAGCGTCTTGTCGTCCCCTTCGGTCACAATAACCATCCGGGACAAGCCTTCCTCTTCGGACTGGCCTACCGTGATGCTCTCGATATTGAAGCCGCGCCGGCCGAACAGGCCGGACACGCGCTGAAGAACACCCGGTTGATCGTTTACCAATACGGAAATGGCGTGCTTCATCATTCTTGTTCACCGTCCCCCATCAGCATCTGATCGATGGTAGAACCTTGCGGAACCATCGGATACACGTTCTCCTCTTTGCGGACCATGAATTCCACCAACACCGGTCCCGGCGTATCGAGCGCTTCCTGCCATACCCGTTTGGCCTCTTCCTTGCTTGCGGCCCGCAAACCTTTGACGCCGTACGCTTCGGCGAGCTTCACGAAATCCGGGCTGCCCTCGAGGTTGATATGGCTATAACGGTTGTCGTAAATCAGCTCCTGCCATTGGCGAACCATCCCGAGCACCTGGTTGTTGATGACGACGATCTTCACCGGAATGTTGTTGATGGCGCAAATGGCCAGCTCCTGGGAGCACATTTGCATGCCGCCGTCGCCGTTGATCGAGATGACCAGCCGGTCCGGGAACGCCATCTGCGCGCCGATCGCCGAAGGAAACCCGAAGCCCATCGTTCCGAGGCCGCCCGAAGTGATCCAGGACCGCGGCTGATTGAATTTGTAAAATTGCGCCGCCCACATTTGATGCTGTCCGACGTCCGTGGTGACGATCGCTTCGCCGCCGGTGGTTTCGTTCAGCATTTCGATGACCCACTGCGGCTTCAGCTCGGTGTCCGAGTCTTTGTACTTCAGCGGTTTATCGATCTTGGACTGCCGGATTTGCTCTCTCCAGGCATCCGCCTTGTCCGCCCGGGATACGAGCGGGTTCAACATTTCCAACACCGTCTTCACATCGCCGACGATCGGAATGTCGGCATGCACGTTTTTGCCGATTTCGGCCGGATCGATATCGATGTGCACGATTTTCGCGCGAGGCGCAAAACCGTCCAGCTTGCCCGTCACCCGGTCATCGAACCGGGCCCCGATATTGATCAGCAAGTCCGCCTGCTGGATCGATTGGTTCGCCGTGTAGGTGCCGTGCATTCCCGGCATGCCCATCCACAGCTCATGCCCGCTCGGGAAAGCGCCCAAGCCGAGCAGCGTCGTCGTAATCGGAATTTGCGTCTTGTTCACGAATTCGAACAGCTGCTCATGGCCGCCGGAGTAGACGACCCCGCCGCCGGCGATGATCACCGGACGCTCCGCTTCCCCGATCGCCGCCGCCAGTTTGTCGAGCTGCAGCCGGTTCGGTACAACCGTCGGATTGTAGCCGCGCAGATTGACCGTTTGCACCGGTTCGAACAGCGTCTTGGCCGCCGACACGTCCTTCGGAATATCGATCAGCACCGGCCCTTTACGTCCCGTGTTGGCTAAATGGAACGCCTCGTGAATAATCCGCGGCAGATCCTCCACGTTTCTTACGAGATAGCTATGTTTCGTAATCGGCATCGTAATGCCGGTAATGTCCGCTTCCTGGAAAGCGTCGGTGCCGATCAGGCTGGTCGCGACGTTGCCGGTAATGACAACCAGCGGTACGGAATCCATAAATGCGGTGGCGATGCCTGTTACCAGGTTGGTCGCCCCCGGACCGGAGGTGGCGATGCACACGCCGACTTTGCCGGTGGCCCGGGCGTAACCGTCCGCCGCATGAATGGCGCCCTGCTCATGTCTGGTCAGCAGGTGATGGAAGTCGGTAAAACCGTACATCGCGTCGTAAATATACAGCACCGCGCCGCCCGGATAACCGAAGACGCACTCGACACCTTCCAAAAGCAAACTGCGAAGCAGTATTTCCGAGCCCGTAATGACTTCCGGTTTCATCCATTTCTCACGTAATTGTTCTGTAGACCGCACTTCTGGAGTTTGCGCGCTCATCAGTCATCCTCCTTTTCAAGGGTTGTTCAAAAAGCCGACTTTTTGAACTCTTATTGAATTGCATTGCAAATAAAAAAACCTTCCGTCCGCCGGAAGCAGTCTCCTGTTCCGAGGGACGAAAGGTTTGCATCCTTTCGTGGTACCACCCATTTTCACCCGGCACCTCACGGTGCCAAGCCTTATCGAGTACGGTGCTTGTTACCCTTACCCGAAGTCCCTAACGCGGACCTGACGATTTTCCCTAATAGGCCTTGTTCGCAAGCGGCACCGCGGAATGGCTTGCAGCTTTTCAGGAAAACAGCTCCGAGGTGAGCTCGCATTTAAGGGATTTTGGTGGTGGTCTCAGCAAATCCATCCACTCTCTGAGCAAAGAGCCCTTAAACCTTCGTCCTCATCATCGCCGATTCAGTATGTTCATAAAATGTTTAGGAACATTATATGATTACTTTACACATAGAGTCAATACCCAATCGCATGAAAACTTTTGACCGGAACACCTCTCCCCCTGCTCTCATAAGATAAATGGCGGCGCCCAAACAGGATGCGCGGCAAGGAGGAGAATCATCGCATGATCCGCTACAGAAGACCAAAGCAGGACGATCCCGTCATTTTCGATCTCGTTCAAAAGCAGCTCGTCCCCCATTCGAGTTTGCCTTCCCACGAAATCGAAACGATCCTGAAGGAACTGCCGAAGCGGCTTTCGCGCGGCGTTACGCTGGTAGCCTCGCCTTATTATGAAGCCGATCCGGTGGCGTTTATTCATTTTCTCGTGTACGGCGATTTGCTGTATATCGATATGATGGCGGTTGCTCCCGCTTATCAGCGCAAGCGTTACGGCCAGGCGCTGATGCTGCACGCGGAGCATTTTGCCGCTTCGCGCGAATGCATACGCGCAAAAGTGATGGTGGACCGGGACAACACCCGAGCCCACCTGTTTTACCGCAAAATGGGGTACAGTAGGAAGCGTTTCATTGAGGCGACAAAGTGCTACGAAATGGAAAAAATACTTAATTTCTACATTTAGGCCGGTTTACCAAATGAATGGGCCACCAAACCCAAAGGGGCCGAAGCCGCCAAACCCAAAGGGACCAAAGCCACCGAAAGCAAAGGGCGATGTGCCGATAGCCAGCAGATCAAACAAAACGAGCGGAGCAATCGCTTTGGTATGCACTTTTTTACCGGATTTCTGGCGGACGTACAGGCGGTTGCCGCTGATTTTCACCAGTTTGCCCGTTACAATACTACCGTCCTTTTTATAAGCTACAATGTCTTTGCCCAGCAATTTTTCGGCGTCTCTCTTCGTCACCGTTCTGCCCATCTTAACTCCTCCTGTTAGGTTATTTCATAGCCGTCAAAACCGTTCGAGTGAACCGTTTTATTCGGCTATTGTGTGTTCAAACCTAACATATTCGCCTGTAATCATCGGTGCCTGCACCATCGCCTTGCTCCCTAAAAAAACAGGCCGGTGTCTACGGATTTAGGCAAAAAAAAGATGCTTGCGCGTTAACGCAGCATCCCTTTTATATAGCTTTCCGTCATGCTTCTCACGGTTGTTTACCGTTTACCCGGATCGTAAGGCGTTCCCAGCGCGGACGGAGCCGAAGAGCGGCCAACCGCACCGACAAGCACGATGATCGTCAGAACATACGGGATCATGAAAATGAACTCCTGCGGTATGTTTCTTGACCATTCAAACAGCTGCACATAGTTGCGGATCGCCTGGGAAAAGCCGAAAAACATCGCCGCTCCGAACGCGCCCAGCGGGTTCCATTTGCCGAAAATCATCGCCGCGATCGCAATGTACCCTTGCCCGGAAATCGTATTGTGGGCAAACGTGCTTGTTGTCGTCAGCGTAATCGTAGCCCCGCCGATGCCCGCCAAGGCGCCGCTGAGCAGCACGCCGATGTATCGCATACGGGTTACGTTGACGCCCAGCGTATCGGCCGCGCTCGGATGTTCGCCCACGGCGCGAAGACGCAGACCAAACGGCGTCTTGAACAGCACGAAATAAACGACCGCGACGAGGATCAACGCCAGATACGTCGTCGGATAGGAGTTGAAGACGCCCGGACCGATGATCGGGATATCCCGGAGCACCGGAACGGCGTATTTCTGGAATACGTCGACCAGCGGCGTTTCCGCCGCCCCTTCAAACAGCAGCTTGACGATGTAAACGGTCAGGCCCGCCGCCAAAAAGTTGATGACGATCCCGCTGATCGTCTGATCCGCCTTGAACGTGATGGTGGCAACCGCGTGAATAAGCGCCCCCAAAGCCCCGACAACGACAGCCGCCAGCACCCCGATCCACGGGGCCAGTCCTCCCATTCCGGCCTCCTGGGCATAATAGGTGCCCACGCCCGCCGCAAACGCGCCGAAGATCATCAGGCCTTCCAAACCGATATTCACCACGCCGGAACGTTCCGAAAAAATGCCGCCCAGCGCCGTGAAAATCAACGCGGTCGAAAATACAAGGGTTGAATTGAGCAGTTGACCAAGCAGCGTTAGTACGTCCATATCACAACACCTTCTCTTTCTTTCGCTTCAGGAAGAAAGGCTTCAGTACCAAGCGTACGATGCCCTGAGCGGCAATGAAGAATATGATCGAACCGAGCACGATCTTGATCAGCTCCGGCGGAACTTTGGCGGCAAAGCTCATCCCGGCGGAGCCGTAAGTCAGCACGCCGTAAAGAATGGCCCCCAGCACCACGCCGAAAGGATGGTTCATCCCAAGCAGCGCTACGGCGATACCGTCGAAGCCGTACCCCGGCGATGCGGCGTATACCGACTGATAGTGAAAAACGCCCAACACTTCAAACGTGCCAGCCAGGCCGGCAAACACGCCGCTGATGAACATCGCCTTCACCACATTCCGGCCAACGTTCATCCCCGCGTATTCGGCCGCGTTCGGGTTCAGGCCGACCGAACGCATTTCGTACCCTTGTTTCGTTTTCCACAGGTATACAAAGAAAAATACCGCCGCCAAAAGGGCGATCACCGTTCCCCAATGAATCCGGGCGTTGTTGAACATCCCGAACAGGAACGTCATCGAGGCCGAAGCTTCGATATCCTCGGAACGGTTTTGGCCTTTCAGCAAAAAGAAGTTCCGGATCACGTAATTGGATAAGTACAAGGCCGTCCAGTTGAGCATGATCGTCGTAATAACCTCGTTAATGCCCCGCTTGGCCTTAAGATACCCGGCGATGGCGGCCCATAGACCTCCGGCGATCCCGCCGGCGATGACCGCGAGCGGCACAAGGATGGCGGACGGCAAACCCGACAAGGACAACGAGACAGCCGTGGCGGTCGTCATGCCGATGAGCACCTGCCCGTCCGCACCGATGTTGAACATCCCCGAACGGAACGCAAAGGCAACGGCCAGACCGGTGAAAATAAGCGGCGTAATTTGCCGGATCGTTTCGCCGAAATCGTACGGATTGCCGACGACCCGCTTAATTAACGCGCCGTAAGCCACCAGCGGATTATAGCCGCCGATCAGCATGACCACCGCCCCGACCAGCAGGCCGAGCAAAATCGCCACCAGCGGGACGATCAGGCTGTCCATCGTAAATATTTTGCGCAGTTTATCCAATCGACTGACCTCCCCGTTCCAGGCTTCCCGCCATCATCAGGCCGAGTTCCTGATCGTTTGTTTCCTGCGGAAGCACTTCGCCGACGATTTTCCCCTCGTATATGACGGCAATCCTGTCGGATACGTTCATGATTTCATCCAGCTCGAAGGAAATAAGCAGCACCGCTTTCCCCTCATCGCGCTGCTCCACCAGCTGTTTGTGCACGAATTCGATCGCGCCGACATCAAGCCCGCGCGTCGGCTGGGCCGCGATCAGCAGGTCCGGATTTTTGTCTATTTCCCGAGCAATAATTGCCTTTTGCTGATTGCCGCCGGACAAGGAGCGGGCTTTGGTCTCAATGCTTGGCGTACGCACGTCGAATTGCTCGACCAAAATCTTGGCATGCTCGTCGATTGCACGCTGGTTAAGCATCACGCCTTTGCTGTAAGGCGCTTTATAATACGTTTCCAGCACCATATTTTCGCTGATGGAAAAGTCGAGAACGAGGCCGTGCTTATGCCGGTCTTCCGGAATATGCGACACGCCGCTTTCAATGATCTTGCGGGTCGGCAGGTTCGCGAGTTCCTTCCCCAGCAGCCTGATCGATCCGGATTCGATCTTGCGCAATCCCGTAATCGCTTCGATCAGTTCCGTTTGACCGTTGCCGTCAACCCCGGCGATTCCGACGATTTCCCCTGCCCGCACTTCGAGATTCAAGCCGTCCAGCACCGGAATACCGTGTTTGTCCTTTGCCCTGATTTCACTTAGCTGCAATACAGGCTGCCCAATTTTCGGCTCATTTTTATCGATTTTGAACGATACCCCGCGGCCCACCATCTTTTCGGCCAGTTCGCTCGGATTCGTTTTGTTCGTCTCGACGGTATCGATCACTTTGCCGCGCCGGATAATCGTTACCCGGTCGGAAATTTGCATAATTTCCTTCAGCTTATGGGTAATCAGAATGATCGATTTTCCTTCGGCGACGAGCCGGCGCATGATCGCCATCAGCTCTTCGATTTCCTGCGGCGTAAGCACCGCCGTGGGCTCGTCAAATATAAGAATATCCGCGCCCCGGTACAAAATTTTCATGATTTCCACCCGCTGCTGCATCCCGACGGAAATATCGTGGATTTTCGAGTTCGGGTTGACATGAAGACCATATTGTTCCGACAATTTCGCCACTTGGGCGGACGCCGATTTATAATCGATGTTAACGCCTTTTTTCGGCTCCAAGCCGAGAATGATGTTCTCGGTCACCGTAAAAGGCTGGACAAGCTTAAAATGCTGGTGAACCATGCCTATTCCCAATTTGATCGCTTTATTGGGACTGTCGATCGTTACCGGTTGGCCGTTCATCTCGATCGTACCCTCATCAGGTTGATAGAGCCCGAACAAAATGTTCATTAGCGTCGATTTGCCCGCACCATTCTCGCCGAGAAGCGCGTGAATTTCCCCTTTTTTCAGGGTCAGGCTGATGGAATCGTTGGCCACTATGCCGGGAAAACGCTTTGTGATTTGCTTCAACTCGACTACGGGAGCCTCGGCATTCATGAAATCACCCTCACCATTTTGGGATTTACGCAAGCAACAAGGCCAGTTCATCCACTGGCCTTGCCTGCTTGATTGCTATGTTTACTGCTGCTTGACCGCATCCGGCTGAAACCCGGCCGATCTTTTAAGCCGCTTGGTTATTCGGATGGAACCGTGATTTCGCCGCTTACGATTTTTTGTTTGTACTCTTCCACTTTGTCGAGAATTTCCTTGCTCAGGTTCGGATTTTCTTCCGGCAAACCAACGCCGTCTTCCTTCAGCGTCAGGTTGGTAACCTGTCCGCCTTTAAACGTGCCGTCGATAACTTGCTGAGAAACGTTCTTCACCGCAACGTCGACGCGTTTAATCATCGAGGTTAAAGTAACTTCATGCCCAAACTCAATCGATTGGTCTTTGTCGACGCCGATAACCCACAATTTGTTTGCCCCGCCGGCGTTGTTGCGCGCGGTCGCTTCGTTGAACACGCCGTTGCCGGTTTGGCCGGCAGCCGGGAAAATAATGTCCGCGCCGTAATCAAACAATTGGCCGGCAAGAGATTTGCCGATATCCGGTTTGTCATACGCGCCGGCATAAGTAATTTTGACTTCCGCATCCGGATTAACCGCCTTAACGCCTGCTTGGAAACCAACCTCAAAGCGTTTGATAACCGGGCTATCGGCACCGCCGATAAAACCGATTTTGTTTGTTTTCGTCGTCAAGCCGGCTACGACACCGACCAGATAAGCCCCTTCATTTTCCGCAAATGTTACGGATTCCACGTTTGGAGCGTCAACCACGTTGTCGATAATGGCCATTTTGGCGTTCGGATTCGCGTCAGCCACTTGTTTCGTAGCGTCGCCGAGGTCAAAGCCGATCGACCAGGTCAGATCAAAGCCGTTTTGCACGAATTGGTTCAAGTTTGGAACGTAGTCCGAGCTGCTTGCGCTTTGCAAATACTGGTTTTGAATGCCTTTTTCTTTGTTCAAAGCTTGCAGCGCTTCCCATGCCGATTGGTTAAACGATTTGTCGTTAACGCCGCCGACGTCCGTGACAAGACCGATTTTCACATTGGAAGCGGAAGCCGTATCCCCGCCGTTGCCCGCTTTGGCATTTCCGGTTTTAGCCGCGTTGCCCCCGTTGGCAGCGCCATTGTTCGCCGCTTTCTGACCGCAGCCGGCCAAAACCAACACGAAGGCGAGCATCATGACTAGAGAAAGTTTGAAGGCTTTGTTCATTGAAAAATAATCCCCCTTATAATTTATGACCTTATCCAAGGTTTCGATATAGTCAGATTATAACTGCAAAATAAGCTAAAATCCATACTTTTAACGACCTTGGGTCAAATAATTTTCGTGTTTATTCCAGGTAAAGCGCTTGCTTTTGACAAGTTTCCCACGCAATGTTCGTTTGATGTGAACTTAAGCTGGGAAGAACTGTCTATTTCCGAACTTTTCCCAGCAACCCGAAGCACAATATAAGCTTTTTTCTCTCGGCCCGCTTCGCCCCGCTGTATCTATATACTTCCTCATTTTCTAATTTCCATGCCTGTCTTGCTTATGCATCTTCTAAAAAAGGCGCCGCCCCGGTGTTCTAATACCGGAAACAGCGCCTTGTCAACCTAATTAAGCGTTGATTTTTTCTTTGGCTACGGCGGCCAAAGAATTAAATGCGTTCAGGTCGTTGACGGCGAGATCCGCCAGCATTTTGCGGTTGATGTTCACTTCGGCCAATTTCAAGCCATGCATCAATTTGCTGTAGGACAAACCGTTCATGCGAGCTGCCGCATTGATCCGAACGATCCAAAGCTTGCGGAAGTCGCGTTTTTTCGTGCGACGGTCGCGGTATGCGTACAGCAGGGATTTCATAACCTGCTCGTTCGCGGTTTTGAAAATGCGGTGCTTCGAACCGAAATAACCTTTAGCCAGTTTCAATACTTTTTTATGACGACGACGAACGACGAATCCGCCTTTTACTCTTGCCATATTAAAAACCTCCCAAAAAGTTGTGTTAAGTATGAGCGTTCAAAAAGTCAGGTTTTCAGCAGGCATCATGATCAGAAAACCTCGATCGATGCATCTGCACGGAAGCCAGACCGCCTTAAGCGGTGGTTATTCTTGCGATATAAGGAAGCTGGTGCCGAGAGGCTTTACTTTCTTATATCCTCAAAAGATGACTTTTTGAACTACCTCTTTGATTACTTCAAGTTTGCCAGTTGTTGTTTCATACGGCTAACGTCACCTGCGTAAGCAACAGGGCTGTTGGCCAAAACACGTTTTCTGCGATTGGACTTATGGGACAGCAAGTGATTGCGGTTCGCTTTGTAACGTCTAACTTTACCGGATCCGGTAATTTTGAAGCGGCCTTTCAGGCTGCTGTGAGTTTTCATTTTAGGCATTATACTTCCCCCTCAAAGTTTGTGAGGCGATTGTTCCCAATCCAAGGCATTCCGCAGGCGAAACGCACATATATAGAAAACAAACGCTTAGTTTTTCGGTGCCAGAATCATGATCATGCTGCGTCCTTCCAGCTTCGGAAGGCGCTCAATGGTTGAGATTTCCGCAACCTCATCTTTGACGCGGTCGAGAATTTTTTTCCCGATGTCGGCATGGGCAATTTCGCGTCCGCGGAAGCGGACCGAACATTTCACCTTGTCGCCATCCTTCAAAAATTTGATCACATTGCGAAGCTTCGTTTGGAAATCGTGCTCCTCGATGTTGCTCCGGAACCAGACTTCTTTGATGTCCACAATTTTCTGATTTTTGCGGGCTTCCTTCTCTTTCTTCTGTTGCTCGTAACGGAACTTGCCATAGTCCATAATCCGGCAAACCGGCGGCTTGGCAGTCGGCGCAACGTTCACCAGATCCAGATTCAGGTCGATCGCCATCTGCAGCGCTTCGCGCAGCGGCTTGATGCCAATTTGTTCTCCAGCAGCGCCAACCAGACGGACCTCTTTCGCACGAATCTCATCATTGATCAAATGTTCCTTACTGATAATTCTCCACCTCCAAAAGGTCTTAAGCTCTTTGACCGAAACTTGGGCACATAAAAAGGATGCAGGTCTTACGCCCGCATCCCAAATTGATCGTCAATTCTTCATGAACATATCATTCACAAATCATTGGATCAAAACCAGCCAACGTTAAAGTCGGTCAGGTGAGAAGCCGGGGCCTCTGCTTGCAATCCAAAAACTTCTTGCAACCTCAAATACTATAGCATGCGGACAAACGCCAAGTCAAGCGGTTTGGATAAAAAATGCTTGCTTCATTTCCGGCAGCCAAAAATAACGACCATTTATGTCGCTATTTTGGTGACTTTGCTCCGCTCACCCGAAATAGAGGAAATATATGTCCCTATCTCGCAAGACAGCTCGTAAAAAGGAGCGATTCACCGCCTTCACCCAAAAATAAGGGAATAAAATTCCCCTACTCGATTCACAATTCCCCAGTCAGATAAAATAAGATCATTTTTTACCGCTATTCATCCGGCGCCCCCCGGCTACCGTTTCAATAAAAGTTTAAAAACCGGCTTTTCAGTACCGAGAAGGTTGGATGAAGCCGGGACCGAGTAGCGCAGCGTAGGTGAGCCTACGTGAGCACACGCAGGGCCCGGCTGAATCCAAGATTCGACGCCGAACAGCCCCCTGAAATTACTTCGTGATCAAAAGACGGCCTTTTGAGTTTCCTTAAATCAGCCTTGTTTGCTTTGCACTTCTTCGAGGCGCACTACACGCGTATGCTGCGTATGGCTCCATTGCTTGTTGTTTTGCGTAAAGAACGCGTAGAACGTGATCGGCCACCAGGAGATCAGATAGATCGGGAATAGGATCAGGTATGCGTACACCTTCTTGGACTTCACCTTCTCCAGGATCATGGCCGCCAGGAAAATAAACACGTTCGCGGCGATCGCCAAATAGGAAACCCACATCGGCAAGTATTGATAAAGCGTATCGAAATGCGGCCCTTGCAGCAGCGACTGGTCCACCCAGATCAATGCCGTCAGCAGGAACGTCAGCAACACGATGTATACGTTGACCCCATAAAGCGCCATATCCAGCTTGACCAAATTGCGTTCCTTGATGCTCTTCCAGAGCAGCGGGAAGAAGTAACGGCGGGCGACCGTAAAGTGCCCCTGCATCCACCGCAACCGCTGGCGCGCCGAAGCTTTGAACGTCAGCGGCTTCTCGTCGAACAGCTTGGCGTCGTAGTTAAACACCGGATACACGCCCCGCTCCACGCAGCGCATCGTAAATTCCAGGTCTTCGACCAAGCTTGTCGCGCCCCAGCCCATCTCTTTGAGCAGGTTCGTTTCAAAGCACATCCCCGTGCCGCCCAGGAAGTTCGCCATGTTCAAATTATGCCGGGACAACTGCCAAAGCCGGTTGCAGTACCAGTACGAGATCCCGTAAGAAGCCGTAATCCAGGAATCCTCCGGGTTCTTCGTGTCGATGTACCCTTGGATCACTCGGGCCCCGGAGCACAGATCGTTGTTCATTTCCCGCAGGAAATCCGGATGCGCCAGGTTGTCGGCGTCAAACATCACGATCGCGTCGTACTGGCGCGGCATTTTCCACAGCTGCTTCAGCATCCATTCGATCGCGTAGCCCTTGCCGCGCAAATTCGGATTGCTGCGGACGCAGGCGTTCATGCCGTGGCTGCGGACGATGTCCGCCGTACCGTCCGTGCAGTTATCGCAAATGACAAATACGTCGAACAATTCTTTCGGATAGTTCAGGAGCTTGAGATTTTCCATCAAAGCCCCGACCACTTTTTCTTCGTTGTGCGCCGCGACAAGCACGGCAAAAGATTTGGTTGGCTCGAATTGCCTTTTCGTTTTTTTCTTGTACATGCCGAATAAAGCTAAACCGAACTGATACACCCCAATCACCGCAAGCACCACCTGCAGCGAGACCAAGATGATGTCCAACATGATTTCTTGCCCCCTTTTTAATGCTCCGTTTTCTATCTCTCATGTCCGGAGCGTTTGGTAATAATTGACCCTTTTTTTTGTCACTGTCCCTTTTTTTGTCTTTCGAATGGCATTTTTTTCTAATCAAATTAACGTAACGCATTCGATTTTCCACGAATTTGCCGCTTTTGTCAAAGCCACTATAACCCCGCCGTAGCGCAAATATATCCGAAGTCGGTCTATTTTCGCGTACGGGACCGCCGCATCCTGCGTGCAGGTGCGGTTTGTTCTTATTTTCATCACTTTTGGCACTTTTTATTTCAGGTTCCAACTTTTTTTCATTCTCCACGTCAAAAAAAGGAACGTTCCATATTTAACAGACGTGACAAAGCGGCAAAAAGTTTACAGATTCCTGCACTTTTTTTTAAACTTTTTTGCTATTATTTGAATCATTGTAAAGGGACGCCGGGCAAAAAGTCAAAACCCGCCGATGAACCCCGAACAAAAAAAACAGTTCTTGAAAAGGCCATGGATTAAAAATATGATAAGTCTAACCTGAAAATGCCATCCTACTTTTTAACCAAAACGTAAAAACGGGCAGTTTTAGGCCGTAGAACGCGGCCAAACCAAACGCGGAGGGATTACATGAATCAGTTCATTCAAAAATTAAAAAACCTGGACCGCCGGATTTTCGTGGGGATCAACGGCCGCTGGCACCGCGAATTTCTCAATTCCTGGCTTTATCGATTAACTTTTTTGGGCGGAGCTACGTTTACGATCGCCTTTTCCTTGCTCATCTGGCTTGCCGCACCCCAGCCCTGGAGCAGGGTAGGCCTGCAATCATGCGTTGCTCTTGCGCTCAGCCATCTTCCCGTCGCGCTCGTCAAAAAAACATATCCGCGCGTTAGGCCGTATTTGACGCTGCCGGGCACGAACACCTTCAGGAATCCGCTGAAGGACCATTCTTTTCCTTCCGGGCATACGACGGCGATTTTTTCGGTAACGGTACCGTTCGTGGCCGCCGCCCCCGGGCTCGGATTTGTGCTTTTGCCCGTGGCGCTGGTGGTCGCCGTTTCGCGGATTTACCTGGGCCTGCATTATCCTTCGGACTGCCTTGCCGGCGCGGTGATCGGTTCTTGCGTGGCCCTCGGCACGGTTGCATTCTGGGCGTAAAGGGGATATTGTAGTTCAGTAGGAAAACCTTGCAGGAAAAGGTGAAACCAAAGTGCATAAACAAAGAGTCTTGCTTTTATCCGAAGGGTTTGGAGCGGGACATACCCAGGCGGCCTATGCGCTCTCCAGCAGTTTACGGAAGCTGGCGCCAAACGTGCAAACGAAAGTCCTGGAGCTCGGCAGTTTTTTGAACCCGAGAGTGGCTCCGCTGTTCATCACCGCGTACAAAAAAACAGTGTCCACCCAGCCCAGGCTCATCCGCATGATGTACCGCAGCAATTACAAAAAATCCATGAACCGATTGACGACGCTTGCTCTACATCGGATTTTTTATACCCGCACCATCCAGATCATACGCCAGCTGCATCCCGACGTGATCGTCTGCACCCACCCGATTCCCAGCGCGGTCATCTCGCGGATGAAGCGGCTGGGCATGCTTGACGTGCCGCTTTGCACCGTAATTACCGATTACGATGTGCACGGGGCGTGGGTAAGCCGGGAAGTGAACTGCTACCTCGTCTCCACCGACCAGGTGCAGCGCAAACTGATGGACCGCGGCGTGGACAAGAGTAAAATCCTGATCACGGGCATTCCCGTGCATCCGAATTTCTGGGAGCGCCACCGCAAAGAAGACATCCGCCAACAGTTCGGCTTGAAGGACATGCCGACCGTTCTGGTGATGGGCGGAGGCTGGGGGTTTATGAAGGATGAGGCGGTGAACTCGCTGCTGGCCTCATACCGGGAAAATATCCAAATCATTTTCTGCTTCGGCAGCAACGAAAAGTCGCTGGAAAAGATGAAAAAGGATCCTCGCTTCATCCATCCGAATATTCGGCTGCTCGGATTCACGAAGGAAATCGACAAGCTGATGGAAATATCCGACCTGCTGATTACGAAGCCCGGGGGAATGACCTGCTCCGAGGGACTGGCCAAAGGCATCCCGATGCTGTTCCACAAGCCGCTTCCCGGCCAGGAGGAAGAAAATTCCCACTATTTCGCGCAGCAAGGATGGGGAACTCCGATCGATTCCCTGGACGATATCACGAATTGGATCAAACGCCTGACCGACGATTACGAAGATGTCGTCCGCGCCAGGGAAGACGCGCTGAGCCATATCGCCCGCTTCCGTCCGATGCAGAGCGCCCAGGCCATCATCGATCTTCTTGGAAACACGAATTTCATTCGAAAATAAAACAAGGCGGCGCAAGGGTATCCCTTTGCGCCGCCTTGTTTTTTCAAGCCCGATCTAAAACCGCTCCAGCTTATGTTCATGATACCGCTGCAGCGCCGCTTCCCCCACGATCACCTCGCAGCGGTAAATCGGCAGGCCTTGACCGACGAACTTGCTCTCGTATTCCGTCATGACATGCTCCTCGTTAACGCCTCCCTCATGCAGGCTGAGTGAAATATCGCTCATCTGCAGCCCGCATGCGGCAAACGAATTCAACGAAAACTCGAACAGAATCCGGGAATCCGTCTTAAAGTGAATTTCCCCCCGCTCGTTCAGCAGGGCGCGATATTTGTCCAAAAATCTGGGGTGCGTCAACCTTCTGCGCCAATGCTTCTTCTTCGGCCAAGGATCGCTGAAATTCAAATAAATCCGCTCCACTTCCCCCGGAGCAAAAAACTCCTCCAGCGATTCGACGTTACCGAGCGCCAGCCTGACGTTTTCCGGCCGCTCCGCGCCCTGTTCCCGCCAAATCGCCCGCGCCTTCTCGCCCGCCCGGCGAATCAGCTCATCGTACATATCCATGCCGATAAAATTGACCTCCGGGTATTTTACGCTCATCCCGCTGATAAACTGTCCTTTTCCCATGCCAAGCTCGATGTGAATCGGCCGTCCGTTGCCGAACGCCTCCGCCCAGCGTCCTTTATATTCCCGGGGATCCAGCACAACCAGGTCGCGCTGCTGCTCCAAATCCTCCCGAATGCCTTTTCTGCCGCGTAAACGCATGTTATTCCTCGCTTTTCTGGTTATTCGTACTTGCAATATTTTGCCGAAGATCGTCATAAAAGTAAAGAGCGGAAAATGAAAAAGGAACCGAAACGAACGCCGGGGAGACGAACGAGTGATTCCTTTTTCGATATATTTTGGAATTGGGGTTCCAACAAATTTAATACATTCAAAATAGCATAATCCGTATTTCACTGCAAGGAAGCTACCAGGCTGTATTCCCCTTTTTTCGAAAAATTTGATACAATGAATCAGGTAGAATCGCCGAAACGACGGGCTTTTCCCAGTGAATAAATATACAAAAAATTTTTTTGACAAAATAAAGGAGCTTGTGATGAGTACACTAATGGCGGACACTCCTGCTTTGTGGGGAGACAAGCGATTTCATACCTGGAATATCGAGATGCGCCGCGAATTCGGGGAAAAAGTGTTCAAGGTGATGCTGGATGCCGGCTTTACCTGCCCCAACCGCGACGGTTCCATCGCCAAAGGCGGCTGCACCTTTTGCAGCGCCCGGGGCTCGGGAGATTTTGCCGGCAGCCGCCGGGACGACCTGGTGACCCAATTCAACCGGATCCGCGACCGGCAGCACCAGAAATGGCCGCAGGCCAAATACATCGGTTACTTCCAGGCCTATACGAACACGTATGCCCCGGTTGAGGTGCTCCGCGAGTATTACGAGGCGATCCTCGAACAGCCCGGCGTCGTCGGCTTGTCCATCGCCACCCGGCCGGACTGTCTCCCGGATGACGTCGTCGATTATTTGGCCGAGCTGAACGAGCGGACTTATTTATGGGTCGAGATGGGGCTGCAGAGCATCCATGAATCGACTTCCGAACTGATCAACCGGGCGCATGATACAAAGTGTTATCTTGACGCCGTCGAGAAGCTGCGCAAACGGAATATTCGCGTCTGCACGCATATCATTTACGGCCTTCCCCAGGAAACCCATGAAATGATGCTCGAAACGGGGCGGGCCGTCGCTGCCATGGATGTTCAGGGTATCAAAATCCACCTGCTTCACCTGATGCGCAAAACGCCGATGGTGAAGCAGTATGAAGCCGGACTGCTGCGGTTCCTGGAAATGGACGAATACATCAAGCTGATCGTCGATACGCTGGAGTTTCTGCCGCCGGAGATGATCGTCCACCGCCTAACGGGAGACGCGCCGCGCGACCTGCTGATCGGGCCGATGTGGAGCCTGAAAAAATGGGAAGTGCTGAACGCCATCGACGCCGAGCTGAAACGGCGCGATTCCTGGCAGGGCAAATACTGGAGGGGGCAAGGGGCATGGGTTTCCTCTCGGTGTTAAGCATGGCCCATAAGCTGGCGGGCGAACGGCTGCAGCCGGGCGATGCCGCGGTCGACGCCACCGCCGGCACGGGGGCGGACACGCTGTTTTTGGCCAAAGCCTGCGGACCGAAGGGGCGGGTGTTCGCCTTCGATATTCAACCGCAAGCCTTAAACCTGACCCGGGAGCGGCTTGACAAAGGGGCGCCCTCCTCCCTGGCCGGCGTCACCCTGATCGAACGCAGCCATGCCGAGATGGAGGCTGCTTTGCCCGCCGAGGTCCATGGCCGTTTGGGCGCCGTGATGTTCAATCTCGGCTACCTGCCGGCCGCAGGAGCGGACCCGGCGCTGATCACGCTCCCGGACAGCACGATCCCGGCGCTTGAGGCCGCCGTTCGCCTGCTGCGGCCGCGCGGGATTCTCACCGCCGTCCTCTACCCGGGGCACCCCGGCGGAGAGACCGAAGCCGCGGCCGTGGAAGCCTGGGCCGCGTCACTGTCCGCCGCAGATGGACAAGCGATTGTATACCGGCAGCTGCAAAGGCCAGCCGCGCCTTATCTGGTCGCCGTAGAGAAAAGATAAGCGATGAACGATGAACAGCGAACGATAAACAGGAACAGCGAACAGCGAACAATAAACGATAAAAAATGAACAATAAACAATGAACGGCGAACAGCGAACGATAAACGATAAAAATGAACAATGAACAGCGAACAATAGGCAAACGATAAAAGAAAGGCTGGGGTTTATTCATGGGTATTCGCAAAATCGAGCATGTCGGAATCCGCGTGTCCGCGCTGGAGGATTCGATCGAATTTTACGAGCGGGTTATCGGGCTGAAGCTGCTTCACACGATCGGGGAGGTCGGCGACCCGTTGCGGCTCGCTTTTCTATCTTTTCCGGGACAGGAGTCAGTAGAGGTAGAACTGGTTAGTTTGCAGGGCGGGGAAGATCTGCCGGGAGAAGGGCGCGTTCACCACATCGCCTTCACCGCCAGCGAGATCGAGGAAGAATACGCCCGTATCGCCGCTTTGGGCCTGTCGGGGCTTGACGGGGAAATCCGCTCGCTCCCGGGTGGCGGCCGCTTTTTCTTCTTTAACGGACCGGACGGCGAGCGGATTGAGTTTTTTCAGCCAGCGGTGACGGTGTGACGGCATTGCGGTGTGATGGAGTTGCAGTGTGATGGACTGACGGAGTGACCGTCTTCGGGTCGAACGCGGCTTTCCACTTTCGCAGCATAAAATTGGCAATCAAGCCTTGATCTAATGGGGAAATCCGTGATCTACCGGTGGAGCCGACGCTAAATCAGAGCGGAAAGCTTTTCCCGGTTTTGGCAACGGCTTCGCGAGGGCAGCTTCAGTAATAGTTGCAAAGCGATCGCCCCACTAGGCCGGATTTGGTTAAGGCCTGCAGCCGAGTTGATTTTTTCACGAAACCGATGTAATCAACTGCGAAAGCCGAAAGTACATCTCATTTAGGGCTATATGATAAAAAAGTAGACTTTGGCCCGCAATGAACTGCATTTTTACATTTGAACCATCGGATTGACCTGCTTTTAGGCTGATTTTCGTTCTGTGAAGTTGAAATGCGTTTTTCCTTAACAAATCTGAGAAAGCGAGTGCTGCGCATGGAAGAGCGAACGTTTACGTTCGAAAACGGCGCCGGCCATGACGTGTTCGTCTATCGCTGGAGCGCGGAAGGAGCCGCTCCCCCGCCGCGGGGTGTGCTGCAAATCGCTCACGGCATGGCGGAAACCGCGAAAAGATACGAGCGCCTCGCCCGGGTGTTGACCGCCCGCGGCTTTGTCGTTTACGCCAACGACCATCGCGGCCACGGCCGCACCGCCAGAGGCCCGGAGGAATTGGGCTGGCCCGGCGAAAACGGCTTTAACGGTATGGTGCAGGATCTCATCAACCTTGGCGCAATCATCCGCGGCGAGTACCCGGAGCTGCCGCTGTTTTTGCTCGGCCACAGCATGGGTTCTTTTTTAACGCAAAAAATAATGTATGCTGCACACGAGCCTTACCGCGGGTTCGTCCTTACGGGTACGAACGGGCCGCGCTCGCTGCTCGGCTTCGGCAAAAACCTGGCCCGCCTGCAGGCAAGGTTTCAAGGAGATGATCATCCCAGTTTCCTGATGAACGCGCTCACCTTCGGCGGCTTCAACCGGAAGTTTCTGCCCGCCAGAACTCCGTTTGACTGGTTGTCCCGTGACGAGCTTGAGGTCGACAAATACATAAACGACCCTTACTGTGGTTTTCTGTGCAGCGCCGGTTTTTTTCAGGATTTTTTCGATCTGCTGCAGGAAATCCATCAGCCGGAGCACATGCAGTATATCCCGAAACATAAGCCGGTCTATATTTTCGCCGGCGACCAGGACCCGGTCGGCTTGCACGGTGAAGGCATTCGGCGGCTGAACGCTTTGTATTCCTGGCTGGGGCTGCAGGAAGTCGAGGTGAAGCTGTACCCCGGCGGGCGCCACGAAATGCTGAACGAAATCAACCGTGACGAAGTGATGAACGATCTTGCCGATTGGCTGGAGCGCCATTTGCCTATCAGCGCAGAGGCTGAGGGCAGCTCCTCATAGCATAGCAATCAAGCCGCTGAATAAGTCAGCGGCTTGATTTTGGTGTTTTTCGCAGGCTGGTCAGCAGTTGGCTTCCCGTCGAACGTTCTACGATACTCAGTGGGTCGTCCGCCAGATACTCGGTGGAATTCCCGGAGGAATACCTGCCGGATGCCTGCCGATATTCGATGGGATGCACAATAGCGGTACTTTTTGTCCTTATTTTCGCCATTCGGCCACCTTTCGTAGGAATAACGACATTTTTTTCCTCTATTTCCACGGCGGGCTCCCGTTTCTCCCCCATTTAAGCCGGTCAGCGGAAAATAAGGCCCTCTTATGTCGCTAATTGCCTCATCCCTCGATTGGGAAGGAAATAACGGCCTTTTTTTCCTCTAATTCGAGCCAGTGATCACCAGCGTTGCATAAACTCTTGCACTAGACAAGTTGTAGCCCTGATACTTTCCAGATTTCCCGCAATTGCTCAGGTTTTCGAATCGAAACTATCGTCCGCCAGAAATCTAACGGTTGTAACTACGGCTATTTTACGAAAAAAGGCCTTTTGTAAATTCTAACGGTTGTGATCGCCACTATTTGCCTTAATCTAAGCAGAATTAGCCGAGTTTAAGTGAAATAAGCGCTATGGCAACCGTTAGAATTTGAAATCAACGTTTTTGGGACAAATAGCGATTGTGGCAACCGTTAGAATAGTTTGTGGTTAATGCAACGCTAGCGGCCGGTAATAGAAGGTGCCAAAGATAGCGGAATTGCCAGCGGCACATGAAAAAATACCGGGCGCTCGTCCTCGCTCTGCTGGTACAGCACGATCAGCAGGGTCGCCTCCGAAGTGGCGGAAAGCTGATCGGCAACTGCTCCTGCTCCGGTTGTGGCTATGGTTGTGGCTGTGATTGTATCTGTATCTGTGATTGCGTCTGCATCCGTGGCTGTTACTGTATCTGTGATTGCGTCTGCATCTGTGGCTGTTACTGTATCTGTGACTGTGACTGTGGTTGTAACAACGGTTGTGTCTGCGATTGAATCTTTATCTGTGGCAATGGTTTTGTCTGTAGCAGAGTCTGTATCTGCAACTGTAGCTGTATCTACGGCTATGGCTGTGACAGCGGCCCCGCTTTGCGCCGCAGGCTCTGCCGGGGCTTCCTTCCCGGCGAGCACGTCGCCCAGCCGGAACGGCAGCACCTCCAGGCAGGCGTATTTCTGCAGCTCGCGCTCGTCCAGACCGTAGGCCGCGAAGTCTGCGGACAACGCCGCCGGATGCTCCGCCAGCGCCTTGAAATAGCCGCTGCGGCGGTCCTTGTCCAGCCGGTCCTCCCACCAGATTTTGCGCGGCTTGTATTTATGCCCGAGCAAATAATCGAGCTTCATCAGGCCAAGGGCCACCTCCGGCCGCTTCAGGCCGCGATGGGCGAGAAATTCGTGCAAACGGGCGAACAAGTCCTCAAGCTGATGGCCGATCCGCTGCCAGCCCCGCTCTTCCCAGTAATCGCCGAACTCCTGGAAGAAATCGAACGGCGAGTCGAACTCGCGGCTCACCAGATATTCCAGCGTGTGGTCCATCCGATGCGCGTTCCAATATTTCTCCAGCACATCCTCGAGCCGTTTCAGGCGCACGACGTCCGAAAACGGCAGCACATCGTTGCCCAAAATCTCATAAGGAGCATGGTCCATATACACGTAATTGTATTTGGCCGCGTCATTCCGCAGCCCGGTTCCGCGCAGCATTTTCAGGAAGCCGAGCTGCAGCTCCTCGGGACGCAAAGCAAACACGTCGTTAAACGTCTTGCGGAACGTCGCGTAATCCTCCTCCGGCAGCCCGGCGATCAGATCGAGATGCTGGTCGATTTTGCCGCTGTCCTTGATTTTGGTCACCGTGCGGGTCAGCTTCGCGAAGTTCTGCCGCCGCTTGACGAGCTCGTTGGTCGGATCGTTCGTCGACTGCACGCCGATTTCGAAGCGGAAGATCCCCGGCGGCGCGTTTTCCGCCAGAAAATCCAGCACCTCGGGCCGCATGATGTCCGCCGTGATTTCGAATTGAAACACGCAGCCTTGATGGTTGTCGATCAGAAACTGGAACATTTCCATCGCATAGCTGCGGTTGATGTTAAACGTGCGGTCCAAAAACTTGATCGTTTTCGCCCCGTGCTCGATCAGGTACAGGATGTCGGATTTCACGCGTTCGATATCGTAATAGCGCACCCCCACCTCGATGCTGGACAGGCAAAACTGGCAGCTGAACGGGCAGCCCCGGCTCGTCTCAAAATAAATGATCCGCTTACCGAGGTTCGGAATGTCTTCGGGAAAACGGTGCGGCGAAGGCAGCGTGTTCAGGTCGGATTTTGGCCGCGGCGGGTTGATCACAACCTCCTCGCCTTTACGGTAAGCCGCGCCGAACACGAAGTGGAACTTCCGGTCGCCGGACAGCTCCTGCAGCAAATGATGGAACGTCTCCTCGCCGTCGCCCATCACGATGAAATCGACATCGCGAACGCGCTCCATCCAATGCTGCGTATCGTAAGACACCTCAGGGCCGCCCAGCACAATCGCCGTTTCCGGCAGCACCTTTTTCAGCAACCGGATCACTTTGATCGTCTCTTCGATGTTCCAGATGTAACAAGAGAAGCCGACCACGTCGGGCCGGCGCTGAAACAGGTCGGAAACGATGTTCATCACGGGATCCTTGATCGTATATTCGGCCAAATCGATATCGAACTCGTTCCCGCTGTAAGCTTTAAGCAGCCGAATGGCCAGCGAAGTGTGGATAAATTTTGCGTTTAAAGTCGCCAGTATGACCTTCATGTTTCACAACCCTATTCCATATTTTGAAAAAAATCCAAAAACGGTTTCCCATACTTCCGGTATTTGACTTCCCCCACGCCTTTAATCCTCAGCATATCCGCTTCGCTCGTCGGGCAGACGACGCTCATTTCGCGCAGTGTCGCATCGTTGAAAATGATATAAGAAGGAACATGCTCCTTCTCGGCCAGATCGCGCCGGATGAGGCGCAGCTGCTCGAAAATCGTCTCATTCACCGCGGACGGGCCGTCGTCATAGCCTCTGCGGCGCGATCCGCCGCCGGATCCGCTCTGTTTGCCGGCGGCCGGCTCCGGCGCGCGCAGCATCACTTGATGGCGGCTTTTCAGCACCTCCACGGCCAGCGGCTGCAGGCGTACGACCGGGTACTGCCCTTCGGACAGGGCCAAATAACCCTCGGCGATAAACACGTTGATCAGCTCGGAAATTTCCTTCTCCGTGCGCGTGCGCATCATTCCGTAGGTCGGCAGCGAGTCGAAGCCGTACTGCAGCACCTTTTTGTTCTGCGAGCCCTTAAGAACGGAGGAGACCAGCGACACGCCAAACCGCTCCCGCATCCGGTGGATGCAGGAGAAGACGATCTGCGCGTCGCGGGTCATGTCGACCAGCTCGCGTTCGTCCCGGCAGGAGCTGCAGATGCCGCACGGCGTGTGGTCATGCTCCTCGCCGAAGTAATCGAGCATCGCCCAGCGCAGGCACTTGGTCTGATAGCAGTATTCCACCATCTGCTGCAGCTTGCGGTATTCGTTGCGCTTGCGGTTTTCGTCCTGCGGATTTTGCTCGATCAGAAATTTTTGCGTCATGATGTCCTGCGGGCTGAACAGCAAAATGCATTCGCTCGGCTCGCCGTCGCGGCCGGCCCGGCCGGCTTCCTGGACATACGCTTCCATATTTTTCGGCATATTGAAGTGGATGACGTACCGCACGTTCGACTTGTCGATTCCCATGCCAAACGCATTGGTGGCAACCATCACGCGGATATCGTCATACAGGAACGCCTCCTGGTTTTCCTCCCGCTCCTTGTCGGACAAGCCGGCGTGGTAGCGGCCCGCCGGAATGCCGGAGCGGCGCAGCCGGTCGTACAGATCGTCGACCTCCTTGCGGGTCGCCGCATACACGATGCCGGGCTGGTGCGCGTGCGTGTTCGCATAGTTCATCACGAACTCGCGTTTATTTTCACCGCGCAGCACCGACATCGCCAGATTGTCCCGGCCGAGGCCGGTGACGAAGACGGCTGGCTCCGCGAGCCGCAGCAGCGACACCATGTCGTCCATGACCTCCGGCGTCGCCGTCGCGGTGAAGGCCGCGATGATCGGGCGCTGCGGCAGCCCCTGCACAAACGGCGACACCGCCAGGTAACTCGTCCGGAAGTCGTGCCCCCACTGCGAAACGCAGTGCGCTTCGTCCACGGCGACGCAGGAGATGGTTAGCCCGCTCATCTCTTCGCGGAACCAGTCCAGCTCCAGCCGCTCCGGGGCCACGTACAGCAGCTTCAGCTCGCCGCGCCGGGCGGCGCGGATGCGCTCGTTCACCTCTTTGCCGGTGAGCGTGCTGTTGATGTAAGCGGCGGAGATCCCCATCGCGGTCAGCGCGTCCACCTGATCCTTCATCAAAGAAATGAGCGGCGACACGACCAGCGTAAGCCCCGGCAGCAAAAGCGCCGGAACCTGGTAGCAGATCGATTTGCCGCCGCCGGTGGGCATAATGCCAAGCGTATCCGCGCCCGACAGCACGCTTTCCACGATTTTTCGCTGACCTTCGCGGAAATCGGGGTAGCCGTAATATTTTTGCAGCAATTGCCGCGCTTGTTCCATGTTTGCTGTTTGTGAAATCATTTGCTCCTCACTCTTCTCCCTAAATCCATATACTTAAAGTTTACCGGGCTTGGCCGCACCTTGGCAACCATGATCCGTCGATCCGCGAATCCATCGCTCCGCGATTCGCCGATCCACGATCCATTAAGCGCGCCGCCTCACGCCCTTTCGCGCCTAAATAAACCGCCTCTACATAAACATTTCCAAAATAACCAACACTCTAATTAGTTAGCGTGCTTGCTTCTACACAAGTTGAACTATGGATTGTACGGATCAGGCCAGCCGTGTGAAATGTTTTTACGGTCGCTGTTGTTCGCGGATTTCTGATGATTTTTTTAGATTCCAGCAAGGATGAAATCCGCTCACAAAGGCGACCACTGCCGTGCCTAACTTCCGCATTTGGTTAGTTCAACTATATATAACCCGTTTAGGCGGGCGAATAGCCGCACCCGAACGACCAAACACAGCTGCGGAGGGCTTAAGTGATGTTGGATTGGAAACGCAAATACGAAACTTTTGTGGAAAAGCAGCGCCAAGCCGGCTCCTCGTCTTCTTCCTCCAAAGATACCGGCGGACAGGACGGTAAGCGGGGAAACGCCAAGCAACTGGACAGCAGCCTGGAACGCAATTTGCGGGAAGTGCAGGTGCGGCTCGGCGACAATACCGATCTTACCGTTCGGAAACTGCATTACGGCCAGCGGGAAGCGGCATTGTTGTATTACTCCTCCCTAACCGACCAAAAGCAGATCCAGGAAGGGATCGTCAGAGCGCTGATGTCGGCGGAGGGCGGACGGGAATCCGGTTCGGGGGACGATGTGCTGACCGCCCTTTGCGAAGAAACGATCTACATTAATGTGGGGGCGCGCAGCTCCGATTGGAGCGCTCTGCTGGAATGGATGACCAAAGGGCATGCCGTGCTGCTGCTGGACGGATTCGCAGAGGGGCAAACCTTCGATTCGCGTAAAATCAAAAAACGCGGCATCGAGCAGCCGCAAACCGAGCAGGTCATCCGCGGCGCCCGGGAAGGATTTATCGAAGCATTGGAAACGAATCTGTCGCTGATCCGTTACCGGCTGCAGAGCCCAAGTCTGAAAATCGAAACCGGGGATATCGGGGCGCGGACCAAATCGAAAGTGGCGGTATGCTATATGGACGGCATCGCAAACCCGGAGCTGATCGGCGAAGTGATGCGGCGCTTGGGAAAAATCAACATCGACGGGATCATCGATGCCGGTTATATCGAACAGTTTATCGAAGACCAGCCGCTGTCCCCTTTTCCGCAAATCCAAAATACGGAACGGCCCGATAAAACCGTCGCCGCCTTGCTGGAAGGGAGGGTCGCGATTTTGGTCGACGGCTCCTCCTTTGCGCTGATCGTGCCGGCGCTGTTCGATCAGTTTTTTCAAACGATCGACGATTATTCCGAACGGTTTCTGATCGCAAGCCTGCTCCGGTTCGTCCGGTTAATGGCCTTGATGTTTTCCATCTTCTTTCCGTCGCTGTATGTGTCCGTCATCTCCTACAATCCCGAGCTGATGCCGACGGATTTTGCCGTGGCGATCGCCGGCGGCCGGGCGGGCGTTCCTTTTCCGGCCATGCTGGAAGTGCTCATCATGGAGGTTTCCATGGAAATTTTGCGCGAGGCGACGATCCGGCTGCCGCAGATGATCGGCGGCGCCTTATCGATCGTCGGCGTTCTCGTCGTCGGCCAGGCGGCCGTTTCCGCCGGTTTGTCGAGCCCGATTACGGTCGTCATCGTCGCCCTGACCACGATCGGATCGTTCGCGACGCCCGCTTATAATGTGGCGATCGCCTTGCGTATGCTCCGCTTCCCCCTGATCGTCCTGGCCGGCTTGTTCGGGCTGTACGGGGTGATGATCGGAAGTATTTTTATCATCAACCATTTGTTGTATCTCGAATCATTCGGAGTCCCCTATTTAAAATCGATTGTGGCCAAGAAACGCGCCGGAATCAAGGATACCTTCATGCGCGCTCCGCTCTGGTGGATGGGCAGACGCCCCAGCTATCTGCATGCGGTCGATGATACGCGGCGCGCCGAAGGCACGCTTGAGCGCCAACTCGAAAAAATCATTCTACCGGAGGGAAGCCACGATGAAAAACGCAAGGAAGATCAGCACGATACAGCTGGCGATCGTGATCAGTAGCACGATTTTCGGCTCCAACGTCTTAAGCCTTCCTAGAATTATGGCCGAAACCGCCGGCACCGCCGCTCCGCTATTCACGGTGACCGGCACGGTTTGCGCTGCAGTCACCCTGTTCATCTTTGCGCTCCTGAGCCAGAGATTCAACGGTCAAACGATTTACGGCTACAGCCGCACCTTAATCGGAAGATGGCCGGCCTTTATTACCCATGTTCTGGTGCTGGCCGTTTTTCTGATTACGACCGCCCTCGGGCTTCGGCAAATCGGAGATGTGCTCTCCACCGTCGTCTTTCGCAAAACGCCCATCGAGATGAGCATTCTGCTGATGCTGCTTCTGATCGCTTTCTCCAGCAGGAGGAACGTGCTTAAGTTTTGCTATATACATATTTTTTACTGGCCTTTCGTGATTACGCCATTTCTGTTTCTGGTTCTCATCTCCGCCAAATCGATCAATCCGTTGAATCTGATGCCGCTGCTGGGCAATGAGCCTCCGGACATCGTGCCGGCGCTGTTTTCATCGGCCTCCCTCTATTTGGGTTCTTTTATCATCGCCACCCTGCTCCCTATCACGGAAAAACCAAGGAAGGCCCTGAAAGCAAGCGTTATCGCCATTTCGGTTTCCGGAGGGATGTACCTCTTGATCACCCTATCGGCCCTGGGCATATATGGAGTGGAGGAAGCAAAGCTGCTGTTGTATCCAACCCTTGAAGTGGCCAGATCCATTGAACTGAGCGGCCAGGTCATCGAGCGCTTTGACGCGATCTTTATCATCATGTGGGTGATAAACATCTATTCGACGCTGTATTCCGGCTACTACATTTCGGCTTATTCGCTTAGCGAGCTGCTGCGGATGCAGGATCAGCGATCGACCTCTACCCTGCTGATTCCTGTTTTTTTCGCCATCGCCATGCTCCCGGAAAACCTGTTTCAACTATACGACATCTCTCGGATCGCCGATTGGTCCGGCTATATTTTTCTGACGGGATACGGTCTGCTGCTCTTGGTGGTTTCGCTCATTCGGCGCGGGAGGAGGACTTTCCCATGAATAAGAGGTTTCCCAAAAAGTTCCTGCTGTGCGTAATGGCCTTGATTCTGCCGCTCTGCTTGTCCGGGTGCTGGGATCAGGTTGAAATCGAGAACCGGGCGCTGGTGCTTGGTCTTGCCATCGACGAGGCGCCGCCGGAGAGCGCCAAGGAAGATCCGAAGGTCACCGTCCTTAAAAATCAGCCGATCAACGGCAAAATGATTAGAGTGACCGCGCAAATCGCCGTTCCCGGGCGCGTTCCTTTAGGGCCGGGCGGCGGCATGGGCGGCGGCGGCAGCACGGGGAACGCCAATCCGGTTTGGGTCGTGCAAGTCATCGGCCACACCCTGGACGAGGCGCTGAACAATTTGCAGCAGGAAATCGCCGATCCCCGCTACCTCGTCCATCTGCGGATAATCGTGATCAACGAAGAGATCGCCAAGCTGGGGCTTGATGAACTTAACGATTTCCTGCGCCGCAACCCGGAAGTCCGCCGCCGTATCTGGCTGCTCGTTTCCGATATTGAAGCGGCAAGGCTGATGAAGGTCGCCCCTCCGCTGGAACGGGTCCCGACGCTTTACCTGGATGCCATGGTGGAAAAAGCGATCGGCATGGGCAAGTTTCCGCCCAATTATCTCGGCGCTTTCTGGGATGAGGAATCGAAATGGGGGCAGGACGGCTTCTTGCCTTACATCACCATTAAGGGCAAAGAAAACGTGATGATCAAAGGAATCGCTTATTTCAGCGACGGCCGCCTCGCGGGAACCAGCGATCCGATCGAAATCGGGGCTTACATGGCGGCCAAAGGCCTGAATCCCGGCGGATATTCCACCCTGTACCATGTCCCCGGCATCGGTTACGTCATGACTAAAGTTACGGAACGGCACGCGAAGACCGATGTCAAAATCGTGGACGGCAAGCCCCATGTTTCCTTTAAGATCCATGTCGAATCCGTTCTCGACGAGCACTTTGGTTCCGAGCAAGCCGTCGACAGTTCGGCGGACATCCGAAAGATCGAGAGGGTGTTCGATCAAAACGCGGCGGCCCTGATCAAGTCGTTCATCCGCAAAACCCAGCGCGATCATTCGGATATTTTCGGGATCGGAGAATACGTAAGAGCCCACTACCGTTCCTTCTGGCGGGACAATATCCGCCAAAAACGCGATTGGGAGCTGATGTACGCGGATATCCCCGTGGACGTCGAAATCGAAAACACGATCCGCCGCGTCGGAATGAAAAGCAAATAGGAGGAAGCCCGAATGACCCGCATGCTCGCATTTACCTCCAGCCTGCTCCTGTTTTCGGGACTTATTTTGCTGCTGGTGGACAAGGAAATTTACAGGCTGGCCCATATGCAAAAAGAACAGCGCAGCGCCCGCGTTTTGGGCTGGGCCGAAATCGTTCTCTCGATCGCGGGGTTTCTTGCTTTTCTGCTGCTGCGTATTTAAGTAGGCGTTCAAAAAGCGAACAACCTCTCGTGCGCGGACGCAAGCCCTCCCGGCCGCTTGGAGCCTAGCGCAAGCCGCTTGAAGCCGGGCCGCCTGTGGTGCTCCCCGCTCCCCCGTGGTATAGTGAGACTGTACCTTTTTCGGAAATGGAGATTTTGGATCAATGAACGATCATAAACCACGTTACAATACATCGCGTCCCCCGGGGAAAACCCGGGATTCGCACCCGCGTTCGAAACCCGCTGCGAAGCCGTCCGCCGCCAGCCGCGAGCAGGCCGACCGGCTGAAGACGGGCGACAGGATCGTCGTCACGGTCAAGCGGCTTGGGATCAACGGCGAAGGGGTCGGCTATTACCGCCGCAAAGCGGTGTTTATCGAAGGCGCTATCCCGGGGGAAGTCATCAAGGCGGAGGTTACCGGCGTTTCGGACAAGTTCATTTCCGCCGTCATCAAGGAGATCGAAAAACGCTCACCCTACCGGGTGGATGCGCCCTGTCCGGTTTTCGGCATTTGCGGCGGCTGCCAAATCCAGCATCTGTCCTATGAGGGCCAGCTTGCCGGCAAAGAGGACATGGTGCGCGAGGCGTTCTCCCGTTATGCCGGGCTCCAGGACGTCCGGATCAAGCCGATGCTGGGCATGGAGCATCCCTGGAATTACCGCAACAAAGCGCAGCTGCAGCTCGGCATGGCCCAGGAAGGCGTGATCGCCGGACTATACGCGGCCGACTCGCACAAGCTGATCGACATCACCGGCTGCCCGATCCAGCATCCGAAGATCAATGAAGCGGTGGACCGGACGCGCAACGTCCTGCAGCAACTGCAAATCCCCGTCTACCGGGAAAAAAGCAATCAGGGACTCGTCCGCACGATCGTCGTCCGCTGGGGGTTCCAGTCGGAGCAGCTCCAGGTCACGCTGGTGACGGCAAGCGACAAGCTGCCCCGCCAGGCCGAGCTGATCAAAGCGCTGCGGCTGGCGATGCCCGATCTGACGAGCATTGCGATGAACGTCAACCCGAAAAACACTTCGCTGGTCTTCGGCAACAAGACGGTGATCCTGTGGGGCGAAGACAGCATCCAAGAGTCGCTGGGCGACCTGGAGTTTACGTTGTCGCCCCGGGCCTTTTTCCAGTTGAATCCGATTCAGACGGTGAAGCTGTACGAGACGGTGCGCGCCGCCGCCGGGCTGACCGGCCGGGAAACAGTCGTCGACGCCTATTGCGGCACCGGCACGATCGGCCTGTGGCTGGCGCCTTACGCCCGGGAGGTGCGCGGGATCGAGTCAATCCCCGAGGCCGTCGAGGACGCGAAAGCGAACGCGGCCCGCAACGGGCGGGACAACGCCGCCTTTTACGCCGGCTACGCCGAGGAGCTGCTGCCCCGCTGGGTGAAGAGCGGCTTCGCGCCGGACGTCATCGTCGCCGATCCGCCGCGCACCGGGCTCGCTCCCCGCTTCCTCGAAGCGGTGCTGCGCACGAAGCCGAAGCGCTTCGTTTACGTCTCCTGCAACCCTTCCACCCTGGCGAAGGATTGCAAGGTGCTGCTGGACGGCGGTTACGCCATTGATTGGGTGCAGCCGGTCGACATGTTCCCGCAGACGAGCCATGTGGAGTGTTGCTCACTGTTGGTCAGGAAAGACTAATAGTTGAGGTGTATTGGCGGAAATAGTAAAGAGGGGCGATACGCCCCTCTATTTTTCTGCCCTAATATGTACTGTCAGTCATGCAGTTAATGACGTAGACGTTAGCGGACTTTCCACCTCGCTTTATGTCTATTTGACTATGTACAGTAATCAAGCCCTCGTCATTGAACTCTTTAAGGACACGTTGAACGGTTCTTTTCGATACATTGCTTTGCTCAGCTATCTCAGCTACCTTGAGCCAACAAACACCAAAATAGGTACGCGAATTAAGTTGCAGAGTATTGAGAACAGATTCCATTGACGAGGTAAGTTCATAAATTTCATAAATCTTGGAGATAGTTTGGTTAAGTTCTTCTTCGTTGTTAAAGGTTTGGTAGCGTCTATAATCATGCCAATACTTTTCTGTTCTTTTACGAAATAACCTAGGTTGTAAATTACTCATGACTACCTTTTTCCCTTTCTTTTTTAAGTAGTTTGAGTGTTTTGAAATTGATTATCGTTGTTATTGTACAAAGTATTGCTACTGCGATTGAAATAATAATGATTAATAGATTCAACATAATCACCCCTGAGTCAAGTTTTTCTATTCATCAAATACAGTATCACACACTTAGAAAAATGACAAATTCTGGATATTTACAATACGTTTTTTCTATTGTATAATACAGCTTTTTCATTTTAAGGGGACTCAAGAAGGAATAATGTGCGTCAAACACCATTTCAGAAAAATTTTGTGCGTAGCAGTCGAGGGTAAACTCTGCCGCACTAACAAAAACCGATTCATTCGACACCCGGTAGGTCTAATTAGAAGCCCTTAAAGCCCCTTAGAGCAATTAAAAGAGCCGCCCATGTTTGGGTGGCTCTATGTTTATTCTTTGCCATTCTGTCAGTTTTACTGAATTAAGTTACCTCAATCATAGGTATTTGCCTTCAACCTACCCCAAGAAACCATCAACTACTTTTTGAATTTCTCTCTTCCAAGCAGGAGCATGTGCATTTCTAGGAATTAAACATGTGTCCAGTACCCTTCTGAACTCTTTATTGTCATAGCGGTTCGTAACATATTTTTCCATCATTAAAATGAATTGCTTTAGTGTAATCGGTACAATGTTAATGAAATCTGGTTCGTCTCCTGTGTACCAAACGCCAACACGGAATGTTTCTGCTGTATTATTATCAATGGAACGTGCTAAGAACAATCCGTAAACAGGTTTTCCACTTGCCGCGGCGACCTTTGCTTTTTCTTTTGCAACGTGCCTACGGACTGGTTCGCCTTCTGCGGCTTCTTGGCGTGATGAAGTTGTTAGAGTTACCTCCACTACCAGAACATAGTCCTCAAATTCGAATATCAAATCGGGACCGCCACCGGGGGCACAACCTAACGGGAAAAAGTCTTGGTCAACCTTAAATCTCCTTGCTTCATGCGGTTTGTTTACAAGTTGATTAATAGCTAGAAACGCTCTCCATACCGCCCATTCCAAGTATGCAGGTTCGTCTTCAATATCAATATCATACGTTTCTTCATCAATCGGTTGCTTATCAATCTTTTTGAGATAAGCAATAATTTCCTTTACTTGTTCCTCTTCATCTTGTTGGGACGCATAATTCTTTTCTAGGACTTGTTGGTATAATACCTCAAGTCTAAGTCGTACTTGATTCAAATCAGCAACTTCTTGCGTCTCTGGTATAGTCGGTACTAATGCTTCATCCATACCGGAGTCAATGAGAAGTTGACGGAATCTAACGATTTCTTCTCTAGCCGTAATTTCATTATCAGTTGGAAGTTGAGAACCGTTCCAAAGACGAGTTAGATATTCTTTGCCGTTTTCTTTACCGATAATCCGACGGTCAACTGAAATGATTGCGTTGATTATTGGTAACTTTTTATCACTAAGAATAAGCCGTTTTCCCTTTAATGAGACAAGTCCCGTTAATCGTGGGTATCTGAAATTCACGTCAGCGTAATCCTTTAGCGAATCCCTTTGTAAACCAACACTAGCGGCAATACGTTCTAACAAGGCGTTATCCACTCTACGTTTTGCAACTCTACCTGTGACCGCATTTCTTTCGGCTCTAAATTCAAGGATTTTTTCAACAACTTCATCAACAGACTTGTGGTCTCGATAAATTTGCACTATCCCCATTTCAACTTTGCTTAAGCCTTCCGAGTTTTCAAGTGAACCCAACCTTTGAAGCACTTGTAAGATAAAAATAAATGGGTTAAAACTTTCTTCGCCGTTAGTCGGTTCAATCACAGAAGGAATCTCATATGCAAGTAATGCTCTTAGCATACATTCTTGTTGTTCCTGAACTGTTTCGGCGTTTATCATTCTTTGACCACTTGGCGTAATCTCATAAGCGCGACCAGTCAACCCGTACTCTGGATTTTCAGCCACAACTTCTAAAATTGCAGGGTCTTTTTCGTCCGGTCTTAAATCTCTTTTGAATTTATGCGTGATAAATCCAAGTTGAGATAAGCAGGAACGCCATTTACGTCCCATATCGCTGTAATCTCTCTGCTTGTTTGCAATTTCAATAACGCCTGCTCTATCAAGTTCATCAGCAAATAAACGCTCTTGCGATTTACCGATGATATTACCGTTTAACGTATTCTTAAGTACAATCAAACCTTCACGTATTCGTAAAGGATTTCTTACAGTTGTATTACCAAAATGCCACGGAGAACTCATACGGCACACCTCGACAATTGTTTAGTATCCGACAAAAATGTACTCTTGTACTTCATTGTTGTTGTCGTCAACTTTATGACCTTGATTTCCAAACGAATATCTATGGTCAATCTGGTTGACTTCAACTTTATCTTTATATTTACAAAGAAGTTCAATCATTTCTTCCATTGAAGGGAACGCATTTGAAGAATAGGAAACCATTATGATGCTATCCTTGTGTTTAGCAAATAACTTGTCAAATGCATCGTAAGCACCGACCTTTGTTCCAAAAGGCGTAGGATACTTCTTGAATTTTTTGGTTTTTGTATCCTGTTGGATTTCCAAACCTTCCCACCGTTTCGATAGCCCTTCAACAAAATGATAGCGTCTCGTGTACTCGTTATCACTCAACGGGCTGTAATACGGTGGGTCGATATAAACTAAATCAGCGTGTCGTCTAAGTTCCATAGTATCCCTATTAGTGGATATGTTTTGTTTGCCGTTATCAAATACTGCATTATTGTACGCTTCAACGGATTCAAGGAAATGTTCTTTCAAACTTTTTTGTAAATCCTTACGTCCATCATCATATCGATACCCGACGTAAGTAAAAATCCCCCTAGGTCTTCGTTTCAAGCAAGCACGAGTTAAAGCCGCGATTGCCAACGCTCTTTTATAAGGGTCTTGCAACTTTTCAATTCGTGCTCTCAAATCGTCTATGAAAATGTTTTCTTCGTCAGAAAAATAAAGACCCTTGAATGTTTCATAAACAAATCCATTACCGTCGCCTTCTTTTAGCAAGAAATTGACGTCTTTTTCGTCTAGGGTAACGGAATTGTTTTCAACTATCGCTTTTGTTACGTTAGCAGAAAACGTCATAAAGTCATTCGAATAAACGGTTTTACCTTTCGTCTTAAACATGTAGCTTACTACGCCACTACCACTAAATGCGTCCAACACCGAATCGAATCGGAACTGAGAAGCAATATCCCAAATACTATCAAGTAAATTGTTCTTACTGCCCATATATCTTGTGCCGGGGAATCGGTCTAACTGCGTATTTGGAATTTCCGGTTTTACAACCTTGAAACTCCTTCTACGTGGTTGTGCCACTACCAATACGTCTTGTCCGTCACGTTTACTTGCATCCGAATTGATATAACGCTTCGTCTTGTGAACTTCAATTTTGTAATCACGGTATAACTCGTAAACTAATGGATGATTCGAGTTAGTCAGAACAACCGTACAACCCAATTCGTAAAGTCGATGAACTTCATTTGCTAATGCAACGTGGTCTTCTTCGTAAAAGAACTCCTTCGTATAACGTTTGAAATCCGAATAAGTAGAAATCGGAAGGTAAGGAGGGTCTAAATAAATGAAATCATCCGGTTCGGCGTAGTTGTTCAGAACTTCCAAATAATCGCCTTCAACGATTGTGGTATCAAATAACGCAGAACTTGCCGCTTTAAGCCCCTCAACATCACAGAAATTAGGGTTCTTGTATTTGCCAAATGGAACATTGAACTGACCTTTTTTATTTACACGGTATAGCCCGTTAAAGCAAGTTTTATTCAAGAATAGGGTTCTTGCCGCACGTTCAATATGGCTTAAATGCGTCGGGTCTTGGCTTCGAATGGAGTAGAAAAATTCCTCTTCATTTACAAAACCCCCAAGACATTCGATTAGTTCATTAACATTATCCCGAACAGTTTTATACAAGTTTACTAAATCGGGGTTAGTATCTGATATAACTGCGTTATCCGGTTGCAAGCCAAAGAACATCGCGCCCCCACCGAAAAAAGGTTCAATGTATTTGTTGAATTTATTCGGAACATGCCGTGCAATTTCATTCCAAAGTTGTTGCTTTCCGCCTGCCCATTTTAATATTGGTTTGGCTATCGGTTTTTCAATCTGCTGAATAAGTAATTGTTGTTTCGGGACAGCCATTATTTATTACCACCTTTATATTCATTCCGTACCGCACTCACAAAATCTATTCTATCACTTGTAAACATCAACTAGAATCCGAACAAACAAACTTTTTTTAAACTCCGTAAATAAATCAATATAACACTTTGAAAATAAGTATGCAAATAAGTAAGTCGCCTTATAAGCCCCTGTACGTACAACGTCGATTCAAAAAAAATTTGTACGGAGCAGACGAGGGTAAACTCAGGCAAGTCAACCAGAAGCGAATCACTAGGCACTGGGTGGGGTCTATAATCCGCCCTAGAAGCTGAACAGAGCCGCCTTCTTACTTCCGGGTGGCTCTGCATAGCTTTGACCGTATAAAGCCGCTCAACGGCTCTCAGACTGTTTCAGTCACTTGTGTTACTTCTTGCTTTCTCCGATTGAGTTCGCGATAAAGTGACCCCTTACTTACACCTGTCATTTCCTCAATTTGTGTTACCGTAAATTCTCCGCTCGCGTGTAGCTTGATTGCTTTGTCTAGCTTCTTCTTATCCGTCATAGGGCGACCGCCCTTACGTCCACGTGCTCTAGCGGCTTCTAGTCCTGCTACTGTACGTTCATGGATGATTGATTTCTCGAACTCTGCAAAGACAGCCATCATGCCGAACATTGCCTTTCCTGCCGCTGTAGAAGTATCTATGTTATCGGAAAGGCTTACGAACTCAACGCCTTTCTTTTTAAGTAGGTCAAGTGTTGCTATTAGCTTTAGTGTCGAACGTGCTAAGCGGTCAAGTTTGTAAACAATGAAAGTGTCACCTTCACGAAGCATGTCGATAGCCTTTTCAAGTTCGGGGCGGTCATCTTTTCCGCCGCTTGCTTTCTCTGTGAATATTCGGTCATAACCGAACTTTGCCAATGCGTCCATTTGCGAATCGAGTGACTGGTCAGCGGTAGATACCCTTGCGTAAGCTATTCTCATATTTCTCTCGTTCCTCTCGTTTATGTATCTTTAATAAGATTGTATCATAAACGTACTATTTCGTAAATTAGATTTCGAAACGAGTTTCGTAACCGATATTCTTACATAATTGCCTTGAAAACAGACACAATGTGGACTGTTCCATAAACAATCGTTTACGTACCATGATTTTGAATTGAGTGGAAGTTAAAGAGGGGGCGAGAGCAGTATTCCTACGGGTACTGTTCCCGAAGGGGGCGGAATCATCACAATTAGAGGTGAAACCTAACTTTGTCTGTCCTTTTACTGGTAAACGTTTTGGGTCAATGAAAGCCTTGATAAAGGCGGCTGTGTCGCACTTGGTGAAATCAGAGCAGAGGAGAATGGAGAATGTAAAGAAGTGATGGTAAAGCTTTACTTCAATTCAGCCGCCGTTACTTAACTGCCAACGATATTCAACTGTCTTGCTGTACTACTTCTTCTCAGTTCATTCTCTATTCTTATAAGGTAAGTTATTAGGGGAGCAAAATGCCTAGGTTTTACCTAGGGAAAATGAGTATGAAAGGGAAATATATTTCCTTGAATCTCCTATTTGAGGGAAAATAAATTCCATGTACAGGGAAATATTTTTCCTTGTGTATGGAATTTATTTTCCTCTACTGATTAGTTACCCTCGCCAAGTATCTGTTCTAAGGCTTCAAGGCTGAGTCCTTTACGCTCTTGCTTGGCTTCTCGTACTTGTTGTGCCCTCATTTCTTCTTGGCTCATACCCTTTTTGTCTTTGATTGACCGTTCCTCATACACGATAGGTTTCTGTCCGGTCTTTAGATAATCTTCGACTTTGCAAAGTACATCGCAATCAGCCATGAAGAAGGCTCTCGGGTTGAGTTTCTTCGAGTCGTAGCATACAAAGAACGCTTCAATGTGCTTTTTCATGGTGGGTTTTTGTTCGGCTCGATCAAGGTCTCGATAATGGTGCTGTAATTCCTTAATGCAATCCGTCACTGTTTTTCCTTCACGATTCTTTGTACGATGCTTTTTTCCTGTTGCTTTTCGGTACTCACTGAGGAAGTGACTCTCAAACTCTGGATATGACCATAACTGCACATCATCGGGTAAGGCGGTCTCAGTTGGTTCAGGCTTGGCTTTATTGGTCTTTGGTTTGACTTGTCTAGTTCCAACGTAAGCCTTCCCATCAGCTTGAAGTACTTCGCTAAGGTAATTGCGATATGCTGTCAGAATCGTCTCACGATGGCTCTCAGCGGCGCTTTTAAGCCTAGCGGCATAATTATGTTCTACTACTTTTACAGCGGCTGTAAAAGCTTGTAGAAGGCTATCCGCTTTTTGTCCTTTGTATAACTCAGTGTTAGCAATGACTTCATTTTCAGCATGACTGAGAAACACAAACGGATTGTTTTCAGGACGGTCAGTAATACTGAAAACGAACTCACCCCTGTCTCCGCCCTGCATGGAAAAGGTTTCAATAAATCCGTATTCCATCAACCGTTTGGCGTAATTCTTTACTGTCTTGTCATCCTTGTTCCCAAAAACTCTTTTTAGAAGGAGTCTTGGCAAGGCTACTTTTGTTGGAAGTTGGGCTTGAGCAGTATTAACCCGATTCATAATAAGCCCAAGTAGCTTCAATGAATCCCCTGTTAGGCGGCTACAACAAGCTACTTCATTTTCTAATCTAAAGTGCCCGTTATGGTACAGTATGAATCTGCCTGTCATCATCTCCGCCCCCTTCTTTGGATATACGCTGAAACGGATTCCCGGCTTATCATGTACGAGCAGGTCTTACCTTCACCAAACTTAACAGCGTCAAGCTGACGGGCTTGTATTGCTCGTAGAATTGTTCTTTGGCTGACTCCTGCAACCTTGGCGGCTTCTTTTCGGGTGTAAAACTCTTTCATGGTCTGTTCCCCCTTGGAATGGTATAAGTTAGTGACAGCAGAGGGTAAAAAAATAACCCTCTCGTGCTAGTAATCGTTGCAACCTATTGTTCAGTTGCAGTGGGAATTTCCTATAATGAGGGTACACGTTCCTTCTTATTGCCCCTGCCATGACTCAGCAGGGGCTTTCTTGTGTTCATTACCGTTCGGGCGGCTAGTCATTGTCAGGAAAGAGCCTATCAACGTCATAGTTCATTTCCCGTAGAAATGCCTTTAGGTCAGACTCTTCAATCCAGAATGGATATTTACCTACGCCCCGAATATTGCCGGGGATTCGTTCAACATGTAGCTTACCTTGCTTAACCCATCCGTAGACTGCATCTTCGCTTACCATTCGACTACGACTGTGAGCAGATAGCTTATATGCAATTTGCGAGACCGTGTAATACTTCCCCATGACCTAGCGCCTCCCCTCATTGATTGATTGCTCTACGAACGCTCTTAAATCGGCTTCCCGAACTCTCCAAAGCGTCCCGGCTAACTTCATTGCTTTAATCCGCCCTTCACCAAGCCATTTGTAGCAAGTATTCATATCAATGCTCAACAGCTTTGCGACTTCATCGGCGGAATACAAGCGACCTAGATACGTTTTCATGTCTTCCATTATTGCTGACCTCCCGTAGTGTTATTGAGGATGAAGTTCCTGAGACTTTCCTGAGGAATCCTAATTGAGCCACCGACTTTGCAACTTGGGAGTTGTCCGTTATGACACATGCCATAAACCGTTGTATAGGATAGTTGCAGTATGTCCATGACTTCACGGATGGTGAATAAGCGTTCCATGATGACCGCCCCTTTCGGTTGTGAAATTGTTACATACACAATATAAGGAAGCGGATTGCAGGATTAACAAAAGCGCGTAGAAATATTGAAGAATCTTTAATTATCCGATAAACACGGGACATTTAGTTCAGTAAGGGGAGAGAGAACGAAGGTAACTAATTTTTCAGCTTTATTGCACTTTGTGGGAACTTCGTTATCGTTAAATCTGTTGATTTCATCTGCAAATAGACATAATTACGGCTGTCATTTAATAAGAAGATTCAGGTTATGCCGATTGAAAAAAAATATTCATCCAACCGCAATTTTTTCCCCTCCCGGCGCGATGGTTACTGCGAACACGCTCAAGGGGGAGCAGAAAATGAATGTAGAACGCACTTATGATGATGGAGCAATATTCCTAGACTTGTTTATGCCGCTCGTGTACTCGGAAATTGACAGACTGCTAGAACAAGAAGCCAATTCCCAGTATAATGAAGGCAACGCCAATACATCTCATAGTGAAGGAGCGGCGTAACTATGAGATGTGCAGTTTATATTCGTGTTTCTACAGATAAAGAAGAGCAAAAAACGTCATTACAGAATCAAAGAAGCTTGTTCTACGAGTACCTTGAAAAACAAGGGTGGGATGTGTTTGATTTCTATATTGACGTTGAGAGTGGAACAACTGGTAAAAGAGAAAATTTGCAACGTCTGATAAAGGATGCCAAGGAGCGTAAGTTTGACGTTATCGCGGCAAAAGAATTATCACGACTTGCTCGGAATGGTGGTCTCTCTTATCAAATTAGGGATATAGCGATGGAGAACCGTATTCATATTGTCACTTTAGACAATGCAATCAACACGCTTGAGGGTAAAGGGGAAATGTTCGGGCTATACGCTTGGATGTACGAGCAAGAATCACAGCGAACGTCCACTCGAATTAAAGCCGCCCTCAGTAGTAAAGCAAGAAAAGGTGAGTTCAAGGGTTCGGTTCCGCCTTACGGGTACAGGCTGAACAGCGGAAAGCTTATTCTTGCGGAGGACGACACGCCCAACAATGTAAAGCGGATATTCCGAATGTACTTGGAGGGAAAAGGATTCGATGCAATCGCACGAACTTTGACTCGTGAAGGATGTCCAACACCTGCCCAAGTTGTCGGCAAGAAAAATGCAGGGCTATACTGGCAGGGTACTTCTATCAAGAAAATCTTGACTAACCCACATTATGTCGGAGACTTGGTTCAAGGAAGGCAGACAACAGTTAGCGTCACGTCAAAAGTACGTGAAGAAATTCCAAGGGAAAAGCAAATCGTTACTGAAAACGCCCACCAAGCCATAATCTCAAGGGAAGACTTTGAAGCTGTCCAACAATATATGAAGGGGCGAAAGCGGCAAAAAGCTAAGCCCAAAGCTAAGAAGCACCTTTTCACAAACTATCTTTTCTGTGCAGATTGTGGAAAGGCACTATGGTATGTTCAGTATCGCAAAGGCTATGTTTGCGGCAACTACTATAAGCACGGAAAGCATGTTTGTAGTCAGCATAGCGTGAAGGAAAAGGAACTCATTGAGGTTATCCTAACCGACATTCGTAACAATGCTCAGATGCTTAATGAGAACGAGATTATGGGGCGGCTTGAGGTAAAGACCTTACAAGCAAGAAAGCAAGCAGAAAAGCAAATACAGTCTTTACAAAGACGCATTGAAAAGCTAAAGGAACAAAAGACAGGTTTAATCAGACTGTTGGCGAGTGGTACGATTACTGAGATAGAGTATAAGGAAGCAACAGAGAGCGGAAATGCTGAACTGTACAGCCTACAGGAGCAGTTAAAAGGCTTCCAGTCTCAACAAGGGAATAAAAGTACAGGGGAAAGCATTGCTCGATTGAAGAAAGAACTCAAGCATTTCATGAAGCTTAAGGAACTTACTCCTGAAATGGTACATCGTTTGGTCGAAAGGATTGAAGTTCAAGCGGATGGTTCGGTAAACATTCATTACAAGTTTGCCGCCACCGCTCTTCTTACGGCTTAAAATACAGTGACCGACACTCAAGTCATGTGGAGTGCTCAGTGTTACTAACTTTGCGGGGGAAAGAGTAATCCCCCGCTTTATCACGCCCCTATATTCCCGATATTTAAGGGGCGGGCTATGTTGTAGTGAATCTTGATGTTACCGTCGACTTGAACTTCGATCTTATGAATGAGTTTTTGGATGACTTGTTTCAGCACCTGCTCGTCATGAATGTCCAGTTTCGCTATTTTATTGATTTGACGTTGAAAATCTTGCAGATTGCGTTCTGTATCTTTCTTTGATTCGAGAATTCTTTCCAACTCAACCTTACGTTCAGTTAACCGCCTACGTTCGGCTTCGATGGCTTCGTTGGTAGACCTAAATTGCTCAATACCAACAACCTTCTGTTGAAACAAAGTGAGTAGGGAGCGGAATTCACTTTCCAATTTGGCAAGTTGATTATTAACTCCTTGTAGCTCTTTCGTATAAGAGTTTTGATGGATTGCAATTTCCCCGCCCACAACTCTATATAGTTGCTCCAATTTCAAGTTGTTTGAGATTAGTTCTTGTAAGTCATCAATTACAGCCTGACGTAGTTTTCTGTTCCCTATAATGTGAGAAGAGCAGTAAGAAGATGTATGTTTAACATAACCGCCGCAAACATAAGCCCCGCCTTCTTGTCTGTTTCGATCTTTGCGGAACATCATACCTTTACCACAGTCAGCACAACAGGCAATATGAGCAAAGAGACTTTCTTGTCCATTACTTTTATGTCTGCCTTTTGTTCTCATCTTTTCCAAGGCGGCAAGGTGCTCCTCTTTCGTTATAATGGCAGGATGTGCATTTTCGATTACAACTTGCTTTTCAGGTTCAATTGCTTTTCGTTTTTTGGATAGGAAGTCAACAGTTTCTTCTCGATGGTGTACAAGTGCTCCCGTATAAACGACATTCTGCAAGATGACTCGAATACTACTTTCATGCCACATAGTTCCTGCATTACTACCTCCTGATACCGCTCTAGGAGTTGGGATTTTGCGTGAATTAAGATAACTGGCGATTTTGTACCATCCCCACCCCTTGTAAAGGTATAGGTCAAAGATTTCTCTGACGATTGGGCTGTATTGTTCGTCTAAGGCTAGTTGACCGTTTTCCCCTCGTCTATAACCGTAGGCAACTAATGAAGCTTGATACTTTCCTAAACGGGCACTAGTCTGCCTTCCAATCTTAATACGGTCTGAGAGTTTTCGGCTTTCCTCCTCAGCTAATATGGCTTTCAGCCTAAACATCAGCTTCGTATCACTCGTACTAGTATCATAATTATCTTCGGGGAATATAAGTCGGATGCCTAGTCGTTCAAGTTCATCAGCTACAGTCATACTCTCAACTGAGTTTCTACCGAATCGGGAAACTGATTTTGCGATAACCACATCGAACCTTTTTCTTTTAGCGTCATATATCAATTGTTGAATGGCTTCACGCTTTGAGAAAGTTGTTCCGCTAATCCCATCATCAACATACGTTTTAACTAACTGCCATCCTTTTTCGGCTACTAAACCCGTAGTGAACGCTATTTGATTCTCAAGACTGTTACGTTGTTCATCTCTTTTTGTACTAACCCTTGCATACACAGCACAACGCATAGCTAGTAATCCTCCTATATAGGTCTCTAATTTCGCTATACGAGTGCTCCCCACCAAAGTTAAGCCTTAACAATCCCCGTGTTGTCTCGTATAGAGCCAATGAGGGGGTGGAAAGAATGAATATTACTCAACATGAATTTGTCGGCAACCAGTCCCTTCAAGATGTTATGGAGGAACTTGTTATTGCTTTAATTAAGTCTGGAGTGATTTCTATAAATGATGATACAGATAATGAATAGTGAAGGTTCGGGGCACTTTTAAGTGTCCCTTTCTTATGCTTCTATTTGCTTGAACACTCAAGAGATAATTGGCGTATGACATCCCTGCGCTTCAACATTCCCATAGGAATACAATCCTCTGTAGAAATCCTCACGGTCAAGGATTCGCTTTACCTGTACTTTGGTGAAACGGCTACCTTGCTTTGTTTTATAGCCATCGTAATTTAACTGATAGGCGAGTTCGGACAATGACCATTTCGGGAATAGCTCTCGAAGTTCAAACAATCGTTGTACGGCTAGAGCTTCATCCCAGTTGATCTCAATCGATTTCTGCCCCTTTTTTGCATTGTACCCATAAGCAGCCCGTCCCCCAGCATATCCACCTTGTTGAGCCTTTTTACGCCGCCCTCGGCTTAGTTTCAAGGCTATCTCAAGCCTCTGATATTGGTCTAATAGCTCCATCATGCCGTTGACAAGGAAATCACTAGGGTCACTTGTATTGATGCTGTAGAAGGGCTGTTCTATGGCTTTAACATCGACATTGTTCCGTTTAAGTTCTCTTTGAATCAACACTTTGACTATATCCGAACGCCAAAGGCGGGAAGTATTAAGGACAACAACATATTTCACATCCTGCCATTTCAGATCAGACAACATTTCTTGAAGCCCTTCGCGTTCTATTGTTAACTCGTCCTCATCCACTTTAGCACCTGAAATCCCTTCATCCTTGTAAATGCCCAATAGTTCAAGGTTGTTGGAGTCACAAAACCGCTGTATTTCTTCCTTCTGATAGCCAAGGGAATAGCCATCCTTGACTTGTCCTTTCGTAGAAACACGGACATAACCGACAACACGATTTTTCATAGTTATCCCTCGTTTCGTAAATTACAGTTATCGTAACGCCCTTGCAATTATCAACTGCCGCCGCGCATCCTCCAACTCCAAGCGGGCGGGTGGCGGGGCAGTTCACAGGCTTGTCCTATTTAATTGTCAAAGAGCGAAATCAAATTGCTGTGTGAATATATAAATCGCAAGACAGGAAGCATGTAAAGGGGATTACAGGCGGTTTAAATTTATTTTTAAAACGAATCTGCGGAAATTCCTCATAACCCCCCAGTGCCTAGGAAAAGAAAGGACTTCCCACTCGGGCGGGGGGACGGCATGATTCCGACAGGAAATTTTCTGTAGAAGTTGGTGCGCGACTGCGAGGAGGGGGGTATAATCGTACTAGCGGATTGGGTATCTTCAGCTAAGTTCTTTCTTAGTTCCTTCGTAGATTTTTTTTATCCCCCGAAAGCGGTAGTCTAAATAATAGTAATTCATAGTTTTAACTGATAGTATTAACTGATATTGGTATGTCTTCAAAAATGAAAGGGTAATGTGCATTAACGCAAGCTAACATTCAAAAATGCAAATTACCCTTTGAAATTTAACCAATAAACTTCTATATATTCAATGGCATCTAACCCAGAAGATCAAAGGGGTCATCATAATCGTTAGATGACAAAGTTGGTTTTCTATTGTTCATTGTGCTTTTTCTTTTGTAGGTTTTTCCTTTTTTCGATTCTTTCATTTTTTCTATTGCCGTTTTTATTTCCTTTTCCCAGTTTATATCTAGCGATTGCATGGTTAATTGTTCAACATATTCTTTCATGCAGTTCAAGAATTCCAAAATTACATCCTCCTCAAAGGCAAAGCCCATTTCCTTTTGCAGTTTTATTAGAAATTTACCATAGAGGTCATTCTCGGTAGAGATTTTTACATTAACGAATTGTAGCAACTGATTTGCCCACTCAGCGCCCATTGAATTATGGAGTTTTTTTCTAATCACACTAATAGCAAAGAAGAACCACTCACTAAGAATAAGGTATACGTTATTCTTCAAATCAAAGGATGGGAAATAGATTTTGGACTTTCCTTTCCCACCCCTGCTTTTGATAAATCCTTTTTGCTCTAAGCTTTTCAGGTGTTTACTGACAGTCGAAGCAGAAATTCCTAAATATAGGGCTAATGTTTGTTGTGTTGGAAAAGCATAGCCTTTTTCTTCGTTGTAATGGCTGTAGATCTCGAAAAGAACTAATTTCTCCTCTTGTGGTACTCGAATACACCTTCTGACACAATTTGGGGTTATAACATATCCCCTATTGCTGCAAATCTCGAAATCAGCCCCTTCTGCAAGTATCATCAAGTAATCAGGCAATTTCATAGTCTTTTCCTCCTTGTGTTATCTATCTTACTTTCTCTATACGACTTGCAAATTTGACAGTTTAGGCTGTCAAAAAAGAAACCCCGCACAACGGCGGGGAAGATTTATCGAAACAACGGCAAATATTTTTTGTAGTAGTCAGCATGATAATCGGATAACTGCCAACCGTACTGATTAAGGAACTGAGTAACCTTCGCTAATACTTCATTTCGATGGACAACATCATTGTGCTTGGATTTGGCGAGGTAATGAGCAAGGCTTAGCTCCACTTGCTCCTGTGACAACGTGTCTTTGACGTGTTTGACGAATATTTGGACAAGTTCGTCAAGATCAAATCCATGACCGAGCACGTTCTCACGCCGCATCAGGGATAGAACAGTATCTAACGGCAGTCTTTTCACGGATTCGTTCTCCCTTCTGTCGCGGCAGAGGGGGAGTGAAGCTCTTGTTCTGCTTTCCACCTACGCCATTTAAGATACTGAGCCTGAACATCTTTTGCATTGTAGCCATTCTGAATCATGACACTAATGATTTTTTGTGGAATTGAAGCAGTATAGCCGTACAGACAATCTTTAAGTCTCTGGAATGATATACCGTGTAATACTGCAAAAGCATTTTGAGTTAAACGAGTTTTTGCGATGAATTCTTTTACTGGATGAGTCATTTCAATTCAACTCCTTTTCTTTTTGTCTATATATAGATTAGGCAATCAGATATAGGAGATAACATAGGAATGTATTCTTTCGGCAGATCAAATTCTTGGAATTGTCATATTCAAGTTTAAAATGCTTAGCTTCGCTATATCAATTTTCTTCAGTTTGTGGTGCGTGGTGCGTTATTTTAAGGAGTGAATATCCACACCGAAACACATCAAATGTAGTTATGATGCTTACTATTTTGTATAATAGAAATAATTGGAATATGGGTAGAGGAAGAGGGATAGAGTGTGAGGAAATCGTCAAAAAAAAAGAAGCGCAACCAAAAACCTGATCAATATACTTCATTTGGTCCATTGGAAATGGCCCAATTCGGAAATACAGTTGTGATGAGGAACAACATGAGCGAGGAAGAGCATGAACTTCTAATGATTAAGCTCGCAAGTGATTTTCCGAACACCTACAGAAAGATCGATGAACTGGTAAACAGTATTCGTAGTCTAGTTATAAAATGTGATCCTCTTCAATTATTGGTTCAGGGTTATTATGGGATGTTGTTTTCAATGCTTGATAAATCTTCTGAATTTCAGTTTGACTTCAATGATACGGTTGCCGTAAGAATGGTTGATTATGTTCAAAGTGTAATTGTATCAACTCCCCCCATTGAAAATAGAGAAGAACCAGAAGACCAGGTAATGAATGAGTTATCAACAAAGATATCTGAGCTATACAGTAGTTTGCATTATTTTCATATGACCCACAGTGCATATTTAAAAGAAAATGATCCTAATTATGATCCTGAGTACGATATGCTGTATGTACAAGCTCAAGAATTAAGAACTACAGTTAGAGGCGATAGGTATGCTGTTCATGAAATTGAGCATTTACGTGATTTATTAACCCCACATAATGATGTATTTATTGAATTGTTTGATATTGGGATTGAGGAATTTTTGAGCGGAATAAAAAAGTTGCAATTTTCTTTAATGCAAGGATTTAATCAACTAATGATAGATATGGAGGAGTTGAGAGAACAGACTTTAGAAGCTGTCGAGCAAAAATTAGCGATAGAACAGACATTTAGTGATCCAAGAGAAGCAATGGATGCAGTAGTATATGAAAAAGGCTTAGGAGATTTAAAGGAATCTGTAACCAATAGGTTATTTGGTTTTGATCTGTTCGATGTTAGAAAAGTAACAGGATTACCTGAATCATTGTTAAGAGAATTAGCTTGGAAGCCTGGAGAAGAAACTGACTTTTTTGCAGCAGGAGAGTATGCTGGGTGGCCATTAAGAAGATTACCTATTGAGATTAGGCCTTTTATTAATATTGATAATAATTTTTACTGCTTTGATTTGTATAGTTTATTTGATAATTTGTACAGAGTTATTCAAAGGCTAATACTCCGTCTGAAGCCAGATTATAAACAAGAATGGAACGTAAAGCAGAAGGAAGTTTCTGAAGTACTCCCCTTCAAATTATTTTGTAATCTGTTAAGTGGAGCAGAAGTAGTCCGATCTATTTATTATCCTAGTAATACAGGTAAGTCAGGAAAGAAGGAATGGTGCGAAAATGATGGAATAATCATATTCGACGACCATCTTATAGTTATAGAAGTTAAAGCGGGATCATTTACATATACACCACCTAGTACCGATTTTCCAGCCTACATTCAGTCAATTAAAACTCTCATTAAAAGCCCGCGGGATCAGGCAAAACGGTTTATTGATTATTTATATGGTGCTGACACAGTCACAATATACGATGAACAGCATAACCCCATACGCAATCTTAGGAGTGCAGATTTTAGACAAGTAACTATATGCGGTATTACTATCGATAATTTCAATTCTCTTGCAGCTAGAGCATCAAAACTTACTCCACTGGGGGTTGAACTCAACCTAACACCAGTTTGGAGCATATCAGTTGATGATTTAAGGGTTTATATAGACTACTTTGACTCTCCAAGTATGTTTGCACACTTTATTGAACAAAGATATAAAGCTGCACAAACAGAAGAAATTGAATTATTTGATGAATTAGACCATTTAGGCATGTATATAGAGCATAATCACTATGTTACTAGAGCAAGGGAAAATGGCGGACACCGAGTTTTATGGAATGGATATCGTGAACAATTGGATAACTACTTTGTGAAATTAATATTTGACGGAGAAAATCCAGATAAGCCCAACCAACATATCCCTGCTATGATAGAAGATATTATTAAATTGATAGATAAACAAGCTAAAAAAGGAAGATGTAAAGTTGTTAGTTCTATCCTTGATATGGACAGGGAAACAAGAGATCAGATAGAAGCACAACTTAAAACTGTTTTAAAAAGACAAAGTGAAACTAGAAGATTTATGCCACTAAGTATGTTTGGAGAAGTGAAAATAACCATTGCTTGTAAGCAAGAGGGTATTACATCTTTTTCAAATCAGGATGCATGTGACTATATATTAGCCACGTTACTTAGAACGGGTGACATTGAAAGACTAGGTCTTTTTCTGACTTATTCAACAGATAATGTACTTGTTGACGTGGACTTTGTTTTCCTTTCTAAAGGAGACATACCAGATGAAAGGATGGAGGAAATAGAAAAAAAGTCAGTTGATTATGCTGAATCAAGAATAGCATCATTTAAAAAACAAAGTGGAGTTAAAAAAATTGGTCGAAACGATATATGTCCATGTGGTAGTGGAAAGAAATTTAAAAGATGTTGTGGCAATTGAAAAGAATAATACACATATTTATAGTTCAAAACAAAAGACCGAATGAAAACTGTTCCGAGTTACTTATTTACACTTAATAGTACCAAAATCAGGGTGGTGACTTTTTTTGAAGCCTAATAAGTATATAGAAAAACTAAAACAAATTGATACACTATCAGACTTAATTAAGCAAATTAAGTTAATTTTCGAGAATTTTGAAGATGATAATTATATACCTGCAATAATTGAAGAAGGTAGTTTTACAATAGACCATGGAGAAGATTTGTATGTAAAATTAGTTTTAAAACACCAAACAATTGAAATAAATGAAACATGGCTGAAAGATAATATGGCTATTGGACTTGATGAACCGACTACTATTACGGATGAAGTTAATGAGGCTGCTTTCATCCACAACATTATTACTTATAGAAAATATAAGTCAAGGAACTTATATCAGCTTAATCCATTACTAATCTCAGATCAAATTAATGAGTATGAGTACACTAATTCGGATTATGTAAATGCCTTTTTTAATGACGAATATTCAAATTTGCAGGGTCTACCAGTATTAAAATCGACCAATGACATCAAATTGCTTGTACTAAAGAAAGTTTTTAATAGCTATATAAATGATCCTGAGAGTAATATTTATCCGAAATTCGAGTTGGTAGCAGAGTTTGAATATCGGACTCATAACAATCATTTCGTTGATTTAAAATCTGAATCGAATAAATTGACTGATGCATTTCTTAAAGTGGATAAGGCAGATAATAAAATCTATATTCTCGGAAGCATTAAAATATCGTTACCTAATAAAGAAGGTAAACAGAATAGTAGGAATATTCAAGTGATTGACTTGGGCGATTTTAAGGCACGGAACCATAATCCAGGGCACTATAATGGCGATACAATAGAGGGATTCATTTGCTTTAAGCCAGAGGTATTAAACGTGCTTAAAGATTTTTACTATTTTTATGATCTTCAAATGATCGATAAAAATAATTTAGAGAATAGTTACTTAGTTGACGTCCTAAAAGATAAAGTCGTTTTTTGGGAGGCTGAGTATAATAAATTGCCTACATCAATTAAAGATAAAATAGATAAATATAATTTTGTTCCTCAAAATACAAAAAGCATCATTAGTCCAGCGATGTCGGCAATGCAGCTTGAAGTAGATTGGAATTGGGATCAAAAATTAACTCCAGAATATTTGCTTGCTAATCTGATAAGAGAAAGAGCATTTAATAGGGCAATAGATCTAGGTTTATCATTTATCGAGCCACAAAATGCGGCAGATTTGAAAGAGTTCATAATAAAAATAGAAAGTCTTACAAACATTAGGCTGGAGAGATTTAATTTAAATTCAGAAGAAGTTAGACAATTAATTAATATTCGGGACGGTGGTAGCTGGGATATACCCTCTGCTGACTTGAAACTTCTCTATCTAAAATATTGTTATGCGATCCAAATGGAGTATAGAAAATGACTTATATTAACGATTATTCGAAGCAATTAAGGTTTTTAATCGGTATGAATGGTTCTGGAAAAACTTATGCTTTAAATAAAGCATTAAAAGAGCAAGAGCAACATGCAATTTTAGTTACAGAAGATGGAATGCCTATAATACCTAGACATTTGAATCAAGTATCTGTAAATCTCGAAAAAATGTCTTACAGCTATACGAATGAGGCCTCGCGTGGCCAATTAGGAAGAGCAACTGAAGAGGAAAGCATATCCGATAGAGTACAGAAAATAATTTTGTATTGTAATGACATTAAAAGAAAACTAAACCTCTTCAAAAAGAAGTCTAAAGGGCAAGAAAAATTATTCAATATGATGGAAATATTTACTAATTATAATTTAAATCATATTAGAGCCATTTATTTTGATGAGCCAGAAAATTTTTTGGATGAAGAGTTTTTAAAAGTAATTGCAGAGTTCTTCCGTTTATTAGTCGATAGTAGTTTTATAGTAAGAGTGGCGACACATAATTCCCGACTACTTAACATATTAAAGGTCAGTTTAGAGGATATAATTTTCTTTAATTCTCATACCCAATTCCTAGTTTCGAATGATGAGATGAAAGAATTATACAGTTTGGCATCTTCCGAAATAGAAGAAATACGGGAAGCTAACAAAATGCTTACTGATGCTTCAATTAAATACAAATTAGATTTATTAAACTACCCTCAAGCCTTTGATAATTTTGTAGAACAATCTTTAAAAAGTGAGGAGTTCTACAGATGTTTATTTTATAAGAAGGTAATCATTGTCGAAGGGAATTCAGATATCGTAGCCTTATCTTCAATGAAAAATGAATTTGAGAGCTCGATAGAAATTTTTAATCCAAATGGCAAGGCGTTTATTCCTTTCTTTGTTCATTTGTTTCTAAAATTAAAAAAAGAAGTTGTTGTAATAATCGATGATGATATTTCTGAGCAGGACGAGGATACGTCTTTAAAGCATCCCGTTGCAATAACTAATTTACTGAAAGATTATGCGGCAAAGGGTGATATTAGACTCGTTATACACACGCCTGATTTAGAAGGGTTTTATAATATTGATCTTGATGAAATTGGAAGAAATTTAGGTATGTCTAGGTCAGTTCGTAGTTCTAATAGAGGCTGGTGCAAAACTTTAGCTGCTTTTATTTTCTTTAGTGACGAAGACAACAAACAAAGATTGAAAAATCACATATTTGGTACTGAAAAGGACACTTATTTCGAATTTCTTTAGTTGATTTTTAAATCTGTATGAGTATCTCTATCTCAAGCCCAAAGTTGATTCGATTGAAATAACTTAATTGCTATAGTGCAATGAAGTTGGAGTAATGATTTATACAAATAGAAAGTGGGGGCACATCGTATTAAAATATTCGTACACACTGGATACTCCACACATGTGGAGTGCGTTGTCCTATTGCAGCGGAAAAACGGTTAAATTATTGAAAGTGGAGGAGGCCGGACACCGGAACGAGGAACCGCCGGCCTTCAAAATAGCGGCACTTTTAGTACTTATATTAAGAGCCTTAGCATGTTCAAGCCCATTAGTGGATTTTTTTGTCCTTATTTTCATACGAATGGTCCAAAACGGGGGCATTCCTTGCGATTCGTGAAAATAGCGACATAAATTCCCTCTATTTCTCTCAAATGGACGGATATCGGCAGAATAACGACATTTTCTGTCCTTAAAAGGTTTGTCAGCAACTGACTGAAACTGGTGAATTGAAGAAGCAGCTCATTAAAAAAGATCAGGCTACCGAAGTCCTGGTCTTTTTTTAATGGAACTGCTAGAGTTGACAACGCACACTAATTCGACTAACATCTAATTAAACAATCGACTAATTTGATGCCTCTTAAATTTGTTGGCTGAGGGAGGACGAACCTTTTGGATGATAACGATAAGCGCTTTAGGGAGTCCGTCATTAAAAATTTTTTTACAGCCGAAGGACGGCTAAAGAGCATTCCCGCACAACTCAAGAAGAAGCTTGTTGTACTGGAACGGATAGCACTAAAGCTAGAGCCGGGACGAAAGTACAGTGAGAAGGAGATGAATGAATTGATTAAGGGTTATCATGACGACTATGCGACAATACGCAGGGAATTTATAATTCACCGGTTCATGTTTCGGGAGAACCAAATTTACGAGCTAAACCCGCAAGAACTATGGACAAAATGGGATGAGCTTTCATGATGAAGTTAGGTGCTAAACCGGCACTTATTTATGATTAGCTACGATCAGCGGCAAACGTAACACCGGCCGATTCTCTCGCCGCTTGCACGATTTCCATGACGCTCCGGCTTTGCTCCAGCAATAGCTCCGCGGCCTGCGTGTCCTGCCGTGCAATAATCCGTTCAAACTCCACGAACTCGTCATACATCCGGTGCGCGTGATTTTTATGATCCACTTTTTCCGGCAGCGCTTGACGATGGAGAGTATAGGTATACGAATCGCAGATATTCGCCGGACTGTTCATCTGAATGACGCCCTTGTCTCCTTGAATGCTGTAGAAGGCAGAAGCCGAGCTATCCTTGGCGCCAACGCAGACGGCCTTAAAATGTCCGTAATCCAGCAGCAATACGCCGGAAGTGTCAATCCCCCGCTCGATATTGGCCGTATATTGCACATGTTCCGGGCTGCCGAACAATCCGGTTACCCAGTGGATGTTGTAAATGTTGATGTCCATCAGCGCTCCGCCGGACATTGCCGGATCAAACGCGGGCAGCGTGTTCCCTGCTTTAAAAGCGTCATAACGGGAGGAATATTGGGAGTAGTTGCACTGCACGATTTTGATATCGCCAAGCAATCCCGCACGTTCTTTTATCGATTTGTAATTTTGCAGATGAATCGTTGTGACCGCCTCCAGCAGCATCAAGCCGCGCTCGCGCGCCAGCCTGTCCAACTCCAGAAACTCCCGCAAATTCGATGTAAAAGGCTTCTCGCAAATCACATGTTTGCCCTGCAGCAATGCCTTTCTGGCAAAAGAATAGTGCAGATGATTGGGCAGGCCGATATAAACCGTATCCAAATCATCCTCCAGCATCCTGTCGTAATCCGTGTAAATCTTCGGAATCCGATACTGCTGCCGTAATTGCCCCAGTTTCTCATAGCTTCTCGGCGTGCCGCAGATGGCGATGACGGAAATGTTAGGAATCTCATGAATAAAACTCAACAAATCCAACACGATCTTACCCGCGCCCGCTATTCCCAATTTCATCTTGTCCGTACACTCCTTATCCTTTTAATTTAATGACTCCATTATAGGAACATAAACTCCCGCTCGTATAGAGACTGCCGCCAGAATGGTACTTATGTTCAGCCGTGCCGATGGCGCTCCCCCTAATGCTGAACCAAAAGTTCATTTTCTATGCTTCTGAGCGAATCCTTTGGTACAATAAATCTTGAGGTGTGGGGCTGATGAAAATACTAACATTGCTGAAAGAGATGAGAGGTTTTACGCCTAACGAACAGAGCATTGCCGCCTACGTTCTGCAGCATCCGGAGAACTGCCTGTCCTTAAGCATCCATGAGCTTGCCCGGGCGGCTTTCACCTCGCATTCCGCCGTGGTTCGTCTGACGCAAAAGCTCGGCTTGGCCGGTTTCAAGGAATTCAAAATCAAACTGGCCCAGGAACTGCAGCAATCCCTTCAGCAGATTTCCGGCGTAGATCCAAACCTGCCTTTTGGGGTGCATGAGTCTTCCATCCAGGTAGCCGAAGGGATGGCCGAACTGCTGAAGGAGACTATTGAGAAAACATTTGTTTTGCTGGATCATGAGTTGTTGAACCGGTCTGCCGAAATGCTGAACCGTGCGAAGCGGATTTTTATGTTTGCCCTGGGGGATTCTCAAATTCGTGCCCAGAGCTTTCAAAATAAACTGATTAAAATCAACAAATATGCCATTATTGCCACCGAACTGGCGGAATGGGCGCAGCATACCGTGAATATGACTCCGGAGGATTGCGCCGTTTTTCTGACGTATCACAGTAAATCGCCCATCTATTTGAAGGCCGCCCGGCATCTCAAAAATACCGGAGTTCCCATGCTGACCATCACCTCTTCGGCCCGCAGCGAACTGGCCGCACTCAGTACGGTTTGTATTCAGGTGCCAAACGACGAGTTGTCCTATACCAAAATCGGGACCTTCTCTTCCCAGATCGCATTTGAATATGTGTTAAACGTGCTGTACTCCTGCATTTACAAACTCGACTACTCCAAAAACAGGCAGACCGCCCTTCAATCGCTAACTGCCTTTCAAGCGTTCGACATGATGCAAAATCTTTGAAAAATGAGGATATAAATCCTAGACGGAAGGAGCAGCAAACATGGAAACTATGAATGAACCGCAGCGGATGGAGCAGGCTTTGCAGCAATTGGCGCGGTTGATCCTTCGCCACGCCCCGTCGAACGGAACGCATCGGACGGTGATGCCTTCTTTGACGCTGATGTATGCCGCGCATCCGGCGGAACCGCTGGAAACCGTACACAAGCCCTCCATTTGCGTCGTGGCGCAAGGGGCGAAGACGGCCACATTGGCTGAGGAAACCTACCGTTACGATCCTTCGACTTATTTGGTCACTTCCGTCGAATTGCCGACCATCGGGAGAATTGTCGAGGCTACGCCCGAGATCCCCTATTTAAGTTTAAAGCTGAGCTTCGACGCCGACGTCATTCTTGAGATTTTGAACAAAATGGATCTGCCCGTTTCCGCTCCCGCGGAAGCCGGCCGCGGCATCAGCGTAAACCGGATGTCCTCATCGCTGCTCGAAGCCGCCGTGCGGCTCATGCAGTTGCTCGATACGCCTGAGGATATACCGGTTATGGAGCCGCTCATCGTCCGCGAAATTCTGTATCGAATGCTTCAAGGGGAACCAGGGGCTCTCCTCCATCAATTTGCAATCGTCGGCAGCCATGGGTACAACATCGCGCAGGCGATCCGGGTGATTAACCGGCAATATGACCGCCCGCTGGCGGTCGAGCAGCTCGCCAAGTCCGCGAACATGAGCGTGTCGGCGTTTCACAAGCATTTCAAACGCGTCACCGCGATGAGTCCGTTGCAATACCTGAAATCGGTGCGTTTGCAGGAAGCTCGGCGGTTGATGTTGGCGGAGTCCATGCCGGCATCCGATGCGGCGTTCCGCGTCGGCTACGAGAGCCCGTCCCAGTTCAGCCGGGAATACGCCCGGATGTACGGAAAACCGCCGATGCGGGATGTCCAGGAGTCAAAAGGGGTGGGTTCTTAGCTCACCGCCGGATTTGATCCACCTCTTCCCTTGAACTTGCAGCGCACAACATGGATGACCGTTTAGGCTTGAGTGAAACGGAAATTGAGGTCTTGAAGAAACAGCTTCATTAAAAAAGAAGATCAGGACGCCGACGTCCTGATCTTCTTTTTACTTATCGAGAGGCAACCTCCTCCGCCGCACCGGCAATATCCTTCGCGGTCAGCTTGTAGAACTGTTTTAGGTATTCAAGCTTGCCGACCTGGCCGAATTGTTCCCTGACGCCGATCCGCCGCATTAGGGTAGGGCAATGTTCGCTGAGCACCTCGGCCACGGCGCTTCCCAGTCCGCCGATGACGTTATGGTTTTCCGCCGTAACGACCGCTTTGGTTTTTTCGGCGTACTTGACGATTAACTCTTGATCGATGGGTTTGATCGAAAACATATCGATCACGGTGGCTTCGATGCCCCGCTCTTGAAGCAGGTCAGCCGCTTTCAGCGATTCGGCCACCATAATCCCGCTGGCGATGATGGCGACATCGCCTCCTTCACGGAGAACCTTGCCTTTCCCCGCTGCAAACACCTCATGTTCCGGGTAAAGTTTTACGGCATGTTTGCGGATCGTGCGGATATAATGAATGCCGTATTCCTGTTCTATTTTGCGCAGCAGGTAACGCAGCATCGTGGAATCGCTCGCCTCATACACCTGGGCCCCCGGAATCAGCCGAACCAGGCCAAGGTCTTCGAAGGCCATATGGGTTCCGCCGTTATGCTCGGCGGTCACGCCGGCGTCGGAGCCTAAGATTTTGATGTTCGTTTTCGCGTAAGCGCCGGAAACGAACAGCTGGTCAAAGGCGCGGCGGGTGGCAAACTGGCCGAAGGTATGGACATAAGGGATCTTGCCCGTCAGCGACAGACCGGCGGCAACCCCCATCATATTCGCTTCCATAATTCCGGTGTTGATGATTTGCCCCGGAATCTCTTTCATTATTTTATTCGTCGAGATCGCGCTCATTAAATCGGCTTCCAGGCCGATGACATGGGGATTGGCCTTGGCCAGCTCCAACAACGTATTGGCATACATTTGGCGCATTTCCACGTTTTCCAGTTCATAGTTTCCGGCAACTGCGTTCATCATAACTCCACCGCCTTTCCAAGTTTAGCTTCCAATTCCGCAATCGCCCTTAAAATAGCGGCTTCATCGGCTTCGCTGGGACGGATGTGATGGTTATCGGCCTTCTCTTCCAAATAAGGAACGCCCTGCCCTTTAACCGTATCCAAAATAATCGCAACCGGCTGATCCCCCTGCGCTTTTCCTTGTTCAATCGCTTCATAGATTTCCCGCAACGAACCGCCGTCCACCTTCATCGCGTAAAAACCAAAAGCGCTAAACTTCTCCGCAAAATCGAGCGGATCGATAATGTCCTTCGTTAAGCCGTCCAGCTGTTTTTTGTTGTCATCCACAAAGACAAAGAGCCGGTTCAGCTTATGATGCGCCGCGAATTGAAAAGCCTCCCAGCACTGCCCTTCGTTTAATTCGCCGTCCCCTACTATGCAATAGGTGTAATTGTCCTTAGCCGATAGTTTATGAGACAGAGCTACCCCAACAGCCGCGGAAATGCCTTGGCCTAAAGATCCGGTGGTCATATCCACGCCCGGCGTTAAATTTTTATCGGGATGCGAAGGGAGCTTCGTGCCGTTTTGGTTTAACGTATACAGAACTTCTTCGGGAAAGTAGCCTTTAGCCGCCAAAGCGGCGTACAGCCCCGGTCCGCCATGGCCTTTGGATAATATGAAATAATCGCGTTCCTCCCACTTCGGGTTTTGCGGATCGACTTTCATCACTCCGCCATACAATACGGCCAAAACCTCAACGATGGACAAGCTGCCGCCGTAATGGCCAAAACCAAGGTGATGCAGCTCTTTTAACGTTTTTAAGCGGATTTCATCACGAAATAATTCCAGTTTCTGCATATCCAAGTCCATTCGTATTTCCTCCTCTGGTATGTCTGGCATTTAAGCTTCCATCTGCTTTGAATCCTCGTTCGCTTTGCTTTTCTTAAAGAACCCGAATACCACGGCCAGCAGCACCAGTCCAACCACCGTTACGGTGACGCCTGTGGCTCCCAGCGATTTGGCGATATTTCCAAGCAGAATGCCGGAAGCCGCAAAGTCGGTATCCGAGAACGTCGTGCTGGCAAAACCGAGGTTGCCGAGAACCGGCATTAAGAATACGGGAAGGAACGTAATGATCAGTCCATTCACAAAAGACCCCAAGGTCGCGCCGCGAACCCCGCCCGTGGCATTGCCGAATACCCCTGCGGTCGCCCCCGTAAAGAAATGGGGAACCACGCCCGGCAAGATGATCACGGAGCCTGTCACGGCCAAAATCACCATCCCCACGATCCCGCCAAGAAAGCTGCTGAAGAATCCGATCAGCACCGCGTTTGGCGCATAGGGAAAAACAACGGGACAATCGAGAGCAGGCTTGGAGTCCGGAACCAGCTTGGTGGAAATCCCTTTGAAAGCGGGTACAATTTCCGCGAGCACCAGCCGAACCCCGGAAAGGATCACGAATACCCCTGCCGCAAAGGTAACCCCCTGGATGACGGAGAATACAAGGTAATGCGTGCCGCCGCTAAGTTCTTTTTCCACATAAGCCGGGCCGGCAAAAATAGCAATGATAATATAAAGAACCACCATCGTTAACGAAATGGTCACCGAACTGTCGCGCAAGAATCCCAGCCCTTTGGGAAAGCTGATCTCTTCCGTGGAACGGGAGCCTTTCCCGACAACCTTTCCGACAAGCCCGGAAGCAACGTAACCTATGCTCGAAAAATGCCCGAACCCTACGCTGTCGTTCCCTGTGATTTTCCGCATAATCGGTTGGCAAATGGCCGGAAACACCGCCATGATCAAGCCTAAAGCCAGGGAACCGACGATAATTAGCGGGATTCCTTCCAGGCCGGAAACCACCAAGATGACAGCAAGCATACAAGCCATATAAAGCGTGTGATGACCCGTCAAAAAGATATATTTCAGCTTTGTAAATCGGGCAATCAGGATGTTCGCGATCATGCCGAAGAACATAATGAAGGCGGTGGCGCTGCCAAATTCATTTAAAGCCATGGCCACGATGGCCTCGTTGTTCGGCACAACCCCCGACACATGGAAGGCGCTCTGAAACATTTTTCCGAATGGATCCAGAGACTGAACAATGATTCCGGCCCCGGCGGAAATGACCAGAAAACCGAGGAACGTCTTGGTGGTACCTTTCACGATCTCGCTTGCCGGTTTTTTCTGAATAATCAGCCCCACCAGAGAAATCAGCGCAACCAGGACGGCCGGCTGGCTTAAAATATCCATCATCAATTTGAGAATTCTTTCGCCCATAGCAGATGTCCCCCCGTTATTAAATCATTCCCTTGGCTTGGAATACGTCCTTAAGTTTGGCGCGCAAACCGTCCATATCGATAATGCTGTCGATCACAATCACCTCTCCCAAGTGCCCCATTCCTGCGGCAATATCCTTGGCGGCGATAAACAGATCCGCGGAATCCGGCGTAGCCGAGCTAAGGTCGGAATGGTCCACTTCGACACCGCTTAACCCCAGCTCCGACAAGATTTGTTTGACGTTCATCTCCAACATAAAGCTGCTTCCCAAACCCGTACCGCAAATCGCTAAAATTTTCATAGCTCTTCTTCCTCCCGTTTCCATGTTTTAAACCGCGGCAGAATATAACTTGAATAAGTCAAGAAATGCTTCTATCGACGCTTCCTCTTTGAGGAGCTCAATGTTTTTGGGGTCGCTGAGAAGTTTCGTTAATTGCGTAAGCGCTTTAAGATGGGTCTTGTTATCATTGGCCGCAACGCAAAACAACAGCCGGACAGGGTATTTTTCGTCATTCAAAAAATAGACCGGCCGATTAAGCTTTAAAAAGCTCATCCCCACCTGGTTCACGCCCATTTTGGGACGCGCGTGCGGGATCGCCACTTCATTGCCAAGCACGACATACGGCCCCATGGTCTTGATATTTGCAATCATCGCCTCGATATAGGAGGACTCGATGGCTCCTTTCTCCAGCAGCGGGTTTGCCGCTACTTTGATCGCCTCTTCCCAATCCGAGAGCTGATCAACCACTTGGATCGTTTCTTCTTTTAATAAATCGTTTAGCACAGGTTGGCTCCTCCTCTGGATATCTATTTTTCTATGGAACGTCAGTTGGCTTAACGCATCCGTTAATCCCTTTTCGTCGAAAATGTCGGCGTAACGCCCAATCGTTTGGATCAGCTCTTTTAAGGACAGGTCCTGGTACCCGATCCCAAACAGCTGCCGATACACTTCATTGACCAGCCTGTTTTTTTCGTTGGGCGTCATAATCGGCTTTACATAAAAGCACGGGAGCTTGGACTCGAGCTCGATCGTCGAAAAGATCAGATCATACGGATCGCCATTCTCTGTTTGGTACTCCTGTAAGGACAGCGTTTTTTCCACGGTGATTTCCGAAAACAGCGACTCGATCTGGTGCTTCACCATCAACGAAGAGCTGACCCCGCTGGGACAAACGACGATCGCTCGTTTCTTTTTCGGCATGGCGTGCTGCGGTTTGGCCAGCAGCGCTCCAAAATGCATCGTAATAAAGCCGATTTCTTCCTCCGGAATATTGATGCTTAGCAGCGATCCGACCGGCTGAAGCAGTTCCTTGATTATGGTGTAAAGCTCGTGATGTTCCTTCTGAATCTGCTCGAGCAGCGGATTATGAATCGGAATCCGGTACTTCATGCGAAAATAAGCCGGCTTAAAATGCTGATATAAGGTGCGGATAACTTCATCCTTTTGTTCGAAAACAATCGCCGCCTTATATTCAAAATCGACGACCAGCTGTTCACATAAGTGAAAAAGCAAGTCCCGGCTCCCTTCTTGAACCGCGCGGCTGCCTAAAGACAAACCTAACAATTGGGTGGTGAAATAACACAGCTCATGTTCATCTTCCTCGAATCCCAGATGATCAAATAAGGTTTTGGCCACGGGCCACATGGGATCTCTGCTTAACAACTCGATTTCATCGCTATGAAATTGAACGGATTTTCCTTCTTTGTGACGGTAAGCGTAAAGAACAAGAAAATAAGCAAATTGACGTACACGTTCCTCCACAAAATCGAGCTGAAAAAGCTTTTCCGCTTGCACAAGCGCACGGTGAGCCGAATCTAAGGGAAGAAGTTCTTGCCGATCCCGCACCAGATAGTGGATTAGTTTTTCAAAATACGGTATTTGCATCATCTGCGCTAAATGCTGCTGGACAAGGATTCGCTTATCGGACTCGGTCCCCCGAAGATGGTAGCCCTTCTGCCTGGAATAACGAATTTCAACCAGGAAAGGGCGGTTCATTTCGTTGGCCTTTTTCACATCGGAAATCACCGTGTTTTTGCTTACCTGGAGCAGCTGCGTCAAATGTACCGACGAAATATGCTCTTGCCGTATAAAGAGATACAGGTAAATGAATATCAAACGTTCCTCTTCCGTTAAAAAGAAATCCTGTTTGCGGTTCTCCAATTGCTGCTTTCGGCAAAAAGCCACCACCTCTTCCGGTACCATGATATGGTTCATTCCTTTGTAAGGAATGGCAGGAAGTGCTCTCTCCTTCAACCAATAATTGATTTTGTCCAAATCATAGGAAATTTGCCTTTTGGTTAATTGAGAGTGCTCCATGACTTGATTCATGGTTGTATGCTTCACTTTCAAAAGGTGCTTCAGTAAAAGCGCAGGACGTTTATCAATCATCAATGGAACCACCTCCTGCAATGATCATATAATAAAACGCTTTCATTTTGGGAAATCGTTGAGAACAAACGATGGCGGGGAGTGAGGAACAAAATTGGGCTGAAGTTGGGTTTGGGTAATCCGGTCATAATGAATGCCGCTGTCGGGAGGTATTGGGCAACCGTTAGACATTGAACTCCCGTCTTTTCGGCTAAATAAGCGTGTTTACAACCGTTAGCAAAAAACTAAAGGCCTTGGATGCCAATCTCAAACTCATATCCGATTCGAGAAATTTACAATGAAGTTCTGATCCATCAATATTTCGTCCAATAATCTATATTACCGCTCGAGGCGCTGAATTTTGGGCGTTGCGGCTGATCCCGTTCCCACGCCTCCAGAATAACTATCGTATCCAACCTGGGATTGTCCGGCCAAAAGATATACCGCTGTTCCACCAACCCACGCAATCCGGCAAATATATCCTGCTTGTTCCTGCCGGTCTTAATCTCCAACTCACCGATCGTAGGCATCCGTTTCCGCTGCGTCGAATAGCTGTATAGGATACGAAGCAATTTCCGTTCAAGGTCTGGAAGCATTTTAAACACTCCTTTCGAATAAGAACACATGTTTGTATTATATACGAATAATCGTTCCGCGTTCAATCAGAAAAAACAGTAATTCTCCTCTAAAAGTATCTAATCCGAAAAGAAGGGTGATTGATGGTGAAGAATTGTTGCGACTGCCGTCTTAAACGAAACATTACGAACGGAATTGAACCAACAATGACGCTAAGGAATAAATAAAAAGAAGCATTAAGCCCATATCCGATTTGAGAAATTACAATGAGGTTTTGCGGGATATTTCTGTAGGCGAACCGGTATTTTTAACTAAAAACGGCAGAGGGAAATTTGCTATTGTCGATATAAGTGAATATGAAAAACTAACGGCTTCTCTAAAACTGATGTCAAAGCTTGCTCAAGGAGAGCAATCAGGGAAAGAAAAGGGATGGATGACTATAGATGTGACAATTACCTGATATTTTACAGATATGAAGATGGAGTAGTTTATGTGGTTAGAATTTTATACGGCAGACGGAATTTCATACGTGTTTTGTTTAGCAATTTACTTGAGGAAGAAAAATAAAATTTATTCTACTTAAATGGTTCAACCTAATCATCAGTGCTTGACAGTCAAGCCGACAACAGACCGTGGTCTGGAGCGAGACTCGCTATCCGGAGGCTTTGCACGATTATCCCGTTTGATCATGTGACTTGGCTTTCTGAACCAAAGGGATAATCGTGCAAAGTGGTTTGGAGATACCCCCCCCCCCCATCTCCGTCATCATTTATTATGTCAAGCACTGATTTTCGTCTTGAGCCACTTAAATTAACATAGAAATAACCGGGACAAGGGCTAACCATTTATCGGAACCTGCGTCCCGTTTTTTTATTTTTCCTGCCACTGCGTTAAATTAATTCTCCCTCCCCCTCCCCCAATAATTCACCAACGGAAATATCCAGCGCCTTTGCAATAGCAACGCCTACGTAATCCTAAAAGTGAAAGATTATTTTTTTACTGCGAATGTCGAACTAAAACAAACCGATTCCGCGTTAAAATGGAGACGAAAAGCGCTAGCGCGGAGGAGGAGAAGAACAATGGAATTTCCATTATGGTTTCAAGTCGCAATTCAGGAAAGGTTGAACCACATTACAACGCGTATCAATCGTCATCCCGAATTACGCAGACTTCGTGCCGAAGAACGCTCGGCTCTTGAGGCGTTGCTTTCCGGTACGGATCAAACGAAGTCGCCGGAGTATAGGACTGGGAGGACAAGCATCAATTCAGGCAGGGTTTAGAAAATGAACGTTTGTACATGCAAGGGATGATGGACGGTGTGCAACTTGCAATAGCGTTGTTAAAACCAAACAGAACACCAAATCCGGCAAAATCGGATACAGAAATTAAACTGTAAGGTGTTTAGTTGCTATTTTTACGCGTTAGCGGTCAAGTATACAGAAACAGCCCGCTCGAGAGTGGGGGAGGCCAAAATGGTTAGGCCCAGCTTCCAGTTATATAGCAAAGAGGGATGCAAAATGCCACGAAATGCAAAAGTGCATGCGATTTTTGTCGAAACTCCTCAATAGGGGCAGTTCAAATGCAAATATGCAGTTCATTTCCGGTCAAAAGATACTTTTTTATCTAATCGACAATTTTCAAATGCACTTTTGCATTTCATCCGCTCAATAATAGCGATTTACGAAAAATCAACTGCACTTTTGCACTTGGTTACCTCGCCCCCTCCCCCTGTTTGAAGGTTTTCCCCTATTACAAGTTGAATTTAATTTTGAAAGAGTAAAGATAGATTGACGGAGGGGAACCATGGGACAAAGAGCAAATCTGATTATAGTTAGAAATAATTATTACGAGTTGTATTACAGCCACTGGTGCGCAAACACGCTGCCTAAAGATTTGTTTTGGGGGGAGCAACATGCCGTCAAATTCATCGAAATGCAAAAGCAGGTGGAGGAATCCGGATGGTTGGATGACGAAAAAGTACTGCCGGACAACTGCAATTCCAGAACATTGACCAAAATCAATTAATGCAAGATTTAAAGAGCCAGCTGCTTTGGGAATCGTCAAATCCGGTAGATACTATAACCAACTTTGCCAAAAAAGAAGCCGAGGCAGGAAGAAACGTAGAAATAAACCCGCACGCTTTGCGATACGATACATATGAACTGTCCAGTAAAATTAAAGAGGAAATGCTGCAACGCGCTATAGATAGCTTGCGTTAAACTTCTGGAACTGCCGCCGCAAGCTGTGCAGCCGGTCCGCCGACGGCAGCAGGTCCCCGGGGCAGCGCATCTCCCAGCACCCAGGCTCCCCGATATTCGCAGGCCGTCAGCCAGGCGGCCATCGCTTCAATCGGGACGGTGACGGCCCCGCCATTCCCGGGGGGAGCGCGCCCCATCCGTCTTCTTGTCTATTTGATCCCGGAATGAATAAAGCTGTCGATAAACTGCCGCTGGAACGCCAGAAAAATGATCAGGAGCGGCACGATCACCAGCAGCGTGGCCGCGCTGACCTCCGTCCACTGTACGCCGACTTCAAACGATTGGGCGAAAATGGACAGCCCCACCGTTAGCGGCCGGTTTTCCACGGAATTGGTCACGATCAAGGGCCACAAAAAATTGTTCCATTGATAGCTGATGGACACCAGCGCAAACGCGACATAGGTTGGCCTGGACAAGGGAAAATACACCTTCCACAGCACTTGCCAACGGTTTGCCCCCTCCACAAGCGCCGCTTCGTCAAGCTCGTAAGGGAGCGTCTTGAACATCTGCCGCAGCAGGAAGATGCCGAAGGAGGAAGCCAGATAAGGCAGCATAATCCCAAGCTTCGTGTCGAGCAGCGAGAACTGCTTCAAAATGTTATAGTTCGGAAAAATCAGCACGTCCGCAGGGATCATAATCTGCGCCAGGAACAACAGGAACACGAGGCTGCTCCCGACAAACGGAACGCGCGCAAACGCGAAAGCCGCCATGGTTGCGGTCAGCATCTGCACCGCAAATACGCAGAACACGATGAGCAGCGTGTTCAGGTAATACACCGCAAAGGGGGCGGCGGACCACACCGTCGCGAAATTATTCAAGGTAAAATCCGCCGACCAAAAGCCGGATAGCGCCGCCTGCCGCGGGCGAAACGCCGTCACCGTCATCCAGACGAGCGGCACCAGCCAGATGACGGCCAAGAGCAGCATGAGAACATTGCCGATTTTCGGCGCAAGTTTCTGCAGCATAAATACGCCTTTCTTCCCGGACGGCCATCCGGGATCAGTTATAATGAATTCGCTTGTCGAGCCCGAAAAACTGCGCCGCCGCAAACAGCAGCATCAGCCCGATCATAACGACGGTCAGCGCGGAAGCAAGCCCCTGGTCCCAGAAGCTGAACGCCGTCTCGTAAATGTAATACAGCAGCAGATTGCTGGCATTGTTGGGACCCCCGCGGGTCATGATCATCAGATGATCAACAAGCTTGAACGCATTCGTCAGGGCGATAATGCTGACGAACAGCGTCGTTGGCATCAGCAGCGGGAACGTGATTTTACGGAACACCGTAAAGGCTCCGACCCCATCCATCTGAGCGGCCTCGTAAAGGTCGCGCGGGATATTTTGCAGACCGGCCAGATAAAAAATCATCAGGTACCCCGATTCCTTCCAGATAATCATGATAATCATCGCCCACATCACCAGCCCCGGCGTGCCCAGCCAGTTCAGTTCGGCTTGCCCCGTCCAGGACAACAGCCTGCTCACCAGGCCGTATTCCGGCGTGTAAATGAACAGCCAGATGTTTGCCGCCGCGATCATCGGAATCAGTGTCGGGTAAAAAAAGCCCGTCCGCATCAGCGCTTTTCCCCGGATCGCTTTGTTGGCAAAAACCGCCATCAGCAGGGCGAGGCCGATTCCCGCAGGAACCGTCCCCACCGCAAACAGGGAATTGTTGCGCATCACCTTCCAGAACACCTCGTCCTCCGCCAGCCGGCGGAAGTTGTCCAGCCCGGCGAAAATCGGCTCCGGCGTAGCCAGATCGGCCTGAAAAAAGCTCAGGCGCAGGGTCAGAAAGATCGGGTAAAACGTGAACAGCGCCAGGATCGCCAGCGACGGCAGCAGCAGCAGCCAGGCGAATCCGTTGTTTCCGAGTCTGATTCCTTTCATGGCTATTTGTTAAAAGACGCCAGCGCCTGATCCGCCTCCGCCTGCGCTTTCTTCAGCGCGTCGGCCGGGGTCATATCGCCCGTCAATGCCGCCTGTACGGAATCGTTCAAAATTTTCATCACCTTGCCATTGTTGTGAGTGGACAGCTCGGCCGCCGCGTATTCCAACTGATCGCGGGCCACGACCGCCGCCGGGAACCCAGCCGCGTACTCCTTCATCCGTTCCGTCTCGTATGCGGACTTGCGCACGGCCACATAACCGGTGTCGATGCTCCACTGGGCGGCGCGCTCGGGTTCGGTCATAAACTTGACGAATTCCCAGGCGGCCTGCTGCTTCTCGGGCGCGATATCCTTGAAAATATAGAAGTTGCCGCCGCCCGTCGGGCTGCCGTACTGCTTCTTCGCGGGCAGGAAGCTGACGCCGAAGTCAAAGGTGGCGTTCTTTTTCACGTTCGACAGGTTGCCGGTCGTATGATACATCATCGCCGTTTTGCCTTCCAGGAAATCGGATGGTACGGTGCTCCAGTCGGTGACACCCTCCGGCATCGCCTTGTGCTTCGCGGCCAGATCCAACCAATACTGCAGCCCCTCCACGTTTTCCGGCGTATCGAACATGACCTTTTTGCCGTCCGGGGTCATCAGATTGTCACCGTTTTGCAGGGCAAAGGTCTGCATCATCCAGTAAGCGAAGCCCGTGACCGGGATTTCCAGGCCGTAGCGCCCGTCTTTTTTCAGCTTAACCGCGTATTCCTGCATTTGCTCCCAGGTTTCCGGCCCTTTTTCCGGATCGAGTCCGGCTTCCTTGAACATCTCTTTGTTATAGTAAAGCACGATGGTGCTGCGCTGAAACGGAATGCTGTAAGTATGGCCGCCCGTTTGCGAGTTGGCCATAAACGCCGGGTAAAAATCCGCCAGATAGCCGCCCTCTTCCTTTGCAATAAAATCGTCAAGCGGAAGAATCGCGTTCATATCCAGCAGGCTAAACAGCTCGGTCGACTGCAGCACCGCCACATCCGGCGGCTGCTTGGCCTGAACGCCGGCTTGCGTCTTCACCGCGGTGTCGGCGTAGCTGCCGGTGTACACCGGGGTCACGTCGATATCGGGATGCTCCGCTTCAAAGTCCGCCGCCATCGCCTCGATCGTCGCGGTCAGCGGCCCGCCGACCGCGATCGGATAATAGAACGTAAGCTCGGTCTTTTTCCCTGCGGACGCCTCCGCTGTCCCCGCCCCGTTCGTGGACGCATTCGTGCCGGAAGCGGACCCGCCGTTGCCGCCGCTTCCGCTTCCGTTGCCGCCCCCGCATCCCGCCAAAAGCGACAATCCCAGCGCAACCGCCAGCACTTTCGTACTCCATTTTTGCATCACGTCAATCTCCTCCATATTTCATATATTGGTGTGCGGAAGAATCGCCGCTTATAGAGGTTGTTCAATCGGTGCTGAAAAGCCGACTTTTTGAACTCGCACATATAGGGACCGGCATTTCTTCCACTGTAGCAAACTCGTTTATTTCCATGATTAGCACCGGGTAAAAACGCGGTTAAATTCGGGCCGGCAGTTTCAAATCTCCCCGGCCTGCCCAAGCAGTTCGTCCAGCGTGGTCCAGACAAAATCCGGCATGACCGGAAACTGTTCCAGATCCCCAAGCGAGGCGACCCCGGTCAGCACAAGCGCGGTCCGCATGCCGTGGCTAACCCCGAACACGATGTCAGTGTCCAGCCGGTCCCCGATCATGAGACAGCGGTCGCCGCTCGTACCGCTCCATTCCAGCACCTTGGCCGCGAAATAGGCGGACGGCTTGCCGATGACTTCGCCTACCGTCCCCATGCTCGCGGCTTCGATCGCCTTGACCATGGACCAGGTGTCGGGAATCAGATCCCCGGCCACCGGGCAGTTCGGATCCGGATTGGCGGCGATCAGTTGCGCACCGTTCCGCACCGCCTTCATCGCCCGGTGCAGCTTACCGTAGTCGAACTCCCGGTCCATGCCGACCAGCACATGCGTCGCCCGCGCCGGATCGTCCGTCGTTTCCACTCCGGCCGAGACGAGTTCATCGCGCAGCGCCTTCTCCCCGGCAACGAGTACTCGCACCGCTCCATGTGATTCCAGAAAGTAAGCGGCGGACATGAACCCCGCCGTCACGATTTCCTCCTCATGCGCGGCAAGGCCAAGCTGCAGCAGTCGGTCCCGACATTCCCCGCGGGTGCGGATGGTCGTATTGCTCAAAAACCTTACTTGTTTGTTCAAGCTTCTTAAATGGCACAGCGTTTCCTGCACGCCGGGCAGCAGGATGTCACCCAGAAAGATGGTGCCGTCCAAATCGAAAAAGTACGTTTCAAATGACAGCGTGTCCGGCAATGAATGAGCAGCCTCCTTTGGTGCGGACAACACAAAAAAGCCCGTTATGCGGCGCACGGAAGCAGGTTTGGCAAACAGGCCATTCCTCCGGTACCGCATAAGGGCTTTCTCCTCGTCTCCGACCCTTAAATGATGATGTTATTGAAAAAACTTCTTACTTTATAATAAACCTTCTGTGTTATCCCCGTATTAACGTCATGTTAACGGTTTGCAAAAGAGTGCGCAGGCTTCACGCCCATCCCGTAACCTTATTTCAGAAACCCGGCCGCATCGAGGAAACGGTCCAGTACGACCGCCGACTGCGCGCGCGACGACGGGCTTGCCGGTGCCAGCCTGTTCCCGGATATGCCGTTAAACAAGCCCGCCTCAAGGACCAGGCTCCATTCCGCTTGTCCCCATTTCACCTCGGAGGCGTCGCGGAACCGCTCAAGCGCGCCGGAGCCTCCCGCAGCCGCGCCTTCGCCGCCAAGAGCGGCCAGCTTCATGGCCCTGGCCATCATGACCGCCTGTTCGCCGCGGGTAACAGGAGCGCCCGGGCGGAAGGTTCCATCGGCATAGCCGCTCACAAGCCCGGCCGCAGAAGCGGCCCGCACATACGGAGCGAACCAATCATCCGCGCCGACATCGAACAGCGCCGGAGTCGGCGCGCCCTGCTCCGCAGCGGCCGTGCTTGCGCTATCGCTTAGCCCCAACGCGCGCACCAGCATCGCCGCAAATTCCGCCCGGGTCACGGCGCGGCCGGGTTCGAACGCTCCGCTGCCGGTGCCGCTCAAGAGCAGCCGGTTCGCCAGCTTCTCGGCGGCGGCTTCGGCCCAGTGGCCGTTCATGTCGGCGAAGTCCTTATTCATGGCGACGGCCGTATAAATCCCGTTGCCGCCATGGGTCAGGACGACTTCCGAAGCGTCAGCCGCATACCGGCCCGGCGTGAAGGCCAGCGCCTTCCGTGCCGTGTCGTACCGTGCACCGGCGATTTCCATGGTATTTCCATTCCCTTTGATGCCGATATACTTGATGCTGCCAAGGAGCGCAAACGGTACGGCGGACTTGGACGAACGATCCGCCGCCTGCAGGCCGAACTCCACCACAGGCCCGGCCAGCGTTCCGCCCGCACGATCGGCGGCGTTCCGTACGGCTTCCGCCTCAGCGCCGTCCAGCCCGCGAACGGTGACGATCAGCTCCAACGCGTCCGCGTTAACGCCGAGCGCCCTGGCCGCCTGTGCGGCATCGAGCTGCCGCAGCGGCAGTCTGTAGCCCGCGTTCAGGTCGGTGTTAACCGCCGTAAGCTCCGCTCCGCTCATTCCGGCCGCTGCGGCCAGCGCGGACAACGGCAGCGTCAGACGCTCGCCCGTAAACCTGACCTCAACCCGCCGGCCGTCCCGGAACGCCTGCTCCAGCTCCGCGGCCGAAACCGCGCCGCCGGCGGCTTCCATAACGCCTGTCTGCTCTGCTTGACCTGGCTGCGAAACGCCGCCGGTTTCGGGCGCTCCGCTATTTCCGCTGTTCGTTCCGCCAGCGCTGCTGTTGCCGGGCGAACCGCCGCCGCTGCTGCCGCCATTACCACTGCCCCCGCCGTTGTTGCCATTGTTGCCGCCATTGCCGCCACCTCCGTTGTTTCCTCCGCTGTTATTGCCTCCTCCGTTATTGCCTCCTCCATTGTTATCGCCGCCACCTCCCGGCGGCTCACCGCCGCTGTCTCCACCGCCGTTAACGGCGATTTCCACGGGCTCGGAGTACAGGTCGTAGGTGCCGCCGCCGTCGATCGCAGCGGAATAACGCAACAGCGCGTAGGCTTTACCGGCTCCGACCGCCTTTACCGTCGCCCCGTCCGCCTGCACCGCGTCAGCCCCGGCAAGCAGCACGACTTCAGGCGCGACCTCTGTCTTGTCGCCTTTGTACGTCTCCACCTGGGCGCTTAAAGTCCGGCTCTCCCCCTTGTTCAGGGTAATGACCGGCTCCCGGGCGGCAAGCGAAGCGGCCCAATCGGAAGCGTAATACGTATAATCTGTGGTAATGCCAAACGCGCCCATTTTAAAATACTTGACGATATCCTCGCGCTTATTTAGCGTCCACGGGGAAATCAGGAGCCCGCGGTGCTTGGCCGCTTCCATAAATTTCGGACCCAGCCCGTTATAATCGGTATTATAAGTCCAGTTCTGCTTGGATAACGCTTTGAGCGTGTCGCGCAGCGAACCCTCCACATTGTTTTCGCTGGCGATATAGCCGGTCAGCAGGCCGGCGTTCATTTCCGGCATCAAAACCGCCAGCCGGTCCAACTGCGCCGGATAAAAGGACATGACATTGACGATATCCTCGGCGTTATGTTTTTTCACGGTGCTGACAAAAGCATCCACCGCCGCCGGCGTCTCGGTTTTGATCTCGGCGTACACCATCCGCCCTCTGGCGCGGGCCAGCTCCAGCTGTTCGTCCAGCGTCGGCATCCGGACTACCGGAAAGCCCTGCGGATAAGGCTTGTTGGCGTTAAACGCCTTAAGCTCGGCCAGCGTATGGTTTTCCACCGGTCCATAACCGTCCGTTGTCGTTTCCAGCACGGAAGAGTGCGAAATGATCAGGTAGCCGTCTTTGGTCAGGAACATGTCGTTTTCAATGTAGTCGGCTCCGGCGTCCAAAGCCAAGGTATTGCTTTCGATCGTGTTTTCCGGCGATACGGAAGGCATGCCGCGGTGCCCGATCATATAGACTTTCCGCACCAGCGTCGTGTCCCGTCCGTACAGCTTCAGCGCTTCATGCGCCTCGGCCGGCTCGGCGGCCACCAGCCCGTTGACCCCGGCCGTAATCATGCGGTGCAGCGGTAAGACCCCGCCGGAGGAGTCAGGCGCTTCCTTGCTCCAGACCATGATCGCTAGCTTCTGCAAGTAGGACACATTCTCGCGGGTTGCCGCGCTTTGCGGCAGCAGCGCGATCCGCGCCTGGCTCGCGGCCGTCTGCCTGCGGATGTCCAGCAGTTCCTCCCGGGAAGGATTGGCGATGGAGGTGAAATCCAGAATGCCGCGGATCATCGGGTATGCCGCACGGGCTCTTTTGACCAGATCCGCCCGCTCCGAAACGATAAACACATCCTCCAGCCCACGAGCGCGCAGTTCATGAACCAGCCGATCCACGGCCAGCTCTTCGGTGACATAAAAAGCCGGAATGACCTTATCGCCGGCCGCGGCAAGCGCCTCCTCAAGGCTCGCTATTTCCCGGCCGCCGCCGGGTTCCGTCACGCTCAACTCCGCGTTCAGGTGAAAAATCGCCGTGGCGGGCAATTGGCTCCCCGTCAGCTTGGCCAGGTCGCCCTGACTTGCAATGTCGGTCACAATCGTTGGCGCCATAGCAATCCGCGTTTCCGGCTCCGCCACCTTAATGAACGGTTCGATCGCCGGAGCGGGCAGCGGCTGTTCCAGCAGCGTCACCCGGATGTTGTCGATTCTCATGTCGCTGCCGTCCGCCTGGAAGCCGATGCCGCCTTTATCGTAGGCGGTTGCCTTGAGCGAATCGATCATCATCAGCTCGCCCACCCATTCCTGGACCCGGTTCCCAAAGGCTTTCACCGTATAATGCAGCGCCTTCCCTTCCTGCATCGGCTCCGTGTAGGAGCCGCGCTCCATCACGTTCCACTGGTTCGACGCCGTGCGTTCCGCGAATTCAACACCGTTGTATGCGGACGGGTCTTTACGGACGGCCATCTGATAATAAGGATAGTTCCCGTCTTGAATCCGGAACATGATCGAATTCCAGCGCCCGCTGTTATTCGCGGCCGCATTCGTGATGTCCGCCTCGATCGTATAGTTGCCGAACAGCTTCAGATAATCCGGCAGCAGCACCCGGGACGGGTTGTCCGGAGATGCGGACGCCTGCATCTCGAACGCTCCGGCTCGCACTCCAGCTTTGCCCTCGGATGCTCCCTGAAGGCGGGTCCAAGCCTCGGGAAACGTGCCGTCCGCCAACTGATCTAAATTCTCTTCATACAGAACATATTCCCCGTCTTCCGCGGCCTTGACCACGACGATTAGGCTGAGCTCGGCGTTGTCCTTGCGGACCTTCACCTTGTATACGCCGGGATGCTCCGCCATCAATTCCCCACCATCTACACGGATTGCCCCGCCGCTTTCGGCGGACCATTCCACAACGTCACCGCCTAGCTCCGCCGAGGAATAATCGCTGGATTCAGCCGTGAACATGACGGACGCCAGCTTGACCGGGGTTCCGGCATCCGCCAGCAGGTAGCCGGTATCATGCGCCAGCTTCAGCACCTTCGCCCCGGTCAGCGACGGCGTCACCCGGACGGCTTGGCTCGCTTCCGCCTGGTGGTATACCGCGGTTATGGTCGCCTCGCCTTCCTTCAACGGAACAGGCTGATTATCAACGATCTTGACCACGCTCTCGTCCGAAGAATAAAACTTGAGCTCCTCCCCCGTTACAGGCTCTTCCAAGCCGTCGGAGTAGTACACGGTCCCGGTCACCGTCAGCGGACCGGCCAGCGCTTCCGCCGCAGCCGGCAGGTTTAGGTCAAGCCGGTCCGCCGTGATGCGCGTAACCTTCAGGTTGTCGAAGGAGACCGTCATCTGGTCGGCCTGAAAACCCACTTTCCCCCGCTCCAGCAGATCGCTCTCCAGCGTCCTGTCCATCAACAAGGTAAAGTCCGCGTCGTCCTTAGCCTTGATGTATTCCTTGACGTTATTGCCGAACACCCGGACCTTCATCGTATAATCCTCACCCAGCTCAAGCGGCCGCCATGTTCCGTTCGCCGGGACGGACCAGTTGTTGTCGGGCTTGCGGTAAGCGAACTCGTACGTGCCGTTCTGGCGTACGGCCATTTGATTATAGGGGGCTTTGCCGTTTGCGGGGACCCGGAACATCAAGGCCGCCCAGCGCGCCCCGTTCAGTACGCTTTCAATGCGGACATCCGCCTCCACCGTATAATTATCGCTTTGAACCGGCGCCGTAATCCGCGCCTGCAGCCCTGCTCCGTTACCGTCAAAACGCAGTCTGCCGTTCTGATACGTTTGATACACCGTGTCCGTTACGCTGTAAGTATCTCCGGTGACGGTAGCCGTTTCGTGAACCACCCGGAACGCCGGGCTGCCCGCATTAACATCGGATATCCATCCGGGCGGTACGTTCCCTTCCTGCAAATCATCGAAATTTTCTTGAAACAGTACCGGATCGACGGCTCCGGACACCGGGCTGTCGTAGTCCAGGTTCACCACCCCATAACCCGAGGTATCGTTCCAAAAGCTCATCGTATTGTAGGCGCTCCAGTAGCTTGTCCGCTGTTTGGCCGTATCGGCGGCATCATAACGATTGGTGACGCCCACCTCAAGACCGAGCTGCCGGTTCAAGCGGGGATCCGTATTCAGCATATCCCACGGCACGGCAAGCTCCGCGGTCCATCCTTCCGGCGTGGCCTGGATGGCACGAAGCACCTTCCTCTCGTCCTTCCCCGCGTGATTGTTTAAGGCCGCGCCAAACCGGAACTCCGGCGTGCTTGAGCCCTCCGCGTACAGGAGCCCGATCTGCATATCGTCCTGCGCAAACGGCGACGACCGGTGCAGCGCCGGATCGAAGAACAGGTGCAGGCTGTCCTGATCAAACCAATACCCGGACGCCCCGCTAATCGGCGTGTCATCCTCGATCCGCACACCTATGTATAAATAGGTGTCGTCCCACAGCAGGCCAAACCGGCTGTCGTCGCTTGCGGACGGATCGGTATGCGCCGCGAGCGGCTCGCTCACGTTCCAGAACGATTCGTCGAGCCGCCCGTCGATCACGGGGGCCGTCAGGGTCCGAGCGGCGCGTATCTCCGCCCTCCCCGGTTCCGCCGCCGCAACCTGCGCAGGCCTAAGTCCAACCTCCGCGAGTCCGGCCAGGAGCGACAGAACGGCAATCATATTCAACAGCTTTGTTGCTTTGTACATTCGCGTATCCCTCCTTGTAATAGTGCGAGTTCAAATAGGTTGAAAGATGCGGCACAAACGCCACTCGTCCGGCTAAAGCGGCAAGGCCCAAAGCTTTTTGGGCAGCACAAAAAAACCCTTCTTTTCCGCTCCCGCGAAGCCATGGACCAATCCGGTCCGTTATGCCTTGCGGATAACGTAAAGAGGGTTTTCTCCTTGTCTCTACCCGATATTCTATTGCTTTGATAGCTTTAAGGGGAGCCGTCTGCCCAGCCGAACGCGGGGTTCTCCAACATCTGACGATATCTTCACTTTAACGGGGATTTATTAACGTTGTATCATTGCCGGGTAAACGGATTGTCAATTCGTCTCAGGTTACATCGGAGTCAGTAATTGAATTTTTTTAAGTAGGTAATACTGACAGCAGCTGTCAGTGTAATTGTTTTATAATGACGAAAAGCTTCGAAATAGATGCTTGATCGATTATACGAGGAGGAAGAATAATGACGAAATACACTGGAGCAACCGGTAACTACACCAAAAATGGAGTACCTAACGGATTTACGTCGATAACACCATTTATCGTAGTGAATCATCCTGCTGAAGCCATCGAGTTCTATAAATCCGTTTTTCACGCCAGGGTTAAGGATATTACGGAGTTTTCGGATGAAAACGGCACTAAAATAGTGGTTCATGCGGAATTGGATTTTGGAAACGGATGTTTGCAGTTGGGAGCCGCGAACCCGTCCTATAAACTCGTTTTGCCGCCTGGCGAGGATAATGCCTGCTATTCCTTGGGCATTTATGTCGCTGACGTGGATCAGGTGTTTGAAAATGCGGTGGCCAAAGGTGCACGAGTCAGAGAAGCCGTTACTAATTTTGTTTCAGGCGACCGGTTCGGAAGTATTTGGGATCCTTTTGGGGTCAGATGGAGCATCATGACCAGGGTTGAGGATTTATCCGAAGAAGAGAGCACCCGGAGAGTGAGAGAATGGGCTAAAAGTTTGAACGGTAACTGAAAATAATTCAGGGGCAATATTAAGAAGGCTCTTATGGCGGAGCCTTCCGAAAGCCTGCCGTTTAACAATTGCTTCATGTAATCCATTGCGAACTCTCTCGTCAATTGGCGATCAAAAACAAGCGCAACTAGTGCTTTTAACGCTTGTCCCCGCGCGTATTCGTTGGCCTGCGGACTTTCGATCAGCCGCATGAGCGGTTCGGGATCGCCGTTATACACCGAGGCGAGAATTTGCCCCAAACCTTCCGCTATGGTATCTCCGAGTATCTCATCCGCCAAATTGCCGGTCTTCAGCAAGATCTCAACCAACAGCGGATAAAGCTCCTTCACGCGAAATTGGGCCAACAGATACATCGCAAACAGATGATCATACCGGTAGGGCTCGCCAAGAAACGTTTCTTCGTCCTCTTTCAACTCCTCCATAATTTGCAGCAAATAGGGAATCGCTTCATCTTTACGATCAATAATTTACTGTAATTGTTCCCGGGGAAATTTACCGTACGAATACCGGCTAGATTCGATTAAAGTCTTCATGTGCTTAACAACATCTCCTGTTTGAAGTACTAAAAGAATTTTCAATCATAAGTCTAAATCTTATAGTATATTAAAAGACAAAGCCCGGACATACAAATCTTACCTGGGAAGTAGGTTGGGAATAACAGGAGGAGCTATGCAACTGCAAGGAAACCGGATCATTGTCAAAATCACTGAGGAGGCCAACGCCATCTGCGTAACTTGCATTAATCCGGGAGAACTGGCCACCCAGATGCCTTATGAAGCCGGCGCCGAAGCAGTCTGGTCGGTTTACCGTGGAGCGTAGATTCCTCTGCAGGATATCATTGAACTGGTAAGATGCATCATTCATCTCTCGAACGCTTCGTGCGTGAAAGAAATCAACGTGCCGGCCATGCTGGACGCGGATGCCTGATTTTGGGCTCAAAACTAAAAGCGGCGCTTTACAAAACAATCAAGCGTTTCATGTTGAATAATCTCAGCGGAGAACATAACGGAAAAAAATGTCGCTATTGGGGCGATATCCCCCATGTTGAATCCAATAGAGGAAATTTATGGCGCTATTTTCTTGAATCACAGGGAGTTGAACCATTTTCACACCGTTCAAAGGGCAATAAGACCATAAAATACCGCTAATGCTAATGAACTTTCTCCATTGTGGAAAATAAGACCCTAAAGTTCCGTTATTTTCAACACTGATGATTAGTCGTTCCAATAGCCAAGCCAGCCGTCAAACACCGATTTCTAGGTGTGTCAGATTTTACGGGTTATTCTTTGACCGCCACCCATACGGTCCAGCGGTCTTGTTCCACAATGGGGGCTGTGGATTTCGGCAATTTACGGATAATATAAGCGATAAGTTCGGACAGCTCTTCATCGTTGAGTTCGAAAAGCAAGGAGCGCCCTGTGCGGGCGCGCAAATCCTCGCTTAACCCGCCGATATCGTCATAAATCCGCCTCGTCTCCCACAGGGAAACGGTTTTCTTCAAATGAAACCCGTTTCTCTCCAGCGCTTGCCGTACTTTGGATGAGGAATGGCGGCGCGCCGTTTCCGCTTGGATCAACCGGGGGTATTTTTCGAAAAAATATCCCCGGATATGACGGCTGTCCCCCGGAAGCAGACAGTCTTCAGGCGTGCGGTCCTGGACAATCAACTCCCCGCCGGGTTTCAGAACCCGCCCCGCTTCTTTAAAACAGGCGTCCAAATCGCCCAAATGATGAATCAGCGCCCGTTCCAGCACCATGTCAAATTCACCTTCGCACAAATCCGTACAATACGCATTCCCGTACACCAAGGAAATCCCGTCCATCCCCGCGCAATTCTCCGCCGCTCCTTGTAACATCGCCTCGGAGTAATCCACTCCAACAACGCTGGCCGCTCCCATGCCGAGTAAAGCCCTGCTGTAAATTCCGCCTCCGCAGCCGATATCGGCAACGCGCCGATTCGTGACCTCGACCGTTTCCCGCATAAAACCGGTCCAAGAATCGTCTGCATTTCTGCCGGCATAGATCCTTTGATTTCCGGGATCGTTAAATTTGATGGGCATGGGGACCACTCCTCGCTTAAATTTCATTGTATTTAGTTTCACTTGATGAAACCGAGTTTTATTCTATTATATAAAAAAGAGCCGGATACTTCAATTCGCAAAAAAGTTATGTAGGTAAGTGCAAAACATACAATTATTTTCGGACTATTTTTTGCTATCTCCGGTTTAATTGCAAAACCTGCAGTAAAACCCGAGCAAAATTCGGTTTATTCCTCTGTACCCTGTTTTTAGTGTACTTTTTACAACTATCGCTCCCTTTCGGATCAGGCACTCAATTCCAAGTGTAGGAAATGCAATTATTTATGATCAACTCCTATTCGCCATGTACCGGGGGCTTATTCGGCTGCCGGTTCGTGGAAACTTTCTGCAAGAACAGCAAGCCCCCGCGGGTTCGCTGCCGGATGTATACCGGCCCGTTCCTCGCGAGGGCCCTTAATGAAACGTGTTAACGGCACTTCAAAGCTAGTTTTCGCGTTTCCCCTATTTAAAACTCTCGATAAACCGGCGGGCCGCTTGCGAAAGCGGCATATTCCGCATGTTCATGATGCCGACCTGGGAGGGCGGCAGTTTGACGTCCAGCCTAATTTCGAACAGGGAGCCCTCCTCCAGCTCTTTGGACACGAATTCCCGCGCCACGTAAGAAATCCCCAGTCCCCTGCGCGCCATCTCGATCAGCAGCCCCACGCTGCCGACCTCGATTTCGGGTTTGAGCTCAAAGCCATAGTCTTGAAACAGCTCCGTAATGGCCATCCGCGCCCGGCTGTTGCGCGAGAACAGAATGAGCGGATACTTTATCAGTTCCTCCAGCGTCAGCACCTTGTCCCTGAGTTCCTCATAAAAACGGCAGCCCGCCACAAAGCAATCCTGCAGCTCGATTCCCTGCCGAACCTCAATCTGCGAATCCACAATCGGCATCCGGGCGACGCCCAAATCGATTTTCCCCTCTTTCAGAAACGTCATAATCTCCGGCGTTGTCCCGTGCAGCAGATGAATGCCGATCCCCGGGTACCGAACATGGAATCCCTCCACAAAGGGCAGCAAATAATGCTTGAACAGCGAGTCGCTGCCGCCGATCCGCAGCTCGCCGCTGTCGAGATTTTTCAGCTCGGCCATTTTCTGCTCGGCTGTCGTCATTAAAATATGCGACTGCTCGATGTAGGAAAAAAGAACGGCGCCCTCCTGAGTTAAAGAAACTCCCTTGGAATTCCGGTAAAACAAAGTCAGCCCGAAGCTTTCCTCCAGCTGTTTGATCGCGTGGCTTACGCTCGGCTGAGTGAGGTACAGGGCGTTGGCGGCTTGCGTCAGGCTGCCTGTCTTGGCGGCCCAATAAAACACTTTGTATAATTCATAATTTATGCTCATAGACGTGATCTATATCTCCTGTCAAATATATTAATTACATATATGAAGTCTATTCGTATTATAGTGGATTATGAAAAAAGATACCATAGCTTACAGATAGGAGATAGGGTTATTTGATCCCGTCTTCCGTTCATCTAATATGACCATAGAGAAGCTATGCGAGAGGAGAGAAACGTATGGAAGCCAGCACCTTTGTTTTGTTTGGGGCGACAGGAGATTTGGCCAAACGGAAAATTTATCCGGCCCTGTTTAATTTATATCTCGACGGCAAACTGCCGCAGGTTTTTTCCCTGATTGGCCTTGGCCGAAGAGAGTGGTCCGATGACACCTTCCGGGCGAACATCGAACAATCTCTGCGCAGCTTTTCCAGACGGGATGCCGATGATTCCGGGGCCTTGGCCCGTTTCCTGGGCATGTTCCGCTACCAGGTGCTCGACGTGGACCGTAAAGAGGATTACCAAACTTTGCTGCGGTTGATCGAGCAGCGGGAGCAAGCCTTGGGGGCTGCCCCGAACCGGATGTTCTATTTGTCGGTGGCGCCCGAGCTGTTCGAAACGATCAGCACCAACATTCAGGAAAGCGGACTCGGCTCCGCCAAAGGCTGGAAGCGGCTGATCATCGAAAAGCCGTTTGGACGCGATTTGGAATCCGCCCGCCAATTTAACGCGCAGCTCGGCAAAGCTTTTACCGAAGAGGAAATTTACCGGATCGACCACTATCTCGGCAAACGGATGGTTCAGAAGCTGGAGGTGCTGCAGCAGACGAATCCGGTGCTGCAAGCGGCATGGAACAACCGTTACATCGCCAATGTGCAAATTACGGCCAGCGAGACGGTCGGCGTCGAGGAGCGGGCCGGTTATTACGATAAATCCGGCGCCGTCAGGGATATGTTCCAAAACCATATGCTCCAGCTCCTGATGATGCTGGCCAGCCATCTGCCGAGCAGCAACAGCATGGAGCAGGTCCGTCAAAACAAAAAGCTGGTGATGGAATCCCTTGAACCGTTGTCGGTTGAAAATGTGGGAGTAAACGTGGTTCGCGGGCAATATACTAATGGAGTCATTCAAGGCAAACCCGTCGCCGGCTATACATCCGAGCCCGGCATCGCCAAGGACTCCCGCAACGACACATTTATCGCCGCCAAGCTGCAGATCGACGATGCCTTTTGGCGGGGAATCCCGTTCTACATCCGGACCGGGAAACGCATGAAGGAGAAATCGACGCGGATCGTGATCGAATTCAAAGAGCCGATCAAACAGGCCGCCGCGAAAAAAGGCGGGCAGGCCCCCAATCTCCTGGTGTTTGAAATCAGCCCGAACGAAGGCATTTACCTGCAATTGAATTCGGGGGGAGTTTCCCATAAACAGGATCTTACCCCGGTGCTGATCGGGTCGGAACAAACCGGCAACGCGGTTCCCGAAGCATACGAAAACTTGATTTTCGACGCTTTGCGCGGGGATTCCACTTATTTTGCGCATTGGGACGAAGTAGAGCTGTCCTGGAAATGGGTTCAACCGATTCTGGACGCTTTTGCGGCTGACCGGGTTCCCCTTCACGATTACCCGGCCGGCTCCTTCGGTCCGGAGGCAGCGAACGAATTGCTCGCGAAAGACGGGTATCGTTGGTGGTTCGACGGGGAGGCCGGCGCCGGCGCCGCAGATCCATCCGCCGCAAACGGCGTTCGGGAAGCCTTGTCGATCAAATAAAGCCAAAAAATCTAAAATTGGAGGTAAGGACGATGAAATTTTTTATCGACACAGCTAATGTGGAAGACATCAAAAAAGCTTACAAAATTGGTGTTTTGTCCGGAGTGACGACCAATCCTTCCCTCGTTGCCAAGGAAGGCGTGAAATTCGAGGACCGGATTGCCGAAATCCTGCAGACCGTACCCGAAGTCGAATCCGTCTCCGCCGAAGTGACGCCCGACGCCCTCACCGCAGAAGACATGATCGCCGAGGCCAACGAGCTGATCAAAATCAACAACAACGATCCCAAGATTACGATCAAGCTGCCGATGACGCTCGCCGGGCTGGAAGCCTGCCGTTATCTTTCCCAAAAAGGCGTAAAAACCAACGTGACGCTCATCTTCACCGTCAACCAGGCGCTGCTCGCCGCACGCGCGGGCGCCACGTACGTATCGCCGTTTCTCGGCCGCCTGGACGATATTTCCGAAGACGGCGTGCAACTGGTATCGAAAGTCGCGGAAGTATTCCGCATTCACGGGCTGGAATCGCAGATCATCGCCGCCTCCGTACGCCACCCGGACCATGTGACCCGCGTCGCGCTGGCCGGCGCGCATATCGCCACGATTCCGTTTAGCGTGATCGAACAGCTGACCAAACACCCATTAACCGATCAGGGATTGGAAAAGTTCGCTGCCGACTGGAAAAAATCGCTGTAACCCCGGACTCCCGGGTTCCTCCTTATGGACCGCCGCCTCGGCCTCGCTGGGGCGCGGTCTTTTTGCGTATCGGAGCATGTCCCCGGCCAGGATAACTTGGACACTTTCTCACCAGCAAGGCAGAAATTCACGAAACTTTGTCGATCTCACCAGCAAGGCAGGAACTTTACGAAACTTTGTCGAAATTTAACCTTAACAAACTAGCAGACGGTTGCTGGAATAACGTGAGCATGGCGGCGGGCGGCGGCTCCTCTTGCGGAACGAAACATAAGGGCGAAAAATGTCGCTATTTCGGCGATATCCCCCAAGTTGAGTGAAATAGAGGAAATTTGTAGCGTTATTTTCTCAAAACGTAAGGAAATGACCCTTTTCACAACGTCCATAGAAAAATAAGGAAATTCAGCTAATGAAGATGAACATGGCCCGTTCCGGAAAATAAGACCATAAAGTTCCGCTATTTTTATGAGGTGGGTAGGAACCCATCCGCAAATTGCCGCGTTTTTCCAAGGTCGGTCCGCTAGATTTAAACTCGAGGTGACAAATGTTTTGACTATTCTGAAAAATGATTGGGCCCCTTTCCTGGAGGCCGAATTCGCGAAACCGTACTATTTGAACCTGCGCAAATTTCTGGCGAACGAATATAGAACACGCACGATTTATCCCGACATGTACGATATTTTCAACGCGCTCCATTATACTTCTTTTGCCGATACGAAAGTCGTCATTTTAGGTCAGGACCCGTATCACGGGCCGGGGCAAGCCCACGGGCTAAGCTTTTCCGTGAAACCGGGAATCAAGCCGCCTCCATCCCTGCAAAATATTTTCAAGGAGCTGCAGGACGATCTCGGCTGCTCCATCCCCAATAACGGCTATCTCGTTCCATGGGCCAAGCAGGGCGTGCTGCTGCTCAACACGGTGCTGACCGTGCGTGCGGACACGCCGAACTCCCACAAGGATATGGGCTGGGAGAACTTCACCGACAAAGTGATCGAGACGTTGAACCAAAAAGAAGAGCCGGTCGTGTTCCTGCTGTGGGGCAGCCATGCCCAGAAAAAAGCGGCGCTCATCAGCAACAATAACCATCACCAGATCCGGACGCCGCACCCCAGCCCCTTGTCCGCTCATCGCGGATTTTTGGGCAGCCGGCCTTTTTCCCGGGCAAATCAGTTTTTGCGCGCCAAGGGGCTTCCCGAAATCGATTGGCAGCTTCCGAATTTGTAACTCAACTTTCGCAAAACGAAAACCAACTTAAAAGCAGGTGGAGCAAATCCCGCGAAATGCAAAAGTGCAGGCGATTTTTGTCGAAACTCCTCCAAACCGGTGATTCAAATGTAAAAAGTCAGTTCATTTCCGGTCAAAAGCTGCTTTTTTATCATCCAGCCCTAAATGAGATGCACTTTTGCATTTCAATCGCTCCAAAATGGTAATTTACGGAGAATGGAATGCACTTTTGCATTTGATCCTATACGACCGTCTTCTTCCCATGAAAAACGTTATATTTTTTTCGGTAGATGGTGGATATCCCCAATTACATCAAGGGCCCTGCTTGCCAATTTCATATAGCGAAAGTTGAGTCATGAATTTCAACCTTAGAATACGCTTCGCACGAGTCCCCCGTCGATCCGCAATGCGGCGCCGTTGATCGCCGAGGATAGCGGGCTGCTCAAGTAAGTCACGAAATGGGCGATTTCCTCCGGACGGATCAGCCGCTGGATGATCGAAGTCGGCCGGTTTTCCGCCATGAATTTCTTTTCCGCCTCTTCGATCGTCAGCTGCTCGTTCGGGTACAGCGTGTCCAGCATCTTCTCCACCCCTTCGGTCAGCGTCGAGCCGGGCATGACCGTATTGACCGTGACGCCGGTCCCTTTCGTCAACTCGGCCAAGCTGCGGGACACCGAAAGCTGCATCGTTTTTGTCGCGCTGTAATGCGCCATTTCCAATGACGGCATCACCGCGGCTTCGCTGGCGACGAAGATGACCCGCCCCGTCCCTTTTTCCAGCATCCGTTTTAAATACCCGCGGGTCAAGCGGACGCCGCTCATCACATTGACTTCAAAAAACTTGAACCATTGCTCGTCGGGGATATCGAAATACTCGGCCGGCTCAAAAATCCCGAGATTGTTAATTAAAATGTCGAGCTCCGGGTAATCGTCCATCACCTTGTTGCACCCATCCTCCGTGCCCAAATCGGCAGCCGCCGGTCTCAGCACCGCCGCAGGATACCGCGCTTGAATCTCCGCGATGGCTTGATTTACTTTCTCAACGCTTCGGCCATTTACAAGCACGGCCGCGCCTTCCGCCGCCAGCGAAGCGGCGATCGCTTTGCCGATGCCGGCCGTGGACCCGGTAACGAGCGCCGTTTTCCCCTGAAGTTGCAAATCCATAATCCATCCCTCCGTAACTCTCCTGATATTTTCTGATCTATATAAGTTGAACTATTGATAGTACGGATCAGGGCAGCCGTGTGAAATGTTCTTACGATCGCTGTTGTTCGCGGATTTCTCTAATTAAACTAAATTCAGATATTGTAGAAATCCGCTCACAAAGGCGACCACTGCCGTTTCTTCAGAATCATTTCCCACTTTTGCCTAACCTCCGCATTTTTTAGTTCAACTTATATATTATGTTATTATGCACTCATAGATCGTGAAATTAACAGTACTCACTTTGCGGTAACATAGGCACCTAGAAGTACCTTTAGCTGGCCGCCGGAACAAGAACCGGACCCGATGAACCAGTACTGACTTTTACTGCTGCTTCTCCAAGCCTTCGGCCAAAGACACAAGCTTGTTTACCGTCTTCCAATTGCGAACGGTGGCGGATTCGTCCAGCTTCTGCAGATTCGCCGCCAGCTTGGAGTTGCGGACGCTGTCGGAGAACAGCAGATAAACCTCCCGGCCGGCCGCGCGGAACTGCTCCTTGTCGTTCGCGTAAACGGCAAATCGCTCCAGCGCCTCCACCGAAGGCTCGCCCGGCAAAAACGCTACGTACAAGCATTCTCCCACCGAAGTCGATTCCGCCGCGGATACTTCCTCTGCCGTAAACAGGCAGTCTGCCGCTGCGCCTCGCAGCTCCGCAGCCGTTCTTAAGACGACAGGGACGTCCAAGCCGAAGTCCTGGCGGATAATCTGTTCGATCCGCACGCGCAGCGCTTCCTCCTCCTCATCCGATACGAACAGCGCATTTCCGCTTTGAATATAGGTTTGCACCTCTTTTAAACCGTTGTCCGTTAAAGAACGTTTCAAATCCGCCATCCTGATCATGTTTTTGCCGCCGACGTTAATGCCCCGCAGCAGCGCGATGTAAATCGTCATGTTTCGTCCCCCCTGAATTTAGGTTACTCTTAAATTATTGAGACCGCTCTATAGCGTTCGTGTCTTGTTGTCCCCTGCATGCTGCTTTGCACGATTATCCCTTTCGTTCAGGGGCAAGGGTGGGGATTCTTTCTCATAAACCTGTCTAATGATCTCGAGCCTGTCTGCTTCTCCCCATCATATTTTCTTCTCCAGAATTGATCTTCTTCCCTGCTTTCTGATCAAACGGGATAATCGCGCAAAGCGTCCGGATAGCGGACGTTGATCTGCCTGCCGGCCAACAAACCGGCCTTCCCTGTTCTCAAGCTTTCAAGGCCCTTCCGCATTTCTTGCCATGATCGATTGCCGATATGACTGTCAAGCACTGATTATTAGGTTGAGCCTTAGAAGACTGCGAAGGGGCCGCGAGTACGGCCACAAATAGAGACCCCCCATATAGGTAACAGACGCCCAGCATTCGCATAGTGTATAGGAAAACCGTTCATAGAAGGGAGAACGTTTCCTTGTTTAATTACTACTATCGGCAGTGCCCTGCAGAGCACTACCCTTATACGGTCCAGCCCGGAGATACGCTGAATTACATCGCCTTCCGGCTGGAATCGAGCGTGTCCCGTATCCTCGCGGCCAATCCGGGAGTCGACCCGAACAATCTCCAGATCGGCCAGGTGATCTGCATCCCATCCTGCCCGCCCAATCATTTCTCAAAAATCATTGAGCCCGGGGATACGCTGTACGCCATAGCGCAAGCCTACGGAGTCCGCGTTTCAAGTATTTTGGAGGCCAACCCGGGAACGGATCCGAATGCCTTGCGGGTTGGCCAGCGCCTTTGCATCCCCGCGATCGGGGCCGGAGGAGCGGCCGATATTTCGGGGGTTCGCGAGACGCTCACCGCGATGCAAAGCGACATCAACATGCTGAAGGCCGAGAGCAGCGTGCAGCAGACGGAAGAAGCCAACTACGGCTCTTCCAAGCAAACGACCCGCGTGCTTAGCGTAACGCCCCGCGAAATCCGGTTCGAGGCCGTTCCCGTCACGTTCGCCGGCTCCTACCGCGGCCATTACACCGGAGGCAGAAGCTATCCCTACTACCTGGATGCCGCCATGGGAGGACGGCGGGGAATCACGGTCAAAGACAATTTCGGAGTGTGGCATTCCTTCAGTTACACGGTGGAGACAGAGGCACAATAGATGTTGAATGACACGTCTGCGGGAAGGTATAATAATAAGGATCACATTCGCATTGGAGTGACTTTTGAATCATGATCCATTACATTCGCTTACGTTAATGAAAGGTACGGATGGCGTAAACTCGGCTTTTTTTTGAATTGTAGCTGCCGGGTTTATTTATCTGTGCCTTTTTTCATTCACGTAAATACGAATGAGAATGGGGTGATTCTATGTCCGCCAATGGAAAAATTACTGCATGGCAATCCCTTTTTGCCGAATATGCGCATCTGTTTATTTGCCCGATCTGTTCCGGCCGCATGGCCGTTAACCATTTAAAAAGCCTGATCTGCCCGCAGGGGCATTGCTTTGATTTGGCCAAGCCGGGGTACGTGCATCTGCTGCCGCGCGCCGCCAAAACGACTAAATACGACGGGCGGCTGTTTGAAGCGCGCCGGCTTCTGCATGAGCGCGGTTATTTCGAACCGCTGATCTCCGCCCTTTGCGGCGAAATCGCCAACCGGCTGCCCGCCTTGGCTCCCGATAAACCTGTAATCATGGATGCGGGCTGCGGCGAAGGCTCCCATCTGTCCGCCATTTTGCATAAGTTAGGGACCGGACCGCTGGGCGCTCCCCTGGGAATCGGCATCGACATTTCCAAGGAAGGCATCCGCCTGGCAGCCAAGCATGCCGCAGCAGACGTCCAAAACGGCCGTAAGGAGCGTCACGATATCCTATGGTGCGTTTCCGACTTGGCCCAAAACCCCTTTGCGGACGGGGGAATGCACGGCATTCTCAACCTGCTGTCGCCTTCCAATTACGCGGAGTTTAAACGTCTGCTTGCGCCCGGCGGGCTGCTGATCAAGGTCGTTCCCGAAACGGAGTATTTGCAGCCTTTGCGCGCACGGTTTTACGGAGACAGCGCGAAAAAATCGTACTCGAATGCCCGCACCGTCGAACGGTTTGCCGAGCATTTTGAGCTCGTCCTTTCCCGGCGGATTCAATATCCCGTCACGCTGCGGCATGATGAGATCGGGCATTTGGTAGCGATGACCCCCTTGCTTTGGAATCTGCCGGCGGACCGGGCGGCCCGCGTCACCCGGCAGCCGGAGCTAACCGTAATGTTCGACTACCGAATCCTAATCGGAACAAATCGATGCTGTGATTGATACATGCCGGACGCGAGTACCCGAGGAGCATAAAAACCCGGGTGCTCGCGTTTTTTTTCCGCCAGAATGGGAATAAAAATTAAGGTAAACCTATACTGGAGGGGATTGCCTGATGAAGCTGACGCCGCAGCAGCGCGTTCAACTGCATGGGTTCAACAATCTGACCAAGACGTTAAGCTTTAATATGTACGATATTTGTTACACCCGGACGAAGGAAGAGCGCGAAGCGTATATCGCTTATATCGACGACGAGTACAATTCGGACCGTCTGACGAACATTCTTGTCAACGTGGCGAACATCATCGGCGCCCATGTTCTGAACATCGCCAACCAGGATTATGTCCCCCAGGGGGCCAGCGTCACGATGCTCGTCTCCGAAGGCCCGGTGGTGGAGGTGCCTACCGAATCTTTTGCCGAATCTCCCGGCCCGCTTCCCGAGTCCGTCGTCATGCAGCTCGACAAAAGCCATATCACCGTCCATACGTATCCGGAATACGATCCGAACGAAGGCATCAGCACCTTCCGGGCCGATATCGACGTCTCCACCTGCGGTGAAATTTCTCCCTTGAAGGCGCTCAACTATCTGATCCATTCGTTTGATTCGGACATCATGACGATCGATTACCGGGTCAGAGGGTTCACCCGGGACATCAACGGCCAGAAGCTGTTTATCGACCACGCTATCAGCTCCATTCAAAATTATATTCCCGACGAAGTGATCGAACTTTATCAAATGATCGACGTCAACGTCTATCAGGAGCATATTTTTCATACGAAATGCAGGCTGAAGCAGTTTGATTTAAACAATTATTTGTTCGGTTACACGAAAGAGACGCTGACGCCCGAGGAGCAAAAGGAAATGACGGAAAGGCTCGTTGCGGAAATGGATGAAATCTTCTACGGCAAAAATATCGAGCCGGCCCGGGCATAGGATGCCCCCCAACCTAAAGGCTGCCCCTGACCGGATCAGGTTAAGGGCAGCCTCTTCTATGCACGGAAATTCGAACGCCTTAAATTTTATAAATGGTAGTTCCAAAGTAATATTTTGTAGATTTTTGATAAATATTAGTTGTTGATTATAGAATTCCATGACATCATTTGGTATATTATGGGTAGGTCGGATAACTTATCCTCTCGCTAGTCTGTTACTCACCCCCTTATATTGAAACTGAAAGTGAGGTGAACGGATCGTTTTATTGGTTTAAACGTTACTCCGGCCGGCATAATTTCGGGTTTTAGGAGAAACGAGGGCTGTTCGGCCAGCAAGCGCCGCAACTTTTGTTTTCTCGTAGAATCGCTTAAGAAGGAGGATGGAATCTAGCAAATGGGCAAAAGGATCAGGAAAGGTGGTATGCTGTCATTTAGCCTCATGATAGCGCTTACAGGTTATTCGGGATGGGGCGCTTTCTCTCCTGCAGCAAACGCGGCGGCATCCGATTATAACTACGCCGAAGCGCTGCAAAAATCGATGTATTTCTATGAAGCCCAGCGGTCGGGCAAGCTCCCGGAAAACAACCGCGTGGAGTGGCGCGGCGATTCGGGGCTTCAGGACGGTGCGGACGTCGGCCACGACCTGACGGGAGGATGGTACGATGCCGGAGACCACGTCAAATTCGGGTTTCCCATGGCCTCTACCGCAACTATGCTTGCATGGTCGGTTTATGAGTACCGGGAAGGATACGAACAGTCCGGGCAGCTTGATGAAATTTTGGATAATATCCGCTGGGCGACGGATTATTTCATGAAAGCCCACACGGCCCCGAACGAACTGTGGGGCCAGATTGGCGACGGCAACGCGGACCACAAATGGTGGGGACCGGCGGAAGTGATGCCGATGGCGCGGCCCGCCTACAAAATCGACGCCGCTCATCCCGGCTCCGATCTGGCCGGGGAAACGGCCGCGGCGCTCGCCGCAAGTTCGATTGTTTTTCGGGACAGCGACCCGGCTTACGCGGACAAGCTGCTTGGTCACGCCAAGGAGTTATACGACTTCGCCGACCGGTACCGGGGCAAATATTCCGACAGCATTACCGGTGTCAAGGAGTTCTACAATTCCTGGAGCGGATATGCCGACGAACTGAGCTGGGGCGCGGTGTGGCTGTATTTGGCCACCAATGATCAAACGTATCTCGATAAGGCGATCGCCGCCAGCAAGGAATGGGGCACCAACCAGCAGGGCGATTGGGACTATAAATGGACGCATGGCTGGGACGACAAGCATTACGGCGCGCAGCTGCTGCTGGCCCGGATCACCGGCGATCCCAAGTTCGTCCGCTCGACGGAAAAGAACATGGAATTCTGGACGACCGGCGTTGCGGGAACCGGTGAACGCGTCGCGTATACACCGGGAGGACTGGCCCATCTCGATCAATGGGGAGCCCTGCGTTATTCGGCTAACCAGGCTTTTCTCGCCTTTGTTTACTCCGACTGGGTGAGCGATCCCGCGAAGAAAATAAACGCGCGTTCATTCGCCGAACGGCAAATTCTTTACATGCTTGGCGACAATCCGCGCCAAAGCAGCTATGTCGTCGGTTACGGCAACAATCCGCCGGAGCATCCGCATCACCGCACCGCCCACGGCTCCTGGGCCGACAATCTGAGCGTGCCGGAGAACCATCGCCATACTCTATACGGCGCACTCGTCGGGGGACCTAACAAAGACGATACCTACAAGGATTCGGTCAACGATTATGTCTCCAATGAAGTGGCCACCGATTATAACGCAGGCTTCACCGGCGCTTTGGCGAAAATGATGATCCTTCACGGCCAAGGTCAGCAGCCGCTTCCCTCCTTTCCCGCTCCGGAAGAGCGCGAGGACGAAATGTTCGTCGAGGCTTCGGTTAATGTCAGCGGCAGCAACTTCGTGGAAATCCGCGCGCTGCTGAACAACCGCTCGGCCTGGCCGGCACGCGCCAGCGAGGACATGTCTTTCCGCTACTACGTCGACCTCAGCGAGGCCATCGAGGCCGGATACGGTCCGGAGGACATCAAGGTTACGGTGGGAGGCTACAATCAGGGAGCGACGGTATCCCAGCTTCAGCCGTATGACGAGAACAATCATATTTACTACACGACGGTCGATTTCTCGGGAACCCGCATTTATCCCGGCGGTCAGTCGGATTTCCGGAAGGAAGTGCAGTTCCGCATCGCCGCGCCGGAGAATACGAATTTTTGGGACAATACCAATGACTTCTCGTTCCAGGGAATCGCGACGGGCGCAGCTTCTCCGGTCAAAACGCCGTACATTCCCGTGTTTGACGCCGGCCGCCACGTGTTCGGCGAGCTGCCCGCCGGAGGCGGAAATCCGGGAGAACCGACGGCACCGGCCGCCCCGCGCAATGTTCGCGCCGTTCCGGGCGACGGTTTCGTCCAATTGTCCTGGAACGCCGTAAACGGCGCCGAAGCGTATTTGGTGAAAAGATCGCTGGCCAGCGGCGGTCCTTACGAGACGGTAGGAACGGTGACCGCGGCCGCGTATACCGATTCCGCGGTGATCAACGATACGACCTATTATTACGTCATCACCGCGACAAACGCCGCCGGAGAGAGCCTCCCTTCAGCCCAGGTCAGCGCCAAGCCGCGCGAAGCGCAGACGCCGGCGGAAGGGGATTTGAAGGTTCAATACCGCAACAATGACGCAAATGCCGGAGACAACCAGCTGCGGCCGCACTTCCGCATCGTCAACACCGGCGATGAGGCCGTTCCGCTCAGCGAGCTTACTCTGCGCTACTATTACACGATCGACGGGGACAAGTCCCAGCAGTTCAACTGCGACTATGCCTTCATCGGCAGCGGCAACGTGAGCGGCCGGTTCGTGAAATCGGATAGCGCAGCGGACGGCAGCGATTACTACCTGGAGGTCTCCTTTACTCCCGGAGCGGGCAATCTGGCTCCCGGCGCGGACAGCGGAGAAATCCAAACCCGCGTCAACAAAACCGACTGGAGCAATTATAACGAATCCGACGATTATTCCTACAGCGGATCTCAGCAGCAGTTTGCCGACTGGGACAAAGTGACGCTTTACCGGAACGGAACGCTCGTCTGGGGCGTCGAGCCTTAAGCCCGCTATTTTGCGGAAATCTTATAGCGGCACCAAAACCAATATCCATGAAAGGATGATATAAAGATGACGCATTGGAATCGATGCAGGAAACCTGCTTCAATCCTGATGACCGTGGTGTTATCTCTAAGCGTGGGAACCGGCTTGTTCGGTTCCGGTTCGGGGCGAGCCGCTGCCGAAGCCGCTGCTGAAACTGCAGCAAAAAACGCGGCGGCAACAGTCTCTGCTCAAACCGGGGCCGCTTCCACGGAAAGAACCCGCTTCCTGCAGCTTTACGACCAGATCAAGGACCCGGCTAACGGTTATTTCTCGGCCGAAGGCATTCCCTACCACTCCGTGGAAACACTGATGAGCGAAGCGCCCAATTACGGGCATATGACGACCTCGGAGGCCTACAGCTACTGGATGTGGCTCGAAGTGCTGTACGGATACTATACGGAAGATTGGAGCAAGCTTGAAGAGGCCTGGGACAACATGGAAAAGTATATTATCCCGGTCAATGAAGGCGACGGCAAGGAAGAACAGCCGACGATGAACTATTACAACCCGAACAGCCCGGCTACCTACGCGGCGGAATATCCGCAGCCCGACCGTTATCCTTCGGAGCTCACCGGCCAATACGCAGGCGGTAAAGACCCGTTGGACGCCGAGCTGAAGAAAACTTACGGGAACAACCAGACTTACCTAATGCACTGGCTGCTCGACGTAGACAACTGGTACGGCTTCGGAAATCTGCTGAATCCAAACCATACGGCCGCCTATGTGAACACCTTCCAACGCGGCGAGCAGGAATCGGTGTGGGAAGCGATTCCCCATCCTTCACAGGACGACAAGTCGTTCGGCAAAGCCGGCGAAGGCTTCATGTCCCTGTTCACGAAGGAGAACCAAGCTCCGGCGGCGCAATGGCGCTACACCAACGCCACGGATGCCGACGCCCGGGCCGTTCAGGCCATGTACTGGGCAAAAGAGCTGGGCTATGACAACGAAGAGTATTTGGACAAAGCCAGAAAAATGGGCGACTATCTCCGCTACGGCATGTACGATAAATACTTCCAGGAAATCGGCAGCGCCGCGGACGGCAGCCCGACTCCCGGCAACGGCAAAAATGCCAGCCATTATCTGATGGCCTGGTATACGTCCTGGGGCGGCGGTCTCGGAAACAACGCCAACTGGGCTTGGCGGATCGGCGCCAGCCACGCCCACCAAGGGTATCAAAACGTGGTCGCGGCTTACGCTCTCTCCAACCCGGACGGCGGCCTGATTCCCGAATCACCGACAGCCGGACAGGATTGGGATACTTCGCTGAAGCGCCAGCTGGAATTCTACACCTGGCTGCAATCCGCCGAAGGAGCGATCGCCGGCGGCGCGACGAACAGCTGGGACGGCGCCTACAAAGCGTATCCGGCCGGAACGAGCACGTTCTACGGAATGGCTTACGACGGCGCGCCCGTCTACCACGACCCGCCGTCCAACAACTGGTTCGGCATGCAGGCATGGCCGGTGGAACGGATCGCGGAATTGTATTATATTCTCGCCGCGAACGGGGACACTTCGTCGGAAAACTTCCAAATGGCCAAACAAGTCCTCGATAAATGGATCGATTGGTCGATGGATTACGTGTTTGTGGACAGCCGTCCGGCTTCCGACGCGGACGGGTATTATCTCGATGAGCAAGGACACCGGGTGCTCGGCGGACAGGATCCGCAAATCGCTGCCGTCGAAGCGCCGGGCGAACTCTGGATTCCGGGCAATCTGGAATGGCAAGGCCAGCCGGAAACCTGGAACGGGTTCGATAATTATGACGGCAATCCAAACCTGCACGTTGTAACGAAAGACCCTGGCCAGGACTTCGGCGTAATCGGCAGCTACGTTAAGGCTTTGACTTTCTACGCAGCCGGTACGAAGGCTGAAAACGGCAAATACACCGAGCTTGGCGAACAAGCCGAAAAATTGGCCAAAAACTTGCTGGATGCTTCTTGGAACTATAATGACGGCGTCGGCATTACGAAGCCGGAGCCGCGTAAAGATTATTACCGTTACTTCACGAAGGAGATCTACTTCCCGGCGGGCTGGAGCGGCAAATACGGGCAAGGCAACACGATCCCGGGGACGAATTCGGTTCCGTCCGACCCGTCCAAAGGCGGCAACGGCGTATATATCAGTTATTCCGATCTTCTTCCGGAGATCAAAAACGATCCCGATTGGAAATTCCTTGAGGATAAATACAATACGTCCTGGAATGCGCAAACCGGAAAATGGGAAAACGGCGCGCCGGAATTCACTTACCACCGCTTCTGGTCGCAAGTCGACATGGCCACGGCTTATGCCGAATACGACCGCTTGATCAACGGCGGCGGCGGTCCGGGCGAACCGACCGCCCCGAAAGCGCCGACGAAGCTGAAGGCCGAAGCGGGCGACACCCAAGTATCGTTGTCCTGGAGCAAACCGGCCGGAGCGGACAACTTTACGGTGAAGCGCGCGACGGTAAGCGGCGGACCTTACACGGAAATCGCCACGGTCACGAATGCAGTTTACTTGGATCTTGATGTCATCAATGACCAAACGTATTATTATGTCGTCAGCGCATCCAATGAAATCGGCGTGAGCCCGGATTCCGCCGAAGTCAGCGCTACCCCGACGGAAAAGCCAAAACCGGTGGAAGGCGATCTGAAGCTGAAGTACCAAACGAACGACTCGAATCCGAACGACAATCATATCCGGGCGCAATTTAAGATCGTCAACAATGGAAAGGAAACCGTCAACCTCAGTGATGTGAAGTTCCGTTACTACTTTACGATTGACGGAGACAAACCGCAGGAGTTCCACTGCGACTACGCGGTAGTCGGCAGCGGGAACGTGAGGGGCACCTTTGTGAAGCTGAACGAAAGCGCTGAGGGCGCGGACTACTATCTGGAAGTTTCCTTCGGCCCCGGCGCGGGAACCCTTGCGCCCGGCGCGGACAGCGGCGAAATCCAGGTCCGCTTCAACAAAACGGACTGGTCCAACTACAGCGAAACGGATGACTTCTCCTACGATGCGACGAAAACATCCTATACCGAGTGGGAGCGCGTTCCGCTCTATCTCAACGGCACTCTCGTGTGGGGGCTTGAGCCGTAAGGCGTACCTCCGCACACTGTAACGATTTGCTTTCTCCTTCTCCCCCTTTGGCGCGGTCCGGACATATTGTCCGGCCGCGCCTTGTTTTTATTTACTCGGCCGGCACCGGGGGCGCAGCGTCTGCCGCGGCCAGCCGTTTCTCCGCCAAACGCCGCATAACAAAGGTTAAGAAAATCATGGCGGATACGAATACGGAACCGGCACAGACGAAAAACAAAACCTCGTATCCGGTATATTGGGAAACCCAGCCGAGAATGATCGAGCCAAGCCCGATCCCCAGATCAAACGCCGTCATAAATGACGCGCTGGCAACGCCTCTTTTATCGGGGGGAGCCAGCCTTAGATTCGCGGCTTGAAGAGCGGGCTGGGCGGAACCGAATCCGATCCCGTAAAGCGCGGCAGCGGCGATCACGCCGAACAGATTTTCGGAGAAGCCAAGCACCACAAGCGACAACACGGTAACCCCAAGCCCGGGGATGATGACGTAAGCCTCTCCGAGCCGGTCGGACAACTTGCCCGCAATCGGCCTTGCCAAAGTCAGCGCCAAAGCGTAGACCAAAAAGAAGGTGCCGGAGTTCACCTGAATGGAAGCCCCGTACAATGGCAAAAACGTCGTGATGCCGCCGTAGGCGACGGACAAAAAGAAAAGCGCCACAGTCAATGGCAGTACGGACTTTTCGAATAACACGATTTTCCTCGAAGCCGATTTCTGCGGTTCTGGAATGCGGGTTGTCAAAACAAGCAGGAACGCCCCAACCGAAAGCATCGTTGCCAGCCAAAACAAGCTGTGATACTTCCCGTCAGCCAAAACCCACAATCCGAGCGTCGGTCCGATCGCCATCGCGACCGTCATCGCCATGCCGAACCATCCCATGCCCTCGCCGCGGCGGGGTGCCGGAATAATGTCCGTGATCGAAGTACTGACGGCGGTCGTCGAAAAAGCCCAGCCGACGCCGTGCAGAACGCGCAAAACCAGCAACATGGCAATGACGCTGACCCAATTGTAAAGGCACATCGCTAGGATAAACAACAGAAGCCCCCAGATCATAAACGGCCTTCTGCCGTAACGGTCAAGCAAACCTCCAACGATCGGACGAAATACCACCGCGGTTAACGTAAACGTCCCAGCGGCAAGCCCTACCTGCGTTTCGGTACCGCCCATGTTTTTAATGAACAGCGGTAAAGTCGGCAGCAGCAAATAGAATCCCGTAAATAAAACCAACATCGCCAACGTCATCGAAATAAAGGACTTCGTCCACAATCGTTCCATACGATCCTCCCCACGCGGTATATGTCGTTAATCTTTGGCATTAGTCCTGCTCCGCAGAAACACGCTCGATCTCTTCTTTGACCCACTGAATTTCGACCTCGCCCAGCCGTTTGCGGTGATCGAACACGCGCAGCAGCTGAACGCGCTGTTTCTCGGGCTCCGGTTTTAGCGCGATCAGGCGGGACTCGAATTGCAATACGTGGTAAAGATTTTGTTCAAGAATATGCAAATATTGATTCAGGCAGGCCAGCCGTACTTCTTTACCGACGTATCGAAAATAAACCATCTTAAAACGAAACGTGCTCTGTGTATCGGAGTCCGTTGCCGGATCAAGCGGCTCCGCCATTAACTGTTGGAAACGCTCAACCCCTGAAGAGGTGATTTCGTAAATTTTTTTCGTTCGCCCTCCCTTCGTCTCCTCTTCTTCCCGCAGGTGAATCCATCCGTGCTCCATCATACGGGAGAGCAGCGGGTACAATGTTCCCGAACTGATCTTCCTGCCCATGCCAACCGCATTTTTAAGCACGTCCTGCAGCATGTAGCCGTGTTTTTCGCCGGTCATCAGCTCTCCCAAAACAAACAATTCGTACAATGTCCAAACCTCGATTCCCTAAACTATATATGTCGATTCGATACAAATTATATGTCGATTCGATATAAAATGCAAGAGGGTTAAGCGTGTAGGGCTCGATCTGCAAAAATGAAAGCCATACTCATACGAGCATGGCTTCCTTGAACCGTTGCTTATTGCACTTCCCCAGCGGATGACCCCTTTATCACGGGTTGCCGGCAGACAGCTCTTCGGCCGGAATCCACGGCAGCGGATTAGGGAAAGCGGCCCAATCCAGCGCCATTTCCTCATCGCTTAGCAGGCAGGCGTCAAGTTCCCGTTCAATCGTACTCCGGTCCATCTCAATGCCGATGAATACGAGCTCATTTATAATCGTAATTATTACGATTTAACTTTTCATAATATATCTTCTCCTGCGCCCTTTTGTCAACCGGGAGAATTGAATTTTTTGAGATTGCACACAAGTTCGGTTCTGAAATCCGGCGCTAATTAATAGTAATGATTATGATTTAGCCAAGCCGTTATCAGACATTAAATTTGAACCTGTTCGTTGAAGGAGATCGACATGAACAAAATCGCCCGGCCCCGCCGCCTGCTGCCGCTTCTGGTTCCGCTTGCTTTTGCGCTGGCCTGCCTGACGGTCCTTGGGCCGGCTCTCTTAAAGCAGGTCCCGCTGAACGAGGTCCAAACGTTCAAAACGAGCTTTATCGGCATTTTACTGGAGGCGCTGCCCTTCGTGCTGATCGGAGCGCTGCTCTCCTCGCTGCTCCATCTGTTCGTGTCCGAGGAGACCCTCAGCCGTTTTATGCCCAAAAACCCGGCGCTCGGCATCCTTTGCGCCTGCCTGCTCGGCCTGATCTTCCCCGTGTGCGAATGCGGGATGATTCCGCTCATTCGCCGGTTAATCCAGAAGGGGATGCCCGTTTATATGGCGGTCGTGTTTATCTTGTCGGGACCTATCCTGAATCCGGTCGTGTTCAGCGCCACATACATGGCTTTTCGCTTATATCCCGAAATGGTGTACGCTCGGATGGGACTGGCTTTTGCCGTGTCCGCGGCGATCGGCGCCATCGTCTATCTCACTTGGAAAGACGGCCCGCTGAAGCTCAGCTTTGCCCGCGGGACGGTTGAACATGGAGGGCATACGCCCGGGCATGGCGGGGGGAAGCTGACGGCCGTGCTCGTGCACGCCGCGGACGAAGTGTTCGAAATGGGCAAATATTTGCTGGTCGGCTGCATGTTGACGGCGGGCATCCAGGCTTTTGTCGCCAAGGAAAACCTCGCGGAAATCGGCGGCGGGCCGGTCAGCGCCTATGTATTTATGATGGGGCTTGCATTTCTGCTGTCTTTGTGCTCCACGTCCGACGCTTTTGTGGCCGCCACTTTTCTGCAGACGTTTTCCGGGGGTTCGCTGCTCGCTTTTCTCGTGTTCGGGCCGATGCTTGATTTGAAAAACGGGTTGATGCTGCTCTCCGTCTTTAAAACCAAATTCGTCCTCTACCTGGCCTTTCTCATCTGTACGATCGTGTTTACGGGGGCCGTGCTGACGGAGGCTCTGTGGCTAAGCCCCTAACAGAAAAAACAAGGAGGTATCGAGCCGCATGAACCACCCCCGCGTGATTCGGGCCCATTATTTCGCCAGATCGCTGATCCTGCTCGGGTTCGCCCTGTTCATCGCTCATCTGTCCAAAGCGGGAGCGCTGAAATATTATATCGCCCCGACCATGGAGCCATATATCCGCTACTGCCCGATCGCGTTGGTTTTGATGGCCGTCAGCCTTGCTTATCAGGCATTGTTTCAAAAAGCCGCCGTCCTCTGCGACTGCGAGCGCCCGCTGTCCGCGTCAAGCTGGAAAAACGCCGCGGTCTACGGCCTGTTCCTGCTCCCGCTGCTGCTGGGGGCACTGCTTCCCGATCAGGCGCTCGGCAGCTCCGCCGCCGCCAAAAGAGGGATGAGCCTGACCTCCCCCCTCTCTGCCGCAGAGCAACTGGAGACGACGTTTAAAGCGCCCGACCCGTATAACGCCGAATTCGCCGAACTGGCCAAGCGGCTGTACCCGGAGGAGATCATCGAGATCCGGCCGGAGATTTTCTCGGAAACGGTGGGGGCGATCGAGCTGTTCCAGGATCAATTTCGCGGAAAAAAAGTCAAACTGAGCGGGTTTGTGTACCAAGCGCCGAACGCCCATGAATTTATTCTCGGCCGCTTCCTGGTGATGTGCTGCACGGCGGACGCGGCTCCGTTCGGCGTTGTCGTGACCTCGGCCGAGCCGCTGAGGAATATTCGGGCGGATGCCTGGCTGGAAGTGGAAGGAACGATCGAGCCGCAGATTCGCCAGGGGAAAAACATCATCACCGTCGCCGCCGAACAGGTCAAGGAAATCCCCAGGCCGGACACGCCTTATGTGTACCCGAGCGGGGATTCGGTGAAGGTTTGGGAGAGCGGGCAAGACGAATAAAGGAGGAGCCGGCTAGGAGCGCTGCCTTACATTAGCGTCGGCGATCGGACGTTGGGGCTACCTTACGTAAGCGTCGATTCCGTCATCATCAGGTTCCCCGCCTCCGGTGCTCACGATCTCCACGTACACCCGGTTGGGAACGCATATGATCGTTTCGCCCGGGCGGGAGATGAAACCCATCTGCATGGAAATTTTTTTCGGGCAATCGGTGTAAACCATTTGAATTCCCTGGTTAAACACCTTTAATGTATTGTGGCCGTATTCCGTCCGGATATCGAGCGTTTGCTCCGGACCGTCCAGAGGTACGGTCGCATATGGTTTTCCATCCACCGTTATAACCGCGTCCAGCGCGGACGGATCAAAGGTTTGCCGGTTTTCCGCAGCGGCCCGGAGCAGCAGCCAAACGGAACCGACCAGCACCAGAAACGCCATCAGCAGCACGTCGCCGCGTTTGAGTTTTAACATAAGCTCATTCCATTCTCGTGGTTTAAACGTAATTGTTACGAATAAACATATATTAGAAGCACGTCTCCCATTTGTCAATGACATGTCCCGAAAGGAGCTTGCAGGTATGCACCCTAACAGTAACACGCCAGGCACGCCGGTCATCATTTTAAGCGGATTTTTGGGCAGCGGCAAAACGACGCTGCTGCTGAAATTGCTTGAGGAAGCGGGCAAACGCGGGCTTCGGCCCGGTGTATTAATGAATGAACTCGGGCGGCTCGATATCGACGGCGATCTCGTGTCCCGCGCAACCGGCACGGCCTTTCCTCTGGAAAAGCTGCTGGACGGCTGCATCTGCTGCACGAAAAAAGATGAAATCCAAGGAGCCATCGCCAGCCTGCTGCGGCAATCGCCCGACTTGCTGCTGCTGGAGCTCACCGGCGTGGCCAATCCGGAAGAAATCGTGGAGCAGCTTACCGAGCCGGAGTTGGTCCGCCGGGTCTATCTCCACCGCGTCATTACGATCGTAGATGCCGAGCATGCGCTTGAATACAACAGCATATTCGCCTCCGACAAACAGCTCGTGCGAACGCTGCGCGGTCAGATCGCCGCGGCCGATGACCTGATCATCAACAAAACCGATCTTGCCTCCTCCTCCCATTGCGCCAAAGTGGCGGAAATGGCCCGCAAGCACAATGCCGCGGCGCGGATGCATTATGCCGTCAACGCCGCCGTGCCGCTGGGCCCTTTCTTTGAGGGCGTGCAGCCGGTCCCCGGCAAAACGGCCGTTCCGTTGAAGCGCTCCCCTTTCCGGGTGATCGTGCCGGATCACGCTCATTCTCCCGGAGCTCTCCGAAGCGGGCCGGGGAGCGAACTGCGGAGCACATCCGGGAATCCTGCCGGCAACGTATCTTCGGGCGGGCTTAAGGGTGATCCCCCCGTTTCCTTCAGCAGAATCCGCACCGTCGTTCTGCCTTTGCCCGAGCCTGTAAGCCTGCCGGCAAGTAAGCTGGAACGTTTCATCAAACAATGGGGCAGCGGCGTGCTGCGGGCTAAAGGCTATCTCCGGTTTTCCCGGCAGGAGCAAACGTATCTCCTCCAATTCGCCGGCAAGCGGTTCCGTTGGGAGTCCATTGCCCACAGCGGTCCGCATTACCTCGTACTGATCGGTTATGGGCTGGAGGAAACAGCGATCCGCAAGGAATGGGCTCTGCTCGTTTAACGGTCGCCCGCGGCGCGGGCCGGAGTTCGTTAAACATCTGGCGTGGGTCCTGCATCCGTTGTCCATCGAGATAGGAAGACAGCATCCCGCAGCATCCTAACAACATCCTGCAACATCCCGCAACATCCTGCGCAGCATCCGGCATCCTCCGGTTTCCTCCGCCATCCTTACCGCACACCAAAAAACCGCTCCCATCAGTCCAAGCGACTGAAGGAGCGGCTTTTTTATGCAAGCAAACGCTCGCGGTTATTTCTGATTTTGGTTTACGACCAAATTGACGAGAATATCCAGCTGTTTCTCCAGGTTCAGCCCGTCAACCATCCAAAACTCTTTGTTGTCCAGCTTATACACATGATTGTTTTTGACCGCCGGGAGGTTTTTCCAGATCGAACCGTTCATGACCTCTTGCGCGCGTTCCGCCCCGCCGTCCGGCTCATAAACCGTTACGAACATGTGGTCCGCCGCATACTCGGGCAGCACCTCCAGCGAAATGTCCGCCCCTGTCGTCGGGAACACTTCTTTTTCGATTTTGTCAAGCGGCTTCAAGCCGAACATCTCGTACAGGTTGTAGCCGGCATCCCGCGTTTTCGGCCATACCCAGAAATTTTTCGCCCAAATCGAATACGTTCCGACGGTTTCGTCCGGGCCAATGACTTCCTGCAGCTTAGCCTTGGCTTCTTCCGCTTTTTGCTTGTAGCGGGCAATGAACGCTTCCGCCTCTTTCTCCCGGCCAATCAAGGCGCCAACCGTCTTCACCTCTTCGAGCGGATCGACGCCCTCCCAGCCTGTCGTGGCCAGAGTAACGACCGGTGCGATTTTTTTGAGCTGTTCCACAGTCTCGGCCGGCAGATAAGTAGGCACGATAATGAGGTCGGGCTGAAGCTCCAGCACCTTCTCCACGGATACATCGCCGACATTCTCGACACCTTCCAGCTCCTTCTGCAGCAAAACCGAATTTTCCAGCGCCACCGAGCCGGCGCCAACCGGATTCACTCCCAAGGCCGCCAGGTCGCCCAAATGCGTGATCGACACGATCCGCTGCGGATTCGTTGGGATTTCCACTTGCTCCCCTTTATAGTCCGTGTAGATTTTCGTCCCGGCTTGTCCTTCCGATGCTCCGGCGTTACCGCCCTGCGCATTCCCCGCGGCTCCGCCGTTCGCCCCCCCATTTGCGGGAGCTCCGCCAGCCCCATTCGTCCCGGCGTTTCCGCCTTGACCGCCGCAGGCGGCAAGCACGACAGTCATCAGCACAATTGCAGCCAAAGTAAGAAAACGATATTTAAAAGCGTGCATATTTCTAATTAATCCCCCATTCATATCTCCACTGATAATGATTATCATTATATAAAGAAACAGGGATTTAAGCAATAGGAGCCGGGGATAAACGTAACGGATACGGGCTACGCCGGATCCTGCGAGATGTAAAAATACAGTTCGTTCGCGCCCAATCCCCTGACAATGGCCCGTCAAATGCAAAAGTGCACTTCATTTCCGGTCAAAAGGCTCTTTTTTATCGAAAAGTTCCTTAGCAAATGTACTTTTGCATTTCGATAGACTATTTCGAGGAAATTTGACAAATATCGCCTGCACTTTTGCATTTGGGGACTAAAAAAAAATCATCCCCGCCACCCAAAGTGACAGGGACAATCCCACGCCTAAGTTAAAGCTTCAACTAAACGTTAAGACTAAGCGTTAACAAAACGTTAACTAAGCGGCAACTTACTTCCGTTCCACAGTAATCCAGCCTTCGGGGTCGACCTCAACCGTCGCTCCCAGCGCTTCCGCCAGGAAGCGCAGCGGCACGTAGGTCGATCCGTCCTTGTGCACGAACACCGGCCCGCTCAACTGAACGGTCTTGCCGCCCACCACCGCTTGTTTGGAGCCGATCGTCAGGACGATTTCCTCCCCGGTGAGATCGTTGACAACAACGATCCGTTTCGAGCCTTCCGTCCATTTCACTTCGGCGTCGAACTGCTCCGACAAGTAGCGAAGCGGCACGAAAGCAGTGCCCTTTTTATTGATGACTCCGTAATAATCGTTTTTCGAATCGATCACCGCATATTTATGGCCGATCTTCATTTGATCCTTAAGCAGCTTATAGAGCGGCGTCACTTCTTGGAAATTGCGCAAAATTTGCCCCGGCGTTACCTTTCCGTCCGTCGTGTCAAGCACGCCCGCGGAGGTATCCACCTGATCGATGGCCACCTGGCCGCCAATGTTCCAGACTTCGTTTTCGCTGTGAACCTTGATCGCCGAAATCGGGAGATCTTCCGAGCTGGGGAGCGCTATGTTCAGATCCATCGTTTGCTTGCGGATGTTCAGATTGCTGTCGAAATACAGGTCCAGCTTAAGCACCGTATCTTTGCCAAGCACGGTGGACAATTCCGGCGTATCGTTCAGCAGGACGGCAATATCTTTATCAAAGTTTTTGATGAACTCTTCCAGTTCTTTTTTGATTTCCGGGTAAAGTTCTTCTACAACTTGCGCTTTGGACTGCTGGTCCATCGTTGTTCCCATGTCCCCGGCACCAAACTCGTTAACGGCGTTAACAACAGGAAGTACCATATCATAAAACTCGCCGATCAGCTCTTTCAAACCTTGCTCATCCGTGGACAAGCTGACAAGGAACGGCTTGATCATGCCGACCAGCTCATCGCCGCGGATCTCGGCGTGCAGATTGGTCAGGTTTAACGATTCGCCGTTAACCTGTTCCTGCGTTTGTTTCACGGTGAGGACCGACGGATTCGGAAAATGCTTGAAAATAAGCTCCGCTGTCTTCAATGTTAAATTTTGCACGCCTTCTTCATTCATGCCCATTTCTTTGGACAGCGCGTTATCCAGCGATATGTACAGTGGCTGCTTAGCTCCTTCGATCTGGAACGCAATCCCTTTAGCGGCATCCATCGACATCAGAAACGGGATGTTTCCTCCCTGGAATCCGACCGAGCCTTTGATGGACGCATGATTTTTATCCTGCACCTTGGCGCTGTCAATATTGATAGATAAAGAATTGATCAGTTCGATAGCTGCTTTGTCCTCGGCAGACAAGTTTCCGGAAGTCGGCACCAGTTCCACCTTAAGCGTCTGCCTGGATTCGCTGGATGTCGGGTTCAGGCTGCCGGCCAGCGCCTTGCTGACATCAAAGCCGCCCACGGCCTGGCATCCGGTCAGCACCGCCAATAGCAAAATGACGGGAATGGCCAGCCATTTCATTTTTTTCATCGTTCACCCTCCTCTATATTGATCTATAAATGATCTACTCCATTATCGACGATATCCCCGGTTTTGTGAACAGCTAAATAACATATCGCTTCCAAAGAACTACCTGCGTCCGAATCGCATCAGCCCCTTTCCCGCATTAAAAATTATGTTATAATGAACTTTGTGCCTAATGCCTATGTATGAAAGCACCCAATTGAAGAAGAATCCATGCTGGCCGGATCCGGCTTACGGCATGGGAGAGGTTCGAGAACTCCCTCTATAAAAAACTATAAAACGTCCTGTCTTATGGAGGGGTTGATTTTGGCGTTCCGTTCATCAGCGCTGCAAGCGCGGAAGGGGCAGCCGAAACACCCGCCGGAACCGGGCTTGTTTTTTTGCGACCAGTTCAAGAACTCTCTTTCTTCTGCCGGCGGCCAAGGCTTGCCGCTTTCAAATCCCAAAGAAGATGGAGGGTTTTTTTATGCTTAAAAACGAAAAAGCGGTCGTCGTCTTCAGCGGCGGCCAAGACAGCACCACCTGCCTGTTCTGGGCGAAAAAGCAGTTCGGCGAAGTGGAGGCCGTGACGTTCGATTACGGCCAGCGCCACGCTCGCGAAATCGAATGCGCCAAGGACATCGCCCAAGAGCTTGACATCAAACACACGATTCTCGACATGAGCCTGCTCGGCCAGTTGACGCAAAACGCGCTGACCCGCAGCGACATCGCCATCGCGCAAAAGGACGGGGAGCTCCCCAGCACGTTCGTGGACGGGCGCAATCACCTGTTCCTCAGCTTTGCGGCCGTCCTGGCCAAAGGGATCGGCGCCAAGCATATCGTGACCGGCGTCTGCGAGACCGATTTCAGCGGGTATCCCGACTGCCGCGACGTGTTCGTCAAATCGCTGAACGTGACGCTCAATTTGGCGATGGATTACGAATTCGTGATCCACACGCCGCTGATGTGGATCGACAAGGCCGAGACGTGGAAGCTGGCCGACGAGCTAGGGGCCTTCGATTTTGTGCGCGAACGGACGCTCACCTGCTATAACGGCGTCATCGGCGACGGCTGCGGCGAATGCCCGGCCTGCAAGCTGCGCAAAGCCGGCCTGGACAAATACCTGCTGGAGCGTCAGGAGGCGGGCAAACAATGAGCCGGATGCCGGGCGAATTTCGGATCGTTGAATCGCTGCAGAAGCTGGGTCGCGACATCGGCAAGGAGCAGCTGCGCTACCACCGGCGCCGCGTTCTCGTCAGCAAGGAATTTACTTTCGACGCCGCCCACCATCTGCATGCCTATGAAGGCAAATGCAAAAATCTGCACGGCCACACGTATAAAGCCGTGTTTGGCATCAGCGCCCTGCCTAACGAGATCGGCATTACCGTTGATTTCGGCACGATTAAGGAGATCTGGAAAAACGAGATCGAAGTTTATCTCGATCACCGTTATTTGAACGAAACGCTGCCGCCGATGAATACGACGGCGGAAAACATGGTCGTATGGCTGTTCGAGAAAATGGAAGCCGCGCTTGGGTCGGAGACCTACCGGAATGTCGTGCTGGAAGGCCGGACGGAGTTCGTCCGTCTGTACGAGACGCCGACCAGCTATGCCGAAGTCAGACGGGAGTGGATGCTGGATGAATAACCCGCCGATTCCCGTGCTGGAAGTGTTCGGCCCAACCGTTCAGGGCGAGGGCATGGTCATCGGGCAAAAAACGATGTTCGTCCGCACCGCCGGCTGCGATTACCGCTGCGCCTGGTGCGACTCGGCCTTCACCTGGGACGGCAGCGCCAAAGACGCGATCCGCTTCATGACGCCGGCGGAGATCTGGGAAGAGCTGCGGGAGATCGGCGGCGATCGTTTCTCGCACGTCACGCTATCGGGCGGCAACCCCGCCCTACTGCCGCAGCTCGCCGGCCTGGTGGCACTGCTGCACGCCAAGGGCGTTGCCATCGCCGTCGAGACGCAAGGCTCGCGCTGGCAGGACTGGCTGGCCGAGATCGAGCAGGTCACGCTGTCGCCCAAGCCGCCGAGCTCGGGAATGGAGACCGATTGGGCTATTCTGGACGATATTGTGACCAAGCTGTCCCATCGCCCCCATCCCTTGGCCGTCAGCCTGAAGGTCGTCGTGTTTGACGAGGCCGATCTCGCCTACGCCAAACAAGTGCACGCCCGCTACCCGGATACGGCGATGTATGTGCAGGTCGGCAATCCCGACGTACGGCGGATGGATATCCGGGAGCATGCCGCCGATCTGCTGCGGCGCTACGAAGCGTTGATCGACAAGGTCGTCGCCTCGTCCGAATTGAATAACGTGCGCGTTCTGCCGCAGCTGCATGCCCTCGTATGGGGGAACAAACGCGGCGTATAGTTTTGGCAATTATTTTTTCTATATTGATAAAATCACTTTGCAAAGGAGGGCCATCCATGGCCGGAAGAAAACCTGAAGAAATGCAAGAAGTCACGCTGCTGGGCAACCAGGGCGTAAAATATCCGTTTGATTACGCGCCGGAAGTGCTCGAATCGTTTGACAATAAACACCCTTACCGCGACTATTTTGTAAAATTCAACTGTCCCGAATTTACGAGCCTTTGTCCGATTACCGGGCAGCCGGATTTCGCCACCATCTACATCAGCTACATTCCCGACGTGAAAATGGTGGAGAGCAAATCGCTGAAACTCTACCTGTTCAGCTTCCGCAATCACGGCGATTTCCACGAGGATTGCGTCAACATCATCATGAACGACCTGATCAAGCTGATGGATCCGAAGTACATCGAGGTATGGGGTAAATTTACCCCGCGCGGCGGCATTTCCATCGATCCGTACTGCAACTACGGACGCCCCGGCACCAAATACGAGGCGATGGCCGAACACCGCCTGCTCAATCACGACATGTACCCGGAAAAGATTGACAATCGCTAACGCCTCCCCCTCTCTTTTCTGGTATGATAAAGGTAAGTTTAAGTGTTTGTACGATTCCATAGAAAAGGGAGAGGAGAACCGTGAAGCCACACGTATTTATCGCCAGACCCGTGCCTCCGGAGGTTGAGGCCTATCTCGCCGAACACTGCCTTTTCAGCAAGTGGGACGGCGACGGACCGATTCCCCGCGAGCGGCTGCTCGCAAGCCTAGCCGAAGCGGACGGCCTGCTGACGTCCGGCACCCGGATCGACGCGGAGCTGCTGGAGCATGCTCCCCGCCTGAAGGCCGTCAGCAATATCAGCGTCGGCTATAACAACTTTGACCTGGAGGCGATGAAAGCCCGCGGCGTGATCGGAACGAACACGCCGGCGGTGCTGAACGACACGGTCGCGGACCTGATTTTTGCCTTGATGCTGGCGGTCGCCCGCCGCGTGCCGGAACTGGACCAGTACGTCAAGCAAGGGAAATGGAAACGCGGCGACGACGAAATTTTGTTCGGGCTTGATGTGCACCACAAGACGCTTGGCGTCATCGGCATGGGGGAAATCGGGGAAGCCGTCGCCCGCCGGGGCCGCTTCGGCTTCGGCATGGACGTGCTGTACCATAACCGCAGCCGCAAGCCCGGGACCGAAGCCGAACTGGACGCCGTGTACTGCTCTATGGAAGAGCTGCTGCAAACATCCGACTTCGTCGTCCTGATGACGCCGCTGACCCCGGAAACGCGGGGGCTGATCGGCGAACGCGAGCTTGCCTGGATGAAGCCCACGGCCGTGTTCGTCAACGCCTCGAGGGGGGCGACGGTCGACGAAGCCGCGCTGACCGAAGCGCTGCGGCAAAAACGCATCTACGGCGCCGGGCTCGACGTTTTCGAGCGCGAGCCGATTGCCCCGGACCATCCGCTGCTCGGCTTGCCGAACGTCGTCACCCTGCCGCATATCGGCTCCTCCACCGCGCAGACCCGCCGTCAAATGGCGTTGCTGGCCGCGGAGAACCTGGCCACGGCGCTGGCCGGCGGCACACCGCCGAACGTGGTCAAGGAGCTGCGTTCCTAAAGCCGGTGTGACGGCGTGACTACATTGCGTGCCTACGTGCTGTGACTACGCGGCGTGCTTAACACGGCGTGACTACGCGGTTTGCCTACAGCCTACACGCTGTGACTACACGGCGTGCCTACACACTATGCCTACGCGGCGTGCCTAACACGGCGTGACTTACGCGGTTTGACTACACGGCGTGCCTACACACTATGCCTACGCGGCGTGCCTAACACGGCGTGACTTACGCGGTTTGACTACACGGCGTGACTATAGGTGTGACTATAGGCACGCTTATCATGGAAAGAAGCCGCTCCCTGGCCTGGACTTGAACGTCCATGTTTCGGGAGCGGCTTTTTCTTTGGGCCAGGATGGCCGGAAGAACACCAGTGAAAAAATAAGGACAAAAAGCGCCGTTATTCCGCCGATCTCCGCCCGTTTGAGAGAGATAGCGGCAATTTATGCCGCTAATTTCCCCGGCCGCTATCGAAATGCCCGTATTTTGGGCCACCCGCAGGAAGATAAGGACAAAAAATGCCGCTAATGAGGATAAACATGCTTGGCTCCGGATAATAAGTACATAAAGTGCCGCTATTTTGAAGGCCATTTCGTCTAAACCCAGCCTACGGTTCGTTGTTCCAACAGCCAGTTGCCCGCTGGCAAGGTTCGTCGTTCCACAGCCAGCTCAGCCAGCTGCCAGCTCTCAAGCGCCGATTTCTAGTTGCCAGAGCGCAACCGCATGGTGCTTTTCTCTCCATCCTGATCATCGTATACTTTGTATCAAACCATTCAGCCCTGCTGCTTGGACGGGTTGGACGGCCTGGCCGCCGCGCCGCGGACAATCCGGTCCTTGGGCATGGCGATGACGACCAGGACGGAACAAACGGCCGGAATCAAAGCCCACATGAAGGTGTGCGCGATCGAACCGGATAAGGCGTCCGTAATTTTATCCAAAATTTCCGGCGGGATCATGGCCCGCTTGTCCGAACTCAGCGCCTCCTGGGCATTGCCGAAGGTGGCCTCTGCTTGTCCCGTTCCGGCAAAAGCCGCCGACATCTTGTCCGCCAGCAGATTGCGCTGCACGATGCCGAAGATCGTAATCCCGAGCGTCATGCCAAGCGAGCGCAGGAAGGAGTTGGTCGACGTCGCCGCGCCGCGCTGCCGCATATCGAAATGATGGACGGAGGCCATGCTGAGCACCGAAAAGGAGAAGCCGACGCCAAAGCCCGTCAAAATGCTGAAGACGGTAAGCACCAGGCGCGAGGTGTCGTTCGTCAGCGTGCTTAAGGCGAAAACGCCGCAGACGAAGCAGACGACCGAGATCGCCATAACCGCGCGGTACGACAGCCGGGAAATCAGCATTCCCCCCATCATGCTGCCGACGACCGAACCGACCATCATCGGCATCAAAATAATGCCTGAGTTCGTGGCCGAGCCGCCGAATACGCCCTGCACGAAAATCGGGATGTACACCGTCGCCACGATAAACACGCTGCCGTACAGCAAGGCGAGCAAACAGCTTGTCGCGTAAAGCCGTACTTTGAACATGCCGAACGAAATGATCGGCTCCCGCGCTTTTGTTTCCGCCAGCAAAAAGGCGACAAACAGCACGGCGAAGCCGGCAAACAAAGCGATGATCACCGCCGAGTTCCAAGCGTATTTTTCGCCGCCGAGCTCCAGCGCGAACATCAGGCAAATCACCGCGCCGACCAGGGTAACCGCCCCGCTCCAATCGATTTGCTGCTTCGTGTGCGCAAGCGATTCCCGGTAATATGCGGTGATCAGCAGCAGGGAGACGATCCCGATCGGCACATTGATGTAAAAGACCCAGTGCCATCCCAGCGAATCGGTGATAAACGCGCCGAGCAGCGGGCCGAAAATGCTGGAGGTGCCGAATACCGCCCCAAGCAGGCCGGTCATTTTGCCGCGCTGCTCCACAGGGAAAATGTCATAGATGATCGTAAATGCGATCGGCATCAGCGCCCCGCCGCCGATCCCCTGAATCGCCCGGAAGATGCTGAGCTGCATGATGCTGCCGGCCAGCCCGCACAGGATCGATCCGAGCAAAAACGTGATGATCCCGAACAGGAAAAAGCGTTTTCGCCCGTACATATCGGACAGTTTGCCGAAAATCGGCGTTCCCGCCATCACCGCCACCATATAGGCGGAGGTTACCCAGACGAACTGCTCCATGCCGCCGAGATCGGCGACGATCGTCCCCATCGCCGTCGTCACGATCGTGTTGTCCATGGCCGACATCAGGATCGCCAGCATCAGGCCGATCAGGATGAGTGGGGTTTGATTCTTTTTTTCCGCTGTCAACGTCGTCTCTCCTTTTAGCCAATTGATTCAAATTTTACATAACATAGCTTCTTCCCATTCTATTGAAATTTCCGCAAATGTAAACCATTATTCCGTTAAATTTTGCGCCTGCTCCTAACTATCCCTTTTCCATTTATTAGCCTATAATGATATTTGAAACTGCTTGCGAAAGGAAGTATTTTTTAATGAATATGAAATGGGCTGAGCTTGACCGAAAAATGCGCGAATCCGGGATCAGCACCCTGCTGATTACCGATCCGAAACATGTATACTATCTGACCGGATTCCTGAGCAATCCTCATGAACGCTTTCTTGGCGCCGTCCTTCAAGCGGGAAGCGAACCGTTTCTCATGGTGCCCGCGCTGGACGAGGAAGCGGCCCGGGCGGCGGCGGACGTCGCAGAAATCATCACCCACCAGGACACGGACGATCCATATCTCCTGCTGAAACAGCGTTTGAAGGGGACGATCGGCACGATCGGGTTCGAAAAAGAGCAGGTCTCCGTGGCCAGGTTCGAACAAATGCAGGAAACGCTCGGTTTTTCCCGGTATCTGGATGCCGGCCCGTGGCTGCGTGAGCTTCGCTTCCGCAAAAGTTCGGACGAAGTCGCTAAAATCAAGCGCGCCGTAAACCTGATCGAGCAGGTGCTGACGGAATCGGTGCGCCAGGTCAAAGAAGGGGTCAGCGAAAACGAGCTGGTTGCCGAAGTGGAGTATCAAATCCGCAAGCTCGGCGCGGACGGCCCTTCTTTCGACTCCATGGTGCTGTCCGGGGAAAAGACGGCTTTGCCGCACGGCGTTCCCGGAACGCGGCAAATTCGCCGCGGCGATCTTGTCATGTTTGACATCGGGGTTTACGCGGACGGATACGCTTCCGACATCACCCGCACGTTTGCCGTAGGGGAGTTGTCCGATGAACTGGTCAAAATATACGAAACCGTGCTGGCTGCCAACATGGCCGCCATCGAAGCCATCAAACCGGGAGTCAGCTTCGCCTCGATCGACAAAGCCGCCCGCGACGTGATCGAAGCCGCCGGTTACGGCCGCTATTTTATTCACCGGTTAGGCCACGGGCTGGGCATTGACGTCCATGAATTCCCTTCCGTCCACGGCAAAAACGAACAATTGCTGACGGAAGGCAACGTATTTACGGTAGAGCCCGGGATTTATGTGCCTGGAGTCGGCGGCGTCCGCATCGAGGACGACGTGCTCGTGACCGCCTCCGGCGTGGAAGTGTTGACCGCCTATCCGAAACAGTTGACTTATATCTGACGCTAAATGTAAGAAATCAGAGCCTTCTTCCCCTTCAAAAGGGCGAAAGCTCTGATTTTTTTCTTTTTTGCAAACATTCAGCGGATATTTTCATTTTCAAAGGGCATTTTTTCCTATAAAATAATACTTATGAACCAGTGGTTAAAAAAAGGGAATCCACGGTTCGGGCATAGGACTATAGACATAAAACACTTATTTTATGGGAGAGATTGGGGAGATTTCCGTGTTTAAAATCAACAGCTCCATCAGCCGCAAATTCATGCTTACGTTTGCAGCGCTTATCGTAGTATCTTCGCTTTTGTTTAGTGTAAGCTTTTATTACATTTCTATGGGAATCATCAGCCAAAACGTGCTGCCGCAATTTGACAAAGTGCTCCTGACCAGTACGCAGGACATTTACAAAAGGCTGGACACGAATCAGGCGATGCAACTGATGAGCGGCAAGGAAAATTCCCGGTTTGCGGTTGAATCCTATTTGACGAAAAGCGCCAAGGAGTTTCATTTAAACAACGCCTACCTGATCCAGCTTCAGGAAAACGGAGCTGCCGTCATCGCCGCCAACGAAAATTCCGGAATGAAAGCCGGCGACCCGTTGGAGATTCAAGCCGCGATGGCCGAAACCTCCGATGGCGAAATACATATCAGCGAGCTGTATTCGGACCGGTTCGGTTCGCACAAGACGGCGTTTATCGCGATCCCCGGAAGCAAAGCGGTGCTGGCCATCGGGCTGGACGCCACTTTTATCGATCAGAAGCGGGCGGAAATTTTGCAGATCTGCATCGGTATAACCGCCCTCGTGATTGGAGCCGGGCTGTTGGTCGCATATTTTGTTAGCCGGCGCATCACCAAATCGATCAAAAAGCTGGTTGCCGTTACGGAAAAAATGGCCGGCGGCGATTTCCGGCAGGCGATCGAGGTGGCTGGCCATGATGAAGTCGCTCAGCTTGCCGCAAGCTTCCGGACGATGACGAACCAGCTCAAAGAGATGTTCGCCAAAGTGCTGGACACATCGCAAACCGTCGTGAGCGGATCGGAACATTTATCCCGGTCGGTGGACACGTTTGGGGAGCTGATCACCCGCTCCAACGCAGCGACGCGGGAAATCGAATCCGGCAGTCTGACGATCGCCACGGCCGCCGCCGAGAACGCCCGGGCGATGGAAGAAATTTCGCAGGGCATCCAGCATATCGCCTCCTCTTCCGCCGAGGTCACCGAACGGATCGGACAAGCCGCCGAGGAAGCCGGCGCCGGCAATGCGTTAGCACAAACGGCCGTCGAGCAGATGCAGCTCGTCGAGGAAGCGGCCGGACGCACGCTGGAGCACATCCGCATCCTGAACGAACGGTCCGAATCGATCGCCACCGTCGTCGGCACGATTACCGAAATCACGAAACAGATTAATATTCTGGCGTTAAACGCGGCCATCGAAGCTTCGCGCGCCGGGGAGAACGGCAAAGGCTTCGCCGTCGTCGCCGAGGAAGTGCGCAAGCTGGCGGAGCAGTCCCGGGGGGCCATGGACGAAATCGGCGAATATTTGCTGAGCATCCGCGAGGAATCGGAAAATTCCGTCAGCGCAATGCAGCGCGCCAGCGAGCAGATCGTCTCCGGGACCGGCCGCGTAAAACAAGCCGGCAGAGCCTTCGGCCAACTGACGGTGCTGATCCAAAACATCAATTTGACGATCCAATCGGTGTCCTCTTCCACGCAGCAGGTTTCCGCCGGCACGGAAGAAGTTACCGCCTCGGTTGAGGAAGCGGCCAACATTACGGCCAAATCGCTGGAAAGCATGGAGCAAATCGCCCAATATTCCCAGCAGCAGCTCACCGAAATGGAAAGCCACGCCCAAACCGTGCGCTCCCTTCACGAGCAGGCGCTGTCGCTGCGCGAAGCGGTGGAAAAGTTCCGCATCTAATTGGGCGGAGATGCTCTCCTCCGTATGGGAGCTGCTCCATCCGCCGGTCAGAACGGATTAGCACTTATGCACCATTCTATACGCTTATGTCGGACAAGTCAGAAAAAACATGCTCAAGACCAAAATCAGTGCTTGACAAAATAAATGATGATGGAGATGGGGGGGGAGGTTGTCTCTCCAAAGCACTTTGCACGATCATCCCTTTAGTTCAGGAAGCATAGTCACCTGGTCAAACGGGATAATCGTGCAAAGCCTCCGGATAGCGAGTCTCGCTCCAGGCCATGGTCTGTTTCCGGCTTGACTGTCAAGCACTGATGATTAGGTTGAACCTAAAAACAGGGTCAATGATTGATGACTGAGCGTATAAAAAATGACCCATCCACTGCAAACAAGGTTAGCTGACTTCCTAGCCGCCCTTCCTGTTCGCCAGCGCCGGATCGAGCCCGGCGATTTCATAAATTTGCTCCAGCTTCAGATGCCGCCGGACATGCCCAGCGAGGCGGTCGAAGGCCGCTTCCTTGCGGGAGGCCGCCGTGAAGGTCGCGCCCAGGGGATCAAGTCCCTTCGCCGTGCGAATGCCGTCCAACCAGGCCCGCCGCCACGCGTCGTTATGAAACAGGCCGTGCAAATAAGTGCCGAACACGCGTCCATCAGAGCGTGCGGCGCCTTCGGGATGGACTTCGTCCCCGTCCGTAGGCGGCCCGTCGACGGAAGCGGCCAATTCGCGGCGGATCAGGAACATATCGGCTATAGCGGAGCCGGCGGAAGCGAAGGCAGAAGCAGAAGATGGCGAAGCGGAATCCGCCGGCAACCGAACCGTCTCCCCTTGATGGATTTCGTAGCCTTCGATAGGCAAGGCGGCCTGGCCGGGAGGATGCAGCCGTACCGGATGCCCGGTTGCCGTCGTCCCGCGGACGCGAACCGTCTTTTTGCCCGCGCGGAAGGTCGTCGCGAGCGGCAGCCAGCCCAGACCTTCCGCCGACCGCGGCGCATCCGCCTCCACCGCCTCGGGGTCGTGCAAACGCGCACCGAGCATCTGATAGCCTCCGCAGATGCCGGCCAGCTGAGCATGCTCCCGCAACTCCATATGCCGGCGGATGGCTTGATCCCATCCCTGCTCCCGCAGGAAGGACAGGTCTCCGATCGTGTCCTTTGTGCCCGGCAGGATAATCGCGTCGGGCTGCCCAAGGTCGGCGGGCTTGTCCACGTAGCGGAGGGATACGTCCGGCTCGGCGGCGAGCGGAGCGAAATCGGTGAAATTGGAAATGCGCGGATAGCGGATTACGGCGATATCGACCGCGGCTTGCTCCCCGGCGGATTCCGCCGCCGAAGGATAAGTATCCAAAACGACCGAATCTTCAGCTTCAATATCCAGGTCGGGAAGATAAGGCAGCACGCCGAGCACGGGAATGCCGGTGCGCCGCTCCAGCCAATCGAGCCCCGGCTGGAGCAGGGAAAGATCCCCGCGGAATTTGTTGATGATGAAGCCTTTGACCCGGGCCCGCTCCTCCGGCTCCAGCAGTTCCAGCGTTCCGACCAGGAACGCGAACACCCCGCCGCGATCGATGTCCCCGACCAAAATAACCGGCGCATCCGCCCATCCCGCCAGGTTCATATTAACGATGTCGCGCTGCTTCAGGTTGATTTCCGCCGGGCTGCCGGCCCCCTCCATGAGGACAATGTCGTATTGCCAGCGCAGGCGGTTCAAGGCATCCATCACAAGCGGCTTCGCCTCCGGGAGAAACTTCTCCCGGTAATCCGCCGCGCTGAGATGCCTTAGCGGCCGGCCGTGAACGACGATCTGCGAATGCATGTCCCCGGTCGGCTTGATCAGCACCGGATTCATGTCCGTGGTGGCGGCGATGCCGCAGGCCTCGGCTTGAACCCCCTGGGCCCGGCCGATTTCCCGGCCGTCCGGGGTAACGTAGGAGTTTAAAGCCATGTTTTGGGACTTGAAGGGGGCGGTGCGAAACCCGTCCTGGGCGAAAATGCGGCAGAGCGCCGTCACGATGACGCTTTTCCCGACATCCGAGGCCGTACCCTGCACCATAAGCACCGCGCCGTTCACCGTTTCTCTATTTTCCATCCGCTTCCTCTCCCTTCCGTTTTGCGCGCCAGCGATTACCGGAATATCAAAACCGCCAACAGCAGCAGCGCCGCTTCCAGACCTTCGTTCAGCGCCCCGTAAGTGTCGCCGGTTAGACCGCCGAGCTTGGCGCTCATCCAGCGGGCCGCCCGGGTTCCCGCCGCCCAGGCCAGCACCGGGTGCAGGCAGGCGTACAGCAGCAATTCCGCCAAGGCCGGTTCGATGCGGCCGCGATGGGCGGCCTCTGTTCCCGGCAGCGCCGCTGTCTGCGATAGCGCATCCGTCGCCGGCAGCACAGCCAGCAAGATGATCAGCAGCAGAGCGAGCAGCAGAGCCGCCGCGGTCAACACGATCGCCCAAGCGGTTGCTCCCCGCCCATCGCGAGCCCCCAACCCGCGGAACTGCCCGGCCAAGCCTTCCCCTTGGCGGGCGTTCGGCCACAACCGCATGGCCCGGGTCATAAACCAGCGGCTCCAAACGGGCGCCGTCAGCAGCGCGGCCCCGGTTTGCCAAACGCCGCCCTGCAGCAGGGAAGCCAGCAACGAAGCCTTCAGCATAAGCAGCAGCACACAGGCGAGCACCCCCATCGCTCCGACCCGGCTGTCCTTCATAATTTCCAGCATTTTTTCCCGGGGCCGGTAGCTGAGCAAGCCGTCGGCCGTGTCCATCCAACCGTCCAGATGCAGCCCGCCGGTGACCCAGACCCAAACGATCAGCGCCAGCACGGCGGCGGGAAGCGGCGGCAGCAGCCAAGCCGACAAAGCCGCGGCGGCCCAGACGCTAAGCCCCACGGCCGCCCCGACAAGCGGGTAATATCGGACGCTTCGCCGCAGCAGCTCGGGCGTGAAATCGAGCTCGGCCCGGACCGGAAACCGCGTCAAAAATTGAAAAGCAGCCAATATCGGCTGCCCCGGGCCGCTCCGATCGCTCTGCTTGTGCTGCTTGTTCTGCTTGTTCTGCTTGTTCTTGCTCTCATCGCTCATAGCCGGTACTCCCTGCTCTTCAACTCGATCGGAATGCCCGCCGTCACGAGAAACACCTGCCCGGAAATGGCGGCCATCCTGCGGTTCAACCTGCCCGCCAGATCGCGATACAGCCGGCCCAAAGGAAATTCCGGCACGATTCCGTTCCCCACCTCGTTGGTGACCATCACCAGCGTGCCGGGGAAAGCTTCGGCCGCGGCAGCCAGGCGTTCGATTTCCCGCTCCATGACCTTGGCCGCATCGGACCGGCCCCCTTGCTCAAGCAGCATGTTTGACAGCCATAACGTGAGGCAGTCGACGAGCACGACGGCCGCGGCGGACGAGCTGGCCTTTTCCGTTCCCTGCCGGTCTATCCCGGCCGCTTCCGCCCCGCCTGCCCGCAGCTCGTCCCCTAATGCCGTGAGCTTTTCCGCCAGCCGCAACGGCTCCTCCAGCGTCGTCCAGGCGAATCCGCCTTGCTCCCTTTGCTGCCGGTGCAGGGCGATCCGCTCGGTCATTTCTTCGTCGAAAGCTTGCCCGGTCGCGATATACAACGCGGCTTCCGCGTGCTTCATAATCCAGCGCTCGGCAAACGAGCTTTTGCCGCTGCGAGCGCCGCCCGTGACCATTACTTTCATCGCTTTACCCCCAAACTCATGTTGACTGTCACCGCGATTTCAGCCGGGCAGCGCCCCGTCCATTTTAACGGTCGCCGCCCGTGGAAATCCCGGCGCTCTCAAACGTCGCCATCTCCCGCACGATCCGGCTCGCCGCGTCCACCAAATGCAGGGCGAGCACCCCGCCGGTCCCCTCGCCGAGCCGCATGCCAAGCTCCAGCATCGGCTCGAGCTTCAGCTCCCGCAGCAGTTGGCGATGCCCCTGCTCCGCGGAAACGTGGGAAGCGATCATATACCCTGCCGCTTCCGGCGCAAGCCGGCTTGCGGCAAGCGCGGCCACGCTGGAAATAAAGCCGTCGATCACGACGGGGCAGCGGCTTTTCGCGGCGCCAAGAATGACCCCGGCGAGCCCGGCGATTTCCAGGCCGCCCACTTTGGCGAGCACGCCGAGCGGATCTCCCGGGTCCGGGCGATTGATCTCCAGGGCGCGCCGCACGACTTCGATTTTGCCGCGCAGCCGTACATCGTCAATCCCGGTCCCCCGGCCGACGCTTTGCTCCGGTGAAATCCCGGTCAAAGCGCTCATCATCGCCGCGCTGGCCGTCGTGTTGCCGATCCCCATCTCGCCCGTAACGAACAGGCGGACGCCGCGGGATGCCGCTTCCTCCACGAGCCGCGCTCCGATCAGCACGGCCACCTCCGCCTCCTCCCGGGTCATCGCCGGGCCTTTGGACATATTGGCGGTGCCGTACCGCACTTTTCGCGACACCAAAGCCGGATGCGACAGCTCCGCGTTCACGCCGATATCGACGCACACGACGTCGGCGCCAGCCTGGCGCGCCAGTACGTTCACCGCTGCTCCGCCGGCGAGGAAATTGCCCACCATCTGCGGCGTCACTTCCGCCGGAAAGGCGCTGACGCCTTCCTCGCAAACGCCGTGGTCGGCAGCCATCACAAACACCGTGCGCCGCGGGAACTCCGGCAGCGCTTCGCCCGTTATGCCGGCCAGCCTAACGGCCAATTCCTCCAGCTTGCCGAGGCTGCCGGGCGGCTTCGTCAACCGGCCCAAGCGTTCCTCGGCGGCAGCCATTGCCGCCGCATCAAGCCTGCCGATGCTCCCTGCAAGTTCCAAAATAGCGTTATGCCCCATGATCGTTCTTCCCTCCCCCGTGGTTCATCCATTCAGTTCATCCATTCAGTTCATTTATTCAGTTCATCCATTCGGTCCATCTATTCGGTTATTTGTTTGGCTCATCCGCCCGCTTTATTTGCCCGCTTCATCCGTTCGCGTATCTCAAGCCGGCCTTTCCTCCTCAGCCGCCGGTTTCGCCGCTCCCAATCCCCTTGGCATCCCCGCTTTCCGCCTTCCTTCGCTGTAGAAGCAACTGCGGCACTCCGCTGTCCGGATGCGGCACCCGGTGTGCCTTCACTTGATAAACCTTATCTACCATAGCCGCGGACAAAATGTCTTCCGGCGGCCCCTCCGCCACAACGCACCCTTCGCTCAGCACCAAGAGGCGGTCGCAAAACAAAGCGGCCAGGTTCAAATCGTGCATCACGGCCACGACCGTCAGCCCTTCCTCCCGCTGCCATCCTGAGACCAGTTCCATAAACTGCATTTGGTAGCGAAGATCCAAATACGTCGTCGGTTCATCGAGCAGCACCAGCTCCGGCTGCTGCGCCATCACCTTGCCGAGCGCGGCGCGCTGGCGTTGCCCTCCGCTAAGCGCGCTTAACGGCCGGTGCTCCAGCGCGCTCAGCTCCAGCTTATCCATAATTTCGCCGAGCAGCCGCCGGGAGCCCTCCGGTCCGTCCTTCTCCCTGCCGCGCCAGTCCTGATACGGAAAGCGCCCCATCTCAACCACGTCGCGGACGCTGTACGAAACCGGAGGCAAACCGTCCTGCTGCAGGACGGCGATTTTCCGCGATAACGCCTTGCGGCCATAGGAAGTGAGCGGACGGCCGTCCAGCGAGATCTCCCCAGCGTCCGGCCGCTCCACACCGGAAATCAGATTGAGCAGCGTCGTTTTGCCGCTGCCGTTAGGTCCGATCAGCCCCCAAAATTCGCCCTTTCGCACGCTCCAGGTCACATCGCGGATGACCGCCTGGCGGCCGTACGTTTTGGAAACTTTTTTCACCTCGATCAACGCAGTTCCCCCTCCCGCTCCTTCTTTTTCCGGTGCAGCAAATAGCCAAAGAAGGGGGCCCCGACAAAAGCGGTAACGATGCCAAGCGGGATCTCCGTCGGCGTCAGCAGGGAGCGGGCCGCAAGATCGCTCCACATCATAAATATCCCGCCGCCAAGCGCGGACAGCGGAATAATCAGACGATAATCGGGTCCGGTTATCAGGCGGATCATGTGCGGAATGACCAGGCCGACGAAGCCGATAACGCCGGACACCGACACGGCCGCCGCCGTCATCAGCGTGGCTGCCAGCAGCACGGTCAGCTTCGTCCGCTCCACGTTCAGCCCCGAATGCGCCGCCTGACGTTCGCCGAGCGCCAGCAAGTTAAGCGTTCCGGCCCGGCTCCACAGAAACACCCCGCCCACCAGCAAATACGGGAAAAGGATGGCCGTATACGACCATCCGCGCAATGACAAGCTGCCCATCGTCCAATATAAAATTTCATTGACCGTTTGCTTGGACATCGCCGTCAAAAACGACACCACTGCGCCAAGGAACGACTGCATGACGACACCGGACAAAATCAGGCTTTCAATCGGAATTTTCCCGTTTTCGCGCGCCAGCCAAATGACGATCCACAGCGTGACCGCACCCGTCAGGAAAGCGACCGCCGGCAGCGTAAACACCCCGAGCAACGAAAACTGCCAGCCGAAAAAAATAAGCACGGCCGCGCCGATCGCCGATCCCGACGAAACCCCGAGCGTAAACGGATCGGCCAGCGGATTGCGCAGCACGCCTTGAAAGCCGGCCCCGGCCACCGCAAGCGTTGCGCCGACCAGCATCCCCAACAAAACGCGGGGAAGGCGCACCTGTAGGACGATTTGCTCCGAGGCCACGCTCCAGTCCGCCGTGATCCAGCTTCCCGCGCCGGGAATCCGGTGCAGCAAAATGCGGGCGATATCGCCCAGCGGCAGCGATACCGAACCGATTCCGATGCACAACAGCAGCGTCACAGCCAGCAGCGCCAGCAGAACGGTCCCGTAACCGGCCAGCTTGCCGGTCATCATGGCTGAATCAGTTCCGGATAAATCGCTTTGGCTACCTCAATTAATCCTTGCGTCACCCGCGGACCCGGGCGGCTGAGCAAATTGTCGTCCAGCCCGGCGACGCGGTCTTCCTTGATCGCGGCAATTTGATCCCAACCGGCGCGTCCTTTGATAATGTCCGCCAGCGTGCGATTGTTTTTGTCGACGACGCTTTTGGCGTACAGGATCACGTCCGGATTCGCTTTAATGATGTTCTCCTCGTTGATTTCGCTCCAGCCCGCAATGTCGGAAGCTACATTAACGCCGCCGGCCAGGGTGATCATTTCGTCCATGAACTCGCCCTTGCCGACCGTCCAGCCCGGCGAAAATTCGATGTATACTTTTTTCTTCTGATCCTCCGTCAGCGATTTGACCGCATCGGTCACCCGGCTCAATTCCTGCTGCATTTGGCCGACGACTTCTTCAGCTTCGGCCTGATGATCGGTGATCTCGCCGATTGCCTTGATGTGCTCCATCACGCCGCTCACCGTTTTCGGATCGGACTGGAACACCTTGAACCCCAAATCGCTCAAGCTTTTGACCGTCTGTTCGTCGATCAGGCTGGCCGCCACGATCAGGTCCGGCTGCGCGGCGACGATCGCCTCTACGTTCACCTTGAAACCGCCCATTCTGGGCTTGTCCTTCACCGCTTCCGGATAATCGTCCAAATCCGAAACGCCGGCGATCTGCTGATCGAGCCCGAGCGCGAACAGCGTCTCCGTCTCCGACGGGGCCAGGGAAACGATTTTTTGCGGCGCCGACTCAAACGTAAATTCCGTTCCGCTCGAATCCTTCAGCGTCAGCGGATACACCGTCCGTTTGGCGCCCTGTTCGCCCTGTGCTCCGTTTCCGGCATTCGAACTTGCATTTTGCCCGGTTTGGCCTGCGGCGTTGCCCGCCGCTCCTTGGCCGCCCGCGCCTTTATCCTGGCCGCAGCCCGCCAATAACAGCGCCATCGCCAGCAGCGCGATCCCCCATAAATTCAGCCATTTCTTCATCAATATCTCTCCTCTGCTCTGCATTTCTTTCGGGTGTTCCAAAGGCTACTGACACGCCCGAATCTAAGCGATGCGTACGGCACCGGGATTTACCCGTTCAAACAAGAAAACCCCCAATCCCGGGCGGATGGGGGTACGTCCACAAAGCCATGCCTTCTGCGGGAAACGGATCTCCCGCCTTTTGGGCATAGTGCTCTTAGCAGAACGTTATCCTTTCCTCGAAGGACCGTCTTTAATCTCCCGTGGGCAGGTCTCCTGACTTGCAGGCTTCGACGCCGGCTCGCCTTCCCATCCTCCGTCTATAAGCGGATGACAGTGGCAATATGAGCTGCGTCCCTGTTTACAGTGGCGGGACCGTGCCGGATTTGCACCGGCTTCCCTTTTAACCGAGAAGCCGCGCGCGGCAAACGCACCGGCTTCAAGGACCTACGGGCACTGATTTTCGCTTGGTTCCAGGCTTTCTTCACTCTAGGATTATAGGTTAAAAAAATAAAACTTACAATAACCACCCTTTTATTGGAGGCTCAGCCAAAAACCGCGCTTAATACAAAATATTCAGCCGTGCCTCTTCATCCTAACCCATTCAGTCCCTGAACAACTCCAGCGAAAAATAAGGACATAAAGTGTCTTTATTTCGCCGATCCCCGCCCATTTTAGAGAAGTAGAGGCATTTTATGCTGCTATTTTCTTAGGACCGCAAGGAAATACCCCATCCTGGACCATTCAAAGGAAAATAGGTACATAAAATGCCGCTAATGGGGATGTACATGTTGGAGTTCGGATCATAAGCACTTAAAATGTCGCTATTTTGAAGGCCGATGGTTTCGGCAGCCGATAGCTCGAACGCGCCTTTATACAACCTTCATGCATATTTCATCATCGATTCATCGCGCCTTCATGACAAAGCTTCCCCGTCCCGGTAAAGTTAAGTTATCAAAGCGAAGGAAGTTGAATAATTACATTTACTAAGAGGTGATCAAATGACTAATGATAAAAAACGGTTAACCACCAGCTGGGGCGCTCCGGTCGGGGACAACCAAAACTCGATTACGGCCGGTCAGCGCGGCCCCGTCCTCATCCAGGACGTCCATTTGCTTGAGAAGCTGGCTCATTTCAACCGGGAGCGCGTACCCGAACGCGTCGTTCACGCCAAAGGCGCCGGGGCCCACGGGGTATTTGAAGTAACGAACGATGTCTCCAAATACACCAAAGCGGCGTTTCTGTCCGCAGTCGGGAAGCAGACCCCGATGTTTATCCGTTTCTCGACGGTGGCCGGTGAACTGGGCTCCGCGGATACCGTCCGCGACCCGCGCGGTTTCGCCGTGAAGTTCTACACCGAGGAAGGCAACTACGACCTGGTCGGAAACAATACGCCGGTGTTCTTTATCCGCGATGCGATCAAATTCCCGGACTTCATCCATACGCAAAAACGGCACCCGCAAACGCACCTGAAAAATCCGAACGCCGTGTGGGATTTCTGGTCCTTGTCGCCGGAGTCGCTGCATCAGGTGACGATATTGTTCTCAGACCGCGGTATTCCGGCTACATACCGTCATATGAACGGTTACGGCAGCCATACCTTTAAATGGGTGAACGCGGAAGGCGAAGCGGTGTGGGTGAAATATCATTTCAAAACGAATCAAGGCATCCAAAACCTTGACGTCAAGCTGGCCGAAAAATTGGCCGGCGAAAATCCGGATTACCATACCGAGGATCTTTTCAACGCGATCGCTCAAGGCGACTTCCCGAGCTGGACGCTGTACGTGCAAATCATGCCGATCGAAGACGCGCAAACGTACCGTTTCGATCCATTCGACGTGACCAAAGTATGGTCCCAAAAAGATTACCCGCTGATCGAGGTCGGCGTGATGACGCTGAACCGGAATCCGGAGAACTATTTTGCCGAAGTCGAGCAGGCGACATTCTCGCCGGGCAACTTCGTCCCGGGCATCGAAGCTTCGCCGGACAAAATGCTGCAGGGCCGCCTGTTTGCTTACTCTGACGCGCATCGTTACCGCGTCGGCGCCAATCATAACACACTGCCGATCAACCGCCCGATCGCCGAAGTGAACAACAACCAGCGCGACGGCTTCATGCGCGGAGACGGCAACGGCGGAGCCTCCGTTTACTATGAACCCAACAGCTACGGCGGCCCGGCGGAATCTCCGCAGCATAAAATTTCGCCGTTCGAAGTGTCGGGATATGCCGACAGCGTCGCCTACGACCATGATGACCACTATACGCAAGCCGGCGACCTGTACCGCCTGCTGAGCGAAGAAGAACGCACACGTCTGGTCGAAAACATCGTAAACGCCATGAAAGCGGTGGAAAAAGACGAGATCAAGCTGCGGCAAATCGAGCATTTCTACAAAGCCGACCCGGAATACGGAACGCGCGTTGCCGAAGGCCTCGGCTTGACCGTACCGCAAGGTAACTAAACCGCCCAAAAGTGCGTGTTAACCTCTAAAAAATAAAAGGAATGCGTACCTCCGCTTAGGACGGATACGTATTCCTTTTCACATAGATGAATAAATAACGGCAAAGACTTAACTGTATTTGTTGCCTATACCAGCTGCTGTGTGGTCAACCACACATGGCGGACAAAAGCTCCTTTACTGACGGAGCAAGAGTCCATGATTTTCAGGCCTGCGGCTTCAATCTCGGGCTCCAGCGGCTCGGAAGAAACGATCACCGCCCGCTTGCTGATCCGCCTTACGCTGGCAAGCATGAGGCTGCGCTCGGAGGCGGAAAGGACGGAGCATAAATTGTACGGCAGATCGACGATCGCCGCATCGAACGGCTCGTTAATATCGTTCAAGTCGCCGATGGCTATCAGACCCGCATCATCGTAACCGAAATGGCGCAAATTGACCCGCGCCCCGCGAACGGCCAGCGGATTGAGGTCCCGTCCGACGATATCGATGCCCATCGACAGCGCTTCGATTAGCACGTTGCCCATGCCGCAGCACGGATCGATCGTGCGCACGCCTTGCGGATCGGGCACGGCGATGTTCACTAATGCCCGGGCCACGACGGTCGTCAGACCCGTGGAGTAATTTTGCGGCTTATGTATATGCCGCTGCCAGACCGGGTCGGCCGGCCGGCAAATGCCGAACATCCAGCCATCGTCCAACGACAGCAGTCCAAATGTCACATCCTGCTGCCTCATATCGGCTTTGCCGCGGATCCTTCCGCCTAGCTGCCGCTCCAATTCGCGCTGCTGCTCATAAGTCCGTTTCAAACCGTTTTTGAGATACAGCACCTTAAAGGTGCGTCCGTCCAGTTCCAGCTCCGCCACCTGGGTGATGATTTCTTCCAGCGTCCCGGCGGCCAGCAAAACGTCCAACCGCATGGAAACAAACGGACTCCGGTTCGGTTCAATCCGCAAACGGCTGTCTATCAAAGCAAACGCCCCGGGCTCTTGTCCAAACAGGGCGCGAAGCTCCATCCGGCATAGCTCCAGCTCGTTCTCATGGCATGCAAAAGGATAGATGTACCGTAAAGGTGTTTGATTCAAATCCACTCCGTCAACTTCCCCTCTAAAAATACCTTTCCGTCCATTGTACCAGAACCGCCGGAAATCGGACGATGCCAAGCATATCCAGGCGTTTACTGCTTGCGGTTACTGCAAGCGTTTACCGCAGGCCGTTTACCGCAGGCGTTTACCTCAGGCCGTTTACTGCTGGCGCTTCGACTCCGGAGAGTCGGGGCGGTATTCGCGCACTCCCTGCATCTCGGTCAATTGTCCCCAGTAGCGCTTGGGCATATGGGACATCTGCGCCCGAGGATTAATCCTCTCCCGGATCGCCACCGTTTCGTAAAACTGCTTCCAAAGGCGGCGGTACGCTTGGTCCTGCTCCCCCGCCTCAGGCAAAATCAGCTCGTCGACGTCCACGATCTCCGCTTTCCCTGCCCCCGCTTCCTCCGCACGGTGAATGAGCGCCTGTCCGTGGGTTTTGTCGTAAATCATAAAAGACTCCTTCCGGTAGCGGTCGCAAAAATGCGCGGCCAGCAGCGGCAGCACCCGGTTCTTCGGCTCAATGACCGAGACCAGCGTCTCGCCATACACCGAAAAGCGCACGAAGCCCATCAAGGCATGGCTCTCCGTGTTCAAATGCCGCACCGCCTTGCGCAATCGGTGCACCGTGTTCTCCGTCAGCATATCCATCACCGCCCTCCCATGCTTAAAGCCCAGCCGCAGGAACCGGTAAATCAGCAAATCCTTCTGCGGATCGCAGGTGAGAAAGCCGCGGCGGACAAGCTCTTGGGCGGCCGGCGATATTTTTTGCCCGATGGCCGCGTACACCCTGTTAGCCTTCTCCGGACAGGTTTCCACCCAGCGGGTTACAAACAGAGTATACTGCGGATCAGCGTCCGAACGCAGGTCGACCAAATCCTCCTTCCGCACATAGCTCTCAAACACGCAGCTCAGCAAGCCGTCAAAGCTGCCGTCGTAAGCGTAAGCCGCATCGCTTATCCAAGCAGCCATGGGCTTAGCTCCTTCCCGGCCTGCCCCGCCAGCTCCTCGTCCGAAAACAGCGACAGCTGCTCCACCTTCGGCTTGGGCAGGAACATATCGATTTCTTTGCGGGACAGCAGCGACCTGAGGATTGTGCTTTCGTTCACTTTCAACCCCTCAAGCCGCCGGCCTGAGCAGATGATAAAATATTGGGCCCGTTTGAGCACGACGCCCAGCTTCTTTAAGCCGGAAAAATCCAGCCGCGCCGTTCTGCGCGCCGCCACGATCCGCTTGGCGCTGCGAACGCCGATGCCGGGCACGCGCAGCAGCTCTTCATAAGGGGCTTTGTTGATCTCCACGGGAAACCGTTCGATATGATTGAGCGCCCAATGGCACTTCGGGTCCATGAACAAATTGAAATTCGGGGTGTGCTCATCCAGCAGTTCCTTCGCTTCAAAACCGTAGAAACGCAGCAGCCAGTCGGCCTGGTACAGGCGGTGCTCCCGCAATAGCGGCGGCTTGCTGCCGGGCGACGGAAGCAGCGAATGCTCCGCGACCGGGGTATACGCCGAGTAATATACCCGTCTCAGCTCGTATTTCCTGTACAGCGCCTCCGTTAAGGTTAAGATCCTAAGATCGCTGTCCGGCGTCGCGCCTACGATCATCTGGGTGCTTTGTCCGCCCGGCACAAACCGGGGAGCGTGGCGGTATTTGACGAGATCGGTGCTGTTCTCCCGAATGCCCTGCCGGATCGCGGTCATCGGCCTCAGGATCGCTTCCTTGCTTTTGTCCGGGGCTAACTGGTGCAGGCTGTCCTGTGAAGGCAGTTCGATGTTCACGCTCATCCGGTCGGCCAGCAGGCCCAACCGGGAAATCAGCGCCGGATCGGCGCCGGGAATCGCCTTCACGTGAATATAACCGCCGAAATGATATTTCCGGCGCAGCAGTTCCAGCACCCGGATCAGTTGTTCCGTCGTGTAATCCGGATTCCGCATGATGCCTGAGCTGAGAAACAGACCTTCTATGTAATTGCGGCGATAAAAATTTATCGTAAGCTCCGCCAGCTCCTCCGGGGTAAACATAGCCCGGCGCGTATCGTTGGAGCGGCGGTTCACGCAGTATTTGCAATCATAAATACAGCTGTTCGTCATCAGCACCTTCAGCAGCGAAATGCATCGTCCGTCCGCGGCAAAGCTGTGGCAGATCCCCGAGCTGACGGCGTTTCCCAGCGAGCTGCCTCCACTGCCCCCGCCGCTCCCGCGCTCCGCCCCGCTGGACGAACAGGATACGTCATATTTGGCCGAGTCCGTCAAAATGGTCAGCTTGTCATACACATCCATACGCTATGGCCTCCCTTTTGACAGCATTATATTGCGAACACACGTTCTTGTCAATGATTAAGACCGCCGAAGTCCGAAGGAATTCGTTCCGGCGGCCCCTGTGAGTCCCTGTGCAGTTCCTGTGCGGTCCCTGTGCTGTTCCTTTGCAGTCCCTGTGCAGTCCCTTGCAGTTCCTGTGCAGTTCCTTTGCAGTCCCTGTGCAGTCCCTTGCAGTCCCTTGCAGTCCCTTTGCACTCCCTGTGCAGTCCCAGGCAGTTCCTGTGCGGTCCCTGTGCGGTCCTTTTAATGTACAAGCAGGTCTCTAGCGGAAATAAAGACAATTTATGGCCTTATTCTGGGATTTCACCCCTTTTACTCAAAATAGAGGTACTTTAAGTCGTTATTCGGGAATTAAACCAGGAAATATCGCCCGTTTGACGCCATATCTCAAAAATAGAGGCAAAAAAATCCCCTATTTAAACTGTGCCCCCTTTTTTCACAAAAATAAGACCCATATTTGTCGTTATCTCAGGACATACACAAATACACGGGCCATCTGTTCCCCTCGGACCCCCACAATCCTGGAAAAAAGCCGCCGCCCCGTCTAAGCTTTCGGTTTACCTTCTTCCGGCCGGCGCGGTGCCGATCACCCCGTAACGCCACAGCACCCTGCGGCCAAACCAGCCGAACAGCCGGTCGGTGGCAAATCCCATCAACCCCAGGCTGAGCAAACCGACAAAAATCCAGTCGGTACGGAAGAACAGCCGGGAGTTCCAGATCAGGTAACCGACGCCTTCGTTCGCCGCGATCATCTCCGCCCCGACGATCGCCATATACGAGGTGCCCATCGCCAATCTGACGCCGGTGAAAATATACGGCGCGGTCGCCGGCACGATCACGTGCCGGACGATTTGCCACTCCGAAGCGCCCATGCTGCGGGCCGCGCGGATTTTGTCCTCCTCCACCGCCAGCACCCCCGTCAGCGTGTTCATGATGACGATAAACAGCGTCGCGTACAAAATCAGCGCGATCTTCGACTGCTCGCCGATGCCGAACCAGACGAGAAACAGCGTGATGAAAGCGATCGGCGGAATAAAGCGGATGAAGTTCAGCAGCGGTTCGGCAAAACGGCGGATAAAATCCACCTTGCCGATCAAAATGCCGAGCGGGATGGCGATCAGGCTCCCCAGCGTCCAGCCGCTGAACACCCGGTAGAAGCTGATCCCGATATATTTCGGCAGCGAGCCGTCCCGCAGCAGCTCCAGCGCTCCCGCCGCCGTATCCGCCGGCCCGGGCACCACCTCGGGACCGTAAAGCCAGGCGCCGCCTTGCCAGGCGGCCAGGATGAACAGCCACAAGAAGAGCAGGCCGACCCATTTCTTTTTCAGCCATGTCATAAGATTCGCCCTTTCTATTCGTCAAAATGAGCTTGAATCCGCCGGTAATACTCGTAAAATTCCGCCGCGGACACGTCGCGCGGATAGGCGAGCGGAATCTCGTAGATTTGCGAAATGTTGGAAGACGGGCCCGAAGACATGATGCCCACCCGTTCCCCGAGCAGGATCGCTTCCTGAATGTCGTGCGTCACGAAGACGATCGTTTTGTTTGTCTGCCGCCAAATGCGCACCAGCTCCTTCTGCATCGTCCGGCGGGTCATGGCGTCCAAAGCCCCGAACGGTTCATCCATGAGCAAAATTTCCGGATCATTGGCCAGCACGCGGGCCAGTTGAACCCGCTGCTTCATGCCGCCGGACAGCTCCTTCGGAAATTTATCCCCGTGGCCGGCCAGCCCGACGAGCTCCAGATAACGGTCGGACACGGCCCGGCGCTCTGGCTTCGCCACCTTTTTCATCTTGAGCCCGAACTCGACGTTTTGGCGGACGGTCAGCCAGGGAAACAGCGAGGAATCGGCCTGCTGAAACACAACCGCCCGATCCCGCCCGGGCCGGTCGACATCCGCGCCGCCAACCCGCAGGCTGCCGCTCGTTTTGGAGATGAAGCCGGCGATCATGTTCAGCAGTGTCGATTTGCCGCAGCCGCTGGGCCCCAGCAGGATAAAAAACTCGCCGCCCCGGACGACGAGGTCGACATCTTTGATAATGTAGTGAACCTCCCCGCTCCCCGCCGGACGCTGATCGCTATAGCTCTTGCCCAGCCCCGCGATCGTAATCGTGCGGTTCTGCGAAACCAATGATACGGACATGCCCTTCCCCTCCTTACGGTGTAATCGTTACGCGATCCGGTAAAACCTCGCGCAGAAATTCCAGCTTAATTTTATCCTTCAGTTCAAAATCTTTTTCGATAATTCCGTTCTCCACCATATATTTTTTCTGCCTTGTCAAACTGTCATAAGCGGCCTCCGTAAAATCGACGTTCCAATTTAGCACTTCCAGGTCTTTAAGCGTAGACTCCCGTGGCTGCTTGACTTCCTTATACAAAATGTCCGCGACCTCCTGCGGATTTTCCTTGACGAACCGCAAGGCTTCATCGAGGGCGCGCAGGAAATTCGCCACCGCTTCCGGGCGCTCGCGGATCAGCGCTTCCGGCGCTACGATCTGGCTGCCGATCCGCACCTTCGTCTGCGACATGTCGGTCAGCTGGCGGACCCCTTCGGCGGCCTCGAACTTCGCCACCAGCGCCGCGCCGCTGACCCAGACCGCGTCCACCTCGCCTTTTTTCAAAGCGATATACGCTTCGTCCGAGCCGCCTTGCCCGATCAGCTTAACGTCGTCCAAGGCGAGGCCGTGTTCGGCCAAATATTCGTCCCATAAATAGGAGAGAAAAGTCCCGCGCAAAAAGCTAAGCTTCTTCCCTTTCAAATCCTCTGGTTTGCCGATGTCGTCCCGCACGAACAGCTTCCACTGCTTCGCGTTTTGTTCGGTCGAGGTGCCGGTCGAGGCGATGATCGCAAACTCCCCTTTGCTCACGGCGTTCAAAATCGGAAAATCGGCGCCCCAGGCGATGTCCGCCTGCTTGATGAACAGCGAGTTGATGCCTTCCGCCGGCGTGGCGAAAGTGACCAGCTTCGCTTCAATGCCGTGTTTTTCAAAAAAACCTTTGCTTACCGCCATGCGCAGCACCGGATTGGTCGAAATGTCGGCGATATTCAAGGTAACGGGGGCTTGCTTCTGCCGGTCTTGCCCCCCGCCGCTCCCGGCGCCCGCGGCCTGCACTGCCGCCTGGGACCCCTCCTTCGCCGAACCGCAGCCGCTTAAGACGAGCAGCAAGGCCGCAAATAGCCAAATAATCAGGCTCGGCACCGTTTTTGCCTTCGTTTTTGAGGATATGGCCATACGTGGTCGCTCCTTTCTTCTATGTGGATTCCCGTTAAGACGGATCCGCAGCCGCGCGCGGCCGTTCATCAAACCGGGCGACGCAAAGCGCGCCTTCGCCGTAGGAGACGGTCCCTTCCACGGTGACGACCGAATCCGTGCCTTTCCCCGCGGCGCCGGGCACCCGGAAGCTGGTCACGTCGAGCGGCTCGATTGCCCGTTCCTCGGGATGCGGAAGCTGCGGCACCCAAGTGTAAGGAACGCGGTAAGCGCGGTAGACCATGTTGGAGTTCCGCTTGTTTTTGTACGGGGAAATATATTCCCATACGAGCTCATGCTCCCGCGTCACCTCGAAAATCCGCCCATCCGCTCCTTCCGTTATCAGCGTGTTGCCGTTCGGCAGGCGCTGGGCGGAGCTGATGTACGGGCTGTAGAAGCGGTAGGAGTCGAGCGGCGCCTGAAATCCGGCTTCCGTCGGCGTATACTGCCAGACGATCTCAAGGGTGACCGGATCGATTTCCAGCACGCGCGAGTGGTCGCGGACGGCGTTTTTCTGGCCGGTCGGTGACGCTGGATTCGGCAGCCCGTAACCCCCCCAGCCGCCGTTGTCGAATACGAGCAGATTACCTTCGCCGGGCAGACCGCGCGGGATGAGATGGGCGTGATGCTGGCCGATGATCCACTCCAGATGGTTGACCTCGGGCGCCGAATAATCCGGTCCCAGCTTCCAGACAAGATTTCCGCTTTTTTTGTCGATGATCGCGATGATGTTGCTTTCCCGGGCGTCCCAAATGATGTTGTCGGGATGAAAGCGCTCGTCGCCCGCGTCGTAATGACGGTTGGGTCCGAGCACCGACATCGAGTTGATATGCATCCAATCCCCGGCCTCATTGCCGAAAAAGCGGGTATTCGGTTCTTCGCGCAGCACTTTTTTCGCCGCATCGTCAAAACCCAGCTCGTCAAAATGCTCGTGGCAGTTCCATTCCCAAACGATGTTGCCTTCCCAATCGACCTCGATAATGGAGTCGTCCAGCAGCAATTTATCGGAAATTTTCGGGTTGCGCACATTTTTGTGAACCAAAATCAGCGTGTTGCCCCCCTGCGTTTCGGGCTCAAGTCCCGGCACAAAATAACCTACCGGATTGCCGGCCCGCTGATAGTCGTGATGGGCTCTCGCCATCCACTGCGGCTCATGCCCGGGATCTTCGATCCATTCGTGGCGGTTGAAGCGCCAGACTATATTGCCTTCCCAATCGACCTGAACGAGATCGGCCTCATCCTGGAACCCGTGCTGCGGATCGCGTTCGGCCGTGCTTCCGAGCACATATCCTCCGGGCAGCAGCTTGTTGGGAAAACCGCGCAGCCCCTGCCACAGCCGGATTTCTCTCCCGTTCATATCGATCAGCAGCGCGCCTTGTTCGGCCGCCTGATAAATCGTGTAGCCGCCATAAGCTTTCTCCGGCTTGTAAATCGTTGCCCCTGTCGGATAAATCGTCGGATGCCCCATGTTCCCCACTCCTTCAATAAGATAAAAATCTGCTCCGGATCTGGTTCTTGTTACGGTTATTGATCTGGTCCTGGCCTTGATCGTGATTCTGATTTTGGTCGTGATCCTGGTCGTGATCCTGATTCCGATTCCGATCCCGATCCCGATCCCGATCCCGATCCAGGTCCCGGACCTGGTCATGGTCCTGAACCTGATCCCGATTCCGATCCTGGTCTTGGTCCTGACCCCGATCCCGATCCCGATCCTGGTCCTGGCTCTGGTCCTGACCCAGTTCCTGCTTCCGGCCCAACTGCAGCTCCTGGTCCGCGCGCTTACTGCCTTCGCTCGGCTTTTGTCCGGCATTGCTCTCCGCCAGCGCGTTCAGCGTACCGGAGAAATGCTCCAGATTCCCGGTCAGCTTTTGGAAAAGGCCGGCCATTTGGTTCAGCTCCTCCGGGGAGAAGCCATCGAACAGCAGCGTGATGCACGCCGCGCCGATATTGCGGTTGCGGGCCATCATTTCCCTGCCCTGCTCCGTTATATCCAGCCATACCGTTCTCCGGTCGAGCGTCTGGCGGACCCGCCGGGCGAACCCTTTCTGCTCCAGCTTGTCGCACAGCCCCGTTACGGCCCCGGAGGTGAAATCGAGTTCCTCCGCCAAATCGCCAAGCCGCTGCGGCCCTTCCCGGATCATTTTTTGCATGACCAGCAGTCCGGGAAGCGCAATCCCTTCAACTTCCACTTTGTCCCTTTCCTTCACAAACCGTCTGACCATTTTGCGGAACAGCCAGTCGGCTTCCTCCAGCAGTTCCCACTCCGCATGACAACCGGATATGCGTATCACCTCCTTCGGCAAAAATAAAAGGCCCCCAAAAGTTCCCTCAACAGGGAACCTCCGGAAGCCTTTGGCGGTCCAATCGGCTGCAGTCCGAAGCGTATCTTAGACTTCTCTTAGCGCTAAGATAATGAGCTGTGAACGATTTTTCATCATATTAAACCAATTATTCTTACCAGTCAAGTATGAATTAAAGAAAGCTGGTCTACGGCCAGGGACATACTAACCCAAGGCTATGCCACATCCTGCGAAATGCAAAAGGGCATACGAATTTCGTCGAAATTCCCCGAAATAGGCGGCTCAACTGCAAAAGTGCATTTCATTTCCGGGCAAAAGATACTTTTTGATCCGATAGCCCCAAATCAGATGCATTTTTGCATTTCAATCACGCAAAAACGGAAATTTATAATGAGTTGAAATGCACTTTTGCATTTGATTCGGTCAAGCCGCGCCATTCTTCCGAAGGAGCATGCAGAGGCAATCCGTGCTGCCTTCACCGGAAGACCTCAGACTCCGCACTCCGCAACCGATGTCGCAAGCAGCCGGTAGGAGCGCAGCCGTTTTTCGTAATCGGGAATCGGCGTCACGATCAGAAATTCCTCGTTGCCGTATTGCCGCTGCATCTCCGCCAACTGCTTTCTTACTTGCCCGGCCGTTCCGGCAAATCCGCTGAAAGGGGAGCCGCCGCGGGCACGATATGCCGCTTCCACACCGGCGGCCATGGCTTCGGCCTCCTCCCGGGTTTCGCCGCAAATCACGCTGACCGCAAGGATCGTCCTCGGCGCTGATTGAAAAAGGGATGGCTGAAAAGCATCCCGGTACGCTTTCAGCGTTTCGATGCCGTCGGTCTCGCTCATAAAGCGGCCGAACACGTACCCCGTGCCAAGCTCGGCGGCAAAGCGGGCGCTTTTGACGTTCGTGCCCAGCAGCCAAAGCTCGGGCGGCGTCTGCGGAATCGGCCGGGCCGTTACGGGGCGCTCCTCATAGCGGTATCCGTCCCGGAGCAGGGCGGCAAGATCGCCGGCCAACTGGCGGTAACGGGCCACCCGCTCCAAAAAATTGCCGCTAAGCGCCATGACGGTATGCGCTTCTCCCCCGGGTGCCCGGCCGATGCCGAGGTCGATTCTGCCCGGATAAAGGGCGGCCAGCAGCCGGAAGCATTCCGCCACCTTCAGCGGGCTGTAATGCGGCAGCAGTACGCCGCCCGAGCCGAGCCGAATCCGGCTTGTCCGCGCGCCGATATGGGACAGCAGCACCTCGGGGGAGGCGCTGGCCAGCAGCTCCATGTCATGGTGCTCCGAGGTCCAGTAGCGCACGTATCCCCATTCTTCCGCCCGCTGCGCCAGCAGCACGGCCTGCGCCAAAGCCTCCTCGGCGCTATGGCCCGGCAGCTTTGGAACCATATCCAGTACCCCAAGCTTAAAGTTGATATTCGGCACGGCCAAACCGATCCCGCCTTTCTTTTTTAAGTAATGTAAGCAGTATTGGGGATCATAGGATCATCATAGCAGGACACCGCCCACGATAGTTGCCTCGTGCAGTCACACAAGAGTTCCCCTGTCCTCAGTCGTCCCTCCACCTCTCATTGGAAAAATCCAATAGATTGGCGGAAATCGTTCACCATTTTGATCTTTCATTGGAAATATCCAATAGATTTCGCTCGAGTCACCCATTTTGCGCCTGCCGAACCTCATCTGTTGGAAATATCCAATCAAACTGTTGCTATGCCATTAGATTTCTAATTCCATTGGATATTTCCAATCAAAACATTATGGATACTTCGTTATATCCCATCGTTAGAATCGCTATTCCCAATAAAGCCGCTTGATCCCGCCCGGAGGCAGCCGGGTATCCCAAAAGCCGAGCCCGGGCTCCAGCATCGATGACAACAGCGAGATGACCCCGCCGTGGGTGACGATCAGCAGCCGTATCGTTCGGGAGTTCCGCGGCAAAACCTTGCTTGTCTCAAGCCTCACATCAACATGTTCGCTCATCGCCCCGGTACATTTCCACAATGGCTCTGCTGGTTCCCCTACGACCTCAGCATGCTCTCCCGAAACCTCCACATTTTCCTGCATCAGCTCGCCGTTCTCACGCATCTCCTCGCCCGGTTTCCCCACCGTCACGGCGTTCTCACGCATCCCCTTGGCATCTATCCGTTCCCCATCTACGTTTCCCCGTATCTGTCCAGCGTCTTCTCTGCGCAACCGTCCACCCGCGGCCAAAGCTTGCGAATATGCCGCCAGCTCCTGGCGCACGCCCTCAACCCGCGCCCGGAACGCTGGCCACGACTCGCCGCCCGGCGGCGTGACCCGCTGCGGGTCGTCGATCCAGGCCCTGTACGAGGCATCGTCCTTCAGCATCTCGTACGTCCGGCCTTCCCACGCCCCGAAATCCATTTCCCGCAAGCGGCGGTCGGCCACGCAGCGTTCTATCAGATCCGGGCGGGCGTATTCCAGCGTTTGCCGGCAGCGCGCAAGATCGCTCGAGTAAACGGCGGAGAAGTCCACCCTCGCCAGCTCCAGCCGAAGCGGTTCCAGCCCGGAAGCTTCGCCGTGGAGCAGCGCAGGATCGCTATGCCCCTGATACCGATGCTGAACGTTCCACTCGGTTAATCCGTGACGGACAAGCCACCATTCGATCCGCACTTCCCTCCCTCCTTTCGCTTTCGCCGCTGTATAGTTTCTCCCATGATTATACTCCTCAAGACCAAGCTTGGCAGCTTTAGCCGCTCCGATTTTAACCTTTCCTTATCGGCCTGGCAGCGGCAAGGCGAGCAAGGTTTATAGGGGTTGCAGGGGTTGCAGGGGTTGCAGGGGTTGCAGGGGTTGCAGGGTTGCGCCCCAAAATAGCGGCCGCGGGCAACCCAGACGGCCAGCAGATCGCACCGACAATCCCCGCCTAAACAGCCAAAAGGATGGGTCCGGGTTTCCCCGTTCCCATCCTTCCCATCGCCGCTGCTAAGCCAAATGTGAGCCGACTTAAAGGTTCGGTGTAATATGGCGTTTGTTCGCCTGCAAAAACTCCGCCGCGTATTTTTGCGCGTTTCGCGTTTCTCTCTCCACCGCTTCCGGGTCGCGGCGCAAGGATGCGCCGTTGTTCAGCAGCTCGGCCTGCAGCTCCTTAATATCCAGCTCCCGCGGCCGAATCCCCTGCTTGGCGCTCAGCCCCGCCGCGGTGCCGGCCGCCTGCCCGATCGCCATCACGCTGCCTTGCGTGCGGAAGGAGCCGTGGGCTTCGCTAGTCGCCGAGATGCATCTCCCCGCCATCAGCAGCCCGTCGACTTTGACCGGCACAAGGCAGCGGTATGGAATGTCGTAGGAGTCCTTAATGTCGATCCACGCTCCCGCGGTTTCCGGATTGCCGTACCCCGCTTTGCCCGCCATATTGTGCACATCGATCGGGAAGTAGCCTCTCGTGATAACGTCGTCGAACCTTCTGCCCTCGATCACATCGTCCGCCTGCAGTACATAGTTGCCGACGATATGCCGGGATTCGCGCACGCCGAGCTCGCTGCCGGTCATGCTTAAGAAGGCATGCTCAAAACCGGGCACATATTTGTTCATGAACTTGACGATCGATTCAACCTGTCTGCGGCCTTCGATCTCTCCCGCCGTTCTGGAATCGGCGTTTGTGCCGTCCACGTCGATCACCCGCGTGGAATTGAAATGAATGACCCCGGGGTGAACGGAATTCAACAGCAGGATCGAATCCCGCCCAATATGCAGCTCGCCGTTATCGACCGCCTGTTTTACGAACTTTTTGAAACCTTGCGCGACAAAATACTTGCTCACGAGCCTGTCCGAATATTTCCGGATCGGAATAACGTCGGATTTCCATTCGAAATCGTCCGGGTTATCGAGGATATATTGGTAAAGCTTCTCCGTGTCCACGTTGCCCATTTCGAACATCAAGGTCGACGGCTGCATTTTCCGGTCTTTAGCCCGCCCCAGCACGAACTCCGCGCCGGCTCCGCCGGCCACGTCCCCGTCCCCCGTTGCATCGACGACCACCTTGGCCTTCAAAATATTTTCGCCGGATTTGTTGACGACCTTCACGCCCGTCACCCGGCCGCCTTCCGTCAGCGTGCCGCTGAACATGGAATGCAGCAGGACGTCCGCGCCGGCTTCCCTGACCATTTCGTAAGCGATATACTTGTATCTCTCCCGGTCGAAGAAGCCCAGATAAGCCCCGCTGCCGTAAGGATCAAGCACTTTGCAATGCCCCGGGCTCGCGCCGTACTCGACCATTCGATCCATAAATTGCTGCGGAATGCCTTTGACGACCTGTTCGTCCCGAATATGAAAAGGAGATATGGGACCCAATGCCGCCGAAGTGGCCGCGCCCCCCAGAAAACCGTTCTTATCCACCAGCAGCGTGCGCGCCCCCGTCCTGCCCGCGGCAATCGCCGCGATAAAACCGGAAGGGCCGCCGCCCATGACGATGACATCATATTCTTTTTCGACCATGTTCTCTTCCTCCCATGCCTGATGTTTTATATTAAACGGAGCCTTTTCTAAGTTTGCAGAAAAGCTCCGCCCAATACCGTTCCAACCGCTTACCTTACTGCTTGCCGGCGTTGTAGTTGCCCGCAACCGCGTCCAGCGTCTCCTTGGCCGGAGCGTTCTGGAAAATAATTCTTTGCGCCGCTTTGGCCAGATCCGTGCTCAAAAGGGTATAATCCGCCGGATAGAAAACGATTTGACCGCTTTCGCTTGCCTCCTGCTTCCAGCGCAGCAGTTCCTCGTAGTTCGGCAACGCAGTTACCGCGGCATCCTCGTAAGCGGAGGACAGCACGGGCATAACGCCGGCTTCGGCCCATTTGATCTGCGATTCTTTGCTCAAATAGTATTTAATGAACTCCCACGCCTGATCGGGATGTTTGGTGTTCGCCCCGATCGCCAGCGTCTGGCCGGCGACCATGGTCGGCGCGGGTTGCCCTTTTTCGAACGGAGGCATCGGCATCGTCATGATGTTTTGGCCGATCTCGGAGCCTCTGATCGCCGAAGCGCGCATCGTTCCCGACACCGCTGTGGCGATGTTGCCGGCTTTGAGCCCGCTTGTGATGTCGTCGGCCGTCATCGAAATCGTCTGATTGTTCATCGCCCCGCTGTCCACCATGTCTTTAAGGAAATTGATCGCTTTGACGCCGGCGTCATCGTTAAACACCGCTTTGCCGTCCGCGTCGAACATCTGGCCGCCCGCCGCCCGCAAAATCGGAATAAAGGTCTCCATGAACGATGCCGCGTTCGCCCCTTCGGACATGCCGACCGCAAATCCCAGCCGGCTGCCGTCTCCCACCTGCTTCGATGCTGCGAGCAGCTCGGGCAGCGTTTCCGGAGCTTTCAGACCGGCCGCGTCGTAAAGGTCTTTCCGGTAGAATAAGGTGAATACCCTCGCCTCCCAAGGCATCGCCATAATTTCGCCGTTCAGCTTGAGCTGGTCCGCCGAATAGATATAATCGTCTTTTCCTTCCTGACCCAGCCATTCCGCCGCATATTGGGTAATGGGCTGAATCGTCTTGGCTTCGGTATGCATTTTCAACAGATCGGTGTATACGTTCAAAATATCCGGTCCGCCGCCCGAAGCGGTCGCTTGAATAACCTGGGAATCGATCTTGGAAAAGTGAACGCTTTCAACCGAAACTTTGATGTCGCTCTGACTGGCGTTAAAGCTCTCGACGATGCTTTTTAACGCCGCCGATCGCGGATCGTCCTGCTGCTCCGGGTTAAGGAACGTCCACAATCTTAGCTGGGCAGGTTTCCCGGCATCGCCGGCGGCTGAATTGCCCGGCGTGTTTGAGCCGCCCGGCGTTTCCCCGCCCCCCGAATTGCCGCAACCGGCCAGCGCTCCGATCATCACCACGGTAAAGATGAAGGTCCAAAGCTTTTTCATGTTTAATACCCCCCAGTCGTTTAGTTATGTGAAGAGGATGTCCCTCTTGACACCGCCGATTACCCTTTGACCGCCCCCGCGGACAAGCCGTCCACGAATTTGGACTGCAGACAGACAAACAATACGACTACCGGAATGACCGAGATGACCACGGCGGCCATCAGTTGTCCCCAGTTGATCCCGTACTGGGTAATGTAGTTGTACAGGCCGACGGACAGAAGCCGCAGCTCGTCCTTGGTCGTAAAAGAGAAAGCCACGAGAAAATCGTTCCATACGTAGATGGCGGACAACAGCGCGCCGGCGGCCAGGCCGGGCTGGGATACGGGAAGAATAAGCTGGTAGAAGGTGCGAAGCGGCGAGCTGCCGTCGACCTTGGCCGCTTCCTCGATCTCCTTGGGGACGGAGTCGAAGAATCCCCGCAGCACCCAAATCAGCATCGGCGTTCGCCAGGCCGTGTAAATCAGGATCATGCCGATAAAGGTGTCGTACAAACCGACCTTGACGGCGGTTAAATAAAGCGGAATCAGAATGGCAATGCCCGGAATCATCGAAGTCATGAGAATCAGGAACAGGATTATTTTTTTGCCCCGGAAATGAAATCTTGAAGCCGCATACGCCGCATGTGCGGAAATAAACAGGGAAGCCAGGATGGAAACGGCCGCGACCAGCATGCTGTTCAGATAATAGCGGGGAAAGTTGGAATGAAACAGCACGTTGGCATAGTTCTCGAAAGTAGGCTGCGCCGGAATCCATCGCGGCGGGTATTGCACGATCATCGCCTCGGACTTGAGCGAAGTGCTGACCGCCCATAAAATCGGGATAAGCGCAAAGGCGGAGCTTAGAATCAATATGAGATACACGAGGAAATCGAATCTTTTTCCGTTGGACATGAGCCTGCTTTGCATAGCCGCCCCCCCTTTTCTTGTGTTCGCTATTCTTTGTTTTTAAGCGCTTTCACATATAGCAAGCTCAAAATGATATTGAAGCCGAAAAGCAGGACACTGAACGCCGAACCCATGCCGATGTTCCAATATTCGAAACCTTCCTTGAACGCCCGCAGGCTTAACGTCTCCGTCGCGCTGAACGGTCCGCCGCCGGTAAAGACGTAAATTAATGTCACCATGTTAAAATACTCCAGGCTAAGCATGATCAACGTGACCAGAACCGTAGGTTTGATCAGCGGCAGCGTGATGTGCGTAAACGACTTCCAGCCGGTCGCTCCGTCGACGCGCCCCGCTTCGTAAAGCTCGGACGAAATCGTCTGCAGCGCGGCCAAAATAAGCACCAGCGCGATCGGGAAGGTGTTCCAAACGTTGGCGGCGATTAGCGCGAGATTGGCTCCCCCGCTGGTGCTGAGCAGATCGACCTTGGCGCCGCCGAACCGCTCGATCACATAATTCACGGGTCCATAGTTGGCGTTGATCAGCCATTTCCACAGCAGCGCCGTAACCGTTTGCGAAATGACCCAAGGCAAGATGATCGCCGTTCTGAACAAAACTCTGAACTTGATTTTCATATTTAACAGAACAGCCAGCAGCGTGCTTAGGGGAACCACGATTAGAATTGATCCGAATACGTAGACAAATGAATTTCCGATGTTTTTGAGACCGCTTTCATTTTTGAAAATGGAGAGAAAATTGCCGGCGCCCACATAAGCTCCCGTTCTTACATATTCCGTTTCGTACATGCTCCATTTCATGGCCACGGCGATCGGATAAAACGATACCAGCAAAACCAGCAGCAGCGCGGGGGCCATAAAAGCGTACGCAATCCATTTTTCGCTATTTTTCTTCCCGATCGTCTCCATTCGTCTACCTCCTGCCTTAGATTTCAAAGTATAAATGATGGAAAACGTTCCATATTATAGAACATCGTTCTTAATATTTCGTAAAAAAAAGCGGAGTCACCCCTTTCAGGCGTACAATGAGATTAAGACAGCTGTCTTTCGATTTGTTGCTTATGCTGCTTCAGCAGGCTGGCGAAAAACTCGATTTTGTCCTCGTCAAACCGCAAGGAAGGACCGGATATGCTGATCGCCGCGAACGGATACCCTCTTCTGTCCATAATGGGAACACCGACGCCCTTGATTCCGTATTCATGCTCCATGTTGTCTACCGAGTACCCCCTTTTTCTTGATTTGATCAGTTCGGCCCGCATCGCCTCTTTATTAGTGATCGTGTTTTCGGTAAATTGCGTAAAATCGTCCTGCAGCAAGCTTTCGAGTTCGTCGTCCGGCAAAAAAGCCAGCATCGCTTTTCCCGTCGCGGTGCAGTACACTGGAGCCATGACGCCCATCTTGGACGTCTCCATGATCGTGCCGGACGTGCAGGCGTAGTCCAGATAGAGCACCTGTTTATTGTGCAGAATGGCGTAATATACGATTTCGTCCGTTTCGTTGGCGATTTGCTTGATGTGCGGCTGGATGAAGTCTCTTTCGTGCAGGTTGCTGCTGATAATGTTGCTGAGCTTCAGGATATTGAGGCCCAGCTTGTATTTGTTGGTGTGCGGATTTTTGGTCAAATAACCGTGTTTTTCGAAAGTGGATACGATGTTGTGCACATTGCTCTTATACAAACCAAGCTTGTTGCAGATCTCCGTGATGCCCAGCTCCGGCTCGTCAACGGAAAAACACTCCAGCACGTCCAACGCTTTGGATAGGGACTTTACTTTGGATTCTTCCATGGCCTAAGGTCCTCTCTTTTTGTCGACGTTCTATATTAGAGAACGTCGTTCTATTTCTATATCGTCATTATGGAATGCGCTTTCATTCTTGTCAAGGGGGTTTTTCTACTTTATTTCGACAATTTTTCTGTGTACTAGCCTGTTGAAAACTCAGGCGGCGGAAACATAAGGGGAAAAAATGGCGTTATTTCGGCGATATCCCCCATGTTAAGAGAAATAGAGGAAATTTATGTCGCTATTTTCTCGAATCGCAGAGGAATGGGCATTTTTTGCAGCGTTCATGGGAAAATAAGGCCATAAAATTCCGCTAATGGTAATGAACAGGCTAGACTCCGGATAATAAGAACATAAATTTCCGTTATTTGTATGGACGTTTCTGAGACAGCCTGATTTTTACAGCTATTTGGTTCATGCTCGCTGAGCATCCTCGATTCTGGCGCCAAGAACAAATGGAAATCAGCGATACATGGTACTCACCCGCAGATGAACCACGTTATTTAAGAAGCAAGCCGCTAGATCCAGGCAATTCCCCCGCTTCGCCAAATCCACAGCGCTGTGCCCAGCAAGACGAAGACGCCGGCCACCCAAAAAAGCAGCTGAGCGGTGCGGGGGATGTCCTCGGGCGCGAGCTCGCGGGTTTTGTCGCCCATATAAGCGCGGAACGAAACGACGCCGCGGTAGCTGTTTTCGCCGCCCAGCCGCACCCCGAGCGCTCCGGCGACCGCCGCCTCCGGGCGGCCGCTGTTCGGGCTCGGATGCTTCCGTGCGTCGCGGCGCACCGTGCGCCAGGCCCGGGCCGCGTCGAGCCGGAGCGTCCAGGCGGCCGCGATCAGCAGCAGCGCCGTCAGCCGGGCGGGGATAAAGTTGGCGACGTCGTCCAGCCGGGCGGAAGCCCAGCCGAGATCGATGTACTTGTCGTTTTTGTAGCCGACCATCGAATCGAGGGTGTTGACCGCCCGGTAAGCCATCGCCAGCGGGGCCCCGCCCAGCAGCGCGAAAAACAGCGGCGACACCACGGCGTCAACGATGTTTTCCGCGACCGTTTCGACGGCGCCGCGGGTAATTTCCGGCGCATCCAGGTGCGCCGTATCGCGGCCGACGATCATGCCCAGCGATCGCCGGGCCGCGGGGAGGTCGCCGCGCAGCAGGTGGCCGTGCACGTCCATGCCGGCGTCTCGCAGGCCTTTGGCCGCGATCGTCGTCCAGATCAGCGCGGCTTCCGCCAGCGCCGCGAGCCACGGGCTGACCTGGGCCAGGAGCCGCAGCGCGGCCCAGGTCAAGGCAAAGCTGCCGCCGGCGACTAGCAGCGGCAGCAGTACCCCCGCCGCTCGGTAGCGGCGGGGAGGGACGAGGCGGCGGAGCGCCGCCTCGAGCGCGGCGACCGCCTTGCCCATCCCGACGACGGGATGGGGCAGCCAGCGCGGGTCGCCGAGCAGCCGGTCGAGCAAATACGCGACCGGCAACACCCACCACGCCGCCGTCATGGGCGCAGCTCCTGCCCTGTCCCCGGCCCTGTCCCTGCCCCTGCCCCCGTTTCCGCTTCGGCCTCCGCCGCAGCGCGCAGCGACTCGGTCACGGCGGCATACACCAGGCGGCCCACCGTGCCGCCGAGGTCCGTGGCGGTGCCGGCGTACGCGTGCAGCAGCGGCCAGCCGGCCCGCTGGCTCGCGCCGAGCACGACCGCATCGGTCGTGGTGCCGGTGGCCGCAAGACCGTTCTCGGCGTCGCGCACGCCGAGATCCGCGAGCGCGGCCGTTTTCGCCTCCGTCGCCGTGATCACGGCGTTCACCAGCGCCGCCGGCGTCAGCCGCCCGTCCACGGCCAGCATAATATTGATCGTTCCCGGCGTCCAGGAGGCCGGGAACGTCGTCCGCCGCACGCCGGCCCGCGCGGCGTTCCCCGCCCCCGCCGTCGCGCAGCAGAAGACGGCGAAATCTTCGCCGCGCTCCTCCGCCACCGCGGCGTGCCGCAGCTGCACGGCCGTCAGCAATCCGGCCGTCCCTTCCGCCGGATATCCCCACTTGCGCAGCAGCGCCGCAATATCCCGCTGCGGATCGTCGCAACGGTAAGTCCGGTCTACATAGATGTTGACCATCCGCCGTAAAGCCCCGGGCCCGCCGCCAAACACCGAGCTGCCGAGGCTGTCCAGCTCTTCCGGAGCTACCAGCAGCAGATGCCGCTCCCCAAATTGAAGGCGCAGCCCCGGCCATACCTCCGAGTTATAAACGGCTCCCGGTTCCCCCGTCACAAAAGGCATCGTCATACTTTTACTCCTCCCGTTCTCCCATTACCTGCTCCATTTCCCAAACCAGCTTGGCGCAGGCCGCGTCATCCTTGACGGCAACGCGAATATCCCGCGCGGTTAAACCCGGATACATCGCGCAGCTGCGCACCAGCACTCCGCGCCGTCCGAGCGCTTCCTGCATCCGCTTAGCGGTCCAGGGCTCCGGCAGGCGGACGAGCAAAAAGTTCGCTTCCCCCGGCCACGTCCGGCAGCCGAGCCGCCCCAGCGCCTCGCGCAGCCGTTCGCGCTGCCGCTCAACCAGCGCGATCGTCGCCCGTTCATAATCGGCATCCGCCCGCAGACAAACTTCGCCGGCCAAGAGCGCCAGCGTGTTTACGCTCCACGTCACCCGCTTGTCCCGCATCGCCGCGGCCAGCCGTGGATGCGCCGCCGTAAACCCGAGCCGCAGCCCCGGGATCGCGTAAAACTTCGTCATCGAGCGGATGACGATCAGATGAGGGTACGCCTCAAGCTCGGGAAGCAAGGTACAGCGCCGCTCCTCCGGGATAAAATCGATAAACGCTTCGTCCACCGCCACATAGGTGCCGTACGCTTCCCCCGCCTCAGCGAACCGCCGCAGCTCGTCCAAACCGTACTGCACCCCGTTGGGATTGTTCGGCTGCCCGACAAACACCATGTCCGTATCGCGGATCAGCCGCGTCAGCTCGTCCGGGTCGGCCTTGAAATCGCGCTCCTCCGTGCCGAACACCGAAACCACCTCCGCGCCATACCGCTCCGACAAGCTGCGGTATTCCGAAAAGCAGGGCTCGACGATCCCCACTTTTCCCGGAGACAGCGCGAGCAAGGCCAAGGCCATATTTTCCGCGGCCCCGTTGCCGATGACAAACGACGCCTCCGCAAGCCGATAGCGTTCCGACAGCAGCCCGACAAGACGCCGGTGCCCGGGGTCCGGGTAGCGCACCACCTCCGGCAGCGCGTCTCTGAGCGCTTCCAGCAATCCCGGCGGCGGACCGAGCGGGTTGATGTTGGCGCTGAAGTCCGTAAATCCGCCGGCCGCCGCGCCGTATTTAAGCGAGGCCGTTTCCAGATCTCCCCCGTGACCGTAAATTTCCAACACGTCCATCATTCCTCTTTTCATGTTCCGCAAATCCTTCCATTTTCACCAATGCCCTCATTATGAAGTTCCGGCCAGTCTCCGTCAATCCGCAAAAAACGCGGCCGACCGCAAAAAACGATAGGCTGAACTCCGCTGAAACGGTTCTTTGGTTTCAAGGCCGATTGGTTTACAATAGAAGTGAAGCAGTTTTCATAGATTGCGGGAAACGCTCGAACGCCGGGCCGTCCGCAGACGAAAAGTGATAGGGGGAAAGAAACCTAATGTTATTTATCGACAACGAGGGGATTACCGATGCGTCCGTAAACCTGGCCATCGAGGAATACGCCCTCAGACATCTTCCGCTGGAAGACGACAGCTATCTGCTTTTTTATATCAATGCCCCGTCGATCATCATCGGCAAACACCAGAACACGATCGAGGAAATCAACGCCGAATACGTCAAGGAAAACGGCGTGCAGGTCGTTCGCCGGCTTTCCGGGGGCGGAGCGGTATATCACGATCTGGGCAACCTCAATTTCAGCTTCATCACCAAAGATGACGGACAGTCGTTCCACAATTTCCGCAAATTTACCGAGCCTGTCGTGCAGGCGCTCAAATCGCTGGGCGTCAACGCGGAGATGACCGGGCGCAACGACCTGCAGGTCGGGGAGCAAAAGATTTCCGGCAACGCCCAATTTTCCACGCGCGGGCGGATGTTCAGCCACGGCACGCTGATGTTTAATCTGAATTTGGACAACGTGCAGGCTTCGCTTCACGCCAACCCGGAGAAATTCAAATCGAAAAGCACCAAATCCGTGCGCAGCCGGGTCGCCAACATCATTGATTTTCTGGACAAAAAAATGACGATCGAAGAGTTCCGCGCCGAGCTGCTGCGCCATATTTTCGGCATGGAGCCGGAGGCGGTACCGCAATATAAATTGACCGAAAGCGATTGGGCCAAAATCCATGAAATCTCCAACCAGCGCTACAAAAACTGGGACTGGAACTACGGATTGTCGCCGGAATGCAACGTCAAACACGCGAAAAAATTCCCGGTCGGCATCATCGATCTGCGCATGAACATCAAGGACGGGCATATTCAGGAGATCAAGATTTACGGCGATTTCTTCGGCGTCGGTGACGTCGCCGACATCGAGGACAAGCTGCGGGGCATAAAATACGCGGAAGAGGCCGTGCGAACCGCGCTGGCCGGCATCGACATCCAACATTACTTCGGCAATCTGGAATTTGACGACTTTATCGGACTGGTGTTCCTTGAGGAATAGGACGCTTTTAGCAAAATAGAAGGAGAGAAACCATGTACAAACTGATAGCGATCGACATTGACGATACTTTGATCAACGACGACAAGGAGGTGACTCCGGCCACTCAGCAGGCGCTGGAACAAGCGGTGGCAAAAGGCGTTGTCGTCACGCTGGCGACCGGCCGGGCCTACGCTTCCGCGCAGGCGATCGCCCGCCAGACAGGGCTCAATGTGCCGATCATTACGTACCAGGGTTCGCTGATCAAGAATTTGATGGACGAAAAGGTGCTCTACGAGCGGTATGTCCCGAAGGAAGCGGCCCGCAAACTGTTCGAATATTGCATCCGCCGCAATCTGCATCTGCAGACCTACATCGATGACAAGCTGTACGCCCGCGAAGAAAATCAGAAGCTGATCGACTACACGAACCTGAACCGGACCCGCTATTATATCGAACCCGATTTTGAAAAATTGGTCGAACAGCCGACGCCAAAAATGCTGATCATCGACGAGCCCGATTTTCTCGACGAGATTGCCCCGGAGCTTCGCGAGCTGCTGGGCCAAGGCGTGCATATCACGAAATCGAAGCCGAATTTCCTGGAGATCATGCACGAGGAAGGCACCAAAGGCCATGCCCTGAAATTCCTGGCCGGCCATTTCGGCTGCGACCTGTCGCAAACGATCGCCATCGGCGACTCCTGGAACGATCACGAAATGCTCGAAGCCGCCGGACTCGGCGTGGCGATGGGCAACGCCATCCCGGCCCTCAAAAAAATCGCCGATTACGTGACGCTAAGCAACAATGAGGACGGCGTCAAACACGTCATCGACAAGTTCGTGCTGAATCCGGTAGCTCCGGAAGCTTAAATCCGCCCCTAATGAAAGAGGTTATCCTAGTAAAGCGCCGCGCATCCAATACGGCAAAACCAAGGATAACCTCTTTTTGATCTTGTCCGCCTAGCACAACTTCCTCCAAAAATAAGGACATAAAATGTCGCTAATGGAGATCAACATGCCAGGCTTCGGATAATAAGTACATAAATTGCCGCTATTTTGATGGCCGATCATCGGTCATTTCACTAGCTAGTCGTTTTCATTAGCAGGCCATTCCAACAGCCGGTCATTCCACTAGCAGATCGCTCCACTAGCAGGCCGTCCCTAGAGCTTGCCGTCAAGCGCCGCTTCCAGGTTGACCCCTTCTTACCGCTAACGCTGCCCCTCTTCAAAATTCCAATTCGATTATTCGCCAAGCCATACGCTCATCCCCGTTCTCGCAAACGCTACGCCGGCCGGCAAGCCGTAATCGCGGCGGAGGTCGATATCGTGGGACATGTGGGTGAACAGCGTCCGCTTCGGCCGGGTTTCGCGCAGCAGCTCCAGCGCTTCGGTGACGTCATATACCGATCTGGTGGAAAATTCGGCCTCTTCCCGGTAAAAGCTCGTGCCCAGCACCAGCAGATCCAAACCGTGCAGCGGGGCACGCTGTTCCTCGGGCAAAGCGATCGAATCGGAGCAGTACGCCCAGGCGAAGCCGTTTTTCTCGAAGCGGTACGCGTACGAAAACCCGTTTTTGCCGTGAAACACCTTCCAGCCGCGGATTTGCCATCCGCCGAGGGTGATCCCGTCATCCGCCGCATGCATATCGAGATTTCCGCCCAGCCAGGGGTACTGCCGGACGATCATGTCCAGCACCTCACGCGGCGCGTACAGCTGCCCTCTCCGGTTCAACCAGCGGCAGGCGTCGGCCCATTCCGGCAGCCCGCCGATATGGTCAAAATGGGCGTGAGTCACCAAAATCCGCTCGGCAAAACGCTGGCCTCTCCGCTCCATTCCCGTCCGCCAATCCGGGCCGCAGTCGATCAGAAAGCTCCCTTCTTCCCCCTCGACCGAGACGAGCGAACGGTACCTCCGATTGACGCCCGAGCTTCGGGCCTCCCCGCAAACCTCGCATTCGCAATATACTCTCGGAACCCCCATCGCGTCGCCGGTGCCGATAAATACAAGCTGATCCATGCAGGAGTCCGCTCCTTTCCAGCTAAATTTCCATACCCCCATTTTATCCCTTTCGATATATTCGCAACAAGCAAAAACGCCTTTTTTTATGCCGGGTAGTGGAAATCGACCTTACGGGCCGTGCGGCAATATCGTAAAATAAACCATGTCCCTTTCGAAGGAAATAACTATAAATGGTACAGAGCAGACTTGAATGCTAAAATAAAACAGAAATCATTAACGAGAAGAGTGAAAGCAGTGAGAATAGGATTTTTGGATTCCGGGATCGGCGGGATTACCGTGCTTCACCAGGCGCTGCGGCTGCTGCCGAACGAGGATTACATCTTTTATGCGGATACCTTGCACGTCCCGTACGGCGAAAAACCGAAGGAAGAAGTTAAAGAGTATATTTTTGATGCGGTGGACTTTATTGTGGGCCAAGGCGTGAAGGCGCTGGTCGTGGCCTGCAACACGGCGACCTGCATCGCGATCGAGGATCTCCGCCGGAAATACGATCTTCCGATCGTGGGCATAGAACCAGCCGTAAAACCCGCGGTACAAAAATGGGAGGGACGGCGGAAAAAAGTTTTGGTGCTGGCGACACAGTTAACGCTGAACGAGGAAAAGTTCCATAATCTAGTCAAAAGAATCGACCATGAGGACATCGTGGAGAGTTTGCCTCTTCCGGGTTTGGTCCGTTTTGCGGAGAAGTTCGAATTCGCCGAAGAGGTCGCCGTGCCCTATTTAAAAGAACAATTGTCTCCCCTGGATCTTACCCAGTATGGAACCGTTGTTCTGGGTTGCACGCATTTCCCTTATTTCGAAAATAGCCTTAGACAGCTGTTTCCGCCGGAAGTGGACATCATTTCGGGGAGTTTCGGAACCGCCAAAAACTTAAAACGCATCCTCGAAGCAAGAGGGCAATTGCACGAAGGTACGGGCGATATCGTGTTTTACCAGTCCGGCGCGAAAGTCGAAGATCAGGAAACGTTGACGAATTACAAAAATTTGCTGGCCATGCTGGACGAATTATATTACCATCCGAAACATGTCTGATTACCGAAAAGCGCGAGCCGTCAGGGTTATCCCCTTGCGCTCGCGCTCTTTTTGTGTCTATGCCCCATCCGGCCGGCGGCTACCGCCCCAGCAAATCCAAAGAGATTGTATGCAAAAGCGGCTTTCCTTCCGGCGCTCCGCCCGCCGGTTCGATCGTAAGCTCCAGGTTGTCGGCGTCGCTTAATGTTTTGTCCTTGACGTAAAGATGGGCCCGGTTGGCGTGATACTGCAAGAGGCCCAGGCTGTCGCGCATGCCCTCCTTGACGATCCATACCCTTACCAGTTGATTTTTATCCGGGACGAGCCCGCCGACCAGCATCAGCATCTCCCGGGAATCGGCATTATACCAAACCATGCCGCCATCCTGCTCCAGCCGCCCCATATCGATCTGATAAGATATCGTCCCCGGCTTGGACATTACCGGCAGCGCCTCGGGCTCATAGGTTTGTACATAGCGGTCCCACTTAGCATCCGGCTGCGTCAAGCGGCCGATACCAACCCCCATCCCAATCAGCACCATCAAAACAGCGGCAAACGATACCGTCCATTTCCAGCGGTGCGCAAAAAAACGGGAAACGCCGATCCGCCACCCGGTCATTTGTACCCGAAGGCGCAGTTTTCTGCGGATCGAGTCGGAAGGGACCTTGGCCGGCAGACCGTAATCTTCGCCGGCGTACGCCAGAGCATAAGCCGGTTCTTTCGTCTTATCCGCGGCGTCTTGGCCGCCGCCGCGAATATCCAAAATTTCTTCCCAGCGCCGCTTATGCTCAAGGCAGACCGCGCAGGAGGTTAAATGAGCCGCCATCTCCGAACGTTTCACCGCCGCCAGCGAGCCCAGCAGCCAGTCGATCCACTCTTGCTCCGAATACAAGCGGACGCAGGTACCCGGGTCGTCCTCTTTCCGTTTCGCCGCGCTGGTGCTAGGATCGATGTGTCGTCCGATCATGCGGATTCCCTCCCTCCAGTTGGTCTACCCAGCCCTGTTTTTCCAATTGCTTGCGCAAATTGTGCAGCCCGTACCGGACCCACGATTTCACCGTGCCGATCGGCACGCTCCAGGCCTCCGACATTTGGCGCTGGGTCTGCAGCGCGTAATAGGAGCCCATGATCGCTTTTTTCTGCGGCTCCGGCAGCGTATAAATCGCGGTGCGGATCGCTTCGCGCTCCAGCCTGGACAACACCTCGTCTTCGCCCGAACCGCCGGCCCCTTCCGTTTTCCGCTGCAGCGCCTCATCCCCAGGGTACTCCAACCGTGCCTTGCGCCGCATCCGGTCGAGGCTGCGGCTTCGCGTCATGACGGCCAGCCATGCCTTGATCGAGCCGCGGGCCGGATCGTAATCTTTGCCTCGGCGGAGCACTTCGATGAATACTTCGTGGCAAACATCCTCGGCTTCCATCCGTTCTCCGACCAAACGGCTGGCCACCTGCATCACAAATGGAGAAAACTCAGCGTAAAACGCATCAAACGCTTGCACCGAACCGCCGCACATCTCGCGCAGGCGCCGCGTCATCTCTTCATTTTGCAGGTCCATTCCCTTCCCTCCCGCAAGTTGTTCTCCTCTTCCTATTTAATTTTCGTTTTACCAAAAACGCTTCCTTTTGAAAACCCTAATTTTTTTTCGGCTCAAAACCGAGATCATTGCTTGACGAAATAAATGATGACTTTAGGCGGCTGTCCTGAGGGGCTGTCTATAGCGTTCGTGTCTTGGTGTCTTTGCCTGCTGCCTGCCTTTGCACGATTATCCCCTTCATTCAGGAGCAGGGACCAGGGGGTGGGGGCTAGAGCAAGGGTTCCAAAAAAATAGAAGAAAAAAACAAAAAAGATGAGGAAAAAATGAGGCGGTTCAGATGAGATTTTCGGCTTGATAAGGGAACATACGTTTGCTATAATGTAATAAATGGAACCTATGTTCGTACATTCTTGATTCGGGGGCGAGCGGATATGGAAGCCAATACGGGAACGGAACTTCAACCATTGAGCAGCCGTTTTAACAGCGAGCAGGACTGCATGGAGGCGTTGATCGCGATGAAATGGCCAAGCGGCTTCGTCTGCCCGCGCTGCGCTCACACCCGGTGCAACCGTCTGACTTCCCGGCATATCCCCTTATTTGAGTGCGGAAAGTGCAAGCATCAAACATCGCCTTTGGTTGGCACGATTTTTGAAGGAACGCATCTCCCCTTGGTGAAGTGGTTTCAGGCGCTGGAGTTGTTCCTGCTGGAGGGCGGCATCTCGGCGCTGCGGCTGAGCAAGGTGATCCAGGTCACCTACAAGACCGCCTGGTTAGTGCTACACAAAATACGTCATGCCGCCGGGGAGTTCGATGCCCGGGAGCTGCTCTCTGGAGACGTGAAGGTGAACAGCGATCAGTATGGGCGTAATCCGTCCCGGTGTCAGCTTTCGCATCCGTACGCCTCGGCGGTCGTAGCCGGCTGCACGGTCACGGAGTCGGGCGAGCCGGAGCAGGTCAAAATCCGCCTGTTGCCGCATAAGCGGGGAGGCGAAAAAAGGGCGAACCGTCACGAACTCGATGCGTTCATCAACGGGCATGTGGATGTCCGTACATCGACGGTGCAGTCCTTCCCTCTGGCCTTTCGGCTGTACACTCCCTTGCGGAAAGTGGTGAGAGAGGCGTGGGAATCGCTGAAAAGTACGTATGGAGCCTTGGGACTGAAACATCTGCAGGCGTACCTGAACGAGTACACCGTACGCCGCCGGCTGCGCCTGTCCGAAGCGGAAGAAACGATGCGGCAGCAGTTGCTGCACATGTGTGAGGCGGTGCAGGTGCTTCCCTACCGCCGGCTAATCGCGGGCCAACCGAATCAGCCCCTTGCGGCTGCAGCCTGATAGAAATGCTTGAACGGTACAGACGATGCGGCAAACGGATTTCAGGCTGCAGCAAGATCACGGTCTTTTCATTTTTCCCGGTGTCTCGCCCTATCCCTCCTGTCAGATCTGCTTCACTTCTCCTAAACCTTCATCCCCAAAACCTGTCTAATGATCTCGAACATAACTGCTTCTCCCGAACATTGCTTCTCCTAGACATATCTGCTTCTCCTAAACACATATCTACTTTTCGCAAATATATCTCCTTCACCTGAAGTTATCTTCTTCCCTGCTTCCTGATCAAACGGGATAATCGTGCAAAGCGTCCTGACAACGGATGTTGATTTGCCTTCAACGCTCTTCCGCCATTTCTTACCACAATCGGTTGCCTGCTTGATTGTCAAACACTGATTATTAGGTTGAGTTTTTTTCCCGGCGAATAAATCCAACCCGTTTTCCCGTTCGTATCCTTAATGAAATAACATTTTAACCATAGGGGGATCAAAGAGATGCTTCTATTTTTTCGAAAAGCGTCGCTGACGCTGCTCATCTTGTTTACCGCGCTCGGGGGCAGCGCTCTGACCGGCCCGGGCAAAGCTTCCGCAGCCGGCTCGCTGGAGCTGTACACCCCGTATCTCGAGTGGTCGGCCGCTCCCGGCGAAACCGTCTCTTATTCGATCGACCTCGTCAACCACGGGTCGTCCACCACTTCCGCCAGCCTGTCGCTGGAGACCGCGCACAAGGACTGGACCTATGACATGTCCGCAGGCGGGCGGGCCATTTCCCGGCTTGCCGTAAAACCCGGAGAATCGCAAACTTTTACCCTGGACTTGGAAGTGCCGCTGAAGGTCGATAAGGGCCGTTACGCCTTTAATTTGAAAGCCGATCAGACTACGCTTCCGCTCGTCGTCAACGTCTCGGAGCAAGGCACCTTCAAAACGGAGCTGACCTTGGATCAAGCGAACATGGAGGGCCATTCCGACTCCACGTTTACGTACAGCGCGGTGCTGCGGAACCGGACGACGCAAAAACAAACCTACGCCTTAACCGCCCAGGCCGAGCAAGGCTGGGACGTCCGGTTCAAAGCGGATTCCAACAGTGTGACCTCCGTGGAAGTCGAACCGAACGCGGAAAAAACGATCTCGATCGAGGTCAAGCCGCCGGAGCAAATCAAAGCCGGCACGTACGACATCCCGATCGCGGCCGCCAGCGGCGACTCGACGGCGAACGCAAGCATCGAAGCGGTCGTTACCGGTACCTACGATATGAAGTTTACGACATCCAATGAAGTCCTCAGCACGGATGTTAGAGCGGGCTCCGAACGCAAGCTGACGTTTGTGGTGCAAAACACCGGTTCGGCCGATCTGCAGGATCTTTCTTTTTCGTCGAGCGCGCCAACCGACTGGGAGGTTTCCTTTGAACCGTCCGCGATCAATGCCATCGCCCCTGGGGAGAGCAAGCAGGTCCAGGCCACGATCAAATCGAGCGAAAAAGCGCTGGCCGGAGACTACGTCGTCAGCCTGACCGCTTCTTCCGCCAATAAAAGCGCGAACGCCGATCTGCGGGTGACGGTGAAATCGTCCGTATTATGGGGATGGGTGGGAGTTCTCATCATACTGGCCGTCTGCGCGGGGATTTACTATTTGTTCCGGAAATACGGGAGAAGATAAACGATGGTGACCGGCATGAATCCCACAGCGGTTGCCGCCGATGATCAACCTGTCGTGCAGCTCAGCCAGTTAACCAAGAAATACGGAGAAGCCACCGCCGTAGACCACCTCGACCTGAGCATTTCGCGCGGGGAAATTTTCGGATTGCTTGGCCCGAACGGCGCCGGCAAAACGACAACGATCCTCATGATGCTGGGGCTGACCGAGCCGACTTCCGGGCACGCCCGGATTTGCGGCCTCGATCCGACCCGTGAAGCGCTCCGCGTAAAACGGATTGTCGGCTACCTCCCTGACGACATCGGCTTTTATGAGGACCGAACCGCGCTGGACAATTTGGTATACACCGCCAGACTAAACGGAATTCCGGAAAAAGAAGCCGTCCGGCGGGCCGGAGAGCTGCTGGAGAAAACCGGCCTTACCGCACACAGCGGCAAAAAGGTCGGGGCGTTCTCCCGCGGGATGCGGCAGCGTCTGGGACTGGCCGACGTTTTGATCAAAAACCCGGAGGTCATCATCCTCGACGAACCGACGCTCGGCATCGACCCGGAAGGGGTCCGCGAGCTGCTGGGGCTGATCTCCTCGCTGAGCCGCGACGAGAAGCTGACGGTGCTGTTGTCTTCGCACCATTTGCATCAGGTCCAGCAAATCTGCGACCGGGTTGGCCTGTTCGTTCAGGGCAAGCTGATTGCCGTGGGCGATATCCAAACGTTGTCGAAGCAGCTGGACGAAGACGGCAAAACCTACATCGAGGTCGGCACCAAAACCTGGCCGGAAGCGCTCGCGGACCAAATCAAGCAGCTGGACGGGGTGCAGGAAATCCGTTATCCGGAGGCGGGTGGCGCGGAGCATGACCAAGGCGTTACCGCGACGGTCGTCTGCAGCCGCGACCTAACGGCGCAAATCGCCGAAACCGTCATCCGCGCCGAAGCGGAGCTCGTGTATATCCGGCGCAAAGAGTATGGTTTGGATGACATTTACCATCGATACTTCGAAAGGAGAGGAGAGCGATGATGCCTAAGGGCAAGATGGCGTGGAACCTTTCCTCCATGAAGGAAACGCTGCATCTGAAAGACATACGGAAGCGGATGCAAAAAACGCTGCATGAGCTTCTTCCCCGCCGCGATGCGGAAGACGGAAGCGGCGCCCGGGTGCGCTCCTCTTCCTCGTTTTGGGTGATGGTGCAAAAAGAAATCGGCGATCATCTCCACAGCTGGAGGTTCGGCATCCTGATGGGGATCATCGTCCTGGCCTGCATCGGCTCGATTTATTCGGCGGTCACCGCGATCGCCGGCGGCAGCGCCACTAGCGACAGCGGGGGCGGAGACACCTTTTTGTTCCTGAAAATGTACACGCTGACCAGTTCCTCTCTGGCGGTGCCGTCCTTTGCCACCTTCCTGTCCTGGCTGGGGCCGCTGATCGGCATTACGCTCGGGTTCGACGCCGTCAATTCCGAGCGGAACAAGGGCACCTTGGGCCGGCTGTTGTCGCAGCCGATCTACCGGGACGATTTTATCAAAGCCAAGTTTGTGTCATCCCTATTCATGATCGGGATCGTGGTGTTTTCGCTTGGATTTCTGGTGATGGGGCTGGGCCTGATGACGATCGGGTATCCGCCGACGCCGGAGGAATTCGGGCGAATCCTCATCTTCCTGCTGATCGCGGTCGTCTATATCGGCTTCTGGCTGTGCCTGTCGATCTTGTTCTCGATCCGCTTCCGCCAGGCGGCCACCTCGGCGCTTTCTTCGATCGCTGTCTGGCTGTTCTTCACGATTTTTTACAGCATGATCATCAATATGATCGACAGCGCCACGGCCGTTTCGCAAATGGCGGCGGCGGACGTGCAGCTGCGGCAAATGAACTTTGTCCTGACGCTGAACCGGCTGTCCCCGACGGAGCTGTTTTCGGAGACGATCACAACGATGCTCTCCCCCGGCGTCCGCTCGCTGGGGCCGCTGACGATGGATCAGCTCATCGGGGCGATCGCCAGCCCGTTGTCGCTGGGGCAAAGCCTGCTGCTGATCTGGCCGCAGCTCACCGGTTTGCTCGCCGCCACGATGATCTGCTTCGGCCTGTCCTACGTGCTGTTCATGCGCCAGGAAGTGCGTTCGAGAGTGTAAATTTTGGAACAGATAGATTTGAAATAGATAGATTTGGAGTAGAGGTGTTTGGAGTAGAGGTGTTTGGAGTGTGCGGGAAACTTTGGTGCGGAATATTCAAAATAGAAATGGCGGCTTAAAAACACGCGGTTTCCGGGCAAATAGGCGGCCCCACACCGGCTTCTTAACGGGTGTGGGGCCGTCTATTTGTGCCTGCTAGGCGGGCAGGGTACGACGCCTGATTGGAAATATCCAATAGATTAGAAACTGAACGGAAAATACAGCAACTAGATTGGATATTTCCAATAGATGGGCTCGGCAAGATAATAAAACGGACAATTTGAGCGAATTCTATTGGATATTTCCAATGAGAGATCAATTTGTCGTTTGATATCCGCCAATCTATTGGATTTCTCCAATGGAATAATGTCAGATAATGACGCTAAGCGGGTTGCCTTTCAGCGGGTTTTCCAAGATCCAGCTGCGCTCGTCATTGAACAGATAAGCCCGGTGGACGAGCACGCGCACCTCTTGCCCGGGTTTCAGCGTCTCTTTTTCCAGCGAGCGGAAGGTCGTTAAAGTGTGGCCCCCGACTTCAACTTCCACCAGCCATTCGCTGCCGCGGAAATGCAGGTGCTTCACGATCCCCGGAGCCGTAGCGGAAAGCAGCGTAAACTCATGTTCGGCTCCCACCTCGATGTATTCCGGCCGGATCAGCGCACGCGTCCCGGGTCCGCCGCTTTCTTCCTCAAACCCTTTGAGGTCGGCCGCCCGCTCGACCAAAGTCGATTGCCCGATAAACGAGGCGACAAACGGGGTTTGCGGCTCCTTGTAAATATCCCAGGGCGTGCCTTTTTGCTCGAGGCGTCCCTGGTTAATGATCATGATTTCATCAGCCACTTCGATCGCTTCGTCCTGGTCGTGGGTGACGAAAATGGACGTAATGCCAACCCGCTCGATCAGCTCCCGCAGCCAGGAACGGAGCTCCTGGCGGATTTTCGCGTCGATTGCCGCAAACGGCTCGTCAAGCAGGAGCAGCTGCGGCTGGGGTGCCAAAGCGCGGGCAAAAGCGACCCGCTGCCGCTGCCCGCCGGACAGCTGATGCGGATAACGGCTCTCAAAGCCCTTGAGCCCGGTCAGCTCGACAAGCTCCATCACCCTGCCCCGCACCTCCGCTTTAGGTGCTTTTTTAACCTGCAGGCCAAAGGCAATATTATCAAAAACGGTCATATGCTTAAATAAAGCGTAACTTTGGAATACGAAACCGATGCCCCGTTCCTGGGGAGCGAGTTCGTTCACCCGTTTTCCATGAAACAGAATCTCCCCCGCATCCGGCTGCTCCAGTCCGGCCAGCATCCGCAAAATCGACGTTTTGCCGCCGCCGCTGGGCCCCAGCAAACCGATCAGCTGCCCCTTCTCGATCCCGAAGCTGACATTTTGTACGGCATGAAAAGCGCCGAAATGTTTATCCAGATTTCGTACTTCAACATGCATGTAAAGCCACATCCTTTCCAGATTCCGCAAGCCACCCGTGCCGTCAAACCGTTTCCCGAAAAAACATGAACCCCTTCATTATGTCTATTCTGATGTAAATACTCGGCTTTATATATATGGATAGATTACCAAACCCCTGGCCTTCCGTCAATCCGTAAATGGGCTAAGGCCAAGCGCTATGAGAAACATTTTTATGGCAAAAAATAAAACCGGCTGCTTGCGAAATGAGCTGGTTCATTTCACGTCCACCGGTTTTGTAAAGTAATGTTATAAAGTATTGATGCTATGATAGTGTAAATGATTAAAGCGTTAATTTAAAACAAAAACGCCTCATGACGTTATCCGGTAACAGCTGTGACTCAAAATTTTCACATGGGCCACCGCTGCGGGCTTGATTTCCTCAAAGGTCAGCCGATCCTGGATGTAGTAAGAGATAAATCCATGCATCCCCAAAAACATGCTGAGCGGAAGAGACGGATTGTCTTCCAGCGGGTGCTTTTCCTCCTGCAAAAAACTGCGAACGATGGATTCGAACATGTTAAAGCATTTGGTTTGCTCGCTGCGGCAATACGCCAATATTTCCTCATCCCTCAGCATGAACATGATTTCGTATTGGTGCGGATGCTCCAAGCCGAACTTGATGAATTCCAGCATCAGCTGCTCAGTCTTGGTCAAACCCTCCGCAGGCGGACGTTTGGCCACCTGCTCGCACAGATGGGCTAAAGATTCGAAATCCTTGACCACGATAGCGTAAAATAATTCGGCTTTTTCCTTGAAGTGATAATACAACGAGCCGTGACTGTAACCCAAATGCTGACCGATGCTCCGCATGGAAATTCCGCGGTACCCTTTTGTAATGAATAAATGCCGGGCCGCTTCCATAATTCTTTCTCTCGACAACTCCTGATCTACTGCTCTTCTTGCCATAGGCGTTATTCCCCTTCGATAAAGTAAACCTGGTCACCTTCCGCCATCAGCGCTTGTCCCCCCGTCAGATCCGTCATCCAAGCGATGAAGGCCTGCGCTTCATGATGAAGCGGCAGACAGCAGAGCGTCACCTTATCCGCAAACACCGTATCCCCCGTACGGATTCCACGGTTTCGCAGCTCATTTTCCACCTTGCCCAGCCAAGTATATTCCAGTTCCACAAACACTTCCTGGTGCAGTACCCGGGTTATGGCTTCCCCCGCTTCGATCGCCGCAACCGCCCCGTCCGTATAAGCGCGGATGAGACCTCCGGCCCCCAGCATGATGCCGCCAAAATACCGGGTAACGACGATGGCGACGTTTTTGAGGCCCTGATTTTTGATTACTTCCAAAATGGGCTTGCCGGCGGTGCCGCTCGGCTCCCCGTCATCCGACTGCTTCTGGATTTCATCCCGCTCGCCGATCATATAAGCGGAACAATTATGCGTGGCGTTCCAGTGCTTTTTCTTGATTTCCTCAATAAAAGCTATCGCTTCGTCTTCCGTTTCCACCGGCCTGACGTGTCCGATAAACCTCGATTTCTTGATGACGATTTCTTTCTCGCCGGCTCTTCGAACCGTCTTATACCGTTCCAGCATATGAATCCATCCTTATGAATGTGCCAAGAAGCAGCCCGGCCGAAACATGCGGCGAACTGCTTCCTGGCGCTGTATCTTTCCTTCGAAAAGGGGACCTGCTTCCGAAAAGCCGTTATTCGGAAAGTCTTGCTTCCAGTGCGGCCTTTTCCTTTTCGTATCCCGGTTTGCCGAGAAGCGCAAACATGTTTTTCTTGTAGGCCTCAACGCCCGGCTGGTCGAACGGATTGACGCCCAGCAGGTAACCGCTGATGCCGCAGGCTTTCTCAAAAAAGTACACGAGGTAGCCAAACGAATACGGCGTCAAATCAGGCACGTTGACGACCAGGTTCGGAACCTGTCCGTCCGTATGTGCGAGCAAGGTGCCTTGGAACGCCTTCTTATTCACGAAATCGAGCGTTTTGCCGGCCAGGAAATTCAGCCCGTCCAAATCGGCCGGATCGGATTCGATCGTGATGTGGCTCGGCACTTCCGTCACCTGAATGACCGTCTCGAAAATATTCCGGTTGCCTTCCTGGATAAACTGCCCCATGGAGTGCAGGTCCGTGGAGAAGTCGACCGATGCCGGGAATATCCCTTTAAAGTCCTTGCCTTCGCTTTCACCGTACAGCTGCTTCCACCATTCCGACACATAGTGCAGGGAAGGCTCGTAGTTCACGAGAATTTCCGTCACTTTGCCTTTGCGGTACAAAGCGTTGCGGACGGCCGCGTACTGGTAGCTGGCGTTCTCGGCCAGGTTCGGGTTGCTGAACTCTTTGGCCGCGTCCGCCGCGCCTTGCATCATTTCGTCGATGCTGATGCCGGCGGTCGCGATCGGGAGCAGGCCGACGGCCGTCAGCACGGAGTAACGTCCGCCCACGTCGTCCGGAATGACGAACGTTTCATAACCTTCCTCGTCGGACAGCTTCTTAAGAGCGCCTTTGGCACGGTCGGTCGTGGCGTAGATCCGTTTGCGCGCTTCTTCCTTGCCGTATTTCTTCTCCAGGGCCGCGCGGAAAATCCGGAAAGCGATCGCCGGTTCCGTTGTCGTTCCCGATTTGGAGATAACATTGACGGAGAAATCCTTGCCTTCGATCAGCTCCAGCAGGTGATTTACGTAAGTCGAACTGATGTTGTTGCCGGCAAAATAAATTTCCGGCGTTTTGCGCTTGTCCTTCGGCAAAATATTATAGAACGAATGGGACAGCGATTCGATCGCCGCGCGCGCGCCCAGGTAGGAGCCGCCGATGCCGATGACGATCAGCACGTCGGAATCGCTTTGGATCTTGGCTGCCGCCTTCTTAATGCGGGCGAACTCTTCCTTATCGTATTCGGTCGGAAGGTTGATCCATCCCAGAAAGTCGGCCCCGGCCCCCGTACCGTTATGTAACTGCTCATGAGCCGTTCGGACCTGCTCGGCAAGATAATCCACTTCATGCTGTCCGACAAATTGCAGGGCTTTGCTGTAGTCAAAGGTTACTTTTTTCGACATGTTTGAAAATACCTCCGTCTATTTATTTAACCCACTTTCCTATCCTAAGAGGCAACATTCAAAAGCTGAGGCGTGATCATTTTAACGTCTTGAGCTGAACTTTCCTCTCAAATAACTTAAACCTAGGATACTGTAAATTTCCAGCGAAAACAAGGGCACATTATACAGGTTTTAGGCCCTCTATGCTAAAATAATTAAATGCTGTTCAATTTTTCTTGAAAGGTGATCGTTTATGAAAAAAATCGGATTTATCGGACTGGGCACGATGGGCGCTCCGATGGCCTCCAACCTGCTGAAGCAGGGCTATGAGGTTGCCGTCTACAACCGCACCGCGTCCAAAGCCGCTGCTCTCGCCGAACAAGGCGCCGCCGTGGCCGCCTCGCCGAAGGAAGCCGCTGCCGCCGCCGACGTCGTCATCACGATGGTCAGCAACGACGCCTCCATCGCCGCCGTTTACGAAGGGCCCGAAGGCGTGCTTGCCGGCCTGCGCCCCGGGACTAAAGTCATCGACTGCTCCACGATCTCGCCCGCGCTCGTAAAACAGCTGGCGCAGCAGATTTCCGTGCTGGGCGGAGCTTTTCTCGACGCGCCGGTCACCGGCAGCTCGCCGGCCGCCATCGCCGGCACGCTCGTCTTTATGGTCGGCGGGCCGGCCGATACGCTGGCCGAGGTCATGGATATCTTTGAGACGATGGGCCAAAAGGTGCTGCATATGGGCGAAAACGGCAGCGGCGCGGTGGCCAAGCTGGCCCATAACACCATCGTCGGCATCAACAACTTGGCGCTCGCCGAAGGCTTCGCCATCGCCGCCAAATCCGGCCTGCCCGCCGGCCTGTTCCTGGAGCTGGTGCAGCTCGGTTCCGCGGGCAGCAAAGCGGCCGAGCTGAAAGGCCGGAAAATCATCGAACACGATTTTTCCAACCAGTTCTCCCTGGCGCTGATGCTCAAGGACCTCAAGCTGGCCTCGGCGCTGACCGACGGCTCGGGCATTCCCGCGCCGATGCTGAACCAGGCCAAAAGCCTGTTCCAGGCGGGCGAAACGCAAGGCTTCGGCGAAGAGGACCTCTCCTCCGTCGTGAAGCTCTACGAGGCTTGGATCGGCCAAAAAATCGGCGATAAAAAGGTGTAACGGTCGATCGGACTCTCCACGATATTTGTAAAAAGGCAGGTACAGCGCCATAACGCTGTTAACCTGCCTTTTTATTTGCTTTTTGCGGCATGCGCGCACCCGCCGCTAGACGTACGAGCAGCAGTAATCCGTGACGCTCCGCACTTCCAGCTTGAAGGAAGACTTGGCGGGAACGGTAAACGTTCCGCGGCCGCTGATTTCTCTCCACAATGTTTCGCCCGGAAGCAGGACCTTCAGGTCCCCGGACAAAATGTCCATCACTTCCAGCGAATCCGTTCCGAACTCGTATTCCCCGGGGAGCATGATCCCCAGCGTCAATTTGCTGCCGTCCTGAAGCCATACGGTCCGGCTGGTCACTTTGCCGTCAAAATAAATATTGGCGTTCTTCTCTACGGTAACATTTTGCAATTGCTGCGCCACGTTCCCCTCTCCCTTCGCGACCCGGCCGCCGAGATTATTTGTTCAATTGCGCTTTTACGTGCTTAACGACGTTTTCGATGGTGAAGCCGTATTCGGCGATAACTTTGTCTCCGGGAGCGGACGCGCCGAATTTATCGATGCCAAGCACGGTTCCGCTTTCGCCGACGTAACGTTCCCAGCCGAACGGATGCGCCATTTCCACGGCGACGCGGGCTTTGACGTTCGGCAGGATGACGGAGTCTTTGTACCCTTGATCCTGCTGGTCGAACAGATCCCAGCTCGGCAGGCTGATGACGCGGACGTGAATGCCTTCTTCGGCCAGCGCGGCTTGCGCTTTAACCGCCAGCTGCACTTCGGAGCCCGTCGCGATGATCTGCGCCACCGGCTTGCCGTCCTTCGCGTCGGATACGACGTAGCCGCCGCGTTTTACGCCGTCGCGCGCCAGCTCTGCCGTGTTCTCGAGAATCGGCAGGTTTTGGCGGGTTAATACGAGCGCTACCGGATTCGCTTTGTTCTCAACCGCATAAGCCCAGGCTGCGGAGGTTTCGTTGCCGTCGGCAGGACGGATGACCGTCAGGCCCGGAATGATGCGCAGGGAAGCGAGCTGTTCGATCGGCTCGTGGGTCGGGCCGTCTTCGCCGACGGCGATGCTGTCGTGCGTCAGCACGTAAGTTACCGGCAGCTTCATCAGGGCCGACAAACGCACCGCCGGACGCAAGTAGTCGGTAAATACGAAGAACGTGCCGCCGAACACTTTCAAACCGCCGTGCAGCATAATTCCGTTCATGGCCGCGGCCATGCCGAATTCGCGAACGCCGAAGTACAGGTTGCGGCCGTCGCGGGTTTCCGGCGTGTACATGGCAAGGTCGTTCAGATGCGTCATCGTCGAGCTTTCCAGGTCAGCGGAGCCGCCAAGCAGCTGCGGTACGTTCGGCGCCAGGCCGTTCAGCGCGTTGCCGGAAGCGACGCGGGTCGATACCGCCTTATCCGAAGCGCCGTATTTCGGCAGCTTCGCATCCCAGCCTGCCGGCAAATCCCCGGCTACCGCGCGTTCGAATTGAGCCGCAAGCTCCGGATATTGGGATTTATATTGGGCGAACGTTTCTTGCCAAGCTTTGTAAGTAGCGATGCCCCGTTCTTTGACTTTGGCAAAATGCTCGCGCACTTCTTCAGGGACATAGAAGTCTTCTTTATAGACCCATTTATAGAACTCTTTCGTCAATTGGGCTTCTTCCGCCCCCAGCGGGGAGCCGTGCGTACCGCCGTGGCCGCCTTTGCCCTGCTTGTTCGGGCTGCCGTAGCCGATGATCGTCTTCACTTCGATCAGCGTCGGGCGCTCCGTATCGCGTTTGGCCTCTTCGATCGCCGCTTCGATCGCGGCCAGATCGTTGCCGTCCTTAACGAGCAGCGTTTGCCAGCCGTAAGCATCGAAGCGCTGTCTTACGTTCTCCGAGAAGCTCAGGTTCAGCTTGCCGTCGAGCGAAATATCGTTGGAGTCGTACAGGAAAATCAATTTGCCCAGCTTCAGGTGGCCGGCCAAAGAAGCCGCTTCGCTGGCCACGCCTTCCATCAGGTCGCCGTCGCCGCAAATGCCGTAAGTATAGTGGTCGACGACTTTCAGATCGCCTTTATTGTAAGTCGCCGCAAGCTGCGTTTCCGCCAAAGCCATGCCGACGGCCATCGCCAGACCTTGGCCCAGCGGTCCCGTCGTGGCGTCTACGCCCGGAGTATGTCCGAATTCCGGGTGGCCCGGCGTTTTGCTGCCCCATTGGCGGAACTGCTTGATTTCTTCCATCGGCAGATCATACCCGCACAGATGCAGCAGGCTGTACAGCAGCATCGAGCCGTGTCCGGCGGACAAGACGAAGCGGTCGCGGTTGATCCAATTCGGAACGTCCGGGTTATGGTTCATCGTTTTGGCAAACAGCTGGTAACCCATCGGTGCGGACCCCATCGGCATGCCGGGATGGCCGGACTTCGCCTTTTCGATCGCGTCGATCGCCAGCGTCCGAATCGTCGTAATCGACAAATTATCGATCGTGTTGTTCTCTGAAATTGGCATTCATTTTCCTCCTTAATCATCAAAAGATCCTTGAAAACCATGAAAACTTAACTTTGCGATTACAAAACAATCAAATTGAAAAAATCATTTTGACTTTATTTATTGTATCATCATTTGTAACCCATTACCATATCATTATTCCCAAGGTGTTCACTCGAAATTACTTTGTAATCATTTTTGCCGCTCTTTCATGCAGGCGGCAATCTCCCCCCTCGAAACGTCACCATTAAATAAAAAAAGCCCCTTTAGAGAAAAGGACCTTCTATACGGCCTATTACTCAAAGGAGCTAAACCTGGTTATGGCCAATCCTTATTAAGGAGGTACACTCCTAAAAACACCGATAGATTGATAAAAGCAAAGATCGCCCTTTTAATTCTGTTTTTCAGTAAAACTCGAAAACTAAGAAATGTTCTAGCTATGATGAACGTAAACAAAAGACAGCCCTCCATATTGCTACATCTCGTAGGTTAAAATGGATAGTGAAAACCAAACCATTTCAGAGCTACATAGCAAAGGAGAGCTGATACTATGCAGTCTACCACAAAATTCGTCGGTTTAGATGTATCCAAAGAAAAAATTTCGGTTGCTATTGCAGATGCAAGCGGTGAAACTCCTCGCTATTACGGGAGCATTCCTCACACTCCGGCGGCGCTGCGCAAGCTGATCAAAGAACTGGGACCGGCCGAAACGCTATCGTTTTGTTATGAGGCAGGTCCGACAGGTTACGAAACCTATCGCTGGATCACCTCCATGGGAGCCCATTGCGTTGTCATTGCTCCGTCGCTTATTCCCAAACGCCCTGGTGATCACGTGAAGACGGATCGACGGGACGCCGAGCAGCTTGCCCGTCTGTTTCGTGCAGGAGAATTGACTCCTGTCTACGTCCCGGAGCGGGAAGACGAGGCTTTGCGGGAGTTGGTTCGCGCCCGGGAGGCCGCCAAAGAGGACGCGCATCGGGCACGCCAGCGGATATTGAAGTTCCTGCTCCGCCATCAAATCGAACCGCCGGCTACGATAAAGCGTCGTTGGACCCGGAAGTACCGTTCCTGGCTGGAGCAACTGACATTCCCTTATGAGCCCATGCAAGTAGCCTTCGACGAGATGCTCCATACCTTAAATGAGATCGAGCAGCGGATGGGGCGTTTGGAAAAAGCCTTGGTTCAGCAAGCCACGGTCGGCTCCAAGGCAACTCTGATTCGGGTGCTTCAGTCCCTGCGTGGGATTGGACTACTGACGGCCGTCACTCTAGCTGCTGAGATCGGTTCATTTACTCGCTTCCGCTCCCCGGCCCAACTCATGGCGTATTTAGGGTTGGTTCCTCGTGAGAGTTCAACCGGCCTGAGTACTCGGCGCGGAAGTATGACCAAAGCCGGTAACGGGCGCTTGCGCCGATCCTTGGTGGAATCCGCCTGGAGCTACCGTCATCGGCCTGCGGTGAAAGGAGATCTCGCCAAGCGTTTGGATGGCATGCCGGCCGATATACAACTGTTGTCGTGGAAAGCGCAAGAAAGATTGCATTACAAATACCGTCATCTCATTTTTGGAAAGAACAAACACAAAAATGTGGCCGTAGGCGCGGTGGCCAGGGAGCTAACCGGGTTCATATGGGCTGTTGCTCGAACGGTGGAACAACCGGTGGCTAACTAACGCCCCTTCCGTCCCCTTTGGGGAGACGCAGGGAGCGTTGCCCCCTGCACCCCCACACTCGCCGTGAGGCGTTCCTCATTTCCAATGAGGAATAGGAAAAGTGTTGATTTGAACCTAACCGCTTGTCAAGAAAAGCGCTTGACAAGCTCACGCCTGAGCACGAGGCCCGGGAGCAAACGAAGGTTCCGGGAGAGAATTTGCGTCAACCGTTTGCACTAGGTGAGTAACTGAACGTGCGCTTCTAGCTTGCAAGAGCTCTCCTTGACGAAGGCATAACATGTGGTACCAACCCACGGATAGCAGCGTGCCGACCGTCGCTCGCATTTTTGCTCTCGCGCCACGTGCTCAGGCACCTCTCACACGGAGGGCTTGACAAAAACGTTCATAGCAACGGTTGTGAGCGACGCTAATACGGCATAATCAAGGGGTTTTCCATTCTAACGGCACTAGCGCCTGCATTAAATCCGACAAGATACAATTTCTCGCCACCACATTCTAACGGTTGCCACAGCCGCTATTTGCTCTAATATCGCCGTTTTCAAATTCTAACGGTTGCCATAGCGCTTATTTAGCTAAAACCCGGCGATTTGGGCTCAGATTTGAGCAGATAACACCGCTCACAACCGTTAAAATTTAGAAACGGGCTTTTTTGGCAAAATAGCGACTATTACATCCGTTGCTATGAACGTTTTTGTCAAGCCCTCCGTGTGAGAGGTGCCTGAGCACGTGGCGCGAGAGCAAAAATGCGAGCGACGGTCGGCACGCTGCTATCCGTGGGTTGGTACCACATGTTATGCCTTCGTCAAGGAGAGCTCTTGCAAGCTAGAAGCGCACGTTCAGTTACTCACCTAGTGCAAACGGTTGACGCAAATTCTCTCCCGGAACCTTCGTTTGCTCCCGGGCCTCGTGCTCAGGCGTGAGCTTGTCAAGCGCTTTTCTTGACAAGCGGTTAGGTTCAAATCAACACTTTTCCTATTCCTCATTGGAAATGAGGAACGCCTCACGGCGAGTGTGGGGGTGCAGGGGGCAACGCTCCCTGCGTCTCCCCAAAGGGGACGGAAGGGGCGTTAGTTAGCCACCGGTTGTTCCACCGTTCGAGCAACAGCCCATATGAACCCGGTTAGCTCCCTGGCCACCGCGCCTACGGCCACATTTTTGTGTTTGTTCTTTCCAAAAATGAGATGACGGTATTTGTAATGCAATCTTTCTTGCGCTTTCCACGACAACAGTTGTATATCGGCCGGCATGCCATCCAAACGCTTGGCGAGATCTCCTTTCACCGCAGGCCGATGACGGTAGCTCCAGGCGGATTCCACCAAGGATCGGCGCAAGCGCCCGTTACCGGCTTTGGTCATACTTCCGCGCCGAGTACTCAGGCCGGTTGAACTCTCACGAGGAACCAACCCTAAATACGCCATGAGTTGGGCCGGGGAGCGGAAGCGAGTAAATGAACCGATCTCAGCAGCTAGAGTGACGGCCGTCAGTAGTCCAATCCCACGCAGGGACTGAAGCACCCGAATCAGAGTTGCCTTGGAGCCGACCGTGGCTTGCTGAACCAAGGCTTTTTCCAAACGCCCCATCCGCTGCTCGATCTCATTTAAGGTATGGAGCATCTCGTCGAAGGCTACTTGCATGGGCTCATAAGGGAATGTCAGTTGCTCCAGCCAGGAACGGTACTTCCGGGTCCAACGACGCTTTATCGTAGCCGGCGGTTCGATTTGATGGCGGAGCAGGAACTTCAATATCCGCTGGCGTGCCCGATGCGCGTCCTCTTTGGCGGCCTCCCGGGCGCGAACCAACTCCCGCAAAGCCTCGTCTTCCCGCTCCGGGACGTAGACAGGAGTCAATTCTCCTGCACGAAACAGACGGGCAAGCTGCTCGGCGTCCCGTCGATCCGTCTTCACGTGATCACCAGGGCGTTTGGGAATAAGCGACGGAGCAATGACAACGCAATGGGCTCCCATGGAGGTGATCCAGCGATAGGTTTCGTAACCTGTCGGACCTGCCTCATAACAAAACGATAGCGTTTCGGCCGGTCCCAGTTCTTTGATCAGCTTGCGCAGCGCCGCCGGAGTGTGAGGAATGCTCCCGTAATAGCGAGGAGTTTCACCGCTTGCATCTGCAATAGCAACCGAAATTTTTTCTTTGGATACATCTAAACCGACGAATTTTGTGGTAGACTGCATAGTATCAGCTCTCCTTTGCTATGTAGCTCTGAAATGGTTTGGTTTTCACTATCCATTTTAACCTACGAGATGTAGCAATATGGAGGGCTGTCTTTTGTTTACGTTCATCATAGCTACTAATCCCAGCCAAGCGCTACGTGACCTCCCATTTATGTTACGAAACTAAAGGGAAGGCTAACGCCTGCTTCGCCGCTTGGCCTCTAGCAGACGGCCAAGCGGCGAAGCCCCCGGCCCGCTGTCCTGCGGCGGGCCGGCAGGCGCCGAACCGGCTCCCTCCCGCGGGGGAGCCGGCGCTTCGGCCCGCGGCGCCTCGCTCGCGGGCCCCTGGCCCCCGCCCGCCCCGCTGCGCGGAGGGCGGGCCGGCGGGGCAGGCGCCGCTGGCGCCCTGTCGGCGGCATTCTCGCCGACAGCGCCGCCGCGGCGGGCGCCTGCCCCGCCGTAAAACGCGGCCGCGCGCGACTTGCGCGCCGCGAGCCGGGCCAGCCCGGCGTCCGCCTCCGCGGACGCGCCGGGCGCGGCCCCGTCCGCCGCGGTGCCCGGCGCGCGGCGGCGCCAAGGCATGGCGGCGCGCACCAGCGCCGCCGCCATGCGGTCCCACGGCAGCGCAAGGCGGCGGATCGCGATGTCCGCGAGCCATAGCAGCAGCGCTGCCGCCAGCAGCGGCCGCTGCAGATCATGCGGCGACGGGTAAGGCTTGGCCGCAAATTGAAAGGCCGCTTCGGGCTTGTTCCAATCCAGCACGCGGCCCCCCGTGCTGTCCGCAATCTTCCGCAGCGTGTCCGGCGGCGCCCCGCTCGGCAGCCGGTACTCCGGGGAATAAGGGATGACAAAACCGGTGCCGGTCCCACCATCCACCTGTTCCCCTTCGCTTTGGCCCTGCAGATGAACGAGGAACGAACCGGGTTCATCGGCTGGCATCGTTCCCCGGTAAACCCCCGGCGAGGTTTGGGCCAGCGGCACCCGCTCCTCCCGCAGATTTTCGCCGCTGACCACCGCTTCAAGCTCTTCCGGAGGAGCTTCATCCTCGGCGGTAACCTCAAATTGAACCTCGTTCCCGCGAATCGTCGTGTTTACCTCAAAAGGAGACGCCGAAAACTGCGGAAACGTCCATTTCACCATTTCTGTGAACAAGCCGGCATAGGACGGCCAATTCACCCAATCCCGCGACCATTTTCCGGTCAGATCGCTGGTCCAGGCCACGCTGCGGCCGGAGCCGTACTGCCATCTAACCAGCAGCGGGTCCGGCTCGGGGCTGGACAGCACCGTTTGAGCCGTCGCTTTAGGCGTTGCGGCCACATAACCGTAAATTTTCGGCACCCCGCCCGCGAACCATTTGCCCCAATCCCCCGGGGACACCAGGGCCGGCACAAACGGCTTGTCCACAATGTACGTTCGGGCGACCATGGCGGCCTCCCGGCTAAAGATCGCCGGCAGTGTCGTGGCATCCGTTACCGGATAGTACCGGCCTTTGGCCTCCTGAGCCAGCGACTGCAGCAACGCCGCATCCGCGTCTTCCCCCACCGCGACCGTGGACAGCGTGATTTTCGAGCTATTCATCGTTTCGAGCAGCGCGCCGTATCCCGAATCCGCGGCCGACTGCCCGTCGGTCAGCAGAATCAAGTGCTTGCGCTGCGCCTGGACATCCAGCAGCTTGTTCAGCGCGCCTTCGACGGCCGGGTAGATGTTTGTCCCGCCTCCGCTCGGAATGCCGTTAATTTGCGCCAGCACGTCTTTCTTATCGCCCAGCTTCTGCGGTTCGACCACCCACCAAGGCTGATCGTCGAAAGCGACGACGCCGACCGTATCCTGAGGACGCAGCAGCTCGACCGTGCGCTGCGCCGCCTCCTTGGCCAGCTTCAATTTGTCCCCGTCCATGCTTCCCGACCGGTCGATCACGAGAATCAGGCCGAGGGAAGGGATTTGCCGTTTGCCCTCCAGCTCCATCGATACCGGCAGCAGCTGCTCGATCGGCGTTTTGAAATAGCCGCCCATCCCGTAGCTGTCTTCACCGCCGACCATCACAAACCCGATGCCAAAGGAGCGGACCGCCTGCTCGATCAACTCCATCGTCTTCCCGCCAATCCGCTCGGCGGACACATTGTTAAAGACGATGCTGTCATAGCCGGCATACTTGGTCAAATCCGCAGGCAGCATCCCCGGATCGATCACGGAGTAATCGATCAGACCGGATTTGAAGGCGTTTACCAGATTGGCGGACGTCCCGCGCGCTCCTTCCACGATCAGCACCTTCGGACTTCCGGCGACCCGTGTAAACGCATAGTTCGCGTTGTTGGCCGACTGCTCGTCGCCGTCCGCGAAAATCTCCGCCCGATAGCGGTGCATCCCCTGCTTTTGCGCCAACCCCTGCAGCGTGAAGCGGTTGTCCCCGCGCTCCAGAGTCACTTTGTGCCGGCCGATCTCGCGGTTGTCCTCGTATAAGCCAAGCTCGGCGCTGCCCGAGAACGTGCTGCGAATCAGTACTTCAAAGGCAAACGATTCCGCCTGATACAGTTTCCCGGGCACCTGAAACTCCTCGACGGACGCATCCTTCCGCTCTTTGACGGGAACGGGCAGCACATCGACGGCAATCCCCCGCTCCTTCAGCAGACTGGCCGCTTTTAGCGCATCGCCTACGTTTTCTTCGCCATCGGAAATCAAAATGATCCTTTGGTTTCCCCGTCCTCCGAACAAGCTGCCGGATAGTTCCAAGCCCTGCTCCAGGTTGGTAAAATCGGGATGAACCGCCGCCTTCAGGCCATCTTCGGAGACGGATTGCGTATCCAGACTTTTGTCCACTGCGGCGTTCAGCCCGGCAACTACGATGCCTACCCGGTCTCCCGCTGCTTTTCCTTCCCCGGCCCGCTCAATCCACTCGCTAACGGGCCCCGTCTCCGGCATGCTGGCGGAGCGGTCCGTCAAAATCACGACTTCCTTGTCCTTCACCAAAGTGTACGTCTGGACGCCGGCCAGCACCGCTGCCAGCAGCACCAGGATCGCCGCGCGCAAACCGACCGCCAGCTTCCGGCGCCCCCCGCTTAATCTAAAGTCGGAGCGATAGGCGTAGAGCACACCGGCCGCCAGCGGCACAAGGAGCAGCAGAAACCAGGGATGATCAAATCGAACGCCCACGCTGATACACCCCCCACTCCGCCAAAATCACCATCAAAGCCAGCAGAGCCGCCAGCGGCACAAGCGATTGCCGCGATTGCGGCGGCGAAGCGCCCGATGGCTTGCTATGCTCAGCTTCTTTGAAACCAACGGCGTCCTCAGACCCATGGCTGTCCGCCGGTGCCGCCGAATCGCCGGAAAATCCAATCGGAAACGGCTGCCCTCCCCCGGGAATGCCCGATTCCGCAGGATCGGCGGCAACCTCAAGCTGATAAGCCGCAAGCTTCTCGCCGTCAGCTCCTTGCATCTCAAAGCGCCACAATCCCGGGATTCCCGGGGAGGTCTGCCGGGAGGCCACGCGGCCCATCTTGCGCGCTGCGGGAAGCTTCGCCGTGCCGGATCGCAAAGCATAACCGTCAACAGGAACCCAGGTGGCCTGCTCCGCCTCCGCAGGGACGGGAATATCGACCTCGGTTCCCGCCGTCAAGCGGCCGAGCCCGGCCGCTTGACCGGATTGCAGCCATTTTACGGCATTGCTCACCAGGATCGGAAATTCCGGGCGCAGCGGCAAATCGCTGTCTTCAAGCGCAAACAGAAACGCCAGCCTTTTCCGCCCGGCTTCCGTCCCGGCATATGCCGCCGGCTGTCCTCCGATCTCCAAAATCGGTTTCCCCCATGCCGGAACCTCTTGATCGAGAAGTTCGCCCGTTGGCGGAGTCGTGAACGATAAATAACGGGTGACCGGGTGATTGACCGGCTTCACTTCCCCGCTGGCCAGAGCCGCTTTTTTTCCATCGCCTCCCCAGGTCCACAGCGGCGTTTGACGAAGCAGCGCAGCCCACGGTTCCCCCTGCAGAAACGCAGGAGGAGCACCGTCGATCACGATCAGATCCGGCTTAATCCCGGGCAAAGCCGGCCGCCCCGCCGCTGCGGCTTCATCCGTTCCGGCCGGGACTGTATTCATCCGGGTAACGCGGGCCCCGGACAACTGCAGCGCCTTCTCCAGAAACAGATTCCCGGGGGAGATGAACAGGATGTCCGGCTCATCTCCACTCTCGAGAAAAGCAAAGGCTTCGTTGTCGGGCGCATAGTCGTCCTCGGGGCTTAAGCTGAGCCGGTATACGTCCGCCGAGGGCAATTCATCGAACGGAACCAGCAGGCTTTTTCCGCCTTCCACCGTAATTTGCTTGGAGGCGAGCAGCTTCCCGTCGCCAAACAAATCCAGATTGGCCTGGATGGAGACATTCCGGTAATTCCGCACCACAGCTGTACCCGCAACCATGTCTTGGCGACCGCCGCCGTGCTTTACCCCGAATTGCTCAACGGCCGCGTTCGCTTCCGCTCCTTCGTTCACGGCTGCGATCTCAACCGGTACGCCGCCCGCCGCGAGATCATCGGTACGTTCGGGCCAGCGGCCATCCGTATATACGATGACGCTCGCTTCCGGATCGTCCCGCGTCAAGGCTTCCGCAAGCGACAAAGTCTCGCGGTATGCCGCTTGCCCGTAATCGGGGGCAAGCCCGTCGACCGCCCGGTTCAGTGCGCTTCGGTCCCGCTCCCGGGACAACAGCACCTCCGGCTCGCGGCCCAATCTCACCAAAGTGATTTCCGCCCCCGTTCCCAAAGCGCCAATGCGCGAGCGCAATTGTTCCTTGGCCCGGTCCAGGCGGGAGCCCGGTTTGTTCTCCGCCTCTCCGCCGCCCCAAGCTGCGCTCATGCTGGCTGACGTGTCGACGACGATGACCGCATGTCCGGTACGGCTGCCGGAGGTCCACACGAAAGGCTGCATCAGCGCAAATACGAGCAAAGCGGCGACGAGCAGCTGCAGCCAGAGCAGCAGCCGATTCTGGAGCTTCTGCCACGGACGGTTGGCTTCGATGTTGCGCAGCACGCGGTTCCACAGCAAATGGCTGGGCACGAGCGTATCGATATATTTTCGTTTAAACAGATACATCAGTACGATCGCCGGAAGCGCAAGGCCAAACCACAGTCCCGACCAATCCAATACCCCCATGACTTCATCCCCCCACGTTGATGATCTAACATACCGCAACAAATCACGAGCGGCGTCCCGGATCATTGATGAGACAAAAAGAGGCCGCGACCTTGGTCCGATCGGCTACTTCCCCCCGGTTGTTCCCGCCTTGTCCATCATTTTCACAATCCCTTGCTCAAGCGGCACATCGGTTGGGGCAACCACATAACGAATCCCGCGCCCGCCGCAAAAGCGGCCGATTTCCTTGAAGTACTCATCCAGCTCGCGCCCGTACCTGTCCAGGATTTTGCCGGTTAACGCAATCTCTTTGCCGGTCCCAAGCTCGCTGTCGAGGAGCCGCAAGTCTCCGCTGAGCGCAGGACGAAGCTCTGCTTCCGACAGCACGTGGACGAGTACGATCTCCTGCCCGGCCGCCTGAAAAAAAGCCAACGTCTCCGCAAGCCCCTCGGCCCCGCTCTCCAGCCACAAATCCGAAAATATCCAGGTCATTCCCGGCTGCGCGGGAAGCGCTCCCGGCTGCCGCAGCGCCCCTCTCAGATCCCCCGGTCCGGCCGGCCCCATCTCCTGCAGGAACGAGAACAGCCTGAAAGCGGAAGCCTTTCCCCGCAGCGGCGGCAGCTTGCCCTTGATCTCTTCCGAAAAAGCGGCCGCCTGCACCACATCGCCGCCGGCCAGCGCCATATAACCGACGGAAGCGGCCAACCGCTTAGCGTACAGCAGCTTGTTCTCCGGCGCCTGCCCGGTTTCGGCGCGCCGCTCCGAACCGCCGCCGAAATCCATCGATGCGGAAATATCCACATACAGGTTGATCCGCAGCTCCTGCTCATCCCAATATTGACGGACAAAAGGGCGGCCCGTACGCGAATAAACGCTCCAGTCAAAGCGCCTGATATCGTCTCCGGGCGCGTATTCGCGATAATCGGCAAATTCGAGGGAGCTTCCGAAGCGGCTGGAGCGCCGTTTGCCCTGCAGCGTTCCCCGGATTCTCCTCCGGGAGGCGATCGACAACCGTTCCAACCGGGGCAGCAGAGACGGAGGCAGGAGGGAAGATGTCATTGCGCTCCCTCCAGCGCCGCCAAAATGTCTTCAATGATCCGATCCGTCGCCACGCCCGCCGCCTGACCTTCGAAATTCAGAAACAAGCGGTGCCGCAAGGCCGGCACGGCAACCGCCTTAATATCTCCGGTCGATACGTGCATGCGCCCTTTGGAAATCGCCCTTACCTTGGCGACCGAAACCATCGCCTGGATGCCGCGCGGCCCCGAGCCGAAACGGACGTAACTGCGCACCGATTCGGGCGCGTCCCGCTCCTCGGGGTGCGTCATCATCAGCAAGCGCACCCCGTACTCCAGCACTTCATCCGCCAGCAGCACCTCTTTGGCGGCCTGGCGGATTTCCAGCAATTGCTGCGCCGAAGCGATCGTTTCCGCCTTGGGCTGATCGGCCGCCGTCGTCCTTCTGACGATCTCCGTCAATTCCGCGGGAGACGGGTAACCCACATGAATTTTCAGCATAAACCGGTCCAGCTGGGCTTCCGGGAGGGGATAAGTACCTTCGTTCTCCAGCGGATTTTGCGTCGCCAGCACAAAAAAAGGCTGCGGCAGCCGCCGCGTCTCCCCGCCTACCGTCACCGTCTGCTCCTGCATCGCCTCCAGCAGGGCGCTTTGGGTTTTCGGCGTCGCCCGGTTGATCTCGTCGGCCAGCACAATGCTGCTGAACACCGGACCGGGCTGGAATACCGTATCGGTCGCGCCCTGCGGTCCGAACCGGATCACATTCGTGCCGGTGATATCGCTTGGCATTAAATCCGGCGTAAACTGAATCCGCGAAAAGGACAGGTCCAGGCAGTCGGCGATCGTGCGCACCAGCATCGTTTTTCCAAGCCCCGGAATCCCCTCCAAAAGCGCGTGTCCTCCCGCAAAAACACACCACAGGATCTGTTCCACGACCTCCTGCTGTCCTACGATTACACGCGAAATTTGCTCCCGCACGGCCGCGACCGTACCGCTCCACAATTCCAACCGGGCTTTCGCATCCTCCATCGTCTCTCCTCCTCGTTTACGCTCCTTCGCCTACGAACCCGGATCGATTTCGATAAAATAGTTCTCCACCAGGCTCTGCAGACTTTGCGGCAAATCGCCGCGCTTTAGCGACTCCTTGGCTTCGGCCGCATAATCGCTGTAAACCTCTTCATACGGTCGGCTCACCCCGTCAAATACTGGGGAGCTGCCCCCTCTCTGGACGCCGCCGCCCGTTGCCGGTCCGCCGTCTTGCTGGACGTTGCCGCTGCCGGCCAGGTCGCGCGGCGTAGTCACCAACGCCCGGCCTCCGCTGCCGAGTCCCGCCCCGGCCCCATTTCCGCCGCCCTGACCCTGGCCTTGTCCCGCGCCGCCGCCACCGGTGCCGCTGCCGGAACCCGAGCCTGAGCCCGAACCGGCTCCAGCACCTGGTCCCGTCCCGGCAGCGCCTCCCACCCCGGGACCTTGGCCTGCTCCGGGTCCGGCATCTGTGCCCGGACCCCCTTGGCCCATGCCAGGGCCGCCGCCTGCGGCCAGCTGTTCGGCGCTGCCGCCGATGCTCCACGTGTCCGATACGGCCAGCCCCGACGCTTGCATATTTTCCGCCAGGTCAAGCCCCTGCTCGGCAAGGGCCGATGCCAGGGCCGCCGCGGCGTCCGCCTGCCCGGACGATGCCTCCGCCGCCCGCATGTTTTGCAGCATAACCTCGTTTAAGTTCGCCAGCGCTTGATCCGTGGATAGCTGCTGACCTTCCTTCACCGCAGCGGCGGCTTTTTTTAGCGCATCCGCCAGTTCCTTCGCCCGCTCGTCATCGGGCGGCGCCGCTTCGGCGATCCGCTTCAGCTTATCGGCAAGCTCCTTCCGTTCCTGCTCCGTCAAGCCGGACAACTGCTTGCGAAAAGCCTCAGCTTGCTTGGTCAATTCCGCAGCGCTTTTTTTCCGTAAAGCGTTGGCCAGCTTTCCCGTCAGCGGATGAGCGTCCCACCGCTTGAGCCACTCCGTCCTTGCCTGCTGCCGGAGCTCCAGCTTTTCGGACATTTCCCTCAGCCGCTTCATCGTTTCCTCCACGTTTTTGAGCGCCTCTCCCGGCTTACGGCTCGTCTCCAGCGCCCGGTGCAGCTCGCTCAGCTCTTTAGCAAGGGCTTCCTTCGCCTTCGTGTCCAGCTTCAGGCGGTCCAGTTCGGCAATCTGCCCGTTCGTCTCTTCCTTCTGCGCATTGACCCATGCCCGCTCCTCTCGCGCCTGGGCGACCCGCTGATCCATCGGATTCGGCAGGATAGCCAGCAGCAAAGCGGCCAGAAGGCCAAGCACGGCGGGAATCCGCCATACGCGGCGGCGCGGCAGCGGCAGGCGTTGCTTGATATCCCGCACATAGGCCGCGCCGTATTCTTCGGCCTGCTCCCGCTCGAGCTGTGCCGGAAACGTCTGCAGCTTCGCGTAGACCAATGCCGTCGTCATCAGGTCCAGCCGCTCTTGCCCGGCCTCGGGACGATCCATCGTCTGCGCCGCCAAAATGACGGATACCCGGCGGAGCCGTCCCCACACCCAGCCTCCGGCAGTGCACAAAATGAGGCTCGCCGCGGCCGCGATTTTTCCGTATTCCAGCGGCCACAGCCTCCCCGCCGCAAGCCAGACAAGAGCGGCCGCCAAACCGGTCAGCAGGCCGTATCTGAGCCCGTCCAGCCCCCGAAACCGCCGGATGCGGCGGCGCACAACATCAAGCTGACGATAGATTGTTTCCACGCGCCAGGTCCCCTCCGTTTCGCGTTTTTTTGTACTATGACGTTCGTACCCGATGATCCCTTGCTCTCGCCCCTGCCGTCTACTCTTCCGTCTTGGTCTTGGTCATCGTCCCCGGTTCGGTTGTCTCGATCGCGCGGCTTTTTATTCTTCTTCTCACCGGGCGAACATGACGGATGGCCAGCCACAGAAACAGCGCAATCAACGGGCTGTACACCCCCAGAAATTGCTGCCACAGTTCAACCGGCGCGCCGGACTGCATATTGCCTCCCCGGACCAGGAACACGGATTCGGAAAAAGACGGCTCAAACAGGCTGATCAACGCTCCCGCGGGATTTAAGCCAAGAATGAAGCCTACCCATGAATAGGAGCGTGGAGGCCCCCCCGAATTGTAGTAGCTCGCCTGCTCGATCCCCATCGCAATGATATAGACAATGCCCGTCACCAGAAAAATGATCAAGCCCGTACCGTAAGTCATGATGACCGATACGATCGTTTTTTTGAACAAAGTGGAATAAAACACCCCGATCGAACCCAACAGCAGCATGACAAACAGATAGAACAAAAAGACGAGCGCCAGTTGCTTCGGCGAGAGTCCCCCGTATAAAAAAACGATGCTGTACACCGGCAAAGTCGCCAGAATAACAAGCGTCATGAAGCTCAAGGAAGACAGGAGCTTGCTCAAAATAATCGTTGCGGAGCTCTGCTGCGTGGTAAGCAGCATGTTCAGCGTCTGCTTCTCCCGTTCGCCGCTGATCACCCCGGCCGTCAAGGCGGGGGTCATGAACGCGATCAGCACCAGTTGGCCGATGCTGAGCACGTAAAAGATGATCCGGCTGACGCCGGGATCCAACCGTCCGCCGGCGCTAAACCCTTTAGAAGTCGTCATATAAATGATGGCCATCGCCAGCAGCCCCGTCACCAGAATATAGGCAAACACGATAAACGCCGAACGGGGCGTGCGCATCCGGAGACGAAACTCTTTGTCCAGCACGGGGTTGATCAGCCTTCTACGCCAATTCATCACTTGCCCCTCCTTTGGTAATCTCCAAAAATACATCCTCCAGGTTGGTCTGCGCTTCGTTAAAGGACAGCACCTGGAACCCCGAAGAGATCATGCGGGCCAGCAGCTGCGCCTGCTCCGCGTCCCCGCCTCCGAAATGAACATGCACGCCGGTTTCATCCTGCAGCACCTCGCTGACATGCATCTCATCCTGCAGCAGCCCGGCCAATTCATCGGCCCGGTCGAGCACGCGGATATGCAGCACTCTTTTGACGCGCAGACGATTCTGTATTTCCGCCACCTTGCCCTGAGCAATCAGCCTGCCCCGCTCGATCACACCGATTTCGTCGACCATCTCGGCCAGCTCCGGCAATATATGCGAGGAGATAATGATCGTTTTGCCCATCAGCTTCAATTCCTTCAAGATCTCCCGCATTTCAATCCGCGCCCTGGGGTCAAGCCCGGAGGCCGGTTCGTCCAAAATAAGCACATCGGGATCATGCACAAGGCAGCGGGCCAGGCAGAGGCGCTGCTTCATCCCGCGCGACAGGCTGTCCACGTATGCGTCTTTTTTGTCGCTCAGGTTCACCAGCTCCAACAGCTGCGGAATCAAGGCGTTGCGCTCAGCGCGGGGAATTCCGTAGCTGGCCCCGTAAAAGTGCAGGTACTCCGTCGTTTTGAACTGATCGTAAACCCCGAAGAAATCCGGCATATAGCCGATTCTTTTCCGCACTTCCTGCGGTTGTTCGGTAACTTCGAAGCCGCCTACTTTGGCCGTGCCTGACGTCGGCAGCAGCAGTGTGGCCAAAATCGACATCGTCGTCGTTTTCCCGGCCCCGTTCGGACCGACAAACCCGAACACCGTCCCTTTGGCGATGGACAGGTTCACCGCTTTCAGCGCCTCGAAGCTGCCGTAGGCTTTCGTCAGATTTTTGATCTCGATCATTCGCTGTACCTCCCTTGCAGGGAAAGCTCCGGTATATCAAAGCTCGTCCATTCCTCGGCTGTGATGCGGATCCGCAAGTTAGTTCCGTTTTGCAAATATTGATTTGCTTGATCCGCAAATTTAACCTCGCCGTTCTTCCAATTCAACTCTCTCCAGGCTTCTTTCTCCGCGTTCCAAATCGCCGCCGTCGTCCTGGTCCCCTTATCCTGCTGACGAATGGCTATCGACAGCTGTGAATAGGCCGGATTCGGCGCCGCCGGCAGCCGGTACTCGATCTGCATTTCTCCGGGAGCCATATTGACTCTGCCGCTGCCTTCCTCGCTCCATTGGCTTGAAGTTACGTTCAAAACCCGTCCTGCCGCAAAACCGTACGGCAGATACATTTCCCCATTCTGGCCGAGAGCCGGTTCGAACCGCTGCACCCACATGTTCAACTGGTCGGATTTTACGCTCTTTCCGTTCACCTTGTAGTCGCTTAGCTGCTCTTTGCTCCAGGCGATAAACAAATACTTGTCCTGTTCAAAAAGAACGTTCAAATAGCTGTTCACAAGTCCTCTTTGCCGCTCCAGCAGCACATTGTTCCGCCGGGTGCTGCTGCCGCTGTAAGGGAATAAACTCCCCCCGTAATCATCATAGTGAACCATCATCGAACCGGACGCAATCGGAACGGATTGCTGCTTCGGCAGCTCTCCCAGCAGAAACACTTTTTTGCCCACAATCAGCGCGGCATCGCTCAAATCCGCATCCGTGCGGTTCGTTACGGTGCCTTGCAGCCTGCCTTGTCCGTCGAATCCGGCTTCAACGCTGACCGCTCCGAATTCCCTGTCTTCCGGCTGATCCATCCACAGCTTGGCGAAGGAACGGTGGGTCATGCCCTTGAGCTTCACCGTCGTACGATCCGCCTGCACCCGGATGGACTGCAGGTTCGGCTCCTGATTCTGTCCGCCGGCGAGCAGACCGTCCTCCCGCTTCACCGACACGTACGTGCCGGCGGGCAATTCAACATCGTAATCTCCGCCTCTTGGGACGAACATAGCCGAGGCCGTCGTTCGTTCGGCCCGTCCTTTTCCGTCCAGCTCCATAATATTGAAGGTATGTGTCTGAACCGACGACCCTCCGGAGGTCCCGGCCATATAAATGCCGCCGCTCGCCGCAACGGCAATGAGCGGAATCAGCACCCAGGCCCACTCCCGCTTGTCCAGCTTTTTAAGTATGTAATACAGTAAAGGCGCAACGAGCACCGCATAACCCAACAGCAGCCATATCAATAGGGAGAAAGGCGGCAGGGTCACGGACGGAAAATAATCAAGCAGGCCGTCAATTCCCGAAAACAGTTCGCTTTTACTGCCTTCCGGCTTGCCGGTGCCGCTCGTTAGATCAAGCTGCAGGACCGAAAACCAGAGCCCGGGATGTCCGCTCCAGGCATTAAGCGGCTCCATCGCAACATCATAAGCCGCATAAATGACCTTGCCTTGCCCCACGGACCAAGACGCGATGAGCGGCTTGGAATCAAACTGCGCGATGGCCGCGGCCCCTTCCTTCAGCTTAGCCGCGGAAACGGGGAAAGGACGATCCAGGGGTAGCTTTTTCCCGCCCAGTTGTTCAAGCTCAGGCAGCTCGGATACACTCGTATTGCCGGCGTAATCGACCGGAGACAGGTCCTCGAAGCCTTTCGCGCTTTTGGGGTAACCGGCTCCGCCGCTGAGGATAAGCGTGCCGCCCTTATGAACCCAGGAACGAATGGCCCCGGTTCGCCCCTTGCCAAGCGTATCGGCGGAGTAATCGTTAATAAGCAGCACATCCAGCGAAGACAGCAGCGTACCGTCCGCGGGCACCTGCTCCTTGTCTAAAGGAACGACGGTCACGTTTCCGCCCGAACCGTTAAGCGTCCTTAGAAAGTTCAAGCTGTCCGGATCGGCGGCCAGGGTCCCGACCAGCGTCCCGTTCTTGGGGATCGTCTCCAAATAGGAGCTGCCCGCAGCGAACGGGATCATTTTCCCCGATTCCGCCGTTCCTTCGTAAAAACGAATCGAATTGTTATATTGGTCGAAACGGTTTCCAAGCACCGCAAAGGTAACTTTTTTCGGCGAGCCGGCCGGCAAATCCACCGCCTGGATATGGGTTGTACTCCCCCCGGTATACGGAATCTGCGCCCCAACAACCAGTTCCCCGCTTATATCGGCACTACTCGTAAGGGTAATGGTAAGCGGGTTCCATTCGCCCAGCTTGACATTACCGTTAAATCCAAGTTCGCTCTCTATGGTGATGGACGGCTTGTCCGCCGCTCGGGCCGGCTGCGGAACCGCATAAACGATCCCCGCCAGCAGCGCCGCACAGAGCGCAATCAGCGGTACGATCCGTTTTGCTTGAAACAACACCTGACACTCTCCTCCCCAATGATCGATAAATTTGGAAACTATCGTCTTTTATAATAACGTTAATTGGCTGAAAAGGTTACCCTATGTCAAAATAAAAAACGCCGGCACAGCGTGTAACGTTGCTGCACAGACGTTTATTTGCGTTGTTTTTTAGTTGAACACGACGGTCTTGTTCTGATGTACCAGGATGCGGTCCTCAATATGCCATTTGACGGCCCGGGCCAATACGACGCGTTCGATCGTCCGCCCGATGCGCTTGAGTTCGCTGACATTGTCGCGGTGCGTGACGCGCTGCACGTCCTGCTCGATGATCGGGCCGCCGTCCAGTTCCTCCGTCACATAGTGGGCGGTGGCGCCGATCAGCTTCACGCCGCGCTCGTAGGCTTGGGCGTACGGCTTGCCGCCGACGAAAGCCGGCAGGAAGGAATGGTGGATGTTGATCAGGCGGTTGCGGTACGGCTCGATCAAGGCCGGAGACACGATTTGCATATATCTCGCCAGCACGATCAAGTCGACTTTGCCGCCGACGAGCTCCAGCTGTTTTTGCTCGGCTTCGCGCTTTGTTCCCGGCGTCACCGGGATATGATAATACGGAATGCCAAAGGATTCCACGTACTCTTTCATGTCCGGATGATTGCTGACGACCATGGAAATTTCGGCGTCCAAATCCCCGGCCTGCCACTGCCAGAGCAGCTCCACCAGACAGTGGTCCTCCTTGGATACGAAGATCGCCAGCTTCTTTTTGCGGCTGAGCTGGTAAATATTCCACTGCATGCCGAACTGCCCGGCGATGGCGGCAAAATCCCGCTCCAGCCCGGCGATCCGCCCATCGAGATTTTCCAGATCAAACTCTATCCGCATAAAAAACATGCCGCCCTCGGGATCCATCGTATACTGGTCCGATTGCACGATGTTCGCCCCGTGTTCATGCAGGAAGCGGGACACCGCCGCCACGATCCCCGGTCCGTCCGGACAGGAAATCAGCATCCGGGCCCGGTTGCTTTCATAAGGTTTCACCGGCCGACGGCCTGAGTGAATATGCGTTTCCATTGCTCTCCAATCCCCTTGCTCCTAAGATGATGTCGATTATTTGTGCGCGCTCGCAAACCATGCGACCAGACGCTGGTTGATCTGTTCCTCCGATCGGTCCGTAAACAGCCCCGCTTCGGCGACCATGTCGTACAGCCGCTCCAACGGCTCGCGCGGGTCGGCCTTTTTCGCTTTGGCATCGTTTTTCAGCACCGTCCAAGTGTCCAGGACAAAACTGCGCGGATGGATATCCTGTTTGCCGAAAAAGTCCCCCAAACGCTCCACGTCGGTCAGGAACGCCTCGCCGAACCGCTCGGCCAAATCACCGCGCAGCAGCGCGATTTCCACCTCATACATCGGACGCTGGGTTTTCGCGTCCTTGCCGACCCACGGCGTCTCCAAAATAAACGGCCGCCCCTGCAGCGCCTCGTGATGCACGACCCGGTGGATCGCCTCGAACCCGATCCAGCCTGAACCGATCGGCGTATGCCGGTCTTTTTGCGCGCCGGCCGGATTTTTGCTGTCGTTGATATGGACGACTTCAATCCGGTTCAGTCCGATCGTTTGATCGAATTTGTGCAGGACGCCGTCCAAATCGTTAACGATGTCATAGCCGGCATCATGAATATGGCATGTATCCAGACAAATCGTCAAACGTTCGTTATGCTGCACCTTGTCGATGATTTGCGCAATCTCTTCGAAGCTGCGCCCCACTTCCGTCCCTTTGCCGGCCATCGTTTCCAGGGCAATATGCACTTCGGTTTCGTTCGTGCCGTTCAACACTTCATTTAGGCCTTCCGCAATCCGGTTCACGCCATACTCGGCATCCTTGTCCGTAAAAGCGCCGGGATGAAGCACGATATTGCGCACGCCCAGCGCGTGGGTACGGCGGATCTCCTCCTGCAAAAAATCAACGGCAAGCTGATAGGTGTTCGACTTATATGAACCTAAGTTAATGATGTACGGCGCGTGAACGACGATTTCGCCGATCCCGGCCTGCTCCATCGCCTTTTTGCCTTCTTCAATGTACATCGTATCGATGGGCTTGCGCCGCGTGTTTTGCGGAGCCCCGGTGTATATCATGAACGAACTGGAGCCGTAGGATTCCGCCTCGGCCGTTGCGCTCAGCAGGCCTTTGTCCGAGAACGAAACATGGGAACCGATTTTAAGCATGAACATTTTCCCCCTTTTGGACAGTAAATCGCTAAACAAGCCTATTTTAGCTTGAATGCTGAAATAAATAAAGAAATAAGGTATAATTTCAATTTGAAGTATATTGTAACGTAAAACGCGCAGAAAATCTAAACAAGCGCCTGAGGTGATGAATCAATGCTGCAAATGGGGGTTCAACTATTAACGGCGGAAGGGCCCAATCGCTGGTTTATGAACGGGATTGCGTTTTGGGGATTTGTGCTGCTCGGCATGATGACGATCGGCGGATTTTTCATGTTCCGCAAATTTTTAAAGGTGCTCCCTAAAGCGGACGGCATGTCCAAGCTGGACTGGCAAAATCATTGGGTCGAGAAAAGCCGCCATCTGTGGACCGACGAAAGCAAAGCCTTTCTCGATCAGCTCGTTGAGCCCGTGCCCGGACCGTTCCGGGACATCGCCAAACATTCCATCGCGGCGGAAATCGGCAAAATCGCCCTTGAGGAAAAAGCTCCCGCGGTCACCCGCGATCACTGCATCAAAGGGTATATCGTAGCCACGCCAAAACGCGACAATAAATTTCTGGTCCGGTTTCTGGAACAGAACCAGATCGATTACCAGCCATACCGGCATCTGTTAAATAAATAATCGCAACGCGAAAAAACATCCGGCACATGAATTAGCTATTCAGACAGCCGGATGTTTCTTATAAGGAGGCGTAAGGATGAAGATCGCGGTTTTCGGCGGCACGGGTTTTATCGGCCGGGCCTTAACCGCTTATTGGCTTGAGCGGGGGCATCAAGTGATCATCGTAAGCCGTGAAAAAGGCGGCGGCAATCCTATGCAGTCAAAACCCGATGATCAGGCCGCCTTTCAGCCGTCCCTACTCAGCTATGTCACCTGGAGTGAGCTCGAAAAGGACGTCTCTCCGCTCGAAGGAACGGACGCCTTCGTCAATCTGGCGGGGGCGACGCTCAACACGCGCTGGTCCGAGCGCAATAAACGGCGGATTTTGGAGTCCAGATTAACTGCGACGAAGGCAGTTGCGCATTTGGCGCTGGCGCTCTCCCAACCGCCGGAAGTGATTCTGCAAGCTTCAGCCGTGGGAATTTACGGCACCTCCTTAACCAGGGAGTTTGACGAGTTTTCCCCGCCCGCCCCGGGGCGTGCCGATTTTTTGTCCGAAGTTACCAGCGCCTGGGAGGCCGCCGCGGACGAAGGGTTTTCCGGGCAACGTCTGGTCAAGCTGCGCATCGGCGTAGTGCTGGGCAACGACGGGGGCGCTTATCCCCTTATGCGCCTTCCCTACTTGCTGGGGGCCGGCGGACCCATTGGAAGCGGACGGCAGTGGGTGCCGTGGATTCACCTCAAGGATATCGTTTCATTATTCGATTACGCCCTGACCCATCCGGACATTCGCGGCCCGGTAAACGCCGTCAGCCCGAATCCGGTCACGAATGAACAATTCGGCCGGATTTTGTGCCGCGTCTACCGGCGCCCGTTTTGGCTCCCGCTGCCGTCCGCAATGCTCAAAACGCTGCTCGGCGAGCGGTCGATGCTCCTGTTGGACGGGCAAAAGGCGCTTCCCGCAGCGGCTTTGCGCGCCGGATTCACCTTTGCTTATCCCGAACTGGAACAAGCGGCCGCTCACTTGCGCGATGAAAAATAAAGGCAGCAAAGCCCAGAACCCGATCACTTGGAGATTCTGGGCTTTTTTAGGAGCGCATTGCCGCATTTTTGTGGGGGTCGTGGAAATAACGGTAAAAAAGGTCCTTATCTTCAGCAAGAAAAGGACTTAAATAGAATTAGAGGAGTTTTTTACTCCTATTTTTAGAAGATGAGGGTAATAAGGCGCCTTATCCAAGTATGTCCCCCAAATAAGGCCAAAAAGTTCCGCTATGTTAGGGCACGAGGGGGAAATCTCAAAATAACGCCACAAATTACCTCTATTTCAGAGAAGAAGCTTCCCATTCCCGTACCATACTTTCCTGTACACCTAAAATATCGATTTGCGCATCCCGCCAAATCAGACCTTTTCTCCAGCTATACTCTCGACTTCGAAAGCAAATACAGGAAGTAAGGAGCCCCGATCACCGCAACGACGATACCGGTCGGAATTTCATGAGGCTGAAACACCCAGCGTCCCAGCGTGTCGCCGACAATAACGAGCAACCCCCCGGCCAGCGCGGAGGCCGGAAGCAAATACTCGTGTTTCGGCCCGACCAATCTTCTCGCCAAATGCGGTGCAATGAGGCCGACGAACGAGATGCCGCCCCCGACGGCGACGCAGGAGCCGGTTAGCCCGACAGCGGCGGCCAGCAGGCCGAACCGCGAGCGCTCCAGCGGCGCGCCCAGACCTGTCGCCGTTTGGTCTCCCAAGTTCATTACGTTTAGCGCGCGCGCTTTTGTAAATACATAAGGTATCAAAACAACGATCCACGGAATCAAGGCAAGCACGAATTTCCAAGACGTCCCCCAAATATTCCCTACCAGCCAAATTTGCAGGTTTTGAAAATTTTCCGGCCGCAGGCGCAATTGCAATACGATCATCGCGGCGTTAATTCCCGCCGCAACCGCAATGCCAACCAGCACCATACGAATGGGAAGCAACCCGTAATTTTTCCTGAACGACAATACGTAAATAAGCGCAGCCGCCAACGCCGATCCCAAAAACGCCAGCAAAGGCATCAAAAACACGGGGGCATCGGAAGTCGTCGGATAAAACGAAATAAACAAAGTGACGGCGAGCCCTGCCCCGGCATTAATACCCAGCACGCCGGGATCGGCCAACGGGTTGCGCGAAATTCCTTGAAAAATGCAGCCGGCAACCGCCATTCCCATGCCGATCAGGACGGAATTGACGATCCGCGGCAGGCGGAATTGGAATAAGGCCAGTTCCTGTTTATCCGTCCCCATGCCGAACAGCGTTTTGAACACGTCAACCGGAGAGAGACGAAAATAGCCGGTATTCATGCTAAAAATGAACACGCCGACGATCAGCAAAGCAAAAATGATCATAACGATATACGCTCTGCGGGATCTTTGCTGCAGATGCAGCGGATAATTCCCCTTGTTCATTCCAATCCCCCCTTCTGCTTCATAGCCAGATAGAGGAAGAAAGGAACCCCGATCACGGCGATCAACGCCCCGATCGGCGTCTCATGCGGAGGATGAACCATCCGCGCCAAAATATCGGCAAACACCAACAACAAACCGCCTAGCAGCGCGGAGGAAGGAATCACCCACCGATAGTCGACGCCCACCAGAAACCGGGCGACGTGAGGAATCATCAAACCGACGAAACCGATCGCCCCAACGATCGACACGGCGCTGCCGGCAAGGACGAGCACGATGAGCATCCCGGCGATTTTGATCGTTCCCGTTTTTTGACCCAGCCCTGTGGCTACCTCTTCCCCGAGGCTGAGCAGCGTAATGGATTTGGACAGGAGCACAGCGGCGATAAGCCCGGCACCGATCCAAGGCGACACCATTTTAATCTGCAGCCAGGTGGAGCCGGAAATAGCCCCTGCATACCAGAACGCAAGGTCTTGTCCTATCCTGAAATAAAGCGCGATTCCTTCGCTGATGGCAGTCAGCAGCATGCTGACCGCGGCCCCGGCCAAGGTAAGCCGGACGGGCGACAAGCCGCCTTTGGACAGGGAACCGACGCCGAACACCAGTCCGGCTCCCAGTCCGGCTCCAATGAATGAATAGAACATCATCACCAAAAACGGCGTCCCCGGCAGCAACGCAAAACAGACGGCCAGCGCCAAACCGGCCCCCGCATTAAGTCCGAGCAAACCGGAATCGGCCATCGGATTCCGCGTCATGCCCTGCATTATGGCCCCCGCTACGGCGAGCGCCGCTCCGATCAAGGCGGCCGCAAGCGCCCTCGGCAGACGCAGCTCCATAATGATTTGATGCTGCGTCAGTTCCGGCTGAAAATGAAATACCGCGTTCCAAACCGTTCCCAGTCCGATGTCCGCGGCTCCAACCGAAATCGAAAGGCAAACGGCAAAAACTAGCAGCGCCGCTCCGCCAATGAGTACAATTGTTGCCGCAAGCGGGCGAGAGCGGAATTGCGGCTTGGAAGATTGTGTGACTGCCGACATATGCTGAACCATCCCTTAAACAAAATTTATTGCCTATGCACCGATGAAACCCGTTAATTCACGTAATTGAGAATCATTCTCGTTAATTATAACTGCTTTTGGACGGATAATCTACGGGTAGCACAAATTTTAAAAAGGAGGTTCGTTGAACCAGGTTACAATCCTTGGCACCCGATACACGCTGCAAAATAAACTTAAAGCATTTCCTTGCCAAACTTGAAAGATACCTCCGCCAACGAAAAAACATCCCCGGTTTCGAGTTCATATTCTTTATAGGGAGCAATGAGTTCTCCCTTAAAACGCGTTCCGTTTCGGGACCCCAGATCCTTGAGGCAGCATTTCCCCGGCGTCACCATTACTTCAACATGAGCGCGGGATACGCCCGGCGTTTGCTCCACGTACTGGGCCATCTCCTCGGAGCGGCCGATCACAAAGCTCCCCGGCTTTAAGGTTATCCGTTCCGGGCTTACTCCGTCACCGCTAAACCTTTCCAAATAATACCGGGGTTCGATTGCGTGCTTCGACTCGCCGGAAAGCATCGGCTTGTTCAAAAGCATCGTTGCCGGTTGGCCGGCGCCACCGCTTGCAGCCTCCCATGAGGATGCCCCTCCATAGGCAGGCGAAAAATGCTCCTGCCCGGTTCCGGACATCGCTAATTCCACAGCCTCCCCCCCGTTCCCCGTACCCGCTTCGGACTCAGATCGGTTGACTTGAAGAAACGGCGAATCTCCAAAAAAGTCTTCGGGAAAGGTGCCGTTTCGATCATATGCGGGAATGGCATCGGGCTGCTCATCGATTGCGTTTTCACGCTGCTTTGCCCCGCTTGCGGATTGCAGAACGGGCAGCTTTCCGCTGCAAATGAGGTAGGCTGCCCCGGTCAATAGAAACGTTGCCGCGAAGCAAATGTAAAGGCCGATGTTCCATGGCCGGTCCAGGTAGAGAAACTTCCAGCACAGCGCGTCCAGCAGGATGGCCCCCAAAATGCAGGATGTCGGCGTTATCCTAACTTTGGGCCCGGCTTCTTCCTCCTCCAAGCCGGGCCACTGTTCCCGCCCGGGATTCACCGAAGCAGCCTTTGGGATCTCCGGCGCATATCCGGAGAAGAGACCGTCCGGCAAGTACTCTTTGATCACCGTATGCGATGATTTCAATTCAGCCGGCGCATTCTGGCGGCCCATATTTAAACGGTCCGGCTTCAAGCGCTCCTCCCTCCGCAGCGGCGTCCGGCTCTTCCTCGCGTTCTCTGAAGCGGCAGCGACTACGGCAGCAGCAGGCGCATTAGCTTGCACCTGTTTCCCTTGGTTTGGGCCGGCTTGCTGCGGCTTGAAACGAAGCGCTTCTTCCGGGAACGCTGGATTCCCTTCAGCCTGCTCCGCAGCGGTCAACAGCTCCAGCAGCATTTTTTTCAACCGGGGTAAGGAAAAATGCTCCTCGCTGCCGCAAAAAGAGATGATCTGCTGTATCCCGTTTCCCTCCACCCGGCTCACGCTAACAAGCAACCGTGTGATCAAAGCCAGCAGCGCTTGAGATAGCGGGACAACGGCCAGAGCATCGTTCAAAGGCAAATAAGCAAAGTAAAAAACTCCGCAGGATAAGGGCTCCTCCACAAAAATATGCTCCTCGTCGAGCAAAACATTGGCGGGAGATAACATGTATTTTTTGCAATCGTCCAACACGGCAACCACCTGAAGCAGCAAACCGTAAAATTCGGACATGCCGATTTTGTCGCTCTTCAGACAGTGTGAAAGCATTTTTTTGCCGGTGATATCGTAATGCAGGCTTACCTCGAAATCCACCTCGCGAATATCCAGCCGCAGCAAATTGGGCACCGAAACCGCGGCCAGCATATTCCTTTGAACCCGGCTCAACTCTTCCGAGCGCAGCCCCTCCTCGGCCTTTAAAAGCATGTAGATTCCGCCGTTCCTGACAAAATCGGTTTGAAGCTGCTTCCGCATGAATCAGGCACCTCCTTTTCCAAATGCATAGTCCTCTTCACTGATAACAAAACGAAAGGATCGCCCCGGGCAGCACCGCCAGCATAAACGGAAACTGCAGCTGCCCCTTGGCCGCGGACTGAATAGGCGTAATGCTGCGGAAAATGACCGCTCCCCATACGCCCCTGACAACCCGCCGCAGCCGAAACAGCGTCTCCCGCCGGCACAACAAAATGAAAAGCCCGATACACCCAGCGGCCAAAATCGAATACATCATAACGGATAACGTAAAACTAATGCCCGTCCACGCCCCAATTCCGGCAAACAGCTTAACGTCACCTCCTCCGACGGCCTTCAGCAGATACAGGATAAACATCAGACCGAATCCAACCGCCGCGCCTTTAAAAGCATCCCCTATTCCGTTCCATGCCCCGGTCAAGGCGTGAAACAAAAATCCGCTCGTCAAACCCGTCAGGGTAATCCAATTAGGGATTTTCATCGTTCGGATATCCGTTACGAAAGCCGCTGCCAGCATCAAAAAACAACCCCAATATTCCCATGGCATCCATTTATGCCCCCTTCACATTATTTGGGACTGGTTACCTCAAACTCCATCGCCGTCCGCAACCCGTCTTCCGTTTCCACAACAAACGTCCACGTTCCCGGCGTCGTGTTTCCCCCGACCAGCCAATTCCATTCCACGATGCCTTCGCCGTCCGCCGTAGTTTCTCCCAAATATTTAGCTTGGCTGACGCCGCTCTTGTAAAAGACGGTCAACTTGGCCGTCTGCCCCGCCCCTACCTTCGCCTTTACCGTCGCCCGATGCCCGGCGTAAGCCGGATCCGGCTTGGACAGAATGACCGGAGCTCGTCCCTTGCCGTCGCCCCCGGCTTCCCCCGATTCCAGTTCCCCGGTATCGCCGATCCAAATGCGTTCCTCGGCCCGCGATTGAAGCACGACGCGGTTTGATGTAAACGGTACTTTAATCGGAAGCTCATAGCTGATTTCCAGCCCGAAATAAGGCCGCTTTCCCGTTTTTAAGTCGGGCACGGTAACGCGGCTTACATGCAAACGCTTTTCGGTTAACAGCGTTCCTTCAAGAAACGGCAGAAGCAGCGGTTTAACCGCGGGATCAAGGACGCTTTCCGCAACGCCTGTTTTGATATGCTGCAGCGGCTCGTCTCCCTTCTCCGCGGCATCCATTACCCAATCGGAGATCGGTTCAGGCAAAACGCCGGCATATTGCTTGGCCCATTCGCTCATAGAAAGGCTTGGCATTTTCCAGTTAAAAGAAGATCCTTCGCCTGGCGATTCGTCCTCGCCCCCAGCATTTCCCGCAGATTCGCCTGAGCCGGCCGACACCGCCAAAGCAACGGGGTATATATGGGCGGAAACCTGCCTGACGGCATTGGATGCGACCGTATTCAGCTGGCTGGACAACAGCGTCATATGTACCATATAAATAAACCAGAACAGCACCATCACAAAAACGGGCATAACCAGTGCGGCTTCCAGGACAATGCTTCCTCGCGCCAAGCCACTTTTCCGGCCAGCAACTTGTCGTTCATCAATATGAGAAGTCCGCTTGTTTCTCGGCATAATACCGGCTTCCTTCCACATTTCCTTTCAGTACGCCCGCCACTCCCAACGCTCTGGCAACCCCCGGCAAAAACCATAGCGACATCGATACCGAAACTCTCCCGCTCGTATAGGTCGCCCGCTCACCCGTGTCAATCCCCGTGTTCATCCGGATTACTGCGAGCATGCGCGACAATCTGTTCTCGCTTCTTCCATGCAACAGCAAAAATATCCGTAAATGATCCCTGTAGGTAAGATCAACTTTGATGTACTCGCTCAGCTGTATTTTACCTTCGCGCGTTAAGGCAAGCATGTCCGACAGCGCATGTTCCGCGCCGTACAGCAACGCGGCGGCCAGAACCAGCAGAGGATGGCCCTTTGATGCGTTTTTGATGAATCCCTCCATCGTCCGGATTGCCAAACGCATCGCAAAGATTTCTCCGTAAGCGGCGGCGATATTGCCTACCGGATTGTGAAAGCCGTACAAAATATATTCGGCCTCCTGCCGATCAGGCGCAAATTGATCGCCCAGCGTACCCGGTTTGTCCATGCCGGAGCTCCCCTGCAGCAGCTCATTCAGCGCACTTAAATCCAAGCAACGGAAATAGCTGGCGATGTATTCGGTTTGAAAAGCGTTGTCCGTCATTCCGCCCAATAGTCCGGATAACCCTCCGAATAGGCCGTCCATGTCCGCCATCGCCGAACCCCCCGCCCGATAGGGATCGTTATCGATCGCGGCGCCCGCCGCCTCATCCCCGCCCGATGCGGCCCGGTTCATGTCCCGGTTCGCTTCATAATCCGCTTTTAATTGATTAAACCGCTCTTGCTGGGCTTTCAGCTTGTTGCCAAACTGCTTAATTCGCGCGAGTAGACCAGTTGCTTCTTTCAGCTTGGCCCTGGCCGTCTTCTCCGCCGACTTGCGCTCCTTATCGCTCCCTCGATGCGATTCCAGCAGCTGCATATTGGCCTCCAAAACATTCGCCGCTCCCCGGTCCACGTAGCTCCGCATATATTTATCCGCCTTCCAGCCAACCCGGCGTACAGCCGTTTGCAGCTTTCTTGAAGACGTTACCGCCGATAAGACCCCGCTTTGCAGGGTGCACAGCGAGGTGATTTCCTCGTTCAATTGCTGAAAAGCCGCGGCTTGATCGTCGGTATCCGATTCGAGATCCGTAAAAAGTTCCTCGGAGAGGACAAGCGAACCGCTTTGCTCCCGTATTGCAGCAATCTGCTCCATCCCGCTCACTTGGCCGTCCTCCCTGGTGCTTGGCCCTGCAGCCACTTCGTTGTACCCCTTCTGGGCGGCGCGCTGCCCCGCCTCCTCTATCGTTTGTTTCATCTGCTCATTGATTTGGCGTGCCTCAGTAAGCAGCGCTTTGGCCTGCAGCAGCAAATTTTCATGCTTTTCTTCGGCTTTGGCGCGAATTTTGTCCAATTGCTTGTATACTTTGGACGTTTCGGAACGGTAGATTTCAATCTTCCATCGGTACTTTGGGTTCCCTGGCCCAGGTTTCTTATCCAGCTCAACCTTTTCCTTGTAATCGTCATACTGGGCAGTAAAGTCCAGGACTGAAGAGATCTTGCCGCCCAAAGGTTCGTCGTCTATCGCGAGCGCCGAACCCCTGGGCAGCAATTCCCCGAACCCCTCCGCCGCGCGTGCTGCCTGGCGCTGCATCTCCAGCAGCTCGTCGAGTTTCGCTTCGCGCTTATCGTACAGCTTCTGCAATTTGCCGAGCAAATCGACCGTATTCGACGCTTCCTTCATCACTTGCGCCATCGGTTTGAAGCGATTTAGAATTTCTACCGTTAGATCAATCGGCGCCCGGTATTTCATCTGCTCCTGAATTTGCCGTTCAAACGCGGCGTAGGAACCAAGCGGACGAAGTTGTTCAATTGCCGAGGATTCCAGCTTCGCTCCAAGCAGCGGCAATCCCCCGCTTCTTCCCGCAAACTGCAAAGAATCCTGGAGCACTTTGGACATAATGTAATTGCTGTCGGTCTCTCCTAACGCAAACAAACCGTACCGCTCGGCCAATTCCCGGTCGTACGAAGACATCACGGATCTGGCCGCGGCATGGGCCAATGCTTCCGTCTCGGCCTGCAGCGCAAACATTCTGGCAAAGTCGATAAAAATAGCCACAAAGGCGAATATCGCCGCAAACACCACAATTAAAAAGACCGTAACCGCTCCTGACTCCGAGCGTCTCTTTGCAAACAAACGCTTCGCCTCCTTTCCATCCCCCATCCCTGAATCCCGGCCTATTTGCCAAACAGCTTCAGCGCGTTTCCGGCCTCCGTCCGGTCCATCGGGTCTCCGCCTTTGCCCTTAAACTTTGCCCCATAATAGCGCGCCAACTCGACGGTGCGAATAAATTCCATAGGTTCGATAACATAAGCGTAAGAAGATCCGGTTTGGGAAATATCGCCCAACCAGCTCTCCAGCGGCGGCAATGGAACAAGCCGTTCCATTGCCACTTTAACTTTGCGCAAAAGCATGCGGTTGTCATATTCCATTTCTCCCGAGATGTTCCCGGGCAGCCCGCTTCCTGTCCTGGCCAGCTTTTTGCCGGCCAGCGAATCGGCGGAGGCAGCTCCGGCAGGCAAGCGAAGCCGGACGGCTCCGTTGGCCTCGCCCCAACCGAAAATGCTCTGCAGCATACCGTCGTCCTTGAGACGCCAATATAAAGAGTCATATTGCCCCTCCTCAAAAGCTCCGGTCAAATCGTTACGATAGCTGTTGTCCCAAGTGTAAGCGCTGCGTTCCGCGGCTGCGGAAGCGGCCTGCCCAAGCAGAGCGTTCTGGTACAGATACAAGCAGAAGAACAGCAAGACCAATATCGCGTAAAAAATGACCGGCAACACCAAGGACGCTTCCAGCGTAAAGCTTCCCCTCGCATCCCGCAGGCAACGCCGCATGTTTCGCCTACTTCCCGTCCATAAAGTCTTCGGTTTTCGTTTTTGCTTTGCCGAGCAGGCTGCTTACGATTTCTTTCAGTTGCGAACGGAAGATCACGGCAATAATGACGATGACCGCGATAATTAAAATCATCTCAAGCATCCCCAAGCCGTCCTCGTCATGCAAAAAACCTTTAACTTCCTTGCTCATTGTCGTTAACATCGGCCTTTTCCTCCTTAAATTTCAAAATTCGATGCCGCATACACTCCATGTTCTTGCTTCGTGATCAAAAGATGACTTTTTGAACTGCCTCCTAAAGGTCCATGATCATAAATGCGGGGGCGCCAACCAGCAGAAGGATCGCCATAAACATCAGCACCATGGGAAAAACCAGCTTTGACGAAGCCTGCTCCCCCAGCGTTTTGCTGACGGCCTTGCGCTTCTCCCACAACGAATGGGACAAGTCGCGCAGCGCCAGGGCAAAATCATGGCCCCCGCGGCGATAGTTCAGCAGCACGGCGGTGGTGAAGGCGGAAACCTCCTGAATTCCGCAGCGCTTGCTGAACCCCTCCATGGCTTGCTGGAAGGAATAGCCCCCTTCCCATTCCCGCAGCATTTGGAACAGTTCCCGGTAAAGCGGATGGTTCTCCTGTTCGCGCTTGCGTTCCAGACAGAGCTTGATCGCCTGCTGAACCGTTGAGCCGGCGCCGACGAGAAGCACGATTTTGTTCAGCAGCTCGGGAAGCTCCAGAATAACGGCATGCTCCCGCCGGACCACCTTGCGATGCAGATCATGGATCAAGGCAGCCGGAAGCAGCAAGGCTAGAACCGCACCGATCACGAGCCCCGATGAATCACCGTTCATCAGCAGGGACAGGACGCACCCCAAAGTAAGCAGCAGCCAGCTGTAAGTGAGCGTTTCGGCGAGAAACAGGAGCGTAAACTCACCGCTGCGCCGGTCGCCGCATATTTTTTGCACCGCCCGGTTCACTTTAAAGAACACGCCCGGAAACCGCCGGGACACCTTGCCCCGTTCCAGCAAATACAGTATTGGCGGCGACAAGCGCTGCAGCCTCAGCCCCTCCATGACAAATCGGGTACATCCGCTATAGCGGCGGAAGGATATCCGGTATACCCATCCCCATCCTCCCAGCAAAACCAGCAAGATCCCCCAAAGCACCAGGAACATCCGGCAAATCCCTCCTTAAACCCGAATATCGACGATTTTAAGCATCAGCCAGGAGCACCCGGCAAAAACGAGCAGCGCGGCCGCCGAGATCAGCAGACCGGCTCCGCTGTGCAGCGGCTGCATATAATCCGGCGAAGTCATTTCCATAAACAATAAAAACAGAATAGGAGCGGCAAGCATGGCCTTCGCTTCAAAGCGCTTTTGGGCAATCATGACGCTGATCTCCTGCCCGATCTCCAGCTTCTCGCCAATCAGCGCCGAGGTCCGCCGGACGATGTCCACCAAATCCCCGCCGGAGCGTTTGCAGGTCGTAAACACGTCGGCAAAATTGCTGATATCCTCCATGCCGGCCCGGCGGCTGAAATCCAGCAGCGCTTCCTCGACAGGCTGTCCGTACTCCATCCGCGCGCAGATGATCCCGAGTTCCCTGATCAAATCGTTATCCCCGTCCGGGTACAGCAGTTTCAAATCATCGATCGCTTCGCGGAACCCGTTCTCCACCGATCGGCCGGCGGCCAGCGAAGAGGAGAGGGAATAAAGCGCCTGCTTAAAATGCAAGCTGAGATTTTCTCTTCTTTTTCTGAGTAAATGCCTGCTCCAGGGCTTCGGCACAAACAACGCGCCGGCGGACAACCCTAAAGCCAGCGGGATGGAATGAAAAAAAACGCAGCCGACGGCGAATAAAGCCGCACCGCCGAGCAGCATGCATAAAGCCTTCTGCCGCCCCGTCAAAACATACACACGGTAATCGGCAAGACCTTCGGAGCGGGCCCCGCCCGCTGCGTTTCTTTCCCCCGAAAAAACATCAGTCCGCCATTTCATGCGGTCCCTCCTCCTTCTGCCGGAGCTTCCGGCGGCATCCCCGCCATCCGCAGCTTGTCCGTATGCAAAAGCCCTGCCCCGGTACTTTTCAGTCGGCCGATGACTTTGCCCTCCCGCTCCCCTTCCTCCTGAAAGACAAACAGCGGCCGCAGCACCACCTCCCCTTTCATTAACCCCGCCACCTCGGAAATCTCCATCACCCGGCGCGAACGGTCGCGCAGCCGGGACAAATGCACAAAAACGTCAATCGACGAGGCGATCTGCTGGCGGACCACGCTGATCGGCAAATCCGCGCCGCTGAGCACCATCGTTTCCAAGCGGCTGATCATATCCCCCGTACTGTTGGCGTGCCCGGTCGATAAGCTCCCATCGTGACCGGTGTTCATCGCCTGCAGCATATCAAGCGCTTCGCGGCCCCGGACCTCGCCGACGACGATCCGGTTGGGGCGCATCCGCAGCGACGAGCGGATCAGGTCGCGAATGGCGATTTCTCCTTTTCCTTCCGTATTGGCATTGCGAGTCTCCAGCGACACCAGATTCGGCACGGTCACGATTTGCAGCTCGGCCGAATCCTCAATGGTAATCACCCGCTCGTCCGGCGGGATGAACTGCGAGAGCGCGTTTAAAAACGTCGTTTTGCCTGAACCGGTACCGCCGCTGATAAAAATGTTGTATCTGCTTCTGACGAGCTTCTGCAGCAGCAAAGCGGCCTCCTCGCTCAGCGAACCGATGGCGACCAGCTTCTCCATTGTCAGCGGCTGTGCCGGGAATTTCCGGATCGTCATGGTGGGGCCTTTCAGGGCGATCGGCGGCAACACGATGTTTACCCGGGAACCGTCGCGAAGCCGGGCGTCCACGATCGGCGAAGATTCATTGACGACCCGGTTTACGCCGGAGACGATCGATTGGATAATGTCCTCCAGCCGCTCACGGGATTCAAAACGGACGGGAAGCCTTAGGACATGGCCTTCCTGCTCGACAAAGATCTCCTCATGGCTGTTGATCATGATTTCCGTGATCGTCCGGTCTTCAACAAGCGGCTGCAGCACATCGAGACCGCGGAAAGAATCGTATAACCGGCGAACCCATTTGCGCTTGTCGGAAGCCGTCAAATCGGCCAAACGGGCATCGTTCAGCACATACCCTTCAATGTACTCCAGCAGCTGCGCGTCGCTCATTACCTTTGTGACATCGAGCCCCATGCGTATATCGCTGCGCAGCGCAGCGAATATTTCCTCCTTCACCTTTACCCCTCCTATGCCGGGCTAGTTTCCGCACCGCCCAAAAGCTCGCGGCACAACTTCAGCACATCCCGCTGAAACGCGGGGGAATACGGCAGTTCGCCCTGCCTGCTTCCCTGGCTCCAGGAAGGGACAAACGACAATGTCGCTTGAATCGAAAGCCCCGGCTTCGGCAATTCGGTTACGATATTTCCGGTGTACTTGTTTAGGACAAACCGCGTTTTTCCGAGCAATTCATGGTATAAAGCAGCCCGCGAGCGTTCCAGGTGGGACAGCCAACCCCCCGTCTTCCGCATCACGCCCCATTCATCCGTGACAAGCCACACCAATTGATCCGCCCGCTCAAACACGCCTTCCGTTCTTCCGCCCGGATAGGAATCAGGATCAATAATGACCGCGTCATAAAGTCCGCTCCCCGCGATGTACTCGATAAGCCCGACAGCATCCTTTCGTTCCATTTCCAGCATTTCGTTGATATTCTCCAGCGGGCCGAACGTATCTCCCTGCAGTACCGGATGCCTGTAAGCATACATGGAAATCGGAAATTCCGGGGCCGCCCGTTTGTCGTCGGCAGCCTTAAGGTCATACAACAACCGGGCCAGTCCGGCCGTCTGCCCTTCCCTGAACGAGGGTCCGGCAAACAGGCTGCCGCTGCTTAACGTCTCGAGGTTCAAATAAAACACTTTACCTCCTTCCGCGGCCAGCTGCCGGGCCATGTTCAGCGCTACGGTCGTTTTGCCGCATCCGCCGACGCTGGAGTAGACCCCGATGACCGCCGCTTGGCCTTCCTCCGGCGCCTTCCCGGCTTTGCCGCCGCGAACATAGTCCAGCACCGTTTGCAGAAGCAGGTGGAGCGGCTGATATTTCTCCACGCAAGGTTTGCCGTCATTTGCGCTGCCTTCTTCGCCGAGAACGATCCATGAAATCCCCCGCTTGTCGGCCGCATCCATCGCTTCCCGAAAAACCGCTTCTCCCAGCACAGCGTCAACAAACCCGGCGGACTCCTCCAGGTATCTGTCCAGCGCCTCCTTGCGGCTGAACGCGGTCAAGATCAGATTGCGGTTGAACTCCCCGCTGCGGGCGTAATATAAAAAAGCTTCGATATACTGCTCATCCTGCACGGCAAGCACAAGCCGGATCGGCCCCATAAGTCTTCACCTTCCTTTGGACGAAAACAAAAAAGCACCGCCCAAAACCCGACACAAATCGGATCATGGACGGTGCTACCGTTCCCGTTATTCCTGAAATTTACTGTAAGAATATCACAGTTTTGGGTCCTCGGCAAGTCCCAAATTAAAAGAAAAAAGCACGGGTTTCCCCGTGCCCGCAAACTCTTAAAAATTACTTCGACAAAAGCTTGTCAAGCCATTGTCCCTCATCGATCTGACGGTGAATTTCACCGGAAAACTTCTCCATGCACTGGCAAATAAAATCTTTGCGGCAGACCGGGCACGGCGTCTTTTGAAGCCGGTTGACGTTCGTTAACCGCCAGTTCGGATCGCGGTGGTAAAACACACGGCATTCCGTTCCATCGGCCAATTTGGCGATAAACTCGTATAATCCATCATTGTAGTTGCTTCCGGCCTTCGTCACGTTCACAACTTTCGGTCTGTAAGACATTCGATCACCCGTATTATCAAATTTCATTCCGCTCCAGAGATACTCTCTTTTAGAGGTTTGAACCCGCACTTTTAGTACTTAGACATATTAAATAATTTTCTCCGGCGTGTCAACTTAAAAAGGCGCTAAAAAAGCTTGTTTGGCATTATAATTCCTGCATTTGGATAGGATGCGCAAAAAAAAGCGATTTCATTCCTCATAAAGCCGTTTTTAAATAAAAAGCCCCCGTCTCCGTTTATTTTCAGAGCGGGGGTGCTTGTCATTATTCTTTGATCTCTTCAAAAGAGGCGTCGTACAGCCGGAACATCGTCTTGTAACCGGACTCGTCGATTTTGATGCCAACATCGAGCCGGCCGGTTATCTGCAGCGCCTCCGGCTTGTAGCGAAGGTTGACATCGTCCGGTACGAACACGATCATGATTTTGTTCCAATACGTCTCGTCCCCGTTGTCAAAAGGGCATTCCGCACCCGGCTCAGGAATGAGCAGAAACCAGTGGTTTTCAAACGACAGCACCTCGCCCATAAACCCCTTGATGGTGACCGTTGAACCGCTGAGATCCCAAAAGCGTTCAGAAGGCGTCGTCTGATCGTCCCCATCAAAAAACTCGGACCAGCCGATGGTCGTCACATCCGACTTTGCCCCCTTCGCTTTACCGGAAGCGGAAGCGCGGGCCGGTTCGCTTGCGCCGCCGGACGTGTCGGCTTTCGCGATTCCGCCCGAACCGGAGCGCTTGGGCGAAGCCGCCGCGGCGTTCTTGCCTGAGGCCTTGCTTTGCTCAGACTTCGCGGTATCGGACTTTTTGGAGCTTGAGGCGGAGGAGGCCCGGCCGGCGTCCGATGCCTTCGGCTTTTCGGCTGTTTCCCCTTCCGCCTTGCCCGATTCGCCCGCGCCCGCCGCAGACGACGCTGCATCCTGCGGAGCTCCGGCGGCCGTGTCCGGCGCAGCCGCCTTATCCGGTGTGGCGGCGGCTTTCAATTTGGAATCGGCCGCGCGCTCGGTTTCCGGAGCGTCCCCGTCCTTCCGGACGGCCGGATTATTGTTTGAAGCTTGCTCCTGCTGCGGCTGTTCGCTCTCCGCCGTACCCGAGCTTTGCACCTCATAACTGAAGGGCGTCCCCGCCGACGCCGCGGCGCCGAACGATCCGGCTCCGCCCTCTAAACTCTCATCCTTGCCGCAGGCTTGCAGCAGCAGCGCCGACAGCACGAACAGCAGCCACAGCAGGGATAACTTTTTTTTCACGCTAAGCCATCTCCTTTCGTTACGCCCGAAATAAAGCGAGCGGGTCCATTCTGTACAGCCGGATCGCCGGCCCCAGCGAAGCCGCCAGCCCGATGATAAGCGTCCCCGCGGCAATATACGCCTGGTCCGGCGAAGCGCGGAACGGTTCAATCTGAATCCCCCCGTAAGCGAACAGCGCGTCCTTCAAAACAAACCCGGCAATATGACCGGCCAGGATGCCAAGCACCAGCCCCGCAGCGGTGACGAGCAGCCCTTCCCCGATCATCGTCATCCAGACGTAAGCCTTCGACTTTCCCAGCAGGCGCAGCAGGCCGACATCCTTCGTCCGTTCGCCGGCAGCGGCAATCAGGGACAGCAGGATCGAAATCGCCGCCAAAATAACGCATAGCCAGGTCAGGATTTCAACGATTTCCGCCCCGCGGTCCACCAGGTTGACGACATCGGCAACGGCTTTGCTCGTATAGGCAACCTGCACTTGCCCCGTTTGCTCCAGAGCGTTTTTGAGCTGCTGCGCTCCCAGCAGCGTCGCCGGCTTAACCAGAATCGCCGTGATTTCCTCGTCAGCCTCTTGATGCACGGCCCAGGCATAATCGACCGTCGTGAAGACGGCGCGGTCATCGGGCGTGTTGAGTCTGGGAAGAATCCCTTTTACCGTATACCTGAAGCTTCCGTGCTCATCGTGCTCATCGTGCTCGCCGTGCTCCTCCGACTCTTCCTCCAGGTGATGGGCTCCCTCGATCAATCCGTGCGCTCCGGCAAACGTATCGCCCACTTGAAGGCCGAGCATGCTCGCCACATACGTCCCGACCACAACCTCGCCGGTTTTCCCGTAAAGCTCTCCGGCGGCTAAAGCGCGATCCCCGTAACGGGTCAAAAAATAGGACGGCTCGATCCCGACGATCGGATACCCGTTGTAGTTGTCCCCCGCCGTCATCGCATATGCCGCGTCGACGCCCGGGTCCTGCCGGACCGTCTCCAGCGTTGCCAGCGGGATGTTGCCGGTCGGCGCTCCGATATGATAAAACGTACTGAGCACAAGCTGCGTTTCGCTCCCCGCCGCCCCGACGACGATATCGAAAGGCCCGTAGCCTTTCTCGGCCCCCTGCTCCACGCTGTCCCGCGACAGCGAAAGCAGCACGGTAAAGGCCACGGTTGCCGCCACCGAAACGACGGTCAACAGCGAAAGAAACTTGCGGTGCCAAATATTGCGCAGCAAAATCTGAAACAAACTCATCCCGTCTGCTCCTCCAAGGCCGCAGGCGCGGAACCGCCGCTGCCGGCGGCGGATAGTCTCCGGCGCTCTGCGGACAATCGGTTGATTTCCGCGATATGCAGGCGGCGCGGAAACCGGTCCGCCAAATTGAGGTCATGGGTGACCGCCACAAGCGTATGCTGCCGGCCTTCGCACAGCCGAAGCAGCAGGTCCGTCACTTCCTCCGCCGTCTCCCAGTCCAGGCTTCCCGTCGGTTCGTCGGCCAGCACCAGCGCCGGATCGTTGATCAGCGCCCGGACGATCGCCACCCGCTGCTGCTGACCGCGGGACAACTGGGACGGCAAATGGCGGCCGCGGTCGCTTAAGCCGACCTGCTCAAACCAATGGTCGATCAGCTCCCGCCGCTCTCTTCTTCCTTTCGTGCGGGGCAGCGTAATTTCTACGTTTTGCCTGGCCGTCAAGGAAGGAATCAAGTGAAAATCCTGAAGAATGTAGCCGATATGCTTCGCCCGGAAACGGTCCCGGGCCGCTTCCGACATCTGCTGGAGCTCCCGTTCAAACACCTGTACCTCGCCTTCGTCGGGACGCATCAAGCCGCTGACGATATGCAGCAACGTGCTTTTGCCCGATCCGCTCGGCCCGGTAATCGCCAGCTTCTCCCCTTGGCGCACCTCCCACTGGGGAATATCCAGAATCGGAATGTTTCGCCCGGCAACCTGAAACTGTTTTCTCAAACCGCGAATGTTCAGCATGAGTGCTCTCTCCCTCCGTTAATCCGTTAAGATGGAAAAACAGGAGAACACGGATCGTTCCTCCTGTTTTTTCGGAAAATCTGCCTGCCGGATTACTGCAATGCGATCCGTTCGGAAAGCGAGTCCCATTTCAGCGATTTTCCGGTCAGTTCGTTAAACGCCGCCAGCGGCAAGTACAATGTACCGTTGTCCACGTCGACCGTCAGCTTATTCGGGGCCTCGTCGGTTTTTGCGGATCCCGCTTTGAGGTCCACCGTAATCGTCTTGCCGCCTTTTCCGCTCAACGTCGCCGTGTTGCCGGATTCATTGTATGTCCCGCCGAGCGCTTCCGTTAAAGCCTTCGCCGGATAGAGCACTTCATTTTCGCGGTTGATTTTGAATTTCGGATACACATATTTGGATTGCAGCTCAGCCGTCGCCTTTTGCAGGTCCACGCCCAGTACCTCGGCGCCGGCAAACGCGATCTGCGTGTTGTCGATCTGTCCTTTGACTTTGTCGGCGATCGGCCCGTACGCCCACACGCCTACATCGACGGCGGAATGTCCGTGGCCGGACCAGCCGATCAGCAGCCGCTTGGAAATAACGGCGTTATATCCGCCCTCGCGTTTGTAGGAGGAACCGTCGCCATCGAGAATCAGCTTGGCTTCTTCATCCGTCAAGTCGGTGATCCAGGTGTTCTCCGCAACGATTTTTTTCACGTCGGCAATCGTTTTCGCTTCATTCAGCGCCGTCACCAGATACTCGGAGGAATGCTTTTGCTTGTCCCACAGGTCGATGTTGACTTCATAAATATTGTCCCGGGACAGGGATAAACCGCCGGTCTCATGGTCGGCCGTAACGACGACGGACGTATTGCCGTCCTTCTTGGCAAAATCAAGCGCCACCTTAAAAGCCGCGTCGAAATCGAGCGCTTCCTGCACCAGTGTCGGCAAATCGTTGGCGTGTCCGGCATGGTCGATCCGGCCGCCCTCGATCATGATCGCAAAGCCGTTTTTGTCGGCGGACAAAATCTCGAGCGCTTTGGACGTCATATCCGCCAGGCTTGGCGTTTCGTCCGTACGGTCGGGCACATAGGCGACGTGCGAGCTGCCGAACAGGCCGAGCACTTTACCTTCTTTCGCCGGCAGAGCCTTCAGCTCCTGGGCCGTTTTCACCACTTGGTAACCTTTGGCTTTAAACTCGGGCAGGAGGTTTTTGTCGCTGCGTTTTCCTTTTTCTTCCTTGGTGACGAAAAACGATTCCCCGCCGCCCAGCAGCACGTCCACGCCGCTGTCGAGGTACTGCGAAGCGATCGCGTTTTCGTTATCGCGATTGCGGACATGGGAGGCGTAAACGGCCGGCGTCGCATGCGTGATCCGCGCCGTCGTCACCAGACCCGTCGACTTGCCGCCGCGCTCGGCCGCCTCGATGATCGAAGCGAACGGCTTGGAGACGTCTTCGTTCGATACGCTGATGCCGGCGTTATACGTCTTGTGTCCGGTGGCGAAAGCGGTTCCGGCCGAAGCCGAATCCGTGACGATCCCGGACACGACGGTGCCCCCGTCTTCCCCGCGGTCCGCGTATGTAGTCGCTTGACCGACATAATACGGATCCAGATTCAACGACTTCGTGCCGTGCTCGTACTGCTGGTAATAACGCGCCGCCGAGATTTGCGCCGGCCCCATGCCATCGCCGATCAGCACGATCAGATTCCGCGATTTTCCGTTTGCCGCGTTTTGCTCCGGCTGCTCCCCTTTTGCCATGACGAAGCTTCCCGCCGAGACGACGGACAGCGCCAAACCGCTGATGGCCAATCCTTTCCAAAACTTGTTCATTGCTTCCCCTCCCCAAAATGACGAACTAAAGAGAAGTTTAATTGGGGAGTATTAGCCCGATGTTATAAGATTGTTCTTGTTTGGTAAAAAATTTCAGCCTTAATATAGCAAAAACATAAAAAGAGATGCCCCGCAAGTTTGCACTTACGGGACATCTCCGTCATTTTTTCATATGATGCGGTCGAGAGGACTCGAACCTCCACGGGCGTACGCCCACTACCCCCTCAAGATAGCGTGTCTGCCATTCCACCACGACCGCGAATGGTTTAGAAACGAACATTACTATTATATCTTCGCGGCGGCTAAATGTAAAGTGGTATTATTCCCCAGACTGCTTTCCCCTTTGTTTCCCGTAGCGGGCAAATTCGATATACTCCCGGACGAAAGCCCGCTCCGATTCCGACAGCGCGGCAAAAAAGGCGTTCCAGTCGCCGTCCCGGGCCGTATATTTGGCTTTGCCTTCGTTTACGGCGGAAGCCTGTTTTTCCCGTCCGGTCATGAGCCAATCCAAACTCACGTCAAAAAAATCCGCAATTTCGATCAACTTATTCGAGCTCGGCGTTGACTTCCCGCGTTTCCAGTCGCCCAAATTCCCCGTGCTGATGCCAAGCTTCAAACAAAACGCCTTTTTGGTCAGACCCGCATTTTTAATCAGCAGTTCGATACGCTCGTAAATGGACAACTTCTTCCCCAACCTTCCCATAACACCGTAATCATCTCGCATTTACGTTATTTTTTCGATTGTTAATTTACGCATTTACGTATACAGTGTGGATGAAACAAAACTATTGTTCCTGCGTATTCGTGTAAAGAAGGGGTTTTTGAAGATTAAGAGGCTGCTTACATCTTAACACAGCGCCTTGAAGGACTTAATAGGTCTCTATGACTGCCCTTATTCCATTGACGGGAGCGCATCCGCCGTGAAAGAAATATCCCTGTGTGAAGCAGCAATTCATTCGCTAAGCCAAAGCATTGCCGTAATCGGTCCGGATGGAATCGTCCTGGCGGTGAACCACAATTGGGCCAAAAGGGCATGTCAATATGGCCAAACGCCCCTTTGGGACCGCCCGGGAATAAACGTGATTGAGTATTTTCGCAGCGCCGGACGCGACGACCCTGAGTCCCGCCAGCTTCTCCAACATATCCTCCAAATCCTCGACGGGACATGCGATTATTACGCTATGGAAATTCGGGCCGTTGGCCCTCAAGAAATTAACTGGTTTCTGGCGGAGATTAGTCCCTTGGGAAAAACACGCAATACTCCGGCGCAAGGAATGGTCGTCAGTTGTACCGATATTACACGCCTTAAGGAAAGGGAGCAGCATATGGAGCAAGCCTTGTCGCATGTTAATGCGCTGCGGGGTTTGCTTCCGATCTGTGCCGTCTGCAAAAAAATCAAGGACGAAAATGAAATTTGGAATTCGATCGAAGCTTATTTGCAAAAGCATGCCCATGCCGAATTTACCCATGACATTTGTCCTGATTGCATCCGGGTGCTTTATCCCAAATATTCGTCCATTTTGGAAAGGCAGGATGACACTTGACGGGCCCGCCCGGCTTTCTTCGGACGGACCTAACCCGGGGCGCTAAGCTGTCTCACTTTTGACGGCTGCCGCTTTTTTCCTCGTCCGCCGCACCATCTGCCCAAGGGTAGCGCCCGCCACCCCGCCGGCGACAAGGCCGAGACCGCCCATATTCACCATCTCCCCCAAAGTGGATAAAACGATACCCGTGCAGGCTGCCACCATGGAAGGCAAAGTTCGTTCGCCGCCGAACAGCAGCGCCAGGAATAACGCCGGCAAAGCGAAGCCGAGAATAGCCGCCGCCTCGGGCGTGACCAAACCACCGAGGCCGGTTCCGACAGCGGTTCCGGCAATCCAGGACCCGTAGATGGCCAAAGAAAACGTTATATAATAGGAAGGATTTAACGGTTCGCCGCTGGCTGCCCGGGTTGATGTAACGGCAAACCCTTCGTCTGTCAGCCCGATCGCCGCCAGCCATTTTGGGCCTTCCCGCCATCCGGTCAAATAAGGCCCCATCGTAGCTCCATAAAGAATATGGCGCATATTCACCAGCAAAATGGTCGTTATGATCGTAACAGGCGCAGCGGCGGAGGTAAACATGCCTAGCAGCATAAATTGCGCCCCTCCGGAAAAAATCCACAGGGAACTAAAAACCGTAAGCGGTCCGGAGAGTCCGCCGGCGGCCGCAAGCAAACCAAATGTCATGGATAAGGGAAAATAGGCAAGCATAATCGGGACGGCATGGCGCAGCGCCAGCCCTATTTCATCATAACGTTTCATCTCTACCGTCCCCCTATCCCATCAAATAATAAACCGCGGCATAAAAAGCAATCCCGGCCGCAACCGTCAGCAGTAAACGCCGCGACCACCAAGCTACCGCCATCGTCGGGATGGCGGCCAGCAGCATTTTATTTTCCATGAGCGGTATCCACTCCCCGTCGTCCAGCAGCAGCAAAGGACCGATCAGCGCTCCGAGCACGGCCGGGGAAACAAATGAAAGCCACTCCTTCGTGCGTTCGGACCATTTTATGCGGCTCCCGAGGACCAAAGATCCCGCGCGCAATAAATAAGTCCCCGCTCCAATCATCATAATAATCCAGAAAGCGCCGGTCACGTTTACCCTCACCCCATTTTGCATATGTATTTTGCCGAAATGAACGCTTTTGCCCGGGCCTGTTGACCTGAAATGCATTTCATAAACTATACTTTTATACGGAGATCAAAAAATATAAACCAATAGACCCGAAAGAGAGACACACTTGGGTAAGGAGGAAACCATTCATGAAACTGATCGCCGTTGATTTGGACGGTACGCTGTTGACATCCGAAAGCAAGCCGAGCACCGAGGGGCTGGATGCGATTCGCCAAGCGGCCGCCAAAGGCCACACCGTAACCCTATGCACCGGCCGGGCCAGCTTTGACGCTAAAGCTTTGACGGGCGGCCTGGCTATCCCGATTATCGGTTTTAACGGGGCCGCCGTTTATAACGAACGCGGACAGCTGTTGCGGGAAACGCCGATCGCAGCAGCCGCGGCCCTGGACGCGGTTCGATATCTGCTGGAGCAGCAAGTTTATTTTGAGATATTCTGCCCTGAGGCGATTTATTCCCCTTACGGCGGGGAGCGCAAGCTGCAGGCGGAACTGGATGTGCTGGCAAGCGCCAATCCGGCGGCCAGCCGCGAGCGCTTGTGGAAAAGCGCCCAAATCCAATTTGTCCAATTTGGTTTTCAACAGATCGACGACCCTTTGCAGCTATTGAAGCGCGGGGCGCCGGTCTATAAGCTGCTGGTATTTACTTACGACGAAACTAAGCTGGACCGCATCCGCAAGCACTTTGGCGGGCAGCGCCATCTTCACACGACGTCTTCCGCCGATCACACAGTGGAAATTATATCCATCGAAACCGATAAAGGGAACGCCCTGCGCTTTATGGCCGAGCATTTGGGGGTCCCCATGGCCGATACCGTCGTGATCGGCGACAGCTACAACGATATCTCCATGTTTCACGCAGCCGGGACAAGCATTGCGATGGGCAACGCGGTCGATGAAATCAAACAATTAAGCACCATGGTCACGCGCGACAACAATCACCATGGCGTGGCTTACGCTTTGAACCACCTGCTGGAACTGTAGCGGACGGTTCATGGCACACGTGAGCGTGGCGGCTTCAAGGATAGACCCGCAAAAAACTCGGGGGAACTAATCCATGCGAAATTAGCCGGTTTTAAGTGAATTAAGCGCCATGACAACCGTTACAATTTGAAATCAACGTTCCTGGAACAAATAGCGGTTGTGACAACCGTTAAATTTGTTCTGCGGTTAAAGATGTATCTTGTAAAGTCCTAACCAAAAGCTCGCTTTGCTAAATACTAATGCTTGGCCCGCGAATCGCCTTTGGTTATGCAGAAAGAACCTTGCGTTCTGCAAGGTTCTTTCTGCAATTTGATGCGGTCGAGAGGACTCGAACCTCCACGGGCGTACGCCCACTACCCCCTCAAGATAGCGTGTCTGCCATTCCACCACGACCGCATATTCATATGTTCAGGGCTTCACCCCTACTTGAAGCTTTGAAGAAGGTTTTGACCCGTTAGGGAATACTCTCGCCTCGCTCGAGACTGCGAAGTGTTCCTGCCGAAGCTTATGCTCCGACGAACCCCTATCAGGGCTTCTCACCCCTACTTGAAGCTATTAAGAAAGTGGTGACCCGTAGGGGATTCGAACCCCTGTTACCTCCGTGAAAGGGAGGTGTCTTAACCCCTTGACCAACGGGCCGCAGCCTCATGCCGCTTGGAAGCAGCGACAAAATTGAGTATAGCAAAAACATTTTCGCCTTGCAACCCCTAATTTTCAGGTTTACCTTTTAAAATTCTTTTTGAGAGAATTATAGGGAATTATCCTGCGCGCCAGTTCATCGCTGGATATCATTCTCATCCCTCTGCATAAAAGAACCTCCCGGATGAACGGGAGGTTCTTTAGATAGATATTTCAAAACGGAGAGAGAGGGATTCGAACCCTCGCACCGCTTACGCAGTCTAACCCCTTAGCAGAGGGTCCCCTTATAGCCACTTGGGTATCTCTCCAAGAATATGGCTCCCCGAACAGGACTCGAACCTGTGACAACTCGATTAACAGTCGAGTGCTCTACCGACTGAGCTATCGGGGAACATTAGAAATTGTGAGAACACCAATAAATTTATCACGATTAGGCGGCAAAGTCAAGATTTAGCGGCCATTCCCCTTAAGGACAAGCAATGGAAAATAAATATTGCAATCCGCAGGGAAATCAATAAAATAAACTTAACATTAAAATAATTTTAACGTTAAATTTATTTTTTAACGAGGTGATTGTTATGAGCGAAAAAGTCCTGGTCAAAAGAAAAGGATTAGGAGGTTTAAAGCAGGAGCTGACAGTAAGCAGACCGTTTACGTATCTCCTTCTTGCCCGCGTCATCTCCAGGTTTGGGGATTCGATCGATTCCATTGCCTACAGCTGGATGGTGTATATGCTAACGGGATCCAAGGTTTTAATGGGGACTCTATTCGCTTTGAATTATGTCCCCAACTTGCTGTTCAGCTTTTTTGCGGGAACCCTGGTGGACCGCTGGCCCAAAAGAAATGTCGTTGTTGCAGCCTATCTGGGCCGGGGAATCCTCGTCAGCGTCACCGCTTTGATGTATTGGAAAGGGCTTCTGGCTCCGTGGCACTTGTATATTTTTACCTTGTTGATTTCCACGCTTGAATGCTTCGCTTCCCCCGCCGAGACCGCCTTGGTTCCACAGCTCCTTTCCAAGGAAAAGCTGCTCAGCGGCAATTCACTCAGCGCCACTGCGTCAAGAATCGCCGAGTTGGCGGGTATGGCAGCGGCCGGCGGTATCATCGCCTTTTGGGGAATATCGGCCGCGATTTTAATAGACGGACTTACCTTCACGGCCGCAGCCGCGCTCCTGGCATTCCTTCGCGTTCCCCCGGCCTCCCTTCCCCCGTTAAACCAAGCAAGCAGCGCCTTTTTTCAAGAAGTCAAGGAAGGTCTGCGCTACCTTCAAGCGAACAAACTTGTCCTAACCATTATTTTCACCGCAGCTTATGTGAACTTTTGTCTGTCGCCGTACAATGTGCTGAATGCGGTATACGTTAATGAAATTTTACGATCCGGCCCCGAGGCCCTCAGTCTGTTGGGCATTAGCTTGATCATCGGGATGATCGCCAGCGGATTATGGATCGGCAAAAAGGGCGGCCACTTTAAAAAAAGCCGGCTCATCATCACCGGTTACTTGCTGCTGGGAAGCAATTACGCTTTGTTGTATGTCCCCGCTATTTTACCGGTACATCCGCTTTACCCGGCTGCGGCTTTCTGTTTTGGCATGGGCTTGGCCATCTCTTTAATCAACACCCCGTGCACAACGTACTTCATGGAATCGGTACCTAATGAATTGCTTGGAAGAGTAAGCTCCCTCAACAACATGGTCTGCACCTGTGCGATTCCGGCGGGGAGCGCCCTGGCTGGCGTGATAGGGGAATGGATGCAGGTCCACCTGCTCTATCTCGTTTTTGGAGTATTCATGCTGCTGCCCGTCTTTTACCTGTTGAAAGAGCGTAAGTTTATGAACATTTGACGAACCGCTAGCTGCTTTGCGCATTTCCATGGATAAGCTATACTAAATTAAACGAAAAAATAACCGGTTGTTAGTCTTAACATGGGGTGCGCGCACATGGAAATCAAGGAACTGAAAACGCTGGAGGAAATCCGCATTTATTCGGATCCGTATCGCATGCAGATCATAAACGAATTTCAGCGCTTAAATCGTCCGGCGACGATCAAGGAAGTGGCGGATGCGATGCGGGAGGTGCCTGCCAAAGTATATTACCACGCCAAAAAACTGGAGCGCATCGGGCTGCTGCAGCTGGCGGACACCAAACTGGTCAACGGCATTACGGCCAAATATTATGAGCCTTTTAAAGGGGCAATCCATATTAAAAAAAGCGAGATCGACGAGGTGATCGGGCAGGTCTTTCAATCCGAGACGGAAAAACTGCTCAGCCATCTTTACGATGAAAGCAAGCAGCGCTTTTTGAAAGCCTCCAGGCTCACCCCGCCTTCGGCGCAAATGACGAGTCCGAGCGTTTTTTTGACGAAGGAAAAAGCGGAGGAATTATTCCGGTGGATCAATGATTTCTGCGAACAGCACCAGGAAGATAACAAATCTCCGGATGCCGAACGTTATGAAATTTTTTTCACCATAGCCAAAAACACGGATTCTCCGGGAAAATAAAAAGAACCATCGTCTCCATAAGCGGAAGCGTGGTTCTTATATTTTTGCTTGTTCATTTGTTCCAGCTTCGTTTTCGTTTTACGGGTCCTCAAATCCGTGAAAACAAACGGGCTGCGGCTCAGTTCGGGATTTCTCTTCCCTTCGCGGATCTGCTTGTTGCGTTGCTTTTTGGCTTTGGATTGGGCCATCTTCAATCACTCCTCTTTCAAATGAAGGCGAAAATCGCGGCTTTTCAGCACCGAGAAGGTTGGATGAAGCCAGGGACTGAGTAGCGGAGCGTAGGATAATCCTACGTGAGCAACGGAAGGCCCGGCTGAATTCAAGATTCGACGCCGAATCCGCTTCCTTAGCATCCGCTTCGTGATCAAAAGCCGTGATTTTCGCTTCCTCTTTCAAATGAAGGCGAAAATCGCGGCTTTTCAGCACCGAGAAGGTTGCGTGAACCTGAAGAAGGAGGAGCGGAGTGTAGGGAAAACCTACATGAGCACCGGACTTCGAAGGTGAACGCAAGATTCGACGCCGAATCCGCTTCTTTGCACCGCTTCGTGATCAAAAGCTGTGATTTTCGCTTCCTCTTTCAAATGAAGGCGAAAATCGCGGCTTTTCAGCACCGAGAAGGTTGCGTGAACCTGAAGAAGGAGGAGCGGAGTGTAGGGAAAACCTACATGAGCACCGGACTTCGAAGGTGAACGCAAGATTCGACGCCGAATCCGCTTCTTTGCACCGCTTCGTGATCAAAAGCCGTGATTTTCGCTTCCTCTTTCGCATTATGATCAAAGTATATCATATATCGGACCAATGTTCCGCCTATTTGCCGAGGAGCTGGATTAAGCGCAGCCGTCCGGCGCATTTTCCGCAGCGGTAGCGGTTCGGATCCGCGCGGCGTTTGCGTAGATATTCCATGCCGCACTCTACGCAGACCAGTTTGTAACGGTAAGGCAAAGTTTTTCTTTGTTGATTTCCGGGCAAAGCATTGCAGAACCGGCTTCCTCCGACCTTTTTTAACAGAGCCTTAAATTCCGGGTCTCGATGCTGATAGCCTTGTCCCGACAAATGCAAATGGTAATGGCAAAGCTCGTGCTTGATGATCTTCTCGACTTCCTCTTGCCCATGAACGGCGAGCTGCGCGGGATTGATTTCGATGTCATGGGTTTTTGTAAAATAACGCCCCCCGGTCGTACGCAGCCGGCTGTTAAACCGGGCCCGGTGGCGAAAAGGAACGCCGAAATCACGGAGCGAGATTTGCTCGACCCAGGCTTGCAATTGGTCGTTGTTCATCGGGTTCTCCTTTCTTGCTGAACTTCGTCCCGGCGGGTTGTAGTCACCGGAATGGTCGGCTTGGGCCAGCGTGGACTTTTACTTGAAATTTAACTTCCTATTACGCTACACTGTCAAGTAGTTTAATAGAAAAGGAGATCATAAGCGATGTCCATGATGAGGTACGTGATTTTGCAGCAAGGCCAGGAGTTGAAGTTCGTGGAGATGCCCGCGGACTATGCTTATCAACTCAGCGCATTGAATTTGCGGTTAAATAAGGAGATCGACAAATTAACGGCCCGGGAGGTCCCGGCGCTGCCGCGTGCGATCGCCGAATGCGACCGGTTGGATCTATTGCAGGAATCGCTGAGGATTACGAGCGGACTGGATTATATCAATGAGCTGGAGGCCTCCTTTTCTTCCATCCAGGAAGAAAACTACCCGCTGATCTCACTGCTGACCGAAATTCGCGCTCTTCAGGCCCAGCTCGAGCAGTGGTACGAGGAAGAAGGCGCAAGCTGAATTCAGGGTTGAGTGTAGGGAAAGCCTACATGAGCCACTGGCGTTGCATTTAAATCTGGCAAGCTACCTTTTCTGGGCACACCAATATTCTAACGGTTGCCACAAGCGCTATTTGTTCCAATACGGTTGATTTCAAATTGTAACGGTTGTTATGGAGCTTATTTCACTGAAAACCGGCAATTTTTGCTTGGAGGCAGGCAAATAACGGCGCTCGCAACCGTCCCTCGTATTTAAGAAGTTTTCTCACGAATACTCACTTATTCGCAGGATTTCGCTACCTTGAAAAGCGAAGAGATGGGGGAGCTCCGGACAAAAAGCCGTGGTTTCTTGCAAAAGGGTGTGCAGGAACAGAAGTCGTGCATCTTTGCACTTCTCCAAAAAATGGTTTCCTGCACCCTCCACTCGGCCCCTGGAGGTTCACCCTCCCATGTCTCTACGGGTCTTCGCCCTTACATTCCTTCGTTGTACCTGTCCAAGGCGTGGAGACCGATTGCGTTTAAAAGATGGGTCATTTGCCCTTACGGTTGCGAAACTCGGTTCTGTGTTGCTTTCTTTGTTCGAATCCTGCGAACGAGTCAATCTTCGTATGACGACGGATTATCAGCCAGGCTCGGTTACGTCAATAGATTTAGGCTAGGCGACTCGGTGGACCGCTATCTCGGAGCGATACGGTTCCCCCTTCTGAACCATGCCAATGAGGATTCGAGCGAGTTTGCCGATTAACTTGGTGATTGAAGCCATCTTCTTCATTCCTTTCTTCAGGTTGTACTCATGCCATCGCTTAAAGTCCGGATGTTGGCCAACCAAGCCCAGCACGCCCAGGTAGAGATACTTGCGAAGCATGCTGTCCCCGCGCTTGGAGAGCTTGATCTGTCCTTTGAACTTGCCCGAAGTACGTTCCGCTAGATTCAGACCGGCCCGGCGCAGCAGTTGACGCCCATGGGCATAGTTACGCAAATCTCCGGCACAAGCCAGAAGGGCCGCGATCGTTATGGTTCCAAGGCCTTTAATACTTCGCAACTGCCCAGCTAGCGGAATACAGCCTAGTAACTTCTTGACTTCCTGCTCGATCTCCTCAAGCGACTTGACGGCATATTCATACGCATCCAGCAAACGCTGCAGGTCACGCCGCGCTTCTTCAAGTGCCTGTATATCGCCGATACTATGTGCAGCCACCAGAAGAAGCCGGGCGGCCTTCGCTTTGCCACTTACTCCGCCCGCACGTTTCATCCCTTGCTCACGCCAAGCTTCGATCACGTCATCCGTACGAAGACCCTGCAAGTCGGACGGCAACGGAAAGGCGCGGAGCGACGCCAGAGAACGCAAAACTGTCCAATCCGGGAAGACCGAACGGAATTCCGGAAACTTCAGATCGATCCAGCGGATAATGCGATTTCCCAGGCTCACCTGCTGCTTGACCCAAAATTCTCGATCACTCATAACCGCCTTGAGTCGTTTGAAAACAGCCGCCTCTGGCGTATAGTCCGTGTAGAAGCCTCGGCTAACTACGTCGGCAATGTTCAATGCATCCTTGGGATCGTTCTTGGACGGGCAATTGTCGCGATTTTCCTTATTACGATGCACTGTTACCGGGTTCACCAGTACCACCGTGATCCCTTGCTCCCGTAACCAATTCGCGAGATTGAACCAATAGTGGCCTGTGGGCTCCATGCCGACGATGAGTGAGGATAGATGGTGTTTGTCCTGTACGTCACACGTCCAGCGCAGAAGCTTCTCAAAGCCTTCCCGCGTGTTTGCGAACGACAGATGGCGTGGTGTCAGGACACGCCCCCGAAAATCGGTCACTTGGGCGGCATGAACATCCTTGGCGATGTCAATCCCGATGATCGCATGCTGCATGGTAATTCGTTCAATCCGTTGATTTGTGGTTTGAATTCGAGTAGACTTCATAGTAAGCGCCTCCTGATAGGTTTTAAGGGCTTTTGACCCGTCGACACCCCTATCATACGAGGCGCTCCTGTTTTTTTCAAAGACGAAATCTTAACCTACACAGGAATGTTTAGAGTTTAGAAAAGGCCTTTTTTCGGCAAATAGCCGCTGCTACAACCGTTAGATTTCGGATAGCTTTACGGGAAAGCTTGAGCAAAAGTTACTGCCAACGCCAGTGTACATGAGCACCGGACTTCGAAGGTGAACGCAAGATTCGACGCCGAATCCGCTTCTTTAGCGCACGCTTCGTGATCAAAAGCCGCGATTTTCGCTTCCTCTTTCAAATGAAGGCGAAAATCACGGCTTTTCAGCACCGAGAAGGTTGGATGAAGCCAGGGACTGAGTAGCGGAGCGTAGGATAATCCTACGTGAGCAACGGAAGGCCCGGCTGAATTCAAGATTCGACGCCGAACCCGCTTCTTTAGCACCCGCTTCGTGATCAAAAGCCGCGATTTTCGCTTCCTCTTTCAAATGAAGGCGAAAATCACGGCTTTTCAGCACCGAGAAGGTTGGATGAAGCCAGGGACTGAGTAGCGGAGCGTAGGATAATCCTATGTGAGCAACGGAAGGCCCGGCTGAATTCAAGATTCGACGCCGAACCCGCTTCTTTAGCACCCGCTTCGTGATCAAAAGCCGCGATTTTCGCTTCCTCTTTCAAATGAAGGCGAAAATCACGGCTTTTCAGCACCGAGAAGGTTGGATGAAGCCAGGGACTGAGTAGCGGAGCGTAGGATAATCCTACGTGAGCAACGGAAGGCCCGGCTGAATTCAAGATTCGACGCCGAGTACGCTTCTTTAGCACCCGCTTCGTGATCAAAAGCCGCGATTTTCGCTACCTCTTCCGGCGGGACGTGCACATCTTGGGGATTCGCCCCATAGTCTAAACATACCAAGGTGATTGCCGGAGGAGGAGATACATTTGCCTAACTGGCTCAGCAATCAGATCATGCGTGCCTTTAACAAAAGAGACCGCCGTCAAATTCGGCTGCTGAACGATTGTTGGTTCTTTTACTACAGCCGCCGGAACAGCCAAGGAGAAACGAGCAGTATGCAGTAAACGCTGGAAAAAAGCCGTCCCCTCCGCGTATGCGGATTGGGGACGGCTGCTTCATTTTATACTATTTCACCACTGGGCTGAGCACCCGGCAGCACATTTCGCCCCTCGCCTCTCAGTGGAAAAATCCAATAGATTGACGGACATCAAACGCGATTTCGAGCTCTCATTGGAATTCTCCAATAGATTTCGATCAAATCGCTTGTTCTGCTCTCTGCCGAGACCGATCTATTGGAAATATCCATTCAAGCCGCGGCATCCCCAACAAACCTCCAATTTTATTGGATATTTCCAATCAGAACGTTATTTCGGACCGATGGAAATAGCCGCCGCCCGATTCAACCTAAGCAGCCGTTCCCAACTTGCTCTCGGTCTTTCCCCCTCGCACCCAGCGAGGCGGCTCAACTCAAAGACGCCAGCTTGCCGTCGCGATACCGCGCCTGCCGAAGCGCCTCGCCCGGTTCGGCCCGCAGCACCAGCCCTTCCTCCCGCATGACAATTTGCCGCGGGTACGCGGCGTAACTGGTGATAAGCCAGCCATCCCCGTCCCCATCCCGTGTTAAACAGCCATTCGCGCAGCGGAGCCGCCCCAGCTCATCACGGTACAAATAAGCAGTCGTGCCGAACCCGAGCAGATACGCCACCAGTTCCTCGCCCATGTCCCAGTCGTCGCCCGAAGCATTCGCGAACAAACGGGCGAACAGCGGGTCGCTCGCGCCCCGGAACACCGATTGGCCGAACCGGTTGCGCGACAAGGACGGCATGTTCAGATTGGGGGCGGCGACGCTGTAGGTCGATGCGGCTTCGCCCGGCTGCAGGCGGCGCGGCGTCGACACCACGTTCCAGTCGTAACAGTTGAAGACGGCCATGCTGGCCCGGTAAGCCGCTTCCAGATACCGCGGGTCGCCCAGGTGCTCGTAAGCCGTCCGCGCCGAAGCCGCAACCAAACCGCCCCACAGGGAGTGAATCATATAGGACAACGCCTCCCACCAGCGGTCCGGATTTTGCCCCCGGTAATCGTTGCTGAAGCCGATGTTGGCCAAAATCAGCCGGGCGTACTTCTCTCCCTCGCCGGTCAAGCCGACACGCAGCAGTGTTTCGCAGGTCGGACCGAACCCCGCGTTGTCGTAAAAATGCTCGGTGACGGCCCCGGCAAACTGGCTGGCATTTCGCTTCAAACGGCCTCCAAACGCCTCCCACAGCGCCTGCAAACGGTCAAGCTCCCCGGTCAGGCCGCAAGCCGCCAAATCCGCCAGCAGGTCTAACACATACATAATAAACACGCCGTTTAAACCCGTCTCGTTTTTTTCCCGCTGCCCCTCATGACAGTCCGGATCCAGCCGTACGCACAAAACTTCGGCGGCCCACCGCAGGTACGTTTGCGGCGGATGGAGCTTCAGCAGCGCCGCGTCCATCCGGGAGAGCAAATAAAACACATGGGCGATATAATCCAGATCGAAAATCCGGTAAAACGTCCCGTACAAAACGCGGGGCCGGGAGAAATCGCCGCCCTCGAACCAATGGTGTTTCATATCCAACACCGCCGAGGCTTCCGCCATCGCCACCTGCTCCGGGACCGGTGCCGCCAGGCTGTTTTTCATCAGCAAAAAAGCTAGCTTGCCCAACGATTCGCCCTGGTTGGACAAAGGCAAAAAAGCATGCGGCCTGCCCGCTGTCCCCGTGGGATCGTAATTGTTCCGGCACAGCCATTCGGCCCGCTTCTCCAAAATGCGGTCAATCGGCTCCAGCACGTTCCACACCAGCACATCCTTGCGCCCGTCGTCCAGCGTCAGCTCCAGCTTATGTTCACCGGCCTCCTCCCGCCGTAAAGCTAAGCGCAGCACCTCCCCGTGTTCGCCATCCGCGGCAAACCGCTCTGTCACCGCTTCCTCTACGCCAGCAGCTAACCGCCCTGTCACCGCTTCCTCTACGCCAGCAGCTAACCGCTCTGTCACCGCTTCCGCTCCGCCCGCAGCTGACCGCTCCGCCACCGTTTCCTCTACGCCAGCAGCTGACCGCTCTATCACCGCTTCATCTCCGCCAGCAGCTAACCGCCCTGTCACCGTTTCCTCTACGCCAGCAGCTAACCGCTCTGTCACCATTTCCTCTACGCCAGCAGCTGACCGCTCCGCCACCGCTTCCTCGTGGCGGCGGAAGCTTCCAGCCGCAGCGGGAACCGCGGAAACCACGCGGATTTCCCGCACACGCTCCCCCGCCGGAAGCTCCAGCTCCGCCTCGAACATTCCTCCCCGGACCAGCACCGGCGTATATTCCCAGCGCGGATGACCGTACGCCATTGCCTGCCGGTAGAAATCATCCCGTCCCTCGCAGGAAGCGAAGGCGTACTCCCAACTCATATTCTGACCGGCCTCCAACACGACCGGATGATATCCTTCCCTATAAATCCAGTCTGCCGCCGCCGATTCCGGCATCGAGCCGCCGTCCTCCACCAGCGACAGCCGATGAAACAGCACCCCGTCCAGCGAGGGCGAAACCTGCTCCAAAAACCGGTTCTCGTAACGGCAGAACGAACCAAACGCCGCCGTGCGCCCTTTAACCCCGTACACCGCCAAATGGGGCGCCTCATCGCTGCGCCGGATCGCCGCAAACTTGGCAAAATCGCCGCCCAAATGGGCGAAAACCGCGCACGATTGCCGCATATTGCGCAGCACGTTTTCGTCCCGGAACATCACGTAAGCGAGCGCAAACCAAATATGCAGCCCCTCGATCCGAACACTCCTGTCCGCCCTGTTTTTGCACTCCACAATCCAGCGAATGCACTCCTCCTCCAGCGCATAGGTCAGGTTAATCTCCAGCTTCTCCGCCATAAACCGGACCCGCATCCGGCTATCGCTTTCCCGCGTGATTTCCGGCGTCAATTCCGCGCTGTTTAGCGTCCGGCCGTCCACCATCGCCGTCCATTCCCCAAACAGTTTATCCAGCGTATCCTCATACCCCGCTTCGGTCAGATACTCCGGATCCACCACCCAGTTCATAGCGGCGGGATCTTCTTTCATCAACAGCGCCGTCACCGCGCCGCGTCCGTTAAACTCCAGCTTAAACTTTGCATTGCTCAGTATGGTCATATTTCTCCACCCTCCGTCATGACGGCTCGTTATTTTTTGACACCGCTAAGCGAGATGCCCCCCAGAATCAAATTTTGCGTAAAATAGAACAGCGTGGCCGGAAACAGCACCGACAGGCAGGAAATCGCCATCAGCTTCTCGTATTCGATGTTGAACGCATTTTTGAACAGATTGATCCCCAGTGGCAGCGTATACATACTCTGGTCGTTGATAAAAATCAGCGGCGTCAAAAACTCGTTCCAGCACCACACGAAATGGAATACGCCGATAACGACGACGATTGGCCGGCATAACGGGAGGATGATTTTCCAGTAGATCTGCCAGCGGTTGCAGCCGTCGATTTCCGCCGCTTCGTCCAGGTCGCGCGGCACGCCCATAATAAACTGCCTGGCCAGGAAAATGAAAAACGCGGAACCGAACGCCCCGGGCAAAATCATCGGCCACAGCGTATTGATCATCCCCAGCTTGTTGTATTCGATATACAGCGGGATCGCCGTGACGTCCCAGGGAATCACCATCGTGCCGATGACGAGCAGAAACAGGGCGTTCCGGCCCCAGAAATTAATCCGTGCGAACCCGAAGGCGACCATCGTCGCGGACAGCATGGCAAACGGCGTCGAAACGCCCACCACGATCAGCGTATTAAGCAAAAACCGTCCAAACGGCTGGGCGTTCCAGGCGTCGGCAAAATTGCGGAACTGCCACGTATCGGGAATCAGCTCCGGCTTCGGCGTAAAAATATCCTCCGGCGCTTTCAGCGCGGTGGACAGCATCCAGGCGATCGGAAACAGGAACGCCGCGGCAAGCAGCAGGATCAAAATTTGGAACAGCAGCGTCTGAATTCGTTTTTTTCGCGCCAGCGTGTGCATCAGCGTCCACCTCCATCGGCTTCATAGTACACCCAATATTTCGACGATTTGAGAATAAGTCCGGTCAACAGCACGATCAGAACAAACATCACCCATGCCATCGCGGAAGCGTACCCCATTTTGAAATGGGTAAAAGCGTTGCGGTACACGTGCAGGGAATAAAAATACGTCGAGTTGGCCGGGCCGCCGCCGGTCAGTACAAACGCGAGCACGATCGTCTGGAAAGCCGAGATCAGGCTGGTCAGGATGTTGAACAGGATCGTTGGCGTGATCAGCGGAAGCGTAATGTTGAAAAATTTGCGGATCGGACCGGCGCCGTCGATATCGGCGGCCTCGTAATATTCCGACGAAACGGAACGCAGTGCCGACAAGTACAGCACCATCGGCGATCCAACGCCCCACAGCGCGATGAAGATCAAAGCGTATAAGGCGACATTCGGATCGGTCAGCCAATGCACCCGCGGCAGGCCGGCAAGCTCCAGCATGTAATTGACCGGTCCGAAATCATCGTTCAGCATCCAGCTGAAAATAAGCGCCAGGGTAACCCCTTGAATCAAGGAGGGCAAGTAAAAAACGGCCCTGAACAGCTTGATGCCGTACGAAGCCCGGTTCAGCAGCACGGCGATAAGGATCGCGAAAATCACCTGGAGCGGAACCATAATAAACACATATTTGAACGTGACGGTCATGGCATTCCAATAAAAAGGATCGGCCGTAAACATCTGCGCATAATTCTGAATCCCGATAAATTCGGGGCTGCCGACCATATTCCACTCGGTAAAGCTGATACCTAACGAAAACATCATCGGGAAAAACATCAACAGGAGGAACCCGATCAGCCACGGAGAGATAAAAAACAGGCCTGCGAAATTTTCGCGCCGTTTTTTCCGTCTGGCCGCACGGCGCAACATGGCGGCATCCGAGCCGGCTGCTTGCATTTTGTCATCACCTCGTTTGGGGGAACGCGGGAAACGCTAGGGGCACTTCCCGCAATTCCGTTACTTTAATACCGCTTGCGCTTGCTTTGATGCGTCATCCAGCGTTTTCTGAATATCGGCGTTGCCGTAGAAAATCGCCTGCACCCCGGCGCGGATCAAATCTTCCGCTTGGCTCCACTTCTCATTGCGCATGCTGGCGATCAGCTTATCGGTGCCTTCCAATTCCTTGGCGAAGGACTCCAAATAAGGATCTTTGGCGTAACCGTTCTGTTCATCCACGGAAATGACCGGTGAAAAAGCGAATTTGTCGGCCGTAATGATTTTGATGCCTTCCTCCCCGGACATGAACTTGATCAGTTCCCAGGCGGCTTCTTTGTTTTTGCCGGCTTTCGGCATGGAATATCCTGAAGTATGGATGATGCCTTTCAGACTGCCGCCTTCGGGAAGCGGATGCGTTACGGTCCCGATATCCAGCTTGCCTTCCTTCAACATATCCCCCAGCGGCCACATGCCGTTGTCAAACATGGCGATCTGCCCGGTTTGGAAAGACTCCAGCCCGTTGTTGGTGCTGAATTTGCCGGCCGAATTGATTTTGGAGGAGGCGTCGTACAGCTTTTTCAGGAACGTCATCGTTTCCACATTTTCCGGGCTGTTCAACACTCCATCGACCGTTTTGCCGTCATCGCTAACCATATCTCCGCCGTTGCTCCAAAAATAAGGCTGCATGGTCATTACGTCGTCCGGCGTCATAATAAAGCCGTATTGGCCCGGTTTGGTCAATTTTTGCACCGTCTCGACGAACTCGTCCCAGGTCCAGCCGTCCTGCGGATAAGCAACACCCGCTTCGTCAAACAGCTTTTTGTTGTAGTAAATCGCCCGCGTGGAATAGGTCGTCGGAAGCCCCCACAGTTTTCCGTCATATTTCATATAATCCATAATGATGGGGTAATATTTGTTTAGATCGTAGTTATCTTTGTCCACCCAGGTTTGCATATCCTCCAGCGCCCCTCCCGGGACATAAAGCGGATAATTCCAAGCCATAAACACATCGGGCGCCGTCTCGGAAGCAAGGGAAGTCAGCAGCTTCTGGTCGTAGTTGTCCGGTACGGATTCCACTTTGACCTTGATGTTCGGATGCTTTTCCATAAAAGCGTTGATCGCGTTTTGATAAGGCTGCAGCGTTTGGCCCGAATCCCAGGTCATAAACCGCAGCGTCACTTCCTCCGCCCCATTTTCTCCGCCGTTTGCCGCCCCGTTCGGATTGGCACCGCTTTCATTTTTGCCCCCGCAAGCGGACAGCAGACCGAGACATAACGCGCTGACCAAGGCAAGAATGACTAACCATTTTTTGCTCTTTTTCATACGAACCCCTCCTTGAAATTTATGGTTGATGTTATATGTGAACTTGCGGGGGCGAGCTTTGGCTTTTGGCTTCACTTCCGCAAGACATCACCGCAGCAAAATCTAAACGTTTAGATTTTTTCGGTTAAAGAAACCTTCAGCGCGAAAGTTTCCCGTAAAAGCCTTCGTTTCGAAGTTTCCGTGTTATAGTTTCCGTGTTATAGTTTCCTTGTTTAAGTTTCTATATCAAAGTTTCTATATCAAAGTTTCTATATAAATTTTTCATGTCAAAGTTTTCATGTCATGGCTTTCCGCCTTTGGAGGCGCCACGGAATCGCGCTCAATCAGCCGGCACACCGGCATTTCCGGACGCCAGGCCTGCTTTCCGTTGATCACTTCATGCAGCGTCTCCATCGCACGGTACCCCATTTCATGGAGCGGCAGATCCATAGTCGTAATCCGCGGGCTTAAATAATCGCTAAACTCCCGGTTGTCGAACCCGATGACGGACAAGTCGGCCGGGATGTTCACTCCCGCTTCGTTCGCAGCCTGCAGTACGCCAACCGCCATCACGTCGTTCATCGCCAGAATCGCCGTAGGCGGCGCGGGCAAGGATAGCAGCTCCCGAGTCAAGCGATATCCGGATTCCCGCTCCCAATCCCCCATTTTAATCAGCACCGGGTCAAAAGGAAGCTCGAATTCAGTCACCGCCTTGTAGTAACCGTTAAGGCGCAGCCGGGATGGAATGGAGTCCATTAAACCGCTGATGATCGCGATTCTCCGGTGCCCCCTGGCAACCAGGTAAGACATCGCCTCGTAAGAAGCTTGTTCATCATTGTATTGGATAGCCATGTCGTTTTGGGTATAGGCGTACGTATAAACGATCGGCTTGCCTTCGCTGTCGATCAGTCCGGTTAAATCCCGGGGATGCACGCCGATGTATATCATGCCGTCAACCTGCTTGCTGAGCAGTTCGGAAACCGCGCTTGCCGCATATTTCCGGTATTTGTCCGTATGTTCGAAATCCCGGCCGATCCGTTTGTCGAGCCGCAGGTTCGTCAGCAGGATATGTAAATCGTGGCGGTCGCCGTAATCGTTGATTCCGTCGATGATCTCCGGCGTGTTGAACACGGTGACGTCCTCGGCGATCACGCCGATCGTGTCGGTACGCCGCCGCTTTAAGCTTTTGGCGATGTCGTTCGGCTTGTAATTCAGCTCCTCGATCACGGCCAGCACCCGTTCGCGGGTTTTGGGACGGACGTTCCGCGTGCCGTTCAGCACGTAAGAAACGGTTGCCGTGGATACGTCGGCTCTGGCGGCAATATCTTTGATGCTAGGTTTGGAGCTAGGATTGGACATTGTTCTTGTTCCACCTCCCCCGGATTTGCTCCGCAAAACAAAATTTAATCGTTTAGATTTATAATCCTTTTATATCACAACCCGTTTTAGGTTGCAAGCGGTTTCTTATTCGGTATTTTCAAATTTGAAGGAAGTTGTCGATCTTACGCGAATTATTTCTCATTAATGTGATAAGTGGCGGGACGAACGTATTTTTTGCATAGGAGGCAATGCGATGAACGAATTGGAGTGGAGTTTATTCGGAGCCCTTCCTGCAACTACATCCAAACTTCTGTGCCAGTCCTGCGAATGGCAGATCAATATCCGCTGTCCGGACGCTTTGCACGATTATCCCGTTTGATCCGGCAGCAGGGAGGAAGATAAATTCAGGAGAAGAAAATAGGTTTGGGAGAAGCAGACATGTTCGAGATCGCTAGACAGGTTTGTGAGAAGGAGGTTTGTGAGAAGGAGGTTTATGAGAAGTAAAGCAGACCTGACGGGAGGAACGGGGCAAGATACCTGGATAGATGAAAGGGTCGTGATTAACCCCCCACCCTCTCCCCCCTGAACAAGAGGGATAATCGTGCAAAGAAGCATGCAGGGATACCAAGACACGAACGCTATCATAATTTATTTTGCCAAGCACTAATCTCGGTTTTGAGCCGAAAAGTCTAAAGACTTTCTCAACAGCCCCAATAATAACTGCATCTTTTACAACTATTCTTACGGCATTCCCACTATAATTTTAAAAAAGCGCCGGGCCGCTAAAGATCAGCGTCCGGCACATTGAAAAATTTAAACACTTAAACGTACTGTGGCTAAAGATTAAGCCTCTATCCCGGCCGGTTTGCGCATCGTTAATCCGACCCGGCCTTTTTTGACATCCACATTCAGCACCCATACGGTGACGTTGTCCCCGACCGAGACGACATCCATCGGATGTTTGACGTACCCGTTGCTCATCTGGGAGATGTGCACGAGCCCGTCGTTTTTGATGCCGATATCGACGAAAGCACCGAAATCGATCACATTGCGGACAGTGCCCTGCAATTCCATGCCGGGCGTCAAATCCTCAATTTTCAGCACGTCGGTGCGGAAAATCGGCAGCGGGAGCTCTTCGCGCGGATCCCGACCCGGACGCCGCAGGCTGTCCAAAATATCGCGCAGCGTCGGTACGCCGACGTCCAGCCGGGCGGCCAACTCCTGCGGATCAAGGGCGGACAACCGCTCCGCCAGCTCTTTGGAGCCAAGCTGATCGAGGCTGACCCCGAGCTCCGCGAACAGCCGGTTCACCACCTCGTAAGACTCGGGGTGGATCGGCGTCTGGTCAAGCGGATTTTCGCCTTCATTGATCCGCAAGAAACCGACGCATTGCTCGAATGTTTTAGTCCCGAGCCGCGGCACCTTCTGCAGCTGCTTGCGGCTACGGAAGCGGCCGTTTTCCTCGCGGAACTTCACGATGTTTTTCGCCGTCGTGGCATTGACCCCGGAAACGTAGGACAGCAGCGCCGGCGAGGCCGTGTTGACGTCCACCCCGACATGGTTAACGGCCGATTCCACGACATTTTTGAGGCTTTCGTCGAGCAGCTTCTGGGACACGTCATGCTGATATTGCCCGACGCCGATCGCCTTCGGCTCGATCTTGACCAGCTCGGCGAGCGGGTCCTGCAGCCGCCGCGCGATCGAAGCCGCGCTGCGCTCGGCAACGTCCAGATCGGGAAACTCCTCCTGGGCGAGCTTGGAGGCGGAATACACGCTGGCCCCCGCCTCGTTGACGATCAAATACGCCAGCTTCCGGTCGCGCCGCTCGGCGATCACCTCGGCTACGAACTGCTCCGTTTCGCGGGAAGCGGTGCCGTTGCCGATAACGATCAGCTCCACGCCATATTTGTCGATCAGCTCGTTGAACTTGGCGGCCGCTTCCCGCTTTTTGTTGTTCGGCGGCGTCGGATAAGTCACCGCGACCTCCAGCAGCTTGCCGGTATCGTCCACGACGGCCAGCTTGCAGCCGGTCCGGTATGCCGGGTCGACGCCAAGCACGATCTTGCCGCGAACCGGCGGCTGCAGCAGCAGGCTGCGCAAATTGGCGGCAAAGATGGAGATCGCCTGGCGTTCCGCCTTCTCCGTCAATTCCCCGCGAACCTCCCGCTCGATCGAAGGGGCAATCAGGCGCTTGTACGCATCTTCGATCACCGTCTTCAACACGTCTTCCGTGGCCGAACGGCCTTTGATCACTTTGCCGGCAATATGGCGGAGAATAGGTTCCGTCTCCACCTCGAGCGTCACTTTAAGCACGTTTTCCCGCTCGCCGCGGTTCATGGCCAAAATGCGGTGGGAAGGCATTTTTTTGGCCGGCTCCCGATAGTCGTAATACATCTCGTACACGGATTCCTCGCCAGGCGTTTTGGCTTCGGACACCATCAGACCGCGATCCATCGTGTGCGCGCGAACCCAGGCCCGGACCGCGGCGTCGTCCGCGATGATCTCGGCGATGATATCCATCGCCCCCTGCAGCGCCTCCTCCGGCGTCTCCACGGGGTGCTCCGCTTCGGCGTTCACGTATTTGGCCGCTTCCGCCAGCGGCTCTCCCTGCTTCGGCTGGGACATTAGCCATTCGGCCAGCGGCTCCAGCCCTTTCTCCTTGGCAACGCTGGCCCGCGTCTTGCGTTTTTGCCGGTAAGGGCGATACAGGTCCTCCACTTCCTGCAGCTTCACCGCCCGGGCGATCGCCGCCGCCAGCTCGTCCGTCAGTTTTCCCTGCTCGTCGATGATTCGGACGACTTCCTTTTTCCGTTCCTCCAGATTGCGGAGATACTGCGTGCGTTCCTCGATACTGCGAAGCTGATTCTCATCCAGCTCCCCCGTCATCTCCTTGCGGTAGCGGGCGATAAAGGGGATCGTGTTGCCTTCGTCAAGCAGCCCGATCGTCGTGCGCACCTGCTTCAAGGACAAGCTTAGCTCCTTGGCGATTTGCCCGGCAATCCGTTCCTGTTCCCCTGCATCCATGACTTGCTGTCCGGCGGTTCCGTTCGATTCCGATTGCGACAATGTGGATCCCTCTTTCATAAAAAATAGCGATTGTTTCTATTATAAGTAAAACATCCATCAACGTAAAATTCAAAGCAGACAGACCGCAATTAGCGCTAGTTTTTCCCCGCGATTATATCTCGGTCCATTGACGTGTCATGGAGAAGGAATAGGAGGGGTTGGGGCCCTTTTTTACAGTTAATCCCCCGACCTCTCAAAACGCTGGCAGCGTGCCTATAATGACGAAAAAACACCGGGCCCTAAGGCACCGATGCTCTCTCCCTCTCTTAACACCATACTAAAAGTTCGTGTACAAGTCCGGCGTTGCCGCAAACGTAATAGCTAAGATGACAAATAACAGCAGGATAATTCCGTATAATGCCGTTCCGATAATGCCGCAGACGAGTCCCGCTACGGTTAAACCTTTCCCTTGTTCATTCGTCTTTTTGAGTTCCTTGAAGGCCAACGTGGAAAACACGATAGCGACAATGCCCAAAATAAAGCCGATGTAAGGGATAACGATCGACAGTATGCCAAGCACCAGCGAAGCGATCGATTTGCCGTTCGTTTTGGCTGGCAGCGGCGGCTGGCCTGGCGGGTAATTGCTGTTGAATGATGCGTACGGATAAGATGTGTCAGACGGATGTTGATCCATGTAAAGCGGTCCTCCCTAGATTTTTCCTTATAATTTATTGTACTTGATCTTTGGGAATGACGCCATGAATATTTTCCCGTTTTCTGTTTATGGAAAATCTTTTCAGAAAATTAAGCTCCGATTCAGGTTTGCTTCTAAACCAACACAAAAAACGCCCCGGAAACACTCCGGAGCGTCTGTCCGCGCATCAAACTCGCGCGCACATATCAAAAATCGATCAAACCGAGACTAATCAGCAGCGAATCGTTAACTTTTTTCATCGTCTCTTCGTCCAAATGGGTAATTTTATCGGTAAGTCGTTGTTTGTCGATCGTACGTATCTGTTCCAGCAAAATCACGGAATCCCTGTCAAATCCGTGCGTAGCCGCATCGATCTCCACATGGGTCGGCAGCTTTGCTTTTTGGATTTGTGCCGTAATAGCGGCAACAATGGCCGTAGGGCTAAATCGATTGCCGATATCATTCTGGATGATAAGCACAGGTCTTACCCCGCCCTGCTCTGATCCAACGACAGGAGAGAGGTCTGCAAAAAAAACGTCGCCGCGCTTTACGATCAATGTTTACACCCCGCTTACTAGGCGGTCCAGAGTGATGTCTGCATCTTCCTCCGCATGGAATGCTTCCGAGGCCATGGACAAATTGATTTTAGCCATCTCCATATACCCGCGCTGCATCGATTCGCGAATGAACCGCTTCTTGCGTTCGTTCAGATACAGCTTCATGGCCTGTCTGATCAACTCGCTGCGGTTGGAATTTTCCATCGCAACGATCCCATCCACTTCCTGCAAAAGATGATCCGGCAAACTGATCATGATTCTTTTGGTGTTGTGCATATTGGCCATCCTTAACTTCCACCCCCAAAACCTTGTCGACCCTGATTCCCTGTCATCAGTATAGCATTATTCAAGGGAATTTATACAAAAATATATGCCATTGGTATATCAAGTATGCTGCATTTCATTATAAACAAAAATGACAATGCCGTACATACCTGAACAACTTCCATCTATTTGCTATTTCGATGGACCTGGCACAAAATCCTTCATGCGGGCGAAAAGTTTTGTTGAATTTTGTCTGCGGAAACGAATGTTTACAGCAGCGGATTGATCAACACGTCAGGCTGACCCTTGCGTTTGTATACCCGGGGTACACGGTGAGCAAGCATACACACCACTTCGTAATGAATGGTTCCAAGTGCGGAAGCCAGCTCGCCGGCGCTAATTTCCTCGCCGGACTGCTGACCGATGAGCACAACCTCCTCGCCGGCTTGAATTACTTCGGCTTCATCAGCCAAAGTTTGAAGCGAAACCATACATTGGTCCATGCAAATCGTTCCGACCACAGGGACGCGGCGCCCGCGTATCAGTACTTGCGCCTTGCCGCTCAGCATCCGGGAATATCCGTCCGCGTAACCGACCGGCAGGGTGCCGATCAGCTCCTCCCGCCGGGTTACGTATCTCGCCCCATAGCTGACCGCGGAATGAGGGGGCAGCGTTTTCACCCAAACCAACCGCGTTTTGAGCGACAGCACCGGGGTGAGCTGCACCTCGCCCTTCCGCACTTCATCGGACGGATAAAGACCGTATAAAGCGATGCCGATTCTTGCCATCCGGAGCGACAATTCCGGCAAGTCGATGGAGATCGCGCTATTACCCGTATGTATGATCGGGATCTCAATTTCATGCTCCCGCAGCGCGTTTACCACTCCCTGAAACCGGCTGAACTGTTCCAATGTATAGCTTTTGTCTGCATCGTCCGCCGTGGCGAAATGGGTGAACAACCCCTCCACTTCCACCTGCGGAATCTGCATGGCCTTGCGTACGAAGGCAACCGCCCCATCTCCCGGCAGCAGGCCCAAACGCCCCATCCCGGAGTCGATTTTGACATGGACTTTCAGCTTATGCGGGAATTCCGCCGGATCAAGCGTAGCGATTTCCTCCAGCACCTCGTCGCTGAACACGTTCAGCGTGATGTCGTGCTCCCAAGCGGTACGGACGCCATGCGGGGGCGTATACCCCAATACGAGAATCGGAAGCTTGATCCCGGCGCTCCGGAGTTCAAGCGCCTCATCCAAAAACGCGACGCTGAGATAATCCGCGCCGATCCTTTCCAATTCTTTCGCCACAGGCACGGCACCGTGTCCATAAGCATTAGCTTTTACACAAGCAAGCAATTTCATGTCTGCGGGCAATCTTCTCCGCAGCGCCAAGAAATTCGCTTCAAGCGCGTCCAAATCAATTTCTGCATGGGTAGGTCGATACTTCACTTGCACTTCTAGGTCACCTTCTCTAAAGATTGAAAGTCCAAAAACATCCTGAGCATTACACTAATCGTAATGGTCAGGGGGGCGGCTGTCAATTCTGCAGAAGCACCCATTTTAAGGCAAGTGAAGGCGGCCAAACAAAAGCAGGCGAAAAGACGGGCCCGGCCAAATCGGTCACGATTGCCGGAACAGCCGTAATCCGCCTGTTCATATCATTATTTACCCGTTTGATCCTGCATAGAAGCGGCGACTTTAACCATTTCATGGACAGGCAGGTTTTCGCTTGTGATCCGGAACTCCAAACCGTCCACGGTCCAGGTCAAGGTTTGCAGCCCCTCGCCGGTCAAGAAGCCCCAGGTAAAGCCCATGTCGACCAGTTCGCCGGGCACCAGCGAGGCGGTGCGGTCCGGGGAACGCGTCTCCGACAGCGTAAACTGATATGTACCGTCATAACGCTGAAGCACGGTGATACGCTCGCTGCCTTCCACAACTTTATCGTCCTTGTACTCCACGCCGTCCGGCAAATAGGTGGGAATAATGACGCCGAATGGTTCCGACAGGGCCGGGCTCGACAGCTGCTCCGCACTGGCTCCGCCGGCGGATGCGGTTCCGGTTCCGTCCGCTTGTTCCGAGGCCGGCTTCTCGACGAGCATGCCGTTCTCATCGACCTCCAGCAGCGTCCCTTGGGCGTTCTGTGCCGCCGCGTCGAGGTTGTGCTGCATGTCGAACGATTTGTCGTTGAACTTCGCATCAAAATCAAATTTGTCGAATTTCACTTCGACGACAACTTTGGCTTCGGCATCGGAGACCTGAACTTGTTTCGGCGCATAGTTGTCTTTGGCCAGCCAGATTTTTTGCCGTACGAGCGCATGGGTGTTGTAGTTGGCGGCCACTTCAAAAATATAGCTGTCCTTGTCGGTTTCGAACTGCCTCGAGCCGTCGGTCAAAATGCTGCGGGCCAGCGTCTGATACAGATAAACCTGGCCTTGGTTTTCCGGCCAATCGCTCTGGAAGCGGAAGCTCTTGTTCAGGCTTGGCGTGAGCACGTAAACGCCCTGCTCGTTGCGGAGCACGATTTGCGTAATATCCTTCTGCGCATTCGTCAGCGCGATCCGGTAGAACGACGGGTTCTGATACCACACCTCCACCTTATACTCCTGCGGCTTGTCGCCGGTATAAAGCGTCATCGTACCTGAACCTTGATAACTCTTTAATCCGGCGACCACTTTGTCCAAATCCTTGACGACGCCGTCAGCGTCCTTTTTCCCGCATGCAGCCAGCACAACGCTTAAAGCCAGCACGATGGTCAGCATCCCCAACCATGAGAAACGGCGCATGAGATCATCCCCTCTGCAGTTTGATTTCCTAAACTGATACATGTCTATGAGGGAACTTGGCCGATTATGCAGACTAGCTCCGGCTCGGCCAACGTTGGCCAAGCAGGCGGATGCATTTAACCCCGCCCGAAATTACAAGATGGCGCAAGCCTTACCCCGCCGAACAGGCGAACTCGCTCACGCATCTTACCCCTTTCAGCGTGCAGCTTGCCTGCGGCGGTATTGCTTCCGTAAAAATCGCCGTGATATGGTTAACTCACCAATAGATAAGTCTACTATTTCGATTCCATCGACGACAAAAATTTGTCGCGGAAAAACAAATAAGCCTGGCCGCGGGCATAAGCCGTAGCGGCGTAACGACTCCCGCCCAGTCCGCCTACTTCTCGGCCACATTCATTATCGAGTCCAGGTGATGCACCAGGACGCGGCTGATCTTGTCTGCGCCGAGCCGCTGCGGATCGAGCAGCGCATGGAGCGCGATCCCGTCGATCAGGGCGTACAACCGCTCCGCCTCCAGCTCTTGATCCGCTCCCGCTTTCAGCAGCTCCCGCTCATCCAAATAAGCGATGATCTGCCGCATCATTTGATATATCCCGTCATGCTGCGCGTCAAAGCCGGGCTGCTTGTGCCGGAAATAGGACGTAAACGCCAGCCACACCTCCATTTCCGCCCTGGTTTCCCCGCGGGTCGGCACGATCTCCAGCAATAGTCTCAGCACTTTCTTCTTCGGCGGCAGGTCCAGCTCAGCGATCTCGTTAATCCGGGCCGCCGCCTTCTCCTTCACCAAATTCATGGCATAGCGAAGCAGTTCCTCCTGCGAGGAAAAATCATGGCGCAGCGCGCCGGCCGACAACCCCGCCTCCTTGGCGATATTGCGCACCGACGCCCCTTCCATCCCCTGCTGCAAAATAACCCGCCACGTCGCTTCGGCGATCGTTTGTTTTCTTTGATCATGATCTACTTGTTTTGGCATATCTTCAGTTTACCAGCCCTGGGCCAACAACACAATTTATTAAATACAGTTGTATTAAATAAATAAGAATGCTACAATACTTCAAGACTTTGCAAATTGCAGGAGGGAAAACACGCATGAACACGGTGGCCTGGACAATCGTCGCCTGCGAAATCGCCTTTTGGGTGGTCATTGCCGCAGGATTAATCGTTCGTTATTTATGGAAAAGACCCAAGCTGGGGTTGGCCTTGCTTGCTCTGACTCCGGTCATCGACCTGGTCCTGTTCGTCATTACCGGCGTCGACCTGTACAACGGAGCAACGGCCACGACGGCCCATGCGCTTGCCGCCGTATATATCGGGGTATCGATCGCCTGCGGAAAAAGCATGATAGACTGGGCCGACGCCAAGTTCCGCTACTACGTGGCCAAAGAGGAAGCCGCCAAGCCGGAAAAGCGTTACGGCATGGACCATGCCAAACATGAATTGAAAGGATTTATCCGTCACGTCCTCGCGTTTCTGATCGGAGGTCTGCTGCTCGCCGGGATGATTTATTTCATCAACGATTCCAGCCGGACCGAAGCTTTGCTTGGGGTGCTGCGAGTGTGGGGTGTTGTCCTGTGTGTGGATTTGGTCATTACCGTCACATATTTCATTTGGCCGAAACAACTCAAAAAATAATCAAGGGCCTAAGCCGAAACGCTTTTACTATGCATAAAACCCATCATGCCAACGCACCCTACTGTTGACTTATCGGGAGCTCGAAGGAGGGTAGCAGTATGGAGAAAAAGTCTCAAGGTCCTAGCAAATATGAAGTGCAAAGAGACGAGTTCAACAAAATGCCGGTTCCGAGCAAGGAAAGGGAAGAGTTTGCCGAAGAAATGGCGGAAGATGCCAAAGCGGCTTTCGGCCAAGGCCAACAGCAATCGGAGCGTTAAAATAAGCATTCAACTTCAATCGCGTTATGAAAAGAAAAGCCAACCGCATTGGCACGAAGGCGGTTGGCTTTTCTGCTTGCGATAGATCCCGCTTAGATGTTCTCCAGCGGCGCGGTGTTCCCGTAAACCGGCGTCGGTCCTTGAACCGGAGCGGCCCAATCCACCGCGTTCGAAATCACTTTGAGCACTTCGGGCTGATGATAGATCGGGAACGTTTCATGGCCCGGTCTGAAATAGAAGATCTTTCCCTGCCCCCTGCGGTAGCAGCAGCCGCTGCGGAACACTTCTCCGCCTTCAAACCAGGAGATGAAGACGAGCTCGTCCGGCGCCGGGATTTCAAACCGCTCCCCGTACATTTCTTCATTCGGGATTTCGATGTATTCCCCGAGGCCGCGGGCGATCGGATGACCCGGCTCGATCACCCAAATCCGTTCCTTCTTCCCGTCTTCGCGCCATTTCAGCAATTCCGTGTTCGTTCCCATCAGCTTCCGGAATATTTTCGAAGCGTGTCCCGAATGGAGCACGATCAGCCCCATCCCGCCGAGCACTTTTTGCCGCACCTTTTCCACCACTTCGTCGCTGACTTCATCATGGGCCACATGCCCCCACCAAATCAACACGTCCGTTTGATCCAGCACATCATCGGTCAGTCCATGCTCCGGATCGTCCAGGACGGCCGTCTTCACCTCGTAATCTTCATTGTTCTTCAAATAACCCGCGATCGCCATATGAATGCCTTCGGGATAAATCGCTTTGACCTGATCACTAAGTTTCTCGTGACGAAACTCGTTCCATACCGTTACCTTAATGGTTGACATGCCAAACATCCTCCTGCTGAATAGTGATCCATTTCTCTTCCGTAAACGAAGCGATGATGGAGTCGATCGTTCGTTGGTTCATATAACCGTCTTCCAGCGTGGCGTCAAATCCGTCGCCCTTGCCCTGGACGAGGTTGATAAACGACTGCATCTGACCGGCCTGATAGGAATCCGGGATGTCGACTTTGCGGAAATCTTTGTCTCCGTCTTCGTCAAAGCGGACATAAAGGGCATCCTCTTCCTCCAAATCGTAAATGAGCGCCCCGGCGCTGCCGTAAATCTCTATCCGCTGGTAATTGCCCCGCCCGTAAGCGAACCTAGAGATCGCCATCGTCGCGGAAACGCCGCCGCTGAGCCGGGCCAGCACATGGCAGAAGTCGTCTACGTCGACCTCGCCTTTGCCTTCGCCGTCCAGCAAAGCGCGCTCTTTCACGATCGTGTCCGCGTCGGCGATCGCCCGCTCGACGTTGCCGACCAGGAGGCGCTGCAGATCAAGGATATGCGAGCCCAAATCGCCCAGCGCTCCGGAGCCGGCCAGATCTTTGCGGAATCTCCAGACCAGCGGGATGTGTTCGTCCAGCCCCCAGCCTTGGAGATACTGGCTGTACACATGTTTAATTACGCCCAAACGCCCCTGGCTGAGCAGCGACTTGGCATATCTGACCGCTTTTTTGTAGCGGTAGCTGAAACATACCATGTGGGGCAGCGGTGCGGCAGCGATCGCGTCGCGCAATTCGGCCGCCTCGCGCGTATCAAGGGATACCGGCTTCTCCAGGGCAAACGGCTTGCGCTGCCGGATTGCCTCCCGGGCGATCGCAAAGTGGCTTTGGTTCGGCGTGGCGATCGTCACGGCATCCAGCTCGGGGTCGTCAAGCAGCCGCAAGTAACTTTCATATCTCCGCGCTGCGGGAATATTCAGCTCTTCTCCCCGCTTCGCCAGGGCCTCCTTATTGGCATCGCAAATGGACCATATTTCCGCGTCCGGGCTGGCCAAAATACCGGCGATGTGAGCCCCCGCAATTCCGCCCAAACCGATCACGCCGATTTTCAACTTTCCCATGCTGCCTCACCTCTTCACACAAAATCGCTTTCAATTTCTACTCCAGTATAGGCTGTGATAGAATGAACGGGAATGCCTAACACATACTCTTTTTGTACAAAAACGACTTTTTCATTTTGCCCAAGGGGGATATCCGTATGCTTGCCATCAACATCGAGGTGATGCCCAAAATCAAACTGATGGGGTTCGTTTCTTACCCGAATCCGTGGATTCATTTTAAAAGAACGATCAATGAGCATATTTTGTACTTTATTAAAAGCGGGGAATTGCATATCCGGGAGAACGGGGTTCCATATATATTGAAAAAAGGGGATGTGTTCATCCTTGAACCGGACTTGGAGCACGAGGGGATCGAAAAACACGCCTGCGACTATTATTACATTCATTTTGAGCATCCGGACATGAAGTCCGTCGAGATTCCCGATCTGCTCACGCTGGCCCGGCATTTGATCGTGGAGGAAGGCGCCGAGCAATCGGGGCCGGGCAGCCCGCTTTGTTATTTTCCCAAAGCCTACACCTTGTCCAAAAACAGCCAGCCGCTGTCCTTTCATGCGATGAACGACATGCTGCAGCTGTACAGACGCAAATATTTCAACCGGGGGCTGACCGCGCTGAAGCTGACCGAATGGCTGATCGAGGTGTCCCGGGAGCATTTTATGAACGCGCTGCAGGCGGACCCTAGAAACAACTCCAAATCGTTCATCAAAGTGCATGCCCTGCTCGATTATATCCATCAAAACTATGCCGGCAAAATAACCAGCTCGGACATCGAGCAGGAATTCGACTGCAACTACGACTATATCAACCGGGTCTTCAGCAAGTTCACCGGGCACAGCATCATGCGCTACGTGAACCTGATCCGCATTAACCATGCCAAGGAACTGATCGAGGCGACCCATCTCAGCTTCGGCGAAATCGGGTATTTGACGGGGCTGGACGATCCGTATCATTTCAGCAAGCTGTTCAAAAAATACGCCGGCGTCTCGCCAACGCAGTATTACAAAAGGCACCGGGGCATAACTTAGTCAAACGCAGCCAACTAAATGTTGAACTATTAATTGTACGTGATAGGGCAGCCGTGTGAAATGTTCTTACGATCGCTGTTGTTCGCGGATTTCTGTGATCAATTAAATTCAAATATTGTAGAAATCCGCTCACAAAGGCGACCACTGCCGTTTCTTCAGAATCGTTTCACACTTTTGTCTAACTCCCTCATTTCTTCAGTTCAACTTGTATAGCAACGGAACTACTTAGCCAATTGGGCCGGGCCAGCGCCGTCTTAGCTTTGCGCCACAGCCTCGGCAGCTTCGGCCGCCTTGGCCGTTTTGGCCGGCCTTCCGTCCCCCGAATGGCGGTTGGCCAACAGCAGAAACGGCACGCCGCAGGCGGTCGTCAAGGCAAGGATCGCGAAAATGGGCAGCGCCGCCCCGGCGCCCAGCGAATCCAGCAAAAATCCGCCGAGCAGCGGGGCCAGCGTGTTCCCCAGGTTGTTGAACCCGAAAACGCCGAAATAAGTGCCGCGCAGCTCCGGCTTGGCGATCTGGTCGACCAGCACATCCGTCATCGTAAACATCAGCACTTCCCCGATCGTAAAGATAACGACCCCGAGGATAAACGCCCAAATCGTATGGAACGATCCGAACAGAAGCAAACTGCAAGAAACGAACAAATTGCCGGCGATGATCGGGACGATCGGCGAAAAACGGCTGGCCAACCGGACGAGCGGAAACTGCACGGCCAATACGACGATCGCGTTGAGCGACAGCATATAGCTGAACCACTTGGCCCCGTTTTCGATATCCGGGCTCATTTCCATATACTGCGCCAACGTGGAGTCGAAATGGCCGTAGCCCAGCACGCAAAAGATCATCCCGATCAGCACGTACACAAACGTCCGATCCCGGCCGGTCACCTGCAGGGCCCCTTTTAATGTCAGGCGCTCGCCGGCGCCCCGTTCGGCGGTACCGATATTTTTATGGGCCATGAACTGGATCAGCAGCACGATGCCGTACAGGAAATAGACGAGGCCGGCAAAATAAAAAGCGATGCCCGATTCCGAAGCGCCGAGCTGCATGCCGAGAATCGGCCCGATGACCACGCCCAGATTGATCGCCGCGTAACGAAGATTAAATACGAGTATCTTGCTCTCCTGCGTCGTAATGTCGGCCAGCAGCGCCCGCGAGGTCGGCTCGAACATCGCCCGGCACAGCCCGTTGAGCGCGTTCATGACGAAAAATACCCATACCTTGTCCGCCAAAGCAAAGCCGACGAACACGAGCGCCCAGCCGAAAATGGATATATACAGCACTCTTTTTCGTCCGATGACGTCCGAGATGTATCCTCCGTAAAAGCTGGCGAACACGCCGATCAGCGAACTGACGGCGACGACGATCCCGGTTTCCGAGGCGGTCGCGCCCATCGATTTGATCAAATAAATGGATAAGAACGGAATGCTCATGGATGTGGCCATCCGGCCAAAGATTGTGCCAACAATAATAGTCCAGGATAAAGGATGAATGTTTTTGAGATGCGTATTCATGGAGTTCGCCTTTCTTTGTTCACATTTATGCGAAAACTATTTACCTATTAAACCCCGGCTGTAAAATATTTGTCAAGACAAAAGACGAGGTTTGTCATTTCCTATCTCCGCCGATTTGCAGTAAGATTAGTAAATATCCATTTACGACCAACATCCTTTTCAGGGGGCCTTTAGCGTTATGAAATCCAACAACCACACCACTTTGCAAAAAAAATTGCTGCCGCGCCATATCAGTTTTATGGCGATGGGCGGCGTGATCGGCACCGGCATTTTCAAAGGCAGCGCGGAAACGGTAAGCCTGGCCGGTCCAGGCGTCATTTTTTCCTACGTTTTCGCCGGCTTGCTGCTGCTTGTCGTGATGGGGGCGATCGCCGAAATGGCCACCGTTTATCCGGGCCGGAATATGAAAGACTTCATTCGCCAAGCGTTCGGGGAACGGGTATCTTTTATCATCGGCTGGCTGTATTGCTTTATGTGGCTGGCCGTCTGCGTCATCGAGGTCATCGCCGCCGGCAGCTTCCTGCAGTTTTGGCTCCCGGGCGTGCCGCTCTGGGTTTTGAGCCTGGCCAGCGCGGCCTTCATCCTGGCCGTCAACACGATGAGCGTCGGCGGATACGGGGAATTCGAATTTTGGCTCGCCGGCATCAAAATCGCCATGATCGTGGTGTTCATCGTGCTGGGCGCGGCCATCCTGTTCGGCTGGATTCCCGGGGCCGGGGCGCCGTTCCCGTACAACTACACCGCTTACGGCGGCTTTTTCCCTCACGGCTGGACCGCGATTTTCTCGGCCCTGCTGGTCGTCATGTTCTCTTACGGCGGCTCCGAGCTGATCGGGCTGACGTTATCGGAAGCGCAAGATGCCGAAAAGGTGCTGCCCCGGGTCGTCAAAAGCTTTATTTTGCGCGTCGTCCTGTTTTATACGCTGCCGATTCTCATCATCTGCGGGCTGGTTCCGTGGAACAGCCTGAACGAACAGACCAGCCCGTTCGTCCAGGTGCTGGCGTCCGCCGGTTTGCAGGGCTCGGCGCACCTGATGAATTTCATCCTGATTACGGCCGTTTTGTCGGCCGCCAATTCCGGCATTTACGGCGCTACCCGCATGCTCCACTCCATGGCGGCGGGCGGCGAAGCTCCGTCTTTTCTCGCCCGAATTTCGGCCAAAGGGGTTCCGGTCAACAGCCTGAAGCTCTGCGGCAGCGTGCTGATCCTCGGTTCGCTGGTCGCCTATTTGAATCAAGCCGGCTTATTTCGCCTGCTGATGGCCGTGCCGGGTTTCGTCGTGGTGCTCGTTTGGATTACGATCTGCTTGTCCCAGCTTAAGCTGCGCAAATCCTATCCGGGAACGCCGGGCTTTAAAGTCTGGGGGTATCCGTATATTACGATCTTAACGATTATCTGCTTATCGGTCATCGCCTTGATGTTTTTGTTTGATGCGCAAAACCGGATCAGCATATCGGTCTGTCTCGCCGTGCTGATCCTGCTGATCGTCTGGTCGGCGGTGCGGTTTCGCTCCGGCGCCGGCGGCGGCCGCTAGAAAACGCCGTTAACCTGCGAACCTAAGCGAAAGGCAGTTTGCCCCTGTTCCTCCGTCCATGCCCGGCATGTTACAATAACGGCAGAAGTCTAAACCGGGTTTGGGGGAATTATGGAACTTCAGGTACTAACCGAACTTGTTCTGCAGAAACCGATGCTGCGTTACCGGCTGATCCGCCGGATTCAAGGCGCTTACCGATACGATACCGCCTATTGGCGTTTTGCCGCAGCCGGTCCATGGGGCGCGGGTATGTTCGCTTTTATGCTGCTGGCTTTGGGCATGCCTACAGGCCTCGGGTCCGCCTTCGACATGCTGTTGTTCGTATTGACGGGGACGATGGGAATGTTCGCCGCCGCGCACGCGGCCGCGGCCCTGCTGGCGCTGATCGGAATACCGGTCCCCCGCCTGTTTGCGGGAACCGTGTTGTATGATCTGATCGTCATTTTTTTCATTTTCTATTATAATGATGTGCCTCTTGCCGCTGCGGCGGTAATATCCGGCGCGGCGACGCTGGCCGGAGCCATCGCCGGCTTGATTACCGCATGGATCGTCCGCCTGCGTGTCCCGCTTCGCGCCAAAACCGGCCTGCTTGCGGCGTTTGCGCTGTTTGGGCTCACCGCCGCCGTCTGGCCGGAGGTTTCGCCGCAAACCGATCTCATGCCGGTTTCCCTTTCCGCTTCCGGCGCTTTCGAACCGGCCGATAATCCGGCCAATCCGGGATCTTATCGAGTTTCTACATTATATTATGGGAGCGGTCAAGACCGCTGGCAGCTGGAATTCGGGAAAGAGACGGATCTGCGGTCCGCATCCGTTGACGCCTCCGCTTACATTAAAAACTGGCCGAGGCTGCGCACCTGGTTTTGGGGTTATGACCAGCGCGCGCTGCCCGTCAACGGCCGGGTATGGATGCCGGATGCGGGCAAAGGAAATTCAGAGTACGCCGGGCCCTATCCGCTCGTTCTGATCGTTCACGGCAACCATTTGATGGAGGACTTTTCCGACGGGGGATACGCTTATTTGGGCGAGCTTTTGGCCAGCCGGGGATATGTGGCCGTTTCGGTGGACGAAAACTTTTTGAACTATTCGGCATGGTCGGGGATTCCCGACAATGACATGAAGGTGCGCGCCTGGATGCTGCTGAAGCATTTGCAGCAAATCGGAGAGTTTGCCGGCGAGCCGGATAATCCGCTTTACCGGAAAATCGACTTCGGGCAAATCGCCCTGATCGGCCATTCGCGCGGAGGGCAAGCGGCCGCCATGGCCGCCGATTACCGGAATTGGTTCGGTTCCGACGCGTCGCTGCAAAGCCTGGACTCGTTCCGGATTCAAGCAGCGGTTGCCATTGCCCCCACCGACAAAAAGGTGGACAACAAATACACCAGGCTGCGGGACGTCAGCTACTTGACGCTGCAGGGCGCTCGGGACGGCGATGTCAACGATTTCGACGGCGACCGCCAGTATATGAGGACCACGTTTTCCCGCGGGTCGGATAAATTCAAAGCTTCGCTCTATATCGCCGACGCCAACCACAGCCAGTTTAACAGCAGCTGGGGCGCAAGCGATGTCAGTTATCCGAAAGGCATCCTGCTTAGCCGAAGCGGCATGCTGGCTCCCGACGAGCAGCGGGAAATCGCCAAGGTGTACATTTCCGCATTTTTGGAGGAAACGCTGCAGCGGCAGGAGCAGGAACAACAGGAGCAAGAGTCATACCTTGCCCTGTTCCAGGACTATCGCGCCGGAATGTCGTGGCTGCCGGATACGGACTATTATAACCGGTTTGAGAGCGGATCATTTATCCCATGGGCCCGCTTTGACGAGGACACAAACAGGGCATCGATTCCCGGCGGCGGAAAAGCGGAGGCCAGCGGTCTCATCTGGACGGAGCAAAACGCCAAAAACCGGCACAACGTCAGCAAACCGACCCGCGGCATCGTGCTGGAGCGCAGCGAAAGCGCGGCAAGGAGCGGCGCCGGCTCCGTTTACGCTCTGCAATGGGAGCAAGGCGCCCCCGTCCCCGCGGCGGGCGGGTCCGCTCCCGAATGGTTGTCCTTTTCGTTGGCGGACTTAAACCATAAACTTGAACCAAACGATTCGGGGGCTGCCGATGCGGCCGCTTCTCCGGAGATCAGCGTAGAGCTGACCGACGGCCATGGCACAACCGCCGTCCTGCCATTATCCGCATTTATGGACAGGGCTCCGCTTCCGGAGACCACTTTCACGATTCATCCGTGGCTGGAACGGAACCTGTCGGAAGGCAAATACAAGCATCCGACCGAAGCGGTATTCCAAACCTGCCGCCTGCCGTTAGCGGCCTTCGCCGCGGCGAAACCGGGCTTTGACCCGTCGGCGGGAATTGCCCGCCTGGCCTTCCGCTTGAATGGCGGCCCGGCCAAAATCATGCTGGACAACATCGGGGTATATTAAAAACGCTTATTCCCTTCGGCCAACCTTCAGGCCGGATCCGGGAATAAGCGTTTTTTTACAATAAAGCGCGTATTATTCAGGTTTAGGTACGAGCTGGTAGATGTCCCCGCTTTCCATGGCGTCGATCAGGCGGTCCAGCCACTCGTAATATTTTACCGCTTCCCTCATTTTGCGAGCATCTTCCTCCAGCACCTTGCGAAGCGGTCCTTCCGGCTCGCTCGCCAGGCAGCGGTTCAATTCTTCCAGGGAACGGCGCAGCACCAGAATGTTGCCTTCCACGGCTTTTCTCCATTTGATGGCGAAAAAATCCGTAAACGTCTGATACCAATCGTATTCGACTTCATATAGGTCCTTGCGCGAGCCTTTCTCCCATACTTTATTCACCATTTTGAGATCAAGCAGCGTTCGCACGCCCGTGCTCATGCTGGTCTTGCTCATACTCATTTCGACGCCCATCTCATCCAGGGTCATCGGCTTATCCGCAAAAAAAAGCAGCCCGTACAAATGGCCCGTAGAGAGAGAAATGCCATATAAGTCCATATTTCTGCCAATCGCTTCTATAACACGCTTGCGTACCTTCATTAATGACGCATGCTGTTCCTCCGTGAGCTGGTCCAAGCTCATGCTTGCAACCTCCTATTCATTGCGAACCATGATTCTATGGTGTTGGCGCCATTTTAACACTGCGTAGTCTAACGCTTATTCTATCTTAAGAAAAGCCTGCCTAAAAGTAAAGCAGCGACTTCGGCAGGATATGGGAGCATACGGGAGTTATCTGTAGATTCGTTACGTTCAGTTTTTTCTGTACGTTCCTTACGTACGGATTTAAGCTTTGATATTAGTTCGTTGTACCTGTTACACTGTTATACATAGGTTGATGCGATGCTGCCGCTTCGCCGAGCTTTTTGCTGCAGCGAAGTCAGGCATCGGAGGGCAAAGTTGCTAAGAAGAGGAGTGAATATATGAGTAAGGAAATATTGCGTGTCCATGAAGTAAGCAAATTGTTTGGCCCTCACGCGGAGCAGGGCATACCTTTGCTGAAGCAAGGTTATACGAAAGAACGCCTGCTTAAAGAGAAGGGCATTACGATTGGCGTCGGCCAGGTAAGCCTGGATATCCGCGAAGGGGAAATTTTCGTCATCATGGGCCTGTCCGGCAGCGGCAAATCGACGCTTGTCCGGATGCTGAACCGGCTCATCGAACCTACGGCAGGCAAAATCCTGCTGCACGGGCAGGACCTGCTGAAAATGAACAAATCGCAGCTTCGCGAAGTGCGGAGAAAATCGATCGGCATGGTGTTCCAGAAATTCGCCTTATTCCCGCACCGCACGGTGCTGCAAAACGTGGAATACGGGCTTGAAGTTCAAAAAGTAAACAAACGCGAACGTAAAGAAAAAGCGCTGCGGGCGCTGGAGCTCGTCGGGCTGAAGGGCTGGGAAAATCAATATCCCGAGCAGCTTAGCGGCGGGATGCAGCAGCGGGTCGGTCTGGCCAGAGCGCTGGCCAACGACCCGGAAATATTGCTGATGGACGAGGCGTTCAGCGCGCTGGATCCGCTGATTCGCCGCGACATGCAGGACGAACTGCTTGAACTGCAGGAAAAAATGAAGAAAACGATCGTCTTTATTACGCATGATCTTGACGAAGCGCTGCGCATCGGCGACCGGATTGCGCTCATGAAGGACGGCGCGCTGGTGCAGATCGGAACGCCGGAGGAAATGCTGACGAACCCGGCCGACCGCTACGTCGAGCGGTTCATCGAAGACGTCGATCTGTCTAAAGTGCTGACCGCCGCGCGCGTGATGCGGCGTCCGGAGACGATCTACCCGGACCGCGGGCCGCGGGTGGCCCTGGAGCTGATGCGCGAACGGGGAATCTCCAACCTGTTTGTCATCGACCGCAGCAAGCGCCTGCTCGGCGTCATTACCGCCGAGGACGCCTCGTCCGCGGCGAAAACCGGAGCTTCGCTCAGCGACATCCTGATTCAGGACGGTCCGCGGGTTATGCCGGATACCGTGCTGAGCGATTTGTTCGAGGTCACTAGCTCGTCCAAAGTGCCGCTGGCGGTCGTGGACGAACAGGAACGCCTGCTTGGCGTTATCGTGCGGGGAGCCGTGCTCGGCGCGCTTGCCGGAGAAACTCATCATGAGACGAAGGAGGTGACCGGTCATGAACTCGATTCCGAAGTTGCCGCTAGCCGACTGGATTGAGTCGATCGTCGATTGGATGAGCACGTATTTGGGAGGATTTTTCGACGGCTTGTCCCTGGTGATCGAATCGATCGTGAATTTCTTTGCCGGTTTGTTTTTGCTGCCTCACCCGCTTCTGTTTATCGCCATCATCGGCATTCTCGCTTATTTGGTCGGCAAATGGAAGCTTGCCTTGTTTACGGTGATCGGTTTTCTGCTGATCGATAACCTCGGTTATTGGCAAGAAACGATGAACACGCTTGGCCTTGTCATCACGTCGGGGCTGATTTCGATCCTGCTGGGGATTCCGATCGGGATTTGGAGCGCCTACAGCAAAGTTACCCACCGGATCATCGCACCGCTGCTTGATTTCATGCAGACGATGCCGGCGTTCGTGTATTTGCTGCCGGCCGTTACCTTTTTCAGTCTGGGGGTCGTTCCCGGCGTCATCGCCTCGGTCATTTTTGCGATCCCGCCGACGATTCGGCTAACCTATCTGGGCATCAAGCAGGTATCCGGCGAATTAACCGAAGCGGCCAACGCTTTCGGCTCCACGTCCTGGCAGAAGTTGTTTAAGGTCGAGCTGCCTTTGGCGATGCCGACGCTGATGGCCGGGGTGAACCAAACGATCATGCTGTCGCTGTCCATGGTCGTCATCGCGTCCATGATCGGCGCGCAGGGAATCGGGGCCACCGTTTACCGGGCCGTGACCCAGCTTAAAATCGGTCAAGGCTTCGAGGCCGGTCTGGCCGTCGTCGTACTCGCGATCGTGCTGGACCGCTTTACGCAAAATTTGTTGAAATCCAAAAAAAGGGGAGATTAAGATGAAAAAAACGAGGAACCTGATGATGCTGGTAGGATTGGCCGGAACGCTGCTGCTGTCCGCCTGCGGTCAAACGGGCGGCACCGGTGCCGGAAGCAATGCCGGCGGAAACGCGGCGGCCGGCTCCATCGGCAAACAAGTGAACTACGAAATCATCGGTATCGATCCCGGCGCGGGCATCATGAAAGCGACGGCCAGCGCAATCGAACAATACGGACTTAGCGATTGGAAGCTGATCGAAGGCTCCGGCGCGGCGATGACCGCGATGCTGGACAAAGCGGTTAAAGCCGAAAAACCGATTATCATTACGGGCTGGACGCCCCACTGGATGTTTGCCAAATACGATCTGAAATATTTGGATGATCCGAAAAAAGTGTACGGGGAAGCCGAAGAAATCCACACCCTGGCGCGCAAAGGCCTGAAAGAGGATCAGCCGACCGCCTATGAATTCCTGGACCGTTTCGAATGGACTTCGGACGAAATGGGCGACATGATGACGGCGATCCAGGACGGCCAGGACCCGGCCGCAGCGGCCAAAGCTTGGGCCGACAGCCACGAGGACCGCGTGAACAGTTGGACCCAGGGCTTGACGCCGGTGAACGGCGATAAGCTCAAATTGAGTTACGTCGCTTGGGATTCGGAAATCGCCAGCACGAATTTGCTGAAATACATCCTTGAGAACAAGCTTGGCTATAAGGTAGAAGCGCTGCAGGTCGAAGCGGGACCGATGTGGACCGGGGTTGCCGGGGGCGACGTGGATGCGACCGCGGCCGCTTGGCTGCCGCTGACCCACGCGGACTACTGGGATAAGTACGGCGATCAGTTGGAAGACCTTGGCCCGAACATGACGGGTGTAAAAACGGGGCTTGTCGTTCCAAGCTACGTCGATATCAATTCGATTGAAGATCTGAAATAAACATGATCCTTAAAAGAAGAAGCCGCCCCTATTCGGGACGGCTTCTTCATATATATCAATTAAGAAGAGGGAGTATATAAAATATAGCATTCCTTGCTTAAAGGAACCTTACGGAAAGCTGAAAATTACCTTAAATTACGTGTTCAAAAAGTCGGCTTTTCAGCACCAAGAAGGTTGGATGAAGCTAAAGACTGAGGAGCGGAGCGTACGTTTTGGGTACGTGAGCACCGGAAGGCCCGGCTGAATTCAAGATTCGATGTCGAATCCGCTTCTTGACCTGCTTCGTGATCAAAAGATGACTTTTTGAACTTCCTCTTAAATTATAAATAGCCAATTCCAAAGCTAATCGATTGGTTTATAGATGCCGATAAAACCGGGTAGGAGGTGAGAAGATGGATATCGCAGCAGCGTCAACCGCTATGAGCCAAGCCAAACTGTCCCAAGCCGTCGGCATCCAAGTGCTGAGCATGGCCAAAAACCAGGCCGAAATCCAAGGCCAGAACCTGGTGAAAATGTTGGAGCAAAGCCAACTGGATCCCAACCTGGGCAAACATTTGGATATTAGAGTATAGAATCGTAACCGCAAAAAACCGTCCGATGATGAAGTCGGACGGTTTTTAAATCATTGCCGCAAATTTTCCGCTTAGGACATAACGCCGTTCGCCGGGATTTGCTGCCACGAATAAAATTTGCCTTTTTTGTTGATTTTGCCGACCAGCGTGGGAGCTCCTTTTTTGGTAAACGTATATTCGTTAGCTTTGATCGTTACCGAGTAGCCTTTCAGATTGATCGAAAAGATGGATTGAACCGCCGGTTTGGCCACGGACAGGGCTTTAGCCTTGCTCAGCTTCGGTTTGGCAAACGATTTGGCAAAATCCTTCTCGTCGGTCCAATCCTCTCCCGTGATATTCAGAACTTCCCAAACTTTGCCGGTCTTCGCCCCGATCAGAACATGGTTAAAATCGTTGTCGTCCTGATAATTCCATATGAACTTCTTATCCCCTTCCTTCTCGCGAGTGACGAAGTTGAAAGGTTTGGTGGAGCTGATCCCCAGCGCTTTCAGGGCGCGGGAAGCTTTGTTGTTCAACTGCGCATTGGCGCTCTTCAAAGAGTAGGAAATACTTGCTTTAATGGCATTGTTATTGTCCAAGTCGATGTACAGGTTTTGGGCATTGCCGAAAAATACCCAGTAATTGCGCAGCTGTTTATCCTCTTGGTACGGGGAGTAGGACCGCCAGAGCGCTTCGGGTTTGAATTTTTTGTCGGTGTCAAAAGTTTTCAGAAAGGACGTTACACGAGAACTCAAAGTTTTGTCCATCACTTTATCCATATCGTCGGCCTTATAAATAATCGACGTGGACTCCACCCGGTTTTTCTCGGGGTTGTAGAGTTGGCTGAAGCTCGCTTCGGTCTTCCCGCTCAGCGTCCCCTCAAAGACCCAAAGATTTTCGTCTACGCTGGTAAACGTAATTTTCGAATTCGGAGCCAGCTTGTTCAGCGCATCCGTAAGTTTATCCGAGACGGCCTGATCGATGTTCGGCGCGGTTTGCCCGTTTTGCTCCATCGATTGGGACAACTGTTCCTCGGCGTGGATCGGGACCGCGGTAAACATAAGCGACAGTGCTGCGGCGGTTGCTGCGATTGATCTCCATTTCTTCATACTCCTTAAATTCCCTCCTGTGCTAAATGTGAGTCATCCATTTATATAACGTATGAAGTGAGGAGAATGTTGCCAATTCGCTAAAAAAGCCTTTTATTAATCTGCTAATGGTAATGACTAGGACAGCATTTTCCGGCTGTACGTATACTATCTAAAGATTAAGAAGATCCGAGGTTAGCTAGTTTGATATAACTCTTAAGGCTCAACCTAATAATCAGCGCTTGACAGGGAGGACCGGTAACCGATCGTGGCAAGAAATATCGGCAGATCAATATCCGCTGTCCGGACGCTTTGCACGATTATCCCGTTTGATCCGGAAGCAGAGAGGAAGAGAAATTTAGAAGAACATAATAGGTTTGGGAGCAGCAGACCTGTTCGAGATCGTTAGACAGGTTTGTGTGAAGGAGGTTTAGGAGAAGTGAAGCAGGCCTGACGGGAGGAATGAAGCAAGACACCGGGAAAAAGGAAAGGGCCGTGATTAGCCCCCCTCTCCCCCTGAACAAGAGGGATAATCGTGCAAAGCAGCAGGCAAGGATACCAGGACACGAACGCTATCATAATTTATTTTGTCAAGCACTGATCTCGGTTTTGAGCCGTTTTGTCCTAATTTTATTTTCAAAGGGCCGAAGGAAAAGTATAATTGGGTTATTAAGCAAATCCCTCAACCGATGAGGAGTTTTGTAAAATGAGCAACGCGGAGCTAAAAGAAATGCTACAATTCGTCATAAACGAGTCCTTACAGCCGGTAAAGGATGACATTCGTTCGGTAAAGAATGACATTCGTTCAGTGAAGGATGAAATCCGTTCGGTAAAGGATGAAATCCAACTGCTGAAGACAGGACAAGAAGAGCTGCGGCTAATCACTAGCGCGATTCGCGACCGGCAGGAAGAAACCGACGCCAAGCTTGAAGCGTTAAGCATGGACGTGAATCATATGCACGGCGATCTGGTCCGGATTGAGCAAAAGCTGGACGAAAACGAGTCCGAACTTCGGGGGGATGTCCGGTTCCTTAACCATCGGATCGCCGATCTCGAAATGAAAGTCGAAAAATTAAAAAAACGGTAATGCGAACCGCCAGGGAAATTGCTCTGGCGGTCCTTTGTTCCGGCGAGAAACATAAGGACAAAAAACGCCGCTATTCCGGTGATATCCGTCCATTTGAGAGAAATAGCGGCGATTTATGCCGCTATTTTCTCGAGTCGCCTAGGAATGCCCGCGTTCAGGGCCCTTCATAGGAAAATAAGCACCAAAAATGCCGCTATTGGGGATGGACAGGCCTGGCTCCGGATAATAAGTACATAAAGTGCCGCTATTTTGAAGACCGACGGTTGTTTTGTTCCGATAGCCCGCTTTCAAGCCCCCGATTTTTAGGTTGAGCCCTTTTATACCCCGTTAATTCCGGGCCGCCGCTCGTTCAGACCGGAAAGCTGCAGTTAAGCGGCGCCGGTTATTACGGAAACAATGGTCTTCCGCAGCTGCTCCGCATTCCGCGCCTGATAAGGATCGGCGTTGAAGAGGATCGCATCCGCCAGGTAACCTTCCGCGATCCTTCCCAATTCGCGGCCGCTGCCGAGAATCTCGGCGGCGGTTGTTGTGGCGGCCTGCCACGCATCTGACCAAGACAATCCGTATTCCGTCAAAGTATCCAATTCCTGAAGATTGTGCCCGTGAAGCAGAGGGGTGGCGTAATCCGTTCCGAAACCGATCCGGACTCCTGCCCTTTGGGCGTATGCGATCGCCTTGGGATGGGCTTCAGCCGCCCGGGCTGCGCGGTCGCAGATCGTCTGGTTCAAAGCCAACACACCTTTGGGGTCGGCGGCAATGCGGTAAATCGATGTCGTGGGGACAAAAGCGACCCCGGACGCGGCAAGCCGGCCGGCCTGATCCTCCGCCAAAAACATGCCGTGCTCTATAGATTCCACCCCCGCAGCAATAGACCAGTCTATGGTCACTCCGCCCCAGGTATGAACCAAAACTTGTTTGTGATGAGCTTGCGCATGGCGAACGATGAAGGCGAATTCTTCTTCCGAAAAAATCGGATCGAGCACCTTTTCCGTTGGCGCCCCAAGGCCGCCTGTGGCCATAATCTTGATCCAGCCCGCGCCGGTGTCAAAAATCTGCTGCAGCCGCTGCTCCAGGTGCCCCAGGCCGCGGCGGGCATCGGCGGCCCCAAGCATATCGCTGCAGACGTGCACCCTTAAAGGATGGCCATAGTGCTGCACGATATGCCGTACGGTGCCGGGCCGGATGCCGCCGGCATCCCTCGCTGTCGTCACCCCGGTACGAAGGGTGGCTGCAAAAGCCTCCGCTTGCATCACTTCAATCTCATGCGGGTCTCGCTTCAATTGATCGGCATGGTCAAAATCGGTCCAGGCCAGATGGGTGTGCAAATCGATGACCCCGGGGCTTATCCATAGATCCTGGCCCGGGGACTCCGCCTCGGCACGACGCGGGCCGGTTTCGACGATCGAGGCAAAGCGGCCGTCCTGGATTGTGATATCAAAACGTTTACCGGCAATCCCCGCTATATAGACTTGATTCAAGATTTGCGGTTGGCGGCGGGAGCTTTTATCGATCAAGTTCATCCCCCCAAACCTGCGAAACGGCCGCGATGGCGTGTTCCGGCTCTTGGCCTAACAACCGGGCGAGCGTCCTGATAGCCTCTTCTACGCTTGGCCGGCAGGCGTTCGCTCCAAAATGGTTGATCCGCAGCAGTTGCCCAAACAATTCTCCATCTCCGGGAGCGACGATGCCCACGGGCTGATCGATCAGCAAACCCGGTTTCCCGGAAATCCGCACCGTTGTCGTGAGCGTAGAATAAAACCGGCTGTCCTTCTGCCAAGGCACAAGCCCCAGGGCTCTTATTCCCGCAATCGCGGAGGCTGCGGCCAATTCATGACGCCGGATCACCCGCTCCAATCCCTCCTCTTCCACAAGCGTCAAGGCGGAGATCAAAGCCCTGGCTTCCAAAGCCGGAATGTTGGGCGGAACCCGCACCGGTGCCGTACCATTCCCGTCCGGCTTCAAATCCAGCAGGGACAGGATCGAATTGCGCGGGGCATGCGGGTTCGATTCAAGGAATTCCCAGCCGCGCGGCGAAACGCTTACGGCGCTGACGCCATTCGGACCGGCCAACGCTTTTTGCGCGCCGATCGCTGCGAAATCCACGCCCCATTCATCCACCGGCAGGGCTTCTCCTCCCACCGCCGACACGGAATCCATCACCGTGATGAGATCGAAGTCGCGCGCGATTTTCAATATTTCACGAGCCGGATTGGATCCGCCCGTCACTACTTCAGCCTGCACAAAAGAGAGCGCGCACGGCTTATGCTTTTCAATCGCCGCCAATATCGCTTCGGCAGTAACCACCTCATCAAAGGGGACGGCAACTTGGGCGACGGTGGCCCCGCCGCGTTCCAGCCACTTGCCGAACAGACTTCCGTAAGGACCGGTCACGACATTCAAAATCGTCCGGCCTGGCGCGGAAATCCCGGCGGCCACCGCCTCAATGCCCAGGATCGCCTCCCCGGGGATGATGACCGGAGCGTGCTCTGTAAACAACAATTTGGAAAGCTGATGTTTAAGCGTGTCATACTCGGAGCGTGAAAGCGGTACGTATCCTTTAGGTTCTCGGCTCATGCTCAGGCAAACCTCCTGTGGTATTTAGTTTCGGCATTCTCGGAACAGCGGACAACAGCTCGCGGCTATACGCCGTTTCAGGACTGGCGAAAAACCGCTCCTTGGCATTGATCTCCACCAGCCTTCCCTGCTTCATTACCGCCACCGTATCGCTGATTTCATGGATAACCCCTAAATCATGGGAAATGAACAGCATCGTAAGGTCAAGCTCGGCCTTAAGCGCGTTAAACAGGTCAAGCACGCTCCGTTGGACGGAAACATCCAAAGCGCTCGTCGGTTCATCCGCGATCAAAATGCTTGGTTCCACGCTTAGTGCGCGGGCAATGGCGATCCGCTGCCGCTGGCCCCCGGAGAATTCATGGGGAAACCGGTCCAAGGCGCTGTCGGCAATGTGCACGCGGGCCAGCAGCTCCTTGCAGCGTTGCTCGACTTGAGCGCGGTCCACAATCCGATGAAACAATAACGCCTCGGACAAAATCTGCCGGATCGAATGCTTGGGATTCAGCGACGCATCGGGATTCTGAAAGATCATCTGGATCTTTTTGCGCTGCTCGCGGCTCCTCTTTTTCTTCAAAGGCTCCGACTCCAGCACAATCTGCCCCTCGTCAGGCACAATGAGCCCGGCAATCACCCGCGCCAGCGTGGATTTTCCCGAGCCCGACTCTCCGACAAGCCCAAGCGTGGTATGCATCGGCACACTCAAATCGATGCCGTCCAGCGCCGTAAATCCGCCGTAACGCACCTTGATATTTTTGACTTGCAGGGCTAATTCCATCTTCAAACGCTCCCTTCAAGGTCAGGTACAGGAAGCACCGAGTTCATCAGCATTTGGGTATAAGGGTCTTGAGGGGTTTGCAAAAGATTACGCGCCTCTCCCTGCTCCACAATTTTTCCTTCCTTCATGACGCACAGCTTGGAGCACAACGCCGCCGCAATGGCCAAATTATGCGTAACAAACACCATGGCAAAACCCAGCTCCTGCTGCAAAGCCGAAATCGTTTCGATGATTTGCCGCTGCACGGTTACGTCGAGCGCGGTTGTAGGTTCGTCACAGAGCAGAATCCCCGGTTTGCACGCCAGGGCGATGGCGATGACGACGCGTTGACACTGGCCGCCCGACAGCTGGCTCGGATAGCGGTCGGATTTCTTCAAGGAATCCGGCAGACCCAGCATTTCAAGCAGCTCCAGCGCTGCTCTACGGGAAGCTTTGCGGCTCAATCGCTGCCGGTAATACACGACTTCCGTCAGCTGCTGTACAACCGGACAAAGCGGGTCCAGCGCCCCTCTGGGGTCCTGAAAAACCATCGCGCTACCGGCCTCGCGCTTAATGACCCCGCCGGCCTGCTCGACACCGCGCGGAAGCAGTCCCAGAATCGCGCGGAGCGTAAGCGATTTTCCGGAGCCTGATTCCCCTACTAGCCCCAACGTTTCTCCCTTGCTCAACGAAAAGCTGACGTTATCGACCAATTTGGGGTTTGTTTTGGACGCTAGGGACAGTGACTCTATTTCAAGGATCGGAGTTGTTGACATTATTTTTTCCTCCATATGTCGGCCAATCCATCTCCCACAAGAGACAGTGCGATTCCCGTATACACTACCGCAAGGCCCGGAACCGCCGAGAGCCACCAGGCTGTGGTGATGAACGGCTGGCCGTCGGAAATCATCGTCCCCCAATCCGGGGTTGGCGGGGTGATGCCGATGCCCAGATACCCGAGCGTCACAATGGCAACAAGCAGCCCCACCATATCCGTCATGAGGACGACGATCGCTTGGGGGAGCACATTGGGCAAGATATGACGCAAAATGATTTTTACACCGGGCAATCCCAAGGTTTGCGCGGACGCTACCCATTCCTGCCGGCGAAACGAAGCGGTCAGTCCCCTGGTTACCCGGGCGAATACTATCCAGCCGACCAGGATAAAGGTGATATAAATCCCGCGCTGGCCGGCACCGCTGGCAAAAGCGACGATAATCACCATCAAATAGAACGGAAAAGCGATAAATGTATCGGTAATCAGCGAAATGACGGTATCCACCCATTTTCCGTAATACCCCGCGACCATGCCGAGAAAGACACCGGTGCAAAACGGAATGATTTCAGCCAGAACCATAATGGTCAAATCCGTCCGCGCCGCATAAATCAGCCTCGTAAACAAATCACGGCCCAATTGGTCCGTCCCCAGCCAATGCGCGGCCGACGGAGGCTGCAAAAAAGCGCTCAAATTTTGCCCGGAAGGATCATAGGGACTAATAAACGGAATGAACACCGCCAGCAGGGCAAGCACCGCCAGCATCACACTTCCCGCCAGAAGCGAAGGAGTACGCCGGATCCGGGCGAAGACGCCCGCTCTTTTACCGCCTTCCTGCAATTCGGGGTTTATGGTTATAGGTCTCATTGTTTTCCTTTCGTTCTGGGATCAAGCCACCAGGAGATGATTTCAACCAGAAGACTGATCATCACGACACCGACCGCACAATAAAGCGCGATGCCTTGAATGACCGGGAAATCCCGATTGGAAATGGAAGTGAACAGCAGGCTGCCGATCCCCTTGATGCCGAACACCTGCTCCACGACCAGCGTGCCGCCGATCAGATACGAAATATTTACGCCAAGCAGCATCAGCGTCGGCAGGGCCGCATTCCGCACCACATGCTTGAACAAAACGACTCTGCTTGGTATTCCCGCGGCTTTCAAGGTGACGACAAAATCCGCTTCCAGCACTTCAAGCATCTGCACTCTTAACGACCGGACAAGGGTGGGGATCTGCGAAAACGCGACCGTAATCGCCGGAAGCGCAAGGCTGTGCAATGTCCCGATCCAGCCTTCGCGCACCCCGCCTACCGGGAACCAGCCCAGCCGAACGCTGAAAGCCAGAATCAAAAGTAAGCCAACCCAAAAGATTGGCATACCCAAGGTTACCGTAGGAAAAATACGGATCAAATGATCCGGCAGTTTATCCTTCTGTGTAGCGGCAAGCACGGCCAGCAAAAGGGCGATCACGATCGCCGCAAAACAAGCCATCCCGATCAGAAGCAAAGTAATCGGCGCCCGCTCGGCAATCAGCTCCCTTGTAGGAGTGCCGGCAATGATGGAATTGCCGGTGTCTCCTTGGGTGAAGAGCGTCTTCACAAACCGGGCGAACTGTTCCCACACGGGGAGGTCCAGCCCGAGAGTATGATGCATACTCTCGATGGCCTCAGGCGTACTGTACTCTCCCAGGATCATTTTCGCCGGGTCCCCGGGCACGATTCTGATCAGGAAAAAAACGGCGGTCATCACACAGAAGATCACGGCGATGGCTCTTACGGCAGCAGCCCCCAGCCACCTGTACGAGGACGGGGCGCCCGCCGCCGGATTTAACGTTTTGCTCCGTTTCATCATTTTTGGATACGCACATCTTCAAAGCGGAGGCTTCCATTAGGCAAAACCACAAGCCCCTCCACGGAAGAACGGACGCCTTTCAGAATATCCGGATAATAAAGCGGAATATACGGTACTTCATCCGCCAGCGTTTGCAGCAGTTTGGAGTAGACCTCGGCACGGCCTTCCCCATCCGGCGTTGTTTGGCCTTCATGCAGAAGCTTGGTTACTTCATCGTTTGTATAATGCGTCCAGTAGGATTTGCTGAAGCCCTCCGGATCGGTTTGGAACGCAATAATCGAATTCGCGTCGGGCGAATCGGCTTGCCCGCTGTTCAGCATGGCCGAGAAATCATAAGCGAAAAACCGCTCGCGGAAGGTCGCCAACTCAATGGACTCAATCTCGATGTTAATCCCGATTTCCTTGCCGGCCGCCTGGATAATTTGCGCTTCCTGCGCTCTTGTGCTGTTGCCTGACGCCACCAGGAGTTTGGTTGTGAAACCGTTAGGGAAAGCCGATTTGGCCAGCTCCGCCTTGGCGGCTGCTAAATCGAAATTCAACGGTTTGATCGTATCGTTGGCGTTATAAGGAATCGCCGTCGGCAGCAAGGAATCCGCGCGGTTCGCATATCCGAAAGTAAGCGCATTGGTCAAACCATCCCGATCAAGGGCCAAAGCCAATGCGCGGCGAACGTGGACATCGGAAAAATGCTCATCCAGCGTGTTGAAGAACAGCTGCTCCGTCACCCAGCTGCCATTGGTTAATACGGTGGTGTCGGGGCCTTGCTTGATCTCATTCGCATTTTGCAGCGCCAGGGACTCGATCGCGTCCACTTCCCCCGCCTTAAGCTGGTTGATCGCCTGACTGTCATCTTGAATCAGCTTGTAGACAAGCTTATCAATATAAGGCTTGCCTTCCTGCCAATAGTAGGGATTTTTCGTAAAGGTTACATCGCCTGCCGGATCCCACTTTTCAACAACGAACGGTCCCGTGCCTACCGGTTTTTTGAAAAATTCTTCCTCGGAAACGCCGCCGAAATTGTTCGGAATGATCCCGTTGGAGAAATTGGACAGCTCCGAAATAAACGGGGTGTACGGCTCCTTAAGCGTAATAACCAGCGTGTAATCATCCTGCGCTTTAACGGAATCCACCTTGGCCGCGATCGCAAGCGGACCGCCAACCTCCAAATGCCGTTTCAGCGAAAATACAGCATCCTCCGCCGTTACATCCGTGCCGTTGGAGAATTTCAAGCCGTCGCGCAGCACAAACGTATAGGTCAATCCATCATCACTAACGTTATGGGACTTTGCCAGCCAATCGATAATTTTGCCGTTGCTGTCGAACGAAACCAAGGGTTCGAATACTTTGTCAATGGCAAAAGCATTGTTCGCCGTAATCTGATTATGCAGATCAAAGGAGGTGACCGATGCAGGCCGTCCATAGACGAAGGTTCCTCCCGCCGCGGGCTCTTTCGAATTTGCGCTTTGATCCGCGCTTTGATTGGTGTTTTGCTGTGCTCCATTATTTTGATCCGCAGCATTTTTAGCTCCGGAGCATCCGGCGACCCATACCAATAATAAAATGGCCGACAAGCCTAACCCTAATGATTTCTTTAAAGATGCTTTGTACTTTAACACAGCTGCCCCCTCCTTAACTTATAATTCCCATTAATTTAGTATGAATAGTATTATGAACCTCAGCTCCATATCTGTCAAACAAAAAATCACGATAAGGATGCGGGTTTAGTTTATTTTTTCCATTGCAGGAAATGAATTTGTTTTAGCGACATTCGGTTTTACTTATTTATACAATTCAACACTTTTTCGGAGACAACAAAAGCTTTAAGAAAAAAAATACGGCCCCGAGAATCTCGGGATCCTCGCTGTACGTTTAATTGACGGAATCGATATAAGTTTGAAGCTGCTCCTCGCTGCTGATTTCCCCGATGATCGGGTGGGCGATGTTCCCCGCTTGATCGATCACATATGTAGTCGGCAGGGCGGTAACCTTGTACAATCCCGATATTTTGCCGGTTGCGTCGATAATGACGGGGAAATCCAATTGATGATCGGACAAAAATTCATTTACGGTCCCTTTCGACTCCCCCACATTCACAAACAAGGTTACGGCATCCGGGGCGTTGTTTCGGGAAATACGATGAATGAGCGGCATTTCCTTAACGCAAGGTCCGCACCAGGACGCCCAAAAATTAAGTACGATAACTTTGCCGCGATATTCGTCAAGCGACAGCTTCTCGCCGTAAGTATTTACCGCCTGGAATACGGGAGCGGTGCTGCCGATCCTCAGTCTCTCATGGCCCTGATGAGCCTCGCTGCTATGACGATTGGACAGGGCAACCCAAAGTACGGCACCGGCGCATAAAAATACGATCAAATAGGTTAACGTTCTATTCATCCTCTATCCCGCCCTGCGGCGCATCCGCATCCAAACTATGCTGAAAAGCTTTATGGAGCGGAAAAGAGCCGTATATCTCACGAAACTGCCGCACGGAGCCTTCGCCGCAAATGCGTCCCGAGTTCAGAAAGATGACGTAGTCCGCCAACTCTTCGGCAATATCCAATTGGTGGGTCGAGAAGAGAACCGTTTGGCCTTCGAGCTTTACGGCTTTCACCAGGCTTACAAACTGTTTCATCCAGTAAGGATCCAGGCCATTGGTCGGCTCATCCATGATGACCAAAGGAGGTTTCGACAGCATCGCCTGGGCAAAAAGAACGCGCTGCCGCATCCCTTTTGAAAAGGTGCTGACCAGTTTGTTTTTCTTTTCTTCCAATCCAACAAGGCTTAATACTTCCTGCACGCTTTGCCCGGGCACCTTGCGCAACGCAGCCCAAAAAGCTAATATTTCTTCCGCCGTCATTCCCTGCGGAAACTGAAAATCATCGGGCATATAACTTATCTGTCCGGCGAATTTCTTTCTGTCTTGTTTCCACTGCAGCCGGTTGACGTAAATTTCTCCCGAGGTGGGTTGAAGGATCCCCGCGACCATACGCAGCACCGTACTTTTTCCCGCCCCGTTGCCGCCGCATAATCCGACGATACTGCCGGGTTCAAGCCGGAAAGAAACATCCCGGACGATCCTTTGCCCTTTGATCGTTTTGTTTACACTCTCGGCTATCACAAAAGCTTCAGCCACGCCGTCTCCCCCTTTCCCAAATCCAGCAGACAACCGTCAAGGAGATGACCAGCCAGACCACAAACAAGACCAAAAACATCAGACTGCCGCCAGGACGTTGAATCCAGCTTACCCATTGGTAATATTCCGGCCCGAGCACGGAACCGCCTCCAAGCTTAATCACCACAAACAGCCTGACAAATTCCGCCGGGTTCAAAAACGTCAGAAACACGAGCAGCGGTTTTATCCATAAATACGGCAGGAATCCAAGGACAGCGATTAATATCGTCGGCCAGCCAATCACCGCAAAAAACCAGATCATCACCGAAATGGTCATGGCCTGCCAGCGATTTTTGGATAATGACCCGATCAATAACGCCAGCGTTAGAAAAAGCAGCACCAGCCCGCATGAAAACAGAAAAAAGAGCACATACGTATTTACTTCAAAAACGATCCCAAAAAGCGCGGTGACCAGGCCCATTAAGCCATAGCCAAATGAAATAATGGTCAACACGACGATGGATAAACCAAAGTATTTCCCAAGCAAAAACGGGATGGTTCCCAAAGGAAATGTCGATAACAGCTGCCAGCTGCCTTCTTCTTTTTCCGCGGTTAATGAAAACGACCCTAGAAAAAGCGCCATCAATGGGAGCAAGTACAATATTAAACTTAACATCGAGCCGGTTACCCCGGAATACCCGCTAATCTCATTTTGCGAATTTACCAGCAGCAAACAAAGGCTAAACACGGAGAATAAAGCTAAAAATGAGTAAGCCCACGGGTTTCGCAGTCCAACCTTGATTTCTTTCTTCGCAACCTGCAGCATATCTGACATGGCTATAACCTCATCTTTTAAAATTAATGACCATGGGCTTCCCCTTCGCTGTGCATATGCATGTCCATGTCCATCATTCCTTTGCTTTGCTCCCAGGTGTGATTATTCAAATCCGCCGCGCTTAACAATTGTCCCACGCCCTGCTCCTTGATAAATTCCTCCGCGGATGCCTTGTCTTTAAAGCTAATGATCCCGTAAGCCATGGGCGTGCGGATCGAAGGATCATAGACGTATGTCGCCTTGGCGAACTCGATCCATGCTTTATCGTTGTAATCGCGTACAAAGTCCATTCCGATATCGTCCGTACCGTTTTGCTTTTTCCATTCATTCATACATCCAATGTCATCGAATTTCAAACTCTTGCCTTCCTTCGTCACGATCTGGGTGGCATAGGCATCGTCCTTGACCTGCATGTTGCAAATGACGCAAACATCGACATCCTCATTGACGGGCTGCGCCGTGTACGCCTTCTTTCCGCAGCCGGCCAGCGCTAGCATAGCGATCAAAATTAAACTTAAAGCAGTGAATCCCTTTTTCATGATTTGTTTACCCCCGCATAGATTATGGTTATTACCGATGTGAAAAACAGCAAAGAAGCCACGATGAGCATGAAGCTTTTGCCCGAAATATATTCCCCCTCCGCTGATGAATCCCCGGTGATCACCGGCGTATTCAGATTCATGCGCGGTGAACTGTCCGTAGTCCAGCTGGTCCGATCATTCTCATACATGCCGCTTAAAAAGCTGATCCCGGGCGATTGAAAAAAAAGCTGAAAGGCGGAATCTTTAGCGGTTAACTCCCGGTAAAACGGATTGATCGAATAGGCGATTTCGCTAATCCCGTCATTGTTCAAGTCCAAGACACGGGACGAATCCCAGAAATTCCGTTCCACTTGGTTTATTTGGCTGTCCGCCGCTTCCGCTTCGATCACATTAGCCACAAAATCGTTTTCATGAATGAGGTTGTTTTCCGCATCCACAAACTGGATACCTACGAAATTCCGGTATATCGAATTGTTTCTTATCTCATTCCGGCTGGACTGCTCAAGATACAATCCTACCCGGTTTCCGTCCACCACATTCTTCTCAACCAGGGACGTTTGCACATCATAAAGCAAAATGCCTTGCGAATTGACGTTATTGCTTTGTTTAGCGAAGGAGTTGCCCGAGACCAGCACATCTCTAACCCCCATAATCATGGCCCCGGTGATGTTAAATTCACCCCGATTTCCGACGATTTTCGTTCCATCGATATACATGCAATGAATACCGTAGCGTGAGCCGAAAATTTGGTTGCCCGTGATGTCCAAGTTCTTGCTGTCCTCCAGATATACACCGTCTCTCATATTCACGATTTTATTTTGATCAATGACGGTATTATCCGCATTGTACAGATCGATCCCATTGCCTTTTTGCCCCATCTTGGCGGCCCCCAAGCTTCTGTCCCAAGAAATGAAGTTGCCTGTGACCACGCCGTCATTGGAATCGCGCAGGACAATTCCGAATCCGCGGGTGGTAATCCGCAAATCTTGTACGGTTACGTTGTCACCTCGTACATCGACAGCCGCCAGCTCTTGCCCGGCTTGTTTCTGAAAAATGCGCAGTCCCTCAACCGTTACCCCGTCAGCTTGTATCGTCATCGCCGATTCGGGTTCTTCATTTAATAACGTCGCCTTGCCCAACCCCTGAATGATTAACGGCTTATTAATAAGGACCGGCCCCGAGTAGTTCCCTTCCGGCAACACAATGCGGTCCCTCGGTTTGGCTTGATCAACGATATCCTGCAGAGAAGGAGCGGATTCATGTAAAAGCCCGTTATCGCCCCCGGAGGCATGTACAACGAACGTTTCCCAAAATGGATAACCTAGCAGAAAGACGCCGGACAGAATAAAAATTATGAATTTACTTTTGACATTCATCTTTTCCTCCCTATTCGGACACTCCCCTCACAAAATATCCCAATAGCATCATAAGCTATAACTGTTGATTCTTTATATAGCCCATCCGAGTGATAATAATCATAAATACCCGATGTTTTATGTCTTTTCTATGACAATTAGTTGGGGCGATTATCGATCTGAACGGGCGAATCCATTCGTTCTATTTACGTATTCGATTCCAACATTGTCACCGCCATGTCACCGAAAACCGCCTGCACTTTTGCATTTCGTGGGATTTCCCTTCTTCCCTATACTGCAACGTGAAGGATGTGGCATATAGTGTAGTTCTTTTCACACAGGTTATAACTCAACTTTCGCGGCAAAAATCGGCAGACAAGCCTTGATGCAGCAGGGCTGCTTCGTTGAGGAAGCGTCAACGATGTGGAAGCGTCACGACCGGCGGGGTCAGCGTATCTACCTTTTGCACCGTAGCCGTTTCGAGTCGTGACACAAATCGACGCCAGGTGAGGTGCTGTCTAAAGGGTTCGTGTCTTGGTGCTCGTGTCTTGGTGTTCGTGTCTTGATGTTCGTGTCTTGATGTTCCTGCCTGCTGCCTGCCTTTGCACGATTATTCCTTTCGTTCAGGGAGCAGGGGGTGGGGCTAAAGCAAGTCATGGGTTCCAAAAAAGAGTAGAAAAACAAAAAAGATAAGGAAAAAATGAGGCGGTTCAGGTGAGATTTTCGGCTTGATAAGAGAACACATGTTTGGTATAATGAAATAAATGGAACTTATGTTCGTATATCCTTTATTCGGGGGCGAGTAAACATGGAGATCAATGCGGGAACGGAACTTCAACCATTCAGCAGCCGTTTTAACAGCGAGCAGGACTGCATGGAGGCGTTGATCGCGATGAAGTGGCCAAGTGGCTTCGTCTGCCCGCGCTGCGCTCACACCCGGTGCAGCCGTCTGACCTCCCGGCACATCCCTTTGTTCGAGTGCGGAAAGTGCAAGCATCAAACATCGCCTTTGGTCGGCACGATTTTTGAAGGAACGCATCTGCCCTTGCTCAAGTGGTTCGAGGCCCTGGATTTATTCCTGCTTGAGGGCGGCATCTCGGCGCTGCGGCTGAGCAAGGTGATCCGGGTCACCTACAAAACCGCCTGGTCGCTGCTGCACAACATACGCCATGCCGTGGGGGAGTTCGATGCCAGGGAACTGCTTTCTGGAGACGTGAAGGTGAACAGCGATCAGTATGGGCGTAACCCGTCCCGGTGTCAGCTTTCGCATCCGTATGCCTCGGCGGTCGTGGCCGGCTGCACGGTCACGGAGTCAGGCGAGCCGGAACAGGTCAAAATCCGCCTGGTGCCGCATAAGCGGGGAAGCGAAGAAAGGGCAAACCGTCACGATCTAACCGCGTTTATTGGCGGGCATGTGGATGTCCGTACATCGGTGGTACAGTCGTTTCCTCTTGCCTTTCGGCTGTATGCGCCCTTGCGGAAAGTGGTGAGAGAGGCGTGGGAATCGCTGAAGAGCACGTATGGAGCCTTGGGGCTGAAGCATCTGCAGGCGTACCTGAACGAATACACCGGGCGCCGCCGGCTGCGCCTGCCCGGAGGACGGCCCGGAGCGAAAGAAACGATGCGGCAGAAGCTGCTGCGCATGTGTGTGGCGATTCCGGCGCTCCCTTACCGCCGGCTGATCGCGCGCCAACCGAACCAGCCCCTTGCGGCTGCGGCCTGATCGTGGTGCTTGAAAATATGGGGGGAGTTTGATGCAGATCAACTTAATGGGTCCTTGATCTCCTGTCCTGATCTCCTGTCTTAATCTCTGGTCCGGTCTGTTTCACCTCCTTGAAACCCTAATTTCTTCTCCTATGGCCTATGCCCGTCTAGATTATCTCGAACCTGTCTGCTTCTCCACCAAATTTTCTTCTCCCGAGCTTATCTTTCTCTCTGCTACCTGATCAAACGGGATAATCGTGCAAAGCCTCCGGACAGGGAGTGTTGATCTGCCGTCCCTTCCCCCCACTTCCCTGTCCTCAAGCTTTCGGGCGGCCTTCCGCGTTTCTTGCCACAATCGGTTTTCGACTTGACTGGCAAGCAAGGATTATATAAGGTTGAGCCAGACACCTCTTCCGTCCGCCTATCTTAATTCTTTGAACAGCTTCAGCTCAGGGACTCAAGCTGATTTTTGCTCTGCGAAAGTTGAGTTGTAAATTCTATAATGTTCGCAAAAAAGCTTCTCACGGGCATATGCCCGGAGAAGCTTTTTTTAATATTTTATGCGGTTAAACGGAGTTTCCGTTTACGGGAACTTTTGATAATAAGAGCGGGTGGCCCTTATTACATCATACCCATGCCGCCCATTCCGCCCATGTCCGGAGCGGCTGGTTTTTCCGGTTCCGGTTTGTCGGCGATCACCGCTTCGGTCGTCAGGAACAGACCGGCAACGGATGCTGCGTGCTGCAGCGCGGAACGAGTTACTTTGGCAGGGTCAACGATACCGGCTTCGATCATGTTCACCCATTCGCCGGTAGCGGCGTTGTAGCCGATGCCCACTTTTTCTTTCTTCAAACGGTCCACAATCACGGAGCCTTCTTCGCCGGCGTTAGCGGCAATCGTGCGAACCGGTTCTTCCAGTGCGCGAAGCACGATGTTCACGCCGGTTTTTTCGTCGCCTTCAGCTTGAACGGAAGCCACCGCACCATATACGTTCACGAGAGCCACGCCCCCGCCGGATACGATACCTTCTTCAACGGCTGCACGCGTTGCGTTCAGGGCGTCTTCGATGCGCAGTTTGCGTTCTTTCAGCTCGGTTTCCGTAGCCGCGCCGACCTTAACAACCGCTACGCCGCCGGCCAGTTTAGCCAGACGTTCTTGCAGTTTTTCTTTGTCGAACTCGGAAGTCGTTTCTTCCAGTTGCGCGCGGATTTGGTTGACGCGAGCTTGGATGTCGGCTTTGTCGCCGCTGCCATCCACAATTGTCGTGTTTTCTTTCGTAACGATAACTTGACGTGCGTTACCGAGTTGATCCACAGTCGTGCTCTTCAGGTCAAGGCCGAGTTTTTCGGTGATCACTTGACCGCCGGTCAGAGCGGCGATGTCTTGCAGCATCGCTTCGCGGCGGTCGCCGAAGCCAGGAGCTTTAACGGCTACCGCGTTGAACGTGCCGCGCAGTTTGTTCACGATCAGCATCGCTTGCGCTTCGCCTTCGATATCTTCAGCAATGATCAACAGCGGTCTGGATTGTTGCACGATCTTCTCCAGCAACGGCAGGATTTCTTGTGTGCTGCTGATTTTCTTGTCGGTGATCAGGATGTACGGATTGTCAAGGACGGCTTCCATTTTGTCCGTATCGGTGATCATGTAAGGAGATACATAGCCGCGGTCGAATTGCATCCCTTCCACCACTTCAAGTTCGGTGGCGAATCCGCGGGATTCTTCCACGGTAATAACACCGTCTTTGCCTACTTTTTCCATCGCTTCGGCGATCAGTTCGCCAACTTCTTCATCAGCGGCGGAGATAGCGGCAACTTGCGCGATCGATTGTTTGCCTTCGATCGTTTTGGAGATGTTCTTCAATTCTTCAACAGCCGCGCGAACCGCTTTGTCGATCCCTTTGCGCAGGCCGATTGGGCTAGCGCCTGCCGTAACGTTTTTCAAACCTTCGCGGATCAGCGCTTGCGCCAGAACCGTAGCGGTCGTCGTACCATCGCCGGCAACGTCGTTCGTTTTGGTAGCTACTTCTTTAACGAGCTGGGCGCCCATGTTTTCAAAAGCGTTTTCCAGTTCGATTTCTTTAGCGATCGTTACGCCGTCATTCGTGATCAGCGGGCTGCCGAATTTTTTCTCCAGCACCACGTTGCGGCCTTTCGGTCCAAGCGTTACTTTTACTGCGTTCGCCAAAGCGTCAACCCCACGAAGCATTGCGTGGCGGGCGTCTTCACTGAATCTGATCTCTTTTGCCATGATTAGATTACCTCCCTGAAAATGTTGGATGAAAATTCATTCGTATATTTCGGCTAAATTTCACCTACCGGCAGTTCTTAGCCGATGATCGCGTGAATGTCGCTTTCTTTCATAATCAAATATTCTTTGCCTTCGTATTTCACTTCGGTGCCTGCGTATTTGGAGAACAGCACGCGGTCGCCTTCTTTAACTTCAAGCGGAACACGCACCCCATCCTTCAAAGTTCCGCTGCCTACAGCGATTACTTTGCCTTCCTGCGGTTTTTCCTTGGCCGTATCCGGAAGCACAATGCCAAATGCCGTTGTCTCCTCTTGTTCGATCGGTTGTACCAGAACGCGTTCACCTAAAGGTTTGATCATGAAAAAACAGCCTCCTTTGAATATGTTGGTTTAAGGGTTTGTAAGGTCATATGTATTAGCACTCGATCTGCTCAAGTGCTAACAACCACTTTTATATTACTCAACTTGCGGACAGATTTCAAGTTCCTTTATGCAATTTTTTTCTATATTTTATGGGCGTGGAAACGCCCTTCCCATTGTATCCTATGAATTGGAAAATATTCCTAAGGAAGGCAAACCCAGCCGCAACCAACTCGGCGAGCACAAAAAAAACACGCCCCATCTCAAAGGCGCGTTTCCTTATTTATATTTCTCCGCCCGCTCCGCATCCGCCGCCACGATCCTGTTATGCACCCGCTGCGACAAGAGCACGCTCAGCTCATACAAAATAACGAGCGGAATCAGCACCATAAAGGCGGAGAATAAATCGGCGGGAGTGATCATCACCGAAATAACGACCAGCGCGAAATAAGCGACCCGGCGCATTTTCCGCAGCAGCTTCGGCGTTACGATTCTCAGCTGCGTCAAAAACAAAATGATAAGCGGCAGCTCGAACAACAGCGAAATCGGCAAAACGAGGTTCATCATGAATTTGAAATAGTCCGCCATGCCGTACGTTTCGACCAGGCCAAGCTGCTTGTTGAGCGACCCCGTAAACGACATCGCCAACGGAAATACGACATAATAACCAAAGGCGAGCCCCACCAAAAAACAGATAAATACGAACGGAATGTATTTCACGGTCGCTCTGCGTTCTGCCGGCCTCAGCCCCGGACTGACAAACGCCCAGACCTGGTACAGTGTAAACGGGAGCGTAATCCCCAGCGACACCAGCATGGCGATTTTCATGTAGACGCCGACGCCGTCCCAAAACGAAAAGGCGTTCAATTCGATTTTCGCGCCGGAAATGGCGTTTGTCGTCAAATAATGATAAATCGGATCGACCACAAAAAAAGCGCCGACCAGCACGATGACAAAAACGATGCAGACCAGCATCAACCGCCGCCGCAGCTCCGACAGATGGTCGACGATGCTCTGCATCTCCTGCTCTTCAGCCATCAACCGTCCTCCTTTTCCCGCCTTGAGCTTATTCCGGCGCTCATTCCGGCAGCCGGCGGTCCTCCGGTTTAGGGCTTTCGGCGCGGGCAGGGGCCGCTTCCGTCCGCTTTGCTTCCGGCACATCGTCCACAATGTCCCGCGTCGCCTCTTTGAACTCCCGGAACGTACGGCCTACGGCCCGTCCCAAATCCGGCAATTTATTCGGTCCAAACAGCAGCAAAGCCGCGATGACAATCAATAAAAATCCGCCTGCGCTCATCGCTATATTCTCCTTTCGCTACGTCCAAAATAGGCAGGGATATGACATGTTTAACCACACGCCCACATCATACCATAACGAATGTCACAGTTACAGTCCATATATTTTACATTCAAGCAAAAAAACGACGGTAAAAGTGCGGTCGGTTACAGGCGGAATTGACCGGTTACCATCAGCAGCGCTTCCGGCAGCTGTTCCATAATGGCCGCCAGATTTTCATGCACACCTTTCGGCGTACCGGGCAGGTTGACGATCAGCGTGCGGCCGCGGATGCCGACAATCCCGCGGAACAGCATCGCCGCCGGATTTTTTTGCATCGCCGCGTAACGCATCGCTTCCGCCATGCCCGGAACCTCGCGCTCGATGACCCGTCTCGTCGCTTCGGGCGTAACGTCGCGGATCGCCAGCTCCGTCCCCCCGGTGGTGAATACCAAGTCCGCATGAAAATAATCGGTCATTTCAATCAAAGCCGCAATAATTTCATCCGGCTCATCGGGAACGATCCGGTATTCCACGATTTCGCCGCCCAACTCCTCTTCCACCAGCTCGCGGATAACCTGGGCGCTCGTATCTTCACGTTCGCCTCTGGCCCCTTTGTCGCTTGCTGTAAGGATCGCTGTTTTCCAAACCATGAAGTCACCCTCCTTATCCATTGTAGGAACTCCAAATTCAGTACGGTCATGCCGGGATCATCAATGCGAGTTCCGTGTGCTTAAATTTTCAAGTCCTCCCCAGCCTTCACGGCCGGACGTAATCCCCGCTTTTTCCGCCCGTTTTCGAGCGAAGCAGCGTCGGGCCGATCGCCATATCCTTCTGCAGCGCTTTGCACATGTCGTACACGGTCAGCGCCGCGGCGGAAACCGCTGTTAGCGCCTCCATTTCGACGCCGGTTTTCCCTTCCGTTTTTACCGTCGCCGCCACATACAGCTCGTCCCGCCCGTTATCGGAAAACGCGATATCCACGCCCGTAAGCGGCAGAGGATGGCACATCGGAATCCATTCGGACGTCCGTTTCGCCCCTTGAATCCCGGCCACCTGGGCAACGGCGAGAACGTCCCCTTTGCCGATCCGGCCTTGTTTTATCGCCTCAAGCGTGGAGGGAAGCATCGAAATCTTCGTTTCGGCCACGGCGACGCGGACGGTCGGCGCCTTGCCGGAAATGTCCACCATACGGGCTCTTCCCTGCTCGTTAAAGTGAGTCATGCCTTGGCCCGATTCCGAGTTCATCAAGCTTATCACTACTTTCCTTCATATATATTGTTCCGGCAGCCGTAAACAGCAGGTCCAGCTTAAAATCATGCCGCTCCATCGGAACCTTGCCGGGAACGATCAGTTCCTCAAGAGCCAGCGCGGTCAGGACCACCCGGCCCGTTCCCCCGCTGCGCTCCGCCAAATCTCCGATCAGCCGGTCGTAATACCCCGCACCGAAGCCGATCCGTCCGCCGCCGCGATCAAAGGCCAGCCCCGGAATAAGGATAAGGTCGATCTCCGGATACCGGGCAGGCGGCCAAACCGGCGTTTCGTCCCCCGGTTCGGGAATGCCCCAGGTGCCGGGAAGCAAAGCTTTTTCCGCGCTGATTTCGTGCAGGGCAAGCGTGCGGTTCCCGCGAATTTTGGGGACGAGCATCCGATCGCCTTGCGCCAGGCAGCTTCGGATCAGCGGACGCGTGTCGGGTTCATCCCGGAAAGACACGTAACACATTACGTTAAGCCGACCGCCGCGCTGCCCGCGAAGCGGTTTCAGCACGTCCCGCTCGGCCCGGGCGGCTGCGGCCGCCGACTGCTCCGCTCTGGCAGCTTCGGGAATGCTTGCCCGAACTTGGAGCATTCGCCGGCGCAGCTCTTGTTTCGCTTCCGCAAGCTCCATTCCTTATCCCCTTCCGTTCACGGCAAAAGTGCGATTTCATCATTGATCATGGCAAAAAAAGTCGAGTTATCTCTATGAACTAGTTTATCATTGTTATATGAAAATGAAAACTAAACCGGAAAAGGCAACCCGGCCATACGTTCTCCCACAATGACCGGTGCAATGAGCGGTGCAATGAGCGGTGCAATTAACGTTCGTTTCATGTACACTAAATATACAATAATGTTCATATTCTAATGATAATGTTTTTGGAGGATAGAATCGGATATGCTGCTTCAAGCCACAAACATCACAAAATTATACGGAGTTACCGCCGTTCTGGAGGGAATCAACCTGCAGGTGCTGGAACGGGACCGCATCGGTCTCGTGGGCGTTAACGGTGCCGGCAAATCGACGTTTCTGCAAATTTTAGCCGGTGAACTATCCTATGACGGCGGTCAAATATTCAAAGCGAAGGAAACGACGATCGGCTACCTGGCGCAAAACAGCGGGCTGCAGTCGGACCGCACCATCTGGGAGGAAATGCTCGCCGTATTTGCCCCGTTGATCGAAACGGAGCGCGAGCTGCGGCGGATGGAGGAGCAGATTGCCGATCCGGAGCTGGCCCAGGATGAGAAAGCGCATCAGGATTTGCTCAACCGCTACGCGCTGAAATCGGACTGGTTCAAGGATCACGGCGGCTACGAGATCGAGACCCGCATCCGCAGCGTTCTGCACGGCATGGGCTTCGGCGATTTCCCGCCGGACACCGTCATCTCCACGTTAAGCGGCGGGCAACGGACCCGGCTGGCGCTGGCGCGCATTTTGCTCCAGGCGCCCGATTTGCTGATGCTTGACGAGCCCACTAACCATTTGGACATCGAAACGCTGACCTGGCTGGAGGATTATTTGCGGAATTATTCCGGGGCATTGCTGGTCGTTTCCCATGACCGTTATTTTTTGGACCGGCTGGTCACTTCCATCGTTGAAATCGAACGCCATCAATCGCGCAAATATACCGGCAACTACAGCCGGTTTATCGAACTCAAGGCGGCGGAATACGAGAGCCAAATGAAGCAATATGAAAAACAGCAGGACGAAATCGCCCGGATGGAAGCTTTCATTCAGCGGAACATCGTTAGAGCGTCAACGACCAAACGGGCCCAAAGCCGGCGCAAGATGCTGGAAAAGATGGACATCATCGGCCGCCCGCAGGGCGATCTGAAACGGGCCAGCTTCTCCTTTGAAGCCGAGGTTATGAGCGGCAAGGACGTGCTGCAGGCCGATCATCTTGCCTATTCGTTCGAAAACAAGCAAAAGCCGCTGTTTCAAAACGTCTCCTTCTCACTGCAGCGCGGCGAGACGGTCGCCCTGATCGGCCCCAACGGCATCGGCAAATCGACGCTGCTCAAAATGTTGACCGGGGATCTGAAACCTGCGAGCGGCAAAATCACCTGGGGCGCCAAGGTGAAAATCGGCTTTTACGATCAGGAGCAGACCAACTTGAATCCGGACAATACGGTGCTTGAAGAACTGTGGAGCGCCTTCCCTCATATGGAAGAGGCACGCATCCGCACCGTGCTCGGCAATTTCCTGTTCAGCGGCGAAGACGTGCTGAAGAAGGTGGCCGCGCTAAGCGGCGGCGAAAAAGCCCGGGTCGCCCTGGCCAAGCTGATGCTGCAAAAAGCGAACGTCCTGATTCTCGACGAGCCGACCAACCACTTGGATTTGTTTAGCAAGGAAGTTTTGGAGTCCGCTTTGCTCGAATATGACGGAACGCTGCTGTTCATATCCCACGACCGTTATTTCCTGAACAAAATCGCGGAGCGCATCGTGGAGCTTCATCCGAACGGAGCGGAGCATTTCCTGGGCAATTATGACGACTATTTGGCGAAAAAACAGGAACTTGCGGAGCTTGCCGCGGAAAAAGCCGGAGCCGGCGAGGTTAAACCGAAAGCGGCCAACCGGGCCGTTCCTGCGCCCGAACAGGCCTCCGATTCCCAGAAGACGGGAGCCGCTTCGTACGAGGCCGACAAACAGGCCAAACGCGAAGAACGCAACCGGCAGCGGAGGATGGAGCAGTTGGAGGAAACGATCGCTAAGCTGGAAGGCGACATCGCCGCCTTGGAGAGCGAACTTGCGCTGCCTGAGGTTTACCAGGATTACATGGCGGTTCAGGAACGCCAATCGGCCATCGAACGGCACAAGGAGCAGTTGTCTTCCGCTTATGAGGAATGGGAAACTTTAGCCGAAGCGTAAAATGGATTTTACGACACCTTCACAAAAATTTTTTATTTTACAAAACGAAAACAATAAAGCGAATTATGCACAAATTTATCCACATTATCCTGAATTATTTTCACATTAAAACGGCCCTAAGGGCCGTTTTTTTGCGGGTTAACCAGGTTTTTTCACAAAAACGCCTAATTATCCACCAACTTATTCACATTATCCACAGTTTTCAGAAAACAAACGCAGGTTATTTTCGCAAACGTAATCATAAGCTGACAGGCAAGCTTTCATTATTTTTTCATAAATTTAGCCAACAATCTGTGGATAACCTTGTCCACATCTTGACAAAATCAGACTTTTTTCTTCCCCTTCCATTATCCCATTCCCAAATGCCGGTTTTCTTCGCATGATATTTCCCAGGTTCGAAGCTCATAGTTCTCGGATCCCGATTTCACGAACGGATCGCGTTCGGCGATTTGCCGAGCCTGCTCGATCGTGTCCGCTTCGATGACGATCATCCCGCCTTTATAATCGGCAAACGGACCGCACATGACCAAATGTCCCAGCCTGTCCAGTTCCCTTAAATGGGCCACATGTCCGCGGATCAGCCCCTCGTCAAGGCTTTTCCCGGGATTTAACGTAAGCAAAATGACATACTTTGTGAATTTCGATGCCTCGGTCTTCGTTTTCATGCTAATTCCTCCTGTCAAGTTACTGATTCTTTTTTCCCGCTTTTTCCGTTAAGCCGTTTCACCGCCCGCATCCCGCCTGCAAACCATCCGAAATGCCTATTGCCCTCCCGGTTTTAAACTCTTTATGATCGAATAGAGCAAAACTAGAAAAAGCTGTAAAAGATTGTCGAAAAGGAGAGAAATGAATGAAACTTGTCAAAGCCGCTTCACTGGCCGCACTGGGAGCCGGCCTCGCTTTTTTGGGAGGCTGCCAAGTGTTTGGCGCGACGCAAGACGCTTCATCCACAGCTCCAGCCTTTACGGAATCCAAGCTCCCGGGCGGAGGGCTCGCTTTGCCTCTAAACGAGCGGATTCATTTGTCGACGGATCAAAAATGGGTTAAAGACGAAGGCCATCTGTCCGATTTGATCCGGCTGCAATGGACGGCGGAGCGGGCCAAACCGGCCATCGCTTGGGCTAATGAAGAAGGGAAGGACAAGACCGCCATCATCTCGCACGACAAGGCCAACAACCCGGAGCAGCACGATCATAAGCATATATCGATCGAAACGACGATGTCCCCTGACGGGGAGTATAAGGACCAGTTGTTCACCCGTTTCGAAATTCCTTATGATACCGACGTCGCGGAGATTCGCACCCATTCCTCGAATTTCAACGTGATGGACGGGATTTTGCGGGTTGCCGGGGAAGGAAACCGGGTTCTGGAGTTTGCCAAAAACGGGAAGGATAACGCAACGACGCCGCTTTGGAGCATTAAGGCGGACAGTGCGGAGCAAAAAGGCAACAACTCCGGGGCCGACCTGAATATCGTCCGCTATTCCGATCAGGGAGAGGCCGTCGACAGCGCTCTGACGATCAAACGCGGCGACGCCCATGTCGGGATCGGAACCAATGACCCGCAAGCGGCGCTCGACGTAAACGGAGACAGCATCCGGGTCCAGCAATCCCGGACTCCCGCCTCCGCCAATGCGCCGGGCAACCCGGGGGAAATCGCCTGGGACGAAAATTATGTCTACGTTTGCGTTGCCAAAGATACGTGGAAACGCTCCGCCTTATCCAGCTGGTAATGCCGGAAATGCCGGTAAAATAGCGGTGCGGGCAGCGGCAGCTTTACGGTATATGCCCTGCCTTAGCCCGCTCCATTTCCTTGCTGCCGTCTCCTCGCTTGTCTTCTCCTTCTTGTATTCTCCTCGTTTGCCGTTTCCCCCGCCAGGGACATGATTTGGATCGCCAGACCAAGTCCCAGTAAACCATACAAGGCAACAAGCGGATAATCACCGACAGGCCTGTTTGCAATCCTCGCCAACTTAAGCCCCCTTTTTCGTCCATATGTGTAAAAAAAAGAAGAGTTCTCGCCGAACCCTTCTACGCTGTGCGTGTACATTAACACAGAGGACCTATTTGCGCAGTGACTTTTGTTACTTCGAGTTGCCCAAATGCCCTGAAACCCGATACAATAAACGAAGACAGTTGCAGATCAAAATGGATTAAAAATAACGGGTATCGGAAAGCAGGTGCCGCCACGACATGACCAGCAAAGCAGTAAATCATATTACAGAGCTGATCGGAAACACCCCGGCCGTTAAACTGGGGCGGTTGGCAGGAGAGCAGGATGCCGAGGTTTTTGTGAAGCTTGAATATTTCAATCCGAGCCGGAGCGTCAAAGACCGCGCCGCCTTCCATATGATCGCGGCCGCGGAACGGGCCGCCTGCTGAAGCCAGGGGCCGCGATCATCGAGCCGACCAGCGGCAACACCGGCATCGGCCTGGCGATGAATGCGGCGGCCAAAGGCTATAAAGCGATTTTGGTCATGCCGGATAACATGACCAAGGAGCGGATCGCCATCCTTAAAGCCTATGGCGCCGAAGTCGTTCTGACGCCGGCCGCGAAGCGGATGCCCGGGGCAATCGAAAAAGCCCGGGAGCTTCACGCTCAAATCCCGGGCAGCTTTATGCCGCAGCAGTTTCAAAACGAGGCCAACCCCGAAATCCACCGGCTGACGACCGGTCCGGAAATCGTACAACAAATGGCAGGACGATTGGACCTATTCATCGCCACCGCGGGAACCGGCGGGACAATTACGGGGACCGGGGAATATTTGCGCGAGCGTATTCCCGGCATCTCCATCGTCGTCGCCGAACCCAAGGGCTCGCCCGTGCTGTCCGGAGGGCAGCCGGGGCCGCATAAACTGGTTGGAACAAGCCCAGGCTTCATCCCGCCGATCCTGAACACCGAAGTATATGACGAAATCGTCCAGGTTAGCGATGAAGCTGCGCTGGACACCGTCCGGCGCCTGGCGGCCCTGGAAGGCATCCTCGTCGGACCCTCCAGCGGCGCTTCGGTGTGGACGGCGCTGCAGTTTGCCAAAAAGCTTGGAGCCGGCAAACGCATATTGTGCATCGCTCCCGATAACGGGGAACGTTATCTGAGCATGGACGTTTTCCATTAATGCCGCGCCGGACCAGGCATATACATTTTTAATGAAAAGAGGCGCTACTCATGAGCGAAATCATTGACGGCATTTCCCATATCAACTCGGATGAACTGAAGAACCTGCTGCAAAACCCGGATGACCAAACGATCATTATCGATGTACGGGAACCTTTCGAATACGAAGCCGGCCACATTCCCGGTGTTCCGCTGATCCCGATGGGCGAAATCCCGCACCGGCTGGAGGAATTCGATCCGGGCAAGGAATACGTGTTTATCTGCCGCAGCGGCAGCCGCAGTTTTGAGGTAGCACGCTTCTTCCGGCATAACGGTTTTGAACGGGTTCACAACTACAGGGGAGGCATGCTGAATTGGGATGGCGATGTGGAAGCGGGGCTCCCGGCCGAATGATCGCACCGGCAGCCAAACCATTTTAGCTTATCCTTCCAGCTCCGTTCTATGGCTTGCAAGCCATTCGACGGCATAGTCGACCAAATCGCGCTGGGGCATGAGCATCGCCTCGGCCCCGGCGATCTTTCCTTTTTTCACCAACCCCGTATCCTGCGCAAAATCCGCCCCCAGCTGTTCAAAATCGTCGGCATCGTAGGCGACGTCCGGGAACTCGACCCAACGTCTTACGCCGTTAACATTCATCGGGGCCTTGTTGATGAGCTTCGTTTTGCCCGGATAATCGGACCGGCATTCCGCCAAATGGATGGAGGTGTTGTTGCCGTGCCCGACGCCCAGCAGCAGCACGTCTCCGCGCAGATCATAAATCCGGGCCAGCGGCGACTCGTTTCCAAGCCCGTACGCCAGGGAATGCGCCGTGACGATGCGATCCGCGCGAGCGCCCCGGGCGGCAAAGGAATAAAGCGGGTGCCCGCTGCGCAGGGTTCCCTCCTGCTTGCGGAACGTTTCCGGAATGACGCCCATCTTGAGCGGAAGCGTTAGCGACGGATCGTACGCGGGCATTTGCTCGCGGATCGCCTCCCACCACGCCTCAGGCACCGGCGGATTCCCCCAGCCGGACGGGTCGGTCAAATCGCCGCTATGGGTCGGCATCACGATCGTGCCCGTTTCCCCCACCGCGGCTTCCAGGGCAAGCACGACGGCGGCAGGCCCTCCGCACACCCATTCCCCTAACGATTTAAAAGAGGAATGTACAAGCAGCGTCGCTCCATCCCGAACGCCAAGGTTAACCATATCCGCCCGCAGCGTTTCCACCGTAATTAACTTGCCGTTGATCTCTTCCATGTTTCGTTTCTCCTTCTCCTTTTTGGTTGCTCGCTACTTCCGGCTGCTGCGCATCCCGTCAAGCAGCTTGACCCGGCCGTCCTGCGCTGCGCAGAACTCGCGGTATTCGCGGGAATCCACGCCGTATAAGGCGATCTTTCCATGTTCATCGTAATGCACGCCCCATCCGTACTTTTTCGGAAGGGCCGAAGCCCGCATGCAGGCGTGCGGTTTGCTGAACAATTCGTCCCAAATCTCCTGTCTGCGCTCGCGGAGTTCTTCCTCGGAAATGCCTTTATGGCGGATATGCACCTCGAAAATCAATTCCTCATGATTGTATCGGTAAGGCGCCTGCGACAGCAGTTCGTACTGGATCATATGAATCGGTTTTCCCTTCTTGCCCGCCTCTGGAACAACGGCCCTATCCACCGGACAATCGGGAGAAACCCGAATAAACGCGTTCTTGTAGCTCACATAACCCGACTCCTTCCATTGGAGGGTTCGGCGGCATTCTCCCATCCCGGCACCCCGGCGGAATGTCCGCTCGCATTTCCATCATTATACACCAGCCGGATGAGCACATTCACTTGCCTTCGACAAAATCCTGCTTGAATGGTGAAAAAAAGAGCAATTTTTTTGACAATGGAGGGATTTGGAACATTTTGCCGAAATAATTGTAGGGGCAAGTAGAAATAATGACTTTTGTCCTACTAGATATATCGGCGCTAGAATGACAGGAGGATGACATGAGGGGAAGATTCAAGAAAAAGTTAAACCGGCGATATACCATGCTGGTCGTACCCGAAGGTACAAATCCCGTATTTCGCTTTAAATTTCATTTTACTCATATGTTAGCCGTTCTGATCGCCGCAGCCGTGCTGCTTGGCTCTGTGTTGGCCTTATTTGCCGTCAATCGCAGCCATACAAGCCGCATCGGTTCGCTGGAGGCGGAGCTTTCCGATTCGTCGAACCTATTCGTCGACAAGGAGAAGGAGATTGACCGGCTATTGTCGGAGCTGATGGAGCTTTCCGAAAAATCCAAAACGATCGAAGCGAAAATGAGTGAATTGGAACAGCTGGAGGCCGAACTGAAGTCGATCACCAAAGACGGCATCACCCAGAGAACCAACGCCAATTCCGCCTCTTTATCCAAAAATACCGCTACGGAAGCTTTGGCGGCGGGAGGCGTTGGCGGCGACGCGGTTCCTATAATGGAACAGGACATCGCCTCCCTCGTGGAGGAAACGAAAAAAAGCATCACCAGCTCGTTAAACGAACTGCCGAAATTGCAGCAGCGGCTGGAACTGGCCAAATCATCGCTGCAGCAGTATAAAAAAATGATGCTCATTTTCCCGACTTTTTGGCCTACGGAATCGGTCCGGATTACGTCCAGATACGGTGAACGGGACAACCCTTTTGACGGCAGGGGGCATGAGCTGCACAAAGGTCTCGATATCGGCGGCGGGGTCGGGGATCCGGTATATGCCGCCGCGGACGGCACAGTGACGGATGCGGGGCACAACAGCGCGCGGGGCAATTACATAACGGTTTCCCATCCTTCGGGACTCAGCACCATCTATATGCATCTAAGCAAAATCGAAGCGGAAAAAGGAGATTCCGTCAAACAAGGCGAGAAAATCGCGGAAATGGGTTCGACCGGCAGAAGCACGGGGCCCCATTTGCATTTTCAAGTAGAGAAGAACGGAGCTACGGTTGATCCCGAGCTGTATTTAAGAAAACCCGGAGAGGAAGATCAAAAATGAAACTAAGAGGCAATAGGCAGCAACCCGAGAGGCTCGACCCGAACACGACCGACACGTTGATTGGCGAAGGCAGCGTTTTTGAAGGAAAAATCAAATCGGAGGCCGGCGTCCGCATCGAGGGGCAAATTACCGGAGACATCGAGTGCGAAGGGGACGTTACGATCGGGGAAAAGGGCCTGGTTCACTCCAACATTCTGGCCAGAAACATCATTATCGCCGGGGAAGTCCACGGCAATGTACAGGCCAAAAACAAGCTGTCGATCACGTCCAAAGGAAAGCTTTACGGAAATATCGTAACCACGGCGCTTTCCGTTGAAGAGGGCAGTATTTTTGAAGGAACGAGCAAAATGAGCGGCGGCGACTCCGCTGCTTCGGCAGCGGTCCTAAGCCCCGGCATCAAAGAAACCGCGGCCGCGGCCGAAGCGGCAAATGCGGGGAAAAACGGCTAGGATTCATTGCCGAACGGCACCACGCAAAAACAGCTGTACCATAGAATATCCGGCAACGGTCTATGGCACAGCTGTTTTTTTATATGGAGTTAGTTATCCGTTTGAACGGACCAGCCCTCCAGCGACAAGGAAGGCTCGGCCTTCAGCCCCAGGCTGGAAAATTCCCCGCTTCTCCATTTCAGGTAAGCGGCGGCGCCGATCATGGCCGCGTTGTCCGTGCAATAAGCCAGCGGCGGAATAATCAGGGATATCCCTTCGCCGGCGCAGCGCTCGGTTAGCGCGGAACGAAGGCCGCGATTCGCGGCGACTCCGCCGCAAAGCAAGAGCTGGCGCGAACCGGTCGCCCGTACCGCGCGTACTGCCTTCTCCACCAGCACTTCGATCACCGACTCCTGGAACCCGCGGGCAATGGCCGGTTGATAGCCGTCTTCCCCGCGCATCCGGTGCTGGTTCACCGCGTTCAGCACGGCGGATTTCAATCCGCTCAGGCTGAAATCGTAGGAATCCGGCTCCAGCCACGCCCGCGGGAGCTCCTCGGCCTCCTCCGCTTCGCCGGCCAGCTTGTCCACATAGGGTCCGCCCGGATACGGAAAACCGAGCGCCCGGGCCACTTTGTCGTACGCTTCCCCTACGGCGTCATCGCGGGTATGGCCCAGCAGCTTAAAGCTGCCTTCGCGTTCCATCAGCACCAGTTCGGTATGTCCGCCGGAAACGACGAGCGCCATCGAAGGATACAAAATGTCCTCCATCAGGCGGTTGGCGTAGATATGCCCGGCGATATGATGTACGCCGATCAGCGGTTTATCGAGGGCGAAAGCGAGGCTCTTGGCCGCCATAATCCCGACGAGCAGCGCGCCCACAAGCCCCGGCCCCTCCGTAACGGCAATCGCGGACAGCGACTCCGGCGGGATACCCGCCTCCCGAACCGCTTCTTCCAGGATGCGCGTAATGCTCTCCACGTGCTTGCGCGAGGCCACCTCCGGCACCACGCCGCCGAAGGCGCGGTGCGTTTCGATCTGGCTGGCGATCAAATTGGAGAGGACCTCGGTCCCGTTTTTGACGACGGCGGCGGAGGTTTCGTCGCAGCTCGTTTCCACCGCCAAAATATAACAATCCTGTTCCTGCATCAATACCATCCGCTTCCTTCCGTGTTCCCTGCCCGGTGCGGCCGCTTCGGCAGCTCGCACCACATAATGAGCGCATCCTCATGATTATCGGAATAATACCCTCTTCTTACTCCCGCGGGGGAAAAGCCCATTTTGCCGTAGAGCGAACGCGCTACCTCGTTGGAAACGCGAACCTCCAGCGTCATCCGGACCATGCCGAGCTCGGCCGCCCATTTCATCATGCGGCGGAGCAGCTTTTCCCCCAAATGCAACCCGCGGTATGCGGTTCTCACCGCAATATTCGTCACATGCGCTTCATCCACGATCGTCCACATACCGGCATAGCCGATCGGCTGGCCGTTATATTCCATCACCAAATAGCGGGCAAAATGATTATGAGTCAATTCGTTGCGAAACGCCTCTTCGCTCCAGGGCAACGTAAACGATTCATGCTCGATGACCATAATATCCGGGATGTCCTCCAGCTTCATGGTGCGGAAGCCGATGTTTTCGGGGTTGAAATTCTCCGCTTTCCTTGAGATCATATCGGCTTCCCCCTTCACCCGTTGCGCAGCCGCTTGGCTTCCGCTTCGGCCAACTGGGTATAGTTCGGCTCAAGCGAATGAACCTCGGCGGCCGGAAACGTCCGCAGCCGCTTCACGCCGGCCATTCCCATGAAGATACCTTCCAGTTCGTAAGGGACCGGATGGACCGGCGCCAACGCGGCGGAACGCAGCTGGCCAATGGCCGCTTCGTGCTTCCCGGTTTCGCCCACAAACCAAACCGCGGCCGGGCGCTCCTGCGGCTCCAGCGCGGTAAGGCGCTGCAACAGCTCGCCGGCCCAGCCGTCCATAAGCCGGATGGCGTCGGGCGCAAGCCGCTGCGGCCAGCCGCCGGACGCCGGCGCGGCAAACAGCGCCGTATAGGCCTGGCCGCGCCGCGCGTCCACCAGCGGCACGATCCAGTGGCCGCCGGCGTAGCGGCGGTCCTCGGCGGCCGGCTCGGCCTGGCCGGCTTCAGCCGGGGCAGCGGCCCAAGCGCCCAGCTTGGCCGCGTCCTGCCCGCTGGCGCCGGCCCAGCCGCCCAGCGCCAGCGCCTCCAGGCTCGAGACGCCATATACCGGCAGCCGCAGCGCCCAGGCTAAAGTTTTGGCCGTCGTGACGGCGATCCGGATTCCGGTATACGAGCCTGGCCCGACCCCGACGGCGATCCCGGTCAATTCCCGTTTGGACAGCCCCGCCGCGTCCAGACATTCCTTGATCGCCGTAACCAAAAGCGACGAATGATCCCGTTCGGCGTGCATGCTCCGCTCGGCCAGCAGCCGGCCATCCTCCATGACCGCTGCCGCCAGCGACGACGTCGAGGTGTCAAACGCCAAAAGCCGCTGCTGCGGCCGCTGTTCGTAATTGTTGTTCATCTTCAGGAGACCCCATTCTCTTGCAGGGCGGACACCCACGCTTCATAGGGTTCGCCCCGCCCTTTGATATGCATTTTCCGCGCCGTGGCCGACACGGTTTCGATATAAATTTGCAGCAAATTTGCCGGAAGCAGCTCTTCAATCAGGCTGGCCCACTCCACCAGAGAAACGCCCGCCCCGTAAAAATATTCGTCAAGCCCCAGCTCCTCGGCCTCTTCCAGCGACAACCGGTACACGTCCATATGATAAAACGGCAGCCTGCCCTCGTATTCTTTGATCAACGTAAACGTCGGACTGTTGACCGTGTCCGTTACCCCCAGGTGTCTCGCGAACCATTGGGAAAACGCCGTCTTCCCCGCTCCCAAATCGCCGTCCAGCGCGATCACCGTTCCCGGCTGCGCCTGCCGGGCCAAATGGGCCGCCAGTTTTTCCGTTCCGTGCAGATCCTCGGCCTCATAAACGTACGAAGCAAAGGGTTTGTCAAATTCCACCATGCTCAACCACCTTTGAACGAGCCAGTATAGCCCCGTGGCCCTTGAAGGCCCCGTCCTTACGGCCCGCCGGATGAAACGATCGCAAAAAAACGTATGTCCCCATTATATCGGTCCGCCGAAGCCCCCGCAACCACGAAACCTATCTGTTCAATACGGTTGTTATGATTGGAAATCTCCAAAAGAATTGTGAAATTAATGGTAAATACAGCATCCTGATTGGATATTTCCAATAGATGAGGCACGGTAGGATGCAAAATGGGCAATTTGAGCGTATTCTACAGGATTTATCCCCATGAGAGCTCCAAAATCGGCCAATTTTCTGCGGTCACAACTATTCTAACGGTTGCCACAACCGCTATTTGTTCCAAAAACGTTGATTTCAAACTGTAACGGTTGCCATGGCGCTTATTTCACCTAAACCGGCTAATTTTGCTTAGATTAAGCACTAGCGCCTGCATTAAATCCGACAAGATACAATTTCTCGCCACCACTCTAACGGTTGCCATAGCGCTTATTTAGCTAAAACCGGCGATTTGGGCTCAGATTTGCGCTGATAACCGCGCTCACAACCGTTAAAATTTAGAAAGGGGCTTTTTTGGCAAAATAGCGACTAATACAACCGTTGCTATGAACGTTTTTGTCAAGCCCTCCGTGTGAGAGGTGCCTGAGCACGTGGCGCGAGAGCAAAAATGCGAGCGACGGTCGGCACGCTGCTATCCGTGGGTTGGTACCACATGTTATGCCTTCGTCAAGGAGAGCTCTTGCAAGCTAGAAGCGCACGTTCAGTTACTCACCTAGTGCAAACGGTTGACGCAAATTCTCTCCCGGAACCTTCGTTTGCTCCCGGGCCTCGTGCTCAGGCGTGAGCTTGTCAAGCGCTTTTCTTGACAAGCGGTTAGGTTCAAATCAACACTTTTCCTATTCCTCATTGGAAATGAGGAACGCCTCACGGCGAGTGTGGGGGTGCAGGGGGCAACGCTCCCTGCGTCTCCCCAAAGGGGACGGAAGGGGCGTTAGTTAGCCACCGGTTGTTCCACCGTTCGAGCAACAGCCCATATGAACCCGGTTAGCTCCCTGGCCACCGCGCCTACGGCCACATTTTTGTGTTTGTTCTTTCCAAAAATGAGATGACGGTATTTGTAATGCAATCTTTCTTGCGCTTTCCACGACAACAGTTGTATATCGGCCGGCATGCCATCCAAACGCTTGGCGAGATCTCCTTTCACCGCAGGCCGATGACGGTAGCTCCAGGCGGATTCCACCAAGGATCGGCGCAAGCGCCCGTTACCGGCTTTGGTCATACTTCCGCGCCGAGTACTCAGGCCGGTTGAACTCTCACGAGGAACCAACCCTAAATACGCCATGAGTTGGGCCGGGGAGCGGAAGCGAGTAAATGAACCGATCTCAGCAGCTAGAGTGACGGCCGTCAGTAGTCCAATCCCACGCAGGGACTGAAGCACCCGAATCAGAGTTGCCTTGGAGCCGACCGTGGCTTGCTGAACCAAGGCTTTTTCCAAACGCCCCATCCGCTGCTCGATCTCATTTAAGGTATGGAGCATCTCGTCGAAGGCTACTTGCATGGGCTCATAAGGGAATGTCAGTTGCTCCAGCCAGGAACGGTACTTCCGGGTCCAACGACGCTTTATCGTAGCCGGCGGTTCGATTTGATGGCGGAGCAGGAACTTCAATATCCGCTGGCGTGCCCGATGCGCGTCCTCTTTGGCGGCCTCCCGGGCGCGAACCAACTCCCGCAAAGCCTCGTCTTCCCGCTCCGGGACGTAGACAGGAGTCAATTCTCCTGCACGAAACAGACGGGCAAGCTGCTCGGCGTCCCGTCGATCCGTCTTCACGTGATCACCAGGGCGTTTGGGAATAAGCGACGGAGCAATGACAACGCAATGGGCTCCCATGGAGGTGATCCAGCGATAGGTTTCGTAACCTGTCGGACCTGCCTCATAACAAAACGATAGCGTTTCGGCCGGTCCCAGTTCTTTGATCAGCTTGCGCAGCGCCGCCGGAGTGTGAGGAATGCTCCCGTAATAGCGAGGAGTTTCACCGCTTGCATCTGCAATAGCAACCGAAATTTTTTCTTTGGATACATCTAAACCGACGAATTTTGTGGTAGACTGCATAGTATCAGCTCTCCTTTGCTATGTAGCTCTGAAATGGTTTGGTTTTCACTATCCATTTTAACCTACGAGATGTAGCAATATGGAGGGCTGTCTTTTGTTTACGTTCATCATAGCTAGATTTCTGACTGATCTCAAATGGAATAGCGGGCTAGGTGTACCAGAGATTTTGTGTAGGCGTTAATGCAACGCCAGTGACATATCTGGCCTTTACCCGGCAAATAGCGACTCCCCTGTCCGTTAGAAATCAAACCGGCGTCTTTTCAGGCAAATAACGACGCCTGCAACCGTTTGAATTTAGAAAAGATCATTTTTTCGGAAAATAGCCGCTGCTACAACCGTCAGAGCTCCGGCGGACGATAGTTTCGATTCGAAAACCCCCGCTAATAGAAAAATATTTTAAAACCATAATAAGACCTATGAGCGTTTCATGCGCCAACTGAGTAACCAATTCAGCCGCATAAACCGCATAAACATGCATAAATCGCCTAATGCCTAACGCCTAAAAAGAAAGGAGCCATCCCCTCATGCATACCGTCTGGAAAGGGGCGATCAGCTTCGGGCTGGTCCATGTTCCCGTCAAAATGTTTTCCGCCACGGAGGACAAGGACATCTCCATGAAATATATCCACAAAGTGTGCGGCAGCCCGATCTCCTATGTCCGGCGCTGTCCGGCTTGCGATGTCGATGTCAACTGGGAGGAAATTTCCCGCGGCTATGAATACGAAAAAGGGAAATTCGTCCTGTTTGAAAAAGAGGAGCTCGAGCAGCTGAACGATCACGTCGAAAAAACGATCACCATTCTCGATTTCGTCGATTTGGAAGAGATCGATCCGATTTATTTTCAAAAAACGTATTACCTCTCGCCCGATCAGGCGGGCTCGAACGCCTACCAGCTGCTGCTCGAAGCGATGAAGCAGTCGGAGAAAATCGGCATCGCCAAAATCGCCATCCGCTCCAAAAGCAGCCTGGCGGCGATTCGGGTACTGGAGGGCTGCCTGGCGGTGGAGACGATTTTTTATCCCGATGAAATCCGGCCGATTTCCCAAGTCCCCAACCTCCCGGAAACGATTCAAGTCAACGACAAAGAGCTGACGATGGCCAAAATGCTGATCGAGCAGTTGTCCACCCCGTTTGAGCCGGAAAAATATACCGACGACTACCGGGAGGCGCTGCTTGAACTGATCGAGCACAAGGTGTCCGGCGAGGAGATCAGCCTGGCTCCGGCGAAACCGGAGACCAATGTCATCGACCTGATGGCCGCGCTGCAGGCCAGCATCGAGGCGGTCAAACCGGTTGCGACCGATCCCGGCCCCGCCCCGGCCAAACGAACGCGCAAGCCCGCCGCCAAAAAAGCCAAGGCGCAGCCGGAGGAAGGCGCGGTAGCGGGAGGGGGGGCAGTGGGAGGCGCAGCAACGGGAGGCACTGCAGTGGGAAGTGCAGCAGCGCGAAAAGCGGAAACGGGAGGAACGCCAACCGTCGCGGTCAAACCGAAGCCGAAACGCAAAAGCCCCGCCAAAACGAAAGCCGAATAACCGGCCGGAGCTACATGTTTTGCGAAACGCTGCATTCCTCCGCCGGGACGCCCCCCCAGCCTTGTATGATCGGGTGGCGCATCGTTCCGCCGGGCGTCCACTCCAGAAATTGCACTTTTACGGTCAGGGCCGGCTGAATCCAGACGGCCCCTTTGATGCGTTCGGGCACGTTGTAAAACGGCCGCTCCGGCACGGCGAGCCCCGGAATCTTGGCGGTCAGCTCGCGCCACTCCCGAACCTTCCATTTTCCCGTCCCCGCATGTCCGATGTACAAAAACCGCCCTTCGGCGTCATATAAGCCGAGCAATATCGCGTTAACGATGCCGTCCCGGTACGTAACGCCTCCGATCGCCGCATGCAGATCCCGGGCCAGCTTCCGCTTGACCCATCTGCCATCCTTGCCGCCGATCAGGTACGGGCTGTCAAGCTTTTTGCAGACGATGCCTTCCCAGCCCCGCTCTTTCATCAGGTTAAACAGAAGCTGTCCATCCCGGGTATTGGGAACAAGCTGCACCCGGTCGCCGGGAACGACGATCTCCTGCAGCAGCCGCTGGCGTTCGGCCAGCGTGCGTCCGGTCACCCAGCCGCCGTCGTAATATAAAATATCAAAAATCATGTAAATGGCCTGAATCCGTCCGCTCGCAAAGCGGATTTCCCGTTCCCGCCGCAGGCTGTCGCGCCGCATGATCTCATGAAAAGAAGGCTTGCCCCCGGATAAAGCGATCATCTCCCCGTCAAGGATGACCGAGCTCGCCCGGCAGTACGAGGGGACGTCGATGAATTCCGGATATTGTGCCGTCCGGTCGTTGCCTTTGCGGTTGATGAGGCGCGTCTCCCGCCCGTCACGGTAGGTCAGCATCCGCACGCCGTCCCATTTGACCTGGGCCACCCAGTTTTCCCCCTGCGGGATCGTTTCGCTGCGAATCGGTTCAAACGGCGCGACCGGTTTTAAATCCATAAGTGTTTGCCTCCATCTGTCTTTTTAAGTTGAACTAATGACTGTAGGGGGGATAAAGGCAGCCGGGTGAAATGTTCTTACGATCGCTGTTGTTCTCGGATTTCTATGATTTAATTAAATTCATGTATGGTCGAAATCCGCTCACAAAGGCGAACGCTTCGCTTCTTCAGAATCATTTCACCCTCTTGCCTATTCCCGAACTTTTGTTTAGTTCAACTTATAGCTCGATGTCTTCCAAGTTTGCCCATCGCCGCCAAGCTCCATTCTCCCGCCGGCTCATAGTTTCCGCGCCCCCAGGCAAGCCTAGAGATAATAACCCGCGGGGGGACCCCGGCCTGTGGCTGTATGCCCGATGCCTGTATACCTGATGCCTGTATGCCTGATGCCTGTATGCCTGATGCCTGTATGCCTGCATGATGCACCCTCAGCCGCCCCCATGAAAGGAGCTGTCCCAAGCGCATGCCGAAATCGATCAAAGGCACCATCCTCGTCGATGGAGCGGAGGTGCCCGTATCCAATCCCGACAAGCTGCTCTGGCCGGAAGCCGGCATCAGCAAACGGATCTATTTGGAGAAGCTCGCCGAGCTGTCGCCGTACCTGCTGAAATACTGCAAAAACCGCCTGCTGACGACGATCCGTTATCCCGGGGGCATCCACGGCAAATTTTTTTACCAGAAAAACGCGCCCGACCCGCTCCCGCCGTTCGTGCGCACGGCGCTGCACGAGAACATCCGGTACGTCGTTATGGACAGCCTGCCCGTCCTGCTCTGGCTGGGCAATTTGGCCTGCATTGAATTTCATCCTTCGCTGCATTACGTAGGGGAAAGCTTGCCCTGCGAATGGATGATCGACCTCGATCCGTCCCGGGAGGAAGAGCCGCGGATCATGGAGGCGGCCGCCATCGTCGGCGATGTTTTGGCTTCATTGGGACTTGCCTCCGTGCCCAAAACGTCGGGGGCCACCGGCGTGCAGATCATCGTCCCCGTCGAATACGGAGTTACCTTCGATGAATTGCGCTCCATCGGCCACTTTGTGGCCCGCTACGTCACCGAAAAACATCCGGGCCTGTTCACCATCGAACGGTTGAAAAAGGACCGGGGCGATAAAATCTATTTCGACTATCTGCAGCATTACGGCGGCAAGACGCTGGCCGCGCCCTACACGCCGAGAGCCCGCGCCGCGGCCAGCGTCTCGACGCCTTTGACCTGGGAGGAGGTGCGCAAGGATCCCAAACCGTCCGACTTCAACCTGCTGAACATCGGCCGGCGCCTGAAGGAACGCGGGGATTTACTGGCGGCCGTTCCGCCCCAGTCCGTCAAGCTGATTCTGCAGCATTTGCGCGGCTCCGTGAAGGTGTAACCCGCTACAGCAAAGGCGACAGCAAACGCGCAAGCAGCTCCATTCCTTTTTGCCAGCGCGAACGCCGGGCAAATTCCGCAAGCCGGATCGGGACCGAGTCGGATATATCCCGTTCGAAATCGTCCGCGAGTTTTGCGATCGGTCCCTGATCGAACAGCAGCGCGGTCATTTCAAAATTGTAGAAAAAGCTGCGCATATCCATATTCGCCGTTCCGACGGAAGCAAGCAGATCATCGACCAGCAGGACTTTGGCGTGGATAAAACCCTTCGTATACTGATAGAACTTTACCCCGGCGGCCAGCAGTTCCTCAACGTACGACAGCGAAGCCAGCTTGACCAGCCGGTGATCGGCGTGATACGGCAAAATGACGATCACTTCGACTCCGCTGAGGGCCGCCGTTTTTAAAGCCGTATAAACCGCCTCGTCCGGGATGAAATAAGGCGATGCGATCCAGATTCTCCTTGTCGCCACCGACATCGCGCCAAAGCACATTTCCCGGATGTTGTTCCTCGGCTGCCCCGGGCCGCTCGTTAAAATTTGCACCTGCTCCCTGCCCTCGCAGCGATGGTCGGGAAACAAGCCCGGTCCTTCGATCCGCAGACCGGAAGCCAGCCGCCAGTCGTGCACAAACGTCATCTGCAAAAAATAAACGGCATCGCCGCGCAGCTGCAAATGCGTATCTCTCCAGTACCCGGTTTTAGCGTACAGCCCCAAATAATCGTCACCGACATTCAGCCCGCCCACAAATCCAACGGTTCCGTCCACAACGATAATTTTGCGATGATTGCGGTAGTTCAACCGGCGGCTCTGCAAAGCGGTCAGCGGCGGCAGGAAGAAATAAACCTCCACTCCCTCCGCGCGCAGCCTGCGGACAAAGGAAGCCCGCAGCAGATAACTGCCCAAGCCGTCGCAAAGCAGCCGCACCTTCACCCCTTCTTTCGCCTTGCGGATCATGACCTCCTGAAATCGGGAGCCAATCCCGTCGGCGCGGAAAATGTAAAATTGTACATGGATGTGGTCCTTCGCCTTCTCCATTTCCTCCAGCATAGCGGAAAAAGCGGTTTCGCCCTCCGAGTACACCTGCGTTTGATTGCGGCCCGTGATGGGATTTTTCGGCCAATGCGTCAGCAGCCCGAACAGCCGTTTTTGATTTTGAAATGCCGGATTCTGCGCCTCTTCGGCCGTGCTCACGATAGAGATCCGCTTCCGCAGCTTCGCCTGGGCTTCGGGAAACGGCCGCCGGCCGCGGAGCCGCAGCCATTTGCGTTTGGTGTAGTCCTTCGCCACGAAATAATAGGTAATGAATCCAATGAACGGACAGAGGAACAAAATAAACATCCAAGCCACGGCCTTGCTAGGGTTCCTGAACTCCAAAATGAGAATCATAGCGATTGGAGCGATGTACGCGAGTAAAACTACAAGCAACCAGATCATAGGTGCAGCCTCCCCTAGCCATCAGCTTTAACCATCCGGCCTCCGGTTTATTCATCCCGCTCGCCTTGTGTGACGGTTCGTACGTAAAACGCGATTTATATCAGACAGGGATTACATTTTTGACATGATTTAAGAGTCATAGGAATAGATAAGATATAGAACCAACTCGAGAAGTAGGGGAGGAGATGCCATGAGGAGTGTAAGCTTGCCGAACCCTAACCGGATGACGCTGCTTGTCCTTCGCGACGCCAACCAGCCCGTCAAGCAGGTTCAAGTGTCCAAGCCGCTCGTTGTTGCCGTCCCGCTGCTGGCGCTGCTGTCGATTTCCGGCCTGATCGTCAGCCTGCAAATCCAATCGGACCATACCGTTTCCAAGCTGGAAAAACAATTAAAATCGCAGACCATCGCTTTTGAAGCGGTCGTTACCGACAAAAACGAAGCGATCCAGCGTCTGCAAAATGAAGTGATTGCGCTTTCCGGACAGTCCAAGGACATGATGGACCGGATGGAACGCGTGGCGGAGCTGGAGGCCCAGCTTCAGAAATTCATCGATAAGTACGGCGATTCGAAGGAGCTGGGCAAGCTGTCTTCCCTGTCCTGGGACAATTCGCAGGATTCGCTTGCGGACAGCGGGATCGGCGGCGAATTTATCGCCGTTCACGACAATGAAATCGAAACCCTTGCCCGGGAGACGAGCGACGATTTTGCGATGATGAGCGACATGCTGGATGAAATGGAGAAAAACGTTCCGGTTACGCTCAAAAAAGCAAGGCAAACGCAATATTCCATTTCCGGCACGCCTTCGGAATGGCCCACGCTATCCGCGCGGCTGACTTCGAATTTCGGGTACCGGACGGATCCTTTTTCCGGCCGGGCCGCTTTTCATGCCGGCATCGATATCGGCGGCAAGCTCGGCGATCCCGTTTACGCCGCCGGAGCCGGCAAAGTCATCACCACCGATAGGGACAGCTCCCATGGGAGATATATCGTGATCGAGCATCCCGGGGGCCTGCAAAGCTGGTATTTGCATTTGAACGAGATCGGTGTTACCGAAGGAGACACGGTCGACAAAGGACAGCAGATCGGCAAGCTGGGCAGCAGCGGGCGCAGCACCGGGCCGCATCTTCATTTTGAAATCGTGAAGGCCGGCAAACCCGTCGATCCCCTGCCCTATTTGAAGTAAATATCCTAAGTATGGAGGATTGAAGTGAACGATGTTAAAAGACAGGAAAAATGCCGCAGGACTCACCGACACGTTAATCGGCCAAGGCAGCAGCATCGAAGGCAAACTGGAGTGCAAATCGAACCTGCGTCTGGAAGGAAAATTCAGCGGTGAAATCGAGTGCCTGGGACAGGTCGTGATCGGCGAGACCGGAGAAGCCCGCTCGAACATTCAAGGCGGCGAAGTGGTCGTGGCCGGCAAAGTGGTCGGCGATATATCGACAAGAGGGAAGCTGACAATTACGGGCAACGGCCAGGTTGACGGAAATGTCGACGTCGCCAAGCTGATCATTCTCGAAGGCGGGCAGCTTAACGGCTCAAGCAAAATGGAACCGGCCGCGGCCGCCCCTGCTCCCGCACCCGCGAACGCTAAGGAGAAGCGAAAAAAATCGGCGCAGCCGGAAGCAGGGTAATCTCCGGGGGTGCCCAAGGCACTGGAACCCCCGGGTATCCATGAAAGTTCCCGCCTGCCGGATGCCAACGGGAACTTTTTGTTTTGACGGTCAAGCCGCGACATCCCTTTTTTTGAATACAAACCAGGAAATAAGAAGAAACAGCACGACGTACGCGGCCAGCACCGCCGATGAAAAGCCGAGCGTCATTCCTGCGGGTCCTGTACGTCCGCCGTAGTACTGGCTTAAATTCATATTGGTGAACAGGATGTATTTGGCCCACGGAAAGCGCACCGGGTTAAACAGCGCCGCGAACAGGTCTCCGGCAAACAAAATGAAAATGGACAAACCGATGGCAAGTCCGCCGGAGCGAAAAACCGTGGACAGCATGAAAGAAAAAATCGTGATCACGAAAAACTTTATGTAGTTATAGAGCCAATTTTCCAGAATGGACAGGGCCGGACTTGCCCCTTCCGGAAACACGGCCGAAGGCATGTCCGGAAAGATGAGAAAAGAGACCGCCAGCACCGCGGCAAAAAACACCGCCGACATCGCCAGCGTAAACAACAGCACGGCCAGCAGCTTGGAAGCGAGCACCTTCGTGCGGGTCCAAGGACGGATCAGCAGCAGCTTGATCGTTCCCCACGTAAATTCTCCGGCAACCACTTCGGCGGCGGCGATGGCGGCGAAAATGCCGACAAGATAATACAGAAAGGTCAGCTGATCCACGGCGTCCCAGGCGCTGAGCGTGGAAATTCCTCCATCCAGCGCATACAAAGTCCCAAACAGGAACGTCAGCAGAACCAGCAGTCCGGCCATGATCCAGGTGCGTAAACGGCGGTATATTTTCATATTTTCGTTTTGGACGAGCCGCCAAAAATTACTCAATACGCCCACCTCCCGTAAGCTCCAGAAATTGATCCTCCAGCGAACGCGTCAACGCCCGGATTTCATAAACGGAAATGCCCGCCATGACCAGCTTCGCGTTGATTTCCGCCGCCTTGGTCCGGTCCGCCGCGACGATCAGGCGGCTGTCTTGAACGCGGCCGGCTCCGATTACCCCGGCAGCCCGCTCCGGGTCGCTAACCTCAAAGGCGATTTCCCGCCCTTGTTCCGCTTCCCCTTCCGTCCGCAGCGGTTTGACGTCGATGAGCCGCCCCTGCTGAATCACGGCCACCGTATCGCACATCAGCTCCATTTCCGCGAGCAAATGGCTGGAGACGAACACGGTCGTGCCTTCCTCGCGGGCCAGCGTCCGCAAGTAATCGCGGAGCTCGCGAATCCCCTGCGGGTCGAGGCCGTTGGTCGGCTCGTCCAGCACCAGCAGCTTGGGCCGGTGCAGAATCGCTTGCGCCACGCCAAGCCGCTGGCGCATCCCCAGCGAATAGGTTTTCACCTTGTCGTGGATGCGTTGCTCCAGGCCCACCAGCTCAACCGCTTCCCAAATCCGCTGCTTCGTCACCCCCGGCGACATCCGGGCGTAATGCAGCAAATTTTGGTACCCGGTCAGGAACTTGTACATCTCCGGGTTTTCCACAATCGCCCCCACATGCGAAATCGCCTGTTCGAAATGCTGCTTGATGCTGGCCCCCTGAATGAAAATATCGCCTTTGGAGATCGACATCAGGCCGACCATCATCCGGATCGTCGTCGTTTTTCCGGCCCCGTTCGGCCCAAGAAACCCGTACACCTGCCCCGCCGGAATGTCCAGCGTCAAAGAATCGATCAACGTCTTGGAGCCGATCGTTTTGCTCACGCCCTGAATCCGCACAACAGGCTCCTCCGCCACCGTCATGTTGCTCCCCCTTTACTTCTTGTTTGTCGATAGTTCCTTGCTTCGAAACTTCTTATTATACTTCAAAATGTGCAACAAAAATAATGCCTGGCCAAAAACAACACCTGGAATGCATGGCACATTGATTGCACGATATCACCGAACTTCACCATTATAATCAGGTAATATTATAATCAAGAATATTTCTATATTCTACCACAAAAGGGCATCCCCTTTAACCCGCTTGTTTCCAGGCCAAACCTATATAGAAAAATACACGATTATAGTCAAACATAAGTTGCGAACCTACTGCTAAGTTTCTTGCACGTCCATACAAATCCACCCCTCCTGCCGCCTTGCAAGGACGTACAAGCTTACTCCTCTTGCACACCTTGCAAGGACGAACAAGCTTACTCCTCCTGCACGCCTTGCATGGCAACCCAACCCGCTCCTTCTGCTCCCCAGTTCCTTTTTGCTGTGCTGATCTTTTAAGCCTAGTGAAGATAGTTCAATGCCAGTTCCCGGAGCTCGTATGCGCGAACCCCACGTCCCGTTTCGATAGGGCCCAACATTCCTTTGGCCGAAAGGGCGCGCAGCCGATTACGGGCTGTCCTAAAGTCGATATCAAGCTCTTGGATCAAGTCCCTTGGCCGGACGCTTCCGCCCAGCCTCCAAGCCAAACGGAGAATTTCCTTCTCCCTGACGGGCAACCCCTGATCCCTGCCGCTTCGCAGAAGATAAGGGCTGATTACTAACTGAAGCAACATGCGGCATACCTCGGGACGCTGCTGCACATCATCAAAGGAGAAATGGATCATAGTCCAGCCCATCCCGGTTAAAAACGTATCCCGATTCAGCGAATAACTGAACTTTTCACGATCCATGTCTTTAACATGGCTTTGAAACCCATCGCATTCCAAACCAAACCGGCCAAAGGCTGGCAAAAAGGCAAAATCGAGAAACTGCGACTTCCTGTTCCAATCATACACTTCATATTCCGGGTGCAGGTTATCAAGAGTTCCGAACAGCGGCCACCACACATTTTGCAATAGAAGTTTCTCGGCATATTGATGCCCGCGAAGCAGCCTGCCCTTCCTTTCTCCCGCCCTACTGGACAAATGATGCTCTAAAAACGCCTGATGAGCTTTCTCAAACTCCATGAGTTTCCCTCCCCTAACGCCATAAAAAAAGAACGTCCCAACGCATACTTCGATATGCGTAATGGACGTTCTTCGTCTGAATTTAGTATAACATGCGCCCCTACCGCAGAGCAATTTAGAATCGTTTTGAAATTTATTGGCGGGTTTTCTCTCACTTTACTTGCCTCGGATAACACTTGAGTTAATTCTGATTGGAAATTTCCAATAGAATTCAAAATGGTGCCCCTCGCTGCAAGTTTGATTGGATTTTTCCAATAGATTGGTCCACAAAGCGGCAAATCGAGCCGATTTGAAGAAATCTATTGGATTTTTCCAATGAAAATATTAGTGCGGCCAACAATCCGGAAAATCTATTGGATTTTTCCAACGTGCCCCAGAACGGGGTGATGAAGAAGCAAACAAGCAAGTAGAAATTGTGCAAAAAGTTTGGTTTCGAAGCAGGTTATGATACGGATTCGACGTCAAACTCGCACTTATAGAAAAAACCGGAGGCCTGATCAACTCAGGTCCTCCGGGCTTTTACGGTTTAACTCTCGTATATTCGTTTCAATATGCCGTTATCTCGTCAGTCCTTGCCGGCTCTGGCCAATTCGCGAGCGTTGGCTTCGAAGGCGGCGAGCAGGGCCGCTTCGCCTTTAAGGCCTTCGTTCTCCACTTTGCGGATTTGCTCCAGCATCCGTTTGTAGTCTTTCGGGATGACGCGGACGAACTTCGGCAAAGATTCGTGCCAATTGTCCAGTACCCGCCGCCCCACCGCGCTGTCCGTGTACAGGACATGGCGGCTGATCATCGTGCGGAGCTGATCGGCTTCGGCCGGATCCTCCACGGCTTCGAGCAGCACCATCTCCAGGTTGCAGCGGCCGGCAAAATCGCCGCTCTCGTCGAGCACGTATGCGATCCCGCCGGACATCCCGGCCGCAAAGTTGCGGCCCGTTCCGCCCAGGACGACGACGCGTCCGCCGGTCATGTACTCGCAGCCGTGGTCGCCCACGCCTTCGACGACGACATTCGCGCCGGAGTTGCGGACCGCGAACCGTTCGCCGGCGATGCCGCGAATGTACGCTTCGCCGCCCGTAGCGCCGTAGAACGAAGTGTTGCCGATGATGATGTTCTCCTCAGGCACGAATGTCGCCCGCGGCGACGGCTTCACGATCACTTTGCCGCCGGACAGCCCTTTGCCGGTGTAGTCGTTGGCGTCGCCTTCCACGGTTAGCGTCATGCCCTTCGGAATGAAGGCACCAAAGCTTTGCCCCGCCGAACCTTCGAAGTGCAGCGTGATCGTGTCCTCCAGCAGCCCTTCGGCTCCGTAGCGGCGCGTCACCTCGCTGCCCAGCACGGTGCCGGTCGCCCGGTTGACGTTGCAGATCGGCAGGCGCGCGCTGACCGCTTCCCCGCGCTCGAGCGCCGGCGCAGCGATTTGAAGCAGCTTCGTCACATCGAGCGTCTCCTCAATCCCGTGGTTCTGCCGCTTCGTGCAATAGCGGCTGCCGCCTTCTGGCAGCTCCGGCATATGCAGCAGCGAGTTCAGGTCGATGCCTTTCTTTTTCCAATGGTCCACGGCTTTAATAGTGTCCAGGCAGTCGGTGCGGCCGATCATTTCGTCCAGCGTGCGGAAGCCAAGTTCCGCCATCCATTCGCGCAGATCCTCGGCGACAAACTTCATCAGGTTCACCACGTGCTGCGGATCGCCGGTGAAGTTTTTCCGCAGCTCCGGATTTTGTGTGGCCACCCCAACCGGGCAGGTGTCAAGCTGGCAGACGCGCATCATGATGCAGCCGACCGCCACGAGCGGCGCCGTTGAGAAGCCGTACTCCTCGGCGCCCAGCAGGGCGGCGACGGCCAGGTCCCGTCCGGTCAGCATCTTGCCGTCGGTTTCCAGCACGACGCGGTCGCGCAGATTGTTCAGCATCAGCGTTTGATGGGTTTCGGCGAGGCCCAGTTCCCAAGGCAGACCCGCATGGCGGATCGAGCTCTGCGGCGAAGCCCCCGTTCCTCCGTCATAGCCGCTGACCAGGATCACGTCCGCCCGGCCTTTGGCCACCCCGGCCGCGATTGTGCCGACCCCGGCTTCGGACACCAGCTTAACGTTGATGCGAGCCTGCGGGTTGGCGTTCTTCAGGTCGTAGATCAGTTCCGCCAAGTCCTCGATCGAATAGATGTCATGGTGCGGCGGCGGCGAAATCAGGCCCACGCCCGGCGTCGATCCGCGCACCTCCGCAACCCACGGATACACCTTGCGGCCCGGCAGCTGTCCGCCTTCGCCCGGTTTCGCCCCCTGGGCCATCTTGATTTGGATCTCGTCCGCATTGACCAAATAATGCGAAGTGACGCCAAACCGGCCCGAGGCCACCTGCTTGATCGCGCTGCGGCGCAAATCGCCGTTTGCGTCCGGCACGTAACGCGCCGGGTCCTCGCCGCCTTCGCCGGTATTGCTCTTGCCGCCGATGCGGTTCATGGCGATCGCGATCGTCTCGTGCGCCTCTTTGCTGATCGAGCCGAACGACATCGCGCCCGTCTTGAACCGGCGCATGATCGATTCCGCCGATTCGACCTCCTCCAGCGGCACCTTCGGTCCAACCGGCTTCAGCTCCAGCAGGGAACGCAGCGTGAGATACTTTTCGTTCTCTCCTTGAACCAGTTCGGCAAACTTTTTATACACCTTATAGTCGCCCGTACGCACCGACTGTTGAAGCAGATGCACCGTCTGCGGGTTGAACAAGTGTTCTTCCCCGCCGTCGCGCCACTGGTATTCCCCGATGGAATCCAGCACCTTGTCTTTGCCGTCCTTGTCGGTAAACGCCCGGAAGTGATGGTCGAGCGTTTCCTTGGCCACTTCGCTCAGCCCGATCCCGCCGATCCGGGAAGGCGTCCATGTAAAGTACCGGTCGACAAACGACGCCTCCAAACCGACCGCTTCGAAAATTTGCGCCCCGCGGTAGGATTGAATTGTCGAGATGCCCATCTTGGACAGCGTTTTGACCACACCCTTGGTTGCGGCCTTGATGAAGTTGTAGACCGCTTTTTCGTACGACACGCCTTTCAGCATGCCTTGGCCGATCATATCCTGCAGCGTTTCGAACGCGAGATAAGGGTTTACGGCGCTGACTCCGTAGCCGAGCAGGAGCGCAAAATGATGAACCTCGCGCGGCTCCCCGGACTCCAGCAGAATGCTCACCTTCGTCCGCGTCTCCTCGCGGATCAAATGGTGGTGCAGGCAGGAGACCGCCAGCAGCGCGGGAATCGCCGCGTTCTCCGGATCGACGTCGCGGTCGGACAAAATCAGGATGTTGTGGCCTTTGGCAATGACGCGGTCCGCCGCCTCGCACAGCGTATCGAGCGCCTTGCGCAGCCCTGCGGCTCCTTCATCGGCCGGGAACAGGATCGGAATCGTGATCGCCTTGAATCCCGGACGATGCACATGGCGCAGCTTGGCGAAGTCCTCGTTGGACAAAATCGGCGAATCGAGGCGGATTTGCCGGCAGCTTTCCGGCTCCGGCTTCAGCAAATTACGCTCCGGCCCGATCGTCGTGATCGTGGAAGTAACCAGTTCCTCGCGGATCGCGTCGATCGGCGGGTTGGTTACCTGCGCGAACATCTGCTTGAAGTAGTTGTACAGCCGCTGCGGCCGGTCCGACAGCACGGCCAGCGGCGCATCGTAACCCATCGAAGCGATATTTTCCGCCCCGGTCAAGGCCATCGGCTCGAATACTTTGCGCAAATCCTCGTACGTATAGCCGAACGCCATTTGACGCAGCGAGATATCCTCATGGCTTTCCTGGGGAAGCTCCGGCGCTTCCGGCAGGTCCTCAAGCGTGATCATATGCTCGCTTAACCATTCGCGGTACGGATTCTCTTTGGCGATCGCCGACTTCACTTCCTCGTCGGAAATGATCCGTCCTTCCCGCGTGTCCACCAGCAGCATCCGCCCCGGGCGCAACCGGTCCTTGTACAGTACGTCCTCCGCCGGGATATCGAGCACCCCGACCTCCGACGACAATACGATCAGATCGTTTTTCGTCACATAATAACGCGACGGACGCAGGCCGTTCCGGTCGAGAATCGCGCCGATCTGAATCCCGTCGGTAAAGCCCATCGCCGCGGGTCCGTCCCAAGGCTCCATCAGCGAGCTGTGATACTCGTAAAACGCTCTTTTATCGTCATCCATATCGTCCCGGCCGGCCCAAGGTTCAGGGACCATCATCATAGCCACATGCGGCAGGGAACGGCCGCTCAAATACAGAAATTCAAACGTATTGTCGAACATCGCCGTATCGGAACCGTCCGGATTGATGATCGGTTTAACTTTTTCCAGATCATCGCCGAAGGCATCGGTTTCAAGCATCGACTGGCGGGCGTGCATCCAGTTCACGTTGCCGCGCAGGGTGTTGATCTCGCCGTTGTGAATCATAAAGCGGTACGGATGGGCCCGCTCCCAGCTCGGAAACGTGTTCGTACTGAAGCGCGAGTGAATCATCGCGATTGCGGATTCCAGGCGTTCGTCATTCAAATCCAGGTAAAACCGGCCGACCTGTTCCGTCGTCAGCATCCCTTTGTAGACCACTTTGCGGCAGGAAAGGCTGGATACGTAAAAAGCGTCTCCGCCCTCCGCCCCGCCGTACCGGATCGCCAATTCGGCCCGCCGGCGGATTACGTACAGCTTGCGTTCAAAGGCCAGCTCATCCCGCACTCCTTCGGCGCGTCCAATAAACACCTGGCGTACGAACGGCTTGGCCTCCTTGGCCGATTTGCCGAGCATGTCGTCCCGGGTAGGCACGGTGCGGAAGCCGATCAGCCGCTGGCCTTCCTCCTCGATAATTTGCGTCAGCAGCGCTTCCTGCTTGCTGCGCAGCTTCTCGTCATGCGGCAAAAACAGCATGCCGACGCCATAATGGCCCGGCTCGGGCAAAGCGAATCCAAGGCTTTGCGCTTCCGCGGCAAAAAAACGATGCGGGATTTGCAGTAAAATACCTGCGCCGTCCCCCGAATTCGGTTCGCTGCCCTGACCGCCCCGGTGCTCCATATTCGCCAGCATCGTCAAAGCTTTGCTGACGATATCATGGGAGGCCAGGCCTTTGATATGGGCGACAAACCCCATGCCGCAAGCGTCTTTTTCAAAAGCGGGATCGTACAGTCCCTGCTTGGGTGGTGTAACGGTGTGTTTCATCATCTGACGCAACCTTTCTATAAGTAAAATAAGCGATAATTAACGAAACATTTCATGAGTCTGATCACCTTTGCTTGGCCGGATAAGCCCGGAACAATCTTTCTTTTATTCTAACGGAAAATGTCACGTCTGTTTTTGCACTATATTCTATTTCTTTTGCACTATTGATTATATTTTTCAGGGAACTCTGCCGCTTCTTGCCGCGAAAGCGTTCTTACTTATGCAAGATATTCTTCCGGTGTGAATATCAGCCAAAAAAAAAATCCGCTCCCGGCCTTACGTTCCGGAAACGGATGATGATCGGCGAGATAGCGGGTTGGCCCGGCTTATTTTACCGGCGACAGTCCGCTTGCCAAAAAATCGCGGATGAAATTTTTGATCTGGTCTTTGCTTAAAGGTTTATGCGCTTTGTTCCAATCCGACGTAAGGGTGATGTACAGCTTGAACACCACGAACGAAACCAGCTTGGGGTCGAAATCGCGAATCTCTTTGCGCTCCGCCGAGCGGGAGATGTGCCGTTCCAGATAATCCAAAATGTTGTTCTCGACCCGTTCCAGACCTTCGCGGGCCTTGGGCGTGCCAATTTCCCGCACTTCCTGCGACAGCTTGATAAGCAGCTCGTGTTCGCTCCGGTACTCCAAGATCGCATCCATCACCCGGTGCAAATTATCAAAAAAAGGCTTGTTCTCGTCCACCTCACGCTCAACGATCCGGCGCATATCGACAATCACGGAGCGCAGGATTTCATCGAACAGCTCCTCTTTGTTCTTAAAAAAGGTATAAATCGTTCCCTTGGCCACATTCGCGATTTTGGCCACATGGTCCATCGTCGTCGCTTTGTACCCAAACAGCGAAAACGATTTTTCCGCGGCTTCGACGACCTGCTTGCGGCGGTCCACCAGCACCATAAGGGACACCTCCTTGTACAAAGTACATGATATAATTAAGAAATAAACGCATAAAAAATCAAACGAAATATCATTTTTGGTCATTAAGTCAATTTTCACTCTATCACTATTAAGTATCGGCCGCAAGGTGTTTTATCATCTTTTGGGGACATGCCCGAATTCCCCATCCGCGGCCGCCTCCCCGTCCAAGGTCCAGCGCCGTACCCGTCCCGAGCCCCTTTAAACCGATGAAAAAAAGAAATAAAATATCCATAGGAAAAAGAGAGAATCCGGATTAAACTTTGGAGCAGGTGAACGACATGCGCAAAAAAAGAGTACTGATCTTATCGGAAGGATTCGGAAGCGGCCACACTCAGGCCGGACACGCTTTGGCCGCCGGGCTTAGAAAGCTCGCTCCGGATATCCAGACGAAGGTGATGGAGCTCGGGTCGTTTTTGCATCCGACGGTAGCTCCGTGGATTATATCCGCTTACCGGATGACCGTAAGCACAAGTCCGGCCCTGGTCGGCAAGCTTTACCGCAAAAATTACGAAAAACCCGTGAGCAAGCTGACGCGCCTGGCGCTTCATAAAATGTTTTATCAGCATGCCGCGGATGTGATCAATCAATTGGATCCCGATCTTATCGTTTGTACGCATCCGATTCCGGCCGCCATCGTGTCGCGGCTGAAAGCGTCCGGAATAGACATTCCGTTATGTACGATCATTACCGATTACGACGCTCACGGCTCCTGGGTCAGCCCCGGGGTGGACCGGTTTCTCGTCTCCGCGCCCGAGGTAAAGGAACTGCTGCTGGGCCGCGGCGTAAGCCCGGCCAAAATCCAGGTGACCGGCATCCCCGTCCATCCGGAATTCTGGGTCAAGCAGGACCCCGCTCAGGCCAGAGCCGAGCTGGGACTCAAAAATATGCCCACCGTGCTTGTGATGGGCGGGGGATGGGGACTGTTGTTTGACGAGGAGCTGATTGCCGGAATAGCGGGTTGGCTGGATCAAGTTCAATTCGTGTGCTGCGTGGGAAGCAACGGCAAGCTGGCCGAAAAGCTCCGCAACCACCCGGCCCTGCAGCATCCCCACATGAAAGTTCTCGGCTTCACCCGCGAGGTGAGCAAATGGATGGACGCCGCCGATCTTTTGATCACGAAAGCTGGGGGTATGACCTGCACCGAAGGGTTGGCCAAAGGCATTCCGATGCTGTTTTTCGAAGCGATTCCGGGGCAGGAGGAGAAAAACCGCGAGTTTTTCGTCAGCCATGGCTATGGCTCCGAATTGACTTCGCTGGACGTTTTGGACGATTGGCTCGCCTTGATCCGCAGCGGCAAGGGGCATTCCGCCCCCGTTCAGCCGCGCCGCATGCGGACCGCCCTTTCCTCGCCTTACCGGCCGGGCCGATGCGCCGCAAGCGTGCTGGAGATGCTGAAAACGGCGGACCGGTTGTCCTCCAGAGCTCATCTCCCCGCCGAAAGCCATGCCGCGCAGCGGGCCAACTAGCAGAGCGAGGGAAAAAAGCCGCAGGCCGGAATTAACCGGCAAAACCGCCAGGCCCGCCAGGGCCTTTTTTCATTGGCTAAAGCTGACGGTGGCCACCGTCTCGTACATGGGGCGTTCATGCATATGCGTGCGGTAGACCACCAGGCGGTCCGCCGTCCACGAACCGAACGCGGCAGCCTCCTGCAGCGCCTCGGCGCTTATCGCCGCCGCGTCTTCGCGGTATTTGCGGGCCAGCGTAATATGCGGGCTATAGCGCCGCTCTTCGGGGACGAAACCAAGCTCCCGGTTGGCTTCGGCAACCTCTCGGTGCAGCCGGCCCAGCGCCGGCAGGTCCCCTTTCACTCCGGCCCACAGCACGCTCGGACTGGCCGGCCGGCCAAAGGTGCCGCAGCCGCCCGCCGCAAGCGGAAAAGGGGCAACGCCAGAGGCCGCTTTCGTAAGGGAAGCCTCCAATTCCCCCAGCCGCTCGGGCGGCATGTCTCCCAAAAATTGCACCGTAATATGATAATCCTCCGCGTGCACCCATTTGCGGAACGGCAGCCGGTCCCGCCGCTGGCGGCACCAGTCGTCCAGCTTCCGCTTCACCTCGGCCGGAATGGGAACCGCCACGAACAAACGCCATTTATCCCCGGTTTCTGTCATGTCGTGTCACCTCTTGTGATTTTTTTCCCAATAATTTAGTTTTAGTGACGTTGTTTATTTGTTGCAAATATTTTCTCATTATAATGTGTCTTAGACCATTCTACATATTCAGACATCATTCCGCAAAAAAGATAGGGGAGAAACCATGGGATTCGCACAAAAAATAACTTCCGTGTTAATCGGACTGCTCGTTATCGTCGGGCTTTTGCTCGGTTTTTTCGGTTACCGGATGACGTACGCCCAGGTCGAACAGTCCGTCGGCATCGAAACCGTGGGCTGCGCCAACATAACGACCGGCCTCGTCGATCCGAAGGATATCGAAGCATTGGCTCAAGGGGACCGGTCCGGCCTGACGGAGCTGGAGAAACGGCTGAATTGGACGGTGGCTCATAAACCGCTGTTCAAGGAAGCGTTCCTGATGTCCCTGGACGGCAAAATCCTCGCCGCTGACGAAAATTTGCAAAAACGCGGATACCGGGCAGGGGATTCGTTCTACTTCAGTCCGCAGGACCGGGATATGATCATGACGATGAAACATTCCGTTTATACGAAGGTTTATGACTACGATGGGGCCAAGCTGCTCAGCGGTTACGGACCGATATACAGAAACCACGATCCGAACCGGGAGATCATCGGCCTGATGGTCATTAACTTCGACGCTTCCATTATCGGGGAGCGCACCTGGGATATCATCGCGCTGCCGTTCGCCGTCGGCGGGGTCGTATTTTTGGCCGCCGTGGCGTTTATTTACTTCTTCATTCACCGCATGATCCGTCCGCTGGAAACTTTGTCGGGGCAAGTTGGCCGCGTCGCCCAAGGCGATTTGACCGTGGAGCCGCTGCTGCTAAGCAGCCGGGATGAGGTAGGAAAGCTGACGAGAGGTTTCGGAGAGATGATCGTCGGTTTACGCCGCCTGATTTCCGAGGTGAACGATATGTCCATGCAGGTGGCTTCCTCTTCGCAGGAGCTTTCGGCCAGCGCCGAGCAGACGGGACGGGCGGGAGAGCAGACTGTGGACATTACGCAGAAGCTGGCGGAAGGCGCGGAGACGCAGCTCCGCAATTTGGAGGCAAATTCGGAGGCGCTGCGCGAAATGTCCGGTACGATCGCTAGAATCGCAAGCCGGGCCGAAAACGTGGCGCAGGCGGCACGGCAATCGTCCGAAGCATCGCGGCAAGGCGGGGAATCGATCCGCCTCGGCAGCGGGCAAATGGAGACGATGGAGCTGAAAATCGTGCAGCTTTCCTCGCTGATTCAGGGGCTTGGGGACAATTCCAAAGAGGTCCAAAGCATCCTGGACATCATGACGGAAATTACCGCCGAAACCAATCTGCTCGCGCTTAACGCTTCGATCGAAGCGGCCCGGGCCGGGGAGCACGGCAGCGGCTTTGCCGTCGTCGCCGCCTCCGTCCGCAAGCTTGCGGAGCGGTCGGCCGACTCCGCCCGGCAAATCGCCGCGTTGATCGAGCATATCGTGAACCAGATCGAAGCGACCGGCCGGGCGATGGACGAGACCGTTCTGGAAGTTAGGCGCGGCGCGGAGCTGGTCCGCAGCGCCGGGCATTCGTTTGCCGATGTCGGCAATTCGGCGGAATTTACCGCCCAGGCTATAACCGATGTCAGCGGAAACGTACAGGCGCTCTCCGACAGTTCGCAAAGGCTGGTTCATTCGCTGGAGAACATCGTCAAGTTCGCGAACCAGACCGCGGAGAACGCGCAAAACATGTCCGCCGCTTCCGAGGAACAGCTCGCCGCGATGCAGGAAATCGATGCTTTGGCCAGCTTCTTGTCTTCCTTGTCGGAGAAGCTTCAGGGGCTCATCGACCGCTTCAAGGTGGTTTAAGCCTTGCAAAAAGACCTGCCCGGCAGCGGTTCGGCTGCCAAGGCAGGTCTTTTGTTTGCGGCGGTGTTTAATCGGCCAGCTTATTTGCCCAGGTAAGCGTTCAGCATCCAACGATGTTTGTCCAGGGCGGAAAGAACGCCGAGAAGCAAATCGCCGGTCGCTTCATCTTCAACGCGGGCGGCCGTTTCCATGGCGTCTTTCAGGTCGCTCGACAGCGTCTCGAAGTCGGCGACAATGGCGGCTACCATTTCATCGGCCGTCTCTTTGCCGCTCGCTTCCTGCAGGCTGGCGACCGCCAGCGATTCGCGCAGCGTAGCTACCGGAGTTCCGCCGATGGCCAGCAGGCGTTCCGCGATATCGTCGATGTATCCGGCAGCTTCGTCGTACAAGGATTCGAATTTTTCATGCAATGTAAAGAAATTCGAGCCTTTTACAAACCAGTGGAAATTGTGCAGCTTTGTGTACATCAGAGTCCAGTTTGCGATTTGCAGGTTCAATTGTTTCTGCAGCTGTTGATCAACTTGAGTCATCGTTTGATTTGCCATTTTAAATTCCTCCTATGTCCAAAAATTTTAATGCCCTTTTCGCTTCGATTTGTGTCTTTTAAAATCTTAAATTTAGACTAAATCTAAATCTTGTTTATATATTACCACTTGACGTCCCAAGTTGCAAGTCTTGGAAACATGAACATCCCGTGAAGATTGAACAGGGCTGTTAACAGGGCTGTTTATTTTCGGGGCTACCCGACTATTCTTCGCCTAAAGCGGCGCCAATATGCAAAAAACCGGCGCCTTTCGCGTCGGTCCTTAGAATGTTCACATCCTTTATCCGTTCCCTATTTATTTGTCCTTGCGAACCTGCAGTTTTAGCTGCTCCAGGCTGCGCTCCAACTGGCGGATCCCGTCTTCGACGAGGCGGCGGTCCACGGCGTTCTCCAGCTCAAGCTGCGGCTTGCGGGCGGCGAACGCCTTTATCTCTTCTTCCCAATAAGCCTGGCGGCGCTGGATTTCCTTATATTTGTCCAGTAAATCGGTGATGATATCGTAAAAGCGCTCATAGTCGACGATGATTTCGTCAAGGAAACGATCCACGTCCTCCTTGTCGTAACCGCGCATTTTGACGTCAAATTCCTTTTCATGAATGGAGAGCGCATCCAGCTTGATGCCAAGCTGTTTGAACAGACCTTTCTGGTCTTCAAGTTTACGCGAGTAATCGTCTTGCATGCTTATTATCCCCCCGTACGGTTCTTGCCTTTTCCTATAATGTACCACAGATACGGGCTTCGGTTCACCCTTCGCCTGTTAACTGTATGCAGCTATTGTAGCATGTATTCGACAAGTTTTAAGATTCTTTTTATAATATGGGATGTAAAAGTCAATAAGTCTATCCATCTGGTGGTGAGCAAGATTTTATACGTACTTTCCTTTTTGCTATCGTTTTTGATCGTTTATTTTCTCATTCCGCCGCTGGGCAAGCTGGCCTTTCGTCTCGACTTTGTGGACAAGCCCCGCGCCGACAACGAGCGGAAAATCCACCGGCAGCCGATCCCGCTGACGGCGAGCTACGCCATTTTTACCGGTTTTTTTGTTTCGTATCTGCTGTTCACGCGGGATTTCTCCTGGGAAACCGGGGCGTTATTTGGCGGAGGCTTGCTGCTGCTGGCGATCGGCACCGTCGACGATTGGTACAAAACGAAAGGCCGCGATTTTCCGGCGCTGCCGAAGCTAATCGTGCAGGTATCGGCAGCCGTGCTGGTCTATTTTGCCGGCATTCAATTCAACGGGTTCGTGAATCCGCTAAGCGGCCAATATGTATTTCTTCCGGAATGGCTGCAATTTATACTGACGATTTTGTGGATTTTCGGCGTAACGACGGTGGTCAATTTCTCGGACGGGCTTGATGGGCTGGCCGGGGGATTGTCGGCGATATCGGCCGTAACGTTGTTTGTGGTGGCAGTGACGAAAGGACAAACGAACTCCGCCATGCTGTCGATCACATTGATCGGGGTTACGCTCGCTTATTTGCGCTATAACAAACCTCCGGCCAAAGTGTTTATGGGCGACGCCGGAGCGACTTTCCTCGGCTTTATGCTGGCCGTGATCGCGCTGGACGGCGCATTTAAGCAAGCGACGGTGCTGTCCCTGTTTATCCCGGTTCTGGCGCTCGGCGTGCCGATCTTCGACAATCTGTTCGTCGTCATTAAGCGGATGATGGAAGGCAAATCACCGTATCAGGCCGATGCCAGCCAGGTCCATTATCGGCTGCTTCGCGCCGGCTTCAGTCAGAAACAGGCGGTCGTGGTGCTTTATTTGGTCAGCACCTGCCTAGGGCTGTCCTCGATTATATTGTTGCTGCTGCAAACATAACGACGGCGCGCGGACAAAAGCAAACGGCCGGTCTCCGAATTTGGTCCTTCGGAAGGCCGGCCGCCCGTTTATTTTTTCTTCAAAAGATCATCCAATATAAATTGCCCCGCTGTCTGAATTTGCTTGATAGCTTCGTCCAAGGAAACTTGGTTTTCCGCAACCTTTTGCAGTTCTCTTTGCATCAGTTCTTCGAACGATGGATAAAATTTGTCCGGAATATTGTCTTCCATGCTATGGTTTGCAATATTGGGTCTTAGTGAATAAAAAGCGTTAAGGTCAATTCCGAGGTCTTCATAATGCCCCCTTCTGGACAAAATAAAACCGTCCATGGTCTTCCCCTTCACTCTCGCGTAATCGTCGCTATTCACGTATTTGATAAACTCCCATGCCGTTTCCGCATTAGGCGATCCGTTTCTAATGGACCATATCTCTTTAAGCTGTATGTCATTGGATAGATCGCGTGCGTGCGAATCGACCGGCCCGGCCGCCGCTCCCAATGAAAATGCGGCATAGTCCCGATTCCTGCCCTGCGCATTTTCAAGATCCTGGAGCAAAAGCAAATCATCCACCGTCATCGCCATAGAACCGTTTATAAACGGATCGTTCATTAAATAATCGCGATATGTACTGCCTGTCCGCTCATCCGGCGGAATATAAACGTTTTTAGAGGCGCAAGCATCCAGCGCAAGCTGCAAAACTTCCCGCCAAGCATCCGAATTTATCGTGACTTTCATATCTTTAGAGTTAACAACGCGCAGTCCTTGTGTTAAAGCGATACGATCAGCCAAAATGTCGACGGACAGGCCGTCCTTTAAGCCAAATCCGTATAATCTTCCCCCATTGCTATCGTACTGCGGAAACCGCTTGGCCAGCTCAATCAGTTCGGCCCAAGTCATTTTATCCTGAGGGGGTGTTATTCCGTATTTTTCAAACAAGGTTTTATTGTAAAAAACCGCCGTTTCGTAAAACCGGGGGCTTAGCCCGTAAATTTTTCCGTTCCCTTTCTCTTGCAGCAATTCGATAATCGCGGGATAGATACTTTGCAAATCATAATTGTCTTTATGGATAAACGTGTCCAATTCCATGAGCAGTCCTTCTTCGATATACCGCTCATATTGCTCCGCCTCCAACAACAGAACATCCGGCTGCTCCCGCTTTATAAATTCGATTTCCGCTTTGTCCACATCGTCTTCGGAAGCGTAGTCTATATGGCTGTAGTCCAAAACTTCAATTTCTATATCGGGATATTTCGCTCTAAACACGTCGCCATATTGCTGATTGAAATATTCCTCGCTATAGTACATCACTTTCAACGATTTCGGTTTATTTGGAGCCGCTGGCGGACTGCCTGCGCACCCTCCGAGAAGCAGTGCAAAGATGATCAATATCCCCCATGCGTATTTCCCCTTAAACAATTTAACCGCCCCCGGTATATCTCAATTTTTATCCGAGATTTCAACCAATTTTTCGATGCGGCCATCGGCATTCCGCACAGCCTCTAAATCGATCGCGCCGTCGGGAAAGGTGAAAAAACGGTAAGTCCCGTTCCCGTCCAGTTCATCCGCAAAAGAACGGACTAATTTGCCGTGGTAATAAAAACGGTGCATTTTTTTATCAAAGGTTAAACCATACTTTTCATATACGGCATAACTCTGCGCGGTCTCTTCACTGTCCATCCAGTTCGCCGTGCCCGCTTGCTCCCGGACCGATGCAACGGCTTCTTCAGCATACGATCCGGCGGCCGCTTCTTGATTGGCCGGAAAGGCTATCCCCGAGCCTATTGTTCCTAAGAGGATAAGACCAAGGACAACGATTCCGTTCTTTTTCTTGGCTATATCCATAATGCTGAAAATTCGCTGCTTCATCTCTTTTAAACCTCCGTGAAAATTGGTGGAAAACATCGTTTGCAGCTTGGATTGATTCCTGATTACCCGAAGGATCGTCTCGCTGTATTGCTGCCTTGCGGCATCATCCGCCCCTTTCACCACCTCCGCATCGCAGGAAATCTCGCATTGCTTGGCAATCGACTTGGCCATCAGATACACCGCGGGGTTAAACCAGTGCATCGCCGCCGCGACAAATACCAGGCTTTTATACCAAAGATCTTTTCGTTTAAAATGAATAAGCTCATGCTTGAAGATATACGGCAATTCATCGGCGGAGAAATGCTGTGCGGGCAGTAATAAAGCCGGGTTTACGAAACCGGTGAGCATCGGGCTGGTCACGCAGGGGACGATATGCAATCCGACCTGTTTGGTTATGCCGAGATCGCTTTTAATGTTCAACAATATTTCATACATTTGCGGATCTGCGGGTTGTCTCCACCGTTTGACCAGCTTGAGAAAACGATAATGCTTCAGGCCATAATAAGCGGCGAATATAACAACCCCAGCCAGCCATAAGCCTCTCGCCGCTTGCTCCCAGGAACTTGCCGCCGTCAATCCCAAGCTCTCTTTGCCGGCCGGGATTAAAGCTTGGGTGCCCGCCGTATGTCCATATTCCTGCATGGCTTGACGAACCTCGGCGGGGGGAATAATATTCACCGGGATTAAAGCCGCGCCGGCGTGGAACCTGAGCGGAAAAATAAGTCCGGCCACAATGATCGCCCAAGCATAGTAAATCCATTTTGCGGCATATCTTTTCGACAGCCACGGTGTGACGGCCATAAAGCCAAATATAAGGACGGTCATGGAAATGGAACACTCGATCAAGGTACTTAGAAATCCCCGCATTTTACTTCCCCCGTTCTCTTACCCAATTTACCAATTCTTCAATATCGCGGTCGCTGAGCCGTTTTCCGTCATACAGCGCATTTACAAAGCTAAGGAAAGAGTTTTCGTGATAAAGTTGCATAAACTTTCCCGTTTCAAACTTGAGATAATCCTCCTTGGTTACAAGCGGGAAATAGGTGCGTTCCTTGCCTTTTTTCTCCGTTCGCAGAAAACCTTTTTCAACCAGGCGCATCATGAGGGAAATGACGGTGGGCGCTTTCCACTCACGTTCGTTGCCCAGCTGTTCCATGACCATGGCTGTCGTAATCGGGGGTTCATTGGCCCAAGCGACCTTCATGATTTCAAACTCGGTGTCAGGCAGTTTTTTGAAGCGGCTCATTCGCTATCCATCTCCTTTTTAGACAATTGCCTATAATGATGTTATACACTTGCCTAAAATGAAAGTCAATACTTTCCAAAGCTGACCCGCTGAAAAAAATTTGTCTATTTAATGGCAATCATGACCCCCAGAACAAACAAAAAGCGCCCGCGAGGGCGCCTCATTCTTTTATGCTAAGATGGTTTATTCGTTTCCGTCGCGGTTTGGATTTCCTGAGTTTTCTCCTCCTCAACGATATCCCCCCGCGCTCCTCTCTTGAACTCCTTCAACATCGTGCCAAAGCTGCGCCCAAGTTCCGGTAGTTTGCTGGGACCGAACAACAGCAGCGCAGCTATGACCAAAAGCAGCAAATGAGAAGGACGCAACAAATTCTCAAGCACATTTATCACCCCTAAGGATTATCTTTGTGGCAATTATACTACTTTATAAAGATAATGAAAACCTTTTATCGGCGCCCCTTCGTCTTCTGCGGACAGGATAACGGCTTCTTCCAGAAACCAAAAACCGCTTCTAGGCATATGCTGTGTCATCACGTAACGCAAAGGAGCGAACATCATGGATTCTTACGGTCTGTGGGCTGTCATCGCCATTGGACTCGCGTCCAACCTGGATAATGCGGGTGTCGGTATTGCTTATGGGGTGCGGAAAATCCACATTCCCTGGTATTCCAATTTGGCCATCTCCTTCATTTCTTTTCTGGCCACTCTAGTATCGGGGCTGTTCGGCAGTTGGCTCTCCCTGTGGTTTCACCCCTGGATCGGGCAAATACTGGGAACGCTCGTCATCGTGGGGGTCGGAGTATGGGTACTGCTGCAGCCGTTCATCGAGAAAAAACCGTTGCCCCCGGCAAACGGAGCAAATTCGCTTACCCGGCTGCTGCGCAATCCCGAGGAAGCCGATACAGACAGTTCCAAATCGATCAGCCTGGGGGAATCGATCGTGCTGGGGATCGCTTTAGCCATGAACGCGTTGGCGGGCGGATTTAACGCCGGAATCACGAGCCTGAATATTTGGTACACCTCGCTGTCGGTCGGCATTTTCAGCTTCCTATTGCTGGCGTTATGCTCCGGATTCGGCGAGAAATACGCCGCGGAAAAACTCGGCGACTACGCCACCGTCATCTCCGGCCTGCTGCTGATTTTTATCGGAATTCATCAAATGCTATAAATAAAGAATAGAACATGTAAAATTTAGGTGGCTCCGAATACCGTAAATAACTTTATTTCGCTGGTGAAAAGCGGATTTTACGACGGAACCACCTTCCACCGCGTCATTCCGGACTTCATGATTCAGGGCGGCGACCCGGATGGCAATGGTACCGGCGGTCCGGGCTACGGCATTAAGGGCGAATTCCCGATTCGGCCGGCTCCCAATTCTTCATCATGGTTGCGGATGCCCCGCACCTTGACGGCGACTATACCGGGGACAGACGCTGTCTCTGGCGAATTGGAACAAGCACGGCCTCTCATTATATAATGATTACAGGTTTCCTAATTTATGGGGGAGGTCGTATTCTTGAACTGGTTTACTAGTTTTGAAAAAGAGCTGGAAACAGCTTTCAGCGACGCGGAAAAGATTTTATCGGGAATGCCTGAAGCCTTCCGGGGACAAGCTGCCGCCTACCTTGACAGGTTTCACGCGCTTAAAAGGGGCGTTTCCCAAAACTACATATGCTACTTGCTGCCGTTTTGGCTGCAGGAGGCTGCCGGCACCAAAACGGAGGACAGCCGGCGCTTAACCGTCGCCATGATTTTCGTCATGATGTATTACCATTTGATCGATGAAGTAATGGACGATCCGGAAGCCGCGGATAAACGGAAACTGCCGTTGGCGAATCTGATTCAGCTTGAATTTTTACATATTTACGGCAGCTATTTTCCCGCCGCTTCTCCATTCTGGGGCTATTTCCGCAAATACGCGGCGGAGTGGGCGGAAGCGGTCGCGTTTGAGAACGAAAGTGATTTTTTCCAAGAGGACCCGGTACGGGTGGCTCACAAGGCCGCTCCGGTCAAACTGTCCGTTGCTGGGGCGCTGCTGCTGACCGGGCGGGAAACGCGGATTCCCGCTTTAGAAGCGGCGGTGGATACGGTACTGGTCACCCTGCAAATGCTCGACGATTGGGAGGATTGGGAGAAGGATTTAAGGGAAGGCAGCTACAATTGCCTGATCTCCGCCGTCCAGCGGGAGCTGCAGATCACTAATGACCGCCGGCCTACGCCGGAGGAGATCAGAGAGGCGTTGTACGTGCGGGACATCCTGCTCACCTATGCGGAACGCACGGATCAACACACTGCGGCCCTGGCCACCGCCGCCCCCGACCTTACGCATTTGCGGGAGTTTCACGAATATCTCCGGCAAAGCCTCAAACAAGGGGCGCAAGATCTACGGGAGCAGCGAAATTTGTTGATTCATGGCGGACTGGAGTATTGGCTGTCGAAAAACAAGTCGCTTACCTAGCACTTTGCCGAGTTCCATGGTATAGTAAAGAGGAAATATTAACCTATTTTTCAGGAAAGGGTGATCTTATGACAACAGGAGCTCTCCTTCAATCGCAAGTTATTGAGAAAGCATGGCAGGACCCCAGCTTTAAGGCGAAGCTGCTCGCCGACCCGAAAGCCGCTATTCAGGAGGCACTCGGCGTAATTCTCCCGGATCATATCAAAATTAAAACCGTCGAAGAAAGTTCTGACGAATTTTACGTGGTGCTGCCGCCCAATCCGGCAAATGTAGTGAAAAGCGAGATTAAACCGCTTGGAAGTTGGGGATAGTTAATAAGCCAGACTCAGCGACGTCGGGCAGTTAACACCAAAACGGACAGGGAGCGGAAACGCTTATCCGTTAGATTGTTCCTCTTGATTTACGGAGGGAAACCGGATAACAACTTCCGTTCCTGCCCCTCTCTCACTTGTAAAGTGTATTTCGCCGTTCATCACCTCGATAATCCGGAACGTAACCATCAGCCCCAATCCGGTCCCTTTGGTTTTGTTGGAGAAATAAGGCTCTCCTAGCCGAGCCAACACCTCATTGTCCATCCCTTCCCCGTTGTCCTTAATATGAATCACGATGCTGTTCTCTTCCTCATAACCCCAAATCAGAATCTCGCCCTCCCCATTAAGCGCTTCGATACTATTTTTAATAATATTAATGAACGCCTGCTTAAATTTTGAGGAGTTTCCCCGAACATAGAGATTTTTGGGAATATGAACGGAGATTTTGCCGCCTTGAAGGTTGGCGAGCGGAATTAATATTCCTTCGATATGGATAAATTCATCAAGCACATTCAGGGCCGTCACCTTCCCGGCTTCAGGCTTGGCAAAAGTCAGAAAGTCCGTAATAATCCCCGACGCACGATCCAATTCTTCCAAGGCCATGCTTAAATAAACTTTATCTGAGTTTTGCTGTTTCTCGGCCAGCAGCTGCAGAAATCCGCGAGTAACTTGCAGCGGGTTGCGAACCTCATGGGCTACGGAAGCTGCCAGTTCGCTAATGATCTCCATTTTCTCCGAACGCTGCAGCTCATTGTTAAACATCTCCAACTGCTTGGAGTACTCAACCACTTGCTCATGATTGGCGGCAATTCTTCTGCCCAAAATAATAACCAGTGAGACGAGGAAGCAGACGACTCCCCATTTCCATAAAGAAAGTTTATAATACCCGCCGTTATAATAATACTGTAACAGGTCCCCAACGCAGATCAGCGCAAAAGTAATAAATCCGGCGAAAAAAACAACCGCCTCTTTGTTCCGATTCATGATATAGATCGTTGAGGTGCAGGCCAAAATAATAAACTCTGCAATCATGATGTATCCGACTAATTGAACGGTAACCACGGAGTAGATCGTGTAAAAATGATTAGACGACATCTCATTGACAAGCATCACAAGGAAACAAAAAATAAAGTAAGCGACTAAAAACTTCCGAGTATGTCGAATGAGGCCACGGTACCCGGGACCGAATATTTTTTCAAAGAAAAAGATCACCGAGGGAAGCATGGTAAACAACGATATGTCAAACAGCATCAACAATAATGAGCCCGCTGTCGTATAGTCGAAAAGCCAATTTACAAACGGTGAATACGTAAGCACGAGCAGCCCGCTAGATAAAATGACCGCGCAGAGCGAAAACCACATCGACATATTTACATATTTCAAAAAAAGAGAACAAACGAGCATAATTACGGCGATAAACATAAGCGTACTGCCCACAATCAAATCCGCAATGTTGCCTCTGACAAAGTCCTTCATCAATCCCTGATAATGACCGATTTTGATATCATCGAAAACGCCAATTTTGTTGGTAGCTGACGATACTCCAATATAGACTGTTTGCCCGGAATTTTCAGCGGTGATCGGGAACAGGACGCTATTTAGGTTATAGTTGAATTTTCGCTGGGTTTCGTAAACTTGAACTCCATCCATATCAACTACAATGTGCCTACCGTATATTTTATCGATTAGAACAACCAGGGAATTGTCGGTTAATTCGGGAAGCTGGATCTTGATCCATTGGGCCATCTCCGCGTTTGGCTTCAACGGAATCTTCTCGCCCGCTTTCACATCGATCCAACCATCAAGCGCCTCAAGCTGCTCAATGCTCATCTGCGGATCTAAGCGGTCAGTCCAGGCAATTTGCCAGCGATCTATTTTGATAACATCCGATCCCGAATCGCTTGAACTATTAAATAGAAAGACACAAAAAGCCGCCAGAAGCAGCACGAAAAAAACAGCCACGCCTTTGATCCAAGACTTCATTACAGCACCTCTGCACTTAAGATAAAACGAGCTACCTTGTACATTTCGCTACAATCCCTATTAAAACCTCCAATTTTATGGAAATGTAGAGAAATTTTTTTAAGCTTTATGCACCACAGTTATTTTAACGTTTACATGAAGTTTTAGCTATGAATAGGTGCAAAAAAATGAAAGAAAAATTTGGCTCAACCTAATAATCAGCACTTGACAGGGAAGGGCGGTGGGTTGGTCGGCAGATCAATATCCACTTTCCGGACGCTTTGCACGAATATCCCGTTTGATCCGGAAGGGCAAGACACCGGAAAAAATGAAAGGTCCGTGATTAGCCCCCACCCTCTACCCTCTGAACCAAAGGGATAATCGTGCTAAGCAGCGTGCAGGGATACCAAGACACGAACGCTATAATTTATTTTGTCAAGGACTGATCTCGGTTTTGAGCCAGAAATTTTGGGCTCAACTTTAGAAATCGGCGTTTGACGAATAACCGTTGGACGAGGAATAAGTGCCGTGAACTATAGGAGCTATCGCTGCAACGCGAAAAACCGCAGGCAGTGCCTGCGGTAAGAGTGTGGCCGAATTTTATAACAAGTAAAGAGGTCACAAATCCGCCATTGTCATGAAAATTATTGATCAAGCAATTTTACAAGTTCATTTACCGTCAACCCTGCTACAGCCGATATTTGGTCAAACATCATTAAGTGGCTTGAGGCGGTTCATCATTAGTGGATTTCCTCCTACAGCAATTTTACCATATCTCTATGGCTGCAAATAAGACCCCTTTACAGTCTTAAAACGGAAAAGAAAGCTGCTCGACCTCCGGGGTAATTTCCCGCTCGGATACGGTGCAGGCCGGCTGCGGGACGGCCCCCGGCCGCGAGGCCGGGACCTCCGTGCCGATGCCGGATGAAGCCTGGGCCCCGCGCGTTTCCGAACCGTCTAGTCCGTGTTTGGCCAAAAGGGCGCGCGCCATCTGCTTAAAACGGTCCGTATACCATGGCTCCGCGTAGGCCCCGGCGTAAAGCGCACGGTAGCGGGATACCAGCTTGGGATCATGCTGCTGCAGCGTCCGGAAGTACCAGGCTTTCACGTCCGGCGAAAGCCTAAGCAAGGAGATCATGGCAAACCCGGCGCCATGCTCCTTGGCCGACCGGAGCAGGTTGTCCAAACCTTCCTCCGAATCGGTCAGAAACGGAAGGACCGGTGCGGCGAATATGCCGACAGGAATACCGTGCTCCGCCAAATATTTCACGGTGGCGAGACGTTTGCCGGGATGAGGCGAAGCCGGCTCCAGCTTGCGGATCAGCTCGGCGTCCAGCGTATTGACGCTGATGTTCACCGAAACGCCAGGCATTTTGCGCAAAATATCGATGTCCCGCATCACCAGCGGAGAACGCGTCGTCACGCTGGTATGAATCCGGTATTTGGCCAATACTTTCAGGCACTCCCGGGTGATCTGTTCCTTGGCTTCGACAGGCTGATACGGGTCGGTGGCCGTGCCGATCGCCACCTGCCCGACATGCCGGCTAACGGCCTCAATGTCGTAGGCGAACTTACGGGCCAAAGCCGTTAGCTGCCGTTCCAGCGCCTCCGCCGCATTTTCCTTGACCGAAATATGAAATTGGAATTCGTCCTCCGCGCTCCTCCCGAGAAACGTCTGGAACGCTCTGGCATAACAGAAGCTGCATCCATGGCCGCAGCCGCGGTACGGATTAATCGACCATTCGAAGGGCATCGCCTCCTCCTTGACGCGGTTTAACGTCGTCTTCGTCTGAATATGTTCATACCGGGTTTCGGACATCCCCTTCCCTCCTTACATTAAAGCTCCACCGAAAAAAAATAAGGGCAAAAAGTGCCCCTAATGGGAATGAACATGGCTGGTTCCGGATAATAAGTACATAAAGTGCCGCTATTTGAAGGCCGAGGATTCGCCATACCAGCACCCAACAGTCAAGCACCGATTTCTAGGTAAATCCTCATTTCTGCATTCATTTTTGCCAATCACTTTTGAATATCGTCAATTCTTAGTATACCAAACATACGTTCTCATTAAAAGACGTAAGGCGATCCAGATTTTTCAAGTGGAAGTTTCCCTGAAAGCGAGAGGAACACAGGATTTTGGGGCAAACTCAACATAATCGCGAATTCATTAGGAGGGACTTGTTCATGGCTCCAAAACACGATAAAACCAAGGCGGATTTTGTATATGAAAGATACGAACTGTTAGCCGACGACCGCCCGGAAAACGATATTCCCGATGATGATCTGCTGCACCACGATACGCGTGTAACCCAGGGCATCAGCGAAAATACGGGCGAGGACGGCCAAAACGATATCGACAGCCTTCCCGATCTGCTGTTCGGCGAGCTGACCGATGTGCCTGACGCCGACGCTATCCAGAAGGACAGCCCGGTTGATCCGGTCGCACCCGATCCGGACGCAATGCACGGCACCGATTTGTTAAACGGGTACGACGGAGATGAGGATTAGCGGTAAATTGCGGAATCCCCCTGACAATGCCGGGCGCTGGCGCCGTATGCTTAATAAATCGCCCGGCACAGCCGGTTGCGGCCCGCTTGTTTCGCCTCGTACAGCGCCTGGTCCGCCTTGTCGATCAGCTCTTCCTGACGAACGTTGGGATACGTTGCGCTGCCGGCGGAGATCGTTAGCCTAAGCTCCCCGCCTCCCGGCAGGAAGAACGGATGCGCCTCCACGTTTTGGCGCAGCCGTTCGCCGATCTTCTCGATCTGCTCCGCGTCGCACTGGTCGACCAGGATGACGAACTCTTCGCCGCCCTTGCGAAAAATATGATCGCCCGGCCGGAACGTGTCCCGCAGCACATCGGCAAATTGCAATAAAACGGCGTCTCCCGCCGAATGGCCGTAGCTGTCGTTGACCTGTTTGAAAAAATCGATGTCTACAAACAGCAGCGTAAAGGGGGCGCCGTTTCGGTTGGAGGAGGCGACTTTTTGCGCCATCATGGCCTCAAACGCCCGCGAGTTGTACAAACGGGTCAAAAAATCGCGGGTAGCGGCCTCCCTCATCATTTTCACGGACTCGTCCGCTTCGCGCAAATGCTGGAGCATTAAATACGTAAACATCCCGGCGACAATAAATAAAAGGGTATACATAACTATAGCAGTCCATGAACTTATGTTTAACACCAGCAAAAAGAGAACCATCGTATTGGCGGCGGATAACATCAAGGCTGGCAGCCACCTTTTCAGCGAAAGCTTTCGCGCGCGCAGAAAAAACAGGGCAATCACCAGCGTGATCAGCACGTTCACGGCGCCGGCCATGGAACGGAAGCTAAACCCGTGCAAAAAGAACAGGCGGTAGACCGCAATAATCAGGGCGGAAATGCCCCCGCTGATCCCTCCACCCGCGTAAACGGCGATCAGAACGGGCAGCTGCCGGAAATCGGCAACCGTTTGCGTGCCGATGGGAAAGGTATAATACATCAGAACGACGCCGAACAACCCCAGCATCAATCCAAGGAACGCTCGGGTCCACGGCGTGCTTTGTTTTTTGGACAAAAACCTGCTTTGAATCATATAACCGAAATAAATAAAAGCCGTAAGCAAGGCAAAATTGGATAGTAAACTGTGCAGCATCATGAAGGTACCTCTCTGATGGAAGTGCAGGCAAATCGATGATTCATAATGCTAGCATAGCACAGATATAGATGAAAAAGATCATCTTTCCTCCTAAATTTCGTCATATTTCGACAACACGGCCCGTATTCCGGCTTGATAGACTGCGTGCTATAATGGCTCTGGAGATCGCCGAGACGAAAGGGTGAAAACGGATGAATGAGACTACGGAGTTGAATGAGGCTGCGGAGTTGCCGCAGGATTCTGTTCAGGTATGCCTTTTGGCGGGAAAAATCATGCTGCAGAGCGGGGCGGAGACCTACCGCGTGGAAGATACGATGAACCGGATGGCCAGCGCGCTGGGACTGCCCGGATCGCACAGTTATGTAACGCCGACGGGAATCGTGTTTCAATCCGGCGATACGGAATCGGCCAAACTGATCCGGATCGTCGAACGCACGACGGATCTGCAAAAGGTCGCCGATGTCAACGATGTATCGCGAAAGCTGGCCGGCGGAGAGCTGACCTGCTCCGAGGCCCGCGCCCGGCTCCTGGAAATCGAGGCGGGCACGAACGCCTATCCGGTGGCGCTGCAAATCGCCGCCGCCGCAGTGGCCAGCGGCTGCTTCACCTTGATGTTTCGGGGCGGGCTGCCCGATTTCATCCCCGGGGTACTGTGCGGCGGCTCCGGGTTTGCGGCTTTTCTTCTTTTTCACCGCTTGGTCAAAGTAAAATTTTTTGCCGAATTCACGGCTTCGCTGCTGATCGGCTTGCTGGCGGCGCTCCTCGTATCGCTCGGCTTGGGCCGCGAGCTCGACAAAATCATCATCGGCTCCGTCATGCCGCTTGTTCCCGGCCTGTTGATCACCAACGCCGTCCGGGATTTAATGGCCGGCCACCTCGTTTCCGGCTTGTCTCGCGGGGCCGAAGCCTTTCTTACCGCCTTCGCCATCGGTACGGGCATCGCGGTGATGTTTACGTTGTTTTGACGGCAGCAAATTGTTGTTTACCGGACCAAATGTCGTGACGCATCGGAGGGAATTTTAAACCTATGAACTTGATCGTTCAACTGCTTACCAGCTTTATCGCCTCGGCGGCCTTCGGCATTTTGTTTAATGCCCCGGGGCGCACCCTGCTGCAGTGCGGTTTCTCCGGCATGATCGGCTGGATCGCCTATGTGCTGCTCGAGCAGAGGGCGGACGCCGTTTTCTCCACCGTCGCGGCCACGTTTATCGTCGGCGTGATTAGCCGCCTTTTTGCCAGATATTACAAGAAGCCCGTCATCATCTTCAGCGTCGCGGGAATCATTCCGCTCGTACCCGGCGGCCTCGCCTACGATGCCATGCGCAAATTCGTGGAGAACGAGTACAACCTGGCCGTCCAGTTTGCCGCCCAGGCTTTCTTGATCTCGGGTTCGATCGCCATCGGACTGGTGTTGTCCGAGGTGCTCGGCCAGCTTCTGATCAGATATCCGCGCCGCTTAAACGGCAAATAGGCCCTGTCTCGCATCCGCATTTCTTCGGAGCGCTACGGGGCCTGTCCAACGCTTTGTATGATGTTTTGGGATTACTTACTGGGCTTCCAATTTGACGAATTGGCCTTTCGCTTCGCATTTAGGGCATTTTTGCGGCTTGCAGCGCCCTTCCTTCGTTTCCCCGCAAGCTTCGCATTTCCATACCGCCATCTAAGCTCACCTCCCCGCCATCCTTTAACCCGAATTGTAGCAAGGATTTCCGCGAGAAGATGAGACAAATATCACAACCAGGCGTTCGTTATTCCTCTATCGCCGACTTCATCCAAAACGTGTTCATATACACCTGTTCAAACCCTGCTTTCAGCATATTCCGATGGCTGGCCGTGCCGAATTCCACGTCAACGTAAACCCTTTTTAATCCCAGCGCCGCGGCAGCCTGAAGGCGATGCCGGATCAGCGCCGTCTGCAAGCCTTGCCCCCTGTAATCCGGGAACGTAAAATCGTTGGCTACGTATCCTTCCTCGCCGCGGATAAACAGGGAGCCCATCGCGGCCGGGTCCTCGTCCGCATAGGCCACGAAATTTTGAAAGTCGTCCCGGCAAAAGTAGCGGCATTTCCGCTCAATCCCCTGCTCGTCCAGCTTGACCGCGCCGCCGTTCGAGCGGCCGATCAGCGCGATAAACCGCTTTGCCTCCTCCGGCGTGGCGACCCGGCGAACGGATAGCGCGGGAACTCCCGTTTCTCCCTGATTCCGGGGACCGGGGCCGGTTTCGGGTTCCAGCTCCCGCTTAAGAAAAACAAGCTGCAGCCTCGGAACAAAGCCCTGCGACGATAAGGCCTCCGCGACTGCGCCGCTTTGCTTGTCCGGCGTCATATCGAAGCAGGGCACGATATTTGCCGCGCCGTAATGCCGCAGGATGTCCGGCAGCCGCTCCGCTTCGGCCGGTCCGAACCCGATGACGCGATTATAATAACTCGACTGGGGCGACTGACGGTCCATCAGCAGGGTTGCGCCGCCCATTTTCGTCGCCGTCAGTTTTGTTTCAAGATGCGATAACGACCGTTCGTTGTTGAACACCGTCATCTTCATTTCCAGAGCGGCAATCCGTTCCACCTCCTCTACAATCCGGTTCTTTCGCTCCTGAGGCTTGTGCATGCCAGCATCATCCTTTCCGCTTGCTCAAATCCGATCGCCTTCGAAACCGGGGGGCATGATATAATAACAATCGGTTGTCCTTTTGCTAGAATAACATCTCTTACCGAAAGAAGTGAAGAACACCGCGATGATCGGCGATATCATTTTGGAGGTCGTCCTCCCCATTTTCGTGCTGATCGGACTTGGCTGCCTGATGCAGCGCGCGTTCCGGCTCGATTTGTACACCTTGTCCAAAATCAATTTTTATTTCATCACCCCGGCGGTGGTGTTTCTAAGCATGTACCAATCCCAAATGTCCGCGGAGCTGCTCGGCAGCGTCACCGGTTTTTACGTATTATATGTGTTGTTGTTATGGGGAATCAGCATGCTGGTCAGCCGCACCCTCAAGTTCCGCCGCGGGCTGCGGGCCGCGTTCACGAACAGCCTTATCCTCGACAATTCCGGAAACTACGGGCTGCCGATCAATCAATTGGCATTCAAGGGCGACCCGCTTGCCGCGTCGGTGCAGGCGCTGGTGATGACGTTTCAAAGCCTGGTCACCTTCACATACGGCGTGATGTCCGTGCAGCGGGCCAAATCCGGCGGCACGCTGAAAGCCGCCCTGATCGGATTTTTGAAGATGCCCGTGCCTTACGCTCTCGTGCTGGGCATGGCTTTGCACGTCCTGAATTTGCCCTTGCCGTACTTTGTCTCGAAGCCGATGGGGTATATCGCCGACTCCATGGTCGCCGTCGCCCTGCTGACGCTTGGAGCGCAAATCGTTAAATACCCGCTGCGGCTCGACCGGTTCGACGTGTATGTCAGCGTCGCCCTGCGCCTGCTGATCGGCCCGGCGATTGGCTTTGGTTTAATTCTGCTGCTGGGGCTGAAAGGCGTTCCGGCCCAGGCGCTGCTGCTCGCCTCCGGCATGCCGACCGGCGTGAACAGCACCATTTTGGCCGAGGAATACGACAATGAACCCGATTTCGCCTCGCAAACCGTGCTTATCTCCACCTTATTGAATATCGTGACGATGACGGCGCTGATTTCGCTCGCCAAATACGTGGGGTGACAGCGCCAACGCTTGCCGGCGGCGATCGGAAGCGGCAGCAGCGGGCGGTTGCAGCGGGCGGTTGCAGCGCCCGAACGGGGGCGATCGGCGCGGCGCTTGCTACGGCCCGGCCGGAGCGGGCGGCGCGCCGCCTGCATGATTCAACGGCGACGCTAGGCTGCACCATTGGAATCCGCTAGGTAGCTCCGATTGTCGTACTCGTACGGCCAAATCCGTTCCCCTATTAACGGAACTGCTCCAGGTGAATTTTGATCACGATTTTGCGGACTGGACTCTCTTCGTGGATATAACCGCAAGGGCGATGCAGCTCGGAAGGGAAAAACACCGCGAACTGCCCCGGCCCAAGCAGCAGCTCGCTTACGCTCCCGGCAGCGGCGGATTCGTAAAACCGGATGTCCTCCCCGGGCAGCCGATCCTCAATCATGTTCAGGCGGCCGCCATCCATCGTCCATCCGATCCGCTCTTCCCCGCTGACGATGAATTGGATGTCTACGTACGTCTCGTGGGACTCGAAGCTCAGCGAGGCTGCCGGGCGGGTAACATATTCCTGCACCAGCGCATACATCCGCTCCCCTTCCAGTTCGTACCTGCCGGCCGGCAGAGCGGATAGACAGCCCGCAAACAAATGCTCCAAGCCCTTGCGAACGGCAGCCGGATACACCTGCTTATCCCGCTCGAAACGCCTGATGTCGCCCGCCATCACCGGCGTTCGCTTCCTTTGGCGCGGCCGCCGTCCATCCCGGGCAGCTCGGGATCGCGCTGTTCTCCTGCCGCCGCGGCCGTCCGCTGCAGCCGCTTCAGCCGCGCCATCGCCTCGCTGCCTCCGCGCCCGAACAGATCGTGCAGCTCGGTGTACTCCCTGTATAACAGGTCATACACCGCCTTGTGCGCCGGGTTCGGGCGATAGGCCGCCTCCTGCACCCGGGCCATACGCCCCGCCGCTTCCTCGATACGATCGTAACCGCCGCAGCGCGAACCTGCGGCTACCGCGCCGAGCATCGCCGCGCCGAGCGCAGGCGTCTGCGCGGAAGCGGCGATCTTGATTTCGCGGCCGGTAACATCGGCGAATATTTGCATCAGCAGCCGGTTTTTCCCGGGCAAGCCGCCGCAGGCAAACAGCTCGCGCACCTCCACGCCCGCCGCCTCAAAGGTTTCGATCACTTTGCGGGTGCCGAAAGCGGTCGCTTCAAGCAACGCGCGGTAAATTTCCTCCGGTTTCGTTTGCAGCGTCAAGCCCATGATCAAGCCGCTGAGATGGGCATTGACGAGAACGGAGCGGTTGCCGTTCCACCAATCGAGCGCCGCCAGTCCGTGTTCCCCCGGCCGCAGCCGGCTTGCCCGCCGCTCCAGCCATTCGTGTACCGTCAGGCCTTCGCGTGCAGCGGCCTGTTCGGCATACGCCGGCACAGCCTGCTGCACGTACCAGCCAAACAAATCGCCGACCGCCGCCTGCCCGGCCTCATAAGCGTACAGTCCGGGGATAATACCGTCCCTGGCCACGCCGCAAATCCCTTCTACCGCCACCTCCTTGCCGCTGAGCAAAAGGTGGCAGAGCGACGTTCCCATAGACAGCACCATCTGCCCCGGCTTCGTAGCGCCGACGCCGGGGACGGCCGCATGGGCGTCGATCATCCCCGGAGCGACGGCGATGCCGGGGCGCAGCCCCATCACGGCCGCCGCCTCGGCCGTCAACCGGCCCGCGGCCCCATCCAGCTTCGCGATCTCCCCGCGCAGCTTGGTCTCCGCGAAGCTTTCGAACCGCGGATCAAGCGCCCGGCAAAACGCGGCGGAGGGGTATCCCTCCCCGGAGTGCCACAGCGCTTTATAGCCGGCACAGCCGCTGCTGCGCTTCAGCTCCCCGGTCATCCAGAACACGATCCAGTCCGCCGCTTCGACGAAACGATCCGCCGCAGCGTACACCTCAGGAGCTTCACGCAGCACTTGCAGCACTTTGGGGAACATCCACTCGGAGGAGATTTTTCCGCCATAGCGGCTGAGAAAAGCTTCGCCACGCGTTGCCGCCACGGCGTTGATCAGGTCCGCCTCCTCCTGGGCGGCGTGATGCTTCCACAGTTTGACGTATGCGTGCGGCTCGCGGCGGAATCCTTCTTTTAAGAACAGCGGGGTTCCCGCTTCATCCACCGGCAGCATCGTGCAGGAGGTGAAATCGACGCCGATGCCGATCACTTGCCCGGGGGAAACGCCCGCTGCGCGCAGCACCTCCGGTACGGACCGCCGCAGCACCTCCACGTAATCGCCGGGGTGTTGGAGCGCCCACTCCGGGCCAAGCCGGATACCGCAGCCGATGAGTTCCTCCTCCATTACACCGTGCGGATAAGGGGTCGCATGCCAGGCCAGCTCCCGTCCGTCCGCCGCATCAACAAGCACCGCCCGCCCCGATGCGGTTCCGAAATCGATCCCGATCGCATAACGCGGTTCCGTCTCCTTGCCCATGTCCATCTCCATCCTTTCCGCCTCTCTATTTGTACAGCGGGCCGAACGCCGCGCACGCCCGGTAATCGGCGCCGACCGGATCGTTTGCGCCGAAGGCGTCCCAGGCGCTCGGGCGGAAAATCCGCTCCTCGGGCACGTTGTGCATGGTGACCGGAATCCGCAGCATGGCGGCAAGCGTCAGCCACTCCGAGCCGATATGCCCGTAGCTGGCCGCGCAGTGGTTGGAGCCCCAATGGCTCATCACCGCGTAGACGTCGCGGAACGGACCGGAACCGGTCAAATTGGGGACAAACCAGGTGGTCGGCCAGGTCGGGTCGGAGCGGCGGTCCAGCTTCTCGTGCACCTCCGGCGGCAGCTCCACCGAATAACCTTCGGCGATTTGCAGCACCGGTCCCAACCCGCGGATCAGATTGATGCGGGCGATCGTCAGCGACATGCCGCCGCGCGTAGTGAAATCGGTGGAAAATCCGCCCGACGGGAAAAAGTCCTTCGCCGGGCACCAGGCTACCGCGTCTAGACAACGCTGAACCTCCTGCTCGCCGATCTCCCAAAACGGCTTCATCGCCGGCTGCCCGTTCAAGCTCTGTTCCCCGGTGCCGTCCAGCGCGGCCGGGCCGGAATTGATCAGGTGAATCACGCCGCCCGCCGCCCGGCCCGTCAGCCGCTGCCCGGTAACGCGCTCCACCGCCTCCGGACTCCAGTAAGTCCGCACATCCGCGAAGATTTGCGCGCTTTGGCTGAGCTGGTGGCCCAGCAGCATCGTAACCGCGTTCAGGTTGTCGTTTTCGGTCGCCAGCACAAACGGTTCGCGGATGCCGTTCCAGTCGAAGGAGCTGCACAGCACCGCCTCCATGAAATCGCCGGTCGGCAAATGGTCGGTCCAAGCCCGCTGCCCCTGAAATCCGGCGGCGATCGCGTTATGGCCTATCGCTTCCTCGCCATAGCCCATCTCCGCGAGCTTTGGATTTCCGATCATCAAATCGCGGGCAATCAAGGCCATTTTCACGACGGTCTCCCAATCCCGCTCTTTCTGCTCCGCCGATCTTTGCCGTTCAGGGGGATTCACGTCCTCTCCCTCGCGGCAGTTGGCTTTCGTCCAGGCCAGCGCTTTGGCGTACTCCTCGCGGTCGTAAATGCCCCGCTCCATCCGGCGGATGAACTCGGTCATGTCCACGTACTCATTGCGCATGCCAAGGTAGTTCTGGAAAAAGCCCTCGTCGACGATGCAGCCAGCGATCCCCATCGAAACGCTCCCCATCGACAAATACGATTTGCCGCGAATCGCCGCGACCGCCAGTCCCGCTTTGGCGAACTGCAGCAGCTTGTCCTGGACGTCGCCCGGAATGGTATCGTCTCCAATATCCTGCACATCACGCCCATAAATGCTGAACGCGGGCAAACCCTTCTGATTATGGGCGGCTAACGCGGCGGCCAAATACACCGCTCCCGGACGCTCCGTGCCGTTGAAGCCCCAGATCGCTTTCGGCATCCACGGGTCTTCGTCGATCGTCTCCAGCGGATAACACCAGGAGGGCGTTACCGTGATCGTCAGGCCGACCCCCTCGCGCCGGAACTTCTCCGCCGTTTTGGCCGCTTCGCCCACGCCGCCGATCGTCGTGTCGGCGATGACGCATTCCACCGGCAGCCCGTTGGCGTGGCGCAGCTTTTCGGTGAGCAGACGGGCGCAGGCCTCGGCCAGCTTCATCGTCGGCTCCTCCAGGGACTCGCGGATGCCGCCCCGGCGTCCGTCGATAACCGGGCGGATGCCGATTTTGGGCATTTCGCCCGCCAGACGATTTACTATGATAGGTAAGCTCATGTTGTTTATCCCTCCCATTATAATGAAAGCTGCCCGGAGATACGCCGCGATAAATCGCGAAGCTGGCGGACTTCCAAGCGGTTCGTTTCCGTGAAGCTCCGGTGGTCCTTGACGCGGCAGCCATAATTGCCGAAAATGCCCTCCAGCATAAGAAAATACTTGGCGTTGACCGGATACAGCTGCTTCTCGATCAGCGAGGTCATACTTAGAAAACCGGTCAGTTCATCGGCCTTCTCCGGCTGTTCCCGCCAGTTTTGCAGCAGCCATACATACAGGTCCGGTTGAAAATTGGCCATGACCCCGCTGTAGCCATGTACGCCAAGCTCCAGCGTTTCCAGCAGGGTGGCCGTGTTGGCGTTGTATATTTTCAAGCCGCTGTCCCGGGTAGCTTCCAGCTTAAAGCGGATATTGCCGGTGTCGCAGCTCGTGTCCTTCAGGAAGCAAAAACGGCCGGTGCCGGCGCTCCAGCGGAGCAGTTCGGGCGAAATGAGCCGTTTGTAAGGATAGGGGCATTCGTAGAAGCCGAGCGGAATTTGCTCCGGCAGCTCCTTCAGAAGCCGCTCCAGATTGCGTCTCCACACGTCGTCCCCTTCCTCTTCCCGGGCCAGCCGGTTGGTAATGAGCACAAGCGCGTCGATGCCCGTCCCGGCCATCGCGTTCAGTTCCCGGACCTGTTCGGCAAAATCGTCGGAGATGTGCCCCGAAGCGATGACCGGTACGCGCCCAGCCGCCTTCTCCTTAATAAACGCGGCCAGCTTCACCCGCTCTTCCAAACTCAAATGGAACATCTCGCTGGACTGGCATACGGCAAACAGCCCGTTTACGCCATGGGCGATATACCATTCCACAGCCCGCGCCTGCGCCTCGTAGTCGATTTCTCCGCCCGCCGTAAATGGCGTGACCATCGTCGGCCAGACACCGCCGGCCATGGGCGAATTACTCTGCCTATTCATGTGCGTTCCTCCACGTTAGTCATTATGTTTTGCCTCCGGAATCGTAAAGCCAATCCTAACGGACTCCAGCCCCGTTATTTCCACCGCAGCCGCACAAAAGCAATGTTCTCCCGGTTCCAGGTGTAAGTCAGGTATAGGATGCCGCCATGAACGATCAGCGCCGGATAGGAGTACTCGCCTTCCCCGTCCTCCAGCACCGCTTCGCGCCTCCAGGTCAGCCCGTTGTCGCGCGAAATGTCCAGCGTCAGCGGCGTTCGCGGACCCCAGTTGACACCGACCGGATTGCTGCACAGCACCAGCGTCCCGTCGTCAAGGCGGGCAACGTCCAGCCCGCTGTTGTTGTTGGGCAGCCCGGTCGGATAAGCTTCGCTCCAGGTCAGCCCGCCGTCCGGCGAATCGCTGCGGTAGATTTGCCCTTCGGTGCTGCGCAGCAGCATATGAGCCTCCCCGGGCCGGGATTCCCACAGGGACGGCTGAATCACACCCCGCCCGTAGAAGGACTGCTCCGATACCGGAATGTCGCTGGCCGGAGCGGCGCCGCCAATAGCTGAAGCGGCCCCGTGCCCGGGAGCGCTGCCATTTAACGGCACGTCGTCCACGGGAGCAACGCCGCCTTCCGGAACACTGCAGTCCGCAGGAACGCCTCCGTTCCCCGCTGCAGCCCCGAACGCCGATGCGCCGCTGCTTCCCGCTAGACTGCCGGATGCCGACACGCCGCTGCTTCCAGCTAGACTGCCGGATGCTGACACGCCGCTGCTTCCCGCTAGACTACCGGATGCCGACATGCCGCTGCTTCCCGCTAGACTGCCGGATGCCGACATGCCGCTGCTTCCCGCTAGACTGCCGAACGCCGACGCGCCGCTGCTTCCCGCTAGACTGCCGGATGCTGACGCGATGACGCTCCCCGGTATGCCGCCGGCCGGCCCGGCATCCTCCCCGCCGATGCCGGGGATGCCAACCCAGCCGCTGCGGCGCCAGCTCCTGCCGCGATCGTCCGAGCGGTCGGTGAAGGCGCGCCACAGCCCGTCCTCGGTCGAAGCAGGCGCGAGCCAGGCCCCGTCCGCCAGCACGATCGCTTTGTTGCGCACCGGTCCGCGCCCGCCGCGATCTCCCGGAACCAGCTCGGCCGCCATGGTCCAGGTGCGCCCGCCGTCAGCCGAGCGCTTGAACAGCGTCCGCCACTCCTTAATCAAGCGGCCAGCTTTATAGAACAGAATGATTTCACCGCTCTCCAAAACCAGCAGCACCGGATTCCAGCAAGGCTCATCCGGTTCGTCCGCCAGCTTGCCGGGCTCCGACCAAACGCCGCCGCTTCTGCGCGCCCCCCAGATCGCGGTGTCGTCCGCCCCCTCCCGGCTGCCCGCGAACCAAACCGCCAGCACGTCGCCGCCTTCAAGCACGGCCAGATGCGAAGCGTGACAGCAGGCAAACGGCTTTTCCCCGTTCATGATGAGCTCTTTCTCGATTTTTTTAAACATGTCATGCCCCCTCTCCATCACGTTCACCTAGCCTTTGATCCCCGAATTGGTAATCCCTTCGACGAAGTAGCGCTGCAGGGACAGAAACACGATGATCGACGGGATAATCGCCATGCAGGCGGCGGCCAACGATGTGCCGTACTGGAACTGGGCGGTGGAATTGGCCCCGCCCATAAACTGCGCAATTCCTACGGTGAGCGGCTTCAGCGCGTTCTCGCGGATCGCGATCATCGGCCACAGGAAATTGTTCCAATTGGAGATGAACATCAGAATCGTCACCGTGGACACGGCCGGTTTGGTCAGCGGCAGCATGATTTTGGCGAAGATGCCGAAATCTTTGCATCCGTCGATACGGGCGGCCTCTTCAAGCTCGTTGGGGATGCGTTTGAAAAAGCTGGTCAAAATGTACACGCTCGTTACGTTGGCTCCCGCCACGAGAATCAGCGCGGCGAACGTGTTCAGCAGCTTCAGCTCGGAGACGAGCAGGAACAGCGGTACAATATAGGCCTGAATCGGAATGAGCAGCATGGACACGATCAGGGTGAACATCAATTTTTTGCCGCGAAAATTCAGCCGTCCGAAGGCGTAGGCCGCCGGCGTCGTCAGCGCCAGCACGAACAGCGTCGACAGCACCGTGATCAGTACGCTGTTCGCCATCCAGCCGGTAAAGGGGTACTGCTCCAGCACCGCCTTGTAGTTGACGAAGGTGAAGGCGGCGATCCATTTCGGCGGATAGTTCATGATTTCGGCTTCCGGCTTCAACGAGGAGACGAGGGACCACAGCAGCGGAAAGACGAATATCGCCCCGATGACCGCCATGACGAGGTATGTCAGCGTTATTTTGAGCTTCATGTCACAGGTCCCCCCTAGTCTTCCAGCTTCAGCAGTCTGGATTGAATTTGCACGAACACGATCAAAATAAGCAAAGTGGCCATGCCAAGTACGGAGCCGTATCCGAGATTGTAATTCTGGAACGCCGTACCGTACAAATACTGTACCAGGGTGAGCGTGGCCGTCCCCGGCCCGCCGTTCGTCATGACGAAGATCTGGTCAAAAATCTGGATCGTATTGATCAAGGTTAGCGTAATGACCATCGAGGTGATCGGCTTCAGCAGCGGCAGCGTAATCCGCATGAAAGCCTGTGCGCCCGCCGCCCCGTCGATCTTGGCCGCTTCGTACAGATCGGCGGAAATATCCTGCAGGCCGGCCAGATACAAAATCATGTTGTAGCCGAGAAACGTCCATACCGTCACGATCGCGATCGACAGCAGCGCCCATTTTTCGCTCGTCAGCCATTCCACGGGGCCGAGCCCCGCCGCTTTCAAATAGTAATTCAGAATCCCGAAATTGTTGTCGTACAGCCAGTTCCAGATGATGCCGACCACCGCGGGAATCAGCACGTAAGGGATGATCGAAATCGTTCTTACGGCGTTTCGAAACCGCAGCTTCCGGTTAAGCAGCACCGCAACCAGCAGGCTGAAAACGATCAGCGGCGGCAGCGTCAGCAGCAGGAACAGCAGCGTATTTTTCAGCGAGACCCAAAATATCGGATCATGCAGCAGCTTCCGGAAATTGTTCAGACCGGCAAACTCCGCGTCGCCCACGATGTTCCATTTCATGAAGCCGATAAACAGCCCGGCCACGCTCGGGCCAAACCGGAAAACCAGGAAAACGAGCAAATAAGGCAACAGAAACAGCGCCGCGACTTTTCCTTGTGATTTCATAAAGTCGACAACCTTTCCAGCCGGCCGCTATTCGGCCAGCAAGCTATCCATGTCTTTCTTAAGCTGTTTTGCGATTTCATGCGGATTCTTGTTGTTCAAAACGGCGTCCTGCGCCGCCGTAAGAATCGGGCTCGGCGCCGTGCTGGAGAAGATTTGCGCCGCTTTGGGATGCGCCGGCAGCAGCACCGCGTTGTCCAGGCTGTGTATGAATGCTTCCCGTCCTTCCATGCCCTCCGCCGTTTTCATGCCGTTGTTGCTGGACGGAAGCTGTCCGGATTTGGCCCATTGGCCCGAATTTTTGTCCAGCCAGCGTACAAACTCCACGGCCGCTTCCAGCTTGGCCGGATCTTCGTCCTTCTGCAGCGGGAAGGTCATGATTTCCGCCGCCCCCCAGGCGGCCGGCCGGTCGAATACCTGCGGATAAGGCGCGCTCGCCCACTGGATGTTGGAGCTTTCCAGCTTCGGCATCTGCCACGGGCCGTCGATGAACATCGCAACCTTGCCGCCCATGAAATCGTCAACTGGGGATTTCTCGCCCTTCGGTACAACTTTATATTTGAAAACGAGGTCCTGAAGAAAAGCGATCGCTTTGGCGGTTTTTTCTTCATCCAGGTCCACCGAGGCCATGTCTTCGGTAAACGGATTGTTCCCCTGCTGGTTCAGAAGGGCGTAGATTTGATAAAATACGTGGTGGTTCATTGAGAAGCCCAGCCCGTACTGCACGACATTGTTTTCGTCAAAGCCGTCCTCGCCCGCATGTTTTCCATTGTTGTCCACGGTCAGCTTTTGCGCCGCGGCGATCAGTTCTTCCCCGGTTTTCGGCGCTTCGCTTATGCCCGCTTTTTCCAAAAGCTCTTTGTTGTAATAAAGGCCGTGCATATGGACGTCCAGCGGTACGGCGTATTGCTCGCCTTTATACTTCGTGCCTCCCCAGGCAAAGCCGGAGTAATTGGCCTCATCCATTCCCACCGACGCCACCGGCTTGCTGTCCAGGACGCCCATCTCCACGAACTGCCCCAGCTCGAACGGATGCATCACCAGCACCTCCGGCGGGTTGCCGCCTTTCATTTCCGTCAAAAACTTGGTGAACAGCGGCGTCCACTGCAAGGAAGTAAATTCCACGTGAATCTTCGTCTGCTGCTGGTTAAACACTTCGACCAGGGCCTGCATCGTGTTGAGATCGGGACCCGTCCATCCGCCCCAAAAGTCGATATTGACGGTGTCTCCACTCCCGGTAGAGGCCGTGCCGCCCGCTCCGGATTGCCCGCCCTGCGGCTTCGGGTCGGACGCGCATCCCGCCAGCGTCAAAGCCATTGCCATTGTTGCCAGTAACACTCTTATGGACCATCTCTTCATTTTCATGTGTTTTCATCCCCCTTGAAGGATTAATTCCGAGCAGTTAAGCGTCTTTGATAATGTAAGCGCTTTCTTTTATGCCGTTGCGGATGCGCCGATCACCTCCTGAACCGGATTTAAATAAGCTTGCAACTTTTATTTATTAACGGGGAGAAGCTTTGGGCCGCCCCCCGGTGTTGCCTCGGGCACAAATTTTGCTTAGTTGCTCGGTCCGCCGCAGGATTTGCGCGTGACGATCCGCGTATCCATCTTTTTGGCGGCCTTTACGTTGGTCTGGTACCGCATCATCTCGATCAGCAGCTTCAAGCACTCGCCGGCCATGTCCTCCACCGGCAGATGAACCGTCGACAACGTCGGTACGGTGTAGTTCGTCACCTCATCGTTATCGTAACCGATGATCTCCAGCTCTTCGGGCACCTTCACGCCGCATTCGTCCAGCGCCTTCAACGCTCCAACGGCCATCTGGTCGCTGAGGGCGAATATCGCCGACGGCCAACCCCCGCCCTCCGGCTTTAAGCGTTTAACGGCCTCGTAGCCGCCCTGTTCCGAAAAGTCCTCGTAAACGATCCACGCTTCGCCGACGTCCAACCCAAGCTCCGCGGCTTTGGCCATAAAGCCTTCCTCGCGCAGCCGGATCGCCCTGGAAGAAACGTCCGGAACGATCAGCCCCACCTTGCGGTGTCCGCGGCTATGCAGCAGCTCGGCCACCATCCCGCCGCTTTTGAAGCTGTCCACGCTGACGGAGGCATATTTGCCGGAATCCCGCTGGTACAGCACCACCGGCACGTTCAAGTCCGCCGCCTCCAGAAATTCATCGTCCTCCTCCGTCGAGTTGGCGATGATCGCCCCGTTGAACCGCGTGCCGGTCACGAGGCTCTGGACTTCGCTTAGCTTCGTGCCCACGTAAGGATGAATGAGCAGTTCGTATTCGTCTTCCAGCTCACTCATCGCATGCTGCAGTCCCTTCAAAAACCGCCCGACCAAAGCGGCGCGGGTGTCGAGCGTCCAGAACAGCGCAATGATCGGCAGGACCGTCTCTCCCCCGCTGCGCAAACGGCGCGCCGAGATGTTCGGCTGATAGTTGAGCTGTTTGGCGGCTTCAAGTATTTTCCGCTGGGTTGCGGCGGATATCCGGTATTTGTCCCCTTTGCCGTTCAGGACCATCGAGGCCGTCCCTTGCGATACATTGGCAAGTTTGGCGATTTCTTTAATACTGGCCATGACTATAACACCCCGTTCATATTCTTGGAAAAAACAAACAGCCTAATCTCCATTGTACATGGCCCTTGAAGACGAGAGCAATGAAATCCGCCGGACACGTTAGCCAAGCGAAGCTAAATCGTTTTGCTAAAACGTATTGCTAATACGTTTTTATTGTATTTTAAAAGCGCTTACATGTCAACGCAAAAATTATTTTTCCGACCTCAAACATAAGGACAACAATAGCCGCTATTTTGCAAGGTTGTGGGGGGATACGTCACTTAGCCGGTGCACGGCAAACAAAAAAGCACGCGCCATTCGGATTGGCGCGTGCCCTTCATCATTTCCATCACACAAAAATTAGACTTTGAATTTAGCGACCAAACTCTGCAGCTCTTCCGCCATGGTGGCTAAAGTGGTCGCGGAAGCTGTGATCTCTTCCATCGACGCCAGCTGCTCTTCGGAAGCCGCCGCCGTACTCTGAGAGTTCCCTGCGGATTGTTCGGAGATCAGCGCTACGGCTTCGATCATCGCCACCATGTTTTGGGAAGAGGCGCTTACTTCCTGCACGATGGCGGAAACTTCCTGGGACTGGGAGGATACTTCCTCGATCATTTTGGTGATGGTTCTGAAGCTGTTCCCGGTCTGCTGCGCCCGTTTCATCCCTTCGTCCACAGCTTGCGTCCCCTCTTGGATAGCCGTAACCGCATCGCGCGTTTCATTCTGGATGTCCTGAATAATGGCCCGTATCTTTTCGGTGGCTGCGGATGATTGCCCGGCCAATTTACGGACTTCATTGGCCACCACGGCGAATCCCTTGCCGTCTTCCCCGGCTCTGGCCGCCTCAATGGCCGCGTTTAAGGCAAGCAGATTGGTTTGGTTTGCGATTTCCGTAATGAGGGATACAACCTCCCCGATCTCGCTCGATTTCTCGCCTAAAGAGTGAATCACATGGGATGTAGCTTCAACCCGGTCATGTACTACACTCATTTGTTCCACCGTTTGCTGAATCACTTCATTGCCTTTCATCGTTTCCTGATTTGCGCTCACGGCCGCCTCGGCAACCGCCTGGATCGAATAGGCGACCTGCTCCATGCCTTTTGATATTTCGCTTACGACTTCATTGGCGTCATTTGCGGTTTTGACCTGCTGTTCCGCTCCGACCGCGACTTCCTGGGCGGAAAGCGCGATTTGTTCGGTGGCTTTGGAGGTTTGCTGCGCGCTTGCGTTTAATTCTTCGGATGAAGTCGCCACCTGCCCGGAGCTGTTCGACACATGGCGAATCAGTTCCCTGAGATTGGCGGTCATCGTGTTGAAACCCTGCGCCAGTCTTCCGACTTCGTCTTTATTTTTGACAACCAGCGGCTCCATCGTTAAATCGCCGTTGGATACCTTTTCCACTTGACCGGCCATGACGGAGATCGGTTTCACGATCGAGCTGACGAACAACCATGCGGCGGCCGTGCCGATGACCATAGAGATGGCCAGGGTAATGATCAGAACCCGAAGCACCTCGTTGGCTCCCTGATTAAACTCGCTCATGTAAGCCCCCGAACCTACAATCCACCCCCAGTTTTCGTCCATTTCCACATACGAAATCTTAGCTTCGTCATGGCCGGATAATGGATTGTTCCATATGTATGTAAAAAAACCCCCGCCTTTCGCGCCAAGTTCAGTAAGCGTCTTGCCCATATGAACGCCGTCTTTGGTCACGACCGTATTCAAATCCGACCCTTCGTTGGCGGGATTCATTACGGAAACGCCATTTTTGTCGACCGCATACAAGTACCCGCTTTGACCGACCACGTATTTTGGGTTAATCGGCCGTTTGTTGTCGGAACCTTTGGGCCCGAGAATCTCTTCGCGAAACATATTCTGCGCTTGCTCAAGCGTTAAATGTCCCGCTTTGACCTCTTTGTCCAAGTTGTTGATCATGGCGATGCTCAAATTAACGCTGTGTTTCAGCTGCGCCCGGCCCGACGCATCCAACTGCTGCTTGGAGATGTTAAAAGCCAGGAAGCCAAGCAAAAGGGAGGGGACGGCCAATAGTAAAAGACAAATTAAAAGAAATTTGGGGCGTAAAGCGTTCATGCGGAAAGTTTTCATGATAGCGGTATCTCCTTTTGTGATATTTTCGCCATTATACTACGTATTTCGACATATCCATATATAAAATTTAGGGTATTCAAAATAAAAAATACCCCTTAAAAAAATAAGGGGTATTTAACATATCGTGTCCGCTCTATATGAGAATTTTCACTCTTACTCTTAGCTGCCCGCTTTCGCATTCCGTTCCTGCTCGTTTTGATGCAGCTCCTTAATAAACCGCTGCAGCAGAAGGGCGTCCTGACGCCCCAATCCGTACTGGTTCTCCCTGCAAATCATCCGGCCGATCCGTCTTTTCAACAATTCGCTGCGCCGCTCAAACGCGTCCCCATTACTCAAGCTGCCCACTCCTCTATTTATACTTTATCCGTACAATCCTTATAAGTATAAAAGTTTTGGGGCCGGGCTGAAAAACCGGTTCGCTCCCGATATGACCGGGGATGGCAGGGTGAAGGGTCATGAAAGCGCCCACTTGCCGGCCGGGCATAAACATACTCCCGTTTGCTCCCAGTTTCTCTTATTTTGCATAATCGCGGTAAAGCAATGAATTTCATTTCAGCCTTTGACCGATCCGGCGGCGATGCCTTCCACAATGCGGTTGCTCATGATGAAGAAGGCGAGCAGAATCGGCAAAATGCTGATCATCAGCGTCGCGCCGATCGCGCCCCAATCGGTCGTATACTGGCCGATGAAGTTCTGGACGCCGACCGTCAGCGTTTTGAAGTGATCCGAGCTGATGAAAGTGTTGACGAAAATAAATTCGTTCCAATTGTAGATCATGTTGATGATCGCCGTCGTCGACAGCACCGAAGCGGTCATCGGCAGGATGATCCGGAAGAACATCCGGTGGATCGAGCAGCCGTCCATAATGGCGGCCTCCTCCACTTCCTTCGGCAGCGCGTAATAAAATCCGAGCAAAATCATCATCGTGATCGGCAGGTTAAACGCGGCATAGGACAGGATGACCGACAGCGGATGGTCCGTCAAGCCGACTTTCAAAAACAGGCTAAACAGCGGAATCAGCGTCGAGTGTACGGGAATCATCATCCCGACCATAAATAAACCGAGGACAAACGAGCTGCCCTTCCATTTCATGCGGGTGATGGCAAAGGTGACGAAGCTCGCCAGCAGTACGGTCAAGATGAGCGATACGGCGGTGATCCATACGCTGTTCAGGAAATAAACGCTGATATTGCCTTGGGTCCACACCTTTTCGTAGTTCTCCCAGCGGGGATGCGCCGGAATGGAGAAAGGCGGCATGTTGAAAACTTCCTGATTGTTTTTCAGCGAAAAGAACAGCAGCCAGATCAGCGGCAAAATTTGCAGCGCCGCCACAAGGACGAGCACGATATATAGCAGCCCGTACCCCAGCTTGCGGCCGAGCTGCAGACCGGGACCGGAAACCGCCGGTTCCAAACGGATCGATTTTTGCGTTTCCATCATTGGCCCCTCCTTAGGAATATTGAATCGTGTCGTCCGAGTCCGTCAATTTGCGGATCAGCCATGTCGCGACCAGACAGATCAGCAGCAGCGAGAACCCGATCGCGCTGCCGTAACCGAAGTCGAAGCCGCGGAAGGCCTGATGGTACATGTAGGAGGCCATCACTTCGCTCGCTCCGTTGGGTCCCCCGTCGGTCATGACATAGATCAGATCGAAATACTTAAGCGAGCCTACAATTGCGAGTACGATCGTCACTTTAATCACTTCCACGATCAGAGGCAGCTTGATGCGAAAGGCGATTGACATTGCCCCCGCACCGTCGATGCGCGCCGCTTCCACGAGCGATTCCGGGATGTTCTTCAGCGCGGCGTAATAGATCAGGATGTAAAAGCCGGCATACTGCCAGATGATCGGCACGAACAGGGCATACAGCACCATCGACGGCTCCGCCAGCCAGGACGGCGCGTCCGTAATGCCTACCCCGGTCAGGAAGCTGTTGAGCACCCCATTCGAAGGGTGGTAAATTTTCAGCCACAGCTGCGCGATCGCGACCGAAGACAACAGCATTGGGATCAGGTAAATTTTTCGAAACAGGTTGGCTCCTTTAATTTTTCCGGACAAGACGAGCGCAATCAGCAGGTATCCGATCAGGCTAAGCCCGGAGAAAACGGCCAGCAGCAAGGAATGGTACGCGCTTTGCCAAAACATCGGATCCTTGACGAGCGTGCTGTAGTTGGCAAGGCCGACAAACGTCATCGCTCCGATGCCGTCCCAGTCCATCAACCCGTAGTAACCGGTCAGTACGATGGGAATATAGATCATGGCCATGATCAGCAGCAGAGAAGGCAGCACATACAGGGCAATGACCCATTTATTCGACATGACCCTATTCATAAGGTTTCATCATCCTTTTCTATCTATCATGCCTTACTCCCCTTTTTGCAGGGCCGCTTCATGCTCCTTGGCGAAATCCTCCGGCGTGACCGCTTTGCCGAACAAAGCCTGAATCATGTTCAAGTGCGTTTGCGCTGCGTTCGGTTTCATTTGCACGTCGGCGAACAACGTCAGGTTGCTGGCATTGTTCAGCTCGTTCAGCAGGTCGATGTACATTTGCGGAAGATCGGAAGAAGAGGTGTCCACTTTCGTGGCCGGAATAACACCCGCCGTGCTGACCGATTCCGCGCCCCATTTGCCGATGAAATACTCCACGAATTTTTTCGCTTCGTCTTTGACCTTGGAGTTTTCGGCGACGAACAAGCCTACGCCCGGACCGCCGACCCAGCTGTTGATGTCGCCTTTCCCGCCTTCCACGGTCGGGAATTTGAAGAAGCCTACCTTGTCTTTGAATTCCTGCGGGACGTCCGGATTCGTCGTGAAGTTCGGAATTTCCCAGGTGCCCATCAGGTACATCGCCGCTTTTTCGTTCATAAACTCGGATTTGCCTTCATCGTTGGACAAGCCGTTAAAGCCTTTATTGAACGCGTTCATATCCACCAGCTTTTGAATTTCCGCGGCGGCCTGGATCAGCGCAGGATCTTCAAACGACCCGGAGCGGTCGATCGCTTTCTTCAGCGTTTCCGGTCCGCCAAGCCGATCCGCCAGATACATGTACCACAGCGAACCGGTCCAGCGGTCTTTGTTGCCGAGGGCAATCGGGGCCACGCCGTTCTCCGACAGCGTTTTCACGACTTGCAAAAATTGATCGTACGTTTGCGGTACTTGCAAATTGTATTTCTCGAAAATCGCTTTGTTGTAATAAATCGGCGAAATGTTGAGCTCGATCGGCAACCCGTACGTCTTACCGCCCACGGCGTAAGCGTCGGTCGTGCCCGGGACGAATTTATCCTTCAAACCTCCGTCCAGCAAATCGTCGAGCGGGGTAAACAGGTTTCCTTTGACGTACGGATCCATAAAGCCTGCCGCCCAGGTCACGCCGACGTCGGGAAGCTCGTTCGAAGCGGATAAAATTTTCAGCTTGTTTTTGTACTGCTCGTTTTCCAGCACCTCCTGCTGAATCGTCACGTTCGGATGGTCGGTCTGATATTGGGTAATGATTTCGTTGACCAGTTTATTTTGCTGGGCCGAGCTGCCCTGCGGCCACAGATGCATGAACTTGATGGTGACTTTCTCGCCGTCCGCCGGTTTGACTGCTTCGCCGCCGGCATTGGCGCCAGCATTTTCTCCGCCGCCGCTCGCCGCGCCGCCGTTCGATTTCCCGCCGCAGCCGGCAAGCACCAGCAATAGTGAAAGCGCAATCAAAAGGATTGATGCTGTCTTTTTGTTGGACATTTGTTATATCCCCCCATCATTATTAACGGTTTTATGTAACCGCTTAACCTGAATTCTAGCACCTTCGTTTCGTCCTCATAAGATCACGCTCATTAGCTAAAATTCCACTTTTTTTAGGTTGTTAATGCGTCCGTTTATGCTAAACATCTACAAAGCTAAAAGTTTTTTCTTGTTTCTCGGCTAACTTGAACGAAAAATACCTACAAACACATATAATAAACCAAGTATAATTTCTTGCAATAAAAGCGGCTCAAAACCAGTGCTTGACGAAATAAATTATGACTTTGCCTCTGCGGTGGCTGTCTATAGTGTCTGTGTCTTGGTGTCCATGCATGGTGCTTTGCACGATTATCCCTTACGTTCAGGGGGGCGTGGGTGGGGATTGTACGGGATAAAGAAAAAAAGAGAATCGGAAAAAATGAGGCGGTTCAGGTGGGATTTTCGGCTTGATAAGAGAACGTATGTTTGCTATAATGAAATAAATGGAACTTATATTCGTGTATTCTTGACTTGGGGGCGAGTGAACATGGAGATCAAATGCGGGAACGGAACTTCAACCATTCAGCAGCCGTTTTAACAGTGAACAGGACTGCATGGAGGCGCTGATCGCGATGAAGTGGTCAAACGGCTTTGTCTGCCCGCGCTGCGCTCACACCCGGTGCAGCCGTTTGACCTCCCGGCATATCCCCTTGTTCGAGTGCGGAAAGTGCAAGCATCAAACATCGCCTTTGGTCGGTACGATTTTTGAAGGAACGCATCTCCCCTTGCCGGACGCCGCCGGCTGCGCCTGTCCGGAGCGGAAGAAACGATGCGGCAGAAGTTGCTGCAGATGTGTGTGGCGATTCCGGCGCTCCCTTACCGCCGGCTGATCGCGCGCCAACCGAATCAGCCCCTTGCGGCTGCAGCCTGATAGAAATGCTTGAACGGTACAGACGTTGCTGCAAACGGATTTCAGGCTGCAGCAAGATCACGGTCTTTTCATTTTTTCTTGTGCCTTGCCCGATTCCTCCCGTCTCAGGCTTGCTTCCCTCATAAACCTGTCTATGATCTTAAACAGGTTTAATGAGTCGAACAGGTCTGCTTCTCCCATATCCACTTCTCCTGAATATATCTTCTTCTCCTGAATATATCTTCTTCTCCTGAATATATCTTCTTCTCCTGAATGTATCTTCTTCTCCTGAATGTATCTTCTTCTCTGCTTCCTGATCAAACGGGATAATCGTGCAAAGCGTCCGGCCAGCGGATATTGATCTGCCGACCACCCCACCGGCCTTCCCTATCCTCAAGCTTTCAACGCCTAGGTTGAGTCGTTCATATTTTCCCTTCAGATATCAAAAGTTCTTGACGCTGTTTCTATATTTGCTGGGACTCATGCCTTCGAACGATTTGAACACTTTGATAAAATATTTGTCCGTTTGATACCCGACGCGTTCGGCGATTTCACCGACGGGTAAAGACGTGCGCAGCAGCAGTTCCTTCGCCCTTAGCATCCGCAGCCGGCTGAGGTACTCGCTGAACGTCATTTCCGTTTGCTCCTTGAACAAGACGCTGAAATAACTCGGGTTCAAATGCAGCATATCGGCCACCTGGCGAAGTGTCACCGGCTCGTGCAAATGCTCGTCCAAATAGCGAAGCGCATCGCGAACCAGCGGATTGTACCGGGCATCGGTCTCCTTCGTCTCCAGCAGCCGCGGGTCGGCCAGCTTCTCCAGCGTTTCGATGCGGTGCCGGTCGCCCTCGACCAGAAGCGCTTGCTCCACGGCTTGCACGAGTTTATGCTTATCCACCGGCTTGAGCAAATAGTTGACGACGCCTAGCTGCATCGCTTTTTGCGCATAATCGAATTCCGGATAGCCGGAAATGATGATCGCTACCGGTTTAAACGGCTTATGCTTTCGCTGCATTTCGATCAGCTCCAACCCGCTAATGCCCGGCATGCGGATGTCCGTGATCAGCAGATGAGCGGCGTGGTTCTCCAGCCAAGCCAGCGCCGCCTGGCCGCTCTCCGCCGCTTCGATCCGGTAGCGCCCGCAGGACCAGGCCTCCAGCGTTTTGACAAAACCTTGCCTCGTTCTCGGCTCGTCTTCCACGATTAAAATCGTTTTGGAATGAATCATACCGCTCCCCCATATTCGCTCGGAATTTCAAAGCTCACCACCGTGCCCTCTCCCGGCCGGCTATATACGTCCAGTCCCGGCTTTGCGCCTTGTTCCTTGTCAAAATAAAGCCGCAGCCGCCGCTGCACGTTGACGATCCCGAATCCGCTCCCCTTGGACGACAGGGCCGGCCCGCCGTCCAACGCCTGCTTCAGCTTGCGCAGCATCTCTTCGTCCATGCCGGGGCCGTTGTCCCGGACCGTGATTTTTACGTAACCTTCCCGGCCAGAAGGCGATACGTTCACCGTCACCACGCCCTGGCCTTCCTTTGTCTCCACACCGTGCAAAATCGCATTCTCCACCAGCGGCTGAATCAGCAGCTTGGGAATTTTCACACCCCCGAAAGTTCCGGCTTCGATTGACCAAGTGAGCCGCTCGCCCAGCCGGATGTCCATAAGCTGCAAATAATGCTCGACATGCTCGAGCTCCTCTTCGACGGTGACCCACTCGTCCTGGTTCGGCCGGCTGATGGTATACCGGAACAGGCTGGACATGCTGACGACAAGGCCGGCCAATTCCTCTTCGCCTTTCTCCTCCAGCGACCAATAAAAGGCCTCCAGCGTATTAAACAGAAAATGCGGATTGATCTGCGCTTGAAGCGCTTTCAGCTCCGTCCGGCTTTGCAGCAGTTCCTTCTCGTAAACGACCCGGATCAATTCGTTTATGTTGTCGACCATTTGGTTGTACGTATTGTTCAGTTCGTTGATCTCCATCGTGTTGGAGAACATCGGATTGGGCTGCAGCACCCCGAATCGCGCCCCCCGCATCGCCTTGATCAGCTTGAAGATCGGCCGGGTGATCATCGTCGACAGCAATAGCGACATAATCAGAAACAACAGCACCCCGATCGCGCCGGACACGAGCACGGCCGTGCGCAGGGCGGAAATCCCGCTCGTGACGTAGCTGACAGGCGTAAAAAATACGAGCGTCCAGCCGGTAGGCTCTGACTTTTGCTTCACCTCGATAAATTCCTGCCCGCCGATCGTAATGTTTTTCCCCTCGTTGGTAAGCAGTTCGGACAAATTCAGCGTCCCGGCCGACCGGCCGAAATTGGAAGCGATCGTGTGCAAATTGCCGTCGACCAGCAAAATATATTCGCCGCCTTCTCCGCTCATCTGCTCCTGAAGCTGGAAGTAGGTACGGTCGATCCGCACCATTAGATATCCCCCGGACGAAAACCAGCGGTCGATCAGGCTGACACGCCTTAAGGCGAGCACCGAAGAGGGATCTTTGGGATCGGCGCCGATCCAGACGAGTTCCCCTCTTCCCCGGTCGGCGGCGGCGATCCACTTCGGATCGATCGTGTCCTGCAGCGGAATATCGTTCAGCGGGAACAGCCGGCGGTAATCGGTCGTATACAGCTCCAGCGATTTAATCCCCGTGACGTACGACTGGTAATTTCCCAGAATCGATAGAAGGGATTGGCGTGCGCTGAACGGCGTCTTCGTCCCCTCCACCTCGGACAGCAGCAGCTGCTGGATGCTGCCGTCCGTCGCCACCTGCGTCGACAGCGTTTTGATCTGGGCGAGCAAAGCGTCAAGCCGGCCGTTGGCCTGCAGCGCGGTTTGGCCGATATGCTTCTCCGCATTGTTCTCCAGCAGGGCGGAGCCCTGGGTGTAGGTCAGGATGCTGGCGAGCGTAAGCACGAGAACCATGGCAAGCATAAAGCCGACAAAGATTTGATTTTTTAAGGTGAACCATCGTTTCGGTCTTCTCACCTCGAAAGGTCCCCTCCCTGCAATCTTAAAGTTGCAAAACATCCACCAATAATATAATCCAAGCGCCTGGCAGGCGTCAGCAAAATTCGTTCGGGTCTGCCGGTAAAACGCGGTATCCTGTATAATGGACGGTAGACTAGTAGATTTGTTCTTATGTTTTCGCTCACGTTATTTAGGAGCAGTCTGCCAGGATCAATCTACCATATACGGTACATGGCCGAAATAAAAAGAGAGACGGCCTTACGCGCCAAACGATAGAAGGAGGAATTCAACTTTGAAGTCTACAAAACCGGCCGCATGCGCACATGCCGTTTTTTTCGATCTGGACGATACGCTCTACGATCATTTGCTCCCCTTTCGCGAAGCCCTGCAAGCGGTGCTTAACACTGGGGACGATTTCCCGTATGAACCCGCTTATCACCGGATGCGCTTTTACAGCGACCACCTGTCCGCCCTGGCCGGCGGCACGCCTACCCACGGTCCGGTACTTGAGGAAATGCGGACAGAGCGCTTCATACGTTCGCTTGCCGAGTTCGGCGTAACGCTCAAGCAGGAACAGGCGGCCGCCGTACAGGGCGCTTATCTGGACCGCCAGTTTCGCATCCGCCCCTTTGACGGTGCATTCGAGCTCATCGGGAAGCTGGAATCGGACAAAGCCCTCGTAGGTCTAATTACCAACGGGCCGCCGGAACACCAATGGCGCAAAATCCGCGCGCTGGAGCTGGATCGCCTGATCCCGCCAGGGCTGATCTATATTTCCGGAGCCGTCGGCATCACCAAGCCGGACCGGAAGCTATTCGATCACGTTGCCGCAGAAGCTGGCTTAGCCCCGGAACAATGCTGTTATGTCGGCGATTCATGGCGCAATGACGTCGTAGGCGCCGCCGGTGCCGGCTGGCGGACCATATGGTTCAACCATCGGCGCGCCGAGCCCGAATCCGCGTTTCGTCCGCATGAGCAGGCGTTCAGCTACGCCGACCTAAGCCGCCTTCTTCTTGGGGGTTAGAGGGGGTTTTTCAGTGTTCTTCGAAGGCCGCCGTATGCTTAAGTACATGCAAAAAAAGAGGCCGGCTGCCTTGACATCGGCCAAAACTCCTACGAAATCCGTAAAATATCCACGCCGTACGGAGCAAGGCTCAGCGTTCCTTCTCTTATGACGCCGTATAGCACGCTGGGATAAGCTGCCGGCAAAGTAACAAGGCGCGGTTCCCGGCTTAAGTTCAGCACGAACAGGTAGGTGCCCGATTCGCCGCTCCGCGCTGCGACCTGCACGCCCTCCGGCAGATCCGCAAACGCCGATTTGAACTTTATCGAGGTGCTTATTCATCCAGGTTCACCCTCCAGGCCATTATGTATTTTGCAAAATGACAAAACTGCTCCCGCCCGATCGATCCTCTCGAAGGTGCGGAAGCAGTTCCATGATGTCAAACGATACAAGCTAAACAGTTCAGCTTAATATCGTCGATCTAAGTGCGCTTCTTTTATTTCTTCAGCTTGTCCCAAGCCGCTTGCATATTGGTCATCCAGCCGTCAACGTCCACTTTGCCGGCGATCAGCTCCTGAATGGCGCTGGCGAATTCCTGGGTTACGCCGTCCGGGAACTTGGACGATTGCAAACCGTACACTTTGTTTTCGTCCACGTATTTCTTCACGTCCGCGCCGAGTTGCCCGATATCTTCGGACGTAGCCGGAATCGTCGTCAAGGCCGGGATGAATTTCCATTTTTTCACGATATATTCTTTCCCCAAATCAGAGGTCACAAGCCAGTTCAGGAAGATTTTCGCTTCTTCTTTGGAAGCGGAATCTTTGTTTACGACCAGGTTGGCGGGAATGCCGACCGTCAGCTTGTCGTTTTTCTCGGCATCGTCGTCGATCGGCAGCGGGAACATGCCGATGTTCATGTTCGGCGTGATGTTGTCGATCAGCGTTTGCGCCCAGTTGCCTTCCTGCATCATGGCGACTTCGCCGCTGGCGAACATGGCCAGATGCGTGTTGGCGTCCGTGGTCAGCGGGTTCTTTTGCCCGTATTTCACGGTCAGGTTCAGCAGATTGCTCCAGTTTTTGAACTGCTCGTTGCCGACGATCGTTGCGGTTCCTTCGTTAAGGCCTTTGATGAACTCGTCGACATTGTCCTGTCTTGCGAAAGCGGTGCTGATCCCCTGGTTGCCGAGCAGCCACCATTCCTGATAAGCGTTGCCGAACGGAGTCACGCCGATTTGCTGCAGCTTCTTGGCCGCTTCCTCCAGCTCGGTGATCGTTTTCGGCGTTTCGGTGATGCCGGCTTTGGCGAACAAATCCTTGTTGTACACGTAGCCGATCCCTTCCAGGTTCATCGGCATGCCGTACACTTTGCCGTCCTTGGTCATCGGTTCCGCGGCCAAAGGCACGAGGTCCTTCACCCAAGGCTGGTCGGACAGATCCTCGATTTTGTCCTGCCACATATCAAGCTCCGCAAACCCGCCGTTCGAGAAAATATCCGGGGCGTCGCCGGACGCGAACTTCGTCTTCAGGGCCGCCGCGTAATCCGCGCCGCCGCCGACGGTTTGGATGTCCAGCTTGATGTTCGGATGTTCTTTTTCGAATTCGACCTTCAGTTCGTTTAGGCCTTCCACGATTTCCGTTTTGAACTGAAAAATTTTAACCGTTTTCACTTCGCCGCCTGCTGCAGCGCTTCCATTTTGCGCATTGCCGGTACTGGAGCCGTTCCCGCCTTTAGAGCCGCCGCAAGCCGCCAGCAGCATGCTCATCACGAGCAATACGGATAAAATAATCAGCGAGCGTTTTTTCTTCATTTCTCATTTTCCCCCTATGCATAAAATTAATTATATACCTGGAACGCCAGGCCCGGTATCAACCTTTTACCGAGCCTGCCGCGATTCCCTCAACGATGTAGCGCTGCAGCAGCAGATAAAATGCCACGATCGGCAGAATGCCGATGGCCAGCGCCGGAAGCGCCATGTCCCATTGTTTCGTGTATTGCCCGAAGAACGAATAGGTCGCCAGCGGAATGGTCCGCAGCTCGGGCTTTTGCAAAATCAGGGACGGCAGCAAATAGTCGTTCCAGATCGCCAGCGCGTTCAGCACGATGATCGTCATCATCATCGGCTTCAGCAGCGGCAGGACGATCCGGAAAAATACGGTGAACGGATTGCAGCCGTCGACGGTAGCCGCTTCCTCGATCTCCAGCGGCACCGATTTGACGAAACCGTGAAACAGGAATACCGCCAGCGGAAGGCTTAACCCCAGGTTCGTCAGCAGCAACCCCAGGATGCTGTTGTTCACTCCCAGCGTGTTGACCACTTTCAGCACCGGAATCATGATCGTCTGAAACGGAACGACCATCGCCGCCACGAACAGCAGCAGCAGCAGCCGGTTGAACTTCGTGTCCGCGCGCACCATCCGGTAAGCCGCCATGGCGCTGAACAGCGTGATCAGAATAACGCTGATCACGGTGATGATCACGGAGTTCCGGAAGGCCTCGGAAAATCGGGCCAGTTCCCACGCTTTGCTATAGTTTTCCCAATGAAACTGCGACGGCCAGCTGGCCGCATTTTTCAAAATCTCGCCAAACGGCTTGACCGAGTTCACGAACAAAAAATAAAACGGTGCGAGAAAAATCAGGCCCACCACAATCATAACGATTTCCGTGACGATGTTTCCCGCGCGCTTTTTGGCTCCCATCAGGCTTCAACCTCCTTGCTCTTCGTGATCCGCACTTGAATCAGGGAGATCACCGCCACGATCAGGAAGAACAGCAGCGCTTTGGCTGTCCCAAGGCCGTACCGGTTGTTCAGGAACGCCTCGTTGTAAATGTTCAAGGCTACCGATTCCGTCGATTTGAATGGTCCCCCCTTGGTCAGCGAGAGGTTGAGGTCGAACATTTTGAACGACCAGGAGATCGCCAGGAACAGGCATACCGTCACCGCCGGCATGATCAGCGGGGCAATGATGCTGCGCAGCACCTGAAAGCGGTTGGCCCCGTCGATTTCCGCCGCCTCCAGCACCTCCTTGGACACGTTGCTGAGCGAAGCGATGTATACGACCATCAGGTAGCCGGAATATTGCCACACAAACACCATCACGATGGCCCAAAAGCCGGTCGTCGAGTCGCCCAGCCAAGGCAGTTCGAAGAACGACCAACCCGTCATGTCTCCAAGCGTCGCAAACCCTTTAATGAAAATAAACTGCCAAATAAAGCCGAGCAGCAGCCCCCCGATGACGTTAGGCATGAAAAATACCGTCCGAAGCACATTCCGCGATCTTAGCGGCTTGGTCAGGAAATAAGCGAGGAAAAAGCCTACCCCGTTCACCAATACGACGCCAAGCACGGTAAACCGCACCGTAAACCAAAACGCTTTCCAAAAATCGGGATCGTTCGCGAAAATTTTCGCGAAATTATCGAATCCGACCCAGGCGACCTGCCCTGACACCCCGTTCCAATCGGTAAAGGAATAGTACATCCCCATCACGAACGGAATGATCATCACCACGGTGAAAAACAGGAAGGCCGGGCCGACAAAAAAGGTCTGTTGTCCCCATTGCGACCATTTTTTTGTCCGCAACGCTCGCCCCCTCCTTTCTTTTGTCTATCTTTGTTGAAATATATCTTGTAATGTTATTATGTAGTTAATTTGACGCCCATTACACCTACGGAAGTGATCACTAAGGTGTAAAATATTGATCGGATGTGCACAACATGAAATGGACCAGTATTCGGACGAAATTGATAGTCTTTATGATCCTTCCCATCGCCCTTTGCATCATCGCGGTCATGTTCATCAGCTATTCGCTGACGACGGAATCCCTGAAAACCCGGGCGGTCGAGGAAAATACGAATTTGCTGTATCAAGGGTACCGCAATATAGACAGCCTGCTGGGGGAAATCAACCGCATTTCGCTCACGGTCTATTCCGATTCCGAGTTCTACCGGTTGCTGAATGCCGGTTACGACGACATGTCCGCCAATATCGACATTTACGCTTCGCTCAATTACATTTACAAGTCCATGCCCGATATTTTTCAGGTGTACCTGTTTGGCGTTAAAGACAGCAAGGCGACGCTGATTACGCAAAATATCCCCAAACGCTGGCAGGGAGCGGCGCCCTACAAAGGATCGGTTCCTCCGCAGGGCGAAGTACTGGCGGTCGAGGGCACGCATATGAGCCATCTGTACGGCATGACCCTCCCTTTTCAGCAAGCAACCTACGAGCAGGTATTTTCCCTGCACCGGCGCATCGAACAGATTCCGTCCGACACCCCGCTCGGCTATCTGTCCATCGACGTGAAGTTGACCGCGCTGCAGGACATCGTAGAGCAGCTTTACGACCGCAACGAGGAAAAACTGTATATTACAGACGATGCCGGCCGGATCGTCTACGCGGATCAGCCCGAGCGAATCGGCCGCGCGCTGTACGACAGCTGGTATACGGAAAAGCTTGCCGGATCGCCCGGAGAACAGGGCAGCTTTGAAGAGAACGGCTCCATGTTTATTTATCAGCGAATCGATCATTACGGGGCCCATTGGACCTTGATCAAGGAGATTCCGAAATCCTATCTGCTCCGCGAGGCCAACCAGGCGGTCACGATCAATTTGATGCTGTTCGGCCTGGCGCTGCTCGTCATTCTGACGGCGACCATCCTGATCTCGATCCGCGTCACCGCGCCGATCAAACGGCTGTCCAACTATATGAGCCAGGTGAAGACCGGCAATCTGAACGTCGACGTCCTGCCGGCCGGAAATGATGAAGTCGGGCTGCTGACCGAACGGTTCCGCACGATGATGGACACGATTAACAATTTGATCCTGCGGGAGTACAAGCTCGAATTGTCCAGCAAAAACAACCAGCTGCGGGCGCTGCAGGCACAAATCAACCCGCATTTTCTCAACAATACGCTGCAGATTATCGGCACGCTGGCGCTGGAGCTGAAGGTGCCCCAAATCTACACCCTGATCTCGTCCCTGGCCAAAATGATGCATTACAGCATGCATTCGGGCGACCGCATCGTGACGCTAAAGGACGAGCTTGAACACGTCAAGGCATATGTGGAGCTGCAGAAGGAACGGTTCGAGAACCGCTTTGCTTACCGGTGCGAGGTCGCCGAGCCGCTGCTGCAGGTGGCGATGCCCAAACTCATTTTGCAGCCGATTATGGAAAACTACTTCAAGCACGGCATCGACCGCGCGGGCACGGACGGATGGGTGCGGCTCGCCGCCGCGCGGACGCCGGACGGACTCGTCCAAATCACGGTGGACAACAACGGAGCGAGCATCCCGGAGGACAAGCTGGCGCAATTGCAGCGGAAGCTGCGCGAGCTATCCGACGCTCCCCAGGAGAGCGGTCCCGGCAACCCGGGCAAGGAACCGGGCTCATCGTCCATCGGCCTGATGAACGTATTGACCCGGCTGCGGCTCGTATACGGCGATGAAGCTGCATTGACCGTAACCAATCTGGAACCGGCCGGGGTGCGGATTACGCTAATCATTCCGGCTCAGCCGCAGTAAAAAGTTGAACTAAATTTGAACTATAGAAAAGCTTGAGTTAGTCCATAGAGTGGAGTGTGAACCGATGAAGGCATTGATTGTTGACGATGAAGCGCGCGTAAGGAAGGCCGTTCGGCTGCTTGTTGACTGGGAAGCGCACGGCATCCGGGAAATCGCAGAAGCTGACGGGGGGAATGAAGCGATCGAAATGATTCAAAGATCGGCTCCTTCGCTGGTCATTATGGACATGATGATGACTTCGGGCCACGGCCTCGACCTGATGGCATGGGTGCGCGAGCATGCCGGGAACATCAAGTTCATCGTCGTCAGCGGCCATGACGATTTTGATTTTGTGCGCAGCACCGTGCGCCACGGCGGGATCGACTATATTCTCAAGCCGATCGAACCCGAAGCGATCAACGCCGCCGTGGCCAAAGCGATGGAGCAGATCCGGCGCGAGGAGCAGGAACGGCTGGATCAGCAGCACCGCAGCATTCGGCTCAACGAAATCAAACCGATTTACGGCGAAAAGCTGCTCTCCTCGCTGATCGACGAGCCCGGCGCGGCCGAATCTTCGCTGCGCAGGTTGCGCCAGGAAGGCGTAATCCCCGGGGAAGTCGCCGCGATCAGGCTCATGCTGGCCCAGGTCGACCCCGGCGACGCCTCCCTGCTGCAGCGCTTCGCGGGCAACAGCGATCTGCTCCATTTCGCGCTGATCAATGTCTGCAACGAATTTCTGCTGCCGGACCATAGCGGGGTCGCTTTCAAGCATTGGGGCGCGCAGACGGAGATCGTGCTGCTGCTCTGGGCGGAGCCGGAACGGGCGCCGGAGCTGATCGCGCAAATCAACGACGGGCTGTATGCGACGCTGCAGCGGCGGCTGCATTTTGGTCTCGCCGCCGCCGGGGAACTCCCGCAAAGCCTCCCCCGGCAGTACGCCGAGGCGCTGGCGGCGCTCCGCCGCCGGAACCTGCTGGAGCCGGACAAGCATATCCATACGCTCCTTGCCGGCTCCGCCGCCGCTGGGCCGGGGACCGGCGGAAGCCTCTCCTTGACCTTCGCCAAAGTGCAGGAGGACTGGAAGCTGGCGGTCAGGAGCGCGGACCCGGCCCAGATTGCCGCGGCAAGCCGCAAATGGATCGACGAGCTCAGCCGGCTGGGAACGGTAACGCCGGAAATGCTGGCCGCGTGGACGTCCGATATTTTGTCGTTTCGCTCGGGGCTGATCCGGGAAACGCTTGGCGATAAGACCGATAGTGTGTTGACGGAGCTGGAGCGGGACGATGCCGGGCACGCTCCCCCCTCGGCCGACAGCTACACCTTCTCGCATTATGCCTGGAGCGACTGGGCGGAGCGAGTCATGACCGGACTGGCGGACGTCATCTCCCGGCAGCAGGCGCGCGACAAAAGCACGTTCGCCGACATCGTCAAATACATCGAGCAGAACTACCAGTCCGATTTGTCGCTGCAGGACATCGCCAACCGTTTTTACGTAAGCCGCGAATACGTGTCCCGGAAATTCAAGCAGGACTATGGCATCAATTTCTCGGATTACCTGGGCAAATACCGGATCGACAAGGCCAAGCTGCTTATGCTGAACCCGCATCTGAAGCTGCAGGATATCGCCGAAATGGTCGGATTCCACGACGTGAAGTATTTCAGCAAGGTGTTCAAGAAGCAGGTGGGTCAGTCGCCTAGGGAATACCGGGGGAAGTAAAAAGTTGAAAAGCGGCATAGGGACAAAAAAGGTCGTTATTTCGGCGATATCAGCCAACTTGAGAGAAATAGAGGCGAGTTATGTCGCTATTATCCTAGGATCGCAGGGAAATGCCCTATCCTGGACCCTTCATAGGAAAATAGGGACAAAAAATACCGCTAATGGGGAGAAACATGCCTGCCTCTGGATAATAAGTACCTAAAGTGCCGCTATTTTGAGGGCTCAGCCGATGGTTCGCCGTTCCAGTCGCCGGCTGTCATGCGCTAGTTATGTCATGGGCCGGTATTGTCATTGCGCCGGTATTGTCATTGGGCCGATATCTAGGCCCAAGCCTTATTTAACGGTAAAACCGCGAAAGGTCCCCCGGTTTAAACGACAAATAGAAACCGTCCGATAACCGGACGGTTTCTATTTGTTTATTCCACGTACCACTTCAAAAAAGCCTCCGCCACCACTTTGCCGGCAAACCCGTTGGGGTGCGGATCGTCACCGGGGCTCATAAATTCCGGTCTGAGCCGATGTTCCTCCGGAGCCGGCCGGGACAGCAGCGCCGCCATATCGAACACCCGGTCCACCCCCGGGATAGAGGCGGCCCGGATCGCGGCGTTGACGCTCCGCCACACCTGCTCGCGCGCTCCGCTGAAATTAAACGGCGGTACGGTGAACAGAATGATTTCCGTGGCGGGATCGTTTTTTTTCAACAGGGATATGATCGTTTCCAGGTCACCAAGCAGCTGTTCGGCCGTCCGGGCGCCGATGTCGATGTCGTTGACGCCCAGCGCCAGGATCACCTGCGAACCGGGATGCTCCCCCTGCCCGTGCTTCACCTTACCCAGCCAGGCGCCATCCGCCGCGGCGTCGTACGCTCTCGCCCACCCGGAGCCGAGATTCCATACCCCGTACCGTGTCCCCAATCCTTCGGCGATCCGCGCAACCCAATATTCGTAGCCGTCCAGCGTCGTTCTAACCCCTTGGGTGATGGAGTCGCCGAAAAACGTCAACTGCCGCTCCACCGGCTTGGCATAACCGATAAAAGCGGGCGCCACCAGCAATTTCTCGGACAGCGCAAACGGCTCCGCCGATTCCTCGTCCGTATGACGGCCGGGGGCATCGTAGGCCGACACCAGCATCTGTTCCACGTTGTACGGGAACGTTTTGCCCGCCGCCGGCGCCGTAATCGTCCAGGTGAACGCCAAATAATGTCCTTCCGGCAGCTCGATATGTACGGGATCGCTCCAAAACGTCTCTCCCGGTTCCACCGCCTTCCCGCTTTCCCCGTCAAACGTGACCGGGACCTGCGAGCCCGGCGCCACCGCGCCGTCCGGCTCCTTGCCGCCGTCGGCCACATAGGCGGCCTCGATCCGCCACGCTCCGCCAAGCTGGCTGCCCTTGGCCACCGTTCCGGTATCCCAGGTGGAGTCCACGGCATTGCTGTGCCAAAACCGGAGCTGAAGCGGGCCGTTTTCCCTTAGTTTAAAATAAGTCCGGTACGTATGCGTGAACCGTTCTTCGCGGTCCATAATATAGTTGGCCGCCGTAGAAACTACGGTGGCTGGCGCATACTCTTTTGTCATGACGAGCACCTCTATCCTCTTGCAGCATTTCGCAAACACGCGAACATTTATGATTCTACAACACCCGCTGCAAAAATGCTCGCGTCCGTTCATGCCGCGGCTGGCCGAACAGCTGCTCCGGCGCCCCCGATTCGATGAACTCCCCGTCGGCCATAAACATCACGCGGTCCGCCACCTCCCGGGCAAACCCCATTTCATGCGTCACCACAATCATCGTCATCCGCTCTTCGGCCAGTTGCTTCATCACCTGCAGCACCTCGCCGGTCAGCTCCGGATCGAGCGCCGAGGTCGGCTCGTCAAACAGCAAAAGCTCCGGGTTCATCATCAGCGCCCGGGCGATCGCCACCCGCTGCTTCTGGCCGCCGGACAAATTCGCCGGGTAAGCGTCCGCCTTATCCAGCAAGCCGACCTTGTCCAGCAATTCGGACGCCCTGCGGCGGATGTCCACGGCCGGCACCCGCTTTACCAGCTTCGGCGCCAGCTCCAGGTTGCCGCGCACCGTCAGATGCGGGAACAGGTTGAAATGCTGGAATACCATGCCCATGCGCGCCGTAATCTTTTTGATTTGCGCGTTCCCGGCATACCGGCCGTCCTCGACCAAATAGTCGTCCCCGATCCGAATGCTCCCGCCGTCCGCCTCCTCCAAGTGGGCCAGGCTGCGCAGCATCGTGCTTTTGCCGGAGCCGGACGGCCCGATGACGGCCACCACCTCGCTCGTATCCACGGTAAAGGAAACGTTCTTCAGCACCGGCAGCGAACCGAACGATTTTTGCAATTTCGTTACTTCCACGATTTTCATACCCGTTTATTCAACCCTTTATTCGAATTTGAACTTCCGTTCCAGCGCTTTAAACAGCAGCGTCAGCACCAATGTCAGCAGCAAATAAATGATCCCGGCGAGCACGAACGGCATAATCGTAAAATCCCGGTTCACCGCCGTTTGGGCAAAATGCAGCAGTTCCGGAACCGCCACGGCGTACAGCAGGGCCGTATCCTTCACCAGCGTAATCGACTCGTTCGAAACGGCCGGCAGGGCGATCCGCACCATTTGCGGCAATATGATCCGGGACGTCGTTTGCCAGCGGTTTAAGCCAAGCACTTTGGCCGCTTCGTATTGGCCTTTGTCGATCGCCAGCAACCCCCCGCGGAAAATCTCGGCAAAATACGCCGCGTAATTCAAAGTGAACGCCAAACAGGCCGCCGCGAAGCGGTCCATCACCAAATATTCGCCGATGCCCGGAATGACGGGCAGCCCAAAGCAGATAAACAGCATCTGCAATAGCAGCGGCGTTCCGCGCATCACATAGATGTAGGCGTTCGCGAACCAGGCGACCGGCTTCACCCGGCTTCTCGCCATAAACGTAAACGCGAAGCCAAGCGGAATCGACGTTACGATCGCCAGCGCAAACAGCAGCAGCGTCATCCGCATACCTTCCAGCATCGGCCCCAAAATATCGAAAAAATAACTCAAACTCATCTCGCATCCCCTTTATTGACGGAATCAACGGAAGCGCGGTCCGGCGCGCAGCTCCCAGCGCGCGGTGTTGCGCTGCATGACGGCGGTCGGCTACATGCTAAGCCCGGCTTACTCGCCGAAAGAACCAGAAAAACCGGATCGCGTTCAATCCGGTTTTGTCCTCGCCCCTGCGCGTTTCCAGCTTCCGGGTTTCCCCGTGTTCTTCGCTCCAGGCTCCTTACTTCAGCACCTTGTCTTCGCCGAACCATTTTTCCGAAATCCGGGCGGCCGTCCCGTCCTGGTTCAGTTCGTCCAAAGCTTTCTGCAGCTTGTTCAGCAGCTCTTCGTTGCCCTTTTTCACGCCGATTCCGTATTCCTCCGGAGCGAGCGACTCGCCGAGAATTTTAAAGGCGCCTTCTTCTTTGGACATGTAATATCTCGCCACGACTTCATCGATGACGACCGCGTCGAGCCGCTTTGTCTTCAAGTCGCTGAGCGCCAGCACGTTGTCCGGAAATTCCGTAACCGTCTTGATCTCGGACTTGATCGGATCGGCGTTCAACGCGTCCGCCGCGGAAGACAGCGATTGGAGCCCGACGACTTTGCCGGCCAGGTCCTTGATCGAAGAAATCGGCGAATCCGCCAGCGTGACGATCACCTGGCTGTTTTTCAGATAAGGCTTCGTGAACAGCACTTTTCCCTTCCGTTCCTCGGTGATGGTGTAGCCGTTCCAGATCAGATCGATCCGGCCGCTGTTTAGCTCAGACTCCTTGGACGACCAATCGATCGGCTGGAAGGTGGCCTCCATGCCCATCTTCTCCGCAGCCGCTTTGGCGTAATCGATATCGAAGCCGACGATTTCGTTCTTTTCGTCGCGGAAGCCCATCGGCGCGAATTTATCGTCAATCCCGATGATCAGCGTATTGCCTCCCTTTCCGGAACCGGAACCGGAGCAGCCGGCCAGCGCCGTCAGCATAACCGTCAGGACCAAACCTATTAAAGCGATATTTTTCAGTTTCATAGTGACTCTCCCCCAATAATTTAGCAACTCCGCCGAACGCTTTAGTTCGTTAATACGTTATCAGATTCTCATGATAACATACTAATATAGAAGAGTCGAGGGTTTGGGTCATGATTCACCTTTTTTTCTATTCTTTCTGAACGTACCTACAAGAAGCAGCAGTAAGGGGATCGCAAAAAAATGCAGCGGCAGCACATAATTGATCCATACCTCGGTCAGCAGCATCCTGGATGAGGGGTTCAAGCGAACGACCGCCATACATACGGCCAGCGTAACCGCGGCCACGAACCATATGCAGTTTTTCCAGCCGGCCGGTCTGCCGATCCATTGGGCCGTTCCGTAGCTGGCGATAAACAAATAAACGGTCAGCTTGATAAACACGCTGATCAACCAGATCGCCACCAAAAAAATATCCATATTCTGAATGAATTCCATTAAATAAACCAGCTTGACCATTTCGAAAAACGGAAACTGGATTTTGGACGATAATGCCGGACCAAAGGTCATAATCACCCATACCGCGCCGATCGCCAGGATCAGCGAAGCTACCGTTACCCCCAGCCATACGTTGCGCAGGGCGGACCGATCCGGTTTTTCCAGGAAAGCAACCAGCATCGTGATGAACGCGATTTCGCCGAGCAGGGACATCGGCGTCAGACTGCCCTTTAGAATGGCAAGCGCCTCCGTATCGGCATAAACCGGAAGCAAGGCGCCCAGGTTCAAATTGCGCATCGACAGGGCGAAGGTTAGAAGCAGAACAAACAGCAGCACAGGACCCCAAAGCTCGCTGAAACGGCCAAGGCCGACTATTCCGCCTTTGCGGACCGCGTAAACGGCGATCGCCAAAAAACTGACCGCTATGACCAGGTCCGGCGTTTTCTGCAGCATACTTAGCCGGATAAAGCTAAACTGTTCGCGCAAAATGATCCCCATCACCCAATACCATTGAAGCAAGTACAGGAGTCCAACGAGCTTGCCCGGCCATTTGCCCAAGATCGAAATGCTGAACTCAAGCAAAGTTTGGCCGGGATATAACCGGCTGACTTTAAACGCCAGATACGCGATCAGCATGGCGGCCAACCAGGCGATGATCAAGGAAATCCAGACATCCTGCTTTGCGTCGGTAATGGAGAAGTTCAAAGAAATCAACAGATTGATCCCCATTTCAAACGTCCATACAAGCCAAAAGAGCTGTCTATTGCTGATTCGCACCGTTATCCTTGTCCTCCACGCCGGGAACCAGGGATTTTCCCGTAAGCCCCGTGCCAGATATTTTCATGTGAACCCGAAATTCAATGTCCGCGTTTACGAACCGCCTGTCCCAATCCTTTTTCATCCTTTTCCAAACATAGGGGTGCTTGCGATGCAGCGTCTCTCCCAGTTCGAAAATATCCGCCCTATATTGCTTCTGCACCAGGGCCACCGTCTGCTCCACCTTTTCCGTCAACCGGCGGTTCAGTTCGTCCTCTACTTTTTTGACGTTGTCCGGCTTGGACAGATCCAGGTTTGCGTTGTTTTCGTTGATTTCGCCTTCCCCGCTAAGCCAAACTGTAAAGCTGACTTCTTCACCGTTGATCTTCGGCACAATCCGGCTTTTGAACCTCATCGCAGGAATCGTTACCGTCTCGCGCTCCTTCCCCATACGGATCGTAAACACGCGATGGTCAAGTTTTTGCGTGATCCATAACCGAACCCAAAAATTGTCATACCCCAAATAACCTTTCAATTTGAGGTTGCGGTCGAATACCGCCGAGCCTGTCAGCGCCAACTCCGAACCTGCCGCGTTGTCCGTATCTTCGCCTTTCTTTGCCGTTTGCGCGGGAGAGACGATCTCCACGATCGGTATCACGCTGCCTCCCGACGCCCCATTCGCCATGATGAAAAAATCGAGCAAAGAACGGCTCACCGGGGCGCCCATCACCTCCTGTATTTTTTGCACGCTGATCGTCGGATTTTTTTCCAGCCGGCTGCCCAGGCTCATAGCTTCCTGCGCCGTTCCTCCCTTGACGACAAAAATATTCGTCCGCAGCCTGACCAGCGGATTGCGGGCATATTCGTCAAGCACATCCGCGATCCCGTTCCTGGCCAGCGCCTCGCCGATAAACACGTTCCTCCGGTGGCTGGCGAAGATGACGCGGGGCAGCTTTTTTTGCATATTTTGACCGGCATCGCCGTCGCTCGTGCCATAGGCGGTCTCGATGAGATATTGGTTTTTCCCGCCCTCGGTCCCTCCCGACTTTGTACCCCCGGGAACGACGATGTTGGCCGTGGCAACGTACCGGCCGTCCCCGTTCAGGTCCATCCCCCAGCCCAAAATGATCGCCCGGTCATTCATTTCCTGCCGGTCCCAGCAGCCGGTCGTCAGCAGCACACAAGCCAAAAAAGCCGTCCCCAGCTTCAAACGCATGATGGTCTCACTCCTTGTTTTTCTTGCCCGCATCGTTTGCGCCCGGCATAGGGTCCGCGCTCGCTCTCGTTAGGGAATGCCGCTGCGTTTTGGGCATGTTCCAGGTCGGTCCCCGCACCAGCACATCGTCGGCGCTTTCCCGGGAAACCGTGCTGGGACCAAGCGGGGTCATGTACGGGACGCCAAAGGACTTAAGACATACCAAATGAATCGTCAATGCGGTAATAAACAACACGATCCCGTAAAAACCGAACATGCCGGAAACGATCAACAACGGGAAGCGCAGCATCCGGTAGGCGGTTCCCAGATTGTAACGGGGAAACGCAAAGGAAGCGATCCCCGTGGTAGCCACGATAATGACCATCGGCGCCGAGATGATTCCGGCTTCCACGGCCGCTTGACCGATAACCAGGGTTCCGGCAATACTTACCGCCGATCCGATTTGGTTCGGAAGACGGATCCCCGCCTCCCTGAGCCCTTCGAAAAGGAACTCCATCAAGAGCGCCTCGAACACCGCCGGAAACGGAACGCCCTCCCGGGCCGACGCCACGCTGACCAGCAGGGATGTCGGCAGCACCTGCGGATGAAACGTCGTCAGCGCGACGTAAAGGGAAGGCAGCAGCAAGGAAGTATGGACAAAAATATAACGGACCCAGCGGACAAAGGTGGTGTAGATAAAACGTTCGTGATAATCTTCGGGCGACTGCAAACCGGACCAATAGGTCATCGGACAAATCAAGGCGAACGGGCTGTTATCCATCAAAATAACGACTTTGCCCTCCAGCAGCGACCCTGCGGCCACATCGGGCCGTTCCGTATTTTGAATTTCCGGAAACGGGGAGTAGGGCTGCTCTTCGATCAATTCCTCCAAAATCCCGGAGCCGTTTAGCGCATCGATGCGGATTTTGCCCAGACGTTTCCGGACCTCTTCGACCAGCGACGGCTTGGCAACGTTCTCCATATAAACCAGCTTCACTTCGGTCCCCGTCAGTTCGCCGATCGACATCGACTCCATCTTAAGGCTGGGACTGTGGATTCTTCGGCGCAGCAGGGACGTGTTGACGCTGATCGTTTCCGTAAAAGCGTCCCGCGGTCCGCGCACCACCTTTTCGGAAGGGGGCTCCTCGATGCCCCGCTGCTCCATTTTGATTAAATCCGCAAGCAGCGCATAGCTTTGCCCTTCGAACAAAATCGCCGTCTGCCCCTCCAATACCCCTTCGATCAGGGAAGCGTATTGCGAAGTCTTTTTCACCTGGGCAGCCGCCGCCAGCGTGTCCTCAACAAACCTGCCGAATTGTTCCGGCTTGGGGAGCCGCTCCGCTTCCCCCTCGCTCAGCCAAAGGCGAAGCAGGATCTGATCCAGCAGTTGGGTATCGGTCATTCCTTCCGTATAGATTAATAAGATGACTTCCGCACCATGTACGGAAACCGGACGGAACACGATGTCGGAGCAGCGGTCAAACGACTGGCGAAGCTGCTGTTCGTTATGGGCCAGCTTTTTTAATATCGGTGTGTCATTGCTCATCCCCGGCACCTCCCGCAAACGTTATCCCGGTTAGTTTCATTCCAAATTTTGCAAAATATTCATGATTGCCGCTTTTTTGCGCCTTGCCAAGATTCACGCGGCATGCAAATATGAAGATAGATGCATGAAAGCGATTACGATTTCAACGCTGCTTCCGCTGCATGATCTGCTTCGTGATTGCATCGTGTTCTGCTTCGTGTTCTGCTTCGTGATGCTCCATGATCCGCTCCATGATCCGCTCCATGATCCGCTTCGTGATCTGCTTCGTGATCTGCTTCGTGTTCTGCTTCGTGATCTGCTTCGTGTTCTGCTTCGTGATCTGCTTCGTGTTCTGCTTCGTGTTCTGCTTCGTGTTCTGCTTCGTGTTCTGCTTCGTGTTCTGCTTCGTGTTCTGCTTCGTGATTGCTTCGTGATCTGCTTCGTGATCAAAAGATAACTTTTTGAACTACCTTTCAAGGAGGGGATGTTGATGAATGAACCTGCTGGGCGCGGCATGGCGCCGCGAGGTATTACAGTGAACCAGCTCGGCTATCCGCCGGACGCCCGCAAGACCTTCATCCATGCAGGCCAGGGTGGAGTGTTTGAGGTCGTCCGGGAATCGGACTGGGAAGCCGTTTACCGAGGGGAAACCGAACCGCCGCTGGATGATGAAGCATCGGGAATCGCCGTCAGCCGGGGCGATTTTACCGCTTGTTCGGAGGAAGGCAGCTACTTTGTCAGACTGAATGGGGAAAAATCCGCTTCGGTTAAGATTAGCAGCAACCCGTATACAGAACTCCATCACGGTCTGCTCAAAGCTTTTTATTACTTCCGCTGCGGCACGGGACTGGAGGAGCCGTATGCCGGCCCGTGGACGCACGCCGCCTGCCATACGGCGGAGGGCATCGTTTACGGCGAGCCGGACCGGAGGCGGGACAGCTCCGGCGGCTGGCATGATGCCGGTGATTACGGCAAATACACCGGACCGGGAGCCAAGGCGGCCGCCGATCTGCTGCTGGCTTACGAATTGGCGCCGCAGGCGTTCCAAAAGCCGGTTCCGCTGCCGGAGACGGACGGCGTGACGCCGGATGTCCTGCACGAATGCCGCTACGAGCTCGAGTGGCTGCTGAAAATGCAGGACGAGCACACGGGCGGAGCGTTTCACAAGCTCACGACAAAGCAATTTCCGGCGCTGGACGTAATGCCCGAGGACGACCGGGCGGAGCTATATTTTATGCCCGTCTCCGCTGCGGCGACCGGCTGCTTCGCCGGGGTCATGGCGCTGGCGGCGCGGGTGTACCGGCCGTTCGACGAGGCGTTCGCGGACCGCTGCCTGGCTGCGGCGGAACGGGCGTGGGAGTGGCTTAAGCGGCATCCCGCGTCGCCGGAAAACCCCGGCTTCAAAAATCCGCCCGACATCGCCACGGGCGAATACGGGGACCCGGTCGACCTCGACGAGCGGTACTGGGCCGCCGGCGAATTGTTCCGGACGACGGGGAAAGCGGCCTATCACGAGGCGTTCCGGAGGCTGGCGGCGGAATCTTTTCCGAAATACGAGCTGGGCTGGGCCGATATGGGCGGCTACGGGACGATCGCCTACTTGTTCGGGGAAAAAGCGATGGCTGACGCCGCGCTCCGCGCCTCGCTGGAGGCAGGTTTGCTTGAAGAGGCCGAAAGGCTGGCCCGGCGCTGCGCCGGGGACGGTTATCTGACCTCGCTGCGGCCTGAGGACTATATTTGGGGCAGCAACATGGTGCTCCTGAACCGGGCGATGCTGCTGCTGATCGCCGCAAGGGTTAGCGGCGAAATCCGCTATCAGGCACTGGCGCTGGAGCATGTGCACTATTTGCTCGGCCGCAACGTGCTGGACTACAGCTACGTCACCGGCTTCGGCGACCGGGCGGTCCGGCATCCGCACCACCGCCCTTCCGTCGGCGACGGCGTGGAGGAGCCAGTGCCCGGCTTAGTGGCCGGCGGCCCCAACCGCGGGCTGAACGACGACTGCATGCAGGAGCATCTGCAGGGCAAACCGCCGGCCGCCTGCTTCATCGACGACGCACTTAGCTACGCCGGCAATGAAGTGACGATCTACTGGAACTCCCCGGCGGTATTTGTGGTGTCCCATTTTGTGAAGTAGCTGGGGGCGAGCAAGTGGGAGCTTGCCTCCCACTTGTCCGTCTCACTTGTAAGGCATCGGGCACGTATTCGAGCGTCGGCCCGATTCGAGCAGGATTAGCATTTAGCGCCGGTGTGTGTTCGAGCGTGGGCCAGCAGTTGAGCGGTGAGGGCACGTGCTTGAGCAGGGGCCAGCGTTCGGCCATTGGGCTCATTTTTAGGCGTTAGGCCCCGTTCCTACCTCGTAGCCGTTTTCATGTTTGGGTAATGCGCTTCTATACGGATGAAGCCTGGCTTTAGAACATGTCTTCCTGTGAATGTGATTGGATAAATCCAATAGATTGACCGGAAATCAAACGAAATACGGAACCCTCATTGGAAATATCCAATAGAATCCGCTCAAACCACCCGTCTCGCGCCATGCCAAGCAAAATCTATTGGAATTATCCAATCTAGTTGCTGTACTTGCTAGTCGAGTTCCATTCTATTGGATTTTTCCAATCACGGGAGGGGCCGGAGCATAAAGAAGCACATAACAGGCACCTAAAGCGCACTTATGGCGCACTTAAAGCGCATTTAAAGCGAACTTAAAGCACATTTAAAGCGAACTTAAAGCGCACTTAAAGCGCACTTAAAGCGAACTTAAAGCGAACTTAAAGCGAACTTAAAGCGAACTTAAAGCGAACTTAAAGCGAACTTAAAGCGAACTTAAAGCGAACTTAAGACACACCCAAGGCGACAAAAAGGGACGCGGCAGACGAACTGCCGCATCCCTTTTACATTTTGCTCTTTATATATTATTTGCTCTAATATATTAATCGATAAACTGCAGCGCCTGCAGCATCCGCATCAGCAGGAGGGCCGCCTGCGCGCGGGTGGTATGTCCGTTCGGGGCAAAAGCTCCGCGATTATCGCCCTGCATGATCCCTTGCTCAACCAGCCGGGCCACGTCCGCCGCGGCCCAATCCGGGATTGCCGGGCGGTCCGTGAAACGGGCCAGCAAAGCGGTATCGGCGCTTGTTCCGGCAGAACCCCCGCCATCTGTACCCTCATTTCCGTTCTTAACCAGCCGCATCGCTTTCGCAACCATTACGGCCATCTCCGCCCGGGTAATGCGTTCATTTGGCTTAAACGCGCCGGTTGCATCCGGAGTAACGAGACCGAATTCGACCGCGGCGGCGATTTCAGCGGCGAGACTATTTCCCGCCCCTACATCGCTGAATACGTTCGCCTCTTGAGCTGGGGTCAACCCCAGCCCGCGAACCAACAGCGCCGTAAATTCCGCTCTCGTCATTTCCCGTCCGGGCTCGAAGCGGGTTTCGCTCACGCCTTCCACAAGCAGCTTGGAGGCCAGCTTGCCGATGGCTTGCTCCGCCCAATGCCCGTTTACGTCGGTAAACTGCCGTTTTCTGCCGCTGACCAGCGTGTACAAGCTATTGCCCGGACGCTTCAGCTCTAAAGCAGGTTTGCCGTCCGCCATAACCTTGACCGCGGGAACGAAAACCAGTTTTCCGGCCGCTTCATTGTACATAACCGCTGCTGCCGAACCACTATCGACTCCGGCCGGCAGCGGGATCGTTCGGCTGAGGTACGTGTTCCCGAAATCCGTGATTTCCCGCTCCTGACCGTCCGCAGTAAGAAGCAGCACTTTGAATCCGATTGTCGCAGAGCCCGTAAGGGTTACCCCCTGATTCGCGGCGGCCTTGGCGATCTCCGCCTGTTCGGACGTTTTGGCCGATAAAATGGAAATTCGTATGGATGCCCCCGCCCCGGATGAACTTGACACGCCGGAACCGATGAAACCGGAACTACCCGAAATGATCGCCTGAAGCGGGATTCTATAGCTTGCCAGCGCAGTACGAATGGCCAGCGTTACATTCCCGTTTACAGCCCCGTCTTTATTAACCGAAAGGAGCGTATCCGCAGGCAGGGAAATCACGGTCCCCCCCTCGAGGCCCGTCAGCTTCACCACCAGTTCACCCCGGCTGCTTGAGGCGGCTGCCGCTAGTGCGTTCTTCAACCCCTCAGGCTTGACGGAGACCTGATTCACCGTCTGGCCGTCGGCGCTGCGGACAACTTCAACCTGCAGCATATCGCCCACAAGCTCATACGCCGCATTTCCGGAGGCGGATTCCCCGGACGGGGGAGCCGTTCCCTGGGTAGGCCCCCCTCCGGATCCTGACGAACCCTTCCCGCCGCTGCCGCCGCTACCACCACTTCCACCGCCGCTACCACCACTTCCACCGCCGTTACCGCCGCTGCCGCCGCCGTTATCGCCGCTGCCGCCGCCGTTACCGCCGCTTGGCTTCGCCCGCTCGACGATCCGGCCATCCACGACCGGAGAGACCGTACCACCCAGCCGCTCGATATTCTCGATAAAAATTTCGTAATCGGGATACCCGAGATCCTCGTGATAAGCCCCAGCGGCGATCGCTGCGGCGAAGGAGCTGTAGCCGTCCCCGCCGTTCGCCACGAAGCTGTTGGTCGCAAGCCGGTAAGTGGAAGACAGATTTAACGGAACATAAGCGCCGCCTTGCTTGATTTGTACGTCAAAAACACGGCTTCCTGCCGGCTGGGCGGGATCCCACTTAAACGTCATGCCGGCGATTTGCGGGAATTTGCCCGGAAGGTCGGTCAACTTGGCTCCGCTGATCCCGTTTTCCAATCCATCCTTCAACTGCTGCCCGGTGACGTCCAGCACGTATAGCGTATTGCCGAACGGCATCACCGTCCGCAGTTCGCCCATCGTGATCTCGCCTTGGTCGATGGAGGCGCGTATTCCGCCGCCGTTCATAATGGCGATTTGCGCTCCTTTGAGCTGCTGCGCTTTGGCCAGCATGCCGTCGGCGATCAGATTGCCCAGGTTCGTCTCCTTAGAACGCACATTGGCGCGTTCACCGTCGAGAACGACCGCCGCCGTTCCGATCACCTGCTTCTTCAATTCTTCGAGCTCCGCTTTGAGAGGATCAAGCATCGCCTTCGCTGCGGCGTCTTCGGCAACCTGGCCGTTCACCGGAACCAAGCTGCCCGATGTTTGTCCGGGACCCGTCAAAACCCGGCCTTGCTCATCGAACACCAGGTCCACCCGGCCGAGGTACTTGCCCCATTCGTTCGCCTGAACGATGACGGTCGGCGTTTGATGGACGCTGTCGGTGACAATTTCCGGCGCGTCCAGCTTCGTATGCGTATGACCGCCAACGATCAAATCGATTCCTTCAACTTCGGCGGCCAGCTTTTGATCCCGTGCGTACCCGAGATGCGAGAGGCCGATGATGATGTTCAGCCCGTCCCGCTCCATCTCGGCGACTGTAGCTTCAGCGGCTTGAACCGCTTCGTTGAACGTCACGTCCTTGCCCGGGCTGGACGTATAGGCCGTATCTTCCGTCGTCAGGCCGAACACCCCGACCTTGTGGCCCCCTACTTCAAGAACGACATAAGGATAAACGCCCGCGTGCTCCGTCGTTTTCGGCGCGCTAACGTCGATGTTGGCCGGCGATTTCAGGAGCGGCGCGATGTTGCTGTCCTTACTGAAAGCGATATTGGAGCTGACCAGCGGAAACCGGGCTTTTTTGATGAAATCGGCCAGCACCCCCGTACCTTTATCGAACTCATGGTTGCCGAAAGTCATGGCGTCATATCCCATGTAATTCATAAATTCAAGATCACTTAGACCCTGCCACTTGGTGAAATACAAATCCCCGGAAAAAACGTCCCCGGCGTCCAGCAGCAAGCTGTCTCCGCCCTCGGCGCGGATTTGCTTCACCAGCGTGGCGCGTCTGGCCACATCGTCCAAATGCGCATGCGTGTCGTTCGTATGCATCACCGTCAGCTTCCAGGTGTCCCCGCCAACCTGAGCGGGCCGTACCGTCACCTGAGCTTCGGCCACGCCGTAGCCGTCTTCGCTTAACGCGGTAATTACGGCCTGCCCGGCTGCCGCCGGCGTAACGGTTCCGTCCGCGTCAACGGCAGCGACGGATGAATCGGAAGTCGACCAAACGACCTTTCCCCCGCTGCCTGCCGAACCGTCGGCCGGCGTCACCGTTGCCGTCAATTTTTCCGCCGCGCCGCCTGCGGTGAGTGTCAGCGAGGTTTTATCCAGGCTCACCTTCGTCACCTGCAGCTCCAAAGCCGCTACCGTGCCGCTTACTTCGTTGGCGACCAGCAGCAATGGCAGCCCTGTCGGGCTTTCCGCAGCCGGCACAAACTCCAGCCCTTCCGGCCCGGTATCCGTGTTCAGCCCCGCGTTAAAATCGCGCGGATTCGTGTAGTTGGCGAAGACCGGATTTTCCGGATCAGTCACGTCGTAAACCATCACCCCGCCGATACGCTCAAGCCCGGTAAAAGCAAACGCTTTGCTGCCGACTTGACCGACGGTGACGTATTCGGGCTCGGGGCCTTTTTTCGGACTCCGTTTATCGAAATTCGCTTTGCTGTGGTTGGAGTTAAAATAGTCCGGCAGACGTGCGGCCGTCACCCGTTCAAAATCGTTCCCGCTATCGTATACCTGCTGCATGGTGTCGGCATCCCACACCGAAAACGAGCGGGCTCCATATAAATAAATCCCGTCCGGGCCCATATCACTGGCCGTTTCCACGTCGCCGTACCGCGAACCGTTTTCCTGTAAAAAGCGTCCCGCTTGCGAGTCCGGATCCAGCCCTCTCAACTTTTTGATTTTAGTTGCGTTGGTGCGCCCCGGCCATTCAGTTGCGTCGCCTTCGTTGGCCGTGAACAAATATGTTTTTCCGCCTACCGTGTAGGCATCGATGCCGTCCGGCATGTACATCCCTTTGAACGGCACGTTTTCCAGATTGATGATTTGGTCTTCAATCAGGTCCAATGCGTTGTTCGGGTCGCTCAAATCCTTAAACCCAAGCCCGCGAACGTAAAGAACCTCCGCTTTGCCGATATCGATCGCGGCGATCGCGTTGTTCTCCTGCAAGGATACGTATGCCATAGTCTCGTCGCCGGAGAGCGCGATATATTCGGGCTCCAGGTCGAAGACGGCGTCTTCCTTGGCGCCGCTGCCGGCAATCAAGCCATCGGCGTCGGCCTTGCCCCGGATATGCACCAGGTCATCGATCACGGACGGATCGTCGAACTTCACGCGGCGGATTTGTCCCTGCGCCGTATCGACGATCGTAACGCTGCCTTCGGGGTCGATCCCGGCTTCGCGCGGCTCGCCCTCGTCCGCCGTCAAAATGTACCGGCCGTCCGAGGTATACTTGACCATGTCGGGCTGAACGCCGGCTTCGTATTCATCCAGCAAATTCCCGTCATAATCGAGCACGAGGATTTTGCCGCTTTTGGCCGCATCGGCTTCCTGCACGGCGGCGGCGATCTTTTTCGTGGCCGTGTTAATGTCAAGGCTCGTCAAATCGCCGAATGTAAAACCGTTCTTCTCAACGAGGCTTTTGACATCGACCGTTTTCTCCCTTGTCAGCGCGCCGCCTTCCGCCAGCGGAACGATATCGATGCTCGGCGGTTCGGACGACCCGTTTACCAGATAAAACTTTCCGTTGTCCTTGTTGTATTTGACGATTTCGGCGACACCGCCGTCCTCGTTTGCAGCGCCCACGGAATAAGAAGCGATTTTACGGATCTGCAGCGTGTCCTCCAGGGGGGCCTGCTTCTGGCCGGCGGCAACCGTCAACTGCAGAACAGCTTCTGCCCGGCTAGGTTCGGCCGCGCTGTCCGTCAAGGTTACTTTAATTTCATGGGTGCCTTCCGTGCCGGCAGCAGGGGTTCCCGTTATCTTCCCGTTTTGAGCATCCAAATCGAGGCCGTTCGGGAGCCCTTCCGCCGCAAAGCCATAAGGCGGCTCACCGCCGTAAACGGCGATCGTCGCCGAATATGGCGAGCCGACAACGGCTTGCGGCAAATTTTGCGCGGCAATACCGAGCCCGTTATCCGCGGCGAGCAGGGCCTGGCCGGTGCTGCCGCCGGTTCCGGCCGCATCCGCACCGGCGGCGGCAGCTTCAGGATGGACGGCGTTTGTTTCGGCGGCGCTATCCTCCGCTTGGGGGGCGTTTGCACCAGCACCAGCCCCATCCCCTCCTGCTCCCTCCGAGCCGTGGGCCGACTGCGTCACCTGAGAGTTTTCCGCGGCAGAGCTTTCCGCTGCGGCCACCCATTCGCCCGGACCTGCCAAGCTGACGAGTAACGCCGCAGCCAAAAGTGTTGAAACCGCTTTTGAACCTCTTTTCTTCAAACCGATTCCTCCCTAACTTCATCTATCATATTTTCATAGAAGTTTAGCGGGGAATTGTTATCGGAGAACGCTTTTTTTCTGAATTTTTGTAAAATGATTGTTAATAGATATAGATTCATAACTCAACTTTCGCAGAACAAACATCAGCTTGGCCCCTGCGTTGAATGCTTGAGGACAGGGAAGTTGGGTGGGCGGCAGATCAACACTCGCTGTCCGGAGACTTTGCACGATTATCCCGTTTGATCAGGTAGCTGGGAGTTGATCATGCATCAGAGAAACAGACAAGCTCGGGAGAAGAAAATTTGGTGGAGAAGCAGATAGGTTCGAGATAATTTAGACGGGCATAGGCCATAGGAGAAGAAATCAGGTTTCGAGGAGGTGAAACAGACCGGACAAGAGATCAAGACAGGAGATCAAGGACAAGACGCGAGGGAAACGAAAAGACCGTGATTTTGCTGTAGCCTGAACCCTTCCGTTTTCAGCAACGCCCTCACAGTTCATGCTAACCCCTGCCCATTAAGTTGATCTTCATCAAACCCACCTACCTTTCCAGCGTCTCGATCAAGCCGCAGCCGCAAGGGGCTGGTTCGGTTGGCGCGCGATCAGCTTGCGGTAAGGGATCGCCGGAATCGCCACACACATTTGCAGCAACTGCTGCCGCATCGTTTCTTCCGCTCCGGGCAGTCCTTCTTGCAGGCGCAGCCGGCGGCGTCCGGTGTATTCGTTTAGGTACGCCTGCAGATGCTTAAGTCCCAAGGCTCCATACGTACTCTTCAGCGATTCCCACGCCTCTCTCACCACTTTCCGCAAGGGCGTATACAGCCGAAAGGCCTGAGGGAAGGACTGCACCGTCGATGTATGAACATCCACATGCCCGCCAATAAACTCGGCTAGATCTTGACGGTTTGCCCTTTTTTCGCCTCCCCGCTTATGCGGCACCAGGCGGATTTTGACGTGCTCCGGCTCGCCCGACGCCGTGACCGTGCAGCCCGCTACGACCGCCGAGGCATACGGATGCGAAACCTGACACCGGGACGGATTACGCCCATACTGATCGCTGTTCACCTTCACGTCTCCGGAGAGCAGCTCCCGGGCATCGAACTCCCCCACGGCATGACGTATTTTTTGCAGCATCGACCACGCGGTCTTGTAGGTGACCCGGATCACCTGGCGCAGCCGCACCGCCGAGATGCCGTCAGGGAGTAGGAACAACTCCAGCGCCTGGAACCACTTCACCAGGGGGAGATGCGTTCCTTCAAAAATCGTACCGACCAAAGGCGATGTTTGATGCTTGCATTTTCCGCACTCGAACAAAGGGATATGCCGGGAGGTCAGACGGCTGCACCGGGTGTGAGCGCAGCGCGGGCAGACGAAGCCGTTTGGCCACTTCATCGCGATCAGCGCCTCCATACAGTCCTGCTCGCTGTTATAACGGCTGCTGAATGGCTGAAGTTCCGTTCCCGCATTGATCTCCATGTTCACTCGCCCCCAAGTCAAGAATATACGAACATAGGTTCCATTTATTTCATTATACCAAACACACGTTCTCTTATCAAGCCGAACATCTCACCTGAACCGCCTCATTTTTTCCTTATCTTTTTTGTTTTTCTACTCTTTTTTGGAACCCATGACTTGCTTTAGCCCCACCCCCTGCTCCCTGAACGAAAGGAATAATTGTGCAAAGGCAGGCAGCAGGCAGGAACACCAAGACACGAACGCTTTAGACAGTCCCTTAGACAGCCCCCTGACCTGGCGTCGATTTGTGACACGGCTCGAAACGGCTACAGTGCAAAACTGTCCGCCTTTGATTCAGCGTCAATTCCAGCAATGGATTGCTGCTTTACCCAGCTACAATCAAGGCTTGTCTGCCGATTTTTTGCTGCGAAAGTTGAGTCATAACTTTGGCAATAAACAGATAAAAAAACGCCCGAAGGCGTTCGTGAAATGCAAAAGCCGAAAGTGCAGGCGATGTTCGCCAAAATGCCAGTATTCGGCTGATCAAATGCAAAAGTGGAGCTTTTACACTTGGTCCCCCATAACTGCGGCATATCGACTGCAAGGCCCAACCATAAAGCTACCCCTTGATCGCGCCTTCCGCCATTCCGGACATAATCCGCTTGCTGAAAGTCGCGCAGACGGTAATCGTCGGGATCGTCGCCATCAGAATCGCCGCAAACATCGGAGCGTAATCGGTCGTATACTGATCCTTGAAGTTGGATAGGCCCACCAGCAGCGTCATTTTCAACGGGTCCGATATAAAAACGAGCGCCACGAGCAGCTCATTCCAGATGCTGACGAAGCTGAAATAGCGGAATCAGGGTGGTATGAATCGGCACCATCATCCCGATCAAAAAATACCCTTCCTTCAATTGCTGGCGCATATCGCGCTCGGCGGCCGCCTGCTCGCGCTCCGCTTCGATTTGCAGCTTGGCCTTTCTGCAAGCCGCCATGATCTCATCCGGATCGGTCGGCTTCAGCACGAAGCCGACCGCCCCCAGTTCGATCGCCGACAAGGCGTAATCGAGCTGATGATAGGCCGTAATGAACACGACCTTGACCGGGCGGTTTTCCTGGTTCAGCGTCTTCATCAAGGACAATCCGTCCATACCCGGCATCCGGATATCCGTCAGCAGCAAATCGGGCGCCAGCGAACGCACCATATCGAGCGCTTCAGGGCCGGAAGAAGCAAGGCCGGTAAGCCTGAATCCTTCGGACTCCCAGTCCAGCGATTGCAAACCGAGGCGGGTAATATGCTCATCGTTGGCAATAACCATCGTGATCACTTCGGTCATCTCCTTTGCGCTAGTCCAGCGGGATGTAATCAAACCAGTCAAAGCGGGCCGGGGCTGCGGGAGCGGAGGTGCCGCTGACCGCGTACAGCCCGAAGAATACCCCGGTGAACCCGCCAGCCACCTCGGTCGCCAGCATGATGCACTCCCCCCTGCCCAGAATCGTTCGTTCTTCCTCCCGTTCCGGATGGCCGTATGTAAAGACGTAATTTTCCGCATCGGCCTGTACGCCAAGAATCACCCGCTCCCCTGCCCATGGGACGCTGTGCTCCACTTTCCGCAAAGAGCCCAGCCGCCGGCGGAAAATTAGGACGCGTTCCCCGCCCGTCCGCGTCAGCGCGATTTCATAATGGAAGCGATGGTTCATCAGCACGGTCAACCCGGCCTCATCCCCTTCGTGAGCGGGCGGAAACTCCAGCAGCGTCTCGGCCCGGCAGGCAAAATGCTGCTGCCGTCTGCCCAGGAACGCCGGCGCATCCTCATCGTCCAAAGTTACCTGCAAACCATGCAGGGTCAACCAGCCGGGGCGTTCTTCCAGCGACCAGCTGCCCGGACGGGGATTCCGCAGGAAATTCCAGGTCAATTCCGGGGCCGCTGCCGTAAAATCGTCGCGGTGATTTGTTTGTTCGCTCCACGGATGCAGCGGCAGTGTATCCGCTTCCACTTTTTCCGCGATCATCCCGCCTTCCCCGATCTCCGGCCAGCCTTGCTCGTTCCATTTCACCGGGGCAAGGAACGTCTCCCGTCCCAAATGGTGCCGGTTCGGATAACCGACCGGACGAATCCCCAGACAAACGGCCCACCAGCTGCCGTCATGAGCCTGCACCAAATCGGCGTGCCCGGTGGCCTGAATCGGACTCGCCTTGCTGCGGTGCGACAGGATCGGGTTGCCGGGGCAGCCGGCAAACGGACCGGACGGACTGCCGCCTCTGGCGATCGTCACCATGTGGCCGTATTCGGTGCCGCCCTCGGCCAGCATCAGATAATAGGTCCCGCCGATTTTATACAGATGCGGGGCCTCCGGATGTTTGCCGCCGCTGCCGTCCCAGATGATTTGCGGCTCGGTTAATCTTTTTCCCGTCTTAAGGTCGATTACGCTTTGATATATGCCGGTTTCGGCCTGGCCCGAAGCGGTCGAGAAATACACCGTCCCGTCCTCGTCAAAAAACAAATCCGGATCGATGCCCGGCTGATCGATCCAAACCGGGTCGGACCATTCCCCTGCGGGATCGCCGCTATGCACCAATAAATGCCCGCCTCCGGTCACGTTCGTTGTCGTCACATAAAACTTTCCCTGATGGTAACGGATCGTGGGAGCGTAGATGCCTCCCGAGCTTCTCGCTTTGTCGAGCCGCAGCTGGCTCGGGCGGTTCAGCACATAACCCAACTGCCGCCAGTGAACGAGGTCGCGGCTGTGGAAGATCGGCACCCCCGGAAAATATTCAAAAGAACTCGTTACCAGATAATAATCTTCTCCCGCCCGGCAAACGCTGGGGTCAGGATAAAATCCCGGAATCACGGGATTGCGGTACGCTGCCATGCGCTTCATTCCTTTCGATTCAGTCAGTTTTCGGGTTCCGTAAGCCGGCCGCGCATCCGGCTCCTCAAATGTGGTATCGCCCGCGGAATTTGCCGGGCGGTTCGCCGGTCCAGCGCTTGAACTGCCTGCTGAAATGGGCGATGTCCTTGTAGCCGAGCCGCCGCGAGACGTCTTCCACCGACAGCTCCGGCTCCATCAACAGCAGTTTGGCTTTTTTCAGCTTCAGCGCCGACAGGTACTGCCGCGGAGACATGCCGTACACGCTGCGGAAGATGCGGTTGCAGGAGGAGGCGCTGTACCCGAGGCCGGCGGTCACGGCCGCCACGGTGTCCCGCGCTCCGTCCGCGTCCTCGACTGCGCCCGCGCCGCCGCGGCCGCCGCTGTCGCTGCCGCCATCACCATCGCCGCTCACGTTTTCGCCGCCTGCGCCGTGTCCGCCACCGCCCGCCGTCTCAATGCCGGCCGGATGGCTCCAGGCTTCCGGCGCCTCGACGCAGCGCTCCAGCCCGGCGGCGATCTCCGCGGCGATGCGATGCACGCGGCTGCCGGAAGCGCCGGTGCCGCCGCTTTCCGCCAAGCTGTCGCTGAGGCCGGCGAACAGCTCGAAAAGCGCCGCCAAGGTTCGCATCTTGTCGGCCAGCTTCACGCCCGCGCCGCCCGAGGTAAGCGCGATCAGCTTGTCCAGGCTGGGGCGGATTTGCCTCGCCAACGGGCTGTCCGCCGCGTACAGCACCTCTTCGCCCCGGCATAACACCTCCCGCATGGCGGGATCGTCGACGTTGAAATGCAGGCAGTAGTACGTCATTCTTCCCGTCCCCGCCGCCCGGCTCTCGTGCACGTCCTCGGGCCGCAGCAGCATCAAGTCTCCCGGCTGCTGCACGTAGCGCTGGCCGCCCACGATCATTTCCTGGCGCCCCTCCAGCAGCAAATTTACTTCAAATAGCGGATGGCTGTGCCGCGGGTAGGACCATTCGTTCGTTACCGTCCGCAAATGCGCGGCAAACAAACGGAACGTCGAATCCATATCGGGCAGCATAAACTCGGCGACCTGATGCTCTCCGGACATATTCATACACCGACTCTCCTTTTACCGTCAATTTCTTTTTTCTGATTGATTTGGGTAAATTAATTGGCGGTTTGGACATAGGAGGCTCCAATGCCCCTTGATATAATCAAGCTAACACACTATTTACCTAAATAACAGGAGGTAATCAAGTTGGGTAAAAATATTTTTTTCAACGCGCATCACTCGCCGGCCGGCGCTTTCGCCAGCTTCACGCTCGGGTATCCCGGCAAAAGCGGCGGGTTTGATCTGGAGCTTGGCAGCCCGCCCAATCAGAATATATACATCGGATTGCAGGAAGACGGCCAGAACCGCTACCGGGCCTTGCCGTTTTTCGGGGAAGGCCAGGACGAACGCGACCGTTATACGACGGAGGATAGCGGGGATGGGAGTGAACTTCAGCATTCCGTGCAAAAAAATGACAGCGGTATCATCGCCGCGTTTGCGCGCAGGGAGATCACTCGGGGGTTTGGCGTGGCGACCGACGAGTGGCAGGCCGGCGATCTGACGTTCCGCCTGTACTCCCCGTTCGGGCCCGTACCCGATCCGGCATCCGCCGCGGAGGAGGAGCTCCGCTTCGCCCTTTGCCCAGCGGTGCTGGCGGAAATTACGGTCGACAACACCCGCGGCAAGTCGGCGCGCAAAGCGTTTTTCGGCTTCCAGAACACCGACCCGTACACTTCGATCCGCCGCCTGGAAGACACGACCGAAGGGCGGATTTGCGGCGTCGGCCAGGGCCGGAACACGGCGATTGCCACGAACGATCCGCGGGTGGCGAGCGCCGGATTTTTCACGATAGAAGCGATTCTGCAGCCGAAGGTGCCGGAAAACCTGCGGTTCGGGCTCGGTCCGGTAGGCGCGCTCTTGATGGATACCCCGGCCGGCGAAAAAGCGACTTACCGCTTTGCGCTTTGCTTCTACCGCGGCGGTTACGTTACTACCGGGATAGACGCGTCCTACTATTACACACGGTTTTTCGGCAATATCGAGGAAGTGGCCGCTTACGCGCTGGAGCAGTTCGACCGCAAGCTCGCAGCCGCGCGCCAAGCCGAAGAGCTGGTGAACGCTCCGCATCTGAACGAGGATCAGCGGTTTATGCTGGCGCACGCCATCCGCAGCTACTACGGGTCCAGCGAGCTGCTTGACCACGAGGGACGGCCGCTTTGGATCGTCAACGAAGGCGAATACCGGATGATGAACACGTTTGATCTGACGGTTGACCAGCTGTTTTTTGAGCTGAAAATGAACCCGTGGACGGTCAAAAACGAACTCGACCTGTTCACCCGCCGCTACAGCTACGAGGATACGGTCCGCCTTCCGGGCGATGATACCGTGTATCCCGGCGGCATCAGCTTCACGCATGATATGGGCGTGGCCAATTCGTTTTCCCGGCCCGGCTACTCCGCTTATGAGCTGCATGCGATCGACGACTGCTTCTCGCACATGACGCATGAGCAGCTTGTCAACTGGGTGCTGTGCGCTTCCGTTTATGTGAGTCAGACGGGGGACAACGAGTGGCTGAGCCGCAACCTCGGCGTGCTTGAGCAATGTCTGGATAGCATGGTGAACCGCGACCACCCGGACTCGGCCAAGCGGACCGGCATCATGGGCCTGGACAGCTCGCGGACGATGGGCGGCGCGGAGATTACCACGTACGACAGCCTGGACGTGTCGCTCGGTCAGGCGCGCAACAACATTTATTTGGCCGGCAAAAGCTGGGCCGCCTACGTGGCGATGGAGAAGCTGCTGCGGGGTAACGGCCGCGAAGAGCAGGCGGCGCTGGCCGGCCGTCAGGCCGAACTGTGCGCGCGGACGATCGTGGCTCACATGCAGCCGGGCGGCTACATTCCCGCCGTGATTCAGGAGAACAACGATTCGAAAATCATTCCGGCGATCGAAGGCTTGATTTTCCCGCTGTATACGGGGTGCGAGGAGGCGCTGGACAGAGGCGGCCGGTTCGGCGAGTACATCGCGGCGCTGGCGGAGCATTTGCGCGCGGTGCTGAAGCCCGGCGTCTGCCTGTTCGAAGACGGCGGCTGGAAGCTGTCCTCGACGAGCAACAATTCCTGGCTCAGCAAAATCTATCTGTGCCAGTTCATCGCCCGCCGCATTCTTGGCCTGCCGTGGGATGAGCAGGGCCGGGCCGCCGACGCGGCGCACGCCGCCTGGCTCACCTCCGAGCAGAACGCCTACTGGAGCTGGAGCGACCAGATGATGGCCGGCGTTATTTGCGGCAGCCGCTACTATCCGCGCGGCGTAACCGCCATTTTGTGGCTGGACGAGAAATAGAACGGGGCTGCGGGCTGGGAGTTGCCGTACGTAAATCGCCGGAGAAGTCCGCTCCGGCTTATCCTTTGATTAAGGTATGAAGAAGGCGCACTGCCTGCGTTTTTGTAGTGGCTAGGGGAATAACGGTAAAATTTGTCCTTATTTTCGGCAAAAAAGGTAGATTAGCTATAATAAAGGAATTTTTTACCTCTAATTTGGGAGGAAGAGGACAAAGGGGGGCTTTTCCCACGCTTGTTACCCAGATAAGGCTCAAAAGTTCCGCTATTTCACTCAGTAGGGGAAAATTCCAAAAATAACGCCATAAATTACCGCTATTCCGGCAAGAGAGGCATGGCTGGCCCCTATCCTCGCCTCCCCGCACCTAAAGCAAGGGTTTCTCAAGAAAACGGGGTTGTCCCTAAGGTCAAGTATATGACCTTTTGGGCAGCCCCGTACGTATATCGCTTTTTTTATGATGAAATCTGCATATACATCCTAACGAATGCGCTGTTCATCCGCTTCATTTAATTCCAGAACGTTACCCCAATATCTTATAATATCGAAGCTGAAGGGGCCGGGATATTGCCGGTAGTTCGGAATGGAGAGAAATGTTCCTTCCCCGGCATCATATTGCTGAGTGAAGGAATGGCGCTCGCCGTCGGCATCCGCAAACGTATCTTCCAGTTCGAAATATCCTCCTTTATACTCTTCCTGCGGCCCGTACTGCAGACGTAAGCGCAATTTCTCGTCCGTACTTTCCTCCAGAATCCGCTCCAGTGAGATCTGGGAATCGGGAGAGTGAACCAGCTTGCCTTCCTCGGGATCAACGGTAATCTGCACTTCGTGATCGGGCTGGAAGCTCGCATAATAAAATTTTAGCCATAATTCCCTATGCTCCGAGTAGAAGCTGCTGGTCAGGTAAATCGTTCCCCCCTCAGGCGTCAGCAGGGTTCGATCATACCTTAATGTTGTATCAAAATCCATGCGCTCCTTTGCCCGCTTTTTCAGTGAGGCAAGCTCCAGCACGGCTTCGATCTTTTCCAGCTTTTTGCCGTTGCTGCTCTTGAAATCGAAAACAAGGTCCGTCCTCAGGGGACTCTGAATCATTTGGGTAAAGGTGATCTGCTGTCCGCTCTGCGTTATATCCACGTGGATCGGCCGCTCCTCAATATCCGCGGCGTGAGCGCCATTTTGAATCGTAACGGGGACAACCAGGTTTTCTGTTTTCACTTTAATCTTACTTCCTTTAGGTTTTAGCTGGGACCAGGTCGTTTTGATCTGGAAGCTTTCCGGAATTTGTCCGGCCGTTTCAAAATCAAATACCATAACCCCCTTGGTCAGCGGCTGATTTTTAGGCAACTGGGCGTAGGTGTCCCAAGTGAACGAACCATTCAGCAGCCGGCCCTGACGATCCAATAACTGCGGAGGCTGGTTATAGCTTAGGCGTAATGGAAGATCCTCATTCTGGTTCTCTGTGGTGTAGAACATAATAATTCGCCTGCTGTCGGCTACAATCCCATCAACCGTAATTTTATAACCTCCCGTAACGGTAGATTGATTCAACTTATGATACAGTCCGTGAGCTGCAGATTGCTTAATCATGGACATGATGGATGAATTATCCAATTCACCAAAAATGTTCTCTACATAGGAAGGAATCTGAACATTGGTCCATGTTTCCTCAGCGCCAGGTACCCAATTTAATTTATAGCTGCCTACTGCGCCGGCTCCGATGACCAACAAGATAGACAGGACCGCAGCGGCAACGCGAAGCCGCTTCATCGTCCGCAATCGGGACAACGGACGCATCCGTTCACGAGCAGCCCGCTGTATGCCCTGCCGCAGCGCCTCGTCCAACTTCTCGTCCGTTACTCTTCCGGCAGCCTGACGTACTTCCTGCCAGCTTTTTTCCATTATCCAGTCCTCATGATTGGCCATGTTGAAGTTCACCTCCATGTTCGTCCCCGTAATTTATTTTGCTGCGCAATTGCTTGAGTCCCTGGTGCAGCCACGTCTTGATGGTCCCCTCCGCCTTCCCGAGTATTTGGGCGATCTCCGGAACGGTCATATCATTGTAGTACCTGAGTATAATTGCATTTCTGTACTTGGGCTTTAGGCGGTTTAGCGCCTTTTCCATGTCGAGCTTTGCAACACTTATCATCTCGGGGGTGTATGTAACGGAGCGCTCCAAGATGATCTGTTTCCGGCGTTTTTGCCGTCTTAATTCTTCTATGCAGCAATGGATGACGATTCGGATCAACCAAGGCAGCATTGCGCCGGGATCTTTTAATGTGTGGCATTTCGACCACCCTCTATATGCTGCTTCCTGCAGCATATCCAGCGCGTCGGCCTCGTTGTGCATGTAGCTGTATGCAACGCCGTAGAGCTTTCGCTTGTGCCTGGACACGAAGTTGAAGAAGGCTTCTTCGTCTCCCGTGCAAACCGCCACGGCCAGCTTTTCCTCTTTCATGATGCCCTCCCTGTTCATAAGCTTCTTTCTTCAGCCTGAATGCTGCTGATCTGTCTTGAACTCTCACTTTATAGACGGAAAGTAAGCCTCCAAGCGTTTTATTTTTTTTATGGGCATGAAAAAAGATCGCCGCGTTATCCTGGCCAAGAAAGCAGGGTAACCGGCGATCTTTCTTTTAAGACATAGCTCATCACGAAGTAAATTTCCAGCTTTTCTTCAAATCCTGGTTGAGTCTCGAAGTCGCAACGCTCTAAGCCAAAATTTCATTATCGAGTGTATCTAAATCCAACACAACACTCCGCGTATCGTTTTTCATGACGAATATTTCCTCCCCATATCGGTTTACACCATAGGCGATCGGGATGGAGGTTCCGCAGTTTTTATAGGATCCGTTCGCGTGGCTGGTCCCCAGCATGATAGCTTGGTGTTCTCGCGCGGTTTTTTTAGCCAGGTTCATCCATTCCTCAAACTGCCCTTCGCTAAACATGCCAACTCCGATGGGATGCACGATCAGGTCAAGTTTCTCACTGACCGTCGAAAGACCTTGAAGAATAAGTTCATCGCATAATAAGAAGCCGATTTTCATGCGGCCCATCTCGATTACCTTGGGATCGTCGTATTTAGCCCGATCCAGGACGATGCCACCGCTCCCGAATATGATCACAGCTCGGTCCTTTGGTTTTTTGTAGCCGGTGATGATCGTTTTATTGTACGTTTGGGCAAGACTACAAGCCGACTCCAGATTATCGTTCAAATATCCCTCGGGATAAAGATATAAATCCGCGCCCGTATTTTTTTCCAGAGCTTTTTCGAGCTGATCGGTCCCGTATTCCATGACAGGTTGTCCGATAAATATTTTCATAATTCGCTCCTTAACATTATATGGGTTCAATCGAGCCTGCCCCTATTAGCTTCTCCTCAGTCCTGGAGCTATGTCCCATTGGATAAATCCAATAGATTTACTCCGGCATCGCGGCCAAATCTGCAGTCTCATTGGATAAATCCAATAGATTTGCTGCGATAGGCTCTTTTCTGAGAATTTTATCCGATTCTATTGGAAAAATCCAATCAAGCTTGTGAAATTGGAAGCAGAATTCCGTTCTATTGGATATATCCAATAAAATCACCGTCACCAGTCAGCGTGTTTACAAATCCGCATTCAGTCGCGCGCAGGACCATCCAGAAAGTGCCGGACCAGCCAAAGCCCCATACTCCCAAATTCCTCTTGGCAACAAAAAAGACCTCCGCAACAGAGGTCCCCAAAATCAAAGTTAGTTAACACACAAGCTAAACGATCTTCCCTGTTAAGCGCCAGCTTTGCCCACTTTGCCCGCGTTGCCCGGGTTGCCCGAGTTGCCCGCTTTCGTCTCCGCGGCGGGCGAGCCGCCCTGGCGTGAGATGATGAACAGCGCCGCCCAGATCAGCACGAAGCCGCACACTTGGGCCGTCGTAATCATCTGCTGGAACGCCACCCAGTTGACGAGCACCCCGACCATCGGGAAGCTCAGCTCGGCCAGCGTGGCTACCGAAGCCTTCGTGGTCGTCAGCCCTTTGTAGTAGACGAGCAGGCTCAGGAGACCCGGCAGCAGCGCTTGTCCAAGCATGTTCAGCGAAACGGCGGCGATCTGCCAGCCTCCGGCCGGCAGGTTCCAGCCCGCCCCTTCGTTCCAGGCGATGGCCAGCAGCAGCGGCAGCGCCAAAATAAACCGCAGCGACGTCACCGTCTCATACTTCATCTTCCCGACCATCAGCCGCCCCATCACGGTGGAACCGCCCCAAAGCGCGGCCGCTCCCAGCGAAAGCAGGCTGCCGATTTGCACGAAATCGCTCCAGTGCCCGATCGGAACCGTAAATCCGAAAGTAAGCAGGTACGTTCCGGCCAAAGCGACCGCCAGCAATCCGAAAAAGTGGCGCGGCAGCTTCTCCTTCAACAGCAGACCGGCGAGCAGGATAGCGAACAGCGGCTGCATTTTTTGCAGCAGCAGCACGGCGTTCAAATCGCCGCTGGAGAGCGCCATCGTGAACAGGATGGTGGCGATCGCCGACCCGCCCCAGGAAATGAAGAGCAGCGCGCCGGCGTGGCGCCAGCCCAGCCCTTTCAGTTCGGAGCGGTTTTTCCATAACACCGGAACGGCCACCAAAGCGATGATGATGTGTTCAATCAGAACGATTTGCGCCGACGTCAGCGACTTCAGCAAAATGACCCGAAACAGCGGGTCGACGCCCCAAAGGGCGGCTCCCAAAACAACGAGCCAAAACCCGGTTTTCGCCGTACCTTTCGCGGCCGCGTTCCCGGCCAAGGCTGCCGCCTTCCCTGACGCGCCGCCTGGCGCTGCGGACCCTCCCGCCAGCGTGCCGGCGCTGCGTCCGGCCTGCAAACCGGCCTTGCCGGTTCCCGCTCCTACTCCGTTTACACTGCTGCTTGTACTTGCATTTTTCATAATGATGTCCCCTTCTTGAATATGGGGTCTACGTAGAAAACCCCCGCAATCCTTCCTACAAAAGGGGTTGCGGGGGCGACCAAATAAGCCTGGCCAGAGCAAAAAAGCTCCGTTCAAACTTGCTTGTTTGATCTTCTCCCATCCGGACTATACCGTCGGCCTTGGAATCGCACCAAGTCAGTCGCCAACCGCGGACAACACGCGGTAAACGAGTCGCGGGCTTAAGCCCCTCTCTTCCCATGGAACAGAGGAACCTCACCGCCGGTCAGGAATTTCACCTTACCCCGAAGATCCATATTCATTTAAATTTTTTTTAAAATGTTGGGTTGGTTTCAGCATAACGCATCCACCCCAATATCACTGTAGCAAAAATCACATGAAAATTATATTTGAAAATTCTTGAAAATTCAAGACCTCCCGACATTGACATTACCTGCCCAACGTTACCCACCTGAATTACACCCGCTTCGCCACGTCGAAGTTGCTTTCGATAAGCAGCCAGTTTTGCGGGAAGCTGAGGCCCAGCTTCCAATAGCTCATGCCCCTGAGACCCAGCTCTTTGATCAAATCGAACTTCGCCTGGATGGACCTGGCGTCCTCGAACCACACTTCATGCCGTCTTCCTTCCCCGTCCGTATACCTGAAAAAAGGAGCCTGCGCCCGCGCGCTGTATTCGATCGCCACATTATGCCGGGCCGCGATTTCGATCGCCCGCTGCGGACTGACCGCCCGCGCGACGCTGCCGGGTACGAACGGCAAGGTCCAATCATAGCCGTACAAATTTTGCCCCATCATAATTTTCGCCGCCGGCATTTCCGTCAGCGCGTATTCGATGACCCTGCGGACCGGCCCGATCGGCGATACGGCCTGCGCCGGTCCGCCGCTGTAGCCCCATTCGTAGGTCATGATCACGACAAAATCGGCGATTTCCCCGTGCGCCCGGTAATCGTGGGCTTCATACCACAGCCCCTGTTGCTCCCGGCTCGTCTTGGGCGCCAGCGCGGTCGACATCAGCCAGCCCTGCCGCCCGAAACGGGCCTGCGCTTTCCGCAAAAAGGCATTGTAGGCTTCCCGGTCGGCCGGCCGCAAAAACTCGAAATCGAAATGAATGTCCCGGAATCCGTAATTGCGGGCCGTGGCCGCGATATTGTCCAAAAGCCGGTCCTGGACGGGCAGGTCGTTCAGCAGAATCCGTCCCAGTTCATCGCTGAACCGGTCGTTTTCCTGGTTCGTAACGACCATCATCAGCACGACCCGGTTCTCTCCGGCGATGGCCGGAAAGTTGTCCAGCAACGGTTCTTTAAGCGAACCGTCCCGCCGCGCCTGGAAGCTGAACGGCGCCAGATAAGTCAAATGCGGGGCCGCCTCCCGCGCCCCCTCCTCGAGCGCCGGGGCCACGGTCCCGCCACGCGGTTCCACATAGGCGTTAAACTCCGCGCTCCGCTTGGGGCGGGGAGGAATGTACAGGCGAAACCCGGCCGACAACGTCTGGTCCGGAGAGATGCCGTTTACCCGAGCCAGCTCCCGATAGTTGATTCCGAACCGCCGTGCAATCGACCACAGGCTGTCGCCGGGCTGAACCCGGTAATAGCTGCCGACGGTTGGAATAACCAAAGCTTGGCCTGCGACGAGCCGGTTGGGATCCGGAATTTCATTCGCTTCCGCGATATCGTCATAGGGGATGCCGTAAGTATCGGCGATGCTGTATATGGTCTGATTCCGCTGAACGACATGGATCTGCATCGTCTTCCCTCCTTCACAAACAATTCGCTATCACTATCTTATGAAGAGGGAAGTTTGGCTTATGCCGCCTGCCGCCGGCAGCCCGCCGATGCGCCAGCCGATGCGCCGGCCTCTGTGCTCGACCTCTGTCATGCAGTGCAACACAGCACTCCTGAGGCTAGGCTGGCTAGGTCCCCTTTGATGCCAGGTCCCTTTGGATGCCAAGTCCCTTTTGATGCCAGATCCCGTTTTTAGAACGCCGGCAGCGCGATCTCGTCGTATTTTTGCTCCAGGAACTGTTTCACTTCCGGGCTGGAAATCGCTTTGGCCAGCTTTTGAACCGGCTCCGAATCCTTGTTGTCCTCGCGGGCGACAAGCGTAATGGCAAACGCGGAATCGACGGTTTCCGTCAGCAGCGCGTCCTTCTTCGGCGTCAGTCCGAGCGGGCTGGCATACGCCGGCGTCATCAGCACCAGATCGGCGTCATCGAGCATCCGGGCCAGCATGAGCAAATCGACTTCTTCGAATTTGTAATTATGGCTGTTTTCCACGATGTCCGCCTGGGTGGCTTCCAGCCCCGCGCCTTCCTTCAGCTTGATGACCCCCGCCTTATCCAGCATCATCAGCGACCTGGCGATGTTGGAAGGATCGTTGGCGATGGCGATCGTCGCCCCGTCCGGCAGTTCCTCCATCGATTTGTACTTTTTGGAATATGCGCCGTACACCGCGTGATATACCGGCTGAACCGCCGCTAGATGGGCGTTTTTGCTTTCATTGTACTGCTCCATATAAGGAACGTGCTGGAAAAAATTAGCATCGACTTCCTTGTTGGCCAAGGCATCGTTCGGCTGCACGTTGTCGGATAATACCACCAGTTCCAGGTCGATGCCCTCCTCCTTAAGCTGCGGCTTGATCAATTCAAGAATTTCCGTCATCGGCGGAATCAAGGTGGCTACCTTCAACGTTGTCGTTGTTGTTTCCGCAGACGCTGCCGCCGAAGTTGCCCCGTTCGTCCCCGCTTCATTCCCGGCGCCTTTCGCCGCCCGGTCTTGTCCGCCGCCGCTCCCGCACGCAGTCAGCACAAGCGCCAGCAGCGCCAGGCTCATCATCCATTTCATCATTTTCATGAAAAAACTCCCCCTTCAACCCTCATCCTAATTCTCTTCCTTGCTCTTTTTACCCGCTGCCTGCTTAACGCTGCCTGCTTAATGCTGCCAGTGAATCCGGGCTTCCCCGCAAAAAAACTTAACGCTTGTCCAAACGCCGGGAAATCGCATTTCCGGCAAACTGAATGCCCTGCACCAAAATAATCATCAGCACGATGACGGCAACCATCAGCTCCGTTTCGAAGCGCTGGTAGCCGTAGCGGATGGCAAAATCGCCGACCCCGCCGCCGCCGACCACCCCCATGACCGTGGAGTAGGAAATAAAGCTGATCGTCGAGGAGGTCAGTCCAAGCACCAGACCGGAACGGGCTTCCACCAGTAAAAATTTGAAAATGATAGCCAGCTTCGAGGCCCCCATGGCCCGGGCCGCCTCCATCACGCCGCGCGGCACCTCCAGCAGCGACTGCTCCACGAACCGCGAATAAATCGCCACCGCCACGATCGCCAGCGGCACGGAAGCGGCCAGTGTTCCAATCGCGGTGCCCACAATCAAGCGGGTGAGCGGAATCATAAACACGACCAGCAGCAAAAACGGAAAGGAGCGTACAATGTTCACAGCGCTGTTCAGAACGGCCGACCAGCCGCGATGTTCGTACAGCTGCCCTTTGCTGGTCAGAAACATCAGCGTGCCGAGCGGAAACCCAAGCAGGATAGCCGCGGCCAGCGAGATACCGACCATCATAAACGTTTCGCCGATCGCTTCCCCGATCTGAGCGCGGTATTGCAGCACATCGTGCCACATGGCGGCAAAATCAAACATGGCGCCCCTCCGTTCCTGCGAGCAGCTGCTCCCGGTAGGACATCGCAAGTGCAGACTTATCCGCCGCACCCCGGCGCTGCCCCAGAGGGAACGTATCCGTCAGCCTTCCGTTCTCCATGACGGACACGGTGTCGCAGAGGCTTTTCACGACCTCCATTTCGTGGGTCACGATCACGATCGTTACTCCAAGGGTGTCGCGGATATGCCTCAGCACCTCCAAAATTTCCGCCGTCGTCCGCGGGTCGAGCGACGAGGTCGGCTCATCGCAGAGCAGCACGTCCGGCCGGTTCGCCAGGGCCCGGGCGATCGCCACCCGCTGTTTTTGCCCGCCGCTTAAGGCCGACGGATACTGCTTCGCCTTGTCCGGCAGGCCAACGAACCGCAGACACTCATCCACGCGCTCGGCGCGCTCGCGTCTTGGGGTCCCGGCCAATTCAAGCGGCACCGATATGTTGCCGCTGACCGTCCGGTTATTCAGCAGATGAAACTGCTGGAAAATCATCCCGATCGACCGGCGCACCTTCCGCAGCGCAGCCTCCGGGAGAACTGTCAGTTCCCGCCCCATGACGGTAATTCTCCCGCGGTCGGGCAGCTCCAAAGCGTTCATCATCCGCAGCAGCGTCGATTTGCCGGCCCCGCTCGCTCCGATAATGCCGTGAATCGTCCCTTTCTCGACGGCAAGGGACACATCCTGCACCGCTTCCAACTGACCGTCCGGCAAGCGGTATGTTTTGCTCACATGCTCCAGGGTGATGATAAGCCCCTCCCCCTTTCTTTGCGCCAAAACTACTGTACTAGTTATTTAAAACTACTGTTATATAAGTTATTCACCATCTGATTATAGACTATGTTTTTATCTGTGTCACCATTTTATATTATCTATTACAAGAATGAACTCGAGAAGAATCCGCTCCTCAAGACCTCTAATGGGCGAGCTTAAAACATGGGGGCACGTTAAAGGACTGCCGGAGCGATTAAAGGACTGTCAGTGCAATTAAAGGACTGTCAGTGCAATAAGGGGCTGTCAGTGCAATTAAAGGGTGTAAGGAGGACACGCGGCCTGCGTTTTTGTGGAGTTCATGAAAATAGCGGTAAAAAAGGTCCTTATGTTCCCCAAAAAAGGAGTACAACGAAAATAGAGGATTTTTTTACCTCTATTACAGAAAAACGAGAGACAAACATGTGCTTTTTCCAAGCTAGTCCCCAAATAACGGAAAAAAATGCCGCTATTTTGCGTAGAAAGGGGAGAATTCACAAAATAACGGCATAAAATACCTCTATTTCCCGGCAGAGGTTTGGTTTGGTGTGGTGTGGAGATAAGAGCGAGGACGCAGCCGGTCAAATCGCCGGCATCACATTGCCGCCGCTGACCGGGATGTACGCGCCCGTAATAAAGTCGGCCAAGTCGGAAGCGAGGAACGCCACGGCGTTGGCGATATCCTGGTCCTCGCCCCGCCGCTTCAACGGAACGCCGGCGATGTAAGCCGAATCGTTCCGCTCCTCTAAGTTTCGTTCCCGCTCGCTGATCGTCCAGCCCGGGGCCACCTGGTTGACGGTGATTTGATGCTCGCCGACCTCTTTGGCCAGTACGCGGTATACGCCGTCCATCCCTCTTTTGCCGGCCGTGTAGGCCGATTGATTCGGGAAATTCTGCATCGCGCATTCGGTGTTGATCCCGATAAAACGTCCGTATTTTTTCTCCATCATCGCCGGTATAAACGCTTTGGCGAGAAATACGCTCTGCAGCACACACGATTCGAACTGGCTGACGTAGTCCGATGCGGGCTGCTCCAGCACGGACATCCAGTCGTATTGCACGACGGCGTTGGCGACGACGATATCCGGATCGCCCAGGTTCTCCCGGATTTCTTTTTTCATATGCACCATGGACGCTTCCTTCGTGATATCGCCCTGCACAATCATCGCCGATCCGCCCGCCGCCGTAATTTCGCCAAGCAGTTCCTGCGCTTTGGCTTCGTTATTCATGTAGTGAATGGCCACCTTGGCCCCGCACCCGGCCAGCGTCCGGGCCATCACCCGTCCCAGTTGCCCGGTTGCTCCAGTAATCAAAGCAATTTTTCCCGTCAGATCGATTTTTAGCATATCCATGTTATCCTTTCGCCCCTTGCGATTTCAGCTAAATTTAGCGGTCCGCTTCGGACAGCTCTATGCCAATTCTACCATTTGAGCTTTCGTAAGCCTTCAGTATCGAATCGAGCAGTCCGGGAAAGCGGTACTCCAGATCCTCCTCCCGCAGCGACAGAAAGCGCTGGGTTCCCTGAATGCGCGTAAACACAACCCCCGCCTCGCGCAGCGTGCGGGCATGGTGGGACAATGTCGATTTGGCGACCGGCACGTCGAAGCAGTTGCACGGCTGCTCGCCCTTTTTGCGGATTTCGGCCACGACGCTTAACCGTACGGGATCGCTAAGGGCATACAGTACGGAAGACAACTGGATTTCTTCCCGGTCCGGATGATACAGCACTTTCATCGAAAAAACCCCTTTGTGCATATATTGATCTGCCATCGATTAAAAATCGCGTAAAAGAAATTTTATCTTTTTTTCGATTCCCTAATTGCATTTTAAACGATGGCATGCTATATTTCAATCGTTCGATTACAATCGAACAATAAAACAAATAAAGAGTGGGTGAAATGCTGCATGAATGTTGTATCAACCGAAATTCCCGCGCTCCCTTCCTCCGAAACCTCTATAAAGAAGGAAGGGCTGCTGACGCTTTTGCTCGGACTCGCCGTCGTCCTGGTCATCATGAATACGGCCATGTTTAACCTGGCGCTGCCCGACGTAACCGAAACGTTTGGCCTCACGGCTTCCGTTTCCTCCTTGATTGTCACCGGCTATTCGATTATGTTTGCCATTTCATCCATTACGTTTAGCCGGCTTGCGGACTTTCTGCCCATCCGGAGGCTGCTGGCGGTCGGGCTGCTGACGCTGGGGCTTACCGCCGTAGCCGGACTGTTCAGCACCAGCTTCTGGTTTTTGCTCGCCGTACGCGTGATCCAGGCTTCCGGCGCCGGGGCGATCGTGTCGCTGTCGCTGGTGCTGCTCACCCGGTACGTGCCGATTCAGCGCCGCGGCAAAGCGATGGCGCTGATTATGTCGGCCGTTTCGCTGGGACTCGGGCTTGGTCCCGTCGCCGGGGGCGCGATCGTGGAATACTGGGGCTGGAGATACCTGTTTGTCGTGACCGCGCTGACCCTGGTGCTGGTGCCGTTTTTTCTCCTCTACATACCGAAGGAGAGAACGGCTCGCGGCACCTTCGATACCCCCGGCGCCGTATTTATCGCCATCGGCACGACCGGGCTGCTGCTGTTTTTGACCCAACACGCCTGGGTCGCTTTGGTCTTCGGCGTACTTGCGCTCGCCTTGTTCGTCTGGCGCGTCCGCAGCGCGCGGGAGCCGTTCGTATCGCCCGCCCTGTTCGGCAACGGCGCTTATCTGACTTTGTCGGCTGTGGGGATCGCCTCGTACTTGTGCAGCTTCGCCACACTGTTTCTGCTGCCGCAAATCCTGGTGCACCATTTTCATCTTAGCGCCAGCCATGCCGGCCTCATAATTTTTCCCGGCTCGATGCTGGCCATGGTCGCCTCGCGCAAGGTCGGCTCCGTTATCGACCAGCACGGCAACGGCGCGATTTTGCGGTTTGTGCCGCTGCTGATGCTAAGCGCCATGATCCTGTTCGCGCTGTTCAGCGGGCAATCCTGGCTCGCCATCCTGTTCATTTATTTGCTAACGAGTCTAGGATTCACCATTATTTCCAGCAGCGTGTCCAACGAGATCTCCCGCATCCTGCCCGCGTCCCAAATCGGTTCGGGCATGGGGCTGTTCCAACTGCTGCAGTTTTTCAGCGGGGCCTTCAGCATCGCCTTGGCCTCCAGCGCCATCGAGTGGCAGCACGGCCTGCCGCTGACCGCCGCCTATGCCAACATTTTTTGGGGGCTGATGGTCATGGCGCTGCTCGCCCTCGGCGCATCGTTTGTTTATCTCCGCAGCGCTTCCGCGGCGGGGTCAAGAAAACGCGAGTCCCTAGAAGCTTGAGCTCTTTCTCATGAGTTATGAATAAGGAGCCGCCTCACGGCATCCCTTCCAAATAAATGCACCCCGCAGAGCAAATATCGGAAAAACGGTTGTCCCGTTTATCCCGATGAACTCGCAGGGGTGCATTTTATTGGGCCGATTTTATTCCGCTTCCCGCAGCCTTTCCACGATCGTTGCCCTGGACATCCGGCGGTAGGCGGCCAGCGTAACGCTTAAAGCGATCGCGATGAGCAGCGGCAATGCGGCGGCGATCGGCAGCGGGTTCAACCGAAATTCCGCAAATGCGATGTTGTCGGTAACCCCCCTGGCTACCGCATACGTCAATCCCAAGCCCGCCGTACCCACGATCAGGCCCGTCAATAATACACTGTAGAGCCCTTCCAACAAAAGCATTTTCTTCAGCTGTTTTCGTGTCATGCCGACGCTCTCCAAAATGGCGAATTCATTGCGGCGGGAAATCATGCCGGTGATCACCGTATTGATGTAATTCAAGATCCCGATCAGTGCGATCACAAAGCTCAGGCCGTAACCGATCGTTTGAAAGATGCGGATAAAGCCTTGCATCTCCTGTTTGTAATCCTCCCGGGATTTTACGAACAGGCTGGGGCTGGACGCCGCGATGGATTTTACCGCCGCCTCCGCTTCACCAAGCTTGGCCGGATCGGCATGCAAGGTCGCGGACAAAATGACCGGGTCCTTCACCGACTTGACGAACTCGTCCGCCGGCCAGAACACTTTAAAGCCTCCGGTCATGTAAAACTGCGTCCCCGCCGCATACAGGGCATCCGATTTCAATACCGCCATAATCTCATAACTCTTCTTCATGCCGTCCGGCTTAATCCGGTCGCCCGGCCGATAGTAGCTCGTATATTGATCCGGGCCCAGTTCCGCTTCCGTAACGAGAACATAATTCCCGGAATCGAACTTGACGGGGTCAAACGCACCGGCGGCGATCTCGTTTTTGTCGAGCACACCGTACCATCCGCGGTCAATGCCATGAAGCTGCAGCGGGACGGTTCCGTTCTTCAGAAGCATGGCGAACGCGGGCTGCCTGGGGTCTTCCGCCGCCGCCAGCGGTTCCAGCGTCCGCCGGATCGGCTCGCTCATTTTAAGCACATCAGCACTATAGTACACTTTATCCAAGCCAGTGACGCCGTCGATCCCGCTTAGCTCCCGGCAAACCTCTTCCGTAAGCACGGCGGTATCCGGCTGGGGCACGCCACCCAGGCCCCCGGCATCCTCTTTAACGACAAAGTCTCCGGAAATAAAAGTGTTCAAATACTTGTTAACGCTAAACGAAGAGATGACCGTATAAATCACACTGAACAAAATAATGCTTAACGACAAGGAGGCCAGCATGAGCAACAGCTTCTTTTTGTAGCGGAACAGATTCGCAAACGACATCCTGAACAGCTTGGCTCCATGCAGCGAGCGTTTGGTTTTCCGGCCCGCGCCTCGGCCGCCGATCCCGGAATATTTCACCGCCTCCACCGGCGGAATCCGCGCTGCCGTCCGGCCCGGCTTGCTGGCGGCGATCCGGACCGTCAAATAAGCAAAAATGGCGGCTCCGAGAAAAATCAGCGGGTTGGCCGAATTTACGGTCTCCATTCCATCGGACAAGCGCAGCAACAACGGCAGCAGCCACACGCCGGCTCCGTAGCCCAAAGCCAGCCCGACCGGAAGACCCGCCAAATACAACCGGTTCGCTTGAATGGAAATGACCCTTCTGAGCTGCCGCGGGGTGGTCCCGATCGTTTTCAGAAGTCCGTAAAATTTGATGTCCCGCACGACGGAGATATGAAAAATATTGTAGATCAGCAAATATCCGCTCAGCATAATAATCAAGATCAGGATGACGAGCGGAATCACATTCATCGGGTCCTCATTCAGAGCTACGCTGGTGTAGGCCCAGTTGACGCCGTAAGGAACATCCAGCCCGGTGTCGGACAGCATCTTTTGCAGCTTCTTCTCGATGTCCCAGGAATTGCCGAACATGACGTCCAGCCGGATCGTATTGACATAACTGCCGCTGAGCCGCGACCGTTCGGGGTCGATCTGTGAAATATTCCGCTGCACAAACGACTCCGATACATAAGCCAGCCCCGACATCGACAAGTTGCGGTCCGCCGGATAATACCCCGACAACACAAACTCCTTGGAGACCGCCTGACCGTCGATATCCAAATCGAGCTTTACCTTGGCGCCCAGTTCGTGAGGAACACCGAGTAAATCGAGCACCCAAGTGCTCATGGCGATCCCGTTCTCCTCCTGCGGCAGACCGCCCTGCGCAAATTGAATGAAGCTGTGCTTGGCCTCATTTTCGTCGATATGGTCGATTTCCAGCGCGGTGCCGCGCAACGCGTCGCCCGTCGCGAATCCGACCAGCACGGATTTGCCGTACTCCTTGATCGCCGGATGCTGCAGGAGCCGGTCCGCCTCCTCCGGCTTCAAATATTTGAAGCTGCCGTGAAAATCGCCGCCGGACGTTTTCATTTTCGTCAGCTGCATCGATTCGTTGATGCTGAAGGCCATCGTAAACACGGAGGTGAGCAGCAGCGTCGTGAGCACGATGGCGCTGATGATGATCAGATTGCGCGGCCGGTTGGCCTTCAGGCTTCGCCCGGCGATGCGGGCGACCGCTTTACGGTTGTTCGCCGCCATCATCTCGAACCCGCCTCCTGCCCTTCGGCGCGGCCGGAACGGCCGGCGATGAGGCCATCTTCGATCCGCACGATCCTATCGGCGGTGAGCGCGATCTCTTCATTATGGGTAATCATCACGATCGTCTGATTGAACCGCTCGCTCATCTGCTTCAGCAGGATCATCACTTCCTGGCTTGTTTTGCTGTCCAGGTTTCCGGTCGGCTCGTCCGCGAGTATGATCGCAGGCTTGCTCGCCAGCGCCCTGGCAATCGCCACCCGCTGCTGCTGCCCGCCGGACAAATTCGCCGGCAGATTGTGCACCTTATCGCCAAGCCCAAGCGCTTCGATGACCTGGTCCACATATTCCTTGTCCACGCGGGCTCCATCCAGTTCGATCGGCAGCACGATATTTTCGTAAGCATTCAGGATCGGGATCAGATTGTAGCTCTGAAACACGAAGCCGACCGACCGCCGCCGGAAGATTGTCAGCTTCTCGTCATCCATCGCAAAAATATCGTTTCCGTCGACGTACACCTTGCCTTCGGTCGCGCGGTCCAGCCCGCCCAGCATATGGAGAAGGGTGCTTTTCCCGCTGCCGCTCGTGCCGACGATTGCGACAAATTCGCCTTTTTCCACGCTCAGGTCGATTCCGTCCAGCGCCTTTACGGCGGTGCTTCCTTGACCGTAATATTTCTTAAGCCCCTCGATTTGCAGAATCGGCATGTCCTTTTCCTCCCCCCAATAAAAAAACCTGTACGCACGTACAGGATTAAATGTAGCAGATCAATCTGACTCCCGGGTGTCTGAAAAATAACAATATCGACAGAATTCCCTAAATCGCGGGCAAAAAAACAGAGAACACCGCTCCCTGGCGGAGTTTGGACGACACCTTAACGTACCCGCCCTGGGCGGTAACGATCTCCCTGGCCAGATACAGGCCGATCCCGACGCCTTCGTGCCCCGCCGCTTGCTTGCTGCGGTAAAAGCGTTTAAAAATATCGTTCCATTCGCTCTCCGCGATGCCGATACCCCGGTCGGCGACATCGATGCGGGTGAACATTTCGCCCGCCTGAACCGAAATACGCACGCCGCTTCCGGGCTCGCTGTACTTGACCGCATTCTCCAGCAGGTTGAAGAGCGCCTCCGCGGTCCATTTCGGATCGTGCTTCGCCGCGGCCGCCGGATCGCAGTCAATCGCGATCCGTGTGCCTTTGCGCTCCGCCGCCGCATACACATGCGATACGGCTTGCGTGATCGTGGGGATCACCGGGGACACGGCCGTCTGCAGCGAGATCATGCCCGCCTCCAGCCGGGACATTTTGACCAGCGAGCCGATCAGCCAGTCCAGCTTCGCCGCTTGGAGCTTGATCTGAGCCGCATACTGGTGGGCATCCTCTTGCAGATCCGGAACTTCCTCCAGCAGCTCGCTGTACAGCATGATGCTTGAAAGCGGCGTTTTCGTTTGGTGCGAAATGTCGGAGATCAGCGTTTTGATCTTGCTCCGTTCCGTTTCGATTTGCCGCTCGCGCGCCCGGGTCAGCTCGACATAGCGGAACACTTTGTTTTCCAGCGCGGAAAGATTCGTTTCCGCGTAGCCGGTGAGCCGCTGCCGGCCGCCGATCGCCGCGTCCACAATGTCGAAAGCCGCTTGGATCGCGGCCGCCGCTCTGGCCCTCAGGAGCAGGGCGAAGGAAACGGCGGCCAGGAACATCGCCGCGGCAAAGGACACGGACAGCCAGAGCGGCGGGCCGAACACCTCCCCGGCCAAATACCGGGCCGCAACCGGGTAGCCCAGCACCAGCAGGCCGAACAATGTCCCGTACGCCGCATAGACCGGGGCAAAAGCAAGGGCGTTCCGGCCTCGGGAGCCGGCTTGCGCGCTGGATCGGCCTTGGCCGTCTTGTCTGCCTTGGCCGCCTTGTCTGCCTTGCCCGCTTTGGCCGGTTGCTCTGTCAATTCCGCCGCCGCTCATCGCCGCACCCCCGCGTCGGCCCACATGTATCCGAGACCGTATACGGTTTTGATGTACTTCGGCGCGGACGGGTCGTCTTCGATTTTGGCGCGCAATCTTTTAATCGTCACTGTCAGGGCGTTCTCGTCCACAAATTCGGCCTCCCGCAGCCACACGGCGTCCATCAACTGCTCCCGCGTCAAGATTTGCCCCCGGTTGGCCACCAGCGTTTTCAGCAGCTTCTGCTCCGTAATGCTGAGGCTGATGCTTTGCCCCTGTTTGCGGTAATCCATTCTCCCGAAGTCGAACAGAAACGGCGGAATCACCGCCTTGTCCTCCTGTCCGAAATCGCAGCGGCGCAGCACCGCCATCACCCGGGAGCGCAGCACCATCAGGCTGAACGGCTTGGTGATGTAATCGTCCCCGCCGAGCTCAAAGCCCATGACGATGTCCGACTCCATATCGTTGGCGGTCAAAAAAATAATCGGCACACGCGACCCCGCCCTTACTTTTTCGCAAAAATCAAGCCCGCTCCCGTCCGGCAAATTCACGTCGAGCACGATCAAATCGACGCCCCCTGCGGCAAGCCGCCGCTCCGCGCCGGCCAAATCATAGGCCTGTTCGATCGAAATTCCGTCCTGGGCCAGCGTTAACGCAATCCCCTTGTTCAAGCTCATATCGTCTTCCACGATCAGAATGGTCGTCATGGTATATGTATGCTCCCCTTCCTTCCGCCGTCATGCTTAGACTGGAATCAATTATACACAATGGTACAATTACAAAGGTGATAGATTGGTTACAGAAAACTAAGCGCAGCGGTCGCGGTGCTAGTTAGCGTGCATCTTTTGCACAGTAGCCGTTTTTAGCAGTGTCACAAATCGACACCAGGTGAGGGGCTGACTAAAGGGTCCGTGTCTTGGTGGTGTCCCTGCCTGCTGCCTGCCTTTGCAAGATTATCCCTTTCGTCCAGGGAGCAGGGAGCAAGGGGGCTAGAGCAAGGGTTCCAAAAAAAGATAGGAGAAAAAAACAAAAAAGATGAGGAAAAAATGAGGCGGTTCAGGTGAGATTTTTGGCTTGATAAGAGAACGTGCGTTTGGTATAATAAAGTAAAAACGAACATATGTACGTGAATTCTTGATTCGGGGGCGAGTAAACATGAAGATCAATGCGGGAACGCAACTTCAACCATTCAGCAGCCGTTTTAACAACGAGCAGGACTGTATGGAGGCGCTAATCGCGATGAAGTGGCCAAACGGCTTTGTCTGCCCGCGTTGCGCTCACACCCGGTGCAGCCGACTGACCTCCCGGCATATCCCTTTGTTCGAGTGCGGAAAGTGCAAGCATCAAACATCGCCTTTGGTCAGCACGATTTTTGAAGGAACGCATCTCCCCTTGGTGAAGTGGTTTCAGGCGCTGGAGTTGTTCTTGCTCCCTGACGGCATCTCGGCGCTGCGGCTGAGCAAGGTGATCCGGGTCACCTACAAAACCGCGTGGTCGATGCTGCAAAAAATACGCCATGCCGTGGGGGAGTTCGATGCCAGGGAGCTGCTTTCTGGAGACGTGAAGGTGAACAGCGATCAGTATGGGCGTAACCCGTCCCGGTGTCAGCTTTCGCATCCGTATGCCTCGGCGGTCGTAGCCGGCTGCACGGTCACGGAGTCGGGCGAGCCGGAGCAGGTCAAAATCCGCCTGGTGCCGCATAAGCGGGGAAGCGAGAAAAGGGCGAACCGTCACGAACTCGATGCGTTCATCAACGGGCATGTGGATGTCCATACATCGGCGGTACAGTTGTTCCCTCAGGCCTTTCGGCTGTATGCGCCCTTGCGGAGAGTGGTGAGAGAGGCGTGGGAATCGCTGAAGAGTACGTATGGAGCCTTGGGGCTGAAGCATCTGCAGGCGTATCTAAACGAATACACCGGACGCCGCCGGCTGCGCCTGCAAGGAGGACTGCCTGGAGCGGAAGAAACGATTCGGCAGAAGTTACTGCAGATGTGTGTGGCGATTCCGGCGATCCCTTACCGCAAGCTGATCGCGCGCCAACCGAACCAGCCCCTTGCGGTTGCGGCTTGATCATGGCGCTGGAACGGAAGGGGTTAGCTTAATGCGGTGCAATTTGATTGAAGTGGGTTAGCATGAAGAGTGCGAGCGTTGCTGCAGATTGAAGGGTTCATGCTACAGCATAATCACGGTCTTTTCGTTTCCTTCGCGTCTTGTCCTTGATCTCCTGTCTTGATCTCTTGTCCGGTCTGTTTCACTTCCCCTAAACCTGATTTCTTTTCCTAAGCTCTAAATTATCTCAAACCTATCTGCTTCTCCACCAAATATTTTCTTCTCCCGAGCTTGCCTGTTTCTCTGCTACCTGATCAAACGGGATAATCGTGCAAAGCGCCCGGACAGTAAGTGTTGATCTGCCTCCCACCCCAAGAAAAGAATACTTTAATTCGTTTGGCAGTTGATTTAGGTCGGACTGATGGCCTATAACAATGAAACACCACTTCTGTCTGATCGTAGAAGCTCGTCACTCTCGCTTTACCAAACGTTTCGCCCAACTCCCAAATCGCCTCTCCCCCAAAATAGACACAAAAAGTTCCGCTAATTTGGCGATACCGGTTGAAACGCGCAAAATAGCGGAACTTTTAGAACTAGACTAGAATTGTACTGTTAGGTTAGCGGGCCACGGTCACTCCCGGCACCACGAGCGATGTTCGACTAGCAGCTGCTCGATCTGCTTTTCGGTGATCGCGTGCTGATGTCGAGGAAATCCTTGCCGTCATGGCCGGCCGTGCATCGTACATCCTACATTGGCGTTGTCGTCGTTTGGGCCGCCATTACCGGGGGCTGCGAGGATTCCGCGAACGCCGGAACCGGCGGCGCCAGCACCTGGTCCGCATCGTGATCCGCAGTATGTCTGAACGATACAAACCGGGAATAAAGCAGCGACGCCAGCAATGTGATCAAACCGATCAAACCGGTCGCTATGCAATCCTTCAAAACTTGGGCGGTCGTTAGCCCCTTCAGCATCACCGCGCGCACCGCCTCGAGAAAATAGGTCAGCGGCAGGCCGTGGGCGATCACCTGCAGAAATTTGGGCATCGCCTCCATCGGCCAGGAATGTCCCGACAGCGAAAAAGAAGGGAGCGCGACCAGCATGGAAATTTGCAGCGCCGTGATTTTGTTGGGAGCAATCAGGCTGAGCAAATAACCGACTGACGCCACGGTAAAAGAGAAGACTACGGCGATCAGCAAAATCGACCACGCCGACCCGCGGAACGACAGCTCATACACGGAGGTGAGAATCGCCATGACGACGAAGACGTTCAAAATACCGATAAGCCAATACGGAAACATTTTGACGAACATGATTTTCCACGGGCTTCTCTTCCACACGGCGAAGCGGCTCCAGGTCCGCTCTTCCTTTTCCCGGGCGACCGCCATCCCGACGGCCATAAACATGACCTGCTGCAGCGTCGTTCCAGCCATCCCGGTGACGAGGAAATCCACGTAATCATAGGTCGGGTTATAAAGTGTACGCGAGGTAAACGGGATAATCGATAAGGTCGCGCTCACCTGTTCATCCTTCATTCCTTGCTGCTGCAGCTTTTTGGTCGTCGTTCCGTAGCTGTACGTCGTGACCACTTCGTTGGCGCCCTTGACGACGGCGTTCGTGATCATCAGGTTGGTGCCATCCACCGCGGCGACGATCGGCGTCGGCGTTCCCCGCTTCAGCTTGGCTTCCAGATCGGCCGGGATGATCACCCCGGCTCTGGCTTCGCCGTTATCGATCGCTTGCCGCAGTTCCCGGCTCGAATGGACTTCCCCGACGACTTTGATCGACTGATGCGCATCCAGCGCCTGGATGATTTGCTGGCTTAACTGGCTCTGATCTTCATCGTAAATGAGCGTGGGAATTTCCAAAACCGCCCGATGACTGTAAAGGGAGGCGAAAAAAAACGTATAAAAAATCGGCCCGATCAGCAGGATGACGAAGATCACCCGGTCCTTGAAAATATTTTTCCACTCTTCCGCCAGCATAGAGCCTATCGTAAGCCTATCGTTCACTGGGCTTCACCTGCTTTGTCCGCTTTGCCCGCTTTGTCCGGCGATTCCTCAGTTCCCGCCTGTCCCCCAGAGGTTCCGCCGTCCTTGCCGTACCATTCCACGGTCATCCCGGTCGCGGCGGTGTCCGGCAAATCGATGAACTGAACTTTAATGCCGAAGGAGCGGATGTCCAGGTCCCCGGTATTCTGCGTCGCTTTTTGCGAAGCGAACGTCGCCGCCTGCGCTATCGTAACGACCTTGGCCTTCTGCATGCTGCCGTCGGCAACGAGCTTCACGTTTACGATATCGCCTTTTTTCAGGCCGGCCATCTCGGTTTCGGGCAAATAAAATTTCGCCGTCTTGACCGCTTCGGTCTGCTGAATCGTAAAAACGGGGAACCCGGAACCTACGATTTCGCCGAGCTCCGCCGACTGGGACACAATTACCCCGTCTACGGGAGCAATCAGCTTGGTGTAGCCCAGATAGGTTTGGGCCTCCTTCAGTGCTGCGGCTGCTTGCTTCTTGCCGGACTCGGCCGTCCGCTGGGCCGCCTCGGCCTGCTCGATCATCGCCACGGCCGCGTCCACATCCTGGCGCTTGATTTCAATTTGCGCCTTGTTGGCCTCGGCCAGCGCCAAAGCCGCTTTCGCCTGCTCAAGCTGGGCTTCGGCGGCATCGATCTCCTCCTGTCGGGCGCCTTCTTTCGCCATGTTGTATTGCTCGACCGCGGCGTTGTAAGACGCTTCCGCCTGCGTATAGGACAAGTTCACTTTGTCAAAATCGGCTTGGCTGACTATCCCTTCGGCAAACAAGCCTGACGTCCGCTGCAAATTGTCCTTGGCGATGTCGTAAGCTTTTTTGGCCGCTTCCATTTGGACTTTCACCTGCTTCAGCTCCTGCGGGCGCGCTCCCGCTTTGAGTCCATTAACCTTGGCCTGGGCCGCCTGAACCACCGCCTGCGCCTGCGCGATCTGTTTGTCGATCGTTTCCGCCGTCAGGAAAACGGCACTTTCACCCTCCGCTTTTTTCGATTTCGCCGCATTCACGGAAGCTGCCGCTTGCCCGATCTGGCCTTCGGTCACGGCCACCGCCGCCTGGGCCTGGGATACCTTGGCTTTGACCTCATCGCTTTCGATTTGGGCCAGGATATCCCCCTTCTTCACCTCATCGCCTTCCTCCGCCAGCAGCTCGACGATCCGTCCGCCGACTTTAAAGCTCGCGCTCGATTGATCAGCCTCGATAAACGCCGTCGGGCGATTCTCTTTTTCGCTGCCGGAGGTAATCTGGTTCGAGTTCAGGATCCAGATTCCGCCCGCAATGAGCAGAACGATCGCAACATAAATCAACAACCTGGGTATCAGTGCTCTTAGCTTTTCCATCTTCCTCTACTCCTCCAAATATCATCTCACTTAAGTTTGAACTGTTAATGGTTCATGCGCGGCCGCTCGGCCGACAGGCCTCCCGCCAGAAAAATCCGCATGGATTCCTTGATTCGCTCCTTCTCCAGCGGCTCGTGGTTTTTGTTCCAATCCAACGTTAACGCTATGTACAGCTTCAGCATGACGAAAGAAATCACTTTCGGATCAAATGCATGAATTTCACCGCGCTGTCCAGCCAGCGTGATTTGCCGCTCCAAATAATCCAGAATGGCGCTTTCGATTTTTTCCAAACCTTCCCGCGCCTGCTGGGTACCGAAATTGCGCACCTCCTGAAACAATTTGGCCAGCAGCTCATGCTCGCTTCTGAACTCCAGCAAGGCATCCATGCTTTGATAGAGATTCTCGAAAAAAGGCTTATTCTCATCCACCTTTTGCGCCGTGAGCCGCTTCATCTCCGCAATGATGGAACGGAGAATTTCATCGAACAGCTCTTCTTTGTTGGAGAAAAATGTATATATAGTCCCCTTGGCTACATTGGCGATTTTGGCCACTTGATCCATCGTCGTCGCCTTATAGCCGAACAGCGAAAAACATTTCACGGCGGCTTCAATCACCATTTCCCGACGGTTGATTTGAGCCAATCCCCATAGCACCTCCCCTCGCGAAAATGACTGATTGACCAAAATAAGAATATAGTCAATTGGTCGATTTTTACTTTACTCCTTCCACAGACGGATGGCAAGGTATTTTTTGCAAAAAACCTTTAAAAATTTTTCTCGTTCCGTGTTGAGCGTTTTTTTATTGCTCGTTTTCGCTTTTTATTGATTAATATTTGGTTGTTGATTTTAGCGCGTTATTACTCTTTTTATTTCGGCGATATCCATCCATTTGAGAGAAATAGAGGGAATTTATTCCGCTATTTTCAAGGCTTTAAGATCAATTGTTGGCTGTAGCCGGCTGTTAGCGCCCGACTCTGCCGGTGAACATCGCGCTGCCGGATAATAAAGAGACTGAATAACGTTATTTAACTTGATAAAAACCAGGCCCCTGGCGGCGCCTGGTTTTTATCGTACGTTTAGCTGCGAAAGCGCCTCAATGGCTAGTCTTCCCGTAACGGACACCTCAACCAAAAAAGTCCCGGCCCTATCGTACAAAGGGCGGGACTCTGCTTGCTTATTTTTTCCGGTTTCGCAGCTCTTTCATGATTTTGCGGCCGGTCGGCGTTTGGGCCAGGCCGCCCTGGGCCGTTTCCCGATGCCGGCTGGGCATCGCGGAGCCGACCTCCAGCATGACGTCGATGACTTCGTCGGACGGAATCGCGCTGCGCACGCCGGCAAGCGCCATATCCGCGGCCGCCAGCGCATTGACCGCCCCGAAGCCGTTGCGGACGATGCAGGGGATTTCAACCAGACCGCCGACCGGATCGCAGATCAGGCCCAGCGTATTTTTCAACGCCAGACCGACGGCGTGCACCGCCTGCTCCGGCGTTCCCCCGCGCAGCTCGACCATCGCGCCCGCCGCCATGCCGATCGCCGAGCCGATTTCCGCCTGGCATCCGCCTTCCGCGCCGGAGATAAACGAGTTGTTGGCGATGACGTACCCGATCGCCCCGGCGCAGAACAAACCTCGCACCAGATGCTCATCCTCCCAGCCAAAACGTTCCTGCGCGCTGACGAACACCCCCGGGATGATACCGCAGGAGCCGGCCGTCGGAGTGGCCACGATCCGCCCCATCGAGGCGTTGACCTCGGAGACCGCCAAAGCGTAAGCCATGGCCTGACAGGCGATGTCCCCCGCGGCGGGCTCCCCGCTGCCGCGGTATTCGTTCACCCTTTTGGCATCGCCGCCCGTCAGCCCGCTCGTCGAGGTAATTTCCTCCGTCAATCCTCGGCGTACCGCTTCCTTCATAATTTGATAATACTCAGCCATCGCCGCCATGATTTCCGCTTCGCTCTGGCCGCTTTCCGCCGCCTGATCCTGCAGCATCACCTGCGAAATCGTCAGGGCCTCCTTATCGCACAAAACGACGAGCTCCCGCAAATTCCGAAAACGCATGTTTATCTACCCCTTCACTTTGATGTCAAACGCTTTACGTTAAATCGATGTAAGCCGTCCGGCTCACGTGCGGAAGCTTTTCGACCGCTTCGATGAGCGCGCCCGGAATCGCCCCATCCGCCTCGACGACGGTCAAGGCTTCTTCGGTCCTGCCCTTCCGGTCGGTTATGATATAGCCGATGTTCACGTCCGCCCGGCTGAACAGCGCCGTGATGCCGGCCAACATGCCCTGGCGGTCGGCATGCTCGATCACAAGCGTCGGCAGCTCGCCCGAACACTTGACCTCAAACCCGTTGATGCCCTGGATCGCAATGTTCCCGCCGCCGATCGACGCGCCCGTCACCTCGACCTTGCGGTTTTCGCCGGCCAGTGCGATTTTTACCGTATTGGGATGGACCCCCGGCTGAACGCCGGTCGTAAAGTCAAGCTTTATCCCCGTTTCTTCCGCGATTTGCAGCGACTCCCGGATGCGCTCGTCATCCGTGCGATAATCCAATATCCCGCCGGCGACGGCCAGATCCGTGCCATGCCCCTGATACGTTTCCGCAAACGATCCGTAGAAGCAGATATGCGCTTCGGCGGGCACCTCTTCCAACAGCTGCCGCGCAAAACGCCCGATCCGTACCGCCCCCGCGGTATGGGAGCTGGACGGTCCAATCATCGCCGGACCAATAATCGAAAATACATTTTTAAACCGCATGGTCATCTTCCCCGTTCCCCATATCTTTGTTTTCACCATTTCGCAAAAATCTTACTTTCAGCTTTCCCTATTAGTACGTGTTCAAAAAGGTCGGTTTTCAGCACCGAAGCGAAGGCTTGGGCCAGGCTGAATTCAAGATTCGATGCCGAGTATGCTGCTATGTACCAACTTCATGATAAGAAAAACGTATATCGACGTATATTCAAGGACGGCAGACCGCGTTTAGCGGCAGTTTTTCCAGCGATATAAGGAAGCCGATACTTGCCTCCAAGCACCACAAAGGACAGAAAAAAGGCTTGCTGCCTTCTCTCTGTCCCCGTTACCTGAGAGTTTGATGCTTCCGTTGGCCGGAACCACGTACCCCTTGGGTGGCTTTCGCTCTCTCCAGAGTCGCGTCAGGCCATGGTCCTTGTACCTGAGAGATTCAAAGCCGCCCCGCATGGCCGGCTATTTGCTCCTTCGGTGCCGCCTCCAAAGCGGACTCTCCCATGACCCTCATTCGCGCGATATCATTTTGTAATTAATGTAAAACGAAAAGCACCATATGTCAATATAGCTAACATACAAATTCAGCTAGATGCCAAATAATATAGTAAAATATTCCTATTTTTCTATGAGTATATGTATATTTTCATAAAATTCTACTTGTGCATTTTCATTTTCATAGATATACTATTTTCAAAACAAGCCAGTATTTACCTATTTTTATTTTTTATTGAAAATAACCTACTTTTCCTATCGAATTTATAATTCAACCGACCTTAACCCCATCGGTAGTTCAACGAAGGCTTGAATTTATCGCCGATACCTCACTGTTTTCCGCTTCACGTTTTGGTTATGTTCTAATCCGGCTTGCCGTATAAACCGGGCCCGACCGCCAAGCGTTTGCTCCCCGCTGCCCGAAGCGGCTCTCTTTCTCAACTCAACGGCAACTAGTGTTAACTTTTCTCCCATGAAAGGAGGTGATGCTTGGAATTACGATAAATGTCCGTCTTTTTTTCGCAAGTCTCTCAGGTCGTCTCCGGTTTTAACTGACAGCCGGCAATTCTCCGGGCTGCCACAAGAGGATGTTCCAAAGGAACCATTAACCTAGAAGAGGGAGTGAAGAAGTTGATCCGATTCAAAAGATTCCGTAAAAATTTCTCACTCGGTATGTCGATCCTCCTTGTGCTTACTTTTGTTCCTGCGACCTATGCCGAAAACGCCGGCGCTGCGGCCAGCACCAGTTTAAAATCCAGCTCGCCGCAAATTGCCGAAGCCAAGATCGATGACAAGCTCACGACGCAGTTCAAGCAGGACGATTACGTGACTTATCTTGTCAAATTAAAAGAACAGACCGATACGGCCTCCGTTTCCAAGCTGGCCCTGCAAAAAGCCGCAACCCAAAAAGCGACGCCTTCGGCCGCCAAGCTGTCGGCCCGGACCTCCGTCATCAGCGCCCTGCGCGAAACGGCTTCCCGCACCCAATTCAGCCTGGAAAACTATTTGAGGCAGGAGCAAAAGTCCGGAGAGGTTAAGGATTACAAAAGCTACTTTATCGTAAACGCCATGGCGGTGACAAGTACAAAAGAAGTGCTTGACCAAATCGCCCTGTTTCCAGAGGTAGAAAAGATTCTGCCCAACGAAGAGCGGTTTCTGGATAAGGTGGAAATCGACAAACAGGAGGCGGCGGCCGGTCAAGGAACATCCGTCAAGGATGCCGCGGCCGATCACGCCGGAGCGGCAGCCGTCAAGCCGAGCAGCGTCGAATGGAACATCGCCCAGGTCAACGCCCCCGAGGTGTGGGCCCAAGGCATCGACGGGACGGGGATCGTCGTCGCCAATCTCGACAGCGGCGTGGAATACACCCACCCGGCTTTACGCGCTAAGTGGCGCGGGTTTGACGCCGCCGGAAACATCGTCAACCCCGAGCTGAACTGGTACGATCCGCACAGCCACGCCACGCTCCCGGCGGACGCCGACGGGCACGGCACCCACACGATGGGCACGATGGTCGGATCGGAGCCGGACGGCTCGAACCAAATCGGCGTAGCGCCCGGGGCAAAATGGATCGCGGTGCGCATTTTCAACCCGTCGACCACCGACGCCATTATCCTGGACGGCGGGCAATGGCTGCTCGCTCCAGTGGATGCGCAGGGGAATCTCCATCCCGAACTGGCTCCCGACGTCGTCAACAACTCGTGGGGCGGGGGCTCGGGGGTGGACGAATGGTTCCGCCCGATCGTGCAAGCCTGGCGGGACGCCCAGATCTTCCCCGAATTTTCGGCCGGAAATACGACTCTCACCAATCCGGGCGGTCCCGGTTCCGTCGCCAATCCGGCCAACTATCCGGAGGCATTCGCCACAGGGGCGACGGACATCAACCGCAACCTGGCCGATTTCTCCCTGCTTGGCCCCTCGCCTTACGGCGAGATCAAGCCGGAGGTATCCGCGCCGGGCGTCAACATCCGCTCCTCCGTACCCGGCGGCGGTTATGAAGGCGGCTGGAACGGCACCTCGATGGCCGGCCCGCATACGACCGCGATCGCCGCGCTGCTGCTGCAGGCCAACCATTCGCTGACGGTCGACCAGCTCGAAGAAGTCCTCACCGGCACGGCGACGCCGCGCACGGACAGCCAGTTCCCGAACACGCCGAACAACGGATACGGCCATGGCATCGTCAACGCGCTGGACGCCGTCGGTTCCGTGCTCGAAGGGGTCGGAACGGTGTCCGGCCGGGTCGCAACCGCCGGCGACGATTTCGAAGAACCGGTGCTGGAGCATACTCCGCCTTCTTTAATATATGAAGGTTTCGACGTAACGTTAACCGCCCATGCGGCCGATAATGTCGCCGTGACTTCGGTTGAATTTTACGCCCGGGAGGCGGGAACCGAGCATTATTTATACCTGCCTGCGAAGCGCGTGTCGGGAACGAGCCAGGACGGCGTCTATGAAGCCACCGTCCCGTCCTTCCTGGTCGGAACCGCGGGGCTTGAATATTACATCAGGGTCAGCGATTACGGGGGCAACGGCTTTGACACCGCCCCGTATTCCGTGACCGTGTCGGCCGGGATTCAGCCCGGATACGAGCAGGATTTTGAGTCCGGTGTGATCGGGTACGCCTCCGGCGGAACGGGAAACACATGGGCCTGGGGAGCGCCGGTCAGCGGCCCGGGCAGCGCCTATTCGGGGGAAAAAGTGTACGCCACGAACCTGAGCGGCACCTATTCCGCGAACGCCAACTCCTACCTGCTGGCGCCTCCGATCGATCTGACCGGAAGCCCGGAAGGGGCGCTGCTTTCTTTTAAACATTGGTACGATCTTGAAAACAACCGGGATTACGGCACGGTGTATATCGCTTCCGAGGAGAGCGATTACGCTTTCGCGCCGGTGGCCGAATTTACGGGAACGAGCGGCGGCTGGAAGACGCAATATATCGACCTTCGCCCCTATGCCGGCCAGCAGGTTTATCTGCAATTCAATTTAACGTCCGACGGTTCGGTACAAAAAGCCGGCTGGTATCTTGACGACCTGTCGCTGCAAGCTCCGGACGACGTGGCTCCGGCGGCTCCCGGCGGGCTTAGCGGTTCCGTCAATTTCGTCGGCAGCGCGGAGCTTTCCTGGTCCGCCCCGGCCGATGAAGACGTGAAGGAATACACCGTGTATCGCTCCGAAGCTTCGGGAACGGGCTACGAAGCGATCGCCACGACGGCGGAAACGGCTTATACGGACGCTTCCACCGCGACCGGCGCCACGTATTACTACGCCGTCGCCGCAATCGATTACAGCGGCAACGAAAGCGAAAAATCAAATGAAATCGCCCTGACGATCGAACGTCCGGTCAGCCTGTTCAGCGACGATTTTGACGGCGTCGACGACGGCGGCTGGACCCACAGCGGCACGCAGGACGAATGGGAACGCGGCACACCGTCCGCCCCCGGCCCGAGCAGCGCCGTATCTCCCCCGAACGTCTGGGGCACGGATCTTGACGATACCTACGCGAATGGAGCGGATTACTCGCTCGTGTCCCCAGCCATCGATCTGAGCGGGGTGGACAATGCCACGCTGGCATTCGACCACTGGTTTGAAATCGAAAGTAGCTATGATTTCGGATACGTGGAAGCCAGCTCCGACGGCGGCGCGACCTGGGCCCAGCTGGGCAGATTTTCGCACAGCACGAACGGCAAGCAGTGGAGCCCCGTATACTACAGCCTGGACGAATATGCCGGCGGAACGGCGAAAATCCGCTTCCGGCTGAAGACGGATAACAGTGTTGCCAAGGCGGGCTGGTATATCGACAACGTTCAGGTGCTCAGCGTGCATACGCCGGCAACGAAGGCTGCCCAAGACGTGGTTGACGAGATCACCCCGCAAAAATCCAAGGCCGACAAACCCGGTCCCGCCTACAAGCTGATCCGCACCACCAAAAGCGAATATAATGCCGCTGTCGGCAAAGCGCAGGGGAGCGGCGAAGCCGGCGTCAGCAGCCTGCCGGCCAGCGCGACCGTGACGGTGGTGGAAACGGGACGTTCCGTGAAAACGGACCCCGCGACCGGAAAATACAGCCTGACCCATGTGGCCGGCAACTATACGCTCAAGGCGGAAGCCTACGGCTTTTATCCGCAAACGCTGCCGGTCTCGATTGAAGATCAGAAGAGCGCGAAGGCCAACTTCAATTTGCAGGCGATCCCGAAGGGGCAAATCGCCGGTACGATTAGCGACGAACGCAGCGGCGAGCCGATCGCGGACGCTACCGTAATCGTGCTTGAGGACGCGGCCATCGCCCCACTGCGCACCGGTGAGGACGGCGGCTTCTCGCTGGAAGTGTTGGAAGGAACGTACACGCTGTCGGTGTCGGCGCGCGACTATTACAGCAGCACGATCACCGTAACCGTGCCGCCGGACGGCAGCGCCGACGGATCGCTCGCGCTCAAGCCGTTCATCGGCTTCCCGGGCGAAATCGGCTACGATGACGGTACGGCGGAAAACGCCTGGTCCTTTAACTCCACAGGCAACGCCTGGGCGGTGCGGATGACGCCGGAATCCGGCGCGGCGCAAGTGACCGGCGCCTCCATCCGGTTCTGGAACGAGGAATGGCCCGTACCGGGCGGAACGGCGTTCCAGTATGCGGTATTCGACGCCTCCGGACCGGACGGCTCGCCGGGCCGCCAGCTGGCAGGACCGTTTGACGGCACGGCGCTGCGCAACGACCAGTGGACGACGCTTGCGCTGCCGGAGCCGGTGACGGTCGAAGGCGATTTCTACATCGTGTATCTCCAAACGTTGGCGGGCACTAGCGCGCCGGGCTTGGCTTCCGATGAGAACGGTCCGAACGCCGGCCGCAGCTGGCAACGGGTCAGCGGCGTCTGGAGCCAGACGAAGGAAGAGGACGGCAACTTTATGATCCGGGCCATTGTCCGCTACCCGGTGAACGCGCCGGTGATTACCTCGCCGGCGGCCGGCTCCTTTACGAACCAGCCGACGATTGCCGTAACGGGAACGTCGCCGGCCAATGAAGCGACGATTAAGCTGTACAACGGCACGGAACCGGCCGGTACGGCGACTGTGGAGAACGGGCGGTTCAGCTTGAATACCAAGCTGCATCCCGGCGCGAACGAGCTGAGCGCGGAGGTCGTGGTGAACGGCAAAACGACCGACCGTTCGCTCCCGCTGACGGTGACGCTTGACAGCGACGCGCCGCAGCTCGACGTCGTATCGCCGCGGGACGGATTCCGCACCAATTCGGAGGTGCTGAATGTGGCCGGTACTGCGTTGGACGATTATCTGAGCAAGCTGACCGTTAACGGCGCTGAGGTTGCCGCCGGAGACGCGGGCTCCTTCGCCCACCGCATTTTGATAAATGCCGGCGAAAATATCGTTACGGTCACGGCTACCGACCGGGCCGGTAACGAAGCGACGGTCACCCGGGCCGTTTATGTCGATCTCGAGCTGCCCGAAATCACGGGCCTCTCCCCGGCCGAAGACGTGCATTTGACCGCCGGCGAACCGCTTACCGTAGCTTTTGACAGCGTTCCGGGACTTGATGCCTCGTTCCGCATCGAGCTGCCGGTGGCGCTGGCGGAAAGCGGCGGCAACGGAATCGCCCTGGAAGAAACCGCCCCGGGGCATTATGAGGGCGTTTATGTTACGCCGGCAGCGCTTGTGCTTGACGGTGGAGTGATCGTCGTCAGCGTGCGGGACGAAGCCGGGAACGCCGGCGACTTCCAGGCCCCGGGCCGATTGTTCGTCGCCGCGCCGGGCGGCAACCCGCCGGGTGAAGATCCGGGCGAGGACCCCGGGGAAAATCCCGGGGAAGACCCGGATGACCCCGGGCAAAATCCCCCGGACGACAATTTGGCTCCCAAAGCCGTGATCAAGGCCGCTAATAGCGCGCAGAAGAGAAAGCAGGTTGAATTCGACGGCAGGCGTTCCTCGGACGAGGACGGCCGCATCGTCAGCTACAGCTGGCAGTTCGGCGACGGCGGCAGCGCGTCCGGCGCGAAAGTAAAGCATCGCTTTGACCGCGCCGGAACCTACACCGTGACGCTGACGGTCACCGATAATGACGGGGCTACCGGCACCGCCGTTCACACGATCAAAATCAAATAAGCGAAAAAAACAGGCGGCCTTGGCTCGAACGATTCGAACCAAGGCCGCCTTGCATTTTGCTACATTCCTACATTCCGTTATGCTGGACCAGGTCCAAGCGATTTCCGTAAAGATCCTCGAACACGGCCTCGATTCCCCACGGCACTTCCTTTGGCTCACCGAAAAATTTGACCCCGTTTGCCTTCATATACTCGTAATCGCGATAGCAATCCTCAGTCTGAACGGTCAGAAAAACGTGACCAGCCGCCTGGCTGCCGACCCTGTCCGCTTTGTCCGCCGTGTCGGCCTCGACAAAAACGATCGCCGTTCCGGCATCTTGAGCCGGGGCGACGGTCACCCAACGCATCCCGCCTCCGAACGCGTTATCCGTCAGCAGGACGAAACCCGCCTTCTTCGTGTAGAACTCAATCGCTTCATCGTAATTTTTCACCAGCAACGTAACATGCCCTATCTTCTTCACGTTTTCACTCCTATCACTTTGTAACTATCATTTAGTAACTACCACTTCGTAACTATCACTTCGCAACTCATAGCCTGCTTCTTCATTAATTTTCCCTCCGAGCGAACATAGTTTATGGGAGATTGGCTGTATCTATCCACCTCCCCGGCCGGAAGATCTATTCTAACGGTTGCCATAGCGCTTATTTAGCTAAAACCCGGCTATTTGACTCAGATTAGAGCAGATCAACATCCGCTGTCCGGACGCTTTGCACGATTATCCCATTTGATCCGGAAGCAGAGAGGAAGAGAATTTAGGAGAGGAAAATAGGTTTGGGAGCAGCGGACTTGTTCGAGATCATTAGTTCCAGATCATTAGTTCCAGATCGTTAGACAGGCTTGTGAGAAGGAGGGGTTGGAGAAGTGAAGCAGACCTGAAGGGAGGAATAGGCAAGACACCGGGAAAATGAAAGGACCGTGATTAGCCCTCACCCTCTCCCCCCTGAACAAAAGGAATAATCGTGCAAAGCAGCATGCAGGGATACCAAGACAGTTATTTTGTCAAGCACTGATCTCGGTTTTGAGCCTTTAAAAAGATCTTTTTTCGTAAAATAGCAGCTGCTACAACCGTTTAGATTCTCAGCAGGTGTAATATCGGCTCGAAAACCTAGCAATTGCGGGAAATCTGAAAAGTATCGGGGCAAACACTAGTGTAATCTGTAGCATGCAACGGATACTGCGGACCTTATTAGCCCTTTTAGCTCGTTTTGCCACTGCCAGCAGCAGCTCAGCGATACCTACGACGCCGAAAAGCTGCGGATAACCTCCTCGAAATCGGGCTCCTCCATGTCGACGTCGTCGATTTCTCCCCAGCCGCCAAGCTCCCGGATGATCTCCATGGTCCCGATCTCGCGCCGGTCGGCTTCGATGACGACCGTGTTCTCCTCTATGCCCGTGACGCGAAACGGCAGGCCGGACGGGTCGAACGTGGCCCGAACGGCCTGCGGACCCGCCGTCGCCCGAACGAATCCGGCCGAGGCAGCGCCATCCGGGGAACCTGCAACATGCCGTACCTCGAACCCTTCCTCCTGGTTCCCGGCAACATGCCGCGCCTTGATCCCTTCCCCCGGGTTCGAGGCAACATGCCGCGTCTTGATCCCTTCCCCCGGGTTCGAGGCAACATGTCCCGCCTCTCTCCACCCCTCCGGCATCCGAAACCCGCCCCGGAACTTTACGCGGATGACCGTCGGCAGGCCGATCATGTCCCGCAGCGCGCGGATCGTCCCGTCGTAGGCGAGCTGCCCGTGATTAATCACCATCACACGGCTGCAGAGCTGCTCGATATCGTCCATGTCGTGCGTGGTAAGAAGGATCGTTTTCCCGAATTCCTTGTTCAAGGTTTGCAAAAACTGGCGGATGTTGCGTTTGGCGTGCACGTCAAGGCCGATCGTCGGCTCATCGAGGAACAGCAAATCCGGATCGTGCAGCATGGCGGCCGCAATGTCCGCCCGCATCCGCTGGCCCAGCGACAGCTTGCGCACCGGCGTCATCCAAAATTCGCGCAGGTCCAGCAGCTCGGCAAACCGGTCCAGGCGCTCCCGTTTTTCCACCGGGCTTACGCCGTACATTTCCGCCAGGATGTCGTAGGAATCCTTCACGGGCAAATCCCACCACAGCTGGCTGCGTTGTCCGAACACGACGCCCAACCTGCGGACGGCCCGCCGCCGGTCGCGATGGGGATTGAGGCCGCCGATCATAACCGTGCCTGAGGTCGGATGCAAAATGCCGGTGAGCATCTTGATCGTCGTCGACTTGCCTGCGCCGTTGGGACCGATATAACCGACAAACTCCCCGCGCTCGATGTTGAAGCTGATGCCCCGGACCGCCTCTTTCAGCCGGTATTCCCGCGAAAACAGCGTACGCAGGCCGGACAGCTTTCCCTCCCGCACGACGGGTGTTTTGAACTCCTTATATAAATGGCTGGCTTCGATCATAAGCCGCTCCTCCTTTTCGTCCTGTATGCCTTCGCTTACTCTTACGCAGCATGCCTTCACTGACTTATACGCAGCATGCCTTCACCGACTCATACGCAGCACGCCTTCACTGACTTATACGCAGCACGCCTTCACTTACTCGTACGCACTAGCTCCTTGTACTTAAGGCCTTCCGTTCTTACTCTCCCTGCGCTTAGCTTCCCGTGCTTTGGTATTTCGTGATGCCGAACAGCCAGAACCGCAGGCTTGCGGCTAAGCATACCGCTGCCGCCCCCGCCGTCGCCGCAAGGATCCACGGCCCCCATTCGCCCCGTAAAATATAGAGCGAAGGTACATAATTCACAAAGCCGACCGGGATCACGAACAAAAATAACGAGGACATCCACTTCGGATACAAGGTGAGCGGGTATCGCGCCGCCGTTTGGGCGGCATCCTCGGTGAAGTTTTGCAGTTCGCTGATGCGGGTCGTCCAGAAACCGAGCGTAGCCGTAGCAAGTCCGATAGAAAACAAAATGACCGCGCCGGTAACGATAATGAACAGCGTAAACGGCACTGCGGTCCAGCCGACTTGTCCGCTATGCATCATCGCGCCGAGCGACCAGCACAGGATGAAACCGCCCTGCAGCAGTTCGCCGGGCATCAGCCGGAAGTTCTGCGGCATTAAAGCGAGCAGCACCGGCATCGGCCGCGTCAATAGCTGGTCGAGCTCTCCGCCAACCAGGTATTTTTCCAGATGGTGCACCTCCTCGGCAAACGTGCGGTACAGCGTTCTGGACAACGTCATCACCGCAAACAAATACCCGATCTCGTAAACCGACCAGCCCTGTATTACACCGAACTTGTCCAGAACGATCGCGATCATCAGAAACTCGGAAATCTGGATCAACGCGGCCAGTACCGTACCCAGCACAAAATTGAATTTGTACTGCATCCGGCTTTTTATGCTCGTACGGATCAGCAGCCGGTACAGGTTCAGCCAAGACGTCGGCTTCGCGCCGGCGGACCGGGCCGGGCCGGCAGTGACCTTCGAGAATCGTCCGCCGCTGCCGCTAATGTCATCGTTCATTTCGTGTGTGCCGTCTATACCGCTCATAGGCTTCTGTCCGCTCATAGGCTTCTGTCCGCTCTTAAGCTTCTGCCCGCTCTTAGGCTTCCGCCCGTTCTTTGGCTTCTGCCCTTTCTCGGGCTTTTGCCCTCTATCAGGCTTTTGCCCGTTCTCAGCGCCAGGCCCCTTCCTCTCGTTCATCCGCCCTGCACCTCCACTTTCCGCCGCAGCAGCCGGGTTGCCAGCAAGCAGCAAGCAGTCATCAGGACGCACCAAAGCAGCGTTCCCCATAAGGCGGAGCCGCTTCCGTTTCCAAGATAAATCGTTGTGGGAACATAGAGCAGGTAAGGGTAAGGCGATAGCCAGGCGAGGTTTTCCAGCGGTCCGGGCAGCCATTCCAGCGGGATGAAAAATCCGGCAAGCAAATTGATCAGCGCGCTATTGGCCCAATAGAGCCAGGACGATTCCATCGTCCACAAGGCGCTTACGCCGATCAAATAATTGATGCAGATCGACAGATAGGAGGCCCCGAGCAACCCTAACACGGTGTACAACACGGCGGTCCATTGATTTGGAATTTGCAATGAAAAAATGAAGAAATACAGGAGATAAATCGGGATGGATTTGAAAATGAACTGGTAGGCGATCTGTCCCCATTCCCTGGCCATCGTATGGCTGAACAGATGGACGGGACGCATCAGATCAAGCGCGATTTGCCCGGTCCTGACGGATTGGGGGATGCCGAGCCCGTTCGTGATGAAGCTGGTGATCCAGAGACACGCCTGGGTGAAGGCGATATAATTCACCATTCCCTGCGTTCCGTACTCTCCCAGCGGGTGGTCCTTCCCCAACCCGATCCAGATGCACGCATACATAAATCCAAACATCGCGCTCGCGAGGTTGTGCACCATATGGGCTCCGCGGTACTGCAAATTGCGGGCATAGGCTTTGGAAGCCAGCGTGAAATAAAGCATCCGGTTAAACACCTCCGATAAGCTTATTTAGAGGGGGTTTACCCCCTCATAGACGGGCAGACCCGTCCACTTCAGTCAAGGCGATTTTGCAAGAAGGATACTATCATACCTTAATATTCCAAGAGTGGCAAGAGAAATTTTGCGCACCCGGCTTACCAGGAAATGGATTGCATGTTTTATGGAATCGTGATACGATGTTTTTTGTGAAAAAAGCGGCTACGATAAACGGCAAACCTGTCGAAAGGCAGCGACGCAAAGCTAAAGGGCCTTCCCGCAAGGATGGCAGCCAGCTACCGAACAGAAGGCTTTTTTGTTTTTTTATATGTATATAATTAAGCAGGCTCAACCTAGAAAACAGGTATTCGACAGTCGGCTGCTGGAGCGAACCAAACGCGGTCTTCAAAATAGCGGTAATTTATGTGCTTATTATCCGGAGCCGGGCATGTTCATACCCATTAGCGGCATCTTTGGTTCTTATTCGCTTGTGAAGGGTCCAGAACGCGGGCGTTTCCTTGCGACTGAAGACAATAGCGGCATAAATCGTCTCTATTTCTCTCAAATTGACGGATATCGCCGGAATAGCGGCATTTTTTGCCCTTATGTTTTGCGCTTTTCGCAGGAGTTTCTCATGATCGTTTGGTCAAGCGACGTTTTGGGTTTTTGCGCTATAAATTAGGTAACACCACTTAATCCAAATGAACGGGTTTGGGCATTCGCAAGCGGAATGTGCTTCCCCGCCCCACTTCCGAAGTTACGCTAATCGTCCCTCCATGGTCTGTTGCAATTTTTTTGACGACATAAAGGCCCACGCCGCTGCCCTTAATTTGACGGGAACCCGAATGGCCGGCTCGATAAAATTTATCGAACAGCCGCGCATGCATCTCCGCGGGAATTCCTATTCCGTAATCCGTAACCTCGATGATATAATAGCCTGCTTCTTCCGCGATTCGGATGAGTACTGATGGTTTGCCGGGAGAATATTTAATCGCATTGCTGATTAAATTGTCAAAGACTTGAGACATTCTAAACCGGTCCGCGTAGATAAAAACGTCTTCAACCTCGGAGTCTACCTCGATAAGATGCGATGATTTCAAATTCCACCGTTCGGTCACTTCATGAATGAGTTCAATCAGCGGTACATAAGTTTTATGATAGTTATACCCTCCCGATTCCAGCCGCTCACTGTCCAAAACATCCTCAAGCAGATGGGACAACCGGTTTCCTTCCGCAAAAATGATTTCCATGTAACGCCGCCTGTTCTCCGCGGAAATATCGTACTGCATCAACATTTCCACATAGCCCAGCAGCGTCGTCAGAGGTGTCCTTAATTCGTGGGAGACCACGCTGATCATTTCGCGTCTCTGCGGATCGGCCGCCTCTTCTTCGCCGCATTCCCGAAATACCAATAAATACCCGTAACACGCCGTTTGCGCGGTATCCAATACCGGGCTTACATAAAACGAGAACAAACGCCTAGGTCCTTGGACATATAGAAACTTCCCCTGCCTTCCGTTCACATCTCCTTTTCGAAACGCTTGTATGGTCTTGGTAAGCTTATGGTCCTCCTGCGGAACGTTCGCATCCATCGCTTTGGTAAAAGCCGTAATATCCTGCCCCGTCATCTCTTCCAAGCCGAACAAATCTTTGAGCCTGCGGTTCATAAACACGATCGTCCCCCTAGTGTCGCATTTAAGGATACCTTCCTGAAATGACTCCAAGTAGTACGTATCGATGTCCTGTTGTTCCTCAGCCATGTTTTCTCTCATTCGCCAACCGCTTGTCCGGTTTTACCGCCTGGCCGGCACCTCATGGTTTTGCTCTTCCCCCTTTCCCTCCTTCGCCATCCAAGGATCGGCATAACGGATCATGTCGCTGTCTTCGATTTTTCGGCCGATTTGCAGTTCGATCAACTCCAGATCGCTGTACGCCAACAGCGCATGTTTCATGCCGGGCTCAACGACAACAACGCTTCCCGCCTCTACGGGAAACGTTTGGCCGTCAATGCACGCTTCGCCCGCGCCGGCAATCACGATCCAGATTTCTTTGCGCCGCCCATGTTCATGATAACCGATAAAACGGCCTGCGGAAATCACGGCCCGGTTGGTCAACGATTCCGTTTCGCCCGCGTGTCTTGCGATCAACACCGTCTTCCGGCCCCACCCGGTTTCTTTAAAACGGGGGGTGATTTCGACTTGAGCCACTAGATCTTTAATGCCGGCCGACGCTTCCCGGTCGGTGACCAGAATACCGTCCGGTCCCGCGGCCACGACAATGTTGGGCACTCTCCATACGCCCACGGGGATATCCAGCTCATTGACAATCCGGGTGCCGGATGAATCCGGACAGACATAACCGCTCCCGCTGACCTGCTGCTCCATTTCTTCCGAAAGCGAATTCCATGTGCCGATATCCTTCCAGCGGCCTTGATAAGGAACGGCTACAATGCGCTTCGTTCGTTCCACCACCTCGATGTCGAAGCTTTGGCGCGGAAGCAGCTTATACATGCCGAGCAGCTCATCGTAATCCGCCGGCAGGCCCCTTTGCCTAAGCGCATCAAGCAGAAATCCAAGCCGAAACACGAACACTCCGCAGTTCCATAAGGCGCCCTCGTCAATCAACGTTTGGGCCCTAGCCGCGGAAGGCTTCTCCACAAACGCTCGCACCCGCAAGCTTCCGTCCGCTTCGGCCGGCTGCTGCGTGACAATATAACCGAATTTATCCGCAGGCGCGTCGGGAGCCACGCCCAAAAGCGCCAGATCGGCGCCAGCGCCCGCCAACACGCCGGGCAGTTTGCCCAAGGCTTGAAAAAAGGAATCCTCCGCATAACCATCGACCGGCATAACCCCCACGATTTCGTCCGGATCGCAGCCTTCCTTGCTGTGCAAGTAGGCGGAGGCCAAACTGATGGCCGGAAAGGTGTCCCTGCGCTCCGGTTCCTCGAGAATCGGCGCCAGATCGCCAACCTGCCCTTGAATCAGCTCCCTTTGTCCGAGGCCGGCCGAGAACAACAACGCCTCCCCTAGCCCCGCGCCGGAAAGCTGGCGGCAAACCCGCTGCAGCATGCTTTCCGCTTTCCCCTCATGCCGCAGCACGGGCAAAAACTGCTTCGGGCGGTTCGTGTTCGACAAAGGCCATAGCCGTTTCCCCGCACCGCCTGACAATAAAATTAGACGCATTTTTTCTCCCACCTTTAAATTGATGATTGTCACATTATTTCAAATATTAATCATTTTTGTAATTTTGTATATTGCAAATATTAATTTTTCCTTTATTATTTCATAGAATAGGAGGGTGACTTATGAATGAGTACCAAAGTACTACTTGTTGATGATGAGAAAAATCTAACCGACATGATCGCTCTCTTCCTTGAAGAGAACGGGTACCGGGTGAATAGCTTCTATCATTCCCGGGAAGCGATGCAAATGCTGAAGCAGGATGAGCCCGATGTGATCATCATCGACTTGATGCTGCCCGGGATGGACGGCAACGAGCTGGTCCGGGCGCTTCACGCCCATACTTCCGCACCGGTTCTGATGATTTCGGCCAACACCCTGCTTGATGAACGGATTCGCGCGCTCGAAAACGGGGCGGACGACTTTCTGTGCAAGCCGTTCAGCCTAAAGGAGCTGGACGCCAGAATCAAAGCGCTGCTCAGAAGATCGCAGGCCGCCCGCGAATCGCCAGGCGCCTCGCCCGTTACGGCCAAAAAGGGCGAAATCGCCGTAAACGAGTACAGACGCTGCTTATTTGTAAACGGCGAAGAGATCGAAGTGACGAATATTGAATTTGAAATTATGAAGCAGTTGGCCAGCTCCCCCGGCAAGGTCTTCACCCGCAACGAACTGCTCGACCGGATTAAGGGCAGCGATCGCGCCTACTTGGACCGCACCATCGATGTGCATATTTCCAGCTTGCGCAAAAAAATCGAACCCGACCCGAAAAATCCCCGTCACATTGTGACCGTATGGGGGGCCGGGTACAAGTACGCTTTATAAGGCTTTACTAAAAAACCGCCTTTGGCCTTGTTTATAGTCCTTATGGAGGAACAACCCGCCCAGTGCAAAAATACATACCGCACCAACCGACAGGCATAACACTAGCAAGACGATTCCAATCTGATAGAAGCGGCGGAGAATCACGACGATCCTGCCGCTTCCGCTCCCGCTCGTGATGAACCCGGTCGTTACCCCGTTAACGGCGATGCGCGCCCGTTGCTTCTCTCCGCTTAGTTCAAGCTCCCACAGTGGATGGGGCGATTCGCTCTCATTGATCAGCACCTGCTCATGCCGCGGATTGTGGAGCGTGAACCTGCGGCTCATCGCATCTACGCGCTGAACCGTCACCTCGGGCGGATGCGGCGGAGAGGTGAAAAAGGGTTCGCTGCCGTCCCCTTCAAAAAGAATGAATTGATCGAGCAGAATCATGTCCTTATACGGAATGACCGAATAATTTTTCATCCGGAAAAATCCTTTGTCACGGCGATCCCCCTTCGCCAGCACTTGAATCCGCATCCCCGCCGCCCCTTCGGGCGCGGTAAAAATCTGCTCATAATGGTTCCACTTGTTTTTGTAGCTCTCTTCGACTTCATCAACGTAAGAAGTGGCAAGCACTTCATCTTGATCGTTAAAAAACACCACTTTCAAATGCCGGCCGGGAGCATTCTCCGATACAGCGTCAAAGCTTACCAGGTACTCCCCATTCGCTTCTGCGGGCATCAAGCCGGATTCATAGGTATACCAGGCGCAGGAAGCGCTGGGAGAATAGCGGATTTCCAGCTGGTCCGCCGCTGTTTTCAGCTCCGAGCGGCCCAGCGGGAGACGGACGCACGCTTCTTCCGCATGCACCGGCGCATCCGACGGCACATTGGACGGAGCATCGGACGGCGCATTGGTCGGCACATTGGACGGAGCATTGGACGGAGCGTTGGACGACGCATTGGAAGGCGCATCCGCCACAGCGGGCACCGCTTGGCCGGATGCTTGCTTCGGCGCCTGAAAATCCGCCGGCGAACTTAGCGACGGAACCGAACTGTCGAAAACGATCGACAGCGTGTAAGTTCCTTTAGCCAAATGCAAATTCCGGATTTCATGGCGCCGGTAATCCGCCAGGACCGCGGGCAAGCGAAGCAGCTTTTTGGTGAAGGTTTCCCGCAAAGGGTCGGTTTCGACCACCGTATCCTCTGCTCGTAGTATACTTGGCCTTGCTGCTTGTACGGTGCGTTTAATCACTTCTCCGGTCGCCTGATTGGTCAAGGTTACCGTCAGCTTGCCGCGGTGGCCGGACGGCAAATTGGCCAGCAGCGCCGCCGAATAATCGCCGTCCCGCAAAATTTCCACGGTTCTGCGCAGCTCCCCGTCCTGGTAGCTGATCCCGCGGCCCAAGCTCAATTTCGGGTATGCCCGTTCGCTTTGCACGTTCCCCAATCCCATAAAATCGTGCTCCGCCTCCAGCACCACAAACAGCTTGGCCCGCTCGATCGCCCCCTCCACAGGAAGCGCCAGTTCCTCCCGCTTCTCGTCAGGAACGATCGCCAGCGTATTGACGGCATTAAATCCCTGGACATTGGTTACCGAAACATTCACCTCCCCTTGCGGCAGCAGATGCTGCCCCAAGTCCACCCATTGAAACTGATTGATGCTGTCGTCTTTGGTCGGCACATCGACCGTCCCGTCCGGCAATGTAACACGGATGCTCCCCCCCGCTTTGTTGACCAGCACCCGCGCGTAGATCCGCGATAGCTGCTGCTTGTCCAGCGTTTTATGCATGACAAAAGTGTTCGGTTTCTTATACGCCCCGAGATCGGCCAGCTCAATCGCATGAATCCGCCAATAGGTATTTTGCTCTGGCCGCTGCCGGGTCAGCAGGTCGATCCGCATCCGCGTGGTGCCGGGCGGCGTGATAAACTCCCCGTAAAAGCGGGCCCCGTCAAAGTCGCTTTCCGTCGTGGGGGCGACGACATAATGGATGCCGAGCTCATTTTTATTTTCATCATAAAAACGGACCTTGAAATGCAATTGGTTTGTCCCCTTGCCGGAAGCCGTAATGGAAAATTGATAAGGGTTGTTTTCCTTCGCCTCCAGCAAACCCGATTTGGCCACTTGCCAGATGTTCTTCGGTTCTCCCTTCATAATCTCTCCGTACAGTTTGGGCAACCGCTCCGCCGAACTTGAGGAGACCGCCTCGATTTTGAACAGGTCCGGGTTATCGGCGGTAAAAAATCGCTTCTCGCTCAGCATGCCGTTAAGATCAAGCACCGTTTTCCCTTTGACCCGGTCCATCATATAAGGTGCGACATCCAGCTTGCTGGTGGCAAAGGTAACGGCGGTACCGGCGTTCAGGTCCATGTCAAAGGGATAATTGCCGATATTTTGCGAGGCCAAATACCATAGCCAATCATTGTTGGAAACCAGCGTTTTCGACCATTTCAGATAAGCGTTCCCGTCTTCGATGGCATCGAACGGGCGCAGGTAATACTCGGCGGGAAGCTGGGACAACAGCAGATCGTCAAACGAAGCCGCCTCCAAATAATCCCCTTGGTTCACGGCCGGCAAGATCGGCAGCGAGGGGTTTAAGCCGGTAAACAGCACCGCAAAATTGGAGAAGTCAAAACCGGGTTGATGGCTGTAGCTTTCCATGCGGCTGAAACCGTAAGGCGTCACCACCTTGCGCGGGACGACATACATGTAGGGCAGCGCGTGTTCCAGCCGATACAATGAGAAGTACCGGTTATTGTACGTATTGTCCAAGCCTTCCTGCATCTTCAGCAGCTCTTGGTTAAACGCCTGCCGTTCTTCTTGTCCGGCGTATTCCTGATGATAGACAAGCTGGTCGATCCCAAAAGGCGCAAACAGCTTGCCCAGCTTGCCGCTAAGCCCGTTATCCAGCAAATATTGAAGAAAATTAAAATAGTACGTAATGCTCGGCGCGTTCCCCTCATGGTGAAACAACGTGTTCTTGGGCGAAGAATACACCTGAAAGTCGCCGGTCGCTTTTTCCATAAACGTATTTCCTTGATTCCACACCGGTGTGGCCACACCGTTATAGCTCTGAATCATATTGTCGGCGATAGGGAAATAAAGCGCCTTACTCCCGAGCTGCTTGGCATCGGTCTGCTTGGGATCGGTCAGCTTGGCGGCCAGTTCGCCGTACTCCGCGGGAATTTGCACAGGCTTGTAGTAACCTTTAATGAACTCTTCGCGCAGCGGATTGACATAAATCCATAAACAGCCCAGCACGGCCAGCACCGCCGCCGCTTTCACAAGGCGGGAGCAGCCCGGCGGCTTCAGCCATGCCAACGCCCGGATGACGCCAAAAGACAAAAGCACGCTGAAGTTGACGGCAAGAAGCCCGACGATTTTGTTCGGGTCGCGGAACATCGTGCCGACGATCGGCGTCTTGGTCACCAGCAGGACAAACGCCTTGGCAAACAACGGGATTTTAACCCCTGTCGCCACGAGCGCAAACACCATCGTCAGCAGCGTAAACATCAAAATGATGGAAAACCGGCGTGACGCCGTCAGCATGCTTAGGGCGATCAGCGCCAGCAGCACGCCGCCGCCAACGTAGAAGGAGAGCGGCAAGCGCTCCAGCGGAAACATCGGCCACCAGTAGCTGATGAAGTACAGCACATTGACCAGGCTGCTGTTCCTGCTGAAAAGGGACAAGGTGTCGACCACATTGATGTTGTTCTGGGACACCTGCGCATCCATCAAGATGCTGCCGAAATACAGGGACAGCCAATAGAAGCTGAGCAGCCCGAAAAAGAGGCCAAAGATCACTCCTTTGAGCAGAAAGTTCCGGTACAGCGCCTTAAGCATGGACCAGCCGCCGCTGCGGTAAACCCAGCCCAGCTTGATCGCCAGTAACACCGCAAACATCCCCAAATAGATCAGGCCGTAAAAAAAGTAGTGAATCGCCGCCGCGCTGACGGTAAAAACGGCGGCAAGCAGAAACAAGTCAACCACGTTGCGGCGGTACAGCCTGCGAACATCGTAGTTTTCGATCCGCCGGCGCTGAAATTTCGGATCAAACGCGCTGAAGAACAGCATCAGCACAAGCGGGAACAAACTGTACCCGCACAATAAATAAATGTGCTGAATGCGAAACACAACCCATGGGTTAAGCGCGTAAAACAACGCCCCCGGAAGCAGGGCCATCATGCGGATGAGCGTAAAGTCGCCGGAATCGGAATAGTACACACCAATCAGCCGTTTCGTAAACAGGTACATCGACAGCGCCGACACCAGCAGCAGACAGGTGACAAATGACTTGAGCAGGACGGCGCCGCTTCCTCCAAAGGCAAGAGACAATCCATAAAACGGTAAAATATACAGCAGTCTCGGCGCGTTGAGCAGGGTCGACGTAGACCAGCGCTCATTCCAGATGCCGACAATTTCCTCCATGTAGCGGTCCGAACGGCCGCCAAAAGCCAAATCGCTGAACACGATTTGCCCCCGGCCGTAAATGGGCGCCAGAAACAATAAAACAATCAATAGAATCGCTCCGGCGGCGATCAAATCGTAGCGATATATGTAAATCCACCGCTTCACTAGCGTCCTCCTCTACCCGCGGCGGCTATTTGCCCCCCAACAACCGTGATTTCAACAAAGCTGCGATGCCGATAAAACTTAGGCATACATACATATACAGCATGGCGGCGGTCAATACCGGATGCTTGGCATATTTCCGCAGGTTGGCCGGGCGGTACAGCACCGGACGGAAGAAATACCAGCGTTCCAGCGCTTTGCGGAAGCCTCCCTGCTCCGAAGTCAACGTACGGTCCATCACCGAAAAATAGTAAGCTTTTTTGCTGAGCAATTCGCGCAGCAGCACTTTTTTCTCATCGTGATAGATTTTGCCGAACGTCGCGCGCCGGACAATCCCGCCCTGTTCAAGATAGCGGAGGGTGGGCTGAATCTCTTCAAACGAAATCTGCTGCGCCTTGAAGCCCCCGGTACCGAGATAAGCTTCCATTCTCCAGAAGCGCGCCGCCTCGATCGACCTTTTCCCCAACTCCTCCCCGGCGTTGTTGAGGACATTCCGTTCAAATACTTTAACTTTGGAAAAAAAATTGCCGGCATGCGTAAACGCCTGTTCAGGCACCACTAACGCCCCCACCTCCGGATGAGCCTCGAAGTAATCGATCCCGCCGCGCAGCAAATGATCGTCCAAAATCATGTCGGAATCGATCACGAGTAAATATAGGGCGCCCGCCTGCCGCGCCGCTTCCACCGCCTTGACCCGGGCCACGCCGCGTTCGCCGTGCGGCAGTTCCAGCAGCGTAACGGGATAGGGAGCGGCGGACGCCTTGCTGCGGATGACCGCGACCGTATCGTCCGTGGAGCCGTCATCGGCGATAAAAATCTCCAGACCGGGGTAGTTTTGGCGCATACAGCTGTCCAGACACGCCTCCACACTGGAGGCATTATTATACGTCGTAAACACGATCCCCGCTTTCTTCATAATGCTGTTCTCCTTTCGTCAAGCTGTCCATCCAGCGGCCGAACACGGCTCCGGTATTGTCGAAATGAAATTGGCGCGAAAATTGATGCGCCCGCCGCCGGATCGCTTCATATTCGCCGGGGTTTTCGACCACTCTTTGCATTTGCGCCGCCAAACCGTGCACGTCTCCATGGATCGTCAAATAGCCGCATTTCCCGAAGTCGGTTGCATCCGCCAACCCCGCCGTGTTGCTGACGATGCTCGGCGTACCGACCGCCGCGGCCTCCGTCACGGTCAGCCCCCAGCCCTCCCGCTGCGAAGGAAAAACAAGCGCATGGCAGCGGCTCATCAGCTCCAGCTTCTTCTCCTGCGGGACAAAGCCGTGAAAGAAGATGTCCGCCTCCAGCGCGGTTTCCTTACGGTCGTCCGGCTCCGCGCTCCGTAAGCCGTACTGTTCCATCAGCGGCCGCAGCTGCTTTTGCACATACGCCTTGTCGGTTTTTCCGGCGATCCACAGCACCGCGTCGGGGTACTTTTGCTTGAACTCTCCGAAGGCCTGAATCGCCAGATCGATGCCTTTATATTTGACGAACCTCCCTACGTACAGAAATGTAGGCCGCCGCTGCTTGGGCAGAAAGCGCTGCTCGGGCCAATGCTCGAATTCGATCCCTTCGGGAACGATCTGGATCCGGCCGGGCTGGAAGCCCAGCTTCACCAAATCGTTGCGGGTCGAGGGAGAAACCGTCAGCGCCCGGTCTTTTCTGGCCAAGCGGAGCAGCAACGGCTCCAGTACATAACCGACGGCGCCCGGCAGCGGGCCCAGGTTATGAAACCAGATTTCCCTCGTCAATTGGTGGATAAAAAAGATACGCTTGGACGGCGGCACCCACAACCGGGTGAAAAACTGGTGGGTATTGCATTGGTTGACCACATAATCGATGGCTTTGCGGTGACGCCAATAATACAGCATCGCATGCACGATCACACTAAACGTATTGCCGGCTCTCAGGTAAGTTACTCCATCCGCTTCCTCCCGCGTTTTGGCGCCGGGAAAACGCGGCGAAAAGTGAATAAACCGCAAGCGCGGATTCGCCGAGCGCTTTAGCATTTCATGCGTGAATATCTCCGCCCCGCCGCTTTTGGGAGAGAAGACATCCCGCCACGACAGCAGCAAAATGACCGTTTCCCCGGGATTACTGCGGATATTTCTCATACATAGCCCTCCCTTTGATCCGTCTAAAGCCCAACGCGGCATCGGCGGCAAAACCGGCCGCAATCCCTCCATATACGGCAAGCTGCGCCAGCTGCAACTCTTCCGGCGTGCGGTGCCGGAGACCGAAGCTTAGCAGCAGCGCCGCCGCCCCGGCCGCCAGCCACAGCATAAAACGTCTGCGCCCGGTCAGCACATGCAGATGCGCAAAAAACAGCACGGCCGCCAGCAGCCAGTACACCGCGCCTCCAAGCGGAAGATACCGCTCCGCCGCCTGATAGCCGGGACCGAACAGCAGCGGGATGGACAACGGAAACAACCAGGCGGAACCGGCATAAACAAACCCCGCGCAGCCCAGCATAAATCCCCCGAACAGTAAAACCTGCTTCCTCAGCGCGCCCCTGTCCCCCGCCTTCGCACCAAGTTTGGGCACAAATGCCGTGATCACGCTAAACGCCACAAAATAAACGAGCTGGCTGTACTTGAGCGCAATCGCATATACACCGGCCTCGGCCGGCAAATAACGCTGCACGGCGAGCATATCAATCGACGTGAAGAACAAGATGAACAGATTCATGAGCAGCGTGTCCATCCATTCCCGCCCCAGGCTCTTCAGCGGTTTGCCGCGAAGCGAACCGTCCGCGGCGGACGCGGGTCTCACGCTTTTTCGTTCCGTAAACCAACCGTGCGCAAGCGCTAAAATCATGCCCGCGGCCAGCGCCAGCATCAAGCTCCAAACTTCCAGCCCCAACGGGACGCAAACGAAGATGACGGCCAGCTTGCCGCCAACCTCGAGGTAAAAATTGACGTTCAGTGCCAGCATCCGCTCGCGCCCTTGCATGCTCCCTCGGAACAGGCTGACCAGAATATGCATGGACACCACCGCGTACAGCAAGATCAGCGCTCCGCCGTCCACGTTGAGCAAGTGAACGAGCAGCGGATGGACGCCGCCCAGCGCAGCAAAAACAGCGGCAGCGGTCAGCGCCGGAACAAGCGCTCCCCCCGGAAACCCGCCGCCGGCTTTGTTTTGCGAAACAAGCTTGGCCGCTAGCAGCTGGACGGATAAGCCGAGTACGGACAGCAGGGCGAACAAAGCCAGCAGCGCGTTGGCCTGCCCGTACTGATCCTCGGTCAAATACCAGCTTGCGGCCATATGGAAGAAGAAATTGAAGGCATTCAGCAGCACATTAAACAACGGAAAAACGAGCGCACGCCATCTCCGCAGCATAGGGCTACCTAATCCGCCGATCAAGGCGCCAAATATCCACCAACGAGCGCACAAACCGGACGGAATCCCGCCACACCTCGATGTGCGAGCCGTCGCGGTCAATACATTCGACGGGCAGCTGCAGCACCCGCAGCTTCAGCTTCTTGGCGATGAACATCATTTCCAGATCAACGGCCAAGCCCAGCTCTTCTTTTAAATGGGGAAATATCCGCCGCACGGCGACGGCGCTCATCACCTTCAGACCGGTCTGCGAGTCGATGACTCCCGCCGGCAAAAAGGGCTTGGACACGATCCGTTTGCACTTGCTGATCCAAAACCTTAACCATGGCCGGTTCTCCGCGGAGTCGTCCTTCGTGCCGATGATGATGTCATAGTAGCCCATTTTGACAATATTGATCATCCGGGCAATGTCCTCGATAAAAAAGGAATCGTCGGCGTCCACAAACACAAAATAATCGGCTTCGATGGTGCGCATCCCTTCAAGATAGGTGCCGGCTTTGCGGGTATTCCTCCCCAGTTTTCTGGCGCTGACCAGCGGAATGACGTTATCGTTATCGTTGATCCGGCCTGCCGCCAGATTCGTCTCCCGCTCGATCCCTTCAAGCAGTTCCAGCGTCCGGTCCTCGCTGCCGTCGTCGATCAAATAAATGGAGCCCTCGATGAGATGGGCCTGAATATAGGCCTGCAGGCGTTCGCAAAAGCGGCGCACATGCCTGAAACGCTGTTCTTCATTGTAAACGGAGAGGATAAAAGCGGTATGCGGGCCTTCCGAGAGAAATTCCGGATGAAGCTGCCGCTGAATTTCCAGCAGCAGTTTGCTGCGGTAATTCTCTTTCCAGTGGATCAGACTGATTCTTCCCACCCCGCGAATACGGATGAGATCATTATCGCTTAACGCGGCTCCCATATCTGTGATGAGAAGCAAAGCAACCTCCGGCAGCGCAGCGCGGATGGTGTTGGAGGCGGCAATAGCCCGCTCGGGATCCGCATAATCGACAATGCAGCAAAGCACGGGCTGAAGCAGAATATCCGCGCGCGGTTCCGCAAAATATTTAACCGCATAGAACCGGTTAATTTCCGTATAAGAAATGTTTCTCTCGCGGTCCGTGAAAATTACGACATCTCTATCTCTCACAATGAAAACCTCCATTACCTTTCGTTTCCATTGTGCGAAATGAATTTTAAGAAGATTTGCGTCAAAATATAAAGGAATTATGAAGTTTATTTGCGCTTTTTTAACAAATTGTGAGTTTATTTGATAAGGAAAACGTCGATCGAGGTACTATCAAGGAAGCTACGCCGCTTTCAGTGGTAGTTTTGCTGTGCAAAACAAGCCTCTAAACCGCAACTATTCTAACGGTTGCCACAAGCGCTATTTGTTCTAAAAACGTTGATTTCGAATTCTAACGGTTGCCATGGCGCTTATTTCACTTAAACCCGGCTAATTTTGCTTAGATTCAGGCAAATAACGTCGATCACAACCGTTAGAATTTAGAAAAGGTCTTTTTTCGTAAAATAGCCGCTGTTACAACCGTTAGATCTCAGTTTCGATTCGAAAACCTGATAAGTTGCGGAAATCTGGAAAGTATCAGGGTGATAAATTGTGCAAGAGTTTATGCAACGTTAGCGGAACCCACAAAAAGCCCTTAAATCTCCCCGAGGATGATTTAAGGGCTTTTATTGCGAATATTCAACTATCCGAGGATCCGCCGCCCGAATCCTGCTTTACTCCAGATTGGCATGGCGGGCGAACATGTCTTCGTCGGTTTGCCCGGTCTCCCGCTTCAAGTCGATGATGATGCTGTCGTAGATCAGCCAGCTTAGCTGTTCGAAGGAGGAGCCTTTGGTCTGGATCGACGCCGCTTTGCCCGCTTTCCGGTCCACCTTGGAGGTGACGCCGGGAATTTTGATGCAGGCCGAAGCCAAGGAACCAATCGTGTTCGCCGGAAAAATCGTCAAGGTGGCCAGCGTCGCCCCCTGGTCGAGCGCCTTTTGCGCCATCGCCTTCAGGCTGGCCGTTTCGCCGGAGCCGGAGCCGATGATCAGCAGATCGCCCGGCTGAATCGACGGTGTCGTCGGTTCCCCGACAAAATGCGCACTAAACCCCAAATGCATCAGGCGGTTGGCGAATCCCCTGGCGACGAACCCGGAACGGCCCGCTCCTGCCACGAACACGCGCTTGGCCTTGGCAATCAGGTCCTTAACCACGTCTACTTCCCCGCCATCGACCTGCTTCGCGTCCTCCGCAAGCTCTTCCAATATCGCCAGCAAATTACGGCATGGTTTCATTACCGCATCTCTCCCTACGTTTTCACTGTTTTCACTGTTTTCACTGTTTTCCCCATCTTCATCAAACTTACTTACAATTCAACTCACTAGCCTCACAAGCATTTTCACACTCTTCGCGCCATTGCTTCTTTAATCAGCCGTGCTTCCTTGACCGGATCGGCCGCATGGGTGATCCCCGTTCCCACGATGATAATGTCGGGTTCGAGCGCGACATATTTGTCGATCGTGCTGCTGTTGATGCCGCCAGCGACGGCGATTTTGGCCGATTTGGCATGGGCCTTCATCACTTTCAGATCATCGATCGGCCGTCTGCCGGCCGCCTGTTGATCAGCCCCCGTATGGACAGCCAGCACATGAACGCCTAAGCCTTCGAGCTCGTTGATTTTGTCCGGCAGATTGTCCACGCAAATCATGTCGACCACCAGTTGCTTGCCGAACTCATCCGCCGCCCTCAGGCAGGCTTGGATCGTCAGCGCATCGGTAACCCCAAGCGCCGTTACATATTCGGCCCCGGCATCGAAAGCCAGTTTCGATTCAAAAAATCCGCCATCCATAATTTTTTCGTCGGATAAAATTTCTTTGTCCGGAAAACGCTCCTTAAACGTTCTGACCGCGTTCATGCCTTCGGCGATGACGAACGGGGTGCCGATTTCGATAATATCGACGTAGTCCTTCACCCTTTCAGCAAATTCCAGCGCTTCCTCCAGTTTCAATTCATCCAATGCCAGCTGCAGTTTCATCTTCCTGTCTCCTCTCCAATTTTTAGAGGTTGTTCTCGAACTATTTTGAACTCGCACTATTAGTATTTGACGGCAGGGCATTGACCCGGATAATCCATGAGCACCTTCAATTCCTCGTCCAGGCGCACGATCGTGAGCGACGCGCCGTTCATATCCAGAGACGTGACGTAATTGCCGATAAACGTGCGCTCGATCCGGTGCCCTTGTCCCGTCAGGATCTCTGCTACTTTGTCGTAAAGCACATACAGTTCCATCAGCGGGGTCGCTCCCAAACCGGACAGTAGGACGGCCAGGTTCTCCGGCCCCTCGAAAGCAAAGTCCCGCAGGATGGCGCCGGTCATTTCTGCGGCGATTTCGTCCGCCGTCCCCAACGACTGCACTCGGATCCCCGGCTCGCCGTGATGGCCGATCCCGAACTCCATTTTGCCTTCCTCAATGGTGAAATTGGGGGAACCGGCCGCCGGAATCGTGCAGGAGCCAAGCCCGACGCAGATGCTGCGGGTGTTGTCGACGGCTTTTTGCGCGGCGGCGATCACTTCATCCAACGAGCCGCCCATCGCTGCCCGCGCGCCCCCGGCCTTCCACATGAACAGGCCGCCGGCAATGCCATGCCGCTTCTCCCGAGTTTCCGGCGGAGATGAAGCTATATCGTCCGTGGCTGTCACATACTTCACGGTAATCCCTTCGTCTTCCGCAAGCTGCACCGCCATTTTGACGTTCATGTTGTCGCCCGCGTAATTGCCGAACAGGCAGGCCACCCCTTGGCCGGAATCGGCTTCGACGATGGCGTCAAAGAACGATTGGGCCGGCGGGGAAGCAAACACTTCGCCGATCGCGGCCGCATCGGCCAGCCCTTCGCCGACATAACCGAGAAAAGCCGGCTCATGGCCGCTTCCGCCCCCGGTGACAATGCCTACCTTGCCCTCCACCGGGGCTTGTATCCTCTTCACCACCCGGTCATTGCGGTCCGAAAGTTTAACCGTATCCCCGTGGGCTTTGACATAACCATTCAGCATATCGTCCACGATCAGATCGGGATGGTTTACAAAACGCTGCATTCTTACGCCCTCCTTAACCGGTTTTGGCCAGCCGCAGAGAAGCTTCGGCCAAGGCCTCCAGAATGATATAGCAGGAAGTCGCGCCCGCGTCCTGATGTCCGATCGCGCGGTCTCCCAGGCGGCTGCCGCGGCCGAGTTTGGCCGCCATCCCCTTCGTCGCTTCGAGACCGCTCCGCGCGGCTTCCCGCATCTGGCCCAGACAAGCCTCCAGATCGCCGCCGGCCGCGGCTTCCTCATATGCCCGCACCGCCGGGTCCAGCACATCGATCAGCGTTTTGTCCCCGACCCCGGCATCCGTCAACAGGGCGATCCGGTCGTAAGCCTTCCGCAGCATGTTCCCCATGACCGCCGCGTCAATGATCGGCTCGTTTTTGGATGCCATAGCCAGGCCGCGGAAGAAGCCGCCGTACAATGGGCCCATTGAGCCGCCGATTTTACCGACCAACACGGTGCTGATCGTAAGAAAACCTGTGCTCATATCGGTGTCAGGCTGCTTGCTAAGCTCCTCGCCGGCGATGGAGAAGCCTTTGCTCATGTTGATGCCATGGTCGCCGTCTCCCACTGCGGCATCGACCCGGCTCAAATAATCCCGGTTGGCGCAGACCGCTTCAATGACCGCGGATACAACGGCGAAACCCGCCCGGTTCGTAAATTTCATACTCGTTCATCCCTTCTCTCCCCAGCGCTGCCGCTTGATCCGGGACAGCTCTTCGTAATGGTGCAAAATGGCCTGGTGTAAACGGGTTGTCTCCGCAATCCCGGTATAGCGCGTTATCGCCGCGCCGATACCTTGCTCCGCGATATACAGCCGCACTTCCTCGCTTTGGGCATCCCCCGCATTCCTGAACAGAAAAGCGGCAGCGATGCCCTGCAGCAAACGGTCGTTCTTCAGCCCGTAAGCCTCGCAGCCGAGGCAGGGCCCGACCAGCCGGTCATCCGGCTGCAGCTTGCGGATTGGCGAGCGGCAGACCCGACCGATCGTATCGACGATGCCCGGCGTCCGGAAACGGGCGACGGCAAAATCGACATATTCGGCCAGCTCCCGGATCGGGAACCCGTATTTGCGCTCCAGCAGCCTCGCCGGCTCCATCATCGCCTCCAGGATCTGCCGCAGCAGGTCGTCATTTTGGAACACGTCCTGAATGATCTCGTAGCCGTAAATATGGCCGATGTAGCCGGCCCAGGCATGGCCGCAATTGATGATATACAGTTTCCGCTCCAGATATTTCTGCAGATTGTCCGTATATACGGCATTTTGGATCGGGATGCTGCCGGGTTCGGCCAGCTTGTTCCGCTCGATGACCAGTTCGAAGTCTTGGCCAATATTAATGACCTTTCTGCCTTCCCGCTCATCCTCAAGTACCAGCCGATCAACGGCCGTATTCGGAAAAGCGGCGGTTTCCGCCAATTCTTCCGCTGACAGCCCGCCTTCGATGGAGAGCAGGCTGCTGCGCAAAATATCGGAGTTGAACATCGCGTTTTCGCAGGCGAGTATATTCACCTTGCTTTTGCCCGCCTCCCGCCGGGCCCGCAGCCCCTTCAGGAGAACGGGCGCTATCCGCGGCAGGTTGTCGGCCCATACCGAGGTCGTAATGATATCCGCATCCGCCAACGCCGCCACGGCCTCTTGCTCCTGGGTGACCGAAGAGACGGCGCACACGTGGTCAATCGTCTTCCTCGCATAGTTCTGTTCAATCACATACAAATCGTAAGCTTTGTCCCGGTTGATCTGCGCGATGATCGCGGGATCGACATCGACAAACGTGATTTCGTATCCCGACGCATGCAGCAAATCGCCGATAAAACCTCTGCCAATGCTCCCGGCTCCAAAGTGTACCGCTTTCAAAACAAGCACCTCTTTTGTGTGGCCATGAATTTTATAATCTTAAAAAATACCCGTGATGGCGCCGATGATACTAATTGCAATAATGACAAGCATGATGACCGTAAAATTTTGATTTTTCTTGTTCAACCACCAGTACAACCCCAGCACGGCCAAAAGCGGCAGCAGACCGGGCACGATCCCGTCGAGAATCTTCTGCAGTACGAACGGCTCGTTGCCGCTGCCGAAATTGAACTGCAGCGGGGTGCTGAGCTTGACGTAAGTGGACGAGAGCGCCCCCATCATAAACAGCCCAAGCGTGCTCGCCCCCGCGATCAGCTCCTTGATCCGACCGGAGTGCAAGAGTTCCCGGATCGAAGCCTTGCCGGCCCGGTACCCGTATACGGACAATCTCAGGCCGACCAGGATCTGAATCAGCGGCAGCAGCAGCAGGACAAACGGGCCGATGATGCTCCCGGTCGCGGACAGCGTCGCCGCAAGCGCGAAAATAATCGGCTTCAGCGTGGCCCAATCGATGGAGTCGCCGATCCCCGCAAGCGGTCCCATCAGTCCTGTCTTCATACCGGTGATCGATTTGTCGGTGATCGGTTCCCCTTTGGCCTTCTGCTCTTCCATCGCGATCACGATGCCGTTGACCGGCGAGCCGAATACCGCTTCCGTATTATAGAAGACGAGATGCCGCTTCAACGCTTCCTTCAGATCCTCAGGATCCGGGTACAGCTTCTTTAGAATCGGGATCATGGCCGTCGTAAATCCCAGCGCCTGCAACCGTTCGTAAGAAATGCCCATCTCCGCCACCATGTAATAGGTCAGCCAGTTTCGGCGCACATCTTTTTCGGTGATCAATTTGCCGGTTTCCTGGCCGGTTTCCGCTGCATTTTGCGTTTCCGTCATTTTCCTCACGCCTCCATGTTCTTCTTATTGTTGTAATAAGTGATCAAGAGCACCGCGCACAGGCCGAAGATCGCCGCCCCAATAATCGGGATCCCGCTGAACTGAATCAGGAAATAGCCGATGATAAACCAGGGAAACAGCTCTTTTTTGCCGATCACGAACATCGTTAAAGCGAATCCGAGAGCGGGCAGCAGACCGCCGGCCACGCTAAAGCCGTGAACCAGCCACTGCGGAACGCTGTTCATGAAGGAATTAACGGCATCAGCGCCGTACAGAATCGCGAAAAAAGGAATCGGAAAACGGAAGAAAAAGCTCAGAGCGGTAGGATAAACAACGGAAGCCAGCATGATTTTTCGGGTGTTGCCTTCTTCGGCATAGCGGTCGGCCATATGGACGAACATGACATTGATCGTTTTGCGCAGCTGATCGACGAACACGCCCATGACGCCGACCGGAACGGCAATGGCAATCGCCAGCGCCGGGGTAAGATGCGACTGAATCGCGATCGGTATGGCAATGAGTCCCGCCAGGCAATCGTCGGCCGGAAGATTGGAGCCCGCCGCCACCAGGCCGATATACAAAATTTGCACGGCTGCTCCGATAATCATCGCTTGTTGTACATCGCCCATCATCAGACCGATGGGAAGCGCGGCGAACAGTGGCTGGCGAATCGCGTGGGTAATCGCGTAACCGACATCGGTTTTACAGATCCAATACCATATTCCCGCAAAAATACTTACTGCCAACATTGCCATCGTCTATACCCCCAATTTTTTCAGCGCTTTATCCAGCGGAAGTTTGGTTTCCTCCGGGGTGACCTGGAATGAAACCTCCGCGCCCCGGTCCTTCAAATAAAGCAAATTGTCCGCGTCTTCCCGGTCGATGGAAATGCCTTTGACCACGGAGGTTTTGCTGCCGGCCGCGCCGAGCCCTCCGATCTGCACTTCTTTGAAAGAGACCCCCAGCTCCGCTGTCCGGCGCACATCTTCGATATTTTTAAACAGCACGAGAATGCTGCCTTTATCATATTGGCCGGTCTTCGCTTGCTCAGTGAAAGCAGCGATGGAGAGCACTTCCACCTTGATACCGGGCGGAGCCGCCATGACATAAATGTCGGCCATAAATTCGTCTTCGGACAACTCGTCGTTGACGACGATGATCGTTTTGGCCGTAATCGTGTTGCTCCATTTGGTCACAACTTGGCCATGAATCAGTCTGAAATCAACGCGCACCAGTTTGATTCCGTTTAACATGCCGGTCCATTCCTTTCTTTAATAATTTTGGTGATATTGCGGATGCCCTCGGCTCCGAACGCGATCATTTTGTCCTCGACTCCTTCCCATTCTCCCAAGGACCTGCGCGTTTCCGCCTCGATCAGCATCGGCAGATTGACTCCGCAAATTACGGAGTATCCATCCTTCTTGGCAAAATAAGCGCCGATATTCGACGGAGTTCCCCCGTACAGGTCGGTAAGAAAAATGGAATTCGGCGGTGCCACGGCCAGCGCGTTCCGGATCGTTTCAATCAGCGTTTTGGATTCCATGCCTTCCATTAAGGAGTAGCAGTACACGTCCTCCATTTTTCCGATGATCATTTCCGCGCTTCGTTTCAGTTCTTCGCCGAAGGTCCCATGGGTGATGATGATAATCCACGGCTTGGTATTCACGGTTAGCCCCCTCCAAGTTCCTTGATGTTTATTAACCCCGCGATTTACCGCCGGTAATATTCACAATGGTGCCTGAAATGTAGGAGGAGCGGCCGGACAACAGGTACGTTACCAGATCGGCGATTTCCTCCAGCCTCCCCTGTCTGCCCAAAGGGATGATTTTCATATAATCGGTGGATACGCTGCCGGCTTCCATTCCACGGGTATAGGCCAGCGCTTTGACATGTTCGGGATTGCCCATCGGTGTAGGTTCGTTGATCCCGGGAGCGATACCGACCACCCGGATGTTGAAGCGGCCAAGTTCCTTCGCCCACGATAAGGTAAAGGAATTCAGCGCGCCCTTAGTGGCGGAATAGATGCTTTGCCCTGTCGAGCCTTCCATGCCGGCTTCAGAGCTGATATTGACCACCACGCCGTAATTTTGCTTGATCATCACTCTTGCGGCCGCCTGGGTGCAAAAGAACGCCCCTTTCACGTTGACGTTAAACATAAACTCAAAATCTTGCTCGTTGAACTCATGATTCTCGTCATCGTGGTAATAATCCACCAGCAATTTGGGCCGATTGACTCCGGCGTTGTTAACCAGGCCGTCAATCCGGGAGTATTTGGCCACAACTTTGCCGATCATCTCTTCCACCTGGCGTTTATTGGTGATATCGCACTGTATAAAATCCACGTTTCCTTGAGCGATCCCTGAAACATCCGCGATAACGACCTGCGCACCATGTTCGTCAAGGCTTTGCACGATTTTTGCGCCGATGCCCGAACTTCCCCCCGTGACCACGATGACCTTTCCCTGCAGATTCAACCAATCGTCCTTCATAGCTGCTCCCGCCTTTCTTATTCTACTCTCTCAAGACATCATGACGTCGTTACGTCTTATCGTTATAATGACACTATCTCTTCTTTTTGTCAAGCGCTTTCATTGGAAAAACGGTACAAAAAAATAAACCGGCCGCATCCGTTCATTCCCGCGATTGGCGGAAATATTCAAAGCGGCAGGTTTATCCTGTCCATCATACTTATTGGATATGTGTGGAAAAATGTCTAATCCTTATATCTCAGCAGCACCCGGAACCGGTTGAGATCGCCTCTGTCCCTGGACACGGAATATTCGATCGGTCTGTCTTTGTCATCATAAGTGACCGTCTCCACCAACTGGATGGCAAAGTTCGGCTCCACCTTCAAAATCGCGGCGTCCTCGGGGCTGGCGTTGATCGCGCGGAACGTCTTGTTCGCGTAATTGATTTTGAGGCCGTAATGCTCTCTTAACGTGGCAAACAAAGAAACCTCCGAGAAGTTAAACCGTTCCAAATCGGGCGCTACATCCACCGGCACATACGTCGTTACCAGTACGGATGGCTCATTTTCAATAAACCGGAGCCTTTCCAGCTTATAGTACGAGCTATGCCCCTCGCCGAAAACGCTCTTTATCGTCTCGTTGGCTTTGACCCGCTGCATGCTTAGCAGTTCGGTTCTGGCCGCCAAACCTTGCAGGCCGGCGATTTCGTTAAAGCTTCGCAATTCGGCCAAATCCCATTGATTCAGGTTCGGCTTGGCCACAAAAGTGCCTACTCCCCTCCGCTTCTCCAAGTAACCTTCGTTGACGAGCAGATCGATCGCCTGGCGGACCGTCGTTCTGCTGACGCCGTACATCGTCATCAACTGGGTTTCGGAAGGCAAACTTTCGTTCACTTTGTATTCCTCATTGTTGATTTTTTTAATCATGTCCTCTTTGAGTTGAAAATATAAAGGAATTGGACTGTTTTTTTCCAGTTCAAAAGACGCTGAATTACCCATTTTTTCCTCCTATATAATTAATGATGTCACGTTGTCCGTACCTCTATTATACAGCAGTTGTGATTTGCTGTACAAACGGTTTATTTCCGATGATTTCCATAGGTGCTCTGGTAACCGTGAACCCTCCGCTCGCGCTGAAATATTAAGCCCCCGGTCAGTTGAACCCGTCCGGGGGCTTGAGCTTGAAATGTTTTTTTACAAGCACACGATGGCGCTCTTGGTTCACCGGTACTTTAACTCGATGCCGACGACTACCTGTGGTTCGGTTCCGTTCCCTTCGCTTGCTTCTTCCGCAAACACCCGCCACTGCCGGCCGACCAGGGTACGGAGGATTGCGATCTCCTCCGGTGTCAGGCGAAGGTGCCGCAGCGACAAATTTTCCTGCGTGTAATCGCGGTCCGCCTCCTTGCCGAAGCGGAAAGCCAGCAGTCTTTTCAGCCCATTGATGTGCAAAAACTTGAATTCATAACCGCTGTGGAGTGCCTCTTCCCAATCGTCGCCGATCTCTTCCGCCGTCCGTAGCCTGTCCGCGAAATCCATCTCCGGTTCCTTGACCTTCTTCAGCAAAGGGGCAAAATCCCCGCTCCGCAAACACGCGATAATCACTTCGCTTGGCTCGCCGCTGGTCAACACGTTTTCCACCAGCAGCGCCACCGGAATGGATAGCTGTACATGGCTCATGTCAGAGCACATCCTTTCACAAATATTGCCCGAACCACGCGTTCACCTGCTCGAAGCTGTCGACGCGCAGCGAGGGCTTTCCGCTTTTCAGCAAGGTATGGTTGGAGCCGGGATAGCGGATGAGCTTGGTCGTTTTTCCATAGCGTTTCAGAGCGGAGTACAGCTCCTCGGCTTGGGAAATCGGCGTGCGGTAATCATTTTCGCCGTGCAAAATCAGCAGCGGCGTTTCAATCCGGCGCGCATGGGCCAGCGGCGACTTGGACCAGAGCAGCTCCGCGTGCTCTTGCGGATTGCCGCCGATCACGCCTTCGACGTACGAGATGCCGATGTCGCTCGTCCCGTACATGGACAGCCAATTGGAAATGCTGCGATGCGTCACGGCGGCCCGGAAGCGGTTCGTGTGGGCGACGATCCAGTTGGTCATGACGCCGCCGTAGCTGCCGCCGCCAATCCCCAGCCGCGTCTCGTCGATGAAGTCGAATGCGGCCAGCGCGTAATCGACGGCCTCCAGCAAATCCCGGCAGTCTCCGCCGCCGAAATCGCCACGGCACGCCTGGGCAAAGTCCTGCCCGTACCCCATGCTTCCGCGCGGGTTAACCCACAACACGGCATACCCTAGCGCGGCAAGAGTCTGCATTTCATGGCTGAACACGCCGGTGTACATTGCGTGCGGCCCTCCGTGAATCTGCAAAATCAGCGGAACTTTCGCGCCTTGGGGCAGCCCGGCGGGCTTCAGCAGCCAGCCGTGAATGCCCGGCCCGTCCGAAGCCTTGAATGCGATCCGTTCCGGGATGCGGACCTCAAGTTCGGCCAGAAACTCATCGTTGCGCCGCGTAAGCCGCAGTTCTTCTCCTGTGCGGACGTCGACCCGGTACAGTTCGCCCGGCCGTTCGGCCGTCAACGCGGCAGTCACCACATAGCGGCCGTCCGGGGACAACGTATATTGGTAGACATCCTTTTCGCCGCCGCCCGTAACCGCCTCGCAAGCACCCGTTTCGCCGATCCGGTACACGTTGACGTTGCCATGATCGGTGCCGAGCACGTACACGCCGAGCTGCGGATGGTGCGGATCATATAACGGGGACGGGCTGGCCCCCGCCGATTTCATATCGCCGAGCGCGGCGTTGCCGAGCTGCATGTCCAGCCCCGGGGCAAGCAGCTCCGGCGTGCCTCCCGCGGCAGGCACCGTATACAGCCGGTTATGGCTGCCGCTGCCGTACACGCGGTCGCTGGCGATCAGCGTCAGCCGCCGCCCGTCTGGCGCATAGGCAAACTGGCTGATCAGCAGATCGGACGCCGTGAGTTTTACCGGCTTGCCTATCGGCTCACCGCCGCTAAGCTTCACGGTGTACACATCGGCAAAATGCAGCAAATCCGCGTCCAACCGCTCATCCTCTACCCGTTTCGAGACGAACGACAAAGCTTCGCCGTCCGGCGACCAGACCGGCGCGGAAACGTCCCAGGGACCGAAGGTCACCTGCGTAATCCGGCCGGTTTTCAGCTCCAGCACAAACAACTGGCTGTACAGCCCATCCCACCAGCCGGAGCCTTCCGCTTTGGGGGTAGTACGCTCAAAAACGCGGCCGCGCAAGGCGGGCTGAGCGGACTGTTCATGCTGTGCCTGATGCTGTGCCTGATGCTGTACCTGTACCTGTACCTGTACCTGTGGCTTCTCTTGTACCTGTGGCTCCTCCTGTAACTGCCGTTCCCCCTGCGCCTGCTGCTCCCGCTGTTCACCGTCCCCCGATTGCTCACTTCCCGTGCCGGCCGGCGCCGGTTGCATCTCCACATCCGCGCCGGCCCGGCTCGTCAAGGCGATATACCGCCCGTCCGGCGACCAGACGAAGGCGTTCACGCCCCGCGTAAGCGCCGTGTGCTTCACGGCCAGACGGGACTGAACCTGGTCCGGCTCCACCGCTTCCCCCTCCGCCGGGACGGTATACAGCTGCTTACCGCCTTCGGCCGGGCGCAGAAAAGCCAGCCGCGACCCGTCCGGCGACCACGACGGCGCGGAGTCCTTGTCTCCCCCGGTCAAGCGCCGGTCGCCGCTTCCATCCAGAGAGACGGCGCGGATATGCGTTATATAGTCGTTTTTTTCCCGGTCCACCGACTGATTCACGTAAGCCACCAGGCCGCGCGGGTTGACCGACGGCTGGCTGACCCACTGGTATCCGTACAAATCGTCCGGCACAATCGGCCGTTTATTCATTCCAATCGCTCCCTTACTATAGACGTGGGGAGGGTAGGGGGAAGGGAGACTGCCTATTGCTTCTATTGCCGGAAATAACGGTAATTTGTGTCGCTATTTTGGGATTTTCCCTCTCCAGTGCAAAATAGCGGAACTTTTAGGCTCTATTTGGAGAACAAGCTTGGAAAAAGCAGCATTTTACCCTCATTTTTCCAAAATAACGGTAAAAAATTCCTCTATTTCAGCCGACCTTCCTATTTGCCGAAAATAAGAACCTTTTTTACCGCTATTTCCTCCTCAGTCTCCCCCCGTCTCCACAAATATGCAACCGCCTGCCCTTCTCCCTACTCCCAAATTTTTTAATTATCACAAGAAGAACTACCACTAATCGAGATCTGGCTTCCTGGAAATATACGCCGTTGCACATCGGAAGCATTCGCTTCCGTGCTGAAAATCTGACTTTTTGAGCGCTCAGTTCAAGCCGGATAACGGAAAATGGCAGGCCGCAAAATGCCCATCGTCATGCTCCGCCAGCGGCGGCGCCTGCGTTCGGCATAGATCCTGCGCATAAGGGCAGCGCGGATGGAAAACGCAGCCGGAGGGCGGGTTCGCCGGACCCGGAATCTCCCCGGACAGCAAAATCCGCTCCCGGCGCTGCGTCGGATCGGGCACGGGCACCGCCTCGAGCAGCGCTTCCGTATATGGATGCCGCGGTTCGGCGAACAATTCGTCGCGCCCGGCCAGCTCGACGATTCTGCCCAGGTACATGACCGCGATGCGGTCGCTGATATGCTTGACCGTCGGCAGACCATGGGCGATAAAAATATAAGTCAGTTGAAACTGCCGCTGCAGTTCTTTCAGCAGATTGAGAATCTGCGCCTGGATCGACACATCCAGCGCCGATACCGGCTCATCGCAGACGATCAGCTTCGGCTTCATCGCCAAAGCGCGGGCGATCCCGATCCGCTGACGTTGTCCGCCGCTGAATTCATGCGGATGGCGGTCGGCCAGATGCGGTCCCAGGCCGACGGTCTCCAGCAGCCGGTAAACCTCGTCATTCAGCGCCCGGCCTTTGGCCAAACCATGCACCTGAAGCGGTTCGGCAACGATGTCGAACACCTTCATGCGCGGGTTCAGCGACGAAAAGGGGTCCTGGAACACAAACTGCAAATCCCTCCGCACTTTGCGGATTTCTTCCTCCGACAGCTCATCCAAGTCCAGCCCCTGAAAGACGATCCGGCCTTCCGTCGGCGCCTGCAGCCGGGTAATCAACTGCCCGGTCGTCGACTTGCCGCAGCCCGACTCCCCGACGATCCCCAGCGTTTCGCCCGGCATTACCCGAAAGCTCACGCCGTCGACGGCTTTGACGACGCCGCTTTTCCTGGAGAACCATCCTTTGTTCTGGGGATAATACTTCTTCAGCCCGCTCACTTCAAGGAGCGGCTGTTCGTTTACCTCGGACCGGCGCTCCGCTCCCGCCGGCGAGTTTACGGCCGTTCCGTTCTTCGCCCCGGACAGCCCCGGCCCCGTTTCCACCGTTTCCACCGGTTCGACCGGTTCGACCGCGGCCTGCCGGCTTCCCATCCCGGGCGCGCCCCACGCCGTTTCCGCCGCAGGTCCGCCCGCTCCTCTGTTCGCTCCGGTCATTATGGCGCCACCTCCTCCATCCGCAGGCATCTGACTTTATGGCCCGCTTCCTTGACGCGCAGCTCGGGATATTCCTTCGCGCATGCTTCCTGTGCGTACGGGCAGCGCGGCCGAAACGGACAGCCGCCCGGCATGTGGAGCATATCCGGCACGGTGCCCGGAATCGAATCCAGCTTGTCCCTTTGCTCGTCCAACCGGGGCAGCGAGCCCAAGAGGCCGATCGTATACGGATGCCCCGGTTTGGCAAACAGGTCGAACACGTCCGCTTCCTCGACGATTTCGCCGGCGTACATCACGGCCACCCGGTCGGCCATCTCCGCCACCACGCCCAAATCGTGCGTAATCAGGATAACGCCGGTGTTCTCCTCCCGGCTCAGCTCGGCGATCAGCCGCAAAATTTGCGCCTGGATCGTCACGTCCAGCGCCGTCGTCGGCTCGTCGGCGATCAGCAGCTTCGGCCGGCAGGCGAGCGCCATGGCGATCATCACCCGCTGGCGCATGCCTCCCGACAGCTGGTGCGGGAAGCTCCGCGCCGCTTTGGCCGCATCCGCGATGCCTACCCGCTCCAGCATCGCGACGCTTAAACGCGCCGCCTCCGCCTTGCTCACCTTCAGATGCTGAAGGATCGCCTCGCGAACCTGATTGCCGACCGTAAACACGGGATTCAGCGAACTCATCGGCTCCTGGTAAATCATCGACATTTCATTGCCGCGAAGGGTGCGCAGCTCTTTTTTGGACAACTCCAGCAAGTTCCGGCCCTCGAAGCGGATTTCGCCGTCCGTCACTTTGCCCGGCCCGCCGACCAGCCCCATGATCGACAGAGACGTGACGCTTTTGCCCGACCCGGACTCCCCGACGATCGCCAAGGTTTCGCCCCTTTTCACGGTAAAGCTGACGCCGCGCACGGAAGGAACCGTCCCCTCCTCCGTCTTGAAAGAAGTTTTCAGATTGCGAACCTCCAGCAATTCCGCTGTCATAGGCTTTCGCGCCCCCTTTCCTTTCAGTATGTGATGAACCACCTCTTTAGGCTTTGGTTTTCATGCGGGGGTCCAGCACATCGCGCAGCCAGTCTCCGAGAAAAATAACGCCCAGCACGGTCACCGTAATCGCCAGTCCCGGGAACGTCGCCACCCACCAGCTTGTCGCCACATATTGTCTGCCGTCGCTGAGCATCCCGCCCCAGGATACGTCCGGTGGTTTGATGCCCAGCCCCAAAAAGCTTAGCGAAGCTTCCATAATAATCGTTGTGGCCACATTCATGCCGGAGATGACGATGAACGAGGACAGGATATTCGGCAAAATATGCTTTAGAATGATCCGCCCGTTTTTCGCTCCGACCGCTTTGGCCGCTTTGACAAAATCGCGCTCCTTGATGCTCAGGACTTCCCCGCGCACCACCCTGGTATAAGACACCCAATTCGTCACGCCGATCACAAAAATAAGCGTCGTCAGGCCCGGCCCGACCACCGCCATCACCACCAGCATAAACAGGATCGTCGGAATCGCCATAAATCCGTCGGCCACCCGCATAATGACGGCGTCGATCCATTTGCCGTAAAAGCCCGAGACCAGGCCAAGCACCGCGCCGATCGCCCCCGACACCAACACCGCGCCGATCCCGACGATCAGCGAAACCCGTGAACCGTAGACGATCCGGCTCCACATGTCCCGGCCCAGGTTGTCGGTGCCCAGCCAGTGTTCTTTTGTTCCGCCTTCCAGCCACATCGGGGGCTTCAGCCGGTTCAGCGGATCGACCGCGGCCGGGTCATGGCCGGCCAGCAGGGGCGCAAGCAGCGCCGTCAGGCACACGATCAGCACCAGCACGGCGCCGACCGTTCCGGTTTTGCTGCGGAGCAGCCGCTTCAAAATAACCCGGAAGCCGGCCCGTTTGCGCTCCGGGTCCAACCCCGCAACCTCCGGGCCTTCCTGTAAAGGACCAGGTTGTAACGGCCCGCCCTGGCCCTGACCTTGAGCCGGTCCTCCCGGCACCGCCGCCAGCAAAGAACTTTCATTTATCGCCGCCACAGTTCCTCGCCTCCCCTAGTTGTATTTGATTCGCGGATCAAGCAGCCGGTACGCCGCGTCCGTCAAAATGTTGGTGACCACCACAATACAAGCGATCACAAATACCGCGGCCTGCACGATCGCCATATCATGCGTGTTGACGGCCACGACCAGCAGCTGGCCCAGGCCCGGCCACGCAAACACGGTTTCAGTGATCAGCGTGCCGCCGATCAGGCTCGTAAACTGCAGGCCCATAATGGTAACCACCGGGATCAGCCCGTTGCGCAAGGCGTGCTTGCCGATGACGAGCAATTCGACGATCCCTTTGCCGCGGGCGGTGCGGATATAGTCCTGATTGAGGATATCCAGCATGCTGGAGCGGATCAGCCGGGTCATTTGCGCCGCCAGCCCTACGCCAAGCGTAAACGCCGGCAGCACCAGATGAGCGAATCCGCCCCGGCCGGACACCGGGAGCACGCCCAGCATGACGGAAAACAGCAATATCAGCATGATGCCCATCCAGAAGTTCGGCATCGCCTTGCCGATCACCGACAGGCCCGAAATCACCAGATCCAGAAACGTATTGCGCTTAACGGCCGAAGCTACGCCCAGCGGCACGGCCATCAGCACCGCGAACAGCATGGCCGCGGCCGCCAGCTCAAAGCTGGCCGGCAGCCGTTCCAGCACGAGCGGCAGCGCCGGCTCGCCATAGCGGAACGAGCTGCCGAAATCTCCCTTGAGCGCGCTCCCCAGAAATTTCACGTATTGCGTATATAAAGGCTGATCCAGCCCCAGCGCCTGCGCCAGCACCGCGCGGTCCTCCGCGGTGGCCGTTTCCGGGAGCATAAGCGCGACGGGGTCGCCGGTCACCCTGACCAGAATAAAAACGATCAGGGAGACGATCAGCAGGACGGGAATCACCTGCAGCAGTGATTTGACGATATATTTTCCCAAGCGGTATTCACCTCCATCACCATCGCGAACGGACCGGGCAGGGACAGGCTGCCCGCAGACCTTCCGCAAACGAGATTACTCGGCCGCCGGCGCGATTTCCTCGGCGTAGAACAGTTCGTCGCTGCGCGGCTGGAAGTTTACGCGGGCATCCGTACCGTATACACCTTCCATTTGATACAAATACACCGCCGGACGTTCTTCGGCAAAAATTTGCTGCACCTGCCGGTACTCTTTCTCCCGAGCCGCCGGATCCATGTTGACCAGCGCCGCTTGCAGCAGCTTCTCCACCTCCGGATTGTTGTAATCCGTCTCGCCTTTCGCTTCCTCAAGCAGGTAGCGGGTGTAGTTGTTGGAGGCGTCGAACAGCGAGTTGCCGATCCCGATCATAAAAATTTCCTTAAACGATTTGGAGCTGTAACGCTCGCTGAACGCGCTCGGCTCCAGCACATCCAGGTTGATTTTGAAACCGGTCTGATCCAGCATGGCGGCCACCACTTCGGCCTGTTCCTTATATTGCGACGATACGGAAAGCGTCAGCTCCGGGCCGCCGTCCGGGTAGCCGGCTTCTTTCAGCAGCTGCTTGGCTTTTTCCTGATCGTACAGCGTCTGTTTGTACAGCGAAGGGTCGGCGCCGAAGTTCCCCGGCGTTACGGAAGTCCGGGTCACAATGCCCGCGCCCCCGGCGATGCTGTCCACGATGCCCTGCTTGTCGATCGCCAGATCGATCGCTTCCCTCACCTTCGGATCGGCGGTCGCGGTGCCTGCGGTATGGCGCAAAATCAACTGCAGCACGCGCTGGGTCGGCGTTTTGACGATTTTTTTGCCGTCCGCGCTCTCGATACGCGAGATGTCCGTCGACGGAACCCCCGAGATGATGTCCACGCCGCCGGCCAGCAGCTCGGATACGCGGGTCGAAGCTTCCGGAATGACGCGGAACACGACGCTGTCCCATTTCGGCTGGCCGCCGAAGTAGCTGTCGTTTTTGATCAGTTCCACGCGGTCATCCTTCAGCCATTTGCTGAATTTGTACGGCCCTGTGCCTACCGGCTGCTTCAAAAAAGCCTCCATTCCGTTCTCCTGAATATATTTGGCCGGCAAAATTCCCGCGCCCATCTTCGACAGCCGGTTCAGCAGCAGCGGGTCCGGTCCGTCGGTCACGATGTCCGCCGTATGCTCGTCCACGACCTTCACTTCCGCGATATTTTTAAAGTAAGAGTGCTGCTTCAAGGTGCTGTCCTTGGCCACCCGCTCAATCGTAAACTTCACGTCTTCGGCGGTGAACGGGTCGCCGTTATGGAACGTCACGCCTTCGCGCAGCTTAAACCGCCAGGTCGTGTCGTCCACCTGCTCCCACGAGGTGGCGAGCCCGGGAACTTTGTCCGCTCCGCCGTCATTTTTCAGCAGGTAGTCAAAGACGTTGACCAGCACCGCTTCGCTGGCCGTATTGTTGTTGTTGTGCGGGTCGAAGCTCTCAATGTCGGTGGCGTTCGCAATCGTCAGCGTTTTGCCGCCGGTCTCCGCCGCCGCGCCGCCTTCCTTCGCCGCATCGGGCGCCGCCGCGCTTCCCCCGCCATTGCCCCCGCCGCAAGCCGTGAGCACCACCATCGCGATCAGCAGCGTTAACAAGGCGTTTGTCCATTTCCATTTATATTTTCTCATCTGCTCCACTCCTCTTAGAGGTTGTTCAAAAAGTCATCTTTTGAAGATATAAGGAAGAATAGGCGTCTTAAGCACAGCTTCTTTATATCGCAAGAAAAACTACCGCTAAACGCGGTCTGGCTTCCTTGAATGTACATCGATAAAGTTTTTCTTATCACGAAGCAGGTCATGAAGTAGACTCGACATCGAATCTTGAATTCAGCCGGGCCTTCCGTTGCTCACGTACCCAAAACGTACGCTCCGCTCCTTACGTCCCTAGCTTCATCCAACTTTCTCGGTGCTGAAAACCTGACTTTTTGAACTCACATTTTTACAATTCTCCATTCAAAAAATTCAGCGCAATCGCCGACAACATGCTTACGCCGTAAGGCAAAGCCGTTTCGTCCAGGTCGAACATCGGATGGTGCAGCGGGTACCTCGTCCGCTCCTCGCCGTTTCCCGACCCCAGCCGGAAAAACACCCCCGGAATATGCTCGCAATAAAAAGCGAAATCCTCCCCGCCCGTGGACGGTTTAATGTAGTTCCACACCTTGGAGCCGTAAACTTGCTCACTGGTTGCGGTCATCAGATCGACCATGTCCGGATCGTTGATGACAAGCGGATAACCCGGACCGAACTTCAATTCGTATCCGGCGCCAAACGAAGCGCATACGCCGTTGACCACCTGCTCGACCAGGCCCGGCATCCGTTCCCGCAGCTCCCGGGACAACGTGCGGATCGTGCCCGTCATCTCCACCTCGGGCGCGATAGCCGTTCCCATGTAACCTCCGGAAATTTTGCCGATGGTTACAACCACCGGCTCCAGGGGGTCGACCATGCGGCTGGAGATGTTTTGCAGCGCGCTGATTACTTGCGCGGACACCGCGATGGCGTCGATCCCTTCATGCGGCCGGGCCGCATGGCCGCCTTTCCCCAGCACCTTGACGGTAAAAGCATCGGCCGATGCAAAAGCGACCCCTTTGCTTACGCCAAGCGTCCCCGTGTCCAAGTCGGGGAACATATGCAGCCCCGCGATGGCATCGACCTTGGGATTGTCCAGCACCCCGTCTTCGATCATCGCCCGCGCGCCCGCCAAACCTTCTTCCGCCGGCTGGAAAATAAATTTGATGTTCCCCGCTTTCGGCTTTCCTAGCCCGGTCAAGAGCTGGGCCGCGCCCATCAAAATCGCCGTGTGCGCGTCATGGCCGCATAAATGCGCTTTTCCCGCCACCTGCGAGCTGTAATCCGCCGTCTTCTGATCCTGGATCGGGAGCGCGTCCATGTCCGCCCGCAGGCCGATCGTCGGTCCCGGCTTTTCGCCCCGCAGCAGCCCTACGACGCCGGTCCCGCCCACATTTCGGGTCACTTCCAGGCCCAGCTTCTCCAGGTGTTCGGCAACGATCGCCGACGTGCGGAACTCCTCATACCCCGTTTCCGGGTGGCGGTGAAAATCCCTGCGCCAGGCGGTCAGCTGCTCTTGAAGCGGTTTTGTCCGTTGCAAAAGCTCTTTAATTTCCATTAACTCCACGCTCTCCTTCCTAGTCCCCGGCCACCACGCGGGCGTAAATGGCCTCTGCGGCAAAGCTGATATGTCGTTTCATCACGGCGCGCGATTGGTGTTTGTCGCGGGCCTCGAGCGCTGCGAGAATCTCCTTGTGCTCCCCGCAGTTAGCCGAACGCACATTTTCGTCGTAAGGCATCAGATCGAGCGCGGGATTAATCCTAGTCCGAATCTTTCGGACCGCCGCCTCGCAGTAGGGGTTGCCCGAAGCCTTGGCGATGGTCAGATGAAATTTGACGTCCAGCGCCCGGAACCATTCCCGCGTACAGTCCGGCTCCAAGCTCTGTTCCAGATAGCTATGAAGGAGCTGCAGGTCGCCTGCGGTGATCCGCTCAGCGGCAAGAAAAGCGCTCTCCGGCTCCACTATCGACCGGTATTCGAACACCTTTTGCATCTGATTCCAATCCCGCTTGATCTCCTCCCGGGTTCGCTTATGAGCGTGGGCCGTCACCGGCAGGATAAACGTTCCCCCCTTGGCCCCGACCCGCTTCTCAATGAGGCCCTTGGCCTCCAACGCGGCAAGCGCCTCGCGCACCGTAATGCGGCTGGCATTAAAAATCTCCGCAAGCTCCCTTTCGGACGGAAGCTGATCCTCGCTCATAAATTCCTTCAGGATGATCGCTTCCTCCAGCTGCTCCTTGATGAATTCGCTGACCTTTTTGGTCGATACCTTCTCAAAGGGCAGGGGAAATTGAATCGACATATTTAACACTCCGATCTATTAATGGTCTAGATCTTATACCATTACTATAATACCAAGTAAACTGATATGCAATCTAAAAATTTATTTTCAACATTTTGGGTGAATTAGATTCGAATCCCTTGTTTTATAATTTCTACACTATCTCAGGAATCCCTTGGTATCGGAGTAAATGTGCGGGGACGGCCGTTTTCCGGTGAATTTGGCTTGACCTGAAATGCTTTTCATACTTTATAGTAGAGGTAATAGTGAATGTTCGTTTTTTAATATGAGATTAAAGAGGAGGCAACATGAGCTACAAAATCGTATTTTTTGACATTGACGGAACATTGGTAAACGAACAGAAAGAAATTCCGGAATCCGCCCTGCAGGCTGTGCTTGAGCTAAAACGCAAGGGGATTGAAACGGTCATCGCCACGGGAAGAGCTCCTTATTTCATTACGAAAATTGCCGAACAGCTTGGCATAGATTCGTTTGTCTGCCTGAACGGCGCCTACGTCGTATACAAGGGACGCCCGGTCGTAGAGTATACGATTCCCAAAGAGCACCTTGAACCGCTGGTCGAGCGGGCGGGAAAACATAATCACTACCTGGTTTATCAAGGCAAAGAAGCTTACTTCTCCAACGCCAAACAGCATCCTGCTTTGCTGCAGTCGGTCTCTTCCTTAAAGGTGGAGCTCCCGGGTTACGATCCGGATTTCTGGCGGCATTCCGACGTATACCAGGCTTTTTTGCACTGCACGGCAGAGGAGGAGCATCTATATACGGCCGATATCCCTCATTTGCGGTTTGTCCGCTGGCATAGGCACGCCATGGATGTCATGCCTGTGGGGGGCTCCAAAGCGCGGGGCATTCAGGACTTGCTCCAGCACTTGGAGGTAAGCCCCGAAGAAGTCGTAGCCTTCGGCGACGGGCTTAACGACAGGGAAATGCTGACTCTCGCCGGGCTGGGCATAGCCATGGGGAACGGTCACGAGCAGCTCAAAGCCTGCGCGGATCACACCACCACCGACGTGGACAATGACGGGATCGCCAACGGCTTAAAATATGCGGGATTGCTGTAGATTTATGCGCTTGAACCGATGGCCCAAGCGGGCGGTACGCCGCTAAACATCAAAGGCGAAGGTCCGCTAGACTAACTGAGAAACTCCTGTAAAAACATAAGGACCTAAAATGTCGTTATTCCGGCGCTATCCATTCACTTGAGAGAAATAGATGCCATTTATGTCGCTATTTTCTCGGATCACAAGGAAATGCCCGCGTTCTGGACTCTTCATAGAAAAATAGGGACAAAAAGTGCCGCTAATGGGGGATGAGCCTGGCTGGTTCCGGATAATAAGAGCATAAAATTCCGCTATTTGGGAGGCTGGCTGCCTTGGTTGTCCAAGTAGACGGCTGTCAAACAACGATTTTTAGATTGAGCGCAATAAAAACGCCCAACGGTGCCCCTGAGCTTTTTCAGTGGCACGCCGTCGGGCGTTTTTCCCTATCTTATCTGCCGCCGCAACCGCAAGAACTCCGGATCGCCGGAAACAAGCAGCGTCATAGCGGAAGAGCATCCGATATTCCCCCGGTCAGATTCTCCGGGGCCGCAAATGGAGGTAAAGCGGCGGTCCGTCGGCAAAATCGCGATGGGTCACCTTGACAAGCTCGCCTTCCCGCTCAATGAGCGGGGACATCTCGCTGTCGTTGGGCGTCTCGGCCCCAGCAGCTAAGGACATGACCAGCGCCGCCTGCTTCATCCGGTCCAGGGCGATCGTCTTGCGGGGCCCGGAATACAAGACGAGATCGAGGGTCATCGTTCCGTTCGCGCCCGCGCGGTTCAATTCCCAGGCAAAGGTCTGCCGCGGATCGGGTTCTCCGGCAAACAGCGCCTGGTGCGGATCAGACTCTCCGGCAAACAGCGCCTGGTACGGATCGGACTCTTCGGCAAACAGCGCCTGGTGCGGATCGGACTCCTCGACAAACAGCGTCAGCCAGGATTTGAAGCTGAACTGCAGCCCGCCGATTTGAATGACGGCGCCGTTCTTCACCTCACGAATATCGGCCCCGGCGAGCTCTCCGCCGAGCTCCAGGCGCAGCCGCAGATCCTCGGCTTGCATAGAGCCGTCGATTCTATCGAGATTGATATGCGTATCACCGCCATTACTAGCAAAATCAACGCCGAACCATACGCGCTCCCGCCGCTGGCGGCTGTGGAACAACGCGGAGCAGAAGTCATAACCGTCATGCAGGAAACGCAGCCTTAAATAGACGGGGGAACCTCCGTTATCGGCGTATGCCAGCAGCACGCTTCTTTGGTTCCAGAAGTCGCTCTCATCAAAAGTTCCCAGGCTGTACTGCGGCGTAATATAGGTGGTAGCCCATCTTTCGCTGGTTTCCCCCCGGTCCCCCCGGTACCACTGGGTAATAAGCCGCGTGTCCGGCAGCGTAAAACCATCAAGATATTCGGGCGGGCAGGCCATTCCGCTGCCAAACCATTCTTCCTCGTAAGGAAGCCGTTCCCAGGAATAAAACATAACCCGGCCCTGCGTAGCCAGCTGCAAAAACGCCTTGCTCCGCTCGTCAAGCAGCGTTTCGTAGCGGCGGGCGTGCGGGCCCGACCATTGCCGCGTGGCGACATGGTAATGCTCGGCTACGGTTTTCCAGGTCATCTGGAGCAGCTTGTCGCACATCTCCCGGGCTTTTCCGTTCAAAGTCAGCCCGCGCAGCTTCGACAGTTCAAGAATGGCGATATACGTATAAACCGGGCTATTGTATTCCTCAAACACCTCCCGTCTGCGGGTATGCTCATAAAGCCGCGTCAACCGGTCCAGGCCGTAATTTTCGAACTCTTGATGGGCGTACCGTTCGCCGTAAATCAAGGTCACAAAGGTGCCGAGGATGGCGATATTGGTATAATCGGGACCTACGTTCCGCTTCCGGATCGCCTCGCAGGCATATTGGACCGAGCGGATCACGGCTGCGCGCAGCTCCTCCGGGAAGCGGTGGCCGTGACGGCAAAGGGCGGTAATCAGCCTGCTGCCGCAGAAATCCGCCCAATTCCAGTCCGGCGGAGCCATCCGCTCAAGCGGCTCTTCGCAAAACCACGGCCAAATGCCAAACGTGTTGCGGCCGGGATCCGTGTCCTGCAGCGAGATGACCCGGGCGATCACCTGCAACGCCCGCGTTTCGTATTCGGCTAGCTCCGTATCGAGCAGGCCAAGCGCGTAATTCAGCGAGTCCCGGGTGGCGTGGACCCACTCTACCCCGGTTAGCGTCGTATGATACCCCGGGCTGCTGAACGGAGACCGCAGAAGCTGAAGCTCCGGGTTGTAGCGGGAGTCCAGCGCTTTCATGTTGCGGATTAACATTTTACGTTCATCCATCATCTTTCATCTTCTCCTGACATAAGCTCATATTTCCTCCGCCCGCTAATATAAGTTGAACTATGGATTGGATGCGATAGGGCAGCCGTGTGAAATGTTCTTACGATCGCTGTTGTTCCCAGATTTCTTTGATTGTATTAATTCAAGCATGGTAGAAATCCGCTCACAAAGGCGACCAAGCATATGCTTCCGGAGCAGCTTTTTTTCAGAAAGCTTTCAGTTTCTGCAGAATCATTTCCCCTAGGTTCAATATTCTAAAATGTGTATTTTTTAGAATATTGAACCCTCTTGCCTAATTCGCCCCTTTCTTTAGTTCAATCCTATAAAGAATAGGGCGCGGAGCCTTCTGCACATCAGCTTCAAGAATCCAGCAAACTAACCTGGGTCAGCAGTTGCAGCGCCAGCCCTTGTCCATACAAGGTCGGGTAGAGGGGCACTTCATTATAAGCGGCGATCGAGGCCAACACCGGCGTGCCGCCGGAGACGCCGCGAACCTCGCCTTCGGCTGTGATCAATGGCAGCATCCCCTCCACGGTCAGCCGCGCGCTGTCAAGGTAGGTCTGATCCAATAGCCCCGACTTAACCGCCTTGACGAACCCGCAAGCGATCCCCGCACTGGCCGAGCTTTCCTTATAAAAATCGTTTTGGTCCAGCACCGTATGCCATAGTCCGTCTTCGGCCTGGACCGCGCGCAGCCCCGCCGCCAAAGCCCGGTAGCGGCGAAGCAGCTCCTCCGGGATCTCGGCAAGACCGCGGACGGCCGCTGCGATTTCAGGGACCGCTAATGTCAGCCAAGCGTTAGCCCGCGCCCATTTGGCGGCGGACAGATGATTTTGCCGGGCGCAGTCCCAACCGTGAAACATCAGGCCGGAATCGGCATCCTGCAGCAGGCGCAGATGGAGCAGCGTCTGCTGCAGCGCTTCTGCGGCCAAACTGCGATCGGCCGCAACCTGAGCCAGCCGGGCCAGGAACAGCACCGCCATATACACCGTATCGGCCCAGACCTGCTCGGGAAAATCAGCGTCTTCGGTCACGGTATGCTCGAAGGCCCCCTCCCGGGTGCGGGGCGCCTCCTCGATCATCCAGCGGGCGATTTCCCGCGCTTCGGCAAGGTATTCCCCCCGCCCGTTCAAGCGGTACAGTAAGGGAAATACGGCGTACGGCGCCATTGAATTAATCACTTTCGCCTGGCCGGCCTGGCTGTGATTCCGTTCCACCCACTGTACGACATAATCGACAGCCCGCCGTTCCTCGGCATGGATTCCATAATCCAACAAAGAGATCAGGCCGACGCCGGGCACCCAGTCCCAATGCTCGGCATCCATTCCCCAATGATCCCGCTTGCCGGCCGTCATATAAGTAAACAAACTTTGACTGGTTTCCTGCAATTTCACTTTCGCCATCATTTTTTTTCGCTCCCTCCCGCGGCCCCTCTTGTAGAGTGAACTTGTACTTATATAGTCAGTTCCACCGGCGACTTTCCCGCGAACGGGATTTCTCCGAACATCGCTTTGATCGTGTACTCGATCGTCTCTTCATGCAGGGAATAAGCGTTGACGAGCGTATCGAGAAAAGGGATATCCTTGAGCAAATACGGGGTGGAAAACGAGATGCCGATCGGGCGGATCGTTTCGGCATGCTGCATCGCCCATATGGCTTTTGCGGCGTCGCCAACCGGCCGGGCCGTATTCATCATGCCGTGCAGCGGCATAAAATAGGGCATAAACGCCGCGTCCCAGCTTTTCCCCGCCTCCTCCCAGGTCCGGAGCGTACTCAGCGGCTCAAATTGGTCCAAAACATCAACCTCCAGCCCCCGCGCCCGCAGCAGCTCTACGAATCGTCCCATTTTGTCGAATTGCCGCCCCTCGGTCACCTTGTTCAACATAATCACCAGCACTTTGGAGACAGAAGCGGCTTCAAGCGGCAGCACCCCCGCCCGGTTTCGGACCAGCGTGACACAGCGCCGGGCGATTTCCGCCCCAACCCGCCTAGCTTCCGCCGTCCGCTTCGGCGCAAGCCGGTCGTCAAAGAGCTCCATGGCCTGGCTATCCCGGCCTTGTTCATCCAGATGGTGGACGCCGAGCCGCGCCTTCATTTCCAGAATCCGGCGCACGCTTTGATCCAGCCGTTCCATCGTGATGGCGCCGTCGCCGATGGCCTGCTCCATCTCCTCAAAATAGCGGGTCCCCGGCCAGAGCAGGACGTCCGTTCCGGCGGCAAAGCAATCGATGATCCGCTTACTGTAATCCCCCCAGGACAAAAAGCCGCCCATATCCAGCGCATCGGAGATAACAACCCCGTCAAAGCCGAGCCGCTCCCGCAGCAGCCCGTTCGTAACGGCGGCCGAGACGGTCGCCGGGACCGGCGCTTCGGTTCGGCCGGCGCTTTCGGCCCAGGGCAAAGCGATATGTCCGGTCATGACTGACAACACCCCGGCTGCGATCACTCGGCTCGTCACTTCACCATAGGTCGTAAGCCATTCCGCTTCGGATAAATCATTTACCGTCGTGATGATATGCTGGTCCCTGAAATCCACTCCGTCACCCGGAAAATGCTTGGCACAAGCGGCCAGCCCGTGATCCTGCATCCCGCGGATGATCGCCGAAGCCAGCTTGGCCGCCCGCTCGGGATTGTCTCCTAGGCAGCGGGTCGTAATCACCGGATTCAGCCAGTTCAGCAGCAGATCCATGCCCGGGGCCAGCGCCCAGGTAAAGCCGGCGGCACGGCCTTCCAGCGCCGTGTATTTGCCGTACTCGTAAGCGAGCGCCTCATCGTCCGCCGCGGCCAGCGCCAGCAGCGGCGGAAACGCTGTCAAGCTGCGTACGGCGGAGCCGGCGCCGAATTCCAGGTCGCCGGAAAACAGCAGCGGATAGCGGCTAAGCTTCTGATACGTTTCAATCCATTTGCGGTAATCCCCCGCTTTTCCCGTTGCCTTGAGAATGATTTCGCCGCCGATAAAAAAGCTGCCCACCGGGTAGCGCTCCAAATAAGCCGCGATCTTGTCTTCATCCGCCTCTTTGAACGGCAGCCGGCCGGCGTGGTCCTGCATCGTTTGCCCGATCTTTTCCCTAAGCGTCATGCCGTTCATGGTACGCTCCACCCAGCGCTGTTCCTCTTCGCTCAATTCCTTCAACATCGCCTTAGTCTCCTCCGTGTCGTTGGTAATCTCAAAGTCAGGCCCCTGATTCCGCGAGGCCGTTTCGGCTTCGTTGATCAAGGGGCCTCGTTAAAGCCGGTGAACGGCGGCTGTGTTGTCTCTGTGTTGTCTCTGTGTTGTCTCTGTGTTGTCTCTGTGTTGTCTCTGTGTTGTCTCTGTGTTGTCGCCTTCGTTGTCCTGCGTTGTCGCTGCGTCGTCACCTTCGTTGTCGCCTCGTTGTCGCCCTCGTTGCCGCCGGCCTCGCTCCCGCCGGACTCCCGCGGTTTAGGAGCCGATGTGCAGGCTAACCGTTCCGGTATTGTTATCCCGGTTCATTTCCGGGTAACGCTTAATGTCGTTGACCAGGAAGCTGATCTGATAATCGCCGGCGGCCGGAACGATCCATTGCGGCGTTCCTTGCGCGCTGCCATTAGCCGTTAGAAGCACCTCTTCCCCAGGATCGATCACGTTCGCATACGTGTCCGACCAGGATACGGTACCGCCGTTGACCGAGAAGGCCCCGCCCGTAATCATTCCCGCGCCGGTGGTGGCGTTAAGCGGTGTCGGCCGCGCGCCGACATTTTTGACCTTGGCCCAGAAAATCAGAGAATCTCCGACCTGCGGCGTCTCGTGATCGGCAGGCTCGCCGCTGTCCGTCACGATATTCCAGCCCACTTCCGTCACGATCATATCGGCCTGCGGCACAGGCAGAGAGGCTTCCGCGCCCTCATATTCGAAGCCGTGCACCATCACCTTGCCTTCCTTAACGGCGATGTCGATCCGGTGCAGTCCGTTCTCCAGCCCGTCAAGCCGGAACACCTCCTTGTCTTCGCCCTCCAGTCCGGCCTCGGGGATGTTCACGGTGCCCTTCAGCTCACCGTCCACATAAACTTCCGCACGGCCCATATCGGCGCGGATATCCGATCTCCAGCGGATGCCCGTTCCATTGAAATACAAGGAGGCAGTGGAACCGGGCGTACTGGAAACATGGGACACCCCGTTGTCGGCGGCCGCAAACCCGGAGTACAAAATCGCCTCATCGTCATGCTCCACCGGATGCCACCTGCTCTCTTCCTCATAAGCGCCTTCCTCCAGACGGAAGTAATCGATGTTGCTGCCCCCGCCCGCGTTGGCGATTTCAATGTTGTTGTATCCGGCCTGAAGGCGAATCGTAAACTTTTTCTCCGCGTAAGTTCCCATCCATCCGCCCGTAGCCGGCAGCGTAATCGTCGCCGCTTTGGTCCCGTTGACGAGCACATTCTTTTTCGCTTCCTCCTGCGAAGCATACGCCACGGTTAACGTGTAATCGCCGCCGCTTGCGGACGAATACCCGAGGATCGTCAAGCTGCCGCGGTGGGTTTGCTCCACCGCCTTCCCGCCGGAAGCCCCGGCCCGGTTCACCGCCACGAGCGGAGCGGCAAATTGCGTAGCTTCGGCTTCGAACTTCGTCGGGTCCCCTTCGGCGGGCGGGGTTACCGGAAGCACAGGCGTTACGGCGCTCACCGGTGCGGTTAGCGGCGACGTCTCTCCGAATTCGTTAACCGCTTCCAACTGGTAACTGTATTCCGTATTCGGCGTGACCGCCCGGTCATGAAAGAAGTTCAGTTTGCCGGGAACCGTCATAACCGGCTCGGGCTGCCCGTTCCGGTATACGCGCACCTCGGTCGCTTCCGCCGCCCCGGCGGGCATCTCCCAGGTCAGGGCAATTTCGTTATACCCCACCGCGTTTGCCGCTGCGTTCTGCGGCGCCTCCGGCGGAGCGCCTTCATATTTGTCCAAAATATACTGCACGGTTTCCCCCGCTCCGAGCGTCACTTCCAGCTCCAGCGCCGGACCTGCGGACAGGTTCACCCAGGAATGCGCTTCGTCATAGGTTTCCCCCGGCCCAAAACGCTCCCCGGCGTATTGCCCCTGCTCCGGCATCGTGACCGACACCCGCATCGTCACCGGCGTTTTCTCAAAATTGACGAAACTCAGCAGCAGTTTATCCGCGCTCGCCCCCACCGTCGAGGTTCCCAGCGCTGAGGTGTCCACTCCGCGGAAATAAGCCTTTTTCCCGGCAAGCTCATCCTTGTTCAGGATTTCATAGGTTAACGGGCTTCCATGCGTCGCATAAGCCGCGGCCAGACGGCGGAAGGTCTTGAGCCGGGTCTCCCCCGGTTCGCCAGCGTTGGCGGAAACGGCCCGGGTGTCCTCATACCGGTGCGTGTTCCAGTCCACCTGACTGTCAAACAGTCCGAAATCGGCGTTATCGTAAAAAAAGGCGGCATGTTGCATAATGTGATCCGCATATCCGATATCGCCGCGCAATTCCCGGTCAAACGCCGCGGCGAAACGGTAAGCGTAGGTCCCGTATTTCGTGTTGTCCGCGTGGTTGTCGTTGGCTCCAGCTTCGCTCATCGCCATTTCTTTGCCGAAGCCTTCATCCGCATCCGGATAGACGCGCAAGTTTTCATACAAGGCTCCGCCCGGCACGGGCTGCACCCCGGTTCCTCCGTAGCTGTGCCCGTTCGTAATATCCGCAATTTCCTCAATCGGCCGGCGCTGCTCGGCGTCTCTTTCCCAGCCGTCGGGAATGCCTTTGTACGGCCAATACGCCCAGCCCGGCGCCACAATTTTCAAATAGGGCTGATCGTTCGTCCGCCGTTCCTCGTCCAGCAGCCGGGCGGTGGCCAATATCGTTTGCTGCGGCCAGTTGAACACCCCGGGCTCGTTGTTCACTTCCATATATTCGTAAAGGTCCCCGTATTCGGCGACAAAGTTTCGATAATAGTCCCGCAGCTCGGCAGGGATCACGCCTTGAGCCAGACTGGGGTTGGTTCGCCAATTCCCGCCCAGAAAACCCAGCATTGGCTGCAGATTCAGCTCGCGAAGCGCCAGCAAATAGTTGCGCCCCTGCGGCTTCCATTCGGATACGGTGTCGGACCAGTAGGCCACCCGCATCCAGTTGCCGCTATAGGCCACGCCCATCCACTTCGTCAGCGGAGCCAAATGGCGGAGGGAATTTTCATCGTATTTGAAGCTTCGGTTCATGAGCGTCGTGCCGAGGTGCACGTATCTGCCGTGAAGCGGCTCGGCGGCGGGAGCCGTAAGCGCCTCCAGCTTGAAATAATCCCATACGAACCATAAATATTTGTCCCCGTCGTAGCCGGGCGCCGCCGCATCGGCGTACAGTCCGCGATCCAGCTTCAACTGAAGTTCGTTTTCACCGGGCCGCAGCTGCTCCTTGGGAATATACAGCTTGTAGGTCTGTTTCCAGGTGTTCTCCAGGGCAACTTGCCCGTTGTTCAAGCCCGTAATCTGGATCAGCCCGCTCATCATGCCGTTCGTAAATACGGCAAGCTGAGGAATCGCGTTACTCGCGTCCAGCACTTTAAAACTGAATTGCACGCCGTGTTCAGGAACTTCCGGGAGATCGAAGGAGATATTCAGCGTTCCGTTTACGTCGCCTTTCATCCCTTTGGATATGCCGCTCCAGGTGCCGGAATCCGCCGGAATGGAAACGTTCTCAATTCCGTCCGCGTAATCCGCGGCAAACTCGGCGCTGCTGTTATCCGGGTTCCCGACCTGCCAGAGCGGGGATAACGGCGCTTCGCCGCCGCCCGATGATAGCTTTTCAGTCGCTCCGGAAGCTCCGCCGGCAAGGCTGCTTTCGGTTTCCGCCTCCGCTGCCCGTACATTAGGACTGACGGGAAGGAGCATACTCACGGCGAGCGTTAATATGACCGCAAAACGAATGCATGATAAAATTTTTCGCATCTGTCAGGTTCACTCCTTTAAAGGGGTAGCTAAAGCCGACTTTTTGGACACTTACTTAAAATAGACCGCAATGGCGTTATTCCCGAAAAGCGTCCAACTGGAATTGCAGCTCCTTGATCACTTCGTCGATCCCCGCCGTTTTCAGCTTCTGGTTCATTTCCCTCAGCACCGGCTCGGGATCTTTTTGCCCGGTAAACAGCGTATTTTTATATTGTTTGACGATATTCGTCAAAGCGCCGATTTGCGATTGCACCTTGGAGGAATCGAAAACAAAGCCAAGCACCGGCGAAATGGTGGCATTCTCGTTCCACGTTTTGTACAGCTCCACCCGGGCCGGGTCTTCGTTTTTGTTAATGTAGCTAAGCAGCACGTTGCCGATCATCCATTGGGAGACGGAATTGTAACCGCTGTCGGGAATCAGTTCGACGGTCCCGTCGCTCAGCTTGTTATAGTGCTTGCCTTCGAGCCCGAACGTCAGCATATTATAGAGCACGGGGTCGGTATGGATCAGATTGATGAACATCATCGACCGCTCCGGATTTTTCGAGGTTCGCGAAATTGCCAGCATGGAGCCTTGGAGGCTTTTAGTCCCTACCTTGACAGGCAGCAGCGTTTTGATCTGCATCGGTCTGCCGGTCAGATTGGTCCAGTCGTTGGCCGAGGTCGGGTTCATATTGCCGTAGGTGAACCAGGCTTTCCCGTTTTTTACCGCATCCTTCAGCTCGGTTTTGTCCGTTGCCCCGTTTTTGTTGATGTACCCGGCTTTATACCATTTACGGATCAATTTCAGGCGCTCCAGCATCTCCGGCGTGTCGTATTCGTTAAATACCTTCATCGTGCCGTAATCCAGCATCGTCGGAATGTCATTGCTGCCGTCGATGTCCTCCGCGTTCGGATACACCGGGAACCAGAAGCTCGTGTCCGTATGGTTCATAAAAAACGGCGTCATAGCCGGCTCTTTTTCCTTGATCGTTTGCAGCAAAGGCTCGATATCCTCCAGCTTTTGCAGGCTGCCAATATCGAAGTTGTATTTGTCCACGATCGCCTTGTCAAAGGCAAACCCGACCGATTGCCCCAATTCTTTCTCCGTCGGAATCGCGTAGAGATGCCCGTTCACGGTCGCCGCCTGCAAATAGGCGGGATTGATTTGCTCCTTCGTCTCCTTGGCGTACTTGTCAAGCAGATCCTCGAGCGGATAATACGCCCCTTTGGAAGCGTTGGTCAAAAAATCCCAGGTAAACGTCATGTCGAACACTTCGCCCGACTGAATCATCAGATTCACTTTATCCGCCGGCTTATCCCAGCTTAACTGATTGATTTTAAGCGTGGCGTTGATCTTATCCTTTAAATAGGCGTTGATTTCCTGTTCCACGGACGCTACGTCCTTATCCGGCCCGCCCGGCAAATAGAGCGTCAGCTCAACGGGCGCAAGCCCGTTCGGGTCGGCCGCTTGCTGTGCTCCCGCGTTTCCGTCGGCATTTCCTGCAGGGCCGCCCGGACCGCCCCCGCGGCTGCCGCCGCCGCATCCGCTTAACGCCGTTCCGGCAAGCAGGGTCAACGCCAGCAGCAGGCCCATCCATTTGAAGCTTTTCATGCTAGTTCTCCTCCCTTTTGGTCAATAAAGCGTGTATGATATGCTAACCGGATAACCGGGATTAGCCTTTAATGGAGCCGATGGTTAAGCCTTTGATGAAGTAGCGCTGGAAAAACGGATAAGCGAGCACGATCGGCCCGATCCCGATCAGCGCCATCGCCATCCGGATCGTTTCCCCCGGCAGTTTGGCCAGCTCGGTGGCCGATCCCTGGATCAGCGCGCTGTTCCGGCTTAAATAATCGGCTTGCGAAATCATTTTGTACATCAGATATTGCAAAGAATACAGCTTGGTATCGGTAATAAAGATCATGCTGTTGAACCAGTCGTTCCAGTAGTGCAGCGTATTGAACAGACCGATCGTGGCGAACACCGGCAAAGACAGGGGAAACACGATTCTGAAAAAGGTCCGCAGCTCCCCGGCGCCGTCTATTTTGGCGGCCTCGATCAGCGCGGGCGGCACGGTCATTTGAAAATAGGTTTTCATAATAAGCACGTTAAACGGCGACAGCAACATCGGAAAAATCAAGGCCCAGATCGAGTTTTTCAAATCCAGCACCTGCGTGTACATGATATACCACGGCACCAAGCCGCCGCTGAACAGCATCGTGAAGAACACGAGGAAAGCAAAAACATTTCTGTATCTAAAATCGCCCCGGGAGAGCGGATACGCATACAGCGAAGTGAGCAGTACACTTAACAAAGTCCCGACAATGGTGACAAAAAAGGAAATCCCGTAGGCGCTGACAACCGTGCCGTAATCTTTAAAAATGTACCGGTACGCCTCCAGGCTCAGCTTATCCGGAATAAATTGATAGCCGTTCAGCACGATCGAGTCATAGTCGGTAATCGAAATCATAAAGACGAGCACGATCGGCAGCACGCAAAGCACGGTAATGACGATAAAAATCAGATGGAGAATCAGATTGGTCGTTTTTGAGATTTCGTTGTTCATATGAGGCTCCTCCTAGAAAACCGCCTGGTCTTTGTCGATTTTGCGCACTACCCAATTTGCGAGCAGCACGAGGAAAAATCCGACGACGGCCTGGTACAACCCCGCTGCCGATGACATCCCCAGGTTCCCCATATTGATCAGGGCATTGTAGACATAAGTGTCAATGACCAAGGTGGTCGGGTACAGCGCGCCCGAATTCAGGGTCGTCTGATAAAACAAGCCGAAATCCGAGCGGAAAATATTGCCGATGGCCAAAATCGTGGTGATGATCATCACCGGGCGGATCAGCGGAATCGTAATGTGGATGATCTGTTTCCACTTGCTGGCCCCGTCGATCAGCGCGGCCTCGTAGTATTCGGCATCCAGGCCGATAATCGCGGAGAGATAGATGACGCAGCCGTATCCCACGCTTTTCCAGATATTGATGAGCGGCAAAATAAACGGCCAGTACTTCGGCTCGGAGTACCAGTTCATCTCGTCCACGCCAAACAGGGCAAGCACCCCTTTGTTAATGAAACCGTATTCGACGTTGAGAAAGGCAAACACGAGATAACTGACGACAACCATGGACAAGAAATACGGGAAAAACATTACGCTTTGATAGAACTTGGCCGCCAGCTTGTTCTTCAATTCGTTTAACGCGACGGCCACGGCCACGGCGATGACGAGATTAAGGATGATAAACGCGAAATTGTACAGCACCGTGTTGCGCGTAATAATCCAGGCATCCGTAGTGGCAAACAGAAATTTGAAGTTGTCGAACCCGACCCAAGGGCTCCCCAGAATGCCGTCGATGTAGTTGATATTTTTGAACCCGATGATAATGCCGAACATCGGCAAATAATTGTTGACGAGGAGAAACAGCACTCCCGGCAGCAGCATAAGCAGCAGCACTTTATTTTTCCTCAACTCTTTGAACCTTGCGGGCAACCGTGTTTTTGGGTGCACGGGCTCCACCTCCTGATGTGACTTCGATGGTTATCTCACACCCAAGTTTACCGGCGGGAGCCGCAAAGCAAAATAAACGCAGCTATAATAAAAGTTCAAAATTCTATAGTTTTTGGGGGCGCGCAATAAGAAAAACGCCCGACGGCGTCCTTTAATGGCTTTGACTTCTACTTTGGATGGACTTCTACTTTGGACGTTACTCTAAGGGACACCAACGACCTTATCCGCTTATTTCCCGGGTATTTCCCAGCCTAACGGACACACACGACCCTATTTCGCTCTAAACCAGTTCATCCAGGACGATTTGAGGTAAATAACGTCATCTGTGTCCGTTACATTTTGCAAACTCCCGTTTTTTCGAAAATAACGGTCTGATGTCCCTTAGCTCCCTGATTCCTCTTCTCCTCCCTCGGAATTTTATTCTGATATGTTAAGAAAAACCTCGCCGGTTGCGAGGTCCCTTGCCCGAGCAAACCCATACGCTCAGTGCATGGGGAGGGATGGGTACGGGGTTTCACCCCATGACCCATTCCCTGCAGGCAAGTGCAATAGCGTAAAAAGCGTGGAAAAATCTAACGGTTGTGAGCGACGCTATTTGGGCAAAAACGAGCGGATATAAAATGTAACGGTTGCCAGCGAGCCTATTTCCCACTTTTTCGGCGGTAATGGGGTGATTTCGCCTAAATAAGCGCGATGGCAACCGTTAAAAAAGAATTCACCGCTTTTTCGCACCAATAAGCGCAATAACAACCGTTAGCGTAGAAAAAGTTCTCCATCCTGGAAAACCACTCTAATCAATAACCTTCCGCAAGAGGATGCAGAGGATCAAAGTCGGGATAGATGTAATCTTCCGGATTAAAAAAGCGCCCTGTCGCCGCGATCTCCAGCATCTGGTTCAGGCGCTCCGTTTCCCGCCGCAGCGCTTCTTCCATCGGCAGCGGCTCCTGGTCCGCGATCAGCTGCAAATAAAGCTCCATTCGCGGACGGTCCCCGGAATTGCGCGGCCCCGGAGCGACGGTATTCGGGTCGTATTGATCCATGATTTGCGGCCACAGCGGATAAAACGCCTCCTGAGCGGTAGGATAAAAGTCTTTAAATTGGGCGTATTGCGGCTGCTGATTTGTCCGATTCACAATATCGTCCACGAGCGGGATGGCCAGCGCCTGCTGAAACAAAACGCTCTGAAAATCGGCCGATTGCAGGAAGCGCCATACTTTTACGGCCTGCTCCTTCGCGCTTGCACCGGAGTTAACGACCAGCGGAGATTGCGGCTGCATCATCAATGCGCCGGCTCCGCTCAGCTCTTCGCCGGCAGCCGGCGGCATGGCGATCCCCCAATCTCCCCGGGGCGCATATTCGCGGATTTTCACGTAATCCCGGCTGGTGGCGTACATCATCCCGATATTTCCCTCGGCAAACTGCTTCAAAGCGTTTTCACGTTTCAGCAGGGACTCGCCAGGATACAGGCTTCCCGCCCGTTTGATCTCTCTCATCGCTTTAAGCCAAGGCAAATACACGCTTAGATCATACTTGCCCGTCCGGTAATCGTAATAAAATACGCCGCTGTACGTGTTTGACATTTCCAAATCGAACTGGAAGCTGTGCTGAAGATCTCCGGCCGGCAAGGCAAAACCGTACTTCCGCACTCCGCCCCCGGTAGCGGTGATTTGCTCGGCGGCCGTCTTCAGCTCGGCCAAAGTAGCCGGCGGCCGGTCGGGATCGAGTCCCGCATTCTTGAACAAATCTTTTCGGTAGATCAGCCTGAGCGTCTCCACACTGGTAGGAAGAAAATAAATTCCTCCCTTGAACAAGGAGCTCTGCGCATAGTCAAGACTCCACTGCGGATACCGCCGGATTTCGCTCTGGCTGAGATACGGTTTTAAATTTTCCAAATCATTTTTATTCACGTAAGAAGCAAGCCAGATGCGGTCGGCGACAAACACATCCGGACCTTTGCCCGACGTCAAGAGCATGTTCAGCGTATCGTTGTAAGCTTCCGCCGGTATGTCCATGATGACGATTTCCGTCCCGTCCGGATTCGTCTCGTTATACCGCCTGATCGCGTTCCGGACTTCAAGGTTGTCCGCCCAATCGTTCAGAGCGATTTTCACCTGGATCTTCGCCGGAGCTATTTCCCCCTCTTCTCCCCGCTCGATCAACGACGAACGGTCCAAAACAAAAAATCCAAACAGCGCCATGCCGACAAACAGACCTATGGCCAAACTCCATCCCCGTTTCATAGCTATCCCCTCACGTTGACATATCCGAACCGATGCTTTTACAATTAAGCCGTTCCGATCTGCCTACATATTCCGACAATCGGCCGCATTTGGCAAGAGTCAATTTAATTTAAATATGTGTTCAAAAAGTCAGGTTTCAGCACCTTTTTGAACTACCTTTTCAAATCGATCCTCAAGAGGGGGATTCTGCGATGAAACAGTGGTTCGATACGCTGTCCAAATTTTTATTCCTGTACAATTTCAGCATCCGCAGCAGGCTGATCCTGTACTTTCTTTTCCTGGTCCTGCTGCCCACCACGATCATCTCCATCACGATCTACAACAAGTCCACCGAGATTATTGCCCGGAATGCGAATACGTCGATCCAAAACAATCTGAACCTGGTTGAGGATCATCTTATGCAAAAAATTAATAACGCTGACGATGCGATGATCTCTCTCTACCTCAATTCGGAGTTCGCCGATTTGATCTCTTCCGACCGGGCGACGGACGGCAGCGGAATCATCAACGAGCTGAATGAACTGAACAAAATTTTGGAGAATTTCCCGAGCAGCGGGGCTACCGGCGTCCGGTTCGTTCCGATGCTCTACATGGTGAACCGGCCCGAATATACGCAATATAACTTTTCCCGCCGCGTGTTCAACATCGATCTGATTTCCCTGAAACCGTGGTATCTGAACATTCCGGCCAGATCGGACATGAGCGTGATCGGCTTAAGCTCGCTGGATTCCCAGTACACGCTGAAATTTGCCAAGCGCTTGTTCGGCATCCGTCATATCCAGCTTCCTTATGTGGGCCTATTGACGCTCGACATCCCGCTCAGCGACTTCAGTTCCACCGTCGAAAATTACAAGCCAACTCCGGGCAGCAAAATTTATGTCGTTGATCAGAACGACCGGATTGCCCTCAGCCCCGACCCGGAACTGATCGGGAAAAGCCTGAGCACCCTGGAATATTCGCAAAAGATGTCAACCTCCAAAGCGGACGGTCAATTCCGTTCGTTTCAATACAAGTTGGACGGCGAGAACATGCTTGTCACCTACAAAGACATCACGCCCTACGGGTGGAAGGCGATTGCGTTGTCTCCGATCTCCGAGCTGAGCGGCGATCTGTTCTCTTTTCGGCGGGTCATGTACGTGGTCATCACCGTTTGTATGCTGTTGTCGCTGATGATGGCTTTGCTGCTGTCCGAAAACATCTCGGCCCCGATCCGCAAGTTCGTGCATTCGATGTCCCACGCCGAGAGCGGGAATTTCAACATCAAAATCGTTTACAAACGCAAGGACGAATTCGCCTACCTGTTCCAGCGCTACAACATGATGATGCAGCAGATCAAAGCGCTGATCGATAAATTATACGTGACCGAGCTGCGCAAAAAAGAAGCCGAACTGAAATCGCTGCAGGCTCAGATCAACCCCCATTTTCTGTATAACACGCTGGATTCGATGAACTGGCTGGCGATTCGCCATAATGTTCCCGAGCTCAGCAGCATGGTCACTTCTTTGGCCGATTTTTTCAGATACAGCCTAAGTAAAGGCAACAACGTCATTCCGCTGCGGGACGAACTGCGGCAGGTGGAAAGCTACCTGGAAATTCAGCGTTTCCGCTTCCAGGATAAGCTGGAATACCGGATGGAGGTTGCGGACGAAGAACTGCTGGACAGTTGCCTGATCGTCAAGCTGACGCTGCAGCCGCTGGTGGAAAACGCCATCGTCCACGGCATTCAGAAAAAACAAGGGCCGGGCATGATCCGGATCAGGGTGCGGCGGGAATCTGACAACCTGCTGACCATTTCCGTTTTCGACAACGGCGCCGGCGCCGATCCCCGGAAATTGAACGCTCTGCTGGACGCCCGGCAGCAAAGCGGCGATTCGTACGGGATCCGCAATGTCCATGCGAGAATCAAGCAATTTTTCGGCGAGGCCTACGGGATCAAATATTACCGGGGCGATGAGGACGATCAGGGATTGCTGGTTGTAGTAAGCTGTCCCGTGGTGACAACATGGAACGAGGTGAACGAAGATGATCACGATGATTATCGCGGATGACGAGCCGTTTATCCGGGACAGTCTGAAAACGGCTATCCGCTGGGAAGAGGAGTTCGGCATTCAGATCATTGGCGAGGCGAAGGACGGACAGGAGGCTTACGAGCTCTGTCTAAAGCTCAAGCCCGACATACTGTTTATCGACATTATGATGCCGTTCTGGGACGGGCTGCAGGTAGCCGCGAAGCTGAAGGAGTCGGAATGCCCGGCCAAAATCATCATTATCAGCGGCGTGCAGGATTTCTCTTATGCGCAAAACGCATTAAAGATCAATGCGGAAGGCTACATTTTAAAGCCCGTGAAATTGCCCGAGCTGAAGGAAATTTTCCGCAAGACGGTGGATGGCATCCATAATGACCGGAGCGTGCAGTTCAATCTGGATCGCCTCAAAAAACAACTGCAGGAGAATACGCCTTTGATCCGGGATAAATTTCTGCAAAATTTACTTGCCGGCCTGTATCCCGAAGCGGAGGAAATTTGGGAGAAGATCGCATTTTTCGGGATGCCTTTATCTCCGGACCAGAAATTTACGGTGGGCGTGCTACAGCTTGACGACTATCAAAAAGCGCTGGAAAAGTACTCCGAGGAATACAAGCAGCTGCTTTATTTTTCCATGCAAAATATCATCGACGAGATCATGGCGGAGCAACAGGCCGGCCTCAGCTTCGTCGCCCGGGAAAATGAATTCATTTTGCTGTTTTGCAGCGGCGGCGGAGCGGAAGTACAGGAGATTACGCAGCTGTGCGAGGCTTGTATCCTTAATATCGGCCGGTATTTGCAGCTTTCCGTGTCGATCGGCATCGGGAATACCTGCACGCAAATCCAAAGGGTGGAGGAATCCTACAAAGAAGCGTTAACCGCCCTTATCTACAAGTTTTATACCGGTCAGCGCTCCATCATTCATATCCGGGACATTCGGCCCGACAATGAAACGCTGCAAAGCTCTTATTTGTACAAGTTTCATGCCGACCTGATGAACGCGCTAAAAGTGGGCAATACAAGCAAAACGGCCGCCCTGCTGGAGGACCTGTTCCGGCGTCTCAGCGAACCGAAACCGCAGTTGGATTATGTGCAAAGCTTGTGTGCGGAAATGATCTTCACTTCCGCGCGCACGCTGTATGAGCTGGATGGCGGAAGCGAGCACGTCCTTAGCGATCGGATGACGGTCATTAAGGAAATCTACGGCAAAACCGATATCGGCCAGCTTAAAGACTATATGCTGCAGCTTTTTACCGATCTAACCCGTTATCTGGAAAATAAAAACACGACGAAAAACAGCAAAACGATCAACAAAATCAAGGAGATTATTCACGAGGGCTACGCCCGGGAGCTGTCCGTCGCGAAAATCGCCGAGCAGGTATATCTGACCCCCAATTACATCAGCCTGATTTTCAAGCAGGGCACGAATGAGACGATCAGTGATTACATTACGAAAGTACGGATCGAGCAGGCCAAGAAGCTGCTGCACAACTCCGACCTGAGGGTCATGGAGATCGCCGAGCTAGTCGGCTACGAGAATCCCCATTATTTCAGCACCGTGTTCAAAAAAAACGTCGGCTGCCACCCGCTCAAATATCGCGAGGACATCGGGAAAGGCTAGATAAAGCGCCGCCGTTTGTCCTCGGCATACTTTTTGTGCGGCATTTTGGGACGCCTGAACGCCTATGGGAAAGGCGCAGCCAAAAATGCCGCACATTTTAACGTGCGGCACCTTGCCGGTTCAGCCTACGCCAAGGCCTCCCGCCGGATCCGTTCCAGCAAAGCCCGGCAGCCCTGCTGCACCATCTCGTAAACCTCTTCGAAATTGCCCGTATAATACGGATCGGGCACTTCCTTGATTTTCGAGTCGGGAACAAGGTCGAGCAGCTTCCATATTTGGGCATCCGTCCGGCGCGCCAGCGATTTCAAATCCCGCTCGTTTTGGTTGTCCATGGCGATGATATAGTCGAAATCCGAGAAATCCGCAGGCGCGACCTGTCTGGCCCGCAGCCCTTCGTACGATATTCCGTACTGGTCCAAAATCCGGCGTGTGCCGTGATGCGGCGGATTGCCGGTATGCCAGTTGCCCGTCCCCGCGGAATCGATGCGAAACCGGCCGCTTAAATCCGCTTCGGCCACCAGATGCCGGAACACGGCTTCGGCCATCGGCGAACGGCAGATGTTTCCGAGGCACACAAACAAAACGCCGATCGGTTGTTGCTTGTCCTTCATTACGCTTTCCCCCCTGGTCAGATATTACTATAGGATTTCCGCCAGAACAACCTGCTGGTGGTTTTTCGGTTGGGGGCCACTCTAAGCGGCAGCAAAAGGCCCCACCCAGGAGTATCCTCCCGGGCAGGGCCTCTATAAAGACGACGTTGGGCTGCCCCCGGTTGGGCAAACCCGCCGTCCCCGGGACAAACGTTACTCTTTCCGCACGACCGGAATCCAGATTTCGCTTTTGTATGTCGGCGAGGTGACGTCTGGGCTTTCGTTCCAGAGAATTTCCGGCCCTTCGGCCAGCTCGTAATTTGCGGACGGGAACCACTCGGCGTATATCCGTCCCCAAACGTTTTGCAGTGTCTCGGGGAACGGCCCCACCGCTGTGAACACCGCCCATGTCGAAGCGGCGACTTCAAGCGATGCCAGATGAGCGGGACAGTCCTGGGTGGTGGCGACGCCGATATAGTGATCGAGTTCCCCTTGCTCCTTCATCCGCCCCTCCGAAAAATTCGCCGAAGCGCTGATCATCCCGGCCGGCTCCACATTGGACAGCCCTTTCAGGAGCCGAATGGTCTCCTCGTCCAAGCTCTGCCACATTTCCGCGATCTGCGGATTGACGCCGTGAAATTGGATCGGCACCCGTCTGGATAACCCGACGATCCGAAAGGCCTCTTTTTCCACAATACGATAGTTCATTTCGCTTCCTCCTTGAACGGTAAGTTGGAAGGTCATACGAGGATAAGCTTTTAACGGTTGGCCCGAATTTCTCGCTTCGGACGGCATGATGCCGTGCATGACCTGAAACGCCCGGGCGAAAGCGTCCGCCGAGCCGTATCCGTATTTTACCGCTACGTCGATAATCCGGACATCTTGATGCTGCAGCTCGAACGCGGCCAGCGTCAGCCGCCTGCGGCGAATGTATTCGGACAACGTCACGCCGGCCAGAAAAGAAAACATCCGCTTGAAGTGATATTCCGAACAAACGGCGTGCCTGGCCGCTTCCTTATAATCGATTTCATCCGCCAGATGCTGCTCGATATAGTTTAAAGCGGCGTTTAAGTTTTTAAGCGAATCCATCGTCTGTACCTCCTTCACATTCACAGGATAACAGGATCAAGCTGGCCCGATCCGACTTTTCGTGCCCGAAAATAACGGGGGTGTTCATCTTGTGCTGAAGCCGGTTGGAGCAGCGGGCGTTTGGAGCAGCAGCGGGTTTTACCGCGTGCAGGCCCGGTAAGCGGTCGGGGAAATCCCCGTATGCCCCTTAAATTGGCGGGAGAAATGAGAGAGCTGCATGCCGAGCCGTTCGGCGATTTCGGCGATGCTCTCGTCGGTATACGTCAGCAGCCGCTTGGCTTCTTCCATTCGCTTGCGCTGCACGTAGTGCATCGGGGTGACGCCTATAATTTTTTTAAAATAAGGGATAAAATAATTCGGATGCAGGTGGACGATATCGGCCAGCGCTTCGATCTCTATCGGCTCGTGCAGGTGCTCCTGAATATACTTCAGCACGCCTGCCAGCTTGTTCCGCTCCGTAAACTGCATATAATCCTTCAAAAAGTCCCGGTATCCCCCTTCTTCCAGGCAGCAGGCCAGCAAATTGAGCAGTCCGGCCTGGAGCCTTAAGCCTGCAAACGGCCCGCCCGCCTGGAACAGACCGATCATCGTCTCAAACGTCGTACGGACAAATTCCGGGTCGCAGACATCGCTGATGTACAGCTTGCTCCCCGCGTGAAACAGCGGCCACTCCCCCACCTGCGCGTCGAAATGGCAAAAATACCGGGTATACGGATTGTCCGGCGCGGTGAAGGTCGTTTGGCTCGATCCCGCCGGCATGATCATCAGTTGGTTCGGCCGCGGATAATACGTGGTTCCGTTGATGACCACCGCACCCTCGCCTTGGGCGATAAAATACAGCCGGTTGAAGCTCGGGGCTTGCTCCGCCCGGTTCCAGCCGGGGAACCCGCTTTTAAGCTGGACATGCGTTACCGTTACGGTCAGGCTTTCGGGCAGCCGCCCGGCCAGTTGCTCGGCTTCTTTCATAGGAATTATCGTCTCCCTCGTTTCCTTTGATCGTTGGTCCGGCAATTGCGGATTAATTTTGCAAGCACTTTCATTGGTCGTTTGATGTTTTTATTGTAGCATCGCGTTTTTACCAAATACACCTTAATTTTGTGCAAAATACCCTTAATCTTTGCCATTCTCATCGTTTGGAATTCAAGCTAAGCTAAGGGGGCATGAGATACATACTCGGCGGTTTAAAAACGGTAGCGGAGAGGGGAGCTTAAGGAGATTCGCCGTTACCGAACGGAACATCCCTCCACGCAAAAATTCGAGAAAGGCAGGGAGCATCATGGACAAAGTACGGTTTGGCATCATCGGCATCGGAAATATGGGGACGTCGCACGCGCTCTCTTTGATAGGCGACATTAAGGGTGCGGAGCTGACGGCCGTATGCGATTGGAACCCGGAAAGGCTGAATTGGGCAAAGGAGCGATTGCCGAGTGCGGTGAGTGTGTTTGATCAGGCGGAAGCCTTTTTCGCTGCGCGGGTTATGGACGCGGTGTTGATCGCAACGCCGCATTACGATCACCCGACGCTGGCGGCGCAGGCTTTTGAGAGCGGTTACCATGTGCTCGTGGAAAAGCCGGCCGGCGTGTACACCAAAGCGGTCCGCGAAATGAACGAAGCCGCCGCGAAATCGGGCAAGCGGTTCGGGATCATGTACAATCAGCGGACGAACCCGCTGTATGCGAAATTGCGCGATCTGGTACTGTCCGGGGAGCTCGGAACGATCCGCAGGACGAACTGGATCATTACGAACTGGTACCGGTCGCAAAGCTACTATGATTCCGGCGGCTGGCGGGCGACCTGGGCCGGGGAAGGCGGCGGCGTGCTGCTGAACCAGGACCCGCACCAGCTTGACCTGTGGCAGTGGACGACCGGCATGATGCCGAAGCGGGTGCGGGCTTTTTGCCATTTCGGGAAGCACCGCAGCATCGAGGTCGAGGATGACGTCACCGCCTATGTGGAATACGAAAACGGCGCAACCGGCCTGTTCGTCACGACCACCGGCGAAACGCCGGGGACGAACCGGTTCGAGCTGGCGGGGGACAATGGGAAGATCGTCGTCGAGGACGGCAAGCTGACGTTTTGGCGCCTGCGCGTGCCGGAGCCGAAGTTCAACGCCGAATATACCGGCGGATTCGGGCAGCCGGAATGCTGGAAATGCGAAATCCCGGTGGAAGGCGGCATAGGTCCCCAGCACAAAGGCATCCTGCAAAATTTCACCAACGCGGTGCTGCACGGTGAACCGCTTTTGGCTCCGGGGGAAGAAGGCATCCTCGGCCTGACGATTTCCAACGCCATGCACCTGTCCGCCTGGACGGAGGATTGGGTGCAGCTGCCGCTCGATGAAGATTTATTCTACGAAAAGCTGCAGGAGAAAATCAAAACCTCAGTGTACCGCAAGGACAGCGGGGGCGCAGGCGGCGGCAGAGTGCTGGACGTGTCGGGTACACATTGACGGAGGACCAACTGAGGCTGGACGTGTTGGGGAGGTATTGAGCGTGGGCCGACTGAGGCTGGGCGTGTCGAATACGCATTGACGGAGGAACAACTGAGGCTGGGCGTGCCGGGGAACCATTGACGGCGGACCGACTGAGGCTGGACCGGGCTCGGCGAGGCTGATGGGGTTAGTGGAGGCTGATGGGTTGATGGTTGATGGGTTGATGGGTTGACAGAGGTTGGTGGGTGCTGGTGAGCTGGGCGGTCGGGTGATTGAGCGGGTAGGTGGACGAGTGGGTGGCTGGATGGATAGGCGGTTGGAAGTTAGGTGGTTGGAAGCTAGGCGGATGCTAGGCGATTGGACGGCTAAGCGGCTGAACGTAAGAATAGCGGTAAAAAATGTCGTTATTTATTTAGTTTTTTACCTATCCAGGAAAATAAGGGAAAATTATGTTTATATTTAAGGGACGGAGTGGAAAAATGTGAGTTCAGCCGGGGTTACTCTAAAAATAGAGACAAAATTTTCCGCTATTTGCGTTCAAAGCCCTCTGGCAAAAAAATAACGCCATAAAATTCCGCTATTTTCCCCTTCCCCTGCTACTGTAGTCAATGCACCTCATTTTCATATCAGCCCCCCTATCTAAGAAAGCCGCCGTGCTAGTCCGACCGACCTGTTTTATGTATGCCGACAAGCTTATACCTAAGGATTACACCAAAGGAGGAGCGATGTAAGATGAAATTATCCGTGTTTACGGTGGCCACGCCGGATTTGACGCCGGAGGAACTGGTTCTGACGGCGCGGGAAGCCGGGCTGGATGGCGTCGAGTGGCGCTTCAAGGGGGTGCCCGCCGAAGCCAAAGATGAAGCGCCGTCGTTTTGGCGCAACAACCTGTGCTCGATTGACCCAGGGCTTTCGGATACAGAAATGCTGCGGTTCAAGGAGATTACGGAGGCGCAGGGCCTGGAGGTCGTTAGCGTAACGCCGTACTTAAATTCCTTGAACCTGGATGAGACGGACCGGGCCTTCCGGGCCGCCCGTCTGCTCGGGGCGAAGATGATCCGCGTCGGAGCGGCCGGCTACGACGGGTCTACAGCCTATCCTGTACTGTACGAGGCCACCGTCCGCTATTTAAAGGAAGCCGAGCGGATGGCGAAGCAGTACGGGGTCAAAGGCGTTGTGGAAACGCATCACAATACGATCGCGCCAAGCGCCGGGCTCGCCCACCGGCTGGTCAGTCACTGTGATCCGGAATATATCGGCGTGCTGTTTGATCCCGGCAACATGGTGCATGAAGGGTATGAACGGTTCAAAATGGGGCTGGAGCTGCTCGGTCCTTATTTAGCGCATGTACACGTGAAAAACGCCGTTTGGACTCAGGACGGCGCACGCGCGGACGGGACGGACAGGACGGTCGGGACGGACGGCTGGCGTTCCGAGTGGGCCCCGCTGGCAAGCGGGATCGTCGATTTCCGCACACTTCTCTACGACCTGAAATCCGCAGGTTATGACGGCTGCCTCGGCATCGAGGATTTCAGCGGCCAGTACGATTCCAAGACGCTGCTCAAAGCGTTTGCCGAATTTATGCGCGAAAGGATGTAAAACCGATGAACGAACCCTTCGAAAAGAATCGAACAAACCCGAGAAATCAGCATTCCCAAGATCGGCAAGAGGGTAGCCGCCCCTCCCATTCACTCCAGCCCGAGTCTTTTCAGACGAGCGACGGTATGAACTATGCTCCGAAAGGGCGGCCAAACCCTGTCGTGGAGCCGGGCGAGTTCGCGTTCGCGGCCGTCGCCCTCGATCATGGCCACATTTACGGCATGTCCGGCGGGCTGATCGAAGCCGGGGCCACCCTGAAATGGGTCTATGATCCCGACCCGGCCAAGATGAAGGCGTTTACTGCACAGTTTCCCCAGGCCGCTACCGCCGACAGCCTTGAGCAGGTGCTCGCCGATCCCGAGGTAAAGCTGGTCGCGGCCGCGGCCATCCCGTCGGAACGCGGGCCGCTTGGCCTGCGAGTGATGGATGCGGGCAAAGACTATTTTACCGACAAAACACCGTTTACTAGCCTGGACCAGCTGGAAGCCGCCAGACAAAAGGTGCGCGAGACGGGCAAAAAATACGCCGTCTATTACAGCGAACGCCTTCACGTCGAATCCGCCGTGTACGCCGGCCATTTGGTCCGGGAGGGAGCGATCGGCCGGGTGATTCAGATAACGGGCTTCGGTCCCCATCGCCTGAACGCCGCCTCGCGTCCGGAGTGGTTTTTCCGGAAAGAAAAATACGGCGGCATTCTCTGCGACATCGGCAGCCATCAAATCGAGCAGTTTCTGTACTACACCGGCTGCCAGGATGCGCAGGTGCTGCACAGCAAAGTCGCCAATTACCATCACCCGGAATATCCCGAACTGGAGGATTACGGGGACGCCACCCTGGTCGGGGATAACGGGGCCTCACAATATTTTCGCGTCGACTGGTTCACGCCGGACGGGCTTGGTACTTGGGGCGACGGGCGGACGTTTATTTTGGGCACCGAAGGATACATTGAGCTGCGAAAATACATCGATATCGCCCGGGACACCGGCGGCGATCACGTTTATCTCGTCAACCGGAGCGGGGAGCATTATTTTAACGTTCGCGGGCAGGTTGGTTACCCGTATTTTGGGGAGCTGATCCTCGACTGCATCCACCGGACGGAAAACGCCATGACCCAGGAGCATGCCTTCAAAGCCGCGGAATTGTGCCTGAAAGCGCAGCAGCAAGCGGTGCGAATTTGTTAAGGAACGGAAGGGATTAGCGATGCGAGAACTAACAGGGGCGGCTATCGTCGGCTGCGGGACGGTTTTTCCGGTGCATGCCGGGGCCGTCAGCCGGATGGAAGCCGCCAGCTTGAAGCTGGTCGTCGACACAGACGTGCGCAAAGCGAAACAAGCCGCGGCCGAATACGGCTGCGAAGCGGCAGCGGATTACCGCGCCATTCTGGAACGTGAGGATATACAGGTCGTTCACTTATGTACGCCCCACCATTTGCATGCGGAAATGGCGGAAGCTCTGCTTCAAGCAGGCAAACATGTGCTGTGCGAAAAGCCGATGGGCCATAACTTGCAGGCGGCAGAGCGGTTGCTTAAGACAGTGCGGGAAACGCCCGCCCAACTCGGCATCGTGTTTCAAAACCGGTATAATGCAGCATCCCAGAAAATCCGGGAGATCATCGATTCCGCCGCTTTAGGCAAGCTGCTTGGCATGAAGGGGATCGTCACCTGGCACCGGGGCCGCGATTATTATACCGGCAGCCCATGGCGGGGACGCTGGGAGACCGAAGGCGGCGGCGTACTGATCAATCAGGCCATCCACACGCTCGATTTGCTGCAGTGGTTTGGCGGCGACATCGCCTCCGTACAGGGGAGTGTCACGACAGACGTCCTCGCTGATACGATTGAAGTGGAAGACACCGCGCATGCCGGCATCGCCTTTAAAAACGGGGCTTGGGCTATTTTTTACGCTACCAATGCTTACGCCGCCAATTCCCCCGTCGAGCTCGAACTCGTCTTTGAAGCGGGAACGCTCCACCAACGGGATGACCGCCTTTATTTAAAGCAAAACGGCGCGGAAACCCGACTGGATGAGCCTGCTTCAGGCCCAAACAACAATGCCGTTCCGGGAAAATCGTATTGGGGTAGCAGCCATGAGCTGCTTATTGCCGATTTCTACGATCATATCCGGGATGGACGCAAGTTTTGGATTGATGAGGCGGAAGGGATCAAATCGCTGCGGATCATTTCGGAGTTGTACCATTCCTCGCAAATGCGGGAGCCGAGATAAACAAAACGGACAAGGAGACAAAACACTAACAAGCGGATAAACGATATGACGCATCATCATGAGTAGCACGATAGCGGCTTGGACTGTCCGCCTAGTAATCTTCTTTTAAAAAAAGCTTCCCTAAGTCGCATAACGACTTTCGGGAAGCTTCTACTTCTAGACTTTCCTAGCAATTTACCTAGTCGATAAATTTCAAATATTTCAGCAACCTTTTAACAAATGAAGCGGCCTCTGCCCGAGAGGCATTTTGTTTTGGAGCGATCGTATCTTGGTTTGTGCCTTGGATCAGCCCTTGATTCAAGGCTTGATTCATAGCGTTTTTCGCCCATGGCGATACCGTTTCTTCATCCTTGAAAACTGGTGTCCGGGCTTCCGAATCCGTCTTTATCTCGCTTCCTTCGACATACTCAACCGCTTTTTGCGCTATAACAGCCATTTCTTCCCGGGTTATTGGGGTGTTAGGATTGAATTTATTACCATAACCCTGCACCAATCCTGCTCTTAGTGCCGCTCCGATGCTTCCCGCAAACCAATCATTAGCGGACACGTCCAAAAATAGGTCTGACCCTGGTTCTTCTTCCTTCAATCCCAACCCACGAACTACCAAAACGACAAATTCACCTCGGGTTATCGCACGATTAGGCTCGAATTTATCAGAAGCTGCTCCATGCAAAAGTAATTTATTCGCCATAAGTTCCACATCATTACGAGCCCAATGGCTATTCATATCAGCAAAGCTCTTATCGTTTGACAATACGGTATATATGCTGTTATGGTCGGTTTTTATCGAAACCTCCGTAGCCCCATTCTTATCTTGAAACAACGAAGGAACAAAGGATACCCGATTTGTTTCGGGATTGATCCAAACCGCTGTCGAACGGTCTGCGGGAACCGGTTGATTCAAAAGGATTTTTCGTTCTACGTATTCCTTAGAGAAATCCGATACCTCCACATCTCCAATCCGAATCGAAAAGTCGATAGGGCCGGGTTCTGCTTGAACAGCCCCCTCATCCAGCACTATACCTTGAATCAATGAACCCGTCTTTTCGTCCAATTTCATGATCTGAACGGACAATGAATCATCTTCATACGTGTTAGACCATTGCTGGATCAGCTCTGCAGGCAACAAGTATTGGGCATTTGAAGATCCGAATCCAATGCGCAGGTTTTCTAATGGGCCCACATTGCGAAAAGCCTCCAAAGGCAGATTGATGAGAATATTCGATCCGTATTTGGCAGCATCTATCATCAACACTCGCGGTTCATCATGAGCCGCTCCACTGTTTTGCAGTTCACTGGATAAGGTCTCAGCATGAATATTAATTGTTGTCAGTTCGCTGGCATCGGTTGCTCCTACCGTGACTTGGGCATAGGCCATTATCCCGCTCTGCGGCGAAACTGGGGAAACCGAATCCTGGTTAGTCCGGCTGGTGACGGCTGATTTTCTGGACTTTTGTGAAGTAACGTTTGGCGTGCTCGATATCGTTTTAAATGCCCATTCGCTTGAGCCAAGAACTCCCGCAAACTGATTTCCACTCCGGTCCACCAGCGTCCCCGGCGTAACTTCTACGTAGTATGAAGTCCCGCTTTCCAATCTTTGTTTAAGATTCAATTGGGCCGTGGTCTCGTTCAAATAGCCATAGCCATCCGTAACCGTACCGCCCGACACACGGACATGCCCCGCTACACTGCCGTCCGCTGCCTCATGGATGATTACGTCCCCGGTTCCCCACTGTACCGGCTCGGTAAATGTCATGTTCAGCCAAGGGATTAGGCTTGCTCCGCTTCCTTGTGGGCTCTTGCCCACCAGCTGCGGCGCCGTTTGGTCCATCGTCCGGAAGCTCCACGCCCAGGGGCCGCGAATGCCGCCAAACCCTTGGCCTGCCCCGTCCAGGAACATCCCGGAGGTGACTTCCACGTAATACCTCGTGTCGTCCGCCAGCGGAGAGTTCAAGCTAATGATCGCCATATTCCCGCTTAACCGTACGTTTCCTCCGCTCAGCCGCTCTACCATCTGGTTGTCCGACTGCCGGTACACCACGATCTCTCCGGTTCCAAGATGAATCGTTTCGCTGAAGCGAATCGTGAGCTCCGGCTGCAATTCCGAGCCGCCGCTTTGCGGCCACAGGTCCGTATAGTACGGCGCCTCGTCCCGCGTCGTGAACGTCCACTCGCCTGCGCCTAGGACTCCCGCAAACGGGTTCCCGCTACGGTCCACCAGCGTTCCCGGCGTGACTTCCACGTAGTATGACGTCCCGCTTTCCAGGCCCCAGTTGTATAGGTATAACTCGGCTTCATTTCCGTTTAAGTACCCATAGCCATTGGTTAACGTGCCGCCTGATACATGGGCTTGTCCCGCTACGCTACCGTCCACCGCTTCATGGATGATTACGTCCCCAGTTCCCCAATGTACCGGTTCGCTAAACGTCATGTTCAGCCAAGGGCTTAGGCTTGCTCCGCTGCCTTGTGGACTCTTGTCCACCAAATGCGGCGCCGTTTGGTCCATCGTCCGGAAGCTCCACGCCCAGGGGCCGCGGATGCCGGCAAACCCTTGGCCTGCCCCATCCAGGAACATCCCGGAGGTGACTTCCACGTAATACCTCGTGTCGTCTACCAGCGGAGAGTTCAGGCTAATAATCGCCATATTCCCGCTCAGACGCACGTTCCCTCCGCTCAGACGGTCTACCATCTGGTTATCCGACTGCCGGTACACCGCGATTTCTCCGGTTCCGAGATGAATCGTTTCGCTGAAGCGAATCGTGAGCTGCGGCTGCAGTTCCGAGCCGCCGCTTTGCGGCCACAAGTCCGTATAGTACGGCGCCTCGTCTCGCGTCGTAAACGTCCACTCGCCTGCGCCTAGGACTCCCGCAAACGGGTTCCCGCTACGGTCCACCAGCGTTCCCGGTGTGACTTCCACGTAGTATGACGTCCCGCTTTCCATACCCCAGTTGTATAGGTACAACTGGGCTTCATTTCCGTTCAAATTCCCATAGCCATCGATTACCGTGCCGTCCGACACGCGGGCTTGTCCCGCTACGCCGCCATCCGCTGCCTCATGGATGATTACGTCCCCGGTTCCCCACTGTACCGGTTCGCTAAACGTCATGTTCAGCCAGGGGCTTAAGCTCGCTCCGCTTCCTTGCGGGCTTTTGTCCACTAGCTGTGGCGCGGTTTGGTCCATCGTCCGGAAGTTCCACGTCCAGGGGCCGCGAATGCCGCCAAATCCTTGGCCTGCTCCATCCAGAAACATCCCCGAGGTGACTTCCACGTAATATCTCGTGTCGTCCGCCAGCGGAGAGTTCAGGCTAATGATCGCCATATTCCCGCTCAACCGCACGTTCCCTCCGCTCAGCCGGTCCACCATCCGGTTGTCCGACTGCCGGTACACCGCGATTTCTCCGGTTCCAAGATGAATCGTTTCGCTGAAGCGAATCGTGAGCTCTGGCTGTAATTCCGAGCCCCCGCTTTGCGGCCACAGGTCTGTATAGTACGGCGCCTCGTCTCGCGTCGTGAACGTCCACTCGCTCGAACCAAGGACTCCCGCAAACGGGTTCCCGCTCCGGTCCACCAGCGTTCCCGGCGTGACTTCCACGTAGTATGACGTCCCGCTTTCCATACCCCAGTTGTATAGGTACAACTGGGCTTCATTTCCGTTCAAATTCCCATAGCCATCGATTACCGTGCCGCCCGACACGCGGGCTTGTCCCGCTACGCCGCCATCCGCTGTCTCATGGATGATTACGTCCCCGGTTCCCCACTGTACCGGTTCGCTAAACGTCATGTTCAGCCAGGGGCTTAAGCTCGCTCCGCTTCCTTGCGGGCTTTTGTCCACTAGCTGTGGCGCGGTTTGGTCCATCGTCCGGAAGTTCCACGTCCAGGGGCCGCGAATGCCGCCAAATCCTTGGCCTGCTCCATCCAGAAACATCCCCGAGGTGACTTCCACGTAATATCTCGTGTCGTCCGCCAGCGGAGAGTTCAGGCTAATGATCGCCATATTCCCGCTCAACCGCACGTTCCCTCCGCTCAGCCGGTCCACCATCTGGTTGTCCGACTGCCGGTACACCGCGATTTCTCCGGTTCCAAGATGAATCGTTTCGCTGAAGCGAATCGTGAGCTCTGGCTGTAATTCCGAGCCCCCGCTTTGCGGCCACAGGTCTGTATAGTACGGCGCCTCGTCTCGCGTCGTAAACGTCCACTCGCCTGCGCCTAGGACTCCCGCAAACGGGTTCCCGCTACGGTCCACCAGCGTTCCCGGCGTGACTTCCACGTAGTATGACATCCCGCTTTCCAGGCCCCAGTTGTACAAGTATAACTCGGCTTCATTTCCGTTTAAGTACCCATAGCCATCGGTTAACGTGCCGCCCGATACATGGGCTTGTCCCGCTACGCTACCGTCCACCGCTTCATGGATGATTACGTCCCCGGTTCCCCACTCCACCGGCTCGCTAAACGTCATGTTCAGCCACGGGCTTAAGCTCGCTCCGCTACCTTGCGGACTCTTGTCTACTAGCTGCGGCGCGGTTTGGTCCATCGTCCGGAAGTTCCACGTCCAGGGGCCGCGAATGCCGCCAAATCCTTGGCCTGCTCCATCCAGAAACATCCCCGAGGTGACTTCCACGTAATATCTCGTGTCGTCCGCCAGCGGAGAGTTCAGGCTAATGATCGCCATATTCCCGCTCAACCGCACGTTCCCTCCGCTCAGCCGGTCCACCATCCGGTTGTCCGACTGCCGGTACACCGCGATCTCTCCGGTTCCGAGACTTGGTTCCTGATCAAATAGTAAACTAAGCAATGGAGTCAACGAAACTCCACTACCATAAGGAAGCATCTGCAATAATTCCAACGGATCATCGGCCATAATATAAAAGGTTTGCGGTCCAACGTCATACGTGGAATCCGTAACGGTTACGGCATTGTCCGGGTCGGCGTAATGGATTTGGTCTTGTTCTGTCAACCCGTTAGCATTAGCATAAAAAGGATTCGTCAGGTTTATGACTTGTGAGGTTAACAAAGTAACTTTTAATATATGATCAACTTTTTCCAGTTTTCTTTTTTTTCTGGCCATTGTCATGTCTCCTAACCCATGTTAGTAATATGAAAGCGATCTATGATATCTTTGGACTTTACATAATCCTGCTGGCAGCTCCACACAAAATCTCCGAAGTGCAAAACAACCTTATGGGCTTTGCTTAATGTTTGGCGGTCATTTTTAATAGAGTCCATTTTGCTGTATAAAAACTCGTAACCCATCCGGTTTCTGGGTAATATGTATAATTTGAAATACGGATTGCTGATCATATCGGCAAATAAATTGTCAAAATGGGCTAAAGCTGTACCTGCCTTCTCTTCTGAACCGGATTTGACCAAATAGGCCAGTTCCATCAGCTTTTGCTGCAGTTGCTCAAAAATCCTCCGGAACATCTCCCCATCCTGCTGTAGTTTATGTATGTTCCTCTTAAAAAAGGAGATATCGTAACCGGAAGAGTCTTTGTCAAACATCCATCCTGTGTCGACATTTTTTTCATGAAGTCTCAGCCTGATCACTTCATCCAGAAACGCGAAATTCGTCCCTTCAATCCGTGCGCCCTCCCGGGTCGTGTTGATAAACTCAACCCCCGAACTAGCACGGATGTAGAACTCCATCTCCTTTTTCATTTTGATAAAAGAAGGATTGCTTACCACCTTATCCCCATTCACGCCTTCAATCTGAATCATCCCTTCCCCATAGGGAACACCCGTTGAATTCGTTACCCCGGAAGCATAGTATTTCTGGCTGCGGTAAGCCAGATTTTGTCCTACCAGGATAATCGTACTTGCTCTCATCCGAACCATGCATTGTAAGGCAATCACTGCAACAGATGGAGCATCGTTGATAATTGAAGGCGCTTCGCCCGATTCGCTGCGAAGCAATCGGGTCGATACCTCATCCTGAGATATAATGACATGCATTCGAGGGCCTGGATAAGAGTCCAGGGTATTTCTGCCAACTGTGCTTCCAAAAATAAGCGGAATCGTATCGATCTGTTCATCAATTATTTTTCTGATAACGTTCACGTTATAGGGATTCGGATCGTAGCTAAAAGTGCCGTGTGGGTATATTCCGTGCTCTATTAAGGCATTGATTGCCGATCCTACTGAAAAAATATAGGCGAGCCCCTTCTCTTTTATCGTTCGCAGATGCTCTATTTCATCATTAAGCGAAGGTCCGGCCGACACAATAACAACAGGTTTGCCTTCAATGTATGGTTCTCCTTTTTGCAGAAAATTAGGAGTATTTAATACAAACGGTAGGTTATGTATGCTATTTAATGCCCATTCTTTTTCATAGATTTGATTAACTTTCATTCTCTGTTGCTTATAGTTCACTAATTGGCAAAGGGTGTCGTTAAATTGCTTGAGCTCATCCGGGAATATCCTCGCATAACCAGGCCAAATGGCCACCATGATTCTGGAGACCCGGTCTATAAGTTCTGCTAGCATAGGCACCGTTTTTGCTAAAGGATCTCCTAACATGATTTGATCGGCAGAAGACAAAATTTCACACACATTAGAAGTACTTTGCTCTAGGAATGCCGACATAATTCCCGCGTTGGGCTCGAAAATGGAAAAGGGAATTTCGGGATGCATACATTGAAAAGCCTTAATATGATATCCAAGGCCGATGCCGAAAAAAATGACATGCGCTTCCTTCATCACATGTTCAAATTGGGTAACCCAAGCCGCGATTTGAGCTCCAGAATCAGCTTGTTCATAAATAAAATTTTCAGCACCATTTTGAACTACCATTAGATTGTTGCCCCCGCTTCCAGCAGGAACAAGCTTAATATCATCCCTGGAAGTTAACTGCGCCAAGTGCGGAAAACGCTGTTGGATGATGAAATCGCACCGACTTTGCATTGATTGTCATTCCCCTTTGGTTCTATGTTTTTGATTCAATTCTCCCCATGAAATTAATCCCATTCTGGTAAATTCGACCTACTTCAAAAAAATCCCTTCTTTTTCGACATTGTCTTTGAGCGACAACAGACAGGGGCAGGTGTCCTCGCTGATGCGATCGAGGTCGAAGACACCACGCATGTCGGCATCGCCTTTAAAACGGGATGTGGCTAACTTTTACACTACTAATGCCTATGAGCTGCTTATTGCCGATTTCTACGATCATATCCGGGATGGACGCAAGTTTTGGATTGATGAGGCGGAAGGGATCAAATCGCTGCGGATCATTTCGGAGTTGTACCGTTCGTCGCGAACGCTCGGAACCAATAAAAAACGCCGTCCTGGAATGAGGTGAGAAGCGCTGCATATGACCATCCAATTACAGCAGTCTTCTCATCTTCATCAGGATCGGCGTGAGTAGGGACCCGCGTTTCTTTTCGCGCGGAGCCTCGTTCCGCATCGACTTGGCCCGCTCTTTGGCCTGCTCTTTGGCTAGCCGCCGCATCTGCTCAGCTATCCTGCACCTCTCCATCTCCATCTGAAGATCACGGATATGTTGTTTGGCAATATCCAGGTTGTTGATGTTCATTGATTTCATCTCCATTCTTTATGATTCCGGGCGGCCTGCAGCAATGCTCCGGTTTGGCATTCCGCTTTGTCGCCCTTTCTCATCATAAAGCTCCCAATGCGGCAAAGCCAGGTACAAAACGGTTTTAATTCTTTTTTCCATAGACGCCAAAAACCGGCCTCTCGTTTATTCGGAGAGGTCGGCTTTTGGCGTCTTGCTTGCGTCGGGTTAGGAGATTCCTTTCACCAGTTGGCCAAGGGCTTCTTGAATAGGCGTTAGCGGGCGGCCGAGCACTTTTTCGAAATCGTTGCTTTCAACTTCCAAAGTGCCTTCGCGAATGCCTTGTTGAATCCCTACCAGCATCGGGATTACGAAGTCGGGCACGCCGGCGGTTTTCATGATGTCCGCGTAAGCGGCGTCGTCCACTTGCTGCACTTGCACATCCTTACCCAACACAGCGCCTAGCGCGGAAGCCAGTTCTTCCTGGGTCAACAGCTTGCCGGAGAGCTCGTAGATCGTATTTTCGTGACCGTCTCCCGTCAATACCGCCGCCGCCGCTTCCGCGTATTCTTGTTGAAGCGCCCAGCCTACCTTGCCGTTTCCTGCCGAAGTCACCCAAGGGGCCCCGGACAAAACGGCCTGAATGGTCGAAGTTTCATTTTCCAGGTACCAGTTGTTGCGCAGAAAAGAATAAGGAATTCCCGTTTTCATAATTGCTTCTTCGGTTGCCTTATGCGTTGGAGCCAGCATGTTTTTGCTTGCTTGGGCATTGGCGATGCTCGTGTAAGCAATAAATTTGACCCCGGCGCGCTCGGCGGCCGTTACGGCAGTTTGGTGCTGCCGGATTCTTGTTTCGTTGTCGCCATCCGCAGAAATGAGCAGTAAACGTTCAACGCCTTTAAAAGCCGTTTCCAACGTTTCCGGACGGTCAAAATCGCCCTGCCGCACCTCTACGCCACGCGCCTTAAGCCCTTCCGCTTTCTCCGGGTTGCGCACGCTGACAGCCAGATCGCTAGCCGGTACGGACTTAAGCAGCGTCTCAACCACTTTCGTTCCCAGTTTTCCCGTTGCGCCAGTCACTAAAATTTTCATCGGCTTTGCCTCCATTAAATTGGTGTAGTTCATTCCGTTATAACACATTCGGTTACAACAAATGTATAAATAAAAGCTCTTATGTGAGCTTTTATTGAAACTTTTCGATAATCTGGCCCAGCGTCGTTTGCGCCAGCCTATGTTCCATCGCCAATTGGGCGTCTTTCAATTCCGCTTGCAGAACGTTTTCGATATTCCGTCCCACGAGACAAGCAATATTGGAATTTTCATGGATGCGGAACAACTGGTTCTCCTCCGCCACATTCACGGCCCGATAAACATCCAGGAGCGTGATCCGGTCCGGTTCCTTGAGCAAAGCGGCTCCTCCCACCCCTGGCCGCACCTCCACCAATCCCGCTTTTTTCAGCATTCCCATAATTCTCCGGATGATCACGGGATTCGTGTTCACGCTGCCGGCGATAAAATCCCCGGTGCAATCCGGCGTGACCGCAATCAGGGAAAGGGTGTGCACGGCAATCGAAAAGCGCGTACTGATCTGCTTCATAGGGTATCACCACCGTTGTAACCAGTATAGTTACAAATGTTTTCTTTGTCAACACGTAAATATCCTTACCTTCAATAAGCAAAATTACATTGACACACATAGTAATATGCAGTACATTGTATTCATCATCACGGTTTTAATTCCACCCTGCCATCGAGGTGAAGCGATTGAATGAAAGCGGCATTAGCCGGGACCTGATCCGCGGCCATATCGACACGATTATTCTTCGGGTGCTGCTCGAAGGGGATAATTACGGTTACGAGATTATGAAATCCATTACCGTCATCAGCAAGGGGCAATACGATTTGAAAGAGCCCTCGTTATACACCAGCCTCAAGCGTCTGGAGGGCCAAGGGTTGATCGAATCTTATTGGGGAGAAGAAAGCCAGGGCGGACGGCGCAAATATTACCGTATCACGCCCGAGGGAGCCGAAACTTACCGGGCGAATCTGTCCGCCTGGAAAATGGCCCGCGGACTCATTGATCTTTTGATTGAAAGACAGGAGGAATCATCTTGAATATGTTGCAAAAACACGTGAACCGCTTGTTCGCCCCTTACCCGGACACGCCGGAAATTCGCGAAATGAAGGATGAGATCGCCGGGAATTTGGAGGCCAAGGTTGCCGATTTGATGAAGGAAGGGATGGATTACAACGAGGCGGTGAGGCTGGCCGTTGCCGACATCCCCAGCGTTGACGGACTGATTGAGGAGGACCGGGAGATTTTCGTAAACCGGTATCGTCTGGAACTGGGCCAACTGGCGCTGCTTTTTTCGCTGATTCTCTGGATTGTCACCATCCCGTTGCGGCTGATCGAGCGATCCGCGCTTAGTTATTTGACGTTTGCATTAGTTTTGGGTACGGGAATCGTCTATCTCACCTTAAACACGTTATGGAAAAAAGAATCCCTGGACCGTACCGCCCGGCGCAGCCTGCGAATGGCCCGGCGGCATGCCGGTTTGGCCTGGATCATCTGGGGGCTGTTCATTTTTGTCTCCGTGCTGGCGGTTACTGCGCTTCAGTTTGGCAACAATCTCTGGTTCGGCAGACCGGTCACGCTCAGCGGCCCCTATCAATTTGCCGTCGTTGGGTTGAGCTATGCCAAACCTTTTCTGACGCTTCCGATCCCGCTGCTGTTCCAAGCTTCCGTTCGGCTAATCCGCAAACATGATATCACTTGCGGGCCACATCGCTAGAGGAATAGGAAAATTACCGTCAACTAGACCAAGGGAGGTTTCACATGACATGAAATTCCGGAATATTTCAATCTTCGTTCTGCTCTTGGCCGGGCTGCTTTTGTTCGGATTGGTGGAGGGGGTTTGGGTCCCGCATTCAGAGCGGCGAGAGCAAGAGCTTAACCAGGCCCAGCTTAATCCCCTAACGCACGATATCACTCGCAGTGAAAAATTCGCAACCAAATATATGGGGGACGCTTCCAAGGTAGGCGGACTGTTCCGTTCACTGCCAGCGAAGCCGATTAGTTCCTTTGCGCTTGATCCGGATACTTTTACGGTGCAGCTCAACATCGAAAATACCGAGCCAGAGCAAGAACAAGAGGACGGCCAGGTACTACTCTACAGCGCCACTGCGGCCTTCGCTTTGATCGATAATCTGCAAGCGGTTATTTTCAACTACGGCTCCGCAGCGTATAAAGTGACCCGTGATGATATGCAAAAGTGGTACGGCGTCGATACATTAGCTTCCTTAACCGAAAACACCGATGTTTGGGAAAAAGAAGTGCAAAGCAAGCTCGCGGACCGGGAATATGTAACACAAGCCCTTCACAGCCTTTTCCGCAAAACGGAAGCTTTGTCAGTCTAAACGCTGCCTTTAGATTGGCGCTTTCAACTGTTAAAGTATTACCGCCGCGCTCACTTATAAGGGTAGAACGGGAGCAAAAATAACAACCGCTTTTTTGGATTTTTTTGCCCCATCCCCTTTGGCGAAAAAAAGCCGGCAATAGTGCCGGCTTTTAGCGGAGCGTACGCTTCAGGAACTTTTCATCATCCGGGACATCTCCTTGATCATTTTCCGCTTCCATTTGTTCACTCCTTGTTGCGTCATATTCAGCTCGCGGGCAACTTCCCCTTCTGTCTTGTCCTGCAGATATATTTTGTAGATGATCTCTTTTCCCGTGTCGGAGGGAAGTGCGTTAATCAACTGTTTCACAACGATTTTGTCATCAGAAGACGAGGTGAAGCAAGTTTCCGACGGTTCGAATCCGTTGAACGAACATTCCCGCTTCCTTACCAATTTGGCTCTGTACTGAATCCTCCAAGCGATCCGATAAACTTCTTTCCGATATTGCTCGTACACGGTTGGCTGTTCTTTCATAACTACTTCCCCCTTTCATCCATCTTCTACCTATAGGGAAATCCAAAGGGGCGATTCACAACCAAAAATGCTTAGGTAATTAGTATCATTTCATTTTTTTCTAATTACTGGTTTTTGTTAACCTTATCTCTGCCGGTTTCTCCACGAAGAAGGTATCTTTTTATCCAACTTTGTATATCATGTGTATATACATTCAAGAAAGAGCGAGGTATACTATGAAGTATCAAGAAGGAGAGGATTTGATTCTAATGGCAACAGCCACTCTCAGTAAATGGGGAAATAGTACTGGGATACGCATTCCGAATCAAATTATGAAACATCTTAATTTGGAAGAAGGTATTGAGGTGGAAATCATGATAACGCCGGAAAATGACATTCTTCTCCGCCCGCTAAATAAACCACAGGAAACCAATGAAGATTTGCGTGCTCACCTTAAGGAACTTCTTTCAAAGATTAAGCCTAATTCCCCTCGCCATGATGAAATTGATTTTGGTGTAGAAGGAGACGAGTTGATTTGATGACCATTCCTTCACGGGGGGATCTGATCTGGCTTGACTTTGATCCGCAAGCTGGAAGAGAACAAGCTGGACGCCGTCCTGCTATCGTATTGTCTGAATTTGATTTTAACGAATTAACTGGTTTTGCTTGGGTTTGCCCGATAACCAACCAAACTAAAAACTATGCATTTGAAGTTGCTCTTCCTGAAGGCCTTCAAATTAATGGAGTGGTACTCACGGACCAGTTAAAGAGCCTGGATGTGAACAAAAGAAAAATCAAAGTTGTCGGACACCTGCCCATCGATTCAGATCCGATGAAGCAAATTTTACGCAATACGAGATCAATTTTGGCTTAAATACTACTCCATCACCAACCCGCCCGTTACGGGCGTATACGTTCCCGTTACGAACCGGGAATCCGGGCTGGCAAGAAACGCGATGACGCCGGCCACATCATCAGGTTCCGCAACCCGGCCAAGCGGGGTGAAGCGGCTGATCATTTCTTTTTCCTTGTCCGACATGAACGCCGTGGCATCGGTCTGCACCAAGCCGGGAGCGACTACGTTGGCGGTGATCCCATAAGAACCGAACTCCTGCGCAATATAGACGGCAAACGTATCCACTCCGCCTTTGGCTGTGCCGTGGGCGATCATGTTCGGCGAAGGGTCTTTGCCCAGGGTGCTGGATACGTAGATGATTCGCCCAAAACGCTGCTCGACCATCGTCGGAATTACCGCTTGCGATGTGACGAAAGCCGCTTTCAGTTCATCATTGAGCTTTTGCGAAAATTCCTCCCAACACATTTCGGCAAAAGGTTTAAAAGAAAAGCTCATGTTGGCGTTACACACCAATATATCGACCCGGCCAAACGCCGCCTTGGCTTGAGAAACGAGCTGCTGAACCTGGCCTCCCTCGCGTACATCGGCCTGAACGGCGATCGCTTCCCCGCCTGTTGCCCGAATCTCGGACACCACCGCTTCCGCCGCTTCAGTGTTCGATAGATAGTTGACGACGACCTTCGCTCCGCGTTCCGCCAACATTAAAGCAGTTGCCCGGCCTATCCCCCGGGACCCGCCCGTTACGATCGCTGCTTGACCTGCCAATTTCATAGGAAAATCCTCCTTTGAACGTTTATTTATTGAGATGCCTGCCTTTTCGCGGCACTTCCTATTCAACTTCCCTTACGCTCGTATGGCTGCCGCCATACAGACCCGCGATCTTCAGCGCTGCCTCTTGAAGCTTTCCCGCCATATAGGCAGGTTCCAGAACAAGCAAATCCGTCCCGAATTGCAGCAAAAAATTCGTCAGCCACTTGCCCTCCGGCAGCGAAGTGCGAACCAGAATGGTTCCATCGGCCTGCCGTTCAATTTCATGTTCCTCAAAACGATCTGCCCCATGCACCTTGGCATCCCCGGAAATTCGCAGCACCAGGTCGACCTTCGGGCAGTTCGCGTCCCTCTTCCATTCCCAGCGCGGGTTCTGGTCTTCCGTCAAATCGCGGGGGATAAAGGTTTCCTTCAGTACCTGGAGATCCCTAATCCGGGATAGTCTGAACGTCCGAAAGGCCCTACGGGACAAGCAATACCCGTGTAAATACCATACGTATCCTTTCAGCGCAAGGCCCGTTGGCTCTATGCAGCGTTCCGTGTCCTCGCCCTTCGCATTCAGGTAATGAAACCGGATCCGTTTCAACCCTTTGACGGCCTGCAGCAGAGACTCATATTTTTTGCGCTCCGAGTCGCTGTTTTTCCATGGGGCAAAATCAATCTGGAGCTGATGGCCCCCGGAGAACCGTTCCTGCTCGGCTTGGCTCACCAGGGTTCCGACCTTTTCCAGAAGACGGTCGATATTGGAGGCTTCCAGCGCCTGTGTTGATTGAAGACCGCGAAGCGCGGTCACCAAAGCAGTCAACTCATCAAACGTCAGCATCTGCCGATCCAGACGGTAACCTTCCATAATTTCATAACCGCCGTCCGTCCCGGTATAGGAGACTAGGGGGATTCCCGCCATGCTTAGCGACTCCAAATCACGGTAAATCGTCCGTAGCGACACCTCCAGCTTGTCGGCAAGTTCCTGCGCCTGCACCCTTTTGCGATTCAATAAAATCATGGTAATCGCCATGAGACGTTCCAGCTTCATTATGCCCCCCCTTCCTAAAACCGTTGCTTCTTATCATCATAAACGATACCGGCTGCCCAACAAAAGTCGGTTAATGGGAGGGCACGTAACCGTCTTGTTGAGCTTGAGCCCCGTCCGCCTGCTGCGGCAGTTCCAGTTTTTCCTTTGTCATGAACAGCGCCGAAACAAGTGCCAGCACAGCCGGAATCAGGCTCCAGGCAAAGGTTCCCGCGATCGACGAAGCCAAGCCCTCTGTGATCGCACCAAGGGTCGTCGGATCCAGCGATTGGCGCTGCTCTGGATTGAGCAATACGTAAGGATCGCCGAAATCGATTCCCTCTCCGGCGGCTCCCGCTCCGCTTCCCCCCAAAGCTTCCGTCAGCTTGGCGGTCAGCGCATGGCTCTGCAAGATCCCGAAAATCGTAATGCCCAGCGTCATTCCGAGCGAACGGTTAAAATTCAGCGTCGAAGTAGCCGCCCCACGCTGCGCCGCCGTGAACGGGTGAATGGCTGCACTGCTAAGTACCGAAAAGGTCGAGCCGATGCCAAGACCTACAAGGGTCATATAGAGCGTGATCAACATCCGCGGGGAATGCGCATGTAGTGTCGTTAACAGCGCAAGTCCTGCGATCAGAAGCAGCAACGTTGATGCCAGTACGGAACGGTACGGAAATCTGGAAATCAAATACCCGCCTGCCGTTGCCGTTACGACCGAGCCGACCATCATCGGCAGCAGCACAAGCCCCGAATTGGCGGCCGTCCCGCCGAGCACGCCTTGGATATAAATCGGAATGAACACGGATGCCGTCATAAACGCCGAACCTCCCAGCATGCCGACGAGATTGCTCGTCGTAAACAGCCTGTTTCGGAACATCCGGTAGGAGATGATCGGTTCGGCCGCTCTTTTTTCCACAAAAACAAGCAGTACCGCCAATAAGAGAAATCCGGCGAACAACCCCAAGATTTGTGGGGAGTTCCACGCATATTGCTTGCCGCCGAGCTCCAGCGCAAACATGAGACATACAACGGCGCCGACCAGCAGGATTGCGCCCAAAATATCGATTTTCTGCTTGGCGTGCTTCGCCGATTCTCTGTAATAGAACGCGATCAATACAAATGCAATCAAGCCGAGCGGCAGGTTAATATAAAAAATCCACGCCCAATGAAGATGCTCCGTAATATACCCGCCCAGCAGCGGGGCCGCAATGCTCGCAAAGCCAAACAGAGCCCCGAACATCCCGTCATTTTGCCCCGATCCGCTGGCGGAACAACGTCAAACATGATCGTGAAAGCGATCGAAACCATAGCGCCAGCTCCGATTCCCTGCAGCGCCCGGTACAAGCTAAGCTCCACGATAGATCCGGCGGTCCCGCATAATGCCGAGGCGATCATAAAAACAAGGATTCCAAACACGAAAAAACGTTTGCGTCCATACATATCCGACAGCTTGCCGAAAATCGGCATCCCCGCCATTTCCGCCACCATATACGCCGAGGTCGCCCAAACAAACTTGTCGAGCCCTCCGATCTCGCCGACGATCGTCCCCATCGCGGTGGCGACGATCGTATTGTCCATGGAAGCCATCAAAATGGCTAATAGGAGCCCGGTAATGACGACTCCGATTTTGTTGCTTGCTGCTTTAGTCACGAAAATCCCATCCTTTCCTGCCATCAAAGTTGTTTTCTGGAACCAGTGTAAAACACCGTTGTTGACAACTATGTGTCAGGAAGGGAGAATGTTTTTTTTAACATAGGAATAAAAATCTTCGATCCGGTGGATTCGGTGATAGAAGGATTGGATAGAAGTTTGAAGAACAAGTAAAAAGGTTGTTTCTCTTTTTGGAAAAGGAGTGGTTATCATGAATTTCAAACTATTGGAAGCCATCGAGATTTTGGTGCGTACGCCGGCCGCTTTGGAGGTTTTTTTATCGGGCTTAAGCGAGGATTGGCTGAAGTGCAGTGAAGGCAAAGGCACTTGGAATGTCACGGAAGTGGTCGATCACCTGATCGAGGGGGAAAAAAGCAATTGGCTGCCGCGGCTAAAGTCGATACTCCAGGACGGTGACAGCAACCCGTTCCCTCCTTTCGACCGGAACGCACATTTGAAAGATAAAGCGGAAACATCCATCGAACATCGGCTACGGGAATTCAAGGAGCTCCGAGCGCAAAACATCGTTAAAATCAAAGAGCTCGTCGACCCCGCTTCGCATCTTGAACGAACAGGTTTACATCCGGCGTTTGGTGAAGTCAAGTTAAGGGAACTGCTGTCCACGTGGGTAGTGCACGATTTGACACACCTCGCCCAAATCGCCAGGGTCATGGCCAACAGATACAGGGCCGACGTCGGGCCTTGGGTGGAGTATTTGGGGATATTGAAGAAATAGCACTAACCCACCCGGTAACTTAGGTTATTAGGGCGGGTTTGTTTATTCACGGTCATGGACATGTTCGAATTAGCTCATTTCATAGCTTTGCTTGATTTGCGTTTTCGCTGCCTCCATTTGGTCGTCCCGAGTGATAACGATTTCTAAATCCCCGGTGCCGTAATGCCGAGGCAGATCTTCTTTTATTTTTCATAGGAGGCAGTCATGTGGAGTAGGTCTCAGTACGTGATGTCCAGCTGGGGAAGGTTTTATTCATTAACGATTAAGTATAGCTCGCCAAGTAAACCCTTAACTTTCAAAAGTAACTTTTGGGATTGTTCTCGATTGATTTTGTTTAAACATGACATATTGACTTCCCTGGTTATATAAGTAATCGTATAAATAAACAGCACTTCATCGAGTCTTACCCCGATATTCTGCCTCATTAACTCAGTCAAATCATCTAGATCAAAATAATTTGACCCCATCGTCCCTCTTTGCTTCAAGCTAATCGCCCGCAACAAAGACATAATCGCCATCTCACCAAATATTATTGCAGGCACATACATATGGTCTTCCAACAGCAGTTCTGCAAGGTTCATATAGTTTCGCGATAATTCACATCCGGACTGAATCTGGTCGATTTTATTTTGGTTATCCATCATAATGGAATCACTCCATTCGGAGTACGTTTGAAACATTCCAGTATTTGTATTCTAGCATTTCGCATAGTTTGTTGGCAATAGCCTACAGAAAATCCCTTTAAAAAAATCGTACGCTATTAAATAACTACCAAAATAAGGGGTTTTAACTGTGGAAAATCATAATAAACCAAAAGAACTCCTCGCTTTTGGAAGAGTCCTTCGAGAACTTCGAAAAGAAAATCAAATGACGCAAGATCAATTGAGCTTGTATTCCCGTGTTGATCGATCATACATAAGCGAGTTAGAAAATGCGGAGAAAGCCCCGTCCCTGTTGACTATTATTTCGTTGACTAGAGCACTTCACATTAGCCCTGCTGCTTTCTTTAAAAGATTTGAGGATGAAATGAAGCTATAAATTGATTCTGATTCATCATAATTCAAAATCGCTCGCTTACTACTAAGCACAATAGCCCATTTACCATTATTTGGTGATTATCTGAAATGATTCTACCAAAAGTTCAAAGCGCTTCCTTCGTCTGTTCATTTGTATCTTTGAGTTTACAGCATTCAAATAAAACCCTCATTTTTTGCAGCCAGAAAACCTTGTTGTATCAGTCTTTTCAGGTTATGCTAATTATTCATCTTGCAATGAACCGCGAGTCCTGTAAATAGAGTCTCCTTAAAATTCACTCTTAGCCCTTACGGTATAAAGGATGCGGGCGATTCGGCAAATTTTTCGTCCAATGCATATTAGAAGTAAACGCACCTTAGTTATAACTCTTTTATACTGCCTTTAGTTTTCAATAATCCCTAGTTTACCCCATGCTTTCAATGAACATCTTCTTAAAGCATTCGGCACAATTCCCGGGCTTTCCTCCAAATATCCACAAGCATATATTTTGTTCATTTTACCCCCCCCCCACCCAAAAATAAAAGACCGGCATCCTCCGGTCCTTACAATAAACTGCCTATGAGATTTCTTCCAGGTCGTATTTTTTTATTTTATTGTAAAGGGTGGCCAGGGAGACGCCGAGCATTTGGGCGGCTTGTTTGCGGCCTTCCAAAGTATTGTCCGTCCGCTTCAGCACTTGGGCAATCCCCGCGCGTTCCGCTTGTTCGACCGCTTCTTTTAAGCTTCCGCCGCCTTGGCTGGCCGGCCGCCGCTCCGCGTGCTCCTGGCGGATGTAATCCGGCAGGTCGCGTGGTGTGATCGTGTTCCCCTCGGCCATGCAGACGGCGTAGTCGATCACGTTTTTGAGCTGGCGAACGTTGCCGGGCCAATGATACCGGGCGAAAATATCCATCACCTCTGGCTCGACGACGTACGCTTCGGCATCCTGGCCGTTGGCCCGCGTCTCGTGCTTCAGCATGGAATCCACGATCGCTTCGATATCGCGGTGCCTGGCGCGAAGCGGCGGCAGCTGCAGCATGAAGGCGTTAAGCCGGTAAAAAAGATCCTCCCGGAACCGCCCCTTCTCCACCATCTGGGCCAAATCCTTATTGGCTGCGGCGATCACCCGCACGTCCACCTCCAGCTCGCTAACGCCGCCTACCCGGCGGAGGGCCGATTCCTGCAGCACCCGCAGCAGCTTGGCTTGGATATCGTAAGGCAGCTCCGAAATTTCATCCAAAAAAAGCGTGCCTTGATGCGCCAGCTCAAACAGGCCAAGCTTCCCCCCGCGTTTGGCGTTCGTAAAAGCGCCCTCCTCATAGCCGAACAGCTCGCTTTCCAGCAGCGCTTCGGGGATAGCGGCGCAGTTGACGGCCACGAACGGCTTGTCGCTGCGGCCGCTCTCATTGTGAATCGCCTGAGCCAGCAGCTCCTTGCCGGTCCCGCTCTCCCCGTAAATCACGACCGAAATCGCGGACCGGGCCACCTTTTTCGCCTTGGCAATCACCGCTTTCAGGTCACCTTCCGCACCGATGATATGCTCGAAGCTGTATTTGGCTTTACTCAAGCTGTTCATGCCTTGCTGCAGCCGTTTGAGTTCCTTGCTGTTCTTTTCTAGTTTCTTCACCAGCTCATGGACCTCGACGGCGCCTTTGCAGATCGATACCGCTCCTTCCACCCGGCCGCCCAAAACGATCGGGGCCATATCGACGACGTACTCGACATTCCGCTCCTTCCGCCGCAATCCGACCACGACCTTATTCTGTTTCATCACCTCCACCAGCTGCGCGTTAGGGCGAACCGACAGCAGCGGCTTGCCGACAATCTCCGCTTCGGTCACCCCGGTGATCCGGGTATATTCGGGGTTGATGAACAGTACGACGCCTTCCTTGTCAATGACGAGCAGCCCATCCTGAATCGAGCGGAGCAAGGCGAAAAAGTAATCGGCCAACGAACCGGACGGCAGCTGCAGCAGTTCTCTTTTATTCCACATAACGCCTCCTTGAATACGGTTTCATCCTATTTTAAAAAAAGAAAGAAGCGCGATCAATGCGCAAACCGCGCTTCTTTTGCCGTCACACGCACGGCACGGCATGCTTCTTTACCGGCCACCTGCATAGCACATAATTTTAATCCAACTCGATCTCCAGCTCCAAAAACGCCGAGGAAAGGCTTTTGCCATGCATATCGATCGCCAGCGAACGGGTCACTCCGCCGCCCAACGCCTTGGACATGACGAAGTTCAAAGCATACAAACGGGGCAGCTCATAACGTACCACGTCCCCCTGGACAATATCGCCGAAAAACTCCCGCACCTTCTCCGCGGTGACCTGCGCCTTTACGGCTTCATAATCGGCTTCTTTATACACGATCAGCGAAATGTTGGAGATATCGCCTTTGTCGCCTGTCCGGGAATGGGCAATTTCACGCAGCTTCATCCTCTACACCTCCTCGTAAAATACGGCAATCTCAATATCATCGGCCGGCACCAACACGGACGCAATCGAGACGATCTCTTTGACGCCCGCCCGGGCTCCCCCGCCTCCGGCCGGCCCGTTGGTGTACAGCGCCTCCACTTCATTGCCGATCAAGGCCGCATGCTTGCGTTCGAGCGTTCTTCCCGCCACCCGCAGGCGGACTTCGCTTAGTCCGTTAAAATCAGCATTAATCATACGGGAAATTTTATTTCCGTACAATGAATTTACTCCGATGTAATCCACGCGCAGCTCCTGGATCGGCACCTGCAGCATCTCCAGCCGTTTGGCCACAATTTCTCCGGCCAGTTTGGCCCGTTCGTAAGCCCCGCTGCCGCCGTAGCTCATCTCGCCTTCACCGATATAACAATCTTGATACCCCACGCTCGTTTTATAAAAGCCCGTCTTGGCTTTTCCTTTGGCTCCCGTCACTCTAACCTGGTTCAAACCGATTTCTTCAACGGTCAGCTCCGTAAAATCGGCGACCACATCAGGGGTCAGATAATTGGCCGGGTCGTGAATTTCATACAGCAGTTGTTCTTTAATCGTATCCTTATTAACCACGCCTCCGGTATCCGGGAGCTTCTCGATCACAATATTTCCGGCGCTGTCGACCTCGGCGATCGGAAAACCGATGTTCCATGGCTCCGGCACGTCTTTGTACCCCGGATCGGCGTAGTAGCCCCCGCTAACCTGCGCTCCGCACTCCAGCAAATGCCCGGCCACCGTCCCGGCGGCCAGCAGGTCGTAATCCTCCATGCTCCAGCCGAATTCATAAACGAGCGGGGCGATCGCCAGCGCCGGGTCGGCCACACGGCCGGTGACGACGATATCCGCTCCGTTACCCAGCGCTTCTACGATTCCTGCAGCCCCGATATAGGCGTTGGCCGAGACGATCGAGGAGCGTAGGGAACCAAGCTTCTCGCCAGTTTCGATGGTTGGGTAGTCGATATATCGGTCGATTTTGTCCGCGATGTCGTCTCCGGTCACAGCGGCGATCTTAAGGCCGGTAATGCCGAGGTTCTCGGCGATCTCTTTGATTTTTTGCGCCGCGGACAGCGGGTTGGCCGCTCCCATGTTTGTAATGACTTTCACATTATGCCGTTTGCAAAGGGGCAGCACTTTGACCATCCGGTGCTCCAGCAAATGGTTGTAGCCCTTCGTCGGGTCCTTCAATTTCTGCTGCTGCGCGATCGCGATGGTGCGCTCCGCCAAACATTCGAACATGATATAGTCAAGGTTGCCTTTTTCCATCAGCTCCAAGGCCGGTTCCAGACGGTCTCCGGCGTACCCCGCTCCCGCGCCGATACGGATTGCTTTCATTGCTTATCAGTCCTCCACTTTTTTTGTCTTTATATCGATATGGTTCCTGTGATGAGCGCTATCGCGGTAAACACAAGCGACGTGCCCCAAGCCCACTTGAAGGTAAACTTCTGATGCTCCGCCAGGTCCACCTCGGAGAGGGCGACGAGCAGAAACGTCGACGCCGTCAGCGGGCTAAGCGGAAAGCCGACGGTCATCTGTCCGAAGATGGCGGCCCGTCCGATTTCGATCGGGTCCATCCCGAAGTTGGCCACCGCTTGGGCTAAAATCGGCAGCATCCCGTAATAGAACGCGTCCGGCGTAAACACCAAACTCAGCGGCATGCTGATGACGGCCAGAATCAGCGGCAGGAACCGCGCCATCGAATCGGGCACGATCGAGACGAGCGAATCGGCCATCGCGGCGATCATCCCCGTGCCGTTCAGGATGCCGGAAAAAATCCCGGCCGCAAAAATCATGCTGGTCACGAGCACAATGCTTTTGGCATGGGCGTTCAAACGCGCCGACTGGTCTTTCAGGTTGGGATAATTGACCAGCAGGGCGACCGCAAACCCAATCATAAACAAAATCGTATGCGGAAAAATATGCGTCATCAGACCGACGATCAACAGCACCGTAAACACCGCGTTAAACCAGAACAGCTTGGGGCGGCGCATCGCCTTTTGTTCCTCGGTCAATTCATCCTCCATGTTGTAGTTGAAATCAATGACGCCCAGCCGCTTGCGCTCCCTTAAGCCCAGGAAAAAAGCGACCGCCAGCACGTAGATAATCCCGCCGGCCATGGACGGAAGAATCGCGGTGAACATCTGGCTGGCATCGGTTTGCAGCGCGGACATGGCCCGCGCCTGCGTCCCCGACCAGGGAACGAGATGCATCGCCCCCGCCCCCAAAGCGACCACGCAAGGCAAGATCAGCTTGTTGATCCCGATGCGCTTGTAGATCGGCAGGAAGGCGGTGATCGTAATCATGAAGGTCGCGGTCCCGTCGCCGTCCAGATGCACGAGCATCGTCACCGCCGCCGTGCCGACAATAATTTTCAGCGGATCGCCTTTGACGGCGGACACCACTTTTTTAATTATAGGGTCAAACAAACCGGCATCGGACATCAACCCGAAGTAGAGTACGGCGAACATGAGCATAATGCCCGTCGGGGCCACCTGGATCACGCCGTTTAAAGTAGCCTCCCCCAGTTGATCCCAAAATCCGCCGATCACCGCGAACAGAACCGGTACGATCACCAGCGCGACAATGACCGAAACCTTTTTGGTCATGATTAAATACAGAAAAAGCGCAATCGTCAAAACACCTAGCAAAGCCAGCATATTCTAACCTCCGGATACAGACTGTACTGCAAAATAAGCCCCAAGCGCTATACCAGCTCCACGATCGTGGACACGCCCATCCCGCCGCCGATACACAGCGTAGCCAGGCCGTGTCTGGCGCTGCGCCGCTTCATTTCGTACAGCAGCGTCACGAGCACCCGCGCGCCGCTGGCTCCGATCGGATGACCCAGCGCCACGGCACCGCCATTGACGTTCAAGCGGTCCTCCGGAAAGCCCAGCTCGCGGGCCACCGCCAGCGCCTGCGCCGCAAACGCCTCATTGGCTTCGATCAGATCGATGTCGGCCACAGTCAAGCCCGCTTTGGCCAGCGCCTTGCGGGTGGCCGGGATCGGCCCGGTGCCCATGATCGCCGGATCGACGCCGGCGCTGGCGTTGGCGCGGACAACGGCCAGCGGCTTAATGCCCAGCGCTTCGGCCTTGCTCCGGCTCATCAGCACCAGCGCGGCCGCGCCGTCGTTGATCCCCGACGCGTTGCCCGCCGTTACGCTGCCCGCCTCGGTAAAGGCCGGTTTCAGCTTTGCCAGTTTCTCTACTGTAACCCCTTCCCGCGGGCTCTCATCTGTGGCAAAAATCACAGGCTCGCCCCGGCGCTGCGGCACGGATACGGGCACGATCTCCTCGGCGAACACTCCTTTGCGGACGGCCTCGACCGCTTTTTGCTGGCTGCGGGCGGCGTACTCATCCTGCTCCGCGCGGCTTATGCCGTACTTCGCGACGATGTTTTCCGCCGTGATCCCCATGTGATAGCCGCCCATCGAGCAGGTCAAGCCGTCGCTCACCATGCTGTCCACCACCGCCCGGTCGCCCATGCGGTACCCTTGGCGCGCTCCGGGCAGCACGTAAGGAGCGGTGCTCATCGATTCCATGCCGCCGGCCACGACGATCTCCGCCTCCCCGCTATAGATGGCCTGGGAAGCAAGGTGAACCGCTTTCAACCCGGACCCGCACAACAAGTTCAACGAAGTCGCCGGCACCTCCTGCGGCAATCCCGCCAGCAAAGCGGCGCGGCGCGCCGGGTTCTGCTTTTCGCCAGCCTGAAGCACGTTCCCCATGAACACTTCATCCACCATGTCCGCGGAAATCTGCGCCCGGCTTACCGCTTCCCTGATTACGGCGGCCCCAAGCTCCGCGGCGTGAACCTCCCCCAGCGCCCCCATAAAAGCCCCAATCGCCGTACGTACGGCGCTGACAATAACTACCTCGTTCAAATCGCTTCCTACCTTTCTTTTAAAGAGATTGTTCTTCCCGGTGCCGGAAAACCGGACTTTATGAGCTCGCACTTAAAGTTGCGGCAGATTAACGGCAAAAGACGCCGTTGTTTTTGCTTTTACCGTGTCCAGATCTACGCCGTCCGCCAATTCGATCAGCTCCAGCCCCCGCTCCGCAAAGCGGAATACCGCCAGCTCGGTGACGATCATGGACACCACGCCGACGGCCGTCAGCGGCAGCGTGCAGCGCTTGACGATTTTCGCCGCGCCGTCCTTGGCGCAATGCTCCATGGCGATGATGACTTTTTTGGCGCCGGTGACCAAATCCATCGCCCCGCCCATGCCCGGCACCATTTTTCCGGGAACCATCCAGTTGGCCAGATTGCCCTGCTCATCCACCTCAAGTCCGCCGAGCACGGACACGTCCACATGACCGCCGCGAATCAGCGCAAACGACACGGAGCTGTCGAAATAGCTGCCCCCGGGACGAAGGCCGGTCGGCTGGCCGCCCGCGTTCACCAGATCCTTGTCCGTCTGTTCGTTCACATCCGTCAGGCCGATAAATCCGTTTTCGGATTGAATCTGAATATCGATCCGCGAGTCCAGAAAAGCGGGGATCAACGTGGGCAGCCCGATGCCGAGGTTCACCACATCCCCGTCGCGGATTTCCTGCGCCACCCGTTTGGCGATTTTCTGTTTGGCCGTCAGCGCCCCCGTTTCGCTTCTCTTCATTCCCGTTCACCTCCGCTTTGCACGATTTTGTCCACCAATATCCCCGGAGTGACAATGCTGTCCGGGTCCAGCTCGCCGATCTCCACAATCTGCTCGGCTTCCGCGATCACCAGATCCGCGGCCAGGGCCATGATCGGGTTGAAATTGCGCGCCGACTTGCGGAACACCAAGTTGCCCGCCCGGTCCGCCTTGTAAGCTTTCAGCAAGGCCACGTCGGCGCGCAGCGGGGTTTCCAGCAAATATTCCCGGCCGTCCACAGCCACCTTCGGCTTGCCCTCTTCCACCAGGGTGCCGAGCCCCGTGCGGGTCAACACGCCGCCCAAGCCGGCGCCGCCCGCGCGGATCCGTTCGGCGAACGTGCCCTGCGGGGTCAATTCCACTTCCAGTTCGCCGGCGATCATTTGCCGGCCCGTCTCCGGATTGGTGCCGATATGGGAGGCGACCAGCTTCTTCACCCGGCGCTGGACGACCAGCGGCCCGCAGCCTTTGTCGGCCGTTCCCGTATCGCTGGAGATCAGGGTCAATTGATTCAGCCCGCTGTCCAGGATCGCCCGCACCAAACCCTCTGGCGCGCCAACGCCCATAAATCCCCCCATCATGACCGTCATTCCGCTCCTCAGGAACGAAAGCGCCTCGTCGAGCCGAATTACTTTGTCTTTCAATTTTCCTTTCACCTCGTTGCAGCAAAAATGTGGTTCAATTAAACTAACAAGCAAAAACCGTGCCAAACTCCGATGACAGTGGCGGAAAAGCCCGGCACTCCAGCAAAAAATAAAAATCCGGAGGCAATGTCTCCGGACCGGACGGCCGCCAATATTTCTAAACATTTAGAACAGAACCCCCTCCATGGAAGATGGTTCCGCGATCCGCAAGCGTTCCAGCTTTTGATAACGAAATCCCAAATATTTAGAAGAAAAGAAAGCAAACGATGCGTTATCGCTCATTTTTGAACCCAATGTGAACTTTGGCCAAAAAAATATTTTTCCCCCGCCTAAAAAGTAAAGGCTAACTTCTTTTTACGAGAAGGCGGTGTATCATATTAAAAAATCGCGCTGCCCGGCGTGGCGTGAATCACCATCGTTATTTGGAAAGGAGTTCATCCGCGTGCGTACCCAAATCCAAAACAAGCAACGCCAAACCGCGCAATTGAACGTCAATCCGCAAATGCTCCAGACGTTTCGGCTGCTTGCGATGGCGAACGGCGAATTGGAACGCCTAATCAGCGAAAAGGCGCAGACCAATCCGTTTATCGAAATCCTGCCGCCGCGGCCAAATAGTCGTATGTCCGCCGGCCTATCCAGGCAAACCGCCGCGGGCTTGTCCACTGAACTGCTGGGCTATAAGTTGAAAGCGAAAACAACGAGTGAAGAGGCGATTTGGGAGGAGTTAAAATTCAGCGTGGATGATCCTAAGGTGAAAAAAGCTTTGCAATTCCTGATCGGGAATTTGGACGAAGCGGGGTATTTGCCGCCGGACATCGACCGCCATGCCGAACAGGCCGGCATTTCCCGCGCCGCGTTCGCCAGGGCGCTTTGGCTGCTGCAGCAGGAAGGCGCGCCCGGGATCGGCGCCCGTTCATTGCAAGAGTGCCTGGAACTGCAGTTGATTCGCGAAGGCCGAAAAAACTCCCTGGCCTATATAATGGTGCACAGCTACATGGAAGAAACGGCGCGGGGCGACCTGCCGGCCATCGCCAGGGAAACCGGAGCTCCGCTTGCAGAAGTGGCGGAAAGCCTGGCCCGCATCCGTAAGCTGCAGCCCCGGCCAGGATTGGTTTACGAGGACGCAGAGCCCGCCCCGGCAGTGAAGGATATCGCCGCCAGCGTAACGATGGCCGACGGACGCCTGAAAATCGCCTTGAATTCGGTCAAGATTAGCCTGTATGAAGACACCGGCTATCTCGAAAGCATAAAAGAGGCATGTTCCGGGGAGTTAAGGCAGCAAATCGACGAGGCACGGACGCTGGCCCATCAGTTGGATTACCGCCGTTCGGTGTTGTTAAAAGTAGTAACCGCGATTGTGCGGAAGCAGCGGGCTTTTTTCCAAGGCGGCATCCATGAACTCAAACCGCTTAAGCTGGAACAAATCGCCCGCAGCACGGGGATGCATCCGTCCACCGTCAGCCGCGCGATCAAAGACAAATGGCTGGATACGCCCTGGGGCGTGTACAGCTTCAAATATTTTTTGGCCGGGGGAATTGAAGCGAAGTCCGGGGATATGCTCGCCGTCAGCGCGGTCAAGCAAATGATCCGCGAGTTGATCGCGGGCGAAGATAAAAGGAAACCTCTTACGGATCAGCTCATCGCCGGTCTGCTCCAGGAAAGAGGAATCTCCATCTCCAGAAGAACCGTCGCCAAATACCGGACGCAAGCGAAAATCGCCCCGGCCTCGCAGCGTAAATTGAACCTCCATCTATAAAGGTAAAATAAACCCGGAAATAACAACGTGCTCCCTCGGAATTTTATACTTTCTGATATGTTGAAAAAGCCTGCAAAAGCGCAGGCTTTTCCGTCTCCTAGCGTCCTCAGTCCTTCCGCTCCTTGATCATCTCCAGAAACTCGAGAATGATATCGGAAACGGCGTCTTCTTTAGACATATGGATAAACTTGCTTGTATGCAAAATGTCGCCTTTAAACAACTCAATCAGCTTTAACGTCGATTCGGGATCGTTCTCCCTCGCTTTGCGCAGCAAATTCAGGAACTCTTCATCATCCGGGACAGCTCTTTGATCATCTTTCGTTTCCATTTGTTCACCCCTTGCTGAGTCATATTCAACTCGCGGGCGACTTCCTCCTCAGTTTTGTCCTGTAGAAAGAGTTTGTGGATGATCGTTTTGCCCGTATCGGAAGGAAGCGCATTAATCAACTGTCTCACAACGATTTTGTTATCAGAAGATGAGGTGAAGCAGGTTACGGCCGGCTCGACTCCATTGAACGAACATTCCCGTTTTCTCACAGTCTTGGCTTTGTACTGAACCCTCCAAGCGATCCGATAAACTTCTTTGCGATATTGCTCGTACACGGTGTGTTGTTCTTTCATAACGACTTCCCCCTTTCATTTTCATCTTCTATATATAGGGAAATTTTGACGGGCCATACACAACCATAATTATATAGCTAATTATTATTATAACATTTTTTCTAATTATTGGTTGTACTTTGCCCAAATAAATTTCACTATATAAGTGAAAGGCCCAAAAAATCAAAGGAGGTATTAGCATGCAGGTTGCGGATATCGTGTCGTTGGTTGCCAATGTCGGGTTTCCTGTCACGTTGTGCTTCATTCTGATCAAGTATGTGCTGCAGACCGTCGGCGATAAATTGGGCAAGATCGAAACCTCGCTTGAGGAGCTTTCCGAGCAGGTGCAGCAGTTGGAAAGCATGGTGGACGAAGAAAAAACGGGAAACGCGTTCTCGACGAAAAAAATAATCTAACAAACTTTCAGACATCCCGACTGGAAAGGTTGTACCGCCGGGGCGGCTAAAAGCTGCCCCTTATTATACATATTCCCGGATGCTTCATTTTAGAACATTCACCCCACCTCCATCCGGTTTCATTCCCTTCGGCGGCACCGCAATCCGTGCAAAAAAATCCCGCCAAGGCTTCTCTGGCCCGACGGGATAAAGTTTTTACGCTTGCTTTTCAAACGGATAACGCAGCCCCCACGGTTCACGGATCTTATCGAGCAGGCGCATGATGGCCAGCGACTCGTCCAGCGGGATTTCCGCGCTTTCGGTCAGCCCGGCGCTCAGGGCCTGTCCGACTGCCTCCGCTTCAAACACATAACCCTTCGTTGCGCGGTCGTCGACGAACGTTTCCGCTTCTTCTCCGTCCGCGTACAAGGTGGCGGTTTTGGCGTTCAAGAAGCCGGGGACGTATATTTTCCCTTGGGTGCCGTGAATGTACGCATCGTTGCCGATCGCCAGCCGGACGCCTCCGTTCAGGGAGGCGATTTTGCCGCCCTCATAAGTGAGCAGCGCGGAAAAATACTCATCCACTCCGGTTTCCCCAAGGTGAGCCGTGCTTTGGATTTGCTGCGGATTGGCGCCCAGCACCATCGCGGCAAAGGAAACCGGATAAATGCCGGCATCCAGCAGCGCGCCTCCACCAAGCTCCGGGTTGAACAGGCGGCCGGCCGGGTTCCAATCGGCGCGGAAGCCGAAATCGGCTTTCACCAGGCGCACCTCCCCGATCCGCCCGGCGGCCAGCCATTCCCGGACCCGGCGAATCGCGGGCAGAAACCGCGTCCACATCGCTTCCATCAGAAACAGCTTGCGCTCCCGCGCGTAGGCGACGAGCTCCTCCAGCTCGGCGCTGTTCACCGTAAACGGCTTTTCGCACAAAACCGCTTTTCCGGCCCGCAGCGCCAGCATGACATTGTCCTTGTGCAAAGGATGCGGAGTCGCCACATAAACCGCGTCCACGTTGGCATCCGCCAGAAGCTCCTCATAGCTGCCGTAAGCCTGCGGGATACGGTATTTATCCGCAAACGACTTGGCTTTTTCCAGCGAACGCGAGCCTACGGCATAGGCTTCCCCATTTCCGGCATGGGCCAGGTCCTCCGCGAATTGCTCGGCAATCCAGCCGGACGCCATAATGCCCCATTTGATTTTCGCCGTTTCTCCCACTTGCGAATCCCCTCCTGAGCCAAACGAATAATTTTCATCATGATACTCTTTTCGAGGAAAGCAAGGAAATCACCTGCATATACCGGAAAGGAAAATTCAAAAAACCAGATTCCAAATATTGATATTGTTACTGAATAAGGATATTATTGGATTTAGATGCGGCCGGAGGTGCACATCTGGAAGCGCATCCAACGGTGGAAGCAGCATACGTTTTTGAACCACCGAAAAATTTCGTTGGAGAAAGGAAGGTATGTGAGTTGAAAAAAGCCCTAGCCCTTATTTTGTCCAGTGTAATTTTGGTAGCGCTATCAGGAGTAACACCAGCGAAAGCCGCGACCCCGATTGTGGTCAACTCAACGATTGTGGTGAAAGCGGGGGAAACATTTGACGGGAAAGGCCAGACATATGTGGCGAATCCCGACACCTTGGGGGACGGCAGCCAGGCCGAAAACCAGAAACCGATTTTCAAACTGGAAAACAACGCAACCCTGAAAAACGTCTATATCGGCGCACCGGGCGCCGACGGCGTGCACGTCTACGGCAACGGCACCATCTCAAACGTGACCTGGCTTGACGTAGGCGAAGACGCCCTGACGCTCAAAAAGTCCGGCACGGTCAATATTACCGGCGGCGGAGCGTATAAAGCATACGACAAAGTGTTCCAGGCCAACGCGGCCGGCACGATCAACATTAAGAATTTCAAGGCCAACGACATCGGCAAATTAGCCCGGCAAAACGGCGGCACTTCGTATAAAGTCGTGTTCACGCTGGATAATTCGGACATTTCCGATGTGAAGGACTCCATTTTCAGAACGGACAGCAAAACGAGTACGGCCAAAATCACAAACACGCGGTATCATAATGTGCCCACGCTGTTCAAAGGGTTTGCTTCCGGCAACACCAGCCAGTCCGGCAATACGAAGTATTAGAGGCGGCTGTCCCGGAGCGTTTTTGTAAATACTCCAAAACACCCCGGGAATAACGACAAAAAAGGGCCTTATTTTCCCGAAAAAAGGGGGCCTGCAGAAATAGAGGAATTTATTGTCCCTATTTGAGTAAGGTGAGGGCAACCAGGTGCTTTTTCCCAGCCTAGTCCCAAAATAACGGCATAAATTTCCTCTATTTTGCGCAGGAGCCAGCAAATCTCGAAAATAACGGCACAAATTGTCTCTATTGTCTCTATTGCCAACAGAGGATCGGCAGCGATAATTTCGCTGGCGACGACCAGCTAACCTACCTCGGCGCCCCCGCGAAATCCGCCGCCGATGCCTCCGGGTTTGCGCACAAAGAGACCGCCGGAGGAATTCCTCCGGCGGTCTTTTTCGATCAAGAAATTACACTCCGGCGGCTCTGATCCAGGCATCCGCGATCAGCCCGTGTCCCGCTGCCGAAGGATGGACGCCGTCCGGCGCCCAGTAAGCCGGCTCCGCTTTGGCGGAAGCCGCCGCAAACAAGCCGTCGAGCGGAACGAGGATCGCTTCGAATTCGCGGGCGAGCTCGCGCACGATGGCGATTTTCGGATCAAGGTCAGCGCGCCACTGTTTGCGATCCTCCGGAATCGGCAGCACAAACGGCTCCAGCAAAATCAGCTTCGCATCCAGCCGCTCCTTGGTGCGTTCCAAAATGTTGCGGTAAGACGCCTCAAATTGTTCTGCGGTTGTTACGTCGTTCGAATCGAACCCCCGCCAGGTGTCGTTAATGCCGATCAGAATCGATACCCAAGTTGGTTTGAGGTCAAGGCAATCCCGGTCCCAGCGGTTTTTCAGATCGATGGCCCGGTTCCCGCTGATGCCGCGGTTTACAAAAACAAGGTTTTTCTCCGGGAACAAATGTCCCAGCCGCGAAGCCACCATCAGCGGATAACCGAAGCCCAGCGAGGAACTGTCCTCGTAATTCCGCCCGCAGTCGGTAATGCTGTCGCCTTGAAACAATACGACGTCGTTCTCCTTAAAAATCATGCGTGACTGTTACTCCTTTCGTTTCCCCAGGGTTAGTCCGGCTTTCGGAGCGGATCTTATGTAAGCGTTGTCGATTCTGGGCTGGCAAACCGCCCGCTGTCGTACGCATTTATTATAAGCCAATTGCCGGCTTGCCGGAATACGGCGATTTTCGGACAATTACAGGGCGGTTGCCTGGCAACCGCCGGTGCGATCGCCCTATTCTCCCGCGGCTGCGGCGGCGATCGCAAACGTCACCACCGCTCCGCCGTCCTCCGCGTTGCCGGCTTTGATCCAGCCCCCGTGGCTTTCAACCAGCCGCTTGGCGATGTAAAGTCCCAGGCCGGAGTGGCCTTCCGCCTGTCCGCGCGCTTTGTCGGCCCGGTAAAAACGCTCAAACACCTTTTTCTCCTCCCCAGGGTTAAAACCGGGACCGGTATCCCGAATCCGATAAAGAACCTGCCGCTCTTCGGTTTTGAGGCCGACTTCGATGCGCCCGCCTTCCGATGCGTAAGAAATGCTGTTGGATATGATATTGCCGAGGATCCGCTCCAGCTTCTCCGTATCGATCCGGTATACTCCTTCGGCCCCTTCCGGGTGAAAGAGAAGGCGAATCCCCTTGTCTCTGGCGGCCGGTTCGAATTGCCCCACCAGCTTTTCGGTCCAGGGAATAAGTTCGACCGGCGAGACGTCAAGCCGCCCTTCGAGCCGTTCCACCTCGGCGCTGTATTGCAGCTGGCGCACGAGCCCGGCGCTTTTTTGCGCATTGTCGTGGATCACCGAAAGATAACGGCGCTGCTTATCATCCGCGGCCCCGGATTCCAGCAAAGCCTCGGCATAACCCGAAATGAGCGATATCGGCGTTTTCAGATCATGGGCCAGCGCTTCGACCATTTCGGCTTTTTCCCGCTCCAGCCGCCACTGCGCGGACAACGACGAGCGGAGCTCCTCCTGCATCTGCGCGAACGCGGCGCACAGTTGGCCGAGTTCATTGCCGGAGCGGTATTCAATCGTGAAGTCCAAATCCTTGTCGGCAATTTTGCGGGACGCCTGCATCAGCATGCGGATCGGCTCGTTCATCCGCCCGGCGATTCGTCTAGCGAACAGCAGCGTAAACAGCAGGATGTAAAAAAACGGCGACAGCAAAATAGCGATGTAAACGGCCGCCAGCCAGCCGCGGCCTTCGGCGTACGTCGGGCTCAGCGTGTAGGAGAGCAGGATGGCCCCTGAAATCCGCCCGTCCCCGCCGATCACCGGCACCGTCTGGACATACCGGCCGCGGAGCCCGGTCACCGTGTTCAGCCTGTCGTACAATTGCCGTTTTCCTGCGAAAATTTGGTCGTGGAATGTTCCATAGATATAGTCTCCTTCGCCGTCGACCACCTGATAAAGGAAGCCGGCCGCGGGCACTTTGGCTTCCAGCGCTTCCCTCCGGGACGGATCGAGCAAAGCCGTATTTTCCTCCCGGATGTATTCCTTAATGCCCGGAATTTGTTTTTCGTAAAAATTGGCCGGATAAACGCTGCTGTTCTCCATCCGGGTGAACAGCAGGACCCCAAACGCATAGGTAATAACGGTAGCCGCCAAACTGAGCGCAAGGATCAGCGCAAAGCCGAGGGTAAACTGCGATTTCAGCGACCAATGGGCGATTTTTTTCATCTGCTTACCCCTTATTCCATTTGTAGCCAATGCCCCATACGGTCTGGATATAGTCCCCGGACGGATCGGCCGCGGCCAGCTTGGCCCTGATTTTTTTGATATGTTCAACGACGGTGGACGAGTCGCCCTCCGCATCCAAACCCCAAATCCGTTCATACATCTGCTCCCGGGAAAAAACCTGGCCCGCGTGCAGCGCAAGCAGCTCGACGATTTCGTACTCCCTCCGGGTCAGCGCCACCGGCGTGCCGCAAACCGTTACGGCCATGCCTTTCAGGTCGAGCTCCAGGTTCCGCCAGCGCAGAAGCGCTTGTGCCGCAGTTCCCGCACCGGAAGTGCCGGTGATATTCGCAGTGCCGGTGGTATCGGTGGTGCTGGTGGTATCGGCGGTACGGATGGGGCCAGCGGCATTTGCGTTTTGTCTGGCGCGTTCCTCCCGGCGCAGATTGGCCTCGATGCGGGCGAGAAATTCCCGCAGGCCAAAAGGCTTGACGATGTAATCGTCGCCGCCGAGCGAAAAGCCCTTGACCCGGTCGTTTTCCGACTGCCGGGCGCTGACGAACAGGATCGGACAGCGGACGGTGTCGCGGATTGCCCGGCACACCTCAAAGCCGTCCCGCCCCGGCATCATGATATCCAAAATGACCAGATCGGGCTGCGAGCCCGCCAGCTCGATGCCGCGGTCCCCGTCGTACGCGGCCAGCACGTTGTGCCCCCTGGCCGTGAGCTCATCCGCCAGCAGCTCCACCATGTCCCGCTCATCGTCAACGATCAAAATCGTACTCATCGCAACCTCCGCCATTTCTATTCGTAAGTTTTGCGTCCTTCCCAGCGGACAAACCATATTGTACCGCAGATTGCGAGAACGATAAACGCGGCGAGCGCCAGCAGGAGGGCGGCGTTGGCCTGCCGGAGGTACAGCTCAAGGGCCAGGGCGCCTTGCCCCTGCTGAAATTCCGGCTGTCGCTGCATGAGCGGCAGCAGCGACAGCCGGACCGGCCAGGCCCAGGGGACGAATGTCCAAATGCGGTCCCCGATGGCCGTGGCGCCGACGATCGCGGCGAGCAGAAAGCCCGCCCCGCCGGCCGCGGCGGAAGCGCCCATCCCGTAAGCGAACGCCAGCCATAGATGCAGCGCGCAAAGCGCCAGCGAGCCGAGCGTCCCATACGCCGCTCCCGCGAGAAAAAATCCGGCATCGGCGTTGGCTATGCCAAGCAGCGTCCCCATGCCGGTGACGAGCAGCAGCGTGGCCGCGAAGATGCCGCAGCCGACGGGCAGCGCCACCATCAGCAGCTTGCCCGCGTAGCTCAGCGCCCGCGGCTGCCGCCGCCCGAGCAGCCCGCCGAAACGGCCGGCCTGCTCCTCCTGCATGGCGAGCATCCCGGACAGCAGGCCGATGGCGAGCGGCAGCGCGGAGGCGATCAATTGGAAGAACGCGTCATATATCGAGTTCGCCAAACCCGGCGTCACCGGCCGGCCCGAATAATACCACAGTAAAATTCCCGCGGCCAGCGGCGGCGCCGCGAACACGAGCCAGCGGTAGCCGGTGCGTTTGGTGAGCAGCCAGTCGGCGCGGAGTATGCGCAGAAGAGCCATCGTTAACGTACCTCCCGGCGGGAGTACCACAGCGCGGTCAGGAGCAAGGTGATGGCCAGAAACGCGATCGCGGCCGCGAACCCGGCCGGAATGACGGCGCGGCTAAGCAGCGGATCGCCGGCCGGAAGCGGGACGCCGTTCGGATGGACCCCAATGAGCGGGGCCATCAGGCGGGCCGGCCAGCTCCACGGGACGAGCAGCCAATACGGCCGCGACGCCGCAAGGACGCCGGCGAACATTCCGGCCAAACCGAGCAGGAGCGAGACGGCCGTGCCCTTCCATGCCGCCACGAGCAAATGCAGGGGGATCAAGGCCGCCGACAGCAGCCAGACCACCGCGCTGGCCATGGCAATGTCCGTGAAGGGCACAGGCCCCTCGGCGATCAGCAGGCCCGCGGTCACTACCGACGCGACCAAAACGGCGGAGGACGCCAGCGTGTGGCCGGCCAGAACAGCCGCTTTGGCCAGCCACAAACGCCGGGGCGAAACCGGCAGCGCCCGCAAGGAGCGTTCGGCGCCCGATTTTTTCTCGCGCGCTTCCGTCAGACCGCACAATAGCGCGTTCCCGACCGGCACAAACAGTACCGGCCACCAGTTAAACACCATGAACAGGAGCGCGTCCCAGCCGCCGATCGTCTGATCCGGCATCAGTATTTTGACGACGATTGCGAACAGCACGAAGAACAAAGGAGCGCCGCAGGCCAGCTTCCTGGCAAAGGTGCGTTTTGATTTCAAGATTTCCGCCCGAAGCAAGTTAAGCATGGCCCATCCCCTCCTTCACCCGGTTTTCCCGGACCACTTCCATAAACAGCGCCTCCAGGTCGCTGCCGCGCCGGTTCGCCCCCTCATAGCACAGACGCCCCCCGCTGATAATGCCGATATCGTCGGCGGTATGCTCCACCTCGGTCAGGATGTGGCTCGACAGGATCACCGTAATGCCCCGCCCTGGAAAAGAGCGGATCAGTTCGCGCAGCTCCTGGATGCCAAGCGGATCAAGCCCGTTCGTCGGCTCGTCCAAAATCAGCAGTTTCGGGTTTTGCACAAGCGCGATCGCGATCCCCAGCCTTTGCTTCATGCCCAGCGAAAATTGGGACGCCTTTTTGCGGCCGGTACCGGTGAGGCCGACAGTCTCAAGCACCTCCCGGATCCGTGTTTCGGGCAGGTTCAGAAGCCGGGTATGCACCAGCAGGTTTTCGCGCGCCGTCAAATTGCCATACAGCGCCGGCGATTCGATCAGCGCCCCGATCTCCGCCAGGCAATCGCGGCTCCACAGCTTGCCGTTCACCCATATTTCGCCGGAGGTAGGCCGCAGCAGTCCCGCGATCATTTTCAGCGTTGTCGTTTTCCCGGCGCCGTTGGGTCCCAGCAGGCCGTACACCGTGCCCGGGCGGATATGAAGCGACACGCCGGAAACGGCGGCATGTCTGCCAAAGCGTTTTTCCAGATTCACCGTTCGTAAAACTTCATTCATCTGCCATCATCCTCTGTCATTATTATGGGGGATTTCCCCCTCTGCCAGAGAGCTTATCAAGCAATTATAAAGAATCGCTAAAGATGAGTTTCGGGTGTCCGAAAAAATCCAGCTCCATTTGTTCAAAAAATTGTTTGAATTTTGACACAAAATGTTCAATAATAGAGTTAGACACAAAACGTTCACAATTTCATCCTGCCGGTGAACGAATTCAAAGTGCGAATTCAAAAAGCCCGGCTTCACTTCGTGATCAAAAGGGACTTTTTGAATCACCTCTTAAAAGGAGCTGATCCTCATGTGGCAAAACGGAAGCGATTCTAAAGGCAACGCATTTTTGTGGATTGTTGCGCTGGGTACGTTTTATGCCGTGTTTTATACGATGTTCACTCTTTTCTCGATTCATGGATAATAAAGCTTCATTTTTGTAACCGTTAACAGACAAACCTATACAACGACGTCCCTCCTATACGACGCGGTTTCCTTGTACCCATAAAAAAACAAACCGCTGTCCCGTCCGATCAGGCGAACCGGGTCAAGCGGTTTGTTTTTCGCTTTGCGCTCCATGCAAAAAGAGCGGGTGCCCGTTGCATCCCGCCCTTGTTTGCTCTGCCGTTATAACATTATACCGCGCTGTCCAAAACCTCTTGCGGCACTTTGATTTCGGAAACTTCGTTGTGCTTGGAAATCGTGCTGTCCATCTTCATTTCGAGCGAAACGCTTTGGCCGTCCTGGCTCATTTCCATCGTCATTTCGACATTGGTTTTTGTCGGCAAATAAGTTTCCTTGTTTATGCCGTAAGTAATTTTGATGCCTTTAATGTTCATTTGATCCAGCATCGCCGCCATTTGCTCATTTTCCCCGCCGGACTGGCTCATGAGCGTTTTCGCCAGCTCTTTAACGCTGTCGCCGGACACGTCGGCCGCCAGGATATATTCGCCGCCTTCTTCGGACACTTTCGTCTCGCCGGCAATCGCCTTAAACTGCTCCAGTTGTTTTTCCAGATTAGCCGATTGCCCCATGCTGGCCAAGATTTGATCGCGCTGATCATCCGGCAGCTTCGTCCAGGTGCCCGTAGCATTCGTGAAGATGCCTTCTTCGGTGACGTATTGCTCGAATTTCTGTTCCCCGCTGTCCGGGATGGACATTTGCGTTTCATTGTACATGGCCAGAGGTTCCTTGGTCGTGTCGATCTTCATCTTCATGTCGACCTTTTGCTCCTGCTTCTGTTCCCCTGCGGTTACGACAATATTTTGGTTTACGCTGGCATCCATCGAGAAGCTTTTCAACCCTTTGCTGGCTTCCGTTGTTTTTTGGATCAGCTCGTCCACCGTCGGTACGGCTCCAGTGTTACCCGAAGTCTCCGCAGTAGCCGGCGTTTGCGCTCCCCCTTCGGCATTGCCGCCTTTTGCCGCCTTTTCTCCCCCGCATGCTGTCAAACTTACTGCCAAAATGGCTGTCAATAGTACTGTGACCCACTTCTTCAAAAGCTTGTCCTCCTAAATTATGTATTCCTATCCATGTTAACTAACATGCGGTGAAAGCAATAGGGAAAAAAGTCCAGTTTATCCGAAGTTCAAGGTCCTGATTATATAGTTATTTAGAACTATATGCTACTGCGTGAGGGACGAAATCCCATAAAAGTTTATAATAGAGATAACCCTATTTAGAAGCATAAGGAGTTTTCACCTTTGAAAAATATTCTGGTTACCGGTTACCGGGCGCACGAGCTCGGCATTTACAGCAACAAGCACAAAGGCATCCCCTATATCCGTCAAGCCATCGCCTCCCGGCTCATTCCGCTGGCGGAGGAAGGCCTTGAATGGGTGATTACGCCCGGGCAGTACGGCGTTGACCTGTGGGCCTGCGAAGCCGTGTTCGGCTTGAAGCGGAGATACCCGCAGCTGAAATGCTCCATCATTACGGCGTACAGCCGCCAGGAAGAAAAATGGAGCGAAGAGAAACAACAATACTACCGGCAAATTTTGCAGCAGGTGGACTTTTTCGCCGAGGCGAGCAAAGAGCCGTATACCGGGCCTTGGCAGTTCAAGGCCAGGGACGAGCTGTTATTCCGCAAAACGGACGGCATCCTGCTCGTTTATGACGAAGACGCGGGCGAAGCCAGCCCGAAATTTTTCAAAGAACGCGCTTTGAAAAAGCAGGCCCAAGACGGATACGCCTACTTCAGCATCGGCGCCGAGGAAATCCAGGCGATCGCCGCCGAAGAGCAATCCGCGTATATCGATGAAATCCCGGATGGCAGCCTTGATGATGGCCTTGACGGCGGCTTCGACGGCAGAGTCGACGGGGACCTCGATAGGGACCTCGATGGTAGATTCGACAGCTGATTCGATAACTGATTCGACAGCTGATTCGATAGCTAATTCGATAGCTAATTCGGCGGGATCCTCGATGACAGCTCCGGCGGGATCCTCCATGACAGCTCCAGTGCGATCTGCGATGAAGAAGCTCGATGGCTGATTCGATGGCAGTTTCGCGTGAACCTTCGATGGCAGACCGGAATACTAGTAAGGCCGGTTTCCAACGAAATTCAAGCCGGTAAATGCAGGCTAGTTTGGTACGAGATCATACGGTTCGTTCTAGTGCAAGTTAGTTGGTACGAGATCATGCGGTTCGTTCTAGTGCAAGCTAGTTGGTACGAGATCATGCGGTTCGTTCTAGTGCAAGTTAGTTGGTACGAGATCATGCGGTTCGTTCTAGTGCAAGTTAGTTGGTACGAGATCATGCGGTTCGTTCTAGTGCAAGTTAGTTGGTACGAGATCATGCGGTTCGTTCTAGTGCAAGTTAGTTGGTACGAGATCATGCGGTTCGTTCTAGTGCAAGTTAGTTGGTACCGAGTGCATACCAGTCGTAGGCCATTCTATACGCGTACATACTATGCAAGTCTCCCACCAAATGCAAAAGTGCAGGCGATTTTTGTCGAAGCTGCTCAATATGGGCGGTTCAAATGCAAAAGTGCAGCTCGTACTCGCCTGTATAACCATAATTTGTAAATTCGATAGAAATCAACTGCACTTTTACATTTCATCTCCCCGGAAACGTGAAATTCAGAAAAATGAACTGCACTTTTGCAGTTGGTTCTGCAAAGTAAAAGGGAAGACGCACGTTATCTGCCAAGTGCTAAACAAAGTTTAGCCGCTCGCATGATGCAGGCGGCTAAAGCTAGCAGGAAGTGCGGTCAGCCAAAACCAGCCGCGTTAGGCGAAATCGGCCAGGACAGAGCCGCGCAAGGCGCTGACCAGATACCCAGAGCCGTGCAAGGCGCCGACCAGTTATCCAGAGCCACGCAATGTGCAGGCCAGATAACCCAGAGCCGCGCAGGGCGCTGATCAGATACCCAGAGCCACGCAATGTGCAGGCCAGATAACCCAGAGCCGCGCAGGGCGCTGACCAGATACCCAGAGCCACGCAATGTGCAGGCCAGATAACCCAGAGCCGCGCAGGGCGCTGACCAGATACCCAGAGCCACGCAATGTGCAGGCCAGATAACTCAGAGCCACGCAAGGCTCAGAGGCCGGCCAAGCCCGAGCCATCAGGGCCCAAGCGCTCTCTTGCGGCCAAGCCGCAATTTCCCGCTCACATCCCCACCGAAGCGGAGATGGCCGCAAATACGGCCGCGATGATCCACAGGACGGCGAACAGCTTGATGATCACTTTGATCCATTGGCCGAAGTTGATGCGGGCGATCGCCAGGCCGGCCAGCAGTACTCCGCCCGTCGGGGAGATCAGATTGGTTAGGCCGTTCCCGAACTGGTAGGCCGTAACGATCGCTTCGCGGTTGATGCCGACCAGGTCGCCCAGCGGGGCCAGCACCGGCATCGTCAACGCCGCTTCGCCGGAGGAGGAAGGCACCAGGAACGTGATGACGTTATGCACCAGCAGCATGATTGTCGTAAATGCGTAACTCGGCAACCCTTTCAGCAGATTGGCCAGAGAGTTCAGAATCGTGTCGATGATCATGCCGTTTTCGGCAATGACGAGAATTCCGCGGGCCAAGCCGATGATGACGGCGGCATAGATGAATTCGGCGCAGCCTTTGACGAAATTTTCCGCCATTTCGCGCTGATTCATCTTCGACACGATCCCGGCAAACAGGCCGAGCGCAAAAAACACCGCCCCGATTTCGGTCATATACCAGCCTTTGGCCAAAATCCCCCACACGATCAACCCCAAAGTGGCGACAAATCCGCCGACAATCAGCTTGTCCCGCACGGAGAAAACCACCTCTTCGCCGCTATCCTCCTTAAGAAAAAGCGGACGGGTCAGCAAATCGCTTTTGAAGACGACCGATTTCTCGGGGTGCTTTTTGACCCGGTGGGCATACCACATCGTAAACGCGATCGAGACGCCCGTAAACACGATCCATTCGATAAACCGCAACCACAGCTGCGGATTTCCGTGGATTCCGGCCACACCCTGCGCGATCAGGACCGAAAACGGATTGGTCGTAGAGCCGACGTAACCGATCTGCGTGCCCAAAAACAGGATCAGAATCGCGGTCATCGAATCAAATCCAAGCGCAAACATCAACGAGATAAAGATCGCGTACAAAGGAATCGTTTCCTCGCTCATCCCGAACGTGGAGCCGCCGAGGCTAAAGATCACCATGGCGATCGGAATGACGAGTATCCCCTTGTTTTTGAGCCGTCGGGCCAGCGCCAGCAGCGCCCGATCCACCGCGCCGCTCTGCAAAATGATGCCGAAAGCCCCGCCGACGATCAGCACAAACGCCACGACATCCGCGGCATTGATCAGACCTTCCATCGGTGCGCTCAAAATCTGCGGGATCCCCTGGCGCAAATTCCCGTCTTCGCCGCTTTTCGGCACGGTATGGTACGTTCCCGGCACGATCGCCGATTTGGTCATGCCGTCGACGGTAACCTCCTGGCGGTCGAACTGTCCGCTCGGCACGATCCAGGTTAGCGCGGCCATCAGAACGATAATGGCAAAAATCAACACATAACTATGAGGCAGGGACCATTTCCGTTTTTTACTTTCCGCTTCCATTGAAATCCCCTCTATTCCCGGATTTGTATAAACTAAGCCGTTTTCATATCGTTATAAGACGTCTTCTTCAAAATGACATTATTCCCTAAATTCCCTAGTTTGGCCAACCTCGTCATGCGTAATCAAACCGCCGGAAATCGTCAGCAGCGCCTTGGCGCTCCTTAAGTCCGCCGCTGGAGTTCGCAGCAGATTGCGGTCGAAAACGGCGATGTCCGCATATTTGCCCGGGGCGAGCGTGCCCGTCTGCTCTTCCATGTAACAATGCTTCGCGCCGTTTACGGTCCATGCCCTCAGCACCTCCGCCGCCGGCATGCCCCGCTCGGGATACCATCCGCCTTCCGGCGACCCGTCCGGGAATAACCGGGCGGTGGCGGCGTACAGCGAATCCGGTACGCTCGTGATAAACAACGGTAAATCCGTCCCGATCGTCACCGTTACGCCGGCATCGAGCATCGCTTTATAATCGTAGAAGCGGCACTCCTTATCTTTCCCCGCTACTTCAGCCATATAAGCTTGTTCGCGGGAGGGGTTCAAAAGTAAAATCTGAGCGTACACTTCCGCAAAAATCCCCAAATCCGCCATCCTCGTCAAATCGTCCGGATGCGGATATTCCAGATCGCTGATAGAGTGCCGGATGTCCCGGTCTCCGTTCAGCTTGCGGCACTTCTCCAGCATTGACACCGCCCGGCGGATCGCCGCGTCGCCCTCGGCGGTCAAAATGCATTTCAGCCCGTGGCGGTCCGCCTCCAAGACGGCGGCTTCAATCGCCTCGTAATCGACCGGCCGCAGGTTCGTCACTCCCGGCAGATCGGCATATGGCTCCAGCATATCTCCGGTATGATCGGCCACCACGCCGTCCACCATGATCTTAAAGCCTTGGAACCGGAGCTTGTCGCCGCGATAGCGCGCTTTGTAATCCAGCCCGGCCGTAACGTTAAGCGGCCCCAGCACAGGCTCCAGCGCGAAGTGAACGCGCAGCGGCAGCCGGCCGTTCTCCTCAAGCTCCGCCAATACGGGCAGCAACCCGGCGTAATCGTCAAAGCCGATGTCTTTGACCGAAGTGACTCCACGCCCCGCCAGCATGCGGCAAAATTCCAGAAACTCGGCCTCCACCAATTCCCGGTCCCGCAGCATGTCGCGCAGGAGCAAAGCCCGGGCCTCCGCGCTGCACCGGTCCGGCGTAAATCCGTATTTTCCGATCGCAACCGCGTTCATCCAACAATAGCTTTTGTTACGATTGATCGCAATCACCGCCCGGTCCGGAAACGCCTTGTCCAACGGCCCCTGCTCCGGCAGGCCGCCCCAGTCGGCGGCATCCCACCCGAAAGCGTATACATTTCCGCGAGCAGGCAAGGTTTCGGCATACCGGCTCAGCATATCGAGCGCCTCCCCGCTCGACGCCGCCGCCGATAAATCCAAACCTCGATGCATCGACATATATCCGGTAAAAAACACATGATTATCGTGAATCCCGGGCATGACCAGTCCGTCTCCAAGCTCGTAAACCTTCGTCTCCGGCCCAATCCACTGCAAAGCCTCGGACTTTGGCCCAACCGCGCTGATTCTCTCGCCGCATACGGCTACAAACCCGGGAGCGGCCTCGTCTTCCGCACCACTAAACACGGCGTTTGACAGCAGCACGATATCCGCACAAGCATCATTTGTCTCTTTCATCTTCCCCCTCCTCTAGTCTTTCCCGATATATTTCTCAAGCGCTTCCATAATCCGTAGATCGGTTTCGTCAGGGCGCTCATAATAGCGGAAATCGGTAATTTCCTGTCCCAATAACCCCTGATACCCATAATCGTTCAGCGTTTGGATCATCGACTCCAGCGGAAAGGTACCGTCGCCCCAAGCCAGGTGGCCGTAAGGCGTCCCATCGATGAAATGGAGGTGCACGATCGACTCGCCTAGCGCATCAAACCACTGCTCCAGCGTCTCTCCGGCAATGCCCATCGCCGTGGTGTCCACCATCAACCGGAAGGCCGGAGAAGCGATCTCATCCAGCATTCTTTTGGCGTCCGCGAGCGTGGTCACAATCTGCGATTCTTCCGGGCGCAGCGCCTCCATGGCGATCACCACACCTTCCTGTTCCGCTATACGGGCCAGATAGGATAGCATGTCCGCGGATCTCGACCAGGCCTCCGCTTTCGTTTCGTTCAAGTAACCGTAACCCGAATTGACCGTCATCAACTTGCAGCCGAGCTCGGCTGTCGCCTTAACCGCATTGGTGAAATAGCTTTTGCTTTTGGCGAATTGCACCGGGTCCGGAGCGGCGATATTATACGGATAAATAATCGATTCCGGCGTAAACGCGCCGATCGTCAAGCCGCGGGCCGACGCCTTGCGCCGGACGCTTGTGCAGTCGGTGTAGCTTAGCGCATCCATATAAAAATGCGGCGCCCCTCCCCACAATTCAACCGTACGCATGCCGACCTTTTCCACCGAGTCCAAAAAATAATCCAAGGAGTAAAACAAATAGTGAATATTCATTCCCGCAACTTGCCGGCGTTGTATGCTGGGCATAATAACAACTCCTTATAAGAGACTTTGAATCATCCGGTTTAAGAAAGCCGCCCTTTTTCCAATACGTATTATAACGTTATATCTAAAAATATACAGCCCCGCATTATGCCAAAGCTATAAAGTTAGGCTATAAAGTTAGAGGCTATAAAGATAGAAGCTATAAAGCTACGTTCCAAGCGGAACTCGCGGCAAAAGGGCGGAAGCGGTTAAAGCGTAAACCGGTAGCGGTCTCCAATGATATATTGCTTGCCGACATGAACGGGCAACCCCTGATCATCGCAAATCACCGTCTTCATATAAAACAGGGGTTTGCCGATCTCGGTTTCGAGCAACCGGGCCTGCTCCTCGTCCGCCAGCACGATTTCCAGCGTCGTCTCCCCCGGCTGGTTCGGATCGATCCCGTATTTGTCGCGCAGCAGGTCATACAGCGAGCCTTCCAGCGGTTCATCCAGCAAAAAGGAATACCGGCGCTCCGGGTAATAATTGTTCTCCAGCATCAGGGGGTGGTCTCCGGCGAATCTTTTCCGTTGAATATAGATCGCCTTTTCCCCTTTCGCCAGTTTAAGCGCGTGCTGGAGCTCGGGATCGGGAGCCACGATTTCCCTTTGGGTCACCTCGCTGCGCGAAGTATATCCGTTCACCTGGCAGGCCGCCGTGAAGCCGATCAGATGCTCGATTTTCCGGCCGATTTTGGCGTGGCTGACAAAGGTCCCTTTGCCCTGCCGTTTGGTCAGATAACCCTCCTGGACCAGCTCCTCGACCGCTTTGCGGACGGTGATGCGGCTGACGTTATAGCGCTCGCTGAGCTCCGTCTCCGTGGGAATTTTCTCTCCCTGCTGAAACGTACCGTTGAAAATATTCGATTGGATCGCTTTTTTCAATTGGATATATAATGGTTCAGGATGATCTGCGTTTAACATGGTTACCTCGCTTGTTATATAACGTTATATTCTCTCTCTCAAAGCGTATCAAACGTTTTCAATTTGCACAAGCGAGCACCGTTAATTTTCTGCGCTAATTTCATTCGTACGGAACGCCGAAGCCAAACGATCCTTCCACCAGGCAGCTGGCCGCCGCAAACCGCGAGCCTTCCTCCATGGCTTTGGGGATATTCCGGTCCTGAAGATAGCTCAGCAGAAACGCGGCAATATAGGAATCCCCCGCTCCCATCGTATCCACCGCCTCGACGATGTCCGGCGCATGGAAATGGAAGTTGCTCCCGTCATAGACCATCGATCTGTCGCTGCCGCGGGTGGCCGCAATCAGCTGGTTTCCGCCTTGCCATTTGGAACGGACATATTCCATAGTCGCTTCCTCCGACATATGACTGCAGGAGAAAAAGGCAAAATCCGCGTACGGAATGAACCGCTCCACCTGCTCGTTCTCAAAATCGTCGGAGAAGTCGAACGAGATCGGAACGCCAAGCAGTTTAAGCTCGGGCAGCAAATGCCCGGTATGGCTGTAGAGTCCGGTATGCATGACCGCGAAGGAGCGGATATACTCCTTGTCCTCCTCGTCGAGCTTAAGCGGATTCAGCCGCGTTACCCCGCCTTCGTTACTCCCCAGGAACACCCTGTCGCCGTTTTCCAGCGTCACCCGGGCGCAGCCGTTTTCCCCGCTGCAGTGGCGGCACCGTGAAATATCGATGCCAAGCTCCCGCACCGTGTTCTCGACATGCCGCGCCTCGCGGTCGTCTCCGAACACGCCCACAAAAGCGGCTTCCGCGCCGAGCTTCTTGGCGAATACGCTGAAGTTCAGCGCATTGCCGCCCGGGTACATCGTTTTTAGATGGACGTATTTGTCCACCACATTATCGCCTATTCCTAAAACTTTCATGTTGTCACCTGCTTTCGATCGGTTTCTCCCAAAAATCCGTTTGCCTGTTCCCCTTGAAAGATTCTAAATCAGTATTAAATCAGTAGGCCACTTTCCCCATGTAACGGCGGGTTTCCAACGGATGATTGCGTACGTCCGCCAACGCCTCGCGGTACACGCAAAGGATGCTGTAGAACAGAATCGGGTTAAAAAACTCCACCACTTCATCGGCGATCGTGCCGATCCCGAGTTCCTTGGCGTCCACGACCTCCACTTTTTCCGCGTACTGCTTAAGGAAAGTCAAGGCGCGTTCATCCAGGGCGCGGGTGCGTCCTTCATTCATCATTAGGATAAACGGCGTTTCTTTATCCGTCACTTCAAACGGGCCGTGGAAATATTCGCCCGAATGGATCGGCGCCGCGTTCAGCCACTGCATTTCCATCAGGGAGCAGATGGCGAAGCCGTAAGCATGCCCGTAGGAAGCGCCGCTGGACAAAATGTAGAACAGATCCTCCGCGCGGTATTTGTCCGCAAACGTTTTGGCCCGGGGAGCCACCTGCCTTTTCCCGGCGACGATGATGCCGTTGATCTTCTGCATCCCGCTTTGGAAAGCATCGTAATGCGCGTACCCTTCCACTGTGTTCAAAATCTCCACCACGAGTTCGAGAATAATTGCCATCGGGTTGTTTTTGACGTCGCTGTCTTCCCCCCACTCATACAGGAAGGTGTGGTCGGAATGCTTCAGCAGCGCGGCTTCCTTGTTGTGCGTCAGGCCGATCGTATGAGCGCCGTGTTCCTTGGCCGTCTTGGCCGCCGCCACCGATTCCGGCGTGTTGCCGCCGTGCGAGCAGACGATGACGACGGAGTCTTTGTTCAGGCGCTTCGGCAGCGCGTGGACGAACTCATTGGCTGTGTACAGGCCGGTTACGACTTTTTGGGCTTCGCTTTCCAAAAAATATTTCGCCGGATACATATCGACGAGAGAGCCGCCGCAAGCGACGAGGTAAACTTCCGTAATGCCGTTTTCCGTCTTTTCGCTGATCGTGCTGATGACTTTCGATACGTTCATATTGTTCTCTCCTTTTTATATAACGTTATATAACGTATTGTCTACAAATCCAATATAACCGCTTTCATAAATCGCGTCAAGGCCAAAATGGAGTAAATCCCGATTCCCTCAATTTTTCGCCACATTTTGCATACGATATCTTGTCATCTCCGGAGTCGCTTTCCCATCAAAGGAGGTATCCCATGAACGAACAGAAACTGCCCGCCGTTGCTTATTTTTGCATGGAGTACGGGCTTCATTCCGATTTTAAAATGTATGCCGGCGGCCTGGGCATTTTGGCCGGTGACTATATCAAAGGCGCCAAAGATTACGGCGCGCCGATCGTCGCGGTCGGCATCAAGTGGAAACAGGGCTACACCGATCAGCGGATCGGCCCTGACGGCAAGCCTTACGATACGTTTGAAAACAGAGACTATGATTTTCTCGAAGATACCGGGGTGACGGTCACCGTCAAAGTCCGCTCGGCGGACGTTCGCTGCAAGGTATGGAAAACGGAAAAGTTCGGCAACGCGCCGCTTTATTTGCTGGACACGGATCTGCCGGAGAGCGGCAATGCGTGGATTACGGAGCGGTTATACGGGGGAGGCTTCGGCGAGGAGCGGATCGCCCAGGAGATCGTGCTCGGCATCGGCGGCGTCAAAGCGCTGCGCGCGCTGCAAATCCCGGTGGACGTTTATCATTTTAACGAAGGTCACGCCGTCCTGGCGGCCACCGAATTAATCCGCGAAAAGATGCAGTCCGGGCTTACTTTTGAAGCCGCCTGGCGGCAGGCCCGCGAGGAAGTGGTGTTCACCACCCATACGCCGGTTAAGGAAGGCAACGAAGCTCATCCGCTGGACTTGCTTGAGGCGATGTCCGCATTTAACGGATTAAGCCGCGAGCAGATGGAGCGCATCGGCGGCAATCCGTTTAACATGACCGTCGCCGGTTTGCGCCTGTCCCGCGTTTCCAATGGCGTGGCCGCGCTGCACGCGGAAACGGCCAACCGCATGTGGCGGGATGTCGCCGGGCGCTCCGAGATCATCGGCATCACCAACGCGGTTCACCTTCCTACCTGGGCCGATCCGCGCATCGCCCGCGCCTACGAGGAAGACGGCGATTTATGGGCGGTTCATATGGAGCTGAAGCGTGAATTGCTCGAGTTCATCCGGGAGCGCAGCGGGGCCGCCTTGGACCCTGACCGGCTGCTGATCGGCTTATCCCGCCGGGCCGCGCTTTACAAACGCAGCGAGCTGATTTTCTCCAAACCGGAAGTGATCGCCCCTTACCTCGAATCCGGCCAAATCCAAATCGCCTTTTCCGGCAAAGCTCACCCGAACGACGAGGCCGGCAAGCAAATCGTCGCGGGTCTCGTCGCCATGGCGCAGAAGTACCCGGGCAGCGTCGTTTTCCTGGAAAATTACGATATGACAATCGGCGCCATGCTTACCCGCGGCTGTGACGTCTGGCTCAACAACCCGCGCCGGCCGCTGGAAGCGAGCGGTACGTCAGGGATGAAGGCCGCGGCCAACGGCGTGCTGAACTGCTCGATCCTCGACGGTTGGTGGCCCGAAGGCTGCCTCGACGGCGAAAACGGCTGGCAGTTCGGGGACGGCTACGAGGCGGACGATACCGCGGAAGCGGACCGCCATGACGGCGAAGCGCTGTACGATGCGCTGCTGAACCGCGTGCTGCCGGCGTATTACGGCGACCGGACCCAGTGGGTGCGGATGATGCGGCGCAGCATCGAAACGATCCGGCAATCCTTTGCGACCGGCCGGATGCTGGAGGAGTATTATCGCAAGATGTACATCCGCAATTAACTGCCGCCGCCTTGCCGCCGCAAAGATAAGCAGGCCGAACGGGCAAATTGGGCGGCTTGGCGGAACCAGCTGCGTGCTTGGGACGACTTCGGCGGAACCAGACGTGGTCTTGGGGTGGCTTCGGCGGAAGCAGACGTACACTTGGGGCAGCTTCGGCGGAAGCAGACGCGCTCTTGGGGCGGCTTCGGCGGAACCAGACGTACACTTGGGGTGGCTTGGCGGAAGCAGACGTGCTCTTGGAGCGGCTTCGGCGGAAGCAGACGCGCTCTTGGGGCAGCTTCGGCGGAACCAGACGTACACTTGGGGCAGCTTCGGCGGAACCAGACGTACACTTGGGGTGGCTTGGCGGAAGCAGACGTGCTCTTGGGGCGGCTTCGGCGGAAGCAGACGCGCTCTTGGGGCGGCTTCGACGGAAGCAGAGGTGCTCTTGGGGCGGCTTTGGGCGGAACCGGGCGCTCGCTATTGGCCGCCACTATGGAACGGACCGCGCTCTTTCCGGAGCGGGCGGTCTTTTTTTCTTGGGGCTTTCGGCCGATATTACATAATGAGACATTATCAGACATAGGGAAGAAGGAGTACATATTTTATGAAAAAGAAACTGCTGCTGTTGTTACTCACCATGATCTGCCTCGTGCCCGCCGCGATCCCGGCCGCATCCGCGCCAGCTCCCAAAAACGTCGTCCTGATCGACGCCAAATCCGGCCGCGCTTTTGTACCGGTCCGCATTTTAAGCGGGTTTGAAGGGACAAGCGTTCAGTGGAATGCCGCCGAGCAAAAAATCGATATCGCCAAAGGCGATGTACAGTTTACGATGTTTGTCGGGAAAAAGAACGCTTCGGTCAATCAACAGTCTCGTTCGTTAACGGATGCGCCCTTTACCGAAGCCGGGGTCACTTACGTCCCGCTGCAGCCTGTAAGCGAGTTGTTGAATTTGCCGATGGACCGGGACAAAAACTTGTCATCAATCAGCCTGGGGCAAGGCGAGGAACGGCTGACCCTGCCGCTGGCCAGCCGGGGGGCGACGGACAGCGGCGGCAAGCCGATCGTCAGCGAACGCAAGTCGTTTAAGGTCGGCGGCAAAACGTTTAGCGTGCAAATGGTTACGATTTCGCTGATGGACCCGAAGGTCCAACTGGACGTCGTGCTGGCGGACGATAAAGTCGGCAAGGTCGAAGACTTAAGCAGCATCGCCAAACGCCATAAGGCTGCCGTCGCCGTGAACGGCACTTTTTTTGACGCCTACACGTCAGGCGCCTATAAAGCACCGTACGGCTATATCGTCAGCGGCGGCGAAGTGAAAAAGACAGCTTCCGGCGACAAGCGGACGATTTTCACCTATGACCAAAACCTGCTGGCGCAGCTCATTCCGGGCAAAGAGTTCAGCGAGCGGTATGACGAAGGCCGGATGGAAGGCGCCTTGCAGGCCGGACCACGCCTGGTCGCAGACGGCAAAGTAGCGCTTGACGTCAAGGCGGAGGGCTTCAAGGACCCGAAAATCCTGACCGGCGGCGGCGCCCGCAGCGCCCTTGGCCTGACCCGCGACCACAAGCTGATCCTGCTGACGACCGGTGGCGCAACGATTCCGCAGCTCGCAGAAATCATGAAGCAGGCCGGCGCCTATCAAGCGATGAACCTCGACGGCGGCGCTTCGAGCGGGCTGTACTACAACGGCAAGTACTTGACGACGCCGGGCCGCAAAATCAGCAACGCGCTGATCGTGACGTGCCGATAGGGGCGCAGACGTGCTAGCTAATGCGGAAGCTTTGTTCCACATAGCCATGGGCGGATGGATCTCGCTCACCAGCAGGTAGAGGCATCCCCAAAGGCATCCCTTTCTAGCGGGCAAATGCATCCCTTATTAGATGGTAGATGCCTCCTTACTAGACGTTAGATGCACCCTACTAGAAGGGTAGATGCCCTTTCCGGGGGCAAATGCAAAAGTGCATGCGAATTTCGTCGAAAGGCCCCGAAACAGGCAGTTCAAATGCATAAGTGCAGTTCATTTCCGCCGTAAAATCAAAATTCGCCCCAATTAGCTCGCGGCAACTGCACTTTTGCAGGCGATCCGCCTCGATGGGCGGAAATTTCGCTAAATCAAATGCACTTTTGCATTTCGTGCAAACCTGTCTCCAATAAAAACGGCACTTTAGCGCACAGGGGAATTCCCGGCGGCCGAAAGTGCCATTTTTCATATGATTTCCGATTGGTGCAGCGGTTCGGGGCAACGTCTAAGTGAAGCTGCTTACTGCTTAGTCCAGCGTTGAAGTAACAACTTGGCGCAACAACATGATATACTGACTTAATGCAACAACTTCTTGCAATAATCTGGTGTAATGACTTGATCTAATCAACTTGGTGCAATAATCTGATGTAATAACTTGATCTAATCAACTTGGTGCAATAACTTGATACAACGGTTTAATTTAGCTTAGTTTGCGCCTTTGCGGCGGTTTGATATGTCCAGCCAGACGGCGAAGACGAGGATCGAGCCTTTGACGACGTACTGCCAAAACGACTCCAGCCCCATCAGCGACATGCCGTTGTCGAGCGAGGTCATGACCAGGGCGCCGATCAGCGCGCCCAGCACCGTGCCCGCGCCGCCCATGAGCGAGGTGCCGCCGATGACGCAGGCGGCGATCGCGTCCATTTCCGCCATGTTCCCGGCGGTGATCGTGGCCGAGGCGAGCCGGGAGGTCAGCACGATCGCGGCAATCGACGACAGCAGGCCGCTGAGCAGGAAGATCAGCATCGTTTTGCGGCGGATGTTGATCCCGGAGAGGCGGGCCGCTTCCAGGTTGCCGCCGATGGCGTAGATGTGGCGGCCGAAGGTCGTTTTTTTCGAGAGGAAATAAAAAACGGCGGCCAGCACGATCACGAAAATGATCGGGAACGGGATGCCCTTATAAGCGTTCATAACCAGCACGAACACAACCACCAGCAGCGAAAGCGCGGCCACCTTGATGACGTCGGCGGCGAGCGATGCGACTTCAAAGCCGTATTTTTGCCGGGAGCGGCGTCTGTTCAGCGTGCTCCAGACAAGCAGGCCGACCGCCAACACGCCGAGCACGATGCCGAAGCCCGGGGCAAAATACGCGTTGCCAAGCAAGGCCAGCACCGGGTCCGACACCGGGATCGTCATCGAGCCGGTGATGCCCATCAGTGCGCCGCGGAACACCATCATGCCGCCCAGCGTGACGATGAACGCCGGGACCATTTTGTAGGCGACAAGCCAGCCCTGCACCAGGCCGAGCACAGCCCCGGCCGCCAGTGTGGCGAGGATGACGACGATCGCCGGCAAGCCCAGCCAATTGCTGAAAATCGCCGCGATCCCGCCGGTCAGCCCGACGATCGACCCGACCGAAAGGTCGATATGCCCGGCCACGATCACGAGCACCATGCCGATCGCGAGAATGGACGTGACGGACATTTGCGTAAACAGGTTGGACAAGTTCCGCGCCGTCAAAAACGTCGGGTCCAGCAGGCCAAACAGCACCCAGATCAGGATCAAGGCGCCGACCATCGTGTAGGCCCGTACATCCATTTTTCCGAATAGGCCGCTCCATAACGCCGATTTGGCGTCAGCGCTTTCCGTTTGCGGCTGAACATTTTTTTGCAGCTCCATGCTATTTCCCTCCCGTTGCGGCTTGCATGATATTTTCCTGGGTCGCTTCGCGCCAATGGAATTCCCGGACAAACCGGCCTTCGCTCATAACCAGAATCCGATCGCTCATCCCGAGCACCTCCGGCAGCTCCGAGGAAATCATGATGATCGCCACACCTTGGCTGACCAGCCGATTCATTAAATGATAAATCTCGTATTTCGCCCCGACGTCGATCCCCCGGGTCGGTTCGTCCATGATGAGGATTTTCGGATCGGACATCAGCCATTTGCCGATGACGACCTTCTGCTGATTGCCGCCGGACAGCGTGCCGACGGGCGTCTCCAGCGAGGCCGTCTTGGTCTTCAGATCCTGCACGTACTTCTGTCCCCATTTCATTTCCTCGTTGTCGTTAATGACGCCGAACCTGGACACTTTGCGCATCGTCGCCATCGTCGTGTTTGTTTTCACATCCATCCCCAGCACCAGGCCCTGGCGTTTGCGGTCCTCGCTGACCAGGGCGATGCCCGCTTTGATCGCGTCCGCCACAGAGCGGATCCGCACCGGCTTCCCTTCGATCCGCACCTCTCCGGACGAGCGGCCCCCGTACGCGCCAAACAGGCTGCTGACGAGCTCGGTGCGGCCGGCGCCCATTAGCCCGGCGATGCCGAGGATTTCACCTTTGCGCAGCGTAAAATGGACGTCCTTGATCACCTTTTGATGGCGTTTTTCCGGATGCCACACGTTGTAGTCCCTCACCTCCAGCACGGTCTCCTGCGGGGTGCGCTCCACCCGGGGATACCGCTCGGTCAGTTCCCGGCCCACCATAAGCGACACGACCTGGTCGTCGTTCGTCTCCTTGCGGTCCAGCGTCGCCACCGTACGCCCGTCGCGCAGCACCGTAATCGAGTCGGCCAAAGCGAACACTTCCGGCATTTTGTGCGAAATGTAGACGCAGGATACGCCTTCCCGGCGCAGCTGATGCAAAATCCCCATCAAAATCGCCACTTCGCTTTCGGTTAAAGCCGCCGTTGGCTCATCCAAAATCAAAATCCGCGTATGCTTGGACAGGGCTTTGGCGATTTCCACCAGCTGCTGCTGACCGATGCCGAGGCTGGCGATTTTCGTTTCCGGGGAAATGCGCAGCCCGACCCGGTCCAGCCAGATGGACGCGTTGTGATACAGCTCATCCCACTGAATGACGCCGCGTTTAGTCGGTTCCGTCCCCAAAAAAATATTTTCTCCCACCGTCATTTCCTTCACGAGCGCCAGCTCCTGGTGAATGATGGCGATGCCGGCCTTTTCCGCGTCGGTGATGTTATGGAACTGTCTTTTCTCGCCGTCGATAATGATGTCGCCGCTGTAGGTGCCCGCGGGATACAGCCCGCTAAGCACCTTCATCAGCGTCGACTTGCCGGCCCCGTTTTCGCCGCACAAGGCGTGGATTTCACCCTTTCGCACCTGCAAATTGACGCGGTCGAGGGCTTTGACGCCCGGAAACTCTTTGCTAATGTTCACCATTTCCAACACGCGCATAGGCGTTTGCACTCCTTTTTTAGCCAATACCAAAGGCGGGTTCACACCGTTTTTTACTGCTGCGGCCATTGATCCTTCGGCACGTTTTTGTACACGTCCTCCAGCTTGTGGAACCCGTCCTCAATGACCGTGTTCAGGCTGCTTTTGTCGACCGGGATCGGGTCCAGCAGCACCGACGGAACGTCGATTTTTCCGTTGTTCACCGTTTTGTCCGTGCCGATGTTCTCGCCCTTGGCGGCCGATACGGCCATTTCCGCGGCTTTGGTGGCGATCGATTTGATCGGCTTGTAGACCGTCATCAGCTGTGTGCCCTCGGCGATCCGCTGCACGGCGGCCAAGTCGGCGTCCTGCCCGGAAACCGGAACTTTGCCGGCCATGCCCTGCGCGGTCAACGCCTGGATCGCCCCGCCGGCGGTGGCGTCGTTGGCGGCGACCACACCCTGAACGTCATTTTTGTTTGCGGTCAGCGCGTTCTCCATGTTTTTCAGCGCTTCCTCCGGCTTCCAGTCCTTAGAGAACTGGTCGTAGACGATTTTGATGTCGCCTTTTTCCTCCAACGGCTTAAGCACGTTCATCGCGCCCTCCTTGAACATGTGGGCGTTGTTGTCGGTGTCCGCCCCGCCGATATACACGATGTTCCCTTTCTGCGCCGCAGCGGTGACGGCCTGGGCTTGCAGCTCACCGACACGGACGTTGTCGAATGAGATGTAGTAGTCGACTTCAGCATTGTTGATCATCCGGTCGTAAGCGATCACCTTGATGCCTTCCTTATGGGCCTTATCCACGATCGGCGCGGTCGCTTCCGCGTTGTGGGCGATGACGACGAGTACGTCGACCCCTTGGGAAATGAGCTGCTCCGCCTGGCTAAGCTGCGTGGCGTCGTCGCCGTTGGCGGCCAGCACCTTCACTTCGCCGCCAAGCTCCTGGACTTTCTCCGTAAAAATATCCCGGTCCTTTTGCCAGCGCTCTTCTTTCAGCGTGTCCATCGACATGCCGATCACGATTTTCCCGTCGTCACCAGCGCCTCCATTCGCCGCACCGCCCGAGTTATTCGGCGCATTGCCGGAACCGCTGCCTGCGCCTGCGCCGCCGTCCGAAACGATGCCGCACCCCGCTAGGGAAGATGCCAGCAACACGGTTGCCAAGCCAAACCGGAAACGTTGACTGAATTTTTTCATATTTACTTCGCCCCTTCTCGTTATTTGGATTATGATTGCGCTTACACACAAATCTTAGCACCGGTTGATCCGCCGCGGGTCCGGTAATGACAGCACTGTTTTGCCTGCGATCAGCATTTGGTTGCTGCCGGATGAAATGAAATTCATCGCCTGCGCTTTCACAGCACATTTTTGTCGACCGGACAGCAAAAAAGTCCTTGCCGGAGGACAAGAACTAGAGGATGGTCCTTTCTGTTTCGGAAATAGTTGCATTTTATACACGTAACCGCTGGGTAATGGTCGCCGGTTTCATTTTAATTGCAAAACTTACAACAAAACAATTGCTGCCCGCATCAACCTCTGATTTTCGCCTCAATAACTGCAGCTTTTGCAACTATTTCTGGTAAGCAGCTTATATTCCGCCTATTTAAGTGTACTTTTTACAATTATCTTCTCAAATTGATGGGAACCTGGGCTATTGCAGTATGCCGCATTCCATTCGGGCATGCCCGCGCCACAGTGGTGCGCCGCTGCGGTGGTCACCAGCGGTGCTCCACGGCGTGTGCCTCGGCGGTGCGCTACAGTGGTGGCCACCGCGGTGCTCCACGGCGTGCTCCACCGCGTCACGCCACGGCGCTACGCCACAAGCGGTGCGCCACAGTGGTGGCCACGGCGATGCTTCCGCGGCGTTACGCCACGGAGCCACGCCACAGCGCTACGCCACAAGCGGCGCGCCGTGGCGACCATGCCCCGCCTCCTGTTTATTCCCTTTGCTGGCGGTATTCCGTCGGCGTCATGCCGGCCGCCTTTTTGAACACCCGGCTGAAATAGTTCGGATCCTTGTAGCCTACCTCGTAACAAATTTCCTTGAGGCTCAGGCGCCCCTCCGCGATCAGCCGCTTGGCCTCCTCGATGCGCAGCCGGGTGACGTAGTCGCTGAAGTTTTCGCCCGTCTGCAGCTTGAATAATTTGCTGAAATAATAAGGGCTAAGATTGATGTGCTCGGCCGTCTGTTCCATGGAGAGTTCCTCCTTGTACCTTTGGCCGATGTACAAAAGCGCGCGCTGCAGCACATGGGAGCGGCCGCGCTCCTTAGCTTCCCGCAGCCCGTCGATCCAGGCGGCCAGCCGCCGCTGGGCCGCTTCGCGCAACGAGTCCGGATCGTCAAAGCCGCTCAAGAAGGAAATCAGCTCGCCGCCGTCCCCCGTCTGCGCGCTTCGGCCCAAATACAGCAATAGGCCGATCACGTCGCCGCGCAGGCGCGGGAAATGCCGGGGCTCGCTTTGCGCAAGCCGCTCGAACAGCCGGCCGAACCGCTGCGCCGCCTCCTGCCGGTCGTGTCTTAGCAGCGCGTCGAGCAGCCGCTTTTCCTCGTCCGGCGGGAGCGCGGGCCGGCCCGAGCTTTCGGCGATGTCGTCGTAATGGCGGACGCTGGCGACGTCCTGCTCCTGATCGTCCGCGCAGACGCGGACCGCCTCCCGGTAGGAACGGCCAAGCCCATCCCAGCCCTCGCGGACCGGACCGATCCCGACCGCCAGCGGCAGCCCGAACCGCTCCTCGACCTGGCTGCGCAGCCGCTCGCCCCATTCCAGCGCGGCCACCCGCTGCGAATATCCCGGCCGCCCGGGCGGAAACGGGATAAACAGCGCCAACTGATGCCCGACCACCGGGCTGACCAGACAGGACAAGCCGGGTTTCGTCCATTGCTTGACGGCCTCGTAGAGCTCTTTTTTGACCAGTTGGAAATTGCCCCACTCTTTCGGAGAATGCCGCGAAAAAGACAACACCATCGCGTACCCCTTATGCCAGTCCAGATGAAGCAGCTCCGCCAGCTGCGCCAGTTCCGGCTCCTGCGCGCATTCCAGCATCAGCATCAGCGACAGCTCGTTTTCGGCGAGCGGCAATAGCTGCGCCAGCTTCTCCTGCATCGCCAGCCGCTCATCGCGGGCGCGCCTGGCTTCCTTGGCCTCGGCGATCAGGCTTTTCAGCACGTCCAGCACTTCCTCCCGCCGGGCCGGCTTCAGCAAATACTCGCGCACCCCGAGCGCCAGCCCCTCCTTGGCATAGGCGAAATAATCGTGCGCCGTGATGATCACGACCGGCGTTCCCGGCTGCCGCGCCAAAATTTCGCGCACGGCCTCCAGTCCCGGAATCCCCGGCATTTTAATATCCATAAAAATAAAATCAGGCCGTGCCTCCTCCGCCAGCTGAATGGCCCGCCGCCCGTTCTCCGCATGGAGAAAGCGGAACGTATCCGGCAGCATATGGCCGATCATCAGCTCCAGGCCTTCCCGTTCCAGCGCTTCGTCATCGGCAATCAGCAAGGTATACATGATCGAAAATCCTCCATTCTTATTTTTATATAAAGTTAAAGTGCAGCCGTGTGAAGTATTCCTCTACGACGCCACGGCCGCCGTACGGTACGGCAGCGTGAATTTGACGGTCGTACCGGCCCCTTCCTTGCTGTCGATGTCGATCTGCTGGCGGCCGTCGAAAAACAGATGCAGTCTTTTGAACACGTTATGCGTGCCCAGCCCGGTCGACTGCCCTTTCCCGCCAAAACGCGGCGCTTCCTCGCGCACCGACCGCAGCAGCCGCTGCACCGTTTCGCGGCTCATGCCGGCGCCGTTGTCGCGGATTTCGATCTCCACCTTCCCCTCCTCGCTAAGGCGGATCGCCAGCTGCAAAAGCGCCCCCTCCTCCATCTGCTCGATGCCGTGCACAAAGGCGTTCTCCAAAATCGGCTGCAGGGTGAGGCAGGGAACGATGCCGTCCAGCGCCCGTTCGTCCACGTCCAGCTCGAATTTGATGCGGTCGCGGAACCGCGCCTTCTGAATGTTCATATATTCGCCGACATGCTCCACCTCTTCGCGCAGCGGGACCGCCTGGTCCAGCTTTTGCAAATTGTACCGGAGCAGCCTGGACACAGAGACGGCCAGATCGCTCGTTTTCGGCGCCCCTTCGATGTAGGCCAGCTTGGAGATGGAATTCAGCGTGTTGAACAAAAAATGCGGATTGATTTGGCTCTGCAGCGTCTTCAGCTCCAGCTCCTTGACCAGCCGGTCTTTTTCCAGATTGTTGATGTTTTCGGCCATCAGGCGCTGAATGTTGTCGATCATCCCGTTAAACGCCCGGCATAAAATGCTGATCTCGTCGTTGCGTTCGCTTTCGGGAGCTTTCGTGTCCATCCGCCCTTTGGAAATCTGCTTGGCCGTGGCGACGAGCCGGCGAATCGGCCCGGTGATGCTGCTCGACAGCCAAAGCGCCAGCAAAATGCTGAACGCCGCTGCCGTCACCACGAGCATAATGCCGAGCCTGTTCAGCTTGTCCGTAGCGTACATCATGTCCTCATAAATCGGCTTGTACTGCTCCAGCTCAAGATCGACGAGTTCCTGGGCTTCCTCGCGAATGAAGCGCTGCGTTTGCTCCGCTTCAATGTATTTTCCCGCCATTGTGCCTGAATCTTCGCCGCCGATCTGGTCGATCATGTCCTCGGCCTGCTCCAAGAACGTATCGACGATATTGCGGTAATTGACAAGCGGCAAAGCGCTCCCGCCGATCGTTTCCAGCCCGTCCAAGTCGGCCCTTAAGGTTCTGACCGCGTTCAGGTGGCGTTCGACCTCGGGCAGACTTTCCGTATCCACCTGCATGATGAACCGGTTCATCGCCCGCATGATCTCGCCGACCTCGTAGGAAACTTCCTTATACAGCAAAATGCGCTTCATCATCAGGTGGTAGCTCTCCTGCACGTTTTTGCCGCTTTCGAACAGAAAAAAAGACACCGAACTCATCAGCAGCACCAGCAGCGGAATGAACAGAAACAGCTTGCGGCGGATGCTCATAAGCTTTCCCCCTCCCGCACGTTGCGCCGGTCCAGCACTTTAACCTCCGTGTAGTATTCCGGCTGAAGCGGCTTGCCCTGAAAATGCTCGTACAGCAGCCGGACCGCCGTCTCCCCCATCAGGTAAGGCTGCTGCGCGACCGTCGCGGCGATCTCGCCCTTGCGGATCGCCGCCAGCGTTTCCTTCTGATTATCGAACCCGATAATCATCAGACGCTCGCGCTGCAGGCTTTTTGCCGCCTGCAGCACGCCGAGGGCATCGGTCGCGCTGGTGCCGACCATGACCTCGATCTCGGGATGCTGCCGCAGCATTTCCGCGGCTTGCTGGATCGCCTCCATATGCGAGATGTTGGAGCTGCGCACGGCAACGATGTCGAGTCCGGGATGCTCGGCCACGACCCGCTTCAGCCCGTCCAGCCGCTGCAGCTGGCTGGCGGCCTGATCGCTGCCGATGATCACGCCGAGCTTGCCCGAGCCGCCGGTCGTTTGCACCACCAGGCGGCCCAGCCGCTCCCCCGCGGCCAGATTGTCGGTCCCGACATAGGCCAGCCGCCGGCTGTCCGGCGCGTCGGTGTCGATCGTCACGACCGGGATGCCGCGCTGCACCGCCTTGTCGATGACCGGCGTGAACTTCTCCTCGTTCAGCCCCTGCACGATAATCGCGTCGGCGCGGGCGGCGATCGCTTTTTCCAGCAGGTTCAACTGCTCCTCCATGTTATTGCGCACCGCACCGGTAAATTCGATGTCCATGCCGTATTTTTCCGCCGCCTGGGCCGCGCCTTTTTCGACCATCTCCCAGTATGGGTGATACCGTTCCTGCTCAATCAGTACGATATGGTAACGGCGCTCGCCGCTTGCGGGATTGCCCTGCAGCTCCTGAACGATGCTGCCGATTTTCCCGGAATAACGGGCAAAGCCGATAAACAAATAAACCAAAATGACGATGCACACGGTAATGCCGGCCAGCCATGTTTTGTCCTTGATCATCTGCGTTCACCTCACCGATTATCCTAACTCATGATTGAAAGCGGTTGCAATCAAAAAAATGAACTTGTCTTGTTAGTGAGTACGAGTACGTAAACATGCAAGTGTGCAAATAGGCTCCCTTGTGACTGGTTCCCTCGCCTCTAATTGGATAAATCCAATAGATTGACGAAAGTCGGCCGCAACTGGGGGCTCTCATTGGAAATATCCAATAGATTTCTCGCAAACAGCCCATTTTGCCTTCTGCCGAACCCAATCTATTGGAAAAATCCAATCTAACCAAACCATATTCCACTCATTTTCCATTCTATTGGATATTTCCAATAGAACCATCCATCGCACCACCCAAACCTGCCGCCAAACTAATATTAGCTTGCAACTTGCCATCCCCCAGCCTTATTGACTGACCACCCGCCAAACTTACCGCTCACCATACAGCACACTTCTTAATTAGTCTCCAGCGAGCGCCAAAAAGGCCCGGAGCGTATGCCCGGGCCTACCAAAACAGCCACAAATCTCAGGTTGACCGGCTAATCCTGATCGGCCGCGTACCGCAGCCCAAACTGGCGCCGCGCTTCCTCCATCAATTCGGCGACGGCCAGGGAGCGGGCGTGCGTATTGATCTCGCTTTCCCGCCGGCCGCTTTGGAGCAGCTCAATGAACTCCAGCGCCTCGTAGTACATCGATTCCTGGGGCTGGGAGCGCGACAGTTCTTCGGTCGTCCCGTCGCGGTACAATATTTTTACATCGTAAGGCTGGTTGATCTTGTCGATCACCATCGTCCCGTTTTCCCCCTGGATTTCCGTCGGCACATACGAGTCCGTGATTTTGGAGTACATGATCACGCCGTCCATATCCGGGTACCGCGCAATAAGGCTGCCTTCGCCGTCCACCCCGGACGGCAGCATCACCGCGGACGCCTGAACGGATTCCGGCTTGCCGAACAGCGTCACCATCGGATAAATGCAGTAGACGCCAAGGTCCATTAAAGAGCCGTTGGAGAACGCGGGATTAAAAGCGTTCAGCACTTTTCCTTCCTTAAAAGCGTCATACCGCGAAGAATACTGACAGTAGCTGGAAAAATATCTCCGCACCCGGCCGATTTTGTACAGATTGTCCTGAACCGCCCGAAAGTTCGGCATCAGCGTCGACTTCAGCGCCTCCATAAGCAGGACACCGTTGCGGCGCGCCGCCTCGATCATCCGCCGGACTTCGGCGGCGTTGGAAGCCATCGGCTTTTCGCACAGCACATGTTTTCCGTGATCCATCAGCAAAATCGCCTGCTCGGCATGCAAAGAATTCGGACTGGCGATGTAAACGGCGTCTACGTCAGCGCTTTCAGCCAGCACCTTGACCTCGGTAAACACCTTGGGGTCGCCGAATTTGGCGGCAAACTCCTTGCCTTTCTCCTCCGTGCGGGAGTAAACCGCCGTCAAAACAAACTGCTCCGTTTCCAAAGCCGCCTGGATAAAGCGCTCCGTGATCCAGTTCGTGCCAATGGTGCCGAATCGTATCAACGTTATGTCATCCCCTTTTTTGAATGAATGGTCTAACCGTATTCTCTCATTCCCTGTCAACCTTGTCCACTTCCAGGCGAAAAAGAAATTCGCCGGCAATCAGCGTTTTTACGGATACCGTTAGCGCCATCACCGGTCCGTGAACAGCTATAAGGGCGGTCCGGGGCGGTCCGGCAAACGGCACCCCACACCCTCAACGAAGTGCATCGAGCACCCTGCAAACCGCGCCAGGCCGTTCCGCCGGACAAAAGCCGAAACTTTAAGCGTTTACATGAGGTTCAACGCGGTGAAGTCTACTTGCGCACCGAAAGAAAACTAATCTACAATAGGGGTAACAGGCGTTTATATTACGGACCGAGCGACCTTCCAAGGTTTCGAGGCTGGAAAGAGGTGAAATCTGTGAGCGAGGACAGCAGCGGAATTTTCAACAACGAATTTAAGTACATGGTGAGCGGCGATTCCATTTCCAAGGGCGTCATTTATGATGAAACGAAAAACAAATACGTCGTTTTGGAGGACAATTATGTATCTCTCCTGCAGAAAAAATTGAGAGGAGCGATCCATAACACGGCCAGGTTCGGCAACACGCTGGTTAAGGGGTTAACCAACCTGAAAAAGGACGTTTTGAAGGATCGGCCGAATTTTGTCCTGATCGAATATGGCGGCAACGACTGTGACTTCAACTGGAACGAGATTGCTGAACAGCCCGACGCAGAGCACAGCCCGAAAACCGACTTTTCGATGTTTGAGAAAATGCTGACCGAAGCGATCCAATTCGTCAGAAGCCAGCAAATTACCCCGATCCTGATGAGCTTGCCCCCGCTTAATGCTGACAAGTACTTCAAATGGGTCAGCAGAAACGATCCGGAAGCGGAGCAAAACATCATGAAATGGCTCGGAAGCGTCACGAAAATTTACTGGTGGCAGGAAAGATACAATTCGACCATCCTCAAAGTGTCGGAACTGACCAAAACAAAGTATATCGATGTCCGGGGGGCGTTTTTGGAACACCCCGATTTTACGAAGTTCCTTTGTTCCGACGGCATTCACCCCAACCAGGACGGACACCGGATCATCTTTGACAAAGTGCTTGAATTCATGCGCACGAACTATCGTTTCTTGCTTCGGGAGGGCGGCAACTTGGCGCTGGATTGAACCGGATGGCGCGGATGGAGGTGCCAGGTGCCGGAACCTGAAGATGGCGCAGATAGAATTTGCCCATGCGGAGCTTCGCGGGCCCAATGGAAAGGCATCGAAATTAGAGGCAATTTTTGTCCTTATTTCGAGAGTTCCCCTCTCCTGTATTGAATAGCGGCATTATTTGCCGTTATTGAAGGGCTAAGCTGGGAAAAAACAACTGTTTGCCTCCATTTTTCTAAAATAGCGGCAAAAAAGTCCTCTATTTCTACTGTAATACCTATTTGCGCGAAAATAAGATCCTTTTTTGCCGCTATTCCCATCCCATGATCCCCACAAAAAGGCAGACCGCGTGGTTCCCCGGCACTCTGAAGTTTTACAAAGAGACCTGACCCCAGGTCTCTTTGTTCATTGCATAGGCGGCAGCCTTATACATGGCGGCTTATTGCGGGCGCCGGCTTTGCTGCAGCTCGCGCCACACCTTTTTGTTGCTGTAACGCTTGTCTGTGCTGATGTCCGGGCCAAACCACTGCGGCGGCTGAAACTCCCGCGCCTCCGTCTCCGAAGCGAACTCCACTTCCAACACCATCAGGTCGATCTGATCGTAGCGGTCGATTTCCAGCACGATCCCGTTCCACTCGGCGGTCACCCGCCGTTTCGTCAGCGGTATCGCCCGGTGGATTCCGGTGATTTGCTCGTAAAGCCCCTCCGAAATGGAAACCTCCACTTCCTCCCGGGACAAACCGAAGCCTTTTTTAAACGTATGCGTAAACGTAACGTTCCCGGAGGCCGCATCGCGGATCTTCCGCACCCGCAGCTCCTGATCCTCATGCAAAGCCAAATACGTCTGATCGATCTCCTGCTCCGAGCGAATAATCAGTTCACCTGTCCGAATCAGCTCTTCCGGATACTCCGGCAGCAGAAATTTACGTTCTATTTCCAACGGCATAGCGGTGTTCCTCCTAGTTGTCGGCGGGCCCACGGGCCCTTTTTTCAGAATGCATGTTACCATTATACGAATACATACCTGGCGGGACAATCACTTTAAAACGCTGCCGCGGCCACCGGCCAAGAAGCTCAGGAGAAATGCCCGCCGGATTGCGGTATAATAAACTTATTAGTGGAAAAAGGAGGAAAAACGAATGGCAGCAAGCGTCAAATTAGGCAAAACCGATTTATATGTGAACCCGATCGGTCTGGGGACCAACGCGGTAGGCGGGCACAACATTTATCCGAATCTGGACGAGGAAACCGGGAAGCAGGTCGTACGGACCGCTCTGGAGCAGGGGATCAACTTCCTGGACACAGCGTATTTCTACGGGCCGGAGCGGTCGGAAATCCTGATCGGCGAAATCGTCAAAGAGCTTGGCGCCCGCGACCGGGCCGTCATCGCCACCAAAGGCGCGCACCGGATGGCGGGCGGCAAAATCGTGTTCGACAATTCGCCGGCCTTCTTGCGCCAGGAGGTCGAAAACAGCTTGAAACGGCTGCAGACCGACTACATCGACCTGTACTACATCCACTTCCCCGATGAAGCGACTCCCAAGGACGAGGCGGTCGGGGAGCTGAAGAAGCTGAAGGATGAAGGTAAAATCCGGGCGATCGGCGTATCCAATTTCTCGATTGAACAGCTCAAGGAAGGCAATAAGGACGGATACATCGATGTGCTGCAATCGGAATACAACCTGCTCAAGCGCGATGTAGAGAAGGAACTGCTGCCGTACTGCCGGGAGCAGGGCATCTCCTTTGTCCCGTATTTTCCGCTAGCGGCCGGCCTGCTCGGCGGGAAATACGACAAGGATACCAAGTTCGCCGATTACCGGGCCAATCACCCGATGTTCCAAGGTGAAGCTTTTGCCCGTACGCTGGAAAAAGTGGACCAGGTCCGCCGCATTGCCGACGCCAAAAACGCCGAGGTGGCCCATGTCGTGCTGGCCTGGTACTTAACCCGGGATACGATCGACGCCTTGATTCCCGGAGCCAAAAGGCCGGATCAGGTCATTCGCAATTTGAAAACGCTGGACGTGAGCCTAACGCCCGAGGAAATCGCCGGCATCGACCGTATTTTTTTCTGAAGCAACGGCGGAAAAAGAGGGATGAAGCCCGGTGATCCCGGGTTTCATCCCTCTTTGGTTTGCCCGATTCACCAAGGCTCCCGCTGCCTAGCGGTTTCTATCCTCCTCCAGCGCACGGACCGCCCGGAATTTGGCCCAATTGAACCCCGGCCAGCCCTGGCCTTCGGGTATCGTTGTCATGACGTCCCAGCGTTCATGCAGCTGGCGGTTCAGTTCCGGATCGGCCTTGCGGCTGTAGCTTACAAGCCATGGCAGCGCATCGGCGGACAGAGTCGTCAGGTAATGGGCATCGATTTTGCCGGTCGCTTCGTAGCGTTCAACGTTCTTTTTGGCGATAAAGAGGTCCATATTGGCATAGTTTACCGCAACGTATGCGGCCAGGCCGAGCCCGATAAAGCATTTGGCCAGCGGAACCCGCGCGAAGCGGATGCGCAGCCCGGCGCAAACGAGCAGCAGCGCCAAAAAGATCATAAAGGCGAAGACCAGAAAGCGGATATAGGTATAGCCGTAGGCTTCCTGGTACAGGGCCAGCCGCGTAAACGCCGACAGCAGCATGATGCCGGAGCATCCGACAAGGATATACAGCAAAGCCTGATTCAGCGTCCGCAGCGCCTTCCCCGCCTCGCCGCCCAACGTCAAGGTGCCGATCAGTATCGCAAAATTGATCGACGTAACCAGAACAAGCTCAACAAATCCGCTTCTCGCGTAATCGGCGTAAGTGCTGCCGTCCGGCAAAACGCCCCGCCACGCCCCGAACAAATATGTAAATTGGAGCGAAACGAACAGCAGATAAACGATGTTGATCGAGATCAGCACGGTAGCGGCAATCAGCGGATCGATTCTGACGGGCCTACTGCCCGGGTACGGGGAAGCGGCGGCGGTTGCGCCAGGCAGCGTTGCGCTTCTGCCCGCACCGCTCGTACCGTTGCGGTCCGCATCATTCTGAACCGTGCTGCTTACGCCCGCACCGTTCACACTCGCACGGCCCTCACCCGCTCCGCTCTGGACCGTATCGCTCTGGATCATATCGCTTTGGACCGCACCGCTCTGGACCGTATCGCTCCGGACCGCACCGGTCTGCCCCATCCCGTCCGCCATCGGGATTCCCCCAAACCAGTCTACGGGGTTTTCCCGCATCGGGTCGACGAATCCCCACAGATAGCCGAACAGCAGCAGGCCGAGCAGCAGGATCCAGATCAGCCGGAACATCACATCCCCGAACGAAAGGCTGTCGTTCAGCCAGTCCGGGATCGCCGAGAGCAGGCGGTCAAAGCTGCTGTCCGCCGAGGTCAACAGCCCGATTACGATGATCAGAAGCGGCAGCGCGATCAGCAGCCCGAGCAGCACCTTGCCGGCCGCTTGTTTGCGGCGGTCGCCCATTTTTTTCGTCGCTGCCGATTGCACGGCACGGAATGCTGTAGCCCAGTGCCGGAAGTTTTGCGGAAGCAGATGGTCGAGCACGTCAAAAATAATCCTTAAATCGCCCCACGACCGTTTTTTCAGATTAAACATATAAGTTGTCTGGGCAAAAATGAGGCCGGGCAAGGCAAGCAAATTCAAGGCAAAAAACACCGAATTGGCAAACAGCGCATACGTCAGCGACAGCAGCACGACCGCCGCCAAGGACAGCCAGCCGAACCAGGTCATCGGGCGCTGAAACCGGTCCCTGGCGCATAAGAACAAATACAGGTAAAACAAGCCGGCAAAAATCGGAACGGATACGCCGTAGCCGCCCCCGTAAAACAAATATTGATGCACCGCCGCCAGCGCAAAGCCGCCGAGCAGCGCCGCCAGCACTTTGCCGTGCGGCATGGGCCTGTTTTCGTTCATCCCTTGGATCCCTCCGTAACTTCAAGGTTCGTCGAACCTTTGATTTCTACCGCCCATTTTAATGAATAAAATAAGAAGATAAAGAGAAAGTTTTTCACAAGAAATTTCGTATTTTTAAAAAGGGCCAGCCGGACGGCGTCATCATTCAATCCTTATTTCCTTCGTTCTTCCCGCGTACCATGCGTAAAACGACCTTGCCCAAGCGGCCGGAACGCCGGGAAGCTTGTGCTGCAGAACGGGGCGGGCCCGGTTCGCGATATGGACGGACGCCAGCCCCCACCGGCGCTGCAGCGGGCCGCGGGTCACTTTCACTTCAATGATTTTCTCCCGCTTGCTGATAAACAGCCGGGAAGTCAGCCCTCCGGTCCGAAACTGCAGGAAACGGCCATGGATGGCATACGCCGTATTGAAATGATTCAGGATATTCCGCGCCACGGTCCAAATCAACAGCCCCGCCGCGGCCATCCACCACCAAGCCGCGCCGAAAACCGGCACGTCCGGTATGAAAGGAAGCCAAGGGAGGGATAAAGCAATAAGAGAAACCCAAGTCCATCCTGACTTAGCCAAACTGATTCCCAGGGATGCCCGGGGTAGCGGGCTCATTTCGGCGGAAATCTCATAGGAAGGCAGCATTTCCGACACAAGGCGGAAGGCATCCCGGACCGGCAAAAAAGGATAAAGCGAGTTGACCTCCCGTTCGTCTTTCCCCTCGCCGCCCGCGGTGATCAGCCGTACCTCCGCCAAACCAAGCAGCCGCTTCATCAGGGATTGGACGACCTCCACCCCCTGCACTCTTTCTTTGGCAATGGAGAACGCCGTACGTTCGATCATCCCCTTGTCGATATAGATGCGCTCCGCGTCCGAAGAAAGCTCAAAGCCCCCATATCTCACAAAAGTTACGGCGATCCCCAGGACGACGGATACCGCCGCCAGCAGCGAAAGTGTCGCCGCCGCCGACCACCAGGTACTCATCAGCTCGGCCAGAACGCCTTGAGCTTGTTGCTCAAGATCGAAAAAGTCATCGGCTTTGGAATACAGCGAAAAAAGAAGCGGAATCAGAATAAGGAAACTTAAGGAGGTAAACGAAGCTTTGATCAGGTCTTTCCGGGCCGGACTGAAATGCAGGGTCCGCTTGGAATCACCGGCGTCTTTGGGCTTTACTTCCGAGGCTGCCCCATCGCCGTCCGCCGCAGTCAAAGCATCCTCCCTTTTTGCCGGTCCCGCCACCCGCTCCTCCAGCCGGTCCGCTTCCGCATAGGAGATGACGCGAAACTCGACGGCCGCATCTTCGCCCTCCATCCCGGTTTCAAAACGGATGGCGGTCACCTTGAAAATCCGGTGAAACAGCGTCGTATGACGGTTTATATTTTGAATTTTGGAGAAGGGAATCACTCTTTTCGACTTGACGAAAACGCCTTGGTATAAACGAAACGAAGTGTCATCAAGCTGATACCGGCGCGTGAGCCAACTCCACAGGATGGACAAGAGGCTGATTCCGGCCAGGACCAGCAGGGCCAGCCTGCCGTATTTCACCCATGCCGCGTCCGAGCCCGCTTTAAGAACAAATAAAAAGAAAAAGAAATAAATCGCATTTTTCCCCAAGTTCCAGATGCCCAGCAGCATAACAAACGGATGATAACGTTTGGCCCGGCTCATTCGTCGGCCTCTTTCAGCTTGGCATAACGGGCGATCTGATTTCTTAGTGCCTTGGCCGCGTCCTGGTCCAGGACGGGAATCGTATGCGAAGCCCCCATCGTCGTGACCGTTACCGAGCAGACCCCGTACCTTTTTTGCAATGGACCCTGCCGGGTGGCCACCGCCTGAATTTTGGTCATCAGAATCAACTCCCCGGTTTCCGTAAGGATTCCATATTTCAATTGCAAAAACTGCTCCGAAATGGCGTAACGCCATCTGGCATACTTCATGGAAGGCTGGATAAACACGGACCAGATCATCAGCGGCACCTCAAGGACGGCGAGTCCGGCCAGAATCCATCCCACCCAGGAAACCCATGAAAAACGGTGACCCAGATAAAGCAGCACCCCGATCACCAGAAATGTGACGGCGCTTTCGACCGCCTCATGAATCCTCCAAATTTTCACCGCATTTTTGGATAATCGCTGCCGAGGTTCCATGACTTCGTTAGACAAAAAAGAACCACTCCTTTCTATCAAGTCTAAGTTTAGCAAAGGTTACACATGAAACTCAATATGATTTTATTGTTTTTCGATAAATTTTTATTGATTCGCAGTGCGACTTGTGCTAAATTCAGTTCCGGACACAAAGAGGTTACGAGAAGAGGAGTATGAAATCATGAAATCCAAAATGTTCTTCAAAGTGGGATCCGTTGCTAGCTTGATCGTATTTTTTGTAGCTCTGCTGATCGGTGTGCTGGAGGCGATAGAGCATGTTTCCCGTCTCTGGTTCGCAGGCAGCGGATGGACCGGGGTTTTGGGCGATTTTGAGCCGGTATTCAGCTATATCGATATCCATTTTCTTGCCAATCCGGAGCTTTACGACAGCAGGGCGTTTATCGCTTTATCCTTCGTTAACTCGATCAGCGCGCTTCTTTTAATCGCGTTGTCCGCGTTTTATATGCATAAGTTGCTGCGGAACATTCACCGGGACAGCCTGTTTATGTATGAGAATGTTGCCGTCTTTTACAAACTGGGGATCGTTATTATTGTACTGGGTACGTTATTCAACTACACGGAATCCGTTATGCTGACGCAGGCCATCGGCGAGCTGCAGATCGTGGGCGCCTCCATTCAATTGACCGACATCTCGTACGTGGACAGCCTAATCAGCGGATTCGTTATGATGATCATTGCCTCCGCCCTCAAAATCGCCGTAAACGCGGTGGAAGAAAACAAAAATACGATCTGATCGAGAAAGCAGGTGACGGGCGTGATCAGAATCAAGCTTGATGTCGTAATGGCCCAGCGGAAAATGTCGTTAACCCGGCTCTCCCAACTGGTTGGAATTACCCAGGCCAACCTGTCCATCCTCAAAAACGAAAACGGTAAAGCGATCCGCTTCTCCACGCTGGATGCGCTTTGCCGGGCGCTCGAATGCCAACCCGGGGATTTGCTGGAGTACGTGGAGGATGAAGACGGGAACGCGGGGCGGGGTGTCGAAACGGAATGATCCAAAGCAGACTTTTTGAACTACCTCTCTGAAGAATACTTCTAAAAAGGGGGCGGCTCTTATGAAACTGTACCAAAATTTGCCCAAATGCGGAAAAAAACGCTCGCAAGTGAAACATACCTCACCCTGGTTACGTCAGGAAGGCAAATACTTAAAATTAAAACGATAAGGAGGGACTTGATGCACACTGTACGGGGACGGCGGTTATGGTCTGGCGGCCATGTCCGGGGCCATGTCTGGGGCCATATTCGGGATTATGTTCGGGATCATATTCGGGATTATGTTCGGGATCATGTCCGGGGCCTTATTTGCGGCCTGATTCATGGCCTGATTCGAGGCCCCATTCTGGCGGCGGCCCTGCTGCTGGTTTCCGGCTGCGCGGGGAGCGAAGCTAGGAGCGGGAACGGCCTGGATAGCGAGCCGCCTCTGCCGGTGGTCCGTACAGCAGCCGATACCGCCATTACGGTAATTCAGGGGTCGTACTGTTGGAGCGGCACCGGCAAGTCCGGGAAGACGGGCCAGGGAGTCTGCGTGGATTACGCCAGCCCGAGCGAAATGGCCCAGGGCAAACCGGCCGCGGCGGCAAGCCCCGGGGAGAAGATAACGTTCCGGTTCGACAACGTCAAGCCGCCGACGGAAACCACGGTAACTTTATTTAAAGACGGCCGTTCCGAACAGGTTGCGGCGGCGGACGGTTCCTTCGAAGTGCCGCATGAGCCGGGAACGTACGTTTACGATCTGTTTGCGATATGGCTCAAGGATCCGGAAAAGCGCATTTCCGAAGGCACGTCTAGCTATGTTTTTTCCGTCCGGGTCGAATAACGAATAACTTAACGCGATGGAATGCGAGGCTTATGCGGGGCTTATGCGGGGCTTATGCGGGGCTTATGCGGGGTTTATGCGGGGCTTGAAGCCGCTATTCGGAAACTTGAATTTGCCCAAAGCCTTTGCGTAGAAGGAACTATATGCCACTCCCCCACTGTCGCGATATAAGTAACGGTGGAATCCTACGAAATGCAAAAGTGCATGCGGTTTTTATCGAAATTCCTCGAAACAGGGGGTTCAGATGCAAAAGTGCAGTTCATTTCTGAATAAAAGATACTTTTTTATCGGATAGCTCTAAATGAGATGAACTTTTGCATTTCAACTGCTCCAAGACGGCAATTTATAGAATGGAATGCACTTTTGCATTTGATCCATTTGATCCATTTGATCCATTTGATCCCGCCAGGCCGTCCTTCAATATGTTTCGACTGGCTGAAAAAAGTGTGCTTGATGATCCGCCGATTTCATGCTGCGAAGATTGAGTAATTACTCTTTTACGGGAGGCAACCTATGAACAACACGAGCAAATTCGCTTTCAAATGGATAAAGCTGACGCTGCTTATGGTCATCGCCTTCACCCTGCTGGTTGGCGGCACCGCCTCCGCCTTCCAAGACGCCAAAGGAGGCCGTGAGCAAAAAGCGATCGAAACCTTGAAGAAACGAGGCATCCTTAAAAGCGACCAATCGGGATATTTCAAGCCGAACCAAAAACTAAACAACGCTTCGGCCATCTCGCTGATCGTCGGCGCGTTCGAGCTAAACCTCGATAACCTGCGTTTCGTGAAAAAACCCGAGGCCAGCGACTACTACAGCAAAGTAAAAAACGACGCCTGGTACGCCGGAGCTTTCGTGATCGCGCTTTACCGCGGCCTCGATATTCCGAAGGACATCGACCCTTCGGCAAAAGTGACGAAGGAGCAGTTCAGCCACTGGCTGTTCCAGGCGATCTCCACCCAAGGCGAATACGCGTGGCCGATGATTTATACCGAAATCAAGGACGGCAAATCGATCGATGCGGATTTGATGGGCAGCATCCAGAAGCTGCTGAACGCAGGGATCGTGACGCTGGACAAAAACAAGAAGTTCAACCCCGCCGGACCGATCACGTTCAGTGAAGCCGCCGGCATGCTGGAGCGGGCGCTCGGGTTCGTCGAAGACAGCAAGCCAACCGGCACGGTGACCGGAAACTTGTATGATTTCAACTTGTCAAAAGACAAAGTGAACGGCGGCATCTACAAAGTGACGGTTTCGGCCATGGCTCCCCATCCGGGATACGGCATTGAAATCGCGAGCATCGTTTTTGACGGGGACAAAGCCGTGATCAACTACCGGATCACTGGGCCGGAGAAAGGCAAATTGTATCCGCAGGTCATTACCGAGGTTAAAGCGGTCACGTATATTCCGGACAATTACAAGCCGGTGCTGGGCGAAGGAACGAAGTGAATCCGACGGTCCGTCCCAACGGAAACGGTGAGTGAGTGAGTGAGATAGGCCCAAATACAAAGACGATTCCAGATCCGCCGGCAAGCGGAAATGAAATCGTCTTTTTGCATGCAAAGTTATTGTGTTTTCACTTTATTCAGGTTCTACTCCCCATACCAGCGAATCATCCAGGTACAGCGTTACCTTATCCCAGTCGGTATAAGCGGTTTTGGTCGGATCGAAGGAGTAGTCGTCCGCTTCGTTGAAATTGGACCAGTCGGATTTGGCCATCCGCAATTGAATTTCACCGGTTTCCCCGCCGGCCGAAATCGAGCCCGCCGCAGCGGTAAAGCTGAGTTCGACATAAGCGTCGGTAAAGGTTCTTTGAATGTTCTCGGCTCCGATCGGCGCCCAATCCACCCAAGAGCTCATGCTTTGCGTGCCGTCTTTCGAGAAGTAATAGCGGAGCTTCAGGCCGCTCAAGTCAACTGCGGTTGTACCGTTGTTCTTAATATTAAAATGCGGTTTGATCTGGTTGTCGGTCGGATTGGTGTCGGCCGCTTTATACTGCACGACCAGATTGACATCAGGCGCGTTTGAGCCTTCTTCCGGCGTCGCGGCCGCCTCGGCAGAATTGCCGCTTTCTCCGGCGCTGTTCACCGCGCTGACCACATAATAGTAGGCCGTGCCGTTGGCAAGTCCGCGATCGGTAAAGGCCGTGCCCGTGATCCCGCTGGCTACGGTCGTATACGGTCCCCCGCTAACTGTCGCTCTCTTCACATTATAGCTTTCCGCCCCGGCGGAAGCCGACCAGTTCAAGCTGATCTGTCCGTTGCCCGCCGTAGCCGTCAATTTGCCCGGGGCGGCGGGCAACGCTTCGCCTAACGGCTGCATAATCCGGTCCAGCATGGCTTGCTTCGGCTCGTTCCAGGTAACCCAATCGTCGAGCAGCAGTCCGCCCGTGTCTCCGGAGTTCGGGTTTACGCACCAATAAGTCCAATAAAGCTCGTTCTCGCCGATATAATCGACCAGGCGGTTCTGCCAGATGCCTTCAACGCTGCTCATGTCCACGCTCCGGCCGCCGAATTCGCCCACGATGACCGGGGCGATGTTTTGCTTGCTGATATATCCCCAGTAGGCGTCCCAAATCGCCGGCATGTTATCGGGGAAGGAAGGGTCCGAGAACCAGGGCTGGGAAGCGACGCCAGGGCCGTAATCATGGGCGGAATAAACCAATTGGTTCGGAACGTCCAACTCAACCGGGTGATTGGCGACTCCTTTAAGATTGCCGCCCCACCAGTAGCCGTCGCTGTAGCCCTGCACATTTTTCTCGATCCCTTCGACGATGATCAGCCAATGCGGGTTTACGGACAAAATGGCGTTGCCCGCCCGCTCCGCCGCCAGCTGCCAATCGGTGGCCGGATCTCCCGTTCCCCAACTGGCCGGACCGTGGGGCTCGTTGTGCAAATCGGCGCCAATCACCGTGTCGTTGCCGTTATACCGCTTAGCCAGCATCTTCCAGTCGTCGATCCAGCGTTGTTCGGAGTAGTCCGCGGTATACCAAAGCTCGGATTGTCCGCCGGACCCGGGACGATGGCGGTCGAGGAAAATCTTCATGCCGCGGTCTCCTGCTTTTTCGATTAGTTTATCCATGATCTGAATGGGAGTCAGCCCTTTTAAATCCGGGTTTTTGTCGTAGTCGATGCTGTTGGGGGCGGATCCGGGGTCAAACATCTGGTTGCTGTACGGCAGACGGATCAGATTGTAGCCGCGCTCTTGGATCTGATCCAGGACGTCATCCATGGACCGTGTCCACAAGCCGTGAGGCGAATAATTCGGCGTCTCGAATCCGAACCAGTTGATCCCGTTGAACACCGCCGGATTTCCGGCCGAATCGACGATCCGGTTCCCTGACGTATGGTAATAATTAGCAGCCGCTTCCGCATGGCCCGGGGCCAAGCCGGCCATCCCGATTCCCATAGCGCCTAGTACGAGCGAACCGGCCAGAATACTTTTAACGATCGTTTTGAACATACGCTCACCCTCTTTCCTAAAATGCGGTAAACAAAAAATCAATCCGTTCCATCCATCAAGGCTCGATTCCCCAAACCAGCGAACCGTTCTGATACAAAGCGACATGGTCCCAATCGGTGTAAGCGGTTTTGGCCGGGTCAAAGGAATAGTCGTTCGCTTCGTTATAAGCCGACCAATCATTTTTGTTGATGCGGGTCTGAATTTCGCCGCTGTCGCTGCCGGGAGCCAGACTGCCCGCACCGGCATTGAAGGAGATTTCCACATACGAATCGGCATTCTCCTTAGCTTCCGCCATCTTCACCGTTTTGCCGCTAAGATTGCCGCCCCCGATCTGCGCCCAATCGCAATGGAACGTTTGCTCTTTGTCCCCATCGACCGTGTACCAATAGCGAATCGTCAGTTCCGACAGCGGAACAGCGTCCGTACCGTTGTTTACAATGCGGAATAACGGCTTCATCTGATTGTCGCCGGCGTTGGTGTCCCCGGCTTTGTACTGGAGCACCAATGTTCCCGGTTGGCCTCCTTGCCCGGCTTGGGGAACCGCGCTGATCTGTGCGGAGTCGGCGCTTTCCCCGGCGCCGTTGACGGCGCTGATTACATAATAGTAGGCCGTGCCGTTTGTCAGGCCCGCGTCCGTAAAGCTTGTCGCCGTGATTCCGCTTTTCACCGTCGTGTAAGGGCCGCCATCCACGGTCGCTCTTTTCACGTTATAGCTTATCGCTCCGGCGGCCGCGTTCCAGTTCAGCGCCACCTGAGCATTCCCCGCTTTCGCGGCCAGGCCGGCCGGAACACCCGGCGGCTGTTGCGGCTCTTGCGGCGTTCCGCCGCTAGGCTCCTCGCCGACCACCTTCACTCCGTTCAGATAAAGGGGGATTCGGGTTGTCTCCCCTTTTGTGGCGGAAATCCCTTGACGGCTCCAGTCGTTCGTTGGGTCCCAATGACTCTTATATTGGGAATCCTGCTTCGCGATCAGGCCGAATTGGAAGTCCCGGCTGCCGTAAACCTCGTTGCCCGACCAATCCAGCTCATAGTAGTAAATCCCCGCCGCCGCGTCCACCGCATAAGGTCCGTTGACCTTGACGGCGCCGCCGTAGCTTGCTTTTTGCTCATCATAATACGTTTCCAGCGTGACGTCGTTGATGCTTTGGCCCGCCGCCAGCAGCTCGCTGATGTTGAAATAATAACGGGCGCTCATCGTTCCCTCCGTATGAGGCGGATGGACGGATTCATTGTGAATGGTGACCGTAACCTGGGTCCGCTGGTCGTTTTCCTGCTCGATTTTTCCCTCCACCCGGTATTCCGTTACGCCTTGTTCGGCGGGCGGACTGTCGGCCGTAACCGTTTCGCCGTTTCCGTATTTCAGATACAAGCCTGCAAGCGCGCCGACCAAACCGGCATTGTAGTCAATCGCCACCTCGTTATAGACGTAATCGGTCGTAACATCATTGTGGAAATCCTTCGCGTCCGGTCCGCCGACAAGCGCTCCCCAGAGCAGATGGCGGTGTTCCGCCGGGACTTCCATGTTGTTGGTCATGGAGCCGTGCGCGGCCCGATGGTGAGGATGCTTGGCCGATTCGTCCGGGGACGGGAAGCCGACGATGTACGAATAACCCATGGGGTTGTCCCCCATGATGTAATCCATTTGGCTCTTGGCCCAGGCCGCAAAATCTGGACGGTCTTTATACTTGTCATACACCAGCGCGCAAAGCTGGGCGGCCGCGTTGTACCGCGCCGAACCCCATGTGGTGAGAACGCCGAACCCGGCGGGCGACGTAGTCAAATACGTATTGTCATTCGCTTCCTGATGAGGAACCTTGCCGCCCGACCAATATTCAAGATTCCAGCGGGCGTAATAATCATATTGGGCATTGTCCGGGAACAGGGCCGCAAGCCGTACAAAAACGCCGCCCCATACCGTGTCCCAGCTGTGCGTCCAGATATTTTGCCAGCTATCCGCTTGAGAAGGGACGATTCTTTTGAGGTATCCGGTGTATTTTCCCGACGCGTCAACCGATACGATATCCTGTATATACGTGTTGTCTCCGGTCGCGGTATACAACCAGACGGCAGCCCATGACAATTCATCTTCGTCATAACTGGAATTATAAAAGCCGTCGCTGTTGCCGAGTCCTCTGTGCTGCTGGGCAAAGCGGTAAAGCGCGGCGGCCGTATCCAGGCACTCGTCCGCATAGGCAGGATCGGTATCCTTCGTATTGAGATACATCAGAGCAAGGGCGGCCGCAGCTCCGGCAGCCTGGTCGCTGGCGGGTTGATCCGCGGTCGCGAACGTGGCCGGACGCGGATATTTGTCGGGATCCTGCAGTTCGGGAGGGCCCCAATAGGTGTGATCGACCGTTCCTTGACCCACCATGTAGTTGAAGGCGACGACCTCACCCTTGTCGTTACGGAAAGTAGAGCGCAGAAAATAGTCGCTGAACCATTTCAGCTCTTCCAGCATATGCGCTTCCTGGCCGCTCTGCCGGAAAGCGTCCCTAAACTCGTAAAAGCTCCATCCCAGCGTCGATGCGGCATAGGATTGCGGCAGGCCGAATTTGACATGGTCGCCGGCGTCGTGAAACCCTCCGCTCAGATCGACGGACCCGTTGCCGTCGGGGTCCAAGATCGGCAGGTTCTGCGCGATAAAATCCTCCCGCAAATTCGTCATGTTCTTCGCGGTACCGTTCACGCCGAGCGGTACGTGCATGTCGGACAGTTCCGAGTCCCCCCGCCATTCCAAACGGCCGCCGGTAATCCCGGGACCGGATTTCTCCGCGTCGTAAAACCAGAGGGATTTTTGCAGGGCATCCGCATAATTGTAAGCTTCAGCGTCTGCAGCCATTGCGGCCGGAGAGGCCAGAAACGGAAATCCGCCGCAGGCAACCAGGCCGGACAGCACGGTTTTTCCGAGCCAATTTTTCCAGGCCGGCCAACGTGCTTTTTTGGTTTTGTTCATCATTCACAACCACCTTTCCCAAATTATTTCGTGGGTTTGTCGAATATTAATTTGGCTCTCACCCCCTTTTCCGCAAGGATAAATATTTTAATATATAAAGGAAGAAATTTGTAATAAAAAGTAAAAACTTGGCACCTTCATGTTATTTTTCCGTTCTTTTTTTGTATAGTTTAAATTCTTCCGCCGTTAGGTTGAAATTCTTCTGAACGATGAAGAACAAAGCGGAGAAGAACAGACAAGCCTTCCCCGCTTTGTTCGCCGTCAAGGCACATGCCGCTTCGTTATTACGGTTCTACGCCCCAAACGAGGGTATCGTTTTGGTAAAGGGTGATGTGATCCCAATCGGCGTAAGCCGTTTTGGCGGGATCATACGAATAATCGTTGCTTTCGTCAAAGTTGGACCAGTCGGTCTTGGATATCCGCAGCTGGATGTCGCCGGACTGCCCTCCTGGGGCAAGCGTCCCGGCCGCGGCGGTAAAGCTAAGCTCGATATAAGTGTCCGCGTCCGTCCCGGATACGGTGCCGAACGTCTTTTCAATGTTCGACGCGCCCGGTTGGGCCCAATCGATCCAAGCGTTCAAGTCTTGGCTGCCGTCCTTCGTAAAGTAATAGCGTATCTTCAACGTGCTCAAATCAACTGCCGTCGTACCGTTGTTTTTGATATTAAACTGGGGTTTGATTTGATTGTCGGCAGCGTTCGTGTCCCCGGCACGGTATTGCACCACCAGATCCCCGGTGCCGGTTCCTCCGCCGCTCGGGGTGGCGGCAACCTGGGCCGAATTCGCGCTTTCCCCGGCGCTGTTCACCGCGCTGACGACATAATAGTACGTCGTGCCGTTTGCAAGGCCGGTGTTCGAGTAGCTTGTGGCGGTAACGCCCGTCGCCACGGTCGTGTACGGCCCGCCGCTGGTCGTGGCGCGCTTCACGTTATAACTTGTGGCGCCGCTTGACGCCGTCCAGCTAAGCTCAACCTTTGCATTGCCTGCTGTCGCGGTCAGGCCGGCTGGCGCTGCCGGAACGGATATCGTCGCCAGCGGCGTCGCGGCAGCCTGGGCCGAATTCGCGCTTTCTCCGGCGCTTTTCACCGCACTGACGACATAATAATACGTCGTGCCGTTTGTCAGGCCGGTGTTCGTGTAACTTGTGGCGGCAACGCCCGCCGCCACGGTCGTGTACGGCCCGCCGCTGGTCGTGGCGCGCTTCACGTTATAGCTTGTGGCGCCGCTTGACGCTGTCCAACTGAGCGCAACCTGCGCATTTCCCGCAGTCGCGGTCAGGCCGGTTGGCGCCGCCGGAACGTCAGGCGTCTCGCCGCCGCTGGTCGGAATAGCCGGATATGCATTCTGAACCAGTTGAACGAATTGGTCATGGAACCAGTGTCCGGAAATCGGAGCACCCGGCAGCGCGCCGGTCAGCGTGCCGTTGGCACTGGTATAAGTCGGGTCGCACATTCTGTCGAACCCTTTGCCTTCATTGTTGGGAATTTCGGTGCTGGAGCCGTCCGATTCACCCGGAGGCTTCACCCATACGAAAGCGTCCAGATGAGAGGCCGGATAACCCGCCGGAGCGGCTTGCGGAGGCTGACCCATCCCGGCGCCGCTGGCATTGCACCAATTCCCGCGATGGAGACGCTTGTCGATGCGTCCGGAATTGGCATACGCATCCACCGTTGTTCCGCTGGCTCCGGTCGGACGATCCGGACCGCCCCACCCGTTGCGTGATGTATCGATCAGGAAGCCGATGCTGGACGGCCAGCCCTTGGCTACGAATCCGGAATACAGAGCCGCGGTGAAATCCACTTCGTCAAAATAGGGATTCCACTCATAATACTTGGCGGATTTCAACTGCATCCCGTTAATCGTCAAATTCGGGTCGGTCAGATACGGTTCCTCCAAGGGAGTCGTGTTGGCCGTATTGGTGATGAAGCCGTCCACGCTGGCAAGTCCGGCAGGAGTCCCGGCGACGACCGACGTAAAGAGGTCGATGGCCGGCTGCCGATTGTTGTCCCAGCCTAACCAGCCGGAGTGGCCGATGTCCATGTAGTTGTAGACGTTAGGAATAGCATGCAGCTTTTCGAGGGCATACCGCGTTGCGTCGCGGTAAATGTTGGTCGAATTGGCCTGCGCGCATTTCGGGTCGCTTAGGTTCGTCACCAGGTTCGGCAGCGAATCGGGTTCGATAATCGCGACAATCCGAATGTCGGCGTATTTCGGATCGGAGAATACTTCGACGATGGGATCAATATAGCTCGTTTTATAAGTCTGCAGACCTTCCGCAGTCAAGGGCAGCTCCCCGTTGGAAGCCAAAGCGTGACAATCCCGGCCCGGCAGGTTGTAGATTACGAAGGTGGCTACAATCGGCGTATCCCCCTGCTTCTGGGCAAGCACCTCGTCCATGGTTTCCTCCAGGCTTTTCCGGCCGCCGTTGGCCTCACCTCCGGCAATGGCCGCAATGCGGTCCAGCCAAACAGCCGTCGGGTACGACTTGACGGTTTGCATCTTCGCCTTCAGCGTAGTATCGCTAACTTTGGCAATGGAGGTATCTACGAACTCCGCATAATCGGAATTCACATACATCGTCGCGCCCAAAAATGGATTGTCGACATGAGCTTCGGCGGCATAGCTCCTTTGTATTCCAAAAGGCTGCAGCAGCGTCAGCGCCAAAGCAGCAACCGCAGTCATCGCCACCGTTCGTTTGAAAAGTTTGGATAACATGGAATCACTCCTCATCATGGATTGTTTACTTCAGTTCTTCATACCAGCACAGCATTCCGGTACGCCGTCACCTTGTCCCAATCGGTATAAGAGGTCACCATCCTTTGAAACACCTCATCCGCCTTCCCGAAACGTAAATTTAGCCCTCACCTCCTTTTTTGCATGGCATTATTCCAATCCGAACCGACGTTTTATCGGGCCGAAGGAATACCTGGTAAAAGCTCATAACATCCTGCTGCGATCTAACGCTTGTCCTGTCAGCTGCTGGGCTTGTCCGCTTTAAGTTGAATTCACTGGAAAAGTATGCGCTTTCAAAAGTGAAATGAAATGGAGGGTTAATGAACAAAAGAAGAATAAGTAGCAGAATAGTAAAATCTTGGCACTTTCATCTTAATTTTTCTGTTCTGCTTTTGTATAGTTTAAATTCTTCCGTAATTGAGTTGAAAATCTTCTGACCGGCCCTGACGGGCGCCACGAACTATTGACGGGTAGGGGGATCAGGCGCTTGACAGGGAGGGCCAGTAACCGATCGTGGCAAGAAATATCGGCAGATCAATATCCGCTGTCCGGACGCTTTGCACGATTATCCCATTTGATCCGGAAGCAGAGAGGAGGAGAAGTTCAGGAGAAAAAATAGGTTTGGGAGAAGCAGACATGTTCGAGATCGCTAGACAGGTTTGTGGGAAGGAGGTTTAGGAGAAGTAAAAGCAGTCCCGACGGGAGGAATGGGGCAAGGCACCGGGAAAAATGAAAGGACCGTGATTAGCCCCCCTCTCCCCCCTGAACAAGAGGGATAATCGTGCAAAGCAGCATGCAGGGATACCAAGACATGAAAGCTATAATTTATTTTGTCAAGCACTGATCACGAATCGTTAGTACTCATTTTAGTATTATAGTTTGATTAAACACTGGTCAACAGGATCGTGGTGTCGTACAAAAATAGTTATGCGGTCATCTTTATTTCGACTTTTCGAGCTAGTTTTAATGCCCCTTGATCGATATATTTCATATAATAATGCGACAAAATAAATAAGGGCACCATAGAAACCATAAACGTAATTGCATAGGCAAGATTATAACTAAAATAATGAATCACTTTACTAAACAGGAACGCGGAGAACGTATTTAGGAAAGTGAAATGAATGAGGTAAAGGGAAAACGAAATCTGTCCCAAGTAAGCAAACGGTTTCCATCCAAACACATGCTGCAGCACTTTTAAACGAAGCAGAGCAAACAAAATCATAGCAGAACCTACGGTTCGGGCAAGAAGCCGCGGATCGATGTTAAATTGAATCCATGCATTGATATTTTTTGTCCACACTTCTATCGGTTCGTACATCGTCCCCATTAATGAAGTATAAGGCGCCGAACCTAAGTAAATCCCCATGAAAAGCACAAGTACTGCCGTTATTTTACTTTGGACCCATTTGTGCTTAAGCAAATCGGCCAGCAGCATTCCCCACAAAAAAGCGACAAAATAGGTTTGAATCAAAGCAATGGATAAGACCGCATACACCATCCATCTTTTTTTCACTCGTCCGAATAATGCAAGAAAACCGAAAATTAAAAAAGAACCTAATAGCTCATAGCCCATTGTCCAAAGGACTGGATTGTAAGGATGTGCATCAAACCGGAAAAATGGATCAAAAATAGCAGCCTTGATAACGGTATATATATTTGTATCTAAAGCGTAGTAGTCCTTTTTCATATCCGTCCATGTTGTTCCCCATATTTCTTGGCAAATGCCGCGAGTCCCCTGATGCCTTCCAAATAGAACAGCTTTTTCTCGGATGTCTCTTCATTCATTTTTTATTTTTCCCCTACTTTCACGAATAGAACTACTATAACATGTGTCGCTCGAACAAGCGCGGGTGGCAACCGTTAGCGTACTGTTTCGCTTCATCAGAACCGATGTAAGAGACGGTTTTCGCATCGCAGGATAACTCTTGATCTTCCCTCATTTTGCGATAGGCGTACCACAGTACCGGATTGAACCAGTGCATGATCAGCAAAACCGTCATTGCCCAGTTGACGGCGATATCCTTCCGTTTGTGATGAACCAGTTCATGGAGGAATATATACTTGATCTCATTTGCGGAGAATTGGTCTGCGATGGTCGCGGGCAGCAAAATTTTGGGCGACCTTAGTGCGTGCAGCGCCGGGCCGCTTCCTTGGTCCGTCATCCGCAGTGAAATTTTACGGCGGACACCAAGCTTGTGTTGGCAGGACTGCAGCAGCTCCTCCAGTTCCGGATTTACCATTCCATTGGAGCCAATGACAATACTCTTGGCAAACCTGCGGTTGATGCGGAACAAATAAACGGACAGAGCGATGACGCCGGCAAGCCATAATCCGAACAAACCTGCGTAAATTCCATCTTTGGGGGTTAATCCAGCGGGCTGCCGGGACGAATCCGCCGGCTCGGCCGGGGCCGCCGCAGTCTTCGTCTTGGCCGCTTCGCCGCCAACCTCGGCCACACCGTTCGGCAAGGTCTCTTCCGCCGCCGGTTCAGCCGCGTCCGGGCCGGGCTGCCGCTGCTCCGCTACCTGCGTAATTAATGCGTCGATCCTGCCGCTTGGCTCGGAGAGGGAAAACAGGTTATACATGCTGATGGAGCTTTCGGGTGCCCACGGAAGCAAGGCCCGAAGGAGGACAATCAACCAAAGCGCGTACTGCCATTTGATCGGGAGCCACTCCTTGAGCGCCCATTTGAGCAGCAGCACCAATCCGACCAAAATGGAGACCATAACCGAGATTTGAAACAGCCAGCCCAAAAAGCCGGGCAACCACCTCAGCAGGGGCATTACCGCGTTCCATACCATGGTCATTGCCGGTCCGTCTTTTCATCGAGAATTTGTTTGAGTTCCTTGATTTCTTCCTCAGTAAGCCGTTCTTCCTTTAGAAACTGCACGAACATCGGCTTCAGCGCTCCTCCGTACAGCCTTTTCAGAAACGACTTGCTCTCCGCCCTGATACATTCCTCTTCGGTCACCAATGGTGAGTACAGGTACGTCTTCCCCTCCTTGTGGAAGCCGAGCGCTTTCTTCTTCAGCAAGCGGTTGATCAAGGTTTTGACAGTGGCCGGCTTCCAGTCTTTATCGTCGCTGAGCGCTTCTATTACGTCGTTCGCTGAAGCCGGCGAGCTTTGCCAAAACACCTTCATCACTTCCCATTCGGCTTCGGAAATCCGCGGAATTTGCGACATCATAAACTCCTCCTATTTAAGTTTACATATGTAATCGATCGATCGAATCAAAGTTTACAATTGTAAACGGAATGTGTCAAGAAGTGTATTTTCCAACGGTGCATCGTTCAACTTATAGCGAAAGGCCCAACAAAAAAGAAACAGCGGCAGGGAAAGACCCAAGAATAAGGTCTCGTCTGCCGCTGTATCTCTATAGTGATGCGCGCTTCTGACCACAAACTATTCTAACGGTTGCCACAAGCGCTATTTGTGCCAGGAACGCTGATTCGAAATTGTAACGGTTGCCATGGAGCTTATTTCGCCCAAAACCGGCTGCTATTACCTGAATTCAGGTAAATAACGTCGATTACAACCGTTAGAGTTTGGAAAAGGTCTTTTTTCGGAAAATAGCGGCGGCTGCAACCGTTAGATTTCCGTCGAGAATACCACGGGCTACCGGGGGATACCAGGAGATACTAGGAGATACTAGGTACTGCCAGGTACTGCCAGTAGAGACAAGGATCTACCAGAGCTACTCATCGAGCTACCCGCCGGATTACCCGCTAGATTACCCACCAGATTATTCGCCGGATCACTCGCTAGATTACTCGCCGGCTACCCGGCAGGTTACCCGGCCGATCTACCGAACCGCTTAACGATAACAAACGAGAATATCCAGCGGATAACGCCCGGCGTTCCGCCCGTACAGCGCCAGCCCACCTTCGCCCGCCCGAAGCTCCAGGCGGAAGCTGCGGCTGCGGTCCAGCTTGGCGGCGATTCGCCCCGGCACCTTCACCTTGCACAAATAACCGTATGATCCCGCTTCATCCAAACGGTTCGCCACCGGCTGGTAGTGCCAGGACAATACGCCGCGGCTGTCCGCCGGATCGTCGGGCAAGTGAATGGTTCCGGCCGGCTCCCCGTCGATGCACACAGTGACCTCTGACTCATGCCGCTCTTCGTCCGTCATGTAGTACGTATTCGGATTGTGCTCCACATCGGCGGCGGCGCCATGCATAAAATGGATGCCCGTCTCGCGGGCTTTGGCGCCTTCGATGTTGCGGGCCAGCACTCTTTTGGCGCTTGCTTCAAACACGATTTCGATATCGCCGATCAACTCAATCCGCTCGCGCTCGGGAAGCCGTACCTCATAAGTGAACGCCCCGGCCCCCGCGCCGCTCACTTTGGCCCCCTGAATCGCATCCCAATGATGCGTAAACGATTGGCCGGCAAAACCGCCTACCGGCAGGCTGATGTGGCCGCAGCCAGCCTCATTAGTTCCGTCCGCCTCGCCGCCGCGTACGTCAAACGTGATGAAATTCCGGGTAATCGTGTCCCCCGCTTCATCCAATAAACGAACCGCCAGCACGGCCACGGCATCCCGGTTCGGCATCGTCAGGTTCAGCGGCGCAATCGGGGCTACGCCGTAGCCGCTCCATTCGATGGAAGCTTCACCGCGGTCGGCCGCTTGGCGCACGCCAAGCTGATCGTACCACAGCTCCCAGTCCAGCTTCAGTGCCCGGCCGTGGTAACGGTCGGAGTAACTGGAGCGCAGCAGGGAGACGGCAACCCGCTCGCCGTCATGTACCGTTTGGCACGGAGGCGCGTCGATGACGATAAAGTCGGGCGAATGCAGATCGGCAATTGTCATGCCGGGCACAAAATCGCCGTAGCCGAAGTCTTTGTCCGTGCCGTCGAGCCGGTAGTAGCCGTTGAATTCATTCGTCACGTCGCGGAATTCCGTAAATACGAACCCGCACATTTTGTCATGGCGGCGGAATTCGTTGAGCATATACCGGTAATGCCACGCCAGGTCGCTGTCGCCCGCGCCGTGCTCGATGCCCCAAACGTTGCCGCATTCGCTGTTCATCAGCGGCGCATCCGTCTGTACGTTCCCGCCGATAAAGTTGAGCTCGGACCCGGGATAGGTTTTCTCGACCACATCGCTCACGTGTTGCCGGACCTGTTCATACCCATTGATATAAAAATGCCAGGTATTGAGATCCGTTTCGACGTGGTCCCAGTTGCAGGCCGAATTGTCCTCCACCAGCCGCGTCGGGTCAGCTTCCTTGGCCCAACGGTACATCCGCCGCACCCATTCCTGGGTCTCCGGCAAATAATTCATATTGCCCGATTCATCCCCGGTCAAACTGCCGGCCGCTTTCCCCGATTTCAACCCCCACGTCTCATTGAACATCACCCAGGAAAAAATCGCGGGATGATTGTAATCCCGGGCGAGCACTTCACGGACTTCGCTTTCGTAGGCAGTTCGCGCCCGCTCATCCGGCGCGCCCCAGAAGCAGGGCATATCCTCCATCACGAGAATCCCCAGCTTGTCGGCCCAATACAGCTTGCGCGGCTCCTCAGGTTTGATATGAATCCGCACGAAATTCAGCCCGAGCCTTTTCATAAGGTAAATTTCGTTTCTCATTTCCTCGTCGCTCGGATACGTAAAATAGCCGGTTTTGTGATAAGACTGGTCGAGCGTGCCGTTCAAATAAACCGGTTTTCCGTTCAGCGTGATCCAGCGGTAATCGCGGTCCCCAAACCGGGCGGTGGCGATTTCGCGGATTCCGAAATAAGTGCTGACGCGGTCGCGGCCAAACGAACCGGACAAAACGATCTCCCCTTCATACAAAAAAGGGGTTTCCGGGCTCCACAAACGAGGATTTGCCACCGTAAAAGAAGTGCGGACCGTATTTTCGCCGGCCGTAAGCCGTACTGACTCGTTGTGGTTCACCGCACCTTCGACAAAGCGGAAGGACAATTCCGCTTCGGTATCCCCGCCGGAGATAATGAAAGACTCCACTTCGATCCGACCGTCCATGAACGTCCGGAACCTGGCTTCCCGGACAAAGCTTTCCGGGCGCGCCTCCAGCCAAACGGGCTGCCAAATGCCGCGGATTTCCCCGTACCCTTGTTTGCCGCGAGCCTGGTAATCTTCATCCCGGTCCTCCACGCGCACGACGATCGTGTTTTCTTTATCCTTTTTCCACGTGTCCGTCACTTCGAATTCGAATGCGCCATACCCGCCCCGATGCGATCCGGCATGAACGCCATTGACCCAAACATCGCAGCGGTAATCCACCGCCCCAAACCGCAAAAAAATCCGCGCCGGCCCAAACTCCGGCTGCCAAGCCACAGTCCGCCGGTACCAGCCGATCCCGGGCTCATTGACGCCGATGCCGGACAAAGGGCTCGACCAGGAAAAAGGAACCTGGATTTGCTCGCGAAAAGCCGGCGCTCCCTCGTTTTGCCAAGATTGGCCGATCCCCTCGTCGCTTGGATCAAAACGAAACGCCCACGCGCCATTCAGATTAAACCAGTCTTTCCGCTCCCAATCGGGCCGGGGAAATTCCGGACGGGGAATTGCCACTGCATCCGCGGTCATCGCTTGATTAAACATCGTCATTAGCCACACCTCTCTCCTAAAATCGCTATTAGTCCAACTTATATGGATGATTCCATTTGCCCACATCATAGCACGCGTATTACTTAATTGCAATGTACATTATAAATTTACAATATACATCTTTTATAGTACACTGGACACAGGTTTCATCCTTATGCAGAAAGGATTTTTTGTTGATGAGCGATCCCCACCGCCAAGAAACGATCCATTACCCCGCTTCGCGGATTCTCGATGTGGCCAAAGCGCTGTCCGGCGACGTGCGTCTGCGGATATTGGAGGCGCTCGGCAAACAGCCGATGAGCATCAATCAGTTGGCCGAAGCGCTGGGCGTCGCCCAGCCGACGATTTCCATCAACGTGCAGACGCTGGAGCAAGCCGGCCTGATCGTATCGGCGCAAGGCGCGAACCGGGAAAAAATCTGCTCGGTCACCTGCCGCTCCATTCTGCTGGAGCTGCCGACCCAGCCGGGCGAAGGCCTGCATCACATCGAGGAAATTCATATGCCGATCGGCATGTATTCGCTCAGTTCGGTGCAGCCCCCTTGCGGCATGGTCGGGCGCGACGGCAGTCTGATCGGCTCCCAGGACGATCCGCGGGTATTTTATATGCCGGAACGGACGGATGCGGCGCTGCTGTGGTTCGCCGAGTCGGGATACGTGGAGTATTATTTCGCCAACCCGCTGCCGCCGGGCGTGGAGCTTGAAGAATTAAGCGTGCGGGCCGAAGTCTGCTCGGAGGCCCCGGGGTTCCGGGATGCCTGGCCGTCGGACATCAGCGTAAGCATCAACGGCCACCCGGCCGGTACCTGGACGAGCCCCGCCGATTTCGGCGACCGCAAGGGCAAACTGACGCCCGAAAAATGGAAAGGCGGCACCGAATACGGCCAGCTTATCGAATGGCGCGTTACCCGGAGCGGCAGCTTTGTAGGCAGCGCCCCTGGCTCCGCTACCACGCTTGGCGCGCTTGATCTTGCCTTCAACAAGCCGATCCGCGTCCGTTTCGAAGTCCGGGAGGATGCCGTGAACAAGCGGGGCCTTAATTTGTTCGGCATTGGCTTCGGCGATTATCCGCAGGATATCGTGTTATCGTTTAAACGCAGCAGCAATTAATCATACGTCAATTAAAAAGCAAGCAGCCGCACCCCTTCATTTTTCAGGGCGGGCTGCTTGCTTTTTGTTCGCGGCCGGGGAATATGCACGTAACAAAATGTAACATACTTTAAATAGATGCATACTTTTTTCAATATGAATGACTATTTCAAGTGCGGAAAATCATCTTTTTCGGATAAATCAAACTAATAATCCCTTTACTAAACTGGATTTTTCAATTATCATGTGAGTGAAATGGCACTTTTTCTAACATAAAAAACAGTTATCCGTAAATGCGGGGAACTCTTTGCCCGATCAGGCACACGACTTCATAATTGATTGTATCCATCAGTCCGGCCACTTCGTCGATGGCGATAAACGTCTCCCCATCACCGCCGAACAGGGTTACGACATCGCCGATTTGCGCGCCGCCCACCGCAGTGATGTCGAGCATCGTCTGGTCCATGCACACGCGCCCGATGATCGGGACTCGCTTCCCGCGCACCAGCGCCGATCCCCGGTTGGAAAGCGCGCGCGACAATCCGTCCGCGTATCCGACCGGCACGGTGGCGACCACGCGGTTCGCAGGAGCTTGATAAGTGCGGCCGTAACTGACGGTCCGGCCGGGCTCGATCGGCTGGATGGCGGTTATTTTCGTTTTAAGCTGCATCGCCTGACGCAGCGGGTAATGCGAGGTGCGCAGCCGAGGTGCGGGATACAAGCCGTAAAGAGCGATGCCGACCCGGATCATGTCGAGATGCATATGCGGAAAACGCATGGCGGCGGCGCTGTTGCAGCAATGCTTGAGCGGAACCGGCACGCCGGCGGCGTCCAGCGCGTCGATGCAGCGGCGGAACCGCTCAAATTGCCGCTCGGTAAACCGGGCATCCGGTCCGTCCGCATCGGCGAAATGGGTAAACAGTCCCTCGAGCGTGATCCAGGGGCAAGACTGCGCTTGGCGGGCCAAATCAACGGCCGCCTCGATCGAGGTTAGCCCGATGCGGGTCATCCCCGTCTCCAGCTTGAGATGAATACAGGCCCGCCGCTGCTGCCGCTGGGCGCTGTCCATAATTTCGTCCAGCACTTCCTTCGTATACACGGTCATCGTAATATCATGCCGGATCGCGGTTTCGACGGCATGCGGCGGCGTGTACCCCAGCACGAGAACCGGCTCACGGATGCCCGCCGCTCTTAATTGCAACGCCTCATCCACCAGCGCCACGCCCAAATACTCAGCGCCTGCCGCGATTGCGGCTTGCGCGGTTTGCACGGCCCCATGGCCGTAACCGTTCGCCTTGACCACGGCCATGACCCGGCAGCTTTCAGCCGCCTGCCGGCGGAACAGCTTCGTGTTATGGGCGACGGCCGCCAGGGAAACTTCCGCCCAAGTATCGCGATAACCGACGGTATTTGTGTTTTCTTTTACCGATATCATGGAATGGCCTCTTTCCGTTTTGGGATTTGAAATCATATAATATTCCGCAATTAGAAATTTGAAATTCGAAATTTGAAATACGCAATAATCCGCTAATCTGGGAAACACGAAGGTGATGCCAATGCGCCGAGAACCAACTTTATTTGACTTTTACGCCGACAATCTGGAGATGCTGGCCGAAACGATCGGCGAGACGCTCGGCCGTCCCGTGACGATCGAGGACGCGAATCACCGGCTCGTCGCGTATAGCTCGCATGCCCCGGATACGGACCCCGCCAGGCTGGCGACCATCGTCGGGCGGCGCGTGCCCGATCAGGTCATCAGCAGCCTTTGGCATGGCGGCGTCATCCGCCGTTTGCTGGAAAGCGAAAAACCGGTGCGCATCGCCGCCATTCCCGACGTCGGGCTCAGCGAGCGGGTAGCGGTCGCCATCCGCTCCAACGCCGCGGTGATCGGCTTCATCTGGGTGCTTCAGGCGGGCAAGCCTTTCACCGATGAAGAGATGTCCTTGCTGGAGGCCGCTGCGTCCGCCGCACGGAATAAGCTGGTGCAATGGCCCCTGCAGCGGCACAAGGAAGAAGCGGCGCATAAAGATTTTTTCTGGCAGCTGCTGACCGGACATATCCGGACCGAGGCCCATATTCGCGAGAAAGCCCAAAGCATCGGCATCGTCCTGCCGGCTCTTTTTCACATTGCCGTCCTGGAATTTACTTCTGCCATCCAAGAACGGCAACAGCAGCAGGCTCTTGAAAACTTCGCTTCGTCCGCGGCCCATTGCCGCATCGTACTTTGCGTAAGCGATAAAAACCAACTGATCCTGCTGTCCGCCCCCACCGTGCACAAAACCAAAGCCGCGATCGGCCGCCAGCTCGAGCTCGCCGACGGAAATTTGCGAGCCCGGTTCGGAGCGCGTTATGCCGGACTGGCCAGCGGAAATCTTTACGAAGAATACGGAAGACTGGAGACGAGCTACCGGGAAGCGCTGCTGCTGCTTCAAGTGAAACGGCGTTTGCCGGAGGAAACGTCCCGCCTCCATTATTATTCCGATCTGGGTTTTTACCGCTACTTGCCGCTGATCTGGGAAGAGGCCGGCAAGCACAGCTTCGAAAACGAAAGCCTGGTCAGGCTGCGCGCTTATGACCGGGAGCATCACGGCGAGCTGGTTCATTCGCTCGAGGTATTTCTAGCCCATGACAGCAATGTCAAAGCCGCCGCGGACGCGCTGCACGTTCACGCCAATACGTTAAACTACAGACTGAAACGAATCGGCGAGATCGGAGGCATCGACTTGACCGATATGGAACAAAAAGTGACGCTCTACCTGGACTTCAAAACGGAGAAATTCGGCGGCGGCCGCGATTTGTGAAATTGCACAAACCCGGTCCCTTTTTTTGTTGGATCTCCATAAACACAAAGAATTTCACCTGTCCTATACTGGTGTCAGATTAGTTTACAGCTATGCCGTTAAGGGAACAACTTATGACAAACCGGCATGTTTGTGTTAACTAAAGTGACGAACTGACGAGGAGGAAGACAAGATGATCATCGGGGTCCCCAAAGAAATCAAAAACAACGAAAACCGGGTGGCGCTGACGCCTTCGGGCGCGTATTCGCTCGTTAGCGCAGGTCATCAAGTGTTTATTGAAAAAAACGCCGGCGCCGGCAGCGGCTTTACGGACGCCGAATACACCGCCGCGGGAGCCCGGCTGGTCGGGCAAGCCGCCGATGCCTGGTCGGCGGAGCTGGTCATTAAAGTGAAGGAGCCGCAACCTTCGGAATACACTTATTTCCGGAAGGATCTGATCCTGTTCACTTATTTGCATTTGGCGCCTGAGCCCGAGCTGACGGCGGCGCTTCGTGACAAAGGGGTAACCGCCATCGCCTACGAAACGGTTGAGGTGAACAAAACGCTGCCGCTGCTGACGCCGATGAGCGAAGTTGCCGGGCGGATGGCCGTGCAGATCGGAGCGCAGTTTCTGGAGAAGCCTTATGGCGGCAAAGGAATCTTGCTCGGCGGAGTTCCCGGCGTGAAGCGCGGCAAAGTAACGATCATCGGCGGTGGCGTCGTCGGGACGAACGCGGCCAAAATCGCCGTCGGACTTGGCGCTGAGGTGACGATCATCGATGTGAACCCCGAACGGCTCCGCCAGTTGGACGATATTTTCGGCGCCCGCCTGCAAACGTTGATGTCCAACCCGCAGCATATCGCCGAAGCTGTGGAAGAATCGGACCTGGTGATCGGCGCGGTGCTGATTCCGGGCGCGAAGGCGCCAAAGCTGGTGCGGGAAAATATGGTCAAGGCGATGCGCCCGGGATCGGTAATCGTCGACGTGGCCATCGACCAGGGCGGCATCTTCGAGACGGTTGACCGGATCACGACGCACTCCGATCCGACCTACGTCAAGCATGGCGTCGTTCACTACGCCGTCGCCAACATGCCCGGCGCCGTGCCGCGGACGTCGACGTACGCTCTGACCAACGCCACCCTGCCCTACGCGCTGGAGCTCGCCTCCAAGGGGCTCCACGCCGCGCTTAACGACCGCCCCGCGCTGCGCCGCGGCGTGAACGTGGCGGGTGGCGCGATCACCTACGACTCCGTGGCGAGGGACCTGCACTATGACTACGTGCCTGTGGAGCAAGCGCTGGAGTTAAGCGGAAGCCTCGCGCGGTAACGTGTGGGACTTCCGCCGTTGGGCGTTGGAGCCTCGCGCGGTGACGTGCGGGGCTTCCGCCGCTGGGTGTTGGGGCCTCGCGCGGTGACGTGCGGGACTTCCGCCGTTGGGCGTTGGGGCCTCGCGCGGTGACGTGCAGGGCTTCGGCCGTTGGGTGCTGGAGCCTCGCGCGGTGACGTGCGGGGCTTCCGCCGTTGGGCGTTGGAGCCTCGTGCGGTGACGTGCGGGACTTCCGCCGTTGGGCGTTGGAGCCTCGTGCGGTGACGTGCGGGACTTCCGCCGTTGGGTGCTGGAGCCCTCACGTGGCGACGTGCGGGACTTCAGCCGTTGAGTGGGAGCCCCGCCGCGAGGTCATTCTAGCTCTATCAAGCACAGATTTCTAGGTTGAGCCCAAAAATAACGGCAAAAAATGTCGCTATTCCGACGATATTAGTTCATTTGAGGGAAATAGAGGCAATTTGTGTCGCTATTTTCCCCCATCGCAAGGAAATGTCCCCGTTCTGGACCATTCACAGGAAAATAAGTACATAAAATGCCGCTAATGGAACGAACATGCCAGAGCACCGGATATTAAGTACATAAAGTACCGCTATTTTGTTGGCTGACAGCCGGTCGTATCGGTAGCCAACTATCAAGCACCTATTTCTAAACTAATTTCTAAACCGGGCCCGTAAATTTACTGCTACCCTCCTCTTTTTGCCTTTCCTTCGAAAACAAGCAGACTAATTGCACAAATTTGCACTTAATCAGACACCGTGGCAGCATTTCCGGATAAGTAGCTGTATGTTGTTTTTCAACTAGTTCTTCAACCATAGCGACCTGGAGCGAGAAGCGGGCGCACTTGATGGGGTGATCGCTTTACCACACTCTCGATGGAGTAATCTACTTTGCCATTCGCCCGACGGGTAATCACTCTGCTGCACGCTTGTTGGGAGAATCGCACTACCACGCTCTCGATGGAGTAATCTACTTTGCCACTCGCTCGACGGATAATCACTCTGCTGCACACTTGTTGGGGGAATCGCACTGCCACACTCTCGATGGAGTAATCTACTTTGCCACTCGCTCGACGGGTAATCACTCTGCCGGACACTTGTTGGGGGAATCGCACTACCACACTCTCGATAGAGTAATCTACTTTGCTACACGTTTGAGGGAGTAAGCCCTCTACCACAGCCTGATGAAGTGGTCTACTTTGCTGCCCGCTCTGCCACACGCCTGACGGAGTGGTTGCCTTGCCGCCCCGCAGCGATCAGATTACGCCGGCGCCAATGCCTAGGCGGCGCATCAGGGGCTCCATCCGCTCCAGCGCCATGTTCAGGCTTTGCGTTCCCGCCGCGTAGGAGAAGCGGATATGCCCTTCACCGCCCGCGCCAAACACATGGCCGGGGACGGCGGCGACGCCCGCTTCCCGGAGCAGCAGCTCGGCGAACTCAGCGGAGCCGAGTCCCGTGTGCGCGATGGAAGGAAACGCGTAGAAGGCGCCCCGCGGCTCATGGCAAGGGAGGCCGAGCTCCCGCAGCCCTTGGACGAAGCTGCGCCGGCGCCGGTCGAACGTTTCCTTGATCCGCTCCTTCGCCTCGAGGCCATGGCGCAGCGAGGCGAGCGCGGCCACCTGGCCGAGCGTCGGCGCACACATCGCCGTATATTGGTGGATTTTGAGCATGCCGGCCATCAGGTCACGGTTGCCGCAAGCAACGTAACCGACCCGCCAGCCCGTCATGGCAAACGCTTTGGAAAAACCGCTGACCACCACCGTGCGTTCCTTCATCCCGGGCAGCGAAGCGATGCTGAAGTGCTTCCGGCCGTAAGTCAGTTCGGCGTAGACTTCGTCCGAGATGACGATCAGGTCGTGTTTGATCGCCAGCTCCGCCACCGGACGCCAATCCTCTTCCGTCATGATGGCACCTGTCGGATTTCCCGGGAAATTGACGATCAATACTTTGGAACGAGGCGTGATCCGCTTGGCTAAAGCGGCCGCAGTCAGTTTAAACCCCTGCGCGGTCATGGTTTCCACCTCGACCACGTTTCCGCCGCAAAATTGTGCGATTGACGGATAAGCTACATAGCCCGGGGCCGGAATGAGAATTTCATCCCCGGGGACCGTGCAGGCCCGAAGCGCCAGATCAACGGCTTCGCTGCTTCCCACGGTTATCATTAATTCGCTTTCCGGTTCGTATCCCAAGCCAAAGCTCTCCTTCAAATAACCGGCAAGCGCTTCTCTCAACTCCGCCATACCGCTGTTCGCCGTATACCCCGTCCGCCCTTCGTTCAACGCCCGAACGCAAGCTTCACGCACCGGCTCCGGCACGGTGAAATCAGGTTCTCCTACGCCAAGCCGAATCGTATCGGCCCTTTCCCCGCTCAAATCAAAATATTTCCGGATGCCGGACGGCGGCACCTGCCGTACCTGCGGGGCGATCCAATCCCGGGACATCATGACAGCACCTCCAACCGAATTTTTCCGTCCTCGGGGAACGGCTTTGGCCAACTTGCTTCTTTCAACGCTGGTATCGCCTGTTTTACCGCTTCTTCCGACGCTGGTATCGCTTGCTTTACCGCTTCTTCCGACGCTGGTATCGCTTGCCTTACCACTTCTTTCAACGCTGGTGCCGCCTGCTTTACCGCTTCTTCCAACGCTGGTATCGCTTGCCTTACCGCTTCTTTCAACGCTGGTATCGCTTGCTTTACCGCTTCTTTCGACTCTGGTATCGCCTGCTTTACCGCTTCTTTCGAAGCTGGTGCCGCCTGTATGGGTGTTTCCGCCAACAACGACGCCGCCCCGCCCCTTCGCTCCAGCAGCGACAGCCCGATGATGCGGTCCAGCAGTTCCGCATAGGATATCCCGGCTGCCAACGCGCTTTTGGGCAACAGGCTGGTTGCCGTCATCCCCGGCAAAGTGTTCACTTCCAGCACATACGGCACGCCGTCCTTCAGGATCATGTCGATTCGCGCATAAACGCCGCACTTCAGCATCCGATAACAGGCGAGCGCCACATCGCGCACGTGCGCCTCCGTCTCGGGAGGCAAAGCGATGGGAAGTTCCTCCGCCCCGCCCACACTGTATTTGGCGCGATAATCGAACCATGCCGCTCCATTCGCCCGGATTCCCAAAATCGGCAGCAGCTCTCCCCCTAAAACGGAGCAGGTGATCTCCTGGCCGTGAACCATGGATTCCACCACCACCGACCGATCCCAGCGAAAAGCCTCCTCAAGCGCGGCGCGCAGCTCTCCTTCGCCATCAACCCGCCGCACCCCGATGCTGGAGCCGCCGCCGTTGGGTTTTACGAATAAGGGATAGGCCAGAGCCAAATCCGGACTCCCGTTCCCGCGGCTGCCGCCGGACGCAGCCGGCGTTTCGCTCCATGACGAGCGCTCGAGGCAGACCCAATCCGGCGTAGCAATCCCTTCGGCCCGCAGCAGCCGCTTCGACAAATCCTTATCCATACACAGGCTGCTGGCCAAAACGCCGCTGCCGGAGTAAGGAATGCCCAGCGTCTCCAACACGCCCTGTACCGTCCCATCCTCGCCAAAAGCGCCATGCAGTGCGAGAAGCGCGAAATCGATCCCCCTCACTTTATCGATCAACTCTTCCCGGCGGGAAATCTCGATCGGCAGCACCTCATATTTACTGCGGTCCAAATGAACCGCCATTTCTTTGCCGGTCACCCGTGAAACTTCACGTTCCGAGGAGACGCCGCCCATAATAACGCCTACCTTCATCCCTCATCGCTCCTTTAGCCACCGTAGATTTCACGCCATCCGGCGCCACTTCTCAACTCTATAAGTTGAACTATTGACTGTATGCGGCAGGGCAGCCGTGCGAAATCTTCTTACGATGCACCTTCTGTGCACCTTCTACGTACCTGCCGCGCACCTGCCGTGTACCCCCCGCGCACTTACCCGTATACCCGCCGCGCACCTGCCGTATACCCGCCGCGCACCTGCCGTGTACCCGCCGCGCACCTGCCGTGTACCCGCCGCGCACTTGCCCGTGTACCCGCCACGCACTTGCCCGTGTACCCGCCGCGCACTTACCCGTGTACCCGCCGCGCACTTGCCCGTGTACCCGCCGCGCACCTGCCGTGCACCCACCGCACACCTGCCGCGTACCTGCCGCGCACCTGCCGTATACCCGCTGCACACCTGCCGCTGGCTACATCATTCCCGCCGCGTTTTCCCCGATGATCCGGATGCCCTTCCCGATATCTTCATCGCTCACCCGCGAGAAGCCGATCCGCATCGTATTCCTGCCCCCGCCGTCGGTATAAAACATATCCCCGGGCGTAAAAATCACGCCTTGACGGGAACACGCCTCAAGCAGCTCCCACACGTCAAACCCTTCCGCGAATTCGACGAACAGGTGCAGCCCGCCGCTGCCGGAGAGCCGGGAATACGGGATAAACCGCTCGCAGCACGCCTTTGTCCATTCGTATTTCCGTTTATATTCCGCCCGCGCTTTTTTCAAATATTTATCCAGATGGCCGTTTTGCAAATACTGATAAAGCACCGACTGGTCCAGGGTCGAGGTATGGATGCTGCGCGCCCGCTTCACGCTTTCCAGCACATCGACCAGCTCCCGGTCCGCCAGCACCCAGCCGACGCGCATCCCCGGGAACAGCACCTTGGAGAAGCTGCCCAGGTACACCACGCTGTTCCCTTGACCCGCCATGGCGATCAGCGGCGCCACATGCGAGCCGGAATAACGCAGCTCCTCGTTGAAGCCGTCTTCGATCACCGGCACCCGATATCGCGCGAACAGCTCCAGCATGGCCAGCCTTTTCTCCGCCGAAGTGACGATCCCGGTCGGATTATGGTAAGAAGGGACCAAATAAGCGCAATCGTAGGGCCGCTGCGCCAAAGCTTTTTCCAAGCCCTTCAGGTCCATCCCGTCCTGCTCCATCGGAATGCCCGTAATCCCGAAGCCGTGCATCCGCAAATTTTTGATCGCCGTATGGTGCGTCGGATTTTCGCAAATAACCGCCCCGCCCGGCTGCCCGCCGAGGGAGGACAACACGATGTCGAGCCCCTCGGTAAAACCGCTGGTGATCAGCATATCCTTCCCCGTCAAATCGACACCCTTACGCTCCATATACTGCAGCAAAACGTCGATCAACGGCTTATAACCGTTGGCATAACCGTAATTAAGCAGCACGTTGCCTTCAATCGCCATCCGGTCCAAAAAAGCGCGCTTCACATGATCCAAATCAAACAGCTTCTCATCAGGGGCAATGCTGGTGAACGAAATCGTTCCTTTCTCCGCCCGGATGCCGCGTTTTCGGCGTTTCATATGATCGAGCTCCACCGCCAGCCGCGCCTGGCCGTTCATTCGTTCCAACCAGTCCACCTTCCACGGCGGCACGGTATCCGCGGCCGAAGCCAAAGCGGCGGCATCCGGGGCCACGAAACTGCCCTGGCCCGACACGGCGTAGATGTAGCCTTCTTCCTCCAGGGCCTCATAGGCGGAGATGACGCTGTTGCGGCTGACCGCAAGCAGCCCCGCCAGCTCCCGCGTCGACGGCAGGCGCTGATCCGGCTGCAGCGCTCCTTTGGCAATCAGCCCTTTGATATAATCCTTCACCTGAACGTAGACCGGACGGTCCGCGGTCAGCTTCAACTCGTTAAACATCGGTTCATCGCCCCCAACCTCATGATGACATCCTTATCCGAAAAATAAAAGAACCACCGTCCCGCGATTTTGTTCGGGAGGTGGTTCCTTTCCTATCCAATTGGCCGTACTTACACCATCACTTTGCAAATATCGTTCGTGAATTCGACCGGATCGGCAATCGGCAAGCCTTCGATCAGCAGCGCCTGGTTGTACAGCAGGTTCGTGTACAGGCCGAGCTTCTCTTTGTCGCTTTCGTACGCCTTTTTCAGCGACTTGAACACATCGTGGCCGACGTTGATTTCCAGCACCTTGTCGGCTTTGACATTTTGTCCGTTTGCACCCGGCATGGCGCTGAGCACCTTTTCCATTTCAATGGACAATTCGCCTTCCGTGGACAGGCAGACCGGATGCGATTTCAGCCGTTTCGAAGCTTTGACTTCCTTCACTTTGCCCGCGAGCAGCTCTTTCATCGCGGCAAACAGCTCTTTGTTGTCGTCCGCTTCCGCTTTCTCCTCGGCGGCGTCGGCTTCGATCCCCAGATCGCCGCTCGATACCGATTTGAACTCTTTGTCCTTGTAGCTCATGATCATTTTGATCGCAAATTCGTCGATATCGTCGGTAAAATACAGGATTTCGTAGCCTTTGTCCAGCACCAGCTCGGTTTGCGGCAGCTTCTCCAGCCGTTCCACCGATTCGCCGGCCGCGTAATAAATGTACTTCTGATCCTCCGGCATCCGCGACACGTATTCGTCCAGCGTAACCAGCTTCTTCTCCTTGGAGGAAGTGAACAGCAGCAGGTCCTGCAGCACCTCCTTGTTCATGCCGTAATCGTTGTACACGCCAAATTTCAACTGACGGCCAAACGACTCGTAGAACTTCTCGTATTTCTCGCGTTCGTCCTTGAGCAGGCTTTGCAGTTGGCTTTTGATCTTGCTTTGGATGTTTTTCGCAATCATTTTCAGCTGCCGGTCATGCTGCAGCAGTTCCCGCGAAATGTTCAGCGACAGGTCCTCCGAATCGACCATCCCTTTGACGAAGCTGAAATAGTCCGGCAGCAGGTCGGCGCATTTGTTCATGATCAGCACGCCGTTGGAATACAGCTCCAGGCCTTTTTCGTACTCCTTGGTGTAGTAGTCGAACGGCGTTTTTTCCGGAATGTACAAAATCGCGTTATACACGACCGCCCCGTCCGCTTTGATATGGATATGCGATACCGGCTTGTCGAACCCGTAACGTTTCTCCATATAAAAGTTTTCGTAATCTTCATCCGTCAGTTCGGATTTGTTCTTGCGCCAGATCGGCACCATGCTGTTGACGGTTTGCTCTTCCGTGTACTCCTCGAATTCGCCTTCGCTGCCTTCCTTCGGCCGGCTGCCCGTAATGTCCATCTTGATCGGATAGCGGATAAAGTCCGAATATTTCTTGATAATCGATTTCAGGCGGTATTCTTCGAGGTATTCGTCGTATTGCTCGTCCTCGGTGTTCGCTTTGATTTTCAAAATAATTTCCGTACCGACCGTATCCTTCTCGCAGGGCTCAACAATATAACCGTCCGCCCCCTGGGACTCCCACTTATAAGCCTCATCACTGCCCAGCGCCCGGCTGATTACGGTGACCACATCCGCCACCATAAACGCCGAATAGAAGCCGACCCCGAACTGGCCGATAATGTTGTGCCCGTCCTTGATTTCGTTTTCGTTCTTGAACGCGTACGAGCCGCTTTTGGCGATGACGCCGAGGTTGTTTTCCAACTCGTCTTTGGTCATGCCGATCCCCGTATCGGTGATCGTCAGCGTGCGGGAAGCCTTGTCCGGCTTCACTTTAATGAAATAGTCGTCCTTGTTGAACACCAGCTTGTCATCCGTCAACGCCCGGTAATAAATTTTATCGATGGCGTCGCTGGCGTTGGAAATCAGCTCCCGCAGAAAAATTTCCTTCTGCGTGTAAATGGAGTTGATCATCATCTCCAGCAAGCGTTTGGACTCTGCCTGGAATTGTTTTTTGGCCATGAAAAACAGGTCTCCTTTCGTTGAAACAGCCTGATCTCAAAATATTAGCACTCCAACCACCAGAGTGCTAATTCCTATTTTTTATATTATCGATCCTCATTTTCCGTGTCAATATCGGATGCCGCCGCGATCGGCGTGTACCCCGTTTGCTCGACCAAGGCTTGGCCTTGCGGGGATAAAATCCACGCGATCAGCCGGCTTACGTTCGGATTGTCGCTGCCTGCCGTCACCGCGTAAAACTCCGCGGCCAGCGGGTATTCCCCGCTTTGGATCGTCGTTTTGTCCGGCTTCACTCCATCGATCTCCAGCAGCCGGATTTGCCCGTTGTGCGCCATTTCCGTCGCAAAGAACAAAAAAGAGTACCCGAGGGCGTTCGGGTAGTTGCGGTAATCGGCCGTTTGCGCGATAATCCCGCCCATCCCCGACACCACGTCTTTTTGCGGGGGCGCCATCAGCTCTTTTCCTTCCATCAGCTTCTGCAGCATCGTTTGGCTGCCGCTGCCCTCCGGACGCTGGAAAGCGCGGATTTTGCCGCTTCGGCCGCCGACCTCGCTCCAGTCGGTAATCTCCCCGGCGTAAATGGCCTGAATCTGCCGTGTGGACAGTCCCTGCACCGGGTTGTCCGCATGGACGAAAAACACGAAAGCCTCGCGCCCAATCGGCGTCAGCTTCAGCTCAAGCCCTTGTCTTTTCGCCTGCGCCAGCTGGAGGCTGGAAGGAGCGGCGGCAAAAATGACGTCGGCCTGCCCATCCAGCAAATTTTTGTAGGCTCCCGGCGTCGTATTCGCCATCACTTCGCTGTCGTAAAGGGCGTATTCCTTGCGGGGGTACACCGCCTGCGCAAAAGCCGAATAAAGCGGGTAAAGCGCGGTGGCCCCGTCCATCCTCGGCAGATCTTCAAGCAGCGTCAGCGACGAAGGCTCCGTCAACACTGCGACTTCCCCGTTATTTTGAAAAGGCCGGTACTGCTCCAGGTCCACGTCTTGATCGCTGACAACGGCAAAGCTGTTGTGGTAAGCCTGGTTGATTTCGTACGCCGCCACGGCTGCTCCGCATGCCGCCAAACAGCCCAGCAGCACGTAATTGACCGTACGCGCGCGCCCGGGCAGAAACGTGCGGGCAATCACAAACAAAACAAGTATACCGGCCACCGCCAGCGCGAGCGGCGCGTAAAATTTCTGCCCCCCCATAAATGCGGTTATGAACGCCGTCACCGCGCCCGCAAACAAAATGACGAACGCCGCCGCCAAACAGCCTAGAACTTTCAGCAAAATCCTCCCGCCTTGTTTCATTATGTTTTCCTCCTCATTGTGCAGCTTCCAAATCCCGCATCGCATAAAGCGGCAGGCTAATCGTAAATTCCGTGCCTTCGCCCGGCTCGCTGCTTACCGATACCGTTCCGCCCAACGACAAGATCGCTTGGTACGAAAACGTCAGCCCGAGCCCGGTGCCGCCCGATTTGGTCGAGAAATAAACGGAGCCCAGGCGCCGGGTCTGCTCTTCCGTCATCCCGATGCCGTTATCCTTGATGGACAGCACCACCTTCTCCGCAGCCGTCTGCAGCTTGAGGATGACTTTGCCCTGCCGCAGGGGCGCTTCGGCGCAGGCCTCCACCGCGTTTTTGATGAAATTGACGAGCACCTGCTTCATTTTATCGGGATTGGCCATGATCCATAAAGGCTCCTTATCCGCGGGATACTCGATTTCCATCTCCACATTGTGCATATTGGCGAACGGATTCATGACATCCCTTGTAATTTCCAGCAGCTCCTGCAGGTTGGTAGGCATCTCTCTATCGGCAATCGGCTTCGAGATCGCAAGATACTCCGACAATATGTATTCCGTACGTCCGATTTCGCTCATGCAAATGTCGATATAACGGGCTGTCTTTTCCCGGTCCGCCGCGCCTTCCTTGATCAAGGTCAAGAAGCCTTTGACCGCCGTTAACGGATTGCGCACCTCGTGAACCAGCGAGGCCGCGACTTGGCTGATCGCCCGTACCCGCTCCTGCTGCGCGTAGTTGATATACAACTCCTTGTCGGCGACCGCTTTTTTGAAAAACGTAATCAGCAGCCAGCAGCCGATCGAATTTTGCGCAGGGATGACGAAGAGATGAAAAAACAAATGGTTCAAAACCGACTGCGGGTTGTACAAATACACCATACCGATGGGAATCGCCGAAAAAAACAAACCTGCCGCTATAATGACGGGCAGCTTGCGGCTGGTCCGCTGGTAAATCCGGTACAGGACGAGCGAAACCGGGAAGGTAACCAGCGTGATGAGCAGCGCAATGAACGTACCTTCACCCCCGAGATATAAGCGGTACAATATAAATTCCGCCAACAGGATCAAACCGATCTGCAGCCCGCCGAAAATCAAGCCGAAAAATATGATGATATATCGAATGTCGTAAGTATATCCGGGAACGGTGCTGATCCCAAAGGTCATCGATAAGAAAAGGCAAATCATGCTCGTGGCGATGATGAATTTCGGCGTATAATTTTGCGTGCGGTCGCGATAAAACAGGTTAAACATGACTAAAGGCATATGGGCAAAAAAGAGCTGGAGGATTATTTCCTTAACATACAACATCATGCGCATTCACCCTTCGTCAAAAGACATGGTCGGCCCACCCGGATTCACCCTAAATTATTCCATATCCCTCCGGTAAATCCTCTTTCTTTCGAAGGGTTCTCTCAAGTTTCTTGGTTCGAAAGAAGGCATGGCCGGTTGTCCCGATGCATAGGTTGTATAAGCAGGACTAGCCTGCGACTCCATTACCTGCAAAAGGATGATTCCCGTGAACCGCAATCGCCAAGCTTACCGGGCTTTTCTTCTACGCCGCCTGTGGAAAAAAACAATCCACATCCTTGCGGGCTCCCTGATCCAGGGCTGCGCCATGGGCGTTTTTTTGTTTCCGCACTCCATTCCCTCCGGCAGCGGCGCAGGCCTTGCGATGCTGCTGAATTACTGGTTTCATCTGCCGCTTAGCATCGGATTTTGGCTGGTCAACATCTCGTTCCTTCTGTTTGCGGTGCATTATCTGGGGCGGGTCAGCGCGTTCGGGACGATTATGGTCATCACGATAACCTCGGTTTCCGTCAATTTTTTTGAAGTGTATGTCAAAACGCCGTTCGGCAGCTTATGGATCAATTTGCTGGTCGGCTCCGTCATTTTGGGCACCGGCATTTCCATCCTGTTCAGGGAGCGAGTGACGAACGGAGGAATCGGTTTTGTTGCGCTGGCCATCGCGAAATCGCGGAGAATCAATCCCGGGACCTCTTTGTTTATCATAAACGTTCTCATTTTTTCGCTGACTGCGATCGTGATCGATTGGAAGATTATTATCCAAGCCCTTATATGCCAGTGGATATCGACACGCGTCATCAAGTGGCTGCACCGTCCCTCTTTGTTGGGAAGAGCGTTTTTCCATTTGGCCTGGCGCAAAAAATAATCCGCAGTACATGTAAAATTATGATATGATTTTACATACAATTTTTAGGGTATTTTCCAGTTTGGATTGTATGGTAATTTAATAATTAGAAAGCGTTTTCAAAACACCAGGTACGGCGGAAGCGCGTTCATCGTATTTTAAACTTAAAGGAGGTTCCGACATTACTATGCGAAAAAAGAAATTAAAATCCGGTTTGGCGCTCACGATGGCCGCCGCCCTGTTGATCACCTTGTTTTCCACGGTGGTGTCCGCGGCCGATGATGTGCCGGAAAGCATGGCGCAGAGCTCAGCCAAAAAGAGCATGCAGGCCTATGTCGAAGCCATGCAGCCGGGATGGAACCTGGGCAATACCCTGGATTCCACGGGTTCCGACGAAACGTCCTGGGGCAACCCCCGCATCACCCGCGAGCTGATTCAACAGATCGCCGCGCAAGGCTACAAAAGCATCCGGATTCCGGTTACCTGGGATAGCCATATCGGAAAAGCGCCGGACTATACGATTGAACCGGCCTATCTGGATCGGGTGGAGGAAGTGGTGAATTGGGCGCTTGAAGCCAAGCTGTACGTCATGATCAACGTCCATCACGATTCCTGGATGTGGATTAGCCACATGGAGAAAAACCACGATGAAGTGCTGGCCCGCTACGAAGCGGTGTGGACGCAGGTCGCGGAGCGCTTCAAAAATCATTCCTCCAAGCTGATGTTCGAAGGCATCAATGAGCCCCGTTTTACCGACGGCGGAACGACCGACCGGGCCAAGCAATACGAGATGCTGAAGGAGCTGCTTGTATCTTTTCACCGGATCGTCAGGGATTCCGGCGGCTTGAACGCTACGCGCCCGCTGGTGCTGCCGACGAGGGAATCTTCTCCGGCGCAGGACGATTTGGATGAGCTGTACAAAACGATTCAAACGTTAAACGATCCGAACCTGATCGCGACCGTTCATTATTACGGCTTCTGGCCGTTCAGCGTGAATGTCGCCGGGTACTACAAGTTCGAAAAGGATGCGCAGCAGGATATCGTCACGACGTTCGACAACGTCCACAACACCCTGGTCGCTAAAGGCATTCCCGTCATTCTTGGGGAGTACGGGCTGCTGGGCTTCGACAAGGGCACCCATGTGATCGAGCAAGGCGAAAAATTGAAGTTTTTCGAAGCTTTGACCCATGATGTCCAGCAGAAAAAGATCACCCATATGCTGTGGGACAACGGCCAGCATTTCAACCGGCTCACGTATAAATGGTCCGATGACGAGCTGTTCCAAATGATGAAAGCAAGCTGGAAAAAACGTCCCGCCACGGCGGAAACCGATCTGGTGTACTTAAGAAAAGGCGGGAAAATTCAGGACGCCAAAATCCCGCTCAATCTGAACGGAAACCAGCTCACCGTTTTGTTTGCGGACGGACAAAGGTTAAAAAAGGGGATGGATTACGAGATAAGCGGCCGGGAACTGACGCTGAAATCCGGCCTGCTCGACCGCCTGACGGACGGCGGCGCTCCGGGGCTGAACGCGGTTTTGTCCGCCCGCTTCAGCTACGGCCCGGATTGGCGGCTGAAAGTGTATGTGTACGATACGCCGGTGCTGAGCGGCGCGTCGGGAACGACCGGAGCGTTTGCGGTCCCGGCCGCGTTTAACGGCAATCTTCTGGCGACGATGGAGGCGGTTTACGCCGACGGCAGCAATGCCGGTCCGCAAAACTGGACCTCTTTCAAGGAATTCGGCTATACGTTTGTGCCCGACTATGAAACAGGCGTCATCAAGCTGCAGCCGGAATTTTGGCGTGAAGTGAACGACGGCGAGGTGACGCTGAAGTTCCATTTCTGGAGCGGCGAAATCGTGGCGTACAAAGTCGTCAAGAGCGGCACGAACGTGACGGGGACGAGTGCGAAGTAACAGCGAGTGTGATACGACAGGTAAGTTCCACGCAATAGTGGCGCACAAAATCCGCGATATGCAGATGAAATGCAAAAGTGCAGGCGATTTTCACCCAAATGGCCCCGAAATGGCCGATCAAATGCAAAAGTGCAGTTCATACTCGCGAAATTAACCATAATTTGTAAAAACGACCTGATGTCCGGGATTTCCGCCTGGACAGCGGGTTCGACATTCTCCATTCCAGCGGCGTATTGCACTATATCCCGCCGGAGGAACGGGAGGACATTTTCGCCAACTATAAACTGTTCACGAATCCAAACGGTCTGCACGTATTTAACGTGTTCGTCCATAAGCCATTCATCGCGCCGCCCCCGGAAAAAGAACCCCACTCCTACCTTTGGCGTTCGGGCGAACTGCTGGGCCTTTACCACGACTGGCTGATCCGGGACAGCGCGGAGATAGTGTTCGACTGTAACTCTTCGGGCATCCCTCATCAACACGCCATGACGAAAATGATCGCGGAGAAACTCTCCGGTTGACTTGTAAGGCGAGGAGCCCCCTGCCTTATCTCACGTAACCCCCCGCCTTGCCCCATACAAGAAGCCCCCGCCTTATAATAAGGCAGGGGCTTTCGCATTTTCATTTACCCTGAGTCAGCTCATACGTCAGTTCAACCAAAGGCTTGCCCCAGTCGTTGCTGGGATGCTCCGCGACTTTGACGAAGCCCGCCCGCGTGTACATCCGGATCGCTTGCTGCTGGTCCTCCGTCGTTTCCAGGAAGACTTTCGGGTAGCCTTTTTCCCGGCAATAGTTCATCGCTTCGTCCAGCAGCCTGCGCCCAAGTCCGATCCCGCGGTACTGCGGATGCACGACAAACCAGCGGAGCTGGGCTTGGTCCGGCGAATGCTCGACGATGGCGATCGCGCCCACCATATTGCCGTTCGCTTCCGCAAACCAAAACCGGTCCTTGCCCGGGCTGTAGTTTTCAAAAAACTCGTGAAACGTTTTGCACACGTACCCTTCAAACCGGTGGTTGTAGCCGCGCTCCTGGTAAATCCAACCGTGCAGATGGACCAGGTAGCCGGCGTCCCCGGGCCGCAGCTCGCTGCGGATGACGATTTCCTCCCCCGTCAGCGCCGGTTTCTCCGACAGCGCCGCTTCAATCGATTGCATCCCCCGGGCGAGCTGCAGCTGCTCCTGCTCCGGCAGACGGCTGATCATTTGATAGATTTGGCCGTCGGACAACCCGTTGAGCCGGGCCAACGTCTCCTTCCCCTGCTCGGTCAGGAACAGATAATACAGCCGCCCGTCCTCCTTGGACTGCTCCCTGTAGGCGAGGCCCATTTTTTCGAAGCGTTTGATGATCCGGCTTAAATAACCGGGGTCAATACTCAGCAGCTCGATCAGCATTTTGGCCGTACAGTTTGGGGTGTTGCCGATTTCGTAAAGCACCCGGGCCTCCGACAACGAAAAATCGCTATTCAGCATATGCTGATCCAACAGCCCGAGGATATTCGTATAAAACCGGTTAAACCTGCGGACGGCCTGAATGATAGGGTGATGGACGGAATTCATGGGTTACCTCCTAAAAAAGCCAAAGAATAGTAATCCCATCATAAAGCATTTAATTTGACTTAGTCAACTAATTTGCGTTTAGCATCAGCAACTACATGGCGCCGGCCGGCAAACGATAATAAGGGATCATCAGCGAAGGCACGAATCCCAGCTTCTGGGCCAGCCTGTATGAGCCTTCATTTTCCCGGCGGCAGGACCAGACCGGCTTCAGGCCTTGCCGCAGGCAGTAATCGATCAGCGCCGAGCATACGGCGGCCGCAAAACCTCTTCCGCGGTATTTTTCAGCAGTCTCTATGCCGATTTCCAGCTCTTTTTCGGTGATGAACGCAGAGAACGCCGTAGCGGCGATTTCCCCCTCGCAAATTAGGCTGAATCCAACCCCCATTCGCTCAAACTCAACTTCATCCTTCCAGAAAAAACGCGGCACAACCGCCCCCGGAGCGGCAAGGAACATCTCCTTCGTCGTTCTGACGATCTCGCAGCCCGCCAAATTTGCCGGCTTCGCGGCAATCCGGTATTTGTCCCGCTCAAAACGAAAGTTAACCCGTGTATACTCGACTGCCTTAGGGGATGCAGCTGCGATTTCTTCCTGCAGCTCCGTACTCCTCACCACCAACTCCGAGCCGAGCATTTGACGAATCCGCCCGTTCCAGTCGGCCGGGTAGGCCTGCAGCCATTCGTGGCCGCTGCGCGCTCGGGCTTTGTCCAGTAAATATTGCTGCAGCCACTGGTTAAAGCCGGGCTTGTCCGCAGCGCCAAACAACAAGGACATCCCGTAAGGGTGGACGACATAAAACACGCTTGGGTTTGCCTCGTCGTCGGCGTAAACTTGCCCCGGCGTATTCCCGTGAATCACGGACTCCGCAAATAATGTGTTAAAACCCACTTCCCGCAAAGGCTTCTCGGCTTTCTTGTAATCCCGGACGTCAAGCAGAATCATCGGTTTCCCTCCTGAAATGAACCCGCATTTTGATGCGTAAACATGCGGACATCGCTTTTTATGTGTCATTGTAACGTTGCGGCAGCCTGGCGGACAAGGGATGTTTTCACAAAAAAAAGCCCCGCTTGGGCCAAGCGGGACCTTCAGGTCAAAATGTTAAGCATGCTCCTGTGCAGTCATGACCGCTAAGTATGTTTAAGGCGTTCACTTCTTCTCCACCTGCAGCAAAGTGATGCGTTTCGTCGCGTAAGTGTCTTTGAGCCGCTCCTCGGGAATGACGTTCAGCTTAATCAATCCCGCCACCTTTTGCGCATCCGCTTTGGAAATCAAACGCCATACCTCAGGGTCGGGGAGCGCTTCGTACAGCTTTTGGTCGTCATATTCCTTCCGTTCCTGAATAACCGTCTTCACCCGGTAGTTCCCGATTTCCAGCTCGTCAGCTCCCTGCTCGAGACAATGCTTCAAAATTTCGCTGCGCAGTTCGGCCATTTCCAGCTCCGCCTCTTTTTGCTGCTGCTTTAATTGATAATACCGCTTCACTTTTTTATCCAACCTGCTCACGCTCCTTCTAAGGCATGTATATGAACGGACAAGGTGGAATAAAACTTTACTTCCTATACTGAGTGAAAATGCGGTAGATCACGACAGCCGCTTCAGCGCGGGTGGCCCCTTGCTGCGCGTCAAACTTGCCGGCCGATTTGCCCTTCATCACGCCAAGCTTGGCGGCGAGGCCAACCGACTCCTTCGCCCAGCCCGGAATTTGCGCCTGATCGGTGAAGCCGGAAGGTGCCGCAGCCGTTCCTGCCGTCCCCAGGTCCAGGTGAGCCAGCGCCTTGGACAAAATAACGGCCATTTCGGCGCGGGTAATCTGCCGGTTTGGCCCAAAGGCGCCGTTTTCATAGCCGGTAATAAGCCCTTTGGCGGCGGCGATGCCCAACGTATCCGCAAACCAGCTGTCCGCCGGGACGTCGCTGAAATTGGCTTTTCCGGCCGCGCCCTCATCCGCTTCCAGCTCCAGCGCCCGAACCAGCAGCGAGACGAATTCGGCGCGGGTGACTTTGGAACCCGGAGCAAACGCGTTGGCGCTCCTCCCGGTTACGATGTTTTGGGCCGCCAAAACCTCAATTTCGTTCACCGCCCATGGATAACCCGCCTCGGTTACGTCGGCAAACGAAATTTCTCTGGCCATAAACATGTAACGGCCAAAGCCGTTCAAATGAGCCACCACTCTATCATTAACAAGCCGCCCTGCATGCTGTTCAAGTACGCCTTGGCCGCCGAGCTTAAACAGGCCGAGCTTTTCTCCGTTCACGCCTCCCGCGTTCAGGACGCTTAGAGGAATCGAAGCCTCGGCAGGCTTGCGGAAAACCACGTTCTCGATCGGCTTCCCGTCTTTATCCAAAAGGGCTAAGTCGTAATAAACCCCAAACGGTTTCAGCTCCGCGCCAAGCTTCAGCCCCTCGATCAACGTGGTCGCGTCGGATTCGGAAGCGGGCGCCACCTGCACAAAAGCCGCCTCCGGCGATGGGATGGCCCCGGCCGGAATCGTAAGCGTAAAGCCGTTCGGCAAAGTGATAACCGTTGGCTCATTCGCTTTGATCGCTTCTTTTACCGCTTGGCTGGGAGGCGATTGCTTTTGCTGTTCTTGCTGGTTTTGCATTATTATTCTGCCGCTGTTCTTTCCGTCGCTGTTCTTTCCGTCACCGTTCTTTCCGCCGCCGCCACCCGTGCCCGAGGATGCTTCGGTAACAGTAACGCCTACGGTCGCCGTCAAACCTTCATAAGTAACCTTGATCTTGGTTTTGCCGGGTTTATGCGCGGTCACCGTCCCTTTCGACACGGTTATAATTTGCGGCTCCTCCGGCCCATAGTAAACCGCATAAGTCACGTCTGTGACCGTTCCGGCGGTGTCCTTGTAAGCGACGGTCAACCGGCCGTTTTTCCCTTCTTCAAGGGATAAGCTTTGCGGCGTTACATGCAGTTCGGCCCGCTCTTCAACCGTCACTTGAGTGTCGGAGACCAATCCCGCCGGAATTTCGTTCCCGTTCTGATCGTACAATGCCAGGTTAGCTACCTGGAAAGTATATTGCCCGGCAGGAGCCCCCTGAAACGTAAAAGTAGCCAAAGAGCCATCGCCGGCATACCCTTGTGCGTCATGCAAGCTCTCCATAAATTCAAACCGGGTCTGGCCATCATCCAGTTCATAAACCGCCTTAGACACCGTCAGCGGGCGATCCGGGTTTTGCGCCGCCTGGCGCGCGCTAAGCTCAGGGCTTGGCGCAACGCTGACCTGTTCCAACTCACTGCTGTACAACAAATCGAATTTGGCGGCGTATACGGCCTCCGTAACCGAAAACAGCACATCCAGCTTAAACGGGTCATTCCGCTGTACCCGGGAAGGCTCGACAAAAGGAGTGACGTAACCCGAAAGCGTATAATTAACCACGTGGGCCGGAGTTACCAAACCGTTACCCGCCAAGTCGTATACGTAAATTTCATACGTATTGTCCCCTGGTGCAATCGGGACCTCAATGGTGAAATGGCCCGTGTCGTCAATGGTCCCATCCATCTGTTCCCGCTCGCCGTCCCCGTTGCCGTCAAACAAGGCGGCCACGCCAATCACATCGCTTACCGCCGCCCCGGCCTCGGAAACCAGCAAATCGATCAGCAGATCTTCCGTGACCTGACCGGAGATCGTCCCTCGAAGGCTGGCCGCGTCTACCTTAATGGCTGGGTCGCTTAACTGCGATACCGGAGCCTTTCTGTCCACGATAAACACCTCGAACTGATTCTCTAAAGGCACGGCATCCGCCAGGCTGGTGCCGACCCAAGGCTCCAACAGGTAACCGCCATCCGGGAGATCCACGCCGTCCCAGCCGCGAAGAGCGTAGCTGTCCGGAGAAACGTCGTCTTCAACTTCAATCAACGAACCGAGCCAACTGCCGTCCAAGGCGAAAACATCCAGGGAAAAATACTCGGTATATTCATTGACCGTAAACGTGATGTCCGCCGTATCGAACCTGCCGTCCCCATTCGGCGAGAACGGATTCGGAGTTAATGCGAGATCCGTGACGGCATCCGCCTGCGGGGCTTCACCGACATAAACCGAAACCGGTATATGGATAACGTGTCCGCTCGAAGATTCCGTCAGGATCAGCTCGCCTTCATAACGCTGGCTAGCGGCTTCCTCCGGCGCTTCCACCGCTACGGTGAACGAGGTTTCCCCGCCCGCCGCAACCTCGGCCCGGGTTTCGGACAAGGTCAAAGTTACGGGAGAACCGCCGCCATACCAAACGGATTCAATAGAATAGTCCGACGCTTCCCCGGCGATATCTTTAACGATGACCTCACGCTGCACCGCTGACCCGTATCCGACATAACCGAACGAGAGGCTGCCCGTATAATACGGCGTAGGCTCGTTGCCGTCAACGGAATCGGTCGTGTCCCCGGCCAGCGCCACCGCCTTCGCTTCGGCAACTTGATCCAGGCTGACACGCCCGGCCCCCTGATCCATATGCGAGTAGCGGCTGCCGCTGCGGTCGGACAACTTAAGCGCATTATTCATCAGCAGCGCTTTGATTTCATAAGGCCCAAGCTCGGGATAATGCTGCTTAAGCAGCGCCGCGGCTCCCGCGATATGCGGGGCGGCCATGCTCGTGCCGTTTTGCGCTTCATACCAGCCTTCATAATCCGGCACGCTGGAACGGATGGCGACCCCCGGCGCGGAAATATCCGGCTTGATGTCATAAGAAGGTTTGGACGGCCCCCGCGAGCTGAAAGCGGCCATAATGTCCTGTTCGACCGTTGAGCCAAATTTAGCCGCAAGCTCCTGCCGATCCAGCGCAGCTATGATTCGCTCTCCGTCCGCCCCGGACAACGCGTATACCGGGATCGTCACGTCGGCGTCACCCAGAGTGCCGCTTTCCAGCGCTTCCGGCAGGTTGTTGTAGATAATCGCGGCAAGGGCTCCGGAGGCTTGCGCGTTCAACGCTTTTTCCGCAAAGGGAATCTCCCCGCGTTTAATAAAAGCGACTTTTCCGCTCCAATCCCTGCCCTCGAAATCGCCTGGTCTGCCTAACCCGGCATCGCCGAGCGGATAGGACTCGGTCAGGTTTTCCAGGCCTGCCGATTTATCGAACGTGTCCATATAAAACGGATCGCCTTCCAGCCCGGCAATTTCCATAACCGGCGTATCCAGCGGAGGTTTGGAAGCGCCAACCGTAATCGCCAGTTCCGCGCTGCCCGGGTCCCCTACCGTGGCCTCTTCGGGACCGGAGTTGCCGCTGGATACGACCGCGATGACACCAGCCTTCATCGCATTGTTGACGGCTACGGAATCCGCCGACCGCTCGTTGTTGGAATCCGAGCCGAGCGACAAGTTGATGACGTCCATCCCATCCGCCACCGCCCGTTCGATCCCGGCGATCACGTTCTCCGTCGTACCGCTGCCATACGGCCCCAGCACCTTGTACGCATGGATTTCCGCTTCCGGTGCGACGCCTTCGATCCCCGCTTGGCTATCCGCGCCCGTGCCGCGCCCGGCCACGATCCCGGACACGTGGGTTCCGTGCGAGGTCCAAAACGGTTTGCCGTCCTCGTTTACCTCCGGAAGCGCCGGATCATTTTCCCGCGCTTTCTCGTAATCTTCCTTGGTCGTTTCGTACGGCTCGTTATCCTCATTCACGAAATCGTATCCCCAATCGCCGTCGGGAACGGCGGCCGCCAGATCGGGATGATCCTTGGCCACGCCGGTGTCGATGACCCCAACCTTGATCCCCCGGCCTTTGATCCCTTGCTCCCAAAAAACTTCGCTGCCGATAAACGGAACGCTGCCCAAAGGAGCGGACGGGGCCTCTTCTTCGGCGGTGGCGTACACCTCGTTGTTCGGGTACACCGCTTTGACCCCGGGAAGCTTAAGCAAATTTTCCACTTGATTGGCGGCGATCGTTAAAGAAAAACCGTTGAAAATTCCTGAATAAGAGCGCTTGAATTTTGCGTTCAATTTGCTGATCGCCTGCTTTTTGAACGTTTGCTGCTCCAAATTCACCGTTTGCTTATGCGTGGACAACGACTTGCTGCTGCGCAGCTTGCTTCCGGCCGCTTCGAACACTTTGACCGGAGCTTCCCGCAATTCTACGATGACGGAAATCCGCTCCGTGCCATCCGATAGAGGCACAAAGCTTTGCGGTTCCACCGCGGCGGAATCCGGGGCGGCGTCCTGCCGCTCCAACTGCAATCCAGCGCCGAGCAGCGGGGTTTTTGCCGACTTCGCGCCGGCCGGCCCTTTCTTGCTCTGCAGCCGAAGCTCCTTCGCCTTGACCGCATCGAGCACTTCGGGGGCGGCGGGATTCAGCTTGGAAACGGCGCCCTTCCCTTCTTCCGCCCCCTGCCGGGCGTCTCCTTCAGCCCCCGCCAGCGGCAGCAGCAGCGAAAACGCCAGCAGGAAGCTTAATAGCCCTCCGGCAACTCTCTTGCTCAAACTCTCACTCTCCCTCTCTATATGTAGTTTTCTAGAAGATGAAACAAGTTGACATATAATATTTATTTTGGAAATTATAATAAATTCCCATTTTATTTCAGGGAAAAAAAGTCATTTGCAATAACAGCCCCGCGAAAAACATAAGGGCAAAAAATGTCGCTATTCCGGCGATACCTATCCGTTTGCGAGAAATAGAGGCCATATATGTCGCTATTTTCTCGAATCACAAGGAAATGCCCGCATTTTGAACCCTTCAATGGAAAATAAGAACAAAAAAATCCGCTAATGGGGATAAACATGTTTGGCTTCGGAAAATAAGAACATTAAGTTCCGCTATTTTGAAGGCCGATGGTCTTCGTCGTTCCAATCACCGGATGTCAAGCGCCGATTTCTAAGTTGAGCCCACAAAGAAAGCCCGGAACCCGCTGCTATAGCCTGATCTCCAGGCTTTCCGCATGGCTTATATTCATCGTCACCTACGATTCTACTATCGTCTTGCAAGCTAGGAAGTCAACAAAATTTTAAATTCTTTTATCTTAAAAAAAATCATCAACTGCCGATATTTTCTTATACGCATTTATAAAGGGGAGGACGAGGACATACATGGATATTATTGCTGCACTGGTACAAGCTGCACCTTATTTCAAGCAAATTCATTCCCAGGATATTATGATCGGCATTACGGACCGGGAGATTTTTCACTATTACGCTCCCAGCCGGACGCTGGATTTCGGTTTGGTTAAAGGAAGCCCAGTTCCTCCCGAAGATCCCACTTTGAAGAATGCCTTGGCCGGGCAAAGAACGATCAACCGGCTTCCCGCGGAAATTTACGGCAACCCGGTCATTTCGGCGGGCGTGCCCGTTTACGGTCCGGATCAAGAAGTCGTCGGGGCCTTTGCCATCGCATACACGCTGGAAAACGAACAAAAGCTGGAGGCGTTGATGGAGGAAGTGAACGGGATCACCGGCCACTTGGTCGATATGGTTCAGAACGTGGCGGCCCATTCGGAGGAACTGTCCGCGACGACCGAGCAAATTCTCGAGAACACCCGCAAGACGGTAGAAGATTCGGAACAGGTAGGCAAGGTGGCCGGTTTTATCCGCGAAATCTCCGACCAAACGAATCTGCTGGGCCTGAACGCCGCCATCGAGGCCGCTCGCGTGGGAGAGCTCGGAGCCGGCTTCGGCGTGGTGGCAAACGAAGTCCGCAAGCTGTCCGTTCATTCCAAAGAAGCGACGCAGAACATCGAGAAATCGCTGGTCACCGTACAGCGCTCCATCGAACAGATGGAAAGGGAAATTCAAGCGATCGCCGCCTCCTCCAATGTTCAGGCGGAGCTCGTCAATGAATTCAGCGAAGTGATCGACCGCCTGAACCAGGCCAGCAAGGAAATGGCCGTGTTTATCCAGTCGTTCACGAGGTAGTTTTGCCGGGAAGCGAAAACGGGGCCGCCCGGACGTAAGAAATCAGCGCTTGACGGCCAGTTGCCGGGATGAGGAACCGTCTGCCGTCAAAATAGCGGCACTTTATGTACTTATTATCCGGAGCCGAGCCTGTCCGTTCCCAATTAACGGCATTTTTTGCACTTATTTTCCGATGTATGGCCCGGAACGCCGGCATTTCCTGGCGACGGGGCAAAATAGCGGCATAAATGGCCTCTATTTCTCTCAAACGGACGGATATCGCTGGAATAAAGACATTTTTTGCCCTTATGTTTCCGGCCTTGACCAGCCACTAAAATAGAACTAAAAAAACACAAAAAAACGCACTGTCGCGGCCCTGGACAATGCGTTTTTTGTGTGTCCGATCAGATCAGGAAACGAACAAATCGTCCGCCTTCGCCGTTTCCGCTGCACTCCCGGCACTCCCGGACGCCCCCCGGCGGTTCCCTCTGATAAAATATTCATACCGCCCCAACCGTTTAAGCGCCTCTTTGTCCGGCTGCCAAACCCAAGCCTCGATCTCCGACTGGCACCGATGGTCCCGGAACGCGGCCAGCTTGGCCGGCAGGTGGTTTTGCACGTCGACTTTTACGATATCGCCGCGGGTGTAGCCAAAAACCTCCGGCCGCTCCATGGCGTCGCCGAAAGAAATGAAATACAGCGCCCCCCGCTCGCCGAGCCGCCGGAAGGCCGCCGTCGTTGCCTTGCCGATGGCGCAGTGGTCGGGATGCCCGCCGAGGCGCTCGTGAAAAGTAAGCACGACGTCCGGCTCAATCTCCTCCATCAATCCGGCGATGCGGCCGATCAACAGCTCCTCGTCGATAAACTCGACCGTTTTGTCGCGAATATCCAAAAACCGCAAATCGCGGATGCCGAGGCTGGCGCACGCGTTCCGCAGCTCTTGCTCCCGGGCCGCCCCCATCGTCTCGCGGTTCAAATACGGAGGATTGCCCATGCGCCGTCCCATTTCGCCCCGCGTGGCGCTGACCAATGTGATCTCCACGCCCTCATGGGCGTATTTGGCCAAGGTCGCTCCGCAAATAAAGCTCTCGTCGTCCGGGTGGGCGAAGACGGCCAACAGTTTGCGCGTCCGCTGTTCTGTCACATTCGTTTTGTTCATTCCGGAAACGGCTCCTTTCCAAGATGCAGGGCGACGTTCATCCGCCCCCGCTCGTCATAGCCCGCCAGCAAAAGGCGCCCCTGCTCGTCCGCTTCATAATGGGTGAGCTCCTCCATGCGCAGCCAGCCGTGCCCGTCAAACCGCAGCGCGGCCCGGTAAGGACCTTCCCCGGCGATAAAAGCTTCCGTCACGCTCACTTTGAAATTGCGTGCGAACATATAGGAAGTCGCCTCGCTATGCACATACGCTTCCGCGCCCGCAAAAGCCCGGAGCTCCTTCTCCACTTTCTCCCTGTCGATTGGTTTCATCATCACTTGCATTCCTTTACCGCGTATTTTTTTCGTGCGCCTGCACAACCAACCCTGCTTTCTTTTTCACAGTACCATTATACTAGCCTTGTCCGGATTCACAATAAGTTAAATTTGCGGCCGGCCTTGAAAACCGCAGGTTCCCTGTGCCAAAATAATGGAGGGCCGGGCTTGTTTGGCACGATATCCTGGTATCGCTTACATATAATCAAAACCGGGCAGCCCGGCACCTAATCCGCTTAAGGAGGAATCACGAAAGAATGAGAACGATCAAGCTTGGAACAAGCTCGCTGGAAGTGCCGGTCGTGGCCGTCGGCTGCATGCGCATAAATTCTTTGGACAAACCCGCGGCAGAACGTTTTGTGCAAACCGCGCTGGAGGAAGGGGCCAACTTTTTCGATCACGCCGATATTTACGGCGGCGGAGCCTGCGAAGAAATTTTCGCCGAAGCCATCCATATGACGAGCGATGTCCGGGAAAAGATCATCCTGCAGTCGAAATGCGGCATTCGCCAAGGAAGCTTCGACTTTTCCAAGGAGCATATTTTGGCCTCCGTCGACGGCAGCCTGAAGCGGCTGAAAACCGATTATCTCGACGTGCTGCTGCTGCACCGCCCCGATGCGCTGGTTGAACCCGAAGAAGTCGCCGAGGCGTTCGAGCTGCTCGAAAGCTCCGGCAAGGTGCGCCATTTCGGCGTTTCCAACCAGAACCCGATGCAGATCCAGCTGCTGAAAAAACACGTCAAACAACCGCTCGTGGCCAACCAGCTGCAGCTCAGCATCACCAACGCCACGATGATTTCGAGCGGCATCAACGTCAACATGGAAAACGATGCGGCCGTGAACCGCGACGGCAGCGTGCTCGATTTCTGCCGGCTGCACGACATTACGATTCAGCCGTGGTCGCCGTTCCAATACGGATTTTTCGAAGGCGTGTTCCTGGGAAGCGATAAATTCCCCGAGCTCAATCAAAAAATCGACGAAATCGCCGGCAAATACGGCGTAACCAACACGACCATCGCGATCGCCTGGCTGCTTCGCCATCCGGCGCGGATGCAGCCGGTGACCGGCACGATGAACACCCGGCGGCTCAAAGACTGCTGCAAAGCGGCCGACATTCACCTGACCCGCGAGGAATGGTACGAAATTTACCGCGCGGCGGGCAACGTGCTGCCGTAAAACTTGCCGCCATAGGTAAGGGCTGATCCGGCAATATATTGAAAGCAAATCGGCAAAACGGATGCCCCCGTAGAGGGAAGCATCCGTTTTTGTTTTTTCCGCCAAAGCAAGGTCAGAGCTTCTCGCTCCGCTTTTGCAATTGAGCGATCGCCGGCACGGTAAACCGGGCCAAATTGCCGGAAAGCCGGTCCAGCGAAAACCAGCGCACTTCCCCGATGGCGCCGCCCTCCTCCATATTGCGCGGCTCTCCGCCCGTCACGGCCGCTTCATACAACGCCGAAACCCAATGATTCCCCTTCACCCTATTCCCCCCACCTTTCAATAAACACACATGAAACACACTTGTCCATAATTATAAGTCTTAGGGAACGGATGCTCCAATTAAAATTTGAATCGTTCCACCGATTTGCCGAGTTGATCCGCGATGGACTCCAGCTCTTTGGCGGAGGCCGATACCTGCTCCATATTGGCGAGCTGCTGCTGCGTGGAGGCGGAAATTTCCTCTGTGGACGCCGTGGCCTCCTGGGCAATCGACGCCATGCTTTCGATCGTCTCGATCACTTCGTTTTTATCTTCGTTAACCTGGGCAATGCCGCTGATTAATACTTCGATTTCCTCGGTAACCAGCTGTACCGTGCGATCTATCATGTTGAAAGCTTCCCCGGTTTCCAAGGACGCGGCGTTCGTCCGGTTGATAACTTCGGCTCCCTGCCGCATGTAGCTTTTGGCGTCGGCCACGGCCGCGCCGACTTCCCGGACCATGTCCTCGATCCCTTGAACCGACCCTCTCGTCTGCTCCGACAAAACCCGGATCTGCTCGGCGACGACGGCAAAGCCGCGCCCTTGTTCGCCCGCTCTGGCGCTTTCAATCATGGCGTTCAAGGCGAGCAAATTCGTTTGCCCGGCCACCGCTTTGATCACCGCCGCAACCTCCGTAATCGCTTCCGATTTGACGCTGAGCGCGTTCACCTGTTCTTCGATTTTCAAGGTGGCCTCCGCATTTTCGCGGATGGCCCGCTGGAGCTGCTCCATGCTGTTCATGCTGGCCTGGTTGGCTTCCCGCGTCTGTTCAATGCTCGCTTTCATCCGGTCCGCACGTTCGGTCAGCGCCATGATTTCCGCCGCCAGCCGGTTAAGCCGGTCCAGCCCGGCCTGTGAATTCGCCGCCAAGCCGCCGGAACCGGCCGCCAGCTCATCCGCGGCTTTGGAGATTTCCCCGCTCGCATGGGAGGTTTCATCGATCATGGCGGCAAGTTCCCGGGAACTTGCGAACACCTGGTCCGCGTTCTTCTGAATCGTTTCGACCATTCCGCCCAGCGTTTGCCGCATATGAGCCAGATCGCCGGCCATCGCCCCGATCTCATCTTTGCCGCGGTGGGTTAATTCGGCGGTGAAGTCCCCTTCGGCAAAGCTTTTGATCCGCTCCGACATCATGGCGATCGGCCGGATCATTTTCCGCGCCAGGACCAGCCCGATGCCCGCCGCCAAAACGAAAATGAGCAGCGAAAGCACAAGCGTTTCAAGCTGCGCCTCGCGGATTTGGCCGTACATGCTTTTCAGCGATATCCCCACGTTTAATGCCCCCGAAAGCTCCGGGCTGTACGTAAAATCCGTGGAAATATTGTACACTTTCTCTCCGCCGGCCGTTTCCAAAATGCGGCCCTGCGTTTCCTGCCGCTCAACGACCGCCGACAGATCGCTGCCGGTGTTGGCCGCCGAAGCCGAAGAGACAGCATCCGCTTCAGCGCCTTCCCCCTCCGTGCGCAGGCTGCTGTCCGAAACGATCACCTGCCCCTTAGCATCAGCAAGCGAAATGTAGACGATATTGCCGCCGCTGTCCTGTTGGATCGTCTGGAACACCCGCTGCAATTCCTGCAAATTCAGCAGCTCATCCTTGACGATTTCCCGCTTGATGTTGGCCACAAGAGTCGTCCCGTCGCTTTTCATTTGGCCGGTCATCGATCTTTGAATCTCCGTGTGCGAGACCAGCGCAAAGGACACGGCGCAAACCGCTATCAACGATAGCAGGACGGCAAGTATTTTTCCGGTTAACGATCTAAAAAATCCGATCCGTCCGGAGGAATGCAACGGCTTGTTTAAGTTGCCTGGGTAGTTTGGGTTGTCCGGGTAGATTGGGTTGTCTGGGTTGTTTGGCCTAGCTGTTTCGCTTGGCTTGACTGGCCCGATCATAAAGTTCGCCACCTTTTTACGATGATTTACACAACAAAGTTAGGCTCAAAACCGAGATCAGTGCTTGACGAATATTGTGACTTTGGCTCCATGGATTCCAGGATGCCGGACTGAGATGGCTGTCTATATACAGCGTTCGTGTCCTGGTGTCCCTGCATGTTGCCTTGCACGATTATCCCTTTCGTTCAGGGGCAAGGGGGGGCTTGTATAAGGGATAAAGAAAAAATGAGAAAAGGAAAAAATGAGGCGGTTCAGGTGATCTTCTTCTCCCGAATATACCTCCTTCTCTTGAATTTATCTTCTTCTCTGCTTCCTGACCAAATGGGATAATCGTGCAAAGCGTCCGGACAGCGGATGTTGATCTGCCGACCACCCCACCAGCCTTCCCTGTCCTCAAGCCTTCAACGCCCTTCCGGCACTTCTTGCCACGATTGGTTGCCGGCTTAACTGTCAAGCATTGATTATAAGGTTGAGTCCAAAGTTATAAGCGAGACTACTAAATTTTAACAATTACTTCTAAAATTTCAGTGACTATTTTCATAATATCTATGACTTAGGACACGGGTTAGCAAAATGTTGGAGATTAGAACAGCAGCATTTGAGGATGGCAAGTCCGGGAACTGACCGGGAACTGACGCGGAAATTTATAGACAATGGAATGCATTTTTGCAGTTGATTCGGTCCAGGCCATAGTTTCGAACGCGAGCCGTCACAATTCATTCATCATTCGCCCTTTCCTGGAGCGGGAAAACGCGGCTGCCCGCATATTTGTCCGCAATCGGAAGACAATAACCAGTGAGTACCAATGAAAGGAGCGAGAGGATGGCCCAAATCAATCAAGTGGAGCTGCAAAACCTGCGGCATCTGATCGGCGCCCACGAGACGGAAAACCAAAAGATGCTGACCTACGCGCAGCAATGCACCGATCCGCAGGTGAAAGCTTATTTTGAGAAATCGGCCCAGGCCGCGTTAAACACCAAACAGCAGCTGATGTCATTTTTGAAATAGGGAGGAGGCAGGTCAACATGATGCAGGACAAAGAAATGGTCAACGATGCGCTTTCCATGGTCAAAAGCAGTTTGACGACCTATACCAACGTAATCTCGGAATGCGCCAATCCCCAGCTGAGAGCCACGATTCAGCAGATCAGAAACAACTGTGAAGCATCGCAATACGAGCTGTTTCAGCTCGCCCAATCCAAAGGCTTTTACCAACCGGCCATGATGGCCGACAACCAGGAAATTCAACAGGTGAAGTCGCAGTTGGGCAGTTGATATCAGGGAATTTACGAACGCAAAAAAGATGGCCTCGGTAACCGCCGAAGTCATCTTTTTCTTTACGTCCTTCATCAAATTACGAATCGAGACTCAACTTATGATGTCTTATGATTAATAATGCAAAATAAGCGAAAAAAACAGACGGCCGCCAACCGCAAATCAGGTCAGCACAAAACGCGTGTGGCTGTGGCCTTCTTTCGTTTTCTTGACCTCGAGAATGGCCGGGATCGCCTGCTTCAGTTCCTGCACATGCGAGATGACGCCGATGATGCGCCCGGATTGCTGCAGGTCGATCAGCGTTTCGATCGCCTTGTTGAGCGATTCTTCGTCCAACGAGCCAAAGCCTTCGTCGATGAACATCGTTTCCAGCGAAATTCCGCCTTCGTAGGCCTGAATCACGTCGGCCAAGCCGAGCGCGAGGCACAGCGAGGCGTTGAATTTTTCCCCGCCGGACAACGTCTTGACATCGCGAAGCTGGCCCGTGTAATTGTCGTACACGTCGAGTCCGAGGCCGCTCTGTTTCCCGCGTTTCTCCATCCGATCGCTGCGGACGAGATAAAATTGGCCGCCGGACATCCGGGCCAACCGCTCGTTGGCATGGTGGATGATTTTGACCAAAAATTCAATTTGCAAATAACGCTCGAACGAGATTTTTTTGCTGTTCTCCCCGCGCACGACGTCATACAGTCCTTTGACCAGCCCATGCTCCCGTTCGGCTTCCTGCCACGTTTGCTCCGCGCGCACAATGTCCTGCTTGCTTTCCTCCGCTTTTTTGCACTGGGTTTCGGCCAGCAGACACTCCTTCCGCAACGTCTCCACTTGCCGCTCCAGCTCTTGCAGCCGCAGTTCCATGGAGGCCAGGTCCTGCCGCTTCTTGTCGGCCAATTGCGCCTTCATTTCCTCAAGCTGGGCCCGGTTGGCGGCCACGGCGGCGTTATAGGCTTCGATTTGCTCTTTCAGCGCCTGGCGTTCGGCATCCGCCATTTTTACGGCTTTATACTCTTCCTCCGCGGCGAAGCCGGCCTGAGTTAAAGCTTGGGCATAACTTTGCCGGGCCTTCTCCCGCTGAGCCCGGGCGTCCGCAAGCTGGCTCTCCGCGTGGCTCAGGTTTTCCCCGGCTTTGATGCTCTGCCCGTTCGCTTCCTGGTAGCGCTGCTGCGCTTCATGCCAGGCCGCCTCCAGTAAAGTCTTCCGCTGCTCCGCCTGCCGAATCCGCTCTTCCAGCTGATTCAAGCTGCGCGCATCCTCGGGCAAGGCCGCCAGCGCCTGATCGAACAGCGCCTTCTCCCGCGCATAACTTGTCTTCTGCTCCTGGCTGGCATGGTCGGCCCGCTCTTTTCGCAACCGCAGCTCCTCCAACCGCTGATCCAGAGCTTCCAGCTCCTTGCGCAGCTCCAACAGCCCGGCGTGCTGTTCCTTGAGCGCTTTTTCCTCGGCGGCCAACGCTTTCCCTTCCTTCACCAGTTCGTCATAAACAGGGCGGATGTCAGCGGGATCAAATCCATGCTCCCGCACCTCCTGCAGCCGCTCGTCCATTTGCCGCCGCGTTGCGGCGAGTTCCGCCTGCGCTTGCAGGTAGGCTTTTTCGGCATCCGCTTTGTCGCGGCGCAGCCGGTCGAGCGCTGCTTTGTCCGGCGCATCTCCCGAAGCTGCCGCCTTCTGGGGATGATGAACGCTGCCGCACACCGGGCAGGCTTCGCCGTCCTGCAGAAGAGCGGCGAGTAAACCCGCCTGCCCTTCCATCCAACGCTCCTCCAGCGCCGTATACAGCTCGTTGGCATGTTCGTAAGCCGCCTTCGCCGCCTGCTCGGTTTCCCGCTCTTTTTTCGCTTTTTCGGACAGCTTCAAATACTCTTGCACGATCTGGGCCTGCTGCCTAAGAATAGCCAATCTCGCGGATTTATCCGGCAAAAAGGCCACCCGCTCTTCGATTTCTTTGACCCGGCCCCCCTTGGCGGACCGCTCCGTCCTTAGCAGCTCTAACTCGCGCTGAACTTGCTCCGCCTGCTTGGACAGCTTCTCGGCTTCCGCGGCGAGCACGGCGACAAGCTGCCGCTTGGCGTCAAGCTCTTTGACCGTCGGCAGAAAGCCCTGCAGCCGGTCAAGGTCGCGCAAAGCCTGCTCCCTATCTTCCTTCCTGCCTTCTTCCTCGGCATACCGGGCCGCCGCCGTCTCCAGCAGCCGCTTGGCCGTCTCGTTTTGGGCCTGGGCCGCTTCCAGCAGCTTTTCTTTTCGCGCCAAATCGTCCGCCGCTTCCGCATCATGCCGTTCATACACCTGCAAATGCACGGCCTGCTCCGCCCGCTTAAGGCGCGCCGCTTTTTCCCGGTATTCCGGCTCCTCCTCGGCCAGCTGCTTCCCGGCTAAGGCTTTCTGCTCGAGAAGATCAAACTGCTCGTTGATGCTTTTGGCCTGATGATATAACGCCGTTTGCCGCTGATGCTCGGCCGCTTCCCGCTCGAGCTGTTGCTTTTTCTCGTTGGTCTGTCCGGCGTAATAGGCGATCTCTTGATCCAGCGCCTCGAGCACCTGATGGGTATTGTAATATTCCTGCCGAAAAACGGTATGGAGCGCGGAGCCTTCGCGCCCGCCCAAAGCGCTTTTGACCTGCTCTATGTACAAATCCCGCGTCTTTTGCAGACTGTGGCAAATTTGCTGCATTTCCTTGCGCTTTTCGTTGAGGTGGTCGGCGACGAGCTTGTACAGTCCGGTCTTGAAAATCCGCCGCAAAATCTCCTCTTTATTCTCCGTCTCCGACGTCAGCAGCTTGCGGAATTCGCCCTGCGGCAGCATAACGATCTGGATGAACTGCTCTTTGGTCAAGCCGATGAGCTCGCGGATTTTTTGGTCGATTTGCGAAACAATCTGACGGTCGGTCAGAGGGATCTCTTCTCCATGCGCCAATTCATACAGCTCGTACCGGTCGCCCGTCGCCACCTTGTTGCCCGCTTTAACGTGGGCAAGCTGCCGGAACACCCGGTATACGTGCCCTTTTAGCTCGAATTCGTAGTCCACCGAGGTGTATACCTGATCGTCCGCGAAGTGGCTGCGCAGCATCTTGCTGTCATTCCGGTCTTCGCCGCTGGCGCTGCCGTACAAGGCAAAACAGATCGCGTCGAAAATCGAGGTTTTGCCTGCCCCGGTATTCCCGGAAACCACAAACAGGCGATGTTCCTCCAGCTCGGAGAAATCGATGACTTCCGTATCTTTATACGGCCCGAACGCCGTCATCGTCAGCTTCAATGGCTTCATCCCGTTCCCCTTCCTTCAAGACGATTTCCTGCAGCGTCTCGGCAAACAGCCGTTCCGTTTCCGCGGACGGCTCGTCGCCCGTAACTTCCTGATAAAAAGCCCTGAACAAAGAATACCCGTCCATCTGCGCGCGGCCCTGGGTTTCCTGCAGATCTCCCGTCAGGCTGCGGATCGCCTGTTTCCGCTCCACATGCATGGCGTTCGGATACACCGAGCGCACCCGTTCCATCGGGGACAGCACCAGCGCCTCGTCCAGCAGACGCACAAACACGTAATCTTCGTTGACGGGATGGCGCTCGATATCGGCGATCAGCCCTTCCACCGTGCGCATATCGCGCCTTGGGACAAGCGGCCGCTGCTCCACCCGCGCCAGCCCCGCGCCGTCCACCTCGACGACCAAATATCCTTTCCGGTGATGCTCCTCGGAAATCGAATATTTTAGCGGCGAACCGGCATAACGGACCGTTTCATTAGCGACATGATGCGCCTGATGCAAATGCCCCAGCGCCGTATAATGAAATCCGGCAAAATGCCGGGCGCTCACATGCTCGGCCCCGCCAATCGCCAGCGGCCGCTCCGAATCGCTGGTGTTCGCTTCCGGCTCCCCGTGCGGCGTCACGAAGGCATGTCCGACCAATACATGTCTCGCGCCCGGATCCATCGTCCGTTTGATCGCGTCCGTAATGACCCGCATCGCGTCATCATGGGTGCGGACTTCCTGCTCGCCGAACGTCTGCCGCACTTTGCCGGGTTCGGTATAAGGGACGAGATGGAAATGAACCTCCCCATGCTCGTCGCGAAGCACCACCGGTTCAAACTGGGAGGACAGCACCCCCGCAATATGTAATCCCGACGCCCTCATGATGCGATGGCCGAAGTCCAGCCGCGTCGGGCTGTCGTGATTCCCGGCCACCGCCAGCACCGGCACCTTGAGCCGCAGCACGATGCTCTCCAGCACATCGTCCAGCAATTGCACGGCCTCCGTCGGCGGAACCGCCCGGTCGTACAAGTCGCCCGCAATGATTACCGCATCCGGCCGCTCCGCTTCAATGTCTTTTACAAACTGCTGCAATACGTGCCGCTGATCCTCCGTCATATATACGCCCTGCACCAGTTTCCCCAGATGCCAGTCCGCCGTGTGAAAAATTTTCATCAGCTTCCGACCATCCTTTCTGTTCTATGACCAAAACACGATCCTAGTATATTTATACCTCGTCGGTTTCTATTTTCGTCTAAGCAACTCTATTATATCAGAAGATTCAGCTCAAAAAGCTCCAAATGCCCCGTGGTTCCAGCTCCCCGGCCGCCCCAAATACCAGTGGTTCCCACGCCACGGCCGCCCCAAATGCAAATGTGCAGTTGAAATAAGCTAAAATCGGTAAATTTGCCCAATGAAATGCAAAAGTGCAGTTGAAAATGAGGTTTGGAGACAAGTTTGATCAAAATGGCAAAAATCGCCTGCACTTTTGCATTTGAACCCGTATAAATGGCCTGATTGGGGCCGAATGAACTGCACTTTTGCACTTCGTTCGCTTGCGGGGTAACGTGAGGAGATGGATACTTCAGACTAGTTATATAATTACGGCTAAGCACGGACTTTCTAAGGATTTCCCATGGACTTCACTCGGACTTACGTCGGTGCAATCTCGGCGTATCTAACGATCGTTATCTACACTACAACCCAAGCCCATCCTTAGCCGAATACACATCGATCATCATCAGCGTCCCCAGTTGAAAGCCGTTCACAAAAGAAGCTGCAGCCAATAACGATTCCGATTCGAGACGAAAATCCAGCATAACCTCAAGCTGCTTAAACTCATTAGGCGAAAGCTTCTCTTTCCACATTTGTATGGCCTCGGATAGTTTTCGATTTACGGCTCGGTACTCGGGATCTGCAGGGACAATCGTTGCCTCCGGGTGGATTTCACCGCAGTATAAGGCTTCCAGCATGCTTTTCATTTTCATCTTCCTTTCGTAGTGGGTCGCGGCGCCTTGAAAGAAAGACATACACATGTTAAATTTAGGGTGCAGTCTGTCGATCAGGCAACTGCGTGGCGGAAGTGGCGAATTCTTTTGTGGGAGTGAGCCACTTCCCTTTCTTATGCATGGTCGTCCAGTTTCTCGATGCCCCGTCTCATAGCCTCGTTTCTAGTCACCTTATGCTTTGCTGCATAGCGTTCGAGGATATCATTATGCCTCTTATCAAGCCGCACCGTAAGACCGATTTCTTTCGGATTTTCCGAAAAAGGACGCCCTATTTTCTTAGCTATGGATTTCACCTCCCAAAATTTATTACTCTTAAGAGTAAAATTCCTGTTACCAATATACTACTCTTAAGGGTATAGTTCAATACACTTTTTTCCGAACTATGCTATAATAATTGCGTTTACTCTTGAAGGTAATGGAGGAACTATGAAAATTCGTATTCGCTTACGGGAAATTCTCGCCGAACGGAATATTTCGCAAAGACAATTCGCCCTGTCGATGAATATGCGGATTGCGACCATCAACCATCTTTGTTCCGATTCCGTGGACAGAGTCTATATCCGCACGCTGGAGCAGATTTGCAATGCTTTGGAAATTACGGTCGATCAACTGATCGTGTCCGTGGATGAGAATGATCGATAGAGACCGCCCGATTGCGCCGCGGCAAAGGTCCGTAAAATGACAAAGTCCTCAAACCGATCCAACGGGTTTGAGGACTTTTTATATGGCAGCTAAGCAACGTCGGTATTCCTTACGGTGTTACAATCCGGGTTGTCAAAACGTCCAACGCATTGCGAACTTCTTTGGCAAATACCAAGGGTTTCTCTTTCTTTTCAAAATGAATATACCAAAGGTTGGGTTTATCAAAAAGCCAGTGGTTATGCAAGGCCGTTACCTTTATATTATGCTTTCTAAGACGGGTGATAAACGGATTGATTTCAGCGGTCAGGATCACGGTTTCTCCGAGACAAAGAGCGCGTCCGTCTTTACCGATGCTCTCGAAAGAGAATGCTTGGGGGATCGCCAGAAACGATCTGCTTCGCTTGCCCAGAATAATAGGTTTAATATTATTACGGACTCTCGATGCGGTGCAGACGCCGTTAATAACTTGAGGTGTTGCACCAAGGATTGCCGCAAACTTACGGCAAAGCGGACTTGGACTTACTGCCATTAAACTCAACTCCCTCATATAAAGTGGTCATTCCCCTCACAATATATGAGACCTAAGCGTCTATTTCTTGGATAAATAGACAAGGAAGATAGCACATTTCCGGCCGGAGCGAGCTCTGGCCGGATGAATTATGATATTTTTCCGTCGGCCGGTTTAAAAACCTATTTCTTAAATCTTAGCCCGGCCACCTGAACGTGACCGCTGAATGTGAGGGCAGCGAGTAGACGAATGAACGCGATTTCCAGACCACCTTGACGGTGTGCGGCGTCTCGCCGGTATTGGCGGCGATCAATACGATCGTGCCGTCCGCGTTGCGGAACGCCACGTTCTCGATGTCCGCTTCGGCCGGCGAGGAATCGATCCGGACCGCTCCGGGACCTACGAATTTGCTGGCATGGCCCAGCGCGTAATATTCCGCATTCCGGGTGACCGCCCCATTCTCCGGGTCGATGGTCACGACGCCGCGGCAATCCGCGCAGCCTCCGTTTACCGGGCCGCCTTCCGGATCTAGGGCCAAGTTCCAGAGCAGAACTGTCTCCGCCCAGTTGCGGGTGGCGCCGATGAGCAGCTTGGACATCAGCCAGCTCAGGTTATTCCCGAAATCCTTGCTCCAGCTCCCGCCGCTGCATTCCGTAAAATAGACCGCCTTGTCCGGGAACGCGTCATGGATTTGGGTCATGACATCCGGCTCGCCGCTGTAACAGTGATAAGCCGTCCCCTCCGTGTACTTGTTCGCCTCCCCGTCGCCCAGCACGGTTCGCGCATACGATTCACCGAGATCCCAGTTGTGATCGAAGGCGATAATTTTGGTGCCCAGCCCGCTCTGCTCAAGGGCCGGGCCGAGGTAGCCGCCGATAAACTTCGCCTGCTCCTCCGCCCCCATGCTCATGCTCGGATAATCCGGAGTGGTGAATTCGGGTTCATTTTGCACCGTAATTGCATTGATCGGAACGCCCGCCGCTTCGTATGCCTGAATATATTTGACGAAATAGTCGGCATAGGCGCGATAAACCCGCTCGTCGGTATAATTCAAATACCAGCCGTTATATACGTTTTCCCCGTATTTCATCCAGGGCGGAGCGGTCCAGGGGGTGCCGAGAACCTTGATTTGCTGATTTTTATGGATGATTTCCCGCAGTAGGCCGATGACCCGGGCGTCCCGCCGAACAGAGAAGTTGTTCAATTCAAAATCCGATTCTCCCGGAGGAACATCGTCATAGGTGTAACTGCTCGGCTTGCCTGATTCATCCACCGAAAAATCGGAAGCGCCGATCGTATGGCGAACGTAGCTGAGCCGAATTCCGTCTTCCGTAAACAAATCGTCCAAAAGCCCCTCCCGCTGCGAAGCGGACAGCTTCCCGCCGATCAAATAAGCGCTTGAACCGGTAACGGCCGCGCCAAAACCTTCAATCGTCTGATACTGCCGGCCGGCATCCACTTCGATAACTGTGTCGGCGGGCTTGTCTGTCCCGCTGAAGACCGATACCGGCTGGGGTGTCAACAGATTTTTCCGGTCGGGAGTGGTAAGCCAGGATTCCGCGGTCAGTTCCCCGGCCGGAAAGCCAGTGCGGGACAACTGCAGGCACAGCAGGACGGCAAGGCACGCGATAAAAACCAAAACAACCCGGTAGCGGATAAGCGTCTCCCCCTTTCTCTTGACTTATAGACAGAAAGAGCCGAAGCGAAGTACTGCGGCTCCTTCTGCTATGCGGTTTATTCCGTCCTTAAGCGGATGACGGGCGTACAACAAGATGTTATTTCCCCGACGGGCTTCCAACCATCACGCTGGTATTCAAGCGAATGTCCTCGGAAGAGCTGCCGATATAAATCGGAACTTTGCCTTGCGGCATCACCCATTCGCCCGACTGCTCGTCCCAATAAGACAGCGCTTTGGGATCCAACTCAATCTCCACCCGCTTCTGTTTGCCCGGCTGAAGCTCGACCTTGGCCCATCCGGCCAGTTGTTTCGGCGCCATTTCAACTGCGGCCGGCAACTTGCCGGTGTAGACTTGCACCACTTCCGCCCCAGCTACCTTGCCGGTATTGCGTAAGTTCAACGACACCTTGATTTTACGGTCGTCTTTATTGCCGCTTACCTTCACTTTCGCGTTGCGGTACTCAAAATTCGTATACGACAAGCCATGTCCGAAGGCAAACGCCGGCTTGATTCCGTTATATTCGTACCCGCGATAACCAACCATCACGCCTTCACTGTAATCGGCCTTACTGTCGATGCCCGGGAACTGCTGCTCGGTCGACACCGGCGTGTGTTCATCGTCCACCGGGAAAGTCACCGGCAGCTTGCCGGAAGGATTGACTTTGCCGAACAAAATATTGGCGATGGCATGGCCTTGCTCCTGTCCGGCATACCACGCTTGCAGGATGCCTTTAACGTCCTGCCGCCAGGTGTCCATTTCGACCGCTCGGCCGCTCATCGAAATGACGATGGTGTTCGGATTGGCGGCGGCCACCTCGGCAATCAACTGATCCTGGTTGTTCGGCAGCTCCAAATCGGAACGGTCGATATACCCTTCGCTCTCATAAGTGCGAACCACAACGATGGCGACATCGGAACGCTTGGCGAGATCAACCGCCTTCTGCATCGTCAAGTCGACGGCTCCGGCGGGCGGCTCCCATCCGAACCGGATCAGTCCGCCGAAATCGGAATCCAGGTTGTCCGGCCAATCCGTACGGTATTCGATGCGGACATCGTGTTTTTCTCCGGCGGCAAGGTTCACCTTGGCTTTGCTTGTTTCCACCTTTTCGCCTTTGTTGTCGATCAGCAGCTCGCCGTCAAAATACAGCTTGCCGGAGCCGATGCTCGTAATGGACAATGTGTACTCGCCGGTTTTCGGCGCGGCGATGGTGCCCGTCCAACGGGCCGACATCATACCGTTATATTCGTTGGGCAGCTTCGTCAGTTTCTGGGATTGTCCATTAAGCCCATCATAGTTATAAAAGCCGAGATTCATATTGACTTGGCGGTCCGTGCGGGTAAGCGACGGCTCGCCCTCCATTTTGTTGTTGGTCCAGTATTCCCCGTACAGCCCCGATTTTGCGGATGACCCGTAAGCGGACGACTTGCCGCTATCCGGGAACAGCATGGAAGCAGGCACCGCGGACGGTCCGTTAACGATATCGCCCGTGGAAATCGGGTCGGTTCCCGGCGCATACTCCACTTGAACCCCTTTTCCGGCCTGCTCCCGGATCGCTTCAAGCGGGCTTACGGTATACGTCGGCTGGACCAAGGAACTGCCGCCGACCGTCGCGTAGCTGTCCGCGTCCGGGCCGATGACGGCGATGGAGTCCAGCTTGTCCGCATTCAGCGGAAGCACGTTGTCTTTGTTTTGGAGCAGCACCATACCTTCCTCGGCCATTTCCAGCGCTGCCTGACCATGTTCCTTGGCAGGGATCTGCACATTCACGGCCGGCTTATCGAACAATCCTTTATCAAACATCTGTACTAAGATTCTTCGGGCCATTCCGTCGATTACATCTTCTCCGACCCGGCCGTTCTTAACGGCAGCCAGCAGCTTGTCTCCCCATTCGCCATAAGGTTTGCCCGGCGTTTCTAGGTCGAGACCGGCCAGCGCCGACTCCGCCGTGCTTAGATTGGCACCGTAGTCGCTCATTATAAACCCTTTAAAGCCAAGGCGTTCTTTGAGAATTTTCGTCAACGCCGTCTCATTTTCGCAGGCGAAGACACCGTTGATCCGATTAAAGGAGCACATGGCGGAACCAAGGTCGGCTTCTTGAACCGCAGCTGCAAACGGACGCGAGTAAATTTCCATGATCGCCCGTTCGCTTGCCCGTGTATCGACCGCAAACCGGTCCGTCTCCTGATTGTTCAGCAAATAATTGCTTAGCGGTGGCAATCACCGGATACTTCTGGACATTTTTCACATATTCGACTCCAAGCTTCGATTGCAACAGCGGATCTTCACCCAGCGATTCAAAATTGCGGGAGCCCCAAGGCAGCCGTGCGATATCGAAACCCGGTCCAAGCAAGACGTTATGAGTCGTATTATACGCCTCATTGCCGACCAGATCTCCGTAGCGCGCTGCCGTTTCCGTATTCCAGGTGGCTGACAGCGCGATCGGCGTCGGAAAAGCCGTTGATTTTTTACCCTGAATTTCGGAGTTCGCTACACGGACGCCGGTTGGACCGTCGGCCATGGTCAACGCGGGGATTCCCAAGCGTTCAATCGGGGCATTGTAAAAGCCGTAGTTGTTGTTAACGTCCCCCGTTACAAAATCGATCTTCTCCTCAAGCTTCATTTCCCGAAGCAGCAGCTCGGTCCTTTCCTCAGGGGATTTGGACGTGTCGAACCAAGGCTGTTCGGCATTTGTCCCGGCCGCTTTGACCGTGCCGAACGGCGAAATGATTGCGGCCGAAGCGATCACTGCAGCGAGCATCATACGAAACAGCATTTGTGATGTTTTTTCACTGGTTGTTCTCCTCCTAATGCATAATCGGATGCTGCAAATTTTTTCGTCGGTTGCCCTAGCTCCTCTCCGTCTCTTAACGGTATGTACGCAGGCGGAGCAACCGATGGAGCTGACATGCTTTGGGCAAATTACGTGTTCAAACGCTTAATACAAATTGCTCACACGTGAAAAATAAGATTTAGTAACGCTTCTCATCCCGGGCGTGTTTGGGAGCGTCCTATCTGCCGACCGACGAATGCCATCATTTTCTGGTGCGTACTCTCGGCTTGAACCGCCGCCCTTGCATGCTTAAATAAAACGTTAAGCTAAAAATTCGCTGAATGCACTACCTAAAAAATGGAATGCCTATTCACATATCTGGAAAATAATATAAGTAACCGTTTTATTGTAGGACTTTATAACTTAAAATTTTGTAACTTTTATGACCTTGATAAGACTGAAGTTTCAAAAAAATAGTGCTTATTTTTCCGGAATAAGTTACAAAAAGTTAACTATTGAAAATTAGAACAAAGTAACTAAAGTACAAAGAAAAAGCGAAAGCGCACGAGTTGCATGCACTTCCGCTTTTTGGATTTTCTCCGGCTGATTTCGCCCTGCGATATAACGCTGAACCGATCGGTTTAAGCCGAACCCACCTGCTTGCTCAACACATCAACCGCCAAGATGGCGTTGGCTACTTGCTCGGCCGTGATTTCGTTCGACAGATTCACCATCGTTTCATTTGGCTGCGTGGCGGCTTGGCCCACTTTAAGCAGTTCCTCAAAAGTCACATGTTCCAGGTGCAGTTCCTTCAAGGTTGTCGGAAGCCCCAGTTCCTGGTAAAAGTCAATATACTTGATGATCTCCGCCTCAGGATGCAGTTCCAGCATCAATTGAACCAACGTGCCGTAGGCTACTTTTTCGCCGTGGGTTAAGTGATGGATATCGCCGGACAACACCGTAAATCCGTTGTGGATCGCGTGGGCCGCCGCCAAACCGCCGCTTTCGAAACCGAGGCCGGACAGCAGGGTGTTCGCTTCGACAACCGCCTCCACATGCCGGGTGACCAGCCCTTTTTGCACAGCTTGATAAGCGGGAATTCCGTACTTGAACAGCGTTTCTTCACAGGCTTGGGCAATCGCTTGCGCGGCAATGCTCGTTTTACCGCCGGACATGGCGGTACCGTTGCTTTTTACCGTGGCGCGCACTTCAATCCAAGTTGCCATCGCGTCGGCGATCCCCGAAGCGAACAGGCGGGCGGGCGCTTTTGCCACAACGGCGGTATCGACCAGAACCAAGTCGGGATTTTTATGGTAAAACCGGTAGGACTCGAATACGCCTGCATCGCTATAGATTACGGACAAAGCGCTTGTGGGCGCATCGGTCGACGCCGTGGTCGGAACGATCACCACTTTGGATTTCAGTTCGTCGGAAACGGCCTTGGCCGTGTCCAGCGTTTTGCCCCCGCCGACGCCGATGACGAAATCGACGGATTGCGACCGCCCCTCCTGGGCGATGCGGTTTACTTCATTGGAAGAAGCTTCGCCGTTAAAAGAAACGAAATGAAATTCCTTTCCCTCCGCGGACAAGCTTTGCTTGATCACGTCCCCGGTAATGCCCCAAACCACCTCATCGGCGATGATCAGCGGTTTACGGCCCAGCTCTTTAATGTGTTTGCCCAGTTCCTTGAGCGCTCCTGCGCCCTGAATGTATTTGCCCGGCGAGATAAAAACGATGTTTGCCATTGCGATCGCTCCTTACGTGGTTTTTGTTCATATTCGGTTTTAACATGTGCCAATCATTCTATATTATGCCAAATTTATCATGCCCAATTTATTATACCAAATTTTTATTTAAAGTTCGTGTTCAAAAAGTCAGGTTTTAAACGTGATATTTCTCGATCGGCTGGTTCAGCACCCATTCCAGCATCTCAATCTGGGCTTGTACAACAGGGTCATTGGTTCTTTTAGCCGACAGTTGTTTTAATTCATAGAGTTTGCGCTTAATTTGGTCTTCCGTTCTCATGATATTCCCCCTATTTGCAGTGGTCCTAATGCGGTTATTTCACCGTACCGATATATCTGCGCAAGCTGTCCTCCACGCAGCCGGCGATCAACTCCACAAAAGGTTCCAGGTCACCGTCAACGCCGGCCGTTTCCAGAGCGTCATAATACCTTATCCGATCCGCGTTTTCGGCTTTAACGACAGCCGGCGGATAACCGGATTTCATTAAGATCAAATTCATCAGCAGCCGTGCCGTCCGTCCGTTTCCTTCCTTAAAAGGATGTATGTACACAAAACGAAAATGGAACTCCGCGGCCAACTGCCTTCAATCGCATTCGAGTTGTACGTCCATTCTATCGATATGCCTCGTCCAAATTTTTGACCGCCGCCGCCGGCAATGGCCGAACTGCGTCCAGCTCTTTTTTTAATTGTTCGATGGTGTCAAAGCGCATATCACCCCTCCTTAACTATATTTACCATTATAGCATCCCCTTTCTGGAATCTACCTTCCCCCGTGCGGTATAATAAACTTATTGAATTATTTTCAGACTTCTTAGCCAAAAAAGGACGGTAAACATGACCGATATTTCTTTACCCTTGGAACAAATGAGAGCCTTACAGAAAAAGCTGACCCGTTTTTTAATGATGTATAAGTTCGCCTTGCACGAGATGGAGACGAAAATCGAGATTCTGCAGGAAGAATTTCAAATGCTGCACGACTACAATCCGATCGAGCATACGAAATCGCGCCTCAAATCCCCGGAGAGCATTATGAGAAAAATTTACCGCAAAGGCGGTCCGCTCTCCCTGGACGGCATCAAAAGCAGCATCCACGATATCGCCGGCATCCGGATCACCTGCTCCTTCATTTCGGACATATACCGGATCAGCCAAATGCTGCAAAACCAGAAGGATTTAAACGTGCTGTCGATCAAGGATTACATCAAGTACCCGAAACCCAACGGCTACAAAAGTTTGCACATGCTGGTCGAGGTTCCCGTGTTCATGTCGGACGGGGAAGAGCCGGTGTGCGTGGAAATTCAGATCCGTACGATCGCCATGGATTTCTGGGCCAGCCTGGAGCACAAAATTTTTTACAAATACAATGAGTCCGTCCCGGAGCGGCTGCTTCAGGATTTAAAAAAAGCCGCCGACACCGCGTACGAGCTGGATATAAAAATGGAGCAGCTGCAGCGGGAGATGGAGGAGATCAAGCTGGCCAATCAGGCCGCCGCGGCAGGCGAATTTCAGCTGTTGATTGACGACCGCAAGATCAACATTCCCGAGAATTTGCTCAGACTGCTGTCGGGAGATCCGGAATAATCGCTGCCGCACAGGCCGGCTGGTTGATTCAAATAAACAGCTATAAAAAATAAGTGCAAAAAGTGTCGTTATTTCGGCGATATCCGTTCATTGAGAGAAATAGAGGCAATTTATGTCGTTATTTTCCCCCGTCATATGGAAATGGGGGCTTTTGGACTATTTCATAGAAAAATAAGGACAAAAAATGCCGCTAACTGGGATAAATATGCTCGGCTGCGGATAATAAGCACATCAATTACCGCTATTTCACAAGGCCGACGGGTGTCGCTTTTCGGCAACAGGCGGTCAAGCACCGATTTCTAGGTTAAGCCGAAAATGGAGCTTATTTACCATTGTTTCCTTACCGCTCATCCAAAAATAAAGGAGCCGCCCCCTAGCAGGTCTGCCATAGATGGCTTCCGGGGTACGGCTCCTTTTATCTTTACCGTTTGGAGAAAATCATCCGGTCCATATTGCCCACGTAGGGCAGCCCGGACGTCGTCGAGCCTTTCAGCACAACGAAGATCGTTTGCGTACCGGCTAACGGCCGATCAAGCGTAGCGCCTTGAATTTTGTACGTCCCCCAACCGCTGCCGGTATTCGGCAGTTGGACCTGGCCGACCAACTCGCCGTCCTTATCCCCCAGGCGAATTTCGGCCACGACGTCCGCTGGGGCTTTTTGGGATGGGGCGTCATATTCGATCTCAATGTAATTTTTCCCTTGGGTGCCGAAATCGACGTCATTATACACCAGCCACGCGCCGGTAAAAGTGTTGTTCACGACGGTGTTGTTCCCGTTGTTCTTCTCCGTCCTCAGCCCGCCTTTGCCGAAGGTGCTGACCTCCGTCGTCCAGCCGCTGTAGCTTTCGAACTCCACGGTCACATTCGGCTCTCCCGGTTCCGGCTCGGGCTCGGGCTCGGATTCCGCCGTCTTCAGCGAAAAGCTGGCGTTATCGAAGTTCCCGATATAGGTATATTTCGAATCGGTCGTACCGGTCAGCACGAGATAAACGTCTTGAACGCCGGTGACGGTCCGGTTCAACTCGGCGGTTGCCGTTTTATAGGTTCCCCAGGAGCCGGCCGTCGGCGGTACGGCTGCCTTGCCGGCCAAAGTTCCGTTCACGGAGCCGAGACGAACTTCAACGGCGGCGTCGGCCGGGACGCTGTTGCTGTTGCCGGAGTATTCGATCGCGAACTGATTGACGCCCGCGCTGCCGAAATCCATTCCTTTGTAAGCAAGCCACGCCCCATTGAACGTGTTCGCTACTTGCTTCCCGCTTTTTCCGTTTTCTGTTTTCAGCGGCGTGCCTTTGGCCGGGTTAAGCTCCGTCGACCATGCGTCAAAGGTTTCCAATTCCAGCTTGGCATAATCGCTTCTGACTTTGTCGAACGTAAAGCTGTCGAAATTGCCGATATACGGAAGATCACCCGTTGTCGTGCCTTTCAGCACGATATACACATCCTGGACACCGGTGATGGTGGTGTTCAGGTTCGCCGAGGCGGTCCGGTACGTCCCCCAGCTGCTGCCGGTATTCGTCAGCGCTACGGTACCAATCAGGGTGCCGTCTACCGAGCCCAGGTGGATCTCCGCTCTGGCGTCGGCCGGCGCTCTCCCGGTTGGGGCGTCATAAACCACTTGAATCCGGTTCATCCCCGCCGATCCGAAATCAGCGCGTCGATAGGCCAGCCATGCGCCATCAAAGGTGTTTTTGACCACGGTTCCGCCGTTGTTCGGTTCCGTATCTAACGGCTTGCCATTAGGGTGCATATCCGTTGACAAGCCGGTATAAGCTTCAAATTGGATCGCCAGTTTCCCGTTTACCGCCTCGAATTTTGGCGTTTCCGCCGGCGGTTCCGGCTCCACCGCTGGTTCCGGCACATCCGGCGTTTTCACCGGTACCGGCAATGGCTCCGGCAACGGTTCTTCTTCACCCGGTTGCCCCGGCTCTTCGCCGCCCGGCGTACCCGGGTCCGGCTGCGGTTCGGCCTGCGAGACGATCGGCTCGGCCAGCCAGAGCGAATCATAAATGTTGCCGTCGTATTTGTCGACCAGGTAAATATTCACTTGATATTTGCTGGCGTTGACGTTGAAGCTTTGCGTCAGATCAAAGTTTCCGGCTGCCACCGGCACCGCGCTGGATACAAAAGCCTGTTGGCCGCCGTTCATCAATTGGATGACGGCAACGGCCGAATCCGCATAAGCGCCTTTCAGCGTGCCTGACACGTCAACGACCATATTGCCGGTCCGTTTGACATCGGCGTTCAGGTCAAACACGTCCCATTTTATGTCGGAGGTGTATGCAGCATCCGAAAGCAGCGGCTCCCCAGCGGTTACGCCCAGGCTTTCGTTCGCCTTGATTCTCACCTGCACAACGCCCGCGCCGTAAGCGACCGGGCCCACGATTTGCGGATTGGCGGTGGCGATCGTCCAGGTGCGGCCTCCGTCCGTGCTGAATTGATAGTCGGACGGCTGCTCGAAGCCCGGCACGTTAGTCCAGCCGAACGTGTTGGCCGTATCGTCCACGACCGGTCCGGTCGGCGCGGCCGGCTTCGCCATTTCCTTCACCGCGACAAGACCGAAGTCAAAGGCGATATCCGAGCTGGTCGCATTCACCTGATGCACCTCTACGGTCAGCACGTTGGTGCCTTTCACCAGAAGCGAAGGATCAATTTGGAAAACATTCCGGTCCCGCTCGTCATTAACGGTCGCATTGGCGTACGTGTTATAGCTTACCGGGCCGGTTGGCATATTGGTACGAATGACTTCGTGCCCGTTCAGGTACACAACGGCCCCGTCATCACGGACCAGCGTAGCGTCCAGTTCGAGGATGCCTGCGGTGTCCGCAACCTCAAACGTTTTGCGGAAATATGTCGCCGGGTACTTGTTGTTGCCGTCCGGCCCATAGCTGACGACTGTTTTCGCGTAGCCTTTGTTGTCGTATCCAAGCGGCGCCGGACCCGACTTCCACGCGCTGTCGTCATAGGCCGCGCCTGTCCAGCCGTCGCCGGCGTATTGACCCTTGTCGTAGTATTTCCAGGCCGAACCTTCGGCGATCAGCGCTTGACGGGACAAGGAGTTGTCGAAATCGGTGCCGTAGTCGGTCATCGGCGGTGCCGCTTTGGCCTTGGCGCCCCAGGCGGTGTTCGGCTCCGAACCCATGTCGAATTCCAGCGTGCCGCCGGCCATAATATCCTCGTACTTGATCCAGGCTTGATCAAATTCCCCGCCGTTCAGCGTGGCGGATTGAATAAAGCGGTTTTTGCCGGACACATTGTTCGCTTTGATCGTAAACGTTTTGCCGCCGTCCAGATGCAGCTTCACTTCCGAGAAAATCGGCGATCCGATCAGGAAAGCCGCGTCGCCCGGATTGGCGGGGAACAGCCCCATCGCGCTGTAGACGAACCAGGAAGCCATTGCACCCGCGTCATCGTCCATCGACGGCAGGTAGCCTTCCGGGTCGGCCCGGTACAGGCGCGATTTCAGCGGATAGGAATACGCCCCGTGGTTATGGTATTTATGCGTCACCACTTCCGTCGTATACTCGCGGGCAAAATATTGGGTCAAATACGGATAACCCAGGTAGTTGAACAAATACGGCGCGTCCAAATCCTGCTCGTTGACGGCCATATATTCGTCTCTAATGAAGAAGTCCGTCAACTGCTCGGCCATTTTCGTTTTGCCGCCGATTAGTTCAGCCAAACCTTTGATGTCCTGCGAAGCGGACCAGCGGTACTGCCACAGGTTGCCCTGGTAGGCGTATCTGTCCACCGCCGTCACATCCCCACTGCTAACGGTTATCCCGTTCGGGGTAAAGAACCCGATCTTGTCGCCGTTTTCGTCGACCTGATCCGGATTCCACAGGTCCTTGTAAGACAGAGCTACCTGCTTGTATTTCTCGTACGTCGCTTTGTCCCCGAGCAGCTCGGCCAGTTTCATCGGAAAATAACCGCTTTTTGCTTTTTCCAACTGACCCGACACTTTATCCTGATCGCCGAAGTTGCTCACGTCGACGCCCATGCCCTTCAGCGCCGTGTACGCGTCAAAATCGCGGAATCCCTTGGCATATGCGTCCAGAAGGACCGCGCCGTTAAACTCGTTCCGCACTGTCGGGCTCGGCCAGTATCCGTCCCCAAATTGCGTATAGGTGCCGCGTGTCTCGTACAGATCCGCCAAAGATTTCACCATGTTGTTGTATTCCGTTGGCGTCAGCACGGAGAACAGGGCGTATTTGCGAAAATCGTCCCAAGTCGCCCAGCCGTTGTAGTATTCAAAATCGTCGCCCAGCTCGGAAGCCTGCCGGATCGTGTTTTCGTCCCGTCCTGCTTTGAAGGTGCCGGCGGAGCTGGTTACGTTTTTCGGATGAAGGAACGTATGGTACATTTGCGTGTAAAAAATCCGTTTGTTCTCTTCGTCGGCATCGGTGATCTCCACTTTGCCGAGCAAATCGCTCCAAGCGCCGCGAATCTTGGCGTGCTGAGCGTCGAAGTCCCAGCCCTCGATGTCGTGATCGCGCTCGTATTTCGCCTGTTCCACGCTGATCGGCGACAGGCCCACTTTCGCCTGAATCACTTTGCCGGCGGCGTTTGCGAAGTTCACCCACACGCCGCTGTTTGACCCGCTGCGCACCGCGTCCGTTCCCGTCGCATCGCCCTGCCAGGACGTGTAGGAGTCGAAATCATGATCGAACTGGATGGAATAATACATAATGTAATATCCATATCCGCAGACGTTTTTCGATTTGACCATGCCGGAAATTTCATTGTTGTTTTCCACTTTAAGATTGGCGTCGATCATGCCGGCATACGAGTTGGACAGATCGACCAGTACGGAGCCGGTCGTTGCCGATGCCGGGAACGTGTAGCGGTGAAAGCCCACATTGTCCGAAGCGGTCAACTCAACGCCGACACCGGAGTTCAGGTTTACCGCATAATATCCGGCGGAAGCCTGTTCGCTGGCTTTATCGTATTTTTGCTTGTACTCGTTGACGTTTTTCGTGAAAGAGCCGGTTTCCGGCATCATCAAAATATTGCCGCCCGCCCCGCTGCAGCCTGCGCCGCTGAATCTCAGGTGCGAGAAACCCTTCAAGTTCTTATCCTGGTAGTAGTACCCGCTGAACGCTCCGCCATCGCTATCGGGCCCTAGGGAAACGAGGCCAAACGGCATCGTCGGTCCCGGGTTCGTCTGGCCGTTGTCGCCGAGCGTATTAATGAACGGGTCCACGTAGTCGACCGGATCGAGGTTGGCCGGCGGATAAGCCGGCGTTTGGCCGGCATCAACCCCGTACAGCTCAAGCTCATACAAGCGCACGGTATTGGAGTCATGTGCTCCTTTGCTCACGTAGAACCGGACATACCGGGCGGAAAAAGGCTCCGGCAAATAGCGGTCGACAATCGTCTGCGCGTTGTTTTGCACAACGTCGACGTCCGTCCAGGTTTTGCCGTCATCGCTTTTTTGCAAGCGGAAATTTTTCGTGTTCCAGAACGGGCTGTTGCTTTCGTTGATGCCCGCGTTGATAACGACCCATTCGTTGATGTTGTACACTTGGCCCAAATCAAGCTTCATCCATTTGATTTTGGCGTTCGTATTGTCGCACCATTTCGTGTCGGTTTTACCGTCAACGGCAAATTTGGCGGCTTCGCTGCTGTTGCATTGCCCCGAGGCCGTCACGGTCGCGTTCAAAGCGACGTTCCGCGTCGGTTCTCCCTGGACCGCAGGCCCCGCGGCCGCGGCGGAAACGGGAACGGCGCCCGGAATCATCGACTGGACCAAGCCGCTCAGCAGCAGCACCGTCATGAGCGCTGCAAAAATCCTCTTCTTCATCGCGTTTGGTTCTCCTCCTTTTTATACGTCTTACAGAGAACTGTCCGAAATTATGAGTCGTTTGAGCATAACGGCAACCTCGGCGCGGGTCACGGCCCGGTCCGGGCTGAATTTCTTCCCGTCGCCTTGAATCAGACCTGTGCTCCATGCGCTGCTGGCGGCGGTTTTCGCCCAGCCGGAAATGCTGCCGGCATCGGCAAAAGCGGGCTGACCCCCGTTCGTTGCCGCCAGGTTGAAATAATCCGCAGCGCGGACCAGCGCAACGACCGCTTCCTCGCGGGTGATTTGGTCGTTCGGCCGGAATTTGCCGTTGTATCCGGTAATGATGCCAAGCGCCGCGGCGTCGGCCACATTCCGGGTGTAATATTGGCCGGCCGGCACGTCCGTAAATGTCCCCACGGCGCCCTGGTCTGCCAGCGGTTTGCCCGATTGCTCCAGCGTCCGCATGATCAAGGCGACGAATTCGGAGCGGGTGATGCTGCGTCCCGGCGCGTAATGGTTTTCGTCGACGCCCTTCACGATCCCCTTGGCGGCCAGCGATTTGACGGAGCTTTCCGCCCAGTGACCGACCAAATCCACAAATGTTTTGCTGTATTCCAGAATCGTGTAATAGGAGAAATGCCCGACGGTAAAGTTAAACGTTCCGTTCTTCACCGTACCCGGCGTATATTCAAGCGTTTTGCCGTCCGCATAATAAACACCGGCAAGATCCGCGGAAATCTGTTTCGCCTGCTCGTCCGTCAGCTTCATCGTCACCTCAGCGGGTTTGTCCAACTGATGGATTTCCGTCACGTTGCCGCCGGAGATCAGCTGAATCACGACGGAGAGCACAACGCCTGTGGATTTATAGTCAGGACTTACGCGCAGCGACTGTTCGACCACCGCCTTGGCTTCATCGCTCCAGGCGGCGTTCAGCACGACGCGGACTCGCGTGAGCTCATCGGCGGAAACCGCCAGGGAGCCTGCCGGGAAACGGACGGTGCGGTTGCCGGACGTTACGATCAGATCGATCTCGCGATCCTCCAGTCCGGTTAACGATTTAGCAGGGAATTCCAATGCCGATCCGCTTTCTGCGGCGGATGCGGGCAGTTCGATCGTCACCGCGCCTTTCGCTTGCTCTGCGGCTTTCGCGATTACGTCGCTGCCGGCGATATATCGGCCGTCCTTGGCCAATTCCGGCTGAACGTTTGCGCCGCTCACCTGTCCCGCGGCCGCCGGAATGTCCTTGGAATCGGAATTATTCGCCGGTGGAGCCGTTTCTACGGGATTCGAATTCGAGCCTCCGCCCGGGTTACTTGGTCTGGAAGGCTCCTCACCCGAATTATTTCCGCCTTTGCCCGGAATCGTAAACGTGCCGGACTGCGTCAAACCGCCGTTGCCGGCAATGACCGTATAAACGCCGGAGGGCGCCAGGTCTTCCGTCTCCGGAATCGCCACCGTTTGCGAATAAGCGCCGTTTTGGGCAGAGATAACATCGATGTATAAAACCGTTTGATTCGGACTCACCATTTTGACCACGACGTCGTCCGTTTCGTCCGCCACCGTTCCGGAAAGCGTAATTTCGCCGCCGCGCAGCACCTCCTTCACGCTTAACTCCAGCGTGAAGGAAGCCGCGGCGTAGACCGAAACCGGCGTAAGCACGAACAATAACGCCAGGATGGCCGCCACATATTTTTTCACCGTATTGTCCTCTCTTTCTGCCCGTTACTGAAACACAACCGGTCTCGCCAGTTGGAGCGGTACTTCAAGGTTGCTGTTAAACTCGTCGAACACAAACACTTTGACACTGTACTTATCTCCGCTGACATTAAAGTACTGGGAAACGTTCAGCTTGTCGTCCGGCAGCGGAATGGCGTTGATCAGCAGCGGCTCGTTTCCGTTCAGCAGCTCAAACACCACGTAGGCGGGTCCGCTGTAATCGGCCAACCGCTCGACCTCAACGTCCACCTTGAGCTGGCCTTCTCTCTTGAGGACGCCCGACAGGGCATACGTATCCCGAACCCCGTTCGCGGTAAACGGTTTATCCGAAGCCAGCGGCAAACCGGCTTCGGTTCCTGCCGCTTCGTCCCCTTTTACGCGCACCAGCACCGTGCCTGCAGGGTACTCGTGATCCCCTACCGGCTGCGGTTTGGCCGTTACCGGCTGCCAGGTCTTGCCGCCATCGACGCTATATTCGTAAGAGGACAGCTCGTCATAACCCGGAACCGCGGTCCAGCCAAACGTGTTGCGCGCGTCGTCGACCACCGGAGCGGTCGGCGCGGACGGCACATCGCCCTGTAAAACGGCCGTCCGAATGTCCGAATTGTCCCGCTTATCCACCGCTCTAACCGCAAACTCGTATGTTAAAGCAGGATCCGTATTACCGACCGTGTATTGATAGTCCGTTTGGCCTTCGACTGCCGGTACGTAGACGCTCCAATTCGGGCCCAGTCTGCCGTTCACTTCGTAAATCCGGAAGCCGCGAACGGCGTCATCGGCGTTTTTGTCGGCCGGTTTAGTCCAGGAAAGCTCTGTTTTCTTGCCGTCAACTATCTTGGCGGACAGCCCTTCAACCGGATTTGGTTTTTCGCTGTTTTGGACGATCTTATATTTATCGAACGGAGTATCTTCACCCGAAATATAGGTGCTGATGGTCAGGCTGTCCTCCGTGATATGAACGCCCGAATAGATCGGTTTATTCGGTTGCTGATAAACCGCGGCGTAATACTTGTCCGCGTTTGGATTGATTTGGTAATATTTCCGTCCCGGCGAGTTGTTGATCATATAAAGCGTTCCGTCCGGATTGAGCAGCCGGCCGCTGGCGTCCTTCTTCACATTCGCCACGGGCTGGTTGTTGTACATTTGATAGGATCTCATGAAAGTATGGTCATGCCCTTGTAAAACCAGGTCGATCCCAAGCTCGTCCAGCACCGGATAAAGCTTCTTCCGCAACTCAGCAATATCGGTATCGGTGGCGTGGTTGCCCACGGAATAAATCGCTTTGTGGAAGGCTACGATTTTCCATTTTTTGTCCGTTTGCGCCACTTCTTTTCGCAGCCACTCGATTTGCTTATTGAACGAATTTGTCTGCGCTGCGTCCCAAGGAATATCACCGGTATTCAATACCATGATATGAGCTGGCCCGTAATCAAAGGAATAAACCGTACCTCTCGGTTTGGGATCGGTGTGCGAGTCGTCCGGCAAATTAAAATGATAGAAAAAGTTGTTGTTGTTCGGCCCCTCATGGTTGCCGATCGTTGCCATCAACGGCAGGTTCATCAGCAGATCTTGCGGCTGGCCGAAATAGTCGCTCCACTGGCCTTCGTTCGCTCCGGCATCCACCAGATCGCCGGGCATGACCAGAAATCTCGCGTCCGGATAGTCATCCAAGGCATTTTTCAGCGAATTGGCCCAGACGCGGTAATCCTCGGTATTCGCGCCCTGCGAATCCGTCATATACAGGAAATCGTATTCGTTCTCGGTATTCCCCTCGGTCGTAAAGCGGCCGGTTTGGCTCCAGTTGCCGTCACTGCCCACCCGGTATTTGTAGGCCGTTCCGGGAGCAAGGCCCGTTGCAATCGCCTTATGGCTGATAAAAGAGCCGGTGGTGCTGCCAAGATTTAAGTTCTTAAGGATCTGCGTATCTTTAGGGTCGCCGACAAAACGCATCACCGCCGCCGAATTAAAATCCTGATCGGCAGGCACGACTTCTACGATACTGTCCAGAATATTGGCGGGCGCGTTATCCGGGATCTCATTAGAGGTGTACCAGGCAAATGAACGGGTCGTTTTCGCGTCACCGTAAAGGGACATCGCTATATCCTTTGGCGAATAGTCTACGGCTTCGGACTGGTTGACCGGGCTGAAGGTAAAGCCGCCCACGCTTCCGCCGCCGGCAAACTTCAACCCGCCTTGCCCGTCGTAAACGACATTTACGGTTTCTTTGGGCTTGACGGTACCTTCCAGCTTAAGCTTAAGCACGGACGGATCGGCGCCTTGCTCCACGCTTTCGGCTTTAAGTTCTTTGCCGCCGGCTTTCACCGTTAGATGGTCCTTCAAAGCGGACGGCAAATCGCTCAGATCCGCCATCAGGTTAAGCGAAACGGTCAGGCCGTCCGCTCCCAAGTTGCCCGAGATCGGTCCGGTATAGTTTTCCGGCAAATAAAAAGCGCTCACCGGCACGATATCCTTGACCATGTTCGGCGTCGACCAGCGCAAATACAGATTGGAGCCGCCGTAATCCTCGAAATATTCCACTTTGAAGTTGTATTTGACGCCGGCCTCCAGAGTCACCGGCTGGCTGGTCTGCTCCTTGTCCCAGTCGTTCACCCAATGGTCGATGACGACTTTATCGTCGATCCACAGCTTGAACCCGTTGTCGCCGATCATGTAAAACGTATAATCGCCCGTTTCCGGCGCCATGATTTGCCCGGTCCAACGTACGTTGGCATCGTCCTCTTGGCCTGTCCAGGCTTTCAGGATCGGATCCAGGTTCGTGAAGTTGATTTGCGAGTCGACGATGGTCGCTTTGTGTTCGACAAAATTAAATGGCATATCGCCGTTATTGGTGTAATATTCGGCAAGCAGCCCCTGATTTTTTCCGAGTACGGGCGGGGTCGAGTCGGAACTGTTCAGCTCTAGTGAAAAATACAGGTCGGAGCTGTCGGCGCGCTGCTGATGGACTTCCGCGGCAATCACGTTCGTGCCGTCAATAAGCAGGGACGGATCAATATCAAAATGTTCCTCGTCCCGCTCGTCGCCCACCGCTTCGGGAGCAAGCGTATTGTACGTGATGGCGCCTTGCGGCATATTCGTGCGGTATACTTCCTGGCCGTTCAAATAGATAACCGCGCCATCGTCACGGATCAAAGCGGCGGAAAGCTGTTTGATCGCGTCCGCGTCCGCTACCTGGAATTCCTTGCGGAAATAGGTCGTAATGTACTTATTGCTTGCACTGGAGCCGTATTCGATCACGGTCGTCGGCTGCGGTTTGCTGCTGCTGGCATATCCAAGCGAAGCCGGAGCCGTCTTCCATTCGCTGTCGTCAAAGTCGACGGCGCGCCAGGCCGTTCCCTGATCGGTACCGTTGTCGAGATAGGTCCAATCGCTGTTTTTGGCAATCAGCTGTCCGGCCGCGAGGGCTTTCACTGGAGCCTCCGTGACGGTGACCAGTGCGGACGCTTTATAACCGCCATCCTCCGTGGTCGCGGTGACCCCGGTCGTCCCCGGCGATTTGGCCGTAACGAGGCCGTCGGCATTCACCTCGGCGATGGCCGGGTCATCCGACGACCACGTATAGGCGGCATTGGTCGCATCGCTTGGCGCAACCGTCGCCGTCAGCCGGTCCGTGCCGCCCACCGCCAGTTCCAGGTTATGCTTGTCCAGCGTAATGCCGGTCACCGGTACGGCAGCCGGATTTTCCCCAAACGAGCCGTAAGCCTCAATTTCATAGATGTTCGCCTGATAGTTCCCGCTTTCGTTGGCATCCCCCGGATCGGTGATGTTCAGCTTAAAATAACGGGCCGTCACCGGCGTATCCAATTCATGCTCCGTCGTGCCGTACGTGTTGTCCGTCACCGTCACCGCGGTCGTCCAATGCACGTCATCGGAACTGGTTTCGATCGTAAAATCGCGGGTATTGAAGCCGTCCGGTTCGCCCGCCGCGCCCGCATGGGCCACCACGAACCTGTGCACCGTCGCTTCGGCACCCGCGTCGATTTTGAGCCAATAAGGGTTCTGCGCATCAGGGGACTGCGTATCTCCCTCATAAGACCATTTACTGCCTGTAAAATTTCCGTCAATCGCTTTAGACGGGGCATAACCTCCCGATATCTCTCCGTTTGCCGAGGCCGTTACGCCCGCGCCGGCAAACACATTGATGTCCCCGGACTCCGCCAGCGCCGGCCGAACCGGGACATACCCCGTAGAGAACAACGAGGTTAAAAGCATAACCACCGCAAGCACCCGGCTTGTCAGCGCAACCCTACTTTTCACTCCCAAACTCCCTCCCAGTCAAAGTATTGATGATCGAAGGAAATGATACGCTTTAGCCTGGTTTCATTCAATTCATGCAGCGTTAAGGGGATATTAAATTTTCGTTAAAGGGTTTAATTAAAATGGCCCGATCCAAAAAACACCTCCCTTTCGCGGCAAGCTAATAATCCCGCGGCTGCTTTTTTTTGTAAGGAAAAGGCTGAAAATGAGAAAGGTTTAGGCCAAGGCGGAAAAACATGCAATCTGCAAATAACCCTGAAAATCCGTTTTAGTAAGCGCTTGCTAAAGGTGTCGCTATCACCGCCCGTGTGAGCTTTATGGAATGTCCTTTCCTGTGTGAAATCTATGTAAAAAATGCCGCTCAATTCCCTAAATTATGGGTAAGTTTTTTTTTGCGATAAATCCTTTACCGGAAAACGCGAAAAAACCGCTGAAGGGTCAGCGGCGTTCAAACCCGATAGCGGTATTTTTTGTCCTTATTTCGGCTCCATTGCCCTTTTTCGAATTAATAGCCACCCGCGAAATCCCTCTCTTCATCTTTTTTAATCAAACCGGTCAAAAAACGTAATATCCCGTTCATATCCTAAATAATGTAACGAAATAAAAGCAATGGGATGATTCCGTGAAGAAAACGCAGTCATACGTGGCAACATGCTGGAATATGCGGGTTTTACCTTCTGACGGTTATGGTATAATCACCATGATTTGCAAAATGGAAGAACATTTTTGCAGCTTGAATGAGAGAACAAACAGAAACAGGTGATCAAATGTTCGAACTGAAATGGCTGTGGCAAAATCTGCGCGGGGACAGGGCAAGGTACATACTGGCTCTCATCCTTTCCGTCGCAGGCTCCTCGCTGACGATCGTGAATCCGTACATAGGCCAGCGTATCGTCGATACGTTTATCGCCGGGCCCGACGCCATGCAAAACTTGACGCAGGAACGGCAATTGCTGATTATGCTCTGCCTGGGAATGGTCGGCTTTTCCTTGCTGCGCACGGGTCTGGCTTACTTAACGATGATGCAGTACGAGCGGGCCTCGCAAAACATGCTGTACCGCGTCCGCATTTATCTGTACAACAAAATCCAGGAACAGGACATGCATTACTACGATCACAACCGCACCGGCGATCTCATGACCAAGATGACAGGCGATCTGGACATGGTTCGGCACTCGATGGCGTGGATTATCAAAACGATCATCGAATCGCTGACGATTTTCGTTGCTGCGGTTGTTTATTTTTTCACCATTGACGCCGTGCTGACCTGGTGGCTGCTGATCTTGTCGCCGCCGATTTTCATCGTGGCCTACATGTTTGCGAAACGCGTTCGCCCTATGTATGTAGACCTGCGCGAACGGCTGTCCCAGCTGAACACGACGACTCAGGAAAATATTTCGGGCAACCGCGTCGTCAAAGCCTTCGCCCGCGAGAACTACGAAATCGAGAAATTCACCGAGAAAAACGTAAACTTCTCCAAGGCCAACAAAGCGGCCGCGCTCGTATGGCTGGATTATTTTCCTTATCTGGAGACGTTCGCGCAAGCGTTCAACGTGATCCTGATGATCGCCGGTGGGCTGTTCGTGATGAACGGAAGAATCACCTTTGGGGAATATTCGGCGTTTGCCGCGCTGGTGTGGGCCGTCTCCAACCCGATGCGCAACATCGGCATCATCATCAACGACATTCAGCGCTTTTTCGCCAGCCTGACCAAAATCGTGGAGATCTATTACGCCAAACCGCAGATCGTCAACGGGCACAACGCGGAGAAGCCCCGGCGTTACGAAGGCCGGATCGAGTTCGAGCATGTCAGCTTTAAATACGACAACGCGCTGGTGCTGGACGATGTGAGCTTTACGGTCGAGCCGGGTGAAACCGTTGCCATCATGGGCTCGACCGGATCGGGCAAAACGACGCTCGTCAACCTGATCCCGCGCTTTTACGATGCGACCGAAGGGCGCGTGCTCGTCGACGGCGCGGATGTGCGCCAGCTTGAGCTCGACGAGCTTCGCGGGAACATCGGCGTGGCGACCCAGGACGTGCTGCTCTTCTCCGATACGATCGACGGCAACATCGCCTTCGGCGATCCCGACCTGCCGGAGGAGGAGACGATGGAATACGCCCGGCTCGCCGCGGCGCACGACTTTATCGTCAAGATGCCCGAGGGATACGACACCATCGTCGGGGAGCGCGGCGTCGGCTTGTCCGGCGGCCAGAAGCAGCGGATCGCACTGGCCCGGGCCATGGCGGTGCGGCGGCCGATTCTGATCCTGGACGACACGACCTCCGCGGTCGACCTTGAAACCGAAGAGCATATCCAGAAAAGCCTGCGCGAACTGGAATATCCGTGTACGAAAATCATCATCGCACAGCGGGTGTCAACGACCGCGGAAGCCGACCGCATCCTCATCCTGGACGGCGGCCGCGTGATCGAGGAAGGAACCCACGCCGAGCTGCTGGCGAAGCGTGGCTACTATTACGATGTGTTTATGCTGCAAAACGAAGGCGTTGGAAGGGCGGTGACGGCAAATGGCAAGGAATAAATTCGACATCGACGAAAACCTGGAATCGCCATTTGACATCAAGCACTTTCGGCGTGCAATGGTCTATATCAAGCGGCAGAAAAAGCCGATGCTCGTCGCCTTTGCGCTCAGCGCTTTGTCCGCGGCGATCGGGCTGTCGGCCCCGCTGATCATGCAGCACGTCGTCGACGTGACGATTCCCGAGAAGGCCGTCCTTCCCCTGCTGGGCTGGTCGGCGCTGATGCTGGCGACGATCGTCGTCAGCGTGATCCTGGCGACGGTGCGCTCGCGCATGATGACGAGCGTCGGCCAGGACATCATCTTCGACATCCGGACGGACCTGTTCAAGCATTTGCAGGAGCTTCCGTTCAAATATTACGACGACCGGCCGCAGGGCAAAATCCTGATCCGGGTCGTCAACTACGTCAACGCGGTATCCGACGTATTGTCCAACGGCATCATCAACTTTATTTTGGAACTGCTCAACCTGATCTTCATCGCCGCGTTCATGTTTGCCGTCGACGTCCGGCTTTCGCTGATCACGCTTGCGGGGCTGCCCGTGTTCCTCGGCATCATGCTGATGATCAAAAACAAGCAGCGCCGGTCGTGGCAGGCGGTATCGAACAAAAGCTCCAACATGAACGCTTACCTGCAGGAGAGCATCAGCGGCATTCGCGTAACCCAGATTTTCTCCCGCGAGCAGCGCAATGAGGGGATTTTCACGCGGCTGGCCGGCAATTACCGGCGCGAATGGATGCGGGCGATCCACTACAACGCGCTGATCCCGTTTTCGGTCGACAACCTGGCGACGATCGTGACGATGCTGATTTATCTGATCGGCCTGCTCGCGCTGAATCCGGCGGAGGTCACCTTCGGCGTGATCCTGGCGATGAGCAACTATGCGGCCCGCTTCTGGCAGCCGATTTTGAACCTGTCCAACCTGTACAACAGTTTTATCAACGCCGTCGCTTATCTGGAACGGATCTTCGAAACGCTGGATGAGCCGGTCACCGTCAGCGACGTGCCGAATGCGAAGGAACTGCCGCAGGTGAAAGGCAATGTGACCTTTGACAACGTCACCTTCGCCTATGACCCGGGCCTCAACATCCTGGAGAACCTCTCCTTCGAGGTAAAAGCCGGGGAAAGCATCGCGCTTGTAGGCCCGACCGGGGCGGGCAAGACGACCGTCGTCAACCTGATTTCACGGTTCTATAACGTAACGGGCGGCAGGATCCTCATCGACGGCGAAGACATTTCGCAGGTGACGCTGAAGTCGCTGCGCAGCCAAATGGGGATTATGCTGCAGGACAGCTTTATTTTCTCCGGCACGATTTTGGATAATATCCGCTACGGCCGGCTTGACGCCACCGAGGAGGAAATTATCGCCGCCGCCAAGACGGTATGCGCCGACGAGTTCATCCGCGAGTTTGAGCACGGGTACCTGACGGAGGTTAACGAGCGCGGCTCGAAGCTGTCCCAGGGGCAGCGCCAGCTCATCTCGTTTGCCCGGACGCTGCTCGCCGATCCGCGCATCCTGATCCTGGACGAAGCGACCTCGTCCATCGACGCCAAAACCGAACGCCTGCTGCAAAAAGGCTTGAACGAGCTCCTCAAAGGGCGCACCTCGTTCATCATCGCGCACCGGCTGTCCACCGTGAAGAACTGCGACCGGATCATGTACGTCTCGGACAAGGGCATCGCCGAATGCGGTTCGCACGACGAGTTGATCGCCCGCCGCGGCCTCTACTACCGCCTTTACACGGCGCAGAAGATGGAAGCTATGTAAGAATAACGCTGGCAGCGTAGTCGTATGAATCTGACTTCAACGTTGGACGCAAAGGGAGGGAGGAGTATGGGAGTTCACCCCATACTCCTCCCTCCTTAGTATTTCCCGGCTTAACCCGACCGAAATGACGCTAATTCACGCCAAAAGAGTTCAACCGGCCAGTTAGGGTAAATAACGAAATGGAAAGCTAACTTGACATTTCGCGTTTGAGTGTGTTAGTTTTGATGTAAAGTTAACTTTCCATTTCAAGCATTTGAGGTGAATCTGTGAAAAACAGGCTTGAGGAAATACGCAAACGGGACGGGATTAGTCAGGAAGATCTGGCTGCTGCGCTCAAGGTCTCACGGCAAACGATCGGCTCGCTGGAGAACGGGCGGTACAATCCGTCCATCATCCTGGCCTTCAAGATTGCCCGCTACTTCGGTATGAGTATTGAAGACATTTTCATCTATGAGGAGGAGACATCATGAAGATAAAAGCATCGGTTTATATAGCTGCGTTAATCGCGGGCATTTGCTGCATCGCGGCCAGCTTCGGTTTCAAAAGCGAAGAGGTAAAAGCCGTATCCGGAATGCTGGTCGGCGTCGGGGCGGGATTGATCGGGATGAGTGTGGCGCAGCTCTATATGAAACGGTTTGAATCCAGGAGTCCCGAGCTCGTAAAGCAGACGGAAATCGAAATAAGTGATGAGCGGAACACGATGATCCGCTATCGGGCCAAAGCGAAAGCCGGCGACATCACCCATTGGCTCATTATGGGCATTGCTTACATGACGATCCTCATTTCAGCCCCTTTATGGGTCACGCTGGCGGTGGTAGCCGTTTTCCTGCTCCATACCGCAATCGGCCTTTATTATATGAACAAATACCAAAAGGAAATGTAAGCCGCGAGACTATCTCTCCAGCGGTAAACATGTCATTCGGGAGGAAATGAGCGGATGCTCCCGCTTGGAAACTATGTCCCTCGGATCAAAGATTTTCATTGACGTACCCCTTTCCGGGAGGCTACAATTTTCGACATGAACATGGTTGTCCGAGGAGATGGAGAAAATAAAAAATATCATCGTCAACATTTTAAAGAACGCCGCCGTTCTTTTATTATATGCGTGTTTTCTTTTCATCGAAATCAAGTTTTACGGGCATATTTCGCTGCCGATCCAATTGCTCGCCATCGCGCTCCTGATCGTGTTTACCTATTTCGTAGCCTCGCCTCTATGGATGAAATCGTTCCCAAGGAAAAGAAATTTCGCGATTCGCCTGATGCTTGGCATTATTCTCGTGTTAAGCTACGCTTGGGATTTTCTCAGAACTCAACACTCGGCCCACGTGTTCAGCGTTGAGATTTTTATCGTGCCCATCATTCTGGTGTTATTGTTTTTCTCGCTCAAAGAGTCGATCATCGTCTTGTTGTCCTGCGTCGCGATCAGCGCGATCAACGTTCTTTCCCGCCTGAGCGCAATCCACATCGATGCGGTTTTTTCGGGGGTGTTGGAGGTGGGGATCTGCACGCTGCTCATCTTCATCATGAATCGGGCGCTGAAAGTAAGGTCCAGGCTCATCAACAAGCAGAACATTTTCGTGGAAAACTCCCGCGCCTTAATGATCGGAATCGACCGCACCGGAAAAGTCGACTTGTGCAATCCGGCGATGTGCCGGCTTTTGAGAATGAAACAAGACGAGGTGTTGGAGCACTTTTTTTGGGAAGTCGGCGCAAAAGTATCCGGCGAAGCGGTGGATCAAATCTTCCAGCTATTGGCCGGGCGCAAAAAAACGGAGCAGTTAGAACTCCAATTTCCGGACGGCCAGGGGACTTCCACGTTTTTGGCGGATACCTATCCCGTCGAAGATGACGGACTGGTGAGCGGCATTATCGTCGTATTAAATGATATTACCGACCGAAAAATCGCTGAGAAGAAATTGTACGAGCTATCGGTGACCGATGATCTGACCAAGCTGGCGAACCGCAGGCATTTTGAGCGGCGTCTTGACGAAGAAATCATTCGCTCCAATCGTTATGGCCGCCCGCTTTCGTTAATGCTGATCGATCTGGATCATTTTAAGGACATCAATGATACATACGGTCACCCCTTTGGGGACCTGGTGCTGTCGACGATAGCCAAGCAACTGGAAAGCCATGTGCGGGATACCGATGTTGTGGCCCGCTGGGGCGGAGAAGAATTCGCCGTATTAATGCCTGAGACCGAGCTTCAGGAAGCGGAAAAAATCGGCATCAGGCTGCTCAAAACCGTTCGCGAGACCTCCATTCCGGTTCCGGAAGAGCGCGGTGAACCTATTACGATGACCTTCTCGGCAGGGGTCGCGACCCAATCATCGGACATTGTGAAAGAGCAAATTATCGAATCCGTCGATACGGCCTTGTACAAGTCCAAAAATAACGGCAGGAACCAGGTTACGGTCAGTCTTTAGAAGGATTTTGGAAGCATTTGTCGAATAGGTCTATAGACCTGGAATTGTGAATTGGAGGGAATCTACGGAAGTGCAACGTCCATCGAAACCAACCGCAAGCCCGGCGCAAAGATCATCCGCGCCTCAAGCCGGACGAACGGCCGGCGGGCAGGCCAGAGCGGCCGGCAATACGCCAAGCCGCGCGTCCGCCGCTGCGTCCGCAGGAGCGGGATATCCGGCCAGCAGCGCAAACCAAAAGACCGTTGTCTGCCGGAAATGCAAATCTCCGCAGATCGTCGCCAACAAGCGGGGGTACAGCTTCGCCTACCTGTTTACCTGTCTTATCACTATGATTCTTTTCGGCGTTTTCCTCTTTGTGCTTAGCGGCGTGATGTTCATTTCCGCCAATATACACACAGCTAAGGCTTTTGGCTTTTTGGGGCCCCTCGGACTCGTTTTTATATTCTTTTCATTGCCTGTCAGCATATTGGTTGGCTTTGTCGGAAGAAGCACGATTGTAAACGGCTGTATGAACTGCGGACACAAATGGACACCTGCCAAGAAGAAATAAGCAAACAACGCTGCCGATTAAAATTGGCGGCGTTGTTTGCTTTCGGGACTATGAATTGTTTCACATGGTTTGTGAATTTGTTCACAAAACTTTGCAAGCAATCATGGTATAGTAAACGGGAACAACAGGCATAGAAAGTGGAGGGGTAATCATGACCAAGAAAACAACAACAGCGCTGATCCTCGTTCTCTCGCTCGTTCTCGTACTGGCGGGATGCGGCGGCGGGAACCAAAATCAGACCAAAAACCAGACCCAAGGCCAAAACCAGAGCCAAAACGCCGGGAACAAGGACACGGCCAAAGAAGCCGAAGCCGTCTCGGGCGCGTCCGAAACGAATAGCTATACGCCAATCGACCAGCTTAAGGACAAATACGATCTCATCATCGTCGGCGCGGGCGGCGCCGGGATGACGGCCGCGCTTGAAGCGAAAGCCGGCGGGATGAATCCGGTAATTTTCGAGAAAATGCCGGTGGCCGGCGGAAATACGACGAAAGCTTCGTCGGGGATGAACGCTTCCCAAACAAAATTCCAAAAAGAGCAAGGCATTGAAGACAGCAACGATTTATTTTATGAAGAGACGTTAAAGGGCGGCCATGGCACCAACGACAAAGAGATGCTCCGCTTCTTCGTGGACAATTCCGCGGCGGCGATCGATTGGCTGGATTCGATCGGAATCCGCTTGAACAATATTACGATTACGGGCGGGATGAGCGAAAAACGCACCCACCGTCCCGAAGACGGCTCCGCCGTCGGGCAATACCTTGTCAACGGCTTGCTGAAGAACGTCAAAGAACAAGGAATCCCGCTGTTCGTGAACGCCGACGTCAAGGAGATTACGGAAAAAGACGGCAAAGTAAATGGCGTTAAAGTTCTTTTCAACCAAACGGATGAAAAAACGATCGCCGCGGATGCCGTTGTCGTGACGACCGGCGGTTTCGGCGCCAATATGGACATGATCTCCAAGGTGCGGCCGGATTTGCAAGGATATGTGACCACGAACCAGACCGGCAGCACCGGCGACGGCATTCAGATGATCGAGAAACTCGGCGGCACGACGGTCGATATGGATCAAATCCAGGTTCACCCGACCGTGCAGCAGGAAAAATCGTATCTGATCGGGGAAGCCGTTCGCGGAGAAGGCGCCATCCTCGTGTCCAGCGAAGGCAAACGGTTCACCAACGAGATGGACACCCGGGACAATGTCACGGCGGCGATTAATAAACTGCCGGAAAAATCCGCTTATCTCGTATTCGATTCCGGCGTCAAATCGCGCGTGAAAGCGATCGAGCAATACGAAAAGATGGGCTTTGTGCTCCAAGCGGATTCCATCGAGGCATTGGCCGGGCAAATGAGCGTGCCGGCGGATGCGTTGCAAACGACGCTGGATACGTGGAACGGCGCGGTGAAAAACAAAAACGACGCCGAGTTCGCCAGAACGACCGGGATGGACAACGACTTGTCCGCGGGTCCATACTACGCCATCAAAATCGGCCCCGGCATCCACTACACGATGGGCGGCGTAAAAATCAACACCAACACGGAAGTGTTGAATAAAGCAGGCCAAGCCATTCCGGGCTTGTTTGCAGCCGGCGAAGTAACCGGCGGCCTGCACGGCCAAAACCGGATCGGCGGCAACTCCGTGGCGGAAATCATCATTTTCGGCCGCCAAGCCGGGATCAAATCGGCGGAATATGTGAAGGCGCAGCAATAGCTTTGCAGTAGTTCCCTCGGCAAAAGAAAACGCTTGGGCACATCAGGCCCAAGCGTTTGTTCGTTTAAGTCGGAATGATTCCAATCAAGGCAAACCTACGCCTCGAGAACTAACGTATAAACTGTACCATTCATCACGGCTCAATACGATGTTTTCGGCTTCCGCACACGCCCTAATTCGGGATGGGGCGGTTGTTCCGATGACCGGTTGGATGGCGGCGGGGTGTTTCATCAGCCACGCAAGCACGATCGCTTCCGGCGATGCTTGCTTCTCTTCCGCCAGCCGTTTAACCCGTTGAGCCGTATTTTTCACACTTTCGCTGGCATTCTCCAGGCTGGCTCCTGAATATAAGCCTTTGGCCAGCGAACCCCAGGCTTGGAGCTGAATGTTTTCCAATTGGCAGTATTCGAGCGTGCCCTCGGGAAAGATGTTGCCCTTCGCCGCGTCTTGATTCACGTGGATGCCGGTTTCAAGCCAGCCGATTTTGTGCAAGCTCAGCTCCAGTTGGTTTATCACCAGCTTTTCACTGCAATGGGCCTGCAATAAACGAATTTGCCCGGCGCTCATATTGGAAACGCCAAAATAGCGGACTTTTCCCGCTGCCTTTAACCGATGAAAGGCTTCCCCTACTTCCCGCGCGTCCATGAGCGCATCCGGACGATGCAAGAGCAGAATATCCAAGTAGTCAATCCCCAGTCTGGAAAGAATCCCATCCACACTCTCCAAAATATAGGCCTTGGAAAAATCATAACGCGCCGGAATGCCCCTGACTTCATCCGGAAAGCGAATTCCTAATTTGGATTGAATGATCATTTTTTCTCTTAACTCCGGTTTTTCCTGCAACACCTGGCCAAAGACGGTCTCGGCTTTTCCGTACGCGTAAATATCCGCATGATCAAACATATTGATTCCGCTGCCCAAAGCCGTCTCCACCGCTTCATGCGCCTGCTTTACATGTTCTGTTTGAATGGGATCCCGGCTCCAGCCTCCGCCAAGCCCCATACATCCAAAAATGAGCCGGCTTGCGTTCAACCCGTGATTATGAATCGGCAATACTGTCATCTCTAGCACATCCTCTGTTATATAAAATATTGTTTCATAGCTCCATTTTCATCCGTATAATCGATGACCGACTGATTCGTTTTAAGATCAACGAACAAGGTACACCGCGTTTCATCCTTTTGCCAGGAAAGCCGAATTTCATCCGCCGCGGAGTCAAGCACTTGAAACTCCCCGTTAAACGCCGCATATTCATTGCGAAACCGGATCAATTTCAACAATCTCTGAACCGCTGCTTTTTCCAAAGCCTGTTCGATTTCCCCAAGGGTAAAATTGTGGCGGTTGATTTCCCGCCCTTCCCCGGTTTTTTTCACATTTTCCAGGTCGTTTTCCCCGGCCAGCAGTCCGACATAATAAACCTGGGGCACGCCCGGCGTAAAGAACTGCAGCGCCCGCGCCGCCAAATAGGCATCATCATCGCCATTTAGAACGGAGTAGTACGAGCACCTGATTTGATGAACATCAAAACCATCCTCGGCTTTATGCTCGTCCGATAAAATCAAACTTAGGTTCGCTCCTCTTTCCAAACAGATATCGACTAATTTCCTCGCTTCTTGGGTATCCAGCAAATCGTCCAAATCCGGCTTGACCGGAATGCCGTCATGGCAATCCAGCATCGTAAACTGTTTAGGCGGACGAGTCCTCAAGTATTGCTTCAGCGATTCCCCCGATTTATTAATGAATGCTTCCAGGATCCGGTACGGCAAAATAAAATCGTAAATCCAGTAGCCCCGTTCCGCCAGTTTGTACTGGACGGAGTAATGCGCGTGCACTTCGGGCAGCAATTCAATGTCCAAGGAATCGGCAAGCCCTTTGATCCAATCGAGAAATTCGTAGATCTCCGGCTCCACGAAAAAGCAGCTCGTGCCCAATTTTTTAACGACATATCCGACAGCGTCAAGACGTACGATTTTCACATGATGCCTTTTAAAATGCATAAAGAAATCGGTAAACAGCTGCTTGACCTGCGGCGAGTTTATATCCAAATCGATTTGTTCGGAGGGATCGGTTTTTCCAAACGTCGTCCACACCTTTTCTTCCTGGCCGGTTTCTCCGATGGTATAGGCCGAATACGGCAGCGGTCTGCGCAAGAACATTTTTTCAATATCCGCTTGTACCGGTTTTCCGTCTCGCCAAATCTTATCCAGCGTAATAAAAAAATCAGCGTACTCCGATTTTCGGCCTTTTGCGAGAAAATCCTGAAAATACTCCGACTGCCGCGAAATATGATTGACCATCAAATCGACCAATACGTCAAAGTTTTCGCCAATCGCTTTGACATCGTCCCAGGTGCCGAAGTGCGGATCAATCTCCAGATACGTAAGCGGAGCAAAACCGCGGTCTCCCGAGGAAGGAAACGGCGGAAGAATGTGGACCCCGCCTTTAAAAATATCCGGAAAATACGCGGAAAGAACGCGGTTGAGCGTTTTTAAATCACCTCCTAACGAATCCGGATACGTGATCAGTTGCACTTGATTATGGACCGCCACTTTTTATTCCTCCCGTAATCCATACATGTCTTTTATGACTTCCAGCTTTGGCAAATCGGCAATGGCGCCGGTATATTTCAATTTATAGGCGCTGACCGCAAACCCCAGGGTTAAGGCTTGTCTGATCGTATGCCCTTGCACCACCGCCGCGTAAAATCCCGACCAAAAAGCATCTCCCGCCCCCGTCGTATCCGCCACCTCGGTGGCCAAGGTGTCGAAGCGGACGGTTTCCGAACCGTTGGAAACCAGGGCGCCGTCTTTTCCCAAGGTCAGGATGACGAGTTTGGCGCCAAGCTCCAGGAACGTTTCCATATAATATTCGGGCGTTTGTTTGCCAAACAATCTTTCCGCATCGTCTGCGGACGGCTTTACAATATCCACCCTTCCGAGGAGGGACTTCACATACCGTACTCCGTCCTCGCCGTTCTCCCATAACATCGGATGATAGTTTGGATCAAAACAGACCAATAATCGATTCATTTGAGCTGTTGTTATGATCTTTTCAATGGTGTCCCTCGCCGGTGTTCTGGATAGGGGCCAGCAGGAGAAATGTACGATTTTGGAATTTAGCAAAGCCGCTTCAAGCTCCTCGGTGTAAGACAAATGATAGTCCGCGCCCCGGTAAAACACAGGAGTCGGCGTGGCTTGGCTTTTGGTTACGACGACCATGCTCGTGGAGTAATCCGCTAATCTTTGAACACACCCCGTGTCTATGCCGGCGTTTTTTAACTCATTGATTAAATAGGAGCCTAAGCCATCTCCCCCCACCGCCGACGCAACAATAGCCTGAATCCCTAATTTCTTGGCGTTCATCGCAATATTGGAGGGCGATCCGCCAAAAAATCTCTGGTATGTGCTGCACGTAAAATCATCCGTATAATCCGCGGATATCATATCGATCAGAATTTCTCCCGCCATGAACAGATCGTTGCCGTTGCTGTTTTGAAGCTCGATTGGATGATCAAAATTCAACATGTCCGTCCCCCGAAATCCGCTTAATGAGCCCATACTCTTGTTGTCGTTTTTACTTCTTGATGCGGATTTTTAAGCGCCGCGTCCATCATCAGAGAAATATAAGTATCCTGCAGCGCTTCTTTTAATGAATAAAATTCGGTTCCAGTGGCCAAGTATGCGCCCATCCGCTCCAAGCAGGTGGACACGGCGATTTCATCATCGTTCAATCGAGCGTTCGCAAACGGATTCCTATAAACGAACTCTTCACCCAACATGATTCCGTAGTGAGACCATTCCTGGTTGTTGTATTTGCCTAAGTCGATACGGTTTAATTCCTGCGTTACCGGCACGTTGCTAGGCGTAAGATATCGCACGGTCAAGTCATCGATTTCGCCTCTTACGCCTTGCACGGTCAGTTGGCGGGTACGGATAAACGAGTGGTACTGGGCCGGATCGGAAAAATCAAAAAACGCGACCTTCCCATTTTCGAATTCCAAAGTCAAACGGTCCCTTGTACAGGAAAAAATCTTCCCGTCAAAGTCCATGCCTTCACGCCCATAGGTTTCCGTCACTCGGAAGGAAAACCTTTTCCCGTGGATTATACAATTTTCATAACCTGCGTTCAAAAATTTTCTGATGATGCTGACGCCGTGATACCCATGCAAGGACGAGAGATTCATATTGCTGACTTCTCCGAGTTTGCCGTCTTGAATCACCTTTAACCAAGCGGCATACAGCGGCTGTGCAAAGTATTGCTCGGCAATCTGAACCTTGGCGTTGTATTTGTTGGACTGTTCCCACAGCTCCTCCAACGCTTCCATCGTTTCTCCCGGAGGTGTCTCGCACAATACGGGGATTCCTCTTTTAAATAAGTCGATTAAATAATCGGTAACAAAACCTCTTTTGACGGATAACACCACATAATCGGGCTGGCTTTTGAGCAGCTCGTCCAACGATTGGACGACGTTTACTCCGAATTTTCGGGCAAACTCCTCCCCTTTTTCACGATTTCGTATGACCACCCCGGTTAATTCGAATTTCTCGGGAATGGCCTTTGCAATACGAATGTAAAATTCGGCTCTCCACCCCGAACCTATAAGCCCAAATCTTATTTTGCTCATCCTCATTCTCCCTTTGATGTTTTATCCTTTAATCCCCCCGGAGGTTAAGCCGGCAATGATTTTCTGCTGAAATATTAAAACCAACGCAATGAGCGGAACCGTTACGACAATCGACGCCGCCGCCATGTCGCCCCATGGGAGTTCATAATTGCTGGGAAACAGCGCAATCCCAACCGGCACCGTTCTCATGCTGTCGTCCGTCATAAAAGTCAAACTGTAAATATACTCATTCCAAGCATTGATAAAAACCAATAGAGCAACCGAAAAAGTAGCGGGTTTAATGAGCGGCAGCATAATCCTGAAAAAAGTTTGCAATCTGGAACAACCGTCAATGGTTGCCGCTTCCTCGAAGCCCTTCGGCAGTTGACTGAAGAAATTCGTTAATAACCAGATCGCCATGGGCAAGGCGAATGTAGTATAAGGGATAACTAGCCCGGCATACGTATTTAGCAGGTTCATATTTTTCAAAATTAAAAATAAAGGGCTGACTGTGGAAATCGTCGGAAACATGGAAATCGTCAGGATGGACAGCAGGATGACTTTTTTCCCTTTAAAGCGCAGTCTCGCCAAGGCATAGGATGCCGATGCGCCGATTAAAATGCTTACAACCGTAGTCATCGTTGCTACAATCACACTGTTGAATAAATACCTGGCAAACGGATGTTTCTGAAACACATTGAAATAATATTCTACGTTAATTTTGCTGGGCACCCATTTGGCAGGGATCGCCGATATTTCCGCAAGCGGTTTGATCGAGGTTAAAAATTGCCAGACATAGGGCAGCAAAATAAAGCCTAAAAAGATCAAAACCATGACATATAATAAGCTCGACTTTAACGTCCGTGATATTTTCAAATCCATTGAAGCTTCCCTCCTTTCCGAAAATATTAGGCCAGATTTTTACCGATTAATTTCATATAAATTAGACTAATGGCAAATACGACCAAGAAGATCAGAATCGACAGCGCTGAACCATAGCCGAAATTCAGGAATTTCATCAGGTGGGCGTAAGCATATAAAGATACGCTTTCCGAACCGTTCGCCCCGCCGGTCATTACGGAAACCAAATCGAATACCCTGAACGCGTCGATCGTTCTGAAAAGAAGAGCGACAAGCACGGTGCTCTTGACCATCGGCAAAGTAATTTTTACGAACGCCTGAAAAGCATTGGCGCCGTCGATTTTCGCCGACTCATACAAATCGCCGGGAATCATTTGCAGCCCCGCCAAGATGAGCAGCGCCATAAACGGAGCCGTCTTCCAGACATCCGCAATAACCAGCGCCATAAATGTACCGCTTTCCGTGCTTAACCAGGCTTTATAGCCGTCGATCATCCCAAGTCTGTACAGCACATCATTAAACAAACCGTACTGGTCGTTATATATAAATTTCCACATCAGGGCCGATACGGTGGTCGGAATCGCCCATGGGATCAGAATCGCCGCTCTAACCATTCCTCTGCCTTTAAACGTTTTGTTCATAATCATCGCCGCAGCAAAACCGACGATTAATTCTAAAAAAACAGTCGTAAGCGTGAATTTAAAAGTAAAAAATATGGAAGCCCCCGCTCGTTCGTCCCGAAAGATATCGGAATAATTTTTCAAACCGACAAATGGATATCCCGAGCCCGGATCCGTTAACACCATTTCATGCAGACTTAACCAAAATGTCCTTAAAATCGGATAAACCGCAATGACCGATAAAATGATTAGCGCAGGGAACATCATCAGCCAGGCATCTCTAGTTTCCTTTCTTTGCTGTAAACTCTTCATTCCCTCATTAACTCCTTCTGGCGGCATGGACTGCAGCAGAGCGGGTATTTAAGTTGAACTAAATAATTATTCAACTTTATATACCCTGCCTACAGTCCATGTCCGTCTATTTCTTTATTTGCTTAATGCTTCGAGGTCGGTTTGGATGGTGTCCAAAGCCGTTTTAATATCGATATGTTCCGACAGCGCCGCATGGATATTACGTTGAATCGAATCGGAAACTCTAGAATAATGAGGAGACATCGGTCTTGCTTTCCCATTCATAATAATGTCATAGAAATCCGCGTAAAATGGATTCGCTTTCAAAACTTCGGGATCTTGATAAACCTCTTTTAACACCGGCGGTTGGGCCGCGATCAGATTCATTTTCTTCTGTACGCTTTCGCTGGACAAATATTTGATAAAGTCGACGGCAGCCGCTTTATGCTCGTCATCGATGGAATTATTGATCACCAAATTCAGACCGCCTAAAGTGGAATGCGACTCGGTTCCTTTAGGACCAACCGGCAGAGCGGCAACACCCACTTTATCCTTTACCTTGGAACCTTCTTTGTTGGCTTGGCTCCAGAATCCGGACCAATCCCGGATAAAAAGCGCTTTGCCGTCCAAGAATACCTGCTCGCTTTCCGGCTCGGTATAAGTTGTTACACCTTGAGGAGCATAACTTTTGACCATATCAAGCATGATTTGCGTCGCTTCGATATTATTTTCCGAATTGACAACCGGTTTGCCTGATGCATCCAGGATCTCTCCACCGTTGTTGGCTACATATTCAACCCAGTTGCATACCAACGCTTCGGACAGAGCCGCTTGAAAAACCCCTGTGTATTGAACATCGTTCATGCCTTGCACTTTACTTTGCAGATCCATCCAGCCTTGATACGTAGTAGGAGGTTCTACACCCAATTGATCAAGCACGTCTTTACGGTAAAAGAGAGCGCTTGCATTTGTAAACCACGGAAAAGCGACAAGTTGACCGTTGTATGTTGCCGTTTCAATGGTACCCGGCAAATATTTATCCTGCGTCGCTTGATCAAAATACGGGGTTAGATCGGTTAACCACCCGGCCGCCGCAAACTCCGCCACATAAACGACATCCAAAGCCATAACGTCCACGCTCTTATCGCCGGAGGCCAGCTTGTTCACAAAATCATCGTGGACCACATTGGCGTCCTGCGGCAGGATTTTCGTTTTGACAACGTATTGATCCTGACTTGCGTTATATTCATCGACAAGCGTTTGCGCCGGCTGCCCGATTCCTTGGTCAAACGAAAAGGTGATGGTCACCGGGTCCTTTGCTCCGTTTGATGCCGGCTCCGTTTTGGCCGAATTCCCGCCGCATCCTGCCAACGAAAAAACAAGAGAACCCGCAATTAAAGGCAACCACAATTTTTTCCCTTTTAACAGTGTCATGAAAGTACCCCCATCTAAGTATAGATTGCAAACTTCCGACAAAAAAATAGGAAACGCTTTCTTTAATGGCTAAAAAAAATGTATTCCCCCTTTTGATTTCGTTTCAGGAAAACCTTTTCCTAATACTCAAAAAAATGGCACTCATTTTTACCGCTAATCCCCCCTTATTTCCCCAGAAGCAAGGTTTTCCGAATCAATTTCAGGAAAACCTTTTCCTGATGTGGGTATATTATACCTCGAATTTTTGGTAAAAATCAATAGAAATTTTGTGCCTTTCAAAGAGATATTTTGCGCACACTAATTCTTCTTATGATTTTGTGCGGAATAAATTGAGTTTTCGGTATGGCCTGCTGCTTCTGATGGATCAGCTTGAACAGAGTTTTGACTGCTTTCAGCCCTTCATCGAAGTAAGAGATTCGAACCGTTGTCAATTCGGGGCTGAAATATTTACCGAACTCCAAATCATCGAACCCCATAATGGAAATATCGGCAGGTACCGAAACCTTCGCATTTTTCAAAAACCGGATAGCCCCAATCGCCATAACATCGTTGCATACCATGACGGCGGTTGGCAGAATGCTGTTTTCCTCATATATTTTTTTCATACAATCATACCCGGATTCGAAGGAAAAGTTCCCATGCTCGATATAAGAATCCGGAACTTCAATGTTGTGTTCCTTCAGCGCCAGCTCATACCCTGTTAAACGTTTTTGCCCGGATGAATAATCGTTTTCCGGACCGCCTATAAATGCTATTTTTGTATGCCCGTTTTCAATAAGAAAAGAGACCGCATCATACGTAGCCTTGATATTGTCATGAGTGACCGTGTGAATCACTTCATCTCCTTCCGAAGCCTCCTGGGTAACCAGGACGATGGGGTACTCTTTCCTTTTCATTTCTTCCACCAAGGTGGAATTCACGTCGACTCCCGCAAACAAAACCCCATCAACCTTTTTATTGGCCAATATCCCTAATAATTCGATTTCCTTCTCCTGTTGTCCCCCCGATTCGCAGACCATTAAAGTATAACCCTTCTGTTGGCAGAAGCTGTTAATCCCCCTGGTCAAGGCACCGAATACCGGATTTGAAATGTCCGGAACGATGATCCCGATAATGTTGGTTTGATTCATGATTAAACCTCTTGCCAAGGAATTCGGCTTAAAGTTTCTTTTTTGAATTACATCATTTACTCTTTTTTTCAGCTCCGGACTAACCGCTTTGGAATTATTGATCACTCTGGAAACGGTTGCGACCGAAACCTGGGCCTCTTTGGCAATATCTTGAATCGTAACAGACATGACACCACTCCTTGAAACCAACTATTAATCATTTTGACAACATTTTAGCATTAAATCAACTCGGAACCTTGGTACAACCGGTACATCGGCAGCTCCTCGCTCATCGTTACGGCCAGGGCGTAAGCCTCTTCCACGCTCTTTCCATTCTGGATCATTTCATAGAAAAATCTCAGCACGAACATTAGCGCATCATTGCCGTCCGGATAATCGTCCGGGCCGATGTAGATGCGGCAGCCGCGGCCGAGAAACGCCCGGGCCAGTTTCTTGTCGCCGAGCGTGCACCCGTTGCCGATGACGATCTTCCCGTCCAGCTTGGCATAGCGCAAAACCTCGACCGGACCGAAGTCACCCTGCGGCTCCCCTTCCTCGTAAACGTCCTCGCCCAATTCCGGCATGATGAATTTCCCTTCATCGCCGTGAAAACTGAGGACGATCATATCCGTCCCGGCGTACAGGTCCTCCCCCGACAGGACGGCAATCAAATCGTTGGGCCGGCCGATCCAATACGTAAACACCCGCGCGCCAAAAAGCTCCAGCGCGGCGCGCACCGCCTGTGTTTCCATATCGCAATCCGGTCCGCACACTAATGCGATGTTCATTACAGGTTTCGACATCTCCATCCTTGCTCCTTCCGTTAACGATTATGATTTCGTCTTTATCCGCTTCAGCTTTCTTTTTCTTTCCCTTAAATAATGGGCCAGTCCTTTAAAGAAATGCCCGTTAACGATCAGCAGAATCCCGTCCAGCATCGGCATATTAACCACGCCGCCGGTCATTCTGGCGATTCCTCTAAACGGCATATGATAAACCGACATCATGATCAGATTCGCCGTGCTGCGTTTGCCTATTTTTCTCAGGAACCAGTAAGCAAACACAATGGCATGATAGGCCAGCCTGGCGAAGGCGCCCTGCGCATACTGGCACTGCTCAATCGTATCGTTGTACCCCAGCGGTTTCGACCGGTCCCAGGTGGAAACCGGCACCTTTCTCCCGATCAGGTTTTCGAATTCCGCGGTGCCGACATCGGTGATCCGGCCCGAATAATAGGACGGAAGCTTCGCTTTGTCATAAGGCGCCGGCGCTGCCGTTCCCGCCACAAATAGGGTATCCGTCAACCGGATGTCCGCGCTCGATGCGCCAACCATGATGGTATAGTCCGCTTCTTCGATTTCCCACCCGTTTGTTTTTACGTTAAAATAGCGGAACGTCTTGTCGTCAAACGGAATATACACCGTCTTGGATTCGCCGGCATTGATAAACACTTTGACAAACCCCTTTAATTCCTTGCGGGGCCTGAAAATTTCCCCGGAGCTGCAGCCGATGTAAAGCTGGGCGACTTCCATCCCGGCAACGGCGCCGGTATTGGTCAGCTTGAACGTCACCCCCGCCTTATCGACCTGCAGGTCGGAATACTCGAACGTGGTGTAGCTCAGTCCGTATCCGAAAGGAAAAAGCACGTCGACGTCCGCCGTATCGTAATAGCGGTAACCGATATAGACGGCCTCCCTGTACTCGGCGGTCGTTTCATTGCCGGGAAAATACCGGGAGGACGGGGTGTCCTCATAGCGAAGCGGGTACGTTTCCGCCAGCTTGCCCGATGGATTGACGTCTCCCGACAGCACCCGCAGGATCGCCCTGGCTCCGGCCTGCCCGCCCAAATATCCGTGCAGCAGCCCTTTCGCCTTGCCGATCCACGGCATTTCCACCGCGGAACCGCAGGACAGAATCGCCACGATATTCGGGTTCACTTGGTGCAAAGCGTCCAGCAGTTCGATCTGATTCTCCGGAATCCCCATGCTCTGCCGGTCCAGGCCGTCCGCCTCCGTCACTTCATCCAGACCGATATACAGCAGAACCACATCCGCTTGCGCCGCGAGGGCGCAGGCCTTTTCGATTTTTTTCCGGTCCTTCTTGCCGTAGCGCTCAAAACCGGGTTCATAGCCGATGCTGACGATGCCCGACTGTTCGAAACAATCGAGGGTGTGGTCCAAAATGGTCGGATTGACGATGGAGGAACCCGCTCCCTGAAACCGGGCGTTTTCCGCAAAATCGCCGATCACCGCCACTTTTTTGCCGAATTTGAGCGGTAAAATATTCCCCTCGTTTTTCAGCAGCACGATCGACTCTTCCGCGACCTTCTGGGACATCCGGTGGTGATACTCCACATTAAACTCCAAATGCGGCCGCCGAAAAGCCTCTCCGCTGGTAAAAATCAGCTCAAGCAGCCGGTTCACGTTTTCGTCCAATACTTCTTCCGGGATCTTTCCGCTGCGAATGGCCTGGACAATCTCCCGATCGGTTTCGCCCGCGGTCGTCGGCATTTCCAGTTCATTTCCGGCCAAAAGTCCGGCCACACGGTCGTTGCTCCCGCCCCAATCCGTGATCACAACCCCTTTGTACCCCCACTCGCCGCGCAAAATATCCTGCATAATATGTAAGTTCTCGTTCGTGTAGGTACCGTTCAATTTATTGTAAGAAGACATGATCGCCTTCGTTTTGCCTTCCTTCACCGCAATTTCAAAGGCGGTCAAATAGATTTCCCGCAGCGTTCTTTCATCGACGATGGCATCGATCGACATCCGCCGCTTCTCCTGATTGTTGACGGCAAAATGCTTGACGCAAGCGGAAATGCCCTGCGACTGAATGCCCCGAATGTAAGCCGCCGCCATTTTACCGGCCAAATAAGGATCTTCGCTGAAATATTCAAAATTCCGGCCGCACAGGGGATTCCGCTTCATGTTGACGCCGGGCCCGAGCAGAACGCTGACTTTTTGCGCGATCGCTTCTTCCCCGAGATACTCTCCTACGGTTTCTCCCAGCTCCACGTTCCAGCTGTTGGCCACCGTCGCTGCCGTGGGATAACAAGTGGCCGGCACGCCTTCATTAAGGCCCAGCTTATCCGCCGCTACCGCCTGTTTGCGGATACCGTGTGGTCCATCGGCAAGAAATATACTTTGAATGCCAAGGCGCTCGATGTCCTGGGTCTGCCAAAAATCCTTCCCCGACATTAAAGACGCTTTCTCTTCCAATGTCATTTGTGCAATGATCTCTTTATATTTCATCTTTGGTTCCTCTTCTGTATGATAGGCGGTATATTCAAAGATATTCTACTATAGATTCTCCCTACTTTCTAATATAGGAAAAGAAGCAGGACACCCTACAGGCCCCTGCTCCCCACGTTAGTTAAATCCGACCAATCGTTGCGAAATCTTGTACGCCCCCACGGAAATGCGGCGGCCGGCCCGTCCGGGCAAATTGATCATTCTTCCCATCAGGCCGTATTTCAGATCCTGGTACAGCTTCATATCTTTATTTTTAATATAGTCCCATAATTCATCTTTCTTCTCAAGATGTTCGTCCGTTCCCGAACGGATCAATAGAATCACCGATACGACAGTGACGATTTCCAGATGCCTGAACATATAGCGGCGCAGGTTCGGATTTTCGATCTTATCCAGTTGCACCTGGTCAATCATCAGTTTATTGACTTTAATCTGCTGATCGATTCTCCGGATCATAATGCTCTCCTGAACCGACTGGCCTTCCCTGCCGATAAAATACCGGTAAAAATCGACGTTGACATAATACAGCGTTTTGACATGCGCCAGCGGGGTGTACACAAATAAATTGTCGACATAAAAGGTGTGTTTCGGAAGCTCCAGCCGGCAATCCCGGAGAAGCTGCGTCCTGTACATGACGGAATGCATTAACATGTATTGGCCTTTGCGAAAACACTGGATATCATCCCACGTAAAAATCCGGCCTTCCGGAAGCACATCGTCGTATTTCATGATTTTTCTGTACTTCTTGCCTTCTTTTTCATAGACGAAATTGCTGACCAGCATGTCCACATGTTTATCTTCCCCGGTTAGAGCGCTGAGGGTCTCCAAGATTTTCAGATACGCTCGGACATCCACCCAGTCATCGCTGTCGACGACTTTAAAATATAAGCCCGCCGCATGACGAATCCCAGCGTTGACCGCTTCCCCGTGGCCGCCGTTTTCCTGGTGGATCGCTTTGACGATCCCGGGATAACGGCTTGCATACTCGTCGGCAATTTGCCCGGTCCGGTCCGCGGAACCGTCGTTGACGATCAGCAGTTCCACCCGCTCTCCCCCAGGCAACAACGATTCGATGCAGTACCTCATGTAGTCTTGCGAATTGTAGCAAGGGATAACTACGGATAATAATTTCATGACTCAACTCACACTACCTTTAATCGCACTTTAACTATTCCTGCTTCTCGGGTTCCTGTTTGAAAATGACTTTGAAAATCGGGAAGAACACCCAGAACGAAATAGCGCTGTTGATAATCATCGTAATCACGTCGGCCGTCGTCTCGCCGGCGGCGCCCCATCCCCACGTATTGATGAACAGGTTGTAGATCGGCGCTTTGTAGAAGCCTTGAGCCGCTGCGGCGCCGAGCGTGATCACGATATAAGCGACGACGTACCAGAACGCGGCCTGCCAAATGTTGCTGTTCGATTTGAACGTAATGCTTCTTTGCGCAAAAAAATTGAGAATCTGGGCGATCGCAATCGTAATTTGCACGGCGAGAAAATAGGCCAGGCCGCCTCCGCCGCCCGCGGCCAGCGGACCCGCCGCATAATCGAATACATAGTAAAGGCTGCCGTCAAAGTTATGCCCAAACTGCAAAATTTGAAAATTGCTGTTTACTAGAGACGTGCGGGCGAACAGACTCTTAAATAAGGGCATTAAAAACAACTGCAGGACGGTAATGCCATTGCTCAATATAAAGAATATCAGAAACTGCGCAATATGGGGATGTTTTTCTTTGTATCGGGCCCAAAGGCCCAGCGGCCCGGCCGCTGTTTTTCTACCGCTCATATTTCTTCTCCTTTTGTGGCTTGGGCTGGTATGACGACCTTCGTCTTGGCGGCCTTCAGCATCTTGCTTCTCTCTTTCAAAAAATACTTAAGCCCCTTGAAGAAATGACCGTTAACCATCATCAGAAGGCCGTCCAGCATCGGCATGTTCACGAGCCCGCCGGTCATTCTGGCAATGCCGCGAAACGGCATATGATAGACCGACATCATGATCAGGTTGGCCGTGCTTCTTTTGCCCGTTTTCCACAAAAACCAATGGGCAAAAGACATCAGGCGAAAGGCCAATCTGGCAACAAAGCCTTTGGCGTACTGGCATTGGGCAATCGTATCGTTGTAACCGAGCGGCTGCGTGCGGTCCCAGGCGGCAGCCGGGACTTTCCGCCCAAGCAGGCGTTCGAATTCCTCCTGGCCAACTTGGTTCGCTTGGCCCGAATAATAGGAAGGAAGCTTCGCCTGCTCGTAAGGAAGCGGCGCTCCCGTTCCTTCTACGTGAAGGCTTGCGGTCAGCCGGATATCCGCACTGGAAGCCCCGATCATAATCTCGTATTCCCCGCCTTCAATTTCCCAACCGTTTGTTTTTACGTTAAAATAACGGAACGTCTTGTCGTCAAACGGGATCGTGACCGTTTCCGTCTCGCCCGGATTGACCAATACCTTGGCAAATCCCTTCAGTTCTTTATTGGGCCGGAAAACATCCCCTGATTTGCAGCCGACATAGAGCTGGGCGATTTCCTTCCCCGGCATGCTTCCCGTGTTCGTGATTTTAAAAGTGACCCCATCCCGGTCCACCTGCACATCGGAATAGGCAAAAGCCGTATAGCTAAGGCCATATCCAAACGGGAAAAGCACCTCCACCTTCGCCGTATCATAGTAACGATAGCCGATATAAGGGCCTTCCCGGTATTCTACGCTGACTTCCTTGCCTGGAAAATGATAATAGGACGGCGTATCCTCATAACGGAGCGGATACGTTTCCGCCAATTTTCCGGAAGGATTGATCTTCCCGGTCAGTACTCCAAGGATCGCTTTGGCTCCCGCCTGACCGCTCAAATAGCCGTGCACCAGGCCTTTTACCTTGCCGATCCACGGCATTTCCACCGCGGAGCCGCAGGATAGCACCGCCACGATGTTCGGGTTCACCTGGTACAAGGCGTTCAATAGTTCGACCTGGTTCTCGGGAAGCTTCATGTTTTGCCGGTCCAGGCCTTCGGCTTCGGTCACCTCGTCCAGGCCGATATATAACAGCACGACATCCGCTTGCTTGGCAAGGTCGCACGCTTTGGCGATTTTCCCCCGGTTTCTTTTTCCGTACCGCTCAAATCCGGGTTCATACCCGACGCTCGTCAAGCCCGCTTCCGCCAAACCGTCCAAAGTGTGGTCAAGCACGGTCGGGTTGACGATCGAAGAGCCGGCGCCCTGATAACGCGCTTCCTTGGCGAACTCGCCGATGACCGCTACTTTCACGCCATGATGAATCGGCAATATACTGCCTTCATTTTTCAGCAGCACGATGGATTCTTCGGCGGCTTCCTGGGCCGCGCGGTGATGCCGATCCACGTCAAACTGTGGTTTATCCGCTGTCTTGAACGCTTCCTCCGTGGAAAAAATCAGTTCAAGCAGCCGGTTCACGCATTCGTCCAATACTTCTTCCTTGATCTCCCCGGTTTGTACGGCCCGGATAATTTCCGCATTGGTTTCCCCGGCCGTCGTCGGCATTTCCAGCTCGTTTCCGGCGATCAGGCCGGCCACGCGGTCATTGCTGCCGCCCCAATCCGTGACGACAACCCCTTCAAAATTCCATTCCTTGCGCAGGATTTCGCGCAGCAAATGAATGTTCTCATTCGTATACTCGCCGTTCAGCATGTTATAGGAAGACATTACCGTCTTGGTCCCGCCTTCCTTCACGGCGATTTCAAACGCGGTCAAATAAATTTCCCGCAGCGTCCGCTCATCGACGATCGTATCGATCGACATCCGTCTTTCTTCCTGATTGTTGGCGGCAAAATGCTTCACGCAGGCGGAAATGCCCTGCGACTGAATGCCCCGGATATAAGCCGCCGCCAGTTTCCCGGCCAGATACGGATCTTCGCTGAAATATTCGAAGTTTCTTCCGCACAGCGGATTTCGCTTCATATTTACGCCCGGCCCCAGCAGTACATGCACTCTTTGGCTGACCGCCTCTTTGCCGAGATATTCGCCGAGCTTCTCTCCAAGTTCGGTATTCCAGCTGTTGGCCACGGTCGCGGCTGTCGGATAACAGGTGGCCGGAAGGCTCGGGTTCAAGCCCAGATGGTCCGCCGCTTCCGCTTGTTTGCGAATGCCGTGCGGTCCGTCCGCCAGAAAAATGCTCGGGATTCCAAGGCGCGGGATATCCTGCGTCTGCCAGAAATCTTTCCCCGACATTAAAGAAGCTTTCTCCTCCAATGTCATCTGCTCTATCAAGTGTTTGTGTTTCATCTCCGAATACCCCATTTTAGCCTTTGGGCGGTAGCCGACTTAATCAGCTACCGCCTAAGGCCTATCTATATATTTTGGTTTTGCGTTTCAACCGCTTCGATTTTGCGGGCCTTCCGGTGCGCCGCTTTATAGAACCCGAGGGTCAGCAGGGCCAGAAGGATGATGTTTCCGAGACCGAGCAGCAGCAGCCAGTACGGATACGGCGCGGCGTTGATTTCCAGAGCTTTGCTGTTCGCCACGGTATAAAGGATGTTGTGGCTCGCTTTGCGCATCGCCTGTTTGCCGGTATTCGTGTCCGTGCTCAGTTTCGTCGGCTTATCGCCGAGCGTCGTCAACATCAGGTCGCCCCCCGAGCGGATCGCCCGGTCCACGTCCATATGCGGGAACATATCCCAGTCGGTGATGACCATGCCCTTAAAGCCCCATTCATCGCGCAGCACGGTGGTCAACAGGCCGTAATGTTCGCCCGCCCATGTCGTGCCGATCCGGTTAAAGGAGGACATGACCGCGGTGGTTTTCCCTTGCTTGACGGAAATTTCAAACGGCTTCAAGTAGATTTCGCGAACCGCCTGCTCATTGGTCCATACGGCCACGCCGTCGCGGTTCGTTTCCTGATCGTTCAGGGCATAGTGTTTGATGTAAGCATACACGCCTTTGGAAGCGGCTCCCTGCACCACGTAAGACCCCATCTTGCCCGAAAGGAATGCATCTTCCGAATAATATTCGAAGTTTCTGCCCGAGAACGGCGTACGGTGAATGTTCATGGCCGGCGCGTACATCCCGGTCACGCTGTAAACTAGCGCTTCGTTAGCGAGAGCTTCGCCCATTTTTTGAGCAAGCTCCACATTCCACGTCGACGCCAACACCACTTCGCTCATAAACTGCACGCCGTTAATGCCGGTGAGCAGCGCATTGATGCCGGCCGGGCCGTCCAGATCGGTTGTAGCCGGCTTGTTGATCGACTCGACGGGCTGGGTTGCGTAACCGCCAAACCCGATCAATTTCGCCATATCCTCAACGGACAGCTGCTCCAGCAGCTCGTTCCATTTCGGATCGTTATAGTCCAGCCCGGCCATATCTTCCAGTTCCAGACCGTGTTTGGCAAAAACGATATCCTGATCGTCCGGATTGTCGGTCACCTGCTTGTTTTCCAAAGCCTGGACCAGTTCCTGCGAAGCTTCCTTTTCCGGAGTCCGCTGGGCCGGCAAGGTGCCTTCCCAATCGGCTCTGGACACATAGGTCAAGCCGCCGAGCGCATCATCAAACACATTCGTTGCCGTGACTTGATCCGAAGGACGTTTGTTGTCTCCGCCATATACGATCGTGTTTTTCACTTCATACGTTCTGGAGTCGATTGCCTCATGGGCGTTTTTCATCAGCTTGATCCCGTAAGTTCCCGCTTCCAGCACATACGCTTTTTCATTTTTGTAGTCGTAAGACGCCATGTCTTCCACCGGAATCTCCAACGTCACCGTCTCGGAAGCGCCCGGCTCGAGGATTTCCGTTTTATCGAACGCGCCCAGCACGACATGGGATTTTTCAATGCCGCCCTCATAATAAGGCGGAGTGTAGTACAGCTGCACGACGTCCTTACCGGCCGTATCGCCGGTATTCGTCACTTTAACCTCGACGGTAATCTTATCGTTCGTGGTTTGATAGTCCGTAATCTCTTGCGTGAAGCTCGTATAGCTTAAGCCGTAACCAAACGGGTACTGAACCGCTTTGCGGTACGCCGCCTCGTCCACTTGGCCTGTCGCGTTGTCGACGTACCGGGTTTCATAATAGCGGTAGCCGACGTAAATGCCTTCGGCGTAATTGACGAAAGCATGGTATTTTTCGCTCTCTTTGCCGAATTTGTCTACGGATTTATGTTTGGTATTCAAGTACCTGAAGTCGCCCGCATTGTAAAAAGCCGGGGATGTCGTTACATCGTAAGCGTAGGTGTCGACCAGACGGCCCGACGGATTCACCTTGCCGGCCAAAATGCTGCCGACGCTGTTGTTGCCGGTCGAGCCGGGACCGCCGATCAGAAGCGCGGCGTCGATTCCCTTGTTTTCGAGGAACCCGAGTTCCATCGCGTTGCTGGAGTTGATCACCACGATCACCTTCGCGAAATCGCGCGAAGTGACCATGTCGATCATCTTTTCTTCGGCTTCCGACAGCTCGAGGTAATGGCGGTCTTTGGAACCGCCGTATTCCGCCGTTTCGAACGGCAGGTCGCCGCCTTCGCCGCCCGATCTGGAGAGCACGATGACCGCCACATCGGAAAATTGCTCCGCATTCTTCAGCAGTTCCTCGCTGAAATCGCCGGTAGCCGGTTCGCTGAGCGTATAGTCGCCGCCGTCCAGGTTAAACGTGTCCGTTTTCTTTTTTGCGGGGGCGTGGGCTTTATAGAACTCGGTGAGTTCGCTGTTCACCTTAAACCCGGCCTTCTCCAGGCCCTGTTGAATCGTGACGTTCGCGCTTTCGTCGCCCGAACCGGAGCCGCTGCCGCCGTAAATCATTTTTACGGAAGCCTGGCCAAAAATATTTACATTCTTCTCATTGGCGTTGTTCATATCCAGAGGCAGGGCATGCTCTTTATTTTCGAGCAGCACGATCCCCTCGTCTTCGATTTGCTCCGTAACCGCTTTGGAATCCGCAGAAGCTTTCGCCAGCGCCTCCTCATCGATTTTCGCTTTGGTCAGGTATTGGTTAACGACAACCTGATACTTGTATACGGCCACGTCGAGGCCAATCACGATGACCAGCCCTAAACTAAGCAGCGCCATCAGCGTTCTTCTTAATCCTTTTCGCTCCGTGGGGTTCCGTCTCGCCCACATGAAACCGCTAACCAATACAACAACGGAAACAATAACGGCCGCAACGAGCAGAATTTGGATCGTTTTTGCAACCGATGCCATTGAAACGGTTACAACCGTACCGATGGCCAGCGCCAAAAATAATGCCGCCCATGCCTTAAAAGTTTTCTTGCCTTTGCCTGACTTGCCCACTTCTTCGCCTCCTATGTAAATAAACCAAGTTGCCACAATCACAAAAATTTTGTATGTGCTTTCATGATTGCAAGTTGATGGGTACCCTTAGCTAAGGGTACTTCATCGCAGCCAAAATAACTATCAACCAATCGTTAGGGGGAGGCAACTTTTAGTTGACTTAGTTTTTTCTAAAAATTTTGCGTTTCCTTCACATCAACTTTGCGAGTTTTTCGATGTGTCGTTTTATAGAATCCAAGGGTCAGCAAGCCCAGAACAACGACGTTTCCGAGTCCGAGGAGCAGCAGCCAGTACGGATACGGCGCCGCATTGATTGCCAATGCATTGCTGTTCGCAACCGTATAAAGAATATCATGGCTCGCCCTTCTCATCGCCTGTTTACCGGTATTCGTCAACGTGCTCGCTTCCGTCGGTTTGTCGCCGAGCGTGGTCATCATCAAACTATTGCCTGCCCGAATCGCAATATCGGGAACCATAAACGAAAATCTGTCATAGTCGGTAACTACCAAACCTTTGAACCCCCACTCTTCACGCAGAACCGTCGTCAGCAACCCGTAGTGCTCCCCGGCCCATGTCGTTCCGATCCGGTTGTATGCGGACATCACGGCCGTGGCCCCGCCTTCCTTCACGGATATTTCAAACGGTTTTAGATAGATTTCCCGAATGGCTTGTTCGTTTGACCAAGTTGCGACATTATAACGATTCGTGTCCTGATCGTTCATGGCAAAATGCTTAATATGAGGATACACTCCTTTAGAAAGGGCGCCTTTAACGATGGAAGCCCCCATCTTGCCCGACAAATATCCATCCTCCGAGTAATACTCAAAGCTTCTGCCGGAGAATGGCGTACGGTGAATATTCATACCCGGGGCGTACCACCCGCTGATCCGATAGATGGTAGCTTCTTTGGCCAAAGTTTCTCCCATCTTTGCAGCAAGCTCCAGGTTCCAAGTGGAGGCCAGCACAACCGCATTCATGTACTGTGTGCCTTTTACCCCTGTAAGCAGATTATTGATTCCCGCCGGGCCGTCAACATCCGTTGTAGCCGGTTTTTTTACGGATTCCACCTGCTGGGTTCCAAACCCGCCAAAGCCGATTAATTTCGCCATCTCTTCAATAGAGAGCTGCTCCAGCAAATCGTTCCATTTCGGATCGTCATATTCCAGTCCGGCTACATCTTCGAGCGTCAACCCGTGATCCGCAAACACGATGTCCGGGTCGTCCGGATTGTCGATCACCTGCTTGTAATCCAAAGCCTGAATCAGGGCTTGCGAAGCCTCTTTATCTGTGGCCCGTTCCTTAGGCAAGGTGCCTTCCCAATCCGCTCTGGACACATAGGTCAAATCGCCGTGCGCATCATCAAATACATTCGTTGCGGTCATTTGATCCGATGAACGTTTATGGCCTTCGCCGTAGACAACCGCTTCCTGAACTTCGTACGTTCTGGAATCGATCGCTTCATGAGCGTTCTTCATTAGCTTAATCTCATAAGTTCCGGCCTCAAGCACATACGCTTTGGCATTTTTGTAATCGTAAGAAGCCATGTCTTCCACCGGGATTTCCAGTTTAATCGTCTCGGAAGCTCCCGGTTCGAGGATTTCGGTTTTATCAAAAGCGCCCAGCACCACATGGGATTTTTCAATGCCGCCTTCATAATAAGGCGGAGTGTAGTATAGCTGCACGACATCCTTGCCGGCCGCATTGCCGGTATTCGTCACTTTTACCTCGACGCTAATCGTGTCGCCCGTCGTTTGATAGTCCGTAATTTCCTGTTTAAAGCTCGTGTAGCTTAAACCGTAACCGAACGGATATTGAACGGCCTTCCGATACGCCGCCTCATCCACCTTACCTGTCGCATTGTCAACATAACGGGTTTCATAATAGCGATAACCTACATAAATCCCTTCGGTATAATTGACGAAAGTGTGGAAAGTGTCGTATTCGCCAGTCATTTTTTCGATCGCTTTATGCGCCGTATTGGAGTACTTAAAGTCTCCCGTATTGTAATAGGCCGGGGAAGAGGTTGCATCATAAGCATAGGTGTCTGCCAAACGTCCGGACGGATTGACATTGCCGGCCAATACATTGCCGATACTGTTATTTCCCGTAGAACCCGGAAACCCGATCAACAAGGCGGCATCGATATCTTCATTATCCAAAAACCCTAATTCCATGGCATTCGCGGCGTTAATCACCACGATGACCTTCTCGAAACCTCTGGACGTGACCATGTTGATCAATTGTTCTTCGGCTTCCGACAATTCCAGGAAATGACGGTCCTTTGACCCGCCATATTTTGAGGTTTCAAACGGAAGATCGTCGGCTTCTCCGCCCTGTCTCGCCAAAACGATCAGGGCCACATCGGAAAATTGCTCCGCTTTGGCCAGCATTTCCTCGCTTATATCACTGATTTTCGGCTCGCTTAACGTATAATCGCCGCCAGTGAGCCTCAGGTTATTCTGCTTCTTTTTTGCAGGTGCATGGATTTTGTAAAATTCCGTCAACTCGTTGTTCACCACGAATCCCGCATTCTCCAAACCTTGCTGGAGAGTGATATTTGCGCTTTCATCACCCGCGCCGGAACCGCTTCCACCATAGAACATTCTGACGGACGCCTGGCCGAAAATATTGATATTCTTTTCTCGGGCATTGTTCACGTCCAGGGGAAGCGCATTCTGTTTGTTCTCCAAGAGCACGATCCCCTCATTTTCAATTTGTTCCGTGACAACTTTGGCTTCGGCGGTTACTTTGGGCAGCTCCGTTTCATCGATTTTCACTTTGGTTAAATACTGGTTGATAACGACATGATATTTGTACACCGCAGCGTTGAGGCCAATCACGGCGACAAGCCCTAAACTAAGCAGCGCCATGAGGGTCCTTCTTAGTCCTTTTCTTTCTGTTTTGTTCTTTCTGGCCCATCTCAAAGCGCTAATTAAAATGATCACTGGAACAATGACGACCCCAACCAGGAAGGTGATGATCGTCTTTGACACCGCCAAAAAGGAAATGCTTACAATTGTCCCGATGATCCATACCAGAAATAACGCAGACCATGCCGCAATCGTTTTTTTGCCGCTGCCTGACTTGCTCACTTCTTCGCCCCCTCTATGTAGACAAACCATTGTTAAACAATCTTAAAATTTTTTGTATGCGCCTTCATCATTGCTGATTCCGGGTACCCATAACTAAAATTACTTCATCGGCCGGCAAATAACTATCAACCATTTGTTACGGGGCGGCAACTTTTAGTTTATAACGAAAAAAGCCGTTTCGACGGGTCGTTATTTCCGTCAAAACGACTTGCATTTATCCGCTACATAGCTTTGAAACAAGGCGATTGCTTTCGATTGGATCCCTCTTTTGCGGAATACGAGATAAATATCCTGGGGGATCTTTTCCGTCAGCCGGATCCGTTTCAGGTTGTCATTGTTAAGGGAGTCCTCCACAAAATCGATCGAAACGGCCACGGCTCCATTTCGCTCGCACAGCCGATGCGCCGATATAATATTGCCGAACTCATGGATCACATTGGGGGTAAAGCCCTGTTCCAGGCATTTCTCGACAAAACCGTTTTCCTTGCCGCTGCCCGCAGCTTTAACGACCAGAGCTTCGTTCGCCAGCTCTTTGACGGAAATTTCATCTTTACCGGCCAGGGGGTGGCTTTTCGCAACGACAACGACGACTTCGCCGCGGACCAGCATCTCGAATTCGCAATCGTCCATCTCTTCGATTCCGATCACCAGCCCGACATCCGCTTCCTCCTGAAAAATCTTCGTTAAGGGATATTCGTCGGGGAATTCTTTAAGCTTGATTTGAATTTCGGGATAATGCGCCGAAAACCGATACAAAAAATCCACCGGCAAAACCGATGAGATCGAGTAGGTGATCACCACGTTTAAAGTCCCTTTTCTTCCGTTCATGATCCGAATCTCTTTTTTGATGTCTTCGATCAGGTAATGGATATGTTTGGCCCGGGCATGCAGCAGCTCGCCGGCTTTGGTCGCTTCCATCCCCCGCGGGCCCCGGTAAAACAATTCGGTCTCCAGCTCCATCTCCAACTGCCTGATGGTTTTGCTGATGCCTTGCGGAGTTATGTACAAGTCCTTGGCTGCGGCCGTAACGCTTTTTTTCTCGTAAACTTTGATAAAATATTCCAGTGCTTCGGTATTCATTCCGGCTAAAACCCCCTACATCCCCGTCCCGGACACTCATTAGCCAATAGTATAGCATAATTTTGCCGGAGCGCTGTAGTTGCCGGCGCGGGATTATGCTAAGATGTGATGGGAGTAAAACATTACAAGGAGTTTCCACATGTATGATTACTTAATCGTCGGCGCGGGTTTGTTCGGAGCCGTCTTTGCTTATGAGGCCACAGAAAGAGGCAAGAAGTGCCTGGTTATCGATAAAAGAAACCACATCGGCGGAAACGTGTATACGGAAGAGGTCGAAGGCATTCAAGTGCACAAATACGGCGCTCATATTTTTCACACCAACAGTAAAGCAATATGGGACTACGTGAACCGGTTTGCCGAATTCAACCGCTATACCAATTCGCCTATCGCCAACTACAAGGGGGAAATCTACAATCTCCCGTTTAATATGAATACGTTCAACAAATTATGGGGTGTCGCCACCCCGGATGAGGCCAAACAGAAAATCGACGAACAAAGGAAAGCCGCCGGCATTACGGAACCGGGCAACCTGGAGGAGCAAGCCATCTCTCTGGTCGGAACCGACATCTACGAAAAACTGATCAAAGGCTACACGGAAAAACAGTGGGGAAGATCCGCCAAAGAGCTGCCTTCCTTCATCATCAAACGCCTGCCCGTCCGTTTTACTTATGACAACAATTACTTTAACGACACGTATCAAGGCATCCCGATCGGCGGTTACCAGGCTATAATCCAAAAGATGCTGGAGGACGCAGACGTCAAGTTAAATGCCGATTTCTTTCATGACCGGGGAGCGTACGAAAAACTGGCCAAAAAGATCGTTTATACCGGCATGATCGACCAATATTTCGAATACGCCTACGGCGTTCTGGAGTACCGGAGTTTGCGGTTCGAGACGGCCGTATTGGGCGACACCGCCAATTATCAAGGCAATGCCGTGGTCAATTATACGGATAGAGAAACACCGTATACGCGAATCATCGAGCATAAGCATTTTGAGTTCGGAACGCAGGACAAAACGGTCATTACCCGCGAATATCCCACAGAGTGGAAGCCGGGAGACGAGCCTTATTACCCGATCAACGACGATAAAAACAATGAAATCTACAGGAAATACAAGGCTTTGGCCGACGCGGAGGCAAACGTGATCTTTGGCGGCCGGCTCGCCACCTACAAATATTACGACATGCACCAAATCATCGGCGCCGCCTTGGCTGCGGTTGATAAGGAGTTTGGAGACTAAACGACCTACTCTGTTTCTTGGATGGTCGTTTAGTACCTTGTTTTGCCGTTGGCAATGCATGAAAATGTGAGAAATGAGTATTATCGTTAGAGGTGCTGATCTCAACTTGACCTATTTTATGCGGGAGGTTTGACATGAGCGAAACAACGATCGTTAGCTTACTCATCGTATTCGGGTTGATCACGGGTTCGTTAACTTTAATTGCCGCCCTAAAGACACTCCGTGCCAACCAGAAAACCCAGCGGGAGCGTCAGGATATCTTGGACAACGGAATCCGGGCAAAAGCACTCATCCATTCCGTCCAGCAGACTTCATCCAGTATAAATGATCGTCCGGGCATCCAGCTCGATTTGACGGTTACGCAGGAGGACGGCCAGACCTTCCGGGCCACGGTGAAAACCTTTATACCCGTCGTTCACATTCCCCGTTACCAAGAGGGGGCCGTCATTGATGTAAAATACAAAATGGTTGGAAATGAACGTTTGGTCGAAGTGGAGGAGGCCTATATTCCATCCGCATAAGTGTCGAATCAATATAAGATCCCCCTTTTGAGACTCAAAACTTCCCCGCTTCATCCATGCTTAAAAATCGCTGGCGCTGCTCCGGCGTCGGCAACATGCATTCGCTGCGTTTGCCGAACCAGCGGTATCGATTGCGGGCAAATAGGCGGTAAGCCCAATCCCTGAGCGGTTTGGGGACAGCGAGGAACAGGGCCGCTCCTCTCCAGATCCCGTCCAGCTTTCGAGCGATTCGAAGTACCGCGGTGGACTCGGTGAACACCCGGTCATTTTCAATCAAAATGATCGAGTCAAGACTGGGTGCTTCCGCCCGCCCGGTGAGCAGCGACTTCGCCGCATCCGACTGCAGCGAAGCAAACCGGAAGTAACCAGCCCGATCTCTCCGAATGATGAACTGCACCGATCCGTTGCAAAAATTACATACGCCGTCAAAAAGAACGACGGCATGGTTATCCGGCTCTCTCACAGCGGGAGCCCCCTTTCAACCCGTTACATTGTCTATTGTAATATAAGATGGTTAACTTTCAGCAAGGTATTCATTTAAATTTGAATTACGGCTGAGGTGGCTGTCTATAGCGTTCGTGTCTTGGTGTCTTGGTGCTTAGTGTCTTGGTGCTTAGTGCCTTGGTGTATCTGCATGCTGCCTTGCACGATTATCCCTTTCGTTCAGAGGGGCAGAGAGGGGCTAGTGAACGGGATAAAGAAAAAAGTGAGCAGAAAAAGAAAGGGTGAAAAAATAAGGCGGTTTAGGTGAGATTTTCGGCTTGAATAGAGAACGCACGTTTGGTATAATGAAATAAATAGAACTTATGTTCGTATATTCTTAATTCGGGAGGTAAGCGATATGGAAGGCAATACGGGAACGGAACTTCAGCCATTCAGCAGCCGTTATAACAGCGAGCAAGACTGCATGGAGGCGCTAATCACGATGAAGTGGCCAAACGGCTTCGTCTGCCCCCGCTGCGCTTACACCCGGTGCAGCCGTCTGACTTCCCGGCATATCCCTTTGTTCGAGTGCGGAAAGTGCAAGCATCAAACATCGCCTTTGGTCGGCACGATTTTTGAAGGAACGCATCTCCCCCTGGTGAAGTGGTTTCAGGCGCTGGAGTTGTTCCTGCTTGAGGGCGGCATCTCGGCCCTGCGGCTGAGCAAGGTGATCCGGGTCGGCTGAGCAAGGTGATCCGGGTCACCTACAAAACCGCCTGGTCGCTGCTGCACAACATACGCCATGCCGTGGGGGAGTTCGATGCCAGGGAACTGCTTTCTGGAGACGTGAAGGTGAACAGCGATCAGTATGGGCGTAATCCGTCCCGGTGTCAGCTTTCGCATCCGTACGCCTCGGCGGTCGTAGCCGGCTGCACGGTCACGGAGTCGGGCGAGCCGGAGCAGGTCAAAATCCGCCTGGTGCCGCATAAGCGGGGAGGCGAAAAAAGGGCAGACCGTTACGATCTAACCGAGTTTATTGGCGGGCATGTGGATGTCCATACATCGGTGGTGCAGTCGTTCCCTCAGGCCTTTCGGCTGTATACGCCCTTGCGGAAAGTGGTGAGAGAGGCGTGGGAATCGCTGAAAAGTACGTATGGAGCCTTGGGACTAAAGCATCTGCAGGCGTACCTGAACGAATACACCGGACGCCGCCGTCTGCGCCTGCAAGAAGGACTTCCCGGAGCGAAACAATGCGGCAGAAGTTACTGCGCATGTGTGTGGCGATTCCGGCAATCCCTTACCGCCAGCTGATCGCGCGCCAACCGAACCAGCCCCTTGCGGCTGCAGCCTAGCCTAATAGAAATGCTTGAACGGTACAGACGTTGCTGCAAACGGATTTCAGGCTGCAGCAAGATCACGGTCTTTTCATTTTTCCTTGTGTCTTGCCTCATTCCTCCCGTCTCAGGCTTGCTTCCCTTCTCATAAACCTGTCTATGATCTTAAACAAGTTAATGATCTCGAACAGGTCTGCTTCTCCCATATCCACTTCTTCCAAATATATCCACACCCCCTGAATGTATCTTCTTCTCTGCTTCCTGATCAAACGGGATAATCGTGCAAAGCACCGGCAGGTAGATGTTAATCCCGTCGACCAACCCACCGGCCTTCCCTGACATCGGCCTTCCCTGTCCACAAGCTTCCAACGCCCTTCCGGCATTTCTTGCCAACTCCCTTTGAAAAAGCCTGACACATTTTTTGTGCCAGGCTCATTAATCAAAGGCCACTGCCTCCGTTATTTATCGAACGCGCATCGTGATACAGCGAATTGATTTTCTCCACGGAATTCTTACCCGTTAAGTATTCGGACCAGGTCATAAAGTATACATACCGGGGTTGCCGTTCCTTTAAGACCTTAGGGTCGGGCAGCTCTCCGTTTTCGCCAATGGCGATAGGTCTTCCGCCGCTGAGTTCCACCAGTTTTTCGTAATAGGCATCCTTGTAGTCGTTATTGTAGATGTCCATGGCCAGCACATCCACATAATCGTGGCCGGGATAATACGGAGCCGAGTCAAAGGCCCATTCGCTTTCCGCGTTTGGACTCCATACCCAGATCAAGTTATCCAAATGATGAACATTGGTGAACCTGTCGTACATATTGACCCATAATTGCTTGAAAAGCTCCGGACGTCCGCCCCACCAGAAAAATTCTGCGTTCATTTCATGGTAAGGCCGCCATAACACGGGAACTCCCGCATCCTTAAGCTGGGTCAGGTAACCGGCTACTTCGTCCACCTGGGCTGCCCACTGATTATACAGGTCCGTACCGGGGGTAACGATCTGCTCCATCTCCTCCTCCGTTACCTTTGCTTTTACGCTTTCCCATCCGGCAGTTTTGGGATCAAAAGGACGAATTTGGTGATAAGTCAAGGTGATCATGGCGCCGCTTTGGGCTTTGGCGATGGCGGTATTAATCATCTTTTGTCTTAAGCCCGCAAAGTCGCCGCCCGTATAATAGGCAAAATCGGAACCCCATAAGGCAGGATAAACGCCGGTTATTTCGGCTGCTTTATTGTACCAGTTGGAGGGGTCCTCATAGTAATTGTGCTGTCCTGTAAAAATACCGTTCCCCGTGGTGTCATACAATCGCTCCAGCAGAGATAGCGCCTCGGCGGAGGCATCCGGGTTAGAGGCTCTCACAGAGCTTGTGGCTGCCCGCAAAACCGCTCCCTCCGAAACCAGGTCTCCTTCGCTGACCGCTTTTATTTCAATGTCATAAGCCGTTTCCGGAGATAAGCCTTCCAGTTTATAGGAATAAGACGTCTGCCCCTGGACAACGGGAACCGTTACCGTCCGCCATTCCTCATTTCCCCCCTCTTCCTTATAGGATACCGTATAAGCCTTGACTCCATAAGGTCCTTCCGACGCCTCCCACTCCAGGTCCGCCGATACCCAGTCCGTTCCGTTTACTTTGGCATTGGCCGGGACGCTGGGTTCGAGGTTTGCAGGAAGCTCAGGCAGGGCCCCTACAAAAACATCATCCATAAACATGTCTACGCCCGTCGTATTCCACATGGCCAGCCTCATTAGCTTGTCGCCGCTTCCGGAATGAATTCGCTCTTCGGTCTTGGTCCATTCCGTGCTGACCGGGGCAGTTATCGGCACCTTGGTTTCCGTTGGCCCGAATAAGCTGAAATCTAGCCCGAAGCTTGTGACCGGCTCGCCGGCAAACCGGGTCCAAAAGCTGACCAAATAGGTGGTATCAGGCGTTACGTTCATTTTCTTGGTGCCGCCGCCGGTCAGATTTTTGATCTTCAGGACGTATTGACCGCTGTGCGGATGGTCCGTGGTAACCTCAAGGTTTTTCCATACCTCCCAAGGGGATACGGAACCGGTCTCAAGCCCCGGATTTTCCACCAGGTTGGGACCCGGTGTGGCTTCCAGCCCAATAACGGCATCCGAGATGTTGCCCGCCTCGTCCACGGCAGTCAGCTTGAGGGCATAAACCTGATAGGCTTCCAGATTTTCGAGGCTATAGGTGTACTCGGTTTGTCCCTCCACATGGGGAACGGTCACGGTTTGCCAGCCGGAATCCTCCGTTTTCTTGTAGGAAAGCTGGTATGCCTCCACGCCGGAATCATCCGTAGAACCTGCCCAGGTCAGCTTAAGGCCGTTTTGAATATGCTCCGTCTCCAATGCTCCGGGTGCGGTTGGCGGTTCCTCGTCCGCATATTCCCGAATCACCGCATCGTCAATAAAATAATCGACCGCCGTGTTATTCCAAAAAGATACCCGGGCATACTGCACGCCTGCAGCGGGGGTAAATAAAATTTGTTGATACTCCCAGTCCGTCGATCCGGAGAATTTCAGGCTTTCTTTTCCCTGCTGGGAACCGAAATACTCCATCGAAATCGTATGGCTGGTCACGCCGGTGCCGGCAAATTTAACCCATACGCCGATCCGGTATGTTTTTCCGGCCTTAACGGCCACGGATTGGGAAGCTCCGCCCGTATTTCGTTTCACCTGAAGCGACTGGTTTCCGCTATGTTTTTCCGCCGTCGTAACCACCGGGTTGCCCCACTTCTCCCAAGCGGTATCCCCGGCTTCAAATCCGGGATTCGTCAGCAGATTCTCCCCTGCCGCCAAGACCTTGCCCGGCGCTGCAGCGATGGCGATTACCGTTGTCGCCAGAATGACCGCCAAAAACACAGCCGCCATCCGTAAAAAAGTTGCTTTGGACCTTGCGCGTAACTTACTCGCCATGGTTGTTTTCCTCCTCTTATGGAAAAAGATAACTTTCTTAAGGCAAGTAGGTATTTCGCCAAAATGCGTCATTTTCCTTCATATTCCAATCAATCGCAGTTATATTAGGCGTATAGTCCCACGACGCTGTATCTCCTGAACGAGTGATTCCTCATCTAATTGGAGATATCCAATAGAATTGAGAATTGTGCGGCAAATGCGGCAGCTTGATTGGATATTTCCAATAGATTAGCTCGGCAGGGCGCGAAACGGACGAATTGGGCGAAATCTATTGGATTTTTCCAATAAGAGCTCAATGTGGCGGTCGATTCCGGCAATCTATTGGATTTTTCCAATGGAAGGTGAAGAGACGATCGGGTTTTGGATATTCGCTTATGCTTTGGCTTTTAGCCTTACGGTGAAGGTTGACCCCTGGCCCGGTTCGCTCCGGATCGTGATGGAGCCGCCGGCCAGCTCAATGACGCGCAGCGAAAGCGCGAGCCCAAGCCCGTTGCCCCCGCCGGAATGGGAGGTATCTCCTTGATAAAATTTATCGAAAATATGCTTCATCGTCTCCTCGTCCATGCCGCAGCCGGTGTCGGTTATGGATACCGTCACGTGATCCTTATCCGAGACTTGCGTTAAGGTAATGGTTCCCCTGGGTTCCGTAAATTTCAGCGCATTGGAAAGCAGGTTATGCCATACAATCTCCAACATGCTTGCATCGGCATGGACGATCGCGCGATCCTCGATATCAGCCACAAACTCAATCCCTTTCCGCTCCCATTCATTCTCAAAGGTAAGCGCACAGTCGCTGAGCTGGCGGCACAGGTCAAAAGGCTCGGTAGCCGGCGTGATCTCCTGATTTTCCAGCTTGTTGAGCTTTAAAATATTGGTCACCAGCGCCGTCAGTTTTTTGGAGGCGGCGATGAGATCGATCGGTTTAACCATATAATCGTCAATGCCGACCCGAAATCCCCGCTGCTTGGAGGAAATATCGTCACGGGCCGTCATAAACAAAATCGGGATGTTCTTGTTGAGATCCCGCACGGTTTCGGCAAATTCATAACCATCAATTTCCGGCATCATGATGTCGGAAATGATCAGGTCGTACAGATTGTTATACATCAAATCATAGGCCTCCCGCGGGTTCAAACACCCTTTCGCGGCGTATCCATGATCACTTAAATAACTGCAAACAATTTGATTGAGCTTTATATCATCCTCCACAACAAGTATATTAATCATAAAAAAACCTCATTTCTCCGCAAGCGGGATCATCATAACAGGCAAATGTTAAAGAAATGTTTGCGGACTTAATATCAGATTATCTTGGATGAACAAATGTTGCATCTCCAACCCTGACAACCATGTTGTCAGAATTATTAGTATAGGATCGTTCTCAGATGACCTGCACAAGTTTATCGGCAGAGGAGGCGATGGCCGTGAGATTGGACCGTTTGCTCGGAATCACGCTGGAGTTGATGGCTAAAAAAAGGGTGACCGCCGCGCAGTTGGCCGGCAAATTCGAAGTGTCGGTGCGCACCGTCTACCGTGACGTCGAATTGATCAACCAGGCCGGCATCCCGGTCGCCTCGTTCACCGGTGCGGATGGCGGATTCGAGCTGATGAACGGATTTTTCCTGACGCGGCAGCACTTCTCGCTCGAAGACTTGTCGGTGATCTATTCGCTTTTGAAGGCGATGGAAGGAGCGATGGGCGGGGCGGCGGCATCGGCGAAGCGGAAGCTGGCCAGCCTGCATCCGGCGCTGGCGAATGAAGGAAGCCATGAAGCCGTCATTCTTAGCATGAACGCGCCGGAATCCGAGCGGGACAACGTCCGGCGGCTGTTCCAGGCCATCCGGCAGTCGCGCGTGGTCGAACTGGCTTACACTAGCGCAGCCGGCACGCCAACCGAGCGCAGCGTAGAACCGCTGAATCTGCTGTGGGAAAACGGCGTCTGGTATCTGGAAGGGTATTGCCGCTTGCGCCAGGCGAAAAGGTATTTCCGCCTATCGCGGATCGTCCGCCTCGAGGTGTCGGAAGCGGCGTTCGTCCCCCGGTCTATTCCGAACGAGCCGGAGCAGGAAGAAACGCCGGGGATCCGGGTCCATCTTCGCTTCGCTCCCTCGGCGCGCACCCGCGTGCTCGAGCAATTTCCGGGCGAATGTACGTACCTTGGGGATTATATCGACGTGCATACAACCTTTTATACGAAGGAGTATGCGCTTTCGGTCATCACCAGCTACGGAACGAAGGTCGACATCGTGTCGCCGGGCGAACTGCGGGACGACATTGTCGCCCATCTCGAAGCCATCCGTCGGCATTACATGAACAAACAAGGAGGAGATGAAACATGACGATTTTGGTGACAGGCGCAACGGGAACGGTCGGACAACATGTAACGGATTTACTGGTGAAGCGGGGAATGTCCGTGCGGGCATTAACGCGGAATCCCGGGCAAGCGAAGGCGAAGCTGCCGGAAGGCGTGCAGATCGCCGCGGGCGACCTGATGAAGCCCGAAACGCTGCGGGAGGCGATGCAAGGCGTGGAGGCGTTATTTCTGATCACCTCCAGCGACGAGCCCGAAGCTGACCTTGATACCGACCCGCAAGTGGTGGCGCTGGCGGAGGCCGCCGGCGTGAAACGGGTCGTCGTGTTGGTCGGCTTCGCAGAAGGACCGGTCGAGGCAGCGCTGCAGGCCAGCAGCATGCAGTGGACGCTGGTGAAGCCGGCTGAATTTATGGCCAACGTGCTGGCGGATTGGCGGGATATGATTCGCACGGAAGGCGTTGTGCGGGAATTTTACGGCGGGGCGCTGAGCGCGCGGGTGCACGAAGGAGACATCGCCGCGGTCGCCGTCCGGGCACTGCTGGAAGACGGCCATCACGGCCGGACGTATGCGCTGACCGGTCCCGAAGCGCTGACGCGCAAGGAAGCGGTGCGCACGATCGCGGCCGCCATCGGGAAGGACATCCCATTCGTCGAGCTGTCGGAGGAAGAGGCGCGGCAGCAATGGCGGGACCAGGGCTATGACGAGGAGAGCGTCGAGTTTTTCGTGCAGATGGCGAAAAACACGCCCGAAGCCGGCTACACCGTGCTGCCGACGATCCTGCAGGTGCTTGGGCGGCCGGCCCGCACGTTCGCCGAGTGGGCGAAGGAACATAAGCAGGAGTTTCTGTAGAACGGAGGAAGCGTGTAAAATGAACTTCGCCATCGAAGCGCACAATTTGCGCAAATCGTTCCGGACGCATGAGGCGGTGCGGGGAGTGGATCTGGCCATTCGGCAAGGGGAGTTGTTCGCGCTGCTCGGCCCAAACGGGACCGGCAAGACGACGACGATCCGCTTGCTGACGACGCTGCTGCGTCCGGACGGCGGATCGGCGCACGTCTGCGGCTGCGACGTCGTGCTGGACGCCGCTGAAGTGCGCAGGCGCATCAGCGTCACGGGGCAATACGCCGCACTGGACGAAGCGTTGACGGGCGTCCAAAATTTAATGCTGTTCGCCGGGCTGTACGGCTATTCGATCAAGGAGGCCCGCGCGCTCGCCGCGGAGCTGCTCGAATCGTTTGGGCTTGCGGAGGCCGGCGGGCGGCCGGTCGCAACGTACTCCGGCGGCATGCGCAGGCGGTTGGACCTGGCCGCCGGCATCCTCTCGCAGCCCGAGGTGCTGTTCCTCGACGAGCCGACAACCGGATTGGACCCGCAGAGCCGGCACGAACTGTGGGACATGGTCCGCCGTCTGGTGAAACAAGGGACAACCGTGCTGCTGACGACGCAGTACCTGGAAGAAGCCGATCGGTTGGCTGACCGGATCGGATTTATCGCCGAGGGGCGGATCATCGCCGTCGGCACGCCGGAACAGCTCAAAGCTTCCAGCGGCGGCAAGACGCTGACGGTCCGGCTCGCGGCGGGAACCGATCCCGCCGGCGTCTGCGGCCTGCTCGCAAGCGAGCATGGGGTGGCCGGCCAAGCGAACGAGGATGGGTCGATCGTGAAAGTAGCTGTACAGGAAACCGGGCTGGCGCACGCCGTTATCGGCACGCTGCTTGGCCACGGGGCGGCGATCGACGATTTTACCCTGGGCGACCCGAGCCTCGACGACGTGTTCTTCGCGCTCACCGCGACTCGCGGAAAGGAGGCATCGTCAGCATGAATATCACCCAGGCAACCGGAGCGAGGAAGCCGCGCCGCAGTCCGGGCGGTCTCGCCGCGACAGTGCTGTTCATGCGAAGAACGCTGAATCACATGCGAAACAACGGCTTCGGCTTCGCCATGGAGGCGGTCTTGTCGCCGATCGTCATGCTGCTCATCTTCGCCTTTTTGTTCGGCGGGGCGATCGCCGGTTCCGTCACGGAGTACATCCAGTACCTGCTGCCGGGCATTCTCGTGCTGACGGTGGTACCGATGACGGTATACAGCGGTACGACGTTATGCACGGATATCGCCAAAGGCGTCTACCATCGTTTCCGCACGATGCCGTTTTGGCAGCCCGCCGCCATTTGGGGTTCGGTTGCGGCCGATAGCTTGCGTTATTTGGCCGCGATGCTCGTCGTTCTGGCGGTGGGTTTTACGCTCGGATTCCGGCCGGACGGCGGTGTCGCCGGTACCATTGCGGCCGCATTGTACGTGCTTTTCTTCGCTTTCGGCGCGAGTTGGGTGTTTGCGCTGATCGGCAATGTGGCCAAGCAGCCGGAAACGGTATCGGGCACAAGCATGATGATCGTGTATCCGCTTCTTTTTGCCAGCAATGTGCTCGTCGACACGTCGACCATGCCCGGATGGCTGCGGACGGCGGTTGATTTCAATCCGATCAGCATCGCCATCCAGCTGACAAGGGAGCTGCTGCATGGCACGGCCGGCGCGTCCGCCCTGACGTCCGGCATCGGCGCCGGTCTGCTCCTGATCGCCGTCTTCGCGCCGCTAACAGTGTACGTTTACTTAAGAAAGCAGCTGCGGTAAAAAGGGAGGCATTTCGCCTCCCTCAGGCCAATTAAAAACCAACCGCATTCCCCCCGGATATCGCCCGGCGCCGTTCCAGCTCCGCATCCATTTCCGCACGCTTGCCGTCAAGCTTATAGAACCAAACGGTAATTCCAATGAAAATGCAGATGATTAGCGGAATCCATATAAACGTTAATTCAATATATTTTAAAGCGGTTGCCGTTTGCGCGGCGTTCGGAACATAACCGCCCATATTCAGAATAACCCCGATTAAAGCGCTGGCCAGCCCCATGCTTCCTTTGACGAAAAAGCCTTGGAAAGCCGCAATCATACCGGAAATGCTTCGGTTCTTTTTATATTCCGAATAATCGATGACATCCGGCTGAATCGCGAACGTGACGCCGAAGATGCCGTAAATACCGAGCCCGGTGATCGCCAGTCCCGCGATCAGCAGCAAGGCGGACGACTTTCCAAAATAAAGGATTAAATCCCCCGCAATATAAATGGCGATGCTTAGAAGCATGACATTTTTCTTGGATATCCGCTTTTGCAGCCAAGGTAAAATAAGCAGCATCGGCAGCCCGGACAATATGCCGAACAGGCCGACAAAGGTGAGCCAGTCCGTCCGCTCGAGATTGTACGTAAAATAATAGATGACGGTCGTATTTCGGATGACAAACAGCGCAAAATAGAGGAAATTCACGATAAAGAACAAAATGCTCTGATCCGTCAATCCTTTCAGGTCTTCTTTAAAAGAAGACTTCCCGGGCGCCACGGTCGGAGGGACAACCTCTTTTGTGTTCATAAAGGTGAAAATAAATATGAACATGGCCGCAATGCCGTAAAGGCTCGTCGTGAGTAAATAGCCTTTTTGCGCGTCTCCTTGGCCAAAGGAATTTACTAACGGTGTTGTAATGGACATCACTAAAGCCGTCCCAATCAGCGCGCAGATCATTCTGGTGGACACCAGCCAGTTTCGCTCGTGATTATCTGCGGTTAATCTGGGCACGATCGTGTTTAACGGTATATTGACAACCGTATAGGCAATGTTTAACAAGGTAAACGAGAAATAGGCCCAAATCAGTTTTCCGGTCATATCAACATCGGGAACCACAAACGTCAAGATGGTAAATACCGTAAAAGGAACGGCGCCGATCAGAAAATAGGGTCTTCCTTGCCCCCATCTCGTTTTCGTGCGATCCACCAACAAGCCCATGCCCGTATCCGCAAAAGCATCGATGATTTTGGTTACCAGCATTAAAGTGCCCGCGGCAGCGGCCGTGATTCCGAAGACATCCGTATAAAAAATCATCAAATAAGAGGCCATGGTGCTGAATACCAGGTTGCACCCTAAATCGCCAACCCCATAACCGATTCTAGTTTTCCATTTATTCATTGGCTCACCTGTCCTTTTTCAGCAATTTAGGATTCCGACTTGGCTTCAAGAAAGTTGTGTCAGCGTTTTCATATCATGCTTTAAATGTTGATAAACCGATTTGTAGACCTCGTAATAACCGTTATATTTTTCGCGGTTTTGTGGATTAGGCATCACTTTCTCGTCCAAAACCGGCCATTTCTTCACATCTTCGTAAGTAAGCAGGCCTGTTCCGATTCCGGCCAGCATGACATCGCCCATATTCGCTTCAACATCATGCACCGGACAGACCACCGGATAACCGGTCACATCGGCAAAGATTTGCCGCCACAGTTTGGACTTCGTTACACCGCCGGCAATCAGGATATACTCGCCGAGGTTTTCTCCGGTGGCTTCCATCGCATCTCTTAAAGAAAAAGCAACCGCTTCCAGGAACGCCCGGTAAATATGCGCTTTGGTATGCGCCAACGAAAGTCCGACGATCGTTCCTTTGGCGTCCGAATCCCAAATCGGGCTTCTCTCCCCCATAAAATAAGGAAGCACGATCAGCCCTTCGCTGCCGGCCGGGATTTGGGCCGCCTGCTCATTTAACACATCGTATGCGTTTTTCCCGCCGGCTTTTTCCGCTTCAAGTTCAAATTGGCACAACGTTTGCCGGAACCATTTCACGATCGCTCCCGCTGTCGCCCCGCCGGCGAAATAGTAGGATAGTTTTTTGGCATTGTATAAATAAGGCCAAACGATGAGGTCTTTTCGCTTTAGCGGTTGATCGGAAATAAACGCCGCACACATCGAAGTTCCAATAGCCGCCGCATAAACCCCGGGTTCCAATACACCAAGACCGATATTGGCGGCGCCGCAGTCAATCCCGCTGGCGATCACCGGAATTCCTTCGGAAAGACCCAATTCAGCCGCGGCTTCCTTGGTTAATCCGCCGACGATATCCGTGGATTCCACGAGATTTTCCGGCATCATGGACAACGGAATGCCCATGGCGATCATCATTTCTTGCGACCAGGTTCGGGCATTCATATCAAAAATGCCGCCGATATTGCCCGCGGAAGAATAGTCAATGGCAATGTTCCCGGTCAGTTTATAGATGACATAATCATTAGGCGGGAGAAAAAGCTTGGTTTTCCGCCAATTTTCCGGTTCATGGCGTTTCATCCATAATATTTTCGTATAGCCGTAATAAGGGTCGGCTCCATTATGGGTAATTTCCAGCAGCTTTTCTTCGCCAATATGCTCCAACACCCATTTTGTTTCCTCTTCCGCTCTGCGGTCCATCCAAATCATGCACGGCCGGACCGGTTCCATGTTGTTGTCGAGGGGAACTCCAGAGCCTCCGTACAGACCGCTGATCGCGATACCGCGAATTTTTTCCGCCGGAATTCCCGATTTCCGCACTGTATTTTTAATCGACGCCTTCGCCGCCTCCAGCCACACATCGGGCCACTGCTCCGCCCATAAGGGCTTTGGGGTCAATACGTCGTATTCCTGTAAATCCTGGGCGACCACATTTCCGCTTGTATCCGCCAATATCGTTTTCGTGCCCGACGTTCCAATATCCGTTCCCAGTAAATAGTGCATGCGTTAGTCTCCTTTCGCAATGGCCGGATTTTTACAATCCGTTAAATACAAGTAAAAGCACCGTCGATGACAAAATCGGCTCCCGTCGTAAAGCTGCTGGTGTCTCCCGCAAGATAAACGCAAATGGACTGCAACTCTTCCGGTTTCCCCATGCGCTTCAGCGGCGCTACGCTATTCCATTGTTCAATCAACGGCTTCAGGCTCGGAGAGTTCAATGTAAGCTCTGTTCCGATATATCCGGGGCTGATGCAATTCACGCGCACATTTCTTGCCGCCCATTCCACAGCCAGCGATTTGGTGAGCTGGATCACCCCCGCTTTGGAGGCGTTGTAGGAGCATTGCGGTTGCGGCACATTCACAATATGTCCCGACATCGAAGCCGTATTAATGATCGAACCGCCGCCTTGTTTTAACATGACCTTTCCAGCTGCCTGCGCGGTCAGAAATACCCCGGTCAGGTTGATGTCGATCACCTTTCTCCACTGGTCGTACGTCATTTCCTCGGCCGGGACATTCAGGCAAATTCCGGCGTTGCAGAAGGCCACATCCAAGCGTCCGAAAACGTTCAGCACTTCTTCGATCATGGCGTCCACTTCTTCAGGTTTGGTTACATCCGCTTGAATTGCAAACGCTTTAATTTTATGGCCTTTTTCAAGCTCCGCAGCTGTCTTTCTGGCCTCTGCGATATCCAGGTCCACAATCGCCACATCCGCTCCCGCTTCGGCAAAGGCGGTGGCCACGCTTTTACCGATTCCTCTTGCCCCGCCGGTAACAAAAATTTTCTTCCAGTCCAATCTCATTTTTTCAATGATGCCCATTTAGATGTCCTCCTGTTAAATAAAATTATTTTGTAAAATCATTTTATAAAACATGTTTATATAATATAACCGTTTTTTGTGGCCGTCAATATGCGTAAATCGGCTGAACCTTAAGACAAGCTGTAAGCATCCTGCAAAAACCATGCAAATATCCCGCCAAAGTTGTTGCCGTATAAGCTGCTATGATATAGTTAAACTAGGATTACATAAATCTTTTTTGCAAAAGTATTTTATAAAAATATGAGGTAAGATTTCATGGACCATAACACCGCAGTTAAAGATATAAAAAAGAACAATTACTCGGCGATTTACCATCTCATTTATCAACATGGAAAACTTTCAAAACAGGAAATCGCCAACCAGCTGCATTTGAGCTTGCCGACCGTTACGCAAAATCTGGTGCGTTTGGAAGAGGAAAAACTGATCGAGAAAAGCGGGTTGTTTGAATCTTCCGTCGGCCGGCGCGCAGCCGCTTATGCCATATGCCCCCAAGCCCGGATTAGTATCGGCGTGGAAATTCAGAAAGAGTCCGTGCGGATCTTGGCGGTTGATTTGCTTGGCACCGTCTTTCGGCAAATGGAATTGCCGCTTGGCTATGCCAACGGGGACCGTTATTACAAAGAGCTAAGCGATGCCGTGCAATCCTTCATCTCGTCTCTGGATGTGCCGGAAGATCGGGTGCTCGGCATCGGGTTTGGCGTGCAAGCCTTAACCTCCGCCGATGGACAAAAAATCACTTACGGAAAGATTTTGGATTGCACCGGGTTGGAGATTGATGTGTTTGCACGGCATCTCAAGTATCCTTGCATGTTTGTGCATGATGCCAAGGGAGCCGCGGCTGCAGAACTGTGGGTTAGAAATGACATTGGTGACGCGGTCTACCTGTCGGTTGGAAGGCATCTAGGGGGCGCCATTATCATCAATGGCCAAATTGAGATGGGCAAAGAAGGACATAGCGGAACGGTGGAACATATGACGATTGAGCCAAACGGCGCTCCTTGTTACTGCGGCAAGAAGGGCTGTATGGAAACCCGCTGCTCGGTAAGCGCGCTGTTGGAAGAAGGGGAAACCTTGGATTCTTTCTTCCGCCAAGTACGTTCCGGGGTTTCTCCTTACGCGGAGCGATGGGATGCGTTTTTGGATTACCTGGCTTTTTCGATCAACAATATCCACCTGGTCATCAACCGGGAGTTTATTTTGGGCGGCCATATTTCTCCTTACTTAAAGCAGCAGGATATCGACATTTTGCATGAGAAAGTTGATGAAAGAACGGCGTTTCCCAGCCATGAACCCTTTATTCATATCAGCCGTTCCCCGGAAAACGGTGTGCCTATAGGCGCCGCGCTCCCCTATATTCAATCTTTTTTGAATTCGATTTGATACGTTCGCTGAATATACAACCAAGGGCATCGGGATTTTTCAATCCCAATGCCCTTGGAGTTTATTTATTCGGTGAGACTATCGTTAGATTTTCCCTTCGCTGCGCAGCCACTCCACCGTGTCAGCGATGGTTTAGCTGCATCTGTTCCGGCGTCAAAATGTTCTCGACCCGCGGGGCGCCGCTGGCTTCGCTGGTCAGGTCGAACATCCGCCGCATCGATACCATCTCATTGCTCAAAATATCCCCCGCTTGCGGGAAATATTATTCCCCAAAAATCCGGCCGCCCCCGTCAGCAAATAAATCGTATCTCTCATCCGGTTATCTCCTCTCCTATCCCGAAGTCAATGTTGTTTTTATCTGCCTCCTACCTTACTGAGAATTTGTTTATGAATTACTTCAGAAATGTTTGAGAAATGCTAATAAACGAAAAATGTGAAAAGACAAAATTTCTTAGGAGGTCCCCTTATGAACGACAGTGAAAAAGCAGAAAACCAGCTCGAACAGGCAAAGGCCAAAGACTCGACCGATGGAGGACGAACGAAGGCGTTTATGACGAAGGACGCGTGGAATCAAGACGGCAATCCCGCCGCGGCTGTTGACGAGTTTGGTCCGGAGATGGAACAGGAAGACCCGCCGACACATAACGGGAGGCCGATGTAGTTAAGCCGTCGGGGAGGTTGAATTGTGTACTAAATTTCGGCGCCGGCAGATAAAGGAGCAGTTGCCATAAAGCAAACTGCTCCTTTTTTTGCTAAATGTCTATGAGTAAAGGTGGCATTCGTAGGCTTAATCCGTTTATCGGTTGTCTAACAGGATATCCGCGGTGAGTTGGATGTGCGCTCTAAAGATCTCGACGGCACGATCGCTGTCGCGGCTAAGAACGGCATCGGTTAATGCCTTATGCTCGGCGCGGCCATCGCGGGTGGGCTGCTGTTGGCTCGACCAATGCCGATAAAATTCGCTCAAATCCCAAAGGCGTTTGCAGATATCCAGGAGAATCGGGTTTGGACATGCGGCGATAAGTTCGTAATGAAATTGACGGTGGATGTCAGACCACTCCTCGCGAACGGCAAGCTTTTGATTCACTTCCTTGTACTCGGGCGTTTGCGATAATTTGTGGTGAACGGCGATTACATTGGATTCCCATGTGAGATCGCCATGGGCGATGGACAGGCGTAATGCTGCGGATTCGTTGATCGAACGCGCCTCTATGATGCTATTCAGTTCTTCTTCCGACACTGTCTTCACGGAAAATCCGTGATTCGGGTTTTGCAAGATGAGGCCTTGGGTCGCCAACCGGGTCAGTGCTTCTCGCACGACGGCAACCGAGACATCGAAACCTTGGGCTAACTCCGAAACGGTTAATGAAGATCCCGGTTCATATTGTCCGGACAGAATATCGGACTGCAGTTTCTTTCTGACATTTTCGCTTAAAGTGGACGAACCGTTTCTTTTGGCCATGAAGCCAGCACCATCCTTTATACAAATCGGGAATATACGTTTAAATAGTTTACACCAAATCTATAAAAAAACAAACACTAAATTCGATAGTTACAATATTAAACGATTTATATTTACAAAATCGATTCTTATGAATATAATCGAATTATTCTTTGATAAGGAGGTCATTTACAGTGAGCAACAACCCATTTGCCAAATTGCCGGAAGTCGCAAGCTTCAAGGTAACAAGTAACGATATTGTTGAGGGCCTTCCTCTACCGCCTCAGCAATACTCGGAGATGTCAGGAGTAGAGGGCGGCAAAGATCTTTCGCCCCATTTGAAATGGTCGGGTGCGCCCGAAGGAACGAAAAGTTTCGCCGTAACCGCGTATGACCCGGACGCCCCGACCGGATCGGGCCTCTGGCACTGGGCCGTCATCAACATCCCGGCCAGCGTCACCGAACTGCCGACCGGCGCAGGCGACGAGCATGGCAGCGGCTTGCCGCAAGGCGCCTTGCAACTGCCGAACGATTTGCGGCTCGAACGGTTTATCGGTGCAGCGCCTCCTGCGGGACACGGCCCTCATCGGTATTATTTTGTCGTTCATGCGCTGGATGTCGAGAAAATCGGCGTCGACCCTAGCGCCACGCCGGCTCTCTTAGGATTCACCATGCTGGGCCATACGCTGGGGAGAGCCGTTCTCGTGGCAACAGGGGAAATCAAGTAACCCAAGTCGTTTGGGGGAGGAATAGGATAGGAGACGATGGTAACGTCCAATGCTCCAAGCGAAGCAGCGTCAAGTACGGAGGAAACGGTGAAGCTGAACGATCCGCTTCATCAAAGTGTGTGCTCCATGTGCCACCAGCCAATTAAAATTTTGAAGCATACGATCATTTGCGGCTGCGGGAGCAAAATCAAAAACAAAATCAAATTCAAATAACTCGAGAAAAAGCTTATCCTTGTATGTCAAGGATCACTTTGAAAAAAAAGAGTTAGGCCACATTTAAGAGATGGTCCCTGTATTGTACAGGGACCATCTTTTTTAACCCATTGGTGCTACTTCTTACGCGACGCTTTTCATTTTAACGATTTGCTTTAATGGTCCTCATAATCAGTCCGCATCCGTGTTTGACGTATTCGATGTTGTCTCTGGTATGTATTGAGGATAATAAAGGTAAGATAGCAATTAAGGGTGGCAGAAATAATCATGATGATCCGGTGATTGGTTTGAGACTGTCATTCAAGCTAAGAAAAGCGGCAAGTGGGATGTATGAAAAAGATAATTAAAAATATCAGCTTACAGATATAATTAAGCGACATCTTGATACACCCGGTACTCAATGCTACAATGAAAATATAAAGGAGCCGTGCTGTAACACGGACTCCCGAGCAATAGCCGCTTTTAAGGGCGGAAGGCTTTAGCAAAAGGAATTATAAAAATAGACCGCTTACCTTTGCCGAGGGCGGTCTATTTCTTTTTTCATGTAGGTAAGAAGCACCAAAATGAACATACCAAACATGAACATTAAGGTAAGTGCATCTTTAACCTCCACAGGCACCAAGTAAATTCGGAACTCCTGTGGTGTTTGCCCCATCTGATGATAAACGCTTAATGACTACCAAAACAAGCGGCGAACCTTATCGTTTCGCAGCCACAGTCCTCCCCAGGCAAGAATCGCCATATAAACCGCAAACAGCGTATGCGAAAACAAGGGAGCGTCCACGCGAATTTGCGTGGCGACCACGCCGCCGTAAAAAGCGGTCAGCAGTACCGCGCCCAGGACGGCCGTCCTCGGAATGGCGTACAGCACGGTAGAGAGAAGCGCGAGGATGCCAATGGTCACGATATGATGCTCGGCAAACCCGAGCGTCAGCGTGCCCTCCACAACGACGGCCGGCTTAAAAAGCTTGGATATGCCGTCGAACAACATAAACAAAATGACAATACCGCTCATAATTCGCCCCGTCCAGAGACGGCCTTTGGATATTTTTTCGGTCATCGTTCGTCCACCTCGATCATGAATTTACACGTATCATAGCATGAACGACGATCCTTCGTTTCTTATGGATTGCCATCTTTTTGAGCCGCTACTCTTCTGCATTCTCCAGCTTATTCCGAACGCTGCGCTAACTTCGCAAACGCTTCGCTGATGTTTTTCATTCGATCTTCCACTTTTTTCGCCGCCGCATCCAAAGTATAGCCATCATCCAAGAGCTCCTTGATTAAAAGAACTTTTTTCACGTTCAAATAATCGTATTTTCGCGTGGTCCCCTCGGTTTCTTTCGATGAATGGATGATCCCTTTTTCTTCCCAGTACCTTATTTGTCTGGTGGGAACGCCTGAAATTTCGGATACTTCACCTATCCCCACAACCAATTTGCCCAATAAATCGAAATCCAAAAGGATATTTTTAAGCTCTTCGTTCGAGTTCATGTCATCACCTTCAATGAAAATAATGAAAATATTGCTTTGAAGATATTTTACCTCAAATGACGATCTGCTACAAATTTTAGTTTTATATTGACATTGATTGTAATCTAGTTACAATGAATGTTGTGATCATACATTTTTCGCAAATCAATTACTAAGGAGATGTTATTTATGCCGATTATCAATGTAGACTGCTGGGAAGGTTTTAATGAGCAACAAAAAAAGGAATGGATTAAGGCACTAACCGATGCTACTGTAAATCTTTTTAACCTGCCTCCCGATAAGGTTTTGGTGATCCTGCGGGAAACGCCGTTGACCAATTGGGGGCAAGCCGGAGCAGTCGCCGCTGACCCTGAATTTTTGGAAAAAAGCCGCATCACGGACATTTCACAGCAACGAAGCGAATAGCCTGGAGGATTATTCCGGAGGGTGGTTTTGCAATTAAGGAGGACCTTTCATTGACACAGCTTGTTGAAAAAATTCATGCAGAATCGGATCAATACAACTACTCTCTGATAACGGCCATACTGACTTGGTGCGGTTTGGCGGTTGTATCGAGCCTTTACATCACGATTCCTTTGGTCTCTATCTTTGCGGATGCGTTTCATGTAACGCCATCGCAATCATCCTGGGCAAGCAGTTCTTTCTCGTTAACCTACGCCGTTGGCTTTCTTTTCTTTGGGACGTTATCGGATAAGTACGGAAGAACAAAAACAATGCTTTACGGTTTGGTCGCTTTATGCCTGTTATCTCCTTTGCTTGGACTTGTCCACAGCCTGCCGTGGCTGATCCTGCTCCGAGCCGTTCAGGGTTTTGCCGCCGCATCGTTTGGTCCCGTTGCCCTTACTTATATCGTGGAACTGTATCCGATTGAAAAAAGAGTGACAACTATAGGATTTGTCAGTACAGGTTTCTTGATGGCAGGCATTATCGGCCAGGTTTTCAGCAGTATGATTAGCACAAATCTTGGCTGGTCATTTGTTTTTTATATTCTGGGAGGAATCTATTTGCTGTCGGCTATATTGTTCGGGGGCTTGGTTCCAAAAGAAGAGGTCAAAAAGAATCAAGTGAGCATTGGAAATACATTCCGACAGGTCAGGGCTGTATTTTCAAATACGTCGCTGTTGTTTTGCTACCTCGTAACAATCACGCTTCTTTTTTCTTTTGTCGGAATGTACAGCACGCTGGGAAATTATTTAAGCCAAACTCCCTTTGCCTTAAGCAACAACCAAATTCTATTGGTGCGGGCCGCCGGAATTGTCGGGATGTTAGCTTCTCCGTTTGCCGGGCGGTTAGCCGGTAAATTTGGCGCCAAACGTGTTTTACAAGGCGGGCTGCTCTTAGCGACAGCGGGTCTCGTCATCATTGGAATCAGCTCCAATTTCCCGATTCTAATTGGTATGAGCATCGTTTTTGTTACGGGTATAGCGATTTCCGTACCTACCTTAATCACGTTAATCGGAAGTATAGCAGGCGAGGCAAGAGCGATCGGTGTTACGCTATACACTTTTATACTGTTTATTGGCGCTACTCTTGGACCCATCGCCGCAATGAACCTCATGAAGAGCGAAAGTTATGTTCTAACTTTTGAGGTACTGGCATTCATCATAAGCATCGGATGGCTGGCTTCGTTTCTGGTAAAAACGAATGTCAGTTCAAAGTGATACAAGGCCGAGCAAGGAAAAGAGCAAACCGAATATTTCGCATGAGGTGACCAACATGAATCATGTCTTTCAAACAAACATTTCCGTAAAAGAAGAGGACTACAGCGAATCATTGAAAAAGGTCCTGCAGCTACTAACGATTCCGGATGGATATGTCCTGAAAACGGTACAAAGCCAAAAGCAAAACGCTGAAGACGTCTGGTGGTTCCGCTATGAAAAAGCATCCGGCGAAAACCATGGTCCGGGAGGCGAATATTTTTCGTTTGTTATAAAAAAAAGCAGCAATAAACTCCTGGGATTTACTTGGATGGATAAAACTTTGGCGGAAGGAGAACTTCCGACGAAGGAAGCTGCTAAAGCAAGCGCGAAAGAATTTTTAGGCAAGCTTGAGCCGGGCCTATTTGCAAAATTGGATAACTTATGGATCGACAAACATGATGAAAGCATCCTAGTAAAAAACGGAGCGAACCAAGAAAATACAATAATTTCAGGAATGAAATATAAATGCTACTTGAAAGAAAGCGATAGCTACGCTTGGGTGATTGTCGGGAAAAACGGAAAAGTCATTACCTTTGAACAAGAAATCAAATGGGTCAACGGTAGAGTTACCGAGAAATGGCTGCATGATAGTTGAGTTAGAGACAGATCATGACACTAAAAAGCCCTTCACTCGCAAAAAACGAATGAAGGGCTTCTCCAATTCAACTAGTTGACGGGTGAGGAGGAGTGAACCTCCATCTCCTTCTTAGCGGGAAGGTGTTCTCGTTAAACTATCACCCTACACAGGAAGGATTGAGACCTTCATCTCCTGCTTGAGAGGCAGGCGCCTTAATTAAGCTACTGTGTGAGAAAATTTTATCATATGTTATGATGGATGTAAATAATTTCTCAAGGTGGTAAGATGAAGAACCCGGGAACAGCAACCGAAAACAGCCGAAAATTTAGATGCTATATATGCAAAGAACCGAATCCGGTCGTACACGACCACTATACCAAGCTATGCCGGGCCTGCGGCGAATACAATGAAATGAAACGGACAGCCAGGCATCATCTGGACAACTACATCGCTCTGGTGACGGGCGGCCGGACAAAAATCGGCTATCATACGGCGCTGCGTCTGCTCCGCGATGGTGCACGGGTTATTTTAACGACTCGGTTTCCATATGATGCGCTGCAGCGTTATATCAAGGAGCCCGACTTTGACACTTGGAAGGATCGTATTCATATTTACGGGTTGGATTTTCGCCAAATCGAAAGAGTCGAAATGTTCGCTCACTACATCAACAAGGAATTCCCTTACATCGACATTATTATCAATAATGCTGCGCAGACGGTGAGAATGTCCCCCGAGGAATACGATGGGTTGATGCTAAAAGAAGCGGAACTCCAAAAGCAGCTTTTTGGCGGACAAGGGTCTCCGCAACTTGCCGGTGGAGCCGTCCTTCCCCGCATTGCCAATCCGATAAACAGCGAAACGGCGGATTCTCCATATCTGCAGTTGCTGAATCCGGAACGAAGCTTGCCGGCTTCCTCTTCGCAGCTGCAAAATTCATGGACGGCGGAGTCCCAGCAAATTTCCGTGGTTGAGATGCTTGAAGTTCAATTGATCAACGTGACCGCGCCCTTTTTAATCAATACCAAATTGAAAGATGCCATGACGCGAAGTCCGAATCCAAACCGATTTATCGTAAATGTATCCGCGGCGGAAGGCCGTTTTCAAATGAAAAGAAAAGGAGGCTACCACGTTCACACCAACATGGCAAAAGCCTCGCTGAATATGATGACTCTAACCATGTCCAAGGAATATAAAAAGGAGCATATCTTCATTACCTCCGTGGACCCCGGATGGGTATCGAACCAGTTCCCGGAACAGGTAAAGGCCCGCAAGGTAATCGAATTGCCTCTCGACTTTGAGGATGCCGCAGCCAGAATCTGCGATCCAATCTATGAAGGCAAAGATGCCGAGCGCCCTTGGACCGGAGTATTTCTGAAGGATTACAAGCAGGTGGATTGGTAAAAAAAAGACGCTCGAGTTCAATGAACCGGGCGTCTTCTATCAAGTTTGCCAGTCTAACACCGTACATACTTTCGCTTGAAACCAAGCTGCCCCTTATCTACCGCCTTTTGAATACTGCCGGAAGCGAGCAGGATGCTGCTTTTCTTCTTGTCCCGCTTGATTTCCACCGGGCCGACCGCCTTTGCGGTTTCAACCGCTTTATCATGGAGCGGCAGATAGGATACCCCAACGTTGTAAATAAAATTGTTCATCGCAGATTTTGTTCGTTCGGGTGAGCCGTGAATCGTCTTTTCTACCATGTCGAGCATATTGGCGAGTTTGCTTTCGGAAAATTCACCGTCCGGCCGGCTCCCCAACAGCCAGCAGTAACAACTCCAGCCCGCCGACATTTTTAACTCTTCCCCGCTGGCGATCCACTTATCGGCAACCTTTTGGGCAATATCCGCTTCCGCCAAGGTTACGGCGACCACAAAATCGGACAGCATATAGAAATAGGCCCCATCCATCCAACGCTCAAAATCCGCTTCAGTCATCGCCTTCGGATCGGCAATGATGCCGGCAAAGTACATGGCGTCGTAGTTCCCTGTGGCGTAGAGCTGTTCGGCCAAAGGCTGATCGATTTTGATTTTCTTCGCCATCGGCTTCATAGCGCCCGTAGCCACGCCAAAAAGCGGTTCGCGGGCGCCGTTGGATATATACATTTTCTTAAGGCGTTCCTTGCCGAGGCCTTCAAGCTCCTGCATGATCGAGTCCAGATTCATGGTTCGTCAACTCCCTGCTTCCGAAGATAGAGGATGGCTCGAAGAAAAATCCCCTCCATTGGTTCTTCTTCCAGCTTACTACGTGAAGCAACCTGGACTCAAATCTAAAATTTGGAGGTTGCCTTGGCTCCCGCCTACTCCCCCCGGCTCACCCGAAAACCTTGATCAGCCCCAAAGCCATTCGCCTCGAACTTGCCGCGAAAAGACAACTCAATGCTGTGAATGTCGCCGACCCAACCGCCGCCCTTTACAACCCGGTAAGATCCGCCGCTACTATAATCCAAATCGTCCCCGTACCAGTCCCAGCACCATTCCCGTACATTGCCCGACATATCGTAAAGCCCCAGCTCGTTGGGTTTCTTGCCGCCGACAGCTTTTGTTTTACTATTGTTGTTCTCTATGATGGGCCAGTTCCAGTCTCCGGATAAATATTGATCTCCGGCGTTTCGCCAATTCCAGGCTGCTTCATCCGCGTTATTGCTTCCGCTGTAGGTGTAGCTCTTGCTCATTTGGCCACCGCCCGCGGCGTATTCCCACTCCGCTTCCGTCGGCAATCGGTAACCGTTAGCGCCGGCATTGATCGTTACGGTCCATTTTATATTATCGTAATCACTCTGATTATTCGGGTCTTTTTTATTCTTATCTATATTGTAATAAGGTTCTAAGCCCTCTTTTATACTCCGTTTATTACAGTACTCAACAGCGTCATACCAGCTTACCATTTCTACCGGCATATTGTCGCCTATGAATTGTGAAGGGTTGCTTCCCATGACCTCGACCCACTCTTTTTGAGTGACCTCGTATTTGCCGATATAAAAATCCGATAGGATTACATCTTTTCCATAGTAATTGGACTTGGTGTTCTTAAAAGCTCCGCCTTTGACGAATACAAGGCTATTGTTCTTGTCAGTCTTTTCTTGCGAACAAGCGCTAACCACAAACATGATTGCTATTAAAAGGAAAATCAATAGCCTTCTCACTGCTATCTCCTCCTTTAAAGCCATAGGCCTTCCTATAGTATGTAAATAAGTACCTTTTGCTGAAATAGTTAAGGCCGTCGGCCGCGAGACCGTCCGGCCTTAGACAATACCACTGATTAACCGCTTACCACACCGTTACGTTGGAGCTCCCGCTGCTTTGATAACCCTCCGTCGCCAATACCTGATAAGACCAACTGCTTCCCAGATTCATTCCTGCATTTCTCCATGCATTTACGTGGTTGCCAAAATTGATAGAGACGTTGCTCCCGGTTGGTCTCTTTGACTGCCGCACGCTCCAGAACTGCTGGAATGTTTGTATACCGTCAATGGAAGGTGCGTTGTAGCGCATCGTTGTATAAATGTCATAGGTGCCCCCATCGCTGTTCACGGTGCCTTTATACGTTCCGGTAGGTCTGTAAGTACCCCAGCTATCCACGACGTAATATTCGATGAGCGAGTTTCTCGTCCACCCGTAAAGCGTCAAATACGCATTGCCGGACGGCGCCCAGACACCGGCATTGTAGTTTACTGTTCTGGATGGCGATCCGGTAGTCCAGCCTTTACCGACAACAAAATTCCCGGTATTTTGCCATGTGACACTGTAATTGCCGCCGGACCCATTGACCGCGTTGACTGTCCCGCCGCCATCGGTCCAATATTGCCAATAGTCTGTCGCCGCATTTGAGGTTGCCGCCAACAAGCTAAAACTCATTAAAGCTGCCGTAAATACCGTCAAAATTTTCTTGTTAAACTTAAACATGCATTTACCTCCTCAAATATTTTTTATCGCCACTTTAACCTCTACCCTACTTCTTGCCGGTTGCTTCTTTTTGCGGTACACCGCTTATCCTGTGTTACATGCCGAGAACATCTTACTGTCACCCCCTTTACTAGAAAATTATAGAAGGAAAGCGCATACATTTCACTTCACAAATTAAAGAAGTTACCCCCCTATTTTTTATATAAATGCACGGAAACCGCCGAAGAAGCGAGGTCATAACGGGTTCGGCAGCGTCTCCATAATGCAAAAAGCCGCCCTATTAAAGGACGGCTGTACGATACGACACTACTTTTGTGTGCCGCCATATCCTTCCGGCGCGGGAATCCCCTTTTCAACTATGATATCTACACTTTATGAATTATTCTCTCTTTCCGGATAACCAATCAATTGTGTAGGGCACGCTTTAAAGCCGCGTGATATTCTTGTATCATCCTCTGGCTGATCTCGGCAGAAGGAAAGTATTCTTCGCAGCCATGAAAACATCCGGGGTACAAATGAAATTCCGTTGGCACGCCGGCCTGCGTAAGCCTTAGTACATAGTCGATGGTTTCATCGCGAAACGGATCCAGGTCACCGACACAAGTGTACATAGGCGGAAGTCCCGACAAATCGGCTGCACGTGCCGGAGCGGCATAGGGGGATGCTTCACCTTGTTCCCCTAGATACATTTCCCATGCCAATTGAGTTTTGGCTTTGCTCCACACTCTGTCATCCGTGATTTCATTGCTGGACTTGGTTATGATTCGATCGTCAAGCATCGGATAAAGAGGCATTTGGAACAGGATCGAAGGGCCGTTTCGATCTCTTGCCAAAAGGGAAACAGCAGCCGTCAATCCGCCGCCGGCACTGGGGCCCACAACCGCAATTCTGGATGAATCGCTCCCCAGTTCTTCAGCATTTTCGGAGAACCATTGTAGTGCGGCGTAGCAATCTTTGAGCGGAGCCGGAAAAGGATGCTCCGGAGCCAGCCGATAATCCACGGAAACGATGACGCATTCGATTTCCGATACCAAATACTGCAAAGCAGGGTCCATCATATCGGCGGAACCGAGGATATAGCCGCCGCCGTGAATATATAGAACGCCCGGAAGCGGTCCATTCTTCACTTTCGGTTCGTAAATTTTGATCCGGACATCCGGATCCCCCGCCGCGCCCGGAACATATCTTTCCGAGGTCAAAACTGCGTCATTAACAGGCAGCGAGGCTGCCGTACCGGCAGCAAACTCTTGCATCTCTTTCCTTTTGGCCGCTAAATTCTCCCTGGTGTAAACGACTTCCGGTAAAAGGGAAAACATATTTTTAAGTTCCGGATGTACTCTTTCTTCCATCTTCATTGAATGTCACCCCTGGCTTTTTCGCCACGCCGTTTGCCCCAGCAGATCCCGCATGGTTGCCATGTACTTTTCTTCCGATTGGGACCATCTCAGTTTAGCCGTTTCTTCCGCGTCCGGACCCGCGAGATAACGCAGCCGGTTCGACGGATCGCACGCAGCGGCGTAAACCTGATCCGCAACCTGGTTCTCATCCGCATTATCAAACGGATAATTCATCATGGAGTTCATCATATGATCAAAATAAGACTTGTACGCTTGTGGAATGGATACGTCTTGAGCGGCGGCCATGGTGTTCGACGCGAAATTCGTGGTTCGCATAGCTCCGGGTTCCACAAGTTTGACGGAGATATTTTGCGATTCCAGCTCGTACGACAGCGATTCCGACAGCCCCTCGACGGCATGCTTGGTGGCCACATAGACCGTCAGAAGCGGATTGGATACAAAACCCACGTTCGAAGTGACATTGACGACGGTTCCGCCCCCTTGCTCGCGAAAATAAGGGGTAATCGCCTGGATGACGTTCATGACACCAAAGACATTGGTCTCAAAAATCCCGCGGATCACATTCATCGGTGTGGCTTCAAAGATCGATAGGATGCTGACTCCGGCGTTGTTCACGACGGCGTCGATCCGGCCGAACCTGGCGATCCCTGCCGCAATCGCCGCCTCGATGGTGGCGGGCTTAGTCACATCAAGTTCGGTTACGAAAATCCGGTCGGGATTTTCCTCCGCCAAGCGCCGGTCCGGCTTGCGCATCGTCGCAACCACGTTCCATCCTTCATTGGCAAACTTCTTCGCTGCCGTATTCCCTAGTCCGGTCGAGCTCCCGGTAATCAATACCGTTTTGGTCATTGAAGATCCTCCTCTTCATCATTTTTGTTTTCTTCCTTAGCTTACCGGGTTGAAGCCGCTCTAAGTCAAATCCAAAACTCGATCCCTTATGGACAAGGGGATGATAGACTGATAGCAAGTTCAGATTGTAAAATAGATGAGAGTAACTCTAACACTCAAAGGCGGTGAAGAACGCTTATGGCTTATACGATGAAGGAAGTGGTGAAAAAAACGGGCATTAACCCGTATACGTTGCGTTTTTATGAGAAGGAAGGCGTATTGCCGGCGGTTGACCGGGATGCTAACGGGGTGCGTAAATTCAACGACCACTACGTCGATTGTGTAGAGATGGTACAAGCGCTTCGTTCAGCAGGTTTGCCTTTGGCGGAAATAAAACAATATGTTGAGCTGTACAAGAGCGGGGACCGGACACTTCCTTTAAGAAAAACGATGCTGGCCAACCAAAAAAGCAGAGTGGAGGAACAAATAGCACGACTGATAAAAACGCTGGAAAAGCTCAATTACAAGCTGGCGTTAATCGATGCCCAGGAAAACAAATTTGACAGGCTGCCCTGATAGGCGGAAAAGCATTCTAAATTGGATGGATACTGAATGTTATCTATAAAAACACTAAAAAATCGAGCTGAAAAACGCATTTTTTCAGCCCGATTTTACTTTATCTTTTTAAACTATTCGATATTGATAGTTTTACATCTAATGGATAAATAACGCCTTAGTTCTTACCGCCATAGCCCTTATAAGTAGCGTAAACCGCATCTGCGTATTGATTGGCCAGAATAGGACGGCCATAAGAATCTGTAGCTCCGGGATACCAGTAATCTCCTCCGTTATAGTGTAATAAGCCGTTATATATGTTGCCGAATTTAACAATCTTTTCATTTAAAATGAGTGCGCCCAAGTATACCTGATCTTGCTCACTGCTGTGATTATAAGCATAGCCAAATTTTGAGCTGAATTGCGATAAATAAGCATTACGTGTGTTTGGTTCTACCTGCATCAATCCGTCGCCGGCTGATGGACTGCCTGGTAAGCCTGCTCCAAAACTGCTTTCCTTTTTGATCACAGCACTCAGCAATAAAGCAAAATCTCCGCCTTTACCGAATTTATTGTCCGCATTCACTGCATATGTCCATATGTGGCTTGGAACTTCGGATGGCTTTGTTACTGAAGGATTTGTTGGTGGTGTCGTTGGTGGTGTCGTTCCGCTGCCGCCTTTCTCCCATAAAGCAGGAACAATGGGTGGTTCCCAACCTACGAGGGAAGTATGTGCCTGACGACAGGTATAAGTACTTCCACTATATGTTACTGTATCATTTACTGCATATGCAGTATTTGGAGCCCATGCTCCTCTAGCGGCTGCGCTCACCGGTAAGACTGCGCAAAAGGTGGATAAGAATACTGCTAAAACTACCAAAAGTGATGTGGCTTTAAAAGAAAACTTTCTATTAGTCATTTTCAAACCTCCTTGTATTTTTCTTCTGATATTTTCCCGTGTTGCTCATTTTCGACATTTTTCAGCACTATTTCCCCCCTTTGTTTTCACAAATACTTCAAGTTCATTCCATAATTAAAAGCGCTTAAACAAATGATTACAATTCAGATAATACAGAAACATGAAAATAATTCCAATAGGACATAGGTTCTACTTTCTTGAAATTTTTGATTAGACTGGAAAGAGGCTAAGTTTACAGGTCATAGAGTCAACCTAAAACTTAGCCCCTTGATTTCATATTAAATATATTTTAAATAAACTTTGGCTCAAGACCAAAATCAGTGCTTAACAAAATAAATGATGACGGAGATAGGGGGTGTTGTCTCTTCAAACCGCTTTGCACGATTATCCCTCTGGTTCAGGAAGCCAAGTCACCCGATCAAACGGGATAATCGTGCAAAGCCTCTGGATAACGAGTCTCGCTCCAGGCCACGGTCTGTTGCCGGCATGACTGTCAAGCACTGATGATTAGGTTGAACCTAAACTTTCTTTTTCTTATTTATCTAAGTTCATCTTTAAAATCGATCTACAACGTCTCCGTACTGAGCGTAAATCCTTCAATCACGGCGTCTTCGTCAACCTCGATCAAGATGCAGCGTTTCCCTTGATAATTCACCTGTCTCACGTACTTTAAATCTTGAGGACTGATCGAGATCGTGGCTATCTTCGTATCGATCTTAATCGATTTCGAAGTGAACTTCGGAATAACGCTGCTCGCTTTGATTTCATAGTTTTTATCGTCAACGATCGTTTGAAACGCCCGTTCCACCTTTTCCGTCGTCACGTTCTCCACGCCGCTCACCGTCAGCATGCGTTCCACATCTTTATAATCCAGCTTCGGCGGTTCTTCCTCCTCGTGGGTTTCGATGACTTGATGAATTTCCTCGTATACGTTCGCGATCGTCGAGGCATCGAGCTGATCTCCCGTTACTTCTTTCACGATCTCCTCAAAAATGGCCCTCTCTTCTAACGCAGTCACGCTCTTCTCCGCATTCAAGACTTCCTCGATGAAATGCTGATTCGGCTCATGCGCTCTGCCCGAGGAATATAGAATACGATTCACATCGGAATAGCCATCCGTCACGCTGGGGTAGAAAAAGCCTTGCTCCGGCGAACTTAACTTAATGATCGGATCTACGATGACGTTATACTTGAATTCCCGCTCGACATAATCGAACATGAGCGTTTTCTTCTGTTGTTCCGTAGAATTTATGCTGCACAGAATAAACGGATTGGCGAACATTTCGTCGTTTTCGCTCTCCTCGGCTTCTTCGTTCCTGGCCTTGGTCGGCTTGAAATATTGCCCGCGAACGAAAGTAATCACCGTATCCCGTTCATATTGGGTATCCGCCAGCATTTTCTCTACCAGCAGGAGCATCAGATCTTGCCATTCTTCGGGGTCGCCGGTCACCAGACCTTGATGAAGAAGTACCCGCGTAGGCGTCTCCGCGTCCTCATGAAGTTTTAACTCAAACAGCTTTTGATCCAATTCCCCGGCCAGCAGCTTTTTGAAATTGCCCATATGCAGTTCCTGCTTCTCCCTGTCCAGCAGTTCGAACGGCTGACGCTCGTAATGATAGATTTCATTGGTTTCCTTCATAATATACACATTAAGAATATCGAAAATGTGCAGCTTTTCGTGATCCAGCTTAAATTGCTTGCAAATATACGCGACTTCTTTCTTTAACATGATTTATGAGACATCTCCTATGAAGTTGTTTTGTCTATGAATATGACTCCCCCGCCTAAAAGCCGGTTCCCTCCAAAATTCAGACCCTTAACGAGCCGCGGAACCCCCTGGCAGCATAGTAGGAATCCGCTCCATTGTGGTACACAAAGACAGTCTCGTAGCGACGATCACAAAAGATGGCCCCGCCGAGTTTTCTAATATTAGCGGGTGTTTTCACCCAGCTCGATGTTTTCGTATCAAACTTTCCAAGTTCCTGCATCTCCCGGTATTGTTCTTCCGTTAAAAGCTCAATGCCCATGGCGGCAGCCATATCAATGGCGTTATTTTCCGGTTTATGTTCTTTTCTTGATTCCAGCGCTTCACGGTCGTAACAAACACTTCTGCGACCTTTAGGACTTTCCGCTGAACAATCATAAAAAATATATTCGTCCGTCTCTTTATCATGACCAACAACATCCGGTTCGCCGCCAGTTCTCTCCATTTCATTGAGCGACCACAGTTTTTCAACATTAGCTTCGAGCTTTGCTTGAATCTTAGCCCATTCAAGGCCATTATGACGGCTCATGTTTTTCTCGAATCGGGATTTCAATGTTCCGAGCAGCTCTTCTCGCTGTTCCGGTGACAGCGTCTTTGCGTTGTTGGTTTTATTACTCTTTGTCATGTTAGATCCTCCCTCATACGTATTTCAAAAATTACGCATTTGCTCCATTCTACCTCAGCACTTTATACCACAACTTTATTATAGTTTAAATTATGTATATATAAAAAAAACAGGGAGTAGCATACTCATAATGTTTTACGCCGTAGTTCATAAAAATACTGCACAATGGGATGCTTTAACTTCATCTGATCGGACATGTTTAAAATCCGCTTTTTCCCAACTCTTCTGTCCACCAAAGCTAGAATATTCAATAGGATTTCATGGCTCTCCATGCTATCCTCTACAGACGTAGATAAGAACTTATTAGCCACAACGATAAAATTGGATTTACTTAATGAAGCCTGAGCGGACAAAAGCTCTTTTGCATGTTCAGAGCTTTTTCTGCTTCGAGCAATGACTATTAAGCGATCCTCCGGCACGGGTCCTTTGGTATCTTTTCTGACCGCCTCAATGTCGTCACTGGTGATCGGAATTTGAATTTCAGGATCATTCTTGATTTCCAGCTCCGTTTGGTACCATCTGATGAAGTTCGTCTTATCACTCATATTAAGGATGTTCTTCTTATCAACCGAGATATAACAAATCCCTGATTTATCCGGTAAATAACGATAACCCGGTGCGCGGTATTCCACCCTTCCCTGTAACGCAGGACTGAGAAAGCTCTCCAGCTGCTGCTTCAATTTGCTCCAGGACATGTAAACTCCCCCTCCATATAAAAACAGAGGAAAGGCTTACTGGCTCCGGGTTTGCCCCTCTCCATTCATCCAATCCTCATGCTCTTGATGTCTTTTTCTATTTCCCACACGGATTCGTTAGGAATTACTTAATCCCCACGTTCCTCCGCTCCGGCATGCTCCTTGTTTCTAAACTCATCGAGCAGCGCGCGTACTTCACTTGTGGACCTTGCGTTCATTAAGCTGTTTCTTAATTCGCTCGCCCCTCGAAATCCGCGGACATATATCTTAAAGAAGCGGGGGAGAGGGCTGAAGGAACGCGGCGGCCCCAGTGCTGAATAGTGATCATGGAGATCCAGATGCAACCGCAGTAAATCAAGCAATTCTTCGCTGCTGTGTTCCCTCGGCTCCTTCTCAAAGGCAAACGGATTATGAAAAATACCGCGCCCAATCATAATCCCATCCACCCCGTACTGCTCAGCCAGCTTGAGGCCGGTCTGGCGGTCAGGGATATCCCCGTTAATGGTCAGAAGGGTATCCGGAGCCACCTCATCACGAAGCTTCTTAATCTCCGGGATGAGCTCCCAATGCGCGGCTACCTTGCTCATTTCTTCTCTTGTCCGCAGATGAATGGACAGATTCACAATGTCTTGCTGCAAAATATGGGTTAACCAGCCGCGCCATTCGTCGACGCTACTAAAACCAAGTCTTGTTTTTACGCTGACGGGCAGTCCCCCGGCTTTGGCGGCCTGGATAAGTTCCGCTGCGGTTTCCGGACGGCAGATCAGGCCGCTGCCCTTTCCGTTCTCCGCTACATTCGCTACAGGACACCCCATATTAATATCGATGCCCTTGAAACCTTCCTTCGCCATACCGATGCTCATTTGACGAAAATATTCCGGCTTATCTCCCCAAATATGCGCTACCATGGGCTGCTCATCCTCAGTAAACGTCAAACGCTCGCGCACACTATGGTTCCCCTCCGGGTGACAATAACTTTCCGTATTCGCAAACTCCGTAAAAAACACATCCGGTCTGGCCGCTGCACTGACGACATGGCGAAAAACAACATCCGTCACATCCTCCATGGGCGCCAGTATAAAAAAAGGCCGCGGTAAATTACGCCAAAAATTTTCTGTCATATCAAAAACCTCTCTATATCAAACGTCTGTAAGTGTTAATGGTCTACATTTAAACGAGTATATCATAAACCCTGGAGTGAAGCATACTTACCCAACAGCTTCAAGATGAGGGGGAAACCTCCTCGATCATTGGCCCGGATACATTTTCTGTTGATTTCTTGGAAAGGTTAGTATATTTAGATGATTGAACAGTTAACTGTTCAATCATCTAATCGTTTAGGAGGACATTAAAGTTTCGTCACGGATTCAGGTCCACAGGATAGAACCCTAGCTTTTTTAATGTATTCATATAAATTACCAATTCATCAGTATTCATAATACTTTTTATATTCATTAAAGATTTCAAACAACTTGAGATTACGGCTTTCCGCGGATTTTCAGACATTGCTTCATTCTGCACAAATTGTAACAAATCAAGGGCGTGCTGCCTATTATCGTTATTCGCAGGAAGTTTCTCAATTAATTTTTTTAAATTCCCAGTACTTAACATGAGGTCATTATAAGGGAAATCTACTTGTCCTATACTAAGTAAAGACTGTTCAAAATCTTCAATATTAAATAGCCGTAGTCGCTTATGTTTGAGTAATGAAAGTACTTCATCTACTAGACTAAAACAATAATTGCAAATTTCAATCATAGGTTTTGGTTGGATTTGAACATTATTTATTTCGTTGGCATTATGCAGAATCCCCGTTAAAAAAATTGTAGCATCAGCAATATAATCTCGATATTCTGGGTAAATCTGCTTCATCCTTGTGAAGAACCAATATGCCCATTGTTGCCTGATCTGTTTTAAGAAAGCAATAATTTCATTATCGTTGGAAACTAAAGCATCCATAAGCAATGCATCTACTTTTTTTTCTATGCGATAGTTCATCATAACTTCTAACTGACGAATAAAGATATCTTTGTTCGTTTCATCCTGTCCGACTAAAAGTTGATCACGATCCACATACATTTTTTCTTCGGAATACACAAGTACATCCCTGAATAGTTCTCCTTTTGTTTGAAAGTGTTTATAAAAAGTTCCTCTTGAAATATTGGTTTTGTCAAGAATGTCCTGGATCGATGTGGCATGATAACCTTGCTCAATAAAAAGACGGAGAGCCGTAATTAATATATCGGATTTTTTCACCTGCATCATTATCATCCTTTCTGCTAACATTATACACCACATACTATATGTTTAAATGTATACTCCGAGTATATTTAGTGTTGATTTTTTGGTCATTCAAGTATAATATGGATCAAGTAAACTGCGAGTTTAAATATATACTCAAAGTATACTGAATGCTTATTTTTTTGGCACCCTTAACAATACAAGAAGATAACAGGAGGAAACCAACATGGGGAAAGAACAGTCTCTTCCAACGTTTAAGCGGAATGTACTTGTGGTAGTTATGCTTGCAGGTGCTTTTGTTACCATGTTAAATCAGACGCTACTCAATACCGCTTTGCCACAAATCATGAAGGATCTATCCATTTCCGCCAATACAGCTCAGTGGTTAACGACCGGGTTCATGCTTGTCACCGGGGTGTTGATTCCGGTTTCTGCTTTTCTAATAGAAAAATTTTCGACAAGAAGACTGTTTATTACTGCCATGTGCCTGTTTGCGTCCGGGACATTGATGGCTGCTATTGCACCAAACTTTCCTGTTTTATTATTCGGGAGGATTCTACAGGCGGTAAGTGACGGGCTCATGCTCCCGTTAATGCAAACGATCTTTTTAATGATTTTTCCTGTTAAGCAACGTGGGTCAGCAATGGGTATGGTGGGACTGGTAATGGCTTTTGCTCCTGCGATTGGACCGACACTTTCCGGTTGGGTTGTTGGTAACTTTTCATGGCGAGCACTCTTTTATATGATTTTCCCAATTGCTGTACTTATCATCATTTTTGCTTCGTTTATGCTTGAAAATGTTACGAAAGTGACCCGTCCAAAAATTGATATCATGTCCATTATTTTGTCATCCCTTGGATTTGGAGGATTGTTGTACGGCTTCAGCAGCGCAGGTAATCATGCCTGGAACAGTTCAGAAGTGGTCATTGCTTTGATTACCGGTACGGTCGCAATTGGTTTGTTTATTTGGCGGCAGCTGGCTGTTGAAAAACCGATGCTTGAGTTCAGGGTGTTAAAAAACTGGACCTTCTCATTGACCTTATTTATCGGTATGGTTGTTATGGTGACGATGATCGGCGTAGAGCTCTTTCTTCCGCTTTATATACAAACGGCAAGAGGCTTTACACCGCTTGAATCGGGTTTGCTGTTGTTACCTGGTGCGATTGTGATGGGGATAATGTCGCCGATTACCGGGAGGATCTTTGATAAGATTGGAGCACGACCGTTGGCTCTTATTGGTTCGGTTATCTTAATAGGTATGACGTTCTTGTTCAGTAACATGACCGCTTCAACGCCATACATCTATATGATGGTGATTTACGCCATACGAATGTTCGGAATATCTCTTATGATGATGCCAGTCATGACGGCCGGATTAAACCAACTGCCTGACCATTTGATTCCACATGGAACCGCAATGAGCAACACGTTGACGCAAGTGGCCGCTTCTGTTGGAGCAGCCTTGCTGGTTACGGTTATGACAAACAATACAACGGCTGCCGTTCAGCAAAAACTTCCCAATCCAATGATTCATGGGGTCTCAGTTGCCTTTACGTTCTCCACCGTTTTGGCATTCTTTGCTTTAGTATTGTCATTCTTTATTAAACCGATGAAAATATCACAGAAAGAAGATACACAAGACGAAGGCAGTTCTGCTACTGAAAGCTAAAACGGGTCTGCGCGCTGCCAAGCGCACAAAAGTCCGCGAACTTCGCGGACTTTTTAGTATTTATATTACTCATCTTCAGTTTATATCCATCATGGTACCCAATGCCTTATCGCCAACTATCGACAAAGCCGCAAATATCAAAGAGTTTTATATCAACCTTTCCAGGCAACTTGAGTGTACAAAAAAGATGACGCTCAGGCCTGATGAGGCCTTGGCGGATACTCTATTTCCGAGAATCAAGGATAAACAAAGATGCATCATAACCCATGAATATTTTACTTCCGGTATAGAAAGTTTTAGATTGAATATCCCTGTATCCTATTTTTGTCATCATATCAGTTAACTCTGTCTGATCAAACCCGTTATGGACCATATCAGAAACTATTTTTTCATTTTTATTAAAATCTACGATTAGTAAATGTCCGCTTTCATTTAGAACCTCATATAATCTTGATAAAACTAGCTCAACATCATGGATATGGAGTAAAACCTGAGCCATAAAAATATAGTCTGCATGCAAATCCGAAAGACTGTCTTTTTCAAAGTCAAAGCATAATGTAGCTGCATTCTGTATATTAGCACTAGAAATTTTTTGCGTAATTTGACTAATCATGTTTTGAGATGTATCCAGAAATAGCATAGAATTAAAATCGTTAAGCAAGTTCATTCCAACGAGACCAGTTCCACACCCAAAATCAATAGCATTCTTACTTTTAGTATCAACTAAATATTCACGAATGGCATTTGATGATACCTTTGCGATTTGAATTCTTTCAGAGGTGTCATATATATTAGCTATCATCTCAAACTTATCCGTATTCCCCATGATTACCCTCCAATCTTGAGACGGTTGTTACTGCAGCTCAAATTGTGTTGCTTCTAATATCAAGATAAGTCTATCATAAGGCGATAGCCATAAGGGGCTGTACCGCTGCGAAAGCGTCCCTCCTGATCCATCTGCCCCAAATAATTTATTGCTCAACTACCCCAAAATCATCCACATAAACATATGCTGTACCAGGCTTCTTGTAAGCATACACTGTTGCCCTGGTAGCGCCTGCTCCGGTTGTAAAAGGAATGTTTACCATTGTCCAGGATGTACTGTCAGATGTTGCAGATGCATCCGTTCCTCCAAAGCCATTAACGCCAATCTGAATCTGCTCACCTATGTCTGCCTTCACCCAAGCGGTACACACATAGCTGGTATTAGGACTTAGCCCCGTAAGTACCTGCTCGATACCATCTTCTCCTGGTCCCAATCTAACACTCTTAGAGCCGCTTCTTGGTACCGATACGCTTGCAGCAGTATCTGAATATGTTGCTGCCCATGGTGAGATTATCCCTTTCTCGAAATCAGATTGCCTTACGTTATTAACATAAAGTAAGCTGACACTCTCAAAAACCGGGTCCGGAGGTGAAGAAAAATCATGCCCGGCCGTCCAGTCAGTTCCACCGAACTCATATGCTCCAATATCCGGGGCCGCGCCAACATAATCATTCGTGATTCCGGATATTACAACCCCTGCATTAATAGCTGGAGAAGTAGACTGCAGCCTGAAATCATATGCTGTGGGATTCACAAATAACGGATTGGTTTCTGAGGTAATATTATTTCCCTCTATATGAGTACCAGGCAGTGTAAAGGCTGTAGTAAAGATATTGTTGAAAATTCTATCGCCGTACATATCTGACTGAAAATTACTTCCCCAATATCCTACATTTCCGTTACTGTAGGTGGTATTGTTATATATCAGGTTAAAATTACTGGGTGTATTCAATCTTATCCCTGTATAGTTTCCCCATACAACATTATGATGCACAATATAGCCCTTGCTACCGTTATCCAGATAGATACCCGTGCCGGAATAATTCTTTGCCAGATTATCATGGATGTAATTATGATGAATTACCGTCCCTTGCCCATCCCAGGCAAATTCATAGAGTATTCCGCAGTCTTTCGTCAGCTTTCCTGCATTGTACAGATTATTATATTGTATCCGGCTGTTTTGGGTAGGCATAAATATCAGATGACGCCCAGCGTTATATACCGTATTATGACTGATTAGATGGTTTGCCCCCAATAGATAGATTGCCGGAATATCCGCTGCCGAATAATTTGCTTCATGAATAAGATTATTAATTACCTTATTTCCTGTTCCCTCTATACTCACCAGATTACCGGAACTGTAGGTCAAAGTACTGTCTCTAAGCTCATTATTGGTACCGGACATAAATATCCCTGTACTGTATTGGCTGGTAACATCCGAATCATGACTGACATATTCCGCAATTATATTAGAAACTTTACAGTAATTAGAATTAGACATTTTAATGCTGGAGGCAAAAATATTAATTCCGGTAATATTTATGTAAGAGCGGGAACTTAAATCAAATGCATAAGTCCGCTTCTTTGCTTCTACTGTCAAAGTATTCGGATCAACTCCACCAGGAGCCCATAAATAAAGTCTGCCAGTAATGCTGTCATAATACCATTCTCCCGCACTGTCAAGATCTTCAAGATTACCAGTAATATAATAGCTGTTACCGCCTGTCGCTGCAGTAGCCATTCGATCAAAGGTAATGGAGCCGTCACTTGAGCCGGTAATGGTACTTTTATAAGATTTATAGCCTGTTCCCGGAACACTCCAAACCGTTTTGCCAACCCAGTATCCAGGTGCCTGAGTTAAGTCCCCATCCTTGATGGTTGTAGTGGAACCGGAATCAACTGTTGCATATGTTGAATTTAAGGGATCAAGTGTTGGGGAATTGGGCCATCTGGCTTCAAATTGCATTTGCTTATTAACAAATATCTGATTTTTTGTTCCAAGGGAACCCGTCATTTCCGCATAATAGATGGATCCGGAGTAATTTTTCCAGCCAGTAACCGGATCGGCACCGGATACCGTTACGTTCTCTCCTGGATAAGCCTTAAAGTTTATGGGATTTGCAGAAGTTCCGGAAGTATGAAGTGTTACTGTTTCCCGGTATGTACCACCTCGTATGATGCAGGTATCTCCGGCTTTCATGGTATCTGCTGCCTTTTGTATGGTTTTCCATGGATTTGATAGTGTACCGGTTCCAGTAATGTCATTCCCCGTTGTAGAAACATAATATACGGAATTTGCCTTTACAGTTTTCCCACCCAGATTAAAAGCAAATACATAAATCATCATAATTACAACTAAAAATCTAATGCCTGTTCTCTTATTCATAGCTTACCTCCTGTAAATAAATTCTATTTTTAGATACGGCTTCTACGCCTGGGCTTAAGTTCACTGCTAGGTATGTTCTAATATAGAAATTTATGTATATAAGCCTTAATTATTTAATCGACTTATACCGACTTAAAGTTTATGATTCTTTCGGCGAAGCTGCTCCGATACTGAACCCAATCCTGCCAATTCATTGACCGCCACCCAACATTGAAATTAGGATTAACCACATTGCAATAAGAATCTTTCTATTGGCAACTTGCTTTGTTGGATTCGATGTCCCTCAGTACTAGAAATGGGCATTAAAAAGCAAACACGCCTCCCTGGACGAACCAGAAAGGCGATAATCAATCGTTATCCAGTTTGCATACGGGGCCTACATGGTAGGCGGTCGTTGGATACGCGACCAGAAGGTAAATTTGGTGAAATTTAGTGGAGAATGTGTACAAAGTATCGTGGACCGAACCAACAGGCACTGATGTTTCTCTGAATTTTATGCCCGAGGAGAAACGCAGGCATGGTATTATTTTCTTTCCGAAAGGGTGCATGAGCATCCTGAGATTACAGTACGCTATCATGGTGTCCGCCATTTCCGACTCGTACTGCGACTCGTTCGATATTTAAGTGATAATCGCCTAAACCTACATAAAACATAGTTATCTCAAATTCATTTGCCTTGGCATCACGTATAAGACGAATCGTATTGCCTCCGCTAATGTTGTTCCAATTGAAAAATCTCTCCTGTGACAAATACAGTCTTTAGCAAATCTGATTGCTTCTTTGTCTATAGATACTTTTCGACTTTCGGATTTACCGAATTGCACAAAGAAAAGAACGCCCAAACTAAGGACGCTCTCTTGAATACTCGCATTTTCAGTTAAATACATTGGATGTGTCCAACCACTTTAACCGTACCTTATTTCTATAAACTTTTCCCCAACTTATAGGAAGTTACAATTAAGCACCTCTACATAGCGACTCGACTTAGCTTTACTACAGCCTCAACGTGCACCGTATGGGGAAACATATCCACCGTCTGCACTTCCACCGTCCGATACCCGCCGTCCTCCAGCACACGCAAATCCCGTGCCAGCGTCGCGGGGTTACACGACACATACACAACGCGCTCCGGCTTCATTTCGAGGATCGTGTCGAGGAGGCGCGGGTCGCAGCCTTTGCGGGGCGGGTCGACGACAATGACGTCGGCTTCAATACCCTGCTCCTTCCAGCGCGGGATAACATCCTCCGAGGCGCCAACCTCGAATTTCACGTTGGTCATCCCGTTCAGTAGTGCATTGCTGCGCGCATCCTCAATCGCCTCTTTGACAATCTCGACCCCGTACACTTGGTCTGCATGCTGTGCCAAAAACAGCGAAATCGTGCCGATGCCGCAATAGGCGTCAATGACCGTTTCCTTGCCGGTCAACCCGGCGTACTCCACCGTTTTGTTATACAGAACCTCCGTTTGGACCGGATTCACCTGATAAAAAGAACGCGCCGAGATGGCAAACTGTACCTTGCCAATATAGTCATAAATCACGTCTCGCCCCCAGAGGACACGCGTTTCGTCTCCGAAGATGACATTGGTCTGCTTCGTGTTCACGTTTTGGCAGATGCTGACCACCTGCGGGATTTGCTCCCGGATGAGGCCGATCCAGGTATCGGCATGCGGGATGTCCCGCCCGTTGGTGACGAGGACCAGCATCATCTCGCCCGTGCGGAACGCCTTCTTCACGACGACATGGCGCAGCAAGCCGCGCCCGGTCTCCTCGTTGTAGGCGGTGACGCCAAGCTGGCGGCCGATCGCTTTGACGCGGGAAACGACATCGTCGTTATGTTCGTGCTGAATCAGACACGTTTCCATATCGATGATGCGGTGGCTGCCCCGTGCGTAAAAGCCGCCGACCAGGCCGCCTTCGGTGACGCCGATCGGGACCTGAGCCTTGTTGCGGTAGCGCCAAGGCTCGTTCATGCCAAGCGTCGGGCGGACGACGATGCCTTGCTCCGGCACGGTGTTGCCATCGGCGCTACCAGCGGCTCCATCCGTACCGAAGCCGCTTGAAACTAAGCCTTCGGCAGCAGCCAAGCCCTCGCCAGGTGCGGCCTGCACCGCTTTGGTTGCGTCTCCGCCCGCCGCAATGGCGCTCCCGTGCATACTGCCGGCCGAATCGGCCGCCCCGGAAGGCGCGGTTACCGACCGTGCCGCTGTGGGCACCACGCCTGACTCGGCCGGCTGCGCCGCCCTCGCCACGCGCAGCCGGCCAATCCGCTCCAGCGCGTCGACGACATGCTGCCGCTTCCATGCCAGCTGCGCTTCGTAGCTCAAGTGCTGCAGCTGGCACCCGCCGCACTGGTCGTAGATCGGACAGGGCGCCGCCACGCGGTCCGGACTAGCCTGCACGACGTCAAGCAGTTTGGCATAGCCGTACTGCTTTTTCGTCTTCAGCACCCTGACCCGGGCTTTCTCCCCCGGCAGCGCCCCGGCCACGAACAGCGTGTAGCCTTCGGCCCGTCCCACGCCCTCCCCGTCGTGATTCATCCCGATGATGTCGATGACGAGTTCATCGTTTTTCGCGACAGGAAGCCCGGGAAGTTCAGTAGCGGCTGCGGCTTTCCGTATATGCTTCTCCGCGCTGCCAGCCGCTTGTCCCCTACTTCCAGGGGGTCGCTCGCTTCCGGAGCGCCGCCCGCCTTTCCCGGTACCTCCGCCTGCTCTACCGCCGGAACCGGCATTGAAGTTTTTTCGTTGCTTAGTCATGGAACTGCTCCTTCACCTTTTGCCAAAAATTTATTCGAAAAGCTCGAAGGCTTCTTTTACCTCGAAACTTGTTGGTTTGTCTATTCGCTCACTACCATCATCATAACCCAAGCCCGGCCAATTGTATCCAAACTTTAAGTCCATGTGCGATCCGCTCCCCCCGTTTGGTTACGAGCCAGTAGATGCTACCCCCAAAAACCGGCTCAACCTAGAAATCAGCGTACGACAGCCAACTGCCTACCGCATGACCGACCACCGCTGGCCTTCAAAATAACGGCGTTTTAAGTACTTATTATCCGGAGTCCTAGCGTGTTCACCTACATTAACGACATTTTATGTACTTACTTTCCTATGAATGGTCCAGAAAGCAGGAATTTCCTTGCAACGGGGGGGAAAATAGCGGCATAAATTGCCTCTACCTCTCTCAAATGAACGGATATAGCCGGAATAACGCACATTTTTGACCTTATTTTTTTGGGGGCTGGAGAGTTTCTCAGGCAACCTTTTTTGTGCAGTCAATGTGCAGTCAACGTACGGCCAGCGTACGGCCCGTCAACATGCGCCCAGCGCACAAATCCCCCGCCATCCCGGCGGGGGAGCCTACGCCATATTAGTGCTTCTCCTAAGCACTAAGCAAATATCCGCAAATGCTGCGGCAAAACCTCGAACACGCCCGGCAGCTCGCCGCCCAGTTCCCCGTCGAGGTTAAGCTGCACGCGGGCCGGCGAGGTGACCTCCATCCGCCGCGTCTTGAAGTACAGGACGTGCGGATCGCTGAAATGATCGCCGCGCAGCGCCATCGTCACCAGGCGGATGAATTCCGCCAGGTTGCATTTCTTGAGGGCGATGACGTCCAGCAGCCCGTCGTCGATGCGCGCATCCGGCGCCAGCTTCTCGAAGCCGCCGACCGAGTTGCTGTTGGCGATCAGGAACAGCATGAATTCGCCTTCGATGACCTCGTAGCCCTCGGCATGAAAAATCAGCTCCGTCGGCGACAGGCTGGCCATCTTTTCAATGCCCTTCATGTAATAAGCGAGCTGGCCGATCAGCGTCTTCAACCGGCTGGGGACCTCGTAAGTCAGTTCGGTCAGCTTCCCGCCGCCGGCGATGTTGATAAAGTGACGGCCGTTGACCTTGCCGATGTCGATCGGCCTCGTCTTATTCTCGATGACCAGGTCGCAATAATCCTCCCAGCGCCTCGGTATTCCCATGGCCCGGGCAAAATCGTTGGTCGTTCCCAGCGGAAAAATGCCGAGCGGCGGCAGATTGCTTTTCCCGGCCATGCCGTTCACGACCTCGTTCAGCGTACCGTCGCCGCCGGCCGCTATGACGATATCGTATCCGCGTTCGACCGCCTCGGCAGCTTCGCGCGTAGCGTCCCCCGCCCCTGTCGTCGCATGGCAGGACGTTTCGATGCCGTGGCGATCCAAACGCTCCAGTACATCCGGCAAAATGCGCCGCATTTCTTCCCTTCCCGAGGTGGGATTATAAATCAACCTAGCTCTTTTCATCCCTAACGCCACCTGATTTTCATATTGTCAATGATCCCATTATATGCAAAATGTGCTGCAACATCCAGCGGGACAGGAGCGGATGCGGCAGCAGGGCGTCCCCCGAATAACGGTACGATAGCCCGTTTAACCGCGAAGGAATCATCGTCTTGGTAAAATACCCGGCGCTTAAAAACAAAGGGGCCACGATGACGTCATACCCTTGCTCCTCCGACCAATAGCCGACTTTGCGCCGCACGCTGTCCGGATTTAACAGAGCATAGTCGGCGGCCGCCAGCCCGCTGATTTGCCCTACCCGGGCGGCCAGCGAGGAAATCCCCCGCTCCCACCGTTTCAAAAATGCCTCATGGATGCTGCCATGGCCCACAAGCAGCAGCACCTCGCGATCCGGACTTTCCGACAGCCCCTTGACCTTGTCCCAGACCATCTCGGCAACCAGCGGATCATCATCTATAGGATCGCCAAAAATCACGCGCCCGGATACCCGAAACCTTTCCAGATCGGTTTCCTTTTCCGGCGTGTCCTTTACACCCAGCGCATAAGCGATCTCATCGATATGCGTGCTGCCCGAAGATACAAATAAAGGAATGACAATCAAATCTGTCACTCCTTGCGCTTCCAGCTCGTTTATCCCGTCCTGAATTAGGCGGCCCTCGACGATTTCCAGGAACGCCGACACCACGGGAAGTTCCGCGGGCAAACCAGCCGCCGTTTCCGCGACAGCCTCGTCCACCAGGGCTATCCAATGATCGTCGGGAGAGCCGTGGCTGATCACCAGCACTCCCGGTTTTGATGCAGTCGAATCCCTATGCGGCGGAGCCTGAAGCGGCTGGGTCTCTGCCGGACGCCCCATGTCCGCCGTCCGAATTTTTTCCTTCACCGGCTTAGCGCCCCAAACGGTCCAGCGTCATCTTGTATCCGTCGTTGCCGTAATTCAGGCAGCGCTTGACGCGGGAGATCGTCGCCGTGCTGGCTCCGGTTTCCGCCTCGATCTGGTTGTATGTGCTGCCTTTGCCAAGCATCCGCGCAACTTCCAGCCGCTGGGCCATCGATTGGATTTCATTTATCGTGCACAAATCGTCAAAAAAAACGTAGCATTCCTCAATGTCTTTTAACGTTAAAATAGCCTCAAATAATTGATCGATCGTTTTGTCATTCAACTTCTTCAGCTGCACTGAATAATCATCCCCTACCGTTACTTAACCACACCCCCATTGTACCCGAGCGGAGTCCCCCTTTTCAAGCATTAACGGTTTCACGCATTACAGAAAGAACGCCCAAAATCCGCGAACACCCACCGGAACCGGGACATTCGTCCATACGCCCCGCGCCCGGGTCTCATAAAGTATAGTATTACAAACGCCTATAATCCCAAAAAAGGGCGTTCCGATAAAATATCAAAAAAGGACAGTGATACCATGCGACATCATCATGCTTACCGGCAAAGCGCGGCGCCCACGGCATTTCCGTATACCGACTATTACCCTGGAGTAAATCCTTACGAATCGGTCCCGTCCGATTCTACGGCGCTCACGCCCTATACTCCGCCGTCCATCGAACCGTTTGATGGCGCTTCGGGCGCGGCGGCGGGCGGTTCCCCAGGATCGGCCGGCAGCCTTTCTATCCCCAATCTGGGCGATCTGAAAGGCATCGTCGACAAGCTTGGCGGCGTTGACGGGATACTGACCACTGTGGGCAAAGTGCAAAAGGTGATGGAAACCGTCCAACAATTCGCCCCGATGGCCAAAATGATTGCTAGCCTCCTTCCGTTCGGCAAAAAGAAACAAAGCGGCGGATCCGGAGGACGGATGGACGAATACCGGCCCCGCCGCCGCAAAAAAAGCCGCACCGGCCCCCAGAGACGCCGCGGTGGGAGCCAGGGGCGCAGCGGCAAAACGGGCAAACGCCGCCGTTAATCCGGCGGCATCCCGCTTGCGGCCTGCCCGGCGGTATTCCGCTTACGGCGTGCCCGGCAGCATTCCGCTTACGGCGCTGATCGGCAGCATTCCGCTCGCGGCGCTGCCCGGCATCATTCCACTTACGGTGCTTCCCGGGATCATCCCACTTACGGCGCTGATCGGCGGCATTCCGCTTGCGGCGCTGCCTGGCGGCATCCCCGTACACACCTTGCCCGGCCGGGCCCGGTTTGAGCGGCGGCTTCCCGGGCGCCGCCGCCTCTGCCCTTCAAGCCCGGCCGGTGCGTGCCAGGCCGGCGCGTGCCAGGCCGCGCCCCCCCCCCGGCACCGGCCCTACTTGAACCAGCCCCGCTTGCTGAACCAGAGAATCATCCACCCTCCGAGCGCGGCCATCAGCCCAATCACGGCAAAATAGCCGTATTTCCATGACAGCTCGGGCATATTGACAAAATTCATCCCATAGATGCCGGCGATCAGCGTCAGCGGCATAAACACCGTCGTAATGACGGTCAACGTTTTCATGATCCCGTTCATCCGGTTGGAATTCAGCGAAATGTAGGAGTCGCGCAAATCGGCGGTCATCTCCCGGTCGGCCTCGATCATTTCCGACAGCTTCAGCAGATGGTCGTGAATGTCCGCGTAATAGGCCCGCGGCTCCTTGTCGCCCTGCACATGCTGCGAATTCAAGATGCGGTACATCAAGTCGCGCATCGGTACGATCGTCCGCCGCAGCTTCAGCAGCCGGCTCCGCAGGTCGAACACCTGGTTCATCAGCAGCTCCACCGATTCTTGGCTTCCCTTTTTCTCCAGTTCGTCCAACTCGTCCTCGATCGCATACACACAAGGGAAATACTGATCCACCAGGCTGTCGATCACCATATACGCGGCGGAATAAGGCCCGTGTACCCAAACCTTCCGGTCATGGGCCCGCTTCAGCATGTTTTCCCACGCTTCGTTCATTTCCCGCAGCCTGCGCTGATGGAACGACACCAAATATTTGTCCCCGATAAACAGGTTCACTTCCACTGTACCCAATGTGTCCGGGTCCAAGGCGTGCAGCACCAGAAACTGATAATCCTCGTAATAGTCCATTTTGGGGCGCTGCAATACATGCAGACAATCCTCGATCGCGAGCGGGTGAAAACGAAAAAAAGAACCGAGCAACTCGGCCTCCTCCGCCGCCGGTTCGTTAAAATCGGCCCATATCCATACGTATTTCTCGTCAAGCGACCGCTCCAGCGGAATGTCCGAAATGACTTTATGGTCGTGCGTCATCCCCATTACTCTGATCAAGCCGTTTTCTCCCCTTTCTCCATGCCGCACCAGTTTGATGATTTTAGCGTACGCGAAAACGCCTCATTTCGCAATTTGTCTCCGCGCCCTATTTAGCTTTCCGTGCCCCCAGCTTGCCGCGGATCCAAGCCGCCAAGAAGAGGATCAGACCGAGGACGAAAAACGTGGAATCCAGAAAAACGTGGCTCGTTGCCAAATAACGATCAAAATCCACCTCGCTGTACGGACTCCAGAAGCTCATGATTAAAATCAAACATCCGATCGGCAGGGCGAGCGCCCGGTAATCCTTCAATCCGATTCCCTCAGCTGTTCCCAAAACTGCGGCGTACTGGTAAACGGCCAATTCGATAAACGTGCCGGGCAGCCATACGGCCAGCAGCAAAGCATCGATATGCTGAAAAAATTCGCCGATAGCGATGTACCGAACGACTTCAATAAATGGATAATTCAGCATGCTGGCATGCTGCCCGAACAGAAAGATCGAAATGAGGCCCGACACGACAAGCGTAATCAGCAGCAGCAGCCAGGCCCCTAAGCTGTAAAGCGTTACCTTCCGGCGGTTCGATAACAGCGGTAAATAGAACCCGAGAACAATATACGCCCCAAACCAGCTAATCGGAACGGCCGCCCCCTTGATGGAAGGAGCCAGGCCATTCCCAAAAATCGGCAGAACATTAGACACATCCCAGTCGGGAATGGTCAGCACGACAAGCAGCGCAAAAATGACGATCGTAATCGGCAAAAAAAGCTGTCCCAAGCGTCCCAGCGTCTCCACGCCTCCCCTGACGGCATAGGAAACAAGAAACATAACGCCTCCGGCGGCAACAAGGGGAGGCGTGTTTTCCAAAAACACGGAGGAAATAAAGCCGCTGTAAATCCGCAAGACAGTGCTGGTCTGATAGGCCAAGTAAAACACGATGGCAAACCCCACTGCTTTTCCAGCGTACCTGCCCAATATACGCTGGGTGTACCCCATGATCGTTTCCTCCGGAAACATGCGGCCCAAGCGAAGCATCGCAAGCAGGAAGGTTAAGCCAGCCAAATTGCCCCAGACGGGGGACAGCCATAAATCGCGCTCCGCTGCCTGTCCCGTGATTTTCGGAATCATCAGAATCCCGTCGTAGACGAGGATAGCATATATGAGAAGCGCCAACTGCCCCCGGGTAATCTTTCCCTTTTCCACCATTTTCAGCACCTCATCAACTTATTAAGCCGGTAAGCGGCCGGTACAACCTATCGATCAACATAAGCGGTCCCGGTATTTCCGGAAATACAATGATCAGCAGGGCAGAGATCCAGCCTATGGCCATGATGGCGACGAGCGCCGCCCGTTCCCGGGTGCTGCCTTCGTTCAGACGGAGCCACTCAAACCTGACGATCCAAGCAGCAATCAGCGTTATGCCCGCAATTTTTAACCAGATCATTGCTTTCTCCCCTCCTGATGCGGTAACCCGACGGGAATGTTGTTCATGCCGATGCGGCGCAAGTCCGTCTTAACCTCCACGCTGACGGCCATCTGGGGAAAGATGCGATCCCAACGGGAGGCAAGCTTTTTCCATTCGCGGGGATTTTGGCGGTTGATCGCTTCCCCGAAACCGAAAATATCGGTACGCATGCGCTGCGCCTCTTTTACAGTCCGCTCGACCATCTCCCGCACATGTTCAGCCATCGCCGCTTCAAGCTTCCGGGCATGTTGCGGATCGGCCATGGGCAGACGGGTTGTGTTTTGGATCATGCTTAGTTCCGAACCGATGCGGATATCCATTTGCCATTCCCCTTCCTTACGGGATGGAATCAAGCGGGAGTTCGAGGCGGTGATCACCAACGTTACGCGGGAGGGAGATTCGCTCCCCACGTTTACGGTTTGGACATCGTTTTTCAATTGATTCATCACCCATTTCGCAGCGAGAAAAGAGTCCCCCGTCATCGTTCCAATCATCCGCCCCCGGTTTAAGACCGCGTAACCCTTGATATACGGATCCCCGCCTTTTCCTCCTCCTTCTTGCGGAACATCTACGAAGGGCAAGATCGCTCCATTCTGATCACCGCTTAAACGCTGAACCAGTTGACTTATCGTCAACGTCTTATGAAAAACACGCCCGGCTTCGCTCTGCAGAAAGTCGGCTTTCGTCTGTTCCAGTAAATAAGGCGATTCAAAAAAATCCCGGACCTTACCGCGCGTGACGAAAGGCATAACCCGCAAGCGGATTTCATTGTCGCGCACCAGGTAATCCAGCTGCTCGCGCAACCCGTCCCGCGCGAGCGCTTCCCCGACAACAAGCACTTGCAATTGTCCCCAATAAATCGTACGCGGCATCATCATTTGCAGTTGGCCCTGCGCATCCGCCGCCGTTTTGCCGGTCGCGGTACGTATGATCGTTTTTCCGTTCTTTTGCTTTTGATCCCCGCCTGGCTTGCCGCTCTCCTCCTGCTGCGGAGCGGCGATTTCTAAAGTCAGTTCGATGGTTCCGTCCTCCGTCCGGTCAAAACCCGCGCTTGTGACGATCGCCAAACTGTTCACTTCATCCTTGTCCCAACAGCCGGTCAAGGACAGAAACACCGCTCCTGCCAATATAGGCAAAAGTCGTTTGCCGAGCCGAAGCATGGCGGTTATCCGGTTGTTTTTTGGCATACGCTTCAATGTTCCCCGCCTTTCCCCGGATTCGGCCGCTGCCCCGGAGTAAGGCGCCGGCGGTTTCTTCCGGAAAAGTTCGGACGCCTGAGCATCTTCCACCATGGGACCCGAACTGCCGCATCCTTCATGTCGTCCGCCACAAATGGCGCGATCGGGGACAAATAAGGCACTCCGTAAGAACGCAGCGTGCACAGATGGATCGCTATGGCGAGCAAACCGTACATGACGCCAAGAATTCCGAGCGTCCCCCCGGCCAGGATGAGCAGAAGGCGCAGCAGACGGACGGAAAACTCCAGCGAATAGTGCGGAGCCGTAAATCCAGCGATGCCCGTAAAGGCGATGATAATGACGATCGGCGCCGATACGAGGCCGGCGGAAACCGCCGCTTCGCCCACAACGAGCGCGCCGACGATCGTCACCGCCGAACCGATTTGCCGCGGAAGACGAAGCCCCGCCTCCCGCAACACCTCAAAAGCCAGCTGCATCATCAACACTTCCACGATAGTCGGAAACGGGATTTCCTCCCGCGAAGAAGCGATGCTCATCAACAGTTTGTTCGGAACCATCTCCTGATGGAACGTCAGAAGCGCGACGTACACTGCCGGAAGCGTCAGCGAAATAAACAGCGTGCAGTAACGAAGAATGCGGAGCAAGCTCGAGTATAACGAGCGGTTGTAATAGTCGTCCGCCGCTTGCAGCAGCGTAACGAGCGTTACGGGAACGATCAGCACGTCGGGCGTACCGTCGACCATGATGACGATGCGGCCTTCAAGCAACCCGGCCGCGGCGATATCAACCCGTTCCGTGAACTGCTGCTGAGGAAACGGAGAATATGGATCGTCTTCCGTAAGCTCTTCAATGTATCCGGTTTCCAACAAGCTGTCCATATCGATACGTTTCAGGCGGTTCTCCACCTCCCGGATTAAGGCTGGCTTCGCAATGCCTTCCAGATAAGCGATATAAACCTCGGTTTCGGTATTGCGGCCAAACCGGAACGATTTTAATTTCAGCTTGACGCTTTGCACCTTCCGCCGCAGGAGCGACAAATTGGTCGAAATCGATTCGGTGAACCCTTCCCGGGGGCCCCGCAGCGACGGCTCGGTCTGCGGTTCTTCCACCGATCGTTTATCCCACTTGGCGATCTTGAGCAGCAGGGCCCGGTCGCTATCCTCAAGCAGCAGCAAAGGGTAGCCTTTAATCAACTGTCTGACGCATTCGTGGGCATCGGCGATTTCCTCGATCGACCCGACGGGCAAAACCCGGTTTTTGATCGAAGACAAATCCCTGGGTTCCGCATCGGTCATCACCATAAGCGGCTTCAGGACGTTGTTGTCGATTTCCAATCTGTCCGACATGTCGGGAATGTACACAAGCTGCGCAGCAAGCTCTCCGCCTACCCGGAAAGACCGGAACATCACATCGTCGGCCTCGCCCAAAATGTTTTTCAGCATTTCGATATTCCGGTCAAGCGATGGGACAAGCGCTGCAACATCGGATGGGGAAATATCGCCGGATTTTCTCGGCGGGGACGAAGACCGTTTTTTCATAGCGGACCACCTTACCTATCCTGTGAAGTCAATTCGGTCTGGTTTACATATAAATTTCCTCTTTCCGTTATTTTCACCAAAAAGTCCAATTTCATTTGCCGATATTTTGGCTTATGTAAGAAAAACGCCTGACGGCGTCCCTTAGTGGCACTGACTTCTACTTTGGACGCTGCTCTAACGGACACCAACGCCCCTACTTCGCTCTAAACCAGTTCATCCAGACCTCTCAGCACCCTCTACCTGCGCATCGCTCTCTACCATGACCGAAATTTTATAACTCCACTTTCGCAGAGCAAAAATCAGCTTGAGTCCCTGCGTTGAAAACTTGAGGATAGGGAAGTGGGGTGGGCGGCTGATCAACACTCCCTGTCCGGAGACTTTGCACGATTATCCCGTTTAATCAGGTAGCAGAGAGAAAGACAAGCTCGGGAGAAAAAATATTTGGTGGAGAAGCAGATAGGCTCGAGATAATTTAGATGGGCTTAGGAAAAGGAATCAGGTTAGGGGAGGTGGAACAGACCGGACAAGAGATCAAGACAATAGATCAAGGACAAGACGCGAGGGAAACGAAAAGACCGTGATTTTGCTGCAGCCTGACCCTTCCATCTGGCAGCAACGCCCGCACAGTTCATACTAACCCCTACCCATTAAGTTGATCCGCATCAAGTACCCCTACCGTTCCCAGCGCCATGATCAGGCCGCAGCCGCAAGGGGCTGGTTCGGTTGGCGCGCGATCAGCCGGCGGTAAGGGATCGCCGGAATCGCCACACACATGCGCAGCAGCTTCTGCCACCGCAGCAAAGCGGTCGAATTGCTTGCCCGAGCTGGTTGACTTACAACTGCTGCTCGACTTGATCAACGAAGCAGCCCAAGAAGCCGGGAAGACACTGTCCGCCTCAGATTCAGCGTCAACTCCGGCAATGGATTGCTGCTTTACCCTGCCACATCGAGGCTTGTCTGCCGATTTTTTGCTGCGAAAGTTGAGGTATAAATTCTGGTTAAAAAAAGAACCACCGGAGATATTCCCTCCGGCGGTTCTTTGATATCGCTAGCAGTAAAACGATTCTAACGGTCGCCATAGCGCTTATTTTACTTAAAACCGGCTATTTGTGCCTCGATTAAGGCAGATAGCGGCACTCACAACCGTTAGAACAGCAACATATAAATGCCGCCGGCCATCACGGCCACGATCGGAATCGTGATCACCCAGGCGACGATGATCCGCCCGGCCATCGACCAGCGTACGGCGGAGAACCGCTTCGCCGAACCGACGCCCAAAATCGCCGATGTGATGGCGTGCGTCGTACTTACCGGCAGATGAAACAGCGTAGCCCCGAAAATCACGGATGCGGCGGACATATCCGCGGCGAAACCGTTAATCGGTTCGATCTTGAAAATTTTCGTGCCCATCGTTTTGATGATTTTCCAGCCGCCGATCGAGGTGCCCAGCGCCATCGCCGTCGCCGCGGCGATTTTGACCCACAGCGGTACTTCCATATGGTCTTGGAACCTCGCCGTAACCAGGGCAAAGGTGATGATCCCCATCGCCTTTTGCGCGTCGTTGGTGCCGTGCGTGAAGCTCTGCAGCGCCGCCGTAACGACTTGCATTGAGCGGAAGCCTTTATTCACCGTATGCGGGCTGCGGTAGGCGAAAATCCATTTCAAAATCAGCATGACGATATAGCCGACCGCAAAAGCGATCAGCGGGGAAAAAATCAGCCCTTCGACAATCGTCCGAAAACCGCTCCAGTTCAGCTTGTCCGGCCCCCCGCCGATATACACCGCGCCGGCCAAAGCGCCGATCAGGGCGTGGGAAGAAGAAGAAGGAATGCCGAACCACCACGTAATCAAATTCCATATAATCGCCGCCAGCAGTGTTGCGATCAGCACCTCAAGGCCGTTGTCCAGCGATGCCGGATCCGCCACGCTGCCCCCGATCGTTTTGGCGACGCCGGTAAACATGATCGCTCCGAGAAAGTTCATCACCGCCGCCAGCAAAATCGCCGTACGCGGCTTGAGCGCCCGGGTGGACACCGATGTCGCAATCGCGTTTGCCGTGTCGTGGAAACCGTTGATGAAGTCAAATCCGAGCGCCAGTATGATAACGATGATAATGATCAGTAAACTCGTATCCATATTTTTCCTTTTTGCACAGATCGTTTATCTATATGTGTAACCCGCGCAATTCCACCCTCCCGAATATCAAGTGTTAAGCGAAGTTCTCAAGAATTACGCATGATGATGGATTCCAGCATGTTGGCTACTTTCTCGCAGGCATCCGTCGTCGTCTCCAGACGCTCGTAAATTTCCTTTTTCTTGATCAGTTCGATCGGGTCCGTCACCTTCAGGAACAGCTCGTTGATGCAAATCCGCAGCAGCTCGTCCCCCTGATTCTCAAGGTCGTTCAAGCGGATCGTGTATTCGCGGATCGCGAGAAGTTTTTTCTGGGAAAGCAAATGGACCGCTTTTTGGATCTCATATGCCGAATTGCGCAGAATTTCCGCAAAGCGGGCGATGTATTCGTCCGGCTGGGAAAGGTGGTACATGAAGAAACGGGAAGTCGACGCCTCCAAACCGTCTATGACATCGTCCAGCGCCGTGATGAGGTTCATGATGTCGTCGCGTTCGATCGGGGTGATAAACGTTTTGTTCAACTCGACGATAATGGTATGTGTGTATTCATCGCATTTGGATTCGAATTCCTTCATCTTTTTGGCGAACTGTTCCACGTCCTTGAACTCCGCTACCTGCTGGGCGAAATAATCCGCCGAATGCACGATCGTGTCCGCCATGTTCTCTAACGTCTGGAAAAAGATATCCTTCTTCTTCACTCGCATCAGTATCCCCTTTTCTCTGCATGAGGTATTTCTTTCGGACTGCGCTTTACACAGTTATTACACAGCCTTGATTATCTTAACACAATCGGTCGAAAGATGGTTAATAATGTCGCAAACATTTCATGTTCTTTAGCTTAAAGTTGCCTGAATAAACCAGAATTATCCTCTATTCGCCACAAAAATACAGACTTCCCCAGTTCGCCCCCCGTTATTCCACGGCAATATGACTGTCGAAATCCGGCGAATCGGGCACGATATGAATGAAAGAATTGCCAGGAACAAATGGCAGCTCTTGATTGTCCACGATAAAGCGAATGATGTCGCCTTGTTTATGTATCCACTCTGCGCGAATCATTTTGCCTTTTTCAAAAACGATCGCGTCTCCGCCCAGTTCCAAATTCACGTCCAGGCGTCCCACATCGTCCAGCACCCGGTGTTCTGCCCCCAGCACCACGACATTGGCGGCCGTCAGCTGTTCGCCGGTCTCCAGATCCGTGTGCGGCTTACCGTTAATGAAACGTTTATATCGTCCGCTCGCCGCGTCATATTCGTAACCCACCCGGTAATTGTCCAGTTGAAACTTGATCTCTACCCGGCTTGCTTCCTGCCACGACACGGGTCCTTCCCCTTCCCGGTAAAAAGTATATCCCGGCACGTCCGCATCTTCAGTGGCGAATCCTCGTTTCTCCGCCCCTTCGAGCAATTTTTCCGGACTGGAGTACAGGTTGTGCGGCGCCTTCCGGGACTTGTCCCGCCAAAAGTAAGCTCCCGCGTTCGTGATCTCGTCGAGATCCTCTTTATGCTGCCGCTGCAAAATGGCGAACGCATCGTTGCTCGCTCCCGCGTGGACCAAAACGCCGTGATAGCTTTCCCCCAAATCGATCATGTACGGGCGAATGCTGCGGACCGGGCCGATTTTGGCGCTGTCCGCCTTGCTTTGATAAATCGCCACCATGCGGGTTACCCCGCCTTCGGCCAGTACTTCATACACCAAGTCGGCGTCCATCAGGCCCGACTGGGGGCGCGCGGCCGGCGCATTGTTGACCATGACCGCCAGCGGGCGGCGGGTTACCGGCGCTTCCGCCGGCAAACCGGTAAGCGGAGCCGTGTAAGCGGGTACCTCAGGTTGGGGCGGCTCCGTCTCCTCCGGTGCTGCTTCGGGGGGAGCGATAACCTCCCGGGTGACCGCCTCCTTCGCTCCTCCGCAGCCGGAGATCAGCAGCAGGAAAACCGACAAGATCAGTAGTATTCCGAATTTAGACCGTAATAAGTTCATCGTACCTCCGTCATCCCATGCGTTTTTTTTACATTATACGTCGAAATAAACCGCTTTGGAAACGCAAAGACTCACATCTTGATTTAAAAAAACAAAGCGCAGCAACCGAAAAGAATCGGTTCTGCGCTTCTTCATGATATTTTGCAGCCTGGTCAACGGGCTTCGTCCCCGGCGCCGAATTTCCAGCAGTTGAGGCTTAAGCTGCCGTACCGGTAATCCTGAAACAGCTTGACGGCCCGCCGCTCGTCATCGGCGGCGCCCATCGCATAAAGCAGCGGCACAAAATGCTCCTTGCCGTAGGGAGGAATGGCGTTGCGGACATGGGGAGCCTTTTTGCCGTAATCGAACAGCAGCCGCAAATTCCAGTCCTGAAGCTGCTCCCCGATCCAAGCGTCGAATTCGACAGCCCAAGGAAACGGCTCGCTCTCCTCGTCTCCAATTAGGCGCAAATTATGCACCAAGCCCCCGCTGCCGATAATGAGAACGTTTTGCCGCCGGAGTCCGGCCAGCATTTTGCCGATGGCATACTGTTCCTCCGGTGAGCGCTTGGAATCGACGGACAAGGCCACGACCGGGATGTTTCCTTCCGGGAATATCGCCCGCAGCACAACCCATGCCCCGTGATCCAGCCCTCTTCCTTCGGATAGCCGATACGGCAGATTGTGGGCATGGAACATGGCGCCGATCGCTTCGCTAAGCTCCGGATCGCCCGGGGCAGGGTATTGAATCCGGTACATTTCCTCCGGAAAACCGTAAAAATCATGTAGCGTTTCATGCCTGCGGTCCGCCGTCAGCCATTGGACGGGAGAATCCCAATGTGCGGAGAAAATAACAACGGCTCTGGGCGGTTTCAGCGTTCTTTGTCCCAGTTGCCGGAGAAAACCCGTGTACGCGTTTTGCTCGATTGCCAGCGTCGGCGATCCGTGTGCGATAAACAATGCAGGTTGAGTCATCGCTCTCAAACCTCCCTGCGCCAAATTGGTGGTATCCTATATTCATTGTATCCCTACAGGAAGTTATTTACCAGTTCGGCATGATTTTATCGCCCGATCGCCGCGCTTAACGCCCGCTCACACGCGCTGCTCCTAGATCATCCAATGCTGCCAGTCCGTCTGAATCGCCTCCAGACTGTCAAGCCACTCCCTCGTCTTGCCGATGAGCCGGGCCTGATGCTCCCCGGAGGAATACGTATGGTCGGCCTGAAAAATAATCTCTTTGTCGCAGCGCCCTTCGGAACGCATCCAAAACACCTTTTGATACAGAAAAGCGTAATCGACCGGGATCGTATCGTCCGAGGTTCCGTGCACCACCAGCACATCCCCGGGAAACTTTAGCGCTTCCTGGTATGGCTGCGACGAACCCAGCGAATCGAAAAACCGCGGCGTCAAGTCATAGCCAAGGTAATCGGCGGACCCGTGCTTGACGGCCTTGTCGTATACCTCACGCCCGGTAATCTTTACGATATCGTTAAAAGGATATCCGACGGAAGACCATAGGACGAGATTTTTGATGCGGCGGTCCCTTACGCCTGCAAGCAGCGCCACAATTCCGCCCAGGCTGTGTCCGATCAACGTGACCCGCTGCGGATCGATATCAAAGGATTCGAGGCCGTAATCCAACACCGAGCGGGTTTGGGCGATCAGGGAATCGATGTCCTGTTCCCCGTAGCTCCCGCTGCTTTCGCCGCAGCCGACGTAATCAAACCGAAGCACGAGAAATCCGGCCGCCGCCAGTTCTCTGGCCGCTTTGACAAACAGCCGGTCCACGCCGATCCGGTTGCCGACAAAGCCGTGGCAAATCAAGACCAGCGGAGCCCGCCGGCAGCGCCCTTCCCGTTTGTTTTCCAACGGATAATGGATATTCGCCGCAATTTCCTCTTTCCCATACTTGATCGCAATCTGTCTTTCCATACAACCGCCTCCCGCCCGTGAATATCCGGAAATACTTATATCCATTAAATTCCGATAAGTTTAATGAGTTTTATAAAACTTATCTTATCACCGGCCGGAAAGCGTGTCAATCAAGCTCGCTGGTTATTCATAAGATTGCCTAAAATAGGCATGGGTTTGTACTCGTCCCTCCCACTCCTTCATGAATTGCCGATTGCCTAGGCGCTCCCCGTCGCCGCAATCGTCCCCGCAAAGAAAATCCGCGTTTTCATCCGAGTCAACCTCGTTCGAAACGACTTCTTCCAGACTGCCCCGGGAATTTTCATTAAGCAAATACCTCCGGGTCTGCTCCGAATCATATTTTCCCACTGTATCTGCCTCCCGCAATAAATTAGTTGTTAAGGCGCGAAACTCCGGCGACTCCAGCGTCCTTATATCCGTAAAAGATGACTTTTTGAACCGCCTCTTTTAAAGTAGTGTGTGGAGGGAGCCGGCGTTTTTATACCTTGTTCACCAAATGTCCATCATTCCTGGTCCGCCCTACTCCCTCCTGTGGACCCTTGCGGAGCGGACAAATTTTGCAGTATACTACGAAAGAAAATTAGTAATTTTTTGGCAGAATGTCGTTTGTTCGAGAGTGACTTGTACGGACCTGGGAGGAGAGATACTTTCATGTACATCCATGAAATGATCGGAGAGACGAAGAAATTAAGGCAGCAGATGACAGCCGAGAACGAAAATTATTTCGGGGAAATGGTGATGTATTTCCGCTCCGGAGCCAGTTCGCTGACCGAAGCCAAAGGGGAGGAGATTTTGCTTAGCCTGGCGCGGCAAATTGTCAAAAATCAGGACAAAGGCGTGTCCGCCATGGATCTGTTTGGCGATGATCCCAAGGCTTATTGCGCCCAGCTGGCGGACGATGTCCTGACGGGCACGCCCCGCAGCCTGAAGGATAAAATCATCTATTATACGATGATTCCCTGGGTTGCTCTAACCTGGGTTTTCTTTATTTATATGATCACCGGCTTTTTCAGCAAATGGTTTGGCGGAGAGCTGGAATACACGCTGATCAGCAGTTCGTCGCTGCTCATCATCGCCGGGTTGGCGATCGTGTTGGTGGAACTGGTCACCCGCTTTCTCGGCCCCGGCCGCAAACGGGCCGCAGAGTCCCACGAACCCGCGGAATCTGCGGAATCTGCGGAATCCCCGGAGCCATCGGGTTCCCGCCGGTTTGATTTAAAGGCGCTGGGCATCTACATCGGCGGCGCGGCGCTGCTCATCGCTTTGGGAACGCTGCTGAACCGGATTATGCCGGCCTTTACCGTGTCCCCTTGGGACAGCCTGATCATTTTTGCGATCGGCCTGGCCGGACAGATCCTGTTGCTGCGGGTACGCTCCAAAGCGTGATTGAAAAGGGCCACAAGCAGCCCTATGGCTGCTTATGGCCCCGCTTTATTTTTACTCGTTGGTCTTTGATTCCTCAGAGGAGTCCACAGGCGTTGGAGCTTTCACCTTGTCAATGACGATAATTCCATCGTACTGCTCCTTCGGGATAAAGCGCATCACGTTCGGCAGCACCTGCTCCGTGGTCATGCCGTCCTCGGATGCGTAGATCGGCCGGAACATCCAGGAATTCTGCCCATTCTTCACTTTATGCCGGCTCAAATCAATAAAGGAATTGGCGTAACCGCTTTGCATGATCAGATGCTCCAGGCTTCCTTTTGTCGCCGGCCGGATGGTGAAAGGCTTGCCCGAAGTAATCGTTACCGATGAACCGCGATTCATGTAGAGCCCGATCACATACATTTTATCCCCGAGCTTCCGGTGCATCAGTTCGCCCATGCTCGTAAAGCTGTTCGTCCATTTGCCGTCTTGCTTGACCTGCATTTTCGAGGTGTTTTGGGCCAGGTGGTCATTGTGGGCCCACAAAATCACCTTTTTCCCCGGATACAACGTCTGCATCACCCATTCCAGATTTTCCGTCATCAACTCATCCCGGGAAGAATACATATCCTTCACATCCTTCAATCCGCTCTCCAGAAAGGCGACATGGTCGCGTAAGGATTTCAGGATGATAGCGTCAAAATGCGGCTGGCTGGGATAAAAAACTTGCAACTTGGCATTTAATTCGTCACGGTGCTGCTCAACATACTTGATCGTCTCTTGATACTGAGGCAGATATTTGTCGACAACGGCCTGCATTTCTTTTTTGTAAGCCGGATCCTTGCTAAAAGGAGCGCCCGGGAACTTTTTAAAAACCTCATAAACATCCGGGATCGCCCGATATTCCATTTGCACGAAGGCCTTTCCCTTCTCGGAGTCCAGCTTGCCGATCGCCGCCCCTATAAACTGGGTCAAAAAGTAGTCCGTAAATTGATTGTCATATCCCGCCAAGTACAGCGGTTTGTCGCCCTTTCCCTGCTCTTTGATATAATTGAACAGCTCCAGCGTTTCCTGGGAATGCCAGATTGGAAAAAGCGAAGCGCCCATCATTTCCTCCGGGGTAAGGAAATCCCGGTTTTCATATACGACCGCCGCGTCTCCCATTCCCGATTCAAAAGCGATCACGTCAAAATCCATCTCTTCATGCAAAAATTTAATCAGCCTGGTTTTGATGCTGCTGTATTCGGCCACCTGGTGAAAATTTTCTCCGAGGCTGACGACAGTTTTGTCCTTTAGCAGCGGCTTTAAAAAGGCCAGATCGCTATAATTCTCGGACTCCAGCGACGTTAATTCATGGGCGTTTTGCCGCAGCCATTCCTTTTGGCTTCCGGAGGCCGCAGCCGCAGCACTTACGGACACCGGCAGTAAGGTGCAGGCCGTAATAGTTAATGATAACAACGCTCCGGCCAGTTTATATAATCCTTTTTTCATATAAATCATATCTCCTAAATTAGCTCGGTTATATTTCCATTCTCTTGCTCAACAAATAAATCGTGGCGTAGAACATCAATCCCACAAACGCCGCTTCAAACAAGAACTCGGCAATGCTAAGGAACTGGATGCTGCCAGTTGCCATCGTAAGCGTGTCATTCGTGCTCCCGCGGAAAACCCCAAGGCTTAAAACGGAAGAGTCGCCGTTCCCGAACAACAAGCTTTCCAGCCAGCTCATCACGTTGATGATCACGAAAAAGGAGACGATGCCGATCCAGGTTCCCGCTTTTCCCCGTATGCTGACGCTTGCGCCGATGGTGATTGCCGTGAAAACGGTCAATACCAGCACGCTATATCCCCACGCCGCCGCCAAGGTGATCTCGAGCCAATCTTTCACGCTCGCCAGCCCAAAAGACAGATCGTACGGAATCCCCTTAAAATGGAGATATAACAAAGCGTGGATGAACGCAACCGCTACGAACACCGCCGCCATAATCAGGCCGAGCAGCAGCGATGACAGTACGGTCCAGGCCGGGTGGACCGGCAGCAGTCTGCGGTTGTACGCCTTGATATTGGCTTCAAAGGTTTTGCATACGAGCACCAGCATGATAATGCCCGCCGACACGTACAAAATGATGTTGAAAGCTATAATCAGCCCGTCGTCCCATCCCTTGACATTGCCGACGATCGACAACGCGGCCTGCACAATCACCAAAATTGCCGCCATCCCCAAAAAGGTATTGGCATTTCGTTTCAAGTCGTATTTCAGCAGTTTCATCATTCCGCAAACACCTCTTTAAACATGTCGTCTACGCTCTTGCCATACTTCATCCGCAAGCCTTCAACCTCTTCCTGCATGACGATTTCCCCTTCGCGGATGAAGACGACTTCATCGAAAATCCGCTCGATGTCCCGCACCAAATGCGTGGAAACGATCAAACTGCTGTCCTCGCTGTAAAACTCCACGATCGCATCCAAAATTTTAGCCCGCGCTACCGGATCCACGCCTCCAATCGGTTCATCCAGCAAATACAGCTTGGCGTTCCGCGACAGCGTCAGCGTAAGCTGCAGCCGCTCATTCATCCCTTTGGACAGCGAACTGATCTTATCCCCTTCATTCAGCTGCATAAACTTCAGCATCGTCCGGGCCTTTTCCTCGTCAAAATCGGCGTAGAAATCCCGGTAAAACCCTACCGCGTCGCGCACCTTCATCCACGACTCCGTCAGCGGCCGGTCCGGCATAAAGGAGACGAGCGACTTGGTCGCAAGCCCCACCGGCGTACCGTCTACCGTTACTTGGCCGTTAGAAACCGGAATCAAACCGGCCACGATCTTCATCAGCGTGCTTTTGCCGCTGCCGTTCGGACCGAGCAGGCCCACGATTTTACCCTTGCCGATGCCCAAAGATACGCCGCGCAGCGCCTTTTTGCCGCCGTAAGACTTGGACACGCCCTTCAGCTTCAGTAGTTCATCCATCCGATTTGTCTGACCTGTCTTATCTGTCTGATCTGTCTGATCTATCCAATCAATCTGATCCATTCGATCCTTCCGGCTCATCTGTTCCTTCTGATCCATCCGATCCATTTGATCCATTTGATCCATTTGATTCTTCCGGCTCATCTGATCCTTCTGATTCATCCGATCCATTCGATCCATCGTCCTCCCTCCTATCGCCGTTCTTTGCCTTGCACGGCTTCTGCGACAATCGCCGCGATATCCTGATTGCTGAAGCCGAGCTCCTGCATCCCGCCGATGAAGCGGTCAAGCAATTCGCCGGCCATTTCTTTTTTGATCGTCATAATTTTCGATTCCTCGCTGGTCACATATCTTCCGAGTCCGCGTTTCGTTTCCACGACGGCTTCACGCTCCAATTCCTGAAAAGTCCGCTGCACGGTATTCGGGTTGATTTGCAGTTCGGCTGCCAATTCTCGCACGGAGGGGATTTTGTCCCCGGCCTTCAACTTGCCGGTAACGATCTCCTTTTTCAAATAGTTCATGATTTGCAAATAAATCGGCAGATTGTTGTCGAATTCGATGCCCACGTTCGGGTCAGCTCCTTTCCGCCATTATGCCGCCGGCAGCGCCTTGATTTGATGGGGCGGCATCCCGTTGATCCCGTGAATTCCGTGGATTCCGTTGATCCCATTGATTCCGTTGATTCCGTTGATTCCGTTGATTCCGTTGATTAAGCTCAAGCCCGCCGGCTTCGGGAATTTCGCTTCCCGCATTGGTTGCAGCACATGATCACTCCCTTAAAATGTATCAGTGTTATAGTTAAATAGTACACTAGTGAATTGGTATTGTAAAGCCCTTTTTCGAATGCGTGTTCAAAAAGCTGGGTTTTCAGGACCGAAGCTTATGCTTCCGAAGTGCGCTTTTTCAAAACGCTTTAGTTGGATGAGGCTAGGAACTGAGTAGCGGAGCTAAACGTTTTCGTAGCAAACGGCTTCGGAAATATAGGCTTGGTTTGGGTACGTGAGCAACTGAAATGTTTCCGGAGAAAACATGCGTCGTAAGCATATGCTTGACCCGGCTGAATTCAAGATTAGACGTCGATTCTTCTTTATGAACGGCTTCGTCATGAAAGATGACTTTTTGAACAACCTCTAAAAAAATAAAAAAACCTTCCCCGACTATTTGTCAGAAAAGGCTGGATGCCACATTATAAAGGCCAATCGCCTTATTTTTCACTGCTCCATCACCTAGCGTTGCATTAACTTTTGCTCAAGATTTCCCGGAACTGCTGGCCCGGAACTACTGCTAGCCCGGAACTACTGCTGGCCGGAACTGTTACCCGGAAATCTAACGGTTGTATCAGCGGCTATTTACCAAAAAAAGCTCTTTTCAAAATTCTAAACATTCCTGTGTAGGTTAAGATTTCGTCTTTGAAAAAAACAGGAGCGCCTCGTATGATAGGGGTGTCGACGGGTCAAAAGCCCTTAAAACCTATCAGGAGGCGCTTACTATGAAGTCTACTCGAATTCAAACCACAAATCAACGGATTGAACGAATTACCATGCAGCATGCGATCATCGGGATTGACATCGCCAAGGATGTTCATGCCGCCCAAGTGACCGATTTTCGGGGGCGTGTCCTGACACCACGCCATCTGTCGTTCGCAAACACGCGGGAAGGCTTTGAGAAGCTTCTGCGCTGGACGTGTGACGTACAGGACAAACACCATCTATCCTCACTCATCGTCGGCATGGAGCCCACAGGCCACTATTGGTTCAATCTCGCGAATTGGTTACGGGAGCAAGGGATCACGGTGGTACTGGTGAACCCGGTAACAGTGCATCGTAATAAGGAAAATCGCGACAATTGCCCGTCCAAGAACGATCCCAAGGATGCATTGAACATTGCCGACGTAGTTAGCCGAGGCTTCTACACGGACTATACGCCAGAGGCGGCTGTTTTCAAACGACTCAAGGCGGTTATGAGTGATCGAGAATTTTGGGTCAAGCAGCAGGTGAGCCTGGGAAATCGCATTATCCGCTGGATCGATCTGAAGTTTCCGGAATTCCGTTCGGTCTTCCCGGATTGGACAGTTTTGCGTTCTCTGGCGTCGCTCCGCGCCTTTCCGTTGCCGTCCGACTTGCAGGGTCTTCGTACGGATGACGTGATCGAAGCTTGGCGTGAGCAAGGGATGAAACGTGCGGGCGGAGTAAGTGGCAAAGCGAAGGCCGCCCGGCTTCTTCTGGTGGCTGCACATAGTATCGGCGATATACAGGCACTTGAAGAAGCGCGGCGTGACCTGCAGCGTTTGCTGGATGCGTATGAATATGCCGTCAAGTCGCTTGAGGAGATCGAGCAGGAAGTCAAGAAGTTACTAGGCTGTATTCCGCTAGCTGGGCAGTTGCGAAGTATTAAAGGCCTTGGAACCATAACGATCGCGGCCCTTCTGGCTTGTGCCGGAGATTTGCGTAACTATGCCCATGGGCGTCAACTGCTGCGCCGGGCCGGTCTGAATCTAGCGGAACGTACTTCGGGCAAGTTCAAAGGACAGATCAAGCTCTCCAAGCGCGGGGACAGCATGCTTCGCAAGTATCTCTACCTGGGCGTGCTGGGCTTGGTTGGCCAACATCCGGACTTTAAGCGATGGCATGAGTACAACCTGAAGAAAGGAATGAAGAAGATGGCTTCAATCACCAAGTTAATCGGCAAACTCGCTCGAATCCTCATTGGCATGGTTCAGAAGGGGGAACCGTATCGCTCCGAGATAGCGGTCCACCGAGTCGCCTAGCCTAAATCTATTGACGTAACCGAGCCTGGCTGATAATCCGTCGTCATACGAAGATTGACTCGTTCGCAGGATTCGAACAAAGAAAGCAACACAGAACCGAGTTTCGCAACCGTAAGGGCAAATGACCCATCTTTTAAACGCAATCGGTCTCCACGCCTTGGACAGGTACAACGAAGGAATGTAAGGGCGAAGACCCGTAGAGACATGGGAGGGTGAACCTCCAGGGGCCGAGTGGAGGGTGCAGGAAACCATTTTTTGGAGAAGTGCAAAGATGCACGACTTCTGTTCCTGCACACCCTTTTGCAAGAAACCACGGCTTTTTGTCCGGAGCTCCCCCATCTCTTCGCTTTTCAAGGTAGCGAAATCCTGCGAATAAGTGAGTATTCGTGAGAAAACTTCTTAAATACGAGGGACGGTTGTGACAGTCGTTATTTGCCTGAATCTAAGCAAAAAGGGCCGGATTCAAGTGAAATAAGCCCCATGACAACCGTTACAATTTGAAATCAACGTTTTTGGAGCAAATAGCGCTTGTGGCATCCGTTAGAGTATCAGTGCAACTGGAAAATGTAAAATGTATCTTGTCAGGTCAAATTTGATGCAACGTTAGTGCCGCCTCATTGGATTTATCCAATAGAATCGAAAATTGGGTAGAAAGACAGTACCCTGATTGGATATTTCCAATAGATTGGGCCAGGCAGGGCACAATACAGGCGACTTAAGCGAAATCTATTGGATATTTCCAACGAGCGCTCAAAATGGCGGCCGATTCCCGTTATTCTATTGGATTTTTCCAACCAAGGGGGAGTCTAATCTACAAGAAACCATCAGATCAGCAAATTAAACAGGTTCAAGTCCCGGTTGAGCTCGGTATAGGCGATGCCTTTCGAGGCCATTCTGCCGATCAGCGCTTCGTAATCCGCCTTGTCGCTCAGCTCGATGCCGACCAGGGCCGGGCCGTTTTCCTTGTTGTGCTTTTTCGTATATTCGAACCGGGTGATATCGTCGTTCGGGCCCAGCACCTGCTCCAGGAACTCGCGCAGGGCGCCGGCGCGCTGCGGGAAGTTGATCAGGAAATAATGCTTCAGCCCCTCGTAGATCAACGAACGCTCCTTCATTTCCTGCATCCGGTCGATGTCGTTGTTCCCGCCGCTGATGATGCAGACGACGTTTTTGCCGCGGATTTGGTCGCGGTACATGTCGAGTGCGGATACCGGCAGCGCGCCCGCCGGCTCCACAACGATAGCGCTGTCGTTGTACAGCTCCAAAATCGTCGTGCACGCCTTGCCCTCCGGCACCTGAACGATATCGTCGAGGATCTTCGCGCAGATTTCGTAATTCAAATCGCCTACGCGTTTGACCGCCGCACCGTCCACGAACTTGTCGATCGCTTCCAGCGTCACCACTTGCTTCTGCTTTAACGCTTCCGTCATCGAAGCCGCGCCCGCAGGTTCGACCCCGATCACTTTCGTCCGCGGGCTGACCGTTTTCAAATACGTGCCCACGCCCGACACCAAACCCCCGCCGCCGATCGTCACAAACACATAGTCGGCCGGCACATTGAGGTTCTCCATGATCTCCATGCCGATCGTCCCGTTGCCGGCGACGATTTTCGGGTCATCAAACGGGTGGATGAACGTCATTCCGCCCTCGGTGCACGCTTTCATCGCTTCTTCATAAGCGTCGTCGTACGTGTCGCCGGTCAGCACCACCTCGACATGCTCGCCGCCAAAGCGTTTTACCTGCTTAACTTTCTGGTTTGGCGTCGTGCTTGGCATAAAAATTTTGCCCCGGATTCCCAGCGCGTTGCAGGAAAAAGCCACGCCCTGCGCATGGTTGCCGGCGCTCGCGCAAACGATCCCCCGCTGCAAATCCTCCGGCTGGAGGCTGCGGATCATATTGTAGGCCCCGCGGATTTTAAAAGAACGCACGACCTGGAGATCTTCTCTTTTTAAATATACGTTGCAGCCGTATCTTAACGATAACGTCGCATCCAGCTGCAGCGGAGTCCGCACCACAACCTCACTCAGCACATGATGCGCTTTGACGATATCTTCCATCCCTACCGTTTGGCGTTCCGCCTGCTTCATCGCTTTCTCCTCACTTTGGCTCGATTTCTCTCATTCTTATAAAAGTACACCTAAAACCGCTTTCCGTTCAAGTCATTTTCCGATGCAAACGAGGAAATCCCCGCCAACGTGCAGGCTGCAAAAAAGCCTCTCCGGCAGATCCGGCGCATAGGCCGGCAGGCTGGAGAGGCTTCGAGTGGGCGGATCAGTCTTTTTTCGGAATCAAACGGTCATCGGTATGTCCCTTGGAGTTTTTCTCCTGAGCAAGCTCTTTAAGCTCCCACTCCATCGTCCCGTACACCGGATCGGACGGGAATTCCTCGCCCTTCCGCAAGTACTCCTCGCGCCCCAGCTCGTCCCGGTATACGCCGCTCACTTCCACTTCTTCGCGCGATACCGGAAGCATTTCCTTCATTTTGTCGCTCATGATGATGCCGCCTCCCGCAATCAGAGAATGACAGGGACTATAATCCCCATTCTCCCTTAACATGCGCGAAAAAAGAGCGGATTATCCTCACACGCCCCGGAAGGCGGATCCTCGTTCAATACCGCCGCTATACGAGCGCCTTGGCGGCGATATCCGTACGGTTGTGCTTGCCCTCAAATGTGATGTGCTCCGCGGCTTGATAAGCCTTGTCCCGCGCTTCGGCGATCGATTGGCCAAGTCCGACGACGCCCAGAACGCGGCCGCCGTTCGTGACCCATTCCCCGGCTTCGTTGCGGGCCGTTCCGGCATGGAACACGAGGGCCTCCCGCACCTCGTTCAAGCCCTGGATCGGCAGGCCTTTCGGATAGGAAGCCGGATAACCGCCCGAGGCCAGCACGACGCACACGGCCGCTTCGTCGCTCCACTCGATTTCCTCCTGATCCAAGGTGCCGTTCACCGCCGCCAGAAAAATATCAAGCAGATCGCTTTTCAGCCTCGGCAGCACGACCTGGGTTTCCGGATCGCCGAAGCGGGCGTTGAATTCGATCGTCTTCGGCTTGCCGTCCGGCGTAATCATCAGCCCGGCGAACAACACGCCGCGGAACGGCCGGCCCTCGGCCACCATCGCCTTGGCCGTCGGTTTGATGATCGTTTCGACCGCTTCTTTAATGATGCCGGGGGCGATGTGCGGCAGCGGGGAATAGGTGCCCATGCCGCCCGTGTTCGGCCCTTTGTCGCCGTCGTAAACCTGCTTGTGATCCTGCGCCGCCGCCATCGGCCGCACCGTTTCCCCGTCCACGAACGACAGGATCGACATTTCCTGGCCTTCAAGGTATTCCTCGATGACAACCTGGCTCCCGGACTCGCCGAACACCTTCTCGACCATAATATCCTTTAAAGCGGCTTCCGCCTGTTCGCGGGTGAAAGCGACCGTCACGCCTTTGCCCGCCGCCAGCCCGTCCGCCTTGATGACGATCGGCACCGGCCGGCTGCGCAAATACGCCAATGCCGGCTCATAGCTGTCGAACTTCTCATAAGCCGCTGTCGGAATGCCGTATTTTTTCAGCAAATCCTTCATAAACGTTTTGCTGCCTTCGATATGCGCGGCGTTTTTGCGCGGACCGAACACCGGAATATTCTTAGCCTCGAACACGTCGACAATGCCATCGGCCAGCGGATCGTCAGGCCCGACCACGACCAAGCCGACGCCCTTCTCCTCGGCAAACGCGGCCAGCCTGTCGAATTCATGCACCTGAATCGGAACGAGTTCGGCCACCTGACCGATCCCGGCGTTGCCCGGGGCGCAATAAAGCTTGCCGGCTTTGGGGCTTTTCGCCAAACTCCAGCAAATCGCGTGCTCGCGCCCGCCCCCGCCAATCACCAATATATCCATTTGTCGTCTCCTCCTTGATAGCCCGCAAGCGGACCGTAATGACGTTATTCGCTCATATCCCCGGGACTTCCCCCGCTTTAAATCGGAAAAACGGCAGGCCGCCGCACGCCGCAGCGGTCTGCCGTTTGGAGCCGAGGCTTAATGTTTGAAATGGCGGACGCCGGTAAATACCATGGCGATGCCGTACTCGTTCGCGACCTTGATTGACTCCTCGTCCTTAACCGAGCCGCCAGGCTGAATAACCGCCGTAATGCCGGCCTTGGCCGCCGCTTCCAGCGTATCGCCCATCGGGAAAAACGCATCCGAGGCCAACACGCTGCCTTTCGACTTTTCTCCAGCCTGCTCAATGGCGATTTTCGCCGCACCGACGCGGTTCATCTGACCGGCGCCGACGCCGATCGTCATATCGTCCTTGGCCAGTACGATCGCATTGGATTTCACGTGCTTAACTACTTTCCAGCCAAACAGCAGCTGCTTCAGCTCTTCCTCCGTCGGCTTGCGGTCCGTAACGACCTGCAGGTCGGATTCCTTCAGCACATGAACATCGCTCTCCTGAACGATCATGCCGCCGTCGATCGAGGTCACGACAAACTGGCTGCTCCGTTTGCTGCCCAGCTCCAGGCCGCCGAGCTTTAAGAGGCGGATGTTTTTCTTTTTCGTCAAAATGTCCAGCGCTTCTTCGGTAAAGCCCGGCGCCAAAACGATCTCCAGGAAAATCTCCTTAAGCAGCGTTGCCGTGTCGGCATCAATGATGCGGTTGGCGGCGACGATGCCGCCAAAGATCGACACCGGATCGGCCTCATACGCTTTTTGATAGGCCTCCAAAATGCTGCTGCCTACGCCTACCCCGCAAGGGTTCATATGCTTCACCGCAACGACGGCCGGCTCCTCGAATTCTTTTACGATTTGCAGCGCCGCATTGGCGTCGTTGATGTTGTTGTACGATAGCTCCTTGCCATGCAGCTGCTCGGCATTGGTCAGCGTATCCGCCGCGGCCAGCGGCTTACGGTAGAACGCCGCTTGTTGGTGCGGATTTTCGCCGTAGCGCAAATCCTGGATTTTCTCATAGGTCACGGTGTAACGCTCCGGCAGCGGATCGCCGGTCACCTTCGACAAATAATCGGAAATCAGGGCATCGTAAGCCGCCGTATGGCGGAAAACTTTGGCCGCAAGCCGTTTGCGCGTGTCCAGCGTCGTATCCCCGCCCTCGCGTATTTCCGCAAGAACCGTACCGTAATCGGCCGCATCGACAACCACGCTGACGAAGGCGTGGTTTTTGGCCGCAGAACGCAGCATGGTCGGCCCGCCGATGTCGATATTTTCAATCGCGTCCTCATAGGTCACGTCCGGCTTGGCGATTGTTTCCTGGAACGGATACAGGTTTACGACGACCAGGTCGATGTAATCCAGACCCAGCTCCTTCATTTGCGCCTGATGCTCTTCGCTGTCGCGGATCGCCAGCAGTCCGCTGTGGACAGCCGGGTGCAGCGTTTTGACGCGTCCGTCCAAAATTTCCGGAAAACCGGTCACCTCGGAAATGCCGATCACCGGCACTCCTTCCTTCGACAGCAGGTTTTTCGTTCCCCCCGTCGAAATGATCTCCACGCCCAACTGCGACAGCTCGCGGCAAAAATCCACGATCCCCGTTTTATCCGACACGCTTACCAGCGCTCTTTTGATACTCAAAATCGGCCCCTCCTTTAATTTGGCGAATCATGCCCCGATATTTCTCGGGAAATATCGAAAGCCCTGCGCACTTTATGTCCTATAAAAGTATGCCCTATTGTTCCTCATCCGACAGAATCGTCACTTTCCGGCCTTCCACCTGAACCCGCCTTTTGGCAAACCAAGACACGACTTGCGGGTACAACTGCTGTTCCGCGGCATGGATTCTGGCCTCCAGCGACTCCAGGGTATCCGAGGCGAGAATCTCCACCGGTTTTTGGGCGATCACAGCGCCGCTATCCATTCCCCCGTCGACCAAATGCACTGTTATCCCGGTCACTTTAACGCCGTAGTCCCACGCTTGCCCGATCGCATTTTTGCCCGGAAAAGCCGGAAGCAACGAAGGGTGGATGTTGATCATTTTTCCCGCGTAAGGCTCCACCAGCACCGGGGTCAGCAGCCGCATATACCCGGCCAAAACGACCAGGTCGATCTGCCGCTTGTCCAGCTCCGCGGCGATTTCCGCCTCATAATCTTCCCGCCGCGCATAGTCCTTAGGTTGAAAAAGAAAGCAGTCGACCCCGGCCTTGCGGGCCCGTTCGACGACGGGCGCCTGCGGTTTGTCGCACACCAGCAGCACGATTTCTGCGCCGAGCGTTCCCGCCCGGGAAGCATCCAGCAAATTTTGAAAATTGCTGCCCTGCCCGGAGGCGAACACCGCGATCCGAAAACCCGCCGCCATTACACGTCCGCCCCCGCAAACGTCACTTCCCGGCGGCCTACGGTCACTTTGCCGATGACGTACGGGCTTTCGCCGGCTTCGCGCAGCGTTTGCAGGGCTGCCTCCACCTGATCGGCGGCAACGATGATGACCAGCCCGATCCCCATGTTGAAGGTGGTGAACATGTCGCGGCTGCTGACGCTGCCCTTTTGCTGCAAAAGCTCAAAGATCGGCAAAATCGGCCACGAACCGGATTCGATCTCCACATTTACGCCTTCCGGCAGCACGCGCGGGATATTTTCGATAAATCCGCCGCCCGTAATGTGCGCCATACCTTTGACATCGACCTGCTCAAGCAGGGAAAGCACCGGCTTCACGTACAGCTTGGTCGGCGTCAGCAGCACGTCCCCAAGCTTCTGTCCGCCGAGCTCCGGCAGCGTATCCTGCAGACCGTATCCGGCCTCCTCCAGCAGCAGCTTGCGCACCAGCGAAAAACCGTTGCTGTGCACGCCGCTGGAAGCGAGGCCGATCACCGTATCGCCGGGAGCGACGGTGCTGCCGTTGACGATTTTGCGTTTGTCGACGACGCCGACGGTGAAGCCGGCGATGTCGTATTCGCCTTCGCCGTACATGCCCGGCATTTCAGCGGTTTCACCGCCGATCAGCGCGCAGCCCGACTGGCTGCAGCCTTCGGCGATCCCGGCGACGATCGCCTCGATTTTCTCAGGAACGACTTTGTCGCAGGCGAGGTAATCGAGGAAAAACAACGGCTCCGCGCCCTGCACGACGATGTCGTTGACGCACATCGCCACCGCATCGATGCCGATCGTATCGTGCTTGTCCATCGCAAACGCGATTTTCAGCTTGGTGCCCACGCCGTCCGTCCCGGAGACCAGAACCGGCTCCTCATATTTGTCTTTGTTCAATCCGAACAAAGCCCCGAAGCCGCCCAGATCCGTCATCACTTCCGGACGAAACGTCCGCTTGACGTGTTTTTTCATTCGCTCCACGGCTTCATTCCCGGCCGCAATATCGACGCCGGCGTTTTTGTATGCTTCTGACACGAGAAGGACACACTCCTTAGGTTTATTTTTTGGAGGACATGCGTTTCTTTGCAACCGCAAAATCAACTAGACTACATCCAGACTACATCCAGACTAAACCAAGCTAACGGTTGCCACAGCCGCTATTTGAGCCATTTACGTTGATTTCGGATTCTAACGGTTGCCATCGCGCTTATTTCGCAGAACTCCGGCTACCTATGCCCAAATCAAGGCAAATAACGGCGCTGACAACCGTTAGAATTGAGAAAGAGGCCTTTTTCGCAAAATAAAGGCTGCTGCAACCGTTAGAATAACGGCGGGCGATAGGATCTGCTCGGGAACCTGTTTGCAGGAAAGCCCGAAAGGGCCGACGCAATCGCTATCCGGGTAGCTCTATCGCCAGCACGCTCAGCTAAATCATCACGGGAGTAGTAAAGGGCCATCATGGGTAGCCCGCCCATTCCCCCGCCGATCCCCGGCTCTCATTGGAAAAATCCAATAGATTGACAGACACCAGACTTAATTTTGAGCTTTCATTGGAAATATCCAATAGATTTCGCCCGAAAGTCCATTTTCCGTCATACCGAGATCAATCTATTGGAAATATCCAATCAAGCTACCGTATTTACTACTCAATTTCCATTCTATTGGATATTTCCAATCAGAGGACTTATCATCATAAGCATATCCCGCAAATCTCATTGAATTATCCAAGGTGGCCACCTAAGCGGCATAATCAACTCTGCTCGACGTACCCGCCTCAAGCTTAAGCTATTTCAAAAAAAATTTATCATGTGAAATAATTGTTGCGATTTTATCATTGGTTGGGCGGCCTAAAGCCAGTGCTAACGGATCCAGTCGACACCGTCCGAAACAACTCCGCCATAACCGCCAACCGCTGCGTTATACGCCACATGAAGTTTTACCAGCCCTCATAGACTGTGAGCAACCGGCAAGACGCCCGCTTAACACGTACACCCGTATTTCTCTTCCCCGTCAAAATCCGTCCGCGTCGGGTAATCGTTGTCGAAGCAGGCCATGCAGAGGCCGCCTTTGTAATCCCCGGCGTTGTCGCCGCCTACCGCCCGGATTAAACCCTCCGGGCTCAAAAACTCCAGCGTGTCCGCATTAATCTCCCGGCAAATTTCCTCGACGGATTTGTACGATGCGATCAGCTCGCCGCGGTCCGGGGTGTCGATCCCGTAGAAACACGGGTTCTTAAATGGCGGCGAAGTAATGCGCACATGCACCTCCGTCGCCCCGGCCTCGCGCAGCAGATTGACGATCCGCCGCGAGGTCGTGCCGCGGACGATCGAATCGTCGATCATCACCACGCGTTTGCCTTCCACGACCCGGCGCACGGCGCTCAGCTTCATCTTCACGCCCTGCTCGCGCAGCTCCTGGCTCGGCTGGATGAACGTCCGGCCGGTGTATTTGTTTTTGATCAGACCAAGCTCGTAAGGGATGCCGGTCTGCTCCGCGTAGCCGATGGCGGCGGAGATGCTGGAGTCGGGCACGCCGGTCACGACGTCCGCGTCGACAAAAGACTCCTGCGCCATCACTTGCCCCATCCGCTTGCGGCTCGCGTGCAGATTCGAGCCGTTCATGTCGCTGTCCGGGCGCGCGAAGTAGATGTATTCCATCGCGCACAACGCCTTGCGCTGCGGCTCGGTATAACGGTCTTCGTGCAGACCGTTGCCGTCCAGCACCAGCATTTCGCCCGGCTGGATTTCGCGGATCGTCTCCGCGCCGATCACCTCGAACGCGCACGTCTCGGACGAAAACAGATACGCGTCGCCGAGCCGGCCCATCGTCAGCGGCCGCAGCCCGTTCGGATCGCTGGCGGCGATCAGCTTGTCGTTGGTCAGCAGCAGGAAGGCGAAGCCGCCGACCAGTTGCCCCAGCGCGTCCTTCGCCGCCTCGACAAAATCCTTCGGCGACCGCGCGATCAGATGCGCAATCACCTCCGTGTCGCTTGTCGTCTGAAAGATCGAGCCGCTTTGCTCCAGCTCGCGGCGGATTTTCGGCGCGTTCACGATATTGCCGTTCGTCGCCACCGCCAAATCGCCGTCGCGGTATTTGAAAATCAGCGGCTGCGCGTTCGTCAGCCGGCTGTCCCCGCTCGTCGAATACCGCACATGGCCGATCGAGCGGTCGCCGACAAGCGAAGCCAGCTTGTCCCGGTCGAACACTTCCTTGACGAGCCCCATGCCGCGGTGGTAATTGAACTCCGATCCGTCCGTCACGCACATCCCGGCGCTTTCTTCGCCCCGGTGCTGCAGCGCATGCAGGCCGTAATAAGAAAGGGAAGCAGCATCGGGATGACCATACACGCCGAACACACCGCACTCCTCCCGCAACGTGTCGAACGGATCCGCACGTCCCGCACCCTCGTTGTAATATGCTCCTGTCCAAAGCCCCCGCGGCATTATTTCATCAGACATGGAATGACATCCTCCCAGATGCGTTTCAACTGCTCAACCGGCTTGTTCAGCACGGAAGCCCCGTCCACCGCAATGGCCAGCCCGGCGCCCTCGGCAGCCGTGCCTGCAACGGAACCGATCCGCGCTACCGGCACGCCGCGCTCCGCAACAAGCCGCTCCAGCGCATCCGCCTTATCCGGCGATGCCGACAGCAAAATCCGCGACTGCGACTCGCTGAACAGCAAAACATCCGCACGCAGCCCGCCGCTTGCCACATCGACGTTCGCGCCCAAACCGCCGCTGATGCACGATTCCGCCAGCGCCGCGGCCAACCCGCCTTCGGACAGATCGTGAGCCGAACGTACCAGCCCGCCTTGAATCGCTTCAAGCACGGCACCCAGCAGCTTTTTCTCGACTGCCAAATCCAGCTGCGGCGGACGCCCCTCAACCACGCCATGCACGACCGCCTGGAACTCGCTGCCGCCAAGCTCCGCCTTCGTTTCGCCGAGCAGGAAAATCACGTCGCCCTCGGACTTGAAGCCCTGGGTCGTAATATGGTCCACATCGTGCACAAGCCCCACCATGCCGACGACCGGCGTCGGGTAAATCGCGCCTTTGGCGTTTTCGTTGTACAAGCTGACGTTCCCGCCGATGACCGGCGTATCCAGCTCGCGGCAAGCTTCCGCCATGCCGTCTACGGCCCGCTCCATCTGCCAGAAAATATCCGGCTTCTCCGGGCTGCCGAAATTCAGGTTGTCCGTAATCGCCAGCGGCTCGGCTCCGGAGCATACGATGTTGCGCGCCGCTTCACTGACCGCGATGCGTCCGCCCACCTCCGGATCGAGGTACACGAACCGGCCGTTGCAGTCGGTCGTCATCGCCAGCGCCTTACGCGTCCCGTGGACCGTTACTACCGCCGCGTCCGAGCCCGGACGAACCGCCGTGCCGGTGCGCACCATGTAGTCGTACTGATCGTAAACCCAAGCTTTGCTTGCGACCGAAGGCGAAGACAACACTTGCTCAAGCGCCCCGCCCAGATCGCGAACCTCATCATACCGCAGCGTATCCACCGCGGCGTTCTGCTCATAATAAGCCGGCACCGCCGAAGGCTTGTCATAAATCGGACATTCGTCCACGAGCGCCTTCACCGGCATATCGCCAACCAGCTCTCCGTGATGGAACAGCTTCAGCCGCCCGTCGTCCGTCACCTTGCCGACCTTCGCGCAGATCACGCCCCAGCGCTCAAAAATCTCCCGCGCCTGCGCCTCATCCTTCGGCTCAACGACGAACAGCATCCGTTCCTGCGATTCCGACAGCATCATTTCGTAAGCGGTCATGCCCTCTTCGCGCTGCGGGATCTGATCGAGATACAGCTCCAGACCGTTGCCGGCCTTGCTCGCCATCTCCGCGCTGGAGCACGTTAGCCCGGCCGCGCCCATATCCTGAATCCCCAGCACGATGCCGGTGTCGATCAGTTCGAGGCAGGCTTCCATGACCAGCTTTTCCATAAACGGATCGCCGACCTGTACCGCCGTCCGCTTCGCCTCGGATTCCTCCGTCAACTCTTCCGACGCAAACGTCGCGCCGTGGATGCCGTCGCGCCCCGTTGGCGGGCCAACGTAAAACACCGGATTGCCCACGCCCTTGGCGACGCCGCGCTGGATTTTATCGTGATCGATCAGCCCGACGCACATCGCGTTGACGAGCGGATTCCCTTCATAGCTTTCGTCAAACACGACTTCGCCGCCGACCGTCGGGATGCCGATGCAGTTGCCGTACCCGGCGATCCCCGACACGACGTGCTCGAACAAATATTTCACGCGCTCGCTTTCCAGCTTGCCGAAACGCAGAGAGTTAAGCAGCGCAACCGGTCTTGCCCCCATCGAAAAAATATCGCGGATAATCCCGCCGACGCCCGTCGCAGCGCCTTGGTAAGGCTCCACTGCGGAAGGGTGGTTATGGCTTTCGATTTTGAACACGACCGCCTGGTTGTCGCCGATATCGACGATCCCCGCGCCCTCGCCCGGACCCATCAGGACACGCGGTCCGCTGGTGGGAAAACGGCGCAGCAGCGGCTTCGAATTTTTGTAGGCGCAGTGCTCGGACCACATGACGCTGAACACGCCGATTTCCGTGTAGTTCGGCTTACGGCCCAAAAACCCGCAGATCAGTTCGTATTCGCTATCCGAAACGCCCATCTGTTTGTAAATTTTCTGCTCCGCAATTTGCTCTGCATTCGGTTCCTTAGCGGACACTTGCTGACTCATGCCGATCCCTCCAAGCCTTCAAAATGGATGTAAACATTTTTTTGCCGTCCGTAGAGCCGAGCAGGGCGTTCACCGCACGCTCCGGATGCGGCATCATGCCGACCACGTTGCCGCGTTCATTGGAAATGCCGGCGATATCGTCCACCGACCCGTTTGGGTTATTCACATACCGGAAAATAATCTGGTTTTTTTGCCGCAGCCGGACCAAGGTTTCTTCATCACAATAATAATTGCCTTCGCCGTGGGCGATCGGAATCGTAATCTCTTCGCCCGGCGCGTACAGCGACGTAAACGGATTTGCGTTGTTTTCGACCCGCAGCACCGTATCATGGCAGCGGAATTTCAGCGACATGTTGCGGCGCAGCGTCCCCGGCAGCAGCCCGGCTTCCGTCAAAATCTGAAATCCGTTGCAGATGCCGAGAACATATTTGCCTTCCTCCGCGGCTTTGGCCACCTCGGCCATCACCGGCGCGAACCGGGAAATCGCTCCGCAGCGCAAGTAATCGCCATAGGAAAAGCCCCCGGGAACCAGGATGCAGTCGTACGCGGAAAGATCGGTCGCCGTATGCCACACGTAATCGACGGGTTCGCCCAAAGCTTCCTCCACCGCTTTATAACAGTCGATATCACAGTTGGAACCGGGAAATACGAGTACCGCGAATTTCATCGATTCAGCCCTCCAATTCAAAACGGTAATCTTCAACCACCGTATTGGCCAGCAGCTTCTCGCACATCGCCTTGACACGGGCTTCCGCCTCAAAGCGGTCGTTCGTGTCCAGCGTAAGCTCCATATATTTGCCGATGCGGACGCTCTCCACTTCCTTGAAGCCCATGGAATGAAGCGCTCCCTGCACAGCTACTCCCTGCGGATCAAGTACGCTTTGCTTGATCGTGACATAAACGTTCGCTTTAATCATGTTCCTCGTATTCCTCCTATTGTTTGGACTTATGCAGCGGTTTGGACTTATGCGCCCCGCCGCGTGTGTTTGTCTTTTCCGCCTGCTCCCTACTCCAACTCGTGCCCGGTCAGCCGCCGGTAAATGTCGCGGTAACGCCGGGTCGTTTCTTCAACCACATGCCCCGGCAGCGGATCGGGCTGGCTGTTCTTGTCCCAATCCGAACCGGCCAGGTAAACACGCACCGGTTCTTTGTCCATGCTGTCGATTTCGATGTCCAGGGCGTAGTTCTCTTTGGCCCAAAAACGCGATGCATCCGGTGTAAAAATCTCGTCGATCAAAATCAGCTTGCCGTCCACCAGCCCGAATTCCAGCTTGCAGTCGGCGAGCATGATGCCGCGCTCCTCGCAGTAGTCCCGAGCGAAAGTGTAAAGCTCCAGGCTGCGGCTGCGCAGCTGCTCCGCCAAATCCGCGCCGACCTTGTCCGCCATCTCCGCAAAGGAGATGTCTTCGTCGTGGCCGACGTCGTTTTTCGCCGCCGGCGTAAAAATCGGTTCCGCCAGCTTGGCGTTTTTGCGCAAGCCCTCCGGCAGCTTGATGCCGTTGATCTCGCCGCTTTGCTCGTACTGCCGCCAGCCGCCTCCGGTGACGTAACCGCGCACCACGCATTCGATATCGATGCGCTGCGCCTTGCGGGTCACCATCACGCGGTTTTTCAGCAGCGGCTTGTACGCTTCGGGAACGACGTCCCCCAAAAGCTCCACATCCGCATGAATCACGTGATTCTCCAGCAGATGCTGCGTCTTGTCGAACCAGAACGCGCTCAGGCGGTTCAGCACATTGCCTTTGTCCGGCACCGCCGGCTCAAGCACATAGTCGAAAGCGGAAATACGGTCGGTCACGACGATCAAATAATGCTCGCCAAGGTCGTACAGCTCCCGCACTTTGCCTTTATACAGCAGCGGGGCGTTCACCAAATCCGCCGCCGTGGAAATTGCCGGTGATGACATGTCGCCGTCCTCCTCAAATTACGCTTAATGATTGCAATAACGGTATAAAAAGCAGCTATCCTTCCGCGATTTCAGCAAAATTCGCAATATAGCGGTAAAATGGGACGCTATTTTCTTCTGCTCCGGCTGCAAACGTCCATTTTGACCACTTTCCCCGAAAATAACGCCTTTTTGTACCGCTATTTGACGGTGCTGCCGCAAAACCGGATAAATAGGGGTATTTTTTACCGCTATCATCCGAGATGCGCCCTTCCTACTCAGCCAAACCCAGCTTGCGGAAAATCGTATCCACATGCTTCAAATGCCAAGCCGGGTTAAACGCGTCATCGATCTCTTCCTTGCTCAGCACGGCGGTGATTTCCGGCGTCTCTTCGATGATGTCGCGGAACTGCCGCTGCGTTTCCCAGGCCTGCATCGCCCGCGGCTGCACCGTGTCGTACGCCTGCTCGCGGCTGAAGCCTTTGTCGATCAGCTTCGTCATGACGCGGCCGGAGAACGGCACGCCAAACGTGCGGCCCATGTTGCGCTTCATGTTTTCCGGGAACACCGTCAAGTTTTTCACGATGTTTCCGAAGCGGTTCAACATGTAGTTCAGCAGCATCGTCGCGTCGGGCAAAATCACCCGCTCGACCGAAGAATGCGAAATATCGCGTTCATGCCACAGGGTCACGTTTTCGTAGGCCGACACCATGTGCCCGCGGATCACGCGCGACAGGCCGGAAATGTTCTCGCAGCCGATCGGATTGCGCTTGTGCGGCATCGCCGACGAGCCTTTTTGCCCTTTGGCGAAAGCTTCCTCCACCTCACGGAATTCGCTTTTTTGCAGGGCGCGGATTTCCGTGGCGAATTTGTCGAGCGACGTGGCGATCAGCGCCAGCGTGGCCATATACTCGGCGTGGCGGTCGCGCTGCAGCGTTTGCGTGGAGATCGGCGCGGCCGTTGTGCCCAGCTTCTCGCACACAAACTGCTCCACGAACGGATCGATGTTCGCGTACGTACCTACCGCACCGGAGATTTTGCCGAATTGCACTCCGTCCGCGGCCCGGCGGAAGCGCTCCAGATTCCGCTTCATCTCTTCATGCCAGAGCGCCATCTTCAGCCCGAACGTCGTCGGCTCGGCATGCACGCCATGCGTCCGGCCCATCATCGGCGTGTCTTTGTAGGCGAGCGCTTTTTCCCGCAAAATATCGATAAAGTTCAAAATATCCCGCTCAAGAATTTCGTTGGCCTGCTTCAGCAAATACCCCAGCGCCGTGTCCACCACGTCCGTCGAAGTGAGGCCATAGTGCACCCATTTCCTTTCCGGGCCCAAGCTTTCCGAAACCGCCCGGGTAAAGGCGATCACGTCATGGCGCGTCTCCTGCTCGATTTCGTAGATCCGGTCGATGTCGAACGAGGCGTTTTGGCGCAGCAAAGCCACGTCCTCCTTCGGGATGACGCCCAGCTCGGCCCAAGCCTCACAGGCGCACAGCTCGACTTCCAGCCAAGCCTTGAATTTGTTTTCCTCCGTCCAGATCGCTCTCATTTCCGGTCTGCTGTAGCGTTCGATCATTAGCGTTCATTCCTCCAAATGTTGGTTTGCTCTATCCAACGGAGTCCGTCCTCCACATCCCGGCAGAGCAGGTTGATATGCCCCATTTTCCGCTTCGGCGCGGCTCCGTTCTTTCCATATAAGTGTACTTTGGGAATGACCGGGAATCCAGCTTGCCGTCCGGCCGTTTTCCCTTCCTCCGGGGCGGAGCCCAGCAGAGGCCGCCCGGCCGGCGAACCGCCTTCCCGCGCCGCCGGTTCCTTCCCGCTTCCGCCGTCCGGCCAAGCGCCTTGCACCATCGCCTCGCGCACGGCCTCCAAATGCTCGCCGAGCACGTTCACCATCACAACCGGCGAGAGCAGTTCCGCTTTGCCGAGCGGCAAATTGCAGATGGCCCGGACGTGCTGCTCGAACTGCGAGGTCGTGCAGGCCTCCATCGTGTAATGGCCGGAATTGTGCGGCCGCGGCGCCAACTCGTTGACGAACAACTCGCCGCCCGCGGTCAAAAACATCTCCACGGCCAGCAGCCCCACCGCTTCCATGCCTTCCGCGATGCGCGCGGCCAGCCTTTCGGCCTCCCGCTGCACCCGCTTTTCCACGCGGGCCGGCACGATCGATAGATGCAAAATATTATCGACATGGATATTTTCCGCCACCGGGAACGTTTGAATTTCCCCGCGCGGACTGCGCGCCGCGATCACCGACAGCTCCTTCACGAACGGAATAAACTGTTCCAGCACAAGCTCGGTGCCGGCTTTACTCAGCTCGGCGTAGGCCGGGGCGATTTCCGCTTCCGAGCGGATGACCCATTGCCCTTTGCCGTCATAACCGCCGGTCGCGGTCTTCAGCACGGCCGGAAGGCCGAGGCGCTTAACCGCCGCCCGCAGGTCCTCTTCGCTGCCGATCTCCGCATACGGAGCCACTTTCACGCCCGCCGCCTCGACCGCGCGCTTTTCGCGCAGCCGATGCTGAGTCGTGTACAGCAGCTTGCTTCCCTGCGGCACGTACGACAGCTCCTCGAGCAGCGCGGCCACGCCCGCGTCCACGTTCTCGAACTCGTACGTGATCACGTCCGAGCGCTCGGCCAGCCGGCGGGCGGCCTCTTGATCGTCGTAGCCGGCGACGATTTGCCCGGCCACCTGGCCGCACGGCGCATCCGGCGTCGGATCCAGCGTCACGAAGCGGTAGCCGAGATTGCTGCCGGCCAGCGCCATCATCCGCCCCAGCTGCCCGCCGCCGAGCACGCCGATCGTCGCGCCCGGAGCGATTACCGGCGGCGCTTCGCCACTTTGGCCAGCGCCTTGTCCGGCCTTCGCTTGGCTCCCTGCTCCTGCGCCTTGCCCAGCCAGCGCTTGATTCGCTACGCCAGCTTGCCCAACCGCCGCTTGATCTCCCGCTCCGCCTTGCCCTGCCATCGCTTCGTGCCTCATTCCGCCGCCTCCAATTCCGCGCCGCTCGCCAGCACCTCTTCGCGAATCCGGTCGCGGCGCTCCTGCACACGGCGCATCAGCTCGGGATCGAACGCACCGAGGATCTGCGCGGCCAGCAGCCCGGCGTTGATCGCGCCGGCTTTGCCAATCGCCACCGTCCCGACCGGAATGCCGCCCGGCATCTGCACGATCGACAGCAGCGAATCGAGGCCGTTCAACGCGGCGGACTTCACCGGCACGCCGATGACCGGAAGCGCCGTTTTCGCCGCCACCATGCCCGGCAAATGGGCGGCGCCCCCGGCGCCCGCGATGATCACCTTAAGCCCGCGGCCCGCGGCCTGCTCGGCAAACTCGAACATCAAGTCCGGGGTACGGTGCGCGGAGACGATTTTTTTCTCGTACGGAATTTGCAACTCCTCCAATACGCCGCAAGCATGGGCCATCGTTTCCCAATCCGATTTGCTGCCCATAATCACTGCAACCTGTGCTGTCATCCCTCATCCCACTTTCTATCATTATTCTATGGTTCCAAAAAGGCCGGATACTTAAAAAGGTCCGCACCTCTGAAAATAACGAAGTATTTTCCAGAAATTCGCGGACCATGAGAGAATACGGCGGACTAAGCCGGAAGGTAAGGTGTCTGTCGGTTGCCGTTTAAGGGCCAACCACCCTGGCGGCCGGCGGCTCGCTCAGGGCGCCGGCCGCCCCCAGGATCGGGCTGAACAAAAGCCCGCCCGGGGAACGGGAGAGCCCGGTGCATAAGCCCAGGCTCTTGAGAAAAACGTCTATCAACGTCCATTCTGAGGAGACAGACCGCGACTAACGGAAGTTTTCTTCCGATATCAGGATATTATTCCGCTAAGTTTTAGCGCTCCGATATCTAAAAAGCTTTCCGTGCTTAAGCCGCCTTACCTTTATCACGTATTCGCTCGTAGTCCGAAAATTTACGGTTCTCGGGTAGAAACTTCCGGGCCCTATCCCCGGTATTATACGAGTTTAAGAGGTAACCCTCACTTTATTATGTTCGGCGGAGAACCGCCTTTGCTCTACTAGTTTACCAATGGCGGACACGACATGTCAACTCAAACCCGAACATTAATGGAATGTAAAATCCGAATGTTCGTTTTTGGAATGTCTCTCCTCTAATCCCTTTACCTTATCACCCGAGCCTTGTTGTCACGATACGCCCTGCGAAATTCCGCGAAACTCTACAAAATTCCGCAAACTTCCACGAAAATCCTCGAATTCCCACCAAATGAAAAAGTACAGGCGATTTCCGTTCAATTCCACCAATTCCGCCTGATCGAGTGTAAAAGTGCATTTGCAAGATGATATATAGATCTTAATCCGCGGCAGCGCCTGTTGAATAAGCACAAAAAACGGCGTTATTCCAGCGACATCCATTCATTTAAGAGGAATAAGGGAAATTTATGTCGCTATTTTCTCGAAGTGTAATGAAATTCCTGCGTTCTGAACCATTCAGAGGAAAATAAGTACATAAAATTCCGCTAATGGGATGAACATGCTGGTGCGCCGGATAATAAGCACATAAATTACCGCTATTTTACACTAGCATTGCATTAAATCTGACAAGATACATTTTCTAGCCATACCAATATTCTAACGGTTGCCACAAGCGTTATTTGTGCCAAAAACGTTGATTTCAAATTGTAACGGATGCCGTAGCGTTTATTTCACTGAAATCCGGCTTAGTTTGCTTAGATTCAGGCAAATAACGGCGATCACAACCGTTAGAGTTTTGAAAAAGGCTTTTTTCGCAAATTAGCCGCTGCTGCAACCGTTAGATTTCCGGCGGGCGCATTATCGGCTTGAAAACATGATCACTTCCCCAGAAAATCCGGATCTCAGGAAATCTGGATCCCAGGTAATCTGAATCCCAGGAAATCTGGTATGTATCAGGACTGCCAGTTGTCTAGATCGAAAGTTAATGCAACGCTAGTGGCTATTTTATGCAATTGCTGCTTTAGACGGCAAGTACTACTGTTTTACGGCAATTTCCCCTAGTTTAAAGCCGACGCTACACCCGGTCGTTCCAATCAACATTAAAAAAAGCCGCAAAAGCAGCGGCGAACTCTATCCGTTCATCTGCTCCTGCAGCTCGATATACAGCACTTGCAAAAACTTTTTGATGTTGACCTTCACCTTACCGCCGCCGCCGCTGGTCTCCCGGCCCTCTTCGATTTCCTTCATCTTTAGCCGCACGTCCTCGAAATCGAAATATAGCGGGGCGTAATATTCGAACCGGGGGTTGCCGTAGTCGGTCAAACCGAGCGAAGCCAGATTGGTCAGCCCCGCCGCCAGCGCGCGGCGCAGCCGCTGCTCGATCGCTTTGACCTCCTTGGCGATCTCCTCCGGCTTCGCCTTGTACGTTGCCGCCGCCTGGCGGTACAGTTCCTTCAGCGGCGGCATGTTTGCGCCGGCTCCGCGTTCGATCAGCAGCTCCATGATCGCGATCATGTCGCGGCTGCCGCTTTCCCCGATCAGCCCCATATTCATCAGGATCGGCTGGATCGCTTCGCGTACGGCCCGTTTCCCGGCCGTAACGTGGGGCGCGGGGCGAAGCCCTTCCAGTTTTTTCAGGCTGGAGCGGATTTCCTCCAAGTAATGCCCCATGGCGTAACGTTCGTTCACTTTTCGCAGCACGGTTTCCACCTCGATCCGGTTGATCGGCTTGCGGATAAAAAACTCGATGCCGCTCCGGTACGCCCGCCCGACCATATCCTGATTCTCTATCTGCGAGATCATCACGAATTTGGCGCTGCAGCCTTGGGCGCGCAGTGAATCGATCGCCTCGATGCCGTCCTGATCGGGCATCAAAAGATCCATCAGCACGATGTCCGGGGCCTCGCTCAAGATTTGGCGCACACCTTCCTGCCCGCTGCCTGCCGTTCCCGCCACTTCGCCGAGCCCGCCGTCTTCAATGATATGCTGCAGCATTCTTCTCGCGCTAATATCATCGTCTACGATACAGAAAGAAAGCGCCATGCTTGACCCCTCCCAAAAGTTTTGTGAGCACGCTCCGCAAGTCTAATTCGCAAACTAACAAAACTTACATCGGAAGCGCAGGCTTACGCAGCTTTTCCGTCGGAATGCGGACCTGAAACAGCGCGCCCCCCAAAACGGAAGATGCTCCGACCTCAACCTCCCCCGTAAACATGCTTACGATATCGCGCACATGGGACAACCCAATGCCTGTGGCCGCCACACCCTCCTGGTCAAACTTGGTCGTAAAACCCGGCTCGAACAGCAAATCGCGGTCGCGCTCCGCCACGCCGCCGCCGCTGTCGGCTACGATAAACACCGTATAGCCCCCATGCTCGCCCACTTCCAAATGGATCATGCCATTCTCCCCGATCGCCTCCACCGCGTTGGCGGTCAAATTGTTCATCAGCGTCAGCAGCGGAACGTAGCTTGCGGTCACATAATCGGTGCGGATATCGTACGAAAAAGAAATCGTCTTGCCCAACATTTCGGCGTACTTGCCGTTGCTTTTCAGCGTAAAATGAACGAGCGCGGACAGCGGCATGTCCCCCGGCGCTTCCCGGTCGGTCAGCTTGACCAGCCCGGCCAAAATCCGCTGCGAATCCTTTTTGACCTCGTGGATCTGCTGCGTGATGCGCAGCACCTGCTGCCTGTGCTCCTGCCGCCCCTCCTCGCTCAAGCGCCGGTACAGCTCGTAACTGCTCAGGGTAACGTCCTCCAGCGTGCCGATCGATTTTTTCAGGTAAAAAACTTCCCCATACAGCCCCGAACTGAAGGCGAGCATCTGCTCGATCCGGCGGTTTTGCTCCTTCTGGATGATCCGCATCCGGCTGACCGCGATGCTGCTGTAGATGCCCGTCACGAAATACGTTCTCAGCATGGCGATCGCCATCAGAAACGTCCACTCGTTCAGCTTAAACGCGGCCGTGCCCGTGACCAGCAGCCGGGTCAGCAGCTCCGCTTCATTGGACAGCAGATCGATAACCGCCGTCACCGCGCCCAGCAGCAGCGGGTAAAGCCGATCCACCCTCGCCCTGATGAACTGCATTCCGCAGGCAAACACAATGTAATAGACGCCCGCCGAGCAATGCCGGCCCAGACTGTCTAACGCCGTCCATCCGCCGGCCATCACTTGGTCCAATCCCGTCCGGAACAGCAGCACGACAGCGCCGGTAACGACGCCGGTCCATACGTAAGGCAGCTTCCTCATCAGCAGCAAAAACAGCAGAAAAGCGCTGCTGCCCAGCCCGATCCTGAAAATATCGCCGTCAAACGGGTTGATTTTCAGTTCCCCGGCCACCGCCGTCCCAACCGCAACAAGGCCGATCTGTACGTATTTTGATTTGAAAAGAGCCGTCCCCATGCCCCTCTCACCTGGCTCCCGCAAATAGATATTGCCCATTATACTACCATATTTCGGGGACGGCGCCTATACCTTCCATGCCACGCCGTGTAAGGGTTAAGTTTATGCGTGCCGGGCCTCCAACCGTCTGGAAACGAGGGACAGCAAAAAGTTGACCGTAAAATAAATCAGCGCGACCAGCAGCAGGATCGGGATCGTGTAGGCGTAGCCGTGCCCGATCACGATGCCGGCGTTGTGCATCAGCTCCGGCAGGGAGATGACGACCGCGAGCGACGTGTCTTTCAGCAACGAAATGAACTGGCTGACGAGCGGCGGAACCATGCGCCGCAAGCCCTGCGGCAGCACGATGTGCCACAGCGTCTGCAGCGAGCTTAAGCCCGACGAGCGGGCCGCTTCGATTTGCCCTTTATCGATCGAGGCCAGCCCCCCGCGCACGATCTCGGCGATCATCGCCGCTTCGAAGATCGTCAGCCCCGTGATCGTGGCGCTTACCAGCCCCAGCTTGATGCCGATCTCCGGCAGGGCGAACCGCATAAAAAAGATGATCAACAGCAGCGGCAAATTGCGGATCAGCTCCACGGCGACCAGCAAAACCGGCGACAGCACCGGCAGCCGCATATAACGAATGACGCCGACGATGCAGCCGAACAGGAAGCTGAGCGCAATTGAAGCCACCGCCACCAGCAGCGTAAAATACAATCCTTCCAGCAAAAATTGCAGATTCTCCGCGGAATACGCCCCGGCAAAGTCCATCCGGACCCCCTCCTTTCAGCCGCCAATCCCTAATATTTGCGCTCCAGCTTGCGCTCCCACACCCGCACCCCGTAGCTGAGCGGCAAGGTGAGCGCCAAATAAAACAAAGCCACAAAAACATAGGTATCAAACGTTTGGAACGTATCGGTATTGACGATGTCGGCGAAATACATCAGATCCAGGCCGGCGACGATCGTCAGGACGGACGAGTTTTTGATCAGGTTGATAAACTGATTGCCCAGCGGCGGGATGACCAGCCGGATCGCCTGCGGCAGCACGATGTGGACCATCGTCTGCGCGTAGCTGAGCCCCGAAGAACGGGCCGCCTCCGTCTGCCCCCGCGGGATCGACATAATGCCGGCGCGGATGGCCTCGGCAATGAAGGACGAGGTGTAAACCGCCAGCCCGATCGTCCCGGCGGTAAAACCGTCCAGCGGCAATCCCAACGCAGCCGGACCGTAATAAAAAATATATACGACAAGCAGCAGCGGAATATTGCGGATAAATTCGACGTACCCCGTACCAAACCAGCGCAGCGCGCGAATGGACCCGATCCGGAATACGGCGATCAGCGTCCCCAGCGCAAAACTTCCGACGAGCGCAAGCAAGCTGGAAACGACCGTCCCGCGAAATCCTTCCATAAAGGTGCCGAAATAATCGGTTAAAATTGAAAAGTCCATGCCCGAATCACCTTCCCCTGACCGGCAAAAACGCTCTTAACTCACAGCGCCCCGGTGCAACGTTGACAGCCGCAGCCCCTTACCGCATACCGCATTATTGCGACGGCTTTTTGCCGATCCATTTTTCGTACAGCTTGTCGTATTCCCCGCTCTCATGCAGCTCCTTCAGCGTATCGTTCACGGCCTGGACGATATCGGCGTTGCCTTTCTGCATCGCGATGCCGTAAGGTTCGTCGGTGAACGGCTCGCCGACCACCTCGTAATTGGCATCTTGGGCGGCCATGCCGTACAGGATGGAGTCGTCCGTCGTCAGCGTGTCGCCTTGGCCTGCTTTAAGCGCGTTGAACGCGTCCTGATAGTTGTCGAACTCCAGCACTTTGACGCCCGGTACTTTGTCCCGGATATTTTTTACCGAGGTGGAGCCTTTCGTGCCCAGCACGGTCGTAGCGGCCGTGACGTCCTCGATCCCCTTGATCGGGCTTCCTTTCTTCACCAGCAGCGATTGGCCGGCCTGGAAGTATACGTCGGAGAAATCGACCTCCTTCTTGCGTTCCTCCGTAATCGTCATCGTCGCGACGATCATATCGATCTCGCCGTTGTTCAGCATCGGAATCCGCGTCTTGGAGGTCACCTCCTTCAGCTCGAGCGCATTTTCATCGCCAAGGATATGTTTGGCGATCTCCTTGGACATATCGATGTCGAAGCCCTCGACATTGCCGGTGGCCGGGTCCTTCAAGCCGAACAGCTTGGTATCGAACTTCACGCCGACCACAAGCTTTCCGCGCTCCTTGATTTTGTCCAGCGCCCCGGAGCCGCCCTCCGTCGCCGCGGCATTGCCGCCGTTGCCTCCAGTGCCGGCGGTTGCGCCGCCCCCGCCCGCGTTATTGCCGCCGCAGCCCGCGAGCACGAACAAAGCGCATACGATCGCGATCCCGGCCAATTTCCATCTCTTCTTTTTTGCCATTGTAATAACCCCCTCGTTTTTAATGACTTAACAAACGACTAAGAAACGTTCGCGTCCGCTCTTCGCGCGGATTGGAAAAAAACTGCTCAGGCCGGGCCTCCTCCAGGATTTGCCCTTGATCCATAAAAATAATCCGGTCCGCGACTTCCCGGGCGAATCCCATTTCGTGCGTAACCACCACCATCGTCATCCCTTCGCGGGCCAGCGCGCGCATCACGTCCAGCACCTCCCCGACCATCTCGGGGTCGAGCGCCGACGTCGGCTCGTCGAACAGCATGATTTTCGGCTTCATCGCCAGCCCCCGCGCGATGGCGACCCGCTGCTGCTGCCCGCCCGACAGCTGGGACGGATAGGCGTACGCCTTATCGGCGATGCCGACCTTTTCCAAATAAAACATCGCCGTTTGCTCGGCTTCGGCCTTGGAGTTGCGCAGCACCTTGATCGGAGCCAGCGTAATGTTGTCGATTACTTTTTTGTGCGGATACAGGTTGAAATGCTGGAAAACCATGCCGATATCGCGCCGCACCTTGTTGATGTCCGTTTTACGGTCGTTCACCGGCACGCCGTTCACCGTCAGTTCGCCGCTCGTGATCGTTTCCAGCCGGTTGATGCAGCGCAGCATCGTGCTTTTGCCGGAGCCGGACGGGCCGACGACAACTACGACTTCGCCCTCCTGAACATGGAGATTAATCCCCTTCAGAACATGGAAACTCCCGTAATGTTTATCCACCTCGTGAAACTGGATCAATCGCAGCCCTCCTTTGTTGTGCAGATCGTTATTACGACACTGCGCGGGTTCTATGTAAGTAATCGTAACATTTGACTTCAACCTTACTTTAGAGACTATAAAAAACTACATGATCCTACGAAAAATGAATTTAGTGGCTTAAAATTAATTTTATTAAAGCGTTTTCTTGGTAACTTGTCTCCCCCGCTTATTGGACAGGCGTCACATTACCTCACACCGACTTTCCGGCCCTCCCGAGTAAAAATCCGCACAAAAAAGAAGGCCGCCCGCCAGGTCATTCATCGACCCAAAGGACTGCCTTCTTGCCTATTGTTTATCCGCTTATTTTACGACCAGCACCGGGATTTGCGCATGCTGGACGACGTTATGGCTGACGCTGCCGAGCACAAACTCGCGAATGCCGCCCAGCCCGCGGCTGCCGATGACGATCAGATCGGCTCCGTTTTTGCCCGCGTATTCGAGGATCGTCTCCGCCGCCGGGCCTTGCACGAGCTCCATCTTAGCGCTCAACCCGGCTTCTTTTATCCGCTTTTCCGCCTCATCCGCCGTTTTCGACGCCAGATTGAAATAATCCTGATTCATCGAAGCCGGAACCGGCGCAAATCCCTCGGCCACGTAAAACCGCGGGAAATCGTAAACATGGAGCACCACAAGCTCCGTATCCGCCGACAGCTTGACCAATTCGATCGCCTTGTCCAACGCTTTGTTCGCCGCCTTCGACCCGTCATACGCAGCAACGATTTTGTTAAACAACATGCGTGACACCTCTCTTTTGTTATAATGTGAGTTCAAAAAGTCAGGTTTTCAGCACCGAGAAACCACCTCTTATATTAGGAAATACCCGTAGAGTACGGCGTTAAGCAGAAGCAGCAGCGGAACGCCGATCCGAAAGCTGAGATGCTTCGTCTTGTGCCGCTTGGCATTCATCGCCAGCAGCACGCCGAGCGCCCCTCCGATCGCGGCCAGCAGAAACAAGGTTTTCTCGGGAATCCGTTCCCGCCTCTGCTTCGCGCGCTTTTTATCGTCGGACATCACCAAGTAGGCCACAACATTGATAAACAAAAACCAAAACAGCAAAACCGCTCGCGTATGCGCCGCCTCCCTCCTATTTTCCCCGCCGCTTGAGAACATTTGTCTTAAGTCCATTATAACTTTATAGCCCGTATAAGCAAAAACACTTTTGGACAAGACATACACTCAAAGCTGACAGAGCTCGTATAGGAGCGGAAGCGCTTGGCCGCTTTTACAATCCGGCATCATGTGCCTTCAAAATAGCGGCCATTTATGTACTTATACCCGGAGCGTTGGCATGTTCATCTCCAGTAGCGACATTTTTGTACTTATTTTCCTAGGAAGGGTTCAGAACGCGGGCATTTTCTGGCGACTTGGGAAAATAGCGGCATAAAATGCCTCTATTTCTCTCAACTTGACGGATATCGCCGGAATAACGGCCTTTTTTGTCCTTATGTTTCCTTATGTTTTTCGCTGGTATTTTATAGGGCGCAGGCAGCCTGATTTTTATAACCGGGCGAGGCGGCTATCAAGATCTGGAATTGGCATTGGATCAAAGGACCGGCCCATTGTTGAATGGAATAGTATAGTTGGAAAAAGTACAGTTACTTACCGGGAATGCTGCCGCAGCGCTTGGATAAGTGTAAAACCTGCAATTACTCCGCCATCTTTCGAAGAATGAGGCTAATAACGAGGAAATAATAGACTTTTCCATAATTTAAAATTTTGTGTGGTGACTCCTGGAGCTAGGGTTCGCTATCCGGAGGCTTTTCACGATTATCCCGTTTGACCAGGTGACTCGGCTTCCTGAACCATAGGGATGATCGTGCAAAGTGGTTTGGAGAGACACCCCCCATCTCCGTCATCATTTATTTTGTCAAGCACTGATTTTGGTCTTGCGCCCGAATTTTGTGTTCAAATTTTAAAAAATGGACTTTCTCAACAGTCTGAGGTTTTGCAATTAATGGCCGGCGCCAAGCCGGTAATCTTAAAAAAAAAGCTCCCCGTCAAGGGAGCCACCATCGTTTCAATCAAGTTTCGTTTTTTGCAATTTCGTTCAGATTAGGGGGATAATCCGCCTGTTTTTTCGGCTTGGCGGCGACGGTCTTCTCCAAAACGCTCGATTTGTTCTGCCGGTTTTCAGTATCCCGCGCTTTATGATGCGGCACCCTCATCACCTCCAGTACGTAGCGTCCCGTAGAGGCGGCCGTTTTATGCGGCAATCCTTACGAATTGTTCTTTTTCTCCATCGCCGCTTTCAGCAAATCGCCCAAATTGGAGCCGATCGATTCCGGTTTGGAGTATTGCTTGACGAGCTTCTGCTGTTCGCGTTTGTTCATGTGCTTGTTGTCCTTGTCTTTGCCCAGCACCTCGGTAATGCCGCAAGACAGGCACTGCACGTACATCCCGGCTTTGCCTTCCTTCAGCTCCATCTTCTTGTGACACTGCGGACAGCGGCGGTTCGAAAGCCGCTTCTCCCCGGACCGGCGGTAGCCGCAGTCCTCGGCCGGACACACGAGCAGCAAGCCGCGTTTGGTTTTCTTCTCCAGCAGCCTCGTTCCGCAATCGGGGCAATGACTGTTCGACACATTGTGCGGCTTGTAGGTTGCATCGCTGTTCTTTACGCCTTGCACAAGCCCCACAGCCATCTCCCGAATGCCTTGCAGGAACGGTTCCGGCTTGCCTTTGCCGCGGGCGATGCGTTCCAGCTCCGCTTCCCAGCGGGCGGTTAATTCCGGCGTGCGCAGATCCGATGGAGCCAGCTCGATCAACTGCTTGCCTTTGCCGGTCGGGTGCAGAAAATTGCCCTGCCGCTCGATCGTGTCGGAGCTGACCAGCTTTTCGATGATATCCGCCCGCGTCGCCGGCGTTCCCAGGCCATGCTTCTCCATTTGCGTCAGCAGGGCCGCTTCGGTGTAGCGCTTCGGCGGCTGGGTCCGGCCGGGCGTAACCCGGCAGCGGGTTACCGTTACCGCCTCGCCCTGGCTCAGCTCCGGCAGCGCGGCGCCGCTGTCCTCTTCGCGGTCGTCTTCGTCCTCGTCCACCGCTTCGCCGTCGTACACCGCCCGCCAGCCGCTGTCTTTGATCGTCGTGCCCTTCGCGTGAAGCGTCTCTCCGCCTACCTCCACCGTAACGCTGACCTGGTCGAAACGGGCCGGCGGATAAAACAAGCTGATAAACCGCCGCACGATCAAATCGTACAGCTTCCGCTCCTCCGCGCTCAGCGCGTTCAGCAGCACGGTCTGCTCGGTTGGAATAATGGCGTGGTGATCGGTCACCTTGCTGTCGTCGACGATGCGTTTGCTGAGCGGAAGTGATTTCCGCAGCAGCGGCCGTGCCAGCGGCGCGTACGGCCCGACGGCGACGCTGGTCAGCAGCTCCTTCAGCGTATCCGCCATATCCGCGGTCAAATACCGCGAATCGGTCCGCGGATACGTAACCAGCTTGTGCTGCTCGTACAGGCGCTGCAGCACGTTTGACGTCTGCTTCGCCGAAAAGCCGAGCAGCCGGTTGGCGTCCCGCTGTAGCTCGGTTAAGTCATAGGCCAGCGGATGCGGCACCGCTTTTTCGTTTTTTACGAGCTTGACGATTTTACCGGTCCGCCCTTCAAGCTTGCTTTTCAAAGAAGCCAACTGATCCGCAGCGAAAATACGCGAATCCCCGCCCGCTCCCCGCCACACCGCTTCAAACTTGCCGAAATCGGCGTGCAGGACGCTGTACTCCTCCGAGCGGAAGCGGGTGATTTCGTTTTCCCGCTGCATGATCATCCCCAGCGTCGGTGTTTGCACGCGTCCGGCGGACAGCGGGGCACCGAATTTGCAGGTCAGGGCCCGCGTCACGTTCAGCCCTACCATCCAGTCGGCTTCGGCCCGGCAGCGCGCCGATTGGTACAACCGCTCGTATTCGCTGCCCGGCTTCAGCGAAGCAAAACCTTCCTTGATCGCCTTATCCGTTTGCGAGGAGATCCACAGCCGCTTAAACGGCTTGTTCCACTTCACCATATCCATAATCCAGCGGGCCAGCAGTTCGCCTTCCCTGGCCGCGTCGGTCGCCACAACCAGCTCGCCGACATCCTGACGGCGCATGAGCTGCTGCACCGCCTTAAACTGGTGGCTGCTTTCCCGCAGCACCTTCAGCTTCATTTTGCCCGGCAGGATCGGCAAATCCTCCAAGGACCAAGTCCCGTATTTCCCGTCGTAATCCTCCGGTTCGGCCAAACCAACCAAATGGCCCAGCGCCCAGGTCACCACGTATTTCGGTCCTTCAAAATGGCTCTTATGCTTATCGCGGCTGCCGATCACCCGGGCGATTTCCCGCGCAACCGACGGTTTTTCCGCCAATACCAACGTTTTCATGAGTTCTTAAGAAACACTCCTTTCCTCGCTACATTATACCATTTGCCTAACATCCTTGGTATAAAGCGCATAACAGGGGCGAACCATCCAAAGCCAACCGATCGCATCTCATCGGACAAGGCCTTCGAATTAATATTTCCGAGGCTGCGTTTTAACTGATTAAATCGTTTCTTGCCATGGACAAGTTCCGCCAGCACCGGTAAGGATCATTTGCCGGAAAGAATCTTCAACACACCGTCAATCAAAGATTCCGGGAGGCCTATGAAGCCAGATAACCGATACATTGATTTTATAGATTGAAATTCAGGCGGAAATTCGGGGGGCGGCCCCTTCACAGCAGTTTTTCCGCCAGAAAAGCAAGCCTAAGCCGCAGCGAATCATCTGGATCCCGAAGGTTGCAGCGGGTCAATTGCTCGAATTTAGCCAGGCGGTAAGCCACGGTATTCCGATGAACGAACAGGCGCTTGGCGGTTTCTCCGATCTGTCCCTGCGTCTCCAGGAAGACGCGGGCCGTATCCATTAAATCTTGCCGTTCCCGGTCGTCCGTCTCCAGGATGGCTTGAAACGTTTCCTGATAAAAATCCGTTAAGGCCACATCCGGAACCATTTTCAGCAGCTCGAACACCTCTTTGGTGCGGTAATATTGAATAAACCGGGTTTGCCGGGACTGGTAGCCCGTATGCAGGGCGCTGACCGCTTCTTTGTAAGCGTTGGGCAGCCCAGTCGCCTGTTCCGCCTGATTGCCGATCCCAAACGAAAAAGAAAGCCCCTCCTCCCGCTCCAGCTCCTCCTGGAACTGGATCAGGCAGGGGACGAGGGGGATCTCTCCCGCCGCGGCATCCCAGCCCCGCTGCAGCACGATCACAAACATCTCCTTGCTGTTGAACAATAGGGCAGGAAGCTCGTGGACGTCCAGTTTCGTTTTGAGCAATTCATAAAGATGATCCCGGCGCTGGTAGGGCGCACTGCCGCCCTCCGCCCCGTTCCTGCCCGGGTCGTCCAGCTTGCCGGCCGCGCACATATAACCGGCGGCATCCCGAAGTCCGTAACGTTTTCCCAGCGCCAGGATCTCCTGCCGCGAATTGAACGTCCCCGCGATCAGTTCTTCAAAAAACTCGTCCTTGTAGCGCCGGAACCGTTCTTTCAAAGCCTGCTGTTTGACGAGTTCAAAGCCGACGACATTCGCCGCCTGTTCAATGGCCAGCCGCGGCAGCGGAGACTCCGCCAGCCCCGCGTTCACCAATACCAAGTATGCGGAATGATAAGGCAGTTCGATCGCATGCATGATGACCTCGCAGCGCTCCCCGTCCCCGCCGGGCAGCAGACAAAATTCCGCAACCTTGCCGCCGCAGCTCCGCATTCCGGCCGCCGCCGCCTGAATCTGTTCCTGCAGGCGGGCGGTGCCCGCCGCGCCGCGCCTTCCGGCGGAACCGCCGATCCCCCTGCCCCGTTGATCCACCAGCATCCCCTCCCCGCCGACCAGACCGGACAGGGCTTGAATAATCGCATCGTGCCCCCCTCCCTTCATGATCAACGCGGAGAAGTCGCGGTGCATGCGCAGCGCATAGCGCAATTCGTCATTGTGTTTCTCCAAAATAAAATTGAGGGACTCCTGCAGCAATTCCCCCAGGGAAGGCGATATCGCCAATTCGATCAGCGGGAAGCGCAGTTCATCCGCCAGCGCCAGAACGGACTCGGGAATTTCCGCCAAAAAACGCTTCGTCTTAATACCCAGGCCGGCGCACCCCGCTCCCGCCATCTGGCGTACCAACCGCAGCAGTTCCCCGGGCTTGTCGCGCAGCGCATAACCTGTCGTGAGCAGCAGTTCGTCCGGTTTCAGGTAATCGATAATATCGGGGGCGTCCATCATATTGACCGATTTGACCGAGCGGTTTAGCCCGCCCTGCCCCGCCAGCACCCGCATTTCCCGATAAACGGGCAAGCGCAGCAACTCCCGCAGTTCCATCTCAACCCCTCCATATATTACATTATGTGTAATATTACCTTACTCAAATATTCAATAATTCCTATGAACAATATACTTCTCCTCTTAATATTTGTGCAATATGCACAATAACCTCACACCGAAATGTTCACCATATCCATTGAATCCCCAAATTGATGTGCTATGATAGGATCATATCTAAAGGGTGATGTTATATAATCTAACATGAAATCAAACGGAGCGGAGGGGAAAAACGATGAATTTAGCTGTGCAAAATGTGGAGAAAGGATATAACGGCAAAAAAGTTCTGCACAATGTCAGCTTTACGGTACGGCCGCATGAATTTATCTGTATTTTGGGCCACAGCGGCTGCGGAAAGTCTACATTGCTCCATTTGGTAGCCGGCTTTCTGCAGCCCGATCGCGGCAGTATCTCGGTCGACGGACAGCCGGTCACCGGGCCGTCGAAATCGCGCTGCGTCGTATTTCAGGACCATGCGCTATTCCCTTGGTACAAAGTGATCGACAATGTGGCCTTCGGGCCGTCCGTACAGGGAAAAAGCAAAGCGGAGGCGCGGGAAATCGCCGCGAAATATCTGCGGATGGTGGGGCTGCAGGATTATGCGGACAGCCTCCCCGATCAGTTGTCCGGCGGCATGAAACAGCGCGTCGGCATCGCCAGAGCTTTGGCCAGCGATCCCGACTTTCTGTTGATGGATGAGCCTTTCGGCGCGCTCGACGTCCTGACCCGGGAGATGATGCAGCGGGAGCTGCTGCGCATCTGGCTGGAACTTAAGCCTTCCGTGCTGTTCATCACTCACAGCATCTCGGAAGCCGTCCATCTGGCCGATCGTATTCTCGTCATGAAGCACGGCGAGGTTGCCGCCGCTTTCTCCGTCACGATGGATCGGCCCCGCTTTCCCGATCATCCCGAATTCGCCGGGCTCATTCGCGACATAGAAGCGCTGCTGACTTTAGATGACGAGGAGGGAGTTACATGAGCAAACCGGCTTCTCCTCTGACATCCCCCCGGCAAGTTGCACAGCGGGAAGGAAGCGGCTTATCCGCCGGACCGCTGCGCTGGAGATTCCGCGACCGGGCCGGACTGCTGCCGATCTTCGTCTTCTTCCTGCTATGGGAATTGTTCAGCCGCCTGAACGAAGGCTGGAAGCTGTTCAATCCGAACTTTCTGCCCGCCCCGACGGCAATCCTGCAGGAAATGTGGCGTTTAAGCGAGACGGGAGTGATCCAGGAGAGCGTGCTGGCCAGCACGGTGCGCATCCTGTCGGGCTTTGCCCTCGGACTGGTTCTGGCCGTCGCCGCAGGCGTATGGATGAACAAATTCCGCAGGATCGAATATTGGCTAAGCCCGGTGCTGAACCTGCTCGGCCCGATCCCCAGCCTGGCGCTGCTGCCGATCTTTATCATCTGGTTCGGCATCGGCGAATTTCCGAAGCTGCTGCTGATCGCTTGGACCACCTTTATCCCGGTGTTGACCAACACCCTCGACGGATTGAAATCGGTCAATCCCGCTTTGATCCGTTCCGCTTTATGCCTGGGGGCCAAGGAAAGGCATGTCTTCTGGAAAGTGATTTTCCCTTCGGCCATCCCCAGTATTTTCGTAGGCGCGCAGGTAAGTCTGGGGCTCGGCTTTTCCTCCCTGATCGTATCCGAGATGATGGGAGCCAAATCCGGTCTGGGATACATTATTGTGGACGCGCGCAACTATTTCAAAATGAGTGATATGTTCGTCGCTATCGTCCTGATCGGCCTGGAGTTCAGCATCATGTCCTATCTCTTGAGGGTCCTGGAAAGAAGAACGGTGACCTGGAGAAAGAACGGCGTTCGCAGCGCCGTGGAAAAATAAAGGAGGGTCTCTGATTATGAAATTTCGTATCGGCATATTGAGCTTGGCCATGCTTCTGCTCCTCACGTTTCTCGCCACAGCCTGCGGCGCCGGCAACAACAAGCCGGCGGCCGCGCCGCCCGCCGGCGCTTCGCCCGAAGCGAAAGAGGCCGCCGGCGAAGCGTCCGCCGCCGACGGAGCCATTGAAACCGCAAGTTTTACGTTAGTCGGCGTGCGCGATGCGCAGATCTCCTCGCAGCAAATTATTGCCGATAAATTGGGCTACTTCAAAGAAGAAGGGCTGGATGTGACCAGCCAGCTCATCGAGAGCGGCCCGGATATCGCCCCGATGATCGCCGGCGGCAGCGCCCCGATCAGCATTCAGACCAACTTTATGGATATCATTCTGGCTTCCAACGGCGTAGACGTCAAAATCGTCGCCCCGCTGGCGCAAATCGCCGGAACGCAAGCGGTCGTCGGCGGCAAAAATCTGCACCTGGACAGTGCCAAAGATCTGGAAGGCAAAACGATCGGCGTTCCGAGCGGCGCCGACGTCGTCATCGCCATCAACAATATGGGGAAGGAGCTGGGGGTAGACGTCAGCAAGATCAAATACGTGAACCTGTCCCCCTCCGACGCGGTGGTCGCTCTGGAAAAAGGCGATATCGATGCGATGGCGGCATGGGAACCGTTCATCACCAAGGGGATTCAGAGCGGCGGCAAGTTTCTGTTCAGCGGGACGAAGAGCGAATTGCCCGACAACCCGGGGGATGTCAACTGGATGAGTGTGCATACGACGATCCAGGCAACCGACGATTTTCTCGCAAACAACCCGAACACGATTAAAGCCGTGCTCCGCGCCTTGCGCAAAGCCACGGACTATATCAACAACAACCGGGAAGAAGCGATCCGCATTCTCGCTCCCGAGCTTCACCTCAGCGAAGAGGAACTGACCCAGATTATGAACCGCAACGTATACAGCATGGAAGTAACCGACAACTATGTGTCCGGCAGCAATGGCCCCGCCGTAGGAGAATACCTGAAGAACACGGGCAACATCAAGATGGAAGTAGATCCCAAGCGCTACCACGACTTGAACCTGCTGCAGGAAGTCGCTCCCGAGTTGATCAAGGCGGAGTTCAAATAAGGATAACGTTTAATCATAGCACAAACTTTTCGGAGGAGACTTACTATGGCGCACTATGATACGGTCATTCACGGCGGTCAGGTCGTCTTGCCCGATGGCGTACTCCCGCTGGACATCGGAATCAAAGGCGGCGTCATCGTCGCTCTAGACGTAACCGGGTTGTCCACAGCCGAAGAAAAGATCGACGCGGCCGGGCTCGTGGTCGTCCCCGGGATGATCGACGCGCACGTCCATCTGAACGAACCGGGACTCGCGGACTGGGAAGGGATTCCCACCGGCACGTCGGCCCTTGCGGCGGGCGGCTGCACCACCTGCATCGACATGCCGCTGAACGGCCTGCCGCCCACAACGACGGTAGACGCCCTGAAAACCAAGCAGGCTTTGTTTCACGGAAGGTCTTATACCGATTATGCCTTCTGGGGCGGGCTCGTCCCCGGCAATCTGGAGCAGCTGGCCCCGCTGGCCGCGGCTGGCGCCATCGGTTACAAGGCGTTTATGTCCGCCGCCGGAGGCAAGCAGGAAGGGGCGTTTCGGGAAGCGGACGATCTCACCCTCTACGAAGGGATGCGCGAGATCGCCCGGCTGGGCAAAATATTGGCTCTGCACGCGGAAAGCGAGCAAATCACCTCCGCCCTCGCCGCCCATAAACGGCGGGCCGGCCAATGCTCCGCCCGCGCATATCTGGAATCCAGACCGGTTTATGCGGAGGTGGAAGCCGTTAAGCGGGCGCTCTTCTATGCCAAACTCACCGGCTGCTCCCTGCACTTCGTGCATATCAGCAGTCCGGAAGCCGCGGAGTTTATCCGGCAAGCCCGCCTGGAAGGACAGGACGTCACGCTGGAGACTTGCCCTCACTATCTCATATTGACCGAAGACGATCTGGAAGAAATCGGACCGCTGGCCAAGTGCGCTCCGCCTTTGCGCTCGGCAAAGGCGCGGGAAGGGCTGTGGGACTTGATCGAAAAAGGCTGTATCGACATGATCACTTCCGATCACTCCCCATGTCCGCCCGAACTGAAAGCATCCGCCGACTGGTTCGCCGTTTGGGGCGGCATCTCCGGCGCCCAAAGCTCCCTGGAGCTGCTGCTTGGGGAAGGCCACGTTCGCCGCGGCCTGGCGCTGCCGCTGCTGTGCCGGATGCTGTCGGCCAATCCCGCCCGCCGTTTCGGGCTCGCTCCTGCCAAAGGCGCGATCGCCCCGGGAGCGGACGCGGACCTGGCGCTGGTCGATTTCACCCCCTACCGTCTTAAGCGCGAACATCTGCTGGACCGCCACAAGCATAATCCTTACGTCGGCAAGGAGTTCGGCTGCCGGGTTGTGCGCACCCTGGTGCGCGGCATGACGGTTTACGACACGCGGCGCAAAATGACGGGGCCGGCCTGCGGACGGCACGCTTACCGGGCGGCCCGACTAAATAGAGAGAAGGGCTCGGGATGAATAAAATCTGTGAAATACACCGGAACTTTGATCCTTCCTGCTTCGAGACCGACATTGCGCAAGCGATCGACTGGCTCGCCAAGTACGGGAGCGAGCCTGACGGAGGCGTCACCAGACTTCTCTACTCCCCGGCCTGGCAGGAAGCGCAAACCGCTTTGGCCCGGCGCATGGAAGCGGCCGGCCTGGCGGCGCGCTTTGATGACTGCGGTAATCTATATGGCCGGCTGGAAGGCCGCGGCCCGGAGCGGGAAGTCATTCTCACCGGTTCCCATGTGGATACCGTCCCAAGCGGCGGCAAATATGACGGTGCTTACGGAATCCTGGCCGGAGTGATCGCGCTCGAGTTTCTTTATGAGAACTTCGGCCCGCCGCTTCGCACCTTGGAGGTCGTCTCCCTGTGCGAAGAAGAAGGCAGCCGCTTTCCTCTCGCTTACTGGGGATCGGGCAACCTGACCGGCCGTTACGCCATACATACTCCTCCCGACATTGCGGATGCGGACAGGATCACCCTGCAAGCGGCCATGAACGCCGCCGGATTCGGTCTGGGAACCTTCCCTCCGCCAAAACGGGCGGATATCGCCAGATTTATCGAGCTGCACGTCGAACAAGGTTTCGTACTTGAAAAAGACCAGGCCGCCATCGGAATCGTCCAAGGCATCGTCGGCCAGCGCAGATATACGGTGCAAGTCGGCGGCAGCGCTAACCACGCCGGCACCACGCCGATGAAATATCGCCACGACGCCCTGCTGGGCGCTTGCGAAATGATCGAGTGGATGGAAAAAAAGGCGCTCCACAAAACCGAACCTTTCGTCTCTACCGTGGGGCAATTGCACGTTAAGCCGAATTCCTCCAATGTGATCCCCGGCGAGGTGGCCTTTACCGTCGATATCAGGGATGCGCATGCCGCCGCCTTGCAGGAATTCAGCGGCGAATTTCCCGAAGCTTTCGCCCGGATCGCCGCGCGGAGAGGGCTAACGGTAGACATCGGCGAATGGATGAATATGGCTCCGATCATGATGAACGGCGAGATGAATGCGGCGCTGGCCGCCATCTGCCGAAGGCGGAACCTGCCCTTCCGCATGATGTTCAGCGGCGCCGGACACGATACGCAAGTCATCGGCGAAATGTGTCCGGCGACGATGCTGTTCGTGCCCAGCCGGGCGGGCATCAGCCACTCCCCCCGCGAATACAGCGAGACGAAGGACTTGGCCGCAGGCGTCGCCGTATTGGCGGAATGGCTGTACAAATACGGCTACACCGATTCCGATTAAATATTACTCTTGGAGGTAATGATGAGCTATCCGAACGATCTGTTATCTACCCGGGCTGTGGTCAAGCCCGGCCTATATGCCGTAATCCCTGCCGCCGGGCTGGTCAATAATGTCGTTCCCGGAATCGAGGGCTGCAAGATCAGCATCGTCGCCTCTCCCAAGCTGGGAGCGGGATTTGTCCAATATGTCGTGCGCGCCGGGCAGGGAGGAAAAACGACCGCTGCCTGGGCGAAGGAGGACCGGATTGAAGCTTTCCTGTACTGTGCCGAGGGCGGCTGCCGGGTTTCCGTCCAAGGAGAGACGCGAACTCTGAACGCGGGCGGCTACGTCTATGCGCCTCCCGGCTGCGGCCTGGAATTCGCCGAGTGCCTGGAAGGCACCGTATTGCTGTTGTACAAACAGGCGCATATCCCCCTCAAAAACTTCGCCCCCCGGATACACTGGGGCAACAGCAATGACATTCCGTACCGGATTTACGACGATATGGAAAATGTTTTTATCAAAGACTTGCTCCCGCTGGAATTGGGCTTCGACATGAACATGCATATTTTATCCTTCGCTCCCGGCGGCTGCCATCCGTTCGTGGAAACCCACGTTCAGGAGCACGGGGCTTATGTGCTGGAAGGAGAAGGCGTCTATCTGCTGGATGAACGGTGGATGACCATTAAAAAGGACGACTTCATCTGGTTCGGACCGTACGTGCCGCAAGCGGCCTACGGGGTCGGACGCGGACCCTTCACTTACATTTACTCCAAGGATTGCAACCGTGACGTCCCGCTCTAGACCCGGCCGCAAGCAGATCCGGCAGACCTATATCAATTAAGGGAGGTTCACCTTTTATGAAAATCGTGGCTTTGGAACCGCTGGGCATCCCGGAAGCGGAAACGCAGCGACTCGCCGGCATGTTGACGAAAGAAGGCCATTCCTTTACCGGCTATCCCGACCGGAGCGAGGCCCCCGCCGAATTGATCGCCCGCGCCGCCGCGGCGGATATCGTACTGTTGACCAACTTGCCTTTCCGCCGGGAGGTTATCGCCCAATGCCCTCATCTCAAGCTGATCTCCGTCGCTTTCACCGGCGTGGATCATGTCGATATCGAATATTGCCGCGAACGGGACATCGCCGTTTGCAACGCAGCCGGCTATTCCACCCGCGCCGTAGCCGAATTGGTCTTCGGTCTGGCTATATCCGTCCTGCGCCGGATCGTTCCTTGCGACCGGGCGGCAAAAGCCGGCCTGACCAACGCCGGCCTGACCGGCAGCGAACTGTACGGCAAAACGTTTGGCGTCGTTGGCACCGGCGCGATCGGCATGGCCGTAGCCCGGATCGCCAAAGCATTCGGTTGCCGGGTTTTGGCCTACAGCAGGACCCGCAAACCCGAAGCGTTCGAAAGCGGGATAGAATATACGGACCTGGACGGCCTGCTTGCCCAAAGCGACATCGTATCCTTGCATGTTCCCCTGACGGAGGAGACACGCAACCTGATTGATAACGAACGGCTGAAGCTGCTCAAGCCGTCCGCCGTTTTGATCAATACGGCCCGCGGCCCGATTGTCGATAATGCGGCCTTGGCCGAGGCATTGAACAACGGACGGATCGCCGGGGCCGGAATCGACGTGTTTGAGACGGAGCCGCCCATTCCCTCCGGCCATCCGCTGGTATCCGCCCGCAACGCCGTGCTGACTCCCCATGTCGCCTTTGCCACCCGTGAAGCTTTGCAGGCCCGGGCGGAAATCGGATTCGCCAATATCGACAAATGGCTCGCTCATAACCCGCAGAATGTGATCATCCCGAAGAAAGGGGCGAACGCCTCATGCTGACGCAAACCGCCTCGGCCGCCAATATCCGCAATATGCTGGAGAAGCTGAATACCTTCAATTCGGACCCGGCGGGAGGCACGACCCGTATCCTGTTTACACCGCCGGAGCTCGAAGCGCGGAGTTATATCAAAGAGGAGATGGCCGCTTTGGGCCTGTCCGTGCGGGAAGACGCGATCGGCAATATTTTCGGCACGCTCGCCGGCTCGGAGCCGGAACTGCCTCCCGTTTGGACCGGCTCCCATATTGACACCGTCATTCATGCAGGCATGTTCGACGGGATGGCCGGCGTTGCGGCCGGTCTGGAAGCGGTCCGGTTGATCCGGGCCTCCGGCGCTCCCCGCAAACGCAGCATTGAAGTGGTCGTGTATACCTCGGAGGAACCGACGCGCTTCGGGCTTGGCTGTCTGGGCAGCCGGGCCCTGGCCGGCGAATTGACGCTGGAGGAGGCCTATTCGCTGACCGATAAGGACGGCAAATCGCTCCCGCAAGTGTTGGAAGAACTGGGATACGATCTTTCCCGCTTCGCCGAAATTCCCGTGCCTAAAGGCAAGGTGCACGGAGCGGTCGAGCTGCATATCGAGCAAGGTGCGGTGCTGGAATCGCTGAATCTGCCGGTAGGCATCGTGCACACCATCTCCGCTCCGACCAATTTTCTCGTGACCGTGTCCGGCCAGCAGCGCCATGCGGGCAGCACCCCGATGCATCTGCGGCATGACGCTTTCCTGGCATGCTGCGAAATTTCCCTGGAGCTGGAACGGCTGGCCATTCAATCCGCCAGTCCCGATACGGTCGCCACCGTAGGGAAAGCGGAAGTGCTGCCCGGCGCTTCCAACGTCATCTCCGGCGACGTACGGTTCACGATCGATATCCGCGACAGCGACTATGAAAGCAAGCGCCGCCTCGTTGAACAATTGCGGCAATTCATCGGCACAGTCGAGACCAGGCGCGTCGTAACGGTTTCGCTGGAACAAATCAACGACGACCTGCCCACCCGTTCGGACGCAAAGATCGTCGCCCTGCTGGAATCGACCTGCCGGCAAAAACGGATTCCCTACCACAGAATGGTCAGCGGAGCCTTCCACGACTCCATGCTGGTCGGCAGATTCGCCCCGATCGCCATGATCTTCGTGCCCAGCAAAGACGGCATCAGCCACAGCCCCGAAGAATACACCGATTGCCGTGATATTGCCCGCGGAACGGATATTTTGGCGGAAACGCTGCTCCGGTTGGCTCAAGATTAAGTCGGGGAGTTTTCACCTTTCCCTTTTCCGCCGGCTAATTACGAACGAAACGCCCCCCCTCCCTCGGCGGTTAACCCGGGGCGCGGGGGTTGTTTCGTTTCTGGCGAATCGCTAGCCAAACGCACGAAAACCGCCAGAGAAAATCGCTCTGGCGGCCCTTTGCTGTTTTTAAAAAAATCAGGCGTGTATCTTCATCCTAAAAAATAAGAGCCAAAAATGCCGTTATTCCGGCGATATCAGCTCATTTGAAAGAAATAGGGGAGTCAGCCCCTTAATAGCCTGCAATTCGGCCGGCGTTTCCCCGGCACTCAAGTCAAACCGGACTTTTTGTATTCAAAGGGCGTTTTCCCCATCACTTCCTTAAAGGCTTTCCGAAAGGACTTTACATTGGGAAATCCCGTTTCGTAAGATATTTCCGTAAGCGACTTATTCGTGGTTTCCAATAAATCAATGGCTTTCTCCAAACAAAGGATCTGCTTGTATTCGGTAAATGTCTGACCGGTGTATTTATGAAACATGCGCGACAAATAAGCCTCGGAATAGCCGCAGATGCGCGCGGTTTCGGCCAAACTGATGTTTTCGGCATAATGCTCTTTCATGTAGTCCATAATGGCCTTGATTTTTTGCTGCTTTTCGCTGAATATTTCCGGCGGAGTATCCGCGGCTTGGCCAAAATGACGAACCAGCCAATATTTAAGCTCAATGATCCGGCTTTGTTCAAGGATATAATCGTATTTGCCCGGGGAAAAATGCAGCTCATAGATATCCATAAGCAGCTCCCTTAATTTGGAAAGCACGGTTGGTTCATCTTGTCCTTCTTGCGTGTTTAATTGAATGCTTACTTGTTCATGGGCGAAAAAGGTTTCCGGAAATTGCAGCACCAACACCCGGTTCTCCGTGATGCTCTGCGTGGAATGCGGGACATTGCTGTTGATGAACAACACGTCATTTTCCGCCAAAATCGTAATTTTCCCTTCATGCCACACCTTTAAATTTCCGCTTAAACAGCAGATCAGCTCCATGTTGCTGTGGAAGTGCATAGGAATGACTCTTTCCGTGTCTCTGGCCTGAAAAATAAACAGGTTGATCATTTTTTTTCTGTCGATTTCGATATGTTCGTATATCTTCTTCATCGGACACCTCATCTGCCGGCCATGAGCAATCGGTTAGTTTAGTTACTACTATACTGATCGTAAATTGCCCGGACAAGCAGCAATTCATCCCATAGGCCTAAGATAATAAAGAAGGCCGCTCGATCCCGCAAGCGGAAAGTGAGCGCCCTTCTTTGGCCCTTTATTTATGATTTCAAGTATACCGTCATTAACGGTCCGTTATGGCCATCGTCCTGCTGTCCGACGTGAATTTCCACCCTCTCCACGGCTTCCGGTCCGTCCGGGACAATGACTGGACTAAGCAGCGATAGACCGGCGGCCCGAATGGCTTCTTGATCGAATTCAAGCAGCAGTTGCCCCTGCTTTACCTTCGCGCCGGTCTTCACATGTGCCGTAAATCCATTGCCCTTTAACGACACCGTATCTATACCGACATGGATGAGCACCTGCACGCCGCTCCTATGTTCGACGATCACCGCGTGCTTGCTTTTGTCCATAAGATGGGCTATTTTTCCCTCGAACGGAGCGTATACCTTGCCTTCCGCCGGCTCAATCGCCGCCCCTACCCCCATGTGCCCCTGGGCAAAAGCTGGATCGGGAACCTCCTTCAGTTCCACCGCCTTGCCGGGAATGGGGGATGAAATCTCCAGTGAATCCAATGTTTTCTTATTTCGGCCCCAATGGAACAATTGAATCTCCCCTTAATCTACGCATTGTTGCAACCGGTAAATGCTGACTTTTCCTTCATTGCCGCCAGCCTCGATCCGAACGGCGCGCTGCTGGGCATCTTCCGTGAAATAACGCAGGGAAAATACTTCTTCCCCCTCGTTCACAAAGATCTCCAGACTTGAGCTTTCTATAAATAGCCGCATTTCCGCGAGGGTATGAGTTAATTCCGCTTTCCTGTACTCTCTCTGCTTGGTCGCCCAGTTGGTTCTCCAGATGGTCAAACTGTTGTGTTCCCGATCATAGTCAATTTGCACGGCGTCCCTGATCATCATTCGGAAATTTTCGCTGAGCTTGGAAAAATTAATGATAAGTTCCGCTTGTAAAGCAGGCAGCTGCCATACTCCATTGTTGCCGATATTCCCCCGCACGCCGTCTTGTCTTAACCCTTGCAATTCCCGGATTGGCTTCTGGTACAGCCTGCCGTCCGCCAGCACGATTTCCCGGGGAAGGGTCAGCGCGTGGATCCAGCCTTCCTGAACGGTCGGAACGGCCTTCTCCATTTCCTCGTCCATAGCGCACATCCATCCGAACATAATGATTCTTCCGCCGGCCATAAACGATTGCGGGGCATAAAAGTCAAACCCGCGGTCAAGCTCTTGAAAGTCGGACAGCTCACCGTGAAATTTGCCTGTCTCCGCTATTTTCCCGACAATATATCCCGATTGATTAGGATTTCTAAAGTTTTCTCCTTGTTCCGTCAATCCCTGAGGGCAAAACACAAACACATCGTTTTCGGGAAATCGAAGCACATCCGGGCATTCCCACATGTAGCCGAATTTACGATCCTGCTCCAAAAACGATCCTTCACAGGTCCAGGCGATCAAGTCCGCGGATTTGTAAATCAGCGCGTCCCCCGTCAAATCCTCCGTTTGCGCGCCAACAATCATCCGCCAGCTCCCACTTTGGTCTTTCCATACTTTAGGGTCCCGAACATGTCTCGTATAGCCGGAGGGATGCTCGAACAACGGGCCGATTTTGCGGAAACGCTCGCCGTCCTCGGAAACGGCCGCGCATTGATAGCTTGCTTTCACCCCGTCGTCCCGGATTACATTTCCCGTGTAAAACAGGTACAGCCTGCCGTCATGAACAACACTCCCGCCGGAATAAATCCCGTCTTTGTCATACCACTCCGAAGGTTCAAGCGCGATGCCCTTCCTGCGCCAATGCGTGAGATCGTCCGAAACCACGTGGCCCCAGCATTTATGCTTATGCTCGGTACCGTGCGGATTCCATTGATAAAACACATGATATTGACCTTTGAAAAAAGCAAGCCCGTTCGGGTCGTTTAATAACCCGTAAGGCGGGGTAATATGATATTTCAAGTCATAAGCATCGCTTCTATTCATGTTCCTCCTCCGGCAATAAAACAAAACTAAAACTCAATGAAATGTCCTGCGAACTGGAACCGATGTATACTTCAAATTCGCCCGGCTCGCTTTTGTACTCCATGTTGCTTCCGTAAAATTTAAGCATCTCTTCGCCAATAGTAAATTGAACCGTTTCGGTCTCGCCGCTGCGCAGGAAGAGCTTTTGGAAGTCTTTCAATACCTTCACCGGCCTTGCCACACTTGCAAACTTATCGCGAATATACAATTGGACCGTTTCTTTCCCGTCATATCTCCCGGTATTGGAAACAGCGACGCTGATCTCGATCGACTCATTTCTTTTCATTTCCATGCGGCTGACGGACAAAAGGCTGTACGCGAACGAGGTGTAGGATTTGCCGTAACCGAACGGATACAATGGTTCATTCCCTTCATCGATATAGCGGGACGCAAACCGGTAGGAACCGTTTTCCGGCAAATTTGGTCTGCCTGTATTGAGCTCGTTGTAATAAACGGGAATCTGCCCGACGCTGCGGGGAAACGTCATCGCCAGTTTCCCGGACGGATTTGCTTTTCCGTACAAAATATTGGCCAGCGCCTTCCCGCCCATCGTTCCCGGATACCAGGCCTGAATCAAGGCATCGGCTGTCTCGGCAACTTCGGTGAGAATCAAAGGTCTGCCGCTATAAACGATCACGGCGAGCGGCTTGCCCAGCCCGCTTAATTCGCGCAGCAGTTTCAACTGCGGTTCGGGAAGCGCCGGGTTCGTCCGCGAGCCGCCTTCCCCGCTCTGGTAAATGCTTTCTCCCAAAGCGAGGACGATGACGTCCGCTTCGTGCGCATTCCGGATCGCTTCCTGCAGCAGTTCCTCCTCGCCGGCCGTTTCTGCAGACAGCTTATCCGCATATTTGCCAAGGGCTTCCCGCTCGTCAAGGGGCACCATGTACGCCCCGCGGCAGACCGAAAGCCGGGCGGGATCGGCATGCTTTAGCAGCCCCGTTTTCAAGTTGACGGTATCCGCCTCGTCCCCTTTAATCGCCCATATGCCCAAGGTGGAGTTTTCCTCCACGTAAGGACCGATTAAAGCGATCTTAGTCTGAGGCGGCAACGGTAACAGTTCTTGTTCATTTTTTAGCAGAACGACGGATTCTTCCGCCAAAGACAGCGCAGCCTCTTTATGCTCATCCGACAGGATGCTGCTGCTCCCCCGCCGCACGGTTTCCTGCAAACCTCGGAATGGGTCCTCGAACAACCCCAGGTCGTTTTTCAGTTTTAAAACACGGTATACAGCCTCATTCAAAAGCTCCAGCAAATGCTCATTGCCGGAAATGACCTGCTCCAGCTGATTGGCGTATACCGCCGTCTTCATATCCACATCGACGCCGGCCAGCAGGGCCAGCCTGGCGGCGGCAGCTTCATCTTCGGCGTAACCGTGCATGATCAGCTCTTCGATCGCGGCGTAATCCGAGATCAGCACACCGTCAAAATTCATCTCCCGCCGGAGCACGTCGCGGTTAAGCCATTCGTTCCCGGTCGCCGGGACGCCGTTCAAGGTGTTGAAAGCGGTCATCACCAGCTTGGCCCCGGCTTCGATGGCGGCTTGGTAACCCGGCAAATAATATTCCCTGAGCGTATGCTCGGACATATCCACCGCATTGTACTCCCGCCCGGCGACAGGCGCCCCGTAAGCGGCAAAATGCTTGACGCAGGCGGCGATTTTATCGGCCGGGATGGCGCCGCCGCTCCTCGCATTTCTTCCCTGGATTCCCAGCACCGTGCTTTCCGCATATTTCCGAGCCAGTAAAGTATCCTCGCCGGGCGATTCCATCACCCGCCCCCAGCGGGGGTCTCTGACGATATCCACCATCGGCGAAAAGGTCACGTGAAGGCCCTCTTCGTAGCACTCCCGGGCCGCGATCGCAGCGGCGCGCTCGATTTGCTCAAAGTTCCAGCTGCACGCTTGAGCCAGCGGAATCGGGAAAATGGTCCGGTATCCGTAGATAATATCCGCCATAAACAGCAGCGGAATTTGATGAGCCGAATGTTCCAAATACTTCGTTTGCAGCCGGATCATTTTTTCCGGATCGGTGACGTTCAAGATAGAGCCGGTGTTATAAACATTGAAACTTGGATTTAGGCCCAATTTTTTCAGCGGCCCCGTTACGACCGTATCGATATCCCCTTCAAAAAAGTCGCCGGTCAGTTGGACCAACTGGCCGATTTTCTCTTGAACCGAAAGGCTGTCCAGTTTTTCGCGCAGTAATTTGTCATCCATTGTTTCTCTCCACAGAAGTTTTATTTGTTGTCCGTTTTCTCTTTAAACCCAAAGAACCAAGTGAGGCCAAAGGCCACCGCAAAGCCGATGATGCAGACGGCGATATACGGAATGATTTGATTGTTCAGATACAATAACATCCCCGGGATGGCCGTAATCGACATGCCTGTCGCCTGGACGTTGAATATCCGGGCAAAAAATCCGCCGGCCGCTCCGCCGATTAACGCCATCAGGAACGGCTTGCCGTAGCGGATATTCACCCCGAAGATAGCCGGTTCCGTAATCCCCAATAACGCGGATAAGGAGGATGGATAGGCGATGGATTTGGTTTTTAAACTTTTGGCTTTCAAACCGACAGCCAAGGCCGCCCCAGCTTGCGCGCAAATCGACGCCGAACTGATCGGGTTGACGATATTCCAGCCGCTGTCCACCAGCATCTGGATTTCTATCAAGTTCAAAGCGTGGTGCAGTCCGGTAATGACAATAAGCTGATTGATGCCGCCGTAAATCAAGCCGCCGATGCCAAACGGCAATTTCAAAATCGCCGTAACCCCCGCCAAAATAAGCACCTCAACCTCGTGGAAAACAGGGCCGATCACGAACAAGCCCAGCACCAAACTGACCAGCAAGGTTAAAAACGGCGTTAAAATCAGATCCAGGGCTTCGGGGACCCATTTTCTGATTCTCTTTTCCAACAGCGCCCCCACGACCCCCAGAATGAAGGCCGGAAGTACCGAGCCTTGATAGCCGGCGACTTTAATGAATCCAAAAAACACCATCGGCTCCTTAACATGCTGGGCGACATCCCAAGACGTTGGCAGCGAAGGGCTGACCAGCATTAATCCGAGCAATATCCCCAACAGCGGGGACCCGCCGAACACCCTGAAGGCCGACCAGCAGACCAGCACCGGTAAAAAGGCGAAGGCGGTATCGGTCAATATTTGCGTAATCAGCAAGAAATCCGCCGAAATATTCTCGGGGGTAAGACCGAATAATTGAAGCAGCGCCGGCTGCGTGACCAGCCCTCTGACCCCCATGAACAACCCTGTAGCTACCAATGCCGGGATAATCGGGACGAATACGTCGCCGAAAATCCGGATCATTCTTTTGAAAAAGTTATCATCCTGGGCCGAGGCCTTTTCTTTCAGCTCCGCCTTGGAGGTGGCGGATACGTTCTGTCCGATCATCGCTTCGTAAACCCTATTCACAATACCGGTGCCGAAAATTATCTGATATTGCCCGGATGTAAAAAACACACCCTTGGCCTTGTCGATATTTTCAATGAACTCATCGTCGATAATGTCCCTGTCTTTGACGATCAGGCGCAGCCGTGTGGCGCAATGGGCCATCGAAATAATATTGTCTTCTCCTCCAAGCCCTTTAATCACGTCCTGGGTGATTTTAACGTATTCTTTGTCGGAACTCATCAGGCTCTCCCTTTCCTCTCAACTGGTTGTAGTATTGACCGGTTTGCTTCTCAAGCATATCATGATCGCGCTTACAAACAGCGGGATTATTTTACTTCATTAAGGTCAAATTTTGACCATTTTTGCTGCGGTGCATGCACCGTTCCGTATAGCAGCCAAGGTTTAACCACCTTCCGGAAAGACTGTTAAAATCGTCCGTATATCTTAGGCTTCCGTGAAGCCAAACTACTAAAATCCAAACGGTGGACAGCAAAACGATTGGAAAATGAAAAGAAACCTGCTATACTCAATTTAATACCTGGTACTAATACTTGATACCAAGACTTGATACTAAACCCACAAAAACCACATCTCGAAGGAGTGATTCGTTTGTCAATCGTATCGAAAGCCCGCATTACCGCGTTTGGTTCGTATGTTCCCGACCGGATCCTAACCAATGAAGACCTGGAGCGGATGGTGGACACCAGCGATGAATGGATCGTGCAACGCACGGGCATCAAGGAGCGCCATATCGCCGCCGACGATGTTTTTACCTCGCACTTGTGCATTCGCGCCGCCGAACGGCTGCGGGAAACTTACGGCGCATCCTTGGACGATGTCGATTTCATCATCGCCGCCACAACGACGCCCGATTATTCGTTTCCGACGGTATCCTGCCGGGTCCAGAAGCATTTAGGCATGGAAGGCGCCGGGGCGATCGACCTCAACGCGACCTGCGCCGGCTTCACCTACGCCCTGCATATGGCCAATGGATTGATCAGCTCGGGATTGCATAAAAAAATCCTTGTCGTCGCCGGAGAAACGATGTCCAAAATTACCGACTACAGCGACCGCACCACCTGCATTTTGTTCGGAGACGGCGCCGGCGCCGCCCTCGTGGAATACGACCCGGAGCAGCCCGGATTCGAGGCGTTCGTCATGGGCACGAACGGAGCCGGCGGCATCCACGTTTACCGCTCCGGGCTGGCTGACGAGATGGACGGAGTGGCGCTTGCGGGGAACGGCAAAATCGTGCAAAACGGCCGCGAAGTGTTCAAGTGGGCGGTGCGCACCGTTTCCGCCGGGATCGAACAGATCCTGGAGCAGGCCGGCTTAGACCGCGACGATATCGACTGGTTCGTCCCGCACAGCGCCAACCTGCGCATGGTCGAGTCGATCTGCGAGAAGTCCTCGCTGCCGCTCGGCAAAACGCTGCAGAGCGTACGGGACATGGGCAATACGTCCTCCGCTTCCATCCCGCTGGCGCTGCAGGCCGGCCTGGATGCGGGCCAACTGAAATACGGCGACCGCATGCTCCTGTACGGCTTTGGCGGCGGCTTGACCCATGCCGGTCTGATTTTACGCTGGGGCGTACCCAACTTGCGCTCCTAAATTATAAAATTTCAGGGTGTGTGGAGTGGAGCAAACGGCTGGCGTTTTGTAGAGGTCCTGGGGATAACGGTAAAATTGGTCCTTATTTTCACCTAAGAAGGGAGTACAACAGAGATAGGGGAATTTTTTACCTCTTTTTTGAAAAGATGAGGGTAAATAGCCGTCTTTTCCCAGTCTAGTTCCCAAAATAACGGAAAATCTTCCCCTAATTTGCGCTGGAGGAAGGAAATCTCAAAATAACGACATAAATTACCTCTATTTTCGACAGAGGATCAGTTTACACCTAAGAGGACCGTCCGGAAATCCGGACGGTCCTTGATCGTCTCTTTGACACTCTTTAGACTAGAAAAACTTCTCCTTTACAAACGGGCTGTCTTTAAAATTGAGCAATCTTCTTAGACGTCTCATGCCATCTTCTACGTAACTGAAGGAGCTCGGATCGGCGGAATTAAAAAACTCCAATCCCACGGTAAAACCGAAGCAGTAGTCGTGCCAGTTGGAATAATGCTCCCGGGTCAGCCTCACGGCCTTCTCCACGTAAGTGCCCGCTTCAGCATCCGTTAACCAGCCCACCCCCACGCCGCCCAAACTATGCAATGCCACGATGGCAAAGTCATATGCCCCCACTCCGCCGGACGGCATACGCCGCAAGTAATAATTGGCTACGGCCAGCCTGTGCTTCACATGAGGATTCGTCTCGGCTTCGATTTTTCGGATACGCTCCGTTTCGGCCTGCAGGCACAGCCCCCGGTATATTTGTTCAAATTCATGGCGTATCCCTTTCGAAAGCCGCCATTCCAAACTTTCCTTCAGCTGATCCGAGTTTTCCACCCCATACTGAGCCAAGGTTCTCTTGATGAACAGTTTGCCTGTGTACCTCTTCTCAGGATTGTTAATATAGTAATCCGCCACTCCCCCTACGGAGACGATCGACAGCATAGTATTCGCGGTCGACTTCCATTCTTTTTTGGGAATTGTAGCCGTAGCCGTCACGGTATTCCTCCGTTCCTTCGTTTATTTATACATCAAGTAACGCTTGCTTCGGAACAGCAATACGATAAACCGCAAATATAATAAACATAAAGCAATAGCGTACAGAATGAACAGCACCGGGACTTTCGCGATCCCCCCGCCCACACCGTCCCTGGCGTTCACATATAGATCGATTAAAGAAGAAGGATCCGTACTTCCATGTTTTCCTTCCCAATAATGACGCAATGACCCTAATGCCGGGCCGGAAAAATCCTGAACAATCCCCTGAAGTTCGGTCTCATGGTTTTCATAGATCCGCTTGCTCTCGTCGTAGCCGGTCAAAACAAGAACGGTGATATCCCCCGCTTTACCCTGGCTAATGTATCCCGTCAAACGGTTCATCAAGCCTTTTTGGGTCGCTGCGCTTTGCAGCATATAAGAGGCGGTCTCTCTCCCGTCGGCATCCTTCTGTTCAATCTCAAGAATGCCTGTAAAAAACGCGTCTGTCAGCTTCAGCCGAACCGCGCTTCCGGGAGGAACGTTTTTCAGCTCTTCCTTCGCCGTTACCAAAGGCGGTTCGACCGGAACGATCTCCCGCTTCACGTATTCCGGGAAGGAAACCTCCATATTGGAGTACCAGGCAATCGGTAACAATATATGCAGCAAAATGATGAAGAAAACGATCCCTTTTCTCAGCCATAAAAAGGTGGCCAGCTTCTTTAAAAACCCCGGCAGCGAATGCTTGCCCCACTCTTGTTTCAACTGCCGCATTTGCTTGCGGCGGCCCTTGCCGAACCGCGGCAGCCCGCTTATGTATGCATCGATTTTGGCCAGACCTACAACTGCCTCGATATCCCTCGAATTATTCCGCAACATCCGGTCGTACACCTCGCGGGCGGAACCCATTTGCTCCAGCCGGAGATAGCACCGCCCCAGTAGCGACAGAACTTCCGCATCATCGGGCCTTGCGGGCCTGATCCGTTCAAGCTCTTCCCGCGCTTCATCCGGGCGTCCCATGTTCAGCAGTACGGAGGCGCGGACAATCATCATTTCCGCATCGCCGGAGAATTGGCTAACCCACAGGTCGCAGGCCGACAAAGCCCGCTCCCATTCACCGGTCCGGCGGTAAAACTCGATTTGCAGGCGGAGGATTTCCGCGTCGCGGTCATAAATATCAAGCGCCCGTTCCAACGCTTCACGCGCTCTCTCCGGCTCATTCGCCAGCATCGCCGTCACGAAATCTTCGCGGGCATGCAGATAAGCTTCAACATCGATCCCATCCGCTTCGCTCAGGCTGGAGTATCCCAATGTTGCGGCAGGTGAACTCCTAAAGGCATATTCGCAAACCTTAGGGTATCTCTCCCCGAAGCCGGAAGGATCGTGAATAAACCTCTCCTCCAACCCGAAGGCATCCTCCAGCAGCCCCCACACCGCTTCAGGCAAAAAATAGTGCTCATTCAAATAATCAAGCACCCGGGCACCCAACAAGCTCTGGTTCCCCAGCTGCCAAAGAACGTCGCCGCTTAGCAGCTCCACCCACAAGGCAACATTGCAGCGGGAAGCGAAATTCAGGTATAAGCCGTCCATCTCTTCTATAAATTCAGCGACAAGCTCCAGGGACGATTTCGCGAGTGGTGGCTGCTCCCGCTCTCCGCCCGCAAACTCCCAAATCTCCTCAAACACCTGAAATTCTAAAGGCTGTAAAGTCCGCTCCTCTTCCCAAACTTCGTCTTCCTCTTCCGCAGCTTCCGCTTCCCTTTCCGCCGTTTCTTCATCGTCCGGGAAAATTCCCCCTTGTTTGGCCAGCTTCATCGCCTCGTCGAAAGCTTCCCTTAGCCGCTGATATCCCTCCGGGTCATCCTCCGGGTGGTATTTTTTTAGCATTCGGGCATACGCCTTGCGAATTTGCGGTTGATCCTGCGTCGGATCGATCTCAAGGATTTTCCATATGTTCAAACCGTCATTTCACCACCGGGCACCTTAATTTTCACCTGTCTTTAGGGACAGCAACTTATTTATTATCGACAGAGCTTCTCCCCGGTTTAACAGCAGTCCGTTATTTTCATAATGAAAATTTTCAACAATTTCAAAATCGCCCGCGCTAATCCGATACAATGTATATATAAAACGAAATACGAGGTAGAGGATTATGGCAAAAATCGGTATCGACCTGGGAACATCGAATTCCCTTGCAGCTTATTGGACGGAGCATGGTCCGGTCATTATTCCCAACTCGCTCGGCAAGCATTTGACGCCTTCCGTGGTCAGCTTGGACGACAACAACGAAGTTTTGGTAGGTCAAATCGCCAAAGAGCGCATGATCACGCATCCCCATCTTACGGCCTCCACATTCAAACGTTATATGGGATCCGACAAAACGTATCAGCTTGGGGAGCACTCATTTTCTCCCGAGGATTTGTCCTCTTTTATATTGCGCGCTTTAAAAGAAGACGCCGAAGCCTATTTGGGCGAAGCGGTGGAAGAGGCCGTGATCAGCGTGCCCGCTTATTTTAACGATGAGCAGCGGAAAGCGACTTTGCGCGCGGCGGCTTTGGCCGGACTGCATGTGGAGCGGCTCATCAGCGAGCCTACCGCGGCGGCGATTTCTTACGGCTTGCACCAGCAGGAATCGGATACAAGGTTCCTCGTTTTCGACCTGGGCGGCGGAACGTTTGACGTATCCGTGCTGGAGCTGTTTGAAGGCGTGATGCAAGTGCAGTCGATCGCCGGAGACAATTATCTTGGCGGCGAGGATTTCACCGGACTGCTGCTATCCCATTTTGTGGAGACCCACGGGATTGATTACGCGAACCTGCCCACTAAAGAAAAGACGGCGCTCATCAAGCAGGCGGAGCTGTGCAAGCTCGTTCTAGGCAATGAAAACGCGGGTGAGATGGTGTTCATGCGCGAAGGCCAAACCTTGCAGCTCACCGTGAACCGCAGCCAATTCGAACAGCTCGCCGCGCAGCTGCTCCTACGCCTGCGGAACCCGATTGAACGGGCGCTTCGCGATGCGTCGCTGACGCCGCAGGACCTCGACGCCGTCATCCTGATCGGGGGAGCAACCCGGATGCCGATCATCAAATCGATCGTCAGCAAAATGTTCGGAAGACTTCCCTTTTCACAGATCAATCCGGACGAAGCGGTCGCTTTGGGCGCCGCCATCCAGGTGGCCTTGAAAGACCGCGACGCCAGCCTGCAGGAAATGATCCTGACCGACGTCTGCCCGTTTACGCTGGGAACCGATATAGCGGTGGAAATTAAAGACGACGTTTACGAGAGCGGACATTTCCTTCCCATCATCGAGCGCAATACACCGATTCCCGTCAGCAAGGTGGATCGTCTGTGCACCATTCGGGATAATCAAACGCGTATGAACGTCGGCATTTATCAAGGGGAAAGCCGCAAGGTAGAGAACAACGTGCATCTGGGCGATCTCGTGATCGAGGTCCCTGCCGCGCCGAAAGAGAAAGAGAAGATCGACGTTCGCTACACCTACGACATCAATGGCGTGCTTGAGGTAGAAGTCACGGTAGTAAGCACCGGCGAGAAAAAAACGATGATTATCGAAAAAAATCCGGGCCAAACTTCTCCGGAACAGATCAAAGCCCGGCTCGAAGAGCTGAAGCATCTGAAAATCCATCCGCGCGACCGCAACGAAAACCGCCTGCTGCTCGCCCGCGGCGAACGGCTGTATGAGGAGTCCCTAAACGACAAACGCGAGTACATCGCCAGTCTGATCTTTGAATTCGAGCGGGCGCTCGCCTCGCAGAACGAACAGGAAATCAAGAAGAAAGCCGCCATCTTCAAGCAGAAGCTTGACTCGCTGGAAAGGTGGACCGAGTTTTAATGACCATTTGGGAAAGGCTCGGCATCGGCCGCACGGAAGATATCAAACTTATCAAGCGGGCGTACGCCAAGCAATTGAAAAAGCATCATCCCGAGGACGACCCCGAGGACCAGTGGATGCACATCCTCCCTCCGGCCAACATTGCGGCCTTTGATTTCGCGCTGCTGACGGCGCTGTCCAGAGCGGGCGCGCGGAGGCGCTGGCTAAAGGAATCCGAGGCCAACGGGTACTGCCTTGAAGCTGCCAAAATGGCTCAGACCAATTACGCCGGCTGGTCCGATTTTTTTGCCGCGTGTATCGCGGGAGCCTGCTTTTATTTCCCTCAACGGAACGGGGACTCACTGCAGCTTGCTTACGCCCGCAGCCTGTTGAACATTTCCGGGACAATTCCCTCCATTGACTGGAATCACCCTTTAAAATAATTCGAAGCCCGTCCTTAACGCGATCACTTCCTTGCGGAGGGCCGGCATCTTGGCCTTATTTATAAATATCGGGATGCCTTTCTCGGAGCCACGCCTTGCGAGCGGCCAAACTTTCCAGAAAGGCCTGGTATTTATTTTGTACGTTCCGGATAAATTCGTCCTTCTCCGCCAAGCCTTCGTTCGGATTTTCGGGAAATATGCCGTAGCGTACGAGGTTGCCGGTCAACTGTTTAATCATCGTCCGTTTTTCCTCATAGAATTCGATCCCTTCGGGGGATTTCAGCTTGCTTTCGCCGCTGGATGCCCGATAAGCCGCTTGCGCCAAAGGGTACATATCCGCAATGTCGTTCATTACACTTTCCGAGGTTGCGGTTTCCCCCTTCTGCAGACGCAAGTTGATTGCCGTCCAATTCTCATCCAATTGCTGCAGAGCGTCCAAGTAGGTGCGCACCCAATCTTTTTCAAAAACGCTTAGATTCCTTGCCTTATATATAGAATATTTCGGCCGTTTCGGCGGAAATTTCACCACTTCCGTATTGACAGAAAAAATGGATGTTGCTATGATTTTTTCAGATCAATTGGTGATAATGATTATCATTATCTTTTTTTGTTTGGAAAATGTTGCTGTTGGATAAGAGGGAGGCTCATATGTACAAGAAAAAGAAGATATTTTCGATCACCGCGTGCGCCTTTGCGTTAACGATCCTATTAACCGCTTGCGGCGGCGCCAATCAAGCGGCCGGAAATTCGAACGCCGCCGGGCAAAATACGGGTGGAAAAGCCGCTGCCGAGACCCGTACTTACGATACGGTCAAGGGACCGGTCGAAATTCCGGTGAAGCCGCAGCGGATCGTGACCGACTACTACGCCGGGGAGCTGTTGGCCGTGGGCGGCAACGTGGTGGGCGCCGAACCTGACGCCTTCAACAATCCGTTCCTCAAGGACCTGCTGGCGAATACCGAGGATGTCGGGGCAAACCCCGTCAATTTGGAAAAAACGCTCGAGCTTGCGCCCGATTTAATCGTGGTGATGTACGACAAAAATTACGATGAGCTGTCCAAAATCGCGCCGACGCTGTACCTTCCTTACGGTACGACCACGGACATCTACAACACCGTGGAAACGTTTGGCGACATCGTAGGCGAACCCGAGAAAGCCAAAGCTTTCCTGGCCGACTATGACCAAAAGGCCGCCGAAGGCCGGGAAAAGCTGAAAGGCGTCGTTAAAGAGGACGACACGTTTGGGATCTATGAGCTGACCAACAAAGGCGAGCTGTGGATTTTCGGAGACAACGCCGGGCGCGGAGGCCAAGCGCTGTATAACGCGCTGCAGCTCAAAGGGCCGGAAAAATGGGATCCGAAGGAATCCACCTTCCAGCTGTCGCTGGAGGCGCTGCCGGAATATGCCGCCGATTACATGTTCCTGACGACTTATGACCCGGACAAAACCGGCGAAGCGCTGGACAACCTGAAAGCCTCCCCGGTTTGGAAAAACATCGACGCGATCAAAAACAACAAAGTCTTTTACAATGACTTCGACACGTTTTACCGCTACGACCCGATCGCCATCAAGGAACAAATCGGCCTGTTCGTCGATATGATTATCGCCGGCAACAAAGGAAAATAATGGGAGGGATGCGCTTAAGTCGGCCTTTCCCCGCTTCGCACCACGTCTTTAACCCCACGTCTCAGCCCCGGGCAGCTTGGCGTCAGTCAGCGCTTTGCTCCCGGGGTTTTTACCGTGTTTGTTCTTCTAGCCAATCATACCGGTCCATCCAAGCGAGCTGATTGGAAATATCCAATAGATATCGAATCTTAACGGTAAGTACACCGCTAGATTGGATATTTCCAATAGATTGCGCTCTGCAGTGTGCAGAATGGGCAATGGGGGTGAATTCTATTGGATATTTCCAGCGAGAGCTCCAAATGGCGTTCGATATTCATCAATCTATTGGATTTTTCCAATGTGGGAACTATAAATATTCACCGAAATGGAACTCCAGCTTCTCCGTGGAATAGCCGTTCTCGCCCTTCCAGGCGCCATTTGGCATAAAGCCGGTTCCCCGGCCGTGCTTTTGAGGCAATCGTTTTTGGACTGCAGCAGCCCGGCGTACCCCCAAAATTCCGGCACAATATCCCGTTCATAATTTTAAGGCAGCTTCCTGACCGTTTTTTTAGGCTGCCGGGACTTCCAGGCCACGAGCAGCCCGGCCTCGCCGCAAGCTTGATTAACGGAGTCAAGCCGTTCCTCCCCTACTTCCCACATCCACTGATCATTGCCGATCCGGGTCAACAAGCCGCGTTCTTGGCTGCCGGTAATCCAATCCTCCAGCCTCACGCCGTCTATCACCATGTTTAAATGCCGGCTATTCAACAGATTACACGGGTATACCATCCGCAGCATTTGATCTACATAACGGCCTTCTCCGTTATACAGACCCGGCGTTTCATGTTTAAACGCAAAACCGTTCTCATACGGGAACAATGCCGTGCCGTTGTCTCCGCCCGCATAGTAATACGTATTCGTCATTTTGCCCGCCGCGTACAATACCCCATAAGGAACTTGGGCCCGCTCCGCCACATCTTTAAGCCAGTCCGTCAATTTTATGTAAACGCCGTCGGGCGGAAACTCGCACATGGCGGCAAGATGCGGGAAGCTTCCGAACCCGCCGGTTTGGCGGGAGAAAGCGGCATGCCAAGGCACGGAGCCTTTTCTTTCGCAGTAAAGCCAGAATGAATCGGCCTCCCCTGCGAAAATCTTCTCTTTTAACCGGTCCAGGGACACTTCCACTAGATCATGGTCCCCTTCATGGTCGCCTGGAATTAAGTACTCATAGTAGCTTCCCCCAGTCACAGGTACGCCGATGGCTTCAAAAAAAGACCTGCCAATTTCAAAGGCAATGGCTGGGGAAATATGCTCCGTGTCATATAGGGCAATACCGGTACACAATGCTGCCACCTCCATAGAAAGCCTGATTCCGCCACAGAATCCACCGAGCGGTTTGCAAAATGGCGGACGTGCCGATGCTATGATATTCTCCGCTTCACATCTATCATACATTGGTAAACCGCGGAATCGGTAGGTACTAACGGACTGAACCCGTCTATTCGTAATGCAACGCAACGCCGAGGATCCCACCGTCATGAAATCTCCCTTGCCTTCGATCCTTCGACTTGCCTTTGATCCTCCAACTTGCCTTTGATCAAACGGCTGGCCTTGCTCTCAGCCAACCTGCCCCGCTCAGCCCGCTTTTCTCCCTTCCCCCGCTGCCGATAAAGACTTAGGGCTTTTGCGCTCGGGATTCGTGATCTCTTTTCCGTACCTGATAAAAATCCACACCCCGCACAGAATCAGCGCCCCCGCCGAAAGCTGCAGCGCTGACAGGCTTTCCTTCAACAGCAGCCAGGCGAGCAGCGAAGCGAATACCGGTTCGCCGAGCACAGCCATCGACACGGCCGAGGCGCTGAGATATTTCATCAGCCAGTTGAACAAATAATGCCCAAACAAAGTGGGGACGATGGCGAGCAGCAAAAAAATCCCCCACTCCCGCGGAGCATATCCGGTAAAAGGGAGCCCGCAGATGGCGTTATACACTGCCAGCGAAGTTGCGGCGACAGCGAACACCAGAAAATTGTAGACAAAAGCGCTGATATGCTTCAGCAGCTGCTTGCCGGCCAGCATGTGGATGGCGACGGCGATCGTCCCGAGCAGGGACAACAAATCGCCGGCCGCCGCTTGCCCGGACAGCGAAAAATCCCCGGAACCGATGGCGACCGAACCGATGAGCGCCATGCCGATGCCGATCATCATCGCCTTGTTGATTTTTGCGCCGAACAGGAAAAAGGAACCGACCATGACCAGGATCGGCTCCAACGTCAAGATAACGGTAGAACTGGCTACGGTGGTCAAACGAAGCGACTGCATCCACAGCAAAAAATGCAGCCCCAGCATACAGCCGGAGAACAGCAGCTGCGCCCACTGCTTGGCGCTAAGCCGGAATATTTCCCCGCGGTATTTCCACAGCAGCGGGAGCATCAGCAAATTGGTCAAATACAAGCGGTACATCGCGATCACCGACACGTCCGCGCTCGACCAGCGGACAAAAATCGAAGAGAAAGAAATGGCGATGATTCCGATGATGTAGAGAATTTCATATCTCGCCGAAAGTTTGGCATACGCATTCATACTGGCAGGTCCCTGCTTCCATGATTTGTGGTTCGTCTAAATCTATCCTTAATGCAAGTTGCAAACCCCTATATTATAGTGAAACAGAGAAATATCCTCAATCGATTTTGACAACGGAAAACGGTGAAATCCCGGCCCGGCTTTCCCCGGCGAGCGGATCAGGTTACAATGAAGATAAAAACGACGATTCCCCGCTTAAAAGGAGCCTTACATATGCCAATAACAAGAGAGTTGTTGACGGACGCCGACTTTCAGGAAGCCCTTGACCGGAAGCAGCGCGTCAGGGTTTTCCGGGACGACCATCTCGTCGAAAACAACACGCACATTATTCGCTTTACCGAAGAGACGATCATTACCCAATCCGGTGTCAGCGACATTACCTACCACCCGCGCCGGGATTGCCAGTTTTTCGAGATTCGCAAATAAAGGAGGTTATTCAAGATGAATCCGTCGCCTTTGATCCAACCGATCGTATCCAAACAGTGGGTCCTTGCCCGCATGTACGAACCCGACCTCGTCATTGCCGATTGCCGCTTTGAGCTCGGCCATCCGCAGGCGGGGCGCGCAGCTTACGCCGCCGCCCATATTCCCGGTGCCGTCTTTCTCGATCTCGAGGAAGATCTCTCGGCACCGGTAGGCGCGCACGGCGGGCGGCATCCGCTGCCCGCCCCGGAAGCGCTCGCGCAGCGGCTGGGCCGGGCGGGGATCGGCAATGCCTCCCGGGTCGTCGCGTACGACGACCAAGGGGGCATAAACGCCGCCCGGTTGTGGTGGCTGCTGCGCTGGTTGGGCCATGACGAAGTCTACGTCATGGACGAGGGATTTGCCGCCTGGCAGGCCGGCGGCTACCCGGTCACCGATGAGCGGCGGACCGTCGTTCCCGCCGCCTTCACCCCCACCCTCCGGCCGGACATGCTGGCCGGCGTGGAGGACGTTCGCCGGGCGCTCGGCGATCCCGGCACCGTGCTCGTCGACTCGCGCGCCGCCGACCGCTACGCGGGCCTCACCGAGCCGCTTGACGCTAAGGCCGGGCATATCCCCGGCGCGATCAACCGCTTCTGGAAGGAGCTGCTCGACGAGCGCGGAGCCTGGAAAAGCGGCGAACAGCTCAAAGATCAGCTCGCTCCGGTAACCGATGCGCTGGATGCCGGACGCGAGGTCATCGTGTACTGCGGCTCCGGCGTCAGCGCCTGCCCCAACGTGCTGGCCTTGCACAAGCTCGGCTATCCGCAGGTGAAGCTGTACGCGGGAAGCTGGAGCGATTGGATTAGCTATGAGGAGAATCCGATTGCGACGGGAGAAGAGGCTTAAGATTTTAAAAGGGAAGAAGCCCGCGTCTTCACACGGGCCTCTCCCCTTTTAAATTTGATCCATACGCCGGAGCCGTCTCAACGATACACCAGCCCGCCGTCCGTCAGAATGGCCTGGCCGGTAATATAGTCGGCATCGTCCGAGGCAAGGAAGGACACCAGATTGGCTACGTCCTCCGGTGTCTGGTAGCGTCCTAGGGCAATCGCGCTGGAGAACTTCTCGAAGGCTTCGCCCGGCTTCAGGTTGTCGTTGTATTTGACCATCTCTTCATCGATGCGATCCCACATCTTAGTTTTAGCAACACCGGGGCAGTACGCATTTACCGTAATCTGGTGCTTGGCCAATTCTTTGGCCGCCGCATGGGTGAAAGCCTTGACCGCATGCTTGGTCGCGGAATAGGTGCTCAGCATTTCGTAAGCTTCATGTCCGGCGATGCTGCAGGCGTTGATTACCTTGCCTTTGGATTGCTGTTTGATAAACTGTTCCGCTGCAGCCTGCGTTCCGAAAACGACGCCGTTTACATTGATCGAAAACAGCTTGTTCAACTGCTTCTCGTCGATTTCCAGAAACGGCGAAACCGCGTCAATCCCCGCATTGTTTACGAATACATCCAAACGTCCGAACCGCTCCACCGCCTTGCTTACCAGGTTGAACTGGTCCTCGCGCTTGGACACGTCTCCAGCGACGGCCAGAACTTCATAACCGTCTGCTTCGAATTCTTTCAGTGCGCTTTGCAACAGTTCTTCATTGATATCGTGGAGTACGATTTTGAAGCCATCCTTTGCCAGACGCCGTGCAATTCCTTTGCCCAAGCCGCCCGCCGATCCGGTTACGACTGCTACCTTCGACATGGTTACCCCTCCTTAAATAATGGATATCACCCTTTAATTGTAAATCTATTGTGAAAAAGGGGTCAAGACAATTATTATTAAAATGGCTGGTGTCATTGGAAGTGGCCTGCTACCGCTGCTCCGTCCATCGCTAAGGCTTGGAGACGGCGGCAGGTTGCCCGTCAAGCAGGGAAGTTCGCGGCCCGTCTTTCCCGCCATGCTCTCGCCAGGTATGCCCCAACGTAAAGAATTAGGAGGATTTGTATGAATATTGTGATTCGGGAACTCTCGACGGCAGATGAAGATGCCTGGCAAGATATCGACGACAGTTTTACCGTAGATTCCACCCTCAGCTTGTCCCTGACTGGCAGGCAAATCGATTTCACAGTGAACAAAATCCCCGGCTATACAAAAAGTTATTCGGATCCGCAATTTAAAGACGCGGAGGAAGAAAACTACTCGGACTACATCGGTAACCCCGATCAAATCGTGTATTTGGCTTGCTTGGATAATCAGGCAGTCGGCCGTCTCGTATTGAAACGGAACTGGAACAACTATGCTCTTATCGAAGACATAGCCGTAGACAAAAACTATAGAGGGTACGGAATCGGCCGCAAACTGATCGAACAGGCCAAGCGGTGGGCGCATAACGGCGGAATGCCCGGAATCATGCTGGAAACCCAGAGCAACAATGTGAAGGCATGCGAATTTTACCGGAGCTGCGGCTTTGTTATAGGCGGGTTTGATTTTCATCTATATCGGGGCATTCATAAAAACAGCGATGAAACTGCGATATTTTGGTATCTCATTTTTGAATGAGCATAGACGGGTGACACGTTTCCACGGTCTGACCCAGGCGTTCTGATTGGAAATATCCAATAGATTAGAAATCGGGTGGTATATGCAGTAGCCTGATTGGATTTTTCCAATAGACGCTGCTCGACAGATCCCCATACAGGTGATTTGAGCGAAATCTATTGGATATTTCCAATGAGAGCTCAAAATGGCGTGTGATTTCCTGCAATCTATTGGATTTTTCCAATGAGGATAGAGCGCGAAGCCGCACCAGCTTATAGAGTACAAAACCCTCCTTCAGCAGCCAAGCTTGGGGTGGGTTTTTCCCGTCTCCGGTCCATTACTACCCCAGCCGTACTTTCGTTTTATGGCTAATGGCAGCCATGCTTGCCTTGGGGCTGAATTGAAACCTGGTTAGATATCAGGTACGGTGAGTAAGACCATTGGTAAGGATCATATTTTTGGACCGGTTCTCCAGTGGAGTAAGTTCTAAGCTGTACGACGGGGGAATCATAGATCCACAGTTCATCCCGTTGAATTCCTCTGCTTGATCCCGCATAAATTCCATCGTCTTGAAAACCCCCGCTATTCATTTGATGAGGCCTTAATCATCTTCAAAAAGCCGTATACCTGCTTCATAGGGATTCCGAGCCGATCGGCCATTTCTTTGAGCTGTGTCCCTTGTTCATTCATGGCCCGGATTTGCCGGATCATTTCCTCTTCATACGCCTTGGCCGATTCGTATGCCGGTTCAAGCAGCATCTTCCAGGTTTCCGCATCTGCGTAGTCCATCTCCGCGATTTCGGCGACCAAGGCATCCAACTCGGCACACGTGACCGGCAGATTCCGATTTGTTTGCGGCCTGCTTTGGCCTGTCATCCATTGATTTACTTTTTTGGCGATCTCTCTCAAATGCTGCATTGAACCGGCGATATAGCTGCCCGCTCCCCACTCTCCCATGCCGTGCATTAAGTAAGAGACGGGATGTCCTGCTTCGCCGAGGTCGACAATAATCGGATCACCGGTCAGCAGCGTATGGCCGATAACGATCCATTCTTCCCGCCAGGCTCCTTCCTCGTTTGAAATCAATGAGCGGCCAGCCGGATCCACACGGTAGCCTACCTGCTGATTCTCCAATTCCACGGGTGCAAAAATAGCAAAATCAAGCCATTCCTCGGCCTGCTCACACTCCCGTTTAAGCCGCTTCAGTTCTTCTTCAAACCCGGTATTCAAACTCTTATCTGCCATATTGTTTATACGTCCTCTCTCTTTTTGTCATAGGAGAATTGGCGATAATTGGATTGTACGCAGTACGCTAATACGTTGGCAAGTATTCCGGCGACGGAAAAGGTGTATGAAAGCATGCGCAAGGCCGGATCAGTGACCTTTAGCACATTGAGCGCCGCCGCTGCAAAGTATACTGGCGATAGAATGGGTATTCATTATTCATGATCTATCAGGAAGGGGCGCAGGGAGTGATAGCATTGTCTCGTTCGAAATGGAAATCTACAAGCAAGCCCGAAAAAGAACGCATGATGCGTGAACTGGAAGACAGGCTCCCGGAGGGCTTCACTTTTCAGCGGATCGAACGGTTTGAGCGGTACGGGCAAAGCCTCGAAACGGGCGTTTTCACCATGTAAGCAGAGGCAAGAGCCCGCGTATGAACGCAGGCTCTTGCCTTCCCCCGGCCGGCTCGGCTTATCCCAACAACACCGACATTTAAAGCGAGAGCAGCTGTTCCAGGCCTTCTTTTAGCGGCGGCTGGGCTTTTCGGGCCGCTCCGGCCAGTTTTTTCACGCTCCCGAAGATCCGGCACAGAACCAGCTCGCGTTCATGAGCTTCCTTGCCTTTCAGTGCTTCAAAGAGGGCCGCGGCAAGCTCGGGGCGGTCAATGGCCGCATTTTTAACCAGCCTGCCTTCCTCGTTGCCTCCCAGCAAAATAGACACGAGCACCGGTATATGTTCCTCTTTCATGCCATGCGCCTCAATAAATGCCTCCGCATAGCCGTCCTGCACCAGTTGATGCTCCGTGTCCACAAGTTCCATATAGCGGCAGACCAGCGGAAAGTAGGACTCGCTGTACAAGCCGAGGCCGAATACGGCATAGGTGCCCGGCATCGCCGATTTCTCGCCCGGTTCCACATCCCGGTACCAAGCGAACTCTTCCATCGCGGCCTCCGCATATTCTGCCAGCTTGGGGAACAGGGCCGGGTAACCAAGCGCATTAGCAAAAAATTGATGTTGCCTGGACTTCGCCAGCTTTTTTATCGGCAGAAAATGCTTCCGGCTGCTCTTCAGCTTGAGTTCATAGCTTTTAGGAAAACCCTGCCGCAGAAGGCCGATGATGTAATCCAGCGCTTCTTCGTAAGCAGGCTCCTCTTCGGATAAGATTCGAATCTCGATCGTCTGCGTAACGTCATTATTCCTGCCTTCGACCCGCGCCCCTTTATAGGTACTCGCAAATTTTCCGCTGCCTGCTTTCAAATAACCGGCTGCCTGTTCCGAGCCCAATTGGACCGCAAGCTCCAGGTACTTCTGCCGGGTATCCGGTTCGGTGAAACCGATCTGCAAGGCCGCATAAGGCAGGAAAGAACTCCTCGGTCAGCAGTTCGTCGCTCAACTCCGTAATATAAGCGCCCGCTTCAATTTTGTAGGAACTGTCGCTCCAGGAGAACGGCTCATAAACATCGATGTGAATTTCCCCCGCTTCCCAGGTATGCTTGCCTTTTCTCCAGGCTACTTGAAGGTAATCCATGATTCCTGCCTGCAGCCTGCTTTGATTGCTAAGTTCATTGATCCGCTTGCTTTCTTTGGCGTATATCGCGGTGACTTCTTTCCACACCTCATTCAAAAAAGCTTCCACAGCCTGGTTCATTGTCGGTCCTCCTGTTTCTCTGAAGCGATGACGATTACTCGCAAATCATACAACTAGCTTTCTATCAATTTACCCAATCATTCGTTTTAAGTGCATTTTGCAACTATTTCAACGATAAGGCCAAGGGAGATACTTTCTCTTTATTCCAGCCTCCCCCGGATCGGAGCGAACTTCGTTTCCCCAAAGGATACATTGATTTCACTGCGGATTTCAATCCCCTGTTCAAAAAGCTCGACTTCGACGCTCAGCGCAAACGGCGTTTCAATCCGCCGAATCGTCAGGAGCAGCGTTGCCGCGTTTCGCCAAGTAAAAGAGGCGGCGACCCGTTCCTCCGGCCCGGACAGGGATGACCGCCCGATCCCCCATTCGCCCCGGCCCAATTCAAGGGCATGCTCCCCTTGCTTGTTTTTGATCCGCAGGCTGGCCTTATTTTCGTTAAAATCCATACGGAAGCTCGTCAAACCCAGCTCGTTCTCTTCGAGGCTGTAGCTTTGCCCGTTCAGCCGGTTTTCGGCGACCGGGCGGCGCTCCATCCGCGGCGGTTCAAGACGAAGCTCCCGCAGCCGGCGCTCCAGCTCCCCGGACAAACCGTCCGGGACGGCCGGGACTGGCCCAAAGGCGCCGAGCAAATGATCCCATACCCCGTTCAGCACGCCCTGAAGATCGTTTGTGCCCGCTGTCATCGCAATCACCGCGTCCTGCTCCGGCAAAACGATGCAGAATTGGCCGAACGCTCCGTCCCCCCGATATACGCCGTGACGGCAGCGCCAAAACTGATAACCGTACCCTTGCGCCCAGTCGCTGTCCCCGCCGTCCCCGTTGGAAATCTGTTTCGAGACCGCCGCTTCAATCCAGCTTTCTTCCACCAGCCGCCTGCCGTACCACAACCCTTTTTGCAAATACAATTGGCCGAACTTGGCGATGTCCTCGGTCGTAATCTTCAAGCCGTAGCCCCCGGTATGGATGCCGCGCGGACAGGTTTCCCAGGTTGGATGTTCAATGCCGAGCGGTTCAAACAACCGGGGCCGCAAAAACTCAAGCAGCGTTTGACCGGACGCCTGCCGCAAAACCGCCGACAACATATAAGTGGCACCGGTGTTGTACAAGAAAAACGTTCCGGGCTCATGCTCCACCGGCTGCTTTAAAAAAGCTTTGACCCAGTTGCCGTCCTCCGCTTCGTGCAGCGCTTCCGTCGTATCGGCAGCATGGCCGGTGCCCATCGTCAGCAAATGGCGGATTTTCATCGCGGCCAGATTGGGCGAAATCTCGTCAGGCAGATCATCCGGAAAAAAGGAGATCACCGGGTCGTCCAGCTTCAGCAGACCTTCCTGCACCGCCATGCCGATCGCGGTTGAGGTGAAGCTTTTGCTCAGCGAAAACAGCATATGAGGAAGCTCCGGGCGGTAGGGCTCCCACCAGCCTTCGGCCGCCACATGCCCGTGGCGCACCAGCATAAAGCTGTGCAGCTCAATTGATTGCGCTTCCATTTCATCCAGAAAATCGATGACGTTGCGAGCCGAAATTCCCAGCTCCTCCAAACCTTTTCTCGGCAGTGTTTTCCCCAAGGTGTTCATGTTTCCATCTCCCCTATTTGGAAATTTTGGAACTTGAATCGAACTGATTCAATTATAGATAAAAAATGGCGGCTTATGTTACGATTAATTCATACTTTTTCATTTTATAATGGACCTGCACCGCTACTGTTGGATAAAGAAAACATAATACATAATCAGGAGATTAAACCATGCGCAAAAAAATTGTAGCCATCGATATGGACGATACGATCTGCCATCTCGTGCCCAAAGCGATACACTATCATAATTTGCAGTACCCCGACCGGCCGCTGACTATGGAGAAGATGACCAGCTTTGACATGACGAAAATCTGGCATCCCGATTGCAATGAGGACATTTTTTTCGGACGGCCGGGTTTGTACGAGGAACTTGAGATTTTTGACGAGCATACGGTTGAGGAAGTGCGGAAAATCGCCTCCGAGCATGACGTGATTATCGTCACGGCCGCCAGGCCGTCCGCGGTTCCGGAAAAATGGAACTGGCTGCAGCGCCATATGCCCTTTATTCCGTACGAGAACTTTTTTATCGCCAGACGCAAATCCCTGGTCAATTTCGACCTGCTGATCGATGACGGACCGCATAATCTGCTCCCCGCCATGGAAGCCGGCAAATTAACGATCGGCATTCCCCGCCCCTGGAATACGCCGATTCAGGACCTCTTCCTGATGAAGGATTCCTGGGATGGCATGAGCAAGCTGGTCAACCGCCTGCTGGCCGAAGGTTCTTGAAAATGACCTTTCGGCCTTGCTTCTTTTATATCGATTTCCTATTAAGCACATAACAATCAAATATTTCTCTTCTTCGGGTTTTGGCGGTATGCTGAATGCAGCGGGAGCGTAAAAAGCTCGCAACGCCGGGTATTAAGCCGGAAATAAAGGAGGCACGCCAAAATGTCCGGACATTTATGCCGGCAACGGAGTGAAGTGGAATTTCTCAAAGTTTCTGATCGGCCGTAACGGTCAAGTGCAGCAAAGATTTGAGCCCACGGTGCAGCCGGAAGACATCCACCCTTTCCTTGAGCGGCTTATCGGATAATTTCGGCTGCTCTCTTGACAAAATCGCCCGCCTCCTTTATTTTTGTTGTACATACAAAATAGGTTTGCAGCAGCGCCCAGAAAAGGAGGAACCCCCATGCTGAAGGAACCAAGCGCCGTCCCAGAACCAGCCACTGAACAAGACGGAACGTTTTTACATACCTGTATGTACTTCACCACCAACCGTTTAAGCCGGGCGATAACGCGCCTCGCTGACGATGCGTTTGCCACGACGGGCCTGACCCCGGCCTACGGTTATCTGGTCCGACTCGTCATCGCCAATCCCGGCATCACCCAAAAGGAGCTTTCCGAGAAGCTGTACATTACTCCCTCTACGCTGACCCGTTTTATCGACAAGCTGGTGGGAAAGCAGTTGGTGGAGCGCAAGGTTCAGGGAAAAACCGTGCTGGTGTATCCGACGGAAAAAGGCATAGCCATGAAGGAATCGCTCCTCGAAGCTTCCAAAAAGCTGAAAGCATCTTATGAGGCTATACTCGGCAAAGAGTTGGCCGAATGGCTGACCCGGCAGCAGGAATCCGCAAGCGAACTGATTGAACGGTAAACAAAAGAGTTTATAAGGCATTGCCTGCCGAAGAGTCGTTTTTTTTGCGGAAAAAGCCAAACTGGGGTTTTCTGTTTATTTATTTTGTATGTACAAACAAAATACAACAAGAGGGAGAACCATACGATGAGCGAAACAAAAGAACAAGGCCGCATCAAACTCAAATCAAAGGTTTATTACGGATGGATTATCGTCCTGCTGACCTTTGCCACTTTGCTCGTATCGGCGGGCATCCGCTCGCTGCCCAGCGTTTTGCTCGTTCCGTTCGAACATGAATTCGGCTGGAGCCGCGGCAGCATTTCCAGCGTCATTTCGGTAGGTATTTTTCTTTACGGGCTGGTCGGCCCTTTCTCGGCTGCACTGCTGCTGAAATTCGGCTTCCGCAAAGTCATCGTATGTTCACTTGCCGTTTTGGGACTTAGCCTGGCCGTGACTCCTTTTATCCGCTCCTTATGGCAATTCGAGCTGCTGTGGGGGCTTGTCTCCGGGCTGGCGACAGGCATGATGGCCAATGTGCTGGGCGTGACGGTCAGCAATCAATGGTTCGTGAAGCGCAAAGGGCTTGTCGTCGGATTGCTGACGGCCAGCGCCGCTACCGGGCAACTGCTGTTTCTGCCGCTGTTCGCTAAATTGACGTCCGATTTCGGCTGGAGATACGCCGTTTATACCGCCGTAGCCAGCATCGTAATCGTGCTTGCGGCCGTGGCCGTGTGGATGCGGAATCATCCGTATGACGTGGGCGCCGCGCCGTATGGTTCAAGCGAACTGGTGAAGCCGGCCCCTTTTCGCGGGAATATTTTTCTCGCGCCGCTGCAAAATTTACGGTTGGCCATGGGGAACGCGACGTTTTGGCTGCTTGCCGGCACGTTCTTTTTTTGCGGCTTGTCCACGAACGGACTCATCGGCACGCATCTGATCGCCGCCTGCGGGGATCACGGAATATTGGAGGTAGCGGCCGCCGGACTGCTTGCCATGATGGGGGTGTTCGATTTGTTCGGCACCACGATTTCCGGCTGGTTGTCCGACCGCTTCGACAGCCGCAAGCTGCTGTTCTGCTATTACGGGCTGCGGGGATTGTCCCTGCTGTTCCTGCCCTTTGCCCTGAATAGCGCCTCCCCTTACATGCTTGTGGTCTTCTCCGTTTTTTACGGCCTGGACTGGATCGCAACCGTTCCGCCAACCGTCAAACTTGCGGGCGAAGCGTTCGGGAAAGAGAAATCCGGGATGATTTTCGGCTGGGTCGTCGTCGCCCACCAGCTCGGCGCTTCGGCGGCGGCTTTCGGCGCAGGCGCCCTGCGCGACTGGCTCGGCAGCTACTCGCAGGCTTTCGTCATCGCCGGCTTCTTATGTTTCGTCGCCTCGGTGATGGCGGTGCAAATCCGCAAAAGCAAACGCGGCGGCGCCCGGGCGGCGGTTTAATTCGCCTTATGACTTCGTGAGTAAGAGAGTTTGCGGCAGAGCTTCCGGCAAAACTTCTAGCAGAATTGTAGTTAGGAAACTCCGTTAGTGAGTTTGCGGTGGTAGCCCCTCCTAGCGATAGCGGTAATCTTTACCGCTATTTTTGATATTTCTCCCCTTGTCAGGGGAATAGAGGAATTTTTTGGACTTATTTTGGTGAAAACCTTGGGTAGGACCCCCAACTGGCCCCATTCTCCAATATTAGCGGTAAAAAATTCCTCTATTTTGACTAAGCACCCTACTTTGGCAAAACTAGAGCCCTTTTTTACCGCTATTTCCGCGGGATACGCATGCGCCTATATAAACTCCCTTGACCGTTCAAGGGAGTTTAAACGGTTTTCCGTACTTCACCAGCACATGCCACATGAGCTTAAGCTCCTGCAGTACTTCGGCATAAGTGCCGCGGTCGCTCCAAGCCGCAGGATCGCGCTTTAAATCCATGGCCGCCTCGCCGACCAAGCGGACATCCACGAGCCCTTGTCGTGCAATACGCCTTGACAGGGAAGGCATCGCCGGTCCCCGGAAATCGCTAGGCACCTCCTCTACCGGAAGCGCAAAGCCTTGATGCCAGTAAAGCTTAATCGAATACCGGCGGCACAGCCGTTCCAGCGTTTCTCCCACCGGGGCGTTTTTGAACGAAGGGTCGGCCACCAGCGCCTCAACGTCTTTTTCCAATGAAATGTCGCCGTGTACCTGGGCTTCGATATAATGGTTCAAGTTGCGCTTCGGCTCCCTCCCCGTCGGGTCGGGAAACGGCTGATCCAACCGGGCCAGCAAATGCTCGAAAAATTTCCGCGGTGTCAGGTCCTTTTCGCCAAGCGCGGAATCCCTCAGAAAAATCTCCTTCAGTAGAGCCGCCAAAATCATATCGAACTCCGCCAGCGTTCCTTTTTCCTGCGGGTCATCGTGGGAATCCATATAAGTAAAGGTAGCCCGGCGGGTAACTTCCGGCGCCAGCAGGAAATAACACGACCCGAACCGCGGCGCCGGCCCGTCCGGATGCAGCATCAGGTTCAGGGCGCCGTATTTGGGCCGTTCGCCTGGCGCGGTGCTTTCCGACGGATAGGCGCCTCCGAACAGCCGTTGCTCCCATTGATCCCGCGCCCCGCCGGGGTAGGCCGTCACGCTGCCGCTGGAAAGCAGCGTTTCGAACTGGCTTTTGTACAAGCCTTGCTGAAGCATCGCCTCCGCAACGCTGCGCATCATCGGGTCCGGCCTGTCCGGATGAAAATGCATGGCGATCCGCGCATGGGCCTTCAGTTTATCTATGGCCGCCTCGCAAGTGCCGGAAGCAATATTCGCCATTTGCAAAATCTCCCGAATCTCTTGCCGGGCTTCTTCCTTATATGTAGCCGCGTAATCCGTAACATGCACTAAGGCCAATCTTTGCGAATGGGTTAAATTCATAAACAGATACCTGCTCTTTCCTCGTTGAACTCTTCTACAAACCATTAATTTATTAGTATATGCCAAATCTTTGGGAGACGATGTGATATTATCGCCGGCCAATTAAAATAGTTTGGTATCTTATTGAAAAATCAATGTGATGCAAAGGGGCGATACAGGAATGATTCGTATTGGATTGATCGTGATTATGACCCGCAAGTCGCAAAATAATGCTGTAATTCATGATTCCTTTATCTATGCGATTGGCTGTTGTATGATAGAATAATCATGTTTGACGATTATGATTAGAGAAAGGGACGTCTTGGTTTGGCACAGTTATTTTTCAAATACGGGGCAATGAACAGCGGCAAATCGATTGAAATTTTGAAGGTTGCCCACAATTACGAAGAACAGAACAAACCCGTGCTTATTTTCACTTCAGGCATCGACAACCGCGATGAGGTCGGTTTCGTCTCGTCGCGGATCGGCTTGCGCCGGGAAGCCATCCCAATCTACGAGGATACCGATATTTTCGAAATCGTCCGAACCCATATCCCCAAGCTGTACTGCGTGCTGGTGGACGAATGCCAGTTCCTGAGCGAGGGCAGCATTAAGCAATTGGTCCGGATCGTCGACGAGCTGGATATCCCGGTGATGGCGTTCGGGCTGAAAAACGACTTCCAAAACCAGCTCTTTGAAGGAAGCCGGCTGCTGCTCATCTACGCCGACAAAATCGAAGAAATGAAGACGATTTGCTGGTTCTGCGCGCGCAAGGCGACGATGAACCTGCGGGTGGAAAACGGCAAACCCGTCTACACGGGCGAGCAGATCCAAATCGGCGGCAATGAATCGTATTATCCGGTCTGCCGCAAATGCCACGCAAATCCGCCGTTGTAATTGTATAAAGTGATTAAGTAAAACGCCTGACGGACTCAAATGACTCAATTTCGCTCTAAACCAGGTCACCCGGACCGATTCGAGCGAAATAAGGTCATATGGGTCCGTTACATTTTGCAAACCTCTGTTTTTCCGAAAATAACGGCTCTGGTGTTCCATAGGCAGCTTGCAAAATAGAAAAACACTGCTTCGTTTGGTAAAGCGAGAGTGACGAGCTTCTACGGCAGATCAACACTCGCTGTCCGGGCGCTTTGCACGATTATCCCGTTTGATCAGGTAACACAGAAACAGGCAAGCTCGGGAGAAGAAAATATTGGGTGGAGAAGCAGATAGATTTGAAGATAATTTAGACGGGCTAAGGAAAAGGAATCAGGTTTAGGGGAGGTGAAACAGACCGGACAGGAGATCAAGACAGGGGTTAAGGACAAGACGCGCGGGAAACGAAAAGACCGTGATTATGCTGTAGCCTGAACCCTTCCATCTGCAGCAACGCTCGCACTCTTCATACTAACCCACATCAATCAAATTGATCCGCATTAAGCTAATCCCTTCCGTTCCAGCGCCATGATCAGGCCGCAGCCGCAAGGGGCTGGTACGGTTGGCGAGCGATTAGCCGGTGGTAAGGGATCGCCGGAATCGCCACACACATGCGCAGCAACTTCTGCTGCATCGTTTCTTCCGCTCCGGGCAGTCCTCCGGGCAGGCGCAGCCGGCGGCGTCCGGTGTATTCGTTCAGATACGCCTGCAGATGCTTCAGTCCCAAGGCTCCATACGTACTTTTCAGCGATTCCCACGCCTCTCTCACCACTTTCCGCAAGGGCGCATACAGCCGAAAGGCCTGAGGGAACAACTGCACCGCCGATGTATGGACATCTACATGCCCGCCAATAAACGCGGTTAGATCTTGACGGTTTGCCCTTTTTTCGCCTCCCCGCTTATGCGGCACCAGGCGGATTTTGACCTGCTCCGGCTCACCCGACTCCGTGACCGTGCAGCCGGCTACGACCGCCGAGGCATACGGATGCGAAAGCTGACACCGGGACGGGTTACGCCCATACTGATCGCTGTTCACCTTCACGTCTCCAGAAAGCAGTTCCCGGGCATCGAACTCCCCCACAGCATGGCGTATGTTGTGCAGCAGCGACCAGGCGGTCTTGTAGGTGACCCGGATCACCTTGCTCAGCCGCAGCGCCGAGATGCCGCCCTCCAGCAGGAACAACTCCAGGGCCTGAAACCACTTCACCAGGGGGAGATGCGTTCCTTCAAAAATCGTGCCGACCAAAGGCGATGTTTGATGCTTGCACTTTCCGCACTCGAACAAAGGGATATGCCGGGAGGTCAGACGGCTGCACCGGGTGTGAGCGCAGCGCGGGCAGACGAAGCCGTTTGGCCACTTCATCGCGATCAGCGCCTCCATACAGTCCTGCTCGCTGTTAAAACGGCTGCTGAATGGCTGAAGTTCCGTTCCCGTATTGACCTCCATGTTTACTCGCCCCCGAATCAAGAATATACGAACATAGGTTCCATTTATTTCATTATACCAAACGTACGTTCTCTTATCAAGCCGAAAATCTCACCTGAACCGCCTCATTTTTTCCTCATCTTTTTTGTGTTTTTTCTTCTCTTTTTTTTGGAACCCTTGCTCTAGCCCCCCCCCCCCCTGCTCCCTGCTCCTGAACGAAGGGGATAATCGTGCAAAGGCAGCCAGCCAGGCAGGGGCACCAAAACACGAACACCAACACACGATCACCAACACACGATCACCAACACACGAACCCTTTAGACAGACCCCTCACCTGGCGTCGATTTGTGACACTGCTCGAAACGGCTACGGTGCAAAAGGTGGATGCGCTGGCCTTGGTGGATCGTGACGCCCTCTTCATCGTTGACGCTTCCATGCTTCTATGTTTGAGCGTTGAGCGGAATCGCAACAAAGCGGTCGAGTTGCTTGCCCGATTTAGAGATCATGCCACCGGCACGTTTTACAAGGGATCTCCTATGCTCTTGATCAACGAAGTAGCCCAAAAAGCCGGGAAGACACTGTCCGCCTCTGATTCAGCAAATTCTAAAAGGTAAAAAAGGCGAGGGTTATCCCCCGCCTTTTTGCGTTTATCGCTCGCCTTCAATCACGAATACCCCCATTCTTTTCAGATAAGGCAGATAAAACCGGTAGGGCGGCCGGTTTACGGGGATGATCCGATTCAGGAACGCTTCCGCTCCCGCAGGGAAACGCGAACCGTGCTGCCCGTAGAAGTCGGCCGCGTCCTCGCGGGATACAAAAGGCTGGCCAAATTCCAGCGCCGCCTCTTGCCGGGAATAGCGGACTCCACTTTCGCGCAGACGCCCCTCGAGCTTGCCTGCCGTGAGCCGCATCCGGCCCGCCCCGGTCCCGCTTTGTCCCGTCAAGTTGCTGCCTTCATCCAAATCGACAATAACGATCAGTTTACGGCAATACGGCAAAAAGCGTTCGGCCGACTGGCTGCCGAAATAGGACAGCAAGATGACGTCGCACCATGGCTCGCTGTCAAAGGCGTCGCCAAGCCGCACTTCGATATTGCCGATTTGCTTGGCGGCTATATCTTCGGTCAGTGAAGCCAAGGCGGCTTCGTTGATATCCACGCACACGATTTTGCCCACGCTGTCACGCCATTGCTGCGACAGGAGCCCGAGGCCGCAGCCGATATCAAACAAAGTTTCGCTGCCCGCAATGACGGGGCGCAGCCGCTCCGCCAGCTTTTCGTGAAATCCGGTGTAGGCGCTGGCCGCCTTAAACCAGCCGACCGTATTCGCATTCCAAGTAAACTGCATCGTTACCCCCCTATTCATGATTGAAACCTCAGGCTGGTTTTCTGAGCCGAGGCGTAAATTTTGCCGCTTTCCTGGCCGCAGCAGATACGCCGGGCCCGCTCGCCGTCCTTGATCGTGATCCCGGACAGATCGGAGACGCCAAACTGCTCAAGCACCGGCGCCATAGGCGTCGAGGGACCGACGATGACCACCTTGGCCCCCCGTGACAACTCCAAAAGCCGCGGCATTGTTTTATTGGTCAGCGCGGCGCTGGTGATGACAACAAATTCGGCCTCCGGCAAAATATATTCGGCGGCGGCATACGGAAAATCGCCCTCCTTAGGCTCGAATTCGAGAACCGACAGGTCGCACACCGGCCGGAACAGCTGATCCAGATAATGAAAATGCCCCACCACCGCCACTTTTTTGTCCCGGATGGCCGCTTGGTAGGAAATGAACGGATCATATATCCGGTCCTCCGTAAAACGGGCGTCGGAAACGGGAACGCCATTGGCCTTGGCGACGGGCAAAGCATTGTAATAGGCGTTGATCGCCGCCTGGCCGACGCCGGCTTCCTGCAGATTCCACGACTTCACGCATGCGGCAAGATCCCGCAGCTTCATGCCCGGATTTTTCTGTCTAAGAACGGTCGGTCTAGTCCTTCCCGCCGGCGCTCCGCTAAAGCCGCAGCCCAAATTGCTGCGTACGAAGGCCGTGCCGGGCCCGCACACCAAATCCTCCACCGTACAGGAATCGTCAATCCCTTCAATTAACGCGTCGTATAATTCCCACATATTCATCTCTCCCCTCAACTAAAGAGGTAGTTCAATCCCCACTTAAAGTGCCGGGGCGTTAATGAGCTCTCCCTTGCGCAGCCGGCGGCGCACCCCCATCAGCACCTCGTCAAGCGCTTCGATCCGAACCAGGCTCTCCCGTTCTTCAGCCGTCTTTTCGATCACCTTATGGATGCCGCCGCCCCGGATCACGATCCGTTTGTCCGCGCTAAGCGCCAGCAGCGGATCATGGGTGGAGATCAGCACGATTTTATCTTTGCTGGCCAGCAGATTCACCGCCTGTTTCCGGTCAATGCCGGCGTTCTCGATCTCATCGATCAAAACGATCGGCGAAGCGCTCATATAAGCTGTATCGGCAATCATCAAAGCGCGCGATTGGCCGCCGGAAAGCTGGGTTACCTTCGTGTTCAGGCCAAACTTCTCTCCCGCCAGCCGGTTGGCGCAGTCGAAGCACTGCTGAATCACCGCTTCTTTGTCCGCGCATAGGCGGCTTTGGGCGTGCATGTCCAGGAACTCCCCGACACTAAGGTCTACCACAAAGTTCATATTCTGCGAAAGCTGCGCCACCAGCTTCCCCTCCATCCTAAACCGCTCCTCGTCCTCCAGCGGCCTGTCATTGACCAGAATTCGCCTCCGCGTAGGCGTATCGCCCTGGGCAACGCATTCGATGTCGGCAAGCAGCCGGCTTTTGCCCGAGCCCGTAGGCCCTACGATACCGATGATTTCCCCGGTGCGGATCGTCAGGCTGATTTCCTCGGGATTGCCGCTTTTATCCCGGCCTCCAAGCAGCGTAATCGAACGGATTTCATTTTCAAGCGCATCGCTCTCCAGCATCGTCTCCAAAAAAGCTGCAAACTGAAACGGGACTTCCGCACGGGTGCAGCCAAACTCCAACAGGCGCTCCTCATTCACCTGTTCCAACGCTGCGGGCAGCGTCCAGTCCCAAGGCAGTTCATCCAGGCCGAAATTAAGCAAAAAATCGCGCGCAATGGGATACAGCTCCACAATTTCAGCGATTGGGCTTGTTTCGATCAGCCGTTGAAATTTCATCATCATCAACCATCACCTGAACTCCATTTTTTTCATCATACCCATCTGGTAGCTCTCGCCAATGCGCATTTCTCCCGTACAGTAAGAGCATACCGAGGCCGGGGTCGTAAACCGCAGCCGCGCGTCCCTTAACGTCGTTGTTTCGGCAGCCTTGGCCGCGTGCTTGCCAAGCATAAAAGCGCCCTGGCCGGTAATCCCGTTGACAAACAGAATCGCGGCCCGGCCGTTCACCTGGCGGACATTGAAACGGAACACTTCGCGCTCCGCCTGCGAGACGATATCTCCCTTCGTGATCACGATCACATCCGCCAGTTTGAGCATGCCGATTTTGCGCGGCGTTTGCACGCCCGACAAACAGTCGATGACACAAACCGCCAAAACGCCGCGGATATAAGGGGAACAGCGATTGCACAAACCGGCGCTCTCCGTAATCAGCACGTCCAACCCAATTTCTCTCCCCCACTCCACGCCATCCTCGATGTTGCTGACGAAAAAATGATCGGGGCAAACTTTGCCGGAGTACCCTACCTGTACGGGCAGTCCCGCTTCCTTGTACCGAAGCTGGTCGAAGGTCGTAAGACAGTCGAATTTAATCACGCCGAGCGTTTGCCGCTGCTCCCGCAGACTTTCGGCCAACTGCAAGATCACGGATGTTTTCCCCGATGAAGGCGGGCCCGCCACAGTAACCAACTTCATGCTTCATCCTCCGCAAAAATTTATTATTTTTAAATTTACTGAAAAAAACAGCTAATAAGCAGTATCATTTATCACTAATTATAACTAAATATATTCATTTATATCTAATCATAATTTTCAATTGACAACTTATGCAGCCGATTGCTACAATGAGCGACAAAAATGAGCGTTAACGGAGGTGGAGAAACCGATTGAACAGTTTACGATATCGATGGACGCTGCCGGCGCTGGTATTGCTGCTCTTGCTCATCATCCTGATTTCCTTGAACCTGGGCCGTTATCCGATTACGCCCGGCGAGGTGCTGAAGCTGATATTAGCGGCGGTTCATCCCGCCGAGGGCAACGCCGATGCGCAGCAGCAAGCGATTTTTTACAATGTCAGACTTCCGCGCATCATCCTGGCTTGCCTCGTCGGCTGCTGCCTTGCCGCGGCGGGAGCCGCCTATCAAGGGATCTTTCAAAACCCGATGGCGGCGCCGGATGTGCTTGGCGCCTCGGCTGGAGCCGCTTTTGGAGCGGCGTTGGCTATTTTGCTCGGAGGCGGCAAGCGGGAGATTACATTTAGCGCGTTTTTGTTCAGCATCCTTTGCGTCCTTCTTGTTCTTGCCATAAGCAGAAGGACGAAAGGCAGGCAGGTGCTCGGCCTGATTTTATCCGGCATCATGGTCGGCTCATTGTTTTCCGCCTGCACCTCCTTTATTAAGATGGTGGCGGATCCCAACGAACAGCTTCCGGCTATTACATACTGGCTTATGGGGAGTCTTGCGGGCACGAAAAAAGAGGAGGTCCTTTTCATTGTCATTCCCATGGCTTTGGGACTGGTGCCGCTGTTGCTGCTGCGCTGGCGCGTCAATGTACTGACCCTGGGCGATGCCGAGGCCCGTACGATGGGCGTCAATGCCGGTGCTGTCCGGCTTGCCGTCATCGTGTGCGCCACGCTCATTACGGCATCCAGCGTGGCGGTCAGCGGCATGATCGGCTGGGTCGGCCTCGTGATCCCGCACCTCACCCGCTTCCTGGTCGGCAACAACTATCAGCGCCTGCTACCTGCCTCCATGCTGGCCGGAGCGGTGTTTCTCCTGATCGTGGACAACTTTTCCCGCAATTTGTGGACTAGCGAAGTACCAATCGGCATCCTTACCGCGATTATCGGCGCTCCATTCTTCATCAGCCTGATTCTGAAAGCGGGTGATGCCGCTTGAGTCTTTGCGTGGAACGGCTTTGCTTCTCCTATAAAAAGGAGCGGGTGCTGGACAATGTCACTTTCACCCAACAGGGGAGCAGCCTCTTATGCCTGCTCGGGCCCAACGGTGTGGGCAAAAGCACGTTATTCCGCTGCATCCTTGGCTTGCTTCCCGGTTATACCGGGGAAATCGTCATCGACGGCAAAAACGCCCGAACCCTGCCGCCGCGTGAACTGGCCCGCCATATCGCCTTTGTCCCCCAATCCCACGCCCCTGTCTTTGGCTATTCGGTGATGGATATGGTGCTGATGGGAACGTCGGCCAGTTTTTCGGTATTTTCCGTCCCCGGCAAACAAGAACGGCTGATCGCGGAGCAAGCCCTGGAGCAAGTGGGGATCTCCCGGCTGGGCGGCAGAGCGTTCATGGAGCTGAGCGGCGGAGAACGGCAGCTCGTGCTGATCGCGAGAGCTTTGGCGCAGCAGGCCCGCATCCTGCTGATGGATGAGCCTACGGCCAATCTTGATTATGGCAATCAACTGCGGGTGTTAAGCAAAGTTAAGCAGTTGACGCAAGCGGGTTACACGGTTATTCAGTCTACCCATAACCCCGATCAGGCCCTGCTGTTTGCCGATACGGTGATGACGCTGCAAGACGGCCGGGTGACCGCCTTTGGTCCCCCGCGCGATGTGCTGGACGAAGAAAGGCTCCATTCGCTTTACGGCGTGGACATTAGCCTGGCCCGTTTGTACGACGGGAAAATCTCCGTTTGCGTCCCCCGGTTTGCGATTTCCGATACATAAAGCACAGGGCGAAAGCGAAATACGTTCGTTTTGGAAATTTGAAAAATGGTTTAAGAGAGGATGCGTTCGGCTTGAAAAGAAAATGGTTTAGTTTATCGAAAATCTCAATTGCGTTGTTAGCAACAGTTATGTTGCTGGCTGCCTGCGGGGCCGCAGGGGAGCAGCCATCGCCATCGGCCGATCCGGCACAGGCCGCGTCCGGCGCTGCGGAATCGGCGGTGGGCGGGCAAAATGCAATTCCGTCGCCGGATGGTACGGAAACCGTAGTGTTCACCGATTCGGCGGGACGAGAGGTAGAAATTCCGAAACATATCGAACGGATCGCCCCTTCTGGATCGCTGGCGCAAATCGTGCTTTTCTCCCTGGCCCCGGATAAGCTCGTGGGCTTGTCCGGCAAATGGAGCGACGAAGCCGGCGCTTATCTCGCTGACAAGTATTTGCAGCTGCCCGTATTCGGCCAATTTTACGGTTCCGGCGATTTGAACATGGAGGCGCTGGCCGCCGCCAAGCCGCAGCTGATCATCGATATCGGCGAGAAAAAGGACAACATCGCGGAAGATCTCGACGCCCTTCAGGAACAACTTGGCATGCCGGTGATTTTCGTGGAGGCAACGCTTAAAACGATGGCCGGCAGCTACAACACGCTGGGCGAGGTGCTTGGCATGCCGGATGAAGCCAAAGCCCTGGCGGATTATTGCGACGAGGTATATACCAACACCGTGGAAGCGATGGAAAAGATCGGCGATCATAAAGTGAAAGTGCTGTACAGTTTAGGCGACACCGGTACCAATATCATTTCCAAGGGTTCTTTTCACGCGGAAATTCTCGATCTGCTCGGGGACAATGTGGCCGTCCTGGACAACCCGTCCAGCAAAGGCAGCGGCAATGAGGTTTCGCTGGAGCAAATTGTCCAATGGGACCCTGATGTGATTTTCTTCGCTCCGCAGAGCATTTACGGCAGTGTGGCCTCCGACGGCACGTGGAAGCAAATGAAAGCGATCCGTGACGGCAATTACTTTGAGGTGCCCGGAGCGCCGTACAGCTGGATGGGCTCTCCGCCTTCAGTTAACCGTTATATCGGGATGATCTGGTTGTCCCAAACGCTGTATCCGGATGTTTTCAAATACGATCTCCGGGCCGAAGTGAACCGTTTCTACAAGCTGTTCTACCACTGCGGCGATTTGACGGATGAGCAATACAAAACGTTAACGCAAAATGCGGTAAAATCCTAAATGCGTTAATCCATATCGTAAATCGTGCCGACCTTTAGCCCGTAAAGCTCATTGTAGATTTTTTCCGCGTAAGCGTCTGTCATCCCGGCGATATAATCGATGATCATATGCTCCCAGGTCCAGATTGGCCGCGTCTTTTGCTGATCCCGGTCAAATCGGCGCAGCCAGTCGCCTGGGATGATCGACTTGGACGTCTGCGGATCGACGAAGGCGTCCCACAGCCGTTTGATGACCCAGGCGCTGCGTTTCTGGAGACGCTGTACCCGCAGATCGCGGATCATCGTCACCCAGGCGAAGCTTTTCAGCACGCTCACCGTACGCAGCATGTCTTCGTCTTCCCGGCCCTCCTTGACGAACGTCACCTTTTTCCAGTTTCCGTCGTCAATCACGCCGAGGCTGCCCACGAACAGGCTGACCCAATAGGCCTTGACCTCCCGGCGCGTCCGGGAATAATCGTGATCGCAGACCGGCATCTTCGTATTCCAGATCGCCAGGAACGAACTGAGCACTTCCTTCACCTTGATCAAAATGTTGTCCGGCGTCCAGCCAGCCCAGAAAAAGTCCTCAAGGGTCATGATTTTTTCTACAATCAGCCGCTCGATGTGCGAATCTTTCAGAAAATGCTCGTGCACTTCGATTTTGCCGGCCTTGATGCCGTCCTCCAAATCGTGGGCCGAATAGGCGATGTCGTCGCACAAGTCCATCAACTGCGCTTCAAACGTCTTTTTGCCTTCGGGAATCGCCCAGCGGTCCCGGATGTAGGAAATGTACTCCCATTCATGCAGGTACAGGCCTTTTTTGTTGACGGTGCCGGGGTAAGGGTATTTGTTCGTGCCAAGCAGAACGGCGTCGGATAAATTTAGGCCGTCGATATTTTCCCGCTTCTCCAAAAACATCATCAGCCGGAAATTGTGCGCATTGCCTTCAAAATGCTCATATTTCCGCCGCAGCGCCTCCCGCGTATGCTGCTCCTCTTCGGGAGTGGCATTCCGGCCCTTCAGCGCCTGCTTCACCTTATCCTCGACCAGCTTCTCCAAAATGCCGTCCAGCACCTCTTCTCCCTTATGGCCAAATGGCGGATGTCCAAAATCATGGCAAATCGCGGCGCACTCCACCACCTCGGGATCGATGATCAGCCCCGGATGCTCCGCCTTGTCCGCCGCCACCTCCGGGTACGCCCGCAGCAGCGCGCGTGCCGCTTCCCGGGCGATCTGCGCCACCTCCAGCGAATGCGTCAGCCGCGTGCGGTAATAATCGCCGGTGCCCGCGCCGAACACCTGGGATTTGCCCTGAAGCCGGCGAAAGGTCGGGGAATGGATCAGCCGCGAATAATCGCGTTCAAACGTCGCGCGGCTTGTTTCTTGTCCGATATTGTCCGGGTATTGCCGGTGTTCTCTTAACTCCTGGATGTTCATGTTCTCGCACTCCTTAAATCTCTTTTTCGCTTGATGTTATTGTAGCCGCGGAAGTACGGAACTTAAAGTCCATTCGGAAATAATTTATGCTTGAGAGGCAAAAAAAGGCCGCTCCCCGGCCGTTTCCGCCAGCAAATACACATAGTCCAGCGATTGCTTAAAATCCAGCTTCTCCTTCGTAATCGTATATTTGCGGTCGTCCAACAGGGCGAATATTTCGATTTGATCCGGCGGCCCGCCAAAAGCGCTGTTCCAAAATACGTTGGTCATGTGCGTAAACGCTTTGACGAGTTCCGGGTGGTCCTCCACCAAAAACTTCTGTACGGTAATCCACGGTTTTTGGTCCTTTGACCGCTGCCAGACGGTTTGAAAAATGACGGACAGATGCAAATCAAGCTTGGCAACCTGAGTGTCCCATTTTTCGTATAACGCTATTGGATGCTCGTAAATCTCCGGCTCCGAGATCCGGATCAGTTGCCCCACGATGTCGTTATATACTTTCCAATAATGCAGCGGGTCGGGAAAATCGTCCTTGTTCCGCGGCCAACGCCGATTAAGGAGCACCTGAATCGGGGTATGTAAGCGAACTGCGGGATCCAGCGTAAAATAGTCGTTGATCGCGTAACTTACGGCGTATTGAACGCGATGCTGCCAGGTTAATTTGGGGCATTCGGGACAACCCGGCGCCTTTTGCGACCGCAGCCACTCCTCCAGCTCATAATCCAACACGCAGCGGGCCATGGCTTAGGTAACGGCGCTCAGGCTTTGGACGAAATTGGCGCCAAACTCCCGGCACAACGCTTTCTCCTCTTGACTTGGACCATACTCCACCTTCAGGCTCTCCTGAGGGATAACCGCGCCCCATTCCTTCAGCTTCTCCTCCAGCAAGTCCACGGCTCCGCAGTACAGCCGATAGCTCGTATCGCCGCTGCCGAATACAGCAGCCATACGCCCACGGAGGTCCAATTCCTTCATTTCATCGACAAAATCCTCAAACTCATCCGGCAGTTCTCCGTCTCCCCATGTATATGCCCCCAGCATATAGCCGTCATATTCCAGCAAACGCACGGCGTTGCAGTCCTCTACCATTTTCAAATCCGCCGCCGCTCCGGCGCTGCGAACCCCTTCGGCGATCAGCTCGGCCATCTCCTCCGTGTTGCCGGTCAAACTGGCATAGACGATGATGATTTTGCTCATGCCTATCCTCCTTAATTGTATGGCTTGATATTACGAAGTATAATTGATAATGATTATCATTGTCAATTGATAAGCGATCTATTGCTGCCTTCCGTTACGTTGACCTTCGACCCGATCTCATTCCCGAGACCGAGTTTTATTTCATTCCCGGGGACCTTTGGAGGATACCCGAATTTTACTATGATAAGAAGCGACCGAAACAAGAAACCGAGACAACAAACCGAGACAACAAACCGAGACAAGAGACCGGTTCGAGCCTCCCGCCCGGCTTGGCCGCCGTTTGATTCGCCGTTAATTCGCCGTTTGATTCGCCGTTTAAATTCAGTTTAAAAATCCGTACTACGATAACTGCACAAAGAACTAAGGAATGGAGAGAAAGTTGAAAATGACATTAGTGAAAAACAACAGAAGCCTCGTCCTGCTCGGCCTGCTCATCGGCTTGATCTTCGCCGAGTTGGACGAAACCGTCGTCTCGACGGCGATGCCAACCATTATCCGCGAGCTGCACGGACTGTCGCTCTACGGCTGGGTGGCCGGCGTATACATGCTTGCGGTCACGCTGTTTATGCCCATTCTCGGCAAATTGGCCGACTTATACGGACGCAAGCGCGTTTATCTCAGCTGTATGGGACTGTTCATTCTCGGATCGATCGTCAGCGGGATCGCCCCTTCGATGGCCGTGCTGCTGCTGGGCCGCGGCATCCAGGGCATTGGCGCCGGCGGACTGATGCCGATCGCGCTCGTCATTATCGGCGACGCCTACCCGCTGGAGCAGCGGGCCAAAATCCAGAGCCTGATCGGGCCGCTGATGATTCTGCCCCAACTGCTCGGGCCGACGGTCGGCGGGTATTTGGTGGGGCACGTCAACTGGCACTGGGTATTTTTGATCAACATCCCCGTCGGTTTGCTCGCGGCGGCAGTGCTTTCCATCGGCATGCGCGAATCCCGGGGAACCGAAAGCAAAAAGATCGACTGGGCCGGAGCCGTCACGCTCGTGCTTGCCCTGTTGTCCCTGCTGCTCGCCCCGGTGCTGATCGACAATCAAGGTTTGTCGTGGTCGTCGCCGGTTATTATCGGCCTGCTTGTGTTGTCCGGTCTGCTGATCGCGCTGCTCATCCGCATCGAATCAAGGGTGAAGGAACCGATCATTCCGCTGCATCTGTTCCGGAACCGCAATATCGTCGTTTTGTCGCTGATCGTCTTTATTTTGATGCTTGGTGTGATGGGCGGAACCTCGGCATTCCCGTTTTTTGCGCAAAATGTGATGGGATTGACCCCGACGGCGGCCGGCTACCTCATGATGGCTTTTATGGCCGGCGCGGTTCCTTCCAGTATCGTCAACGGGTTCCTGATCACCAAGGTGCCTTACCGCTCCTTGTTTATCGTCTGCTTCACGCTGCCGATCGTCGGATTTTTCCTGCTGTCGCGCATCGGCATTGACACCACCGTGCTATACGTGGTCGTTACGTTCTTCATTCTCGGTTTGGGGCTCGGCGCATTGTTTGGCGGCGACAATCTGATCGTGCAGGAATCGGTCGACAAGGAGCACAGCGGCGTGGCCCTCGGGACGGTGCAGCTGTTCCAATCGCTTGGGGCCACGATCGGCCTTAGCGTTTTCGGCAGCCTGCTCGCCCGCCATATCTCGGACGGGGTATCCGGGCTAGCCGATCAGCTCCCGGCCGGTACGGCAAGCCATATCGCCACCGGGGGAATTCCCCAGGGATTAGCTCCCGACCTGCTGGTCAAAGTACAGACCGTGTTTGCCGGCGCTTTTCAGAACATTTTTACGATTTCGCTCGGATTTGTCATCGCCGCCTTTTTTATCTGCTGGTTCTTAAAGAAAGAAGTTCTATCGAAAAAAGAACCGGAATCGGCCGCCGCTGCAGCGGAGCCGGCCCTGGAGGCACGGCCTTAAGAAGGAAAGCTGATATCAACAGGGTTAGCGATATAATGCGAGAAGGTGCAGGAAAGGTGCAGTTCGCGGCGGCCATGTAAGGGCAGCCATCCGAAGGTAATAGCAAGGACAATAGTGCAAGGGCAGGAATACGGGGTAACTGTGTAAGAGGCAGTTTGAAGATAGTAATGTGAGGACAGTAGTGTCATTGTAGTAAACGAGTAGTAATGCGATTGTAGTAAAGAGTAGTAATGCGATTGGCAATGTGAAGTGCGATGTGGAGGCGGTGAGAGAGCGCAAAGTGGATGCGAAGTGAGCTCCAGGACCCCACGAAATGCAAAAGTGCATGCGATTTTCGTGGAACCCTCCCGAAATGGGTGGATCAAATGCAAAAGTGCAGTCCATTTTAGCTCAAAAAACAAATTTTTATAAAATGGGCTCGAATCAACTGCACTTTTGCATGCGAATGGCCTTGGAGAGGGGGATTAGCGGAAAATCAAATGCACTTTTGCCGTTGGTCCGCTAAGGAAGCCAACAAGGCCGGCTTGCTAACCCCCGACTACTTCGTTATCTCCGACACTTCCAGCGTTACCGGGCAATGGTCGCTGCCCATGATGTGGCAGTCGATGCCGGCGCCCACCAAATGCGGTTCCAGCCGGGATGAGGCCAGGAAATAGTCGATCCGCCAGCCGATGTTGCGCTCGCGCACCTTCGGCATGTACGACCACCAGCTGTACACCCCTCCGCGGTCGGGATAAAAATAACGGAACGTGTCCGTAAATCCCGCCGCCAGCAGGTCGGTCATTTTGCCGCGTTCTTCAGGGGTAAAACCGGAGTTGCCTTCGTTCGACTTCGCGTTTTTGATGTCGATTTCCTTATGGGCCACATTCATGTCGCCGCAAACGATGACCGGCTTGACCGCGTCAAGCCGCTTCAGGTATGCGCGGAACCGGTCCTCCCACTCCACCCGGTACCCGAGGCGGGAAAGATCCCTTTTCGCATTCGGCGTATACACCGTAACGAGATAAAAGCCCTCAAATTCCAGCGTAATGATCCGCCCCTCCGGCTCGTAATCCTCCTCCATGCCGCAACGCACCGACAGCGGCTTGATCCGCGTGAACACGGCGGTACCGGAGTACCCTTTTTTCTCCGCGTAGTTCCAATACTGTTCGTAGTCGCCGCCGAGATCAAGCTCGATCTGCCCATCTTGCAGCTTCGTCTCCTGAAGGCAAAAAATATCCGCGTCCGCCTCGTTAAAATAGTCCATAAACCCTTTATTCACGCAGGCTCTCAAACCGTTGACGTTCCACGATACAAGTTTCATACCCATCTCCTTGATGTATAAACTGATATAGCAACTCTATTAAACTTTCTATCTTCAGTCTACCATTAACCGTTCAAAAACGCCTTTCCTTTCTTCACCACCTGGGTGTCATAAAGGTTCACCGTCGTGCTGACAATATAGGCCGGCGGCTGCTGGCCTTTGCTGTTCCGGTGCCCCTGAATATGCGCATCGCTTTTCTCCCAGTTTTTCCAAGCCTCTTCGGACTCCCAGCGGATCACGACCACCACCTCTTCATGCTCCTCCCGGCTTTTCCGGTTGACCATGACGCTGATATCGACCAGGCCGTCCATTTGGTCCATCGGCCCTTCCTTGCTGAAACGCTCCACCACTTTATCGCTGTTCCCTTTCTCAACGACTATCGTTCTTGTCATCACGAACAAATTAACCGCCTCCTTCTATATTGGAAAATCTATTAAATAGTCCTGCTTAATGATAATGATTCTCAATTAAATATACCATGTTCCGCTCCAGTTCACAAACGCTTCAACATTGCCCATTGTCAAAATGAATTCCTATGCTATCATAATAAATATGCAAAGATTCAGAGATATGAATATTCAAAATTTAAGGAGTTTATTTCGATGGACGTGAACCTACAGCAGTTTAAAGCCGAATTTTTCAAAGCTCTCGCCCATCCGATGCGAATCCGTATTTTGGAGGTGCTGAGCGAAGGCGAACGGAACGTCAATGAATTGCAAACGATCCTCGGCTCGGAGGGCTCCGCCGTGTCGCAGCAATTAGCCGTTTTGCGCGCCAAAAATCTGGTCAACACGGTCAAGGAAGGCACGACGGTGATTTATTCGCTGCGCGATCCGCTGATCAAGGATTTGCTCGCGGTCGCCCGGCAAATTTTCGATAACCATTTGGTGGAATCGATCTCCTTGCTGAAAGGAATCCGCAAACAATAATAATACGGCCCCATGCAAGTTTCCCCGCCGGACCGCGGGGGATCTTTTTGTGTCCGGGAATGCGCGGGCTTGGGGGCAACAGAAATATAATCAGAAAAAGAAGGGTTATAGGATGAAGTGGACAGGACGTTTTAAAAATTACGGGATGGAGGCTTTGCGCAAAGATTTGATCTCGGGGTGCATCGTTGGCATTGTGGCAATCCCGCTGGGCATGGCGTTTGCGATCGCTTCCGGGGTGAAACCGGAATATGGCCTTTACACCACGATTGTGGCGGGGATTCTAATCTCCCTGCTCGGAGGTTCCCGGTTTCAAATCGGCGGACCGACGGGAGCGTTTATCCCGATTTTGCTGGCGGTCGTCATGCAATACGGTTACGAAAACCTGCTGATCGCCGGCTTTCTCGCCGGGATTTTTCTCGTGTTGATGGGGCTGCTGCGGCTCGGGGCGCTGATCAAATTCATTCCGCGGCCGGTGACGATCGGGTTTACGGCCGGTATCGCGGTGACGATTTTTAGCGGCCAAATCGGGAATTTCCTCGGTCTTCGCGGGGTGGAGCGGCATGAATATTTCTATGAAAATATGAAAGAGATCGTCCTGCGGCTGCCTAGCTTAAATATTTACAGCGTGCTGACGGCCGGCATCTGCCTCGCCGCCCTGCTGCTTACGCCCAAGTATTTGCCGAAAGTGCCGGGTTCGCTGGTCGGCATCATCATATCCACGCTGGCGGCGGCCTGGCTGTTCCCCGGCAAGGTGACGACGATCGGCTCCGCCTACGGTCCCATTCCCGGCGGTTTGCCGGGCTTGCATCCGATATCGCTCGCCTGGGACAGCGTCCGGCCGATGCTGCAGCCGGCCTTGATCATCGCCCTGCTCGGCAGCATCGAATCGCTGCTCTCGGCCGTGGTCGCCGACGGCATGACCGGCACCCGCCACAACAGCAATCGCGAGCTGATCGGGCAGGGCATCGCCAACATCGCCGCGCCGCTGTTCGGCGGCATACCGGCAACGGGGGCGATCGCGCGCACGGCGACGAACATTAAAAACGGGGCCGTCTCCCCCTTTTCCGGGGTCATTCACGGCGTGGTCGTTCTGCTGATCGTCGCCTTGTTCGCCCCTTACGCCTCCAACATTCCGCTCGCCAGCATGGCGCCGATCCTGATGCTGGTGGCGTGGAATATGAGCGAGCGCAAAGCGTTTGCCCATATGCTCAAAACACGGACCGGAGACTCCCTCGTCCTGCTCGTCACCTTCTTGCTGACGGTGTTCACGACGCTGACGACGGCCGTCGAGGTCGGCCTGATCCTCGCGGTCGTGCTGTTCGTCAAAAGAATGAGCGAGCTATTGACCGTGGACAAAGTGCTGCCCGATCCTTCCTCCGCCAACGCAAAGGTCAAAGCGCATGTGGTAACGGAGGATCACGACTGCCCGCAGGTGTCCATATTTACGGTGGACGGGCCGCTGTTTTTTGGCGCATCGCAGGCGTTTGACCGGTTTGCTTCGCAAATCGAGGGCGGTCTGCAGCGGGTTGTGCTGATTCGGATGAGCAAGGTGCCGTTTATGGATACGACCGGCGAAGCCAACTTCGCAAGCCTGGTCAAGCGGCTGCACGGCGCGGAAATCACGGTGCTCGTCTCCGGCCTGCGTTCCCAGCCGCGCAAGCTGCTGGCCAAAACCGGATGCTTGTATAGGATTGGGGAGGAGCACTTTTTTGAAAACACCGGGGATGCACTGAATTACGCGCTAGGCCTAATCAATAACGAAAAATGCCGCGGTTGCAAACACTTCGCTTTCCGGGAATGCGCCGGGCTGTGCCGAACGGCGGAAGGCACCGCGTCCCAGGACACGCCGCCGGCGGCTTCGCGGCACGTGCTTCCGGAACGGCCGGGAGCGCTTGTCCGGGAAGGCAAGGCTACGGTTTAGGCGGACTATTTGTCCGCTCCGCGCCGGAAATACTAGCGCGTAAGCACGGCTTCGTCCTGCTTGTGGCCGTCGGCGTCATAAGCTTTGTAGCTCAGCGAACGCTCGCTGTAGATGATTCCGGCGAACATCCGTTTATTATTTTGAAAATGAACCGCATGAACTCGTTAAGTTTGGGACCGGCGGTGTTGGCCACGACATACAAGGTCCCTCCCCCTCCGGGGACGTTTTTCCGCTCCGCAATTCCTCGAACACCTTGATCCAATCCTCCGCTTTTTCGTGCCGGTTGCATCCACAGACCGGGCGGTGTATCGCCACGATCATTCATGACTTATCGTTCTTTTGCGAACCGATCGTTGCCTCCGCCAACAGTAAACCCTACGATAAACAGTCCGCGCCACATCTCTACACCTCTCATGCAAATGACTCCTTCCGATTCCCCTAAAATAAAGCCTCCTTCGCCGCAGTCAAAAATGCAATTCCCTAATTTTCACATTTATTAACGCTGTGTAAAAACATTCAGTCGATTTTCAGGTTTCCTTAAGTCAATTATCAGCCACTACTGGTAGGATAAGTCAAGTAACAAGCGTCACATGAAAACGAGGTGCAGTTTATGAAGCAAAAGCTGAAATTCCGCCACGAACTAAAATTCATGGTCAACCGCCACCAATATTTTGTGATTCGCCAAAGGCTAAGGGGGTTGGCGCAGCATGACGAGCATGCGGGCAGAAGCGGCGAATACCATATCCGCAGCCTTTATTTTGACGACATCGACAATTCGGCGCTTCACGAGAAGTTGAGCGGCGTCCATGGCCGGCGCAAATACCGGATCCGCATCTACAATGGCCGGGACAACCTGATCCATTTCGAGAAAAAAATCAAGCAAGGCGACTACATCGCCAAGGTGAAGGAGCCTTTAACCCGGGAGATGTACGACGAGGTCATGGCGGGCCGGATCGAGACGCTGCGCAACCCTAATAAACCGCTGTTGATGGAGCTGTATCATCAGATGAAGGATCGTCTCCTCGCCCCCAAGGTCATCGTCGATTACGTGCGCGAACCGTTCGTCTGCCGTAACGGCAACGTGCGGATCACGTTTGACAAGGAGCTTAGGACAGGCCTGAGCGCCCTTGATATTTTTGACGCGGACCTGCGGGCCGTACCGGCGATCGACGACAACTTGATCATCCTCGAGGTGAAATACGACGAATACATCCCGGAATACCTCCGGGCGGCCCTGCAGCTGGAAGGGCTGCGTCAGCAATCGGCGTCCAAATACGTCATTTGCCGCAAATATTCGAAAACCAACGCATGGGAGGATTATTGATTTATGAATACAAACAATACGGGAACAACCAATTTTAGCGACATCGTTAAAAAATCGATTCTGGACAATTTCGCTTCGGACATCAGCATCTCCAAAATCATCATTACGCTGGGCGTTTCATTTCTGATTGGCTTGTTCATTTACATTTTGTACAGGCGGGTGTTCAGCGGGGTGTTGTACTCGAAAAGCTTTAACGTCTCGCTGATCGGTATGACGATGGTGACCGCGATGGTGATCATCGCCGTTAACTCCAACCTGGTGCTGTCTCTCGGGATGGTCGGCGCGCTGTCGATCGTTCGTTTCAGAACCCCGATCAAGGACCCGACCGATCTGATTTTCCTGTTCTGGGCCGCCGCGGCCGGGATCGTCGCCGGGGCCGGATTTTACACGCTGGCGGCGCTCGGTTCGGCAATCGTCGGCTTGATCCTGTTCCTGTTTATCAAGAGCAGTTCGATAGAAACGCCGTATTTGCTGGTGGTCAATTGCGAAAACGACGAAAGCGAGCAGCTTATCCACACGCAGATGGGCAATCTGGTGAAACGGTACAATGTGAAGCAAAAAAACGTGACTCCCGGCAACATCGAAATCACGTTGGAGGTGCGCCTGCGCGACCAGGAAGGGAAGTTCATCAACCGGATTTCCGAGCTTGGCGGGGTCAAAAATGCCGTCTTAATCAGCTATAACGGCGACTACGTGGCGTAGGCGAAAAGCGGAGGTGAAGAGGATGAAGCGCAAAGGGACCCGGCTTCTGGCTTGGATCGGCGCCGCACTTCTGTTCTTCGGCCTGATCGCGGGCGAGGCCGTTTACAACGCCGGCGTATTCGCCAGCGGTTCCGGCGGCCTGGCCGGCAGCGGGAAGACGGCGGTTCCGGTGGTCTCGGCGGAGGAGCAGAAGCTGGATGAAGAAGTGTTTCCGAAAGACAAGGTCGTCGATGTGAAGATTACGATCGATGAGGACGATTTTCAGGATATGCTGGACAACGCCAGCGCCGAAGAGTTCAAAACGGCATCCGTCGACTACAACGGGCTGCATTTCGATAATGTCGGGATTCGCACCAAAGGCAATTTGAGCTTGCGCAGCGTCGTGCAAATGGACGATTCCGACCGGTACAGCTTTAAGCTATCTTTTGACGAATATGTCAATCAAACGCTGGACGGCATTCAAAAAATCAATCTGAACAACAACTACAGCGATGCCTCCTATATGCGGGAGTTTCTGACCTATGAGCTGGCCGAGGAGATGGGGCTGCCGACGCCGAAGCATTCGTTCGTGAACATCTATATCAACGGCAAGCTGTGGGGATTTTACCTGGCTGTGGAGCAGGTCGGCGACGCTTACCTTGAGCGAAATTTCGGGAACTCTTACGGCGCCCTGTATAAAGGGGTAATGACCGGCAGCGGCAGCGATCTGCTATGGCTCGGCGACGATCCGGACGCCTACACCGGGCTTGAGCGGAAGTCGAAAACGACGAACGGCGACATTCTGATCAAAATGCTGGACGAGCTGAACAACGGCAGCGATTACGAAAAATACATCGATGTGCAGGAAGCCTTGGGCTACATCGCGCTGAATGTGCTGACGAACAATATGGACAGCTATATCGGCGGAAACAAACAAAACTACTATTTGTACGAAGATGACGGCGTCTTCTCCGTTCTGCCTTGGGACTATAACATGGCGTTTGGAGGAATGGGCGGCGGCATGGGCCGTGGTATGGGCCGCCCTGGAGGCAGAGCGGGCGGCGGAGATGGCGGAGCGAACGCGCCGGCGGGCACGAATGGCGAGGCGAGTACGCCATCGGGCGCAGATGGCGGAGCGAATGCGTCGGCGGGCACGAATGGCGAGGCGGATACGCCATCGGGCGCAGATGGCGGAGCGAACGCGCCGGCGGGCACGAATGGCGAGGCGAGTACGCCATCGGGCGCAGATGGCGGAGCGAATGCGTCGGCGGGCACGAATGGCGAGGCGAGTACGCCGGCGGGCGCAGATGGCGGAGCGAACGCGCCGGCGGGCACGGACGGTGAGGCGAATACGCCATCGGGCGCGGATGGCGGAGCGAATGCGTCGGCGGGCACGAATGGCGAGGCGGATACGCCATCGGGCGCAGATGGCGGAGCGAACGCGCCGGCGGGCACGAATGGCGAGGCGAGTACGCCATCGGGCGCAGATGGCGGAGCGAATGCGTCGGCGGGCACGAATGGCGAGGCGAGTACGCCGGCGGGCGCGGACGGTGCGAACGGCACAGCTTCCGGCAAGGACGGCGCTGCTGACGCCGGGGGAAGCGGCGGTGCCGGAGGCGCGGCTGCGGCGGGCGATGCTGCCGCAAGCGGCGCGATGGGCGGTGCTGCGCCGGGTGAAACTGCCGCAAGCGGCGCGATGGGCGGTGCTGTGTCGGGTGAAACTGCCGCAAGCGGGGAGGCAGATGGAGTTGCCGCAAACGGCGCGGAGGACAGCAGTGGAGGCGCGGCTGCCGAAGGAGGCAAACCAGCCCAAGCAGGGGCCGGGACTAGCCGGAGCAGAAGCAGCCTGTTGATCGATGAGCCGACGCAAGGCGTCGTTTCCGAACGGCCTCTGGTAGCAAAGCTTCTTGCGGTCGATGAGTATAAGGCCTATTACCATAAAATTCTCCAGCAGGCGGTAGACGGCTTTTTGGCCAACGAAGCATTTAGCCAGCGCGTAACGGCACTGTCCGAAATGATTGCGCCATATGTCAAAGCCGATCCTACGGCGTTCTACACATTTGAAGAATTCGGACAGGCCGTCACGCAATTAATCGCCACGAATGCCAGTCAAATAGAGAACATTTCGCAGCAGCTTGCCGGAACGATCCCCTCATCCGGAGATGGCTCCGGCAGCGGCGGTGGTATGGGTGGTATGGGCGGCATGCCGGGCGTTACGCCCCTTATGGGTGACGGAAGCATGCCCGAGGCGGGCGGTAATCCCGAAGCTGGCCAAAATGTGCCGGGCAACAGAAACGCGCAGGGTGACCAGCAGAGCGATCAGCAGGGTGATCAGCAGGGCCAAACCCAAAGCGGACAAGGAGAGCAAAGCAAAACCGGTGCATTCTCAGCCGCTCTGAACGGCAAATACGGCTCTAACGTTCAGAGTTGGCAAAGCGTAGAGCCCGTAGCAGCCGTAGCTAGCTCGCAGAGCGGGCAAACCGCCGATACCTCTCCCCCTGATGCACAGGCGGATGGACAATCGGCGCAAAGCGCTCAGGATGAAGCCACACAGCAAGGCAATGGTGCGGCCGGCGATAATCAACAGCAAGGAGGCCGGAACATAGGCGGAGAACGCGGACAAGGTCAAGACGGTTTTCCCGGCGGAGGCGGCCCCATGGGTGGCGATGGTCCGATGGGCGGCAATGGTCCGATGGGGGGCGGCGGCCCCCTGGGCGGAGGCGGTCCAAAGGGCGGCGGCCCGGGCGGTTTCGGCCAAAGGGCCGGAAACGGAAACGAAGCCGCCAACCGCACCGAAGCGATCCTCACTGGCGTTTCTCTGCTGGTACTGATCCTGTCCGCCACATTTATCGCCTTCTACCGGAGAAAGCGGTTATAAAAAGCAGCCCCTCGCCCCTCCTAAATTTAAAGGCAGCCCTTCCCTGATTAAAAATGCAGGAATGGCTGCCTTTTTCACGCGTGCGGATGCAGATGTTGGAGTCGCGTCACGCTCACATTGGAAAAATCCAATAGATTGCGGGATATGAACGTCATTTTGAGCTCTCATTGGAAATATCCAATAGAATTCGCTCAAATCGTCCGTTTTTCACCTAGCCAAGCCTCATCTATTGGAAATATCCAATCAAGCTATAAATTTTATCAATCATTCTCAAGTCACATTGGATATTTCCAATCAGAACGTGGCATCCTAAGCCCCCGCCTCCCGGAACTCGGTCGGCGTCATGCCGGTGACTTTTTTGAACACTTGCGTGAAATAGCGCGGGTCCTGGTAGCCGACCATCGGCGCAACCTGGTACACTTTGACATGACTGTTCTTGAGGATGAATTTCGCTTTCTCGATACGGCATTGGGTCAAGTATTCCAGGAACGTATATCCGCTCACCTGCTTGAACAGCAGGCAAAAATGGCTGATGCTGAGGCCGGCCAGCTCGGCAACCTCGTCGATGCTGAGGTCCTTGTGGTAGTTGCCGAGAATGTACTCCTGGGTTTTGCCGATCACATTCTGGACATTCTCCTTGGACGGATTCTCCCGGCTGTCGGTGATCCATTTGCCGAAATTGCTTTTCAGCAGACCGATCATTTCATGTAGGGTCCCCAAAGAGTGCAGCTCCTGCAGCAGCCCTTCCAGGGGCCATTCCATCGATAAATTCAGATGCTCAAACTGGCGGTACAGCACTACCGTCAATTCCACGATCATCCGCTCGGCCATCTCCTTGGTGAACGCCTGATCTTCAATATACCGCTTCGTCTCGTCAAAAGTACCCAGCAGCCGCTCCCTGTCCAGTGTACGAATGCTCTCGAGCAGCGCCGCCTCCAGATGCTTCGGATATTTCGCTTCCCGGACCGCCTCCAGCCCCGAACCCGAACCGGAGTCGAGAAACACGCCTTCCCGGTCGCTGTAAAACCGCCGGTACAGCGCTTTGGCCGCGCTTTGGTAAGCCTCGCTTAACTGCTCCATCCCCGCCGCCAGCTGGCTGAACCCGATGGAACAGGACAATTTCGTGTTCATCTTGATTTGGCGGATGACGTCGCTGCCAAGCTCCTCCTTCTTCGCGCTGAGCGAACCCGGAAACAGCAGCACCCACTCCCCGCCATGAAAAGGAAATACCGTCAGCGCGCCGTTTGCCAGCGACCATTCCCCCAAAATGTTGCGGATCGCAAACAGCCACAACCGCCGCTCTTCCGGGGTCCATTGCTCGTTCAATTTCATATAGTGGTCCAATTGGATGACCGCCATAAAATACTCCTGCGCCAGCTCGCTGTTCTCCAGCCAGCGCATATGCTGAATCGGGCTCTGCCCCTGATTGCCTTCGATAAACTCGGCAAACAGGCGCTCGCGCGCGAGCACAGACAAAACCTGGACGGAATGCAGCAGCTTGTCGTTTTCCATCTGCTTTTCCAGGTTTTTTTTGGCCCGCTGGATCATCTCGATCAACTCATCATGGTCGATCGGCTTCAGCAAATAATCGAAGGCGCCTTCCCGCAGCGCCTCGCGGGCATATTCAAACTCCCCGTACCCGCTGATGAATATAAACAGCCGCTTGGGGTTTTCGGCCAGCACCTTTTTCATCAAGGCGATCCCGTCGATGCCCGGCATGCGGATGTCGCTGATAATCATGTGCGGGGACAGCTCCCGGACGAGCTGCAGCGCTTTTTCCCCATTCCGCGCTTCCCCGACGATCTCCAGGTTCAGTTCCTCCCAGGGCACGGCCACCTTCAGACTGCGTAAAATGACCGGCTCGTCATCGACCAAAATAACCCGGTACTTCTCCGCCTTATCCAGCTTTGCTTCCACTTGCTTCACCTCCAAACCGAGTCTTCGGGGGCGGAGCTCCTGCGCAGCCGCCAATACTGTTCCGAAGTTTGTTGAATTTGCTCCAGCGCTTCATCCGGAGAATTTCTCCCGTCGATCATATCCCCCAGCACCTTCAGAAATGTTTTGTTGACCTCCGGAGAGAGGACATTATCGTAAGGCACAAAACTCGGCGGGCTCTGTTCCATCAACCGGGTAACCTGCGCGAATACCGGCCCCGTTTTTTTCGAATCGTAGGAAATCTTCATCGATGGAATCCGCAGCGCTTCGTAAACGATCCGCCGTTGAACCTCCTCCGTGTAAAAACCCCGCAGCAGCTCCTGTGCCGCCTTCAGCTTCGCTTCATCCAGATTGGAGGACAACCCGATGCCGATCGTGTATCCCCCGGCGAGGGATTTCTCCCCGTCCCGCGTCAAGGAGGGAAACGGGAGAACGCCGACCTGGTTTTGAAATTCGGCCGGGGCTTTCCCGTTATGAAACAGATTGATGTCCCAGCTCCCGTTGAGATACATGGCCGCTTTCCCGCTGGTAAAAAGCTCGATGGCCTCTTCGGTCGACATATCGTTGGCCGGGATGCTGAACGCGTGCTGGTCAATCCACGCCTCCAAATGCGTAAACGCTTGCATATAGCCGGGATTGACAAAGCTTTGGCTCCCCTCACCCTTCACCAGATCATCGATCAGCTCGGGTCCCGCGTACCGGTCCATTAAATAATGGGCAAAAATCGCGGCCGGCCATCTTTCTTCATTGCCCAGCGCAAACGGCGTAATTCCGCTTGCCGCGATCACCCGGACCGCCCGGTTCAACTGATCCAGCGTTTGCGGCGGATCCAAATGCAGCTCCCGGAAAATTTCCTTGTTGTAAAACAGCGGCTCCGCGTTCCCTTCGATCGGCAGCCCGTAGATGCGATCGTTAAACGTCCACAGATGCAGATCCTGAAACTCTCCCTGCAGTCTGTTTTCGTTCACGAAACCGGTCAGGTCCATCAACCGGTTGGAGCGAACGTACGGCTCGATTTCGGCGCCCCCAAACAACACGAACATATCCGGCGGCGTTCCCGTCACCATTTCGCTTTTCAGCTTCTGCTCGCGATGGACGGTCTGGTCCATCCCTTCAAAATTCACCTTGACGTTCGGATGCGTCCGCTGGAACTCGTCCACGACATCCTCGACGATGTTCAGCATCTGGCGGTCATGCTCCTTGATCCAAAAATGGCGGAACGTCAGCGTAATTTTGTCCGTCTGGCTCTCCTCGATCGGCTCATGCCCGTCGGCGGCGATGACCAGGACCGATACGGCAAGCACAAACGCGTAAACCACGATCCAACCCCAATTCAAAAACCATTTGCGCATGGCGGCTCCCCCTTCATCGTTTGACTTTCGCATAAAGCTCATTGAAGTATCTTCGGAATGCGGATGCGAATAATCGATCCGAATCCGGGAGAGGAACAAATCATAATGCCGTAGTAACCGCCAAACCGGATGCGCAGCCGTTCATGGACGTTTTTCAGGCCCACGCCGTTTTCCCGGTATTTTTTCAAGTTGCCCCAGTCCTTGCTCCATAAATGCATCAGCGTATCCGAGTCAAAGCCCGGACCGTTGTCCATGACGTCGATCAAAATATCCCGCTCGCCTTCCCTGGCGGTAATGGAAATGATCCCGTTCTCTTCCATCGGCTCAATCGCGTGATACAGCGCATTTTCCACGATCGGCTGAACGATCAGCTTCTGGGTTTTGTAATACTTCAGAGACTCGGGGATTTCGATTTGGTAAGCGAATTTGTCCTCAAAGCGGAATTTCTGGATATCCAGATAATGCCGCACATGCTCCATTTCCATCGAAAGCGGGATCAGTTGCTGATTTTCGCTAATGCTGATTCTGAGCAGCTTTCCCAAGGACACGACCATTTTGCTGATATCCCTGTTCCCCTGCAACACCGCCAGCGAATTGATCGATTCGAGCGAATTGTAAATAAAATGCGGATTGATCTGGGCGACCAAGGCCTGCAGCTCGACTTCCTTTTTTCTCGCCTGTTCCGTCTGGACCTGTTCGATCAGCTCGCTGATTTGTGTGCTCATCCGGTTGAAGCCGTCGACCAGCAGATCCGTTTCGTCCCCGGCGCTTACCGTTGAGGTGATCGGTACGAAGATGCCCTGCTGCACCCGTTTCATCCCGTTAACCGCGCCGATAATGCTGCGGACGAGCCGGCGCACGAAAAACCGGTCGAACAGAAACGCGGAGATCAAAGAGACGAGCACCAGCACGATGGCGATATTGCGGATGGACAGCGATTCCGAAGCGATTAGCTTGCTGGGGGTGATCGCTACCAGAAACCAATCTTTGTTATGGGAAGGCAAATAAGTGATCAGCGACTTCTCGCCCTGATATTTGTCCGTATAGTAGCCTTTTTCGCCCGCATCCCCCCGGGTCAAAAAAGGAAACTCCGTTTGTTCCCCAATATGTTCACCGGACTTGTCAAAGACGATATTCCCCTGCTTGTTGACCAGCAGAATATCCCCCTGCTTTAACGTGGCGGCATCCCAAAATACCTGATCCAGAATATCGGGTTTGACGTAAATGACAACCGCGCCGATATCCTCCAGCGAATAGTAATCTTTAATCAGACGTGCCTGGATCAAAACCGGCTTGCCCGCAGAGGCCGAGCCGTTTTCGCCGGGACCGACCCATACCGGACGGCCTTCGGCCGCTATCATCGCCGCATACCAGCTTTGTTTTGTTAACTCTTCAAAGGACATCGCTTCATTGAGTTGATATTGGAGCTTGTCTTTCGAATACAGGCCGAAGGAGGTGATCATCGGATGGTTGATCAAATTGTTGATATCCTGTTTCTGCTCGTACGTCACGGCAAAGTCCGGCTGTTTCAGCAGCTTTTGAATGACCGGCTGCGTGATCGCCGAATTGGACACGGTCGTGACCTCGTTCAGTGCAAACTTCAATTTGCGGTCGGTCTCCAGCAGCGAAACCCAGTAAAAATTGCTGGATTTGTTCTCCATCGCTTTTGAAAAATTGTAATACGAAATCGACCCCATCAGGATTACAGGAATAAACACAAGAAGAATAATAGCCAGCAAGATTTTTCGACGGAGCTTCATGTTTGGTGTCCCCCTAAGCCTCTCCTTACTCTATTATTCTTCATCGTGTTATATATTCCTTGCCAAGTTAGCAAACTCCCGGCCCATTAACTTTTAATCGCCCCCGAGGTCAGCCCGGCGATAACCCAGCGGCTGAACAGCAGGAACACGATCAATAACGGCAGCGTCGCGGTAAAGGTCGCGGACATGATCATCCCGAAATCAAGCCCGTCCTTGTTGGTAAAGAGCTGCTGCAGCGCCAGCTGGAGCGTATAGTTTTCTTTGTTTTTCAGCACGACCAGCGGCCAGAAGAAGTCGTTCCACACGTTCATGAAGTTCAAAATCCCCAGCGTGGCCATAGCGGGAGTGACGACCGGCATGGCGATGCTCCAGAAGATGCGGAAATGCCCGCCTCCGTCGATCCGCCCCGCTTCGATCAATTCGGAATGGACGGCGGAAGAGATGTATTGCCGCATCCAGAATATCCCGAAGGCGTTGACCATGGCCGGAACGATCAGCGCTTTGTAGCTGTCGATCCAATGCAGCTTGGCCATAATGACGTACTGCGGCAGCACGCTAAGCTGCGCGGGGACGAGCATCGTGGCGATGACGAACACGAACAGCGTTTTTTTCAGCGGAAACTCGTATTTAGCGAAAGCATACCCCGCCAAAGTGCTCAAAAAGACGACGGATACCGTAACCGCGGTCGAGACGACAATCGAGTTGAACATCGCCCGGAAAAATTCCGTGCGCTCCAGCACGCGGTCGAAGTTGTTGAAAAACTCCAGCCCCGGCGTCATCAGCGGAGGGATATGGAAAGCCGCATCCTTCTCATTGGTGGCGACGACAAACATCCAGTAGAAAGGGAACACGGACAAGACGGCCCCGATGACCATGACGATATAAAACAAAGTTTTGGCCAGAACGCCCGGATCATCGGGTTTTCGTTTTTTGATGGCAGTCGCACTCATGCCTTTTCCCCTCCCGTATCTCCGCCCATGCGGCTTGACACCATCATGTTAAGGAGCGAAAAAATAATCGTGGCGATAAACAGCAGCACCGCCGTGGCGGCCGCCGTTCCGAAGAACCCGTTTTTGAACGCCTCGCTGTACAAATACGTAACCATCGTGACGCCTTCCTGGCGCGTGGAGCCGGTGCCGCCTTGGCCGAGGAACACATACGGTTCGGTAAAAAGCTGCAGCGCTCCGATCGTGGATACCAGCGTGACGAAAAGGATAAACGGACGAAGAAGCGGCAGCGTAATGTTGATCAACTGCTGCCAGCGGCTCGCTCCGTCAATCCGCGCGGCCTCGTAAATGTCGGTCGGAATGCTTTGCAGCCCGGACAGGAAAATAATCGCGTTATAACCCATCCAGCGCCACATGACCATCGTGGAGATGGCGATTTTAACGCCCCACCAGCCCGAGTTGAACGGGACGCTTTCCAGGCCAAAGCTGTTCAATAACCAGTTCACCATCCCGTTGTTGCCGAACATCGTGCTGAACACCAGCGTAACGGCGACGATCGATGTGATGTTGGGCATGAAATACAAAACACGGAATGTGTTTTTGTATTTGTTGAGCGCCGAGTTGAGCATCACGGCGACCAGCAGTGCAACAATCAATTGCGGCACTGTCCCCATGAGGCCCATGAGGATCGTATTGCTGAAGGAAATCCAAAACGTCGGGTCGGACGTAATCAGCTGATAGTTTTTGAAGCCGACATATTTCATCGGGCCCAGGGCGTCCCATTTAAAGAAGGACAAATAGATCGTGAAAAAAATCGGATAAAGGCCGAAAATCGCGAACAAAATAAAAAACGGCGATATAAATCCGTATGCCGTAAGCCGGCTCCGCCTCGTTTCGTTCCAGAACGTTTTTTTTCCGGGAGCGGGCTGGACCGGGCTTGCGGTAGCTGCTGTGTCAGCCATGGACGCACCTCCAAGGTGTGAATTAAAAGTAAATCCAAATTCGCAAGAGGGTATGTTCCCCCTTGCGAATCGAGATGAGTGATTGGATTTCGTTACTGCTAATTGTTCATATTAGCTGCGGTCAACCAGCGTTTTCGCTTGCTTCATCGCTTCGTCCCATTCTTTTTGCGGGTCCGCTTTTTTCTCCAGCACGTTTTTGAGCGCATTTTTGATGATCGTGTCGACCTGGTCATGCAGCGGACCGTAGTAAACCGGTTTTACGCGTTCCGCCGATTTGGCGTACGCCTCGGCAATGACTTGGCCGCTGAAGAATTCGTCCTTGTCTTCACTGAATGCCGGTTCTTGATATACGGCCGGAATCGAAGGGAACAAGCCGCTTTCTTTAAACGATTTCAATTGGTTGTCTTTGTTGACGAGCCAGGAAATGAATTCATAAGCTTCCTTCGGATGTTTACCTTCTTTCGGCAGCGTCAGGAAGGAACCGCCCCAGTTGCCCGCGCCCTCCGGAAGCTGAGCGATTTGCCATTTGCCCGCGGAGTCTTTGGCGTTGCGGATCGTGCCTGCGATCCAAGCCGGGCCGAGCATAACGCCGAAATCGCCTTTGTTGATCGCGTTTTGCCATTCCGGCGACCACAGGATCCAGTTGCCGATCCAGCCTTCTTGAATGCCCTTTACCGTGAAGTCGTATGCTTTCTTCACTTGAGGATTCGTATCGCCGATGAAAGCGCCGTCCTCTTTGTTGAAATAAATTTGGTCCGGCGATTGGTCGCGCAAACCGTTGTAAACGAGGTCCGTCAAATCGGCAAACGGTTTGCCGGTTTTTTCCTTGAACTGCTTCGCCACCGTAGCGAATTTATCCCATGTATCGATGGCAGCACTGAAGCCGTCTGGATCGGTAGGAAGTCCGGCCTGTTCCGCCAAGTCCGTACGATAGTAAACGACCGTCGGTCCGATGTCGGTAGGCAATCCGAGTTGGAAAGAACCGTCGACCGAAGTCGCTTGTTTCCATTTCCAGTCGAGGTAGTTGCTTTCGATGTCTTTGGCGCCCAGATCATATAAGTTGTGGAACTTGTCTTTGGCGCTGATGAAACGTTCCATGAAGGCGATTTCCAACATAAAGATGTCAGGCGCGCCCGAACCAGCGGACAACGCTGTGGTCAGGTTGTTGTGATGCGCCGTTTGGTCGGACGTGTTTTGGAACTTGATCGTAATGTTCGGATGCTCTGCCGTATACTCCTTGGCCAGTTCCTCGTAGTTGGTCGTCCCCAGCGACCAGAAGGTCAGCTCGATTTTTTCGCCGGTGCCGGTTCCGGAGTTCTCCGTTCCTCCGCCTTCATTCGTGGTCGCCGGAGGGTTGGCGCTGCCGTTGCTTGTCTTACTGTTGCCGCCCCCGCCGCCGCATGCGGCCAGCAAGGACACCATCATGACCACAGCGAGCAGGATGGCCCACGGTTTCGATCTCTTCATTTCTTGTACCCCTTTCATTGGTTTTGCGGATTTTTCATTTTCAGTCTAACGAAAACGGATACATTTTTTGAGGAGGCAATATTGCGATTTGAGGTTTGAATTTTTCTGATTGCGGGAAAATTGCAGAAAAAAGACCGAAGGACGTGGGTTGTCCTCGGTCTTTGTCTTTTTTCTATATTACTTGTCAAAAAAAGTCCATTAAAGCCGTCGCGCTAACCGGGATTAGCCGCTCCAGCGTCTCCGCATCCCGTTCCGGGCCGCTCAGGCGGCCGTAAGCATACATTTCGCGCGGTCTTTTATAACCGAGCAGCATGGCCGTCAAAGTTTGGATATCGCAAGTTAGACCGTCATCCACGGCGGTCTGTTCTGCCTTCACTAGCTGCCCTTGTCCCCCGCCATCCACTTCAAGCTTCCACGAACCGTCATTCCAAGGGGCAATCGCGTCGATGATCCGAAGATTGAGCCGAGCCGTGTGGGTCTGCGGGGCCGGGGCAACAAACGAATACTGACCGACAAAAGCTCCGGCGTTGACGATCCGGGCCATAAAATACGGTACGATTTCCTGTTTGCAGCGGGGATCGTGCAGCATAAACGGCAGCAAATCGTCCGCAGGGACATGATCGACCACGGCCTGGGTCACCATCGAATCGTGATTGGCCAAATACGTCCACAGACCTTTTCGCGCCGTATCGTTTAGAAATACAAACTCGTCAACCAGCAGTTCCCTGTTTTTTACCTGGTATATCGTATAACCTTCCGGTTCGCCCGTTTCGGAAAAATATACGGCCGTATGATCTTCGCTGCCGATCACCATTCTCTCCCACCAGTCGGTATCGCGAACGAGGGTACCGTTATATTTTTGGGCAAACTTATGGTAAATCCGGTTCAGCAGCTCGATGTCTTTAATGTCGCGTTTTACCGTCCCCTCAACTTGCGTTTTTGCCGGAAAATTGCCCGTGCTGATCGTATATTTTTTGTAGTCTGTGTACAATTCCCAGCCGAATTTGCGGTAAAAAGGAACGGAAAAGGGATGCAGGCAGGACAACACCTGACCTTCTTCATTCATTCGGGCCAGCGCCTTGGACAGCAGCTTGCTGACGAGCCCGCCCCGGCGATTCTCCGGCCAGGTGGCGACGCCGGCGATGCCTCCCATCGGCAAAGCTCTCCCCTGTATGTAAATTTGCAGCGGAAGCAAAGTAAGTTTGGCCAGCAATTCGCCCCCTTCAAAAGCTCCCCAGGTCTGCTCGGGGTTAAACCGGGCCTTTTGTTTCTCCCGATCCTCCGGCGGCAATTTATACTGGAAGGCATATTCGGATAAAGTCAAACTGTCATCAAACTCGTCTGCGTTTAACTGTCTGATTTCCACAAACCCACCTCTTTTCCTTAAGTTTGATTTTGCCGGTTTAGCGGCAATCCTATGATGAGTTTGTCAGAAATATCTATAAGTGTCAATCGCTCTAAAGCCGTGATCTGTCCGTCGGTCATTCTTCTAAAAACGCTTACAAATTGGTGAGTTAGGTCATAGGCGCCGTTCTTTAGAACATGATATGAATAAAAGGCACATATTTAATTCTCATGGGGGGATATCAAACATGTTTGTGAAAAAAATCTCATTATTGCTGCTTAGTCTTGGGCTAGTCGCCGTTTTTGCAGGATGTTCCAGCAACGGTCAATCTGGGAGCAGCTCCGGCGCAGCAGCCGAGGCTTCGACAACGGCAGCAGCCGCAACCACCGCTGCGGACTCTGCGCCGGTCAAAATGGGCCGTGTCGAATACGCCGCGCACGGTACCAAATGCTTCACAGTTGCCGTTGTGGCCATGCAGGGAGACAAAATCATCGGCGCATCCTTGGACGATTACCAGTTCATGAGCACTGACGTAGCCAAAGGCGTTCCTAATTCGGACCAAGATTTCGGGCAAAACTACAAAGACCCGAAAATGGTGCTTGCCTCCAAGAAAGCCAATGCCGAGTATTATAGCGAGCACATGAAAGAGGAAGCCGGCGCAACGACACCAGTCGACGAGTCGCTGGCTGCGATTGAGCAATACGTAACCGGCAAAACCGTCGCCGAGCTCGAAGACGAGCTGTCCAATAAAAGCGCGGAACAATGGGTTGATGCCGTCAGCGGAGCGACTTTGGTGGATACCCAAGGATACGTCAAAGCGCTGGTTGAAGCGGCCAAGAGTGTGAAATAATTCACTATAGTTTAGCGAATTGCCCTTGAACCGGAGAGACTCCCCTTATCGGAAGCCTCCCGGTTTTTTGGCATATGGCAGTAGCTTATTTTCAGCCTTTTAACGGGATAGCTTACGAAGCTGTCTTTTGATGGCCAGAATAGCTCCGAGATGCATCCCTTCGTGAAAAATCGTTCTTACAAGCACCTGCTCAATCGTATGCATGCCCATTTCCGTCGGCGGAAACGGCTGTTCCATGCGACTTTCATTCTGTTCCCTAATGAGCTGCGGCTGTTGTCTTAGGAGTTTGGTCAATTCCCCCAGTGAAGGCGTCCCCTCCGTGAAATGGCTCGGATTAGTGCCAAATCCAAACCATTCGTTAAATTTCAACGGTATCGGTATATCTTCTTTCGTTAATGCATGTAACCATAAATACTGATCAAGCAAAACATGCCCCAAATTCCAGCGGATATTGTTGTTAAAGCCTTCCGGGACGATATCCGCCTCCTCTGCGGTGATATCTTCGACCACTCCCAACAATTCGCTCCTGTATGTATTCAACTGCTCAAACAAAACTTCATGCCGTCGCTCCATCTAAAAACCTCCTTCTATTTTGTACTAATTAGAGATTAAAGTTGGAAATTCCTTCTGAAGATCGCAAAAATTAGGACGGTACGGATCGCTATCAAGCTAAAAATAACGCCACAAGTGACTATCGTAAGTGACCATCCCCCGGTGTCCGCTGTACAACGTTCTATCCATCTCATCGCGCTGCAGCATTCCGAAAATGCAAAAAACACCGCCGAGTTATCAGCGGTGCTCTTCTTCATGCTTGGCGGCGTCCTACTCTCCCAGGACCCTTCGGTCCAAGTACCATCGGCGCTGGAGGGCTTAACGGTCGTGTTCGGGATGGGTACGCGTGGAACCCCTCCGCCATCGCCACCAAACGATTCAAGGTTAATCCTTGAAAACTGGATACGAAACTTGATTTGCGTGTTAGCCCCTATTCAGTTCCCGGGGTCCCCGAAAAGTAATCGGAATTACCTTCGAAGCCTCGCGTCACTTTTTGGGGTATCATTTTGGATAAGCCCTCGACCGATTAGTACCTGTCAGCTCCATGCATTGCTGCACTTCCACCTCAGGCCTATCAACCTCGTCGTCTTCAAGGGGTCTTACTAATTGGGAAATCTCATCTTGAGGGGGGCTTCACGCTTAGATGCTTTCAGCGCTTATCCCGTCCGCACTTAGCTACCCAGCTGTGCTCCTGGCGGAACAACTGGTACACCAGCGGTGCGTCCATCCCGGTCCTCTCGTACTAAGGACAGCTCCTCTCAAATTTCCTGCGCCCACGACAGATAGGGACCGAACTGTCTCACGACGTTCTGAACCCAGCTCGCGTACCGCTTTAATGGGCGAACAGCCCAACCCTTGGGACCTACTTCAGCCCCAGGATGCGATGAGCCGACATCGAGGTGCCAAACCTCCCCGTCGATGTGGACTCTTGGGGGAGATAAGCCTGTTATCCCCAGGGTAGCTTTTATCCGTTGAGCGATGGCCCTTCCATGCGGTACCACCGGATCACTAAGCCCGACTTTCGTCCCTGCTCGACTTGTCAGTCTCGCAGTCAAGCTCCCTTTTGCCTTTGCACTCTGCGAATGATTTCCAACCATTCTGAGGGAACCTTGGGGCGCCTCCGTTACTCTTTAGGAGGCGACCGCCCCAGTCAAACTGCCCGCCTGACACGGTCCCCGTACCGGCTTACGGTACTGGGTTAGAACTCCGATACGATCAGGGTGGTATCCCAACGTCGCCTCCATGGAAGCTTGCGCTCCCACTTCCTAGGCTCCCACCTATCCTGTACAAATCGTATCAAAGTCCAATATCAAGCTGCAGTAAAGCTCCATGGGGTCTTTCCGTCTTGTCGCGGGTAACCTGCATCTTCACAGGTATTAAAATTTCACCGGATCTCTCGTTGAGACAGCGCCCAAGTCGTTACGCCATTCGTGCGGGTCAGAATTTACCTGACAAGGAATTTCGCTACCTTAGGACCGTTATAGTTACGGCCGCCGTTTACTGGGGCTTCGGTTCACAGCTTCGGGTTTAACCCCTAACCGCTCCCCTTAACCTTCCAGCACCGGGCAGGCGTCAGCCCGTATACTTCGCCTTGCGGCTTCGCACAGACCTGTGTTTTTGCTAAACAGTCGCTTGGGCCTTTTCACTGCGGCCCCCTCGAGCTATTCACTCTACCGGGGCACCCCTTCTCCCGAAGTTACGGGGTCATTTTGCCGAGTTCCTTAACGAGAGTTCTTCCGCGCGCCTTAGAATTCTCTTCTCGCCTACCTGTGTCGGTTTGCGGTACGGGCACCTTCTCCTGGCTAGAGGCTTTTCTCGGCAGTGTGAGATCATGACCTTCGGTACTGTAAATTTTCCCTCCCCATCACAGCCCAGCCTTACGGTGTGCGGATTTGCCTACACACCAGCCTCACTGCTTGGACGGGGCATTCCATCGCCCCGCGTCACTACCCTCCTGCGTCACCCCATCGCTCATAACGGATTATGGTGGTACAGGAATTAGAGCCTGTTGTCCTTCGACTACGCCTTTCGGCCTCGCCTTAGGTCCCGACTTACCCTGAGCGGACGAACCTTCCTCAGGAACCCTTAGGCTTTCGGCGGATCAGATTCTCACTGATCTTTTCGTTACTCATACCGGCATTCTCACTTGTATGCTGTCCAGCGCTCCTTACGGTACACCTTCAACCTACATACAACGCTCCCCTACCCCTGAATCGACTTCACTCCTGCTTCGAAGTCCTGTGTTTAACCCCGGGGTGCATTTGGCCGAAACCTTTGAACAATATTCATCGGTAGCTTTCGGCAAAAATGTACCTGGTTAACACCGCCTCAAAGAAGCAGTGAAGTCGATTCAAGCCATAGCTTCGGTGGTGTGTTTAGCCCCGTTACATTTTCGGCGCAGAGTCACTCGACCAGTGAGCTATTACGCACTCTTTAAATGGTGGCTGCTTCTAAGCCAACATCCTGGTTGTCTGTGCAACTCCACATCCTTTCCCACTTAACACACACTTGGGGACCTTAGCTGATGGTCTGGGCTGTTTCCCTTTTGACAATGGATCTTAGCACTCACTGTCTGACTCCCGGTGAATCAGTCTATGGCATTCGGAGTTTGACTGAGCTTGGTAACCCTTGCGGGCCCCGCACCCAATCAGTGCTCTACCTCCACGACTGTCACACCGAGGCTAGCCCTAAAGCTATTTCGGGGAGAACCAGCTATCTCCGAGTTCGATTGGAATTTCTCCGCTACCCCCACCTCATCCCCGCACTTTTCAACGTACGTGGGTTCGGGCCTCCAGTGCGTGTTACCGCACCTTCACCCTGGACAGGGGTAGATCACACGGTTTCGGGTATACGCCTGCAAACTCATTCGCCCTATTCAGACTCGCTTTCGCTGCGGCTCCGGCTTCTCGCCTTAACCTTGCTTGCAAACGTAACTCGCCGGTTCATTCTACAAAAGGCACGCCATCACCCATATAGAGGGCTCTGACTTCTTGTAAGCACACGGTTTCAGGTTCTGTTTCACTCCCCTTCCGGGGTGCTTTTCACCTTTCCCTCACGGTACTGCTTCACTATCGGTCGCTAGGGAGTATTTAGCCTTACCAGATGGTCCTGGCAGATTCATACGGGGTTTCACGTGCCCCGCACTACTCGGGATCCGTCTCGGAGGGCGAAGACTTTCGATTACAGGGCTTTTACCTTCTCTGGCCGGCCTTTCCAGACCTGTTCGTCTAACCTCTGCCTTTGTAACTCCATGTGAGACGTCCCACAACCCCGAAGAGCAAGCTCTTCGGTTTAGGCTAATCCGCGTTCGCTCGCCGCTACTGACGGAATCACTATTGTTTTCTCTTCCTCAGGGTACTTAGATGTTTCAGTTCCCCTGGTATGCCTCTTCACCACCTATGGATTCAGTGATGAGTGACTAGGTATTACCCCAGCCGGGTTTCCCCATTCGGACATCCCCGGATCGATGCTTGCTTACAGCTCCCCGAGGCAGTTTCGTTGTTCGCCACGTCCTTCTTCGGCTCCTAGCGCCTAGGCATCCTCCGTGTGCTCTTAGTAGCTTAACCATGATTTTTCCCGAAGGAAAAACATCAAACCACTAATATCTTCACTTGTTTTGACACAAGTTCAGCTAAAAGGATTGTTCTAAAACGCAAATTTCGTTTCGTTATCCAGTTTTCAAGGATCAAGTTTCTTCGCCGTTTTACCGGCGGAAGAATATCTTATCATCTCCCGCCTTACCGTTCAACCGGTAAGTGTTGGGAAGATAAGCTTGAGAGTTGAACTCTCAAAACTGACCAACGAGTGAGTAAGTTCGCTAACCCGAGTTAGCTATTTGAATGCTTCCATCGCAGGAAGCGATTCTCCATAGAAAGGAGGTGATCCAGCCGCACCTTCCGATACGGCTACCTTGTTACGACTTCACCCCAATCATCTACCCCACCTTCGGCGGCTGGCCCCTTGCGGTTACCTCACCGACTTCGGGTGTTGTAAACTCTCGTGGTGTGACGGGCGGTGTGTACAAGACCCGGGAACGTATTCACCGCGGCATGCTGATCCGCGATTACTAGCAATTCCGACTTCATGCAGGCGAGTTGCAGCCTGCAATCCGAACTGAGACCGGCTTTTCTAGGATTCGCTCCAGATCGCTCCTTCGCTTCCCGTTGTACCGGCCATTGTAGTACGTGTGTAGCCCAGGTCATAAGGGGCATGATGATTTGACGTCATCCCCACCTTCCTCCGGTTTGTCACCGGCAGTCACTCTAGAGTGCCCAACTTCACTTGCTGGCAACTAAAGTCAAGGGTTGCGCTCGTTGCGGGACTTAACCCAACATCTCACGACACGAGCTGACGACAACCATGCACCACCTGTCTCCTCTGTCCCGAAGGAAAGCCATATCTCTACAGCGGTCAGAGGGATGTCAAGACCTGGTAAGGTTCTTCGCGTTGCTTCGAATTAAACCACATACTCCACTGCTTGTGCGGGTCCCCGTCAATTCCTTTGAGTTTCAGCCTTGCGGCCGTACTCCCCAGGCGGAGTGCTTAATGTGTTTACTTCGGCACCAAGGGTATCGAAACCCCTAACACCTAGCACTCATCGTTTACGGCGTGGACTACCAGGGTATCTAATCCTGTTTGCTCCCCACGCTTTCGCGCCTCAGCGTCAGTTACAGCCCAGAGAGTCGCCTTCGCCACTGGTGTTCCTCCACATCTCTACGCATTTCACCGCTACACGTGGAATTCCACTCTCCTCTTCTGCACTCAAGCCGTCCAGTTTCCAGTGCGACCCGGGGTTGAGCCCCAGGATTAAACACCAGACTTAAACAGCCGCCTGCGCGCGCTTTACGCCCAATAATTCCGGACAACGCTTGCCCCCTACGTATTACCGCGGCTGCTGGCACGTAGTTAGCCGGGGCTTTCTTCTCAGGTACCGTCACTCTCCTGGCAGTTACTCCAGAAGACGTTCTTCCCTGGCAACAGAGCTTTACGATCCGAAAACCTTCATCACTCACGCGGCGTTGCTCCGTCAGACTTTCGTCCATTGCGGAAGATTCCCTACTGCTGCCTCCCGTAGGAGTCTGGGCCGTGTCTCAGTCCCAGTGTGGCCGTTCACCCTCTCAGGTCGGCTACGCATCGTCGCCTTGGTGAGCCGTTACCCCACCAACTAGCTAATGCGCCGCAGGCCCATCCGTAAGTGACAGATTGCTCCGCCTTTCCCAAGCCTCCCATGCGAGAGACTTGATTATCCGGTATTAGCTACCGTTTCCGGTAGTTATCCCGGTCTTACGGGCAGGTTGCCTACGTGTTACTCACCCGTCCGCCGCTAACCATCAGGAGTGCAAGCACTCCATCAGGTCCGCTCGACTTGCATGTATTAGGCACGCCGCCAGCGTTCGTCCTGAGCCAGGATCAAACTCTCCAATAAAGGTTGTTTGACTTGCTCATTTAGAAAAACTGACGAGAATTTTAATTCTCATTTAATACTCACTCGTTGTTCAGTTTTCAAAGATCAACTTCGCTTTTTCATTGCCGCTTCAATATCTCGTTCGCAGCAGCAACTCTTATAATATATCACGCTTAATTCATCATTGCAAGAGTTTTTTTAAAATCAGATATTTCCAACTGTTATTACGGCTTCCCGTTAGGGAACCTCTCTTGCAGCGACGTTTATTAATATACCGCATCCAGCAGCCAAAGACAACCGGGAAATCGCTCCTAAAGAACCGAAATACCCCGGAGATGCCAGAGTCAACCAAGCGGAGAAGATTAAACATCTTAAGCCGCTTTGGCAAAGCTGGTTTGGCAAAGCTGGTTTGGCAAAGCCGGTTTGGCGGCGCATCGGAAACGTATCGCTTTGCCCCGTCCGTTGCCGAATGCGCTGTCCGGCTGCTCCAGCTTCAATCGATTTCCGCCAACATCTTTAAAGTTCGTTGACTCAATCCGCCCAACCTCCAAATGGCGATACGGTGGCACCCGGCTTCGCGCGCCGTCACAATCCAACTGCGCAAAGTTACGCCGTCAGCATACCAAACGGTCGTTTCGCCTCCGTCAGCGTCCGTATATTTAAAATGAAGGCTTCCGCTGGCTTTGTCGCGCTCCACTCCGTCTTTACTCAATTCGGAAAGCCCGCCGGCTTCCTTCTCGGTGACCGCCGCAACCTCTCCTTTTTCATTCCAGGCAAATCCCCCCGTAGCTAGGGCCAGACGCTTGTTTCCCGGGATAGACGCCATTTTGCCGACAAGCTCTTTAATGAACTTTTTGTCCGCTTTAGGTCCGGGACCGCTGTGCGAGCCATATAAATTGTAAGCCATTACCACATATTCGGGCCCCTTCGGCAGCTTCAACCTTTTTAGCGGCGCACCCGGCTCCAGTACAACCCGCAATTTACGTCCGTCCTGAAGCAGTTCCTGATACAATTCGTTGTAAAAAGCGACCACACCGTTCCAATCGCCGTCCTTGATTTTCTCGTAATCTATTTCCACGCCATCCAGATCAAGCTGATCGACCAGGTTCAAAATTTCCCGGATATGCTCCCGGCGGGCTTCCCCGCTTTGGGTTAAACGTTTCGTCAGATCGGAGTCCTTTTGCACGACCGAGCCATCTTCGCTCCTCAGGTCATTGACGATCGTCAAAAACAGCCCGCCATCGGCCTGGCGAAGGGAGGCGTCATTCGCCAAGCTATCCCGAAACGTATCCGCTAAATAAAGATGCCCCGACGCATCGAAATAAGCCGCAAACATCTGCAGTTCTGATAAGCGGGAACCTAACGCGCCGTAGTCTTCCTCTCCGGAATCCAGCTGCCAATCTACGATCCAAGCAGACAAATCGGTGGGCCGGCTAACGTTCTCCTGAATGGTATTTACCCGGCCTTCCGCTCTGTTTATATAGATGTAATAGATCCCCCCGCATACAATGACGATCATAGCGACGGCCACAATGAATAATGACGATTTTCGTATAAACAGGCTCTTAAACAAAAGGCGCGACTCCTCTTCTTTTAATTAAAATCAGTCCGCTTGTCCCCCTAGTACGAAATACGGAAGCTCCAGCGTTGCCTGAAATCCTTCGTTTAGATCGCTTGCAAGCAGAAGTCTGCCGCCATGCGCCGTTGCAATCCGCGCAACCATCGGCAAGCCTAGCCCATGGCCGTGTTTTCTTAAACGCTTGCGGGTTGACGAATACGGCAGCTTCAGCAAGTCCGGCAGTTCGGAACGCTCCGTTCCTTGGCCATCATCCGATACGATCAAGAGGCACCTGGAGCGTTCCGTATCACTTGCCGTCCGTAAAACGATCCGGCAGCCTTGCGGATTATGGATGATACTATTTTGTACTAAATTCGATACGGCGCGCAACAGCAGCTTTTCATCCGCCCGCACCTTTATTTTCTCGTCATTTAATTCCAGCTCAATAGCATACCTGTCCGTATCCAAGCCCTGATTGAGAAAGTCGGAAGCTGCCTGTCTGACGACCGCGGACACACGTACCTCTTTGATGCTCAAAGGCTGCATATCATATTCCAGCATGGAGACCAGGTTCAAGTCGTGGATCAGGGAACGCAGCTTCTCGCCTTGCCGGCGAATGATTCCCGCTTGCTGCCGCTGTTCCAAGGGCAAATCCGGGTGCTCCTCCAAATCGCTGGCATAACCCAGGATCATCGACAACGGGGTACGGACATCGTGCGAAATCCCGGCGATCCAATTGGAACGCGCTTCATCCTTCGCTTTAAGCGCCCTGTTCTGTTCCCGCAGCATCCTGGAAGCAGCATTGATACTGTCCGCCAAATCGTGGAAAATACTTTTGGCTTTGACCTGGATCGGCTCTTGCTTCGTCAGTCCGTAAATCCCGCCGACCAGCGGTTTTATGCTTCGCATGCACCATGCGCCCAAGCAGACCGACAACACGATAAACAGGACCAGATTACACACCAGCAAAAGAACGATTCGGATCGGCAAAGATTGAATCCAATCCTTGTAGTAGCTGACCTGGTACTTCGCATAAGTATGTTGAGGATACCCCACTACAAGCAGCCCCGTGCCTTTCTCCCATACGAACACCGGGTAATCCAGCAGATAATTGCGCGAGAACTTGGCTACATCCACTAAGCTGTACGTATGCGGAAGCTGGCTTGGCAATCGGTATTCCCAGGCGACTTCCCCTTTTGAATCGAGCAGCATGGCCCAAGCTTCATGTTCATCCAGCAGCTTCGCCGCCGGGGCGGCAAGCCGATAATGATCCGGGTGAACCTCCAGTTGTTCCGCTACTTCCTTAACCACCGACTCCGGGTTCCGCTGTTTATTTTCGCTAAATACGATCGTGCTTAGCAGCACCAGATTAAAGGCCATAAGCAAGAGGGAAAGCAGCATGGTAGCGCCGATAAACCGCCTAAGCATCGTCATGACTCCCTGCATTACGGCGCCTCCTTCACCTGTAGCTTATACCCCAATCCCCTGACCGTGAGCAGATGCCGCGGACGCGACGGATCGGCTTCAATTTTTTCCCGGATGCGGCGAATGTGCACCATCAGCGTGTTTTCGTAACTAAAGCTGTCATCTCCCCATACCGCCTGGCAAATGGCATCCGACGTGACGATCCGGCCTTCGTTCTCGTAAAGCTTCAATAGAAGCATGCGCTCCTTGGCCGTTAACGGCCATTCCTCTTGATTGCGCCTTACAGCAGCACTTTCCAGATCAATCTCAATGTCCCCCAGACAAAACGCGGGCAAACGTTCCGGAGCAGCGGAAGCAAAAGTCCGTTTCAAAATGGCCTGCAAACGCAAAAGCAACTCGCGCGGCAAAAACGGTTTAACCAAATAATCGTCCGCTCCGAGCCCCAGCCCCAGCAGCCGATCCTCGTCTTCCCCCCGGGCGGACAACATCAATACGGGCATCTCGGAAAACGCACGGATTGCGCTTAACAGACCAAAGCCGTCCCCATCCGGAAGCATCACGTCCAGGATGGCGATATCCGGCTTGTCCGTCCGGCATATGGCTAACGCCGCAGCGCAGTTCTCCGCCCGATATATGCGATAATAACCTTCCTTGCGCAAAAAACGTTCGATCATCACGCGTATTTCCGGCTCATCGTCCACAATGAGTATTTTTTTGTCTTTTAAATTTTCCATGCATTCTCACCCGTTCTCATTATACATGGTAGACGGGCTTCGCCCCCCCGGAATCCCGCGATTTAAGGTTGTCGTAAGGTTGCCGTAAGCCCCGCGAAAGGTACGGACTATAAAGTGAAAAGAAAACAACATAAAAACGGAGTTGAATGAACAATGAATTCCCGGGCGCTTATCGCAACGCATAACTTGTCCAAAATGTACAACGGGGTCTATCGGGTAAACAAAGTTAATCTTGCCGTTCCGGAAGGGGAAATTTTCGGTTTCCTCGGGCCGAACGGTGCGGGAAAATCAACCTCTCTCAAAATGCTGCTTGGCCTGATCAAGCCGACGGAAGGCGAAGTGAGAGTTTTCGGCCGCGAACTGGCCAAAGACCGCAGGTCCATCCTCAAACAGATCGGCTCATTGATTGAATCGCCATCTTATTACGGTCATTTGACGGGCTGGGAGAACCTGAAAATCATGCAGCGTCTGCACGATGCGCCGGCCAAAAATTTATACGAGGTTTTGCGCATCGTCCGGCTGGAAAAACAAAAAGACAAGCGGGTCGATCATTACTCGCTCGGCATGAAACAGCGGCTGGGAATCGCCATGGCGCTGCTTGCCTTTCCAAGGCTGCTCATCCTCGACGAGCCTACCAATGGACTCGATCCTGCGGGAATTTTGGAAATCAGGGAACTGATCAAATCGCTGCCCGCGCGTTATGGAATGACCGTAATGTTATCCAGCCACCTGCTTTCGGAAATCGAGCAAATCGCCAGCTCGGTGGGAATTATCAGCAACGGCCAGCTGCTGTTCCAAGGGACCATGGGGCAGCTCCAGGCCAAAACGAAAGTCTCCATCTCCTTAAAAACTTCCGACAACCAAGCGGCGGAACGCTTGCTCTTAAAACACGGCTTTCAAGCCTCTTCCAGGGGTCCGCGCCTGCTGTTCGACCATCTTGACGATACTTTAACCGCGCAGGTCAACCGCTTGTTGGTCGACAGCGGACTGGACGTGTTCAGAATCGAGGAGCGAAAAAAAAGCCTGGAAGATATCTTTTTGGAGCTGACGGGAAAGGAGCGCAGTCTGTAATGAAGGAATTGACTTTAGAGTTTTTTAAGCTGCGCCGCAAAAAAATCGGATGGATGATTGCGATTTTTTTGGCGGCCGAAGTACTGTGGATCTTCATGATCACCAGCTACACGCTTGCCCGCCATCCCGAAAACGTCGGATGGGAATACGTCCTATTGATGCTTTCCACGCTGAACGGACTTTTTCTTCCCATCATTTCGGCCGTGGTCGTTTCCCGCCTCTGCGATATGGAACATAAGGGAACGACGTGGAAGATGCTGATGGCAACCAACGTCAGCCGTAACCGCATCTACTTGGCCAAGTGGATTTGCGCCAATACGCTGCTGCTCTGCGGAGCCGCTTTCCAGATAGGCGCCTTGTCGGCTTTCGGGGTATTTAAAAATTTCCCGGATCCGCTGCCGCTCGTGCTGTTGGTCCGCCTTCTGGCCGGCACGCTCCTGACAAACCTTGCCGTCACCGCGCTGCAGCAATGGATTTCCCTCACGTTCAAAAACCAGACCTTTGCGCTGACGCTCGGCATGGCCGGCGGCTTTTTAGGGGTTACGGCCAGTTTCTTTCCCGCGTCCATTCGCAAGTTATTCGTCTGGTCCTACTATACGGAAATGTCTCCTATCGGCATGTCTTATAACGCCTTGGCGGAAACCAGCCGCTATTTCGTGTTGCCCGCGCAAGCCGGAAACGGGGTGGCCGCTCTGCTGATGATTGCGATATTCTATACGGCCGGATGCCTTCACGCATCCCGCCAAGAAATATAAGGAGGTTTCCCATGATCCGAAGCATTGGCGCCGAATGGCTCAAACTGCGCCGAGGACGTATCTGGATAACGATGATCGTGTTGCCCGTACTCAGCTTGTCCATCGGTTGCTTCAACTACTATTCCAATCAGGAGATTCTAGACCAAGCATGGTATAGCTTGTGGACTCAAGTCAGCCTATTTTACGGCGAATTTTTCTTTCCCGTTCTCATCGCCATTTGCTGCGCGTATATGTGCAGGCTGGAGCATGTCAACCGGAATTGGAACCTGGTGCATACCGCCCCTGTCTCCGCCGCCAGCATTTACTTCGGCAAACTGTCCGCCGTTGCGGTTTTGATTTTTGGCGTTCAAACTTTGTTTACCGCCTTATATATACTCGCGGGCCTCCTTCTCTCGCTGCCGCTTGCGGATCTTCCCGCGGAACTGGCCGGATGGGCTTTGCGCGGCTGGATCGCCGCGATTTCGATCGCGTCCATGCAGCTTTTCTTCTCCTTCAGGATACGCAGCTTCGCCCTTCCCGTCGGCATCAGCATATGCTGCTCCATGCTCGGTCTCGGTCTGTATATCCTAAACATGAGGTTCTTTTTCCCGTTTAGCTTGTTGACAACCGGCATGGGCGTATTGGACCAAAATGGGCTAACAGGGCCGGAAAACGGACTGTTCGTGTTCATCAACGCGGTTTATATTTCCGTATTTTCAGCCATGGCGATACACCGGCTGCGGACAGCGGATGTCGTCGCCGCATAGAAACGGGGCCTTTCGATAAGAAAGGCCCTCTGGTTTCTTCATTTAAAAGGTTTCAACCGCCCAATCAACCAGTGCGTCAAACGTCCATTTAACGCCGTTGACCGCCTTTTGCAGCGGGGTGTATCCGTTCGAGAACAGCACTTTGCCCGGCGGCTCATCCGTGCCGCTTTGCCCTGCCTCGGAAACAATCACATCGTCAAACACACCGTCGTACACCGGGTCTTGGCTATGCTCCTCGCTTGCCGAAGCTTCCAAAGCCAAACCGCCTGCGGCAAGCGCAGACGCGATTTGGATTTCCGGCGCGGCGGCCGCCCCGTCGACCTGCAGGGTCAACCCGCTGCCGGCGACCGCCACCTCCAGCTTGCGCCCAATCGCCGTCTGCTCCGATACGCCTTTTAAACTGCCGAGGTCCCGGGAAATCAACGTCTTTTCCTCCGTTTGTCCGGGCTCTTTTTGCACGACGCGAAGCAGGTTGTCTTCCACGACCACCTTTACGTAAGCATCGGCCTTGCGGTCGTACCGCAAATATACCGATTGCGAGCCGATAATGTTCCCCGCAATCTGCAGCGATACCTTCACATTTTGATAGCCGTCGCTCCCTTTAAGATAAAGCAGGCCTTTACCGCTTTCCGGGGAGGTCAGGATGATGCGGTTGCCCCTGAATTCAGCGGCCCCGCCAAGCAATTGCCAATGATCGGCCCGCTTCTTGTCGCCTTGATAGAAATCGTAAGATTCCCCGGTGTCCCCCGCGATTCTCATCAACAAATGGTTGCGATACCAGCCGGGGGAAGGCTGCAGCCGCGTCAAATCGTACAAATCGCCGCCGCTGTCATTAAAGGCTTGCCCTTCGCGGTTAAAGTGCATTTTAAACAGCCGTTCGATATTCTGGGAATTCACGTTTTCCACCAAAGGATTCATTCCGTTGTGCAGCGAATTGGCGTGCATGATCATGTACACGTTCGGAACGAATCCCAGCTTATCCCGATAAATCTGCTCCATAAGCCGGTAGTCTTGGTTAATGCGCGTTTCCATTTCCCGGCGGTTCTCCAAAGGCACCTTATCGGCGTCGCGGATGAAGTCCATCAAATAGTGCGTATAGTAACGCGCCTCGTCTTTATTCTTAAACTGCTGCTCGGTTTGCGTTCCAACGTACCGCCCGTCCTTGTCAAAAATATTGATATAGGTCAAACGGTAACCGTTGCTCCCCAATTCCCAATACCCTTTGCGCGTCAGCTTAAGCAGCTCCGGCCCCGCCAGAAATTTCGGGTCCGCGACGTCCAGCCGGTCGGCGTAGGAAAGCATCGTCGCTTTATAATTGTATTTTTCCAGCAGGGGCTGGGCGAACAAGGCGGAATCGCTGCGTCCGTCCTCAAAGCTTAGATACACTGCCCTTGGGGGCAGCGGCTTGCCGTGCTCGTAAAAATCAAGAATATCCTGCTGCGAAACCGTGACATACCCGTTTTGCCGCAAAATTTGCAGTTGCTCGTCCAGACGGCTTTTGGCGATCAGACCGCGCGTTCCGGTTCGATCCACTCCATAATAGGACAAGGCGATAAATCCCCGCGTTTGCTGCCAGGCCGCTTTGTCCGGCTCCCGGTAACGGTGGATTCCCGCCACGGCATGCACCAGCAGCACCAGCACCATAGCCAGCACCACAAATTGAACGGCCGATTTGACCGCTTTGTTCCGCTCTTTGCGTCCGACATCAAGCGCCTTGCGCGGCTTGTTTTTTCCCATAGTCAGTCAACCTCACTGTATGAACCCTTGTCCTTGTGGGAATCATTAAAAAGATTTTTAAACAATGATCTTCTCCGTTTGTTCGCTTTGCGGCTTTCTTTTTTGGCTCTGGCCTCAACATCCTGCGGCGTTTCCCGCGTACCCCAGGTGGATTTCCAGAACGTGACCCAGGCGACCGGCATTTGCCAAAGCAGCACCAGTTCGTAAAAAACACAGAATACCAAGCCGAAAATCCAAAGTTTGCTTTTACGGAACAACAGATGCGCAAAGCTCATCAATAATGCCATCAATATAAGTCCCATCAAAAATGTGCCCGGAAAAACGCCGTAAACGAGCGGCACATACACGAGATTGTACAACACAACGATCGGAGCGGCGATCGGAACGATCAGGCCTATGTAAAAAAACAGCGCCATGAACGGTTCTTTACGCCAGATGAACGTCCCGGCGCGCAGCGACTCCCGCAGCCAGGAGCGCTTCCAGCGCATCTGCTGCTTCAGGAAGACGTCCAGCTTGGACGGCACGATGGTGGAACAAATCGCGTTGTCCTGGTACCCCGTCCGATGGGAGCGAAGAATGAAGTTGGTCATGCTGCGGTCATCGCCGAACGTGGCCGGCTGGCCGAGAAATTTCTGGTTCAACCAGGCGTCCGCGTATTTGAGCACCAGCTCTTTCCGGTAACATGACAGCGGACCGGATAGACAGGTAACGCTGTCGAACCAGGATTCCGCCGCTTTCATGATGCGAAACGCGATATAATAGCGCACCGTCTGCAGCTTGGTAATTGAATTCGTATATTTGTTTTCCACGTCCGTCCGGCCGGCCACCCCGCCCATTTTCGGATCTTGAAACGGCTGCACGAGGTGAAGGATGGCGTCCGGCTCCAAAAAGCTGTCCGAATCCACGAACACGACCAAATCGTGCTTGGCCATCTCCACGCCTTTGACCAAAGCGACCCGCTTGCCTCCGTTCTCCGGCAAGACAACCAGCCTGAGGCGATTCCGAATGTCAAACCGCTCCGCTTCCTTATGCAGGCGCTCGACGATCTCGTTGATCCGCTCCACCGATCTGTCGGTCGAACGGTCGTCCACAACGATCACTTCCAGCTTGTCGATCGGATACTCCTGATTGATGCAGCTGAGCACGGTGCGCTGAATCCATTGCTCTTCGTTAAAACAAGGGATAATGATCGTCACGCCCGGCGTATAATCCGGATTGACCGGCACGTTGCGGTACAAAGCCCCAAAAAAATACCGCGTCAGCAAAAATACGGCCGCCGTTAGACTGTATAAATAAAGCAGGATATTGTATTTGAAATAGATGATGCTTTCGGCGCGCATCAGCAAAATAATCGTCATGGCGACAAACAGCAAGCCGCTGGCCGTATACACGGAATAGCCCCAACGCCGTTTCTGAAAGTAATTGTAAAGGTTGCTTTCAAAAGCAAGCGCCGCCATTGGCTTCTCCCCGTCCGGCGTATCACGGGTAAACCTGCGAACGACCGATGCTTTTATTTTCACCTTCGACTCAAAACCCTCCGGCATCGTCCCCGGCGGAATGTTGAAGCGCAGCTCGAACACATCGCCTTCACGGCATGCTTCGGCCATCTCCGATTCCAGCTCCACCAGAATCCCCGTTGAAGAAATGTCCGCGGCCATGCCGTTTATTTTGGACTTTGCGCCCGCCTTTTTCCCTTTCTTATCGGCTCCCACGGGCAGCAGCGAGACGGGAAAATCAGCCTCATAGCGCAAGCTGAGCAGACGGGGCATCTTATTGTCGCCATGATCGGCGGATTCACCGGACCCATCGTCCTTTGACCGCAACATGCCTCTGCGGTCCGACGCTTTGCGGATGTTCTCCGGATCGGGGACATGGGCAAGCAGCCGCCGATCCGCCTTGGGCGTGGAGAGAACTTCAACCGGCTTTTGTTGTGCTTTGTTCTTTTTCCTCAAGTTCATTGCCCCTTAACCTTTAAGATGGGCCCTTTACAGGCTCCAGTAATGATAACCCGAAGCTTCGAATTCGGATTTATCGAACACGGCTTTAATATCGATAAACACCTTGCTCTTGTCCGCCCCGAACAACCGGTCGTAATCCTCACGAGCCATGTTTAGAAATTCCCTGTGAGGCACGGCCAGCACCACCACGTTCAAATCCCGCAAATCGGACAGCTGCGCCAACTCCAATCCGTGCTCTTCGTACACGAGCCGCGGCTCCACCAGCGGATCGCAGACAAGCGGCTGGATATCATATTCCTTCAGCTCTGCGATAATATCCGTGACCTTCGTGTTGCGAAAATCGGGGCAATCCTCCTTGTAGGCCAGGCCGAGGATACCGACTTTCACATCCGACAAATCTTTCCGCAGGCGCATCAGCAGCTTTACGATGCTGCGGGCGACATATTTGCCCATCCCGTCGTTGATGCGCCGCCCCGCGGAAATGATTTTCGAATGGTACCCCGCATCTTCCGCTTTATAAGTTAAATAGTAAGGATCGATGCCGATGCAATGGCCGCCGACCAGCCCCGGGGTGAATTTGAGAAAATTCCATTTGGTTCCCGCCGCGGCCAGCACCGCTTTCGTGTCGATTCCCATCCGGTGAAACAGCATGGAGAGTTCGTTCATAAAAGCGATATTGATGTCGCGTTGGGCGTTTTCGATCACCTTGGCCGCCTCGGCCACGCGGATACTTTCGGCCCGGTAAACCCCCGCCTCGATCACCAGCTCGTAAACCTGGGCCACAAGACCAAGCGTCTGCTCGTCCATGCCGGAAACGATTTTCACGATGTTCTCGAGCCGGTGAACCTGATCGCCCGGATTGATTCGTTCGGGGGAATAGCCGACTTTAAAGTCGACCCCGCATGTAAGCCCCGACTCCGCCTCCAGGATCGGAACGCACACTTCCTCGGTGACGCCGGGATAAACCGTCGACTCGTAGACAACGACCGAACCGGGGCGCAAATGTTTCCCGACCCTCGCACTGGCGTTCTTGACATAAGTAAGGTCGGGCACTTTATCGTTTTGAACCGGCGTAGGCACGGCCAGGATGTAAAAGGAAGCCTCCCCCAGCCTCGCCTCATCCGAGGTAAAGTCAATCGAGCTCGCCTTGATCGCCGCGTCCCCGACATCGCCGGTCGGATCTTTCCCCGCAAGGTAATCGGCGATTTTCCGGGGACTCACGTCAAACCCGATGACGTCAGCCTTGCGGGCAAACGCGACCGCCAGCGGCAAACCTACGTACCCCAGTCCAACGACAGCCAGCTTAGCCGTCCGCTTAGCAATATGTGTGTATAACTGATCAAAATCCATAAATTCAACTCCGTTCATTTCCCGATGAGTATCCATAGTTGCTGAGCAAGCGTTCGTTCCTTATTTCATCCCGTACAGTTCGTCCAGAAGCACAAAGGAATAACCCCGCCGCTTCAATTGGTCGATTACCTCCGGCAAGGCTTCCAGCGTATGGAGACCGTCAAGCATATGCAGCAAAATAACGCTGCCGTTGGTCGTCTGCTTCAGCACCCCGTTTAAAATGTACTGCGCGTCATGGTCGGAATTCCAATCCAGGGTGGTCACATCGTACAAAGCGAGCGTCTTATACCCCGTGGCCGCGATCACCTTGGCCGTCTCCTTGTTGATCTCCCCGGTTGGAGGCCTGAACAGCATCGCCGGCTGCTGCTGAATCGCTTCGGTGATGATGCGGTGCGCCTTGACCACTTCTTCCTGCAGCTCGTCGGGCGGGATTTGCGTAATCACGGGATGGCTGTAGGTATGATTCGCCACAAGGTGACCCTCTTCGACGATAGCTCTGGCCAGGTTCGGGTTGTTCTCTACGCCGTTGGCCCGCAGAAAAAAGGTCGCTTTGACGTCATGATCCTCCAGGATCTTTAATAGGCGAGTAACCGTCAAATCGCTGCCCCAATCGTCAAAGGTCAGGGCGACGACCTTCTTGCCGTGCGGGTTCCATTTGGCGATGTCGCTGGCGTTATAAATCAGATTATAGTCCGCCTGCTCGTAATCGGGATTGATCCGGGCGGCATCGTATCCCGGGATTTGCTCCAGCGGCTTCCGCTCGCCGCCGTCACGCACCAGCTTTGCGAGCGGCACCAATTTATAGCCTACTTCTTTCGCCGCAGCCGCAATATAGGAAATGGAGGAAACCACCTCGGGATTCACGTCTGTATTTAGCGCAATAATGCCGCCGCGGCTAATGTACTTCCGTATGTAATCGCCGATTTCCTTGGCGCTTTGCATGTCGCTGTCCTTCGGATTGATGTTGTAGGAAACGACGGCCTTTAGTCCGGTTTGCGCCGCCACCAGGCGAACGTCTTCGCTCATACGGGCCCCCCGGGTCCGGACGAACTGCGGCTGCATGCCTGTCGCGTCGGCAATCAAACCGTTGGTACGGTTGATTTCTTTATAAATTTCCTCATAGCTTAAGGTCGTCAAGTCGGCGCGCGTCAACGTATTGTTCTCCACCTCGTGGCCGCGGCTGGCCAGTTCCTTGACCAAATCCGGCTCTTCGGCCGCCCGCATGCCCGGGACAAAAAACGTCGCCTTGATATGATGCTTGTCCAGTTCATCCAATAAGCGCTCGATCGTCTCGCGGTCGCCCAAACCGTCGAACGTTAGGGAAAGCTCCTTTTTGGCCGTATAGACAAAAGACAATGTTTTGCTCGGTTCCCCCGTATATCGGGCAATCGGCTGCTGCTGCAATGAGGCGGTCTGCGCCCCGGACATGGGGGAGGCCCCATTCCCATTGTCCGCCTGCGGACTGGCCCCGCTGCAGCCGGCCACCCAAAACGCTAGCAGAGCTGTGACTAATCCGATCCGAATCGACCGGGCGCCGTTTCCTACCATCGAAATCATTAGTTCACCTTCTTTTGTGAAAGTTAATTTTTTCCAATCAAAATCTTCAAAATAAAAAGACCGCCATACTTACATGGCGGCCGGACAATCATAGCGCAGCTTGCACCGCAATTCTCACCGCGGCTTGCGCACGCTTTAGACTCCAAACTTTGCGTCCTATCCTTTCGAATAGTTTGCCTTTGACTTCGCTTTATTTAATTATTCAAATTTATTATAATCGACTCCGGCTGGAAATCAATCCATAGTTTATGAAAAAAAGCGGATTCACAAAAAAATATTCAGGAATGGGGACCCGTTTCTTTCCATGCCAAACAGCCTAGAAATGGAGCTTAAAGAAGCGCGCCGATAAGTCTGCGGTGCTCTTTTGTATTGCTCCGAGATAATCCAGCAGAAAAATAAAGGCAAAAAATGTTGCTATTCCGGCGATATCCGTTCATTTGGGAGAAATAGAGGTAATTTATGTCGTTATTTTGAAGGGTAGGCGGTTTGTCGTTCCAGTGGGCGGCGGTAGAACCAAAACAAGGGCGCCTGCTCCTGACGGAGAAGGACACCCTTGTTGGTCGATCCGGTTTTCATTAAATTATTCGGTGCCAAGGAAGATATAACGCGCCAGTACGAGCACGGCCAGCACCCACATCAGCCAATGGATTTTGACTTTGTTTTTGGTGAACAGGTTGTTGAATCCGCCCAGAATGACGTAAGAGACCAAACCGGCGGCGATCCCGTTGGCGATGCTTCCGGTAAAAGGCATCAATACGATCGTCAAGAACGCCGGGAATGCATGCAGGAAGTCATCCCATTCGATCGATTTGACCTGGCCGATCATCAGCACGCCGACGATAATCAGCGCCGGAGCCGTTGCCGCGCTCGGCACAACACCGGCCAGCGGCGCGATGAACAGCGCCAGGAGGAACAAGATCCCCGTCGTTACCGAAGTGAGCCCGGTGCGTCCGCCTTCGGCCACACCAGCGGTGCTCTCTACATAGGAAGTGATCGTGCTGGTGCCAAGAAACGCGCCCGCGCTGACGCCAACCGCATCCACCAGCATCGCCTTGCCGATTTTTTTCTCGCCTTCTTCTTTGTTTTTCATCAAGCCGGCGCGGGTAGCCGTGCCGACCAAAGTGCCGAACGTATCAAACAATTCAACGAACGTGAAAACAAAAACAATTTCAAACAGACCCAGATGCAAAGCCGCACCCAGATCGAGCTTGCCCACCGCAAGATTGTCAAAAGCGGGCAGCCAGCTGGCGCCGGAAAGCCCGGAAACGTTAGTAACGCCCATCGGAATACCGATAATGGTGGTGGCGATAATCCCGATCAACAGCGCTCCTTTAACCCGCAGCGACATCAAAATGGCAATCAGGATCAAGCCGATCAACGTTAATTGAACATCGGGGCTATGGACGAAATCGCCCAGCGTGAAGTTGATGCTGCTGCCGGGAACCGTGGCGGACGTGTCCGTTACCCCCGACAGATTAGCGCCGATCAGGTTGCTCATCTTCAAACCGAGGCTGGCCACAAACAGGCCGATGCCGACCGTGATGGCCGCTTTAATGCTCTGCGGCACGGCAACCAGCAGCAGCTGGCGCACCTTCGTCACCGTCAGAATCAGAAAAATGATACCGGAAATAAATACCGCGCCGAGCGCCGCCTGCCAAGTAATCGCTCCACCCGAGCTAAGCACCACGGTCATGAAGTAAGCGTTCAGCCCCATGCCCGGTGCCAGCGCGATCGGGATGTTGACGAACAATCCCATAAGAATCGTGATCAGCCCGGCGCCAATCGTGGTGGCGAAAAATACCCCTTCCACCGGAATGCCCGCTCCGCCGGGTCCCAAAAAGATCGTGTTCACGAACAAAATGTAAGCCATCGTCATGAACGTGGTGATCCCCGCTATAATCTCCGTTCTTACATTCGTGCCGTGTTCCTTAAGCTTAAAGAACCGATCCATAAGAAAAATTCTCCCCCTTAACAATGAGTCGGAAAACGACAAAAAGCCCGAGGTCAATAAATGTTCCCCGGGTCCCGTAAGCCAGAAGAAGCATGAGAACCGCATAGGCTTTCCGGAAAAACCCGAAACTCGCTTTTCCACGCCTAAGCCCTGCGCCGCTTCTTCTCTTCGTAGCAAGATCATTTACGGTGACCTCGTAGAGACTTCCGGGCCGATTCCGGGAATTATACGAAAAAGATTTAACTGTTGTTGTCGCTTTTCCCAATGAGAGATCCGCAATTTAATATCGCGCTCTACTCCGCTATTTTAGGGCTAGCTGCAGGGCTTGTCAATAGAAATACGAATAATATATGCACCATCTTCAATTATTGTTCGGAATATCTCCAAATCTATACCTATAGTTTTAAGAAATCCTCCCGTCCGCCATATGATAAAACTCGTCGGCAATTCTCAGGGTGGAGCTTCGGTGGGAGACCAGCACAATCGTCCTATGTTTAATTTCCTCCTTCAACGATTTCAAAATGAGGGCTTCATTTAAAGCGTCCAAATTGCTGGTAGGCTCATCCAGCAGCACTAGCGGGGCATCATGGAGAAACGCCCGGGCAAGCCCGATTCTCTGCCGCTCTCCGCCCGATAGCCTGTCCCCCAGTTCCCCAACCGTCGTTTCGAAGCCTTGAGGCAGCGATTGGATAAACTCATAAACGGACGCCTTCTTGGCTGCCTCCTCCAGCTGCTCCCTCGACGCATCCGGCCTGCCTATCTTGATATTGGCCTCTATGGTGTCGTTAAACAAAAATGTATCCTGGGTGACATAGCTCTGCAGGCTCCGCAGGTTTTCCGTATTCACGTTTCTAATGTCTTCATTGGAGATACAAATCCGCCCCCTATCCGCGTCCCAGAAACGCATCAACAGCTTCAACAGGGTCGATTTGCCGGATCCGCTTTTTCCCGTGATGCCGACGATGTGGCCGGAAGCGACGGTCAAATTGACGTCTTCCAGAACAGGCTCCTTCCCATAACCAAAGGCCACCTCCATGCATTTAGCCCCGGCAAAAGCAACATCCGGCCCTCCCGTAACCTCGGGCGTTTGCTCTGGTTCATCCAGCAAGTCCAGAACTCTTCCGGCGCTGGCAAAAGTCAATAAAAGGCTGTTGGACAAATTGCTAAGGCTTACGACAGGACCAAAGGAACTGAATAAAGCAACCGTGGAAGTGACCACTCCGTCTATGCCGATTCGGCCGGCGGAAAGCAGACCGAGACCAGCCAGCAGAATGGAAAACGAAAATCCGATCACAGCCGTGTCCGTTGCCGCTTTGACCGCCCCTTCATGCCTCTTTAACCCCTTGAACTCGGCATCCAGTTCATCCGACATGCGATCGATCACATCGAGGCGTTTTTCTCCGCAACCGTATTGAATACTTTCTTTCATCCCCCTCAGGCTGTCCAAAAAATAGCTGCTCAATTCACCGAACCGGCGTTTATACACATTTCCGTGCCCTTTGTCCAACCGCGAAGCCATGGCGGGAATGAGCAACCCTACCGCCAAGTAAGCCAGAGCGGCGATCGCCGCGAGCTCGTAGCTGTATTGTGCAATAAATACTGTCATGACCGAAGATAACACGACCGCAATAGCAACGGGAGCTATGGTATGGGCATAAAAAACCTCAAGCAGCTCGATATCGCTCGTAATAATAGAAATCAGGTTTCCCTTATCCCGGCCTTCCAGCTTGGCGGGCGCAAGTCTGCGCAGCGCTCCAAAAACCTTATCCCGGATCACGGCCAAGAGCTTAAAAGCAATGTAATGTCCGCATAACTGCTCTCCATAACGAAATGCTCCCCTCAACACAGCGCATCCGGCGATAACGGCGAAACATGTTTTGATGCCGGGAACGTCCACCGTACCCGCTGCATTTAATACCGCATAACCGCCGAATACAACAATTCCGATGGCCGCCAGGAAACCAAGAACTCCCAGGAAAATGGTAAGCAGCAGGAAAGGAACAAGCGGTCCCGTCAGAGCCAGCAGCTTAAACGTAAGGCCAATCCTCCCTCTAGACATAGACCTTCTCCCTCCTTCCATAGTTTTCAATAGCATGCTGGCTGCTGAACAGCCGGGCGTATTGTCCGTTTTTCTCCAAAAGTTGCTTGTGGGTGCCGCATTCGGCAATTTTACCGGCATGAACGACTATGATTTGATCCGCCCCGACTACGTTCGCGAGCCTATGGGAAATCACAATCACCGTTTTGCTCCCCGCCAATGAGCGCATGGCCTCCATGATAATCTCTTCGCTCTCCGCATCGATATTGGAGGTTGCTTCGTCAAAGACATATATAGGGCTGTCATGCAGCAGCCCTCTGGCCAACGCCAAACGTTGGCGCTGGCCCCCCGAAAGGTTCGAACCCTGCTCCTCCAGTTTCCAGGACAAGCCCCCTTGCAGGAGTATAAATTCATCCAGCTTCACGCTGCGCAGCGCATCGAGCATCTGCTGCTCTGAAGCTTCAGGAGCTCCCATCCTGAGATTGTCTTCGACACTCCCCTTGAAAATATAGCTGTTGTAGCTGACCAAAGTCACCGCCTGCATCAGGCTTTCCTCGCCTGCTTCACGAACTTCCATGCCTCCGATGGTCAGGGAACCACCATAGCCCTTGCGGGCCCCTTGCAGCAAAGCGGCCAAGGTGCTTTTGCCGGAGCCGGATTCCCCAACGATAGCGACGAAGCCGCCTTGCGGGATGTCCAATGTAATGTCTTGAAGGGCAGGCTCGTTTCCGCCGTACGAAAAGCCAACCTTGTGAAAGCGTATATCCGCCCCTTGCAATATCCCGTTCTTCCGCTCTTCCTCCGGCAAATCCAGCAATTTGAAGATTTTGCCGCTGGCGGCCATGCCGTTCATCGCAATGTGGAAATATGACCCGAGCAGTCTCATGGGGAGAAAAAACTCGGCGGACAGCAAGATGATGAGGCAAGCCGCTCCCGGCCGTATATTACCTGCGGCAAGCTCGAGGCCGGCAATGATGATGCCAGCGGCGCTCCCTCCGTAGGCGACCAAATCCATGACCGCAACCGAATTCAGCTGCATCGTCAGCACGCTCATGGTCATCTTGCGAAAGCGCTCCGCCGCCGCGTTCATTTCTTCATGTTTGCGTTTGTCCGCCCCATAGACTTTAAGCGTGGTAAGCCCCTGCAAGTTTTCCAGAAAAGCGTTGCCAAGATTGGAATAACTTTTCCAATATTTGCCGAATAACTTCTTGGCGATCTTAACTACGGTGATAATCGAAAGCGGAATAAGAGGAACGCAGATCAGCAGAATCACCGCGGCTTTAAGACTGATCCAGGACAGCAGCGCAAACAACGTAACCGGAGCCAACAAACTGTAAAATAATTGCGGAAGGTATCTGCCGAAATACGTTTCCAGCTGCTCCACCCCTTCCACCGCCAACTGGATCATCTCCGCTGTGGAAGCTTTTTCGGTATATGTGGAACCCAGTCTCAGCAGCTTCCGGTAAATCCGCGACCGCAATTCCTTTTTGGCGTTGACGGAAGCCCGGTATGATAGCACGGCCGCTCCATAATGGCAGACAAAACGAATCGCAATGGCGATGAGAACGATGGAGGCGGCCCAGGTTACGGCAGATCCGGTCAGCGTATTTTCCCAAGCCTGCTGCAGTAAATAACCTATTGCTCCCACAGCCGCAACGCTGCACAGCAGACTGGTCCAGTTGATCAATACGATCAACCCGATATAATAGCCGGATTTGCGGACTAAAGCCAGCAATCTGCCGTTGATCATTTCGCAGCCCCTCCTCTAAGCGGCTTGGGAGCCGTTTTGATGCGGAAAATAAAATAATACGTTTTGATGATCCACACTAACCCAATCAACAACCGGACGTGCAAATTTTGCGTAAAAATAAAGACAATGGCGAGCAGTACAGAAGCCAATGCCATGATACTTAGCTTGGTCCTTAGCGGCATGGAACGGGATTCTGCGAAATCCCGCAAATATTTCCTATACAGCCGGCTCGACAGAAACCAGTCATTGAACTTCTTCGAACCTTTGGAAAAAAAGAACGCCGCCAAGAGCAGAAAAGGCGTGGTCGGCAGCACAGGCAATAAAATGCCCAATCCCCCGATACCAACGAATAAAAAACCTAATCCGACAAATACATGTTTCATATCCCATCTCCCCAACATGAGTTGTGGCCCGAAGGCGCTCTTCTCTCTCGGAATTCCCCTATCGTGCGATCAATTTCCCCTGCAGCACCAGCCTGCCCTCTTCCGCATCAAGCAGGTAATCGCAAGTGGACAAAGTTAAAATAACGTCATTTTCCCCGATGTCGGCGTCCGTTTTATAAATGGAACGTTCCTTGATTTCATCAACAAAGTTCAAAAATTCACGATCATCCGCAAACGAAGTCCGGATATAATTGAAACTCGTCGTCGTCCGGTACACCGCAAACACTTCCACCTCATATTCCTCATACAGCGTTTCAAACCGGAAAACCCGATGTTCGTCAAAAAAATCCCGCTCCAGGTAAGCGCGCAAACCGGCGAACATCGTGCCGTCCTTCATGCGGTGGCCGTAAAGCACGATGTTCTTGTCAGGCGCCTCTCCGAGTTGATTGCGGAAATCCATAAAAATGCTTCCCGCTTTGGAACGCTCTCCCTTAAAATCATGCTTCAGGTAGTAGTCGTTGTCCTCCCCCTGCACCACCGGATACGAAATGTTCGTGTCCTTGATCTCGATCCAGCCGGCCGTATCGGCATTAAGCGCCAGCAGGCCGTGAAACTTTGAGCGAACAACAGGCTCCGGGGAATCCTGGGGGGCGGCGGCAGCGTCCGATCCGCCGGCTCCGCCGATGCCGGGACCTGCTTCCGTATACAGCCAGTGAGTTTCGCTGCGGAGCTGGCTGCTGTGGACGCTGTCGAGCGTTAGGTGCGCCAATTCGTATCCGGAATACAAAAATACGCTCCAGCATAACACCGAAAAAAATGTTTTCCGAATCTCCTTCACCTCAAATTCCGATGGGAACGATGTATAATCCCGCTTCGGGATCGGTCCGCAGCGCAACGTCCACGCCGTAAACCGCATGGACGGTTTCTTTGGTAATCACCTGTTCCGGCGGCCCCGAGGCCACGATTTCCCCGTTTCTCATGACGATGATTTTATCGCTGTACCGGATCGCCTGATTGATGTCGTGCAAGACCATCAAAATCGTCAACCCGTGCCGGACGTTAAGCTGCCGGATCAATTCCAGAACTTCCATCTGGTAATAAATGTCCAGATAGGTCGTAGGCTCATCCAGGCACAAAAACGGTGACTTCTGGGCCAGCGCCAGCGCAATCCAAACCCGTTGCCGCTCTCCGCCGGAAAGCTCCCCGACCAGGAACTGCCGCTTATCTTCCAAATTCGTGCATGATAACGCCCAGTTTACGGCCGCCTCATCCGCTTCGCGATCCGATTTCAGCAGCCCTTGGTAAGGCAGCCTGCCGTATCGCACCAGCCGCTCCACCGTCAGATCGTCCGGCGCTTCGTTATGCTGATGGACAATCGCCAGCCTGCGCGCCAGTTCCTTTGGTCTGTAGCTGTTCAGCCTTTTTCCGTCCAGCATGATTTCTCCCCGGTTCGCCACATAATTGGTGGAAATGACGCCAAGCAGCGTTGACTTTCCGCAGCCGTTCGGACCGATAATCGTCGTGATTTTCCCTTGTTCGATGTTCTCGCTAATCCCGCGCAGGTGGTCGTATATCCGATTGTACGAAAAAGTAACCTCTTTAATTTCCACGGACTCGCCCGCCCTTCCTCAACAAAAATATTAAAACAGGCCCGCCGATCACCGACATGATGATCGAGGACGGCAATTCGTTGGGCGGCACCAGCGTTCTTCCCAGCGTATCGGCCGACAATATCAGCAGCGCTCCGGCAAGCGCGGAAAATGGAATCAGCGCCCGGTGATCGGAGCCGACCAATCTGCGCGCAATGTGGGGAATCAGCAGCCCCACAAAGGCGATGATTCCGGCCACCGCCGTGGTCACGGCGGCCAGGAATACGGCGACAGCCGAAATGATCAGACGGGCGCTTGTGACGTTCAGGCCAAGATTGTGCACCGTTTTATCTTGAAGCGACAAAAGATTGCACCAGGTGCTGAGGCACAGCGAGGCCAAAAGCCCCAAGCTTCCGTAAAGCAGCATGATGCGGACATCGTCCCAGGTTTTGAGAGAAATATATGCGGTATAGGAAGCGGCTTCGGCGCTCAGTCCGGTTTGCAGATAGCTGCAAATCGCCAGAAAAGCTTCGTTTAAACCGCTGAACATCGCATTCACCGCAACGCCGACCAGAATGATCCGAATGGGACTGAGCCCGGACTTCCATGAAAGCAGGAACACCAGCGCGCAGGCGACAACGCCCCCCAAAAAAGCAAACAACGGGGACCAGAAAAACCACTGGGGCAATAAAGTCACCAAAATGAGGGATGAAAACCCCGCGCCCGAGGAAATGCCGATCACGCCCGCATCCGCCAGCGGATTGCGCATCACCGCCTGAAACAGAACGCCTGCGACCGCCAGAGCCGCTCCCGAAAAAACGGCGATAATGATCCGGGGCAGCCGCAGATCGCGGATAATCTCAACCTTTTCGTTCGTTCCCGTAAACAGGCCCTGCACGAGTTCCCATGGTCCCGCCTGCAAACTCCCTGTAACGGCAGAATATACCGCCATCGCAAGCAGAAGCGCGGTCACGGTTATGAAACTCCAAGTTATTTTGTTCATGATGGAAATTTTTCTCCTTATTAGTACAACCTCTTTTATATCGCTCATGGGTACATCATCGCCTTCAGTTCCTCCAGCGCCTCGGCGGCGGCGAGGTTGCCCGTCGTCCCGAACAATCTTTCCTCCAGATCGTAGACTCTGCCGTTTTGGACAGCGCTGAAATGTTTCCAAACCGTATTGGTTTGAAATTCTTCATTGAACATTTCCACCACTTCATCCGGCATCCCGTGCGCCGCCCGCAAGATGATGTCCGGATTGGCCTGCTGCAAATACTCCGTATTGGAGGCCAAATACTCCACTTCTTCGCCTTGAACGATATTTTTTCCGCCGAGCCTAGCGACCAGATCGCCGATGTAAGAGTGCTCGGTGGCTACCAAATAACTGCCGGGAACACCAAGCAAAATCAGCACCGTCGGAGCTGGCCGATCCGCCACTTCCGCCTGGATTTCCTTCAGTTTATCGTCCACGGATGCAACCAGCGCCCCGGCGGCTTTCTGGCGATCATATTGCTCGCCAAGATCAAGAATGGCCTGCTCCATCCGCTCCAGACTGGTTAAATCAATAAACTTCGCTTCTATGCCGGCGTTCGCGAATACAGGTTTCAGGTCATATTGCAGTGTAGTCACCGACAGCACCTCCGTTGGAGCAAGTCCTTTAATGATCTCCATATTCGGATTCATTGGGTTCCCAACCTCTGTGACCCCTGCATACCGTTCGGGCAGTTCCTTCGAACTCGTCGGAATCCCGATCAGTTCCACTCCAAGCGCGTCCATAATTTCCGTGATCGCAACCGTCGTCGCGACAATGCGGTGGTCGGCAGCCTTAGGTTCGGCGGAAGCCGTTTCGGCCGATCCCGTTTGGTTCTTCTGCTCCGTCGCTTGCCCGGATGAGCATCCCCAGAGCAGGCACAGTAAAGCCAGGCTGCAAATGACGCCAACGGCCGTGCGCATGTTTTCTCACAGCTCCTTTTCGCCTTATGTAAATGCTAAGGTATCGTCATCAAAAAAAGGCTGGAAGGACACCTGTTGTCCGGCGCCCTTCCAGCTAGAGGACAAACTTGCCCCGCGTTTCTTCAAGCTCTATCGCTTTTTCAATAGGATTTCGGTAATATAAACCTGAGTAATGCTCAGCTCTGATTTTGCGTATCCAGCATGTTAAGAATCAGAGTAACCGCTTCAGCGCGTGTTATTTGAGCGTTCGGCGCAAACAACTGTTGCGGTCCTCCTTGCACCAAACCTAGCCGGGCGGCAGCGGAGACTTGCGGAAGTGCCCATTCCGGTATCTCGCTGACGTCTTTAAAGCCGGGTTTGCCAGCGTTGCCTTCGGCGCCATTTATGGCGCGGACGATCATGACGGTCGTTTCCGTACGGGTTACTCTTGCTTGCGGGCGAAACGTTCCGTCTTCATAACCGGAAATGATCCCCGCGCTAACGGCCCGGCCTATTCCTTCCTGGCTCCACCCAGGAAAGTTGTCCTTATCGGCAAACGGCAAGGAGGGTTCCCTGCTATCCAGCTGCAACGCCCGGCTGAGCATTACCGCCAATTCCGATCTGCTTGCACTGATATCAGGGCGGAAAGAACCGTCGGCATAACCCGTAACGATGCCTAAAGCGGCGGCCCGGGCAATATTTTCCTTGGCCCAATGCCCTTCCGTGTCCGTAAAGTTCCTGGACTGCGGGGAGGCAGCCGGTGCATTTGCTGTTTCTTCCTCGGTATGATCCGTAATATCGGGATTAGTGGCATTCACTGCGGCGGATAGCGGAGCAATGCTGTCCACATCAAACTTGACTTGCAGATCATACTCGTTAAAGTAGCCTTCGGGCCGCTTGATTTTCACCCAGGCATCGAGCGCGCTCGATAAATTCGCGGCTTCAAACCCGACAACTCTCGTATTGTTCGCTTTATCCTCGCTTAACGTCTTAGTCTCGGCTAAAGTTCCGTTTTGTTTCGTTTTAAAGCTGACGATTTCCTTGCTCTGCTTCATCTCAAAAGAGACCTGCTGCTTGCCGTCCTGCACCGCAAGCATACCGGGATGTACAACGTATTCGTCGATCTCTGCGGTTTCCAGAGTACCTTTCTTCAAGATGGTATAACCGATAGAATATTTTCCGTCCTTCAGCACGAAATCTTGTTTGGCAACGGGTGTTACCATGTTCCCGTTTAAAAGGGTAAAGTCGTCAGCTGCGTCAAGCTCGCCGATCGAATCCGGATAAAATTGAATCTGCACATCATACGAATTGAAGTAATTGTACTCCGGCCATTCGATCTTAACCCAGGCATCCGCGATTTCTTTCAGGTTATCCACTCTGAATTTCACGACCCGCGTATTCGCCGTTTCATCGGTGCCGACCGTATCAACTTCCTCGTCCCCGACTTTAAAACCGGTAATTTCTTCGCTTTGCTTAAAAGTCATGTAGATATAATAATTACTTCCGCTTACTTCCAAAATCGCGGGATGCTGCACGTACCCGTCCATCACGGATGGACTACTCGTTCCGTATTTCAAAAACTTGAACATGATGGTGTATTTTCCGTTTGCCAAATTGTCTGGATCGATGGGACCCTCCGGCGGATTGACAACCGGTGGATTAACAACCGGTGGATTAACAACCGGTGGATTCCCGGTCGACGGATTGCCGCCCGGATTTCCGCCATTATCGATCGGCGTAATGTTGTCCGTGTCAAACTTCAGGTCGACATCATAGGAGTTGAAATAGTTGAATTCCGGCCATTCAATGGTGACGTACCCGTTTAACGCCGCCGATAGATCATCCACTTTAAACTGGATGTCCCGCGTGTTCTCCGCTTCATACGTGCTAAGCGTGACCGTCTCTTGGAGTTGACCGTCCTGCTCCACCTTGAAGTTCGTAATTTCCTTGCTTTGCTTGAGCGTAAACGATACATACTGCACGCCGTCCTTCACCGTCAGCGTCCCCGGCTTCACCGTATACTCGTCCATGACCGAAGTTTCAGCCGTGCCATCCTTCAAGATCGTATAGCCGATGCTATACTTTCCGTCCGCTAATCCGCCATCCGATGGAGTGTCGTCCGGCGGGGTACCCGTTGATGGATCGTCATCCGGGTTGCCGGTGGATGGATTGTCATCCGGATCGCCGCCCGAAATGAGCGTAATGCTGTCCGTGTCAAACGCCAGATCAACGTCATAGGAGTTGAAATAGTTGAATTCCGGCCATTCGATGGTGACGAAACCGTTTAGCGTCGCGGACAGATCATCGACTTTAAACTGGATGTCCCGCGTATTCCCCTCTTCATAAGTACTGAGTGTAACGGTTTCCTGCAACGCGCCGTCCTGCTCAACCTGAAAGCTCGTAATTTCCTTGCTTTGCTTGAGCGTAAACGACATATACTGCACCCCGTTCTCCACGGTCAGCGTCCCTGGCTTCTCCACATATGTTTCCATGACCGAGGCTTGGGTCGTACCATCCTTCAAAATCGAGTAATCGATGCTGTACACTCCGTCAGCCAGGTCGGACGCCGCACGAGCCGGGGCTTGAGGGAATAAGGATAACAATAAAACTGCAATCGCAAAAACGGCTGCCGCCGATTTACTAAACAACTTGTTCAAATTCTGGCCTCCTGCTCATACTGATTTTCGAACGTACTATTTTTTGTTCCTCTCGGCTGTTAACACCTGCCGGAAAACAAATACCGACGAAACGATAAACAACAAAATAAGCGCCAAAACCGGAGTCCTGTCTCCTGTTTTCGGATTCGGAATTTCCCGGTCGCCCGAGCCCGTTTCGCTCGCGGAATCCCCCGTCTCGTCACCTGCGTTGTTCAAAGCCGCCGATTTGCCGGTCCGTTCGCTCGCGGGCTTCTCCGGGACGGCAGCTGCCGAGCCTGGAGATGGAGAATTTCCTTTGTCCACGGAAGCTTCCGCTTTTGAACTCGCCGCGCTTTCGCTTTCCTTCAGGCTGTCTTCGTCAAAGCTTAAGCGAATCGTATAGTCATGGTCGTAATCGACGGATTCGACCGTCACATGAATCTTTGATTCCAACGGAACGGTTAAATCGGCCACCGGAAAACGCACCAACCGTGTGTCCGCGGCCGGGTCTTCTTTCACGACCTCCACATCTGCAAACCCACCGTTTGAAGGCGCCTTATATTCCGTAATCCATGCGCTGTGGTTCAGCGTTACTTCGACCTGCATTTTCCCGTCCTTGACATGCACCGTTGCCGGCTTCTCCCAATAATCGTTTGCCATCGACACCGAATCATTTTCCGCTTTCAACACCGTGTAATCAATCGTGTATGTACCGTCCCGGAGGACGGATGCGGCCTGAGCCCTGCTTGTGAACAGCAAAATTGCCAGCAAAAACGCGCAGGTAAGAAACGCAGCAACTCGAAGCGGCGAAATAGTGCTTTGATGCTTCATGACTTCCTCCTCTTAAGCTGCAACACTCCACAAATTATTGGGCTGCAGCCGAACTTTCGTCAAAAGCCAAGCGAATGTCATAATAGCCGGAATATCCGATCGCCGGAATGGAAACGGTAATTTTGGCATTCGTCGGGCTCGTTAATCCTTCGAGCGGGAATTGAACGACTCTTGTGTTGGCGGCGCTGTTTGAGCTGACGGTTTGCGCTTCCACAAACGTTCTTCCTTGTTCCACCTCAAGCTTTGTAATCCAACTGCTAGAGTTCAATTGAACCTGCGCATAAACCTCTCCGTTCTCCACAACAACAGTAGCGGGTTTGGCGAAATAGGTATCGGCCATCGATGCCGTATCGCTGTCCGCTTTAAGTACTGTATAATTTACCGAATAAGTCCCGTCTGCCAAGTTGACGGCAGCCAATGCCGCCGGGATAACCAGCAGTGACAAAATACCGGCAAGCACCAATGCGGAAAACCGTTTACCCAACCCTTTTATCATGAGAAAAACCTCCCTAATTCAATAATTAATTCAGTTAATAATGATAATCATTCTCAATAGATGCTTAAAAAAAAACCGCCCTATTCACTTCGATTTTCAGCCTCTCCGACAACGAACGACAACCAAACAAACTCATATGCGCTTACCCATTTAATCCCTCCAATCCCTTGCAATTAGCCACACCGACAAAACTAACCGTGTGCTGTCTCAAATGCTATCTCAACCATTTCGAATTTGTCAATATTAAAATTTTTAATTTAAATCCTGTCTTTTTCCAAAAGTAATTATTAAAATTTTATTGACAGTGAGAATGATATTCATTATCATTTGTCTTGAAAAATTCACATGTCAGTTTCTAGGAGGTATACGTGAAAAGCCGTTGGTTTATGCTTGCCGCCATTTGGCTAAGCTTATCCGGATGTCAAGCGCCGGGGTCCATCCCCCCCTCCGAGTCGGGCGAACACAGCCCGGCCGGGGCCGCGGTAGTGATCGAGGATTTTGCGGGAAGACGGATTACATTCGACCGGGTGCCACAAAAGATTGTCGCCCTAAGCGGCGGGGATTTGAATATCGCCTATGCGTTGGGCGGGATGATCGTGGGGCGGCCGACGGTCAGCGAAACTAGCGGAATTTCAGAGCCTTTGCCGGGTTCTCTGAAAAAGGTGGAACAGATCGGGACATCGCATGAGATCGATTTTGAAAAAATCGCCATGCTGGCCCCCGATGCCGTGCTTGGCAACGCCGCGCTCAACGCTCAGGACGCCGCGGTTATCGAGAACCTGGGCTCCCAAATGGTGCTGACCTCTGCCAACTCGATTGCGGACATCAAAGAGCAGATTCGGCTGTTCGGACAAATGCTGCGGCAGACCGAACGGGCAGAGCAACTGGTCGCGGACCTTGATGAACAGTTGGCCGCCTATCAAGCCGCCGCGGAGGAAACAGATAAGCCGAAAGCGCTCCTGGTCTACGGCGCTCCCGGCACATACATGGCCGCGCTGCCGAACTCGCTCGGCGGGGATATTTTGGCTTACGCGGGCGGCGCCAACATCGCCGGGGATTTTCCCGGACTCGACAAATTCCCGCAGTACGCCCAATTAAACGTCGAGCGGATTGCCCAAGCCAACCCGCAATATATTTTTATCATGACCCATGGCGACGCCGGCAAAGTCAAGCAGGGTCTGCTTAAAGAACTGCAGCAAAACGAAGCTTGGAGCGGAATCGACGCCGTCAAGCATAACCGGGTTGAAGTGCTTCCGGCGGATCTGTTCGGCACCAATCCAGGTATCCGGGTGACCGAATCGGTCGAGTTGCTCCACAGTTTGCTGAAAGGCGGAACCTCTTGATGGGCCGGCTGAAACAAACAAAACGGAAATATGTCCTGCTCATTCTTGCCCCGGCGGTCCTCCTGATGCTTATTGCTTACGGTTTGTCTTACGGCTCGGTCCCGGTTCCCCTCTCGTCCGTTTGGCAGGCGCTGACCTCCGAAAGCACGGCGCAATACGAGACGATTATCGTGAACCTCAGGCTTCCCCGCGTGTTGATTGCCATGCTGGTCGGCGCTTGCCTTGCGGCAGCGGGGAGTCTTTTGCAGGGGGTGATGAAAAATCCGCTGGCCGACCCGGGCATTATCGGCGTGATGTCGGGCGGCGGGATCGCGGCCATTGCCGGCATGCTGATTTTTCCCGAATGGAGCTATATGCTGCCGCTCATTGCGTTTGCCGGAGCGCTAATAACCTCCCTGGCTGTTTATCTGCTGTCCTGGGATAACGGTACCTCGCCCTTCAAGATCATTCTGGCCGGGGTTGCCGTCAACGCCCTGCTCGGCGCGGCCATGAATGCGGTGATGGTGATGTACAGCGATCGGGTTCAGGCGGTGCTCCCCTGGCTGGCGGGAGGGCTGAGCGGGCGAAGCTGGTCGCATTTGCTATTCATGCTGCCCTACGCGGCCGCCGGTCTTTTGCTCAGCATCCTGGCGATCAAACCGGCCAACCTGCTGCTGCTTGGCGACGATGCAAGCCGTCTGCTGGGTCAACGGGTCGAACTGCATCGGTTTGTCCTCATTGCTCTTTCGTCGCTGCTGGCCGGCGCAGCCGTCAGTGTCGCCGGTCTGGTCGGCTTCGTCGGTCTCGTCGTGCCGCATGCCGTTCGCATGCTGGCCGGGGAGGATTACCGCTTTCTGCTGCCGTTATCGATCCTTTGGGGAGCGGCGCTGGTCCTGTTCGCCGATATCGCGGCCCGCTCCTGGTTCGATCCGATTGAGCTGCCGGTCGGCGTGCTGCTTGCCGGATTGGGAGCGCCCTTTTTCCTGTTCCTGCTAAAAAAACGGAGGATGATGTAATGACGGCCTTAGAGACACTGGAAATTTCCGCGAGTCACGGCATGTTTTCGCTGCGCGAAGTTTCCGTTGTTTTTCCGAAAGGAAAGATGACGGCGATCGTCGGGCCCAACGGTTCGGGCAAATCGACTCTATTAAAAACACTGTCCCGTCTGCTCAGGATTCACGGCGGGGATATCCGGATGGACGGCAAACCGATCCGTCAATACGGGAGCGCCGAATTCGCGCGAAAATTAACGATGCTTCCGCAAAGCGGCGCGTTTCTTCCGAACTTGACCGTGCGCGAGCTTGTCGCTTACGGGCGGTACCCATACAAACGCTTATTCCGCCAGCGAATGAACGATGAGGACCGGCGGATCATCGAGTGGGCGATGAGCGTTACGGGCACCAGTGGGCACGCGGATCGGCTTTTCCATACTTTATCGGGAGGTGAACAGCAAAAGGTACGCATCGCCATGGCGTTGGCCCAAAAAACGGATATGCTCCTGCTTGACGAGCCGACCACCTACCTGGACATCGCACGTCAGCTGGAGATTCTCGAACATTTAAAGCAAATCAACGAAACCTTCGGAATCACGATGGTTATGGTGCTGCACGATTTGCAGCAGGCCGCCAGATATTGCGATTACCTGATCGCCATGAAACAGGGCGCAGTCGTGGCGAAGGGGCCCCCGCAGGAGGTGCTTACCGCAGCTTTTTTCCGGGGCGTTTATGACATTGAAGCCAGAGTCAAATTTGAGGAAAACGAACTGGTCGTTATTCCTTTGCATTCCATTTCCGATAAGGAGGAGAACTCGAGATGATTATCGTTACGAACACAAGCCAAATTAAAAAAGGGGAAGCCGGCAAGCTCATCGAGCGTTTCAACAAAACCGGCAAGGTGGAATTGATGGAAGGCTTTCTCGGCCTGGAAGTGATGCTGACCGAAAACACGAAAGAATACGATGAAGTAACGGTCAGCACCCGCTGGAACACGAAGGAGGATTTCCACCGGTGGACGCAAAGCGACGCCTTCCGCGAATCCCACTCCGGACGAAACAGCATGCCGGATTATATTTTGAACAATAAAATTACGTTTTACGAAGTTAAAATCGTCCGCGACCCGATCGCCGTTTCCTGAAGACAGATCCGGCCAAACAATTGACTTGTGGAAACATTTCCCTCAGAATCTATATAGCTACTAATAATCACCAGTAGAGGAAGAGGCGAAATCACAATGGAAAATCCTATCGTTAGCCTAAATACGGGACAAAACACCGGCCTTCATGAATCGGATCAATTGCAAATCACCATTCAATGCGCCTCGGCTCCGTCAGCGCTCGATGTCAGCTGCTTTATGGTGAACGAGGGCGGCAAGGTGCCTGCGGACGACTATTTTGTTTTCTATAATCAAACTGCCGATCCGCAGCGGAGTGTGGTTTTGCAGCAGATCGAAAATTTGAAAAGTTCTTTTGCGGTCGATACGCACAAGCTTCGTCAGGCTCCCGTGGAAAAATGCGTATTTACCGCTACCCTTGAAGCGGGAACCTTCGCGCAGGTGCAGAAATGCCAAGCCATTGTTCGAGCCGGCTCCCAGCAAGTAGTTTATGAGATTACCCAGGCTACGCAAGAAACGGCCCTTATTTTCATAAAAATCTATAAATACCAGGGCGGCTTCAAAGTCCGCGCCATCGGACGGGGATTTTTCGGAGGACTGAAGCCACTCGCCGAGTCGTTTGGTGTGGAGGTGGAGGATAACGCTGCAGCCGAAGCGGCTGCGGCATCGGCGCCGGCTGCTCCTGCCCCCGCTCCAAGCCCGAATCCTGCGCCCGCACCTCTGAATCTGTCCAAAATCGATCTGCTCAAACGAAAAGTAACGCTGACTCTCGAGAAAAAGAAAATCGAGCCGATCAAAGCGCGTGTGGCCGTTGTTTTTGACGCGTCGGGCTCCATGTATCACCTGTACCGCAAAGGTATCGTGCAGGAAGCCTTTGAACGCATACTGGCGATTGCCGCGGCGTTTGACGATAACGGCGAGCTGGATGTGTGGTTTTTCGCCAAAGATTATTTGCGGGCGCCGAGCGTTACGGCCAGAGACTATGAAAATTACATTGCCCGTACATATACTTTAGGCAGCAAAGGCGGCACGAACAATGAGCCTCCGGTGATGGAGGATATTATCCGCAAGTACACGGTGGAAGAGCCTAATGTAAGTTTACCGACTTACATTATCTTCTTTAGCGACGGCGGAGTTGGCCAAAAAAATAAAATTTCCCGGCTTATTACCGAAAGTTCCACCAAAAATTTGTTTTGGCAATTTGTCGGCTTGGGACGGGCCAATTACGGGGTGCTGCAGAAACTGGACGAAATGCCCGGGCGCTATATCGATAACGCTAATTTCTTTGCGCTGGACGATATTTCGAGCATCAGCGACGAAGAGCTGTATGACCGGCTTCTCAACGAATTTCCGGCATGGATCAAGGAAGCCCGGGCCAAAGGCATATTGGCCTAGTTCGTAAGAAAAACGGAAAGACGCTACCCAAATTGCTGGCAACGTCTTTCCGTTTTTTGGCTTCACTTTATTTTGCGCCTCAATCTACGGCCGGGGCCGAGGCAGCTACTGCACCTTTGCTCTTCTCCACATTCTTATTCACCACGTCAGCCTCTAAGGGCTCAACCGGAGCGCCAATGCTAAAGCTGCCGATGATTTTCCCGAGTGTGGTCTTGTCAAAATCGGTTTGGGAATACAGTTCAACTGTAAAGCCTTCCTCTTCCCAAATCACAATTCCATTGGCAAAATAGACCGTAGTCCCGTTAATGTCCTCTACTTTCACATCTTCGGTAGTGCCGATTCCGTTTTCTCCACCCTTGGAAATCAGAAAGTTGACAGCTTTATCCCCTGAATTGTATTGCAATTCGACCATGCTGGTGCCCTGAAGAACACTGTTTACAAACTTATAGTCTGCCACCCAATCCGGGGCCGGAAAGTTCATTCCAAGCGCTGCACGGGCTTCATCTATCGTCAGTTTGGCCGCAGCCGGCAATTCAATAACGCCGTCTCGCTCGCCTCTTCCATCTTCAGATGGAGTGAAAGACGTAGAAGCAGGAGGAATTTCCTTATCGTATTGCGTGATTTCGAGATTCCCCACCTTAAACTTTGCCATGATGGACTGGAACATTTCCTGTGCATAGCTGGTTGTAGAAAATGCCCCGCCCAAACAAATTACCGCACCGCCAATCACCGCCGCTGTTCTCCAACTGCTTTTTTTCATCGTTATCCCGTCCTTTTCCCTTGATTGGGGTTTAATAGCTTCATGATCCAGCTTGTATATCAAGCGGTTATAAATCCTTTCTTTGGAGGTGCCGCTCTCCTGTTCTGCCTTCTCAAGCAGTTCTATGGTCTTGCTGAATTCTGTGAGATTATTTTTTTTGTTCATATTTTGAATCCCCCCGCCTGTAAGGAAAGATGCAGTTTTTTTAGGCTTCTGTACAGTACAACGCCAATGTTGGACTCACTGACACCCATGATCTGTGCAATTTCTGAATTTTTCAGTCCAGCCCCGTATTTCATTGCAATGATGTTACGCTCCTTCTCTCGCAGCTTAGCGAGAGCCTTGAACAGTGCCTGGTTATTATCCTCGCGAATCGCCAGCTCCTCAGGAGACGGCTTGGGAAAAATCAGTTCCAGCAAAGAATCCAGTGAGGAGTGGTTTCTTTTCTTCTGAGCCCTGAAGTAGTCTGTTACAGCGTTTCTTACAATAGCAAACAACCACACTTCAAAATTGGATTTTTCCGGTGAAAAGCTGTAATACTTGCATATAACGGTCTCAAACACCTGACTGCAAATATCCTCCGCCGCATGGTGGTTATTAATGCGATAATAGATATACTTGTAAACGCGTTTGAAATACGTATTGTATATCTGTGTGAATTCCTCTTTTGACATGATCGCCGCACGTGATTCTTCTGTATTTTGGTAACGTTCCACTTTACTCTGGATAACTTCCATCCACACCCTCCTTCCACCTTACCTTCACCGGCAGCTATACAAATTGCGCAATTTGTAATGAAGGAACTCACATATGTTAATACGTAAAATGAGCAAAAGCATTAACAATCTTTCCTAGCGATATTAAAAAAACGCCTGACGGCGTCCTTTAATGGCTCTAAATTCTACTTTGGAGCGCTAAAACAACTGCCAAACGAAGTAAAGTATCCTTTGCTTGGGGTGGGCGGCAGATCAATACTTGCTGTCCGGAGATTTTGCACGATTATCCCGTTTGATCAGGTAGTAGAGAAACAGACAAGCTCGGGAGAAGAAAATATTGGGTGAAGAAGCAGATAGGTTCGAGATAATTTAGACTGGCTTAGGGGAAAGAATCAGGTTTAGGGGAGGTGAAACAGACCGGACAAGAGATCAAGGACAAGACGCGAGGGAAACGAAAAGACCGTGATTTTGCTGTAGCCTGAATCCATTTACAGCAACGCCCGCACTGTTCATGCTACCTCCTACCCATTAAGTTGATCTGCATCAAACTCCTCTCGGCGTTCCAGTTTCTCGATCAGGCCGCAGCTGCAAGGGGCTGGTTCGGTTGGCGCGCGCTCAACCGGCGGTAAGGAAGCGCTGGAATCGCCGCACACATACGCAGTAATTTCTGTCGAATCGTTTCTTTCGCTCGGGGCAGGGGCAGATGCGTTTCTTCAAAAATCGTGCCGACTAAAGCCGACGTTTGATGCTTGAACTTTCCGTACTCGAATCAAGGGGATATGCCGGGAGGTCAAACGGCTGCACCGGGTGTGAGCGCAACGCGGGCAGACGAAGCCGTTTGGCCACTGCATTGCGATCAGCGCCTTCATGCAGTCCTGCTCGCTGTTAAAACGGCTGCTGAATGGCTGAAGTTCCGTTCCCGCATTGATCTCCATGTTCACTCGCCCACGAATTAAGAAATTACGAACATATGTTCCGTTTATTTCATTATACCAAACTCACGTTCTCTTATCAAGCCGAAAAACTCACCTGAACCGCCTCATTTTTTCCTCATCTTTTTTGTTTTTTCTTCTCTCTTTTTTGGAACCCTGCTCTAGCCCCCCTGCTCCCTGCTCCTGAACGAAGGGGATAATCCTGCAAAGGCAGCAGTAGGCAGGGACACCAAGACACGAACCTTTTAGACAGCCCCCTCACCTGGCGTTGATTTATGAAAGTGATATAGATATTCTTTAGTATGTTCTTGACAAATTGGAAGAAATTATTTAAACTTATTTCCAGGTTATGGTGACATAAGTGGTGACATAAGTGGTGACATAAGTGGTGACGTAGACTACAAAAAATGAAAGGAAGGTTAGATATGACCCCGAGGATACAATTTCGAGTTAACGAAAGTGAATATGAAGCCCTTTTGCAAGAGGCAGAAAAACAGGGTTTTCCAGATGTGACCTCCTACGTTAAGGATTTAGTCTTAGCTACAATTGCTAAATCGTCAATTTCGAAGCCGTCAGTAAGTTTTATTGACCTTTACAAAGAAGCGGTAAGTACGATTAACAGTTTAGAACCTGGGTCTGAATTCGTACTGCGAGATATAATCTCGAATCCGCCTGCATTGCTTGGTAGATATATTTTTGAAGCAGTGGAAAATGGAAATATCAAAAATGTATCATTTGAGGGCAAAGACGGACTTGGTGCTATAAAGTATAAAAAACATTGAATTAACCCCGCTAACAAAATGGAGAAGTTAGAAAGTGCTAAACAAAACACCTTTTAATTGATGTTGAGAAAGGAGGTGGTGTATCTAATTTTCAAAGTGTGGCAATGATACATTAAAATGAATGAGTTTGACACTTCCCTTTGCGCTCTGCTCGATCTACCACCTGAAAACAAAGCGGACTTTGATCTCCAATCCATTTATTAAACGATGCTACGGAGGAATCCATAATGGTACATATCTACGCTATGAGCGACATACATGAGGAACTGGACCTGTTCAAAGAAACGCTTAGTTTAGTTGATTTGAGCGAAAATAATCAGTTGATTCTATTGGGTGACTACATCGATATTCATTCGCAAGATTTGTCAATTCTATATTTCATTAAAGAAATACAAGAAAAGCATAAAGATCAGGTAATTGTTTTAGCAGGAAATCATGAGTTTATGTTACTAGAGGATATAGAATCCAAAGCCAGTTCGTTTAATGATGCTGCTCTTATAAATTGGCTTAAAGGCTTGCCTTTCTATTATGAAACAGACACGCAAATATTTGTTCATGCAGGCATTGATGAAGAAGCAGAAGAACTTTGGAAATGGGGATCAGAAGATTATTATTTCTGTAGTAAATACCCTCATACAACAGGCAAATTTTTCAAAGATATTATTGCAGGGCATGTATCAACATCTGAAATTAGTGGCAACACCGATTATCATAACGTTTTTTGGGACAAGCAAAGCCACTTCTATATCGACGGTAATACTCGTGTTAGCAAGACAATACCCGTTCTGAAGTATGATACTGCTTCAGGCAAATACTCAAGTTTTAAGAAGATAAAACAAGATGATGGTAGCTTTGTGTGGCGGGAATACGCAATAAAATAAGGTTAAATTGGGATTGGTTGCAAAATGGTTGCTGATAGACAAGAACAGAGCGTGAAAGCCTTATAAATAAAGACCTTCACGCTCTTACAATCTATTCCCACTCGATCGTCGCCGGCGGTTTCGACGTAATGTCGTACACGACCCGGTTGACGTTATCGACTTCATTTACGATCCGTACCGAAATTTTCTCCAGCACGTCCCACGGGATGCGGGCCCAGTCGGCGGTCATGCCGTCGATGGAGGTCACCGCGCGAATCCCTACGGTGTAGGAGTAAGTCCGGGCATCGCCCATAACCCCTACGCTTTTCATGTTCGGCAGGGCGGTAAAATACTGCCAAATCTCGCGATCCAGCCCCGCTTTGGCGATTTCATCGCGCAGGATGTAGTCGGAATCGCGGACGATTTTCAGCTTGTCCTCCGTGACTTCGCCGAGGACGCGAATCGCCAGGCCCGGGCCCGGGAACGGTTGTCTCCACACGATCTCCTTCGGCAAGCCGCACTCTTCGCCGACTTTACGGACCTCGTCCTTAAACAGCGTCTTCAGCGGTTCAACGAGCTCGAACTTCATGTCCTCCGGAAGTCCGCCCACGTTGTGGTGGGATTTGATCGTCTGCGCCGTGGCGGTGCCGCTTTCTACGATATCCGTATACAACGTGCCCTGCGCCAAAAATTTAAAATCGTCAAACCGGCGCGACTCTTCTTCAAACACGTAAATAAACTCGTTGCCGATGATTTTCCGCTTTTGTTCCGGATCGTCGACACCGGCCAGCTTGGACAGGAACCGCTCGCGCGCGTCAATCTTGACGACCTTCATGTCGAACTTGCCGACAAACGTCTCCATTACGCTTTCGGCTTCGCCTTTGCGCAGCAGGCCGTGGTCGATGAACATACAGGTCAGCTGATCGCCAACCGCTTTGTGAATCAGCATCGCCACGACCGACGAATCGACGCCGCCGCTTAACGCGCACAGCACCTTGCTGTCGCCGACCTGGGCGCGGATGTCGCGAACCGCGTCCTCGATCCATGTCTCCATGCTCCATTTGCCTTCGCAGCCGCAGATTTCGTACAAGAAATTACGGATCATTTCATTGCCGTGGATCGAATGCCGGACCTCCGGATGGAACTGCACGCCGTACATTTTGCGCTCGGCATTGGCAAAGCCGGCGATCGGGGCATGCTCCGTGGAGGCTTCCACCACAAAACCTTCGGGAAGTTTCGTCACGTGATCCCCATGGCTCATCCACACCGTTTGCTTGGCCTGAAGCCCGCGGGTCAGCACCGAATTTTCGGCAAAATCGACATCCGCTTTCCCGTATTCTCTTTTTGCCGCGCGTTCCACTTTCCCGCCAAGCTGATGCGCCATCAGCTGCATGCCATAGCAGATGCCCAGGATCGGCACGCCCACATCGTACACGGCCGGATCGATATGCGGCGCGTTTTCGGCGTAAACGCTCGACGGTCCGCCGGAAAACACGATCCCTTTCGGCGCCAGCTCCCGCAGGCGCTCCACCGGCGTATTAAATGGCAGTAGTTCGCTGTAAACGCCCAAGTCGCGGATCCGTCTGGCAATCAGCTGGTTGTATTGCCCTCCGAAATCAAGAACGACAATCATTTCATTTGGCTTATTCATGACCGAGCCTCCCTCAAATTATGACACCTATTATACGAAACGACGAAAGAGGTCGTCAAGGAAGCCAGGGCCGGGAATCAGCGGCGCCGAAAGGCCAAATTCCGGCAATGCTTCAGAAACTTCATGCTTTCCCTGCGCTCAGGCTGCCGCCCTCCGTAATAGAGGTTTTCCCAGATCGCCACAAACTCTTCGGCCGCGCCGGTTAAGCCCGGTCTGCCCTGCAGAGCGGACCGCAAATATTCCCTGGCCGTCATCGCCGGCGGTTTGGGCCCGTAACACTTGTCAAGCTCCCGCCACACCCGGTCGGCGGCCGTCAGCAATTCGCTTCGTCCCGGGAAGCTGCGGCGCGGCCGGCGCAGGTACAGCCACAGCTGCAGCCGATTTCCGCGCCAGACGATCTCCCGGGCGATCAAAACCGCCAAGCCGGCGCCAAGCAGCGAGGCCGTCCAAACGAATGGATTCGGCACAGGCTGCAGCTTTTCCCGCCAGCCGGCGGCGATTTCGGCAGCGGCCGATGTCCATTCGGCCGCCAGCTTTTGCGCGCTGGCCGCCGCCTGGTTCAGCCATTCGAGGAGCTCCGTGCCGGTGTTCCCGCCGGCCGCGTTGCCGGGGCTGCCGGCGCCTGCCGCAAGCGCATCGCCGAATCCGGGCGTCGGATCAAAAGGCACCCAGCCGGCCTGCGGAAAATAAACCTCGACCCAGGCATGGGCGTCCGCGTAAGTCACGGTAATCCGCCGCATCGTTTCGTTCTGGCCAGCACGGCCTGCCGCTTCGGGTTCGCCCGGCGCAAAGCCCTTCACCCATCTCGCCGGAACGCCGCCGCTGCGGAGCAGCACCACCATTGCGCTGGAAAAATGGTCGCAGTAGCCGATTTTGTCCTCGAACAAGAAACGGTCGACAAAGTCGGCGTCCGCCGGCGGGCGCCGGGTATCCAGGTTGTAGGCATAGTTCTTCTTCAAATAGCTCTGCACGGCCAAAGCCGTATCATAGCGGCTGCTTGTGCCGGCTGCGAGCTCTTTTCCCAAATTCCGCACCCGTTCCGGCAAGGAATCGGGAAGCTGCAGATAACGTTCGGCGATGCCCTCTTCGTCGGGGCCGTGATCGTCTCGCAAGGCGGGGCCCGGGGGCGTTTGCGGCAGCGCGGTCACTTCGTAGCCGTAGATTTGCTCGGCCGCGGCAGCGTAATCGATCACCAGCGCGTCGGCGAGCGGGTCGAAACGGGGCTCCACCTGAACCCGGGGAGTTTGTTCGCCGCCAAAAACAAATCCGGAACGTACGGGAATGCCGCCGGAAAGAAGCGCTACCCGCCCGGTCAGCGGTTCTTTAAACATCACCGTCTGGCGGATTTCTTCCGTGACCGGTGCGGTGCCGGGATTGGCAGGCCCGGAGGCCGGCGTAACGGAGGCCGCGGCGCTCGGTGTCTCCCGCGTCTCCGCACTTTTCGCGCCATCCCCCGCAGCAGGCTGAATCCAGCCCCGTCCCGTGTAGACGCTTTTGCTTTCCCCGCGCCAATACGTATTCCGCGGCGACAGCGCCGTGAAATACACATCGTGCCGAAGCTGTAAAGGAGCCCCCAGTTCGGCGTCGCTGCGGCTGTACCCGGAAACGCTAAAGACCGCCGCCGTTTCTTGCGCTGCAGTCAGCTCGGCGCCGCTCCACTCGGACAAACTCCGGGCAATCTGCTGCCAGGATACCGGGCGGATTGGCTGCACCGGAAGCTGCGAGCTCAACAGTGCGGCACCGGCCACGCAAACCAAGACAATCCCCGAGCCGATCAGGCCTCCCCGGCCGAAGGCGCAGCCCGGCCCCCGCTTGCCGAACACCAATGCCTGCAAAATCAGGCCGAGCACCGCGGTTCGAATCAGTCCCAAGTACAGCTCGACACCCCCGGCTGTCTCCAGAACGATCAAGTAAAGCAGCGTCACCGCCAGGAACAGCAGAATGTTTTGTCTGCCGAGCGTCAGCATTTGCACGGACACGACCAGCAGCGTCCAGCCGATCAGCAGCAGCAATGTGCGGAATTCCATGCTGGCGCCGCTCAGCCGTCCGGTTTGCATAAATTCGGCCAAATCGGCGCCAAACTGTTTTCCCAGGTCGATAAACCAGATCCCGCCATCCGCCTGCCCATGGAGATAAAATAAAGAACAGACGACCAGAAGCGAAGGGATCATGGCATATAAAAAAGACGGCAAACGCAAACATCCGGCGCATAACAGCAGTCCCGTCAGCACGAAAAAAAGCGTAACCGTGTCCGCTTGGCCATTGGCGACAAAAGCGTACAGCGGATACAGCCATTCCCCAAACAGTCCGAACAAAAATGCCGATAAAACGAGCCGCAATCCGAAGGCCGGGGCATCGTCTTTGGGGACGGCTCCGAAAGATGCCTCCGGACGCGAAATCCCTCCCTCCGCAGGGGCGACGGCCAAGGCTGCCGCTTCTTCCTTTGAACTAGGCGCTGGCATGTTCCGCTCCCTCCTTTCGCGGGAGTCCAAGATGCCGGGGCGTCAGGCCAAAAACGGCTACGCCATGTTGCCGCAGGCGGGAGGCAAGCGCATCATCAAGCTCCGCCCCGGCCGGCGGGCACGCGCACCACAGCTCGGTGGAGACCCCCGCTTCCGCTAGCCGCAAAACAGCTTCCGTCAAACCGGGTCTGAGCTGTCCGGTAATGACCGTGACAGACCGTCCCTGCGCGGACAACTCCGGCCAGTCCCGCTCAAGCACCGCCTCCGCGGGCAACCCTTTGCCGAAATCAACCCCGGCCAGCAGTTCCATACCGTAGGCTAGTCCTTCATACCCGGATAACTCGGCGATACCATCCATACCGCCATGGCTAAGCAGCAGCTCCCCCGGTTTCCCGTACCGGGCTTCCCGCTGCAGCCAGGACGCCGCGGCGGATACCGCCAGTTCAAAGCGATCGGCTTCCACGGCCCAGGCCGCCGGCGCAGCAGCGGACCGGTCCTTGCCGGCGGAGCGCCGCTGGCAATGAGCCTGGCCCCGCGGCAGGGCGTAATCCGCTTCATCCGTTCCCAGAAGCAAATAACGCGGCACGTTCCCCTGCTCCTCCGGAATCCGGGTCAGCAGCGTTCCCGTCTTCGCCGAATGCTTCCAGTGAATGCGGCGCAGCGGATCCCCGGCCATGTACGGCCTCAACCGGCCGGGTGCGGACGGCGCTGCCGCCTGCCGGCGGTACGGACCGCCACCGCCCTCATCATCGCCGTACGCCTCGGGCGTTTGCGAAGGATAGGAACTTAACGGCCGCGGGGGGACGATCAAAATGTCTTCCGTTTCCACCCGCAAGCTGCGCTTAAACCAGCCGAGCGCATCGCCCCACGTCAGCCGCACCGCGATGTTTTCGTAAATCCCCCGGTTGATTTCTTCCATATGATAAGTCCCGCTGTAAACCCTGCCAAATCCGGAGAAATACAATTTGCCTGCTCTGCTGCTGTTACGCACCACCGAAACTTCTGCCGCCAGCTCATCTTCCACATGCAGCCACAGCGGCGGCAATCCGCTTAGACAAGTCACGGTCAATTTCATGGCGAGCCCATCCCCGTCCGCCGGACGGTCCGGCTCCCAGGAGCGCACCACTTTCATGTGCTTCGGACCGCACCATAATGCCAACGCGCCTTGCAGCATTACGAACCAAGACAGCAGCGCCAAAAAGAAAGAAGACGCGCCTCCGCGCCATAAATACCATGCCGTGAGCAGCCCCGTTGCCGTCAGGGCCGCCGCCCATCTCCAAATCCCGCTTCTCATGACGGCACTCCTGAGACCCTTGCAAAAATCGGCACGTCCACTTTAGCGAGCAATTCCCTAAGCACCCGTTCGCCGCTGATTCCGGCGATTTTGGCTTCGGTTTTTAACACGATCCGGTGGACCAGCACCGCTTCCGCCACCGCTTTGACATCATCGGGCGTGACAAACGAGCGGCCCTTGAAATAAGCCATCGCCTGCGAAGCCCCCATCCAGGCCAGCGTGCCGCGCGGGCTGATGCCGAGGGAAACTTGCGGGTGACGGCGCGACGCGTCCGCCAGGCTAACCATATAGCGTTTGACGACATCATCCACCAATACGCTCCGCACCTGCCGCTGCATCGCGGCGATTTCGTCGGGCAGCAGCACCGGCTTCAGCTCGGCGAGGGGATGCTGCTCCTGCAGCCGGCCAAGCATCTCAAGCTCCTGCTCCGGATTCGGGTACCCCAAAGCCAGCCGCATCAAAAAGCGGTCCAGCTGCGCCTCCGGCAGGCGGTAGGTCCCCTCGTATTCCAGCGGATTTTGCGTGGCCAGCAGCAAAAAAGGTTTCGGCAAAGCCCGGGTGACTCCGTCCACGGTCACCTTCCGCTCCTCCATCGCCTCCAGCAAAGCCGACTGCGTTCTTGGAGCCGCGCGGTTGATTTCGTCGGCCAGCACGATATGGGAAAATACCGGGCCGGGCCGAAATTCAAACTGTCCGCTTTGCGCATGATAAACCGTGACTCCGGTAACATCGGAAGGCATCAAATCGGATGTGAACTGGATGCGGCCAAACGAACCGCCGAGGCAAGCCGCCAGGGTCCGCACCAGCATCGTTTTGCCGACGCCGGGAACATCCTCCAGCAAAATATGGCCTCCGTACAGCATGGCGACAACCGCCAGCTCGATTTCCCTTTTTTTCCCGACAATGACACGATCCACCCGGCTGACCAGCCGCTGCAGCAGATCATGTGCCTGTTCCTGATTCATCGTATCTCCTCCGTTTCTAGGCAGGCGGAAAACTTCCAGCCAATCTATCTACCAGTTTCCCCAGAAACTAGCGGAAATAGACGTGAATGAGAGATACGGGCAAAACAGTCCTGTCCCGTTCAAGCCGTGCCGGTTACAGCGCGGTCACCCGGCGTTCATCCTCGCGCAACGTGAGCGAAGCGATCGGATGACCCGCCGCCTCCATAAGAATCCGCAGCGGCACCCATAGCGATTCGTTTTTGCGTTCGAAAATCAGGTCATATTTGACCTGGAGTTTTCCTGTAAGCTCCGAGGTCGCCGTGCCGGTGTTCGGATCGAAGGTCGCTTTCGCATTCCCCCATACGACGACGGCGCGTTGGTTGTCCCCGTCCCAATGGACTTTGGCCCCAAGCCGTTCCATCGTTGTCCGCAGCGGGACAATATATTGCCCATCCTGCAGCCGGTACTCCCCGCTGTCCAGCCGGGTTTGCACGCCTCCCGCCTCTACCGTTAACGGCAAATCCGGACCGAACAAAGCGGCGTTGGGCACAACATTGGCTTTTACCCAGGCGTCGGACGGGATGGTTCTATGTTTCTTTTTCATGGAAGGATCAAGATGAAATTGCACAGGCGGCTGATCGGGGGAAATCGCACGAAACGCGTACCCCTGCTTCTTATAATGTTGAATGATTTTCGGCAGCGCCTTGACGGATTCCCCATGTCCCGCGCCATCGTGCAGGAGCACGACGACCTGATTTGGTTGGTTCGCGGATACAACGTTGTTTACGATTTCGGAAGCCGGGACTCCTTTTCTGCGGGAATCCCCACTGTCCACGTTCCAGTCGAATACCTTATAGCCCCCAAGCTCCAACAGGTTGAAATACGTTTCGTCAAAATGGCCGTACGTCCCCCCCGGAGCGCGCACCAGCGGCGTGCGTTCACCGGTGATTCCGCGCAGCACCTCTTCGGTGGCTTTGATCTGCTTCCAAAAATGGCCGAAGCTGTCGTAAAGCTCCTTGTATTCATGGTTATAGGTATGGTTGCCGAGCGTATGCCCGGCTTCCTCGATCCGCCGGATCATCTCGGGGTAGCGTTTCGCCTGCTCGCCCAGCACAAAGAAAGTTCCCGGAACGTCCTCTTTTTTCAAAATATCCAGCACTTCATCCGTAAGCGAACTAGGCCCGTCGTCAAAGGTAAGATACACCACTTTGCCGTCGGTATTATCGGCGGTTTTATTGGTGGCTTTATCGGCGGTTTTATCAGCGGTTTTATCAGCGGCTTTAACAGTCGCTTTACCGTCCGCCGGTTTGGCCTTGGCCGTCTCATTTGCTGCAGCCTGCGCCGGCGTTTCCGATGCCGCTGCGGCTGCCGTTCCCCCCGCCGCCATGACTGTCCGCGCAGCAGTTGCTGCCCCTCCCTCCAGCCGCTCGGGAGCCGCCTCGTTCGCCTCGACTTGTTCGGCCGCCGCCGCAAGCGGCACAGCATTCGCTTTCAGCGTCCCCGTCTCTTTTTCCCCGGTATGTTCCCCCGCTTTTGCCGTACCCTTATTTGTTGCCGGCGCATCTGCCGGCGGCTGGGCCAGCGCATGCGCCGCGATTTCCGGCCACCCCTGCGGCTTGGCGCCAAGCGGGGCACTAACGACCCAAATCAGCGCCGTTAAAAGCAATACCGTACGAATAACCATTAGACCGGATTTCCATTTTTTGTTCATCGTTTTTTCTACCTCCGCCGCTATAAGTAAAATGAAATTATATGAATCGTTTGGCTTTCTGGTAGATTGTATGAAGCTAGAAACGGAAATAGACTTCTTGTAACGGACCGTAATGACCTTGTTTGCTCCTTTCCCACACTAGCGCCTGCATTAAATCCGCCAAGATATAATTTCTCGCCACCACATTTTAACGGTTGCCACAGCCGCTATTTGCTCCAATATTCGCCGTTTTCGAATTCTAACGGTTGCCATAGCGCTTATTTAGCTAAAACCCGGCGATTTGGGCTCAGATTAGAGCAGATAACCGCGCTCACAACCGTTAAAATTTAGAAAGGGTCTTTTTGGGCAAAATAGCCACTAATAAAGGCTTCTGAGTCCGTTACAATTTTACATTCTGCATTTTGCGGCGAATAAAGTCTCTGGTGTCCGTTAGCGAAGCGTGGAAGCCCGAAGCTTTCAACATACGGCGGCTGGCTGGACTGCAGGAGTCCCGGATAAAAGAAAAAACCGCCGGGGAAATGGCGGTTTTTGATGGTCCCCTGTAGGAAAGGTGATCTGAGCTTAGGCGGGCAGTTTTAATTGGAAAAATCCAATAGATCGCCGGAAATCGCACGCCATTTGGAGTTCTCATTGGAAATATCCAGCAGATTTCGCTCAAATCGCCCATTTTACCACCGGCAAAACTCATCTATTGGAAATATCCAATCAAGCGGCGTTTTTCCCATTCAGTGTCCAATTCTATTGGATATATCCAATGAAATGCCGATACCTAGGCCAAAACTTAGCGGAAATGTATCTTCATCTCTGCCTTCCGGAGCCAGTTCCCCGCCCACCGGCCGCCTCTTTAACGGCCTCCAGCACCTCGTCGGCATGGCCTTTGACCCTGATGCCGCGCCAAGCCTTCAGCAGCTTCCCTTCTTCATCGATCAAAAAAGTGGAACGGACGATACCTTCGAATTCGCGGCCGTACATTTTTTTGAGCTGCCAAACGCCGTACTGCCGGCAAACTTCATGATCCTCGTCCGCGAGCAGCGGAAAGGTGATTCCCTGCTTTTGGCTAAAGCGGTCGTGCGATTTAACCGAATCCCCGCTGATCCCCAGCACGGCCGTGCCGTATTCGGCAAACAACGCGCCGAGATCGCGAAAATCGCAGGCTTCCTGGGTGCAGGCCGGCGTGGAATCTTTTGGATAAAAATAAAGGACGACCTTGCGTCCGCGAAACTGCTTCAGCGATACCTCTTCTCCCCCGCTCGCGGGAAGCCGGAAATCCGGAACGGGCTTGCCCGCCTCCAGTTGATGCTCCGTCATATGCGTATCCTCCTTAAAGCTCCTAAACCTAAAATTGATTGTATTTGTAAAAAAAATTATAATGTAATGATATTAGGATATCTATATATGAAATTCGAACTTATCGTTTTTTCTGAAAGGAACGAACATAATGACGAAACGCACAAAACGCGCGATCCTCTGGTCGGTGATCGGAGTCGTGGTCGCAATCGCCGCATTCGTGGCCTATTATTTTATCGCGATATATAATCAGGTGGACAATTTTAAGAAAGAAGGAGAAGACTCCCCTTTCTATAATGTTCAGCCTACCGAAACCAAAGCCGAAGAGCCTCCGAAATGGGAAGGAACGGAACGGGTCAACATTCTGCTGATGGGCGTGGATGCCCGCGGCCTGAAAAAAGGGGAGATCCCCCGCTCCGACACGATGCTGGTCGCTTCCCTGGATCCTGTCACCAAAAAGGCCTATCTCTTCTCTATTTTGCGCGATACCTATACGAATATTCCGGACTACGGCAAGGAACGGATCAATACGGCGATCACCCACGGCCCCAATACGGCGATGAAGGCGGTGTCCGATTTGCTCGGCATCCCGATCCAGTATTATGTTTACACCGATTTCCAAGGCTTTATCGAGCTGGTGGACGCGGTCGGCGGCGTCGATTTTTACGTGGAAAAAGACATGCGTTACACCAGTAAAGCGGATAACCATGAATACGACATCGATCTGAAAAAAGGCCAGCAGCATCTGGACGGCAAAACGGCGCTGCAATACGTGCGCTTCCGCCATGACGCCATGTCCGACTATACCCGGACGGAGCGGCAGCGCAACTTCCTGAAAGCCGTCGCGGATAAGCTGAAGTCGACGACTTCGATCATGATGCTGCCTTCGATTTTGGAGAAGGTGAATCCTTATATCGACACAAACCTGTCCGTGCAGGATATGTGGAAGCTGGCTACCGTCGGCTACGACAGCCAGCTGGCAGCAAGCGAACAGATTCCCCCGATGGAGCTATTGAAGGAAGAAACCGTCGGCGGATCGGACGTACTGGGCATTCGCAGCGAAGACGAACTGAAGCAGTACGTTCAGGATGTGTTCAACAAGGCGGAAGAATCCAAACCGGAGGACGGCAGCCAAAATTCCACGGAGGACAGCGGCGGCTCCGATAGCGGCAGCGATAAAGGCAACGCCGGAAACAGCGGCAATACAAGCGCCGCAAACAGAACGGGGAGCAGCGCTGACGGCGGCGGAACGGCGGCGGTAAAGCCGGCGTCTTAGGCTTAAGCTCTTAAACTTAAGCCGAGGATCACGCGCCGAAACACATCCGGCGGGAGCCAGGGGATCAAGGCTCCGCCGGATGCGATCCTCCCGGAACCCCCCGGATTCTGCGAAACTGAGTTGTTTCAGGGACGCGGCTCCGGGGTTTTTCAAATTTTTTTGAACAAAATTAGGTTCAACCTAATAATCAGCGCTTGAAAGGGAAGGCCGGTGGGTTGGTCGGCAGATCAACATCCGCTGTCCGGACGCTTTGCACGGGACAATCGTGCAAAGCAACATGCAGGGATACCAAGACACGAAAAGCTATAGACAGCCACCTCAGAGCCAAAGTCATAATTTATTTTGTCAAGCAATGATTCTCGGGTTTTGAGCCAAAAATTATCTTCGAAAGGAAGTTTTGCTTTATGAACCGATCGCAATCCGAACATCTATATGAGGAAGCGCTCAAACATATCGTCGGCGGCGTCAACAGCCCTTCCCGGTCTTTTAAAGCGGTGGGCGGCGGGGCGCCCGTTTTTATGAAAAAAGCCGAAGGCGCGTATTTTTGGGACGTGGACGGCAACCGCTACGTCGATTATTTGGCCGCCTACGGGCCGATCATTACCGGACACGCCCATCCGCATGTGACGCGGGCCATTCAGGAGGCGGCGGCGAACGGGACGCTTTACGGCACACCCACCGAGCTGGAAATCCAGCTTGCCAAAATGCTGAAAGAAGCGATCCCTTCGATGGACAAGGTCCGCTTCGTCAACTCCGGCACGGAAGCCGTCATGACGACGATCCGCGTCGCCCGCGCCTATACGAAGCGCAACAAAATCATCAAATTCGCCGGCTGCTACCACGGCCATTCCGATCTCGTGCTGGTCGCGGCCGGCTCCGGCCCGTCCACGCTCGGCATTCCCGACAGCGCCGGCATTCCGACGAGCATCGCGCACGAGGTGATCACCGTGCCGTTTAACGATGCGGCGGCGCTGAAGGATGCGCTGGACCGGTGGGGCGACGACGTTGCCGCGGTCATGGTCGAGCCGATCGTCGGCAATTTCGGCATGGTGATGCCGAAGCCCGGCTTCCTGGAAGACCTCTGCCGGCTGGCGCGGCAGTACGGCGCCCTCGTCATTTACGACGAGGTCATTACGGCCTTCCGCTTCCATTACGGCTCGGCGCAAACGTATGCCGGACTTGAGAACCACGAGGCGATCCGGCCGGACCTGACCGCGCTCGGCAAAATCATCGGCGGCGGCCTGCCGATCGGCGCGTACGGCGGCAGCAAGGAGATCATGGAGCAGGTGGCGCCGCTCGGTCCGGCCTATCAGGCCGGGACGATGGCCGGCAACCCGGCCTCCATCTCCGCCGGCATCGCCTGCCTGGAAGTGCTGCAGGGCGTCGGCGTCTACGCAGAGATGGACCGCCTCGCCGCGAAGCTGACGGACGGCCTGGCCGGCTCGGCCCGCCGGCACGGGGTGCCGCTGACGATCAACCGCATCCGCGGATCGTTTTCGACGCACTTCTGCGATCACCCCGTCACCAATTATGACGAGGCCCAAGACACCGACAGCGAGGCGTTCGCCGCTTTTTTCCGGGCGATGCTAAACCGCGGCGTCAATCTCGCGCCGTCGAAATTCGAAGCCTGGTTCCTGACGACCGCGCATACGGAAAGCGACATCGATTTTACGCTCGAAGCCGCCGAAGCGGCGTTTAAGGAAATCGCCGGCAAGTAAAAGAATCGCGCTTTCGGCGTAGAAACCGCGCCTTTTTGTGGCTCAAAACCAAAAAAGGCGCTTGGCAGCGCAATCAGGCATAAAAATCAGGTTGTCCAAGAAACTCCGGGGAAAATATAGAGGCAAAAAATGTCCCTATTTCAGCGCTATCCGTTCATTCGAGAGAAATAGAGGCGATTTATGTCGCTATTTTCCCCGGTCGCAAGGAAATACCAGCGTTCTGGACCGTTCACAGGAAAATAAGTACATAAAATGCCGCTAAAGGGGATGAACAAGTTAGGTTTCGGATAATAGGTACTTAAAGTGCCGCTATTTTGACGATTCCGTTGACGACGTGATGACGACGGTTGGCGCCGATCCAATAGCTGGCTGTCAAACACCGATTTCTAGGTTGAGCGCCCTTTTGTTTCTTTTTTCGGTTTGATTTTCACCGGGCGGTCACAAATGGCGGGCGCTGTCCCATTTACGATTCTCTCAGGGCGGGTCTATACTAGAAGAAGCAGAAGTATAAAGGATGTTGCTGGAAATGCTGCAAACCGTAAACCGACAACTGAACCGGATGATGCCTTTGATTACCCCGACCAGTATCTTGATCGGGGTGTTGTGCGGCGGCAGCTTGGCCGCTTATACGTACTTGTCCCCGTGGCTGTTCGCTTTTATGACCTTTGCCGGGAGCATCAGCCTGAGCTTCAGGGACTTTTTGAATGTGCTCAAAAAGCCCCTCCCGCTGATCCTCTGCCTGTTCATCCTCCATTTGGCGATGCCTTTGATCGCCATGGGCTTGGGGCATCTCGCGTTCCCCGGGGATTTTTACACGATTACCGGATTTATTCTCGCCGCCGCCATTCCGACCGGAGTCAGCAGCTTCGTATGGGTCGGCATTTACAAGGGCAATATCGCCCTCACCTTGTCGATTATCCTGATCGACACGATTCTGGCGCCTTTCGTCGTTCCCGGCATCCTGTCGCTGTTGGTCGGCACAAACGTCCAGCTCGACGCCGCCGCGATGATGGGCAGCCTGTTCTGGATGATCGTCGTCCCCTCGCTGCTCGGCATGCTGCTGAACCAGTGGAGCAAAGGGGCGGTCATCGCGGCTTGGAGCCCGTGGCTGAACCCGTTTTCCAAGCTGGCCATGGCCATCGTTGTGGCGATCAACGGCGCGGTCGTTGCCCCTTATTTGATGAATTTCAGCCTGCGGCTGTTGGGTCTTGCGGCCATTATCGTTTTGCTGGCCACGATCGGCTACCTGCTGGGCTTTGGCTTTTCGGGGGCGATGCGCTTGAACGAAGCCGACAAGGTTGCGCTCGTCTTCAACGGCGGCATGCGCAACATCAGCGCCGGCGCGGTGCTAGCCGTTACGTACTTCCCCGCTCCGGTAGCCGTTCCGGTCGTGCTTGGCATGGTGTTCCAGCAGATGATGGCCTCTCTGGTCGGCTATGTGCTCGGCCGTCAATCCCGTACGCAGGAGCGGACCGACACAGCCTCCGCTGCCTGACGCTGGGCCTTCCGCAATCTGTACAACTGCAGAATCCGCCTAAAATCCGCCTAAACTCTGCTGCATAAGAAGTTCACGCCGGCCCTGCGTTTTTTTGCTAATCCGTTTTACGCCCCACAGCTTTCCGATCCCACAGTTTGTTTGACCTCCAGTTTTCGCCCTTTGTTCCAAAAACGTTGATTTCAAATTGTAACGGTTGCCATGGAGCTTATTTCATTGAAAACCGGTAATTTTTGCTCGGATCCAGGCTAATAACGGCGTTCGCAACCGTTAGAATTTCGAAAAGGTCTTTTTTCGGCAAATAATCGCTGCTGCAACCGTTAGATTTCCGGCGGGCGGACAGTATCGATTCGAAAGCCAACGCTTATAAAGAAACCTTGAGCAAAAGTTAATGCAACGCCTGTGACCTTGCCAGTTACTTTCTTCTGCTTTGCTGCTGTTCTTCATCAGCGCTTTTCCGTATAATAGAATACAAACTATATAAGTTGATGCATTCACCCGCCCTTTCAATAGTTCAACAAGAAACTAATAAAGGGCACTGTACACGGCCTTCGGGCCAAAAAACAGCGAAATCTTAGATAAAGGATGGGAGTACTTTGAATCAATCCGCAGCAAAATCCCTAAAACGCAGCATTCCTCCGTTTCGGGCCGATCAGGTCGGCAGCCTGCTTCGGACCGCAGCGATCAAAACAGCCCGCGAGCAGCGTGCAGCCGGCAGCATTTCGGCCGAGCAGCTGCGGGAAATCGAAAACGAAGAGATCCGGCGCATCGTGGACAAGCAGAAGGAAATCGGCTTGCAGGCCGTCACCGACGGCGAATTCCGCCGGGCATGGTGGCATTTTGATTTTCTCGAAAATCTCGACGGCGTGGAAGGTTATGAACCGGAAACCGGCATTCAGTTCCACGGGGTGCAAACGAAAGCGCACAGCATCAAAGTGACGGGCAAAGTCGATTTCAGCAACCACCCGATGCTGGAAGATTACAAATTCCTGCACGGCCTGGCTGGTTCGCATACGGCGAAAATGACCATTCCGAGCCCTAACATGCTCTATTACCGGGGGAAAATCGAAACGCCGCTTTACGAGGATAAAGAAGTCTTTTTCCATGATCTGGCCGAGGCCTACAAAAAAGCGATCCGCGCTTTCTACGACGCAGGCTGCCGTTACCTGCAGCTGGACGATACCTCTTGGGCCGCCTTCTTCACCGAGGAGTCCCGGGACAAGCTGCGCGCGGAAGGCAAAGATCCGGAAGCAATGCTGGAGCTGTCGGCCAAAATGGTCAACGAAGCGATCGCAGGCCGCCCGGCGGACATGGCGATCACCATGCACATCTGCCGCGGCAACTTCCGCTCCACCTGGACGTCCTCCGGCGGTTACGACGCGGCCGCGGAAACGATTTTCGGCGGCCTGAACCTGGACGGATTGTTCCTGGAATTCGACGACGAACGCTCCGGCGGATTCGAACCGCTGCGTTATGTCAATAGACCGGATTTACAGGTTGTGCTGGGCCTGATCACCTCCAAATTCGGCGAGCTCGAAAATCCGGACACGATCAAGCGCCGCATTGACGAAGCCTCCCGCTACGTGGGCCTCGAACAGTTGTGCCTCAGCCCGCAGTGCGGCTTTGCTTCCACCGAGGAAGGCAACCTGGTCGCCGAGGAACAGCAGTGGGCCAAGCTGCGCCACGTCGTGGAAATCGCCGCCGACGTGTGGAAGTAACATCATCAGCCGGCATCGTCCTTTGGCGGGCCATCTAAATTAAAAAAGCCGTCCCCGGTCTTTCGGGACCGCCCCTGTCTTCACAGACAAGGGCCAGTCCCTTCAAGCTAAGACCGATGGGACGGCTTTTCATTACAAGGAGGTCAATCCCGCCCGCTTACTGCTGCGGAGCCTTGTCGAAGAAATTCTCCTGCACGTATTTGGCCGCGATATCAAGCTGCTGTTTGGAGTCGGTGTCCTTTTTCGAGAACGACTCCTGCACGACATTGGACATGGTTGCATAGTAGTCCTGTGTGCCGAATTGCGCTTCCGGCTTGCCTTCCAGCAGGCTGAACAGCTGCGGATCGTATTTGTACACGTTGTCGTATTTGTCGTAGATAGCTTTGACTTTTGCGGCGTATTCCGAATCGTCGCTGAAATATTCGAGCGGCGTCGGGATGTAGTATTTGCCTTCGTCCTTGCGGGCTTTGATCGTATCCTCCACCGATTTCAACGCATCGTCCGTGAAATAATCAAACGTAATATAGCGGAATGCCATTTCCTGCTCGTCTTTCGTCGCGTTCGGGTTGATGACGAGGTAGTTCCCGCCCAAAATTCCGTAATGCTTGCCGCCCTTCTCCGCCGCAGGCATCGGATAAGCGATCACGTCCTCCGGCTTCATGCCGCCTTCGTTCAGCGCCGCCTGGATCACGTCAAACGCCCCGGCGATCACCATCCCCGTCCGTCCTTGCTTAAACGAGCTGATCGCATCGCCCCAACCAAGCGCCCAGTCCTGCGGAATCGCGTTTGCTTCCCAGCGCAGTTTTTTGTAGAAGTCCAGCGCTTTGACCCCGGCTTCGGAGTTGAACACCGCCGTCAGCTTCCCGCCTTCGCTCGTTTGGATGTCGCCGCCGGCTTCAAACAGGAAATTCGTCCAGTTCCAGCCCGCTTCATTGCCTTTCCCCATCGGCGCGATGCCGGAGATGCCTTTTTTCGGATCGGCCACGCCTTTGGCCGTATTGTACATGTCGTCCCACGTCCAGTCGAGCGCCGGAATCGCCACGCCCTTTTCAGCGAGCAGCTTTTTGTTGATGACCGTCGAGGTCACGTAGCCGTTTTGTGTAATACCGTACACTTTGCCGTCGACGATAAACTGGTTCTGCAGCACGGGATTGATCTCGTCTTTGTACTCCCAGTTGTTCCAAAGCTCCGTGATATCGGCCACCCAGCCGCGTTCCACGAGCAGCTGCGCTTCGGTCGCCCAGGTATTGTAGAACGTAGGCGCTTCGTTGGAGGCCATTTTTGCGCCGATTTCGTTTACATTATACGCCCAATCGTCCTTGATGATCGTCACGTTCGGATATTTCGCCTGGAAGCGGGCGATTTTATCGTCCTCCTGCTTGCGCAGCGTCGTTTCGTCCGGCAGCGGATAGTGAATTTTCAGCGTGACCTTGCGCTGCGTAATATCGCCCGCTTCCCCCGCGGTCCCGGCGTCGCTGCCGCCATTGCCGCTTGTGCCGGCGGCTTCGCCATTTCCGGTGCCCGCCGCATTTTTATTGCCTCCGCCTCCGCCGCAGGCCGCCAGCAACGAGCCAAACAGCACGAGACACATCAAAACTGCTGAAAACTTTCGCATTGAAACTCCCCTTTTCGCAAAATTGTTTGTAGAGGTTGTTCACTCGCACTTGAATGACATCTTCATCTTAAAAGAGAACTCTTGAGCAATCGATGTGCAATCGTATTCCTTTCGTGTGCAGGCCTACGATATTGAAAACGCTATCCTTTCACCGCGGACAAGCTGACGCTGCGCATGATGAATTTCTGAAAGAACAGGAAGATGAAGATCGGCGGAATCATCGCCATGAACAGGATCGTAAATTTCACGTTGGTGTCCAGGCTGCGCGCGCCTACTACATATTTGTATATGGCTGTCGCCAGCGTGTATTTATCTTCGGTCTGCATCACGAGCGACGGCCAGAACCAGTCGTTCCAGGCGGTGGAGAAAATAAAGATCGCCAGCGTGGCGAAAATCGGCACCGACAGCGGCACGGCGATCCGGATGAAGCCGGTCCATTCCGAAGCTCCGTCGATGCGGGCCGCCTCAAAAATTTCCGGGTGGATGCCGTCGAAGAAGTTTTTGATCAGCAAAAAATAGTAGGCGCTCGCTCCCGCCGGAAGCCAGAAAGCCCAGTAAGAGTTCAGCAATCCAAGCTCCTTCAGGTTGACGAAGTTCGGAATCATGTAGCTGGAAGCCGGGATGAACAGCGTCATCAGAATGAAAAAATAAATCCCCCGGCCAAAAGGCACGCCGATCCGCGAAATGCTGAACGCAGCCAGCCCCAGCACCAAAACGGTCATAAGCAGATTCCCGGCGAAAATCAGCAGCGTGTTCTTTAGGTAAGTCGGCAAATCGATAAACGTCCAGCCTCTGGCGTAATTTTCCCAATGCCACTCCTGCGGGAAAAACCGCGGTGGAAACGAGTTGACCTCCGGGTTGCTTTTGAGCCCGTTAAACAGCGTCATGGCGATCGGATACAGCATCGTAACGACCATCACGGCGATGCATAACACCATCAATCCGTAGACGGCTTTGTTCAACGGCTTCCGCAGATCGGACGGCGACAAAATCCCTCTTTCTTTCATGCTAGTACTCCTCCCTGTTCAGCTTGAATTGCGCAATCCCCAGTACGGCCAACACCAGGAACATCAACACGCCAAGCGCCGTCCCCGCCCCGTAATCCAATTGGGTGAACGCGTATTTCACCGTCAAGAGAGCATAGGTGAGCGTCGCTTTGTTGGGCCCGCCGTCCAGCATGGCCAGTTGCGACTGGTAGGCCTGGGAGGTTCCGATCAGCTGCAGGATCAGCATCAGCACGATCAAATTCCGCAGCGAAGGCAGCGTAATGTATCTGATCCGGCTCCAGACGCCGGCGCCGTCGATTTCCGCCGCTTCGTACCAGTCCCGCGGGATGCTCAGCACCCCGGCTAAATAGATCAGCATGGCCGAGCCGAACTGCTGCCACGTTTCCATGAACACCAGTGAAAACATCGACCACTTCGGGTCGGAGACAAACGCGATCGGATCGGCGCCGAAAACACTAAGCAGCGCGTTGATCGGCCCCACCGGGTCGTACATCCAGCGCCACAGCCCGTACAACACGACGCCGGGAACGACATAAGGCAGATAGGCCGCAATCCGCGCGAATCCCTGGAAAAATTTCAGCTCCGAAATGGCGATGGAAGCCGCAATCGGCACCCAGAACCCGATCACCAAACAGAGCAGCATGTAGTAGAGCGTATTCCGGATCGAAAGAAGCACATCGGGATTGTTCAGCACCTTGATATAGTTGTCCAAACCTACGAACGTATTCCCGTTGACAAAATCGATATGGTAAAAGCTATAAATCATCCCCTTAACGATCGGAACCCATAAAAACACGATAAAAATGGCGATCGCCGGTACGAGGAACAAATACCCCATCATGTATTTTTTCCAATTCGAACCCCGCCGCGGAGCGGTTTGCACCCCCGGTGCCGGCGCAGGCTTCACGTTCCGCCGCTGTCCACTTTCCGGCGAATAAGCCGTTTCCCCCATCGGTCTCCCTCTTTTCTTCGCAATGTCTAATCCTTATTGTAGAAAAGAGGGCCATCCGCGAACATGTCTAAAACTATGTGAACTATAACCGATCTTACTTCTTCAGTTCACTGGGGCTGACGCCAAAATATTTTTTGAAAATTTTGCTAAAATGCTCGGGCGACTCGTATCCGACCCGCTCGGCGATCTCGTACCGGCGCAAATCGGTGTTCAGAATCAGCGCTTTGCTTTCTTCCATCCGCAGCTTAATGACGTACTCCCACAGGTTGTACCCGGTGTTTTTCTTGAACAGGTAGCTTAAATAGTTGGGACTGACGTGGTTTTTCTTGGCCACCTCGTGAATCGTCAGCCCCTTTTGGCTGTAGTTTTGCTCGATATATTCCTTGGCGCTTTCGACGATCCGGTTGTTTTGCGTGTTGAGTTCCTCCCGGGAAGGGTCCCGGGCATAATTGTGCCAGTTGAAATCGCCATAATAAAACACATGGTAATCGCCGTGCTCTCCGCTCCACAGCATCGCCTTGTCCGCCTGACGGCTTAACAGGCCAAGAAAGCCGGCGCCTTGCATAATTTGGCTGATCCCGACGGTGCACAAAATGCCGAGATATTTATGGACGTGATGATGCAGGCTGCGGCCGATCATTTCGAGCTGGTGGATTTTGTTGACGCTGGGCTCGGCATATTCCGCTTCGCTCCACTGTACGATGACCGCAATCTCCAGGTCCCGCGTATAAAACGCCAGGGCATTCCACTCCCCGTGCAGCAGCTCTTTGACGATGTTCAGCGCGGCATATTGAAACAGCCGGACATCCCGCTCGTTCCGATTCTTTTCTCCGGGAAGCGCCAGCTTCATTTTGATCACGGAAAAATAAGGCCCGCTAAGCCCCAGCTTCCGCAGTTCTTCCGTTTCCTCGTCCGGGTCCGCCGCGGCCGGTTCGTTCGCTTCCGTCAATAGGCGGTTCAGCTTTTCGGTTTTCCCGGGTCCCAGCTCCTCCATCCGGAAATGCTCCCGCTCGCGTGACAGCCATTCCTCCATCTGCGGCGCCGGCTTATCCATTTTCAGCAGCGCATTGCGCACGGAATCGAGAAACTGCTCGCTGTTCAGCGGCTTGACCAGGTAATCCTTGGCCCCCAGCCGGATGGCCATCTGGGCGTACTGAAACGTCTCGTGGGCCGAAATGATGATCGTCTGCACCCACGGCTTGAGGATTTTCGCCTGATGCATCAGCTCGATCCCGTCCATCTCGCCCATCCGGATGTCCGTCACGATCAGGTCGATATTCTCCATCCTGACGTAATCCAACGCCTCATGGCCGCCCTGGGCGGTGATGATTTGGCCGATCGCCAGACCCGAGGACGTCAATAGCCCGGCCAATCCTTTGCAAATGAGCGGCTCATCGTCTACGACCAAGATGTTGTACATGCCTGAATTCCCCCTTTTCGTTATTCACCGGAAATTTCCGCGATGGGCAGCGTGATCGTCACAACGGTCCCGCCATCCGGACGGGCCGCATAACTCAGGCCGTAATCGGCCCCGAAATGCAGCCGGATCCGCTGATGGATGTTGCGGATGCCGTAGCCGACGGACGGGCTGGGATTCTCGCCGTTCAGCAACCGGTCGATGGCCGCGAAATCCACCGCTTTGTAGCCGTTGTCCGCGATGGTGATGAATACCCTATTACCGTTTTGGAGCGCCCGGATCACGATCTCGCCGTCTTCCCCCATATTTTTCACGCCGTGAATAATAGCGTTCTCAATCAGCGGCTGGAGCGTAATTTTCGGAATTGCGCACGGATGCAGCGCCGGTGGAACGTCCCAGGTCACCCGAAAACCATACTCGTACCGGTGCTCCTGCAGCTTAATGTACGCGGAAGCGTGCTGCAGCTCTTCCTCCAGCGTAATCAGTTCCCGGCCGCGGCTTAAGCTGATTTTCATCAGCTTGGACAACTCCTTGATCATTTCCGCCGAGGACGTGCCGCCCTCCATCGTACTTTTCCAATAAATGCTTTCCAGCGTGTTGTACAGCAAATGCGGGTTGATCTGCTGATACAAAATTTGCAGCTGCGCCTCTTTTTGTTTGATATCCATCTGATATTTGTAATGCACCAGCCCGTTCAAACGGCGCGCCATCCCATAGATGCTGGAGACGAGCACGCTGATTTCGTCGTTCCTCCGCCATTTCGGCGTTTCCGGCACCGATTTGCCCGGTTCATATCGGCGCACAAAATAAACCAGCTTCTGCAGCGGGGTCATCAGCCCTCGCCAAAAGTACAGAATCATGATCAGCCCCACCGCAAAATAGGCCACCGAGATCAGCAGAATAATCCGCTTGATTTCGTTTTGCTGCTGAAGCAGGGCTTTCAGCGGAACTTTGTAGACCAGCTTTTGCTGAAGCACGGCGTTATAATGGATGACATAAATAAAATCATGGGTGATAACATCCTTGGCCCCGATCATCGCGTTCTCCACCGCCGCTTCCGGCGGCAAATCAAGCACCCGGCCCGCCTCGGGCGGCAAAGGCGGCATGGCGAGTCCTCCGGCTGCCCCCGGCAGCGCCGCCGTCAAAATCCGATCGCTCCAATCGGTGAAGTAGAGCTCGCCTTCCGGAATCGATACGGTTTGCAGCGATTCCCCGATCCGCCCCTCCACGTTCGAGACGACCAGCACGCCGATCGTTCCACCCTTGTCGATGTTGTTGATCGCCCGGACGTAGGCAAGGGTCCGCTGATTTTTTTGCCCTTGGGCCGGGGGCGACAAATGCTCGATTAAGCGCAAATAGCCGTTCCCTTTCTTGGCGACGGCTTCCTCAAACCATTCCGGCTTCTCCCGTTCAAGAAAAAAATAAACCCCGGCTTTCTTGGACTCCGGATAATATGGCGCAAAAGAATACGAGTTCGACGGGTCGTACACGAACAGCGAATAATAAAGCGGCTCATGCTGGCCGGTCTCATCGGAATAACTGTTCAGCAGATTTTCCAGCTTCTCGTAATTTTTCACCCGCTCCGGCATCGTGTTGTTCTCGGACGGGTTTAACTGCTGGACCAGCGGATGCTGAAACACCGTCGATGCCACCTTGTTGATCGATTCGATATCCCGGCTGATCAGCCGGAAATTTTGATTGTTCAGCTCGATGTAGGCGTTGGTGACATTCCGTTTCAAAATTTGATCCGCCCGATAATTTCCGTACGAATTCAAAATAAACAGAGGGACGACCAGTACCAGAAAGACCAGGATTAACTGCTGCTTCAAACCGATCTGCGTCAACGGATTCTTGAATCCCGAATTCATCTGTCATGCACCTCCGGTTACTTTAAATACGAGTTCCAAAAATCCGGCTTTTTGAACGACCTCTTTAAATATAGCAAGCTTGAAAAACCCCAAGGTATGCGTATTACTACGGATATCGTGGCGTTTCCTAAGATTCGCGGATGCGCGCGGGTCTCCAACGCGTTCATTCTCTTCCGAACATGCGGTAGATTCAAACGGGCTATTTCTCAAAGAGTTATACGGGGCCAATGTCGGCCACTTTTCCAGAGCTCGCGCTAATTCAGCGGCAACTGTGGCTTGTCTACTGCCACTGCTCATAGTTTAGAGCATTTTCCGCGTTTTGCCAGCTACAAATTTGAGCTCTCGTTGGAATTATCCAATAGAATCGGAAAGTCTCTTCCAAAATCGCGGATTGATTGGATTTTTCCAATAGATTCAGTCGAAAACCAAATATACAGCCTGATCGAAGCAAATCTATTGGATATTTCCAATGAACAAGCGGAATTGCCGTTACTCAGACCGATCTATTGGATATTTCCAACCAGTGATGATGTGGAATCCGACACCCTAAAGCCGGATTCATCAATAAGCGAATTTCTCCCAGCAGACAACAACTTGTTAAGCGATAGGAGCGATTTGGGCGGATGGTAATTTGCTATGGCGGTAAGAGCTGCTTCGGTGATTCGTAACTTGTTATTCCGGTTAAGTCCAAGCTGTGTATTGATAAAGGGCGATTGAAGGCGGCCAATTCAGGGCAACACTAGAACATTACTCAAAATGTTATATATCATAACAAAGTAACTATATAAATTTCTTTTTTTCAGAAAAATATATTAAATTTAGATTCTCGCGAAATAATATATGACATAAATATTGCTCTATTTCATTTTATACTATACTATTGTGTTAATTTATATAACATAATGATAGGGAGGCAGCTATGAAAATTAAAAGGTGGTTTACGTTGTGTTTGCTTGTCGGGGTGTTGTTCTTTACGAGCGTTCCAAGCACATTTTCAGAGTCGGTATCCGGCTCCGCCGAGAATTCCGTGCCGAACGTAACGATTGTCGCAATGGGAGGCACGATTACCAGCACGGCGGTCGGACGGGAAATGTTTCAATCTTACGGCTCCGAAAAAGTTTCAATCCAAAATATTCTCGACCGTCTTAAGCCCGAAATTTCCAAGGTTGCGAACGTCAGCATCAAAGAGCTTGAAAACATCGGGTCCGCCCAAACGACAACGGAACACCTTTACAATCTAAGCTTGGCTATTGACGAGGTACTGGCCGACCAAAAGACCGATGCGGTTGTCGTGACCGCGGGCACCAACATTATGGAGGAGCTGGCTTACTTCGCGGATCTGACCGTACGTAGTCCCAAGCCCGTTGTGTTTACCGGCTCCATGAGGCAATCCAACACCTTCTCGTTTGACGGGGAGGCGAACCTGTTCAACGCAATCCGTTTGGCGGCCAGCCAAGAGACGACTTGTTACGGTACGGTTCTAATGATGAACGATGAGTTTTTCGCCGCCCGTGAAGTCACGAAAACGGACGCCGTCCGTATGGATACATTCGATGGAGGACGTTACGGAGCACTGGGTACCGTTGATGAGGGCCGCATTCGCTCCGTTAGAGCACCAGCAAGAGTGATGGAATGCGGACAGAGCGGCTGGAAAACACCGTTTGATCTATCCACCATCAAGCCAGAGGATTTAGCCAAGGTAGAAATCGTATACAGCTATACCGAAGCCAGCGGTTTACCGATAAAAGCATTGGTAGACGCAGGTGTGGACGGAATCGTCACCGCCGGGCACGGGGCAGGAGGAATTTCGACGGAGCAGCAGGCGGCTCGTGCGGAAGGCGTTGAGAAAGGCGTTGTTTTTGTTACCACTACCCGGACCGGCTCGGGAGCCGTCTATGACGCGAAAACGCCCGGAATTATCGGCGGAGCCGACCTCTTGCCGCAAAAAGCGCGCATTCTGCTGCAGCTCGGACTCACTTTCTCCGACGATCCCGAGCAGGTTCGCCAATGGTTTACCTCCATTGGATTACCCGAGTTCAACATGTCCCACTAGCATAATTAATTGCCGGGGCGTCTCCTATTTAGTTTTCGGACTAAAATAGGAGACGCCTTGCTTGGCCATAAGGCGATGTATCTGGGCGGTTGTCTGTTAAACCATCAGTTCATGCAATCCGCTGACGACTAGATCGGCGGCGGTGAGGATCGCCGGGCTGCCGATGCCGACAACGCCGCAGCCGGCGGCTTTGCCCGCCTGCACGCCCGCTGCCGCGTCCTCGAACACGACGCATTCGGACGGCGGGAGCCCCAGCGCCACGCTGGCGGCCAGGAACACTTCGGGGTCCGGCTTCGCCTTGGACACTTTGGTGCCGTCGATCACCGCGTCAAACAAATCTGCGATACCCAGCCGGGACAAAATAAGCCCAGCGTTTTTACTGGCCGAACCCAAAGCGATTTTCACGCCTTGGCTGCGCAACTGCCGCAGATATGCCTCCGCTCCCGGCAATATCTCCGACGGCTCCAGCCGGGAAATGTAGTCGACATACTCCCGGTTTTTGCTCGCCGCCATTTCCTCGCGTTCTTCCTCCGTGGCCTCTAGGCCGCCAATCTCGAGCAAAATGCGCAGCGACTCCATCCGGCTGACGCCTTTCAGCCGCTCATTATCCGCTTCGGTGAACTCGAAACCAAGCCGGCGCGCCAGCGACCGCCAGGCCAGATAATGGTACTTGGCCGTATCGACGATCACGCCGTCGAGGTCGAAAATCGCGCCTTTCATCGTTTCCAGCATGTTGTGTATTCTCCTTTGGTCAATGATGTGTTCTAGTTCAACTTTGCTCAGAAGCGCCCGGGATTCCCGCCAGCCCCATACGTAACGCGAATCTCCTGTCCCGGAGCGACGCCAAACTCCTGCCCGCCGATAACAAACAGCAGAGGCTGCGGATTTCCCGCTTCCGCCGAAATCACGATCGCTTCCCGCTCGACGCGGATCTGATACGATCCTTGGCGGAGGCGGATCGGGAACTCCACGGCCTGCCAGGAGGAAGGCAGGGCCGGCGCCAGCGTCACCTTGCCGTCATCGTAACGCAGCCCCGCAAAGCCCAGCACCGCGGCCATCCAGGCCCCGCCGTTGGCCGCCGGATGCGTGCCGCCGATGTAAAGGTCGCCGACGTATTGTTTGGAATCCCCGGTCAAGTCGATCGTGGCCGTCCGCATAAAGTATGGGTACGCCCAGTCCGGCGAGCCGATATCCGCCGCCACCAGCGCGTAGATGCAGGAGCTTAAGCTTGATCCGTGCTCGGTCCGCGGCTCGTAGTACTCCCAGTTGGCTTGTTTGACGTTCTGATCAAAACGCTCTCTGAACAGATGCAACAGCAGCACGACGTCGGCCTGCTTCAAAATCTGCGTCGTCGTCGCCAGGCCGTTCCCCCCGCCCAGGTACTCGTGGGGATTCAGCACCCTCGCCTTCAACTCCGCCAGCGGGACGTCCTCCAACGCGTGATACCGGTCAAACTGCTCGATCAGCCCGCTCGCCGCATCCGGCTCCGGTACATACAGGCGGTCGCGCATGTCGCGGATGTGCTCCGGACGGATGGCGCTGCCCGCAAGCAGTTCCTCATACCGCCGAGGGTCGCGGCTCCGCAGCACCTCCAGCGCTTCCAGGGCAATGCCGAGGCACTCTTTTACCATCATATTGGTGAAGGCGTTATTGTTCACCCGCTCATGGTACTCGTCAGGCCCGGTGACATCGAGAATCTCATACCGCTGCTTGCCCGGGTTGAAATAACCGTACGAGTAAAAAAACCGCGCGCACTCCCAAACAGCCTCGGCCCCGCCGTCCAGCAAAATGCTTTCATCGCCGGTAAACATGTAGTACTGCCAGATGCCGTACGCCACGTCCGCGCTGATATGCACCTGCTTGTCGCGGAAGTAGGTGCGCATCGGGCGGCCGGTAAACACGTCGTTCACGTTGAACAGCGTACAGGCGTCATCCCCCGTCTCCTGGCTTTCCCAAGCGTAAAACGCACCTTCATAGCCGTATTCCGCCGCTTTGCGCCGGGCCCCGTCCAGCGTATGCACGCGGTACATCATCAGATTCCGGGCCACCTCCGGCTGGGTGTACAGGAAAACGGCAGCATAAACATTTCCGTGTCCCAGAACACCGCTCCTTTATAGACCTGCCCGGATAACCCGCGGGCCGGGATCGACACTTTCTCCGAACGGTCCGGCGCGATGATGTGCAGCTGGTACATGCTGTAGCGCAGCGCAAGCTGGGCTTCGTCATCGCCTTCGATGACGATGTCCGTTTCGTCCCATTTGCGCTCCCATCGCTTGGCATGTTCGCCTAGCAGCCGCTCATAGCCAAGCTCCCGCGCTTCCCGGCTCGACCGGGCCGCCGCCAAATCGATGTCCAAGGCCTCATCCAACCCGGTAAATACGGAGACGTATTTTACCAGGGTATAGGCCGTTCCGGCCTTGCAGTTCAATCGGATTCTCCGGCGAACCGAGTTTTCCCCGCGCAGCAGCTCTTGCTCCCCGAACCCGCATTCCACCGCCTCCGCCACGGTTACCGGCACGTTCAATTCATGCGTCCAGCCAGTGAGCGTCAGCACTTCGCCGGCCTCGTCCGCACCGCTGGCCAACCGCTCCAAATGCGGACCGTTGATGTCCCAGACATCGCCGTCGATGCCCGTTACAATCTCCAGTTCGCCGTCCCGGCTGCTCTCCACCGTAAACCGGCCCACGATCAGATGCGGCCGCGCCGCGCTGCAAAACCGTTCGGACGTAACCGTCACCTGCGCTCCGTCCGCCGTGCGGAACACCGAACGGCGGCGATGGACCGCCTGGCGGAGATCCAGCATCTGCTCGTGCTCGAGCAGCTCAGCACCGGCGGCTGCGCCGGAGCTCGCCGCAAGCGAATGCTCGCGGCTTTCCCCGCCGCGTTCCCGTCCGCCGCCAGCCTGCGGCGCTTTTTGCTCCCCGCCCGCTAAGTGCGCCTGCCCGTCGCCCGTTAGGTGCATATGCCCGCCGTCAGCTAGGTGCGCCTTCCCGCCGCCGCGCCCGGCGGCAGCCCCGGACCCTGCTTCCAGCACGCTAAGCGGCGCCCCGTCAAAATGCACCGCCGTCGCCAACCCGTTCGGCGCGTTCACCGGCTCGCGCCACTTGTCCCCGACCTTGTCGTACAGTCCGGCGACGATCGTGGCCGTCAGCTCGCTTTTTCCAAACTCCTCCAGCGTTCCCCGGTACCCCAAAACTCCGTTGCCGATCATAAACTTATTGCCGTTCGTCGTGATCCGGCTCGGGTCAAACCCGCTTTCCCGCACGATCCAGCTCATTGAGCTACCGCCTTTCGCAGCGGCACCCGGATGCCCGCTTCGCCCACGCGGCAGGTCTCCCCGTACACCGTGATTTCCGCTTCTCCGCCGGACACCGCCCGGATCGACACCTGCTCCCGGTCAACCTCCACGAGCAGCTTCGTGCCGCGATAGGAGACCGGGAAGCGGTAGCTGTCCCAGCGCTGCGGCAAGCTGGGCTGAAACACAAGCGTGTCTCCGTCCGAGCGCATCCCGCCGAACCCGTACACGATATTCATCCAGGCCGCGGCGATCGACGTCGTATGCAGGCCTTCCCGCGTATTGCGGTTGTAGTTGTCCAAATCGAGCCGGGTGGCGAATTCGAAAAACTTGTACGCCTCCGCTTCCCGCCCGATTTCCGCGGCCAAAATCGAGTGGATCGACGGCGACAGCGACGACTCGTGGATGCAGCGCGGCTCGTAGTAATCGTAGTTCGCCCGCTTCTCCTCCGGCGTAAACTCGCCGCTGTACAGGAACATGAACATCAGTACGTCCGGCTGCTTGATCATATCGTACCGGTACAGGCGATCGTACGACCAATGCGAATACAGCGGAAATTCGCTGACCGGAATCGCATGGATATCGAGATGCGGCAGATCGAAAAAGCCGTCATGCTCCTCATACACGCCCGTTTGCGCATCCCGCGGGATTTTCATATGCTCCGCTTTGTTCCGCCAGTCGGCCCGCTCCTCCTCCGTCAGGCCAAGCCGTCCCGCCAGGCCGTCATAAGCCGCAGGAGCTTCGCTTTGCATGTCGGCGAGTACCTCCAGCGTGTATTCGAACAGTTTTTTGGCCATGTAATTGATATAGCAGTTGTTATTGACCATCAATTGGAACTCGTCCGGCCCCATCACGCCGAAATATCCGTATAATCCCGACTGCTGTCCCCACTGCCCCCGGGTTGCGTAGAAACGGCTGATCTGAATCAGCATTTCCGCCCCTTTTTCAAACAAAAACGCCTTATCCCCGGTGATGCTCACATAATGCCGCAACCCATAGGCTACTGCCGTGCCGACATGCAGCTGCAGGTTGGAATGCTGCCACAGGTCGCAGCTTTCCGTGCCGTCGATCGTGGCGATCGGATAGAACGCCCCTTCACAGTCCAGCTCCCGCGCCCGCTTCAGCGCCTCGGGGAGCGATTTGTAGCGGAATTCGAGCAAGCTTTTGGCCGCCTTCGGGTTGTTGAAAATGTAGAACGGCAAACAATACGACTCCGTATCCCAAAAAGCCAGCCCCCGGTACGCCTCGCCGGTCAGCCCCTTCGCGCCGATGTTGAAGCCGGGATTGTCCCCGTGGTAGGTCTGGTACAGCTGAAAAATACAGAAACGGATGCCCTGCTGATTCTCCGGGTCCCCTTCGATGGCGATGTCCGAGTCCGCCCAAACCTGGGACCAGTAGGCCCGCTGCCCCGCGGCCGCCTCCTCGTAGCCCGCCTGCGCGTGCTGCGCCGTCAGCTTCATTCCCCGCCCCCAAACCGTTTCGTCATCTAAGGAGCGGTTTTTTTCCGCGTAGTTGACGACTTGTTTGTCCAGCACCGTCCGCACACCTTGCTCCAGCTTCAACACCAGGTCCCGGCCGATAAACCGGTCGCCCTCCACGAGCTTGTTCTCCAGCGCCTCCTGCGCCTCGATGCGGAAAGCGGAAAACAGCCGGTTGCCCGTGTTCTCCGTTTGCCCCAGGATGCCCGCGAACCCGCCGCTCCCTTCCCCTTGCTTGAGCGCCTGCCAGTAGCGGCGTTGCTGATCCTCGTGGATGATAGAAAAATCCAGCCCCGTCCGCACGATCACCGTACCCGAAAAATTAAGCGGCTCAAACGTAATCCGCTGGCAGCCGAGATTAGGCCCCTTCATGCTGACCAGACGCTCGAAGGTGAGCTTCATGTCTTTTCCGCCGGATAGGTGCCACACCAGCTCCCGGGTATAGATACCGGTCCTAAAATCCAACTCCCTGCGAAAACCGCTAAACCGGCTGACCGCCAAATCCAGCGTCTCCCCGTCCAGCGCAATCCGCGTATACAGCCAATCCACCGCGTTCACCATGAACCGCAGCGATTTGATGATGCCTTTGTAATGGGCCGTCACCGGGCTTTCCTCGAACAGTCCGTTGAAATAGCTGCCCAGCAGCGAGTCCCCGCCGTACCCTTCCTCCGGGTAACCCCTCACCCCCATATATTCATTGCCCAGCGAAAAAATAGACTCGGACACCCGGTTCCGCCCCGGGTCAAATCCTTCCTCCACAACCTTCCAAGGATCGACCTGCAAATATCTGTCCGCGATTTTCGGCATGCTCCGCCCTCTCCTTCTGTATCATCGCTTGTTTTCGGCCGCTTTGCCGCCGGCAACCCGTGCCGCATGGCTGCTTCGGCCATTCTCCTCCAGCTTAGCGAAACAACCGCCGCGGCCAAATGCCCATGTCTAATGAGCTTATGTGCGATTATACGGAGTTGGGCCGGTAGTGGTGATTTAAGTCCGGAATGCCGAGATGCGGTGGGGCGGCCTGGCTTTGGTTTGGAGCAGCATAAGGCAATGTGGTCACTGCGGTGTGATATACTTTAGTGCTTTAGGGGATGTGACTGGCGGCGATGTGGTTTGCTTTGGCGCGACTGGTGGTGGCGTTACTTGTGATGGTGTGACTTGTGGTGGTGTGGCTGGTGGTGGCGCGGTTGGCGGTGGTGTGACTGGTGGTGGTGTGGCTGGTAGTGGCGCGGTTGGCGGTGGCGCGGCTGGTGGTGGTGTGGCTGGTGGTGGCGCGGTTGGCGGTGGCGCGGCTGGCGGTGGTGTGACTGGTGATGGTGCGACTAGGGGTGGCGCGGTTGGCGGTGGTGTGACTGGTGATGGTGCGACTAGGGGTGGCGCGGTTGGCGGTGGTGTGACTGGTGGTGGCGCGGTTGGCGGTGGTGTGACTGTGTGACTTGTGATGGTGCGACTGGTGGGGGCGTAATTTCACCAAATGCAAAAGTGCATGCGATATTCGTCGAAATTCCTCGAAACGGGTGGTTCAAATGCAAATGTGCAGTTCATTTCCAGTCATAAGCTACTTTTTTATCCAATAGCCCCAAATGAGATACACTTTTGCATTTCAATCGCTCTAAAGCAGAAGTTTGCGGAAAATCAAATGCACTTTTGCAGTTCATTCAAATGCGAAAAACGCCGAAGCTCCTTTGCCCCGGCGTTCCGTCTTTCCAGCTGTAACACCCTTTATTTATTCGTTCACAAACACCGTTTTCATTTTCGCGCTATACTGTACGTCCAACCCTAAGCCTTGCGCCAGTAAGGTGAGTGGCACATAGGTCTTGTGCTCCCCGCCGATGGTTTGCAAAAAAGCAGGCGACGCCGTCGACGCCGAAGTTCCGTTTACCGTAATTTGCCCTGAGCCGATGGGGATGACAGCCGTTCTGCTTCCGTAGACGACGCTGGCGGTTTGCGTCCGGGAATCCCATTTGCTCTCCGCACCAATCGCCTCGGTAATGTCCTTGATCGCCACAAAAGTCTGACCATTTTTAAGCACCGGCGGATACGGCGTTTTCAGCTCCTGCCCTTTAACGACGATAGAAATTGGCGCCGCGCCGCTTCTCGCCGCCGTTTCCCGGTAGATTCCCCAAACGGCCTGCGCGAACACTTTAGCGATCTCCTCATATCCCGCCTGATTCGGGTGGATGTCGGACTCCGCAAAAATATGGGTCAACGACAGCTCGCGGCCTTGGAACGCCGCGGCCACGTGCGCGGCTTGAACCGACTTCGCATCGGCGGCAAACCCGGCGGCGATCCCGTCAACGATCGCGGTGAACTTCCCCGCCATGGCCGTAAGCTCGCCGTAAACGGCGGAGCCGGCCAATTCCGGAACGGGCTGATATTGATCGGCGAGTACGATTTGCGCCGATGGATTAAGCTCCGTCAGCATGCCGATCACCACGCGGACATTTTCTGCATAGGCGTTCAGTATCTCGTCCGCCCCGGAGCGCAGCTCGTCCAGCGAAATATGCTGAACGTCCGGCAGCAGCCTAAGCAGATCGTTACCGCCGATCGTAATCGTGATCAGATCCGCCTGCTGCAACTGGCGTTTGGCCTCGGCCGTCCCCGCTGCCAACGCCGCCATCCGCGGGTCCGCCAGCTTCGGCTGAATCGCGTCGGCCGTGACCGGCGCGCCCGCCCGGACCGCCGCCACGTAGTTTTTGAGGCCTTCGCTGGTCAAACCGAGAATGCCGTAATTGACCGCCCGTGTCCGGCCATGGAACAGCCCTTGCTCCTTGAGCCGTTCCACGAAACCGTACGGAATACCGCTTGCATCCATCCCCGGCTCGTACCCGGCGGTAATGGAGTCTCCGAGCGCGACGATCAGGTAATCATCAGCCTGCGCTTTCACCTGTGTCTGACCATTTACTTGTACATGCGTCGGCTCCTGTACTTGTGGATGTGCCGGCTGCTGTACTTGCACCAGCTTCTGCTCCTGCGCTTGCGTCTGCTGCTGTGCTTGCACCGGCTTCTGCTCCTGCGTTTGCGTCTGCTCCTGTGCTTGCATCGGCTTCTGCTCCTGCGTTTGCGTCTGCTCCTGTGCTTGCATCGGCTTCTGCTCCTGCGTTTGCGTCTGCTCCTGTGCTTGCATCGGCTTCTGCTCCTGCGTTTGCGTCTGCTCCTGTGCTTGCATCGGCTTCTGCTCCTGCGTTTGCGTCTGCTCCTGTGCTTGCACCAGCTTCTGCTCCTGCGTTTGCGTCTGCTGCTGTGCTTGCATCGGCTTCTGCACCTGTACCACCTTCCCCTCCGCACGATCCTGCATACGTCCCTGTTCCGCCCCGGCCACCGCGGAGCCGCCGCTGGACAGCAGTAAAATAAGCGCCGCAACTCCCGCCGGCAACAATCTTCTCCAAAGGACTCCCGCGAGTCTTTTCCCAATTCGGATTTGCACCAATCCCACTCCTTCCCTTGTCCCGACGTTCTGAAAAAACGCCCGCCAGCTTGTCCAACTGGTGTACTCCGGCCAACGAATATGCCAGGCAAAGCCCTTGTTCGAAGCCGGCCGTGTCCGAAAATTCAACGGACGGTAATGACGTTATTCGCTCATTTCCCGGGTATTTCCCAACGTAACGGATAGAGCAGACGCTATCGTGCTATAAATGCAGTCGATTGGGCTGGTATGAGCAAAATAAGGGCGGCCCAGTCCGTTACAATTTTTTTCTCCTCTATTTTGGACAAATAACGCTCCTCAGGTCCCTTAGAATCTCCGAACCCCCAACTTGCGAATTCTCTTGCGCAGCTTGAGCTCGCCTTATCCCGGGGGCGATAATTCAAAAAGCCCGGGACGTTTGCCGCCCCAGGCTAAAGATGCTCTTGCGCCGACCGTTTTGTCGCTTTCCGGCAGTTTGATGAGCCGGCAACCCGTCTTCTCCGGGACACCTTGGCAATGCCTTGTACGACATCTTGCATAACGCCTTCCGAACGCCTTGCACAACGCCTTCACCGACATCTTGCACAACGCCTTCCCACACCTTGCACAACGCCTTCCCACACCTTGCACAACGCCTTCCCACACCTTGCACAACGCCTTCCCACACCTTGCACAACGCCTTCCCACACCTTGCACAACGCCTTCCCACACCTTGCACAACGCCTTCCCACACCTTGCACAACGCCTTCACCGACACCTTGCATAACGCCTTCCGGACGCCTTGCACAACGCCTTCACCGACATCTTGCACAACGCCTTCCGGACGCCTTGCACAACGCCTTCACCGACATCTTGCACAACGCCTTCCGGACGCCTTGCACAACGCCTTCCGGACATCTTGCACAACGCCTTCCGGACACCTTGCACGACGCCGACATCATGTACAATGCTTACCAGACGCCTTGCACAGCCGCCCTTCCCGCAGCCGGGCCGATCCGCCGGGGTTATTCCTTCTTCCCGTCGGCACGCTTGGCTTTTTTCAAGTAATCGTCGTACCTTCCGTCGAGCTCCTTGGCCATTTTCCGGTAAGCAAGCGTCTCCTCCACGATCGGATCCAGCGTCGTCTGAACCCGGATTTCGTATCTTGGAGACAGCCGTCTCCGCTCCTCCTTCCGGCGCTCCTCCTCGCTGCCGTATTCCCCTTCCGTCAGCATCTCGCTGAGCTCACGTTCCAACTCTTTATGATCGCTCATTCCTGGACACTCCTTCCGGTTAAATTGGCTTTATCGGTTGCCTCTTGCGGTGCTATGGGGCTGACGAGCCACCGTATCCACCTTACTCACCGTGCCGCTGCCCACCGGCGCTATGGCTCGCCAGCCCCGGCAAATCGGCCGTATGAGCCGGTAAGCTCTACATCCCCGTGGCGTCCGCGTTCTTCAAAACCCCCAGCAGTTCGTTGTGGATTTTGCCGTTGCTGGCCGCCAGGTGCCGTACGCCGATGTGATAAGGGTTGCCTACGGTATCGGTGACTATTCCTCCCGATTCCGCGACGATCAGCGCGCCCGCGGCAACATCCCAGGCATTCAGCCCTACTTCATAATATCCGCTCAGCCGGCCGGCCGCGACATAGGCCAGATGCAGGGCGGCCGAGCCGGCGGCGCGCAGGCTGCGAACCTCCCCGGACAAGGCGTTCAGGCCGCGCATATTCGCCGGCAGCGCAAACTCCCGGTCGGGGTTGAAGCCGACCGCCACCACGCTGTCCGCAAGCGCCTGCTCCGCCGAGACCTTGCATCTTTGACCGTGCATATAAGCGCCTTTTCCTTTTTCCGCCAAAAACAACTCGTCGCGCATCGGGTCATAAATGACGCCGACGGTAACTTCCCCGCGGTAAGCGAGCGCGATCGATACGCAAAAAAACGGAAAGCCGTGCACAAAATTGGTCGTACCGTCGATCGGATCGACGATCCACAAATATTCCGCTTCGCTGGCCGCGGCAAGCGCGGCCTCCGAAGCCGCCGCCCCGGGAGCGACCCCCTCTTCGCCAAGAATGCTGTGATCCGGGAAGTGCGTCAAAATCAGCTTGCGGATCATCGCTTCGGCGCCTTTGTCCACATCCGTCACCAAATCGCGCGAAGAAAGCTTCGTGCCGAGCTCGCCGTAACCGCCGAGCTTGCTCTTGATCCATTCCCCCGCCTTGGATGCGCAGTTGATCGCCACGGCCGTCGGGCTTTTACTGCCCACCACATATGGTACTTTCGGATTTGATTCCAATGGTTTCACTCTACCTTCATCGTAAACTTGTAATACTTTACCAGTAAATCTATACGTCCCGCAAAGGGTAAAGTTGCGTCCTTTTTCCCTTTCTCATACCTTTTCGCATCAGATACGCGGGATACACCCGGATCGCCGATATGCAAAAAGTTCGCATCCGGAGCGGGCCTCTTCAAGGCCCCGCCGGAAACGAACTTCTTCTTCATGAAATGCGGCGGTTTAAGCGCCGACGATATTGTAGCCGCCATCCACGAAAATAACTTCCCCGGTAATGCCCCGGGAGAGATGGCTGAGCAGGAACATCGCCGTATCGCCCACTTCCGCGGTTTCGGTCGTTTTGCGCAGCGGCGCCTTTTCCTCCACCTGCTTCAGGATGGAGTTGAAGTCGCTGATGCCCTTCGCCGCCAAAGTGCGGATCGGACCGGCGGAAATCGCGTTGACGCGGATGTTTTTCGGGCCGAGATCGTTCGCCAGATAACGAACTGAAGCCTCCAGCCCCGCTTTGGCCACGCCCATCACGTTGTAGTTGCGCATCACGCGCTCCGAACCCATGTACGTCATCGTCATGATGCTGCCGCCTTCGGTCATCAGCGGCGCAAGCCGCTGCGACACGGCCACGAGCGAGTACACGCTAATATCGTTCGCCAGGGCAAAGCCTTCGCGGGAGGTGTCCACAAAATCGCCGGCCAAATCTTCGGCTTTGGCAAACGCGATGCTGTGCACGAGCCCGTGCAGCACGCCGAACTCGCTGCGCAGCGCTTCCGCCAGCGTGTCGATCTCCGCGTCCACCGTTACGTTGCACGGCAGAATCAGCGAATTCGGAATCGTTTCGGCCAGCTTGCGCACGCGGCCTTCCACGCGTTCGCTTTCGTATGTAAACGCCAGGCGCGCGCCCTGCTCCGCAAGGCTTTGGGCGATCGCCCAAGCGATGCTGCGCTCGTTGGCAACCCCCATCACGATAATATTTTTACCTGCCAATAAATCACCCATCATGATCCTCCTCAATAAAGACACTTCATTTTGTACAACTTACCTTATTTGCCGGCTTTTTTCAAGGGATGCGCCGCCGGAGCTTGTCCCATCTTTAAGGCCGAATCCGCACGGTAGCCCCGTCCAGCACCTCTACGCCTTCTCCGCTGTATTCTTTAAGCTCCTCCATCAGCGCGAACAAGGCGCCGTCCTTCAGCTTTGCTTCCAGCATGACGTCCACCCGCCCGGTATGCGGCGCGATGCTGCGCAGAAAATCAAGCAGCGGCCCGGCGGCGACATGGTCGGCATGCCCACGGGGGTCGCCGGCGCTTTTCGGGCTGGACGCATGAATCTTCGGCGGCAGCGGGTCGTCCGCCGGAGAATCCGCCTGGGCGTACGGCGCAGACCACGTCGCCATTACCCGCGGCCACAGCTCGGCCGGGGTCTCGCCGGCGTTGTTCACCCATTGGTGATGGATATCAAGCACCATCGGGATCCCAAGCGCTTCGCACAGCTCCAGCGTCTCGGGGGCATTAAACGTCTTGTCGTCGTTTTCCAACGTCAGCCGCCGCTTGAGGCGGTCCGGCAGCGCCGCGACATTGGCCTGGAAGCGTTCGGCCGCTGCGGGCTTGTCCCCGTAAGCTCCGCCCACGTGGATGTTGTTTTTGGCCCGCGCGTTCAGCCCCATCGCTTCAAACATAGCGGCATGGTATTCCAGATCGCGGATGGAGGATTCAAGCACTTCGGGCCGCGGCGTGCTGAACACCGTAAAATGATCGGGATGAAAAGACACCCGAAGACCCTGTTCCTTCACGTAGTTCCCCACGGCGGCAAACGGTTCCCGCAGCGCTTCGTAAGGATTCCAGTCCGACAGCGATTCATGCGTTGCCAGCGGAATCAGCTTCGAGGAGAAGCGGTAGACCCGGATGCCGCTCGCTACGTTATGCCGCAGAAGCCGCAGCGTATTGTGCAGATTTTCCGCGGCGATCCGCTCGAGGCGCCGGATGGCGGCGTCCCGGTCGGCCAGGCTTTGGAACGTTTTGAACGTCATCGTTTTCGACGGCGAAGCGCCCTGGATGACGGTCGACATGGCCACGTAGCCAAAGCGCACGATCATGAAGCGGACGCTTCTCCAAAAAACATCTCGTAAGCCAGAGCCGTCTGTACCTTGGACTCTTCTTCCGTCAGCTGGCGCACCAGCTCCAGCTCCACCGATGTAACTTCCTCTCCATTGAAATTAATTTCGGCGACGCAGGCGGTGATTTTGACGATGGCCACCGCCTTGTTGCCGGGCGTATAGGCGATCACCTTTTGCCCGGTCGGAAACACCCGCAGCCCCTGCTTCAGCATTTTGCCGCGGCCGTATTCCAGCAGTTCATACAGTTCCTGCTCATTTTTGAATTTGCAGACGGAGTTGAATTCCGTTTGAAAACCCATTGGCTCACTTCCTTTCCTGATTAGTTGGTTAGGGTTAAAGCGGTTGTTCAAAAAGTCATCTTTCCATGACGAAGCCGTTCATGAAGAGGGTTCGGCGTCGAATCTTGAATTCAGCCGGGCCTTCCGTTGCTCACGTAGGCTCACCTACGCTCCGCTACTCAGTCCCTAGCTTCATCCGACCTAAAGCGTTTTGAAAAAACGCACTTCGGAAGCATACGCTTCGGTCCTGAAAACCCGACTTTTTGAACTCGAACTTAAAGCACGCCGCTCTCGAACTCCAGGTTCTGCCGGGCTTCGTAGCGCTCAAGCGCCAGCCCGATCAAGCGGTCCAGCAGCGTTTCGTAGGACACCCCCGTCTCCCGCCACAGCAGCGGGTACATGCTGAACGGGGTAAAACCCGGCATCGTGTTGACTTCGTTGATCCATATCGCCTGATCCGCTTTCCGCACAAAAAAATCAGCGCGGCAAAGCCCGCTCCCCGAAATCGCTTTGAACGCCTTGACGGCCAGGTCCCGGATCCGTTCGGCCAATTCCGGGTCCAGCGGTGCCGGGATAAGCATTTGCGATTTGCCGTCCAAATATTTGGCTTGGTAATCGTAGTATTCACCGGAAGAGACGATTTCCCCCGGGACGGACGGCAAAGGTTCGTCATTGCCGAGCACCCCGACCTCCACCTCGCGGGCGTCGACGAACTCCTCCACGATCACCTTCACGTCATAACGAAGCGCGATCGCGATCGAATTCATCAACTCGTCCCGCGTTCTCGCTTTGGAAATGCCCACACTGGAGCCGAGATTGGCGGGCTTCACGAAGCATGGATAGCCAAGCTCATCCTCGATGCCCTGGACCAGCGTATGGCTTGCCCGCTCCCATTCCGAAGCGGTGAAATAGCAATACTTGCACTGCGCAAGGCCAGCTTCGGCGAACAGCTTTTTCATGATGACCTTATCCATCCCCGCGGCCGAAGCGAGCACGCCGGCCCCCACATAAGGCAGATCGGCCATTTCGAACAGCCCCTGAATCGTCCCGTCCTCGCCGTTTGTCCCGTGCAGCAGCGGAAACGCTACGTCGATGGCCGACTCGCCGGTCGAGAGCTTTCCGAACAGCAGGCTCATCGCCGCCGCCGTATCGCCCGCGCCGCTTTCCAGCTTCAGCTCCTCGAGCGCCGAGAACGGAGCCGACAGCTTGCCGCCCACGCTCCATTTTCCCTGTTTGTCGATATAAAAAGGAAGCAACTCGTATTTATCGTAATTAAACGCCTGCGAAACGGCGAAGGCCGTCTGCAGCGATACTTCATGTTCTCCCGATTTGCCCCCGTAGATAAGCCCTACGGTCAATTTGTCCTGTCCCATGGGTAAACCTCTTTTCTTTTGTTATGCAACCTTCTTGGTGCTGAAAAGCCGACTTTTTGAACCCGCACTTTCAAAACCGGTCCGCGATATGAAAAAAACGATACACCGTATTTTCGCCCCAGGCGTAGGAATCCCGGTAGTCCCAATAGCGGTGTTTGCTTGGCGTCGTATGGGCGTTGACCAGCGGCATCCCGCCGGCGTCAAAGGCGGTGACGATCGTGCTGTGCTGGAACCTGCCGTTGCCGTCCCAGTCGTAGATGATCACATCCCCCAGCTCCAGCTGCTCCGGCCGTTCGCGGATTTCGGCGCGCAGCCCGGCGTCGCTGCGGGCGAGATGGCCGTGCAGCGCATGCGCCACGGACCAGCTGTAACTCCAGGCTTCCCGTCCGCCGACGTAACCTTTGTACCACCAGCCCGATTCTCTTTTTCCAGTATAGTTTATTGGGGCTCCGCCTGCAAAGAGGCATTGCGAGATATAATTGGTGCAGTCGACTTCAAAAGCGGCGAATTCCGGGTTGAACCCGTCCCACCACCGGTCGGCGTACAGCACCGCATCTTCGCGCCGGTAAGCAATCCCCCTTGGCGGGCTCCCCCCAAGCAGCTCGCGGTTTAAGAACGGGCGCGGCGCCGCCGGCCTGCGGCCTTCCCCGGCTTCGTCCGGCGCCGGAAAAGGCAGCGACGGATGGCGCTCCGGCACCGGCAGCTCCACGCGCGAGACGACCCAGCCCGCCCCGTCGCGCTGCAGCGTCAGCCGCTGCTTTTCGATCCGCTCCTCCTGGTGCCGCGCCCCGCCTTTTTCGTAATATATTTTTTTCAACAGCTGCAGATCAACTTCGATCTCGCCTTCCCGTTTTTCGATTTCCCGCACCAGCTTGGCCCGCGTTTCACAGCGCAGCGGCGCCGCTCCCCGGCTGCGATACCACATGTCCAGCTTCCGTTTGCGCTCTCCGCGCCGCAGCAGGTAATCCAGGTCGGTTACGACCGTTCCTGCGCTCGGCGTCCGGTAATCCACTTCATCCTGGTTCTGTTCGTTCACATATATGGACAACGTCTTTCTCCATTCTTCCGCCACTGTTCACGCCTCCTTTTCCATTAGTTCCAAGTATATGAACGCCCGTACGGGAGTATGTTCCCCGAAGGCGGCCATGAAAGCCCATTCAACCGCGTCAATTCGGCAAAATCAGGCGGGGGCGGCCGCAAAAAGTTCTTTACTCTCCAGGTCAGGGACGGTATACTAAATGAAGCGGTTATTTTTGAAATTATGTTTCACCTAATGAAACAAGGAGGTACATTTATGTCAGCGAACGATTTTAACTCCGCAGCCCGTACGCTTGAAGTCGGCGGCAAAAGCTACCGTTACTTCAACCTGCAGTCCTTGGAAGAACAGGGACTCGGCAAAATTTCCAAACTGCCGTTTTCCATTAAAGTGTTGCTTGAAGCGGCTGTCCGCCAGTTTGACGGCAGAGCCATTACCCAGGAGCATGTGAAGCAAATCGCCGGCTGGAGCGAGGGCCGCGATGACAACAAAGAGATCCCTTTTATCCCCGCTCGCATCGTGTTGCAGGACTTTACCGGCGTTCCGGTCGTCGTCGACCTGGCCGCCATGCGCGACACCGTAAAGAAAGCCGGCGGCGATCCGAAACGGATCAACCCGCTCGTGCCGGTCGATCTCGTTATCGACCACTCCGTCATGGTCGACGCCTTCGGTTCCCCGGAAGCGCTCGAATACAACATGAAGGTTGAATTCGAACGCAACGAGGAGCGCTACCGCTTCCTGCGCTGGGCGCAGACGGCGTTCGACAACTTCCGCGCCGTGCCGCCGGCCACGGGGATCGTGCACCAGGTCAACCTGGAGTACCTGGCATCCGTAGCGGCGACCAAAACGGTGAACGGCGAAACGTTCGTCTTCCCGGATTCCCTCGTCGGCACGGACTCCCATACGACGATGATCAACGGCCTTGGCGTCGTCGGCTGGGGCGTTGGCGGGATCGAAGCGGAAGCCGGCATGCTCGGCCAGCCGCTGTATTTCGTGGCTCCGGAAGTCATCGGCTTTAAACTGACCGGCAGTCTGGCCGAAGGCGCAACGGCGACCGACCTTGCGCTGACGGTTACGCAGATGCTGCGCAAAAAAGGCGTCGTCGGCAAATTCGTCGAGTTCTACGGCCCGGGCCTGTCGAACATCAGCCTGGCCGACCGCGCTACCGTGGCGAACATGGCTCCGGAATACGGCGCGACGATCGGCTACTTCCCGGTAGACCAGGAGACGCTGTCCTACCTGCGCAGCACCGGACGCTCCGAGGAGCAAATCGCGCTCGTGGAAGCTTATTACAAAGCGCAAGGCATGTTCCGCACGGACGACACGGAAGATCCGGTGTTCACCGACCTCATCGAGCTCGACCTCAGCACGGTCGTACCAAGCTTGGCCGGACCGAAACGCCCGCAGGACCGCATCGAATTGACGGCGATGAAGGAGAGCTTTAACAGCATCATCCGCACGCCGATCGATAAAGGCGGATACGGCCTCAGTGAGGACAAAATCGGGCAATCGGTGGCGGTCAAACATCCGGACGGTTCCACCAGCGAGCTGAAAACCGGCGCGGTCGTGATCGCGGCGATTACGAGCTGCACGAACACGTCAAACCCGAGCGTTATGGTCGGCGCCGGCCTGCTGGCGAAAAAAGCGGTCGAACGCGGCCTGAAAAAGCCGGGCTACGTGAAAAGCAGCTTGACGCCGGGCTCCCTCGTCGTAACCGAATACCTGCAAAAAGCCGGCCTGATCGAGCCGCTCGAAGCGCTGGGCTTCCACGTCGCCGGATACGGCTGCGCGACCTGCATCGGGAACTCCGGTCCGCTGCCGGAGGAAGTCAGCGCGGCGATCGCCGATAACGACATGACCGTGGCCGCGGTGCTGTCCGGCAACCGGAACTTCGAAGGCCGCGTGCACGCTCAGGTGAAAGCCAACTACTTGGCTTCCCCGCCGCTCGTCGTCGCTTACGCTTTGGCCGGCACGGTCAATATCGACCTGCAAAACGATCCGATCGGCTACGACGGGAACAACCAGCCGGTATATCTGAAGGATATCTGGCCGTCTTCGGCGGAAATCAAGGAAGCGATCGCCGCATCCTTAAGCCCGGATATGTTCCGCCGCAAATACGAGCATGTGTTTACGCAAAACGAGCGCTGGAACGCGATTCCGGTACCGCAAGGCGAACTGTACGAGTGGGATGAAAAATCGACGTACATCCAGAACCCGCCGTTCTTCGAGAAGATCGGCGAAGGCCTGTCCGATATCGCCGATATTCGCGGTGCGAGCGTACTGGCCCTGCTCGGCGATTCCGTGACGACCGACCATATTTCCCCGGCCGGCAACATTTCGCCAAGCAGCCCGGCAGGCAGCTATTTGAGCGAGCGCGGCGTCGAGCGCAAGGATTTCAACTCCTACGGCTCCCGCCGCGGCAACCATGAGGTGATGATGCGCGGCACGTTCGCCAACATCCGCATCCGCAACCAGGTGGCGCCGGGCACGGAAGGCGGCGTAACGAAATATTTGCCGGAGGATGAAGTGATGTCGATCTACGACGCCTCGATGAAATACCAGGCGAACGGCCAGAACCTCGTCGTCATCGCCGGCAAAGAGTACGGCACCGGCAGCTCCCGCGACTGGGCGGCCAAAGGCACGTACCTGCTGGGCGTCAAAGCCGTCATCGCCGAAAGCTTCGAGCGGATTCACCGCAGCAACCTGGTCGGCATGGGCGTTCTGCCGCTGCAGTTCCAGGAAGGCACAAGCTGGAAAGCGCTGGGCATCGACGGCACGGAAACGTTCGATATCGCCGGCCTCACGGGTGACGTGAAGCCAGGCCAGGAACTGACCGTAACGGCGACCCGCCAGGACGGCAGCACGTTCCAGTTCCCGGTCATCGCCCGCCTCGACAGTATGGTCGACGTCGATTACTACCACAACGGCGGTATTTTGCAAACCGTGCTGCGGCAGATGATCGCGGCAGGCGTGTGATTTTTGCGGAAATCTCCAAGATAAAAGTTTGAATGATAAAGCGCGAGTGCGAAGGGCTGAACGCCCCTTGCAACTCGCGCTTTTGTTTTCGTTTATGCAGTCTGCGGGATCATATCGGTTAAGGGCAAAAGATGGCGTTATCCCAGCGATATCAGGCAATTTGGGAGAAATAGAGGAAATTTATGTCGTTATTTTCTCGAATCGCAAGGAAATGTCCATAATCTGGACCATTCATAGGAAAATAAGGACAAAAGATTCCGCTAATGAGGATGAACATGCTCTACTCCGGATAATAAGAACATAAAGTTCCGCTATTTTATAGGCCGACGGTTGGTCGTTCCAATAGCCGGGAAGACGAACCTTCTGCGATTCATTCATTTAGAGATCGGGACTTTTCATCCTCCAGTTCCATGTGTTATATTATAACTATAACAGTTGTAACAAAGGAGATGCCTTATCCTTGATCATGAAATTGGATTTGCAGTCGGAGGTTCCCATTTATACGCAGCTGGTGAACCAAATCATCGAGGGGATTGCCAGCGGTAAGCTGAAATTGGGCGAACCTCTCCCCTCGGTGCGCAGCCTGGCCTCCGATATCGGCGTCAACCTGCATACGGTCAACAAGGCCTATACCCTGCTGAAGCAGGAAGGTTACATTCAAGTCCACCGCCAAAAAGGCGTCGTCGTCGATCCCGTCGGCATGCCGCCGGTTACTGCGGAGTTCCTGGAGAAGCAGGAGCGGGAAATACGGCCGATTGTGGCGGAAGCCATTTGCCGGGGCATGAACAAGGAAGAGCTTCTGCAGATGGTGGAACGCATTCACCACGAAATTACCCAATCCGAAAGGAGCGAATAAAGATGCAATGGATGTCCGCTTTGATGCTGATCTTGATGTTTGTGCCGCTTTTGGCTTCACTCGCTTTTATGCCCTACTTGACGAGGGAAACGGTCAGCTTCGGGGTGTCCGTCAGCGAAGAGCAATATCGCAGCGAACCGTTGCGCCGGATGCGCAAGCAGTACGCCGTCCTCAGCTGCGCGATCTATACGGCCCTGCTTCTGTTTTGTATCGCCGGAATGCTAAGCGTGGAAGGGAACGGGCAAGGCGGAGTATTCGCCATATTTGTCACGGCTACGATCGTCGTTTCGATTTTGCTGAATTTAAGCTTTTATTTCCGGATGAAAAAAATCCGTCCAACGCTTCCGTCCGTCCAGGCGCATAAAGCTCTGTTGGCGGTGGACACCGGATTTCACCGGCAAAAGCTGACCTTTTCCGGCAGATGGTTTCTGATTCATGTCCTGATCATAGCCGTAAGCGCCGCGATCATGCTCATGAACTACGAGGCCGTTCCCGATCCGGTCGCCATGAAGTTCGATTTCGCGGGCAATGTCGTCAGCAGCGCGGCCAAATCGTACCGCGTCGTCCTGTTTCCTAGCGTCATGCAGGCGATCATGACCCTGTTGTTCTGGTTCGTCAACTGGAGCATTCAAAAGAGCAAGCAGCAAATCCACGCCGGCAACCCCGAGCAATCGGTCCGGCAAAATGCGGCCTTTCGCCGCAGATGGTCGCTGTTTACGATTTTGTCGTCATTGGCGCTTGTGTTCATGTTTTCGTTTATACAGGTTAATATGATTCATCCGCTTGACACAAACATCGTCACGCTCGTCAGCCTGATTGTGCCGGTTTTTACCGTGTTGTTTGCGATGGTGCTGTCTTTTGCAACGGGCCAAGGCGGAAGCCGGCTGGGAAGATCGGCCGAAGCTTCGGCGGCCGCGCCGCTGAACGATGACCGCTATTGGAAGCTCGGAGCGTTTTATTTCAACCCGCAGGACCCTTCCGTTTTTGTGGAAAAACGATCCGGCATCGGCTGGACGCTCAACTTCGCAAACCCGGTCGGCTGGTTTGTGCTTGCCGGGCTCGCCGCCGTGATTATCGGTTCCAGTCTGTTTTTCAAGAACTGACCGGCCAAATAAATGAATTAAGAGGTAAATCCCAAGGAGGAGACGATGATGAACAAACATCCCAAAAAAGTAAACCACGCCGTTGCCGCTACCCTGGCTTTAAGCCTCGCCGTGCCCGCAGCATCCGCGTTGGCCGCCGAGCAAAGCAGCGCGGCGCTTGAGCCGGTAAGAGAAACCGCAACAAAGCTTGGCGCCGAGGTATCGTGGGAACAAAGCACCCGCACGATTACCGTAACAAAAGGCAGCCATGTCCTAAAGCTTGAGGCCGGCTCGGACCGGGCGGTTCTGGATGGCGAAACCGTCGCCCTTAACCAGCCGGTCCGCCTCTCCGGCGGTCGGACGCTGACCGACGCCGGTCTGATCGCCAAAGCGTTCGCCGGCGATAACGGGCAAACGGAGGATACGGCCGATTTGTTCCTCGAAGCATTGCAGGCCGGAGACGGGGCGAAAGCCGCCGAATACGTAAGCGAAGCATCCGCCTACGCGCTGCCGGCCGCCCTGCTGGACCGGCTGTGGAGCAACTACGAGGCCATGTTCGGCAAAACAGCGGGCGAGCCAGCCAAAAGCGAAAGCTTGAACACGGTGCACCGGAATGTGACGTACTCTTTCCAAAGCACCATCGTTCCGTTTCAAGTTACGCTTCGTCTGGATCAGAACGGGAAGATCGATGATTTATATATCGCCGCGGCCTCCGCTTCCGCTTATCAAAAGCCGGCTTACGACAATCCCGCAGCTTATAGCGAACGGGAAGTTACCATCGGAAGCGGCGCGTTGGCGCTGCCCGGCACCTTAACCGTGCCCGCGGGCAACGGCCCCTTCCCGGCGGTTGTGCTCGTCCACGGCTCCGGCCCGCACGACCGCGACGCCACGATTCTGGGCGCCAAGCCGTTCCGCGATCTGGCCGCCGGCCTCGCCGCCAAGGGCATCGCCGTTCTGCGTTACGACAAGGTGACCTACGAGCATTCCTTCAAGGTGGCGGCCGATCCGAAATTTACGCTCAAGCAGGAAAGCGTTGACGACGCTTTGGAAGCAGTGAAACTGCTGCAAAACACGTCCGGCATCGATCACTCCCGCATTTTCGTCGCCGGCCACAGCCAGGGCGGCTACGCCATGCCGCTGATCAGCGCCGCCGCCCCGGATGGAGGCATCGCCGGAACGATTCTTCTGTCCGCTCCAAGCGGCAAATTCGCCAACGTGCTGGCCGAGCAGCAGGCCGAGCTGGTCCGCCGCGTCAAACAGCTAGGGCTTGATTCGACGCTGTACGAGCAGCAAGCCGCGATGTATACGTCGATCGCCGATATGGTCAACGACCCTGAATATACGGTTGACCATATGCCTGAACAATTCCCGCTGCAGCCTGCCTACTGGTGGTTCGAGCAGAAAAATTACGTGCCGGCCGAACTCGCCAAAACGCAAACCGGGCCGATGCTCGTGCTGCAGGGCGAAAACGACTGGCAGGTGACGATGAAGCAATTCGAGGGCTGGGAAACGGCGCTGAAAAACCGTGGGGACGTCGAGTTCAAGTCTTACCCCAAGGTGAACCATCTGCTCGCCGAATATGACGGCCTGTCCACCGGGACCGAATACGGCAAGCCTTCCAATGTGTCCAAGGCCATCATCGACGATATTGCAAATTGGATTCATGCCGTGAAATAATGCAGATAGGCAAAGGCCGTCCCAAAACAGTCAAATTTACTGTCGGGACGGCCTTTACCGCGTCTAGCTTATGGTCTGGCTTACCGGGCTGGCTGCGTTCTTGGCATCGATCGAAACCTTCATTTGCAGCTCTTTAATGTATTCCTTTTTCTGCCCCTTGTCCGTTTTCTTATCCGCATACGGTTTCAAGGTTACCGATTTCGGCGTTGTTTGAAACGGCTAGATTTTCGAATCAAAATAGGGTATACCGGAAATCTAACGGTTGCAGCAGCGGTTATTTTCCAAAAAAATACTTCTTCTAAACTCTAACGGTTGTAATGGCCGTTATTTGCCTGATCTTAAGCGCAATTAGCCGGTTTTCAGTGAAATAAGCGTGATGGCAACCGTTAGAATTCGAAATCAAGGTTCTTGGAACAAATAGCGCTTGTGGCAACCGTTAGAATAGTTGTGTGACTAGAAAATGTAACTTGTCGGATAAGACTTGATGCAACGCCAGTGGTGAAGTATAGAAAAATAGCTGAATTTTCCGGAAATTTCCGGCATATCGCAACAAACGGCGTTTCGTATGAAAAAGTTGCATTTTCTACATTTATCCGGAAGGTGGGCAGCGATAATTGCCATCTAATTGCAAATCATGCAGTTAAACAGGTCTAGCCGGAACCCCGCTCTGACTTCAGCAGCTTTAGTTGTACCTTTCGCAATTATTTTCCGCTCAACCGCAAATCCCGCCCATTTAAATGTACTTTTTGCACTTACTACTCCTATTGCCATAGGTGCTGCCCCAAACGGCCAACGGGATCAGCCCTGGATCATCATTCCCATCTCCCGGGCCGCTTCGATCAGCACCGGGCCGTATTCTTCCAGCCGTTCCGGCGTCAGGCGGCTGACCGGCCCGGACACGGACAAGGCGGCGGCGATTTTGCCGCCCCGGTCGAAGATCGGCGCGGCGACGGCGGAAACCCCCGGCTCCCGTTCCTCATAGCTGGTGGCGTATCCGCGCTCGCGGACCTGCCGCAACTGGGACACATAAGCCGCCGGGTCCAGCCCTGCCGGCCAGTCGGGGCTGTCCAGGACCGCCCGCGTCACCGGCTCGTCGGAATAGGCGACAAGCACCTTGCTGGACGCCCCGACATACAGCGGCAACCGCGCCCCGACCTGGGCCACCCGCCGGATCGCCTGATTGCTCTGCACGGCCTGGATGCGCAGCCGGTCGTTGCCGTCGCGCAAATAAAGGCTGACCGTTTCCCCCAAGCGGTCGCGCAGTCGCTCCATCAGCGGCAGCAGCAGAACGGCCGGATCGTCGTTATGCGACAAATGCGCCGACAGCTCCCATATTTTCAGGCCCAGGCGGTATTTCTCCGTCGCCGGATCGCGCACGACGAATCCACGCTCTTCCAGCGTGGTCATCAGACGGTGCACCGTGCTTTTATGTAAACCGATCTCGCCGGCAATCTCCGTTAACCCCAAATCGCTTCCTTTCGTAAAACACATCAATATATCCAGCGCCCTTTCGACGGCGCGAACCGTTAGCTTCCGGTCTTCCATCCGGCATCCACTCTCCTTAGGATGTTTCACTATATGAAACTCGGTTACATAAATTATATGAAAGACCGTGGATTCCGTCAATGAACGGTTACGGTCCTGCCCATGCCCCGGTTTTCCATTGACTTTACGGCACCCCGGACTTACGATAAATTAAAGGGTGTCGCCTTATTTCGACATTATCTACGTAATTTGCTCGTATCGGCAGTATCAATATATTGGACTTATCCGTAAACTGCCGCTTTTTTCATCATATACTCTAATAAACGCAATTTTAAAGATTTTAAAGAAACAGGAGGGAAGCCTATGAGCCACACCGGCCGCAACGACCTTCCCATGCCTTCGGCGTTCCCTAACAACGATATTCCCGCAACGGCAAGCCGGCGCATCAGCATCAAGCATATTGCCGTGGCTTTGCTGCTGTCCATTTTGTTTTTCCTGATTTTCTGCTTTGTTTCTCTGCACGGATATATCGCCTGGGTGCTGTCCAATCCAACGGTGGCCCCGCTTTATTCCAATCCGAAGCTGGCCCAAAATCTGGATTACGAGAACATCACATTTCCTGCCGCAGACGGGAGCCGAATGATGCAAGGGTGGTATATCCCCGCTGAAGATTCCGCCAAAACGATCGTTTTTAGCCACGGTTACGGCGCCAATCGCGAGGAATCTTGGATTCCGATGTACGAGTTGGCCAGTTTTGCCCACCGGCTGAATTTTAACGTCTTAATGTTCGACTACGGCTTCGCCGCCCAGAACAGCAAAGAAGTGGCCACCGGCGGCAAAAAAGAAGCCCAGCAACTGCTGGGCGCCATTGATTACGTGAAACAGCGCGGGGCGCGGGAAATTGTTGTCTGGGGGTTCTCGATGGGCGCCGGCACGGCGCTTCAGGCGGGACTAACGAGCAGCGATATCGACGGCATGATCCTCGACAGCACGTTTCTGCTTGAGCCGGACACGATGTACCACAACATCCGCCAGCAAATCGACCTGCCGCGGCATCCGTCGCTGGAAATCATCGGCATGCTGCTGCCGGTGCTGAACGGCACGAGCCTGCGGCAAATTCCATACACGCAGGTCAAATCGGAGGACTACCCGTTCCCGACCTTGTTCATTCATGGGACGGAAGACGAGAAGGCGCCTTATCCGATCGCCGAGAAGCTGGCCGCCAATCAGACGAACCCCGATTCGGGCGTTTGGATTGTCGAAGGCTCGCATCATGAACTGATTTTTCGTGAACATCCCAAGGAATATTTGCGGAAAGTGTCGCTTTTCCTCAGCCGGATCAAAACCGCCGCTTCCGGCAGCGGCAGCGAAAGCGCCCTTACCGGGTCCGCAATCGAATAGCATAGGCCAAACCTCCCCGCGAATAAGCTGGTAGTAATGACTAAAGCAAGGGGAGGTTAACCGGATGCTGTTCGTTTACGGGCCTTATCTGCCTGTACGCATTTTGGAAGAAATCCGCTTCTGGAAGCAGCAGGAAGCGGAGCATACGGAAGTGATCAAAGCGATCATTCCCAATTTGGAGCACCACTACGTTAAGCTGCTGGACGAGTGGAAGAAGGTGTTTACCGCCACGGAGGCGGCGGCCGACCGGCTGCTTCAGCACGGTCTGACGTCCAAGGAAGCGGCCTCGAGCCCCCAGCTGATCAAGCAAACCGAGCGGCTGCTCGGCGCCGCCTTTCAGCAGTCGAAGGAATTTATCCGCCAGCTGCACCATATTCTCGACCGGAGCGAGGCGGTCAAAGGCGTTCCGCTCGCCCCCGTCGTACTGATGCACATTATCCGCGAATCGGAGTATTTCCTGGCCGTGCTGGAAAGGCTGAACCGCCCCGGAGAGATCGCGGGCTGTGTCGCCGGCGATCCGCCGGTGTACGACCCGTATCATCAAGGCGGGGGAACGCAGGCCTATGAGTCTTACCAGCAGCCCACCGGACCCGCTCCCTATGGGCCTTACCAGCAGCCTGGCGGACCCGCTCCTTTCGGGTCTTACCAGCAGCCTGACGATCCGCCGCCTTATGGGCCTTACCAACAGCCTGGCGGACCGGCCCCTTTCGGGCCTTACCAACAGCCTGGCGGACCCGCTCCTTTCGGGCCTTACCAGCAACCTACCGGACCCGCCCCTTTCGGGCCTTACCAGCAACCTACCGGACCGGCCCCTTTCGGGCCTTACCAACAGCCCACCGGACCGGCCCCTTTCGGGCCTTACCAACAGCCCACCGGACCGGCCCCTTTCGGGCCTTACCAGCAGCCTGGCGGACCCGCTCCCTTCGGGCCGACGACAGGCGGACAGCCGCCTTATTACGGGCCAACCGGCACGAGAGCGGAGGAGGCGGCCGGAGGACGAGCAGAAGAACCCGAGGAATCCTGGCCGCAGCACTCGCCGCATCAGCAGGCGATTTCACCGGAGGAGGCGAATTCCGGCTTCGAAACACCAACTGTTTCGAACGCGGGGCTTGAAGCGGAAGCGGCCGCGCCAGCCGAAACTCTGCCGAATGACAATGCGGCGGAAAGTTTGGCAGAAAGAAATGCCGATGAGGCAGCCGGCAATGAAAACCTGCGGTATGAAAACGACGCGCCTTCCGGCGCCTCCCGTATCCCCGAGCGTCCCGTCCCGATCGGCGGGCATACGCTTCCGCCCCTGCCCTACCCTTATAATGCCCTCGAGCCTTACATCGATGAGGCAACGATGCGCATCCATCACGACAAGCACCATAAAACCTACGTCGATGACTTGAACAAGGCGGAAAAAAAGCTCCAGGAGGCCCGCAAAAACGGAAACTTCGAGCTGGTTAAGCATTGGGAACGGGAACTCGCCTTTAACGGCGCCGGCCATTATCTTCACACCATCTTTTGGGAGATCATGAACCCGAAGGGCGGCGGAAGACCGGAGGGCGAACTGCTCCAGCAAATCACCCGCGATTTCGGCAGCTACGACGCTTTCCATCGGCAATTCTCCGAAGCGGCCGCCAAAGTGGAAGGCGGCGGCTGGGCGATCCTCGTCTGGAGCCCGCGCAGCCACCGGCTGCAAATTTTGACCGCGGAGAAGCACCAAAACCTGTCGCAATGGGACATCGTGCCCTTGCTTCCGCTCGACGTTTGGGAGCACGCTTACTATTTGAAGCACCAAAACGTGCGGGCCGACTACATCAAGGACTGGTGGAACGTCGTGTACTGGCCGGCCGTGGCGGAGCGCTACGAAGCCGCGAAAAAACTAAAATGGCAGCCGTATTAATACGGCTGCCATAATGCGGAAGACTCCCCCGCAGGCGCGCTCGGTAAACCCTCAACCTTTGTAACGGACGGAGCGCGGCTTTCCGTTATTCCTTGATCAAGGACAAAAACTCCGCTCGCGAAGCTGCGTCCTTGCGGAAGCTGCCGCGCACCGCGGACGTGACCGTTTTGCTGCCCGGCTTCTTAACGCCGCGCGCGCACATGCAGAGATGCTCGCCTTCCACAACGACCATTACGCCCTGCGGGTTCAATACTTCTTCCATAATGTCGGCGATCTGCGAGGTGATCCGCTCCTGCACCTGCAGGCGGCGGGTTACCGCCTCCACCAGGCGGGCCAGCTTGCTAAGCCCGGCGATTCGGCCGCTCGGAATGTAGCCGATATGCACTTTGCCGAAGAAAGGCGCCATATGATGCTCGCATTGACTGTAATAGACGATGTCCTTAACAATGACGAGCTCCTCATGGTTCTCTTCAAACGTTACCCCAAGCACGTCGCGGGGATCAACCTCATAACCGGCAAAAATCTCCTCGTACATCCGGGCAACCCGGGCGGGAGTATCGAGCAGCCCTTCCCGTTCGACGTTTTCCCCGATCAGCTTTAAGATTTCACGAACATGATGTTCGATTTTCTCGTGATTTTCTCCAACCTGCTTGTTTACGTAATCTTTAAGTCCAGCCATTTAAGCGCCTCCTCCTTTCAAAAAAAGCATGGCGATGACGCACCCGGCGCCGGTTATATGCTGACGCCGCGAATTGCGAACAGGCCACACTTTTTAAGACTCTTCATTTGAGCCGATGTTTATTTTTTCTTTCGCGGCCGTGCCCCTCCGGGAACCTGGCCCTGGTTTTTCATCATTTGCTGCGCGCGCTGCATCTGCTTGCTGTTCAGATTATAACCCATCTGTTTCGCCACTTTTTGCAGCATTTCCGGATCGTTTTGCATTTTTGTCATCTGCCGCCGCAAATAAAAAACACCAATCAGAAAACCGCCGACCAATCCGACGACAAGCGTAATAATTGGAATTACGATATCCATCATTCAGCCACCCCTGCATTAATATCCGTGCAGCCCCCCGTTTGGCTAACGCACTCCAAATATAATAGCATTCACCCTGCCGCGATTCAAGCCAGAACCGTTTCGATAAACAGCGTTGTTTCCGTCGCCAGATCCACTTCCTTCACGTCCAGTTCATCCCCGGCGCCGCGCGCGATGCGGATGACCGGGCGGCCCGGCAGGCCCCGGTGCTGGCTGACGACCACGCCGGTTTCCTTCGTCGACAACCTTACCGCCGTACCGTTCGGGTAGACGGATACGATGCGGGTAAACTCCACCAGCACGTCGTGATCCAACTCATGCTCCGAACAGGCCATCAGCTGCTCGCAGGCCTCGTGCGGCAACAGGCCCCGCTGCGATCCGTCTTCACCGCCGCCGCTGATCAGATTGTCGTACATATTCGCAACGGCGATAATGCGGGGAAACAGGTGAATTTCGTCCCCTGCCAGGCCGCGGGGAATCCCGGTGCCGTTAAGGCGTTCATGATGCTGAAGCGCCGCATGGGCGATAAGCAGATTAAATTCGCGTTTTTGCTTCAGCATTTCATATCCTCGCCACGTGTGATGATGCTTCGGATCGTCCTCCGCCGCGCCTTCCGGCAGAGGAACGGATTTGCCGATATCGTGCAGCAGCGCTCCGATCGCCAGATCCTTTAACTGGGAATAGCCCAGTCCCATGTTCAGGCCGATCATGGACGAGATCAGGCAGACGTTAACCGCATGCAGATAAGCCGCGTTGTCCGCCGTGCGAATATCGGTCAGCTGCAGAAGCACTTCCTTGTTGTTCAGCACGTCCGTCAGCAATGAATCCACGCTGGAGTTGATCTTTTTCGTGCTCCATTCCTTCCCCGACCGGATCGCTTCCTGCGTCTCCACCATTTCGTGAAATACCGCTTGTTTGGTCGATTCGCTGATCACATCTTCGATTTCGATATCGTCGTAATCGGCATCTTTGATGTACAGCATCGTAACGCCGATCCGTTTAAGCGTATTGATCATAAATACGGTCAGCTGAATCCCCGCCGACAATAGCACGGTGCCGTTTGCGGAATAAACCGTTTTTCCCAAGTATTGCCCTGGCTCGATATCTTCAATACTGATGAAACGCATCCTTTCATCCCCCTTGACGGCAATCGCTTCCCGTCATCGTTGTCAATCCGGTTTGCTTTCCTTCACCGTCGGGCGGCTTTCTCCAGGCGATGCTCCCCCTCGCAGCTTCCGGTCCGCCGCCTGGAGACGCTCAAGCACTTCCTCATCCTGTTCGCTCTCCAGCGCCCGGCTCACCGCCTCCGCCGCCGCTTCTCCCCCGATCCGGGCGAGCGCCCAAGCGGCCGTGCCGCGCAGCACCGGACGAGGATCATGAAACAGTATATCTATTAATTTCGGCACGGAAGCGTTATCTTTGAAGTTGCCGAGCGCAATCACCGCATTCCGCTGGATCGGCTTCTTCCCTCTCCAGGCCGCCGCGCTGTCGCCGAAGCGCTCTTTAAATTCCCGGTTGCTGATATCGAGCAGCGGCAGGAGCAGCGGCTTGACCGTCTCCGGATCGGGCTGCAGCTCCGGCCGGTGGTTCCAGGACTTGCCCCTGTTTTTCGGACAAACGATCTGGCATGTGTCGCAGCCGTAAAGCCGGTTGCCGATTTTGAGCATGAATTCTTCTTCCACAAACCCTTTCGTTTGCGTCAAAAAGGAAATGCACCGCTGCGCGTTCAGCACGCCAGGCCCGACCAGCGCCCCGGTCGGACAGGCGTCGATGCATTTCGTGCATTCGCCGCAATCCTCGGTGACCGGGGAATCCGGCGGAAAAGGAATGTTGGTAATCATCTCGCCAAGGTAAATCCACGATCCCCATTTAGGCGAGATGATCGCGCAGTTTTTCCCTTTGAAGCCGATTCCCGCCCGCTCCGCCACCGCACGGTCGACCAGCGCTCCAGTGTCCACCATGCTCTCGATCCGCGCTTCCGGAACCCGCTGGCGGATGAAATCCTCCAGCTTGGCCATCGCCTCGCGGAGCACCTGGTGGTAATCACGCCCCCAGGCCGATCTGGCCAATATCCCGCGCCGCTGCCCCGGCTCGGACTTCGGCGGGTTATCCATCTTGGACGGATACGCCACGGCGATCGAAACCAGGGAAGCCGGCTGTTCGAGAGACAGCTCGGGGTAAATGCGCTTATCGATATCCGGTTCCTCAAACCCGGATTCGTATCCTTTTTCACGCCGGTCCAGCAAAATGGCCTTCAGCGAAATAAAAGGGTCCGCGGAGGCAAAGCCGATATCGTCAATGCCGAGCGAAGCCGCGTTTTCCTTAATTTCGCGTTTCAAATCCGCCCACGCGCCGGCGTTTGCAGAAACGACGCTGCCGTCGTGTATTGTCTTTGCCACTCCCTTCCCCTCCTTGATGTGAATTTTACGGGCGACAAACGTTCCCCATCCCCCATATCGTTGTTGTTTTTCGAACGAAGCCAATCAGGAAGACAGCCGCTTAATCGCTTCCCGGGCCAACATATCGCAATGATTGTTGAGCTCATTGTCGCTGTGCCCTTTGACCTTAACGTATTCGACCTGATGGATGCCCATCAGCCGCCACAGCTCCTGCCACAGGTCTTTGTTTTCCACCGGCTGGTTTTTGCTGTTTTTCCAACCGTTTTTAAGCCAGCCGCGAATCCAACCCTGTTGAAAACAGTTCACCACATAGGCGGAATCGCTGTAAACTTTGGCCCGGCACGGCTCCTTCAGTTGACTGAGCGCCGAAATAACCGCTTGGATTTCCATCCGGTTGTTTGTGGTCATTTTCTCGCCGCCGGACAGATCCTTGCGATGCCCGTTAAATATTAATACAGCGCCCCATCCCCCAGGGCCCGGGTTTCCGGAACAGGCGCCGTCGGTATATATCGTTATCTCCTTCACCGTTCATCCTCCAAGATTCGCAGGCCATAAACCGCGGATTTTGTCGTCAGGCCAAAACATGGACTCGGCCTAGCCGACGATTTGGTCAATCTATAAATAGAAAAGCATATCCCGCACCCATTTGCAACGGATGGAAGATATGCTTCAATCATTCCTCTTCTTACCTGTCTATAATTTAAAAATCAATTAGACCCCGATAAAGAACGTGCAGCAGCGATGCCAAGCTTCTGGAACGCCTCTAAAAATTTGCTTGCGCCGTAGCCCATCGCTTCGTACAGCGGCATAATCGCTTTGTTATGCTCGTCTCCGGCCACCATGATCCGGCGGACATTGCGCTGCTGAAAACGTTGTTCCATCGCGGAAACGAGGCTTCTGCCTACGCCGCGCCGGCGATAATCCGGGTGAACGGCCATCCGGTAAATACACCCGGTATGCTGATCGATCGTTCCGATCAGGACCCCCTGAATTTCTTCCTCCGCTTCCGCAACTAGAATCAGTTCGGAATCCCAGGCCAATTGTCTGGCAAAAGCTTGTTTGGTGTCCTCGTAGCAAGCCTCGGACAAGGATACCTGCAAAAGATCCATCACTTGATTCACATCACTCAACTGAAAGGAACGAATAAGCATGCTATGATCTCCTTTTTCCTTAACACTAGATAGATTCATGCTAAAGGCGCGGCCTTTATTTTTACATCAAGCAAATAATTAAAACCAGACAAAAAACGAGAAAAAAACTGCTTCTTTGTCCATTAAACCATATAAATCAACGAAATACACCAATTTTCTTCTGAAAGCGCTTAATGTTAAGCGTTTACATTTATTTTTTGTGAATTTCCCTTCACAAAACAGGTTTTCATACATATATTTTGATCATATGTAAATAATAGGTTTTGTTTCGAGTATGTAAATGCGATCGACATTTTAAGTGCGTGTTCAAAAAGTCGGGTTTTCAGCACCGAAGCGTATGCTTACGATGTGCGTTTTTTCAAAACGCTGTAGGTCGGATGAAGCTAGAGACGAAAGGAGCGGTGCGTACGTTTTGGGTGCGTGAGCATCTGAAATGTTTCCGCAGGAAACATGCTACGGAAGCGTATGCTACGGCCCGGCTGAATTCAAGATTCGACGCCCGATCCACTTTTTGACCTGCTTCATGATCAAAAGACGACTTTTCGAACAACTCTTTAACAAAAAAATCGGGAGGTTTTCCGTTATGGTCCATGAATTGCCTGCTTTACCCTATCCGGCAAACGCGCTTGAACCTTACATCGATGAGCAGACGATGAACATTCACCATGATCGTCACCACAATACGTACGTGACCAATCTGAACGCCGCACTGGAAAGCGCCCCGGCACTGCAGAACAAAAGCGTGGAAGAGCTCATTTCCGACCTCGGCAGCGTTCCCGAAAATATCCGCACGGCCGTGCGCAACAACGGCGGCGGCCACGCCAACCACAGCTTGTTCTGGACCGTGATCGGCCCCGGCGGCGGAGGAACTCCAAGCGGCGCGGTCGCTTCCGCCATCGACAACGATCTTGGAGGGTTCGACAAATTCAAAGAGGAGTTTACAAAAGCGGCGGCGACCCGTTTCGGCAGCGGCTGGGCCTGGCTGGTCGTCGGCAAGGACGGCAAACTGGCCGTAACGAGCACGCCAAACCAGGACAACCCGCTCTCCGAGGGGCAAACGCCCATTCTTGGCCTGGACGTCTGGGAGCACGCCTACTATTTGAAATATCAAAACAAACGTCCGGATTACATCGCGGCATTTTGGAACATCATCAACTGGGACGAAGTCAACCGTCGTTACGAAGCCGCCAAGAAATAAGGGCGATTGACGATCGCCGGAAGGAGGTTACACTATGGCCGAGCAAAAGCGTAAGCTGACCAACGATCCGGAGGAGCTGCTGAAAGCCAAGCACGCGGAAGACGAGCATAAGCAGCAGTTCACGAACTTCGCGCACAGCGTTACCGGTGGAGCCGAGGCTGCGGATCCGGGCAAAGTGGTGGGCGAAGAACACCGCGAACCGGATACGCAAAACTATATGAAAACGGTGGAAAACCGTATGCTGGAATAGTGACGATAAAAAGTGGTCTCCCTTTGGAAGGGGGGCCTCTTTTTATCGGCTATGGTATGAAAACGACCGGCGCCAGCTTGAACCGGCGCACGGCTTGATTCTTACTGGGCCGCTATTCCGCCGGGGTATACTTGATCCAGTCATAGTACGCCCGAACCGGGGACCCGGGATAAATGAATTTCCCCGTCCAAGTTTTGGCAGCATCGCCCGCGCCTGCCCAGAAGTTGACCATAATGCTGCCCGGATGGCTCGGCAGTGGTCCGCGGGAACCGTCCTCGGTATGCACCAGCTTGCCGTCGACATACCATTTGATCGAGGCCGGCGACCATTCAAAAGCATAGTCATGGAAGTCCAGCGATGCATCGAAGCCAAGATCAATGACCGTGCTGTGATCCCCGTCTCCGGCCGTATAATAGTTGGTCTCCAGTTTCGTCGGATCTTTTCCGAGAATTTCAATATCAATTTCGTCATTCTCTTCCGTGTCCGGATCCGGATTGAGGTCATAATAAGTGAACAGTGAAGTGACCAGTCCCTCGCCTTTCGCAACTTTCATTCGCGCCTCCACACGCCCGTAGCCGTAGTCTTCCCCAATGGTCGCATATTCGCCGGAGGCGTACTGCTCGCCGGAACATCGGCTTGGACACCCCGACTTGTCCAGTCGAAGGGCCATGACTCCGTTATTGAATTCGATATTGTTCGCCCGCCACCCTACTCCGAAATCCTCTCCGTTCTCCCAGCCGTCCGAAGCATAAAACATGCTCCCGTTAAAAGCGTTCAGCGGCTCCGCAAACCCGTCCGCCGCCGCCGCCGGGACCGCCAGCAGCAGGCTGCAGCCTATCAGACAGACTCCCAAACCGCCGCGGACTTTTGGCAAAAACGTAAACTTTTTCATTATATCCCTCCTCATAATTTACCGCGTCATGAATTGCCGCGTCGTAAATGCCGCAAAAAAATCGCGGGAAATAACGACGGTTTGCTCCAGCATTTCCGCTGGAAAGCTCCGCTCCCTCCTTTGCGCAATGTATCCGCCATGCCGATCCAAGCTGTCTATTATATGCATAAATGTACCATAGAAGAAAGATGTTGGGTATGAGCAGGAAGTAGCAGCATCCAGTGGAGTAGCATGATAAAGCAGTACTAGAATTTTCAGCGGCACGCGGACGTGGCACGCAGACGTGGCACGCGGACGTGGCGCGCGGACGTGGCACGCAGCATGGGATTCTGCTATGCGGAATTCGTGGTGCGAGGTTCGTGGTGTGAGGTTTCGCGGTGCAGGGTTCTGCGGTGCAGGGGTATGGCGGTGCAGGGCTCCGCGGTGCGTGGGAAAGACCAATGGTTTGGTGAAAGTAGCTCAACTGCAAAAGTGCATCTCATTTTCCCGTAACCTGCCTATTTGGGGCGTATGAAATGCAAAAATGCATCTATTTTGAAACTATTCGGTAACAAAGAGAATTTTAAACAGAAATGGACTGCACTTTTGCATTTGACGAGCCATTTTCGAGAAAGTTCGACAAATACCGCATGCACTTTTGCATCTCGCGGAACCCCATATTGCGGAAAAGAAAACCGCACCCAGGTACAACACCCACGTGCGGTTTTTGCCTATACTTGTTTAAAATACCGGTTTAATATCCGCAAAAAAACGTTCGGAAACGCCAGACTTCCCATATCTTCCTTGGTGATCCAGCGGTATTCCGCGGAGTCCGCGGCCAGATCGAAGCCCGCTTGCTTGACCCCGCCCCCGGCCGGCGATGCCGCTTCCGGCTTGGCCGCACCCGTAGACGCGCTCGCTTCGCCGGCCTGATTCGCCCCCGCCTCATAAGCCGCGGCGGTTTCGGCGGCGAATAAGCCGGCCGAACCGGCTGCCGCCTGATGCTGCGCCGCCGAATGGACGTTGCCGGCGTACGGGACGGAATTCGGAGCGGCAACGGAGGCCCCGGCATAGGGAGCCCACCCGTATGCGGCCTCGGCGGTGCCGGTCATACCGTCGGTCCCGCCCGTCACTGCCCCACCGTTTTCGGCCACGTCGTTCTCGGCCACATCGTTTTCGGCCACGTCGTTCTCGGCCACACCGTTCCCGGCCTGGCCGGCGGCATCCTCCGCAGCGAACCGGAACACGCGGAGGTTCCAGTGAATGTGGCTGAACGTATGCTCCGCGTTCATCCACGCTTCCCCCGGCCGCACCGGCATGCCCGCGGCGGCCAGCGCCGCTGCCAGCCGGTCCATCGCCGGACCGTCCGGCAGCCCGGCGCCTTCGCCCGGCACGGCGTCGGCCGGGATATGGGGCAGCTCCCACATCCGCGCGAGCAGCCCCGTATCCGGCCGCCGGCGCACGAGCACGCGGCCCCCAAGCGCCCCTCCGCCCTCCACGAGGGCGACGAGCCGGTATTCCGGCCGCGGCGGCTTCGCCTTGCTCTTCACCGGAAGGCGCTCCTCCGCGCCCGCAAGCCGCCCGGCGCAGCGGGCCATGACCGGGCAAATCAGGCATTGCGGCGACTTGGGCGTACAGACTAACGCTCCCAGCTCCATCAGCGCCTGATTAAAATCCGCGGCCCGGCCCTCGGGGATCAGTTCCGCCGCCAGGTCCTCCATCAGCGTGCGGGTCCCGGTTTTCATGATATCCTCTTCGATCAGGAAATACCGCGACAGCACCCGCATAACGTTCCCGTCGACGGCCGGCTCGGGCCGGTTAAAGGCGATGCTCATGATCGCCCCCGCCGTATACGGGCCGACCCCTTTCAAGGCCGACACGTCGGCCTTGTTGTCCGGCACAACCCCGCCGTGCCGCTCGACCACCTGGCGTGCGGCCGCCTGCAGGTTGCGGGCCCGCGAATAATACCCGAGTCCCTCCCAGCATTTCAGCACCTCTTCCTCCGGGGCTTCCGCCAGGTCCCGAATCGTCGGAAACCGCTCGATGAACCGGTGGAAATACGGGATCACCGTATCCACGCGCGTCTGCTGCAGCATGATTTCCGAAACCCAAATATAATACGGATCGCGGTGCCTGCGCCAAGGCAAGTCCCGCTTGGAGCGCTCATACCACTCCAGCAGCCCCGTACTGAAGAAAATCTTGTTTTCCCTGCTCTCCTGCATCGATCTATGTTCTCCTTCTATGTCCCCTGTTCAATGCGTTCCACCACGGCAAAGGCGGACGCCAAATTCCGTTCGTGCGTAATGCTCAAATGGACCGTATACCGGCCATGGCCCGTCAACCCCAGCCGCTCCCAGGCTTCCGGCGGCATAAATACGCACGGCTTGCCGCTCGCATCCGGCAAAATCTCCATGTCGGCAAACCCGAGCGTCCTGCCGATGCCGCAGCCAAACGCCTTGCTGACGGCCTCCTTGGCGGCGAACCGCCCCGCCAAAAACTCTGCCGCACGCGCGGTTTGCCCCGGCAATTGCCGTTCGGCCGCGGTCAGGATGCGCCGCGTCAGCCGCTCGCCGACCGAACCGCTTAACATCCGCCGGACGCGTTCGATTTCGACAACATCATGTCCGATTCCGTAAATCAACGTAAGCCCTTCTTCCTCATACGGTTGGGATTATAGCCAGGCTTGCCTTACAAGCCGCCAATCACATTGTAACAGGGAAGCCGCTCCGGCGCGAGTCCGGCAGGGACAAAACGGCGCCTGCCTGACACCCGCCGCCTTCCTAAGCGAGTAGCGGTGCAGGTGTAGCTCACGAAGTGCGGTGCGATTCCAAAAACTCCCCCGCTTCCCTCCCCCGGACTAGCCCCAGCCATTTTAGTCTTGATATACTAGTGGACAAATGAAATAGTTGCAAAATGTACAGTTACTTATCCGGAAATGCTGCCACAGCGCTCGATTAAGTGTAATACCTGCAGTTGCAGTTCTCCGCTATCTTTCGAAAAATGGGGCTAAAAACGAAGAAATACATGTACGAAATGCAATTAAACGAATGATTGGATAAATGGTTATAAAGTTAGTTGTATGATTTGCAATTAACGGTCAGAGTGGGGCCGATCAAGCGCGCTTTTGCCCCGCCATCCGACGAGGCGAAAATAAATAGGCAGCGGTGGTTTACTGTTTTTTAAGGCCAAGATTTTATTCGTGCTCCGTTTATACAGCATCAGCGGTTAAGAAAAATCCTGTTATTTTCCCTAATCCCAAGGAAATGGCCATTTCTCGCGCCACGTTATTTCCGGTTCCTTTTACTGGATTGGTTGGCGGAGCAACCGCGGTTCCGGCCCCGCCCCCGATTTCCCGGAAAGCAAGAATGATCAAGAAGAAGCGGCGCCCCCCATTTATACTAAGCACATAGACCGGTCTGGAGGATGTTCATGAACGCTGTCAGCACTATCAAGCAAAGCATCGACTACATTGAAGAGCGGCTCGGCGAAGAGCTGACGCTAAGCAGGATCGCCAAAGCGATGTTTTATTCCGAGTACCATTTTCACCGCACTTTTTTGTACTTTGTCGGCGACACGGTCACATCCTATGTGCGGAAACGGAGATTGTCGACGGCGGCGGAGCTGCTGACCGAAACCGACTTGAAGGTGCTGGAGATCGCGCTGCGGTGCGGCTTCGGCTCCCATGAAGCCTTTACCCGGGCGTTCCGGAAAATGTACGGCATCCTGCCGACAGAGTGCCGCAAGCTGGGCCGTCCGCCGTTTCTTGTGCCGCGCGCCGCGCCTCTTCCGACCATCGAAACGCAAATAACCAGTGATTGGGGAGATCAAATCATGCAATACCGTATCGAACAACTGCCCGCCATGCGGATTCTGGGCTGCGCGATGCAAAGCACCATCGTGGAAGGCAAAAACCACGACGATATTCCGGCATTCTGGCAAACGTACATGCAGGAGCGGCTCGGAGAACGGATTCCCGGCAAAAAAAATCCAAACGTCGAGCTTGGCGTTTGCTCCCCTACCGACGAAGACGGAACCTTCCAATATATCATCGGCTTTGAAGTGGACGAAGCGGCCGAGGTTCCGGAGGGCGTAACGGAATATTTCATTCCGGCGGCTACCTATGCCATCTTTACAACGCCTCCGGCCGGCGAGGACAATTTCAGCACGTCCATCCAAACGACCTGGGACGGGATTTTTGCGAACTGGTTCCCTGCATCCGGTTACGAGCAAATCAACGCCCCCGATTTCGAATGGTACGATGAACGCTGTTGGCCGAAAGAAGGCAAGCAGATCGATATCTACATTCCCGTCCAGCCGGCGAAATCCAAGTCGGAAGCTTAAGTAGCCAACAACGCAAACAAAACGACAAAGAGGCTGCCTCGTAAGCCGCTGCGGCTAACGGGACAGCCTCAATATTTTCATTCAACTCATTCCGGCAAAAAGACAAATTGCGCTTCGCCGATTTCCAGCGTCCTGTTCTGCAAGCCCGGCGCGCCGGTCTTAAAAACAAGCTGCGTTAACCGCTCCGCGTCCCCCCGCTTGAACAGAAACGACTTGTCTCCGATGCCAAGCCGGGCCGATTCGCCGCCAGGTTCCGATTCCAGCAGCGGCAAACCGAACAACGCTTGCCAGTGTGCGGCCGCGGCCGCCGGATCGGAGACCGCGAACACGGCGCTGTGAATGTCCACTTCTCCCGCGGGATGATCTTGGATAATCCCCGATGCTTTCAGCCCCGACAAGCGCTCAGCATCCGTACCGTTCCATTGCAGGATAAACGGATAATTTAGGCCCCGGTAATGCCCGTCGATCGTAAACATCCGCCATTCGATCCAGTTCCCTCGCGCATCGAGCCTCCGCCCGTCCAAAATCGGCGAGAGTTCAAGGCCTTGGCCCTGTAGACGGGACGCCAGCCCATCGATATCGTCCGTGCGCAGCGCGACCCGGCTGAACGCTTCGCGGGCAGGCAACTCCACCAAGGCGTCGCGGACAACCGCGTTGGGCGTATCGATTTTTTCCGCCAGCGCCCGGTCCTCGATCCCGAGAAATTCGATATACGTTAAGCCAAAATAGCTTAGTGCGTTATACGTCCCCCAGAACTTATGGGAACCGCCTTTAAACGCCGTCAGTCCCCATTTCGCAAACGCCTCAACCGGCGTATCCAAAGCGTTGACATACTGCACGGTATGGTCCCACTTCAGCATCATCGGGACACTTCCTTTCCGAGTTCCGTAGTCCGTCTGACCGCCGTCAGCACGCTTCGCTGCAACCCGGCGGCAAAATCGCTGCGGTTCAGCTCGTGCAAGGCGTTAATGCCCACGCCGCCGGGGGAATTGTTGATGTCGAGAAGCTGGCGCGGATGCAGCCCGGTATGCCGCAGCATCGCCACCGCGCCTTCAACGTTCTCCAAAGCGATCCGCCAGGCCTGTTCCCGCGGCAGTCCGGCGAGCACCCCCGCATCGGCAAGGGATTCGATGAAATAATAAACATAATTCGGTCCGGCCACGCCGTAACCGGTAAAAACGTCAAGCAGCGCTTCGTCCACCACCTGCACTTTGCCAAACCCGCTCAGGAATGCTTCCACTTGGGCAAGTTCCGCATGCTCGTTAAACGCCACTCCGCTGTATCCGAAGCCGGTGTCCGTAAGCGTGTTCGGAATAACCCTGACAACGGAACGCTCGGAGCCGACATAACTTTCAAGTTTGGCTATGGTCACGCCCGCTACGATCGATACGACAACGCCGTCCTTGCCGGCAAACTCGCGGATCAATCCGCCGACCCCGGCCAAATCATCCTGCGGCCGCACGGCGATCACGATCAGCTCGGCCTCCGCCAGCGCCTGTTTCGGTTCGTCCGCGGCCCGTATACGGTAGGTTTCACTTAAATATCGTACGCGCTCCTCCCGAACATCCGCCGCGCTGATCAGATGGGCCGGCACCGTCCCACTGCCGACAAGCGCCCGGATGATCGCTTCGGCCATCTGCCCTCCGCCGATGAAATGAATGCGTTGCTGCGCCATTTTACATTACCTCCTCTATTAATTGTTCTCCCATGCCGCCGGCAAAATAAATCCGTCATACTTGTCCTGGGACTTGATGTACTCCTCGAACTCCGGGGATTCATAAGCGGCTTTCAGGTCTTTTGCCCATTGCGTGTTTTCGTCGGCCTTGTTTATAGATACGATAATCCGGTGCTGCTCAGGCGTATTTTCGATTTTTAGAGCCTCGGTAATTTTCCGTTTCGCATTCGCGATATAGTTGCCGTTCACCACCCCGAAATCGACATCCTTCAGCGACACCAAAATTTGCGCCGGATCCAGCACCTGAATGTCGATAGCGTATTGCCCCGGCGACACGCTGTTCAAGTTGAAGTCGGTCGTGCCGGCATTCTCGGCCACCTTCACCCAGCCCAGCTCCTCCAATATCCTGACGGCGCGCTCCTGATTCACCGGATCGTTGGGAACGGCCACCGTGCTGCCGTCCTTCACTTCGTCCAAAGACTGATGTCTCTCGGAATACAAGCCCTGCGGCGCGCTGGGAACAAAGGCGATGCCGGTCATGTCCATATGCAGCTCGTCATTGATCCCTTCCATGTATGCGGTGCTCTGGAACACGCTGGCATCGATAGACCCTTCCTGCATCGCCGGATTCACCTGCATATTTTGGGAAAAAGTTTTGATGTTCACCTTGTACCCTTTTTTCTCAAGGATCGGCAAGATGCCCGCCCGGAATTGTTCCTCATAGGTTCCGACGCCGAAGCCGACCGTAATCTCCTTTTTGTCTTGGCCGGCGGTGCTTTGTTTGCCGCAGGCGGAAAGCACCAGCAACAGTCCGATCAATAAAACAGCCGAAAATTTCTTCATGTTTACAACCCCTCTTCAAGTGAATTGCGCAATTGGTATAAAGCAGCGTCCGTCGCATTCACGGGCACCGCGCAGTTCGGCGCCAGCAGGAACGGTTGGCCCCGCATCAGCGAAAGCGCCTCGCGGGCTTGCGCGCGAATGCGCTCAAGATCGCCGCCGGCGAACAGGGCATGGTCGATCCCTCCCACCTTCGTTGCCCGGAGCGGAGCGTCCAAACCGGCGTTGCCGGCGGCGTATGTATCCCAACTGATCCCCTCGATAGGATAATCGTTAAACCGTTCAGGCTGGGAATGAGCTCCGCAAGTATGCAGAATCCGTTTGCCGAAACTTGCCGCTTCAAGCACGATGTGATCATAAGGCCTTGAGAACTCGTTAAAAGCGGATTCGTCGAACAATCCCGGATGGGCGGTTCCCGTCACCGCGTAAAAAATGCCATCGATCCCGATCCGGCCGAGCTCCTCCACATACTCCGCCAAAGTTACCGCGATGGCGTGCAAAGCGCGGTGCACTCCGGCCCGCTGCCCGCCGAATAAAGCTTCGAGCGGGACGGGCCGTTCGCTGCCGTAAACCGTATCGTTCACGTAAGCCGACTGCCCCGCCAGAAACAACAATACCGTCAGCGGCGAGAAGACGGTTTGCGTCAACGGCGTATCCGCCAGTCCGGACCGGATCAGCCGGGCCGCCTGCAGCTGCTCCGCCAGTGGGGCCGATTCCGCCGCCCGCCGCGCCTCAATCCGCCATACATCGGCCGCCTCCCGAATGGCCGCCGCGGTCTGTTTGGGAAATACCGTGCGGTAATCGCGGAAATCGTAGCTGTTTCCCCAAGTTTCCGCGTAATAGGTCGCCCGCGGATTGATTTTGACCCAATCCCAAGCGAATTTCCGCGTAAAAGCGATCGTCGCTTCCGCCAAGTCCCCGGCATTTTGTTCTTTATTCAAAAAATGATGCCAGCCGCTGACAATCGGACGATCCGCCGTTTCGCCGGACAACAGGGCCCGAAATCGGGCCGTTTTATTCCAGTCTGCCATGTCGTTGTTCTCCCTCCAGCAATTCCGAGTTATCAGGTTGGATAAGTTTAAATCATACTAGCATACCAAAAAGTTTGACGTCAATGTGATTTTTAATTGACACTCCTTCATTGATGGGGTTATATATATTTGAAAATACTATAAAGTTCATCGGAAAAGTATGCATACGAGCATCAATGAATCAGGAGGAAGCCACATGACTCTAAACTCATCGGCAGGACGGCAAATGATTGAGATCAGGGATGTTTACAAAGTTTTCGAACGCAAAGGAATTTCCAGCACCGCACTGCAAGGGGTAAGCTTAACCGTGGAAAAAGGGGATATTTTCGGGGTAATCGGCTACAGCGGAGCGGGCAAAAGCACCTTAATCCGCTTGGTCAACCGCCTGGAAAGACCCACCGGCGGACAAGTATTTATCGAAGGGCAGCCGCTTGATTCCTTAAATGCCGAGCAGCTGCGGGCTTTGAAGAAACGGATCGGCATGATTTTTCAGCATTTCAACCTGCTGGAGTCGGGGACGGTTTATCATAACGTGGCCATTCCGCTCATCCTGCAAAAAAAGCCGAAGCAAGAGATCCGGGAACGGGTCAGCGAGCTGCTGGAATTCGTCGGCCTTGGCGACAAAGCCGCAAGTTATCCGAGCGAACTGTCGGGCGGCCAAAAACAGCGGGTCGGGATCGCCCGGGCGCTGGCCTCCAATCCGTCCATTTTGCTGTGCGACGAACCTACCTCGGCGCTGGACCCGCAAACCACGCAAGCGATTTTGCAGCTGCTTAGACGCATCAACGCCGAATACCATATTACGATCATGATTATTACGCATGAAATGGCCGTCATTCAGGAAATTTGCAACCGCGTCGCCGTAATGGAGGCCGGCCGGATCGTCGAACAAGGCCCCGTGCTGGATGTGTTTGGCCGCCCGCAGCATCCGACGACGCGAAGCTTCGTGCAGACGGTCATTCACGACCGCCTGCCGCAAAGCGTTAAAATAAGCCTCGACCGGAAAGCGGAGAAAGCCCGCCTGTTTAAGCTGGGGTTTGTCGGGGCCGCCGCATCTTCCCCGATTATCAGCAGGCTGATTCGCCATTTTGCCGACATGGAGGTTAATATTTTGTTTGCCTCCACCTCCGAAATTCAAGACACGACACTCGGAAGCATGATCCTTCAGCTCCAAGGACCAACCCGTACCATCGATGAAGCGGCCTGCTTCCTTCATGCCCAAGGCGTTCAAATTCAGGAGGTGACCGATACCGTATGTTAAGTACAACCATTACCCTCGATCAATTTATGCAAGCCATCTATGAAACGATTTACATGGTCAGCTTCTCTTTGCTGCTTGGGGCATTGCTGGGCATACCGCTGGGTATTTTGCTCGTAGTAACGCGGCCCGGAGGTTTGCTGGAAAACAAAGCGGTGTACGCCCTGCTTAATCCGGTCATCAATATCGTCCGTTCGCTGCCGTTTATCATTTTGCTCGTCGCTATCATCCCGTTGACTCGGGCGATCGTTCAAACCTCCATCGGCACGAACGCGGCCATCGTTCCGCTGATCATTTATATTGCCCCGTATATTGCGCGGCTGGTCGAGAACTCGCTGCTGGAAGTAAATCCGGGAATATTGGAAGCGGCGGAAGCTATGGGGGCGACGCCCGCGCAGGTGATCTGGCACTTTCTGCTGCCCGAAGCGTTCGGCTCGCTTATTTTGAGCCTGACCACCGCAACGGTCGGATTGATTGGCGCAACCGCGATGGCCGGAACGGTTGGCGGGGGCGGCGTCGGGGATCTGGCCATTTCGTACGGATACCAGCGTTTCGACGATGTGGTGATGGTGGCTACGGTTATCGTGCTCGTTTTGTTCGTTCAGGGGCTGCAATCCCTCGGCAACTGGCTGGCGCGTAAAGTAAGACGCCGCTAGTGCGCGGCGAAGCGGCCGCATAAAACAAGCTCAACCTGGAAGCCGGCACTTTAACAGCCGATTAGCGGAACGGCCGGCCGTCGGCAAGCAAAATAGCGGCATTTTATGTACTTATTTCCCTATGAATGGTCCAGAACGCGGGCATTTTCCTTGCAACCGGGGAAAATAGCGGCATAAATCGTCCCTAATTCTCTCAATTGAACGGATATCGCCGGAATAACGCGCTTTTTTGTCCTTATTTTTTGCCGGATTTGCCAAGGCAGGATGTATGCCTGATCGTTCAGCGTCCAAACGCAGTTTTGGGGTGCCGGATAAAAAGATGTTCTTATCCTCATAGCGCGGATTATATTTGCCTCCTATACTATTAAAGTAGAGACTGATATACCTGATTGATAGGAGGATGTACCGGTGAATTTTACAGCCATTGATTTTGAGACCGCCAATGCAAGCCGTTCAAGCGCCTGTTCCCTTGGGCTGGTTCAAGTTAGAAATGGAGTGGTGACGGCAGAACATGTCTGGTTGATCGATCCGCTCCAGCCGTTTGACAGGATGAATATTGCGATTCACGGAATCACTCCTTCCATGGTTGAGGGACAACCTACCTTTGCAGAGCTTTGGCCTATTGTGGAGCCGCTGCTTCAAGGAGAAGTCGTCGTGGCCCATAACGCCGTTTTTGATATAAGCGTGCTGCGCTATTGTCTGGATGCCGCGGAATTGCGCTACCCTGATTTCCAGTACTTATGTACATACCGCATTGGAAAGGCGATGCTCCGGGAGCTTCCTTCCCATAAACTAAATATCGTCTCCAAGCATTTCGGCATCAGCTTCAAACATCATGATGCGCTTGATGACGCTAAGGCATCCGCTTATATTCTATTGAAACTAATGGAGCAACAGCAGCAGGCCGATCCGCTCCAGCTTGCCGTCAGTCAGGGTTACAATCCCGGAACGATGTATGCGGGCGGTTATACTCCCTTTAAAGCTTTGCCCAAAAAACAGCAAAAAGTCGGCCAATGAAATGCAGGCAAAGAGTCAATTTTGGGGCATCCCGCCTGCCGGAAGACCATCGCACAAGGCAAAAAAAGCCAAGCAAAGGGACTTTAAATAAATTCATCCTCTTTAGCTTGGCTTCCTGCAAGCGCACATGCCGGCCGGCTAATGTCAGATCCCCGGGATCGGGCTGCGCTTATGCTCCGTTTTCAAATAGAACGATTCCAGGCGCTCCCGAACGGCCGGATCGACCTCTTTGCCTTCCAGATAGTCGCTGTTGTCTTCGTAGCTGATTCCCAGCTCCTTCTCGTCCGTCTGGCCTTCCCACAGCCCGGCGGTCGGCGCTTTGTCCAGCACGCTCTGCGGCACGCCAAGGCGGGCGGCGAGCTGGCGGACCTGGCGCTTGTTCAGGGAACTGAGTGGGGTAATGTCGACCGCGCCGTCCCCCCATTTCGTATAAAATCCGGTGATCGCTTCGGAGGCGTGATCGGTGCCGACCACCAGCAAATTCAATTCAAAGGCGAGCGCGTATTGCATCACCATTCTCGTCCGCGCTTTGACGTTGCCTTTGCCCGGCGCGCTGAGATGGCGCGGTTTGCCGATGTTTTTGAGGCCGTGCTCCACCTCCAGCGCGATTTCGTCCACAGCTTCCTCGATGTTCGTCTCCACGGTATGCTCGAGTCCAAACGCCTTGGCCACCTCGTAGCTGTGCTCAATGTCTTCCTGCTGCCCGTAAGGCTGGAACACGCCAAGCGTCATGTAAGGCTGGCCGGTTTCCTGCGTCAGCTCATCCGTCGCCCGTTTGCACAAGCCGGCCGTCACGGCGCTGTCGATGCCGCCGCTAATGGCGATCAGCAGACCGCTCGTCCGCGAGCTTTTCACATGCTCCTTCAAAAAATCGACGCGCTTACGGATTTCCGCATCGACGTCAATGACGGGCTTTACGCCCAAACGCTCAATAATTTCCTGCTGCAGACTCATTCCTTATCCCTCCAACTCCAATATCTTTTTTGCCATGTGCCATGTGCCATGAGCCCGTTTGGAACTCGCGCTACTATGTAAAAATGCCCCTGCGGTAACGGATTTAAGCCGAACCTCGGGGCGCTTGCGGCGCTGGGCGGATAGCCCTGCCGCGGATTGCAAACATGCGGATTACCGGCAGAAGCGGTCGAACGCGCTGGTCAGATCAGCGGCGATTTCCTCGGCCGAGCGGTCTTCGATTTGATGACGCTCGATAAAATGCACCAATTCCCCGTCCTTCATCAGCGCGATGGAAGGCGAGGACGGCGGATACGGCGCGAAATATTCGCGGGCTTTGGCGGTTGCTTCCTTATCCTGTCCGGCAAACACCGTAAACAGATGGTCCGGCGTCAAATCGTGCTGCAGCGCCTTCGCCACGCCCGGACGGCATTGGCCCGCCGCACAGCCGCAGACGGAGTTCACGACGACCAAAGCGGTTCCTTTCGCTCCGGGCAGCTTCTCCTCAACCTCTTCCGGCGTCCGCAGCTCCTGAATCCCCAGTACGGTTAATTCGTCTCTCATCGGTTGAACCATGTCTCTCATATATTGGTCAAATGACATAGACATTCAAATCACTCCTTGTGCATACGAAATAAGTGGCACCCGCAGCCTTGCCGTACCTATAGCTCCCGGCTTACGGATTATATCTATTATACATTCATCAAGTTGGAAAGCAAAGACAAACGGCGCAAGATTGAACCCTGCGTTGACCGGCCCGTTCCTGACGGCGCCCAACTTCTTGCGGAGCGGTTCTTCACTAGGCGCTTTACGTCTCGGCGAACGGAAAAAAGACCGTAAACGTCGTTCCTTCCCCTTCCCCGGAGCGGACGCTGATTTTGCCCCGGTGGCGTTCGATGATGCTGAGGCATAAGGCCAGTCCAATCCCCGTCCCCTTCTCTTTCGTCGTATAAAACGGTTCGAACAGCTTCGCCTGTTGACTTGGCGGTATTCCCGGACCCGTATCGGTCACGAGCAGCTCCACGCCGGAATCGGCCAGCCTCGTTTCCATCGTCAGCTGCCCTTTTCCCTCCATCGCTTCCATGGCGTTGCGCGCCAAATTCAGGATCAGCTGCTTGATCTCCTTCCCGTTCAGCAGCAGCGCCGGCACCTGCTCATCCAGCTTGACCTCGATCGTCTGTCCGCGCAAATTGGCGTCCGCCCACAGCAAAGGCGTCAGCTCCATGATGATGTCGTGCAGATCGCACAGCTCGTTTTCCATCGGGCGGTTTTGCGCCAGCGAGAGAAAATCGTTGATGATGCCGTTGGCCCGGTCGAGCTCGTCCAACACGATCCGGTAATAGTGGTCCAGATTGGACGGACTCTTCTCCCGCATCAGCTGCAGAAAGCCGCGAACGACGGCCATCGGGTTGCGGAGCTCATGCGTAATGCCGGCCGCCATTTGTCCGACGAGGCTCAGCCGCTCGACATGTCCCCGCTCCATGCGGAGGGTTTCCAGCTCCGTAATGTCCTGGACGATAGCCACGGCGCCGATGATTTCCCGGCTTTTTAGGATCGCCGAAGCGCTGGTAAAATAAATATGGTCATCGCTTTGCAGCAGCTCGGACGTTTTCGACTTTCCGGCAAGCGCACTTTTCACCCGGGAAGCGAGCTTGCCGATCGGCAAGCCGCCGAGGACGTCCTCCAGCTTGCGCGAGATCAGATCCGCGCGCGCCGCCGTTTCCGCCTGCTCGTTGCGGTGCATTCCATATAACTGGAGAAACGTATCGTTTACCGAGATAATAAAGCCTTGCTGATCCAGCAGAACGATGCCAAGCGGCGCGGCATCCATCATCTGCTGCAATCTCTCGGCTTCGCGGAAATATTCGCCCGAAAGCTGCGTAACCTGCTCGCGGAGTTTTTCCTTTTCCAGCGTGTTCTCCACCATATGGACAAACAAGCTGCCAACCGCCATCGCAATGCCGACATTAAGCAGAGTGGAAATTAAAGCGCTTAAATCCGAAATCAGGGATAAATCCCCCGTCAGGAACGGAGATCCGCCGCTCATCAGCCCGCCGCCCATGAAGCACAGCGAAAGAATCGCAACTTTGCCGTGCCGTTCGGTCCTTCTGAAATAACGGGAGGCTAAAAATACAAGCGGATAAAGCGGCAGCCCCGTCTCCAGTATAATTCCGGCCAAGGTGTGGTTTATTGTATACAACGGATAGATTATAATATGAAGCGCCGCAAGGATCGCTCCGCTCCGAAACCTGCCGTAAAGAATGAGCGCGAACAGCGGCAGTATTCCGAAATTAAGCGGGACCGCTTCCCACAGGCGAGAAGCGAACAAGGCGCAGAGCAGCATGCTGAACATACACGTAAACGTAAGTCCCTGGACGTAGGGCGTCCCTTTAGCAGCGGCACCATTTTGCTGTAAATGACAATTTCTTTTTTCATACGACAACGGAAACAGAAGCGCAGGCAAGCTGGCAATGAGCACCTGCAACACGATTTCTTTTACAGCCTCCACGTTCTCCCTCCTCAGGCGGAAGAATACCATTCTAGTTCGATTAAAACATAGGCGACAAAGTTTTACAATAATGCTTGGTTCAGAAAAATATAAATTATTTTAGGGCACAGGTGGATGAGCCTCGCAGTGTTGCATCGTCTCAAGAGTTTTAAAAATAAGTAAGAAAGTACAAACGGAAAGGAACGACGGCATGAAAAAATACGACGTTATCGTCATCGGAGGGGGGCCTTCCGGATTAATGGCGGCGATCGCCGCGGCCGAACAAGGCGCAAATGTGGCCCTGCTCGACAAAGGGGACAAGCTCGGACGCAAGCTCGGCATTTCCGGGGGCGGCCGCTGCAACGTAACCAACAACAAGGACATCGACGAGCTGATCGCTTATATCCCGGGGGGCGGCCGTTTCCTGTACAGCGCCTTTTCGCTGTTCGGCAACCGGGACATTATCGCTTTTTTTGAGAATTTGGGGATCGCCCTGAAGGAAGAGGACAATGGACGGATGTTTCCGGTGTCGGACAAAGCGAAGACGGTGGTCGACGCGCTGATCGGCAAAGCCCGCTCGCTCGGGGTAAAGCTGCTCGTCCATCATCCCGTCGGCGCAATCGAATACGGGGCGGACCGGGTGCGCGGGGTAAAGCTGGCCTCCGGCGAAAAGCTGCCCGCCGCCTCGGTCATCGTGGCAACCGGCGGCAAATCGGTGCCGCATACCGGTTCCACCGGGGACGGATACCCTTGGGCCGCCGCCGCCGGCCATACGATTACTGAACTATATCCGACCGAGGTGCCGATCGTTTCCCGGGAGCCGTTTATTCAAAGCCGGGAGCTGCAGGGCCTGTCGCTGCGCGACGTGGAGCTGTCCGTACTGAACCCGAAAGGCAAACCGGTTGTTTCCCACCGGGGAGACATGCTGTTTACCCATTTCGGGTTGTCCGGCCCGATCGCCTTGCGCTGCAGCGGATTTATCCGGGGCGTCAAACAGAAAAACGGGGGCGCCGACGTCACGATGGCCATCGATCTGTTTCCGGGCGAAAAAGCCGGCGAATTGGAGCTCCGCCTGCGGCAGCTGGCTGCGGCGAAACCGAAAAAAGCGCTGAAAAACGTGTTTAAGGGCACCTTGCCCGAACGCCTGCTGCCGCTGTTGTTCCAACGGACCGGCCTCGCCGCCGATACGACTTACGAGCATCTGCCCAAGGAGCCCTGGCAGCAATTTGTCGCCGTGCTCAAAAACTTTACGCTTAAGGTCACGGGAACCCGCTCGTTTGAGGAAGCGTTCGTCACCGGCGGAGGCGTCAACCTTAAAGAAGTCGATCCGCGGACGATGGGCTCGAAGCTGATGCCGGGGCTGTATTTTTGCGGCGAAATCTTGGACATCCACGGCTATACCGGCGGCTATAACATCACGGCCGCCTTCGCGACCGGCTACACCGCGGGGCATCACGCCGGGCTGGCGGCGCTGGAGAGCGCAGGAAGGGATGCCTAGTAGACGATTCTGAAAATAACGTTAGCATGATGGCAAGTGAAGACTTGAGAAAACGGAAAAATGGCCTATTGAAGATCTCGGGTGACAACATCAAGGAAAAAAAGGGCGCTATTTCCGCGACATCCCCTATGTTGCGTAAGTATTGAGGAATTTTATGGCGCTATTTTCACGATTTAGTGGCAAAAGGCCGCCTTTCGACATGTTCATCGAAAAATAAGACCCAAAAGTTCCCCTATGGTGATGAATAGGCCCAAATTCGGAAAATAAGCCCCTAAAGTTCCGCTATTTCATGGGGATAATACTGTGCACAAGATGGCCCCCGTCCGCAGATAAGCCATATTATTTCCGGATCATTCTACTAGTAGAACGATCCTACAGTAAGCCAATCCTAGCTAGCCTCCTTGCAGTCAGATCGTCCGTCACCAACGTTCATGATTTCGGGAGGCAGATTTTACGCTCTGTTTTACGCTCTGCGCAAAAGCAAGATCCCGATTTTTCCATAAAAGCCGCCCAGCACGATCGCCAGCAAAACGCCGCAGAGAATCGCCCCCGGGCCTCCCCAGAGCGGCGGATACAAGGTGAGCCCAAGCCCGGCCGTAAAGCAAACCAGTCCGGGAAGCAGCAGCAGGGTCATCGCCGGAACCGCCGTGCGGTACTCCAGCATTTCCCCGGGATTCAGCATCCTCATGGCATCCCTGGCGAAAAAAGCGCGCAGATGGCCGCTTAACCAATACATCAGCAAAAAAATCAGGGCGATATACACGATGGCATTCACCGGATAAGGGGGAAGCACAACCGCGGCCAGGCCGGCCAGGACCAATTGCCCGTACAGCTTCAGCTCGCCGCCGCGAAAAAAAGCTTTGACGAGCGCTTCCGCGGTCCGCGCCTGCGGGCTGCGCGACGGCAGCAGCTTGCGCCAGCGCCGGAACAGCCAGGGCCTCGCCCCCGGCTTCGGCGCTTTCGGCGCATCGACGGCAGGAACCAGCAAAAGCGCGATCAGCTTCGTTTTTTGCCGCTCCTCTTCGCGGACTTCGGCATCAAACCGCCCTTTCAGCCGGAACCTCCACCCTGCAAGCACCGCCGCTAACAGCGCGGCGGCCAGCAGCGCAAGCAGGAAGTTTGCCGCTTCCTCTGACGCCCCCGCAGCGAAGGCCCAAACCGAAAAAACGGCGCTCAGCAAGCCGTAGGACAGCCAGCTATATATGATGCGCCGCCAGCCTGTGGTCAAGACGCCCAGCAAATTGGCCAGCAGCATCTGCACGGCTTTGAGGCCGTACGCCACGGCACACCAGGCGGCGACGGAGGGCCAGCTCATCCCGAACACCCGAACCAGCAGCGGGCTTAACACCGCAAAAACCGCGCACAATACCGCGGCCTGCCTTGCCATGGACAACATCCATCCGCGCAGCAGCAGCCCCTTGACCCAGCGGGGGCGCTGCCTGAGAAACAATACGTCGGCGGCTTCGATATAAAGGGACAGCCCGCCAATGGAGTACACCAGGAACAGCAGCAGCACCGGAACGGCCGCAAACGGCAGCGAAACGAGCCAGGCCGGGAGCTCGTCCCGCCAGAGCCCGTAGTAGGCCCGCCCCCCCAGCAGCAGCCCGGGGATGCCGATATACAGCAAGATCGTCAGATCAAAAGTGCTGCGCAGGGCGCCGAGCTGCAGCCCCAAACGATCCCTCCACCTGCGGAAGAACAACCGGTTTACGGTTATGGAAGTAATATTTTTCATGCGGCATTGTCTCCTTAAGTCAAAGCGTCGAAGCAGTCGAACAGCGACGCCCCCGGCAGCGAAGCGGCGGCGCGGATATCGTCCAGCGTCCCGCCGGCTTTGGTGCGGCCGTCCGACACGAGAATAAAATCGTCGCAGATCCGCTCCGCCGTATCCAGGACGTGCGTGGACATCAGCACGCCGGCGCCGCGCCGCCGCTCTTCTTCCAGCAGGCCGAGAAAATCCTTGGTCGCCCGCGGATCCAGCCCGATAAAGGGCTCGTCGACGATATAAACGTCCGGGCGGCCGAGAAATCCGACCATCAGCATCATTTTCTGGCGCATGCCCTTGGAGAACCCGTCCGGAAGATGATCCTTCACTTTCGTCATACGGAACTTTTCCAGCAACAGCCCCGCCCCCTGTTCGAAGCTATGCTCCTCCATGCCGTAAACGGCCGCGGCCAGGCCCAGATGCTCCCATAACGTTAACGTGTCAAAATAGACGGGATGCTCCGGAATATAAGCGTACCGCTCGGACCCGCCGCGAAACCGCACCTCGGCTTCCGCGTAAGGCAGCAGGCCGAGAATGGCCTTTAATGTCGTGCTTTTCCCCGCCCCGTTGGGGCCGATCAGCCCGGTCAGCCGCCCCGGCCTCACCTGAAGCGAAACGTTCTCGATCGCGGCCTTCCCGGGCTCGTATCCGGCCTTGCGGATCGCCACGTCCAATAGTACATCTGTCACATCTTTCACCTGCCGTAAACTGTAATATTACGATTATACCTTAAACCGGCAGCGGGACACGAGGACAGGCTTCAAGCGCCCGGCGCCGCCGCTTCCCCTTGAGTGTGGTCGCGGTGCAAACGGTTCGCAAAATTGTAACTTTTTTACATTAAAAAACCGCAAATTGTGATAAATTATATTTTTTTAAAATTCCGATTGTTTTAAGATAGCAATAATTCACCCATGTAAAAATATTCACAAATATAAGATAAGGCGGGATGTATATGTTGAAAACCGAGGAAATCGGCACGGATTTGTCCATGCATTTGTACCGGGTTTTTGCCAAATCCTTCAAAAGCGTCAATGAACACGCCGTGACCGGAAGTAAGATCCAGGGCTTCAACCCGACGGCCTTTGCCGTGTTGGAGGTGTTGTATTACAAGGGCTCGCAGCCGATCCAGCAAATCGGCGCCAAGCTGCTGCTGCAAAGCGGCAACGTGACTTACGTGATCGACAAGCTGGAAACGGCGGGTCTGCTGCACCGCACCCCCTGCCCGCGCGACCGGCGCGTTATTTACGCGGAGCTTACCTCCAAAGGGCAAGCGCTGATGGACCAGCTGTATCCCGAATTTGCCAACCGGATCGATTATGCCTTAAGCGGCCTGAACGATGAAGAGAAACACATTATGATCGATCTGCTGAAAAAGATGGGACGCGAAGCGGAAAAGCTGGCCCCGCTGGCGCGTAAAGGTTAAGCTGACGCAAAAAAGCCTGCGCTCTTGTGTGTGTAAACCAAGAGACGCAGGCTTTTTAATTACGGCTAATGTGTAGGGTCCATATCCTTGTTTTTATGGCGGTTCAGAGCGTCCCGGTGTCTCCGGTCATTGACCGCTTGCTGCATTTGCTGGGCCTCATGACTGTTTGCCGGATCACGCTCCAAATCGGAAACGACGTTGGTCAGGTTTTTGTCCACCCCTGCCTTGCCTTTGGCCATTCGCTTATCCTCGCTTTCTCGTCATGGGTTCGTGAGCTGCCCGAGAGCTTGGGCGCATTCGTGGATATGACGGACGTAATCCCCCGTCAGCTCCTGGATTTGCTCGGTGTGTTCGGAGATCGTCTGTCCGCCGCGTTCGACATCGACCAGTTCTACGTTAACCTCGCGCGGATCCATGTAGGAGCATGAAAAATCAAAGGAATACATTTGATGGCCCGCCGCGTCGATATGAATCCGCAATCCTTGGGGATTCGCCATGTCGGCCAGCACCTCGGCCGAATCTCCGGGGTTCAGGTATTCCGGAAGCTGTTTTTTCCACGCGTCTACGAGCGTGTTTTGGTCCACGTTCATATGTTCCTTACTCATGGTAACACCTCCCCTTTCCCGTTAAGATGCGGAGGAGAGGCCATTTTTATACCGTGCCGGGGACTAAAACGGGCACTGGCACGCCGCCCTTTCCCGGTTAAACTCCGCAAGCGTCCGGCGATTCGGCCCCGCCTTCCTCCTGCTCCTCGTCCGTACCCGGAGCCCGGTTTCGCAGCCCCAATACGATAAGCACGCCGATCACGGCCAACACCGCCATCACCAGAAACAACGAATGCAGGCTGGCTCCAAGCACGTGTTTTAACTCGCTCCACAGATCGCGCGGCAGCAGATGCACCTTCTCCGGGGACAGCAGCTGGTCGATGTCGTTTTGAGAAACCTCGATCCCGGAAGCGGCGAGGTCTTTGGTTTTGGCGGCGATTTGCAGATTGATCAGCGTGCCGAAGGCGGTGACGCCGATCGTTTGCCCAATCGATTTGACGAACGAGTTCAGGGCGTTGGAAGCGCCGCGCAAGCTATACCCCACCGACGACTGGGCGATGATCGTAAACACGGCGAACGAAAAGCCAAAGCCGATTCCGTACAAGGCGTTAAACAGCAGCAGCGGAAGCAGCGGCGTCCCCTCCGTCATGAACGCGAGCCCGCCCGCGCCGGCGGCGACCACCGCCATCCCGATCAAGGAGGTCAGGCGCGAGCCGCGGGTAATGATCATCCGGCTGCCCAGCACGGAGCCAAGCATCCAGCCGATGGACATCGGCGCCAGGATCAGGCCCGAGGCGGTGGCGCTTTCCCCGCGCACCCCCTGCACCCACAAGGGCAAATAGGAGGTCAGCCCGATCAGCAAGGCGCTGGCCACGAGACTGGCCAGGTTCGAGTAAGCGATGTCCCGCACCCGGAACAGCTTCAGCGGTACGAGCGGTTCGGAGGCTTTTTTCTCGACGATAAAAAAGAGGATCAGCGCACAAGCCGCGAGCGCCAGAATGAAGATCATCCACGGCGAACTCCAGGGGAGCTGCTGGCCGCCGGTCGCCAGTCCGATCAATAAAGCGCCGACGCCGATCGTTAACGTTATCGCGCCCGCAACATCGATTTTGACCTTTCTCTTCTCCACACGCTCCCGCAAATATTTGATGATAAAAAATAACGACAGCAAGCCGAACGGTATATTAAAGTAGAACACCCACCGCCAGTTGAGCGAATCGACGAAATACCCGCCAAGCAGCGGCCCGACGAGCGAGGAAATCCCCCATACGGAGCTGATCCAGCCCTGGATTTTGGCGCGTTCTTCGATGGAAAAAATATCGCCGATGATCGTAAACGTCACCGGAAGCAGCCCGCCCGCGCCGATCCCCTGCAAGGCCCGGAATCCGATCAGCTGCTCCATGTTTTGGGCGATCCCGGACAACACCGAACCGGCCAAAAACAGCAGCGAACTGATGACGAACACCGGCCGTCTTCCGTATAGGTCGCTGATTTTCCCGAAAATCGGCGTCGCCACGGTCATCGTCAGCAAATAAGCGGTAAACACCCAGCTCAGCAGATGCGCCCCGCCCAGATCGCCGACGATTCTCGGCCCGGCCGGCCCAATCACCGTTCCTTCGATCGCCGCCAGAAATGTCGAAAGCAGCAGCCCCAGCAAAATATAATTGCGTTGCAACCCGGTTTTCAAAGATAAAACTTCCTTTCTTCTTACAATGCGTGTCATTAATCCGTAATCTTTAATTATAGTGGAACACGCTGGAAAAGAAAAGGACAGCGGTCCGCAGTGATTTTCTCCGCTCCGCCGCCCGGTTTGGTGCAGGCGGACGTCCGGCTTCTAACATCATATGGCTTGCTTTACGGCCACAGGAAGCTTGGACTACTAGCCCGGACAACTAGCTCGGACAGCTAGCCGGACTGCTAGCCCGGACAGCTAGCTCGGACAGCTAACCCAGACAGCTAGCACGGACAGCTAGCACGGACTGCTAGCACGGACTGCTAGCCCGTTCCCGCCCGGTTGTTTAGTCCCGGCTTCATTACCCTTATATGTCCGGATGACCATTTTACAGCTTTCTGGAAATAAGCGTTTAGCGGGATTCCTTGCCCGCTCGGCTTCCTCGATAATGAAATGGAGGAATATTCCTTGAAAACCATTTTGAGAGGAGATTACTGATGTCGCTATTTTTGAAAAGACTAACTGCAATATCCCTTAGCTGCCTGCTGGCCTGGACCGGTTGGTCGGGGGGCGGTATGGCCGCCGCGTCTGCGGAGCAGCCGGATCCGGGGACGCCGAAAGTCGAGTGGAGCTTCGATTACGGACAAGCTTTTAGAACGGCAAAAGGAAAAGCAGTTGTCTCCGCTGCGGACGGAGGATACGTTGCCGTCGGGGATGTATCCACCATTTCCAATTCTTTTGGTTACGTCATAAAAGTGGATGAACATGGCCGCACCCTATGGGAGAAAACCTTGAATGTTGAAGGAGATCCCGATATAGAAGACGTTTCGGTCTCTGAGATCATTCCTGTACGCGATGGCGGTTATTTGGTAGGCGGGTCAACGATGGACCGGACGGAAAGACCGGCAACCACCATTCCCTATTTGGCCAAGCTGGACGACCAGGGAAACGTCGAGTGGTCCCGCTACTACCACCTTTTGGACTACACTCACTTTTATGCTGGATCCGTAAGCGAGACTGCGGATGGCGGGTTCGTTGTTACGGGGTACAGCGCCAATTCCGGGTTTTTGGCTCCGGTTTACCTGCTGAAAGTGGATCGGGAAGGAAATGAGGTGTGGCATAAAACCTGGTGGATTGGTGACAACCAGTTTTTTAATGAAGTATTAAGCACTTCGGACGGAGGGGTACTGGCAGTCGGAAGAATCGACAGTACGGCAACTTCGGATTCCGACGCCTCCCTGGTCGTTAAAGTGGACGCGAACGGCAATGTGGAATGGGAAAAACAGCAAGTTTTTCCCGGCAGCGGCCGCTCCGCTTGGTCCGCACAGATGACGCCGGACGGGAACTTTATCATTTCCGGGACGATGCTTCAAGACGGAAAGCAGGTTCAGTTCGTATTCAAAATGGATAATAGCGGAGAGATCCTGTGGGAAAAAACCTACCCGTTTGCGGAGGGAAGACATTTCTTTGAGCAGCTCGTTTCGACCCCGGATGGCTATGCATTGCTGGGAAGTTACACCACCGGCGACTATCCGGATCAGCAGACGCAGTATCAAATTTTGCGGATCGACAACGACGGGGAAGTAACCGGAGATCTTCGGTTTGCAAGCCCGGGATTGGACTCGGTCGGGAAAGGTATGTACACCGCGGATGGCGGTTTTCTCATGACGGGTGAAATTAGAGAAAAGAACGGCCTTCCCTTGATGCAACTAATTAAGGTGGCGGGCGAAGGCCAGCAGCCTCCGGCAGATTTGCAGGAACTCCGGTTTGGCGAACCGGCCCTGGAGCTTGGCGTCGGCGAACGCCGGCCTAGCGTCGTTCAAGCGGTTTATGCGGATGGAACCGCGGTGGTCATTACGAACCAGGACGTACTTACCTCGCTTAATCCAGAGATCGCCGCCGTGGATAGTGACGGATTCATTACCGGCCTGTCCCCCGGGAAGGCGGAAATCGTCGCCGAATATGCAGGCTTCTCCGCAAAGCTGCCGGTGACGGTGGCTGTGACGGATAACCCCTCCGAAACGCCCGGGCGGTTTTACCTGGATTCGGAAGATTACTCACTAATGACAGGCGGTGAACTCGATATCCAAGCCCTCTTTACCGACGAGGCAGACCAAACCTCGATCGTCAACGGGGAAACCCGGTTTACGATCGCCGATCCCGACATCGCACAAGTGGACGAGCACGGCTATCTTCTCGGCCTCAAGCCAGGGCTCACTTCCGTGACAGCCGTTTACCGGGAGCATACCTTTACGGCCAGCGTGCTGGTCGTAAAGCCGTATGCACCGGTGCCGGTGCCGATGCCAGCGCCGGCCGAACCGGCCGCTGTGGAGCCGGCGGCTCTCAAAGCGCCGGAAGTGAACGATGGGCCTGAGGTAGACGAAGAGCCTGCAGTGGATGAGCCTGCAGTGAGCAAAGAACGGAAGTGAGTAAAGAGATGGTAGTGAGTAAAGACGGTAGTGTGTAAAGACGGTAGTGTGTAAAGACGGTAGTGTGTAAAGACGGTAGTGTGTAAAGACGGTAGTGTGTAAAGACGGTAGTGTGTAAAGACGGTAGTGTGTAAAGACGGTAGTGTGTAAAGACGGTAGTGTGTAAAGACGGTAGTGTGTAAAGACGGTAGTGTGTAAAGACGGTAGTGTGTAAAGACGGTGGTGAGTAAAGAGACGGTGGTGAGTAAAGACGGTAGTGAGTAAAGAGACGGAAGTGAGTAAAGAGCTAAAGTGAGCACACTGCCTGTGGTGGATGAAGAGCCGGAGATGGCCGCCGAGTCTCCTGTAGAAGGGGGTTCGGCGACGCCCGCGGGCCCCTGAAACGGCGGACGGCTTAATGCGTCCAGCCTTGACAATAAGCCCGAACCAGGACAACAAGCCCAAGTCTGGTTCGGGCCTGTTCCTTTTGCTGCGGACTCACGGAAGTTCAAATTGCGCAGAGAAAACCTGCACAACCGTGCTGCCTTCCCCTGAGAAACTCCAGCGAAAACATGAGCCACAGGATATTGAGCCACAGTTAACCGCGGACGGCCTTGTGGTAGTACATAAGAGCAAAAATTGTCCTTATTCTGCGATAACCGTCCACTTGAGGGAAATAGGGGCATTTTAAGTCGCTATTCTCTTTGGTCGCCAGGAAATGCCCGTATTCTGGACTATTCCCAGGAAAATAAGTACATAAAATGCCGCTAATGGAGATGAAAAAGCCAAGCTCTGGATAATAAGTACATAAAGTGATGCTATTTTGAGGGAGGACGATCGGATAGTAGGTTGGGTGTTAGGTAAGTCGCTAAGTTGGTCGTTAGGTAGTCGTTAGGTAGTCGTTAGGTAGTCGTTAGGTAGTTGCTAGGTGGTCGTTATGTGATCTGGTCGTTAAGTAGTCGCTAGGCTGTGCTAGGTGGTCGCTAGGGGGCATTAAATAGTCGTTAAAGTAGCCGGGGGTAAAGCATCTATTTCTGTTTTTAGCCAAAACGGTGTCACAACACAAACATCGGACCTTAACCGTGTGGCAACAGCGTAAAAGAGCACGAAAAAATCTAACGGTTGTGAGCGATGCTATTTGGGCAAAAACGAACGGATATAAAATGTAACGGTTGTCAGCGAGCTTATTTCCCGTTTTTTCAGGAAAAATAGGGCGTTTTGCCTAAATAAGCCCGATGACAACCGTTAAAAAAGAAACCTCTGCTTTGTAGCTCGAATAAGCGCGATGGCAACCGTTAGCGTAGAAAACGTTACCGGATAACTTGATCCTTCGAGATTAACACATTAGTCAAGTGGCGATTTTCAGGTCAAGTCACAGGGTACAGCATATCCAAAAGTTTCGGTTTGTCAAAATAGCACGGTTAAATTCGAATCACACCATTTCTGCGGTTGTCTGATGCCGTTACGGTTCAATCGGCTGCCTCCAGCCTGCCTTCGCGCATCGACCACTGACGGACCGGGTTCCCGGCGAAAAGTCCGGGCTCATGGGTGATTACGATCAGCGAAGCGCCGCCGGTCAGAGCCTGACAACAAAGAGCGATCAGCATACGCACGCCGTTATAATCGATGCCTGCCGTTGGCTCGTCGAGGATATACAGTTTTTTGGGGCTGATCATCGACGCTGCGATGCTAAGCAGACGCTTCTCCCCTCCGCTCAGCAAATACGGCGAAACATCGGCCTTATCCCGAAGCCCGATCGTTTCGAGCAGCTCGAGCGCCCTTTGGCGCAGCTCCTCCGGCAGCGGATCGCGTTTCCTTAGGCGCAGCTGGCAGCGCGGTCCATACAGCAGCTCGTCCCACACGGTCGCGGCAACGAACTGCTGCTCCGGCTGCTGGAAGACGTAGCCGATGTCCGACGCGAGCTTGTACAGGGACAGTCTGGCCGCATCCTTGCCCTGCCAAAAGACGGCGCCTTTGGGCGGACGGAGCAGCCCCATGAGGAGCCGGGACAAGGTCGTTTTGCCGGAGCCATTTTCACCACAGAGCAGCCGCCATTCGCCCGGGCCTAACGTCAGGTCGATGCCTGTGAGCACCGGCGCGCTTTTTGGAGCGTAAGCGAAGGTCAGGCTCCGCACCTCGAGCAGCGGGGCGGCGGCGGGGGCAGTCGGCGCGGCGGGCTCGGACGGCGCGGCGGGCACGGGCGGCGCAGCGGGCTCGGACGGCGCGGCGGGCTCGGACGGTACGGCGGGCACGGATGGCGCGGCAGGGGCGGGCGGCGCGGCGGGCTCGGACGGCGCAGCAGACACGGACGGCGCGGCGGGGGCAAGCGGCGGGTGCGGCAGGCCGGCCGCTTTAGATGCCGCCAGCAGCGGTACAAGGTCCGCCGCGCCCGCGCCCGGGGCTGCTGCTGCGCCTGGCGGCAGCAGCCCCAAACGCTCCATCCGCGCGCGTTCGCCGCGGATGAGCTCGCCCGCCGGACCGTCCATGACGACGGTGCCGGCGTCCAACACGACGAGCCGCGGCGCCGCCGCCGCGAGCTCGTCGATCCGGCCGGACAGCGTCACGACGGTCCGGCCTTCGCGGTGCAGGCGGCGCAGCAGCGCCAGCAGCCGCGTCCTCGCGGCGGCGTCCAGGCTGGCCGCCGGCTCGTCCAACACGAGCAGCGGCGGCTCCAGCGCCAGCGCCGCTGCAATCGCGGTGCGCTGGCGCTGGCCGCCGGACAGCGCGTGCACGCGCGCCATCCGCTGCGGCGTCAGCTGCACCGCCGCCAGCGCCTCCGCGACCCGCCGCTCGATACCGGCGGCGGGCACGCACAGGTTTTCCGGGCCGAAGGCGACCTCGTCTTCGACCCGGCCCTGCACGAGCTGCGCATCGGGGTCCTGAAACACGACCCCGATGCGCTGGGCCGCGGCGGCGATGTCCGCCTCCGCAGGGTCCGCGCCGAAGACGAGCAGCCGGCCCGTCCGCACGCCGCCCCCGGAGCGCGGGAGATACCCGCTCAGCAGCTGGGCCAGCACCGATTTGCCGCTGCCGCTTGCTCCCGCTACGGCAATCCATTCCCCGGCGTCCGCGCGGAGCGTTACCTCCTGCAGCGCCGGCATTGCCCCCGCCTCAAAGCTGTAGCCGACCCGCTCCAAATCAAAGGCCGGGGCCGTCATGTCAGGCTTTTCGCCCCTTGGCCGGCCGCAAACCGGCGCAGCAGTCCGCTGCGCGCCAACCCGTCGCCGATCAGTTTCGTCAGCAGCCCGCACAAAACAACTCCGCTCAAAGTCCGGACCACGAGCGCGATCAACAGCACCCCGGTTCCCCATTTCGTATAGCCGAACATCTGCGCGGCAAAGAAAAACCAAACCGGCACCATCGCGCCTCCGGCCGCCAGCATCACCGGCCAGCCCCAATTTTTATAACGCGTCAGCGCAAAAATCCCCTCGGCAATCACAAGATAACACGCCGCGGCGGCAAAACAGGAAACGATGCCGTAGGCGGAACCCATAAACGACTGCACCACCGCCCCGATCCCGTAGGTGATCAGCCCTGTCCCCGGCTTGCGGATAATGTAATAGGCCAGCAATCCGTAAATCATGTACAAACCGGTAATCGTCGAAGTGGCGATAGGTCCCCCCAGCCCGTTCAAAGCTTGATTAACCGGCGACAAATACACGGTCATCACCGCGTTCGCTGCCGCCAGCATAGCCATCAGCACGATATCCAGCGTGGTAAATTTGGCAAAAGCGTTTTTTTTCGTCGATTCGTTCATGTCTGCTTCGTCATCCTCTCGCAATCAATTGTTAACCATAATTTAAAATTTAGGTTAACAATCATGGCACGTCAAGTCCTTTTTTCGGACTTAACCTAAATAAACCATAATCCGGCGCCGCAAATCACGCTGACCGCCATCAGCCACACCCCGCCCCGGGACAAAGCCGCCTCCCGCAAAAACGTCCGCTCCGGATAAGCTCCAAAGCCCTTGGCGTCCATCGCTCCGGCGGTCTGCTCGATCCGGCGGAGCGCCCCGGCGAACACCGCCAGCAACCGGCCCCGAAGCTGCGCCAGACGTTCCGTGAGCCCTCTGGGCGCTCTGGCGGAGCGGATTTTGCGCGCATCGGCGGCAACCCGCCCCTCCTCGGCCAGCAGCGGCAAAAACGTCAACGCCATCGACACGCCGAACACAAAGCGGTAAGGCAGCTTGAGCCGGGTCGTCATCATGACGACGAATTGTTTGGGGTCCGTCGTTTCAATGTAGATCAGCGAGGACATAAACAGGCAGAACATCCGCAAGCATACCGCCGCCGCCGCAGAGACCGAGTTTAACGGGATTGACAGGAACCCGGCGGAAATCTGCTCCCCGGAGGAAGGTGCGGCCAAGGCGGTGACGGCAAACAACGGCACGCCGAAGCCGGCGATATACCCCATTCGCCTTCCCAACTTGCCCCAAGGCATCCCGGCCCCGAACCTGGCGGCCCCTGCCAAAAAAAGCAGCATGACGCTTAACGGCGCCGCCTTGTCCCAATGCATGCTCAGTGCCGCAACGCACAGCAGCGCGACCAGCTTGCTCAGCGGGTCCAGCTCCTGAAGCGGCACGCCTGCCGAACGCAGCTTTTTCACCGCTATCACCTCGTCCGTTAAATACTTTTTACGTACTCTTTTTTGAGCAACGAGTACATCAGCAGGTCGACAAACCCCTTTTCCGTCTGCTGATATTCCCGCAGCAGCCCTTCCTCCTTAAACCCAAAAGATAGCAACAGCTTGAGCGATCCGGCGTTTTCCGGTTCCACAAGCGCTTCGATCCGGTTGAGCCCCATCGTGTCGTAGCCATAGGCCAATAGCAGCCTTAGCGCCTCCGACATATATCCGCGACCCCAGTATTCCCGCCCAAGATCATATCCGATCTCGCCGCGGTAAGCCCCGGACAGTTCCCAAGCATTATATCCGCAGCTGCCGATCAGCTTCCCTTCTTCCTTCAGCTCGATGCCAAAACGCATCGCATCCTCGCTTTCGGACAATCCGTTCAGCAAATTGATCATGTCCCAGGCTTCCTCCACGGAAGCAAACGCTGATACGTTCATGTACCGGGTCACTTCCGGATCGCTCCAATAACGGAACATCACCTCGGCGTCGCCGCGCTCCATTCTCCTTAACCTCAGCCTTTCGCTTTCCAGGACAGGGATATTCCCGCCGCATTTGTACATATGCTATTCTCCTCTCTTTACTTGAAACACAAAACCGGAGGATTCGGCAAACGCCCTCCCCTCCCCGGCATGATTATAGCTAACCATATCGAAGCGATCCCGTCAAAGGTAAAAGGCAATTTTTGCAGACTATGATTTTCTTGCCGTCTTTTCGGTGATACTATGGTCTACAGATAGAGCATTTACGGATAGGTATCAGCTCAAAAATAAGGAGGGAACACCCGGATGATCTACACTTTCGGCATCGCCATACTGCTGCTGGCCGCGCTGATCTCCGGCGGCCTGCCGCGCTACGCCCTTCGTCAGATCACCCAAATGAAACTGCAGACGAAAGAGCGCATTTATGAATATTTGGAGAAAACGGGCGTCTATTCCATGGAACGGTTTGACCGTCTGAACAAACGCCAAGTGCAGGCCACGTCTCAGGACGGCTTGCTGCTCAGCGGATATGTGCTGGAATTTTTTCCGGAAAGCCGCCGCTGGATGATCATCGTTCACGGTTATACGGTTTCGCTCCACGCCTCAACGCAATATATCGACATGTTTCGCGACGCGGGCTTCAACATTTTGCTGATCGATCAGCGGCGTCACGGCGGCAGCCAAGGCAAATACACGACTTACGGGTATTATGAAAAATATGATGTGCAAACCTGGGTAAATTGGATTTTGGAACATTACGGGGAACAAACCGAAATCGGTCTGCATGGCCAATCCCTTGGCGGAGGAACCGTGCTGGAATATCTAAGCATCGCGCATCCGAACGTGAAGTTCGTCATTGCCGATTGCCCTTACTCCGATTTGACGGAGCTGATGCGGCATCAATTCACGAAGCTGAACAAGCTGCCGGCGTATCCGCTGCTGCCTTTGGTGAACAGGCTTTTGCAGCGCAAAGCAGGCTTCCGGCTCGACCAGGTCAGTCCGATCAAAGCGGTAGAAAAAAGCCGCCTGCCCGTTTTATTCATCCACGGAACGAAAGACAACTACGTTCCTACCTACATGAGCAAAGAAATGTTCCGGCATAAACCGGAACCGAAAAGATTGCTGTTAATCGAAGGCGCGGTCCATGCCAACGCCTACGGCGTTGATCCGAAACGCTACAAAGCGGAGGTTCATTCCTTTATTCATGAAGTTCTTGGCGCGGAAATGGCGGCGGAAACAGTAACGGCGGCTTATTTGCCCAGCATCTGATTTTGGGCCATCACGATGTAATGATCCAGACGCTGGCTTAACTCCAATATAGCGCCGCTGCTGAAGTTGTCCTCCACCGCGGCGTTCATCAGCTCAGAGCGCAGATTTTCGATCGTCGCTTTGAGCTCGTTGCTTACTTTTTTATGTTTTGGTCGGGTTTCTCTATACATTGATGTCGCCATAAAATCACCTTTTCTACGATCTTTCCCCTATTTTACCTCATGATGCCAAAAAACATATTTTGCAAAATTGATAAAAAATAGCACACCGTGTCGGAGTTTGTAAAATGAACGCACCTACCCTTCGGACGCGAGCTGGCTTATAATAGCTTTATCGCGTAGCGCGTTTCCGGGCTTGATCCGGAAACGAAGTCAAGGAGGGAATACCCGTATGTTTCACGCAAGCGAATACTCGGGCTCCCGGGAAGAGCGGCAAAACGCCGTATTGTCGCAGCTTCGGGGCTTGATTTATGAGGAGAGCAGCAACGTGGCGAATTTGGCCAACGCCGCCGCGCTGCTGAATTTTTATTTGGACGATATCAACTGGGTCGGGTTTTATCTGTATGATGGCCGGGAACTGGTGCTCGGACCGTTTCAAGGACTGCCGGCCTGCATCCGTATACCGCTGGGCAAAGGAGTCTGCGGTACCAGTGCACAGCGCCGGGAAACGCTGCGGATCGACGACGTGCACGAATTCCCCGGGCACATCGCCTGCGACGCGGCTTCCAACAGCGAAATCGTCGTGCCGATCGTCAAGGACGGGCAGTTGTTTGGCGTGCTCGACATCGACAGCCCGATCAAGCGGCGCTTCGACGAGGCCGATCAGGCTTTCCTCGAGCAGTTCGTGGCCACGCTGGCCGAGCAGCTCACCGCTCCGGCTGGGGTTAACCGGGGTTAAAAACATAATAATGCGGCAATGCGGCCTGGCACTGGCACAATGTATCTGATTGGAAATATCCAATAGAACTGGAAATCGAGCTGGAAGACAGCGGCTTGATTGGATATTTCCAATAGATTAACTCAGTAGGGGGCAAAACGGGCGGTTTGAGCGAATTCTATTGGATATTTCCAATGAGATCTCGAAATTGCCCGCGATGTCCTTTAATCTATTGGATTTTTCCAATCAGAGGCGGGGCGGCAATCAGGTTGGGGGGAGTTCCGGCGTATGATGCGCGATCATCCTCACGATCATTCTTGCGATCATTCTAGTGGTTGGTAAGCTGCACTATATAGTTGCATGGCGCACAGCCCCCCGCCGTCCAATCGGTGATAAACTAGTTTTACTGCATCCCATTCGGGTCTGCAATCCTTCCTCCCGTTAGAGCAATAAAGGGACTCCCTGCTGAAACAGAAGAAGCATCCTCACCGCCATACGGCGGATCGGGATGCTTCTTTAGTTATTCAACCTAGTTCTCGCCCGGTCTCCGGACGATCTCCAAGCCTTCTACGTGCCCTTTGCCCATCAGCTTCCGCTTTTTGCGGTTTTCCTTGGTGTCGAACACGATATCGAAATCGTAATCGTCGGGATACAGTTCTTCTTTTTTGATGTAGGGCTTGAGCCGCTTATGGTTGACCTTGATCCGCTGCTTCTGCACGAGCACCTCGACGATGCCCCGGTTGTCCTGCGGCGCGCTGACGATGCCGATCTTTCCGATCGAAGTGACCATCACCGCATCGCCAACCTCGAAGGCCTGGGGTTTCTTTTTCGCTGGCTGCCCCGGGTCAGAAGAGGCAAGTTCCGGCTGGCCCGGCTGCCCGCTCTTGTCCGGCCCGGCTTGTTCCGGTCCTGGCTCGAAGGCAGCTTGCCCGGGTGAGGCATACCCCGGTGAGGCAGGCCAAGCTAAAGCAGGCCTGACTGTGGCAGGCCCGGCTGAAGCTTGCCCGGCTGCGGCAGGCCCGGGTTTCGCGCCGGCCGCAGCCCCTCTAGGCCCCGCCGCTTCCACTGCATCAGCCCGCAAAGGCTGCGGCGGCTCCGGTGGTGACACGGGGCGTACCGGCCTCTGCGCCAAGTCCAGCGCAAGTTCCTGCGCCGGCTCCGGCGTCGGCGTCTGCATCGACCACGTCGCCGAGCCTTGCTCCATCCCATGCGCCAGCTCCTGCTCCGGCGACTGCGCCAGCCCCCGCCCCGGTGGCGGCACAGGCTCCGGCAAAATGTCGTCCCATAGCACCGAGCCTCCGGTCCCCTCGGCTGCCTGACGGCTGACGATATGCTGCGACCGCTCCACGATGCCCGGGGCGATCCCCAGCCGGCTCGCGATCTCCAGCGCGTAGCTGCGGCCGGCCTGGCCGATCGTCAACCGGTACAGCGGACGCAGCGTCTCGGCGTCGAATTCCATGCGCGCGTTCTGGAAGCCTTGCGCCCGGGAGGCAAACGTCTTCAGCTCGTTAAAATGCGTCGTCACCAGCACCGTCGCCCCTTTGCGGGCGAACTCCTCAAGGATGGCGATCGACAGGGCGATGCCTTCGCCGGGGTCGGTTCCCGCCGCCAGTTCGTCGATGAGCAGCAGCGTGGACGGCCCGGCTTCGCGCAGCATTGTAACAAGCGCGCTGATTTGCGCGGAAAAGGTGCTGAGCGACTGCTCCAGGTTTTGCCCGTCGCCGATCACGGCCATAATGCCGCGGTACACCGCGAACCGGCTGCCGGGGGCCACCGGCACGAGCAGCCCGGACTGGACCATCAGGGCCAGCAGTCCGAACGTCTTCAACACGACGGTTTTGCCGCCCGTATTCGGTCCGGTGATAATCAGCGTCCGGTATGACCGGCCGATCTCCACGTCCAGCGGAACCATCGCCTGCAGCAGCTTCGGATGCTTGGCCTCGCGAATCACGGTGTAACCGTCCTCGCAGATCTCCACCGCCCTGCCGCCGATCGCCGCCGCATATTTCGCTTTGGCGAAGATGAAATCGTACGTCCCCGTAATTTCAATATTCCGGTATATCGCCTCGGCTTCCCGCTCGACCAGCTCCGCCAGGTAGCCGAGCACCTTGGCTTCCTCCCGCGCCTCTTCTCCCTGCAGCAATTCCAGCTCGCTTTGCAGCGCCGACACCTCCTGGGGCTCGATAAACACCGTTTGCCCGCTGGTGGACTGGTCCAGCATACGGCCGTTCACCTGCTTGTAGTAATCCTTCCTGACCGGGATGACGTACCTGCCGCCGCGCACGCTGACGATGTTTTCCTGCAAAATCGCGGCATGGCGGGCCATCACGGACTGAAGCTTCTTCTGAATCCGCTCTTTCACGACCGCGATCCGTTTGCGGACTTTCTCCAGCTCCCGGCTCGCTTCATTCGTGATCACCCCGTGCCGGATGCAGCGCAAAATTTCCTGCTGCAGCGCGGGCAAATCCCGCAGATCGTGCGCGTAAACGCCGATTTGCCAGGCCAGCTCGCCTTTGGAGGCCATATACTTCTTCAGTTGGCCGCAGCTGTGAAGAAAGGTTTGCACCGCCGTTAAGTCCTGCTCGGTGAACAGGTAGCCGGTGCCCAGCAGCGAGGCTACCAGCTCGATTCCATCCAGCGAAGGGAGCGGAACGCTGGCCCCTTTTCCATATAGCGCAAGCGCCTCCGCCGTTTCCGCGATCGCCCGTTCGATCAGCCGTTTCTCCTCCAGCGGCGTCAGCTCCGCGATCCGGTTTCGCCCTTCGTACGATACGGCGTAGCTCATCAGCTCCTGTTTGATGCTTTCGTATTCCAGCATGTGCAGCGAAAATTTTTCCATGTCCAAAACCTCCTCATTTTCGGTTCATCCTTCTATCCGAGAGCACAAAAAAAGGCAAAGGACAGCACGAATGCCATCCTTTGCCCACACCTCTTCCGCTATATGCCTGCGTTCCCGCAAAATGCAAAAAAGCCGCGCTGAATACAGCACGGCTTTACATTCCACAAGCAGGCAGCGGCCAAAGGCGCTTGCATGATGTTCCGCGTGTGTTCTTAACTAAATTCAACAGACCGAAACAAGAGTACGTTCAAACAGACGTATGCTCCTAAGCTCAAACGGCCGCGAAGTCGCCCTGAATGCGTCCCTGAAAACCTGCTTTCGGTCCATATGAAATTGATTAGTTAAGAACATTCACCGACATTAAAATCTCTCCCGTCAGAAGGATACCTCTAATTTAGCAAAAACCGCCGTAACAAGTCAATAATGAGAACTAACGCGATGTTAACGAAGCCATGTTTGGGGTATCTTGTTAAATGAGTGAATTGAATTATTTTATTCTTTCTCCTAATTCATGTATTATATTAGGGGTGTAAAAATGTAAAGCCAGTATTAAATAGCGAACTACGTAACAAAGCGGAAAGGAAGGAAACGTCGTGTTACAATTCAATCGCATCCGGCTGGCCAACATTAAGCCGTTTGTCTTTTTCTCCGTCATCATGATATTGAAAATTTACGTCGTTTGGATCACCATCTTTGACGAAGTTCCCGCCTGGGGGCCTCTGCTGAGGGAAATTCCTTTCATTTGGGCGCTGTTTTGCCTGATCGAATGGTTTTCTTCCAAGCGTAAAATCGGCCTCTATCTGACCGTCAACTTCATCGTCACCGCCATATTTTTCGCCGCAGTTATGTATCATAAATATTACGGGGTCATTGTTAATTACCATGCCCTGGAGCAGGTCAATCAGGTTACCGCGGTCAAACACAGCGTATTTTCCTTGCTGGCGCCGTACTATCTGCTGATTTTTCTCGATATCGTCATCATCAGCTACTGGCTGCTGCGCAAAAAAAGAGCCGAGCAGCTCAAAAGCTTTTTCAATTTAAAAAAGACCAGCACCGGCGTAATCGCGGGTATTTTTGCTGCTTCGGTCCTCCTGTGTATCTTCAACGTATGGCCTAACCGCGCCAGCATGAACGAAATTAAGCAAGCGGAGAAAATGGGCATCCTGAACTACGAAGCGTACACGATTTTTTCCGGCAAAAAAGAAGATCTCGTCGACAGCAAACAGATTAACCAAACCAAAATCGACCAGCTTAAAGGGATTGCGCAGCCGGCCCACCCGAAATATTTCGGCGCGGCCAAAGGCAAAAACCTGATCATCATCCAACTGGAATCGTTCCAAAACTTCCTGATCAACCTGAAAGTCGACGGCCAGGAAGTGACGCCGGTCATGAACCGGCTCGTGAAGGACAATACCTATTTCAAGCATTTTTATCAAATGGTCGGACAAGGCAACACCTCGGACGCCGAATTCGTCGTGAACACCTCGTTCTACATTCCCTATAATGAGGCGGCCACGCAAAACTATCCGGACAAGGAGCTGCCTAGCCTGCCGAAATTGATGAAGTCGCAGGGGTACGACACCGCTACCTTCCACACCAATGCGGTCGATTTCTGGAACCGCGGGGAACTATACGCCGCTCTAGGCTGGGACCGTTACTACGACCAGAAGTTTTTCGGCACGGAGGATACGGTTTTCTTCGGCCCTTCCGACGAAGTGCTGTACAAGAAAACCGAGGATGAGCTGGATAAAATGCAGCTGGGCGGCAAGCCATTCTACGCTCAAGTCATTTCGATGACGGCGCACCATCCGTTTACGACGCCGCATGAAAAGGACAAAATCCAGCTGCCGGAACGATATCAGGACAATATGGTCGGCGACTATTTGCGGGCGCAAAGCTACGCCGATTACGCCCTCGGCCAGTTTATCGACGATCTGAAGCAAAAAGGCATTTGGGATAACAGCGTTGTGGTCATTTACGGCGACCACCTCGGCCTGCCGATGTATTCCCTGGACAAACACGGCCTGGAGCTGATGCAGGAAATCTATGGCCGGGAATACAGTTATATCGACATGATCAACATCCCGCTGATCATTTCCGTCCCCGGCCAATCTCCGAAGGAGATGGAGAACGTCGGCGGCCAGGTTGATATTTTGCCGACGGTCGCCAACCTGTTGGGGGTTTCGCTCGACGATCACATTCATTTCGGCGAGGACATCCTGAATCAAACGGAATACAATCTGCTGCCGCAGCGTTACTACCTGCCTTCCGGTTCGTTCCTCAACAACATGGCGTTGTTTATGCCGGGGGTTTGGTACAACGACGGGACCCAATACCCGCTGGCCAAAGACGGCGTAAGCCAAGCTTTGACGACGGAAGACGAATACAACCGGTCGCTGGAGCTGCTCCGCCTCTCCGACAGCTACGTCCAGCAGCTCCCGGACCGTGTTAAGGAAGAGAAGCAATAACTTATAAAATGAAAGCTGCCCCATGCGCTAGGCGAGCTGCCTCTGTTGTAAAACAGGAGACCGCCGCTCCAGGCTGGGGCAGCTTTTTTGTTTCGCCCGGGTTTGGGGCTCGGCTTGGTACTATATCTTCGCGAAGCTGCGGATTCTAACGGACACCAGCGCCGCTTCACAATGCCCTTCACAATGCCGGGCTCGCCACGCCGTCCAGCGGGGCGCCTCCCGGCGGCTGCTCTTCCCGGCTCAGGTCGGCTTCCTTCATCCGCAAATATTTGCGGCCCCGCCAGCGGAAGTACGAGAGGATGCCGCGCACGTATTCATCGGTGATCATGCTAAGATAGATCGCGATGATGCCCCAGCCCATGGAAACGCCAAACCAATAGGAGCAGCCGGTGGCGATCAGCCACATGAAGATCAGGGAGATGACCATCGTATATTTCGTGTCCCCGACCGCGTTCAGCGAGTTGCCGATCGCCATGTTGACCATTTTGCCCGGCTGGAGCAACAAATTCAGCCACAGCAGCGAAACGCAAAGCGCCAAAATCTCCGGATCTTTCGTAAACACGCCCATCAGCGCCGGGCCGATCAATACGAGAATAAAAGCGTTGACGATCACCAGCGGAAGTCCGAAGGCCAGCACGCGGTAGACCGCCCGGTAAGCCTCCTTTGTTTTGCCGGCGCCGTACAGGTGGGCGATCTGGATTTGCGCCGCCATCGCCAGAGAGAAGCCGAGCATGAAGCAAAACGATTCCAGCGTGTTCATGTACGTCCTTGCCGCGAGCTCGGTGGAACCGAGGATAGCGAGGAACGAGAAGATCGCAAGCTGCGAAAATACCCAGCTGGCCGAATTGACGCCCAGCGGCCAACCGATGACCAAAATTTCCTTGAACAGTTTGCGGTCGAAAACCGGTAAATCCCTAAATCCGATGCGCCGCTGAAAGGTGCCAAGGAAAATCAGCAGCAGGACCACCGTTGCAATCAGCCGGCTGATCACGGTCGAGATGGCCACCCCGGTCAATCCCCACTGCGGAAAACCGAAGGCGCCGAAAATAAAGCAATAGTTCATCGCGATATGGATGATGTTCATCCCCACCGCCGTGTACATCGGTCCTTTCGTGTTTCCGGTATTGCGGATCGCCGTTCCGAGCATGGAGATCATCGCGGTCAGGATCATGCCGCCGCCCACGATCGAAATGTACACCTCCGCCATCGGCAGCAATTCTTCCGGAAGCTGCAGCGCCCGGGCGATCGGTTTCGGCACGGCGATCAGCAACACGCTGAGGAAGATGCCGATATACGCCGTTACTTTAAAGGCGATAATCGCTACGGTCCGGGCGTCCTCTTCCCGGCTGGAGCCTATTTTTTGCGCGATCACGATGCCGGCGCCGCTGGCGATGGTGGCAAACAGCGTCGTAAGCGCATTAAACAGCTGATTGGAGAAACCGACGACGGCAACCGCGTTGTCGGAAATCCGGCTGACCATCAGCGTATCGACGGTGCCGAGCAAAATTTGCAGAAACAGCTCGATAAAAATCGGCCAGGCGAGCAGCCAAAGGGAGAACCGGTCTCTTTCGCCACCCTTGATTTTCTTCATTATTACAACCTCCTGTAGTACGGGGAGCGGATAATCGCGCTCACTTCTGTCTTGTTAGCATGAAACACATTATAAATGCTATATTGTAATTAATGTATCAACGAATCAACTCAAACTTTCAATATTCCAACCTCAGAGGAGCTGGCGTATTATGCCTCCGATCATCGAATTTACCGCGCCTCCCCTGCCGCATTATATCGTCAGCGGCTCTACGCTGCTGCCGGTGGGGGGCAAACATCCCAGCCGGCAAAATATCGGCGCGTTCGACCTGCTCGTCGTCGTTTCCGGCTGCCTGTACGTCGGGGAGGAGGGCAGAGATTATGAAGTCGAATCCGGCCACGCCTTGATCCTCCGTCCGGATTGCTATCATTACGCCGTGGAGGGCTGCCGGGAAGAGACGCTGCATCATTGGCTGCATTTTCAAATTCTCGGCGATTGGCGCGTCGTCGAAGAGGAGGAATACCGGCAGCAGCAGGGAAGCTATGCGGACAAGGAAACGCCGGGGCCGCCGGCTTTACGCCCTTTCTCCGTGGCGCCTTATACGGTTCCGCTTCCCCAGTTCATGAAGCTCGCTCAACCGCAAAAGCTGGCCGCCGCGATCGGCGAGTTGACGGAGATGAACCGGAGCATCCATATAAGCGGCGTCCGGCTCAGGCAGCAGGCCTTGTTTCAGGAGGTTATCGTCCAGCTTTCCGCCTCCGCCGGCGGAGACGCGCCGTCCCCGCAATCGGTTTGCGCGGAAGCGGCCGCCTCCTACCTGCGCAAGCATTACCGCGAGCCCTTTTCCGCGACAAAGCTGGGCGAAAGCATCAACTTCCATCCCGTCTATATCGCCCGCTGCATGCAAAAGGTGTTCGGCTGCCCGCCGGCCGTATATTTGCTGCGCCTGCGCATCCAGCAGTCCAAGCTGCTGCTGCTGCAAACGGACCTGACCGTGGAGCGGATCGCCGAGCAGGTTGGCTTCAACACGGCCTCCTATTTCACCGCCTGCTTCACGAAAATGGAAGGCCTGTCGCCGCGCAAATACCGGCAGCGCTTCTTTTGGAACAAGCATTAGCTAACGGTTTTAAAACCCAAACGAAAGCATAAAGGGAAAAAATGTCGCTATTTCGGCGGCATCACCCATTTTTAGATAAATAGAGGAGTTTAATGGCGCTATTTTCTCAAGCCGCAGGGAGATGGCTGCTTTTTTCACTGTTCATTGGAAAATAAGGCCAAAAGATTCCGCTAAGTGCAATGAACACGCTTCATTCCGGAAAATAAGACCATAAAGTTCCGCTATTTTATGAAGGGGGCTTCTCTCTAAGACAAAAAAAAGGCCGCCCAACAGCAGATTTGTCTGCTTGGACAGCCTAGACGCCGGATTTTATTTTTTGCCCGGGTCGATATCCTGCGGCCGCAGCCCTTCCCAAATATTGGGGATGTCGACCTGTTCCGGGTGCTCGAAGACGAGAAAGGCGGTAGGGAGATACCGTTCCCCGTATTCCGAGGACGGTTTGTTGACGATTTCCCCGCCTTCTTTCACCAACACGGTGGACGACCCGCCGTCCAGATTGGCGGCGATGACCGCGCCATGCTCCAGCATGACCTGCTGCACGTCGTACAAGCTTGCACCGATGCTGTAGCCCGGCTGGCGCCCGTCGATCACGACGAACAGTATCGCCCCGTCTTCCCTTTGCCCCATCGCCGTTCGCGGTGCGATGCCCCAGCCTTCTTTTTGATTGCGGATCTGTCCCTTGCCGTTGACGATGATCCGCGGCTGGAACGTGACGGCTTCCTGAATCCCAAGCTCTTCCAACTCTTTCAGTGTATATTTTCCGGCGATCATCTTCCCCTGCTTGTCCAGCCCCACCACCTGGGTGGACGTTTTGGAGCCGAGGCCGTTGTAATAAATCTTGCCTTGCGAAATCACGACCCCGATCGGCTTAAAGCCGTTGCCTTTCCAATTCGGGTCGGCAAATCCCCCGCCATTGACGCCGGCGACGGCTCCGGTCCGCTGCACCATGCTGGACACCTTCTCGCCTTTGCCGCGTTTGGCCGGAACGCCAAGCCGGATTTTCGTCGGATCGTTGACGGTCAAGACGTATCCGTGATAGCCGCTGCCTGAAACCTCTTCGATTTCGACAAGCGGTTTTTCTTCTTTGGTTTCTTCCTGCTGCGGGGCCGCGATCGTATGGGTATCCTTCTCTTCGCCCATCTGCTCAAACTGGGCCTGATAGGCGGCCACCCGCTTGTCCAGCTCCGCTTGCCCGATAATATATTTGGCCCAATGGCGGTGCTGCGTCGTAATCAAGGTATCGGCCATAAGGAACCGGACGTTATTGCCGGAAGGCGTAAAGAACAGCCATATCATGGCCGCCATTCCGATCCATAACATCACCAGAATCGTTAAAGAGGAAAAATAGACAAAGCCGCGTTTTCGTCTTTTTGGCGTTTTCTTGCGTTTTTGGCCCCGTTTCCCCCGTTTAACCGAGGTCCGGCTGGGCAAAGATGCTGTGGGCATGTCGATTTTCCCCTTACCTTGTCTATGATCGAATGATGCTAATATAACGAATTCTCCGGGACGAAAGTTTCAGCGACCTTATAATTGCCACACTTTTGTCCCGTTCTTAGCATGATTCCATCCTAATTATAGGAGGTATAAACGCATGTCCGCAATCCAATTCGCAAGTTAGCCCGGGTTGCTGCGGCCTTACGAAGCCCGGGTGTACAAGTATACTGTGTCTTAAAGATGCGATCCCCCGCTGGCGTCGATCAGCTGCCCCGTAATCCAGCGGCTGTCTTCGGAAGATAAAAATGCGGCGATATCCGCGACATCCTGCGGCTGCCCCCATCTTCCGAAGATGGAATAGTCCGCGCCAAATTGACGCGAGTCCAAATCCTGGAGCATCGCGGCGTTCATTTCCGTCTCCACGAAGCCCGGCTGGATGGCGTTGATCGTAATACGGCGCGGGCCAAGCTGGGCGGACAAGGACAACGTCAGCGCGTTGATCGCCCCCTTTGTCATGCTGTAGGCGGTAACGCCGGGTAAAGAGATTCGCGTCACGGCCGACGACAGGTTAATAATCCGTCCCTCGTCCCGCAGCCGCGGCAAAGCTTGCTTGACCAGGAAAAACGGTACTTTCACGTTAATATCCATAAGTTCGTCGAAAACCTCTTCTGTAGTTTCCTCAATCGGCAGCGTGGAGGCGATCCCCGCGTTATTCACCAAAATATCGAACCTGGTATCGTACGTGCGTGTTTTTAGTGCCTCGTCCAATGCCTCATAAAACGCCCCCACGCTTCCGGCATCGCTGAATTTTTGACCTATCGCAAATGCGGCTCCTCCGCTTTGCTCGATGGCGCGGACGACCTCTTCGGCCGCTTCCCGGCTTTGCCCGTAATGGACGGCTACCAAGGCCCCTTCTTGCCCCAGACGGATCGCAATGGCTCTGCCGATGCCTCGGCCGGCTCCGGTAACCAGCGCGGTTTTTCCTGTCAATTTCCCCATGTTCCATAACCTCCGAAAATTTAAGTTTAAATTCAAATAGATTATGGCATAGGGCGGATTTTGTTATGTTGCTCTCTCATTCATGCCTAACGGAATGCGCGTTAATCCAATAAAGACAATATAACCGATACGGAATTGTCGGCAAATGACCTTTCAGGACGCGATTTCAGCAGCACGGTAAGGCCGATGAGCGATACGACCAATGTCTGAGCTAGAGCTTGCGCATTCAAATCCGCTTTAAGCTCGCCGGATTGTACGCCTTGTTCAAGCTTCTCCTGGAATATTACGGCAAGATACATCTCATGTTCCCTCGTAAGAACTTCAAATTTCTTGTCATGCGGCGCCAGCTCCACCATCGTATTGATGCAAAAACACCCGCGATTCTCCCCCCCTTGGTATTCCGCCTCCACCAGACTCTCAAAGTAGGAGCGAAACGCTTCTTTGACGGATGCGTGCTTTTGCAGTCTGGCGCGGACATAGGAAGCGTGGGATCCCATATATTTGCGCAGCGCAGCTTCAAACAGCTCCGTTTTGTCTCCAAAAGCCGCGTATAGGCTTGGCCGCTGAATCCCCATTCTCGAAGTCAAATCGGTTAAAGACGTAGCTTCAAACCCCTTCTCCCAAAACAATTCCATGGCGGCCTCTAATGCCTTTTCCTTATCAAATTCGCGAAGTCTGGCCATCGTTACCTCCATCATTAAGTATCGATTGGTATAAAATAATTCTATTTTTAAAAGTGTCCATTGTCAATGATCGCTGAAATCACAATGAAATTTGTTGACAAAAAAAGTTTTAAGGCAGTATAGTTTATATTAAATTATGTACCGGTCGGTATATAAAATTCTTTTTTTAGCGATGGAGGGTAAAAGATGGAGAAATCCCAAGCGAAAGCAAGCGCTGGCGCCCGTACTGGCAAGGCTGCGTCTCAAGGAGCCGCCTTAACGTCCGCATCGGCTGCCTCTTCTTTCATGTCGTACAAAATAGCCCTGTTGTTCGCCATCGCCTGCGGCCTGGCGGTTTCCAACGTTTACTATGCACAGCCGCTGCTCGATTCACTGGCGGAACAATTCGATATTACCCGGTCGTCCGTTGGAAGCATCATTACCGTTACGCAAATTTGCTATGCACTAGGGCTATTTATGCTGGTGCCGCTCGGCGATCTTCTTAATCAGCGCCGGCTTATCATCGTGATGATGCTAATATCCGTAGGGGCCCTTGCCGTTGTTGGCACCGCCAATACCGTCACCGTGCTGTTTGCCGGTTTAGCGGTTGTAGGATTGCTTGCGGTCGTAACGCAGGTGTTGGTATCGTACGCCTCCACTTTAGCCGCCCCGGCCGAACGGGGAAGGATCGTCGGGTTGGTGACCAGCGGAGTGGTGATCGGAATATTGCTCGCGCGAACATTTGCCGGGATTTTAACGGATATCGCCGGATGGCGCTCGGTTTATCTGGTCTCTGCAGCTTTAATGCTGATCATGGGTGTAACTTTATACCGGGTACTCCCGCAATATCACGGCAAAAAGGAACCATTATCCTATCCGCAATTGCTGCGCTCGGTGGTTCAATTATTCGTACAAGAAAGAGTGCTGCGCATCCGCGCAGGTTTGGCTTTACTCATATTCACGGCGTTTAGCACATTATGGACATCCCTGGTGCTGCCTTTGAGCTCGCCTCCGGCATCGTTATCGCATACCGCAATCGGGGCGTTTGGCCTGGCCGGCGTTGCCGGAGCGTTGGCGGCGTCTAAAGCGGGGCAGCTTGCCGATCGCGGCCTGGGGCAGAGAACGACGGGCTTGGCGTTGGTATTGTTGCTGATATCTTGGCTGCCGATCAGTTATACCGAATACTCCTTGCCTGTCCTGGTCATCGGCATCCTCCTCCTTGACGCGGCAGTGCAAGCGGTGCATGTCACGAACCAGAGTTTGATTTTTGCCGTGCGTCCCGAAGCGCGAAGCCGGCTCACTGGGGGATACATGATCTTTTATTCCATCGGCAGCGCAACCGGAGCTATCGCTTCAACCCATATCTACGCTTACTTCGGCTGGAGAGGGGTATGCCTGTTCGGCGCCGCCGTCAGCGCCATCGCCCTAGTGTTTTGGGCTTTGACCCTTCGGCAGATTAGACCGGCAGACTAGACCAGCCACATCGGGAAAGCGGACAGTCTTCCTGCCGACCGGTAAACCCCTCATAGAAATGGCCAGCCCCGGCCAGCGCCGTCTACCGGGTCGAAAACGGGAAAATCGCCGAGGCGGGAATGGCGGCCGCTTCAGCCCGCGTGGCCGCGCGCAGCGAGAGACGGATGCCGAAATAACCGAAGGAATTAGCCCTTCAGAAACTTTTCATCCCCCTATTACGTAAAAGTTGATATATGACGATGTTTGTTGATGTTTGGAGGTGGGGGAATTGATAAGAAACCGGAACCGGAACCGGTCCCTGCTCTTGCTTATTCTTGTCCCGCTCGCCGGCGGTCTGCTCTTTGGGGGCGGAAAACCGGCCGAGGCGGGCTATTGGAACGATTTTTGGGGCGGGGTCAATGAACTGTCGCAACTCCCCTCCGAGGTGAGTGAATTAAAAGCGGATTACCAGAACGCTTTGGACAAGCTCGATGCGACGCAGGAAACGCTGGAAAGCTTCCGCTGGCAAAACGAGGAGCTAATGGCGCGCAACAGGGAACTCGCCGCTACCGTATCGGCTTTGACGGAGGCGCAACAGATCCGTGACGCCAATGCCCGAAAAATCCGGGTGATGGTGTTTGCCGGCCTCGCGCTGTTTGCGGGCTATTTTATCGTGCTGCGGCTCATCCGGTTGGCGCTCCGCCGCTGATTTGCCGCTACCGGAGAGGAGGAGTCCATAATGGATATTCTAAAGCACAACGACGGCCTGGCAGGGTTGGGCGGGCATACGGTTACCTTCGACTTGCGCGAAGCCGACAAGCTGCACCTGCTGCACCCCGGACAAGTCATCGCTTACCGCGGCCCGGCCCATCACCGGACCGACAGACTGATGAATATGAAGGGCATCTACCGGAAACGCAAGCTGCTGCGGGCCGATTTCACGGGGCCCTGCCGGGTAACCGCCTCGCTCCCTCCCGCCATCGGTTTGAAAGTGCTCGAGTTTGCCGGGGAGAGCGACTTGCTGTACGACTTCCGGCATCTCTTTTTTTATACCGAAGGCATCCGTATGGAGAACCGCATTCTCAGCATGAAAAACATGATGATCACCCGTGACGCGGTAAAAGTCAAATTTTCCGGCCTAGGGCAAATCGGGATTCTGACCCAAGGACAGGTGATCGAGCTGCCGCTGCATCCCGAAGAGCCGCTTTACGTGGAAGCCGGACGGGTGCTCGCTTATCCCGAGCGCGCCAAGCTGGAGCTCTCCGTTTACGGCAATCATCTGGCCAGCCAGCATATGCGCTACCAATGGAAAATGACCGGACAAGGCTCGGTGCTGGTCCAATCCGGCGGCCCCGGAAGCGGTGAACTGGTACGGGATCTGCAGGCCGAGGACGGCATCATCAAGCGTTTCTTGCGCGAGGTGATCCCTTTTGGCGGCGTGTTTATTAAGTGATCGGCCTCCAAAAATAGGGCTCAAAACAACAAGCGGCGCTTGATTGCGGGACAAGTGCAATAGCGTGGATAAGCCCAATAGCGTGGATAAACGCATTAGTGTGAATAAGCGCAGTAGCGTGAATAAGCGCAGTAGCGTGAATAAGCGCAGTAGCGTGAATAAGCGCAGTAGCGTGAATAAGCGCAGTAGCGTGAATAAGCCAATAGTGTGGATAAGCGCGGGTGGCAACTGCTAGCGTAGAAAATGTACCGTACAGCTTGATCATTCGAGATTAACACGTTAATCAAGCGCCGATTTCTGGGTCGAGCCCAAATTTTTCTGGGTCGAGCCCAAAATAGCGGCACTTTATGTCCTTATTATTCGGAGCCAAGCATGTTCGTCCCCATTAGCGGCATTTTTTGACCTTATTTTCCTATGAAGGGTCCAGAACGCGGGCATTTCCTTGTGATTCGAGAAAATAGCGGCATAAAATGCCTCTATGTCTCTCAAATGGACGGATACTGCCGGAATAACGGCATTTTTTGCCCTTATGTTTTTCGAAGCAGTTTTTCAAAGCAATTTATCAAAGCAGATTCTAAGAGCAATCTGTTTGGCAGGTTGCCCCGGCACAATACAAAAGAGCACCGCCGGTTTATCGACGGGCTCCTCTTTGATGTACAGCGGCGTCCCGCTCGCCTGTGGCCCTTCGGTCCAAGCGGCCAAGTGCCATGGCGCTGAAAGGCTAACCGGGTTAGGATGCAGAGGTGCGCCTGATGGTTTGGTCAAGCGCCGTTGCTGTTTTGAACCTTTTAGCTCGTTTCATTTTTTTATATCTACAGATATGGTCTTATTGTAGGTTTTAATATAATCGAATCCGTCCAGCATTAGGAGTTCCGGTTTGTCCGTGGTGTTAAAAGAATACGTATTCTCCCACAAAATGTTGCCGTTTTTCAAATCCCAAGGGCGGGATGCGGAGATCGATGATACGGGAACTACGTTACCGCCGGCTTGTATGGATAAATGGTCCGTTTCCAAATGTACAAATTGTTTTCTGGCGATCACGATATCATAGCCTGTGTCGGTTTTGGTTACGCTGCGAATCCATATCTTTTCATTTCCTATTTTGATGGATCGGTCTGATGGTGCGGCAAGGGAAACGGGTTCTTTTACTTTCTGATATCCCGGGAAATTTTCGAGTACAAGTTCAATGGTCTTAATCTTGTCTGTTGGAAGCACATCAAATTCAATTTTGAATCCCGAACCATCCGATCTCATTCCCCGAAATTCCACCTCCGTTCCATTAACATAAAGCTTTGTATCGGCTGAATATCTTGGGGGTTCCTCTAATTCATAATGTCCCTTCACGATGGTTGAAGATGGCGAAGCAGTGATGGAGTCATAGTGGACAGTCCCCTGATCGACAGGAACGGATTTGGAAATATCCTCTTTAATGATACTCTTCATCGCTTGAGTAGGGTCAAATTTGAAGGAAATAGGATACGATGCCCGTCCCCCATTGTCCAGCCGTTCACTAAATGTAGCGGTTAATGTTCTGGAGAATGGACTAACCGGCTCGAATTCGTATACTCCCTCGTACCGGGTCTCGTCTTTGCTAGAATCGCCGTTTCCTTGTGTAGGATTTGCATCGGTCAAAAACCCTTTCAATCGATCCACACCGTAACGAACGAAACCATTTTCATCCAATACGGAGCCTGCGGGCCGGTCAATGGTGTAATAAATTAAAAACGCGTTATCGTCGGCGATAACACCGTTAATGGTAATGACAGTACCGTCATCAAGCGTTTTGCTTTGGTTTACCTGTTGTCCGTATCCTTGCTCCGCCACTTCGGAAAAGCTCAGAGAGGTCAACTCGCTTTGATTAAGCAGCTTGCCTCCGTAATAAGCGAAGGCAGGATATTCATACATTCCAGCAATCAGAAGGAGCGCCGCGGCAGTTGATATACCCCATGTCAAAGCCGGATTCTTCTTTCTTTTCTTAGCGGGAACATTCTGTAGCGCATTGCGAAGTCTGCCTTCAAGTTCCGGCGGAGCCTGTACCCTATTCAAGATCTGCTTATGCTCCTGTAATTTCTCTTCGATCGTGTTCATAACGATCACCTCCGATCATGACTTTTAGTTTTTGGATGCCTTGCGAGATTCTTGATTTGATGGTTCCAAGCGGCGCACCGGTTATGTCCGCAATCGTCTGATACGGAAGATCATGAACATAACGAAGTTCGATCGCTTCCCGCTGCTGTGCGTTCAAATGAGATAGCAGCACCTGCATGTCCATCTCGGATTCCGTATAGCGATATGGATTATCGTCAGCCAATGCGGAAAGTGATAGTTCCCGTTCGTCTTCCAGCGGAAGAAACCGCGCCTTTTTGCGGAGCAACGTTTTGCACCGATTGACGAGAATGGTTTTGCTCCAGCTGTAGAAAGCATCGCCCTTTTGCAATTGATCAATCTTTTCATACAGCGTAACAATCATGTCTTCCATCGCATCCATCGCGTCGTGCTCGTTTCCCATGTATGCATAGGCAAGACGATAATAAGCGTCCTGATCGGCTATGACTAGCTGCAGTAAAGCTTCCTTGTTGCCTTTTTGGGCTTGTTTGACCAGATGGCTTACTTTCATGTCCTCCCCCCTTTTCATAAGTAAGAGACCGCAGAGGTTATAAAAGTTCATTTTGCACAAAAAAAGCTCCACACCCAGGTCTCAGGGAAGTTACTGCATCCCTAAGAGGTTGTAGAGGGGATAGATTTAATTGAAACTATATACCATTTTGGAATAAGTGTTTAGGTTATGCGGTCATCTTTATTTCAACTTTTCGAGCTAGTTTTAATGCCCCTTGATCGATATATTTCATATAATAATGCGACAAAATAAATAAGGGCACCATAGAAACCATAAACGTAATTGCATAAGCAAGATTATAACTACAATAATGAATCACTTTACTAAACAGGAACGCGGAGAACGTATTTAGGAAAGTGAAATGAATGAGGTAAAGGGAAAATGAAATCTGTCCTAAATAAGCAAACGGCTTCCATCCAAACACATGCTGCAGCACTTTTAAACGAAGCAGAGCAAACAAAATCATAGCAGAACCTAGGATTCGGGCAAGAAGCCGCGGATCGATGTTAAATTGAATCCATGCATTGATATTTTTTGTCCACACTTCTATCGGTTCGTACATCGTCCCCATTAATGAAGTATAAGGCGCTGAACCTAAGTAAATCCCTATTAAAAGCACAAGTACTGCCATTATTTTACTTTGAACCCATTTGTGCTTAAGCAAATCGGCCAGCAGCATTCCCCACAAAAAAGCGACAAAATAGGTTTGAATCAAAGCAATGGATAAGACCACATACACCATCCATCTTTTTTTCACTCGTCCGAATAATGCAAGAAAACCGAAAATTAAAAAAGAACCTAATAGCTCATAGCCCATTGTCCAAAGGACTGGATTGTAAGGATGGGCATCAAACCGGAAAAATGGATCAAAAATAGCGGCCTTGATAACGGTATATACATTTGTATCTAAAGCGTAGTAGTCCTTTTTCATATCCGTCCATGTTGTTCCCCATATTTCTTGGAGGTAAAAGGCCTTCGTAATAATTGCTAGATACACAAGCAATACGGATACCGCTGCCGGCACGGCAAGCCGAATGTACCTTCGTATAGCGCTGGAATGCAACAATTTTTGAAAGGTCTCGCTATCGAGCTCTTTTTCAAACATTTTGACACTGAGCACATAACCGCTTAACACAAAAAACAAACACACGGCAAATTGTCCATTATAAAATAGATTGATCGGAGAATGTCCGTACCAGATATCCCATTTAAAATGAGCTTGTTCCGGTCTTCCGTTTAACGCAGCTGGATAAAATACTTGTACGTAGTGCGAAATAACCACGGCAAATGCCGCTAGTCCCCTGATGCCTTCCAAATAGAATAGCTTTTTATCGGATGTCACTTCATTCATTTTTTATTTTTTTCCCTACTTTCATGAATAGAACTACTATAACATGCGATGCTGCGCGATTAAATGCACATAGTGAATCATTTTTTATTTTATTCCAAACGGTACCATGCATCCATTGTGATTCTATACCTTTCGTTTCTACTGTTCTCTCTTTGAAATCTCCCTTATCGGTAATTCATCAAGATAACATTCTGTTTCTGAATCAAGCAGATCATTCCCGGCCTCCACAGCAACTATATGACTCTGTGGTTTTATCGGTTTTAAGTGGGAGACTTTTTAATGGCTGCTCTGGCGTACTTTTTTAGTTAACATATACAATTATCTTTTCGTATTTCTTATTTTTATCATTAGTCATATTCATAACCTCCATTTTGATGATATTTGATCACGTCCAGCTGATCGACTCCACCGTTCTCTATCCTCTGCACCAGGAGTCGTGTAGATCATGGTCATTGCATAATTGAAACACGTGATCTGAAGCCTTATATTCAGCGGAATGTGATGGCCAAAATGGACTTGAATGCGGTTAAGGAAAGCCAGGAGGCCATTGCGAAGTGTATTGAAGAAAAATTCTAAGAGAAGACGATTTTGAAGTATTCAGACAATTCGTGGCCCATAATTTCGGAGAAATGCATAAGGAGGTATCAATAAAGCTTCAGTGCCTGTTATACGTAAAGGCAATAAAGAACAATATGTATATTTTAGCAAGCAAACATTATTGGATTTGGAAAGTTACTTGCAGATTAGAGAACTAAGATATTTACCTGAAAGGACCTAAAGCTTTTATTCATTGCAGCACCCATAGATCGTAAAGGAAAAAGTCGGCGTTTGACTGGGCAATCTATCGAGAAGTCAATTGAGAAATCAATTAGGACATTCATCCATACAAACAACAGTGATATATACACATTTAATAGATGATGAGGTGCGCAATCCTGTAAATAACATAGATCGATAACCCTTTGATCTCAATACACTTTTTCGTTTTAGATGAAAAGCAAGTTATATTTGACACATCATATGTTGCCTGTTTTAATGCTTTTTAATCATTTTTTATTTTACATTACAGCCAGTAGCTTTAGCTGGATCTTCGAATCCCCAATGCCATTTAACTCAATCTGCAGCTTAGTTATAGTGAGGAACTGATAGATTTATCAATCAGACGGGAAGCTGCGTATATCGCGGTAGACTGTCTGTAGCGAGCAGATTTAGGTAATTCTGTCGTTGTTGGGAGGGCTAATTCAGTACGTAGTCCTGTGACGCTTTTGCGTCACAAAATAAAAAACAATGCAGATACAACTTGTGTTGTATCTGCATTGCAAGATCATATCGCTTCCGTCGTACCTCTTTTTTAAGGCCACTTAGTGTCAGAACTTTTAAGAACAATTTCTCCTTTTGGTAAACCTGATCCACCGTAAACAGTCACTGTATAAGTGCCTGAAGGAACTTTTGGATTACTATCATTATTTGCAACTTCTACTGTTTTACCTGCTTTAACGGTTTCATTAAAAATAACCGTATTCTTGCTGTTGTGCTTTACTTCGACTCTAAAAGATTCTGCTCCTGTATTTTTTGCATACAGTTTAATATTTGGATATCCAATTGTCACAGAATAATTTAATTTGTGAATATGCTAATATCATAACACAACAAGGTATATACGACCAAATCAGTCATTAAATTACATATACCAACATTGTTCGCCAATAATCTAAGATTCTGATTTTACTTTTTTTAAAATTTCTCCTGTAAAACGAGACTTTCACATTCTTCGACCAAATGAACCGATGCCTCTTCAACGAGATCCTTGGCAACAAGTTCACGCTCAGTGGATCGCTAGTATGCGCAATCATTGATAACAATGTAACTAAGGACAATATTTGTAAATATAATTATTTATTTTGGAGGATTCATTATGAGGACTCAATTGAAATCTACGCTCCTATACGTAAATGGGAAGACCTTCGTTATTATTTTTTTTCTAAGTTTACGAAATTCTCCATAAGTCTGTTGGATATTTTCAACGCGTCGGCTTTGTTAGAAGCTGGTGCAGTTATTAAGTTTCCTTCCCCCTGAACCCACCGTTCAACACTTTTTTCGTTTAATTCATTCAATTGAATTGTTAATTCTTTTCTATTAAAATCTGCAAAAATGATACCATATCTGTAGTTCTCAGGCTTCCAATCAGCCTGTTGATTAACTTGTGTTGACATCATCTTACCATACCCCTCAGAATCAAACAGAATATCTACTTTCCTCATATTTTTTTGTAACTCTAACTCATTTTTTCCACTACCTAAAGTACCTGAAAAGGTACGCTCACCATTCAACTTTCTTTTTAAAGTACCTTGCATAACGACAATTTCAGTTTGGATAATAGAGTCATCATTCAAAACCGTTGAGTAACGAACTCCATTTAGTTTTATGTCCACTGAGATAGGTCGTATGTAGATTAAAAGCAATACAATAGCACTTACTACAAAAATGATTAATATAAATGTAACTGTCCCCTTCTTACTCATCAAGAGCCTCCTTTTTGTATATAAAGTGGATAAATACAAAATAAAGAATAGAAAACTGATAATTTTCAGTTTTCTATTCAGCAATAACTATTTATTAATATACATCTGCCATAAAAGAAGCCATAGGTGGATAATATTCTTTAATAATATCCTGATCAGGGTCACTGTGTGTTCCGCTGTAGTACTTAAGTGTAGGAATGGCACTAACTACATGTCCGGCGGTCTGTGACTCAATATAAAACTGCCGGGCACGTATTACCGACTCCCAGTAACTTGATTGAATAGTATCGTTTGTAGGTATTGATACCGCAATAGCCTCACCATTTTTCCCAACTCCTCTTAAATATGCAAAACAGCTAGACTTAATGAGTGTGATGTGAGTGTTAAATGATAATAGGTATCTTCTTTTTTCTCAGGTTTTACAAATGCAAAGCAAACTGTTGTAGCCGCAGAGCCATAAATATTATAATCAGAACCTGAAAGACTCTCCGGTTGACCTCCATCTGGCCAAAGTAGCTCCCAAGGGTACCAAGAAATTGCCCTAACTGTAGCAACAATTTTTTGAGCATAAATAGAGATTAATTTGTTTAAAAGTCTTTCGGCATTGTCCTGTTTATACCACATATCGAAGTCTATTCTATCCGTCATACTACTTGTTAAATCTTTAGGCACAGCATAGATAGAATAAACATTATAGTATTGTTTGGTTTTACTATCGTAAGTTCTAGAAGGTCCTTTCGAATACCAAGTATTTGAACTCGTACTGTCAGGTACTTCCGGAAACTCTGGTATGGAATTGATTGAGTATTTCCCTTCATTTTCTAATAACGTCTTCACCTCATTATTGTTCAACTTTTTTATCCCCATAGAAACCAATTCAGCCTCAACCCTATTGTACTCTTCTCGTTTTGCTTCTAGTGTGAACGGAAGCTCTCCTGAAATACCTTTTTCCTCTATCGCTTCAGCTAAAAGCAGTTCTGAATTTATCTTACTAAGTTCATCCATTTTAGAACAAAATATATTTTTGAGATATTTGTCATATAATTCCACATACTCCATATTGGTTCAAATTGGTATATAGTACATTAATATTAAAAATTTATAACCCTGGCTCATCGAGAACGCAGCATGGAGAGTAGCGTTGGTTAGCGGATAGATAGCATATATGATATGGGGGGGGATCGGAAAGGAAAGCTGACATTGTCCGAAATGGCTGCCGTTCGTCATATTGTGAGCGAACCTCTACAAGCACTAGGTTCTACTACAGGAAGGTCCATCCTCATTCGCAAAGGTGGATATCCAAACAAATCACTAATAATAAAGATGAGATAAGGGGATTATAGGGAATAATCATATCAACAGAAAGTGCTGAAAGCCGGCTTGAAGGAGGATATTTATGAAGAAGTTTCTTATGAAGTGTTCTTTAGCATTAGTTGCAGTGGTTGGGCTGACAGATGCCCCTTATGTTTTGGCATCGCCAAAAGCGAATGGGGAGTGCTATCCGATAACATTTTTTGATACTCTTGAAAAAGCTGTTACAGAATATAAAGAATTAACGGCTTCTTCGAGTCCTGTATTAATGCCAACATGGTTACCATTTGATGCAACTTTAAAAAGTGTACGTATTGTTGGATGTGGATCTGTCCTAAAAACGGAATATGTAAGTGATAATCAGAAAATCCGTGTTCACGTTAATCCTCAAATTGAGAATTCCAAATTAAGCGGGAGTTACGCCGCCTCCTTAAGTGATGGAACAAAAGCTGAATACAAGGATGGCAAATTATTTTATGTATTACGGTTTGATAAAGAAGAGAGGAACTACATGATCGTCATTGATAAAATAAATGGTAAGCATATCAAAGAAGACGCAGCTATAGAATACTTGCAAAAAATTGCAAATTCTTTGGCTATGGTTAAGGAAGATAGATAATTTTTCAAATAACCGCTCTCATGGTTTGGATGTACAAGAAAAGACGGTTGAGAATTTTACTCAACCGTCTTTTCTCTCAATCCAATGTCTTCATAACTCCATAGGCACTACAACCGAGGGCTAAGGGTGTAGTGACCGCATTCATTTCACCACATTGTTAATCAAATTGTATATTTATAGCCAACGCATCTTCATTTCTTAGTTTTAAGCAGTATGTTTTGTATAGAGCCTTAACTAATAACCACCATGTTGAGCTAATACGGTAAAAATAGGTTGCTGAAGTAAACCCGAAACAGGTAGAATTAGTGCTAACGATAAAAGAAGGCTACAGATCAATTTCTTTTTCATACTACCTGATACACCTCACTAATTATTTTTTTATATTTAAAACAAATCTCTTCAGTAGCCACATGTCTGAATTGTTCAAATAAAACCATGAACTTAATAATACTGTCCTCCTTATTAATCATAACTGAATTTTCCAAACCTTGCAGCATATATTTAAATCCTTTTATGTAGTCACCTTTACGATGAAAATATAGTGATAGGTCATATAAAAAACCAGGGTAGTAATCAGGAATCACCTGACTTTTATACAAATCATTTGTTTGTGGATATACGAATGTTTCGATTTCTGAATTAAATTGTTGGAGAATATGATCCACATCAATTTCATAACGATTTGCGGCATACATAATATTAACCAAAGCTACAAGTATCTCATCCGGTTGACCCTTTATGTATTCTACATATTCTTCTAAAACACTTATATCACCTCCCATAAGCTTATTGGCATAGATATTAGCTGTTGCCCATTCCTTGGATAAATTCAACCAATATAGGGTTTCAGTATCTGTTTCTTTTACCCAGCTTAGATCAGCGTAGTCATATGTGAATTGCAAGGCTTTTTTATAGTCATTCCGACCCTCACATACGTTTGCTTTCAGAAGTTTCGGGTAAGCTAAATAGACAAAAAACGGTCTACTCAACTTGCTTTGTATTTCCTGAAGTGCTGACTCGGAACGTGATTCTCTAAAATACTGTATCTTAGCCTTATTTTCCATTTCATTTGCCAATATTTCTACCCGATCCCATTGATGAAGAGAACGATACAAATTAGCCAAGTCTTTTAGTGCGTCTAGTTGCTGGATTTCATCCATTCGTTCAACATAGGGTTCAAATTGACATGCAATCCTAACATTTGATACCTGGTCTTTTCCAATCCGTATTTTAAACAGCCGGTATTGACATAAAGCCAATCGTTCTGAATATTGCTTTCTCTCGCTCATGGCTACATTTTCATACAGTATTTCTGCCGCTTTATAATTTCCGCTTCCGAATAATTCCTCGGCCAGTTCAAACAATGGGGTGGAATACATCAAATCATCCAGTAAAAAACTTGCCATTTCATGAATACAGTCCAACTTACCTAATTCAGCACACCTATGAAGAAAGGGACCGATTCTTCGCCAGTTTGGATTAATATCTTTTAGAAACTCATTAATATAGTTTTCATAGAAATGTCCTTTAGGAAATCCCAATATCTCTGTAACACGATCCAAATGATCGACGGTTAAGGTTCGGTTGCCATTTAATAAATAACTAAGTGTCCCTACGTTAATATCTAGCTTTATAGCAAGCTGTCTTGTGTTTAAATCGTTCTGTTTCATATAAGAAATAACTTCAGCAAGTATCGTAGATGAGTTCAATGAAACCACTCCTTATTTTTATATTTTCAATAGATTAAGGATTACATCCACAATGCTGGCCTCTGGAATTTTATGTATATTACAAATATATACTTTTTTTGTACTATGGTCAATTTATTCATTATTTTGTAGCATGTCTCTCGCTTATAGAATGATGTTGTATTATTTTAACCAGAACCTGTATCCGTTTGGGTTTGGGTTTTTAGTACATTGTTTGGAATTATCCGCAAAAGTTAAAAAGATATCTTGCATAATAAAGTCAGTTAGGTTGTTTGAACGTTTTAGGGATGTAGCTTCTTCCGAAACGAAATCAACCTACAACTATTGGGTTTCACTTATGGAGGCTTTTCATTGAAGCTAAAGTATGTAAATACACAGCTGAAATAAGAAAGGGAGTGGTTGCATGCTTCGCTCCAATCCGAATGTGCAAAACAGCTACGAATTAGTTTGTTTGACCGCCATTCTGACAAAACATCAAGAAGATCGCCAACCACCTGACCAAGCTGGCCAGATAGGGCGATCTTCTTGTTTATTAATATTTGATAATTCAGTTTCACATCCCTTTCAGCCCGTTAAATGAAGCACCAAAAAGAACCTGAGCAGGTGAACTCCTTGTGTTGAAAGTTTAACTGTGCTATTTCTTGGTTTTAGGTTTAGGTCTCGTTAGTTCAAAACTATGCCTTACCATATCATGAAGATCATCTTCCGGAAGTCCTTCATCTAAAATGATCGTATTCCAATGCTCTTTATTCATATGATATCCCGGCTTGACTTCCTTGAATGCCTGTCGAAGAAAATCGGATCGTTCAGGATCACATTTAAGGTTAACGCAAAGATGTTTATCTCGATTGAATATCAAGGGAAATAACTTCTTGTTTTCTTTATGGCGAATGGCCGTCCATCCTTCTCCGAAGGGTTGATCTTCAAGACTGGGGGCGAAACGTCAAAAAGCCGCCCGGAAAATCACCGGGCGGTCATCCTGCCGGAAATAGCGGTCATTTGTAGCGCTATTTCTGCGATCTCCAGCGGTCTCCTTAATATCTGCCGCCGGTAAACAAGCTCTCTCCGTTGCTGGCAATGACCTCTTTATACCAGTCAAAGCTGTCTTTCCTCATCCGCTTCAGTGTACCGTTCCCCTCGTTGTCTTTGTCCACATAGATGAACCCGTAGCGTTTGCGCATTTCGCCGGTACCGGCGCTGACGATATCGATCGGCCCCCAGTAAGCGTAGCCCAATACTTCGCAGCCGTCTTCCAGCGCTTCGCTGATTTCAATCAGATGCCGGCGCACATAATCGATCCGGTAGGCATCGTGGATTTTGCCGTCTTCGGCAATGACATCCACGTCACCGAAACCGTTCTCGACGATAAACAGTGGCTTCTCGTAGCGATCATACAGCTCATTGCAAACGTAACGCAAACCTTTCGGATCTATGGCCCAGCCATACGAAGATTTCTCCAGGTACGGGTTGTCTATGCCGCGGACTCCGCCGGTCGTCCCTTGAATCGGCATGCCGGCCTTATGAGTGGAGCTCATATAATAGCTGAACGCCAGGAAGGCGCAGGTATGATCCCGAATCAACTCCTTATCCCCGGGCTCCGTGTTCAGATGAACGTCAAATTCCTCGAAAACGCGGTTCATGTAAGCCGGGTAGTGGCCCCGCAGCATTACATCGGAATAGAACAGCGACCGTCTGCGGAATTCGTAGGCTTCAAACACATCGTCCGGATGGCATGTATTCGGGTAAAAGGCGCTCAACGACAGCATGCAGCCCACCTGATTGTCCGGCATAATCTCTTTGCCCAGCTTTACCGCCTTCGCGTTGGCCACAAACATATTGTGGCTGGCCTGGTAAATGCGCCGCACTTTATCCGGCCCTTCATCAATCCGGCAAGCCCCAGCGGCAAACGGAATTTTATGCATATTGTTAATTTCGTTGAAGGTCATCCAGTACTTCACTTTATCCTTGTACCGCTTGAATATCGTTTCACAGAAACGGCTAAAGAAGCCGATCAGCTTCCGGTTCTCCCAGCCGCCATATTCGGTTGCCAGATGAAGCGGCGTCTCGTAATGGGAAATGGTCACCATCGGCTGAATACCGTATTTCAGCAATTCATCAAACAGGTTGTCGTAAAAAGCGAGACCGGCCTCGTTAGGCTCCGACTCGTCGCCTTTCGGAAATATCCGCGACCAATTGATTGACGTGCGGAACAGTGTGAAGCCCATTTCCGCAAACATGGCGACATCTTCCTGGTAACGGTGGTAAAAGTCGATCGCCTCATGGCTGGGATAATACTTGCCGGGCTCCACCCTCTCATCCGCCACACCAGATATAATGCCTCCGCGGCAAACATCTGCGATAGACGGACCTTTGCCGTCCGCATCCCATGCGCCTTCCGCCTGATTGGCGGCAATGGCGCCCCCCCATAGAAAATCTTTTGGAAAAGCCGATCTTGATCTGTTCATTGTATGTTCCTCCTGGTTTTTTATTCTTTTTCTAAAATTTCCGGACAGGTCAGCTTCGGCCGACGATGGTGAGCAGTTGCTCTCCCTCAACCACTTCTTCTCCTTTCTCCTTCATCACCAACACGTCCATATATAAAGCCGTATTGGATACAATGATCGGAGTCGTGGTATCATAGCCCGCCGCACGAATAGCTTCCACATCAAATTCCGCCAATAGATCGCCCGCTTTGACCGTATCGCCTTGTTTGACATGCGAGATAAAATACTGCCCTTTCAGCTTTACGGTATTGATCCCGATATGAATCAGCAGCTCAGCTCCATCCTCCGTCACCACGCTGTACGCGTGCCCCGTTCGGAAGACAAGCGCCACGGTGCCATCTGCCGGCGCATACAGCTTGCCCTCGGAAGGAAGAATAGCCGCCCCTTTCCCCATCGCCAACGAAGCGAAAGCCTCATCCTCCATTTCGGTTAAGGGGATGATCCGCCCTTTTAACGGGCTGAGGATTTCTTGCTTCTCATAGATTTGCAAATCCGATGCTTGTTGCCGTTCAATAGCTGTAGCTCCCCGGGCGGTTGATCCTGCCGGTTCCGCATCCGTATTCTCTTCCACAGGATCGTCGAAGCCAACGAGATACGTCAAAATCACACTGAGGACAAAAGCCACCCCAAACCCGATCGCATAGCCGATAAAACCCGGGCCGACAAAAGCCGGAAAGGTCAGGATGCTTTTGGGGACGAGCGCCACCGCGGACGCGTGATAACCGCCGGCAATCGCGCCGCCGATCCCTCCGCTGATACAGGCCACGATAAACGGCTTCTTCAATTTCAGCGTAACCCCGTAAATCGCCGGCTCAGTTACACCGAATACCCCGGTGATAAATGCGGATAGCGACAGAGACTTCAGCTTTTTATTTTTCGTTTTCAGGAACACGCCGAGGGATGCGCCGGCCTGGGAGATGACCGCAGGCCCGTACAACGGCGACAGAGAGTCCCGGCCGTATTTGGCGATATTATTGAGCATGACGGGAATAAGCCCCCAGTGAACTCCGAAAATGACGAGCACCTGGAAAAGAGCGCCAAGGGCAAACCCTGCGATGATCGGGTTCAAATTATACAGCCATGAAATCGCCGATGCCAGTCCGGTCCCGGCATAGGTGCCGATGGGGCCGATTACCAGATACGTCAACGGCACCATCAAGATCAGACAGATGACAGGCACAAACAAAGTTCGTATGCTTTCATGCAGCTTGTTCTTCAGAAATTTCTCCAGGTAAGACAATACCCACACGGATAAAATGATCGGAATGACTGTTGACGAGTATTGCATCAGAATAACGGGAATCCCCAAAAAATCGATGCTCGTGCCAGCCGTTTTCAGGGCCACGATATCCGGATAAATCAGTGCGCCGGCAATCGTTACGGCGATGAATTGATTCGCCTCAAACTTCCGTGCAGCCGTAATGGCCAGAAAAATCGGCAGGAAATAGAAGAAACTGTCCGCCGCCGCATACAACAGCTTGTACGTCCCGCCGGCCGGATCCAGCCAGTGGAAGTTCGTCGCCAGCGTCAGCAGCCCTTTAAGCAGCCCGGCCCCGGCCAAAACGGTCAGGAGCGGACTGAAGATGCTGGAGATCAGGTCGATCGCCCTGCTGAGCGGCGAACCTTCTTTTTTGGAACCTGTACTCTCTGAAGATTCGCTTTTGCTCTCAAGATGGGCAATGCCAACAATCAGCTTATAGACATCCGCTACCGCATTCCCCACGATAACCTGGAACTGCCCGCCGCTACGAACGACGCTGATGACTCCGTCCAGCTTCTCGATGCTGCTTTTATCCGCTTTACTGTCGTCCCTTAGGGTAAAGCGCAGGCGGGTGGCACAATGGATCAGCGATTGGATATTATCCCTGCCGCCGACGTAATGAACGATACGTTCGGCCAATTGATCATACTTCATGGCGTTATCTCTCCTTGTCAGATGAAAAATAAAAAAACCTGAACCGGCACTGCATCGATTGCGGTGCTGATTCAGGTCAAGCCTGCCCGAAAGCAGTAACTATCCTGATGCGTACATGTAGTTTTCCTCATTCCCGGCTCACAATCCGTTGAATATGAATCGTGAGGTACAGCTTTTCATCCTGCGACATCGTGTGATCATACTTTTTTTCAATAAACGAGCTTATTTTCTCAACGCATTGAAACGCCTGGGGGTAGGAGGACTTTACGACACCATACAATTCTCCGTCCCGATCGCCCATCGTACTGTGGTTGAAAATACGCTGGGCGAAAAATTTCAGATGGGTGACGAAACGGTAATAGTTCAAAGAATTTTCATCCAGCGTGATCGTAAAATGATATTCTACAATCTTGAGAACTTCCTGAAGAAACTTCGTAAGGTTCACCACATTATGCATTTCTTCATTCAATTCGGCGTTGACGAAATGAAAGGCGATAAAACCAGCTTCGTCATCCGGCAAGCGGACGTGCAATCTTTCCTCGATCATGTCCAGCGCCGTTTTGGCTACAGCATATTCGTCCCTATGAATACGCTTGATCTCCCAAAGCAGCGCATTGCTTACTTCGATCCCCTTGCGGACGCGTTCCACAGCTAAACTAATATGATCCGGCAGCGAGATATAGATGCTTTCATTCAAATTTTTCTTGAGCGTTTTTCTGGCATAGCTGATGATATCATGAGCCAGATCCATCTCTTCCGCCGAAACTTCTTCAAGCAGCTTTTTATATTTTTCATATAAACCGGCATCCTCCAGGTAGAACCTTTTCTCGATCCGGCCTTGGTTTACCGCGTCCCCCTCCTTTTTCTGAAACCCGATGCCCTTGCCCATCAAGATCAGTTCATCGCCCCGTTCATTGACCGCGCTTACAATGTTGTTATTAATTACTTTTTTATTTGCATTCCGATCACCCCCCTCGCCCTTCAGATGTCAGCCGCTTGTCCAGGTCCCGCTCCAGAAGAGGCTATATCCCGTTCGCCATTTGAACCGGAAAAAATACCCAAAAAAAAGACAAGGCCTCAGCACAAATAAAACACAGGTCTGTGCTGAGGTCTTGCCTGCATTAAATCAGTAACAATCCCCAGTATATACATTTAGTTGTAAAAATTATTCAACAAACAGACTTACATTAATAATTAACTTAGAAAGCGCAATCATGGAAGCGATGTAACCATAATAATCGATACAATCAAAGAAATCAATAGGTAACTTCAGCAAATTTTTTTTGGCTTAAATCTTGTAAGCCTTCATCGCCTTGCGCAGCTCTTTCAGCGTCGGTCGTTTGCCGTACAGCAGCACGCCCGTGCGGTAAATTTTCGCCGACAGCCAGCCGAACAGGAAAATCGCGGCAGCGAGGATAAGCAGCGAAAGCGCGATCTCCCACACCGGCGTTGTTCCGACGCCGATCCGGACGATCATCGATACGGGCGAAACGAACGGGATATAGGAGCTTATTTTAAGCAGCATCGAATCGGGGCTGCTCAAGCTGAAAATCCCGATGTAAAAAGCGACCAGCGACAGCATCGTAATCGGCATCACCGCCTGGCCGAGCTCCTCCGTCCGGCTCACCAGCGAGCCGATGGCGGCAAACAGCGTCGCGTACAGGAAGTAGCCGAGGATATAGAAGACTAGCCCAAGCACCAGCACCTCGACGCGGATCTGCGATAAATCGAGGTTGAAATCGGCCAGCACCGGCTGGTTGTACGGCAGCGAAACGTTGACCGCAATGACCGCGGCGAACACGAAAATCTGCAGCAAGCCGATAAAAAACATGCCGATGATTTTGCCGAACATCTGCGCCAGCGGCGACACGCTCGTAATGAGAATTTCCATGATGCGCGAGCTTTTTTCCGCCGTCACCTCGGAGGCGATCATATTCCCGGTCATCGTGATCGTCATGAAGAACAAAATGATCAGCGCGTATACGACGACATAGTTGATCGCGCCGGGCTCCGCCCCGCCGTTGCCGCCCGGCCCTTCCTTGGCTCCGTCTTCCGCGGCGGACTTTACGGCATCGATTTGCACCGGCGCGTTGAGCGCGGCGATCTGCTCCTCATTCAGCATGCCCTTCGTAATGTACTGCACCTTGACGTGCTGCAGCGCCGCCTGCAGGGCGGTTTGCAGATCCGCCTTCATCTGGCCGGACTCGGACGTATACGTCACCGCCGGAAAACCGCCATCCGCCCCGGATACAAACTGCAGATAACCGTCGATTTTGCCCGCTTCGAGCTCTTGACCCAGGGCGGCCTCATCCGCGTTTTCGTAGGGGATCAGCGTAAAACTAGCTGCCGGCTGCTTTTCCGCATAGGCCGTTAAGGCTTTCGCCAGCTCCGGCTGGCCGGCATAGACGACGCCGATCTTCGACGGCTGATCGTTGCCCCCGGCAAATTTATCGATAAAATAAGGCACATGGAGGCCGACAGAAACGAGCAACGCCAACACGACCGTCGTGATGATAAAGGCTTTCGTCCGCACCTTGTTCATAAACGTAAAGCCGATCACCGTACGCATTTTATTCATTCGACTCGCCTACCTCCCGAATAAAGATTTGGTTGAGCGTCGGTTCCTTAATCTCAAAATGCTCCACTTCGGCAGAGTCCATCGCGGTTTTCAGAATCGCCTGCGCGGCGGACGCATCCTTGATCCGGAGCAAATAACCGTTATCCGTCCGCTCCACCGCTTTAACGCCGCCTAACCTCTCCAGGCCGTTCACTTCCCCCGCCGTTTTCAGCAGCACCTCTTCGCGGGGATACCGTTTCTTAATTTCCTGCAAATTGCCCTGCAGTACCGTGTTGGAGTGGTGCAAAATCGTAATGTTGCGGCACAGCTCCTCCACATGCTCCATCCGGTGCGTGGAAAATAAAATGCTGGTGCCCTGATCGCGCAGCTCCTTCACCGTGGCCTTGAGCAGCTCGACGTTAACCGGATCCAGACCGCTGAACGCCTCGTCCATGATGACGATTTTCGGCTTGTGGACGACAGCGGCGATGAAGCCCATTTTTTGCTGGTTGCCTTTGGACAGCTCCTCGATTTTTTTGTCGTAATATTCCGGCACTTCAAAACGGTCGAGCCAATATTTCAGGCTTTTGTCGGCCTCCGCCGCCGACATTCCCCTCAGGCGGGCCAAATAAATGATTTGGTCGCTGACCTTCACCTTGGGGTACATGCCCCTTTCTTCCGGCAAATACCCCATCTCGTGTTGGAGCTCCCGGCCGTACGGCTTGCCATGGTACAAAATGCGTCCGCTGTCCGGATAGATCAGCCCCAGCACCATCCGCATCGTCGTCGTTTTGCCGGCCCCGTTTGCGCCAAGCAGACCGTAAATTTCCCCTTCCTCCACCCGAAGCGAAATATGATTAACGGCCGTTTTTTCCCCGAACTGCTTCACCACGTTTTCCAAAACCAACGGATATGCCATCATTTCTCCCCTTCTTTCATAAAAAAATCGCCCGGAGGATAACCCTGCATCCATAACTTCAAAATTTCCTCCAGCTCCATACTCCGGCTTTGAATCACCTGCAGTCCATGGTTCCCGCACCACTGTGTAAAATCGCCATTGTTCCTAACGGCCAGCTTGCTGATGCCGGGGCCATTCTCCCGGAAAATTACGGTGCCAGGGAAATCACCCGGCGTCAAGTTTTCCCCTTTGAGCCAAAATTCTTTCCAGCTTCCAAGCAGCAGGTCTTTTTCGGCCATGCCGAGCACCTTGCCTTCATGAACGAGGGCGATGTAATCGGCCAGCCGCTTCACTTCTTCAACCATATGCGTACTGAGCACGATCGACACCGCTTCGCCACCCTCATCCATAAAATCTTTCAGTTCCTCGATCATCGTACCCCAAGCGAACGGGTCAAGCCCAGACGAAGGCTCGTCAAGCAGCAGCAGCTTCGGTTTGGCCGCCAGCGCGGCGGCGATTTCGAATTTACGCCGTTCGCCTTTGGACATCCGGTTTAAACGTTCGCGCCGCGGCACATCAAAACGGTCCATTAACCGCTCAAACCGCTTCGCGTCCCAATCCGGGTACCAATGGGAGCGGAATTTCGCCGCTTCTTCCGGGGTCACAAAGTTCTCGTCCACCGCCGGATTTTCCGGAACATACCCGATTTGCCGGCGAATTTCAAGCGGCAGTTCACCGCCTGGAGCGAGGCCGTACCATTTGATTTCTCCCTCATCCGGTGCAATGATCTGCAAAATCATCTGCATGATCGTGCTTTTTCCCGCTCCATTGGGTCCGACCAAAGCGACGATATAGCCTGCGGGAATTTGCAAATTCAGCGGGCCGATCATTTTCCTGCGCCCCCGTTTTACGGCCCCAATCAGCTCTATAGCCAGCTCGAATTCCATCAGCTTTCCTCCCCCTTTTTGTCCCCCGGTCCGTATTTCATCCGCAAAACTTGCAAAAACAGCTGTTTCAGCTCTTCCTCTCCGAAATTCATCGATTTCCCGGTATCTACCGCCGCGGCGATGGCCTGCTGCACGACCGTTTTGCGGTATTCACCGCGTTCCTGGGCCCCCACCTTCGCCACAAAGGTCCCGGTTCCTTGCTTCGTCCGCAGCAGCCCCTCGTTCTCCAGATCCTGATAAACGCGGCGAACGGTGATTACGCTGCAGTTCAGGCTTCCGGCGAATTCCCGGATTGAAGGCAGCAATGTTCCTTCTTCGATTTGCCCGCTGACAATCAGCGATTTGAGTTGCGTTTCGATCTGATGATACAACGGCGCTCCGCTCTCCTCATTCAGTTGAATGGGAATCCACATCGCTTTCGTCACCTCCGCCTTCCAGCGCTTTTCCCAAGGTTCCCATTATGCCAGATCCCGCACGGCCAGCTTGCGCTTCGTGACGGCGGCAAACAGGTTTAAGCCCAGTGTTCCGCAGACCAAGGCCCCCCACATCAGCGGCGACAGGAGCGCATATCGCCCGGAGTAATCTACCGTCAGCTTGATCAGATTCCCCCCGAAGCCGTTGACGACAAAAGCGAGCAAAGCGACCAGCACCATCGAGGCCATCGACATCCAAAGATATGTGCTGCCTTTCTTTAAAAATTCAAAGTAAATGTACGCGCCGTTAAGCAGCAATCCGTAGCCGCACCAAGTTAAGGCAAAAGCAATGTATCCCGCCAGACTCAGCTCGCTTCGCAGGGTTGCCGAAAGCAGATAAAGCGCCGCAAAATAAAGCACGCCATTAAAAAAAATCGCCGTAACCAACTGTATAATCCGGCCTAGCATCACCGCGTCCGCCGGGATGGGAAGCGTGCGGTAAAACCGCAGCATCTGCGTATATGAATCTTCTTTAAGGTAGTTAAAAGAGCGCCGCGAAAAATAAAAACCGGTAAACGGAATCAACAGCAGCATGAGAAAATCCGCCAGCGGTTTAAGAAAAGAAGCTTCCCGTTCACCGGGTTCGAACATAAAGCTCATCATCAGCGCCATATACAGCATAAACAAAACGTTCCAGATCAGATACAACCGGTCCCCGTGCAGATCCCTTTTGAAGATGACCCAAGCGTCTTTCCACCTGTTCAATACGCTCAACCTTTCTTTTTCGAAATGTAAACTGGCTCAAAACCGAAATCAGTGGTCGACAAAATAAATTGTCTTGATAATCCCTGCATGCTGCTTTGCACGATTATTCCTTTTGTTCAGGGGGGAGAGGGTAGGGGCTAATCACGGTCCTTTCATTTTTCCCGGTGTCTTGCCCCATTCCTCCCGTCGGGTCTGCCTTCACTTCTCCTAAACCTCCTTCTCAACAAACCTGTCTAACGTTCTCGAACATGTCTGCTTCTCCCAAACCTATTTTCTTCTCCTGAATTTACTCTCTGCTTCCGGATCAAACGGGATAATCGTGCAAAGCGTCCGGACAGCGGGGATATTGATCTCCCGATATTTCTTGCCACGATCGGTTTCCGGCCTCCCTGTCAAGCGCCGATTATTAGGTTGAGCCGTAAAACTTCTACCCAATTTGGGCCGGATACGGTTTAAAGCAAACTCCGAACCGTGCGCTGAATTTTGCGTCAAACTGAACTGTATCTACTGTGTATATATTTATATACAGTATAATGACTAGGGGGGGATTCGTCAAACCTCCCTGCTCAACACGCCTTCTGCAAGCAAAAAAATAACGCCCCGAGTTTATAACTCAGGACGTTACCATATGCGGGACAAGGGATTCGGTTAGCGCTTTGGGTAATGCTTGATTAGCGCTGGGTTAGCACTCGGCTAGCGCGGGTTAGCACTCGGCTAGCGCGGGTTAGCGCTCAGCTAGCTCGGGTTAGCACTCGGCTAGCGCGGGTTAGCACTCGGCTAGCGCGGGTTAGCACTCGGCTAGCGCGGGTTAGCGCTCAGCTAGCGCGGGTTAGCGCTCAGCTAGCGCGGGTTAGCGCTCAGCTAGCTCGTTCCCCGCATCGTCAGACGCCGAGAATCACTTCCCATACCGGCTTGGTATGGCCGCCCGGGTACATCAAGTACAGCAGCACGTAGACGGCCACGCCGGTAATCGCCGTAAAAAACCAGATCACCGAAGTCGTTCTGCCCCATTTGCGGTGTTTCGCGTACTTTTCCCGGAATCCAAGCACCAGCGTCGTGAGGCCGAAGACGGCCGCCACCGTCGCCAGAACGATGTGGAAAATGAGGAAAGTCTGATAATATCCTTTCAGGCTGTCCGGACCGCCCCAGGACGTATTCCCGATAAACACCGTACGGGACATATAAATCAAAAAAAACAGCAGCGCCGCGACCGCGGCGGCGATCATCGTCTTCTTGTGGGCTTCCCGTTTGCCCTTAATGATCAATCGCCACCCGATGGCAACCAGCACCGCACTAATAACGATAAACGACGTGCTGATCGTCGGGAACAACGTGTACAGATCCAATTTCGAACCTCCTAAAAGTTTTGTGAGGACTGTATCCTTGAATTTGTTACGAACAAAACTGGCTTCGTACCCAGCAAACTGATCGTTCCCCCACCTCACGTTGGAAAAATCCAATAGATTGCCGGACATCGAATGCTATTTTGGACTCAACTCGCTTATTTCGGCCCAAAACCGAAACCGGTGCGTGACCGGGAAACAGGTGCGATTGCGTTAAAGTGTGTGTAAATGATCGAATAAAAAAGCGCGAAAAATCTAACGGTTGTGAGCGACGCTATTTGGGTAAAAACGGGGGTTTACAAGATGTAACGGTTGCCAGCGTGCTTATTTCCCTTTTTTTCGCAGGAAAAGGGGCTGTTTCGCCCAAATAAGCGCGAATACAACCGTTAGAAATGCAACCTTCGTTTTTTCGGCCGAATAAGCGCTATGACAACCGTTAGCATAAAATTGTGCCGAATAGTTGTACCTGATAGATGTGCCGGTTAGATCGATCATTCGAGGCAACCCCATTGGTCAAGCGCGATTATTCCGTCATACAGCATGATCCCGCCCCGCGGCGCCTTTATTCCGCAACTTTCCCCGGCGGTATAATCGCCGCATCCGAACGGAGATCGGAAAGTTCCCGCACCTCGGAAAGTTCACGCGCCTCAGAATGCTCACGAACCCCAGAAGACTCACGAACCCCAGAAAGCTCGCGCGCCTCAGAATGACCGCGCGTCCCGGCAAGCTGAACCGCCAGTTCTTCATCGTCGCCTCCGCGGTTCTCCTGCTTGTACCACTGGTAAAAAACATATGCCAGCATCGAGGCGAAGATAAACTCCTGGATGAACTTCATCAAAATGCCGCCCACCTGCTGATCGATGCCGGGTTCCAAGAACCCGAAAAACTGCGGACCGCCGAATTGGCTTAACAGCATCGCGGGATTTCCCGAAACGCAGTACCCCATCGCTCTCGCCCACACGTTCGGATCGCTGTAGGTCGCGTAAAGCGGCTCCTTCGCAAAGATGATCAAGCCGCAGGCCGGCGTAAGCAGCACCATGTTCAGAAAAATAAACCCCATTTTCTTCAGCCCCTGCGCCCCCGGGCGTTCAGGCAGCGGGTTCACCAAAGTCCACCACATCAGCCCCGAAGCGATAAACAGGACGATGTAATAAAGCCGGTGCACGCCGAAATGCAGCATCACGTAATCGTGAACCGCCGGGATATGGTAAAACGAAAACAGTCCGTTAAACACCACGGCCGCCGCCACCGGCTTCACCAAAAACCGCAAATGGCGCAGCGGGCTTCCGGCCAGAAACGCGGCGACTTTCCGCCATACCCAAGGCGGGATCCCCAACATCAGCAGCGGCGGAGCAACCAGATAAGACAATGCCATGCTGAGCATATGGAAGCTGAACATCATATGCCCCAGCAGTTCGACCGGACCGCCCTGAGCCAGGTACAGCAGCGCCATCCCTGCCGCGAACAGCAATTTTCGCCCCGCCGGCACGCGTTCCTCCGCGGCCCATTTCCCGCCGCCCGGACCGATCAGCACGAAATATCCCGCCGTAACCAGCAGCATAAAGGCCAGAAATACCGGACTCCAAACATCCGCAAATTTAAAATATTCTAATCCAAGCATCGTAAAACCTCCCTCCGCCGCCGGATTTTCTGTCTAAATTGTGAAAAAAAGAGGGGGGCCATGATCTCCGGATCAGACCCGCCTCTTTTTCATCTTACCACCACATCCAGTATAAAGCGGCAATGACCGCGGTAAAAGCGACAAAGAATCCCCCGAACATAAACAGGATCGGGATCATGTGGCCTTTATCCTTCATGTGCATCCAGTATCCCAGTTGCACAAGCACCTGCAGCACCGCCATCACCAGCAGCAGAATGACGGTAAACGCCGCGTTCACTCCGCCGGCGGCGACCGCCGCGAAAGCGATCAAGGTCAAAACGATGGAGAACACGAAAGCGATGATATGTTTCTGCGGGCCCTCATGCCGCTGATGGCGTTTGACCGCTTGCGTGCCGTTTGTTTCCTGGCTCACCATCTGTTATACCACCTTTCCGAGCAGGTAGACGACCGTGAAAATGAACACCCATACAACATCGATAAAGTGCCAGTAAATGGCCGACACGTACACCTTCGGCGCCGTTACGACGGTGAGGCCTTTTTTGAACAGCTGACCGATCAACAGCGAGATCCAAAGAATACCGAACAAAACGTGAGCCCCGTGGAACCCGACCAGCGTATAAAAGGCCGAGCTGAACGCGCTCGTCGTCATGCCGTATTCATCGCGATGTACGTATTCGTAAAACTCGTAAATTTCCAGGACGAGGAACGCCAAGCCGAGCACGACCGTGACGGCCAGCCAGGTCGCCAGCTTCTTTTGATCGCCGCGGTGCATCGCCTGGATGGCGAATACGCTCGTCAAGCTGCTCACCAGCAGGATAAACGTCGCCGCCGCCGTCATCGGCAGGCTGAACAATTCGGCCGCCGACGGTCCGTCGGCGACTTGGTTCCGCAAAGTCAGGAAGGTGGCGAACAACGTGCCGAACAGGACGGACTCGCCGCCGAGAAACAACCAGAAGGCCAGGATTTTATTGCGCCCTTCCAGCGTCGCCTTCTCCGGCTCATGAGGCAAAGCGCCCGCAGCCTGATGCGCATGTGGTGTCGTCATGCCGTAACCTCCTTCTCATTCGGCTCTTCCGGTTCGATATGCCAGCCATGGTCGTCATACAACGAACGAAGCAGCATGCATCCAAACGTAATCGCCAAACCGATGATGACTACAATATACTTATTGAAAAGCAGATTCAGGAAGCCGTTCCCGAAATCGTCATTGGTGAACATAAAACCTAAACCGGCGATAAACAGGCCCACCGACATCACAAACGGAAGGATCGTCGGCGAAGGCATGTGAATCGGTCCCACCGGTTCCGCCGGCGTCATCTCCTTGTTGCCGGCCATTTTCTCTTTCCAGAAAGCGTCGAGCCCGCGCACCAGCGGAATTTGCTTGAAGTTGTATTCCGGCGGCGGCGAAGGAATCGCCCATTCCAGCGTACGTCCGTCTTCCCAAGGATCGTTTGCCGCGCCTTTCGGCTGTTTTGCCGTAATTCCGACGTTGATCAGGAACACGATGACGCCCACGCCCATCAAAAACGCGCCTACCGTACTGATCAGGTTCAGCAGGTCAAAGCCCTGGTTCGGCAAATACGTAAACACGCGGCGCTGCATGCCCATCAAACCGAGGAAATGCTGCACAAAGAAGGTCATATGGAAACCGATGATAAACGTCCAAAACTCGACTTTTCCCAATCTCTCGCTTAACATGCGTCCGAACATCTTCGGCCACCAATAGTGCAGACCGGCAAACAAGCCGAGCACCAGGCCGCCGACGATAACGTAGTGGAAGTGCGCCACGACAAAATACGTATCATGATACTGATAGTCCGCAGGGGCCGAAGCCAGCATAACGCCGGTAACCCCGCCCATGACGAACGTCGGGATAAAGCCGGAGGCGAACAGGTTCGCCGCCGTAAAGCGGATTTGCCCGCCCCACATCGTAAACAGCCAGTTGAAGATTTTGATCCCTGTCGGCACGGCGATCAGCATCGTCGAAATGGAGAACAGAGCGTTTGCGACCGGCCCCATCCCCGTCGTAAACATATGGTGAGCCCAAACCATGAAGCCGAGGAAGGCGATCAAAATCGTCGCGAACACCATCGAGCTGTAACCGAACAGCCGCTTGCGCGCAAACGTCGGAATAACTTCGGAAATCACGCCGAAAGCCGGCAAAATCAAAATGTACACTTCCGGGTGGCCGAAAATCCAGAAAATATGCTGCCAAAGCACCGGGTTCCCTCCGCTTTCCACATTGAAGAAATTGGCGCCCAAAATCCGGTCAAAGGTCAGCAGCACCAGGCCGACCGTAATCGCCGGGAACGCGAACAAAATGATGGCCGAAGTGATAAACGTCGTCCACGAGAACATCGGCATCCGCATAAAGGACATGCCCGGCGCGCGCATCGTAATGATCGTCGCCAGGAAGTTCAGACCGCCGATCAACGTCCCCAAACCGGCAATCTGCAGCCCGATCGTGTAGAAGTCCACGCCGTGCGTCAAACTGTAAGTGTTTGAAGACAGCGGCGTATAAGACGTCCATCCGGCATCCGGAGCGCCGCCCATCAGCCAGCTGAGGTTCAGCAGCAGACCGCCGAACAAAAACGTCCAGAATCCGAGCGCGTTCAAAAACGGAAACGCCACGTCCCGAGCCCCGATCTGCAGCGGGATAACCGCGTTCATCAGGGCGAAAATGACCGGCATGACGCCGAGGAAAATCATCGTCGTGCCGTGCATCGTAATCAATTCGTTAAACTGCTGCGCCGACACGAAATCGTTCATCGGCTTTGCAAGCTGCACGCGGATCAGCAGCGCCTCAATCCCGCCGATCCCGAAGAAAAATCCGCCCGCCACCAAATACAATATGGCGATTTTTTTGTGATCGACCGTCGTTAACCAGTCCATCAACCCCTTGTGCCGCTTGACACTGTGAGCATGAGCCAAGGTTTGTACCCCCTTTAAATTGCTATCCATCCATCAGTAGGATAATTTGCTGTTTGCCAAATAGTCGGCGATGGCGTCGATTTGGTCATCCGTCAGCCCCAGGTCTTCCTTCGGGTTCGGCATTTTGTTGCCGGGTTTTACCTTTTGCGGATCCGTCAGCCATTCCACCAGATTATCCTTGATCGGTTTTCCGTCCACCGGCTTGCCCGACGCTTCCGAATTATGTAAGATGCTGGCAACGGTTTCTCTGCTTCCGATCCCCGTCAGATTCGGTCCGACCGGGCCGCCTTGATCACCAACAGCGTGGCAGCTCAAGCATTGCGTCTTGAACACTTCCGCGACTTCCGGATCGGCGATCGTCTGAACCGGGGCTTTCATGGCGTCCACCCATTTGTTGAAGGAATCCTCGCTCACCGCTTTAACCCGGAATTCCATGAACGCGTGGGATTTCCCGCAGAGCTCGGCGCATTTCCCCAAGAAAACGCCTTCGCGGGAAGCTTCGAGCCAGGCTTTATTGATCGTCCCGTCCGTATTCGTGTCGATTTTCCCCGCCAGGGAAGGTACCCAGAAGGAGTGCAGCACGTCGGCCGTTTTCAGCTCAAGCGCGATTTTCTTGCCGGTTGGAATAACCATGTCCTGGGCCGTCGTAATGCCGTAATCGGGATAAGTGAATTCCCACCAGAACTGGTGCGACGTTACTTTGATTTTGACGGCATTTTTATCCTTCGAGTAGTCTTCGCCGATCGCGAACACCTTTTGCACCGTAGCCACGGCCAGAATAAGTACCAGAACTAACGGGATGGCCGTCCAAATAATCTCCAATTTAAAGTTGCCTTCGACTTGCTTCGGCACTTCGGTTTGTCCCGGTTTGCGCCGGTACTTCACCAAGACGTAAGCGGCGATGCCAAACACGATCAACATGACGACGATCATGATCGAAATCGACAGCTTGATTAGTCCGAGTTGCCCTTCGGCCACCGGTCCCTGCGGTCTGAGCACGGACAGGTCCTCGCGGCCGCATGCGGACAAGAGGAGCGAAAGTCCGGCAAACAAAGGCAACAGCCGCTTTACAGCCTTCCACGGTTTCATCATTCATCTACCCCACTTCTTCCGTTTTCTTCCGATCTGGCATACAGTTTCCAGAGAGCGAGCGCTCAAAAATTCCAACAGCCTATCACGGAAACTACATTCCTGTCAATTACAACAATCACCTATTAAATATATGATCGAACCCCTGTTTTGTCAATGATTGAAGGGGAGTTCACAAATTGTTCAAAAACCCGAAAAAGCCCGCCACCAAAGGATTTGTTAGCGTTTTCTAGGTTTCGACATAGGTCGAAAGGGCTGCCAAATTTTGCGTAATCCCCGCCGTGCGAGAGCGTTTTCCGGCTCTGCTTCATTTTTGACATTTCTTTAAACATTATTTCATTTTAGCCAAAAAAAAGAGAGCCCACGCTCTCCCTTATTTTGTCAGCACCAGCGGACCGTCCTCCGTAATGGCCAGCGTATGCTCATAATGGGCCCCCAGGCTGCCGTCCGCCGAGCGGATCGTCCAGCCGTCATCCTCCCACAGCACGGCCCCCGTATCCCCGCCGGTAAAAATCGGCTCAATGGTGATAACCATGCCCGGCCGCAGCGTCACCCCGCTCTTCGGCCGCCCGAAATTCGGCACATCCGGCGGTTCGTGCATCGATCTCCCGATGCCGTGTCCGATCAGCGCCCTGACGATGCCGACGTTCGCCGCCGTCGCCACGCGCTGCACGGCGTAGCCGATGTCGCCGATTTTGTTGCCCGGGTAAGCCTGGGCAATCCCGGCGTCAAGCGCCTTCTCGGTCGTCTGGAGCAGGTTCTCTGCGTCCGGCCCGACCTTTCCGACGCGGTAGGACCAGGCCGAGTCCGCCAGCCAGCCGTTTTTATTGACCACGATGTCGATCGTCACGATATCCCCCGCCTGCAGCTTGCGGTCGTTCGGGAACCCGTGGCAAACGACGTCGTTGACGGAAGCGCAGGTCGCAAACGGAAAACCGCGGTATCCTTTTTGTTCCGGCGTGGCGCCGCGCTCCGCCAGAAACGACTCGACAAAGCGGTCGATTTCCAGCGTCGTGATCCCCGGACCGATCAGCCGGGCAATCCCTTGGTGGCACTCCGCCAGAATGCGGCCGGCTTCCCGCATCCGCAATATTTCCTCTTTCGTCTTTAATTGTATTTTCACGCTTTCCGATTCTCCCCTCATGATGAACGAAAATTTGACGATGACGATTCCATTTATTATATGTAGATAGAGAAGAAAAAAAACGTCCCGGACGCGGGTCCCGCGCCGGAACGAACACAGACTAATCTCAAATGGCTAGGATACGGATGAATCAAGCTTGCCCAGCTCAAGCTCAACAAGGTGGGTCAATTCCTCTTCATAGCCGCCCATGATGCGATACTTGCGAACATATTCTTTCACGAATTTTTTCGGATCTTTCGGTTTGAAGATTCGGGTCATTTCCCGTAAACTTTCTTTAACTTCATCGTGACCTTTCGTTGCCATATGAATTCCCTCCCAGAACGTTTAAAGGTAAATGCTCCGATGCCAGAGAACGCGAAATGTCTTGATCCATGTTTTTATGCAGTCGCTGCGGGCTAGTTTTGGATGACCTCGTATTTTTTCATTGTAGCATATTCGGCATCAGGTTTCAGCTTCTTCCAAACATACATTTTTTGCCCTGCGCCCACATTAATTATATTTATATGTCCGGCCGTAGGTTAAAATAAGGCTTAACCGCAAAAAAGTCAGCTCGACTTAAACAGGAGTGATATTATCTTCATGACTTATCAAACGCCTAAAATCATGATCTTGTACGCCAGCTACGGGGATGGCCACTATCAAGCGTCCAAAGCCCTCGAAGCCAGCTTCCGCAGCAAAGGCATTGCGGATATCGTCCTGCTGGATTTAATGGCCGAAGCCCATCCGCTGCTGAATGAGCTGACCAAATTCGTGTACATGCAAAGCTTCCGCACGCTGCCGCTTATCTATGGTTGGGTGTACAACGCGACCAAAGAAATGCAGTTTGAGACCTCGCCGCTCGGCGTCATCAATTCGTTTGGCATGGGAAAACTTCAGCAGACCATCGACCAACTGCAGCCCGATATCATCATCCACACCTTCCCCCAACTGGCGATGCCCAAGCTGAACAAAAGGACCGGCAAATCGCTGCCCCTGGTCAATATCGTCACCGATTTTGACCTGCACGGGCGCTGGATTCACCCGAGCGTCGACCGCTATTACGTCGCAACCGCCGATTTGAAGCGGGAGATGACGTCGCGGGGCATTCCCGCGGGGAACGTCGTTGTCAGCGGCATTCCGCTGAAGCCCGATTTCTTCAAGGAACCGTCTCCGGGCGGCGAAATCGCGGGCCGGCTTGATCCGCGAAAGAAAACGGTTCTGCTCATGGCCGGCGCTTACGGGGTGATGACGGGCATCCGCGATATTTGCAACCGGCTCGTGTCCTCCGGACGCCATCAGGTCGTTGTCGTTTGCGGCCGCAACCGGAATTTGCACCGCGGGCTGAGCAAGCAATTGGGCGAGCATCCGGACGTGCATGTCTACGGCTACGTCAGCGAGGTGGCCGCGCTGATGCAAGCCTGCGACTGCATTATCACCAAGCCGGGGGGAATCACATTGTCGGAAGCGCTGGCCTGCCGGCTGCCGATTTTCTTGTATCGCCCGGTCCCCGGGCAGGAGCTCAACAACGCCCTGTATCTGCAGAAAAAAGGCGTGGCTATGGTCGCCGAGGATCCCGGAACGCTGACGGGACAAATCGAAGCTCTCCTAAGCGATGAGGAGCGCCAGGCCGCCGTCGCCCGGGAAATCGAAAACCTCCGCAGGCCGGAGGCCGCGGAGGCGATCGTGAACGATATTATGCGGCAATGGTTTACGCCGCCGGAAGGAGAGCTGGTTCTTACCGCCGAGGGCTCGTCATACATTGGGTAGTAAGAATCCAGCTTTGTGAAAGAAGGTGATGCCGTGTCTCCCTTCAAATCTTCCACCGGCCTGTACGAGAACGTCGCCGGATTTCTTTGCTATTTGTTCGCCTTTGTGGGCGGCGTCGCATTTTTGGCCCTCGAACGAAGAAGCCGGTTTGTGCTGTTTCACGCCCTGCAATCGGTCATGCTGTTCGGCGGGCTGATGCTGGCCCACGCGCTTTCCGGCTTCCTGCCGGTGATCGGCGTGGTCGTCAACCTGCTGCTGACCGTTCTGGGCGTCACGCTTTGGGTCGTGCTGATGCTGGCCGCGCTGCAGGGCAAATGGCTGAAGCTCCCCTGGCTCGGCGAACTGGCGGAGAAGCAGCTGCAGCGGATGTAGCCAGGGCTAGGGCTAGCCCTAGGGTTAGAACAAGGCCCAGGGCTTGTCCCCGGCTGCAGAGCAAACGCGGACCAGGACCAGGCCAGAGGCCTGACGGCAAGCCAATTAGCCCTGCTCCGCTTCCTTGGCCCCGGCCTCGGCCTTGCGGCGTCCTCCCAGCCCGTTGAACAGCAGGTTCATGACGATCGCCGTGACGCTGCCCGCCACGATGCCGTTATCCGCCAAAATGCGCAAGTAGGCCGGCAGCCGGTCAAAAATATCCGGCTGCACCGTCACGCCCAGCCCCATGCCGACGGAGCAGGCGATGATCAGCAGATTTTCGTGCCGGTTCAGATCGACCTGATCTCCCAGCATCCGGATGCCCGAGGAAAGCACGAGTCCGAACAGCGCGATCATCGCCCCGCCGAGCACCGAGGTCGGCACAAGCTGCGTCAGCGCGGCGATTTTGGGTACGAAGCCGATCAGGATCAGCAGCCCGCCGGCGACCACGATCACGTCGCGGGTTTTGACCCGGCTCATTTGGACAAGGCCGACGTTTTGCGAATACGTGGTGTACGGGAACGAGTTGAAGATCCCGCCCAGGATGATCGCCAGCCCTTCGGCCCGGTAGCCGCGCGTCAGATCCTTTGATGTGATGTCTTTGTCCACGATTTTGCCGAGCGCCATAAACACCCCGGTCGATTCGGCCACGCTGACGATCGCCACCAGAATCATCGTCAAAATCGCCGACGCGTGGAAGGTCGGTTTGCCGAAATAAAAAGGCTGGATCGCATGGAACCAACCGGCTTCCTTCAGCGGCGTCAGGTCCACTTTGCCGGCCAGCGCGGCCGCGAGCGTCCCGATGACCAAGCCCAGCAGGACGGAAATAGAACGCGGAAACCCTTTGGCGAAACGGTTCATCAGGATGACGAACAGCATCACCCCGAAGCCGAGCACTAGATTGAGCGGGCTGCCGAAGTCCGGGTTTTCGCCCGGGCTGCCGCCGCCCAGATCGGAAATGGCCACCGGAATCAAGGTGACCCCGATGATCGTTACAACCGAGCCGGTCACCACCGGCGGAAACAGGGCGATAAGCTTGCCGAACAAGCCGGCAAACAGGAAAACGAACACCCCCGAGGCAATGATTGCTCCGTAAATGGCGGAAACCCCCATCCCGTCCTGCAGGCCGATGGCGATCATCGGCGAAACCGCCTGAAAAGCGCAGCCCAGCATCACCGGGAGCCCGATGCCGAAGAAGCGGTTGCCCCATACCTGCAGCAGCGTCGCCACGCCGCAGGCGAGCAAATCGATCGCGATCAGATACGTAAGCTGCGCTTGCGTGAAATTGAGCGCGCCGCCGACGATCAGCGGCACGATGACCGCGCCGGCATACATCGCCAGCACATGCTGGATGCCCAGCGAAAATGTTTTAAGCGGATGCCTGTGCTGCTGAAAAATACGTTCTCGTTCCATATTGAACCGTTCCCCCCGAAATTCATTCATGCCTTAAATAATTGCAGCTGCGTTTTGTTTCCCCTATTAATTAGGCTCTTCAACAAAGGTAACCACGCCGTCTTCCAGCGCAGCAACCCGGACCAGCGAATCGACGCGGTATCCCGCTTCCTCCAGGAGGCGGGCCCCCGGCTGAAACGATTTTTCGATGACGATGCCGATGCCGGCGACGGACGCCCCAACCTGCTCAACGATGCGGGCAAGGCCGAAGGCGGCTTCGCCGTTGGCCAGGAAGTCGTCGATGATCAGCACCCTGTCGCTCGGGGACAGAAATTTTTTGGACACCGTAATTTCATTCGTCTCCCGCTTCGTAAACGAGTACACTTTCTCCACGAGAATGTCGTCCTTCAGCGTCAGCGATTTATGCTTTCTCGCAAAGATCATCGGAACCTTCAGTTCCAGCGCCGTCATGATCGCCGGGGCGATGCCCGAGGATTCGATCGTCAGCACCTTGGTGATCCTTTCTCCGGCAAAACGCCGGGCGAACTCTCCCCCAATCTCCCGCATCAGCTCCGGGTCCATTTGGTGGTTCAGGAAGGAATCGACTTTGAGCACCTGATTGCTCAGCACGATGCCTTCGGTCATAACCTTCTCCTTAAGCAGCTTCATTGCAAACCTTCCCCCTTCAATTTTCGTTCCTGCAAAAAACAAAAAGCCCATTTTCCACAATCGGAAAATGGACTACGCGCAGGTAAGCCGCTCTAAATTTCAACTTAACGCCGCAAGCCTTCGGATCTGCTTGAACAGCCGCTTGGCCCGCTTAACCCCTGGGACGCGAAAAGACGCGAAAAATAGAGCTCCTCCCGTAGTCCGATCATTTCCGGTGATCAGGTAGAAACATGCAGGCCAATCCCCGCACTTATACGAGAAAAACATCGAACCTCTTTTAAGCAATGTCAGAAGTATAACGCAAATCGCCCAGGGAAATAAAGAGGGATTTCGTCCCTTTATTGAATATTTTGTAGAAATTCAGCCCCGGCCCCTTGCCGGGACCGAAAAAACCGGCTTATAACAGCTTATATCGGCCGGAATTCGCGCGGCATGAGGTTGGTCAGCAGCGATCTTAACTCGCCGTCTTCCTTGTAGCTTTTCTCTCCCGTATCGAGGCGGCGCACCCGGATTCTGCTGTAATCCGCGCCAGAGTCGGTCGGCTCAAAGACCAGGTTTTCCCGATCCGTCAGCCGCAGCTTATACCCCATTTCCTCGAACATTTGCAAAAAATCCGCTTCCGTCGGCAGCTTGCCTTCGTCCAAAAAGATAAGCCCCCTTAATTCCTTCGGTCCCTCGCTATGCATGACTTCAAAATGGACGATGCATTCCATGCAAATTCACGCTCCCTAATCTCTTACGGTCGATGCGTATAGCATCCCCCGCGTTTTCGGCGGGCATCCGCGCCAAGCGGGGAGTTAACCCGCGGTTTCCGTGCCTGAAAACGGCGCCGCCGCCTAATTATTACTACGTACCATCTCTCCGGTCGGCAGGAAGCGTTTGTGACATTCCGGTGAAATTATCCAGTGCCCCTAAATCACCTGCGCCAAATTTCCCGCGTACCCGCAAGCCCGCGCACCCGCGAACCTAAACCTGCTCCGAACCGCAATGCGGGCACCACTTGGTGCCTTTGACGAGCATAGACCCGCAGATTTGGCATTTGACGGTTGCGATCGTGATGCCCGGCGAAGGCTTCTCTTCATCAGGCTGCTCCGCTTTTTGCGTCCATGAGCGGATTCGCCGGTCAAGCTCCTCCTGCCGTTTGCGTTCCCGTTCCAGACTGCGGAGCAGCCGCTCCTCCTCTTCGGGATCGGCCGGTTCGCGGACCGCCTCGCTGTCCCTCTTCTCCGCGGATTCGATCAAATTGGCCGAAAACAGCAGCTGTTCCAGGTCGATGGTTCTCTTCGTTTCCTTCCCCGGCGGTTCCGGGCTGGCGGCAATTCGGGTATCCTCCGCCGTCGGCGCCGCCGCCCTTACCGGCTCGATCAAATCCTCCGGAATGACCGCTTTTTTCCGTTTGACCAGCTTATGTCCGCAATACTGGCAGAAAACAGCGTCCTCGGACACCGCCCGCCCGCACGCTCCGCACAAACGCTCGTTTTTTAGCTCGGCGACTTTCGCCCGGATCTCGTCCCGCTCCTCGGCCAGCAAGTCGCAGGTTTTGGCCAGATCAAGCATCTCCTTCTCGGCGTAGGACATGTCTTTTTTACGGTAGCCTTCGTAAAAAATTTCCCCCATCTTTTGGTAATACAAACCGAGTTCCCGTTCGATATTTGAAATTTGCGTGTTAAGTTTTCCGATTTCAACGACGTTTTGCGCGCGATCGGTCACCTTTCCCGCGCCATCTTTTAATCGCTGTAAAAAATTCATGATGATTCCTCCCCGCGAAATATTCATTATCATACCAGATTTTTCACCCCGGTGAAAACTGTCCTCAGGCTTATGACGCGGTATTTGACCGTTTTGTTGCTCTGTTGAATACGCTTTCTTTTTGATTCGGGAGGGCGTTCACGGTACAATTAAAGGGAAAACCTGAACTTGATTAGGAGTAGATAGCCTTGAGCGTATTAGATACGAATTCCGATGACAGCGTGCTGAAGCAACTGGATTTAAGGGAGCTGTACCAGTGGGAGATCGGCGAGGATGAGCTGCGCAAGCTGGAGGAATGGAAGAAGCTGCCCTTCCTGTACGAGCTTGCCCTGGATGAGCTGGGGAACAAAATCAAGCTGATCCAAACGGAGTGGAAAATCCACAACGGGTACAGCCCGATCGAGCATATCAAATCCCGGATCAAAGAGCCGAAAAGCATTCTTCAAAAGCTTGAACGTAAAGGCCTGGACTTAACCGTCGACAATATGGTGAACCAAATCCACGACATCGCCGGGATGCGGATCGTTTTTTCCTTCGCGCGCGACATTTACAGCCTGCTGGATCACCTGAAGCACCGGGAAGACATCACCGTCCTGGAGGTCAAGGATTACATTGAAAATCCCAAGCCCAACGGCTACCAGAGCCTGCACGTCATCGTCGCCGTACCGCTGACCTTGTTCGAAGGCCAACGGTGGATGAAGGTGGAAATCCAGATGCGTACCCTGGCGATGGATTTCTGGGCGAGCATGGAGCATATTTTGTACTACAAATACGACAAACAGGTACCGCCGCACGTCGTGCGCGAGCTTTCCGAAGCGGCCAAGGCCGCCGACGCCCTGGACAAAAAAATGCACGGCCTGCGCAAAGAAATCATGGGCGTATCCGAAGCCGCTTTGCCGGAGTAGGCACGCCGCGGGGCAGGCGGATGCGCCGGGTGCAGGCGAGTGCGCCGGGTGCAGGTGAGTGCGCCGGATGCAGGCGAGTGTGCCGGGTGTAGGCGAGTGCGCCGGGTGCAGGTGAGTGCGCCGGATGCAGGCGAGTGTGCCGGGTGTAGGCGAGTGCGCCGGGTACGGCACGTACGGCGGGTGCGGCGTGTGCTAGGAAATCATGGGATCTAAGCCGCTTTACCGGAGTAGGTACGTCACGGGGCGAGCGGATGCGCGGGTTGCGGCGGGTGGAGGCGAGTGCGGCGGATGCGGACGTGGCGAGCCGGTGGTGCCAGCTCTGTGCGGAGCGGAGGATAACCGTAAAAAGTACAACTATTTTCGATGATCTGCCCGCTCTCTCCAAAATAATTGCAAAAAGCGCAAATATTTACTCCTCAAACTCTACCTTCTTTCCAGACACCGATTAAAACTGCACTTTTTACATCTATTAAGCATTCTCCAACCTTTACCGGCCAAAGTACCTGTAATTTTTGCAGCTATTTCGGCCGGTTTGTCATTTTGCCGCGTCTTTTTTCTAAATAAATGTATACCCGACTTTTGTTGCATCCGGCGTTTTCGGCAATCTGCCGAGCGTGCCCGGACGGCATCAGAACGCTTTATTTTGCCGTGCTTAGCTTTTCAATCGCTTGCTGTTCGGACGGCATAAAAAAGAGATCATTCCCGCTGTTGGATTCATAGATGAAGTCCCGCAGGCTTTTACTGGCATATCCCGAAAAATCCCCAACGATGGCAACCTTCGCCTGATAATTGATGAACTTCTGAACAATCTCGCCCGCCAGGCGGGTCTTTAGGTCAAAAAAGCTTTCATTTATCAGGGATTGATCCATCACAATCCGATCGCAGCCAGTTTCATATCGTACGGTGGCCATAAGATCCAGTGCCGACTGAACGTCATGTATAACCACTTCGTTGCTGCTTACGACAGCGATATCGCGTCCGTTAGCTTCCACCTTTTTGATTTGCACAGCAACCCTCCTCCTTTTCGGACTTTCTTATTTTTTAGCGATAAACCTTTGAATATAATCATGACAAATTAAGCGATTATCTTCACCGTTCGGGGTCGGAATTTCAGTGACCCTAAAAAAGCTTAGACCTACAACCATGGCAAGCAGCCCATAAGCAGCGCCGGCCGCATCCAGGGCTGAAAGATGCCCCGATTCATGACCGCGTTCAAAAATCCGGGCAATTCCCCCGCAGGTCAGCCGTATAGCTTTTCGGCAAAATTTCCTGCAGACGGGGGGTCCATCGCCGCTTTCGAAAAAAACTGCACAAACAGCCTGGCCTGATCGTCATGGGGGAGATGCATCTGACCGCCCCGTCAATCGCCGAGACATTGATTTTCCTTTGCCCCTTATCAAGAGGCTGCAACGGCGGCAAAATGTATTTTAATGTAATGTTTAACATTTCATGGGCGTTCATGGAGCCGTCGATTTCCGCTTGGATTTTGACGCCATAGTAGGCCAGAAACACCTTAAACGCTTCGATCGTCAGATGATCCTTGTTTTTATAGTAGTATGTGACAACCCCCTTTGAGCAGTTTGCGTCCTCTGCAACCTTATCCAGCGTAAGTCCATCCATTCCGTGCTTGCTGATGCAGGTCAACGTGGCATTGATGACGTCCGCGCGGCGCTTTGGCTCCATTCCTAATTTGAACATCTTTTCACCTGTTTCTTTTTTATACTGACTAGTCGGAATAAATAAAAGATAGATTACCGACTGTCGGCTGCTAGTACTGCCAACCGTCGGCCTGCAAAATAACGGCACTTTATGTACTTATTATCCGCAGCCAGGCATGTTCATCTCAATTAGGGACAATTTTGGCCCTTATTTTCCTAGGAATGGTCAAAAACGAAGGCATTTCCTGGGGATTCGAGAAAATAGCGCCATAAATCGCCTCTATTTCTCTCAAATAGACGAATATTGCTGGAATAAGGACATTTTTTGTCCTTAACTGGGGGGACTGAACAACCGCAGCTTCATCGCAGTCAGCGATGCACTTTGCCGCGGCGGTACCGGCGGCTTTTCACTGGCCGGGCGCGGGTGGCACGTCAGTGCTGGCTGCGGGCGGGCGCGTCAGTGTGGGCCGGGCGGCGCATCAGCGCGGCCTGCCGCGCAGCGGCGCGCCGAGCCGCTCGGCCCGCTGCCGCACCTGGGCGGCTACGAGCGCCAGCCCCTGGGCCGCGCCGGGCACGCCAGGCAGCAGCGCCGCCCACGGCGCCGGGTCCGGGCCGCCCGGCGGCTCGCCGGCCGCGTCCGGGCGGCCCAGTTCCACGCCGATGTCGTGGAACTCCGGCCCCGGCTCGTGCAGCCGGCCCTGCTCCGCCGCTTCGGCGAGCCACTCGGCCAGGGCCGCGCCGCCGCCCGGCCCGGACGCCCGGCGCTCGCCTTCGCGCGGCCCGGCGGCCCGGCGCAGCGCCGCCTCGGGGTCCGGCAGCGGCGCGGCGGCCGCCCAGGCGTCCCACACGGCGGCGGCCAGCGTCTCGGCCGTCCAGCCGAGCGCCTTCAGGCGCAGCACGGCGTTGCGCGCCCAGGCCGCCTCGGCGGCGGAGACGGCCTCGGCCGCCCGGGCGCAGCCGGGCACGCCGCAGGCGCAGCGCACGCCGCCGCTGTCGCCGCTGCTGCCATCGCTACTGCCTCCGCCTTTGCCGCCGCTGCCACCATCGATACCGCTATCACCGCCGTTACCGCCACTATCGCCGCCATTACCGCCACTGCTGCTATCACTGCCGTCGCTGCCTCCGCTACTGTCACCTTCGCTGCCGCCTCCGCTACTTCCGCCGTCGCTGTCGCCATAGCTGCCACCGCCCCTGCCATCGCCCCTGCCACCGTTACCGCCACTATAGCCGCCATTACCGCTACTGCTGCTATCACTGCCGTCTCTGTCGCTACAGCTGTCGCCATAGCTGTCACCGCCCCTGCCACCGTTACCGCCACTATAGCCACCATCACCGCTACTACTGCTATCACTGCCGTCTCTGTCGCTACCGCTGCCGCCATAGCTGCCATCGCCCCTGCCGCCGTCCCGCCCCGCGGCTTCGCGCCAGGGCGGGCGCTCCGGCAGCAGCGCCGCGATTCCGGCGGCCCCGCGCTCCAGCAGCGCGGCCAGCTCGCGCGGCCGCTCCTGCAGCCGCCGCAGCAGGGCGCGGCCCGCCCGCTCCCGCTCCGCCGCCGGAGCCAAGGGCAGCGTCACCGCATGCTTCCTATCGATTTGGCAGACCAGCCCGTCTGCCGTAAGGCTCAGGGAGCATCCCCTCCCCTCCGCCAACGATCCCGTGCGGCTCATCCGATCCCTCCTTCCAGGATGCTGTCCGTCTGCAGCGCAATCAGGCTGCGCAGCTCGTCGTCGCTCATTTCCGTCAGCCACTGCTCGCCGGAGCCGACGACCTGCTCCGACAGCGCTTTTTTCCGCTCGATCAACTCATCGATCCGTTCCTCCAGCGTCCCCTGGCAAATCAGCTTATGCACTTCGACGTTTTTCTCCTGCCCGATCCGGAACACCCGGTCCGTGGCCTGGTTCTCCACCGCCGGATTCCACCAGCGGTCATAGTGGACGACATGGTTCGCCCGCGTCAGGTTCAGCCCTACTCCGCCGGCTTTCAGCGACAGCACGAACAGCGGCGAGCCGCCGCCCTCCTGAAACAGGCGCACCATCCGGTCCCGGTCCGCTTTCGCCACGCCGCCGTGCAGGAAAAACGGCCGTTCCCCGTAACGGTCGGCCAAAATCTCCTGCAGCAGCTCGCCCATCCGCACATATTGGGTAAAAATCAGCGCCGCTTCCCCGCTGTCCGTAATGATGTCCAGCAGGTCGCCGAGCCGCTCCAATTTGCCGGACCGCAGGGCCGGGTTGCCGGCGCGGGCTCTTTCCGCCACCAGGTCGGGATGATCGCAAATTTGCTTCAGCCGGGTCAGCGACGACAGCACCAGCCCCTTTCGGGCGATACCGTCCCGCCTGCCGATATTCGCCATCAGTTCCTCCGTTACCGAGCGATATAAACGGACTTGCTCCGCCGAAAGCGGGCAATAAGATTTCAGCTCGATTTTTTCCGGCAGATCCTTGCGGATATCCGGATCGCTTTTCAGACGGCGCAGCATAAACGGCGCGACCAATCGGCGCAGCTTTTGCAGCTCGCCGGTCTGTTCGCCGGCGCCGGCCTGGTAACGCGCGCGAAAAGACGCATGGGATCCCAAATAACCGGGATTGAGGAAATGAAAGATCGACCACAATTCGCTGAGCCGGTTTTCCACCGGCGTTCCGGTCATGGCGATCCGATGGACGGCGCTCAGCTTCATTACGCTTTGGGCCTGCTTGGTGCCGAAATTTTTGATGTACTGGGCTTCATCCAACACCACCGTGCCCCACTCCAGCGCCCGCAGCTCCCCGGCGTCCCGGCCGGCAAGCTGATAGGTGGTCAGGATCACGTCGCAGCCGCGGCACGCCGCAACGAACCGCTCCCCGTGGCAGCGGCCGCTGCCGTGGTGGACGTACAATCTGAGCTTTGGGGCGAACCGGCTTAATTCGCGCTGCCAGTTCCCGAGCAGGGACGTCGGGCAAACGATCAGCGATTGACCGCCCCCTCGGCTGGCATTGTCCAGCAGCACGCTGATGACCTGCACGGTTTTGCCAAGCCCCATATCGTCGGCAAGCAGGGCGCCGAACCCCAGCTCCCGCATCGCGGCGAGCCACTGGTAGCCCCGCTCCTGATACGGCCGCAGCGTGCCGTTAAGCCCGGGGGGAACCGGCCGGAGGTGTCCGGCGCCGCGGGCCAAGCCCCCTTCGATGAGCATGGACAGCATTCCCGCCGTCTCGATGCTCTCGACTTCCACGCCCTCAAACAGCGCTTCCCCGGCGCCGCTCGAAAGGTGCATCAATTCGCGGAACGTCAGCGCGCCGTTTTCATGGCGTTTCATAAATTTCAGAACCTGGCGGATTTCCTTGTTGTCAATCTCGATCCATTCACCCCGAAAAAAAACGAGCGGTGTTTTCGCCGCAGCCAGCTCGGCCAGCTCTTCCCGCGAAATTTCCCGGCCGTCCAGCACCGCCGCCGCCTCAAACGCGACCAGTTGCTCAACGCCCATTCGGGGCTTTTCCTGGGCGCTGTCTCCAGGCATGCCCGCCCAGCCCCGGGCTTTGAGGCGGACGCCGGAAGTACGGCGGCCTTCCCGGGTCCAGCGCGAGGGCATCTGCACCGTGACCCCGGTTTTGCGAAGGGTTGCCACTGATTTGCTTAGGAATGAAAACACCTGCTCCGGCTCCAGCAGCAAGCCTTCCGGCCGTGGCCCCTCAAGCGCGGCGGCGATCTCCGGGGACGCCTCCGCCGCTTTGGCCAGCCGCAGCAGCACATGTTCCTGAACATTCCGGTAGAGCCGGCCGCGAATCTCCATATCCCGCTGCGGATAACTCCAAATGAGCCGCAGCGGCAGAAGGACTTCGGCATCCTCGGCCCCTTCGGCCCAAAACGTAAGCCGCCACTGCGGACGGTCCGGATCCCCGTCTTCCGTCCCTGGCCCGTGTTCCCCCGCCGGTTCGATGCGCAGGCACAAGCGGAAGCTCCCCGTCTCCGGCGCGCCGGCTTCCCGCTCGGGGGACTTTGGCCGGCCGCCTCCGGCCTCCGCGATCTCCTCCGTCAACTGCTCCAGCTCCGCCGCGCTTCCCTGAACGTCCGCAGGTTGTCCGCCGCTGAGCAGTCCGTTCCACCACAGCTCGGCCAGTGGCGAATAGCCCCTGCGGTAATCCGCGCGGCTCGGATTCAGTTTCCGGCCAAGCTCACCGGCCGCGGCCCTGGTCTCATGATCGATCATCGCCATCAGAAAAGATTGCAGCACCGACATTTGCCGGTCGAGGAGCGGACCGTCTTCTTCGGCGGCGCCGGTTTGCACCGCGGCCAGGCAGACGGGAGGCATGGAGCCGGCCAGCTGGCGGAACCGCTTCGCATCCCGCTCCGCCGTGAGCAGCGGCCCCCAGGCCGGACGCAGCTGGGCCTGGGCGCCGCGGCGCCGGCCGGCGGCCGGCACCGGCCTGCTTCCGGGCGCGATCCGTCCCCGCCATAGCAGCTCCAGCGCAAACTGCGCCGCCTTGCTCCAATAACCCATCTCCGCCCCGGGCTTGATCCCCTCTCCTTCCCAGTCGGTCTTCTCCCAGCCCAGCAGAAGCCGCCAGGCCTCCGGGACGGGCAGCGCCAGACCTTCAAGCGTGCGGCCGATCAGGCTTTTACGCTCTCCGGACTTAAACGATTTGCGGACGGAGGAAACCGGAAAGCGGACCTCCGCCAGGCGCAGCGCGGCATGCCCGAACGGGCGGACGCCCGGCTCCGGCTCCACGCGCCTCATCACCGAGGTCCATGCATCCACCTTAGCTTCAGATATTTCACCGGAGAAGCAGAACAGAACGTCCCCCAGCCATATTCCATATAGACGTTGATTCATGATGGTCTCCCGTCAATTTCCTGTTTCCAGCCAATTTTTTCTACTACCATCTTATACGAAAACCGGGTTATATAAAACCTGAAGCCGCCATAAGGAGATTCGCTTCTCCTCCGGCGGCTTCAGGCAAGGCGGATACGAACCCGCATATGGCCGGGCTCCCTCGGCTTGCTGTTTTATTTTACGGCGATGACTTCGATTTCGACGAGGCCGTCCTTGGGCAAGCGGGCCACCTCGACGGCGCTGCGCGCCGGATACGGTTCGGCGAAAAACGATCCGTACACCTCGTTTACTTGGGCAAAATCGTTCATGTCTTTCAGGAACACGGTCGTTTTTACGACTTTGTCCAGCCCGCTGCCGGCCGCTTCCAGCACGGCTTTGACGTTGCGCAGCGCCTGCGCGGTCTGCGCCTGGACGCCTTCCGCGAATTGTCCGGTTTCCGGCACAAGGCCCAACTGGCCCGAAGTAAAGACCAGATCGCCCAGCCCGACCCCTTGCGAATACGGCCCGATCGCTCCAGGGGCAGAAGTTGTTGAAATCACTTGTTTGTCCATTTATATCCATCCCTTTCTCAAGTTGAATTACCCGTTTGCATCTATCCGCGCAATCAATAATTCAACTTCTATACTTTCATCTATTGTAGCGATGTTCATCTGCCTTGGGCAAGACTTGTCTCCATTCTTTGTGTCTCCGCCGGCTGCAGGGGCAGATAAAGGGCGAACACACTGCCTTCCCCTTCGGCGCTCTTCATGCGCAGAAATCCTCCGAGCAGGCGGGCCAGGTTGCTGCTGATCGGCAGGCCGAGTCCCGTCCCGCCGTATCTGCGGCTGATCGATCCGTCCGCCTGCCGGAACGATTCGAACACGGCCGATTGCTTATCCTTCGGAACGCCGATCCCGGTGTCGGTTACGGCAAACACGAGCCATTCCCCTTGCTGGACTTCGCCTAGCGCGGCCCGCCGGATGTTGAGCGTCACTTTTCCTTGATGCGTAAACTTAAAAGCGTTGGAGAGCAGGTTCCGCAAAATTTGCGCGATCCGGTGAGGATCGGAAACGATCGTTTCCGGCAGCCCTTCTTCCACCCGCACCTCATAGTCCAGCTTTTTCTGCGAGGCCATAAGTTCAAAATGAACCCGCATCCAGTCCGCCACTTCCGTCAGCACCACTTCCTCGTCCATGATTTCGAGCCGTCCTGCCTCCACTTTGGACAAGTCGAGGATGTCGTTGATAATTTGCAGCAGGTCGTGGCCCGATTTGTAGATGATTCGTCCATACTCCGGCAGTTCGTCCCCGGCGTCCTCGCTTTCGGCGATGATTTGCGCCAGATTGATGATGCTGTTCAGCGGCGTCCGCAGCTCATGCGACATCGTCGCTAAAAATTCAGATTTATAGCCGTTGGCGAGCGTCAACTGCTTGGCCCGGTCCTCCAGCCCGATTTTCGCTTTATGCAGCTCATCCGTCTGCTTTCGCAGCAGCTCGTTGGCGTGCTTCAACTCCAAATTTTGCCGATGTCCCATCTGAAAATCGCGGAGAATCAAGGCAAATACAAAACTAAAGAGCACGGCGAGCGGGAGCATGATCGGCATAATTTTAAACAGATAGGTATGTATAGGGGTAACCCCGAAAAGTATAGTGTTCAAACAATTTATGCCGTTAACGGTCAGGATCGTGACAATCCCCATAAAGGCAAAGCTTTGCTTGGCGCGGTTAAACCAAATTCGCAGGCCGGCGCAAACCGCTCCGAGCACCGTCAAGTTCACAAGCCCGAAGAGCGCGGCGTCGCTTACGCCAAACGATAAGCGCACCAAGCCGATCCCGAGCCCGATCGTCAGCAGGGTAAGCGGGTGCGGATAAACCAGCGTCGCAATGATCAGCGGAACGATCCTGAGGTCGAAAATGATCCGGTCATCCAGAGAGAATCCTAATTTGATGCAAATCCAGCCCGCCGAAATCATCACCAGAACGGACAGAACGTAATTGACGCGCGGCGAAAGATTCCTGAATACATATTTGTGCATCACATTGGCCAAATAAGCGACCGCAATCAGCATTCCCAAATTGATCAGAAGCGTGTTCCCTAGGCTCATAGGCTTCCCACCTCCGTCGGTTCAATGGTATGTATAAGCGATTATCCGGGAGTGTCCTTCTCCATTCCGTTCCGGTAAGCATTTACAAACAGCTCGGCATAATGCGGATCCCACTGGCTTCCCCGGCCCTGCTCGAGGATTTCGAGCGCCTGGGCGGGCTCCAAGCCTTTGCGGTAAGGGCGGTCCGAGGTCATCGCATCAAAAGCGTCCGCCACCGCGATAATCCGCCCAAACAGCGGGATATCTTCCCCGGCAAGCCCGTCCGGATAGCCTTTGCCGTCATACCGCTCGTGATGCGATCTTACCCCAGGCAAAAAAGGAGCCATGGCATCCGCCGGCTCGATCTGCTTCAGGATGGCTTCGCCAAGCACCGGGTGCTGTTTGATCTGCTCCCATTCTTCATCCGTCAGCCGGCCCTCCTTCAGCAGCACGGCGTCGCGAATGCCGATTTTGCCGATGTCGTGCAGAAGCGCCGCCTTGCGCAGCTCGTCGATGCGCTCCTCCGGCAATTCGGCCAGCCGGCCGATTTTCACCGCGTATTCGGCCACCCGCAAGGAATGCCCGGCCGTATACGGATCGCGGGCGTCCAAAGCGGCGGCCAAGGTGGCAAAATAGCTGTCGACCAGCTGGCTGTTGCGCGCCGCCTCGGACCTAAGCCCCCGCAGCATATGATTAAACCCGGACACGAGCCGGGAAAACTCATCGGAATACAAATCCGCGGCCTCCGAGCGGAGATCCCCCGTTTTTACTTCGGCCATGCGCTCATACAGATGCTGGATCGGCAGCATGATTTCCCGCGCCATCAGCCTGGAGCCAATGAAGGCGAAGCCGAGGCCGACCGCCAGGATATATCCCGCCCACTGCCAGTATGCGTAAGCGCCGTACCCCCAGTCCTGAAGCCGGAACTGGACGGAGAGATTGTACAGCAGCAGCGGGGAGGCGCCGATCAGAAAAAAACTCCATTTTAACTTTCGCGATACGGGAACGAATACCCTTCCGCCCAGCGTCAATTCCCTGCCGAACAATTTGCGGCTCCAGGCGCTAAGCTCCTTCAAAACCGGGCGCACCGCATAGGAGGTCAAATAAAACTCGATCAGTGCGTGCATGCCGCAGACGAGAACGCAGCCCAGGGAGGCGAGCAGCACATAATAGGAAGGAATCGTGATCCGGCCGGCGGCCGTAAGCTCCAGCGACAACACAGCCCCGGGCACGACCAGGCCGAGCAAATGCGGCCCGAGAATGCGTTTTACGGCCAGGGAAGGCATCCGGTGCACTCTGATATAAACGTTTTGCAGAACCTGAAAACTCCCGATCTCCTCGAGAAAGGCGCTTCTGACCGGTTTAAGCTGCAGATAAAAGACGGTGCCTTCCAGCAGGAGCATGACGCAGACCGATACGCAAAGCACCCCTGCAAGCCAGATGTACTCATCCCGGGAAACATCCAGCGGCGCAGCGAAAATCAAGCTCGCAATCGCAATGCCCGCCAGAAAGGAGCCGGCCGCATAATTAAGCATGAGACGACGAATAAAAGTTCTGTATACCGTCACGGCGTGTTCCGCCTTCCATTCGCAAATTGTCGGGTAACGCCCGCTTCCTGTATTATCGGCATGAACCGGATCGCATTTCAGATAATATCTGGAACTTTTTGTTTAAAACTCCTTTCTTTTTGTATCTGTATATTCTAGGACCCCAAACGCACGAACGGATCAAACGTCACTTTGGCAATTTAAAAATAAATATTTCAAATTATTGAAAATTGCTCTTAAACCTGCGAAGCCTTGCATGATGGCACATACGCCATTTTGCAAGGTTATTTTATGTCACAATGTACGTGATTTTTTTCACATTAACCTATTTTTTTATATGCTAAAATGCCTTCGAACAAAGGTTATAAGACTCCTTTAGGCCTAGTCCGATCGGCTATCCGGCGGGCTTCCAACCCTATTCGTTATTAAAATGTCTTCACATTTTAATATATAACATCTTTTAAATGGAGGGTTCTATCATGAAAAAAGCATCACTCTTACTCAGCAGCGCTCTTGTACTAGGGCTGTTGGCAGGCTGCGGCTCCGGCGCCCCGGCGGGGAACGGCAGTGCGAAACCTGCGGACACCGCCCCGGCAACGGCGGAAAACGGCGCGAACGCCAACGGCTCCGCGGCTTCGTCCGAACAAGGCCAACATCAGGATGGCGTCTATTACGCGATCGGCGAGGTCGATCCGGACTCCGGCTGGCAATCGTACGTGACTTTGACCGTGTCCGGCGGCAAAATCACCGACGCGAAATGGAACGCGATCAGCGAAAAGGCTCCGGTCGACAAAGTGACTTATTCCAAAGAAGGCAAATACGGCATGAAAGCCGGCGGCGCTTCCTCCGAATGGCATGAACAAGCTGAAAAGGCGGAGCAATTCCTGCTCGAAAAACAGGATCCCAAAGCGGCCGCTTTGAACGATGAAGGCAAAACCGACGCGATTTCCGGCGTTTCCATTCATGTGAGCGACTTCTTTAACCTCGCGGATAAAGCGCTCGCCGCCGGACCGGTGGAACCGGGCATCTACAAAGACGGCACCTACCACGCCGAAGGCGACGCGTTCGATCCGCATTCCGGCTGGAAGGAGACCGCGGACGTCGTGGTGGCCGCAGGCAAAATCATTAAAGTCAACTTCAGCGGCGTCAACGACAAAGGCGAAGACAAGAAACAAAACTCGATCGACGGCAAATACGGCATGAAAGCCGGCGGCGCCCAAGCGGAATGGCACGAAGAAGCCGCCAAAGCGGAAGCGTATCTCGTGGAAAAACAGGACCCGGCTTCCCTTACTTTTAATGAAGAAGGCAAAACCGACGCGATTTCCGGCGTATCGATCAGCTTGAAATCCTATTTCGATCTGGTTGCCAAGGCACTTGAACAAGCGAAATAACTACTACCAACCTATACGAGAAGGTGAACCTCTTGAAAAAGATAGTCGTTTTGGGCGGCGGTTACGGCGGTGTCGTCACTTCCAAGCATCTGGCCAAACTGTTCAAGAAAGACAAGGACGTGCAAATCCAGCTCATCGACCGAAACCCCTATCACACGCTGCTGACCGAATTGCATGAGGTCGCGGCCAACCGGGCTCCGGAGGACTCGGTCAAAATCGAGCTCAAGAAGATTTTTGCCGGGCAAAAGGTGGACGTGGTTCTCGATTCCATCGACAACATCGATTTTGGCGCCAAGAAGCTGCGTTCGGCGAAAAATACGTACAGCTACGATTACCTCGTGATCGGCACGGGCTGTAAACCGACGTTTTTCGGAATTCCGGGCGCGGAGGAGCATGCCTTGACCTTATGGTCCTACGAGGATGCCGTGCGGCTTAAAGAGCAAGTTCGCCGCATGTTCAGCGAAGCGGCCAAAGTGACCGATCCGGTCAAACGGCGGAAGATGCTTACCTTCGTCGTTGTCGGGGCCGGGTTTACCGGGGTCGAGCTGGTCGGCGAACTGGCGGAGTTCCGCGACGAGCTGTGCAAGGAATTTTACATCGACGCGGGCGAAGTCCGGCTTGTCGTGGCGGATATGGCGCCGAAGATTTTGCCGATCCTGCCCGACAAGCTCATTCAGAAAGCGGCCAAACGCCTTCATAAAATGAACGTGGAGATCATCACGAGCGCGAAAATCACCGGCGTAACGCCAGCCAGCGTACAGCTTGGAGACCGCGGCGAGCTTGAAGCCGACACGATCGTGTGGACGGCCGGCGTCGAAGGCTCCGAACTCGTCGGCAAGCTCGACGTGAAGCAGGAAGGCCGCAAGCGGATTGTCACCAATGACAAGCTGCAAAGCATCGACCACGAAGATGTGTACGTCGTCGGCGACAACATTTTTTACATTCCGGAGGGAGAAACCCGCCCGGTGCCGCAAATGGTGGAAAACGCCGAGCAGGCCGGCCCGCTGATTGCGCATAACATTTACGCGGACGTCCACGGCAAACCGAAGAAGTCCTACAAGCCGGGATTCCACGGGACGATGGTGTGCATCGGCAGCCGCTACGGTGTGGCGAATGTCGGCCTGCCGAATAAAATGTTTATGTTAAGCGGCTTTATGGCCATGCTCAGCAAGCACATGATCAATATGTATTATCTGTTCACCGTGGCCGGCTTTGCGAAAGTCTGGACTTATATGATGCATGAATTTTTCCATGTGAACAACCGCAGAAGTTTCGTCGGCGGCCATTTCGCCAAACGTTCGCCGAACTTCTGGCTGCTGCCGCTGCGCCTTTTCGTCGGGTACAAATGGCTGGAAGAAGGTCTCGACAAGCTGCCGAAAATTATGAAGGAACCTTCGAAAATCTTCCTGATTCCGGCTCCACCGCAAGCCAGCGACGTTGTATCCGCGGCCAGCGAAGCCGCCGGCAAGGTTACGGAAACGGTTGACGCCCAAGCTGCGGCATCGGCCGTAGAGAGCGCTTCGACCGCTGTCACGGCGCTGCCTGTTCCGGGATTTATCAAATCCATCGTCAACTGGTTTATGGACGTGTTCTTCTATACGTCCGACGGCGGATATACGGCGTTGGCCACCGTGTTCCAGTTCTTCATGGTATTCATGGAAATCGCGCTTGGCGTTATGATTATCGTTGGCCTCTTCACCGCGATCGCTTCGGCGGCCACCGTCGCCCTCGGCGTCATGATCTGGTCCTCCAGCATGGCTTCCGCGGAAATGCTGTGGTACATGACGGCCGGCATCGCCCTGATCGGCGGTTCGGGCAGCGCGTTTGGTCTGGATTACTACGTTCTGCCTTGGCTCAAGAAACAGTGGAAGAAAATCCCGCTGGTACGAAGATGGTATTTGTACACCGAATAGCAACCATAGCAAGTGACAACCAGCAATTCACCCCCTTGACGAATAATCCGGAGTAATGGGCGCATAAGCCGCGCATTACTCCCCTTTTTCTATTATTGCCGAGTCAGTGGCCCTTGTTCCCTGCAAGCTTACCGCATACCAAGGAGTGTGTCCTTATGAAACCTGTACTCTTCCAAGACGCTTGTCGTTTATTGCAAGGCGAATTATCGCCCGAGGCCGGCATTCATCCCGATATAACGGCAGAAGAAGTCGAACCGTTGGCGAACCTCCTGGAACAATACGATATTCCTAGGGTGCGCCAGCGCCGTTTGTTGACCATTTACATCGCAATCAAGCTCGCCCTTCAGCGCCACAGCCGGTGCGATCATGCGGCTGCCGGCGAAGAGTTGACCCGTTTGGTGCTGGACGGCGACTATCTATACAGTTTTTACGTAGGTTTATGCCTCAAGTGGGAGGAATACGATCTCCTGTCCCATCTGGCCCCCATCATCAAACAAATTCAAATCAAACGCGCGGAAGGACGCGCCGAAGACGAACGGCTGCTTAAGGGCTGGGAGCTGTTCCTGCAGCTGGACTTGAACCGGACCACGACCGGCCGGGCGATTTAGAATTACATTGCGGTTTAGCCTTGAGAATACGAGTTCACGGGAAACGACAACAAGGAGGGGCTTTCCATGAAACTTCATGAGGCGCTTGACATTTCTTTAAAAGCGGTAGACCGGGAAATCGAAAATATGGTCAAATTTGACCGGGACATTCCCCGCGCCTCGCAGCTTGCCAAAAGCATCATCGAACTTATCCGCTCCGGCGGCAAGCGTGTCCGCCCGCTGATGGTCATCGTCGGCAGCCGCTTCGGCCCCGCCCCGGATGAGCAAAAAATTTGGCGTTTGGCCGCGGCCGCCGAGTTTATCCACGCCGCCTCCCTGATTCACGACGACATCATCGACGATTCCCCGGTCCGCCGCGGGCAGAAGGCGATGCATATAAAGCTGGGCGTGAGCGGCGCGCTGCATGTGGGCAACTACATGTCGGCCAGGGTAATCGAGCTGATCTCCGTTTACTCGGCGGACCGGGACAAATACGCGTACAATTTGTCTTCCCTGGCTACGACGCAGTTATGCCTGGGCGAATATCAGCAGTTGGCTCATCTTTACGATTACGGCGTGACGATCGAGCAGTATTTGGAAAAGTCGAAAAACAAAACCGCGCAGCTAATGGCCACCTGCTTGCAGACCGGTGCCCAGGCATCCGGGGCGGACTCAGAAACGGCCGAGCTGCTGTACGCCTTTGGGGAGAAGCTCGGCATGTCGTTTCAAATCCGCGACGATGTGCTCGATTTCACCCAATCGGCGGAGCAGCTCGGCAAGCCGGCCGGCAGCGACCTGCGTAGCGGCCAGATCACCCTGCCCGTGCTGTTTGCGCTGCAGGACGAACGGCTCGCCCCCCGCATCCGGGCGATCACGGCGGCAAGCCCAGCCGCCGAAGTCGAAGCTGTCGTCGCGGCCATCCAGGCGAGCGGCGCGCTGGAGCAAACCGAACGCCTGAGCAGCCGCTACTTAGACGAGGCACGGGAAATCATCGGCCGCCTGGCCCGCTACCCGGCGCATCGCGATCTCCAGGCCTTGCTCGACTATTTTGGCGGCCGGGATCAATAGGCGCGAGGCGGCTGGTTATGAAAACCGCCTGACAGCCCCTTTTAACGGCTCTAACTTCGACTTTGGATCGACTTGAGGGAATGTTGTATGGGGGGTCACCCGCCGTTAAAGTCGTGTTCTTATCTATTCCCTCTTCGGTTCTACTCCGAGAGCCCTTCCCCTTTTTTCAGAGTTGAAGCACTGAGTACTTCGGCTCTAGCGTCAACAATGTAGAGGCGCCACGATCCAGCGGGGTCAGTGTATCTACCTTTTGCACCGTAGCCGTTTCGAGCAGTGTCACAAATCGATACCAGGTGAGGGGGCTAAAGGGACTGTTTAAAGGGTTCGTGTCTTGATGTTCCTTCCTGCTGCCTGCCTTTGCACGATTATTCCTTTCGTTCAGGGAGCAGGGGGTGGGGCTAAAGCAAGTCATGGGTTCCAAAAAAAGAGTAGAAAAAAACAAAAAAGATAAGGAAAAAATGAGGCGGTTCAGGTGAGATTTTCGGCTTGATAAGGGAACGCATGTTTGGTATAATGAAATAAATGGAACCTATGTTCCTATATTTTTAATTCGGGGGCGAGCGGATATGGAAGTCAATACGGGAACGGAACTTCAACCATTCAGTAGCCGTTTTAACTGCGAGCTGGACTGCATGGAGGCGCTAATCGCGATGAAATGGCCAAGCGGCTTTGTCTGCCCGCGCTGCGCTTACACCCGGTGCAGCCGTCTGGCCTCCCGGCATATCCCCTTGTTCGAGTGCGGAAAGTGCAAGCATCAAACATCGCCTTTGGTCGGCACGATTTTTGAAGGAACGCATCTGCCCCTGGTGAAGTGGTTCCAGGCGCTGGAGTTGTTCCTGCTCCCTGACGGCATCTCGGCGATGCGGCTGCGCCAGGTGATCCGGGTCGCCTACAAGACCGCGTGGTCGATGCTGCAAAAAATACGTCATGCCGTGGGGGAGTTCGATGCCCGGGAGCTGCTCTCCGGAGACGTGAAGGTGAACAGCGATCAGTATGGGCGTAATCCGTCCCGGTGTCAGCTTTCGCATCCGTACGCCTCGGCGGTCGTAGCCGGCTGCACGGTAACGGAGTCGGGCGAGCCGGAGCAGGTCAAAATCCGCCTGGTGCCGCATAAGCGGGGAAGCGAAGAAAGGGCCAACCGTCACGATCTAACCGCGTTTATTAGCGGGCATGTGGATGTCCATACATCGGCGGTACAATTGTTCCCTCTGGCCTTTCGGCTGTATACGCCCTTGCGGAGAGTGGTGAGGGAGGCGTGGGAATCGCTGAAGAGTACGTATGGAGCCTTGGGACTGAAGCATCTGCAGGCGTACCTGAACGAATACACCGGACGCCGCCGGCTGCGCCTGCCCGGAGGACTGCCCGGAGCGGAAGAAACGATGCGGCAGGAGTTGCTGCAGATGTGTGTGGCGATTCCGGCGCTCCCTTACCGCCGGCTGATCGCGCGCCAACCGAACCAGCCCCTTGCGGCTGCGGCCTGATCGTGGTGCTTGAAAATATGGGGGGAGTTTGATGCGGATCAACTTAATGGGTAGGGGTTAGCATGAACTGTGCGGGCGTTGCTGCAGACGGAAGGGTTCAGGCTACAGCATAATCACGGTCTTTTCGTTTCCCTCGCGCCTTGTCCTTGATCTCTTGTCTTGATCTCTTGTCTTGATCTCTTGTCCGGTCTGTTTCATCCCTCTAAATCTGATTTCTTCCCCCATGTCCGTCTAAATTATCTCGAACCTATCTGCTTCTCCACCCAATATTTTCTTCTCCCGAGCTCGTCTTTCTCTCTGCTACCTGATTAAACGGGATAATCGTGCAAAGTCTCCGGACAGGGAGTGTTGATCTGCCGCCCCCCCACTTCCCTAACCTCAAGCTTTCCAAGTTGAGTTATAAATTCCAGAATCTCAAAAAAACCGTCCCGAGACTTTCGTTGCAGTCTTGAGACGGTTTTTGATCGACGATACAGATCAAGATAAAAGACAGCTCTTATTGGAAATATCCAATAGAATCCGCTGCAAGTCGCCTGTTATGCTCCACACCAATTACACACCAATTGCAAACCATTTACACGCCACCTGGCGGCAGCGCCCGGTCCTTACTCCAGACGCTCTCCATTCGAGGCGATTACCTGCTTATACCAGTGGAAACTTTGCTTGCGGGAGCGGGCCAGCGTGCCCCGGCCTTCGTTGTCTTTATCGACGTAGATAAAGCCGTAGCGCTTCTTCATCTCGCCGGTTCCGGCGCTGACCAGGTCGATGCAGCCCCAAGGGGTATAGCCGATGAGGTCCACCCCGTCGGCGATCGCTTCCTTCATCGCCTTGATGTGCTCGCGCAGGTATTCGATCCGGTAATCGTCGTGAATCGAGCCGTCTTCCGCCACTGTATCGGCCGCGCCAAGGCCATTTTCCACCACCATCAGCGGAATTTCGTAACGGTTGTAGATGTTGTTCAACGACCAGCGCAAGCCGGTCGGGTCAATTTGCCAATCCCAGGCGCTGGCTTGCAGGTAGGGATTTTTGAGCCCCAGCGATAAATTTCCGCCCACCTGCTCATGCTCCGGGTCGGCGCTAACGCAAACCGAGGAGTAGTAGCTGAAAGTGTAGAAATCGACGCGGCCCGCTTTTAAAATCTCCTCGTCCCCATCCTCCATCACGATCTCGATGTTGTTTTCCCGAAAATACCGCTTCGCGAACCCGGGGTAGGCCCCCCGCACCTGCACGTCCGAGCACAGGAAGTTGCTGAGGTTATCCTTTTGCTGGGCCAGCAGGATATCGTCAGGGTGGCATGTCCGCGGATAGGAGCACATATAGGCGATCATGCAGCCGACCTTGAAATCCTTATTGATGTCATGGGCCAGCTTCACGGCTTTAGCACTGGCGACAAACTGATGGTGCAGCGCCTGATACAAGAGCCGCTGATCCGTTTTGGCCCCATGCCCAAGCTCGGCCCCCTCCTCCGGCATAATGGCGCCGGCGATAAAGGAACCGAACGGCATGGTCAGGATATTGATTTCATTAAAGGTCAGCCAATACTTGACTACGTCTTTATACCGGTTAAAAATCACTTCGCAATACTTCACGTAAAAATCAATCAGTTTGCGGTTCGTCCATCCGTTGTATTGCTGGGCCAGATGCAGCGGGGCCTCGTAATGGGATATCGTCACCAAAGGCTCGATCCCGTGTTTCTTCAGCTCCACGAACACCCGGTCATAAAACCGCAGGCCCTCTTCGTTGGGCTCGGCGTCGTCGCCGTGCGGGAAAATCCGCGACCAGGCGATCGACATGCGGAACACCTTAAAGCCCATTTCGGCGAACAACTTGATATCATCCTCATAACGGTGATAAAAATCGATCGCTTCGTGGCTGGGATAATAGGCGTCCGGCTCCAGTACCGGCGTAATCCGCCGCGGCGTCATATGGGTGCCGGCGGTGATTACGTCGGCCGTGCTCAGCCCCTTGCCTCCTTCGTTGTATCCGCCTTCGATCTGGTTGGCCGCCGTAGCGCCTCCCCACAGAAAACCTTCCGGAAAAGCTATAGCCGTATTAGCCGTATATGCCATTCGTACGTTCCTCCCCAATTATTGAATTTCCCAATTTCCTTAAGACCGCCGCCTCAAATGACCACCGTCAGCAAATCGTCCTGATAATCGACCGCTTTCCGTTCCGTTTCGATGACATCCAAATAATCGCCCGTATTGGAAATGATCACAGGCGTGGTTATATCATATCCTTCCGCTTTGATCGCTTCGGCGTCAAACTCCATCAGCACCTGGCCTTTGCGGACCCGATCTCCTTGTTTGACTTTGGGAGCGAAATATTTGCCTTTCAGCTTTACGGTGTCCTTGCCCACATGGATCAGGATATCCACGCCGTGGTCGCTGGTGATTCCGATCGCGTGTCCCGACGAAAACAGCGAGGTCAGCACCCCGTCGGCCGGAGCGACGACATTGCCTTCGGCCGGTTCAATGGCGATCCCTTTGCCCATGGCCCCCGAAGAAAACGCCTCGTCCGCGATTTCCGACAGCGGTTTTACCGTTCCCTTGAGCGGACTGCCGATCGTCTCCTGCTTCACCAGCGTTTCGGTATTGCAGGCCTCTTTTGGCTTGGCATCATCCTCTTCGTCCTTGTAACCGCCGAAGAACATCAGCAGGAAGCCCAAAACGAAGCTGACGGCCATAGCGATGATGGCCCCATAAAATGCGGCATCCATGCCTTGCGGACCAATAAAGCTGGGAAGCATGAAAATACCCAGACCGCCCATGATATAGATTTGGCTGCCCATGGCGCCGAGAATAGCGCCGCCTGCCGCCGCCGCAATACAGCTTAAAATGAACGGCTTCTTCCGCGGCAAAGTAACCCCATAAATCGCCGGTTCCGTAACTCCGAAAATCCCTGAGATAAAAGCCGGGATTGTCAGCGATCTTAATTTCGCGCTTTTCGTTTTCAGCATAATGGCCAACACCACGCCGATCTGGGCAAACGAAGCACCAAACGTGCCGGCGAGAATCGGATCATGCTTCAGCACCGCCAGATTGTTGATGGCAATCGGCACAACTCCCCAATGCAGCCCGAAGATAACTAATATTTGCCAGAATGCACCCATCAACAAGCCTTCGATCACCGGGCTTAAGTTGTAAAGGAACAATGTGCCTTGCCCGAGCAGTTGGCCGGCCCAGGTCGAGAGCGGACCGATGATGATGAGCGACAGCGGAACAACTACCAGCAAGGTGAAGAAAGGAACCAGAAACGTTCTGACGACACTGGGGATAATCTTTCTAAACAGTTTTTCCAGCTTCGCTCCGACATACGTGGAAACGATGATCGGAATAACGGTTGACGAATAGGACATCAGGATAACCGGAATGCCCAGGAAAGTAATGTACACCGGCGACTCGAAGATCGTGCCGCTAAACAAGGTATACAGCGGCTTGCCCGACCCCATAATGCTGCTGAGCGTCGGATACACGAGTGAAGCCCCGATAGCCATGCCGATAAAAATGTTGGCGTTGAATTTTTTCGCCGCCGTATACCCGAGGAAAATCGGGAAGAAATAGAACAGACAATCGCCTATGGCGTTTAGAATCTGGTATGTTCCCGAAGTGGCCGTGAGCCAGCCCAGAGCCAAGAACAAGGCGTTGAACCCTTTGATCATCCCGGTGGCGGCCAAGACGCCCAGCGTCGGCTGAAACACTCCCGAGATGATGTCGATGAATCTGTTGAACAAGCTCATTTTTTCCCCGGACGGCTCCGCCGCCGCTTCCTGAAAGCCGCCGATTGCGGCCACATCCGCATATACTTCGGGTACGTGATTACCGATAACGACCTGGTATTGCCCGCCACTTTGGATGACTGTGACAATACCGTCCATCGCTTTTAACACTTCCGTGTTGGCCTTGCTCTCATCCTTCAACTTAAAACGCAACCGGGTTATACAGTGGGTCAGGCTGGCTACGTTTTCTTTGCCGCCTACGTTTTCGATAATGGCTTTCGCCAATGCTTCATATTTCATCGCTGCTCCTCCTTAATTATTTGCTAGTATTTATAAAAAAGGCGAAACCATACGGGCAGCTTTTCGCCGCCCCGTTTGGTTTCGCCTGCATGACCAGTAACGATCCGTTCCGGTTATTCGGTTTCTCTTTGCGTTACGCGATGCGTGTGAATCGTCAGGTACAGTTTTTCCTCGTCGGAAAGCGGCATGCCCAAATATTTCTCGATCTTTAGCACACAATCGTAAGCTTGCTTATACTTGGCTTTAACCTGCTTCAGCAAAAAATGATCCAGCGTCTCGACCTTTTCCCGTTTGTTTAAACGTTGGAAAAAATAGCGCAAATGCGTAATAAACCTTTCGTAGCTCACCGACTGCTCGTCAAGTTCGATATTGTACGAATATTTGATGATATTCAAAATATCGCGGATCTTCTGGGTATGACTGGCCACATCGGCCACTTGACGGCTCCCGCCGTTCGTTTGGGCGTTGATCAGATGGAGCGCGATATTGCCCGCCTCATCTTCGGGCAAGCGATTGCCCGTCACCTCCTCGATGAACTCCAGCGCTTTTTGCCCGACCTTGTATTCCTTCGGGTAATACTTCCGGATCTCCCAGATTAGCGGGTTGGCGTTGGCCAGCCCCCGGTCGTGCAGCCGGAACGCGTTGTAGATATGGTCCGTCAGGGCAACGTAGATAAAATCGCTTAGTTTGGTTTGCAGCATGTTTTTTCCGTACTCGATGATGTCGTAGCACAGCGATACGTATTCGGTGGGGATGTCGTCCATCAGCAGCTTGAATTTTTCGGAAGCTTCCGTCTGCTTAAGGATAAACACCTTCTCGATCAGCCCCTTATCCACTTCGTCTCCCGCGCTTTTCTTGAAAGCGATGCCCCGCCCCATCACGACGAATTCCTCGCGCTCCTCATCTCTGGCAATGATGGCGTTATTGTTGAATATTTTTTCGATGATCATCGAAAAATTGCCCCCTCCCCTTTTAAGCAAATGAGTTAAGCAACCAGTTTAACGCTGGGCGGAAAGCCTGTGCCGGGCGTAGCGGGAAACGGCGCATCAAATGTAAACGAATACATTACGAAATTCGTACATGCCGGGCAACAGTGGCCTGCCCCCAAGAAACGCAGCGATTGTCACTTGCTTCGCCGACTAAAACCAAAAAAGGCGGCCCAAAAACATGACAAATCATGTCCCGGGTTTCGCCTTTTCAGTAACAATCCCAAATTCAGAATACCATCGAACATACCATTTGGCAAGCAAAAATGTTTACGCTTTCAGTCAGTCTCTATATCCGTTTATAATCCGGCGAGCATCCTCACCGCGAGAAGCTTGCAGCGAATCTTACAGCAAGAATACAGTAAGAATACAGTAAGAGCCTTACAGCAAGAAATAGTCTCCGAGCGTGCAGAACAATATAACCATGCTGATCACTTGGTTCAGATTGTACGAGGCCACGTTCATCCGTTTGCGGTTCGATGGTTTGATGATCTTATGCTCCGTCAGCAGCAAAATCACCGCAAGGATAATACCCGCCGTGTACATCCAACCGAGATGCCGGATTGGGATCAGGGCGATCAGCAGCAGCACCATGATCAAATGCAGGCCGGCCGCGATTCTCAGGCCGTTTTTGAGGCCAAAAGCGCTGGGGATCGACCACAGCCCGTGGCTCCGGTCAAAATCGATATCCTGCGAGCCGTAAATGATGTCGAACCCGGCGATCCATAACATCACGATCGTGCCGAGAATAAACGGCGTGAAAGCGAACTTCCCGGTCACGGCAAACCACGCGCCGATCGGGGCGGAAGCGATCGTGAAGCCAAGGTACAAATGGCTTAGATAAGTGAACCGTTTCGTATAGGAATAGGACGAGATCAGGAAAATCGCCACCGGCGAGAGCACGAAACAAAGCGGATTCAGCATGGCCGCCGCGAAAATAAAGATCGCATAGTTGACTATGACAAAAACGAGCACCTCCCTTGCCTCCAACAACCGCCGCGGTAGATGGCGATGGGCAGTGCGCGGGTTCTGCGCGTCAAAGGTGCGGTCGACGACACGATTGAAGGCGTTCGCCCCGTTCCGGGCGGCGACCAAGGCGATCAGCCCCCACAGTATGACCCGCCACGACGGAAACCCTTCCGCCGCCCACACCATCGATATGATCGCAAACGGCAGCGAAAACAGCGTGTGCGAAAACATCACCAATTCGCTGTACAACCTGATTTTGGAACCGATTTTTCTAGCTACTTCCATGATATAGTCACTCTCCTTCGTTGCGATAAGCATAGGACTGGGGTGGCTTGGACGGGAAAGGTAGCTTTGGACGGGCAAGGTGAGTTGGGCCGTAAGGCATACGGCCATCCGCTGCCGTCGGCCGTCGCCTGGCTGTCCCCGAATAGCCGGGCAGCAGGTATGCCGAGGATCCGTTCAATACTCGGGGTCTCAAGGGCTGGACAAAAAAAACGCCGCCAACCTTGCCGGCCGCAGAAACTGCCGCAGCCACGAATTCCCTGTCCCCGCTTCCGGTCACTTTCCAGCGCCCGCCCCAGGATAAAATAAACACCGCCGCTATGGGCCGACGTTATGGGCCGACGCTATGGGCCGACGCTAGTACCGTGGTTAGCAGTAGCGGCAAAAAATGCCGCTATTCGCCGCTCTTTGGCCGCATTATGGCAAATAGTTACATTTTATGCCCCTATTTCCGAGGAACCCCCACCAAATTGCCGTTTTTTCCATCTCCGTCCGAAAATAGCACCCTTTTGTGCCGTTATTTTCCGCAGGGCGGCCCGCGCCGCGAAATAAGGGCATAATTTGCCGCTATTTCTCCGCTCCGGCGACGTATAGGTCAAGAGCCGCCGGGAACGGGGACGGCCGGGGATCAGCCATAGGCCGGAGCGCTCTGCACGGGCGCCGGCGGGGATCAGCCATAGGCTGGGCCGCTCTGCACGGGGCGCTGATGTGAACTAGCCATGGGCTGGGCCGCTCTGCACGGGACGCCGGCGGGGATCAGCCATAGGCCGGAGCGCTCTGCACGGGGCGCCGGCGGGGATCAGCCACGGGCCGGGCCGCTCTGTCCGGGACGCCGGCGGGGATCAGCCATGGGCTGGGCCGCTCTGCACGGGACGCCGACGGGGATCAGCCATGGGCTGGGCCGCTCTCTGCCGGGGGCAGCGGGTCCGGTGCGCCGGTACCTGCGGACCGGCTGACCGAGTGACCGGGCGAGCCCGGCTGGCAGGGCTGACGGTGCTGGCCGGCGGTTAGGCCAAGCCGGCCAGCACCGCTTCCAGCGCGGACAACATGCCGTCGATGTCGGCTTCGGCGATGACGAGCGGCGGTTGGAAGGCAAGAACGTTGCGGTTGACGCCGTTTTTGCCGATAAGATAGCCGCGGTCCTTCATCGCCTCGAGCACGTCATCGACGAGCCCGGCCCCGCGCTGCGGCTCATCGGCGCACAGCTCCGCGCCGAGCATCAGCCCCGCGCCGCGCACGTCTAGCGCGAGCTGAGGGAACCGCGCGGCGAGGCGCTCAAGCCCGCCGCGCAGCTGGGCCCCGAGGCGCTCCGCCCGTTCGGGCAGGCGATGCGCCTCGATGTAGTCCAGGACCGCGAGCGCGGTCACGGACGAAACCGGGTTGCCGCCGAACGTGGAGGCGGATGGCCGGGTGAAGCTGGCGGCGATTTCGTCGGTGGCGGCGAAACCCGCCACCGGGATGCCGCCCCCAAGCGCTTTGGCCATCGTCACGATGTCCGGCGCAACGCCGTAGCGGTCCATGGCGAACATTTGGCCCGTACGCCCAAACCCGGTCTGAATTTCATCGGCGATCAGCAGCACCCCGTGCTGCTCCAGCAGCCGCTTCACTTCAGCGAAATACCAGTCCGGCGGCGCGATGATGCCGCCATTGCCCTGGATCGGCTCGGCGATCATCGCGGCGATCTCACCGCCTTTGGCTGCCAGCGCCGCCCGCAGCGCCGCGATGGAGCGCCGACCCGCTTCATCGGCGCTCATCCCCCGCTCGTACGGGCGGGGGATAAACGTCACATCCGCAGCTTCCGCCAGCTGCGAGTCGGTGCGCCACATCTGCAGGCCGGTGACGCTCATCGTCAGATACGTCCGGCCGTGCAGAGACTGCTCCAGCGCCAGAAAGCCGCGGCGTCCCGTATGCAAACGGGCGAGCAGCAGCGCCCCTTCATTCGCCTCCGACCCGCTGTTCACAAAAAACGTCCGGCGAAGCCGCCCGGGCAATACCCCGGCCAGCCGCTCGGCAAGCTCCACATTGGGCTGCGTCAGATAAATCGTGCACGTATGCTGCAGCGTACGCAGCTGCTCCGCCGTCCGCTCGGCGATTTCCGGATTGCAATGTCCGGTGGCCACGACGGAAACGCCGGCGAAAAAGTCGGTGTACCGCGTCCCGTCATGCCCGTACAAATACTGCATTTCCCCTTTGACGAGCTGCGGCGGATTGCGATAAAAATGGCTCGTGCATGGATAAAAATACCGCTGCCGCTTTTGCAGCACACCTTCCGGTCCGATATACGTTTGCATAATTTTCCGCTTCCCTTCTGTTGAGTAAGTCTTGTAAAGGAGCAAGTATAGCGATCCGCCCAACCTGCCCCGCAAAACGACGCTCGCTTACCGCACGCTGCGGGTGGCGTTTGTATAATGGCTGCCTAGCTTGAGTAACAGCTGCTTATTTGGGCCCGCAACCTCTTTTGTTCTCGTCTCCTACTGTATACCTGCCTCCACTGTTGCTCCTACGGCCTTACTTGCAGCTGCCGATTCATTTGGTGCAATTCATTTGACGCCGCCTCATTTTGTGCCCGCGGCTTCTATTGCAGCCTTCGCCCCATTCGTGCCCGCAGCTTCTTTTGCAGCCTTCGCCTCATTCGTGCCCGCAGCTTCATTTACTACCGCGGACTCTTTAGCGGCTGCTGCTTCCGCCTCCGCCTCCGGCTTCGCCGCACTGGCGCTGCCTCCGTCGAACTGCAGCGCTCCAAGCGTATAGCCGGCATAAACCGGGGGCAGCTTGGCAAACTCCGCTTCAGCCGTATCCGGTGCCGCCGCCGCGTTTTTATACGCCCGTACGATACGTTCCAGGTCCTCCGCCCGGTAGGTCGCCCCTTCAATCCGCAGCACGGACGCCCCTGCCGCGGCCAATTCTTTGACGGCCGGCAGCAGGCACAGCTCCTTGGCGAGCATCAGATGGTTACGGCCGTATACGTCCCGGTAAACCGGGTTTTCGCCCTTGTCGGTTTTCAATACGAGGATGTGGTTGCCGGCGTAATGGTTGTCTTCTTCGGCAATCGGTTCGAACACCTCCGTATTTTCATACAGGTCATGCTCCATGTACATGATCGCCGGGGAACCGTGGACAATGACCTCCAGCGCTGCGGGCGCCTCGGCCAGCAGTGCCGCCAGATCGTTTAACGGCATCTCCATGGACGCCGTCATCCGGGTCAAGCCCAGCCCCCGGTAAAAATCGGCGGACAATCTGTTGTACACGTTCAGATTAAAGTCGCCGATCAACGGATATCCCTTGCCGGCAAATTTGCGGATCGCGCCCAGATTCGTCACCATCAAGCCATCGATCGGCAGGCGTTCCCCGGACAGCAGGGCGTCGTAAATTTCAAACTGCAGCTCGTTCATCATTCGCGGCAGGGACAAGTACAGCTTCGCCTTGCCCTTGAGCTCAGCAAGCTCTTTGACGTCGGCCTTCGTAAACGGGCGGTCCGGTTCAAACACGTCGCCGGACAAATACACATGGTCGGCTCCGGCCTTCAGCGCGGCTTTGGCCTGCTCCGTGTTGTTTACGTGTACGGAGACCTCCGCAGAGCCGGCACCCGATGCGGTAGCGCCCCCTGAGCGGCGAGCGCCTTCCCCCGGCTCCCCATGCCGCGCTTTATTCAGCCCTTCCCGAATCGCCGCAATCCGCCCCGCGCTAAGCTCCCGCTCCTGCGTCGGCGTGCTGAACACTTTGCCGGTGCTGTAAAACTTGCCGGTCCCTTCGTAGCGGCGGTTGATGTTCGCTAACCCCGGCCGGCCAAACGCGTAAGCGGTGGAGAAATCGCGTTTGCGGTTTTGGTACAGCAGCTCCGTGTCGCGGCTGCGTTCAAAGCCGACCGGGTCGGCGATGTAGCGGTCGATGGCGTCGCCGTAGGCGCCCACCAGCATCAGAACGAAATCGGCGTCGCGCATGCGGCCTTCGATTTTAAAGGAGGTGATGCCGCCGTGGATCAGTTCCGGGATATGCTCGTACATGAACATGTCTTTCACGGCCAAAGGGTATTCCGCGGGATACACGTAGCCGTCTTTTTTAACGCGGTAATCCCAGCGGCACGGCTTCATGCATTTGCCCCGGTTGCTGCTCATGCCGAATACCATCGAGCTGAAGTAGCAGTTCGCGCCATGCACCGAGCACATGTCCCCATGCACGAAATATTCCAGCTCCATTCCGGTCGCCTGCTGCAAATAACGGGTGGCCGCAAGATCCATTTCGCGGGACGTGACGACCCGGGTTACCCCCATTTCCTGCAAAGCCCGGACCATCTCCACATTGTGCACGTTCATCATGACCGAAGAATGGACATCGATTCCAAGCCCCATCTCCTTAATCAGCGCCAGGAGGGCAAAATCCTGTACGATAATGGCATCGGGACCCGCGTTCTCCAGAAAACGCAAGTACGCCCGCGCCTCGTCCAGCTCGCTTTCGTTCAGCAGATTGTTGACCGTGACGTACACTTTTTTGCCGCGTTCATGAGCCATCCGCACCGCCTCGGTAATTTCCTCCAGGCTGAAATTGTAGCCTTTGCGCATCAGGCGCATATTGAGGCTGGGGCCCCCAAAATAAACCGCGTCGCAACCTGCGTCGATCACCTTTTTGAAAATTTCGAACGTTCCCGCCGGTGCCAACAATTCGACTTCTCTTCCGTTAAAATAACGCGCCACCGCGTCCTCCCCCTCATCCCTGTATAAGTTAAAACTACTCCCGCCTTTCTTAAGTCCAACTAGAGTAATTTTTCGGCTATCCAATACACTGCATGGTTATCTCTAATGGATATGGCATTTACAAAAAGTGGCAGCCAATAACAACAGCGGCCAAAAGCATGTAGGATACCACGAACCACGTATCCAGGCTCTTCCACGTCAGCAGGTGGTATTCCGTGCGCGGCGCGCCAACGACGAACCCCCGGGCCTCCATCGACAGCACCAGCTCCTCCGCCCGGCGAAACGCGCTGACCGTGACCGGCACGAGCAGCGACACGAGCAGCCGCCCTTTCTCTTTCCAGGGCAGCTCTTTCAGGTCCGCGCCGCGGGCCGCCTGCGCCTTGAGAATTTTGTGCGTTTCATCGAGAATCGTCGGGATGAACCGCAGCGCAATGCTCATCATCAGCGTGAGCCGCTCGGATCTTATGCCGATGCGCCCAAGCGGCTTCAGCACGCCGCTTACGCCTTGGTTCAGCAGGCCCGGCGTCGTGGTAAACGTCAACAGCGCGGTAAAAGAAACCAGCAGCCCCATCCGGGCGGCCGCCATCAACCCGCTGCTAACCCCGCCCGCATACAGCGTCCAGGAGCCGGCGCGCCACAACTCCGCTCCTTCATGCACCGTCATACATTGAACAACAAAGATGAACGCCATTAGCGTCCAAAGCGGCTTCGCCGCCTTGACGTAATATTTGAGCGGTATTTTTGTCGCCAGCATGTATGCGGCGGAAAACGCCGCCGCCGCGCCAAGCGCCGCCCACGAGCCAACGGCCACGATGGCCACGAGGTACAGCAGCATCCCGGTCAGCTTGGCCCGGGGATCAACGCCGTGCACCCACGAGCCGGTGTCGATGCAGCGTCCGAACAGCAGTTTGTTCCGCATGTCATCCGCCCCCCTCTCTCGCCGCGCCGCGGACTGCAAACGCCAGCTTTTCCGGGCCTGGCCGCCCAACCGCGTTTGGCTGAACCACCTTTTCTTCCGGGAGCGGCTTGGCTTTGACAGCTTCCGGCCCCACTTCCGGCTCTACCTCTAGGGCAGCCGCGTCCGGAACCGGACGCTGGCTCTCCGTATCCGGCACAGCAGCCGGCGCCGCGTCATTGCCCGCCATGGTGCTAGGCAACGCGCCCTTCCCAGGCACCACCGGGGACGCTGCGGCATTGCCTCCCACGGCGGAGGGCGACGCGCCCAACTCCGGCTCCACCGGGGACGCAGCGGCATTACCCACCACAGCGGAAAGCGCCGCGCCCTTCCCAGGCACCACCGGGGACGCAGCGACATTGCCCACCACGACGGAGGGCGACGCGCCCAACTCCGGCTTCACCGGGGACGCTTCGGCATTGGCCACCACGGCCGAAAGCGCCGCGCCCTTCTCAGACATCACCGGAGACGCAGCGGCGTTCTCCGGCGCGGCTCCCGCCGCATCCATCACCGCGCCCCCCGCCAGCTCTGTTCGCGGCAGCAGCCGCGCCAGCCGCTCGGCCAGCGCTTCCGCCGTCAGGCAGGGCTCCTCCGCCTCCAGCCCAAACCGGGCGCTCACCGCCCTCCAACAGTGGATGCTGTCGGGCAGCTTCAGCCCTTCCGCCTCCAGTCTCGCGGCTTCCCGCACCAATTCGCCCGGCGTGCCTTGAAACGAAACCCGCCCCTCCTTCATGACGATCCACCGCTCCGCGTACGGAAGCATTTCCTCCATACGATGGGTGACGACGATCACCGTCTTGCCTTGCTCCCGGTGCAGCCGGGCCAGCATCCCGGCCAGTTCGGCCCGGCTTTGCGGATCAAGCGTCGCCGTCGGCTCATCGAGCGCAATGACGTCCGGCTCCATCGCCAGCACCGCGGCGATCGCCACTTTGCGCATCTGCCCGCCGCTCAGATGAAACGGGTTGCGCGCCAGGAACGAATCGTCCAGCCCGACCAGTTTCAGCGCCCGGCTGGCCCGTTCCCTGGCTTCGGCCGCCGGGCAGCCGAAATTTAGCGGCCCGAAGCACAGATCCTTCTCTACCGTATCTTCAAACAGCTGCTGCTCCGGGAATTGGAACACCAGCCCTACCCTGCGCCGCAGTTCCCGCAGCCCGGACGCCTTTTCCCCGGCTTGCAGCGTAACGTCCAGCACCCGGGCTTTTCCTCCCGTCGGTTTTAGCAGCCCGTTGAAAAGCTGCATCAGCGTCGACTTCCCCGAACCGGAAGCGCCGGCGATCGCCGCGAAGGCCCCGCGCGCCACACGCAGGGTTACATCCTCAAGCGCGCTGTGCCGCCATAGGCTGCGATCGTCGTACGCAAAGCTTACTTGCCCGAAATCAATGGCCATAACCAGGATGCCTCCTCTTTGCCGCCCCGCGCCAAGTCTTCCGAGACGGAAATCCCCCGCCGCTCCAGCTCCCGCCTCAGCTTCATCCGGAAAGGGAGAATCAGGCGGCAGGAGCCGAGCAGCGCCTCGTCCCGGAACAAATCCTCCGGCGGAAGATCGGCGGCGACCGCCCCTCCGCCAAGCACGATCGCCCGGTCGGAGGCCAAAATTTCTTCGGCGTCATGAGTGATCGATACCATCGTATACTGTCCGCTCTCCCGCATTTCCCGCAGGATGCCGAGCAGTTCCCCCCTTGCCTTCTCATCGAGCATGGACGAGGCCTCGTCAAAAATAACGATGTCCGGCTCCATCGCCAGAATCGCAGCGACGGCCACCCGCTGTTTCTGCCCTCCGGACAATTCCGCAGGGTGTTTGCTCAGCAGATGGCCGATCCGCAGCTTTTCCGCATATGACCGGACGCGGCGCCGCATTTCCTCTCGGGGCAGGCACCGCCCTTCCAAACCGAAGGCGATGTCCTCCTCCACGGTCGCGCCGATAAACTGATTGTCCGGGTTCTGAAAAACCATGCCAATGCGCGGCCGCAGGACATGCACCGTCTCCCGGTTCAGCGGCACGCCTCCTATAAGGATGACGCCGGCGTTTGCGGCCAGCAAACCGCCGAGCAGTTTGGCCAGCGTTGATTTGCCGCAGCCGTTGGCGCCAACCAGGGATACCCAGCCGCCCCAAGGGATGTTTAAGCTTACATCGCCAAGCACCGGACTTGCCGGGTCATAAGCGAAAGAGACCTGATGCACCTCATAAGCGAATCCGTTTTTCTCCAATTTCTCTCCGCTCCCTTCTCCTTTGATCCGGCACGCAGACCGGCAGACTTAGGGCAGGCCAAACGTTATTCCGGCACAAAACCGCTGAACAGCTCCAGCTTCGACAGGGACGGAATCAGATACTTGACCGCGATCCCGACGGCTATGCCGGTGAGCACGCCCATAAGCAGCAGCATCGGTAAATAATAGTAGATTTTCGTCGTGTGAAAATAGAGGGAGGCCGCAGTCAGTTGCCCGATATTGTGGGCGATCCCTCCGACCGTGCTGATGCCGATCAGGCTAAGCCGCTTCCGTCCGATAAGGAGCAGAAACCACATCGCCGCAAAGCTGAACAAAGCCCCCATGATGCTGAACAAAAAGCTGGAAAACGAACCGAAAATAAACGCCGTGAGCAGCGTTTTAAGCAGCACCATCATGAACGCGTCCCGGGTTCTGAGGAAATACAGGCACGTCAGCACCATAATGTTGGCGAGGCCCAGCTTGGCGCCCGGAACGCCCATATTGACGGGAATGATGGATTCCACCAGGCTGAGCACGACCGCCACCGCGGCAAAAATCGCCACGATCACCGTTCTTTTTAAGATCAGATTGGATGTTTCATTTAACGACGGCATCCAGATCGCCCCCTTCCCCGGCGTTCACAACTTCAACCATCAGCTTGTGCGGCAGGCAGACGATCGTTCCGCCGTTGCGGTCGATGAACCCGAAAGTCAGGCACAATTTGTCCGGACAGTCGGCGTCGATCATTTCAATGCCGTAATCGTGGATTTTCAGCAGGTTGTAGCCGTGTTCGGTTTTGATTTCCACGGTTTGTTCTTCCTTAGTCAGCTCCACGGTTTTATACAGCTTCCCGCCAACCGTAATGTTGGCCACGCGCTCGCCATTTTTGTGAACTTTTTCACTTGAATCTCCGCCAAGCCACCTTGGCACGAGAAAAGCCAGTGCGATGACCACGACCAATCCGATCAACAGGATATCTCCGCGCTTCATGGCAAACTCCCCAAACTTCCTTATTTTTTGATTATATAAATCTTAGATGAACCCATTATACATGCTGCCCTCCGTCTTCAAATGTGACAAATGTCTCTTCCCTGCCCTTGCCTCCCGCATTTCACAAAATCATCACTTGGTCATACATTTTATGGAATTTGCCGGTTGAATTAGTGTGAAAAAGATCAGCGACATTGTGAAAAATATCACTTTTACGGCATGTTGGTATTTGCTACACTCAAGGCGACATAACCGGACCGAAAGAAGGCTGCGATCATGAAAAAGAACAAGACGCCCATTCTGCTATTCACCCTCGTTTTGCTGGCCGCGCTGCTCGGCGGCTGCGGCGGCGCAGGCAGCGCGGCCGGAGGCGCGGCTGGCGGAGCAGGCCGCACTGCCGGCGGCTCTGCAGGCGCGGAACCGGCGCAAGCCAACGCAGTCCAGCCGAAATCGCAGACGTATTTTATATTCGACACGGTAGTGACCGTACGGATCTACGACGAGCGGGCCGCCGAGCAAAATTTCAAAGACCTGGATGCCCTGCTCAAAGAAATCGACAGCCGTATCAGCCGCACGGACAGCAGCAGCGAAATCTATAAAGTGAACGCAAACTCCGGCATCGTCCCGGTCAAGGTGTCAACCGAGACGTTTAACCTTGTGGCGAAAGCGCTCGATTACGCCAAGCGGACGGACGGCAGGTTTGACCCCGCCATCGGCAACCTGGTTAGCCTGTGGAACATCGGCCATGAAGGCGCCCATGTCCCGCCGGAGGAAGAAATCGCTGAGGCGAAACGCTTGACCGATTACCGCAAAATTGAGCTGAACGAGGCGGCGCAGGAAATTTATCTTCAAGAAAAAGGCATGTCCATCGACCTTGGTTCGATCGGCAAAGGGTACGCGGCGGACCGGATCTACGACTATTTGGCGAATCAAGGCTTTCACAGCGCGATCATCGATCTTGGCGGCAACGTCTACGCGATGGGCGCAAAGCCGAACGACGACGAATGGAACATCGGCATCCAAGATCCGGGCAAAGAGCGCGGGAACTCAATCGGCACTATTCGGGTGAATGATAAAACGATTGTAACCTCCGGCATTTATGAGCGGTTTTTTATCGAAAACGGCAAGCTGTACCAGCATATTCTTGACCCTACAACCGGTTATCCGGTGGACAACGGGATCAGCAGCGTGACGATTGTGACCGATAAATCCGCGGACGCCGACGCCCTCTCCACGACCCTGTTCGTGCTGGGGATCGACAAGGGCCTGGAATTCATCGAAAACACGCCGAATACGGAGGCCCTGTTCATAACTAAAGATAAAAAGCTGTATGCGACCTCCGGCTTCAAACAACTGCTTCATAAAACGAACGACAGCTACACGTTTGCCAATTAATTAGTACCGCGGCGGCCTTTGCTTCTAAGAAAAACAACGCCTGCCGGAAACAAAACTTCCCAAGTACAAGCGTCTAGGACGATGAGTTGCAAAACGTACAACTGAATTTCAACGGAGAAGCGGGTTAACACGTTTTAATTGCATTTCATACAACTAAACCCAAACCTTTGCGCAAGTTTTCCGAATAGTGCAGGTTTAATTGCATGATTTGCATTTTAACAAGCGCCCCGCTCCATTTTCCGGTCAATAACTGTATCTTTTGCAACTATTCGGCGGTAATTACGCAGATTTCTATAAGACTCCCTTCTCCGGTACCATCTTCCGGTAGCGAGGTCATTTGTGGTGTGAGGGGGACACTACTCTAACGGACACCAGCGGCCTTATCCGCCTATTTCCCGGGTATTTCCCAGCCAAACGGACCCACCTGACCCTATTTCACTCTAAATCAGTTCATCTAGGCCGATTTGAGGTAAATAAAGGCATTTGTGTCCGTTACATTTTGCAAACCTCCGTTTTTCCGCAGGTAGCGGCTCTGGTGTCCCTTAGCCCTCAGATTCCTCTCCCCCTCCCCTCTCTACCTGCACATCGTCTTCTACCCGCCGGAAATATAAAAAGCCCCCGGCTCTAATGAACAAACGGGGGGCCTTATCGGTTCTATTGCATTTTCTTCAAACTTGAGTTATAATTACTCATTAGATTGTTACTACCCGTATCGCAGTTCCTCAAAAGATTATAACTCTCCTTATACCTTCCGGTATGAAATTCCTATTTTAATGACCCAATAAAGTAAGAATTTAGTGTTTTTCTGATTCACACTGGCGCGGTCATCGGAGCCGCAAGGACAAATGAGAGGTAGGGCATTTGTTGTTTTGGAAACCGTTGTTGGTTGTAGTCGAAGAAGGAACGCCCGCTTAAGTCTTCAAGTGTACATGGAGACCGGGGTAAACAATAACCATAAACCGGAGTCGGCTGTTGCCGACGCCGGTTTTTTAATACGGAATACGCGAGATGCAGCGGGAAAATGCCAGATTCAACAGCTGCTGATCGTAAACCCGATATTTCCGGTTCTGCTCCAGCACCCAGCGGGCAAAACCGAACGCCCGGGCATATTGATGCTGGTCGGCGGCATTGATCTGAAAATACATGAGCTCCTGCATAATCCGGTCTTCCTCATGGGACAGCTGCAAGCCCAACTGCGAAAATTGCCGCTGCCGGACTCTCCGAGCGGAATCGTCCTGGATGGCTTTATGCACATGGGATACTTGTCCGGTATGCATACGGTAATACAGCAGGTTCATCGGGATATTCGCCATTTTTATGTGCGGGGCCAACCGGTTCCACAGCTCATAGTCTTCGGCATGGGGATAGTTGCTGTCATATTGGACGCCCAACCGGTGGATCATGCTGTTGCGCATCACTACTGTCGGATGGCAAATGCAGCAATGGAACAGCAGCCAGGTCCGGATTTCTTCGTGCTCCACCGGGTTTACCTTCGGTCTCTTGCCAATGGAATAAGTAAACGCTGAGGCGCACAATTCGATGGACGGATGCTCATCCATAAACGTCACCTGAACGCCCAGGCGGTCCGGCGTAGACAGGTCGTCGCTGTCCATCCGAGCGACATATTCCCCGGTCGCCAGACTTAGACCTTCATTTAGCGAAGCGACCAGACCGTAGTTTTGGGGATGAAAGATTTTACGGACTCTGGGGTCCTCGACCAGCGAAATCAAATGAGCGGATCCGTCCGTAGACCCGTCATCGATTATAATAAATTCGAAATCGGTATAGGTTTGATTCAGTATGCTGTTGATAGCTTCCTGAACATAAGGGGCGTTATTGTATACCGGCATAATGACCGAAACTTTGGGCATGTGAAATATCCCTCCATCATAAAGTCTCTAAACTAAAAGTAGTTTATAGACTAACATATGATAGTAGAGTCCCGGTGGACTAGACCAATTGCGGGATTTGAAAAAAAAGGCGATCCCCCGAATCTTCGAGGACCGCGCGCCAAGGTTTCTGTCCGGCTTTTTTCTTCGGGCAGCGGCGTATTTCACTAGTCTACCGGCCTAATCATCTGTCAAAACAAAATCGTGTTGAAAGATTCAGGCTCCAGCTCGAAGCCGTACGTTTCCGTTCCGTCCGAGATCCGCACCGTTCTCGTCTCCTTGAACGGGTTGGCGATCACTATAACGCGGCCGCCATCCGGCCTTTCGCAGCTGACCGCATTGCCGTACCAATGTCCGTGCTGGCCGATGCGCTTTGATCCCGGCGCGACAAAATGCGAGAAATGCTTCATTACGTAATACTCGGGGTTAAAGATCGCTTCCTTCCGCTCCGGATCGGCCGTAATCAGCGAATTTTGTTCCCAGCCCCAGGTGCTGCGGCCCTTTGGCTCCAGCACCATGTTCCAGTAAATATAAGCGTTGACCCGGTTCGTGAAATAGTGCTGATACAAATTGAAGACGTATTTGGCGTACTCCCAAGTGTTCGTGCCGTCGCCGCATTCGTTTTCCGTCTGCATATAGCGAAGCTCCGGGTAGCTCAAGGCCGTGCGCTGGATCGCCCATTTGCCGGCCCACTGATACCCGACGCCTTTGACATACTTGTAGGCCTCCGGGTCGCTTAACACCGTATGCGCATACGCGTCGTGGTCGGCGGCTTTTTTCTTCAGCCACTCGTCCCACGGTTCCGGCGCATTGATCGTGCCGAGCCAGATTTCCGTATCGAGCCCGTGTTTGTCGAAGGCCGGGCCAAGATAATCGCGGATAAATTCGCGAAGCTGCTCGCCGGTCCAAACGCAGGACGGAAATTTTTGATCGGCCACGACCTCGTTTTGGACATGGACCTGATGGATCGTGATGCCTTCTTCCCGGTACGCCTGGACGAACTTCACGAAGTATAGGGCGTACGCCTCCAGGTTTTCTTTTTCCCAACGCAGCGTTCCATAGTTATAAGCCTTCGGAGTTTTCATCCACGCCGGCGGACTCCAAGGCGAAGCAAACAACTTTAACTCAGGGTTTAGGGCCAACGCCTCCTTGATGTAAGGAATCAGATACTTGCGGTCCCGTTCGATTGAAAAATGCTCCATCGCATAGTCGCCGTCGGTTTCGTTGTGGCTGTACCATTCCAGAGCATAGTCGCTCGCCCCGATCGGAAGCCGGCAGATGCTGAACTTCTGCTCCCCGTCGGGGTGGAACAAATGATACAATACCCGCTTTCGTTCCTCTTCCGGGAGCCCGTTTAACGCCACGTATCCCAGCTCGTTAAAGCACCCGCCAAAGCCTTCCACGCTCTGAAAAACTTCCTCCGTCAGCGTCAGGTCCGCCGCCCTTTCACCCGCGATCGCGGTTGGCGCGGTTTTTTCCACCCATTGCCGCTCCCTTGAGCTTGATATCCATCGTTTCGGTTGTCCCATAGGAAAGAACCTCCTTCTTGTTTAACTTGAGAAAGCTCGAGCGAAAAGCATAAGCACAAAAAAGGTCGTTATTCCGGCGATATCCGCCCATTTGAGAGAATAGAGGAAATTTATGTTGCTATTTTCCCCGGTCGCAAGGAATTGCCGGTGTTTTGGGCCATTCATAGGAAAATAAGAACAAAAAATACCGCTAATGGGGATGAACATGCCTGGCTCCGGATAATAAGAACATAAAATGCCGCTATTTTGAAGGCCCAGCCGACGCTGGGTTTGCTCCAGGCAGCAGCCTGCGGTGAAGCACCCACCGGTTTCTATATAAGTTGAACTTTTGAGTATTGAACCCGCTTGCCTTACTTCCGCGTTTCTTTAGTTCAACTTATACAGGTTAGCCAAATGTATGCTTCGCTCAGCCCTTCACGGCCCCTTCCGCGATGCCTTCCATGATGAATCTTTGGAAGAAGCCGTAAATGACCACCACCGGGATCGCCGTCAGCACAAGCGAAGCCAGAATCAGCGACCATTCCTTGTTGTACTCCCCGAACAGCATGTTGGTGGACAGGATCAAGGTGTAATTGTCCACGTCCGTCAGCATCATCAGCGGAAGCAGGAAGTCGTTCCATATCCACAAAAAGTCGAGAATGGCGATGGTGACGGTAATGGGCAGAAGCAGCGGCAAAATGATCCGGAAAAACGTCTGGAATTCGCTGCAGCCGTCGATTTGCCCGGACTCCTCCAGCTCCCGCGGTATCGATTTGACGAAACCGTGGTACAGAAAGATCGCCATGTTGACGCCAAGGCCGATATAGATGAGCGCCAACCCGTAGGTGCTGCCCTGCACGTGCATCGTTTTGGCCATCCGGGTGAGCGGTATCATGATGGAATGAAACGGCACCAGCATCGAGGCGACAAACAGCAGGAAAATGAAGTTGCTCAATTTGCCCCGGGTGCGGGATAACTTATAGCCGGCCAAGGCCGAGCAGAAGACGATTCCGCCGATCCCGAGCACGGATACGATCACCGAGTTCAAAGAACTGTTTAAGAGATGGATTTTCTCAAATGCCTGCGAATAGTTCTCAAAATGCAGCTTGGCAGGAAGCGCGACAAACGAAGCGAACATCTCCCCTTGGGTCTTAAACGAATTGACGACCGCCATATAGATGGGGAAACACGTGAACAGGGCGCCGACGGACAAAACCAGCCCGATCAGCAGCGAATTGATTTTTTTCATGCTCATGCTTCCACCTCTTTTTTCTTCATGACGTTCATCTGAATCAAGGTGACGACCAGCACGATGGCGAACAAAATCAGCGATTTGGCGCTGGCATACCCGTACCGGAAGTTGTTGGAGAACGCCTCCTCGTAAATGTTCATCGTGATGACCTGCGTGCTGCGCCCCGGACCGCCCCCGGTTAAACCGTACACGACGTCAAACACCTTGAAAGCACCGTTCAGCGTCAGGAAAAAGCAGATCGTCACCGCGTGCGTAATCATCGGCAGGGTCACGCTTTTTAACGTTTGGAACGAATTCGCGCCGTCGATAATGGCCGCTTCCTTCAAGCTTTGCGGCACACCCTGCAGGGCGGCCAGATAGATGATCATCATGTACCCGACCCCGTTCCACAGCGAAACGATCAGGATCGAGTAGAATGAGTATTTCGGATCGCCCAGCCAGGCATGGTCCAGGAAGGTGAAGGCCGCTTTTTCGACGAGCTGCGGGATTACCTGCGAAAACACGAAGGTCCACATAAAGGAGCTGATGATTAAGCTGATCATGTTCGGCATGAAGAAGATCGTCCGGAAAAACCCTTTGCTGCGGGTCCGCGTTTCGATCAGCACCGCCAGCAGTAAAGCGATTACGTTTTGCAAAATAACCATAAACACGACGTACTTCAGCGTAAACAGCAGCGCATTGATGAAATCCGGATCCTCCGTGAGCGCCTCCACGATATTCGCGATCCCCACAAAGCTGTAGTCCTGATTCAAGCCGTTCCAGTCGGTAAACGTATAATACATTCCGCCGAACGTCGGGATGAGCAGAAAGATGGTGTATATAATGAGGGCCGGGGCCGTAAAAGCCAATAGGGAAAAATACTTCTTATAGATCTTGGACGGCATGTTTTTCTCCCCTCCTGTCATTGTCTATGGATGCGGCGGTTCGCCGAAAGTTGAACTTAGGAAGTGTACGAGAGAAGGCAAGAGGGGGAAATGATTCTGAAGAAACGGCAGTGGTCGCCTTTGTGAGCGGATTTCTACCTTTTCTGAATTTAGTTCAATCGTAGAAATCCGCGAACAACAGCGATCGTAAGAACATTTCACCCGGCTGCCTTTTTTCGTTACAAGTATTAGTTCAACTTATCTGTTACTTATTAACTTTGTTAAAGGATTTCCAGGCTTTGTCCAGAGCGGTGATGACGTCGTCCTGCGAGATTTGTCCGGCGATATAGGATTGCAGGGCTTTGCCGGATTCGTCTTTAACTGCCTGCGGAATCCGCGGGTCTTGATACGATTTGCCCGCTTTCACATAAACCATAGCGTCGTCCACCCATGGATAGCTGCTGTAGTCGTGCACGGTGGCGACCGGGTTAAACTTCAACGCCTGGTAGAACGCGCTGGAATCCTTGTCGTCCAGGATGTAGTTGATGAAATCGAGGGCCACTTCTTTGTTTTTGCTCGTTTTGGACACGGCCAGGGAGGTGGACGTGCTCAAGTTGATCATCGTAGCGTCCGGATTGTCGTTGATCGGCAAAGCCGCCACGCCAAAATCGATATCGGGATTGGATTTCAAAATCGTCTCGGCATACCACGGACCTTGCACCCACATCGCCGCTTTTCCGGTGGCGAACATCGCCGCTCCGTCGTCGCCGCCGACTTCAAGACCGTTTTTGGTGCCGTTGGCGTAGACCAAATCGATGATGTTGAACATCTCCTTAAGTTCCGAAAAGGAGCCTTCGTCTTTGTTCATCCGGTCGATGAAATCCGGGGTTTCCGTATTGACCATCGCTCCTACGGTCAGCGGCAGGAACAGTTGGGGGATCCACGACTCTTTGTCGGACAGAACAAACGGCGTGATGTTGCTTTGTTTGAGCTTTTCGACGACCGCCTTCATTTCCGTTAACGTGGTTGGGGGAGTGAGGCCTTGTTCTTTAAAAATCGTCTTGTTGTACAAATACCCCCAGGATAACGTTTCGAGCGGCACCGCGACGACTTTGCCGTCCTCCGTCGTGACCGAAGGCTTTACGCTGTCCAGCAGCTTGCCCACGAACGGCTGATCGGACAAGTCCTCCAGATAACCGGCTTTATAGAAGGGCGGAATTTCATTAACCGCGTGAATGGCGAACACGTCGGGAGCGTCGTTCGAAGCCAGTCTCGTTTTCAGGATTTGCGGAGCGGTATCGGCCGGCGGCATCTCCAGTTGAACCGTAACGTCGATGTTCTTATCCGCCTTTTCCTTGGCCACGAAGGCATCGATATACTTATCGTAATGTTCCTTCAAACGAGGCTGGGCGATAAACATTTTCAAACTGACGCTTTTGCCGCTGGCGCTTCCGCCGCCTGCCCCCGGCGTTTCGTTATTCGCCGCGCCGCTTCCGCCGCCCGATCCGCATCCGGCGAGCAACGTTGCGATTAAAGCCGTTCCGACGATCCCCTTCCACATCTTCATCATTTATGACCTCCTGAACGATTAAGTTTGTTTACGTTTTCATTTTAATCAAAATATGTAAGCGCTTCATTGGACGGGATTAGACTCCTTCATTGGATATTTTTAAACCTTGTGAAGCTTTTCTCGCTTCTCCCGGCGAAAGCCCGAAATGCTTTTTAAACACCCGGTGAAAATAGGACACATCCTCGTACCCCACCATCTCGGCCACGCTCTTGATCGCGACCTCTTCGTCCGCTCCCAGCCACTCCATCGCCTTCTCCATTCTTAATTGCAGCAAATAGTCCGTAACCGTAATGCCGTACTCCTGCTTAAACGCTTTGCTCAAATACTCTTTGCTGACAAAAAACAGCTTGGCCAACTGCTCCAAACCGATCTGCTCGGCATAATGATGCTCAAGATAGGATTTCACCTCGCCCAAATGCAGCTTGTTTTTAAATTTCCGCTGTTTGATCAGTTCCTCCAATGCGGCCATATAGCAGCCTTCCATCAAGCCGGCCGCTTTGTGAAAAGAGTCCGGCACCTCCGTATGCTCCACCAAACGTCCGGGCTCGGCGGCCAGTGCGTTGGCCGCGCAAAGTTCCTTTAAATACAGCAGGATTTCATGCACAAAATAGCGGATCGTCTCCGGCTTCAGGGCCGCGGCAAGCTGCGTATCCGACCGCAGTTCGCCGAACACTTTGCGGATTCCCTCGCCGTTCAATTCATTAAAGCAGGACCCCAGCCGCTTCTTGTAACCGGCCAGCTTCGCGGACAGCTCCAGGTCGATCCCCTGACGGCCGCCGCGCTGCCGCAAGGCTTCCCCGCATTTGGCCAACACCGCGTTTAATTCCTGGGGATCGATCGGCTTCAGCAGATAGTCGGCCGCATTGTAGCGAATCGCCTGTCTGGCGTAATGGAAATCGTCGTACCCGCTGACCACGATCACCTGCTTGCCGGGAAAACGGTCATGGATGCTGCGCATCAGCTCTTCGCCGTCCGAACCTGGCATGCGCATGTCGGTAATGATGAGCTCCGGACCAAGCTGCTCGATCAGCCGCAGCGCCTCCAGTCCGTCCTCGGCCTCCCCCGCGACCACCATGCCCAATTCATCCCACCGGCCCAGGTTTTTGATAATGTCCCGGTTCCACTCCTCGTCGTCGACGATCAACACTTTGAACATGTTTCATCCCTCCTTCTGCTCGGGAAAATGCAGCGTTACGCAAGTTCCTTGGCCCGCCTTGCTGTTCATGTCCACTTTGTATTCCGCTCCAAAATACATTTGAATCCGCGAAGCCACATTGATGAGCCCGATACTCGTCCCCTGCGTCCACACTTGCTCCAGATCTTGATTCAGCTGCGACCGCAGCCGGTTCAGCTGTTCGGGTGCCATGCCGGCTCCGTTGTCCCGGATCATGATGAGCACTCCCGCGGCAGGTTCGCGACGGATCGCCACCTCAAGGCGCCACTCCCCTGCCTTATGATCCAGGCCATGGACAAACGCGTTTTCGACCAAAGGCTGCAAAGTCAGTTTGGGAATCCGGCATTCCAGTACGTCATCGGAAACGCCCAGCTCGTAATGAAGCCTTTTGCCAAACCGCCGCTGCTGAATATTCATGTAATGATGCAGATGTTCAAGCTCCGCTCTGAGGGTCGCCAGCGTATCCGGATCGCGCACGATGTAACGGAACATTTCGCTTAAAGAGCGGATGATTTCGTAGCTTTCCGCCGGTTTTTGCGAGAAGATCATCCCGCCGATCAACTGCAGCGTATTTTGCAAAAAATGCGGGTTGATTTGCGATTGCAGCGCCTTGAGCTCGGCCGTTTTCTTTTCCAGGCGGATTCTGTATTCCGTATTAATATGCTCCCTGATCCGTTCCCCCATCGTGGCAAAATTGGCTTCAAGCAGCCCGATTTCGTCCTTTCGCCTGCTCCGGGGAAACGCCTGCCCCTTGGTCAGATCCAGCTTGCGCATCGCCCTAGCCAGGCCGATGATCGGTTTGGTCGTTTTCCAGGCAAAATAAAAGGCGAACAGCGCGGAGACGGCCACGGAAATCATCCCGACGATCAACCCGTAATTCATCGTTGCCCGGGCGCTTTCGTTTATGACGGCGATCGGGACGACTTTCACCAATCGGAGGCCGGCCGGGTCCACCGTATTGTAGAAGACGAACTCTCCGTCCGTTTTGAAATAGCCCGGACCGGTTTCCTTGGACTTGGACAGCGCCGCGGCCGCATTCTCGGGCAGGACGCCGCCTTTGCCGTAAAGAACGCGGCCGTTCAAATCCGTGACGAACACGGACTGCTCTTTTCCTTCGCCGAGCAAATTCATCGTTTGATCGAAATAAGACCAAAGCACATCCAAGGAGATATACCCGAGCTTCTCCTGGTTTTCAAAACGGTTAATGCTGCGGATCAAGCGTAATTTGTCGGGGGCGGACGGGGGCGTCTCGACGATAAAATCTTTGTTCTGCACAAGCAAATCCCGATACGCGCGCGGCATGCCGCTGATCGTTTCCACGTCGTTTCGCATCGAATTGATCGTAAACAGCGTACCTGTGTCATGCAGGTACAGGATGACGCCGACGAGATGATTTCCGCCGCTGTAATACACGCTGTTGAGCGTATTAAAAACGTTCTGCTGCGCCGTAAAATGGCTGGCCGGGGTTTCCCCTTCGGGCCGGTTCAAATAATCGGTCAGCCCCGGGCTGATCTGGATGGAGTAAATCAGATTGTTCAGCCTGGCGAACTGCTCGCCCAGATAAATCCCCGTCCATTTCATGTTGGACAGATTGGTGCTTATCACTTGCTCCTCCATCGAGGTTCTGCTGTTCTCCGCCGCCAGCGCGGCAACGACCACGACGGGGACGACCGCGATCAACATCATCGTCAAAATCAACTTGTTGCGGATACTCGTTTTAAACGGATCGATGACCCGCTGCCGCAGTCTGCCAAACATGCGATCCCCCCTGATGCCGGAAAATATAGTAGAAAACGCCTCGCAGATGCGGGAGGCGTCTGAAACAATCTATTGTTCTTCAATAATCTTGAATCCCCAGGGCTCCAGGGTCAGGGTCTCACCGGGACTTACCGGCGCGCCCGAGAGAAGTTCATTCCCCTCCCCGTGAGGGTAATTTAGCGATGCCGGCAAATCGGAATAGTTAAAATAGTAGCGGACGGTTTTGCCCATCCCGTTAATCCCGTGTTTGGTAATGAGGGGGAAACGGATGTCTTGATCGGCCCCCCATAAACCGGCCTCCTTCACGGCATGCTCCAGGATCTTGCCCATGATGGCTTCGCCGGTCATGCAGCCGATATAAACGGCCTGCCCTTGGCCGTACCGGTTTTGCGTCACCGCGGCGTATTTCCCCCAATGCGGATGGTCGTAATAGGCGAGCACCTCTACCTCCGCCTCCGTCGGCGTGAGCAGTTCCATCCACGTATGCACCTGGTTGTGCTCCGCCCCGACCCGGAACGGATCGTCTTTCAGCGATACGTTTCGGGGTTCAACGAACATGCTGTACGAAACGCCGCAAGCCTTCCCGATCACCCCCGGCTGGCGTTCGGTGCGGACTTTGACATTTTCGTCCGTAAATCCGCTCTTAAAAGTATAAACGATGTGCCCGCCGTCATACACGAACCGGTTAAGGCGTTCCAGCAGTTCATCGGAAGCCGTGTACAGCGCCGGCACCACAAGCAGATCATACCGCTCAAAGCTTGGGGTGGCGGGCGACACGAAGTCGCAGCCGACATTCATCCGGTACAGCTCATCATACATCATCCGGACGATATCGTTGTAGTTTTTGGCGCTGGTAAAATTAAACTTAAACCATTCCAACGCTGTCAACGACTCGTTGCTGACGAGGATGGCGACTTTGTTCTCCTTCTTCAGGTTCGCCAAATGCGGCGATAACCGGGCAAAATCGCGGCCGATCGTTTTGGCTTCCTCATAGACCGGATTAGGTTCGAAATCGTGGCTGAGCAGGCCTTTCCAGTACGTTTCGATGGAATTGTGGATCGAATGCCAATGCCAATAGGCGACCATATTGGCCCCGGAGGCCAGGTGGCTGAACGCCTGCAATCTCAGCTGCCCGGGATACGGTGTCCAATGGGTGAAAGCTTGCGCCTGCGTCTCGATCACCAAATAATTCGTTCCTTTGGTAGAGCGGGCCACATCTCCGCCGAAGGAAATTTCGCTGCCGGTAAGATCGTCCTGAGAGGGATGATAGATGTCCACCCCGGTGATGTCGAACGGGCGGGCGGCCGCAAAATGGTCGACGTCCGGCTGGATACCGTAGGAATGCCCCCGCCACTCAAAATCGAAGTTTTGCGTGACGAACTGATCCGGCCGCTTGTATTCGTTTACGATCGACACCTGCCAATTCAGAAAATCGGTGACCAGCTTCCGCTGGAACTTGGCAAACTCCGCGCCCAGGCTGCCGTTAATTGTCCCTACCACCGAGGGGAAGTCCTCCCAGCTGTTGATCCGGTTGCTCCAGTAATCCAGCCCAAACGCCCGATTCACCCGGTCCAGCGTTTTGAATTTCTCTCTGATGTATTTGACGAACAGCAGCTGGACGTTGGCGCCCGCCGTGTGGTAATGCTTCGTTTCGTTGTCGGTCTGGTAGCCGATGACCGCAGGGTGGCCGCTGACCCGGGAAATCAGTTGGCGGATGATCCGCTCCGCATAAAACAGGTACGCTGGATGGGTGATGTCCATAATTTGCCGGGCGCCGTATTTGCCGGGGCCTTTGGCCGTTGTCGCCAGTACGTCCGGGTGCTCCTTGACCATCCAGGTCGGCACGGCATACGTAGGCGTTCCGACGATGACATGAATCCCCGCCCGATGCATCGCGTCCAGCACCCGATCCACGGAGGTGAAATCGAACACCCCGTTTTGGGGCTCGTGCGTGCTCCACGTCGATTCGGCGATCCGCACCACGTTGATCCCGGCCTCTTTCATCATCCGGATATCTTCGTTCAGACGTTCGCAAGGCATATATTCGTCATAGTAAGCGACACCGTAAAGCAGCTTTTCCATAAGTTACCTCCCGAAAGTGATCACAAAATGATTACGCTTTCATCGTATTAAAAAAAGCTTCCCCCTTCATTGGACGAAATTAAGCTTTTGGGGTGGACGATTTTAAACCGCCGGGGGAAGGCGCCACAAAAACTCTGTTCAACGCCGCGAAGTTTTGGTATGCTTAACCTCATATCCATCCTCCCGCAGGATGCAAAACCGCTAGAAACAACATAGAGGAATCGCTTAAATATGAACAGCAAAAAGCGCACATACCCCAAAATCCGCCTGGCCGTCCTCTTTTCGCTGATCGTCGGGCTCGCCGTAATTATAACTACGTTTATTTCCGCGGCTTCATCCTATAAAGCCGAAAGAAGCATTTTATACAACCGGACGCTGGAAATGAACTATTCCACTTCGCTGCAGATGAGCCGCACCTTAGGCACTTTATTCAAATCGATGCGGCTGGGGCTGCATACCGTATCCATTCATCTCTTCGACGCGGACGAGGCCTCGCAATCCGCCGACATTCAAGCCAAACTGGATTTCTTCAAGAACAGCAACGACTATTTCAACTCGGTGTTTTGGGCGGACGCCAAAGGCGTCGTTCGCAGCATCGCTTCGCCGAACTATCATTTGGCCGGAACCAAGCTGGTGTCAACGCCGGCGCTGGAAGCCCTGGCAACCCGGAAATCAACGTTGTCGAAGCCTTATACCGGCACAAGCGGACGGCTCATCATCCTGATGACGGAACCCGTGTTCGATAGAAACGGCGTCTATCATGGGTTCATAGGCGGGACGATTTACCTGGAGGAAAACAACATCCTCGACAGTATTTTCAGCGAAAATCTGGCGGATAAGACGGGCTCTTATTATTATATCGTGGATTCCAGCGGCCAGCTGATCTTTCACCCCGACACCAGCCGGCGCGGCGAAAACGTTAGTGAAAACGCTGTAGTCCAAGCTGTAAAAAACGGTGAAAGCGGCCGAAAACCCGTGATCAACACGAAAAAAGTCTCTTTTTTGGCCGGGTACGCCACGGTCCCTGAGGTCGGTTGGGGCATTATCATGCAAACGCCGATCAGCATGGTGGAAAAACAACAAGAAGAGCAGGTTCGCAAAATGCTGCTGATCATGGCCCTTCCTTTCATCCTGATCATGGCGGCTACGATCTATATGGCGCATAAGGTCACCGAGCCGATCGTATGGCTTGCCCAGTTTGCGAGAAGTTCGGTCCGCAATGCCAAGAAACTGCCGCCGATCCGGACAAGCCATTGGATTTGGGAGGCCGACTTGTTGACGAAGACCGTGCTGAACTCCCTGAAGACGATGCAGGATCAAAATGAACGGCTTACCGACAGCACCCGCAAAGATCCGCTGACCGGCCTGCAAAACCGCAGGGCGCTGAATGAGGTATTGGCTTTATTCGATTTCGCCAAGCATTCTTTTTCGATGCTCATATTGGATATCGACCGGTTTAAGCAGATCAATGACACGTACGGTCATCAAACCGGGGATGAAGTGCTGAAATTTGTTTCGGATCTCGTTCAATCGGCCGTGCGGCAGAAAGATTTCTGCTTCCGCTTCGGAGGCGAAGAGTTTATCGTCATTCTTCCCGATACCCCGCTGGCCGTTGCCATTCAAACGGCGGAACGGATTCGCGGCCAACTGGAAGGCACGGTAAGCCCGGCCGGCCGGCCGGTCACCGTTTCCATAGGAGTCGCCGAGTTTCCCGTTCAATCGGATGATCTGGGCGAGTTGTTCCGCTTAGCCGATAAAGCGCTTTATCAAGCCAAGGGCGACGGGCGCAACCGGACCGTTGCGGCAGATGAGAGCTGGGCGGAAGAACGTGTCTCGATCAAGGACCGGTAGCGACCGCTCCTTTTTTTTGCGGATTTGTCACATCCGCGGGCCAGTGATACGTTGTATTAGGGGAAAGGGTGTGAGAATGTGGACGATGTCGATCTGTCGCAAACGATAACCGACATTCTGGAGGGTGACACCGAAAAGTTCGCGGAAATCATGCAAGTCTATCAAAAATCGATTTTCCTGTATTGCTACCATATGTTAGGCAACTATGCCGAAGCCGAGGACAGCGGTCAGGAAGTATTTTTAAAAGCCTACCGTTCATTGGGAAAATATAAACGCGAAGTTCCATTTGGGGCCTGGCTGTACAAAATCGCCTACAATCATTGCATCGATATGATCCGCAAGCGCAAGCTGGCCAAGTACCTCCCCTTCTTCTACCGGGATGACAAAGAGAACAAACCGGTGGACTTGCGGATCGAAGCCCATTATTTTGATGAAATTGTGCATCGGGCCCTGTCGAAGTTATCGGCGGAGGAACGGAACTTGCTGATTTTGCGGTGCGTTGATGAGAAGAGCTATGAGGAGATCAGCCAGATTCTCGGCCGCAGCAACGCCGCTCTCCGCAAGAAATACGGGCGGACGGCGGCGAAATTCCGCCAGTATTACGCTCAGGCGAAAGGAGTATGTGCTTATGATATCGGACAAGGATCAGGATCTGAAACAACTTTTTCGTGAAGCGCAGCTTCCCGAGGTGGACCTGACCCCCAAAGTGATGAGCAAGCTGCGCGCCGAAAAAACAACAAAGGCGCGATTGATCGGGAAACGTAAAGTAGGTTTGCTGGTCATGGCCGGAATGCTGCTGGCGGCCTCCACCGCTTTTGCGGCGTCAAACTACTACTATGCCTTGAAAAGTAAGCACGGGGACATTGTTTGGGAAGAAAAGATATTGGATAAGAGCAGCCCCGAATATAAAAAGCCTTCCATGGACGAGCAACGGCGTTCACTGAGCAGCGCCGGTTTATCCAACGATCTGCTGAAAGATGGGGAGGCTGCGATTTTTTACGTGCTTGAGAACAATCCGAATCATCAAATCGACATCGAATGGAAGCGGGTTCCCTTCCACGATTTGACCGAGCTTCGTTCCCGCATGGCGGGGCAGCCGGTAAAGCTGTTTGATCGTCTCGGAGGCGATTATAAATTCGCTCATGCCACGGTCTCCTTCTACCCGGCCCTTTATGAGAATCCGCTAACCGATAAAGAAGAGGCGGAGATCGCCGAAAAACTGCGGAAGCAAGCGGAAGAATCGGGCAAGGGCTATGCGATGATGCCGATTGAGGTCTCGAAAAATTACTGGATTATTATGAGCTCTTACCAAAGAAACGGTAAAACAGGCATTCTCGCAACGATTTCCAAAACCCCCGGAAAGCAGACGGTTATGCTGCCCGAAGAAGACAAGGACAATCCGCGCGAGACCCTTGAGGTTAAGGGTATAAAAATGCTGTATACCGAATTTGCAACCGGCCGGAATATTCAATGGGTCTATGATATCCCGGGCAGCAAGGAGGCCGTTCATTACATGATCGAAACCGGCTTGCAAATGAACAAAGACCAGTTGATTGAACTGGCCGAGTCTTATTTGGATTAAGCGATATAGCTCCCGCCCTGCCTGCCTGTTTGCGGAATCCGCAGGCAGGGCGGGGAAGATTGCTGCCATAAGAACATAAAATGCCGCTATTTCGGCAATACCCGCCATTTGAGAGAAATAGCGGCATATTACGTCTCTATTTTCCCTCGTCGTAAGGAAATGACTTCGTTCCGGACCATTCTTAGGAAAATAAGTACATAAAATGCCGCTAATGGGGATAAACCTGCTAGGTTTCGGATAATAAGCACATAAAGTACCGCTATGTTGAAGGCCGACGGTTCGACGGTTGATCAGCAGGTAAGTCAGTTGATTGGTCGTTGCAGCAGCCGGCTGTGTTAATCGCCGATTTATAGATTGAGCCCCTAAATACCCTCTATATCCCGCGCTTTTCTCTTTTAAACCCCACCCTTCGCGGCGGCCCCGTCCGGGACATCGATTCGTTGTTACCCGGTTCGAGATATGGATTCGTCCGGATGGCTCACAAAATCCCGTCCGTACACTTCCTCCTGAATTTGTTCAAGCGTCTTGCCGCGGGTTTCCGGGGCCATGACCACGCCGATCACCGCGGCGATGACCAGGAAGCCGATCATCACCATACCGGAAGCGGCAAAACCCATGGAAGTAAGCATGGACGGCACCACCAGCGAGATCAGGCCCACCGCTACCCGGGCGGTGCTGAACAGAAAGCCCTGGGCTTTGGCGCGGTATTTGGTGTGAAACAGCTCGCCCGCCCACAAGCCGTAGAAGGCTTGCGCTCCGAAGCCGGCGGCGACGCCCCACAGCACAACAAAGGCCAGCAGCTCGGCCATGCCCATGCCGCCGAAGGACAGGATCGCCCAGGCGGCAATCCCCATGAATGCGCCGATTCCGTACAGCACTTTCCGGTTGGCTTTATCGCCGAACTTGATGAAAACGAAATACGTCGAGGCTACGGTCAGAATCCAGAGAAAGGCCTGCAGCAAATTGGCCTGGGAGGAGGTGAGGCCGCCGACCCGCTGGTAAATGTAAGGCATAAAGTAGCCCATCACGCCCGCCACCAGGTTCCAGAAGCAGTAAATGCCCAAGAGCAGAACGATCGAGCGCAGATTGGCGCGGCTCTTGAACAGCTCGGCAACCGAACTTTTCGCCGCCTTGCCGCCTGCCAGCGCCTTAGCCTTGGCTTCCCTGGCTTTTTCCTCCTCCCAGATCTTGCTCTCGCTAATCTGCTGCTGCATGATCCAGGTGATCAGGGCGATGACGAACAACTGCCCGAAGATCAACCGGCTGCCCAGCAGGCCAAGCGGAGCCAGCGCCACGGACAGCAGCAGCGATATCGCCGGGCCGATGGACCAGGCGAGTTGCCCCCAGCCTACCCGGGCGGCCCGTTCGCCCGCCGGCGCCTCTTCGGAGATATACGTCCAGGCGGCCGGGATCGCCGCGCCTACCGCGATGCCGGTGATCACATAACCCGCCAGCAGCATCGGAAAATTAAACGAAAGGGCGACGAGCAGAACCCCCAGCATGTACACAAGCAGATCGTATTTGTAAATCAGCTTGCGGCCGTATTTGTCGACCAGAACTCCGCCGATGAGCGCGCCGATCGCCGACCCGAATCCGTTGGCGCTGAGGGCCCCGAGCAGGCCCAGCTTCACGTCGTCCAGCTTCAGGTATTCGACCCACAAGGTAAGGCCTCCGGCGCCGGCGACGATGGAACCGGCCTCCAGGTAATTCGACATGGCGACGGTGATGGTTGACTTGAGGCCGTTCTTCTTCGTTGCTTGAGCGGCAGCCATCACACCCGCCCCTTTCCGGATTCCGGCTCCAGGTGGAACACTTCCGTCAACTCGCGGGATTCCGGACTGTTGTCGGGATTGGTTCGCATAATGTCCTTCATGTAATCCCACCATTTGCGGCAAACTTCCGTCTCCGCGCTTTTGGCCCAGAGCGCTTCATCCTCGATTTCCAGGTAAGCAAACAAGGTATGGGTCGTTTCATCCAAAAAAATCGAATACGTGCGAACCCCGTGGCTTAGCAGCATCTCCTTCATCTCCGGCCACAGTTCGTCATGACGTCTCCGGTATTCCTCATGGCAGCCTGCAAAAACTTGCATGATCGAGGCTTTCCGTATCATGTTACAGCTCCTTCCCGATCCTCAAAATTTTCACGCCTTGTATGTTGGCGCTTACACCTTTCACTATATAAGCGGGGCGTTTTTGCCTGTAGGAGAGATTCTTCGGATCGGGTAGACATTCTTCGGAATATGATATAAAACTGCGGGACGCCAGACCGACAGCCATCCAAACATGCCCTGGACCACGCACCTAGCCGGTTCCTGCAGTCCCCCGGTACTCGGACGGGAGCTGACCGAAATGCTGCCTGAACAGCCGACTGAAATAGCGGACGTCCTGATATCCGACGGCCCGGCTGACGTCCCGCAGCTTTGCCGCAGGGTCGGCGAGCAGCCTTCGCGCTTGCTCCAGACGGGCGCGGGTCACGTATTCGAGCACCGTTTCTCCGGTTTGCAGCTTAAAATACTGGCAAAAATACGTAGGGTTCATATGGACCTGCTCGGCGATTTTTTTCACCGTAATCGGGCTTCCCAGGTTCCGGCCGATCCAGTCCTTGGCCGCTTCAACCGGCTTGACTACGGAGCCGGACCGCGCCTGCCTAAGCGTCGTCACGGCCCGCCTGATCATCCGCAGCGCCAGCACCTTCAGCTCCTGCAGGTTCACCGCTGCCCGCGCCTCCCGCAGCGCCTCTTCGGCCCCCGAATCCCCCACCGTCTCCCCGCACGTTTCAAACAGGGTGGACTGTATCAGAAGCAGCACATTTTCCGAAACTTTGCGGATTCGCGCCGGGGAGGAATACCCGCCGATATGCTCGAACAGCTGCCTGCACACCGCCTCCGCCTCGGCGGCATCGGCCTGCCCGACCGCCCGCTTCATCCGTTGCAGCAGTGAAGGGAGAAGGCCGCCCGGCTGTTCCCCGCCAGTCTCGCCGCCGCTGTGGTGGATGCGTCCGTACGGAAACACCCGGTTCCCCCCTTCCAGCAGGCGGTGCTGCATGGCGGAAAGCGCTTGCCGCTTCGCGTAAGGCAGCAAATACAAATCGCCCATCGGCTCCGCGGATGAGACCGATACGGTAAACGGCGTGTACGTTCTTACCGCTTCGCGGATTCGTCCGGCCGTCTCCAGGGCGGCTTCTTCCCATTCGCCGCCGTCGCTTGCCGCGTCCGGCCCCGGCCGGCACAGCAGCGCCCAGAAATCCGCGCCCGTCCCCCGCCACCACCAGCCGCTCATCCGGTGTTTTTCCGCCGCCGCGCCGACGATTTCACCGGTCATATTTTCCAACGCGTAAAAATAAGCCTGCCAATCTTGAGCGGTAAAGCTTCTCGCTTTGACCGGCAACGTGTCCATAGAAACATACAGCAGGATGTACTCTCCTTTCGGAAAAGAATCCACCCAGAACCCCAAGCGGGCCAGATCGCTTTCGTCCGCCGTGATCCGGGCGAGCGCCTGCGTCTGCTGCGTGAATTTGAGCATCGCCTCCTTTTGGCGCAGCGCGCTCCAATGGTAATTTTGCAGCCGCCGCTCCTCCACTTTTTGCTTGATCTCCGCGAGCACTGCCATTAGCTGCTCCCGGTCGAGCGGCTTTAGTAAATAATCGGCCGCGCCTTCCTTCAGCGCTGTGCGGACGTATTCGAAATCGTTATAACCGGTCAGCACGACGGCCAGAAACGAACGGACTTTGCCCGCTTCCCGGACCAGGGCGAGCCCGTCCATTTCCGGCATGCGGATGTCGGTGATCAGCAGATCGATTTCGGCATCCCGCGTTTGCAGGAAGTCCAGCGCCTCCCTGCCGTCCCCCAAAGCGGCCAGCACTTCCCACTCCTCGCCGCAGGAGGCGACCAGCCGCTTAAGCCCCCGGCAAATTCGCGGTTCATCGTCCACGATCAATACTTTGATAGACCTCATACCTGTCCCTCCTTTGACGATTCCTTCGGGTCTTCCGCGCTCGCCCGCTCGATCCCCGGAATGCGAATGATAATGGTGGTGCCCTCACCCACCACACTTTCCATTTGCAGACCGTACCTGCTTCCCAGCGTATATTGAATGCGTGCGTTTACATTTTTCAGGCCAAAGCCGGAATCCTTCCGCTCCATGGACACGCTCTGCAGCTCACGGTTCAGCGCCTCAAGCCGCTCGCTGCCGATTCCCGGGCCGTTGTCCCGGATGCGGAAGACGACTTGCCGCTCACCCGGGAGCGTGCCTGGTTCTTCAGCGATATGCAGCCCGATCTTTAGACTCCGGCGGCTCTCCATTCCGTATTTCACGGCATTTTCCACGATCGGCTGCAAAATAAACTTGGGCGTGTACCAAGCGGTGTTCACCTCTTCCGTAATCGTAAAATCCAGCCGCTCTTCAAAGCGGAAGGCCTGGATCGTCAAATAATCGCGGACGTGCTGCACTTCCTCGGCAATCGTAACCCATCTCGATTTGTTGGACACCGAGAACCGCAGCATGCGCCCGAGCAGGGTCACCATTTTTACGACCGTTTCCTGCTCCCCTTCTTCCGCGGCCATGCTGATGCTCTCCAGTGTGTTGTACATAAAATGAGGGTTGATCTGCGACTGCAGCGCGTACAGCTCCGCTTCTTTCTGGCTTAACTCGGTCTGCACGTTTTTCGCGATCAGCTCCCTGATCATCGACACCATGAAGGTAAAGCTCCGCGCCAGCATCCCCACCTCATCCCGGGATTGAATCCCCGGATCGACGTCAAACCGGCCTTTGCCGACCTCCTTCATCAGGCGGGCCAATTTCATGAGCGGCCTCGTCACCCGGTAGGAGAAAACGGTGTAGAGGACCAAGGTCACAAGCGCGAACCCGGCAAACAGCAAACCGACGATATTCCGGGTGATGTCGGCCTGCTTCGTCAGTTCTTTCAGCGGGATGCTGTACATCAGCCTCCAGCCGTATCCGGCGGAACGCGAGCTGCTCATAATCCAGGTTTTCCCGCCCGCCTGCTTGCGGAAGCTGCCGTTTTGCACCGGATATTCGCGGATTTCGGCGTCGTAGCCGCCGATCCGCGCGCGGTCGGTATGGTAGAAAATTTCGCCCTGCCCGTTCAGCAGCCAAAATTCCGCCTGCTGGTTCTGTTCGAAATTTTGCAGTATTCGATCAATAAACGACATTTGCACCGCGATAAACATCGTGCCGAGGCTGGTGCGATTGTCCACGTCGTCAATTTGCTTCGTGATCATGAGGTAAGGCTCGCCGCTGCTGAATTTTAGCCCGAAATCGCTGGACAGCAGCAGCTTCGCTCCGCCCCTTAGCTCCAAGTCCTGCCCGTAGGGAATCAGCAGGCCCTTGCTGTCCAGCCCCGTAAAATCGAGGCGGGAAGCGGAGAACAGCCGGTTTTTGGATAAAATGAACACCCCGAGAATTTCCGAATTGCTGCCTTCGAGAAACGTCTTGGACAGATAATTGTTCATTACATAGGTATCCGTATTGAGATCGGAATTGCTCTGGTAGGAATCTTTGCGCAAAATGCGTACAACGTCGGTTGAGCTGAACAACTGCTCGGGAAGCACGGCTAGCTTGCCGATATGCTGATCGATCGAGCCGTTGGCCTGATCAAGGAACTTCGGCATGTACTCGCCGATTTGCTGCACAATCGATTTTTCGTATTGCCGGTAAGAAATGACGCCGAGCAGCGAGATGGGAAGTACGGTGAGCGCCACATAGACGATCAGCAGCTTGGAGCTGAGCCGAAAATCCCGGAACCGCCGCCTTCCTCGCCTAAAAAACATATTCATCCACATTATCCTTGGTAAAATCGAGCGGCTCCCCCATAATCACTGAATCCCCCTTCACCCGAATCTCCCCGACATTGCGGACAACCTGGCCGTTGACGGGAGGTTGGCCGTCAAGCAGATTCACCGCCAGCACGATCGTCAAATACCCCAGCCGTTTCGGACTCCAAAGGGTGGCGTTTTTGACGGTCCCGTTCTTTAGATATTCCCGCATCAGATTCGGCGTGGACAATCCAACCGCGTGGATGCTTCCGGCCTGCCGCTTGTCTTCAAGCGCCTTGGCCGCCGCCGGCAGCGCGACGGAGGAGGTGCCGATGATTCCCGCCAAATCGGGATACTCCTCCATCAATCTGATCGCCTCCGTGTAGGCGAGCTGCGGATCGTCATTGGCCGCGGCGGTCTCGACCAGCTTCATGTCCGGATAATATTGCGCATTCTGCACCTTAATCCATTTCATCCACTCGTTCATGTTGGAGGCGGTGGAAGCCCCGGCCAAAACGGCGTATTGCCCCGTTTCATCCATTTGGATTGCAAGCGCATCCAACAAATGGCGCCCGAGCGTTTCCGGATCGACCATATTGACGAACAGCTCCCGCCCTTCCGGCTCGGTATCCGAATCCCAGGTGATTACCCGGATGCCGCTCTGCTTCGCTTCCCGCAGCACGGGCAGCAGCTTGGCCGAATCGTTGGCCGACACCGCGATCAGATCAACCTTGCGCGAAATCAGGCTTCGGATGACCCGGATTTGCTGCCCGGTGTCCGCCACCGGCGATCCTTCATACAGCAGGTTCGCTCCCAGATCGGCGGCCGCCTCGCGCGCCCCGTCCTCCACCAGATTGAAATAAGAATTTTCCGTGGCTTTCGGTACCATGCCGATCGTGTAAGTTTCCTGGGCAACCGGGGCCGCTTGGCTCTGGGTCTCCTTCTCGTTGGAATATATGACGTCGTATTTGACGGCCGCATCCCCGTTTCGGCAGCCGCTGATGACGACAGCAAGCAGCAGCAGCGCTGCAAACTGCAGCCCGGTGGACCTCGGCCTTGCAATTCTCGGCCTTGCAAACCGTTGTCCTGCAAACCGCAGCCCGGCAAGCCGCAGCATTGCAAACCTCAGCATTACAAACCTCTGTCCTGCAAACCTCAGTCCTGCAAATCTCAGTCCTACAAACCTCTGTCCTGCAAACCTCTGTCCTGCAAACCTCTGTCCTGCAAACCTCTGTCCTGCAAACCTCTGTCCTACAAACCTCTGTCCTGCAAACCTCTGTCCTGCAAACCTCTGTCCTACAAACCTCTGTCCTGCAAACCGTTGTACTTTAAGTCGTTGTCCTGTAAGCCATTGTCCTATCATCCGCGTTCCTATAAGACACATTCTTAACATCCACATTTCTATAAGCCGCATTCCTATACCCCAGCGGCGCAAGGTTCTTCCCCCTTCCTAATTGCACAATATGATTTAGCGATTCAATCGTATCCCCATGTTTTTTTGTTGTCAACGCAATATCGGACTTTCAAATGTTGTTTTGTGTTGTTTCTTGTTGATTCCATTGTCCGCTTCGAAAAGGCAAAGGTATAATATGGTTTGAATGTAGATTTGAAGTTTGGCGAGAGGGGGACAGATGATGGACTTAGTTGACGATGCCTGGTTTACCGTAGAAACGGTTGACAACCGCACCTACGCCATTAGTGAATACGGCCATTGGGAGAAGGTCCACTCTTTTTTGCTGATCGGTGAAGACAAAACCGTCCTTATAGATACAGGGCTAGGCATAGACAATATTAAAAGAATTGCGGATAAGCTGACCCGCTTGCCGATCGTTGTCATCACGACGCATGTCCATTGGGATCCAGCCATGGCGAATTCGATTGCATTTTGGTACACGAAGCCGAACGCGACTGGCGGGTCCACGGCATTCCGGGGTTGCCGATCGAGGTCACCCGTAAAGATGTGAGGCGCGATATCAGCCGCCCTGCTCCAAGGCGTTTCTAACCCCCAACCCGTTCAGCTTTCCAGCGCGGGTGGTCCTTGACCAGGGCCCCAGGCGAGTGAAACGCTGCTGAACATCAAAGCAGGAGTCCGCCGATAAGTCGCGGGGATTTTTTCATTACGCCGATAAAACTAACAGAAACTAGGCTGCCTGAGAAACTTCAGCGAATAACATAAGGACCTAAAGTGTCGTTATTTCGGCGATCCCCGCCCATTTGAGAGGGATAGCGGCATTATATGTCTCTATTTTCCCTCGTCGCAAGGAAATACCCGCGTTCTGAACCGTTCAGAGGAAAATAAGTACATAAAATGCCGCTAATGGGGATAAACAGGCTAGGTTTCGGATATTAAGCGCATAAAGTGCCGCTATTTTGAAGGGCGACGATGATAGGTCAGCAGATAGGCCAGTAGGTAGTCAGTAGGTAGTCAGCAGGTAGTCAGCAGGTAGTCAGCAGGTAGTCAGCAGGTAGTCAGTAGGTAGTCAGTAGGTAGTCAGTAGGTAGTCAGTAGGTAGTCAGTAGGTAGTCAGTAGGTAGTCAGTAGGTAGTCAGTAGGTAGTCAGTAGGTAGTCAGTAGGTAGTCAGTAGGTAGTCAGCAGGTAGTCAGCAGGTAGTCAGCAGGTAGTCAGCAGGTTTGTCAGGCAGGTTCGTCGTTCCAGCAGCCGGCTGTCAAGCGCCGATTTCTAGGTTGAGCCCGGTTTTAGGGGCAAAAACTCCCCCAAACGTTTGTCCTCCCACCCCTCATTGGAAAAATCCAATAGATTGGTGGATAGCGAACGTCATTTTGAGCTCTCATTGGAAAAATCCAATAGAATTCGCTCAACCGCCTCGTTTTTCGCCCTACCCAGCCTATTCTATTGGAAAATTCCAATCAAGCCGTTGCATTCACCAACACGTTTACATTCTATTGGATATTTCCAATCAGAACATTGTGCCAGGTCGCAGCGACCTGCCTCCCGGCTAGATTAGAGCTGGAATATCGGCTTATAATCCGCTTAGATTTTGCTCAACTCCTCCAAAAAGGCCGGTCTTCCACTATACAATGTCATTAGTTCATCGACCATTTGTTGTTGATGGGTTTCGCCCGCTATCTTTTTGTATCTCGTAAGAATGCCGCATACGTTCCGGTAATGTTTTCGTGTGGACGAAGCTTTCGCCGCCAAGCGGATATGCTCTTGATACAACGATAGCACCTCGTCCTTAAACCGCTCCGTCAGTCTGCCGGCATAGGTTTCAATTTCGTCCGGATGCTGCCTTACATATTCCACAAGCCCGTCCAAATCGTTTTCCGCTTCAACCAGCTTAAGGTACAGCCTTTCGCCGCGCCAACCTTTTTGTTCCATCAACTCTTGCTTTAATTGACGATAAAATACTTTCTTATCTCCGCCAATCAATTGCTTCAGCAGGCTGTAATATTCAAAATGTCCATCCAGCAGCAGTTCTTTGGCTAGTTTGATCTGTTCTTCCTTAAGCGATAGTTGTGTATAGGCGTCATATCTGATTTTTTTCCATTGGAAAACGAGCCCCGATAATGCTTCGTCTTGAGCTTCTCCTTCCAAAGCCAAGTCTATGACTTTATGAAAATCCCCTGCCTCCATAAACTTACGCATATACCATTCCCGAAAAAAAGGAAACCGGAGATTTTCCGTGATAAAATGTTCGCTTTCTTCAGGTGTGCTGTATTCCTGTATGATCCCAAACAATATGCGTAACATACTTTCATTACTGTATTTCTTGTACTCGTTGTCGGCATTTTGGCGGATCAAGTGTTCGATCTGCGCTCTCAGCTTGCTCCTGAACGCTTCAACGTCGGCAAAACCGGCGCATATTTCAAGCAGTCCGTTTCGGTAATCATCCCATCTCCCGCAGAGCCCGCCATCGATCTGATCGATCAACTTATTAAATACCCGCTCTTGCCCATCCGCATCCAGATCGCGACTCTCTCCGGCAATTTCCCCGATCAGTTCCAGCGCTTCATCGGCCAAAACGCCGATGTCCCCGTCCGAATCGTCGGCATACTCAAAAGCTTCCATAGTTTCTTCCAGTAACAAAAGGGTGATATCCAAAGCCAGTGGGAGGTTATCCGTCCCCCTTGCCTTCTCTAATATTTCACTCATCTCTTGCGTAAAATCATAGGTTTCCCCATACGGAATGAAGCCGTCCCGACCCGTATATTTTCTGGCGATAGCTTGGATCAGCTTCCGGCAATTCTCCAGTTCCTGTTTGTCGTCCCCTTTGGCATATTTGACCAAAAGGGAGTTTCTTAGCATTGCATCCCCCCGGGCAACTTCCAGAATAATCGCGATCAATTCATCCTTGGAAAGCTGATTCAATACCTCTTTCAACACCGGCTGCCTTTCCGTCCCCGGTTGCTCCGTTTCGTTACGCTCCTCTTCCTCACTGCTTAACATATCCGACAGTTCATAGTAAGCCGCCACTTTGTGCTTGCAAATAGGGCCGTAAGAATAAGGGCAATCACAATGAGAATAGAGGATGTCCCCGTTCTCGCCAAGCTTGACGACGATCTCGTAATGGTCGCCTCCTTCCACCTGGCAAATATATTCCCGATCTCCTTGGTGATAGACGTCAACAACACGGTCATCGATGTAGTAGTCGTATCCCTTAGTTAAAACCGCTTCGGCTATGTCATTCTCGAAATGGTTGATATTCATCCGCAATTCCCTCGTTTTTCTTCGATAAATGGTTCTATCAATAATATAGCACACGAATTCTCACGATAGAGTCATGGAAGGAAAAAACTATCTTTTGTCGAAATTTATAGGAGATGGCTCGAAAATGCTCGAAATGAAGGGGGGTGCAATCATGGAAAAAACGATCGTACATAAGCTTGTTGACGAAGTGATGGACGAAGTGCTCTCGAGCAACCGTGAAGCCCTGGAAAGCGCAGGCGTTTCCAAGGCCAGTGTGGAATTGGCCGTCCGGTTGTCGGCGATGACGACCGTGAAAATCCTCGAAAAGCTCGAACTGATCGAAAAAGATTAAAGAGAACGCCGAACCGACCGTGGAGATCGTGGACGAGTTTTTATCCGCTCATCAGGGCAAGTCAAATCGAAATAAGCAACCTGCTCGAAGACAAAAAACCCGAACGATGCCAAATCCATCGTTCGGGTTCTCTAAAACATCTTCATCCTGGCAAAGTAATGTGAAATGCCCGCCCTGATTCAGAGGCGATGGGTTGTCTTAATTCACGCCGTACCGTTCCCATAAAGCAACAGTTCATACAGTTCGGACAGCGCGCTCACCGTCACCGTCGGAACGGCGGAAGACGCCTTCCTGTTCCGGCCAGGCTGAGATGAACGGCGCACCCAAACCGTTTTCATCCCGGCCTGCTCGGCGCCGGCAATGTCGGTGTCCAGGTTGTCGCCGACCATCACGCATTCGGCGGAGACGACTCCGTATTTGCGCATCGCCAGTTCGTAAAGCCAGGCATGAGGTTTGCCGATGCTCAAGATCGGACCGCCCGTAATCGACTCGACAGCGGCGAGGAGAGATCCCGTTTCGGGAACAATCCACTCGTCTTCCCCCGGATGCATATAATCCGGATTCGTACTGATGACGTGCGCCCCCCGGGCAACCTCGTTCACGATTTGCTCCAGCCTGCGGTAATCGAACTTGGTATCCCGGCCAATGACGACAACATCGGCGGGATCGGACTTCGCCCAATCCAACACGCGATGGCCGGCATTCTCCAACGATGCGTTTAGGCTTGCGCTCCCTGAAACCTTCACCGCCACCAGGCCATAGACATCCTTCAAGTAAGCTGCCGCCGCTTCCGTGGCGCTTATGATCAGCTCTCCTTCCAGTTGAAGCCCCATCTCCGCCAGCCTGGCGCCAATTTCTGCGGAATTCTCCCGTGAGTTGTTCGTAATAAAGCCAATCCGATAACCCTGGCCCCGCAGCAGGTCCATCAAGTCGTTGGCCCGTTCGGCCAGCTTCCGGCCGAAATAGATGCACCCGTCGAGGTCGAAAAACAAGGTGCTGATCCCGTCCATCCATCGATTCATCCCGAAGCTCCGATCTATCGTGTCTTATTTTAACTTGTTCCGCTCTGCCGTTTCTTGACCTGTCACATTCCTGTCTTCTCCGCCCCAATCCCTCCTGTATCGGCCGTCTTTTTTACGTATGCGTCCAACGTCTGCGTACCGCCCTCGCCCTCCAGCAGAATGACCTCGAATTGCGGAACGCCGCCGCGCATTTTAACGGACAAAATGTGATGGATGTCGCCCGGTCCCTCGAAGCAATGCAGTCCGCCCGTTTTGCCCATTTGAATATACTGACGCCCGCGCTTCTCGGTCACTTCCAGATAGTGCACGTGACCGGATACGACGGTGTAAGGACGTTCCGCGAGCAGCCGCTCCAGCCGTTCGAAGACCGGGTCCGGCTTCTTCCAGGCCGGCTGATGCAGGCAGACGAACGTCCAGTCGACGTCGGCGTTGTCCGCCAGCACCCGCTCGAAAAAGTCGATCTGCTCCTCGCTTAGATGCGGGTCAATGAGCGTATCCTCGGTCATCTTCCAGGCCTCTGCCGGGACGTTGTCGCCCGCCAAATCCCGCATCAGGTCCATGAACAGCGCCTGCGGATTGCGGATCAGCTCCCGGTTCGCCTGCTGCATTAACTCCAGCATCGCCTCGGGCAACGACAGCGGCGCCGTCTCCGTATTCGCGACGAGGAACAGCGTCCGATCGTAACGGAACGCATAATAATCGATCCCTTTGCGCTCGCGCCACACCCGGATCATCGCTTCCGTCCCGTAATCATGGTTGCCGACCGTCTGAAACACCGGGACGCCAAGCCCCGCCAGCAGCGGGTCGATGCGATCCCATTCCCCATGCGCTTCCGCTTCGTCCGTCCAGTACCCTTCCACCAGATCGCCGATCGAGACGATAAAGTCGGGATTCAGCCGCTTCGCTGCTTCCAGCCCTTTCTCAAACATTTCATGCACCGCTCCACCGGTCCGGTCGCTGATGAAGGCGAAGTCATAATCGCCGCCCTCCGGCACCGGCAGTTCTCCGAACCACGGGCCTTTGGTTGTGCTGAACTTCGTATCGTCGATGAGGATATCGCGTTTTTTCGTCATTTCCATAACCTCCTGTTAATTAGATTTAAGGTTGAATGAGCGCATTCGCCTGCTTGGCCGCTTCCTTCATCGCTTCCTCGGGCGTCTTCTGGCCCTGCAGCGCAGCCTGGATCTGGTCTGTAATGATCTTCTGCACGCGGGTGCCGCCCGTACCCGGGAAGTTGAACCAGGGCACCATCCCGTCGATCTGCTCGTACGTTGCTTTGTAGACAGGTTTTTCCTCCAAAAACTTCTGCATTTCGGGATCATCCAACGCGGATTGCCGCGACACCATATAGCCGGTGGATTTGGAGATTTGCACGGATCGCTGCGGATCGATCAGAAACTTCATGAAATCCCATGCCGCCTCCTGCTTAGCCGGATCCTGGGTGAAAATCATCAGGTTCGCCCCGCCGGCCGGCACGATGCGTTTGCCGCCGTATGTCGGGAACGGGGCTGTCCGCAAGTCGAATTGCGCCGTCGGCAAAATCTGGCCGAGACCGGCCGTCGTATTGGCCAGCATGGAAACATCGCCCTTCGCCATTGATTCGAAGGTCTGCAGCAACTGCAATAGCGGCATCGATTTATCCTTATTGACCATGTCGGTCACCGCCCGGACAGCGTTCACGCTCGCTTCGGAGTCCAGACCGACCGTCTGGCCGTCGGCAGACATCATGCTGCCCCCGTACGTCTCCATCAGCGCCTGATACAACCAGCCGAAGTCGATCGGCACGCTGGCGCCGTAATGGCCGTCACGGGTCAACTGCTTGGCGACCGCCGGGAACTCTTCCCAGGTCTGCGGCGGCTTGTCCGGGTCCAGCCCGGCCGCCCGGAAATGATCGGCATTGTAGTACAGGATCGGCGTACTGATGCCGTATGGCAGTCCGATCAACTGCCCCTGCTCGTTTTTGCCTAAATTCAACATGGTGGGGAAAAAGTCCGACATGTCGTATCCGTCCCGCTCGATGAACGGCTCAAGCGGCACCGCGTGCATCACGTCATTGGCAAACCGGGTGTAGAGCAGGCCGTTCGACACGATGTCCGGCAGCTTTTTGGCCGCCGCCTGCACCTGCAGCTTCTCCACAATGCCCTCGTAGCTGTTTTGCACAAATACTGCTTTGACCTTCACCTTGTTCTGCGAGCTGTTGTACTCGTTCACCAGGGAGTCGATCAGCTCGCCGCCCCAAATGTTCCAAAATTCGATCTCCACCGGCTCAGATGCTTGCAGCGACGCCGCATCCGCGGACCCGGAAGGCGCCGCCGACGGCGCGCCGCTTGAACCCGAAGTCCCGCAAGCCGCCAACGCGATGGACAGCAAGAGCAGCAGCAATCCCGTTATTGTTTTTCTCACGTCGATTCTCTCCTTTTCTTATGGCGTTTTATATGAACCAGGCGGGGTCCGGCTAACCTTTCAGACCGCTCTGGGCGAAACCGTCGACAATGTGGCGCTGGGCGGCCAAATATAAGACCAGCACCGGGACCATGGACAACGCCGCGATCGCCATCGTAGCCCCCCAGTCCATCTGCGTTTCGGTACGGAAATATTGAAACGCCAGCGGCAGCGGCATTTGATCCGGGTCGGTCAGTACGAGCAGCGGCCAGTTAAATTCGTTAAAATTGGCCATAAACGCGATCACGCCGAGCGTCCAGAGCATTGTGCCGGACATGCGGATGTACACCGTCCACAGCACCCGGACCGCGCCGCCCCCGTCAATCGCGGCCGCCTCCGCCAGTTCCTTCGGGATCGCCAGGAACGACTGCCGCAGCAGGAAAATCGCGAAGCCGCTGGCCAGATGCGGGACGATGACGCCGGCCAGCGTGTTCAGCGCGTTCATCTGATTCACGATCAGATACGTGGGCACTAGCGTCACTTGCATTGGAATCATCATCGTCATCAGCACGAACAAAAACAGGACGTCCCGGCCCGGGAACCGGTAATAAGCGAAGGCGAACGCCGCGCACACGCCGACGAGCATTTGGCCAAGCGTCTGCAGCACGCCAATGCGCAAGCTATTGACCAACCACCGGAAAAAGGGCACCTCGGTCAACGATTTCACATAATTTTCCGGGTGCAGCGGCCCTGTCCAGACAAGATGTCCGGAGAAGACATATTCCTCCGACCTCAGCGAAATTGACACCATCCAGACGATCGGCACTAACGTCAGCAGCGCCAATCCGATCAGCAGGACATGCTTGCCTATCTCCTCCATCCGCTTCCAAAAGCGCTCCATTTCGGCTACCTCCTTTTGATCCATTGGTTACGAATAATGAACTGTACTCCGGGACAAACGGAGTTGAACGACCGTGATGAGCAGGACGAAGGCAAACAGGATGACCGAGATCGCCGCCGCCTTGCCGATGCTGAAAAACTGGAACGCCTCCTGGTACAACTGGTACACCAGCACGTTTGACGAATTGTTCGGGCCGCCGCCCGTCATAATTTTGATCAGCGCAAAATTTTGGAACGAAGAGATGATGCCCATAATGACGATAAACAGCGTGATCGGCGACAGCAGCGGCAGCGTAATATGAACCAGCCGGCGCAGCCGACCCGCCCCGTCGATCGAAGCGGCCTCGTACAGGCCTTTGTCGATCGCCTTCAGTCCCGACACATACAGCAGCATCTCGTAGCCGAAGCCTTTCCAGATGCCGACGATCGCCACCGCCCACAGGGAGGAGGAAGCGTCCGACAGCCAGTTCGGTCCGTCGATGCCGAAGAGCATGAGCAAGGCGTTGACAATGCCGCGCTGATCGTCGTACATCAAGCTCCAGACAATCGCGACGACGGCGATCGGGGAGACAACCGGCAAGTAGAAAAGGAACCGGTACACCACCCGCCCCCGCAGCAGACTCTCCATCAGCAGAGCCAGCCCGAGACCGAGACCGATCGAGACCGGCATCGTCATGAGCAGGTACAGCAGCGTGTTGCGCATGGACATCCAGAATACTTCGTCGTGCAGCAGCCCGGTATAGTTCGCCAAGCCGACGAATGAGCGGTCCGGGCTGATCATGTCCCATTGCTGAAAGCTGAGCAGGAACGTGAACAAGAACGGGTAGACAAAGAAGATCGCGTACAGCAGCATAGCAGGTACCAGAAAAAGCAGGGGCAATAACAGCATTTTTCGGCGATAACCGATCATGGGCTTCCTCAAAAACGGACTCCTCCTTTTTATGCAAAAATGAGAAAAAGCTCGTCCCAACAATACATAGAGGCCAATAAGCCTGTATGATTGTTGTTCAGAGCTTTCTCTTAGACATCACTCTAAACAAGAACCGCAAGGATTCGGATTGATTGCAGATGGACCGTCAGCTGCTGCTGCCGACATGTCTTTATTTTAATCTCGATTGTTTATCGCCGTATTATCGGATTGTCAATCGAGTGTTAAAATACGAACTCAGTCGCTCAGTTGCGCAAAGGTCAGGTTCCACAACGATTTGTCGCTGACCGATAAAGACGTGGCTCCCGCTACCAGCGCGGCGGACGCCTCGGCTTCCGTCCGGATCAAACCACTGGCGACAAGCGGAGTCGATTCCAGATCCGCCGCGAACGTCCGAATGATTTTGTCGATCACGCCGGGCATCAGCTCGACGCCGTCCGGTTCCAACTGGCGGCATAACTTCAACCCGTTCTCCAGCGCGCCCGAATCGATGACGAACAGATGCAGGATGGCGTACAGGCCGCAGCGCTTCGCTTCCTTGATCAGATGCGCTTTCGGCGTAACGATGCCGTCGGCTCCCGCGTATTCGGCAATCCATTCGACACTCTCCCGATCGGTGCTGGACAAGCCGCGAATCAGATCGATGTGGACGAACGCCCCTTTGCCGGCCTGCTTCGTCAGCCGGACGCTGTCGACGATCTCTTTTACGGTTCCCCCCATGAAAAAAAGGTTATCCACAGCGCTGTCCAACGCGGCGTTCAAATCCTCCATCCGGCGGACGGCGGCGATAATCGGATGGCCCCCAATTTTGTGCAACAGCCGCATCATTTTTTTCGCTCCTGTGTTCATGTTGATACTTTTATTATCGGCGCGGATTGTTCGTGGAACACTTGCCTTGGATTAAGGGAATGTAAATGTTCGAAGAAAGACCTTGCTTAAAAATCCACTTCAATCCCTAAACCATACTCATCCGACAAGGTTATATAAGGTCCGTCGCAGGTGAAGCCGCCCCGGATCTTTTCGTTTTCTTTAAAATACATAAAACTGTCCAAGTCTCCATAGACGAAGTTCGGTCTGGATGCCACCAAAGCCGCGCCTGCCGCAATCCCGATCCGGCTCTCCATCATACAGCCAAGCATACACTCTATTCCGCTTGCTTCCGCGATGGAATTGATTTGCAACGCTCGATAAAGGCCGCCGCATTTCATCAATTTAATATTGATGAGGTCCACCGCCTCTTTCTTCACCAGTTTGATCGCATCCTGCGGAGAAAAACAGCTTTCATCGGCCATGATTTTCAGAGGCGATTTCGCGCGGACATAACGAAGCCCGTCGATGTCCCAATGGGGAAGCGGCTGTTCTACCGCCTCCACGCCGTATTCGGCATAGCGGTGAATGACGCGAAGCGCATCGCCGGCGGACCAGCCTTGATTGGCGTCCACTTTCAACCGGATGGCCCCGCCGACCGCTTCCCTGATCCGCCGGATCGCTTCAATATCGTCGTCCGGATTCAGGCCTGCCTTAACCTTGATCTGGCGGAATCCTTGTTCCGCCAACTGGACAGCTTCCTTGGCCATGTCTTCCGGAGCGCCGATGCCGATCGTCCTGTCCGTCTCCATTTGCTTGGCCATTCCGCCAAGCAGGCGATACAACGGCAGCTTCGCATATTGGCCCATAATATCGTAAAGGGCGATATCGATGGCCGCCTTGGCGGCGGCATTATGAACCAGCGTTTTGTCCAGCAAATGGTGAATGGAATCAATGCTGAACGGGTCCAGTCCGATTAAGGCCCGTTTCAAAAGGAGCACCGCGCTTACGATCATGTCGGCCGATTCGCCGGTCACAAACGTGGCGCCGCTTCCTTCTCCGTATCCGACAAGACCTTCATCCGTTTCAATCTTGACGATGACGGTTTCGCTATGACTAATGGAGCCCAGGGCAATCACGACCGGCTGCCGCAATTCCAGCCTTACCTTTTTCGCCGTAATTTCTTTGATTTTCATCGAGTTATGCGCCCTCCTCCCTGTTCATTTATTTTGCCAATGGGGATGCATGTTTCCGAGCACGGCAAAAACCTTGGCCTCTTTTGTACCGGGGTTATACACTAGATGGGGCACATTTTTCTTCATATAAAGGCTGTCCCCTTCCTCCAGGCGGTAGGTCCGTTTATCCGTCCGGTATTCGATGCACCCTTCGAGCACATAACAAAATTCCACGAAATCATGAGTCACCATTTCATCATAGTCCGTCTTACCCGCTTCAATCTTCACCAGCAGGAACGACATATCCGGCTTCTCGCCATTTTTCAACCGGACCGGCGACAGCAGCCGATATTTGGCATGCGCCTGGGGAAAGGTCAGCTCCGCCGCCTGTTCCCCCGCCGCGATAAAAACATCCGCCGGCACTTCATATTCCAATAGAAACAGCAGCTCGACATTCAGCGTTCTGGCGAGTTTTCTAAGGACGGACAGGGAGGGTTCCGCCAGATTGCGTTCGATTTGCGAAATATAAGCGGGCGTGACGCCGGCCAAACCGGCCAAAGCCGTGGTAGACAGCCCCTGCTCCCGCCTTAAGTCCCTGACTTTTTCACCCTTCAGCTTAAAAGAAACTTCCTTGCTGCTAATGGCGCTAACCTCCTATCGTGGATTTGACAATCCATAGAATGGTCGCCGGCTCTTCGTTCGGATTAAAAAGATAATGTCCTGTTCTCCTGGGAATAAAAATGCTGCCGCCTGTTTCGATCCGCACGCTGTCATTTCCGTATCGATACTCAAGCTGCCCTTCCAGGACATAAATGCCTTCGTCCGTGTCCATCGATAAATCCTCGGTGGAGATCCGTTCATGGGGAGGAATCTCCAAACGGAGCACCTCGATTTCCGGAGGCTGGGCGCTTCTCCAGGCCATCGGCGTCAACACTTCGCACTCCCCGGGCAGGTTCAGGAATTTGATCGTTGCCCGCTCGTTTTTGCGAAGCACGATCACCTCTTCATCGGGCTCTTCGGCAAACAACAGAGTGGCCGGGATGTCCAGCTCCTCGGAAAGCCCCCTTAGCACCGGCAGCGAGGGCTCTTGACGGTTATTTTCCAGGTTGGACAGATAACCCGTGGTGACTCCAATCCGCTTCGCCAATTCCGCTAGGGTGAGATTTTTCTGTTTTCTCGCTTCTCGCAGTATATCTCCCAACATACTAATGAGTCCTTTTTGTTTTATTTTCTTGTGAACAGGATCGGTTCCACTGTAAGTTCAAACGGGATGCTTAACGAGGTGATCCGGCCGTCCACGCCCGTAGCGAATGAAACGGGATGCGGGCCGCCGAGCAGTTCGAACGTAAAAATATCGTAATGCAGGTGTTTCACATCCATGGAATTGTTATGAAATTGCATATGCAGCGCGCCGTCCTTCACCGTGATGCATATATCGCCGTAGCCAGGGTTCGTATACTCTCCCGCGTATTCTTCCAAGTCGTGGCTGTAAGGTTTGCCTTCGATTTTCGTATCGTAAATCGCGTGAAGTTGTCCCTTCATCGCGGCCAACAAGGTATTCATGCCATCCTGATATGCCGTGAACCAGTCCTTCTCGCCCGCGTGTCCAAGATACCGGTCATATATTTCCATGGATAACGCCGTCGTAAACAAATTGCTGTTCGCATTGGTGAGGATGGCGCAGCCGATGCGGTCATCCGGCATAAAGGAAATTAAGGCGGAGCCCCCATTTACATTTCCCCCGTGATCCACCACTTTGCGCCCCCGGAACAAATCGACCGTCCACCCCAGCGCATAACCGACCGTGACGCGCTCCGGAAATTCGAACGGCAGGATCTGATACGGGATGTTCGGTTTGTGAAGCTCTTTAAACAGCGCCGCATCGATTAATGGCTGCTCTCCCGCTTTGCCGCCGTTCAGGTTAAAAGCCACCCATTTGGCCAAATCATCGATTGTTGTATTGATGGAACCTGCCGGCCCCATCGCATCGATCACTAATGGCACGGTTTCCTTGTTGACGCCATGTTCATCCGGCGTATACAATCTGGCGTATTTGCTGCTCGGATCCGGATACGGAATACGGAAGCTGTATTCCTTAATGCCCAAAGGCGAGAAAATTCGCTCCTCAACGAATTCCTCCCAGGTCATGCCGCTGATTTTCTCGATTAAGTATCCAATGGCCGCATACATATGATTTTGGTACTGAAAGCCGCTTCTGAACGGGATATTGTTCTTCAAATGACGGATACGGTTAACCGCCAAGTCTTGACGGTTTAAATCATCCCAATTGAACCACATGAGTTCATGTCTCGGCACTCCGGTCCTGTGACACAGCAGATCCCGCGTAGTGGCCTGTATGGAGGCTAACGGATCGGACAGTTTGAATTCCGGCATATACGTCCGGATCGGCGCATCCAGCTTCAGCTTCCCTTCATGGGCCAGAATCGCAGCGGCTGTCGCCGTAAACGACTTGCTGGAAGAGCCGATCGGCAACAAGTGTTCCTTGGTCATCGGAATGTTCTCATCCAGGTTCGCGTACCCGAAAGCCTCGGAATAAATGACCTCCCCATCCTTGATGATGGCCACCTGGGCACCGGGCACGTTCAGGTCGGACATCGCTTTTTCGATGGTCTCATGAAGACCGTTTAAGATTGGATCGCTCATGTGATACCTCCTATCGATTAAGAAGATTCGGTGGGTTACCGCAGTTAACGCCTCATTTTCGAAACCCCTCTAGTCGTGCTTAGAAGTTATGACTATTATTTTAAATGAATCATTTTAATTGTAAATATAAATGTTCGACTTTTTATTTTTATATTTATAATTCAGCTTTTGCAGAACGTGAACCAGGGGAGTAGTACCGAAGAACTGGCGGGTGGCGGGCGTAACAGGGAACAGGTGAGCGGGCGTACGGGGCGGCATCCAGGGGGACTAGGTGCGAAAGCGTAGAAGAGCGCTAGGCGCGATTCTAACGGTTGTGAGCGACGCTATTTGAGCTAAAACGGGGGTTTGCAAAATGTAACGGTTGCCAGCGAGCCTATTCCCCATTTTTCGGCGGTAAAAGGGCTGTTTTCACCCAAATAAGCGCATATACAACCCTTAGAAAAGAAACCTCCCGATTTTCGGCCGAATAAGCGCGATGACAACCGTTAGCGTAGAAAATATTTCGGATGGATCGATCATTCGAGGCTAACCCGTCAGTCAAGCATCGATTTTTAGGCAGACTCGTAGTTCTTCTTTTTAAATTTATACGAAAATGTAATTCCTTATTTTTACGTAAAAGGGCTCAGCTGTCCAGAAATTCTCTTCAGAATTTTTGGACAGTAGGTGAGCTGGTTCTCCTTCATGTGTACAAAATTAACCTATGGGCTCGCTCTAACTTACCCGGTTATTGAGTCTTTTTTCTTTCTTGGGAAAGTAATCCTATTCTAGTTTCTCGTAAGGGAACGACAGATACAATCTGGCGTCGGCTTTACACGGGAGGCTTTCAATCCACGCTCCCGTATAGGGAGCGACCACGAATGCGGCCGCAAATAACAGCGCGCGCTGGACTTTCAATCCACGCTCCCGTATAGGGAGCGACGTTTATCCAGGATAACTCACTGTCCAACTCCGACACCTTTCAATCCACGCTCCCATATAGGGAGCGACTTGAAGCCGGTGAGGTTTGCGAGGGATGCCATATACTTTCAATCCACGCTCCCGTATAGGGAGCGACCATCGTAGCTCTTCACGTGGCCGAGGCCGAGAAGCCTTTCAATCCACGCTCCCGTATAGGGAGCGACCGTATTCAAGGATGGACACGCATGAGGGAGTTCATCTTTCAATCCACGCTCCCGTATAGGGAGCGACGATATGCATTAATGAGCCGTCCGCAGCCGATAGCTTTCAATCCACGCTCCCGTATAGGGAGCGACGAGTTCTATTTTGCAACGGCAGACGGTCGTATCATGCCTTTCAATCCACGCTCCCGTATAGGGAGCGACCGCCCTAGTTAATCAAGTACGTGGCGTAACTGTGGCCTTTCAATCCACGCTCCCGTATAGGGAGCGACCCTGATATATAAGACGATCTTTGACCCAACCGTGCTTTCAATCCACGCTCCCGTATAGGGAGCGACCCTAGCACCAAAGAGCGCGGGGAGTTTCCAAGGCTTTCAATCCACGCTCCCGTATAGGGAGCGACTAATGGAAAGAAAATCGCCCTGGCGCTTTTAAGGCTTTCAATCCACGCTCCCGTATAGGGAGCGACAACGGGATTGTGTCGGCCTGGAATCGAATTTCGCTTTCAATCCACGCTCCCGTATAGGGAGCGACGGCGATCATTTCAACCCCGCATCCAGCAAGGGTTTGAAAACGCTTTAGTGCGAATCCCCTTTTTTATGGTTAATAAATGGGGTAAGTATTGACGTAAAATCCCGAAATCCCGCGCTGGGCAAGAGGTGCGAATGTCCCGGGGTTTTTATGTGAGCTTGGGGTTCGCACCGCCACTATATTCCGTTTTGTTAGAGAACGATTACTTCCCGGTTCATGCTCCAAGGTTACTCCTTCGTATACCGCTCGTTAAACATATCTACATAGGCTTTATGTGGGAATAGCATTGGGTTATTAATCAGCATCAAAAGCTGGTTTAGTTGAAACGTAAGTGAGAGCAGCGAGATTTCTTCTTTTTCCTCACTCTTGCTATCCAGGTTGACGAGTACTCGGTAATTCCGCAAATCGTACTGCTTCTTTTTTTCCTGTGCTTTCGCTGCTTGCTCTTCACTCGTTTCTCCCGAATCCTTTGGCTTGTACCACTCAAATGCCTTGCGATAATCCTCATATTCTTCTTCGTTGTGATTTAATTCATTATACCAATATTCCAGATCCTGCAGAGCGGAAGTCAACGCAACAGTCAAGCGCTTCCCCTTAGGGTGGATAATCATATCGAAACCGTCCGGTATCTTCAGTTCCGATTCGCTGGTATGACACAATATCCGAAGCGGGCGCGTAGAAGTCTGTGTGTGTTTATTTTCTTGCAGGCTATCGCCAAAAATAACGTCAAAATTCATTCTGGCAACGGCTCTTTGAGACGTTTTAAGCCCCCTGATTCCATTCAGCCAATTCTCCAACGCTCCAAAATCCGGACTTTTACTCTTACATTCCACCACGACAGCAACCGCCTCGATCGGAATATATTTTAAGGTTCCATGCCGAAAAATATAGGGAGTGTATTGTTCGTCGTAAATGGCCAGATCGACTTCATTGGATACCCGCCCGGCGGAATCGATGATAAACACGGAACGGGCGATGGAAAACTTCTTCGGAATCAACTGCTCAAACATGGCCTTCCAGATTTCTTCCCGGAAACCGCCTGATGTTCCCGGATGCTGGCTCTGAAAACTAAGTTGGCTGACGATCGATGCCTCCAGTTCGGCGTAGTTGTTCACGATATGGCGAATCGCTTTCTGCCTGTTTTCATCCGCAGTTTCATTACTGTTGCTTTCTTTGCTCATCTTTTAACCTCGCCTGTTTCAAAGTCATTCTTCCATATCCGGCGTTCGTCTTCCCTCCGATACCTTCCTGTTTCAAGGCCCGAAGCACAAGCTGCTCCGCAATCTCCAGCCACGCATCGGCTTCCTCACTGTCCGACTCACAGAACAACATAATTCGGAAATCAGCCACCACCGAGAGGAATGGAACGGGAATCGGCGAATCATCGTCACGAGGAGCATTCGCTCCGCTTTCTACCGGCGCATACTCCGCTTCCGGCCGAAGCCGTTTCGAGGTATCACTCGACAGACTGTTGTAGCTTTGATGATGCGGCGTCATCACATCCGGCAAAAGAGCCGTACGGACCGTTTCGGGCGTTGGAAGCGCATCGAAAAAGCGGATATATCCCGCTTCCTGTTGCGTACCGAACAGTACCTTGTAGCTGTCGCCGTCCATCCGAAAAGACGGGTGCTCCGCCCCAAGATACCGGTGGCAGTAGTGAGCAGCCAGCCCTTTGAGCGCTGTTCCCGGAATGTACGGCACGCCATAAGTCTTGTGCAGCGCCATGCCTGTTTCCAGTACCGTTTGCTGGCCTTGGCCGATAATGCAAGGCGACTCGCTAGAGACAAAGAAAGGTCTATGCCGCCCGGCCATTTTCTGATAGTGTCGCTGATACAGTTTCCTATACCAATCGATTGACTCGGTCCAATAAGTTTCGTATTCTTTCACAACCCGATCGTAAAAAACACCTTTGGTCTCCCCATTTTTGTCCACGATCATTCCGAGGTCGGAATCCTCCTGAAAACCCCGGTATTTGTTCAACATCTGATGCAGATTCACGGCTTCCCCTCCTTTCCTTGATTCATGGGTCAGGATTCCGGCTGGCGGAGCAGCGTTTCGCTGTACCGCTTGAACCAGGTTGCGGCATGCAGAGCACGGCGGGATAAATATCGATAAGGCCCGCTGTCCTTAGGAAGGCTCTTGCTTGTTAGTTCCCCCCGATTGAGCGCTTCCGCCATATGACACAAATAGTCTGCATATGCTTTTCTTACGATCGATTCGGAATCTTCCCCAGAGACGGACTTTGCTTCGTAAAACGCCACAGTCAGCCGCAAGCCGTTCTGAAGCAACAGTGACGGGAATTCGCGGCTTCGCCGGAAGTATTCGGCCGCATCCGAAGAATCCGGATCCATGCTGCTGATGTGACGAAAAGCCACTTCGGCATATTGGTGTTCATAAGAGTTCATACACTTTCTCCTCCGGAAAAACGACATTGCACTCGTCCTTTGCCTACCGTCAGATTGCCGCCGATTTGCAGCATTTTTGTACCGGACAGCCTGCTCAGCAAGCTTTGCTCCGTCAGTCCTTCGATCCTGGTGTACAGACGGTCGCACCAGACAATGCCGTACAGGATGGACTCCGTCGGCAAATATTCCTCAGACCACAACATCCCGTTCTGTACGGTCTTCGTATCGGGCGAAATGCGAATCCGCGGCGTCACTTCACAGCACATGGTTACAAAGTACTGAAAACTCTCATCGGAAACAAGCACTAAACGTTCTTTAAACATACGACGAGACACGTCGTCTGCGAAAATCCGCTCACCTGCCCATGTGGCCAAAAGATCAAGTTTATCCGACTTCAAGGCCCTGCATTCAAATTCATCGAGGAAAAGAGGAAGCGTGTTTTCATCCTTCCAGTCAGCCGCCGAATGAACCGACGGAGCTTTACCATCTCCGGATGCCGAGTTGGTCAATGCGCTCCCGTTCGTAATCCAGGCGCGGGAATCGGTTAGTTCTTGCTCCAGCTCCCCGATATCCGGACAGGCAACCATACCTGCGGCCGCCAGATCGCGGGCCAGCCGCCGGACGGCAAGCGGGCAAGTGACATACGCAAAAGTTCCATAAAAGCTGGCTACCGGGAACGCAAACAACCGGCTGTCCGAAAAGACGAGCGCACCCGCATTTCCCTCAATTCCCTTGCCCCCGGAATCTCTTTGATCCGCCTTTCCAAAAGCGGCATTCAGCCACTCCTCTTTCTTCAACGGAACCGAAGCGGCGTTGCCTTCCCTCTTCTCCAGTTCCGCCGCCAGCGATTCACGCTGCACTCCTTTTATGCTGCTGCCCGGGATATAGGGCCATTCAGTTATTTTTTCTCTCATCATTGGCATATCGATCGCGCCTACACCCTGACCGGTCCCGATATGGACCGGGGACAGACAATGAATCCAATACATCTTGCTGCCAGCAATCATCGAGATTCCACCTCCTGATTTCGTTCATCTCCGCTGTACGCTTTGTCATCCCACACGCCCCATAAAGCCAGTCCAAACCCGTCGTTTCTGTCAAGCATGGCCGTTCGCCGGTTGCGGTCGGATACGGATTGCAGCCACAGCTTTTCCGCGAGCAGCCGCGGGTTCCCCCGCTCGACTTTGAAGAAGTAGACGCTCCCGGCTGGAACCATACGCCGGATGGCCTTTTCCTCCCGCTTACCATAGCTCCAACCAGAAATGGGCTGCCAGCGAGGGACGCAAGCCCATTTGAGTTCCAAAACGATATCTTCCTCACCCACTGCTTCCGGTTTTCCTCTTAAGTCGCTATCAAGCCATCCCGGTAGCCAGCCTTTCGTAAAATACGCCGGGGTTGCCAGCACCATTCGAATATAGCAGGCCCCGTCCAAAGCCTGGAGAATCGAGTCGGGACAGGACCAGACCTCGCCAGCTTCGGTTTCACTGAAATGCGCTAGACGCCGTTTGCCGCCAAACGAGTGGATCGCCGACAAGCCTTTCGGCCAAGCGATGTTCGACTCAGACAAATCCGCTTCTGCCAGCAGATACGCATCCTCAGGAAACACCAGCGCCTCGGTGTCGAACAAAATCCCCTCCATCGCTGTGTGCGATGCCTTGTCAATGGCTACATGCGTGCGGACATCTCGGGGGAACGCCCGCAGGAACGGTTCAGATGCGGCTTCCTTGACGTAAGTCGAACCACCCTGGACGTTTTCCGGCAAGCGTGTCTCATCCGCATACCAGTTGTCCAGCGGTTTCAGCCAATCTTCCGTTAACATGTGCGTTCCGAGCCAAGCGATCATCCATTCAGCGGACAGATATTGCGGCGCTGCGGCCGCGCCCTTGCCTGAGGCACCCGCAGCGGGCCAAAGCCGGTCTCCATGCCAACCGCTTCTGCCTGTACCGAGGAACCCTTCCCCTTCTCCCGGCTTGTGGGGGACGATCCTGTCCACTTCCAACCGGTTCCCGGCCTGCCGAAAATGCAGATCCCGAGGAACCGGGAAATAAGGTTGCTCCTTATAATGCAAAAGAGGACCGCGCACGGCCAGCTTGGCTACCTCGAGCTTTTCTTTCTCGCCGAACGCGGTTGTATGACCGTGTTCCTCCGCCAGCTTCTTCCCCAGCAGCGTACGGAGCGTGCCGGCGACAACACTGGGCGGCACTTCGCTCATGCTGTGCGCCTTGGCGCCGGGATTCGCCTCGAACGGACGGCCATCCCGCAGCATCACCGGTTCAAGAGGGCGAATTTTCAGCCATTGTTTCATAGATCGCACCCGCTTTCTCTAGATTGACGGCAATGATAAACTGCTCGGCCAACATACGCAACCGCTCCAGCAGCGCGCCCTTCCCGCCCAGCATATCGAGCATGGGCGAGACCAGTTCGCGTTGCACCGCTTCCACTGTCAGATGCTCGGGCTTTTTACGAACCGCCAGCCGCTCCAGTTCCTTTTCAAACAATCTGCGCGTCCGCTCTTGATCGGAAAGCCAGAGCGAGCCTTGGCTCAATCGGCTGTACTCCTCATACAAGCCACGCAATTCATATGCAAACGAGAACGAAAATAACTTATCCCGATACCATTGCTGTATCCGCTGCAGACGTTCCACCGGCTGCTCGTCAAAAGACAGGCGTATCCGCATCTGATCGCCGCCGTTGCGTTTGCGGTAAACAATAGCCAGGCTGTTCCGCTCCTGTTTGGCCAAACGCTCGGCTTCCGCCGCCAGTTGCCGAACGTCTCCAAGCATTTCCATCATATGTACGACCGCAATTCCGATGGACAGCGTAGGCCGTCTTCCGTCTTCAGGCATCGCTTCCCTCATAACGCAGGCAAAAGATTGCTGCAAGCTTGCCGCCGCTTCCAGACACTTGTCGATCGGCAAATAGGCCATGACGTCATCGCCGCCGCTGTAAACCAGCCGACCTTCACAGGCGTTGATGATGTTTTCCGCACTGTCGGCGAACCGCGACAGGCGTTCCGTGAACAGGCCATGCTGCTCAAATGTGGACAGCTCGTTTAGAGCTTCGCCCATTCGGTCCCCATCGCAGAGCAGAAACGCATAATACGGTGTCGGGCGAATGCCGATTTTCCGATACAGCGCCTCGAGCTCCGCTGCCGCCTGGGACACGAGCTTCCGCTTTTTTTCATCCTGTATAGGCGGATTGGCATGTTCGTCCACAAAATCCTCGATCCTGCTCTCATAAAACAGCCTAAATAATTGGCCTTCACCGTTCGGATTCAACTTGCCGAACACCGGGTCAATCTCCCGCAGCCTAGAAAAGTAGCCTTCCACTTGATGGCGCAGGTTCTCATCCTTCCGCAGCCGCCGCTGGAAGTTGTTGAACGCCACATCGCAGACGGACAAGAAACGGCTTCCGGCACGCGTGTACAAAGAGAGCCGCTTTACCGCCGAAATGGCATCCAGCGTTTCATGCGATTTGATGCCGAAACGGGCCAAGTCGTTCTGCTTGTCCATCAGCAGCACCGACTCGCGGCCACCGTCAAGGCTCGATTTCTTTTCGCCGGACATTTTTGCCGGTTCGTTCTGTTTGAAATCACGCAAGGTTTTACGGGCGGTCAGCAGCTGTTCGGCGCGTCTCAGCGCTGTTCCGTAATCGTTTAGGTCAGGAAGCGGAACCCAGACCGCATAGAACTCGATAAAGTCCTTAATTTGCCGATCCCACAGATTTTCATTAACATACGGCCGCAACCTCTCCAGCGCTTCGTCGGAGATTTTTTTCCAGGCCCTGGCCACTTCAATGCGGATATCCAGAGCAAGCTGCCCTGGGGAATCGGATTCGACATAACCAAGCAGCTTGTTCGTCACTTTGGTCCGATCCGGCGAAGCTTCCCAATCGATATGCGGATATACGATTATGCCGTTCTTGCCTCGAAAAGCCTCTGCCGCCGCACGGCTAAGCCTGGAGAGAAGAAAAGAACCGAACCACAGATCTCCCGTCCGCCTTGCCTGGGCGATGAAATCCTGCACAGGCCCGATTGAGAACAGCATCAGTTTTCGTTCAGCCACTGCCATTCCCTCACCTTCCCCGAATTTAAAAAAGCAGTAACCGCCGAGGCGGTCACATCCTGCCGGCTGGTAGGTTGACCATTGCTGTGAATCCTCATCGGGTTTTTCGCCCGGCGTTCCGGAAGATACTCCGGGGCTATGTAAACGGCGCTGGGGTGGATATCTTTCCCTTTGAATCGCTGGCTCGCTTCGTACTGCTTGCGTTCTATCTTCTTAAACTCTTTCTTTGACGTTAACTGCAAACGTAAATGACCAAGTCTAGGCTGGTTTAACACAACCGCCGCGCTGATCGCTTTAAAACCGTTTCCGACGGCAACGGCCTTCACAATTACCGGCGAAGCCAGGCGATCACGGTCTTTGGGCACAAGCTCAATATCCGACGGCTCGTATCCCTGATCTTTAGGCGGATGCTTTTGGGTGTCGTTCTGAAAATGAAAAATAATCGGCAACCCTAGTTGAGCACGCGGAAAAGCGACATAGTCCGGGCCTTCCTTGATCGTAGTCGACTTCAGATGATCTTTAACGCCAATTTTCGTAATGCGGCGGATTGAGTCAGCTTCCGGCCAAAATGACCTTGAAAAGCGCTTGGTGCCTCCTTCCTTGTACTCATTTCGAGCATTGCGAAACTTCTGCAGCTCCCTGATGGCCGTTCCCCACACTTTGACAGGCTCTGTATCGCCGCCGTCAAATTTGATCGTGGTGCTTAAGGTTGGCCACTCACGGTACGTTTGCTGAAAATTCGCTTCATTCGAAACCAGGTGTAATTTATATTGCTCCACTTTTTCCTGAAACCATGTTCGGAGTTCATCCGCCCTCGCTGTTTTAGGGGAAAAATTACTGCAATACAGACTCCCGCAGCCTCTTCGCGTTCGCGAACCGATACCGCCAAAATTGATCCAAGCCCATAAAGCGCATTCCACATCAAGCTTGAGCTCTTCCAAGTCCTGAGCGTGTGCTTTTTCGTTAGACTTCGGCAAGTTGTACTCAACATGCAGGGTAAAACAGAAGTTATTCAAATATTGCGGGTCTTCCTGCTTCATTCCCAGGAATGAGAAGAGCGCGTACTGACCTTCCCACGGCTCTCTGACCATTTTTTTCTTACTTTCATCAAACATTGGAGTAGATTTAATTCTCGACGAATCGGTTTCAACCCATATTTTCACCGCACTCGGTCTTTCTGTACTACCGAAAATCTCTACCTCCCGGCTTCTTAATTCCGCTACGTTTTGATAAGTGGCCCCGCGAGTAGCCCGCCACCAAAAACGAAGCTGACCGCGGATCGCGCTACTTCTTACCGGACGCAGCTTGTCAATCCACTGCGGCTTCACCCCTCCGCCGACCATCGGCGTCACCACTCGGATAGTGAAGCAGTCGCGAACCATTTTCTTATTTGCGTCATCCAGTAGCGATTGAACCTCTGACGGCCTCAATTCGGGAGCTTTTAACGTCCGCACTTGGCTTCCACCCCTCTTCTAATTCGACTGATTACGACCCAGGAAAAAAGAACCATTCGCCTTGTTCCACCTATTTCGACCCCTCTCGACCAAAACCCTTTTTTCCATAAATTTCCTAATATGTTATAGGCTTAAAGCAAGAGTGAGAAACGAATCTGAGGGTTGTGATTGCCTTTGTGAGTGGATTTCTACAGCGATTTCCAAGTTAAGCAAAAAACTCCCCCGCGAGGAAGGAGCTCAATAATTTGTCTAATCGTGGATTAGGCTCAATTCATCTAAAAAGGCAGGTTTGCCGTTTATAAACCCGTTAATTCCATAACCCCCCCTTAACTTTATCTATCTCCTCTTTCTAAGCGAAGGAGTAATCATCTAGGCAATTGATAAAGGGGGGCTTCACTCTAAAATCACTCCACATTAAACACGCGAACATTTCCACATTCCTTGAGTGTACAAAAAAAGCCTTTAACCAAAGGCACTTTTCATAAAGATTCTCCTATTCGGGAAGTGGCTATTGATCCTGGTAATCGCAAAGAATCAGACCTTCTTTCATTCCACCCTCTCGTGCAGAGAGGAACGCTGAGGCTTGAGAGTGGCGTTATCTTAAGGGGCACCTTGGTATTGATTTTACATCTTTCAAGCCACGCTCCCGCATAGGGAGCGACCTGGATAAGAGCATATCCGGGCGGCCTGGCGGACTTTCAATCCACGCTCCCGCATAGGGAGCGACCGAATAGGTCATTCCCCCTTGTTGTATTTTGAGCGACTTTCAATCCACGCTCCCGCATAGGGAGCGACGCGGCTCGAAGCGCTGCCTTTTTGCCTGATGCTGTTCGCTTTCAATCCACGCTCCCGCATAGGGAGCGACGCAGATGCCTGCCGTTTTTCAAACATTTCTTTTTCTTTCAATCCACGCTCCCGCATAGGGAGCGACGTCCGGTCTGTAGCCCATATCCTTAGTGATTTTAAAGCTCTTTCAATCCACGCTCCCGCATAGGGAGCGACTAACCCCCTTCGTCGGTATCGCTTGAGCCCCGGAATGGCTTTCAATCCACGCTCCCGCATAGGGAGCGACCAGCATGCCAATATCTTTGTCTGTGGTGTCGTTATACTTTCAATCCACGCTCCCGCATAGGGAGCGACTGCGTTCATCTTAATCCCACACCCAGCAAAGGTTTGGAAACGCTTTAGTGCGAATCCCCTTTTTTATGGTTTAAAAATAGGGAAAATTTAGCCGCAAAATCCCGGAATCCCACGCCAGACAAGAGGTGCGAATGTCCCGGGGATTTTATGTGAGCTTGGGGTTCGCACCGCTGCTATTTCCCCCGTTTTTTACAGCCAATTGATTCTCTTCCTCTTAGTACTTGAAGGCTACATCGTCGTATATTTCTCGTTAAAGTCACAAAGCCTTACGCACTTATTTCGATTCCAATCGGCCAAAACCTTTTTTCCTCACAGTTTCCCAAATATCTCTCTAATGAATCGGTCTACTGACTTTGTAGCCAAGCTAGTTGAGCAATAAACTCCCCTACGAGGGAGGAGTTCTTTAATTAGACCGGTCATGAAATTGACTAAACTCGTCCAAAAAAACCGATTTTCCGCTATACAAATCCGATAATTCCTCCCACGCTCCCGCACAGGGAGCGACACAGGACGATCGCAAAGCCTTCGCGGTCCGACACTTTCAATCCACGCTCCCACACAGGGAGCGACTCGTGTTACTAGTGGAGGAGGCCTACATAAAACCGGCTTTCAATCCACGCTCCCACACAGGGAGCGACGGCTTACGTGTGACTGTCGAGGTAAATCCAGATGCTTTCAATCCACGCTCCCACACAGGGAGCGACTTCGACTAATGTAATGAGAGAGACGTCAGCTATAGCTTTCAATCCACGCTCCCACACAGGGAGCGACGCCCGTTGGCTTCGAAGGTTTCACCGATGCAAATTCTTTCAATCCACGCTCCCACACAGGGAGCGACTGTTTTTCATTATGGCAAATGCTGGGCTGTTTCACTTTCAATCCACGCTCCCACACAGGGAGCGACGGCGTCGAGGATCAGCTGCAGTTCGCGCGTCCGCTTTCAATCCACGCTCCCACACAGGGAGCGACCTTACCTTGTGACCGATACTCAATTCGGCCTTTTTCTTTCAATCCACGCTCCCACACAGGGAGCGACGCTGGACCGTTGATGATTACATCAAGGCCGGGAGAGCTTCAATCCACGCTCCCACACAGGGAGCGACTTTTCCTGGACGGCATGAAATACCTCAAGGTACAAGCTTCAATCCACGCTCCCACACAGGGAGCGACAATCCAGCGGCTGGCTTGCTACGTTAGCGGTCCGGCTTCAATCCACGCTCCCACACAGGGAGCGACTCCGTCCATCTAACCCCCACATCCAGCAAAGGTTTGGAAACGCTTTAGTGCGAATCTCCTTTTTTGTGGTTTAAAAACAGGGTGAATCTGTCGCAAAATCCCGCAATCCCGCGCCGGGCAAGAGGTGCGAATGTCCCGGGGATTTTATGTGAGCTTGGGGTTCGCACCGCTGTTATTTCCCGCTTTTACCAACCAATTGATTACTCTTCAGTACTTCAAGGCTACATCGTCGTATCTTTCTCGTTAAAGGTACATAGCCTTACGCACCTATTTCGATCTCAATCGCCCAAAAACCTTTTTCTCCCACAGATTTCCTAATATCCATCCATGAATAATCGGTCAATTTGGCCGTATAGCCAAGCGGCGCGACTTCTAAATTGAACAAAAAACTCCCCCGCAAGGGAGAATCTCATTAATTTAACCCGTCATGGATTTGGCTCAACTCGTCCAAAAAGGCCGGTTTGCCGCTATATAAATCCGATATTTCCTCGATCATTTGGCGTTGACGGGCGCTGCCGGCTATTTTTTGATATCTTCTAATGATGCCGCATACGCGTTGGTATTCTTTGCGTTTGGAAGCGGCGCTGGCCTCCAAGCGAATCCGCTGCTGATACAAAGCGATCACTTCGATCTCAAACCGCTTCGCCAGCCGGTCGGCATATCTTTCAATTTCGCCCGGATACTCCTTCACGTACGCCAGGAGCTCGTCCAGGTCGTCTTCCGCTTCAATCAGCCTTAGATACAACCCTTTGCTTTGCCAATCCTTTTTTCGCTTGCAGCTCTTGTTTTAGGTGATGATAAAGGGCTGCCGTATCACCGCCGGCCAATTGTTTCAGTTCTTCATCATATCCAAAATCTCCGTCCAGCAACAGCTCCTCAGCCAAGGTTTTCTGCTCTTCCTTAAGCGATAACCGTTTATAAGCCTCATATCGCAGCTTTTTCCATTGAGTTACCAGTCCCGGGAGAGCTTGATCTTGAGCTTGGGCTTCCCCTTCCAAAGCCAGATCCACGGCCTTCTGAAAATTCCCCTCCTGCATGAACTTCTTGATATACCATTCCCGAAAAAAAGAAAACCGGAGATTCTCCACAGCAAATTGTTCGACTTCTTCCGGCGTGCCGTATTGCTGGATCATTTCAAACCAGATGCTCAGCATCCCTTCATTGCTGTAATCTTTATGCTCGTTGCCGGCGTTTTGGCTAATCAATTGTTCGATTTTCATTCTTAACTTGTTCCTCAAAGCTTCAACATCGGCAAAGCCGGCACAGATTCGCAGCAATCCAATGTGGAATTCATCCCAGCCCTCAAAAATCTCGCCATCGCTCCGCTCCATTAACTTCTCGAATACCCGCTGTCTTTGCTCCACATCCAGGTCGCGGCTTTCCTCGGCGATTTCCCCGACTAGTTCCAGCGCTTCTTCTGCCATAACGCCAATATCTCCGTCAGAGTCGTCGGCATACCCGAATGCTTCTATGGCTTCCTCCATAAGCAAAAGGGCGATATCCACGGCCAGCAAGGGGTTGTCCGTATTTCCAGCCTCTCAAATGCTTCACCCATCTCACGCGTAAAATCAGCGGTTGAACCCGTACGGGATAAACCCATCCCGGCCCGCATATTTTCGGACAATGGATTGAATGAGCCTGCAGCAATTTTCCAGTTCCTGCTGCTCATCAACCTTGGCATATTTGAGCAAAAGAGAATTTCTTAAGAATGCATCCTTCCGTGCAACATCCATGATAATTCCGATCAATTCCTCTTTGGGGAGTTGCTGCAACACTTCTTTCAGCTCCGGCGGCTTCATTTAAATAATAGTCATACCCTTTATCTAAAATCGCATCAGTTAGGTCATCCTCGAAATGGTAAATGTTCATAGGCGGGCACCTCATTTTCCCTTCTATAAAAGAGATTCCAGTTCATAATATAGCACATGAATTTTAAGAGTGAAGGTAAAAGAATCTCCCATCCTTTTATTTTTATTCCTAACAAAATGTGACCGATTGCCGTCCATAACTGTGTTATTGGTAAAAGGAGGACAATGCTACCATGCAGCGATCCATGACCCGGCCGGGAAATCATGTGATGAAGAGCTATGAAACTTACGCCAACATGCTGTTCCGGATTGCCATGGTTTATCTGGGCAGCCGTGAGGATGCGGAGGAAGCCACTCAAGATGCCTTCATCAAACTAATGGAAAAAGCACCCGAGTTCAAGGATGCCGAGCATCAAAAGGCCTGGTTGATCCGGGTGATCACCAATCATTGCAAAACGCTGCTTCGCAGAGGCTGGCGCAAGCGGGAGGTTAAGCTGGAGGGCGCCGAGCCGGTTACGGCCGGTGCTGCCGAAGATTCGGCACTGCTCCATCTTGTAATGGCGCTGCCCGTGAAGTATAAGGCGGTCATTCATTTGTACTATTACGAGGATTACCGAGTCCAGGAGATCAGCAAGATTTTGCGGATCAGCGAGTCTGCGGTGAAAATGAGGCTCCAGCGGGGACGACAGCTGTTAAAACTCAAGCTGGAAGGAGAAGAACAGCCATGAATGAAGAACAATTCCGGATGAAATATAAGAAAGCGGTGGATACGATGACAACGAATGAAGCGATGAAAAAACGGATGGAAGACAAACTGCAGGAGCTGCAGCAAGAACGGAAACGTCCGCGCAAAATGGCCTATATCGCCGCCAGCATCGTACTCGCTGCCGGTATCGGTGTGACTGCGTCCGGCTTTTGGAAGCAAGCGAACGAACCGACATCGCCAAGCACCGAGGTAGCCCGGGTGAATCCAGACACGCCTCCCCCAAGCTCATCCGATAGTGTTGTGATTCCCAAGATGGAGCTGCCGAATATGAACTCCGGTGTCAAAGCGAAGATGATCCCTCTGGTCGTCTATAAAGGCAACGTTTATACTCAGGCGGCAACCCGCATCGACGCCGCCGACGCGACTGCGCTGCGAGGCGATAAGCTCGGCCGGACGACGGGCGGCATCGATGAATGGAGCGGCAAGGATAAGTACATCGAGTTGGCCTCCAACATCGGTGAAACGGACATCTACGCCGTAAAGGGGTACGATACGGACTTTCGGATTATGTCCTATACTGAGATCGACGGCCAAGTATATGCCGAGCTGTTCGAGCATACCAACGGCATCACCGTAAGCAGCGGAGCTGATCTGCTCGGTAAACTGAATCTGGAAGACCGGATCGCCTCGGCCAAATGGGAGAGCTTCGACAGCTGGAACAACGGCCTGCAGCAGTATACGCCGCTGGCAAACGACGAAACGCTAGGCAGCTTCCTAGCGGCCCTTCAGGACGCCAAACCGCTGGCAGCAGAACCGCTGATAAATCAGGGCATCTACGATGACGTTAACCGCAAATCACTCTATCTGACGCTCAAGGACCATACCCGCGTGGAACTGACGCTGTTCGGCCGGGGACTGGTACGCTACGGCAATGCACCGGTCTTTTTCGAAGTCGAACCCGGTGCGTTCCAAGCGTTGTGGGAGCATATGACACCATAACAAGGCCGGCAATAAAGCAGCGGCTTGTTTCTTCGGAAGCAAGCCGCTGTTTTTATCTGCTCCATATCATCGTGGACATCGGCCATCGTCATAGCTTTAAATTCAACTTATATCGTTTTCTCCAATTACTGGGTGATGCTCCAAACTTAACGGCTCTGCAAACTTCACATTGTGAAAGTACCGATTGTTCTGCGCTGCGTGCTTAGCACGGTCTTCAGACTTTGATACGTCAAGTTCAACGAATTTACCGTTCGAATCCTGCAAAGTGATTTTTAAGCTGTCGGCGCCTACGTTTAGAGTCAATACCGAGCTCGGCTCAACATCAACTTTTACGATTTCGAATGGGGATATGTCGATCATGGCCTGCAGTGCGATATGCTTAAAGGCGTAGCGGTATGCCCGGTTAACTGCATCTTTCTTGTAGCTTGCCTCTATAACGCCTTTGCCTGCCTTCACCAAGTAATTCAGCGACTGCAATTCAACAGGAATTCTAGGCGCGATCGTCAAGGTATGATGAATCAAATCAGGACGCATGCCTAAGAAGTACTGATACCATACGCGAAGATGCTCGGCATTCGACCAGGCCTGCAAATAGGCACCTGTCAGCTTGGCCCAGCTCTGGCCTTCATGCGGATAGGCGTTCATATTTTCACACAATCCCCCGACTACCCCAAGATTCAAGGCCTGCCAGTTCATGTTCTTGAACAGCTTGTACGCCGTCTCTTCCTGTCCAAGTTCAATCATGCGCTGCATGGCTATGCCGTTCAACCAGAGCCACACGGCACCATTATGGTAAGCCGCGTCTTTATGGTAATGAGGCGTCAAATGAAAGGGATGGAACAACGGATGATGCCGTTCCAGAGAAGAAACGCCCCATGGGTAGACGAGTTCTTCCCAAGCCGTGCGGATTGCCTGGCATTTGAACTCATGGTCTTCAAACAGTTCGAAGGCGAACAATTGGTTCGGCCTTAATGAGAATTCCGCCTGATCATGCGCGTCTAAACGATCCGCCAAAAATGGATGCGCCTGATCCCGAAAGTCGATGCCGAAATGATGCTGCAATTTCTCGGCGATGCCATTCCATTTGACGGCATTCTCCGTGTCGTTCATAAATTCGGCGAAATAAACGCCTGCACGCAATTGATTGTACCAAAGCGCTTGAATGTCATTAGCGCGGGTATCACGCGGTGAATACGAGTTCAAGTCGGCATCCCTCGCATCCATCCAAGTTTCATTAGCGGCGTGCATCAGGTAGCCCTTTTCATCCACCCAATATTTAATGGAGCTCTCGATGCTATTACATACGGCAGGGTATAGTTCCTTGATAACATCCGTATCCCCGGAGTATTTCACATAATCCTGCAACTGGATAATAAATCGCGGTGTACCATCCGTCGTATGGTAATCGATATTTTGAGGAGCCAGGATGTTTGGCACTCTACCGAAAAAGACCGAATTCTTATCCGTATTCTGGAACTCGGCAAAGGACAGCAATATATTTCTGGCCTTCTCGAACTGTCCGGTAACGAGACAGGCCCCGGTCAGAGATATAAACTGGTCTCTTCCCCAATATTCATTGAACCAGGGCAGACCGGCATATATGCCGTCGCCCTGCTGTCTGGTAACCAACTGATCCATCGTCATATGAATCCAGTCCAGCGCCAGAGCGAGGTCCTTATCATCGCTCTCCAGATGAACATTGTGCTGCAGAAAATCCTCCATCCGTTTCATACGTGCAGTTTTCCATTGGAGGCTATTGTCTCTGGTACCATGAATCAAGGCTACCGCTTCATCCGCCGTCTTCTCCGCCGCGATATAGAATCCGCCGGCATTTGCCCCGGTAGTTAAAATGCCCTGCTTAAGTTGAACGGCTTGCCCGTCCTTGGAGCTTACGGCAATGATCCAATCCCCCTCCATCGACTGGAAGAAGACATTTGTCTCTTGCTGGCTCAGCAGCTTAAGCTTCTCCCCCGTGAAATGAATTCCGATCGTACGCTCGGCTCCGGCAACTTGAATCTCCAGTATGTTCTTGTAGTCGAACATCCACAGTTCTTCCTTGAGGCCTCCTTCGTGAATCCGTTCCATTTTGTAAGGATAAACCCAAACCTCGGACTTTCGGTTGTCCAGTGCTTTATGGTCCGCAGTCAGAGCATAGCCGCCAAAAATCCGGTTCTTGGCGATGTTCATCCCCGCAAAGAAAGAGTGCTCCGCATGATTCGTATCATGAGACTGCGTAAAATAATATGCCGCCTCTTTATTCGTAAAAGAAACAGCCCGATTCGCTTCTGCGGGTACGAATATTCTCATTGCATCCAGAATGTTGCTGTTCGGTTGATGACTGCTCATAATTAACCTCCTGAATTCGCCTTAATCGCTTAAATACAAGGCCGCCATGAAAGATCACAGCGGCCCCTGGTAAACAGTCCCATTCTTTTACTTCAAGTCTATTCTTTGACAGAACCTACTACAATCCCTGAAACGAAATATTTCTGCATGAACGGATAAATCATCAGCAGCGGCAAAGTAGAAACTACGATTTTGGCTGCGTTCAAGGTCCGGTCGGAGATCTTCGCAAGCTCCATTAGTTTCTCCGGATCGGTAATGTTCTGAACCTCTACGCTCAGCTGCTGAATATAGGTCTGCAGCGGATAGTTTGAAGTTTTGTTGATATAGACCAGTGCGCCGAAATAATCGTTCCAATGGCCAACAATCGTAAACAGCATGACCGTCGCCAACGTAGGCAACACAACGGGAAGAAAAATGCGCATCAGGATTCTCCATTGCGAAGCCCCGTCAATCGTGGCCGCTTCTTCAAGCGACTTCGGCACCCCGCGAAATGCGTTCATCAGCAGGATGACGTTGCCGATCGGAACGGCCCCTGGCAAAATCAGGGACCAAATGGAATCGAGCAAATGAAGCTGTTTGACCACCATAAATGTAGGGATCAGACCGCCAGAGAACAGCATGGCGAAAATAACGATGTTCATGTACACCTTCTGGCCGCCGAACTGCCTCGGGCTCTTCGATAACGGGTAAGCGGTAAAAATCATTAGCGTCATATTGACGAGCAGACCTAAGGCTACCCGTTCGACCGAGATCATGAACGAACGCCAAAACTGGGAATCCGATAGCAATTTCTCATAGGAACTTAACGTCGGATTGACCGGAAAAATACTGACCAGATTCGCGGAAGCTGCCGCGTTATCACTGAAAGATATAGCTACCAGGTTAAGCAAAGGAACTAGACAAGATAAGGTAAACGCCAGCAATAATATCCAAATAATAATATCTGCAATGCGGCTTTTTACGATTTGAGCGGTAATGGGAGCCACCCCCTTCTTCTAGAAAATGCGATAATCAGTAAGTTTTTGAGCTAGCTTATTCGCGGAAAGAATCAAGATAATACCGACCACCGACCGTAAAAGGCCTACTGCCGTTCCCAAGCTATATTGTCTTTCCACGAGACCTACCCGGTACACGTAGGTATCAATAATATCCGCAGTCTCATAAACCAGCGGATTGTACAGGTTAAAGATCTGGTCGAACCCGGCATTCAGTACATTAGGCAGGTTCAGGGTCGTAACGAGAATAATCGTAGGCATCATGCCCGGAAGCGTAATATGCCACAGCTGCTTCCAGCGATTTGCTCCGTCAATGGAGGCTGCCTCATATTGGCCCGGATCAATCGACGTCAATGAGGCCAGGTAGATGATCGATCCATATCCGAATCCCTTCCATACATCCGTTAGAACCAGCATCGGTCTGAACCAGTCGTTGCTGGCCATGAATAGGATCGGGTCAATGCCGAACCAGCCGAGGAACGTATTGATCGGGCCCTCATAAGAGAAAATATTCATCACTACGGTAGCCAGAATCGCCCAGGACAGAAAGTTCGGCAAGTAAACAACCGTTTGCATAAAACGTTTGGCAAAACGTACGCGCATTTCATTCAGCAAGAGAGCAAAAATGATGGATACCAACGTTCCCGCAACAATTTTCCACACAGCAATGATAATGGTATTGGCAAAGATCAGTTTGCTGTCGGGAATTTGCAGCATAAACTTGAAGTTATCCAGGCCTACCCAGGCTGAGCCGCCGATCCCTTTGGCAGGAATATAGTTCTGAAATGCCATTACAATTCCAAACATCGGAATAAACGAGAATATAATCAGAAAGATCATGCCAGGCAGCATCATGAAGTGGAAGGCTGCTTGATCTTTTTTATTCTTCATTAAGGATCATCTCTTTCAACTTCAATTGGAAGCGAGCGCTTCATTAACTTCCTTGGTAATGATATCGCCACCGGTCTTCTTCCAGCTGTCGACAAAATTATCGAAGGCATCGGGAGTCTGATCGCCGGTAATAATTCTCAAATACATTTCAAGTTCCATTTTGGATAAGGTCGGCCATTTCAATGACATGGAAGGCGTCGTTCCAAAGAACACCGGATTGACCTCCTTGATATTCGCCTCCTTCACCATGCTCGCTGTACTAATGCTGGATGCATAACCTGCCCATGCTACCGAATCCGGAGCCTCGCCTTTCTTCACGCTGTCAAGATATCTCTTGTAAGAATTATACGCGTTGATGTCATTGTTGCTGATCAATTTGCTGGCATCGCCTGTTTCCAGGGCTTCCTTCATAATGTCAACGTTGCGGTAGAAAGCGTCATAGTAGTCGATATTAACCATAATCGGAGATCCACCTACGTTAAGATTGCTATAATCCTCGAACTCTTTCAGAGTCGCTTCGTCCTTCTCTTGATAGCGCTGATAATCAAATTGGAGACTGACCATTTTTACGGCTGCCTCAGGATGTTCGAAGCCTTTGCGCACAACCAGGTAGCTACTGGAAGGATTTCCGGTGAACATCGTAAGCGAACCATCCTCGGACTGCGGAGCTACATAAGATACCCACTCTGCATCCGGATTAAGCTTAAGCGTATCCGCTACTGTCCAGCTTCCCCACCAGTTATCCAGGAAGGAACCGCTCTTGCCGCCAGTAAGCAGCGCTTTACGGTCATCCCCTGTACGAACCGCGAGCTGGCGGTCGATCAGGCCTTTCTTGTACATGTCGGCGATTTTAGTAAGCGCAGGCTTCATTTCGGGCTGGATCGAACCATATACCGCATTTCCGCTGCCGTCGTCAATCCACTGTTTCGGGTACGCTCCGTATAAGGAGAAGATGTTGTTCAACGAATATTGGCCGCCGGAAATACCGGCAACGTTCTCATTGTCAACGACGAGGCCAACCGTTTTTCCCGGTCCGTTACCGCCCGGATCTTTTTCAATGAACTGCGTAATAATGTTCTCCACATCTTCCAACGTCTTAGGCTCTTTAAGTCCTAATTTGTCCATCCAATCCTTCCGCAGCCAGAGGACCCCCGGACCGTGAGAAATTTCCGTAGTTGGAATCGCCATCAATTTACCGTCGAATTTGGCATTCTCCAGTACACGTCCGCCGTAGGAATCATAGATCTCTTTAATCCGGTCGCTTGCCGTATTGTTATATGCTTCTGTAAGATCAGCGATCAAATCGTTCTCATACAACTGCTGTAATGTTGAATAATCAGGAACGACCATAATATCCGGAATTTCGCCGCTGACGATCGCCATCGATACTTTCTGGTTGTAGTCTGTTCCGTCATTGGCTTCGAACTTTGCAATGTTCTGTACGTTAAGCTTCTCCTTGAAGTATCTTGTCCAGACATTGTCCGTAGCGTTATCCTTCTCATAAGGAGTTCCATCCAGCATCGAATAGTTCGATGCCGTTTGACCCACTGTATAAGTTACGGTCTCGGGATATTTCCCAAAAGGAGTAGTCATCGCTTCTTCCCAAGCAGGAGCATTCGCAGTAGCTGCTGCAGAACTGTTATTTCCCTTGTCGGAGTTTTGGCAACCGGCGAGGGACGCTGCCACCAGTAGCGCTGCCAACACAAGTGAACTTGCACGCTTTGTTTTTGATAACATCGATAGACCTCCCTATTTTTATCTTATTAAATTTAATAGCGTTTAACTCACACGATTTTAAAACGGTTTCAAAGCGCCGGCTTGCTAAAAAACCTGAATTCCATAAGTACAAATTTATTCTATGATTGACATGAATAAACGTAAACGAAAAAAAATTACGTTTTATATCAAAAAATACTCGCATTCTCCAGGTCAAATTGCCCGTTCGATAACCGGTAAAGTAAAATCATGCTGTAAAGCAAAATCATGCTGTACATGAAGCAGGAGGATATAATGTTAACGATTCTGGTGGTAGACGATCATAAAGAAGAACGCGAAGGGATCGCCTTCCTTATTAAAGAGTTGGGTCTCCCTCTTCAGCTGGAGACGGCAGACAATGGCCCCAAAGCACTCGATTACTTGAAGCGGCAATCCGTCGACATCTTGTTTACCGATGTAAGGATGCCGCAGATGGACGGTCTGCAGCTAACGAGACAGGCTCTGGAGCTTCACCCCGGGCTCAAGGTCATTCTGTTCAGCGGCTTCGCTGAATTCGAATATGCCAAGACGGCTTTAGCTTTGGGAGTCTCCGATTATCTGCTCAAGCCGATCAATGTCGAAGCTTTCCAAACGACGATAAAAAAAGTGATAGACGAATTGACTGACCGGCAGCAGCAGGACGAAGCCTCGCAGATGAAACAGGCTTATGTAAAGAAACATATTCTCTTTACCTTGGTTAACGGCATCGGGGAACCGCCGTCCATGCAAGGATTGTGGCATGACTTCCCTACCTACTATGAAGGAATGCTCCTGCTGGAATTCGAGAAAAATTTCTTTGAGAACGCTGATCCGGAATTCGAGGAATTTCTGCTCTCCCTGCTCGATACCCCAGCCGACTATTTAAACATGAACGGCTGCCAGAGTCTACTGCTGTTCCCTGAGCAAAGCGGTGTTCATTCAAGTATTTCCTATCAAAAGCTGGCAACGCGTATTCATGATCATATTTTGATGAAATATAGAGCAACCTGTTACATTGGCATTAAAAAAGGGTTAACCGCCATACAGGACCTGTCCGAGATTCTGCCGGAATTGGAGCAATTGATGGAATACCGCTTCTTCCTGCCGGATACCTTCGTGTTTGACACGAAGAATGAACTTCTGTTCTCCGAGCAGCTATTTCCCGACCTGTCCGACACCCAGATTATTGAACAAATCCGCAGCAATATAAAGGACAGAAATATTTTTAGCTTGAAAGCCAACATAGAGTTGCTCTATCAGAAATACTTAAGACAGATTCGGTTTTCGCAATTGTATGTCAAGCATACCTTTTCAACGGTATATCAAAGTATGATGTCTTCCATAAAAGCATCGGAGCGGGAAATCCATCTGGGGATTGATAAAATATATAAAGCTGACGATTTGAGAGATATCAAGAGCATTGTTTGGGAAGGAGTCGTCCACCTTGAACACAGCTTCGGGAATGCGGAGCCTGCCCAGAATAAGGATATCATGTCTATAAGACAGTATATTGAGGATCATTTTGCCGAGGATCTGAGTCTGGAGCTTCTTGCCTCGAGAGTATATTTGTCCCCCCATTATTTAAGCTCGATGTTCAAGAAAACGACCGGCTGCGGGATCAACAAGTACATTAAAAACGTACGCATGCAGAAGGCAAAGGAACTGCTGACAAACACCCATTTGAAGATAGCCGATGTATGTAGCGCTGTGGGTTACCGCAACATCTCTTACTTCTGTCAGAATTTCCGGGATTTCTATGGCCATACCCCCGAGAAATTCAGACAGTATAACCAAGGTGACCTTGAATCCGTGGAGGACTAACATGCAAATCTGGCGATCTCTCAAGAAGTATATCCATGACTTGAACTTTCAGACGAAAATCAAACTCGCCTTTTTGCTAATCAGCATGATTCCGGTCATCGTACTGGGGAGCTTCTGTTTCTCGGAGACAAGATCGCTGCTCATCAATCAGTCGAAATCCGATTTGAACGCCGCCCTGAATCAAAGCGCTTTAACCCTTAACAGTCAACTGGAAGCATACAATAAAATCGTAAACTTTCTGAGATTCAATCAGGAAATCGTAAATGCCGCCAACCATACGTATACCAGTACTTTTGAAATGTACGACACTTTCGTCAACGTGATCGATCAGAATTTCTATACCGCACGCAATTTGAACACAAGCATCGAACAGCTCACGCTATATACGGGAAGCAATCTCCATCAGCATGGGCAAACGGTACACCCTATTGATGAAATCAAGAATACTGACTGGTATCCGCCGGTCATGAACTCCACCAATGTATTGTGGTTTTCTGACAACGATAAAATTTTTAGCGTCACCCGGATTCTTAATACGAAAGAGAGAAATCCGAAAGATAATATTTTGTATGCATGCATCAACTATGAGAGTCTTATGCAGCCTTTTGAAACGTTGGAGGCTCAGGGAGCGAAGCTCCTTATATTGGATGGTGAGGGGCAAGCTGTATATTCCTCGGAACAAGAGTACCCTGCTTCTCTTTTCACGGAACCGTCCGTAGAGGAATTGGATTGGAATGGAGAGAAATATACCGTACTGCATTCAAGCATTTCTACCTCTGGGTGGACGGTATTCCTGTACAAACCTACAGGTCTGATTACCAATTCAGCCTGGCGGATCGTCTCGACCGTTCTGCTCATGATTATAGCCTGCATAGCCGCGGTAGCTGTAGCTGGCTCCCTGTTCTCACGCAAATTTATATCCAGGATTCAGCATCTGCGAAATAATATGAAGACGGTTGAGGAAGGATCGTTGGAAGTGACTGTATATAGTGACTCCAAGGATGAGATCGGGGATCTGATCCGGGGCTTCGGAAACATGGTCGTCAAAACGGAGGACTTGATCAATAAAGTGTACCGAGAAGAAATAGCGCGTAAGGAATACGAAATGAAAGCTCTGCAGGCCCAGATCAATCCTCATTTCCTCTACAACTCGCTCTCGCTGATCAATTGGCGTGCGCTGCGGATCCATGCAACCGACATTAGCGAAATGGCCCAGCTCTTATCCACGTTTTATCGCACGACGCTCAATAAGGGCGACAATATGATACTGGTAGCGAATGAGATTTTAAATGTGCAGTCGTATATGAAGATCCAATTGATTATGCACAGCAACAGCTTCGATGTAGAGTATCAAATAGACGAAGCCATTCTCGCCTATCATATGCCTAACCTGATGCTTCAGCCGCTTGTGGAGAATGCGATAATTCATGGAATCGAAAACAGGGGCAAGGGTGGAGAGATTAAACTATCGGGCAGATTGGAGGATGGTTGTATCGTTTTTCAGGTAGAAGACAATGGAATCGGTATAGAACCGGAACGCCTTGTTCAATTGCTTGAATCCAAACCTACAGGCTATGGACTTAAAAATGTGCATGATCGTACAAAAGTGATGTACGGCCCGGAATACGGATTATCGATACAAAGTGAAGTGAATCAGGGGACCAGGGTTACGCTAAAATTCCCGGTAAACAAACACTGATAAAAGAAGACGGATCGCAGGATACGATGGAGTGACATCGCTCTCCGGAAATCCGTCTTTTGGAGAATTCCAGATGCCGGCGAAATCGCTAATACGAAGGCGCTCACTTGAGATTTTACTGATATTCCGCAGTTTCGTCCAGCAAGGTAATGACAAGTTGAATCCCGTCCTTAATGCCTTGCATGTACAAAAGTTCATTCTCTAAAGCCCGCCTGAAGTGATGCTTATCCTCCCAATCCATATACTCCGGCAGCTTCTTTTTATCCTCGTCGGGAAACATCGCCTCAAAAGCCGAATGTTCTTCGGCACGAAGTTTACGCATCTCAGGATCACGTGCGATCCGTGCCGACACGTCATCCAGCCTTTGCTGAATTGCGCTTTGCAGCCATGCTGGAAATTGCATTGTTTCTTCCCCTCCTCTAAAAATAACCTTAGCTCTATTATGGAGGAGTTTATAATTGAATTTAATGAGTTTTGAGGGTAATATTTTTGATAGTTTTAAAAGGTTAAGTTTTAGACGGATCGATCTCAATCTTCAACCCTTCCCCCCTCAAACCGGGCAACACAAAAGGAACCCGCATCTTTTCGATTCCCGTTTTGTCATTTACTAAGGTAAAATAAGCCAATAAAATGCCTTTAACGGCATTTTTCGTGGACAGGTTCGCGCACCAGCAACTCGCCAATGGTAACCTCCCTTTCGCTCTCACCAAACCCGAGGGCAATATGATAATCGAAAAAAGGAACGGAGCTCTTGCTTCCGCCAAGACACACAATCGGGAATCTCCATTTGGTAAAATCCTTTACCGTAGCCTCGGCCTCTTCTAAGGTAAGAGTTTTAGGCCCAACGTTCAGGTTGCTTAATCCATGACGTATCACTGGATAATACGCAAACTCCATGAGGTGATCTCTAAACTTAGGAATTAATGCCCCATGTAGATAGCAAGGGCCGATCATTCGGCAAAACCTCCCTAGCCCGACCGGTGAATACCCTGATAAATCTAATTTTTGGTTCCCTAGTACTTGACGCTTCTTGGGTGATAGCCACAGAATCGCCTTGTCCATCGTTATTTTCATTAGAGCTTATTCCATCATTTCAGTTATCTACCATTAGTTTCTATGGTATAATTTGGTTTGTACAACATATCAGCTAACAGGGCGGCAGCCAAATCTCCCGGAAGGGAGGTGAGGCTATGACAGTATATGAAGCATTATCCTTGATGCTCGCATTCGGCATGTTTCTGATTGCCGTGCTGTCTTTCCATAAAAGGAAATGAGCCGCCCTGTGATTAGGATGACGGCTCATTTCCAATGACCTGAATCTGGCTGCCCGCTCTTTTAGCGGTGGTTGTACAGGGGACCGGCTGCAACCGGTCCTTTTTCTATTTTTATGTTATCACATTGAAAATATTCAGGCAATGCATTTACTTTACAGCGCCCGTTCCGGCTAACACGTCGTCATCTTTTATACTAAGCTTACCGGTAGACAGCTGGCGAGCGAACTGGAATACGTATCTCGACCGGCTGGGCAATTTTCCGGACAAGCTAGCCACCGAGCTTAAGCCCGCCAATTAATTCTATAGAAGCGGAGTTGGGTTGACTCCAACAAGCGTAAACGGCTGCCGACGTTCTCTCTGGCGTCGGCAGCTGAACCAGTAAATCAAAACAGCCTGGATCGAACGCCTTACGCTACCTTTCTATACGATTGCCGGATTGGGCCCGAGAATTCGCAAGTGTCAAGTTGCGAAATTTCGTATGGTGTCCAAATATTTTCCCCGGTCGTATTGAAAGTTTAGTTCATGCGATTCGCTAATATGTCTGACTTCTTCCAGCTTTTCAACTAATTGTTCAGCAAACTCAATTATATTGTTGCGTGAGAAAACAAATCGTTTTGAAGACGGTAAAGACTTATCCATAAACGGGGATTGCTCTGTAAGCCAGATAACAGCGTCATCTTCATGGAAAACATCCACGTAATATCCCCCGCAGCCAAATATTCCACACGTGCATGTAAACATCGGATATTTGCCTGGACTAAGCAATGATTGAAAAAAAACTTTTTCCACAAAAACCTCATCTTCATCAAATTTGTGTCCATTAACGTAGAGATCAACTCTGTAATCCAGCACCGGCATTAACACTCTTTTATGCTTGGAGATCTTTTTGTACTCCTTCCTGACCTCCATCTCAATCTCAACGGATAAAGTATCGTGCATTAATTTCATTTCGTAAATGCTCCTCTCCCAGGAGTACACCAGGTTCATTCCAAAAAACGACTATATCGAGTATAAAAAGTCGTTATCATATCAAAGAAATTTTGACGCAAATCTGCTAAGTGATGATCACTTTTGATTTTGGTTTTTATGTATTCGAATATTTTATCCTGTTCCCTTTTATGTGTGACGACAACAAAACTGTAATCTAGCCCCATAAAACCACCTCATTGCGATATGAATTAACTATTATTGCAAAGTATACATCCATGACACGAGAGATAGACACCATGCTTATCGCATTTCGGATAACCGTATGGAATGGTGGGGCTGTCATCTCCTTCTTCAATCTCAGACCATTCCAAGTAGTTGTTTATATCGACACTTCTTTTTTCAAAAGCACTAATCATTAATTCAAATTGTTGCAAGCATCTCTGGACCATTTCTTGATTAGGTTCATAATTGAGCCGTTCCCATCCTAACCCGTCCATAGCTGATGCAATAGTTCTAAGCATAAATTCTTTCTCCGCTTCAAAAGAGTCGATTGTCCACGGCATTTCATCAATGTCAAAACCCACCGTTCCAATCCCAACGCAAGCTTGATCCCTCTGGGCCAACCAGATGACCAGTTCTTTCTCTCGGTTTGTTGTAGCTAAGATCGACCCGCTTAAAGCAAGGACCTCAATAAAAACGGAAGTCAATCCATTGGACATATGCAAATCTTCAACGGAATAAGCCGGATCTTCGGGTAATGAAATACTATTCCCCATCCCCACACCCACTTTCGGTTCTTTTAATAGGATTTGAAATCCTCGTCATAACTAAAAACTCCAAATGAAGCGGGCTTGGATTTCTTATCCTTCATTCGATTCCCTCCTTAGCTTATCCTTGCCCTAATCGGGCCAGCGCGCGCTTGGCGGCAAGCTTTCCATTATGCATTCCATGTTGTGAAAGCTCTCTTAATTTCTCTCTAGCCGGCAAATATTTGTGATAACCCAAAATGTCGCATGCCCGTTCTTGCACATACATATCCTCGTCATCCAAAAACTTTAGCAGAGTATCCAAGTGGTTATACGGCGTTAACGCCAAAACACTGTAAATATACTGGCATCTTACATCATCGTCCAAATTGGGGGGTTGCAGCATATGATTGATTTGCTCAATACTTTGAAGGTCAGCAGCGTTCGACTCTTTATTGTTATTTTGACCTTGCGGATAATCTTTTTTCAGATCGTCCCAGTCGTGATTCGGATTTTGTTCCAATGCAGCAATAAAAGAGCCGGCGCTCCTAAAAGCAGGAGAAAGATCGGTTTCTTCATGATTCAAATAACAACATATTGAACTCCCTGATACCAGATTGACTTATTGTAACCACAGTATTCCCATTATATGTTAAACCCGGATTTTAAGCATTGAGGTATAGTAAAGCTTGTGCTACGATAAAAATAGTAAAGGAGCCGTGCTCGCAACACGGACTCCCTGTACACTTGCCGCCTTAAAGAGCGGTCGGCTGTGCTAAGGTGCTACGATCGAAATAGACCGCATCCTTTGCGTGGAGGGCGGTCTATTTCTTTGTGTTTTGATTAAGCGCTATAATGGCCACAACCAACGTCAACAGCGCAATGATTAGCGCGCCAAAACTGATCATGATCATCAAAGTGTCTTTAATCGCCACAGGCATCACCTCCCTTCCGGGAGATTAGCCGACCACCCTTATAAGCCAGTTTCGTGTACATGCTTATTGTAACAGAATTTGGCAGCCGGGTAAGAAATGATTTTAACAATTTTATTGTTATTGCTCGTACTTTGCCAGAATCCTCCCAACGTATTGCCGAAAACCCTCCCGCACTTCGGATGGCCCCACAATTTCGCATTTATCCCCAAAAGCGAGCAGCTTGTCGTAACCAAATTCATTAGGAATGATAGGATACGCAGCCAAGCAAGTATTTCCCTCTACCTTGATTACATTTCCTTCGCCAAATCGCTCAATCACTTTGTCCATCATAGAGCGGTCAATACGGATCGTAACCGAAACCCAATCTTGATTCATCCAATCCGCTCCATCCATCGGAAGCGGCGAAAAATCCCGCGGCACAAAAGTTTCCGGAGAAACTTCCAGTTTGCTCATACGAGCCAGTTTGAATATCCGGTAATCCCTTTTTTCAACACAATAACCTTGCAGATACCAGCTGCTTTCTTTGAATACGACCCGGTAAGGTTCGACTTTTCGGGAACTTACATGGCCCGCCTTATCAACGTAATCAAAGATCAGGCAGCGATCTTCATTCAAGGCCGTTTCCACATGGCTCAGCAGCGTGCGCAACGATTCATTTCCCTGATTCAACGATAAATCGACAACAAACTTTCCTTCCGGAATCGGTGTCCCGTCTTCATGACCAATAGCGCTCAATTTCTCCAGGACATGGACAATTTTTTTATGATTAAACAGCTGCTTATAGCTTTTCAAACTGGTTACCAGTGTTTGAACGTCTGTACGCGTAAACAACTTTTTGTCCACTTTATACGATTTCATCAGGCCAACGCCGCCCGTTGCTCCTTGATGGGTGAAGATGGGCAGCCCGGCAAACGTCAATGTATCGATATCGCGGTAGATGGTTCGTCTGCTAACCTCAAGTTTCTCGGCCAGTTCCCGCGCACTGATAACCTCGTGTTCCAACAATATGACGATTATCGCAATTAAACGGTCTATTTTCATGCCGCACCTCCTCCTCAAGTATGCCATACTGCTGTCATATTTGGCATGCTACGCTATATGCGCATTCAAAATGAACCTTATGGAGGCAGTTAAAAATGAGCAACTTCAACATTGAAAGAAAGGCATCTTTCCGTATGATCGGATTTAAAACCGCATTGACAGGCGCAGCAAGCGTCCACTCGCCGTATTTTTCCAACCAGAAGACTTCGTTTTTCAAAAGCACCGTAGACAACGGGAAAATGGCGGCATTGCGTCCATTGGCAGAAAGCCTCTACGGTTACGCTGCCGTGGCCATGAATCACGACACTGCGTTTTATTATGCCGGCGTCCAATCTTCCCGGCCCTTGCCGGACGGGGCAGAAGAAGTATGGTTCCCGGAAAGCGAATATTTGGTTCTATCGGGCGGCGGCGGTTTGTCGCGCCTGGCTTTTGATAAACTGGAGGATCAGGCTTTTGGGACCATCTTAACGGATACTTATGAGTGGGAATATTCCGGCGCTCCAGTCGCAGAAATTTTGCTTAACGGAAATCCGGCAGACGCAGAAGTGGAAGTATGGGTGCCTGTAAAGAGACGTAATGAGCAGTAGACTTATATAGACCGCATCCTTTGTCTGGAGGGCAGTCTATTTCTTTGTGCTTTGATGGATCGCTACAGTTCTTTTAACTTCACAGCCTTTTCTCCCAGTCGTCCCGCCCTAACTGGCGCTCTCCAATCCGCCAAAATTAAGGACAAAGCGGGATTCCCTCCCGGTTCCCTCTTCCGGGATAATAAAAGAAAGAAATATCCCTTAAAAAAACAAAATTGGGAGGGAATGTTGATGTTGCACCGTTTAAAAGGAATGGCCCTATTATCACTGAGCTGCTTGTTAGCCTGGACCGGATGGGCCGGCTCCAGCCAGGCCGCCGCTTCTCTATCGGAGAAGGCTCTCGAAGCTGAGGTGGAGTGGAGCAGAGAGTACGGCGAAAGCTACGCTTCTCCCCAGGGGCGTTCGGTGATCCCCACTACTGATGGGGGTTATGCCGCGGTTGGCGCTGCCGATAACGGCGGCGAAGAGGTAGGGTATGTGGTCAAGGCGGACGAGGATGGTGCCGTGGAGTGGGAGCAACGGCTGCAGATCACCGGAGACTACACCAAGGAGGGCGTTGAGGCCCGCCAAATTATCCAGACGCAGGATGGAGGATATCTCGTAACCGGTGCGATCACCGACCGAACCGAGAGACCGATCACCCTTCCTTATTTGGCCAAGCTTGACGGCCAAGGACAAATCGAATGGGCCCGCTATTATAAAGACCTATATATCGGAACGCATTTATATGCGGGATCCGTGGCGGAAACCCCGGACGGAGGTTTTGCCGTTACCGGGTACAGCGTCAATTCGTATTGGGAAGCCCCCGCCTACCTGCTTAAGGTCGACAATGAAGGAAACCAGCTTTGGTTTAAAACGTACCGCTTTGGGGAAGGAAATAACCAGGTTTTTAATGAGGTCATCACCGCGCCCGACGGAGGGTTATTGGCGGTAGGCTATATCGACAGCGTGATCAACTCGGACGCGGACGCCTCCGTGATCGTGAAGGTGGACGCCCAAGGTGAAGTCGAATGGGAGCAGAAGCAACCCGCTCCGCAGACCGGCCGCGCCGCCTATTCGGCTCAATTGTCGGCGGACGGAGGTTATATCGTATACGGGTTGATGTATCCAAACGATGAACGAACCGCTTTTCTCCTGAAAGCGGATGCAGATGGCAATATCGTTTGGGAGAAAAACTATTCTCCCCGCGACGACAACGGCTCTTACAGACAATTAGTGACCACAAAGGACGGATACGCTCTTTTAGGCAGTTCGACCCGCAAGGAAGATTCGAAGTATCAATACCAGATCTCCTTCATCAACCAGGATGGCGAGCTGACCGGCAAACTGCAATATGCGGCTCCGGGACTTGCCGCCGTAGGAAAAGGATCCCCCACTCCGGACGGAGGCTTCATCCTGTCGGGCCAAGTGAAGGAAGAGGGAAAATACCGCATGCAGTTGGTTAAGCTCTCGGGAACTGGCCAAGAGCCTGGTGATCTGGAATTGGCGGACCTTCGCTTCGTCGATTCGGCCGTGAAGCTGGAGATCGGCGAGCGTAAGCCGAGCGTCCTCGAAGCCGTTTATACGGACGGAAGCGTCACCGATGTGACGTATTTTGCCGGCTTCAGTTCTCTGAATCCGGAGATCGCCGACGTGGATAAGGCAGGCGTGCTCACGGGCATATCCTCCGGAACCGCCGATATTGTCGGCGAATACGGCGGGCTTAGAGCCGTTCTATCGGTTACGGTTAATGACGGCTCAGGTGAACCCCAGCCCGGCCCCGGACAATTCTACCTGGATTCGGAAGACTACTCAGTAACTGTCGGCAGTGAGTTGGATATCGAGGCGTTGTTCACCGGCGAGGACGGAAACACGTTGAACGTCACCCGCGAAACCCAGTTTACGACGGCTAACCCGAAAATCGCCCAAATTGACGAAAGCGGCTATATCACCGGCATTAGCCCGGGACTCACCTCCGTGACCGCCGTCTACCAAGGCCATGCTTATACGTCCACCCTTCTCGTCGTTAGACCGTATACACCGCCCGTTGTGATGGACGACTTTGACGACTTTAGAGTAATTGAGGATTTGGACCGGTAAGAGCCACGCTGCCGCTTACCGCAAAAGCCCATCCATTTTTAAATGGACGGGCTTTTTGCCGTTTGGACTTCTAATTGCACCGTTGCTTTCGAACCGTCATCGGTGTCAAACCTCATCTCCCAGTTCCCTTCCTGATCCGGTCCAAAAATGTGCTCATATGTCGTGTTCTCTCCGGCACCAAGCTTAGCTTGAACCCAAGTTAGGTTCGTTGGAGAAATTAGTTTATAGTTGACGGAGCGTTATCAGATCGTCGGAATTGGTAAATGCTGAGCATGCAGAGGTAACCGCAATCAAAAGAAGTGCTGCTGCCAGAGCATATAACCTCTTTTTCATATCTACAACTCCATATTCATAATATATTTTCCTTTTTAAGTTAACTCAAATGCTGTATTGTGTAAATACTTGCTCAAAATTGGATTAGACGGAGGAAACATTTGCGACATGTTCAAAATCAAATTATCCCTGGCACCGATTGTACTAATTATATGCACTCTGGGATTCGGAGCGATTTCCCTGTTCGTACAAGACAACGAAATACGCCATTTCGATCAGGTTATCGCCTCGTGGATTCAGCATTGGGAGACCCCGGCTTTGACGGTGTTTATGAAGTTTTTTACGACGATCGGCGGGGGGCTGCCGCTGATTCTTGTGATTATCACGGCCATGGCAGTTTTATATACCGTCCTGGGGCACCGGAGAGAACTTGTCTTCTTGGCCGGTGTTATGCTTGGTTCAACCGTACTGAACTGGGCACTAAAAACGCTGTTTCATCGCGCGCGCCCCGTCATTCACCGGATTATCGAAGCTGAAGGCTACAGCTTCCCGAGCGGACACTCCATGGCCGCGTTCAGTTTTTACGGCGCCCTTGCTTTTCTGATTTGGAGACATGTACCCACTTCATTGGGCCGCTCGCTAATGATCGTTCTGAGTACCCTGTTTATTTTGGCCATCGGAATCAGCCGAATTTATTTAGGGGTGCATTACCCGAGCGATGTTCTCGGAGGTTATTTCGTTAGCGGGTGCTGGTTGACTGCGAGCATTTTGTGGTATAAGAAAAACGTACTCGATCGTACTCCCTAAGAAGCCAGACTGCATTAAGCGGCAGTTTTAAACCGCGATAGAATGCGGGGCATGAAGCCGCCTAACAAGAAGGGTAGTTCCACGAAATGCAAAAGTGCAGGCGGTTTTTGTCGAAATCCCTCAAAACAGGCAGTTCAAATGCCGTGGGGAAAGTGCAGTTCGTCTCCGGTCAAAAGCTGCTTTTTTATCGGATAGGCCCAAATGAGATGTACTTTTGCACTTCAATCGCTCTAAAATCGTTATTGGCGAAAAATAGGATGCACTTTTGCAGTTGACCACATCGCCCCCATCAGGTCGTCCTTCTTCCTGTGAAAAACGATGAACTCGGCTTTCAGCTTTCAGCGTTCAACTCCACCGCTCCCCAGCATCTCATTAGCTATGGTCAGAAAATCTTCCCGGCTGATTTCGAATTGTCCGAAGCGAAAGGAATATCCCCAGTTGCGTTTTCCCTTGGTGAACGTAAGCTTGTCCAACAGAGCGGCGATTTTAACGGTGCGGCAGGGGAAATAATGCATATTCCGGCGATATGGAATAAAGTCATCGCTCATTTTAAATGGATATACGATATCGTCTGCCACCTGGCCAATCGCCGTAAACGCCTGCAGAACTTCCCCGCCCTTCATCTCTGTCCGCGGCGAGTAATAGATGAGCCAATCGCCCGACCGCATTCTTCCGAGCGGGCGGGCTTTCCCATGGCAAGTCTGGGCGATCCCTTCCCTAACCCCGCGGCTGACATGCGATGCGGAGACTACGCCAATCCAATAGCGGCTCCCTTTAGTTATATCGTTCCCGGCAAACCCCAAATCAGGTGACTTGTCGATCATTTTATCGCGGCCTCCTTTTGATTTGTATAACGAAAGTATACAAAAACGCTGCTGACAACAGCATGTCAGTAGCGTTTCACGGATTTGCAGTGCATATTAGTTATATGGTTTTATTGCTTTGATAACCGCCGATTGAATATAGTCTTCCAAATAGCCGCCAGGCTCCCAATCCTTAATAAACTCATGGGATTGATCTTTCGGTTCAACGGCAATTTCCTGAAATCCGCTGTTCCGGAGCATTTCCTTAACTTCTTCGACGGTATTTTGATTAATTAGATAATTTAAAACCCAGCGGATTTCATGAACAGCATCCGCCAGGTTGTTTGTCTGCCTTTCGAAAAACACAGCATAGCTCCGGAGACAGCAGCCGGTTGACTTCGGCATGGTTTAATTCATAATAGCTCCATGTGCCCTTAGTCTCTCTGGTGATTAATCCGGCTTCAAACAGAATCTTTAAGTGATACGAAAGTTTCGATTGCGGCATATCCACGATATCCATTAAATCGCAAACGCACACACTTCCTTTTTGCGTCAGTTCATACATAATTTGCAGGCGTTTTTGATCGGCCAGCGCCTTGAACTTAGCTTCATATTTTGCAAAATCAACCGTTTCATCCGCCTTCGAAATGACGGGCAGCTCTCTTATCATATCACCACGCTCCTTTAGCAGCAGGCTGGGCAACAGGGTGCGGCCGATTTCGCAACCAGCGTTTGGAAAATCTTCGCTTGTTTCCGATCTTTTCGGTTCGGCCACATCCATGCCCGGCGCGCCTGTTGTTCAATTTCATTTTGCTGGAACTGCATGAGTTTCTCCATGACATAGTGATTCATCATCGTGCCCCCACCATTCATCAAATATTTTTGATGTACGAATCATATCACGGCCAATTGGGAAATTCAACATTAAATCAAAATAGTTTGATTTTTTCTATTCCGCACAACATAAGTGATTGATAATATAATTGATTGATTATATAATCTGTTTTGCTGAGTTCGCCAATTTTAATGAAAGGTGTTAACAGATGACCTCACCCGAAACCTCCATCGCTGAAATGGCGGAAACGCTGAAGTTGCTTTCGGATAAGACGCGTTTAATGATCGTCGCCCTCTTGAAAGAACAAGAGATGTGCGTATGCGATATCGTGGATATTCTTGAAACGACGCAGCCTAATATCAGTCAACACTTAAAGAAATTAAAAACGGGCGGAATTGTGAACGAAACCCGCCGCAGCCAATGGATTTATTACGCATTAAACGTCGGCGACAAACCTTATTTGAACGATATCTTAAATCAACTCCCTTCCATGAAGGAGAAAATAAAAGCCCATCATCCTAATCGTTGTTGTTAACCCGGGAGGTCTCCTATGCTTATTATCGCCACAATGGTCTTTCTTGTTACCTTGATTTTCGTTATCTGGCAGCCAAAAGGGTTAAACATCGGGTGGTCCGCATGCGGAGGCGCCATTGCCGCCTTAATCTGCGGCGTTGTAAATCTGCAGGATGTGTGGGACGTAAGCCGAATCGTTTGGAACGCCACATTGGCGTTTGTTGCAATTATTCTGATTTCCCTTATTTTGGACGAAATCGGCTTCTTTGAATGGGCCGCGCTGCATATGGCTCGTTTTGCGCGCGGGAACGGCATACTAATGTTCATCTACGTGATCCTGCTCGGAGCCGTTGTTGCTTTTTTCTTCGCCAACGATGGGGCCGCCCTTATTCTTACACCGATTGTCCTGGCCATGGTCAGGGCGCTCCATATGGATGAGCGCATGATCATTCCCTTCATCATGGCCAGCGGCTTCATCTCTGACACGGCATCGCTGCCGCTCGTTGTCAGTAACCTTGTGAACATCGTTTCGTCCGATTTTTTCGGGATTGCTTTCTTGGAGTACGCAAGCCGCATGATCATCCCGACCCTCTTCTCGGTTGCTGCGAGCCTGCTGGTTCTATACTTGTTTTACCGGAGGAGCATTCCGAAGAAATACGACGTATCGCAGCTCCTGAGAAATCCGGTTGAAGCGATCAAAGACGTTCGTTTGTTCAAGATTTCCTGGGTTATTTTGGCGGTCCTCTTTATCGCCTATCTCGCCAGCGAATTTATTCAGATCCCCATCTCCATCATTGTCGGCGCGGCAGCTTTGGTTTTACTGCTGTTCGTAAAACAAAGCCGGGGATTTCATCCCTGGAAGCTCGTCAAAAGCGCTCCTTGGTCTGTGGTGGTTTTTTCCATCGGTATGTACGTGGTTGTCTATGGGCTCCGAAACGTAGGTTTAACGGATCAACTCGCGGAGATGTTCGAATGGATCGGGGCTCAAGGCCTGTTCGCCGCAACGATCGGGGCTGGATTTATTGCGGCAATCCTGTCGTCCGTCATGAACAACATGCCTACGGTCATGATCAACGCCCTGGCCATTGACGGAACAAGCGCAACCGGACTAATAAGGGAAGCATTCATCTATGCGAATGTCATTGGTTCCGATTTGGGGCCCAAACTTACGCCAATCGGTTCGCTGGCCACCCTGCTTTGGCTCCATGTCCTAGCAAACAAAGGCGTTAAAATCACGTGGGGCGCGTATTTTAAGACGGGTATCGTCTTGACGGTTCCCGTATTATTTTTAACGCTCTGCGGTTTGTTCATTGGGCTAAAAATAATAGGTTAGTTCAAAAAAATAATGAATGTAAAGGGGAATTTGAAAATGAGTACAAAACCGCTTGTTTACTTCTTGTGTACGGGAAATTCTTGCCGCAGTCAAATCGCCGACGGATTTCTGAGCGCTCTTGGCGGAGACAAATACGAAGTAAAAAGCGCCGGCCTTGAGGCACATGGGCTTAATCCCCGCGCCGTTCAAGTGATGCGGGAAGCCGGGATCGATATCAGCGGAAACAGTTCCGATGTCATCGATCAGGACATCTTAAACCGCGCCACTTACGTTATTACGTTATGCGGACATGCGGACGAGCACTGTCCTGCGATTTCAAATCCAAAGATGATCAAATGGCATTGGGGTTTCGACGACCCGGCCAAAGCAACCGGCACCGAAGAAGAAATCATGGCGCAGTTCCGAACTGTTCGGGACGCTATTAAGGCCAGAATCGAATCGTTCGTTCGGGACGGCCGGTAAAGAGGTTCTGCCCGCGGGATTCCACGTCAGGAGGCCTGCTATACGGAGGAGTCCAAAGAGTTTCCGGTACTCCTCCGACTGCGGCAGGCGAATGTGGTAGACTGCATACATTCTTAGCAAGAAACTAAGATTTCACAAAAACTTTACGATCATTTAATTCTTGGATGTCGCGATGATTGTGGTCGTAGTATTTATAAAATTCATTCAGTTGCTCCTGGGAAAGTTCAACAGGCTCCGTTAGAATATACCATTCCACATTTTCGGTTAATGGAGGTGTCGTCAAGGACCCCAAATAATGATAATAGCCCAAATGAGCAGGGAGCAATTGGCCGATATCCAGGTTGTCGATCGTTATTCCCTTCTCCCCTTGTGCATTCGCTTTTGCCGCGTCCAAAATTTGCCCGAAGGCTTTATTTTCTTCTCCTGCAGCAAACATAACCCCGATCACGGCGATCCGGCCGTCTTGAGCTTGGTGCACAAAGTGCCCTTCAAGCGGAAAGTGCTTGCCATCGATCGTATGCTCGCTTTCGGCATGAAAATGAACTTGGGACAGCGTAAACGTCCGATCATTTATTTCTGCGGTACCGCGTAAACCCACCTGTATGCTGTGCCCGTTATCCTCAATGGAAGTGCCCACCTGATCATAGCTTAATGCCAAATCAGTTCCCTCATAATCAATAAGCTTGGATGTAACAATGTTTATTGGAGATTGCATTTTCCCCGATACAAATTCCCACTCCTCTTGATGGTCATACGTGAAGTGGCTTACTTCCTTAACCGTTGGATTTTCTTTCTGAGAATCCGTAGTTAAGTTGGTTGCCGCGTGACTCGCAGAACAACCCGCCAACAATATAAAAGCCGTAAATCCGAATACAATGAAATTTTTCTTCATACTATACCCTCTTAACATCTATTTTCTTGATCATTATACTCCTTACCCATTTTGATGTAATGCATCTTACCAACCATATTCAAACGGATACTATAGTTCTACGGGTACAACAAATTATTCAAAACTTCGACATATATGTAAATATTATTACCTAATATATATTATAATCTCATTGACAATTATGGGGTCATAATATAGTATGTAGTAAATAAATCCAATATATGGATTATCCATCATTAAGGGATCAATTTCCATAAGAATGGACAGGCTTCTTTGGAATTGGTTCATAAAAAGTTCATTGAAGGGAGGGATTTACAGGCTCCGATTACCCGCGTCTCAAGTCAATGAAAGCGTTGTCAAAATTGAACTTGGAAGCTCGCAGAAAATTCTATTAAAAAATGCAAGGAGGAGTAGAATCATGACAGCCCGGACTTTTGTGAATCGTCATAAGTTTTTTATGAAATGGTTTGTTGTTTCGGCAGGTACTCTGTTTCTGATGCTGGCAGGTTCGTTGGTGTTTGCGGACAGCGCTTCCGCGCACGGATATTTGACGGACAGCCGCGCCCATCTATGTTCCACGGGCCAAAACAGCGATTGTGGACCAGTGAAATGGGAGCCTTTCAGTGTGGAGGGCCGCGGAGATTTCCCTGAATTCGGCGTCCCTGACGGCCAGATCGCCAGCGGCGGGAAATTTTTTGAACTCGACGAACAAACGGCCGATCGCTGGACCAAGGTAGATATGGTAGGCGGGGAGCATACGTTCCATTGGAAGCTTACAGCCAATCACAGCACGAATACATGGGATTATTATATTACGAAAAAAGACTGGGACCCCAATTCCCCGTTAAAACGGGCGGATCTTGAGTTGTTCTGCCGCTATATCGATGACGGCGCGATTCCGCCAATCGACGTTTATAACGATTGCTTTGTGCCGAACGACCGGGAAGGCTACCACGTCATCGTGGCCGTTTGGGATATTGCGGATACAGTGAATGCTTTCTACCAAGTGATGGATGTGAACCTCAGCATCAATCCGTCGGCGCCAACCACGCCCGAGCCCGGTTTCCCGGGAGACCCGAACCGTTTCGGAAAGTACCTCATCTGGAATCCGATCAGGGTCTATACCGAAGGTGAAATCGTTGTGCATAACGGGCAATTCTGGCAAGCCCTGTGGTGGACCCAAGGACAAGAACCCGGAACGACGGGAGAATGGGGTCCGTGGAAGCTGATCGGCGACGTGCCGCCTGGCGAGGAAAGCAGCGCGGGATCGGGCAGCGTATAAGAGCGCATCCTGCAAGAGCCAGAGGGGAATTCCCTCTGGCTCTTTGATCGGTTATTTTTTCAAATGATACGGAACCGTGGCGACGATGACATCCCTCCGGTAAAGCAGATGCGCGCGAATCAACAGGCTCGATTGATTGTGCAGGATATTGTGCCATCCTTTTTTCGGAATAAATTGCGGGATGACCACAGTCACCTGATAATTTGCTTCGTGCGCCTTTTTTTGCACCGTATCCACGAACTTAATCAACGGGTGAATTATGCTTCGATACGGAGAGTACAATGTCACCAATCTAACGTCCGGCTGCCATTTTTTCCACTTCTCTTCAAACACCGCTTCGTCCGCCTTCTCAAAAGGGACGTGCACCGCAATGATTTGATACGGGGACAGGGACTTGGCATAGTTCAGCGAATTCTCCACCACGCGCGTGATTCCTGCAACGGGTACGATCACCACGTTTCCTTCGATCGGCACAGCCCGCTCGCAAGTTGAAATTCTCAACTGTTCCGCAATCGCTTCGTAGTGCTTATGAATCCGATAAAAGGAGTAAATAATTAAAGGTAAAAAGATAAGGACCGGCCAGACATTATGGAACTTGGTGATGAAAAACACCACGCTGACCAACAGACTGATCAAGGCCCCGATGGTATTGACCAAAAATTTCTTGATCCAACCTGGAGGTTTTTCCCGTAACCACTTTACCATCATCCCTGACTGGGACAGTGTAAAAGGAATAAACACGCCGATCGCATAAAGCGGAATTAAAAGTTCGGTTTTCCCTTCGAAAACGATGATCAGCAAAATCGAAAACAGCCCCAGGAAAATGATGCCATTCGAATACCCCAGCCGGTCTCCGCGAACCGTAAACGCTCTTGGGATAAACTTGTCTTTAGCCAAATTAACGGCAAGCAACGGAAAAGCGGAATATCCGGTGTTGGCAGCCAGAATAAGAATCAAAGCCGTCGTTCCCTGAATGAAGAAATACATGATATTTCTTCCGAAAGTGTGTTCCGCGATCTGGGAAAGCACGGTAACCTCCGCAAGAGGGCCTACGCCATAATAATAAGCCAGAAAAACAATTCCCGTGAACAATACAGCCAATATGCCCCCCATGGCCAGCAAGGTTTTTGCCGCATTACGCGGAGCCGGCTCTTTAAAGTTGGGGATGGCGTTTGAGATCGCTTCTACCCCTGTCAAAGCGGAACATCCGGAAGCAAAGGCACGAAGCAGCAAAAATAAACTAATTCCAGCCACCGGAGAACCAAGCGGAGCGTGTAATTCCGGCGAAATTTGGCCGGTCATGATTTTATAAAGGCCGGAACAAATCAAAATCACCAGGGCTAGAACAAATAAATAAACGGGAAAGGCAAAAATCGTTGCCGATTCGGTGACACCACGCAAATTGAGAATGGTAATTAACAATACAAAACCTACGGCTATGGGCACCGTGTATGGATGAAGGCCCGGAAAAGCCGAAGTAATGGCGTCCGTACCGGCCGAGACGCTTACCGCAACGGTCAAGATATAGTCAACAAGTAATGAACCGCCGGCAATCAGTCCGGGAATTACACCCAGGTTTTGCTTGGAAACCACATAAGCCCCACCGCCGTGAGGATAAGCAAAAATAATTTGCCGGTAAGACAAAATAAGCGCAACCAGCAAAACCAAAACACCAGCAGCAATGGGAATCGAATACCAATAGGCTACCGCTCCCACGACCATTAAAACAAGCAGGATCTGTTCCGGCCCGTAAGCGACCGATGACAAGGCATCGGAAGAAAGGATGGCCAGCGCTTTGGTTTTGCTTAGCTTCTGTTCGCCCAGTTCCGTTGATTTTAACGGCCGTCCAATAAGAAATCGCTTTATATAAGAAAGCACAGGGGGTCACCGCCTAAATTACGTTGTTTTTTTATATTGCTCGGCAGAAATAAGTATTATTTCAAATACAAACTGAAGATTAAGGGCAAATCGGCCAATTTGAGGCAATAAAAAAACACAGAGACCCCTGTGCTAAATTTCACAAGCCATGCAACCCACTCCTGACTACGCTTAGAAACAAAATAAATCATACGTTCAGTGTAAAAGTTTGTAAAGCAGGAGTATGGAAGGTGAACTCTCGGAATCATACAAAAGATCATATGTTAATCGCTTACAATTCAAGAATACTCTCCAAATCAACGTTTATTAATGACTGACGCTATTTTTTAAACATTTCAAAAAATAAATTGAACCAACAGCATATACCAGGGTACCTCTTCATTGGATGCCGAGATCATCAGCGAACTGATCTTATCCGGAAAAGCAAGTGCAATTGCGGCGAAAAAAAAACAGCTGGCGGAATCCGCAAACCGGTTGTTTACGGAGTTTTTCCCGCAGCTGCCTCGTACCGGCCATCCACTAAGCTTCTATAGATGGCTTCCCATATCGGATAATGCCGATGGAACGCACATGGAGAATTATTTTCTGAATATTTACGAATAGCCCTTTCTTCCACCAATTCTCTGGAGGAATTACAACGAGGATTAGCGATTTTGAGTAGCCACTTTCCTGAATTGATCGGTTCGCGCAAAAATGCGGCTCCCCTTTAGGACATATTGATCGCTGCCTTTCCATGTATGCGATGTTTTATTTTTTCTTCTAATTTGCACATAATTATATGGATCAGGCGCATATACTTTATATCCTTTAGCCCGGCATCTGCTTAAAAATGAGACGTCTTCTCCTAGCGACACATGGGGAAATCGGACGCGGTCGAACACACGTCTTTTAAATAAGATGGTCCCTCCCGCAACTACACCGACGAACTTATTCTGTTGTTTGGGAAAGCGAAGAACGAGCAATTTCTTGGCTTCGAGGTACGCCAAGTACGCTCGTTTTCCCACCACATCGGCATTTGACCGGTTTAAAGCCTTCATTTGCCCGGTTAGATAATAAGGCGAGTAGAAATCGTCATCGTCAAACTTGGTGATGTACAGGTATTTCGTTTTACTGACGGCATAATTAAGGCAGCTGCCTAAGGATTCTTTTTCAGGAAGCTTGTAGACGGAGACATTTTTATACTTCCGGGCAATTTTTCGGTACTTATCTAATTCCATGCTATCTTTATTCAAGATAATAACCAGTTCTTTTACCGGGTAAAGCTGATTTCTGTAATTTTCAAGAATATTATTGAAAAAACGCGGGCGGTTCGTGCTTGTTATGATGGATATCCCTTTTAACGAGCTAGAAGTTTGGCCCAACTCCCTTTCACCTCCAAGTCAATCAATAACGGTATATGCTGAGCCGCATAGCAGTGCTTGTTCGTTTGTTCCTGCAATGGCCGGCGCCATCTCCTTCTTTTATTTCAGCAGGATTTGCGTTTGAAGCAACATGGCTCCCCATATCAGAAGGCTGCCTCCCCAGCATGTTCGCGAAATCCAGCGCTCGGCCGGCCCCCCGTTTTTAAACAACCGGAGAGCGATTTTAAGCTTCGGCAGCAGCAGGAAGTGAATCCCTTCGTCTCCGAATATATCCCCGGCGAGGTGCGCCCACCAGCCGATGACAAACCCGATCGCTGCCATATTGATGATTTCCGGTTGCTGAGCGAAAAAATTAAGCAGACCTATGGATAGTACGGCCGCAAACTCCGGGGTATGAATCACCCCGCGATGTTTAACCAGCGGAAGAATGAGAAAGGCAAAGCCGGCGAAGGCCGCAATCCAGTGTAAGTCATATATCGCGTACCCTGCTAATAATAAAGCGCCGATACCGATCAAAACCAAACTGCGCAGCCTTGCCAGCAGCCAGAACAGGATAGCAGCCCCGAGCCATAACGGCCCGCTCTTCACCCATTCCCCTAAATGTCCCGGTACATTTCCAAATTGCTGATAAGCCATTAACCCTATACCGACGATCCCGACAAATCCGGACAAGGTTTTAAAGAGACGCCGGTATCGCAGGGGAAACTGGATTCGATTGCTCACCGTGCTGGTTTTATGATCAAAATCCGGAAATACTCCGCCGATTCCTGCCGCAGCCACAAGCGCGGCTGCAATTCCTGCATCGGTTTGCATGGCTAATGACGGCATCATAAGCAGGCCGGCCGATCCCGCTGTCACTGCCAAAGCAACATGCCCTTTTTTATTCACATTCATCACCTTATTTCTGCAATAATGAAAACACCTTAAAGGCGGCCTTTCTATTCTACAAGAATTTTTAAAATTTGCGAACAAAAAACAACCCTTGCCCCGGAAAAACAAGACAAGGGTTGCCGGCTAGGTTCCCAGCAATAAATCCGGCTTCGCGATATTAGGGCGCTGCACCAGCAACAATTCCCGTCCCTGCCGCAAATAGGACTTGATCGTTTCCACCCGGCAGTTCAAGACATAAGCCGTTTCCTCGGGCGTCAGCCGATGAGCGTACTTGAGAATCATCGCGATCCTGGGATAAAAAGGTACCTGGCGTAGCAATTCTTCCGCCTCATCCCCCGGTTCGCCGACGCGCTCTGCTTCGGTACCGGTCTGCACTGAGCAGGATACGGCGAGCGAATACAGCCATACATGAAACGGAACGGAGAAATCGTATTCACCGAGCCGCTGCCTGGCCGTCACAAATGTACGGACTACTAGATCCTGAACCGCGGTTTTATTCCCGGCCATCCGGAAGCATAAGTCGAAAACCTGTTTATTATACATGTCTATCAGCTTTTTGAAAGCGCGGAGTTCACCGGCAAGCGAACGTTTAATCAGGCGATCGGGCTTAATCTTCATGGTCGGACACCATTGCTTTCAGCTTAACAATTTCCAGCTTGCGAATCCGATGGCGGTCTTTTTCCCGGACTGTAAACTGCAACGGGCCGTACGTCCATTCGCTTCCCTTCTTTAAACCCGGATTTTGCGTATAGACCCATCCCCCGATCGTATCCAGTTCTTCGTCAAGCAATTCGATGCCCAGCAGCGAACAGACCGACTCCAGCGAAACTTTACCGTCCACGAGAATGTGGTTTTCTCCCAGCTTTTCAATTTCGGCTTTTTCTTCCGTATCGAATTCGTCGCGGATTTCGCCGACGATCTCTTCCAAAATGTCCTCGATCGTGATCAAACCGGAGGTGCCTCCATATTCATCGACCAAAACGGCCATATGCACCGATTCCTGCTGCATGCGCAAAAGCAGATCCTTTACCGGCATAGCTTCCGAGACAGACAGGATCGGCTGAATCAGCTTGCGTATTTCCACCTTCGGATCATCGCTTAGCTGCATCAAAAATTGCTTGGTATTGATATAGCCAAGAATATGATCCTTGTTGCCCTCCACCACGGGAAACCGGGTATATTGCTCGGATTTCATGATCTGCAGCGCCGCTTCTTTGCCGGCATGAACGTCGATGCACATCATATCCGTACGCGGCACCATAATTTCACGGGCCAGCCGCTCGTCGAAAGCAAAGATTTTGTTCACATACCCGTATTCCGCCTGGTTGATCATCCCGCTCTTATAGCTTTCCGTAAGAATAATGCGCAGTTCTTCCTCGGAATGGGCCTCCTCGTGTTCTTTGGCCGGCTTAATTCCGAAGATGCGCACCAGGCGGTTGGCGGAACCGTTCAAAGCCCAAATAAACGGATACATCGCTTTATAGAAGTAGATCAAAGGCTTAGCCGTCAGCAAAGAGACCGTTTCCGCTTTTTGAATGGCCACGGTTTTAGGAGCCAATTCGCCCAGCACGACGTGAAGAAAGGTGATCGAAGCGAACGCGATGCCAAAGGATAAAATGCTGCTGACTTCCGCAGGCAATCCGTACCGGTTAAAGACAGGATGCAGGATTTTCTCCACGGTGGGCTCCCCCAGCCATCCAAGTCCCAACGCGGTGATCGTGATGCCGAGCTGGCAGGCGGATAAATATCCGTCCAGATTGCTCGTAACCCGCTGCACGGCCAATGCATTTTTCCGGCCTTCCAGCACCATCTGATCGACCCGGCTTGATCTCAGCCGTACGATGGCGAACTCGGCCGCCACGAAAAAGGCGGTAGCCAAGATCAGCAAAGCAACCAGAAACAAATTCAAAGCGTACATGCAAGCACTCCTCGTTTGATCAATTCTTCGGAACTTTTTATTTATGAGTTCTTATGAACTTATAATATCAAAGTTCATATGTCGATATCAATATCTGACTTTGCCTGTTTTGGGGCAAATTGCTCCAAATTCGAACTTCTCCACGCCTTTTTAACCCGCAATGCCCGATTTGCTTCTTCTTTGACTTTTTCTCGTCACCGTCGTAAGATGAGTTCGTAAGAACTTATATGGAGGAATTAAACATGGAAACATTCCATCTCACCCGCAGTGAAATGTCGCAGCTCCTGCTTAGCCTGAGCGGTCAAAGCCAAAAAGCGCCCAAAAACATCCTCCAGGAAGCATGGGCGAAATCGCATAAGGAATTGATAGCAGGCGGCAACTCATTAGGCGCCTTTATCTCCACGGCCCTGCCCCCGATCTTTGAAAAATTGATGAACATGAATCCAAGCGATCTAGGACTGTCGCTTAACGATATCGTTGCCTTGGGCTCTCAGATCGAATACAACCACTTTGCACTGACAGCGGTGCAAAATTGGGTGAAACGCGATTTGAAGGAGATTATCGGTACTCCGAGGTTAGGAAAGAAATATTCGGTCGAACAGGCGGCAATTCTGTTCATCATCGAGGATTTGCGGGCCGCCTTGGACCTGGAGTCCATCAGAAAGCTGCTTTTGCTGATCTTCCACGATTTTAATGATCAAGCCAAAGATCTCATCAGCCCCATCGATTTGTACGCAGGCTATTCCGGGATTTTCGAGGAGCTTGACCAGAACAATGACCAGGTGCTGGATCTCCAATCCGGCCACTTGAGCAGAGACAAAAAACAGGATCATCTCATGGAAACGACCGTGAAGAAAAAAGCGGATGAATTTGCGCTTGGTCTTACCGGCTTAAATCCCCAGCAGCAGGAAGCGGTCAGCAATACGATCGTAATCGCCATGTTGTCCGTTCAAACCACGTATTTTCAAACCTTGGCCAAACGTTTCCTCAACGCTTCTCTTTTTCTGCACAATTTAAGGTAGGGAGATGAGCGGGCCAAAGCAAAAAAGCGCGGCTTCCGAGTTTTCGGAAACCACGCTTTACTTTATATTATGAAGATGCTAGCCCTGTTCATTGTTTCACTAGATTAAATCGGACTTTTCCAACAATCTCTTGATGATAGCGGCAATTTCAGCCCGCGTTATGAACGCCTTAGGCTCCAAATTCATGTTATTTCTTCCCGACACGATCCCCGCCTGAACCGTATCGGCTACTCCGGCCGTTGCCCAAGCCGAGATTTCCGTTTCATCTTGATAAGGCTGCAAAATAGCATCCAGGGACGAACCACTCGCAATGCGATCTTTCAACCCTGTTATCTTCATAGCATTGGCCACGATCGCCATCGCCTCTTCGCGGGTAATTTTCCCATCGGGGCGGAACGTTCCGTCCGTATATCCTTTGATCAAGCCATATTCGTATGCCGTGTTCACGGCACCGGAATACCAGTCCGCCGCTTTAACATCGGTAAAGGAACTTGCTCCTGCCCCAACACCCAATCCGAGGCCGCGAACAATAATCGCCGCAAACTCGGCGCGGGTAATCTCCCGATCAGGGCTAAACAGATCGTCGCCCGTTCCACCCGCGATCATCCGGGAACCCATGTCATTGACGTAGTTTTTGGCCCAGTGGTTTTCCATATCTTTAAACGCCAACGGGTGCCATACTACCGCATAGGTGCTGTTCGTCAAACTATTGATTTTGGCGTAATAGATGCCATCTTCTTTGATCACCTTGGTGGGTACATGACGAACGAATCCATCCGGTTCTACCACCACACCGGTGGTAATCCGGTTCGGGTCGATCCCTTCCGGAAGCGCTAAGGCGCGCTCCACATATGCGTTGAATTTTGCCGCTTCTTCGGTACGGTCACCGTAGACCGCGCTCACTTTGAAGTTAAGCGGAGGTACGACCAGCGTCAGTCCGTCCCGCTCGGCCGCAGTCTCCACCGTACGTACAGTCTCTGCCTGCGGTTCGGAAATTTCAATCTTGACTTTGATATCCTGCAAAGCCAGGTCTTTACCGAAACGCTCCGAAATGGAATCAATATCGATTTGTTCCGCAGGCAAGGTGTAAGTTGCCTTCTCCGTGCGAATCACCACAACGGCTTGCTCGGTTTCCATATTTTTGATCATGCGTCCATTGAATTCGCCAACGACAATATCGCTCCCGGCAGAAACAGATAGCGTTATGGTAGCGCCTTTACCTTCGTCTGTGAGCCGCTGCCGCAACTTTTCTTCGTTCACGGTAATGGTCATGATTTTTTGTCCGTTCACGTCCTCTATGGCAGCCGTTCCCACATTGTCAAGCTTCCCGTTCACAAGCACGTCTACCCCTGTATTCTCCTGCTCTGGCTTCTGCTCTGGCGCCGGCTGAGAAGAGGAATTGCTATGATTATTTCCCGACCCGGTATGTGTACCGGAATTTCCGTTATCACTCCCTGGTGTGTCTCTCGGCGTAACGGCATTGGACGGTGCAGACGGCGCACTGCTGCCTACGGCATTTTTAGCTTTCATGATGAAGGTGTACGTGGTTCCGTTCAATAAACCTGGGACGGTAATCGAACTTGAACCGGCGTCTCCGGTGGCAACAAGCGCCCCTTGCGCAGTGAAGACTTCGTATCCCGTAATCGCACTTCCGCCGTTATCCTTCGGAGCCGTAAAGGTAATCTTAGCGCTGCCTTTGCCCGCTTCCGCCGTCACATCGGTTGGTGCTGACGGAAGGGTTGCAGGCGTTGCGCTCACCTGATTGGACTCGCTTCCGAGTCCTTTATCGTTACCTGCCCTCACTACAAAATAATAGGTTGTTCCGTTATTCAAATCCGGCACCAGATAAGTTGCACTTGTCACTGTCGCGATGGAATCGGCGTCAAATTCACCCGGTGTGGTCGACATGTACAGATTGTAATACGTGGCCCCGGTCACCGTGTCCCATCGCAAATCAACTTGACGGTCCCCTGCCGTGGCGGCCAAATTCAGCGGACTAGCGGAAATATCCGGTAAGCCGACAACTTGGGTAACTGTAAAAGTTGCACTTGCCATGTTGTCTGCCGATACAGTAACCGTGGCCGTGTAAGTTCCCGCCGCCAGTCCAGGCTTGGCTTGAATCGCAAAGGTTGTTGATGCATCAGGATCCAATGTACTTTGCAGAGGCAAAGTAAAGTCAAATGCGTTGGCATGAACACCGCCGAGCGAGACGCTTAAGTTTGAAAGGCCGATGGTGCCTGTATTAAGAATTCGAATCGCTTCCGCTTCCAAACGGCCGTAACCTTGAACCAGCCCAGGCAAGGTCATATCGCTGATCGGCTCAATGGAGAACGTATGGGCTATCGTATAGGTGAAAGTTGCAACCTCGCTGCTTTCCGAGCCATTTTTTACGGCAATAGCCTTCAAGATCACCGTACTGCCCGGCGTTCCCGCAATAGTGACGGCAGGTCCGCGCGGACTATCGGACGTAGGGTTGGTTCCATCTGTCGTATAGTAGATGGCTGCCCCGGGCGAAGTTGCGCCGAGCGTTACTAGGCTGTGATTTGCCAGCACCGTACCACTGGCCGGATTGGCCGTTGGAGCAGCCAGGCGCTCTTTAACCGATACGGTTATGTTTTTAGCTGCCACGCCGCCATTTCCGTCGCTGACTTGAACCGCAAGCCAGTCTGTACCGTAATACCCTTCTGCCGGCGTGTAACTGACGGTACCTCCGGGAACGATATCGGAACTTCCGCTAGGCGCATTTGCCCCGGAAATACTTACCGTACCATGCACCGGTGAGGAAATTAGCGTCCAGGTCAGAGTCTGGTTTGGATCCGGATCGCTGACATGCAATAGAGGTTTAAGATCAACAGGGTCCGAGTCTTGAGCGACTGTCACCATCGACTCGGTGCCAATAAAGGCCGGTATGGTATTTTGTCCCAGGATTTTCTTAAACGTTCCCTGACCGTCAAACATGAATATTTTGTTTGTATCGCCATCCGCAACATAAATATTTTCGTCGTCATCTACGGTTATATGGCGCGGAAGTTGTAAATCGGGATGTCCAAGCGTCAAAGTATAACTTCCGTCTTTGTTAAAAACTTGCACGCGTTTATTATTTGAATCCGCAATGTACAATCGATCCTTACCGTCAATATATAGTCCCATGGGGGAATTGAGGTGACTGTTGTCGTTGCCTGAAACATTTTGTACCCCAATCATTTTAACCTGCGTATAAGTATCATCGCCATTGTGCTGGAACACCAGTACAATATGGTTCCAATATTGAGAGATGTAAAGGTTGCCTTCGGAATCAACCGCAACTCCCATCGGTCTGTCCGAAGTCGAAGCAACCGGGGTATATACTCCCGTCTCAATGTCCATCCTGTATACGCGATTCCAATTTTGGTCCGAAAAAAAGATATGCCCGTTTTCGTCAAGCGTCATGGCTTCAGGCGCCGGGTTGGCGAGATTAGGCAGCGAAATGGAGCGAAGCCAGCCGCCCTCGCTGTTGAACTCCTGAATCCGGTTATTAAAGGCATCGAAAACGTAGATATTTTTCGTGGAATGCTCGACGGCAACATATTTCGGAATATTGAAATGAGCATTGTCCGCTCCCGAAACCCCTTTTTCGCCGAGCGTTTTATACACGCTTTCATCTTGATTAAAAATTTGAATCCGTTGGTTACCCAAATCCGTTACATATAACTTTCCATCATCGGCCGCCAAACCTAAAGGGGCACTTAAATCCCAACCCGGCTTCACCACCGTTGCCGCCGCTTCAACGTGGACGCCAAAACTCCCCGCAACCCCCGTCACGAAAATCATAAAAATCATAGCAAGCTTACGAAACATACTCACCCTTTTTCACTCCCTCACTTTCCCCCGAAAAATATGTAGAAAATTGTCGTTTGAACACAATTGTATCGAGGGCCAATAAACAAATAATAAACAAGTGAGGGGAGTGAAGCTTTAGAGTGCAAAATATTGGAAAAAATTTGGAAATTCGGCTTTACATAAAAAAAACGCGGCCCCCGAAAACCTCGGAAGCCGCGCTGTGCTTGTCATTATGGAGATGCTGGCGAAGGAATTCGAACCTTGGAGATCAGACCCACTGTAATCTCGGCTGGGTTCTGTCGAATTGTTAAAGCGGCTGCATAACTACTTCCCCTGCTTGACCTGGACCCGCAGCTCGTCTTTCGGCTGATTGGTGGTATACATATAAATGTAAATGTCCTGCTCGGTTTTGTTAAAGTTCTCGTACACGTCTATATTCTCATTCCCCTCGTCTCCAAGCATGCGGATGAGCGCAGACTTCCCGTAATTTCGCTCCCCGCCGTCGAGATAATAGGTCTGATTCACCCCGCCAAACGCCGGATCGCTGCTCCGGGATTCTACATACAAATTGCCGTCCTTCATATAATAGGTCCATGTGATCGGATGCCCCGCGATGCTGGAGCTCACGGTTTGCCGCTTCGTCGAGATGCCGGTTAGCCGGATCGGCTGGTTATCGCCCTTGTGCTCGTCGACACGGTGTTTTGCAATCAGTGTTATCGGCTCATTGGCCAACGCTTCCGGTGTAACACCGGCCATTTCGAACCGCAGTTCGGTTTGGGCCGGTTCATTGGAAAAGGGCCAGAGTCCGCCCTCGAGAAGCTTGCCCCCAACATCCAGCTGATATTCCGTATAAGGCACCCCCGCGTATTTCTCTTCATGGGTCAATACAAGCCGAACCTGGGTTGGTGTAACGATCATTTCAGCGATTTTTGTTCCTCCCGGCACCTCCTTGAGCGGAATGTTCAGCCGGTCCTTAAACGAGCTGCGTTCCAGTTGCTTCTTCGAGAGGGCGGTACGGAGACTCCAAGTTCCAGCGGCCGTTCCCAGCGTACGGTCATATTTGAGCTGGAACGAAGTTCCTTCAGCCCGTAAGTCAGCTGCCGAAAAAATCTGCTGGTTCGAATATTCGCCAGGGGCTTCAGGTGTTCCGAATACTGAGGGCTTAGATTCCCGGATTCGCTCGCCTTTAGCGTTGACGGCTTCGATACGAACCCAGCTGTTATTCTGAAGCCACGGGTCGGTGAAGGAAATAACGGATTTCAGCAGCACCTGTCCCTCGGCTTGCTCGAAGGATTGCAGCGTAACGGTGCCGATACCGTCCTTCTGGATGTTGAATGTCTGGGTCTCCGTACGGTCGGGACGAAAATCGATGGCTTGGCTGCCGTCTCCGATGAAGCGGATATTTTCCACGAAAAACTCCACATCGGCCTCACGCTCATTGAGCACCCAATCCGTTTCGAAATATCCCTGATATACCTTAAGCCCTTCATTCCAATGATAGCTGTTGTTCCCCTCAATCACCCGGCCGTTGCCATCGCGAAGTCCGATATTTTCGAAGCTGATAGCCTTCCCTTTCCGGGCCGGGCCGGGATCGAGGCTGTACAGGAGGAAGGTCCGGTTCTCATCGGTAAAAGCGGTATGCAGCGTAAACGTTATGCCGTCCTGGGTGACCGACTGTTCGATCGTTTGGCCAAGGCCCTGTTCCAGGGCCGTCTGAATCCCGGCTCTGTAAGATAGAAGGTTCGACCAGTCGTACGTAACCGCTGCATATACTGGCGTAGCTATAAGGGCGACGGACAACGAGACGGCGATGGCGGTCCGCTTCCGGCTGCGTCGGCGTGGAATTGCCGCTTCCCCTCCGGCGGCCATCCGCAGCTCGTCTTGGCGGATGCTGCTCCACATCCGCTCGAAATCCGGATAAGACACCGTGTCCGCGTGTTTCAATTGGTCTTTTAACTGGCTTTCAAAACGTTCCAATTCGTTCCTCTCCCTTCAACCATATAGGGTGGTTCTGTTCCAGTTTCTTGCGCATCATTTTCAACGCTTTATGAAGCCTTGATTTTACGGTTCCTTGCGGAATGCGCAGTGTTTCAGCGATTTCTGCCATCGACAGTTCGCCGATATAGCGGAGGGTCACGACCGCCAGCAGCTTATCGGGCAACTGCTTCAGCAGCCTCTCCCATTCGGCGGAGGCCTCCTTCTCGAGCACGACCGCGTCCACAGGTTTAACCGCTGCTGCGACGGCGTGCTCATGCAGGCGCTGCACCTCGGATTGCTTCTCCCGCTTCGTCCGGTTTTTTCGAAGCAGGTTCAGGCAGTGATTCATGGTAATGCGCATAATCCAGGCCCGCACATGCTCGATCCGCTGCCAGTCCTGCCGAAACACGGTAACGAAGACGTCATGGCATACATCCTCCGCGTCCTGCGCGTTCCGGAGCATATAGTAGCAGGTTCGGTAGACGTCTTTGTTGTAGCAATCAAACAGCTCACGTTCCGTCAATTGCTGCACTCCTTTCTTTGCGTTATGTCTTATAAACAGATGACCCTTGAAAAGGGTTCATTTTTTTAAAAACTTTTCAATAAGAACGAAAAGAACATTCAACTACTCTACAATAACAAAAGAACACCCGTCCCGCTCTAAATAGTGGGGCAAGTGTTCTTCCCGGTTTGGATGAGGAGTGTTAATCGCAAATCTGGCTATTCCTGACAGGACACTCACACTCTAATGTTAACGATGATCTATCCGTTTGTACTAAGCGTGAGCAAGCGTTTTAGATTGTCATCAATAAATTGATTGTCGGCACTGTTGATTCCGCGACCGGCAAAATGCCCCCAAATCGACTTAATAGGGTTAAAAACAGCATTAGGCATAAGTTTAGCCTCATATTCGTTATCGTCCGCCGTGCAGAAGAGATCCGTGCTCCCCGGCATAACGCAGGCAAGCGCCTTAATGCTACCCAGCGCTTCATCGAAATCTCCGTTATAGGAGGGGTTTGCACTAATATCTGCATGTTGTCCTGTCCATAACATGGCCAGGACATTGTGCGGATCCATCTTCATAAAGCTATTTTCCCAGACGCCAGCCACAAAATCCGCCAATGAGTCAAATCCCAGTTCACGATAAAGTTCCTCTTTGTAAAAGGCCTGCGATAAGCCCCAGCCCGCATAGACACGGCCAACGGCGCGCATGTCTGCGGTTGTCAACTGGTTTAGCTTACTTGAATCGAAGCGGGCGGCAGCCATGAGCGCTGCTTTCATTCCATCGAGGACCAAAAACGTATGTGGCCAAGTCTTGGCAACTCCGGCAAAAGGCGCGATTCGTTCCACCATGTCCGGATAACTTGCCCCCCATTGGAACGCTTGAATACCTCCCATTGACCATCCAACGACGAGAGCGATCTTTTGAATGCCGAATTTTTCGGTCACCAGCCGATGCTGGAATTGAACATTGTCATAGATGGTTACCTGCGGAAAATGAGCCCGGTCGAATGGGGGCGGCGTGTTCGTAGGAGACGAAGATAATCCGTTGCCCAGCAGATTGGGGACGATAATGAAATATTCTTGCGGATCCAGGGCCATGCCGTTTCCAATCAACCATTCATTTTGCACATGCGTGTCGCCAAAAGCCGTTGGATAGACGATGACATTATCTTTCTTTTCATTTAATCTGCCATAGGTCTTATAAGCTAGAAAAGCGCCCGGCAACGTCACTCCTGATTGCAAGGTTACGTCACCCAATTCAAAAATCTCATAATCCATCGTATTGTTTGCTCCCTTCAAACTGAACCCATGCATTTAGATGTATTTCTTGTTGTTAGTATAGATCTGTGATACTCTCAATAAAAGTGAATAGAATTCAAAGCAGTATTCAATAATATTGAAAGTAAAAGAGGCAAATATGATGGAATTACGCCAATTGATTACGTTCCGCACGGTTGCATCAACTTTAAATTTCACTCGGGCTGCTGAAGTGCTGGGCTATGTCCCCTCCAACGTCACGATGCAAATCAAAGCATTGGAGGATGAGCTGGGTGTTCGTCTTTTTGACCGCTTGGGCAAGCAGCTCGTTCTTACAGCTGCGGGCAAACGCTTTTTAACTCATATCCAAGGCGTTCTAAACAAATTGGACGAAGCTCGCAGCGTCGTTCATGACAATGAAGTGCTAAGCGGTACCCTAACGATAAGCGCCAATGAGGTTATTTGCGCCTATCGCCTTCCAGCGGTCTTTCAACGATTTCGTTTGCAGCATCCGGGAGTTCGTTTGATCTTCCGCTCCGTTCCAAATCAAGAGCTCAAGCAAACACTCTTTGAGGGAACCGCGGATGTTGTCTTTATGTTGGACGAACCCATCCGCTCGAGCGGACTTGCCGTGGAACCGTTGGTGGAAGAAACTTTCCGCTTGTTGGCTGCTCCGGATCACCCGCTTGCAAAACGAACTGAGCTGCAGCTGGAAGATTTTCACGGAGAAGTGTTCCTGACAAATGAAAAGGGTTGTCCCTATCGAACCATGTTTGACCGGTCATTTGAGAAAGAGGGCATTGATAGTATTACGTATTTAGAGTTTCAAAGCGCTGAGGCCATTAAACAATGTGCAATTTCCGGAATCGGTATTGCCTTTCTTCCTGAAATCGTAGCGGAAGCCGAAGCTGAACGGGGCAAACTTGTTGCTCTTCCATGGCAAATCCCGGACTTGCACGTGTATACGCAGATGTCATGGCATAAAGACAAGTGGCTTTCACCCATCATGTTGTCTTTCATTGAAGCAGCAAGGGAGGTTCTCGCTATAGAGGAGGGGAACAAAACTGTTTAGCCTATTCATAAAAAAATCCCCGAGCTGGCACCGTTCGAGCAGGTAACGGTAATCAACCAAGTGATTTATAGGTTATATATTTTGTTTCTATTTTTACTCTAGTAATGTATATTTCAGTTAAGTCTTCTTTTAAACGTCACTTATTTATTACCGAGTTGTTCCGCCAAACCGATTAGAAGTCCTTCAATTCCACGAATGTAGCAGAGCCGATACGAGTCCTCGTACTGAACGACTTCGCCAACTAGCTGAGCACCATACTTAGTGAGTCTGGATACCATTTCGTCAATGTCTTCAACGGTGAACATGACGCGTAGATAACCGAGGGCATTTACAGGAGCAGTTCGGTGATCTGATATAGTAGGTGGGTTGAGAAATTGCGAAAGTTCAAGTCGGCTGTGGCCATCCGGGGTAACCATCATAGCAATCTCTACACACTGTGAACCCAACCCGGTTACGCGGCCAGCCTATTCACCTTCGACAGTAGCTCGCCCTTCGAGCTTCAAGCCAATCTCCTCGAAGAAAGGGATTGCGTCATCAAGGCATTCTACAACGATGCCAACATTGTCCATCCTTAGTAATTTGTTTTTTGCCATAGTTTTATCTCCTTATGTGTACAAATTTATTACCTGATCATCTTCATACTTATTCTATGAAGAATTACCAATCGATTCCAATTTATTAACATCTTGTCATAGTATAGTAAACTCCTAATATTTTTATACTTTAACAATTCGGAGTTACGAAATTATCTCCTGCTTATTATTTTTGATCATTAAACTAAACTGCCCGTTAGTTTAACAAGTAGGTGTATACCCTCATCGATTTTATCAATTAAAGAGTTGGTTGATAATAATAAATTTCCGCGTCATCCCGCAGATGCCACACCTCCAGCTCCACTTGATCTAGTGGGGTTTCAATATCGATTATAAATTCCTTCCTAACAATGTCCCCACTCGTTGTGCCATGCAGTGAGGGGGGTAGGGCTTTCCGTTCTTGAACCACCATTCCACTACCCCCACGATAGCAGCTCCAAAAAATTGAATAATCACATCTTCACCGTCACTCAATTCTTGAGATTTTCCATTGGTTATGTTTTCTCCATTCTTTAACTCTTGAAGGACAAATTCAAGGAACCGACTGCGAAAAAAAGGACCTCCTTTACTCGCTAACATCGTTGAAAAGAATAAATAATGACTCTCAAAGTACTCGAACCATAACAACACCGTATCAATATAATCGGTATTATTAGCTGCTAATTCGCAGAGTTCCCGCAGTTCGTAAATATGTTCTTCGATTAGCTTATCTAAAAGATCAAATTTATCCATGTAGTGAAGATATATTGTTCTTCGGCTAACATTTGCCCTATCGGAAATTTCTTGTATAGTAATCTGATCAAAATTTCTTTCAGTCATCAGTTCAATAAAAGCTTTTTTTATCGCTTCTTGAGATTTGATTATTCTTCTATCCACCTTAGACACTGCGAGAGTCACCAAGCTTTCTGGAAAAATACACAATTTTAAATGATTCGTGAACAAATGAACAAATCACGGCTATTTGGTAATTACGGATACCTTCTTTTTCGTTTATATTATACACAGTTGTTATCTAATACACTAATGTGCATTTCGAAGGGGGAACAACTCAGTGAAAATCACGGTAATTGGCGCGACGGGTGCGACAGGCAGGAAAGTGATAGAGCGAGCACTTGAATTGGGACACGAGGTTGTAGCCGTGGCTCGTCGGCCGGAAGCCATCGCCCCCACAGCACGCCTCAGCGTCCGACAGGGAGACGTGCTCGATATGCCAAGCATTGCCAAGGCCTTGGCCGATACAGATGCGGTAATTAGTTGCATAGGTCCGACCAGAAACTTTTCGCCGGGCACCATAATGTCGGAGGGCATCTCGAACATCCTCAAAAACTTTTCGCCAGGCACTGTCATGTCGGAGGGTATCTCGAACATCCTGGCAGCCTGTCAAAGCGCCGAAGTCAAGCGCTTCGTCATGCAGAGCGGCATCGGTCTGAGCGACGGAAAAGAGCTTTCCACGCTCAATCGCTGGGCCATACGCATTTCGGGCCGCATCTTCTCGAAGGCGGTCGAGGACAAGGCCATTGCCGAGCGTGCAGTGCAACAGAGCGACCTAGAATGGACCATTGTACGACCGGGCGCACTTAGCGACGCAGCTTCCACTTCGAAATATACAGCAGGCCCCTCCACCCGCATCGCTCCGCTCCTGCCGCTTTCCTTCGCAGACTGCGCCGACTGCCTCGTACGGGCGGCGACGAATGAGCCAACCTGGATCAGGAAGATCGTTAACGTTGGGCGGTGAGGGGGTTATTTTAAAGGGATGGAGATAGCCGAAGATCGACGGTCCCCGGTTAATATTTTCGCAACAGAACGGTGTCATTCGCCTATACACACGCCATAACAACGTCTGCACCAAGCTTTAAAGCAACAAAGGTTAGAAGAATGTTAAAAGTTCCCCTTCTGGCGCAAAAAAGCACGGCCCCCGAAAACCTCGGAGGCCGTGCCGTTCTTGACATTATGGAGATGCTGATGAAGGGATTCGAACCCCCGACCTACGCATTACGAATGCGTTGTAGACTGTTTCCGCACAGTTCCTATGAGTACCCGATTCCCAAAATACAAGCATTTTCTTAATGTTTAAGTACCGTGCAGTTCCATGTTGGTCCGAAATGCGGTAGAAGATTTGGTAGAAGAAGTGCCGGCGGTAAACATAGAATAAGATCGGGGTTAATTTAAGCTCGCGCTCAATAATACAGGTAATAATCGATATTACTGGTAGTCGGCTTTACCTTCTTTGCCTCCTCCGTCCCCCGCTCCCATGCCTCCAAGATGACGATCGTATCCAAACGCGGATTATCCGGCCAGAAGATATATTGTTGCTCGACCAGCCCGCGCAACCCCTCAAATATATCGCGCTGGTTCCGCCCCGTCTTTTTTTCCAATTCAACCACTGTCGGCATTCGTTTTCGCTGCGTTGAAAAATTAGACAGAATCCGGAGCAGTTTTCGCTCCAAGTCGTTAAGCATATAATCACCTCAAGTATAAGAACGTTTGTTTGTATTATATGCATTATGGAGCATTTTTATCAATAGTCAAAATTGTCCCCCATATTTTGTGATACGTATTATTTATACGTTGACACGTACTAATGATACGTGTATAATAAGAAGTGTAAGGAGGATGGCAATGAAAGCATATAGTTCAAGGGAAATAATAAAAATGCTTGAAGAGGACGGATGGTTCTTAATCGGGGTACATGGTAGTCACCATTACTTCAAACATCCGACAAAGCCCGGTAAGGTTACGGTGCCGCATCCTAGAAAAAGCTTTCCTCCAAAGACACAAGCAAGTATCCTAAAATCAGCAGGGTTGTAGGGCCGCAAGGCCCTCCCCTCCAAGGAGGTATCATATATGGGAAAGAAAGACGTTTATCGGTTCTGGGCGCTTATGGATATGGCAGATGAAGGCGTTTCTGTTCACTTCCCTGATCTGCCTGGTTGCCTGACAGCCGGAGATACGGCCGAAGAGGCACACATAGCCGCACGTGAAGCGCTGGAGGGATTTCTGTACGTTATGGAACAGGATGGCGACGTGATTCCCGAGCCTTCCCCGCTGGATGCCATTTTGCGCCAGGCGGATCCTGGGGAATATCCATGTGAGGTAACGGTTTGGATGCCAGCGATCCGTGACGCAATGGAATCCAAGGCGGTCAAAAAGACACTCACTGTCCCGAAGTGGTTAAACGATGAAGCCGAGCGAAAGAATCTGAATTTCAGCCAGGTGTTGCAGGCCGGGCTAAAAGAAGCACTGGGCATAGAAAACCGCAAATAACCCGCCCGATGAGGCCCGAGGGATGCGGGCCGAAACCTAGCGCCGATACCGGCGCGATGGTCGCGTATATCTGTACGCAGGAGGCATAAAAAATGAAGCCCACCGACCATAGGTTAGTGGGCTTTGTTTATTGGAGTGCTTTACTGCTATTGAAACGTATCTCAACGACTTTGTTATTTGTTTCTCTTTCAAAAAAGAAGCCATTTTCTACATTATTCAGCGTTTCTAGAAATTTAGAGGGGATTCTTAATTCATTCAGAATATCTTGACGACTCTTTACCCCATGACTGATAAGTAAATTGGCTGCCTGTCTAAACGAAACCGGTGATTCCCTTTCAATCTCATCGTCAAGCGGTTCTATCTTCCCATGTTTTTTTATTTGTCTCATAAGCATTTCATATCTAGACTCCGTTATAATCTCCAAGTCTTTGCAACGCCTTACAATTGCCGCAAGCGACACACCCCAGCGTTGTTTCAGTTCAATCAAATGCGGGATTGCTGTTGAATAAAGTTCATTTAGAAATGACTCTCTTGGGAGTAAAAATGCAATTGCCAATCTGTATGCTTGTGACTCAATGGTATCATAAAACTCTTTATCGTTATTGGCTCTTTCTTCGTAATCACTATCAGTATGCAAAATCAGATGTGCAAATTCATGCATAGCATTAAGTCTTAATCTGCAAGCTGAAAATTCTTTCGATCCAACAATCATGAACGGTATTCCATTTCTCCATTGAGAAAATGCATCAACCTTATCGATTCGTTTATCAAGTTGTGCAATAACCACACCATTGTTTTCAAGCAGCCTATATACATGGCTTATAGGCCCAAGACCAAGACCCCAATGTCTTCTTACTGCAATCGCCACATCCTCAATGTCTTCCAGTGAACTATTTACATCAAAATCCAGAGTGGGAAAATTTACTTTTGTAAAATCAATATATTGGCTATAGTAATCATATATTTCTTGCATTTGCAACATAACAAAACGAGACATTTCTTTTGCTTTTTTTAATGAAGTTTTGTTAGAGCGAAACAGGAAAGGTCCTTCATTAACCGGAGATAACGGTTTAAAAAAATAACTAGCGGGAAAACCAGTCACGCTTTGAATTTTGAGTATTGTTTCATATCCTGGTGGGATTCTATTCGTTTCAAATTGATTAAGCGCCTGCCTGCTAACACCTATACGATCGGAAAATTCAATAGTTGATAATCCTAAAGCCAAACGGAGTTGGCGCAAACGATCAGGAACAAATTGCTGTTGAATGGATGAAGTTCTTGTTGGAGTTCCAAGATCATTTTTTTTATTCAATTCCCGACACTTCCCTACGTTTAATGTATTCATCTTTGACTGCTGCAACAGTTTCTTCTTTAATCTCTTCTCTTTCAGGGATTGCATTTTGAACCGGAATAATCGCATTAGCTAAGTTGTATTGAAAAAGCCACATGTTTATCTCACAATTCGGTATTCCCATATGCATAAAATCAAGTTCAGTTTGTCCTCCAAATGTTAATATTGTGTAAAATTTAGCCTTTGTCTCAATATGGTTATCGATTTGGAAAACATCATCTTTATTGATAAGCTCAATCTGAGAATTTAAATTTGCATTCATGCTCCTAAATTTGGCATCTCGTGGGAAAGCATCATAGCTCGTTGTTCTGCTGACTGTAAATATAGAATTCCCATACTGGAATTTATAATGCGGAAATGTCCCACGAGAGTTGTTCGATTCATATGTAATTAAATCAAGGCCAAATCTTTCCGCTCTGTTCTTTATTGAAAATTCAATCGCTGTATTCTGCAATTGAGATCTATTCCGTCTCCCAACAAAAGCCTTTAAAAAATCATTATCATCCATACAACTGTTTGCCAATTCCGTTCCCTGTTCAACTGAAACCTTTAAATGGCCTAAAATATAAGCGTTGAAATTCGAGAAAAATTCCTTTTCAGCAAAGGTTACTTCATTATCCATTTATTAGCCCCCCCAACTTTACATTTTTCGATGTAAACCAATTATAGCAAAATTCCTTTAATGTGTAAAGTGATTTTACAATAAAATACAATTGTGAAGAAATAAAAAAAGCCCCACCAGCTTGACGCTGACAGGGCTCTTTCTACCGGTTCTTCCGGATTACATATCAAAGGGGATATGCTGATTTCATTGTATTCCATATATTAGGAGATTACAAGTTGTACCCGCCACTCTCCGGCTTGGTGGGATTACTGATAATCCCAAGCGTAGCCAGCAGTCCCAGGATCACATCAGCGATCGTCACAAGTTCCTCTTTCATAACATCGGTCAACTCAAACGCCCCCGTTACATGTCCAATAAGTTGAATCAACAGCAAAGCCTGCGAAACAACACTCACCCAAAGTGCGTAGTTTCTCCATCTTTTCTTATTCATACTTAATCCGTCCTTTCAATTTTGATATTGTAGTCGGAGCAGGCCGCGCCGTTTACTCCGGCCGAATTTCGTCCATCCCGCTTTTAAAAAGCAAAAGCCCGGATTGCTGCTCCGGACTTTCGATTGATCAACGTATGTGATTATACCGTCAGACGGTAACCCCCCCATTCCTGGAGAGTAATTTCAACGGCTTCTCGAATCAGATCGGAACTGCGGTGATCTGATTCATTCCGAAATATCGTACATTCCCACGCATCCAGCCCATCGTCACGTATGCCGCTCCAAGTGACCCATACGGCGTTTCCGTCCTTTGCCCGGAGTACCAAATTACGTCCAGGGCGGCAAAATTGCGGAGAGCCCACTTTCTGCCGGGAGTAATGCCGGTCCGCCAGCAGGCGGCAATCTTGATCTCCTTTGTTTGTTATAACCCACATGCTACTCCTCCGGGATGCCCGCAGCTCTCCGCAGGTAATTCGCCAAATTGTTAAAGTGCGTCATGCCGGTCTTGTCCCCAGCCGCCTGGGCCTTAAACCATGCCGGCGAGAGCCAGCGGAAAATGATTTCCTGGGCGTTTGATTTCGGCAGTTTCGTGAGTGGCAACGCAGCCGCCCCAGGTTCCAGCGGGATGCCGGCAGCCAAACGGAGGTTGTTCGCCAGATTATGAAAATGGGGCTTCCCCGTCTCGTCCCCAGCCTTCTGTGATGCAAACCACGCCGGGGACACGTAGTTGTCAATCAGCGATTGGGCGACACCGGCCGGCAGCGGAGTAAAATCCGGCGCGGCGATCGGCGCGGCCAACTCGGCGGCAACGTCGGTGATGAGGTCTTTCAGCGTTTTACCGCCGGCTTTCAAAGCCTGCTCGCAGTCGTATTTTCTTCCCGGGTCCAGTTGCTTGTGCGAGGGAATGTGCCTGGACGGGTTTTTGCCCCAGCGATCGCAGCAATAAGCCAAGTACCAAACGAAACGCTTGTATGCCTCGGTAAAGTTGATCGTCTTTCCTGCTTTACTTGTCCCGTAACACAACTCAATGCCTAGCGCGGCGTCGTTGGCGTCATATCCCAGCAGATCGTTGTCCATCGGCACGTCGTATCGGACGTGCCAAGCCTTCTCCGCCGGATCCGGACCAGTGCCGGTCGGGATGATCTCCAGGATCTTGGTGTCGTCGATAAAAACATGCGCAGAAGCGGACCGGTCCTTTTGCGTGTTAAAATATGTGTAATGGTTGTCCGCCGTCGCCCCCGGGTTGCCCGTATCGTGCGCAACAAAAAAGGCCGGCGTTCCCGTCTTTAGCCGGGTGCCTGGCCGCACGTTGGGGCGCTTGTTAATGTAGCGCCGCTCGATTGTGTATTTGTTTATGTCCAATTTCCTCACCCTTCTTTATGGTGTCTCGGAAAGCGTTCCTTGATATCACGCAACTCCCCGATAATTACATCGTATTTATCCGAAAATTTGTCCAGCAGATCCTGCAGGCGGCCCTCACGCTCCTTGTTTGCTTTCATGACATAGATCAACAACCAAACAAAAAGCAGCGCAAACGGGCCCTGAGTCAAAAAATATTTGATTAGATCATTCTCCATCCCTCTTCCCCCATATCTCTCTCCAAAAAAAGTAGAGCCCTCCGGATCAGCTCCGAGGGCAAAATAAAAACGCCTATTCGGCGGGTGGTTCCTGCGTCGGCTCCTGACGCGGCACTTCTTCAAAAGTACCATCTGCAAGACGGCGCTTGCCTAAAAGGGACGTATCGAATGAGTCAACCTCGAAAATATTTTCGGCATCGGGCACGTTTTTGTGACTGCTCACAACCATGACGATACCTTGATCAACTTGTACATATGGCATTTGATTAACCTCCAATCAGCTGTATTCGATAACTTCGAAATAAACTAAAATTCGACCGTAATAGTCGTTATCACTAACCGGGGTGTCAGAAATATATACTCTAACCGTTGTTGCGTTTTCCAGATAAACTACGGGGTGTGTTTTGTATGGTTCAATGGTACTGTTCATCTGAGGATTCAGGCTAATTCCCGTAACATTAACCGACGTTTTGTCGAAGCTTACCGCTGGTATCGTTATTCTAATGTCATAAAGTCTGTTAGGGTTTAACCATACGGGAAGATCCGCCACATATCTCGTCACTCTTTTCACGCCACCAACTCCTTTCCACGTTACCCCATTATCAGCCGAGTATTCCAGGACATCACCGTTTATACGGAGTCTGAGATTAGCGGTTGCACTACTTGCAGCAGCCGCTAAATCATAAGCAGCCTTGACCGCACTCGGTGTTGCAGCCTGGTCCGTGGCCGTACTGCTCGTAGATGTATTAAGCTGCACTATACCGCGAGTTTGCGTCGTGGCACTCGGTAGGTCAGAGGCGGGATGAGTGTGCGATTTTTGAGCTGCATAACTATTGGTGTAGTTTTTCGCTGTCTGCACAGCCTCATTAATCTGCGTTTGAGTTTCCTGCTTATATTGTTCAAAGGCTTCTTTGGGAACGACACCATTTCCGGCAGGGTCGGAACGGATGCTTTCCACCTGCGCGGCCAACTCCCGGTCATTCTCGTATAACGTCGTTATCGGGATATTCAGCACGTCCGCATGCCCCTGATCCGTGGGAACAAATTTACGTGGCTCTTTGATGGACATTCGTGGATTCCTCCTTGTCAGTAGATATCGTCAATCTCAAATATAAACTCCATGTCGGCGTCCTTGACCTTGTTGGTCATCGTGCGAATCGCGGTGAATTTTCCTTCCGTATCCACGAGGGCCAGTTCATTAATGATGGCCCCGGCCAGTTCGTTCTCGGCTAGAGAACAGATGTACCGAATTGTAGCAGGAGCGATGAACTCATAGCTGGAGATGTCCTTCACAAGGAGTTGATTCTTCAGCGCCTGCTCCGTCCCATCAAGCGGAATCGGCTTGCCCTCTGCATCTACGCCACCGCTTCCGAAAGCCATCTTAACCACTTTCGTCAGTGCTGTCCCTTCCGCCCTTGCACGGGCCATTTGTTCACGGGCGTAAGCCGTTGTGACGGTCAATATTTGGTCAGCCATGTGCTACCTCCTATACCTCAAGTATCTTTTCCTGGGAGCTCAACAGGCGGCTGCCATCCAGCGGCACGCTGCCATCCAGCAGCCAATAGTTTTGCCGGGCCTTAACGACGCCATCTTGCTTATTTTGAATACGGTGCGATGTCCGGATTTCCAAACGTTGTCGGTTCCGCTGCCTCTCACCTGTCCAACCGGACAAGCTGACCGTACCATCAAGCTGCTGCATCCCATCCCAATACCAGGGCTTGCCGCCGAAAAAGCGGACGCGGCTGCGGAGATGTACCCGATAGCGCTGGCTGTAGACATGCCGGAAGTCTGTTCTTATAGCCGGCACAGCCCTGTTGATGTGGACTGGGCGCATATATTCGAAATCAGCAAACAAACTACCGAAATCCAACTCCGCGTCAATCGAGTAAATGAACCTAATAGTCCGGGCTGAGAAGTCATCCTGTACGTCAATCAGTTTGCCGTATCTGCTGCCAAGCGATCGTAAGGTAGCCAAAGTAAACGGTAATTTCGACAGCTTCTTGCGTCGTATTGCTTCCCGGCGCTGCTCATATGTTCCGATCTGTTGCCCGTGAAGGTACATCCATTCCCACAGCGGGAGTGCCCAGGTTGCCCGCTGCAGCAGAAACTGATTGCTCAGGTCATCGATTGTACTACCGCGGTCATTGATCTCAAGCTCCATAACGCCAAAATGCCGCTCGGCCATGTCGATCTCGTACATGTACGGCGGCAGCATTTCCCGGTATCGCAGAGGAATCATGTTAGAACCACCTCAACCTGCAGAATAGATGTCTTCGGCAGTTCGACATCATCTGTTGTCCCGTTTAATGTCAGGCTGTCGTAGTCCTCAACACCATTAACTAGCAGTAAAGCCCCCACGTAGTTATACATGAGCTTTGAACGCCCTTCAGCATACTCCAAAATCCGCTTACGAATCGGTTCAATCAATTCCTTTCGTTCAAGGTTCGTAACAAGCTGAGCTTCAATGGTCAGTTTAAAGATAGGTGCAGGATGAACAGCCAGGTCATGGCCGGCAATTCGCCGGTCCTCCCACATTTTGGCCTTAACCTTCTCGGCAAATTCTTCGGTTACGGGATTCCCCTGCAGGTCAGTCAAATATAAATCAATAGACACATCACTACGTGCCTTTTCCACAGCCACAGCGCCGCCCACGCCTTCGATCTGTTTGGCCCACATTTCATAGTCCTTCCGGCGCCCGCTGCCTTCTTCGGCAAATTTCTGTTCAAGCATGCGGAGCCGCAAAGCGTTATCGTCTTCCCCTTCCTTCCGCGTCATCCCTTCACCCCAAACATGGGCGTCCAAAAATTCGTTGTCGGCCCAGATGGGAAAAGCCTGCAGAAAACCATACATCCATAGCTCCTGCTGCTCCGCATACTCCATTGCAATCGGATACCACAAATCATAAAAATATTCCCCCGGGTCCATTGGTGGAGGCGGTAGGCCGCGTTCCTGGGCTAGGGAAATTGCACGATTGACCCAGCGCCGGTAAATTTCCTCCGGCGTCTCCTGCAGGATGGGGATGGCTGGGAACGCTGGTAGGTCAGTCAATTTAATCGTCATATACTAATGTCCTCCTCCAATTCGGCTGTTCCCGCCAATCCGGTCAATTTGATGACTAAATGCAGGTTCTGACCTTCCCGGACAAGTTCCTGAACTTCGGCCTTCTGGATTTCAACATGAGCCGTCAGGGCTTCTTCGATATCGCGGGAGATCTCTTCATCTGTCCAGTTCTTCCATTCGGATTTTTCGACTCCTACATCCCCGTCATACACCACGTATTGGAAGCGCTCAGTGTTAAGAATTTTCAGGGCCGTCTGTGTGAGGAACTCAGCATAGGACGCTGTGCGTTTCGGCGTGCCGTCATCATTAGTGACAAGCTGCCTGGTGCGGTAATCAATGACATACGTCCATTTGGATGCTGACGGGACGGATTCGACCAGGTCAACCTCGTCCAGCCCCTCCAGATCGACGGGATCAGGGAACAAGCTTTCGTCCTCAGACACCTAAGCCCACATCCTTTCCGTGTACGTAGTAGCGCTGGCCGGACAGCCTTGAAACAATGAGCCTGTCCCCCGGCTGAAGGGGACTGGGAATAATCAGCTTGCCGCGCAGGATCGAGCGAGGCGTTTGCTTGTATTCGGATCCGCTCTCATACTCAATGCCGTCGGCAAGCACGCCGTCGACACTTCCCTTTGCTTCGTCGTCTTCCACGTATTCGGACACGACAAAATCGGCAACCACTTCTCGGTCCTGCAGGTATTCCGCGAAGACCAGCTTGTCAGCCGTATATGGGACGGAATCGCCATCCACTTCAATACTGGGACTGCCCGGCCAGCTCAGCAAGGTTGCTCGCTCCGTATCTCGGGCGTCAATATGGTCTTTAGTCTTCTCCCGAAGCAGTCTCACTGCATTATTCAGCACCGCTACTCCCTCCTTTCCAGATCCATCTGCAGTGTGTACATACCGTTTTTGTACGTGGTCTCGACGCTTTCGACAATCCACTTTGATACGTTTCCCGTGTTTATTAGAACCAGCCAGCCGGCGCGCAGGCCGGCCAGCTTGTGGTCGGAGTGTCTTACTTTGATCTTCTTGATCTGCTTGGGGGAGGACAAAGCCTTTAGCCTCTGCTCGGCGACCTGATCCGGCTTCTCATCCTCTTCCACTTCGATGATCTCCTGCATACGGCCCAAAGACTTCACATTGCCGGCGTTGGTCTTAGTGACGGAGGAAACAAGCTTGTCATCCTTGTATTTCTCGGCGGTGACCACCGTGTATGTCTCTTCGATGCTGTATCCGGAAGTGCTAGATTCCATCTGCTCCGGCACAAAAATAGGGACCGTTGAATTGGTCCCCTCCCTCACCACCTGCAGATAGAAGCTTTGATCCGTTCGCACCGTGTCCACATGGTATCGGTAGCCGCTTCGCTCATATGCTTTTTGCAGCACGTCCAAGACCAAGTCGGAATACGTCATGGTGCCGTACCGTTCATCCAAGCTAAAACCAAATGATGGGCAGCGGAAATCTACGCCAGTGGATTGGATATACTTCTGCAGCTCCGCCCCGGCCTCACCCTTAAGATATGGCCGTGTACCTTTGTTTTTACTCAAATACCAGCCGATCTCCCGGGCGTCGATCTCCCAAGAGTCCGAAAATTCGTCCTTCTCATATTTGACGATTGGCCCGTGGAAAAACTGGTTTTTAGCGTGCAGCAGCGCCCCTTGCACACGCTGCGAAAAGCACATCAGCATACCGGCTACCTTAAGCCCCTCACCTCCCCGTAGCCGGACCGTGGCGCTGCGGGCGATCTCGTCCCGGGCTGATGACCAAGATATCTCCTCGATCGCATCGGTGATAGATTGGCGCGCGCTCTCTTTGCCATATACAACTCCAAAGCCTGCCATGACTATTTCCCTTTCGCACTGTTGTTCTTTTCTTCAATGCGCTTCTTCTGTGAGATGTAATCAAAATCGCCTTTGGCGTTCGCCTTCGCCGCCTTCTCGGCTGCGGCCTTGGCCTTGGCGTCTTTGCTTTTTTGATTTTTTTTATCCTCTTTATTCGTCGTATTGGGGCGAGACTTCGCCGCCTTCGTTATGATAACCCCGGGCTTAAGCAGCTGCTTGGAATTGCTGTAGGAAACGATCTTGACCGGCTTGTATTCAACCAGTGTGAAATTGACGTGAAGATTACCCTGACCGTCTTTATACGTCAGGTCCATTCCTTCTAGCAGCATGGTTTGTGAAAACAGCTCCTCAAAATTGAGGATAATCGGCTTTGCCTTCCATTCCTCCAGCAGCTTCCAAGTTATTTCGGGGCTCTTATACGTGACGGTTTGCTTCTCCGACGTTTCCCAGATCTCCTCCCACCCCCGAGGCAGGATGGCCGTGAAAGAAACCCGCTTCGCTTTGGAAACGGGATTTCCGGTACGTTCCTGCCCCGTGACTACAGTGAACGTCTCCACTTCATTTCCGGATGTGATCTGAATTTCGGCCGGGGTGATCGGAAACGTGAGCCGGATAGCTCCTTGTGATAGCGCCAGCATGGTTTATCCCCCCGTCTCCAGTACTTTGTACAATTCTTCGCCGAACACCCGCCGGATCAACGCGCGGCCCTCTGGGCTGGTCAGCATTTGGGCAAACTGCGTAAAATCCGTGATGCCCTTCGCCAGGTCCCCGAAATCTATGTTGATACTGCCGATCGTCACGGTTCCGGGAGTTTTTGACGGTGCCATATTCAGCGATTGAGCCACGGGGATGCTGCTGCCTGCGGTCAAGCCTTGAGGCCCTTCGATTCCTTGGACCCCTTGACGTATCGAACCGGCAATGAGACTCATGCGTCGCTGGATCGGTTCCGGACGCAGGCCACCTGCGAACATGGAAACAAAGTTTCCGGCCCACGTGTCCGAATCACTGGCTGGCCCCTTTTTGGTCGGTGAATGGAATCCAAGGAAATCCCCGATGATGCCCGCTGCATCCGTTACAGCAGAAGTCAGGGAAGTGAATTTGCTGCGAATCCCGCTGACCATCATATCAATGAGATTGCTGCCCCAGCTGACTCCCTGACCAGCAATGTTCTTGAGGTTCGTCAAATGTTGGCGCGTTTCCTCCGCTGCTTGTTTGGACGAGCCCCCAATGCCCAAAAGCTGCTTACCTGCGCTGATTGCACCCAGGGCAATTTCTTTCGTCGCACCAGTAGCCAAACCACCAAGGACGCTCGCCTGCTTACCAGCTTCCCCTACAACGGAACCAATACTTTTAAAGCCCTGGATAGCCGTGTCTACCCCGGTCACTTTCAAAGCCGCGGACACACCACTTTTCATCTTCTGACCAACTGGTCCGTCGAGGGCGCCCTTCACAGCGCCAACAATTCCTTTCTCACCGAGATCTTTCGCAAATTGCTTGACCTGGGTTTGAGCAGCCGGCGGAAGGATGCTCATGGCCACATTTGCAGCTTTGCCGGCGAATGCCGTGGCTTTGTCCTTCCCACCCTGGAACGTTTCCGAAATATTTTTTCCCATTGTGGTAAAGGTGTTTTTGGCAGAATCAATGAGATTTGATGCTCCCTCTACGACCTTGCGCGTCAGCCCGCTTTCATCCGCCATCCTTCCAAGCTTTTCGCCGACCCAGCTGCCTGCAGCAGCTCCGACGGCGGTGCCAACCGGTCCAAGAAATGACCCAATCGCTCCGCCTGCAATGCCGCCTGCTGTGGAGCCGACCATGCTGCCGCCACTGGTTGCCAGCCCTTCTTTTAAGCCGCCTTGTTTGGACGCTTGATAAAGATCGTAAGCGCTCATGCCGACAGTAGCGATCGTACCAGCGATACCGGCAGCCTTTGCAACTGGCTTAAGGTACTTCGCTCCTTTTCCAAGCGCGCCGCCAACTTTCCCCATCCAGCCCCCACGAGGCGGGATGGGTGGTTCAGGCGGTGGCGTTGGTGGAGTAGGCCGCCGGAAACGCCAGGGGTTTTCCCGCGTCCCAATACGTGGATTCGGGTTAGGTGGATTCGGATTACCGGCGCCTCCTGGACGGCGAATACGGATACTACCCCGGCCACCACCAGCGCCACCGCGCCGGCCCCTTCTTCGACGAGAACCGCCATCGTTGCCGAATCCCCCGCCGGAAACCGGTCCATTTACGTAAACCACTCTTGCATTTATGGTCATTGATGAAGCAGAGCGCAGGCCTCCTAAGCTTCCACCGTCCGAGTTCGGATTACTACGTCCCCAATCTCGGCGAATGCCTCGTCCTCCCATACGATCCCTGATCCGCTGCGCACGCTGCGCCGGGGTCTCCGCTCCGGGATCAGACGGTTGGGAAGAACCTCCGCGAAGCCAGTTCCAGGCGGATTTTATTCCCTTCCCAGCTGCGCTGCCTTTACCACCGACCCATTTGGCAGCACTCATCATGTCTTTGTTTAACTGCTTAATGCCTTTTGTGAGGCCGACTATCCCTTTAATAGCCGCCACGGCCGCCAGCCCCATTAGTGCCGTATTAATGACCGTCATGTGGTCCTTGTAAAATCCAACTGCTGTTGTCACTGCGTTGGTTACGCCAGTTCCAAAAGCCTCTATTTCGTCCTTGTTCTCGACTAGCAGGTCGTTAAACTCTTTAAGCGCTGGCAATGCTGCTGTCGTAAGATTGATGCCGATGTCTTGTAACTGCAGGCTGATTTCCGCTTGCGTTTGTCTGATCGGTGTCATCGGATCAGCAGCTTGTTGCGCCGCGATCAGTCGGTCGAGAGTTCCTCGCATGTCAGGTGCTTTTTGAAATGCCACACCGTATGTTTTTAAAATTGCATCGGCATTATCTTCTGCCGCACCCGACCCTAACATTGTAAGTGACTGCTTCAATTTATTCCTATCCTGACTAGCAAGATCGGCAAGTAATGCAGCAACAGCCCCCTGAGCTCTTTGCTTCTCGCCCGAGTTAATATCTGCTGTAAATGCTTGGGCTTGTCGCTGTGCTTCATCTTTACCAAAACCACGTGTTTCAAAATAAGAGGCCATGTCACCAGTGTTCAATGCTTTTACACCAAACGTCTCTTTAAAAAAATCTGCAGGTTTATCAAAATTAAATGCCCCTTCCTGAACACTTCGGCTCAGAAAGTTGGAAAACTGATCAGAACCCAACCCTAAGCTAGCAAAGTAAGGGCTGTACTCCCAATAGGTATCAGCCAAATCGCGTTGACGATCCCCTACTGCCTCATAGGCATACGCCATACTATCCCCAATTTGCGTTGGCGATTCCTTAAAAACATTAGTGCTCTGTACGATCGCACGATCAGCTTCTTCCATCCCTAGATCTGGATGAATCATTTGAAGTTTTGCAGAAGCACTCAGCGCTTCTGCAGCTTGCGATTTATCAGAAATCATAGGTGCAATGTCCGCAAGGTTTCCAGCACCTGTCGCACGATCCGGTACAATCCCTTGGGCGAACAACTGGTCATTCAGTGCCAGTGCCTTGTTACGTTCTTCAGCAGGCAGATACGGAGCACTCCGTGCAGCCTCACGACTGTAGTCCATGACACCGCCGAACATTGAATCAGCAATGCTACCACCGATGACGATGCCCCCAGCTGCGGCGGCCAATGCCCCAATTTTTCCAGAAATGTCGTCAATGAGCGGGCTGATCTCGTCGTCCGCTTGTAACCGCACCTTGGAATCAGACATGCCTCTGATTTGGCTGTCAGCACGGTCTGCAGAGCGGCGAAGATCATCCGCTCCAGCCCGGGCGCGCCGGAAAGGGTCATCCACTTGGATCCGTCCAAGTCTCCGTAGATCATTGGCCGCGCCATTTATCCGTCGTCCAAAATCGTCAACAGATTCGCGGGCTCGACGGCTGCTGGAAACAAAGTCGTCAAACATACTGCCGGATCGGCGCCGGAACTCCATAAGGTCATCCGAAGCGCCCTGGATCAATGTCCGCATCTGCCGCAACGCGCCGGATAGCAGATCGCGTGCTTCAAAAGGCACAGTCACTTTTGCTGTGTTTGCTATGTCATTCACCCCCTATCTTTTCAGACGTTCCAGTTCTTCCTGGGCGAGTTGGCTTGCAGCTAGGCAGAAATAATACTGCCGTTCTCGATTTACCTCGTATGGCAGTACGTCAGCCGGGAGCCGCTTTTGGTTAATCCAAAAGTGAGCTACCCAGCTGGCCTCCCCGTCCCGCTTGATTAGTTTTTTGCTTCTTTAAGCAGTGCATCCTTGGTCTCCTGAAAATTCCGGACAGCTTTACTCAAAACCGCATAATGATCAGGGTTATGAAACATCCGCGGCGGCAGCTCGTTTTTGTTGATGCAGTTATAAGCTTTCAGAAGCTCTTTGTTGTTCCAGTCGAAATCGTGCTCTGTGGCCTTTACGATCATAGCGTCGATCTCATTGAACGACTCTTTGGGAGTTCCGTCATCGTTGAATGCCACATCATAGCAACGACGAATGTCCATCGTGGTCAGACGACGCACAGACCACTTGTCCCCATCGACCTCCACTTCAATCTGTTCAGGCTTTGCTGCGGCCGTACCAGCCGCCAAATATTTTTGCAATTTATCGCTCATGATTTTTGCCTCCAAGTTTTTATTTTTTTGTAAAGAAAAAAGGGACGCCGAGCGCCCCACTAAGCCATGTAATCCGGGAATTTCTCAACAAAATCGAAATCCGTGGCTGTGCCGGAAAGAGTAATGTCAATGCCGTTCGTGGCATCGATTTGGGCCACCAAGATGTCCATTTCATCGTGGATGTGAATGCCGGTGATTAGCACCCGCTCCACATTCCCAGTGATTTTGTCCTCGAGGGAACCAGTTATCCGCTCCAGAAACATCGTTTTCCCCGCTTTGAAGTCATCCAACAACCGGTACCGCAGCCGTGATTCGAGCTTAGACATAACCAGCTTGACGGGAATCTCATACCCAACGATCTGTTTGGTCTTCGTCATACGACGGGCTCGGACGATATCCAACGTCTCAGGCGTCAGCTTTACCTCAACTTCCTTAATGGTCTGGATTTCATCACCATTATCGTCCTGGATGGACAGGTTGCGGCCAATAAGTTCACGTTCCATCTATTTATTGCACCTCCCAGTCAATGTAGAAGAGCTCGATAGCGTCGAGAGGCTTGGCGCCCAACGAGAAATATGCATAGTCAAAGTCGCTTGTCTTGGTGGTGCTTTCGGCAAAACTATACGTGTCTGCGATTGCCTTCTGCTGTGCGCGAATTTTGAGGTATTCCAGCACAGCGGCAACAAACATGCCGCGGCCCTCTTTATCGTTATCCAGTTTGGCCTTCCATTTCTTCGACGCCTCGTAGATGTCGTTCAGAATCTGGTCAATCGTCGCAGACACGCGGATCTTCCCAAAATCCTCCCGCTCGTTTGCCCCGATGGTGGAAAGCGTGTTGATAGCCTGCTCTATGATGTAATCGTAGCCGTCTCGCGTGGCCATGAGAGTCCCTTCGGCCAGGCCCTTAAGAATTTCAGATTGACTCCAATCTACCTTGGCCATCTTCATTGGCACCTTCACGCCGGTGAAGGACTTATTGGCAGGCGTACCAGCCACCAGGCCTGCCACCCACGCAGCCCACTCCACGGACGTGTACGTCTTGCCGTTGGTGTGCGTCCCGGCCAACGAACAGTTGATAATGAAGCGGGCGTTCATTGCCCGGCTGCGGGCATTGTGCTTTTCAATGTCTGCGTCTTCTGCTGCCGGTCCCCCAATGACCAAAGTCGCAAGCTTCTTACCCTTATTCCGGCGATCCAGAAGCCATTGTTTAGCCGCAGCCTGGACTGCTGGATCGGTTGCCGACAAGTAAATCGTGTCAAACGTCAGGCCGTACACCCGGTTAAATATGCGGTTCCAGTCGGCCGCAGCGAGCACAGCCGTACCAGAAGTGCCGCCGGCCAGCTTCGTGTACCCCACGTCTTCCCAGGCTACGTCCCCAACAGCTTTGAAACGGACCATGGCCGACTTTTGCAGAGCATCGACAGCAGCGGCTTTGTCGGCCACAAGGTAAGTCTCCGTGTCATAAACGCCTTTAGAATCCCGGATGATGATTTCCTTTTTAGTCTCATCAACCAGAGCCGTGCGGATCATGTACTCAAAATCGTTGCCGCGTGTACCTGGGTACCGCGCCTCAATGGTGTAACTGTCAGCCACGGTCGCAGCAGCAGTCTTTTCTTCCCCGCTTGTGACCCGGTACCCTACGACAGTCGCTCCAGATTCGGCGGCCAGCTCCAACACATCCACAAGCAGCCCCGATTCCTTCAGTCGCTCAGACGTGTCCGCCATGTCTACCGCCTGATTCGGCGCTCCCCATTCGGCCTGGTAAGGCACAAGCACCCTACCTGTTTTCGCCACTACACGAGCCCTAGCTTTGACCAGGAGCTCAACATAACCGCCGGGGCGTTGTCTTTCAATCGACATTCTCTGTTCCCTCCTTCGTTTTTTTTACCTGCTGTTTGCCTGCAGGCTGCTCCTGCTTTGCCGGCCGCCGATAGGCATCCAACCGCCGCTGTACTTCCTGCTGGCTCAACAGGTCATCAGGCTTGCAATCAAAAAGAGCGCCGGCAATCTCGTAGGGCTCTGCCCTAACAGCCGCGGCGCTCTCGATCCACTCCTGCTTATTCCGTTTGTTCAAGTCTTCGCTCATGCGTCGATTTCCTCCCCATTATGAGCAATGTAAAAATGATTGATCTTTTGTATTGGCTCCCCGTCCTCCCGAACCAACGATTTCGGTACATGCAGTAAATACGAGTACCGAAAGGTCACTTCCGCCCGGTCATTCCCCGAGCGGATCCGCGGGGGCTCAATGACAAGGGCAACGCCGAAACGCCGGGAAGCCACATTGTACCGTTGCTGGCGCAGATACAGGAAAAACGGATTGAGGTCGAACGGGATCGGCTCCCCTTCATTCGCCCCCTCTATGCGCTCCTTATCAAAATGGAACACAAGCCCTACGTCCTCAATGATGCGGTCAGAACGCGGGGTATGAACCTTATCCGATACCATATCCGTCTCAATAAAAACGGACGGCCGTTCAAAATTGCCTGCCTGCCACTGCGCCCGGTCCCGAAGGACAGGGAGATCCGGATACACCCGCTTCACAATTTCTGCCCACGCCTTTACTCCGACATCCATCATCGTCCCAACATCCTTTCCAGTTCGCGTTCCAGCCGCTGCATGATAAATTCGTTCATCCCGCCCCGGAAATTGTCTGTGGCGATATCTAAGTAGCGCCTGCCAATGAAGGACCGCGGCTTGGCCAGGAAGCCAGTCTTGGCCGATGGATCATACTCAAATCTGCCATTTTTCCAAACACCAGGAACAAAGTGGGCCTTCTCGATCGTATAACCGTCATTCAGATATTTGGCGTAAGGCAGGTTGGAACCGACCTCAAGGACTAGGGAATTGCGATCCACGTCCCATTCCCATACGTTTCCGTCTTCCCCGCGAGAAAATGAACCCCATAGCGTGCCTGTGTCGATCAAATTTTGCTGCCCTATCTCGTCAATGATCAGGTTCAGCAGCGCTTCTCCGGCCGCCTCTGCGATGTTTCGCAGGATGCGCTCTATTCCATCGTTCGCCAGCTGCCGGAAGCGCCGGGCAAGCCCGTCAAAATCATGCACGTTCACTGCCCTTCACCTCACAAGTCACCAGTATTTCGCGCCAGTAACGGCGCGGGATAGAGTCAATGACCAGGTAACGGCGCCCAGCAAGTACTACCTCATCGCTGAACTGGACATCTGCTTTTTTGGGGACGCCGATTGTCTTTTTGACAATGTATATGACGGGCTTTTCATCCGTCTTTTCAGATGTCTCCGTCTTGATCACGAAGCACTTCAGGTCACCGACCTTGCCGCTTTTACGGTCACTAAATAGATCATCGCCGTTGTCACCTTCACCTTGCTTGCTGCCCACCCGGTACAACGCCAGCGGTGTTTTAAATCGATGATTCATAGCACATACGCCGTGACGTTACCCGTTTCCGGCCCCTCCTGCTTCTTGACCCACAGAAACAGGATCGCATCCACGTCCGGGTTACCCGTGGTCTTTCCTGCGATGGCCTGCCGGGTGTACGTCCAGGCTCCGTCACTTTCGGAAGCATAATTCCGGGCAACTGCTGCCAGGTACTCCTCGCTATCCTGTAGAGCCAGACCTTCGGCCAGCTTGACCCATGCCAGCATTAGCCGCGGGTCTACCTCCGCTGGGAAGGGTACGGGCAGATACAACTCGATGCGTACCTGTGCGTCATCAATGTATTGCTGCAGCAGCTCCGGCGCTGCCTCTTGGATAGGGGTTACGCGGCTACGCTGTTGGAGAATTGTTGGTGTCAGCATCATTACCGCCAACTCCCTCCGACTTTCCTGAATCACCTCCAGGTGGCGTGTTGCCGCCTTGCAATGCAGCTAACAGCTCCGCCTTCTTCATATCCGCGAAACCTTCAACACCCGCCGCTTTGGCCTTGTCCTTGAGCTGCGGTACGGTCAAGTCCTCCAAAGGAATGACCTTCTTCTCGTTAATCTCAAAGTCCTTGAGTTCCCGAAATTTCTTTACAATAGCTTCGCCTTCAACCAGCACGGGCACTCTTGGTTCAAAGCGGATGCCATACAGTGTGAGAGAGGCGTTCGTCCCCCGAAATGTGATATACGGCATCAGAATTCAACCCCTTCCACGAACGCGACGGCGGCCGGCTCTTCAAAGATTGCATCGAAGTCCGAGTGAATAGCATAGAAGCGTTTGTCCGCATAGATAGCTTCCTTGCCTTCGGTCGTTTTACGAATCTGCATGTCGTAAGTGTGGACCATAACAAAGTTGGGATGATACGTGAACAGAATCGCACCTTCCGGCATACTCCAGACTTCTTCGACATCATAGGAATTGACTTTCTTCACACCACCGGTTATTTGCAGTTGGATCGACGCGCTGGTATCTTTCTCAGCTAGCTTTTGCAGACGCTTGGAGTAGGTATTCGGATGCATGAAGTATTTAAATGTTCCACCGGACCGGTAGCGTGTTGCAATAGACCGCTCCACTTCAAATAGTATGCCTTTCTTCTGAGAGTCCGTGAGCTTCGTCCAATCGAGGTAGTTGCCCGTGGTACGTGCAAGCTTAAGCCATCCGTCATTGATTTTCAGGAACTCGTAATCCGGATCGGTATTTGGCGTTGCAGTATCCCCGTTGAAGCCAATGTCCTGCATATTTTCGCCATAGTTCCGTGCCATTGCCGCCATGATAATTTCCTCGGCGTTTTGATTACGAACCCGCTGCGTTTGCCGGATGAATTCCTCCGTGATCTCGAAGGGCAATACCACTGGCTCAACAGCATAGGGAACCTGCGGAAATTGTGGCGTAGCAGTATTGCTGGCCATCACATTTTCTTTCTTGCTACGCAGATTCCGACCCGTTACGCCGATTTTGTCGATGGTGCCTTTGGCGCTGATCCGATTAACATGCCGAATACCTTGCAAAAAATTGTTGGACTCATACGCCATGGTCGTAAAAGCATCAACTTGCTCATAATTAAGTGCAGTATTGTCCAACGAGGTTACGATGGTAGATTTTTGAATATTGCCCTTAACGAGTTGACCATTTGTTTTCATAAAGTGCTAATCCTCCTTCGATTAAAGCAGATTGGCGAAACTTACTCTGCCATCCGATTTTTGAATACCTTCGTCCTGATCGCCGCCCTGAGCGGAGCCGCCGCGGCTGTTCTTGACCACCTGCACATCATTGGCCAGCGCTTGCAGTTGCTCATTCAGCGGTTCAAGCGCCTTGGCGATGGCATCGGTCAGAGCATCAGGCTGCGAATATTCACCGCCCGCCGGATCCGTATCAGTTCCTTCACCCTTTTTAAGCTCTGTAACCTCGGCCGAAAGGTCCTTCACCTGTTTAGCGATAGGCTCCACGGCAGCTTGTACAGCTTTTGCAATATCCTCAGCTTTCAAATCTTCTTCCTCCTCTTGCTCCCCATCCTTGGCAGGAGCCGTTTTATTTTTGAGCTCGGTCAGCGCCGCAATAGCGTCATCGATGTGTTTCATATTGCTGTTTGAAATTTTCTTGCCGGCCTTGGCGATCTGTTCCGGCGGCTTGCCGATGGCCTTCACGATGTCCTCCTGGATCAGCACTTCCTGGGCAATCGTCACAAAATCCTGCAGGGCTTCCCGGATCACTTCCGGATCGGTTTCCATGCCACTGTCCCAAGAGTCCCAATTAAAAAGGACCGAATTCAATGCATCCTGGGCTGCCCAGAATTCCCGCTTCGGTCGGTTTTTATTGTATTTGTCAGCGACGGTGCCCTTCTCGATGATTCCGAGAGCCTTAGCGATTCGATGGAGGAGTCCTTTGGAAACTTCCTCATCCCCGTCTTCTTCGATCTCTTCCCGCTTGCCAACGCCCCACATACTAAAGCCGGTGATCTCACCTTTCTTTATTGCATCCCAAGTGTCATCGTCTGTGACCTTCACCCCGGCCACCCAAGAGCCTTTTGCGATGACCTGATCGCCGATCTCCATATCACACGGAGCGATATATGATTCCACCACATACCCCTTGTCTGCCTGAAGATCATGCTGCTTATCGATATTGTAGGTATGCTGGTTCTCCATAAAGAGATGAGCGGCTTTTTCGATTTCCTCGGCACTCATCTGGTCGTCATGGGCATCCGGCGTATCCGGCTGGTACACCACGCCGATGACAATTCTCTTCTCATCATCGACCTTCGCGATCTGCACCTGCTTCTGTATTGCATTTTTCCCGACAGCTTTGATAATGGCAAACGGTACGCCATTGGCACCTTTATCTACAAGCGACAGGTGCGTGATTTTAGCATCCTTCAATTGAAATCCCATAAGTTCAGTTCACCCCCCTTCCGGATTGAGTGCATAACAAATAAACCCGACATGATAAACTGCCGCGTTTGAATGATCATGCTTATTCTCCTTCCCAGTTAATCGAGCACCGACTGCATGGTGCATCGGCAATTGACGATCTCTTTTGCCTCGCCCGCCGGATCGCCCGGATACATCAGTTTGCTATTCCCTACCTCAAAGGGTTCATCCAAGGGCTTAATCTGGCCATTCGCTTTTTTATGCGTTTTGCGTGTTCGGCTTCCGCCAGCGGAACGCCATTTCTTGCCCTTCACTACTTCTGACTGCTTCCATCCTTCGACCTTTCCGCCGTTCGCGGCCGCCGTGCTCATGGTTCGGGAAATCCGGACGGCACGTTTCATGGAGAAAGGTCCTTCCTCGCCCTCTGCCGCGGTCTTGCTGACCCCCTGAACGAGCAATGCCCGCTCGGAAGGTGTTTTCCCTTCTTCAATCGCTTTGCCGAAGCTACGCAGCAGTACATCTGTAGAAGATTTGTTCATGTCAGGTACTAGCTTCTTGAGCTTCTTCGTGAAACGACCAGCAGCCTTATTACTGGTGTTCCAAACCTTCTCCTTGTCCAACGCAGCTAACTCTGTTTCCCCAGCCAGGTGGAACAGCGGTTCAAATGCTTCCTGTACGGCCTGCTCAAACAGCTCCGCGAATACATCCGTTGTATGCAGTGCAATGAGTACCTTGGTCAGCTCGTCGATATCCCCCAGGGCTTCCTCGCTTAATTCTTCAATAGCGTCATGCAATGCCTGTCCTTGTAGCTCCAGAATCTCAATGATCTTGTCTTCGCCTTGCTTGTACAGTTCCTTCAGCACTTTACGCTCGGCGTGTGTCAGCTCAAGACTATCTAGAAACTCATCGTCATCGGCCTTGGCGATCAGCGCCCAACAGGACTCACACATGGAGAGCAGCCTCCTTGTCAGCCTGTTTTAACAAGCGCTTGGCAATTGTAGCAACGCGGTTTTGCAGGTCGTCCGTATCATCTTCAGATTCAGGATCGAGTATTGCCGGCTGACTGCTGGCGAGTTGGGCAATCGGCGTGTCCAGATATTTCGGATCGTACTTGCTCTCGTCAATGGTGGTCCCCAACACATCCTCGGCAATCGGTATCAGATCGCGCACAAGCATAATGCCGCGGTCTGCGATAAAGTCGAGCATTGCCTTGCGGTCCGCCGGATCAATGATGTTCGGTCCACGCAGCACTGCACGGACCCGGAAAATCTCCATGGCCGGGAAGAGCCGCTTGTTAAATACCTCGTTCATAATCCATTTCCGGTAAGGCTCAAATACCTGCTCTTCGGCGAATTGCAGCGCGGCCTGCGCCGTAGCCCGGTTGTAATCAGAACTCTGGCCAACCAGGATCGGCGGCAACCGAAAAGCAGACAGGATGTCCGCTTTCTTCTCCTTACCGTATTCCAGGAAGAGAGCGTCCTGCTGCAGAAGGTCATTCAGCTTGTCTAGCTTGATGGCCACCTTTTCAACCTTTTCATCCAGAATGCCACCTGTTTCCTCGCCGATCGCTTCCAAGTACAAGATGCCGCCCTGTGACTGCGAGCCCTTGACGTTTTTTAGCAGCTCTATGGATTGCTTTGTCAGGCGACCATTCGTGACCGTCAGAATCATGGAGAGCATCCGCCCATTGGAAAAATAGGACACGTTCAGTTCCTCGGCTTCCCGGGACCCAATAACCCCCGGGGCATTGCCGAACCAACGAGGTTCCCCGTAAGGACCATCGTTGCCTATCCTCAAGGGAATAATTTGGTTCTCAGAACCATCAGTTCCAAATGGGCGGAACCAAACCACCGATGTTCCGCGCTTCATGGCATAACGACGCGCATAGATTTCCTGTGTGAACTCCTCAACTTTCTTAGTAGAGCTGATACGCCGCTTCCGCCGGATCGTTACGCGGTTGCTTTCCTTGGTGCATCGTACATACTTTGGATCCATGCGAAAAATCGTTGGGAACTCACTACCGTCTGGCCAGGCTACTTCCACATTGGCCATCCCCGTGCTTTCTAAATCATCGATCAACTGGGAAATGATTTCATCAGGTGTGTCCTCCAGATTGCACGTTTCCAGGAACCGCTCAGCCCGGTCCCACTCCTCCTTAGCCGTGCTGTCATCTTCGCCAGGCAGATACTCCAATGCAATGCCGTATCCGGCGATGTTATGTTTGTAGGCCTCAATGCATTGCGGGATGATGTTGCTGTTTTTGACAAGCAATCTGCAGGAAGCAGGGTCATTCCCCGGTGCAAAGGGAAGCAGCCCATGCATGTCATACAGACTGTCAAAGGCATCCGGCAATTGGGCACTGGAGGGAATATGACGTTCACCTTCAGCCTTTGTAATCGGAATCCAAGCTGCATTTCCCTCACTCATTGTTAAATCCACCCCGCTCCCGTATTAGAATTTTCCTCAGCTCTTTTATTCTGTTTCTTCTCATACCATTCGAACCACTTATCAGCAACCTGACGAACCTGCAGTGCAATGGAATATGCAAGAATTCTATCGTCATGGCACCCGCTGTCTGCCTCGGCCTTGCCGTTTTTGTCAATAAGCGTCATACACTCGCTGTACAAGTCTGGACAGTAGATGTTGTAAAGCTCGTCCCGAATGGCTTCCTTGAAATCGGAAATCATGACAGGGCGAGTCGCTTGGTTGGTGTTCCAGCCAAGCGAAGCCTTCTTATGCATGTACAGAAGCGGATAATGGCACGTGTTGAACAATGTATTCAACACCGATTCCCCGGTATTGTTATTCTCCACCGCCAGCAGCGCCGTATTGTAATACAATCCCAGCGTGTTCAGCTTCTTGCCGTACAAGTCGGTGTCCCATTTGCCGTGTAGAGCGGCGCACATCTCGCCTGTACGCACCTCAAGGACGTAGGCAGCATCATAGTCACCGTCCTCTTTACCCTTGGCCGTATCAGCAGCCAGAACGTACCGTTTTCCCGGGTCCGGCTTCCGATAAATGACCAGCTCGCCAGCATGAGACGGAGTAACCTTGCCTTTTACAAAATCAATCTCATGCCGTTGACCGATTACGCTAATCGCATCACGCAGGCGCTTAATGAATTTGTTGTCGAAGATGCCTTCACCGGACAGCAGGAAAGCATCATCTGGTTCGGAAGGATACTCCTGGTCGAACTGCCGCGGATCGCCGCCACAATCATTCCGGATCGTATACCTGCGCCATTGCAATTGCTCATTATCCAAGCCGTACTTAACCTTCAGCTCCCGTTCCTCTTCCGTCAGCTCAAAGCCCGGGGGAACCGGCTTGCGGTAATCCGGCATTTCGTACCACGCAAAAAAGAGCGGAGTAAAGTCACTCTCGCCCTTGACGGCTGCATCCCACATTTGCTTAAACTCTTCCATGCCGTTCGCAGTGGATTCAATGACGCCTATGCTGCCCGGCTCCTTTGATAAAGCAGCAAGCAGGGACAGCAAATGCCGTTTTTTCTTCTTAGCTGGCCAGAACGCCACTTCGGAGGCATGCAGATAATGAATGGTGTCCGAACGGGCAAGGACCCGGCTTTCCGCTGTTTGAACGGTGATCTTCGACTTCAGCCCTGGGTTCTTCCGCCGGTCTGTCGTCCGGATCGCGGGATTTTCGAAGGTCAGCTTCTTGGCGTTGTTCTTCCTGGACATGGGCTGTATGATCGCCGGCACACGCTCGTAGTAGAGTTGGAACATATCATACAAGTTGTTTGAAGCCTCGGAAGATTGAGCAACGATAAAGGCGTTCTTGGCTTCCTGTAATGAAGTGAAGTAATATATCAATGCTTCCGTCACCGTGGAGAATCCCATCTGACGGGCTTTCAGGATGATTATGCGAACAGGCCTTCCGGCTTCGAGATCAGCAATCACCTTCATAGCGTAGCGACGCTGAGCATCGTTTAAAATCAGCGGCACCATCTGCCCCAGCTTGTTCTTGATCTTCAGCATGCGGAAACAGAATTGTTCGAAGTCTGAAAGGATGCCTTTCAGTTCGGCCAATTTCTCCGGCTTGTCGCGCAGCCTACGCTTTATGCGGCGTCGGTGTTCCTTAGCTAATGTCACTACCATTCCAAATCACCGTCATCATCGTTGTCATCGTCGTCATCCTCCTCCCCTTCCTTGCCGCCGTAACCCAGCGCCTTAAACTTGTCCAGTTCCAGACGTTCGCGGGCGATGGCCAGCTTTTCCTTCTCCTGTTCAATAGCAGCTATCTGAGCAAGGGTACGAAGTTTCTTGTCGCGGACCTTGTTAAGGTGTTCTTCCTGCTTGAGAATCTTATCCAATTTTGAAGCAACAACGGTCGTAACCTCCGTAACCTTCATACCTTCGGTCTCAACCGGCAAGTTTATCCGTTTCCCCGTTTTTGGACTGACATAAGGGACTTTATCCTGTCGCTGGCACAGTTCCTCCTTAATCTTTTTCTCCTCGTCGGTAAGCCCAGATTCAAGCTGTTTTATGCGGCGCATCGTTCGGCGTTCCTGGACGATAAGCGTTTTTAATGTCCGTTTAAGCTCGTCCAGTGTGTCAACCTCAATAGCTTCAAACAGCACTTGCTCCTGCTCATCGAGCGTGTCAAGAAAGATCGTTTCATAAATGCCATGCTTCAATGCCTTTTTATTCCTGAGCGGCCCGCCGTGTCCGCCGCGGTTCCCCTTGGCATTTTGATTTCCCGGGGGTGCCCCGCCGCGGTTACCGACGGCGTTTTTGTTCCCTTTGGGAGCGCCGCGACGTGGAGCGCTCCCTTTATCGTCGAGTGGAGCGCTCCCTTTGAGTGTTCCTTCCCAATTGTCCAGAGCCTTCCACTTTCGGACTTTGCTGTCCGGCACACCAAGAGCGGCGGCGATGTCCTTTAGCTTCATCGTCCCGCCGCTCTTGAGCCACATTTCTTTAGCCTTGTCCCGCTCGGGACTACGTTCTCTGGCCATTACATTACCACCACCCCCAACATCGACTTCCGAAGCATATAAAATATTTCTTCCCTTGGCCTGATATTATGCTGTATATTTAGCCCGAAAGGAGGTGTCCCATATGTTACCATTTGGCGTATATATTAAGGATGAAGTTCCTGGCGAGTGGAGGATCTACACACCGCAAGGTCTCATCGCACCATCTGGAACCATATCCAGACCTTACCCAACCAGAGAAGCTGCGTTAGAAGCTGCGAAAAAGGGAATCTACGATTAATTTCAAAGCTCGTCCTTCTGCAGCTCGATATCTATTTCAATCAACTTCTTCAGGTCGTCTACCGTCTTGATTTCGATACGGCCGTCCTGAAAATCTTTAACCCACTTGGCAATGCCGGCCTTTATGATCTTTCGGTACTGTGCCTTTGACTCGAGTATTCCTTCCATCACCGTGAGCTCATGCTGCAGGAGGATGTCTTTTTCCTCAGGTGTTCTCATTGCTGTTCCCCTCGGCTTTCCTTTATGATGGAATGCGAGATAGCGGATGTCTGCAAAATGCCACGCGTGGCGGGCCGCTATCTCAGCCGGGGGATACCCTGGGCCAAAGGGAGGACGTGACCGCGTCCTCCTTTTATTTTGGGTACGGTTTATGCAATGGGAGAATCTTTTTACGCATTTTTTTATTCATCGGCATGAGATATTTGTGTTTCCCAACTGTGATGTAGACTTCAGCATGAGGATCTAAGTTCTTTCGGATCCACTCTATTCGTTGACTACCTGTCCCATACTTTGAATGAATCGATTTTGGATGTACCTTCTTACCCTTTATGATGAAGTAATGCTCACCATCAGTTTTCCCTTCGTAAATCCAATTGGTTGCCTGGTAGATGCCGCCGTGATGGTTCTGTTCAACATCGGCATAGCTCACAATCAATTGGACATTAGGCGACTGCTCCTTTAGGAATTTGAGTGCCTTGGCCAGAATCTCCGAAACAAACGACTTATGCTTGGTTAACGCTACCCGCGTCAGCTCGCAGCATTCTTTCTGCGTCAAACCATAAGGTGAACCAATGTGTTGCGTAGCGCCCCTGCTGAAGATCACCACACCGATGAATTGGTCATCCTCCCAAGCCCCGACCTTGACGGACTTCCCGGCGGGCAAAGATTTGCTGTAGTGAAAGTTCTCGCAAGCAAATTTCGCGGCTTCATGTGTTGCCCAAGCTACTTTTAAATCAGTCATTCCCGTTCGAACTCCATTCCGCAATGCGGGCAGGTTACCAGTTTGGAACTCAGTACGCCCAGATCCCCCTGGTCATCTGCCGTGCCTTCCTCAAAATTTGGGATCTCAATCTCGCCAAGCACCTGCTTCAGCTCCACCTCATCAAAGCCGGATAATTCAATATCAGCACCAGCCTCCCGCAGCTCTGAGAGCAGCTGAGCCAGTGCATCCTCATCCCAGCGGCCGGAGACTTTGTTCAAAGCCAGGTTAAGCAGCCGCTCCTGCTCGTCGTCCAGGTTGACGACGGAAACCTCCAGCTCCGTGTGCCCAAGCTCGTGAACCAGGATCTTGTAGCGCTGATGCCCGCCGACCATGTTGCCGGTTCGCTCATTCCAAACGATCGGCTCAACGTATCCAAAGGATTCGATGCTGCGCCGCAGCTTTTCGTATTCCGGATCGCCCGGCTTCAGGTCTACGCGCGGGTTATAGGCCGCTGCGTTGATTTGGTCGAGTGGTATGATTCTGATGTCCATTGCGATGCTCCTTTCAATGTTTTTTGACAACAAAAAAACGCCATTTAAGGCGCTTTTGAAGAGTTTGCATCATCTGAATTGGGGATTACCCCAAACAACTCATTAATCCCTATTTGTATCTCGCTTATTTTGTGATTAATAATTTCCGTGTCGTAAGACGGCTTTCTCGCAGCCATCTCAAGGTCACTTACTCTCCGATTTAGATTTAGCAACACAGATGACATTTTATCCAGTATTTCATACAGCTTCTCGTCCTTCATAGCCGCCTCCCAACATTTGTTACTTCAACTTTACCATATTAACTCTATTGTGTTGAGTTGGTTTTCCATATGGGGACATGCAAAAATAGGGCCGTACAGCAACGCTGCGGCCCCTCCCTGCCCTTCTATGTAGTTCTGCCTCTATTCCGACGAACAAAGCACGGACGCCTGAAATCGACTTCTATTTAGCCATATGAGCAAAAGAAAAGCACCAAGGCACTTTACTCATCTATTTTTGGGACAGTTCTTTTTGACGTATTAATTTTTTCAATTCCTTTTTTTTCATCTTGTGTTTTTTTCCTATTGAATCAATAACGTATAGAGATTTTGTGTTTTCATCAACAGAATCAAAAGTGTGTAAAACAACTTGGTGTCGTTCACCTGGCTCCAATTTTTTAGGTAATCCTGGTACAACTATTATATAGTGCCCCGCACCTTCGACCTCACGTTTTAAATCAGTGGCTACCCGGTCTAAATGAATTGGTTTTCTTCCTACATTTGTAAACTCATAGTATAGAATCTTTTGAGTTTGTTTATAATCGTCCAGTAATAATCCATAGAAGCCAGAAACCTTTATTTTCCCCTTATCTCGTAAGGAGTTATAAATATTCCATATTAGAACCAGTGTTGATACAAAAGCTGCGTACGCAGCAATTATGTCTTTAATATCTATTAGAATCACCCCCTCGACTCATTTCGACGTCAGGTAGGTTTTTCCTCTTTCACACACCGCGGCTTCGGACAAAACTGCTTCGTCCCTGTCCAATGCCCCCAAATACAGCTTTTGCACCGTTCAGGCTGCTTCGGTTCCAAACGTGGTCGCTGCAGCTGATTACGTCTCCCGGCCATGTCGTCGCTCACCTCGATTCCTCGCCGACCTGCCATATGTCATCTTGACCAGCCATTTGATGATCTTCACGATCCATCACGCTCCGTTCGACAAAATAAAAAAGCCGCTCCGGGAAGGAACGACTTCGGAATATATATTCAGTTCATACCTGCAAAGAGATCCGTAAGAGCATTGCGACCGTGCCGGCCGCCGCAAAAACGCTGCGCTCTTTGCTATAAAAAATAAGTACTTAGTAACTAGATACGTAATACGTATGGCAAAACCATTTTAACGAGCTGCCGAAAATATAGTCAAAAATGCTGCCTCTTGAAATGAACCGAATTTCGCATTATCCCCCGATCACGCTCCTAATTCCTCACTATTTTGATATTGTCCGCCAAAAGGGTTATTCTGGAAGAAAGGGATCAATTGAAAGGAGGAACGCTGTTGACAACCACTAAAAAAGAGGCTGGCATAATTGCCGGCATAATCGTAGGTGCATTTTTACTTTCACTGATTGTGAATGCAATTCTAAAGACCCCATATTTAGTCCAATCCTTTTCACCAATATTCAAATGGTAATAGAAAAAGCGAGAAGAGGTACGCCCCGGTAATAATGCCGCAATCATGCGGCCGTGCGTGTCATTCTCGCCTTTTTCTATACTAACAATATAACAGGGAAAAATGGTCAGGTGGTGTTCAAAATTTCCCGGACTGCACCGCACTATCACCAGATTGTCGTCAAAATTCTTGCTTGATGTAATCATAAAAACCCGTTAATTTTAACGAGTTAGCCACGGACTCAATCCCCGTTTCAATTCGACGGTCTACAGTGCTGGCCGCCTCGCCTCTCCGCATAAACATAATTGTTTCCTTCCGAGAGTATCCTTCAATAAATCTAAAACGAATGGCTTCTTTTACTTCCAGATCAATGATTTGGTTGTATGCCCTATAAAGAAGCTCTGTGAAAATTTTATATTGTGAGTAAACCCATCTTTGCTTTTGATTCAGGATGACGGCATTTGCGGTCTTGTCCGCATGCAGATCCTCCTGATCGATCCGGCGAGCTGCTTCCCCATCGATCGCAACTTGTGCCATTTCCTTCTCGTGGTTTTCGAAGTCCTGCATAAACAAGCGCATCATTCTATATTTACCGAGGTAGAATTCCGCTTGCTGGATCTCCTCTTCCGATGCTTTTGCAAAAAGCTCACATTGTTCCCATGGTCCCCACGCCATCGCCATTCCCCTCAATCCCCTTTATGGTATAATTCATCGAGAGGAATAAATCACGATTGACCCCCGCCCCGGCCAAGGTTATGGGGGTCTTTAGGTGTTACTCTAATCCCAGGCCAATAGCCATTGATCTACCCAGAGTAATGCTCAGTAGCACCTTGTTTCCATCAATTTCATAGCCTACTCCTGGACACGTCCGTTCCAGATATCCATTAATGTCCTTCGTTTTCACAGTGCCTTGCTTTTTCCCATTAATAATTAGTTGATAAGTTTTCATGAGTGCATATTCCTCTCCTATTTAAGATATTTTCCCCAGCGTCCCTGCTTCGGAGCTGTAATTTCAAAAGCGAGCTGGTTCCGCGGCGCCGGTGGCTTGTCCGCTCCGATGCGGCGAAGGTGCTCGGCGAGCTGCTCCGGCGTCCAGATTTCCCGCTTAAGCCCCTTGTCCAGCATCCGGATCACCTTCCCCTAAAACAGCCTCGATTTTATATGTGGCAGCATCACAGATTTCGGACACTTTGCTTCTGGTCGATCGATTATCTTTAATTAATTTGAATCTTCCCCACGCTTCTTCTAGTGCTTTACGCAGGCGACCATTTTCCTCTTGTAGCAGCTTTCTGTTATGTTCCAGGCTTGATACCGAAAAGTCCCTATCGTTAATATCCCGTGCTTGCCTCTCAATTTCCGCAAACAATTCGTCAATGACTTCATCATAGGATTTACATGCCATAATAAGTCCTTGGATCGTATGTGTTGTTTTGGGCTGCAAATTGGATGTTTTCATGTGATGTTCCGTATTTTTTATAGCCAGCGCTAACTCTGGTTTTGACCATACATGCAGTTTTTTCAATTCTGCGATCCTTGCGTTCATACCATTCCCTCCCCCGGAAACTCATCCCACGTTCTTCCGTTCAGCAGCCGGCCGGCGGCATTTTTTCCGACTTTCCAAACCAACTCATCGTCAGACGAACGAGTCCCAAAATCGTAAGCGACACTCGCGGGTATATGATCGTCGAAGTTACTTCCCGGCGACCACTCTCCCCATTGTTTGAAGAAAAACGGGACGCCGGTCGCCTGGCATTGGTCCCGCAGACTTCGTGCCCAATCAGGGTGCATCGGCCGTGCCTTGGAGCCGCTCTCCCCGCCGACGATGACCCAGTCGATACCATCGATAGCTGAAACTCCGTAACCTTCATTGTTCGGATGCTCAATCTGGAATGTGCCTCGGACGGACTCCAGGTCAACCGGTCCCAACAGCGGCTGCTCGCAGGATAGGAACCGTACCGCCGCCGGCGTCTGCAGCAGCATCGGAATGCGCTCATCAGCCGCCTGCTGATTCTCCACGCTGACGCCAAGCCAAACATTCGGAAGCGGCCATTCTGGCCATTTGGGCAATGTGCTTCCGGGCGGCGCAATGTTTGCTGCATCCTCCGGACTCATCCATCCCCACTGTTCCATGTAAGGAGAAATATCCGCGAGTTTATCCTTCGCAAAGGGCGAGCCGGGATGCGTCATATATTTGAACATCCGCTCCGGCCGCTTGGTCAGAATCTGGAATGTATGCTCGGGGCACAGCGCCATGACGGCGAAAACCTGATCGATGTAGTCGTCCGGTACATCCTGGTGAAATAAGTCGCTCATGCTGTTGACGAATATCCGGCGCGGGCGCCGCCACCGCAGCGGCTGGTCCAGCTTCTCCGGCCGAAGCGTAATCTTAAAGCCTGTTTCAAAGTAATGCCCCGGCGTTCCCTCGAACCGCTCTGTGAAAGTCTTGGCGTAGCAGTTGCGGCAGCCCTCCGACACCTTTGTGCAGCCTGTGACCGGGTTCCAGGTCGCGTCAGCCCATTCGATTCCTGTTTTGTCGCTCATGGCCGGCCCCCCCAATTCCACAACCTCTGCTGCCCCTTGGCCGGGATTGGCTCCGGCAGTCGGCGGACGTCGGTAAGCTCCCAGGCAAAGCGCCCCTTTTCATACCAGCCGAAATGAAATTCGTTGTCCAATGTGCTGAAATGAGTCTTGCGCTTCTCGGATTCCAAAATAACCACGCCGCCCAGCACATCCCGGAAAACCTTGAAGCATTCCCTTAATTCTGATACGGCCACCACCGCCCCAGTAGGCAGGTTGTCTGCGGTATACCCGTGTTTGGCAAGCACACTGCGGAATGGTTCCTGCTCGCAGATTTCCCGGTCCACCTTCTTTCCGGCGTGGATCGCGAGCGAGCCTCTGTGCTTTGTCGGCCAACTGCGCGTCTCGAATCGCTTCTCGCCTAGGGCGATTAATGAAGCCCAGGGCTGGAGTATCGTTATGGCCTTCATATTTGCTCCTCCTTCAGTATCCTTACAATATCCCAGAGCAACCCATTTTCAGTTTTTAAACGAGATATTTTAATCTCCAACTCTTTAATCCGCGAGTTCAGAGACCTTACCTCTTCATCTCTCTTCATGTCTGAATCTGAGAATTGTTCTTCGGAGTTTTTTGTCTCAACCAACCCCCACTCCTTCTTACGTCTGTATAAAGCAGAATCACCCATGCCGAATTGTTTAGCGATACGAGCATCCGTGTACCCCTTCAATCGGAGCTCTTGATATTGCTCCTTTGTGACATTGAATTTTTTCTGCAATAAAGTCCCCTCGCTTCCCTTATCTAGGCCGAAATATATGGCCGCCTTCTTCTGCACCTCGGATAACATATTGGTAATATCCTTACAGGTACACAACATATGTCTTGCGATTTCGAAGAGCTTTAATCCGTCCATCATATATTTGAGCATTTTTGTTTCACCTGGTTCCAACGTCTGGATGAACTGCTCAACAATGATTTCGCTCATATCATCCTCACATTTGATGAGGTCGATCAATTCAACTCCTGGCTTCTCAATTCCAAACTTTACATGTTGATTCAAAGACTTGATCTCTTTTAGTCGGGTGAATTGTAATATCTTTGCTGCCCTATCAGGGCGAATCCCAAGTGATTCTGCTACCTTCTCCGGGGATTTGTTCTTTATGTCTTCTTGAAAAATCTGATGAATCAAGCGGTTAGTTTTTTGAGGTAACCGGATGATTGCAGCCTTATCCCGAATATAGTTGACTATGTGGCCTTTGATGTAGGGATAAGCATATGAATAAAAGCCGCCCCGACAGGGATCGAATCTTTCGTAAGCCAATAGTAATCCAATCGTCCCCTCGCTGATCAAGTCTTCTAAATCTATCCCAGTTGCATAACAAAGTGCTCTGTACTTACCAGCAATTCGCCGTACAAATTTGAGACTTTCTCTAATAACTTCTTCTTTTTGCCTGGCAGAAGAAGTGGTTTCCTGTAGCTTTAGAATAGCCATAGCTTCATCCAGCCGGCACTTCTTTGTCAGCAACCACCCGGAGCGTCCGGGGGCCGGGACCCTTGGTCACGAACCCCTTCCGGACGAGCTGATCCAATAAATTAAAAGCAGTAGACGAGGATTGAAGCCCCAAATGATCAGCCATCTCCCGGATCGTCGGAGGGTAGCCTTTACTGGCTACGAAAGATTTTATGAATTCAAGCGCCTCAGTTTGGCGCCGGGTTAGTGGTTTGTTGGCCATCGTGTTTCCCCCTAAAATAATGTCAATTGAATTGGCTTATCGATTTCCTTTGTTCGCTTTCTTAGCTTAGCTGTTCTCTCCGGTTTTCCAATCACATCGGGAGCCGGTTCCGGAGCAGCTTTCATCAATTCGTCCAACTTTTTAAAGGTCCGTCGCCAGTGCCACACGTCCGAAAAATAAAGGGGCGTGTACCAAACATCCCTGCCGTCTAAATTGTCTGTGGCCGGCTGGCTGAGCGTGTCTCCGATTACTACGTACCCAGCGCAGCCGAGCAACGATAGCTGGATGTAGCACATCAGCGCGGCCGTCTGATCAATGTCCTGGGCAACAAACAGCACATGATTCTGATAGTTAACCCCTTTGGACCTGGCCGCATTCGCAAAGGCGATCAGAAGAGCTCCAGCCCCGCATGCCGGATCATTCACTGAAATGTAACCTTTACACTCGACCAGCGTTTTTATGTCACCGGCTTGCATCTCCCCCATCGCTCGGCAGAGGCTATAGGGAGTGAAAAACTGACCTTTCCAATGGCTACCGAGCTCGAGCTGCATAAACAAGTTTCCGAGAAAATCCTGTTCCGGATCCGCGTCTAGGGCCTCGACCACCGTGGACAGCAGTTCCTGGAAAATCTTCTGCTCCTTTTCGTCGTACCTGGCGATCCGCTCAAGGTACTGCTGCTCTCGCTCGTCATATCTCGCTCGATCAAACCGGTTGGAAATCGCGCAAGCGGCCATCAGGATGAAGTCGCTCCAAACTTGCCAGCTTTGCTGTTTGTATGAGAGCCGCTGAAAGGTATCCACAAAGCGCTTTTGGTAAGTAGTTAAGCCGAGTGTGCTTTTGACCATTTTGTAACCTCATATGCTTGCTCGTTATGCGCCTGAAAGAACCGTTGCACATGCTCCGTCACATCCTGGCCAGGAAGCAACTCGGCGAGATCGGTCGCAACAAATCCAACCACTATCTGCAACAACTCGAACAGTTCGCGCATGATACGTTCCCTGTCCAGACCCGCCGATTCAAACGTTCCGCCAAGGGCATCAAGCCCTTGGTACACATTTAGCCGTTCCCGAACGGGATCGGTGCCGGCGACGATCGGAACGTGTAGCGTGACTGATGTTCCAAATGCCGGCGCCACAATCTTGCCGGCCTGCCTTACTGCGGAAAGCTCCTCTTGCAACCTTTTGTTCTCTGCCTCCAGCTCAGCAATCCGTGCACCGGCTTGGTCAGAAATCACAGCAGCTCCGGTTAATGCATCTTTCAGCCTTGAAATTTCGTCTGCCTGATCCTGCGCCACTGCCGTAAAGCGTTTCTGAACGCTCTCCGCCTCTTCACGAGCCTTCTTCAACTCACCTTCCAGATCAGCAATATACTCGCCTTTACGTTCAACGTCGTTTTTCCATAGAGCGACCGCGGCCTGAAGCTCTGCCAGCTCCTGATCCTGATTGGTGGGGCGTTTCTCCTCAAAAGGCTCAGCTTTTGGTGCCTGCTTCGCAGGCGCTAGAAGCTCCAATTCCCGTTCTTCCGCATCAACCTCTTTAATGCCCCAGTCCTTAAGCAATTTATAAAATGTGGCGTAGCCAACCCCCAACTGTTTGACGATCTGATTCCTGTTCTTCCCGCTCAATCTTAACTGCAGATATTGCTCTTTGGTCATATTGATTTCAGCCTTTACCCCTTTGGCCATTTCCCCCGTACCTCCCCTATACTTCTCCAGTTCCTCAGGCGTCAAAGTGTACTCAATCACCGGCCCGCTCCCCCGCGTGCGTGCTTCAACATCCCGGCGTGGAACCGGAATGACATTTCGCTCACTCGTCCTGGCTGCCACATCCTACACCTCCATACTCAATTTCGCTTCTCCCCACGTTTTCTTTGGCGCATCTTTCGATAGATGTCCGCCATAATAATGCCTGTCCGGGTGAGCTCCGCGTTATTTTGAATCAGACCTTTTTTGTTCAGGACCGCGAGTTGGGCTCGAGAAACCAGAATTAAATTATTCGTATCAAAATTGCGCCGGTTCCCGTCGCCAAATATGACGACGTGTCCTTTAGGGATAGGCCCGTTATGCTGCTCCCAGATAAGATTATGCTTTCCCCTCCATTTGTTCGGGTCTGCAATCTTGACGTCTACGTAGTCATAGCCATTGACCCTTTCCGAACCTACTGGAACATAATTGTGTGGCGTATGCCCTTTTTTGAACTGTGTCTCAACTCCGCCCTGACATAATCCCTTTTTTCCTTTATTGAAAGGAACGCTGCCTGGTTTGAATCTAGAATCGACGCCGCTCTTCAAACCATTGTTTTTCACGAAAGCACGGATTTGCGACTGCTTAAGCTCGATACCGAACTTTGAATTGATCAAATCAGTCAATTCGGGAATCAACTGACCTTGCACATTGGATCGGATAAATTCCTTCTGCTCTGGGGTAAACCGGAACATCTATCGTCCCTCCAGCATTTGGGGAATAGTCGTGTTCGCATTCATTCTGTCATCGGCAAGTTTTATAGATTCCAGAACGAGAGTCCCGTTCGCAATAATCTGAGACGCTACGCTCGTAACGGCTTTCGCTCTATTGATTTCATCTGCCAATTTATCCCCGGCTAGCTCCTCGTCACTCAAGCGTTCAAGTTGGGCAAATAAATGGTTGTTCAAATCTCCTAACGTATTTCGCATATTCAATCCCCCATAAGAATAAGATCATATGTTTGGTCACACGGCCACAAACGACCCGCCCGGATCGGTATGGCCCCGGGTATGGAGGAAAGCGGCTTATGCCGCTCCCCCGTCTTTCATCATCTTAGTAACACGTTTTTTATATTCGGAGTACTTAGAACTAATCTGAGAACTCGAAACGCCTGCTTCCTGGGCGATCTGCATCCATGTCTTGCCTTCACTCTTGCGTCGTTTCAGGAGTTGCGGGAAATCGAAAGGAATATCTTCGAAAACCGGTTGTTGATTCAAGATATACTCCTCCAGCTCCTCCTTGCCGATCTCGACCTCCCCAGCCGGGTCGCCACCAGCCGGGGTTCCCGCTTCCGGATCATGCTGGCCACCGTCATCCGTAAAGTCCATTTCCCCCTCGACGGAGTCGCCGCCATCCGTCATCCATTCCGGGACATTCTCGCCGAGTCCTGAGCCCAATTCCGTCTGGCCGGGATCGCCGGCATCCTCTCCGCCTGCAGGAGCCGCACCTTCTTGTTCCCCGGCGGTGGAGCCGTCCTCATTCTCCAAGTCCTGACCAAATAACGTTTGCTCGTTCTCGTCGTCCTCCTGGCCTTCCGGCTTCTCAACCTTAGTCACGACGCCAGATTGGTCAGTGGTCACGAAGCGACCGGTAAGTTTCTGATACATGGGATCCTCATCCCCGAAGTCAAAGGAACCTTGTGGGTCACCCAAGAAGACGTTAATCTTCTCACCCTGATTACTGCTTAGGAAAATCAAATGCTCCTGTGCAGATTTCAGCGGAATTAGCAATTTCAACTCCACATTTGATTCCTTGATATTGATTCCTTTCGCAATTTCAGCCGTAAATTTCGCATAATCTTCCACGTTCACGCCACCCCTTTAATAAATTTTTGATGATATGCCCAGCAAAGAGCGATTGCGTCGGACGGATCAAAAAGACGTCCCTTCAAGTCCCCTGCTTTGATCTTCTTTTTCGGATCATCTTTCTTGTAGTAAACCGGCACTGCGATCTCGTCATAATCCAAATCAAAAAGCATCTGCATTTCGATTGCGACCGTCTCTTTATCCGCATTTCCCTTGCCAGTTTGCAATTTAAGCTCAGACGGCCGAATAGCAGCCATTTTCACTCCGATATGCAGAGCAGCCAACGTGACCATCGAATACGCTCCGACCAGGGCAATAACACTATTGGCATTCTTGAAATGCACTGGCCGCTCCAGGACGATAATATCAGGACGATGCTTCTTAATCAGGCCAATCGTGTCCTGATACACCGCATCAAGCACGTTAGGCATTTTGATCGCGGTATAATCGCGGAGGCCAAAATCGAGAGGTTTCCCGCGCTCCATCGTTGCCCAGCCCGCGTAATTTGTGCCGTGATCTACTCCCATAATCCTCATATCTCGGATCTCCTTCCCGTAATGCCGGTTCAAATAGCACATAAACCTCACCGATCTGCCGTCCATCGTCGTCGTAAATCAAATCCCAGGGAACGTCCTGGAAGAACGGATCGACCCGTGGAGCTTTCAAGAGTCTTGCTCCCTCGGGGCAAAATCAAAAACTTCTACTTCCTGACCATCAGGAGTGACCACAACTCGGCCATAACCCAAAGTCCCCAGGAAACCGTAAGCCGCCCAGTCGCACCCTTTCCCTTCCCCCGTTCGGCCAATACATTCTTGGTAGGCCCTATTCGCTGCTTCTCCGGGGGCTGCCCCCCTTGAAACAAAGTCTTTAGGGCTCTGGATATTCCCGCATCGAGGACACTTAAACTTCCATTCAGCTGTTCTATCCCCAAATCGCTCTCGTGCTTCTGTACGCCATTCGTCCAGCGTTTGTTTGATCATACAAGTTCCCCCTTCACGCCCAGCGGCGCTTATGAATATCAGTGACTTTATGCTGTTTCGGCGGCGGCTGTGGACCAGGATCAGTATGAATCCGGTCACAGTCCACGAATTTATTGAATTGCTTCAGGAAGACCAATTCGACCGTCCCGACCGGACCATTCCGCTGCTTGGCTATGATAATCTCGATGATTCCTTTCTTCTCGCTTTCCTGGTCGTAGTAGTCGTCCCGGTACAAGAACGCAACTATGTCGGCATCCTGCTCCAACGATCCGGATTCCCGCAGATCGGACATCATCGGACGCTTGTCCTGCCGCTGCTCGACGTTCCGACTCAGTTGGGACAATGCAATGATCGGTACATCCAGTTCCCTGGCCAACTGCTTTAGCATCCGAGAAATCTCGGATACTTCTTGCTGTCGGTTCTCGCCAGGTTTGCCTCGGCCGGCACTGGCGATCAGCTGCAGATAATCGATCACGATCAGACCGAGGCCTTCTTGCTTCTTCAGCCGGCGGCATTTCGCCCTGATGTTGGCCACCGTGATCCCCGGCGAGTCGTCGATAAAGATGTTCGAGGCACCCAGGACGCCGGCGGCATCCGCCAGCTTGAGCCAATCCTCTTCTCCCATGTCGCCGATCCGGAGTCGGTTGGCCTCCAGCCCTCCTTCCGCACTCACCATCCTGGCCACAAGCTGCGGCGCGGACATCTCCAGGCTAAAGATTGCAACCGGGGCCACACTGCGGACCGCCACGTTCTGGGCGATATTCAGTGCGAACGCCGTCTTCCCGACCGAAGGCCGGGCGGCCACGATGATCAAATCGCTCTTCTGTAAGCCCGCCGTGATCCCGTCCAGGTCGCGGAATCCGGTGCGCAGGCCCGTCACCTTGCCGGACTTAAACGCTTCAGACTTGATCTCCGTCGTCTCGATCACCTCAACGACAACATCCTTGATCCGCTTAAAATCCTGCGGTGGCGCCGATCGGTCCGCCAGCGACGTCGCAACCTGCTGCGCCGAGGCAACCAGGCGTTGAATGTCTTCACCGGCGGCAGCTGCTTGGATGATGCTCATGTTTGATCGAATAAGATCCCGAACCAAAAACTTGTTTTGTACCCCGGCGACGTAAGTTTGCATGTTGGCCGTCGATGGAACCGCGTGGGCAAGCTTCGCCAGATAGCTTACTCCGCCGATGTCCTCCAGTTCGCCGCGGTCCTTCAGCCTGGCCGTCAGCGTCACCAAATCGATCGGCTGCCCCTCGTTGGCAAGTTCGATAATCCGGCGAAAAATGATTTGATGGCCAGCGTGATAAAAAGCCTCGGGTAACAGCGACTCGGTATATTCCAGCGATTCCGGCTCGATCAGGATCGCCCCGAGGACTGAGCATTCTGCAGCCAGATCGTTCGGCATTTCCGGGAGAATCGACTCAAGAGATGCCGAGCTTTGCATAGATGGACTCCTTCCAGCCGGGCGGCGGCGGACATGCCTGCTTTGCCGCTTCTTCTCGCGCTGCGAAGTATTCGGCGGTTGCTTCTTTCATCCGGTCCCGCTCAATCTGCTCGCCGAGGCTTCCGCGGATCTCCGCAATGTTTGGCGGATACTTGCTGGTCCTGATGTGTTCATCAACGTTTTGCCAAGCTATTTCTTTCGGGAAGTCCCGAAGATACTTGTGATCCTCTTTGACTCTATCTACCGAAGCGTCAAAAGTCGGGTAATATTTCGTGATGTGCTTGTAAAGCTCTGCGATTTCAACGACTTCCACGGTTTCGTTCCTCCTCGATAAAGCGATCTAGTTCGTCAATTCGCACTTGCTGCCTGGTTTTTCTTTTTTCTGAACCGGGGACTCTGGCTGGCCTCGAACTCACACCAGGCTGTTCAAGGAAAGCTAGTAAATCGTCCCAACAACCAAAAATCACGGCCTTGCAGTATGAAAACAGCCTAATCTTATCCGATGGCCGCCTTCGGGTAGCCTTTTTACGGGCAATTGCCAGGTCGATGAAAAAGTATACGAAATCCAGCGGAATGGCCTCGTTCGCAACCTCACGCACATGTTCCCAGTCAGCGGGCACAGGATTAAGCAGCTCGTTTTTCTGCATGTAGTACCTTTCGATTTGGAGAACACGCTGTTCGATTGTCGGTTTATCAAGGTCTATTTGGCCTGTGGAGACGGAACCCACAGCGGACGACAGAACCCCGGACCTTGAGCTCAACTCTTTTTGATCATTTTCTGGCAACCCATCTGTCCATCTATCAATCAATATCTCTGTAATATCTTTATTAGATCGGCAGTTTTCTGCCTGTTGATCGGTAGTTTCTTGCCGATCTCTATCGTTCAGATCGGAAGAATGTTGCCTATCTCCTTGGTCAGAATGGAAATTTTCTTCCGATCTGTTTTTGAATTTTTTGGAGTTTCGGACCGTGAAAATGAGCCCGTATGGTGCCCTGGTGACTCGTATGTAGTTGTTATCTTCGAGCGTTTTAATCCATGACCGGATCGTCCGGTTCGAAACTCCAAATTCCTCTTCCAGTTCGCTTATTTTAACTGGCTTGTTCCCAAGGACGATCCCCCAGACAGTTCCGTCCTTTTCCTTCTCGGATGTCGTGGAGCTGATGCACCAAAGGAAAAGCCAGATGGCTGATCCTATTTTTTTGTAATGTCTATGTTCCAAGAGTCCTGAATACATCGGAAAAGGATAGCTGCCTTCGGGCATTTGATCATCCCCCAGCCTAATCCCGCACGATTTTAACGAAAGTCCCTTTTACGCCCTTTTCAGTGGCCGAATTCTGAAGCCCTTCCGTAAGGGATTCAAGCATAGTTCCGATCATTGGGCCGTACCCTTCAGGCTTAAAGTCAAATCCGATCAATGAGCCTAGTGTAAAGGCGACGGAAGTATAGAAATGGCCATGCTGCTCAATCCCCGCCTCCTTCGCCTCCTCGTTTTTCTCAGAAAGGAAATCCACGATTTCCTTTGACCGATGCATTAATTCTTCTTGTGTCATCGTACTCATATCGATCGCTCCTTCATTGTTTTTTCCTTCCAGGCTTTGTCTCCAAGGCACCGGCCTGGCGAAACTTCGAAATGCCGGCGCCCGCGGACGAAGGAAACAAACTTCCCGGTCGCCCGCTCATAATACATACCATTAAGAACAGCTTGATGAGGCTGCTCTTCGCAAACCTCGAATAGATCGAGCTGTACAGGTTCTTTCACCCGTCAGGCCCCCTATCATCCCGTAAATACACAATCGGGTATCTAACGCGGACCACCGTCCAGCCTGGGTAGCCGAGGGCAAAGTAGTCCCGCGTCTTCCGCATAAATGCCTCACGATCAACACGCATCAGTCGCCAGATCCGGTCGCCCATCATGCTCTGCAGCAGCGGCCGGCCGAACTCATCATTCATGCCACGAACACTTCGACTCCGCCGTCCGCGTTGTCAAAGCGGATGACCTGGTCAAACGCCGCCTGGGCATCCTCGATGTGCGTAATAACCAGCACGCGGCGGAAGCGGCCGGCGACCGACTTGATCGCCTCGAGGACGAGTGCTCGGTGCTCAGCGTCCTGACTGCCTAAACCCTCATCGATGGTCAGCCATTCCACCTTACTGCCGGCACGCTGAGCAAGCAGCTCGGCCAGAGCGAAGCGGATGGCATAGTCGATGCGAAGCTGCTCGCCGCCGGAAAATGTCTCATATGGTCGTTCCGCCGTCCAGTCGCCGATCATAATGTCGAGCGTCTCGGCAACACCGTCCCGGTACTTGAGCTCGCGCTGTGTCTCGAAGCGGACGTAGTGCTTGCCCTTCGACATCTGACCAAGAATCTCGTTTGCGATCCGCTCGAGCTGCGGTACGGCGTTCTCGATAATCAGCGCCGGTATCCCGTCGCGGCCGAACGCCTTGATCAGCGTTTGATACCGGGTCCACCGCTTTGCCTTTGGCTCAAGATCGGCCGCCAACTGGTCGCGCTCCTGCTGATCCGCCTCGAGCGTGGCAAGTACCGACTTAATACCGCCTATCTGTTCAGCCAGTGCAGCGAGCTGCCGGCGTCGATCTTGTAACACGGCCTGCAATTGGTCCAAATCACGATGCAACCTATCATAATCAAGCGTGTCAATGACCAGGCTGTTCTTCTCGTTCTCCAGCTCTTCCTTACGGCTATTTTTGCCGGTGATCTCCCGATCAATGGCGGCAATCCGTTCCTGGGCGTTCGCGGCAGCCTCGCGGGCAGCGCTGATTTCATCTTTTAGGCGTGCCCAGCGCTGTAGATCGGCGGCTCTAGCGGACAGTTCCGGCAACGGCGTCAGGGCAGCCTCAAGCTCGACCGTTCTTTGCTGTAGGGAGTCCCACCGCTGCCTTGCCACCTCGATGCGTTCCAGTTTCTCACTCTGCTGCTGCTCCAACTGCTGAAGGAGCTCTTCCTTGCCGGCAAGCTGGGCATAAGTGGTGGCAGCCTTGCGGAGCCCATCCACCTTGACCTTGCAATCCTGGTGTGCTACCGGATCGTACCTGATCTCTTGCTGTTCAGTCTGCTTTTCGGAAATCGTCAACTTCAACCTGTTCAGTTCTGTCCGATCCAGGTTTTCCAGGCGGCGCCGCAGCTCCGGAAGTTCCGCAACGGCTGCGGCGGCCGCTTGCTGGAATTTACATGTCGGCAGACAACCGCTGTCGTGGATGTGAGCCTCCTGCTGTTCAAGAGAGGAAATCTTATCCGTTAAGCGCTGCTCTTCCAATTTCAGACGGGATTCTTCTTTATCCCGCTGATTTTCGAGGCTCCGGATTTCTGCATCCAGTAGATTCCAGTTTTCGGCTTGAAGTTCAAAATCTTGCAGGCGCTGCGACTCCATATCATACATTTCCGCCTGTTGCTTGAGTCCATCCCGCCCGTCAAGCTGCTGCCGTAAGTCCGTTATGCGATCGTTCAACCGTTGATGGTCGTCTTTCAGTTGGAAAACCTCCAGTTGCGTAGTGCTCAAGTCACTCTGCAACCGCTCCAGTTCCGGCCTCTGGGCCTCCAGCCCAGCGATCTGCTGCTTGACCTCTTCCAGTTCAGCAGCCTTGGCCAGGATGGCCGCTTCGTTCTCCAATATTTTCTGGGCGCGCTCGAGGCGCACCTGGTGATCGGAACGTTCTTTTTCTAGCACCGCGATCTCATCATCGATCGTCGCCGTATCGCGATCAATCTGTAAAATACGGGACCTTTTAACCTCGAGTACCGCGAGCTGCGCTTCGCTTTCCCGAACCGCCCGTTCATCCTTGGCCACCGTTGCCTGTGTAAAGTCGTGCTGGCTCTCTCCCCTACGCAGTTCTTCCTCCTTAGCCGGGCGGCCGGCCAGGCGTTCGTCCAGCATCATGAGTTTGTCTTTCGACTTTTCGATCTCGATATTCAGCAACCCGGCCCGCTGCCGGGCCTGCTCCTGCAGCTGCTCATAAACGTTCAAACCGAGGATCTGTGAGAGGATTTCTTTCCGCTTGCCTGCTGTCGCACCGGTGAAGGCGTTGGCCTGGCCTTGCAGGATCATGCTGCTGGCCGTAAACGTCTCGTCGTCCAGATTGAGCAAAGCGCGGATTTTTGCCTCCGTGTCGGCAATCTTCTCGGCAGACCGGCTTTCCCAGGCACCGTTAACTTGCTGCTGAAGCTCAAGCGTGGATTTGCCTTTGCCCTTTGTGCTGCGCGTCCGGATGACCCGGTAAACACTACCCTGATGCTCAAATTCGAAGGTGACGGCCATCTCTTGCGCGCCGCGGCGGACCAGGTCGTCCATGCTGATCCCCTTGATCACATCGCCGAAGAGGGCAAAGCGCGGTGAAAGTGTAAAGGCAGATGATTTACCGGCGCCGTTCCGGCCGGCAATGGCTGCCAACGTCACAGCCGACAAATCAATGTCGGCATATTCGATAGCTCTGAAATCTTTGATGATTAGACGAAGAGGAATCATACCGGTGAAGCCCCCCTTGCCGGAACCTGAGTGCGAACCTGCTTGCGGGCCACTTCCCAGGCTTTGGTGTAAGCTTCTTCCACGCTGTCACCCGGTGCAATGGCCATAGTGACGCCCGCATCCAACTTGAGGCTTTCATAATTACCAAGGTTTTTCGTATAGGTCATGCTGACGCAGATTTCACGGATTTCCATTTTTACACCTACCCTTCGTGCGCCATTTGATCATGCGTATGGCATGGCTTATCGGCGCAGTAAAGGTTAGTTTTGCTATTAACAAATGCCTTTCGGCTTACTGGATGTCGATCACGGAAGATAATTGTTCCGGGCTTCATTTCATTAGAAGGCCGTTCTGCTCCACAATGTGCGCAACGAATCAATTCACTCATATTGTCCCCTCCATCAGTTCCGTCGTCATTGCCTGCAGCTCACCGATCTCCGCCGGCTCGTACCCCTGATTCGCACTCCAAGCGGCCAGCGCCGTTAACGGATTCAGACCTTCCGTCACTTCCGCATCTCGGATCCGCTCCGAGCGCTCAACCTCTGCCCGGATCTCTGCAACGAAGAAAGCGCCAGAGTCGTACAACGCTTTTTCCAGCATCCGCCGGTCAAACCGTTTCTGCAGCTCCTCGCTGCAGGTGTACCGAACCCGAACAATTGCATCTTTAATAGAAGAAAAATCGTCCACCTGGCCGTCCAGCCAGGCTTCGATGTCCATATCGCACCAGTCGATCGTATGGAAGCGGCGCGCCGGTGTCTTAATGAATTCTGAATTGGCAAATTTCGTCGTGAACGTTTCTGTATCGTGTATCCAGAAGCCTGGTGTCGTTTGCTCATCACCGAAGTTATGCCGCTCCGGAGCGCCGGAATAATAAACGTTGCTGCCAGCGCGCTGCGGGCGGTGAATATGGCCAAGGCAAACGAGATCAAACATTCCAGCCGCCTCGTCCGTCAGGATCGGCTCATTTTGCAACAGCGCATCCTCAAAGCCGGTGTCGGCCAGATCATACGTCAAGTGAGACATGAGGATGACGGGGCCGTCGAGCCCGGCACGGAGCTCGCGACAAGTATCCGTTATCCATTCCGTCATCTTGGTGTGAAATTCATGCGGCGGTAGCCCAGCGAAGTCATCCTTCAGGGCAAACGACGAACGGTTCATGCCTGGGAGGCAGGCAACCAACGGACCCCCGTCGCTCGGAAGTGAAGCAATTCCCGGTTCGGTGAGAACCTCGACGCCAGGAATCTGCATTTCCCGAATCAAATGGTAGGCGCTGATCGCGTCGTGCGATGGCGTACCGCTGATCACAATGACCTCTATGCCGGCTTCCGAGAGCCGACGGAGCCAAGCCACGAACGCCTTGATCTCCGTCGTCGCCCGGTCGATGAACACCCGGGCGTCCTTAAACGCGTCGCCAGCAAACAGCACCAACTCGCAGCCTTCTGCAATAATGCGGTCAGCTGCCCAATCCATCGAGCGGGTAATATCGTCGAAGCGAGCTGACGGCGTGGGGCCTGGATACCCGAAACCCCAGTGTGGATCGGCAATATGTGCTATCTTCATTGCAAGTCCTCCGGAAGATCACTGAAATCAATTTCACTGGAGGACCCACCGGACTCCAGAAAATCGCCGACCGTTTTCCAATCCGCCTCAGTCTGAATATCCTGGATGACTTTCTTGATAGGCCGGCCAAGCGCGGCGGTCGCTTCATCAGCCAAGCCGTTCCAATCCAAATCAAGTTGCTTCATCAGGGCGAGAACGCGGTTTTTCTGTGCTGCGCTGCCAGATGCTCCGGACGATCCCCCACCTTGGTATCGACCACTACTCGCATTGGCAGTACGCCCCTTTTTCTTTTTACGATCTTCCTGGGGCACGTCCGCAAATTCATCCATTTCAGACTCTTCCAGTGTAAAAATGCCGCTCGAGCGTGTGCATTGAAGTGTCAAGCCTACATAGGCGCGCTTGTATGCCATTTTCAACACTGTGTTCCATTGCGAGTGCAGGTCTTCATTTGGAATGCGGAACTGCCTGTATGTCTTCCCGGTTTTCTGTCCGTTCTCCCAAACGTCCTTATCCTCATAGAGCAAATCCTCTTTATCAAGATGACGGGGTACCTTGTTCTCGCTTACCCAGCGATAACGATATTTGGATTCAAACGTGCTGCATTCTCCAACTCCCTCGCCGACAACAATGCCGGATGCGCGATGAACCATCTGTAGCGTAAACTCCACACGGTAGTAACCGGTATCGAAATCCCGCTCTTCCGTCTTGTTCTTCACATGTGCCGCGAATCCGTATAATTCACATAGTTTTTCGGCTCCGGGCTTGTAAAGCGTCGGCTTCTGAGTCCCCGGGACGACACCAAAATCCTCATCCTTGACCATGATCTGTTTGAAAAAATCCTGCAGAAACTCGTATTTTTGCTTCATATCGGTCAGCCTCCGTTTAAAATCGGCTACGCTGCCGAACTCAAGATCAACGATTGCCCCTCCCCCGGCGTTTCCGCCGGAGGACTGAGGCAATACTGTCAGGTTTCCATCGCTCAATTAGGCCGCCTCCTTCAGCAAATTGACAACCGCCTTTAGAGCCTCCAACTCCGTCCGGAGTACACGCAGTTCTACCTGAGCCTTTAAAACTTCTTTCTCAGCACCTGCCACCTCTTCGCGGTACTGGCCAGTAAAGGAACGGAGTTGAGCGCTCCGAATCGCCTCATTCTTCCCGTCAATAGCCCCGCTGTTCATGATCTCGTCTTCCCTTTTTTGCAAGTCCAACTTGTACCAACGAAGGCCTTCCTCCGCTTTCAATAAAGCATATTCGGCCTCCGCAATCTTCCCTGGTAATGCCAGCAAACGACCGGCGATCTCTTGTTTAGTCACGCGATTTCCTCCTCGGATTGATTTTTTTCGTGGTTTAAAGCTTGCTGGTCCGGCGTCTCCGGGTAGCGGATGCTGTCCAGATACGTTTTAACAGCATATTCAATCATGGCCATGTGCTCCGGATCAGCAAATACTTGGATAACTCCGAAATCACCGTGCAGGCAAAGTGCTGGCGCGCAATATCTCGTTTCCGGCACAACGCCTACCTTAATGTTTTGGCCGCTCACGTCAACGGAATAGGCCGTTCCCAATCCGGTTCCCCCTCTTGTGTAGTCGGCCCCCAATCTGCTATAGTGGGGGCAGAAACTTAAATTAGTACCAGACTTGACCCGTTGCCGCGGGTCATTCTTCGTTTTCACAGTCTTCGCACTTCCGCGGATAGCCTGGTTCATCGCCGTCAATCAGCGTGCCGCAGCACTCACACAACAGGCCATCCAGGGCCATTTCAGCTGCTTCTCCCATCCTGTAGTTCCCCTCCTTCCTCCACAGGAATCAGGTCCGCATACCGCCAAACCGCATCCCGGGCGAGATAACCATCCTCGTTGCGTTTAAATTGCCGGACCATCCCGCGAACCAGTCTTTCAACCTGTTCGGCCGGAAGGTGCGCTTCTTGCTCAGCTGCTAGAATCATGAAACCGATCGCTGCTGATCTGTTCATTTCGCCGTTGCCACCTCCGCCGGTCCGTCTTCGACAATCGTTTTCCAGTCCAAAACCACTGGACAGTTCTCGGTGCTGGCGATCAGATTGCCGTTTTCATCAAGTACATGGAATTCAGAAAAAACTCCATCGCCATGCTCATATCCAACCTGTTTGATCTCGATCACCTCACGGCCTTCGATCTCCGTACCGACCTCGAAAATCCGTGTCGGATTACTGACTACTGTCAGCTTTTGGATAACCTGTACCAAAGCTCTCACCTCCTTTCCCAGCCTTCTATGTACTTTTCAAGGCAGTTTCCCGCCTTTGATGCGTCAGCCGCATCTCTCGGCGCCGAACGGAGAAAAGGTTATGAAACCGTCCGACGCCGGGAGACGGGGCCGAAGCCCTGCCTTAATCCTCGCTCTCCTGCTTTTCAAGGCGACCGTTAAGATAAGCGGCGTTGATCAAATGAGCGATCGTTCCGCTCGTATCCTTCTCCCACCCGTTCAGCCACTTGACTACCCTGATTTCCTTTTCGGTAAGCTCCCTGCCGATCAGAAACTCCACGCTGGTTTTATCGATCATGCCGGCTCCCCCTTGCGCTTCCGGCGTTCGTCAGCTAAAATGGACGACAAGAGACTCATAAGACGTGATCTCAAACGAAGTGTCCGCCCTGGCCGGCGGGCATTTTTCATTTCTGCTTCTGCAAAATTGATCATGGTGTTCAGATAAGTGATGCCATCAGCCAATTTATATGGATGCACCATTCTTTCCGGCTGCCGGACGATTAACTGCAGGTTATGCTCAGCTGCTTGACCGGCTTCCCAGGCTTGTTTCGCTAAATCCTCTCTATTCATGCTCCATCCCTCATTTCATATATTTCTTGGCCTTCATCTCAGACCGATGTTCTCGGAACATCTTCGAAAAGGAGAAGCCGTATTCCCGACAAAGCATCGTAATATTGTGCAACAGCGCCGTTACCGCTTCGATCTGCTCCATGATGGAAACCTTGATCTGCTGCTTTTCTTTTGGTGTAAGCTGATCAAGCCGTTTCGTAATTGGTGCTTCTTGCAACGCAGCCTCCGCCTCGTCCATCTCCTCGAGGGTTTTTAGTGTGGTAGTCGATTTATGTAAGTCGGCGCCGTCCAGCCAAGGAACAAAAGCGCCGCCGGTCACCTCGGCTGCTGCAGCAATAAATAACTGCCCGTCATCGTAGTGCTCAGATGCTGCCCGCATTACTTCTTTCGAAGGCTTTCGGGTCCCCTTAATGATCTTCCCCACCATTGACGCATCAACGTGAGTGACGCGGCCGACCTTCCCTCGGGTTTCCCCTGTTCGTTGGAGCGCCTCTTCGAGAGCCGGTCCGAATTGTCCAATTGCCATTTAATTACCGTCCCCTTTGTCCATTTTTGGGGATGAGGACGGACAGGGAACTGCAGTAATATGAAGTTGTGAGCAAAACTTCCCCTATCGTCATCCCCTCATCCGCCGGCGGCCGGTACCGCCCCGGCGGGTTTCTTCTATCCTTTTTAATTCAGCCCGCGCATCCCGCAGGATCCGCTTTCGTTCTAGTTGTGATATTGCTTCCGGATTGACCGAATAATGCGATAACGATAATTCCAGAGCCGCTTCAATTGCCATCCCTTTGAGCGTCACCCTTATGACGATCGCAGCGATCAGCCCAGCGCGTGATGATTGGCGTATCCATCGGAATCGCTTCATGTTAGTCACCCGAAGCTTTCTTGAAGCGTTTTTTGTACCATTCCAGAAACTCACCCCAGATTACCCGATCTCCTCCGCCCGCATTGTAAACAGGACAACCGGCTTCGGATATCATGTCATAAACGGTTTGCTTACGGATCTTCAACCGTCTTCGCAGCTCGGGAATCGTTATAATATCTGTTTCTGAATACGGAGCCTGATTCAATGTGAGGCACCTCCTATTCAAATTTCACGAGGACGTAACGGCTTCGGCTCGGCTCATGGCTGATATAATTGAGCTGCCATCCCTCGTCCAGCAACCGGTTTGCTTCCTCGGGATCGCGGGTCTCATGGATTTTCTTGATGTCTTGCAGGTTATATTCCAATTCAAAGCACCTCCCGGTTAAATCATTTTTGCTTCGAGCTCTTCGATCTGCCGGCATATCTCTTGCAGCCATTTCATATCGTTCAGTTCGTATGCAACAAATGACAAATTTTTCAATTCATCTAGTCGCTGAATCAGTGATAAATTTTCCTTCAGCAAAGGTTTCAGCATCTTAATTGCGACTTCGTCAAGATTCAATTTTCCTTTTTGATTCATCGACATCCAGGTTACCAAGGCCATCTTACGATGTATGGAATGAATGCCGATCAGGTTAACCACCTCCCTCCGGTTGTGTTAGGAGTCGCCTCTATCACGCGTGTCCCTTTCGGATATTGCGGAATGTTCACATAATTTCCCATCCTCTGATAAAATGGAAGTTGTCGAAGCTTACCATTTTCAAAGCGAAAGAGGGTGAACCCGTTGGACAGATTTGAGAAAAAACTTCTGAATGTTGCTTACGAGAGTTATTCAAAAAGCAATGACTCCCGAACCAAGATTCGTGGTAACAATGTTGAAGAAATCATGCATTACTTCAATGCTGCAGTATCCTTGGTAGACAAGGGATTAATAAGCGTTCTTTCAAATAACCTTAACTTGGAGTCATACTCCCCTTTCGATACCGTTATCCATTATGAATTGACCGATCTCGGACTCAGCACAGTTCAATCTTTATCAGGAGACTGACTGTTCTTTATCGGGAACGCGAGGGTTAATCGAACCTCGTACTCAGCAGGATGTAGAGTCAGTTCCTTGTAATACTTATACAAATCGGATGCAGACATTTTTTTAAATTCTTCTGCTAGCACTTCACAGAGATATGGGATCATTTCTTGAGGCGATGCGTTTTCGTTCTGATGTAACGCCTCAAGAAACCTATCTACTGCTCCTTGGAAATCAGGAGGCATGCAATCGGCACAGCATGGACATTGCTCCACCTCCCCCACCTCCCCTCACGCCGTGTCCTTTTCGGATATTGTAGGTTGTTCGTTCAAATCAGCGCTTATTGTTTTGAATTTCAACACATCCGGATTAAAAAAAATATCTCCTAATGGGCGTCCCAATGCATCAGATATTTTTTTCATCGTATCAGCACTAGGGTTATAAGCGCCCGTTTCAATCTGAGATAAAGATGTCCTTTCCATCTCGATGAGAGCAGCTAATTCCTGTTGAGTCATATTTAATTCCTTTCGGATCCGGGCAATGTGATTCCCTAACACCGTGCTCATTTGCATCACCTCACTTGCTGTTTTGTATTTCTAAACAGATAATATACCGTTGTGTTTTGAATGTCAACACATGTTTTGAATTTCAGAACATAATTTTGTTGTATGTTGTGTTTTGGCATACAAAACATTTAATATTTACTTTAGGTGATGCCATGTGAAAGATACCAAGAGACTTGGTAAATTGATAAGAGAGCTGAGGCTTAAAAATGATTTGTCTTTACGGGATCTAGAGAAAAAATCCGGTGTAAGCTATTCATTCATAAGCTCTATTGAAAATGATAGATATCAAGCATCAAGAGATAAAATCATTTCTTTGGCAAATGCTTTAGACGGCGCAGATGTAGATGAATTGTTGTTATTGGCAGGATTTGCACCCGAGGCGAATATCAACAAAACTCAAGAACAGATTTCTAAAGAACAAGCTGAGTACGAAGAATTCATCAGCAATCCGGAACACGGTATCTTTTTTAAGAATTATCTGAGCGCCCCTGAGGAGAAACGCGAAGAAATGCGTATCATTTTCGAGGCTCTGATGGAAAAGGAAAGAGGTCGTAAGCCCGGGGATCGACAGAAAGATTGAGCAAATCCCCCAGCCGATGGGGTCTCATGAAGGATTTGAACTAGTAATGGCATTCATTTTCGTTGTCAGTGTTATTGCTTTTGTTATGTTCTTGATTTGGGGTATTGCCGCTAAGATTCAAAAGAAGAAAGCCCGGTGGAAGTTTCTTGTCTCCCTGTTGAGCTTGGTAGTAGTGTTTATTGCTTTTCCTTCACCAGATGATAAAGCCACCAGGTCTGATTCTGATTCTCATGCGCAGAACAATCAGACCACAATATCGTCCCTTGAGCCGGATGAAACATCTAATCAGCAGCAGCCGAATAACGACTCATTCAGCGAAATGCTCACTTTTGATGAATTTAAGGAAAATTATCAGAATGCCGTAACTAAATACAGTCTTGACAGGTTCTCCATTAAAGATATGGAGGCAAAAGAAGAAACTGCAGGTGGCGGGACTTTTAATTATTTGCTAAATAACAACATCGCTCTCTCAGGCACCTACAATGAGAGTAAAAATATTGAAATTATTTCTTTATTGGTCGAGGGAGACGGAACTGAAGAGACTGGACAAGATATCATGGTATCAATGGGATTGTTCCTTATGGGTACAAATCCAACCTTAGAAACAACTGACACAGAGGATATACTTCGAGAAATAGGATTAGATGGAAGTGATCCGAATAAAATTATAGATGGAACCTCTACAGTCAAAAGTGGAATTCGTTACACCATGAAGCTAGTGAACGATACAAAAGTGGTTATGTTGACTGCTACAAACGCTAACGACTCTTGAGAGATAAAAACTCGATTCTCATAACATATCAGTTCTTCAGGGCTGTTGTAAAAAGTTCTATACGCCTTGAATTTTTGCATAATGAAATTACTAAGGAGGAATGCCTTTGTGAGCGACCAAATCCTGAATCAAATTTTAGAGAAACTTCAGTCAATCGAAAACAAAGTGGATGTACTGGAAAAGAATCAATCACTTATACAGGAAGACATCCGTTCCATAAAAGCAGATACGACTGACATTCCATTAATTAAGCGAGCTGTTCTGGAAACCCGTGATGATCTAAAAGAACTCGGCAGCTCCCAAACGAAGATTAAATCAGAGCTTAACACCCATGAATACAGTATCGACATTCTTAACCGCCGGCAACTTAAACTAGAAGCCGGTCTGGAAAAACTCAAAAATAAATAATCGCTGCAATTCCTAAGCCGGTAACGGCTTTTCTTTTCAGCCCAAAAACGAACATACATTCTCGTACTGGAGGAAATCACCATGTTTAACTACTACCAAATGACCATTTTGGAAGAGTTCGTAGAAGCGACCTACAAGCGGGTTAATATCACAAGCCCGCTCCATATCACCGTAAAAGAGTTGGCCCAACGCTTGAATGTGTGGGTTCACTACAGACCGGTCGGCAGCCGGGCGTTGGAAGCCGTACCTGGGATGTACAGCATGTTCTTAGATAGTAGGCTAGATCCAGATCAGCAACGTCTGGACTTTTTACACGAGCTGTGCCACCTGCTCCGACATGCAGGCAATCAAATGACCTTGCCGGAATCATTCACCAGGATGCAGGAAATTGAGGCCGAGCAGTTTGTCCTATACGCTTCCATGCCGGCGTCAATGGTATCCCGGCTAATCATGCCTGATAGCCGCACAGAAGCAATATCCTGCCTGATGGATACGTTTGGTGTCCCCTACGATCTCGCTGCCATACGAATGGATCAAATTCAACGCCGCATATTACTTGGCTATCGAGAGAGCAAACGTAAGCGTCGAGTTTATGAACCTGTGTGGTCCCAGGAAACAAAAAGAATTCTGAAACAACTCGATCGCCAATTAATCGCAAGGGGGTTGCCCGGTTATGAAGATCATGGCCTTGTGTGATTCGTACAAGCTGCCGGCCGTCGTCAAAAAATGTGAAATTTAATAGTTGGAGGACATTATGAAGGGTCATATTGCAAAAAAGGGTAACAAGTACTATATCGTTGTTGATATGAAGGATGAGGCGGGTAACCGCAAAAGGAAGTGGCTTTCGGGACCCAATGGAGGATTTGAAAAGAAGCGTCAAGCGGAACTCGCCATGCCTGACATCCTTAAGGCTTTGCATGAGGAAACTTTCGTCGAGCCCACAAAAAAAACGTTTGGTGAAATCCTCAAAGTTTGGCTGGAGGATAAAAAACCGACGGTAAAATATAATACTTGGAAATCGTACGAATGGTTAGTTAAAACCCACATCATTCCGGCGCTCGGAAAAATCCAAGTGTTAAAATTACGACCGCAGCACATCCAAGATTTTTATTATAAACTGCTTGAGAAACTGTCCGTTGGATCTATTAGAAAAGTGCACGTCATTATTAATGATGCCTTAAGTCGAGAGGTTTCCTGGGGGCACATTAAACAAAACGTGGCCCAATTCGTAAAATTACCATCCGGTAAAAAGTCCAAATTTAAAGTACTTAATGAAGAACAACTAAAAATATTCCTGGACGCAACCAAAGAAGACCAATACTACGAAGCATTTGAAATCGCAGCGTCAACTGGCATGCGGCAGAGCGAGCTTTTGGCATTGCTATGGACCGAAGTGGATTTGAAAAGAAAAATTGCTTCCGTCCGTCAAGCATATACACTGTCTGAAGACGGGGGGCATGATTTTGACGATACAAAATCGGATAGTAGCGAAAGGCCGATTGCACTATTTCCGCATACAGCCGAAGTTTTAGAAGCACTGTTTGCCAAACAACAACAAAGACAAAAAGACAACAAACTTTACAAAGATTCCGGGTTGGTTATCCAGACAAGCGTAGGGACGCCTTTAAGCCCAAGAAATCTGATGCGTAATTTTTATAGGATATTAGATAAAATTCAAGAGGAGCACCCTGATTTTCCACGCATTCGCTTCCAGGATCTCCGTCACACGCACGCAACTTTACTTTTAAAAGCGGGTATTCACCCAAAAATAGTCCAGGAACGTTTAGGCCATTCATCCGTGATGGTCACATTAGACATCTATTCACACGTCCTTCCTAATTTGCAGGAGGCGGTATTAAAAAATATAGGTGATTCCATAACCGGTAGCTCTACAACTGAGCTCGGAACGAGTGAATCGCCCACTTTACTCGAATAAAGGGTAGAAAAATGGTAGAAGATCGGCTTATCACGCAAAAAAGCACGGCCCCCGAAAACCTCGGAGGCCGCGCCGTTCTTGACATTATGGAGATGCTGATGAAGGGATTCGAACCCCCGACCTACGCATTACGAATGCGTTGCTCTACCAGCTGAGCTACATCAGCAAGTTCACTTTTAGCGAACAAAAATTATTATACCGCGTTTTTTAAAAAATGCAAGCCCTAAAGTTTGGAAATTTTACGCAAACCCGTTTTGCCCGGAATTTGTGGTGCTTTCGGCGCATTGCGTGCCGCGCAACGGCACAACCACGTGCTCCTACCACACACATGGCGCTGCCACAACCAAGCCGCTTGCACTACAGCTTCTCTCTCACGGATTGGAGCTTCTGCTCGGACGAACTCGCTTTGTCGCGGCGGTCGTCGATCTTGATCGAAGTCGACACCCGGCCGGCGCCCGACTGGAACGGCGCTTCATGAATCGCCCGGATCGCCGCAAATACGTCGTCCAGCGATCCTTCAATGATCGTGCTCATCGACGTCAGCGTGAACTTAACGCCTTCCTGCTTCTCCAATACCCGCTGCAGCTCGGCCACGTAGGAGCTTAGGCTGGTGCTGCCCGTACCAATCGGAATAACCGTTACTTCCGCAATCGCCATTTCCGTTCCCCTCACTTTACTGTATTTATTCCTATATTATTTTATCAATTCCCCGCCGGTAAATACAAACAAAAAGGAGCTCAAAAATATAAGAACAAAAAATGTCGTTATTCCGGCGAGATTCGTCAATTTGAGAAAATAAAGGAAATTTATGTCGCTATTTTCTCGGACCGTAACAAAATACCGGAAATCTGGACCGTTCATAGGAAAATAAGAACAAAAAATTCCGCTAATGGGGATGAACATGCTCAGCCCCGGATAATAAGTACATAAAGTTCCGCTATTTTGAAGGCCGGCGGTTGGCTGTTCCAGTAATCGGTGGTTGGCCGACGGTCGACCAGTAGGTTGGCCGTTCCAGTAACCGGTGGTTGGCCGACGAACGGTCAGCCGTTCCAGTAACCGGTGGTTGGCCGACGAACGGTCAGCCGTTCCAGCAACCGGCAGTCGGCCGACGAACGGTTCGCCGTTCCAATAACCGGCTGTCAAGCCCCGATTTCTAGGTTGAGCCACCAAAAAAATCAAAAAATTTTTTTCGTTCCCCGCTCCGCGCATCACCTGCGGGCTCCGGCGGTTTTGTCCCGGCTTCCGGCTTGTCCATGTGATGCAAGTCACACTTTCAACACAATATATTGTGCTAATCTTGTTTCAGCGAAACAAAATATAGTGTGAAACACTAAAACCTGCGAGGAACAGGCAGGATGTCCGTATGCAGCTTTTACATATGCCTTATTGGATCGACAGCCGTTGTAGTTGTAGAAGAGTCTTCACTAGGCAGCGCATTCGGGCATGTTCAACCTGGGCAGGTTGGAGATGCCTTTTTACTTAGCGTTAAATAAATTAGCTTTTGGGGAGGAGCATTTAGATATGGCATTGCTAAACCAAACCTTCACCGGCCGGGATACCATGCTGGATGAAGTCATTCAAATGGGCGAGGAAATCATTCAAAGCCGCAACCTGGAGGTGCTGCGCGAGAACGCGAATTTGAACGGCGAAAGCTTCTCGGGGAAAATGAGCAAATTCGGCAGCGAGTACGCCAGATGGTATGCGACGCATTTCATCCTGCCCAAACGGGTGGTGCAGGCGATTCAAGACAATATCGTCTACGTGCATGATCTTGATCAATATGCGATCGGAACGACGAACTGCATTTTCATTCCGTTCGAAAAGCTGCTGCGCGAAGGGTTCAACACCGGCAACGGCAGCGTCAGACCGCCGAATTCGATCATGACCGCGATGGCGCTGGTGGCGATCATTTTCCAATCCCAGCAAAATTCCCAGTACGGCGGCGTATCGGCCAACAAGCTGGATTTCGACCTCGCTCCCTACGTGGCCAAATCGTTCGAGAAATATTTCCGCAAAGGCCTGGAATATTTCGAAGAAGGCGCCCAGGGCGCCGAATTGGCCGGGAACGGAGACATCTCGATGAGCCGCAGCGACCTGCAGGAGCGTTGTCCGAAATCGTTTAAATTTGCGCTGAAGGAAACCGAAACCGAAACGCTGCAGGCGGCCGAAAGCCTGATCCACAACCTCAACACGATGTCGAGCCGGGCCGGCGGGCAAATCCCGTTCACCAGCATCAACTACGGTACCTGCACATCGCCTGAAGGGCAAATGGTGATCAACTCCCTGCTGACGGCCACGATGCGGGGGCTGGGCAGCGGGGAAACGCCGATTTTCCCGATCCAGATTTTCAAATGCAAACAAGGCGTCAACCAGAACCCGGACGAACCGAACTACGGACTGTTCCTGAAAGCGGTGGAATGCTCGGCCAAGCGGCTGTATCCGAACTTCGCCAATCTGGACGCCCCACTCAACCTGATGCATTACGATCCGAGCGATCCGGACACGGAATTCGCCACGATGGGCTGCCGCACCCGGGTGCTGGCCGACCGGTTCGGCCGGAACCATCTTTCCGGCAAAGGCAACCTGTCGTTCAACACGCTGAACTTGGTCAAGCTGGGCCTCGAGCACGGCATTGCGCTGGGACGGCGGACAGAGGCGGACGAGCGCGGTTTCTACCGCGAGCTTACGCATTACATGGACATCGCCCTGGAAGGGCTGCTGCATCGGTTTAAAATTCAAGCGGCCCAAAAAGCCAAGGCATCCGACTTTATGATGCGCGAAGGCGTGTGGGAAGGCGGCGAACAGCTTGGACCGGAGGACCCTGTCGGCGATTTGCTCAAGCACGGCAGCTTGTCGATCGGGTTCATCGGGCTGGCGGAATGCATGAAGGCGATGTACGGTAAGCACCACGGAGAGGATGAAGCGGTCTATCAAAAAGCGTACGAAATCATCGCCTACATGCGCGATTACTGTGACCGCCAAAGCGAAATTCACAACCTGAACATCACGTTGTTCGCCACCCCGGCGGAAGGCTTGTCCGGAAAGTTCACGAAACGCGACCGCGCGGTTTACGGTCCGATTCCCGGCGTGGCGGACAGAGAGTACTACACCAATTCGTTCCACATCCCGGTGTATTACAACATCAGCGCGGCAAAAAAAATCGAGCTGGAAGCCAAGTTCCACGGGCTTTGCAACGCGGGAGCCATTTCGTACATCGAACTTAACGGCAATGCCCGGAACAATCAGGCCGCTTTTCTGAAAATCGTTCAATACGCCCTGCAGCAGCAAGTCAGCTATTTCAGCATCAACCATCCGATCGACCGCTGCTCGGCCTGCGGCTACGAAGGCATCATCGGGGCGACCTGCCCTTCCTGCGGCAGCCATGAGAACGATGTGCACATCCGCCGCCTGCGCCGGGTCACCGGGTATCTGACGGGGGATTACCAAACGCGGTTCAACGCCGCCAAACAAGCGGAAGTCCGCGACCGGGTCAAACACGACGCATGAATATTTGCGGCTACTACCCGGAATCCATCAATGAAGGCGAAGGCCTGCGGGCCGCAATCTTCATCAGCGGCTGCCGCCATTACTGCAAGGGCTGCTTCAGCCCGGAGACGTGGAATTTCAATTACGGCGAGCCGTTTACGCCAGAGCGGGAAGCGGAAATCATTCATGACATTAAAAATAACCCCCTGCTGAGCGGTCTAACGATTCTCGGCGGAGACCCCTTTTTCTCCGCCGCCGAGGTCAGCGGGTTTATCGACCGGCTTGTGGCGGAAACCGGGCCGATTTCGATTTGGATTTACAGCGGGTATACGTATGAGGAATTGACAGAGCATCCCTGTTCCCCCGAATATGAGCTGCTGCGGCGCTGCGAGGTGCTGGTGGACGGGCGTTTCGTCCAAGAGCTTCGCGACCCTGCCCTGCTCTATTGCGGCAGCTCGAACCAACGGCTGATCGATATCCGGCGAAGCCTGGACAGCGGACAAGCGGTTCTTTGGGAGCCAAGCCTCCCGTTCATGCGATAAATATGATCCTCGAAGAGCGCAGATGGCTGCGCTCTTTTTTTTTCGGACGCCTCCCCAAGCGCTTGTTAATCTTCAGTTTAAAAAGTGGGATATAATAGAATAATGTCGACTTGCAAAGCAATCCGTTCGGGAAGGAAGTTTGATACATGGATTTGTTGATTACGGTTATTTTACTGCTTATCTGTCTGGTCGTTTCCAACATCATCAGCCACTACATTCCGTTTATCCCCACCGCGCTCACCCAAATCGTGTTTGGCATCGCCATCGCGCTGGCGTTCAACGGGATTCATCTGGAGATCGAAACGGAATGGTTTTTGCTGTTGTTCGTAGCCCCGCTGCTGTACAACGACGGAAGGCACTTCCCCCGCGAAGAGCTGTGGAAAATGAAGGGGCCCATTTTCGGCAACGCCATCGTCCTCGTTCTGCTGACCACAATCGGCGGCGGTTATTTCATCCACGCGATCATTCCGGAAATCCCGCTCGTTGCCGCCTTCGCGCTGGCCGCGATTCTGTCGCCGACCGACCCCGTTGCCGTAAACGGGATCGCCAAGCGGATTCATATTCCGGACAAAGTGCTGAATCTCGTCCGCGGGGAGTCGCTGATCAACGACGCTTCCGGTCTGGTTGCCTTCAACTATGCGGTCGCGGCGGTTGTGACCGGCTATTTTTCGCTAAAGGAAGCCGTTTACGACTTTACATACATGTTTATCCTCGGCGCCGTTTTGGGCCTCGTGCTCAGCCTGGCCATGACCTGGCTGCGGTTTTCGCTGCGCAAACAGGGCATTCAGGACGCCACCCTGCATTCGCTGCTGCAGATTCTGACTCCGTTTCTTATTTTTATCGTCACCGAAAACCTCCTGCACGCTTCCGGCGTCATTGCGGTTGTCATGGGCGGCATCGTCCATTCCCTGCTGCGGGAACGAACGGAAACGCTGCTCGCCGAGGAGCAGGTCTTGACGGAGAATATATGGCAAACCGTGCTGTTCATCCTGAACGGGGTCGTCTTCCTGCTGCTGGGGCTGATCATCCCCTCGTCCATGCGCGCCACGGTGGAAAACCCCAACATCGGCAATACGCTGGCGATCGGCTACGTTTTGGCCATCGGGGTTGCCATATTGGCGATTCGTTTTGTCTGGTCTTATTTCTTCTCGCTGTACGATTACAAGGTCTCCAAGTCGCAGGAAACCCCCAAGCCTTCCGTTAAAAACAGCCTTCTGGTCAGCCTGACGGGCGTTCGCGGTGCCGTTACGATGGCCGGGGTGTTGTCCATTCCGTACGTGGTCGCCAGCGGACAGGCTTTTCCCGAACGGTCGCTCATCCTGTTTTTGGCTGCGGGCGTGATTTTGTTCACCCTGATCGCGGCTACCCTCTTGCTGCCGCTGTTCAGCAAAGGGGCGGTCGAGGGCGAAGAAACGGACGAGTACATCGATATGGCCGAAGCCCGCAGCCGGCTGCTGCGGGTCGCGCTGCAGAAGATCAAGGCCGAAATGAACGATTACAATAAAACCGCCGCCTATCAATTAATGGACGAATACAAAATGCTGTTCCGCCCCATGTATCTTCAGCAGGACGCCCACAGGCTGGAGCGGTCGGAAGCTTTGGGGAGAATGACCGAAATCCAGCTTGGGGCGTTAAAAGCCGAACGGAATTACATTCACGAAACGATGCAAAGCGGCGGAATGAGCAAAGAGATGTTCGAAACTTTCGAGAAGGCGCTGGACCTTCGCGAAGAAGGGCTCTGCAGAACCGCCCGCGCCCGGATTTCGTTCCTTATCGGCAGCGCCGTCCGCGACTGGCGGCGGGCCACCCGCAAATACCGGCAGTTCGCCAGGCTTCACCCCGGCCAGAAAATCCAGGTTGAGGCGCTGCAAGCGGCGCTTGAGTACTTGAAGGGCCTAACCCGGGAAAACGAACAGGACCCCGCCCTGCAAAGAGTGATTCTCCAGTACAAGCGGGTCATCGCCCAATTGACCGGTCCAGGGCCGCAATTCAGCGAACAGATGGAAGCGCAAAAAGAAGAACTGCGGATCCAGGTGATGGATGCCGAACGCGCGGAAATCCACAACATGTACGAAGCCGGCAGCATCAATTGGGAACAGGCCAGGGAGCTCAGAAGAATGGTCAACCAGGTCGAAAGCGTCACGCTGATCGAACACGCGGAATAACAAGAATGGCAAACAAAGGGGCGTTCCGGTTGGCCTTACCAACCTTTGGAGCGGCCCTTTTTTTCGGCGCAAGGAACCTTTTCTCCCGCTGGTTCGTCAAGTAAACAAGATAAATTACGGAAGGAAGTGTACCTGCAAATGTCGCAATGGGCTGTAAAAATCATGCTGTCACTGTCGGTAACCGCGATGTTGGCGGGAGCTTTATTAACGGGGTGCGCCGATAAAAAGGGGGCTGCCGGCCCGGGACCCGGGCCAACCGGTACGGAGCAAAACGCGCCGGGGCAGGGACAAGCAAACAACGCTAACGGAAGCGAAAACGCCGGCGGAAGCGGTGGCGGAAATGGTGGCGGAAGCGATGGCGGAAATGGCGCTGCGGCGGCATCCGGCTCCGAACAAAACCGCATCCTTGAACAGTTTGAGCGTCTGCAAGCCGGCCAATCCGAGGCCAAGGACTATCTGGCCTTTTTCGATGAGCATTTGGCTGCCCTGCCCCAGGACGACGCCGACCGGCTGATGCAGAAACTGCTCGCTTTTTACGGGGAAGACCTGCTCAAAACGCAGGATAAATTTGCCGAAGAAGCCGTCCTCCAGGCGCTCGGCGAACTCGGCTGGCCCATTTTGGACGAACAGCTGAAGCAGATCAAAGACGCTGCCGTCCGCCAAACCGTCCTGGGCGCCCTGGCCGGCGGCTACAAGCTGGAAACGGCCGAAGGCATGGTGTTTCCCGTGGTCGACTACGGAGCGCTTAAAAAATACAATCCGGCGCTAAGCGAAAAAATGCAGGACTTTATCGCGCTGCTCGCCCTGGATTCGGACGCCAAAATGGCCAGCGACGGCGGGCTCGTCATCACTTGGGATGAATTGGCCAAGCGGGCCGCCGCCGCCGAACAATATTTTACCCGGTATGCAGGTACGCCTGAGGCCGAGCAAGCTAAAAAGCTGTTTTATACCCGCTATCTGACCACCTATCTTTACGGGCTGGACAATACGCCGATTTTCGATTTCGACACCTTCAAGTTAACCGACGAAGTCAAAGCCAGTTACGAACACACGGTCAAAACGTACCCGGGCACAAAAACGGCCGCAGCCGTGCAAGGCTTTCTGAACGTGCTGAAAAGTACGGATTGGCAGGTGTTCACCAAAGAAAAAGGCATGCAAACCGATATCCCCGCGGTAAAACAATACCGCGACCGCGTTCTCGCCGGAGATGCGGATTAAGCCTTAAATCCCGCAGGTGCTGCGTTTGCCGTTCAAAGCGGAAACCCGCAGCTTTGCCCATGGCAGCGGCTGCCCTTCCGGATGGCTTATGTGCACCGTCCGGCTTTCCCCGGGAAGCAGGTCAAAGTAGTTGTCGCTATAGCGGACGCGGCCCAGCGGCAGCTCCAGCTTCACGAACCGCGCGGCCCCCGGCCCCGCCGCGGTTACCGTCACCGTTTGCGCCGCCTCGTCCACCCGCACGTCCAGCCGCGTTCCCGGCAGGCGCAAATCCTTCGGGTCGCGCAAGTAGTAGCGGTTCGCCGGGGCGGCAAAACCGGAGGCGGTCAGCACCGCCGCGACCTCTTCCGGCGCGGCTCCGCGCAAGGCGGCCGCTTCCTCCAGCGCGCCGATCCGCACCGCGGATTGCGGCGGAATGTCCGCCGCAAAAGCGGCCCGGTTCAAGGCGCCCCCGCCGCTCAAGGCGTGCACCGTCAGCTCCACCGTCCCCCGCAGCGGCTCCAGCGTGTCATTGACCACCCACACCTTCAGCGGTTCGCCCGGCTCATGCTCCAGCGAAAGCAGCACGGGGCTATAGAACGTTTTGGCATAGTAAAAAGAAGCCTTCGGCAGCAGTTCGTAATCGATCATGGACCAACTCGTGCCCGGCCAACTGTCGTTCAGCTGCCAGACGAGCGCGCCGCTATTGCGATGCCGGTTCCGCCGGAAATGTTCAATCCCGTACTTTAGCCCCTCGGCCTGCGTCAGCATTGAAAAATCCATGTATTCCTCAATATCGCGGGGAATCCCGGTATAGCCCTCCATCAGCAAAATGCCTTTGCGGTGGTTCGTATCCTTGTTGCGGTAAGCCATCTCCGCGCTCCCCCAGACAAACTGGCCGGCAGGGATGTTTTTTTCCAGCGTGTAGCGGTTCGCTGAGGCGTGCATGCCGAATTCGCTGCTGAACAAGGCGAAATCCCGCTTATAATTTTTGAACGTTACGCCCTCGACGCTGTAATCGAGCCGCGGCTTCTCCCCCTGCATCCGCGGATACACCGAACCGTGCCACACCTGCCAGTTATGGCGGTCTCCGGTGTGCGGATCGTTGGCGTCGTAGCCGCCGCCTGCCCCGTAAGGCGAAGAAGGCCAATACGGGCGGGCCGGGTCCAGCTCAGCCAGCACCTCCGGAATCAGCTCATGATAAATGCGCTCCCCGAAAAAGGGCCCGGTTATGTCCCCGGCGGCGCTTTTCATGTCGTACAGCCAGTCGATTTCATTGTTGCCGCACCAGAGCGCGAGGGACGCGCGGTTGCGCAATCTTTTGACGTTATCGATGACTTCGTGCCGCACGTTGTCCATAAAGTCCTGGTTGAAATCGGGGAACAACGCGTTGGCGAAGGCAAAATCCTGCCACACCAGCACGCCCTGCCGGTCGCATTCGTCATAAAAGACATCTTTTTCGTAAATGCCCCCCGCCCAGACGCGCAGCATGTTCATATTTCCTTCTACCGCTAGATCGATCAGCCCGCGATAGGTGGACTCCGAAATCGAGCCGATCAGGTTGTCGGCCGGAATCCAGTTGGCGCCTTTGGCATAAACCTTAACCCCGTTAAGGATAAAAGCAAACGCGTTGCCGCCTTCGCTGTTCCGCAGAGCAAGCTCCAGCGTGCGGATGCCGAACGGCTGTATGCAGCGGTCAACCTCCTCGCCTTCGGCGCGCAGCACGACCTCCAGCGTGTACAAGTACGGCTCGCCCAAATCGTGCGTCCACCACAGCCGGGGAGCGCGGACCCGCAGCTCGGTCTCGGCCCGTCCAAAAGCTCTGCCGGCCCCATGGGTGTGGGCGGTTCCGCTGCCGGTCCCGCCGCTGTTAGCACCGGCGCTTCCCAGGCTGCTCTCGCCCCCGCTATCACCGGCGCATCTCAAGCCGCCGTCGCTGCTGCCTGCACTGCTGCCGGCACTGCTTGTGTTGCCTGCCCCGCCATCGCCGCCTGTGCTGCTTACGCCACTACCGCCGTCATCACCTTCACCAACGAAACTGCCTGCGCCTTCGGCAGCGCCGCCTTGTCCCGCCCGGCGGTCCCCAAGGACCGCCAGGACGGCGCATGCCGCCTCCAGCCCAGCGGCATCCAGCAAGCGGACCACAGCCTCGGCCCGTGTCCCCTTCCGGAAAGCCTCGGCCTCCGCGCTAATATGAAGCACCGCTTCCCCGGCCTCCACGGACCGCGTGCAGGCGTACACGCTGGTCAGCTTGGCCAGCTTGCGGCGCGTGAGGTGCACCTTGCCCCAGATGCCCGCGGTCACGATTCTCGGCCCCCAGTCCCAGCCGAAATTCATTGCCGCCTTGCGGATCCAGGGCCGTTCTTTTGTATAGGAGGACCATTCGAACTGTTCCTTGTCCTGGTGATGCAGATACAGCGGATCGAACCTGACGGCCAGCACGTTCCAGCCCTCGCGCACAATCCGTGTCACGTCGAAAACATACTCCCGGAACATGTTGGCCGTCCTGCCGATTTCATGCCCGTTGACGTAAACCGCCGCAAACGTATCCAGCCCCTCGAACTTAAGCTCGATTCGCTCCCCTTGCTCCGGCGCGGCGTCCAATGTAAACGGTGTGCGGTACCACCATTCCTTGTGCTCGATCCAACGGCATTTGGCATCGTTATGCCCGAAATACGGAGGATCGATGATGCTCCGTTCCAGCAGCGCCGAATGCACGTCCCCCGGCACGGCGGCGTCGATCCAAAAGCGGTCGTCCAACCCCGGCGCCGCCAGTTCATGGGCAGGCTTTTCCCCTACTTCAAAATGCTGCAGTTTCCAAGGACCCGACAATTCCATGCTGCTTCCCTACTTCCCGAAAAAATTTGGTTTATGCCTCCCCATACAGCAAACCGCCGCCCAGCGCCTCCTCGCGGAACTCGCTGGGCGTTTTTCCCGTGTGCTTTCTGAACAGACGGCTGAAATATTTCACGTCCTCATATCCGGTCATCGCAGCGATTTCGCTCACCTTGGCCGGGGTTACCGCCAGCAGATTCATCGCCCGGCGCATCCGCATCCCGGTGACGAAGTCGCCGAAGGTGCTCCCGGTTTCCTTTTTGAACAGCTCGCTGAGATGGCCGGGGTGAAGGTGCACGTACGCGGCCACGCGCTGCAGGCTGAGCGCCTCCGCCGGGCAGGACGCCATATACGCTTTGGCCCGTTGAACGTGGGACATTTGACTGCCGCCGAGCGACGTATGATACATATTCATAATGCCGAGCAGATGCCGGAACAGCTCATCCTTCAGCCTTCCGTCTTCCGGCTGTTCCTGGAGCCAGGGCTGGAGGCGCACCTTCTCCTCCCGGCCGACGGCGCGGAGCGTCCGCTCCAGCCAGCGATGTCCGATGGCCGCGGCCGAATGAAGGCAGGCCCGGAACGATTCGGGCGTGCACTCCGGGTCCGCCGCAAGCGTATCGGCCAATTCCTGCGTCCACGCTTTTAAGGCCATCCGGTCATGGTCCAGCAAAATCATCCCCAGGGCAGTTTCCTCCTCCTGGGTCAATACCGTTTTTCCGCCTTTCCGTCCCGCCAAATCGGCATAATCAAACATCGTCCCCGGCAGCAAATCATGGTATCTGAACGCGGCGGCTGCCGTGACGTAACTCCGATGCGCCTGCTCCTCCCCCGCCACCGTCTCTCCCGCGGCCACCCGCAGCCGGCACTTGAGCAAGCCTTCAATCCGCTCGAAGGCGCCTTTAAACCGCTTGGCCCCGGAAGGCTCACCGGCGGTAAGCGGGACGGCGCAGACGATGAATTCCCGGTAGATCAGCACCGCGGCGCCAGGGATCAAATCCTCCAGCATGTTCTGCACGGCAAACCGGAGCAGTCCGCCGGCCGCTCCGTTCGTCCCCCAGCCGTCGGCGCACAGAAGCAGCACCTGCCAGCGGTCCGCTTGTTTTGCCGCCCTTCTTCCTCCTGCTTCCGCATCTCCGGCGGCAAACGCTTCCCCGGCTAACGGCTCGCCCTCAACGATCCACTTAAGCAGCAGCCGCTGCCGCTCTTCGCGGGCCAGCCGCAATGCCCGCGAATCTTCGGCGCGGCGCTCCGCGATCCGCTGCTTGGCCTGCAGCACCGTCTTGATGATCTCCTCCGGCTTGCTCGTTTTGAGCAAGTAGTCGCCGACCCCTTGGCGGATCGCCTGCTGAGTATAGGCAAAATCCCCATAACCGGACAGGATGACAACCTCCAGCGCGGGGAGCATCCGTTTCGCTTCCTCGGCCAGTTGGAGTCCATTTTTGCCGCTCATGCGGATATCCGTCATCAGAATATCCGGCTTCTCCTCCCGGATACGCTTCAGCGCTTCTTCGGCCGAAGCCGCCGGAGCCAGCAGCGTCAGCCCTAGCTCGTTCCAGGCGATAACGCTCGCCAGTCCGGTCCGGATAATGACCTCGTCGTCAACGATCAACAATTTCATGGCGATACCTCCATGATCGGAATAGAGAACGAAACCTCCGTCCCCTCGCCTTCCCGGCTGTCCACTTCCAGCCCCGAGTCCCGGCCGTAATGCAGCAGCAGCCTTTCGTGCACATTGCCGAGCCCGTATCCGGCGTTGGGGACGGCTTCTCCCGGATCGTCCCGCACGGGATCGGGATCGGGATCAGGATTAGCCTCACTCCGAGCCCTCTGCCCCCCATCGTAACCAGCCTCCTCCCGAGTCTCCCGCACAGCAGGAGCAGCAGCTCCGCTACGAGTCTCCAGGCCCCCGCCGGCAGCTGCTCCTCGGACCGCAGCGCCAGTTGCTCCTTGGGCCACAGCGGCAACTGCTCCTTGGGCCACAGCGGCAGCTGCTCTTTCACGAGTCTCCCGAACCGCAGCGGGAACAGCTTCCCCCCGAGTCCGCAGCTCCAGCATCCGGCGCACCTCGGCCAGCCGCTCCGAGGTCATGCCGGGTCCGTCATCCAGGACCGCCACTTTCATCCGCCTTCCCTCCCGCTGGATCAGAACGGTGATCGTTCCAGGACCTTCGCGTTTCTGGATGCCGTGGATCAGCGCATTTTCCACCAGAGGCTGCAGCAGCAGCTTCAGCATCCATTTGTCCAGCAGCCCTTCATCAACGATATAGTCGACGGTAAATTTGTCGGGAAAACGGATCGACTGCACCCGCGCGTAATTCCGGATATGCGCCAGTTCCTGCTCCACCGGGCAGTACTCCTTGCCTTGATTCAGGCTGATCCGCAAAAAGTCGCTAAGCCCCTCGACCATCTCGGCTATCCGCTTCTCGTCCGCCATCAGGGCGATCCAATGGATCGAGGACAAGGTGTTGTACAAAAAATGCGGGTTGATCTGCGCTTGAAGCGCCCGCAGATCGGCCTCCTTCTTGCGCGCTTCGCCGCGGATGACCTCCCGCTTAAGCCGTTCGATGTGCGCGCCAAGCATATTGTAGCTTCGGCCGAGCCGGCCGATTTCATCGTCCGTGCCAACCGTAAAACGCGGCAGCGGCCGCTCCGGATCGATCCGCGACAGATGACGGGTCAAAACGCGCAGCGGCAGCGTGATCCGGCGCACCGTCAGCCAGATCAGCGCAGCGCAGACCGCCACGGACACCCCTACGACAGCGGCCGTCAGCGTCAGAATGTAGCGGTTTTCGGCGCGGTACTGCTCATACGGCACCGTCCCAAGCAAAATCCAGCCAGTGAGCGGCTCCCGGCGGTACAGGACGGTCGACTTTCCCCTACCTTCGCCGTATATGACGCTGCCGCTCCCGTTCTGCTGCCGGCCGGCGTCTTCCGTCAGCAGTGCGAGCAGGCCGGGCGCATAGGCGGCCAACGGCCGGCCCAGCCGCGACTTGTCGGCGGAGGAGAGAATGGTTCCCTCCGCGCTGATCAGTTCAATCCTGCCCGCCCCCTGGCCGAAATCCGGCTCATTCCAATTCCGCGATAATTCCCGCTCATCCAGGCTGATCGCCAGCCATCCGAGACGGCGGAAATCGTAGATGCTGCGGATCGGCCGAAACAAGGTAATGACCTGCGTATCCCCGGCATAATCGCGAATCCGGTAAACGTCCGACCACCTTTTTCCGCCGGCGGCGATAGCTTCCTTAGCAGCCGCTGGAAGCTCGCTTTCGTACCAAGTGGCCGTGGACAAACCGGCGTCAAACCGCTCCGGATAAACGGCGATGTTGGCGATATAATGCTTGGAGGCGGCCAGGTTCGTCATGCGCCCGACAAGCGCCGTCCGCTCGGCTTCCATATCCTCGTTTCTGCTTAGATAGGCCTGTAAATCGCGCTCCCCGATCAGGAAGATCGACAGCGTCTCGATGTCCTCCAGCATAAACCGCAGGTTAGCGTCCATCTGCTTCAGCATGTCGCTGCCCGTCAGCTTGGTTTTTTCCTCGGTGATGTTGGAGGAGATCAGAAAGGCAAACAGACCAAGCGCCAGCATCGGCACGATCATAGACCCCGCGATCACTACCGACAGCCGCCGCTGCAGCGATGAAGTCAGCCAACCTCGCATGATGCCCCTCCCCTTCTCTCTAAGGTGATATGGAAACCGTCTATTGACGCTCTTCCTGCAAAACAGCCCACGTCCTGCAAGCGGGGGGGCTTGAGACGTTAGTGGGGGCTTGGGACTTTAATGGAAGTAAACACGCTAGAGCTTGGATAATAAGTACACAAAGTACCGCTATTCTGAAGCCGATGATCCTCGTCCCAGTTGACCGCCGTTCCAGACGATATCCGTTCCAGTTAATCCTCGTTCCAGTTGACCGCCATTTCCGGACGATCGCTCGCCCCAGCAGCCGACTGTCAAACCAAACGCCGCTCTCCATGTAGTTAAACTATCGATGTTGAACTATTGATTTGCACGGATCAGGGCAGCCGTACGAAATGTTCTTACCTGCCCCCTATCCTTTCACCGCGCCGGCGGTCATCCCCTTCATCATCTGCTCCTGGAACAGCAAATAAAGCGCGATCGTCGGCAGCACGGACAGCGTCATCGCCGCCAGCGTCAAGCCGTAATCCGTTTGGTAGCCGTCCGCGAAGTTGGCGATGGCCAGCGGCAGCGTTTTGAGCGCCGTTTTGTTGATAAACACGAGAGCGAACGAGAAATCGTTCCAAGCGTGCAAAAAGCTGATGATCGTGACCGTGGCCAGCGCCGGCACCGACATCGGCAGCATGATGCGGAAAAACAGACCCCACAGCCCGGTCCCGTCGATAAACCCGGCCTCCTCCAGCTCGCGCGGCACGCTCGTCAAATACGCCGTCAACACGAAAATCGCCGTCGGCAGCGCAAAAGCGGTATAGGGCAATATCAACGCCCAGTAGGTGTTCAGCAGCGACATCTGCTTCATCAGGATAAACAGCGGCACCAGCGTGCTGTGAATCGGGATCAGCATGCCGACTACGAAAAAGGCGAGCACCCCGCCCTTCCAGCGAAACTGGAAGCGGGCCAGCACAAAGGAAGTCAGCGCCGCGATAAACAGCGTAAGCGCCAAAGATCCGGCCGACACCATCAGCGAATTGCCGAAGGCCGCTCCCAGCCGCGAGCTTTCCCACGCCCGCAAAAAATTGTCCCCGCGCCACACCTCGGGCAGCCCGAAGGGACGGGCATAAAAATCCGCATTCGTTTTAAAGGCGCTGATCACCAGCCAAAAAAACGGGTACAACGTTAAAATGCCATAGATCGTCAGTCCCGTCCATAGAATTCCATTCCTTATTTTTCGCAGAACGCCATGTCCGTCTCGCGGCGGCGCTTCTGCGGATATCGGCGTAGCCGTGTGCATCCCTGAATCCTCCCTTCTTGATTACGCCGTGCTTTCACAGCGTGTTCTCACGCCGCGCTTTTCCTACGGCTCGTCAGCCATTGGCTCGTTCCGATCAGCAGCAAACTGATCACCATAATCGTCGTCGAGATCGCGCTGCCGAAGCCGTAGCGGTAGGTCGAAAACGTCGAGTTGTACATATACGTCGCCAGCAGCTCGGTGGCGTGGGCCGGCCCGCCTTTCGTCATGATGTATACGAGGTCAAACGACTTCAGGCTCCCGGAAATGCACAGGACGACCGCGACCTGAACCGTGTTTTTGATCATCGGCAGCGAAATGGCCCACAGTTTGCGCACCCCGGACACCCCGTCGATTTTGGCCGCGTCGTGGATTTCCCCGGGGATATTTTGCAAAGCGGATATGAAAATGATCAAATACAGGCCCACAAAACTCCAGATCAGCGGCGGCAAAAGTGAATAGATCGCAATATTCCCGTCCGACAGCCACTGCAGCTTCCAGTTCTCCAGTCCAAGCGCATCCAGCAAAAAATTAAGAATCCCGATTTGCGGATGGTAAATGTACTGCCAAATCATCCCGATCACCACCGTCGAAAGCACCATCGGCAGAAAAACGGCCGAGCGCAAGAACCGCTGCACCCCGTTCTCCTTATGCAGCAGCACCGCCAACGCCAGTGCCAGCGGGATTTGCCCGAACACCGAAGCAAGCACGAAAATAATGTTGTTTTTCAGCGCCCGCCAAAACACGGGGTCCCGCAAAATTTCCGCATAATTGCCGAGCCCATTGTATTTCGCCTCGCCGATGCCCGACCAGTTGAAAAAGCCGTAATACGCCGACCAGACGACCGGTACAAACACGAACAGCGCATAGAGAATCACGGCGGGCGCCAGGCCCGTGAAGATAAAACGCCTGCTGCGCAGCGCATTCATAAGTCTCACTTCCCCTTGATTAAAATAACCCCCTCCCCTCAAGGGGAAGGGGTCTAAGTTTAGTTCGCCGCTACGGCAGCCTGCGTATCCTGGATTTTACGGGCGATTGTCTCCGGATTGCCGCCCATCAGCAGCTCCTGCAGCCCGTTGTTGACCACCTCGACCGTGGCCGAGCCGAGCTTGGAATCATAGACCGGCACAATTTTGATCCCCTGTACCAAGTCGTACAGCTCCACGAACAGCGGGTGCGCTTTGCTCTTGTCCAGCTCGATGTTGTAGCTGACCAGGGTGCTGCTGTCCAGCGTCGCCTTTTGTCCGTCCGGCCCGGCCAGCGCGTAAAACAGCTTCATCGCGGCTTCCTTTTTGCCGCCATCCAGCTTTTTGCTGACGCCAAGACCCGTTCCCACGACGCCGGAGGTCGTAGCCGGATCGCCTTTGCCGCCCGCAATCGCCGGAACGATCGTGATATGCGTGTTGTCCAGCACCTCAGGCGGCGCGTTGTTGACCAGGTTGGCCAGCGCCCAGCCGCCGTTAACGACCATCGCCGCGTTGCCCTGGAAGTACAGCTGCATCATCTGCGTTTCGTCCAGACTGTTGAAGCCTTCCTGGAACGCGTTGATTTCCCCAAGCTTCTGGAATGTTTTAAGCGCCTCGATGAATTCAGGGTCGGTAAACTTGGCCCCATCCTGCTCCACCGCTTTCAGGAACCAGTCCGTCCCCGTAATCCGATCCGCCACCGTGCTGAAAAACGTCGACTGCGCCACCCAGTTCGCTTTGTTGCCCAGCGCGATCGGAATCACGCCGTTGTCGTTAAACGTTTGGATCGCCGCCTCCAGCTCCTCCCATGTTTCCGGCACCTTGACGTTGTATTTTTTGAACAGTGTATCATTGTAAAAAATAAAAGAGCTCGGCGCCAGGTTCATCGGTACGGAGTAGATTTTGCCGTCCACGGTGTAACCGTCCAAGGCGTTCGGGATGAAGCCGTTTTTCCAGTCCGGGTTGGCGTTCAGTTCGTCATCGATCGGCTGCAGCAGATCGCCTTTGACGAACTCCTTCGTCATGGCGTCCGGCCACATCACGAACAAGTCGGGCATTTCGTCGGCCGCCGCCACCGTGCGCAGCCGGGTTTTCAGCCCGTCGGTCGGCAGCCCTTCGTCGACCACCTCGATGTCCGGGTTTTGCGCCCGGAAATCTTCAATGATTTTCCGCATCGCTACCGCCTTGGCGTCCTGCCCGGTCCAGTTATGCCAGATCGAGATGCTCACCTTCTCCCCGCCATTCCCGCCGCCATTCCCGCTGCCGCTCCCGGCGGTTTCGCCTCCTCCGCCGCACCCGGCCAGCAAAAGCGCCAGCATGGCGGTGCTGCATATCATAGCGATCCATTTTTGGGTTAGTCTCTTTTTCATATCCGGTAATTCCCCCCTCGTTTTATGCTTAACCCCATTGTAATGTTAGCGCTGTCAATTTTGTAAGGTGACGATTCGCGGCATGAGGGGTGAAAAATTTCGGATGAGGCCCCGCGCGATTGGAGCGATTGATGTGCGGTTTCAACCCGCTGTTAGAGTCAGGTTCTTATCGATCAATCCAAGCAACTGTTGTAAGGCAACCAGCCAATCGTGTGTGCCGACTTCTTCGCACAGCAAATAAAACAAGCCACTGAAGGAACGTGCGTTGTACTTTACCTGGTTTGTGCCTTGTGTCCCTGCCTACTGCCTGCCTTTGCACGATTATTCCTTTCGTTCAGGGAGCAGGGGGGGGCTAAAGCAAGCCATGGGTTCCAAAAAAAGAAGTGGAAAAAACAAACAATGATAAGGAAAAAATGAGGCGGTTCAGGTGAGATTTTTGGCTTGATAAGAGAACGTACGTTTGGTATAATGAAATAAACGGAACTTATGTTCGTATATTCTTGATTCGGGGGCGAGTAAACATGGAGGTCAATACGGGAACGGAACTTCAGCCATTCAGCAGCCGTTTTAACAGCGAGCAGGACTGCATGGAGGCGCTGATCGCGATGAAGTGGCCAAACGGCTTCGTCTGCCCGCGCTGCGCTCACACCCGGTGCAGTCGCCTGACTTCCCGGCACATCCCCTTATTCGAGTGCGGAAAGTGCAAGCATCAAACATCGCCTTTGGTCGGCACGATTTTTGAAGGAACGCATCTCCCCCTGGTGAAGTGGTTTCAGGCGCTGGAGTTGTTCTTGCTCCCTGACGGCATCTCGGCGCTGCGGCTGCGCCAGGTGATCCGGGTCGCCTACAAGACCGCGTGGTCGATGCTGCAAAAAATACGTCATGCCGTGGGGGAGTTCGATGCCCGAGAGCTGCTCTCCGGAGACGTGAAGGTGAACAGCGATCAGTATGGTCGTAATCCGTCCCGGTGTCAGCTTTCGCATCCGTACGCCTCGGCGGTCGTAGCCGGCTGCACGGTCACGGAGTCGGGCGAGCCGGAGCAGGTCAAAATCCGCCTGGTGCCGCATAAGCGGGGAGGCGAAAAAAGGGCGAACCGTCACGAACTCGATGCGTTCATCAACGGGCACGTGGATGTCCATACATCGGCGGTACAGTTGTTCCCTCAGGCCTTTCGGCTTTATACGCCTTTGCGGAAAGTGGTGAGAGAGGCGTGGGAATCGCTGAAGGGTACGTATGGAGCCTTGGGACTGAAGCATCTGCAGGCGTACCTAAACGAATACACCGTACGCCGTCGGCTGCGCCTGCCCGGAGCGGCAGAAACGATGCGGCAGAAGTTGCTGCGCATGTGTGTGGCGATTCCGGCGATCCCTTACCGCCGGCTGATCGCGCGCCAACCGAACCAGCCCCTTGGGGCAGCAGCCTGATCGGGACGCTGGAACGGTGGGGGGAGTTTGATGCAGATCAACTTAATGGGTTCTTGATCTTCTGTCTTGCTCTCTTGTCCGGGTTGTTTCACCTCCCCTAAACCTGATTCCTTCTCCTAAGCCCGTCTAAATTATCTCGAACCTATCTGCTTCTCCACCAAATATTTTTTCTCCCAAGCTTATCTTTCTCTCTGCTTCCTGATTAAACGGGATAATCGTGCAAAGCGCCCGGACAGCGAGCGTTGATCTGACACCCACCCCATTTCCCTGTCCTCAAGCTTTCGGGCGCCCTTCCGCGTTTCTTGCCGCGATCGGTTTTCGGCTTGACTGGCAAGCAAGGATTATAAGGTTGGGCCAGACACCTCTTCTGTCCGCCTATCTTAATTCTTTGAACACCTTCAGTTCAGGGACTCAAGCTGATTTTTGCTCCCCGAAAGTTGAGTTATTAATTCTAAGGTAAAAAAACGAGGCCGCCCAAACGCAGTTCAACACTGCGCCGGGACAGCCCCGCCTTCGAATTAAGGTAGCTGAGTTCTTCCCCTTAAGGATTGCTGGGTTCTTCCCACTAAGGGTTGCCAAGATCCTCCCCATGGGACGCGATGACTTTTTTGTACCAATAAAAGCTTTTTTTGCGGACCCGCTCCAGAGTTCCGTTCCCCTCGTCGTCCTGATCCACGTAGATGAATCCGTATCTTTTTCGCATCTCGGAGGTGGAGGCGGAAACCAGGTCAATGCAGCCCCAACTGGTGTAGCCCCATAGCTCCACCCCATCCTTGATCGCTTCGCCCATCTGCTCGATATGGCGGGCAAAATATTCGATCCGGTAATCATCCCGGATGCTGCCGTCCGCTTCGATTCGGTCGACCGCGCCAAGCCCGTTTTCCACGACGAACAGCGGAATCCGGTAACGATCGTACATCTCCTTCAAAACGAAACGCAAGCCAACCGGGTCGATCTGCCAGCCCCACTCCGAGGATTCCAGATAAGGGTTGGCCAGCCCGGACGACAGATTGCCCGCCGCCTGCCCCGCCCCGCCGCGCACCGCGCCTTCGGGATTGGCGCTGGTCGTGACCGACATGTAATAGCTGAACGCCAGATAATCGACCAGATTGTCCCGCAGGATGACCTCGTCCCCGGGTTGCATCTCAATCGCCACGCCGTGTTCCTCCCAGTACCGCTTGATGAACGACGGGTAAGCGCCACGCACCTGTACATCCGTACAAAACTGCGCCATCTGGTTCTCCTCCTGGGCTTTCAGGATATCCAGCGGGTGGCAGGTGTAGGGATAAATCAGCTTGCGCGCCAGCATGCAGCCGATTTTCGCCTCCCCGTCCAATTCACGGCAGCGTTTGACCGCCAGCGCGCTGGCCACAAACTGATGATGCAGCGCCTGAAAGGCCAATTGCTTCGGATTAACTTCACCTTCCACAAGCACGCCGGCTCCCAAAAAAGGCGCCTTCAAGGTACAGTTAATCTCATTAAAAGTCAGCCAATATTTAACCTTGCCTTTGTAGCGCGTAAACAAAACCTCCGCGTAGCGGACGAAAAGTCCGATCAGTTCCCGGGAAGCCCAGCCGTTGTAGCGCCGCACCAGCTCAACCGGCATCTCGTAATGAGAGATCGTCACCAAAGGCTCGATCCCGTGCTTCAACAGCTCGTCAAACACCCGGTCGTAAAACGCCAGCCCCGCTTCGTTGGGCGCCTCATCGTCCCCGTTCGGAAAAATCCGCGGCCAGGAGATCGACAAGCGGAACACTTTAAATTCCATCTCCGCCAACAGCGCGATATCTTCCTTATACCGGTGGTAAAAATCGATCCCCCGCCGTTTGGGGTAGTTACCCTCCGTATCCGCGATCGCTTCCTCCAGCCGGGCGCGGGTCATGCCAAGCAGTTCCTCCAGGCTGCCGCGCTCCTCCGGCGGAACATAACGGACGACATCGGCGGTCGACAGCCCTTTTCCGGCTACGTTATAAGCACCTTCGACCTGATTGGCCGCAACCGCCCCGCCCCACAAAAAATGTTTCGGAAAAACACTCGCCATAAACGAACCTCACCGCCTTATCATCTAAAAGTTCTAAGCCTGCACCTAAAAGTTCTAAGCCTGCACCGCCGCCTGCTCTCGCTCCTTCGCCTCGGCCGCTTGCTCATCGGCCAGCGCCTCGGCATCGGCCTTTTTAAAGAACGGATAGTACATCGCCACGCTGATCGCGATCAGCACGATTTGGAACAAGCCGACGCGCCAGCCGCCGGTCATCCAGCCGTTGAAAATGATCGGAATGCCCAGCGGAACCTGTACCCCGTTGAGGACGGGCAAGATGCCCAAAGCGGTCAGCAGAATGGCCAGTCCGCTCGTAATGATCGGTGTCACGATAAACGGAATCATCAGGCGCAGGTTCAGCACCAGCGGCAGCCCGAAAATAACCGGCTCGTTTACGCCGATAAAGCTCGGCACGATCGCCAGCCGGCCCAGCGTTTTATAACGTTTGGACTTGGCGAACAGCATCGAAATAATCAACCCAAGCGTGGCCCCGGCCCCGCCGACCAGCACATACACGGGAAAAAACGGCGAGCCGACGATATTCGTGCCTTCCAGCCCCTGCTGGTACGCCTGAAGATTTTCCAGACCAAGCGTTACCCAGATCGGACCAACGACCGAGTAGACGACCAGAGTTCCGTGCACGCCGAAAAACCACAGCAGATGGATGACGAACACGCAGACGAGCATTGCCCACCAAGTGCCGCCGAGGCTGGTTAACGGAACCTGAATGATGTTGAACACAAACTCATGCATATTCCCGTAAGGAGTCGACCGGAAAATAGCCGCCAGAACAAGCAGGATGATTGCTATCAAGAATCCGGGGGTTAGCGCCGCAAACGATTTTTCCACGGTTGGCGGAACGCCCTTCGGCATTTTGATGTAGAACTTTTTCTCCAATACAAAAACGTACACTGTACCCACCAGCAGGGCGACGATAATGGCAACGAACAGCCCTTTCGCCCCCAGCCAGGAGTAGCCAATCGCAGCCGTCGCCCCGTCATCCAGCAGGCCCTTCGGGGTTACGAGCAGAAATCCCATCAGAGCCAGAATTCCCGCCGAAAAGCCCTGCTGTTTCTTTTGCGTGGCAAAATTGTACGCAATCGAAAACGTGGCATAAAGCGCGATCAAATCGGTCGTCACCGTCATCGGCATCGAGGTATACGTTTTCAGTCCGCTGCTTTCCAGAAAAGCCTGATACGCCTCGATCTTGAGCGCATTGATCAGAGAAAATATCGCGCCCAGGATGAGGATCGGCATCAGGGCCATCAGCCCGTTGGAGATCGAGCTGATGTAAATGTTCTTCTGCACTTTGTTGCTGATTTTTTGAATTTTAACTCTCCATTCAGCGCCCCCCGCCATTCTATTTGACTCCCTTCTCCATCAATTCGAAGGCCGTGGCCAGCACTTTCTCCCCATTCATCATGCCGTAATCGGCCATATCGATGGTCGTCACCGGGATTTGCGGATAAGCTTCGGCCAGCTCCGCTTCGGCATGGCCCATTTGCGGCCCGAGCATAATGATGTCAAACGGCGCCTGCGCGTCGATGTCGCTTTCGGCCACGGCGTCGATCAACACTTCGATGCTTTGGGCCCGCGCCGCCTCCTTCATCCGTTCTACCAGCATGCTTGTCGAGAATCCTCCGGCACAGGCAAGCAAAATCTTTTTCATCACTAATTCACCGTTCCTTTCATTTGTTGTTGCAGCGCCAGGCGCGCTTTGATTTCTTCGATCAGCTCCACAATCAGCTCACGCACGGTGAGCGCGTTCATCAAATGGTCCTGTGCGTGGATCATCAGCATGGTCACTTCCGCTTTTTCTCCGCGCCCTTCGGCCTGAATCAGCTTGGTTTGGACTTTGTGCGCGTCCTTGAGCTTTTCCTTCGCCTGCTTGACCAGCTCTTCGGCTTCTTCCAGCTTTCCTTCGCGCGCGATCCGGACCGCTTTTAAGCTTAGACTTCTGGCTTCGCCGCTGCTGGCGATGATTTGCATAACCGTTTGTTCGTATTCCATATGGTTTCTACCGCTCCTATAATAAATTTTCTATAAGGGTAATGAATTGGTCGTAACTGCTGACGTGCAGCAATTTATCGCGAATATCCTCTTTTTCCATGATCAACAGCAGCAGCTTGCTGATCTCCCGGTGCAGAAACAATTGCCCGGGGCGCAAATTAATCAGAAAAATGATCTGCACCGGCTTGTCTTCGTAAACGATGGGCTTCTCGAGCAGGGTGACGTTAATACAGTCCTTGATCGCGCTCATCCGCATCGGATGGGGACCGGCCACGCCGTTTTTGTAGATCGTCGTAAATTTGTGCTCCCTGAACAGGACCTGCTCCGTGAAATCGGGAGCCGAGTATCCCGCGGAAACCACCTCTTCGCAGCGCCGCTGCAGCAGCTCCAGGTATTCGTCCTGTCCCGACAGATGGAACAATTCCCGATGAAAAAGCTCCTTAAAATCCTTCAGTTTATACGATGCATGCACGGGCTGGATTTGCAGGGAGATCGTTTCCTTGATCCGCTGGATTTCCTGATCGTCCAGCCACTGCTTGATGTGGATGACCGGTTTTTTCGTAATCTCGCCCTCCAGCGGGATCGTGGTCAGGATCAAGTCGAGCGGCTGGTCCTGCAGTTTGTCCAGCTCCGTGATGGAAGCCGTGATCACCGAAGCTTTGGGAAAAATCGACTCCAACTTCAACCGGATCAGGTGCGCGCTGCCCCCGCCCGAAGAGCACACGACGGCGATCCGCCGGAACTGTTCAAGCCGCTGCTGCTTCATCCGCTCCAGATGGGTAGCGAAATGAAGGGCCACGTAACCCGCCTCGTCCCGGGACATTTTGAAGCCGTATTTCTCCTCGATAATTTCCGCGAACCGGAACGAAATGACGAAGACGTTGGCGTATTCGCTGTACACGTCTTCCACCAGCGGATTTTTCAGCTGGAGATTGTAGTACAGCCGGTTCAGCAGCGGAAACATATGCATCAGCAGCGCTTCGCGCAGCTCCTCGTCCCGGTTGAAATCGGTCAAAAACTCCTCGTCCAGCCTTTGCAGAATGCGGCTCATCCCGGCGCGGAGCTCCGCTTTTTCCTCGTCCCCGATATGCTGGACGATCGTTTTGCCGGACAAATGCAGCGCCAAATACTCGACCTCGTCCTGCGGCAGCGAAATGGCATATTCGCCGGCGATCCAGTCGGCCACTTCCCTGGCGATTTTTTGATACAGCGGCTCGGGGTAACGCGGCATCATCTGGTCGGCGACGATCAGGTTGCGGCGTGAAACCCGGTACAGCAAAATAAACAGATGGGTCACAATGTTATTCAAATAGACATCCGATATATCCAGCCCGTTATCCTTCAGCAGCTTCAGCAGGCGGGTCTTGAGCTTCTTGGCGTCAAAGCGCCGGCGAAACTGCTGGAAATCCTCGGACTGCTTGATCGTCTGCCGGTTGTTTAAAATGAAATGGGAAAAAGCTTTCCGGAAATTCTGCTCATCGCCCTCGATCTTCATGCCGTAATGGGCTTTGCGGCTCAGCTTCAGCCCAAAGACCTCAAGCTGCTGCTCCACTTCCTTCAAATCGGCGATGATCGTTGAGCGGCTGACGCCGATTTCCTCGGCCAGCCGCTCCATCGACTGAAACGAATCGCTTTGGAACAGATATAACAGCAAATACTGCTGCCGCGCCGCCTTGTTGTTCAGATCGACGTTGTTTTCCCGTTGTTTTTTCATTTGCAGCCGGTAGGCCTTAAAGCTCGTTTCGTCCGTAATCTCCAGCCGGTAACCTTGACCGCGGATCATTCGGATGTGAAAGCCGCTTTTCTCGCCGTCTTTGTTCAGACCTCGGATCAGCTCTCTGACCGTCCGTTCCGCCAGTCCGAGCTGATGTGTCAGCTCGCTCATTTTTACCGGGGCCTGACTGCCGGTCAGAAGGTCGACAATCTTGCGTTCCCTCATGATGCAATCCCTCATTTGCGATACTAGTATCTGATGAAGCAACTCAGCTGGTTATAGCTCTATAGTAGGAGATGACCGCGCATATGAACAGTTTGGATTCTGCAATTTGGAGCGGCAAAAATCACAGGATAGCGCTGGCCGCTAACCGGAACAGGCAAGTTCAGTCCCGTACAGCGATCCTTCCAAGACTGGGCCGGCCCGGAAATAGCGTACTTTTTGGGCGTTATTTTGGCATTGTTCCCCTTCTCGCACAAAATAACGGTAAAAAATGTCATCATTCCCCCTGCAGCCCCCAGAGATACCGCTTTTTTACCGCCCACGCCTAAAATAACGACATAAAAGGGCCCTATTTTGCGAAGGACCGACATATCGCGAAAATAACGCCCTTTTGTTCCGCTATTTCCACCGGCTGGTCTAGCCAGTAAAAACTAGTTTAACAAAAAAGGACCCGCCCCAAGGGCAGGTCCAGCAATTCCAGCAGGTCCAACAGGTCCAAATGAGTTCGCGTACAGCTAATCAAACATCACGTATCCATGCTAATGTCGTCCCACGCTTCGTCCCGGTAGCCGATCATCCAAAACAGCGCCCGGCGCCGCTCCATCACGACGCTTTCGCTCAGGCCGCCCGCGGGCTCCCGGCCTTGAATCCGGTCGTTGACGCAGGCCCAGTGCAGCCGGTAGATTTTGTCGGCCTCGTCCAAAATCTCTTCCGGCCGGCGCAGCGACGTCCGCTCCAGAAACTCGGCAAAACCGTCACAGCTGGAAACCGCCTGAATCGCAAAATCGCAGTCGCATGTATGGTCCGGAAAATCGAGCGAATCCACCATCCCAAGCGCCCACAAAAGCGCCCAATAGGCCTCATATTGCCAGGTCAGGTTGACCGCAGCCTGACGGGCAGGCTCCGCTTGCTCCAGCAGGTCTCTCTCCAATTCGGTCAATTCATCCGCCCCCCCGAACTGGTCCAACAGGCCGGTCACAAAAGCTTTCGACTCTGCCAGATCGCTCTCCTGGGCAACGTCGCACGCATATTGGATAACGATCAGCAGAGCTGCCGCCCGACGGGCGATCTCCTCCCTGGACTTGACCTTAAGCTCGCTTAACGGCGGGAGTTCAGGCAGATGCTCCAAATACGGAATTTGCTTTTCTTTGAGATAAGCCAAATTTCTTTGCTTTCTCTCCGCTCCCTCCGGGGTGGAGCGATCTTCGCCCCGAATTTTTCGCGTGCAGGCTCGCGGACTGAAATCCGCGGCATCGGACCGGCCGTCCGGATACACGATCACCCGGCCGTCCAGGTCCAGCAGCGTACCGTCGGGGATAAACCCGATCCCGTCGACCTTCGCGGCAAGCTTAATGAAGCGTTCCAGGTAGTCCTGGCCGTACTCTTTTTCCGTTTCGATCGCCAGCATCGTGTTGATCACGGAGATTTGGAGCAGCACGCGGCGCTTCAACTCCTCGTCTTCAAACGGAATGCTGTCGTAAAATCCCATCATCCCCGGAATGTTATTATCGAAATAATCCGGATCGGTATCCTCCGAGGCCACGCGAATCGTGATTTTGTTGCTTTTGAACCAGCCTTTCGGCAGGAGCGAAAACTCCGTTTCGCCCGGACCTCCGCCGGTTATTTTAAAGTCGTCCCCAAACGCCTCGTGGATCAGCCCGCCGATATCGCGGATATCGTTCCGGGAGGCAAAAATCGTAAAATAAGGCAAAATGCTTCCTCTCCTTTTACAAAAGCGGCGGTATCGTTCATCACATAAACGGTTTACACGCTAAAATAAAAAAGCGATGCTCCAGGCTCCTGACGTGCCCGTCCCGTTCTACAGCCTCGTGCAGTTCAAGCAACCGTTCAAAGCAGCGGTCCACGGAAAAGCCGGCAAATTCCCATTCGATGATTTTGGCGAAAAAAACAAATGCGCCGACATTCTTAAAGCGCAGCTCCGGGAAGTATTCCCGGCGCTCCAGCACCCCAAACCCGGCCGCTTCCAGTTCGCCTGCGGTTTGGGACAAATTATAGTCCGCCGGAGTCGTCATCGCTCCCTCGCCTAGCAAAAACCGCGACATCTCCCGGTTGTTCATCCCGCCGACCTGCTGGGTGACGAACACGCCGCCCGGCTTGAGGATGCGCCAGACCTCCCGGGTAGAAAACGACTCGTGACGGTTGATCACCAGATCGAACAGACCGTCTTCAAACGGCAAAACGTTATCGTCCTCGACAAGTTTGACTTCGATTCCGCACGCCGGCAGCTTCGTCCGGCACAGCTCATAGTTGGGGAGGTAGCTCTCCGTCGCATATGTCTTGCCCGGCGGCGGCGACAGCGACAGCAGAAACTCTCCGCCGCCCGTGCCCATATCCAGCATGACCGTATCACCGCTCATTCGCGCCTGTACGTTTGCTTTATAATCCCAAGGAAGCTCTTCTTCCTCCATCCGGCCGGCCAGATAGGAGAAATCCCAACCTTGAAAACCTTTCGTTTCTTCCGCTTGCCACAGTTTTCTTAATTCGTTTCGGTTCATTGCGTTCATCGAACAATTGCCCCTCTCTTTTTTTTGAATATAAAAAAACAGAGCGGTGCAGTCGCCTGATAACCCATCAATTAAGCCCGGTGAAGCCGGTTACCAGTTTGTCAACTGCACCGGGCAATTACCGCAGAGCTTACAGCTAATCGTTCAAATCACCTCGCTATATTTAAAATAGTGTCCCCAAGGCCTTACATCTCGCACCTGAATCTAGCTTGACGTCCATCAGCTACCATCTCGTCCCGAGGGCTTGATTTCCAGCTCCGCCTTATAGCCGGCCTCCAGATGGCACGGCCAGGAAGTAAAGTTGATCAACGCATCGTCGGCGTGAGTGAGCTGGTCGATGCCGCCGACCGCTACCGTTTGGCGCAGCGTTTCATCCGCGATCGCCTGCCGGCAGGCCTCGGCATAGCTGCCCGCATTCAGCACGCGATACGGACGCACGGCATCGTTGATTCCGACCTGAAAAGGCGCGACAATGGGAGGAACTTGGGGAGCAACGCCCAAAGCGTTGTGTCTTTCGGCGATCATCACCAGCGCCCCGCTGACCGCCCGGTGCCGATCGGACGGCTCCGTGGCGGCGAGCACCTCGTCGAGAACGGGCCCTAGCGCGGGCGCGATCTGCAGCTTGGAAAATGCAGTGCCGAACCATTTGGAATACGGCCAGTATCGCCGCTCCTGCAAAAAGCACATCTCCATCATGAGCCGGACAAGCCGGTAAGCAATCAATGCCGAACCGCGGACATCGCCGGCCTCAACCGTTCTGCCGAGCAAAGGCTCCGCATTGCCGATGAGATGCCACTGCGCGGCCATCATCCACAGCCAAACGTCGTCAGGGTACTGGGAGAACCGCCGCCGCATTTCGGTGAGCTCGCCCAAATCATCCCGGAACACCTCGCCGGCGGTGAACTGCAGCAAATGCTGCTGCGGCATCGCCAGCCATTTTTCAGGGGTAAGTTCCGTGTGCCGCTCTATGCGCAGCTGGGATAACAGCCAATCGTCCAAAGTCGTCACTTCAACGTGATGCCTGACCGTCCCGGTTTGCCACGAATAAAAACGGACGGGATACCCCTTAAATTCGTCCGGCAAACCGCTCTCTAAGGCTTGCGCCGCCTCACGAAGCCGCGCAGCGCCGACAAAGAGCTGCAGCCGCGGGCCCCAACTGTGATCGGTAGAGCGCGGCTGGTCGTAGCCCATCACCTCCGAACCCTCCCCAAGCAAAGCCGCCGCATGCGGAAAATGGACCAGTTTCCCGACTACATCGGTATAAAACGCGCGTGACAGTTCAATTCCCGGAATAAAAGTATTCAAAATTACCCGATTCCTCCTTGGTATTACGGGGAATCGCGCAGGTTAACGGGCTATTGGTGCGCCTCCCCCATTTTTGAATATCGCCCGATCCATATAATGGCTTCCCATTGGCAACGCCTCCCAATTGTGTATTGCTTTAATCATACCATGCGCATAATGGGGCGCAATAGTCTTGTCGTACGGGCCGCGGCATAACGATATATGTATTGGCTCTGGCATTGTGCCATCCGCTCTGTTGCCCGCTTGATCGTCTACCGCTCCCGTCCGGCTCTCGCCGTTGTACCGCGACTCCCAAAGATCGGTCACGGTCAACGAACACCTTCCCGCGGCTTTAACGCAGCGCTTGGGCCACGATCCATTCCAGCCACTTCCACGGCAGCAGCGCTTTGCTCCAAATCAGCAGGCGAGAGCCCTGCCCCAGCGCATACCGCAGGCGCGGAACGCGCATGCCTGCGATTCGCCCGATCAGATCGGCCACCTCCTGCGGATCGGGCGTCGTCTCCGCCGCCTTGTGCGAATACCGCAGCACCGCCTCAAGCTGCGCTCGGTAGGGTGATCCGGAATCAATGCGAATCTCGCCGATTCCTTTGCTCCAGATCGGGGTACGGTAAGCCCCCGGCTCCACCAGCACAACCCGGACGCCAAACGGCCGCATTTCATGACGCAGGCTTTCCGAGAAGCCCTCGACGGCGAATTTGGAAGCGGCGTAAGGCGCATAACCGGGAAAACCGGCTAATCCGCTGACGCTGGAGACGTTGACCACCAGCCCCCGCCGCTGCGCGCGCATCACCGGCAGCACCGCCCGCGTCACCGCAATGACTCCGAACAGATTCGTCTCCATCTGGCGCCGCCAGTCTTCCAGCGGCACCTCTTCGACGAAGCCCCCGACGGCCATGCCCGCGTTGTTCACCAGCATGTCCAACCGCCCGTACCGGCGGACGATCTCGTCCACGGCCGGTCCAATCGACGCGTGCTCCGTCACATCGAGACGGACGCAGCGGATCCGCTCCGCCGTCCCCTCGCGGGCCGCCCGCTGCTCAAGCTCATGCCTGCGCTCCAAGTCGCGCATCGCGGCCACGACCCGGTACCCTCCGCGGGCAAGCGTCAGAGCCGTAAGCAGGCCGAATCCGTTGGACGTCCCCGTAATGAGAGCGACCGGCAGGCCGCCGCTTTCCAGGGCGGCACCGTCACCCCGCTCAGCTAGTTGCTCCGCCATAAATCTTTCCCCCTGTCTTGGTCTATCCACCCATTGCTACGAACCGCTAACGTAACACGTTCCGGAAATAAGTGATTATAGCCCGGATACCTTCGAGCTTTCCCGCAAAAGCGCAGGCTTTCGAACCGATACTATCGCATGCCGGAAATTTAACGGTTGTGTCAGCCGCTATTTTGCATAAAATGACCTTTCTAATTTCTAACGGTTGTGAGCGCCGTTTATAGCCTCAATCTGGGTAAAAGTAGCCGGGTTTCAGTAAAATAAGCGCGATGGCAACCGTTAGAGTTTGAAATCGGCGTTTTTGGAGCAAATAGTGGCTGTGGCAACCGTTAGAAATAACAATGTTGGTCAGAAACATTCGATGCAATGCATCGCTGTTGCTCTATTCTCTCCAAATGCCTATTCCGCCGCCGAAACAGCGCCATTTTTTTCACTGAAGATTTTGCTTATGCCGCTGTTTGCATCCGTCCCTACCTACCGTCACTCCCAGTGTCACTCCCAGCGTTACTCCCATCCGCCGCCTTTCGTTCCACCCTACGCAGCTTGGTCGCCCCCGGAACGAAGCGGTACGGGCTAAAGCGGACCTCGGGCAAGTCGCTTTCCAGCCTGCGGCTCAGTTCCTGAAGCTGCCTGCTTACTTCGGCCTCAACGTCGGCGCGAGAACTGTTCGCCGCAAGCTGCAACGAGATATCGAGCTCCCCGCCGGCGAGCTGGACAACCCGGTAATGCTCGATCGCAGCCGAGGCGGCAATCACCGCCCGCGCCACAAAATCCGGAAACACCGCGACCGGTTCCCCCCTACGGCTATGGGGAAAATACAGGATATCGTCACAGCGCCCTTCGATCCGCTCGATGGCGGTGAAGGGGCAGCCGCAGAGGCAGGGCTCCGCCGCTTCGGTCAGCACATCGTTCAGGCGGTAGCGCACGATCGGCTGGGTGGCGCGGGAGAAATCGGTCACGATCGGCACAAAGCGCCGGGTGGCCGGGTCGAGGTATTCTTTTTCAATGTGGATGACATCCTCGTTCAAGTGCAGCGTCCCCCGCTCGCACGTCGCCCCCAAAAAACCTTCGGTACACTGGTAGGCCTGATGAACGGTTTGCCCAAACGTTCTCTCGATAACGTCCCGGTCCAGCGGATCCAGCACTTCGGCGACCGAGATCAGCTTGGACGGCCGCGCCGTCAGTCTGCCCGCCGTGAATTCGTCCGCCAGCATTCTCAGCATGGAGGGCGGAGCGACCCACACCGTCGGCCGGTACGCCTCCATGCGCTCCACCAGTCTGCCGACCGGGTCCAGCAGGTCAAAATACCGGAATTCCAGCTTGCCGCGCCGCACCGATTCGTATAGATTGCTGTTCGCCCGCAGGAAAAAGGCGATCTTCGCCGGCTTCCGCAGCCCTCCGGGCAGCAGCTTTGCAAGCACCGTGCCGGTCCAGGCATCCTGCTCCCGCCCGCTCACCAGAAACAGTCCGCGATTGCCCGACGTTCCGGACGACAGCCCGACAGTGATGCCTTTGATCACAGGGCTGAAATTGCGGGAAGCCTCCCCCGACGCGGCCAATGCCAGCGCTTCCTCCTTCAGGATGCCGGCCGTATTGAGCCGGTCGAAATGCTCCATCATCAGCGCCTTGTCCATCAGGGGAAAGCTTCGCCACGCCGAATCCTCAAGACCGTTCCACCATTCGCGGTAAAAAGCAGAGTTAGCCCGAACCCACCGGATGTGGCGAATCACCCGGCGTTCCTGCCAACGCTCAAGACGGACCCGGCTGCTCCATTTTCGTCTCCGGCGCGTAAGCCAGTAATGATATACGATCCGCAGCGTACCCAAGATGCTCAACGTTCGATCGCCTCCGATCCCCACAACCTGAGCGCCTCGGTACAGTGGCTGGGCACGATCCGGATGTCCGGATACTTCCGGTGCAGCTCCGTCAACCGGTCGAAGCTGCGCCCGTATTCCCGCCTGTCCGACATGATGATCCCCGCCGCCGGATGCGGCCTGCGCCCTTCGCGGAACGCCCGGCTGGACCAGACCGCATCCGCGCAGAGAAAATAGTCGGCCTCCTCCGTACTCGCGAACAGTCCGATCATCCCCTCCGCATGGCCGGAAACTTCCACGGCGATCACGCTGCCGTCCCCGAAGAGGTCGAATCCTTCGGCAAAAGGAAACTCCGGCCCCAAGCGGAATCGCTGCGCACCCGTGTCAATGGGCTCCGATCTTGCGGCGAACCGCTCGGGGTCCGGCAGCAGGCCGGGCAGGAACCCGGCTCTGACGGCGGCCAGGGGACGCAGCGAGCGTACGGCCTCGTAGGCTTTGGGCAAATAAATCAGTTTGGCCTGCGGAAAATCTTTGACGCCCGCGATATGATCGGCATGAAAATGCGTCAAAATCACGTATTTGACCTGTTCCGGCTCCATGCCGAACCTCTCCCGCAGCCAGTTCGCGGCGCTGTCGCGCTCCTCGTACACCACCGGCGTAATATACCGGTACAGCGCATTCGGCAGCCGGGCGGTCTCCTCAAAAAAGCGGAAGCTGTACCCCGTATCCACCATCACCGGCCCGTGCCGCGGATGGACGATGCAGGCAAATCCCGCCGGGAACCGGACCGGGCGCAGCCGCCCGCCGCGCAGGGTCAAAAATTCCGGATGAACGCAGTACCCGGCCGCACCCAAATACAATTGCACCCTGCCCTTTGCGGGGAAGCTTGCTTTAGCCTTGGACGCCTCAGGCGGAGGGCTTGCTTGGGCCTTGGACGCCTCAGGCGGAAGGCTTGCTTTAGCCTTGGACGCCTCAGGCGGAGAGCTTGCTTTAGCCTTAGGCGCCCCAGGCGGGAGGCTTGTCAGGACCCCGGCCGCCTTAGCCGGAGCGCCCGTTTGGATGCTCTTCAACATAACCGTCCCCTCCACCATTCCGCAAAACGCCGCAGCCCTTCGTCCAGGTTGACGCGCGGAGCATAACCGAGCAGCGCGCGCGCAGCCGTAATATCAAGCGTCTGGCTGAGGGCGAGCGTCCCGGCGGTATAACGCGTTAGCAGCGGCTCGCCCAGCGCCGGGATCAGCCGGTGCAGCCCTTCCAGCACCGCGGCCGCTCCGTAGGCTTTCCGGTAGGAAATGACGCGGGTTTTCAGCGGCAGGTCCAGCATGCGGAACAGCGTCTCCACCAGCGCGGCGAATTCCCGCGGCTCGCCGTTCGTAATGTTATAGGCCCGGCCCGCCGCATTTTCGGGGGCGTTCCAGGCGTTCAGCAGCGCGTCCACGGCGTTGTCCACGTAGGTCGCGTCGATCAGCGCCTTCCCCCCGCCGATCAGCGGTACGCCGGATTTGCCGCTCGCGGCGACGATGCGCGGGAACAGCGCCTGGTCATTGGGGCCGAATACCGCTCTCGGCCGGATAATGACCGACGGCAGCCCCATGGCGTGATACCGCTCCACAACCTGCTCCGCCAGGCGTTTTGTGACGGCATAATGATTCGCTCCTTTCACCGGCAGCGGCTCGGACTCGCGGATGCCCAGGCGGGGGGCGTAATCGAAATACACGCTTGGGGTCGATACATGAATGAAGCGGCGCACTCCCTCTCGCAGGCTGGCCTCGGCGAGTATCCGGGCAGCCTCCACATTGCAGCCGTAAAAGTCGCGGTATTTGCCCCATGGCGAGGATAACGCCGCACAGTGAAAGACCGCATCCTGCCCGGTGCAAGCGGCGGCGGTGCCGCTCTCGTCGCGCAAATCCTGATTGAGGAACCTGATGCCTTCCGCCTCGAGCCGCCGGCCCTGTTCGGGATTGCGTCCGATGCCGGTTACGTCCCAGCCCTCCCGGACCAGCCGCCTGGCCAGATGTCCTCCCAAAAACCCCGTCGCCCCAGTTACCAATGCTTTCATAACGGTTCACCGTTCCATTCTATGTCGTAAGTTAACGCTTCTGTCAGCGTAATCCCCAGTCTGCGGGCACTGCGGAAGGCATCGTATACGACCAGCGCCTGCTCCAGCCACGGCCTTAAGTCATCCGTCCGGAAGACGGCGTCCCGGGTCCCCCGGGCCGCCGCCAGCCAGGAGCGCGGGTCTCCGCGCAGCAGCTCCCGCCATCCGCAGCCAAGCATCGGCAGAGCCAGCATCGCCTTGCTCCCCGGGCGCGGCCGGATGACGGCGCCTTCGGCCGCCAGCTCCCCGGGGCTGAGCAGCGCCCGTTCCAGGCCGATGCCGGGCTCGAACAGATGAATGCCGCTGGTCGCCCGGGGATTGCATTCGATCCCGTAAAGTTTGCCGCCGTTTTGCTCGATCAAGTCGAAACCGATCTGCCCGCTGAATCCTGTTCCGCCCAAAAAGCGGCGAACCCATTCCTGGGCCTCTTCATGCTCCATATATTCAAAATGGACGCTCGCCCCCGTTTTCCCGGTCCGGTAACGACTGCCGTAGGCGGCATGGGCCACGATGCGTCCATCGTGCACAACGCTGTAGGTGCACACCGCCCGGCCGGCAATATAATCCTGCGCCACCCAGGGCGACGCCTCCGACAGCTCGCTTCCTTCCGGAGGCGGCGGCTGTATGCTCCTATGCGGCATAGCCAGGTCGCCCCTTGGGGGCATTGCCCTGTCGCTCCTTAGCGGTATACTCCCACCGCTCCGTGATGGTATAGCCCCGCCGCTCCCTAGCGGCGTTGTCCCGCCAGGACCGCCTGGCCCGCCACGGCCGTCTGACCCGTCGCATTCGCGAAGACCGCGAGGGCGCTCCCCATGCGGCTCCTCCGCCGCTGGGCTCTTCCACGGCCCCGCTCCCGCAGCCGCCGGCAGGATCACGCGGGAGGCGAAGCGCGAATAGGCCGGCTTCAGCACCACGCTCCTGCCTTCCGCAGCAGCAAGGCCCATCGTCGCCTGCCATGCCTCGCGGCTGTTCAGCAGCGTCGTACGCGGGACGGGCAACCCCAGGGAAGCGGCGCGCTGGATAAAGCGGTATTTATGGTGCCATTCGTGCAGCAGCTCCAGCGGCGATACCAGCACACGGCAGCGGATCTTCAACCGCTCTGCCCCGCCGGCGATAACGAAGATCTCTTCGCATAGCGGAATCAACAGGTTGATGTCCCACTGCCCGATCACCGTCTCCAGCGCGGCCAGGTAATCCTGCGGCTGCTGCCGCGGAGGAGGAACGTAAAAGCTCCGCTCCACCGCCGCGGATCGCCGGCACAGGTGATGCCGCGCGCTCTCGGCCGCGAATACCCGGTGCCCGGCGCGATGCAGCAGGCGAGCAAGCTCCAGCGCAATCGGGGCCCGGCCTCCCGTAAGCAAAATCCGCAGCGGCCTAGTAGTCAAGCAGCAGCCCTCCCAGCGACAGGCCTGCCGCCGTCCCCAGCATCAGCTCCCGGTCGCCGCGACGGATGCGCCGCTGCGCAATCGCTTCATGCAGCCCCATCGGAATGGAAGCGGCGATCGTGTTCCCATGGTTCCGCGTATTATCGAAGAAGCGGTCCTCCGCGATGCCCAGTTTCTTGCGCAGTAGGCGCATCGCCATCGCGCTGCCCTGATGCGGAATTACGAGCCGGATATCCTCCAAGCGGGTCCCCGACGGAGCCAGCAGACCGTCCAGAAATTCCGGAAGCAGCTTGGAGGCCATGCGAAAAATCGCCTGCCCGTTCATGCTGAACAGGAACGGCTCGGGGCGATCCGCCGAATATTGCGACGCATGGCGGCGGGTTCCGCCGCCGGCGATCTCCGAGTACCGGGCGCCGCGGCTGTATGTTCTCATGGAGGCGTATATGATCCGCGAGGCCTCCCCGGGTTCGGCCTGGCCGATTACCACGGCGGCCGCCCCGTCGCCGAACAGCGCCGCACTTTCCCTATCGGCCCAATTCAGCCCGGCCGAAGCAATCTCCGTCGCCACCAGCAGCACCCGCCGGTACCGGCCCGAATCGACCAGGTACGACATAACGTCAAGCCCGTTCAGGAAGCTTAGACAGGTGGCGTCCATATCAAAGGCCGGTACCCCCGAGTCCTCCTCGCCCATGGCTTGCTGGATGAAAACGGCCGTGCTGGGCAGCGGCTGCTCCTTCGTGCCGCTCGTGCACACCAGGCAGTCGATGTCGGCGAAGTTAAGCCCGGCGCTTTCCAGCGCCATTTCCGCCGCCCTCGCTCCCATATAGGACGACGTCTCCCCTTCGGCCGCATAGCGGCGCTCGCCAACCCCCGTGATTTTGCCGGTCCATCCGGCCGGAACGCCAAGCAGACGGTCCATCTCCTCATCCGTGACGCGCCGCGAAGGCATGTATTTTCCCGTGCCGAGTATTTTTACTTTTCTAAGCTGCATTTCCCCATCTCCACTTCTTGTTGTCCATAACTTTTGCAAGTCGTCCATACCCCTCGCCCAAACAATAATAGACGAAGCGGTCCGATTCCGGGCAGCCTTGCCTCTAAGATTCAGTCTTGATCCCGGAATGGCCCATCCTGACGAGGGTTCCTCTACCTTCTAGTTGGAAAAATCCAATAGATTGCCGGGAATCGAACGCCACTTTAAACTCTCATTGGAAATATCCAATAGATTTCGCTCAAACCGGCCATTTTGCGCCCTGCCGAACCTCATCTATTGGAAATATCCAGTCAAGTTGATTTAGTTTCTACCAAGTTTCCATTCTATTGGATATTTCCAATCAATCCATTGAATTTATCCAAACCTTTTAAAAACGGCAGGGACAAACACCGGTCTGCCCCTGCCATCGGCCGTATCTTCCCCAATCGTAAACCCGCGTGCCAAAATAGTTCGGCCCAAAAGCCGACAGTTCCGCCCAAGCGCGGGCGAATACGTTCAGCACGTAACTAAAGCCGCTATCGCGACACGATCTCCTTTAATGCCCTATCCAGTGTTTCGTATTTAAAAGTGAACCCTTCCCGCAGCAGCCGTTCCGGCAGGACCCAGCGGCTCTTCAGCACCAGTTCGGTCTCCGTGCGGATAAGCCGCGCCCCGAGCTCCAGCATCCAGCGCGGCGCCGGCAGCCCGATGGGGATGCCCATCGCCCGGCGCAAGCCGGCCATCAACTCCCGATTGGTGACCGGATGCGGCGCGGAAGCGTTAAAGACACCATCCAGCTTGGGATGCTGCTGCAGAAACATCACGATCCGGAACAAATCTTCCATATGAATCCAGCTGAACTGCTGCCGCCCGGAACCTTGCTGCCCGCCGAGCCCGAAGCGGACCAGATTGCGCATCGGCCCCATCACCCCGCCGTCATCCAGCACGATGGCAATGCGGAGCGCAACCCGCCGCGTGGCCGGAAGGTCAAAAGCGAAGAAAGCCTGCTCCCACGCCTTGGCCACATCAACCGAAAATCCCGCGCCGATTTCGCCGCCTTCCTCGGTCATGGGACGGTCTTCCGCATGCCGATAGATCGTTGCCGTACTTGAATTGATCCACAGCGCCGGAGGACGGCGGCACGCCAAAACGCACTCCCCGAGCAAGCGCGTGGTCTCCGTTCTCGACTCCAGGATCAGCCGGCGGTTTTCCGGAGTATAACGGCAGTTTACCGATCTGCCAGCCAGATTGACCAGCAAATCGGCCCCTTCCAGCGCCTGCGTCATTCCCGTCCGGTCATTCCAGGAAATGTGGGAAGCCTGCCTGGAAATCATGCCGATCTCATACCCCATTTCCCTAAACCGGCGCTCGAAAGCCCGGCCGACAAACCCCGTGCCTCCGGCCAGTACCACTTTGGGCATCGTAATCCACTCCTGTCGCGATAAAATGGAAAAGTCCGTGCTATATTCTCGTCATTATACCATGGTTTCGGAGCTGAATTTGCCCAAAGCCGCCAACCGCGCAAAATGGTCCGCCAGACCCATCGGTTCTGCTTTGCCAAACATTGCTAATCATTAAATTTTAAGCGATAATTTAGGCTATCCGAATTACAGCCCAAACGATAACGGAGGGATTTGCCGTGAGCAAATACGGAATGTACGCCAAGTTTACCGCCAAACCCGGGGAGCGCGACAAGCTGGCCGACATCTTGTTGGAAGCCGCCGCCGGGGCCAAGCCGGTCGAGGAATGCGAATTATATATCGTCAACATCTCCGATGCGGAACCGGATACCGTGTGGGTGACGGAAGTCTGGAGCAATAAGGAGGCCCATGACGCCTCACTCCAACAAGAAGCGGCGATAGCGTCCATCCAGCGGGCCATGCCGCTGATCGCCGGCGTGGAATCCATCCAAATCCGCCCTATCGGCGGCAAGGGCATTTAACTCCGAAAAAAGGGGGCGACACGCGAATGGATATTCAACATGATCCGTATATTCGCAGCGATCGGGAGCGTGGGCGCTTGCTCAGGCTGGAGGCGCTCGCGGCGCGGTTTGCGGACCGGGCCGCGGAGCATGACCGGCTTGGCACGTTCCCGCATGAGAACATCGACGATTTGCGCAATTTTGGCTATATGAAGCTGACCGTACCCGAGGCGTTTGGCGGCGACGGCATTTCTTTATATGAAATGGTACAACTGCAGGAACGGCTGGCGATGGGGGACGGCTCCACGGCGCTGGCTGTCGGTTGGCATGCCGGCAAGGTGCTGAACTTGCGGGAAAGCCGCAGTTGGCCTGAACCGCTATGGGCGGAGCTATGCCGGGACATTGTGAAAAAAGGCGTCATGATCAACGCGTTCGCCAGCGAGCCGGCGACCGGAAGCCCGAGCCGCGGCGGCCGGCCCTCGACGACGGCTATAGCGGCGGAGGGCGGCTGGGTGCTGAGCGGCCGGAAAAATTTCAGCACGCTGTCACCCGCGCTCGACCGCTGCATCGTCACCGCTTATTGTGAAACGACCGGTAAAACCGAAGAGTTCCTCGTCATGATGCAGGACGGCGTAACGATTGAGGAAACCTGGGACACCCTCGGCATGCGGGCTACGGGCAGCCATGACATCATCCTCGACCATGTTTTTGTACCGGAAAACCATTTGCTGAAACCCAGCGGCGCTGCAATCGACGATGGCGGCGGATGGCTGCTGCACATTCCGGCCTGCTATATGGGCATTGCCCTGGCCGCGCGGGAATTCGCCCTGCGCTTTGCCGCCTCCTACCGCCCGAACAGCATCAAAGGCCCGATCGCCGAACTGCCGAATATTCGCCAGCTCATCGGCCAGATGGAATTGGAGCAGCGGACGGCCCGGCAGATGCTGTACGCTGCGGCGGACCGTTGGGACCGCCATCCCGAGCTAAGGCCGAAGCTGCGATCCGACCTCGGGCTCGCCAAACTGGCCGCCACCAACGGCGCGATCCGGATCGTCGATCTGGCAATGCGCATCGTCGGCGGAACAAGCTTAGCGAAAAGCCACCCGCTCGAGCGTTACTACCGCGACGTCCGCGCCGGCCTGCACAATCCGCCGATGGACGATGCGGTTATGGCATTGCTGGCGGGCGAGGCGCTGGAGGGGAAGCTGGAACGGAAGGAGTGCTAAAAAATGATTCAACCATGCGTTGTCCGCGGAAAAAAACTGCATGTCGAGATTTTCGGCAAACAGGGCTCGCCCGCAGTACTTTTTTTGCACAGCGGGCCCGGGGAAAGTTGCTACGAATTTGTGTATCACCAAGCGGAGAAGCTTGCGGCAGAACTTTTTGTCATTGCCATCGATCAACGTGGAGTATGCCGTTCCGACAAGATTTTGGAAGACGAGCCTTTTGGCCTTAAGGATCTCATTGACGATTGCGAAAATCTCAGGCAGCAACTCGGCATCAAGCAATGGTCGGTGATCGGCCACTCGTTCGGCGGTTATTTGGCTTTGATCTATGCAGCGGGCCATCCGGACTCTGTTGCGAACGTTATTTTTGAATGTCCCACGTTCGATTTTAAATGGACCGCGCTAAGCCTGCTGACGAAAGCAGCGTCTATTTTCAAAACTCTGGGCGATGCGGAGCGTTCCGAACAATGTTTGCGATTGGCGGCGAGTAACCTTTCCGCGGAGGAGCTTTTTGACCGGTACATTCAGTTTGGAGAAGAACTGGGCGAAAAGAAAGAGCTCATTTACTCCCCATATGAGACGCTGACGGATGATTCTTTGTACACAGAAGAAGAATGGGACGAATTCGGAGAAAGAACGGATATTCACCTCAGCCGTCTAAGGGAAGAAGGGAAAATATTTGAATCTGCAGTTCCGCTCCTGTCCCGGTTGTCAGTTCCATCCCTCCTTATTCTGGGTGAGCACGATCCCGTCACATGCGAGCGTCATATTCGGGCGTATAAGGAAGCCGCGCAAGGCGAGGTCATCATGATGAAGGGCTGCGGGCATACACCGCATAAGGAACAGCCTGCACTATACAGAGATACGATCAGCAAATTCATTCTTACAAAGTCGAAAACCGATCGAGGCAAGAACCACGGAAGGGCGCCCGAAAGCTTGAGGATAGGGAAATGGGGTGGGTGTCAGATCAACGCTCGCTGTCCGGGCGCTTTGCACGATTATCCCGTTTAATCAGGTAGCAGAGAGAAAGACAAACTCGGGAGAAAAAAATATTTGTGGAGAAGCAGATAGGTTCGAGATAATTTAGACGGGCTTAGGAGAAGGAATCAGGTTTAGGGGAGGTGAAACAACCCGGACAAGAGAGCAAGACAGAAGATCAAGAACCCATTAAGTTGATCTGCATCAAACTCCCCCCACCGTTCCAGCGTCCCGATCAGGCTGCTGCCCCAAGGGGCTGGTTCGGTTGGCGCGCGATCAGCCGGCGGTAAGGGATCGCCGGAATCGCCACACACATGCGCAGCAACTTCTGCCGCATCGTTTCTGCCGCTCCGGGCAGGCGCAGCCGACGGCGTACGGTGTATTCGTTTAGGTACGCCTGCAGATGCTTCAGTCCCAAGGCTCCATACGTACCCTTCAGCGATTCCCACGCCTCTCTCACCACTTTCCGCAAGGGCGTATAAAGCCGAAAGGCCTGAGGGAACAACTGTACCGCCGATGTATGGACATCCACGTGCCCGTTGATGAACGCATCGAGTTCGTGACGGTTCGCCCTTTCTTCGCTTCCCCGCTTATGCGGCGCCAGGCGGATTTTGACGTGCTCCGGCTCGCCTGACTCCGTGACCGTGCAGCCGGCTACGACCGCCGAGGCGTACGGATGCGAAAGCTGACACCGGGACGGATTACGACCATACTGATCGCTGTTCACCTTCACGTCTCCGGAAAGCAGCTCCCGGGCATCGAACCCCCCCACGGCATGACGTATTTTTTGCAGCATCGACCATGCGGTCTTGTAGGCGACCCGGATCACCTGGCGCAGCCGCACCGCCGAGATGCCGTCAGGGAGCAGGAACAACTCCAGCGCCTGGAACCACTTCACCAGGGGGAGATGCGTTCCTTCAAAAATCGTGCCGACCAAAGGCGATGTTTGATGCTTGCACTTTCCGCACTCGAACAAAGGGATATGCCGGGAAGTTAGGCGACTGCACCGGGTGTGAGCGCAGCGCGGGCAGACGAAGCCGCTTGGCCACTTCATCGCGATCAGCGCTTCCATACAGTCCTGCTCGCTGTTAAAACGGCTGCTGAATGGCTGAAGTTCCGTTCCCGCATTGGCTTCCATATCCGCTTACCTCCCGAATCAAGAATTCACGAACATAAGTTCCGTTTATTTCATTATACCAAACGTACGTTCTCTTATCAAGCCGAAAATCTCACCTGAACCACCTCATTTTTTCCTTAGCTTTTTTGTGTTTTTTCTTCTCTTTTTTTGGAACCCTTGACTTGCTCTAGCCCCACCCCCTGCTTCCTGCTCCTTAACGAAGGGGATAATCGTGCAAAGGCAGGCAGCAGGCAGGGACACCAAGACACGAACACCAAGACACGAACCCTTTAGACAGCCCCCTCACCTGGCGTCGATTTGTGACACTGCTCGAAACGGCCACGGTGCAAAAGGTAGATAAGCTGACCCCGCCGGATCGTAACGTCTCTACATCGTTGACGCTTCCATAGTTGCTCGACTTGATCACCGAAGCAGCCTAAAAAGCCGGGAATACGCTGTCCACCTCTGATTCAGCGTCAACACCGGCAATGGATTGCTGCTTTATCCGGCTACATCAAGGCTTGTCTGCCGATTTTTTGCTCCGAAATTTGAGTTACTTAGACCTTTAAGCTGCCACCCCCGAGACGTCGCTTTGCCCTTGGCCTTAAGATCCGGCCCCCTAATCCTTAAGCAACTCCCGCAGCATCCCTTCCCGGTTGTTTAAAAATTCCTTCATAACAATGTAATGATCGGTGTCTTCAAGCTTGACCATGCGGATGCCGTCCGCCGTCAACTGGTAGATCGCGCTGTCGGGATAAGCCATTAGAACCGGCGAGTGGGTGGAAATGATAAACTGGGAATGCGTACGGACCAAATCGTGGATGCGCGACAGCATCGCCATTTGCCGGTACGGCGACAGCGCCGCTTCCGGCTCGTCCATGATGTAAAGGCCCCGGCCCCCGAAACGGTTCATAAACGCCGCGAAAAAAGACTCCCCATGCGACATCATATGCAGCGACCTCCCGCCGTAAGACGCGATCACAGAGCCCCCACCCGGTTCACGGTCGAGTGTGTCGATTTCCGTGGCCAGGTTGTAATAGCTCTCCGCGCGAAAAAAGAACCCGTCCCGCGGCCGGACCGCCCCGCGCACCGTGCGGATGTAGCGGTGGAGCTCGGAGTGCGTCTCCGCCGTCGCGAAGTTGAAGTTCAGCGTTCCGCCTTCCGGATTGAAGCCGAGCGCGACCGCCACCGCTTCCAGCAGCGTCGATTTTCCCATCCCGTTTTCACCGACAATGTATGTGACCTTGGGATGGAACTCCAGCTGATCCAGCGAAGCCACCGCGGGAAGGTGAAACGGATACCGCTCAAACGAGGGCACTTCCTCCCGCCGCAAGGCGATTTTTCGTAAATAAGCGTTCATATCCAAAACATTCTCCCCCTCCGTCCGAATGCGCCAGACTCATCCATTTTTCACATTTAATCAACATGCCTGCAACACTATGCCGTTCCATTATAAAACAGATCCGACGGCTAGTGTAACCGCTCCCTTGTCCCGGCAGCTTGTTCGTCCATCATGCGCATGCGCCGTGTCATTGGAAAAATCCAATGAGGATGCCGAATACACAAAACCTGTCAGCGACTACCGTCCCATTACCGGTTCAAGTGTAATCCACAACTAAAAACGCCTGTCCCAAAAACGGCCAAGGCCGCCGGACAGGCGTTGCTGCTATTAGTATGTTACATGAGTTCCCTGGGGTCTTACGGACTCTAAACTTCGACGCCGACGCCCTGCACGAATTGGAATACGGTTTCGAGCTTCTCTTCCGTCAGGTCGCCGCTGTTGTCAAAGACATAAATCGATGAGGACGGGATATCCCAGCCTATCTCCGGCACGAATTGGACGCGGTGTTTGAAGTCGTCCCAGTGCTCCAGCTTCCACGTATCGCGCTCGGTTTGCCGCTCGATGATCCTTTCCTTTTGCGTCTCCATATCCTTTAAAGTGACGACAACGACCTTGACGTCCACCTCGCGTTTGCTTAACCCCGCCGCCTGAAGCACCTCTTCAATCCAAGCTTTGTTTTTAAGCTCCGCCGTAAACGGGGAGATCATAAACACATTTTGGCCCGCAGCCAAATTTTCGATGCAAATGTCCTTGGTCGTGTCATACTCCAAATCACGAAGATGATGTTTGTAAAAATCAGAGTCCCGGTCGTTAACGTCCAGCCCGTTCATCTCCAGTATCTTTTCGACGAAACGTCCGCCGACCGTATCGCGGTCCAAAAAAGCCGCCGGCATGCGAAACGCCAGCTTGCGGGCCACCGTCGTTTTCCCCGTTCCGGCGACGCCCACAAAAAAAACCAACTTCTGCATGATGTAGCGATCCTCCTTAAGTGTCTGCCTATTGCCTAATCCCATTGTACTATACAATTTTGAATCGGCACACCTGCAGTTGGACGGGGCATGACGGGCGACTTGCAACGGTCTGCCCGCAAGGCAAGGCATCCGAGTGAAACGCCAGCGGGCAAGACAAACGGGGAAGGCCAGCGAACAAACCAACGACGGACAAACCAACGGACAAGACCAGCGGGCAAGGCCAACGCAACAGCGAGGAGAGCCTTACTTCTTGTTGCCGGGCTCCCTTTACGCTTCAGCGTCGTTGCCGACGATCCGGAGCAGTTCGTCCCCTTCGCGAATCTCTCCCTGCCGAAGCGGGAGCACATCGGAATAATCGAACGTATTGGTGACGATTACCGGGGTAACCGTATGGTAGCCGGCCTCGCGGATCTTGTCCAAGTCGAATTCCAGCAGCAGTTGGCCGGCCGCTACACGATCGCCTTCTTTGATATACGAAGTGTAGTATTGACCATCCAGCTTGACCGTATCGATCCCGACATGGACCAGAATTTCCGCGCCGTTATCCGAGACGACCGCCAAAGCGTGCTTCTTCTTGAACGCCACGGTGACGGTTCCGTCAAACGGAGCAACGACCCGGCCCGCGGCCGGCTCGATGGCCACGCCCTTGCCCATCGCCTCCGCGGCGAAGGCCGGATCGGGTACCTCCGACAAAGGAACCACCGTACCGCCTAACGGGCTAAGCGCCATGTCGCTGGGTTTATCGGAAGCTGGGCCTTGTTCCTGATCCCGGGCCGGTTCGGCCGAAGCGCCGGCTTTGCCTTTGTCTTCTTCTTCAACCGGGTCTTTGAAGCCCAGCACATAAGCCAATACTGCGGACAGCAGGAACGAAGTCGTAATCCCGATGATCAACCCCGGGAAGCCTTGGCCGCCCGGTCCGTAGAAAATCGGCAAAGTCAATAGGCCTGGCGCGCCGGAAGCAAATGCCTGGGTACCGGCCTGGCCGATGATAGCTCCCCCGACGGCGCCGCCGATCAGCCCCGCGATAAACGGACGCTTCAGCGGCAGGGTTACCCCGTACACCGCCGGTTCGGTAATGCCGAACAGCGCGGAAAGCGTAGCCGAACCGGCCAGCGCCTTCAGCTTTTTGTTTTTCGTTCTCAGCATAACCCCGAGAGCAGCGCCCGTTTGCGCAAAAACGGAAGCGGAAGCGGCCGGCTTGATGCCGTCTTTGCCGTAAACCGCGATGTTGTTGATGAACACCGGGATCAGGCCCCAGTGTACGCCGAAAATAACGAGCAACTGCCAGGATGCCCCCAGGATGGCGCCGGCGATCAGCGGGCTGAACGCGAAGGCTACCAACAGTCCGTCGGCGATGGCGTTGCCGACATACACGCCAAACGGTCCGAACACGATCAAGGTCAGCGGAACCATAACGACGAGTGAAATCAGCGGCGTCACGAAGTTTTTGACGCTCTCATGAATCACGCGGTTGCAGAACTTCTCCAGCTTGCTCATCACGATTACCGCTAAAATAATCGGAATGACGGTCGACGAATAGCTCATCATGATCACCGGGATGCCGAAGAAATGCGTCTCCGTTCCTTCCGTTTTCAACTGGATGATCTGCGGATAGAGCAGCGCTCCGGCTATCGCCAAGGCCGTAAACATATTGCCGCCGAACTTTCTGGCCGTTGTAACCGCGAGCATCGCCGGCAGGAAATAGAACAGGCTGTCCGCCGCCGCATAAAGGATGATGTAGGTCGTATCCGTCGTCTGCAGCCAGCCGAAATTGCTGGCGATCAGCAGCAGCCCTTTGAGGATACCGGCTCCCGCCATGACCCCAAGCAGCGGAGCGAAAATGCTGGAAATGACGTCAATCACGGCTCCAAAGCCTTTTTTGCCGCCCTTCGTTGTCTCCTCGGGCTTGGCGTCGCTCAAAATCTTGGAAACCCGGCCGATGGCGTTGTAAACCTCGGGCACCCGGTTTCCGATGACCACCTGGAACTGCCCTCCGCTTTCCTTGACCGTGATGATCCCGTCGGTCTTCTCCAGCTTGGCTTTGTCCGCTTTCGATGTGTCCTTCAGGGTAAAACGCAGTCTCGTCGCACAGTGGACGAGCGAAACGACATTTTTTTCGCCGCCTACGCCCTGAACAATTTCTTTAGCTAAATTCTCGTAATTCATGCTGTGCACCCCCACTATTTTGAATAAAAGCAATAATTTGGTGATTTTTGGCAAATAAAAAACCTAAGCCTTGAAAAATAGTAGACCGCAATGTCTCGCTATTTTTCACGACTTAGGTTTTGCCTGCATCACCAGTAACAATCCCATTAAGATGCTGATATGGTTTTGATGGCTCTATAATATACCGCTTTCTTCTCTTTGTCAACGCTTTATTAACGGTTTACGACCCGTTCGATATGCACCGTCAAATAAAGCATTTCCTCGTTGGTTAATTTGTGGCTGTACTCTTTTTCCACGAACTTTTTGATTTTCTCGGCGCATAACGCGGCCTCCCTATGCTTCTCCTTGATCAAATCGAACAGATTGTCATAGTTTTCCTTATAGTGCGTTCCCTTGAGCACCCGCTGGGCAAAAAACTTCAGATGCGTAATAAAACGCAAATAGCTCAGCGAATCCTCTTCAAATTCCGTCCCGAAATGATATTTGACGATATTGATAATCTGCTGGATGAACTTGGTGATGTCCATCGTGGTGCCGACTTCTTCGTTCATCTCCGCATTGACGATATGAATGGCGATAAAGGCCGCTTCGTCCTCCGGAAGGTCGATGCCCAGCTTAAGCTTGATCCGCTCCAGCGTCTTCAGGCCAATGCGGAATTCTTCCTTGTACAGCTGCTTGATCTCCCACAGCAGGGCGTTTTTGATCTCTAACCCCTGCTGATGCCGTTCCACCGCAAAGTTGACGTGGTCGGTCAAGGACACGTAGATATTTTCGTTCAGCTTCTTGGGGAGGTTCTTCTTGGCATAATCGATAATTTCCTCAACGATGACGATCAGTTCGATGGGCACCTCGCGCAGCAGCATTTTGAAATTATCGGAGGTCTGCTTGTTTTTGAGCGCAAACACCTTCTCGATCCGGCTCTCGTCGACCTTATCGCCGGGCTTCTTTTTAAAGGCGATCCCCCTGCCCATGACCACCAGCTCCGCCCCGTCCTCCTGAAGCACGCTGATGACATTGTTGTTAATGACCTTGGCTATTTTCATATGACCCCCCGTCCTTTATAGCCGGCCGACAGCCGGCTCATGCCCTCTTCGTTATATCATTTTCTCCGGTAAAAACAGAAAAAAACCCGGCACGTCAAAACGAATCAAGATCGCTTCGATCTTGACCTTTGGCGGCTTAGGTTTTGCCTGCAGCGCAGTAACAATCCTAAAAGATCTTTATTCGGCTTGGATTCAACTCAAGTGTAGCTGGCGAACCTTGAATTGTCAACGCTTTCAGCGTAAAAAGGGAAGCCCCGGGCACCCGGGACCTCCGATTTTCCATTTTCAGCAAACCGGCGCGGTTACTCGCCGAGATTTTCACCGTTCGATTGGATGACGTTTTTGTACCAGCCGAAGCTTTTCTTTTTGATCCGCTTCAGCGCGCCTTTGCCTTCATTGTCCCGGTCCACGTAGATGTAGCCGTAGCGTTTTCTCATTTCCCCGGAGGAGGCGCTGACGATGTCGATCGGCCCCCAGCTCGTATAGCCGAGGATCTCGCATCCGTCCTGGATCGCTTCGCCCAGCTCGGCCAGGTGGCGCTTCAGATAGTCGATCCGGTAGTCGTCGTTCACTTCTCCTTCCGGAGTGACCTCGTCGTGCGCGCCAAGCCCGTTCTCCACCACAAACAGCGGCTTCTGGTAACGGTCGTGGAGCTGGTTGGCCGTAATGCGCAGGCCGAGCGGATCGATGGTCCATCCCCACTCGGATTTGTCCAGATAAGGGTTGGCGACGGAACCGAATACATTGCCGCTGGTCATTTTTTTGTTTACTTCGGGATCCGTGCTCGTCGTACGGCTCGAATAGTAGCTGAAGCCGATATAGTCTACGGTATGTTTTTTCAGAAGCTCCGCGTCGCCCGGCTCCATCTCGATAGTCAGGCCGTGATCGCGGAAAAAGCGTTTGGCGTACCCCGGGTATTCACCGCGCGATTGCACATCGATGAAGAAATAGGATTCGCGGTCTTTTTCCATGCCCTGGTACACGTCCTCCGGGTTGCACGTATACGGATAAAAGCTGCCGGCTGCGAGCATGCAGCCGATTTTAGCGTCCGGAATCAGCTCATGGCAGGCTTTGACCGCCAGCGCGCTGGCAACGAGCTGATGGTGCGCCGCCTGATATTGAATTTGCTTGACGTTTTCACCTTCCTTAAAAACGAGGCCCGCGCCCAAAAACGGCAGGTGCAGCAGCATATTGATCTCGTTAAAGGTCATCCAATATTTCACTTTGTCCTTATAGCGTTCCAGCACCGTCTTGGAATATCTTTCGAACAGCTCGACCATTTTGCGGTTTCTCCAGCTGCCGTATTTCTCGATCAAAGCCACCGGCACATCAAAATGGGCCAGGGTGACAACGGGCTGAATGCCGTTTCTCAGCAGTTCGTCGAACAGGTCGTCGTAAAATTTCAAGCCGGCCTCATTCGGTACGGCGTCTTCCCCGGTAGGGAAAATACGCGCCCAGGCAATCGAGACGCGCAGCGCCTTAAAGCCCATCTCCGCGAACAGAGCAATGTCTTCCTTGTAACGATGGTAAAAATCGATCGCTTCGTGGGACGGGTAAAATTCGCCGTCCAGCGGCTTAAACGACGGAACGCTGCCTTTCATGATGCTTCTTCTCTGCTCCCCCGTCGGCAGCAAATCCACCAAGGTAAGGCCCTTGCCGCCCTCCAGATAAGCGCCTTCAGCTTGGTTTGCGGCAATTGCCCCGCCCCATAAAAAGTTGTCCGGGAATCTAAAACCGGTCATGTTCATGCTCCTTTCTTCTTGCTGGCATTGCAGGGACGAACCTGTCGTAACAAAAAAACCCGAACAACCCCGGCCGCACGATCGGTGCGTACTGGAGCGTTCAGGTTATGCCCGAGTGGTAACATCCCCGTGTCATTTTTGATTATGCTTCAACTTTAACAATCATTCGGGGAGGATGTCAACCAAAGAAAGCCGGGTGCGCGGCTTCGGGCCGTGGAACGGAAGGCTAAGACGACTGCTGGCGCAGCTTCGTTTCCCGCACCAGTTCCTTCACGTTCTCCTCCAGTCTTAGCTTTAACTCCTCGGCGATTTCGTATCCGCCCTCTTCCTTACGGACCACTTGCGAGTCGACCGTATACACCCCGCCCAGGATGTAGCGGGCGCCCAGCACGGACAATACCGGCTTTAAAGCGTAATCGATCGTCAGCAGGTGAGCCAGGCTGCCTCCGATGAACAGCGGCAGCACAACCTTGCCGGCCAGCCCCTTTTGCGGGATCAGATCGAGAAAAGTTTTGAGCACGCCCGTATAGGAGGCCTGGTATACCGGGCTGGCCACAATCACCGCGTCCGCCTCGGCCACCATCGCATTCGCCTTGACGATCGCCGCGCTTTCGAATTTGGTATGGATCAAATCTTCCGGCGGCAGCTCGCCCACATTCAAATTCCGGACCTCGAACCCTTCTTTGCCCAGCAGCTCCTCCGTCAGGGAAAGGACAGCCGTCAGCCGGGAGCCCGGCGTGGGACTGCCGTTAATGATCGTAACTTTTGCCATATGGATTCTCTCCTTTATGCAACAGATGGTTTATTTTCAAAATCGGTATACGAACCGCCATCAGACCAAACGGCCTGCCGCATCAAGTGTAATGTGCACTAGGTGTACTGAGTGCTAGGTGTACTGCGCACTAGGCGTACTACGTGCTAGGTATGCTGTGTGCTAGGTGTGCTGCGCACTAGGCGTACTGCGTGCTAGGTGTACTACGTGCTAGGTGTACTGTGGACTATGTGTACTGCCGGGCTATGTGTACTCGCGCTAAGTATACTGCACACTAGGTTTACTGCCGCCATGTGTACTGTCGCACTAAGTGTCCTACCGCACCAGGCGGTCCGTCACACCAAGCCTTCTGTCAAATTCCGATGAACCTGCTAGGTTTAAAAAAATGCTATCAATATTTTAAGAAAAAGTCAATGAAGCCGCTTAGGAGCTGCTGCCGTCTGGGCACATCCCCATGGGCGGTTGCATACGATGAAGCAAAATTACCGTTTTTAGGAAGGGGCCTGTTAGTAATCATGAATCCCGTGTATCCGTATATCGGCAAAAAAACGGTCTGCAAGGAGCAGCCGATCGCTTTTCCGCCGCAGCATCAGGCAAAACAGCCCGGTCTGGAAAGCTTAATGCGTCCGCGGCCGATTTTCGAAAATCCCGAATACCGCGGCAGCGGCAAATTGCGGGGGAAAGTAGCTGTCGTGACCGGCGGCGACAGCGGCATCGGGCGCGCCGTGGCGGTGGCGTTCGCCAAGGAAGGGGCGGACCTCGTCATCCCTTATTTATGGGAAACCTCCGACGCGGAGGAAACGAAAAGGACAATTGAAGCGCTGGGGCGGCGCTGCCTGCTCATTGAAATCGATTTGCGCCGCAAAGCCAACTGTGAGCGGGTGATCCACGAGACAATGCGCCACTTCGGGCGGCTCGATGTCCTGGTGAACAACCACGGTGTTCAGTACCCGCAGCTCAGCATCGCCGACATCTCCGAAGAGCAGCTGTACCATACGTTTCAAACAAACATTTTTTCGTACTTTTTCCTTGTGCAAGCCGCCCTGCCCCATCTCCGGCGCGGCAGCTCGATCATCAATACCGCTTCCATCGTCGCTTACAGAGGACACAAAACACTGATCGATTACTCCGCCACCAAAGGTGCGGTCGTTTCGTTCACCCGTTCCCTGGCCCTTTCCCTGATCGATTTCGGCATCCGCGTCAACGCTGTCGCCCCCGGCCCCATTTGGACGCCGCTCATCGTCTCCAGCTTCTCCGCCGAGGAAGTTGCCACGTTCGGAACGGACACCCCGATCCGCCGCGCCGGGCAGCCGTATGAGCTGGCTCCCGCCTACGTGTACCTGGCCAGCGGCGACTCCTCCTACGTCACCGGCGAAACCGTGCACGTGAACGGCGGCGATATGGTAACAACCTAGATAGAAGGACGCCAAGGGGAGGCGCCGAGAGAGGACGCAAGGGGGGCGCCGAGGGGGCAGCTCGACCAAAATAACGCCCTTTTTGGACCTCTGTCAAGAAAGTGGACACCCTTTAAGTGAAAAATACTAGGCCGTCTTTTTAAAACGTGCAGCAAATTGAACCGGTGACAAATAACCGATCGAACTATGGATTCGTTTGCGGTTGTAGAAGAATTCAATTTACCGAAAGATGGACTCGTATGCTTGCTGCTTGGTCTTGAATCTTGTACGGTAGATGAGTTCTTTCTTCAAGATGCTGTGAAAAGATTCGATACATGCGTTGTCGTAACAGTTCCCTTTACGACTCATGCTGGCCTTCATAAAGAAAGCCTCTAGTTTATCCCGGTAGTCTTTGGATGCATACTGTGAGCCGCGGTCGGAGTGGTGAATCCCCCCCCTGCCCGGCTTCTTTGCTTCGTACGCAGCTTCCAGTGCGTCTAGGACGAGATCTGTCGTCATCCGATCATGAAGACGCCAACCTACAATCTCGCGGGGTACACAGGTCCATTACGCTGGCAAGGTACAGCCGGCCCCCTCGGCACGGAATATAGGTAATGTCCGCTACCCACACCTTGTTTGGCTTAGCCGTGGCAAATTTCTGCTCTAAGATGTTCGGAGCAATAGGTAAGTCGTGGTTGGAGTCGGTTGTCTGCACTTTGTACTTCCGGGAGACGCAAGAACGCAGTCCCAACTCTTTCATGTAGATGCTGACCGTACGCTCTGAGATCTGAATGCCTTCCTCCCATAACTTACGGGTAATTTTCGGACTGCCGTAACACTCATCATTGTCCTGAAAATGGTAGGCAATCCGTTCCAACACCTTTGCCTTCCTCAACTCCCGCTCACTGGGCGCCGCCTTTCTCCACTTATAAAATCCGCTCCGGGACACTTGCATTACTTTGCACATCTTCTCCACTCGAAACTTGGAGCGATGGTCTTCGATGAATTGGAACCTCAGTTCCGTTCTTTGCTGAAGATGTGCAGAGCCTTTTTTAAGATCGCCAGCTCTTCCTGCAAGTCCTCTTTTTCCCGTTCCGACGCCTGCAAACGTTCTTCCAGCTGACGGAGTTTCTCTGTATTCACAATGGGTTCATTTTCAAATGAACGATACTTCGTCATCCAATTCTTCAACGTTCCCACGGGAATGTTCATTTCCTCGGCGATCTCCGGCAAGGTCTTCGTCTGCTCTTGAACATATTTTACGGCTTGCTTTTTAAATTCCTCATTGTATCGTTGACGCTCTCCCACGACGGACACCTCTTTCTTCGTTAAGTCCTATTTTCCACATCACTTAACGTCGTGTCCACTTTTTATTCTAGCTCTATTTTTGCCGTTATTCTGGGTAGGCGATGCCGTGACTTTCCTTTTGCAATATCCAGGTAGGTGATACCGTAACTTTCTTTTGCTATGTCCCAGGTAGGCGATGCTGCGGCTATTCTACTTCAGTCTATCCCGGTTGAGCGATGCTGCGACTTTCTTTTGCTATTTCCGGGGCTACGATTCTACGAGAGCGGCAACAGGCTTCCCGAGTTTTCGCGGTTCTTGGGGAGCCGTTCGACTAATGACAAATGATCTTCCGGAAGGCAAAAAGAGTCAATAGATTCGGCCGCTTACAGCGCTTCGATGATGTCTCCGGCCAGCAAAGAGGCGGGAGATCCAGGCCGGGCGGCAGCGGCGCGTTCGCCGGCGAGGCCGTGCAGGTGCACGCCAAGCGCCGCCGCCTGAACGGCGTCCAGGCCCTGGGCCAGCAGCCCGGCGATGATGCCCGTCAGCACGTCCCCCGATCCCCCGGTGGCCATGCCGGGGTGCCCGGTGACGCCCACGAAGACGCGGCCGTCCGGGGCCGCTACAACGGTGCGCGCTCCCTTCAGCACGAGCGTGACGCCGTGCTCAAGGGCGAAGCGGCGCGCCAGGCCGATGCGGTCCCGCTGCACTTCGGCCGTCGCCAGCCCGGCGAGCCGGGCCATTTCGCCGGGATGCGGCGTCAAAACCGTCGCCGCGTCCCGGCGCTTCCACGCCGCCAGGCCGCCGGCCGCGGCGAGAATGTTGAGGGCGTCCGCGTCCACCACCAGGGGACGCGGAGCGCCCTCCCACAAGGCGCGCAGGAAGGCGTCCTCGCCCGGGAAGCGGCCCAGCCCCGGGCCGACCGCGAGCACATCGCGCGCCGACAGCAGCCGCAGCACTTCGCCCGCTGCGGCTGCGTTCCAGGCGCCGGCGTCGCCGCTAGCGGCCGGCGCCAGCATCAGCTCGGGCACGGCCCCGAGCACATGCGGCAGCAGCGCCGCCGGCAGCGCCCACGTCGCCAGCCCGCAGCCGGCGCGGAGCGCGGCTTTGGCGGCGAGCAGGCCGGCGCCGCTCAGCGGCAGGCTGCCCGCGGCGAGCAGCACGTGCCCGTACGTGCCCTTGTGGCCGTCGGCTGCGCGCCGCAGGCCGGGGTCCACCCCGAGCTCGCCGCGCAGCGTCTCCTCGGTAAGGACAAATCCCGCTGCCTCCACGCCCTGCGGCAGCTCCCGGGGGATGCCGATATAGCGGACGATCACATCCCCTGCCATCTTGGCCCCCGGATACTGCGTCAACCCCGCCTTCAAAAAGGCGAGGCACACCGTAATCCGGGCCCGGATGCACGGGTCGTGCGCTTCGCCCGTATCGGCGTCCAGCCCGCTGGGGATGTCGGCTGCGACGATCGGCAGCCCGCTTTCGTTCGCCTCCCGGATCAGGGAGGCGTAAGCGCCGCGCGGCGCGCCTTTGGCGCCGGTGCCGAGCAGCGCGTCAACGATCCCGGTCACGCCTCGTGAGCGGGCCGACGCCACGGCACCGGGAGCGTACACCGCGCCCGCAAGCCCCAGCGCTTCCGCAATGCGCTGCTGCAGCGCCGCTTCGCCGCCGAGCTTCTCCGGCGCTTCGGCGTACACCAGGCTTACCCTTACGCCCGCATCGGCCAAATGCCGGGCGCACACCAGGCCGTCGCCGCCGTTGTTCCCTTTGCCGACCAGGATCAGCCAATGCTCCGGATACCCGTCCGTCGCGCCCAGCTCGCCAAAGCCTCCGGCGTTAGGGCAAACCGGCCCAAAAGGCGGCTCGCCGCCCTCAAACGCACTTCGTCCATGCCGTACGTCTCCCCGTATGGACCCGCCCACGCGGACATCCGATCGGCCCGCCCGCGCAAGCTGATGAATGGGAGCGTTACCTCCGTCTCCGTGTCTGGCCCCACTCTCGCGGGTGTCCGGTCCAAATGCCTGCAAAGGCTTGTTCGCGCAAATGTCCCATCCGTCTTCGTAAATTCGTTCAGCAGCGGCCTGATCCACGCTCCACTGTCTTGACCATTTCCCGGCTTGTTGCCGGCGCTCCCGACAAAACGCCAGCACCTCTTCGGCGATCGCCCGTCCGGCATTTTCCATTAACGCGGCCGACGGAATTCCCATATGTACAATCGCATGCCGGTCAATCTCCCGCATTTGCTCCGCTGTCACAAATCTCATCCCTGCTCCTCCCTTCACATCCAGCCGCCAAATCCGCGATCAACGGAATTGGCCGCCTTCCCCGAATTTACTGCCTATCGCCGGCGTAACTCTGGCGTAACTCTTTAGCAACATCCTGTTTATGCACAGTTTTTTCCGGTTCGTCTTCTTTCCGCCATCCATCCCGCACGCCAGTGCTCCCCAGCACTCCAATCGCATTCCGATTTCCATACCGCGCTTAAAGCTTTAATCGCATTCGATTTCCATGCAGCGCTTAAAGCTTTAACTAGTTCCTCTCTTAATAAGCTACGGTAAACCTTGCGCCCTGGAACTGCGGGTCTTCGACCTCGTCCAGCAGCGCCACCGCGTAATCCTCGACGGTGATCCGGCTTTGGTCCCGTTCATCCGTGATTAAACGATCCAGGCCGATCCGGAACTGCCCCGTCCGTATGCCGGGTTCAATGACCGCCGGCGGACAAATTACCGTCCAGTCCAGGTCAGAAGCTCGATACAACGCCAGCGCTTCGTTGTGCGCCCGGGCCAGCGGACGGATCTCCTCCGGAAACTCCGGCGTATCCATCAGCCGGACGCCCGGCGCAACCTCAAGGCTTCCCGCGCCTCCAACGGCGATCAGTCTGCGGGCGCCGCCGCGTCTCGTCCCTTCGATCAGGCAGCGCGTCGCCTCCTGCAGCTCATCCTCATCCCCGAAGCGCGGACCGTAAGCGCTGATGACAACATCCTGCCCCTCCGCCGCCTTGGCGATGGAATCAGGCATCAAAATATCCCCTTCCATCACGCTCAGCGTTCCCCGTTTGCCTTTCGCCGCTCCCGTTCCCGTTTCCTGCAGGTCCGCTTCGGCAAGCCGCGACGGATCGCGCACCACCGCCGTCACATCATGACCGCGCCGCAGCGCTTCGCTCAAAATTCTTTTTCCAATCGTGCCCGTGGCCCCAAACAATGCGATATTCATCGGTTATCCATTCCGTCCTCTCTACGCTTGTCGTCAACCCAATTCGGCTGCTCTTATTATAATCATCCCAAAACGGCAGTTCAAAACACCGCCTGCTCCCGGTTCCACCAAATTATGTGGTTCCCCGACATATGGTTCCCCGACCGTTTCCCTGCTGTATAGTGTCCAATAAAGCGGGCCTGCTTTTAGAGAGTCTATTATGGAGACACGTTGGATATTTCCAATAGAATTTGTTGAAACTCCTTTTTCCACGCATCGCTCATTGGAAAAATCCAGTAGATTTCGCTCGAATGCTCCGTTTTGCGCCTTGCCAAGCCTCATCTATTGGAATTATCCAATCAAGCCACTGTATTCGCCATCATGTTTCCATTCTATTGGATATTTCCAATCAGAACGTTGTGTCAGGGTGTCAGGCCGCAGGGAACCTGTCAGCTAACCATGCCGATGTCAGCTAACCTGCCGATGTCAGCTAACCTGCCGATGTCAGCTAACAGCTTGCCGTTCCCAACCGTTTCTGCCTAACCTGAAATGATAGCTTCCGGCTGTTCTTTTCGGCCATATAAGAAAAACGCCTATCGACGTACTTTCAAGGGAGCCAGACCGCGTTTAAAGGTAGTTTTTCCCCCGCGATTATAGAATCGTCCAGATCCGCTGAAAATTTATAGACTCTATAATCTTAAAAAAGCTCCCGGCACTTCTGCCAGGAGCTTAACCAGTCTGTTCGCGGGGCCGTTCAACCGGCCGTTCTTGCCATTTCCTTCAGCCCGCTTTGCCGAGCAAAAAACTTGCGATCAAAATGACGAAAACAACCGCCGTGATCAGCACGAAGCGGTAATCTTTTTCCGCCAAAAACACAAACAGCGAAACAAACACGCGGAGCACCGGGGTCAGGATCAGCAGCAGCAGCCCCGCCTGAATGATGGCGGCCGATTTCAAAGCGATCAGCCCGCCCGCGATGTCCCCAAAGCTTGTCGGGTACGTGTCTCCCGGGTAGCCGCTGTCGCCCGTCACCAAAAATAGCAGCAGGCCGGCGATGATCACGGCGGCGGCCACGATGACGCCGATCCGCAGCATTTTGCTGACGACGATCTCCGCTTCGATGGCGCGGTTTTTTTCCGCAGGATGACCTTCGTTCATGTTAACCCCTCCATCCTTGGTAGATCATTTGGCAGGCGATATAAATCATGACCGGAATAAACAGCTTGCGGATCGTTTTGCTTTTCAGCCGCTGCATGATCCGCGACCCTACGGTGGCCCCGACGAGAACGCCCAGCGCCACCGGGGCGGAAATGGTCGGAATGATGTCTCCGCGCAGCAAATAAATGCCCGCGCTGGCCGCCGCCGTAACCCCCATCATAAAGTTGCTGGTGGCCGTGGACACCTTCAGCGGCATTTTCATAAACACGTCCATCGCCATCACCTTGAAGCTGCCGCTGCCGATCCCGAGCAAGCCGGAAACGACGCCCGCCCCGTACATGACCCCGAAGCCTTCATAGACCCGGTCGATGTTGTAGGCTACGCTTTTGCCGATCGCCTTGTCGTAATACTCTCCCTGCAGCCCCAGCTTTTTCGCGACGGGATGAAGCCGGACGCCCTCCGGCACTTCCTCCTTGCCTTTTTTGATCATGGAATAAGCCGAATAAAGCAACAGCAGGGCAAAAATGAAAAATAAAACCCGCGGCGCGATCAACGCCCCGACAAAAGCCCCCGTGATTGCGCCGACGGTCGTGGCGATCTCCAGAAACATGCCGACCCGCAAGTTGGTGATCCGATCGCGCAGGTACGCCACCGCCGAGCCGCTGGACGTGGCGATGACGGATATAATGCTCGCCCCGATCGCATGGTTGATGTCGACGCCAAACAGCAGGGTGAGCGCCGGCGTCACGATAATGCCCCCGCCCAGGCCCAGAATTGAGCCCACGATCCCCGCCAATATGGCGATTAGAAAAATTTCAATAACGATCGTTGTCAAAACTGCATCTCCTTTGCTGATCATTTTTCCGTGACGATTTGCAGAAATGCTGACCACGATGCGCAACGTTGGCGCTAACCGGCGTATGATGCGCGCGGGGAATGGCCGATAAGCAAATTCTGTACTGAGCAGGTCTTTCTTAATATTTTACGCCCGGTTGCCGATCCGCATAAACATGCCGTGCGACTGGGGTGCCGTGTATTCAAAACCGAACTTCCGGTATAAGCGGTCCGCCGGCGGATCGGCGATCAGGCTCACATAGGCCAGCGGCGGCGCGCTTGTCTCCAAGTAACCGACGATTTCCCCCACGATTCTACTTCCCAGCCCTTGCCCCTGGGCATCCGGCCGGACGGCGATATCGACGACCTGCATAAAACAGCCCCCATCACCGATCACCCGTCCCATGCCAACCAATCCTTCCGGATCATACAGCGATACGGCGAACAGTGAGTTCCTTAACCCGACTTCCGCTCCTTCCGCGCTGCGGGGGCTTAATCCCGCTTGCTCCCTGAGCTTGACGTAATCTTGTACGCTCGGTGCGTCCCGGATGACCCGGATCTCCTGGTTCTCCTGGTTCAATTCCATATGTACACTCCTTCCGATAACCGAAAAAAACGCCTGCTCCTATCGTCAGCTACCAAGTATAACACTTTGCTTTTCAGACTTCACCCTCAATTTCCGGGAATTGCCGCTTTTTTGACGAAGCGCCTTGAAATTCGCCATGCTCCTGTGCAATAGTGGAAGGAGGAAAATGGAAAGGGGGATCACGGTGTCCTTTTCGGAGTGGATAGCTTGGTTTCGGCTGCATCAGGGGTCCGCTGTAACCGCCTTCCTGGCGCTCGTGATTTTTCTCTGGTTGTACGGAACCGCCCGCCGCAGAGCGGCGTTTGAAGAACATAAACGGCTCGAGCAGTTGAAAATCAGCCTGGAATTGTACGCGGCCGCGGTGGCGGCGCTGCTGCGCGCTTTGGACAAACCCGCACTCTCGGGAGCGGGAAAACGCTTATTGTTGAACAAATTGCTCTCCTTGCGCGCCGCTCCTTACGCGACGGAAAACGCGCTGGCGCAAATTTCGGTCTACGCCGCCGACGGCGACGCCGCCCGGCTTGAACTGCTGCTGAAGACGCTGGAAAGGGAAAGCGAGCAGTTGATCGCCGAACGGGACAAGCTGCTGCGCCAGATGGAGCAGCCGGGGTGGGGGCAGTGGTTGTGGCGCTATTTTCGCCCTTCGCTGCCGTTTCTATTTGCGGCCGGGTTGTTTTTCACCTTCTTATGGCTGCTGCGGCTGGTGGACGAGTCCTTTCCGGCCCCGGCCGTAGGGGCAGACCGCTGGCGTCTTTGGGCGTCATGGATCCAGCTCGTTTCAACCTGGCTTGCGCTGGTAGTGTTTTATCCGGCAGTGATGAGCCTCCGCCGCCAAAACGAAAGCTCGGCGCTCGCCCGGATTCTTGCCGCGCTGATCGGCTTATTGGCCTTGTTCCATCTGGGCGGATACGTGTTCGCTCCTTATATATTAGGCCTGCAGCTGCTGCTTTTCGGCTGGGGTTATCGCCTGAACGGCCGCAAACCGCGGAAATCGCGCCCGTATGTCGGCCATCCATCGGCGGCTTCCGGCGACGGCAGCGGCGGCAGCGACGGCGGCCACGCGGACGCCAAAAAGGACGACGAATCGCGTGACCGATAAAAGTGTATGGGCAACTCCCGGCGCTCACGGCGTCGGGATGCCGTCAGAATACACCGTCAGAGCCAGGCCGCAAACAAGTTTCCGCGAAATGCAAAAGTGCAGGCGATTTTTGTCAAAACGCCCCGAAATGGTCACTCGAAATGCAAAAGTGCATGTCACATCCGCCTATATGACCACATTTTTCCATATTGACTCCAAAAAGATGCACTTTTGCATTTCATTCGCCTCCGAGAGGGAAATTACACCATATGAACTGCACTTTTGCAGTTGGCTGCAACATAAAGAGGCGACGCGCAACAGATACGTATGAGACGTGTATAAGAAAAACATCTACCGGTGTACCCTCAAGGAAGCCAAACCGCGTTTACGCGTTTAGCGGAAGTTTTTCTTGCGATTATAGAATTGCTCAGCTCCGCCGAGAATTTATAATTCAGCTTTCGCAGTATGTAATTGGCAAGTAAGAGTTGATATAACTGGACGAAGCAGCTATCCAGTCCTGAAGTTGACACTGAAAAACTATTCCCGGTTGTCGAGGCGACTTTGTGGATCGGTTCCAACAGTTGTGGCAAAGCGATCGCTCCATCCGAGCGTACCTGTTTCGTACTCCAGCTTTCTTGGTCTATTGTTGAAAGGAATAGTTGCAAATTGTACAGTTGCTTATCCGGAAATGCTGCCACAGCGCTTGATCAAGTGTAAAACCTGCAATTACTCCGCTATATTTCGATAAAGAAGCACAGAGTCGAGGATGTAGTTGTATGAAATGCAATTAAACAAGTGATTGGGTAAAAAGATGTAAAGTTAGTTGTATGATTTGCAGTTCATGGTCAAGGTTAAGATTTTATTCGTAGTCCATCTGTACAGTATCAGCGGTTAAGCCGATTTTCGTTCTGCGAAAGTTGAGTTATAATTCTTTAATCTTAAGAAAAACATCTATCGACGTATCCTCAAGGAAACCAGTCCGAGCTTAGCGGTAGCTTTTCTTGCGGTATCAGGCAACCGATTGCACGAAGTTTATACTTAAAAACCCCGCTCCTGAAGCAGCACGGCGTGTGGCCTTCGCTGCCTGGAGCGGGGTTGTTTAACAATATCAGTTCGGCACGGATCCCGATTCGCGTAAAGACTTGACTGCGTGGCGGGACGATTTGGCAGTTCTGGCCGAACTGGCCGAGCTGCCCGAGCTTAATTCGTACCGCTTACGTTCCGTGCGTTCGACTTGCACGATTTGCCCCTCGTGAACGACGATGTTCAGGGAGCCGAATTCCATTCCGCCCAACAGTCCGGCAATTCGTTCCAACCAGACATCATCTACCTTTAGTGGTCTTGCCATTTTTATCGCCCTCCCGTTCTTTAGCGAATCTTGGGACTCGCGCCTTGTTTTAATGGCTGCTTTTGCGGGTAAACCAGCTTTTGAGCAGCAGCGTAACGAGCGCCAGCATCAGCAGCAGGGACGCCACCGCAAACGAAGCGGAAAACTGGTATTCGTTATACAAAATTTCCACGTGCAGCGGCAGCGTGTTGGTTTCCCCACGGATATGGCCGGATACGACGGACACGGCGCCAAATTCCCCCATCGCTCTCGCATTGCACAAAATAATGCCGTACAGCAGTCCCCACTTAATGTTCGGGAGCGTCACTTTCCAGAAGATCCGGAAGCCTCGCGCGCCCAGCGTTACCGCTGCTTCTTCCTCCTGCTGTCCCTGATCCTCCATAAGCGGAATCAGTTCCCTGGCGACGAAGGGGAAGGTGACGAACAAGGTCGCCAAAATGATGCCCGGCAGCGCAAAAATAATCTTTATGTCATGCTCCTGCAGCCATGGCCCAAACCAGCCGTGAACCCCGTAGACGAGCACGTAAATGAGGCCGCCGATGACGGGCGAAACGGCAAAGGGCAGATCGATCAGCGTCACGAGCAACTGCTTGCCGCGAAATTTAAATTTAGTGATCGCCCAGGCGGCCGCCACGCCGAAAATCGTGTTCAGCGGAACGGTGATGACGGCGACGAGCAGCGTCAGCCGCAGCGCCGACAAGGCGTCGGGGTCGCGGATGGCTTCCACGTAAACCCCCCAGCCTTTTTTCAGAGCTTCCGTGATTACGACGGCCAGCGGCAATACGATCAGCCAGATCAGCACCAGCGCCGCAAGGGTGACGAGCACCCATTTCACGGCGCCCGACCCTTTTCGGGTCTGGCGATCGGGCGCAGTAGGCTTATGGGCAGCTAACGGTACAGAACCCGCCATATGATTTCCTCCTCCATGACTGAAATCTCCTGTTTGACCCGTTATCTCGCGGTTTTGCGCACCCGGCGCTGCAGCGAGTTAATCAGCAGCAGCAGCACGAACGAGATGAGCAGCAGGATCAGCGCCACCGCCGTCGCACCGGCGTAGTCAAACTGTTCCAGCTTCGACATGATCAGCAGCGGGGCGATTTCCGTCTTCATCGGCATGTTGCCGGAAATGAACACGACGGAGCCGTACTCCCCGATGCCGCGGGAAAATGCCAGCGCAAACCCGGTGAGCAGCGGCGGCAACAGCTCGGGCAGCACAACTTTGCGGAACGTGCGGAACCGGCTGGCGCCCAGCGTGGCCGCGGCCTCCTCCACTTCGGCGTCGAGGTCCTGAAGCACCGGCTGCACCGTCCGGACGACGAAAGGGATGCCGATAAACATCAGCGCCAGCGTAATCCCTATCGGCGTAAACGCAATGCGGATGCCCAGCGGCTCAAGCAAGGAGCCGATCCAGCCGTTCGACGAGTAAATCGCCGTCAGCGATACTCCCGCCACCGCGGTGGGCAGCGCAAAGGGAAGATCGATCATGGAGTCGAACAATCTTTTTCCGGGGAAATCGTATCTGACCAGCACCCAAGCCAGCAGCAGCCCCAGCACGGCATCGATCAGGCCGGCGGCCGCCGCGGTCAGGAAGCTGACCCGATAAGAGGCCAAGACCCGCGGATCCGTGGCGACATCCCAAAACTTTTCCCAGGTAAGTCCCGTAGAATTCAGCAGCAAGGCGGAGAGCGGGATCAGCACGATCAAGCTCAGATAAAGCACGCTGTATCCCATGGTCAGCCCGAATCCGGGCAGTACTCCGCGCTTTGTGGCGCTACTGTGCATGTTTACTTCATCCTTTCTCCTGTTTCAGGCCCGGGGAGCGGCTCGGCGGTTTGTTCGGCCCGCCTCTCCCGGGACCTATCCTCCGCTTGGTACGGTCGGTTACTTAGGAACGTAAATCTGGCTGAAAATGCCTCCATCGTTAAAATGCTTCTGCTGCGCCTGCGCCCAGCCGCCAAACTCTTCGTCAATCGTAAACAGCTTGATGTCGGGGAACTGGTCGGCAAACTCGGCTTTCACGCTATCCAGCGTCGGCCGGTAATAATTTTCCGCCGCGATCGTCTGTCCTTCCTCCGAGTACAAGTATTTCAGGTAAGCTTCGGCGACTTCCCGGGTTCCGTTCTTGTCGGCGTTTTTGTCCACGACCGCCACGGGAGGTTCGGCCAGGATGCTTTCCGACGGGTAGACGATATCGAATTTGTCCGGGCCGAGCTCTTTTACGGAGAGCCAGGCTTCGTTTTCCCAAGCGAGCAGCACATCGCCGAGTCCGCGTTCGACGAAGGTCGTCGTCGCCCCGCGGGCGCCGCTGTCCAGAACGGGAACGTGCTGGTACAGCTCCTTGACGAATTCCTGCGCTTTGGCCTCATCGTTATTATTATGGTGCAGGGCGTATCCCCATGCCGCCAGGTAGTTCCAGCGGGCGCCGCCCGAGGTTTGCGGGTTCGGCGTAATAACCTCCACCCCGTCTTTGATCAGATCGTCCCAGTCCTTGATCCCTTTCGGATTGCCCTTGCGCACCAAAAACACAATCGTCGAGGTATAAGGGGAACTGTTATGCTCAAATTTCTGCTGCCAGCCCTCGTTGATCAGGCCGCTTTGCTGAATGGCGTCGATATCGTAACCCAACGCCAGCGTAACCACATCCGCCCCCAGGCCGTCGATCACCGCCCGGCTCTGCTTGCCCGAGCCGCCGTGCGACTGCTTGATCGTAACTTTTTGACCCTTCTCTTTCTCCCAATAAGCGGCAAAGGCTGTGTTGTATTTTTCGTAAAGCTCCCGGGTCGGGTCATAGGATACGTTCAGCAGTTCCACTTCCTTAAGCTTCTCCCCGCCGCCTGCAGAACCGGCTTGCGCACTGGCCTCCTCGCCCCGCTTATTATCCGCCGAGCAGGCCGTCATCACCGTCAGCATCGCCAGCACCAAACCCATTAGAACCCCTTGTTTCCACAGTTTGATCATCGTATCACTCCCCTTGCTCTCCTGATAATTTCTTGAAACGCCGGCAAGCTTTATGCCTCCGGCACAGCCCTAAAAGGAGGACGGAGAAACGCCCCAATCCCTACGGTCAAACCGAGCCGCTACCCGTGTCTGCCAAGGCAAGTAGAGCGTTCCTCCGTCCGTACGGTTAGAACATTTTAAATTATTCCTACCTGTTTAGTATGCTATGGTGTTATTTTATTATCGGGAGCCTAAAATTGTCAAACATTTTATTCAAAAAAACCAAATTATTTATAAGCTCCCCTTATATTGCGAAAAGCGAATGTACGAGCCGCAAAAATGGGGGCTGGATATTCGGTGAAATGTAGAGTTTGACGTGGGAGGATCTTCAGCGTTTCGCATGTATGCGTACCGAAGATAAGCCTGGCTAGATATGGTATATGTGGTTAGCAGGTGTGATCGGATTGGGTCAGATGTGGTCAGGTGTTGTCAGGTGTGGTCGGATTGGGTCAGGTTCGCTTAGGGGGGACAGCCGGGTTGGAGTGAGCGGCCGGATCAAACATAGTTGCAACCACAATAGCGGTAAAAAATGTCGCTATATCTCGCTTTTCACGGTCAGCGGGAAAATAGAGGAATTTTTTACCGCTATACTTCGTCCGACGCGTACATTTACTTGATTTCAACCCGTTTCCGAGCACATAGCGACATTTTTTTCCTCTATTTCAACAATGCAGCTCAAATCGAGGAAAATAACGCCATAAATTACCGCTATTCTCAAACGGGGGCGCGGAAAGGACGCAAACGGAATACGCGCCACGCTCCTTCCCGGCATCCCCATTCCCTGCCTCTACAACGCTCCCGGGTTCAGCGGCTCGATGCAAGCGACCTTGGCGATGGCCAGTTCCCGGCCTGCGGGCGACAGCTGGCCCGTTTCCGCATCCCGCCGGAATGCCGCGATATTGCCGCTGTATTGGTTCGCTACCAGTACGTAGCCGTCCAGCACGGCGAAGTTCCGCGGCCAGTTCCCGCCGGTGCCGGTCCATTCCGGGTCGTTAAGCTTGCCGCTGCCCGGATCGATGCGGAAGCGGACGAGGCTGTTGTGCCCCCGGTTGGAGCCGTACAGGAAACGGCCGTCCGGAGACAGGTGAACGTCGGCCGGATAGTTTTCGCCCCGGAAATCCCCGGGCAAAGTACCGACATGCTCCAAGGGCTCCAGGCACCCTTGATCCGGATCGTAAGCGTATACGGTCAGCGTGTTGTTTAATTCGTTTATCCCGTAGGCGTACCGCTCGGAAGGATGAATGGCAAAATGGCGCGGTCCGGAGCCGTCCGGAAGCCGTACCTCCCCGTGCTTGGCAAGCTTTCCGTCCTCCAGCCGGTATATAACGATCCGGTCGGTTCCCAAATCGGAGACGTAAACATACTTCCCGTCCCGGCTGGGAACGGCGCTGTGGGCATGTGGCCCCTCCTGCCGTTCCGGAAGAACGCCGCCGCCTTCGTGCTGAACGTTCGATCGTATCCCCGCCAGCGCTCCATCCTCGCCCAGCGCAAAGCTGTTCACATTGCCGCTGGAATAATTGGAGGCGAGCAGGCAGGCCCCGCCGGCCTTCGCCAATGCGAGATGGCAGGGATCCGCCCCGAGCGTCGGAAGCTCGTTCAGCTTGGTCAAGCCGCCGTCCGCCGGGTCGATCGCAAAACTGACCGCTTTCCCTTCACTCTGTTCGCTGACCGCATAAAGCCGCCATGCCTCCATATCCGCGACCAGGAAAGACGGGTTCGCAATCCCGTCCGTTTGTCCGAGAATACGCATTGCGCCGCTGCGCAAGTCCAGCTCGCATAAATGAATCCCCGGGTCGCCCATCTCCGCGTAAGCGCCTGCAAAAAACAACCGGGAATCCGTTCGCTTAAAAATACTCACCCCATCATTCCTCCTTTGGCTTCCCGCGCTTCCAACAGACCCTCCAGACCCTTCGTATCCTTCAGACCCTGCTTATCCCGCATATTCTGCATATCCTGCATATTCTGCATATTTACCCGTTCCTCATATTTCCCCGTGCAGCGATCTCTTCCGGCCTGGCTGCCGGTTTCGTCCACCATCCGTTTGACCTCCGACAAGGAAAGCTCATCGAAATACGACTCCAGTCGCTGCTCTCCGCCGCTGAAAATCCGGTCCATGACCGTATGCATGTTGGACGATATTTGGCAGGAGGACTTATCGCTGCCGGAGCACCAGCCCGGGTGCAGCGAACCGCGGGCAAACAGGCGGTACAAATCGCCCAAGGTGACCCGCGCAAGTTCCGTGTTGAGCTGGTATCCCCCGCCGGCCCCCTCCTTCGTGGTCACCAATCCGTGCTTTCGCAGCGAACTAAGCACTTTGCGCACGCGGGCCGGATGGGTCGCGACGCTGCAGGCGATTTGCTCGCTGTTGGCCATTTGCTCTCCTTGATTGTCCAGAAACAACAGACAATGGACCGCAACCGTAAATTCGCTATTCATTTTCCTTCCCCCTTACCTTGCAGGTTTGAAACATGAGCGGCCGATTATGTTATAATGTTCTCGCGAAATACTATTAGAGGTTGTTCAAAAAGTCGTCTTTTGATCACGAAGCAGGTCAGGAAGTGGTCTCGACATCGAATCTTGGATTCAGCCGGGCCTTCCGTTGCTCACGTACCCAAAACGTACGCTCCGCTACTCAGTCCCTAGCTTCATCCAACCTTCTCGGTGCTGAAAACCCGACTTTTTGAACACGCACTATTAACAAGTATTTAGTTTTGTCAAACAATAACTTCCTTATATAGAAAGGGATCGATCTCCCATGCATGCGATTAATCCGTCTTACATGCAAATCGCCTTTACCTTCGGCGCCATGGCCATGGCGATTGCCGTGCTGTTTATCCGCCTTAAGGCAAGCCGCAGGCCCGTGACGATCAAGAAAATCATCATCCCCCCGCTCGGCATGACGACCGGGTTCATGATGTTCATCGTTCCCGAGACGCATATTCCCGTCACTTGGGGAATCATCGCCTTTGCTCTCGGCTGGCTGCTGTTCTCTTATCCGCTCATCCGGACCACGAAATTCGAGAAGGTGAACGGGCAGGTTTATGCCCAGCGCTCGCGCAGCTTTATTTTTATTCTGATCGGCCTGCTCGCTGTCCGCATGCTGCTGCACGAAGCGGTGGAGCAATATATCTCCGTGATTCAGACCGGCGCCGTCTTCTTTCTGCTGGCCTACGGAATGATTGTCCGCTGGCGGCTGTTTATGCTGAAGCAATACCGCGCCATGACGGCAAGCCTCGACAACCCTTCCGATTCCGCTTAAAGCTCCGCGGGCTGCGATTCCGTCCAGCCTTCGACCACAGACCGGTTGCGGCCGGCCTCCTTGGCCTTGTACAAGGAGCGGTCGGCGCTGCCGATCAATTCCTGCCCGTCGACCGGATCAAACGGCTGAATGCAGCAGCCCCCGATACTGATCGTGACTGAGCCGGAAACCGCGGAAACTTCGTGGGGGATGGCCAACCCGGACACCGCCCTGCGAAGCCTCTCCGCTATACTCCGGGCTTCCCCGGCGCCGCAATCCGGCAAGATCACGACAAATTCCTCCCCGCCGTAACGCGCCGCAAATCCGCCCATCGCTTGCACCCTCTTGTGGATCGCTTGGGCGATGGAACGCAGCACCTCGTCTCCGCCCTGATGTCCATAGTGGTCATTGTAGGCTTTAAAACAGTCCACATCGATAATCAGCAGCGACAAGGACGTCGATCTATCCCCCGGCGATACCATTTCCCGCGACAAAATCTCATCAAACCGGCGGCGGTTCGGAATTCCGGTCAACCCGTCCAATTGGGTCAGCCGGGTTAATTTCTCGTTGGCCTTCTCCAGTTCGATGCCGGACGCAATCAATTGCCGATGCTGTTCCGAAAGCCGGATAAAAAGCCGGTTTACTTCGTTAACCACCGAGCAGATTACGACCGTTGCCGCTACGACCGAGTTGATTTTGGCCATGTACCAGCCGAGCGAAAAGCGGGTGCCGGCCAGCAAGGTCAGCGTCACGTCCATCAGAAGCCCAATGATCGCCACCGTCAGCCATAAGTGCAGGACCGTGTGGCCTTTGTTTCGCAAGGCCATCACGAGCAGTGCCGCCAAGTTCAGCAGCCATACGGCAGGGCCGAGTCCGGTCGAATTTAACTGCCGGTAATCGCTGTATCGAATAATTTCGGGCAAGGCCCGCTCCCCAAAGATCGACAAATCAATGAGCCCAAGCGCAAGCAGCAGAGTAAACGAAATCCCTGCCACGCCCCAATTGAAAATATGCTCCTTTTTCCCGATCGGCTTCGGCCATATCGATTGCGTGAGCACGTACAATAATATACCCAAAGAAAAACCGCTATGCCAAAACACCCACAACCATCCCGCGGCCTGGCTGCGCTCGCCAAAATACCAGGCATCGGAAAACAGGCCCGGAAACGTAATGATATGTGCGGCGGTAATGATTCCGGTAAACAGATAGGTACAGGACAAGACCAGCAGCGACGGAATCCCGGACGCCCGGTATTGGCTGTAGGCGATAAAGGCGGTAAGCAGATCCCCGAAGATCAGCCAGGCGATGGCGGCGGCAAAAAAAAGCTCCAGCCCGGGCGAATTTCTCAAACCGAGCGGAATCGCCGCCATCGACATGGCCACGATCAAAATGGCCAGAAAAACCGCGAATTTTCTTTGCTTGCTTCCGGAGGGAATGTCGAAAACCTGCGATGCCACCTTGTAATTTCCATGCATAGGCGGGCAAATTCCCCCCTTCTGGTTGTTTTTCGTGTAGTACCTCCAACATAGTGGATTTTAAATGGAGATGCAATCTTTTTCTCCCGGCTGCCGCAAAACGGCAAACAGCCGCATTCGCTTTGGGGCGAACACGGCTGTTTGGGGGCAAGCAACGGTATTTATACAAAAATCGGATTAGCCTAGGAAGACGTTCTGGGATCGAAGGTGGGATTTTTCAGTTGAGGCAGCATCCTCATCCCCTTCTCCATTTCCGAAGAGCATAAAGGACATACCGGCGTGTAGTCGAACGTAAAATTGTCCCGCATCCAGCCGTTGCAATCCTCGCTGGTGCATGACCAGACCGGGGTGTTCTCCTCGGGAATTTCCTCCAACGGTTTTTTACGGTAGCTCATCATTTTCCTCCTCAAAATGGATGTTGGTCAACCAATTCGGCAAGCAGCCAAACGCCGCTTGTATGAGCTGAATAAAAACGGCTCCTGGCGCTATTGGGGCACACCAAGAGCGTTGAGCCTATCAAAAAAAATCACACATTGAAAAAAGTTCCATCCGCAAAAGCGGCACCCTTTCAATACGTGAAATATCACGTTTTCAAACCATCTATTGGTTCAATTATAACGGTTTTCCAAATAGAAAGCAAATCTCCTGATATTTCAAACCTCCTCCCTTTGCCGGGCTGGACAGACGCGCCGGAGAAAATTATAATGACTATTGAACTCTGCAGTTGAATCGTTCAGGGGTGCTGGAATCGGCCGGCTGAGATTGTATCCCTCCAAGATACTGACCCTTAAACCTGATCTGGATAATGCCAGCGTAGGGAGCCGTCATGGATGGAATGATTTTGGATGTTTTAAATTCCGCCCGCCGATCAGCGTCCCGAATCCGGGACGCTTTTTTATTGTCCGGACCTTATGGCCATAAAGCTTTCGGGCGCCTTCAGGTTATAGATGAACACAACTAGCGGAAATTTAACGAAATGAAGGAGAGAATGGCTGTGAAAAGAAAAAAACGGACTTCCCTGGCGGCGGCCCTATCCTGCCTCCTGCTGGTCCTGGCCGGCTGCGGCGGCCAAGCCGCCGGCGGCAGCGAAGGCAATCCGGCCGCGGGTGCCGCCGCGGACAATGGAGGGGCCAAGGCGCCGCGCGACGTTAAGCTCGTGCTCGACTGGAGCCCCAACACGAACCATACCGGTTTATACGTCGCCAAAGAGCTGGGATATTTCAAGGAGGAAGGCCTGAACGTGGATATCGTGCTCCCCGGCTCCGGCGGCGCGGAAGCGATGGTCGCTTCCGGCGAGGCGCCGTTTGGCGTCAGCGTGCAGGAGAACGTCACGCAGAGCCGGACGCAAGGCGTTCCGCTCGTATCGATCGCGGCCGTCATTCAGCACAACACCTCCGGCTTCGCCGCTCCGGCCGGCAAAAACATCAAATCGCCGAAGGATTTTGAAGGCAAAACGTACGGCGGTTGGGGATCTCCGGTAGAAGAGGCCGTCATGAAGTCGATCATGGACCTGGAAGGCGCCGACGTCGGCAAAGTCAAATTCCTCAACATCGGGGATGCCGACTACTTCACCGCCGTGAAGCGCGACATCGACTTCGCCTGGATTTTCTACGCCTGGACCGGCATTGAAGCGGAGCTCCGGGGCGAGCCGCTCGATATGCTGTACGTCAAGGACTACTCCGATAAGCTCGACTATTACACGCCGGTTATCGTGACGAACGAGAAAACGATCGCAAACGATCCGGAGCTGGTCAAATCGTTTATGCGCGCCGTGTCCAAAGGATACAATTACGCCGCCGATCATCCGGACGAAGCCGCGCAAATTTTGCTGAAGGCGGTGCCTGAACTGGACCATGACCTGGTCGTCGCCAGCCAGAAGTGGCTTAGCCCGAAATACCGCGATGACGCGGCCCGCTGGGGCGAGCAGAAAAAGGAAGTATGGCAGAACTACTCCGACTGGATGCACGAGCGCGGGCTGCTGGAGAAGCCGCTTGATGTCGGCGCCGCGTTTACAAACGATTTTTTGCCTGCCGAGTAAAAAGAAAAATAAACCCAAGAAAGGATGCTGAATTTTATGCCAAATGCACTGCTTAGCATTCAGATCATTCCGAAAACGCCAAACGGCGAAGACGTCATTCCGTATGTCGACCGCGCAATCGAGGTCATTCAGGCCTCCGGGGTCAAATATCAGGTGAATCCGCTGGAGACCACGATGGAGGGCGATTTGGACGAGCTGCTGGCCATCGTCAAAAAGATGAACGAAGCCGTTATCGAGTTTGGCAGCACCGGAATCATTTCGCAGATTAAAATCTCCTACAACCCGCAGGGCGTCAGCATGGATAAGCTGACCGCGAAATACCGCCCATGAATTTCCGCAGCCTGTGGAACAGCGTATGGCCGCCGCTTGCGGCGGTCATCCTGTTTTTGCTTGTTTGGCAAGGGGCTACGATCTTCTTCAATATTGATAAATGGGTTTTGCCCAGCCCGCTCGACATCGGCCGCGAAGCGGCTGCCGAGGCGGCCGGTTTAAGGGAGCATACCTTCGCTACGCTGCGCCTGATGCTGGCCGGATTCGCCATCGGCACGCTGGTCGGCCTGCTGGTCGCTTTTGCGCTGCATTATGTGCCGTTTCTGAAAGCATCGCTTTACCCGCTGATCATCTTGAGCCAAAACGTGCCCAGCATCGCGCTGGCTCCGCTGCTTATGATCTGGTTCGGCTTCGGCATGCTGCCCAAAATCATCGTCATTACGCTCGTCTGCTTTTTCCCCGTGGCCGTTGCCGCCATGGACGGACTGGACCGCACGGACCGGGTGATGCTGAACTACATGCGGATGATCGGGGCGTCCAAAGGCCAGATTTTTCGCAAACTGGAAGTCCCCCATGCCCTTCCCGCCATCCTCTCCGGCGTAAAAATCGCCGCGACCTATAGTGTGATGGGGGCCGTTATCGCCGAATGGATCGGCGCGGACAAAGGGATCGGCTACTATATGCTGCTGCAAAAATCGTCGTTTCGCACGGATAAAATTTTCGTTGCCATCGCCATCATCGTCGCCATCAGCCTGGCCATGTTCGTCTGCGTCGCCCTGCTGGAAAAATGGCTGGTCCGTTACAAGCCGGCGAACGGGAAAGATCATTAAAGCATGCGCCGTAAAAAAACAACCATCATCCGTTTGGCGGAAGAAAGGGGAGGTGCCCGCATGAATGCTCATATCGGAGAACAAACGGCTGCCCCGTTAGCGCTTGAGGTGCGCCATATCCACAAAACGTTTCGTGAACGTCGCAAGGAAGTTCCCGTCCTGCGGGATATTTCGCTGGAGGTGCGCGCCGGCGAATTCGTCTCTATCATCGGCCCGTCCGGCTGCGGCAAAAGCACCTTGTTCCACATTGTCGGCGGTTTGACCGCCCCCGGTCAAGGAGAGGTCTATTTGCAGGGCGCCAAGGTGACCGGACAGCGCGGCCACATCAGCTATGTGCCGCAGCAGCCGGCGCTGTTCCCGTGGCGCAGCATCGAGGACAACGTCGTGCTGGCGCGGGAGATCGCCGGAATGAAGCGCGCGGGCTCGCGGAGCGAAGTGCGGGAATGGCTGGAGAAAGCGGGGCTGGGCGGCTTTGAAAAAGCGTATCCCCATACGCTGTCCGGCGGCATGCAGCAGCGTGCTTCCTTCCTGCGGGGCTTGCTCGCTCCCCAGGAGGTGATGTGCCTGGACGAGCCGTTTAGCGCGCTGGACGCCTTGACGCGCAGCGACATGCAGCGCTGGCTGCTGGAAATGTGGGAGGAAAACAAACGCTCCGTCCTGCTGATCACACACAGCATAGACGAAGCGCTGATGTTGTCGGATACGATTTATCTGTTTTCGGGCCGTCCGGCCGGGGTGCTGCATACCGTCAAAGTCCCCTTTCCGCGCCCGCGCCGCGAGGATGTGGCCGAAGACCCGCTGTTCCTCGAGCTGAAGCGCGACATCGCCCAGCGCATGGCCGCGGAACAGCAGCGCCAAAATTAAAGCATCGAATAAATGTTCAGCATGTCGTCGGACAGCTTCATCAATGCGTGAACGATGTCGGGGTCGAATTGCGTCCCGCTGTGCCGCAGCAGCTCCAGCTTGGCCTCGCTCATCGTCAGCCTTTTCAGGCGGTAATGCCTGTCCGATGTCATGGAATCGAACGCGTCGACCACGGAACAGACCCGCGCGTTAAAAGGAATCTCCTCTTCTTTTAAGCCGTCGGGATACCCGCCTCCGTCCCAACGCTCATGATGCCATCGAACGACAGCGACAATATCCGGCCCAAAGGCCGGATTCACCTCCACCAACTCGGCGCCAACCACCGGATGAAGCTTGATGATATTCCACTGCCGCTGCGTCAAAGGCCCGCAATGCTCGATAATGTCGCGCGGTATCATCGTTTTTCCGATGTCGTGCATGAAGCAGCCCCGTATTAAACTGTCCTTCTCCGCCCCGCCGATGCCCAGCGGCTCCGCAATCTTCTCCGCAAGCATGGCTACCCGTACGCAGTGATGATAGGTTTCTGGATGTTTTCGCATGAGCATGTCAAACCACTTCACCGTATCGGGGTTATTATCCGTATACAAGTCATCCACGAATTCATTCGGACCAATCAACAAGTTTTGCCCCCTAAACCCTGTGTCGTCACTTGCCCGTCATATTCCTAGGTGGTTTTTCTAACATCAACGCTACAGGTCAATAAGAAAAAATCACGATTTTCCGTCAACTTTCACCGCGCATCACCTCATAATTTCAGAGCCAACGGTCAAAAAACGGTAAATGTCGTACAATAACAATTATGCGACATCAATCAGGAAGAAACTGGTCGAAATGTGGCAAGGATTGTAATTCATTTATGTTACATTATAGGACAAAAGAGCGAAATTTGCATTAAAATTAGTCCGAAAATAGAGAAAAAGAACTATTGTTTTTGTTCTATAAACTCCATCAGGCAGTCCTGAACGAAGTCAGGCGCCGCTTTTTTCATCTGCTCCACGGTGTGAAGATAGCGCTGTGTCGTGTTTATATGCGCATGTCCGAGCGTTTCTTGCACTTGCTGCAGCGACGCGCCCTGAAGCAGCGCCAGCGTTGCATTCGTATGACGCAGCCAGTGCGGTGTCGGTTCTTTACTGATGTTGCTCCGCTGAGCTGCCCGTTTAATGATGCGTTCGATTTGCCTTGGCGTAATCGGAAAAAGCCGCAACTCCGCTTCTGGTTCGTCACAATTCGACAAATTTTGAGCGTGTTGCTGATACAATCTCCATAACTGCGGGGGAATTTTGACCTCTCTGCTTTTTCCCCTTTTGGCGTGGGAAATCGTTAACCAGATCGAGGTCTCCATCGGATCGGTATGAAAGTCTCCCCACTTGATCCCGGTGAGTTCCGAAACGCGCAGGCCAAGCAGCACAAGGGACAGGCCGATGAGGTAATTCCGTAGGCTCTCTTTTCGCAAACTGTTCAGCAGCCTGCCTACTTCGTTCCGCGTCAAATAATGCTTCCGGCTCGTTACCACCGTCGTCGGGATGCGGATGTTTAGAGTCGGATTATGATCAAAAATTCCTATGCCCCGGTCGCTTCCCCATTTATAAAAAGACTTCAAAGGCGCTATGAATGCGGCGACGCTTGCGGGGGCCAACGGTTTTCCGGACTCGCGGTAAATGCCGTGCGTCAAATAAATTTTGTAAGCTTCGATTTCCCTCCAGGTCACATCCTTAAACGGCATGCCCGATAAAAAACGCCTGAATTGTTCCAACGCACGATAGTAATTCCTACGTGTATTCGGCGCGTTTGAGCAAGCGGTCAAAAACATTTGGATGATCTGCTCGTCGTGATAGTCTTGATTTGAAAAATGGAACGGATATTGTTCAGTAACTGCCGTCAAAAAATTCTGTTGCATTATCTTGTGTACCTCCTGTTGGCGATGTATAGTGTCGCATAATTGTTATTGTACGACATGAATAATCTTGTCATAAGAAAATATGTGAGATCACGGTAAAATCCGGTCGGCAAGGTAGTTTTCATGGATTGCAAAGCGGTGCTCCGCGCTGACACATGCCTACATAAAGAGGTATAATTAGGGGCATATACCACCGCTTGAAAGAAGGAGATAAAATGTCCTCCAAACTGCCGGGTTTACCGCTGGAAGCGCAGTGGCCGAAAATTGATGCTCACGTTCATATAGATTTGTATGACGAGGCAGACCGGGAGAAGCTGCTGCAGGAGATGCCTGAAGACAAGGTGGAGGCCGTGATCGCCGTATCGATGAACCTGGCTTCCTCCCGGCTCAATTTGTCTTTCGCCGAGCGATATCCCGGCCTCGTTTATCCGGCGTTCGGTTATCATCCCGAACAGCCCGTGCCGACCGAAGACGAAGCCGACCGGCTCTTGAACTGGATGGAGGAGCATGCCCGCGAAATGATCGCCGTCGGCGAAATCGGGCTCCCCTACTATCTGCGCAAGGAAGCTTTAGAAGAAGGCAGGCCTTTCGATCTTGAACCTTATCTTGAGCTGCTGGAGAGGCTGATGCTTGCGGCAAAACGCTGGAATAAACCCGTTGTGCTGCACGCCGTTTACGAAGACGCCGAGCTCGTCTGCGACATGCTGGAACGCCATGGGCTGACTCGGGCCCACTTCCATTGGTTTAAAGGGGCGGAGCATACGGTCCGCCGCATGGCGGATCGCGGCTACTACATCTCGTTTACGCCGGATATTCTGTATGAGCGGGACATTCAGGAATTGGCCGGCGTCTATCCGGCAGACCTGGTCATGGCCGAAACCGATGGCCCTTGGCCTTTTGAAGGGCCTTTCTCCGGCCGGCTCACCCGGCCGGCGATGGTGGGGCACGTCGCCGCCGCCTGGGCCGGCATTCACGGGATTGCCCCGGAGGAAGCCGCCGCAGGACTTTACCGGAATACCCGCCGTTTTTACGGGATATGACTATGACGTTTCCGCGGCGGCGTTCTTCTGGCGCCGTTTAGCGTTGGCCCAGGGGCCATGGACGGGCGGGCTCCCGCCTCGCTGCAGTTAGGCGCACTTTTGTCTCGCAACGGACCGGAAAGCCGCTATTCGCAAAATCCCACTAGCGTCGCACCCCATCTGATTTGACGTTTTCCAGCTGCACTAATATTCTAACGGTTGCCACAAGCGCTATTTGCTCCAATGTCGCCGTTTTCAAATTCTAACGGTTGCCATAGCGCTTATTTAGCTAAAACCCGGCTATTTGGGCTCAGATTTGAGCTGATAACAGCGCTCACAACCGTTAAAAGTTAGAAAGGGGCTTTTTTGGCAAAATAGCGACTAATACAACCGTTAGATTCCCGTGCACATTTTCGCCACACCACAGCAATGCCTTCGGCAAATCGCTAGTAAAACACGAAAAAACCTGCAAACACTCTGCAGGTTTTTTCATGGAAAACTATTTTAATTCAAATCCCCGCTCCCGTAAAAACTCACGCATGTGGAGCCGTGACGGTTGCGCGAGTTTTTCCGCCATCAGCACGGACCAAGGCGTATCTTTGGCCCCGCCTGTCCGCTCGCGCAAATACTTGGACATGTTTTCGTCATAGGCGGCAACGAGCTCTTCTTCCCGGGCAGCGTCATACCCGTTCCAATGCAATACGGCTTCCTGCGGAAGCCGCGGGCGCCTTCCCGGCTCCTGGTCCGGAACCCCAAGGCACATCCCGAATAAGGGGTAAACCAAATCAGGCAATCCGAGCAACTCGGCCACTTCGGCGCTCCGGTTGCGGATTCCGCCGATATACACGATGCCCAGACCGAGCGATTCCGCGGCTACGGCGGCATTTTGCGCCGCCAGCGCGGCGTCTACCGTGGGGACGATGAAGTTTTCCACCGAACCTTCATATGTTTCCTGTGAGGGAAGATGGCGCTCCGCCGCGTTTTTCAATCGCGACAAATCCCCGCACCAGACCAAAAATACGGGACACTGCTCCACGTAAGCCTGGTTGCCGCACAACGCGGCCAGCGTTTTTTTTCGCTCCGGGTCGTTCACCGCGATGACGCTGTAAGCCTGCACGTTGCTCGAGCTGGAGGCCATTTGCGCCGCGGCGACGATCGTTTCGACCTGCTCCCGGCTCACCGGCTGCCCGCTGAACTTCCGGATCGAACGGTGGGCCATAAGCAGCGATATCGTCTCGTTCGACTTATTCATGCTTTTTCACTCCCCATCCTGTTATAATAAACTGAACCGCCTGCATCTATTTTCCAGTCCCATTATGAAACTTTCATGACCGATAAGCAAGCCGGAGGAGACCCGTGCCGGACACCCTTCAAAAGGAAAGCCGTGCCAAAAGGTTGAATTAGCGGCAGCATCTTATTTAGACCATTGAGCGCATTTACAGAAACATCGAGACCGTGCTATACAGCAAATACACCGCCATTCCCCACACAATCAGCGCGGAGATCCGGTTGATGACCGCTTGAATCCGCCCGCCGCGATCGAGGCCCCCGAGCATCCTCCCCGCCATAGCCAGGCCGAAAAACCAGATCCAGGACACCAGAATCGTCGCCAGCGTGAACGACCATTTGGCGCTTCCTGCGTATCCGAGCGAACTCGTTCCGATCACACCGACCGTATCGAGGATCGCATGCGGATTCAGCAGCGATACCGACATGGCGAACATCGCCTGCTTGCGGGCGGGCAAGCCGGAACCCTTGTCATCAGTCTGACGCGGCGCGGTCCGCCAGATCGACCAGCCCATGTAGACCATAAAACAGGCGCCTGCCGCAAACAGTGCCGTTTTCAGCCAAACGGCCGACAGAACGATCACCGACACACCCAGCACTGCCAGCAGAATCAGCGCCGTATCGCATAAGGCCGCCGTCAAAACAGCCGGAAAAGCCCGGACCAGCTTGCGTCCCGAAGCTCCTTGGTTAAACACGAACACATTTTGGGCGCCCAGCGGCAAAATCAGTCCCAACGCCAGCACCAGGCCGTGCAAGGCAGCTCCCACCATAAGGCGCACCCCCTTCCTATCTTCTCAGACTTGACCGACGAAACTTATTGTACCTTGTAACCCGCCATCTGGCTCCATCCATTTGGTTGGCTATCAAACCAACCAAACCGTATAATGGAGTATAAAGTAACCGGGTAGGACAAGCGATTCCAACCGGATAGGAGGACCAAAACGCGATGGAGCAACCTTTATGGCAGCCGGACCGCCATTCGCCCGTTCCGCTGCACCGGCAGATCATGGAGCATTTCCGCGATAAAATCGCCGGCGGGGAATGGCCGGTAGGCACCCGCATCCCTTCCCAGCGCGAGCTCGCCAAAAGCCTCGGCGTCAACCGCAGCACCGTGGTCGCCGCATTGGACGAACTGACGGCCGCGGGGATGATTCAGGGCGGCAAAGGCGGCGGAACCCGCGTCACCAACCAAACCTGGGGCGTGCTGGCCGCGGCCCCTCCTCCGGATTGGAACAGCTACGTAAGCGCCGGGACGCAGCGCCCGAATCTTCCCGCCGTGCAGGAGATCAACCGGGCCGAATTCCAGCCCGGCATCATCCGGCTCGGGACGGGGGAGCTGTCGCCCGAACTGCTGCCGCAAGCGGAGATGAGCGAGCTGCTGCGGCGCATGGCGGACCGTATGCCCGGCCTGGGCTACGGGGAGCCCGCTGGGGATCTGCGGCTGCGCGAAGCCATCGCCGCCAGGCTGAAAAAGCTCGGAATCGCCGCCTCCCCCTCATCGCTGCTCATCGTATCCGGCGCGCTGCAGGCGCTCCAGCTCATTTCGGTAGGGCTGCTGCCGCGGGGGGCCACCGTTTTGCTGGAGCGGCCGTCCTACCTGTATTCGGTTCCCGTTTTCCAATCGGCCGGCATGAAGCTCCGGGGCATCCCGATGGACGCGGAGGGGCTGCGGGCCGATCTGGTCGCCGCCTATGCCAAACAGTATAATGGAGCCCTGCTGTACACAATCCCGACGTTCCACAACCCGACCGGCACGGTCATGAGCGAAAAACGGCGCCGGCTGCTGCTGGAAAGCTGCGAGGCCGCCCGGCTGCCGATCGTCGAGGACGACGTGTACCGGGACCTGTGGCTGGATGCGCCGCCCCCGCTCCCGCTCAAGGCGCGGGACCAAAGCGGCGGCGTTTTGTACGTCGGCAGCCTGTCCAAAACGCTGAGCCCCGGGCTGCGCATCGGCTGGATTGCCGGCCCCCCGCCCGTTGTCGAGCGGCTCGCCGACATCAAGATGCAGAGCGATTACGGCTCCAGCGCCCTGTCGCAGCAGGCCGCCGCGGAATGGCTGGAAAGCGGGATGTACGACGCCAGGCTGGAGCGGCTCCGCTCCGCGCTGCGGACCAGAAGGGATCAAGCTTTGTCCGCGCTGGAGAAACACTTCGGCGGCCTGGCCACCTGGGAAGCACCGCACGGCGGCTTCTACATTTGGCTGAAGCTGAATGCTTCCCTGGCGCCGCGTAGGCTGTTCGACGCCGCGCTGCAAGCGGGCCTCCTGATCAACCCCGGGCATCTTTACGACCGGGAAGCCAACGACCGGCTGCGCCTTTCTTACGCCTACGCCGCGCCGGGCGAGCTTGAGGAGGGCATCTCACGTTTAGCGAAGATCGTCAGATCGCTGTTGCGCTGATGAGCAGGACGCGACTTGAATTCAGCAAGGAATAGAATGGAATGGAATGGACAAAACCAGGCTGCCGAGAAACCTCGGCGAAAAAGATAAGAACAAAAAATGCCCCTATTTCGGCGATATCACCCATTTTGAGTACAATAGGGGAATTTTATGTCGCTATTTTCTCGAATCGCAAGGAAATACCCGCGGTCTGGACCATTCGCAGGTATATAAGGACAAAAATTTCCGTTAATGGCGATGAACATGGCAGGCTCCAAAAAATAAGAACATAAAGTTCCGCTATTTTGAAGGCCGACAGTTGGTAGTCATCGTCGTTCCAGCGGCCGGAAGCGGATCATCAAATGCCTGTATTCCCGCAGAAATTTCAACACTTACCAAAGCCGGCGGCAAAGCAAACAGGCCCTTCCCTGAATGGGAAGAGCCTGCCGCCCCTAATCTGGCCTAATATGTCCTAATCCGTCCTACTCCGTCCGGGTCAGCCGAACGGCCATATACGGTCTGCCGGGCAGGTCTACGCGGAACGTTCCTTCAAACGAACCGGCAACTTCGGTAATCGTCATATTCCACGTATCGATAATGTCCACTTTATACCGGACGCCCGGCCGCAATTGGAATATTCTGAACTTCGGCCGATTGAAGCCGAAATAATACATATAGTACTCATCGCGGATTCCCGCGCAAGGCAGGTCCCAATCGGACTTCACCGGCTCCCAGCGCTGCCCCGGCGCCTCCTCCACCAGCCGGCGCAAAAAGCCGATCCGCGCCGGGCTGTCGCCGACCAGCTTCCCGCCTTTGGACCACCATAATATCTCTTCAGCGTTCAGGTACGTTTCACCATGGCCGACATATCCGCCGCGGATCATCCCTTCCCAGCAGCGGCGCACCATTTCCTCGCCGGTGATATTGCCCCAGCCCTGGTCGATATCGCCTTCGTAGGCGCATTCGTCGATGACGACGGCCTTGCCCCAGCGCTCCCGCCACTCCAGGGTCGCTTCCGACGTTTTGTACACATCGATACGCTGCAGGCTGGAATGGGTCACCCAAGGCTTGCTGTGGTCATAGAAGGTAAGGCAGTTGTGATTGGACAGCAAATGTCCGTAGGGATCGTTCTCCTGGATAATTTGGGCGTAGCGTTCCCAATCCTCCGCGCTTTTCGCCCACATCAGGTCGTATTCGTTGGCCAGCGACCACCAGACATTCCGGTACGCCGCCAGACGGGCCACAATGTAGCGCAGATAAAGATCGTCTCCCTCCCGGTCCATTTCCGAAAATCCCCAGCGGTCGTACGGATGAAACAGAATTAGATCGGCCTCGATCCCCAGCCGCCCCAAATCGGCGATCCGCCGCTCCAGATGCTCGAAAAAGGCCGGGTTGAACACGCTGAAATTCCAGCCCTTCTCCAAAGAACCTTCATACGCATACAGCTGCGGTTCATTGCGGTTGTACAAATATGACTTGGGGAACACGCACATGCGTATTTTGTTGAAAGGCGATCCGGCCAGCGATTTCAGCGTCTCCTGTTCCAGCTCTTCTCCCTGGTGCGTCCAAGCATAACAGGTCGTGCCGAACGGCAAATACGCCGTACCGTCTTCATAAGCAAAATGGAACGTATCCTGCACGCGCACCGGACCGTGATTGCCGGCGGCAGGGGGATCGCAAACAAACGTCCCTTCCAGCCCGTCCAGCGCCTTGACCGTGCTCTCGGTCCGGTACGTCCACCCCCCTTCCCGGTCGGGCATCAGGCGGATTTTATAGCTTCCGTCCCCGTTGTAAAACCCCGGAACCCGCACAAAGCGGCTCCCACCGTCATAGCTGAACACTGCGGCCAACTCCACATCGGTATAGGGGTTGCCTTGCGACGGCCCTTTAAGCTCCAGCTCAAACACGTCCCACTTGGCCGCACGCTCCGGCGAGCTGACCACGCCGCCCCCTTCGACCCGCACGTCCGCAAGCCGGTCCTTCCCGCTCCCCGACTCGCGACTCGGCGCGGCGGCTTCGCCGGAAGGCACCCCAGCCAGTTCCCGCAGCAGCGCATCCCGTTCCCCGGCCGGAAACCCGAGCTCCATCCGCCGTTCCAGAAACTGCCCCAGCGTCATCATTTTATAAGTAAACGCGATATGCTCCTCTTCGGCAAGAAACGGAAAATACTTGAACAAGACCGATTTGGCGGGCTTGTCGGACCATATCCGTCCCATGCTGGTTTGCTCCATAATCTTCATATGCAACCTCCTAAAAGTTTTGTGAGCGTTACTTCTTTGAATAAGCTTCGAGCAAAACCTGCTTCGGAAACATAGGCTCTGGTTTTACGGGTCTCGGCGGGCTGCTCAGTTTGACCATCCCGTCCCATCCCGCCGTCCCATTCCGATCCGTTTCGATCGTGCAATTCCGTTTCGATCCGTTCAGATCCAATCCGTTCCGATCCGGTCGCTCGCTTGCTTTCTTACCTCCACCCCGCTTTCTAACCCTTCACCGCTCCGGCCATCCCCGACACAAAGTATTTTTGGAAAAATAAATACACGGCCAAAATCGGCACGATCGAAATCAGCACCGCCGCGCTAAGCAGCGTATAGTTCGTGGAATGCTGCCCCTGGAACGTAAGCAAGCCCGCAGTAACCGGCTGCATCGAATCTTTCGTGATAAATATTTGCGCCAGCAAAAATTCATTCCATGTGGACAAAAAGTCGAGAATCACCAGCGTAGCTATAGCCGGCATAGCAATCGGCAAAATAATCCGGAAAAACTTGCCCAGCTCCCCGCACCCGTCAATGTATGCAGCTTCGTCCAGCTCCTTGGGAATGGAGCGGAGAAAGCCCCGCAGCACCATGATGCCGAAGGGAATGCCGAAGCCGATATACACGATAAAAATGCCGGGATACGTATTTGCCAGCCCAAAGTGATTCAGCATCATGTTCAGCGGCACCAGCGTAGCCTGGAACGGGATCATCATCCCAATCAGAAACATGGCAAACAGCGCGTCCGCCCATTTAAACCCCATCCGGGTCAGCGCATATGCGGCCAGCGCCTCGACGAGAATGCCGAGCGGCACCTTCACAACCGAAATGAACAGGCTGTTGCCGATATAAGGCTTCATTTTATCCCAGGCCTCGGCAAAATTGCTCCACGCCAGCGTCTCCGGCAGAGCGTATACGGGATTTCGCATCAAATCGGCGTTGGACTTCAGCGCTGTCATGGCGATGAAAACAATCGGAACCAGAAATATCACCGCCAGGCCAAACAGCAATATATAGGAAACTGCCCGCGAAGCGGCGGATTTTTGCGTTTCTTCCATCGGAGACAACACCCCCTTTCCGTGAAAATCATACGTGAGATTTCCGGTTTGTGTAATATACGTAAGGAATGATCACGACCATCGCGACAAATACAAGGAACCAGGAAATGGCCGAGCCCACACCGATGTTGTTGAATTTGAAGGTCTGATAATACATCCAGGACGACAGCACCTGCGTGCTTTGGGCCGGTCCTCCCGCCGTCATGCCGTAGATGATGTCATATACTTTCATGGCATTAACCATCGTGGTCGCGAAAACGATCACAAAGGTTTCGCTAAGCAGTGGAATCGTGATAAAGCGGAAAGATTGGAACGGCTTCGCCCCGTCGATGAGCGCCGCTTCATAGCAGTCCTTCGGGATGCTCTGCAGCCCGGCGAGAAACAGCACCATCGGCAGTCCCACGCCCTGCCACACCGCGGCGACAAACACGGCGTACAGCGCCGTTTTAGGATCGGCCAGCCAAGGATGGGCCAGACTTCCAAGCCCGATCCCTTCGAGCACCGTGTTGATGAACCCCCGCGTCGGATGGTAAAGCCAAGTCCACATGAGTGCAACGATGATTCCGGACAATACATAGGGAAAATAAAATACACTGCGGAAAATCGATCTGCCCTTCAAACTCCTGTTGAGCAGCAGCGCCAGCAGCAGGCCGAGGCCGATAATGATCGTCAGCGAACCGGCCAGCCATAGCACATTATTTTTTAACGCGGTTCCGAATACCGTATCCTCCGTTAATAGATAAATATAGTTTTGCAGCCCGACAAACGTTTTCTTGGGAGAAATTCCGTTCCAGCTGTACAAGCTAAGCTGCAGCGTGTATAGAGAAGGTATGACAATAACGACAAGATAAATGAGCAGCGCCGGCAGCAAAAATGTCCACGGCTTCCAAGCCTTCAGTTTCATAAGCGCCTCCCTCCAAATCCGGTAAACGGCTTTCAGGGCGCGGCCGGCAGGCCGCTTCCCTGAAAGCTAAGCACCAAACGCCTATCGTTCTAGTTGTTTTTATACGACTCGGCGGCTTTCTGAATTTCCTTGGCCGCCTGCTCAGGCGTCCATTCGTTCAGCACGACGGCATCCTGAGCCTCAAACAGCTTTTGCACCACCGTCTGCGGCAAAGCCTGGTCCGCGATCAGGAAGTTGCCTTCCCCGATCATCCCGGCCATTTCGGAAGTGTGCGGCGACTGCGCGGATGTTTTGAACTGCTTCAGGGCCGGCGAACCGTACTGGTCGATATACTGATCCACAACTTCTTGACCGGTAATATATTCGCCCAGTTTTACGGCAGCCTCCTGCACCTTCGGATCGGAGCTTCCGTTGATTTGGAACATTTCCGCAAAGCTGGACATCCGCACCGGCTGCTGATCGTTCGGGAATTTAAAGATGCCGAACTGATTCGGATCGGCCCCCGCCTGGGCAAAGCTCAGATCAACCCATGCCCCCTCCAGCGCAAAACCTTGCTGCGCGCTGTAAAGCGGCGTCTCCGCTTCCTGCGGGTCCAGCGTAATGAAGCCTTTTTCGAAATAACCTTTATCGGACCATTCCTTCAGCTTGGCAAAAGTTTGCACCACGGCCGGGTCGTCCCAAGAAGCTTCCAGGGCGTTCAGCTTGTCATGGAGTTCCGGGCCGCCGTAAAGTTCGATCAGCTGCTCAACCCAACGCATCAGCATCCAGCCGCCCTTGCCGCCGACGGCAAAAGGTGTAATCCCACCCTCCTTCATCGTTTGCAGTTGGCCTTCAAACTCGGCGAACGTGGTTGGCGGAGTCAGGTTTAATTTGGTATACAGCTCTTTCGGATAAAATACCCCCAGCGAGGCGAGATGGAACGGTACGCCCGTGATTTTCCCGTCGAATTTGACCAGGTCGAGCGCCGCGGGGTTGTAAATCTCGTCCCATTTATGCTCGGCCGCGATTTGGGTCAAATCCATGGTGAGACCGTTTTCAGGATAAAATGAACCAAGCGACCCGCCCCAAGTAAACCACATGTCCGGCAGCGTCTTTGAAGCGGCGGCTACCTTGAGCGATTCCTTCAGCGGGTCGGTGCCGTAGAAGGTGGGCTCCACTTTGATGTCCGGATTTTTGCTCTCGAACTCTTTGATGATCGGTTCCAAATAAGCCTGTTGATCATTCAGCACCCAGATCGTCACGGCCGTCTGGGCCTTCTCGCCTCCCGCCCCGTTTCCTGCGGCGGCGTTCTTCGATCCGGCGCCTCCTCCGCAGGCCGATAACATCAATACGATCGCCGTCATCGCCGCCAGTACTGCCGTTAAGCGTTTTTTTCTCACAAGCGTCCCCCCGTTATATATGATGTAAGTTTTCGGTATGCAAGCGCTCCGCTTGTTTACCTGCTTTAAGTCTACTATCCGAGGGCCGCAGCCGGGTATAAGCAGCGTTTGTCATTTCGTACACTTCGCGTACGCATTATGGCCGTCCGCCGCCTTTCAATGACGGTCCGATAGACGAATCCTGTTTTTTGGTATCTTTTTTTGCACTAACTAACGGTTCCGGTATTCTAGCGGGGTCATCCCCACCCGTTCTTTAAACAGCTTGCTGAAATAATGCGGATTCGTGTAGCTGAGGATTTCGGCGATTTCATACACCTTTTTGTTCGTTTCCCGCAGCAGCTTCTGGGCGTGGATGATTTTGTTGCGGATCACGTATTCGCTGAAGCTTTCGCCCACTTCCCTCAGAAAAATGCGGCTTAAATAACCCGGGCTGATCGGAATGGAGTCCGCCACCTTCTGCAGCGTAATATCCTCCAGCAGGTGGCCATCCACATATTCCTTCGCCAGGCGGATATGCAAACTGTCGCTCTGCTGGTTCACCGGAAACTTCAATTCGGCTTCCAGGTAAGCCTCGGGAATGTGCTGCGGGTCCCCGTAAACGGAGCTAAAGGAATAGACGATCGAGGCGTTGAGCAGCTCGAAGATTTTGCTCCGCAGCCGCTCCAGGTACTGCTCCCTGCCGCAGCGGCCGCCCGCCCCCGACTTCGGCACGGCCGGCGCCAGCCAGATGATTTCCCGGCGGCCCCGGTGAAAGACGAGTCCGCCAAAGTCCCGGCCCACGTATTCTTCAATCAGATATCGGATCGAGATGAATTTCAGATGATCCTTGGCTTCCCCCGCAGCGATTTGATCCGCGGCATCGCCCCGCAGGCGGATAGCGGCAAGCCACAGCCCTTGGGACAGCGATCCTTCCGGCGCAAGCTCCGGCACCAGCATTTCCCGCGGATAAGTATACGTATCAAGCAGGGAAATCAGCCAAGCGTTGCGCTCCTCCTCCGGCCATGCCGGGAGCGTCCTGGACGTGTTTTGCTCCAGCAGCTTGACCGCTTTTTGCAGCGCCCCTTTCACTTCCTCCTCGTCCATGGTGGGCTTGTGGAGATAATCGAGCGCGTTCAAGCGAATCGCTTCCTTGACATAAGGAAAATCGTCATAACTGCTCAAATAGATCATTTGGATATGCTGCGGCCAATGGCTGCGGATATAGCGCCCCAGCTCGATCCCGTCCATGCCCGGCATGCGGATATCGGTCATCACGATATGGATCTCCTCCGACTCCAGCACTTTCACCGCCTCCTCGCCGTTGGCGGCTTCAGCTTTCCAGCACACGCCCTGCGCCTCCCAATCCACCATATACCGCAGCCCCATTCTGACGATGGGTTCGTCCTCCACAACTAGCAGATTCCACATTTCTAATCCCCCTTTTCAAGTCCCCCATTTTAGCTACTCAGTCCCCGGCTTCCTCCAGCCTTCCCGGTCCTGAAAACCCGGCTTTTTGAACTCGCGCTTCAACGGTTTATAGGGTATTGTCATGATCACGGCGGTCCCCGGCTCCAAGCGTTGAACGGCAAGGCCGTATTCTCTGCCGAACCACAGCCGGATGCGGTCGTTGACGTTGTTGATGCCGATATGGGAAGCTTCGTCCCCGGACCGCTCCTCCAGCAGGCGCGCGATCTGCTCCTCCGCGATCCCGACTCCGTCATCTTTGATTTCAAGGCAAAGCTTGCGGCGGTCACGCTCCAGCAGCGAAACTGTTACGCGGATCGCCAGCTTGCGGTCCAGTCCCCGGGAACCGTGAAAAATGGCATTCTCCAATATCGGCTGAAGCAGCATCGCCGGTACCCCCGCGTCCAGCAATTCTTCAGGCACGTCCCACTCGACGGCAAACGTATTGGTGTAGCGCAGATCCATCAATTGCTCGTAATCCCGCAGCAGATCGATCTCCTTGGACAAGGGCATGAGCTCATCGTTCAGCTTTAGATAGGATTGGAGCAAACGGTTCAGGGCATGGATCAGCTTGGCGATTTGCGGGGACTGCTGCAACATGGCCAGCATCCGGATCGAGTTGAGCGTGTTGTACAAAAAATGCGGCTGAATCCTCACCCGCAGCGCGTACAGCTCGGCCTTTCGCTTCTGCCGCTCCTTCTCCGCGATCGATTGGACCAACTCGTCCAGCCGCCTGACCATACGCGCGTAACTCAAGTGCAGCTGCCCGATTTCGTCATACCGGGTCGGCGCTTCCAGAACCTCGAATTTCCCGGTCTCGACGCTCCGCATGGAGCGGATCAGCCGGTTGATCGGGCGCGAAAGATTGCCGGCGAGCAGCCAGGATACGAGCGCCGAGGCTACCGTCAAAAGGGCGGCGATCACAAGCGTATATTTGCGTATGGTGTTGCTGCCCTGCAGGATCACCTGCTGGTTTTTGCCCACGTAGATCGTCCAGCCCAAATAATTGTTTTTTCTCACCACACCGCTGTACTTCACCCTCCGGTTATCGACCTTGCTCTCCGCCGTCCAGACGCCGCCGCTCGCGCCTGCGTCAAGCGGACGTTCCAGCAGACGCGCGGCAACTTGTTCATCCGAAGCGTAGATCAGCCGATGATTTGCGTCGACGACGGTCACGGCGGTATCCTGCAGCCCGGAGGAATCAATGATATTTTCGATGAAATCGGGAGAAATATGAATGGCGATCACCGCGAGCGGACGCATTTCCTCGTCCAGAAGCATTCTCGATACGGTGACGGCCTCGAACGATCCCCCTTCGAATTGCCCCACCTCATGCAAGCCCGAGACGACGAAGCCGCCTTTTTTCTCCAACGCCTCTTGATACCAGTCTTCCTGCTTCACGTCGTAGGCCCGGTTGATGGAGGAACTTCCACTGAGCTGATACCCGCTGATCCGGCCGTTGTTGCCGTACAGAACCATCGCTTTAATCGATTTGTTAATCGAAGGATACGCGCTCATTAAACGAATCAGCTGCCGCTGCGCGTTCAGCTCGGCCGACCCCCAGTCCTCTTCGGGAACGTAAGGCCGATTAAAAATTGTAAACGCTTCCGGCATATAGTAAGGCAAAATGCTGAAACGGTCGAAATCGCTGACTTGTTTCTGAATCGCCGAAATCAACTGTCCGGCAATAACCTGCAGATCCTGCTCCGTCCGCATCATCAAGGTTTCCGAAGACTTCCGGTAGGCGATCGTTCCCACCAGAAGCACCGGCAGACTGCTGACGACGATAAGCACGAGCAACAATTTTCTTTGATAAGATAAGCGCTTCCAAAACATGACTTCAACCCCCAGCTGTCAAAAGATATCCCGATCTTATCATAGAAAAGGAACAACGATACTCCCGAGCCGATCCCCCCTGCATGTTGTCCCCCATGCTGAGGGTTTAAAAGCTAAACCAAGCAACCCATTTAAGACTAAACAAAACCACCTATTTTAGTTCAAAACATAATTACGACCTAAAAATACAATTAATACGACGATTAGTCAATCATTATTCCTTAATTTAAGTTTATATACAAGGATAAACAACTAAATAGTTTAGAGGCCCAACTTTTGAGGCATGAGATTGACAAGCAGGCGTTATGGGATTGACAAGCAGGCGTTATGGGATTGACAAGTCGGCGTTGATATAACTGGCGATTCTAACGGTTGCCATAACCACTATTTGTTCCAGAAACATTGATTTCAAATTGTAACGGATGCCATAGCGCTTATTTCACTTAAATCCGGCTATTTTGGCTTAGAATCAGGCAAATAACGGCGATCACAACCGTCCCTCGTATTTAAGAAGTTTTCTCACGAATACTCACTTATTCGCAGGATTTCGCTACCTTGAAAAGCGAAGAGATGGGGGAGCTCCGGACAAAAAGCCGTGGTTTCTTGCAAAAGGGTGTGCAGGAACAGAAGTCGTGCATCTTTGCACTTCTCCAAAAAATGGTTTCCTGCACCCTCCACTCGGCCCCTGGAGGTTCACCCTCCCATGTCTCTACGGGTCTTCGCCCTTACATTCCTTCGTTGTACCTGTCCAAGGCGTGGAGACCGATTGCGTTTAAAAGATGGGTCATTTGCCCTTACGGTTGCGAAACTCGGTTCTGTGTTGCTTTCTTTGTTCGAATCCTGCGAACGAGTCAATCTTCGTATGACGACGGATTATCAGCCAGGCTCGGTTACGTCAATAGATTTAGGCTAGGCGACTCGGTGGACCGCTATCTCGGAGCGATACGGTTCCCCCTTCTGAACCATGCCAATGAGGATTCGAGCGAGTTTGCCGATTAACTTGGTGATTGAAGCCATCTTCTTCATTCCTTTCTTCAGGTTGTACTCATGCCATCGCTTAAAGTCCGGATGTTGGCCAACCAAGCCCAGCACGCCCAGGTAGAGATACTTGCGAAGCATGCTGTCCCCGCGCTTGGAGAGCTTGATCTGTCCTTTGAACTTGCCCGAAGTACGTTCCGCTAGATTCAGACCGGCCCGGCGCAGCAGTTGACGCCCATGGGCATAGTTACGCAAATCTCCGGCACAAGCCAGAAGGGCCGCGATCGTTATGGTTCCAAGGCCTTTAATACTTCGCAACTGCCCAGCTAGCGGAATACAGCCTAGTAACTTCTTGACTTCCTGCTCGATCTCCTCAAGCGACTTGACGGCATATTCATACGCATCCAGCAAACGCTGCAGGTCACGCCGCGCTTCTTCAAGTGCCTGTATATCGCCGATACTATGTGCAGCCACCAGAAGAAGCCGGGCGGCCTTCGCTTTGCCACTTACTCCGCCCGCACGTTTCATCCCTTGCTCACGCCAAGCTTCGATCACGTCATCCGTACGAAGACCCTGCAAGTCGGACGGCAACGGAAAGGCGCGGAGCGACGCCAGAGAACGCAAAACTGTCCAATCCGGGAAGACCGAACGGAATTCCGGAAACTTCAGATCGATCCAGCGGATAATGCGATTTCCCAGGCTCACCTGCTGCTTGACCCAAAATTCTCGATCACTCATAACCGCCTTGAGTCGTTTGAAAACAGCCGCCTCTGGCGTATAGTCCGTGTAGAAGCCTCGGCTAACTACGTCGGCAATGTTCAATGCATCCTTGGGATCGTTCTTGGACGGGCAATTGTCGCGATTTTCCTTATTACGATGCACTGTTACCGGGTTCACCAGTACCACCGTGATCCCTTGCTCCCGTAACCAATTCGCGAGATTGAACCAATAGTGGCCTGTGGGCTCCATGCCGACGATGAGTGAGGATAGATGGTGTTTGTCCTGTACGTCACACGTCCAGCGCAGAAGCTTCTCAAAGCCTTCCCGCGTGTTTGCGAACGACAGATGGCGTGGTGTCAGGACACGCCCCCGAAAATCGGTCACTTGGGCGGCATGAACATCCTTGGCGATGTCAATCCCGATGATCGCATGCTGCATGGTAATTCGTTCAATCCGTTGATTTGTGGTTTGAATTCGAGTAGACTTCATAGTAAGCGCCTCCTGATAGGTTTTAAGGGCTTTTGACCCGTCGACACCCCTATCATACGAGGCGCTCCTGTTTTTTTCAAAGACGAAATCTTAACCTACACAGGAATGTTTAGAATTTAGAAAAGGTCTTTTTTCGCAAAATAGCCGCTGCTACAACCGTTAGATTTTCGGCGGGCGATAGTATCGCTCGAAAACCTGAACTTTTGCGGGAATTCTGGAAATTATCAGGGATACTTGTTGTTGTCAGCCCTTTTTTAAAATGAACAATTTACATTTTATTGCAAAAGTGATATCATAAAAATATCAATACAATATGACTTTATTATTTTGAAGGAGTGTTCCCGTATGTATAAGGAAAAAGAAATGTCTTATTTGAACGGCTTTGCCGCCTTGCTGTTTATCCTGGCACTCGCGGCCGCCGGCGTCTATTTGATCTCGCTTTCCGGCGCGCTGCCCGTGATTGGCGGAATCGCCGCCTGCGCCATCGCCTTCGTGCTGCTCACCGGCCTTACGATCGTACAGCCGAACCAGGCGGCCGTCGTGACTTTTTTCGGACGTTATCTCGGCGTCATTCGCAAAAGCGGATTATACCTGGCTGTCCCGCTCTCAAGCCGCCGGAAAGTTTCGCTGCGAGTCCGCAATTTCAACAGCGCGAAGCTGAAAGTCAACGACGTGAACGGCAACCCGATCGAAATCGCAACCGTCGTTGTTTTTGCGGTCGTCGATTCGGCGAAAGCCTTGTTTGAGGTCGATGAATACGAAACGTTCGTGGAAATTCAGAGCGAAGCGGCCCTACGCCACGTCGCCAGCAAGTACCCTTACGACCAACCGGACACGGCAAGCTTCTCCTTGCGCGGCAATACCGAAGAAATCGCGGTGGAGCTGACCGATGAACTGCAAAACCGGCTGGCGATCGCCGGCGTTAAAGTGATTGAAACGCGCCTCACCCATTTAGCGTATTCGACCGAAATCGCCAGCGCCATGCTGCAGCGGCAGCAGGCCGAAGCCATCATCGCCGCGCGCGAGAAAATCGTCGACGGCGCCGTCACGATGGTGCAGATGGCGATCGAACGCCTGCAGGCGGGTCAGGTCGTGGAGCTGGACGATGAGCGCAAAGCCGCGATGATCAACAACCTGCTCGTTGCCGTCGTTTCCGACCGTTCCGCCCAGCCGGTCATCAACACAAGCACGCTTTACTAAAAGGACGCCAATCATAATGGCCAGCAAAAAAAGCTTCCCTCTTCGCCTTGACCCGATCCTGTATCAAGCTTTGGAACGCTGGGCAGCGGACGAATTCCGAAGCGTAAACGGTCATATCGAATACCTGCTGCGGGAAGCGTTGCGCCGTGAAGGCAGGCTGCCCTCAAACCGGGCGCCGGGCAAAGAGGAGGAGAAGCATGACGCAGACTAAACAGATTCGCAAACCGTGGTGGGAGTCCAAATCGGCGGCGCTTTTGAAGGAATTTGCCAAAACCGGCGGAGGCACGTACGCGGCCGCGAAACTTCATGGGCTGAAATATACGAGACAGCATGTGCGCGTCAGACTTCCCCACGAGCTTGGGGAATGCATCGTCACCTTGGCCGACCCCAGCTCCAGTTCCTCCGGCCAAGCGCATGTTATCGGCATAAAATACAGCTACCGGCCCCGCCGCAAGCTGGAGTTCGATCTTTGCTCCGCCAAGCGCCCGGCGCCCGGCTTGCTTTCCGGGCGTTTGCGGCCTGCCGCGCTGCCCGATTCCGCCTTGAACAAGCGGTTCCGCGCGCGGGCGTCGCACCCCGGCCTGCTGCGCCCCGTCCTCAAGCAGGACGGCCTGGCCGAGGCGCTGGAACTGCATCCGGGCGCGCACATCAAGCTCCGGCTCAAAGCGCACGAAGCGTCGCTAAGTTTTTCGGAAAGTGTCAAACACCCCGATGTGCCTGCGCTCGTCAGCAGTGTGCAGCTCATGAAGCTGCTCATCCAAGGGCTTTATGAGCAAGGGGTCATTTATGAAAAACCATAACCTGATTACCATAGAAAATAACGCCGCGCGGCGCCTCCGCTCCCCCGGTTGCATGTCTTCATGTTTTATAGCAGCTTGTTCACCGTATTCGCTAGATTCCAGCGATCTAAGCGGCATAAGCTTATTACCCACGCCCCTCTCATTGGAGAAATTCCAATAGATTGGCGGATACTGAACAACAAGCCCCAGGCGAAGCCGATATGGAACGGCTATCGCTTGGGGCTTGTTAATGCCAATCTCCTTCAGTTTCCTGCTTTGGCCCAGCCAACTGCCAGGCTTACAGCTTCACTCTTTGCAACCGCAGCGCGTTCAGCACCACGGATACCGAGCTGAGGGCCATCGCCGCGCCGGCGAGCCAAGGGGCGAGGAAGCCCACGGCCGCCACCGGGATGCCGATCGTGTTGTAAGCGAGCGCCCAGAACAGGTTCTGCTTGATGTTGCCCATCGTGCGCTTGCTCATCGCGATCGCGTCCGGCACGCCCTCAAGGTCGCCGCGCATCAGCGTCACGTCGGCGGCCTCCATCGCCACATCGGTGCCCGTACCGATGGCGATGCCGACGTCGGCCACAGCCAGTGCCGGGGCGTCGTTGATGCCGTCGCCGACCATCGCCACCTTCAGGCCGCGCTCCTGCAGCTTTTTGACTTCGGCGGCTTTGCCTTCCGGCAGCACCTCGGCGAGCACCTCGTCGATGCCGACCTCGGCGGCGATCGCCTTCGCCGTGCGCTCGTTGTCGCCGGTGATCATGACCACGTGAAGCCCCATCGCCTTCAGCCGCGCCACCGCGGCTTTGGACGTGTCCTTCACGGTGTCGCTCACGGCGACCATGCCGGCGTAGACGCCGTCCACGCTGGCGAGCAGCACGGTGTTGCCGGCGGCTTCCAGCGCCGTCATCTCCGGCAGCGCGGCGGAGACGTCGACGCCTTCCCGCGCCATCAGACGGCGCGTGCCGGCGAGCACCCGGCGCCCTTCTACGGCCGCCGCAATACCATGCCCCGGCACCGCCTCAAAGGCGGTCGCCTCGGGCAGATCCAGGCCGCGCGCCCGCGCCCCGGCAACGACCGCATCCGCGAGCGGATGCTCGGAGCTGCGCTCGGCGGCGCCCACGAGCCGGAGCAGTTCCGCTTCGTCCCAGCCCCCGGCCGGGACGACTTGCCGCAGCTCCGGCTGCCCCCGCGTGATCGTGCCGGTCTTATCCAGCACGATTGCGTCGAGCCCTTGGGCGGTCTCGAGATGCTCGCCGCCCTTGAACAGGATGCCGTACTCCGCGGCCCGCCCGGAGCCGGCCATAATCGACGTCGGCGTCGCTAGCCCTAGCGCGCAAGGACAGGCTATCACGAGCACGGCGATCGCTTTTTCCAGCGCTTCCGCAAAGCTGCCCGGCGCCACCAGGAAAAACCACACCAAAAACGTCACCACAGCGATCCCGACAACGATCGGCACGAAAATCCCGGAGATCACGTCCGCCACCCGCTGGATCGGCGCCTTCGACCCTTGCGCCTCTTCGACGACGCGGATGATCTGCGCCAGCGCCGTTTCCCTGCCGACCTTGGTGGCCTGAACGCGCAGCACGCCGTGTTTGTTCACGGTCGCCCCGATGACCGGATTGCCTGCTTTTTTCTCGACCGGAATGCTCTCCCCCGTCAGCATCGATTCATCTACCGCGGACGAGCCGCCGGCCACGATACCGTCTACCGGTATCTTTTCGCCCGGCTTGACGATCAGCAGGTCGCCCGGAACAACGGATTCAATCGGCACGACCGTCTCCACGCCGTCTTTGACGACAAGCGCCGTCTTGGCCTGCAGCCCCATCAGCGTTTTGATCGCCTGCGAGGAACGGCCTTTGGCCAGCGCTTCGAACCATTTGCCGAGCAGGATCAGCGTGATCAGGATCGAACTCGTCTCATAATACAGCTGGGGGGTATGCCCATGCGGCATACTCAGGGCGTCCAGGCTCAAATATAGACTGTAAAAATACGCCGCCGACGTGCCGAGCGCGACCAGCACATCCATATTGGCGCTGCGGCTGCGCAGCGCTTTGTAGGCGCCGACGTAAAAGCCTCGCCCGATGATGAACTGCACCGGCGTCGCCAGCGCCAGCTGGAACCAGGGGTTCATGAACAGCTCCGGCGTCCAGATCCACGAGGTGAAGGAGAAATGCCCGGCCATCGCCCACAGCAGCGGAAATGCCAGCACTGCCGACACGATCAGCTTGTTTCTCTGCTTGCGGATCTCCCGGGTCCGGATGTCCTCCGACTCCTGCTCCGAAGGCTTGGGAATGGCTCCGTATCCGAGCTTGCTAACTTTATCGATGATTTGCTCCAGCGATACTTGCCCCGGCTCATACGTCACCTGGGCCGTCTCCAGCGCCAGGTTCACGTTCGCCTGCTCCACGCCGGGAAGCCGGTTTAACCCTTTTTCGATCCGGGCCGCGCAGGCGGCGCAGGTCATGCCGGTAATTTGCAGCATCGCTTGATCGTTGGGGGCCGACAGTGCTTTTTCCATAGTGATTCCTCCATATTTGTTTGCGTTTCGCTTCAATGTACCCCCACGGGGTATATTTCAAACAAAAAAATCCCCGCTTATTCCGGGCCTGATCAAGCGGTTATCCGTATCAGACTCGAAGCGGTTTGACTCAACTTAGGTTTTTGCATTAAACCACGTCATATCCTTGTTCTTCGATCGCTTCTTTAATCTGGTCCACCGTCACTTTGCTTTCGTCGAAAGCAACCTCTACTTTTTTGCCCGCCAAATCGACCTTGCCAGTGGCGCCCAATCCCGCAACGGCTCCTTCTACCGACTTAACGCAATGATTGCACGACATGCCTTCCACGTTCAACGTAATATTTTGCATGATTCCTGCCTCCTAAATTTTTGATATTTTACTTCATTAACTTATTGACCGTCACCAGCAGCTCATCCACCACTTCCGTCTCGCCGGCTTGAATCCGTTCGATGACGCAGCTTCTCATATGTCCCTCGAGCAACAGCCGGCCGACGCTGTTGAGCGCGGACTGGACGGCGGCAATCTGATTCAGAACATCGTCACAGTAAGTATCTCTTTCGATCAGCCCTTTGATTCCGCGAATTTGTCCTTCGATCCGGTTCAATCGGCTGGTCAGGTTGCTTTTCAAGGCTTCGGAATGGTGGCTTCGCCGAACCGTTTTGCCCTCGGTTTTGCCCTCAGCTTTGCCCTCGTTCTGCACTCCGTGGTCTTCACAATGGTGTGTATGTTCCTGAACATTGTCCGCCATACGTCTTCTCCTTTCAAACCAGCATAACTTGTTGTGGTAAACTCATTATAATATACCCCCACGGGGTATGTAAAGAGGCAGATGCAATTTTTCTCAGCTTGCCCTGTAGCGCTTGATTTCACGCTTATTCCCTTGTTTGTTCCATAATTCAAGCCCTGTATCCGATAAAAAAGTTGGCGTTCAACAGAGGGATGCTTCGAGCGAAGATTTACAAGTGGTTGGAGCTTTACAAGTGGTCGAAGTTTTACGATCAGTCGAAGTTTAACGTTTGGTCGGAGCTTTACGATCAGTCGAAGCTTTACGAAATGCAAAAGTGCAGGCGAATTTCGTCGAAACTCCTCGAAACAGGTGGGTCAAATGCAAAAGTGCAGTTCAAACTCAGCCATTCAACCATATTTTACCATATTCACTCTACTCAACTGCACTTTTGCATTCCATACGTCTCGGGAGCAAGAAAATTGCGATATGAGATGCACTTTTGCATTTGATCCTTGCAAAACACTCCTTATTACTGCAAAGACTGCTTATCACCACAAAAACTACTTATCATCACAGAGGTTACATATCACCTCAAAGGCTTCTTATCATCGCAAAATCCTCTTCCTATCACCACAAGGCGCTTCTAAATCATCGGCCAAGCAACTAATGCCCCAGCTTCTTCAAGCCCCACATTCCCGTACTACACCTACTTTCCCTGCTATAACAAGCAAAAAACCCGCCGCCACCTTGTAAGGTGACAACGGGTTTTCCTGTACACAATTCCTGCACACAATTCCTGCACACAATTCCTATACTCGATTCCTGAACACAATGTTATTGATAACCCCAAATCATCGCGAACAAGGTGCCGAAAACGGTGACCAGGCCGACGAACAGGGCGTAACCGATGTTGGTAAACAGCGCGGCTTTTGTGCCGCCCTCGCTGATATGCATGAACAGGAACAGCTGCAGTGACATTTGGATCGCCGCGCAAATGAGCAGGATCGTGAGCCCCACCGCCATCGGCATATCCCAGAAAACTACCGACAACGCCACAACGGACAGAATCAGCGAAAATACATATCCCATGACGTGCTGAACAGGAAATAGCTTTTTCATGTCACATCATTCCTTTCAAATAAACGAAGCTGAAGATGAAGATCCAGACGACGTCGAGGAAGTGCCAATACAGCGAGAAAATAAACGATTTGTTCGCAGTATCCAGCGTAAAGCCTTCGCGTTTCACCTGAATCATCAACCCGGTGCCCCACAAGAGGCCCAGCGTCACGTGGGCGCCGTGCGTGCCGAGCAGAACGAACAAGCTGGACAGGAAGGCGCTCGTTTGCAGCGTCGCCCCTTCACCAACGTACGTCACGAACTCGGTAATTTCCACGCCGAGGAAGCCGAGGCCCAGCAGCAGCGTGATGATGAAAAAGGACATAAACGCCTTTTTCATCCCGAGCCGCATGCTGTGTACCGCCAGCCCGCAGGTGAAGCTGCTGGTCAGCAGCAGGAACGTTTCGGCGAGCACCGGCCCGATTTCGAAAATTTCTTTCCCGTCCGGGCCGCTGCCCGTACGGTTCCACAGCGTGAGGTAAACGGCAAACAACGTACAGAACAGCACGATTTCCGCGCCCAGGAACAGCCAGAAGCCGAAGATCCGGTTGCTGTTCTCTTCTGTCTGGTATTCAAGCGGCAAAGAATGATCTATTTTCATGCGTGTTCACCCCGCAATCCTGCTTCCGATTCTCTTCGCATCAAGGCTTCTTCGGTTTTTTTGATTTCCTTGACCGGAATGTGGCGTCCATGATCGCGCTCGAACGAACGCACCGCCAGCATGACGATTACGCCAAGGCCGGCAATGATCGCCGGAATCCACCAGCTGAACACCATGAAAAATCCGAAGAAGAAGAATATAATCCCCAAAATAATCGGCTGCCCGCTGTTGTTCGGCATATGAATCTCTTCGATTTTACCGTTGTACAGCGGCTTGCCGGTTTTCTTCGCTTTCCAGAACGGATCAAGATCGTCCACTTCAGGCACCACCGCAAAGTTGTACTCCGGCACCGGACTGTGCGTGCTCCATTCCAAAGTGCGCGCGTTCCAAGGGTCGCCGGTTTTGTCTCTTTCAGCGTACCGGAAGCTCCAGTAAATGTTGTAGACCAGCACGATGAAGCCAATCGCCAAACCGACGGCGCCGATCGAGGCGATCAAGTTCAGCGGACCGAAGCCGGTGCTTTCCGAATACGTGTACATCCGCCGCGTCATGCCTTTGAGTCCCAGGAAGAACAGCGGCATAAACGTGACGTTGAAGCTGATCGCGATGATCCAGAAGGCCAGCTTGCCTTGGCGTTCGTTCAGCCGGAACCCGAACAGCTTCGGGAACCAGTAGTAGAAGCCCGCGATCACGGCGAACACGGTGCCCGGAATCAGCACGTAGTGGAAGTGGGCCACCAGGAACATCGTGTTGTGGTATTGATAGTCGGCGCTCGCCATCGCCAGCATGACGCCGGTGACGCCGCCGATCGTAAAGATCGGGATAAAGGCGAGCGAATACAGCATCGGCGTCGTAAATTCGATCCGCCCTTTGCGGAGCGTAAACAGCCAGTTAAAGATTTTAACCCCGGTCGGCACCGCGATTGCCATCGTCGTAATCGAGAACACGCCGTTGACCATCACGCCATGGCCCATCGTATAGAAGTGGTGCGCCCATACGATAAACGACAGCAGCGAAATGACGACCATACTGAATACCATGGATTTGTAGCCGTACAGGTTTTTGCGCGAAAACGTCGCAATGATTTCACTATAAATCCCGAATGCGGGCAAAATAACGATATATACCTCCGGATGGCCCCAGACCCAGAACAGGTTGGCCCAGAGCATATCCATCCCGCCGTTGGCCATCGTAAAGAACTGTGAGCCGAACAGCCGGTCGAACATCATGAGCGCCAGTGCCACAGTAAGCACCGGGAATGCGAACATAATGATGACGCAGGTAACCAGCACTGACCAGGTAAACATCGGCATTTTCATCAGCGTCATGCCCGGGGCGCGCATTTTCAAAATCGTAGCGACAAAGTTGACCCCGGTCATTAACGTACCGATACCGGCGATCTGCAAGGCGATCGAGTAATAGTTATTCCCTACCGTCGGGCTGAACTCGATGCTGGCCAGCGGGAAATACGCCGTCCAGCCGGCATCCGGGGAGCCCCCGATGACGAAGGAGATGTTAAACAGCATCGCCCCGGCAAAAAACAGCCAGAAGCTGACCGCGTTCAGCCGCGGGAACGCGACGTCGCGGGCGCCGATTTGCAGCGGCACCACGACGTTCATGAGCCCGATGACAAACGGCATCGCCATAAACAGGATCATGATAACCCCGTGCGTCGTAAAAATCTCGTTATAGTGCTGCGCATCCAGCAGCCCGTTTTCCGGGACGGCCAGCTGGGCGCGCATCAGGAGCGCATCCACGCCGCCGCGGAACAGCATCAGCAGAGCGCAGATAATATACATGATCCCGATACGCTTGTGGTCGACGGTCGTCAACCATTCGCGCCACAGGTAGCCCCACTTTTTAAAATAGGTTAATCCGATGAGAATCGCCAGCGACGCAACAACGATGCTGACCATGGCGCCGTAAATCATCGGTTCCCCAGTGACGAAAAATTCGTCCCATTTCATGTTAAGCTACTCCCTTCCCGTTGATTAGTTATGCGTCGAATGATCCATCGTAGAGTCGTTCATGTCCGACATATCCATGCCGGGCATATCCATCCCGGAATGATCCATTTCGGAGCGGTCCATTTCTTCGGAACCCGTCGTACCTTCCTCCGAGCCGCCGTGATGATGCCCGGCGTTTTCGCCCTCCGGAGCCGGTTTGAACGACAGATGCGTGGACGAATACGATTTGCGGCCGACAAATTCCGTGTTCAGCAAGGAATCAAATTCCTGTTCCGTCAGCGCAGGGGCCGTCGTTTTTACATCCTTCACCCATTTGTCGAAATCGGACGGAGACATTGCCAAGGCTTCGAATTCCATATGGGCAAAGCCTTCGCCGGAGAAGTTGGAGTTTTTGCCCATGTAGGAGCCCTCATGCTCGGCAACGAGGTTAAGCTTGTTGACCATGTCGCTCATCGCGTATTTCTGGCCGCCCAGCTGCGGAATCCAGAAGCTAGTGATCGGCCCGTAAGAATACAGGCGGAACTCTACCGGCCGGTTCGTCGGGATATTTACGTAGTTTACCGTTTCAATACCTTCCTCCGGATAACTGAAATGCCATTTCCAGTTGGAGGACGCCGCATAGATCACCAGCGGTTTCTGGTCCTCGTAGCCTGCCGGCACCTTTTCCACGGCGGCCGTACTGCGGACCGTCACGACCGACAACACCGCAACGATGATGATCGGGATGGTGATCCAGGTGATTTCCAGCCATTTGCTGCCTTCCTCATGCGGCGGCTCATAATCCGCAGGCAATTTGGAAGCACGGTATTTCGACAGCATGTAGATGTACAGAACATAAACAACAAGCAAAATAAACGCCATCGTAATAATAGAGAAAATAATGACGTCAGATTGGGTCTTGGCCACCGGCCCTTTCGGATTCAAAACCGTTAACGAATCGCATCCGGACAGCAGCGCAAGAAGGGCTGAAAATACTACGAGCAGCAACCCTTTCCTTTTCATAGGACACCGATACCCCTTTCTTCATTGTGAACCTTCGTTATGAACGTTTTGAACGTTGTGAACGCCATCACGAACAAACCGTGACAGCTATCGTCTTTCAGCTAATTTAATGTTAGGGAAGGGAACAGCGAATAACAATTCATAGAGATAGTCATTTATGTAAATTATTTCTATTTTTGAGTGTGATAATAGTCCTTTACACCTCTAGCAATCCCAATTAAAGCTCGTTTTCGGCGAAATTCCGGCAAAAAACGCGATTTTGATAAATGTTCACAATGGGGGCTTGTTCTCGAATAGTTCGCAGAATTGTCATAATAGTTTTGATTATTCGTGATTTTATTCACATTATTCTCTCTTTTGTCCTCTTTGCTAACGCCGCAAAAAAAGGCCGCCCTCAGGATCTTTCAAGATCCGCAAGGACAGCCTGTTCTTATTTTTCGTACTTTTTTTGTTTAACGCACTACAGCAATTCTTTGCGAAGCTGCTCCGGCGATTTCGGCGACAGCAGACCGAACGGGATATCGAATACGGTTTTCGCCCCCGACTCCCCGGCTTGCGACAGCTTGTACACCGCGCGGGCGTATGCTACGAGCACGCTGGCCGTAAACTCCGGGTTGCTGTCCAGCTTCAGACCGAACTCAATCAGCTGCGTGCTGTCCTTACCCGTCCGTCCGCTTCTCAGCACCATGCCTCCATGCGGCATCGTGGAATGGTTTGCTTTAAGCTCTTCTTCGCTGATGAAATGAACGGTAGTGTCATAATCCGAGAAATAGTTCGGCATCGTTTTGATCTCATGCTCGATTTTGGCCAGGTCGGCCCCTGCTTCGGCAACGACATAGCATTCGCGCAAATGCTTCTCGCGCGTGGTCAGTTCCGGATTCTCGCCTTTACGGACACGTTCGACCGCCGCTTCTACCGGAATCGTGTATTGCTTGCCATCTTTGACGCCCGCAACGCGGCGGATCGCATCGGAGTGGCCTTGGCTAACCCCTTTGCCCCAGAACGTGTACTCTTTGCCTTCCGGCAGCACGGCTTCGGCAAGCAGCCGGTTCAAGGAGAACAAGCCCGGATCCCATCCCGTGGAAATCACGCTGACCGTTCCGGCCTTCGTCGCCGCTGCGTTGACTTTTTCGAAATATTCAGGGATTTTGGCATGCGTGTCAAAGCTGTCGACCGTATTGAACAAGGCCGCCAGTTCCGGTCCTTGCTCCGGCAAATCCGTGGCCGAACCGCCGCAAAGAATGAGCACGTCAATGTCGCCTTTATATTTTTCGATTTCGGAAATGTGCACGACGCCGCCGGCCGCCGCCACCTCATCCGGTTTTCTTCTTGAAAAAATAGCCTGCAGCTGGAAATCGGGATTCTGCTTTAGCGCCAGTTCCACACCCCGTCCCAAATTTCCGTATCCTACGATACCCGCTTTGATCTTCGTTGCCACTTGCCTTCCTCCTCCAAATGTAGACTCTTACCCATTGTAGCTTACCCTTGGCCTATTTTAAATAGTTAACACGTAAAGTTAGCATGAATAAGGACATTAAGTGTCTTTATTTCGGCGATCCCGTCCATTTGAGAGAAATAGAGGCATTTTATGTCGATATTTTCTTAAGATCGTAAGGAATGCCCGCATTATGGACTATGTATAGGAAAATAAGTACATAAAATGCCGCTAATGGGGATACACATGCTAGGTTTCGGATAATAAGTACATAAAGTGTCGCTATTTTAAGTGCCGCTATTTTGCAGGGGGACGGTTGGCCATTCCAATTAGCAGGCAGTCAGGCTGGTAAACGCTGATTTGGAGGTTGACCCATCGTTTAGACTGGAGAACAGACCCGCTTGAACCTTCACACAATCGACAAAAAATCAGATCAAGGTTAATCCCATATAGCCCGTTATAGTCATATTCAAGTTTTGACAACTATTGTAAAATAGTATTTATTGTGAAATTTATCATTGACTTTTTTGATAAAGGCAGGGGGATGAAGTTGAAATCACGATGGTGCAAATGGGCCTTGCTTATCGGGTTGGCGTGTTTCGTTGCGCTAGGCATCCGCCCTTCCGCCGTGCTGGCCCATGCCTACGTCGTTTCCTCGGCGCCTGCGGCGGATGAGACGCTGGACGAGGCGCCAAGCTCCGTCCGAATCGAGTTTAACGAGCCGATCGAAGCAAGCTTTTACGAGTTGGACGTGATCGGGCCGTCCGGCATTAGCGAGGCGGCGGGCGAGCCTGTGTTCGATCCGGAGCAGCCGACCCGGCTAAGCGTTGAGCTGAAGCCGGATCTGCCGGAGGGAGTGTACGCGGCCAAATGGAGAGTCGTTTCCGGCGATGGACACCCCGTCTCCGGGACGATTTCTTTTCAAATCGGGCAAGGGGCTGCAAACAGCGTACCCCAGCACAGCGCAGCCGATCAGCGCAGCTTTCCCGGCTGGAGCCTGCTGGCGGTCCGTTGGCTGTTTTACGGCGGTATGGCCTTGTATTTGGGAACTCTTGCGTTCCATTTATGGCTGCTGCCAGCCGGAAAACGAACAAGTGTGGTGCGGGAACGGCTAAAACGGCGCAGCCGTATGGCACTGCTGCTCGGATACGCCGCGGCCGCGGCCGGCGTTCTGCTCAGCCTGCCGCAGCAGACCGCCAGCGATGCCGGTGGCGGCTGGAGCAATGCGTTCGATCCCGACAGACTGCGGGAGACGCTGACTTACACGAGCTTTGGCGAGATCTGGGAGTACCAGGCCGTGCTGCTCGCCGTATTGCTTGCGGCAACCATACTCCTCCTGCGCGCCTTCAGCAACAAGACCTGCCCGGGCAGGCTGCTCCTTGCCCTCGCTTTCGCGGCCGGCCTTGGCCTGCTGCTCGCCAAAGCTTTTATCGGCCATGCGGCCACGGCCTCGGTGAAGTCCGCCGCCGTCACGGCGGACTTTCTGCACTTGGCCGCCGGGCTGATCTGGCTCGGCGGCGTGGGCGCGCTGGCGTTTTTGCTGCCGGCCGCTGCCGCCCGGCCGAAGCCGCTGCCGGCGGAGGCCCTCGCCGGGTCAGCACACGCACCTGCGACGACGGAGCCCCTCGCCGGGTCAGCACGCGCACCTGCGCCGGCGGAGCCCCTCGCCGGGCCAGCACGCGCACCTGCGCCGGCGGAGCCCCTCGCCGGAACGGCACACGCACCTGCGCCGACGGAGCCCCTCGCCGGGTCAGCACGCGCACCTGCGCCGGCGGAGCCCCTCGCCGGAACGGCACGCGCACCTGCGCCAGCGGCGGACCCGGCGGCGGACCCGGGCGCGGCTACCGGCGGCTTGTCCGGCAGGTCGGACGCCCCGCCCTCGGCTACCGCCGCGGATTCGCCGCAACAACCGCTTTATTGGCACGCGGTCCGGCGCTTCTCCATGCTGGCCGCCGGCTGCGTCGCCGTCCTGATAGCTACCGGCGTGTACGGAAGCCTGCTTCATGTGCCTACCTGGTACGCGCTTTTTCATACGGACTACGGCAAGGTACTGCTGGCGAAAATACTGCTGACCTTGGTTTGCCTGGCGCTGGGGCTGTCGGCTTTTCTGCGCGGACGCAAGCCCTCCCGGCCGCTGGGAGCCGGGGTTTGGACGGAATTCGCCCTCGGCTTGGCCGTTCTCGTGCTGGCGGCGCTGCTGGCCAATCTGCCGACCGCCGCGGCCAACCCCGGACCGGCCAAGCTGACGAACCAGCTCCCGGACGGGTCGCGCGTGACGATCAACATTACGCCCAATCTTGTGGGGGCCAATACGTTCCGTGCGGAAATCGTCGGGTCTGACGGCCAGCCCCGCCGGGATATCGAACAAGTTACGCTGACGTTGACCTCCAAAGAAATGGATATGGGCGCCGCCGAAATCAGGTTTTCCGGCCAGCAGCTTGGCAGCGATCTGCCCCAAGCTCAGGCTGACGGGATCATTACGATGGGCGGCCGCTGGAATATCCGGGTCCATATCCTGCTGAAATCGCTGGACACCCTGGATTACGATACGGAGCTGCGGGTCGGCAGTAAATAATCCACTAAATCATTAATGCAATGAATAAAAGGAGAGGATCAACATGTTTAGAGCCATTCCATTACGTATACACCGTTTATGGTTCGCTGTCGCTTCAGCGGCCGCGGCCACCCTGCTTTTCGCCGGCGTCGCCAGCGCGCATGTGACCGTCAGTCCCGGAGCATCCGCCCCCGGGGCCTGGCAAACGTACACCATCAAGGTCCCCGTCGAAAAGGACATCCCCACGGTCAAGGTTGCGCTAAAAATACCGGACGGCGTTGAGTTCAAGCAATACCGGCCAATTCCGGACTGGGACGTCGAACTGACCAAAAACGATGCCGGCGCCGTGACGGCGGTCACCTGGTCCGCCGAGGACGGCGGAATCGGGCCCGGTGAATTCCAGCAATTCGACTTCGTGGCCAAAAACCCCGGCAAGGCGGCCGAAGTGGCTTGGGACGCCTTCCAGTATTATAGCGACGGCAGCGTGGTGGAATGGACCGGCGGCGAAGGCGCCGATTATCCGCATTCGCTGACGGTAATCAGCGCGGAAGCTGGAGGCGCGGCGAACGCCGATGCCGGGCACGGCCACGACAGCAACGCGGGCAGCGCGAGCGGCGCGCCTGAAGGCGCAGGCACAGGAGCAAGCGGCGGCACAAACGGCGAGGGCACTGGGGCGAGCGGCGACGGCGCAAACGGTGCCGGGAACGCGAACGCCGGTAGTGCGAACGCCGGGAAAGCTGGCGCCCAAAGCGGCAGCACCAACGCGGACGCAGCCGCAGCCAATTCCGCCGCGGCGCAAAACTCCGGCACGTCCGGGCTTGAAACGGCAACTCTGGTGGTCTCCATCGCCGCCCTGCTCGTATCGCTGGCCGCATTGTGGCTCACCCTCCGCTCTAAGCGGAAACCGGCTTGACCGTTGACGCTGCGCCATGAACCTCCGTTGCTTCACGGCCGGATAATCATAGTTGTATTCTCATGAAGCATTTACTATAATTTTGTATTAACAATATGGAGAGGAGGCGAAAAGCGATGAGAACGGTAGTTGCACCTGCTTATACGGAATTATCTGTAAAAAAATCCGGCAAATCGGGCTTTAACGGGACCCGTCTGTCCATTTTCCAGCAGCGTTTTTACGTCCAACCTTATACCAAACCCGGGCCGGAATCGCTTTTCGCCACCTTGCTGTAAATCCGAATAAACGCGGAAGCAAAACCAGGCGCCGGCTTACGGCGCCTTTTTGTATGCATATTAACATATTGGAGTGAGAGACCTGAGCAAAAAAGCAGTAGATTTTGCCTCCTAAAAATAGAAATCCATTATTTTTAGGAGGCGTATCATCATGAAACCAAATATGAAGTCCAAAGCAGCATCGACGCTTTTATTAGCGATATTCGCACTCTCTGTTCTTGTGGCCGCGATCACCGTGGATATGGTTAATCCGGTGCTCTCTCTGATCAGCAAACAGCTGGAGGTGTCGGAGGCTCAAGTAAGTTGGGTAGTCAGCGGCGCAGCGCTAATACTGGCGATCGGAGTGCCATTTTACGGGCGAATGTCGGATTACTTCGAGCTCAAGAAGCTGTTTGCTTTCGCCGTATCGGTCCTGTCGTTGGGAAGTTTGCTTTGCGCTCTCGCCCCGAACCTGCCCCTCCTCGTTTTGGGGCGGATGGTTCAAGGCGCCGGGATGTCGGCTATCCCGGTTCTGTCCGCCATCACCATTTCAAAAGTGTTTTCACCGGCAAAACGAGGGGCGGCGCTTGGCGTCATAGCCGGATCCATTGGGGTCGGCACCGCGGGAGGCCCGATTTTCGGCGGCGTCGTCGGTCAATGGCTAGGCTGGCAGTCGCTGTTCTGGTTTACGTTTCTGCTATCCGCAATGATCGTGATCGGTACGCTCCGCGTATTCCCGGCGATCCAACCGGAGACGGAAGCCGCACCGCGGCGAAATTTTGACCTGATCGGAGGAATATGGCTTGGACTTTCGGCCGGATTGCTTCTTTTTGGCGTGACCCAAGGTGAAGCTGCCGGTTTTGCTTCGTTTTCTTCCTTCGGCAGCCTGGGGGGATCGCTTCTGGCTTTAGCGGGATTTATCCGGCGCATTGCCACCGCAGAGCATCCATTTGTACCGCCGGCCTTGTTTAAAAACAGGTTTTATGTCAGCGCGGTAATTGTGATTTTCTTTGCGATGTTCGCTTATTTTGCCGTACTGGTTTTCGTTCCGCTGTTGGTTGTGGAGGTAAACGGACTTTCTCCCGGACAAGCGGGGATGATCCTATTGCCTGGAGGCGCGGCCGTGGCGGTTCTATCGCCGTTAGCGGGCCGTCTTTCTGCTCGCTGGGGCAACAAACGTGTGATTATTTCCGGGGTGGCGGTGATGGGGATTTCAACCTTTTACTTGTCCGCCTTTGCCGCAGGTGCTTCTCCCGTTTGGGTTTGTCTCGGCGTTATGGGCGTGGGAATCGCCTTTGCGCTTACGAATTCCCCCGCCAATGACGCGGTCGTATCCGCGCTGGCCAAAGAACAGGCCGGTGTGGGCATGGGCATATTCCAGGGGGCTGTATACCTTGGAGCAGGTGTGGGAGCCGGCATGATCGGGGCTTTTATTTCCGCCCGCCGGGAAGCCGTGAATGCTCTGAATCCCCTGTACCTGCTGGACGCCGTCTCTTATTCGGACGCCTTTTTGGCGGCGACCGCCAGCCTGTTTATTGCCTGGATAGCCGCCCTCGGCTTGCATCACGGTAAATAAAGCAAAAACAGCGGTATTCCAAGACTTCATGCCCGAAGCCTGGATGCCGCTGTTTTTTGGTGGCAAAGGGCGATAATCCGGCAAACCACCGCGTTACTTCACGCCAAGCGGCCTCTTGTCCACCGGCCCGCCTCCGGCGGATTTTCGTTCCGGCGCCACGCCCAGCAGACAGAGCAACGCAAGCAGCATCCCCAGCGAAGCGCTGACGAACAGCGCCGGGTAACCGAACGCGTCGATCAGCCAGCCGAGCAGCGGCGGCGAGGTGATGGCGGCCAGCGATGATACGAAATAATAAATCCCTGTGCGGGTGCCGATGCTCTCCTCCGAGCCGGTCGCCACCACCCACGGATACGAGTTGATGTTAATGAACGCCCAAAAAATCCCCCCGACGATCAGCAGTATCCGCAGCCAAAGCACGGACTCCACGAAAACGACCGCGCCGAAAACGACGAACAGCCCGGCCGCCCCCAGCGAAATGATCGGCTTCTTACCGAACCTGGCGCCCAGCCAGCCGCTCGGCAGCGCAAACGTCAGGAACGCCAGCGAGAAAAACGTAAGCGAAAACGACGCTTCGCTGTCGCTCATGCCGAGCTGCTTGGTGCCGTACAGCGTAAACAGCGCTTCCACGCCTTGATACGCCACAAACCAGAAAAAAATCGCCGCCAGGATCAGGACGGTCGTTTTGTCCAGTTGGTCCTTGATCCGCACCGGGCGTTTTGGCTCGGCGGATACGGCGGATGAGGCAGATGCGGCAGATGCGGCCCCACCCCCGGCTCCTGAAGAAGCATAAACCGCCGGCTCCCGGATCACCGCCTTCAGCACCACCATGCAGACGAGCATCACGATCCCGGCAAACAAAAAGGGCACGTAAGAGCCGATCCCGTACAGCTTGGAGCCGAGGCCAAAAGCGAGCACCGAACCGATTCCGCCCATCAAGTTGATGATCCCGTTCGCTTTCGTCCGCAAATGCTCCGGCGTGATGTCCGGCATCAAAGCGACCGTCGGGGCCCGAAACAAGCTCATCGACAAGTTCATCAGCACCATAAACAAAACGAGCGTAACAAAGCCGGTATGCAGCGGTATCAAAGCCGCAAATACGGCGCCGAGCGGCATGCCGATCAACAGATAAGGCATTCTGCGCCCGAACCTGGTAATCGTTTTGTCGCTGCGGTGTCCAATCCATGGCTGCAGCACGATGGCGAAATAGTTGTCGATCGTCATCATGAACCCGATCAAAGCGGCGCTTTTCGCATAATCGTCCAAAAACAGCGGCACAAATGCGTTATACAGCGCCCAGGTCAAGCTGATGCTGAAAAAGCCCAGTCCCAGCAGCCATGTTTTTTTCATCCGCTCACACTCCTAGTTTGGCCAGCAGTTCGGCCAGGACATCGGGATAGTCCGTAATGATGCCCGCCACCCCGGCCTGAATCAGCGCGCGCATCACTTTGGGATCGTTCACCGTAAACGGGTGATAAGCGACCCCGGCCTCTTTGGCCGCCGCAACCAGCTCCGGCGTGAGCGCATACTGGTACGCATGCAGCGCGTCTGCCCCGATCCGCTTCGCGTAATCCCAAGGCTCGTACAACCCTTCCATATACAAAATGCCGGTGCGGATGTCCGGAGCGATTTTTTTGCACTCGACCAAAGAATAATGATTAAAGCTGGAAATGATCGTCCGCTCGGCCAGGCCAAAACGCCGCACGGCGTCGATGACTTTTTGTTCGATGCCGGGATACAGCACAACGCCTGTTTTCAATTCCAGATTGATGATTGTATCCGTACCTCGCACCAGTTCCAGCAGCTCCTCCAGCGTCGGGATGCTTTCCCCCGCGTAGTTCTTGTGGAACCAGGAGCCCACCTCGCATTGCCTCGCTTCCTCCAGCGTGATGTCCTTGATCCACTCCGGCGTCCCCGCCGTCCGCTGCAGCGATTCGTCGTGGATGAGCACAAGCTTCCCGTCCCGGGTCATTTGCACATCCGTCTCGATTCCGGTAGCCCCCAGTTCAAGGGCCCGGGCAAAAGACGCCATCGTGTTCTCCGGGCAATGCCCCGCCGCCCCGCGGTGCGCAAAGTTGATGATCTCGGCCAATGGTGATTCCTCCTTGGGATATTTACTTAAAATTATTATAATCCATCCTCCCAATATAATCCTGCAATGTTAGACCCATATTAAAATGGGCGCCACCCATGGCGATCCGATTGGAAATATCCAACTAAAGTTGAAAATTTGGCATAGATGCGCGGCCTGATTGGATATATCCAATAGAATGGAGATTCAATGGCAACTGCAGCGGTTTGATTGGATATTTCCAATAGATGCGGCTCAGCAGGATACAAAATGGGCAGCTTGAGCGAAATCTATTGGATTTTTCCAATGAGAGTGCCAAATTGTGTTTGATATCCGGCGATCTATTGGATTTTTCCAATGACGATGCGAAACAAAGGGTACCGGCGCCAACACCAGCGACGAAAAAACCGGAGAACCCGCACCGCCTTCCAATCAGGCAGCCGTTCTCCGGTTTGCGCCCCAAGGTATGCTCCTTGCCCGCCCTCTCCTATTCCACCTTCATCCACGCCCGCAATTCGGCGTTCAGCGCCTCGGCGTCGCGGAGCGCCCGCTGATCGTTCAGTATGTCTCCCGGCTTGCTGCCTTGGCCGATGATGTACCCCGCAAACGGCATGCCAACGAAGTCGAACGTATACTGCAGCTGTTGGATGACCGGCAGCGCCTTGATCCGCGGGTTATCCCCGCCGACCACGACGGCGTAAGCCGTTTTGCTTGCGAGCGCCGCTTTGAAAGCGTAGCGCGGATCGCGCAGGCTTTGCGACCAGCGGTCGATGAAGTTTTTCAAAATGCCGGAAACGCCGTACCAATACACCGGGCTGGCAAACACAAGCACGTCGTGCTCCAGCGCTTCCCGGATCATCTCTTCATAATCATCGTCGACCGGATCGAACCCGCCCTCCCTATGCCGTTGATCGTGAATCGGTTTGATCTGTTTGGCGCGCAAAACGATATTCGTATAGGGAATCCCCTCTAATACCTTGTTCGTTAATTGCTCCGTATTGCCCCCACTCCTGGTGCTGCCCTGCAAAACAGCGATGCGCATGCCCACACTTCCTTTCCCTATCTACTTTTCAGCCTATCCGCTCATTTTCCGAATATACGCCTACCCTATTTTTATACGATGTTTTACATCTTTATGACATTGAGATGCAATTGCTGGCGCTTTTTCACGAATTGTGAATGAAGGATGTCCGCCCCGTTCCGCAATATAATCCCCGACCTTGCGCCGAGGAACCAACCCGACCAAGGTCCAGTTCACAAACCGTCTCAGGCCCGTTATGTCCGGCCGCAAATCCCGCTAGAATAAAAGCATGAACAGCGGAAGCAACACGAACCGCCAACCCGATTTTAAAATTAATGTTCAAAAAGCCGGCTTGCAGCCTTACTGCTTTCGTGATCCAAAGCCGACTTTTTGAATCACCTCAAATAAAAGAAAGCGAGTGGTTATTTATGAGAAAACTTTACCGTTCCTCCACGGACAGACAAATTAGCGGCCTGTGCGGCGGCATCGCCCAATGGCTGGGGGTCGACGCAACGGTCGTGCGGCTCGTCGCCCTGATCGCGGTCTTTTTCAGCGCCGGAACCGTCGTCGCCCTGTACCTGATCGCCAGCCTGATCGTGCCGCGAGAACCGTTTGCCGGACTAGGATACGACGAACCGTTCACCAACTACTAATCGAAAACTAATCTAAGGAGAGATGATCATGAGCAGCATTTTTGACAGAATCGCCAACTTAGCCAAAGCGTCCATACACGAAGTGTTAAACAAAATGGAAGACCCGGTGGTCATGACCGGACAGTACCTGCGCAACCTGGAAGACGACCTGAACGATATGGAAAAAACGATCAAGGAACAGCAAATGAACGCTGCCGTGCAGGAAAGAAAAAGCGCGGACATCGCCCATTTGGCCAAGCAAAGCGAAATCCGCGCGCTGACCGCGCTGGAGAGCGGAGACGAAGTTACGGCGCAGCACGCCGCGGCGGAGAAGCTGCGCTACGAGGAGCAGGCGCAGCAATACGCCGCCGCCGCCAGCGAAGCCCGCGAGCGCGTGAAGGAGCTGGAGCTTCGCCTGGAAGAAGGCAAGGCGGAATACGACCGCCTGAAGGAGAAGCGCAACGAGTTGGCCGCACGGGCCCGCAAAGCGCAAGAGCGGAAAGCGGAGCAGAAGCCTAGCATCAGCCGCGGCATTGAAAGCGGCACGGCGGCCCGCGGCTTCGAACGCATGGAAGAGAAAATCCTGGAATGGGAAGCAAGCGGCCAGCTTTCCGGTTCCGGTTACGGAACCTCCCCTGCCGCCGCCGGCGCAGACGCCGGCATTCCTACCCCCGCCGTCAACGCGGAGCTGGAACGCCTCAAGCAGCAGCTATCGGCCCGGCACTCCTGAGCCGTTCATATAGAAAACCGCCCGGTGTAATCACCCGGGCGGTTTTTGCGCGTTGACAAGCCAACTCCCGCGAAATGCAAAAGGGCATGCGAATTTCGTCGAACTCCCTCGAAAATGGTTCGCCAAATGCAAAACTGCAGTTCATTTCCGGCCAAAAGATACTTTTATATCCCACGGCCCGAAAACAGATGCACTTTTGCATCTCAACCGCTCCTAAATGGCGTATGTCGGGAAAATCAACTGCACTTTTGCAGTTGATCCCGTATTGATCCAGTGGAGCGGCGTTACTGCCAAAAAAACAAACGGGGAGGCAAAACGCGCTGCCTTAAAAGAAAAAAACCGGCAAGGCTTGAATGCCTGCCAGTTTTTTTTCGATTCGGCGCCTGCAAAATTATTTCCCTTCTTTGCCGGACTTGAACACTTCGCCGATCGCGCCCAGGCTGCCGAGCGTTTCGATCGCGTTGGACGGGATGAACACTTTGTTCGCCGGTCCTTTGGCCACTTCCTTCAAAGCGTCGAAGGACTGGTAAGCCAGCACCTCTTCCGTCAATGCGGCATCGCGGAGCATTTCGATCCGCGCCTTCTCGGCTTCCGCCACCGCCTGAATCGCCTTCGCTTCCCCCAGCGCTTCCAGTTCCTGCGCCTGCCGCAAGCCTTCGGCTTCGCGAATGCGCGCTTCCTTGTCGCCTTCCGCCTTGAGGATTTTGCTCTGCTTGTCGCCTTCGGCGCGCAAAATCATGTCCTGCTTGGCGGCCTCGGCTTCGAGCACAATCGCCCGTTTGTTCCGCTCCGCCTTCATTTGTTTGTCCATCGCTTCCTGAATGTCGATCGGCGGCTTGATGTCGATCACTTCGACGCGCTCGATCCGCACGCCCCACTTTTCCGTCGCTTCATCCAGCGCAATGCGGATTTCCGTCGAAATTTTTTCCCGGCCGGACAACGTTTCATCGAGCTCCAACTTACCGATAATTTGCCGCATCGTAGCGGTGGTGATGTTCCGAACCCCGTATACGTAGTCGGAAATTCCATACGTAGCTTGTTCCGGATCGACCACCTGATAGAAAATAATCGTATCGATTTCCACCTGAACGTTGTCCTTCGTAATTACGGTTTGCGGCGGCACGTTCGTCTGTTGAATCCGCAAATCATGATACAGGCGAACCTGGTCGATCACCGGAATCAGGATGTTCAACCCCGGCGTCAACAGCCGGTGGAATTTACCGAGCCGTTCGACGACGCCCACCCGCTGCTGCGGCACAATTTTGATCGTAAGCGAAATAAAAACGACCACGACGACAACAATAATTACAAGAATAACCCACGGCATTAAGAAATTTCCTCCCATCGTTCTACCTCGATAATCGTACTGCTGCGCTTCAGCACCCGCACCCGCTCATCCCTGCCGATCGGCACGGCGGACTTGGCGCTCCACGTGTCTCCTCCAACCTTGACGATGCCGTATTGCCCCTCTTCAATCGGTTCCACGACGATGCCCTGTTTGCCTACCAGCTCGGTGCCGACATCCTTAAACCCTTTCGATGCGCGAAACTTTCGCGACAGCGGCTTGGTAAATATGGTCAACCCTAAAGCGACCAGACAGCCGGCCACCACCTGCAAAACATAAGCCTCGGGGGCTATCCAAGCCACGATCGCCGCCACCAGCGCCCCGATGCATAACCACAGCAAATAAAACGTCAGCGTCATCATCTCGAACACCAGCAAAGCTCCGGCGGCGATCAGCCAAATGGCCCACATTTCCATCCCCCTGTTGCACCACCTTTCCGCATTATAATTATATATACGGCGACCATACCAAAAAGTATCAAGAAATGGAATGGTTATTTAGCAATTTTGCGCATAATCGAGGAAATTCCCGGTTTTTTGGAGGAAATTGTTGCTTTTTTGTCATAATACGCCGTGCCGCTTCCTAAGTCTAATTCCCGTCAGGTGCTGTGGAGGTTCTGAGATACTGTCCGGTTAAAGATTCGCCGCAAGCCGCAATATCCCTGGGCACGCCTTCATACAATACCCTGCCTCCCTCCGCCCCCGCGCCGGGGCCCAGGTCGATGATCCAATCGGCCTGGCAGATCACTTCCGGGTGATGTTCGATGACGATCAGCGTGTTGCCCTGGTCGGCAAGGCGGTTCATCACGCGGATAAGCCGGTCGACGTCCGCCAGATGCAGCCCGGTGGTCGGTTCATCCAATACGTAAATATTGCCCCGTTCCTCCAGTTCAGCCGCCAACTTGACCCGCTGCAGTTCTCCGCCCGACAAAGTGCTGAGGGGTTGCCCCAGCGCAACGTAATCGATCCCGGTTTCCCGCAGCCTTTCCAGCGCCGGCAAGATCTCTTTTTCTTGAAAAAAAGACAGCGCCTCGGCGACGGTCATAGTCAAGATGTCGCCAATATTCCGGCCGCGTAGCAGGTAGGACAGCACTTCCTCGCTGAAGCGTCTCCCCCCGCAAGCTTCGCATACGGTCGCCACCGTATCCATAAAAGCGAAATCGGTGTAGATGGTTCCGAGCCCCTTGCAGGCCGGGCAGGCCCCTTGCGAATTAAAGCTGAAAAGCGCGGGGCTGACCCGATTCGCCTTGGCGAACCGCTCCCGGATCGCATCGAATATGCCCGTAAAGGTGGCGATATTGGACCTGTTCGAAGCGCCGATCGCCCCTTGATCGACGACGATCGCTTCGGGATAAGCCTGCGCAAACGCACGGCGGATCAATGTGCTTTTGCCCGATCCGGCCACTCCGGTAACGGCGGTCATCACCCCTGCGGGGACCCGGACGCTTACCTCTTTCAAATTGTTGAGGCTCGTGCGCGGAATTTCCAGCCATCCGGCAGGCTGCCGGACCTCGCTTTTGAATGAAAGCCGGCGCTTCAGCAGCCGGGAGGTCAACGTATCCGCCGACATCAGCCCGCCGAGTTCTCCCTCGTAGACGATCCTTCCCCCGCCCGTCCCGGCGCTCGGTCCCATTTCCACGATATGATCGGCGATCCGGATCACGTCCGGGTCATGCTCCACGATCAGCACCGTGTTGCCTTTATCCCTTAATTGCCGCAGCAGCCGGTTGATCCGGCCGACATCGTGGGGATGCAGACCGCTGCTGGGCTCATCCAAAATATAAAGCAAATCGCTCAGGCTGTTGCCGAGTTGGCGCACCAGCTTGATCCGCTGCGATTCCCCGCCCGACAGGCTGGACGTTTCCCGGTTCAAACTCAAATAACCGAGCCCGATCTCGATCATGTCGGCCAGCCGTTTGACGATCGCCTCGGTCACCGTGCGGACCAGCGGTTCGCGGACAGTACGCACAAAATCAATCAGCTCGTTGACCGGCATGCTCGCGCAGTCCGCAATGTTTTTGCCGTTGATTCGGCATGTCAGCACGTCGGGCTTAAGTCTGCCCCCGCGGCACGCCGGGCATATCCCCTCGGACGCGATCCGTTTGATCGCTTCCTTGTAAAGGGCGTTATCCCGGCCATCCTTGTGCAGGAAAGACCGTTTGATACGGGGGACGACGCCTTCGTACAGCGAAGTCGGCGGCCACTCTTTCGTCGGATTCGCCGGTTTGAACCCCGTTTTGTACAGCAGCGTATCCATTTCTTCCTCGGTGTAGTCCTTCAGCTTTTTGTCGTTGTCGAACAGTCCGGTGGCGGTATATCTTTTCCAGCGGAAATCGCCGGGCTGAAAGGTGGGAAACAGGATCGCTCCCTCGTTCAGCGATTTTTCCTTGTCGATCAAGCGGTCGATTAGAATCGTTTTCGCTTTGCCCAGCCCTTCGCATTCGGGGCACATCCCCTGCGGATTGTTGAAGGAAAAAACGTCGGAATAGCCGACGAAAGGCTCTCCCTGCCGGGAAAACAGCAAACGCAGCAGCGCATAGATGTCCGTGGCCGTGCCAACGGTCGATCTGGCGTTGCCGCCGAGCCGCTTCTGATTGATCACAATCGATACCGGCAAATTGGTGATGCTCTCCACCTCGGGCTGCCCGTAATGGGGCAGCCGGTTGCGAACGAAGCTGGAGTAAGTTTCGTTCAGCTGCCGCTGTGATTCGGCCGCGATCGTATCGAACACGAGCGCCGACTTCCCCGAACCGGACACGCCGGCAAACACCGTAATCCGTTTTTTGGGAATGGAGACACGAACGTCCCGCAAATTTTTTTCTCTGGCTCCGATAACATGAATGCAATCGTGATTGTGCATGTTTTCTTTCCTCCTCTGGATGATTCGCTTAAAATAGAATAAATTAAAACCATGACAAAAGTTGTCATGGTTTTAAAATTCGGAGGGAATCGCATGTCCAAAGCAAAACTGTTGTTCGATCTGATCATGTATGTCAACGCCAAGCGCAGCTTTACCGCCCAGGAAGTCGCCGACGAATTCCGGGTTTCCGTCCGCACGGCCCACCGGTATTTGACCGACCTGAGCGAAATGGGCGTCCCGCTCTACACCGAGCCGGGCCGAACCGGAGGCTACCGCTTGCTCCGCGGCAGGATGCTGCCGCCCGTCATGTTCGACGAAGACGAAGCGTTCGCCGTTTTTTTTGCGTTTCAAACGTTGAAGTATTATCCGTCGCTGCCCTTTGACATCAACGTAAAATCCGTCTCCCGCAAACTGTACGCGAACCTGGCCGACGATATGAAGCGCAAAGTGGACCGCCTGGAGGCGGTGACCGCGATTTGGAACCATAGGCGCAGCGTCGCTTCGCCGTTTTTGAAACAAATTATCGATGCGGCCGCGGACCGGCATGTGCTGAAAATCGGGTATGCTTCGAAGAAGGGGGACACGGAGCGGGAGGTTGAGCCGCTAGGGATTTATGCCCACGACGGCTTCTGGTACATGCCCGCCGTCGACCGGAGCACCGCCGATATCCGCCAGTTTCGGACAGATCGCCTTTTGTTTGCCGAAGTGCTGCCGGAAACGTTCGACCCGCCGGTTAGTCTGGCCGACTGGTTGGAGCAGCTCTCCGGCCAGCCTTTAAAAAAGCCGGTGCGGCTATACGTCGAGCTGACCCGGGAAGGCATGCGGCAGTGCCGCAGCCAGCCTTGGCTGGAACCGTATATCACGGCGGCCGATCCGGACCACGGCTATATCGATGCCGTGATCGACGAGAGCGAAGCCGAGTTCACCGCCATGTATTTTTTCCAGTTGGGACCCGACGCCAAAGTGCTGGAACCGCGCGAAATCGTCGAGCGAATCCGTGAGCGGGCGGGGGCGCTGGTCCGTCATTATGGATAAGGACGGCTAAAAGCAGATAAGGAGGATGAAGATGGATAAGGATGGTTATGGATGGTTATGGATGGTTATGGATGGTTATGGATGGTTATGGATGGTTATGGATGGTTATGGATGGTTATGGATGGATGAAGACGGTGAAGTCGGTGAGGCCGGTAAAGGCGGGTAAAGCACTAGCGCTGCTACAAACATCTGACATCTGACATGATAACATTTCTAACCGCAAATCGAATTTTAACGGTTACCACAACCGCTATTTGTGCCAAAAACGTTGATTTCAACTTTTAACGGTTGCCACAGCGCTTATTTCACATAAAACCGGCTATTTCCACCTATATTAAGGCAAATAGCGGCGTTCACAACCGTTAGAATTTGGAAAAGGCCTTTTTTCGCAAAATAGCGGCTGCCACAACCGTTAGATTTCCGGCGGGCCCAAATTCCGACTCGATAACCTGAGCTTTTGCGGAAAATCTGGAGTTTCAGGGCTACAAGTTGTCTTGTTCGAAATTTAATGCAACGCTAGTGCAGATAAAGACAGATAAAGGTGGATAAAGGCGGATAAAGGTAGATAAAGGCCGGCTCCCTGACGGGAAAACCAGCCTCTTCGCGGTGAAGCTCGCCCTCCCGTCGGCCCTCCCGTCTACCCGGAAAAAACGGCGTTGGCGGCATACCAATGGATGATTTCGTTGCCGTACAAGTACACGAGCAAGGTACCGAAGGCCAGATAGGGGCCAAATGCCAACGTCTGACCGTGCTGCCTGCGGCCCAAGGCCTGCAGCAGCAGAATCGCCACGGCGCCGGTGACAGCCGCCGCCAATAAAGCGAGGAGCACGCCGGGGAAACCGACGGCCCAGCCGAACACGGCCAGCAGCTTGACGTCGCCCATCCCTATCCCCCGGCCGGGGGTGAGGGCAGCGACAAGCAGCAGCAGGCCGCTGCCGCCAAGCGCGCCCAGCGCATGGCTCCACAGCGGGCCGCCGCCGGCCAGCGGCACGGCGGCGAGCAGCGCGGCGCCAAAGCACAGCAAGGCGCCGTTGGGGATGATTCTCGCGGTCAGGTCGGTGACCACGATCAGCACGGCCAGGGCGGTCAGCAGCAGGCCGACCGCCCATGCGCCCGATGCACCGAAACGCAGGTGCATCAGGGCGAACATCGCCGCCGTGGCGAGGGCGGCGGCGATGTCTCCGGCCCGGCGCCGCCGGCCGGAGGGGGTGGCGCCGCCGCCGGCCACTGCCGCAGCGCTCACGCGTGCGCTTCCGCTTTCACGCACGCTGCCTCCGCCCGCGCCGCCTCCACCCGCGACGCCTCCGCTCGCGCCGCTTCCGCCCGCGCTGCCTCCGCTCGCGCTGCCTCCGCTCGCGCCACTTCCGCCCGCGACGCCTCCACCCGCGACGCCTCCGCCCGCGCTGCCTCCACCCACGCCGCTTCCGCCCGCGACGCCTCCGCCCACGCCGCTTCCGCCCGCGACGCCTCCGCTCACGCCGCTTCCGCTCGCGCCGCCTCCGCTCACGCCGCTTCCGCCCGCGACGCCTCCGCTCGCGCTGCTTCCGCTCGTGACGCCTCCGCCCGCGACGCCTCCGCTCGCGCCGCCTCCGCTCGCGCCGCTTCCGCCAGCGATGCCTCCGCCGGCGGGCAGCAAGCCCCGCCGCGCCACCAAGCGGCGCCCGAGCCGCGCCAGTCCGACGCCCACGGCCAGCCCGGCGATAAAGTTAAGCGCCGCCAACATTATCGTTTCCATAACCTCTCCCAAAACAGTGCCGTATGTGCCATGGCTGCCAGCATATTTTACTAACCCCCTAAAATAGGCTCAAACCCAAAAACGTAGCTTGTCCACACAATCATTAAAACTTCCAGTGAAAAATATAAGGACAAAAAATGTCTTTATTCCGGCGATATCCATCCTCTTGAGAGAAATAGAGGTAATTTATGTCGCTATTTTCTCCAATCGCAAAGAAATGCCCGCGTTCCAAACAATTCCTAGGAATATAAGGACAAAGAATGCCGCTATTGGGGATGAACATGGCGGGCTCCGGATTATAAGTACATAAAGTACCGCTATTTGGAAGGCCGACGCTTTGTTCGCACCAGTAGCCGCCTATCAAGCACCGATTTCTAGGTTCAGCAATTAGGCCACTACATTCGCCTGGTGTTAACGGTTCGACGGTTCGACCCCTCCCCCGCGGCTGCGCCTTTCTGATCGTCAAGCACCGTTGGTGGTTTTGAGCCGAAATTCCCTATAAGTTAAACATCGGTATAAACAGTATGATCATACAGCAGCGCGGCAAACGAAGGCAACAAGTCAAGTCAAGTAAGGTAAGGTAAGGTCAAGTAAGGTCAATTCAAGTAAGGTCAGGTCGAGTCGAGTCACGACCAGTTCACTCCCCGCCTCAATCGGTCCATTGTCATCTCTCTTCCTCCGCTTCGCGGATAATCTCCTGAAGGGTGGTGTGTCCCTTCAGCACTTTTCCAATACCGTCCGCCAACAAGGTGGTCATGCCCGTTTCCCGCGCCAGCCTCCGCAGTTCCTTTGCGGATTGTCCGCTTGCGATCCCGGAGCGCAGCTCGTCGCTGACAAACAGCACTTCATGCACTGCCATCCGGCCCCGGTAACCGCTTTTTCCGCAAGCGGCGCAGCCCGTTCCGCGATACAGCTTGTCCGCTTTGAAGCCCAAACGCTCAAGGTATAGAAGCTCCTGCATATCCGGCGCGTATCCGGTTTTACAATCGGGACAAACGCAGCGGACCAGCCGTTGGGCGACGACTCCGATCAGCGAGGAGGCGATCAAGTGCGGCTCGATCCCCATCTCCCGCAGCCGGACGAGCGCGCCGACCGTATCGCTTGTATGCAGCGCCGACAACACGAGCTGGCCGGTTAATGAAGCGCGGATGGCAATTTCCGCGGTTTCCGCATCGGGGATCTCCCCAACCATGATAACGTTCGGATCCTGCCGCAAAATAGAGCGAAGGCCTTTGGCGAACGTTAATCCGGCCGCGGGATAAACCTGCATCTGATTAACGCCGTCAAGTATGTATTCCACAGGGTCTTCGAGCGTGATCACGCTCGTCTCTTCGCGGTTCAGATGCTGCAACACGGAGTAAAGGGTCGCCGTTTTCCCGCTCCCCGCCGGTCCCGCCAGCAAAATCATGCCACGCCGCTTTCCGGCCATGCGCCGGAACAATTCGAGATTTTCCCCGGTCATGCCCAGCTTGTCCAGACTTTGTATCCCTCCGGATGGGTCAAACAGGCGCATCACGATTTGTTCTCCGTGCACCGTCGGCAGCGATGACAGGCGGACATCGATCGGTTTGCCGCCGACCGACAGCTTGATGCGTCCGCTTTGAGGCAACCGGCGTTCTTCAATGTTCAAATGGGCCAAAATTTTCAGCCGGGCGGTGATGACGCTCTGCATCGATTTCGGAATGGAGCGCCCTTTGCGCAGTTGTCCGTCCACGCGGTAGCGGACCGTCAGTTGGGCGTCCATCGGATCGACATGGATATCGCTGGCGCCAAGGCGCACCGCCTGTTCGATCATTTGCTGAACGAGGCGGACTACCGGGGAGTCTTCGTCCAGTATCATCGAGTCTTCCACCTCGATCTGGCTGCTCCCCGCCCCTTCGTGCCCGGAATCCTGCTGCCCGTATAGCCGGGCGATCCCCCGCTGCAATTCCCCCCTTGAAATAATAGCCGGTTCGATCGTAAAACCAGTGCTTATCCGCAAGTCTTCAATAACGAATAAATCCAGGGGATCGGCCATGGCGACCATTAGCTTCCGGCCGTCCACGCGAATCGGCAGCACCTGGTGCCGCTTGGCCATCTGCTCCGAAACGACCTCGGTCAATTTGGGGTCGGTCTCAAGCCTTGCCAAGGTGGCGTGCGGGATGCCAAGCTGAAATTCCAGCGCCTCGATGAGCTGATGCTCGGTCAGGACCCCCTGCTCCAGCAGCACATCACCGAGCTTTTTGCGGGAACGCTGCTGCTCTTCCAGCGCGGTTTGCAGCTGCGCTTCCGTAATCATGCCGGATTCCAGAAGAAGTTCACCCAATCTTTTTTTGATTGTGTACATGGCTTACCCCATCTCCATGGAAAATTTATCATATAAGCTTCGGTGCTGAAAACCGGCCTTTTTGAACACACACTTTATGTGTTGCATACACGAAACTTCGCGAACAAAACCAGTTCTTAAGTCCCATAAAAAAACAGCGCAAATTGTCGCGAGATTACCCATCCGCTGAATATTTATGTGCTTCGGCATAGTTACGATTATAAACCTTTCAATTATTCAGCGCTATCATTCGATAGTATATTATACCTATTTCGGGCAACGGCGATCCTCGCAAAAAACGTCTATCAACGTCCCTTTAAGTCCGGTAGAGTTTACACCCAGCCAGATTTGCTTAAGGTCTGGAGCTGAGTTTATCGATTTTCATGGGAAGAAGGACGGGCCGATGGGATGGGATCAACTGCAAAAGTGCATTCCATTTTCCGCATATTACCGTTTTAGAGTGGTTGAAATGCAAAAGTGCATCTCTTTTAGGGCGATCCGATAAAAAAGTAACTTTTGACCCGATATGAACTGCACATTTGCATCTGAACCACCTGTTTCGAGGAATTTCGACGAAAATCGCCTGCACTTTTGCATTTCGTGCGACTTCCCCTCGGCATAGCGTGCTACTCCCCTTCTGCATAGCGTGCGACTTCCCCTCGGCATAGCGTGCTACTCCCCTTCTGCATAGCGTGCTACTTCCCCTCCGCATAGCGTGCTACTCCCCTTCTGCATAGCGTGCTACTTCCCCTCCGCATAGCGTGCTACTTCCCCTCCGCATAACGTAAACGTGGCGAGAGTGGCATATAGTTCCTTCCACACAAAGATTTCAACACGTTCAAGTTCCCGAATCACGGCTTGGAGCCCCGCACTTAAAAAAAGCCGCCCCCGGAATGGAACCGCCCCATCAAAAGGGGCTGTTCACAAACCGGGAGCGGCTTTTATCAGCGCTTTATTACGCCTGCACGGCATCCAGATCAACCGAGCGCTTGAACGCTTCGGAGTCGTTTTCGCCAAGAATTTTGCCGGTGATGACACCGGCGGCGATGGAGTCGTTGACGTTCAGCGCCGTCCGTCCCATATCGATGAGCGGTTCGACGGAGATCAGCAGACCCGCCAGGGCGACCGGCAAGTTCATCGTCGATAGCACGATGAGCGAAGCGAAGGTCGCTCCCCCGCCGACGCCGGCAACGCCGAACGAACTGATGACGACGACCAGGATCAGCGTCAGGATGAAATCCCAGCTCGCCGGATTAATCCCGACGGTCGGGGCGATCATGACGGCCAGCATTGCCGGATAAATTCCGGCGCAGCCGTTTTGCCCGATCGTCGCTCCGAAAGAGGCCGACAGGTTGGCCACCCCTTCCGGTACGCCCAGCCGCTTCGTTTGCGTCTCGACGTTAAGCGGAATCGTGGCGGCGCTGGAGCGCGACGTGAAGGCGAACACCAGCGTCGGCAGCACCTTGCGCACATACTGTACCGGGTTGTACCCGAACAGGGCCAGCAGGATCAAATGGATGATGAACATGACGATAAGAGCTACGTAAGACGCGCCCACGAACTTGATCAGCTTGAGGATTTCCTCCGCGCTGGTCGTTGCCGTCACGTTCGTGATTAACGCCAAAATCCCGTACGGGGTCAATCGCAGCACCAGCGTAACGATCCGCATGACGACCGCGTAAACGGCATCCACCATTTTGCGGAACGTATCGGCCTGCTCCGGTTTTTTCTTATCCAAACCAAGTACGGCCACCCCGATGAAAGCGGAGAAAATGACGACCGCCAGCGTTGAAGTGCTGCGCGCTCCGGTCATGTCCGCAAACGGGTTTGTCGGGATAAAGTCCAGCACCTGCTGCGGAATCGTTTTATCCGCCACATCGCCGAGACGCTCCTCAAGCGCCGCGCCGCGTTGTTGTTCGCGTTCGCCGGCCTGAATTTCGATCGCCTTCAGATCGAAGCTAAGGCTCGTCACGATGCTGACCGTGGCGGCGATCGCCGTTGTGATCAGCAGCACGGCGATAATCAGGGCGCTCATTTTACCCAGGTTTTGTCTCCCTTTCAATTTCATGATGGCGGAAATGATCGACACCATGATCAGCGGGATGACCACCATTTGCAGCAGCCCGACATAACCGCGGCCCACCAGGTTAAACCAGTCGCTGGACCCGGAAATAACGTCCGAGCCCGCCCCGTACGCCCACTGCAGGATGACCCCGAACACAAGCCCGAGCCCAAGTCCGGTAAACACCCGTTTTGTAAAAGAAACATGCTTCTTCTGCATCCAGACCAATAGGCCGATCAGAACCAGCATAACAACTACGTTAATGATGATACGCAAGGTATCCATACAACGTCTCTCCTCCTCAAAATAGTACAAAGTATCGTAATACCGTCCGGAAGATATGGAGCCGGCAACAATTTACAGACGTTATAATATCATAAACACGACTATTTTGATAGGAATAATTTTTCCAGGTTATGTTATCCATTAAATTCAGTCCGCTTACAAAGGCGGACAGGCATAGTATATGCATTCAATGTGGTCCTGAATCATTTCCCCCTCTTGCCTCTCTCCGTTCTTATTCAACTTCTAGCACCTCTAAAAGGGTACATATTCCGACGGCTTTTCCCGCTCAATGAGGCTCATGCTTTCCCAGCGGCGCGATTTCCACCTCAGCCGGAGCAAAATTGTTTTCACCCACTCATCCGCGATAAACGCGGCATACACGCCGACCATGCCCCAGCCCCAATACACGCCCAGCACATAGGAGAGGGAAACACTGACGAGCCAGACCGACGCGACGCTGATATAGACCGGAACCTTGACATCGCCAGCGGCGCGCAGCGCATTGATAAGAATAAGGTTCCCGGCGCGCCCGGCCTCCAGCAACACCGCAAGCCACAATAAATGAACCGTAAGCCGGATCGTGTCCCCATGGCTGGTGAACAAACCGACCAGAAAACCTGAGCATGAAGCGATCAGCAGGGCTGAACCCGCAGAGACGAGCGCAGCGATCCAGGCATAATTTTTACCGCGCTTATAAGCCTCATCGTAAAGCTTGCCGCCGATGTATCTGCCGATCATGATCTCCGTGCCTAAAGCCAAAGACAACGTAAACAAATTGTTGAACATCCCGAGATTTTGCGCGTATATTTTGGCCGATAAGGCCTGGGTTCCCAAAAGGGCGATAAACGAAGTGATGCAGATTTGCGCCATGGTGGAAAAGAAGCTTTCCCCCGCCGTCGGGATGCCGATTTTAAACAATCCTCCGGCATGTGCCCGAACGTCCTCTATCCGCATTCCCTTTATCCGCCACTTGAAATCCGTCCTGGCCTTTAACATGATGAAGAGAACCGCCAGGCCGGCCATCCGCGACAGCACGGTTGACAAGGCTACCCCCGAAACTCCCGAAAAAGGCGAGCCGAGGGAGCCGTACAGGACGGCGAAATTTCCGCCCAAATTAACGGCGTTCACTCCCAAGGCGACGTACATGGTAACGCGCGTAAATCCGTAGCTCCGCATAATGGTCGATAAAGTGAGCCGGACCGCCTCGGCAAACACAAATCCTCCGGTGATCATCAGGTACGTCCATGCCGAAGGGGCAAGCTCCTCCGGGAGATTCATCCATCCAAAGATCAGGCGGCCGCCTCCCAGCAGCAGCAAACTGACCAGCAGCCCAAACAGCAAATTAAGCACGATGGCTACCGAAGCTACCTCCAGCGCGGACTTATTCCGGCCCGCCCCCAAGCTCTGGGAGATCAGCACGCTCGTACCCGCGGACACAACATTGAACATCAAATTCACAAAAAACAGAATTTGATTCGCCACGCCGACAGCCGTCATCGCTTCTTCGGAAAACCGGCTCAGCATCAACGTATCGATGTTCCCCATCAGCATGCCGAGCAGCATTTCGATAAAAATAGGCCAGGTCAAAGCAAATAACGTAAGCTTGTTTGCTTTCTTCTTCTCCAACCCTCTCACCCGCGTCTTTCGCATTGAATGTATTCATAATCCGATCGTACGAGCCAGGCTGCCGATCCCCAAACGTTCTCTTTAGCTAAACCAGTATCTCGATGTCGGCAAATCGGGACATGTCCTTCAAGAAGCTTGGATAAGAAACGGAAATGCAGCCGCAATTCCGGATGACGGAAGGGGCTTCCAGACTGCTGGCCAACACCGCCGCCATCATCGCGATGCGATGGTCTCCGCAGCTGTCCACGACCGCTGGCTGCAGCGGCCCGCCCCCGGCCCCGACCACCTTGATTTGATCGCGGTCAGACTCGGCGTCTACTCCAAATTGCACCAAGGCTTTGGCTGTAGTCTCCAGCCGGTTGGTATCTTTATCCTTTAAGTCGCCGCAATCCTTAATGATGGAGACCCCGGAGGCAAAGGCGGAAATGGCCGCCAGCAAGGGCACTTCATCGATCAGGCTTTGGATGAGCTCCACTCCTTCGGTTTGTCCCGCAGCGGGAAGGGGCCCCGGACGGCAGCAAATATCGGCCACAGGCTCATTTGAAGCCAGCATCCGGCAGTTCTCCAGGGTTACATGAACTCCTCGTTCCTTTAGAACGTTCACATAGCCCAGCCTGGTCGGGTTTACTCCGACATCGTTGATCTTCAAGTCCCCCTTCTCCTCATTCCGGCGGATTGCATAGGCGGTTAATAAGTAAGCGGCTGACGAAATGTCCCCGGGGACCTGCACCTCCTTGCCGGCAAACGGCCTACCGCCCGTAATGGAGGTAACCTGACCCGCGGTGACGATATCGATGCCGAAATACCGCATCAGTCTCTCCGTATGGTCGCGGCTTTGGCATTGCTGCCGATACTGGGTCGTTCCATCGGCAAACAGGCCGGCAAACAGAATGGCGGATTTTTCCTGAGCGCTTGGCACGGTTGCGTCAACTTCGATCGCTCTTAAAGGATAGGTCCCGGTAATTTTAATCGGAAGGGCTCCCTCCCGCTCGAGATATTTGATTTTAGCCCCCATCTCCATCAGAGGTTTCACCACCCAATCCATCGGCCGCTTTGACAGCAGCCGGTTCCCCGACAATTCCGCCGAAAATGCGCTGCCTGCAAGCAGCGACATTAATAATCGCGCCGACGTAGCCGTATTGCCGATATCAAGTTTCCCGCCCGGCGGCCGCAAGCCGGTCAACCCCACGCCGTCAATCCACAAGTCCTCACCGTCCCAGACCAGCTTCACGCCGAGAAGCCGCAAGGCACGTATACAGCTCCAAGTATCGGCCGACCTTAATATATTGCGAACCACTCCTCTGCCCTCGGCTATAGCGTTTAAAACGACGGCCCGCTGGGAAATCGACTTGTCGCCCGGCACCTTGGCAAATACAAAATCTTGCCGCTTGCGGTTGGACTTGACCCGAATATCGAAGTTTCGCGGATACTTATTTAAGCCGGTTGGCATTTTCCATTCCGATCCCACGCGCGATCACCTCATCGTCCGACATGATTTTGGAGTATCCGACATCCGCTCCGGAGGGCAAGGGGATGATGCGGGTACTCGTTGCCGCGTAGCTGCGGTAGCGCTGGCGTTTGCGTTCAAGGCCCAGATTATTCTCGAAAACGTAAGGATACAGTTCGATATAGCTTTTCTCCCGCGCCAGCCGAATCAGCCTGCTCCCCGTTTCCGTGCGAATCATGACCGTCGAGGTCGGTTTTGAAGGTTTCCCCGTTTTGCTGGAATCGAATATATTGGGATCTCCATCGGCAATCGAAATGTCGGCGACCCCCGACCACCAATCCGGACAGGTCAGGCACCGGAAGGTTTTAAATTTCTTAAACTCTTCCACAAGCCGGTAAAACGGCAAAGCATGCGTTGTCCCGTCTTTGGTCTTCACGACGAATTTCCCCGGATATTCGCCGTCGCGGTAACGCATGTAAACCACGTCCTCCAAATCCAGGTTCAATATGTCGGTGATCAGATGTTCGGTGCCGGCCCTGGTCGTGCTGGATGCGCACCCCAATTCCAGCGTGAAGGCGATTTTGCCGGCCAACCGGGCGGCCTCCGCATTCCCTTCGAGATTCAGCAATTTTTGCACCCCCTGGATCTGGCAAGGCATTCCGATCACGCCGATTTTTTCGAATCGCGGGTCCTTCAATAGCTCGAGGTTAGGAGTCAAGCAGTAACTGGACTGGGCGCATTCGAGCACCTTGTCTATCGAATCCGTAATATATGCCTTTGGGATCCAGGGACGCTCTTCGTCCCGTCCCACAACAATTACCGCATCCGCCAGCCGCTCTTCCAAAGCCGTAATGGCCAGTACAGTTCCCGCTCCCCCGGCCGCCGCTTTGCCGACGATCTCGCGGTCAGTCGCAGCCAACTGGTAGACTCCTTGATGAATGCCTACCCAGCGCTCCTCCTCCGTCCGGTTTCTTCCGAAAATCCGCAGCTCCGATTGCTTCGTCCCGGTGTCGTATCCCGGACAAACCTCGGAGCATAAATTGCAATCCCGGCAAATATCCGCGGCCTCCCCCGGATTCGCCCGGAATACGGGCAGGGGAGCGGCGCTATCGCTCATGGCCAGCAGTTCACGGGGACACGCCGCGACGCAAAGGCTGCATGAGGTGCACAGATCCTGATCGAGAATGTTCTCCTTTAAATTTAAGAATGATGCCATGTACATTCCTCCTATAACCAGCAAACGTTTGCACAAAAAGGTGAGCGGACGACCATCACCGGATATTTTCGCGGCAATCCGCTCGGGTTGGACGAAGGCTTTACGCCAAACTGTTTATTGGTTTCAAGATCCGGCATGTTCCCATTGATCCCTCGCTCTGTCCAACTTCAGCAGCCATTCTTTGATCCGGGCCGCATCCTCGATGAACTCCGTCCGAACGGCGAATTTGCTCCGCAGGCCGTCCTTGCGCCGCTCCCGTAATTCCCGGTCGAACACTTGGTACCGCCCGTAGGATGTCTCCATTTTGTCCGGCAGCAGCAGGGCTGCTGGGGGAGTGGAGTAAATCGACAAAAGCTGGATCGCCGCTTCGATTTGCACATCGTCTTCGTAACCGACAATCAGCAAATTGTATTGCGGATCAAAGGCCTGCAGCATCGCAAAGCGAACCGAGTTAAAGACGAGATTCGTCGTCGGCAAAATCGAGCTTTGCCCGGCCATGACGATCCATTCCATCCCGTCCCGCTCCGCCTGATGAGCCACCGCATCGATGTAATACGGGTATTTCTCCAAAGATTGATGCGCCAAAAATTTGAAAATATCCCCTTCCGGCTGCCCGAAGAGAAAACCTGTCGGTTCGGTGATCAGAGCCGCGGCAGGGATCCCGGATTTTCTGAATTCCCGGTATAAATTCATCTGCGCCGTAAACTTGCCGATACAGCCTCTCGTGGCAAAAACGCCAACGCGCTTAATCCGCTTCGGCGCGGCAAACATCAGCGCTTCATTCTTGAACTGCTTCAAATAATTTTCGATCCGCGTACCGCTGGTGTCGAATTTGCGGTCGAGCTCGTCTAAAAGCTGCCGGCTAAAGCCATCCCCTACTTCAATGCTGATCCGTTGATCATGGAGCCAGTCAATGGTATCGGCATCGTAAATTTCGTGGACGCTGACGACCTTAATCCCTTTGGCGGCAGCGCTGCGCACGAGTTCCCTCCACCGCACCGCCAGGTTATGCTCCTCCAACACGCCTTTGTTCCCCCCAAAGGAGGTCCCCGGATCATTCAGGATCAAGGTGTCGGCCTGATCCAACCCCTCTTCCATAGAACGATGAATAGGAATGCCGCAAGCCTGCCCTTCCACAACCTGGCCCGCGTCTTCACCGGAATGAAACACGAAATCGATTACGGACACAATTTGGAAGTCCAATAAATCGCGGAAACGGATCAGCCCTTGCGTAATTTTGTTAAAAGGGTACAAGGCGACCTTTTTCATGGCGCTTACCTCCTTTCGTGCCGCTAACGGCTTTGTGCTTCGGACAACGCACGGAATTGTATCAATGGCCCCGCCAATTTATGGGCGTCCAGCACGCATTCGACATGCTCAATCCCGAATTTGCGCTTGAGTTGTTCCTTGCGCAGGGAAATCTCCTCTTCCGTCTTGACCAGATATTTGTTATAACCAACTTCAACCTTATTGGGAATCAACAGGGCAAAAGGGCGGGACCCGTTTCCGTAGATACGGAGCAGATCCATACAATCCCGGATTTGCTCGTCATCGTCATAACCTGCGATCAAGAGGGCCGCATCCGGCTGGAATGCCCGTAAATAAGAGACTTTCGTGGCGGCAATAACGAAATTCTCGTTCGGGAGCAGCGAACCTTGCCCGGCCAGCAGAAAGAAGTCGTTTCCCGCCAGCTCCGCCTCGCGAACGGCGGCGTGGATGTAGTAGGGATATTGCGCCAGGCGACGCTTGGCGATGAATTTCATAATATCGCCGCCCGGCTGATTGAACAGCGTCGCGGTCGGCTCGGTGATCATGGCTTTTGTCTTTTGGCCCAGCCGCCGCAATTCGCGAAGCAGGGTCATCTGGGTCGTAAATTTGCCCAAGCAGCCCCTGGTGGCAAAAATGCCGATCTTGCATATGTTCCGGTTAAAATTCAATATTTTGTGATCGAGAGCAAAGTAGTTTAAATAGACGGAAACCTCATCGTTTGGAGGAATAGCGTATTCTTCATCGAGGCGTTGTTCCAAAGAAGCGGGAATTTGCGGGTCAACATGGATGTTAATTTGTTTTTCTTTCAGCCAGGCCAGAGTGTCCTGATCGATAATCTCGTGAACGCTAACCACCCGGATGTTGTTCTCGTAAGCCGTTTGCACCAGAAGTTTCCAAAGATCCTTCAGATTATACCGGCTGTAAACCCCCTCGTTGTTCCCGAAGGCAGTCCCGGGGTCGTTCAAAATCAGCGTGCTGACGGAACCAAGGGCCTGTTCCAAATTGTCCGTGATCGGAATGCCGTACGGTTTGCCTTCCATGATCTGGCCGACATCTTCACCGCGATGAACAACAAAGTCAATGACAGCCTGGATCGAAAAATCGGTTAGATCCCTAAATCTCACAATGCCTTGCGTAATTTTGTTGTACGGATACAGCGCAACTTTTTTCACGATTTTTTCCTCCTTTTAATTTAATTTCTATTGATGTTATTTCATGGATAGTTCAAACTGACTGATTTTGGCCGATTTCGGGCATGAAATTTCATGGATGCAACGCCTTTTATTGGAAAACCCGATACAAAAAAAGGTACAGACGCTCAGAAAAAACTGAGGCTATACCCAGGTGTCGATATTCGTAAGAAGTTAAACGCCGTTACCCTTTGCTGGCGCCCGAAGTCAAGCCGTCGACAAGCAGCCGCTGCAGGAACATAAACAATATTGTGATCGGGAGCGCGATCAGAACCGCGCCCGCGGCAAACAGCGTGAAATTGCTATTTTGGATGCTGCTTACCATGTCCCACATCCCTACGGCCAGCGTCCAGTTTTCCTTCGTCCGCAAAACGAGCCGGGCAAAGATAAAATCGACCCAAGGACCGACGAACTGAGTCAACGCGATGTACGTCAGCATTGGCTTGGACAGCGGTAGAATGATGCGTGAGAAAATGGTAAAATTGCTGGCCCCGTCGATTCGCGCCGCTTCGTCCAGCGAGCGGGGAATCGTATCGAGGAATCCTTTGGCGATAAACGTCCCGCCAAGCGGTGCCCCCGCCGCGTACACAATAATCAATGCAAAATGCGTATCGAGCAGATGCAGCTCCCGCAGCAGCAGATAAATCGCAATCATGCTCATGAATCCCGGGAACATACCGAGCACGAGCAGTCCGGACAGCACCGTTTTGCGGCCGCGGAAGCGGAAGCGGGACAGCGCGTAGCTGGTCAGCAGTACCAGGAGCACACCCAGCACCATGGAGCAGGCGGCAATTTTCAGCGTGTTCAAATACCAAGTGCCGAACAGATACGTTTTCGAGGTGAAGAGCTCAGCATAATGAACTAATGTAAATTTTTCCGGAATCAGCGTTTTGCTGTAGAGCGATTTGCCCGGCCGCAACGAGCCGAATACGACCCAGAGCACGGGGTATACCGCGGCGATACACAGCAGGACAAGCACCAGATAGCTGGCGCCAAGCCGAATCCCGTTTCTTATTTTCCGTGTGCTCATTGGATCATATCCTCCTCTTTAAACGACTTGGTTCTGCGGTAGTTGTATATCGAGAACGAGGCGATAATGACGAAAATAATGATCCCGATAGCAGAGGCCATGTTGTACTTATTCTGGTTCAGCGTCAGCTTGTATAGCCAGGTGACGAGCAGGTCGGTTGCGCCGGCGTACTGATAGTCGCCCTTAACCGGATCTCCCCCCGTCAGCAGGAAGATGGCGTTAAAGTTGTTGATGTTGCCGGCAAACTGCGCAATCAAGGTCGGCGCCGTCGTGAACAAAATCATCGGCAGCGTAACGATCTTGAATTTTTGGAATCCGGTAGCTCCGTCCACCTCGGCAGCTTCATACAAATCTTTCGGGATGGTGGTCAGCACGCCCAAAATGAGCAGCATGGATACCGGGATCCCCACCCACATGTTGACGACGATAACCGTGACCTTGGCCCAGAACGGATCGGTCAGCCACGGCAATCCCCCGAGTCCAAAATAACCGAGATACTGATTGATCGGCCCGAACTGGCCGTTAAACATATTTTTCATAACAAGCAGCGATATGAGCTGCGGAACCGCGTAAGGAAGAATTAAAATCGTTCTCCACAACCCTTTAAAGCGGATGCCCTTCTGATTGATCAGCAAAGCCACGAGCAAACCGCCAAAATAGGTGGTTATCGTGGACAATACCGCCCAGATGATCGTCCAGGTCAATACGCCGTAAAAAGTATGGCTCCAGGTTTTAAGGACAACCAATTCTTTAAACGTCCCGAATCCGACCCAATCGACAAGCATGGCCGGCGGGATGTGTTTGGGAGCCGAGTAGTTGGTGAACGCAAGCATAACCATGAAAATGATCGGCATCACGGTAAAAAATAAAATGCCTGCGGCGGGAATGCTTAAAAAGGCGACGGCGAATTTATAATCGAGCACGTACCGAACCGATTGATTGAAATTGTTCGGCTTCTTGCCCCGCTCTCTTTCCTGTCCAATGTTACGGGCGTCCTTCACGTTCAATATATAAACAATGATAAAAACCGCCAGAAACAGCAGCGTAATCAAGCTTTGAATCATAATGAAAATGGAATGGTCCCCGTCCACCCATTTTCCTTTCACGAGCATTCTGGGCACTTCGCCGAGCGTAATAATCCCCCAAATCGCCGTTCCCAAATTTTTGATCAAATATGCGAGTCCCAGCGCCTCCACCGCCAAAAATAGCAAGCCCTTGATATATTGGCGGTTATAGAGTTGCCCAAGCCCCATGCAAACGATCGACAGTACGCTTGCGTTTCTCTTGTGTCGGTCCATTAACCTTCCTTCTCCTCTCCCCTTTGAAACCGCCGGAGCGGTCAGCCGCCTGTTAAACGGCGGGCCGTTCCGGTTTCATTGTCCAAAGCATTCCGGACTTATTGGGCCACACCTTTGTTCAAGTCCGTAATTTGAGCAACCGTTTTTTCCATCGTCGTTTTCGGGTCGGCATTGTTGTTCCAGATTTCCGGGAGCGCCGCGTTCATCGGAGCCCAAACATTAGACATTTCCGGAATGGACGGCATCGGCTGCGAGTTTTTCGCTTGTTCCGCAAAGACGGACACGTACGGATCGTTTTTGATTTGATCGCTTTCCAGGGCTTCGAGATTCGTCGGAACCGCGCCTACTTTTTCGTACAGCAGAAGCTGGGCATCCTTCGTGGAAGCAAAATGCGCGAACATCTTAGCCGCGTTCGGATATTGGGTAAACGAATTGACGACCCATACCTTCGCTCCGGAGAACGTAATGGCGGTTTTGCCGTCCACCGTCGGGTACGGAGCCACGCCAAGATTGTCGCCAAGCGCCGCTCTGTATCCGGCCAGTTCCCAAGGACCGTTGATATCCATGGCTACATCGCCTGCAGTAAACAAACTGCGTTTGACGTCCGCGTTGATGTCCCCGCTGTTGATCGGCAGAATTTCTTTCAGGCTTTGGAATACTTTCAAGCCTTCGATCGCGCCGTCTTTGGCCAATCCGATATCATCCGGGTTCGTGCCGCCCTCGCCGAACAGGTAACCGCCCCCGCTGGCAATAAACGGATAGTTGAAATACATGTTGCCGGTTTCCCACATAATCGCGAATTTATTTTTTGCCTTGTCCGTAAATGTTTTACCAAAGGCGAGAATATCTTTGAAATCTTTCGGCGCTTCGGGAACCAGCGACTTGTTATAATACAGCGCCATCGTTTCCGCCGCTCTCGGATAGCCGTAAAGCACGCCGTCATAGGTGGCGCCTTGCACCGCCGCTTCCGTATTGCTCTGCCCCGTTTCTTCGCCGAACACGTCATTGGCCAAAATAAGCCCGGAAGTTGCGGCGTTGCCCAAATGATCATGCGGTACAATGAGCACGTCGGCGGCCAGCCCGGCGGGTCCGTCCTGCGTCAGTTTACCGATTTGGTCGGTCGGAGCCACTTCCTCGATTTTTATGTTAACACCGTATTTTTCGGTGAATTGCTTGGCGATTTCCTCCGTGAACGCCAGCTCTTCCTTACTTTCCCAAATGACAAGCTCGGCGCCATCTTCCGGAACGATTGTATCGGCCGTCACATTTTCGCCAGCGCCCGTATTTCCCGTATTTCCGGTTTGGTTTGCCGGTGCCGCCGTGCCCCCGTTATTGCTTGGTCCGCAAGCGGTGATGGAGACGGCCAGCGTCAACGCGGCAATCAAAGTCAATATCTTTTTGGACTTCGTCACATTAACCCCTCCTAAAATTTTAGTGGAATACCGTCATAAATTTTGCGCAAACGTTTTCTGAAAAATGCTGAAATTTTTATGATCCCCTCTTTCCAACTGGTAAATTTCAGATTTTTCCTTTCGGAAGCGCTTTATTCAGGGATCATCATACAACAAGGTATAGATACTGCAAAAACGTTTGCACAGGTCATTTTTAAATGCTAATGCACCAATATCTTTAATTTTCTTTATTTTCCTATCGTTATCACAAAATATCTCTTCAAAATTTCTTCTTCATTCCCGATTCCGTACTTGCTCGTACCTACTTCACCCTTAAAATCAAGGGTTTGTTCATTTCACTCAAAGGATTTTGCATCCGCGAATCCGCTTTATTTAAAGCGTTTTATTTTCATCTTGTGCAACGGTTTGAACAGTGTTATAATCTGGGACGATAAGACGAATACTACGTCTGTTCCCTCTTTCCATCATTCATAATTCGAAGGCTCTGCTATCGAAAGGTACATCCTCGGCCCTTTTTTCCGGCCCGGATGTGCTTTTTTTGCTTCCGAGGCGGTTTTGTACGAAGCAGGGTCAATGAAACGTGCCTTACAAAACTGAGCTTATGCATCCGATGCGGTTTTGTACGAAGCTTGTGCTGACGTAGCGATGCTCACAGAACTGAGCTTATGCTTCCGATGCAGTTTTGTACGAAGCTTGTGCTAACGTAGTGATGCTCACAAAACTTTTAGGAGGAATCTTATGCTGCTTGAAGCGATTTATCATCGTCCGAAACTCAATTGGGCCTATGCTTACGACTATCGTACGCTCCATCTGCGCCTGCGCTCGAAAAAAAACGATCTTACTGAGGTTTATGCTTTTGTCGGGGATAAATACATGTGGGATCAAAGCAAGGAGCTGATTCCCATGTCCCGCATGGTCAGCGACGAGCTGTTCGATTACTGGGAATGCGCCTATCAGCCGCCGCTGCGCAGAACAAGATACGGCTTTTTGCTGAAATCCGGCGACGAGCAAATCTGGATGACCGAAAGCGAATTTACCCGGGAGCGCCCTGCCGGGCCGGAACGCTTGTTTGAATTTCCGTTCATTAACCCGATCGATGTGTTTGCCCCTCCGGCTTGGGTGAAAGATGCGGTCTTCTATCAGATCTTCCCGGAACGCTTCGCCAACGGCGACCCGAGCATAAGTCCGAAGGGAGTTCTTCCCTGGGGCGGCAAGCCGGAGCGCACCAACTTTTTCGGCGGCGATTTGCAGGGCGTCATCGATCATCTCGACCATTTGAGCGAGCTTGGAATCACGGGCATATATTTTACGCCGCTGTTTGAAGCGACGACCAACCATAAATACGATACGGCGGACTATATGAAAATCGATCCGCACTTCGGCGACATCGCCACGGTCAAGAAGCTCGTCAACGCCTGCCATGAACGGGGAATCCGCGTGCTGTTCGACGCCGTGTTCAACCATTCGGGCAAAACGTTCGCCCCGTTTGTCGACGTGCTGGAAAAAGGCGAAAAATCCCGTTATAAAGACTGGTTTCACGTTCGCGAATATCCGCTGCAGGTCAAGGACGGGGTGCCGACCTACGATACGTTCGCTTTTGAGCCGCTGATGCCAAAGCTCAACACGGAGAACCCGGAAGTCAAGGAGTATTTGCTGAAGGTGGCGGAGTTCTGGATCAAGGAAGTCGGGATCGACGGCTGGCGGCTGGACGTGGCGAACGAAGTGGATCATCATTTTTGGCGCGATTTCCGCAAAACGGTCAAAGCCGCAAACCCGGACGCTTACATCCTCGGCGAAATTTGGCATGAATCCTCCGGCTGGCTGCAGGGCGACCAGTTTGACGCCGTCATGAACTATCCGTTCACCGAAGCCGTGCTTGATTTCGTCGTCCGCGGCACGCTGGATGCCGCCGGATTCGCTCATGCGATCGGCAAGCAGCTGTCCCGTTATCCGCAGCAGGCAAGCGAGGTCGCCTTCAATCTCCTGGACAGCCACGATACGCCACGCCTGCTGACGCTTTGCGAAGGCAACAAAGCCAAAATGAAGCTGGCCGCCCTGTTCCAGTTCACATACGCCGGTACGCCCTGTATTTACTACGGAGACGAGATCGGTCTCGACGGAGCAATGGACCCGGACTCCCGCAAATGCATGGAATGGGATGCGGACAAACAGGACCGGGAGCTGTTTAAGTTCTACCGCGAGCTGATTGCCGTCCGTAAAGAGCTGGCCCCGCTCCGCACCGGCTCGATCCGGTTCCTGATCGCCGAGGCGGGCGGCAGCAAGCTGGCTTACGAGCGCAAGCTCGACGGGGAGACGGTGCTCGTGCTGCTCAACAATTACGATGCCGGTCAAACGTTTGAGGTCAGCGCGGCCGGAGCCTCCTGGCAGGACCGGATGAGCGGGCAAACCTACAAAACGGAGAGCGGAAAGCTGACCGTGAAACTGCCCGCCTATGGGTACGCGGTGCTTACGGAAAGCAAATAGCTGTGCATAAAATTGGGGCCGGCTTGTCCTTGGGGATGGGCGGGCCTACCCCGGCTCGTTTCCGCCCTCATTCCGGGCACATGCTCACGCCTTGACGCTCCGTGTAGACATAGAAGGCAAGTAAATAGCGGACTTTTTGGGCGTTATTCGGGTGCTTTTCTAGCCTTCGGGGGAAATAACGGTAAATTTTGTCCCTATTTTCACGCGCCTCCGCGGAAAAAGCTTCTTTTCACCGTTCACGCGCCAAAATAGCGGCATAAAAGGACTCTATTCTCCGAAGAACCCTTACCATCGCGAAAATAACGATCCTTTTATTCCCTTATTTCCGTCAGCTGAGCAAACATCCCGGAAGTTGGCAACACTCCGGACAGTATGAACAGCTCTGCGAGTAAAACGTTTGCGGTTCCCTTTGATCCGAGAAAAACCGCGGCCTCATGGCGGCTTTTTTATCTTTTAAACTCTGTATTCTTTTTTCACTCAACAAATTTATATTCTCGCTATTTTAATGGGTAAGCCTTGTCCGCGCCGCTTTCTATTTACTTTCCGCTGCGTTTCGATTAATATTACAGTGTAAAGCAAACGGTTCCACACAGGAGGTTTATATGGCTGTCACCATCAAGGATGTTGCAAAAAAAGCCGGAGTATCGCCCTCTACCGTGTCCCGGGTGCTGTCCAATCATCCCAGAATCAGCGCGGAAACATCGCGGAAAGTAAAACTCATTATGGACCAGCTTGGCTATCATCCCAACATCATGGCCAAAAGCCTGGTTTCCAAAACGACAAACAGCATATGCATCATGCTGCCGAAGTCCGCTGAAGAACTGTTCTCCAACTTCTTCTTCATGGAACTGATCCGCGGGATCGTGACGCAGGCCAGCCGCCTCGGTTACGACGTGCTCATCAGCTCCGGCGCCAACGAGAAAGAGGAAGTCGAAAACGTCTCCAGACTGATCAACGGACGTCGGGTGGACGGAGTCATTTTGCTGTATTCGCGGCAAAACGATCCTGTGATCGATTTTCTCCATAATGGCGGACATCCGTTTGTTGTGATCGGGCGCAGCGAGGAGTATCCCGATATTTTATCGGTGGATAATGATAACATCCAGGCATCGTACGACGCCACGAAGCATTTGATCGCGCTGGGGCACGAGCGCATCGGGTTCGTCAGCGGGCCGCCGGAGCTTGTCGTGTCCAAGGATCGGATGAAGGGGTACCAGGACGCGCTGAAGGATTCAGGACTGGAGAGCCGGCCCGAATGGATTGTCGAAGGTGAGTTTTTGCAGGACAGCGGGTATCGGGCCATGTCGTTTTTCATGAATCTCCCGGATCGCCCCACGGCCCTCGTCACGATCGACGACGTCGTGGCATTCGGCGTGCTTCGCGGCTTGCACGAGCTGAAATACAAGGTTCCCGAAGATTTGTGTCTGGTCAGCTTCAACAATATTCCGCTGTCGGAACTCTCGACGCCGCCGCTCAGCAGTATGGATATCGGCATTTACAACATGGGCTACACCGCTTCCCAGGTGTTGATCCAGGCGGTGCAAGGCAGCAGCGACAAAGTGTATCCGAAGCGGCAGATCATTCCGCACCGTCTGATCGTCCGCGACTCGTCGATGTATTCGGTGCCCAAAAAGTAAAACCAGCTACGCCACCCGAAAAATAACGGAAGCTCACCGCTTCTTTTATTTTTCGAGTTTTATTCAAACGTTTGCGCTACAAAGGAGGAATGTTTGTGGATTCAATCAAGGCATGTTTATTCGACCTGGACGGCGTACTGGTCGACACCGCCAAATATCATTTTCTGGCCTGGAAACGGCTGGCCGCCGAGCTCGGCTTCGAGTTCACCGCACAGGACAATGAGAAGCTCAAGGGCATCAGCCGCATGGCATCGCTCGATATTTTGCTGAAGGTCGGCGGGCTGGAATTGGAAGACGGCGTGAAGCGGGAGCTGGCCGAACGCAAAAACGGCTGGTATGTCGAATACATCTCCAAAATGGACGCTGCGGAAATTTTGCCGGGCGCGCTCGATTTCTTGAAGCAATGCCGGGAGCGGGGCCTGAAAACCGCGCTCGGCTCCGCCAGCAAAAACGCCTCGGTCATTTTGCGGAATACGGGGCTGACGCCGTATTTTGACGCGATTATCGACGGCACCCGGACTTCCTGCGCCAAACCCGATCCCGAGGTGTTCCTGCTCGGAGCGGAGGAGCTTGGCGTCCCGCCGGAGGCGTGCGTCGTCTTTGAGGACGCCGAGGCCGGGATCGAGGCGGCGCGCCGCGCCGGCATGCGCTGCGTCGGCATCGGATCGCCGGATACGCTCGGCGCGGCCGATCTCGTCGTCCCTTCGCTGGGGGACGTGTCGATGAGCCTGCTGCGCGGTCTGGCCGTCTCTTGACGCCGTCATCCCCCGTCTCAGCCTTGCTCGCGGCGGGCCGGTAAGCCAAGCCGGAGCGTAAGGCAACAGCGAATAGCACTGCTTCTTTTTATCAACATTTTCATATTAGTATGTCCAAAGGAGCCGGTTATAGTGAAACAATATTTAAAAGAAGATGCTTGGTCGATCATCGAGGAAGGGTTCGATCCGGCAAACCACGAGATTTCCGAAAGCATTTTCAGCATCGGAAACGGATATATGGGGCAGCGGGCCAATTTCGAGGAACGGTACGGCGGCCCATCCCTGCAGGGCAGTTATATGGCGGGCGTCTATTATCCGGACAAAACCCGCGTAGGCTGGTGGAAAAACGGATATCCCGAATATTTTGCCAAAGTCCTGAACAGCACCAACTGGATCGGGATCGACGTTTGGGTGGACGGCGCCGCCCTTGACCTGGCCGCTTGCGAAGTGAAGGATTTCGTCCGCGAATTGAACATGAAGGAAGGCTGGCTCTCCCGGCGCTTTACCGCCGTTTTGGAGGGCGGAAAGGAAGTCGCCGTGGAGGCCAAACGGTTCGTCAGCATCGTCCGCCATGAAATCGGCGCGATCCGCTATACGGTAACTCCGCTCAATTTCAGCGGGGAGCTGCGTTTTATGCCTTACCTGGACGGCGACGTAAAAAACAAGGATTCCAACTATGAAGAGAAGTTTTGGGTCGAAGTGGAAAAAAAGGCCGCGGCCGACCTATCCTACCTGACGGTCAAGACGAAAAAGCTAGACTTCCATGTGACGTCCGCCATGGCTTTTGATGTGTTGAAGGACGGGCAAACGCTGGAGCTTTCCCCGGCGCTCAGCGAGCGGGAGAAATATGTGGCCGCCGAAGTGGCCGTTCAGGCCGGTCAAGGCGAAGCCGTAACGCTTTATAAATACGTCGCGAACGTGACCTCCCGCGATCACGGGCTGGCCGCGCTGGCCCCGGCCGGGACAAAACTGCTGCTGGCGGCGAAAGAGGACGGCTTTGACGTTTTGCTGCGCGAGCAGGCCGAAGCCTGGGCGGAAAAATGGCAAACGAGCGACATCATCATCGAAGGCGACGTATCGGCGCAGCAGGCGATCCGCTTTAACATTTTTCAGCTCAATCAAACCTACAGCGGGGACGACGACCGGCTCAACATCGGTCCGAAAGGCTTCACCGGGGAAAAATACGGCGGCAGCACCTACTGGGACACGGAGGCCTACTGCGTTCCGTTCTACCTCAGTACGGCCGATTCCGGCATCGCCCGCAATCTGTTGATCTACCGTTACAAGCACCTGGAAAAAGCGAAGGAAAACGCGCGGAAGCTGGGCTTCTCCAAAGGCGCGCTATATCCGATGGTGACGATGAACGGCGAAGAATGCCATAACGAATGGGAAATCACGTTTGAAGAGATCCACCGCAACGGCGCCATTGCTTACGCTATTTTTAATTACGTGAATTATACAGGGGATAAAGCATACCTCAGTCAATACGGTTTTGAAGTGCTGGCGGAAATCTCCCGCTTCTGGGCGGAGCGCGTCAACTTCTCGGCGGCCAAAGGCAAATACGTGATTCTTGGGGTGACCGGCCCGAACGAATACGAAAACAACGTCAACAACAACTGGTACACGAACCGGATTGCCGCTTGGACGCTGGAATATACGCTGGAAGTGCTGAACGATTTGAAAAACAACGAGCCTGACCACTATGAAGCCTTGGCGGGCAAGCTGAATCTGCAGGATGAGGAAGCCCAAAAATGGCGGCATATTATCGATAACATGTACTACCCGTACGATGAAGAACGCGGCGTATTTTTGCAGCAGGACGGCTTCCTCGACAAGGAGATCGTTCCGGTTAATGAACTGGCTCCGGAGCACCTGCCGCTGAACCAGAACTGGTCGTGGGACCGGATTTTGCGCTCCTGCTACATCAAACAGGCCGATGTTCTCCAGGGCCTTTACTTCCTGGGCGACCGCTACGACCTGGAAACGAAAAAACGCAACTTCGATTTCTACGAGCCGATCACGGTGCACGAATCCTCCCTGTCCCCCTGCCTGCATGCGATCATCGCCTGCGAGCTGGGATACCAGGAGAAAGCGTACGAAATGTACCTGCGCACCGCCCGGCTCGATCTCGACAACTACAATAACGATACCGAGGACGGCTGCCATATTACGAGCATGGCCGGAACGTGGATGTCGATCGTCCAAGGGTTCGGCGGGCTGCGCGTGCAAAGCGGCGAGCTGGTGCTGCGCCCGTTCATTCCGTCCCATTGGAAGTCGTTTTCGTTCAAAGTGATGTTCCGCGGCTCCCGCCTCCAGGTGAACGTTACTGAAGACAGCATCATCGTCGTTAACGAAACGGATGTGCCGGCGGCGATCCGGATTTACGATCAAAGCTATACGGTCGGCGCAATGGGCGAGGTGCAAGCGCAGCGTTCCGCTCCGGCCGCGCTGAGCTGATGATCGTCCCCCAATAAGCCATGCCAAAAAAAGCTGCTCCCGGCGTAAACGCCGTGATGAGCAGCTTTTTGGGCTTTTCCGGGTCATCATCCGTCCATCATGCGGCGATGTCATGCACCAAATTTCTAAGCCATTTCCGCGACCTGATTCGCGCGATGCCGAAGCCGAACCGGACGACTTCCTCCAAAGACAAAGCGAAGTATACCAGGTAAATCGGCTGCTTGAACACAAAGGACAGTATCAAGCCCGAAGGCACTCCGATCAACCACGTTGCCGCCGATTCCATGACGAATACGAATTTGCTGTCTCCGCCGCTGTTTAAAATCCCTCCGGCCATAATCATATTTCCCACCTTAGCCCAGAGGAAAGCCGCGAAAACCCATACCAGATAAATGCCCAGATGATGCGCTTCCCCGGAAAGGTTAAAGGCTGACACATACCAAGGGGATATCGCCGCGATCAGGAGTCCGACCGCAACAGAGACGATCGTCCCCAGCTTGAGGAAACGCAGCGCATACTGCATCGCAGTCTCCTCCTCTCCGGCGCCGAGCTTGTTGCCGACCATGACTCCGCCCGCGCCGGAAAGGCCTGACAGCAGTCCTATACATATCCCTTGCAGGGGAAAAGTGATCGTCATGGCCGTCATTTCGGTGGTGCCCATCCGGCTGTAAATGACCGCGTACACCGTTTCCCCCAGTACCCAAATCAATTCAGTCAAAACGATGGGATACGTCGTTTTAATGAATTTTTTCACCAAAGCCCCCGAACCTTCGAACAAATCGCCAAAGCGCGCCCGGCCCGGAAGCTTGAACAAATATACCGCTCCAACGATCGTTACGCACTCTACCGCTCTGGAGAGCGATGTCGCAATCGCCGCTCCTTCTAACCCCAATTCCGGAAAACCCCATTTCCCGAAAATTAGCATATAGTTCAACAGGATGTTAAGGCCTACCGCAAACAGGCTGACGGACATCGGCAATTTTACATGCGTCGTGCTTCGCAATACGGCGGAATACAGCATAGTCAGCATGACCGGAACATAACTGAGGGATACGATTTGCAGAAAAACGCCCCCCTCGCCGATGACCCGCTTATCCGTAGTGAACACGCCAAGGCAAAGCTGCGGATTGAAAAATACGAGCAGGGTAAACAGGAAAGAGAGCGTAAACCCCGCCATCAGCCCGATACCCAGCAAGCGGGAGATGTTCTTGCTGTCCCGCTTTCCCCAGAACTGGGCCACGTAAATGGATACTCCTGCGGCAAGGCCGGCCAGCACGACGGAAATCACCGCGTAAATTTTCCCGGCCATTCCGACCGAAGCGATGGCCACGTCGCCCAATTGACCGACCATCAGCTGATCGGTCAAAGCAAAAAAAGCCATAATCAGACTTTGCAGCGTGACCGGAAGAGCGATTTGATATACGCTTTTATAGAAGTCTTTTGATGGCCGGTTCATCCTTTGCGATACCTCTTTTCCCTCGCTCATACCGCTTTTAAATAGCGAAGCAGCTAAAGTCAGGATTATAATTTGTTCAAACGTTTGCACAAATCATTTAAACCCATCATATCACTGATTTTTGTAAAAGTAAGGAAAATCTTGTCAAACACCTTCTTCATTTTCACAAAATGACTGAAAATCAAGACTTTCAGGGACCTCTCTTGTTTCCGCTTCGCTTGCATCTAAAAAACAGGCCCATGTGCAATTACGTGGGCCTCTTGTAGCTTATTTCAGATTAGTCACGAAAGCTCGCCTTTGTACCCTCTTCGGCGTTACCAAACGTACAAAATATATGCGCAGTCATCCAGCGCTTTTTTCTTCGCCTCCACGTTCTAAAAGCCCTTTGCTAAGACCGAACGCCCAACACGATCAGGCCGATGCCGTTAGCGGCAAGCTTGCCGTCTCCCAGCGATTGAACGTACTCGCCGCCGAAACGTACCTCCCACGCCCCCAGCGCAGGCAGTTCAAGCGTCACCGCGCCGGGATTGGCGTTGTACAGGACGTACAGATGGCGGTCCGGATCGCCGCCGGCGTGCTCGCGCAGCGTATACGCCACCGTATGCGGCGGCGCTGCCTCGAAGCGCAGATGCGTTCGAATGTCCCGGGCCGTACGCAGGCGAAACGCCGGGTGCTCGCGGCGAAGCGTGATCAGGCTCCGCATATAGGCCACATCATCCCGATGAGCCGCGCAGCGCTCCCAATCGAGCCAGTTGATCTCGACGGGAGCGTTGTAGCTGTTCTCCACGCCGCCCTTCGTTCGCATGAACTCCTGCCCGGCATGGACAAACGGGATGCCCTGGCTGGTCAGCACGATCGCCGAGGCCAGCCGGTGCATGGCGCGCCGCCGCTCGTCCGCCTCCCCGTCCGTGGACAGCATGATTTTGTCCCATAGCGTGTGATTGTCGTGGCACTCCACGTAGTTGACCGACTGCGCCGGCTCCGCGGCAAACTGGCGGATTTCCCCGCCGTAATCGATGCCCCCGGCAACGCCCCGTTTCACTCCGTTCTCGAAGCCGTCGCCGCCGCTGATGAAGCCTCTTTTTTCAGGATGAAAAATATCTCCCTTGACCGCGTCCCGCAGCCCGTCGTTGAACATGCCGATGCGCGGCATCCGCGCGGCGTTGGCCTGATTGGCCCGCCGCTCCGCGGGCAGCACGGTGTCCATCATCCAGCCTTCGCCCACCATGATTAGGGAAGGATCGATCTCATCCAACCGGCGGCGGATTTCGTTCATCGTATCGACATCGAGCAAGCCCATCAGATCGAACCGGAAACCGTCGATATGATATTCGCGTACCCAATGCAGCACCGAGTCGACGATATATTTCTTCATCATCGGCCGCTCCGAGGCGCATTCGTTGCCGCAGAACGCCCCGTCCGAGAAGGTGCCGTCCGCTTTGTAGCGCAAGTAATAACCCGGCACCAGCTTGGTGAAATGAATCAGGTACCCGTCGAACACATGGTTGTAAACCACGTCCATGATGACCCGGAGCCCCCGGGCATGCAACGTCTGCACAAGGCGTTTCAATTCGGCGATGCGCGCGGCCGGATCGTAAGGGTCCGTGGCATAGGAGCCTTCCGGCACATTGTAGTTTTTCGGATCGTAACCCCAGTTGTAATGGGGTTCATTCAAACGGCGTTCATCCACGCTCTCCCTGGAGTAGTCGAACACCGGCAGCAGCTGCACATGCGTAACGCCAAGCCCGGCGATATGGTCGAGTCCCGTCGGTATGCCGTTCGGCCCCCGGGTTCCTTCTTCGGCCAGACCCAGGAATTTGCCTTTCTCGCGAATGCCGCTCCGCGGGTGAACCGACAGATCGCGGACATGCAGCTCATAGATCACCGCGTCGGTCTCCGAAGCCAGCGGCGGCTTCACGTCTTCGTCCCACCCTTCCGGATCGGTGCTCCGCAGATCAAGAATCGTCGCTTTATCCCCGTTGACGCCCACCGCCTTGGCGTAAGGATCGGCGGCTTCGTTCCATTGCGCCCCCACCTTTACGCGGTAAGTGTATAATAAGTTCCGGCAATCCTCCGCAATCGCGAGCGTCCACGTCCCCTGCGCATCCCGCTGCATCGCCAGCTCTTTGACCGGCGCGCCGTCCCAGGTTTCGTACAGGACGACTCGCGCTTCCGAAGCCGTAGGGGCCCACAAGCGGAAGCGGGTTTGCTCCGGCGTATAGACGGCCCCCAAGTCGTCGCCCTCATAATAAAACTTCGCGTCGAATTCCGCATGAAATACGGAAATTCCTCCGGTAACCGCCAAATCGCCGTAATCTATCGTACCTTCGAATTTTTTTTGAACGGACAAACGGCTTCACTCCTTTCCCCGCAAATTCCGTAAACGCGGAAGCACATCTTCCGTATATGCGCGCAATATTTCCCCCACACTCCAGGCCTGCGTAAAACAGCCGCGCCCGGTACAGGCAAATTCCCCGTCAAAAATTTCAGCGATCCCGCCGATGCCCCCATCTTGGAGGTGATCCTCAACCACGGCGCACATTTCTTTCGCCGTCAGGACGGCCCGTTGGCTGTACCCGTTCACTTTGCAATAGGCCGTGATGAACGCCCCCAGCGGAAAAGCCCAAACCGTCCCCATGTGATAAGCGCCGTCCCGGTCGATCAATTTGCCGATATAGCGGGGCCGGAAGCGCGGGTCCCGGAAAGAAAGCGAACGCAGCCCATAAGGCGTGTACAAATGCTTATATACCGTGCCGACAACGGCCTTCTCCTGGTCGGGCGGCAGCATCGTAAACGGCAGCGACACCGCCCAAATCTGGTTCGGCCGAATCGAAGGATCATTGTTGAATCCCCCGTCCTTTTGGGGCACATCAACAACATCGTACAGACATTGGTCCGCCCCGTTCCAAAAACGGCTGTGGAAAGATTCCCGCACTTTCTGCGCCAATTCATCATATGGCTCCGTTTCCCCGAAACGTTCCGCCAGCCGGGCCATAATGCACAGCGCGTTGTACCACAGGGCGTTGATCTCCACCGGCTTGCCGTGCCGCGGGGTCACGACCCAATCGCCTACCCGCACGTCCATCCAGGTGACCTGATCCAGGCCGCCGCCCGCATGAATCAGCCCGTCCTCATCCATCCCGATCGAAAAATCGGTTCCGCCGCAGTAAGCGGCGACGATTTCTTTTAACGTTGGATAGACCGTAGCGCGAATGAACCTGTAATCATCTTCCCCACCGGTATGTTTCAAATATTCATAGACGGCGTGAACATACCAAAGCGAAGCGTCCACCGTGTTGTACAGGGGCTCCTGGCCATCGTCCGGGAACATGTTCGGAATCAGCCCGCCGCGGACATAACGCGAAAACGATTCCATAATTTCGCGCGCCTCCGCGAATCTGCGGGTGGCCAAAGCCAGTCCGGGCAACGCGATCATCGTATCCCGGCCCCAATCGGTGAACCACGGATAACCGGCCAGCACCGTTTTCAGTCCGGTTGACTCCCGGTCCACGATAAAATGGTCCGCCGCTTCAACCAGACGGTCCGCGAGTCTGTCGCCGTAACCGGCCGCCGCCACCAGTTTGTCCATCCGCTCCTTGTATTCGCGAACGATAGCGAAGCCGTCCTTGCCGTCAAGCGGCTCCGTCGAACATTTGAAATAAAAGGCTTTGCGCTCGTAAGGCTCGATCGTTACATTGATTTCATAAGGGGTATAATGACAATCCACGCCCAAAAAACCGTTCCGGTTCTCGAAAGCGTAAAAATGCCCTTCCTCGTACATATGAGACGGCGTTGCCATCGTTACCGGCAGCGTGGAACGGTCCAGATATTCGCCCGCCGACGCCATGAACGATATCGTTACGTCCGGCCCGCTCTCCGGCGTCAGCCGCAGTACATTGCCCTCCAGCTTAGTTTCGAAACGCAGGCTCCCTTTTTCCGACACGTCCCCGGGAGAGCGGTAGTTAAACAGCGGGACCAGCTTGATTTCCGCGGGCTCTTTCCCGCCGGCAATCTCGTAGCAGACCGCCGCCGTATTATGGCCATACTCCAGGGAAATCGTTTTGCGGATATTCACGTCCTCGACCTGGTAGTCGTATTCGGGCACTGTGTCCAGCTTGAACCGCCGCAAATATCGGTGTCCATCTTTTCGCCAGTTGATATACTGCTGGGAGGCAAGCTCATAGGTTTGCCCGCCCATACACACCTGCTCCTGGATGCGGGTAAACACCAGCATGCGGTTCACCGGCGCCCTGGCCGACGCAACCAAATACCCGTGCGACATCCGAAAGCCGCCGCCAGGGACGGAATGGTTGGCATATCCGCCGATCCCGTTGCCGATCAGCCACTCCTTCTCATTGCCTTCCTCAAGAGTGCGCCAGGCGCTCCGTCCCAGGATATAAGCTCTGTCCGCAGCGCCTCTGTCTTTTGCCTGTACCTGTACCTGAACCTGCACCTGCACCTGCTCTCGAACCTGACTCATCCCGATTTCTCCTTCCGCCTCGCTTTCGTTTAGCCTCCCGCCCCGTTATTCCCGTTGCGCGGTTGCTTAAACGTTTACCTTATCTTTATGTGCTGGATTATATCATCGAAATCTAAAGGAGGCAATCGTTTGCACAAAAACGGCTGAACCAGAGCGCAAAACTTCCCGACTTTGACAGCGACTTCACGAACAGAGCAAAAATCAGTTTGAGTCCCTGAGCTGGAGGTGTTCTAAAGAATTAAGATAGGCGGACAGAAGAGTTGTCTGACTCAACTTTATAATCCTTGCTTGCCTTGCCAGTCAAGTCGAAAACCGATCGTGGCAAGAAACGCGAAGGGCGTTGAAAGCTTGAGGACAGGGAAGTGGGGTGGGGTGGGCGTCAGATCAACACTCGCTGTCCGGAGACTTTGCATGATTATCCCGTTTAATCAGGTAGCTGAGAGAAAGACAAACTTGAGAGAAAAAATATTTAGTGGAGAGGGAAACGAAAAGACTGTGATTTTGCTGTAGCCTGAACTCTTCCATCTGCAGCAATGCCCTTACCATTCATGCTAACCCACATAAATCAAGTTGATCCGTATCAAGTAACCCCCACCGTTTCAGCGTCTCGATCAGGCCGCAGCCGCAAGGGGCTGGTTCGGTTGGCGTGCGATCAGCCGGCGGTAAGGGATCGCCGGAATCGCCACACACATTTGCAACAATTTCTGTCGCATCGTTTCTTCCGCTCCGGGCAGTCCTCCGGGCAGGCGCAGCCGACGGCGTACGGTGTACTCGTTCAGGTACGCCTGCAGATGCTTCAGTCCCAAGGCTCCATACGTACCCTTCAGCGATTCCCACGCCTCTCTCACCACTTTCCGCAAGGGCGTATAAAGCCGAAAGGCCTGAGGGAACAACTGTACCGCCGATGTACGGACATCCACGTGCCCGTTGATGAACGCATCGAGTTCGTGACGGTTCGCCCTTTCTTCGCTTCCCCGCTTATGCGGCGCCAGGCGGATTTTGACGTGCTCCGGCTCGCCTGACTCCGTGACCGTGCAGCCGGCTACGACCGCCGAGGCGTACGGATGCGAAAGCTGACACCGGGACGGATTACGACCATACTGATCGCTGTTCACCTTCACGTCTCCGGAAAGCAGCTCCCGGGCATCGAACCCCCCCACGGCATGACGTATTTTTTGCAGCATCGACCATGCGGTCTTGTAGGTGACCCGGATCACCTGGCGCAGCCGCACCGCCGAGATGCCGTCAGGGAGCAGGAACAACTCCAGCGCCTGGAACCACTTCACCAGGGGGAGATGCGTTCCTTCAAAAATCGTGCCGACCAAAGGCGATGTTTGATGCTTGCACTTTCCGCACTCGAACAAAGGGATATGCCGGGAAGTTAGGCGACTGCACCGGGTGTGAGCGCAGCGCGGGCAGACGAAGCCGCTTGGCCACTTCATCGCGATCAGCGCTTCCATACAGTCCTGCTCGCTGTTAAAACGGCTGCTGAATGGCTGAAGTTCCGTTCCCGCATTGGCTTCCATATCCGCTTACCTCCCGAATCAAGAATTCACGAACATAAGTTCCGTTTATTTCATTATACCAAACGTACGTTCTCTTATCAAGCCGAAAATCTCACCTGAACCACCTCATTTTTTCCTTAGCTTTTTTGTGTTTTTTCTTCTCTTTTTTTGGAACCCTTGACTTGCTCTAGCCCCACCCCCTGCTTCCTGCTCCTTAACGAAGGGGATAATCGTGCAAAGGCAGGCAGCAGGCAGGGACACCAAGACACGAACACCAAGACACGAACCCTTTAGACAGCCCCCTCACCTGGCGTCGATTTGTGACACTGCTCGAAACGGCCACGGTGCAAAAGGTAGATACATTGGCCCCGCCGGATCGTGACGCTTCTACATCGTTGACGCTTCCTCAACGAAGCAGCCCAAGAAGCCGGGAAGACACTGTCCGCCTTTGATTCAGCGTCAACTCCGGGCGATGGATTGCTGCTTTACCCAACTGCATCAAGGCTTGTCTGCCGATTTTTTGCTGCGAATTTTGAGTTATAAATTTTCGAAAAAAACCGGTCCTTTGAGGACCGGTTCTTCTCTCCGTCACTTTCGGCAGCTGTTTTATCCCGCTTGTTTGACGATATACTCCAGATCGCCCAGCATCAGCTTGGCAAAGCTGGAGTTGATGCCTTTTCCGCCTTGCGCGTTGATCGTCTGCTTCAATACATTGATTTTTTGCTTGCGCTCACGGTCCGTTTTTGCCTTTTGCAGAGAGCTGATCTTGGCGTCCAGGCTTTGGGCGATTCCCTTCTTCACGTAGCCTGCCGCTTCTCCGGCATCAACCAGCTCGTCCAGATGGGCGATGTCAATCGTAACCGTAAAGTCGAATTGCTCCGCAGAATGGAGCCCGGCCGCATCCGTCGCGCTGACGACCAGTTTATGTTTGCCCGCCGCCAGAGAAAGCGGCGTAATTTCGTGCAAACCGGCGATTTGGCGGCCATCCAATTGATATGCCGTATTTTTCACTCCGCTTACGGCGTCCTCGACGTCAACTTGAATCGGAAACTCGGTTTCGATTTGCAAAAACTGCCGGTCCCCGGAAAAATGAATCACCGGCGATCCGCGGTCGATATTGATGTAGAGCGTTTTCTCGGTTTCGCTATTCCCGGCCCGGTCCCACGACCGGTATTCGATCACGTATTTGCCGTCCTCGGTCAGCAGAATCGGAGAAGCATAGGCGAGCCACTCCCCGCCGTTGATCCGGTATTCGGTCCGTTCCAGACCGCTCCCGCCTTCGTCCTGTGCCGACAAGTAGACCGTAACGTCCTCCGGATTGTACAGCTCCTGCCCCGCGGCACCCGAAGCGCTCGCCCGGGTCACCGGAGCCAGCGTATCTTCTTCCGCACCGCTAAGCACAACGTGATCCAGAGAGAGCGGCTTCAGCTGGTACGTCCCGCGAAAAACCGAAGCGATGCCGGTGATGTCCACCTTGGAACCCGCCGGGAAAAGCGCGCTGAATGCCGCCATGTCCACGCCGGTCCGGCCATCGAAACGGACGCGCGTCGCCGCGCCGCCGCCTTTGACGGCGTTAAATTCAAACGAGCCGGCCGGAGAAGCCGCGGCCACGTCTTGAACCGCCACATCGGTTAACGTGATGAACTGTCCCTGATTGCCATCCGTGACCGCCTCCTGCTCGATCGGCTGCGGAAGCGGAGCGGTCCCTTTCTTTTCGATCGTGAGCGGATTTTCCAGCTCAACCTCCCCGTTGTACAAGGTCCGGGTGGCGCTGATGCGAATCAGATCGCCCGCATGGTAGCCGGAGGCCGTTTGGAACACGTAAACGCCGGCCGTATCGTCCTGGAGGTAAAACCCTTGTCCGCCAAACAGCCCCGGCTCGGACGTAATCACGCCCTCCACGGTAACGACCGTGCCGTCGGCCGCCGAACGGGCCGCGGCGATCGTGGCCAATTCCGGCACCTGCGGATGGTCACCCGGCAGCGGCTCGGCAGCGACGTCGGCGATCGCCACCGTCTTCGTCAGCGCGTTGCCGCTCCCCTGCTTGAGCCGCAGGTTGGCGCTCGCGGCCGTCACGCCCGGCTTGAGCTGGACGGTCAGGTCCTTTGCCGCGTGCCCCTGGGCATCCCCCGTCAGTGAAAACGCCGGGCTGTAATTGTAGTCGGACCAGGTGCCGTCGGCGTTTTTGAAGCGGGCGATCTGTTCTCCGCCGGCCAGGTAAATGCCGACTTTAAGGTCCGATACCGTCTGTCCGGGCGTTAGGCCGTCGGCTGTCAAGCGGATCTGGAACTCCTGCGCGCTTGGCAGTTGCGCCTGGTGCACGAACGCGTACTTAGGCTCCGTGGCGGGCGCTTGCGCCGAGCCGTAGGAGCCCGGCTTGAACGTCGCCGGGTCGTACCATTTATAGCCGGGGGCCGGTTGGGCCCAAGGCTCCGGCTGCGGCTCGGTGGTGGCGGCCGGCTTCTCGGACGGCTTCAACTGGGTCGGTTCATCCAGCTCAAGCCCCGGCACCTCGGCGAAGGAATTGTAGCTTTCGTCGTTGGCGAGCCACTTCACGATTTGCACCAGGAACAGCCCGTCGTCGACTTCCTTGAACCCGTCGTACGTCGTTTTCTTCTGGCCGTTTTCTTCCCTTACATATTTTGGAGTTGCATCCTCCACAGGCGAAGAATCGCCGATAAAGGCCGCTTTGCCGAGCCCAAGCTTGGACACCGCCGCATACGCCCCTTCATCTCTGCCCCCGCCGTTGTAGACGCCTTCGTCTACCGCGTTCCCCCAGGCCGGAACGCCTTCGGGAACGTAAACTAGGCCTTTTGCTTGTTGCGGATTCAAAATCGCCAGCGTAGAGCCGGCATGCATGGCCACGGCCCCAACGCCTTTCGTGATGCCAAACGACTGCGACGGGCTGACGACGTCGTTCGCATTAACGTCCCCAAGGGCGTTATAGCGGAACCGCACGCCGAAATTGTCCGCCAGCCAATCGGAGCTCGTTATCCCCTGCATCGCCGGAGAGGCTGCTTCTTCCGCGCTCATGCCTTTAGCCGGATTCTCATATGCTCCGCGACGGAACCCGTTGAACACCTCGGAGGCGTCCCAGCGGTTTTTGTTGCGGTCGGCATTATAATGGTCGGATATGAAAAATACCGCTCCGCCGTCCTCGACATACTCCACCAGCGCCTCTTGCTCCGCGGCTTTAAAAGGCACATTCGCTTCGGGAATGACGAAGACATCGTAGTCACGAAGCGCGTCGTACGTGATCGCTGTTTCGCCGAACGTATACGGGATCGGCCGCTCCAGCGCCTCGACCGTGAAGCCCGCCCCGCGCAGCCCGTCGGCAAAATCGGAAAACGCGCCGTCGATCACCCAATCGGCCGCGCCGGCGGTTTGGGCGTGCGTATTGTCAAACAGCACTTTTTTGCCGGTGCCGTCCGGCAATTCCGGGATTTGCCCCGGATTCCCCGGAGGTTGGCCCGGGTCTCCCGGATTTTCGCCAGGATTTTCTCCTGGATTCTCACCAGGGTTTCCGCCCGGGTTTTCCGGCTCTCCGGGGTTCTCGCCCGGTTCCCCCGGTTTTCCCGGTTCGCCTGGTTCGCCCGGCTGCGCTGCGGCAAACTCAAGCGCCGTTACGCTTTTTAAACCGGGAAAGTTGTTGTACGCGGTCAGCGTGCCGGACACCGAAACCTTCTTGCCGATGATATCCGGGTTGCTTTGCAGGCCGAATTCGGCTCTCAGTCCGGACGGAATCTGCACATCGACGAGTTTGGCTTTATCCCGCTCTCCGGCCGTATCCGCGATCAAAAAGTTATAATCATTGCCGAACGGCGCCTCGAAATCGGCGGTCTGCGACCCGGCGGCATGTCCGACGATATAACCGGTTACCGTAACGGATTCGCCGCTGTTTCCTTTGGCGATGGCTTCGGCTACGCTGATCCCTGCAGCTGCAGATTCGCCTTTCTCCGTTGTCATGGAAGTCGTTGGCTCCGTGGCGGCTTCGTTGCCCGCGGCCGCCTCCGCTGTGATGTACTCTTGTTCCGCTGCATTTGCCGGCTCCGCCGCTTCCACGGCCAAACCCGGTACTCCCGTTATGCCCAAAGCGCCGGCCAATATCAGGCCAAGCAGTTTCTTGCTCCAACGCCTCCTCATCATGGATCGACTCCTCCTCAAATTTAAGATGAACTACCTCCTCATCATAGAGATGGATCAAAAACAGACTGTTTACGTTTTGTTAAAGTATTGTAAAATTGTATTTTTTACTAATATATAGGCTTATTGTCTTATTTATAGAGTTTTGCGGCGGCTATTAAATAGATATTCCGACAGTCCGATATATAAACAAGTTAGTTCTTTGGAACTATTTCATGACTTTTCATGAAAACTACTTCATCAAGAGATGCGGACGGAGGTACATATGTATTGTTCAAACTGTGGAAAACTTTTGGAAAAAGAGGACAAATTTTGCGCGGGATGCGGAGCGCCGGCCAAACCTCGGCAAAATGAGCCCGCTGTCCCCCTCCCCCCTGCCGAGCCAGGCAAGACCCCAGGGAAGTCCGGAGAAAGCCAACCTCCGTCAGAATTCGGAGTTCCTGCCGAGGAGCTTGAACTGTTCATAGGCCAACGCGCGGGCGCTTATTTTCAAAAATGGCGCCAAGACCACCGCTGGAATTGGCCCGCTTTTCTGTTCGGCGGCTTTTGGCTGCTGTATCGGGGGATGTATTTATACTGGCTGATCTATCTGATCGTGTGCTCGCTTATTATCAACATCGTCGGCTCCCTTGTATTTCCGGGTTACCAGGTCTCGTTCAGCCTGGTCATCACGATGTTAACCTTGCAGCTTGCCTTAAAAATAGCCTTTGCCGTGGCGGCCAATTCCATCTATCTGCATCATGCCCGGCGCAAAATAAAGGCTTTGGGCTACAGGTACCCAAACGACCGGGAAACCCGGGAGACAAAAATCGCACAAGCGGGTGAGACGAGCCTTTACATCCCGATTGCCTTGGCCCTGCTGCCTTTTTTGCTGGCGGTGGTTTACGGGCTGTTCTCCTTCCTGCATACGTATCAGCAAATCCAGCAAGTGATCGACTCCGAAGTTCAGGAAAGCCGGTATCCTTGACGGTGTGGTCCGTTACAATTTTTATTCCCTGGTTTTGAGGCAAATAAAGGCTCTGATGTCCGTTAGACCGCATTGCGGCGCGTCAGCGTCGGACGGCACTTAACCCGCGCCGCGCCGAAAAAGGGCTGTCCCAAAGACCATACATATGGCCTTCAGGACAGCCCTATTGCATTTCGTTTAGCGAAGAAGCCCGAAAGCTGCGTTTCTAACCCCCCGCCTTTTCCAGCATGCCGCGCGCGATCCAAACGCCCGCCGCGCCGGCCTGAGCCAGCCCGCGGGTGATGCCCGCTCCGTCGCCGCCGCAGAATAAGCCGCCGATTTCCGTTTCCAGCGACTCGGTCAGCTTCGGGCGGGCGGAATAAAACTTCGCTTCCACGCCGTAAAACAGCGTATGCTCGGAGGCGATCCCCGGCGTTACTTTATCGAGCGCTTCGACCATTTCGATCAGGCTTTTCATCGTATTGTACGGCAGCACGAGGCCAAGGTCGCCCGGCACGGCCTCTTTGAGCGTCGGCTCGAGAAAGCCTTCGGCAATGCGGCCGGCGGTAGAGCGGCGGCCCCGGAGAATGTCGCCGTATTTTTGCACGATGACTCCGCCATTGGACAGGTCGTTGGCCCGCTGGCAAATCTCCCGCGCATATTCGTTGGGCTTATCGAACGGTTCGGTAAACTTGTGCGAAACGAGCAGGGCAAAGTTCGTGTTTTGCGAACCGAGCGCAGGGTCTTTAAACGAATGGCCGTTGGCGGCCATAACCCCGCTGTGGTTTTCGACGACCACATGCCCGGACGGATTGCTGCAAAACGTGCGCACCCGCGTGCCGACCGAAGTGTTGTAAATGAATTTCCCTTCGTACAGATGCTCGTTAATCTCGCGCATGACCACGTCCGACGTTTCCACGCGCACCCCGACATCCACCTGGTTGTTGGTCATTTTCAAGCGGCGTTTCTTCAAAATGTCCGTCAACCAGGCGGAGCCGTCCCGGCCGGGAGCGACCATGACCAGATCGGCCTCGTGCGTCTCCCCCGATTTAAGCTGAATTCCGCGAACTTGATGGCCCTCGTCGGATTTAACCGTGATCAGGTCCTCCACCTCGGCCTTGAACATCATATCGATCCGGGTGTTCAAATACTCGTAGATCGATTTCAGAATTTCGAGGTTTTGTTCCGTCCCCAAATGGCGGACCTGCGCCCGCAGCAGCTTCAGCCCCGCGGCGTATCCGCGCTGCTCGATTCCGCGCACCGCTTCGGTCAGCGGGTCGGTGATGTTCGTCGTGGCGCCGTGCTCCAAATTGATCGCATCGACGTATTTGATCAGCTCCAGCACTTGGGAAGGAGCGATATAATCGCTCAGCCAACCGCCGAATTCGGTCGTAATGTTGAACTTTCCGTCGCTGTACGCTCCCGCTCCGCCAAACCCGGCCGTGATCGAACAGGCCGGCAGGCAGCCGGCGTACTCTTTTTTCCCGGCCGGAGGCGGGCACAGCGTAATTTTCTCCTCCAAAATCGGACAGCGGCGGCGGTAAATATCGTGCCCCTTATCCACCAGAAGCACCTTCCAGTGAGGCGCCTTCCGCGTCAGTTCATAACAGGCAAAAATCCCCGCCGGCCCGGCCCCAACCACAATTGCATCGTATTTACTCATCTGCTTCCTCCTGATAGGAATGATAGTCAACGGGCGAACAAACCCGGAAAAAACAAAAAATCCCGGCTATCCAATAGGTATGCGAAAGCTCCTATTCGTAGCCAGGAATTTAGGGTTCCTTGTAGAGACCCCCGATCCGTATTACCGGGGATATACGAAATCAAAATATTAACATATTCGGTTTCCAGCAACAATCCGAGTATATGAGAAACAAACGTATAAGTCAAGGGAAATTTCTTTTTATTATTCGGTTTTTGAAGTATTTATAATGTTTTTTATTTTTAATACCATCATAAAATTCGCAAAACACGAACATTTCTCGAAAATCCCTCTTTACATCTAAACAACGCTGATTAGCATTGCTTCCGGATCATATTGTATAATAGTAAAGTAATTTATTTTATTTTAAATCATAAGGAGTAGATGCAAAGAATGGACAGTGACAGGCTTTTGGTGTTGAATTTGGTATTGGTCGTAATCCTTATCGCTTTAACGGCATTTTTCGTGGCGGTAGAGTTTGCGATTGTTCGTGTTCGGGGCAGCAGGGTGGATCAATTGATCGCCGAGGGACGCAAAAACGCGCTCGCGGTCAAAACGGTAACGACCCATCTGGACGGCTATCTATCCGCCTGCCAATTGGGGATTACGATCACCGCGCTCGGACTCGGGTGGCTCGGGGAGCCTACGGTGGAGAAGATACTGCATCCGCTGTTCCACAGCCTCCATGTACCTGATACACTAAGCAGTGCGCTATCTTTTATCATCGCTTTTGTAGTTATCACTTATTTGCACGTCGTTGTGGGTGAACTGGCGCCAAAAACGATGGCCATCCGCAAATCCGAGGAAATCGCCTTGCTTACGGCCAAACCGTTGATCCTGTTTACCAAAATCATGCGCCCGTTTATTTGGGCCTTGAACGGATCGGCGAACCAGCTCGTGCGCTTGTTCGGCATCAAGCCGGCTTCCGAGCACGAAGAGGCCCACTCCGAGGAAGAGCTGCAAATCATCATTAATGAAAGCTTTGAAAGCGGCAAAATCAATCAAAGCGAATACGGCTACGTAAGCCGGATTTTTGCCTTCGACAACTTGCTGGCCAAAGAAATTATGGTCCCCCGCACCGACATGGTGTGCTTATATACAGACAAGTCGCGGCAGGAAAATCTCGAAATTATCAAAGAGCAGCAATACACCCGATTCCCTGTCGTCGAAGGAAGCAAAGACAACGTCATCGGGATCATCAATACGAAACAGTTTTTCCTCGCCCACGAGAGCAACCCGAATCTGGATATCGCTTCGATCCTGCAGCCGGTCATGGCCGTCTCGGAAGTGATTCCGGTCAACGAGCTGCTCAAAAAAATGCAGCAGGAAGGCACTCACATCGCCATTCTGATCGACGAATACGGGGGTACGGCCGGACTGGTAACGATTGAGGACATTCTCGAGGAAATCGTCGGGGAAATCCGCGACGAATTCGATAAAGAGGAAGAAGAGCCGGTCGTGCAGCTCAGCGACACGCATGTCATCGCCCAGGGAACGGTAACGGTTAACCAGATTAACGAGCTGCTGCTCACCGATCTTAGCACCGAGGAAGTCGATACGATCGGCGGCTGGCTGTTCGGGATGAACCCCGGCATGGACGTCGGCGAAACGCTGGAGCACGAGGATTTGACCTTTAAGCTGCTGGAAAAAGAACCGCACCGGTTCCGCAAGCTGGAAATCGTAAAAAGGGCCGTGGTAGAGGCCAGATAGCCGGATAATCGGGAGCCGGATCGCTTTAGGATAAAAAAAGGCTGTCCGCAGGTTAACCAAAACTTGCGGGCAGCCTTTTCGGTTTCTTCGGGAGGAAGGCTTTGAAGCTTAGACTCACGGAAGCTGCCGCCGGACTTCGGCCACTTCATCATCCCGGGGCATTTCATCGCCGTAACGGACTTTATAGTACAAGCGGACAAGGAGGCCCGGCCCCGTATTTTGCAGTTCCTTGACGCCGGCTGCCGCCAGCGGCGCCGGTCCCGGCCCATCGGCCGCGCGGGCTGCAAACGATTTTTCAGGCTCGGCAGGCTTTGCGCCCTCGCCGGCAGCCGCGGGTTTGACGAATACGGCCTCCCTTGCGGCCTTGGCGGCCTCCGCCTCCGCCGCGGCCGCGGCCAGCTTGCTGGCGTAGCCCGGCATTTCCGCTTTCTCCTTCACCTTGCCCGCCGCCTTGCCGCGTCCCGTTTTTGCGGCGCGCTCCCGCCTAATATCCAAGGCCGTTTCATAGGGCGTAAGATGCAGTTTGATCCGATACCCGCCTTTACGCTCCGCCTGCAGCATGCGACGGTACAAATAGCGGACTCTCTCCCGATTGTCCCGCAGCTCTTCCCAGCGTTCGGCTTTTCCGGGACGGAGCAGGGCCGCGCCCGCTTTTTTCCACTTTTTGAGCGCAGCTTCCCATGTGAAAATACGGACTTCCTCGTCGCGGTAGGCGGCGTTTTCCTCCACGGCCTTCTCCCGGCGCAGCAAATCCAGCAGGCGGTCGATCGCCCGGCGCCATACTCCGCCCGCGTTCCGGTAAAGCCAATACAAGCCGAAACCAAGGGCTGCCGCAAGGGCAAGGATGCCGATGGAATAAAAAGCGATGTCCAACAGCCGCGACCAGATTCCCGGCTCGTGCGCCTCCGCCGCCGGCAGCATCGGCTGCATGGGCGGCAGCTCCACCGCTTGTTCCGGCGGCGGCTCCTGCTTCCCCGGGCGGGCCAGCCATTGGACAAACGTTTTCACCATGCCCCACAGCTGGCGGCCGAGCCACCCGCCCGCCCCGGCCGCCAGCGCCAGGGCGACGATGACGATAACGCCGATGAACAGGCGGTTATGGCGTTTCAAGCCGCCGGGAAGCCGCTCCGCTGGATCGCCGGACAGAAAGCTGTAGCGCAGGAGGCTGTCGTTCGTAACGAACAAGGCCAGCGCCAGGCAGGCCGCCCCCGACCAGGTGAGCAGCGGGACCGTTCCTTCGAGCCCGGGGATGCGCGGGAAGGCGATGCCGGCGACAAAGTATACGGCGATGCCGGACCAGTACAGGCGAAAATTGCCGATCCGCAAAGCGGCCGTAAGCCCCTGGAGGCAGCTGAACGCGCCGGCGGCAATCCAGAAGCCGGCGCGCACCATCGCAAGCGCGAGGGCCATGGGCTTGGCCGGGCCAGCGATGGAACCCGCGGCCGCAGCCCCGCCGGTACCAGTGCCAACAATGGCATTGACATTAGTAGTAGCACCAGCATCCGCGTTGGCGACCGCGCCGGTCCATGTCCCGGTCCAAGCCTCTGCCCAGGCGCCGGCGCCTGCCCAAACCGCTGCCAGGGCAAGCACCGCTCCCAGCAGCAAGGCGGCGGCCCACCGCTGCCACACCCTGCGCAGCCGGTTGCGGAGCAGCACGCCCCCTAGCGATGCCAGCGGCAGCACTCCCAGCCAAACCGCCTCCCCCGGCCCCAGCAAATAGGCCTGAGCGGCGAGCCAAACCGGGAGCAGCAGCCCCAGTTCGACCAGGCAGGACAGCCAAAGCTTTAACGAGCTGTATATGTAAGCGGAACCATTGGATTTCGCGCCAATCGCTTTCCCCTGGCTTGCATCTGGTTTCACGCCAATAACCTCCATTATTTTATAACTGGAACCGGCTCTTCAGAACATGTATATCAACTCATTCACCGATAAAATCATCATACCATAACCGTGGCGGATCCGGCGCCATTTCTATCCGTGCATCGTCACTCATCGCATAGAAAGGCGGCCTCCCCGGTTGCTATTCCGGAGAACGGCCGCTTTGTTGCCTTGGCGCCGATATCCATTTCATGCTCACATCGCCGCCGAGCCGGACTGCCAAGGTAAGGTCCTTTGGAAAATTCCAATTAGGTTGACGGAAAGTGCGCGCCATTTTGAGATCTTATTGGAAATATCCAATCCAGCGGCTATATTTACCGGCAAATTTTAATTCCATTGGATATTTCCACTCAAGACGGCGGGTCAGCTCTCGGCATATGAACGATTAAACAACCAAGCTAGCAAAAAGACGTCTTTTCCCAACAGTCAGCCAACCGAAGTTTCGGTATACTCGGCGCCATCCTCGGCGGCGGTGCCGACGCGTTGAACTAGCAGCGGGTTTTTGCGCGCTTCCGCTTCGAACTCCACCATTTCCCGCAGCCCGGCATAAAACGAGTAAGCCGGCTGCCACCACAACACGTCGCGGGCTTTGCCGTTATCCAGCACGCTATGCTCGATATCGCCCGATTGCGGGGGGCGGTGCTGCGGCGATACGTTTCTCCCGCTCAGCTCCCTGAGAACGTCGACGGCTTCCAGGAGGGAAATCCCGGTGCCGCTGCTGATGTTCATGACCTGCCGGGACCCGGTGCGCAGCGCCGCCGCGTTGGCCGCCGCCACATCCTTTACATAAATAAAGTCGCGCGTCTGGCTGCCGTCCCCGTACACTTCGAGCGGCAGCCCCGCTATCATGCGTTCCACGAACGCCGTGAGCACCCCGTCCTCCCCGTTCCGGATTTCGCGTATTCCGTAGACGTTGGCATACCGGAGAATGGAATAATCCAAATTGTACCGCCCGGCAAAAGACTGGATGTACATTTCCGCGACCAGCTTGGAGACGCCGTAACAGGACAACGGCTCCGTCGCATGCGTTTCCTTGACGGGAACCTCCCGCGGATTGCCGTAAACCGCTGCGGATGAAGCGTAGATGATTTTCCGCACCTCGTAACGCGCGCACAGCTGAAGGAGCCGGATCGTCCCCATAATGTTCGTTTCCGCATCGTCCAGCGGTTTTTGCAAGGAGCGTTGGACGCTGATCTGCGCCGCGAGGTGAATGACGGAGTCCGGCCGTTCTAAGGCAAAAACATGCTCCAGCTCCTCCGACACGATATCCAGCTGATACACGGTCACCGACTTGTCCCTGCCCAGGTTCCTGACCGCCGCGGCCCGGTCGACCACCACCACTTGGTCTCCTTGCGCCACAAGAAGTTCTACCGTATGCCGCCCAATAAATCCCGCTCCCCCAGTTACTAACACTTTCATTGTTCCGACTCTCCCATTCCACGGTTTTCCGCCAGATTTCACTGTCTCAAACACCATATGTCAGCAATTTCCGGAATATACTCCGCGGTGCCGGATAATCGCAGACCGGCAATCGCAGACCGGCTCGCCAACTCGTGCGGCGCAGTTTTCCCCGCCTTTTTCCCGCACCCATAGAATAGAAGGCGCCAATGGCAAATATACTGCTATGAAGCTAGCAAAAAAGACCGCAATTATACCTATTCCGGAGATGGAGAGGAACTATGAAAACACCCAAAAAACTGGTCATATCGATATTCATGCTGGTGCTTGTCCTGTGCGGAAGCATGCTATGGCTGTACTTGAAATTCGAGCCGTCCCGGCATTTTCGCAGCGCCGATATCCCGGTGTTGGCTTCGCCTTCGTCCGTCCCGGAAGCGGAAGCGAACGAAGGCGCATATCCTAACGCAGGCCGTTCCGGCACAGATGGCGGCCCGGAAGCCGGCGGCCTTGGCGGCAACGAAGGAAACGCCCAAAACGAAGGGGCCGTTAAAAAAGCGGCCGGCAGCTTCAACATCCTGCTGCTGGCGACGGATGCACGAGCCGCAGAAGCCTCCCGGACCGATGTGCTGATGCTGGTTCACGTCAATCCAAGAAACGGTTCCGTCCATCTGTTGTCGATCCCCAGGGACACCCGGGTCCGCCTGCCGGGCATCGGCCTGACCAAAATCAACCACGCCCACGCGATGGCGGAAGCGCGCGGCAAAAGCGCTCACGCCGGCACCGAAGCGGCGATCCAAGCGGTTAGCAATCTTTGCGGATGCTCCATCAACTATTACGTCAAAACCGATTTTGCGGGGTTCGAGCATTTCGTCGACACGATCGGCGGCATTGACATTGAGCTCGCTTCCCCCGTCCGGCTGACCTATCACCATTTGACGCTGCCCGCCGGAAACCAGCATTGGGACGGCCAAACGGCGCTTCGCTTCGTCCGGGAGCGCAAATCGCTGCCGGACGGGGACAACGCCCGCCAGCAAAACCAGGCGCTGGTGCTCAAAGCGATCGCGCAAAAGCTGCTCGTCCCCGACAACCTGTCCCGGCTGCCCGCCTTGGCCAACCAGGCGATGAAGGACGTCCTCGACACAAATCTCACCAAAAGCGATATGATCAGCCTCGCCTGGATGGCCAAAAATATCGATGCCGCCGACATCGGCTATACTCAGTTTCCGGGCAACAGCGGCAAAGCCTACGATCCGCTCGTGAAGACCGATCTGTATTATTGGATGCCGGATATGGCGGCCTGGAAGCAAATGTCCGGCGAAGTTTTGGGGGATTAAGCGATGCCTTTCGGGAACGGGGGCAAGCCGGGCCGGTTCAGCCGCCGAAGCAAACGGCCGCGATGGAATACGAAATTGGCCGTGTTGGCGCTGCTTGGCCTGGCCGTTTGCCTGGCGCCGGCGATCTGCCGCCTGCAAGCAACGTTCACTGCGCCTACGGCCGTATTGAACGTCAAAGATGCCGGAGCCAAAGGAGACGGTATCGCCGACGATACCGAGGCGTTTCGGCGAACGCTGCGCTTGGCCGCTGACTCAAGACGCGGCGCCGAAGTGATCGTTCCGGCGGGAACCTACCTGCTGCGGCCGGATCAACCGCTGCCGCTCGGCAGCCATGTGTCCGTACGCGGACAGGGGAGTCCGGTGCTGAAATTCACCGCCGCGCCCGATGCCGGACACGGCTTCGAAGCCATCGAAATTGCCGGCCGGGACATCCGCCTGGAAGGTCTGGTTATCGACGGCGGTTACCGCCTCAACCGCGGCATCGGCATCCATACCGGCTCGTCCGACGTACGGATCACCGGCAGCGTCATTCGGCATTTCGGCCCTTCGGACGATCCGCAAAGCCCGCTTTTCAACTCCGTTGTTTCCGGCCTGATGATTTATGGCGGCACCGAACAGATCACAATCCAAGGCTGCATGATTACCGGCATCGCAGCGGCCCACCATCCACCGGTGGCGCGCGGGATCATGGTCTGGAGCGAACCCGGCAAGCCGTTTGCCCGGTTCGTCAACATCACCGGCAACGTCATTTCGCATATTACGCCGCGGGAGGACGCGGATGGAATATTTTTTGACAAGCCGCCCGCCGAATCGCCATTATCCCGCTCCGTCATCGAAGGCAACCTCATCCACCACGCCGCCAAACGGGGGATAAAAATCTCCGCACCGGGGGTAACCGTCACCCGCAACCGTATAACCAATTCTTTTTCTGGCGATAACCGCTACTTGTTTCCGCCGGACGATCCGCTTCCGCAGGATATGTATTCGGCCATTTCCGTTTATGCCAGCCATGTGACCGTGTCGGGCAATTCGATCGGCGGAACGGGCAGCTACTACGCGGCGATTGAAGCCGATGCCGGGCCGCTGCATGATCTCGTCATCGAAAACAACAAAATTTCCGGCGGCACCGCGGCTTTCCGGCAAAATACGAGCGGAATCCGCCTGGGCGAGGTCCGCCGCTTTCGCATCACCGGGAACACGATCAGCCAGGTGGAAAAGGGAATCCGCCTGTCCCCAGAGGCGAAGGCGGAAACGGTAAAGCGCAAAGGAACGGGGAAAATTGCGGACAATAATATCGCGGACAATAGCATCGCAGACAGCAATATCGCGGAACCCCCGGAATAGCTGGCGGCTTGGGCGAAAAGGCGGAACGAACGAAAAAGCGGCCGACTTTCCCGTCGGCCGCTCAACTTTTTAATACCGTATTATCTCAAAAGGTGAACAATGCTTAATCTCGTTTACACCTGCGCCGGTTACGCTTGGTTGGACGAAGGATCGGCCATATGGAAAACTTCCCATATATGCCCGTTTATGTCCTGAAAACCCCACTGGTACATAAAGCCGTAATCCTGCGGATCACTCGACGGGACTGCCCCGGCGGCAAAGGCTTTATTGACGATTTCGTCCACCTGTTCGCGGCTGTCGGCGGCCAGGGAAACAAGCACTTCGCAGGTTTTCGCCGCATCGGCCAGCTCTTTTTTGATGAATGTTTGGAAATAAGGCTCCACGAGCAGCATGGCGTAGGTGGTGTCGTTGATGATCATGCAGGTAGCTTTGTCGTCCGTAAATTGCAAGTTGAATTCAAATCCGATTTTTCCGAAGAAATCCATCGTTTTCTGCAAATCTTTTACCGGCAGGTTAATAAATGTACTCTTCGCCTGAAAAGCCATGCGCGATCACCTCTTCAATTAAGTTCAATACCTACCCCAGCATAAAGCATCATTTCAGAAACATCAAGAGAGAGCGCTTACGAGAAACACCGCCTGGGGAGTTTGCTGCGGCTTTTTTTAAATGCGCAGCCAACCAAGCCTCTGCCGGAAAAAGAGGAGAAGACGACTCAAACTCAAACTCAACCTGCAAAAACCGGGCTGCCCGAGAAACTCCAGCGAGAAACTTAGAACATAAGGGCAAAAAGTGTTGCTATTCCGGCGATATCCGTCTGTTTGAATGCAATAGAGGCATTTTATGTCGTTATTTCCCCCCGTCGCAAGGAAATGCCCGCGTTTTGAACCATACCTGGAAAATAAGTACACAAATTGCCGCTATTGGGAATGAACAGGCCTGGCTCCGGATAATAAGTACATAAAGTGCCGCTATTTTGCAGCCGACGGTTGGTCTTCTTCGCCGTTCCAGGAGCCAACCGCCAAGCGCCGATCCGGGTTGAGTCAGGCTAGTCTCAACAACAAAAAAGCGCCAATCGCTGGCGCAATAAAGCCAAACCGGGCGTTTAGCGGTTGTTTTTCTTTAGCCCGCCGCAAACCTTCTCCTCTGTGGTATGGGACGATGCGGGGTCCTCGATGGCGGGCGCCGCGGCGGCGGCCTATGAAGTTCCCTCAAACGATGAGGACGAAGCCATAGGCGGCGGCGCCGCCGGCAACGGAGCTGGCGACGGCGCCGGTTGCTCCACCCCCTTTGCCTGCTCGCGCTGAAGAATGACCCGGATCGTCTGGAACAAAATCTGGATATCGAGCAGCAGCGAGTATCGTTTGATGTACATCAAATCGTAGCGAAGCTTGTCGGACGGCGTGGTCGCATAGCCGGCCATCACCTGGGCGTAACCGGTCAGCCCGGGTTTGACCATCATGCGGTATGTATAGTGGGGCAGCTCCTCCTTGAACCGGTTGATGAAAAACGCCCGCTCCGGCCGGGGGCCAACCAGGCTCATCTGCCCGAGCAGCACGTTGAACAGCTGCGGCAGCTCGTCGATGCGGGTAGACCGCATAAACCGGCCCAGCCGCGTGATCCGGGGATCGTCCCGCCCCGCCAGCACGGGGCCGGTCATCCCCTCGGCGTCCTCCACCATGCTGCGGAATTTATAGAGCGGGAAAGGCTTTTCCGCAAGCCCGACGCGCTCCTGCACATACAGCGCTTTGCCTTTGGACGTTAGCGGAATCGCCGCAAACATGAACAGCATGACGGGGGAGGCCGCCAGCAGCAGCAGCCCGGAGACCAGCAGGTCGAACAGGCGCTTGACGAGCCGCTCCGGCAGCGAAAGATGCGGCGGCATCAGCGAATAGACAAGCAGATCGTCGATTTGCTGCGGCTCGGCATCGGCCAAATACAGCTCATAGAAGTCCGGAATCATGACGACCTCCACATTTCTCCGCCCGGCCAGTCGGACCCATTCCGCTTTCGCCGGGGAAGGCAGACCGGGGCCGACGATCAGCGCTTCGATGCCCGTCCAGACGTGCTCCGGCAGCCTCTCCCCCGCCTCGGCACTTTGGATGATCCGTTCAATGTGAAACCAAGGTTTGCCTTTGAGCATGATTTTGTGCAGCGTGGTCAAGTCCGAAGGCGAGCCGGGGCCGACGACGACCAACGTCCGTTTGCGGCCGATGCCCTGACTCTGTACAAAAAACAGCAGCAGCCGCAGACCAAACGACAGCAGCAGTTGTACAAAAAAAGTCGCAAACAGCAGCCACGGCGGCAAAAAGAACGACCGCGTCCCATACCCGAAAACGATCAGTTCGGCCGCGATAAACAGCTGGGCCAATACGAGATTGAACAAAAACTGCGATGGTTTGCGCCGCCCGGCCAAATCATACAAATTAAAAAAGTAGTACGTCACGATCGTAAACAACACAAGCCACGGGGCATTGCGGAAAAAGGCCTCCTGGACCGCTCCAAGCGGGAAGGCTCTGCCCGCCAGCACCAGCAGCCGCTCGGCAAGCAAACAGCCGGCATAAACCATCAGGCCGTCCAGCAGCCATAACACCACCTTCATTCCCCTGCTCCGATACAGTTTAATCAAAGGCTCCCCTCCTTTTCCCCGGCGCCGGTCCGCAGCGGCTGCGCATCATGCCGCGCGGGGACGCGGACATCCCCTCTCCCTTTCTCTTTCCCTTCCGCTTCAGCATAAATTCCGGCCAGTTCCCGGCGCACCCTATCCAGATCGTACTCCGCGGCCAGCATCCGGCTGGCTGCGCCCATCCGCCGCCGCAGCCCGGGATGCTCATACAGCTCGGCCAAGGCCTCCGCGGCGGCCCGGGCGTCCCCTACCGGAACGAGATAGCCGTTGTGCCCCGGGACGGCCAAATCCCGGCTGCCCCGCACGTCCGTGGCCACCAGCGGTTTGCCTGCCGCCAGGCCTTCGAGCAGCGCGCGCGGCAGCCCTTCCCGGCGGGACGAAAGCGCCAGCACGTCGGCGGCCTGAAGCAGCTGCGGAATATCCTTGCGGTAACCGAGGAAACGAACCGCTTCCCGCAGTCCGAGATCCTCCGCAAGCTGCCGATAATGGCGCTCCCGGCCGCCGGTTCCCGCCAGCAGCAGGACGGCGGGAACCGCCCGCCCGCGCAGCTCCCGCAAAGCCTCGAGCAGCTGCCGCTGGTTTTTGTTGCCGTTCAGCTCGGCGATGCAAAAAATCGCAAAGTCGCCCGGCGCAAGGCCCAGCTCCCGGCGCAGCCGCGCCGCCTCGGCGGCGGAAGCCGGGGCAAACTCCCCAAGATCGACGCCGACGCCCGGCAAATACGCAGCCTTTCCGCGAACCGGAAAACGGGCGGCGCGTTCGTAATCCTCCCGGTTGATCGTAATCAGCACGTCCGTAAAACGAGCCATCAAGCGCTCCAGCGGATAATAAAGCAGCCAATTCCGCCACGGCGCGCCGCTGTAAAAGTGGAACCCGTGCGCGGTGTACAGAACCTTGCCGCCGCCGGCCCAAGCCGCCGCCAGCCGGCAGATGACGCCGGCGTTCGGGGTATGGACGTGGACCAACTCGTACCGCTCACGCCGCATCCATTTCGCGAGTTCAAGCAGCGCCTTGAAGTTGCCGGACGTAAGCGGCCGGCGGCTGAACGGAAGATCGCGGCAGACAAAGCCCGCCCCAAGTAATTCGTCGCGGCAGTGATCGGGAGCCGCATAGGCGTGCACCTCAAAGCCGCGGCTTTCCAAATCCCGCATAAACGGCAGGTGGAACGCGGCCAAGTGGGCGTAAACGGTCGCGACATAAGCCGCTTTGCCGCTCATCCTTCCCCCACCCCGCTTCCGAGCGCCGCTTCCGCGGGCGCCAGGCTCCGTCCTGCGGCTTGGCCGTAAAGCTCCGCCCATTTCGCCGCGACGCGCCCGATCTCGTAATGCTCCGCCACATGGGCCCGGCCGCGCTCGCCCATCTCCTCCCGGTCTTCCGGGGCCAGGGCCATGATGCGCTCCATCGCTCCGGCGAGCTCATCGGGAGCCTCCGGTTCAACGATATAGCCGCTCACACCGTCCTGCACGGCCTCCGCGTTTCCGCCGACGCGGGTGGCGACGATCGGCAGACCGCTGGCGGCGGCCTCCAGCAGCACGATGGGCAATCCTTCCCATTTGGAGGAAAGCACGTAACCGTCGGCCGCGTTCATCAGTGCGGGGATGTCGGTGCGAATGCCGAGAAACCGCACCCGGTCTTCGATCCCCAGCTTCACGGCCAATTGTCCGGCGCGCGGCCGCTCCGGGCCGATTCCGGCGATCCACAGGCGGCTGTGCGGATAAGCCTGCAGCACCTTCGCGAAGGCGAGCAGCATGGCCGGGTAATCTTTCTCCGGGACAAAACGCCCGGCGGCCAGCCAAACGAACGGCTTCGGCGAGCCGCAGATGTCCATCTCGGCGCGTATCCGCGCGCACTCCCGCTCATCCCTTGCAAACCGGCTAAGATCGATCCCGTTTTCCATCAGAACGATTTTGCGGCGGGGCGCAATTTTCCGTTTAATATATTGTTCGACCGCCTCCCGGCTGACGTTCGTCAGCAAATCGCCGAGCGGGTCGCTGAGCCGGTACAGCAATTCCCGCCATCTTCCCCCCTCATTTATATTGTGGGCGGAGCAAATCAAGAACGGAATCCGCACGAACAAGCGGGCGGCCCGGGCCAGCAGGTTGGCGTGGACCAGGTGGCTGTGGACGACGTCCGGCCGCATTTCCCGGATGATCCTCGCCAGGCGGAAAATGGCGCGGGGATCGGGGACGCCTTTCTTCATGTTCAGCGAGCGCACCTCCACGCCAAGATCGCGCAATTCATCAAGGTACGCGACCGGCGGAATCATCGTGACGAGCCTGACTTCGCAGCCTCTGGCCCGCAAATCCCGGCACAGCAGGACGACCTGGCTTTCCGCGCCGGCATAGTCAAACCCGGTGATCAGAAACAGGATTTTCATAGCGTAATAACGGCTCCTTTCGGTTGTCTTTGCGGCATAAGCGCCAGGGCGGTAAACGCGATCACGACGTATTCGTAGTTGAATCCGAAGTCCCCGCTCACGAGCGCGTACCCGGCCGTCTGCAGCAGCAGGACGGCAAGCAGCGGCGACCGTCCGACGGCCGCCCCCAATGCGAATAAAACGGCGAAGGTCCATAACGTCAGCCCGACGATTCCCCCTTCGGCGGCGATTTCCAGCACGATATTGTGCGGAAAATCCCGGGCCAGCGGTTGCGTCACACTCCCCAGCCCGGCCCCGAAAAAGGGCGATGCCGCAAACTTTTCCAGCGCCTTCGCCTGCAGCTCCAGCCGCCCGATGTAGTTATCGTCGCCAAAGAGCTGATTGACGTCGAAAAGCACCATAAACCGGCTGCCGCCGATCCACTGGGCAAGCTGCGGTCCGTAAGCGGACAAGGCCGCGCCGGCCAGAGGGAACAGGAGCAGCAGCGGCACCAGCAGCCGGGACAGTCCGAACCGTTTATTGCGGTATTTCCGGATCAGCCACACGGCGAACATGACGGCGTTGGCCGCCGCGAATACGACCACCGGACCGCGCGACTGCGTGGCAAAGGCCGAAACGAGCGCCGCCGCCAGCGCCGTCAACCGGAGCGGCAGCGGTATCGGCTTCGCCCACAAACAAACGGTTGCCGTCATCAGCGAAGCCCGCGCGTGGAAGATCGGGTTGCCGCCGGGCAGCGTCAGCCTGCCGGGATATTCCCCCGAGTATTCGCCCAGCAGCAAATGGGCGGCGGCAAACGCCAGCCCAACCCAGGCGACGGCGGTCCAGGAGAACTTGCCGTATTTTTTATAAACAACGTAAATGTATGCCGCCGGGATCACGCCGTGGGCAAACAGCACGATTTCTTTCGTCAGGCCCGCCGAATCGGATGGCGTCCAGGCCAGCGAGACCAGCGCGTAAACGAAAAAAATCGCCCAAAGCCAAACCCCGGGATCCCGGAAAATATCTCGCGCTGAAGTAGGCCTATGAAACAGGGCGGCGAGCACCGGCAAAAGCGGAAGCGCGATCAGCAGCACGAGCGCTTGCCCCGGCGCCAAGAGCTTGTAAAAGTAGCCGAACAGGTCGAAGTAGATGCAGAAAGCAAACAGGTACGCGGCATCCACTTTCATTTTCAGAACCAGCAGGCACTGCAAAAAGAACACGGCTGCAGCCCCGCCAAGCAGCGCCAGCCAAAACAAGGTCAGCACCGGCATCCCTTAACTCCCTCTTTTCCGTTCCCTGATCCGTTCCATATATCCGACCCGGGCCGCCTCCTTGACGGCGGTGTCCAAATGCCCGATGCCGTCCGGCTCCACCCTGCGTCCTTTCCAGCTCCGTGCAAACCGCTCGATCGCCGGGAGGTTTTCCAGCACGTTTCCCGGCCTGTTCGGCAGCTGCAGCACAAACGGAACCGGCTCGGGAAAATCGGTCTCCCGGTACGCCGTAATGACCGGAAGCCCGTTGGCCAGGTATTCCCGGACCTTCAGCGGGGACGCTTCCTCCATCCCTTTGCGGTACAGCGCCAGCGTGCCGATCGCGATGTCGGCCCGGTCGAGCAGCGGCTGGTAGCCGCGCTGCAGCAGCCGGCCGTGGAACGTCATATTGGGCGGAATCGGCAGCGCCAGCTCCCCGCGCTCCACGCCGACGATGTCGAACCGCCAATGCGGTTTGGCCGCGGCCAGCTCGGCGATATGGTCCACCCCGTGCCACGCCTGCCCGGCCGATCCGAGAAACACGAAGCGGACGGCGTCTTCGGCTCCGATAAGGGAAGCCGTCGCGTGCGGGCCGGCCGAAGACGCGCACCGATCGGTAAAACATGCGTCTTCGGCCATAGGTTCAGCTTCACTTCCGTCTTCTGCGGGGCTCGCCGCTTGGCCAACCTCCCGGCTGGACGGGTTGCACGCTCCAGCGGCCTGCGCCCCAACGGCCTGCGCTTCAGCAACCTGCACTTCAGCAACCTGCTCTTCAGCGGCCCGCACTTCAGCAACCTGCACTTCAGTGACCTGCGCTTCAGCGGCTTGCGCTTCAACGGGCCGCACTTCGCCGCCCTCCCGTGCCAACGCGTACCGCGCCAGGTCGATCCCATTGCCGATGACCGCCTTGTCCTTCGCGTAACGGCGGAAGCACGGGGCTTCCGCCAGCTCGCCGCTGACGAACACGAACCCGCCGGCGGCCCCGAGCACGAAGCGGCGCGTCAGCCGGTGGTAGTAATAACGCAGCCGGCCCGGGCCGCGCTCCAGCGCCAGTTCGGACACATCGTTGGTGTTGATTTCAAGCACCGAAGGAAATTCCCGAAGCAGCCGGGGGAGTGAAGGGTAATACAGATCGAAGCGATGGTAAACGACATCGGGCCCCCAGGCGCGCAAGTCTGCAAGCAAGGCCCGAAAACGCGCCAACCTGCCGGGCTTTCCCCGATACGTTTCCACGATGACCGGGATTCCTCCGCCTGCCGCTTCCTCCCAGCTTTCGCCATGCCGGCTGGTGAACAGAAACAGCGCCGGCTCGTGGCCCAGCGATGCCCAAGCGAGCGCCTGGCCGGTCACTTTTTTGTACACCCCGCTGTCCGGTCCTTCGTTCCAGTGGATCAAATAGGCAATTTTCAAAACGGCTTCCTCCTAACGATTACGGTGAAGCGGCGATGAGCTCCAGGCATTTGCTGTAAACGGCGCGCTCCGAAGTTTTCAGCAGCTGGCTGTTATGCCACAGCATCGTAAAGTCCCCGCTGTATTTCATACATTCCCGATAATAGCCGCGGATTGCATCATAAGCCTGCTCATGGTCCAGCCCCATGTACTCCGGATGCAAAATCGTCTGATCCATGACGATCAGGGGGCGTTCCCGCAAGGCCAGCGCCTTCCGGGTTTTCAGATTAAACACCGGGAATTCGTAACAGACGCCGCAGCGAAAGCCCGCCCGGTCGGCATAGCTGAGCGTGCTGTCATACTGCAGTCCCGCGTCCTCCCAAAACTGCCACGTATCCGGGGCCTGCCAGCGCAAATAATGCTGTCTTCCACCCCAGCGGTCCTGCCTGATGCCGTTGGCCCGGGCGATTTCCACCAGCTTTTGAAATTGCTGGCGGATGCGGGCCGGGTTCAAGTAGGTGTTGTAGCTCGGATGCAGGCCGATTTCATGGCCCCGGGCGTGAATTTCGCGCAGCAGCTGCTGAATCCTCGGATCCTCGATCGCATAATTGCCGTCAATGCCCGGTTTGGTCTTCTCGGTGATGAAATAAAAAGCGCTGCGGATTCCGGCCCGTTCGCTCTGGTCCATCAGCCAGGAGAAGGTGTTGTACGGATCTCCGGCCAGGCTCTCCCGCCCCCGGTACAGCATTCTGGCCTTCTTCCGGCCGGATTCGAGATCCCGCCGCCGAAGCACATCCATGACGATATCCCGAAACACGCGCAGCCGGCTGCGGCCATAGATGTAAAAGGGAAAATCGACGTCATGGGTTATGCGGACCGCCGGCGTTCTCACTTTTCGGGTCAGACCGGGCCACAGCCGCTTCATGAACCGCCACAGCACCTCCACGTATTCGTTGACGATCGGCCGGTCCAGGAAGGACTCGCGGTAGGCGAGCGACGCCGTGGCCGGAAACCGGTCGATCGGGTCGCGCTCGCTGATGACCAGCTCCTCGTAGCGCGTCAGCATAAACAGGCTGCTGCCGAACACATCGATCCCCAGGTAAAATCCCTCTACGTCCGCCTCGACATATTCGCCCTTCCCGCCTTTCCGCCCGTAAATAACCGGGAGCGGCGGTTCCGCCTCGCCGCTGCCCGGCGGCCGAAACCGGTCCAACGGAAGGCGCGGCAGGGAAGCCTCCTTTAGCCAGAGCGCATCGGGGGTTTGCAGCAGCACGTCCGGCATCCGCAGCCTTTTGGCGGACACCGGCGTTACAGTGCGCGTGTCCGAAGAGCGGCCCGAACCTGCGGCCCCCGAGGCATCCGAGGCATTCGAGGCATTCGAGGCCCCCGAGGCACCCGAAATATCCGAAGTTTCCGATGTTTTCGAAGTTTTCGAAATATCCGAAGCCGCCGTAGCTTCAATCATGACCAGTTCGATCTGTTTGCCGTCCCCGTAAACCACGTTGTATTCAAGTCCCAGAAATTCCCCCAAAACCACGCGGTAGATGTATTCTCTTTCCGGCAGGCGTGACAGGGGAGAGTATACCGTCAACATTCCCTTATCCTCGCTCCTTGCTCTGTATTGGTTCGCTCCCCGCTTCGCCCTGCGCCTTGTATTTCCGCACCGAATGCCAGGAGAGCATCAGATGCAGCACATAGCCAAGCGTCGAAGCGCCGCTGAACAGCCAGATCGCCGTTTCTGCCGTCTGATGGGTGAACCAGGCGAACGTCAGGGAACCGAGAATCAGAAATGTACGGATGATTTCCCGGTACAGGTGAAGGTCCTGCCGCTCCATCACGTCGATCGTCGAGCCGACCGAGTTGGCGACGAACTGGCACAAATACATGACCGACAAGATGCGGATATAGCTGCCGGACTCGGCCCATTCGCCGCCGAACAGAAACGGAAACAGAAAAGGGCCGACGCCGACGAGCGCCAGAATAATCAGCAGACCGACAAGGAAAACATTGCGGACCGTTTTGCGAAACAAGGGGTAAAGCCGGCTCGGATCATTGATCATATAGTCCGATGATTCCGACAAATACACATTGCGGACGGAAGTCATAATCAGCGTCATCGGCGACCCGAGAATGCGCTGGCACAGCGCAAACCACCCGGCCACTTGAGTCCCGTACAACGAGGCCAGCAAAATCGACGGTATGTACAGCACGATGCTGTTCAACACGTTGGACGACATCGACAGCAGCGGAAACCTCCGGTACCGGTACGCGCTGTCCCGCAGATCGGCCCAGCCCGAGACGATTTGCTGCCGCTTCACATCGCGCCGCCACAGCTTCCACTGCGGAACGAGGCCGCCGAAGCGGCCGATAATATCGCCGACGATAAGGCCAAGCGGGCCCAGTTGAAATAGGCTGAGCCCGATCTGCGAAGACACCTGGGCGATGCTTTGCGTGTATTTCGTTCGCGCCAGCTCGCGGAAATATTTTTTGCGGATGGACCAATAATTCAAAATTTGATAGAAACCGGCGCCAAACAGGCTGACGATAAACAGCAGGTAATAATGGGCAACGTAGGATTCATGCATCCACGCCGCCAGCGGCCCCTCCAAAATGTGAATGCCGATGCCGCTGGCGATGCTGACGCCGATGCAAATCCTAAGCGACAGGCTTAGCACGCTCGAGGCCGTGCGGTCGTCCTCCGGCAAGGTAATGGCGTTTTCGTACGAAAAGGAAATGATCATGAGCAGAATGCCGATGATCGACAGGTACATCGAATACGTCCCGTATTCCGAAGGCGAATAAAGCCGGGTTAAAATCGGCAGCGTCGCCAGAATGATGACCTGGCTGACGATCGTTCCGCTGGCCAGCACGAACACGTTGCGCAAAAAGCCGTCGCCGGCCAGCTTGCGGAACAAACTGACGGCATGGCGGACATGAAACAGCTCCCGCAGGCCGTAAATTTGCCGCGCGAAGGGTAACTTTTTGAACATGTTTCGCTTCTCAATCCTTACTTGATTTCATGAAACGCTCGATATGCCCGGCGATGTAACGCTGCGCATTCTCTTCGAGGTGCGGTCCGATCGGCAGCGACAGTACCTCCTGCGACAGCTGTTCGGCCATCGGCAGCGGCGTCCCCCCGCTATCGGCCGCATAAACGGGAAGCTTGTGGACCGGCAGCGGATAATACACGATCGTGCTGATCCCCGCGGCGGCCAGAGCGGCCTTAAGCTCGTCTCTTTTCCCGTTCAGCACCCTGATCGTGTATTGATGATATACGTGCTTGACATCGCCCGCGCATTCCTCCGGCAAAATAAGCCCATCCAGCCCATGCAGCAGTTCCCCGTAGCGGCCCGCGGCAAGACGGCGCTGCTCGTTCCAGGCGTCAACGTGCGGGAGCTTCACCCGCAATATCGCCGCCTGCAGCTCGTCGAGCCGGGAATTGAAGCCGATCCGCTCGTTGTAGTACTTCCGCTTCGAGCCGTGCGTCCGCAGCATCGCCGCCGTCTCGGCCAGCGCCGGATCGTCCGTCGCCAGCATGCCGCCGTCGCCGTAGGCGCCGAGATTTTTGGAAGGAAAAAAGGAATAGCAGCCCGCGTGCCCGATCGTTCCCGCCTTGCGTCCGCCCGTTTCCGCGCCGAACGCCTGAGCGGCGTCCTCGATGACGATCAGCCCATGCGCCCGTGCGATGTCCATAATCCGGTCCATCTCCGCCGGACGGCCGAACAAATGCACCGGGAGGAGCGCTTTTGTCCGCGGCGTGATGGCCGCCTCCAGGCTGTCCGGGTTCAGGTTGAACGTCGTGGGATCGACGTCGGCAAACACCGGAACCGCCTGCACTCGGCTGATCGCCTCCGCGGTGGCAAAAAACGTGAACGGCGTCGTGATCACTTCGTCGCCGGGTCCGATCCCGGCCGCCAGCAGGGCGATGACGAGCGCGTCCGTGCCGGAATTCAGGGCGATCGCGTGCCGTACGCCCAGGTAATCGGCGGCTTCCCGCTCCAGTTGCTTCACCTGGTTCCCCATAATAAACGCCGCTTCGTCCAATACGGCCTCAATCGCTTCCAGCAGCCGCGGCTTCAGCTCCGCAACCTCCCGCTTCAGATCCAACACGGGAATGGGATCGGCGGTTTGATCGCCATCACCTGTCCCGTAACCGTTTAAGCCCTGCGCCTGATTCATGCCGGATTCGCCTCCTTCAACGTGGCGATGCGGTCCTGCTCCAGCCGGTATTCCCTGCCGCAGTCCCCGCAGCCCGCAAGCCCCGCTTTAAAGCCAAGCGTTTGCCCGCAGCGGCAGACCCAGCCGATTTGCCGCGCGGGTACCCCGGCGACCAGCGCATGCGGCGCGACGTCCCGGGTGACGACGGCCCCCGCGCCCACCAAGGCCCATTCCCCGATCGCCACCCCGCAGACGACGGTCGCGTTCGCGCCGATCGAAGCGCCCCTCCCGACCCGGGTTATCCGGTAATCGGCGCTGCGGTTGCGCGGAAAAGCTGAACGCGGGGTCAGCACGTTGGTGAACACCATACTCGGCCCGCAAAACACTTCATCCTCCAAAATGACTCCTTCGTAAACGGAAACATTGTTTTGGATTTTCACCCCGTCCCCGATCGTCACGCGGTCGGCGACATACACGTTTTGCCCGAGGCTGCAGCGCTTTCCGATCACGGACGTGGCCGACACATGCGTGAAATGCCATATTTTCGTCCCCTCCCCGATTTGCGCGCCGGGATCGACTACCGCGGTTGAGTGCACATATCCGTTTCCCATTTCACTGACTCCTCAACTTAAATTTTTAAAATCAGAGCAAATAATAATTGTCCGGCTTCCGCCGGCCCCGCATACCGTTACGGGTGTCGAGCAAAATACGGCTGGCTCTGCCGATCAGGTCGTAGTCAAATCCGGAGTGATCGGTCGTGATCACCGCAATGTCCGCCTCGCCGACCCGCCGCTCCGTCACTTCCTCGCACACGTAACGCTTGCCGCGCCAATGGAATTCGGGGATATGCGTGTCGCTGACCCGCACGTTCGCGCCCCGTTCCTCCAGCAGGCCGATCATGGTCAACACCGGCGACTCCCGGTAATCGTCGATGTCTTTTTTGTAAGCCACGCCCAGCAAATATACGGTCGAGCCACGCAGCGGCTTGCCGTCCCGGTTCAGGATATCGGCGATTTTCTGCACGACGAATTCCGGCATTGCGTTGTTGATTTCGCCGGCCAGTTCGATGAGCCGCGTATGGTAGCCGTATTCCCGCGCTTTCCAGGTCAAATAAAACGGATCGATCGGGATGCAGTGTCCGCCGAGCCCCGGTCCCGGATAAAAAGCCATAAACCCGTAGGGCTTGGATTTCGCCGCGTCGATCACTTCCCAGACGTTGATCCCCATGCGGCTGCAAAGGACGGCCATTTCGTTGGCCAGCGCGATGTTGATATGGCGGAACGTGTTTTCGTAAATTTTCTCCATTTCCGCCACCGCCGGGCTGGACACGACGTGAACGTCCCCGTTGAGCACCTGCCGGTACAGCGTTTCCGCCACCTCCGAGCAGGCCGGAGTTACGCCGCCGACCACCTTGGGCGTGTTTTTCGTATTAAACGTTTTGTTTCCGGGATCCACTCGTTCCGGCGAATACGCCAGAAAAAAATCGCTGCCGCAGCGCAGCCCCGTCGCTTCGAGAATCGGCCTGACCAGTTCCTCCGTCGTGCCGGGATAGGTCGTGCTTTCCAGGACGATGAGCATCCCCGGATGCAGGAATTTGGCGATCTCGCGAGTCGAGTTCTCCACGTAGCTCGTGTCCGGCTGCCGGTAAATATCGAGCGGGGTCGGCACGCAGACGGCGACCGCGTCCACGCCTTGCAAAAAGGAATAATCCGCCGTCGCGCTAAGCCGTCCGTCCCTCACCATCTCCCGCAAATCCTCATCGACCACGTCGCCGATGTAGTTATGCCCGCTGTTTAACATGTCGATTTTCCGGGCTTGCACGTCAAAGCCGATGACGCGGTAGCCGGCCTTCGCTTTTTCCACGGCCAGCGGCAGCCCGACGTAACCGAGGCCGATCACGCCGATGACCGCCGTTTTGTCCTCCAGCTTGCGCAGCAGCTCCAGGCGGCCATAACGGGAAGATCCGGATCTCAAGACTTCCGTTTGCATTCAAACCTCCCCCTTTCCCGCGCCTTCGGGAACCAGACGGAAATCTCCGCCGCGGCCGCCCCCGGTCATCTGCAGCGCCAGCTCGACGGCGCGGATGCCGTCCTCCAGCGTGACCGCCGGTTCGCGGCCTTCCTCCGCGGCGCGCACCAGGTCCGCGATAATGCACTGATGCCCCGGAATGCCGTACGGGTCCTGCTCCACCTCGCGGATCAGCGCCGCCGTATCCTCTTCCGACATGCCCGCGCACGCCCAATGGCGGATCCAGTTGGCCGTCCGTCCGCCGATGACGGCATAGCCGGTTTCGCCGAAGACGGCGATCGTCTCCTCCAGGTTGTGCCCGTACACTGTCGTGGCCGCTTCGATCACGCCAAGCGCCCCGCTCTCCAGCCGGATCGCGGCGATCGCCACGTCCTCCGCTTCGATCCGCCTGACGCGCGTGGCGACGAGCGATTTGACTTCGGCCACCGGGCCGAACAGCCACTGCAGCAAATCGAGGCCATGGATCGCCTGATTCATCAGCACGCCGCCGTCCATCGCTTTGGTTCCCCGCCAGGCGGCCTGATCGTAATACGCCTGGCTGCGGTTCCAGCGGACCGTGACGTTTACGTGGCTCAGCTTGCCGAACCGGTTTTGCGCCAGCGCGTTTTTTAAATGCCGGATCGCCGGCCTGAACCGGTTCGGGTGCACGACCGCCGCCCGCACCCCGGCGGCGCGCACGGCCTGCCGCAGCCGCTCCGCTTCCTCCAGAGCAAGCGTCACCGGCTTCTCCAGCACCAGATGCTTGCCGGCGGCTGCGGCTTTCAGCGCCAGCTGCGCGTGCAGCCCGCTCGGCGCGCAGACGCATACCGCGTCCACGTCCGGCTCCCGCTCCAGCAGCGTGCCGAGCTCGGCATAGCAGGCCGCGTCCGGCAGCCGCGTCCGCATCTCCGCCAGCCGCCCCGGATTCGGGTCGCATACGGCAACCAGCCGGGCTCCCTCCGTATTCTCGATCGCCTCGATATGTTTGCCCGCGATATGTCCGCATCCCGCGATCGCAAAATTCATCATATTGCCCCTCCTCTATATTTTCTTCCATCCGGACCAATGTCTCTCAGGGTGCCCGGGTAATCTTCCGGCAAATGGCGCCGCGCCTTTTTTCGCTCGTCCCTTTTTTCCAGAGCCAACGCCAGGCTTAACGCCGCAAACAAACCGGCAAAAGCCGCCAGCGCGATATTGAGCATTTTGCGCGGGCTGACCGGGATCGCCGCCTCCTCCATGCTCGCCGAATCCAAAATCGAGACGTTGGCGTCCGTGATGATTTCCTTGGATTTGGCCACGAACGTTTCCGCAAAAGCGTTGGCGATCGCCACCGCTTCTTTGGGGTCGCTCCCGGTGTAAGACAGCAGGATGACCAGCGTTCCCGGATCGGTCCGCACCCTGACTTTCTTCAGCAGTTCGGTGGCGGATTGCGGCGCGGAAATCTTGTTTTTGACCTCGGAGGCGATATACCGGCTTTGGATCGTATCCTCGTATGTTTTCGTCAGCATCTGGCTGGCCAAAAATTCGTTATATGTACTGGAATCCGGCTTGGATACGATATTGGCCACCAGGCTGACGTCGGCCCGGTAAGCCGGGCTTATAAGCTCGTTCGCCAGCGCGGCCGCGCCGATGCATACCGCGATTACGGCCGCAAAAGCGATACAATGGCGTTTGACCGCTTTGCCCAAAAACTCAATGTCCATGAAGCTTCACCTCATTTGCGGAATAACTTGGCCCGGGGGAAGTCCGGCAAGCGGACACCGTTTCTTCCGCACGCGCCGGGAAAGCATCAGCCTCGGCCCCCGCTCCTTCCGCCGGCCGTCCCAACGGCTCCGCTGCCGGCCGGCCGGCAAGCACAGCCTCGGCAAGCTCCTCCATGTTCAGGCTGATCATGCCGTAGCGTTCGGCAAGCCGGCGAAAATGGTTCGCCAGCCGTTTCAGCGCCCGCATGCCCGCCTCCTCCGCGGCGTTGTAGGGATGAAACCACAGGTGGTACACCTGCCCGTGTTTCGCCGCATGCGTCATGCTGCGCCGCATCCGGTACAGCCGCAGCGGTTCCAGCCAGCCGAGCCAACGCGGCGGCGAGCGGAAGAAAAAGCTGGCCGGCAAGCTCAAAGGCGCCTTGGGAGCGAGCGACTCCGCCGGATAGGTATGGTGGCCGGTCAGGTTGAAATAGCTGTCCGCCAGCCTAAGCGCTCGCTTCAGCGGGGGATCGGAGGCGGAATAACCGTCCCGGTACAGCCGGTGCTGCGGGTTGCCGCGATACGTCTTGATGCCAAGCTCCGCAAGCCGGCCGACGTATTTGCGGCGGATCTGATTGCGGGGCAGCACCAGGCTTTCGAGGGGGATTCCCCGTTTTGCGGCAACGTCCGCCGCGGCCTGCAGGTCGCTGTAAAATTGCCGTTCGGTTTGTCCTTTTTCCAATGAATAATAATGCGAAAACGTGTGGGAACCGATTCTTTGGCCGGGGGTGGAGCGAATCCGCTCGATCAGCGACAGCGCAAAATGATGGGGATCATCGTCCTCCCCTTGTCCGACGCCGCCGCCCGCGATATGCCCGTAAGGGGACAAACGGGAATCCGAGTATGCCGGCTTGAGCGCGGGCAGCCCCTGAAGCATCTCTTCCTTGCCGGCAAAAAAGAGCAGCCCCACGGTCGCCCAAGTGGCATGAATGCCGCGATCGCGGAATAAATCTAGTATTTCGGCAATTCTTTCGCGTTCGCCGCCCCATTTTTCCGCATACTCATCAATGCTGCAAAGATCCCGGACGCCCCAATACAGTTCGAAATCCAGCGATACCACCAAAATACCCCGTTTAGTCTCCATACCTACCATTCCTTTTTTGGAATCATCCGCATCCTATCGTCCGCATAACGTTTTGCTATATTGTGTTATATTCAGGGCGCCGCCGTTTTAGTAGTCAAATGCAAAAAAGAACGCCCGGAGGCGCTCCTTAAGTGGTTTTGTCAACCGGATTTATTTGATAACGACGCCGGAATTGGTCGCCGACGACGTCTTGATGGTGTAGGAGGAGGCGGAAATTTTATTGTTTGCCAAGGTGATGTTTTTTTGCACGTAGCTGCGGAGATATGTCGTGAGGTCGATGCCTCCCCCCCGCCGCACGCGGATGACGTTATCCTTGATCAGCCCTTGGTCGGCGTTTTGCCAGGTCCAAATTCCCCGTTCCCCGTTGTTGATCGTATTGGACAAAACCCGGAAATCGCGGATACTGCCGAGCCGGATGGCGGTCGTACCCTTGACGTTGCTGCGTTCCCCCATGGCGATGTTGTTGTTTTGGATCACGATGTCCGCCACTTCGGCTCCAGCCCCGACTTCGATCGCGGCATAAAAGCTGCCGTTTCCGTAAATCCGGTTGCCTTCCACCGTGTTGCCGCCGCCGTAAACGCTGATCGCCGCGTACATGTCCGGGGCGCGCTTTCCTTTTTCCGTACCCATAAAGTAATTGTCGTTTAAATAAGGATTATGAATGTCGTTGCCTTTAACGGTGATGCCTTGGGCAAAAATTTTGATCGCCCGCTTGGCGCAATAGTCAAACCGGTTCCCGGCAATGACGCTGTCGACATCCGTTCCCCGGTTGTTTTCCATCGTCGGGTCCTCGTAGTATATCCCGTCGCCGTCATCGGCCGGGCTGATATGATGGATGTAGCAGTTCGTGACGGATACTTTTTTCGCGGCCAGTTCTTTGCTCCCCCAGGTCGTGGTGACGAAAATGCCCCGGGCCACCAGGCTGCTTCCCACCAAATTGCGGGCGGCAACGTTCGCAACCTCCGTATTTTCAATCGTGATCGACTCCGTATTTCCGTAGACGACGATGCCGGCCACGACTCCGGCGTAATATTCGCTCCGCCGGTCGGTGTCGTGGGTTGCCCCCGTCACGAGCGTATCGCGGACCGTCACCCGCGAGCTGCCCCCGCCGATGGCGAGAACGCGGTTTACGCGCTCGTTTCCGTCCAGCACGATCCCGCTGACGTTCACCTCCTTGCCGGCGATTCGCATCAGCTCCCAGCCGAAGCTGTCCGGCGCCGCCTTGATGACGGAGGAACGGCCGTCGCCTTTGATGAGCGTATTCCCCCCGACCATCAGCGCTTTCGCCGGATTCACCCTGTAGACACCGCTCGGAAAATATACGGTCTCCCCGGTTTTGGCCGCTTGGTTCAGCGCTTGCTGGATCGCGGCGGTATCGTCGGCCGCTCCGTCGCCCCGGGCGCCCCATTTTGTAACTTGTATCACGGTAATCCCTCCTTCGACGAAAAAACTATGCTGCCGAATCCCCTATGATAGAAGTTGAGCTAATGATAGAAGGTATATTTTTTTCTCACAATATATTAAATGGCCGGGAGCAAAGAAGGGATACCGGCAAAAAGCCCGATCCGCCCTTGCTCATATTCGCGGGGACAAGATCATACGTTAGAACTGGTAAAGGGAACAAGTCGAAGGAGGCTTTGTATCATGGAGTTAAACCGTCGCGAGCTGCTGATGCAGTGGGCTGAGTTCAACGAGCGAAAATGGGGCTGCCGGGCGCGTCTTGCCGAGTTCGAGGCGCCCAATTCCCCGGCCCGGGGGGAAGGGTTGTTTTTCTATAACGCGAAAGGCAAGCTGTATCTCCCGCCGCTGAACCCCTATCATCCGTTTGTGTTTCATTCCACGCCGACGGACAAGCCGTTCAAAATCGACCGGCAGTGGCGGGAGGTGGCGGAAGCGGTGGCGGCGGATATGCTGAAATCGCCCAGCAACGCCAGCTTCGTTTTTCCTCCGGACATTACGGACATCCGCCCTTTTTTGTGGAGCGGATTTATCGCGGATATCAAATACACGTATGTAATGGAGCTGCCCTTTAGCTTGGATCGCGCCAGCGCAGACGTCCGGGCGAAGGTGCGCAAGGCCGGCGCGGCCGGCTACCGGGCGGCCAGAACCGAAGATATGGCGGAGGTGCACCAATGCCTCGCCGGAACGGAAGCCCGCCAAGGCTTCACCCACCGGCTGGGCCTGGAGGATTTGCGGCTGGCCCGGAGCCTGCTCGGGCCGGAGGCCTTTCGCGCGTATGTTTGTTATGCGCCCTCCGGGGAGCCGGTCAGCGCCAGCATCACGATTTGCCTTGACGATCAAAAAGCGTTCGGCTGGATCGCCGCCAGCAAGACGGAGCATTTGAATCAAGGCGTCGTGCAGCTGCTGCAAAGCTTTGAGCTGGGCGATTTATCGGACAACGGGCTGAAAACGTTCGATTTCGCCGGAGCCAACATCCCTTCGGTCGCCAGTTCCAAAGCGAACTGGGGCGGCGCGATCACCCCGTATTACCTCGTCAGACCTCCGGGATATAAGGAAATTTTGCGGGCCGGCCGGAACTGGCTGTCCTTTGTCAGGGGGAGGAGCAGGGGCAGGGGATAGTTTCTAAAATAGCGGCGCTTTATGTACTTATTATCCGGATCCAGGCCTGTTCATCCGCGTTAGCGGCATTTTTTGTACTTATTTCCTATGATTCGTCATGAACGCAGGCATTTCGGCAGCGATTCGAGAAAATAGCGGCATAAAATGTCTCTATTGCACTCAAAAAGGGTGATATCGCCGAAATAGCGACATTTTTTGTCCTTATGTTTTCGCCCAAGCTGCCGCTATGAGCTGATGGAGCTGAAGGAGCTCATCCCTTCATCAAATTCGCCCGCTTCTCCCGAACCTTGATCGGCCCAATCGGGAATTTCCATCCATTCCACGCCGTTGCCGCCGCGCCGCAGCAGCTCCGCCGTTTCCGCGAGCTTCTCGCCCCAGTGGCAGGAAATGATCAAATAATCGGTATCGGCCGCCCCCGCCTCAAGCTCCAGTTCGAGCAGCCGAACCATCGAAACCGTTCGATCCAGCACCAGCCGCGCCATCGTTTCCAGCAACAGCTCCAGTTGATCGGTTGCCGCCTGCGGCTCAATGCGAACCGGCTCCGCCGGGCCGTCCGTCAGCCGAGCATTGCATATAAAGCCCGCGCTCAGCCCATTGCGCAGGGCATACTCCGCCACCGATGCGGCATAACGAATCCCCAGCTCGATCCGCTCCGGCGCGGTCACCGTTCTCCACATCGAATCGCTGACCTCCACATTAAGGCAAATCACCAGCCGATGGTCGGCGGTGTAATCCCGCTTGTGCACCTGCAGCTCCCCGGTCCGTGCCGTCGCTTTCCAGTTGATCTGGCTCAGCGGATCGCCGGGGCGATAGGCGCGGATCCCCGCGGTCAGAAACGGGTCCTCCACGATCCAGCGCCGGACGGTGACTTCCCCCAGCCAGCTGTGGTTCGGCAGCGGCAGCTCCTCCAGCGGAACCGCCCGCGGATACACGAGCAGCTCCAGATTCAGCGGGAAGCGTTTGACCTCCGAGTTCAGCCCCAGCGGATCGCCCGTCGTCATCGTGGCCGATTCCAGCCGGTATAGCCCCCTGCGGGCGCAGCCGACCTTATGGCGCCTTGTGATTTGCCGGTACGGACGAAGGTGAAAAAGACTGCTGTGGTTCTGATAGATTTCCCCGGCATGAATCGCCAGGTTGCTCTGCTTTCCGAACGCAAGCCCGGCGGGAATGCTCGATTCCAGGCGAAGCCAAGGCAGCGGCAGCAGCTTGGCGTTGGCGATGACCTCGATCATTTCGACTTCATCGCCTTCAAATGCGGCCCGTTTGGAAAAATACCGCTCATACCGGATCCCCTTCAGCGCGCGCCGGCGGTATACCGCGGCAACCAGCCCGATAAGGAGAACCGCGCTTATAATAAGCCAAGGCAGCTGCATGGGATCAATCCTCCCGCGTTCCCCGGGCCGTCAGCAGCGGCTCGGTCAGCGGAGGCTCAGTCGGCGGGAGCCCGGTCAACAGCGGCTCGGCCGGCACCTCCACCTGCTGCAGCGCCTGGCGGACGACTTCGCTGCCTTGCTCCGGCGCGCTCCGAAGGCCTTGCCGCAGCACCAGCCGATGGGCCAGCACCGGCACGGCCGCCGCTTTGATATCGTCGGGGGTGACGTAATCCCGGCCCCGAATCAGCGCCAGGCCCTGGGAAGCGCGCAGCAGCGCCGCGCTCGCCCGCGGGCTGGCCCCCAGCTTCACCTCCGGATGCTTCCGGGTCGCTTCGGTAACGGCCACGATGTAGCCGAGCAGATCGTCCTGGACGCGGATGGTCCGCGTATACCGCTGGGCTGCCGCCACCTCTGCGGCCGAGGCGGCCGCCCCGATTTCCGCCAGCGGCTGGCGTTCCTTAAACCGCTGCAGGATGGCGACCCCTTCGCCGTGCGACGGGTACCCCATGGCAATCCGCATCAGGAACCGGTCCAGCTGCGCCTCCGGCAGGGGAAAGGTCCCCTGCTGGTCGATCGGGTTTTGCGTGGCCATGACAAAAAACGGAGACGCCAGCTCGTGCGTGACGCCGTCGATCGTCACCTGGCGCTCCTCCATGCATTCCAGCAAGCTGGATTGCGTGCGCGGCGTCGCCCGGTTGATCTCGTCCGCCAGCAGCACGTGCGTAAACACCGGACCCGGGCGAAACTCGAACTCCCCCGTTTTCTGATTGAAAAAATGAATGCCGCTCAGGTCCGAAGGCAGCAGGTCCGGCGTAAACTGGACTCGCTTGAACCCGCCGCCGAGCGATTTAGCAAGCGCTTTCGCAAGCAGCGTTTTGCCTGTGCCGGGCACGTCCTCCAAGAGCACATGACCGTCCCCGAGCAGCGCGGCAAGCAGCAGATCGACCACCTCCTCCTTGCCGACGACCACCTCGCCGATATTGCGGCGAATCCGCCCGGTCAAATCCATCGCTTCCCGCAGTTCCATAAGTACCGACACCGCCTTTACCGATTTCTTCCTTTCTCCTTTCCATCTTACCAAAAAGCCCGGCCGCTTTATAGCTGAAGTCCGGGGGCTTCCTAAACCTTCAGCCGCTCCCGCAAATCGACGACCGAGCGCATCGCATACTCCTTTTGTACCGGCTGGCCGTCCCGCAGGACGATCAGGCAGGGAACGCTGGAAATTTCCCATTGATCGCGAAGCCGCGGACTATAGTTAATATTCAGCTTGGATACCGGGATGCTCGGCCCGGCCGCCAAAGCGATATCCAGCATTTTTTCCGCCAGTTTGCAGGTTCCGCACAGCGCCGTGAAGAAAAACAACGCCTCCTTGCCGGAAGCTGGTTCCGCGCGGTCGAGCCACTCCTGTTCCGTAATTTCGCGAATCGCCATAAGCCGCCTCTCCTTCAGGGGGTTAAATTTTCAGCAGGTTAAACAACAATCTAATACCGCGAATTGCCGCGAAAAAACTGCCGCCAATGCGGCCAAGCTTTCGAGAAAACACCGTCGATAGACGTATCTTACCACAAAAAGCGGCCCTGCTCGCATCTGCATGCGAACGGGCCGCTCCTTTCGGCAATCCGGCAGCGGGGATAACCCATCCTTTAAACCGGACGACTCGTGAACAGGTGGAAAGTCACTCCGAACTTGTCGGTAACGACGGCGTAAGCCGGGCTGAAATACATGGACTGCAGCGGAAAATCGACGCGCCCGCCCTCTTTTAGGGCCTCGTAAAGCTGCTGCGTATAATCCGCCGTACTCGACGTGAGGCACACCGTAACCTGGCTGCCCGGTTGATGCGGCTCACCCGGAAAAATATCGCACACATAAAGCTCCGTTTCTCCCAGCTTCAGTATGGAATGCGCTATGCGCTTCTTCATCTCTCCGGTCATCGGCTGCTGGGGTTCGGGCATTTCGCCGAAGGTTTGCTTAAACGCCACCTCGGCCTGCAGCGCCTGCTCATAAAAAGCAATCGCTTCTTCGGCTTGTCCATTCAGGGCAATCAGGGGGGTTGTCAACAGAATCATGTAAACACACTCCTTAAGGATCAAATTGGCGGAACCCGGGAAGCGAAAGAGACGATTTTCGTTTCCGCTTGATTCGATTCTTATTGTAGCCCATAATAGTGACAAGTATTGTCATAAATAAAAAACGCACAACGGCGTTTTTTTATTTTTTATTTTTTATGTCCAATAAAAGAAACGGAGCGCTCCCCCATGTCCAAATCGAAACGCCTGATGGAATTAATGATGACCGTCAACCGCAAGCGAAAATTCACCGTGAAGGAATTGGCCCGGGAATTCGGCGTTTCTCCGCGCACGATCCTCAGGGACCTGCAGGAACTGAGCGAACTGGGTGTACCGCTGTATTCCGAGGTCGGACCGCATGGCGGCTACCAGGTGCTGAACGAAAGAGTGCTGCCCCCCATCGCTTTTACCGAAGAGGAGGCGGTGTCTATCTTTTTCGCCAGCCATGCCTTGCGCCATTACCGCTTTCTCCCGTTTGAAACGGAAGCATCCTCCGCGCTCAGCAAGTTTTATCATTATATGCCCGGAGACGTCCGGGACCGCATCGATCAGATGAAAAACCGGGTCGACTTCGTGACGCCCGAAAGGCAGTCGGCTTTTCCTTATTTGGCGGTTCTGCTGGACGGCGCCGTCCGCCAAAAAGTGCTCCGCATCGGCTACGCCTCGCGTTCCGGCGCAACGAGCACCCGGCACATTCAGCCGATCGGGATCTACGCCAGCCGCGGTTTATGGTATTGCCCGGCCTATTGCTTCGAGCGCGAAGATTTCCGCTTGTTCCGCTGCGACCGCATCGGCTCTGCCGTCATCGAGGAAGCGGACGCCGCGCTAAAGCCGCTTGATTTGAGGCAGGTCCATCTCGGCAATTGGGAATCGTTCATCGGGAGAAAGCCGATGTACGTGGATTGCACCATCGAGCTGACTCCGCTGGGGATTGAGGCCTGCGAGGGCGAGATGCTGCGCCACTTCCGGCTTGAACTTCGCGAGGATGGCACGGGCCTGCTGCGGGGGCAAATTCCGCCGGGGGAAATTCCTTTTATGGCCGCCTTTTTCATCGGCTTGGGGCGGGAAGCGACCGTCATCCGGCCGCCGGAGCTTATCGCGGCGATCAAGCGCAAATTGACCGAACTGCTGGATCAATACAGCTGAGCGCAAAACCCGGGTGAGCCGCTGAACCAGCACGCTGGAGCGTGCTGGTTCATGCTGGATCATGCTGGGCCATACTGGCTCATGCCGGACCATACTGGCTCATGCCGGACCATGCTGGACCATACTGGCTCATGCTGGACCATACTGGATCACGGTGAACCATACTGGATCACGCTGGGCCATACTGGATCTCGCTAGACCAATACTGGATCACGCTAGACCATACTGGCTCATGCTGGACCATGCTGAACTCTCAGAGCTCAAGCAAGAACATAAGGACAAAAAATGGCGTTATTCCGGCGAGATTACCCACTTTAAGTGAAATAAAGGCAATTTATGCCGCTATTTTCTCGAACCGCAGATTGATGGCCGCCTTTTGTACCATTCATAGGAAAATAAGTACAAAAAATGCCGCTAATGGGGACAAGCAGGCCCGTATCCGAATAATAAGTACATAAAGTGCCGCTATTCTTGTGATATGGTGCTCCTCAGGCGGCCTGATCGCACACGATGATCATGCGGAGCCGCGGTTTCACTGCCCGCCCCGGTTCCGGTAGCCGCTGGGGGAATGGCCGGTAATTCTTTTGAACACCCGGGAAAAATAAAACATATCGTGATAGCCGAGCGCTTCCCCGATTTCCTTGATGCTCATTTCCGTATTGAGCAAAATGTTTTTCGCTTCGGCCACCTTCAGCCGGTGTATGAATTCATTTAACGGATACCCCGTGTATTCGTGGACGATCCTGCGCAGCGTCGACACGGAAATATGATGTCTGGCCGCCAGTTCCTCCGGCTCCCGGCGGGCGTACAGCGACCCGGAGATGTCCTCGATCACCTTGAGCACGAACCGCCCCCGGTTGCCCGTTTCGGCCTGGTCGGCCTGGGCGACCAGCTCGTACAGGAACGCTTCGAGCAGCAGCGAGGCGCGGTCCAGATTGCTCGGTACGCCGCTCTCCAGAAGCATGAACATCATTTCCATCCGGTTTACCGCCGAATCGTCGATCGCCGCCTTTTGGACCTGCGCCGGATGCTGCAGCCAGCTGCCCAGCCATTCTCCAACCCGCTCCCCCTCGACGGTAAAATAATACTCGTCCCAATACCCGTCCGCATGAGGGCCATAGTTGAACTCGGCACCGGGGAACAGGCAAAACCAGGAGCCCGCGGGAACCTCCTGCTTCTCCCCGCCGTCAACCTGGTAATACCCGCCCCCGCCGGTAATCACCACAAAAGCCCAATAGCTGAACTTCGCCTGAACGCGCCGCATCGTTCTGCCGGGTAAATGGCCGGCATTGACCACCGTCAGCGAGCGGATTTTCCGCTTGCTGGCGTCGACGACCGGGTTGAACACGCGGATCGGATGCGGACTGATCATATAATCCAGATATTTTGTCATCCTGCACATTCTCCCTTTAGAATTCCTGTGCTAAATTAAGGGTGCCTGAACAAATAAAACAAACTCGCGGCGAATTTTGCTTCATTGTAGCAAATTCGCGCCGCTGACGAAAGGGAGCGAAGTGCGGAATATGAGCGAACTCAAAATCGGACTGATCGGCGCCGGATCGATCTCGGAATCCCACCTGCTGGCCTATCAGGCCAACCCGAAAGCCGCGCTGTGGGCCATCTGCGACCTCAATGAAAGCAGAGCCCGGGCCATGGCGCGGAAGTACAACATTCCTCATGTGTACACTGACTATCGCGACCTGCTCGCGAACCCCGATGTACAGGCGGTCAGCATCTGCACCTGGAACAACAGCCACGCCGAAATCAGCATCGCCGCCCTCGAAGCGGGCAAAAACGTCCTTTGCGAGAAGCCGCTCTGCATTACCGTAGACGAAGCGCTCCAGGTACAGGCAGCGGTGGAGCGGACCGGCAAGCTGCTGCAGGTCGGCTACGTGCGGCGTTATGCCTCGAACATCGCCGTGCTCAAAAAATTCATCGCTGCCGGGGACCTCGGGGAGATCTATTTTGCCAAAGCGAGCCTGGTCCGGCGCCTCGGCAATCCCGGCGGCTGGTTTGCCGACAAAGCCCGCTCCGGCGGCGGCCCGCTGATCGATATCGGCGTGCACGTGATCGACCTGTGCTGGTATCTGATGGGCCGGCCCAAAGTGAAATCGGTTAGCGGCAACACCTATTACAAGCTCGGCAACCGCTCCAACATCGAGAATTACGCGTTTTACCAAGCAGCGGACTACGACGCATCCCTCAACACGGTGGAGGATATGGCCAATGCGCTGATCCGCTTCGAAAACGGGGCCTCCCTGCTGGTGGACGTCAGCTTTTCGCTGCATGCCAAGCAGAATGCCGCCCTGGTCAACATTTACGGAGAAAAAGGCGGCGCCGAGATTGAACCGGAGCTGTCGATCGTTACGGAACGCCATAATACGATCATCAATATCGATCCGCAAATCAGCACGCCCGCATTCGATTTCCAAGGCAGCTTCCAGAACGAAATCAACCATTTTGTGGACAGCTGTCTGGACGGCGTGCCGCCGATCAGCCCGGTGGAGGACGGTGTGGAGATCATCAAAATATTAAACGCGATTTACCAATCGGCCGAGGAAGGCCGAGAAATCCGGTTTTAGGAGGGCGCTGGCATATGAAGCTGAACAATAAGATCGGTATCATCGTCGACAGTTTGGGCCTGGGCGTCACGGAAGGCCTGAAAAAAGCGAAGGAACTGGGCGCCGAAGGCGTGCAAATCTACGCCGTGTCCGGCGAAATGGACCCGGCCGCGCTGACCGCGGCCAAACGCAAAGAGCTGCGAAGCTATATCGAAGGGCTGGGCCTGGAAATATCCGCCCTCTGCGGCGATCTGGGCGGCCACGGATTCCAGGACGCCGCCGCCAATCCGGCCAAAATCGAAAAGTCGAAGCGCATACTCGATTTGGCCGTTGAGCTCGGCACGAACATCGTGACGACCCATATCGGCATCGTGCCGGAGGACCTAAGCAGCCCGATCTACGCTGCTATGCAGCAGGCCTGCGAGGAGCTAGGCGTCTACGCCAAAAGCTTGAACGCCTATTTTGCCATCGAAACGGGGCCGGAACCGGCCGCTCATTTGAAAAGCTTCCTGGACACGCTGAGCACAAACGGCGTTTCCGTCAATTTCGACCCGGCCAATATGGTCATGGTGACGGGCGACGATCCGGTGCAGGGCGTCAAGACGCTGCGGGACTATATCGTGCATACGCATGTGAAGGACGGGGTGCGCCTGCGCCCGGTCGATCCCCGGGACGTATACGGCTTCCTCGGCTACGAGGCGATGGATCACGAAAAGATCGCCGACATGGCTTCCTCCGGCGGCGCCGGGTTTGCGGAGGTTCCGCTGGGCGAAGGCCGGGTGGATTTCCCGGCTTATTTTGCCGCCCTGCAGGAGATCGGCTACACCGGCTATCTGACGATCGAGCGGGAAGTCGGCGACAAGCCGGAGGAAGACATCAGAAAAGCGGTCGAGTTCATCCGGTCTTTCCGGGGATGACCCGAGGGCAAAGCGGATGTGATTCGCAAGAGCAGCAAGAGCCGTGAGCCGCAAGAGCCGAGCCGCGCACAGCGGCCTTAAGCCGGAACGATCTTAGGATGGAAGGAGACGCGCTGTAAAACATGAAACTCGGAATAAGCTCTTATAGTCTTTATCAGGCCATGCAGATGGACGGCATGACTATTCTGGAGGCGATCGACTGGATCGCCGGCATCGGCGGGGAGCATGTCGAAATCGTGCCGCTGGGTTTCGATTTGAAGCAAACCCCCGAACTCATCGGGCAAATCCGCGAGCGGGCCGCCAAAGCGGGAATCGCCGTTTCCAACTATGCCATCGGCGCCAACTTCATTACGGACACGGAAGAAGCTTACGAGTCGGAAATCCGCCGGGTCATGCGGGAAGTCGACATTGCCCATGCCCTCGGCGTCAAGCTGATGCGCCATGACGTCGCTTCCCGGCAGGACACCTCGATCATACGCTTTCAGGAGGATCTTCCACGCATCGCCGAAGCCTGCCGGCGGATCGCCGATTACGCTGCGCAGTACGGCATTACGACCAGCCTGGAGAACCACGGCTATTACGTTCAGGCCAGCGACCGGGTACAGGCGGTGCTCCACGCGGTCGGCCGGCCGAATTACAAGACGACGCTGGACGTCGGCAACTTTGTGTGCGTGGACGAACAGCCCGTGATCGCGGTGAAGAAAAACATCGCTTACGCGTCGATGGTTCACGTCAAAGACTTCTACATCCGTCCGGCGGACCGCAACCCTGGAGAAGGCTGGTTCCGCAGCGCGGGCGGCGGGTATTTGCGCGGCGCGATCGCCGGCCAGGGCGACCTCGATCTGCGGGAGATTCTCCGCATCGTCAAGCGCTCCGGCTATGACGGCTTCCTGTCCATCGAATACGAAGGCATGGAGGAGTGCCGCAAAGGAACCAAAATCGCCTTCGAGAATGTGCGGCGAATTTGGGAGGAAGTGTAGCCGCCCGCTTGGTCCGTGTTCGGCGGATTAAAGCGCAAACTTCATTGGAACTTGCGTTTATACGGACGAGGTATACTTTAGTATACCTCGTTTTTTGGGCGGTACATGGCCGCCGGGATGGCGGCTCCGGACTTCAGAAATTCGGCCCACAGCCGCCACATCACCTGGTCATAAGAGCGTTTGTCCTTTTTCCTATCTTGTGCATTTCGGGAAGAACCACTCCAATTAGAATCAGTATAACACCGCACCATTGTACCGGGCTGACGTTTTCATGAAGCACTATCGAAGAAAGCATTACGGCAACCGGCAATTCGGCAGCGCCCAAAATCCCTCCCATCGCCTCTCCGATATGAGGTATTCCGATGGCGAAGAGCAGCGGCGGAATAAACGCTCCAAATAAGCCTAACAGAAATCCGTACATTAGCAGCGGTCCGAACAGCAACCCGTTAAACAAGAAATAAGGCGGGAATAACACGATAAGTAAAATAAATCCGCCGGTAACCATCCAAGCGCTCCGGTATGCCGGATGAACGGAAGGAACCGCTTTTCCGCTGAACAGAAGAAACATGGAATAGCTCACTGCCGAAAATAAACCGAAAATAATGCCGGTTCGCTCGATGTTTGCCGAACCTTGCGCGTTTAGGCCGGCCGCCAGCAAAGTACCCACAAACAACACGAACAGGGTCGCCACCATCATCTTTCCGGGACGCCGCCGCTTGCTTACCGCTTGGATCAGTGCGCTGATCCACGTGAATTGAAACAATAAAATAATCGCCAGCGAAGCGGGGATATACTGAAGGGAATGATAGTAAAGCAATCCCGTAACAACTGTTGGGGCCCCCGCCAACATAAGCAGCAATCTTTGCTTCCACGTTAACCCTTTATCCGCAATGACGGCGGAAAAAGTCTCCGGTTGCCTCCGCTTTTTACGCAACGCCTTGCGTTTCGTGTACAAGGCCATCAACCAGGATAAAATTAAACCGATCAATAGCTGCGCTCCTACCACTTCCCCTAGTTTAAAACCTTCGCCGTAAGCCAACACGACAATGGTCGATAACACACCGTAACTCATGGCTCCTGCTAAAACGGAAATCCAATACTTCATAAAAACCCGATCCTCCTGCACCAAATTGTATCGATTTATGAACAACGCAAAAAATCCTAACCACGCGATAAGGAAGAAGTTCTGAATTCCTTGTCATCGTAGTTAGGAAGTAAAGGCTCCCTGTAGAAACCCCCGCCCTGTCGGCATTGGCCGATTACGGGGTTATACGAGAAAGTATGATTTTTTTCGCAACAGATTAGATATTAAACGAATATAAAATTACTGTCAACCGTGATGTCCGTGACGACTAAGTCCGGCTTGGGGCGGTTGAGCCTGTCCAAAGCTGTGAAACGGTTAACGCCGGGGCGATTACGGAATCAGGTCCAGCGCCTGCTGCGGCACAAAAGCTTCAACCCCGTTGTACACGACCACACCTTCCAGTTGCGTTTTCTTGCCGTTCAGGACAGCGATACTTTGGTGCAGCGGCAGTTCCAGCTTGTCGCTGCCTTTAGTAACGATGATCTTGCCGTTTTTGTCATCCAGTGTGTAAGTTGCGCCCTTGGCCGTGAAGGCCGGCTTGGCTTTAACAAACAATCTGTCCGTCGCTGCGTCCAAATCAAGCCCCATCACGCGCGCCATGTACTTGGCCACGTCGGTGTTTTCGATCACGCCCGTCGGACGGTCGCCGTTCGGCGCGTAGGTGTACAGAACCACATCGCCGCCCGTATGTCCGCCCGTCGTCCAGCCGATCCCCGACCGCTTGCTGATCATCGGACCTACCGTATAATTCAGGCTGCCGGCTTCGGCCTCTTTTATGGCTTTAATTTCTTCCGCCGTCAGGTCGGTAATGCCGAAATATCGGGCCATCACTTCTTTGATGTTGGTCCGCTTCGCGTTCAGCTTGGCTTCCAGTCCTTCGCCGGTCAGCTTCGCTTTTTTGAGCGGGCCGATGAACGTGGACAGCGGTTCCTTGTCATAGCTTCCGGTTGTCGACGAGTTGCCGATCGTCAATCCGCCGTTGCCATGGTCGGTTACGGCCACAATCGCGGTCTGCCCGTCGTCTTTGGCGAAATCGAGCGCAACTTTGACCGCCTCGTCAAAAGCCAGTACATCGCTAATGACTCCGATCGGATCGTTGGCGTGGGCGGCCCAATCGACTTTGCTGCCTTCCACCATGAGGAAGAAACCGTCTTCGTCTTTGGACAGAACTTCAATCGCTTTGGCGGTCATCTCGGCCAGACTCGGCTCCTTGGAAGGATCGCGGTCCATGTCGTAGGCCATCCCGGCAGGCGCAAAAGCTCCCCATATCTTGTTTGATTTGGAAGCCTTCAGCGCGGCCGGAGTCGTTACATAATCGTAACCGAGAGCTTTGATGGATGCAATCAGGTCGGCCCCGTCTTTGCGGCCTTGGGGGCTCAGATATTCGGCGCCCCCGCCCAGCACAACGTCCATTCCGTTATATACCTGCTGCATGCTTAGCGCGTCATAATTTTTACGGTCCGGATAATGGGCGGAAAAGTCCGCCGGAGTGGCGTGCATAATTTCAGACGTTGCGATAATCCCCGTGGCTTTGCCGGACAGCTTCGCCGCCTCGAGCACCGAAGCCACCGGCTTTTTCTCGTCCCCCGGTTGGATTTTTGCTTGTCCCGGCATCGTCGCTTTGTCCGGCAGCACGCCAACATAACCTGTATGCGATTTATGCCCGGTCGCAAAAGCGGTTCCCGCCGGAGCCGAATCCGCAATCGCCGCGTCGGCCGAATGGGTTCGTACGAGACCGCTCGCCATTTGATCCAGCGTCAGTCCGCTGCCTTTATACCATCTGGACAACGCCGTAGCGTCATTCGCCATTCCGTCCGGAATGAGAATAATGACATTTTTGATAGCCGTCCCCGTCTCCTGCGCTGCGGCGGAACCGCTTCCACCCGTCGAAACCGTCAAAACAAACGCCGAGGCGATTAACAAACTTGCCATCCTTTTCAAACCTTGTCCAAGCATGAACCATCCTCCATCCTATGAAATTCGTATGTTTTACATTTTTCAGTATAGAGGACGTATATTAGAATAACGTAAATTTATTCCCATATTCATGTAAAAATGCAAATTCCCTCCCGGATGATCTGACTAACGCCCATATCCAAAGCGGGCAAGATGAAGCGGACCGGATCGCATGATAATAAGCGCGGCAGTTATGAACGCGGCTATCTCTTAAGCGCAGAAATGTTAATAAAATAGTCAATGTTTTTAATGCAATTGTATTATTTTTCCACCCGCCTTAGACGATAAATACGGTGTCAGTACCACAATCATCAGGCAGTAAGGGGGTGAAATCAATGAATATACTTACGCCGGGAGTGATCAGCGGATTGTTGGGAGCTTCAAATTACATGCATGCGTCCAATACGCCTATGGCGATTTATAACAAGGAAGCCGCGAAAGTTAATCCGGATTTGGAAAAAATGGGCCGGGCTTTAGGCGTTGCCGGCAGCGCTCTCAACTCGGCCAGAAGCGAAAGCGATACTGCGGCGGAGGAACTGGAAAAGGCACAGGAACAAGCCAAAAAGCAAGAAAAAGCCGAGCAGGAAGCAAAACTGCAAAAGGATATGGAAGAGAAAATAAAGGTGCAGCAAGAGTATGCAAACCAACCTGCCGACACGGTAGAGATCAGCAAAGAAGGGCAGTTAGCACTCAATGGCAACGATCCGGCCGGCGCGCAACAAAATCCGGATGCTGTTGAGATCAAGAGCCAACCCGCAGTTGAGCCCAAAATATACACATCCGACGGTACGGCCTTCACAGTATCCGCAGACATAAATGTATCGCCGGCTATTTCGGTAAGGGTATAGCTTGGAGAAAAAAGAGGCTACGTCCCAATTCGGCGCCTGACCGATGGGACCGTAGCCCGTATTGTTTGTCCGCTAAAAACCTTCGTCCGGCAGCGTCAGCGCCGAATCCCGATCGTAACGATTTCGCAAGGTCCTGTCATCAGGGACAGACAACCGACGGCGTCTTTGCTCAGCGGAGTTCCCTCCTCTTCCAGAATCGTCGTTTTGTAAAAATGCTCATGTTCGAAATCCGCGCAAAATGTCAGCTCTCCCGGCTGCCGGCTCATATTGTACCAGCGGAACATCAGGTCGCCGGTTTCTTCGTTTATTTTCAGCGAAGAAAAGGCCAGCTCTTTGCTTTCCCAGCGGAACGGCGCTGAACTTGGAGCGAGCGTTCCTTCATGTATGCCGGTTTGGCACACGGTCCAAGGCACCTGGAACTGGTACGCCTCCGCAAATGCGCCGGAAACGATGCCGTCGCCTGTATGCGGGATCAGCTCCATACGCATCGTATGGGTACCGAGGCACTGGGCTTCCGGCGTCGGGAACAAGCCCCAGTCGCCAAGCTCGCCTACGCAGCGCAGCAGCGTGACCGCGATTGTGTTCCGGCCATCAAGCAGCACTTCGTATTCGTTCAGGCCGAGATTGGCGACCGTTAAACCGGCCTTCTCCCCGCTTACGTCCACAAAAGCTTGCTGATGCTGGGTATTGCTCGGATTTTCCCACTCCGGCGCCGGAACGTTGCCGCGCTCCGCGATTTCGAACATCGAATCGGCGCGATGCACGGAAGCTTCCAGGTCCGTAGGGAACAGCACCCGAATGCGGTGGTCTTTCGCCGTGTTGTCGATCGTCGTTTCGATCTCTACACCTCTGCTGCCGGCTTCAAGCGAAATGACCGTGCGCAGCTTCAGCGTCGTCAGCTTGCCGCTGCGCTGCGCCTTGCGCTGCGGATAATACACCAGCTCGCGCATCTCCTCGTCCAGCTTGTCGTCGGCGGAAGCCGGGATCTCCCATGCGTGGCACACTTCCACCGCGGCCCGGTACGGCGTATCCTCCAGCACGCGGATCTGCGCCGGCAGACCTTTGGTGGTTAGCGGCTGTTCGCCTTCCGGCTGCTTGTACATGTATTCGTTGCCGATATCGCCGGTATCCTCATAGATGCCGAGGTCGCGGTAGATTTGGCCGGTCGCTTTATCGGTCAGCGCAAACGATCCGTCGCCGGCGATCTCCACTTTCAGCCCGGCGTTTTCCATGACCAGGCCGCCGGTAAACAGCGAGGCAGGTGCTGCTGCGGCCGGTGCTGTGACGGCCGGTTGGCGGCGCACCCAGGCGTACGCGCGGTGCCCCAGCGCCGGTACCTGCTCCGCCTGGAACGTCAGCTTCACCCGGCGGCACATGTACGGCTGCCGGAACTTGTCGTCCGGCAGGTCGTAGCCGAACAGCAAGCCGAGGTCTTCCACCGTGCAAGGCACGGCGTTCCCCGCCTCGTCCACCAGCTCGCGGCCGGACAAGTCGACCGCCTTCATGCGGCGGGCGTTTTCCTCAAGGCCGAGCCCCTCGCGCAGATACAGGCGGGCGGCGTCCAGCTCCACGGTCACCGTGCCGGTGCGGTTCCAACCGGTCGTGTTCATGACGACCAGCGGCAGCGGATCCTTGCCGTACCCGGCGAAGATCGACGTGTTCACCGCCTCGGCGACGGCCCGCTTGCTGTCGTCGATGATCGCCTCGGCAACGTGGCGGCTTTTGGCGAAGCGGGTGACCATCTCGCGGTGCACCTCGTCCACGCTGCAGCCGCAGATGCTGTCATGCGGATGGTTTTGCATCAGCGTTTTCCAAGCATAGGTGAACAGATGATGCGGGTAGTTTTTGCCCAGCATATTCGCCACCGCAGCGAGCGGCTCGGCGACTTTTTCCAGCAAGGTCTGGCCTTCCTGGTTCATCTGCTTCAAATACACGCGCGAAGAAGCGGTGTTAACCAGCGTACCCCAGCCGTCGGTGCGCTGACTGCGCAGCTCGCCTTTGACGGTGGACAGCTCGCGGCCGCCCAGCGCCCCCTCCAGCGCCTGCAGATAGTCCGGCAGGGTCGAATGCACGAACTTCGTGTCCGGGTACAGCTTCTCGGCCGTGCGGATCGCCTCCGGCAAATCAAGCTGCAGCGGTTGGTGGTCGCAGCCGTTCATGAACAGCAGTTCGTCCGTCGCCGCGTATTTTTCCGCGTCCGCCAGCTTGCGGTCCCAGAACGCCTTCGCTTCCGCTTCGTCCACCGGCACCTCGTTGCCGTTGGAGTACCAGTTGGCGAACAAAATGCCCAGCACTTTCGAGCCGTCCGGCCCTTCCCAAATCAGCTCGGAGAAGGAGGACTCATACCCGCCGTCGGAAACGGTGTTGTTGAAGCCGGTCGGCTTCACGCCGCGGCCGAAAAAGGCGTTGTCGATGCCGGATTGCCGCATCAGCTGCGGCGTTTGGCCGACGAGCCCGAACGTGTCGGGGAAATAGCCGATTTTCGCCGGTGCGCCGTATTTTTTCGCGTCCTGATGGCCGATCTGCATGTTGCGGATATTCGCTTCCCCGCTCGTCAAAAAAGCGTCCTGCAAAATGTACCACGGCCCGATCAAAATGCGCCCTTTGCGGATATACTTCTCCAGCCGCTCCTTGTTTTCGGGGCGTACCTGCAGGTAATCCTCCAAAATGATCGTTTGCCCGTCGAGGTAAAAGCTTTTAAACGCCGTATCGCCGTCCAGCTTGTCGAGCAGCGCGTCCACCAGCTGAACGAGCCGGACATGGTGCTTCTCGTAAGGCAGATACCATTCTCGGTCCCAGTGCGTATGGGAAATGATATGCGCCGTTCTTTTCTTTTTCATTCCGTTGCCCCTCTTCCTCTCCATCGGTAATCCGTTGCAACCTGTTGAAAATCGGATGGGCAGCCGTCCGAAATGACACTGACTTTTTCGCACGCCTGCCCCTTGTTGCTGTTAAATTCAGTTCAACTTTTCGATTAAGCTTCTTCCAAAGGATACTCTTCCATGTAGCTCAGCAGTTCGTCCACGGTCGTGAACGCCAGGCCGGTCACCGTATCGGCGCAGCCGTAGTAAATGGCGATCCGGCCGGTTTCGGCGTCGGTCAAAGCCGCGCACGGGAACGTCACGTTCGGCACGTCGCCCACGCATTCATACAGCGTTTCCGGGCCGAGGATGTAATTGCGCGACCGCGCTTTAACGATCCAGGGCTTGTCGATGTCCAGCAAGGCGCAGCCCATGCGGTAAACGAATCCGTTGCACGTATTGATAACGCCGTGGTAGATCAGCAGCCAGCCTTTGTCCGTTTCGATCGGAACCGGCCCCGGGCCGATTTTTTTGGACTGCCATGCGGACGCGTCGCCGTTAATCGTCCCCATCACATAGCGGTGTTTGCCCCAGAACGTAAGGTCCGGGCTTTCGCTGTAAAAAATATCGCCGAACGGCGTGTGCCCGGTATCGCTTGGGCGGCTGAGCATGGCGTAACGCTCGCCGATCTTGCGCGGGAACAGCACGCCGTTGCGGTTATACGGCAAAAAGGCGTTTTCCAGCTGGTGGAACGTTTTGAAATCGGTCGTATACGCGATGCCGATCGTTGGACCGTGGTAGCCGTTGCACCAGGTGATGTAATAGCGGTCGCCGATTTTGCAGACGCGCGGATCGTAGCGGTATTCCCGCTTGGTCACTTCCTCGTCCCCTTCGAACTGAATCGGCGCGTGGTTGATTTTCCAGTTGATCCCGTCGTCGCTGAATCCGGCAAAAATGTCCATGCTCACCGAACGGGAATCGCAGCGGAACACGCCGGCAAATCCCCCTTCAAAAGGCACGACCGCCGAATTGAACACGCTGTTCGAATTCGGGATCGCGTGGCGTTCGATAATCGGGTTTTGCGAGTAACGCCAGACCGGGGCATTCAGGCCGGCCGGTTTGTCCTGCCATGGAATATTTTTAAGAGCTTCGCCAATAATTTTGCTCATCGTCGTCAGGTCTCCTTCTTGTATAAAAGGTAATTTATCAGATATGATGCCAGTTCCGGTCTGATCGAGTCCGATCGAGTCCGATCGAGTCTGATCAAGTCTGAACGAGTCTAATCGAGTCTAATCGAGTCTGATCGAGTCTGATCGGGTCTGATCGAGTCTGATCAGAGTCCGGTCGATCCGGTCCGCCGGCTTGCGTCTCTTCCTAGCAACGGAACCTAGCACCGGGTTTTCCGCACTAGCGTTGCGTTGCATTAACTTTTGCTCAGATTTCCTTAAAAGCTTAGGCTTTCGAATCGATACGGACGCCCTTCGGAAATCTAACGGTTGCAGCAGCGGCTATTTCGCAAAAAAAGCCCTTTTCCAAATTTTAACGGTTGTCAGCGTCGTTAATTGCCTGAATCCAAGCAAAAATGGCCGTTTTAAGCGAAATAAGCGCCATGGCAACCGTTACAATTTGAAATCAACGTTTTTTGAACAAATAGCGCTTGTGGCAACCGTTAGAATATTTGTTCCAACACGTTCCCCCCGATGCGCCCTATAGATATGGCTACAGATATGGCTACAGATATGTCCTACAGATATTTCCTACTGATATGTCTACAGACATCCCCTACTGACATCCCCTACTGACATCCCCTACTGACATGCCCAGCGGACACGCCCCTACAAAATGCCTTCCTGCATCGCCTTATACACAAGCTGCGAGAACAGGCTGTTCGACCAGGCGAACCATTTGCGCGTGAACGTGTTCGGATCGTCGGCGTGGAAGCCTTCGTGCATGTAGCCCGTGCCGGCGTCGGTCGCTTCCAGCATCGCGATCATCTCCAGCTTTTCTTCCTTCGTCCGCGCCGTCAGGCCCTGCATCGACAAGGCCATATGCCAGATATAATCCTTCGGCGTGTGCGGGCTGCCGATGCCTTTCGCCGCTTTGCCTTCGAAGTAAAACGGGTTTTCCTTGCTCAGGGCAAAGCGTCTCGTGTTCTGATAAACCGGGTCGTCCGCGCCGACATAACCGAGATACGGAATGGACATCAGGCCCGGCGTGCCGGCATCGTCCATCAGGCAGTAGTTGCCGAAGCCGTCGGTTTCGTACGCATAAATCGGGCCGAATTCCGGGTGGCGGTAAATACCGTACAGCTTAATCCCGTGATCGACTTCGAATTCCAACTCCTTGAGCTCGGCCAGGAAATCCATGTCGCGGAACACCCATTCGGCGAATTCCTGCATCTGGCGCAGCGCGACGACGGCGAACATGTTGCCCGGGATGTTGTAATGGAAATCGCAGGCATCGTCGCTGGAGCGGAAGCCCGACCAGATCATCCCGGTGTAATTGACCGGCATGCCGAGACCGCCGTTCCGCAAGGAATCGGCCGGTATCCCGTTGTTCCGGGTGAACCGGTATGGCGACTGCTCAAAATGGCGCTGCTCGGTTTTGAACAGCTCGTAGATTTTCCGCATCGCCGCTTTAAAGCCGGCATCGAAAATGTCGGTCAGCTCGGTTTCTTTCCAGTAAGCATACGCGAGCCGGACGACGAAGCAGAGGGAGTCGATTTCAAATTTCCGCTCCCACACCCAAGGCGACATTTCCGTTTCGTCCGTCGTATTCCAGTGCCAATCGTTGGCCGATTCGTTAAACGCGTTGGCGTACGGGTCGATATGGACGTATTGGATATGACGCTTGATCAATCCGCCGATGATCCTCTGCAGGTCGGGGTCGTTTTTGGCCAGCGGCACGTAGTGGATGACCTGTTCCACCGAATCGCGCAGCCAGGAGGCCGGAATATCCCCGGTGATGACGAAAGTCGTGCCGTCGTCCATCAGCTTGGTCGTCGTTTCCAGGGTGTTCGGGAAGCAGTTTTTGAACAGCTGCAAAAGCTTCGGACGAAACGCAAGCTTCACTTCGGCTTCGGCCAGCACATCCTGAACGGCCTGCGGCAGCTCCAGCTTCGGCATCGGGATTTTCGGGAGTCTAAATTGTTCCATGAACACTCTCGCTCCTTTAATGGTCTGGTTTATTCATCCGTTGATTTTAATCGTCTTGATCTCGTACGGAGCAAAATCGAGCCGGATCCGGCCTTTATCAACTGCCAGCGGCTCAAGCTCCCGTTCGAGCGCATTCGATACGTACACGCTGCTGTACGGCTGGTTCCAGCTCAGCTCCACGCGTTCGCGGCCGCCGGCGGATTCGTAGAACCGCAGGATAACGCCGCTTCCGTCCTCGGCCGGTTTCACCGTATCGAGCACGACATGCTCGCCGGTAAAGCCGATCAGCGATTGCGCGGGCGGCAGTGTTCCCGGATGCGCCTCTTCGGCAAGGGCCGCCGGGACAACGTTCAGCTCAGCCGCAGCACGTACCGTATGCGCTGTCTGCCAATCGCCGAGGTGGGGGTACAGTGAATACGTGAACTCGTGTTCGCCCAAATCCGCCGTGACGTCCGGCCATTTCGGCGCGCGCAGCAGGGACAGGCGGATGATGCTGCCCTGAACGTCATAGCCGTATTTGCAGTCGTTCAGCAGGCTCACGCCGTAGCCCCGTTCCGATACGTCCACAAAACGGTGCCCGCATACTTCGTACTGCGCCTGCTCCCAGCTCGTATTGCGGTGCGTGACGCGCTCAAGCGCGCCGAACGGAATTTCGTAGGTCGCTTTGTCGGTCACCACATCGATCGGGAAACCGACCTTCAGCAACTTATGGGCTTCATTCCAGTTCACCTTCGTCTTGAAATCGATCCGCCGGTCATGATGATACAGGATCAGCTCCTGCGTGATGTCCGACTGGCCGATCCGCCAGCGGAACTGCAGCACATCCTTGACCTTGCCGCGGGCTACGAGCCGGCTTTCCAGCAATTTCGCCTGCCCGGCCGGCTGCTGCTCGTAGCGGCTGTCGATGTCCCAGGCGTCCCACAGCGTTGGGCGGTCATGGAAAAAGTGGAAGCGGTTCGCCGCTTCGCCCGGTTTTACGATTTCACGGTCCGCCGCTTTGTCCCATAGGCTAACAATCTCGCCGCGCTCATTAAACGTTAAGCGGTAGTGGTCCGTTTCCCAACGGTCGGTGAACATCCGTTCCTTGGCGGCCAGGCCCTTCTCCTGCAGGATCTGGCCGACGGCAGCGAGGATATCCGCCTTATCTGCTTTATCCGCCTTATCCACTTTATCCGCCTTATCCGCCCCTCCGTCTGCCGCTCTTCCAGCCGGCGCCCCTGCCAACGTGTCCGCTTCACTTCTCAGCCAAATCGTCTTGTAGCCGAACGCCGGAACCTCCGGCACGCGCACCCAAGCCGCCTCGGCATTTCCGCCCGCTCCCGGCTGCAAGTCAAGCGCAAGCCGCGCGCCGTTTTCGTCATAGGTGGCGACGGAGCGGCCGAAGCCGTGCCCGGAAATCTCGATCACCGCGTCGCGGGTCCAGCCGAGGCTGTTAAACACGACGTAGGGCTTGCCTTCCCCCGCCGTGGCGATCTGCCCGGCCAGCGCTCTCAGGCCTTGCCGCAAACCGGAATTCCCTTTGGCGAAAATTTCCGCGTATTCTTTTTCCGACGTTTCGTACGCTTCCGTAATTGCCGAACCGGGGATGATGTCATGGAACTGATTCAGCAAAATCAGCTTCCAGCCATCATGCAGCACGCTTTGCACCTCGCGCTGACGTTCCGCCGCCAGCGACGAGGGCGCCAGTGACGAAGCCGCCAGCGTGTTCCAGACCTCCGCTTCGCGGTACAAAATCTCCGCTTTCCGGTTGTTCCGCTTGTTGCGGCCATGGGTCGTGTACGTTCCGCGGTGCAGCTCCAGGTACAAGTCTCCGTGCCATGACGGAAGCTGCGGCTCCGCCGCTTCAATCCCGGCAAAAAACGCCGCCGCCGTGCTGTATTCGCCGGCCGGCTGGCCGACCATCAGCCCGGAGCGGTCGATGTACTCCAGCATTTCGCGGGTAACGCCGCCTCCGCCGTCGCCGTGCCCGTACAGCAGCATCTGCTCGGGATGCACGGCTTTTTGCCGGTAAGACTGCCAGTGATCGTGCACGTCTTTCGGCAGCGTATTTTCGTTAACGCCGTGGTTCAAATATGACAACATCGGCGTGCCGTCGATCCCGACCCAATGGAACAGGTCGTACGGGAACACGTTCGTATCGTTCCAGCCCAGCTTCGTCGTCATAAAATAGCGGATGCCGCCATGCCGCAAAATCTGCGGTAAAGAAGCGCAGTAGCCAAACGTGTCCGGCAGCCATTCGATGTGCGAGGTTTGGCCGAACTCCTCCAGGTAGAAGCGCTGCCCGTACAGCATTTGCCGCATCAGCGACTCGCCGCTCGGCAGGTTGAGGTCGGGCTCGACCCACATGCCGCCGACCAGTTCCCAACGCCCTTCCTTGATTCTCGCCTTGACCCGCTCGTACAGCTCGGGGTCGTTGTCCTTCAAGTAAGCAAACAGCTGCGGCTGGCTTTGCGCGTACCGGTACTGCGGGTATTCGCGCATCAAAGCGTCGACCGTCGCGAACGTGCGGCTCGCTTTCCGCACCGTCTCGCGCGCCGGCCACAGCCAGGCGATATCGATGTGCGACTGGCCGATCATATGGATCAGGCCTTCGGCGTTGCCGCCGATCGCCTTGACCCGCTCCGCCAGCCGCCGCTCGATTTCGGCGATCCCCCCGCCATCTTGAATCGCATCAGGATCAAGCGCCGCAAACTCGTCCATCGCGGCGTGCAGCGCCTCGATCAGCCGCGTGCGCCGCATATCCTGCTCCGGCAGCAGCACAGCGGAATCGCGGATCACGGTCGCCGTGTACATCAGACTCTGCACCGGACGGTTGACCAACACCAGCTTGCTCTGGATCGAAGAAATCGGCGGCTGAATGACCGCCTGCCGGTTCAGCGGATCGACCGGCTCCGGAATCGGATCAAACAGTTCGATTTCAAGCTGAAGCGGACGATTCCCCCGCTCCCGGGGCAAAGTCACAAAAGTATGGTTCCGGTCGAGACCTTGATACGACTTTCCGTCGATTCTCAGCAGCCCTTCGCCCCCGGAAGCAAATACGAGGCCGGCATGGCCGCCCTGCCAGCGGTCCGGGATCGTTAACTCGTTCCTAAAAAAATACGTTGTTCCCTGCGTGCTCGGAAACCGTTCCAGCCCTTGGCCTTCCGGATAGCCGGTTTCCTCGGTGTATTTTCCGGGAACCAAATAGGCCGACTTCGTGATCTTCCAATTGCGCAATTCGATTTGCTCCAGCCATGCCGCGTCCGACAGTTCCCGAATAAAACGTCTGATCCGTTCCATCTAACATGAACCCTCCCGCACAAAAAACTTGGCGCCCAGCGTATCGTTTACGTTTTTGCCCACATGAACATGGAATTCTCCTGGTTCGACCACCGGCTTGTAGTCAGGACCGATATATTGCAGTTCCTCCGCGCCGAGCGTAAACTCGACCCTCCGGGTTTCCCCCGGAGCAAGCCACACCTTGCGGAATCCCTTCAGCTCCTTCGCCGGTCTGGTCACAGTGCTGGCCACATCGGTGATGTACAGCTGCACGACCTCCGCCCCGGCGCGCGCACCGGTATTCGTGACATCCACCGTCACTTTGACCGTTTCACCCGGCAAAATCGCCTCCGGCTGAACGGTCAATCCGGCATAGCTGAATTCCGTGTAGCTTAACCCGTACCCAAACGGGTAGCGCGGCTGCGAATCGTCCTCGAGGTATCTTTTGCCCCGTGAACGTTTGCCGTTGTAATACACCGGAAGCTGCCCGACATGCTTCGGAATCGAGATTGTCAGGCGTCCGGACGGGTTCACATCGCCAAACAAAATGTCGGCCACGGCGTGTCCGCCCTCCTGCCCCGGATACCACGCCTCCAAAATGGCTTCGGCATGCTCGTCGACCCACGGCTCGGCGATCGGCCGCCCGTTAAAGTAAACCACTACCAGCGGTTTACCCATTTTGTGGATTTCCTGAATCAACTCGAGCTGCACCCCGGACAATGCCAGCGACATGCGGTCGATGCCTTCGCCGCAGTCCATGTCGCTCCAGGAGTTCCCGGTCACCTTCGAGGCTCCCGTTTTCAAGTCGATGCTGCCTTCGCCGAAATCGCGCGCGCTGGAGCCCCCGACGACCATGACTATGGTGTCCGCCTGCTCCGCGCAGGCCAAGGCGGTTTCGAAGCCTTCCCGGGCATCGCCTCTAATCCGGCAGCCCGGGGCGTACAGCACTCGCTCCGGCGCAGCCGCCAGCTTGCCACGGATGCCGCCGAGCACGGTGGTCACCTTGGACTGCGGCTGCGGCGAGGTGTAGTCACCGAGCTGGTTGTAGCCGGCATCGGCGTTGGGGCCGATCACGGCGATTTTCCCGGCGTCCGGGGATAGCGGCAGCACGCCGTTGTTTTTCAACAGCACGATGCCTTCGCCCGCCAGCTTGCGCGCCAACGCCATATGCTCCGCGCTGCCGATCACCCGCTCCGCCCGGTCCGGGTCGCCGTACGGGTTCTCGAACAAGCCCAGCCGGAATTTCAGCGCCAGCACGCGGCGAACCGCCCCATCGAGCACCGCTTCCTCCAGCTCGCCGGAACGCACCGCTTCCAGCAGATGTTTGCCGAACATTTCGCCGGACATTTCCATATCGATGCCCGCGCGAATCGCCTGAACGGCTGCGTCCCGGCCGTCCGCGGCCACATCGTGGCCGGAAGCCAGCATGTCGATCGCGCCGCAGTCGGTGATGACCATGCCGTCAAACCCCCACTCGCCGCGCAGCACGCCGTCCAGCAGTTCCTTATTGGTCGTGCAAGGCACGCCGTCGATTTCGTTGTAGGCCGGCATGATCGATGCCGCTCCCGCCTGCACCGCCTTGCGGAACGGCAGCATATCCACCTCCAGCAGCTCGCGCCGCCCCATATGCACCGGGCCCGCGTTGCGGCCGCCCTCGGAGCTGCCGTAGCCGACGAAATGCTTGAGCGTCGCGGCCACGCTGTCGGCGCCGTCCAGGCTTTCGCCCTGCAGCCCTTCCACCGCAGCCACGGCCATCTCGCCGATCAAATAAGCGTCTTCGCCGAAGCATTCCTCGGTCCGGCCCCAGCGCGGATCGCGCACGACGTCAAGGACCGGCGAGTACGTGACCGCGCCACCTTGGCTGCGCGTCTCCCGGGCCACCGCCCGGCACATCTCCCGGTACAGGTCCACGTTCCAGGTGCTGCCGAGCGACAGCGGCACCGGGAACACGGTCGCGCCGATCGCCATATGGCCGTGCGAGCATTCCTCCCCGATCAGGATCGGGATGCCGAGCCGCGAGTGCTCGATCGCGTAACGCTGGATCGCGTTCACGGCCTCCGCGCCCTCGCGTGGCGACAGGCCGGTTTCGAGCGTGACGCCCGTCCACGGGTCGGCCCGCAGCACGCCGTACAGCGAGCCGATGCCGCCGTTTTTTACCTGCTCTTTAAACGACTCCGTCAGCCGGATCTCGCCGTTCACATGCTCGTAGGTTTGCCAGCCAAACGGCTGAACCAATTGCCCAACCTTCTCTTCCACGGTCATCAGCCCAAGCAGATGTTCGACCCGTTCCGGGATCGGCTTCGTGCTGTCTTTGTAAAGCAAACGCTCCACCTCGCTTAATTTTAAATGTGTGTTAAGAACAAAAAATGTCGCTATATCGGCAATATCAGTCCATTTGCGATAAATAGGGGACATTTATGCCGCTATTTTCCTCCATCGCAAGAAAATGACTGCGTTCTGGCCCATTCATAGGAAAATAAGTACATAAAATGCCGCTAATGGACCTGAGCACGCTAGGCTCCGCATAATAAGCACATAAAGTGTCGCTATTTTGATGTCCGATGGTCAGTCGTTCCGGCAGCCATTCTAGCTCTAGCCGGCTATCAAGCACCGATTTCTATATAAGCTGAACTATTGATTGTACGGATCAGGGCAGCCGTGTGAAATGTTCTTACGATCGCTGTTGTTCGCGGATTTCTATTGATTTTATAGATTCCAACAAGGAAGAAATCCGCTCACAAAGGCGACCACTGCCGTTTCTTCAGAATCATTTCACACTCTTGCCTAACTTCCGTATTTCTTTAGTTCAACATGTATAGGTCGGGCCGGTTCCTGGCCTCTATTTGTCTTATTCTTTAACGGCCCCAACCGTAAGCCCCTGTACGAAATAGCGCTGGAAGAACGGATAGGCGAAAATAATCGGCAGCGTCGCCAGCACGACCATCGCCATGCGCGCCGTGTCCTGCGGAATCGACGACAGCGCCTGCAAGCTCAGCGAGCTGTTTTGCGAGTTTTGCTGAATGAACTGGATGCTCGATTCGATCCGCATCAGCATCGATTGCAGCGGCACAAGGTTCGGATTGTCGATGTACAGCAGGGCGTTAAACCAGTCGTTCCAGTAGCCCAAGGTGCTGAACAGGCCGATCGTGGCCAGGCCCGGCAGCGACAGCGGCAATACGATGCGCAGGAAAATGTAGAAATCGCCCGCCCCGTCGATCCGCGCCGATTCGATGACCGCTTCAGGCACGCTGGTGCTGTAGAACGTGCGAAGAATCATGATATAGAAAGCGTTCATCGCCAGCGGCAAAATGAGCGCCCATAGCGTATCCTTCAGGCCCATGAGTTGGGACACGACCATATAAGTCGGAATCATCCCGCCGTTAAACAGCATGGTCACGATCGCAAACACGGAGAAAAACCGCCGGTAGCGGAAGCTTTTCCGCGAAATCGCGTAAGCGTACAGCGCGATCAGCACCAAGCTGAGGATCGTGCCCGCCACGGTAATCAAAATCGTCACCCCGTAAGAGCGGAGCAGCGAGTCCCCGCTTTCGAACACGAAACGGTAAGCCTCCAGGCTCCATTTGGCCGGAAACAACCGGTACCCGTCCGTGGCCAGCGTTTTTTCATCGGTAAACGAAATAATGACGACGAACAAAAACGGAAATACGCACATGAAAGAAAATAGGCCCGCAATCAGGTGCAAAACCGCGTTCCATCCGCGCGAGACATGATGAAAATCCTTGTGTTTTCTAACAACCTCCGCCATAACCTGACACTCCTTTCAGCTTGATTTAGAATAGGGCGCTGTCTTTGTCGATTTTGCGCACAATGAAGTTGGAAACGAGGACGAGCACAAAACCGACGACCGATTGATACAGCCCCGCCGCCGTACTCATGCCGATTTCCCCGGTCGTTTTCAAACCGCGGTACACGTAAGTGTCGATGACGTTGGTCACGGCGTAGAGCGTCCCGGAATCCCTCGGCACCTGATAGAACAAACCGAAGTCCGCGTAAAAGATCTTGCCGACCGCGAGCAGCGTCATAATAATGATGATCGGAGAAAGCAGCGGAATCGTGATGTTGCGGACCTGCTGCCATTTGCTCGCCCCGTCGATCATGGCCGCTTCGTACAGCGATTTGTCGATGCCCATAATGGAAGCCAGGTACACAACGCTGTTGTAGCCGACCATTTTCCACAAATTGACGAACACCAATATATACGGCCAATACTTCGCCTCCGAATACCAATTGATCGGTTCGGCGCCGAACCAGCCGAGGATTTGATTGAGCATCCCCCGGTCCATGCTCAAGAAGCTGAATGCAAAGTAGCCGACGATAACCCAGGACAGGAAATACGGCAGAAACATCCCGGTTTGATACACTTTGGCCATCACTTTGCCGGCCAGCTCGGAGAGGATGATCGCCATCGCCACGGACAGCACCAGTCCGATAAAAATAAAAGCAAGATTGTACAGCAGCGTGTTGCGCGTAATGGTAAAAGCGTCGTCCGTCATGAACAGGAACTTGAAGTTGTCCCAGCCGACCCATTCGCTTTTGGCCAGGCTGGCCCAGAAGCCTTCGCGGCTGAAACGGTACTGCTTGAAGGCGGCCACGGTGCCGACCAGGGGGAGATATGAGAAAAAGAAAAACCAAACGGCCCCCGGCAACACCATAAATAACATGACTTTGTTTTTTAGCACGTTTTTGAAAAATGCGGCCATCTTTGTGTTCCCCTCCTGTCTACATCATGAAAAAAGATCGGGCGCAACGTTCACCCGCCCGATCCTCAAATGTTCAGTTTCTGGAATGTTACTTGTTGCCCGCAGCTCTCCAGGCGTCTAGCTGCGCTTGGGCTTCGGCCATAACCTTGTCAAGACCCGCCTCTTTGAATTTTTGAATCGCTTTCGGAAGATATTCTTCCGGATCGACGGTCCCGGTCATCAGCGATGCCCAGAACTGCTCCTTCACGTTTTGCACGGCGGTCATTTCGGTAGCCACTTTCGTGCTGTCGAAGTTGAAGCTAAGGATCGGCGAATTGACGCCGGATGCGTTAAACTGCTTGAATTGCTCCCATTTGTCGTCGGGATCGTTCGGGTTCAAATAGAGCAGCATATTGTTGCCCAAGGAATAAGACGGCATATCGTAGTTTTTCGATTCGTCCAGGTTTTCAATATGCTTGTCGTCGACTTTCTTGTAGTGCACGCCTTCGATCCCGGAGTCGATCATGTTGCGCAGCACCGGATCGGTATTCAGCAGGTTCAGGAACTCCATCGCTTTCTCCGGATATTCGGAGTTGGCGGAAATGGCCATGATCGAGCCTTGCACCGACGTATTCGTAACGATAGCGTCGCTCGCCGGCGTGGATACGACAGGGTATCCGTAGCTCGCCGACCAAAGGTTGTCGGCCAGCGGCTGGGTTTGCGCGCGGTCCATAAACCATTTGCCGGAAGTCATCAGATCGCTGGTCGAACCGGTCGTGGCCGCTTCAGGCGCCACATAACCCGCTTTATAATATTTGTGCATCGTTTTCAGGGCTTCCTGCATTTCCGGAGTTTCCAAAATGTTCACGATTTTATAATCCGTGGTGTCGAGTTTCACGGCCATCGGCAGATTTTGAATTACATAATCGTATGGAACATAAGGAACATAGTTTTTATCCATCGCGAACGGGGTTACGCCCGGCTCGTTTTCCTTAATCGTTTTCAAAAGCGGCTCGATGCTGTCCAAGGAACGCATATTGGAGATGTCCAGCTTGTATTTGTCCAGCAGGTTTTTGTTAAAGCGCCATACTTCTTGCTGCGGAAGCTCTTTGTTGGCCGGAATGCCGTAGTTGTGGCCGTCGACCTTGGAGCCTTCCAGGAACGCCGGATCGATCGTGTTTTTCAGGTCCTTTCCGTATTGCTCAAGCAGATCGTCGAGCTCCATGAACGCGCCTTTTCTGGCATTTTGCACATAATCGAAGCCGCCGGCGGCGGTGAAAATAATGTCCATCGGCTCCCCGGAAGCGACGTTAACCTGCATCTTTTGCTTATAGTCGCCCCAGTCGATCATTTTCATCGTAACCGTGGCATTGATTTTTTCCTTCGTGTACTTGCTGACTTCTTCCATAACTTTGTCCACGTCTTTTTGCGGAGTGCCGATCGTGTACCAAATGAGGTTTACGGTTTTGCCCGAGTCCCCGCCGGCTGCCGGCGAGCCGCCCTCGGCGCTGTTTTTGCCTCCTCCGCAAGCGCTTAACACAAACACCAGAGCCATTAGCATCGCCAGTGCGAAGGAAAAGCTTTTTTTGCTGTTGCTCATGCTGGATCCTCCCTTTTGAATGATTTCTGTAATCTATCTAATACAACCTTACCGAATGAAAGCCGTTTCAAAAAGAAGCTAAATTTAATAAATCAGGGTACAAATTAAAGAAAAGATCCGCCGCAAAAAATACCCCGGGATAAAGAATGGAATCCCTTACATAAGGAGTTAGTTCCTTTTCTTTACCCCGGGTGTTTTCCCGTTGTATCACATGTTAATGAAGGGCTTTGAAATCGGTGGGCGAGATGCCGACATATTTCCGAAACTGTTTGTAAAAATAACCGATCTCCCAATATCCCACATTGCGGGCGATTTCATGCACCTTCAAATGGGTGTTTTTCAGCTGCTGCTTCGCTTTTTCGATCCGGTATTTATTGATATATTCCGCAAAAGAACCCCCCGTCTCCTTATGAAACAGCTGGCCTAAATAAACGGGGTGGATATGGTATTGCGCGCCCAGCGTTTTCAAGGAAAGCTCGTCGGCATAATGACTGTGGATGTACTCCAGCACCTGGCTCACCACCGGGTTTTTGGCATCCTGCAGCAGCGAGCCGACCGTTTCCTCCGCCACGCCCTGAAGATGCCGCACCAGTTCGGAGAACGCGGCGCTGCCCTGCACCCGGTCCAGCCCTTTGCGAAAAATGTCCGTCTCGTCGGTATGCTTGATTTCTTTTAGCTCCATTTTAAATCTGACGACGAGTTCAAGCGCGGCGTTGTGCAGGTCCTCCGGGCGGATGCCCGGCGTTTGCTGCAGCTCCTCGAAGCCGGTTTGGATCCGCCGCTTTAACCCTTCCGCGTCCCGGGCCAGCATAAGCTTGGCATACTCGTCCCAAGGCAGGGATACGGCGGCGCCGCCCTTATCTGCTTCCAGCGACTTATATTCCATGATCGGCCGCTCCGGATAGATCATAAAATACTCCAACGCCCGTTTGGCCTCTTTATAGCTTGCGGCGCCTTCTTCACACGGCGGAGACCCCTCTGGCCGCAATGGGCAGACTCCGCCGACGCCGATTTGCACCGGTATATTCCGGGCGGCAAGCGCTTCCTTGAGCTCCCGCAGCTTGGCGAGAAAATCCCGCTTCCCTTCGTCTTCGGTCCCCAGCATGCCGATCAGCACGATATCGCCGTCAACGTCGCGGAAAGGCGTAATGTCATTACCCGCTTCCAGAAGCTTGGCCGTTTCCTCAAAAGCTTCATTTTGGCCGCTGCCCGTTCGCAGCACAGCTACGGCGATGAACGGGCCGATTAACGAAAGGTTCAGCAGTTCGGCGCGCTCGGCAAATTCCCTGGCCGCGATCTGTCCGGTCAGCCAGCGGTATAACGTATTGTCTTTGAGAATCTGCACGTCATAAGCGTCGTACAATTCCTCGGACCGCTGGCTGTCCAGTTTTTCCACCGTGTTGCGCAGCGTGGATTCCAGTTCCTCCACGTTGATCGGCTTCAGCAAATAGTTTTCGATGCCCAGCCGCATGCCTTCTTTCAGGTAATCGAACTCATTGAACCCGCTCAGAATGATCGCCTTGAGATCCTTATGCCGCTTGCGCGCCTCGGAAATCAAGGTCAAGCCGTTCATCACCGGCATCGAAATGTCGGTGATCAGCACGTCGGCGGGGGTGGTTTGCAGCGCGTCCAGCGCCTGCCGCCCGTTTTCCGCGTGCCCGACAATCTCCAGGCCGAACGCCGGCCAATCCAAAATATCGTACAGCCCTTCTATGATAAAAGGCTCGTCATCGACAATAAACACTTTATACATTTTCAGCATCCGATCCTTCCCGATTTGGATAACGTACTACAATCGTCGTCCCTTCTCCAGGCCGGCTTTCGATTTCAATCCCGTATGCAGGCCCGTACAAAAACCTTAGCCGGCTGTGAACGCTGCGCAGCCCGAACATTTCCCCCGGCTCTTCCTTGCTCTCCAGCGCTGCGCGGATTTCGGCCAGCCTGCTTTGCTCAATGCCTTTCCCGTTATCTTGAATCACGGCTGTGATAATATCGCCCTCATCCTGAACTCTGACCGTCAAGCGGTTATCGTCCCGGTCGGTTCTGATGCCGTGGACGATGTAATTTTCAATGATCGGCTGCAGCGAAAGCTTCATCGCCGATTTGCCGAATAGGGCGGGATCGGCTACGATCTTGTAATTGAATCTATCTTTATAGCGGATTCTGAACAGCTCCAAGTAAAGCCGGCAGGCCTCCAGTTCGTCTTTCAGGGTGTAGATTTTTTTCTGCTGTACCAGGCTTTTGAACAGCACGGACAAGCTGTAGATCATCTCGCCGACGTCCCTCGCCCCCTGGGAGACGGCCCGCATGCGGATCACTTCCAGCGTGTTGTACAGGAAATGCGGGTTGATCCTGGCCTGAAGCGCCACCAGTTCGGTCTGCTGCTGCTTGATTTCGGCCTTGTACACCCTTTCGATGTATTGATTCAGCTCATCGAGCATCTCGTTGAAGCTGCGGGAGATTTGCCCCAGCTCGTCCTCCCGCGGATCGGCGATCCGCGCCGCCAAATCCCCGCCGCGCACCTTGCGGGTAAACCGGATGATCCCGTACATCCGTTTGGCGAAATTACTGATGAACAGCGAAGGAATCATAATCGCAAAAAAGATGCAGATGATGCTGATGGTGAGAATCGTATTTCTTAGCCCAACGTACGTATCGGCGAGTTCCTGTTTCGGCACGGCGCTCAGCACCGTAAATCCGCCCTGGCTTTGCGTCAGCTTGGTGACGATCGTCTTCCCGCCCAATACGCCGCTGTCGTAAATCGAGTTCAATTGCTCATTGTACGGGTACTTCCGGCCGTAGTAGGTGCCGGAGGAATCGAACAGCACGTCCCCGTTGGCCGAGATGACCAAAATGGAACCTTTCAATTCTTGTTTGTAAAAAGCCATGCTGTTCCAAATCTTGTCCGTATCGAAATAAACGACCAGCTGCCCGATATTCCGCAGCGACTGATTGTTGTTGATCGGCACGCGCACGGAATACATTGGCGTATCCGGCAAGCCCGCCGCTTTGCGCACCCAAATGTTGGCCGCCGCCACGTTTGCGCTGTCCTGCTGATACATGACGTCCGGAACGTACGAGCGGGCGGCGTTGGTGGGGATGATTTTGAACTGCTTGTCGTTGCCAAAGGCATACAGTTGCTGCTGGTCCGCGCTGTACAGCAGCAGGCTGCGGATATCCGGATTATCCTCCACCTGGTTGCGGAAATATATCACCGTATCCGTCAAAGAACTATTCTCCGTATAATAACGATCCAGCCGGTACCGCACGTAATCCTGATACGGGTGCTCCAGGAAATAGGACGTGTTGGAGGCGAGCTCGCTATCCCGGTAAATGTCCCGCACCATCGCCTGCACCGAATTGTATTTCCCGCCGATATAATTGCTTACGCTTTCAATCGCCCGTTTCTGAATATCCAGCTGTCTTTGCACCGCGGACTCCGACATGAATTTGAACATCAGGTAGGAGAACGTAATGATCGTAACGATCGTAATGACCGAAAAAACCAGAATGATTTTCATGAACAAATTGTTTTTGAAATAATTGCGGTAAATGCTGCGGATCATCATGACGCCCCTCCTCCCGCATAGGTCAATTATATCATGCCGAACGGAGCATGTGATTTGCATAACCTGGGAGCGGGCCTGGCCCGGGAGGAGCTTGGCCTGGGAGAGCCTGGCCTGGGAGAGCCTGGCCTGGGAGAGCCTGGACTAGGAGAGCCTGGACTAGGAGAGCCTGGACTAGGAGAGCCTGGACTAGGAGAGTCTGGACTAGGAGAGCCTGGACTAGGAGAGTCTGGACTAGGAGAGCCTGGACTAGGAGAGCCTGGACTAGGAGAGCCTGGACTAGGAGAGTCTGGCCTTGGCGGCTCTAGGCTGCCATCGGCGGACGAGAGGCGCGAGGCCGAGACTGAAATTTAAAGTACATATCGGCGTTGGCGTGATTTTCACGCACCATACACCTGATGAGCTCCCCGCTACCCAGTTGCCCCTTTACCTCTCATTGGAAATATCCAATAGATTGCCGGGGCATCGAGCGTAATTGGGGACTCTCATTGGAAAAATCCAATAGATCTCGACCAAATGGCATTTTCTGCGCCCTGCCACGCTTGATCTATTGGAAATATCCAATCAAACCGCTGTGTCTGCCACTGAATGTCCGTTCAATTGGATATTTCCAATCTGAACAGTCCATCAGGCGCGGAAACCCGCGTCCGGCTTACCCACGGTTAGAAAAACTCCTGACGGCGCACTAGCGTTGCATTAATTCCGACAAGATCCACAAGATACACCTCTAGCCACAACTAATCTAACGGTTGCCACAACCGCTATTCGCTCAAAAAACGTTGATTTCAAATTGTAACGGTTGCCATAGCGATTATTTCACTGAAACCCGGCTCATTTTGCTTAGATTCAGGCAAATAACGCTTCTCACAACCGTTAAAATTTTGAACAGGGCTTTTTTCGTAAAATAGCCGCTGCTACAACCGTTAGATTTCCTTCCTGCAAGCTCAATTTTATTTAGACACCTAAGCCTTTGCGGAAAACCTGAAATGTATCAAGGCAACAAGTTGTCTTGTGCAAGAGTTTGAGTTTATACAACGCCAGTGCTGACGGTGTCCTTTAATGGCGCTGACTTCTATTTTGGAGCGATTGGAGGCTCTTCCTAAACATTGGACGTTGCTCTAACGGACTCCAGCGGCCTTATACACCCATTTCCCGAGAATTTCCCAGCCTAACGGACCCACATGACCCTATTTCGTTCTAAACTCGTTCATCCACGCCGATTTGAGGTAAATAAGGTCATCTGTTTCCGTTACAATTTGCAAACCTCCGTTTTTCCGAAAATAACGGCACTGGTGTCCCTTAGCCCCCCAGATTCTCTTCTCTCCCCCTCTACCTGCGCTTCGCCCCCTACCACATCCGAAATTTTATAAGGTTGAATCAGAACCACCCGTATAACGGGTGGTTTGCTCTGCGGCTGAAAGCCTTTGTTACTGGCCAGCCCTAAAAGGGCATTGAATGGTTCGCCAACCGCACTACTTTTTCGGCTCCCCCTAAAGGGGTTTTTCTATTTCTTCTTTCGATTACCTTTGGTTTCTTCTCCTGTAAATGGATTGATGTATTCCTCCATCGTTATTTGTTCCGCGACGATATCTTCTTGCAGTTGATTGCGGATATATTCTTCTATCACTTTCTTGTTTCTTCCCACCGTATCCACGTAAAATCCTTTGCACCAAAATTTCCGATTCCCATACCGATATTTCAGGTTGGCATGTCGATCAAAAATCATTAAGCTACTTTTTCCTTTTAAATATCCTATAAATCCGGATACACTTAACTTCGGAGGGATACTCACGAGCATGTGTATATGATCCTTACACGCTTCTGCTCCTATAATTTCTACGTTCTTTCTTTCGCATAATTGTCGCAATATTTTTCCGGTATCTTGCTTCAATTTCCCATAAATCACCTGTCGTCTATACTTGGGGGCAAATACTATGTGGTACTTACAATTCCATTTTGTATGTGCTAAACTGTTCACATCAGATGACATCTGTATTCCTCCTATTGTCGATAAATTCGGTTGGCGAACCAAATTTATTGTAACATTAGGAGGAATTTTTTTTGATACATCGCTGTAAGCTCTCCCGAACCATACGCATAGCGTATGGTTTTCTTTTGACAAAAAAACGCCCGTTCCCGAAGGAACAGGCGCCGCTGCAAGCAGACGGGAGGTAAAAACACATATGCACTTTACCCCCGGAATTCCTGCAGCCCTTCATTCAGCGACCGGGTGGCCGCGTAAACTTGCTGGTACAGCTTAAAGAGCCGGGCGTACTTTTCCACGTTGGCCGGGATCGGCTCGTACGTGGCGGCGTAGCCGATAAACGCGTCGGCGCATTCCTTCAGGCTGGCGAACCAGCCGCTACCGACGGCGGCCATCATCGCCGCGCCCATCGCCGGGCCTTGCTCGTTCTTCAGCGCGACGACCGGCTTGCCGAAAATATCGGCCTGCATCTGCAGCCAGACCGGATTTTTCGCGCCGCCGCCGATGGAAATGACGCGCTCAACCGCGATGCCGGCTTGGCGGATCAGATCCAACGACTCCTGCAGGGAGAACGTGATCCCCTCCATGACGGCGCGGGCCAGATGCTCGCGGCGGTGCGTGCCGGACAAGCCGATGAAGCTGGCGCGAATGACGCTGTCCGCGTGCGGCGTACGTTCCCCAACCAGGTAAGGGGTGAACAGCAGCCCCTCCGAGCCCGGAGCGATGCCGCCCACCGGCTTCAGCAGCTCGTCGAAGCTCAGCTCCGGTGCCAGCGACTCCTTAAACCAGCTCAGGGAGTACCCCGCGCCCAGCGTCACGCCCATCGCGTAAAACGCCCCCGGATGGGCATGGTTAAAGAAATGCACCTTGCCGCCGAAGTCTTTGCTTTTGTCCTCTTCGTAAGTTAGGACAACGCCGGAGGTTCCCACGCTGCACAGCGCGTCGCCCTTGCGGACGATCCCCGCGCCAACCGCGCCGCAGGCGTTGTCCGCGCCGCCGCCGAACACCTTCGTCGCCGGGGACAGGCCGGTTTGCGCCGCAAACTCCGGCAGCAGCGTCCCCGTCTCCTCGGTGCTGCCGACGAGCGGCGGGCAAAAGCCTTCCGGAAGGCCAAACGCGGCGGCGATTTCATCGCTCCACTTTCCTTCCGGCACGTTCAGCATCAGCGTTCCGGCGGCGTCGGAGATTTCCATCTGCACCTTGCCGGTCATCCGGTACCGCAAATAATCCTTCGGCAGCACGAAACGCGCCGCTTTGGCGAACAATTCCGGTTCATGCTCCTGCACCCATAAAACCTTCGGCAGCGTAAATCCTTCCAGTGCCGCATTGCGCGTAATTTCTAGCAACCGATCGCCCAGCTTCGCCTCGATTTCCCGGCATTGCTTGGTCGTGCGCGTATCGTTCCACAAAATCGCGTTGCGCAGCACGTTGTTTTGCTCGTCCAGCAGCACCAGTCCGTGCATTTGACCCGAGAACGACACGCCCTCGATGTCCGCCGCCGAAACGCCGCTCTCCTGCAGCAGCCGCTGCAAACAATCAACCGTGCCGTTTACCCATTCCTCGGGATTTTGCTCGCTGTACCCGGGACGCTCCTGAATGAGCGGGTAAGCCGCGGAGGCTTCCCCTTTGATTTCCCCGTCTTGGCCGACGAGCAGCGTTTTGACCGAACTTGTGCCAAGATCGATGCCGATCACATATTTCATCCGTTCGATTCTCCTTTCATATTTCCCCGGCAGGCAGGGGCGTACGACCACAAAAAGGGACGGCAAGCGTCCCTTTTCATACATACTAAGACGGACAAGGCGTCCGGCCACCCTGATTACTTCGCGCTGAAAATATATTCGTTCAGGCGGGCTTTGATCAGTTCAAGATGGTTGGATTTGTTGACGATTTTGCTGTTTTGCAGCGCGTAAGCTTCCAGCGTTTTGAAGTTGGCTTTGCCGGATACGATCTCGGCGCCGATGCCGGTTTTGAAGCTGGCGTAACGCTCATCGAGCAGCTTGTCGAAGAATTTGTCCTCGATCAGCTTGCCGGCCACCTTCAAGCCTTTGGCGAAGCTGTCCATACCGGCGATATGCGCATAGAACAAATCTTCCGGCTCAAAAGATCCGCGTCTTACTTTGGCGTCGAAGTTCACGCCGCCGGAGCCGAGTCCGCCGTTTTGCAAAATTTCGTACATCGCCAGGGTAACGGCATAGAGATCGGTCGGGAATTCGTCCGTATCCCAACCGAGCAGCGGATCGCCCTGGTTGGCGTCGATCGAACCGAGCATGTTGTTGATGCGGGCTACGCGCAGCTCATGCTCGAACGTATGGCCGGCCAGCGTCGCATGGTTCGCTTCCAGGTTCAGTTTGAAATGATCCTGCAGGCCGTATTTTTGCAGGAAGGCAATCGTCGTGGCCGCGTCGAAATCGTATTGGTGTTTGGTCGGCTCTTTCGGCTTCGGCTCGATCAGGAATTGGCCTTTAAAGCCGATTTCTTTGGCGTAATCAACCGCCATGTTGAAAAATCTTGCCAGGTTATCGAGCTCCAAGCCCATATCCGTGTTCAGCAGAGACTCGTAACCTTCGCGCCCGCCCCAGAACACGTAGTTTTCCGCGCCCAGCTCAAGCGCCGTTTCCAGGCCTTTTTTCACTTGCGCCGCGGCGTAAGCGAACACGTCGGCATTGGAGGTCGTTGCCGCGCCGTGGACGTAACGCGGGTTGGAGAACATGTTGGCCGTGTTCCACAGCAGCTTCACGCCGGTCGCTTTCATGCCTTCCTTGATTTTTGCGACGATCACGTCGAGGTTTTCGTTCGATTCCTTCAGCGTTTCGCCTTCCGGTGCAATGTCCACGTCATGGAAGCAGAAGTACGGTGCGCCGAGTTTTTCGAGGAATTCGAAGTTGACTTCCACGCGCACCTTGGCCAGGTCCAGTCCGCTTACGGTTTCCCACGGACGGATCATGTTGCCTTGGCCAAACGGGTCGCTGCCGTTCATCGTCAGCGTGTGCCAATAAGCCACCGCGAAACGCAGATGGTCTTTCATCGATTTGCCAAGCACGACTTCGTTTTCGTTATAATGTTTGAATGCCAGCGGATTTGTGGATTCTGCGCCTTCATACTGGATTTTGTTCACGTTTTTAAAATAACTCACAATAAAGTCCTCCCAACCGGTTTGGTTTTTAAGTAAGCCTTTACATCCATTGGTTTATAAGGAGCATGCTCGCCGTTTCCAGGCGGCATGCCCTGCACAACTAGATCGTATCACGTTCAACTTAGTTTGTCTAGCCAATAAACTAAGTTGTTGTTTTTTGTTGATTTTTCGGGGGACTGTTGTGTATGATGCGTATAAAGTACGTAAATAAGGTATACGGAATATACGCAACGTGACTGTGGAGGAAAAAGATGAAAATAACAGGCGACCAGCAGCTGATTAAAAAAATGAACAAAACGATCGTCCTCGACACGATCCGGCAGCGCCAGCCCTTGTCCCGGGCGGATATTTCCACCGCGATCGGTCTCAACAAGGCGACGGTGTCGTCCCTCGTGTCCGAGCTGATCGACAGCCGGCTCGTCGCCGAAATCGGCCCCGGCGAATCGAGCGGCGGCCGCAAGCCGACCCTGCTGCTGTTCAACCGCAGCGCCGGATACGCGATCGGCATCGATATTCGCGTAAACGATCTGCTGGCCGTGCTCGTCGATTTGGAGGGCAACGTCCTGCAGGAGAAAACCGCCACCCTGGCCGACTCTTCCCCGGACAGCGTGCTGGAGCAAATCCGCAAAGCGATCCGCCAGCTGGCCAAAAAACTGCCCGATTCCGCCTACGGCATCGTCGGGATCGGCATCGGAGTTCCCGGGCTCGTCGACGAGAACAGCCGCGTTGTGTCCGCCCCCAATCTGGGCTGGAACCAGGTCGACTTGCTCGGCCCCCTCGCCGCCGAATTCGGCGCCAACATCCATATCGATAACGAGGCGAACGCCGGCGCGATCGGGGAGAAACTGTACGGGGCCGGCCGGGACGCCCTCAACCTGATCTACTTGAGCATCGGGATCGGCATCGGCTCGGGGATCATCGTGGGCGGGGAGCTGTACCGCGGCACCTCGAATTTCTCCGGCGAGGTCGGCCATATGACCGTGGCCGAAGACGGGCCCCTCTGCCGCTGCGGCAACCGCGGCTGCTGGGAGACCTTGGCCTCCGAAAAAGCGCTGCTGGACCGGGCCGGCAAGCTGTGGGGCCGCGCGGTTCCCGACCTGGAGCAGATCGTCCGGCTGGCCCGCGAGGGCGACCCGAAAGCGGTCCGGCTCCTGAACGAAACCGGCGCCCAGCTTGGCGTCGGTTTGGCCAACCTTGTCAACATCCTGAACCCCGAGCTGATCGTCATCGGCAACCGGCTGTCGCTGGCCGGCGATCTGCTGCAGGAAGCAATGCTCGAAACGCTGGAAAACCGCAGCCTTTCCTATCATCGCAAAAAATCGCATGTCGCCTTCGCCAATCTCGGCATCCGCTCGACCGCTTTGGGCGCCGCATCCATGCCGATCACCGCTTTTTTGGCGGACCCGCATATCGAACCGGCGGATGCCTAGGCACAGGCTTAACATAATCCGGAGGATCCATCATCCTCCGGAGCAAAATTATCTTGAATCACGTATTCTCCGGAGCCTAATAACCTTGAATCACGTTGTCCTTCGCCCGCCTCAAATGCCGCGGCGGCTCCACGGTTTCACGCCTCCCCCGCACCTGCAACCTCCTTTTGCGCTTCGAACCAAATTATTTTCTAGGCAACGAAATCAATGTTTGTCTTGCGGAAGATCGCCTGCCTCCTGGGCATCCAAATAAGGCTTGTTCGCGAAGTAATACATAAAGCCCATCAACATCACCCCGCCGATCAAATTGCCTATTGTCACCGGGATTAAATTGTGAACCACGCCGGCAAAAGAAATCGTCCCCGGATGGTTCAGCACCAGCGCGATGGCGAAGGTGCACATATTCGCGATGCTGTGCTCGTATCCGGAAATGAAAAAACAGAAAACAAACAGCATCATGGCGAACATCTTGGCGCCGTCGCCCTGCAGCGACATCGGGATGAAGAAGGCCAGGCAAACAAGCCAATTGCACAGGATGGCGCGAAAAAACAGCTCAAGGGTAGGCGTGGCCATTTTATGCTCCACAACGCTCAACAGAAAACTGTTGACCGAGGCATCGGTAAACAGGCCCGTCAAATAAATCAGTAAAGCAAAAGCGGCGGCTCCCATGATATTTCCGATATAGCTAAGCCCCCAGAGCCGGCCGACATCCGACCATTTCAGCTTCTTCCTTAACGCGGCAAAGGTATAATAAAACGTATTCCCGGTAAAAAGATCCCCTCCGCCGTAAGCGATCAGAATGATGGCCGCGCCGAACGTAATGGCCGCCATCGGGTATGTAAGCGGAGAATGCTCAAGATAGAAATAGTTGCCGCTTTTGAAGGCGACGATAACGCCAAACCCGATAAACATGCTGGCCAGCATCGCCCTGGCGATATAACGGATTTGACTTTGGCGAAAAATTTTGTACTTCTTGAGTGCCAGCTCTTCCACTTTTAATAACGATTCGGTCTCCATAGCGCCTCCAGTCGATTTCCTTCAATTTTTATATATCTTAATATTTTGTCCGGTGCCGGTCAAAACAAAATCTTAACTACCTAACGCTCCGGGGAATTGTTCCCAGCCGATAGCGTATTTACAACCGGCCGGCAAATATGCATAATGATATCAGGATATGTGATAATGATTATCATTATTAGATAATAGATGGAGGAGCTGAAGGCCGCGATGAGATTATCCGCTCGGAGAAAAACAGCGCTGTGCACCGACGATTACCTCGATTTGCTGAATCTCGCCATTCAACTAGGCGACAAGCAATGGCAAAAGGAAATCATCCGGAAGCTGGAAATGATGCAGGCAGAGACCTGCGACGTTGCGATATAAGGAGTGGTCGTCCGCCGTCGGCGTCATGCAGCGCGACACCGCGCTAAGGGGAAGCCCACGAAATGCAAAAGTGCAGGCGGTTTTCGTCGAAATTCCTCGAAACAGGTGGTTCAGATGTAAAAGTGCATTTCATTTCGGGTCAAAAGCTACTTTTTTATCAGATAGCCCTGAACGAGATGTATTTTTGCATTTCAACCGCTCTAAAACGCAAATTCACGGAAAATAAAATGCATTTTTGCAGTTGATCCCATCGGATCGCCCTTCTTCCTAGTGAAAAACGGCCAACTGCTGGAACTGATCAACGAAGGTAGGTATAAAAAGGAATTAGCCCATCAAAGCAAGAAGCCCCTTTGATCAAGGGGCTTCTTGCTTTGATGATCCTCCGCTACGCCTTGATGGTCTCACCCGCAGTCTCTTCCACCAAGCCGGAAATCACCAGATCGGTTTTGCGCATTAAATCCACTTCGTAGGGGGCGCTTACGAGGCTGCCGTCGGCTTCGCGGATAATTTTGACGACGGGCCGGTGCACCAGACTCGTTTCCAGGGAGGTTACGACCCCCAACTGGCCGCTGCTCAGCCTGACTACGCTGGAGAGAGGATAAATGCTGATATGCTTTAAGTAGGTTTGAATCAGATCGAGGCTGAAATACCGGTCTCCGGCGGCCAGCAAGTATTCGACCGCTTCTCCGGGCGTATAAGCCAGCCGGTAATTTCTGCGGGAGATCAGCGCGTGGTACGTATCGGCGATCGCCACGATTTCCGCATATTCATCGATCTCCCCGTGTTTAAGCCGCGAAGGATACCCCGTGCCGTTAAACCGTTCGTGATGCTGCAGCGCGCATAATGCCGAGCGCGGGGAGACCCCTTCCATCCGGCTGATGATGCGGTGACCTGCCTCCGGATGCAGCCTGACCGCGGCCCGCTCGGCTCCGGTCAGACTGCCGGTGCTGCTAAAAGTATGGGCCGGCAGCTCCGTCATCCCGATGTCGAACAGCAGCGATCCGACGCATAGCTCGAGCATTTCGGCGCCGGCATAGCCATTTGCCAGACCGAGAATAGCCGTATACGCCGTGACGTGAAAAGAATGCTCCAGCAAGTAAGGGTCGGCTCTCTCCAGGCGGAGCAAACCGTCAACCACCTCGTCATGGCGCGTAATCTCATATAAAGTGTTGCGGAACATCCGGCGAAACGGCTCCTCCATCTGCGGGCTCGACGGCCGGCCGATCCCCAGCTCCGCGTCGGCCAGCCGGATCAAGGCCTGCCTCATTTCCTGGCGCTTTTCCCACTTATCTCTGATTTCCTGAACAGGCACGGGAGTGAGCGAGCCTTCGGCGGCTGGCGCAAATTGGAGCTCGGCTTTGGCTGCGGGCCGTTTCTCCTGCGGCTCTTTATTGACGATAAACGCGTCTTTGATCCCCAGTTTTTTTAAACGGTTGATATGGACTTCGTTCAGCGCCGTTCCCGGGCCCAACATGACGATTCCGCGTTGATTCAAAATCGGCTCGGCCAAAACGTCCCCCGGCTCAAGCATGGCGATATGAACCTGTTTCATGGCAACACCTCTTTATTAAACAAGCTAAGCCGGCCAGCAAGCGGCGAAATCCAGCCTCCCTTCAGGTTTCGCTAAATGCAGTCCAGACCACAGAAACTTCCTATTCGACAGATTCAAATTTATCATGGTCATAACAGCCGAGAACATTACCCCAAAGTATACTTTCAGAGCCCGAGTTTTCGACAAGACTATACAAAAAGTCACTATTCCTTTACATAATTCAACGATATCCTTAAAGATAAATGGAAAATATCTACGAAATTTGAGGGTGAATAGCCATGAGTATGCAAATGCATGAGAGGGCGGACACAGCGCGAGGCTCCCGTTTGCTTGGCAGGGAATGGGAGCTGGAGACTTTTTCCGTTTATTTGAGCCACTATTTGAAAATGGAACGGATCATAAGCATCTATGGGGCCGCCGGAGTCGGCAAAAGCGCCCTGGCCGAAGAATTCCAAAAACAGGCCATCCGGCAAGGCGCCGCTACCGTTGCCCTGGATGCCGCGCGTTTTAAGGCAAAGCCCGCTGATTTCTGCCGGCAAATACTGAAGCAGCTCGGGCTTCTGGGTACGCTTCCTCCCTCTTCCGATCCCGCTTTTGTCGTCAGAGCCGCCATCGAAGCCATTCAGCGGAGAGCGGAAACGGGTCCGACCATTCTCTTTCTCGATTCGTACGAACTGCTGGAGGATCTGGACGACTGGTTGCGCGATTTCTTTTTTCCGCAGATTAAAGCCGGCTGTCTTACCGTCATCTCCGGGAGGAATCCGCTATCCGAGCATTGGCTGAACTCCATGGTCTGGAAACGCAGCATTTACCGGATGCCCTTGGGGAATTTGGACTACTGCAGCGTTGTTGCTTATTTGCGCGGATACGGTATCACCGACCAGGAACTGATCTTCCGGCTCTGGAAACAGACCGACGGACACCCGATGGCGCTGACGGCTTTATACGGCGGCCGGGAAAACGGCGGTGAACCGGAAGCCGGACAAGGGGAACCGTCTGCCGCAGACCTCCTCCTTTCTCCGGGATCTTCCCTGGAGCACCTGCCCAAAGCGAAGCCCGAGGAGGTCATTTACGCCCGCACCGATTTAACCCGCCGGGAGAAGGAGGTTGCAGCGCTGGCCGCCGAAGGATTGACCAATCGGGATATCGCTTCCAAGTTGTTTTTGAGCGAGGTCACGATCAAAAAACATATGCGCTCGATTTTCCAAAAAGTCGGGGCCAGCAACCGGACACAGCTGCTAAAGCTGCTTATGGACTGAACTTCCGTAACTAAAGAAATCCATTGCTTTCCTCCTTATGACGCATGTATGATGAGTATATAAGTTTTGTTACGGATATTCTCCCGTATGCCGGACATCGTCAGAGTTCTTGTTAACACCATTTGCGGTTCATTTCGAGGAGGCTTTTAAAAGTGGACGACCAGCTAGCCTTTCAATCCAGTTTTGAGTCAATCATCGACGCCTCGGCGCTGCTGCGCGCCATCGATTTGATGGGTGTGGGGCTTGCGATAACCGATCCTCGTTTGCAGGACAACCCTCTCGTATACGTAAATCGGGGCTTCGAGGAAATCACCGGTTATTCCCGCGAGGAAGTTTTGCTGCGGAATCCCCGGTTTCTTCAGGGTGCGGAAACGAACAAAGAGCAGTTGGAGGTTATACGCCAAGCAATCTTAAGCGGCCGATCGTCAACCGTCACGATCAAAAATTACAAGAAAGACGGCAGTACCTTTTGGAACCAATTTACCATTAGCCCCATTTTTGATTCGGATGGGCAACCCCTCTATTTTATTGGGCTTCAGTTAGACGTCACCCAGGAGATAGAAGAACGAAGAGCCTCTACGGAGCAGATCCGCCAACTCTCGAATTTGGATCCTATCACCCATTTGTTGAATATGAGCCGCTTCCGGGAATTGATGCACGCTGAACTCCTCAAGGCGGAAGCCGAGAAGAAAACCGCGGCCGTGTTTCACGTCAACCTGAACCGGTTCCGGTATATCAATGAAAGCTACGGGGAAAGCACGGGAAACGAACTGCTCCGGCAGGTCGCCGACCGGCTGCGGAGCTCCTTCGCCGAAGAAACGTTGATGTGCCGCAGCTTTGCCGACGAATTTATCGTGCTTGTTTCCGACATATCCGATCCTTTGTTTATACATACTTTAGCGCTCGGTCTGAGCGATGCGCTGCATGAGCCTTACGTTTTGGCCGGGGAAGAAATTCAAATCGGTTTCGGCATGGGCATCAGCCTTTTCCCGGACGACGGTCCCGATGTTACCCAATTGTTAAAGCATGCCGAGCTTGCTCTTAAGGAAGCTAAGGAGGAAGCGCTTAACGGACCGCACTATTTTGACTACTACTTAATGGACAAGCTGCTGGAACGGGTTTCTTTAGAGCAAAAAATGGCCCGGGCGCTTGCGGAAGGGCAGTTTGAGCTGCATTTCCAGCCCAAGGTGGACTCCGCCACCGTGAACCTTACCGGTTACGAAGCGTTGATCCGCTGGAATGACCCGGTTCAGGGCTATATCCCGCCGAATACGTTTATTCCGATCGCCGAAGATACCGGGTTTATCGTCGAGTTGGGAGAATGGGTGCTGCGCGAGGCCTGCCGGGCCAACAAGCAATGGCAGGACAATGGCTTTCCGAAGCTGCCGATCTCCGTAAATGTATCCGCTGTCCAATTCAGGCATCCCCAGTTTTTGCGCACCGTCGAGAACGTGCTGAAGGAAACGGGGCTGAAGCCGCAGTATCTGGAACTGGAGGTCACGGAGTCGCTGCTGAACAATCCGGTGATCATCAAAGAAACGCTGGTCGCCTTGCAGGAGCGGGGAATTTCCCTCTCCGTCGACGATTTCGGCACAGGTTATTCCTCCATCAACTATTTGAAGTCCCTGCCGCTGCAGGTGCTGAAAATCGACCGGGCGTTCATCCAGGAAACCCCTTGCTCCGAACGGGACAGCCTGCTGCTGCTCTCGATCATTCAATTGGGGAAGTCGCTGGGCATGACGGTTTTGGCCGAAGGGGTGGAAACGAAGGAACAATTCGATTTTTTGCAAAAGCATGGCTGCGACCAAATTCAGGGGTTTTATTACAGCCGCCCTTTAAACGTTTCCGATATGGAAAAATTGTTGAAGGAGCGAAAAATAAAGCCGCTGGATCACATGGATTCGGCTTAGATTAAAAAGATAACGGCAAGGCGGGCGGAATGAAGTTCCTCTCGGCCTTGCCGTTTTTTATACTTCGGCGTTATTTGGACAACAAATTCACGGCCGGATTGCCTGATCTGTAGGCCACCTTCCGCAGCTCCGGCTTGGATGCCTGAGCCTTAAACCGCCTTATCCGTTCCCCTCCCCCGTTGGGTGATCCGCCTGGCCTGTTGTTCCTTTCGTTTGGGTAATCCCCCTGGCACGTTCCTTTCGTTGGATAATCCGCCTGGCACGTTCCTTTCCGTTGGCTAACTCCGCTTCACCCCATCTTCCCGCTGAGTAACGCGCTTCATCGATTTCCTCTCCGTTGGCCGTTCATGTACATTACCGGTGCTGCTGCAGCTTCCGCAAATCCCGCCACCGGATCATGACGATGCCTTCCGAGCTGATGGTTTCCCGCACTTCCGGATCGCGGAACAAGTCAAAATCCCACTGCCGCTTCTCCCATTCCCCGTGAATAGCCTTCAATTCCTCCGACGCCAAAGCCGGATGAATAATGATCTCGGAGACGCCGGGCCGCAGGGACCGCAGCACGCGGATCATGTCCCGTTTATAGCTTTCGTACGTTTCCCCCGGCTGCTTGCCGAAGGGAAGGCCGATCAAATGGTCGAGGATCACGACGCCCATCCGGTCGGCGAGTTCGGCGGCTTGCCGAGCCATTGCGGCGGCTTCCGCCGGCAGCTTGCCGAGATCGGGCAGCGTCCGCGGCATGCGGAACGGCAGCTCATAGCGGGCGCAAACCTCAAACGCTGCATCAAGGAAATGATGTCCGGTCGCAAGGCCGTACAAACTGCCCATATGGTTGTCGAGGTGGGTTGGCGCAAGCCCCAGCGCCAGCGCCGTTTCAACCTGGTTGACCATCTCCAGGCGCACGTGATGGCGTGCGGCCTGCCGTTCAAACGCGGCGATATCGGCGGGAAAATACCCCTCCTCCGTCACAAGCGTGCTGACATCGCCGTTCCTCGTGACCGGTCCCCATTTATAGCCGCTCCATTCGCTGGTAAACGTCAAATGCACGCCGACATCGTGTTCGGGACGCGCGGCGCTCCAGGCCGCCGCCTCCTTGGCCCAGCCGCAAGGAATCATCACGGTGGCCGAGGATACGGCCCCTTCCTTAAGCAGCTGCATGATAGCCGCGTTTTCGGCATGGCACATGCCGAAGTCATCGGCGTTAACGATCAGCAGCTTCGCTCCCGGTTCATATCCCAACTGCTCGGCCAATGTCATCGCAAAGCCTCCGTTTCGTCAGTGGATTTTGTCGAAGCGCTTACATTGTTAGTGGAAATCACGGTTGCCGTTCCAGGATACCCTTAGATCAAGTCTGCTCTTCCTGAAAATGTATTCGTCCGCCAATGCGAACATTCCTGCTTGCGCCCATCAAGCTTTTTTCGGGTGAAGGATTTCAGGCAGAAGCAAGGAGGTTACAGGTTAGGAGGTTAGGAGGTTAGCAGGTTAGCAGGTTAGCAGGTTAGCAGGTTAGCAGATTAGCAGATTAGCAGGTTAGCAGGTTAGCAGATTAGCAGGTAACTAGTGTAAGGAGCACGGAGTCGCAAGTAAGGCAGATAAACAGGTGTGGAGGTATAGTTGCAGGCAGTCCACCTCACATTGGAAATATCCAATAGATTGCGGGAAATCGAACACCCTTTGAGCTCTCATTGGAAATATCCAATAGATTTCGCTCAAAGCTCCCTTTTTCGCCGTGCCGTGTCTAATCTATTGGAAATATCCAATAAAACGCTGTATCTGATCACTCAACTACCAGTTCTATTGGATATTTCCAATGAGCGGGCGACTTGGGCCGATCTTAGCTGATCTAGTCCAGTACTTACGGGCCAGTCCCCCTCCCTGCTATTTGCCAATCCGGTAATGATATCCCGACACGGCGGCAAAACCAAGTTTCCCGTAGAGCTCCAGCGCCGGGGCGTTCTTCTCAAGCACCTGGAGGTACATGCCTTCCGCCCCCGCTTCGGCCGACCAGGCCGCGAGGGCGAGCAGCATCCGGGCGGCCGCTCTCTTGCGGCGGTGGCGCGGATCGACGACAACATTGCTGATTCCGGCCCAGCCGGCCTCGACCACCGCCGTGGCCACCCCTATGGGCTCCCCTTGATCTACGATCGCAACAAACGCTTTAGGGGAAGGCATAGCGGCAAAGATCGACCTGTAGCCTTCACGCCGTAATTCGGGAAACCCTTCCATCCGTAAAAAATCGTCCAACCACGGCTCGCTCACCTCCGGCGCAAGGATGACCCCGGTTCCAGGGAAACGGAATTCCTCTGTCCCTTCCTCCGCGGCCATAGCGGAGCAAACAAGCCCAAAGTCTGCGGCGCGGTTTATGATTTCCCGGCAGGAAGCCGCCAGCATCAGGCAGTGCATCGCCTCTTCATAGTCCGCAGCCGCGAGCAGACTATCCAACTCCGGAGGCGAAAAATCGCTCACATGAAAGCAAGGCGGCAGCCCCCGGTCGCGATAGAAACGCTCCGCCTCCTCCAGCCAATCCCCTTCCGGGAACGGGCCAGCGGCAAGCACGCTGTTGGCCCGCCTCGTTACGCCGCCATTGGCTCGAAGCTGCCAGGAGCCTAGACGCCGCGATTCGCGCGGCGGCCAGCCGCTCGCAGCCAACTCCTCAAGCCGGTGACCCAGGGCGCTATCCGCCATCCGTCCGCTCATTTCAACCACCCCGCAAAAAAGTCCCGGTAGCCCCGCTTCATCACCGTGGCCGAAAACTTCGCAAAGGCGTACTCGCGGTTGTCGGCGGAGAATCTCTGCGGCGCGGCCGCCGCCATATTGACCAGCTCGAACCAGTTTTGCTCGTTGCCCGCAAAGGCGTGGCGGGAGCTGATATGGTCGTAGCAGGGATGTTCGGGTTTGACGACGATTTTCCCCATCGCCAGCGCTTCCGTCAGCGGCATGGCAAAGGTATCGAATTTCGAGCAGCTCCAATACACCTTGGCTGAATTCATCAAGGCGAAAACCTCTTCCTGGGACAAAGCGAACCGCAGGGTTACGTTGCCGGGGATGTCGTATTTTTTCACGCTCTCCCGGTAACGCGCCCCGCCGAAAACCATGACGACATCTTTGTCCGGGTTCTGCCGCGCATACTCCAGCACCAGATCCGGGCGCCGGTTCTCCTCGTCCCGGCCGATCCAAAGCACCCGGTTGTCCACGATGGCCGCCGGATCAAAATGCTTCCGCGCCAGCGTCTCGTCAAAGCCGATCGGGATCACGTCGACGTCCGTCACCCCGAACACGTCACGAAGCTGCCGCCGCAAAAACTCCGTCTGCACGACCGCCTTGTCCACGATCCCGTAAAACGGCTTCATCATTTCGTAGCCGGTCAGCGCCGGATCGGGAAAGCTGTGCGGGAACAGCACGCTGTTTTTGATGAACATTTTGAGAAACGTAAACCCGGAGACCGTATAGATCACGTGCTCGATCCCCTCCGCGTAAATTTGGTCCAGCACGATGTCGTAGTTGACCAAATCCCCTTTTTCATGCTCGTAACCCGGAATCCAGTCATGTCCGCTGACATGGCGCTCCGGAGAAATAAACACGATCTCGACGCCAAGCTCCGCCGCAATGTTGCGCAGCCGTTCCGCAAACACGCGAGGCCCCTGCGCCTCCGTAAACTGGATTTTCCGCATGACCAAACCGACTTTTTTCATATGATCCCGCCTTATTTTCTGTGTCAAATACCTTGTGTTGTGATGCTTGCAAACTTCCATCTATCCAAGCTTGCGCTAACTGCCCATAAGAACCATGCAGCCGGCCAAATTGGCCGCCGTTTCCTCCCGCTGGGCCAGCAGCCGTTCCCGGGGCCAAACGCATTCCGCCCGCTTAAGATCGCTTTGAATCAGCAGCAGCATCCAAAGGGCGAAAAGCACGGCAAAACTCCCGTATTCGCGGACGAACGCCCTCCGCTCCCACTCGGCCCCGTAAAGCCGGGCTTGTCCCAGGTACTCGCCAAGAATCCGCTCCCGGTCGGAAGCGGTCATACGCTTGGCAAACATCGGATGCGACATATCGATCAGGTGAAAGAGATCCCCAAACGGAGAGCTCAGGTGGGCGTGTTCCCAATCCAAAATATACAGCCGCCCCTCGTCCGTGACGGCGTAATTCCCTTGGTGGAGATCGCCGTGCGACAACACCCGCGGCCCGCCAAACCGCTCCCCCGCGCGAGCCGCGCGGGCCGCGGCGAATATTCCCGCCGGCTGGCCAAGCCCAAGCTCGCTTAAAACCGCGGCGGCCTCGTTTTGCCGGTCCAAAAGCTCGGCGGCGATGGCCTCGATGCCGGGCTTGGGCCCCTGCATGGACAAACCGCTCCATTCGGCCGCCGGAAGGCTATGCCACCACGCCATCCGCTGTGCAACCTTCAAAGCATTCTCCAAGCGATACGCGTGTCCCAGGGCGCCGAGATCCTCAAAAATCGCCCAGCCGGCCGCTCCCTTGCCCTCCCCGGAGGTCGCCAGCATCTGCGGATAAATCGGCGGGAAAAAGGGCAGCACATGTCTATACACCCAAATTTCACGATCGATCGACTCGCCGTTCGTTAACGGCTTAAAAATGCAGCTTTGCCCCTTCGCCGGATAAAAGCGCTCCACAAACCTGCCGTTCATCCCCCGGTAAAGCGGCTCTCTTCTCCATATTTTGCTGTCGTCGAGCGTTCCTTCCGCCCGAACATATTCACACAAATTCCCCATCATGCGGCTCCCGTTTTTTTCCCTGCGTGTCCTTAAAATACATATCGCAAACTATCGCCGAACGCAGTCTGTCTTCTTTGAAGGTATAGCGATAGATGTTTTTCTTACTAGGGTACATAAAATTTGAAAAGAATGTCAAACGGTTGCCGCAAATTCCGTAAGTTTAATCCAACGCACGAAGAGCGGCCCAACATATTGGGCCGCTCTTCGGTCTTGTTTATTATCCTGCCTGGCACGGCATCACTTCGCTTGCGGGGTCGGCTTCGCCGTTCTCGCAGGCTGGGCTGCCTGGACCTTCGGATAGGCAAAAGATGCGGATAAATTATATTGCTTCGCATTTGTCATATCGGGTACCGACAAAATATAGATGCTGTAGGCCGACTGACTGTTAATCGCTTGACCTGCGAAATCCTGAGTAAGCTTAATGTTGGTAAGCGGCCCTGCTTTGAGTACCTTAGTGCCTTTATCCACAGACGCCTTAGCCGACGCAAGATCGATGGAACCGCCGGATGGAACGGCGAAAATAACGTAGGAAGCGATATATTCATCGCCTTGCGGCGCAGTGAAGCTCACCGATATCTCGGAACCATTGGCTTGTACCGACGCCTGGCTTACTTTCGGAACCGTTACCTCCTCCGGACTTGCTGGTAACGTAAATTGATTTGACGCGGCGGACAAAGCATTTTCGTATCCGGAGCCCGCTTTCGTTACCGTGAGCACGAACAACTGATAATTCGTCCCTGCTTTGATTGGATCGCCGAATGCGTCTTTGTCTTTCTGCAGTGTGATCTGGACATTGGACCCGTTCGGTTTTACCTGGGTGTAATTGTCCGTAGGCGTTACGTCGTTGGCGTTCGCCACTTTAAAGTTCGCGGCTTTGGCTGCCGGCACGACCATAATTCGGTACTCCTCCACTTTGCTTTCGTCGTTCAGCTTATTGAATCCAACGGAGATATCGTTAACTGTGCCCTTATTCCCGATGATGTCGAAATGCAATCCGGTCACGGCCTCTATGACTTTAACTTCAGTCTTCAAAGTAATCGCGCTGGATGGCGAAGACAAGGCGTTCGGGCCCGAGTAATTGCCGCTGCCTACCGTCAGGACGAACACATTATAGCTTACGCCTTCTTTAATCAGATCCCCGTCAACGTCATGGGCGCTTGCGCTCAGTTCTTCCGTCAGTGTATTTCCGCTTTTGATGACACGCGTATAGTTATTACTGGAAACGTCATTCGCTTTGGACAAAGTAAAGCTGCCCGCCTTCGATGATTTGACGACCATAATCCGGTAATGATCGACGTACGACTCATCCGAGGCCCGGGTAAACGATACCTGCAGGTCACTGCCGTTCCCCTTATCTCCCACATCGCTGACCTTCAGGTCCGAAACAGCCTCAATATTGGCTTTCTTAGGTAACGTGATCTCGCCGGATGCTGCGGACAGCGCGTTTGTGCCTGAGTAATTGCCGCCGCCTGCCGTCAGGACGAATACCTTATAGCTTACGTCTTCTTTAATCAGATCCCCGTCAACGTCACGAGCATTCGAATCCAACACTTTGGTTAACGTATTTCCGCCTTTGTTGACAAGCGTATAGTTATTGCTGGAAACGTTATTCGCATTGGACAAAGTAAAGCTGCCCGCCTTCGATGATTTGACGACCATAATCCGGTAATGGTCGACGTACGACTCATCCGAGGCCCGGGTAAACTCGACACGCAGGTCACTGCCGTTGCCATTATTGCCCACGTCGCTTACCGTCAGGTTCGAAACGGCCCCAATGGTAACTTGCTTCGTCAGCGTAATGTCGCTCGATGCACTCGACAGCGCGTTCGTTCCCGAGCTGCCTTTGCCTACCGACAGGACAAACACCTTGTAGCTTACGCCTTCTTTAATCAGATCCCCGTCAACGTCACGGGCGCTTGCGCTTAGTACTTCCGTCAGTGTAGTTCCGCTTTTGTTGACACGCGTATAGTTATTGCTGGAAACGTTATTCGCATCGGACAAAGTAAAGCTGCCCGCCTTCGACGATTTGACAACCATAATCCGGTATTGGTCGATGTACGATTCATCCGAAGCCCGGGTGAACTCGACGCGCAGGTCACTGCCGTTGCCGTTATCCGCCACATCGCTGACCTTCAGATTCGAAACGGTCCCCGCTCTTTTGTCATTCTTCAGCGTAATCTCGCTGGATGCATAGGACAGCGCGTTGGAGTAACCGCTTTTGCCTACCGACAGGACAAACACCTTGTAACTTACATCCTGTTTAATCAGATCTCCGTTGACGTCACGGGCGCTTGAGCTCAGCACCTGCGACAACGTTTTTCCGTCCTTGTAGACGCGCGTATAGTTATTGCTGGAAACATCATTCGCTTTGGACAAAGTAAAGCTGCTCGCATTCGACGATTTGACGACCATAATCCGGTATTGGTCGATGTACGACTCATCCGAAGCCCGGGAGAACTCTACCCGCAGATCGCGGCCATCCCCATAATTGTCCACGTCACTGACCGTCAGATTCGAAACGATATCAACCTTACCGTTTTTGCCGCTGCCGTTATTGCCTCCGCTGTAGCCGTTAACCAGCGTTATCGAGCTTGATGCCGAGGACAGGACGTTGGCATTTGACCCGTTTCCTACCGCCATGACGAACACCCGGTAATTTACATCATTGCGGATATAATCTCCGTCGACGTCCCTGGCGCTGGAGGACAAGCGGTAATCGTTAATGTTGTACCCTGTTTTGCTGACCTGGGTATAATTGGAGCTCGATACGTTATTCGCCTTCGACAGGGTAAAGTCGCTGTAGTTTTTGCTTTTCACGACAAAAATCCGGTAAGAGCCGATTTTGGCCTCATCGTTCACTTTTGAAAAGCTCACTTGCAAATCCCGGCCGTCCCCATAATCGTTCACGTCCTCCACTTCGGTGACTACGGGGTAATTCAAGGAGCCGCTATCCAGCCTGATTGAAGACGATGCCGCCGACAGCCTGTTGGCTTTAACGCCCGTATTGTTGCTGACCGACATCACAAATACGGTGTACGCTGTTCCGTTTTTGATATAATCCCCGGACGTGTCGCGGGAAGACGACGTAAGATCCACGCTAAGCGTTTGGCTGCTCCCGGACTTGTATACGACCGTTGAATAAGAATTTGACACGTTGTTTGCCGTGTTCAGGTCAAATTTGTTCGCGTCCGCAGTCTTCACGACGAACACACGGTAGTTCGCAATGTCGCTCTCATTTTGCGCCCGGGTAAACTCGACGCGCAGATCGCGGCCGTCACCGTAATCGCCGATATCGGAGACTCTGACATTCGTAGGCGCCGCTACCGACGAGTCACGCTGCAGCGTAACGACCTGTGAAGCGCTCGACATGGCAATTTGGCCGCTCGTTTTTCCTACCGACAACACGATCGCGACATAAGATTGGTCTTCCCGGATATAATCACCGTCCACATCCCGCGAGTTGGACGTAAGCGTGAGCACCTGATCCGAACCGTTAGGATACAGGGTCGTATAGTTTCCTGAAGTCACGTTTCGCGCCGCAGCCAGACCGAATTGAGACGAATTGGCCGATTTAACGATCAGAACACGGTAATGGTCTATATTCGATTCGTTGTAGGCTTTGGAGAAACGGACTTCCAAGTCGCGGCCGTCCCCGTTGTCCCCGATGTCACGCGCTGAAACGTTGGCTACCGGGCTCGGCAAGGTCACGTTGCCGTCGCCTCCGACGTTACCACCGTTACCACCGTTGCCGCCACTTCCGCGGGAGCCCGACGTGGTGATTGTGACGATTTTCGTTTTGTTGGTATAACCCACTTTTTCACCCAGCGCCTCGGTGACGAAACGTACGGGAACCATCGTTGTGCCCCTTAAGTTTTGCGCCGGAACATCAAGTTTCACGGTTTTGTTGCCGATGGTCGCCGTTTTTGCTTTGATTTTGAGCTTGATCGTCTTTCCGTTCTTTTTCGCCGTTACCGTTTGCGATTTCTGGTTCCAATTGATCGATGCGCCCAGCGCTTCGAAAATAGCGCGCATTGGCAGCATTACCCGGCCTTTAATGGCAATCGGCGCCTGCTTTGTCGCCAGCCGGCTGCCGTCAATATAGACGGAGATCGGTTTGGCCGCCTGAGCAGGCGGCGGTTGCAGCAGCGGAACCGCTATTATCGCAGCAAAAATTCCAGTCCAGATTTTTTTCACGAACTCATCCTCCAAACTCCTAATCATCATATGGAAAATCATTCCTCACTAATCAAAGACGAACCGGAACGGAAAAAAGTTTCCGTTTTTGGGTTTTTGCCAAAAAAATTTTTGGCGGTATGGTCCGGTTTCACCGGTATTAGAAGAAGCAAAAAATCCGCCCTCCCTTTTCAAAAAAGGGAAAGCGGATCTTCCTCGGCGGGTTAAATCGGCATATGTATTTTTCCGTTCCGTCCGTTTACTAGGCTTCTGCCCGCTGAAGCCGGGCGGTCAACGTCTCGCGCCAGCTGGCCGATAGTGCGTCCACCTCCAAAATGCGCTTCAGACCATCGGCATTTTCTTTGTCCAAAAACATGATCCGATTGGCAAAAGACAGCGTCACGCCCGCAGGATGCCTTTCGGTCAATATCAGCGAATCGCCGGAAACGACCTGTCCCTCCCGTACCACCCGAAAGTAGTAGCCGGTATAACCGGTCTGCTGGACTTTCAAGGAGAGCTCGGGCATTCCATGTTTAACGCCCAATTTGAAGCATGGCTGTCTCGGCTGACTGACCTGCACGACCGCCTCGCCCAGCCGGAACATATCTCCGATGCAAATATCGTCCTCCAGCATCCCTTCCGTCGTTAAATTTTCGCCAAAAGCGCCGAAAGCCAGCGTCTTCCCTAGCTCCCGCTCCCAATACGCGTATCTTTCGAAAGGATAAACGCAAACGGCTTTATCCGTACCGCCATGATGAACGAGATCGGCCTGACCGTCCCCCGCAAAATTCACCGCCGACAGAAACAGCGGACCGGAAACCGGGGTTTTGTATATCCCTGTCTCGATTTCCTTGCCGTGATGCTCCACCTGCACCGGTTTTCCCACATTGATCGACCGGACCATCATTTGTTCCGTCAATTGTTCCGTCATAACCGCACCATTCCCTCCTGCTTCGAAAATAAATCCGCTTCCCCCTGCCGTTTGGCCTCTGTCCGGACAGCTCATGAAACCCATTATACCGACTACTCTTGTACCAACACCACCCTGAATCCGGAAAAGCAACTGAAACTTCTTGAAGGGCTTATTCGTAATAATAATAGTTATGACAAATTCAAACAGCAATCCAACTACCCGATCGGAGAGGATCTCTCATATGAAACTGAAAAAAGTCGTCATCGTCGGCACCATGGCCGTTGTCATTACCATCACCCCAAGCTTGTCCGGTTACCTGGCCAGCATCGCCTTTGCGGCTCAAGCCTCCAAGGCGTCCAGTCTTAGCACCGCAACGCTGAGCCCCCAGAGTGAGTTGAACGATGTGCTTGGCGTCTCCTCGGACAAGGAGATCTACGATTCCCTGCTTGAAGGCCGGTCGCTGGCCGATATCGCCGAAGCCCATGGCCAGGACGCGGACAGCGTCATCGCCCTGCAAGTAAAGGAAATGCAGGAACAGCTGCGGCAGCGGCTGGAGCAGGGGAGCCTGACGCAGGAAGCGTATGAACAGCAGCTCCGGGAACTCCCCGAGCTCATCTCGGGCAGCGTGCACAGCAAGTACAGGATATTGACTTAACCGTCACTTTGGCGGGGCGGGCACCGTTTAAATCCATCGTCTAAAGCTCCCCCCTGTCTAAACTCATTCGAGGAAAATAGAGGAACTTTTTGCTCCTATTTCGGCAATTGGGTGCGCGCTTGCGGCAATAGTGGAATTTTTTGTTCTTATTTTCTCTATCGGAGCGAATAACCGGTAAATGGCCTTATCCGCCATGCAAATAACGGAATAATTTTCCCCTATTGTGTGCAAAACCTCAAAACCTCAGAAAATAGCGCCCTTTTTTGTGCTTATTTTAGGGGTCAAAACCGGAATCGGGGCTAGACGAGTGTTGCACGAGTATTACATAGGTGTTGCACAGGGGCTGGACAGTAGTTGGACAAAACGATTCGAAGTACCCGGGGCGGGCTAACGAACCGAGGTAACCAACCTTATTTCGGCATTTCGTCAAAATTAAGCGGTTAGCACTAGCGTTGCATCAAATCTGATCTGACAAAGATACATTTTCTAGCCACACAAATTTTCTAACGGATGCCACAAACGATATTCGTTCCAAAAACGTTGATTTCAAAATCTAACGGTTGCCATAGCGCTTATTTCACTGAAATCCGGCTAATTATGCCTAGATTCAGGCAAATAACGGCGTTCACAACCGTTAGAATTTCGAAAGGGGCTTTTTTCGGAAAATAGCCGCTGCTACAACCGTTAGATTTCCGGTCAGCTTTTACAGAAAAGCCCTGAGGCATATGCCTCAGGGCTGTTTGCATCTCACTGCCCCCGCTTGGGAAGCAGCTTCACGTATTTGTCCGAGAGCTTCATCAGCTCCGTGACATAATCGTAGTCGCCGCGGTAAGGCGAGATATCCGTCACCGGCTGCAGCGTCTTCAGCGACACGGCCGTGCCGTCGTCGAAGCCTTGACCCGGCACGAACATCACCTCATCGTTGAAAAACGATCCGGTCGGTAAATAATAGCGCATGCCGATCACGTTCCGGTCGATGTTGAGCAGATCCTGGCCCAATGCGGTAAAACCTTCGTCCGCCAGCGAAACGCCGAGCAGACCCACGATCGTCGGCAGAATGTCGACCTGGCCGCCGGTACGCTCCACGACCTGCCCGCTCTTCGCTCCGGGAACGTGGACGATCAGCGGAATGTTGAAGCGGCTGATCCGCTCGTCATAAGCGATGCCGAGCTTTTCGCGGATCTCCCCGGCGCTGACGTCATTCGGCTGTAAACCGAAATGATCCCCGTAAAACACCAGCATCGTATTGTCCCATAAGCCGGCTTGCTTCAAACGGTCGATCAATGTCCCGATCGCGTAATCGGTATAGTTGACGGCCTGGATGTAATTGCCCAGCATCGTCCCCTCCATGCCGGCGGGCAGTTGGATATGCCGGCGGTCCTGCGGCACGACAAACGGAGAATGGCTCGACGTCGTCACAAACTGAGCGTAAAACGGCTTGGACTGCGCCTTGATTTCCGCCAGCTTCTCCACGCCCACCCGGTACATCTCCTCGTCGGAGGCCCCGAAGTCGTTAAAATGATCGTTCGTATAGTACGGCTTGTCATAATACTTGTCAAAATGGAGCGCCGGGTACAGCTTGTTGCGGTCCCAAAACGTCACATTATTGATATGGAACGTATTCGCCACGTACCCGTGCCCCTGCAAGAGCCGCGGCAGACTCGGCAGCTGGCGGTCGCCGAAGCTCGTCGACATCGCGGCCGCGGCCGTCGGATAAATCGACGTGTTGGACATAAACTCGGCGTCCGAGGTATTGCCCGGCCCGATCTGCTGGAATACGTGCGGGAAGTAGAACCCTTCCTTGGCCAGTTTGTTCAACACCGGCGTGACCTCCTGCCCGTTCAGGGTCAGGTTGATCGGGAAGTTCTGGAACGACTCCATCTGCACGACGATCAGGTTCATCCCCTGAGCAACGCCGAAAAAGTCGGGAGCCCCTTTCGCAGCAGCCGTAACCGCCGAAGTGTTTGCAGTGTTTGCAGTGTTTGCAGTGTTTGCAGTGTTTGCAGTGTTTGCAGTGTTTGCAGTGTTTGCAGTGTTTGCAGTGCCTGTAGCGCCAGTATTGCCCGTAGCCTCCGGACTTTTTGCGTCCGTAGTTTCCGCAGTTGGGGTTCCCGCAACGCCCGCTCCGCCGGTAGCCGGGGTTCCCGCTTTATCCGAAGCACCCATAGCGCCAGCGCCCGCCGATTCCCCCGCTTCTCCCGTATCCGCCCGGTAAGGGTACGTGCTTTGCAGCTGCCGGATCTTGGCGATCGTCTCCTGCAGATTTCCTGCCGCGATCATCCGTTCCTCTTCCTGGTCGCGGATGGCCGCGTCCACCTGGAAATTGAGGAAGCCGACGCTTTCGGCCCGCACCAGCTCGTTATCGATCCCTTTGCCCGCGCGGATGTAGAGCCCGGACAGCAGCAGGCTGGCGATCAGGATAAAGGCCACGCCCACCTTCCAAACCAGCCCTGCTCGCGGACGGTCGGTGCGGAAGTTCAGCCCTCCCCGCGAAGTCCGGGTGCCGAAACTTAAAGTTCCCTGCGGCCGCCCTGAACGGAATGCACCGCCGCGGCGGACAAGCCCGATGATTTTGACCGGGAGCAACACCGCCAGATCGGCAAAATACAGAAACTGCCCCGGCCGGATTAAAGCGCCGATGCTCGCTTTCACCTCGGGCACCTGGCCCAGTCCGCTAAGCACCTTATAAGTCGGCACTGTCCCGAAGTAGGCGAAGTACACCGTGGCGGCAAACAGAATGAACGACAGGACAAAATTAAATCCGAAGAATGTCCACCATTTGCCTTTGGCCGGCGTCACCAGCTCCACCAGGCAGAGGAGGGCCAGCACCGACAGCAGCTCGCCGGGCAGTCCCGCCGGATGGAAGCCGCCGTAAAAAAAGTACCGCAGCAACAGCAATTTCACGCCGATCAGCACGAACGTTTCAACGATTTTGTAGCGACTGGATGTAAATATGTTTCGCATCTTTTTACCTCGATTTTATTCCCGTTTTACAAAAGCACGGTTTTCTATCTGTTTATTATAGCACGGTAAAATCGAGAGTCGAACTTCCATAAATTGCAAGACGGCCGAACCTATACAAAATCGGCCATGGACCGGACCCGGATTTCCCCCGGAGCTCCCGGAACAAACGCCTCATCATCTGCGGCCGCGCCGCGCCGGCGGAACTCCACGGTCACCGGCACGCCAGGCATCATATCAAAGTAATTGTCGGAGAAGATGCCTTCCCGTTCGGCTTGGATCCAAACCTGACGCGCCAGTAAGCCGCTCACAAGCGTATACTTGGCGCCGCCGCTGCCCGGAACTTCCCGCACCTCGATTTGCGCCGCTGGCAAAATAAGGTCTTTGCCGGAAACAAAGTAAAACGGCTTGCTGTCCGCAGGTGCCCCGTCCAGTTCCAGGCTGGCGAGCAGGACAACCTGCCGCGGGTCGCGGTTTTCCAGCCAAGCTTCTCTAGAGAATGAGACCGCCTCCAGAGCGGAGTCCGCTGCGATGTCGACCGCCTGCGCCATTTCTTTAAGCACTCCGCCGCCCACATCGTAAAGCATTAGGCGCAGCGTTCCCGAAACGTTCTCCCGTTTGTCGGAAACGATGCTAACGGCAATTTTGCCGTCCTCCGGTTCGTACACCGACAGCATCACGTCTCCGAAGCTGCGGCGGACCGCATACTGCAGCGCTTTCCAGCGGCCGTAATAATCCATGCCCGCCCAGGAGGCGACCGGCCAGCAATCGTTCATCTGCCAATATAGCGTGCCCATGCAATAAGGCTTGTTTCGGCGGTGCGCCTCGATCGCCGTGCGGATCGCCTCCGCCTGCAGCACCTGGCTCATGTACAGGAACGCCTTGAAATCCCGCGGCACCGGCAAATAGATGTCCATGTATTCCTTGATGAGCTGATTGCCCCGGCCGTTTTTCTGATGCGCCAGCATAATGTCCGATTCTAGCTCCAGCGCGCTTTCCGGCGCGTATTTCAGTACCGAATCCAGCTCGGGGAACGATTGAAAACCGTATTCGCTCATAAACCGGCCGAGCCGGGTGTTGTAATTGGCGAACGGCTCGACCGCGTGCCACACGCCCCAATAATGGATATCGCCTTCGCCGGACACCTTATAGGCGTGCTGTTCCGCATCGCCCGTCAAATCGCGCAGCGGCGACGAAGGCCAGTAAGCGATTCCGCCTGCCAGCCGCTCCACCGCCCGGGGCAAAATATCGTGGAATACGGCCTCATAATCGGCCCAAATCCGCTCGCGGACATCGGCCGCATAGGTTTCCTTCCAGCCCCAGCCGGCATTTTCCGCATAATGCGACCAGGCCGAATCGATCTCGTTGTTGCCGCACCACAAAGCGATGCACGGATGATTGCGCAACCGTTTGATATTATGCTCCGCTTCCCGGGCGACATTTTCCAGGAACGCCGCGTCTCCCGGGTACATGCTGCAAGCAAACATAAAGTCCTGCCACACCAAAAGCCCGTATTCGTCGCACAATTCGTAAAAAACATCCTGCTCGTAAATCCCGCCGCCCCAGACGCGCAGCATGTTCATGCCGCTTGCGGCGGCCGAAGCGATCTCATGCCGGTAGCGCTCCGCCGTCACCTCCGTCACGAAGCTATCGTTCGGAATATGGTTGGCGCCTTTGGCGAACACGGAGACGCCGTTCAGTTCAAAGCGGAAGGAAGCTCCCGCCTCGTCCTTCTCGCGGACCAGCTTGATTTCGCGCAAGCCCGTTCGCACCGCCGCGTCGGCTTCCAGCTTACCATTCGCGCCGATCAACTCCGCCTTAAACGTATACATCGCCGGCTCCCCCAAGCCCCGGCACCACCACAGCTTCGGCTGCGCCAAGTTCAGCGGCAGCTCCACCTCCTGCTGTCCCGGCTTCAGAGCAACCTGCCGCTCCCATACCGCTTCCCCGGCGGAGACGCGCAGCCGGCCTTCCCACGCGGCGGCCGCTTCCACCTCCACGACCGCCGCCAATTCGGCAGCCTCCGGCGCAACGCGGTCCTGGCGGATGAACACATCGCGGAGGACCGGACCGCCCCACGCTTCGATCCGGGCTTCCCGCCAAATGCCGCACGTCACCAGCCGCGGTCCCCAATCCCAGCCGTAATGGTAAGGAGCTTTGCGGGCAAATACGCTGACTCTGCGGTCCCCAAGCCCGCCCAGCTCCGCTTGGTCGTTCGAAGCCGGCAAATCGTAACCTAGCCGCTCCAGCTTCGGCAAATCTTCGGCGATCGGGGAACGGAAGCGCACCGTGACCGTATTCGTTCCTTCGCGGAGCAGCGCTTTAATGTCCGCCCGCCAGGAGCGGAACATATTGTCGGCCGACAAAACATGCCGGCCGTTCACCGAAACGTCCGCATACGTGTCCAACCCTTCAAACACGATTTCGATTCGCGGCAGCTTCGCCCACCCTTCATGCAGTTCAAACGAAGTTTGATACTCCCAATCCTTCTTGTCGATCCACTGCAGCTCATGCTCATTCGTGCCATAAAACGGGTCGGGAATCAGCCCGTTCAGCCGCAGGTCCGTATGCACCGTTCCCGGAACCCGCGCCGGCAGCCACTCCGCTTCATCGCACGCCTTGAATTGCCAATCGCCGAGCACATATCGTTGGTTGTTCATAAGCCCTCCTCAAGTTGTAAGTTATGAACCCTATTATAGTCGATAATCGTTATTTTTTGTTATATTATTTGTTAGCAACATAACTGCCATGTTTATTCCGAAACTATCATATAAATAATCTATTTCCATCTACTCCTCCGCCTAAAAACAAGCAAAACAAAGACAATAAAAAATAACACAAGACATTTTCATTATTATAACAAAGCGATACAATCAATCTGTAAGCGCTAACATATCTTTGTAAAAGGGGCGATCACATTGAAAAAACAACTCCTGATGACTTTCATGCTGATCTTTACATTCGCAACCGTACTGGCCGGGTGCGGCGGCGGAGGGAGCGCGAACGGCGGCGGGAACACAGCTCCGCCGCCGGATAACGGAACCACCGCCGCGGATAACAAATCGGGCGGCACAAGCGGACAGCTTAGCGGCAAGGTGACCTTTCTGACCAACCGCACCGACATGATCGGCAAGGAATACGACGAATACGTCAAACGGTTCCACGAGAAGTATCCGAACATTGAAATTGAATTCGAAGCCAGCCAGACGGACTACAACCAGCAGGCCAAAGTCCGCATGGCCAGCGGCGAGCTGCCGGACCTGATGTTCGTCCCGGACATTCCGAACTCCGATTTGCCGAAATATTTCGCGCCGCTGGACGATTTGGGACTGAGCGCGGAAATTACGTTCAAGGATTTCAAATCTTACGACGGCAAGCTGTACGGTATTTCGACGGGCAACTCCACGTCCGGGATCGTCTACAACAAAAAAGCGTTCGCCGACGCCGGCATTACGGAAATCCCGAAAACCTGGGACGAATTCCTGGCCGCCTGCGAAAAGCTGAAGCAAACCGGCGTCATTCCGCTGGCCTCCAACTTCAAGGACAAATGGCCGCTGAACAACTGGGTATTCGATTTGCCGAGGGTGATTGAAAACAACAGCAACTTCCCCAACGAAGTGATCAATACGGACGCTCCGTTCACGATGGATAACGGGTACGGCAAAGCGATGTCCCTCATCAAGGAGCTGGCCGACAAAGGCTACCTGGAAAAAGATATCAACTCCACCAACTGGGAGCAATCCAAAAAAGACCTGGCGAACGGCAAAATGGCCATGTACTTCCTGGGCAACTGGGTGATCAACCAGGTGATCGGCGTCGGCGCGGAGTCCGACAACATCGGGTTTTTCCCGCTGCCGTTCGATGACTCGGGCGCGAGCAGAGCCGCGCTTAGCCCCGATTTCTTCTATGCCGTCAACAAAGACAGCAAAAACCTGGAGGCGGCGAAGGCTTTTCTGAAATGGATGCTCGAGGATTCCGGTTACGAGGATTTCGCCGGCTTTATCTCTCCGTTGGAAGGCCGCGAATCCAAGCTGTCCCAATTGGCCGAGTTCCAGGCGAGCGGCGTGGAGCTGCAGGAAGGCACGCCCGATGATCCGAAGGTAGTCGAAATCCGCAACAAGGCGCAAATCGATCTGCCGGCGATCGCCCAGGAATTCGTCTTGGCCAAAGACCCGCAGGCCGTGCTGGACAAATGGAACAAAGCCTGGGCCAAAGCGAAGCAGGAGCTGGGCTACTAAGAAAGAAGGGGAACGGCATGTTTGGAACGCTGTCTTATAAAGCGCAGAAAAATATCATTATCGTCTCGTTTTTACTCGTCCCGCTCGCTTTGCTCCTGCTGTTTACCTACTATCCCGCGCTGAAGCTGGTCATGTTCAGCTTCACCGATTGGGACGGGTACAGCCCGGAGAAGCCGTGGGTCGGGCTGGCCAATTACCGGGAAGTGTTTACCAACCCGGACATTTTCGGCGTATTCGCCCATAACTTCGCCTATTTTGTCATGGGCATCATCCAAAATATCATCGCGATTTACTTCGCCGTGATTTTGAACAGCAGGCTGCGCGGCCGGAACTTTTTCCGGCTGCTGCTGTTCCTGCCTTACATTATGAACGCCGTGGCCGTCGCTTTTATGTTCGGCTATGTTTTCGATACGACCCAGGGTTCGCTGAACCTGTTCCTGCAAAGCATCGGGCTGAAGCATCTCGGCGAAACGAGCTGGCTCGGCACGGCCGGCCTGGTCAACTATTCGCTTGCTTCGACCGGGCTGTGGCGGTTCATGGGCTATAACATGGTGATTTACATCGCCGCTTTGCAGGCGATCCCCCGCGACATGTACGAAGCGGCCAAAATCGACGGCGCCGGGGCCATGCAAACGTTTTGGCGGATTACGCTGCCGAACATGAAGCCGGTCATCCAGTTGAACCTGTTCCTGACCGTCACCGGCGCGCTGGAGGTGTTCGATCTTCCGTTCGTCCTGACCAAAGGAGGGCCGGCCGGCGCGAGCCAAACATACGTGCAGCGGGTAATGGAGACTGCTTTTGCTTACAACCATTACGGGCTTGCTTCGGCGATGAGCATCATTTTGCTGATGTTCGTGATCATCGTCGTGGGGCTTCAACAGTTTGTGCTTAGCAGAGGAGGAAACGGCAAATGAGCGGACGTAAATTCACTTTCCCGGATGCGCTGAAATACCTGACCTTGCTGATCGGGGTTTTTGTCGTGCTGTTCCCTCCATACGTCGTCATCGTCAACTCCTTCAAATCAAGCGATGAATTTAATACCGCCAGCACGATGGCGCTGCCGCAAAGCTTTTTCAATTTTGAAAATTTCAAGATCGTGTTTGAACGGGGCGGCCTATTGAGCGGGTTCGGCAATACGCTGGTCATTATTTGCGTGTCCCTGGTCTTCAATATCCTGTTCGGAACGATGGTGGCTTACGTGCTTGGGCGGTTTTCTTTTAAGCTGAAAAAAGCGGTTTTCGGCCTGTATCTGTTTGCGACCGTCATTCCCGGCATTACGACCCAGGTCGCTACCTTCGGCATCATCAAATCGCTGGGCCTGTACAACACGCTGGGAGCTCCGATCATCCTGTACGTCGGCGCGGACGTGATCCAGATCATTTTATATTTGCAGTTTATCCGCAACATTCCCGTCGACCTCGACGAAAGCGCCATGGCCGAAGGCGCCTCCCTGTTCCGGATTTACCGTTCGATCATTTTTCCGCTGCTGACACCGGCGACGGCCACGCTGATCATTTTGAAGACGATCAGCATTTACAACGATATGTACACGCCGTACCTTTACATGCCGAAGCAAAGCCTAGGCGTGGTGACGACGGTGCTGATGCGCTTCCAGGGCGTCAACGTGGCCGACTGGAACCTGATTTGCGCGGCGATCCTGCTGATTCTGCTGCCTACCGTGGTGCTGTATTTTTTCCTGCAAAAATATATCTTTGAAGGCGTTACCAGCGGTGCGGTAAAATGAGGTATGATCTTGCGAGCCTTGTTCCGAAAAGCCTGGTTGTTATTCGCCAACTTATCCATGCAAAAAAAGCTGGTGATCGTCTTCGTCTTTCTCATTTCGCTGCCGGTCACCTATTTCAGCTACACTTCGTACCGTTCCAGCTTCAGACTGGTGCAAAGCAGCACGACCGAGGCCGCCCGTCTGATGACGGACAACGCGATGGACAAAGTGGACCGTTATATCGCCGATTTGAAACGGTACACAAGCCTGCCCTTGTACAACAAAGAAGTGCAAAAATATTTGGACCAGCGGGGAACGGATTGGGACAAGAGCACCTCCATCGATATTTTTCTGATGTATTTGAACAATACCAAGGATGAAATTTTGTCCGCCTACCTGGTGGACCGTTACGATATGGTTTATTACAACCGGAAGCCGGGCATCAACGTACTGTACCCGGAAACGCGGCTCAGCGAGTGGAAGGCATTGGCGCGTAAGTCCGGTTCGTCTCCCGCCCTCGCCGGCACACATGCGATCCGCGTGAACGAAACGGAGAGCCGCCAGGTGTTCACCGTCGTCCGCCCTATCCGTTCGGTCAGCTCCTTGCACGATATCGGTCTGATCGCGATCGATGTCGACGCGAAGCTGTTCGACGGGATCATCGGGCCGCTGAATGCCGTGACCCATGGCGACGCCCTGATCGTGGACGAATACGGAAAGGTCGTGTACAACGCCGATCCCGGCAAGCTGGGCGAGGATTTAAGCGGCAGCCCTCTGCTGGCGCCGGCCGCAGGCGCGCGGGGCAGTTTCCAGCTGGCTATCGGCGGCCGGCCTTACATTTGCGTCTACACTTCGTCCGCGCAAACCGGCTGGAAAACGCTGGTCTACATTCCTTTGACCGAGCTGCTGGCGCCGATGAAGCAAAACCGCGATAAACTGATAATCACGACGTTGTCCGTTATTTTTTTCGCCCTGCTTGTGGCCATGGTTATCTCCTACGCGCTCACGAAGCCGCTGAAACGGACGGTGCAGCTAATGAAGCAGGTGCAGCGCGGCAAGCTCGACGTTCGGGTCAACGTCAAATACAATGACGAAATCGGCCTTCTGGGCAGCCAGTTCAACCGGATGATCGCCCGCGTGAAGGACCTGCTCCATGAGGTGGCCGAAACGGAAAAGAGCAAGCAAAAAGCCGATATGCTGGCGCTGCAAAATCAGATCAACCCGCATTTTATCTACAACACGCTGGAAGCGATCCGCATGCTCGCCGAGCTGAACGATGATGACCGGGTCGCCGAGCTGACCTATCTGCTGGGTCTGCTGCTTCGCTACAGCATTACCCGGAGCGCCGACGAGCAGGTGACGGTGGCCCAGGAAATCGACCATGTGCGGAACTACCTGCTGCTGCTGCAAATCCGCTTCCCGGACAAATTCAGCTTCCGTGTGGAGATTCCGCAGTTTTTTTATCCGCTGCCGATCGTTAAGCTGGTTTTTCAGCCGATTGTGGAAAACGCGGTGTTTCACGGTCTGGAAAAAAGAGAGGGGCCTGGCACCATTACGATCCGAGCGTGGAATGAACTTGGCGACGCCATCTTCACGGTGCATGACGACGGCGTCGGGATGACCGAAGAACGCCTCGCCTCCCTGAACCATAGCCTGACGGACGGTAAAACGGACAAATTCGGAATCGGGCTGCGCAATGTCCAAGAGCGGATCCGGCTTCATTACGGCGCAGGCTCCCGGTTGACCGTCAGCAGCCGGGCGGGCGAAGGCACGACGGTCACGGTGAGAATCGCCGGCTTGCTCCGTAACGGCGCGGGGGGAGTTGGATGAGCCAGTTAAAGGATGACCATGGCTGGCTTGGAGGCCTGACCACGGCTTCGACCAAGTCGAAATGCCGAGACGTAAAGCCATATTGCCGAGGTGCTGACCGTAATGCCGTACTTGCCGGACGTAAACGGAATGATTCAAAGGGGGAAATCCTATGCTGCGAATCGCGATCGTGGACGACGAGGCTTCGATTCGGGAAGGACTGGGTAAGATGATCGGCAGGGAGAGCGGCCGCTTCGTCGTCGACGGTTTGTTCTCCAATGGGCAGGACGTCCTCGATTATCTCGGGGAAGCCGACCTCGACGTCATCGTCACCGATATCCGCATGCCCGTGGTGGACGGACTGGAGCTGAGCAAACAGGTAAAGGCCATCAAGCCGGAAATCCGCTGCATCATCATGAGCGGGTTTAAGGATTTCGAATATGCCCGGCAGGCCATCCGGTATTCCGCCGTGGACTATCTGCTCAAGCCGATCGACAAGAAGCAGCTGTTTGCCCTGCTTTACGCGCTTGATGAGGAGAAAACGGCGGCCCGCGGCAAGGAGCGGCAAATCCGTTCAGGATTATTGCTCTCTCATTTCAAAAGCTTCGCAGGAGGGGCCGGCCTTGTTGGACCCGGCGCAAAGCTGCCGGAGCTTTCTCTGCCGGATCCTTATTTTGCCGTATATGCGATCAAGGGCTGGCATCCGGAAGCCTTGCGCGCCGGGCTTGAGCAAACCCTGCGCCTCCCCGTTCGCTTTTGGGATCTGGTTGACACCGGCGAACCGGTTCTCGCTTGGATCTGTTATTTTTCGCAGCAGCCGGACCAGGAAGAACTCCGCCAATTGACCGCGGTTTTGGAAGCGATATGCCACCCCCGCCGCACGCTTGCCGGCTCCAGCTTCGTATATGGCGATCCTGCCATGCTGGGCAGGGCTTACGCGGAAGCGAAAAGCGCCTGCGAGCTCGGCATTTACGGAAGCCAGACGTGGAATTACCGTGAGGCCGGCGGCAGCGCCGGGCCTGACAGCGGCGGGCCGGATATCGGTGGTCCGGATATCGGCGAACGGTTTGCCGCCTGCCGCGATGAATGGGTCGAGCAGCTGCAAATTTTAAACGTTCCCCGGGCGGCCGCCTGTTTGGAGCGAATGTTAGAGCAGGTAAGGAAAGATCGGGCTCCGCTTGAATCGGTCATTTTACTGTGCCGTCTCGTGCTGGACACCATCTCCGCCGAGCTGCACGAATGGGGCAAAATATGGCCCCGCGCCAAAGCCAAACAGCTGGAAGCCGAGCTGTTGTCCTGCCTTAGCTTTGATGAAATCCGGCAAAAATTTGTGGACGAATTGACCGGCGCTTTGCAACAGGTCCGGGCCGGACGCCTGGCGCAGGCGGGGAAATCGGTCGAAACCGTCAAGCGCTGGATCGCCGAACATTACAACCAGCCGGCCGAACTAAGCCAGCTCGCTCGTATGGTCTATTTGACGCCCAGCTACCTGAGCAAGCTGTTCAAACATGAAACCGGCATGACGATCACCGATTACCTGATCGAGGTAAGAATCAAAAAAGCGAAGCTGCTGCTGCGCAAATCAAGCGAGCTGAAAATCCACGAAATCGGCTGCGAGGTCGGCTATCCCGATCCGGCCTATTTCAACAAGCTGTTCAAGCGCATGGTCGGGGTGACGCCCAACGAGTACAAAAGGATATCGCAGTAAAATAAGGTCGTATCACAGCCTGCGGTTCCGCCCGTTTCAGTGCAATACCGGACCGAAGCGCAGGCTGTCCGCTATTTTACGGGATAACAAGCTTATTGCGCTTGCTCGTAGTTGACATCTTTTTGATAGGAGTAGACAAGCCCCCCTCCTGCGGCCAACAAAACCAAAGGTATAATGACCCACCATAAATTCAGGTCAAAAAGGCTGTAACTGAAATTTCCGCTTCCGGGTCTGAGGTCCTCCAAAGCCGAGACGATAAACCCCGTGCAAATAACGATGACTCCCGCCAACAGCGATGTGCACCCCAAAAACAATTTGGTCATAGACGTTTCCCCTCCGAACTCAAATGCGTTTCCGGCAGGAAAAGCTCTCCCTAGCCAGTGAATATTGTTATGTACTTCCATTATTGCAGATCCCGCCCATCTTATAAAGCTCGGCTAAAACCGGCGGGACGATCAGGAAATAACAAGGCTCCGCTTGCCTCCCGTCTTCTCATCTCCGGGCTTGAAACGAGCGAAATTGGTGGTGAATAAAGCCGGCCATCACGGCTAACCAGGCGATGATCGCGATAACCCCCATGATCCGTGGGATCATGACCAAAAAGGACAGTTCTAAGGCCTGCGATAACTGGTAAGTACTGGTCGTATACATCGCCAGCGGGAACACCATCCCCCAAAATTGCGGATCGTAATTCAGCGGATAACGGTGGTAAACATGACGCCACACCATCAAAATAAACAACAGCGGAATCCACCATGTTCCCGTAATCCAGAAAAACAAAGTAAACCCGCGCAAGAAAGGAAGCAGTTCGGTCAGAAACGGCCAATCCGCCGCATGCAGCATCAAGGTGGAGCCGGCCAGCGTCGTGATCGCCACCGCTCCCATGTTGATCCAATAAGGCGGAGTAAGCGCCGAATATTTCAAGTCGACAAAAGTAAACCGGTAAAATATTAATGTGATGATGTTCAGGTACAGCATACAGCCGAGCAAATACATGCACAGCGCAAAAAACAGGACGATCTCCCTCCCTTCCGCCATGTGCGGGGAAATTAACGTGCCGAGAACGGAAACGGATTGGGTGGCGACGGCGGCGATCAGCCAGGCTCCGTTAATACCTTCGCCCAGCGTGGGCTTCTTTTTTCTCACGGTCACGGCCGTAAAAAAAGTATACATAATAACAGCCCAAAGCAAGATACCGAAGATCCAAAGCCCTGTGGAAATGTTGCCGTTATGCGCCACGATCGCCCATTGGCTGCCGTACACGCAGGTCGCCGCCGTGCAGGTAAAAAAGCCCGGCCCTTGACTGTGGCTGGTCAGATCTTTGCTGACCCGGGGAAAATATTTAATAAGACGGATCAACGTCAGGACCCACAGCATGACATAGATACAGGTGTTCAAATGCAGCAGCAGCCCGGATACAAACGGAGCCCCCAGCAAATGCAGCGCAATGGACAAAGCCCCGGTGGCCATCGCCATTGAAAAATAACCCGGAAACAGGTGTTTGATCTTTTCGTCCATCACCCTTAACATACTTAACCATCCCCGCCTTTTAAGACTTGACTTCCTTCTATTCTTCCCCCGCGCTCAGAAACTTAAATTTAGCTTACCACGATTTAAAATAACAATATTGTGACTGAACTAACCCGGCAGCTTAACGGCGTCGCAAAAACATAATGATATTTTCCGGCGAAACATAGTATGATGTTGTCGAAGTTCATCTCCTTTTTCGGACCTATCTTTTGAAAGGGGTTTCATATGAAAAAGATTTGGATCGTCTATTTGCTGCTGATCGCCTGCTTTGCGCTTTACGTGCTGGATTTCCGGGCGCAGCAGAGCCGCATGAACGAGCAGTGGAGAACGGGCGGCCTGCGCGGGGAAATCGGCGAAAAATATGTCATGGTAACGTTCCAAATGGGCATCGATTACTGGAAAAGCGGGCTGAAAGGCTTTGAGGACGCGGCCCAGGCCTTAAACGTATCGGTGGAATACCGCGGCTCCACCCAGCGCGACGTCCATGAGCAAATCACCGTATTGGAGCAGGTCATCGCCAAAAAACCGGCCGGCATCGCCATCTCCGCCATCCATCCCTCCCTGCTGACGGCCACGATCGACAAGGCGGTCGACGCCGGCATCCCGGTCGTCCTGTTCGACTCCAACGCGCCGGGGAGCAAAGCATATTCGTTCCTCGGCACCGACAATTACGCGGCGGGCGTGGAGGCTGCGCGGAAAATGGCCGAGCTGGCGGGCGGCCAAGGGGAAGTCGCCGTCGTCACCGCCCCGGATCAGCAAAATCATCAGGAGCGTACGGACGGGTTCGCCGCGACGATCGCCGCGGAATTTCCCGGGATGCGGATCGTCGAGGTCAAAAACGGCAAAGGCGATCAGCTCGCTTCCCGCCAGGCCGCGGAGGAAATTTTGCGGGCGCACCCAAGCGTCTCCGGCATCTTCGCCACGGAGGCAAACGGCGGCATCGGCGTAGCCGAAGCGGTGCGGGCGGCCGGGGCCGGGTCTAAGGCGGGCAACGGCCCCCGGATCATCAGCTTCGACACCGACAAAGGCACGCTCGACCTCGTCAAAAGCGGGGACATCGCCGCGACCATGGCCCAGGGCACCTGGAACATGGGGTATTGGTCCCTGCAGTTTTTGTTTTCGCTGAAGCATGGGCAAGGCGGCTCGCCAAATGCCGGGACTGCGCGGATTCCCCGGCAAGCCGACACCGGCATCACCGTCGTGACGCGGCAGAATGTGGATGATTACTATGCGAAATAAACGATACGGGCAAAGCTGGGAGCTGCGCCGTTTCACCCTGAACAACCTGCCGATCCGCTACAAATTGATCGTGCATTTTTTGCTGATCAGCATCCTTCCTTCCATCGGCTTGGGCCTGTTGACCAACTGGACGGTCGACCGCATCATCGAACGCCAAATTACCGACAATACGCTGCAGTTGATCGGGAAGGTAAACAAATCGCTGGAAACCTACGTGGAAAATTTGCAAAACATGACCTACTTTATCTCTTTTAATCCGGAGGTGCTGCGGTTTCTTGAGGGACAATCCGAAGCGGACCACTTCGAGATCCGCAAATTTCTGCAAGGCTTTACGACATTGTACTCTGAAGTGGCCGGCATTTTGGTCGTCAACAGCCAGGGTGACTACATCAGCAACGAAATGTACGCCAGAACTCCGGAAAAGCTGACCGCGGAAGATTGGTACAAGGAGGCGGTGCGGAGCAAAGGCATCTTCAAGGTGATCGGCCACCCGCATCAGCGCAATGTAACGACGCACGTAAGCTACAAGGACAGCGAGGTCGTTTCGGCCGTCAGGGCGATTCTCGACCCCGACACCCAGCAGGTCAAAGGCGTTGTGCTGATCGATTTGAAGCTCCGCGTGATCGCCGAAGCCGCGCAGGACGTCAGGTTGGGCAAAACCGGATATTTGACGGTGCTCGACCAGGAAGGCCAGCCGATATACGCCCCGCCGGAGCCCTACACCGACCGCATTCCGCTGGAGCGGATGAACCTGGAGGGCTCGGGAACGTATTCGGCATGGGCCGGGGGACGCGATCTGCAGTTCATCTACCGTGTCTCTCCGTTTACCGGCTGGACGACGGTCGGCGTTTTTACGATGAAAGAGTCGGCCGCGGAAATGCGGGAAATCCGTTTTTACGTCGTCAGCTTCGTGTTTGTCGTCTGCATGCTGGGCATGACTGCTTCCTTCTACTTGGCCCACTCGATCTCCAGGCCGATCGTCCAACTCACGTCCTTTATGCAAAAGGCCCAGTCCGGCGACCTGACGATCCGCCACTGGAGCGACCGCACCGACGAGATCGGCCATTTGGGCCGCAAGTTCAACGCGATGCTGCAGCAGATTGGCCGGCTACTCTCGCTGACCGAACTGCAGGAGCGGCAAAAACGCGAAGCCGAGCTGCGCAGCCTGCAGGCGCATATCAAGCCGCATTTCCTGTACAACACGCTCGATACGATCCACTGGATGGCCCGCCGCAAAGGCGCGGACGATATCGCCGAAATGGCGGAATCGCTGTCCAAGCTGTTTCGGATCGGGCTGAGCAAAGGCAACGACATCATTCCGCTGAGCGACGAACTGGAGCATGTCCGCAGCTATTTGCAAATCCAGCATGTCCGGTACCAAAACAAGCTGGATTACACGCTGCATATCGCCCCGGAGCTTCAAGGCGTTTATGTCTTGAAGCTGATGCTGCAGCCGATCGTGGAAAACGCGATTTATCACGGGATCAAGGAGCGCCGGGGGCCGGGGCATATCGTGATCGAAGCGGCCGAAGACGGCGGCTTGCTAGTGGTCACGATCCGCGACGACGGCAAAGGCATTCCCCCCGAGCGGCTGGCCCAGTTGCAAAGGCAGCTGCAATCCGCGGGGGCAGCCGCTGCCGAACTCCCTTCGCCGAAGCCTGAACCGGCCCCCGATTCCGCGGATGGCAAGGGGTACGGCATGCTGAACGTGCAGGCGCGGATCGCTTTGACGTTCGGCGCCAAATACGGAATCGCCATTCAAAGCGAATTAGGACGGGGAACGGTCGTGACGGTGACGCACCCGCTGATCCGGGAGAACAACGTACGTTGGGAGAGGATAAACCATGAGTGAGCGTATGGAGAAGGGCATGAACAAAAACAGTCTGTCCCCTGATTTCCGCTGGAAGGTGCTGATTGCCGACGATGAGATGATCATTCGGGAAGGCATCCGGGACAGCGTCAACTGGGAGCAGCTGCGGCTTACGGTTGCCGCGGAAGCCGAGGACGGCGAAGAAGCGCTGGAACTCGCCGTCCGGCATCGTGTTCATATACTGCTCGTAGACCTCAATATGCCGATCATGGACGGCATCGAGCTGATGAAGCGCGTCCGCGAGCAGCTCCCGGGCTGCAAAATCGTCATTATTACCGGCCATGACGAATTCGCCTACGCGCAAAAGGCGATCCGCCTTCAGGTCAAAGATTATATCCTCAAACCGGCCAACCCGGCGCAGCTCGAAAAGGTGCTGCTGCAGGTCCGGACGGAGCTTGAGGAGGAGGCGGAACGGCAGCTCCATTGGCAGGCCGCCTCCCGGCAAATCTCCCGCAGTTATCCGCTGCTGCGGGAACGGTTCTGCCAGGAATGGGTGGACGGCAGCATGACGGAGGCCGAGATTTTGGAGCAGCTGCAGTTTCTAAAGCTGCCTGCCGCCTGCCCGGATTGGCTTGGCGTGATCCGGCTGCGCGAGCCCGCCGGCGCGCCGGCGGCCATGAAGGAATCCGAACGCCAGCTGTACTTGTTCGCGATCGAAAATATCGCTTCCGAACTGCTCTCCTCCTACCCCAAGGCGATATTCCGCGACCCGTTCGGACTCATCGTCGTACTGCTGTGGAGCCTGGAGGCGGAAGCGGATTTCCACCGCATCGAAACCGCGGTGCGGGCCAACCTGAAGATCGCCGTCGACGTTCATCTGGCCGAAGGCGGCAGCGGCGGCGGAGTGACGGACCTGCCCGCCGTTTACCGCAGCGGCAAAGCCGCGGTGATGAAAGAAACCGCCATCTCGCCTTTGGTGCGCCGGGCCAAACAGTACATGCTGGAGCACTTCGCCGACCGCCGGCTGACGCTGGAAAAAATGGCCGGGGCGCTGCAAACCTCCCCCGTCTATTTAAGCCGGGTGATCAAGCAGGAGCTGGGCGCCTCGTTCAACAGCTATTTGACGCAAATCCGCATCCGCCGGGCAGCTCAGCTGCTGAACGCGACGGAGCTGACGATCGCGGAAATCGCCGAACAAGTCGGCTATGAAACGCAGCATTACTTCAGCACGGCGTTCAAACGGACCACCGGCATTTCCCCGCTCCAGTACCGCAAAGGCGCGTTCAACCTCAAAGAAGAAGGAACCGAGTGACCCCCGGTTTCTTCTTCTTTCGTTTTTTTCCCTTTTTTGTCCGGGTGTATACCGCGTGTATACCACGTATATTCTACGCTAACGGACTCAAATGACCTTATTTGCTGATTTCCCGTTACATTTTGTGATCTCCTGTTTCTGCGGCAATAGAGCCCCTAGTGTCCTTTACGCTACATCACCTTCGGCGGCGTCCTTCCCCCGGCACACCTATTTCAAAGCTGTGCCAAAACTTTAGTTGGATTTTTATAAAAAGAGTAGATTCATTGTAAATACGCCCTCCCCTGTCCCTTGCTATACTCATCTTGCAAACGCATTCAAACCATATAAGCCGAACTTATGATTGTGCGGTTGGAGGCAACCGGATGAACTGTTCTTGCCTACTCCGGTACGATTCTTTGGTTCAGCTTATATAGAATTTTCAATCGGGAGGTTGGGTCATGAAAAAATTCACGACAATCCTGCTGGCGCTGGTCGTTGTTCTGACGCTGGCGGCATGCGGAAACGGCGGGGCCGGCGGCAATGGAGCAACAGGCGGCAACGGAGCCGGCGGCGGCAACGAGGCCGGAAGCAGTACCGGCAACGGCGGCAGTGGCGGTGGCGGAAACTCCGGTGCCAGCAAAGGCACGGTTGGCCTCGCCATGCCGACGAAATCGTCGGAGCGTTGGGTGGGTGACGGCCAGAACATGGCGAAGGAATTCGAAGCGCTCGGTTACACTGCGGATCTGCAATACGGGGAAGACGTCATCGAAAATCAGGTATCGCAAATCGAAAACATGATCACCAAAGGCGTGAAAATTTTGGTGATCGCGGCGATCGACGGGGGCTCGCTGACCGATGTGCTGCAAAAAGCCCATGATCAAGGCATTCAGGTCATCGCCTACGACCGCTTGATCATGAACAGCGAATACGTCGACTATTATGCCACCTTCGACAACTTCAAGGTCGGCGTGCAGCAGGCCGCCTACATTGAAGAGAAACTGGGCCTCAAAGACGGCAAAGGCCCGTTCAACATCGAGCTGTTCGGCGGCTCGCCGGACGACAACAACGCTTATTTCTTCTATGACGGCGCCATGTCGGTGCTGCAACCTTATATCGACTCGGGCAAACTGGTCGTGCGCAGCGGACAGACGAAAATGGAGCAAATCGCCACGCTGCGCTGGGACGGGGCCACCGCCCAGGCGCGGATGGACAATTTGCTGAGCGCCCACTATTCGACGGAAAACGTCGACGCCGTGCTGTCCCCGTACGACGGCATCAGCATCGGCATCCTCTCCTCGCTCAAAGGCGTGGGATACGGCACCGGCGACAAGCCGCTGCCGATCGTGACCGGCCAGGACGCCGAACTCGCTTCGATCAAATCGATTCTGGCGGGCGAACAAACGCAAACCGTATTTAAAGACACGCGCGAGCTCGCCAAAAAAGCGGTGGCCATGGCACAAAGCATCCTCGAAGGCACGGAGGCCGAAGTGAACGATACCGAAACATACGATAACGGCGTGAAGGTTGTCCCTTCCTATTTGCTGGAGCCGGTCTCCGTGGATAAGGACAATGTGGAAAAAACGCTGGTCGAGACCGGTTATTACACCAAAGAGGAGCTTGGCTTGTAGCCCCGCGGCCGGAGATACGCGGACTACGGAAATGGCATCACAGCAAGCCGGTACAGCGGCAAACCGGCTCCCGCGGCGGACGGCTTTCCCGGCCGCCGCTGTTTTACATCAACGCGGCAGAAAGGCAGGTGGCGGCACTTGCGAAAACTTATTTTGGAAATGAGGGGCATCACCAAAACGTTTCCCGGCGTCAAGGCGCTCAGCGACGTCAATTTACAGGTAGCGGAAGGCGAAATCCACGCGCTTTGCGGGGAAAACGGTGCCGGAAAATCTACCCTGATGAAAGTGTTAAGCGGCGTTTATCCGCATGGCACCTATGAGGGGGACATTTTGTTTAACGGCCGGTTTTGCGAGTTTAAGGATATCAAGCAAAGCGAACAGCTCGGCATCGTCATTATCCATCAGGAGCTGGCGCTGATCCCGTATCTGTCGATCGCGGAAAATATTTTTCTCGGCAACGAACAAAAAAAGCGCGGGCTTATCGACTGGAACGAAACGACGATCAAAACGCGGAAGCTGCTCGAAACCGTCGGGCTGGACGAATCGCCGGCCACCCGGGTGCTCGATCTCGGCGTCGGCAAACAGCAGCTGGTGGAGATCGCCAAAGCGCTGGCCAAACAGGTCAAGCTGCTCATCCTGGACGAACCGACGGCGGCGCTCAACGAAAGCGACAGCGAAAACCTGTTGGCGCTCATCCTGGAGCTGAAAAAACAAGGCATCACCTCGATCATCATCTCGCACAAATTGAACGAAATCAGCAAGGTGGCCGATGCGATCACGATTTTGCGGGACGGCAAAACGGTCCAAACGCTCGATATGAAGGCGGATCAGGTGACCGAGGACATGATTATCAAAGGCATGGTCGGACGCGATTTAACCCATCGATACCCTGAACGCGAACCCCGTATCGGCGAAGTAATCTTCGAGGTTCGGGGTTGGGAAGCCTACCATCCGCAGCAGGAGGAGCGGAAGGTGCTGGACGATATCAACCTGACGATCCGCCGCGGCGAAATCGTCGGGATCGCCGGCTTGATGGGCGCGGGCCGAACGGAGCTGGCGATGAGCATCTTCGGGCGTTCTTACGGCAGGCAAATTAAAGGCCGGCTGTTCCTGCACGGAAAAGAGGTCCGGTTCGACTCCATCAGCCAGGCTATTGCGCACGGCGTCGCTTATGTCACCGAGGACCGCAAGCAATACGGCCTGATCCTGATCGACGATATCAAGCGGAATATTTCGCTCACCAGTCTTGGCAGGCTGTCCCGCCGCGGCGTCATTCACGAACAGGAGGAAGTGCTTGTCGCGGAGGAGTACCGGAAGAAGCTCAATATCAAGACGCCGAGCATTTTGCAAAAAACGGTGAACCTCAGCGGCGGCAACCAGCAAAAGGTCGTGCTCAGTAAATGGATCTACGCGCAGCCGGAAATTCTCATTCTCGACGAGCCGACGCGCGGCATCGATGTTGGAGCCAAATACGAAATCTACTCGATCGTCAATCAGCTCGCGGACGAGGGCAAAGGGATATTGTTCATTTCTTCGGAGCTGCCGGAAATTCTCGGCATGTGCGACCGCATCTATTGCATGAGCGAAGGGCGAATCACCGGGGAGGTCGCCCGCAAGGATGCGACGCAGGAAGTGTTGATGAAATCGATGACTCGAGGCAGGGGGTAGGCAGATGCAAGCAGTTAGCGAACTTTTCCGCAAAAATATCCGCCAGTACGGGATGATCATCGCACTGGTGTTCATTACGGTGTTGTTTCAAATTTTGACCGACGGGATTCTGTTGAAGCCGCTGAATATCACGAACTTGATTTTGCAAAACAGCTACATTCTCGTGCTGGCGATCGGCATGGTGCTCGTCATCATCACCGGACACATCGATTTGTCCGTCGGTTCGGTCGCGGCCTTTATCGGCGCGCTGGCGGCGATCATGATGGTCGACTGGCAAGTGCCCACGTTTCTGGCGGTGATCCTTGCGCTGATCATGGGGGCGCTGATCGGAGCCTGGCAGGGCTTCTGGGTCGCTTACGTCAAAATCCCGGCGTTTATCGTGACGCTGGCCGGCATGCTGCTGTTCCGCGGCCTGACGATGATTGTGCTGGGCGGGCAGTCGATCGCACCGTTTCCGAAATCGTTCCAACGCATCAGCTCCGGGTTCATCCCCGACTGGTTCGGCGGCGGCGGGCTGCACGTATTAACGGTCGTGCTCGGCATCCTGCTGTCCATTTTGTACATCTGGCAGGAATGGAAGGAGCGCCGGACGCAGATAAAGTATCAGTTTGAAGTGCCGCCGATGTGGACGTTTATGCTGCAAATCGCCGTGCTGGTGGCGGTGATCAATCTTTTTACCCTGGTACTGGCCACCTATAACGGCATTCCGAACATTCTGATCATCCTGTTCTTCCTGATCGTCATCTACTCCTTCGTGATGAACCGCATGGTCCCCGGCCGGCATATCTACGCGCTCGGCGGCAATGAGAAGGCCGCCACGCTGTCGGGGGTCAAGACGAAAAAAGTGACGTTCTGGGTGTTCGTCAACATGGGCGCGCTGGCCGCGCTCTCCGGCCTCATCTTCGCCGCCCGGCTCAACTCGGCCACGCCGAAGGCCGGCACGAACTTTGAGCTGGACGCCATCGCAGCCTGCTTTATCGGCGGTGCCTCCGCTTCCGGCGGCATCGGCACCGTAGTCGGCGCGATCATCGGCGGGCTCGTCATGGGCGTGATGAACAACGGCATGTCGCTCATCGGGCTTGGCGTCGACTGGCAGCAGGGCATCAAAGGGCTCGTCCTGCTCCTCGCCGTGGCATTCGACATCTACAATAAGTCGAAGACGAATTGATACGGTTGGTCAGGCTACTGCAAAACAAACAGGCCCCGCCTCGGAAATCCGGACGGGGGCCTGCTCGCTTTTCGTAAAAATTACCTTTCCCCCAACTCCTTGCTGGGAAATGGCTGTTACAGCGTGTCTACTTTCTAGTTTACATCCAAATAGCGGTAATTTAAGTCGTTATTTTGATCATATTGCCCCACTCTCGTCAAATAGCGGAACTTTTTGTTCCTATTTGGGGGCCAAGATGGAAAAAGGGGGCCCAGGGCCCCCTTCCACTAAAAATAGCGGCAAAAAATTCCTCTATTTTATCTGGACTCCCTACATTGCCGATTATAACGCCCTTTTTTACCGCTATTGCCCTGGCCTGCGGCGAGTTCTTTATCCTACTCCCCGTCTGGCATGGGGAGTACGATGGATCGGGGCTTGCGAAAGGCGGCGAAACGCAAAAGTGCAGGCGATTTCCGTCGAAATGACTCGAAACGAGCGTCTCAACTGCAAAAGTGCAGTTCATCCCCAGCCATAGTACCATATCCTTCCAATTTCACACAAAACAAATGCATTTTTGCATTTCACTTGCGCTTTAAGGGCCTTTGGCGGAAAATCAACTGCACATTTGCAATTGATTTGGTTACGCCACCCCATTACTATCGTCAACTTGGCTATCTGGCCACACTTCATAAGCGCACCCGCCGCATACGGTTATTGTTTCGGAGATTCTACTGGAGATTCTACCGGACTCATCATTGACTGGGCCTCTTCGCGAGTAATGACCGTAAACTGTTGATCGCCCAACTTGATCAGGCTACCTGCCGGGACATCCAGCTTCATGCCTAATGAAACCGCAACACGATACGGGTACGCCGACTCCTTCATTCCTTCGCCCCCAGCCCCGATTGACTTATCGGACTTGGGATTGGAAGCATCGTCAAGCTGACCGGTGCCGGATGCTCCGGCTGAATTTGTTCCGGCTTTATTGGTTTTGCCGGCCGGATTGGTCTCGGTGTTATTAGTTTTATTGGTTGCGCCGTTTGCAGCAGTTTTATCAGTTTTACTGGTTTTATCGCTTGTATTGGCTTTGTCTTTCGTATTGGTTTTGTCTTTCGTATTGGTTGCATCGGCCGCGTCGGCTGCATCGGTTCCTCTGGTTCCCTTGGTTCCATTGCCTGCACCCGTTGTATCCGTTGCTTTGGTCGCGTCCGTTGCATTGGTTCCGCCGTTTGAACCGGCTTCCTTATCTCCGGATAGTCCAGAGCCCTGGTCCCCTGCCGTTTCCTTTACACTTTCCTTCGTATTTCCCCCGGCATTTCCCTGCACATTTTCTTTCCCGTTTTCCTTCACATTTTCCTTCGTATCTTTAGCGGCATCTCCCTCATTTCCCCCTGCAGCCGCATCATCACTTTTCGCATCGTCGGTTCCTGCTCCGCCGGCCGCGCCGCTCGGTCCGGTCGTCCCCGCCGTCCCCGAATCTCCGGCACCGGAACTTTCAGCGGTACAATTGCTTTCGTATTTCAAATTCGTAAATTGCTGAGCGGAGCCCCCCGAAGACTCGATCGTCAAGGCTGACGGAACAAAGGCAGTACACTGCTCCGCCCCTGGGAACAGAAATACAAGCGAAGTCGTTTCCGTATCATCGGCACCTGCAACGTTGTCTGCGTAGACAAGCGCCTCCGGTTCCTCTGCCTGAGCAGGCGGCTGGTTTGCTTCAACAGGCGTTTTGGGCCCCAGCATCCCTTGCTGCTGCATCACGAACAAAATACCGGCGGTCACAACCAGACCGGAGGCCAGAACGATCATGGTCGCTCCGACTTTTTTCCCGTTTTGGGCCAAAAACCGCTTCAGCGGCGAGGAGAGCGCCAGACGCGCCTCAGCAAACACCTTCGCCAGCGGCGCTCCCGCTTTCTCGAAATAAAGGGTCCGGTACTCCTTACTTTTAAATGCGCTTCTGTCATATTTGTCAAAATACCTTAACAGCGCCGCGGCGTAGGCTGGAACCAGGCCCTTGGACCCGGCGAAATACGGATGGCCTTGCGACCACAGCATGAACTCGTAAATCGTTTCCTTATCCTTGGCATGCTGATGGAGATACTCCAGCACCTCATCATAATCGGCAAACCCGGAATCGGCGTCTTGATAAAACGCCAGCACGATTTTTCCAAACTGCACCAGCTCGATGCCGGACTGCAGCCACTCGCGTCCCAACTGCTGTACCCGCTTCATGTCACTTGCGGACAAAGCTTGAAAAATATCCTCCATAGACTCACGCCGGGTAAACCATTCGTACAGCGTCTGCAGCATATCGGCATGATTGCGCTGCCGGCCCTCAAGCTGCAAACCGGCAAAAGCATCCGTTCTGCCTAAAAAGGCGGCGGACACCACTTGGTCCTGGGTCAGCTTGTCCACTTCCAGGTCATTCAGCAGCAGGTTTTTGGCGGCCAGCGAAAGAAGCTCCGCCAACTGCGAATCGGCCATCGTCATTCCGCTGTCAGATAGAGGCGTTCTTTCCCATTTGCGGATATTTTCCAGCACCATGTGTACGGCGGACAGCAAGCGCTGCTGCTTGCGAAGCTTGTCCGTTAAACTCTCAACGGCATATTCCTGAAAAGAAGCGTTCCGCAGCAAATCCGGCTGGGCGATCGCCCAGCTATGCACGATGTTCAGAACTTCCTTGGGCCCCTGCGCTTCGGCCAGCTTGTTGCGGATGTAAGGCTCAAACAATCTGTCGGACAGCCCGTCAAGCTTCAGGACTGTGCCAAAAAACGCTTTGCTCAGCTCGGGCTGGCTCTCGGCCAAAGCATACAAGGCGTAAGCAAGCTCTGTCCGTTCTTCCGCCAGCGCTTTGTTAATCGCATGAATCAAATAATTGACCAGCTTGGGACCATAATTCCGGCCATCCAGCCGGTAATAATCCCTGAAGCATTCCACGACCGCCAGCTCGGGGATATTCCGCTGTTTTATCCGGTCAAACTCCCGGTCGAAGGCGGCCAGAAATATATCGTTCAGCCGCAAGCTTGAGTCCGGGGCGTCCGCGGGCTCCAAATAACCGAGCAGCCCCCGCAGCACCGTTAATTTATGATTTTCGTATAAATCCCAACGGCCTTTTTCCACCTGGTAAAACACGCACAGCTCGTGGTAAACGGACAACAACCCCCGGCTTTGCGGCTCCTTGGCCGCAAGCATATCATCCGCGAAGCGATGGAAATCCTCCAAGCTTTCAAGCTCACCCACCGCGCGCCATACAAAATCGAGATAAGGCTGCCTGCCGTCATCCACCTCATCCTGCGGCAGCCGTCCGGCAGCGAGATCGAACACATATTCTTTTTCGATTTCCCGGTCACCCGGCCGCAAGCTTCCGCGCTCCACGAATTGCAGGTGAATATGTTTGCGGCTCTGCGGCTCCTTGGCGTAAGTAAGGAATCCGAAGCGCCGGCGTTGCTCGAACGGCAGACAGGCGAACAACACTTTAAGCAGCGCCGCGGCGTATTGCGTAATCTGCTCCGCCGGAACATCCAGCGCAACATATACTTTTTTTCTGCCTTCGCCAACCGCGGTCATAACGGCAAACAGCAGCCGTTTAAAGCTTTTCTCGTCCAATTTCAGTTCATCCAGCAATTCGCCCGCCGGCAAACCGGATGGGCCGCTTTGCCGGAGCAGCGGGTTCCGCTTCCGCTGCGGGAGATGCTCAAGCTCCGGCAGCACCCGGCCGATCTCCTGGAAATATTTTTCGGCATAATCTGCTTCAAAATAACGGCTGTAGTCGGTGACGATCTCATCCCGCCGCGCCGCCGGAATCACGTAGTTATGAGTAAGGAACGCGCTGCGCAGGCCGGTAAAATCCACAGGCTGATAAATGCTCCGTCCCAGCACCGTATCTCCGCCATCGGTATGGAATAAATGGATCGCCGGCGGATAGCCTGCGGCCTCCTTCTCGCCCCGGGAAGCCAATTCCGCGGGAGCGTCGTATACGCAGAATGGATGGAGCTGCTTCTTGATAAACACGGAGTCCAACCCGTCCGAGGCCGCAACCGTATCAAAACCTTCCGTTCCGCGAAATAACCCGCTCCGCTCCCTTGTATAGATTTGCTGCTGAATCATTGCGGGAGAAACTTGCTTCACGATCATTCTCTCCCCTCAATGTAATTCAATTTGTACAGCAGCCAAATGAACGGTTCGTCCACGCGAATCGGCTGCACGACGTTTTGCAGCTTCTGATCGACCGGATTGCTGCCGAGCGCGGATACCGCAAAATATCCCGTGTTTTTGAAGTAAACGTCCATCGTACCTTTAAAGGGCCGATCCACTTTCTCAATAAAACGGCGGATTTCGCCGTCGATATTTTCAAATTCGGTCACATTAAAATATTTACGATGCACCACATGGTTAAAAATATTGCTGTTCGACTTGATGTATTCTCCTTCTTCATCCTTCAAGGCGTGCAGCATATCGCTTTTCGTCAGCACAACCGCGGTCGGGATGTCCGTTTTCCCCTTATCCTCATAAGCGATAAAATCCCCGAACATCGTCAGTACCACATCGCGCGGTTCATCATATTGCGACACCCACTCGCCCGGTTTGTCTCCGGCGTTGATGCGAATTTTCTCGCGGATGGAGCGGATTTGCAGCGGATCGACCATGAACAGTAGTCCTGAGGAGTTTTTGATATGCTGCCCCTGCAAGCCAAGATAGTCCTGATCCACCATGCCTTCGCCCGCTACATCAAAGAAAACGAGCGTGAGCGGCGGCTTCGACTCATCCTTGAACACAAATTGAAAAATAAAAGGCTCCTGCATTTTCTCTTTCTGGGTCGATGGCAAGAGTTCGCCGCGCTCAAACAGCGGCTCTTCATAGATGGTCCGGAATTTGCGGCTGATTTCGGCGTTAAGCGGCATACAAGCCGCGTCAAAATGATCGGCCGTCGTATTCTGCAGCGTATGAATCAATGAAGTCATATAAACGGATTTTCCCACCTGGGAGGCTCCGATGATGGAAATAATATTGCTGGGCACTTTGCCCGCCGTTACCGGCAGCTCGTTATGACAGTGCGGGCATAATCTGCGCCGGGTCACTTCCCCATAGCGGTCGTTTAGTCCGGTCAGGACATGATCCGAATAGATCAGATGCTCTTCCGGAACGTCCTGGGGGCGCAAAATCGCCTCAATTTCATAGACGGTATCGAGACCGAATCGCTCCCTGTATTTATTCAGCGCTTCGTCCTCGCCAAGCGCGTAGTCCTCATCGTCTTCACGGTAATGCGTCGCCCTGAATACAACTTCATCCGGTCCGAATTTACTGAAGCAATAGGGGCAGACAATATCGTAAAACAACGGCCGCTCTTCGGCCGGGGATTTCTTTTTAAACAAATCAAACAGACCCATCGTGTTCCTCCTCTCACTATATAAGTTGAACTATGGATTGGATGCGATAGGGCAGCCGTGTGAAATGTTCTTACGATCGCTGTTGTTCGCGGATTTTTTTGATTCAATAAATTCAAACAAGGTAGAAATCCGCTCACAAAGGCGACCAAGCGTATGCTTCCGATGCAGCTTTCTTCCAGAAAGCTTTTAGTTTCTTCAGAATCATTTCCCACTCTTGCCTTACTCGTTCCCTACTTTAGTTCAACTTATTATAGTAGCGCAATTATTCCGGAATCAGTTCGTACAATCTCCCGTACTTAGGGCCGTCGGTAAAAAACAGCCGTACGTAATCATTTTTCCCTACCTCGATCGGAGGCAAGGTGCTTCTGCCCGGCGGGAAATCCCTGAGAAAAGGATATACGGTCCCGTCATCGATACTTACCGGATAACTGCCCTGCTTTTTCACATAACAAAGCGCCTCTTTCGGAATCTCCACTTCCGCGAGCACCGAGATCTGCACCGTTTTATATTTTCGCAGCAGACCGCTCTTATGAGAGACGGAATAGCGGATTTTGGCCCGCCCCGTACTGAACTCCACGGTGTTCCGCCCGTCAGGCTGATAGACCAAACGTTTGTCCCCGTCATCCATGATGCAGGCATAAACCGTATAGGCGACGAGTCCAATCGTGTCGATCCGGTCCGCATAACCTCCCGCCGCCTTATACTCTTCACGGGTGTAGAGCTTCAATCCGGCGGCAGAAGGGGGATTGCGGTACTCCCCCTGCCGCTCCCGCTCTGCGGACCGCTTGTCGATATAAACCGCCTGTATTCCTTCAGGCCACTGCCACTGCAGCTTGCAGCGATCCTCATCGATCTTGTAACTAAGCTGCGTGATGAGCGGCAAGCCTTCCTCCGCCTCGACGAATCGCATCGCAATGCCCCCTTTGCCCTTTAAAATCCGCTATTGCGCCGGTTTCGGGCAGGCTCCTGATATCCGGCCGCGCCGTTCTGAACAGCAGCTCCTCTACGGCGCATAGCAGACCGGACACCGTCCGCCGGGACCGGTACGGCAAGCGTGAACATCGTCATCACGGCGGCCAGCACGAGGCAGGCAAGCAGCCGGATCAGCGCGTCTCCCGGTTGCCATCCGCCGAGGCCTTGCTCCAGCAGGACGCCCGCAAGCAGTCCGGACACAGCTCCGCCTATCGTAAAGCTTTTGGCCAAATGCCGGTTATCGAACATCATGCCGAGCGCGAGGCCAAGCAGCGCGCCCAGTCCGAGTATAAACACGATTCGCAGAATCATGTAATACGGGCTATTTTCCATCGTTCCGGTACGCTCCGTCACTAAAGTGCGTTCATCCCGGTTGTTGTCGTATATTTTCTGGAACACAAAGGTCAGGTTGGACGCATCGGCCACATCATAATATTGCCCGCCGGTTTGAGCGGCGATTTCCTGGAGCAGCGCCGCCCCTTCAATATTGCCTCCCGGCGCGCTGAGGCCAAGGCCGATCGTATTTACGGCTACGCCGCGATCCTGGTAATCGGCAAGCACTTGCGGCAGGTTAACGGAGCTGACCCCGTCCGACAGCAGAATCGCCATCGCGCCTCTGGAGCCGGATTGCCCCTTGATCTGTTCCATCGCCGCTTGCAGCGCCTCGCCGATATCCGTTCCCGCATTCGTCGGTTCAAGCGCGTCGATCGCGGCGTTGACTTCGTTTTTTGCACTCTGATCACGGACACGGATGAAAGGCTGAATGAGCACGGGCTGATCATCGAAACTGATAACGGCAACCTGCTTGCCGCTATCCATTTGCCCGACCAGGGACTTCGCCGCTTCATAACGGCGGTCATCCGGATCGGTCTCCTGCATGCTCCCGGAATTATCAATAATCAGGACGATATCTTTCACCGTTCGCGCCCGTCCTACATTCAGCTCATACAAAAACTCAAAAAGCGCTCCCGCGAGCAGGAGCATGACCAAGGTTACCGGAACGAGCAGTTTCCACGAAGTACCGACATACCGCTGCCTCCAGGACGCCCCGCTCAATCGCGGGGAGATCATTTCGGCAATCAGGCAGAATAAGCCGACGGACAAGGCCAGGATGCCAAAATAGAGCCCCACCACGACAAATCCAGGCAGCCTGCCCGATAGCTCGCCAAGCAGCAGTTCGCCGATCACGGCCCCAACCGCTCCGCCGATGAGACTGAACAGCACCAGGAGCCAGTTAATTTTACGCTGCATTCTTGCACTTCCTTCCTTTAAGAGGTAGTTCAAAAAGCCATCTTTTGATCACGAAGTAAACCACGAAGTTATTCGGCATCGAATCTTGAATTCAGCCGGGCCTTCCGTTGCTCACGTACCCAAAACGTACGCTCCGCTACTCAGACCCTAGCTTCATCCAACCTTCTCGGTGCTCAAAACCTGTCTTTTTGAACCTTCATTGAAACGGTAGTTCAAAAAGTCATCTTCCGATCACGAAGCAAGTCAAGAAGCGGATCGGGTGTCGAATCTTGAATTCAGCCGGGCTTTCCGTTGCTCACGTACCCAAAACGTACGCTCCGCTACTCAGACCCTAGCTTCATCCAACCTTCTCGGTGCTCAAAACCTGTCTCATCATAATTTTGGGGGCGGGCAGGTCAACAGAGCTCTGGCAGCCTGGATTGGTCGATTCCGTGAAACTCGTACCCGTTTTTGACATAAGTCTCATAGTACACTTTCCCGTTTACGTAATACATCAGATCTTCGAGGTGGAAGCCCCCCATCAGATTCAGCTTCTCTACGCCGCTGCTGCGCTTCTCGTGCACACAACCAAGCTTGTAAATTCTCGACGACTCATCCGCCTGAAAAATATGCTGCACAAACTCGCTCGTAAAATCGCCGAAAACATATTTTTCCTCATAGCGGTGCTCCTGGGTGTAATCGTAGAGACGAAGCTGGATCGCGGCATTATCCTCCAAAATGCGGTACAGCTTCTTGAACAGCTCTTCCTTGGTAAGCACGGACCTGTTGCCGTATTCTACCGTCACATTGGCGCGCTGCAGCAGTTCCTCCTCGAACGCGCGCGAAAACATCGGCGACGTTAAAATCGCGGTGCGGCATACTCCGATGAGCCGGTCCGCCAACCCCTCGATCCCATGCTCAAGCAAGCGGCGGGAATCCCCCATCATACTGTCCGCAAAAAACGCCTGCTTTCCCCGTTTGCTTTCCCATTGCTCCATAATTTCGGCGGTGACCCGCTCGTAGTACTCCATAATATTCTGGCCGATATAATCGTCCGCGGTCTGGGTGCTGACGAGTGCCGTGTCGCGAAGCATTTGCTCCATCACTTCGAGCTGATTGATCACGGCGCGGTACCGGTCATGCAGTTGCCGAATCGCTTCTTCGAACTTGGCGATCAGCGTTAGCTTCGTTTCCAGCAGCAGGATTTCCCTTCTTCTGGAATAAACCTGGTCAAACAAATAACGGATCAAGCTGCGTAAATTATGCCGGTCCATCATCGGCAGGCGCGGAAAGCTCTGCTCCTCCACCCAGCCCTGACGGAATTGCTCCAGCTCGGCTTTGGCCGATGCCAGCAGCATCTCCGTTTCCCTGCGGCCGTTCCTAAGCTGGTCCATAATGCCCGAAGAGCCATCATCCGCCTCATCCGCGGTCCAGGCCGCCAAGGAATAGATCTCCACATCGGGATGCTGCGAAAGCGACTGCTTGATCGCCGCGTCCAGCCATTCACCGGCCCGGAATTCCTGCAGACGGCGCGCCGCCTCCTCTTGGAAGTTGCTGCGGAAAAAGGCTTCCCCGCCGCCGCCGAACAAAGCTTCCTCGGCTTCCTTCAAAGGCAGCTTGCGGATTGCCGCGTAGCTAATATCGTTCATCATCAAACCATGCATTTCGTTTAAGCGTTCCTGCGAAGGCGTCAACTGCAGGGAGGCGCGATCCAGGGCTGCTGCGTCCACTCCGAAAAAGGCCAGCTTCTCCGCCGCCGATAACCCGGGCTCCTGCTTCATCCTCGTGAGCAATCCCCTGTAAAAATGATACAGAACGGCCAGCGCGATCGACTGGTTCGGACGCTTCACCTTGGACAATCCGGCCGAAACAAAACCCTGCCGCCCGGATTCGGTCATGATGTTGTTTTTGAAGGAAGTATTGTTGTAAGCCGCATTGTTCGCGTGGAACATCTGCTCCTTGTACTGCCTGTTCTTAAGCAAACTAATATGGGATATCGCCTCATAGCAGCCTTGCATTCCCTGGTTTGAGGCAATTCCCCGTTCGTCGCGATCCGATAAAATATAGACGAGATCGAACAATGGCGAAGGCGGATGCGAAACCGGAATCGCCAGTCCGTCCTCGGTAACGTGAAGCGGGGCGGTCAATGCGAAATCCGGCTGCTGCATCAGGTTCAGCTCGCGCAAAAAAGCGACGCCAAGCGAGCTGCTGTATCCAAAAGCTTCGGCCCCTTCGCGCTCGTTGATCAAGGCGTACAAATCCATTTGCACCGCCTTGAACGACTGGCGGAATATCGCTTCCGCGAGCAGCGATATTTCCGGAACCAGCACATTAAACGGATCGTCGACCCGCGTAACGATCGAGAGGCGCACCCGGTCAAAGGCCGGGTACAGCCTTCCGTACTCCGCCAGAGCTCCGCTGGCCTGCCGTAAAACACGGTTAAGCTCCGGCAAGCCCTGCGCATCCGCATAGAACCGCCGGTATAGGCCGGGGCGGAGCGTTTGCGGGTTCGCCTCTTCTTGCGCCGCCACCGGAAAATGATAGTCCAGCAGACGAGCGTCAGCAGGCTCGCCCGCGGAGCCTGCGTATAAATAAATCAATCCCTCGCTGTTTTCCCATTTCTTCTCGTTCATCCGCATGATCGGCTGGATGGCCTCACGGCTTTTGTCTCCGATAAACAGAAACACGGCGGGATAATGAATGCTGCTCTGGTCATCGCCCCCGGTCAGCCGCTCTTCGGACCGGTCATACTCGGCGGCGAACTGCGCAAGCTTCCGTCTGACCATTATTTCAGCCTTCTGCGGATGTCGTTCAGCTTCGCGGCAACCTGCTTGTAGAACTGATACATTTCGTCACCGTTCGCCAGCGCCGCTCTTTCATATTCCAGCGAGTCCCGCCCCTCCAGGAATCGTGCGGCCAGCTCATCGAGCGTTTGCAGGAGCGGCTCGATATTTTCGGAAGCCGTCAGCTCCGCGGCACGGCGCGACGCCTTGCGCATCAGTGTGCTGCGGCTCTTCTCATCCAGGCCTCTGAAATGGACAAACACTTCATATTCCACATAATTCTGGCTTTTCATCAGGTTGGCAAAAGGCTCCCAGGCCTCTTCTTCCGGATCGCGATCGTATACATACAGCGCGCCTTTCTTCGTCACCGTGCCGGTATACAGCGCCTCAATGAACTGCTCGAGCCACTTCTCCTCATCCTGATGCTGCTCCAGCACCGCGTCCAGCTTCGCCGCCATCGCCGCGATTTCAACGTACTTGGCGATTTCCTGCCGTACGGCGGCCGTCAGCTGCGGCGAACGGATCAAATTCTCCTTGGCCATCTCTTCGTTGATGCTGCCGAAGATATCCTTAACGCTCTCCTGCGGAAGTCCCTCCGCAAGCAGCCGCTTAAGTTCGACGGCCGCCCGCTTCACTTCGCCCAAATTCGGCTTTGCGGCCTCAAGGCGCATATCGTACGCCGCCAGCTTATCCTGCAGGGAGAACGGCTTCGTGAACACGACCGAATAACGGCTGCTCGTATTTTGATCGGCGTCCTTTTCCACGATGACCTTTAACGCCAGCGCTTTGGCAAACTCTTCGCGCACGCGGGCATTATAGCTTTTCACGCGCGGGTTGACGTAAGTTTCGCCCCAGGACTTCTCAGGGATCGGCGACGGCAGGTAGGTCCAGTTGTTCTTTTCCGTCTGCACCAGGTGGCGGCCGATGCCTTCTTTATCGAGAATCGTCCGTTCGTAGCTTTCCTCGTAAACCTTAAGCGGCGTGTAGACAAAAAGCGGCACGCCGTTGCGCGTGTTCAACCAGAAAATGCGGTTCTTCACTTCGCTTTCCTTCACCGTGAAATGGGACTTGCCGATCGCATTGTTCTGGTAATTGCGAATCCCCTTCAGGATGCTCGGCGCCTTGACCGGAACGGATACAAACCCCCAGGAAGGGAAATGCAGGTTGCCCGTGCTGTTCGACAAATGGAACACCGGCACGGCCTCTTCATCCAGCTTGCTGGCGATATGGCGCTCGACGAATTTTTCGATCGGCTCATCCTGTCCGTATTTGATGATCAGGAAATCCTCCATCGATTTCGTAATGAGATCGCCGAATTTTTCCGAAAGGAAATCGGAAATGGAGCTGACGATATCGATTTCCTGCTCTTTGACCCACTGGTTCGAGTTGTCCAGCAATTCTGCTGCAAAATCGCGAATGAGATCGTCGACATCCTTTTGCTCCATAATGCCGCTGACCACTTTGGAAATGTCAGGCACGCTGACGATGTTCCAATAGTAGGTTTTGTTGCCCTTATGATCCACCTGCTCTTCGCCGCTCGTCAAAATGTCCCCGTTCTTGGAGAAAATCGAGCTGAGCGCGTTCAGGATTTCCGTGAATACGCTGTAAATGCGGTTGTTTTCCCGGTTCAGCAGGTCGTACAGGTCCTCGTAAAATTCGATCATTTGCTCGGTGCGCTCCACATCCGCGTGGAGCCAGTATTCATTGATTTTGGCTTCAATATAGGCGTTTTTCTTCTTCTCCTTGGATACGAACGCGCTTTTGGCGTCGCCCAGCTTCTCCTGGGCATGATCCTGCGCCGCTTCAATCTCACGGGGAATCCTGAGCAGATTCTCGCGCAGCGTCTCAATGTAGGAGAGCAGCATCTTCAGCAGGCAGAAGCCTTTTTCCGTATGAATCAGCCTGGAGACATAAAACGGCCCCTGCTCCGGATGCAGGAACAGCCGGCGAATCTGGTCGCTGAACTGCTCCAGAAGCTCGCCCGGAAGCTGCTTTTTCGCCTTGATGTACTCTTCTCTGGCCCGGGCCAGGAAGGATTGCTCCAGCTCCGTATCCAGGTTCACGACCTGGGACTTCACGACGTTGGCATAGCTCAGCCGTTCGCTGTTTTCGTAACCCGGAAGCGGCTCGGGCACGCGGGCTTCGAAGGTTTTGACGATGCTGTCCAGATCGACGCCCAGCTTGCGGGCAAACTTCTCCACTTCCTCCTGGGTCGGAGCCTGATGGAACATTTTCTCCATCTTGTCGAACAGACGGTAGGCCAAATAGGTCGTCATCTCTTCGATTGGCAGCACCGCCGAGGAGGCCCCGATAATGTTGTATTCATAGTTGGCCGGATAGACCTTGTTCATTTGCGCAATATTCGTGCGGATATTGCTGATATAGTCATGGATGGCGAATTCCTCGCCGGACTGCTTTTCTTCATTGGCCATAAAGTTCGTAATGTTCTCGGCGGTTACGTTCATACAGTAGTCATAGGCGTTTTCCAGCAGCTTGCCCTCCGTATTGGTCGCCGAGATCAAATGGCACAGGTTGAACGGAGGCAGCGGAGAGTTGACGTTCAAAATATTGCCGTACTGCTGCTTGAATCTTTCGCTGCGATGATCCACGTTCATCCAGTAATCAAGCTCTTTCAGCGCGGCGTAGCCGTTTTTCTTGATGTACTCGCGCGTATGCTCGCTAAGGCTTTTGTTGGACAAATTGATATCCGGCGTAAACAAATAGCCCAGGATATTCACCCGGTCAATCCCGGCCGAGCCGTGATCGCGCTCGATAATGCCGCGTACGATATAAGCGATATCGAGGAAGCAGCCGCTGCCCGTGCCGCCGGACAAGCCGGTAAGCAGAAACACCATCAGCTTCTTGTTGGTGCCCACGGACAAGGTTTTAATTTTCTTGTCGATCGCCTGTACGACCTGGTTGATCTTCGTGAACAGCAGCAGCCGTCCGGCCTGACGGACACCGGCCGCGCCGTTCATGCCGTCGGTGATGCTAAGCTCGGGCGACAGCCAATCCGTAATGTACGGCTCCAAAATGCTGCGGTTTTGCAGCAGGCCGCCGATCTCCGGGTTGGACAGCAGCACGAATTCATTGATCGGATCGAGGCCGATGCCTTTGTACCGTTTGCTGCGATCCTGCTCATTGGTCTCAAACGCGAGAAATTCCACATTGTCCGGCTTATCGCGTTTTTTCTTGGACAACGGATCTTCCGGCAGCCTGAATCTGCGGTTAATTTGATATTTCAAGCGCAGCAGGGCATCGATCCCGGTTCCGCCAAGACCGATAATGAGGATCGGGTTATCAATCGTATCTACTCGAATTTTATCGCTGACGATCCCTCCGCCAAGCGAAACATCCAATTGCTGAATATGCTCTCTAACGATCGGCTTCATTTGTTTTCCTCCTAGAATAGGGTCGATAAGTTGAATTATAGATTGTACGGATAAGGGCAGCCGTGTGAAATGTTCTTACGATCGCTGTTGTTCCCGGATTTCTAGAATTAAGTAGATTCATACAAGGTAGAAATCCGCTCACAAAGGCGACCACTGCCGTTTCTTCAGAACCATTTCACACTCTTGCCTTACACCCCCCTTTCTTTAGTTCAACTTATATTGATTAAGCAGTCACACCAGGTACTCGATGAAAATCGTTTTGTCGATCTGTTGCAGCGACAAGGACACGCGATCCCCGCTTTTGAGCTCAAGCCCGGCGGCGGCATCCACGGCCCGTCCGGATTTCTCGAGGCGCGCGGCCGAAGCGTTGCGCAGGGTAATGCGGTCTCCCTTGGCCGGGGTGAACACGACTTTCTCCGTTTCCTTCAGTTCGGGCGCCAGCTGCAGCAGCTGATGGAGATTAAACTTGCCCTTGAACGCGGTAAGCTTCTTATATTGCGGGAAGGATTTCTCGCTCGTGTTCTCGTCGCGAATCTCGATGACGATCTGGCCCACGAAGCCGCGATTCGCTTGCTTGACCGTGCCGGCAATAAAGTAGGCGGCCGCGGCGAGCACGGCTAGAGCCACTGCCGAACCGGCAACGATCAGCCAAGGGAACGGCTTCTCTGCGCTCCCTGCCGGGGGACCGGCCGGCGTAGCCGCCGCTCCGCCGGCGTTATCTTTGGCGCTCAGCGTCACCGGATCGGTTTCCCGGTAGAAGCTTTTTTCCTCGGCGCGGACCTTTAATTCATAATCGTGGGCTTCGGCAAAACGAAACGTTCCTTCAAATCGCTCGCCCGTGTTGTTCAGCTTCAATTCTTCCGTTTTGCCGCTATCCAGGTCCTTCACGATGAGCACCGCGTTCATGTTCGTGTACAGCTCGTCATTTTGCAGCTTCTGCCCATTGCTCGTCAGATACGCTCCGATGTCCACCTTATCACCCGGCTTGTAGCTCTTCGCGGCGATCTTGTCCATCTCCAGCTTGAGATCGTAGTTAAAGACGAGATTGATGTCGATTTTGTCCTTGGCCGCGCCCTTCACTCTGAGCTTCCAATCCCCCTCGGCGGGAGTCAACAGCTTAATGAGGGAATAGCTCTTCGACTTGGACAAAATCACGTCGTCCGAAGGCACCGCCACTTTGTCGCCGGAGGGGTTCACCAGCTCCGCTTCAACCGGTTTGGACGACATAATGGAAATATTCGCTTCGAGCACATTGGCGTTCGGCACGTTCACCGTCACTTCCTGGAAGCTGCCGGTGCCTGTCATGCTCTGGATCGGTACAATTTTGAGCTTCAAATGACTGGCGAAGATTTCACTAAGGATTTGTGGGAGATCGTCCGCCGAGCTGGTCGAGAACGATTTTGCCCCCGTCTGATCGGCCAAATCCTCAAGCGGCGCCTTGTTCAGCTTGCCGTCCGCGTTCAGCCCGATCGTATAGATCGGAATGCCCGCGGCCTTCGCTTGATCAACGGCCTCGCCAAGCTCCCGGTCGGACTCGCTTTGCGTCCGTCCCGAGCTTTTGTTGAAATCGTTGTTGCCGTCGGCCAGCAGCACGATCATCGGCTCGTGCCCCGGTTCGGCCCCGTTTTGCAGCACCTTCACCGCCTCCCGAACACCCACCGCGATATCGGTGTAGGGGCCTCTGTCCAGTCCGTCGATAAAGTTCTTTAAATCCTGCTTATCCTCCGGAGACTGAATCTTCAGCAGCGCCTTTTCCCGCTGGACCTTGTCCGTATAAGCCACAATCCCCACCTTGTCGCCTTTCGCGGATAGCATGTCGATGAACATCTTCATCGCTTCATTTCCGACTTTATTCGTGTCGCTCGTATTCATCGAGTTGCTTATATCGACAACGAGCACGGCATCGATCGACGAAGTCTGCTGAGCCGCGGCTCCTTGCGCGGCCGCCGCAGCGCCGGCCATAGCGACGCCGGCAAAGGACGCCAGTAACCAAATGACCATCAAAACCGTTAATATACGTGCGGATTGTTTATATCGATGCTGCATAATATTGCCCCTTTATTTTTAGATATAAATGCATGGTCATAAAGATGACTTTCTGAACGGCCTCGCAAAATGAAAATAGAAGCAGTTCCAGTTATATACTATACTAATGATAATAGATAAACCTTAAGAAAAGGTTACGAAAAAACCAGATCGCACCGCCATTATTCGCTAAAATCCGTCTTACGTCGTCATCCTCACATTAATTACGAAAGGAAATGGGATATGGTTACATACGGATGCCTCGTCCTGTTGTTTTTGTTTGCCATCATTAAGTCCTGTATATATTACTCTCGCAGAAACCGAATTGTTGCACCGCCGGAGCTCGACAGAAGACTTCTCCAATTAATTAACAGTGAAGAGAGAGAGCCATGAACAAGAAAAAAACGGTTATTCTGCACCCTCCATTAAAAACGAAATATGCCTACGAAAAGTTAAGATGCTGCAAATATTGCCAAAGCTATACCGCGCTAAATGAGGAGAAATGCACCGCCTGCGGCAAAACCGGTCTTATTCCGGTGACGCAAAAAGCGCGTCAAGCAGCGCGGCGCGCCCAGCACAATGATCTGCTGCTGGGTTTGTTTCTCACGCTGCTCGCTATTCTGTTCAGCCAGACCCTTCAACTTATGGCCATATCAGCCGCAACGGGGATTATGCTTCTTGGGCTGCTCTATTTTGTTCACCGTAAAACGCTCCACAGCCGCATTTCAGTCAAGCTGAACGAGCTGTTCCACCGCGATCGCGATAAAATCGCCGCAGGTCTTGTACGTAACCTTGAGACTGCTGTTGCCCAAGAGGATGAAGGGCGCTCCTATGAGATGATGCGGGAAGTCGCCAGGATCGTGCAAAACGACCACATCCGCAAGCTGCAGCTGATCCTGTTGCAGTCATTTGTGCTGAGGAAAGATATGGATCTGGAGCTTACGCCGCTCCTGCTGGAAGATTTCGATTCCGATCTGGCCGCGTATATTGGCGAGCTTGCCAAAATTAAGCGCGAGCTCATTAAAGACAAAGCTTTTCAATATGTTATCAAGTATGAGCGGCAAATCCTGGATATGGAGCGCGGGGAAGACATCCTGGCGGGCGTGGCCGGAGCGGCCGTTAGGTTGAAACGCTACGTTCTAGCCTATTCGGACTTCATTGCCCGATATGCCCGCAAGCTTCCCAAGGACCGTTTCCTCCGGCTATTCCGGATGATCGCCGATTCGCCCGATCTGGATTGGGGAGAGCTTATGGCCGAGACCGCCCGAATTCATAAGGAGAAATACCAGTGGGATGCCGACTTTCAACAAATAAAGCCGAGGTCTGCCGCCTATGACGGTTAGAAGATGGTTCACCCTGCATTATCTGCTCATGCTGTTATGTCTATTGACGATTCCGTTGCTGGTCCACAAGGGCATCGGGATATCCCAGAAGCTTGCCGCCATTCAAACGGCGGAACGTTTATACCACGGGAAGCAGCTTATAGAAGCCGAGGACTGGTACCGGAAGGCGCGGATTAACCGGAGCATACGCTACAAGGAGGAACTTATATCCTCACGGCTGGAGGAGCTCGCCCCCATTTCCGTCATGAAGGAAGACTTGGCGAACATTGCCGAACAAGCTTCCCGCGCGGATAGCGAGCGTGATTTTGAGCTGCTTATGGACGCCTACACCAAGCTTAAGCAGGCGCAAAGCCGTTATTTGACGCCGGAAGAGCCTTACAACGACTATTACCGTCAGTTGTCCGAGCATTACCGCTTCCCGCAAAACTTCACCGGTTATTTCAGAAGTTTTAAAACGATGTTTCTGGAGCAAATGGACCAAAATCTGACCGCTTCGAGTTATGAGGATGAATCTTTTAGGCGGAATCTGCTGCGCATTCCCGGGGGCTTGCTCGGTACGGAGCAGGAATGGCTTGATGAACTAATTACAGCCTTCCGGAGGTACGACGAAACCAAGCTGACGCGGATGGCCGCCGAAGGGCTCGTCGAACCCATGCTGAGCGATGCTTCCGCCATGCTTGCGGAATACAAGTCCAATAACCTGGAAGCCCCCTGGATCATTTCCGAAGCGGACAGCTTGATTGAAGCGCTGCTGAAAAATGACTGGGACAATGACGACTACGCCGCTTTCGCCATGCACGCTCGGCAATTCACAACATTCGCTAGCTCTGCCTATCCGGAGTCCAAGGTACTCTCTTTAGCTAAAAGCCGAATGGAAGAGTTGATGCTGCGTGCCGAAAAAAACGCGGCAAACGGCGATTACCAGGAGGCGATCGACCTTTACACGGCCATCGGCCACTATCAGGATACGCAGGCGGAAATCAGGGCGGCCGAGTTGGCCTGGACTTTGGCTGAACCGGCCCGGATGCTTCCTTCCCCGGCGGGTGGAAGCGGCTATGCGCATATCGTGAGCGGACGCGACCGTTTCGGATCGAAGCTTTATGTAGCGGCGACAGACCAAAACAATAAGCTATATTTTGGCCGCATGAACGCGGAGGAAAGCGTGCAGATTTTGTCCAATCAGGCCCTCACTCCGCAGGAACAAATCCGCACTATTGCGGTCGATCCGGACTTAAGTACGGATACCAATCCCGTTATCGTCATCGAAGCGGCATCCGAGGCGAGGAACGCCCGTTATGCCGCATTTGAAGTGCGCGAGAGCAACATTGCGCTCCTCTACTCCATAGAGGGAGACAGCCTGACCATCCAGCCGGATGGAACGCTTCTGGTGGTTAATCCGGTTGGCGAAGGGGAAGGACAAACGGCGATATTCGTCCGTTCCGGCGGCATTTATCAATTCGCAGGCGTCAAGCAGGATATCCTGGATATTTCCGCCGACAGCGTCAGCCAGTATCCCAACTCGCTGGTCCGCTTCACCTGCACCGTCATCCGTTCCGGAGCGGGAGAAGCGCTATGTATGGGCAGCAATAGCTTAATCCTGTTAAGAGGAGATATCCCTCCTTCCGCCGAAGCGGTTAATGTCACCGTCACGGGACGCTTTAAGCAGTACGCCGAACAAACTGTAGATGAGCAATTAATAGGACAAATCGCAGCGGCGCTGAAGGGACAAACCGGCGGGGAAACGAGCGGACCGAATGGGGAAGGACAAGTTGAGGATCAGGTTGAGGATCAGGTTAACAGTAAGAGTGAAGGATCAGGTAATGGGCGGATCGGGAGCCAGGTTGAAGAGCAGCATGACAGGCAGATTGATGAGCAAGCTGCAGGACAGGTTGCAGGATCAGGTGACGGGCAAATTGAAGGGCAAGCTGCTGGAAAGGGTGAAGGAACGGGCGATGGGCGGGCTACAGGACCGGGCGAAGGAGCGCCGAATGGACTGCTGCAAAGCCTTGCTGGAGCCAATCAAATATCGGTTCCCGTGGTCGAAGTAGAAACGATCCAGCAATAGGTACATTTCTACGCTAACGGTTGGGAGCGCGCCTATTGGAGCGAAAAAAACGAGATTCCATTTCTGGTGGTTGTGAGCGAGTTTATTTAGGCGAAACAGCCCTTTTCCTAAGAAAACACGGGGAATAAGCTCGATCGCAACCGTTACATCTTGCAGGTCCCCATTTTTGCCCAATTAGCGGCGCTCACAACCATTAGAATTTTCGCGTTCTGTCTGAGAAACTCAAGCGAAGAACATAAGGGAAAAAAATGGCGTTATTCCATCGGTATCCGTCCTTTTGAGAGAAATAGAGGAAATTTATGTCGCTATTTTCCCCGGCCGCAAGGAAATGCATGCGTTCGGGACCATTCACAGGGAATAAGGACAAAAAATACCGCTAATGGGGAGGAACACGCCTGGCTCCGGATAATAAGAACATAAATTTCCGCTATTTTCAACGGCACAGCCGGCGACGGGCCGCCATCGTCGTTCCAGAGGCTGACGGCGGGCAGCTTTGTGTCATTCCTGCAGCCAACGGTGGGCAGCTTTGTGTCATCCCTGCAGCCAACGGTGGGATCGTCTTCATCGTTGCAGCAGCCGGCTGCAAATCGGCGATTTCCAGTGGGCCGAGCCCCCTTTCAACAGACAAAAAAACACCACAGCAAAGAGGTCTTCTCTCTACTGTGGTGTGCCCATACTACTTGATATTAGTTCTCCCCAAGCTCCCCGCCGCCGGGGTAAATCATCACCTTGACGCTGGTTTCTTTGTTCGTCCTTGCCAGTTCGACCGCGTTTTTGATGTCGCTCAGCGGGAATTTATGCGTAATTATTTTCCGGATATCCTGCTTGGCACGGCTTAAAATCTCGATAGCGGCCGGATACGTATTTGCGTAGCGGAAAACACCGCACACGTCTAGCTCGGCGTCGATCAACGCCCCGATATCGACCGGCACGGCATCCTTGGCCGGCAAACCGACCAGGACGATCCGTCCCCCGCGCTTTGCGAACCGGATCGTGTCGGCGATGGCCCCGGGATTTCCGGAGGTCTCGATGATCAAATCGAAGCCTTCTCCCCCGGTCAGCGCCACCAGCCGCTCCTCCAAGGAACCCGGGGCCGACGGATCAAACACCTCCTGGGCTCCCATATCCAAAGCCAGCTTGCGACGAAACTCGACCACATCGCTGCCGAAAACCTGGGAGGCACCGAACATTTTAGCCGCCTCCAGCGCCAGCAGCCCGATGGGACCGAGCCCGAGGACCAGCACCCGGTCGTACGGCTGAATCCGTCCCCGCTTTACGGCATGAAATCCGACCGACAAAGGCTCGAGCAGCGCGCCTTCCTCGAAGGACATCTCCGCCGGCAGCGGAAACAAAAAATCGCTGCGGACGGTCACGTAATCGGCCCAGGCCCCGTCCACCGGCGGGGTGGCCATAAACGCCACCTCCGGGCAAAGATTGTAGCGCCCGCTTTTGCAATACGCGCATTTGCCGCAGGTGACGCCCGGCTCGACGGCGACCCGGTCGCCCGCGCGGACATTGGTCACCCGCTCGCCCGTCTCCACCACCACGCCGGCCAACTCGTGGCCCAAAATCAGCGGCTGCTTCACTTCATAGCGGCCGATCCGCCCATGCTCGTAATAATGCACGTCCGAGCCGCAAATCCCGATACAGTGCACCTTGATCAAAGCTTCATCCGGTCCCGGCTTGGGAACGGGAACCTCCCGTACCTCCAGCTTAAACGGCGCATCCAGCACGGCAGCCTTCATCATCTTCATCATCTTCTCCATCCCTCGCAATCCCTCCTAAATGGAAGCTAGTTTAACTAACGCTCCAGCCGAAACACAACCGCTTCATAAGGACGCATCGTGAAGCTGCTCTGCTTCCGGTCTGGTCGGTCCGGGTAATTGGACAGCACAACATCCCGTTTAAAACCTGCAAACTCCGGCGGAACGGTAAATTCCGGAGCATTGCCGTAGAAGTTCAGCACGATCAGGAACGCCCGTCCTTCAAACGTGCGCGAATAGACGAAGATTTCCGGGTGATCGTCCAGCCAGCCGTCGTATCTTCCGTAGATCAGCGCCTCGTTTTCCTTACGCAGGCGAATCAGCGCTTTGTAATAATTCAGGACCGAATCCGCTTCCTGAAGCTGCCGTTTCACGTTGATTTCGCGGTAATTGGGGTTAATGTTGATCCAAGGCACGCCGGTTGTAAACCCGCCAAACAGCGAATCGTCCCATTGCATCGGCGTGCGGGCGTTGTCGCGGGCCCGGTAAGCGATCCTGCGCATCGTTTCCTCGACATCTTTGCCGTCCATCAAGCGTTCGCGGTAGAAGTTGTAGATTTCCACATCGCGGTAATCGGTCAGCTCCTTAAACACGACGTTGGTCATGCCGATTTCCTGTCCTTGATAAATAAACGGCGTGCCTTGCATCAGCATAAAAAAGGTAGCCAGCATCTTGGCGGATTCCTTCGGGTAGTTGTCGGGATCGCCAAAGCGGGAGACGGAACGCGGCTGATCGTGATTTTCCAAATAGAGCGCGTTCCATCCGATGCCCTCCAGCCCCGTCTGCCACTTCTTCATGATTCCCTTCAGCTTCGCCATCTCCCAAGGCCCGAAATCCCAGCGGCCTTCCGGACCGAAATCGAGATTGACGTGTTCAAACTGGAAGATCATGTTGAAGGCCCCGTTCTCTTCGCCGATCCAACGGTCGGCTTCAGAAATCGGCGCGCCGCTAGCTTCCCCTACCGTCATAATATCGTAGTCGGCAAAAGCTTCGCGCTTGAACAGCTGCAGGAAATCATGGATTCCTTCCACATTGCGGTGCCCGTCCATGGCATCCACATACCGCAGCTTGTGCGGGTTGGGCATATCCGGCAGCCCCGGCAGCTTCTTAATGTGCGTGATCGCGTCGACCCTGAACCCATCGATACCCTTATCCAGCCACCAGCGGATCATGTTGATCAGCTCCTGGCGGACTTGGGGATTTTCCATGTTCAGATCCGGCTGTCTCCGGGAATACAGATGCAGGAAATATTGTCCGGTCGTCTCGTCGTATTCCCAGGCCGAACCGTTAAACATCGATTCCCAGTTGTTCGGCTCGCCCCCGTCCTTGCCGTCCCGCCAAATATAATAGTCGCGCTTCGGGTTATCGCGGGAAGACCGGGATTCGATAAACCACGGATGCTCGTCCGAGGTATGGTTCAGCACCAGATCCATAATAACTTTCATACCCCGCTCATGGATGCCGGACAACAGCCGGTCAAAATCCTCCATCGTGCCGAATTCGTCCATAATGTCCTGATAATCGCTGATATCATAACCGTTATCGTCATTGGGCGATTTATAGATCGGACAAATCCAGATGACATCAATCCCCAGCTCTTGCAAGTAATCCAGCCTGGAGATGATGCCAGGAATGTCCCCGACGCCATCTCCATTCGAATCCATAAAGCTCCGCGGATAAATTTGATACGCAACCGCTTCTTTCCACCATACTTTTCGCATTTTGGTTTCCCCCATAACATCTTCATCCACGATTCTAAACGCTCCCTGCGAGAAACAGGTCCACCTCCGAAGCCTCGGGCATCCCGTTTTGGGCCCCAAATTTGGTGACCGCCAGCGCCGAGGCGGCGACGGCGTATTCGGCCGCCTCCTTTAGCCCCAAGCCTTTGGCGATGGACACCGCAAGGGCCGCGTTAAAGCAATCCCCGGCTCCCGTCGTGTCCGAGACCTCCATCTTTCTGCCGGGAATATGGAACGTACGGCCGGACGCATTCATATGCACCACGCCATCCGCCCCAAGCGTAACCATAATGGAAGGAAGCCCTTTATCGATCATCCTCCGCATGGCGGCATAAAGCGCAGAGAAATCGGTTACTTTCAAAATCTCCGGCATGCCCGCCAAAATGGACAACTCCTGGCGGTTTGGCGTTAACAAATGCAGCATCGGGTAAATTTCTTCCGGCAACGGCTGGGCCGGAGCCGGATTCAGGATGATTTTTTTGCCAATCCCATGCGCGTATTTAATACACTCTACCACTGTATCCAGCGGAATCTCCAATTGCAGCAGGACAACATCCGCCCGGTCGATATGCGACTTGCGCTGCGCGATATCGGACCAGGTGATTTTTCCGTTCGCCCCGGGTACGACCACAATCCGGTTGTCCCGGTCGTGGACCCAGATCGAAGCGATTCCCGTTTTCTCCTCCGGCATCACGTTCAGTGCCTGAACAATGGAATACCGTTTTAATTCCTGCAGCATCTGCTCGCCAAAGCGATCTTTTCCCACAGCACCGATAAAAGATGTTTCCATGCCGAGCCGGGAAGCCGCCACGGCCTGATTCGCCCCTTTTCCTCCGGGCAGAAGCTTGACCCCGGCGCCCATGATCGTCTCTCCTTTTTCGGGTAGAACCGGGGTCTCTATGACAATATCCATATTCATACTGCCGATTACGACAATATTAGGATTTTGCATGCCTGTCATTGCTACTCACTATCCCTTCGCGTTGAATCCCTGATGATTAATGACACGTTGATCTCGATGACCTCGGCGTCGAATTTCGTATCCCGTGCTTCGATCTGTTGTACCAGCGTGCGCGCCGCTTTTTCTCCCATTTCGTAAATGGGCTGGGCGACGGTCGTCAGTTCGGGTTCGATCATTTCGGCCAGCTTAATGCCGTCGAATCCGCATACGGCGATGTCGTCTGGCACCTTCACACCCTTCCGGTGAAGCGCCTTAAGCGCGCCGATCGCCATAAAATCGTTGCCGGCAAAAATGCCGTCAATGTCGGGATGCCGCAGCAGCAGCGTTTCGACCGCCTGCATCCCGCCCTCCAGTTGAAAGTGACCGGGCGCCATTAATGAAGGGGTATACCAAGAAAAAGATTTAACATAGTCTTCGTAACCGTTTAGCCGTTCCTGGGCGGTGACGATTTCCTGTGGACCATAGATGTGGGCGATCTTTTTGCAGCCTATGTCAAGCAGATGCTTTACGGCAAGCTGAGCTCCCTCGTAGTTGTTGCAGCGGATTAACGTGCATTTTTCCGTATCGGACGAACGGTCCAGCACCACCACGGGAATATTGTCCCGGCGAAGCTTGTTCAGTTCCTCCTGCGTCAGATAATTGGAGGCATAGATGATCCCGTCGATGCGCCGTTTGCGCAGCGCCTCCAGATAGCTTTTTTCCTTAAAGTCACGGTTGTCGGAATTGCAGAAGAACACGGTATAACCCCGCTGCTGGCAAATATCCTCCACGGCCCGGGCCAGTTCGGAAAAAAACGGGTTTGTAATATCAGGCAAAATTATAGCGATCGTAGGCATGCTGCGATCCGCCAACCGGCGGAATATCAGCGGCTCGTACCCCAACTGCTCCATAGCATCCATTATCCGCTGTTCCGCCTGCTTGCTGACATATCCATTTTGATTGACCATGCGGGATACCGTTGCAATCGATACCCCCGCCAGTTCCGCCACATCTTTGATCGTCGCCAAGTTTCAACACCACCACATAGTTTCTATATATATATTTACAGCAAATTTACAGTAAAGGCTTTACTTGATAGGATGAATAGGCCGTACGGCTTCCGCCGTCATTGCCGAAGCCGATGGCGCCGCGCAAATAAGGCGCGTCTTCATCGCGATACTGAATGGCCGGGCTTCCGTCGATCGAAACCTCGATCAAGGAGCCCCTTACGCTGACTTCCAGTTCATAGTCCAATCCATGCTTCCAGGGGAACGGCTGGGATTGCAGCATGCGGTAGCCTTCGAAATTTTTGTACAAGGCAATCGTTTGCCCTGGTGCCAGTCCGACGACGTACCCCCGCATCGCCCCCTGCACGCGGAACAGGACGGAATGCTGCTCGCCTTTGAGCGGTTTCAGCTTGACCCGGAACCGGTAATCGTCCCACAAATGCGAACCTGTATAGCATTCGGCCGGTTCGAATCCGTGGCCGCCGGCCAGCCGGCCTTCCTCCAATCTCCATATCCCCCGCAGGTAAGTCATCTGCGACACCGTCTGGTGCAGGGCGTTCCATTTCTCCATGCGCTGGGAGGCAAAATCGACGGCATAATCCGCAGCCCCATACACTTTGAACTCGTCCAGGAACCATTTCAGGGAAAAAGATTTCTCCCGCAGGCTGGAATCTCCGCTCACCGTGTACTCCATACCGACCTTGCCAATCGCCGCGTTCTCGGCATACGGAATTTGGTAGCCGACCCGCTGCCATTCTCCATTCAAAACGAGCGGGGCGCTGTACAGGCGGTGTCCGGTGAAGACATCCTCCGCAAACAAGCGCACATGGAGGCCGGTGCCTACCGCCTCGTCGAGCTTGAGCCAAGCTTCCACGGTCTGTCCGGGATATACGGTCGGCGAGATGTCCGGATCGTAGCGGCTGTCGTCGAAATCGCCCGGCGAGCCGTACGTCAGGAAAAACACGTCGAAAGTCGTTCCGGTAAACACCGAAGGCGCCGTAAGCTGCAAGGATCGCTTTCCTTTGTAAGCCTCGCGGTCCGTATTGGCGAGCAAAATCCGCTCATTCCCGCGGTATTTCCATTCCAGCGCATGCGTGGAACCGGGCAGTTCAAAATGCAGATAATGGGCGCTGTCGTCCCGCAAAATCTCCTCCCATTCCGGGATCGGCTCCCCGTTTAACTTGCTGGCCAGCTTGGCCGTATCGGTGGTGATTTGCGGAATCGTCCGCAAATTTAAGCTGCCCAAAATGCCGGAGCAGCAGACGAAATCGTTGATCGGGTCTTTCCACTTTGCCTCGATTCCGCCGGGGCCGTTCAGAACACCGAGAATCGTTCCCACATTCCCCACATTGCAGTCCGTATCCCACCCGCACATATTGCAGATATTGATCGTCCGGCTGAAGTCGCCCTGCCCGTACAATAAGGATAACACGATTACGGCCGCGTTAGGAATAATATGGCAGACCCCTTCATAATGCTGGTACCCGTATTTTTCCTGAACATAAGCAAACGCTTCGCGCCAGTCCTCCGGATGCTCAAGGTGAAAGGCCATGATATCCCGCGCCATCCGCGCGTAATCGCTGGTTTCCTCAATGACGGACAATCCGTCCGCAAGGATCTCCTCCACCTTACCCTTCACAAACGCGGATGCGATGCAGGCGGCAATAAAACGCCCGCCGCGGATGCCGTCCCCGCCGTGCGTGACGCTTGACATCATCCCCGCAAGCTCCGCCGCTTTGAACGGATCGCCCGGGCATACCAGCCCCCAGCAGTCCGAGAAAATCTGCCCGCCGATCTGCTCGGCCGCCGTTTTGCCGTTCTGCTCAATGGAACCGGACAGCGGAGCGGGAACGCCGTTTTTCAAATTCAGGTAAGCCGTATGCTCGGTCGAAACGCCGTAGCCTCCCCACCAGAAGAAGCCGTGCCCTTCCCCCGCGTAGTTCCGCAGCGTATGGGCCATTTCCCGCTCCGTTAGCCGGTTTGGATCAAAGTCGGCCAACGCCCGCATAAAAAATACCGGGCCATTGATATCATCATCCGCCGCAAAATGCTTGAACAAATAAGGATAGTCCGTAATTTCCCCAAAGGTTTGTCCGATCCGTTCGTAGGACCAGCCCTCGATATTGGCGCCATGCACCACACCGATCACCTTGCCTAACCAGCCTCCATACAATTTTTCCATGTAGTCTTTAGGAAATGCCATCCGTATCACCCCGTTATTAGCTTTTAACAGCCCCGCCCGTTAAACCGGCGATAATTTGCTTTTGGAAAAAGACGTACACCAGCATAATCGGAATCACCGTCATGACGAACGATGCAAAGGCCAGATTGTAATTAAACGAATATTGCGATTTGAAGTTATATTGGAATAACGGAAGCGTCCAAAACGTTTCCGATTTGTTCAAAATCAGCAGCGGCAGCAGGAAGTCGTTCCAGATCCAAAAGGAATTGACGATAATCACCGTGGCGGTCAGAGGAGCCAGCAGCGGAAAAATAACCGAGCGGTACGTTCTGAATTTGGAGCAGCCGTCCACCTCCGCCGCCTCTTCCAATTCTTTCGGAATCGTCGTACGAATGTAGCCTACATATAAGAATACGCCTTGCGTTAGCGCATAAGTCACGTAAAGCAAAATCAGCCCGAACCGGTTCAGCAGGTCAAGCTCCGTCATCAGTCGGGTCACGGGCAGCATGATCACCTGGAAAGGAATGATAATTCCCATAATAAACAGGATGTACAACGTTTTGAAATACCATTTGTTCATATTGCGGCTGATGGCGTAGGCCGTAAGCGGCACAACCAGCAGGATCAACAAAATCGAAACCACCGTAATCAAAACGGAGTTGGAGAAAAATTGAAAGAAATTATTGTTGAACAGCACTTCCTGGAAATTGCCCAAATACAGCTCCGATGGGAAAGCAAAAAAGTTTCTGGCGCTTTCCTTGCTTGTTTTGAATGCCGTGATCACCGTCAAATAGAGGGGCAGAAAAATGACAACCAGGCCGGCGGACAACAAAACATAGCTGACCGCGGACAATCGCTTTTCACTGCTGCCGTTCATCATGCATTCACCTCCAGCCTGCTCATGGAGCGGATCTGTACGATCGATACGATGGCAATGATAACGAACAAGACGATCGCCAGCGAGCTTGCGTAACTGAATTTAAATTCCTGAAAGGCAAAATTGTAGACGAGCAATCCTACGCTCTCCGTCGTTCTGCCCGGTCCTCCTCCTGTCATCGCCATAATGTAATCAAACGCGGTGAGCCCGCTTTTGGCCGAGAGGATTACGACGATATTTAAGGTCGGGATCAGAAACGGAATGACGACGGAGCGGAACCGCTGCCAAGGGGTGGCGCCGTCCAGGCTGGCCGCTTCGAGCAAATCCTTGGGCACGCTCTGCAGAGCCGCCAGGAACAGCAGCGTCGGAATGGCCAAGCCTTGCCACAGGCTGACGAACAACAAGCCGAAGAAGGCCCAATCCGGATTGGACAGCAAATTCCGCGACAGCACATCCGAGCCGACGGCTTTGCCAAAAGCCGGAAGGGCCTGGGAGAACAACTGGTTGAAAATCAAACCGACGGTAATCATGCTGAGTACGGCCGGGAAGAAATACGTCGTCCGGTAAAACGATTGGAAGCGGCGAACGCGATTGAGCAGCAAAGCGATCACTACGGCAAGCACCACGGTCAGGACGATCAGGCCCAGCGCATATTTAAAGGTAAAGCCTAGGCTGCTCAGAATCCGGTCATCCTGAACCAGCCGCACATAGTTGTCCACCCCAATGAAATGACTCGTCTTGCTCAGCCCGTCCCAATCGCTCAGACTGTACAAAAATCCGTTCACCATCGGGTAAAGGAAGAAAACGGCGTACAACAGAAGCGCCGGCAGTGTAAACAAGTAATGGGCATATCTGTTGAATGTTTTCATCACAATCCCCCTCTTTTCAAAAATAAATGTGGAAACCGGAGAGAATGATGCATCCTCTCCAGTCCGACTTTATCTTACTTGCCAAACTCCTGGTTAATCCATTTCAGCAAGGCGTCCTTGTCTTTCATAATCAGATACGCGGAGGTTTCCGTGCCCCAGCTGGAATCAAGGCCCGCCTTCCAGTTAAAGTGAAGCCATGGATAATAACGTCCGTCTTCCGTAATCAGCTTGGTGACATCCTCCGTTTGCGGAGCGTCCGCTTTGACGCCCGTGATGGTGGAAGGAGACTTCTCATTGTCCGCCAAATATTGCGCCGTCTGCTGATCGGCCATAAACTTCACGAACTTTTTGGCCTCTTCCGGGTGTTCCGTGGAAGCGGAGATCGCCAGCGCGTAATCGATGCCGCCTACGACAGCCCCGTTACCGCTTTCATTCGGAATAGGGAACATCTTGTATTCATCTTCCATCCCGGCTTGTTCGATCACCGGGACAGCCCAAATGCCTTGCGGAAGCATGAGTGCTTGTCCCGTGGCAAACAGATTTACGGCATCCGGATAATCCGCTCCCGCAGCGTCAGGCTGGCTGTTGTCGCGAATAAAATCCATTTGCGCTATCAGCTTTTGAATGCCAGGATCGTCCGCCGCCTTGACCGAAGTGTCCTGGAAAAATCCGTTGGCCGCTTCATAACCGACGGCATTGGTCAGCAGCGCTTCGGTGAGATGGCCCGCGGACCAGGCTGCCTTAAAGCTGGTGGCAAACGGGATAGCGCCCTTCTCTTTAATCGCCGCCGCGGTTTGCTCCAGTTCCGCCCAGGTTGCCGGCACCTTCAAGCCGAGCTCGGCAAATTTATCCGCATTATAAAAGATGCCGTAAGCGTTTACTGTCAGCGGCGCGCTGTAGTCTTTGCCGTTCACCTTGACGCCGTCCAAAAATTGCGGATTGATGTTCGCAAGCACATCGGTGCCGGTCAAATCCATAAAGTAATCGGACTCGGCTTGCGTTTTGAAATCGGATTCATTCGGAAAGATGGACATGATATCGGGCGCATCGCTGCTGGCCAGCCGGTTGTACAGCACCTTTCGCGAATCCGGAACCTGCACCTGATTGACTTTAATGTTCGGGTTCTCCGCCTCGAAATTGGCGATGATCTGGTTCAGATAGTCCTTGACTTCGGACTTCTGGTTGAAGATTTCCAGCGTCACCTGCTCCCCCGAACCTTGTTTTGCGTTTGCGCCTTCACTTGCGCCCCCGCCGGACGACTTGCCTCCGCATCCCGCCACGACAAGCATCAGAGCCAGCATCGAAATCCCTAATATTTTCTTTGTTTTCATATAGAGCCCCCCTGTTCATTTAAGTGCGTGTTCAAAAAGGTCGGTTTTCAGCACCGAAGATTATGCTTCCGATGTGCGTTTTTTCAAAACGCTTTAGGTCGGATGAAGCCAGGACCGAGGAGCGGAGCGTACGTTTTGGGTACGTGAGCACCTGAAATGTTTCCGTAGGAAACATGCTTCGGAAGCATATGCTTGGCCCGGCTGAATTCAAGATTCGATGCCGAGTTACTACTTGAATCTACTTCGTGATAAGAAAAACTTATCGATGTACTCTCAAAGAAGACAGACCGCGATTAGCGGTAGTTTTTCTTGCGATATAAGGAAGCAGATACTTAGTAGTCAATTCTTTCTTATATCTTCAAAAGCGGACTTTTTGAACAACCTATTTAAGCAATCTTTGCAAAAACAGTTGAATGAAAGCTTCGCTTTTTACCCCGACGGCAGCCAGCACATTGGTTTCCATCGGCCGCTCGAAGAATACGTCTCTGTGTTCGACCGTCATCCCCCTGGTAAACTCCCCTTTGCACTCTATGGAAATCTTTTTTGGCGCAAGGTCCAACAAATCCGGATGACTAAGATAAGCAACCGTCAATGGATCATGCAGGATAGGGAGATGTTTCGACGAATCCATCCACATCGTTATCAGGCGCGACAAAAAATCGGTTTCCATTCTCCCCGCGCGCTTGATCCGATCCACATCGGCCTGGGTTAACCGACACTGCAGGGTGACGTCGAGGCCGATCATCGTCAGCTTCAGCCCCGCATCAAAGACGATTCTCGCCGCTTCGGGATCACACACGATGTTCCACTCCGGGTAAAAAGCCGAGTGCATCCCGCCCATCATCACAATGTTGGCGCCCCGCATCACCTCGGGAGCTTTCATCACCGCACAGGCGATATTGGTCAGCGGGCCGATGGCGACAATCGTCAAATCTGGGTCGCGCCGCACCTGATCGATCAGAAAATCCGCCGCATGCTGCTCGCAGTTGAGATCGATGTCCCGGTATTCCTCCGCCCACTGGCACGGAATGCTGGCGGTATCCGTCTTGTTGATCAGCGGGCTGCCGATGCCGGTCGCCACAGGAATGTCCAATCTCCCGTAAGCTTTAAGCAATTGCAATGCCAATTTTGTACGCAGGCCGGTGTTTCTGTACACCGTCGTTAATCCGGCCAAGTCCAGTTCCGGGGAATTCAGAGCCAACACAATAGCCAGCGCGTCGTCGATATCGTCGCCGATATCCGTGTCTATGACGATCCGTCTTATCCTTACCACCTCTTTCATAGGATTCAAAAAGCGAGCAAGACGGAAAATCTACCATACAAAATGATAATAATATGTAAATTTTACATCATTCCCGGCTTTTTATAGCGCTATCATAGCAAATGAAAGCGTTTCTATCAAGCTATTTTCAATTATATTTTTTCGTTTATTTCTTCCAAAATCTCGAAAATCCCTATATTACAAGGGTATACCGCGCTACGATTTATTTTTATACACTCCATTTTTAATTGTGTAAATTTTACATAGACTATTTGAGAAACTCAGCGAAAAAATAAGTTCAACCGCCCCACTACTGCCGATAAAAAGGAAATAAGCTCGCTGGCAACCGTTTACATTATTGTATTCTCTCGTTTCAACCCAAATAACGGCGCTCACAACCGTTTGATTTTGCGCGCTCCACCTATAATGAAAACATAAGCGCAAAAAGTGTCGTTATTCCGGTGATACCCGTCCATTTGAGAGAAATAGAGGAAATTTATGTCGCTATTTTCTCGAATCGCTAGGAAATGCCCGCGTTCTGGACCACTCATAGGCAAATAAGGACAAAAAATTCCGCTAATGGGGATCAACATGATCATATCGCCGATTTCTAAGCTCACAAAGCAAAAAGCCCGGATCCAAGATCCGGGCGGCAACGCAGTAAAGATTCAAATTTGTGACGAGGGTGCCTCCGGCTCAAAAACCCGCCTTAACTGCCCGCATTCGTCACGCAGCTCGTCAAGCTGCTCAAGGTAATACAGCAACGCTTTGATGACGATGTTTTGGTTTAAGGAGTCCTTTGACTCTGTTTTGATTTGGGCAATGGCCTGAAGGTAATCTTGCTTTTCGGAATCGCTCAGGGATGCGTGATCTTGGATGATCGACTCCATTCTGCGATACACCCGCTGAAGCTGACGCGATCTCATCACCGGCGTAACGTCCTCCGGCCAGCAGTTCATGATCCAGGAAGGTGTCTCAAACAACAGCGGCATATCCGGTTTTTTGAACTTCAGCCCTTCGACCACTACACCGATCAAGTATTCAATATAAACCGCTAACTTACGGTTTTGGTCATGGGACAGATTCGGACCGCACACCCGGGTGTACACAAACATGATGCTGACCGCGATAAATGACACGTCCACGGCAAATCCGTCCATTTGCTCGCCGTACAGATCGACAATACTGTCCTGCAACCATGTAAATACTTTACGTTCAACCGTCATCACTGCGTTTTGTATGTGTTCATTTTCAAAAAAATGTTGCGCTGGATCCAGAAAAAAGTCGAGATAAGTGTGATATTTAAAAATATCTTCCAGATAAATCAGGCATAACTCGATGATCCGGTCGCTTTTCGATAAATCCACTTTGCGATAGAGCCGCTGGACCTGTTCCTCCAGCTCTTCGGTAAAAATCTCGAGCACTTCCAGCAGCAGATCCTCTTTACTGGGGAAATACTTGTAAAACGACGGCTTGGTCATGCCGCTTGCCTTGGCAATTTCATCGATCGTCGTTAAAACAAACCCTTTCTCCTGAAAGAGTTGAAACGCCGCGTCAATGATCGCTGTTTTCTTACTCACACCGTATGATCCTTTCTTCAGGGATTGATCTGCGAAATAAACGCACTCCGTAAAAGACCCTGCCCGCTAAACGAGCGGACTGCTTACATGGTCAGCGGGTTATTCGGCCCTTCCGGAAGATGGCCCGAAGGTCCCCCCGGTCCGGCATCCCGTTTTGCTTTCCGCTTCTGGCGTTTTTCTTTATACAAGGCTACCACCATATACAAAGACGGAACGACGATCAAAGTGAGCAACGTCGAAAACATCAGCCCGAAAATAATCGTGTAGGCCATCGGCCGGAACAGGATGCTTCCCGTAAGGGCCAGCGGCAACAAACCGATGATGGCGGTCAGCGAGGTCAGCAGGATCGGCCGGAAACGGGCCGAGGTCGCTCCAATGACCGCTTCCTTAAGCTCTACGCCTTCGCGGCGCGCATCCTCGATAAATTCGATGAGTACGATCCCGTTCCGCACGACGATCCCCGCCAGGGAGATGATCCCCATGATGCTCATGAAGCCGATCGACGAGCCGGAAATAAAGATGCCGATGACTCCGCCCGCCGCAGCCAGATATACCGTCGTCATAATGATGACCGGCGCCGACAGCGAGTAGAACTGCACCGTAATCAGCAGCAGAATCAGGAAGATGACGATAATGAACAAGTTGCCCAAATCCGCGAAAATCTCGGCCTGATCCGACGTTTCGCCGCCAAGCGTCCAGGTATAGCCATCCGGAAAATGCATGTCGCCGAGGAGAGCGCTAATTTCCGCATTAAGCTCCGTTGCGGTTTTGCCGCCTGTCGCATCAGCCTCCACCGTAACGGTACGCACCAGGTTGTAGTGCTGAATTTTCTGGATGGAGAACGACGGCTTTAATTCCGCGAGCTGCGATAACGGCACCTGCACGCCTTGGTCATTGGTTACGTTAATTTGCTGGAATAGATCGCTAGGGTTGCCGTCCTTGTTTTTCATATACAAATTAACATCGATGATTTGTTTCCCCGTGTCAAAATCGCCGATATCGAGGCCGTCGCCCATCAGCCGCAGCGTTTGGGTCAAGGTCCGGTAATCCACCTGATGCTGTTTCATAGCCTCTTCGTTAACGGCAAACTCCAGCGTATAGCTTTGGTTTCCAAAATTGTCTTTGATTCCCGAGGTGCCGTCCACCCGGGCAATTTTCTCCTTCACCTGCTGGGACAGGGTCTGGAGTTCAGCCAAATCTTCGCCCGAAATCCGCACGGATACGGCCGCTCCAACCGGAGTCCCCAGCCGCGGAATGTTCGTCGTGATGGTGGCCCCAGGGTGCTGTTTCTTCAATTTCTCCTGCCAGGATTGCACCGTTTTTTCCCAGTTGTATTTCCCCTCTTTGCCGGCAACCGCGATTTGGCCGACCGTCGGCGAAGAGCTTACCATGTTCGTGATGTCCGAAAATAATTGCGGTGCCTTTCCGCCAACGCCGTAGCTGACCGTCTCCGCTTCCGGCTGCTTCAGCACCCACTCGGCGATGCTTGACAGCACGCGATCCGTTTCCTGGAACGACGTTCCGACCGGCATTTCCACATTGATGTTCACGTTCGGATCTTCCGCCTGCGGAAACAGATCGATCGGCGTCAGCAGCGCAAAACCAAACGAAGCCGTGCCGATCAACAGTCCGGTCAGCGCGGTAAGCAGAGGCCGCTTCAGCACCTTTGGAATAATTTTACCAGAATACCACTGCGTTGCACTATGAATTTGTTTACCAAGCAAACCGGGCGGCTTTCCCTCGCCTTTTTTCGCTTGACGCTGGACTCTGCGCTTCTCATGCCACTCGCGGAAAATCGGGATGATCGTCAGCGACATCGCCATGGACGCCAACATGGAGCAGGAAATCACGATCGGAATCGGCTTGATGAAGGAGCCGACGTCGCCCGTAAGGAACAGCAGCGGCATAAAGGCAAAGATGGTCGACAACGTGGCCGTCAGAATCGAAATGGAAACCTCCTTCGCTCCTTTTACGGAAGCGTCGGACGGGCTTTCTCCGAGTTCGCTGAGCCGCCGCTCGATGTTATCGTTGACGACCACGGCGTCATCCACCAGAATCCCCAGCACGATAATCAGACCAACGATCGTGATTTCATTCAAGGTTACCCCGGCCAGCGGCAAGGCGATTAGCCCCAGCGCGATCGAGACCGGAATGGCCAAGGCCACAAAAGCCGCCGTCAGCAGATTAAGACCAAGCATACAAACGATAATTACGGCGACGATCGCAATCAGCATCTCCCGGGTCAAATCATTAAACATTTTGTCCACGATTTCCAGTTGGGCAAATGCCGTCTTAAACATCACGTTTTTCGGCAAGCCTCCGGCCAAATCGCCAAGCTTCGCCGTAATGAGCTTATCCATCGAAGGCACATCCGAGCCCGTCTGCGCGTTGACGTTGACCAGAATGGCGGGCTTCCCGTTATAATAAGGCAAATATTCCGGATCGCTATACCCCAGCTTGGCTTCGCCGACGTCTTTTAAATAAACAGGGAACCCGTCTTGCGTCCTCATAATCAAAACATCATTCAGTTTCTTAACGTCATCCAAACTTTTGACCATCAGCTGATAATTGCGGCTATCGTAACTTAGGTCGCCCAACGGTACGCGCTCGTTCATCTTTTGTACGGCTTGAATGACCATTCCCCACGGAATTCCGTATTGCTGCAATTTCTGCGTATCGATCTGCACGGCGACTTCACTGTCGGGAATTCCTTGGATTTCCACGCCGGCCACGCCTTTTACCGTCTGGATCTGGTCGCGCCATTCGATCATCGTATCGTTCAGCGTGTACAGGTCCTCCCGGTTATCTGCGTAAATCACATAGGAGCCGACAAAAGCGGAGGCCAGGTTATCATTGACGACCGGCTGATTTACGTCGTCCGGCAAATCGGCGGCGGCGTCCTGGACATTCTTGCGCAGCTCGTCCCAGGCCGCTTCGGCGTCTGCGTCCGCGTAGGCCTCCACCGTAATGCTGGAATACCCGCTTCCCGAAGTAGAGATGATGTTCTCTACGCTATCCACCTTTTTGATCGCCTGTTCCAGCACCTTGGTGACGGATTGCTCCACCTTTTCCGGGGTCGCCCCCGGGTAAACCGTCGTCACCAGCGCGGTCTTCACCACCGCATCCGGCATATCCTGACGGGCCAGCCCCGTAAAGCTGTACACGCCGACTAAAATAAGCATCATGAAAAACAACAGGGTGATTTTGCGTTTTCTGACCAGAAAATTAATCATTGGCCGTGTCCTCCGCCGTTACAATGGAATCCCCGTCAAACAGCCCTTCGGCTCCGGCGGTCACGACGACATCTCCCTCCTGCAAACCGGACAAAATCCGGAAGCGGTTATCAATGATTTCATCCCCCAGTTCGACGGTCGTTTTTACCGCTTTTCCGCCCGCATCACGGAACACGTACGGCTCCTGGCCCTTGCTGATCACGGCTTCAGCCGGGACGAGGATCCCCTTTTGATCGGAAACTTGAAGCCCCGCCTTCACAACCTGTCCCGGGAACCAATCCTTGTTCGGGTTAAGAACGTTCACTTCCACGGAAATCGTGCCCGTCCCCGCATTGGTTTGCGGATAAACGCGGGTTACGGTTCCGGTCCGGGTTTCGTTCCCCAACGCCACATCAACCTTCTGCCCTTTCTTCCAAGCGGAAATTTCGCTGTCCGGAACCGGGAGCAGCACTTGCAGTTCGGCGGTCGACCCGATGACAAAAGCCGGGTTTCCCGCAGCGGCGGCCTGGCCGGACACGGCCATTTTTTCCAGTATTGTACCGGATACGGTAGCCGTCAATTTCGTTTTGGACAGGGCCAGTTCGGCCTGCTCCTGGCTGGCCAGCGCGTTTTGATACCCCGCCTCGGCTTGCGTTTTGGCGGCCAAGGCCGATTGTTTGCCGGACTGGGCTTGTTCAAGCGTGGCTTTGGCGGTTTTTAGCTGCTCAGCCGTAGCGCCGTCGGTCAACTCCTTCAGTTGCTGCTTTGCGCTGTCCAGTGTGTTCGCCGCATTTTTTAGCTGAAGTTGCGCTTGCTCGTAATCATTAAGCGAAATTAACCCTTGCCCATATAAATTTTGGTAACGCTCGGCATCGGTCTTTGCTTTGTTATAAGCATCTTCCGCTTGCTTCACCTGATTTTGGACTTGGGCCAGCTGCTCCTCGGACGCTCCCTTCTTCACTGCGGACAAATTAGCCTCGGCGCTTTGGATTTGCGCTTCGGCCTGAGCGAGCCCCGCCGCGGCGGCGCTGACTTGGCCCTTGGCCTGGGCTACGCCGCTTTTGGCCTGATCCAACCCAATCCGGGCCTGCGCGTCATCCAGCACGGCCAGGACATCTCCTTCTTTGACTTTGTCGCCAACTTCCACCAACGTCTGTTTGATTTCTCCGGATGCTTGAAACGTAACGGTCGCCGAATCGGCGGAACGCAGCGTGCCCGATAGATCATACACCGTGTTCAAAGGTTCTAGTTTCACCTGCATGACCTCGACGACTGCCGAATCGCCATTCGCTGCAGCGGTTTCTCCATTGCTTCCTGAAGAACATGCGGTTAAAGACAGCGTGAACATCGCCGCTATCATTAGCCATAAGCAACGTCCTTTCATCTGGATATCCCCCTCCTATTTACTTATCGGTAATTTTTTTAACTCTAAAGTAACTCGCCGATTATGCAGTTGTCAAGCGATGCCCTGGTGATTGATTTTGTAGGCGGCAGTGTGTTAGCATGATCCTCAAAATATTGGAGTCAACTCTTTTTTTGGAGGGAAGATTATGTCTACGATTAAGGAAGTTTCGGCGGAGAGCGGTATTACGCCCTATACGCTTCGTTACTATGAACGGGAAGGTATACTGCCGGGCGTTAAGCGCGATCCGAGCGGCAATCGGCTGTACGACGAAGAAAGTCTTGAATGGTTGAATTTTATTTTGGCGCTGCGGTCGACGGGCATGCCGCTTGCCAAAATTAAAGAATATGTGGATTTGTACCGGGAAGGCGAGAGCACGCTCAAAAAACGCAAACAAATGATGCTCGAGCATAAGAAAAAAGTAGAAAAGGATCTTGCGGAAACGTATAGATATTTGGAGCAAATCAACTACAAGCTGGCGTTGTACGACTTGCAGGAAAAGGGAGCATTTCTTAAGCTGCCCTGAAGCAGCCGCAGGCTCTTTGTGACAGGAAACCAAGCGTGTCCCCTTGCGGGGGCACGATTTTTTTGGAATCCATAGTTAGAGTTTAGTATAAGGTTATTTGGATTATTTTTCCTTTAAATTCTAACGGTTGTGAGCGCAAGCAAACGGACTGTTTCACCCAAATAAGCGTGCATGCAACCGTTATAAAAGAAACCTTCGTTTTTTCGGCCGAATAAGCGCTATGCCAACCGTTAGCAAAGAAATGCGCTGCATATCGACACTTGACTTATAGTTAACTCCACTTATTAATATAAACTCTGGGCCAGCAAAGTCTGGTTAAATCTTATCCAGGGAGGAAACACCTCATGAATGTAAAAGTAGCGATCATCACAGGCGCCAGCAGCGGAATGGGGGCGGCTACAGCCAAGCTCCTCGCCCAGCACGGGATCAAGGTCATGCTGGCTGCTCGCCGGGAAGAACGGTTGAAGCAATTGCAGACAGAAATCCGGGACGCCGGAGGCGAAGCCGGTTACAAGGTGACGGACGTCACCTCGCGCGCGGACGTTGAAGCATTGGCCGACGAAACGATTAAAACCTTCGGACAAATCGACATCATGATAAACAACGCGGGGATCATGCCGCTTTCTTTTTTCCGGAATTTAAAGGTTGACGAATGGGAGCGGATGATCGATGTAAACATTAAGGGCGTCATGTATGGGATGGCGGCCGTATACAAGCATATGGAGGAACGCAACGAGGGACATATTATTAATTTCTCGTCTATTGCAGGACATCTGACCTTCCCTTCCAGTTCCGTCTACAGTGCCACCAAACATGCGGTACGGGTGTTAACGGAGGGCATGCGGACCGAGCTGGCAGCGCATCAAAATATTCGGACAACCCTCATCTCCCCCGGCGCCGTTGAAACCGAGCTGTACGGCACTATTACCGACAATTCGATTTATCCGGAACTAGAGAAATTAGGAAGCAAAGAATGGCAGCAGCTTGACCCGAACGATATTGCCAAGACGGTGTTATTTGCCATTCAGCAACCGGCGAACGTGATGATCAACGAACTGATTGTCCGCCCTACATCGCAGAGCCTGTAAAAACGGCCCTCCCCCATGGGAGGCAAACGTTGGATTTTCAACATATGTTTTATATAGTGAATGTATCAGGGAAATTGATAACAGTAAACGATCCCGATTTAGATTGCCAAAACTCCCGCCCGGGTTTACACTAATAGTAGAGGAATACCAAACGAGTGAAGCACACTCGCGATGCGCTTATTAGGCGTTCGCGGTGTGCTTTTTTGTGCTTTCGGTTATCACACCTCGTATAGAAAGGAAGAGTGATTTCATGAACGCCCATGTGCAAGAAGTCCGGGAAAAACCGTTTGGACCGGATTATGGCAAAGGCTACATCCCTCACGATGAAGCCTTTAAAAAGCTGCTGCAAACTTTTTTCGCCGAGTTTATTGCCTTGTTCTTCCCCGAGCTCGGCAAACTGCTCGATCACCGCCAGACCCGTTTTCTTATGCAGGAGCAACTTGTTGACTTGGTTGGTGAAGAAGCGCGAACGCTCGACTTGCTGCTGGAAACAAAGTACATAACAACAGATGCTTTCATCCTTATTCATCTTGAGCCGCAATCGCATAAACAGCCGGATTTCCACGAGAGAATGTTTATTTACTTCAGCCGATTGTTCGAACGCCATCGGAAAGAACATAAGCTGATCATTCCGATTGCCGTGTTTACCGGCGATAGTATGCATGGTGAGCGAAACTCGCTTAGCATGGATATCCCCGGTCAGGAAATCCTGCATTTTCAATTTCTGAAAGTGGAATTGCGGAATCATCATTGGCGAAAATTTGTCGATTCCAACAACCCCGTTGCTGCTGCCTTACTGGCTAAAATGGGGTACAATAAAGGGGAAGAAAGAGAAATGCGCTTGGCGTATTTGCGGATGATTTTACAACTAAGAAAAAGGTTAGATAGCGCAAGAATAAAGCTCATTATGTCCTTTGCCGACTTATACTTCATGCCTGATCCGAAACAGGACGAAGCGATGCTCTATGAATTAACCAATCAATATCCGGAAGAGAGGGAAGCTATTATGGAACTTATGCCGGCCTGGATGCGTCTGGGGTATGAAAAAGGGCGGGAGGAAGGAATAGAAGAAGTAGTGAAGGCAGTTCAAACTGAACGCCAAAACATTGCTCGCAGGCTCATTGCCAAAGGATTTTCTTTGGAGGAAGTAGCCGAAACTATCAAATTGCCGATTGAGGAAGTACGGAAGTTAAAGAATTCCTGAACAAGCATATTTAAGTCTCTTTCCGCCAAATTTTAACGATATCTCGGGAAGGCATTCCATCGCGCGCAAGCTGATTTCAAAAGGCTTCTCCTTGGAGGAAGTCGCTGAAACGTTAGAGATCCCATCGAAGAAATTCAATAGCTAAAAAATTGACCAAAGGACAAAGCAGCCGACTAAGCAATCGGCTGCTTTCTTCGTACATCTGTTAAATTGACGTTGTTGTACTTATTGAGCAGCCCGTCCAACAGGACCGACTGATGAATGACCCGTTTGTGCCGCAGCCCGTACCGCTGGGCCAAGCGATTTAATTCTGTTCTCTCCATCTCTATACGGAGTTTCATTCTCTCCGAATTGCTCATAGCTCTCACCCCATGAACATATTAGGAGATGTTGCCAAATATTATATACCGTCACCTACTGCAGAATATAAAAAATACCAAAATTTTATAATTCCATAATATCCACTAAGATAGCTGGACCCTAAGATTGGGATGATTACTTTTTATAAATATTAGTTCCACTAACCCTGCCAAAATGTCGTTACCAAACCAGTTCCTCCAACTACCGTGACACTAAACATCAGCCTATCCGAAACCAACCAAGACATTTTCTTTTTTATTTTTCCACATCATCCTGCAAAGTTTATTATACTCTTGAGATTGCGAGCAAACACCAAATAATGCCAAACTGCGCTCTTTTTCTGACTCGAAACCATAAAGCGGTGCTTGACTCAAAACAATCAGAAAAACCTGCAAAAGCCAGGCTGCCGGAGAAACTGCAGCAAAAACATAAGAGCAAAAAATGTTGCTATTCCAGAGATATCCGTCCGTTTGAGAGAAATAGAGGCAAATTATGTCGTTATTTTCAGAAATCATTGGAAATTTACGAGTTTTGGACCATTCATAGAAAAATAGGAACAAAAAGTGCTCCTAATGGAGATGAACATGCTTGGCCCCGGATAATAAGTACATAAAGTGCCGCTATTAAACACGCCGGCGCCTCATCGTTGGCCGTTCCATTGGCTGGCCGTCAAGCTCCAAAATAGAGCTATAATAAAGGGCCGCTATTTTGAACCCCAGCCGAGCCGATGGTTCGCCAGACCAGCAGCCCGCTGTCAAGCACAGATTTCCTGGTTAAGCCCTTTCTCTGCCGGACTTTATACCGCTTACCGGCCGTTTCCGGCTTCATTTAGACCTTGACCTGAGGCGGGGTCCCGTCGGATAAAGCTCTCCCCGCCTTCTTCTTCATGTACTGCGACCAATAAGCGGTCAGAATAGGCACCAGAATGGAGGTCACGACAACGCAAGCGGCGACTAAAGCGGTGGCCGATTGGGCCGCCGGCATAAATTCCGGTTTCATATTGGCGACGATCATCGGATTGGCCACGGCGGCGCCCGCCGTGCTGGATGCGGCAAGTCCGGCCGTACCGTTCCCCCCGCCCACATATTTGTCCGCCAGGATCAACGGAATCCCCGTGATGATGATGACGGAAACGGCAAGCAGTACGCCCAGAAGCCCCGTTTGCACAATAACCCCCAGATCGATAGAACATCCTAACGCAAAACCGAAGAAAGGGATCATCGTATGGGTAGCTTTTCCGAAAAAATCGCGAAGATCATGATCCAGATTGCCCAGCAGGAAACCGATCAAAAACGGAAGCACCGCGCCGACGAACACCTGCGGTTCGAAAGCGGCCAAACCTGTGGCGCCCAAAATCAACATGGTGACCAAAGGCCCCGATTCCAGGGACATCAGCACAAAAGCGCCCGCTTCTTCCCTGGTTCCGTACTGCTGCATAATCGAAGCGTACAAACCGCCGTTGGTCATATCCATCGCGGCGATCAGCGCAAGCGTGGACAAGCCCGCAAAAAATCCGCTTTGAATCCCCCCGGCCGGCAAAAATTGCGAAGCGGCGAGGGCCACGACCCAGGCTACAATGATTTTGGTCAGCACCAGCGTGCCCGATTTTCTCAGCACCGTCCCCGTTGCCCTGACATCGATGGCCGCCCCCATACAGAAAAACCATACGGCCAAAATAGGGATGGTCCCCGTCATAAGCCCGTTTGTAAATGAACCGAAATAATCTCCGGCCCCAGGGAAAAATGTGTGTACAACCGCTCCCAACAGCAGCGGGATCAACATCATGCCGCCGGGAATCCGATCCAGAGTCTTTTTGATTTTCATGTCAAATCCACCTTTCGCGCGTAATAGAATGCGCTTTCATTTCACTTGCGGCCCAGTCCCAGCTCCGGAATCAGCGCCGCGTACAAATCATGGCTTTTTTTCAAATGCCGGCTAAATGCTTTGCCGTCCCGGACCAGCAGACCAAGCCCCATGGAGCTCATCTCACCGATAAATTCAGGCTCCCTGGTTCCTTCAATGAAAGCTTCGGCCAGCGAATCTCTGACCGGTCCGGGAGTTCCTTTCGGTACGGCCAAACCGCGCCATGTTCCCGCGAACTCCACATGCAGTCCGGTTTCTTCCGCCAGCGTCGGAACTCCCGGGAGGGCTGCCGCCTCCCCATCTCCGATGATGGCCAAAGTACGCAGTTTTCCCTGCTCAACATAGCTTTTGACTTCGGCCGGGCTCACCGGCACGGCGTCAACGAAACCGCTAAGCAGCGCCGATATGGCGGGCCCCGCTCCTTCGTAAGGAATATGCGTGAACTTTACGCCCGCTTCTTTCTCCAGCATGGCGGCAGCCAAATGCCAGACGCTTCCCGTGCCGGCGTTCCCCATTTTGACCTCACCGGGATGGGCATGCGCATCATCGAGAAATTCCCGGACACTTTGCCAGGGAGCATCCGCTCTGACGGTAATCGCGGCGGGATCGCGGTTCGTTTGCGCGATGGGAATGAAGTCTTCATACGTCACCGGAAGCAGCCCCAGATGCGGAAGGGTCGTTAGCTCGGCGACAAGAAAAGTTACCGTATAGCCGTCCGGTTTGGCGTGCGCTCCCTCCGTCAAACCGATAGCCCCGCCGCCGCCCGTGCGATTGACCACGACAATCGGTTGACCAAGATGTTCTTCGGCCGCTTGCGCGAGTGCCCTTGCGGTAAGATCCGTACCGCCTCCGGCGGCGTACGGTACGATCAAAGTAACGGGTTTCTGCGGGAAATCGGCCGGCGGGTTTGCCGACTTCGGGCGGTCAGACAGGACGTACGCCAGCATGATACTCAATACTACCGCTATTCCGATCATGTACGCTCCCATCGCCGGCCGTCGTGAACCGGCTTTCGCTGTTCCGTTTTTTCCGTTCATGCCATTCCTCTTTTCCGCTAGTTCAGCTAGTGTTGTTCCCCTGCGGCGGTCACCTCCGATTGCAAAGCAGCCAAATCAGCACCTAAGCACGTGAGCGCACCTAGTACGTGATTTATTTCTCAATGGCAGTGTAGTCGAAAGAGCCGCGGCGGGACAATCGGATAATCTCCTTACGAATCTTCAAATATTCCGAATTTGCGCGTTTTTGCCGGATCTGCATATCCGCCGGAAAATTTGTTGGTTTCCCGGTATTTTCCCGGCGTCATGGATTTGTTTTTGCGAAAAGCCCGGATAAAACTGTTTTCGTTCTGATATCCGACGCGCAATGCGATATCGGCCACCTTTAGCGGCGTATCCTGCAACAGCTCGCAGGCCTTGTCCATCCTCAGGCTTGTCAAATAATCGTAAATCGTGCTGCCTGTCTCCGTTTTGAATATGGCGCTTACCGAGGAAATCCCCATGTTTACATGGTCGGCAATCTCTTGCAGCCCGATATTCGCCTGATAATTTTGCTCCATAAATTCAATCATCTTCCGTGCCAAAATAAATTCCTTCGTCTGCTTCCGGCATGCAAACTCCCGGGCCAGCGTACCGGCCAGAAGACATAGCAACGCTTCCGCCTCGGCCAATTCCATGGTGGCCAGCTTCGACCACGTATAATCGTCCGCCTCGTCGGGGACGGGCAGGCCGCGCGCCTCCGCTATGCTCAGCATTTCCGCCATAAGCCGGTCAATGAATTTATAGGCGCTTTCCGGATGGATCCGCCTGCCGCCTATGTCCTGCATCCAACGATGCATCAGCTGTTTGCTTTGCTCTTCTCCGGACGTTTGCAGCGCTTCGGCCATTTCCGTCTTCCAGCCTTCATGAATGGTTGACGGGACGCCGTCTCTTCGGACGCTGCATTCCCGATAATCCCTGGCTTGGCCGTACCCTTCGTACAAACGGTAGGACAGCGCCTCCTTCGCTTCCGCATAGGAACGGTTGATTTCCGGGAGATGGGACACCTCTCCCCCGATCCCGATCGATACCGACAAGTGCAAAAATTCGCGAATAGCTTGAATCAGCTGATCGGCCGCGTCCTTGTACGAACAGGCCTCCGGCGCCTTCCCTTTTGGCTGAAGCAACACCGCCATGTCCTCGTGATGCGACGGCATCGTCACATGGCGCCAAAACGGCTCCAGCTTCTCGCGGACAATGTTGTCCATCGCGTATTTCAGCAGCATGCGGTCCTCTTCCCGATATTCGGCGGCAAACCGCTGGTAACGGTCGATGGATATAATCAGCATGGCGAGCGGAGCGGCCGTCCAATCCTGAAAATAACGTCCCCATTTGGCCTGCATCTCCCTTGAGCCGATCGCCCGGTTCAACACCTCCCCGATCAGCTTCGTGCGAAGCTCCGGCAAGCTTTGCTCGGCAACCAGCGATTTGATGCGGAAATCGCCCACCCACCGGTCGAGAACATGCTCCAGTTCGTACAAGCTGCCGCGGCCCGGTGATTCCTGCCCAGCCTGAAGCAGGGCGTTGATCCGCTTCAACGGCCGGAATGCGGCATAATTGTAGTAGTACATGGCCGCGCAGCCGACCCCGGCGGAAATGAGAGAGAACAGCAGGAGCATGTTGCGCGTCAGCGTGACGCTTTTCAGCAGCTCCTCCAGAGGGACCAGGGACACCAGCCGCCAGCCGGTCGCGTCGGAGAAGGCCTGATTCGCCATGTAATCCTGGCCGCGCACCTTGACGTAACCAAACGGCCGGACGTCCAGATCCGCGATAACCTCTCTCATTTCCTCCGGAGTAAAGGGAAGATTCAGCTTGGGATAAATCAGCTCGTCATCGAGATTGAACACGAATTGAAAATCCGACAAATGGGTGTAGGTTTTGGAAAAAAGGCTGTCATAGTCCAGATTGACGATCACCGCCCCGCCAGCTTCGCCGCCGCGCGCAATCGGCCGCACCAGGGACAGGACCTCCGTCTGCCCGGCGAGACGCTGGGGATTCGTGCCCTCCTCCTCCCCGCCGCCACCGTAGACCCTTCTTTTGATCAGCAGCGGTTTATCACGGATTTCCTGAATCCAACCGGACCACTCCGAATCGGGGGCATTCGACCACGCCGGGTTCCCTTCAAACTGGGTGGATATTACCGTCCGATCCCGGAACTTGACGAGGTGAATCGAATGAATATCCGGCTCTTTAAGGCGGCCGTGCAAATAAGCGCGCAGCTCCTGCACCGATGGTTCACGCCCGCCGGCCTGCTCAAAGATATACGCCAAAACCCCCTGATCGAAGGAAATGTCCACCGCCTCGTTATCCGCTTCGCGGAACGCCCGGTTGGTCACGTCCAGGTTGATTTGCAGCAATTCCACATTCGGGGCGTTTAGTTCCGTGTCCAGTCCGCTCCTATACTGGGAATAGGAATAGAGCCCGATCGAGGTGATGCAGACCGGCACAAAAACCGTAAGCAGCAGAATCAGCCTCGTTTGCTTGTTCTGAAGTAAAAATTTCAATTTCATGCGGAACATCCTTATGCTTCACCCTTCCAAATCTGTAGCTGAATTTTTTCCGTTAAATACACTTTACACCAATTTAATTCCATCACAGTGAATTTTTTGATTCACTGTGCGGATCGCTCAAAACGGGAAACAGTCCCTCCCGGGCTCGGGAAGGACTGCCGACATGATCAGCTGTTCAATTAAATCCGATTAGACAGCTCGCTCCATGATTTTTCCGCCTGCTCCTTTTTCGGTTCAGGCTGGGATTTTCCCGCAATCAGGATAATCCCCAAGATGACCAAAAGCCCTCCGACCCACTGCAGCCAATACGACGATTCGCCCAGAACGAGAACGGACAACAGCAAAGCGGTAAACGGCATGAGTCCCGAGAAAGCGGCCGCCGTCGCGGCCGGGCATCTTTGGATGCCGGCAAACCATAACAGGAAAGCCAGCGCCGTCACAAACGGACCGTACCAGACCAAAGCCAGCCATTCCTGCCATCCGATCGTATGCAGCGAAGAAAACGGATGTTCAAAAGCGGCCGGGATAAGGCATAGGAACATGGCCGTGGCGGTAACAAGCATGGTTTGGGACATGGGCGGAATGGCCGCTCCCTGCGAGCCTTCGGATTTCAGCGCAAATCCGCGCGACAAAATGTTGAACGAGGATTCGCTGATCGCCGCCAAAAGCACCAAGCCGTTGCCGGCGAGATGATCCAAGCTCATGGCCCCGAGTTTTCCCGCCGAAAACAACTGGATCAAAACAACGCCGCCGATGGCGCTAACGATGCCCAGCCGCGCGCGCCGGCCGACCGGTTCCCTCAACACGAACGCAGCGAGCAGAACGGTGACGGCAGGCGTTGCCCCCGTCAGGATCCCCGCCTCTCCGGAGCTCGTCTTTTCAAGACCGGTCAGCAAAAACAGGCGGAACAAAAAAATACCGAACAACGCCTGCAGGAATAACAATCCCCCGTCTCTAAACCGCAAGCGGCGGCAAGTATCCTTCAGCTCTTTCCAGCCGAGAGGGAGCATCAGGCACAGCGCCAGAAATAAACTGACCCCGGTAATCGTGAAAATTCCAAGCTGGCCGCCAAAAAAACGGGCCGCAATCACGGAAGTGCCGGCCAGCGAAAACGCTCCGGCCAAACATGCCATTCCCTTTAACCGTTCCAACGGATCACATCCTTATAAAGTTTTGAGCGATGGTACAAACCGGAAATCATGATACAATCGGAGGTAGTCTTATCTTAAAAAAGCGGCCGGCATCCCGTAAAGAACCGGTTCGGCGCAAAAATAAGCGGTCCAGTTGGAGGTTCTATGTGGGGAATCGAGTTGCAAAAAGACGGTGAAATACCTTTGAAAAGGCAGCTTTATATGGCGCTGAGCGAGCGGATTTTGAACGGCGCGATCAAAGCGGGAGAAGCGCTGCCCTCCACCCGGGGACTGGCCCAGCAGCTGAAAATATCCCGCAATACCGTAGTGGAAGCTTATGACATGTTGGCGGTCGAAGGTTTCGTTCTAAACCGCCCCGGTTCGGTTGCGCGGGTTGCCGGCGGGCTGGTTCTCGAACAGCTGACTCCGCCGGCGGAATCGTCGAGAGAGGGACGGCCTGCTCCGGTGCCGCTTTTGGCCGACTTCCGGACAGGCCATCCGGATTTGCGGCTGTTTCCCCGGTATCTTTGGCAGCAGCTGTCGAAACGGACGCTGCAGGAAATGCCGTACGATCTCCTGGGATACACGGGACCGCAAGGGCTGCCGAGGCTGCGCGAAGAAATCGCCGCGCATCTGCTCCGCAGCAAAGGCCTATCCGCGGCTCCGGAGGATATTTTTATTACGGCGGGCGCCACGCATGCGCTAAATTTGGTCACCGACCTGCTGTACGAGGAAGGAAAGCCGATCTGCATGGAAGACCCCTGCAACCGGGGGATGCTGCAGATCATGTTGAACAAGGGATATGCCGTCAATCCAATCCCGGTCGACAAGCTGGGGGTTCAGACCGAATATCTGCAGGGTCAGCCCAGCTGTGCGGTATATGTAACGCCCTCGCACCAGTTCCCGCTGGGAGGGGTTTTGCCGGCAAGCCGCCGCACCGCCTTGATCAGGTATGCCAGGGAACAAAACAGCTACATCGTCGAGGATGATTACGACAGCGAATTCCGGTATTACGGCGACCCGGTAGCCCCGTTGTACGCCATGGATCCCGAGCGGGTGATCCACATCGGCACGTTCAGCAAAGTGCTCGTCCCGGCGCTGCGGATCGGCTATGTCATTCTGCCGGGCAAACTGCACCAGCGCTGGCGGCAGCTGCGCACCCATTCGGATGTGCAAAACCCTCCGTTTGAGCAGGCGGTTTTGGCCGAGTTTCTGCACCGCCGGAAGTTCGACCGGCATATTCGTACGGCGACAAAACATTACGGAGAGCGCCGTCAGACTCTTCTTGCATCGCTGAAGGCTCATTTCGGGGATATTTGGCATGCTTGGGGCGATGCTTCCGGACTGCATCTGGCCGTCCAGTTCCCGGGAATGGAGTTGGGCGAGGCCTTCGCCAAGAACTGCATCAACCATGGAGTCCGCGTCACGCCGGTGGAGTACCACTGTATCAATAAAGGAAAACATACGGACAAGCTGCTGTTTGGTTACGGCCATATGGAACCCGAGGATATCGAAAAAGGGGTCGCTTTGTTTCATGAGATTGTTATGAGATTTCAGAGGGAATGAAATCTGGGGCATGGATTCTGGGGTATGGACTCCAAAGAATGGACTCCGGGGCATGGAACCCGGGGCTTAGACTCCAGGGGACGGACTCCGGGGGAATCAACTCCCGCGACGAAATGCAAAAGTGCAGGCGATTTTTGTCAAAACCTCCCGAAAACAGCTCGCCAAATGCAAATCTGCAGTTCATTTCCGGTCAATAGATACTTTTTTATCAAATGGTCGCAAAACAGATGCATTTTTGCATTTCGTTCGCTCAAAGGAGGAAATTTGCCGGAGCTCCAAATGTACTTTTGCAGTTGATTCAACGGCCCTCCCTTCCTACTCCAGCCCCACATTGGAAATATCCAATAGATTTACCGAAACCATCCTAAAAGCGGGCCTCCAATCGGAAAAATCCAATAGATCTCAGACAAAACGTTCTTTTGCCGAGCAAAAAAATCAAATCTATTGGATAAATCCAATCAGACCGCCGGTTTTCCGGACAACAAACAAGTTCTATTGGATATATCCAACGTCGGTGGAAGGCAGATTAACCGCGGTACCCATTACTTCAAATTACTTCAAATTACTTCAAATTACTTCAAATTACTTCAAATAAAAAACTTCCCGCATCGGAACGATCGGGTTCGGTTCGTTGAAATCAAACGAGCCTTCGACCATCCCCGACGTAATCGCGTTCCAGCGCTGGCACGCCTCGCTTTGGGCAATATAGTCGAACGCCGCGTCCACGTCGTCACACTCAAAGCAATAGAAAAACTGGTTCCCCTGCTGAAAAATCGAATAATTGCGGATGCCCGCCTTGCTATGCTCCTCCAGCACCTCCGGCCACGGGTTCAAATGCATTTCCACATAGGCGTTCAAATGTTCCTCCTTCACGCGCCAGGTCCAGGCGAATTTCCCGCTTTGTTCCATAAATATCCCCTCCATTGTCTTAGCTTGAAACTCGAAAACCGTGAAAAAACACCCCCGGAAACATTCTGCCGGAGGTGTCGGATAGCTCTATTCTAATATAATCCCGTCCATTCGGCGATATGCAAAGGCGAGAAATCAAGCGGCTCGGCCGATAACCGGCATTTAAATTATTTCATCCCAAGCGTGCCGCACCTCCCGTTTGGATAACTCTTCCTTCGGCAATAATGAGGCTAAAAACACCCTTGAGAGGGAGAACAGCGATGCGTTACCGCAGAAAATTCCATAATAAGTCCGCCCGTTTATTCAAGAAAAACACGGACTCCGGCGACCGGGTTTCGGCTTCGGCTGAGTCCGAGCCTGAGCCTACCGCTTTATTCGAAGAGCTGGAGACAAATTTACAGGCCATCCGAGAGACGCTCGGCAATAGTACGGATATCATTATCCGCAACCTGCCGGTCGGTTATGAAGGGAATCAATCCATAGCCATTCTATATACCGACGGATTAGCCGATCAGAATATCATCACCGATTTCATCATGAAGTCCGTCATGCTGGATATCAAATTATTTGACCGCGCCGACCGTAAAATCGCCCTTCCTTCCGATGCCATACAGGCCTTGAAAAATTATGCGCTGACAATCGGGGACATCAAGGACGTCAGCGATTTTGACGCCTTATACCAGGCGCTGCTGTCCGGAGACACAATCATCCTGATCGACGGCCATAAACAGGGCATTGTTTGCAGCACTCCCGGCTGGAAAGATCGGGCGGTCACCGAGCCGTCCGCCGAAAACGTCGTCCGCGGCCCCCGGGAGAGCTTCGTCGAATCGCTGCGCACCAACACGGCGCTGATCCGGCGAAAAATCAAAGACCCGAATCTATGGCTGGAGACCATGCAAATCGGCCGGCTCACCCGGACTGACGTGGCCATCATGTACATGAAAGGCATCGCCAACGACAAGTTGGTGCAAGAGGTACGCGACCGCCTGAATCGGATCGATGTGGGCAGTATTTTCGAAAGCGGATATATCGAGGAATCCATTCAGGACGAAACGTTCAGCCCGTTCCCGACCATTTTCAATTCCGAGCGGCCGGACGTGATCGCGGCCGCGTTAGCGGAGGGCAGGGTAGCTATTTTGGTGGACGGAACGCCGATTGCGCTGATTATCCCAACATTGTTTTCTTCCTTTCTCCAAGCCCCGGAGGATTATTACCAGCGCGCGGATATCAGCAGCTTTGTCAGGCTGCTTCGTTACCTTGGGATCCTCGTTTCCTTGTTCGGACCATCCATGTACGTCGCCTTCACGACCTTTCATCAAGAGTTGCTGCCGACGCAACTGCTGATCAGCCTGGCCGCGCAGCGGGAACAGGTCCCTTTTCCGGCCTTTATCGAAGCGCTGCTGATGGAGTTGACCTTCGAGATTTTGCGCGAAGCCAGCATTCGCATGCCCAGAAATATAGGCGCGGCGATCTCCATCGTCGGCACGCTGGTCATCGGACAAGCCGCCGTTCAAGCGGGTATCGTGTCGGCAGCGATGGTCATTGTCGTGTCATTTACGGCGATCTCCAGCTTCATTCTGCCGTCCTATAATATGTCAATCGCCTTTCGCCTGCTGCGGTTTCCTTATATGGCGCTGGCCGCGTCCTTCGGCTTGTTCGGCATCATCGCGGGGGTTATCGTTCTGGTTTTACATCTGTGCAGCCTTCGTTCTTTCGGAATTCCGTACATGGCCCCGTTCGCTCCGCTCATCCCGGCGGATAACAAGGATTCGATCATCCGGCTTCCGCACTGGATGCTGGGCTCCCGGGTCCGTCTTATCAACCAGAGCAATATTACGCGCCGGAACAGCACCCCGCCGAAAAAATCGCGGGAATAACGCGCTACCGCAACAAGCAAATCCCGCAGCGCATGCAAAGGAGACTTATCCATGAGAAAAAACATGGCTTCTCTGATCCTGCTGCTTTCCATCGTCCTGCTGATTACCGGCTGCTGGAATCGCAGAGAGCTCAACGAACTCGGCATCGCCGCCGCGGCCGGCGTGGATATGGAAGGAGGCCGCTACCGTCTTACCGTACAGGTGGTGGATCCTGGACAGGTCACCGCGCAAAAGGGGGCGAGCGGCGGCGCCCCCGCCACGTTGTATACCGCCGAAGGGGATTCCGTTTTCGAAGCGGCGCGGAGACTGACGCAAATCAGCCCGAGAAAAATCTATTTCTCCCATCTTCGCGTATTCCTGATCGGCGAGTCGCTGGCTCGGCAGGGTATCGGGGAAACACTCGATTTTTTGTTCCGGGATCACGAATTTCGTCCCGATTTCTATTTGGTCGTCGCCAAGGGGGCAAGCGCTTTGGAAACGCTCAAGATCATGACCCCGCTCGAACCCGTTCCGGCCAACAAGCTGTTTTCGTCGCTGGAAACCTCGGAGATCAACTGGTCCCCCAGCCTTGCGATTACGCTGGACGAGTTGATCGACAACCTGGCCAGCTCAGGGCAGAGTCCCGTATTAACCGCGCTGGAAATCAGCGGGGACCCAAAAATCGGGGAAAACAAAGATAACATCACCAGCATCAGCACGCCAACCCAGCTAAAATATTCCGGTTTGGCCGCATTCAACAAAGACAAGCTTGTCGGCTGGCTAAACGAACAGGAAAGCAGAGGATATCATGACATCCACGGCGGCATCAAAAGCACAATCCTGCATATCCCCTGCCCGGATGGCGGCAAAGTAATCATCGAGTCTATCCGCAGCAGCACGAAAGTCAAGGGGAGCGTGATGCAGGGGCAACCGCAGATCGATATTCAGGTTACGGCGGAAGGCAATGTCGGCGCGGCCGGCTGCAAAAAACTGGATATAACCGACCCCAGCACCGTACCCGGTCTGGAGAAAGAAATTGAGGAAAAGCTTATCAAATTTATGGAAGCGGCGATAGAAAAGGCGCAAAGGGAGTTCAAAACCGATATTTTCGGCTTTGGCGAAGCCATTCACCGCAGCAACCCTAAGGCTTGGAAGACGATGGAAAAAGATTGGAATGAAGAATACTTTACCGGGCTGCCGATAAACATCAAAACGGATTTCACCATCCGCCGCATCGGAATGATAACGAACCCGGTCGCGGAACAAATAAAGGAGTAGACATGCCATGCTATGGAGCGCAGGCGTCCTGATCGTGGCCGGCATCATCGCCTGGTTCGAGCTGCCGGCACTCTTAAAACAACAGCAGAAAAAAGACCTGTGGGCCTTTTGCATGCTGCTCGCAATTGCCGTAGGAATCTCTATTCCGGTGCTGCTAATTCGCCATTTTCCCAGTCCGTTGCTTGTGCTAACGGTCGTATTCAAACCGTTTATTGATTTTTTGTCGGCGGTCGGATTAATCCCATGAGCAAGAGCAAATCGACCGTTTAAGAAACGATCCGAGGTGAATATCTGTTGAACGAAGTACATATCTCCCTGCGCCAGTTGACGATCGTCACGATCCTTTTTACGGTGGGAAGCGCTATTTTAATCACCCCTTCCGGCATGGCCGAGTCAGCCAGACAGGACGCCTGGATCGCCGGCCTGATCGGAATCGGTGCGGGCCTGCCGCTCGTCTGGATGATGGCTAAGCTCGTCAACCTGTATCCGCAAAAAAACTTGACTGAGATCATAGAAACGGTGTTGGGAAAATGGGTCGGAAAAATCGTTTCCCTGCTGCTCGTAGTCTCGTTTTTTAGCGCCCCTACCGCGGTAATGAACGACTTAGGGGATTTTATGACAACGCAATTGATTCCGGAAACCCCGATTGAAGCCATCATCATCCTGTTCGGGGCCGTGGTTCTCATGGGCGTCCGCCTGGGGGTCGAAGTGATCGCCCGTTCTGCGGAGCTGCTGTTTCCCTGGTTTCTCCTTCTTTATTTTCTATTGGTTGTGCTGGTTGCCTTCAATATAGATCCGCGTCATTTGCAGCCCGTCCTGGAAAACGGCTTCCCCCCGATCTGGCAGGCGGGGTTTACTTTTCTCAGCGTCGCTTTTTTGCCGCATATTGCACTGCTCTTGACCCTCCCGGCTTCTCTGAGCCGGCCCGCCCTGTTCGGCAAAGGCATCGTTCTCGGCAGCTTGATCGGCAGTTTGATGCTGGTGGCCGTCATCACCCTGGCCATCCTCGTCCTTGGAGTGGAAGTTACGTCAAAAAGCTTGTACCCAAGTTATGTACTGGCCCAAAAAATCGACATCGGCCACTTCTTGCAGCGGGTCGAAACCATCATGGCCATCATGTGGTTTTTTTCGCTGTATTTCCGGATTACGCTTTACCTGAGTTCCATTACGGTATCCCTTGCCCAAATTTTCAATTTGAAGGACTACCGGCCGCTCGTTTGGCCGCTGGGGATGCTTTTCATCGTCTTGTCGTTCGTCGTTTACCCCAACGTCCCTTTCAGGCAAGCCTGGGACGCCCGTACCTGGCCGCCGTACACTTTGGTCATCGGGCTTCTGCTCCCCCTTCTGCTGTTAGCTGTTCATGCAGTCCGTCATCGCTTATCCAAGAAAAAACGGACGCAGCAAACATGATGAGAATAAGCATCCCCTTTGACAAGCCGGCCGCCAGCCCGGCTTCTTTTTTTGCATAATCGCCGGCCTCCCTGGTGTATTTCCTCATCCGCCTTCGTCACTCTCTCCCCCCTTTTCACCAAACCTTCAACTCACCTTCAGTTCCGTTTCAGTTTACCGCCTTATGATGTAGTTGCCGGGGCGAAACCGTGTATCATGCTGTTCTTCACACCTTTTCGTTTTCGGTTCGGATCTAAACTTCAAAGCGGAGGGTGAATAAGATGAGCCTACAACAAGAAACCGGCCGCCGGAAATCGAAAAAAATGCTGATCATCGCCGTGATCGTTCCGGTGCTGATCGTCGGAGGAACGCTGTACGGGCTGGCGGACCGTTATTTAATTAAACATGTGGAGAAGGTGGTGTCCGGGGAAGGCGCGCCGCCGGGCGGATCGGCCCCGCAGGAGAACACCACATCTTCGGAGGCCGGCGCTCAATCCGATGAGTGGAATTATACGAGCGATGATCTCCAGATCCATATCGATCAAGTGCAAACCGGTTCCGGAGCGGACAAAATTACGTACTATGTGGCCGACGTGCAGGTGAAGAACCCGGGCAGTCTGCTGTCCGCCTTCGCCGAAAACGGCTTCGGGCGCAATATTACGGAGAACACCTCGGAGATCGCCTCCAACAACGGCGCGATTTTTGCCGTCAATGGCGACTATTACGGATTCCGGGGCGACGGGGTGATTATCCGTAACGGAACGTTGTACCGGGATGAGCCGGCAAGAACGGGGCTAGCGTTATTCAACGACGGGACGATGAAATCTTACGATGAAACAAAGGTTTCTTCGTCGGCATTGCTGGAGCAGGGGGCGGTCCAAACATTATCGTTCGGGCCGGCGCTGATCGAGGACGGGAAAGTGAACACCGATTTGGACAACGTGAAAATCGATACCAATTTCGGCAACCGCTCGATTCAAGGCGCCAATCCCCGCACCGGTATCGGCCTGATCGCGCCAAACCATTACGTGTTTGTCGTCGTCGACGGGCGCAAGGAAGGCTACAGCCGCGGCATGACGTTGACGGAGTTCGCCCGGGTGTTTCAAGATTTAGGCTGCACCGAAGCTTACAATCTGGACGGAGGCGGCTCGTCCACCATGTATTTTATGGGCCGGGTGGTCAACAATCCCCAGGGCAAAGGGCGGGAGCGCGGCGTCAGCGATATCCTCTACGTGAAAGAGGTGAACTGAGATGACGACGATTCTGATCCCCGCCTATGAACCGGACGAGCGGCTGTTGAATTTGATCGGACAGTTGAAAAAAATGCCGGATACCTGGATCGTGATCGTCGATGACGGCAGCGGCGAGGCGTACCGCCCGATTTTTGACTCGGCCCGGGCGGCGGGATGCATTGTGCTGCGGCATGAGGTCAATCGCGGAAAAGGCCGGGCCCTGAAAACAGGCTTCCGCTATTTGCTCGATGCCGGGCAGCGCGGCCCCGTGGTCTGCGCCGACAGCGACGGCCAGCATCTGCCCGCCGATATCGGCCGGGTCGTCGCCGCGGTGCGGGAGCAGGGCTGCAGCCTGGTGCTCGGAAGCCGCCGCTTTACCGGCAAGGTGCCGCTGCGCAGCCGGTTCGGCAACGCGGTGACGCGATTTGTCTTCGCTTTTACGACCGGGACGAAAATTTACGACACGCAAACCGGGCTTCGCGGCTATTCCTCCGGCATGCTGGAATGGTTGTGCTCGGTTCCGGGGGAACGTTTTGAATATGAAATGAACCTTTTGCTCGGAGCCAAACGAAAAGGCTGCAGTCTGGCGGAAGTGTTTATCGACACGGTTTATCTGGACGACAACAAGTCCTCCCATTTCCGTCCCTTGGCCGATTCCGCGCGGATTTACCTGCCGATTCTGCTGTTCAGCGCCTCGTCCATCCTGTCGGCGGGCATCGACTTCGCGCTGCTGTTCTTGCTTCAGGCATTCAGCAAAAACCTCGCGCTTTCAGTCGCGGGGGCGAGAATTTGCAGCTCCGCCGCCAACTTTGCGATGAACCGCAGGTTCGTGTTTGCCCGCGGCCACGGCCGATCGGCCAAGCTGTACGCCTCTTTACCGCGGTATTTTTCGCTGGTTCTGATCGTATTGCTGCTGAATATGGGCCTGATGCACGTATATCACGACCTGGCCCGCATCCCTTTGATCGGGGCGAAGCTGCTGACCGAAGGTTCGCTGTTTCTGTTCAGTTACTGGGTGCAGCGCAAGTATGTGTATTAACAATGATAAGATGCATATTCTCTTTTCGTTTTAGCGGTCGCCACGGCTTAATGGCCGCAATAGAGCTAGAATAATGAAGGTTATTTGCGCTCAAAACACACCGATTTCAAATTGGAACGGCGCTCCCAATCGTTAAAATTTAGAACGAGCCTGTTCGCACTAGCGCTGCATTTAAAGCTGGCAAGATACCTTTTCTGGGCACTCCAAGATTCTAACGGTTGCCACAAGCGCTATTTGCTCCAATACGGTTGATTTCAAATTGTAACGGTTGCCATGGAGCTTATTTCGCTGAAAACCGGTAATTTTTACTTGGAGGCAGGCAAATAACGGCGCACGCAACCGTTAGACTTTAGAAAAGGTCTTTTTTCGGCAAATAACCGCTGCTGCAACCGTTAGATTTCCGGCAGGCGGACAGTATCGATTCGAAAGCCAACGCTTTTTTAAAAAAATCTTGAGCAAAAGTTAATGCAACGCCAATGCTTATTCCGTTAAATAGCGGCCGCCGCAACCATGGAATTTCCGGCGTTGCAATGCCTGCTTACAAACATGAGTTTTTACCGGATATCTTAAACGGTGCAAAAATTAAGCGAGATACTTGCGGGAAGCCGAGTAAGTCAACGTAGGTTCATGTCATTATATATAACGTAAATATGATATATATTTTGTAATCGTATTAAACATACCGAAAATTTCACTTATATTTATGTATAAAAGTATTTATATGTAAAAATTATGAAAGTTTTTTGTAATTTATATTGACATAATATTTTTCTGCCTCATATAATTTAACTACGTTCACAACGTCGTGACGCTTATATTCCGGTCCCCGCACAACGCTGTGCCGGCCGGTGGCAACGGAGCCGCACGGGCAATCGCTAACGATTGCTCCTGCGGCTCTTTCTGTTTTTTTGCAGGTTGCAATTTCAAAAAAAGAAATGCCCTTGAAGGGCATGAAAACGGAGAGGAGTTTGGTGGGATGGAACGAAGCGGATTTTGGAAAAGCGGGCATAAGCCCTCGCTGCTCAGCGCATTTCTTTATTTTGACGTCAGCTTTATGATTTGGGTGCTGATCGGACCTCTGGCGGTCATTATGATGCAGGATTACCCGATGAGCGCCTCGCAAAAGGCCAACTTGGTCGCCCTGCCGGTGCTCGGCGGCTCCGTGTTGCGGCTGGTGCTCGGCGTACTGGCCGATCGCATCGGCCCGAAACGGACCGGCCAGATCGGCATGATCGTCACCATGATCCCGCTCATTTATGGCTGGCAGTTCGTCAGCTCGCTCGGCGAGCTTTACGTCGTCGCCCTGCTGCTCGGCGTGGCCGGCGCCTCCTTCTCCGCCGCGCTGCCGCTCGCCAGCCGCTGGTACCCGCCGCAGTATCAGGGCCTGGCGATGGGGATCGCCGGAGCGGGCAACAGCGGCACGGTGTTCTCCACGCTGTTCGCCAACCGGATCGCCCAGCATTACGGCAGTTGGGAGGTCGTGTTCGGACTGGCGCTGATTCCGATCGCCGTCGTGTTCATCGTATTCACGCTGCTGGCCAAAGACAGCCCAAGCCAACCCGAGCCCAAGCGGCTGACGGATTACGCGGCGGTGCTCGGCCAGCGGGACACCTGGCTGTTCTGCATGCTGTACATGGTCACCTTCGGCGGCTTTGTGGGCATGTCCAACTATTTGACGATTTTTTTCAACACCGAATATGGGCTGAGCGCCGTCAGAGCCGCCGACTTTACGACGCTCTGCGTAATCGCCGGCAGCTTTTTCCGGCCTGTCGGCGGCTGGCTGGCCGACCGGGTGGGCGGCATCCGCATGCTGCTCGCGCTGTATGGCGGCGTCGCCGTCACGATGGCGCTGATCTCCTCGCTGCCGCCGCTGCCGGTAGTCACGGTGCTGCTGTTTATTTGCATGATGTGCCTGGGCATGGGCAACGGCTCGGTATTCCAGCTCGTCCCCCAGCGCTTTCAACAGGAAATCGGCGTCATTACCGGGATCGTCGGCGCGGCCGGAGGGCTCGGCGGGTATTTTTTACCGAATATCCTCGGGATTTTAAAGGAATACACGGGCTCGTATACCCCCGGCTTCCTGATTCTGAGCGGGATCGCCGTCGCCTGCATCGTCACGGTGCTGCTGATCCAAGGCGAGTGGAAACGAACCTTCCTCGAAAGGAGCGGGGCGTATGACGCTTATTCCTACAGCCGCCAATCCTGACGGGCGCCTCCGCACACACTGCTGCTTCTGCAGCATGCAATGCGGTATCGACCTGCATCCGGCGGGCGGGGCGGCCGATGCGCTCGGGTACGAGGCGAAGCCGAGTCCCGATTTCCCCGTGGCTACCGGGAAGTTGTGCCAAAAGGGCCTGCACTCCATTACTCACGCAGCGCATCCCGGGCGGATTCTAGCTCCGCACCGTAAACAGGATGAATGCGGGGATGGCGGCAGGTTCTTGCCAGGGGGCGCATTTGGCGCGGCGGGAAGGTCTGCTAGTGCTGCGCGGCGGCGAACTACGCCTGGCGCGGCGGGACCGTCCCCGGCGTGGCGGCCCGCATCCTGGACGGAAGCGCTCGACGACATCGCCGCCCGGATTCTCCGTCTGCAGGAGCAGCACGGCCCGGACAGCGTCGCCGTCTTTGGCGGCGGATCGCTGACGAATGAGGTTTGCTATCTGCTCGGCAAATTCGCCCGCGTGGCGCTCCGCACGCGGTACGTGGACTACAACGGCCGCTACTGCATGTCCTCGGCCGCCGCCGCGCAGCAAAGAGCTTTCGGCATTGACCGGGGGCTGAATTTTCCGCTGGACGATATCCCCAAGGCCAAATATATCATCCTGGCCGGGACCAACATCGCGGAGTGCCAGCCGACCATGATGCCGTATTTGCTTGCGGCGAAGAAGCAGGGTGCCGTGCTCGTGACGATCGATCCGCGCCAAACGCTGACCTCCAAAATCGCCGACATCCACATCACGCTGCAGCCGGGCCATGACTCGCTGCTCGTCGGTGGCATGCTGCACGTCCTGCTTGAGGAGAACCTATACGACGCGGAATTTGTGTCGGCCCGCACGGAGGGGCTGGAGGAGGTGCGTGAAGCCGTGCGGCCTTTTCCGCCGGAGCGGGTGGCCGCGTTGACCGGGGTGGCCGAAGAGACAATCCGCGCCGTGGCCCGGGGATTTGCCGCCGTGGAAACCGGGATCGTCCTGACGGCGCGGGGGCTGGAGCAGCAAGTCAACGGGGTCGAGCATACGCTGCAGTACATCAACCTGTGCCTGCTCGCAGGGCACATCGGCAAGCCGGGCAGCGGGTTCGGTTCCGTGACCGGGCAGGCCAACGGGCAAGGCGGTCGCGAGCACGGCCTGAAGGCCGACCAGCTTCCCGGCTACCGGTCGATCGAAGACCCGGAGGCCCGGGAGCATGTGGCCCGCGTCTGGGGGATCGATCCGGCCGAACTGCCCGGCAAAGGCGTCTCCGCCTATGAGCTGTTCGGCAAAATTTTGGACGGCGGCATCAAGGCGATGCTCATTCTCGGCTCCAATCCGGTCGTCTCCAGCCCCAACAACGCCCGGGTCGCCGAGGCGCTGGGCAAGCTCGAACTGCTCGTCGTCGTCGACCTGTTCGAAACGGAGACCGCGGCTTATGCGGATTGGCTGCTGCCGGGCACGTCCTTCCTGGAAGCGGAAGGCACGCTGACCAATCTGGAGGGCCGGGTGTTTCACCGGCCCAGGGCTTTTGCTCCGGCAGGGGACAGTCTGCCGGATTACCGGTTCCTCTGCGCCCTGGCCGAGCGGCTGGGCCGGGGGCGGTATTTCCGGTACACGTCGGTTTCGGACGTGTTCGATGAGCTCTGCCGCGCTTCCGCCGGGGGCATAGCCGATTACAGCGGCATGAGCTATTCGCGGCTGAAGGAAGCGCAGGGGCTGTTCTGGCCGTGCCCGGCAGCCGGGGAAGAGGAGACGGCGAAGCCAGCGGGCCAGCCCGAGGAGTGCAGAGCCGGCGGCGCGTCAGGGACGGCGGGCGGCGGGGCGGCTGCCGAGGGCGGGGGCATCCACTGCGCCGGAACCGCCTTCGGTGACAAAGCCCGGCTCGGAGCCGGGGCCGGGGCCGCTGCCGAGGCCGCAAACGCGAACGGGAACGGGCTCGAAGCCGCTATCGGTGCCGAGCCCGGAGCGATGCCCGCAGCCGCTGGGCTTCGCCGCGGGGGCCACCCCGGGACGCCGCGGCTGTTCGCGGGCGGCGTCTTCCCCCGCGCAGGGGGCCGCGCCCGCCTGCACGGGATCACGCCCCGGCCGCCGGCGGAGAGCGCAGATCCGGACTACCCGTATCTGCTGACGACCGGCCGGCTGGCGGGCCACTACCTGAGCGGCGCGCAAACCCGCCGCACGGAGGCGCTGGCGAAGAAGGCGCCGGAGCCGGTGGCGGAGCTGCACCCCGCCCTGGCCGAGCAGCTTCGCCTGCGGCAAGACGAGCGCGTCCGGCTGACGACCCGCCGAGGCTCGTTGGAGTTGACCGTCAGGCTGGCCCCCGGCATCCACCCCAAAACCGTGTTTGTCCCGTTTCATTGGGGCGGGGAGCTGGCGGTCAACCGGCTGACCAACGATGCCCTGCACCCCATCAGCCGGATGCCGGAATTCAAAATTTGCGCCGTGCGCGTGGAACGGGTTGAACCTGTGAATGACCCGGAGGTTCCCGAAACGGAACGATTGGAAAAAATTCAATAGATTGACGGAAACCAAACGCCATTTTGAACTCTCATTGGAAAATATTCAACAGAATCCGCTCCAATCGCCACTAGCGTTGCATTTAAATCTGGCAAGATACATTTTCTGAGCACACCAATGCTCTAACGGTGGCCACAAGCGCTATTTGTTCCAAAAACGTTGATTTCAAATTGTAACGGTTGCCATGGTGCTTATTTCACTGAAAACCGGCTATCTTGGCTTGGATTCAGGCAAATAACGGCGCTCGCAACCGTTAGATTTCGGATAGCTTTCACGGGAAAGCTTGAGCAAAAGTTAATGCAAAACACAAAAAGGGCTGTGCCAGGAACCCTCCTGTCCAGCCCCTATATTTAACTCTGTCTTCTTAACCCAGTCTCTTAACCTAGTCCTCTTAACTTGGACCTCTTAACTCAGTCCTCGATTTGAATGCGTTTCGATTTCGTTTGCCCGCGTTTCGGCACTTCCAGTTTCAACACGCCGTCTTTCAGAGACGCGCGAATGCCTTCTTCGTCGATGTCCTGAACGTAAAATCTGCGCACGTATTCACCGTAGCGGCGTTCCTTCCGGACGATTTGCTGCTTGGAATCTTCCACGTTGTTGTCTTCCTTGCGCACCGCTTTGATCGTCAAGTAAGGACTAGCGTAGCCAATTTCGATTTCATTTTTTTGAAATCCCGGAAGCTCGGCTTCCACCAGATAAGCGTTCTCCGTCTCGCGAATATCCGTTCTGAAGGACATTGCCTGGCTTTTCAGCGGCATGAAGAAATCGTCGTTAAACGCATCGTTAAAAGACTTCATCCATTGACTCAACGCATCTTCTCTGTGTCTTCCAAAAGGAATCAAATCAAACATCATTTATTCCCCTTTCTTTGACCTTATTTGACCTTACACCCTCATTATATGCTTGCGATCAGAGAATGACAAAAGCGATCTCCGGCCAAAAAAACCGATTGCGGGGCATTTTAGGCCAATTTTTAAGGGAGCTGCAGACCAGCCTGTCCATTTGACCTTCTTTGACCTTAATACATTCCCTTGTTCATTCCCCGAATTGTATGTATTTATATCATGACCCGGATTGACGGCAAAAATTCCGCATGCTAAAATCTGATTAATCAATCAAATAAAAATTCGATCATTCAATCAACTTGCTGAAGGAGGAGTCTTCATGCATCAAGACAGCAAGGAGAAGTTGGCCCCTGATTCGCCCGATTGGCTCGGCAAAACGCTGGCTTTTCTAAGCGCTCTTCTAGGCGCAGGGGCATTTTGGTATACTTGGTATAGTTACCAGGACTGGATGGCCGTTCCCGGGATCATCTTGGCCTTGGCATTGCTCGGGGCATTAAGCAAAAAAGACCCTAAAAACGAAGAATAGTTGGAGTAATCATATGAACGATAATCACAAACCGGAAACAAAACAATCTTTCATTGCGGAAGCAAGACGCGAGCAGATCATTGAGGCTGCGATCCGGACGTTGGACGAAATCGGCTATGTTCACGCGAGCCTGGCCCAAATCGCCAAGCGCGCGGGGATCAGCACTGCGCTTATTTCCTACCATTTCGCGGATAAGAACGATTTGATGAATCATCTGTTGACGAAGCTGGTAGAATTATCGACCGTCTATGTACTGGACAAGGTGCGCCCGGCGAACACGCCGGAAGAAAAGCTGGAAGCTTTTATCAATGCCAGCTTGGCCTATCAGGGAACCCATCCCGCCCATAATACCGCTTTGATCGAAATCGTCTTTAATGCTCGAACCCCGGACAATATTCCTTACTACAAGTTAGACGACGGGAATGAAGAGGAAGATCCGCTTGCCCGCGAGCTGAAGACGATTCTGCAGGAGGGTCAGCGCCAAGGCGTATTCGGAGACTTCCACGCGGGCGTTATGTGCAAGATGATTCAAGGGGCGATCAGCGAATACATGCTCACTTCAGCCCATAACAAAGAAACGGACTTGGAGACTTACAGCAACGAGCTGGTGAAAATCGTGAAGCGAGCTGTGGGGAAATGAACAATCAAAGCGACCCCGAAGGGTCGCTTTGATCTTGTTATTTTTCGCTTGTCTCATTCACTTCATTGTAAATAATGACGGACTGTGTTTCCGGCTCCCACTTCACCGTGGCCTCAAACGCCTCGCTGATAAAGCGGACCGGCACGACGGTGCTCCCGTCGATTACGGCGGCCGGCGCGTCAAGCGTTTGCTTCACGCCGTTCTTGTACGCGGTTTTGCTGTGGATGATCAGTTTCAAGGTAACTCCGTCCTTGGTTACGGTAATCGACTTATCCGACGGATCATAGGTTACTTCCGCCTGCAATGCTTCGGAAATGGCACGGAACGGCACCAACGTGCTGCCATCTTTTACAATCGGTGCTACCTCCGTCGCGGGCTCTTCCCCGTTCACATACAGCTTAACGCCCTTTTTGCCGAGCTTGTCATACAGCTTGCCGAGCTTCTTGTAAGATTCAAGGTTGGTTATGTCAGCCAATACCGCTTCTTTCTGGACGTAAACCGCATCGGTTACGCTGCCGCCCCGTTCCAGCAGATCCGCCGCTTTGGTCAAAGCCTGCGCCGTCTCCTTGATCCCCTCAAGTTCCGACCTCATTTCATCCGTCAGTTGAGCATCGTATTTGGTCAGCAAAAGATCGGCCAGAACAGCCCCCGCCGGCTTGTCCTTTACGTTTTCGATCGCTTTAAGCAGCCCTTTGTACCCTTTGTGGCCTGGACCATACGTTTCCGACGTGACGGTTGCCGGTTTATCTTCCTTTTCCTTAACCTCTTGCTGTTCTTTAGCCTCCTCGTTTGCCTTTGAGGCACCATTGCTCTGGCTCTTACCTTGGCCTCCGTCTTTGCCGTCATCGCCATGCGGCTTGTCCGCATCCACCGTGTCCTTATCTTGATCGGCTTCCTTGGCTTGATTTCCCCCCTTGTCATCGCTTGTATTGTCGGCTTTTTGGCTTTCTTGTCCCCCGCCTGATTTGACCTGAGAACCTGTCTCCGCTTTCTTGTCCGTCCCGCTCGCGCGGCCTGCTTGCCCCGGCTTGGCCAAAGCGTTTCCCGCCGACAAGCTTACCGCCAAAATACAGGAGAGTGTGATGATCCAGCTTTTTTTCATGTGTTTGTTGCCCTCCCTATCATGTTTGTTGTTCCTATATCTTATTTCGGAAGAGTATTACATTTTTGCGAGGGGGGTGTGACGAAAAAAAAGAGAATATTGTCGAAAAATAGGACTCAGGATCTTGAAAATTACGGAATAAAATAAGAAAAAGGGGCCATGCCGGCCCCAAAACTTTCATTCGATTCTTATTGACCATTTTCCAAAGCCAATTTCGCTTCGATCGCCGCCGCCAAATCTTCATAAGAAGAACTGTCCAGCAGTTCGCCGTCCACCATAAACTGCGGCGTTCCGTTGACGCCATAGAAGCCCGCGGTCTTAAAATCTTCCTTGACCGGCAGCATGTAGGTCCACTCTTTCAAGTCCTTGGCAAAACGTTCGTAATCGATGCCGTCAATATGGTTTTTGACGAAATCGAGTAGAAATTCAGGGGTAGCCCAAATTTCCGATTCTTTTCCTTGGTTCGCGTAAATCTCGCGCTTAAACTCCCAAAACTTTTCGTTGCTTTGCGCAAAGATCGCTTCTCCCGCGCTGGCGGCCATGATCGAATCCCGATCTATGAAAGGAAAGTTCGTAAAGAACAGCTCGACTTTGCCCGTATCGATAAAGTCTTTTTGAAAACGTCCCATGTTCTCTTCTTCCCATGTTTTGCAGGCAGGACATTTGAAATCGGCAAATTCCATGACCTTCACCTTGGCGTCCGGACTGCCCAAATGCGGCTGCTTCTCGTATTTCAGCCCTTCTGCGACAAATTTACCCTTGATTTCCGTGTAATTGGGCAACCCGTTAAGATCCGCGGAAGCCGTCGAATCTCTGAGAAAAATCACGGCAAGGGCAATGATCGCCAGGCTCAAGAGAACGATTAAAAGCAAATAGGTGCGGTTTGAAACTTTCGGCTGTTTGCCCGCCTTTTGTTGAGTCATCATTAATTCCCCCAATACTCAAGTTTTTCCTAAATTTTATCGAATAAGCCCAGCTATAAATGTAATTTAAGTCACATTATACCTCTTTTTTGGAAAATTGTGAGATAGTGTAATTTGATCAAATTGACCGAAATATAAAGGGAAAGTGTAATAATAATAGAAATAATTTATACAACACGAAGGAGGAATTTTTATATGCCCGGTGTGCATATTGGCGATGGAGCAATCATTGCAGCCAATTCTGTCGTTGCCAAAGATGTCCCCCCTTACCATATTGCCGGCGGGAATCCCTGCCAAATAATTAAGCAAAGATTTGATGACGAACTCATCAATCATCTCCTTACCATTAAATGGTGGGATTGGTCTGCTCGGAAAATTTTTGATCATCTTGAAGCTCTATGCAGCGGGGATCTAACAAAAATTAAGGAAATTCAATAGCTTATCAAGAAGGCTTATTCTTGCGGGGTATGTCTTATACGATAAAAAAGGAAAGGAAGGGAATTTTTTGATAAAAAAACAAGAAGACAAACAATTAGCTCGGATAATTTTTGGAATTAGTTTATTTGTTGTCTTTCCATTTATAATTTTATTCTCGGTTTTTCAATTAATTGTACGCATGTTCCTTTTATCTGAAATTCCCCCTCAAGTTACAAACACTGAATTTATTTTTTTTCTAAGCGTATCTATTGGATACCTTGCATTAAGTTCTCCAAGCATTTTATTTCTCTTTAGATCAAAGGTCCAACTATTTTTTCCCGGCGTTTTATTTTTTGCAAGCTTATTGGTATGGATCTTTACGTCTTATAATACTAGTAATCCTTACAATATTAATACACTTGGCATTACTACAAATCTAATCTTATTTTTAATTACAACAATTAAATTTTTAAAATTATATTATAAATAAAGAAAGGGCTCAGCCTAATAATCAGCGCTTGACCGTAAAGCCGGCAATCGATCGTGGCAAGAAATATCGGCAGATCAACATCCGCTGTCCGGACGCTTTGCACGATTATCCCGTTTGATCCGGAAGCAGAGAGGAAGATAAATTCAGGAGAAGAAAATGTGTTTGGGAGACAGCCACCTCAGAGCCAAAGAAAGAACGACATTTAATTTAAATCAATCGTTAAAAAATAATTTTCTAATTCCTCAATGTTATGAATATAAAAGATGATTTTCACATGATATTCATCAATCATCATATAAACTTCTAGCCGGGTTCTACCTTCAAGATTCGCAATATTAATTTGGGCGGAACCGCTCCCCTTTTCTTTCAATAGACTAACGATTGTTTCCGACAGTCCCTTATTTTTTTTGTGTATCGATGGACTGATAAACAACAATATCCCCTTCATGATACACAAACAAATTATCGTTTAATGTATATGCACCCTGATTATTTTTTGAAAGTATATCGGCAGAAGAAATTGCCGCATTATTGATTACTACATTTAATTTCTTTTTGGAGTGAACTGCTGCAAGACTGCTATTGTTTGAAAAAAATAATGCTGCCGCAAATAGTAAAACTATAAATCTAAGTGAACATTATCTCATACCCGCCTTCCCCAATATTTTCCATTCTCAATTATAAAACAAAAAACACCAAAAGTTACAGGTAAAACCTTAATTTTAGCAACAATTTTCAAAAAAATGAGTCTACATAAATGGAGTCTTCAAGTGTATCCTATACTCTTAATCAGGATCTAGCTTTTAGGTGGATAATGGCGTATGACGGGAGAGATCATGATGAAGTGAATTCGCTCGTTACAAGTAATTTCAAAACCGATATTTACCAAGAGTTTAGATGATTATGCTGTAAAAGTTGAAAAGTGGAAATTTGCTTTTGATCAAAGCGAAATTAAATCAGTGACTATAGTGCCCAAATCAACGCAAAACTTTGATCGTTATACCGTATTTTCCGGAGCTACTTTTGGAAGATAACAAAGACAATAACATAATTCGAAAATGGGAGAGTTTGATTCATGGCAAAATTATTGAAAATATGGCTTTTTACGATTAGTTTAAGTTTATTATCTGGTTGTTATGTTAGTCATCAAGGTAATGTTAATGGATCGGAGAAGGCGAAAAATTATCCAAACGAGAGTAAAGGTACGGAGGAAAACTCCGAATCCGAATATATAGTTTTTACTAAAGTTCAGGATCTGGAACCCCCGACGCTTTCCGACTTTAAGGAAGGTGTAAATGTTGATTTATCACAGTATGAGAAGAGCTTTTTCACCGATGAAATCATTGGCATGGTCGGCAAGAATTTGGAAGCTATCGTAAATCATGATGAAACACAGTTTAATAATATTGATAACTATCAACCTGGAGTGGAGTACGACTTTCACGAAGTTACATTAATTGAAAAAATCAAAGATATCGGACGGATTAATGTGGCTATTGCATTTTTAAGAAAGAAGCATGATGATACCATTGAAAGAGGAACTGCTCATTATTCGTTCCTGCAAAATATAAATGGGGATTGGGAAATAACGCTGATTGACGCCAATTAAAAAACGCGAGCCCGGGGGTTCTTGCCCTCGGCGCTCGCGTTCATATCCTGAACGGTGGCGGTTAAGCCGTGCGTTTCATATTATGCGGTTGTTCCGGGGTCGGAAGCTCCGTTCCGGCTGCTCCGGGTTTGCGGAACAGTCTGCGCAGGTAAGGAAGCACGAAGTAGTCGAGGCCGATTTTGCCGGCATTGGCGGCGGCGACAACCACCAGCACTTCAAGCAGCAGCATTTGCGCGTTCGTGCTTACCGTTCCGCTGAAGAGGAACGCCGCGTTCATCACCAGGCCCATCAGGGCGGCGAAGGTGGTGAAGGTGCCGAGGATCAGTCCCAGGCCGACCAGGAACTCGCCGTAAGGAACAAGGATGTTGAAGATGCCTACGTTAGGCAGGGCGAAATGTTCCAGGAAAGTGGCCCACCAGCCTTGGACGGCGGGATGATCGCCCGTGCTGTTCGCGATCGCGCCGGTGAGGAAGCCCGCGGCGTCGAAGCCGCCGGTAATTTTATGATACCCAGCTTCAATCCATTGGTACCCGAGGTAAACCCGGATGACGGTCAGCAGCCACATGGCGATTTTATTGGTTCTCAGGAAGTTGTTAAACATATTTACCACTCCTTAAGTTGGTTTGTTCGGTTGTTTTTGTTTTTTAAGGATGATCACCTTTGATGTCTTTATTATAAGTGATTATTTTCACAATATATGTGATTTAAATCACATATATCACAATTTTAATTAATAATTTTTTAAGTATTTAGTTCTAGCAGCTTTCGCGGCGACTTCATAGACCCGATTCGGCAGTTGTTGCAAAGCCATCGCGTCAGCGGAAGCGCCCGCTTCCCACTCCTGCGCTCTCATAGTCTCATAGTCTACGCATTGAATGGAATAGTTGCAAAATATACAGTTGCTTATCCGGCGATGCTCCCATAGCGCTCGATAAGTGCAAAACCTGCAATTAAACTGCTATCTTTCGAAGGAATGGCGGAATATACGGGAAATAACTGCATGAAATGCAACTAACGAAGGATTGGGGCGATTGATATCCAGTTAGTTGTATGATTTACAATTAACAGTCAGTCCCCGGCCGATCAAGGCTATATCCCCAAAAAGGCTATTCCCACCAAAAAAAAGGAGGCTCCCGCCCCCTCTGCTTCCGCGCAAAGTGGAAGCCCCCTCCCTATGTAACTTGCCTTATCCTCGGCCTTTGAAGTCTTACGGACCTGAATGGCCTTATTTCCTTGAAAAGAACCCGTTTCAATTTTTAATTTTTAATGGACAGGAGAGCCGCTATTTGCTCGAAAATGGCCGGATACATGCTTATTTGCGCCGAATAAGGTCTGTGGTTTTCACTCAAATAGCGGCGCTGGTGTCCGTTAGAATTCGGCATACTGCCTGCCTTAAAAAGGCATCGCCCGGCCTTCACGGTCGATCATCCAGGCTTCGGCATCGGCCGCGATTTTGCCTTCGATGAGATCCAGGATGCTGCGCGCCGTATCCGCCGGATCGCCCGGGGCCTCGCTGCCGCCCATCGGGGTGCGCATCCAGCCGGGATGCAGCGCGTATACCGCGAAGCCTTGCGGGGACAGCTCCTTGCGCAGCTGGGCGGAGAAGAAGTTGAGCGCCGCCTTGGAGAGCCCGTAAGGATAGTCCCGGCCGTGGGCCCACGAGAAGCATCCGGCTTCCGAGGATACGTTCAAAATGCAGGGGCGGGCGCTGTTTTTCAGCAACGGCAAAAAGTGCTTCACCATTTTCATCGGCCCAAGCAGATTCGTCCGGAAGGTGTTCTCCACCGCCGCAAATTCAAGCTGCTCGATGGACCGCTCGCGGGCAAGCAAAATGCCGGCATTGTTGACCAGCGCGTCCAAAGCTCCCCACTTGACCGCCATCGCCTCTTTGGCTTTAAGCACCGACTCTTCCTCATCCACATCCAGCTCCAAAAGCGTCAGCCGTCCCGACGCCGTGGCCTGCAGCTCCTTCAGCGGATCCAAGTCCGTATCCAGCGACCGGAGGCCCGCGGCTACCTCATGACCTCGCCCCACCGCTTCCTTGACGATTTCTTGGCCTAGCCCCCGGCCCGCTCCCGTAACGATTATTTTCATGATATCAACAACGCCTCCTATTCGAATCATATTAAATTTAAAATTTGAATCCGTTTTCAATTCGCTTGGTTGTCGACTTTTCCGGCGGTTAACTCACCCTCATCTTAGCACACGGTGCGCCGTTTCGTAACCAAATAGTGGCAAGCCGGTCATGATTCTTTGGCCCTATGCTTGTCCGCACTGCACAAATGCCCATATACGCGAATATACTGCATCATGAAAAAAAGGAGGAATTGAGCTTATGCAACCCAATCCTAATGTTTATTCGTCTTACGGGGCCAACCCGACCGCGCCCATCAGCCAGGTCAGCCCCGCGTATTATGAGCCGGCAGAGCACGGCCACAAAAGACATATGAAGGAAATCTGCAAGAGATACCATCATCATCTCATTCACGTCGAAAGTACCGACGGCAAAGTGTTCGTGGGCATTATTGACGGGATGGACGACGATCACGTGTATTTGCTCGTTGCCGTAGGCGACACGGACGGCGATGACCGTGCTATTCTAGGAGGCTATCCGTTCGGCGCTTTCGGGTTCGGAGGTTATCCATACGGCGGCTTCTACGGTGGAGGCTATGGATTTGGCTATCCCTTTTATGGATACCCCCGGAGATTTCGCCGCTTTATACGCCGGCCTTTCCCGTTTTTCGGGCTCAGAAGATTTGCCTTCCCGTTCTTCTATTAATCACGAATCAAAGCCACGGCCACTGGATGGTGCGATCCAGTGGTTTTTTCGCATATTCATCTATATGAAAAACTACTTAAAAAAATCCGGGGAGGCGCTAATGGCGCCCCCTTTTTTATTAAACGGCTGGTTTGCGGCGGTATACTTGGCTGCCGATTCTCGCGAATACGCCGCTCAGGCTGCGGATATGCTCGAAGTTCGGATAGACCACATCGTCAAGCATATACGCCGAAACTGTGCTGCCCGGCCTTCTTCTGCGGTTCAGCGCTTCGATGATTCCGGACGAAGAACGAATGCCTACGCCATGGCCGTAGAATTGGTCCGGTCCCAGCATAATGCCGTTCTCTCCCTGCCACTCCGGGGTAGCCGGATTGTGGTCGGGATTTTTGAAATAGAAAATGTCCCCCGGGTAAGCTCCAAGCATCCGGCTTCCCTTGACAAACCCGAGATCGCTGTCATACTGCCAATCATACAAGTACAGGTTGTTAAAGTAAGTGTTGAACGCAGAACGCGGGATTTGTTCCGACACCGCTCTGTACACAACGAGAACCATCGCCATGGAACATTCAAAGGCGTAGAGCGAACCGTTGACAAAAATATCACGGATGGCATCGGCGGAAGCCACCCCGCTTCGCAGCCGGAAGCCCCCTTCCGCGGTGCGAATCCAATACGCTTCGTTGCAGCGGGAATTGGTGTACGTGGCAAACTTCACCCCGCTGGCATACAGCGCCCGCGCCGACTCCACGATGCGGCTGCGAAGGCCAAGCTCGAACAAGAGCGCCTCCAGCGATACGTACGCGTAAGTGACCGGGCTGGCTTCCTTGGCTTGCACGATGGATCGCTCCAGCTCGGGGAGCGCCACCTGGCCTAACCGGATTCTGTCTCCGGGCGGTAAAACAATCATTTTTTCCCCTCCGTGTTCATTATTTTGGGGTTGGTTAGGTTATTGTACGTGCAAAGAAGCGTTTTGGTGATGATTCGATTGAATATCGGCCCCCAGGCAATGCTATAATATAGAGCGATTTGAGCAATTTTACAACCTAAAGCCATTTTATTCGAAGGATGTTGAAGGACGGCATGAACGATCGGCAAAAAGGAATACTTCACATGCTTTTAAAAGAAAACCGCTCCCATGTTCGGGTTCAGGATATAGCGGCAGAACTGAACTGTTCGGAGAAAACGATCCGCAACGATTTCGATGAGATCGAACGGTATTTGGCGGAGCACACCACGGCCGAGCTGCTGCGTAAACCCGGGATTGGCGTATCGCTCGCGATCGGGGAAAGGGAAAAAGAGGAGCTCTTGGCCACGCTCGTCTGGTCCGCCTCGGATCAGGATTACAAAACGGACGCCAAGCGGTCCGCGGCGATCGCCTACCGGCTGCTGATGGAAAGCCGGCCCACAACGATACGGGAGCTCGCGGCGCAGCATTTCGTAAACAAGGCCGCCATCAAAAAAGATCTGGAGCGGCTTCAGCCATGGTTCAAAAAATACAACCTCGCCATCGTCTCCAAACAAAGGGTCGGCGTCACCGCCGAAGGCGAGGAGCGGAATATACGGGCCGCTTTGTCCAAACTGTCCCAACTGACGGGCCAAGCCGGAAACCAATTCATCAAGAACAGGTTTGCGCCCCACGAAATCGAGCTCGTTACCCGCGAGTTGAAGCGGCTGGAAACGGAGGCCGGGCTTGCTTTCACGGACGAAGCTATGGACAATCTGCTCGTGCATACGCTGCTGATGGTGCGGAGAACGAAGCTGAAGCAGCCGATCTCTTTCTTGGAGCAGGAAAGGTCGCTCATTCGGGAAAAGCGGGAATTCCCCTGGACGGAAGCATTCGCCCGGAGGCTGGAGCGGGTTTTCTCCGTCCGCTTCCCTGAAGATGAGGTGGCCTATTTAACCGCGCATATCCTCGGCGGAAAAATCCGCTCCCAGACGCGGATCGAAGCCGGCTTCCCCGAAAGCGGCCCGACCGGTGCTTCCGATCAGCGGGACCATGTCTCCGGCTTGGCGGAATCGCTCGTGCGGAGAATGTCCGCGCTGACCCTGGTCGATTTCGCCCGGGACCCGATTCTGATGGAAGGGCTGCGCATTCACCTGCATTCGGCGGTAAACCGCCTAAGCTATGGACTGATCGTAACCAACCCGATGCTTCCGGATATCAAGAAGATGTATCCGTATATGTTTGACATGGTCATCGACGCCACCCGCCGCATGGGTGACGATCTCCCGTCTGCGATTCCCGAAGAGGAGGCGGCGTATCTGACCTTGCATTTTCAGGCCGCGGTGGAACGGTTAAGCCAACCCGCGGCGAAGCCGAAGCAGATTATCACGGTTTGCCATATGGGGATCGGCGTGTCGCATATTTTGCGTACCAAGCTGGAGCGGAAATTCCCGGAGCTGAAGGTGCTGGATTCCGTCCGCAAGGTCGATTTGCCCGCTTATCTCGCCCGGGAGACCGTCGATTTTATCGTGTCCACGACGCCGCTGGAGAACGTCAAACCACCGCATATCGTTGTATCGCCGCTGCTCGATTCGGGGGATATCCGGAAGCTCGAAGGGTTCATCGGCCGGATGAACGAGGAAAGCGATCCTTCCGATTCGGGCTCCATCCTGCGGCAGTTTACCCGGCCTTCCCTTGTTTTCCCGCTGGCCTGCTTTGGCCACCGCTTTGAAATCATCGAATATCTCGCGAACCGGCTGCATGAGCAAGGTTTTGTGGAGCAGGATTATGCCCACCAAGCGTTGCTCCGGGAACGCGTCTCGGCGACAACGATCGGCGGCGGCATCGCCATTCCCCATGGCGAACCCAAGCTGATCCGAAGTTCGCAAATCGCCGTAGCCACCTTAAACGAACCGCTGGATTGGGACCAGGAGAAAGTGTCCGTCGTGTTTATGCTCGCCCTGGACCATCGGGACCAGGACAGCATGAAGAAGCTGTTCCAGCGCCTGTCGCTGCTCAGCGAACAGCCGTCCGCGGTCGAGCGCATCATCCGGGCGGACACCCCCGAGGAACTGCTGGGATGTCTGTAGGTAGGACAGCCCATATAAGTTGAACTAATGAAATGTAAGAGTTAGGCAAGAGGGTTCTATTCTAAAAGAAATATCCATTTTAGAAATTGAACCTAGGCGAAATGATTCTGAAGAAACTAAAAGCTTTCTGGAAGAAAGCTGCTTCGGAAGCATAGGCTTGGTTGCCCTTGGGAGCGATTTCTAGAGCATCTGAATTTAGTTAATTAAAGAAATCTGCGAACAACAGCGATCGTAAGAACATTTCTCACGGCTGCCCCATTGCGTACAATCAATAGTTCAACTTATATAGAAAAAAATCGGTTTTTCCGGAACTTGCGGCAAGAATTAAAATCTTTTCCGCCCTTTTTCTGCGCTAAGATGGGGTTGTAAGCGATTACTATTCGATACAGGGGGGACCAAAACCATGAAATTGTTGGCCATCACCTCATGCCCAAACGGGATTGCCCATACGTATATGGCGGCGGAAAACTTGCAGAAAGCCGCGGACAAATTAGGCATTGACATGAAAGTGGAAACCCAGGGCTCGATCGGGGTGGAAAACCAGTTTACGGAGGAGGAGATCCGCCAGGCGGACGGGATCATCATCGCGGCGGACAAGTACGTGGACAAAAGCCGGTTCATCGGCAAAAAACTGCTGGTGGCGGGCGTACAGGAAGGAATCCGCACCCCGGAAGAACTGATCCAAAAAATGCTTCGCGGCGAAGCTCCCGTGTACCGGGGGAGCAACGAGGCGGACGATCGTCCCGCCAAGGCCGCGCCGGGCAAACAGCAAAACCAGTTTTACCGACATTTGATGAGCGGCGTTTCTTACATGATCCCGTTCATCGTCGTCGGCGGTTTGCTGATCGCCATTGCGCTGTCGATCGGCGGTGTGCCGACGCCGGGCGGCTTGCAAATTCCCGAGGACTCGTTCTGGAAAACGATCGAGAAGCTGGGGGCCGCGTCCTTTACGTTTATGGTGCCGATTCTGGCCGGGTTCATCTCCTTTAGCATCGCGGACCGGCCCGGATTGGCGCCGGGTCTGATCGGCGGCTACATCGCCGCCAACGGCAGCTTCTACGGCAGCGAAGCCGGCGCCGGGTTTATCGGCGGGATTATCGCCGGCTTCCTCGCCGGTTACGTGGCCTTGTGGATCAAGAAATGGAAAGTGCCGAAACCGATCGTCCCGATCATGCCGATCATCATCATCCCGGTGCTTTCCTCGCTGATCGTCGGCCTGGCCTTTATCTATCTGCTGGGCGGCCCGATCGCCCAGGTATTCGCTTGGATGACCGCCTGGCTCGCCAGCATGCAGGGGACCAGCTCCATCCTGCTCGCACTTATTCTCGGCGCCATGATCTCCTTTGATATGGGCGGCCCCGTCAACAAGGTTGCCTTTATGTTCGGCTCCGCGATGATCGCCGAGGGGAATTATCACGTTATGGGCCCGATCGCCGTGGCGATTTGCATTCCGCCGATCGGTCTCGGCCTGGCCACGTTTATGTTCAAGCGGAAATTCCATGACGCCGAGCGCGAATCCGGAAAAGCGGCCTTTACGATGGGCTTGTTCGGCATCACCGAAGGCGCGATTCCGTTCGCTTCGCAGGACCCGCTGCGCGTCATTCCGAGCATTATGGTCGGCTCGATGGCCGGTTCCGTGATCGCCATGCTCGGAAACGTCGGCGACCGGGTAGCTCATGGCGGGCCAATCGTGGCGGTATTGGGTGCGGTGGATAACGTGCTGATGTTTTTCGTCGCCGTGATTATCGGGGCGATTGTGACCGCATTGATGATCAAGCTGCTTAAAAAGGACCAGGTTGCCCCCCAGTTGGCCGGCGGTTCCGAAGCTTATGAAGAGGCCGCGCCGGCTGCGGAGCTGAGGGGACGGGCACAGGAGCGGCGGCTGGAGCAGCGGAGCGAGCAGCAGTTGGAACGACGGTTGGAAGCGCCGCAGGAGCAGCCGCACGAGCAGCGGCTGGAACGGCAGTTGGAAGCGCCGCAGGAGCAGCCGCACGAGCAGCAGCTGGAACGGCGGTTGGAAGAGCCGCAGGAGCAGCTGCACGAGCAGCGGGTGGAACGACAGTTGGAAGAGCCGCGGGAGCAGCTGCACGAGCAGCGGGTGGAACGACAGTTGGAAGAGCCGCGGGAGCAGCCGCACGAGCAGCGGCTGGAACGACAGTTGGAAGAGCCGCGGGAGCAGCCGCACGAGCAGCGGAGCCAGCAGCAGTTGGAACGGCAGCACGAACAGCAGCAGGAGCCGCAGCAGCTGGACTCGCCCGTCATAACCAGCCGTGATGCCAAGGCTGGAACCGGAGCCGATAGACCACCGGAACAACGCTCGGTCAGCAAGCTGACGGACATCCTTGATTTGAACCTGATCGAGACTTCATTGACCGCATCGACGCGGGACGGCGTCATCGATGAAATGATCGGCAAATTGGAAACGGCAGGCGCGCTAACCTCGCGGGAGGAGTTTAAACTGGCAGTTCTAAACCGCGAGCGGGAAAGCTCCACCGCAATCGGAATGAATATCGCCGTTCCCCACGGGAAATCGTCCGCCGTCCTCAAGCCGCGGGTCGTATTCGGGATGAAGCCGGAAGGCGTCGACTGGGACAGCGCGGACGGAACGCCGGCGAAGCTGATCTTTATGATCGCCGTCCCTGCCGAAAATAAAGGCAACGAGCATCTAAAAATTTTGCAGATGCTGTCCCGAAAGCTGATGGACGACAGCTTTAGAGAGCGCTTGTTGAACGTAAAAACCAAGCAAGCGGCCTACGATCTTCTGGATGAGATTCAATAATGAGCAATAGGCACTCCCGATACAGCTAGCTGCCCCGGAGAGTGCCTTTTTTTTTGCAGGATCGGAGAACGATTGGGAATAGGAGCAATATATGTCCCTATTCTCCGGATTGGACATTTGACTCGCCAAATAGCGGCAATTTATGTCGCTATGCCTCGGCCATTACGCCGATCCCCCCATTTGCGCCAGTCCAATGGAAAATAGCGACACAAAAATCCGTTATTTCGGCGAGCTTTCCGAAAACCTCAAATATAGGGACCTTTTTTGCCGTTATGTCACTTGTGTTGCATCAAGTCTTATCCGACAAGTTACATTTTCTGGTCACACAACTATTCTAACGGTTGCCACAAGCGCTATTTGTTCCAAAAACATTGATTTCAAATTGTAACGGTTGCCATGGAGCTTATTTCACTGAAAAACGGCTAATTCTGCTTAGATTCAGGCAAATAACGGCGATCACAACCGTTAGAATTTAGAAAAGGTCTTTTTTCGGAAAATAGCCGCTGCCACAACCGTTAGATTTTCGGCGGGCGACAGTACGGTTCGAAGACCAAGACTTTTAAAGAAACCTTGAGCAAAAATGCCACGCTAGTGCCGAAACGCGCTATGTGCTATGTCTGCTGTATCCACTACGTCCGCTATATCCACTACGTCCGCTATATCCACTACGTCCGCTATATCCGCTACGTCCTCTGTGTTCACTATGTCCACTATATCCACTATGTGCACCATGTCCACTACGTCCACTATATCCGCTATGTCCGCTACGTCACGTTATGTCAGAGAAGCGAGCGGCTAGACCCTTCTACGTGGCAAACCGGTTCCGTTCCTCTTTAAATCTGCCGGATTTGGATCAAGTTGGTGGTCCCCGCCTGCCCGAGCGGCAAACCTGCGGACAGCACGACTATGTCCCCTTCTTGTGCGTACCCGGACTTTACCGCGCTTTGAATCGCCGAATCAAACATCTCGTCGGTGGTGGTCACCGGCCCTCCCAAATAAGGGAAGACCCCGGACAAAAGGCATAACTTGACCAGCACATGCGGGTGATGCGCGATCGCCACGATCGGGGCCTTTGGCCGGTATTTGGACACCATCTGGGCGGTAAAGCCGCTTTCGGTGGAGGTGAGGATCACTTTGGCGTCCAGCTCCAGGGAAGCGCTGACCGCACCTTGGCTGATTACCTCCGTGATGTTGGTGGCATGCAGCCTTCTTCTGCGGTTGAATTGCTCGCCGTAGTCTATCATCGACTCCGCCCTGCGGGCCACCGCCGCCATCGTGCGCACGGACTCCACCGGGTATTTGCCGGCCGCCGACTCCCCGGACAGCATTACGACGTCGGCCCCCTGCATCACCGCGTTGTACACGTCGCTCACTTCGGCCCTCGTCGGCCGCGGGTTCACCTGCATCGACTCAAGCATATGCGTGGCCACGATCACCGGCTTCCCCGCCAGATTGCACTTATCGATGATCTCCTTTTGCCTCACCGGCACTTCCTCGACCGGCACCTCCACGCCCATATCCCCGCGGGCAACCATGATCCCGTCCGACGCCTCGATAATGTTGTTAAGGTCGGCAATCCCTTCTTCATTTTCGATCTTGGAAACGATCTGCACGTGGCCGGCATTCTGCTCCTGCAAAATCCGCCGCACTTCGCGGATATCATCCCCTTTCCGCACAAACGAAACGGCGATCATTTCCACGCCTTGCTCCAGTCCAAAATGAATGTGCCGGATGTCCCGTTCCGTCACCCCGGGCAGCGTCGTTTTGATGCCGGGCAGGTTCACGCCCTTGTTCGGCTTGAGCTTACCGCCGCTGACGATGCGGCAGCGGATCTCCGAGCCTGCGGCGGTCAGGACGCGCAGCTCCACCAGCCCGTCGTCGATCAGAATCCGGTCGCCCTCCCGCACCACCCTGGGCATATCGGGATAATTGACCGAAATCCGCGCGGCATCCCCGGCGATCTGCTCGGTCGTTAAAACCAGTTCCTCGCCGGCCTTTAGCTCAGCGAACGGTTCACGCAATTTGCCGATCCGGACCTCCGGCCCTTTGATATCCATCATGATGGGCACAAACGTGTTTAACTCCCGCGCCGCCTCGCGCACCTGAGCGATCCGCCGCGCGTGCTCCTCCAATTCTCCGTGCGCCATGTTCAGCCGACCCACCGTCATTCCCGCCCGAATCATGTCCTGCAGCACCCCGACGGCATCACTAGCCGGGCCAAGCGTACAAATGATTTTAGTGCGCAGCATGCTAACCCTCCTTCGAATTTCACATTTTTCTTCCAGTAAGGTATAGTATGCTTTTTTTGTCCTTCCAATAAACGAGACCGCACGAATCCGAATCACGGATGATGGGCCTTAAGCGATCGTGATCACCTCGTATTGTTCCGCCAGTTCCAGGAAACGCCCCATGCTGGACACCTCGCCGGCTGCCAGCCGATCCCGAATCCCGTAATAGTCGACGCAGGTGCCGCAGGCCAGCACGGGCACGCCGCGCGCCTCCAGCTCCTTCAGATGCAGCGAAGCGAACGATTGCTCCGTCAATGCCAACACGCCCCGGTTTACGCAAAAAACCGCGGCCGGCAGCTGCTCCCGCTGCTTCAGCAGCGTCGCGAAGGTTTCCAGCAACTGCGCGCCAAGCTCCCGTTCACCGCTGCCTATACTGTCCGTCGTAAGAAAAATCACTTTGTTTTTCAATTCTCCGTCTCTCCTTTCAACTTCTCATCCAGCAATTCAAAGGCTTGCCAAAGCTTATCCCCGGGAACCGCATCATAACGGTCGCCGATGCTGACTTCAAAATAGCTTCCTCCCGCCGTCCGTTCCTTTACATAATGGGAAAGACCGACTCCGGTCTCCCCGCAAATTTCGATCAGCATTTCCTCCATCCGCCGGCTGGACAGCCCGGCATGGACATGGAACATGTTGGATACCGGAATTTCCGGCAGGGTCGTGATGCCGCGGCAGCGGTTATACATTCCGGCCAGTTCCCGCGCTTGCTCGTAATAGAGCTCCATTTTCCCGATTCTTTGCTCGTAATAATAATCCGCGCTGAGGATATATGGATAAAGGCTGATCAAATCGCCGCCGTGGCGTCTTTTCCATACCTTGGACTCCTGCGTAAACTCCGGCTGCCCCGCCAGGATCGCTCCGGCAACGCCGCCGCTTCCTTCCCCAGAACGCCGGCCATCTTTGCTTCAAAATCCTCGATCACTTTACCCGCGCCGTACATATCGCTTTCCACTCCGCCGTCCACTCCGGCGAGCGCCGCCTTCAGCACGTCGACTTCTCTTCTGCCGTGGCCAGTAAGCGGGTATTCAGCCCGGTCAAAGACCTCTTTCAGTGTCTTCCGTTCCGGTTCCGGTCCCGGTTTGGGCCCCGAATGATGTTCAAGATCGTTCAAGCGTTCCATCTCCCCTCGCGGTCTTTTTTCACGTTTCTCGCCCGCTTGCCAAGCTAAAGCTATTATAGCTCCAAACGCCAACGTAATCGAACCGCCCCTTGCCGGAGTGAGGCAGCTTCCCCAGACCCAAGTCCAGCCTCGAATCCACGGGCAGCATATCCGCAATCTCAAGCAGGTGGAGCTCACCGAACCCGTTGGCACGGCGTACCAATATTCGAATCTGAATTACGATATTTTGGGCGGCATTATCGAAGCCGTTTCGGGGATGTCTTACGGGGACTATATCAAGCAAAATATTTACGCGCCGCTGGGCATGACGCACAGCTATGCTTCACCAAACTCCGCGCAGGACCTGGCTACAGGCTATCAGCCGATGTTCGGACTTATGCTGCCGACGAAAATGATCAACCACGAAGGTACGGTTCCTTCGGGATATTTGGTCTCCAGCGCCGAGGACATGTCCAAATACCTGATCGCTCAAATCAACCAAGGGCGATTCGGAAATACGTCCGTCGTATCCGAGCGGAGCGCCGCGCTCATGCATGCCCCGGCGATCCAAATGTGGGGCAGCCAATATTACGGCATGGGGTGGAGCATCGACAAGGACCGCAATTGGGTGTATCACGACGGCTCGACGGAAAATACATATTCCAAAATGATCATCGGCGGCGACTACGGCATCATTTTTCTGGTCAACTCGATGGATTTCTTCCATATCGACGCTTACGATCAAATCACGGCGGGAATCGACCGTATTCTTCACAGTGAGCAGCCCATCACTGCCGGAATGGATAGCTATCGAAAGGATTTCCTGATCGTCGATGCCGTTGCGCTGGCCGTTCTGCTGTATCTGGTTTTGTCCGTTCGCCGCCTTTTCCGGTGGAAAACCCGCTTTAAGCCGACCAAGCTGCACATCGCCATCCAGGTGCTGTCGATTACATTCATCCATGCGTTCATCCCGCTGGCAATCCTGTTCGTGCAGCCCAAGGTCCTCGTGCCGTGGCCTGTCATTTTCGTATTTCTCGCGGGCTTGGGCCACTTCATGTATTACACGTCGATTGCGCTGCTAGCGATCGGGATTATCAAATTTCCGCTTCTCGTCAACAGTATCCGCAAACAAAAAAACGGCCGCAATCTGGCCGTGTAGCGGGTTGCGGCTCCGTCCGCAAAAGGATGGGCAGCCGCCTTTATGGCTGCTGCCGCAGCTTCTGTTGACACCATCGCCGCTACCAGGCTTCTTATCTTATACGGCAATTTTCCCCAGGTTGGGCGAAAATAAAGCCTCTGGGGCAGAAGCAAATCACGTAATGCAAAAGTGCAGGCGAATTTCGTCGAAACTTCTCGAAACAGGCAGCTCAACTGCAAAAGTGCAGTTCACCACCTTTGTATATTACATAATTTTACAATTCAATTCAAAACAAATGCACTTTTGCAGTTCATCCGCTCGAAAACGAAGATTGGCGAAAAATCGGATGCACTTTTGCAATTGAACCAACTAATCAACGGAAACGAAGCAGACATTTGTCTTTAACCGACGATTACTTTACTACTTTACATGCATCGGCCGACCGGCTACTTTATCGCAGGAGGGTACGCATAACGCCGGCTGTACGCTTTATTGCGCCAAATGCCAGCTACTTTACTCCCCCTAATTACTTCACCGCTCCCGCCGCGATGCCCTTGATGATGTACTTTTGGGCAAACGCATAGAAAATGACGACAGGGATGATGGTCAGCGTCAGGCCCGCCATGGCCTGGTTCCACACGATCGTGAACTCTCCGAAGAAGTAGAACGTCGACAGCGGGATCGTGCGCAGCGCTTTATCCGACAGCGTCAGCGACGGCAGCAGATAGTCGTTCCACGTCGCGATGACGTCCAAAATGGCCACGGTAATCGTGATCGTCTTCAGCATCGGGAACACGATCCGCCAAAACACGCCGAATTTCGTGCAGCCATCCAGAGTCGCGGCTTCCTCCAACGCGATCGGAATCGATTTGATAAATCCGTGGTACAAAAACACCGCCATACTGGCGTGAAACCCGATGTTCATGTATATGAGTCCGCCATGCGTATTCAGCATCGGGATGTGAAGGTTGGTGCGAATCCAGTCCATGACCTGCATCAGCGGCATCATCAGCGTTTGGAAGGGGATCAGCATCGTCGCGACATACGCCATAAATATCCATTTGCTGATTTTCGTGTCGCGCCGCACCAGCATCCAGGCGGTCATCGACGACAAAATCACCACGAAAATGACCGTCAAAATAGTCACCAACAGCGAATTGCCGAGCACCCGGAAAAAATTCATCTTGTCGATCGCGCTCGCATAATACTCAAAGTTGAGGCTTTGCGGCAGCGCCAGCGCGTTGGTGTACAGCTCCGCCCGGTTTTTGAAGGAGTTGACGAGCATAATATAGATCGGGGACAAGAAAACAAGTGCAAGAATGAGCAGTAAGACGGAAGGAATCCATTTGCCGGCACGCTTCATTACATCTGCACCTCTTTCTTTTTCGTAATGATAACCTGTGTCAGCGTTACAACAGCCACGACGAGGAAGAACACGATCGCTTTGGCCTGGCCGACGCCGTACCGGCCGTACCCGAAGATTTCGTTAAAAATGTTCATGGCGAACATTTCGGTGGAGTTCACGGGACCGCCGTTCGTCAAAGACAGATTCACGTCGTAGATCTTAAACGCGCCGGAGAGCGTCATAAAAAAGCAGATCGTAAAGGACGGCATAAGCAGCGGAAACACGATTTTGGTCAGGCGCTGCCACATATTCGCGCCGTCGACCTTCGCCGCCTCAAGCGTTTCATCCGAAATCCCTTGAATCCCGGCGATATAAATGATCATCGTATAACCGGCCATCTGCCACGTAAACACAATGACCATCGCATATAGCGCGAATTCCGGGTTGATCAGCCAGTTGAAAAAGAGATGATCGAGCCCCGTGTTGTTCCCCAGATACTTAAAAATGTCGGTAAAAATAAACTTCCAAATGTAGCCCAAAATCAGCCCGCCGATCAGGTTCGGCATAAAAAACAGCGTCCGCGCCAGGTTGCTCGTGCGAAGCCCGCTGGTCACCAGCAAGGAGAACAAAAGCCCGAAGACATTAACCGAGATCAGCGCCAAAATCGTGAATTTGATCGTATGCCAAGCCGAAGAATAAAACCGCTCATCATGAAAAATGCGGGCATAGTTGTCAAAGCCCACGAACACTTTCGGATCGGCGGGAATCCCGTTCCAGCTGATGAAGGAGTAGTACACCCCGATGATGAACGGGATGATCACGACCGTCGTAAAGATGATAAATAACGGCATGGTAAACAACGCGTACCAGAGCTTATCTTTGTTACTGCGCATAAATCCACCCCATTTCCGGGAATTTGCTGTGAAACACGAAAGCCTAACGCCATCAAAATAGAGTTAGGCTTTCGTGGAATGATTTCCTGAAACGTCAGCTAAAGGTTACTTTGCCGCATTGGCCCAAGCTTTATCCAGGTTTTGCAGGAACTGCTGGCCGGTCATATCCGGATTCAGGAAGAACTCGGCCGTTGCCGGAGCCAGATCGTTTACGATGATACCTTGCGGGAAGTAGTTGAAGGCCCAAGGAATCGTTTCGCCGCTCTTCGTCGCTTCAAATACCGCCTGCGATAACGGATCGAGGCCCGCCGCTTCGATATTGGTCATTGCCGGGATAAATTTGAACTCGTTTACGATCGTATTTTTGCCCGTTTCGCTCGTGAACAGCCAGTTCAGGAAGGCGTTGGCCGCTTTGATTTCCGCTTCGCTCGCTTCCTTGTTAATGACCCAGCCGCCCGGAATGTCCACGGACAGCTTCTTGTTGCCGGCAATCGGCAGCGGCATCATGCCAATGTCCAGATCGCCATAGTCCGCGAGCATCGAATAACTCCAGTTCCCTTGGTGAACCATCGCCGTTTTTCCGGTGGCAAAATCCCCCATTTGCGTGTCGTACGTCACTTCCATCGGATTCGTGGAGTTGGCCCGAATCACTTCCATAAACTTGGCGAACTCTTGGAATTCCTTGGTGTCAGCCATTTTCACTTCGCCTTTGTTCAACTTCTCGACGAACGCTTTCGGATCTTCCTGAAGGGCGAACGGAGTATTGATGATATGTCCGATCAGGAAGTACGCTTCCTGGGAAAGGCTCAGCCCGTTAACACCTTTGGCCTTTAGGCCTTCCATCGTAGTCTTGAAAGAGTCGAAGTCGGTCACTTTGCTTGGGTCGACCAGGCTCTTGTTGTACACCAGACCGAAGCCTTCTACGCCCGTCGGCACGCCGACCACTTTGCCGTCGACTTCCAGGGCCATGTTCGGCGCGATATTTTTGACATACTCTTCATTGCTCATATCGTAGTAATAGGACTTGAATTTTTCCGCCTCCGCGCCGGCCCCTACGCTAAAGATCGTCGGACCTTCCTTGGCGGCCAGCTTGGCTTGGAGCTGGGTCATGTAAGCATCGCCGGCAGAGCCCCAAACGTCGACTTCGTTACCAGTTTCCTTTTTGTATTTTTCCGCCAATCCCTCCAGGGCTTCGGCGATTTCGACCTTGTTTTGGAACAGCGAAATCTTCGCTTGTTTTTCCGGTTGATTGCCGCCTCCGGCACCGCCGGCATTATTCGCGGCATTGCCCGCATTGTTTTTTGCGTTGCCTCCGCAAGCTGTCAAAGCAACAACTAACGCCATCGTCGCGATCAAACCAAGCGCTTTTTTCGTTCTTTTCATTCCTGTCCCCCCGATTATGATGTCGTTTGTGGTGATGAAACCCCTTACACGTCCATTATATTGGTTATGGACCTGGGCAATACAGGGGATATCATCGCCTTTTGGAGTAAAATTTGAAACTAAACAAAAAAGGAAAGAAAGAGGCTGCGGCAGCTTCTTCCTTCCTTTGTTATTCCATTCGCGGCGGCAGGTTATGCATTTTAGCCGTCCATCCGCGGCCGGGGTGCCTTATGATGCTTGCGGTACTGCGTCGGCGACTCGCCGGTAAACTTTCGGAACACTTTGCCGAAATAATTGTCGTCCTCGTACCCCAGCATCCGGGACACCTCAAGCACGGTTTGGTCCGAATGGCTGAGCAGGGACTTGGCTTTTTCCATTCTTAGCCCGGTCAAATAGTTCATCACCGTGGTTCCGTAAGTTTCCTTAAATTTCTTGGCGATATATTGGGGACTGAAATGAAAACGTTCCGCCAACGAAGACAGGCTGATGTCAGCCCCGATATTGGACGAGATGTAGTGCTGAATCGCATGGATGCTTTGGAGCGAAGCCAACCCTTCCCCTTCCGACTCGATCATCAGCCAGAAAATATGCGTCAGTTCCTGCCCCCATTCCTCCAAATCGCCGATCCAAAGCGACAGCGTTTCCGTCTGATGCTCCTGATGGAGCTGGCGGGAAATGCGGGCGATCAGCAAATTCATTTCCATCGTGTAATGCTGCAGGTCCTTTAAAGATAAATACCCGAGCTGCCGGAGCTCCCGCACAAAAGAACCGATCAGTTCGGCCATGTGTTCCTTGTCGCGTTTTCTTAAAGCCTCCAGCAGGAGAATTTCCCGGTCGATAAACGTCACGGCATGGCCTGGCTTGCCCGCACCCCCTCCGCCGTCCAAAACATTGGCCTGAAGAATTTCCGTTCTGGCCTCTTTGATGGCGGACAAAATTTCAGCGCTGCCGTACTTTTTCCGCACAAACCCGGAGAAGACGTCCAGCTTGATCGCGGACAGCCACGACTTCTCCAGCTTGGCTCTGTAATGTTCCACATCCGCGGCGGGAGCTTCCCCCTCGGTCAGAATGCAGAAAAACGAATCGATCCGAAAAAAATAATACCGGCCCAATGGCCGCAGAACGTCCTTGATGATGTTGCGTACGGAGAACATAAGCAACGCTTCGTCCCCCATAAAGCTGCGGTCGACGATCTCCGTCAGGTTCCTCGGCAAAAAGAGCAGCAGGTAAAAGTCTTTAACGGGAAAGCCCGCCTCCTGCAGCACTTGGCGGACGCCTGCATGATTGACGGATTCCGCTTGCAAATACGTGGCCATCCTCTGCTCCTGGAGCAGGGTGTTGGCTTCATGAACCTGAAGGTTCCGGCGCAGCTCCTCGCTCCGGTTTTCCCGGCTTTCCAGAATCTCCCCGACCGCCTTGGAAACGGCCTTGTTCAAGTCGTCGATCTTGAATGGCTTCAGCAAATAATCGACTCCCTGCGCCAGCAGGGTCGCTTTGGCATAACGAAATTCCTGGTACCCGCTCAGAACGATCACCTTGGAGTCCCATCCTTCCGCCCGCAATTTTTCCAGAAAGGTCGGTCCATCCATACGCGGCATGCTCATATCGCACACGATCAGTTCCGGCGCCTCGCGGCGCACGATCTCAAGCGCCTCCACGCCGTCCTCGGCCTGCAAAATTTCGGTCATTTGATAGCTCGGCCAGTCGATGGCCAATTCAACGCCTTCCCTGACATGCTCCTCATCATCCACGATCAGTACTTTCATGCGGTTCACGCTCCTTCTCCGGTTGATAGGGGATGGACAAAGTGACGGTCGTCAGCGCATACGGCTTGCTTTCGATGTCCCAGGCAAATCCTGGTCCATAATACAACTGCAGCCGCTTTAATACATTAACCAAACCGATGCCGACCCGCGATTCGAGCTTGGCGGAAGAATCCGTATACGCACGGCGGATGTCGCCGATCATGTCCGGGGCGAAGCCGCGCCCGTTATCGATCACGCGGATGATCAACCGGTCGTTCAGCTCAATTTCCACACGGATGGTCCCTGTACCGTTCCCTTTTTCAATGCCGTGCACGATGCTGTTTTCGACCAGGGGCTGCAGCACCATTTTCGGCACCCGCAGGAACAACGCCTCGTCCGGGCAGCTTTGCGAGTAATCCAGTTTATGCTTAAACCTTCCTACCTGCAGCGAAATGTAATGGTTCAAGTGCTCCAGCTCGTCTTGCAAAAGAACCTCTTCATGATCGATATCCATATTGTAGCGGAACATCGCTCCCAGCTCGGCCAGCTTGTCGCTCACCTCGTGCGCGTTTTTCTTGATCGCCAGCGTGCCGATCGATTGCAGCGTATTGTACAGGAAATGCGGGTTGATCTGCGCCTGAAGCATTTTCAGCCGGGCGTCCGCGACCTCCAGCTTGTACCGGTACTGCTGGTTCCAAAGCGCGTCCAGTTCCGCGGCCATGTCCTGAAGACGGTCCTCCAGAAGGCCAAGCTCGTCGGTCGCTTGCGAACCGCCTTGAATGTTGAAATTGCCCATCTGGATTTTTTTGATCTGGCCGAGGATGCGTTTGATCCGCAGCAAAATCACATACGAGATGACTCCCGCCATAACGGCGACAAAACCGGTCACGGCCACCTGCAGGGCCAGCGATCGGTTCAGCGCCTGCCTGCCCGCCTGCTCTATGACGGAGCTCGGGATGAATTTCACCAGCGTAATGGGCAACCCGTAGGAAACGTCCGTGTAGTAAATGTATATTCCCTTTCCCTTGGGGTCATGGATCAAGCCTCTGGCATCCCCGTCCGCAGCGGCGATTTTTCCGCGCAATTCCTGAATCCAATCGCTATCGCCGGCCGCGGAAGCAGTCGAATACAACAGCTGCAAATCGTTTTGCAAAAGAATGTATACATCCCCTTGCTCGGACGTCGACAACGGTTCCACCAATTCCTTTAATTCTGTATTCCGCACCGTAACCGAGGTCAGGCCCAGCGTTTCACGGCTGGATATGTCCACAAACAGCTTGTTGATCTGCAGCCGCTTCTCCCCGTTTACTTCAATAACCGCGTACTCCTCGTTATAGCGTTGCCCTTCCGCGGGGAGCCGGCGGTGGACAAAATCGGGAATGAGCTGCCGCTCGTTCAGCCCCGATTTTACGTTAAACTGGCGGTTGGTCAGCGCGCTCTTGTAGGTCACCGAGCGGATTTCCGTATAGCTGCCGTAGAGGCGCTGCATTTTTTGATTGATGTACACGGCCTCCGCCGGAGTCTGCATCTCCTTTTTGGTCAGCAGGCGCATCAGTTCGGGGTCGCCGTAGTAGGACAACGTGAGCAGCATGATGTCATGGATGTATTTATGAACGCTCGACATCGTGATCGCCATCGATTTTTGGTTCAGCTGAACGAGCTGATCCTGCACCGAACGCCCGATAATCTGGTAGGACATGTAGCTGGAAATCAAAAAAGGCACAATGGTGGCAGTCAGCAGGCCCAATAAAATTTTGGTAAATAAACTTCGCTTGATCAAGGACATGGCATCCTCGCCCCCGTAAACGGTTTCTTTCCTGTCAGTAAACCTTATTCCGCCGCCGGGTGTCAACTCTCGGATTCAGTATGCGCTTTGGGGCGCAAGAAAAACGCCTAACGGCGTCCTTTCTGACTCTGACTTCTACGTAAGAGCGATTGGAGGGATGTGGACACTGCTCTAACGGACACCAACGACCTTATCCGTCCATTTCCCAGGTATTTCCCAGCCTAACGGACCCACATGACCTTATTTCGCCCTAAACGAGCTAACCCGGGCCGATTCGGGGGAATAACGTCATCTCTGTCCGTTAGATTTTACAAACCTCCGTTTTTCCGCAAATAACGGCTCCGGAGTCCTTTAGCCTTCAGATCTTGTTTACTCGTACGGCCGGTATGCCCTGGACATTTCCCCTCCGCCATCCGCCAGCGCCCCTTCCAGAAACACCCGGTGCGAAGGATACGCCAGCTTGATGCCTTCCTCTTCCAGCACCTGCAGCAAGGCCAAATTTATACCCTGCCGGGCCGACAAATATTCCGCCCAAACCGTGGACTTCGTAAAATAATATATAAAAATGCCCAAACTGCTCTCGTTAAAATCGGTGAACTTGACGTGAATCGTGCCGGGGTCGATTTGCTCGTTGTCCCTCAGCAGCCGCTCGATCCGGGAAATGGCCGCAGCCAGCCGCGCGCGGTCCGAATCCAGCGCCACACCGAGCGTAAAGCTGACCCGGCGCTTGCCCATCCTGCTCCAGTTGGTGATCGGCTGATCGGCCAGCGCCGCGTTCGGCACCGTAATCAAAGCATCCGCGAAAGTGCGGATTTTGGTGCTGCGGAACGTAATGTCTTCCACCACCCCTTCGGCGGCGGGCGTTAGAATCCAATCCCCTTTGGCGAAAGGCTTTTCCAAAATGATCACGATGCCGCCGAAAATATTGCCGAGCGTATCCTTGGCCGCCAGGGCGACGGCAAGGCTCCCCAGTCCCATGCCGGCCACCAGGCCGTTGATGCTAAAGCCCCATTCCGAACCGATTAGCGCGATCGTCAAGACGATAACGACAAACCGCAGCACCTTGGACAGGAACGGAATCAGCATGCTGGAATCGTCCAGCCGGATTTTTTTGCCGATTCCTTCAAGCAGCACGGACGATTGGGCCGATAAAATATACAAAGCCCAGCCCGCTAGAGCAATGACGGCGCTGCGGAACAGCGGGTCAAGGCCGATGGCCAGCTCCCAGCTGCGCGGCAGCAAATATTTGACGCCCAAATAAACGCCCACTAGTACGAAAAACGACCGGAACGGCCGCTCAAGCACCTGCTTCCACAGTTCCCCCTTGCCGGATGCTCCGAATCGTCGGTTCAGCAAGGCAAAAATATACTTCACCAGCACTTTGTTGAACAGCGCAAAAAGCGCGATGATCAAGACGGCGATCCCGATATCCGCCCACCTGATCTTGCTGATATTATCCGCAAGCCCCTCCCAAAAGTTCATAGATTAGACACCTCCCGGCTAAATAAAGTGCCATTATACCATTGCCCGTTTTATTTTGTCTAAATGGAGGGGGACCTACGCAGAAGCTCCATAAACACTTCCATCGCTTTGGTATAAAATGGAGCCGTACGTGTGATCAAGGAAAATTTGCGGGTAAACGGAAAACCTTCGACATCCGGCTCCCGCAGCGTTCCGAGGGCAATTTCCTTGCGCACCGCGGCCCGGGACAGGAAGCTGATGCCCAGCCCCGCCTCGACCGATTCCTTGATGATTTGCGTGCTGCCGAACTCCATCAGCCGCTCCGGATAAACCCCCTGTTCGGCAAACATTTTGTCCGCCGCCTCGCGCGTGCCCGAACCGGGTTCCCGGACGATCCACGTCTCCTCCCGCAAATCGGAAAATTTCAAGCCGACGCGCCCCGCAGCCTTGTGCCCCGCCGGGATCACGATCACCATGGCGTCATCGGCGATCGGCTCAATGCGGAATTGCGCGTCGCGAAACTCGCCTTCGATAATGCCGATATCCAGCTCATGTCCGCCCACCTTCGCTTCGATCTCCCTGGAATTTCCGATGGTGATCGCCGGCCGGATTCCGGGGTACAGCTTCATCATCTCCGCCACCACATGCGGCAGCACATATTCTCCATACGTATAGCTTGCACCGATCGACAGATTCCCGTACGCGGTATGCTTCAAATCATCGATCAAATACTGCATCCGGCCGTACAGCCCGGAAATTTCCCGCGCATGGTGGTAGACGATCTCCCCCGCCTTGTTCAGCCGGACGAATTTATTGCTTCGCTCCAGCAGCTTGGTCCCGAGCTGCCGCTCCAGCGCCCCGATATGCTGGCTGACGGCCGGCTGCGTCATATGCAGCGCTTCGGCGGCGCGCGTAAAGTTTTGTTTTTCGGCCACCGTTATGAACACTTTTAAGGCCAAATCCATAACCGCATCCCCTTCCCCATGAACCAATAATAACTATTTACTTATCATAATGATTTAAATGAATAATTTTACTTATTATTAAAACCGATTTATGCTGTTTACGCAAACCAGATGGAGGTGATTTTGTGACTATTCGAACAGACCACGGCCGCCGCGCGGCGGCAAAATCCCATGGATTGCCCCGCCACCCCCGGGGATTCGCCCAAACCGGCAAAGCCGCTTTTGCATTTGCGGTTCGCACGCGGGCGGGCGCTTGGGGAAGCGGTATCGCCTTTACGCTGATCATCGCCTTGCTTGGCTACGGTTTGGCCTGCCTGCCCGGGTTGGACCGGGCCGGTCAGTTGGCCTGCTCCATCCTGCTCGCCGTCCTCTACCGGCAACTCTGGGGATACCCGGAGAAACTGCGCGCAGGGATTCGTTTCTCCTCGCAACAACTGCTGCGGCTCGCGATCATTTTGTTCGGCTTGAAGCTGAACATCGGCGTCGTGCTGCAGCAAGGGCCGGGCTTGCTGCTTCGCGACGCCGCGGTTATCGTTTTCTCGATCCTGGCGACGAGGCTGCTGGCCAAATGGCTGAAAGGGGACCCCTCCCTCTCCCTGCTGCTTGGCATCGGGACCGGCGTTTGCGGGGCCGCGGCCATCGCCGCCGTTTCCCCGATTCTTCAATCCAAAGAGGAGGACACCGCCATTGGCGTCGGGATCATCGCATTGGTCGGCACGTTGTTCGCCGTCGCTTACACGGTTATTCGCCCGTTTCTTCCGCTGAGCGGGGTGGATTACGGGATATGGAGCGGCGCCAGTCTGCATGAACTCGCCCACGTCGCGCTGGCTGCGGAACCGGCCGGACCGGACGCGCTCGCGGTCGCCCTGCTGGCCAAGCTGGGGCGCGTTCTCCTGCTGATCCCGCTCAGCCTCCTGCTGATGGTATGGATGAAACGGACCGGCAGAACGGGGACGGACGCCAAAATCACATTCCCATGGTTTCTCCTCGGTTTTATCGCCATGAGCTGTCTCGGAAGCTTCCTCATCGGCAAATATATTCTCATTCCGCAAGCAGTAATGAACGGGGTATCCTCGCTGACGACGTTTTTGCTGGCGATGGCTATGGCCGGTCTCGGCTTGAACGTCGACCTGCGGCAGCTGCGCGCCAAGGCGCTTCGCCCGCTCTTCGCCATGCTGACCGCCTCGCTGCTGCTCAGTCTGTTGACGCTCGCCACGCTTTAGTTTTTGATCGTTTTATTTTCGCATAACAAGGCTTCCTCCGGCAGGATGCCTTGTTTTTTTGTGTCTTCGGACGGCCAGGCGGCATTTCTTGAAAACTTTCTTGAAAAAGATGAAAGTCCGGCGTATAATACAAAATGAACATTTTAGTCATTTAGTCATTTTTCGATAAAGGAAGTATGCCTGATGAAAAAATATCGAAGCCTCATAACGTGGTGGAAAAAAAGCATCGATAGTTTGCGCCGGTTCCAGGCTTCGATGGCGAGCCTGGCGGCAAGCGCAGGCCGGGGAATCGGGCGCGCCCTCCGCTATTGCGGCGTTAAAACCCGCCTTGGCCTTCAGCGAAGCCGGCAATTTCTCGCCCGCCAGGGCGGCTACCTGAAGACGGAAACCTTGAATACCGTCAAAAACCGGGAGGTCATCGTACCCGTTCTCGGTTTGCTGCTGATTCCGCTGCTGTATAGCGGCGTTTACCTGATCGCCAACTGGGACCCGTACGGCAGAGTATCCAATCTTCCGGTCGCCGTCGTCAATTTGGATAAGCCCGTTAAATTTCAGGGCAAAACGATTGATATCGGGAACCGTTTGGTCGACAATTTGCAGCATAACGACAGCGTGGATTTTCAGTTCGTTTCCAAGGAAAAAGCCGAGCAGGGTCTAAAAAACTACGACTATTACCTGCTGATTGAAATTCCGCCGGGCACGTCGCAGGCCGCGACCACGATCCTTGACCCGAAGCCGCAGAAAATGGAGCTGGTGTACAAGGAAAACAGCGCCTACAATTTTTTGTCCGCTTCGATTTCCGATAAAGTCGTGGAAAAAATCCAGAAGGAAGTTTCGGCGGAAGTGACCGAAACGTTCACGGAGGAAATGTTCGAAGCCTTGACCCAAGTGTCCGATGGACTGCGCGACGCCAGCGACGGCGCGGGCAAGTTGGAATCGGGCCTGAAGCAGCTCGGCGACGGCATTTCCGAGTTTAAAAAGCAAGTAAACGGCAAAATCGACGCGGCGATGGGCTCCGCCGATCAGCGGCTCGATTCGGTCATCGACGAATACGGCGACAAGCTGCACGAGCGGATCAACGAAGAGATCGACAAGGAAATCGCCGCAAACAAGGACCCGATCGATACGCGCCTGCACGAGGAAGTGAACAAGGCGATCGCGGACAATGCCGGTACCGTGAAGCAGCGCATGCATGACGAAATCGACGCCGCGGTCCAAAACAACGCCGAATCGGTGCGCAGCGTGCTGCATGAGCAAATCGACAAGGCCTTTGCCGAATACGGCGGCGACGTCCGCGCACGGATGCACAAGGAGATCGATTCGGCGGTGGACGAATATTCGGAGCAAATCCGCGGCAAGCTGCACAGCGAAGCGAATGGGCTAATCGACGAGTACAGCGGTAAAACCCGCAGCCGGATTCATTCGGAAATCGACAAGGCGATCGACGAATACAGTGACGCCGTCAAGACGTATATTATCGCCAGCGTGGACGATGAAATCAATCAGCAGATCGATCAAATCGTGTCGGACGCCAAGGCAAAAGCGAAACAGCTCGACGATACGTTTGCCCGGGTGCTGAAAGAACTGGAGCCGGTGATCGATCAATTGCCTGCCGACAAGCAGGAGCAAATCCGGGCCCGGCTGGCCGAACTGGAGGAAGCGAAGCAGCAAATCGTCGATTGGATGGATTCGCAGCTGCCCGGTCTGAAGCAGAAGCTGAACGATCGCGTCAACCAAATCATCGGCAAGCGGTTTGACGAAAAACTGCCGCAAATTACGGATAAAATCCACAGCGTCGTCGACGATAAATTCGATGAACTGCTGCCGCAGCTGGAGCTAAAGATGAACAACCTCATCGACGACAAATACGCCGAGCTGCTGCCGCAAATCGTCAGCCGCATCCATTCGGCCGCGGACACCAAGTTGGATGAGTTGGAGCCGAAGGTACAAAGCGAGCTCCATGCCAAGGCGGATGAAAAATTCGACGAGCTGCAGCCGAAGCTGCGGGAGAAGCTCCATGAGGCGGCCGAAGATAAGTTTAACGCGCTGCTGCCGGAAGTGACGAACCGCTTGCACCAGGTCGCGGAAGACAAATATCAAGCATTGCTGCCGGAGCTGCAGCAGCACTTGCACGAAGCCGCGGACGAGAAGTTCGATGAGGCCAAGGGCAAGGTTTCCGAGCTGTCCCATGACAAGCTGGACGAAGTCAAAGGCATCGCCACGGATGCTCAAGGCACGCTGAACGACGCGTTTGACCAGCTGCTGGACGGGCAGCAGCAATTGCTCGACGGCGAACAGCTGCTGAAAGACGAGCTGCGCAAAGGCGCGGAAAAAGCGACGCTGGACCCGAGCGACCAGACGTACAACATGTTTGCCCAGCCCGTGGAAAGCAGCCAGGTCAGCAACCATGACGTGGAATATTACGGAGAAGGGATGGCCCCTTACTTCCTGGCGCTTGGCCTGTTTGTCGGCGCGTTGATGTTCTCGTTGTTTTACCCGCTCAAAAAGACGACGATCGTTCCGCCGAACGGCCCGGTCTGGTTCCTTGGCAAATTCGGGTTCATGCTGGCGGAAAGCCTGCTGCAAACGATCATTCTCGTAGCTTTTGTGCTGTATGGTCTCAAACTGGAGGTTACGAGTGTGCCGGTATTTTTTACGGTGGCCTTGTTCTCAAGCATCACCTTTTACGCCATCATCCAGTTTCTGTCCAGCCTGTTCGGCAATGTCGGGCGGTTTATGATCGTCATCATGCTGGTGCTGCAGCTGTCCGCATCGGCCGGGACGTTCCCGATCGAGCTGACGCCGGAGTTCTTCCAGCAAATCCACCCGTATTTGCCGATGACGTATTCGGTCAGAGCTTTCCGGGCCGTTATCTCCAGCGGCGACTACGTCTTCATGTGGTCCAGCTTAGACCGCCTGACCTGGTTCCTGACCGCAAGCTTGACCGGCAGCCTGCTGTACTTCACGTTGGCGCATTACCTGAAGACCCGCAAAGCCGCGAAAGCGCAACGTAAGACCAATGCGCAGCTGCCGTTGGAATCCTTGAGCAAGTAAATAAGCAGACGTCCAGAGCGGCGTCTGCTTTTATTTTGTTGAGAAATCTGCCTGATCCTCCGGTCCTTCAAAAAATAGCGGACTTATATGTGCTTATTTTCCGGAGCGGCCTCTGATCATCGCCAATAAGGGATTTTTTTGTACTTATTTTCCCATGAACGGCGCAAAAGGCGGTCACTCCCTAACGATTCGAAGAAATAGCGGAATAAAATGCCTCTATTATCATCAAAATGTGGGGTGCCGCTGAAATAACGACATTTTTTGCCGCTAACTCTGGCGGGCTCAGGCATCTAAGATCACCAAGTTTATCTAAGATTACTGAGTTTATCTAATATCACTAAGTTTATCTAAAATTTCTAACTTTAAAAATTTACAGTTTTATCTATGGTTACTAAATTTATCTAGGCCTATCTAAAGGTTACCTAAGGGGTCTCTATATGCTCCAGCTCAATGGTCACGCAGCCCCAGCTTTGCTCCAGCACACTGCCGACATCGTCCAGCACGGCGTCCAAAGAGCCGGTTATTTTCTTCTCATTTAATCTATGCGCCTGCAAAAAAACGCCGTACGCCGTACAGCCCATAATCCAACGACAGCCCGTCCTTTGCGGCTATTCCGAAAAAAGCGCTCTCACACCATGGGGAGAATCGTCCTTGCCGTTTTGTAAAACCAGCTTGCAAATTGGGAATAATCGCTTTGCGCGGCGATCACCGCACGTCCCTGCTCGTCAATAATTTTCCCGGACCCGACCTATTCGCATACCAACAAGCAATCTTTATCCGTCAAAATGGCTTCACTACACTCCCCACTAGACTAAAGATTAGAGCGGGGAGGAACATTGGGCAGAGCTCCAGCTCTATCTCGCCGCTTTTCGCTGCCGCTCCAGCAGCTCTTTTCTCCGCCTCTCCTCATCGGCGTTCCGAACCTCGGACGAGAGCCGGTCAAGAGCGGACTTCATGTTTTCCATTTCCGCGCACAGGCGCTCCATCGCCCGTTTGGCCTGCTGGTTGTAATCCTCGGCAAAAGCTTTGCCCGCCTGCCCCTTCCACCAAGTATCGATGCCGCCAAGCGTGCTCGAAAACCTGCGCTCCGCATTTTTCAGATCCATCGCCTCAGTGTGCACTTTTCTGGACGCGCTGCTGATTTCCCCCGGCGAAACCATATAACTCTCCCCCCTTAATTGATCCGTCATAGGCGAAAAGGCGTGAAGAACAGCTTGGGTTATCATGCTGCTCTTCACGCCTGCTTCGATTATTTACGTAGTGCGCTCGCAATGTCTCTTTCGCTTTGTTCCTTAATATCAGCGATTTTGTTCAGGTTGTTGCTGATGTTCGTTACGCATTCCACCAGCTTATCCAGACTTGGTTTGAGTTGGTTGAATTCATCCACAAAAGCTTTTGCGGAGTCCCCTTGCCACCAGCCTTCCACCGATTTGATCTCCCGGTCGAGCTGATTGATCAGATCGCGGGCATTATTCCCTTTGTTCAGGATGGACTTGGATACGCTGCGCGCCTGTTCGGGGCTAAACGTCAAATTTGCCATTTATTATCTCACCTCCTTTCAAGCACAAGCTCCGGCTTGCTCTCGTAAACACCGGTACGCAGGCCGGTAAATTTGTTCTTCACGATAAAATAACCGTCTCCCGGCTCGAACTCCTTCTCCTGGGCGCCGTATGGGAGTCTGGCGTTAAACAGGCTTTGCTCCTTCAAGCTGCCGAGCAGCAGTCCGCACTGCTCTTCGCGGATTGCTTTGCCCAGGCCGTCCCAGTTGTTCGCCAGCTCGCCGGTCAAATCGGCGGCCAGGACAGCGGCTTTCAGGCCGCGTTCCTGCTTCACGATCCGCTCCAGCAGCTCCTTCAGCGAATATTGGTCGCCCTCCGTCAGCTCGCTGAGCTTGTCGAAGACGAACACGAGCTGCTTCCAGGAGCGGACCAGCGTCTCAGGATCCCCCCCGGCTCTTCGCGTCTCCAGCAGCTTGGAGCGGCGCGCGTCAAGCTCTTCCTTGACGCCGTCCACGAACGAATACATGTCTTCGATCTGCGCCAGATCGGTCACATATGGTTCGTTCATGATCGAGTACAGCCCCATCGCGCCGGAATCCAGCGCGTATACGGCGAGCCCTTCCTCGCCCAGGTTCGCGGCGAGCGCGCGGATCCAGGAGACGAGCTGCGTGCTTTTGCCGCTCAGCGGATCCCCGGCGATCATCAGCACCGGCGTCGCCGTCAGATCGACGAGCACCGGCTGGAGATCCTGGTCGCCAAGGCCGATGGCGATCCGGCTGCCGCCGGCGCCGCGGTTGATTTCGGCCATGTCGATGCGGGCCGGCATGACCGGGATCGGCGTTGCCGGGCGGACCGTCCCGCTGCGGACAAGGACGGCGTAGCGCTCCAGCGTCTGCTCCAGATCGGCCGCTTTGTACTCCGGCACGGCGGTCTGGAACTCCAGCGGCGGCTTCCCCCGCACCAGCGCGCGGCCGGCCAGCTTGGCCGGTTCGAGCCCTTCGGTGCGGCCGACGATGCCGTCGTATTCCCCCTTGTCCGTCAGCTGCAGCGTCACCGCCATTTTGAAATTGACGGCGAATTTGTAGCGGACAAGCGAAGCATTGGTGGCGGAAACGGCCATGTAAATGCCGTATTTTGCCCCTTCCCGGGCCAGCATCACCATCTTCTCGTCGACCGACTCATACGTTTCCGACAAGGCGAAATAGTTGTCGATGACGAGCACGATCGCCGGCAGCGAAACGGGGGAACTGGTGGCACTTGAGCCGGCGGAACTTGAGCCGATGGCACTTAAGCCGGCGGCACTCGAGCTGGCGGCACTTAAGCCAGCGGAACTTGTCCCGGTGGCACTTGTCCCGGCGGCAACCGCTCCGGCAATGTTCAATCCGCCGGCGCCTGTCCCGCCGCCGCCCTGGCCGCCTCTTTCGCGGGTGCCCGCGGCGTTCAGGCGGTAATCGTTGAACCCGTCGCTCCGGGTGTCCTCGAACAGCTTCTTCCGCTCCTCGATGGTCCGGAACACAAACAGCATGAATTGCTGGATAAGCGATTCCTGCTCCAGCGTCATCACGCCGCCGCAATGCGGAAGCTGCTCCAGCGCCCGGAACGAAGAGCCGCCGAAATCCATCACGTAGAGATGAACGTCCTCCGGCGAATATTTATGCGCCAGGGACAGGCACAGCGTTTTCAGCAGATACGTTTTTCCCGTACCGGGAGCGCCGTACACAAACAGATTGCCGTCTTGGGCGAAATCGATGTGCAGCGGCTCCTGGCGCTGGCCCCGCGGATCGTCCAGCAGGCCGATCGGCACGCTGAGCAGATCGCCGCTTGAGGCCCAACGGCCGAGGTCCGCCCGGAAGCCTTCCTCAGGACCGTAAATATCGTCCAGATAAACGGTATCCGGCAGCGGCGGCAGCCACGGCCCTTTGAGCGGCTCGATTCCGTTCGCGCCGGACACCGCGATGATATGATCGACCATCGCCTTCAGTTGGGTCGGCATTTCCTTTTTGGCAATTTTCTCTTCTTCACGCGGATAAATCTGCTCCGCCCGGCCATGCAGCGATACTTCGTAAATGCGCTTGGCCCGGTTTTCCCGTTTGAGCAATTCGCCCTCCGGGTCATAATCCGCGCCGGAATACGCCGACTGGAACAGCTCGAAAATTTCGTCGTGCCCGACCTGGATATACGCCCGGCCCGGCTCCTTGATCATCGCCGCGTCCGGGCGCTTGATCACGTCTTTGCTGTCCGTCTCGTCCTGCACCTTGAGACAAATCTTGAACTTGGAGTTGCTCCAGATCTGATCGTCGACAACGCCGGCCGGTTTTTGCGTGGCCAAAATCAGATGCACGCCAAGGCTTCGGCCGACCCGGGCCGCACTGACCAGCTCCTTCATGAAATCGGGCTGATCCTGCTTCAGCTCGGCGAACTCGTCGGCGATCATGATCAGGTGCGGTATCGCCGGCATGCTCGCCTGCTCGGAGCGGCTCCGGCTGTAGTACAGCTTCTGATACCGGTCGATGTTGTTGACCCCATATTCCGAGAACACGCGCTGCCTGCGCATCAATTCGCTTTTGATCGACAGCAGCGCCCGCGTCGTCTCGTTCCCGCCGAGGTTGGTGATCGTCCCGACGAGATGGGGCATCCCTTTGAAAACGTCGGCCATCCCGCCGCCTTTATAGTCGATCAGCACGAACACAACGTCATGCGGATGATAGTTCAGCGCCAGCGAGATGATGATGCTTTGCAAAAGTTCGCTTTTCCCCGAGCCGGTCGTGCCGGCGACAAGCCCGTGCGGGCCGTGTCCGGTTTCGTGCATGTCCAGGTAAAACAGGTTCCCCCCGGCTTTGACGCCGATCGGCACGCTCATCCCCTTAAACGGCTTGTTGCGAATCCAGCGCGAGGCCACGTCGACTTCGCCCGCCGCTCTCGCGCCAAGCAGCTCGAGCAGCGTCAGCGAGACGGGCAGCGAAAACTGGGCGGCCGTGTTTTTGATGCGCAGCGGCGCCAGCTTCCGGGCAGCCTGGTCCAACTGGGCGAAGTCGGCCTTGTCGGGAAGGAACGTGGATTTCTCCCCGGTTTCCCGATCCGCCAGCTCCCCGGTTTTGCCCTGCAGCAGCACGACCTGACGGCAGTTCATCGGCAGGTAGGCCGCGCCCTGGGCGATAAACACCGACGACACGCCCAATGAAGCGCATTTGTTGTATAAATACTTATGGATCGGTTCGTTTTCAAGCAAGCCGGGATCCTGAACGATAAATACGTAATGCGGAAGCATCGCCCCGCCTACCGTTTTCAGCTCGCGATCCTTGAGGACTTGGTACAGCTCGCCAAGCACCTGGTGCGCGATCGCCGGCCCGCACAGCAGGTACCGCGAATCGAAGCCGCCGGACCAGACGTGCGGCAAAGGCTTAAGCCAGCTCCAGCGGTCCAGCGTCTCCTCGGAGGCGAGCACGACAACCCGCACGTCGTCATATCCGTGATGAGTCACCAGCTGCAGCACCAGCTTGGTCACCAAGTCCAAAGCCAACTCTTCTTCGCCGGCGATACCGCATATTTCCGCCTTCATCAGATTGACGGAAACCGGCACGTCGGGCACGCGTTCGAACTCCAGCGCCAACCGCTGCGGCTCCATCAGGAGCGGATCGCTCTCCAGAATAATCGCCTGCTTCGTGTACTGGATCCGCCGCGCCGCCGGCACGCTGCCTACGCCGAGGCGCAGGGACAGAAAATCCGGATACGACGGCGTCCGTTCCCACAGCCGGCGGTCGAGCTGCTGAATGCGCTCCAGGCAGGCGGCCGGCTCCGGATTCAGCTCGTTCATCGCCTTGATCTGCTGCTCGCGGGCCAGCGTCAGCTCGCTCCGGCAGTCGGCAATGAACTGCAGGTACTTTTTCTCCCGTTCCTTCTTCTTGTTTTTGTATTTGCGGATCTGCGCCGTGGCGCTCGTGAGCGACACGATCAGCGTCATGACCGTCATGGCGATCGACAGCATCATAAACATCGATTGCGATGTGAGCGCCAGCAGGCCCGTGATCACCAGCATGACGGCCGGCGGCGCCAGCAGCGTAAACCAGGAAATTTCCGGCTTCTCATAGGCGTGCGGCGGCCCCGGAATCTCCAGCTCCCCGCCCGGCATTTCCGGCAGGAACCGGGGCTGGCGGTTAAACAAATGGTTTTCATTCATCATATTGGCCTCGCGAATTCGTTATGACTTTGGCAGCCTGTCCGCCCGACAAAAACATCTTGTGCCATTCGAAGCGGCTGCTGAAATACATTTCCCCGCCGATCACGTGCAGATGATCCGCGCTGTCGCCGCAAATCCGGATTTTGCTCCCCAATTCCAAATCGATACGGTAGATCGTATCGGCATGCATCCGGTTGCTGCAGTACAGGTAACGCCCATCCGTGCACAAGCTGCCGGGGACAAGATCGTCATACGCCCGCGCACTCCCCGTACGCAGGTCGAACACGGTCAGCAGGCGCCGGTTTTTCTTGTCGGCGTAAACCAGCTTCTCCCCAAGCAGAAACAGCCCGGCGGCGGCCGCGTCGGACACGATCTCCCGCTCGCTGCCGTCGGCGCGGCAGGTCCGAATCCCCAGACCCGTCGCGTAATAAATTTCGTCCCCGTCCATGGCAAAAGCCTCGACCGCCTCGTCGGCAATCCGGCTCTCTTCCCGTCCGTCCATCCGGAGGCGGTACAGCTTCCGGTCCTCTTCGTTGATATAGTAAAGCCAATCTCCCTGGCGGATCAGCCCCCCGCAAGGGGCCTGCGACACCGGCTCCACGGCCCCCGTCCGGGGATCAATCCGGCAGAGCCGATGGCCGCGCTGCTGGTCGCTTGCGTATATGCCGTCATCGGCCGGGTTCATAAACCAAAAAACGCCGTCCAGCAGCTTCGTTTCCCCGCTTGCGGGATCGAGCCAAAACGTGCCGGAGTAATGGCAAATGTCCGTCAGCAGCAGCTTGCCTCCTGCCGCGAGCACAAGCCCGCTGCCGCCAAAATGATCGCCCATCGATACTCCCCCTTTCTACACCAGCGTCAGCAGCGCCCCGGCCGCCACGCCTTCCTCCTCCAGCGTCCGGACCGGGTCCAGAATACGCCCGAGCGGCTCGGCCTGCAAACGATGCCCCGGCGAAACCGCAAGTCCGTAAGCGTCCGCCAGCATCTCCAGCAGCTCCGCCGAGGTCACGAACGGCGGAACCCACAGCTCCTTGCGGAGATGGGGCGCCTGAAAGGTTACCAGCATTATTTCATCCATCCGAAGCCCTTCCTCCCCGTCAGTTTGTGATCGTCAGCACCAACACCCGTTCCTCTTTGAGCTGGTAATCGACATCCTCCCCGGCCGCCGCCGCCAGCTTCAAGTATTTGGTCTTGAATTTATAATCGGAAACGGCCTCCAGCGTGACCTTGGTCACGACTTGCTCGCGCTCCGGGTCGGTCTCCTCGTCGAAATCGAGCTTAACGGTAAAATCGTTGTACTTGCCGTCGTTGGATCTAAACTCCAGTTCCGTGTTGCTTGCCCCCGGATTTTTTCGGGTGACGTTCATCGCCGCTTCAAACGCATCGGAGAAATACTCCGCAAATTTATCCTCGTTCACCTTCGCATCCAAATTCCGCTGGAATTCATATTCCAGGCTGCGGTCCCTGGCGGAGCGGGCCGAGTTGGACAGCGCCGTGCCAAGGATGATGTTTTCCCGGCCCAAATTGAGCAGTTCTACCAGCGGTTCGAGCAAAATCGAAGCGAGGATCACGACGAGCACGCCGATCGCTATGTTTTTCATGGCTCATCGCCCCACTGATCGAGGTATTCGTAATATTCCAGGTCCTTGTAATGCTTCAGTCCCGTCGCCGTCAGCGAAAACGAAACCGGAATTTCCCGCTCGTATTTTTTGCCCCAAAGCTCGATGCTGAGCGGATACACCGCCTCGATCGTCACTTTGACCGGCTTTCCCCGCTGGCGGTAAGGTTTTTCGTATTCCGTTAGGTCCTCGTAATAGGACGCATCGTCGTTGCCGATAGCATCATCACCGTCCGCGTTCACGGCGAGAATCTCAACGTCCTCGGCTTTCAGCCTGTAAATCGGGCGTTCCCGCAGCCGCTCCAGCGCATCGTCATAGTACGTTTGCTTCAAATAATTGTCGCTCGCCGCCACCTGGGACACGTTAAACGTCTCGATCACCAGCGTCATGTACCAGGGAAAAAAGTAGATCAGGTTCGTGAACAGCAGGATGCAGACGGTAACCAGTATGGATACGAGGATCGACTTGGCAAAAGCTCGCATGTCAGTTCTCCTGTCTGTCCGAAATTGAGATTATGCCGAGGCTCCCGTCATTTCATTGATCAGCCTCATAAAGAAATCCCATGTATCGTTCACCCAATTGGGCAGGTTTCCTCTAACGATGCCGACGATTATTCCGATGATAATGATGACAGCCACGGTAGCAGCAATCTGCTTTATGCCGAATTCCCCGGCCTCATCCTCCCAAAACGCACGGATTCCTTTCTTTGGACTCGCTTGTTTTTCCACCTGTTTCATCGTGACAACCTCCCCTTAACTCCTCATTTTTAGATGTTTATTGAAACATTTGAATGGAATCCATGATCGTAAACAGATAGTAGATGCCGATATACAACGCGAGAATCCCGATCAGCACGAACTGAATCCGGCCGTTGGTCCGCTCCCGCCGCTCCAGCTCCTCCTCCAAAAAACGAATCCGGAAGCTGTCGATTTCGTTTTTGAGATACACCATCTGCGAAATGTTGTCATACCCCTTTAGCCGGGTTTCCATCAAATCGCAAAACTTGATGATATAGTGAATCGGCACCCGCCGCTTTAGCTGCTTCAGCGCGAATTCCTCGCCGTATTCGATATTGTCCAGCATCACCCCAAGCTCCTCGGCCATGTCGGCGTTGGCGTTCGGCAGGTAATCGCGGATCACGTCGGCCAAATAGATGTTGATCGACTTCGAATACTGGTAGTACACCATGCTGTAAAACCCCGGGAAATCGCGGGCGATGTTGCGGTTTTTGCGCTCGATTTTTTTCTCCATCTCCGACACCGGGTACAGCCAGCCCAAAATGATAAAGATCGCCGCCACGCAGCCGAGCAGCCGGTTGGCGCTCAGGACGACCGCGGTCACCAGCACCGCGCCGCCGGTGTACAAAATCTGCTCGAGCCGCAGTTCCTCCGGCGTCATCGCCAGATCGAGCCTGTCCAGCATTTTTTTGAACCGCAGCCGCTCCGCGCCGCCTAGCAGGGGCCTGACGTATTTTACCGCGGCGTTTTTCTTCCATGTCCGCAGCTTCTCCCGGAACCGGGCGTGTTTGCGCTCCTTCAAATACTTGCGGTTGCGCTTCTTCTGCTTGGCCTGCACCGGCTTGAAAATCGGGTAAGCGAACACCTTGACCAGGTAAATGATCGACACCAGCGCGGCCAGCTTCGCCAAAAGCGTCATTTCAGCTCACCGCCAATCCCCAGATCCCCCTGCAAAGTCTGCGTCCGGGCAAAGCTGAGGCAGATGATGCTGATCATCACCGTATTGATGACCTTTCCGTAGCTGGCGTAGAGCATAAATTCGCGAAAGTCTTTGACGGACAAGGCATATATGAAAAACAACACGATAATCGCGGTTTTCAGCAGAAAATCCCGGTTCATCTTGCGGAAAATCCGGTCCTTGCGCGCGTTGATCTCCCGCAGCACCGCGTTTTCGTCCACGATGTCGAGGAAGATGTCGGCCATCCCTTTGCGCTCGTTGTATTCGAACACGATGGCTTTTTTCGTGAAGTTGTCGAATTTCGGACCAAGCTGCCGGTTCAGCACGGTGATCGCCTGCTTGAAGGAATAGCCGTTGTTTTCACAGTTGTCGATAAACTGCTGAAAGTAGGGCCGGATGCTCGGGCGGATGTATTCGTCGCTTTCCATCACTTTTTTGATTGCGACCAGCACCCCTTCCCGGGCGAGCGGGCAGATGATGTCCTCGGCATCCATGATGCTCTCCAGCTTCTCCGCCTTGATCGCCTTCGACTGCATGGTGAAATACGTGAGCAGGCCAACGAATATGGCGATCGTAATAACGACCGACAAGGTGACGTTCTCCATAAAAAGAATGATCACCAGCACCATGACGGCAAACGCGATGCACAAAAGGGAGGTGAAGCTTTCGAGCGTCAGCGGCAAGTTGAAGTCGAGAATAAGCCCTTCCACCAGCCGGTTGTATTTGGCGTAGATGTTCTCCTTCCGCTTAACGATCCGCTCTTTTTTGATCCGCTCCACATAACGTTTGGTGTTGTACCTGCCGAGGTATTCCGCCAGCGTATCCAGCATCCCGAGGAAAAAACGCCCCGTGCCTTCAAAAAAACGCACCTCAAACACGGCGTTGAATACGATGAAAGCGGCGATGCCGAGCAGCAGGCTAATGGCTGAAATCGTATCCATTGGGCGCATACTCCTCTATTTCGTCGTCTTCCGGCGGCCGGGTCAAAAACGCGAACCGGCTGCGCTTGATCCCGGCTTTGATCATCGTCTGCTGCACCTTTTCCGACAGCTGTCCCACGCGCTTGTGCTTGCCGACGATTTTCAGCACCCGGTGCGTACCCTCTTCTTCCAGCACGTCCTCGGAAATAAATTTGTAGATCGGGTTCACGATCGGCTCCAGCCCTTCGGAGCCCAGCACCTCCGAGATCGAGGTCACCTTCCGGGTACCGTCGGCCAGCTTTTCCTGAAAAATAATAAACTTGACCGCGCTGCAGATGTTCCGCAAAGCCAGCTCCGCCGGCTCGTTGGAGGCCATCAGGTAGGCGGTCAGGAAGCGGTAAATCGCTTCCCGGTCCCCTTCCGCGTGCAGCGTCGTGAAGAAGAAGTGCCCCGTCTGCGCCGCCCGCAGCGCGGTGGCGAATTCCCCCGGCGTCCGCAGCTCGCCCGGGCCGATCCAGTGCGGCGACTGGCGCATCGCATTGATCAGCAGGTTCTCCATCGTCGCCGGGCTGGCATCGTCCTCGTCGGGAACGGATTCGTACTGCAGCACGTCGTTGATGACCCGGCCGTGCTCGCCGCCGCCTTCCCGGCGCAGCAGCCGCATTTCGGAAGGATTTTCGATCGTAATGATCCGCGACAGCGGGTTGATCTCCTTGACCAGAATCTCGTTCAGGGTCGTCTTCCCGCTCCCCGTCGGGCCGACGGTAATCCAGGACAAATCGGCCTTCGGCAGCAGGGACAGCAGCTTGAACATATTGACCGAAAACGACTCGTTTTTGATCATCGTTTCCGGGGTGATGCTCTTCTTGCTGAATTTCCGGATCACCACGGCCGGCATGTCGTACGGCGAAATGTCCGCATGGGTGGCGTTTACCCGGTACCCTTCGATCGTCCGGGCGTTGACCATCGGCACCTTCGGGGTCAGCCGGACCTTAGAGACGCCAAGCAGCTTGGAAATGATCCGCTCCAGATGCTCGCGGTCGATAAAGTGCGGCTCCCAGGGCAACGTTTTTCCGCCGGTTTCGACAAAAATCTGCTCCGGTCCGTTGATGCGGATCTCGTCGATCGCCGGATCTTCCATCGCCTTCGTGATCGGGCCGTAATGGGTGATTTCGTCGGTCAGCGCGTGCTTCAGCGCGGCAAGCTCGTAATACCCTTCCACGACCGGCTTTTGCGAATCGACGAATTCGTTGATGAAGGCTTTGGTCATTTCCCGCTTGCGGGCCGGGTCGGTTTCCCGCCGGAAGGCGTGGGTGGCGACCTTCGTGATGTATTTCTGGCAAAGCTCCAGCGCCTCTTCGAATTGAATGGTCGTATATTTGTTTTTCAATTCTTCCAAATCTTCTTTTTTGCCGCCGCTCTGCTGCGACACTTTTTGCTGCATTTCGCTGATTTTGGCGCGCGTAAGCATCCTTCCACCCCCTTACTGCTTGCCCAGAATATCCGCGAGCCGCTTCAATTCCTTCATGAAGTACTTGTTCACCAGGGCGCTGTCCCTGACGTACAGCTTGCCTTCGAGCGACGCGGCATAAGCGGCTTTCACCAGCGGCATCGCCGCGGCGATGTTAAAGCCGTATTCGCGCAGGCCCTTGTAATCGTATTTGAGATCCTGCATGTTCATCAGGATGACACTTGTGAATTTGGCGGTGCTGATCCCGACCGAAGCCGCGAAATCGAGCAGCCGGACCATGTTGCTCAAGGCCTCAACCCGTTCGGACGCGGTGAAAAAGCCGATATGCGAGCTTTTCATCGCTCCAAGGCACAGCTCAAGCGGCGGATTGTTCGGGATGTCGAGCAGAATAATGTCGAACATCCCTTTCAAGGTGCCGATCACCCGCTCCAAATGCTCGAATTCGAAATCGAGATACTCCTCGATCAGATCATGGGGACTGGGGGCCAGCAGGTACAGCCGCTCATATTTCGTGCTTGTCATTTCCTCGCGAAAATCGACCTTGTCGCTTTTTAAGACCCGCAGCAATCCTCTCCCCTGCTTGGGCGGCTCCACGTCCAGGTAATGAAACAGGTTCGGCTGAAAAGCTTTTAAGTCGACGATGCACGTATTCAGCCCCTTCTGCGCCAGCAAATATCCCAAATTGCTGATCAGGATCGCGTTGTCGGCGAGATCGCAGGCCGGAATGAAGCCGATGACGCTGTAGATGAGCTTGCTCTCCTGGAGCTCCGCCCCGCCAAGGTAGTCCTTCGGCGAAATTTTTTGCAAAATCCGGTCAAGCTTTAGTTCTTCTCTTTGATCCATGACTCCACCTCATTTTGCAGCGTCGGCAGCTGATCCAGGATCACATCGCTGTTTTTGCGGCTTAGGATCGTGATGAGGTATTTCTTCCCGTCATAGCCGTTATATTTGGCAAAGTTGTCGATCTGCTCCTTGGAGCCCTCTAGCAAAAGCGCCCGCGGCTGGATGCTTTTCATGAAGTCCTCGCTTTTCATCACTTCCTGCCGTTTGTCCTCGCTTAGCTTGAGCACCTCTTTATACACTTCATAAATCGAGTGGCTGTTCGCATTGAGCATATCCTTCACCGTGATTTGATCGAATAGCACCTCGGTCTTGATCGCCGTGCTCGTTCCCCCAAAATTGGGATTGCCGGAGGACGTGCTTTCCTCCTTCTCATAGGAGACGCGGATTCTGACGGTGTCCCCCGGCATCAGGATGTCGCCGCCGGCTTCCAGGAAGTTGTAGGGCAGGGTCAACACTTCGTGCTTCTCATCGAGCTGGTACAGCCATTCGTTTTTGAGCGGTTTTTCTTCCCGCAGCTGGTCTTTATACAAAATGCCGCCGTCCCGCAAGTAATACTCCGCGTATTTGCCCGCCACCGCTTCCAGATCCGCCGCCAGTACCATATCCTCGGTATATTCCTTGCGGATGAGGGCGTATTTGCGGACCATCTTCTCGGTGATCACCTGATCGGCCGGAATGCCGCCGTCGTGATCGACGCGGAGAATTTCCACCGTGTCCTTGGCCGCCTCGTTGGCGTTGTTGAGCACGATGAACGAGACGATGATCACGGTAACGCTGACGGCCAGGGCCATGATTTTTTTGAAAATTTTGCGGTTCGGCGAAACGCTTTTGATCGTCGTTAAATCCATCGAGTGTTACGCACCTTCCATCAGTCTTAGAAGCATATTGCCGAAAGCTTGCTCGTACTCCGGCGCGAGATTCGTCAAGGCGATCTCCGTCTCGATCTGGGAGTCGAAGCCGTTATTGTACGGGACATGTCCCGCGAGGTTCATTTCGTAACGAAAACACTCGCTAAGTCCGCTGGCCAGCACTTCGCCCACGCGCTCCGGCGCAAACAAAGCGTCCTGGAACCGCGAGCGGTCGTTGTATTTGGTCACGATCACCTTCGACTTGGCGTTGAGATAGGCCGCCTTCTCCGCGTCCAGCACGACCTCGACGTTGCGGATCGTACTGAGCACCGCGTGCAGGTTGTTCGGAACGCACAATCCAAAAATATCGATGTGAATCATCGTTTCCCGGAACTCCCGGAACAAGTCAAGCGGCATATCAAGCAAGACCAGGTTAAACTTCGTCCTTAGCAAAGAGAGCAGGCCTACCAGCTTGTCGCTGGTGTAGAACTGGTCCATCAGCCTGCGGTCCTGGAACGAATAACCGAGCGCGGTCAGCCATAAATTGTCTTTGATGCTGCAAGCCGTCGTCATGTAATCCTGGGGCCGGGCGAGCGTGCGGATCAGGGAGGCGCTCATTTCGTCGTATTTATTGCTTTGTTCGTGGAATCTGCCGAAGTACATGTTCATGCTCCGGTACTCCGCGTCCATGTCGATGATCATCGTGCTCAGCCCGCGTTTGCTGGCTTCATGCGCCAGGTTCACCACGGTGCTGGTCAGTCCGCTGCCGCGGTGTCCGGTAACGGCCACGACCCGGCTCATGCCCCGGCTGATCCCCGCCATCCGTTTCGTCAGAGGATCGGTGGCCTCGGGCTGCGCTTCGCCTTTTTCGGCTTTGGCGCGGAAGCGGCTGAAGAAGGATCTTTTCTTCTCCGGCTTTGCCTCCTCCACAGGCGTGTCCACGGGAGCGCGCTGCGGTTTGGGGGACCGTCCGTGTCGCCCCGCAGCCAGCTCATCCAACACGGAACGGATCAGGCCGAGCGGGATTCGCGGTTCGTCGCAAACGACGATCCGCAGGCCGGCGTACTTCTGCAGGAGCGGCTCCAGTTGCTGGAACCTGAGCGGGTTCCTGGTGAGCCATAAGACCGGAACCTCCGCCCCGCGGCGGTCGCTGAACCAGTTCAAGGCCGCGTTAAGATGGACCAGATCCGGTTCCTGACTCCCTGAAAACGCCTCGTCGGTCAACAGTACGCCATCCACTGCCGGGTTGTTCTCCTGAAGATAGCCAGGCAAATCCTGCAGCGTCAGCGCATCGGCCGGGACAGCTTCAAGCCTGTCCGGCAAATAACCCGACACGATTCGATAAAATCCGCCGGAAACGATGAGAATTACCATAGATTAGTAATATTTTCCTCCCTTGTTTGTCGCTATTTTAGCAACAGCATGGTTTACATACAATACCTAATATGGTCCCCACAGCCTCTTTATGGACTTTTTTCCTATAAAAAAGAGTCTGAAGGCATTAAAGGAAAGCCGCGGGCGCCTTTCGATTGATATAGGTATCCGGAAGGAAGGAATTGGGGGCCGGACATGCCGGCCTCCCTTCCTTTGTCCCATTTCCGTCAGTCGTTCAAATCGTCAAACATGGACCCTACGATCGTGACCTCGATGTTATCGAGCACATCGACGCCCCGCAAAGTACCGAGCTTTTTGTAGGTATGGCCGCCCCCGGAGAGCGGCGCGTCGTCGATCCAAGCTTTGACGTAATACTTGCCGTTTTGCATGTTAGCGTGAGTATAGACCGGAATATTGTCCGGGTTGATTTCGATCGTGACGGTCGTTGTTTCGGTAATTTCGTACATCTTTGGTTGTTTGTCAGCAACGTACTCCCGATACTGGTAGTTGTCCTTGCTGCCTTGCGTATTGGACTCTTTGTAACCTTCGAGCACCCGTTTCCAGTATTGATGCGTTTTGCTTTCGTCCTGATCCTGGGAGTAATAGATTGGCTCAACCACTTTTCTGTATCGCGACTCGTCGTCTTCCCGGTCCAGCACGTTCAGCAGCACTTTGCCATCCACGCCTTTGGGCTGCTCGGCCGTCAGAATTCCGGCTTCCGCTCTGAACCCTCCGCCCTTGGAGGCCAATGGCTCGTTTGCGATATTGACCGCGTCCTTCTTGCTGTTGATATAAATCAGGTTCGTTTCGTAACGGAACGAATCGATCAACGCTTTAACCAGGTCCTTGTGATCCTGCGTATCGTTATCCGACTGTTTGTACATGACGGTTTTAACCGTAAACGTGTACTTTCCGGCCGGGTTGAAATAGTACCCGGATTTGATCGGATACGCGTATTTTTGCAGCTGCCGGTCGGTGGCGAATACCGCCTTGTCGTACAGCGATTTTCTGTTCGTTTTATTGCCGGCCGCTTCCCGGGCCTTCTGGTATTCCTGCGCCATCGTGCTTTCGCTTTTCCAGGTGATGTCCCCGCTGGCCTGCTGGGTGAACGTGCGCCGGAACCGGCCGGGGACGGCCGTCCAGTCGTACGGTTGACCGTTCTCGTCGAGGTGCTTCATCCAGCGGATGACGTCATACTCATAGGGTTCGTTTTCCCAGAACATCTTTTTGGTTTTGGAGTCCGAAGTATTGTTCTCGATCTCGTTCTTGTACGTATGTTTTCCAAGTTCCTTAGTCCCGTTGTAGACGTAGACGTCGTAGATCTCTCTGTCCTCGCCGGAGTCGAAATTGGCATGAGCCGTTTCCCTTCTGATCTCGGTGCGGCATACGCCATTACTGCAGACTACAACCTGATATTCATAGTCCCTTTTGACGGAACCTTCATAGGACACCGTCCCGCTTCTGCGGATCGGCACTTTAGGATTACTGTGAGGCGACCACTTGCGGTTTACCGGATCGTCCCCGAAATCCTCGCGTTTAATGGTGGCGTGAACAATCGGATTCCGCGAAATCCATGCACTTGGTTCATCGACCAATGGATTACCCTCAACTTTGAAATCGCGAAACAAATCCTTCGTATCGTTGTTCACCTTAAGTTCACCCGTCGCATTGCTAACCCAGTTAGCGTCCGGCCGCGGCAACGTCAAGGCGGCGGCAATCGGATTCCCGTTGTTTAATGGAAACTTCACTTTGGTGGACAGCACGTCGTAATTCAGCGGTATCGGCTTCAATAGTTTTATTGCCAGCGGGTTGGAATCGAGCACATTGTTGCCCAGGATCGTTTCTTTGGGCATTTTCCCATCTTCATTGACCTTAAACTGAATGCGGACGTCGCTGTCCGGCATCGTAAAGGTGGCGTAAAGAACAACGCCCGTTCGATTCTTGATTTCGAAAGCGCCGGATTCCTGATTGGCATGACCGGAAAACGACAGGTTGTCGTCCTGTGCGGTCAGCTTTGTTCCGTTTTTCTGCGTCAAAGTCCACGAATAGTTGGTCGTTACCGGATCGGCGAAGGTAGAATTCACCCTTACAGCCACCTGGACTTGTTCGCCCTTGGCCGCTTCATGCGGCAATTTCTCAAACGATGCCGACAAATCGGACTCCAACAAAGCGTAAGGGGCGATCGGGATGTCCAAATACGTCACGCCGATAGTGCTGTCCATATAGACGGTACCAAACCCCCAAGAAAACATGGTCGGGGGCTGCAAGACATGGACATAATCGATCCAGTTGCCGCCCTTACTCGGTTTGGCGCCCTCTTTATATACGTTTACTTTTGCATAATTAGAGTCTTTATTGTCGTACATAAATTCGGAGTAAGGTATTCCCCTGTACTCCGTATTTAGTCCTTGAATGATCAGTTGTTCAAAAGTTCCGTCGCTAAGATATTTGTTGGCGGGGTCTTTGTATTTGTCAAAGCGATTTGGCCGAATCCCATACTTTTCCGTAACCCTCGTTTTATTCCAAGGTTCAGGAATTAAATCAAAATCCTGAATTTGGGTCCCGCTCCAACCAGCATCCCAAGGAAAATCGTCGGAAGAAACGGATTGCCCGTTTACGCTGAACCCGCTGTACCGAACGACCAGTCTGCCTTTATGGACCAATTTGTCTCCATGATCCGCACCGTAAACCATTTGAAACGTGTTGTTTTTTCGTGCTTCTCTTTCAGTTTGTACCGGCGGCGGATTCAATCTTTTTTCGATCAAATCCTTTCGTAACTTGAGCGTCTGTCCGTCCTTCGGTATACTCTCGGGAAAGTAATTATCGAGGCCATAGTACTCCTTCATATCCCGATTAATTCTTTGAATCGCTTCCTCAACCGTCGTCGGTCGCGTATTCTCCGCTTCCGTGTTATCCGCAGCTTGAGCAGGCGGAAAGGGAAACGTTGCCGTCAGAAGTATTAAAACTAATATCAAACCAAACCATTTCACGCTTTTTTTCATATTCGATACCCGCTTTTTATTCAACTATATAATTCTTGGTTTCGTAGACTTGTACCGCAATCGGATCGGAGGTATTCGACCCGACCGAAATGACATAATTGCTGTCTTTGAACACCTTACCCTCAAGTTCTTCTCTCCAATTGGTTTTCTTTTGAATGTGCTGCATAATGGCTTCAACGGTTTTTTTATCCACCTTCTGCAAGAGAATTTCTTCCACTTCCTTGACCTGCATTTTATAATCGGCCCCCCTCATCTCCGGGAACGATATTAATAATGACAATACAGGCGTTTCCGGCTCATTTGTTCCCTTATCTATAAAAAGTTGAGATCCCGTATTATGCTTCACGATAAAGCCGTGCATGTTTTCTTCCACGACCTTGTTGCCGCCCGGCTCCTTCTCATCCTTTGGATCGAACGCGGTATCGCTGATGTACACCGTACGCACCGCGCCATCCCACTTGGTATAGGCGCCCAGCCCTTCGCTGACAAAGCGGATCGGCACGAACGTTCGGCCATTGATCCGGCGCGCAGCCGTGTCCATCTGTTTGGCTTCCCCGTTAACGTTATACACTGTCTGGCCGATCACCAAAGTGATTTCGTTGTTTTCCAGCCGGATCGTCACCGTTTTGCTCTCCGGAGCCCACTTTACATCGGCCCCTAACGCCTCGCTGACAAAACGGACCGGGACCTGCACCCGTTGCGCCTTATCCATAAACGGCTTCGCATCCGGAAAGTCGAGAAGCTTCCCCTGATATTCCACACGAAGCGGTAATTCCACCGCCGCCGAAGCCGCGCCCGGCACCCATGCCAGCGCAGAAATAAAACATGCCAATACCCCTATCGTTTTTTTCATATTGCTGAATTTCATTTTGCATAACCCTCCTAAAGCTTAAAATACGTGTATAACCGCGCTAAATTTATTCCTTGCATCCTAAGGGGCATGACTATAATACCAACATATTCCAGCTACCTGAGCTACCAAAATTATACACGGCAAAAAATACCTCCGGTGAGGGCTGGAAGTCTTGATTTATTGGTGCCTTTGCGCTAGTTCTGGAGAAATTCACTAAGCCCTAAGACTTAAAAATGCGAATATTTATGCAAAATGAAATTTTTTGACATGTTTCTAATTAAGAAAAACGCCTGACGGCGTCCTTTAATGGCTCTGACTTCTACTTTGGAGCGATTAGTGGCTCTCCCTAAACTTTGGACGCCGCTCTAACGGACACCAGCGACCTTATCCGCCCATTTCCCGGGTATTTCCCGACCTAACGGACACACACGACCCTATTTCGCTCTAAACCCGTTCATCCAGACCGATTTGTAGTAAATAACGTCATCTGTGTCCGTTACAATCTGCAAACCTCCGTTTTTTCGCAAATAACGGCTCTGGTGTCCCTTAGCCCCAGGTCCCTCTTCTTCTCCCCTCTCTACCGGCGCATCGCCCTCTACCATGCCCGAAATTTTATAAATTCTGGCGTGTAAATAAAAGCCGCCCCGAAAGCAGCTTCGCATAAAACAAATTGCCTTCGGGACGGCCCGGAATGGTTTATTAAATTTTGGCGGCAAGGATTGCGTTTACTCCGCAATAACCTCCTGATTTTTCAATACATTGATTTTATAATTCATGCCCCATTCATACATGGACTCCAAGATCGGCATCAGGCTTTGACCGTGTTCGGTGAGCGTATATTCCACTTTGGGCGGAACTACGGGATACACCTCGCGATGGACGATGAGATCCTCCTCCAGCTCCCGCAGCTGATTGACGAGCATGCGCTGGGTAATTCCGGGAATGAGGGAACGGAGCTCGTTGAACCGTTTGGTTCCCTCCTTGCCAAGATGCCACATGATGAGCATTTTCCACTTCCCGCCAATGATATGCAGGGTCAGCTCCTTTTCGCAGTTAAACGTTCTTTCATCAAATCTTCCCACGTTATCTCACCTCCAATCCCATCCTACCACAAAAAGGGGAGTACAGTATACTTTAGGACAATAGGTGCTAATCAAGTACATATAGGCATTTTCAAGTAACTATATGTTTTTAAAGTGCGTACTTACATCGTTTGCAGTTCACGGTTATGATGGGCTTACGTTCACCACATTCTAAATCATCGGGAGTGATAATCATGGAATTGCAGTTGGCGCTTGATCTTGTCAACATCCCTGAAGCTAAACAAATTGTCGCCGAGGTGCAGGAGCATATCGATATTGTGGAAATCGGAACCCCCGTGGTCATTAACGAAGGTCTCCGCGCGGTCAAAGAAATCAAGGAACAGTTTCCGTCATTAAAAGTGCTGGCCGATTTGAAAGTAATGGATGCAGGGGCATACGAAGTGATGAAAGCTGCGGAAGCCGGCGCGGATATCGTAACCATTCTGGGGGCGACGGACGACGCCACGATTCGAGGCGCTGTGGAAGAGGCCAAAAAACATAACACGAAAATATTGGTGGATATGATCAACGTAAAAGATATCGAAACCCGGGCCCGGGAAATCGACGCATTGGGCGTGGACTACATCTGCGTTCATACCGGTTACGATTTGCAGGCGGAAGGCCAAAGTCCGTTTGAGCAATTGCGGATCATCAAGAACGTCGTGAAAAACTCTAAAACGGCGGTGGCCGGGGGAATCAAGCTGGGTACCTTGCCCGACGTAGTCAAGGCGAAGCCCGATCTTGTTATCGTCGGCGGAGGCATTACCGGACAAGCCGACAAAAAAGCCGTGGCCGCAGAAATGCAAAGATTGGTCGCTCAAGGGTAATAAGCGGATGGATACGGTGCAATACGCCGCTAAAATTATCGAAGAGCTGCAGCATTCCGTCTCTTTTATTCAGGAAGCCGAAGCCGATCGGTTGGCGGACCGGCTGCTCCAGGCCGATAAAGTGTTTGTGGCCGGCGCGGGACGTTCCGGGTTCATGGCCAAATCGTTTGCCATGCGGCTGATGCAAATGGGCCTTAACGCCTACGTCGTCGGTGAAACGGTGACCCCCAGCATCGGCAAGGGCGACTTGCTTGTCATCGGTTCCGGCTCCGGAGAGACGAAAGCGCTGGTCAGCATGGCGCAAAAAGCGAAAACGCTGGATGCCGGGGTAGCGCTCGTCACCATATTCCCCGAATCCGCCATCGGGAAATCGGCCGACGTGATCGTACGCCTGCCCGGTTCTCCGAAGGACAAGGAGCTAAGCCGTTACAATACGATTCAGCCCATGGCTTCCTTGTTCGAACAAACGTTGTTGATTTTTTATGACGCGATCATTCTGAAATGCATGGAACGCAAAGGAATCACGGGCAGCGAGATGTACGGCAGGCATGCAAATTTGGAATAGCGCGTAGACCTGGAATAACACTAAACTTGGACTACACTAAACTTGGACTACACTAAACCTGAACTACACTAAACTTGGACTACACTAAACCTGAACTACACTAAGCCTGGACTAATAAGCCTGGAGTATCGCCGCAAAGCAGGCTGGACCTTTGGACGGCCTGCTTCTTTGCTTTACACTTTGTAGTTCATTTGGCATGGCATCAATAGCGCAACACAACTTTGCCATATCTTGCTTTTATTATGATTCAAGTGTCATAGGACTGCCTGAACCAGAGTTTCCATATTCGTGACTAAAGTCGTGATTTTACGAAAACTCGTTATCAAACCTTCTCCCCTCATCTATCAAAGCGGTTATATGTATCCCATCCATCAGCCCCTGCCTATACATGATCGAATAAACTTTGGAAATTCTTTCATTTTGCAGTTCCTCGTATTGATACAACTTGGATTGCTTGTCCTTAGGCAAACATTGAAGCATTTCATTGAATAACAATTGCAGTCTCTTTGATTTAGCACGATACTCATCCTGGATCGACACGCCATTCCCAATTTCATCAGTCCGCAGCTCTATCAGCTCATTCAAATAACTTCTTATCGTTTCCATGGACCATCACGCCCCATCCCCAAGTGATGCCAATATTATAACAATGTGAATAAATTTTTTATACGATCACATTGACATCAAAGTGATGTCACCATACTCATATTGCGCTTAAAACAAGGGAATTTTGAAAAAAATATATTCATAGACAATAAAAATAAACTCAAATCGGCAAAGCAAATTGAACTCTTAGTTGAACAACATTTCAAAGATTATGAAACGAAACATGGAACATACTCTTTCCGTGAACCTGCTTAGCGGACTTCCTCGCTTACTTAAGTTTCGACCGACTGGCAAAAATGTGCTTGATTGGCTTTACGGCGACGATTAATTGCAATTTGCACAGCTAACTTTATACCCTCTACCCCGTCATTCATTTTAGTTGCATTTCATACAATAACATTCCTGTTTCTTTACCCTTCCTTCAAATAGAGCGGGGTAATTGCAGGATTTGTACTTAATCAAATAATGGTATTGTTATCACATACTTAATATATATGGTAAGATTAGGGAGTATTATTGGTGAAAAAAGTGGGTTTATTCTCGATGATGCAGATAATAAGACTCTAATGGAATGGCGTTTAAATTTGATCTTAAAAATCGATATTATAATAAAGATAACGGTATTGATTATGTTGTCAAAAAAAACAGAGGATATATGATCTATGGAACTTTAAGAGCAAGTGATCAATATACAACAGGGGCTGCGAAAGTAACAAATATGACTGATACTGGTGTTACCTTTACTTATCAGGAATAAATAATTATAGAAGGGGAGGGCACTAGCTTCTTCTCCCTCTATATATTTTTCAGCAGGCGGTGAATAAAAAATTGGATACCCTTTTAATGTTCGGTTTACCGGTGGTAGCGGCAATTTTATATGTAACGACAATGAATATCATTAAGAAAACGATTAAGGGAGAAGAGGCAACTGGTTTAATAGGTATGGGTGCTTTGCTCCTCGCATTAATTCTTTTCGGAACTGTGCTTCTCATACGAACAGCAATTTGGCAATAAACGAATATATTCTCTTACTTAAAAGCCAAGCTATTTTGGGGATCCCTCCGCGCACCACCCACGAAACGGCCAAGCGACCCGGGAAAGCACCGGTTCCATTGGCCGTTTTGCTCTGAAAAAGAACATCGACAATATCGTTTGGACAAACACAAGTAAGTACGCTAACCCCCCTGCCGCCGCTCACGCGAAGCGGCTATTTTCTTTTCACGTTTATCGCGGCGGCAAAAAGAAAACCACATGGAGTTGTTGCACTCGCATGTGGTTAATTCTTAATTATTTCTCCAAGTTCATAAATGAGTTTCCAACTATTTCTAACAATTCTGCTTTTGAAACATACACTTTAGGATAACACTCTAAGGAAAACGCGTACAACACACAAATCGGATGGAGTATCCGCTTGATGGCGGTTCCATTGACGATTCATGGCGTGTACAGGTTGGAAACGCTAATATTTGCATTCGTGGAGAGCCATCGTAGGCAGAGATGGCATCATCAAACTGAATCCACGCACTCTCATTTTTTTCCTCCAGGTAAGCAATAATCAGATCGTCTTTTGAAGGAAAGTGACGATATAACGTACCTTTGCTCACTCCGGATACTTCCACAATTTTATCAACGCCTACGGCGCGAACAGTTCTTTATACCCAATCGGAGGTGCCGTGCGGTGCCGTCATCGCGGAATTGATCAGTATGGAAAAACCACATTGTCCCGCCACAATTTTGCCATGATTTAAAAGTGCTCCAATGGCCTGCATCCAGATGAAAAAAGAACGGCGCTATGCTACAATACTTGAATGTGTTAACGGGAAATTGCTTAGGAGGGTATTTGAATCGCCATGCTGATTATAGGTATCGCCGGCGGAACCGGCTCCGGGAAGACCACGGTAGCCCGCTCGGTAATAGAGCAGCTTGATACGGATAAAGTGACATTCATCTCGCAGGATAATTACTATAAAGATCAAACGCATCTAACGATGTCCGAACGGGAAAAGACCAACTACGACCACCCTTTCGCCTTCGACAACGAACTGCTCGTGGAGCATCTCACCCTGCTGAAAAACGGACAAGCCGCTTACGCGCCGGTATACGACTTTACGATCCATACCCGGTCCGACAAAACGATCATGCTGCAGCCGAACAATATCGTTATCGTCGAGGGACTGTTCGTGCTGTACGACGAAAAGCTGCGGGGCCTGCTCGACATTAAAGTGTTCGTGGACACCGATTCCGACGTCCGCATCCTTCGCCGTGTGTTGCGGGATATCGAGGAGCGCGGCCGTTCGATCCATTCCATCCACCAGCAGTACCTTGCCACTGTAAAACCGATGCACGAAGCCTTCATCGAGCCGTCCAAAAAATACGCCGACCTCATCATCCCCGAAGGCGGGCATAACGAAGTCGGCATCCAAATGCTGACGATCCTGACCGAAAAATATTTATCCGGAGACGGCCGTTAAATACGGACCGTCTTTATTTTTGCAGGCGCCGGGAGCTATGTAAATGGACTCCGCCCCAATAAGAAGATTTGCAGCGGGCCGCGGTTTGATGGGCGGGACATTTAGGCGTATGATAAAATGGCTATAAATCATTAGGGGGAGGACGGGATGTTTCGTGCGGGGAAAAACTTTACTGCTTCATCACATCAAATTGCATTTGCCGTTTTACCTGACGGCCATCGTGTTTCTGGCGGTTGCCAACATCACGTATTCGTATTTCCCGAAAGTGCTGGGGGAGTTTACCGATCACCTTCAGACGGGCAATTTGACGAGAAACGGCGTCGTTTACCACGCCTTGATCCTCGCCTTGATCGCGCTCGTTTACGGAGGCTGCTTTGGAATCGGCCAATACATCAACCATCGCCTCGGCCGCATCTTCGAATTCCGGGCCCGCCAGCAGTTGTTCGGGCACTTTACCCGCTTAAGCGAATCTTTCTTTTCCAAAAACGGCATCGGCAAGCTGCTGAGTTACGTGATGAACGACGTGACCGGCGTGCGCGAATCAATTGCTAATGGATTAAATCAAATGACCAATGCGTCGGTTTTGCTGATTTCCGTCATCGTGATGATGGCGGTGAGCGACATTCCGGCGCTTTTGATCGTGGTCAGCGTTTTGCCGCTGGTCGCCATCCCGTTTATGGTCGTCCGCATCGGCCCGCTGATTCGCGACCGCTCGCGGAAGGTGCAGGAGTCGCTGGCGGCCATGACCGAATCGGCGGAAGAGCAGTTTGAGGGCGTCAAGGTGACCAAAAGCTTCGCCGCCGAAGACACCGCCTACCGCCGGTTCGGCGAAACCGTCGACCGGATATTGGGCAATCAGCTGTCGCTCGTCCGTATCACTTCTCTGTTTCAGGTGCTGCTGCCGTTCACCGGCGCGGTGTCGATGGCCGTCGCCATCGCCTACGGCGGCATGCTGGTGACGCGCGGGGAGCTCTCGCTCGGCAATTTCGTGGCGCTGACGCTCTATTTGCGCATGATCATGAACCCGCTGCGTTTGATCGGCAACGTCATCAATGCGATGCAGCGCTCCAGGGCCTCGCTCGACCGGCTGAACCGGCTGCTTGCCGTGAAGCCGGACATCCGCGAAGCCGAAGGGGCGCTGCAGCTTGAGGACCGGCCGCTGAGCATCGAAATCCGGGATTTGACCTTTTCGTATCCCGAAGCCGCCAGACCGTCGCTTAAGGATATCCGCCTCCGCTTGAAGCCGGGCCAGACTTTGGGCATCGTCGGACGGACGGGCAGCGGCAAAACGACGCTGGTCAAGCTGCTGCTGCGGATTTACGATCCGCCGCGGGGCACGGTGTTGATCGGCGGCGCGGACGTCCTCGACTTGTCGCTGGAGAGCCTGCGCTCGCAGATTGCCTACGTACCGCAGGACGGATTCCTGTTCAGCACGACGATCCGCGACAACATCGCCTTTTTCGACCGGGATTCAGAGCTGAGAAAAGTCGTGGAAGCGTCAAAGCTCGCCGACCTGTACGACAACATCGCCGCCTTCCCCGACAAGTTCGAAACTAAGCTGGGGGAACGCGGGCTGACCTTGTCGGGCGGGCAACGCCAGCGCACCAGTCTGGCGCGGGGGCTGATCAAGGACGCCCCGATCCTGCTGCTGGACGACAGCGTCAGCGCGGTGGACGCTGTGACCGAGACAAAAATCCTGGCCAATCTGCGCCAGGCGCGCGAGGGCAAAACGACGGTGATCATCGCCCACCGCATCAGCGCCGTCAAACACGCCGACCATATCCTCGTGCTCGAGGACGGCCGGATCGCCGAGCAGGGCACGCATGACCAATTGCTGAATGCCGGCGGGTTATACGCCGCGCTGCACGCCATTCAGGAAGGAGGGGAAAGCGATGCCGGCTAAAACGATCGAACAAAGTCCGAAAAAATACGAGGTGTCCCCGGAAAACCGGCGCAAGGCGTTCGCCGCTCTTTTCGCTTACGCCAAGCCTCACCGCAAGGCGTTCCTCGGCGTGTTCGCCTTCGCGTTTCTGGCGATCGCCGCCGACCTTCTGCAGCCGGTGCTGATCAAATACGCCATCGACGAAAAAGTGTTGTTCGGAGCGCACGGGGCCAGCATCTTGTTAGCGCTCGCCATCACGTATTTGCTGTTGGAGGCCGTCAGCGGCGTGTTTTCTTATTTCCAGGCCAATATGCTGCAGCGCGCCGGCCAAAGCATTGTCGCCCGCTTGCGCAAAGACCTGTTCCGCCACATCACCGGCCAGTCCATGTCCTTCTTTGACCGCAGCTCCGCGGGAGGACTTGTCACCAACGAGTCCAGCGACACGGAGACGATCAACCAATTTTTCACCCAGGTGCTGCTAAGCCTCATTCGCGACGGGTTGTCGCTCATTTTGATCGTCGTTTTCATGTTCGCTCTGGACGCTCGCCTTGCCTTGTACTGCATGATCCTGTTTCCGATTATTACGGCCATTTCCCTGGCCTTCCGCAAATATTTGCGCACCTGCTACCAGCAGGCCCGCGCCCTGCTGTCCCGGCTGATCGCCTTTACCGCGGAAAACTTGACCGGGATGAGCTTGATCCAGTCCTTCCATCAGGAAAAGGAGCAGGCGTCGCGGTTTACGCAGCGCAACACCGTCTACCTGCAGGCCAACCTGCAGGAGGTGCGGGCTTCGGTGCTGTTCAACCGCTCCTTCGATATTTTGGGCAACCTGTCCATCGCCTTTGTCGTATGGATCGGAGGAAACGCGGTGCTGGGCCAGCGCATCGAATTCGGCGTGCTGTACGCGTTCATCAGCTATATCCGCCAGTTTTTCCAGCCGATCAACGCCATCACCCAGCAGTGGAACACCCTGCAATCGACGATGGTATCAATGGACCGGCTGTGGCGCATCTTCTTGGCCAGGCCGGATGTTCAGGGGCCAAAGCCGGAGGATGCCGTGCCCGTCGACCTCGCCTCCGTTCGCGGCCGGATCGATTTCAACCGTATCCGGTTTTCATACGCCGAAGGCCAAGAGGTGCTGCACGGCCTGGATTTGCATATCCGCGCAGGCGAGTTCATCGGCATCGTCGGCACGACCGGCGCGGGCAAAAGCTCGCTGGTCAACCTGCTGACCCGTTTTTATGACGTGGGCGAGGGCAGCGTCGAGATTGACGGCATCGACATCCGGCGCCTGCCGTTGGAGTCCCTGCACCGCATGGTCGGACTGGTCCAGCAGGACCCGTTCCTGTTCTCCGGCACCATCATCGACAACGTCCGCCTGTTCCGGCAAGAGATCAGCCGGGAAGAGGTCATTGAGGCGTGCCGCCGGGTCGGCGCCCATCCGATGATCGAGCGGCTTAAAAACGGATACGATACGCTGCTGTCCAACCGGGGCAGCGGGCTGTCCGCCGGGGAGCGGCAGCTGATTTCTTTTGCCCGTATCCTTACGTTTAAGCCAAAGATCTTGATTCTCGACGAGGCGACCGCTAACCTCGATTCTCAAACGGAGCTGCTGATCCAAAACGCGCTGCACGTCGTTGCCGAGGGACGGACCACCCTGGTGATCGCCCACCGCCTGTCCACCGTCCAGCACGCCGACCGCATCATCGTCATCCAAAGCGGACGCATCGCCGAGCAGGGAACGCATGAACAGCTCCTGGCGCAAACCGGCTATTACGCCGAGCTCATCCGCCACTCGCGGGGCGAACCGGGCGTGACGGCTTGAGTTGGCGTGAAGACCATCACGCTACCCTTGCCCCCTGAACGGAAGGGATAATCGTGCTAAGCAGTATGCAAGGGGCACCAGGACACGAACGCTAAAGAGCCGCCTCAGCCACTTGCTTTCACATATAGAAGACAACGTCACATTACAATTTGTTTCATACCCTGCGCACTGAAATGCCCGCACACCCGCTAGGCGATTGCCATATGATACGGTAAGACTAACGTCGGGTGGGTGACACAAAGATGATTTATACCGCGCTCGGGGATTCGATTACGTTCGGAGAAAATGCCACCTCTCCGGCCAAAGCCTATCCCCAGCTTGTCGTATCGTCGCTGAATGCCGCGAACTCCCGCAAGGTCAGCGGATTTGTGCTGGCCCGGCCGGGTTGGAGCAGCCATGAGCTGCTGGACGCCGTCTTATGGCGGGATTCGTCCATGATCAGTATGTCCGATGCCGTATCCGTATGGATCGGCGGGGTGGATTTGGCCAGCACGGCGATTTCTTCGCTTCTGACCGGAAAGCTGCAGCCGGACGAACGGCTTTTGAGCTCTTATCGGGCAAATTTGAACGGGATTTTGCAACAGATTCGCCATCTATGCCGTGCAAACCTGGTGTGCTGCACGCAGTACAACCCGTTTCCGAACAGCCCCGCCGCGGAGGAGTGGATCGGGCGGCTGAACCGGGTCACGAGAGAAGTCGCGGCTCGGCACGGGGCCAGGGTCGCGCCTGCGCATAAGTGGTTCGAAGGCAGGCAAGCGGAGTTCATTGCCGGTTATAAAACGGGGAGACTTCAGGATGTGTTAAGCGGATCGCTGCCCATTCATCCAAACGACCTGGGGCATCGGGCGATTGCCGAAGGTCTGGCGCCTTACATCCATCCTGTCCCCAAGCCTGTGAAGCGCCACAGCGTGAAGCGTCATAGCATAAAGCGCCGCAAACGGTAATTGTTCAAAAAAATATCCCCTTCCGGGTCTGCCTTTGCCGCACGGACTTATTGGCCACCCGACCGAAGGGGATTTTTTTCACATATTGCTCCATGGCGAACGATTATCTGGAAACGCGATCCTCGCTCACATCATTAAAGAATTTCAGCGAATACAGCGCGCAAATTCCAACGATAACGTAAATGATCCGGGACAAAGCGGAATTTTGCCCGCCGAAAATGCCCGCCACCAGATCGTATTGGAACAGCCCCACCAACAGCCAATTGATCCCGCCGATAATCAGCAGAGCCAGCGCAATAATATTCAATGTTTTCATGAACGGCAACTCCTTGTCAAAATCGTTTTTATTAACAAAATTCCCAAAACTCCCTGATATTATGCAATACTGGAAATTAACAGAAACCAAGGAGCTTGTATGCATACTTAAAAACATCCCGGAGCACAATTAAGGGGGAATGACAAATTTTGCTTGGAGGGAATTGAAACGATGAATAAGCTTGGCGCACATGAAGTTATGGAAGTCCACGAGATTTTAAGCAACGAAATCTCCGGATTGAATGCGATGATGCTTTACCGCCCTTACGTAAAAGACCAACAGCTGCAAATGATGATGAATCATCAAATGCAAGCCTGTACCATGGATTACAATCAACTTGTACAGCTGGCCCAGCAAACGGGGGCATCCCAAGCCGTACCGGCCCGCGGCCAAAAAACGGCGGCACACGCCAGCGGAGCGATGGCAACTTCCGGCGCGACCATGCCGACTGGGGGTGGGACTATGTCAACTTCCGGCGGAACGATGGGGGCTCATGAAACCATGCCGAACTATGCAAGCTCTTCGTATCAACCGATGTATGGCCTGCGTCAACCGGAAACGCAAACGCCGGCTCAAAACGCGGATCAACTTGACGATGCGGACGTAGCCCTGGCTCTCTTAAACTGCCATAAGCAGTCGGCCGCCTTAAAAATGAAAGCCGCGCTTGAAATGGCCAACCCCTCGCTGCGTCATTTTGTGCAAGCCAGCGCCAATAGATGCGCGGACATGGCTTACGAATGCTTCCAATACGCCAACCAAAAAGGGTACTACCAAGTGCCTACGCTGCAGGAAAATACAACCGATACTTTTGTACACGCCTACGGCACGGTTTCCCCGGGAAATCCGCAGCCGACCGGCGGCATGTTCATGTAGAACGGACGGCGGCCATTTCTCTGCTACTGTAGCCGAGAAATGGCCGCTTCCGTTTTGTAAATTACACTTGCTTTAAATTACACTTGCTTAAACTCGATCCAACCGATCTGCAGACCCGGCTTGGCGAATTCCAGCTTCAGCTCGTAAATTCCCGCTCCCAGCCCGATCTTCACCAGCTTTTGCCGAATCCAATTGCCGTCCGTTCCGTTCGTTTGCACCGTCGTCACGAGTTGACCGCCCAGCATAAGGTTGCAGGCGCTTTGGGCCAAATTGGTGTCCGCGTACATTAAGTTGACGATGATCCGGTATTGGCCGGCGCGGTCCACCTTGATGAAGGTCGATCCGTGAGCAGCCGGTTCAACCTGCGGGTTCACGGACAGATCCTGAACCTGCCCCGGAATCCGCTCCGAAACCAGCGCCGGATCCGCCTTGAAGTTATGAACGGTTTCCACGATCTCCTGTTTCCGCGAAAATACCGGCGCGTTCATCAGGAACCGGCAAATATTCATGGCGCAGCGCTGCAGTTCCCCTCGCGTCAATGACCCGTTCCCCAGCGATTCGATGGTGTTGTCGTCCATGGCGTTGACCTCCGCGCCGTAGTTGCTGACGACCATGTACAGATCGTTTTGCGCCCGGACCATAAAATTCGTATATTTCTTATCCGCCGGACCGCCGTTCGCCACATCGTTCATCATCGCCCACCAGTCCGTCATCACGATGCCCGTAAAGCCCCATTCTCCGCGAAGAATCGTCGTGTTCAGGTCGTAATTCGACGCCGCCCAATGCCCGTTCAGCGGATTGTACGCGGTCATGACCGAGCTGGCCCCGCCCCGCTTCACCGCCATTTCGAAGCCTTTGAGATACACCTCCCGGAGCGCGCGTTCGGAAACGACCGCATCGACCTTGCTGCGGTGCTGCTCCTGGTTGTTGCAGGCGAAATGCTTGAGCGTTGCATGGGAGCCGCCTTTCTTTATGCCGGCAGTGCAGGCCGTCGCAAAAATCCCGGTAATCAGCGGATCCTCGGAAAAATACTCGAAGTTCCGCCCGTTCAGCGGGCTGCGCCGGATATTGAGGCCCGGTCCGAGCAGCGTGTCGATGTTGTTTCTCAGCAGCTCCTTGCCTTCCAGCACATACAGCTCTTCGACCAGCTCCGGATCCCAAGTCGCCGCAAGCAGGGTGCCGATCGCCACCTGGGTCGCCTTTTCCCCGGTATCCATGCGGATTCCGGACGGGCCGTCCGCTGAACATCCGATCGGGATGCCGAAGCGGAACAAGCTGTCGCTCACTCCCCCAAACGCCGAAGCCGTGCCCGGGGTCACCAGCGGGCTGCTCATCCCTTCGCCGCGGACGATCGCGGCCAGGTCCTCGTCGCCAAGCTGGGCGACGAAGGTTTCCAGGCTGATTTTGCCGTCATGCACGTCCTTCAGTTTATAGCCGCGGTCCCCCGTTTGCTCCAGCGTTTCAGGAAGTCTTTGTTCAATCCGCTTCGCTAAGGATACGGTTCGTTTCGGCACCTCCACGTAGGTGATTTCGTAAGCTCCGTCCTCCTTGCGAGCCCCCGGCTTCATGCGGGTGAAGTCTTCCGTCGGCGCCAGCGCTTCTTCCAGCTGCTCCACAACCCGCAGCTCCGGCACCTCGTACCCGCTTTGTCCGTCCACGCCGACTTTTACGGTGTTTTTCACGCTGTTCCCCACATGAAAATAATAAGTCCCGGCTTCAAGCACGTAAGCGGAACGGTGACCGGTATAGCCGCCGTCGTCGTAGGAAGCCAGGGCATTGACCGGGAAGCTTATGGTTAGCCGCTGCAACTCTCCCGGCTTCAGCTCCTGCGTTTTGGCGAAGGCCACGAGCGCTCTGGCCGGTTTGCCCAGCTGGCCTTGGGGCGCTTCAACGTAAACCTGAACCACCTCTTTGCCGGGATAGGTCACGCCGGTGTTTTGCACGGTCACGCCGATTTCAAGCTGCTCCTCGCCATTTTTGACGACCCGCTTCGCCTCTTCCGGCTTGATGCCGAACTCCGTATAAGTCAATCCATAGCCGAATTCAAACCGCACCTTGTCCGGGCAAAACGTCTCAAAATACCGGTACCCCACATAAATATCCTCCTGGTACAGGTTTTTGAATTCGTTGCCGTAGTTGCGGGTAGACGGGTAGTCCTCGATCGAATAGGCGATCGTATCGGTCAATTTGCCGCCCGGACGGACGTCCCCGGCCAGCACGTCGGCGATGGCGTTGCCGCCTTCCATCCCGCCGTGCCAGGCGTAAATGACGCAAGGGATCGGGTGCGCGTACGCTTCATCGTCGAGCCAGCTCATGTCGATGATATTGGAGACGTTCAGGACGACGATCGTCTGTTCAAAATGATCCGTAACCCGCCGCAGCATCGCAATTTCATCGTCCGTCAACCGGTAGCTGCCGGGCGCGTCGGCGTTGTCCTGGTCTTCGCCGGCGGTGCGCCCGATCACCACGATCGCCTTGTCCGACTTGGCCCTCGCCGCGGCCACCAGCTCATCGGTGAGCGGCATTTCCTTCTGGTGCCAAGGTTCCGCGGCCCAGCCGCCTCCGCCGTTGTCGAACGGGTTTTGCGCGATCCACTTTTCATAAACGGACGCCAGTTCTTCGTTCACCCGAATTTGCTTTTTGCTCCGCAGGCCGTCCAATAAATGGGTCGTGTAGGCCACGTTGACGCTGCCGCCCGAGCCCGTGCCGCTGCGGTAATAGTCCACTTGAATTCTCCCGAAAATCGAAACGCTTTCACCGCTTCGCAGCGGCAGCGCTTGTCCTTCATTTTTCAGCAGCACCGCGCCTTCCGCGGCCACCTTTCTGCTGAATTCCGCAAACCCTTCCAAAGGTACTCCCACTTTTGAACTCAATGCCTTCTCTCCCCACTTGGTTTTTATCCAGTTAGTAATAACGTAACCGATTCCCCTTGAAATTTCCATGGCATTATTGCAGATAAAATAGCCGGAACATTAGAGGTTTGGGAGGAGCAGATATAAAGGAAAAAATGTCTCTATTCTAGCGATATCACTCACTTTGAGAGAAATAGAGGAAATTTATGTCGTTATTTTTGCGAATCGCAGAAAAATGGCCATAATCCGCACCACTCACTGGAAAATAAGGCCAAAAAATACCGCTAATGGGGATGAACATGCCAGACTCCGGAAAATAAGACCATAAAGTTCCGCTATTTGGGGAAGTTGGTTTGCCGACAATCTAAGACCGCCCCATACGGAGCGGCCTTGGAATTTTAGCCTGCAAGCGATTATTGGCCGTAGCCGAGTCCGTTCAGTTGTTCGACGGCGGAGTCGACGTACGTTTTGTAATTGAACGTTTTCTCCAAGGTCTGCAGGAATTTGTCGTAATCCTCGAGTTTGTTTTTGCCGTAGACGAACTTGATCATCTCCTCCTCGATGAAGCGGTTGGCGTCGGCCGGATTGTATCCCGCCGGGCTTTGCACGAAGCCGTCCAGCGTCTCGATCCGCGGAATCGAAGCCTCGAAATCGATATATTCGACGAGATCGGCGAATTTCGTTTTCAGGTATTCCGTCTCCGGGCGACCGGAGAACTGGTACAGCCAGGTAAAAGACGCCTCCTCGCGGCCCTTGTCCGTAATCGTCACCTTGTCGCCGTCCAGCGTGTAATGGGTATTTTCGATCCCGAACTGCACCAGGCGGTTGCCTTCCGGTGTTGACGTGTAATTAAACAGCTCCAACACCTTGTTTAATTTCTCCGGTTCGTTTTCAAGCCGTTTCGGCACCACCCAAAGCCCGCCGGAAGCGCCGATATTGATCGATTTGCCGAATTTCTGCCCGTCTGGCCCCGCCGGGGGCGGTAATTGCACCCATTCCGCGTCCGGATTGGCGCCTTTCCACGCTTCGACGTCGGCCGGCTTCATCATCTGCGCCCATTCCGTGTGAATGATGCCGACTTTCCCTTGGAACGCTTTGTCCTTCGCCATCGTGCCTTTGTTGTTCACCACTTCCGGATCGACGACGCCCGCGTCGAGGAAACGCTTGATCGCCGTCAACGCTTCTTTCATCTCCGGCTGATAAAATGTATTGGCCACTTTTCCGCCGCGGACATAAAATTGCGATGTATCCATAATATTCGTGATGCCGTAGGCGCCGAAGATCGGCTCGAAGGCGTCAAAATTCGTTCCGCTCAGGCCAAACGTATCCGGTTTGCCGTTGCCGTCCGGGTCCTGCTCGGTGAACGCTTTAGCCACGTCAAACAGTTCGTCCACCGTCGTTGGCACAGGCAGATTCAAGCGGTCCAGCCAATCCTTGCGGATCCAATACGTGTAGGACAGCGCTTGCCCGGCCTTCGGCAAGGCGTACTGCTTCCCGCCGATTCTTCCCTTCTTGAGGACATCCTCACCGGTAAAACTTTGATATTCCGGCATTTTGTCCAAATACTCGGACAGATCGAGCAGCGAACCCGACTCGACCAGCTTCTGCAGCTGCGGTTTTCCGGTAACCATAAACAGGTCCGGCAGGTTGTTGGAAGCGGCGCGGACGTTAATCTGGTTCTCATAGTCCCCTTGATCGCCGACCAGCGTCATTTCCAGCGAAACGTTCAGCTTCTCGTCGAGCGCTTTTTTCATAAAATCGTCCGCCGGCGGTGTCGTGCCCCAACTGATTTGCGCGACCTCAAGCTTCACCGGCGACCCGGCTCCGTTTCCCTCCTTCGCGCCTTGGGGGCCGTTTGCCCCCGCCGCGGGATTGCCGCCTTTCCCGCCGCCGCAGCCCGCGAGCATTCCGGCCAGCAGCAGCGCCGCCAGCGCCCCAAACCCGATTCTTTTTGCTGACTTCATCTTGTCCCCTTCTTTCCGATGAAATGAAATATAATTGGTCAAGCCGGGCGGCCGCCAAAGTTATCCCTTGATCGCGCCCAGCAGCATCCCTTTCGTGAAATGCTTCTGGATAAACGGATACACCGCAATGATCGGCAGGCTGCCCAGAATAACCGCCGCCATCTGCATCGCCGCGGTAGGTACGGTCACCTCGGCCTGCAGCTCGCTGGACTGCGACAATAGCAGCATGTTGCGGATCACGACCTGCAGCGGATAGAGATCGGTATCCGTAATGTACAGCACCGCCGAGAAAAACGAATTCCAATGGCCTACCATATAAAACAGCCCTACCGTCATCACGGACGGGATGGACAGCGGGAGCACGATCCGCCATAAAATCCGGAACTCCTTGGCGCCGTCGATCCGAGCCGATTCAAACAGCTCTTCCGGGAGATTTTCAAAAAAACTTTTCATCACCAGCACGTTAAACGTAGCGATCGCCCCGGGGACGATCAAGGCCCAAACAGAGTTAAGCAGACCCATCGACTGCACCACCAGATAAGTAGGGATGAGTCCCCCGCTGAACAGCATGGTAAAGACGATATACAGCAGGAAAAAAGTGCGTCCCTTCAGTTTTTTGCGGCTTAACGGATAGGCGGCCAGTGTATTGAGCGCCAAGTTGACGGCCGTCCCTACGATCGTCACAAACAAGGTGACCAGCATCGACCTGCCAAGCGCCGGATCGGCCAGAATCCGGTTGTATGCCTCAAACGACAGGCTGCGCGGCACCACGACGAATCCGCCGTTTTTGATCACTTCGCTGTAGGGGGTCAGAGACATCGAGACCACGTACAGCAACGGAAACAGCGAGATGGCGGCAACGGCAACCAAAATCAGGTACACGGCGGCATTAAAGACTTTGTCGGACCGGCCTGTCACCATATGCTTCCCCCCCATCTTTTTGCCAGCTTGTTCGCGCCGGTAATCAGCACAATGCCGATCACGGATTTAAACAATCCAACCGTCGTCGCCAGGCTAAAGCTCATTTGCTCCAGGCCTGTGCGGTATACCCACGTATCGATAATGTCGCCCACCTCATAGACGCGCGGATTGTAAAACACGAATATTTGCTCGAACCCGGCGTCCATAATGCTCCCAATTTTCAGAATCAGCAGCAAAATAATCACGTTGCGGATACCCGGCAGGGTCACGTGCCAAATCATCCTTAGCCGGCCGGCTCCATCCACGCGGGCGGCTTCATATAAGGTCGGGTCGATCGAGCTGATCGCGGCCAAATAAATAATCGCCCCCCAGCCGAGGTCCTTCCAGATTTCGGTGGAAACGAGCACGCTCCGGAACCACTCCGTGGAGTTCAGAAACGGAATCGAACCGCCTCCCGCCTCCGTGATCCAGCGATTGAACAACCCCGTCGTCTCCGAGAGAAACGCGACGGATATGCCGTAAACGATGATCCAGGACAAAAAATGCGGCATATAGCTCAGCGTCTGCACCCATCTTTTCAGCCAGCCAATACGGCACTCATGCAGCAGAATCGCCAGCGCGATTGAAGGGACGACGCCAAACAGGAGCTTATACAGGCTGATGAGCAGCGTGTTCGTCAACAGCTGGGTGAAATAAGGCGACTCAAAAAACTGCCTGAAATGCTTATACCAGGGATCGGCCCACGGACTATGCAGGATGCCTTCGGCGAAGTTGTAGTCTTTAAACGAAATAATGATGCCGTACATGGGCAAATACTTGAAAACGAAATACCACACAAGGCAGGGCAGGAGCATCATATAGAGCGCTTTCATTTGCCAAATGCCTGACAGCGTCCGGCTTGCCGTGCGGTGCGGGGTTTGTTTGGGCGGTAGCGCGGAGCGCTTTGGCGGTAGCGCGGAGCGCTTTGGCGGTAGCGCGGGTTGCTCTGGCGGTAGCACGGAGCGCTTTGGCGGTAGCGCGGGTTGCTCTGGCGGTAGTACGGAGTGCTTTGGCGGTAGCGCAGGTTGCTTTGGCAGTGTCGCGGAGTGCTCAGACGGTATCGCGGGTTGCTCTGGCGATGTTGTGGAGTGCTCTGGCAGTGTCGCGGAGTGCTCTGGCGGTGTCGCGGATTGCGGCTTCATGGCTTCAACCTCTCTATCTCGAAGTTTCTTGATCCGCTTTTATCTTAACGAACCCTCGGGCCGGACAATAGCACCGAATCTGTGGGATCGGATGCACATTTCTCATCTTTTGCCGCAGGATTTCCGCTGAAGCTCCGGTTTTGGGAGCCAGAGCCGGTTCTAGTGCCCGCCGCCGGAATTCTAACGGTTGCAGCAGCAGCTATTTGGCGAAAAAAGCCCTTTTCCAAATTCTAACGGTTGTTATCGCCGTTATTTGCTTGGTTCCAGGTAAAAACAGCCGGGTTTCAGCAAAATAAGCGCCATGGCAACCGTTACGATTTGAAATCAGCGTTTTTGGGGCAAATAGCGCTTGTGGCAACCGTTAGAACCGTTTGGCGGTTAACTCATGGCCAAGCGGAAACGACAAAGGCCCCGAACACCCCTTTCGTGCTCCGGGCCGGCCCCAGATTTTCCGGTTTTTCCGCCTTTCGGTTTTCCGGTTTCCGGTTTTCCGATTTTTCGGGTTTCCGGGGTTTCCGGGGTTTCCGGGGTTTCCGGGGTTTCGGTTCTACCGGTTATTTAGCTTTCCATTCAGGCCATCCGGTATTCATTTGGCGTAAGTCCGGTCCAGCGCTTGAAAATCTTGAAAAAATAGCTGGGGTTGGCGAACCCGCACCGCTCCCCGATCTCCGCAACGGTAAGCTCCGTTTCTTTCAAATAAAACTTCGCTTCGTCGACCCTGAGCTTTTGCAAGTAGTTGATGAACGTGTCGCCCGTCTTTTTCTTGAACAGCCCGCTTAAGTAATTCTCGTCCATACTGACGTACTTCGCCATCGCCTGCAGAGAGATATCCCGCTCATAATGCTGCTGCAAATAATCAAGAATCGCGTTGATTTCCGGATGGTCCGTCTCGGCCGGCTTGCGGTGCCGGCTCCCCTTGGCATAACGGCGCATCCGCCAGTCCAGCTTCTCCAGCAGCGCGGCGTGGCGCCTGCAGTTCAGCAGCACCCCCGCGTCCTCCGGCGGTTTCCGGCTGATGCGGGCGAACAGCTTATCCAGCCGCTCGGCCGTCTCCTTGACGAGCACCATCGGCAGCGCCTGCTGCGCCAAGTAGTCCCACAGCCCGCGGAGCAGCTCGCCGCACTCCCCGGGCTGGTTCCGCTCAAACGCCCGGATGACCGCCTGCTCCATCTCCCATGGAACGGCTGCCGATAACGCGCCGCCGCCTTCGAACGCGCGGTCGGGCGTTGGCCGCTCATAATAGAAACGGTCCAGCCAGCGCAAATTTTCAAACCATGCCCGCTCCAGAGCTCCGGCGGAAGCGGAAGTGGAAGTGGAGGCGGAGACGGTGCGGCAAATCATCGGCAGCTCCCGGCTGTTATGCTTCAGCAAACCGGGCGCGCTGCCGGTCCAGCGGATGAACAACGTCGTCAGCCCCATCTGCACATGGGAATGAACCAGCCTTCCCTGTCCCGGGGACACTCCGAGCAGCGTGCAGCAGCGATCGTAATCAAACGGCAGCGCTCCGGTCAGCCCGGTGACGATCAGCGGCCGATCTCCTCCCCAGTCGTACTGCTTTAGCTCCTCCAGTTTTTCTTTTTCGTCCCCGCTAAGCTCCTTGCCCAGCATGCTGCGCCACAGATAACCCACCCGGTCGCTTAACGCCAGCTCCTGCTGCCGTGCCAGCTTCTCCAGCTCCGCCTTGGCTTTGCCGAGCGCCCCGAGCAGCCCCGCGTCTTCCATCGAAAGCTTCAGAATGTAGCCGGTGGCGCCATATTCCAGCGCGGCCCGCGCATACTCGAATTCGCCGGCGCAGGTCAGCATGATGAAGCGCGCTTCACTGCCCCGAGACCGGGCGGCTTTCAGCAGCTCAATGCCGTCCATGTAAGGCATAAAAATATCCGAGATCACGATATCCGGAGCCAACGTCTCCAACTGCTCCAGCGCTTCCCGGCCATGCGCGGCCTCCCCGGCAATGGCAAAGCCGTGCTCCTCCCAGGGAATGGCCTGGCGGATCGAGCGGCGGACGAAAGGCTCATCTTCCACGAGCAGGATTTTCCACATCGGTCTGTCCCTCCTCAAAGTTTTGTGAGCATTACTTCCTGAATCAGCTTCGAACAAAACTCACTTCGAAAGCGGGGGCTTCTGGTATGGCGAAGCGATCAATAGCGGCATCTCCAGCACGGCCATCGTCCCCTGCTCCAGCGGGACCAGCGTCAGTGAGGATTCCCGCCTGAACAAGAGCTCCAGCCGTTCGCGCAGGTTGCCGATCCCGATGCCTTTCCGCTTGCGGCCTTGTTCCGGCCGGGCGCCCGCAAGGCCCTGGCCGTTGTCGCGGATCTCCAGCCGCAGCTTCTGGCCCGCCCGCATGGCGGCGATGCGGATCGCCCCACCTTCGCGCACATGAACGAGGCCGTGCTGGATCGCATTTTCAACCAGGGGCTGCAAGCTGAGCTTGGGCACCAGCGCGTACTGCAGCTCCTCGCCGATCTCGTATTCGGCCGTAAACGCATGGTCGTAACGGAACGATTGAATGTAAACGTAAGCTTTGACCAGCTCGATTTCCTCTTTGAGGTGGACAAGGTCCACCTCGGTATTCAGGCTGGATTCCAAGAGTCGGCCGAGATTCTGGCAAATCTCGAACGTGCCCATATCGCCGTGGTTCCGGGCGTTCCACTTGACCGTGTTCAGCGTGTTCAAGAGAAAATGGGGATTCATTTGCGACATCAGCATTTGAAAATGAAAGGCTTCCTTTTGCCGCTCCTCGGTCCTCAGCCGGGAAATCAGGCCGCGGATGTCGCCGATCATGCCGTTAAAGGTTCTGGCCAGCACCAGCAGTTCGCCCTTGAACTTCCGTTCGGGAATACGGACGTCGAGGTCCCGGTGAACCAGTTCCTTCATCGTTCGCTGCAGCGTACGCAGCGGGCGGAGCACAGACGCAACGATGGCGTAGGTAACGGCGATAAACACGACAACCGTGAGGGAAAAGGAGACGAGCACCTGGTTTTTCATCGCCCGGATATTTCCCGAGAGCGCTTCCAAAGGAAATCGCGTCACCAGCGTCCAATCAAGATTGGGCAAGTAGATGCCATTGTATATGAACATATTGTTCGCGTCGGAGACATAACGGGAAGGCTCGTTCGCAAACACCCCGTCCAGCTCCGCCAATTGAGCCGCCGTATGCGCATCCTGCGGAAGCAAAATCGGCCGCCGCGCACCGTCGAACAAATAGTAGGTCTGCTTCACTTGAAAACCGTTCGTGATCGACTGCAGCCAGGTGCGGATATCGAGGCTGATGCGCAGATAGCCGAAGGTCCGGCCGTTCATCTCCTGCAGCCTGGCGTAAAGCGAATACAGCTCCGCCTGCGGAAAAATGTCCTGCAGCACGTCCCGGGATTCATGGACCGCCCAGGCGTAGGATTGGCCCGTATTCGACAGCTGCTTGAATTCCGGCTGGCCGGTGATTTCCGAACCCGTGACACTGCGAACGGAAACGCCTTCCTCGGTGGTCGTGTAGACATGGCCGTAATTATCCGCCAGCGTAATATGGACCGGAATAAGCGCGTTGCCAAGCCCTTGCTTGAGCTCCAGCAATTGATTGCCGATCTGCAGGGTACGTTCCGCCTCATCAAAATCGTCCGGCCGCAGCAGCAGCGTTTTTAGCCCCGGCTCGCGCTCCAGCTGCAGCATCGCGCCCAAAACGCTGATCCGGATGTCCTCCATGCCGTTTTTCAGCAAATTCAGCTGCGACACGTTCTGCTGCGAAATATTCGCCTTCATGTTCGTTTCCAACTGGTTGATGCTCCTCAGCTGCAGGAAGCTGGAAGGGACCAGTACGAACAACAGGATCGACAAGAACAGCCGGTTTTTGATGCCGGACGGCCATAAGGACTTCAAGCCCGCCACGCCGCTCGCCTCCTCTTCCATCGTAAGGTTGTTCAAAAACCGCCTTCTGCAGATCACTTTTGAACCCGCATTAAAGGCAGTATATCACAGGAGTTCCGGGACCGGAACAGGCCGCTCCCGGCATCCGGAGACGCCGAAAGCGGCTAGTAGACGATTCTGGAAATAACATTAGCATGATGGCAAGTGAAGACTTGAGAAAATGGCAAAATTAGTCAATTGAAGCTCTCCGGTGACAACATGAAGGAAAAAAAGTTTAGAAGGAAACGTCCGATAGCCTGGCTCCGTCAACTTTCATAACAGCGGATTTCCGCGATGGCCGCCGAAGGATCGCCATTCGTGGCATGGATCACGATCCGCAGCCGGGAGGCGGTGACCCCGCCGGGAAGATCATGCGTGCGCCGCCGCTGATAGTTGCCCTGCACCCGCAGCAGCTCGCGCCATTCGCCGTCCGCGAAGACCTCGATGGCGTAATCTTTCGGGCACTGCGGGTCACGGTAGAACGGCTCGTAAGCGTGATATTCCCGGAACAGGTGGCCGGGAAAAGTAAGCTCGACGCGGCCGATCCGCTGCGGCTCCGCCCACTCCAGCACGACCCACTGAGGCAGCGGCTCCGCCGGGTTCGAGCGCCAAACGTTGGTGTAGTCGTACGGGCGGGTCACCCCGGACAACACGCCCGCGGCTCCATAAGCCGGCTGCGGCGGATCGATGCGGAAGCTGAGCGTGCCGCCGTCGCGGTAGCGGCGCATCCGCCCGCCGCCCATCTCGTACGCCGAGACATGCCCGGGCAGCACGGTGCCGGCCATATGCCACTCGACGGCGGGATTGGCGAGCAGATCGAGCCGCACATACGTGCCCGGTTCAAGTCCGTCCGCAGCCGTCAGATTGACGGGCCATTCGATCCAGCGCCTGCACCCTGGCGGCACGATCAGCTTGCCCTTGGCCAGCGGCTGGCCGGGATCGGTCCGGTAATCCCAAATATGCCGGACCGGCAGCAGCTCGGCTTCAACCGTCTGCGGCTGATCCGTGCCGTTGCTGAGGCAGACGGACAAGCTGCGGATTTCGGCCGTGCCGACGGCGATCCACTGTCCTCTACGATGCTCCAGCGGCTCCGCAGCTTCCATAAATCCCTTCTCCGCCTTGCGGAATCCGCCCGTCCGATCCCGGCTTTCCGGCCCCGCGCCGTACACAAGCTCCGCGCTGCTCGCCGCCGCTTTTGCGCTTCTGGCCAAATCGGCCGGGTCCTCGTTGCGCACGTTCGGCAGGAAGCAGCCGTCCCGCAGCAGCCGCTGCTGCACTTCCTTGATGCAGACGTCGGGCACGTCGGCCACCTCGATGCCTTTTTGCAGCGCCAACGCCGCGGCCGTCCCCGCCGCCTGGCCCATCAGCGCGGTCGTCGCCATCACCCGCACGGTGCCGAGCGCCGCGTGGCTGACGCTGACGTTGCGGCCGGCCATCATCAGGTTGCCGGCATCCTTGGCCAGCATGATCCGCAGCGGGATACCGTAAGGACCGCAGTAGCTTTTGACCGCGTATTCCGTCGTTTCGGCATATCCTTCCGCACTGGCCGGCTCCGCCGTCGGCGCCAGCAGCCCGCCCGCGGTATGCAGATCGATGAACCAGCCGCCGTAAGCCACCTCGTCCGGGAAAACGGTCAGGTTCAATAGATCGTGCTCGGTCATGAAATACCGCCCCATGATCCGCCGGCTTTCCCGTTTTCCCGGCACCTGGCCGATCCAGTCGAGCGCCAGATTAGCCGATCTTTGCTTTAGCTCGGGGTCGCCGTTTTTGATCCAGTCCCATATCCCCAGCGCATGCCGGGTCAGCTCATGGCGGATATCCTCATTACCGTAAATCGTATGCCACGGCACGCCGATCTCGATCCACCAGAACCCCGCCATCAAATCGTAAAAATGCCGCCCCTGATTATAAAAATAAGCCGGATCTTCATGCTTCACCGCCCATTCCGGGGCGCGAAACGGAACCGGGCGGCCCATATCCTTGGCCTTAAGCTGGATCGAGCTGCCCATCGTATCGCCGCTGGCCTCAAGCGGAGCATGGGGCTCGCCGAATTCGCCGCGGCTTTCCGTGCCCAGGCGCCATTCGCAGCCGGCCATATCGGCGACGACGCCGTCGCCGGTGCAATCGATAAACACCCGGCCCCGGATCGTCAGCTCCGTCTCGGCGTTCGCCACCCGGACCTTGACCGCGCGGATCGACCGCCGACCGTCCGTCTCCATCTCCACCTCCGTCACCGATGTGTTCAAGTGGAACGCAAGATTCGGCGTCGACACCATCATGTCATAGAGCGTCATGTCCCAGACGCTGTTGGTCCACCCGTTTTCGCGGATCGGTTCGTGGTTGGCGGCCCGCTCCTCGATCAGGAGCTCGGAGATGATCCCCGTCTCCCTGGCATAGGCGTGAAACTGAGCCGCGCCATGCGTCGTGACCCGCACCTCCGACGAGCTGTTGCCGCCAAATACCGGGCGGTCCTGAATAATGCAGACGCTCGCCCCCAGCCTGGCCGCCGCCACCGCCGCGCACACCCCGGCCAACCCGCCGCCGCAGACGACGATGTCGTATGATTCCGTGCTCGATTTATTCACTGTGCTTCCCCCTAAGGACCTCGTTTTTTCCATTGTAAATCCGGGCCATCCTTAGGAGCGATCAACATATCTTGGGGATGCACTGCACAAATCCTTGTTCTGCTGTTCAATTTCCCGATAGTATTTTCTTAGCTTCCCGAAGATCAATTCTCGCATGATGCCCATGTTTCTCTAGCAGGTGCAGCAAGTTTGATCCATTTAATAGGGTCAGGGGTTTATCTTTAGCGAATTCGTATGAATCAGGACCGTAGTCTGCGGTGGAAACGAGAATCCCTTTGGTCGCCCCTTCATTCACCACTGTCCCATACAAATCCCGAACCGCCGAAACACTAACAACATTCGTATATCTTTTTGCCTGTATTACAATCTTGCCGCCTCTGATCGGATCCGGATCGAAAGCAACCGCATCAACGCCTCCATCTCTACTGGCTCTTGTTACTTTAACTTCCCCGCCACTGCTCTTAAATTCCTTTTCAAATAATTCACGAATCAGATGTTCAAAATCTTCCCAATCCATCGCGGCCAAATTCGTTGATTCATCTAACTGGTCCGCAACATCGTAACTATCAACGAACCTCTTATCGGATTTACTAATTTGCTGAATCGGCTTGACCGGACTTAATGCACTTAGCTTACTGCCGGCTATGCCCTTTAAACTCTTAAAACATGTTTTGGGATCAACGTTCGCCAGATCAATCGCTGCAAACTGCTCCTTTTTCACTTGAATCGTCAAAATGCAATTATTCTCTTCCTTGCCGGTCGCTTTATTGATTGCGTTAACCCAACCATTAAAAGAAACCGCCTCAATGGCCTTCGCCCGATCCGCCTCAAAAAGCTCATGCATGGTTCTAAGAGCTATTTTATACATTGCTTCATCAAACATTTTAGTGACCTGATTTTCCGTAAGATGGGTTTCCTTTAACTCTTTCTTGGATGTTAAATATTTCACTTCTTTTAAGGTTGGAAAACACTCGATCGACGGTAATTGATACTCTACAATAAGTATTTTAGTTTCACTGCTGTACTCTAACTCAAAGCTTTTGGGAAAAGACTCGGGATACCGCGAATTTTCCAACACCATTTCGCAATATTCTACAACGGAATCTTCATTTAGATTGAAATAGGCTTCCTTCATCTCATCAATTTTTTTGTTATATTCATCTTGTTCTTTAAGAAAAATCTTCTTCCTTTCTTCCCATTGAACAACGTTTTCTTTCCAAATTTGCACTTCCGTTTCGAATTCTTGCTCCAACGTCTGATTGTAGTTATCTATCTCAAACTTTTGATTTTCCCACGTTACCATTGAGCAAGTGTACCTATTCTCGTACTCTCTAATTTTTTGTTCTTTTTTCGCCTTGAATATTTTTTCTATAAAAGTGAAAACAGGTTCCTCTTTCCTAGGTTGGTCCGGGTACTCCCTTTTTGCTTTTGGGTTTGGCTTGGGCGGAATTTTTTCGGGAAATTCCTCGTTCTTCTTTAACACATCCCAATTCACGGTGTCATCGATAGAAAGCGTATGGGTCAATAAATTATCAATTATGCTGATGGCCTCTTGCGCTTCTAAGGTCATTCTTGCTGCTTCTTCAATACTCGCTTCCTGTTCCGCAACCATCATACGTCTGGTCTCAAGCTTACTCCATTTTTCTTCCCACTTTAAAATCTGGATATCAATTTTATTTCGCAGGATATCCATCCCTGGCGCAGATATAACCTTATGCTCGTTTAAACCGCTGTCATACATCTCTACAGAGTATTTCAATATGCGAGTACCTGCTTGATTCCAATGTGCCTGTGTATTTCCAACCTTTATACGATTGTTTCTCACCGAAATGAACCCCCATTTATTAAAATTAAGCGATACAATATTACATATTTCTCCACAAAATACAAAATTCCTTGTCTTCACAACGGTTTTGATTACCTGGAATTGACAAACCAAAAACCGGCATGTAGGATAATACTTAAAACGACGAGTTAGTTATTTGACTAACTTACTATAAAGGAGGGAAAAGAAGCCTATGGCAAAACCCAATGTGGTGACCCGTGAGGAGCTTTTGCGGGCCGCCCAGGAATGCGTCGTACAAAAAGGGATTGAAAAAACGACGCTGAAGGCGGTCGCCGACCAGGCGAAGGTGAGCCAGGGAACCGTCTTTTATCATTTTCGGACGAAGGAACAGTTAATGATCGAGCTGGTACAGAGCCTGTGCGATTCCTCCTGGGAGGCTCTGCGGCAGAGCCATGCCAGTGTGGAAGAGGCGCTGCAATCGGCCAAGGAAAGGTGCGGGTACGACTCCACCTATCACCGGTTGTTTTTCGCTTCGCTGGCGGCCAGTCTGCATCTGGAGCCCAACCGCCGGCGGTTGGGCGAGATGATCCGCGAAGAAAACAAACACCTCGCCGGAATTCTTGAGGACCGCTGGGGAAGCTCTCCCGTGGAGCAAATCTCGATGGACCAATGGGGCATGCTGATGAACGCGATCATTGACGGGCTGGCCGTGCAAGCTTTGCTGGACGAGGATTTTCCTAAAGAAAAAGCATTTGATGCGCTTCAGTCCATGTTCCACTTTATTTCTATAGGAGTGAGCAAATGAAAACCGGAACAACAACCAGGACGGGGAACAAGGTTTTCCTGCTGTGGGGATTCCTCCTCTGGCTCGCGGCCACCCTTGTTTTTCACTTTTTCGGAGGCTTGTTAATCGATGTGGAGAAGCCGCTTATTACGGGGATTTGTTTCATTGCCGCGATCCCTTTGATTTGGGGGTGCATGACGCCATTGTACACCATGGTTCGCCTTTCGCCGGCGGAGCGCTTGCTTCCCGCTGTCTGTACGGCCTTGCCCGGGATGCTGCTTGACGTGGTATCGCTCCCCTTCCATCGCTTCGTTTTCCCGGGGATAACCGACAGCAGCATGCCGTTGTTGGCGGCTTGGCTGCTTTGGGCCTACGCACTGATTATTCTAACGGGAATACGTACAAAAGGACACTCGGCGTGAGCCGGTGTCCTTTGACGAAATATTCATTGTTCCTTAATGCTGACAGCATCCCTTCCGGCATTTGGCAAACTCCCGATCTTGTTCGGAGCGCCCCCGTTCTTCTTAACGGCATAAACCCCGTCTGCGAACGTGTAATATACGTAATTCCCCAACGCTTTGACGTTTCTAATCCGCAGCCAGCCGGAATCAAAATCGAGGTCCACGGTCACCAGCCGTTTTTTCGCACCTGTCAATACATCGACCTTCCATAAGGATTGCGTCCACTTCAACTGATTTTCTTCAGTGTAATAAAGCGCTCCCCCCACCATGTCGAAAATCTCCGCCCCGGGATCGTCCAGCCTGGCGACCGCCCTTTTGCCGGACCCGTCGAGGTTCATTTCGCGCAGTGTTTTAGTACGGTTGTCCAGATAATAGATTTTGTTGTTGAAGATGATCGAATCGTTTACGTCGGCATCTCCGGACAGTTTCTTTTGATGGCTTCCGTCCATACTCATGCGGTACAACGCCCAGCGTTTGTTTTCGTAATGGTCATAATAAATCCAATTATTGTATACATAACGGATGAAGCTTTTTGCCTTGGACAATTTCGTCTTTTTTCCGTTCTGCAGCTTGTAAATGGCATAATTGGCTTGGCCGTCGGTAAACCAAATAACATCGTTTTTGATATAGGCGTTGTCTTTTATTAAATAGCCCTTGCCGATCACATGGCGTGCGCCCGTATCGTCGTCATAGTTGATCTTCACGATGTCGCCGTTCGGCCGATTAAAATAGAGATCCCCGTCCTGGCCCATCACGAGACCCAACTGTTCATGCTGGGGAAAATGGAAAGTTTTCAGGTTGCCGTTGAGATCGGTCCGGTAGAAATAATTTTTATCCACTGTCCCCAAATAATCCTGTATGTAAAAAAAGCGTCCATCCGTATATTGCACCCGATTCATTTCCTGCGACCGGATCTCCGAGGAAGAGCGGGTGTCAATGTCGATTTTCTCGACCGTCCCGTCGCTGTACATATAATACATCATTAATTCGCCGGCATAGATGGCCCTGGGCTGCAAACTTTTCTTTAAAGATGCCAGCACATCACCGGAAATGCTTTTTTCGCCGTCGCTGATCACAATGATCCCGTCTTTAAAAAACAGCTTCTTCTGAAAAAGATCTTCGACCGCGTTCCGCAGCGGCAAATAAGTCGTGCCGTTCACCGCTTGGCCCGGGGCGCTCATGACGATCTTCCGGTCATTGATGTAGAGCGCCCGTTCACCGATACGCGTTTTGGCCGTCTGGCCGCCAGCCGTAATCGTGATGTCCCCTGTCTTTGCGTTGAACGACATTTTCGCCCCCACCTGATCCGCCAAAAAGCGTAATGGGACCAAAGTACTTCCTTTCTCCACAAAAGGGGCGACCCCGGAATTCATTCCATCGATTCGGGTCATTTGGCCCTTGACGTAAGCCTTGGAGCTGTCGACCGATAAAACGATGGCATCGTTCAGAGCCAATTCGGGGCGGCCATCCGATGCTTGGCCCGATGCTTGGCCCGATGCTTGGCCCGTCGTTCCGCCGCTTTCTTCCGCTGTAGTATCGCCGCCCGTTTCCGTTACGATTACGCCCCCCTCTTCCGCAGCCGGGATTTGCGCAGCCAGGGTTTGTGCAGCCGAGGTTTGCGCTGCCGCCGCCAGGCCGCCGCTCATACAACCCAATAGCAAACTCAAGATCACGATCGTTTTTTTGAACAACTTGCGTTTCCTCCCTTTTCAATCCATGCGTTCTGCAAACGGTTACACCTTCTTGGGGAAATGTCCATGTATAATTTCGAACATTGATCCACTTTTAAAGCGGTTGATTGCCAAAGTTAGGATACTATACGTTCCCATGAAATTCCATAGTTCTAATGGAGGTCTGAGGGAGCATTGAACTGCCTCTCTAACGTTGGTAGAATATACCTTTAAAGAGTATTTTCACTCACGAAGGAGAGGAATGAATGAAATCCCAACAGCAGGCGGCCACGGCATCAATGGTGAGTTGGCTGGCACATGAAAACGAACTTGGCCGGGAACCCGGAAAAATCGAAATCGCCGGGGAATTTGATTTGCACGGCATGCACTACTACATGTTCAAGTACAAAAAGAACTTGCTCGGCAAGTGGCTCCTGGGCGTATGCGGAGGTTATGAAGATCCGTCCGACACCGAGCATTGCGGCCATGTTTTCAGTGAAATGCAGCCCTATGATCCGGCCACGGCCGAGCAGGAAGCGATCGCCATGGTCGAAATGATCCGCGAGTACTGGATGAAGCGGGCGGCGGAACTGGAGGCCGCGGAAGCGCAGGCTCAGACTCAGACTCAGACTCAGGCGGACGGCTCTGCCGGCAATGAAGAAGACGGGAAATCCTCCGGGATTTTTAACGGGTTCGTGCTGCTCAATACCCATGAATGCGACCTGGAGTTGATTAAGGCCAACCTGCTGCAGGATTGGAATATCGCCTACTCACGGGACGAGGATGAACAAGAAAACCCCGGAGAAGAAAAGGAAAGCATCCTGGTTTTTGAAGCGGAGGGCTGCACCTTGGCCGTCAGCTTTGTCGACGCTCCCGTGCCGGACGGAGAAGCCGAGTTCCATGCCCAAGGCAACTATCTGTGGCGCGAGGCGGTGGAGGTGACCAAAACGCATGTGGCCCAAATCATCGTGGCTACATTTCCCCGCTCCGGCTCCCCGCTCGATAGCGGTAAGATGTACGCCAAACTGGCGGCAAGCTGCTTGAAGCTGCCGAACGCGGTTGGCATCTACATGTCCGGGACCGTTTTTCAGCCGGAGTTCTTTGTGGAGTTGGCGGAAGTGATGAAGTCGGAGGACATCGTTCCTTTGCTTAATTTGATTCATTTCGGACTGGTCGGAAGCGAAGCGGGAGTCAGCGGTTACACGAACGGGCTGGCATCGTTCGGCAAGGATGAGATCGAAGTGCTGGACAGCCAGGCCTCGCCCGCCGAGCTGCGCGATTTCCTGATCGACATCACCGGGTATGTGATCGACCGGGATGTCACGCTTAGGGACGGAGAAACGATCGGCTTTACGGCGGAGCAGAAGCTGCCGATAACCCGCTCCGAAGGCGTGTATGTCGAAGGCGACAGCCTGAAGATCCAATTTTAACAGCGGTTGCTCAAGGCAGGGGGGGAAGGCCCCCTGCTTTTTTTTATGGAAATGTGGGGTCCTGCTTCGAGCCTAGGGGTGTGGTGCTGAATAGTTACAAAAGATACATTTATTGATCGGAAAATGGAGCGGGGCGCTTGTTTAATTGCGAATCCTGCAATTAAACCCGCACGGTTCGAAGGACTGGCGCAGATAGTTTTTCTTATTTCTCCTTGCCGCGTTCGGAAGCGGACGTCCGCAGGGACCACATCCCGGAGACGGCCCGGTCCAGTCTTTCCTTGATCAGGATCGCCGCAGCGTATCGGGCCGGAATCGCTTCGTAGCCGTAGTAAATCCCGGCCAGTCCCCCGGCGATGGCGCCAATCGTATCGGAATCCCCGCCCAAATTGGCCGCCCGCTGCACTACTTCGCTAAAGTCCGCGCTATGCAGCAAAATATGGAGAACCCACCGGAACGTATGCACGACAAAACCGCTCGGCTCGCAGTCGGGGACCGCTTCAAAAAGGCCTTCATATTCCGTTCCGGCCGTCTCATCGAAGATGGCGGACCTTAAATCTTCACCGCGGAGCAGGCGGGCGGCAATCCGGTTATAGATCAGGCAGGCCTCGCCGCAGCGCGGATCGTAGTGCGTCATCTTCGACTGCATGAGCGTCGCCCGCTCCATGTCGGCGCTGTCCCCGTAAGCCAAAGCTGCGGGCAGGCAGCGCATCAGGGAACCGTTCCCGGCGCTTTGCCCCAGATCAGCGTGTGCGTAAAAAGCGGCCTCAAACCATTGGCCCTCGTAACCCTCGAAGACGTGGCGGATAATGTTGCCGATGTCTTTCGGCCTCGAATTGTACCATTCCAGGAACAGACGCCCGATGGGCTCCATCGGTTCGGCCGGATTTTCCAGAATCCCTTCGGCCACGCAAAGCGTCATCATCGTATCGTCGGTCACTTCCCCCGGCGCAAGCCGCCACACCCCGCCGCCGATGATCTCCCGCAAATAACCGTACTGCGCCTTGATCTCCCTCGGGCTCATAAACTCCGTCGTCCCGCCGAGCGCATCGCCCACGGCCACGCCGTACAGCCCGCCTTTGATTTTGCTGTACAAAATCTCTTCGTTCACGGCAATTCCCCCAATTTTTTTCGAGTTTAAACTGAAACATTTCGCGATCACACACGTCAACTGACGCCGTCATAGGCGAAAAAATTCCCGCACGGTTTGCGTGGTCATCTCGGCGATTTCCGCCGCGGTTCTGCCCGTGCAGCGGGCGATCGTCTCCGCAATATGCGGCAGAAAAGCGGGTTCGTTCCGCCGGTCCGCCGGCTTGTCCTTCATATCCCGCGGGGTCAGGAACGGCGCATCCGTCTCGATCATCAGCCGGTCCGGCGGAATGATGGCGACGAGGTTCTGCAAATGGCGTCCTCTCCGCTCATCGCAAATCCAGCCGGTGATCCCGATATGGAAACCCATCGCAAGATACGTTTTAAGCTCCGCTTCAGTTCCCGTAAAGCAGTGGACCACCGCTCTTTTTACCCCATGCTCCTTCAAGATCGAGGTGAAATCGCCGGAGGCTTCCCGCTCATGCAGGAACAGCGGCAGGTTCAGGTCGAGCGCCAAGCGGATCTGCTCGGCAAACCATTTGCGCTGCACGTCGCGCGGGGAGAAATCCCGGTTGTAATCGAGCCCGCACTCCCCGATAGCGACCACCTGGGGAAGCTGCGCCAATTCCCTAAGCTTGCCTATCGTCTCTTCGTTGCACTCCTTGGCATCATGCGGATGAACGCCCGCCGTAGCGTACAGTTTCCCCGGAAAGTCTCCGGCATAACGCGCCGCTTCCGCACTGCTTCGCAGGCTCGTCCCGGTAATGATCAAAGGCGAGACGCCCCTGGCGGCCGCCCGCTCCACCACCTGCTCCCGGTCGCGCTGAAACGAACGGTGCAGCAAATTCACGCCAATATCGATCATTGTCATCGATGGGTTCATAGTTAACCCCTCCTTCTTTCTTATCTTAAGGCCGATCAGCTCATGGTTTCCCGCTGCTTCGGCGTTTGCTCTACGATTCATTCCCTGCTGTCATTTTTCACTCTGTCTGTGGCTTCCAAACGGAACAGCATTCCGGCGGCACCCGGTCGGCCAGCCATACTTCATTGCCGGCATAATAAAAAGTAACCCCGAGCCGCCCCGCTTCTCTTGTGTCTATTTTAAGAATAACCAGCTCGCCTCTGCGGCTGCCCGCAAGCGTGGCGAAATGGGTCCCTTCCGACAAATGCACGTACTGCCGGCTCATCGGATGAAGCCCTTCTTTCAGTATAGACGGGAGAGCAATCTTGTTGGTTCCATGGTACAGTACAGCAGGAGGCTCACCCGGGGTGTAAGTTACCCGGTCATGACTATGGCCGTATCTTGCTCTAATCCGGCCGTCCTCGATCACAAAACGCTGCTTATCCGAGTTGCGGACCACCTGTTCGATATCTTCGCGGCTTACCCGTGACCACTTCGCCTGTCCCCGGATGGCTTTCAGAAGGGAATCCACCGGACATGAACCGTCCGCAGGATCGAGGACAAGCCTGAAATCCTCGGGGGTATGGCGCAGCATTTTGCTCATCAGCTTGCTTAAGCTTTTTTCCGTTGCCGGATTTAACATCGTTATCACTTCACTTTCTAGCCGTTTCCATTTATTGCATTATAACCTTTCCAGGACGGTTTGGTCAGGAAAGTTTGGTTTAACACAACATTCCCACGAGGAAGTCAGGCAGGTGACACCAAGATCATCGCGTAAAACGTACGCTAAGAAAAATCAAAGCATAATGGCATGAACCTGCGTAAGCTAAGAAATATTTTGAAACGAATCTACATAGCGGGTATAATAAAACTCATCAACTGGGCGTATGCGATAGCTCAATATAGTCCAAAAGAAGCAATCTCCCTGCTTTGCGAGGGCCGAAGAGATTGCTTCTTTCACTTTTTGTGGCGAAACATCTCGTCAAGCCGCTAATCGCGGGACAAATACGCAAACGAAACGTGGGACCTTCGGAGATAGAAGTAGTGCTGTGATGTAGAAATATTTTGTGAGATTGCGATACACTGTAAACAGGAGGGATTTTTATGATATCTAACCGGAGCGTCCAGATCGGCCCGCCGCGTTTCGGCATTGCCGTACATGCCCTGATCTTGCTTGCCAAATGCGAAGGAACGCTATCCAGCGCGGCCATTGCCGGCAACGTCCAATCGCATGCCACGTTCCTCCGCAGGGTATTGGCACAGCTCACGCACAACGGTATTGTCGAAGCGAGAGAAGGACGGAATGGGGGCTATTATCTGAAGCGCCGTCCGGATCAAATTACGCTGGCGGATATATTTTTAGCTGTAAAATCGGATTGCTGCGAACAAGAGGTCCAAGAGGAATGCACCTCGGGCCAACAAAAGCTCGAAGCGATTATGGGAGAAGTGCAAAAGCAGGCTGTCGAACTGCTCAAGCAGCATACGTTAGCCGATTTGATGCAAGAATAATTACCGGATTGCAATGTGAGCCGGAACGTTATATACTGTACTCAGTTAAGTTGCAGTTGATAATTCGACTGCATTTTATTTTAAGAAATACTGTGCCTGAATTGAGCACATTATTTATAAGGAGGAGAGAAGCATGTCCGTTTCACAATCGTCCCAAACGGTGGAGCAGCAGCAGTTTTTCAACGTTATTCAGGATCGGCGGTCCGTCCGCAGCTATGATCCCGAGGTAAAGATTCCGCGGGAGGAAATGAACGAAATCTTGCAGCAAGCTACGCTGGCTCCTTCAGGCGCCAATCTGCAGCCGTGGCGTTTTCTCGTAATCGATTCGCAGGAGCTGAAGCAAAAACTGCTTCCGATCGCCTTCAATCAGCAGCAAGTGATCGAGGCTTCGGCTGTCATTGCGGTACTCGGAGATTTGGAGTGCTATAAATTGGCCGAGAAAATCTACGGAATGGCGGTCGATGCGGGTTACATGCCTGCAGAGACAGCTAAATCGTTTGTGGAACGCTATCAAGGAATGTTCGCGAGCATGCCTCCGGAGGCTATCCGCCGAAACGTATTTATTGACAGCGGATTGGTATCCATGCAGCTTATGCTGGTCGCCCGCGCTAAAGGCTATGATACGGTCCCGATGGGCGGCTATGACCAGGCTAAATTTGTAGAAGCGTTCGATATTCCGGAGAAATACGCTCCTGTTATGCTTATCGCCATCGGTAAAGCGGCGAAGCCCGGACACCCGACGGTAAGATTGCCGATTGAGGATGTCGCTTTCTTCAACGAAATGCCTAAGGCATGAAAAGGGCTTTTTTCGTAAAATAGCGGCGGCTGCATCCGTTAGATTTCCGGCGGGCGATCGTATCCGCTCGAAACCTGGGCTTTGGCGGGAAATCTCGAAAGTATCCGGGCTGCAAAGTGTCTTGTGCTGGACAATCTCTCGCCCCCTCATGGTATACTGCCTGTAATACGCGAAAAAGGGTGGTTTGGTAACCATGTGGAAAGAATTTAAAGCCTTTGCCCTGAAGGGCAACGTGCTGGATCTGGCCATCGGGGTCATCGTCGGCGCGGCTTTCGGAAAAATCGTGACCTCCCTGGTAGAAGACATGCTGATGCCCGTGATCGGTCTTCTGATGGGCGGCATCGACCTCAAAGGACTGCAGTTCCAATATGGCGACACGATCGTGAAATACGGCGCGTTCCTTCAGACCATCATCGACTTCTTTATCGTCTCTTTCTCGATTTTCCTGTTTGTCAAAGGCATCAATAAACTGAAACGCAAAGAAGATCCGAAGCCCGAAGCCCCGCCCGCGCCGTCCAAAGAAGAGCTGCTGCTCACGGAAATCCGGGATTTGCTGAAACAGCGACAGGTCGAATAGAAACAGCTGCAGCCAAACCAACTGCATGGTCGACCGCCGTCATGCAGCGCAACACCGCGCGCTGGTGAAATGAAAGCAGCCGAAGCCGCAAAAGAGTGCCTTGAGCCGCAACCACCTGTCGCGCTCGGGCACTCTTTTGTCATAGCTATAACCGCGGATCGATCTCCCGCTCCTGCGCCACCTCAAACAGCAGATTGGCGGCGATTTCCTTATACGCCGTATGATCAGGCGCAACTTCGGCAAAAGGCACGCCGAGCATCTGCATCCCGAGCCGGTACTCGCTTAGCGAAGCGCGCAGCTTTTGACCGACGTTCTTTTGCTTCAGCAGCTTGCGATACTTATGGGGGAACTTGTAGTCATACCCGTAGATGATGGACAGGTACTCGGGATTACGCACCTTCATATATGGCACGGTCTTACCGTTCCATACCTCCGGCTTGATCACGACCCCCTCCATATGCTGCTCCAGCGTCAGCTTGGCGAAGTACCGCTCCGCCCGCGCCAAGCAATCCGGATCGGACAAATCGAGCAAAAGCGCTTCGTCCTCGGAAAGAAAACCGTACATCTCGGACGTTTTCCACTCCGGCGCTTGTTCCCGGCCGTCTTCATAGACGATTTTCAGCACGGCAAACGGCTTATACTCCAACGCCCCGTCCTCCGCATAAAGCTCCAGCTGCCGCTTGTAAGTCGCGTAAGCCTCCAAATGATCCGCCAGCGGAACATAAGACTCGCGGATATCATGCATGGGCTTATAGTTCTGGTATACGCTCGCTCCATACTTCTCGCTGAGGTCGTTCTTCGCCATGCGGAACTGATCCCGTTCAAAACCGCTCGCCTCATACTCCGCGTTCAGCTTGGCAAAAGCCTGTTCAAACCCGGTTTGCGCCAGGAACGCAAGCTCCGTTTCCAAGGCCTTCTCGATCGGCTTAAACTGCCGCTCGATCAGCCCTTCGCCCAGCGCTTTCCACGGCAAAAGCTCGCCGTCCAGGATCAGCATGACGATCCCCTGCTCTTCCATATACCCGCCGAATTTATCCAGCAGCTTAGCGTAAATGGACGAGAGGTCCGCCTTGTTCACCTTGTAGCCGTTCCGGCTGACGGCAAAGCATTGTTCCGGGTCTTTATGCAAATAAACATTGCACCGCGAACCCATATATTTGGGCTGCAGGACAACCTGCCCCACGCCGCGCTCCCTGAAATAATCCAGTCCGCGGGCCAGGGATTCGAGCTCGTTCGCCGCTTCGTCCTTGTCCGCCGGGGACATCGTGCCGGAGATGAAATTGATTTTGTGCCGCGAGCAGTAGTCCAGCCGGCGCAATTCCTCTTCCCCAAGCTCCCCGACCGACACCTTCCGCTCTTCCTTAAACAACGTCGGAAGCTCTTCGGCGATCGCCGCCCGCCCCGACTTCCGCGACTTCAAAAACGGCTTATACGAGATGCTGACGGAAGTCAGCAGGTTGCCGTGCACGCTGCCGGTGTCGATATGGATTTTGTTGCGGATGCGGAAAGGCTGTTTAGCCGCCACATGCCCGAATATATGGTAAGGGTGGTTGTTCACCGCTTCCTCCTGCAAAAAAGCCAGCTGCCCTTCCAGCGGCGCCTCCCGGTCAATCCGGAAATTCCGTTGATGCCGGGCGGAGTTCGTGTCCAGCTTGCCGATATACTTGTTCCTGCAAGGCGCATGAGTAACGTAGAAGGATGATCCCTTGTTCCCCACATACCGGTAAAACGGCTGCGCCATCGACACCAGCTCCCTGAATCGCTCCAACAGCTCCGCATCCTGCCGCAGCGTCTGAACCGAATCGAAATACGTCTGCAGCAGCTCCTGATCAACGCCGCTGATTTCGCCTTTCAAGTACTTGTCGACGAAGTTCTCATGGTTCCCCAGCACAAAGTAAAAATACTCCCGGTTCTCGTACAGAAACCGGATGATTTCCTCTGTTTGCTTGCCCTTGTCGATCCAGTCGCCCGCTAGAATAAGCTTCGTATGCCGCAGCTTCTCCGTCGCCGCCAGCTTACCGTCCTCCAGACGGTACCCGTGATCGCGCAGCAGCCCCCGCAGATCGTCCACGCATTCGTGCACATCGCCGATGATGATGTACTGCTGGTCCTGCGGGAGTACGGTGCTCAAGTAATCGTCAAGGTTCTCGATCACGATGCGGTACTCCGGATTCGCTTTGCCTTCCTCCGGAAGGTAGAAATCTTTAGCTCGAACCTTGTGAACTTTGCCGTAGCCTTCGCGGGCCAGCGAGCCAAGGACATCTTTTTTCAGGCGGTTGATGTGGTTGGTGATCAGCTTCTTGGAGCGCTCCGAAGCATAATAGTCCTCGCGCCGGCGGTAATCGAAGACGATAACCTCCAGGTTGTAATTGTTCTGAACGGCGATGTCCTTCACTTTCGCCCGGAAATCCTCGGACAGCCCGGTCGTGTCGACCACCACAAACTCCGCGTTGATCGGAAAAGAGGCCGCCAGCTTCAGTCTTTCAAACAGCAGGCGAAAAGCCTGTTCGCTCGCTTCCAGCATCACTTGATCGTATTTATCGTATTCGTATCCAAGGAGCTCCTGGCGGATCTGGTCGGAGGACAGATACTGCACGTTGGCCTTGATATTCCGGCCCCTGTCCTCGAAACGCAGCCCCGGCATCAGCACCTCCTTGGCGAAGGTGGTTTTACCGCACTCGGTCGAACCGACCAGCATAAAAATCGTATGGACCTTCGTTTGGATTTCCATCGCTTTAGGCCCCCTTTTTCTTAAGAATGACGCCCTGCGTCGTCTTGATATGGTCGACCCCGTCCCCAACGGCCACAAATTCGAAGTGCATCTCCGTATCCCGCAGCACCTCGCCGATCCACTGCCGGAACGAGTCCTCCCCCATCTCCCATTTATGGTCGTCATGCCGGAATTCGCTCAGCTCGTAAAACCGGTTGAAATCCGCGTTCGGCGTCGTGATGATGAAACGCTCAAAGTCGACTTTGGCGCAGATTTGCCGGATCAGCCGCCCCGCCTCGTCCTGGCTCATATGCTCAATCACTTCGGTGAGGATGACATCGACCTGCTCCCCATTATAGCTTTCCAGGAAGTGATCGATCGAGGCGAACGTGACGAGATTATCCAGCTCTTTTCGCGCGGCCTTGCGTTTGACCTGCTCCAGCAGTTCCTCGTTGATATCGACCGCGTAGTAGGTTCCCTCGATTTTTCCGGCAAAAGGAATCGCATAGAATCCTTCCCCGCACCCCACGTCCAAAATCGACTTGTCGAAGGACAGCGCATTTCCGATATAGTTCCGCCGCTGCAGCGCCGTGCCGCCGTAGGCGAACTGGATATCGTAACGATCCGTCTTCTCCAGCTCCGCCTTGTACCTGTTGAAGCGGTCCCTGGAAGAAAGAAAGTTCCGTACGAACAAACTGCGGATGTAGAAGGGCGCGTCGATCACATTTAAGCTTTTGATGTACTTATCCAAAATGCTGTCCGAGATATCGATATACTCATTGCCGAACATGGACAGGAACAAGCACAATACGCTGACGGTGTGCAGCAGCAGGTACAGGCTTTTCTCCGTCTTCACGGTGAGCGAGTAGCTCTTATCGGCCTGATGGGTGATCTCAAACGTAAATTCCTTCAGGTGCTTGGCAAAAAATTCGATGTACCGGACCCGCTCGATATGAATCATATTGATGAAAAAAGTATGCTCATACCCTTCCGTATCCCGTGCATCCTGCGCTTTTAACGGGGCGGAAAAAAACTCGCCGATCGCGTTCAGCGGAAACAACGGGGTGTTGTACCGCGATACGTTCAAATACTCAAAGTTCTCCTGTTCGTGCTGCTTATATGAAATGTCGTTGTCGGCATCTTTAAAGTACACGTTAAAGGCGTGCTCGCCGGTATACCAGCCGTACGCCATGCCTTTGCGGATGGAGCGAAGCAGCATCCCGGAGTGTGGATTTTTTTTGATCAAAAAAGAAAATTGCGGATTCGTGGATCTCACCTGGATGATCGCCATGGGAATCCCTCCTGACTTCAATAAATTGCGCTATATAAGTTGAACTATTGATTGTACGTGATAGGGCAGCCGTGTGAAATGTTCTTACGATCGCTGTTGTTCGCGGATTTCTCAAATTGAACTAAATTCAGATGTTGTAGAAATCTGCTCACAAAGGCGACCACTGCCGTTTCTTCAGAATCATTTCACACTCTTGCCTATTCCTACATTTCTTTAGTTCAACTTATATAGCAGCCCCCTACCCCCATACATCATGCAGGGCGGAGCGGAAGATTTCGTTCAGTTGTTCAACGTCGGGCTGGGCTTGCCGGGCCTGCAACTTGGCCGCCGCTTGCTCGAAATAAGCCAAACGCTCCTCCAAGTACTTGTGGATCGGCTGCAGCTTCGGCTCCATATCAAGCTCATCACCGGCCTTCTTGCGAGCCAGCAGGTGCTGGATCGTGTCCATTAACTCGCTATTCGCGGGGACCAAGTCCCGAACCAGTTCCTCAAACTGCACCGGCGGCATCGTATCGTATTTCTCGATCCAGGCGCAGGCCAACACCGGCCGCAGGACGTAGAAATATTTCTTGAGCTTCACCCGCTCCCCTTGCAGGTAACCCCGGAAGTTCCCTTTTGCCATTTGGAGATAGTGGTACATACAGGATTTGGGCGAAAAGGTTAACGGGGAAATTCGGCGAATTTGTTCGGCGGCGGAATATTGCTCCATATACTGTATCGGCGAATGCAGCCATTCCAGTAACGGCGGGTTCGATTTGTGAAACAGAACCAGTGCCTTTTTTAAATCCCAACCGTTGATATCGAGCTGGTCGCTGATCGGGCGCTCGATCACGTCCCGGCCTTCGTAGATCGACAAATACCAATCGGCCGGCCGGATATAGAGGAAGCGAACGTCATAATCGCTGTCCCGCGAAGGAAAACCCCAAGCCCGGCTCCCCGATTCGCAGGCGTACAGGATGCGCACTCCTTCCTCCCGTTCAATGTTATGCAGCTCGTTTAGGATCAGTCGGACGGGTTGGTCATGGGAGGTCACTCTCCTTACTATTACTGATATGTATGACCATGGACTTCCTCGTCCATGGCCGTTTTACAGATACGGTCCGTTCTACTGGTACGGTTACTTATTTATTATGTTTGTTCAAAGCGTCCAAATCCAGCGCAGCGACCTGCTCAGTCATCGAGGCATATCCTTGCACGGATTGGGCGATATAGGACAACACCGTGTCGCTCCAGCCGTAAATGTAGAACGTATTGCGGTCCGTCTGCGGGACCAGGGCATGGCGGTACGGGGCGATGTCGACGATAAACGCCTTCACTTCCGGGTTCACCTTCGCCCGGTACTGAGCCAGTTCCAGATAAAACGGACTGCCGCTGTTCTGCTGTTCGTCCGTGATGATGATGATCTGCTCCACGCGCTTGCGCTCCTGCAGCAGCTTGCGGACCGGCGCACCGGTATCCGTCCCGCCGCTCGCGCGGATGTGCTCCGCTTGCCCGAGGATGCTGTCGCGCTTCGAAGGTTTCGCGTCGTGGACCTCGTGGTTGAACAGCCAGAACAGCGAGTTACCCCGCGTCTTCTTATACAGCGCCAAGGCAAAAACCGCGCCAATCTCCAGATACTGTCCTTGCATCGAGCCGGAGATATCTAAAAAGATCGCGGTGTTGTCGCCCAGCTCCGGCAGGTTGCCGAAGGTCAGATCGGCCGCGTCCCGCAACGCCTCGCGCAGCTCGGGATGCTCGATTTGGCGGAACGCCGTAGCGAAGCGAAACGGCAGGATGCGCGCTTTGTGCAGCGCCTCCTCGTTGGTCAGCCGCGCGATCACGTAATCTAGGTGCCGCTGCTCATCCAGCACGCCCGCCCGGTCTAGCGTATTCAAATGGCGGAGCAGCGCAAAGGTCGGCATCTGGTACAGCAGCGCCTCCCAGACAGCCTTCGACGGCTTGATCGCGCCGGTCACCGTTTCGTACGGCAGTTTGCCGCGTTCGATCCAGGCGATCTGCTCGCTTTCGCCTGCGGCCTGCTTCAAACGCTCCAGCGCCTCCACCTGCGGCAGCAGGCCAAGGTTGGCCTCCAGCCCGCGCAGGTAACGAAACAACGCCTGCTGCTTCAGGTCCGCCGGCTTCGGATGGGCGGTGGCGATCACGTCGCCCAGGCTGTAGCCCCGGCCCCGGCCGTTGTACTTCAGCGCCCAATATTCGCTCACCCCGGCGAGGAAGCGGTTCACCTGGCGCTTGACGGCGCGGCCGCCTTCGCCCCGGCCCTGTCCCTTCAGGATTGTCAAGAAGTCGGACAGGTCGGATGGGATGCGCACCACCTGAAGGAATATCCCCGCGAACAGGTCCGGGCGGTAGGCGGACAACACGGCCAGGCCAAACAACGGCTGCAATCGCATCAAACCCCCGGTGCGCGCATACACGATCGCTTTTGCCATAAAGGTCGGGTTAGCCGCCGCCATCTCGTGATGCAGTTGCTCCGCATCGCTTAGCAGTTCGTTTTGATCGGCATAAAACGTGTTGCTCATTGTATTGGTCAGCAGGATCTGCAGGTATTGCTCTTCGGCAGACCGCGTATAAGCCGGGTAATGGTCTTTGTTGCGTGTCGTCGGTCTCATGGAACCAAACAATTTTTGCGCGAAACTCATGGTTAAAACCTCCTGCCCGTTTTCATAGGAAAACGGCAAATCAAAATGGATAACACCGGTGAAGAATTGGTGGAATAGGTCGGTGCAGGAGTCGAACCTGCCGTAATGCCCGAGTTTTCCAATGGTCGCTTTGGAGGCGAAGTAACCCATTCCGGCGCCTCACCGGCGTTATGCGGTTTTGGCAAAATGCACGCAAGGGAAACTGCTTTTCGAAAAGGTTGCCTTGTGCCGCTTGGCACAATCGGATACTAATTCCCTAAACTAGTCGAAGTAACCCTTTCTGGCGCCTCGCGTTTGTTTTTGCCCGTTTGGTTAAAGCTCGCTCGAGGAATAAGGCGGACAGGCACATAAACTGCTCTACCCCTGAGCTATTCCGCCAACCGGCGGAAGTTGGATTCGAACCAACGACCAGTCGCTTAACAGGCGAAGTATCCCGTCCAGGCGCCTCGGCGATCTTTAACCTACCGGCCTTCGCCTTGCGGCGATGACCTTGTGTACCTATCTTCGCTCATTTTACGGCCCGCGAACATGGCGAAAGTATTACGACAAAGAAAAAATTGCCCAATGGATGTCAACGACGATGCCGTCGGTACCGTAGATAAGGGAAAAAAATGTCGCTATTGGGGCGGTATCACCCCTTTTGAGTGAAATAGAGGTAATTTATGTCGCTATTTTCTCGAACCGTAGGGGAAATGGTGCTTTTCATAACGTTCATTGGAAAGTAAGTACAAAAAATGTCGCTAATGACCACGTACAGGTTTAACTCGGGAAAATAAGACCATAAAATGCCGCTATTTTGAGGGGAGCGTTAGATGGGGCATGAGAGGGGAGTATGAGAGGGGGGAGTGAGATGGGATCATGAAATGGGGCATAAGTCGGGGACATGAGGGAGTTTATTAAGCGGGGTCAGCCAGCAACACTACTACAGATATTTCGCCAGCGGCTCCGCTGGAAAAGGCCGCCCCCTGCCTTATCCCGCCGATCAGCTCCTTTCCCCCTTTCCCATCCCCTGCTACAATTAGGAAACAGCATCTTTTGGGAAACGGGTGGATGGAACAGCTATGGCCAAGGAAAGCTTTGATAAGGAAATCCAGTTTCTGCGCATGCTTGTGCTGACCAGCGGAGCTTACAGCAGGCAGCAGTTTGCGAAGCGTCTCGGCATCTCCGTGCATACGTTCGACAAGACGATCCGCCGGCTGAAGGAGATCGTCAGCACCATGCATCAGCATTTGCCGGAGGAGCAGGGGAAGGAGCTCGCCGAGGCGATTCGCTTCAATTACTATGAATCAACTGATCCGATGCTGCTTTTCCTGTTCCGCGCCAAGTCGCTGAAGGAGTCCGAATCGCAAAGGATTTCGCTGCTTCTTGCCGCGCTGAACGAGCAGGCGCTGACGGCGATGGAGCTGATGGACATTTGCTGCGGCAGCCTGCCTGCGAACGTTCCGCTCCCCGATGAGAAAACGATCCGGTCAGACCTGAAATATTTGGAGGAGGTCGGCGTCATCAAGAAGGAATCCGCCTCCCGCCCCTACCGGTACCGGATGGACAACGACCTGGTGCAGGAACTGTCGGAGGAGGAGCTGTACGATCTGTACGATTTTGTCGACGTGATGGCCAGCACGCAGGTTCCCTCCGTCCAAGGCTACCTGCTCCGGGACGGACTGAAGAAGCACTTGCTGCGGGGGCAGGCCGAGCCGCAAGCGATCGAGCCTTTTTTATACAAATACCACTATTATTCGCGGATTCTGGACGAAGCGCATTTGTTCACGCTGCTGGAGGCCATCCGGCACCGCCGGAAGGTGCGGTTTCTGTACTTTTCGCCCAAAGCCGACAAGAGCTACGCCTCGCAAAATACAAATCCCTTGTTCGAGCGGGAAACAGCGGGCAAGGCCGAGCAAACGCTGCCTTTAAAGGTCGTTTACGACCATCAGTACGGGCGCTGGTACCTGCTGGGGAACGGCAGGGAAGGCATCCGCAAATACCGCATGGAGGGCATGACGCAAATTGAGGAAGCGGACGCGGTGCCCGAGGCTTTATTCGAAGAGAAGACAGCCGAGCTGGAGGAGAAAATGAAATACAGCTGGCTGATCGATACGGGCGCGCCGGTGACTGTGCGGGCAAGGTTTTTTAACCCGGGGCCGTCCGAACCGAATTTTGTCAAAGAACGCGTGCTGCTGCAGGGGCAGTGGGGGCGGATCGTGTCCGAAGACGAGGAAGCCTTCATTTACGAAATCACGGTGAACGGAACGACCGAAATCAAACCTTGGCTGCGGAGCTTCGGTTCGAGCTGCGAAGTGCTGGAGCCGCGTTATTTGCGCCGGGAAATGATTGCCGAATGGAAGGAGATCCGGGCGTACTATGAATCCGTTTGAGAAAATTTTCAACTATCAGATCATCTCCCGGCTGGACGATGCCGGCACGTTTATGATCACCGCACACGAGCGGGCCTGGCTGAAAAAGATGCTGGAACATCCCGCGGCGGCCGAAGCTTTTACGACGGAAACCCGGGACAAATTGCTTTCGCTCCTGGAAAAAGACCCGGCTATGGACACCTCCGGCCACCTAACCGAAAAGGCCAAAAGCGTGGAGAAGCAGGTATATCACCCGCTGCTGCGCCCTTTACGCCGCTGTATCGCGGACGGAAGCGGAATTCGCATCACTTATAGGGTAAAAGGAGGACGCATTCACGAAGACCATTCCGGCGTGCCTTACAAATTGGAGTATTCCATGGTCAAGCGGGAATGGTATTTGCTCTGGTACAATCTGCGGCATCATGCGCTGATGAGCACCCGGCTGGCCAACATCATCGCCGTCGCGGCCGAACCGGCCGCGCCTTCCGCTTTGGAACGGGCGCACGCCGGAATCAAGCGGACGCTGGAGGCGCGGAGGACGGTGGCGTTGATCGAAGTCGGCCGGGAGTATCATATGGAGTTGTCCCGCATCCTCTACGCCTTCTCGTGTTTCGAGAAGACCGTCGACTATGACGAAAACCGCGGCACGTACCGCATCCGGGTATGCTTTTTGGGCGATGAAGCCGAATACCTGCTCTCCAAAATCCGCTTCCTCGGGAAGCGCGTCCGGGTCATCGAAGGCGGCTATTTAAAGCGCAGAATGCTAGAGGCCTCCTCTAAGGCGCTGGAGAGATACGGCGCCCTCGATCTCGATCCGGCGAAGGATGAGGATATTCCGGGAGAGTTGTCTTCGTAAAAAACTTAAGCGCGAGCCAAGATTTTTCCCGGTCTCGCGCCTACCTTTTCCGGATTACTTCCGCCGATTTTTCGTAAACCGCGTAAATGTAATGATGGCCGCAATCATCATGGCGATGAAGCCGAGGTTGCTCGCCCAATCCTTGGTCATTCCCAGCAACATGCAAAGGTTGGTCACAAGGCTGTTCGTCAGCAGCGCGATCAGAATCAAAAAGACCGGTCTCCATAAGTTATATCCTCTCATCCAACACTCTCCTTTTTTCGGTTTAGACAGCGCTTTCATATCGGAACAATTCTATTACCCCTACTTTATCATAAAGCCCCGGCGAAATATATTTTTAAGTGACAGGTTCTATTTGCAGTAGAGAGGCGACATCACGGTAGATAAGCGCGTGCTTCTCCTCAAGCTCCAGCGCCCCGTCGACCACACGCATGTTTTCCTTTTGGGCCAGCTCCTGGAACTTTTCCGCAACGGCGCGGACATTTTGCAGATTTCCCATCAAGGGGCTCCGTCCGTCGATGCGCTGCCGGTTTCTTTCATAACTCACATCCGGGGGCGTATTTAAAAAAACAGCCAGGTCCGGCGCAGGAATCGAGCGGTACAGCATACGAACGACAGCCTCATCGACCCAGAAACTTCTGTACACGATATCGTCGTACCAGTATCTGTCCACGACCAAATGAACGCCTGCCTCTATCAGCGGCTTCAGACATTCGTGGTAGACCTGCAGGCACCCGCCGGCAAACACGGACGTGACGGCCAGGGCGTTTCCGGCATTTTGCAGCGTTTCCGTATATACAAAATCATGCATTAACGGAAAGCGGTTGCTCCAATCGATGCACAGTCTGGTAAAAACCGCGTCGAACGGCTTGAGTTCTTCTACTTTTTGCCGGGCCCGTTCTCCATAATCCTCCGCTTCAAACTGCAGACTGGCGCATTTCATCCCGTTCCGTTCCAGCTTTTCCTGCAAGAGCGTAAGCTGCGTGCTCTTTCCGGCCCCGTCGAGCCCGCTGATGCTTATGATTTTTCCTCTCATCGCATAGCCCTCCTTCAGATGATTGTTCAGCAACGGATTAATATCCACTATAACCGTTACTACGGGCCGGGCTCTGTAAAGATTCATACAGTTGGCATAAAACCACCAGGTTCCCTCGGATTGCAGTTCTTATTATGAACAAGCCCCCTCAACGGCGTGTTGGGGGGGCTTCTACTTAGCTTTCTTTACGTTTCCTCCGCAAAATAGACGGAAATGCCTTTGTCGGCGCAGTACTTTTCGTATTCCTCCGGAATCCCTTGCGAGGTGATGATCGCGTCCAGCTTGTCCAGCGGCGAATAGGTCAGCAGCGTGGAACGGCCGAATTTGGAAGCGTCGGCCAGCAGGTAAACCTGCTTCGCCTTCTCGGCCACCCGCTTCTTGATCTCGTATTCCATCACGTCGGAGTTTGTCAAGCCGCTGGCAACGGAAACCCCGGTCGCGGCCATAAACGCCTTGTTGATATTGTATTTGTCCAGCAGGAACAGTTCATCGCTGCCGACAAAAGACTTCGTATCCCGCTTATAGATATTCCCCAGAACGAGCAGGGATACATTCTCCAAGTGGGAAGCGGCGTTAATGACATCCAGGCTGGTGGTCATGATCGTCAGTTTGCCCGTACGCGGCAAATATTCGACGATACTCCGGGTCGTGGTTCCGGAATCGATGAAAATCAGCTCATTGCCTTCCACGAATTGCGCCGCCCTCTTCGCGATGGCCCGTTTCACCGCTTGATTGGTAATATCTCTGCTTTCAAAAGGGATCAGTTCCTGGGACAGCGAAGTTACGCCTCCGTATACTTTTTGGATGGTCCCCTTCTCCAGCAAAACCTGAATGTCCCGGCGGATCGTATTCTTCGACACATTGAAATGTTCGCACAATTCATCCAGCGATGTCGTTCCCAGAGCATGAATATACTCCTCCAGTTCCTGCAAACGTCTCTCCCTCATCCGATTCTACTCCGTTCCTTAATAAGTCATCTCTCAAAAAATATAACGCATAACCAAAAATTTATCAATAAATCGGCAAAATTTACAATAAATAAACAAATATATGATTAAAAATCAATCATTCAAGTCTTCCGCCGGGTTCAACCGGGACAACTTCCGTTAGCAGCCGCTGAGACCGTAGTTAGCTTTGTCCTTGACATATCCGGTAACGGAGCCTTTATAATCATAAGGCTAAATGAAAGGAGATTTTCAGCATGTGGTTTATGTTTGCTTTACTCACTGCGTTCGCTTGGGGCTGCGCGGATCTGTTCTATAAAAAAGGCAGCGACAGCCATGACCGGTTTAGCCATATTAAAATCGTCATCATGGTTGGCCTGGTAATGGGAATTCACGGCACAGCTTACCTGCTGATCAAAGGGCTGCGCTTCGATCCTGCCGACATGATCCGGTATTTGCCGGTGTCCGCGCTGTATATCCTGTCGATGGCGATCGGCTATTTTGGCCTCAGATACATTGAGCTGTCGATTTCCTCGCCGGTGCAGAATTCTTCCGGCGCGGTCACGGCCATTTTGCTGTACCTGTTTTTTCCCCATGACCTCGGCATCTTTGAAGTGATGGGCGTAGCGATCATTACCTGCGGCGTGGTCGGCCTGGCCGTGTTGGAAAAAAGGGCGGAACGCCAAGCCCTCCAGGCCAGCTTCGCGAAGGTCGATGTCAAATACCAAATCGGCGTGATGGCGATTACGTTCCCGATTCTTTACTGTATCCTCGACGGTCTCGGCACCTTTGCCGACGGGATTTATCTGGACGAGCTCAAGCTGATCGGCGAAGACGCCGCCCTGCTCGCCTATGAGTTTACCTTTTTTATTTGCGCCGTGATCGCCTATGCTTACCTTGTTTTTGTCAAAAAGCAGCGGTTTAACCTTTTCCGCGAGCGCGTCAAAGGGTATGCCGCCATCTTCGAAACGACCGGCCAGTTCTTCTACGTGTTCGCCATGTCCGGCAACGCCATCATCTCGGCGCCGCTGATCGCTTCTTACAGCATTTTTTCCGTGATTCTGTCGCGGATCTTCCTCAAAGAGCGGCTCGGCAAGCTGCAGTACGGCGTGATCGTCCTCGTGATGATCGGAATCGCTCTGTTGGGGTTGGCGGATGAATTGTAAAAAAGGGGTCCGACCTTAGCGGAAAGGGCCTTAGCGGAAAGGACCTTGGCGGTAAAGGGCCTTAGCGGCAATTTTTGCCGCTATTTTGCCGTTTCGGCCCTTTGCCCGAGAAATAGCGGACATTGATGTCCCTATTCCCCGGCATCGCCCGGGAAACCGGACTTTTTGCCGCCTTCACGGGACAATAACGCCATAAAATGTCTCTATTTCGGCCGGATTGCCTGAAGCGGCAAGGATAGCGGCCTTTTTTGCCGCTATCCGGCGAACGACCCACAAAAAGAGGCCTGGCGCACATGGCACCAAGCCGTTGACGCGCGGAGGCAGGCAGGTTATAGCAGCAACGCCCGTCCCCAGCGCGCCAAACCCTAAATCAAGCAAGCTTCTGCCCGCAGTTCGGACAAAAGTTCGCGCCCTCGTTTTTCGTGCCGCAATTCGGGCAGAAGTTGGGGCGTTTGCCGCCTTCCGGCGCGGACGGGGCGGGCGACGTCGACGGGACGGGCGGCGCGGACGGCGCAGATGGAGCCGCGGATGGGGCGGGCGGCGCAGACTGGGCGGAGGGAGCTGCCGGTTCAAGCCCCTTTCCGGCCGCAGACGGCGCCGCGGATTCCCCATGATTCCCGGCTGCCGGCTTTGAACTCGGATTCCCCGCTTGATTCTGATTCTGATTCTGACTTTGACTCTGTTTTTGGTTCATATTTTTCAGCATTTCATTCGCCAGGTTCATCCCCATCATCATGCTCGCCATGTCCGCAGCGGCCCCGCCGCCCTGCACCTTGCCGGAAGCGATGCCGTCCGTCAGGCTGATCTGCTGGTATTTGGAGAGATTCCCGATCATTTCATGCGACGCTGTTTTGGTGATCATATCCTGGATTTCTTTCGGGTAATTGAAGCTCATCACTTGAAAACCCGTAATCGTAAGCCCGTCGTCCATCACCTGCATATCGAGGTCCTCGCGGATGCCTCTGGCGATGTCGGCGGCGTTGGCCTGCAGATTAAACATATCCTTGCCTTCCCGGCTGATCCACTTCATCAGCAATTGGTCCAGCACCGACGTAATCCGCAGCTTCACATCCTCCACGAGATAGCTCGGCTTGATCCCGGCAATCTTGTCGATCAGCGTCACGTAATCGTTCACTTTAAAGTTGAACGTGCCGTTGGCGCGAATCGGCATGCCGCCCGGCAGCTGAGGCGTCGGAATGAGCACCGGATTTTGCGTTCCCCATTTCACGGTGAATTCCTTCGTATTGACGAAAAGCACCTCGACCCGCATGCCGCTGTTGAAGCCGAACTTAAACCCTTTTAACGTCGATAAAAAAGGAACGATATCCGATTCGATATTAAATTCCCCTTCATCCTTAAAGATCCCCTCAATCTTCCCGTTGTTGATGAAAATGGCGTCCTGGCCGGAGCGGATGATCAGTTTGCTTCCTTTTTTGATCTCGCGGTTGCTCCACTTCCAAAAAATCATGTCGTCTCTGAACTCTTCCCATTCCACTACGTTCGCAAATTGATTTCTAAAGAACCCCATCGTTGTCCCTCGTCCCTTCCCTTAAAATGATCCCCGACTGCCGCTGTGCGAATGCCCGCCGCCGGTCCGTCCGCCTCCGCCGCCGGAACTGCTGCTCTTCTGGATTTTCCGTTTCGTAACCGTCGTGCGGATGTACCGGTCCTGCCGCTGCAGAACGCCTGAGGTTCCGGCGTCCTCATAGGTTCTGCCGGTGACCGTCACCCGGCCGCCGGAGCGGTAAGCCATGATGCCGACGGTTATGCCGCCGATCGCCAAAGCTGCGCCCAGTTGGAACCAGAGGCTGAACAAAATATTGTCCGGGTTGACGCCGGGCTCGTAGCCCATGTACCGGTTTGCCGTTTTTATATATTTCTCGAAAGCCTGGCGGTAATCGCCTTCCGTCAAATCGGGCGTGATTTTGTCCCTGATCTTATCCAGCCTTGCATCATCAAGGTATTCCTCGGCTTTATAGAAACCGGCCAAATAAATGTCGCGGTTTCGCATATCCACCGTCAGGATGACGGCATTGCCGAAAGGCTTATCGTAACCCGGAGCTTGTTTATCGTAAAAATCCTCGGTTATTTTGACGACGTCCTCATTTTCCGGATTATCGGTCGTGATGATCATAATATCGGTCTCGCGTTCGGCCCCGTATTCATTGGCCATGGCGTTCAGCTCATCGTAGTCGGCCTGGCCGAGCAGATGGGCGCCGTCATAAATCAAAGTTTTGGGCTCCGCTGCCGCTGCGGCCTTTATGGCCGGGACAGGCACTATGAGGCAGAAGGCCGCCAACAGGCAGAGCGTGACGAACCAAAAGCGTTTTTTCATAGGAATCCGCCTCCCATCAGCCATGCCACGATTTTCAACGACAGGAAGGAGATTCCGGAAATCCCGGCAAACCACGCCGCTACCTTCGCTTTGCTGATCGGCGGCTTGCCGACCACCTTGCCCGTCTGCCCGTTCATGGCGAAGGTGTACTGCTTGCGGTTGTAGTCGTAATACACCATCCATACCGGCAGCAGCACGTAATCCGCCCGTTTTACGGTCGTATCGATTTGTTTGTCCGTATAGCTTACCGTGGCATACCCGGAAACCGTTGAAGATATATAAGAGTCGATATAAGGTCGCGTTTTCTCTTTGGCCCGGGGGGTGAGTTCCGCATCGGTGTAGCTGTATTTTTCGGCAATGTATCCGGCCAGGTAGGGCGTCTTGAACGCTTTGAGCTGTTCGTAAGGAAAAGGCTCCAGCTTATCCATCAGCTCATCGTTCATTTTCACCGAAGCGTCGATCGGCAGCCGGACATAATCGAGCCGGATTTTCCGGTAAATCTCGAAATGGTCCGTTTCCGTATACTGATAATCGCCGCGCGTGTAGCTTCGCACCTTCGTCCCGTGGCCGTGAACCTCGACCCGGTTGTGCAGATCATATAACCAAAACGGTACGTAGATCCCCGTGATGCTTTGGATGCGGTCCGCGGTCATGAAGCCTCTCGGCGTGAGCAGCCCTTTTCCGCACCATTTCTTAAAAGCGGCCATCGCTTCTTCCTTGCTGATCGTAAAAGGAATCACCTGCGCCGGAGCCAGTTTGCCCGTCAGGCGGTCGCTGAGCACCACGGCGGAGCCGCAAAAGCTGCAGGTGGTCGCGCTGGTCTCCGGCTCGGTGACGATGACGGCGCCGCAGCTTTCGCAGTGGTACTCCCTAACCTCATCTTCCGAGAACACCTGCTGCTTCAGCGGATCGGGAATTTGCTCGATATCGTCTTTTCTGCCGCAGCTCGGACAGGCCAGCATCCCCGTCTCGCTGTCAAACGTCATGCCGCTGCCGCAGTTCGGACATTTGTATTCAATCACCGGCATTGTCGTCTTTTCCTTTCTCCAACTGCGCGATAAGTTCATCCAGATCGTCTTTCCGCGCGCCGGCCCGCAGCTCGGCGAGAGCCTGCGCTTCGTTCAAGGCGCGGTCGGCCTGCTCCTCCGCCGCGCGGAACGCCGCCTCCACCCCGCCGGCTGACGCGCCCGCATGGGTCTGTTGCAGCCGCCCCGCTTCCGCGAGCTTGGCTTTTAGCGCGGCGCGCCGCGCTTCCAGCTCGCTTAGGTCAGAGGCCAGCTTATCCTGCATCTGCTTCATTTGGGCGGCGTTCGCGGCGGATTGCTCATAAGCGGCTTGCAATTCGCCGAGCCGCTCCGCCTGCTTCGCTTTTTGCTCCAGAAACCCCAGCGCCCGCTCTTCGTCGCCCGACTCCGCGGCCTTCTCCGCATACCGCTGCAGCTTCCGGACCTCCGCGCCGCATTCGTCAAGCGCCCGCTTCGCCCGGCTCTCTTCCGCCTGCACCGAAGCCGTCTCCGCCTTCACCTGTCCCAAATCGCGATTCATTTGGCGCATGTATTCATCAATCGTTTTCTCCGGGTCCTCCGCCCGTTCCAGCAAACTGCCGATATTTGCCCGCATCACATCCCGAAACCTCGCCAAGATTCCCATGCCCTGCTCCTCCTTCGCTCGATCCATATGTACTTATAATACATGAAAAGCGGGTCATTGGTTTCAAAGTCGTCAACCGGAAAAAATGCCCAAAACAAAAAAAGACGCCTCCCTCACGGGATTTGTCCTGATTTTCGCCGTTAAGCAGTTATATTGTTGTGTTTAAAGATTGACGATATGGGAGCTTGAGCTTCTTCCGGCGCTCTGCGCGAAGCCTACAGCGCCTGTAGGACTGCCCCTCAGCACTACCGAATCCAAAAAGCCTGTGCTGTTGACATAATGAATGACCAGGAAAGTTCCGGCCGTGTTTGAAGGGATCGCAACGTTGGCATGCCCCATCCCCCTTTGGGTCTGCACGTACTCATTATATGACATGGCAACAACGTTCTTTATCTGCCCAGCTTTGATCTCGCCCGTAAAACCTTTGCCGACAAATATAATGGCGTCGGTTAACAAGTTGGCCCGCACGGAATGGCCGCTTGATAGAGGAAGACCGCGTATGTGCCTTCCCGAGAAGCTGGCGATGATCCCCATGGCCGCTTCTTTCTTCTTTTTATTGGATTGCTTGAAGCCGATGATAATTATTGTGATAACAAAAATCAATACTGCCGGAGCCAGCTCTCCAATCCATCTCCCGATAAATCCCACCACCAAACAAGCGACAATTACCCAAAACCATGCTTTCTTATAAAAATCTTTCAAGAACCAAAACCTCATTCCTGTAGGTAATTTGTACCATAAATATATCAGAAGTTTTGTTTTGATTCTATCCATCCGCTTCCTAAAATCACATATACATTTTGCAAAATTATGAACAATTACAAAGTCCCGAAAATAGCCCATTCCGTCAAATGCAAAAGTGCATTTCATTCCCCCCGAAACCGGGCCATTTTCGCGATTCAAATGCAAAAGGGCAGGCCGTTTTCGCCATTTCGCTCAAAATCGCCTCCAATCCTCATTTTCAACTGCACTTTTGCATCTCATCGCTCTAACTGCTCGAATTCGGCCCCACTCCAACTGCACTTTTGCACTTGGTTCAGTGACGCCGGCATTTTTTTCAAAGGAACATGTACGGAATCCGCTCAGCCCTCCGGCTTCGCATTCTTGTGGGAATAGGCGATCAGGTTCACCTTTTCCCCCGTAGACTGCTCCAGCTTGTCCTCCAGCTTACGGATCTCCTCAACAAGATGTTCCTTGCCTTCCAAGTCGGTAAAAACATAATCCTGCCGCATGACGCACGCTCCTCGCCGTTTTTACCCAGTGTTTGTGGGGAAGCCCGTTTTTATGCAGTTTGTTGGCGTCATTGGCGCTTGAGCTTGTTACTCTTCTACCAAACTAATGAGCAGCCCCTTTGCCAGCGCCTCATTCTCTTCAGAAAGCCATACTCTGATCGTAGGATCGGTATCTCCGGATTTCCCCAAAGTCTCTTTCAACTCCGGCCAAGTCCCTTCTTCATACCGGTTAATGACCTGATTTCCATCGGAGCGAATATGTCTAATGAAGATTTTCGTCGAGGCATCCACTTGAACATGGACATCCCCCGCTTCCACTTCCTTTTCCTCTTCCGCCGGCGCAGCCGTGAGCGTAACCTTAGCGTTCGGGCTTACCGTGATCCCGTCCGTCCCCATCGCCGCCAGTTTCCCGGACAGATCCGTCTTCACTTCATCCCATCCCGCCAGAATCTTCGCATTTTCCTCGATGAACACCACCTTGGAATGGGTAAACGGCAATAACCCCGGGTCAACCCAAGCGACCGCCGTGAATCCGCAAATCCCCATAAGCAAATAAGCGCCTACCATAGCCCTAAGCAGCGCATTCCCGGAGCGCGTTAGCTTACGCAGCTGCGCAACAAGGCTTATACCGATGACCCCTCCTGTCACATTTAGCAAAATATCATCGATATCGCTGCTGCCCAAGGCCAGGGCATACTGAATGACTTCCAACGATAAAGAGATGGCCAGCAGCCAGAGGACCTGAAGCCGCAAAGGCTTCCGTTCCGCCATAAAAGCCGCGAACATGCCCAGGGGAATAAAGATGGCGATGTTCCCGCCGATATTCGCGAGCACTCTGGCGAATTCAATGGCTTCATTCGTGAAATATTCCATAATGGTTCGGAAAGGAATCACATTCAAGCTTCTTAATGGCATAAACTTGCCCCGAAGTATCGCCGACAATGGGATGGTTTTGAACAATATGATTTTGAGCAAGAACACGGTGTAAACCGTAAACATCAAGTAAAATAAGCCACGCAGAAAGCTGCCGGCATTCCCCGGTTCACCCAGTCTGGCGTCCCGGGCTTCCTTCCCTTGGAACTCCATGCGCTATCCCGCCTTTCGAAAATTCTCTTTTGGAATACATTGTTCCACTAGCAAAAAAACGTTTACTTGAGCCAATCAGTTACACTTGCTTATTTTACGCTTGGCAAACAAAAAAAGCCCGCAAGGCCAAAAGCCTCCCGGGCATCGTAAAACCGTTTAAAACGATATTTTGCCTTCCTCTTAATTACTCTGCTTTACGCCCTTCTCGAAAATCGGCACCATTCGCCGCTCTCCTTTTCTGAATACCGCCAGCTCCGTATAACCCAGCTCTATCGCATCGGCCAAAGCGCTATCCAGTAACGTTCCAATATCGTCCGGAAAGTGGGCGTCCGAGGATAACGTCAGCGGAACCTGATATTCGGCCAACACGGACAGAAATAAGGGGCTCGGACAGCTCTCCGCAATCGGGTACCGGTAGGCCAAACCGGTATTAATCTCGGTAATGACCCCGCTCTGCACCATGGTCCCGGCGATTTGCCGGTAATACGGAAGCAGCTCCGTCTCATCGGCCGGACGGAAGCCGAATACCTTCAGGTTGTCCGGGTGGGCGATAATATGGAATAAACCCGACTCACAGGCTAGCCTCAACAATTCATAATAGGCCGCATAAGTTTGTACAGGATCTCTCCCGTCAAATCCAGCTTTTGCCTCGGGATTGTCAAAACCCCAGCCATCCAGGAAATGCACCGATCCGATGACGTAATCCCATTCGTACTGCGCCAGCAACGCGCCAAGCTCCGCCTCGCAGCCGGGGAAAAAATCCGCCTCAATACCAAGCGCCAGCTCCGGCCTTGTTTTCTTCGCTTCCGTGACAAAGTCCACGAAGTCCGCAAGCGACGCGACACAAACCTGATCAAGCCACGTGCGCTGCAGCTTACCGACGGGACTGTCGTCCAGCAACATGTGTTTTTCATAGTAGGACCGGCATTCCCGAAAACGATATAAATGATCCACGACCCCAAACTCTTGAATGCCTCGCTCGCGCCCTGTCGTTAAATAGCGGTCCAGCCATTCCTCGCTATAGCAACCCTGCCGCATTCTGCGTGACAGCAGCTGCGCCATTTCCTCCGCAAACGGAAGCGTATGATGCCCCAGCGCCCGATCCGGCTTCGGTTCCGTCGCAGACAACCCCTGCAAAGTGCGCGATAACCAGCGTAACGAATACGGGCCTTCCTCCAAATGAAAATGCAAATCAACCTTCATCCGCCTATCCTCCCTTGTCTAATCCCATTTCACCATGGCCTCGGAAGGCTTGATTCCCAAATAATGGCACATTAACGGGGCAAGCAGCAGCTGCGACAACCCCCGCGCGTCATCAAGCATGGAAGCGGGGATCGGCAGCTCGCCAAAAACATAAAGCGGAACATTCCGTTCCTCCGGCTCCGTTCCCCCATGCTGCCCCATCGCATTCATCCCGTGGTCCGACGTGACGACGACCTGATATCCCTGCGATCTCCACAGCGGAACCAACGTGGCCAGCATCCCGTCAACCACGCGTACGGCACCTTCATATTGCTTGCTTTCCCCGCCGTGCTTGTGGCCCATATCGTCGATATTCATCGAGTGGATATATAAAAAATGCGGATCATACGCCAAACGCAAATGCTCGGCATCGCTAAACAGATGGCTGTCCGGATAGTGATCCTCGTAATAAAAAATACCGTGCTGGATCGGCTTGCCCTCATCATGCTGATGGCGGTCGGTCACGGGGTTGAATGGAGCGCTGTTATACAATTCGCTAACCCAATGATACGCGGCCGCCGCCGTCCTTAAGCCCGCCCCCACCGCGAGCTGAAACACGCTACGTTCATAGCTTAGCCGGGCGATATGATTGGCCGTGATGCCGTTTTTCGCGGCCGGCGTACCGGTCAGCAACACTTCATAGAGCGGACGCGACAGGCTGGGCAGCTGCGATTGAACCTGATAACAGGCGGCCTCCCCCTGCTCCACCAAATGCTCTATGTAACCCAAATACTTGCGGGCGGCATCATATCTTAATCCGTCCAAAACAACGACAACAAGCTTAGCTTCTGTGCCAGTCATCCTGTTTCTCCCCCTTCATTTTGCTTCGATCCACTGGATATGTTTATTCCGGAGCGTCTGCACCCATTCCTTCGGCAGAGCCGCGTCGCTAACGATCGCGTGAACCTTGCCGAGCGGGGCAATCTCCACAAAAGCTTCCTTATCCAGCTTGGATTCATCAGCCAACACAATCGTCCGGTAAGCGGCCTCGATCATCCGCCGCGACATCCCCGTTTCGTTGATATCGTAATCGCTGATCCCCCGTTCCAAGGAAATCCCCCCGATTGAGATAAAAGCTTTGTCGACCCGGAATTGCGACATGACGCTCTCGCCGATCGTTCCCGACATTGACTGCTGCTCGGGATTCAGTTCCCCGCCGACGACGAAAATTTTCCCGGAAAACCGACCGCTGGTGAGCGATTCCATTAAATGATAGGCCACAGCCAGCGAGTTCGTCAGAATCGTCAGCCGTTCCCGTCCGGCGATGGCTTTGGCCAGCTCCAGCGTCGTCGTGCCGATGTCGATCGCGATTGTGTCGCCGGATTCGATCATTTCCGCGGCCGCGCGGCCGATCCGTTCTTTTTCCTCCGCCTTCACCTTCTGGCGCTGAAGATAAGGGGGCTCGTAGCTCGTCAGTTTGGGGAGCAGCGCGCCGCCGTAGACTCTTTTCGCCAGACCTTCTTTTTCCAATAAAATCAGATCACGGCGAACGGTCTCCTCCGAAACGGTAAACCGCTGCGATAATTCCGGCACCTTCACCTGACCCTCTTGCTTTAATTGCTCCACGATGACGCGTTTGCGTTCCTCGGATGAAATCGACAAATCCTTAAGCCCCTTCCTTCTCAAGCTGCAGCAGCTGCGAGCGATCCAAAGCCAGGTTAACCGGGCTATTGTCGCCGAGCCGCGGGGAACGGCCGTCATTCAGCGCGTCGACCGTCAGCCTGATCCCTGCGGCGTCGATGGTATAACGGATCACGTTGCCCAAAATGGACGCCGAATGAACGGTCCCCTCCACGATCTGTTTGTCCGTATCTGCTTGTTCGTCCCCGTCCCCCCGATCCTTGCTTGCCAGGACCAGCGATTCCGGGCGGATAGCGAAGCTCTCCGCCTCACCCTCGACGGTCCCGAACAGCCGCAGTGCCTCGGCACGGGACAGCACATTGTAACTGCCCATGAACCGGGCAACAAACTCCGTTTTTGGCGTGGAATACAGTTCCTCCGGCGTCCCCTGCTGCACGATGCTTCCTTTATTCATCAAACATACCCGATCGGATAAGGTTAAGGCCTCTTCCTGATCATGGGTCACAAAGATCGTGGTCATGTTGAATCTTTTCTGGATCTCGCGAATTTCGGTGCGCAGGTTTTTGCGGATTTTCGCGTCAAGCGCGCTGAGCGGTTCATCCAAGAGCAGAACCTTGGGCTGTACGGCCAGGGAACGGGCGAGCGCCACGCGCTGCTGCTGCCCTCCCGACAGATGCTGGGGATACGCATCCCGCTTGTCCGCCATATCGATGAGCTCCAGCAATTCCTCGGCTCTTTGGCGTCTGGCCTCCTTGGCGGCTCCGCGCATTTTCATCCCGTACCCGATATTTTCACTAACCGTCATGTTGGGAAACAGGGCGTAAGATTGAAACACCATGCCAATCTCCCGGCTGCGCGGGGGCAAGTTGACGATATCCTTATCGTCCAGCCAAATCTGCCCGTCATTTAGTTCCGTCAGCCCGGCGATGCAGCGCAGCAGCGTGCTTTTTCCACAGCCGGAGGGCCCCAGCAGGGTGACAAGCTCCCCTTCGCGGATATTCAAATTCACCTGGTTCAGCACCGTCGTATCTCCAAACTGCTTGCGGATTCCTGCCAGCTTTAAATAAGGTTTCATTCCGCTATCCCCCTGTTCACTTTTTTGCCGAGCTTCATCAGGACCATGGACAGCGCCAGAATAAACAGAAAGTAGGAAATGGCAATCGCGCTGGCCAAATGTCCGCTTTCATTCATCCTGCGGGCCAAATATACCTGAATGGTCTGAATATGTCCCCCCACCAGCATATTCGTTAAGACGAATTCGCCAAACAGGACGGAGAAGGATAATAAAGTCGAAGTCATGACCCCAGGCCAGATATTCGGCAAAATCACGCTAACAAAGGCCTTGCTGCGGCTGGCGCCCAGCATCTCCGCGGCATTCAGCAGCTCCACCGCCGAAACGGTCAACAAGCTGTTGCGGATGCCCTGATACATATACGGCAAAATAACGATGAAATACGCGCCGATCAAAATATAGGCGGTGCCTGAAATGTTAAGCGGTCCGGAAGAATAGGCGCGAATCAGTCCTACGGCGGCGACGACCCCGGGCACGGCATAAGGGAGTACGACGATCCCTTTCATGAAGCTTTCCAGCCGTGGCAAATAAACCGTAATGATAAACACGGCCGGCAGCATAACCGCAAGGCTGAGCGCCACGCTGATCAGGCATAAATAGAAAGATTTCCACAGCGCATCCAGAAATCGCGTATCCCGAAACATCTCACCGAACCATTCCAGTGTCCAGCTCTCCGGCAGGATGGTGGCCTGCCATTCCTTGGCAAATGCGTAAATGAGCGTGGCCAGTAGAGGAAGGAGCAAGTAGACCATCAGCAACAGCATGAGCGAACGATGCCCCCAGCCGGCTTTTCTGCTTGGTGCCTCCATCACAATTCCTCCTTCAAGGCCGAGGATTTCAGCTTGGGCCATTTCCGCGGGCTGCGGGCTTTTGGCGTAACGAAGCCGGATTGAAACCGATTCGAACGCTGGGTCATCTTATGATTTAAAAAGACCGCCAGCAGGGTCGATAACGCCATAATCACCGCGAGCGCGTTCCCGAGTTGCGGTTCGTTCACCACGTCGCCCGAGACCAGGTTGCCGATCCGCACGGCGAGCAAATTGAAATTGCTTCCGACCAGGGCATAAGCCGTCGCGTACGCCCCCATGCTGTTGGCGAACAAAATCCCCAACGTTCCGAATACGGCCGGCATAAGCACCGGGATGCCGATCGTCCGCCAAAATTGCCACGTACTGGCGCCGAGGAGCGCCGCCGCCTCCTTCCACTGCTCGCGAATCCCGTAAAAGGAAGGGTACAGCAGCAATAAAGCAAGGGGGACCTGAAAATAAATATAAACCAGCACCAGCCCCGACCAGCTGTATAAATTGAAACCGTCGAACACATTCCAGCCCCACTGCTTAAACAGCAAAGTAAACACCCCGTTGCTGCCCAGCAGAATAATATAAGCGAAGGCCAGCGGAACGCCGGCAAAATTCGAGGTCATATTGGACAACATGATCAGGCGATCCCGCATCCTGGGCGCAAAGCGCGTCACGGAATAAGCGCAAACGAGCCCCACGGCAACCCCGATCACGCTGGAAAACACCGAAATCAGCAGACTGTTTTTGATGGCTTTGAGATAATAATCGCTTTGCAGAATTCTGGCATAATAATCGAACGTAAAACCTGAGCCGTCCCCTTGACTAATGCTTCCCGTCAGCATGGACAGGATGGGGACCAGTTGGAACAGGGCGATCATCACGGCAAAAGGAACCAGCCCGAGCAAAAACCAGCGATTTTTACGCTTCACGCCTCTCCCTCCCCTATTGGAAATAACCCCAAAAACCTATAAATTCTATAAGGAGCGCCATTCGTACAGGACGATGACGCTCCACCTAGGACTTCAATCGTTCTTCGAGCTAGGAGTGCTGCTGCTAGTTCATGTGCACAAGCACGCGCTCTTGCCACAGTTGGGGAAGCTGCTTCGCTGTTTCTTCCCAGGCCTTGTAATCGCTAACCGGCTTGACGTTGGCATAGGCTTCGGCAGGCAGCAGCTTGGCCGCCACATCTTCAGGAAGCTGGACGCTTTCGCGGATCGGTCTGGCGTAACCTTTTGCCAGGTTGATTTGACCCGCATCGCTCAGAATATACTCGCGGGCCAATTTGGCGGCGTTCGGATGCGGAGCGTATTTGTTGATGATCGTGGCATAGCCGCTGACGACGCTGCCTTCCTTGGGAATGGTGACGTTGAACTTATCCACGCCGCCCAGTTGATCTCTATAGTTCAGCGCGTTGAAGTCCCAGAACAGGGTCACTTGCACTTCGCCCTTCTCGATGTTGGCCAGCGAAGCTTCGGCATTGGACAGGCGTCCTTTTTTGGCCAGATCTTCAAAATAAGCGATCCCCGGCTCGATGTTCGTTTCATCGCCGCCGTAAGCCATTGCGGCCGCCAACACGGCCATTTGTGCTTGCGCTGCTTTCGTGACGTCGCCAACGATGATTTTATAGTCGCCGTTCTTTAGATCTTCCCAGCTTTGCGGCGCCTGCTTGACCAGATCCGTGTTGGTGAAGAACGCGATCGAGCCCGTATAACCTACGACCCAGTGCCCGTCCTGATCCTTGGCCCAATCCGGAATCTCATCCCAATACGAAGTTTTGTAGGGTTGAGTTACCCCCTTATCCACCGCTACCGGCCCAAAGGCGATCCCCACGTCGCCGATATCCGCCGTCGGCTTGTCCTTCTCGGCCTCGAATTTGTTGATTTCATCGGCGCTCGACATATCCGTGTCCGTATGCGTCAGTCCGTACTTGGTTTGCAGGTCCGCCCACGTATCTTTCCAGTTCGCCCACGAATCCGGCATGCCAACGCTGACTACGGAGCCTTCCTCCTTCGCCTTCTTCTCCAGATCGGCCAATGAGATTTCCTCGGCCGGAGCTCCGGCGCCGGAATTGCCACCTGCATTGGCACCTGAATTGGCGGCAGCATTTCCGCTTGCGTTGGAGCTTCCTGCTTTACTGCCGCCGGTTCCACAAGCCGCAAGCATCAAAACAAACAAGGACAGAACAAGGCCAAACGCCAGTTGCTTCTTTAACCATGATTTCATGTTTTCTTCGCACTCCCTGTGGATTATTGTGGGTTTCATATGTATTTCTGTTGGTTTCAACCCAATTAGAGTATAGGTAGGGACTGTTTGCGCTGGATTAAATGAATTGTTCAAGTTTATTAAAATCGCAGACATGGCGGGAACGGGCTCTGACGAATGAATAGTTGCAAAACGTACAACTAGATTTCAACGAAGCGGCAGGTTAACACGTTTTAATTGCATTTCCTGCAACTACACCCCAACCTCTGCGCCTGCCCTACGAATAAGGCAGATTTAATTGCATGATTTACATTTTAAAAGCGCCTCACTTCGTTTTCCGATGAGTAACTGTATCTTTTGCAACTATTCAACGGCGCACCCATAGACCAGATGTTCAAAGAAAAACCGCCAGGGAGATCACCCTGACGGTCCTTTTAGATTTTCTGATCCTAGCTCACAACCCGCTCGATATGAATGGTCAAATACAGCATCTCTTCATTCGTCAGTTCACGATGGTAAGTTTTGCGGATGTAGACCTTGATTCGCTCCACGCAGGCAAAGGCCTCCCTGTACTGCTCCTTGACCATCCCAAACAGGGCGTTGTCCGTACTGGTGATGTCGGTCCCGTTGATCAGCCGCTGGGCAAAAAATTTCAGATGCGTAATGAAGCGGAAATAGGCCAATGACTCCTCGTCGTATTCGATGCCGAAATGCTTGCGGACGATGCTCAGAACATCATGCATCACTTTGGTGATATCGACCATATTGCCCATGTTCTCATTCAGCTCGGCATTCACCAGATGAAGGGCGATCTGCGCCGCTTCGTCCTCGGGGAGCACGACGCCAAGATCCTGGCGCAACATTTTCAACGCCTCAAGTCCGACCTCGAACTCTTCCTTATAGAAACGTTTGACCTCCCATAAGAGCGGATTTTTAATATCCATGCCCTTGAAGGCGCGCTTGATGGCAAAACTGATATGATCCGTAAGCGTGACGTAAATGCTGTCATGCAGGATTTTTCCCAGGTGCAGCTTGGCATATTGGATGATCTTCTCGGATGCTTCCATATGCTCCATCGGAATCTCGGCCAACAGGGCCTGAAGCTTCTCGGACAATCCCTTGTTGTCCAAAGTGAACATTTTTTCGATCTTGTCCTTGTCGACCTGGTCTCCGGCCTTCTTTTGGAAGGCGATTCCCTTCCCTATAATGACCGATTCCTTGCGGTTTTCGTTCACGACGATGATCACATTATTGTTCAGTACTCGCTCTATTCGCATCCGAATCATCCTTTGCCTTTAGGAGGATTTCTCCGTTCGTAGCAATGATTTGCCGATACCAGTCAAAACTTTTCTTCTTCATTCTCCGTAATGTGCCCCGGCCTTCATTGTCTTTATCCACATAGATGAAGCCGTACCGCTTGTTCATTTCGCCGGTGCCCGCGCTGACGATGTCGATCGGCCCCCACCAGGTGTAGCCCATAATCTCGCATCCGTCTTGGATCGCCTGATGGAGTTCGAGCAGATGCTGATTCAAATATTTCATGCGGCTGTCATCGGCGATCGTGCCGTCCGCACCGATCTCATCCCGGTCGCCAAACCCGTTCTCCACGATGAAAATCGGCTTCCGGTAGCGGTCGTAGATTTCATTGCAGACATACCGCAGCCCTTTGGGATCGATGGGCCAGCCCCACGAGGTTTTGGTGAGATGGGGGTTGTCCAGGCCCATAATCCCGCCGGTGTTGCCCAGGATAGGCATCCCCGCCTTATGGGTCGTGCTGCGGTAGTAGCTGAATCCGATATAATCGGCCGGATAGGCTCGAATCAGCTCCAAATCGCCCGGTTCGATAGCAAGCTCTATGCCATGTTCTCTAAAAATCCGCTCCGCATAGCTTGGATATTCCCCGCGCAGCAGCACGTCCGAATAGAACAGCGAGCGGCGTCTCAGCTCATAGGTCTCAAACACATCATCCGGATGGCAAGAGTTCGGATAGATGATGCTCAAGGAAAGCATGCAGCCCATGCGGGCGCCGGGGATGATCTCGCGCAGCAGCTTGGCGGCGGCGGCGCTGGCTACGAACAGATGGTGGCTCGCCTGATAAATATCCTGCAGCTTCCGCTCCGGGTTGCGCAGCTCGATCGCCCCCGCCGCCAGCGGGATCGTATGCATATGATTGATTTCGTTGAAGCCCATCCAATACTTGACCTTATTTTTGTAGCGCTTGAAGATGACTTCGCAATAACGCGTAAAAAAAGCCACGAGCTTCCGGTTCGTCCAGCCGCCGTATTCCCGCACCAGATGCAGCGGAGTCTCAAAGTGGGAAATGGTAATGACCGGCTCGATACCATGCTTGAGCAGTTCGTCGAACAGATTGTCGTAAAATTGCAGGCCCGCTTCGTTAGGCTGCTGTTCATCACCGTTGGGGAAAATCCGCGACCAGGCAATCGAAGTGCGCAGGCACTTGAAACCCATTTCCGCGAACAGGGCCACGTCTTCTTTATAGCGATGGTAGAAGTCGATGGCCTCATGGCTTGGATAATAGGCGTTCGGATCAATCGCATCATCCAGCACGCCGTTGACGATCCCATGCCTTAACGCATCGTTGATCGAGGGCCCTCTCCCGTCTTCATTCCAGGCGCCTTCGGCCTGATTGGCGGCGATAGCGCCGCCCCATAGAAAATGTTCCGGAAACGATGTTGTCGAGATCATATATATTTTCCTCCGTTTCAGTTTGAATGGTAAGGTTCAACTATAGCTGTTCGCCATGGCTGGCGATGACCTGTTTGTACCAATAAAAGCTATCCTTCTTGATCCGGCGCAGCTCTTTGGCGTCCGTCTCGTCCCGGTCCACGTATACGAAGCCATAACGCTTCTGATAACCGTTCAGCCAGCTCAAAAGGTCCGTGAATGACCAGGAGCAGTAGCCGATAACCTCCACTCCGTCCGTAATCGCATCCTGAATCGCGGAGATATGGCTGCGGAGATAATCGATGCGGTAATCGTCATGAATGACATCGCCCTGTTCCAGTTTGTCGAATTCGCCGAGGCCGTTTTCGGTAATAAAAACCGGCAGCCGGTAGCGGCTCGCGATTCTGCGCAAACCGACCCGCAGCCCCTGGGGATCGATGTCCCAGTCCCAATTGGTGGTCTCCACGTAGGGATTGGCGGTGGTTTTGTACATGCCCGGGATGCCGGTCGGCTTGGTCGAACCCTTTGCCCCGGTCGTATTTTTGTGTCCAAGCTCCAACCGCTGCTGCAGTCCGTACTGCTCAACCGTCGTGGTCCGATAATAATTGACGCCCATAAAATCAGGCTTGGCCGAGGCCAGCAGCTCGAAATCGCCATCGTGAATCGCCGGAGCGAGTTCATTATCCTCCAGGTACGCCCAAGCGGCGGCCGGGTAGCGTCCCCACGCGTAGATGTCCATCCAGAAGTAATTGTTCAGCTCCTCGCTGTTTTCGTAAGCCAACATGTTCGCCGGATCGGAATTGACCGGATAATAAGGCTTGTAGGCAAAGCTGGGTCCGATCAACCCGCCCGGCACGATCTCACGGAACGAACGAATCACGGTGGCATTGGCCAGATTGGCAATATGATTCACTTCGTACATGCGTTTGCGGTCCCGCACACCCGGTGGGTGCAGCCCGGTCTCGTAGCCGTAGCTGACAAAATAATTTTGCTCATTGAGCGACACCCAGTACTTTACCCGGTCCCCGTAGCGCTTGAAAAGAGTAACGGCATAGTGGTTGAAATCCTCAATAATCCGCCGCGATTCCCAGCCGCCGTATTCATCCATCAGCGCCTGGGGCAGGTCCCAATGATACAAGGTCAGAACCGGCTCAATCCCGTGCGCGATCAGTTCATTAATCAGGTCGTCATAAAAAGCTAGCCCCCGTTCGTTGGCTTCCCCCCGTCCAGCCGGATAAATGCGGCTCCAGGCAACGGAGAAGCGGTACGCCTTCAGCCCCTGCTCGGCCATCAGCGCAATATCTTCCTTGTAGCGATGATAGTGATCGACGGCGACATCGCCGTTCGAGCCCTTGAACGTGGTCCCTTCCTGTTTCGTAAAAACATCCCACACGGAAGGCCCTTTTCCATCGGCATCCCAGGCCCCTTCGACCTGGTAAGCCGCCGAAGCCGAGCCCCATAAAAAGCCGGCAGGAAACGGAGCTTTACTGCGATGTTCCATACGTTGAACCTCCTCCTAAGCGTAAATTTGCTGCGGTTTTGATAAGTTTTAATAAGTCTTGATAAGTCTTAATAAGTGTTCAAAAGTCAGGTTTTCAGCACCGAGAAGGTTACTGCCTCTTAACGGAGCTCCAGCAGCGGCTCGCGGTACAGCACTTGCCGCTTGGCGGTGACCTCGACGGTATTGAATGTGTTCATATTCGTGATAATGATCGGCGTGGTCAGTTCCAAGCCTGCTTCCCGAATCGCTTCAGGGTCAAATTCCAGCAGTAAATCGCCTTCACGGACCTGCTGGTTTTCAGCGACTTTCACCTCGAACGGCGCTCCTTTGAGTTTCACGGTGTTTAATCCTACATGGATCAGCAGCTCAAAGCCATCCTCCGCCGTAATGCCGACGGCATGTTTGCTTTTGGCGATTGAGGTGATGGTACCGGATACCGGGGCATAAATTTTGCCTTCCTCGGGAAGGATGGCTACCCCGTCTCCCATCGCTCCGGACGAGAAGACCTGATCGGACACCTCTTGAAGCGGGATGATTTGGCCGCTGACCGGTGCGGATACGCCGGAAACATCGTTTGCTGCCGCCGGCACCGCCGGGCTTGGGTTATTTTTACTCTCCTCAGCCGCCGCCGGGCTCTTGGACGTACCTTCATCAATCTGCTCTTCAAAGCCCAAAATGTAAGTCAGCACCGCCGTGATGACAAAAGAAGCCGTAATGCCGATCAGGAAATACACGAACGTATCCGTCGCAAAAGCGGGCAGCGTGGTCACCGCCGGGAAAACATAGGCCAGCACGGTCGTATGGAACGCGCCGATGATCGCCCCGCCGATGACGCCGCCGATGATTTGCGCGATCAAGGGACGCTTCAGCTTGACGGAGATTCCATAAACGATCGGCTCCGTGACCCCGGCCAGGATCGACGGCATCAGCGCCGACAAAGCGTAAGCCTTCAGCTTTTTGTCCTTGGCCTTGAGGAATACCCCCAACGCCGCGCCGGAAGAAGCGAAGGTGGCGGCTGCGGACGGCGGCTTGATCGTATCGAAGCCGTGAAGGCTGAGATTGTTCAGCATGGCCGGGACGATGCCCCAATGCAGGCCGAACATGACAAGGAGCGTCCAGCCTCCTCCGATCAGGGCGCCCATGACCAATCCGCTGGAGTTGCTCAGATAGTTAATGCCGGAAGCGATGCCGTTCCCCAGATAGACGCCGACCGGACCGATCGCCGCGGCGGCGAGCGGCACCATGATCAGCAGCGACACTAATGGTACGGCAAACATCTGGATGTTGGCCGGGATGATTTTTTTCAGATACCGTTCCATATGGGAATAAACCCAGATCGTCAGCATAGCCGGAATCAGCGTGCCGGTATAGGACATCAGCACGACCGGAATGTTGAGGAAGCGGGTGACATCCCCGATGTTCTCCATCAGTCCGGTAAAATTCGGCTCCAGCAAAGCGCCCATAATGGTCAGGGACACAAACATGTTTGCGCCGAAGTAGCGGGCCGTGGAAATCGCCAGCAGCAACGGCAGGAAATAAAACACACTGTTGCCGGCGGCGGCCAGAATTTTGTAAGTGCTGCTGTCCTGCGCCAAAATCCCCAAGGTCGTGCTGAGGATGACAAGCACCGCTTTCAGCATTCCCGCACCGGCCAATGCGGGGACGATCGGCGTCATGATGCCGGACATCGTGTTGAAGAAGCGCGTGATGAGGTTGCCTGTTTTTTCACTTTTGGCATCCTCTTTGGCTTCTCCCGCCGGCTTGATGTCATGGTTCGCGATAATTTCTTTGTAAACGGCATTCACCTCATTTCCAATCACGACCTGAAGCTGTCCATTCCCTTGAACCACCGTAATGACTCCATCCAACCGCTCCAGTTGCTGCTTGTCCGCCTTGCCGAAATCTTTCAACTTGAAACGCAGCCGTGTCATGCAATGATACAGCTCGGTAACGTTCTTTTCTCCGCCCACATGCTCCACGATGCGGTTGGATAGCTCCGTAAACTTGCCCATCGTTCATCCCCCTTAACATTCATTGTTGTCCTTGGAAGTGCCCCGGAAAACACAAAAAGACCTAAATCGTAAGAGTCCCCGGAATACACCTACGTATCCCAAGCTCTACAATTTAGGTCTTGCCTGCATCACCAGTAACAATCCCGTATTCGGTTAAGTTGTTGCACCATCAAGTTAGCATAGAATCATTTTCATGTCAACGCTTTCTTTTTTGTTCCTTTTTTCGCCTCTTGTAAGATCGTCATAGATTGGGATAAGATAGCTTTACATTTTAGGGGTTGTTCAAAAAGTCATCTTTTGATCACGAAGCAGGTCATGAAGTGGATTCGGCATCGAATCTTGAATTCAGCCGGGCCTTCCGGTGCTCACGTACCCAAAACGTACGCTCCGCTCCTCAGTCCCTAGCTTCATTCAACCTTCTCGGTGCTGAAAACCTGACTTTTTGAACACGCATTTTTAGACTTCAAGGGGGCGCAACGAGAGAGAGTTTACCTCTTCACAACACTATGAAAATCATTCACTTCTTCTTGCAAATTGCCGTACTCACTGGATTCTACGGTGTGGGAGCGCTGGTCCAGACGCTCAGCAAGGCCCCGATTCCGGGGAGCATCTTTGGACTTGTGCTGCTGTTTCTGGCACTGAAGCTGCGGATCGTTCCCGCCGGATGGCTGGAACATGGAGCCACTTTTATGCAAAAATACATTCCCTTATTCCTGGTACCGGCGACGGTTGGTGTCATGGACTATTTTCACGTGTTCACCGGAGGCGGACAATGGCTGATTGCGATTGTCGTGCTCAGCACGCTGCTGACCATGATTCTGGCCGGAGCGGTTGCACAGGCGGCGGGCAGGATCACAGCAAAAAACAAGGAGGCGGCTGCATGCGTGAAGTCCTTTTCGAAGCAGGCGTAGCCTTAGGGATCGTCCTGTTGTTCCTGCTGATGAGCGCTCTGTACCGCCGGCTAAAATGGGCCATTCTCGTCCCGACCTTAACCTGTTCGGCGCTCGTGATCGCCTTATTGATGGGGACGCGAACCTCCTACGAAACGTTCATGAGGGGCGGACAATGGCTGCAGTACTGCCTTGGACCCGCCGTAGTGGCGCTCGCCTATCCGATGTACAAGCAGCTTGACGCGCTGCTGAAAGAATGGAAAGCGGTGCTCGCCGGAGCAGTCGTAGGTATCGCGGCTGGGATGATCAGCGGAATCTGGTTTGCTTTATGGCTGGGATATCCCAGGGAACTGCTGATCTCGCTTCTGCCCAAATCGATCACAACGCCGGTAGCGATGGAAATCTCCGGGAGCTTGGGGGGCAATGCGCCGATTACCTCCGCTTTTGTGATGATTGCCGGAATTACCGGCGTGGTGCTGGGGCCCATCATCTTCAAATGCTGCGGAATCACCAGCGACATCGGGCGGGGGATCGGCTTCGGCGCCGCTTCCCATGCCCTCGGAACGAGCAAAGCCGCAGAATTCGGCCCGGTCGTCGTATCCACCAGCACGGTGGCCCTGACCCTTAGCGCCGTGTGCGGCTCCGTGCTGGCCCCGGTGGTCGTGTGGCTGATGTTGTGAAGGGGGGCGGGCGGAACCGCCAATCATCGCAAAAGTAACTTAATCAGCAAATTGGCGTTGTCGCCGCCGCCCAGACGCAAAGCAAATTGCCGGAAACCTTGACGGACCGGCTAGTACGGCCGGAAGTTTGTATAGCGCAAAACCGATCCGCTACTTGGAAGAGGCGACGATAGGAGGAACGGGAAAATCTAACGGTTGTCAGCGCCGCTAATTGGGCAAAAACGGGGTTCTGCAAAATGTAACGGTTGCCGGTGAGCTTATTTGCCTTTTTTTGTCGGGAAAGGGGCTGTTCCGCCCAAATAAGCGCGATCACAACCGTTAGATATGAAGCCTCTGCTTTTTCGGCAAAATAAGCGCAGTGGCAACCGTTAGCTGAGAAATGTTCCGGACAGATCGATCACTGGTAGCAAACTCGTTAAAATAAAGGAAAAAAATGCCGTTATTCCAGCGATATCCGTTCATTTGAGAGAAATAGAAGCAATTTATGTCGTTATTTCCCCCCGCCGCAAGGAAATCTCCGCGTTCCAGACCATTCATAGAGAAATAAGTACATAAAATGTCGCTAATGGAGATGAACATCCCTGGATCCGGAAAATAAGTACATAAAGTGCCGCTACTTTGTAGGCTGGCGGCCTGCCATGGGCCTGCTGGCAGCTTGCTGGAGGCGCTGCCGACGGGTCTACTGGCGGCTTACTGGAGGCGCTGCCGCTGGGCCTACTGGCGGCTTGCTGACGTCGATGCCGCTGGGCCTGCCGACTGCCTGCTGGCTGCCTGCCGACCGGCAGTTCTAGCTGTAGTTGTTCCAACAGCCGATTATCACGCGCCGATTTCAAGGTTGTGCTATAGAATAGCGGTAGTTTTTCTACACCTTCACCCCTTGATCGATCCGATCATCACGCCTTTCTCGAAGTATTTCTGGATAAACGGATAGATGATCAGGATCGGCAGGGTGGACACGATGATGACGCCGTATTTGATCTGGTCGGCATACCGTTGGGCGTACCCGCCGGCGTCGCCGCCGGTGCCGGCCCCGCTGGCAAACACTTGATTGGACAGCAGGATGTCGCGAAGTACGATCTGCAGCGGCTGCAGGTCGTTGTCGCGGATATAGATCAGCGCGGTGAAAAAATCGTTCCAATGTCCGACCAGGTAGTACAGGCCGATCACGGAGACCAGCGCCTTCGACAGCGGCAATGCCACCTTCACGAAGAAGGTGAAATGCGAGCAGCCGTCCATCACCGCGGCCTCGTGCAGCTCCTGCGGCAGCGAGGTTTCAAAGAAAGTGCGGGCGATGATCAAATAAAACACGTTGACGCAAAACGGGAGAATGAACACCCAGATCGTGTTGGTCAGATGCAGGTCTTTCATCAGTAAGTAAGTCGGAATCAGTCCCCCGTTAAAAAACATCGTCACCACAAACAGGAACATGATCACCCGTCTCGCCCGAAATTCCCGCCTGGACAACACGTAGGCGGCCGGCAGCGTAAACACCAGATTGACCAGGGTACCGAACAGGGTGTAGAACACCGTGTTGCGGTAACCGGTCCAGATCCGCGCGTCCTTGAAAATCTCCTGATACCCGAACAAGCTGACGTTTTTCGGCCAAAACAGCACTTTACCCGTGGAAACAAGTGTGGAATCGCTGAACGAAGCGATCACGATAAAATACAGCGGATAAACGATCAGCAGAAAGATGACCGTACACACCAACGCTAGAGCCGTTTTAAACGCCAGCTCCTTGCCGTCCGGCCGCACGCCGGCCGCTTTGAACACAAACTCCTTCCCCGGAGTCGGTATTCCGGTTCGCCCCATATCCATCCCCCTCCTTCCATATAGTTTTTAGAACAGGCTCGTTTGCGACGCTCGTTTCGAGATGGCGTTCATGGCATACAGGAACACGAAGTTGATGACCGTATTAAACAAGCCGATCGCCGAGGCCAAGCTGAACTGGTTGGAGACGATCCCGATTTTGTACACATAGGTGGCAATGACTTCGGAGACCGGAAGATTGAGCGAATTTTGCATCAGGAAAATTTTCTCGAACCCCGTGCTGAGGATGCTCCCCATGCTGAGAATGAACAAAATGATAATCGTCGGCACGAGCGCCGGGAAATCGACGTACCGGATCGTCTGCCAGCGGCTGGCGCCGTCGATTTTGGCGGCATCGTAAAGCTGGGGGTCCACCGTCGACAAAGCGGCCAGATAAATGATGCTGTTCCAGCCGCAGTGCTGCCAAATATCCGAAAGCACATACACCGGAATAAAGGTGGAGGTGGACGCCAGCAGATTGATGTGCCCAAGCCCCAGCGATTTCAGCAAATGGCCAACGACCCCGGTTTCCGGGGACAACAGCACGTTGAGCATGCCGACCAGTACAATGACCGAGATAAAATGCGGCAAATACACCGTCGTTTGCATCAGCTGCTTCATTTTTTTGCGCCGGATCTGATTAAGAATTAACGCCAGCGCAATCGGCGCCGGAAAGCCGAGCACAATGCTCGCCAAACTGATCAAAAACGTGTTCCGCATGAGGTCGGTGAACAGATAGCTGTCGATGAACTGCTGAAAATACGCCAGCCCCCGCCACGTTCCCCCGGTCAGCCCTTTGCTGAAGTCGTAGTCGCGGAAAGCGAGCTGAATCCCGTACAGCGGAATATAGTTGAAAATCAGAATCACGATAATCGCCGGCAGGATCATAATCCACAATTGATAGTCGCGTACGATGGCCTGAAGTCCCTTGCGAGCCTGCATGTATCTCCCGCCTCCTTACTGCTTGCTTTTGTATTCGTCGTAGTATTTCTGCATGATTTCCAGGTTTTTCGTGATCCCGGCCTTTTCGGCCTCCTTGACGTAAGCGTCCCATTCCGCCTCGACGCCGCCCTTGGTGACCCACTTGGCAAAGCTGGAATTGGCCAGGTTCATAATGTTCGTATTGTTCAGGCTAAGCGTGTTGTTGTCCATGGTAGAATACTTAATAAACATTGCCGGAAAAATATCGTTCGCCAGGTCCGCCTGCAGCGCTTCCTCCAAAGGTTTGGACTGTCCGATTACTTCCTGCATGTCTTTGCCCAGCGTGAGCTGAAGGTCGTCGGAGATATAAAAAGCGCCGTTGTCCGCCATCGTCGACGTCCATTTCCACGTGCCCGGGTCCATTTTCGGGTCCGCCGGCGGCAGTACGCTGTAGGTGCCGTCCCCGTTGTCCTTAATGTTGGGGCCAAGCGAGCCGAACAGCACCTGCATGCCCACCTTCGGATCATACATCTCGTTGATGAAGCGCATGGCCGCCTCTTTGTTTTTGCTCTTCGCCGACATGACGATATGGTTCACGCCATAGTTCAAATTGTAATAATCATAGGTCCAGGCCAGCTTGCCCGTATAATCGGCGGACACCTTCAGCGGCGGCATGGACGCATATTGCGGCGCGAGCTGCTCCCCGAACCGGTCCGACGCCACCCAGCCCCAGGTGAAGCCGACCTTTGCCGTATCGCCTTCCCCGCGGGCGGTCGATTGAAATTTCGTATAGTCATGGGTAAACACTTCCTTATTGATCACCCCGGCCTGGTACAGCTTGCTGAGAAAAGCGACCATCGTTTTGTAACGTTCGTCGATCAGGAAGTTTTTCACCTGGCCGTCTTCGACGAAATAGCCTTCCGCGTTCCCGTCCGATAAAGTGACGCCCATACTGCCCATCAGTACCGCCGGGTTAAAATAGCCGCCGATGCCGCCCGGCCAGTCCAGCGGGATTTCATCGTTCGGGTCGCCGTTGCCGTTGGCGTCCTTCTCCTTAAACGCCACAAGCACGTCGTACAGCTCATCCCAGGTCGTCGGCATGTCAAGGCCAAGCTCATCCAGCCATTGCTTGTTAATGTACTGCCGGGTCGAGGCCGCCGGCCAGAACCGCTGGTATTTCGGGAGGCCGTAAATTTTGCCGTCCGGCTGGGTGGCGATCAGCTTCGTCTCCGGTTTCGCGCTAAACATAGCCTGTACATTCGGAGCCTGATCCAGCATCGCCGACAAGTCTTGGAACAGTCCCTGGAACTGGGCGAAGTCCGCATCCGTAATGACGTTGGGGCCGATAAACAGATCCGGGATATCGCCGCTCGCCAGCATCGTGCCTTTTTTCTGCCCCCAATCGGCGGTGATCTCCTGCCACTCGATGTCCACGCCGGCGGCATCCTCCACTTGCTGCAGCCACTCCATTTCCGCCAGCGGCTTGGTCAGCGGATGCTTCGTCATAATCGCCGTCAGCTTCACTTTTTCTCCGGACGTATTTCCGGCCCCCGGCGCATTCGCGGTTTCCCCGCTGTTCCCCCCTGAACCGCACCCTGCCAGCAGTATGGCTGTAATCAAGACGAGCGATGTGAAAACGGTTACCTTTTTGCGCATTTCCATACCTCCAAATGTTAGATTTGGACACCGTTCATGCTGGCGCCTCGTTTCTGCGGACCGCTGCCGCAGCTTTGCCTGGCCGAACCAGGTACTATTGACTTTAAAGGGAGGCGTAAGGCCGCGTAAACAGGCAGTTTTGGCGCGGTAATCATTTTTTGAAAGCGCTTATTTTTTTGGCGGATGGGGTAATATCTTTCCGTCTTTATATGCGGAATTCAAATTTTGTAGATTTTCAAAAACTGTGTCTTCGAACAAAGCAAAAACCGCAGGTGCCCGTCATCTTACGGTTATCTGCGGTTCGAAATCAGCTTTTTTGGTACTCGATGGCCTGATCCGTTCGAGCAGCCATTAGGAACTCAGTCACTTTCGTCATTGTTAACAATTTAGACAATAACAATTATGGAAAATAATTGTAAATTATGGTATAATTTATTCATCTGGATAATCAATCTCTTTAAGGTTAAATTTTGTAGAATTAGAATAAATAGATTCATAAGTGGCGAAGTAAATTTTATTAAGCAAAAGTAAATTCCAAGTGTTTTTATCTTTAATTAGAATAGAGATTTCCTTGGATCGTGAATCGTATGGATTAACAGCAATAATCCAGTAATTATTTTTGGATGACTCTTTTTCTAAGATTTTGATGTATGAAGTAACACTACTTTTAGAAGTAGAGCAGCCTGTTAAAAATATTATTAATGCGATAATAAACAGAAAAGGTACCCTCTTTTTATACATAACATCAAGCTCCTTTCTGTCTTATTATAAATAAAATAGAAGATGGAGGTAAAGAATGAAAAAAACGTTTAAAACACTAGTTGTTATGTTGGTTTGTTCTTTAGCTTTCTCTGGGTTGACTTTTGCTGAAGATAGTAAGTATTCAGAAGCCGAGTTAAATCAGATTCTATTAGATTCAGGTATGCCTCAGGATGTGTTGAATTCTTTAGATTTTAATGAAAAATCACTAATTGTTACAGAATCCGGTGAGGATCTAAAGTACAAAGGTTCATCTCAAAGTGCGTATAGGGTGAATGCTACAACAGGAGAACTTGAACTTTTAAGTACTGATTCACGTGTATCACCGTATAGTATTTCATCTGCGGATTTAACCCTTGGAATCCAACATTTTTCTGTAAGTATTAATGGAGTAGCCATGGATGAAATTTATGCTTCTTTTGAGTGGAAAAATCCCCCTGCGGACAGTCCAACGGGTATTCAAAAGGATAGTATAGCTATTGCTGTCCCAGAAGGTTGGGAAATCCAATCCGGGAGATACGCAGGAGCTATACAAAGATGGGAAACATATGCTAATGGCTCTAGATGGAGTAGTGTAACCAGCTCTGGAGTGGGCAATAGTGGTAATCCTTCAGGTTACTCATTATATGGAGCTTCGTGGGATTTTTCAGGCGATTTTGCTTCAACTTGGTTCTCAAAATATAAGGGCACAGTTAAATTAACTATGAAAAAGAAAAGTTCCAGTGCAGTTAATAGAGTAGTTGCTAAATATATACAAGCCAAAAATAACACCTGGGGAAATTATTCTGTATCTGTAGCTTGGGGGCCACTTAGTGTAACATTTACTCCTAAGGCAGGATCAAACGATGACGCAAGCGTAGATTTATCTTGGAAATAGTTCCAAAAAATATAATATTTATAAGGCCGAGTAAAAGCTTCGGGCCCCCATAACTTTATACTTCCTTAAGTAAGTGAAATATGATAACTATTTTATTACTAAGCCGACATTGGAGTGTCGGCTCTTTCTCTTTACGATTTTATACACTCGAGTCCATGAAACAGGTAAAAAAAGCCCTTCTAATCTTCAAGTGGCCTGATTTGCAGATTTTCAAAAACTGCAGAGCAGTGAATAGAAATATCTCCACCCCCGACCGTTCCCTCCCTCAATGAAAGCGTTGACATGATATTCCAACTGTTTTATACTCGATTTAATCTTACTTAGGATTGTTACTGATCGGCAGGCAAAACCTAAGAAATGATATGTTGGCATCGACATATTATTTTTCTTGGGTTTTTTTGTGTCCGGCCAATTGACGAACTAGGGGGGAACTTATTGGAACATAAATACGAACTGGTGCAGACGGATACCTCGTTTCCGCTAAAAATCATCGTCCATTCTTCGAATGAACCTGTCAACATTGCCGCTCATTGGCACGATAGCGTAGAGATCTCCTACGTGTTGTCGGGCATGATCGACAATATTTATGTGGATGGAGCCACTTATCGCTCAAAAGCGGGGGATATCGTGCTGATCAATTCCAATGCCATCCATTCCTTTTCCTTAAACAAAGCGGAGGGGATGGAGAGAAAAGCACTTACAGTGCTGATTCCTTATGAATTTATCAAAGAAAATGATCCCGGCAATAGCTTGATTTCATTTGATTGCCTATCTACTTTGGAAACAAATGAACAGCGTTTGCGCCATTTTGCCAAGCTGCGCAAATTGCTGAACGACTCGGCGGCGGCTTACCTAAAGCGGGATCAAGACTTTTTTGCCCCTGTCCATTTAACCGCATTATCCTACAAGCTCGTATACGTTTTATTAAAGTATTTTAAAACAACCAATGAGCGTGCTCCTGTTATAGATTCGCATAAGTATTCGGAGCGGCTGTCATTCATTGTGGATTATATTAAAGCCAATTATGACCAGAACCTGTCTTTAAATGCAATTGCCGAGGTTCTCGGATTATCTTCCGAGTATTTGGCCCGTTTTTTTGTCAAGCATACGGGGGTGACCTTGTTTCAGTACATTAATGCCATCCGTTTGGAGCGGGCGTTTCGCGACTTGATGAGCACGGATCAGCCTGTCATCCAAATTGCCCTTCATCACGGGTTTCCGAATGAGAAATCTTTTACCCGAGTGTTTAGGCAGGTTTTTCAAACCACACCGCATCAATATCGAAAGGAGAACAAGACACACGCGAAGTAAGACGTCAGTAAATGACCGCAAATTGGTTAATAAATGACAGGCAGGAGATGAAATGAATCATTAGAATAATATGTAAGCGTTTTAATTACCAGTGTGGGAGGTATCATGATGATCACAAGCTTCAAAAAAGCGGCCAGAACAACGGCATTGCTGGCGCTGGCCGTCACGACAACCCTTACCTTCAGCTCGGGGGCGTGGGCCGCGGAGACAAGCGCTGCCCTCTCTTATCGGACGGTTGTAGAGGTCGAGGATTTTGGCGCGCAAATTACAAAACTCATTGTTGATCTGGGGCAACCAATACCTAAAAACGCGGTAACCGAGGAGACATTTACGGTACATGTAAAAAGAAGCGACAGCCGGTTGGACGATCCTTTGATTGCGGAAGGCGACCGGAAGGTAACCAAGGCCTATGTGGCGGATCAAAACGGCAATCCCGCCAAAGAAACCGGAAGATATGCGGTCCTGGAAATGGAGATCGGTCCGGAAATAAAATTAAGCCCTGCCATGAATTATGTGGATGTAGGCGTATGGAATGACAACAAATACACCGTTACCCAGCAAAAGGATATTACCACCGAATCCGGGGTGATTTCCGGCCTGGTTATCGACAACTCCGCAGGAGAAATCAGAGAGCTGGTGGATGAGTTTAACACGGGGAAAGCCGCTTATGAAGGAGTTACGTTAACGTATGCGGACTATACACCCGCAAAAGACAAAAAGAAAAATCCGCTGGTGATTTGGCTGCACGGCATGGGCGAAGGGGGCACCGACCCGACGATTGCCATCGCCGGAAACAAAGCGGTGAATTTTGCTTCCGAGGACATTCAATCCTATTTTGGCGGCGCATATGTATTGGCCCCTCAGACCCCAACCTACTGGATGGATGGTTTTAACGGCTTTGGGGACGGAACCTCGAAATATGAAAAAGCCTTGATGTCCTTGATCCGCGACTATGTTGCCAAAAACAAGGATATCGATCCCAAGCGGATTTACATTGGCGGAGATTCCAACGGCGGGTATATGACCATGCTGATGATCCGTGATTATAAAGACTATTTTGCCGCGGCGTTTGTGGCCTGCGAAGCCTTAAAGGACAGTCTGATTACCGACAAGCAAATCAAAGAGATGAAGGACTTGCCGATCTGGTTTGTCGCCGCCAAGACGGATACCGTCGTTCCCCCCATCGATTACACGGTTTCAACGTATAGCCGCTTGGTGAACGCCGGGGCAAAGGATGTCCATATGTCATTATTCAACAATGTATCGGACACCTCCGGTTTGTACAAAAAAAGCGATGGGACACCTTATGAATACAATGGCCACTGGTCCTGGATTTATGTGTACAACAACGATGTCTCCAAGGTGATCAATGGAAAGAACACAACATTAATGGAGTGGCTGGCTTCTAAGAAAAAATAAGAAAAAGTACAAACCCATAAGTGGGCGCGCGGAAGGGATAGGTACGGGGGCTCCCCCTATACCATCCCTTCTTCGGTTCTACCCCTTCGCCTGCTTTCATAATCAGCAGCACTGCGTACATCGGCCTTTTCTAAGCTGGGGACGCTGCTCTAACGGACCCCAGCGACCTTATCCTCCCATTTCCCGGGTATTTCCCTGCCTAACGGACTCAGCTGACGCTATTTCGCTCTAAACGAGCCCACCCGGGCCGATTTGAGGGAAATAAGGCCTTCTCGGTCCGTTATATTTTGCAAACCTTCGTTTTTCCGCAAATAGAGCCTTTGGAGTCCCTTAGCTTCCAGTCCCCTCCTCTCCTTCCCTCCCTACCTGCGCATCGCCCCCCTCCCCCGCATCTTAAGGCCCCCGAGGCTCGGCGGCCGGCAGACACTGGAAGGAGCTTCCAACATCTGTCCGCTTCCGACCGCAGCGGTTCGGGGCTCAGCCCTTGTAGGTCTGGCGGTACTGGCCCGGAGTCGTCCCGACGATTTTTTTGAAGGAGCGAATGAAACTCGAAGTATTGGTGTACCCCGTTTGAGCGGCGATCGCTTCCAGCGTGTCGCCACTTTCGCGCAGCAACTGGGTTGACTTCTGAATCCGCAGCCGGTCGAGGTACTCCTTGAAATTCTGCCCCATCTCCTTCTTGAAGTGGTGGCTGAAATTCGAGACCGACATGCCGAAGTGATCGGCCATGAGCTGCAGCGAGCAGTTCGGGTCCATGCCCTTCGCTTCGATCACCGCGAGAATCTCCTCCCGCGCCGCCGGGCGGGCTTTGGGCAGCGTCTCCCGGATCATCTCGCACAGCTTGGCGCCGCTGTCCCGGAGAATTCCGGACATCTGCTCCAGCGTATACCGGGGTCTGAACGCGGCGTCCGTCAGCCGCAGCAGGCTTTGATCGTCCTGGCGGAACCGCTGCAGCCCGTTAAAAACAACGCTGGCCGTGTTCAGATACACGCTGCGCACCATATGCGGGGCCAACCCGTCGCTGCCCAGGTACCCGATGATCCGCTCGATCAGGGACTCCACTTGGGCGGCTTCGTTTTTCAGGATGGCCCATTCCAGCGACTGCAGCAGCTCGGCAAAATAAGAAACCGCGCCGGACGAGGGCACCTCGATTTCGCCGAAGCTTAAGATGGAGCAGGTGCCCCGGAGCCGCAGCTGCTCCACCGTGCGCAGCGCCTGCAAGTAGGACATGTGCGCGGATTTTGGGTCTCCGGTGTCTCCGGTGTCTCGGGGGTTTCCGGCTTCCCCGGGTTCGCCGATGCCGACGATCGTCCTCCAGCCCGCTTCCGCCTGCAGCTCCTCCTGAAGCCGGGCCAGCGCCTCCTTGACCGCAAAACCTTCCGCATGGGAGCAGACAAACACCAGTTCATGATGATACGTGCTTTTAAAAAAATAGCCGCGCGCCCCTTCTTTAGGAAGCTCCTCCTCCTTGCGTTTGCAAAATCCGAGAACCCAATCCGTCTCCGCGTCTTCGGTTTCGCAGGAAAGCACGGCCACCGTCAGGCGCGGGCCGGTCAGATCGATCCCCGTTTTCGCCGCCTCCCGCTCAATCGACTCCCACGTAAAGAAATGCCCGTTCACCAATTCCAGCAAGACGCGGTCCCGCTTGATCGGCAGGGTTTCCTTCACTTCCTCATCCAGCCGGCTGTTGGTTGCAAAAAGTCCGCTTAACGTATAGCGGATCGTATCGATCTCGTTCATCGGGCGCTGCTCCTGCGGTTCGAAAAGCGCGGCGGCAAAGTCGACCAGCCGTTTGATCGGATGGTAGTTCTTGCGGATCGACGCGTAAATCACGATCACTTCCAGCAGCAGGATAACTCCGACCAGAAGGATCGTATTCCGTTGAACCGTGCGGATGCCCTGCAAAGAGTCGGATACCGGGAGCAGACTGACGTATTTCCAGCCGTTTTTATCGGATACCGTTTGCGAGACGATATAGGAGACCCCGCCCACCCGGTGAATGCCGGAAATCGGCCCGTTTGCCCCGTTGGCACCCTTCGCACCGTCCGCACCATTCGTCCCCTTCGCTCCGTCCATCTCCTTTGCACTGTTCGTCTCCTTTGCTCCGTTCGTCTCCTTCGCTCCGTCCGCCTGGCCCATCCGTTCCACCAGCGCCGCCAAATCGCCGGAAGCTTGGTACAACGCGGCATTCGAGGCCACCAGCGGCCGCCCCCGCTCATCAAAAATAAAAATATCCCCGTTATACGCTTCCGAAACCGACCGCATCATGCGCAGGATCGTATCCTCCCGGACCATGATCATAACGACGCCGGGGGAATTCGCCCCGCCCGCCGGCAGCGGCTGCAGGAAGGTCAGCACCCGGACCCGGTTGTTGCCGGGGATGACGACCTCCTCCACGGGCCGAACCATGGGGGAGTTCAGCGTATTCAAGGTCTCCTTCAAGTAAGCGTGCTGCCAGTTCTCATAATAAAAGCCGATTCCGGGCGTGGCCATATCATCCATACTGTATGCGCTTCCACTTTTGGAGAAAAAAACACCGATGTTCCTCACATACAGCAGCGTATTGTAAATGAAAGCATCGGTCGCGTTGTATTTTTTCATTTCGTTCGCAATCAGCACCCGCTGGTAATCGCTCTCCCCTGCCTGATACAGCCGGAATTCCCGGTTCTGCACGAGCTCGAACGGGAGGTTGTACACGTACCGCGTGAACGTGTCCATCGAGGTCATGAACTGCTCGGTGATATGGGCGTTCCAATCCATTTCCTTGTCCTTGACCGCTTTCGCCGAATAGGGGTAATAATAGAGCAAAATAATCAGGATCGGAAACAGCAGCACCAGCAAATAGGAAATCAACAGCTTTGTCAGCAGATTGGCTTTGTTTTTGCCCAAGGCCGGTTCACCTTCCCTTTCAATGTCCCCATGGATGGAGGCCGCCATCTGTTCTAAGATAGGATTCCACGAAAAAAACGCCGCCAGCCGCGGTCACGGCTTCTTTAAAGTACGTCGATCTTATCGTAACGTTGACCTTCGTCATTTGGCAACCCCTTTCGTTGCCGGAAATGGGCCGGGCGGCGGCCCACTTCGCGGACACTGGGCGGTGCGGCGGCTCGCTACGGGGGCACCGGGCGGAGCGGCGGCTCACTTCGGGGGCACCGGGCGGAGCGGCGGCTCACTTCGGGGGCACCGGGCGGAGCGGCGGCTCACTTCGGGGGCACCGGGCGGTACGGCGGCTCACTTCGGGGGCACCGGGCGGAGCGGCGGCTCACTTCGGGGGCACCGGGCGGAGCGGCGGCTATTCTCTCACGGCCGGCTCCGTCACGGACAGGAGGTTATGTTATGCTAAGCTAGTCTATGTTAGAACTATGTTAGGCTATGAGCAAAGCCCATGAAATGCAAAAGTGCAGGCGATTTTCGCACGAATGCCCCGAAAACGGCTCGTCAAATGCAAAAGTGCAGTCTATGAGCCTCTTTTTAATCGGATAGCCCCTAAAGAGATGCACTTTTGCATTTGAATCGCCCAAAACCGTCATTTTAAGAAAAATCAAATGCAGTTTTGCATTCTATATCACTAGTGTCGCATTCACTTTTATTCAAGAAGCCCCGCAACATGCTATCCCAGAATTACTGCTTGGAACTGCTACCCAAAACTGACTCCTACCACGCAACTGCTGCTCGGAACTGTAACCCAAAACTGACTCCTACCACGCAACTGCTGCTCGGAACTGTAACCCGGAACTGACTGCTACCACGCAACTGCTGCTCGGAACTGCTACCCGGAACTGCTACCATGTAACTGCTGCTCAAAGCTGGTACCCGGAACTCTAACGGTTGTATCAGCGGCTATTTTGCGAAAAAGCCCTTTTCGAAATTCTAGCTATGATGAACGTAAACAAAAGACAGCCCTCCATATTGCTACATCTCGTAGGTTAAAATGGATAGTGAAAACCAAACCATTTCAGAGCTACATAGCAAAGGAGAGCTGATACTATGCAGTCTACCACAAAATTCGTCGGTTTAGATGTATCCAAAGAAAAAATTTCGGTTGCTATTGCAGATGCAAGCGGTGAAACTCCTCGCTATTACGGGAGCATTCCTCACACTCCGGCGGCGCTGCGCAAGCTGATCAAAGAACTGGGACCGGCCGAAACGCTATCGTTTTGTTATGAGGCAGGTCCGACAGGTTACGAAACCTATCGCTGGATCACCTCCATGGGAGCCCATTGCGTTGTCATTGCTCCGTCGCTTATTCCCAAACGCCCTGGTGATCACGTGAAGACGGATCGACGGGACGCCGAGCAGCTTGCCCGTCTGTTTCGTGCAGGAGAATTGACTCCTGTCTACGTCCCGGAGCGGGAAGACGAGGCTTTGCGGGAGTTGGTTCGCGCCCGGGAGGCCGCCAAAGAGGACGCGCATCGGGCACGCCAGCGGATATTGAAGTTCCTGCTCCGCCATCAAATCGAACCGCCGGCTACGATAAAGCGTCGTTGGACCCGGAAGTACCGTTCCTGGCTGGAGCAACTGACATTCCCTTATGAGCCCATGCAAGTAGCCTTCGACGAGATGCTCCATACCTTAAATGAGATCGAGCAGCGGATGGGGCGTTTGGAAAAAGCCTTGGTTCAGCAAGCCACGGTCGGCTCCAAGGCAACTCTGATTCGGGTGCTTCAGTCCCTGCGTGGGATTGGACTACTGACGGCCGTCACTCTAGCTGCTGAGATCGGTTCATTTACTCGCTTCCGCTCCCCGGCCCAACTCATGGCGTATTTAGGGTTGGTTCCTCGTGAGAGTTCAACCGGCCTGAGTACTCGGCGCGGAAGTATGACCAAAGCCGGTAACGGGCGCTTGCGCCGATCCTTGGTGGAATCCGCCTGGAGCTACCGTCATCGGCCTGCGGTGAAAGGAGATCTCGCCAAGCGTTTGGATGGCATGCCGGCCGATATACAACTGTTGTCGTGGAAAGCGCAAGAAAGATTGCATTACAAATACCGTCATCTCATTTTTGGAAAGAACAAACACAAAAATGTGGCCGTAGGCGCGGTGGCCAGGGAGCTAACCGGGTTCATATGGGCTGTTGCTCGAACGGTGGAACAACCGGTGGCTAACTAACGCCCCTTCCGTCCCCTTTGGGGAGACGCAGGGAGCGTTGCCCCCTGCACCCCCACACTCGCCGTGAGGCGTTCCTCATTTCCAATGAGGAATAGGAAAAGTGTTGATTTGAACCTAACCGCTTGTCAAGAAAAGCGCTTGACAAGCTCACGCCTGAGCACGAGGCCCGGGAGCAAACGAAGGTTCCGGGAGAGAATTTGCGTCAACCGTTTGCACTAGGTGAGTAACTGAACGTGCGCTTCTAGCTTGCAAGAGCTCTCCTTGACGAAGGCATAACATGTGGTACCAACCCACGGATAGCAGCGTGCCGACCGTCGCTCGCATTTTTGCTCTCGCGCCACGTGCTCAGGCACCTCTCACACGGAGGGCTTGACAAAAACGTTCATAGCAACGGTTGTGATCGCCGTTATTGGCCTGATTTTAAGCAAAATTGCCGGTTTTCAGGGAAATAAGCGCCAGGGCGACTTTGAAATCAACGTTCTTGGGACAAATAGCGCTTGTGGCAACCGTTAGAAAATTTGTGTGGCTAGAAAGTGTATCTTGTCAGATCAGATAGAGGTGCCCCGTCAGCGGCAAAGCTCGGAAATGTATTCCGCGTCCCGGCCGACCCCGCCGATCAGCGCCGAACCTCGGCGATACTGCCACGGCAGCCCCAGGAAATACAGACCTCGGACAGGCGAAACGCCGCGATGATGGAGCGGCTTTCCCTTGTCGTCCAGCACGTGCGGAATTTGAATCCAGCCATAATCCGGCCTGAACCCGGTGGCCCATATGACGTTTTGGACGGTGAGCTTGCTGCGGTCCTGGAACGTAATTTCACGACCCTGCGCGTTTATGGTCTTTGGTTTGAGCTTGATTTTACCTTGTTTGATCAGCGCTTTTAATTCATACCCGAAGATCGGGTCGCCTTGACGGCTCAAGAATCGGCCCGCCTTGCCGTCGACACTGGCTTTCATCACGCCAAGCTTGTCTCCCCACCAGAAGATGCTTTTCCCGAAAAGCCGGAGCGGGAGGAACTTCATCTTATGACCCCCGGAAAGATAAACTTCCCGGTCCCCGGCCAGCTCCGCCGCTATTTGCGCGCCCGAATTTCCCGCGCCGACAACCAAAACCGCCCCCTCTTTCAAGGATAAAGGATTCAAATATTGCGACGTATGGACTTGGTGGACATCGCTCGCCAGCGCCTCCCGGAATTTAGGAACAAACGGCTTATGAAAAGGTCCGGTAGCTACAATGACGTTGCTCGCCAAATACTCCCCTGTGCGGGTTTGAATTTTAAATTTCCCCTGCTCTTTAGCAAGGGAGAGGACCTCCGTGTCCAATTGAACAGGCAAGTCGAAGTGGGCTGCATACCGCTCCAGATAGTCCACGATTTCATCTTTGGCCGCATACCCGTTTGGATCGCCCGTGAGCGGAAGCCCCGGCAAAGAACTATGCGATCTCGGAGTAAAAAGAACCAGGGAGTCGTAGCGGTTCCTCCATACGTCCCCGATTCTTTTTTCCTGGCCGATGATCCGAAAATCCGCATTCTTTTTCTTCAAATAGTACCCTGCGGCCAATCCCGCCTGGCTTGCCCCGATGATGAGCACGTCCGTTTTCGTTGTTGTCATCGCTGTCCCTTCCCCTACACTTTCATGACTTCATGATGAATCTCCGGCGTTTCGATCTGAATGGTGGTGTGCTGGATTTTGAATTTCTCCTGGATCAAGCGGATCGCTTGCTGGAGAATGCGTTGATTGTCCTGATTGTCCTTGATCAAAATATGGCAGCTCAGCGAATCCAAGCCGGAAGTGATCGTCCAAATGTGCAGGTCATGCACGTCCACTACGCCTTCAATGCGCTCCAGCGTCTCTTTGACCTCCGCCTGGTTGATAGTGACCGGAGTTCCCTCCATGAGAATATGAACGGTATGTTTGATCACGCCCCAAGCGCCTTTTAGAATCAGGAGGGCAACGAGCACGCTGATAATCGGGTCCGCGATATACCAGCCGAAGATCATCATGATCAAACCGGCCACGATCGCGCCCACCGAACCCAAGGCATCGCCGAGAATATGAAGGTACGCGCTGCGCAGGTTGATGTTGTTTTTCACGTCGCCTTTTCTCATGAGCGACCATGCGCTGAGTATATTTGCGAGCAGACCGATGCAAGCGATCAGCATCATCGAGCCGCTGGCCACCGTGCGGGGTTCCAGAAGCCGCTCATAGGCTTCCCAGAGAATAAACCCGGCCACGACAAACAAGGTGATTCCGTTAAAAAGCGCCGCCAGGATCTCGAAGCGGTAGAAGCCGTACGTTTTGTTGGGCGAAGCCGGTTTGGCCGCAAACCAGACGGCAACCAGGCTTAGAACGAGCGAGCTGGCATCGTTCAGCATATGTCCGCTGTCCGACAAAAGCGCGAGACTGCCCGTGACCAGCCCGCCGAAAAATTCCAAAAACATAATGCCGACGGTAATGATTAAGGCGATAGTCAGGCCCTTTTTATTCCCATTGGGATCAAAATGGTGATGGTGGCCGTGGTGACCATGGCCGTGATGATCGTGGCCGTGGCTGTGGTCGTGATCGTGCTCATGTTCATGTTCGCCGTGTTCGTGATTGTGAACGTGTTTATTACTCATTTCAAAAACCTCCTGTCCAGGTCTAGCTTGGTTAAAAACTGGAACGATCTTTGGCAGTTATGGCGAAACCCGCTCCAGCTATGTAAGTTTAATATATGAGCATATGCTCATATATAGATTATAAGCCGACCTTCGTTTTTGTCAAGGTTTGAATGAAAAAATCCGCTACGCCAGCAATAGAAATTCCAAAATGACAAGAGGCGCGTCTATAGGATGCCGAAAAATTATTGCTTCGAACGCAACATTCTTGCTATAAAGAATATGGTACAACGTGGAATATTGAGGCAAAAAGGGGGAATCCCTGATGAATCCAACGGAAGAAAGAACATTGCCGCAATTGGTCATGCGCAGGAGCGACTTGTCCGGTCTGCCGGACCTGACGGACAGCCAGCTGCCGTCCGGATTTCACTTAAGAAGCTACGAGGCGGGCGACGACGCGGCATGGGAGTCGATCATTCGCCGGGCATTCGGCTGGGAAAGAAACTTTGGGCGGGAGATTGCCGGACATGCTTGCTTTAAGCCCGAGCGGGTGCTGTTTATTTGCGCCGGGGCCGCGCCGGTTGCAACAGCCTGCGCCTGGCATGAACCGGGCTGGGGAGCGGACAGCGGTTATCTGCACATGGTTGCGGTGGACCCCGATTATGCCGGGATGGGGCTGGGCTATGCGGTGAGCCTGGCGGCGCTGCGGCAGATGAGAGCAGAGGGCCGGCGGCAGGCGGTTCTTGAAACGGACGACTTCCTCCTGCCGGCGATCGTCACTTATTTTAAGCTGGGCTTTCAGCCGGAAGCCCGGGATGAAGTGCAGCGGGAAAGATGGAAAAAAGTCTGTCAAACCTTGAATTATCCGTTTATGCAGGCTGAAACGCGCCCGGGAAATCCGGCGATTCCCAATGAAGACGCGCTGGTGATCCATCCTAGCGGACGTGTTTACGGTGTCATTGACGGTGTATCCGCCATCGACGCCTATCGCGGTGAATCGGAGCAAAGCGGCGGTTACATTGCTTCCAGGCTGCTGGCGGCGGAGCTGCTTGCCGCCGATCCGCGTGCGGACCTCAGGGAAACGGTGCTGCGGGCCAATTCCCTGCTGCTTGAGCGGATGCGGGAGGCCGGGGTTGAGACTGCAAACGCCGCGGCGAGATGGGGGGCCGTCTTTGCCGTGGTGAAGGTCCATAGCGGCTATTTTGAATTTGTGCAAAGCGGCGACTGCATGATTCTCGTCCGCTACCGGGATGGAAGCGTCCGCACCGTCACCCGGAATCAAGTCGCCGGACTGGATCTCGAGACTTTACACGCCAAGCGGGAGCTTGAAGAAGCGGGGACTTGGACCAAGGCGGAAATCAGCCAAATGCTGCGTCCGTACTCCGAGCGCAACCGCCAAAAAGCCAACACCCTGGAAGGATATTCGGTCATGAACGGAGATCCCGCGCTGGAGTCTTTTATGGAATCCGGTCGTATTTCGCTGGCGGGGGTCCTGAAAATTTACCTGGTGTCGGACGGCATGTATCATTTCATCGAGAACTCCCCGGACCCGGAGAAATGGCGGAAATTGGCTGATCGTTTGGACGCGTTGGGCATCGGACCGTACATAAACGATCTATGCGCCCAGGAAGCGCTGGACCCCTCCTGCGAGCGGCATCCCCGCCATAAAGTGTCGGACGACAAATCGGCGGTTATTTTGGATGTCGTCTAAGCAGTCCGCCACAATAAAAAAAGAGGGCCCCAACGCTTCCGTAAGCTTGGAGTCCTCTTTTTTAAATATAAGAAACTCAACTTTCGCAAATCCTTTACGGATTTGACGCTGAACCAGAGCGGAAAGTTTTTTCTATCGTCGAATTGAATAGTTGCAAAAAATACAGTTACTTATCCGGGAATCTGCCACGGCGCTTGTTTAAGTGCAAATCATGCAATTAATCTACCTTCTTTCGAAAGAAAGGCAAAGAGACGGGGATATAATTGCATGAAATGCAATTATATCGAATGCTTTGGCAGATTGTTAGAAAGTTAGTTGTATCATTTGCAGCTAATCGTCAGAGCCAAGCCGATCACGCATAATCTTACCAGTCGGTCGAAACCTAGGGGTGCTTTTAAGCTTAGCAAGGTTGTCTTCTTACTTACTCACTGTAATGGTTGTCAACGAATGTGTTATACTGCACCGATATAAAATAGGTGATTTCAGGCGCGTATAAGTACAGATTTAGCGCATCCGGCGTATAGGGTCCGGCTTCGACATGAAACTTGCCTTCATTGTCGAAGGTGACATTTACATCTTCAATATGCTTGGAGATGCCGCCTTGTTTCTCCTGAACCTTGAGCACCATGCTTTGCCCGGTAAATTCCTTGAATTTGCCTTCTACAATCAGCTTGCGTTCCTCGCGAAACTCGGCGTACAAGCTCCGGTCCTCCAGTTCGGCAGGCTTTGCGTACAATTTTCTCTGCGGCAGCTCGGGCAGCGAAGACGCCGGCGTTTCATTCAGCGGACGCCCGCGAAGTTCGCCCAGCGTTTGCCGCAAATGCTGCAAAATTTGCAGGGCTTCGCCCCGCGTCAGCTGCTTAGAGCTTTCAAAGCCCGATATGGACAATTCCGTAACGCCTTGAACGTAGTCTTGGGCCAAAACATACGTGATCGCGTTGGAACCTTTCGCGTTTACGCCATCCGCCGCCGCGACGATCTCGGCAACCTGCCTCCGGGTGATCGGATTGCTGCGGGCGGCCGCGTTCGCGATGCCGGCGAGCGGGTAATTGCGGCTTTTTGCGATCGCGTAGGCGCCATCGGCCCAATGGGTGGCTTTGGCCGGCTGGTACGCATCAATATTAACGCTGTACGATTTAAGCAGCATCGTCCAAAATTCCGCTTCGCTGACCGTCTCTTCGGGATGAAGCAGCCCGTCTTTCGCCGGGGATATCATGCCGCCCTTTAGCCCCCATTCCAGGCTGGCCTGCAAAGGGTGGCCGGAGATGTCGGAAGGTAAATTCGCCGCGGCTGCGCTGTACGTTTTGGTTTTCCATTTCGGATAAACTTTTACTTTAAGCTGTGTGGTATTTCCGTCCAGGGTTGCCTTTATCTTATAATCGCCGGCTTTAAGCCCGGTCAAGACGCCATCCGCGGAAATTTGCAGGCCCTTGGGATCGCTGCTCACGAATGTGATGCCGCTCTCTACCGCCTCCGATCTCCCGTCATCGAGTACAGCTTGGAAGCTTGACCGGTACGGACCGCCTTCATTCAGCGTGATTTCGCGGAACTCCGGCTTGAGAGCGATCAAGGCGGACCCTTTTCCGGTCGTAAAAGACCAGGTTTGGGTTTGATTCCCCGAGGATGCCTCGGTCCGGTAGTTCAAAGTTACCGTGTATGTATGATTCCCTTTTAAAACCTTCTTGGGGAACAAAAACAAAGTTTTTTCCGAATACAGTTCATCAAAATAAGCGACTTCTTCTCCGTTTTCATCCTTGATCGCGGCTTCATAAGAAGTGATCTTCGTTGCCGCGGTCGCGGATACGATGTAACCCGAGTACTCCGCGCCAAACTGATCGAGCGGGTTCGGAATTTCATTGCCATAGAACCCCACCGGCACCCCGGTCTGCCCGTCATAGGGGTAAACGGATATGCCGCCGGAAATCGCGGAAGCGAATCCCTTTCCCGCCATGTCAACCACGGCCGTTCCGTCCGCCAAACCGATGCCGATTTCACTATAGCGCGGACTTAAAATAATATCCCGATGGTAGGCCGAATCGAGCCAGCCCTGGATCGCGGAGGAACTGCTGTTTTGCTTAAAATGCATAACCTCGCCAAAAGCGGCTCCATTACTCCCGGAACTCCACCCTGCGGCCCGAATTCTTTCCTTCACGGAGGCTCCGGTAAACCCCTCGTTCCCTTCCTTCTCCGAGTGAGCGTCTAAACCGGGATGACCCTCCTTATTCGCATTATAGTATTTGGCGTGGGCTTCCGCCGCCTGCGTAACCTCCCGATTGAGCGTTACCGGCTGAACCCCTATCTTGGCGCGCACTTCATTGAGAAAATCCGCAGCTTCCAATTGGTCGCTCGTATACCCCGATTTCCCGCTATCCGCCGCGTACGCGTACGGCGCCGCGCCAAAAGCTCCTCCTCCAAACCATCCCGTCAGCAATAACAAAAGAGCCCCCGCGCCCGCGATCACGCTCCTCCCGCAAATACGAGCGGCAAACAGGCCCTTCCTGTTATCCAATTTCATGCCATGACCTCCTTTTTGTCAGGAATTGAATTCGACAAAGTTCGGCGCTTTCCTGCAAAATCACTAGTAAACGCTACTCTATTAAAAGGGGCGGTCCCATAAAAATAGCCAGTAGTGTCCCCCGCAAGCAGTAGGTTCCAAGCCCACACGGCAATGTGAATGGAATAGTTGCAAATTGTACAGTTACTTATCCGGAAATGCTGCCACAACGCTTGATTAAGTGCAAAACCCGCAATTGATCCGCTATTTTTGGAAGAAAAGGCAAAGGGCCGGAGAACAAGTTGTACGAAATGCAGTTAAACGCATGATGAGGTAAATGGATGGAAAGTTGGTTGTATGATTTGCAACTAATGGTCAAAGCCAAACTCTTCTTGTACTCGGATAAATAGAATTAAAAGATATAATTGTAATAGAGGAGTGAATTATATGAACCTTTATGATAAAAAATTTCAATTTGCAGTGACATGTATCTATCCTATTGCCGTATTCTGCCTGCTAAGTTTTGGGGAAATGCTGCATTCTTGGACGTTGCCTATCGTTGTTACTATCCTCTTTTGCTTATTATGGAGTAAATTGAGTTATTTATTTGCGGGAACTATTGTAGCCTGGGCGGTCACAGTACCCATTTGGTGGATCATCATGAAGAACACAAGCGAAAGCCAGAGTGCTGCCATATTTATCTCTTCATTGGTCCTTTTATCATCATTTCGTTTATCTTTGCGGTGCTGATTCCTGAAATGTTGTTGATTATCATGAAGAATCGAATTGTAAGATATTTTGCAAATAGAAAACCTTAGTGCTTCTTCTCGAGATTTATCCCCCAAACGCAAAAAAACAACCGCCGGCTCCTTGGGCCTGGCGGCTGTTCCCCTGCTCCTTATTTCACTTCGTTCAAGCGCTCTTCCAGACGGTCCCAGGTTTCGGTGATACCCTGCAGCATGCCCATGTCCATAACGGTTTTGAGGGCTTCCGCCGATACGTATTCGCTGCGGCTGACCAGTTTCGTCTTCCCGCCAAGATCAATGAATTCCATCGCGACCACGGTTGCCGGCAGCTCCTCGTTCACATTGCCTTCGGCATCCGAGAAGTAATCGGTGTAGACGAAGCGATCCGGCTCGTCGATTTCCTTATATACGCCTTTGCCCCAGGATTCCATGCCGTAAAATTCACCTTGATTCCGATCCATACACTTCATGCAATAGTGCCAAACGCCCCCCGGCCGGAAATCGATGTTGCACACCGTAACCTCCCAGCCTCTCGGTCCCCACCAGTGCTTTAAATGCTCCGCCTCTTTAAACATCGAGAACACCAGCTCACGCGGCGCGTTGAAGACCCGCTCCAGTACCAATACCTTATCATTCTCTACTCTCGACACCATTGCCTGGTTTGCCATTCTAACATCCTCCTAAATTGATTTTATGATTTTTCCTTATTCTGCCGTTCCCTCAAATAGCTATCCAGATTGTCGAACCTGTCTTCCATCACGCGCCGGAAAGAGTTCACCCAAACATCCAGCTCTTGGAAGGGCTCGGGCCGGAGCTTGCAGGTCCGGCGATTGCCTTCGGCCTTCATTTCCAATATTCCGCCTTCGCTAAGTATCTTCAAATGCTTCGAGGTTTGGGGCTGACGAAGTCCCAGCCGGCCAGCGATTTCGCCCACGGTCAGGGGACCTTCGCGCAACAGTTCGACGATCGCCAAACGATTCGGTTCGGCCAACACGCTTATCATCATCGTCCTGTCCATGCCCGGATTGTTTTTCCTCGACATGCCGCTCACCTCATTAAGGGATACTTACTTGATATCGCTCACTCCTTTATCGCCCAGGTTTTCTTCCGGTGATTCAAATATACACCATGAGGAATATTCCTGTAAAGGAATATTTAAAAATTTTTGACCAGTATCAATTGGAACTTTTTACGGATACAACCGTCAGTTAGGATGTGATCGTGGCTAGGGAGCTAATACCAATCGGGAGCTTACATATAAGCACTTGGAAGGAAGTGTTTTCAATCATGGCGACAGGTAAATCATTATTTAAAACACTTGCCGGTGTTGTGTTGGGAGCGGCTCTCGCATGGAGCATAACGGCATGTGGTTCCAGCGAACCGGAACGTATCGTCAGTCAACCCGACTACAAGGTGCATAGCGATGTAAAAGAAGCGGTTAGAGACGCGGACATAATTGTAGTGGGGAGAGTGAACAAGGTTCATCCTCCGCAGGAATGGAACATCAATTTGGACAAATCGGCGGCGCCGTGAATGAAGTGTACACCCTCTCCGACATTGAAGTGATCGATTCGGTCAAAGGCCCGGCTCCGGGAGCGACGATGACCATCAAGCAGGCGGGCGGCAGCTACAAGGAGGCGATTTATGAAGAAGCGGGCACACAGTTTGTGGAAACGGGAAAAGAATACCTGTTCTTTCTGGACAGCTTCGATGATGTGGCGCCAGGCGAACCGTATACGCTGATTAACCCGTCGCAAGGGATGATTAAGGTGAACAACAACGCGATCCAGCCGCAAAATCAGACGGCGTTCTGGCAAAACGGCGTTTCAACCACACAGGCCATAGAGGAACTTAAAGCGGTTAGCGCAACCGTGCCACCGAAAAAGCGGATTACGATCAAGAACTGACCGATTTACGATTCTAGAATCGCTCAGCGAGAGGGAAATCCGGAAATCTGGACAGCCCTAAATGAGATGCACTTTTGCATTTCAATCGCTCTAGAATGATAATTTGCGGAAAATAAAATGCACTTTTGCAGTTGATCCCATCTGGCCGTCCTTCTTCCCATAAAAAAACGATAAACTCGGCTGCAGGCCTTAACCAATATGGCTGGCGTAACCCGACGTAACCCCTAACGGACCTGAATGACCTTAATCGTCCATTTCCCGGATATTTCCCGCGCTAATGGACTCAACAGTCGCTATCTGGCTCCAAATGAGGTCATTGAGGCTAATTGGGCAGAAATAAAGTCATCTCGGTCCGTTACCATTTTTGCTCCCTTGTTTTGGAACAAATAGCATTCCTCAGGTCCGTTGGCACCGTGTCCGTAGCACCGTGTTCGTTAGCACCGCTGATAAAGCCGATCGACGTACGCTCCATGGAAAAACGTGCCTAATCGGCAAGCTTGCATTCAACGGTAATCTACGCTTCCCTTCTCTCCGAGGAAACGCCGGTTTACTCCGTAACCTGAAGCTGCTTCGCATCCTTCTCGTTGAAGTTGGCTTGGTTTTCCGCATCATGCTTCTCAATGGCTTTGTTTGCCGCGTCATGCTTCTCATTCTCCATATAATAGTCCTGCAATTCATCTTCGGTTGTCCCCTCCGCCAAAGGCACCTGGTTGCGGTAGGCGGACCGGCAGAGCACATGGGCAGCCACCGGGGCGGTCAAGAATACAAAGAAGATTCCCAAGATGAGGCGGATGCTGAAGTAGCCGTCGGTAATAATGAAATACAGCAAGGTGCCGACGAGCGCGCACAGCACGCCAAGGGTAGAACTTTTAGATGCAGCATGAGACCTGGTATACACATCGGGCAAGCGAACAATGCCAATCGCGCTGATCAAGCTGACCACCGCCCCGAATAGAATAAGAACCGCTCCGACGACTTCACCGCTTCCGCTCAATAACAACACCTCTTTCTATAAACCGGGCAAAAGCAACGGTGCCGATAAACGACAGAATCCCGATTAGCAAAATAAGATCAAAAAAGGCATGGGTGTGCATTAATACGGAGAACACGCCGATACTGGCAATGAGATTAATCCCAATAGTATCCAACGCTTGAACGCGATCCGCACCGGACGGTCCCTTCACCACCCGATATAAATTGGCCAGGATCGCCAGCATTAAGATACATAGGGCGATGACCATCATCGTCTCGAAGATCATTTTCTCGTCACATCCTTTATCGCTTTTTCAAACACGGATTTTGACTTTAAGACGGCCTCTTTGGACTCCGGCATATTCAGCCCGTGAATGTACAGCACCTTGGAATCGGAGCTCAGTTCCATCACGACCGAGCCTGGCGTGAGGCAAATCAGCAAGGAAAGGAGCGTAATCTCCAAATCCCCCTCCAAATCCGTCTCCACCTTGAAAATTCCCGGCTTCACATCGAGTTTGGGACGAAGAACATGCTTCACGACCATCATCGAAGAAATAATCAACTCATTGATAAACAGCACAAACAGCTTGCCGATCGCAGCCAGCGTAAACACATAAAACGGGCTTTTAAAGAAGCGGCGCATGCACAGTAAAATAAACATGCCGACAAAGTAACCGCTGATAAAGTTCAATACGCTCACTTCATCCTGCAGAAACATCCATAAGCAAGCGATAAATATGTTGAGAAGCACCTGAACGGGCATGGCTGTCTCCCCCCTTTATTCAAACACGGCATCAATATACAGATTTGGATTCAGCAATTCCTCCGCAGCTTGAGCCACATAACCTGCAAGCCCTTCGGCGCCGATTCCCAGGGCAAGACTGGCGATAGTCAACAGAGCAATCGGCAACAGCAAGCCCTTCGCCGTCCCCTTCTCCTCCTCTTCACTTAAGAGCCGGTCGCCCCAAAAAGCGTTCATGAACATTTTGATCATGGAATATAGAATGCACAAGCTGGCCAGCAGCCCGACCGCCCCCAGCCAGAAATAACCGGACGCAAAGGCGCCTTGCGTAATGAACACTTTGCCAAGAAAGCCGCTTAACGGCGGAATGCCGACCATGGACAGCGCGGCGATAAAGAACATCCAGCCGAGCTGGGGATGAAGGCGGATCACCCCACCGGAATCTTTTAGATTACTTGTTCCGGTCAGATGAATAATCGTGCCGCCGATCAAAAAGACGAGCGCCTTGATCACCATATCGTGAATCAAATAATAGATGGAACCCATCATGCCGGTGTGTGTGAATGAGACGAGCCCGAGCATAATAAACCCGACACTTAGGACCACATTGTAGGTTAATATTTTGCGCAAATCCCAATAACCGATCGCTCCGAGTCCGCCCAGAACCATCGTGGCGGCAGCGAGTATCCCTATAAACAGATGGGTGATCTGCGGCTCATGATAAAAGATCAGCGTAAACATCCGAAAAATCGCATAGATCCCCACCTTGGTGAGCAGGGCCGCAAAGATAGCCGCGATGGCCGTCGGCGGCACACTGTAGGAGCCCGGCAGCCAGAAATAAAGCAGCAGCCCCGCCTTTAAAGCGAAGACAATCAGGAACAGAAACGCAACCGTTGTAATAAGTCCATCCTGGCCGACCTCAGCGATCCGGATCGAGATGTGGGCGAGGTTCAATGTGCCCGTGATCGAGTATAAATAGGCAACGCCCATTAGGAAAAAGGCGGATGAAATGATGTTCGTAAAAATATATTTGAGCGACTCGCGCAGCTGCCTTTTGGTGCCGCCCAAGCTGATCATGACATAAGAAGCAAACAGAAACACTTCAAAAAAGACATATAAATTAAACAAGTCGCCCGTTAAAAACGAGCCATTGACCCCCGTGACCAAAAACAAAACCAGCGGATAAAAATAAAGCTTCTCCTGTCTTCGGCCAATCGACGGAAAGGCGTAGAGCAGACAGCCTGCCGAGACCACCGAGGTAGCGAGCAGCAGCAAAGCGCTGAACATGTCGCCAACGAAGCTGATGCCATACGGCGCTTCCCAACCGCCCAGCTGCAGGGTTTGAATCCCGTCATTTCTGATCTGATTTATCAATAGGAAGGAGACGACCCCCGTAGCCAGCAATGCAGCCAGACTAAGAACCTTTTGAAGCTGAATATTTTTCTGAAAAATAATGAGCACCATTCCCGTGAGCAGAGGTATGACCACCGGCGTAATTAATAAGTTATTCATCCTCATTTCCCCTTAATCGTTCCATGTCATCCGTCCCGTAGTTTTGATAGGCGCGGTAACATAAAACTAATACTAGCGCGGTGACCGCAAAATTAATGACGATCGCCGTTAAAATCAAGGCTTGGGGAATCGCATCCGTGAAACCTGCTGTTGTTTTCTCATGCAGAAGGGGAGGCGCCCCGGTTTTTAGACCGCCGGAAGTAATCAGCAATAAATTCACGGCATGGCCAATAATCGATGACCCCAGCACAATCCGCAGCAGCCGCCGCGATAAAATCAAATAGGTTCCGATGGATACCAAAATGCCGACCAGGATAACGATTAGTGTCTCCATATTAGCGGTCCTCGCTTATGCCCAAAATAATAACGACCGCGGTACCTATCACAGCCAAGGCAACTCCCGTATCGAAAATCATCGCGGAAGCAAGCTCGGTATCCCCGAAAATCGGCAGGTCGACATGGCCGAAGATCTGGAATAGAAACGGTTTGCCAAATATGGCTCCCGCCATCCCCGTTCCGACAGCAATCAACACGCCGATGGCCGCGAGCTTCTTGAAATCGATGCGGATATTTTCCCGCACCTTCTCGATGCCAAAAGAAAGATACAGCAGAACAATCGCCGCCGCCGTGCTCAGCCCCCCGATGAATCCGCCGCCCGGCTGATGATGACCATTCAGAAACAGATAGATCGAAAAGGTAAAAATGATGACCACCGCTACCCGGGTTACACTTTTCAGGATCACATTATTCGGTTTCATCTTGCCCCCTCCTAAATGTTTGGTGAGCGCTGCTTCTTGAATCGGCTTCAAGCAAACTCGCTTCGGAAGCATCGGCTCTTTTGGAACGCTGATGGATCAGGATATATACCCCTAATCCGGCAATGGTTAATACGGATATTTCCAGCATCGTATCGAAGCCGCGGAAATCCACTAAGATCGCGTTGACGATATTTTTGGCCCCTGCCAGTTCATAGGCATTTTCGAAAAATGAGGTAATCGACTCGAACAATTTATGACCGTTTGCGGATAACGCCAAAACCGTCACCGTTAGCCCGACAGCCGCCGAGATGAGCAGATTCGTTAATTTGAAAGGAATGCGTTCGATGTCCTTCGCAAGCTTCGGCAGATGATAGAAGCACAGCAAGAACAGCACCGTGGTCACGGTCTCCACCACCATTTGCGTCAAGGCCAGATCGGGCGCCCGGAAGATGACAAAAAACATGGAAACCATATAACCTAACGCGCCCAAGGCCACGATCGCCACGATCCGATGGCTGGTTAACAGCACGGTTAACGCAGCGATGATCATCCCGATCACCAGCCCGGCATCAAAAACACTAACACTAGCGTTATTGGCGAAATCGAACCGGATGCCGTAGAACAGCAGCAGCGAGCCCATTAGCAAAATGGCAAAAAAGGCAAAAATGTAGATCAGATAATGCCGCAGCGAACCTGTCATATAGCGGTTAGTCAGCGCGGCCGAAAGCCTTTCCGTGCCTCGTAAGGTTTGATTGTATAAATGATTCAGCGTCAGCCGCTGCGGATAATTTCGCACCGCCTTGATCCACCGCTTCGCGGTTTTGAACAGCAAGATGCCGACGACCACGACCCCAATCGTCATGAGCAATTCCATGTTCAGTCCATGCCACGCGCTGATTTTCAGATCGTAGGCGGAAACGGACATCATCGGCAGAACCGCGGTTAGGGCGGGGGCAAGAATATATTTCGCCAAAACATTCGGGAAGAAGAAAATGAGGATCACCAGCAAACCTAAAACAATGGGTGAAATCAGCATACCCAGCGGGGCCTCATGCACTTCTCGCGTCAGCTTTTCCGAGCGGAATCTTCCGCCAAACGTCTTGAATACGAAAATCATGCAGTAGACGAAAGTAAAAATGCTGGCCACCCAAGCGATGATCGGGAACGCCATGCCGATGTTGCCCAGACCGAAAATACCGGCATGGGATACTTCCGTCACGGCCCCAAAGAACATTTCCTTGCTCAAAAAACCGTTAAACGGCGGCAGCCCCGCCATCGAAAAGGCGCCGATCAAAGCGATCGTAAACGTAATCGGCATCACCTGCATCAACCCGCCCAAATAGCGGATATCCCGTCTGCCTGTCTCGTGGTCAATAATGCCGACGACCATAAACAAGCTTCCTTTAAAGGTGGAGTGATTAAACAGATGGAATAAGGCGGCAAATGTGGCCACCGTAAAGACGGTACCGCTCTCGCCGGGTCCAAAATAGACCGCTAAAGAACCGACCCCAAGCAGGCTCATGATCATTCCCAATTGGCTGATGGTCGAGTAAGCCAACAGCGCCTTGAGATCAGTCTGTTTTAGCGCCGTCAAAGAACCGTAAAGCAGCGTAATGATGCCGATTCCGGCTACTAACCAAAACCACACGGCACTGCCGCCAAAAATCGGAGTCATCCGGGCCACCAAATAAATGCCGGCTTTGACCATCGTGGCGGAGTGGAGGTAACTGCTCACCGGAGTTGGCGCCTCCATCGCATCCGGGAGCCAAATGCCAAACGGGAATTGCGCCGATTTCGTAAAGGCTCCCAGCAAAATACATAACATGGCGGGAATAAACAAGGCATGGCCTTGGATCATGTTCATATTCGCCATGAGTTCCCGAATGCTGTAGGTATCCCCGATGATGATCAGCATAATAAATCCGGCCAGCATGCCAAATCCGCCAAGGACGGTAATCAATAACGACTTTAAGGCGCCTTGCCGGGAGCTCTGGCGCTCGTACCAATAGGAAATCAATAAGAAGGAAGAGACACTGGTCAATTCCCAAAATCCATACAGGACTAATAGGTGATCAGAGAATACCAATCCCAGCATGGCCCCCATAAACATAAGCAAGTAAACGTAGAAATTATGGAGCGCCTCACGGATTTTGGACATATAAAAAATAGAATAAATAATGACTAAGGTACCGACACCGGAAATGAGCAGGCCAAACAATAAACCAAGCCCATCCACATACGAGGTAATATTGATGTTGAAGGACGGGATCCAGGACAATGTGTATTTGTAGGTTTCCCCGGCGGCAACATGGGGTATATATTGTAATAAATAGATAAAGATAGTTAGAGGCACGAGCAGAACGAACCAGCCCGTATGCACTTGACGATTCAAATACTTATACAGAAAGGGAACCGCAAGTGCACTGATCAACGGAAGAAACATGAAGATAAAGAATGTAGCCAAACGCACCCCTCCTCATATACGAATCTTGCGGTCTTCAACGATTTGACTCTTTCCGCGACATCCATTATAGTCTTACATAGTTTAGCCCGGCTCTACTATTTAACCTTGAGGTGAAATGCTTAACATGGACAACGTAAATAATGAATGCATTTTAGTCTGCGTTTATTATGGACCGAACGGCGAAAGACTAATCAAACGCGGTTGTAAAATCGCCAATATGATGAAGGCCCCGCTTTATATATTGACCATTGACTCCAAGCCGTTTGATGAATTGGACGCCGAGAAGACTTTTTACATTGAACAATGGAAAGAATGGGCCAACTCCAATCCGTCGGCTCAGTTTATTATGAAGGACAATGAAAGCCGTCCTGTCTCCAAGGTCATAGCGGAAGTGGCCAGAGCAAAAAATGTCACACAGATTATTCTGGGTCAGACGGCGCAAAGCCGATGGGAACAAATTACGAAGGGATCGATTATTAATTCGTTGGTGCGTGAGATCCCTTTTGTTGACCTGCATATCATTTCGGTCTCCCGTTATATCCGCGACGGGGAAGGAATGTACCAGCATGGAATCCGCGCTTATTTGATTAAAGATGGGGAACAGTATAAACTAAGCTTCTGTCACGAGAAAAATACCGAATATGAAGGCATCTTCTTCAAAGAAATCGATACGGATTTCGATAATGGCATTTTCCGTTTTATGAAGGACGCTGAAACGCTGCAGGTCCCGGTCCATGACGGGATCGTCACCGAATTTAAAAACGTGGATATGAATCCAGCGCTGGATTTGGACGACGCTGACGAATAAGGATCAATGACCGGACGCCGGCCAGTGATCAAGTGAATTCCGCTACTCTCCGCATGTTTTATGTGGGGAGTTTTTTTCATTTCAGAACAAGCATTTTATTATAAATTCACATCCACCTTAATCGGCTGCTTCTCGTTCTTATCAATGCCTAAATACTTCAGCGTTTCCGCCGTCGACTGATGATGCAAGATCGATTTTACGATGGAAATGGCAATTCCCTTATGATACGCGTGATAACCAAAAGTTTTGCGCAGCGTATGCGTCCCAATTTTCTCCGCTATTCCTACCTCCCTTGCCGAGTGGTTGATAATACGGTAGGCCTGCTGACGAGTGATCGGACGGCCGTCCTTTTTGGATCGGAATAAATAATCCTCCGCCTTCCAATCGCCGCCGGACAAATATTCGGTTAATATCTCCCCGATCTTGCTGTTCAAGTAGTAGGCCTGTTCTTCTCCGGTTCTTTCATCCTTAATATAGAGAAATTCCTTTGCACCCTGACCGCCCCAAACATCCTGCACAGTAAGGTTAAGCAATTCGAAAAGACTAATCCCCGTGTTAATTCCCAGGACAAAAAGCAATAAGTCCCTGACCGAGTGCTTTCTCAGCTCCTCTTTCATCGCTTGAATGGTTTCCATGTCTCGAATCGGATGCACATACTGCACAAAGGACCCCTCCGGATATGTTACTTAATTATAGATTAGCATATATTGAGTAACATGACAAATGAAAAAGGAAATTAAATAATGAAAAGGACACCAATGTATTTCAAACATTAGTGTCCTCAAAAAATAGATACAATAACCCCAACATCTCAATGGCTCTTTTGTATTACGCCGAGAAAACCTGCAAAACCAGGCAGTCTGAGAAACTCCAGAGAAAAATAAGAACATAAAACGTCGCTATTCCGGCGATTCTGTACATTTGAGAAAAATAGGGGCATTTTATGTCGCTATTTTCTCGAATCGCAAGGAAATACCTGTATTTCGGACCATCTATAGGAAAATAAGAGCAAAAAGTGTCGCTAATGGGGATGAACAGGCTTGTCCTCGGATAATAAGTACATAAAATGCCGCTATTTTTGAAGGCCGACGGTTGGTTGTTGTTCCAATTGCCGGCTAAGTTCTACTTCACCAAAGAACGGCACATCCTGAAGCGTTCCTAGAAGCGCCGCCAACTGTGCCGCAGTCATGGTGTTAATAAGTTTAGTCCACTATAGCCGGGATAATATGCTCCTTAATCAGCTCCCACCGATCGCGAGGGTTCATGACGAATTCCGAGGCTATGGCGACGACCAGATCTTTTTCCGGAATACAGCAAATGACATGGCCGCCATCCCCCAGCGCCATGTAGGCGGAAACCCCATCTTCTTCGCGCAACCACCAAAGATAACCGTAATGGTTGGGGTTCATTTCGATGGATGCGTCAACCCACGCCGCCGGAACGACCTGACGATGGTCCCACATGCCCCGGTTCAAATATAGGAGGCCAAAACGCGCCATATCCCGGGGAGTCAGCGTCAGCCCCCATCCTCCGGTGGAGTTCCCGTGGGGATCATGAACCCATCCTTTCACGTCTTTTCCGAACAAATCGTCAAACCCAAATGCCTTCATTTCATAGTCCGGGATTTCCTGCATGCCGAGCGGTTTAAACAAGCGTTCGTTCGCAAATTCACGGGCGCTTTGGCCCGTGCTGCGGGTAAGGATAGCCGAAAGCAGGTGCGCCCCTGCCGTGGAATATTTGAAGGCTCCGATACTTCCTCCCTGGCCCAGCATATCCAGCGTATACTTGATCCAATCGGGCTGCATACACAACTTGTCCAGCGGTTCGCGCCAATCTTCGAACGGATAAGGAGCCGTCATCGTGAGCAGATGCCTCAGCGTGATTTCCCGTTTCTGCCGATCAGCCGCACCCGGAACATATTCGGGGAAAAAGTCCAGCACCTTCTGATCCACACTCCGAATATAACCCGCATCAATGGCGATCCCAATGAGCGCGGATAGGATGCTTTTCGTTACCGAGGCCACATGGTGGGCATCCTCCGGGCCATAGCCGTTAAAGTATTGTTCATAAGCGATATAGCCGTTTCGTACAACCACGATGCCGTTAATATTGCTGTATTCGGACGTTATTGCAGGTTCAAGCTCCGCAAGCTTGGCCGCGTCCATTCCCACGGCGGCCGGGTTTGCGGCTTGCCACTGCGCCGTTGGCCAGTAGTTTCTTGGCATGATCGATTCCTCCTAATTATAGAAGCAACTGTCCGGTCCTCCGCTAATTTTTCCTAACAGGAAAATACACCTCAGTAACCAGCTCCTCGTCAGCGCTGATTTGATTAGGATCGGTTACATAGATTTCATAAGGCGAGTTCACCAAGGCATAACCTTCATGTTCGATCCATTCCCGCAGCTTGGCATAAACCGAGGTCAATTCCGAATATGAACCCTTCAACACAGACTTCGCGCAAAGGCCTCCGGGCAAATCCCGCGTTCCTTTTACCGCCTCCGCAATCGGAATGGCAAACTCCGTATCATTGCCCGCCGGATCGTATTCCGGGCTGTGATAAATCGTCAGCGGCGTGCCCAGCATGGTGAGTTTTTCCGTGGCAATTTTTTCATATAACCGGCCAAAATACGCCCCATATCCCAGAGCATAATCGTCGCGGCTCATCATCCGGCGCAGTGAAAGGATATTCAGCGGCCGGGTTTCCACAAGCTGCACCTCGATCCGATCCAGGTACGACATAATCGGCACACCCTGCTCCAAATTCAAAATATCCCGGCTCATTTGGCCCAGGGTATACTCCAAGGACTTCAGCTTCTCCTGGATCTCCCTCCGCTTACAGTTAAGCGCCGAACGAAGCACCTCTTCGGACCGATCCGCGTCCGATTCCAGAAGCGCTTTAATTTCCTCCAACGAAAAATGATACGACTTCAACCGGTTGACCAACAGCATGGTTGTGAGCTGCCCGATGGAATAATACCGATACCCGTTTTCGGGATTGATCTCCTCCGGTGTAAGCAAGCCAATTTCCGCATAATAGCGCAGCGTTTTGGTAGACACTTCGCAAATCTTCGAGAATTCGCCGATGGATAGCAAGGGGAACCTCCGTTCTTCCTATTTTGATATGGACTGCATGCTTGAAATAACGGAACGCTGTTAGCTTCTACTATGCACCTTCCCCTAAGGGGAAAGTCAATAATGATCGGTTTATTCAAGAGAGCAATCCGAAAGAAATCAGTGTATTATTTATTTGCTATGATTGGACGTTTAAGAAACGTAAGATATCAAACGCAAAGATTGATATAGGGAGTCCGTCCAAAATGGTGATGACAAGTATAACGAAACGTTTACTCAGAAAACACTTTATGATCTTCTTTAAGCAAGAGTCTCCATTTTTAGGCTAAAACTTTTTCTGTCTAGTACTTAGGCTGTGGTTGGTGTATTAACGGTACAATCGGAAAATACAAACAATACATTGTTATAGTTTTCACAAAAAGTCCATACTAATATACTGGGAAATATTGATATTAAATTCCAATAAGCGTAGAATTATAGTGTAAAATCATTTTTTTAGAAGGAGAGGATTAAAATGGCAAGGCGGAAAAAAAGTATTGTAACACTGCTTTGTTCAGTAGTCGTTCTATCTATCACCCCTGTCAATGCTGCCGAGAGTATAAGTATCCCTCTAGATGAACAGGTTTTACAGCAGGATTCAGCTAGTACTAAGGAAAAACTAGATTCTATTTTAGAAACTAGTGTAACACAGGCAGTTTATGCCGCTGAAAATAATCCATACATTGAGCAGTATCTAATTGAACAAGAAGCAGACCCAAATGAGAATTATTTGGGAAATCCGGAAGAAGAAGAGAAAATTGCATTAGAGGCTCTAAACATAATTTACAAAGAGGATATCAAAGTTGGGGAATTGCTTGCTAAATTGACAGAAAATGATGAAATGATAAAGAAGGCAACTTCATTAAACAGGGACCGAATAATTGAAGTTTTGCATATCATCGTTGATAACTTTTTCAAAGTGGATGAAAGTGAAAAAGATCTTCTCTTAGGATACATGGAAAGATATGCTGTAAATGTTGGAGATAAAGCATCAATAGAACTATATCATGAAAACAAGAAAAATTACGATTCTGCTAAAATATCTCCTTTTGCGAGCTATGACAGAGCTGCCGCCGGAGAATGGGCCTATAAAAATTACAATAAATACAGTACAGATTACCCCGCTTTTACTGGTGGATGGGGAAGTGATTGTACCAACTTTGTATCTCAAGCAATGCATGTTGGTGGAGGCTTACCCTTTAAAGGTGACTGGTATGTATACAAAAAAAATTCAAAATATTTGGTTCCAACGAGTGCTGAAGAGTTGGATTACAGCTGGGATTTAGCAGATCCAAGCCCATTTATTAGCGTACAAGCATTCTATGACTATTGGAGATCTAGATCAACAGTCTATGCCTTCTCCCATGATTACTATGTATCGAATCATGAAACTATTTATTATAAACATATTTACAAAGGTGATGTAGTAGTCTTCTCGAAAGGTGTTTCTGGCGTGTTAACAATGCCTACGCATATTATGATAGTTTCTGCGTATGATACGAACAATGAAGATTTTAAACTCGCAGGCCATTCTAATGAAAGACAGGCATATCCCCTCCTTGATGCAATAGAAGCATATGCACAAGTAGAGTTTTTCTGCATTGACTAATATTGTTTGAAAAATACTAACCGCGAGCATAATGTTTCGTGGTTAGTATTTTATTTGAATAATTTGGACTATAAGGGTAAAATATACAATAGTTGAAGGGGTGAGATATATAATTGCGTGAGGTGAAAAATGAAAATAAAAAAAGTATGGCTTATAGTGCTATTTATCATAATTTTGATTTTTCTACTGTCTCAAATTAACTTCTTCAAAGAAAGTGTCGCAAAAGCTTCTTCATCAGTATATGTTAAGGTGAAATATCACAACCAAGATTTAAAATTCGAAAAAGTAGAGTATGATGCACATTTCGGAGAGTATTTTGTTACGTACAAAGAGAAAAACGGTCAATCTATTAGTTTTACTATGACACCTCGATATTTTCCAATCTATGTACTACATGATCCTTTAGATCAACCGATGTAACCCTCTTACTTTACACACTATAGCTGAGTGGATTTAGGATAATCCTGATCTGCCCAGCTTTTTTCATGTCAGTGTCGGTAGCATGAAGCATTCCGGCAATAATCAAAGAAAAAGCAAAAACCCCTGCGTCCCTGCCGCCTTGACGGCGGAGAGAAGCAGGAGCCTTTGCTTTTTAGTATCGGCGGCTATTTACCGGCCGCGCTGGCTCCGGCAATCCGTCCAAACGTGAAAATGTCCGTGATGGCGTTGCCGCCAAGCCGGTTACCCGCATGAACTCCGCCGGCAACCTCGCCGGCCGCGAATAAGCCGTCAATAGGCTTGCCTTCCGTATTCAATACCTGGGCCTTTTCGTTAATTTCCAGACCGCCCATCGTATGATGCACGGAGGGGGTTCTTGGCGCAGCAAAGAAAGGCGGTGTTTCGAGTTTTGCGCCAAAATTTTTCTTGCCGAACTCAGGATCAAGCTGATTTTCGACGTAAGTGTTGTATTTCTTCATTTCCGCCACAAAGACATCGGCCGGTACGCCCATTTGCTCGGCCAGTTCCTCCAGGGTATCCGCCATGATTATATTTTTGTTCGCAATCAGATCCTGATAATTGTCGCCCCATACATTTTTCCCGTTCAGATCCGGATTGCCCAGTGAGGTCATATCGCTGATGATGTAGAAGGTCTGATCCGTCTGCTCCAGGGCAGCGGCGGCCAAAACGTCTCTTTCGGCGTACTCGTTCACATACCGCTTGCCTTCCTTGTTGACGAAAATTTGCGTTTCCGCGCTGCCCCATACGCCGCCGGACAAAGCGCCCGTTCCCGGTTGACCGCTCGGCATCAGTTGGATAAAGCCCATGCCCCACAGATTCGCCCCGACTTCCTTACCCATCACAATCCCGTCGCCGGTAGCATTCGTCGTGTTGGTTGTTTTGATGTTTGCATCCAGAGCAGGCCAATAGTTATTGTATTCAACGACCATTTCAGGGTTGGCTCCGAAACCGCCGGTGGCCATGACCACGCCCTTTGAAGCCTTCAAGGTGACCGGAGTGCCGTCAGACTGCTCGGCGGTCACGCCCACAATTCTGCCATTCTCAACGATCAGCTTGGTGGCTTTCGTGTTCAGCATAATTTCTGCGCCAAGCTCTTTTGCGCTTTTTTCCATCGCGTTAATATACCCGGTTCCCAGCGGTTCGGTATTATGGTGGGTTCTGGGCCACAAGGCGCCAAGAACGGTACCGATCCCATCCTGGAACTTAGCTCCGTGGCTCTCCAGCCATTGGATCGTGCCGTAGCTATTGGTCGCCAGCGTTTTGACCAGTTCGAACTTGCCGGAGATTTCCTTACCGTCAAGATCCGTTCGCTTCCCGCCGATATAGGTGTGAATCATATGCAGTTCAGGCGAATCAAACAGCTTGGTGGTGTCCCCTTTGGCGAAGTATTCCTTGATCTGTTCCTTGAGCGTCTTGAGTGTATCGGCGTAATCGCCGAATTCTTTTTCATCGTAGGTCAGAATCTCTTTCAACTCATTGCTCAGCGCTTTCGTCATGGCCACTTTCGGCTGTCTAGCCGGGTCATAGGAATTGAACTCGCCTCCCGAACGAATCGTGTTCCCGCCAAGCGCAGGCGATTTTTCGATCAAAATCACCTTTGCCCCGTTCTCAGCGGCCGATACCGCAGCGGCCAGACCCGCTCCGCCCCCGCCGACAACCACGACTTCGGTTTCCTTGGTAATCGCTTCTTTGGCGGCCGCCTTCAGCGGTTCTTTGCTCTTCAATGCGTCGATGTCGGCCCCGGCCTTGGCCAAAGCGGCCGCGATCGCGTCAATCAAGCCGTTGCTGGATACGGATGCCCCCGATACGATATCTACCTTCAGACTCTGCCCCTCCACTACCTTCTGGGGAATGGTCTCAAAAACGGCATCACTTACCCCCTCCGTGTCCTTCTGCTCCAGCACCTTCACCGCTTGAATGGTGTTGGCATCCACCGTTACCTCCACTTTAATAACGCTATGTAGGCCTTGCGCTTCCCCCGTATATGTCCCCGGTGTGTAAAGCCCTTGGGTATCCGCCGCATCAGGCGCTGCTTCCTTATTACTGCCGCTGCATCCGATCACACCCATAATCAAAATAAATACCAGTGCCGCCAAAAATCCGGTTCTTACATACCTGCAACTTGGCTGTCTCATGTTATCTGCTCCTCTTCTGTAATTGTGCAAATTTTCACAATATAAGTGAAAAAAATTCGCGAATATTGCCGAAACAAATTCGCTTACATTAAATATAATACGCTTTCATTTCCATGTAGTTCCATGTTATTTCTCACATAGGGAGGGTTAAGGGACCGCCCCGATTGCCCCTTGCCCCCATTCCACCGCTAACGGGCAAACCGGGTAAAGCCAAAGCTCCCCAACGAAACAGCCGCCGGCTCTCCAGTCCGTGCGGCTGTTTCTTGTATCTTCTTATTTCACTTCACTCAAGTGCTCTTCCAAACGATCCCACGTTTCGGTGATGCCCTGCAGCATCCCCAGGAAGGACTCTCGTTTACTGAAATCGACGATCCACTCGGTCGTGTTCGTCAAACCATCAGCGGTTATTGGCAGAACGATCAAAAGCTCGGTCTTTCTTTTTGAAGATGAATAGATGATTCGTTCCTATCAGGCACTACAAATACAACTGGTTTCCGCGTGGCAAACAAGCAAAGTGCCGACGTACGGTAAACATGCTCGTCTGCAGGTGGTCTTTTTACCGCCTTACAGCCCAAACCTCGATCCGGTCGAAGGGCTATGGTTATGTCTCAAAGCCGATGTAGTTAACAACTTCTTTTTTGAAAAGTTCTATAAAATTAAACTTCATGTGTCTCAATTTATGAAGCGAATCAATAAGAATCCAATGGAAACGATCGATCGTCTACTTGTCAGGTTTTTGATCTTAGTTGCGGTTTATATAGTCTAAAAATATCTAAGTGTCCCATACAACAAAACAACCATTTTACCTCTGTCTCCAAAAATAAAAGTCGAGCAACGGTATTAGCGCTGCTCGCTGAGGGTTACAAAAAATATGAGATCTAAGATGAAGACATGATTCAAAGAAAGGCTAGATATTCTACTAAATGCAACCTGGAATTCCTGCTTGTATAGTATTCCATTCCTTTGTTGTTCTAACTGTTGTTGTCGTTACCTTAATAAGTCCCATGTTTCCAATTGATATCCACGAATCTACTTCAACCTTAGCTTTCAATTCAACTTTTTCGCCGTCACTAGTAACTTTAGCTCCAACATCTTTACTAGCTATTGTGAAAGTTGTTAATGGATTTTGATCGTTATCTATTACTTCAACGGTCGCATTATTTACAGAAGTAAATTTATTCCATGAGTAATTTGCAGCTACTTCATAAGATAATTCAAACGATCCACCAAGATTAGTTGTATAATATAACATTTTTAATCCAGAACAAAAATCAGACGGAGCTATTTCATTAAGGTTTTCTGTTGGTGTAACTTCAAGGTTTTCTGTTGATGTAACTTCTTTGGGAGCTTGTTTTAATTGATTAAGGGCTTGTTGCAATTCCCCGACAGTAACAGTAACGGAATCATCTGAAAAAGCATCAGCTTTTTCTAGATTTCTAGGATCTAATCCTAGATATTCAATAACTTGGTTTACATTCTCTTCAGTTACAATTGTGTCCGGTGATAGTGCTCCGCTTGCGCTCGCCGGTGCACCAACCGGTAAAATTAGAGCGATAGATAGACATAGAGCGGCACATAAACTAGTAACTTTTTTTCTTACCATTCTATTACCTCCTTTTTTTACCACATTACCACACTATATACATATTTTCCAGTATATTTTTAGTTTTTTATTGTGAAAAAATTGTGATAGACGTTTGGATTGCAGCGGATTAACAATGTAATGACTATACTCCTCTCGCTTCAAATACGTCACCAAGCCACGATGATAATACTCCGTCGCCTCCAACACGACAGCCTGGTACTGGCTTAAAAGTGGATGTTATGTATATAATTATAAATAAAAAGGAGGCGCTGTATCTAAATGGAATCTATAGAAACAGGACTAAAACTATTTGTGTTAATAATAGTTATTTCACTACTCTTTGCTTTGGTAGGTTTTCTAGTCAAAAAATATCTAAGTGACTTCTTTGATAAAATAATAGTAAAAATATTTTCTTCAATTAAAAAAATTTTCAGAAAAACGGACTGACCTTATTGTAGGAGTTTCCGACGGTATTCGTTTCGGTAACATAACCACGCGCTACTACAGAAAAGATGGAAACGAATGTTATCCATCTGAAGATAGTATTAAAGGGACTTAAAGATTACGATTCCCTTTCCCGTTCGTCTTCTGAAAATGCAGCAAGTAAGTATTGTCATTGACGCTTTAAAAGCTTAGATAATAAAACAGCATATTTTTCATTAAGGTTAGAGAAGGTAAAAAAGTTCGAAGATAGAGGGAATGATATCAAGTTTTTTTCAACACCCTGCTGGCAAAAGTTTGTTCCAGCACTTGCGAACGGAGCTTGAAATCGAGGTTCCAAAGGCATCCAAAAAGCTGACCTACGTGCCGACTGAGGAAGAACTCAAGCGGTATTACGAGGTGGTCTGGAGGTCGAAAAATTTTCAGGAAATGATGATCGTCAAGACGCTCATGTATACCGGTATCCGGGTAAGCGAACTGGCCAATGTACGACTTTCGGAAATTGATTTTCACTACTGCCAAAAATACGCATCAATAATGGAAAGGGCAAAAAAGAACGAATTGTTCCGTTCCCGCAATCATTCAAAGAGCTATTGGCCATGCATGCTGATGCGATGAAGAAAAAACATGCGGTTTATTTGTTTGAATCGTCATGGAAGAAAAAATATACGGATCGGGGAATGCGAAAAATCTTGTCCAAATATTCGGAAGAAGCCGGCCTTGCACAAGACCTTTCGCCACACAAGCTACGCCACTTCCTGCTGACCTGGCTGAAAAAGCAGGGCATCGACGACGCTCTCATACAACGTACTCCGGCCACGAAAGCCGCAAGTCTTTGGAGGTATATTCAAAGCTCGCAATCATCGAAGCACAAAACGAATTTATTCGTTCCCATGATCTTTTACTCCCTTCAGATATCCTTCAATTTTTGCCTTCCGTTCAGTAAACGCCTTATACTCCTCTCTTAAAGCTTTGCGCAGGTTCTTACTGATTTTTTTAATTGTTTGATCGGCTTCCTTCTCATGCCTCGCGTAAAAAATAAATTCCTTTATCATTGAACGAATTTTAGGATTGTTCTTCGTTTTGCAATTCCCGCAAGTAGTCTTCCAGTCGATCGAATCGGTCCTCCATGACCTGCCGAAAAGACTTCAGCCAGGCATCCATCGCTTGAAAAGGTTCGGGCCGAAGCCTGTAGATCCGGCGGTTCCCATCGGCCTTCGTCTCCAAAATTCCGCTATCGCTAAGTATCTTCAAATGCTTCGAGGCCTGGGGCTGACGCAGCCCCAGCCGGTTAGCGATTTCACCCACGGTGAGAGGACCATCGCGCAGGAGCTCGACGATGTCTAAACGATTCGGTTCGGCCAAAGCGCACTTGCATGACATGGAATTGCCTGTTTCGGCGATTACCCGCCTGTTTATCGAAAACGGAATTGACGTCTCGGAAGCGCACACCTGTGAAGATACACTCGAGGATTATTTCAAAAAGATTCGGAATGATCGTGAGTTATGGACAGGCGCTGCTATTGCCCAGCATTTTAGGGATCGTGGCTTCCATGCTGTTTTTTATGGAGCGCGATAACGATACACTTAAAAATCTGCGGACGATTCCGGTTTCGGCCACACGGATGGTTACGGCGAAGATCCTTGTGTTGTTTATGCTTGGGCTGATTTTCTCGCTGGCCTCCGTGGCCGCTTCCATGCTTGGCGGAGCTCTTGCCGGAAATATTCATGGCGTGTTTGCGAAACTCTGGAACAATTTCAGCCTGCTGTTCCCCGCTTCAATCACCTTAATCCCGGATATATGATCAGTCGTGAATACACGGAAGACACGCTCAAAAATATCCTCACCATTCCGCTATCCTTCCGGGAGCTGTTGGTCGGAAAACTCATCACCGCCGGACTGCTCGCCCTATTTTTGGCTGTGGTTACCTTTGTACTTTCGCTCATCATCGTGCTGATCAGCGGCTTCCAAGCAGGCAGCGCGGCAGTAATGGTCAAATCCTTGATCCAAATGATGGTGATGAAATCATGTATTTATCTGGCCGTCCTGCCCATCATCGTGAAAAGGCGCGCTAATGGCTTGACCCGGTATATTGATCTTCGTTTATCAGATTGATAACCGTCGCCCGGTATTTCTCACACAAGGGGGTTAAGCAACTAAAGAGCAATCTGAAAGAAATCCATGCATGATTTATTTGTTATGACGCTTCGGGTGAAACAAAAAACGCCTGAGCCTTATGGTGGGAACGGCGTTGGCAGGAGCAGTACTTTACCCGGATTTATGGAAAAATTTCGGTCCCCCGCTTCCCGGTCGGGGAATGGGCGACCGTTGAATCCCGTATTTGCAGTTCAACTTCCACGAAAGGCAATCCATAGTACACATTGATCTTCATCTGGGACCTCGTATTCCCGCCCACTTTTCACGAAGCTTCAGCTGATCCCGGGAGGTATGAAAAAAGCCATACTCCCGATGCGGCTGTTCCCGGTGCAACTCATAATAGCGCTTCATGGCCACCGTAGAATCATCAAAGCGATCAATGACAACCACTTCTTCAATGTACCAGTAACCTTCCTTTGAAAATGACTTCAACGCCTCACAGACCACCCACTCATCAGGAAATTGTTCACGAACCTCTTTCCAACGCAACTTCGTTCACCCCCGACAAATTACTGTTATTCTATGAATAGTATACAATACAAACGAGTGTAGATTGGGTAATTTTCGGGGCATGACAATACAATACCGGCTCAAAAAATTTATTATTGTAGTTAGGATTCGAAATCGATCACAAAGACGAAAAATTGCTTTATTGGAAATATCGAATGAGTTGATTTTGCTCGTTCTGAGCTTTAAACTGTAGAGCGACCTCCCGGATGGGCTTTTTGAGGCGATGACCTCGTGCGTAACCCCATCGTGCCGAGGCGCTCTTTTTTAATCAATTGGAGGGAGAAACGCATGAATCATAAGATCTTGATCATCGATGATGATCTGGAATTAGGCCAACTGCTTAAAAAATGCGTAAGCAAGGAAAAGATCGACGCGGTGCTTTGTTCATCCGGCCCAAGTGGGTTAGCCGCCCTTTCCCAAGACGAATTTCAATTAATCGTGCTGGATGTCATGATGCCGGGGATGGATGGTTTTGCCACTTTGGAAGCCATTCGGGAAATCAGCCGCGTGCCTGTTTTAATGCTGACCTCCCGGACGGAAAGCGGCGATAAAGTCCGCGGACTGCGTTCTGGAGCGGATGACTATCTGACCAAACCGTTTGATATCGAAGAATTCACCGCTCGCGTGGTTTCTTTAATTCGCCGATATACGATGTTGAACCACACCGCCGACCATCAGGTATTATCTTTTAAAGGCTTAAGCATGGATTATGAAACCAGATCGGTATCCGTTAACGGAGAACCGGTTGAATTGGTCGGCAAAGAGTTTGACATTCTCTATTATTGCGCCAGGAATCAGGGGAAGATTTTAACCAAACAGCAAATTTATGAGGAAGTTTGGAAGGAACCTTATGCTTACGACGACAGCAACATTATGGCGATCATCAGCCGGCTTCGCAAAAAAATAGAACAGGATTCAAGCCATCCAACTTACCTGCAAACGGTAAAAGGAGTCGGCTATCGTTTCAACCGGGAGGTGTGAACATGGAGCGGATGGATATAGAGCCCGCATGGATCATACTGTTATTGATTGCTCTAGGGGCTGCCGTACTGGCTTTTGCACTGTTCAGAAGGCTATTGCATGTCCGCAGAAGGCTTCGTGAGATATCCGAAATACTGGACGATATAGTACAAGGCAATGCAAACCACCGGATTCTTGCCGATCCCCATGATATGACCGCTGCGATCAGCTACAAAATGAACGATATCGTCCTGCATTTTCAAGAGCAGATCATCGCCTTAAACAAGACAGCGGAAACCAATAAGCAGTTGATGACGAGTTTCTCGCATGATGTCCGCACCCCGCTGACCACCTTGATCGGGTATCTGGATGCCGTGCATAAGCACATCGTTACCGGCCGCGAACGGGAGGAATATATGGAAACCGCCCGCCGAAAAGCCCATGACTTGAAGGACTATGTAGATAAACTGTTCGAATGGTCCAAATTAAACTCCGACGAGGAAACCTTCGCCATCCGGACCGTCGACATCTGCGAATTAACCAGAATGATTTTGAAGGACTGGATACCTGTCTTTGAGACGCGGTCCCTTTCCTTTGACATTGACATCCCTGAAAAAAAGCTCGCAGCACACCTCGATACCAACGCCTATTCGCGGATCCTGAACAATCTGATTCAGAACGTCCTTGCGCATAGCCAGGCGACGGCGATTGCAGTCGGCGTTTCAATGGAGGATCACCGGATCGTTATCTCGGTTATGGATAATGGCATCGGGATTTCTAACGAGGATTTGCCGCATATTTTTCAACGATTGTATAAATGCGATAAAGGCCGATCGAAAAAAGACAGCGGCTTAGGGTTATCGATCGTGCAGCAGCTTACCGAAAAGATGCGCGGTACCATTAACGTGGAAAGCTCGCCGCTTAAGCGAACCGTGTTTCAAGTTCAGTTTCCACTCGTCAGTGAGAATCCCGGCTAACAGGCGGGATTTTTTGCTTTCATGGGGGTCTTTTCAAGGTTGATGCAAGGTTCGCGCAAGGTTGATGCAAGGTTGGCGTGCTAACATGGCCTTGTCAAACAAAGGAGGATTCAGGGGATGAGCGATTATATCATTGAAACCAACAATCTTACGAAACAATACGGGGAGCAGAAAAGCGTCGCCCATTTGAATATCCATGTCCGCCAAGGACGCATTTACGGCCTGCTGGGGCGAAACGGCGCGGGCAAAACGACCACCATGAAAATGCTGCTCAACCTGACGTTGCCGACTTCCGGCGAAGTGCGAATTTTCGGCAAAGATATGCGGACCGAGGCTAAAAAAATTCTGCCCCGCATCGGCAGTTTGATTGAATCCCCGGGTTTTTATCCGAATTTGACCGGAACGGAAAACCTCAAGCTCTTTGCCGATCTGCGCGGCGTCCCGCAGCGAAATGCCGTCAAAAACACCTTGGAGCTAGTCAGCCTTCCGTATAAGGACAAAAAGCTGTTCGCGCAATATTCGCTTGGGATGAAGCAGCGCCTGGCCATTGCCTTGGCGGTCATGCATGATCCTGAACTGCTGATTCTCGACGAACCGATTAACGGGCTGGATCCGATCGGTATTGCCGAGGTCAGAAGCTTTATTCGCGCGCTTTGCACGGAAAGAGGGAAAACCATTTTGATTTCCAGCCATATTTTATCCGAAATCGCTCTGCTGGCCGATGACATCGGCATTATTGATCACGGCGTTCTTTTGGAGGAGCTAAGTCTCAAGGAACTGGAAAAGAAAAACAGCAAATATGTTCACTTTATCGTTTCGGACACGGCCAGGGCGGCACGTCTGTTGGAGAAGCACTTGAACATGTTCAACTTCTATGTTGAAGACCAGCACAGCCTGCGCTTGCATGACATGGAATTGCCTGTTTCGGCGATTACCCGCCTGTTTATCGAAAACGGAGTTGACGTCTCGGAAGCGCACACCTGTGAAGATACGCTCGAGGATTATTTCAAAAAGATCACAGGGGGCGTGGGGATTGCTTAAACTCGTTAGATGCGAATTCACGAAACTGAAGCGCAAAAAATTCATCCTATTGGTGATTGTTGCCGCGTTTCTTTTTCCCATCCCCTTTACGATGCTGGCGATGAGTGGAAGTGTTGGGCGCCTTAATGTCTACGATAAACTGTTCGGAATGATCGTGAGTTATGGACAGGCGCTGCTATTACCCAGCATTTTAGGGATCGTGGCTTCCATGCTGTTTTTTATGGAGCGCGACAATGACACGCTTAAAAATCTGCGGACGATTCCGGTTTCGGCCACACGGATGGTTACGGCGAAGATCCTTGTGTTGTTTATCCTTGGGCTGATATTCTCGCTGGCGTCCGTGGCCGCTTCCATGCTTGGCGGAGCCTTTGCCGGGAATATTCAGGGTGTGTTTGCGAAGCTCTGCATTAGCGCGGCCGACGGCATGCTGCTCACGGCCGGAACCTTGCCGGTGGTCATCGCGATTGTTTATTTTAACCGCAGCTATATTTTTTCGATTATCCTGGCTTTTTTCTACACCATTCTTAACTTTTCCATGGCCTTTGTAGGCCTGCAATATGATACGCCAATGATGAAATTGCTGACGAGTATTTTGCCGACGCCGATCATATACCGCTGGTTATTGGGCCTGTTTACATCGCCGGCCGATTCGTTCTACGCGATCATTGCACCGAAAATTTTGCCATTGCCGCAGGTCGTGATCATTATTGCGATCATCGCTTTCATTTCTTATATGGCCATTGTGCGAATCTACAAAAAGCGAGAGGATTAAGGTGGGGACCATGGTGAAAATCATAAAAACCGAAATCATCAAATTAAAACGGTATTCGATCGTCTGGGTAGGCTTTGCCGCGGCGCTGCTGGTTGTCCTCTTAACCCGATTCATGGCCACGGCGGAAGACGGCTCGGCACGCAATTGGGAGAACTTCTCCAATACCGTGATCTGGAACAATTTCAGCCTGCTGTTCCCCGCTACGATTACCTTAATCGCCGGATATATGATCAGCCGTGAATACACGGAAGACACGCTCAAAAACATCCTCACCATCCCGCTCTCCTTCCGGAAGCTGTTGGTCGGAAAACTCATTACAGCCGGACTGCTCGCCCTATTTTTGGCCGTGGTTACCTTTGTACTTTCGCTCGTCGTCGTGCTGATCAGCGGCTTCCAAGCAGGCAGCGCAGCGGTGATGGTCAAATCCTTGATCCAAATGATGGTCATAAATTTATGCATTTATCTGGCCGTCCTGCCCATCATCGTGTTAACCTGCCGCAGCCCAAACGGCTTCATGGCCGGCGTCGGCTTCGCCTTTTTCTACGGATTTATCGGAATCTTTGCCGGAGGCCACGGCCTGGGCGATCTTTACCCGATTACCGCAGGCTTAGGCTTGATTCATTATCAAGCGGAGGGCGGTTCCGATTATAATGTGGCTGCTTGCGTAATCACATTGCTGATTATGGTGATTATATCGGTGTTGTTAATCGTAGGGATGGGGGATCGGGTGAAGGAGACGAGAAGAATGGAAAGAAAAAAGAGGCAAACATCGCGCAGATAAGCCAGAGTAAGCAGGAAAATACCCTATAAAAATACCCGGCGGGCTTGACCAATTACGCCTCCCGGGTATTTTAGAGTTCAACAGATGGCCGCGTGCTTTATTCCATGTAGGATAGGGACCGGCTAAACTTATACAGGCTATACTTCTTATATATTCGCTTCATCCTTCATCCGCCCGTTGATTAGCAGTTGCCCCTCCGCCCCGTACCCGGAGTGAACCTCAATCATCAGCGCCGCCCCCAGCTTAAACCCATACGTAAACGTCGCCGTTAACTCCAATCCCTGAATCTCCTGCTGCAAATCAATCAGCGCCTCCAGTTTAGTAAACTCCTCACCAGACAGCTTCTCTTTCCAAGCTTCCATCGCCTCGGACATTTCCCCGCACATCTGGCGATATTCGGGATCTCTGGGCACCACCTGCCCCTCGGGAGCCAGGTGGCCGTAGTATAGGGATTCTAAAAGGGTTGGCATGGGTGTTTCCTCCTTTTTTTCAATCGATGAGCAGTACCCATGTCCCAATGTAAGTAGATAAAATTTGCCCGTATTACGCATTTGCGTACCACTCATAAAATTATTATACGGTACGCTTTTACGTATAGTCAAGCGAAATATGATCCGAATAGAGGTGAGTGAGTTGGCGAAAAAGGTTGTCGTAAAAATCAAGGAGCTGACCAAAAAGCGTAACATTTCTTTGCGGGAGTTATCCAGACTTTCCGATGTTCGGCACGCGGCATTAAGTGAACTTGCTAACGGTAAACGGGATAGTATTAGTTTTGGTCATATTGAACGGATTGCGGAGGCCTTGGATATCAGTGATATTCGGGAGATTGTTGATTTAGTGGAAGAAAATAAGGAAATCACCCAGTAAAAATCTTCGTTTTTAAAATCCTTAATTAGTTTAGTGCAATAGCTAATTATCGCATATGAGTATTATTTTATAGACAAGGAGGTAAAATATTATAGTCTAGAAAACGAGGTGAAAAATAATGACCGATAAACTATCGAAAGAAAAAAGAAGCGAACTAATGAGGGCAGTAAAAAGCAAGAAATCTCTTATAGAGAACTCTGTGACCCACGAGCTATGGAAAAAGGGAATTAGATTTAGGAGGAATGTAAGCGAACTCAAAGGTAAACCTGACATCGCTATTAAAAAAGATAAAATAGTTATATTTATTGATTCCTGCTTTTGGCATATGTGCCCAGTGCACTGTAAGATACCTAAATCAAACGTTGAGTTTTGGATGGAAAAATTAATACGCAATAGAGAACGCGATTTAATTACTACGCAATTTTATAAAGAAAACAATTGGAGTATTTTAAGAGTTTGGGAACACGAACTAAGAGATGACTTTGAAGCATGCATAAATACAATTTACGAGTTTATTATGGAGGCAAAAAAAAATCCCGAGTTGAAAACCTCGGGACATAAGAAAGTTTAGTTTTGACCTATATCGCTCATCATTCGTAGATCATCATCGGATATTTCGGATGCAGGGACTAGTCTGTAATGACGTTCTTCTACAACTTTAAGTTCGTCATTCTGAATAATTAGTTCGAACATTGCAATTAAATTTGGCTCTTTAGCATGCACCGCAATAGCCTTGTGTTTAAGTGTAGGGTACCTATAATTGCAGTACTCAAGGTCTTGTTTTACTTGAGTAATACCGATACTATCATTTCCACTTTTCGCCTGTACAGGAATAATAAAGTGCTCACCTTTTTTATTAACGCCAACATAAATTTCATCAATTTCAATTTGGCCTATACTAGGAACCTTTGTTCTCAGATGATTTTGAAGAGAGTACGTGGTTATCCCAGTAAAGATATCAATAAGACGGTTATAACGTACTCTAGCCAAAAGTGCCTGCTCATCCAAAACTGCGTATTTTGCAATAATTTCAGGAGTAGAATCTGGAATTTTTATTTCAAATAAATTAGTACTGGGTACAACCTTTGCTCCCGATGAAAAAAGTTTAAATTTATACTTTGCGTCCCCTGCCCCCTCAATTGTCCATTCTTCGTTGCCTGAACAAGTATCAAGTATTTCTTTGGGAAAAGCTTTTCTAAACCTATATGAATAAATTACGTCACCTATATTTTTCGGAAGTTTAATACCAAGCTTAGTTGCAGAACGTTCAATGTCTTCGCGGACAAAATTGAACTCGCGTAATCCATCCCTATAATTGCTAAAAAAAATGTCGCTTATAATTTTATCGTACTTTGAAGCCACCCTACTTCCTCCTTCAATGATTGCTTCACGATCCCTTTTTCCTATAACATCTTTAGATACGCTATGTTCTTTTGCAGCCGCCGCCATATTATAGGAGAGCAATTCCTCATTCGAAAGACTTATTTTTTGTACGGGTTGTTTTACATTCCCCCCCAAAGCCTTAGAAATTTGTTTGGCTACCGCTCTTGCTAAGAGTGGAGGCACTGCGTTTCCTACTTCTCGAAATCCGTGCCACTTTGTTACATGAAATCTAAACCAATCAGGGAAAGAATGCAGTCGGGCAGCTTCCCTAACCGTAATTACTCTAGGATATATATAATGAATAGGCCGTGGACTTGTAAAGGCGCCATGTTTACTATCGCTTCCCGCTCTCAATGTATTACTTACACCTTCCGGGTGAAGCTTAAGAAAGCGGCTAACCGGCTCGACTTGTCCTTGCTCGGTTTCCACAAACCTTTTTTTTGATTCATCATTATGCTTAGTTCGCATTGAAGAAGTTAAAATATTTCGATTAAAAATTCTCGGTAATGAAAGATCCTCTTTGTCAGTTAAAAGTCCTGCTAGATATCGAGCATAGTCACTCTTCGGTTCTGTTATAAATTCAATCCAGTCTTGAGTTAATAACTCTTCAAATAAATCTACATTGGGTAAATCTGCTATGGCATCATACACAGAAGGACCTATAGGTAACCCCTTGGTTTTAGCAGTCGGCGGCGTTCCTTTTATTTCTCTAGGTATTACTGTAGGTTCTGGATACTCAATAACAGGATTCCCCTTATACGCCCCGTAAAGAAACAATCTTTTTCTACTCTGTGGGACTCCGAATGAGGAGGCATTCAGTACTTTATAAGGTAAAGTTATTTCGTAACCTATACCTTGGAATTCATTGATAACGGTTTGAAGTAGATTTTTTGCGTTTCCCACAGTCAACCCGGATACATTTTCCATTACAAAATATTTTGGACGCACCTCACTGATAATTTTATAAAAATGAAACAAAAGAATATTACGTTCATCGTCGGCAAGTCTTCTACCAATCATAGAGAAGCCTTGGCACGGAGGTCCTCCAAAAACAACATCAATCTCACCCGGCTTCTTCCCAAGCTGTTCGAGGATAGAGTGACCGGTAATTTTACTAACATCGGCACATATAACTTTAGTTTGAGGAAAATTGTATTGGTGGATTGATGCATGAATCGGATCGTATTCAACCGCTGCAAGAACATCGAACCCTGCTTGTTCAAAACCAAGCGACATTCCCCCTGCACCGGCAAAAAGGTCGATGGCTGTATACCTCTTACTCAAAATCTTCCCCCCTCGGAACTCCCACGCTACATTTACTTATTAGAACTAGTATCATAACACATAAATATTGTATTAGAATACAGAGAAGCACCCCCTTGCATTTTGCAAAAGAGGTGCTTCCTCTATAACTGTTAAGTCAAGTATACCATAATAGGTAAAAACATACCATATTAATAATTTGTAAAATCTTATATTTCAATTCGACCGACGCCATAAAACGCTAAAAAAGTCGAGTTACTACGAGAATTAATCTAATCAAGTGTCCCCCTCACCCTCCCGAAACCGTACATCCACAACAGCACTAGCTAAATCCACCTGGTCATGATTAAGCTTCACCGTGACTGCTCCTCTTCTTCGTTGTTCCCGCCACTTAATCATATCCTCTTCCGTCTCCAGCCGTAGTTCTGCTATTTCCCTTGCACGGTCAAAAATGTACTTAGTAGTAAACAACAGAGTCCTTATTCCATTACCGCCCGGAACAATTGGGGGTTCCTTTCGCAGCCATTTTTCCACTGTAAACTTAACATATAACTCCTCACCAGACCCAGGTCTCGCGGGACGCTCAATTATTTCTTTGCGGCGCAATACTTTCCACTCTTTAACTTTCCCATACCAATGGATTCCGTTTTCTCCGGATCTCCCAAAATTGTTAATGGATTGGTACATGGCCACATATTCTATCTGCGTTAATAACTGATGGTTGGAAATATTTTTTAACGGAGTATGATAAAAGCCATGTTTTAAGGCGACTTCCAATTGTGAAGCTTGTCTTAATGCACCTACCATTACGTTTTTGCCGGTCAATTTGTTCTGATAATAAGTTTTCGTTCCACGGGGACGTGTAGATCTCTCATACGCTTTCTCCGGACTATCCATAATGATTTCATCCAGAAACTTCTCCATAAGGCTTGTGGAATTAGGGAGAAATGGAAATGCCCCAACGTTAACTAACTCAATACTTTTATAGAATTTATGTTCACGGAATTGCTTTTCATTAGGATAAGGGAAAAGAACATATGCACCAAACATACTACGTTCTAATTCCTGTTTTCCCTCCCCATAGACAATTGCGTCCCGATACCTGTGCATCGTATTAATATCTGATTCCTCGGGTCCAGGAATGGTATACGTCTTTTGATAAGGAGTTCCATCGTAAGCGGGATTCAAGCGATATTTGGCATCAAAAATATATCTATATTCAACAGCTGAATCGTTTTTCTTCAACGTTAGTACATTATCCGGCTTCTGCCCCACCGTAGGTGTCCGTTCTCCGCTGGGTAGTGAGTTGTAGTATAGTGTAAATACTTCACCATCCCGTGGATTCCGGTATACTATTTTCGATTTTTGAGTTTTATCCAGTTTGACAAAAATCCCAGAACGATTCACTTTGATAATGTCTTGTTTGATTAGTTCATATTTACGACTTAATAAATCGTGGATTTTTAGGAAACACCAGTACTCATAAAGTTGGGCTAAATCCTTTAGAGACATGCGCAGTAGATCGCCTTGAATCGACAGCCCTTTCATAAGCATTAGATAGCAACGATATACCTCTCGGTATCCAGGAGCCATCTGTAAGACAAGAGTGACTGACATATTCGTCATATCCCCAACTGCAAGAAAGTCGTACCTTAGTAATCGTTGCAATTGTGCATCCATTAGATCTAAGCTTTTTAACAGTTGCGGATCCGAAGTACGCTCTGCAGCCTTTAAACGAGTACGAAGAATCTGTAATTTTCCCACAACCCTCATTAAAACCCACCGGACAAAGCGGTTCTCCCCAGTATCAAAGTCCAGATATCGCTTTGATTCCAACACGTGTGTTGGGTACATTTTTTGGCCTTGAATATTAATGAACCCATGCTTAGCGTCTTTAACAAACAGTTCAGGATGTTTTGAAAGATATGTTAAATTACCTTTCCCAACATGCTTTGCCCTACTGGTGGTTGTTTTTTGATTTACTATATTCATTTTCATATTGGGGGCTTTTTTGATCCGCTCCACTGCCTGAACAAGTTGTTGAAACAAATATTTTAATATCGCAAAAAATTCCGTCATGCTTTGCTGCGTAGTATCCTGTAGCCCCGTCAAATGATAAGTCTTGCGCAAAAAATCAAATGACAGATTATAAATTTGTTTATTAATATCGCGCAGTATTGCTTCATAATCCCGTTTGTAATCCATTTTTGACGGAAAAATTTCTAACTGCAATTGTAATATCGATCGTCCATTTAAACGAAGCTCTAATTCCGTAAACCCCACCTCATTTTGGAAGTTTAGAACTCCGGATAAAATCCTAGCCCCAAGGGGCTTTACAGCTTCCCTTAGATATCTGTTCTCATGGTAGAACTGAATAGGGTCTGCTTGTTTTTTCTCAACCACGATTTCATAAGCCTGTGTTTCAAAGAAAAGAGGGGCACATGTTTGGCCCTGTTTCCATTCCTGTAAACCGTTTTCCTCCGGCGAAAAGACTAGTATAGAGCTGATCTCTAAATTTGAGGAGGATTTATCTACACGGAAATGGGCATCTACCATAGAACCATCCTCATCCCGGTGTAACTGTAATACCTCTACCGTCGGATGAAACGGCTTGCCTTGAATATATAAATTAAATAGATTCGTTTCTATCCGCAGAAGTTCTACAGTTTCATTACGATAACCAGTATGAGGTAAATCCATCCTCTTCTAACCTCCGTAACATAAACATAATCTTTCGTGCACTTTGAGGATATTTTGCTTGGGATTGGACCGCCCCATTAAATAGTTCCGAATCAGTAAATAATGAGGATAAGTCATCCATAAGTTCGTTTATGGCAAGAGGCCTATCTAAACACACCTTCAACAGCTCTAACAGAACCCGTCTAATTGCTGCACTGCTGCCTTGAATGCGAGGTAGTATTTTCTGAAGGAATTGAAGGTCAAACGCTTCATCGTTAGTCATTAGATGATCACGGCTATTGTAAATCATATAGAAGCAAACGGTGTCACGAATTCGAAACCCCACATTAGCATGTGCGCCGTCTAAAATAGCATTAATTTGTACCAATCTTTCCGTAATGTCCGTAATTAACTCCCTGTTTTCTTTAATCGCATCAATCAGCTGTAGAAATTCGCTTCTTAAAAAGGAATTCGGAGCCGCCACAGGCGACATCTGTTCGTAATCCACTTCATTTGGAAGCTCCAATAAATTAATGTAATTAAATTCAATCGTATTAGCCCGATCAAGTACCTTTTTACTAAAAGGGTAAGTTGTTTCGTCCATATTCACTGTACCGATCAAGTACACATTATCGGGTAAAGATAAATCCCCATACTTTAGTTGATCCTCTGTGGAGAATAGAGAAGCTTTGGGAATTAATGGACTGGTTATAATCTTCCCGTTCTGCCATTTTTTAGTCTCCAATACACTAAGCAAATCGCTAAAATAGTGCTCTACCCGAGCTAAATTCATCTCGTCAAAACAGACGAAATAAGGTTTGGATCGGTTTTTCGTCTTCGATGCTTCACAAAGCACCTCAGCTAATGGGCCAGGCCTAAAAGTGCCTGACAAATCCCTGAACCCTAATAAATCTGAAGGATCGCTCCAATCCGGTCTCACCGAAATAAGAGTATACTGTCCATTGTCCTTGTTGGCCCCTACCGCTTCAGCAAATAGTTCGACCAACTTCGTTTTTCCAGTACCCGATATTCCTGCGAGGATAACAAAAGGCTTCGTCTTCATCGAAAGATAAAAGTTCTCTATTAGTCGGTCTGGGTATGAGAACCCTCTATTCTGAATAAACGCTCTTATCTGTGATAGCCGCTCTGTTACGGACAATGTGTCCACTAACTCCAACTCCTCAAATTCAATTTCATGCTCCTCTTCATTAGTTGTCATCTGGAGTTGACTATGAACATATTCTTGGTAATTTTCCATCAGCCGTTTTAAATCAGCTACAAGCTGTTCGTCTTCTGGGATGTTGTCACTATCGTAACGGATGTAGGCAACGGTGGATACTTGATAGTCATGTCCCAATCTACTTATGGTCAGTTCAATATGCTCGTCCTTTTTAAACCCCGCTAAAGGCAACTGTTCTCTTATTCGATTGGCTTTATCTTTTAAATAGGCGTAACCTTGCCTTCTTCCATAATCACGAATAGGGTCAGTAACACCTTGATTAAAAGTTAAATATACTGCACTCATATCTTCCGCAAAAAGATAAACCAGATATTCGCCATGTTGTGTTGATTCGGTAACACGTTTATCCATTAAGGCAATCCACGGAACCGTAGCCCATTTTCCTTGCCCAACAGATCCTTGAACGCGAATATGATTCGGGATAAACGACAGCGCCCGAATTTCTTCGGGTATCGTCTTTCTGAACAATTTCCCTAAGGGATGATTCGCGAATGCCTCTTGTTTGGCCGCTGTATATGTATGTAATATATGACTAAGCGATTCCTTCAGGGAAAAGTGGCTCGACTGAAGTTGTGCGTAATACGCCTCTAGCTCCTGATTTGCATATCTTTGAAGTTCAACAAGTACTTCCTCCCCACCTTGCCATATGGCATCGGTGAAAGTTAGCACATTCTTATTGTCCTTAATAAGGATAGTTCGAAGGGCATCAATTGGGGTCTCTAGAATTGCTTTTGCCTGACCTGTGCTAACTTCTTCCCAACTGGACGCTATGCTTTTTGGTGGATTATCTACCAGTAAACTATTTGCTTCCCTATCCCTGTAGTATTTCAAAAATCGTTCTGCAACATAGTCTATTGAAAGAATTCTTTGGTTGGTTTCATCCCAAATTTCAATCATCGATAGAACGAGTACCATTTTGTATGACTTTTGTTTTATGCGAAAAATAGTTGCTACTTCAGCGGGTAATGACATTTCCGATCCCCCAGGTAATATTATGTTTATTTACATTATATGATAAATGAATTTTCCATTCAGATTTTTCTTAACCTTAGGTCTTATCAATCTATTATCATTGCAATGATCTTTCCCTTTTTTAAATATTAAAACGTATGATACTAAACTTCACAAGGAGCCAATTATCATACAAAAAAATTACTTTGGATGGTAAAATTATCTGGAATTACTTATACATACTTGTAATTAAGGGGTTATATTAGTGGGAAACTCAACATTTAACAAGAATCTCTTTCTTGAAATTTATGCAGGCGAAATTACCGAGGAATTCGAAACAAATTTCGTCAGTAAGTTTGGTATTGCTTATAAAGATTTTTTAGAACTAGAACTAAAAAATCACAATAATAATACGAATGAACTTGCCAAGTTCATCGGTTTAAAAGAGAACCAACTTCTTCTTCATTTAAAGTCATATTCAATAATTAAAAATCTAAAATTTAAAGAGTGGCTGCAATTTTTGATGGGAAATATGTTTGTATATTTATTAAAAGCTGCATTAGGACTAATAGGTTCTATTCCCATTTTCTACTTTATTGGGTATCTATTACTCTATGGCTATTTTTTCGGTGGAACGGATCATTCATTTCTAGATGTTGTAATGAGAAGTGTACCTATTAATCGGTCCTCGTGCTATATCGCAGGATTTATTTTCTCAGGAATAGTTACCTTTTTTATTTCTATTTATAAATTAAAAGGTTTAGGTAAAGCATTCCTAATTTTTGGGTTACTCTATTTTTTCTTTGCTCCCACCGTCAGTTTATTAATAATTCTATTCAGTGCGAATTTTGCCTTTGAATTTTCGGTCATTATTAAGTTTCTTCTAGTCTGGCTTCTCCCTGTTCTGACCGCTGTATTGATAATATCAGCTTCTTTTCTTATCACTATCTTATCTAAACACTATAAAGCAATAGGGTTAGTGATAGTTATCTCATCTTTGTTTCCAATATTTATGACAAGGCAACTTGGACTCAAGTTGTCATTAACAATATATTTATTGATAGTTGTATCACTAAACGCCCTAGTAATAAAATTAATTGAAAAAAACAACAAAAAAAGAAACGAAATAGGAAACAGAATCGTTCTAAGCACACTTTTTCCTTTAGTGAATTCTGGTTCTTTGTATTATTCTTAGCCTCTCTGTCTGTTGTAGTAGCTGTCCCATTGCTTTGCTATATTATATTTTCAACTGGAAATTATCTCGGTTCAACCTTATCTGTAATTGGTTTGACAACAAGTGAGGACATACGAATTAAAAACACCTTAGTAGATGGAAAATTAGTCGCTGAGGATAACAAATACCTATACATCTCAACAACCTCGAGAACCCTTCTTGAGGTAAGTAAGGATGCCTCTATACAAATAACAAAACCCAACGAACTTATGACTTTTTCGGGTAAGTCAGAGAATTGGAGTGTTAATGTCAGCGTATTTTATAGAGATAATACATTATGGTATAGCGGCGTTATTAGAAAAACAAATTCTAGTAATACCGTAAAGATAGCATACGAGCTGCCGAACCTAGATAAGATTACTTTAGAGCATTCAAAGCCAACTTCGGATTTTTATATTTTTAATAAAATAAATTCTGAGAATTTCAAGAAACTCACCTTTATTAACCTTTCTTGGCCTTCCAGTGATGGTTCAACTAAAAAAGAAAAGATTGAACTTAGTGTTTCTGTTCTTGACTACGGCTAACAAACAGACCGTAATCTCAAGTAGCTTTACAAACATCATGGACCTAGTCTGTAATTCTGCTTCCGTTACCATCATTGGCCTAAACGTAGATCACGGCTTGGTAAATGAGAAGCCCGCTTCATTCAACGGTATAATTGTAGTCGATGGGTTCCTAATATAGTGATAGTGACTATTTTAACGATGAAAAAACGTAACAAGTGTTCTCATCTTCCCAATCAAGGAACTCAGGCATTGTTAACTCCCATTATTACGATATAATTTTATTAAATTTATTCTTTTGTAGAGAGGCTCGAAACCATGGAAGAACACACAATATCTACTGTTTCACAATACTTAGAACTCATTAGAGAAAATGACTATTATCATTTTATATTCCGTGGGCAAAATGAAGCTTATGGAGGCATACAAGCAAGCGGTTTTAGACCGTATAAAGGAGGGTGGTTTACAGACACTTTTTATGATATTGAGGGTATGAAGAAAGAGTATTACAACAAAGTGATAAGAAAACTTTCTTTAGACGAACGACAGCATTTTTTAGCTTTTTGCCAACATCATGGATTGCCTACTAATGTAGTTGATTTCACAAGATCACCGTTAGTCGCTTTATTTTTTGCATGTAACGGAAAAAAACAACCTGATAAAAATGAAACAGATGCTTATGCTGAAATATATTTAATTGATAAAAATAGGTTGATTGATATTACAGATTTACTTGTAAAATATAACAATCAGAATTTTATTGAAGTTCTTGTGGAGAATGTAGATGTCCAAAAAGAAATACTTATGAAAATTGAACAATTATTTCTTGAGAACAAAGGAAAATCTATACATTGGATCAACAATCTTATCGATTGCTATGAAAATAATCGTTTAGATATTTATGGTGACTCTAGCTTAGATACAGATGAAGATGATGAACTTGATTCGGAGGAAATCTCGGGAGAATGCTATAGTCTTCTTGATTTTAAAGATAAAATTAAAAATGATGCAACAAAAGCCCTAAATGAACTATATATTTATGTATTAAATGAGATTGAAGATGAAACTATCACTCACAATGATTATTATTACTTAGAAGATTGGGAATATGGTTACCATTGCAATGAATCTATAGGTGCAAAAATATACACGGCATTATTGATAAATCTCTTACAAATCTTTATTAATATAAAAGAGAGGATCGATATAAGACTGGATATATATTTTACCTATCAACCCCCAGAGTTGTTCGATAGGATAGCAAGCCAAAAGGGACTGTTTATTTACCAACCCTATTTGTATGATGTAGAAGATGTATATAAATATGGTATTTTGAATTACCAGTCCATTATTCCAGATATCACCATTAAGGTTGAAAATTATGACAATATACTGAAGGAGCTAAATTTCTTAGGTGTAAACCTAGAAAGTATTTATGGTGATTTTGATAATATAGCAAAATCAATTAAGTTTAACAATGACTTGCTTCTACTGAAAAGACAAGAAAGTAGAAGCCATCACTCATGAGAATAATTAAAATAAATGATACAACATCTCCAAGTAACGATATGTGGAGCGGTTTCCATCTTGACGACCTCTATAATATCAATGACTTTGATGGTAAAAGCAAGTGACGATGGTTTAAATAAAGCGATAAACAAATTGGCGAAATTCGTTATGGCGCTAACCAAGACAACCTTATTCGGTTGTGGTTTGTTAACTGTAGCGGTTGGAAAACAGCAAGCCGATCCTTTCACTTCGAAATATCCAAAAACCCTCGCCAAACACATCCCGCACGTCGTGGATGGTGAGAAACGTATTTGTCGATGGATTTGACAATCTTTTTAAGTGTGGATACCTCTTGCTTGCTGATGACGATGTACAGGACTTCCTTCAGATTTTTTGTATAGTAGACATGGCCCGACAGCACCGTGATGCCACGGTCCATTTGGGTAATGACCATTTCGGCGATGTCGTTTTGCTTCTCCGAGATAATCGTAACGGCCTTTTTGGGATTCAGCCCCTCAATCATGAAGTCCATCACCTTCGTCCCCACATACAAAATGACGATGGTCAGCATCAGCTTTTCCGCAACGATAATAAAATAGGAGGAAAAGGCCACGATCAGATCGAAAAACAACATCGCATAGCTAATATTCCAATCGAGATATTTATTGGCGATCCGGGCTAAAATCACGGTTCCTACCGTCGTTCCCCCGGCCCGTACGATCAGGCCGATTCCCAACTATAAAGTCAGTATGACCTTTACACTTTAATTCGCTATCCAATTCACTTGAAAAAGGGCTTTGTGCAAGGATCATCGACCAAATCAAAAACGAGCGATGCTAGAGGGAATTCCTACACGCCGCTCGTTCTATTGCCGCTAACCTTGCAGATCACCTAAAGAAGCTCAACCCCCGTATACCCCATCGCCTTGTACCCCTTAACTCTTTTCTTGAACATACTCATTAAAATCGGAACCTGCAGATCTACATAATCGTATATCCGGACTTCCGTTTTATTTGAGTGTGAGCGATGAAGGCGGCCTGCGTATTGCTGTAGCGTTCCCTTCCATGAAATGGGGTGCACTAAAAATAAGGTGTCCAGCCGTGCATCATCAAATCCTTCGCCAATGAGTTTTCCTGTCGCGATCAGCACCCGTTCTTCATGATCTTGCACGCTGGCGATTTTCTGCCGCAGAGCCTCACGCTGCTTCTTCCCCATTCCTCCGCGCAGTACAATGACATTCTTGGCGAACTTCTCAAGCCGATCTTGAAAATATTCTACATGACTCGTACGTTCAGTCAGCAAAATGGGTGATCTGCCTTCGTCTAGACATTTCAGCAGATCGTCAAAGATCATTTCGTTCCTCGCTTCGTCAGTGACCAGCATCTGATAGATATCCTGTATGCCGGGATTTGATAGCTGTTCTGTTAACCGGAAAGTTGTGTATCTAGGGATGACTTTATGTTCCATTCCGCGGGAGGCTGCCTGTGACTTTGCATCTACCCGGAATCGAACCGGACCACATTGCATAGTAACAATGGGATGATGTCCATCTTGTCGAATGGGTGTTGCAGTCAACCCGAATATATACTTTGCTTTCGCCCTTTTTAGCACCTGCTCGAAGCTAAAAGCCGATACATGGTGGCACTCGTCAACGATAATTTGCCCGTATTCGCCGATATATTCTTTAACTACTCCCTTTTTATTCAAGCTTTGAATGACTGCAATATCAACCAGGCCAGTCCGCTTTTCTTTACCGCCGCCAACTATACCAATCTGTTTGGGATCGATATTCAAAAAAGTGCTCAGCCGTTCTTTCCATTGGTCCATTAATTCACGACGATGAACAAGCACCAAGGTGTTTATTTTTCTCCTGGCTATGATCGACGCAGCCACGACGGTTTTGCCAAAAGCCGTTGTCGCTGAAAGAATTCCTGTTTCATGAGCCAAAATCGATCTTGCTGCCGCATCTTGCAGCATCGTCAGGGTTCCATTGAATTCGAAATCAGTAGAGCTTCCCGCAACTCGCTCATCCGTGATCATCGGTTCAATGGAGTGTTGACGCAGAAGCTCCAGAACTTCCTGCATACACCCTCTCGGAAGCGCAACGTGTTTTGGAAAATCCTCCGCACAGCTAATCACACGCGGCTTACCAAAAGTAGACAGTCTCATCGCCTGGGTCTTGTAAAAGTCGGGATTTTGAAAAGTGGCCGAGCGAAAGATTCTGTTGACCATGGCTGGCGGCAGGCCATTTTTCTCGATATAGATCATATCGGATAAAACAACCTTAACAGTTGCAGGCAAAGGCCCATTAATCCGTTCATCGGCCTGGAAGCTTTGCCGCTGTTCCCAAGGATTCTCTTCTTTCGCATCCGTGTCCACGTATCCAACGTTTAGAATAGTTCCATTGCGTGCAGCCGTTTGGACGAAATCCATAACTTGTTGCCGATCCATTTTCTTTAGTTGAGCCAAGAACTTCCATTGATCCTCATAAGGCCGAAAATGATCATCGACAAAAACGCTATTACCCTTCTTTCTAGGAGCCCCCTGTAAGGGAAGCGCAATTAAATTCCCAAATCCTCCTCTTGGAAGGGTGTCCTGGTTTGGAAAAAGACGGTCATAGGAATCTAAGCCTACCTCATATCTCCGGCCCATAGTTAACGTTAGAATAGCACATCCAAGCTTTCTGGCCAGACTGGCGTCTATATTTTCTTCAAAAAAGATCCAAATATGCCCTCCCTCTCCCGAACGAGAACGTTCTAAAGCCGCGGGGATGCCATGTTCCCTGCACACCACCATAACAGCCAGAGCATCTTCCTGCCATTTTTGCTTATCGAAATCCATGGCCAGAAACCAACATGTCTCGTCTAGGAGCATGGGGTAGACCCCAATGGTTCGATTAACTCTCGAATCTAAATGTTGACTAACCACTTCGTCGGTCACAGGCAAAAAATCTTGATGCTGACATTCCGAGCATTTCACCTGCGGCTTCTTGCAAACCGCTGTCCACTCGTTTCCGCAAGCAGGAGAATACCCCGATCTCCCCGCTTTGTTTTCCCAGCGTATAGGGTAAACATCTTCCCGTCCTTTAAATAAACTGCGAAACAGTCCGATCTTCTCAGACGGTGATGAATAATTGTGAACCGAGTTAATCGTGTTGTCATCGAGCACGGCATCCTTAGTTCCATCATCCACAGTTTCAGCAATTGACGAGGTCGTCTGGTACTTGGATAATTCTTTTCTCAGGTTTTCGTTTTCTTGTTTTAATCGTTCAATTTCCAACAAGGCCAGCTGAAGCTTATGTTCAATACTGTTCATATCTCCTCCGGAAAATAAAAGCGAAAAGCCCAGACTGTTCCGGGCTGCTTGTTAAGATATTGAGTTGAACGTATGAAAAACATTACCTATTAGCCTATACTTACAGTTGCGGCCTCCTCCGCTCCATGCAAGCTTAGCTTCATCCCCAGAGCCATGGCTAATTTAAATACGGTATCTAAGCGGGGAATAGATCCGCCATTTTCAATACGAGCAATAGACTCCTGATGGAGCCCTACTTTATCGGCCAGTTCCTTTTGTGTCCATCCGAGTTCAATTCGTCTTTGATGAATAGCATTCACGAGTTGTGCAACCGCTTCAAGCTCATTCATCCGTATTGGATCTATAGACTGTAACTCCTTCTTTTTTTCACTCCAGTTTTTCATCATCAATCGCTCCTCCCTTTTCTCAATAGCCAACTGTCCATTCGTCTTTTAGCAACCGCAATTTCCTTTGGAGGTGTCTTTTGCGTTGTTTTAGTGAAGTGATGTAGAAGAACCAAATGATTTCCCTTCCATCCAAAAAAGAGAATACGATTATGACCTGGGCGTAGCTCCCATATATCCCCTGAAATCCTCTTAGTAAACCTCTCACCAGCTCGTGTTCCGCTCTCTTCTAATCGATTCAAACAGTAGATTATCTGTTCCAATTGAACTCTTGCATTCTTATTATTGAGCGCGGCAGCATCAAGCTCATCAATGAAGTCCTCAACTGGCTTATTACCATTCTCGTCCTCGTAAAATAATATATTATACAAAGCTGCCTCCATGTTTATAAGTATACTCTCTTACCCCCCTTATTATAACATATAGATCATAAATTATATATCTCCAGTGTTGTGAAAAATCCAACAATGAAAAAGCCCGCTTCATCAGCAGGCTTTAGTCGATCATCAAGAAGAATAACCAAGTTTCGAATCTTTATGTACAACCGATTTTTTGAGTTTCCCTCAATAATGCTGAACCTCCATTCACATCGCCCAAGAAGCTACACCAACCGCCCCGAATCCAATACCCCCAGCTCAATCAGTCTCTCCTCCAACAATTCGGCAAGCCTGTCATCAGGTAGCGGGTTGCGGTGCGTATTTTCCAGATAAATATGTTTCTCCGTTTCTGGCATTAGGTACTCTTTGTACCAAAGAAACAGATCCGGGCTATCCCCATGCATCCGAAGGAACGAGCGCAGCGTGGAGGTATGATAAATGGTGTTGCTGATATTGGTCAGCCAGTCGGCGCGGTAGAAGTGTTCCCATTGTCCGGACTCGGCTGCGCGCAAGGCTTCCAGCCCCCGGCTATAATGCCGTACCGCACGCGCGGCATGGACGAACGCCTGCGGATAAGCCCAGGAGCAATAGTCCGCGTATGCATTGCAGATGGAAGCCAGCCCGCGGCAGCCTGTCAGGTGAAGCTCGATTTGCACCAGCATTTGGATATATAGTCTGCGGCTATTCTCATCCGACAGTCTTTGCGCCACCGCGCGTCCCCGCTGCTGCAGCGCTTCCCAGCCCGGGATGGCCTGTTCTGCGCGGCTTCGAAACCAGCGAACCTGATCTGCGAAGCTTACATCTCCCGTAGCCCAAATCAGCCGTTCATGGGTGCAGGTTTGTCCCTGCAGCCAATGCCCGATCATCTGTCTTGTGGGATGATGATAGAATTCCTCCCCAGCTCTTTCGTCCTCATGGGCGCCGTAGGGAAGGTGCAGGCGGCATAATCTTCGTACAACCTTATGATGTCCGGTCGTTCTTCGCCGTACATCCGCTTGATAAACCCAGTCAAATGCCGCTGCGCATCCGCATCCTCGTTCCGCCACATCTCCGCCGTGAAATCAAGCGCGTTGAGATGGGGCAGGATATTGCCGCTGTTAACCAGCAGATAATCCTTTGCTCCCGCCTTGAATGCCTTGGTCAGCTCCTGCTTGATGAGCTCTACAGGCGAAGGAAACATCGTGAGATGGTTGGAGGCCTGCAAATCATGAAACGTAACATGATAATAAAGCCCGTGCTTTCCGCCCTCACGGGGACCCGGAAGTGCCGGAATCCGCAAATTCAAGTTGCCTTGCCGGCGCGAAACCATTTTCCCGTAACCATTATCGGCCCAGATCTAAATGATCTCTTCCGGCAGACGGATATACCCTTCTTTGTACAGCTCGGCCAATTCCCCATACAGGGCCATGCAGCAAACGGGCTGCTCCACCCTGGCCTTAACCATGTTGTACTGTTTCTCAATCACCGCAGAAATGAGCTCGCCGCGTTTGGCGGGCGTATCGAATTCGGGATCGTTCTCCCAGAAAGGCCGGTCGCCCTGCCCGCGAAAGCTCAGCACCCAGACGACCCGCTCGCCCTTCTGTCGCTCAATGGCCTCCATCCACAACCGTTCGAACAGCGCCGGATGTTCCTTATAGCTGGCCGTCTTGCCCGGAAAAGCCCGCAGAAACATTTCCGCCCCCAGCGGCTCGGCATGATGATGCGTAACATACAGCCCCATGTCCAGGGCCAAACGATGATGGATTCCGCTTCTCGGCAGGTCCGTACCGGGGATCACCATATTTCCCCCCAGCCTCAGCAGCGTTTCGAATACCGGCTGCCACACTTCCGCCGTAGGCGGATATTCTGTCTTCCATCCAATCAGGCAGACCTCATCGTTCACAAACCAGCCGCGATAAGCCACTGCCGCCGGGACAGAAACATACGGAACATCGGCGATCTCGATCCGATCCCTTTTGGCTGGCGAAAGTTCCGCCCAGAACCAGAGCGGATCCACCCCCAGGAAAACCCGGCTGTAATGAAGCAGGCCGTACACTAATCCCAGGTCGTCCCGGCCCACGATATGCAGGAACCGGTCTTGTCCCAGCATGACCGCATAAGCCTCCGGCCGGTCCGGGCACTCCTCCGCGCTTGCCGCGTAGCGAACGCGGATACAAGCGATTCGGCCATCCGTTTCTTGGTGAAGGCTCATCTGCCGAACGTTATCCGCTGGTTCGGACGAAGGTTTGAGCCCGAATACTTTTTCATGATCGCGGTAGATCATCTCCAAAGCGTGACGAACCGGACTGGATACCGTTTCCGGCTCAAGATAAACCGTATTTCCGTCAATATAATGCATATTACCGCCTCCTCTGCCTATTTAAGTTGAACTATTGATTAAGCGGGATAGGAACAGCCGGGTGTTTAGTTCAACTTATATAGAATGTCAGCCGAATCTTTATACGCTTTTGCAAATGCAAATCCAGATCCTCCTATCCTTTCAAACCGGTCGTCGCCACGCCCTCAACCAGGTATCGTTGAAAGACGAGGAAGACCGCCACGACCGGAATCAGGGATATGACGGACATGGCGAACAATCGGCCGTAATTGCTGAATGAATTGGGATCCAAGTATAAATTTAATGCCAACGAGACCGTAAACATGCGGGTCGAACTGATGAAAATTAAAGGCTGGAAGAAATCCTGCCAGATCCAGTAAAACGAGAAAATCGTCGAAGTAATAATGGCCGGCGTGACGAGCGGCAACACAATGCGGAAAAAGATCCCCATTTTGCCGTAACCGTCGATCTCGGCGGCTTCATCCAGATCCAGGGGTCCGCCTTGTTTATGATGAAGCTTTCCGTAAAGGCCCGAAAGCCGTTTATGACTTGCAGGATCAGATTAAACAGGACAACGGGCGTAAGCATTGGCAGCGTGATTTTGGAAAAACGCACCCAGCGGATCCACTTGGGTTCATTACGAATCAAAGGGGGAAGACCATGAGTAGGGCCGCAAAACGCTGGTATGCTATCATTTCACTTTATAATGACCATCCTGGGTATCCTGATGATTTACCCTTTGATTTGGTCCGTGGCCAGCTCTTTCAAGGACAATAGCGAAATCTTCGGGAACTCGTATTCGCTTTTTCCCCATGATTGGGGACGTTATTGGGAGCTGCGGGCCAAAATCTCACTCGCTTTCGTTCGGAACGAAGCGGCTGCTTCTTCAGCCGTTGTTCTGTCGTACAGCTCCAGTTTCGTAATATCCGTAAACACATTTACGATTTCGGCATGACCGGACGGTTCCGGCGCGTCGAGCGGCGTCGTAAGCGGCGCAGCCTTAATAATAGAATATCTATAATTTAATTTCTTCTCAGAGGGTAATACCTCTTCCTTCGACTCATTATTATTTTCTTTCGCTGCTTTGAAGATGTATTTGAATAAACTCTTTTTCTTAAATTTCTCTACCCTGGACATTTCCGGATGACTCCCTTGATTTAGTACTTACTTGATTATATTAGCATTATGAAGTATATAGAGCCGATATATTGGCCCATATATCATCATAAAACAACCGATTGTTCCTCAACCCCGTCTCTCTCTTTCGCATAAAGGAAATCCGAATGATTCAAATATTCTTTTAAACCGTTCCCCACATCGGGGCGTGAAATTTGAATTAATTCATTAAGCCCCGTATCACTCTGAAAATGCAGTTTCGAATAAAGGACTACAGGCAATTGCTTATTGTTCTTAAATCTTCGATCCGGCCCACCACTTTTATTCACATATCTCCAGGTTTTATCAACGATGGTTGTGTCTCTGGGGACTATGCCATCTTCAATAAATCGGGTATTGGAACATTCCAATATCAGGCTTCCGTAACTAACTGCTCCAACCTTTCTCCGCTGTACGACTAGGATTTTATCGGGAAAAAAGTACAGTTTCTGTTTTCCAACCGGTATACAGGGAACCTTAACGTTGGTCTTTATGTATTTGGGAAGCGAATAGTTGATTGAAATATGACTTCGATGAATCAGCGTCGATGCACCGGCATGATATTTCCGATCCCGAACGTGCCCCGAGGCCGAAACATGCCATTTTCGCTTGGCACTGATTATCTCATTGAAAGTATTATAAAATGCTTGAATTTTTGATTCTGCAGCTTCATCAATGTCATACACAATAATTGTCGTCTTTCTATATTTATCTAACAGATACAATGCAGCAATAGACAGCAAGCCTATAATCATAAATGAAGTTGAACTTAATAAAACTGTTATTGCAACTCCTATTGTCCATAAAGGGAATAATTTATATTTTTTGTTTATTTCATATAGCAGTTCTTGCGAATTTGAATCGAAAATATCTAACGCATCGTTACTTTCAATTTCATGCATAACAACATCGGGAGGTTGACTAGTCTGCATATTCTGTTCATGAAGTACCGTATTATTCGCATTTCTTCTTTTTCCGATCATGGTTTTATAATAAAGCCCGTTTGCACCAATGCGAACATAATTGCCGCGGGGACTTATACCAAAACGAAAGCCTTTAGTTCCAACGGAAGCTCCAATCCCTGACTTGGAAAAATTGATCCTCAACCCTCCAAATGATATGGACTTTCTAAAATAAAAACCCATATTTATCCCCCCTCCATGTAGTAAATTTGAATTCAAAAAAAATAGTCACTATGTCCTACTTATTTCTACACTATCCAACATGTTCCTCCTATGGTTTTCTCTTTTTAGTAGTCTCTCGTTCTTAGTTCATTAATCCCTCCTTTAACAACACTCTACACAAGCGTATAATTGGAATATATTGGGGGGGCGTTAATAATAAATACGAGGATGATTTACTGAAATGGTTAAATATAATTGGTATCTTAGAGGATTCGTATTGCTCCTTCTCCTATCACTTTCTACTCTCATTTACCTATCGCAAAGGGAATCTTATAGTCAGATCTCTGACCTCCATATTGAACAACTACAGGAAAAGGAGCATATTGAAATACTTGATGTAAAAATAAATAACGGCCTTGATCAGCCCTTTGCTTATGTTTTTTACAAGAGGGGTTACAAAATAGGGGCTTGTATCGTAAGAGTAATTAATAAAAAGCTAGAGTACAGTATGGACTTAATGCTTAACGAGGATAATAGCAAACCTGTCCAAGTTTTTGGAATTCGAACGGGATATCCTTATCTCATGATTCAAATCAATGACGATCACCTTCTCAAAGAAGGCCGCTACATTTATGCAACATTTAATCAAACAAAGTGGCATCGATTCGACATGGATGGCTCAAGAAGGAACTATATCGTTTCTGGTGACTATGACGAGGCATCGGACGGAAGATCATCTATTCAAATATACAATGAGAAAAAAGAATTGATATTTGAGTAAGTTCTCAACTGGTTTATCCCTTTTCCCCCAATCTGCCGCGAATAGGCGGTTTTGTTTTTCCTATAGTCCCCGATTGCGGCGGCTTCATCCAGATCAGGGGCAGACCGCGGAAAACTGCACCATCAAAAAGATAAAAAAGGCGCTGTCGAAAAACCAAGGGATGATCAAGGAAACCAACGTGCCCGATGAAATGCAGTCTTTTTTATAAAAAAACTTGACTCCCCCCTTAGGGGTTAGCCGATTATTGTTTTGAGGTGATGAAATGCTTATAAACGAAGCCTGTAAAAAAAGTAAGCTTACGAAAAAGGCCATGGAATATTACGAGGCCAAGGGGTTAATTTCTCCTGAAATACTTGAAAATGGTTATCGGGATTATAGCGAAGCAGACATACTTACACTCAAAGAAATATCGGTGTTGAGAAAGTGCGGAATAAGCGTTACGGATATTAAAAATATTTTGTGCAGCAAAAATAAATCCGCTGCATTGGCAAAGTGTAAGTATGTTACAGAAATTAGGTTGCAACGGCTTCAAACGATTCAGCAATGTATGGACAATCTGATCCGTAGTTACGATGTTGAAAGAGAGTTTGACTATTTGCAAGCTCATGACGAAAATTTGCTCACTATAAAAGAAAGACTTGTATTGGCTTTTCCCGGTAACTATGGACTATTTTTGTCTTTACATTTTGGCAGATTCTTGGACGGAATTGTTGATACCGATGAAAAGCGCCAAGCTTACAATGAAATCATCAATTATCTTGATGATGTGGAATTGCATTTGCCTCCAGAGTTATCTGAGTACTTGGAAGAAATTTTTACGTTGAACGAAAGACTTGATGTTGTACAACTTGAGAAAACAACCAATAAAGCTATGGCTGAAATGTTAAATAATACGGAAAACTATTTAGCCCAACACCATCAAGAGATAGAAGAATATCATGCTTATCTGAAGTCAGACGAATTTTTAAATTCTCCCATAGCAACCAAATTAACCCCATACCTTCTTTGTTAATGTTTAAAAAACAGACTTGCTGAATCGGAGTAACATTATTTTAACTTCCTTATCAAACTTTGTTATCACTATGTGAATACTCTTTTTAGTTTCTCAGATATAATTTTTATCGTGCAAGGAGAAAGGGGTACATAGAGTTGAAGAATGAAATGAATCGTACGTTTTTGAAAGGAGAGATGCTATAGTGCGCCGAATATCGCTTATTGGTTTGTCTTTCGCTTTTTGCTTGATCCTGTTGGCGGCGTGTTCGAATCCAAACCCTGCCGGCCAGGAAACGGCCGGGAACGCGGCGAACAATCCCCAAAGCGAAGCAGCCGGAAACGAATTGACCGAGCAAGATATGAAGCTGGGCCAACTGGCCATTGGGCAGACGATGGACAAGGTCCGGGAATTGTTGGGTGAGCCTTCCGAGGAAACGATAGCGCATGGCATCGGAGATCCCGAATGGATCTATAAAGATAAAGGCGTCGAGATCGATGGAGGAGGATATGTCTGGGGGATCCACGCGACAAGTCCCTTCTCGGGGGTCACACCCAGAAACATTGGTATAGGCAGCACGGTGGATGAAGTAAAAAAAGCCTACCCCGCTATTGAAACCTCGCCATTAGATGAAGGAATTTTAATCCAAAAATCAACGGACAACAAATATATGCTCCAGTTTTCCATAAAGGACGACAAAGTGGCCTTTATCGTGTTGGTCCAAGACCTTGTTATCAAATGATATAGAGTCTTGGACCTGCAATTACCGAGCAGACCTCTCTGAAGCAAACCATTGATCACTCATTCGGGATGACAGCCATAAACTCGGTCTCCCGCTTATCCCGATAGTTCCCTCAGTTAAGATAATGTAAATCTCATTTTTATGTTCTTTGATATAATTTCCGGCAGACCGATTGAAAGGAGTCCAAAGAGTTGAAAAAAGAAGTTGGTGTATTGATGTTATTAAGTGTTGTTTTGCTTGCGGGATGTGGTTCAGATAAGCCTGTTACCCAAGAGTCAGGCGAGTCTCCCAGTAAACAAGTAACAACACAGCCGGAACAAGAGACTGATGCGAAATTGCTTGGGTCTTCCGAGAACAAAAATGTAAAGCTTTATGAAACAACAGATGGAGTAATTGTAGACGTTAACGGCAGACAAAAGAAATTTGATTGGAGAATATTGAAAGGAGTATCTAAACCATGGGTGTCCTATGTTGATCTTACAGGGGATGGTAAAGAAGAAGTGATCGTCATTCTTGTTACCGGACATGGTTCTAATTTAGGTACTAATGAAGCTCATGTATTAAACGGAGAAAACCTTTCAGAAATAAAGATACAAAAGGGTGAGGAAATTGTTGCGGATTTAGAAACTGAAGTTAAACAAAATGGTAATGAACTGCTAATTAAAGCTAAAGGAAAAGAATTCAAATTCAGCAAGAATGTCAACGAGCTGGCGCTAGCACATGAGCCGGATGATAAGTTTGAAAACAAGCTTTACTTTGGTGATATAATTTTACATGATTTAAAGGATCAGAAACTGACAGTTAACATAGGCGGATTTGTTACACCAATTAATGGCGTGCTTCCTGATCACGTGTGTACTTTTCACGTAACGTATAAATATGATCAAGCTCTAAATGAGTTTGTTGCAGATCAAATTGAAGTTACCCCTGATGAATAAAAAAAGAAGCTGGCCCGCTCACTCCCTATTACAGGTGAATCGCACAATAAAAGAGGCTGTCCCTAAAGTCAAGTTTATGACCGTTCGGGACAACCCCTTAATGTGTTTAGTTATTTGGCAGGTCGGTGCATCCTGCATCTTTTTATGGAGCTGAGCTGCATTCAAGTTTTACAAATACCCTTTAATCCTATTCATAAGAGTCTCGCCATTTGTGGTAAACAAGATATAAGTATTTGAAGTTGTTTTGATAAATATCCGATCCGTAGTACCGTAAGGGGTTCCGATTCGAATTGCATTTTTTTCTTCGCCGCCGTACGTTTCATCAAATCCTACTTCTTCAACATCTTTTAAAAGGATTTCTGTCTTCGATAGCTGCCAAGTAATAATGAGTGTATCATTTTCCTTTTTCACATTTATGCCCATCCTATGATCTCCTCCCTCTATAAAAAAACTGATGGCGCGTGAAGCCCTTAACTTGATTTTTCATTATCCAATTTCAGCGGCGCAAGTAAATTTATTACAAATATATAAATCGGGTGGATGATCATAGCACCAAGGCTCAACAGCCCGACAACGGGAGTTGGGAGCTCCCCGCGATCCACTATAGGAAACAGAGAACTAAATGCGAAATTTATCAATACAAAATACGGAAACCACAGAACCATCGAAATGAACCTTAGTTTTGTGGTATTTTCAGCAAAGTATTTTCTGGTCAAAATAACGAATACAATCGTAAATAAAATAAACATGATGAAAATGAGAGAATAAACAACTTGGTTAACTAAGGACAAGTCCCATCCAAACACTCTACCGATCCGGTAGATATTTGCTAGCAGTTGTATAGGGAAAGATAACATTACCGCGAATCCAAAACTCATTATATTGATTTTCACAAAACTCTTAATAGTAACCATCTCCTTGTTGCTCCATAAACAAATTATACCAGGTCGAACTTCAGCACATAGTGCTATCAGCGTCTTGCCAACTTACTTATTGAGAAAAACCAAAAACCACAACCAAATAAGGTTGCGGTTTTTTTGTCACTCACTTCGAAATATCCAAAAACCCCTCGCCAAACACATCCCGCACGTCGTGAATGGTGATAAAGGCGGATTTGTCGATGGATTTGACAATCTTATTAAGCGTGGACACCTCTTGTTTGCTGATAACAATGTATAGGACCTCCGTTTCCTCCGTCATTCCCCCGCCCGTACTTTTCCTCTCTATCCCCGGCTATTTAAGGACTGAATATTTCTCAATCGTTTGACCATTTGTTCGAGAAAAAGCTCATTCTGCTGGTGCGACTATGTCCGGGTATTCCGCCGTGAGCGTCGCATAACTTTCAATCCACGCACTTACATAGAGTGCGACCACTGGATACTGACGCGAGCACATGAAGCTTTTTCTGATTTCAATCCACGCACTTACGTAGAGTGCGACGGCAGATCCAGGTACATACAATATGGCCCCCAAATTTCTATCCACGCACTCACGTAGAGTGCGACTGGCAGCTTGGGGACATCGAGTTCAATCACCAGTTTATTTCAATCCACGCACTCACGTAGAGTGCGACCCGGCGCGCGGCCACTTTTCCGACTGGCCGATAAATTTCAATCCACGCACTCACGTAGAGTGAGACTGTAAGATCATGCAAAACCCACCCAAATTGATCCATTTCAATCCACGCACTCACGTAGAGTGCGACGTATTATGGCGAAACGCCACGGTGATGTACTTCATTTCAATCCACGCACTCACGTAGAGTGCGACCTACGGCCACCACTTCGTTAAGCCATATTCGGTCTATTTCAATCCACGCACTCACGTAGAGTGCGACTGCACGCGCAAGTAGTAGCCGCCGCTTAAGTCTCATTTCAATCCACGCACTCACGTAGAGTGCGACGCGAAGCTGCAATGGAAATCGTAAAAGCTTCTGCTATTTTCAATCCACGCACTCACGTAGAGTGCGACAAGTGCTCCTCGGCAAGCTGCGCGGGGCCGGCAAGGTATTTCAATCCACGCACTCACGTAGAGTGCGACAGTGGTTAAAAGCTTCGGCCCGGAAACCGCGCCGGATTTCAATCCACGCACTCACGTAGAGTGCGACGCGATTAAGCCACCGACGTGCTGATGTTTTCGAATTTCAATCCACGCACTCACGTAGAGTGCGACGCCACCAGCTCCTATCCATGTCACTCCATCAGTCATTTCAATCCACGCACTCACGTAGAGTGCGACATCATCGTAGTTCAGCGCGTACAGTGCCATAGTCGATTTCAATCCACGCACTCACGTAGAGTGCGACTTTCGCTCGCGAGCCGAGGCGCTAGGCATCCCGCTCATTTCAATCCACGCACTCACGTAGAGTGCGACGGGTCCGAGTGTTTCCACAGGATATAATCGATCTATTTCAATCCACGCACTCACGTAGAGTGCGACCTCATATAATTTGGCATTGTTCCATAAATATCCGATATTTCAATCCACGCACTCACGTAGAGTGCGACCCGAATACAGATAAGCTTGATATTCTTCCACCGTCATATTTCAATCCACGCACTCACGTAGAGTGCGACGGGCAAATTTGCTGATAACTCATTTTCCCTAATGAATTTCAATCCACGCACTCACGTAGAGTGCGACCGAAAATCGAAATTGAAGTAAGACACTTAGGGGCAATTTCAATCCACGCACTCACGTAGAGTGCGACTCATTGCATTTCTGCATGCGTCACAAAGGCGCTTTATTTCAATCCACGCACTCACGTAGAGTGCGACGAGAGTGACGACGTGCCTATCACAAATATTGAAATTTCAATCCACGCACTCACGTAGAGTGCGACGATCGTCGGAAGGACTTCGCCGGTTACCCATTTGCGATTTCAATCCACGCACTCACGTAGAGTGCGACAATCCTAAGACCTGTATTAATGCCGAGTTGAAACATATTTCAATCCACGCACTCACGTAGAGTGCGACAACAATGCATTGCGCGTAGTGCCTTCTAATGCAATTTCAATCCACGCACTCACGTAGAGTGCGACGGGCAGCCAGAGTAAGGATCTCTTTCTCTGAAAATTTCAATCCACGCACTCACGTAGAGTGCGACGATACAGGAAGCCCTTAACTATGCCCAAAGTCTATTATTTCAATCCACGCACTCACGTAGAGTGCGACCTGATCCGGGTATCTATATTTGCGTAAGACGGCAATTTCAATCCACGCACTCACGTAGAGTGCGACCCTAACGCCTTTCCCCCAGCAATGAGAGCAAGGAATTTCAATCCACGCACTCACGTAGAGTGCGACAATTTTACAGCGAATGCTTGATCGCGTATCGAATATTTCAATCCACGCACTCACGTAGAGTGCGACGTTGAAGTGCTGATAAAGCAGCCATACCTATATGATCTTATTTCAATCCACGCACTCACGTAGAGTGCGACGATATTTGCTCATGGTCATTCTCCTTTCATACTTCATTTCAATCCACGCACTCACGTAGAGTGCGACTCTGGCGTCTCACAGCCAGGAGTTTATACATGCGACATTTCAATCCACGCACTCACGTAGAGTGCGACACCATTACTCGGGGTTAGCCCCTATACGGATATAATTTCAATCCACGCACTCACGTAGAGTGCGACTCCTCCAAACTCCCATGCAAATGTACGGTTCTCATTTCAATCCACGCACTCACGTAGAGTGCGACTACTTCGGATAGGAGAGGATTTACCAAATCCATATTTCAATCCACGCACTCACGTAGAGTGCGACTGGAGCAGCGAGCTGACAAAATTCTGAAGGGAGAATATTTCAATCCACGCACTCACGTAGAGTGCGACTATTGTAGTCCCTAAAATTGGCGATTGGTGCATTATTTCAATCCACGCACTCACGTAGAGTGCGACCTAAGGGTAGAGGGACAATACGCGATCCCTAAGATTTCAATCCACGCACTCACGTAGAGTGCGACACGCCTCCAAGAGCAATTCAGGAAATGCCTAAAATTTCAATCCACGCACTCACGTAGAGTGCGACGTATTTTGCTAAAGCTAACTGCTCATAGGTCAATATTTCAATCCACGCACTCACGTAGAGTGCGACTCCCTGTTTCCACGCCTCGATGATCTCTTTCTTTTATTTCAATCCACGCACTCACGTAGAGTGCGACGAATGATTGCCGATACCGTTAATGCGGCGGGTGATATTTCAATCCACGCACTCACGTAGAGTGCGACAACGCCAGCAGGGTTATTTTGTTAAGTTCAACGTCATTTCAATCCACGCACTCACGTAGAGTGCGACCCGATTCAAATTTATCCAGATGTGTCCCAACAAATATTTCAATCCACGCACTCACGTAGAGTGCGACACAAGTTCGGTGTGGTCATGGAAGAGCGCATGTCCATTTCAATCCACGCACTCACGTAGAGTGCGACAGCGGGCCTTGTGAACCCTTGAGCCACAAGGCCTCACATACCCAAAAGTGCGAACCCATTTTGCGAGCACGAAATTTTTCCATTTATTTCAACCAAAATCTCTATAAACCCTTTAATGACGCGGGGTGCGAACCTCCCAGGGATTTTATGTGCGCTTGGGGTTCGCACCGCTAGAAGATAAGCGGCTCCTCTAAATCTATCGATGGTTTGGCCCCAATATGCTCTACTTTGGTTTTGTAGTTATTGCCCAACCGATAAAATCGCAAGCTATCTTTTTCTTCATCAATTAACTGGGTTAACTCCAATTTCAGAGCAGTGAACTGGGCTGCATCCACAATGCACTCAAACACGGAATTCTGCACCCGCTGCCCGTAGTTCTGACATGCCTTGGACACTTTACGCAGCCTTGCAGCACCTCCCGCCCCTGACGTTTGAACATCATATGTAATGAGCACAAGCATCCGGACTCACCTACTTCCATAAAAATGGCGGATACTCATCTAGATCACCGCGCAAGAAACGGGCCAATAATAGCGATTGAACATACGGAACCAGCCCCCAGGGGATTTTCTCACCGAGATACGGGTGTGTGATGCTTTCCTGCTTTTTGGTTTGCCATGCCTTCAGAAACATTTTGCGGGCCTCGTCCGTCATTAGCACAGCCCCGTTTTCTTTGGTAACAAAATCGCTCGATGTCACTTCTTTTCGATTGATCAGCGAAAGCACAAATCGGTCTGCATAAATTCCTCGCAGCTCTTCCATTAGATCTAAAGCCAGGGACGCACGACCAGGACGGTCTTGGTGCATAAAGCCCACGTAAGCATCGAGGCCCACGGTCTCCAGAGCCGCAGCCGTATCTTTAGCCAAGAGAGTGTAGGCGAACGACAGCATGGCATTTACGTTATCCTTAGGGGGTCTCCTGGATCTCTCGTGAAAAAAGAAGCTTTCCTTCTGCTGAAGTATCATTTGATCAAACACACGGTTATAGTGAACCGCCGCTTGGCCTTCCCAGCCCCTTAAACTTTCCAGGTTGTTACTGTTGCGGACTTCGCGCAAAATATCCGACAGCTGGCTCGAGACGGATTTAAATTGTTCAACATCAACTCGCAGCGGATAGTCTCGCGTCATACGCTCCAGGATCCACTTATGGTTATAGACTTTGCCTGTAATGAAGTTTCGTGCGATCTTCGTTGCTTCCTCTTCATTATCAGAAATCCGGTACTGCGTCTTTCGCAAAATGACATTTCCCCGGCTCTCACCGATTACTCTTGCCAAAAATCTCCCGCTTTGTGTCAAGAAGGTGATGGAAATATTACGATCAGCACAATAACCCATTAACGCTGGACTAGCCCCCGTGTATCCAAAGCTCACGATCGACTCCAGATTATGAAGCGGCAAGCGACCAAGCTTCTCATCATCTTTGAGCAGTAACACATTGTCGCCATCAAGCGCCAAGTAAGTATCAGGCTGAGTAACATATAACGTATTTAACAGCTTTCTCATTCACTCAGCCTCCCCTCGATGTAGCTTTGGACAGAGCGTTTCTGCAGCAGATTGGGCACACAGATGTGCTGCAAGGAGCAGTTTTTGCAAAACGGCCCCGTCTTTACCTTCGGCGTATGACGTTTATCGTAATAATGATGCATTTCTGCGGCCATTTGTCTCACTTGATCTCGCAGCATGTCACTAATCGGAACTTCGATGCGATGCTTGATTTCGTTGTAGAATATGTACCCTGTGTCGACGCGGCACAGCATCATCTCTTCCAGGCACATCGCTTGAGCTGCTAGCTGAATGACGTCTTCATCGCCTTTTTTCGGCTTCCCCCGCTTATACTCAACCGGGTAGACCTTATAGGTGCCTTCTACTCCCGCCAATTCTACTCCATCCGAGTCCTGGATAAATTCAACCACATCACAGATTCCGCTTAGCTGCAGTTCCTTGGACTGAATCGGCATCGCACGAACAATCAACTTGTCTCTGCGCTTCTCCTTGATAAACGGTTGATCCGCTTTTTGGTGCAAATGCTGGCCTTCGATGGTTCTGACATTTTCTTCCCACTGCTGTTCGATATGAATCAGGGCCCACTGACGTTTGCAAAATTGGAAATGCTGGAGCCCTGACAGCATCAAATAGCGGTCCTCGTCATTAACGGCCATCAATAACCTCGACATTCAAGCCATCGAGTTCCTCTAGTTCAATCGTATAATCTTCAAATCTTTTTGGTTCAGGAGTTGTAGAGTATACTTTTAAAGACCGGTGCACTTTGGCCGACGAATATTGCCCCAACTTGGAAGAATGATTCCACCAATACACTTTGTGGACTTCCATACTGCCGTCGGGACGAGCAGAGGAACTGTCATTTTCAAACAGTGTGATCAACGCCTGCTTAATTTTCTCCGCATCTTCTTCCGTGAAGCCTGTCTTCTCCGCAAGTTGTGTATTAATGCTGCCCTTAAACACATACACGCCGAAATCCACACGATGCTTCATGCCCATCGTATCGGAGCTGCGCTTGTCCCCCGTTACGGAGTTTACACTTTTGGTAATCTGCGTGCTGACAATATCGATTGGATCAATGCTTGTTGCAGTATGGATAGACACAGGACCACGGACGCCTACAGACAGCTCGGAACCTTTAAAAGCAAATACTTGCCCAAAGCTGCGCACATCAATCCATTCCTGACAAGCAAGTTTGGCAAATTCATCAGCCGATGCATTTTTTGCTTTCAGCATCTTCGCGAGGTCCGGATGGGCATCCGCACGTTCACGCAAACTTTTGAATTCATCCGCTTTTCTGTCGTCCGACTGGACAAAAACCTTTTCTCCCATATCCAGCAAGCGGTTGCGAATTTTGCGTTTGATGGCAACATCGGAGATTTCTCCGTGGCCGTCATAATTTTGACGAGGTCGATTGCCGTTTAGCGGGTCCCCGTTCGGATTGGCTTTTGTTACAGATAAAATAACAGCAAAATCGATTTTATGACCAAGCGTGCTCATTCGTTTGTATCCTCCTCTTTTTTCTTATAAAGTTCACGGCGCTGACTATAGAATCCAAGCAGATATTGCTCTGTTAAAGGAGCATTATTAAACTCGACATCCTTAAATTGATCGGCGATTTCATCAATCATCTTGGATAAATAGGTAGCTTTCGTTCCCAGCTTGGCCTGATAAGGCTGCAGGCTGGCTTGAATTGTTTTCCAAGTTCGGCTAGGATTCTGGGCAAAAGAGTTCATATAACGAATCGCGTTGGTAGACCTCGTCTCGTCTTTGCCAAGTGCTCCTCGTTCCAGCACATCCGCCACAGCCAGCAAGCGGCCAAACAGATAACTCCGATCCCTGGATTCGGTGTTTAGCGGCACATTCCATTCCTCCTTTTGTTCCAGCAGCATTTTTCGGATCAATGCGCATGCAATGCTTAGCGTCTTCTCCCATTCCCACCGTTCCATCGAAACCGGATTCGAAGCCCGGTGAAAGGCACTCCTAACAATGTCTCGGGGAACTGTACGTTTATCGACAATGCAAGGGATAATCCGCTCCATTAAACCTTTGACGATCTTTTCGCTCGCTCTTGGGCCGTAAGCAGCAAAAGCAATATCTTTGGTCGCCGGCGCCCCATAAAATGAAACAAACTTCTCTTCGTCCCTGCGGTACCGATGCTCCCAGGCACAAGACTTATGCCACTCTTCCAGACGGTTCAAATACAGCTCTTTATTCAGATGCCGATAGTAAAGCACCGCCATCCGGCCCGTCGTTGCCGAGTCCAGAACGAGAATATTCACCTCTGCTTGATATGTAAGATCATTCCGGAACCCGTCAATCGCTCGTTTTACCTGGTCGGCATAAGGCTTGTCCGTATCCGGTTCCCTTTCCATCTCCCGGCCTAAATGTCGCTCCATATCAACGATGTCTTCGTCGGTATTTGGAACAGGATTATTATCGTTGCCCCACACTAGAAAAACGCGTTCATCAATCGTTTTCCCTTGACGGTGAATCAACCATTTCAAAGCATTGTGCGCTTTCTGTGACACCTCATAACTGATCGATACCGCTTCCCTGCTCGTTTTGAAGCGTCCGCGAAAGGTGAAGCCGGAATTGTCATTCGCAGAAATTAACTTTGCTTTGTCTGCCGCATGACGAATTTTGTTCGCATGCCGTTCCGTACTTGGACGTGTTTCTCCGGTAACGAAACAAACATCCTGTTCCCCCAGCTTCTGATTGTAAAAGGCAATAAACGAATCAAACATCGCTTTGTCTTTCCAAACATCCTCCGGTGAATCAGGGGTGAACACATTAAATCTGATAAAAGCGCTGGATGTCTCTGCAGCCCCGCTTGAGAAAATAGGCGGCTTTTCCCCGAGCTTTGCCTTGTATTTATCATCCCATTTCTCTATCAACCGACCATTCTCGTCAAGCTTGATTATTTTTGCGGCAACCAAGTCCTCTATTAACCGCCCCTTGCGCAAATACGTATAAATACATTTCAATTTCTCAGTGGCATATGGCGAATTGGCCCATTCCTCCAAATTGCGGATGTACTTATCAAAAGGAACCTCATCCGGATTTTTAATCTGTCCGCCATACTTGACGAAGTCGCCAGCGACATAACTTAACTTGTCATGTAACGGGTATGGAGCAACCTTGGAGCCTGACCGACTCGCTGATTCTTCTGTACAGGGGATTAAGGTGCTTTCCTTCTCCAACACTCTGGCCTCAAGAAAGTCACCATCTTCATCGATCGTCACTTCAATATGTGCATTCTGGGTCGTGTGAGAAACCGGCAGCAGCGTGTACTCCCGGTCACTACGTTTTTTCACCGTTTTCCCGACTTGATCCAGATTAGCCTCATACGTTTCATATAGGTGGAGCAGCCAACTCATCTCATTCACCTCCTAAATTACGGAGCAGTTGTTCCGCAGACTCGATGTTATCCGAATTGAACGATTTGGGCTCCATCTCTCTAACCGAACGAACAATCGTGCACTCTTCCGGCTTCGGAAACTGGATATACCCTTTATTCATCTCAACGGGCCACAGCCTTACAGAAAGCTCATTCTTTCCGGTTTCATCCGGATAGTTGAACCCGTGAACCATCGTTCCTAAATACTGCGTTCTTTCTTCTGTATCGTAAAAACCCGGTCCAGTGCCAAATTCACAAGGCTGGACATACCCCTGACACTCTCTAGTACCGAGGAAAATATCTCTGCGTCCTCCCGCTTTCAACGAACGTTGAAGGATGCTGTAATGCTTCCCTTCATTGCGGTCAAAGGCGAGATCAGGCCGGTGTTCGTTAAAGACAAAATGGGCCCTCACTTGGTAATGGACATCCTTCAGATACGTATAATTAGCCAGCGTGTTCCCGCCCCCATATTCAATCGGGCGCACACCTTTTGATTCCATCTGGATCGGCTTCATTACACGCAGTTCGTCAATGATATACATGATGGTCGGCTTCCAGTAGATGGATTCCAGGATTCCCTTGATCGCTTGGTAGGTTGGAACACTGTAGGACAGCTTCTCACCGCCTATTTTGGTTAAAGGGTCGGTGAATAAAGCGTAGTCGCCGAAAACTTCGAACTGGACTTCGTTTCTCATGGTTTGGATCACCTCCTTTGGGAGTATTTTCATAGGAAGATTATCCCACTCACAGATTACATCTATTTTTCGAAGGCGTCAATGATTTTTTATTTCAACTTTTTCTTTAAATGAATTATATATTTCGAATAATGAAATTAAAACCGATTTCTGGTATAATTTCATCATTCGCTTTCAAAAAGCGTGGATTGAAATATTTAGAGGAACAGTTGGAAACCTGTCTTGAGTGAAGACAGGTTTTTAAATTATTAAATCATCCATTCCGCCCTCCCCCTTCAAATCCACCCCATACTCATCGCTGTACCAATTCTCTTTCAACTCATAAATCATGCCGTCCAAGTGCACTACAATGGCGTTATCCCGTCTTAAATGCTCCAGCTCTTGCGAGTACAGGTTCACCGTATATTGCTGGGCTTGTTTCAAAAACTTGCTTATATCTTCAAGCCATGCTCCACTATTCAATTGAGCAATGAGTTCTTTACCTCTTCCATAAGGCACGAGGACGGAAGTCGTTTTTTGATCAATGACCTGAAAATGCTCCGCTGCCGTTTTGTAGCTCCCATTTAACAACAAAGGAAAGCTTGTCCCATGTTTCTTTTGATAGTGAGTCACATAATCATTCTCCTGTGAGAGAGACATCAGGAGCTTGGTCATTTCTTTATCTAATTTCTTAACGTAATAGTTTAAATTAACCTCCATTCTATTGTAGTAATAGCGGAAATATTCACTCATCGCCTTTGGTAAAAGCAGGTTTCCTTCATATTTATCAGCTTTCTTCTTAAACCTGGCTAGTACGTGGCTGGACATATCTTTCCCGACCTTTATCTCCTTCAGCTTCGAAACGGCTTCCTCCGCATGATTAATAATATACACATTCCGCGATTCATCTTCTCCGTGCCGGTTGCATCGTCCGGCTGCCTGGGCAATCGAGTCCAATCCAGCGAGAGAGCGAATGACACATTTAAAGCTGACATCGACCCCAGCTTCTATTAATTGTGTGGTTACGCAGATAAAGGGGTCTTGCTGATCCAGCATACCTCGGATTTCCTCAAGCTGCTCTTTTCGGTGTGCCGCACACATGGATGTACTTAGATGGTAGACAGGCACAGGGAAATCCTTCAGCTTTTCATATAAATCCTTAACCACCCTTTTTGTATTGAGAATGATAAGTGTGCTGCCCCACCCGTTGATTTCCGACTTCACCCAACCGGCCAACGTCTCATTCGTCATAGGATCTTCCGTTTGGTCAATAAGCTCGACCCGTTTAAAAGCTTTCGCAACTTCAGAAAGATTCGGCACAATCTCCCCATCCCGGTCCTTCCAAAGACTATGCTTCACCTCCTCCAGTGTAGGTTGGGTGGCCGTGCAGAGAAGAATGCTGCAATGAGCATCTTGTTTCAAGAAATTCAACGCCTCGTTAAACAGGGCAATACAATGAATGGGAACCTTCTGTACTTCATCAAAAACGATCACTGAATGACTCAAATTATGCATACGACGGGTATTGCGGTTGCCTTTGGCATAAAAAACATTGAGGAATTGGACAAGGGTAGTAAAAATGATCGGGCTATCCCAATTGTCGCGAGCGAGCTTAAGCTTCTCTTTGTCCGTAATAATCCCGTCATCTGCTTCGTCATCATCTCCCCTGCCATTCGGATCGTCCTCAATAATATTGGAGTGATGTTCCAAAATATGTTCGCTATCCTTCAATATCTTCCTGACCTCATCCGCATTTTGCTCGATGATTGTTGTATACGGAACGACATAAATGATCCGCTGTTTATTGTACTTGCCGGCATGCCTGAGCGCATAGCGAAGACTGGCAAGTGTCTTGCCTCCACCTGTGGGGATGGATAACGTATAAATGCCGGACGGGCGCTCGGCAGCGAACACATCGCACTGTTCCGACATTCGGGCTCTCAGCACGTTGATCGGTTCGCTTGCATCACTTCTTTCCTTTAAAGCGGCCAGATGATCCATTAAACGACGATAGTAGGCGTCAAACAAAAGAAGATGCTGTGTGGGCTCTCCAGCCTCAACCTTTTCTTCAAAACTACGCGTGTCGGTCCGATCCGCATCAATTAAACAGCTGAAAATATATTTTGTAACAAAAAAACTTTGTGTAGGCGTGCGATTAATAAATTGTTCCAATTCATCCACGGCAACATGAATATAATTGATAAGCTCTTCCTTGGACATCATGTCCTGAAAAAAACGTTCAACAGCCAATTCGTATTCAGGAAGATTCGTATCTTGTACTCGTCTTAAGTAATCGGATTTGATCTCAGGTGAGAGATAGTCTTGGAGGTTGGAGTGATGAGAGATGATGGCGTTACCGACGATTTCAGCCAGAAGCTTTTCGCAGAAGGTACTTTCTTTATGGTGAAGTAATGAAAATAGCAGCCTGCCTCCAGCTGTAGAATGATCAACCTCACCGCGCTTCGGCTGTGGCAATTCAGGGTGGAAGGCAACGATGTCTATATATTGTTGGAACTTTTCGCTATACTTCCCCAGATCGTGAAGCAGCCCGGCTAACCCAGCGACATGTTTCAGGCCCAGCTTTTCCCCGAACTGTTCCGCCAGCCGTTGTACTCCAAGCAAGTGCGTTTTTATCGTTTGAATTTCTTTATCGAGTTCTCGTACATGGGCAATATACACAAGCACATCTCCTCGCGTATGATCATATACAACCTAGTTCTATTTTACCGCAAGATTTGTCATAATTCACCAATATACGGGTAAAAAGCCTTATTACAATTAAGTAGCAATCCCAACAAGCAACTCGCTTAGCTATACACTTCTCCGGTTGTAATAATGGAGAGGAACTATGAGTTTTGACATCGTTGCGACATAGGTTATTTTTATCATGACGTTGACTTCGTGATTTGGCAGCCCAAAGGGCTGAACATTGGCCGGTCTGCCTACAGCGGCGCGGTGCCGGCTCTGCTGACCGGGGTCGTCGTCTTCGGCGACGTGTGGGAAGTCGTACAAATTACGTGGAAAGCCATCTTGACGTTTAACGCCATGATTATCATCTCTACCTAAAGCGCTTTGCTATGAACCCTAAAAAGTTGCGAGACTTTCAGAATCAGAGCATTTATTATGAACGGTTAGTCAATAGTATGAAAGTGTAGTCCATTATTTCCCTGCAATCTACGCACTTACAAAGAGATGTGACCGGGCATGGCGTTAATCGCATCGAACATTGGGATTTCAATCCACGTACTCACATGGAGTGCGACCAGCCATTTGGACGTTGTATCCGTAATGATCGATATTTCAATCCACGCACTCACATGGAGTGCGACGGTTAATTCCGTGCTTGGTGAATGCTTCAGCAGAGAATTTCAATCCACGCACTCACATGGAGTGCGACGCTCAAACACAGGTTAAGCAATTCGCCAAAGACCTTGGAATTTCAATCCACGCACTCACATGGAGTGCGACGACCTTCCGGAACGCTGTAATCTGACGCCGCATTAATTTCAATCCACGCACTCACATGGAGTGCGACGCTGGAACGGTTAATTCCTGAGCTGGTCTATATATTTCAATCCACGCACTCACATGGAGTGCGACGATAAGAGATGTAAAACCCTGTTGCCGCCCCTTAAATTTCAATCCACGCACTCACATGGAGTGCGACATTGATATCACAGCTAGTGGACTTATGTCAGGGGTTGATTTCAATCCACGCACTCACATGGAGTGCGACTAAGATGTTTGATATCTTTGCTGCCGGTGCTGAATTTCAATCCACGCACTCACATGGAGTGCGACGAAAGCAGCATCCAAAGCAGCATGCACGGCATATCATTTCAATCCACGCACTCACATGGAGTGCGACAAACGTCCGCTTATCAAGCGCCGCATAACACTCGCATTTCAATCCACGCACTCACATGGAGTGCGACCGTCAAACCACGGAATTGTCACCGCGCAGCTTTGCATTTCAATCCACGCACTCACATGGAGTGCGACGACTTGCCGGCCGCGCGCTTACGGTATTCGGCAAATTTCAATCCACGCACTCACATGGAGTGCGACAAAAAAGGGCCTCCCGATCCGCGAAGGATACAGATTTCAATCCACGCACTCACATGGAGTGCGACTCATGCTAGCTAATATCGATCGATGGGTAATCGGAATTTCAATCCACGCACTCACATGGAGTGCGACTCCGGATCTCGCCGGCAGCTCGTCATTTTGTTAACATTTCAATCCACGCACTCACATGGAGTGCGACCATAAAGCCGGGAGATAAGGTGAGACACAAGACATTTCAATCCACGCACTCACATGGAGTGCGACACAGTTGCATTGGTAAATCCGGCGCCTACTGTTGATTTCAATCCACGCACTCACATGGAGTGCGACGGTAATTGATGATTGCGAATATTTGCTCGCGTTGATTTCAATCCACGCACTCACATGGAGTGCGACATTTCTACTGGATGAGCGAGGCCGCAACAGAGAAAATTTCAATCCACGCACTCACATGGAGTGCGACACGAATGATCAAAATAATAGACGCTGCTTTAGGGATTTCAATCCACGCACTCACATGGAGTGCGACCCCAACGCCACACCTTTATCAATTCCGCTTTTTGATTTCAATCCACGCACTCACATGGAGTGCGACGGGTGAGGTGCGAACGGTACTACGCCGAGCGGACCTATTTCAATCCACGCACTCACATGGAGTGCGACATGAATAAAGAGACCTGGCTTACTGCCCAGGAGGCATTTCAATCCACGCACTCACATGGAGTGCGACAGGCAGCCTCTGGATAGTTTGCTGTGTTTGAGTGATTTCAATCCACGCACTCACATGGAGTGCGACAGCGGGCCATGCGAATCCTTGTGGCACAAGGCCTCGTAAGCCCAAAAGTGCGAACCCATTTTGCGAGCACGAAATTTCTCCATTAAATTTAACCAAAATCTCTACAAACCCTTTAATGACGCGGGGTGCGAACCTCCCAGGGATTTTATGTGCGCTTGGGGTTCGCACCGCTAGAAGATAAGCGGCTCCTCTAAATCTATCGATGGCTTGGCCCCAATATGCTCTACTTTGGTTTTGTAGTTATTGCCCAACCGATAAAATCGCAAGCTATCTTTTTCTTAATCAATTAACTGGGTTAACTCCAATTTCAGAGCAGTGAACTGGGCTGCATTCACAATGCACTCAAACACGGAATTCTGCACCCGCTGCACGTAGTTCTGACATGCCTTAGCCACTTTCCGGAGCCGCGCGGCCCCTCCCACGCCTGTTGTTTGAACATCATAAGTAATGAGTACAAGCATCCCGACTCACCTACTGCCATAAAAATGGCGGATAACTCATCTAAATCGCCGGGCAAGAAACGGGCCAATAATAAGATTTACGGTTACAGATTTTCGTTGCTTCCTCTTCATTGTCAGAAATTCGGCTGCATCTTTCGCAAAACCGACATTTCCCCGGCTTTCACCGATCACTTTTGCCAAGAATCTCCCTCTCTGTGTCAAGAAGGGGATGGAAATATTACGATCAGCATAGAACCTAGTTCTATTTTACCGCAAGATTTGTCATAATTCACCAATATACGGCTTCATTATAATAAAAAGCAATCCCAACAAGCCAGTCGCTTAGCTATACACTTCTCCAGTTGTAATAGTATAATTTAACCGTACTTAGAACTGTAATGAATAGGGAGGATTTGTTTAACGCCGATGCTGAAAAATAAATGGTTCCTTCAAGGATTGGCCCTCCCTCTGCTTTTCTCCTTTCGGCCCTGACTCACCTCTCCCAAAAAGACTCTTATAGTAAAATTTCCGATCTTCATATTAAACAGCTAAGTGAAAAAGAACACATTGAAATCCTCGATGTCGCAATAAAAACCGACCTGGACAAGCCCTTTTCCTAAGTTTATTACAAGCGGGGGTGAAAGTAGGGGCATATTATATAAGCGTTATTAATGATAAGCTGTTTACGGCAAGGACCATTTAATGATCACGCTCCTCTTTGAACGATTTGGTCCGTCTGAATTGAAAAAAGGCGAAAGCGATCACAATGACTCCGATTATCAAGGAAATGGTCGCCGCCATATTGTAGTTGTTTGTCTTAAAGGTAAGCTGATACACCCAGGAAATCAAAATATCCGTCCCGCCGGCCGTCTGCCCGCGAACCGCGGGGCCGCCGCCATTGAACAAATAAATGATATTAAAATTGTTAAAGTTGGCCGTATATTGAATTATGAGCAACGGCGCGGTGGCAAACAGCACATGCGGCAGCGTAATATAGCGGAATTTCTGCCAGCGCGTCCCGCCGTCCACATCGGCCGCTTCATAGGCATCATGGGAGATGCCGCTTCGGCCGCTGCCAGCCGCCGGCGATGAGCTCGGCCTCTTTTTTGGCATCCCTGATGTTGACAATGTAGATCATGGCGGCTATCGCCAGCAAAATAAGCGACAAAAGCCCGTACACCAGTAAAAAAATCGAATGATCCACTTTGGGAATCGTCCCCAGCGTGACCATCCCCCACAGACCTAGTCCGATAAAATCCGCGAAGGTGATGATAAACGCAAGCTCTAAAATAACAGAATGATCCCTTTGATATAACTGCGGTTGTACAACTGCCCTAATCCGGCGAACAGAATGGACAGCCCCATCGCCAGCCAGGGGCGATGCGCCGGCTTCTCCCGGGCTGCATAACCCTCTTTGTGCGCCGGATGGCGCAGCTCGCCAGCATTGCGTTCCTCCACGATGAATTCCTCCCGGTACGAAATAACAAGCTCAAACGGCCGACGGCTGGCGCCGCTTACCGGCCGGAAGCCTTGATCTGGGCGGCAATCTTTTATAAAACGAATCATAATGACGGGGCTTTAGGCTATGCTATGGATTCCATGAATAGAGCTGCCGAATCCAGCCCAGAGGCGGGTGAAGCTTTAAAGCAAGCACAAGCAGAGGCCAAAAAGCAAGCCAAAGCGGAACAGGAAGCATCTCTGGAGAAAGTGCGCCGTCAAAAGGCTGCGGAGGCGAAGGAGGAAAATAGAGCACCGGCCGCCTCACCACCCGCAGACACTATAGAAATTAGTGCGGAAGGCCGCAAATTCAGCACGAAACTTTTTAAGAAAGTGGCGCTCAGCATGCAGGTACTGCTAAAGCCGTTATGTCCGAGCCTAAGTTATATTCGCCACAAGGCGATATAAAAGTAATGGAAAGTGTCCTCACATAACGATAAAGGCTTGAATCACCCATGGAATATAACGACAAATGGCTTGGGGGATGCCTCCTGCTATCTATGCGGCTTTCACGATCAGCTCGCGGTGTACATCATCATATGTCCAGAGCGCCTGGAGCTTTTACAAGCCGCGCATTAGCCCAGGATGCTATATTGGCTCACTTTGAAATATCCAAAAACCCCTCCCCAAACACATCCCGCACATCGTGGATGGTGAGAAACGCGGCTTTGTCGATGGATTTGACAATCTTTTTAAGTGTGGATACCTCTCGTTTTGCTGAAGAAGATGTACAGGACTTCCGTTTCCTCCGTCATTCCCCCGCCCGTACTTTTCCTCCCTATCCCCCGCTATTTAAGGACTGAATATTTTTCAATCGTTTGACCGCTTGTTCGAGAAAAAGCTCATTTTGCTGAAGCTCAAATATCCGGGCGCTCCTATCGAAGTAATCCAGGGTCGCGCTCCATTCTTTCAAGTGCTCATGGTTATAACCTAACTGGTAGTAAAGCTCTCCTAATAAATAAGATATTTCATAATCCCGGCATAACTGTACGGCCTGATCGCACAAGCAGTTGGATTCTTCATAACGTTCCAGTTTGGCCAATACCTTGGCGGTATTGTAAAGGACTTTTATTTTTAACGTCTTCTCCTTCAACACTATCCGTTTATTTACATATTCTGTTGCTTTCATCAACATAGCCAAGGCATCATCGTAATTGCCGTGCTCGCAATAAATGATACCCATACTGTTAATGATCTCGATTTCCCGTTCGGAATGAGTGTAAGGATTGGCGGTCAGGTCCAGCGCCTGTTCGAAAAGTGCAATGCTTGCCTCATAGTCCTTTAATATGTAATAGTGGCAAATCCCGTCGAGCCAAAGGAGCAATTGTTTGAACGGGATATTCCGGGCCATTTGACGGTTCTTCTTCTCGGCCTTGACAAGTTCATAAATCTCCTCATAATTACGCTCGCGAAGCAGCCGGTTAATCTGATAGTTTAGCTCCTGATAATGATCAAAACTCGGATACTGAAGCTTCTCCAATATATAATCGAGCGGAATATTGAGTTTCTGGCCAATTTTAAATGCAATCTCCAGCGAAGGGATTACCATTCCCGTCTCGACTTTGCTGATGAAAGCCTGTGTGCATATACCTTCAGCCAATGCATGCTGGGACATCCGCAAAGATATTCGAAGCTCACGAATTAATGCCCCAAGGTTCTCCTCCATTGCATTCAACTCCTTCCAGTCGCTCACTGGTCATATGAATTAAAATCTTGCAGCAATCAAGCTAGCATTTTTTTTAATGTACTCAACTCTGAGAATCTATAAAATATAACTATTTTTATATTGATGGTTATTTGTTTAAGAATAATTGATATAACCCGGACTTTTTAGAAAAAAATTACTGAATTTCTTAAATTCACAATTTTTAAATATAGGATATTATCAACTAAGAGAAAGCGCAAGCTTTTTGCAAATACCAGATAACCATCCATTTCTTTTACAGCCCTATGCACAAGCTTATTACTTCCTAGCTCAATTCCCACGAGGAGGTTATATGAGTGCAGAAAAATAATTTATTGTCGGTGCTGCCCCTTATTTATCATCTTGCATATATACTTGGTACCCAAGACCTTCCATTTCAACACTAAGTTTTCCCAAAAGCCTATTTCCTGATCGTAAGGAGGAGCTCTAAATGTTTAATGAAATCGGTGTAGGCGTGTTGATTCATAACTCGCATCGGTATGAAGAATACGTTAAGCAGATTGACGATGATGTGGATGCCTACGAAGTAGTCATGGGACAATTTATCGAAGAACCCGAAGAACTTCGAATTTTGAAAGCGCAGCTTAATAAGCCGATTATTCTGCATACTATCGCTCTTTCGCTTGGTACGGATGCCCCCGTGGATACGGCCAGTATAAGTAGAGTCAACCGCTTTTTGAACATACTTGATTCTCCCTGGTACGGGGATCACATCTGCTTCACTGAGGTGCCCGGAAATCCATCCAATGCGCTGCTTCCACCTATCTTGACAGAGGAGTCGCTGCAAATCTTCCTAACGCGGCTGCATGAAACTTCCCGGCTCGTCGGCAAGCCGCTCGTTCTTGAAAATACTGTTATGCATTACAATCCCATCGGTACAATGACCTATCCGCAATATATTAACCGAATTCTCAGCGAATCTGACGCCGGTCTGCTGCTAAGCATTCAGAATATCACCAACTCGTGTCAGCGTTACTATCCGCTTGACCACTATGCCTTTATTGACAGTCTGGATTTGGACAAAGTTGTGGAAATTCATTGTACGGTCGGCAGCGATAAGAAATATCAAGAAGAAGAACATCAGGATCTGAGAGCAGATCAGCAGCTCCACATGGAACTCATTGAATACTTGGCCAAGACAAAAAAAGTACGGCCCAAAGCTTTCATTTGGGAATTGGAAGACGGGCTTGAGCATTTTCCGGAAGCAGATGAACTTAAGGAAAAAATTCAATGGGTCAAACAACTATTTTTTCAATGAGGAGGAAATATGGCGATTATTAATTTACAGCGGTTTATGGTTGCTTATGTACGCGATATTACGCTCCGAAACCAGTTCACTCAGAACAAAGAAGCCTATTATGCCCAGTTCGAACTCACTTCTTCCGAACGTGAACTAGCCGAACAAATCGATTACTCCATCTTACAGGTGACTGCCGAGAAAATGCTAAAGGACCGGATTGACCGCCGGGAGAGCGAGTTTCAGGAGTTCTTCCGCATTCTCCGCCTGTTGGATGAATACGAGGAATTTGTCTATGAGTTCGCAGTTCAGTATCCGCAAGGGTCGCTCTCCAGGAAATCGGAAGCTGAGCGGCTATCGGCTTTCGCAGCCGCGTATATACGTAAGCGCAGCCTGCCGGATATCCTGCTTGAGCTGATGGAATATTCCAGGCTCGCGGCGGATATGACATATTCGTCCAAGCAATCCCCACGTGCTGCCGGTCCTTTGATTCTGCCACGGAACCAGAGGCTTTACTTGCGGGAGCCGTATGCGGTCCGTAAATTCCGCTATGACCTTGTCCGTTTTCTTGAGACCGTGGAATCACGAGACGATGTGGAAGCCTTCCCGGCTCAAGATTGTCTCTTGTTCTTCCAGAAAAGCTACAGGAATGCTCTTTCGTGCGTCATTTTGGAAGTTGACGACGAGACCCTACTGAATCTGCTAAAGGAAGGCCTCAGTTTCAATACGATTCTTCTCCACGCGCCGAATAAGGAAACCCGGGCAAACTGGGCAGACAGCATCGAATATCTGTTCCAGGAAGGCATTCTGGGATTGGACGATGCCGATGATACCTTGAAAGGAGGTGAAAACAATGAAAAAAGTGATCGTTCGTACGACATCCGCCCCAGTGGATAAAGACAAATCCACCAAGAACACGAAGTAATTCATTTTCTTTCCAAAGGGGAATTGTGGTCTTTAGTCCATAATTCCTCTTTTTACAATTATATAAGAAAGGGCGTTTTTCCATGTGCGGTATAGCGGGATTCACCATCCTTGAACAAGATGACCCATATACAAGCGTCTCCCAATTGCACCGAATGACGGGGAGCTTGTTTCATCGAGGCCCCAACGCCGAAGGCCTGTACCTGGATGAGCGTATAGCATTAGGCAGCAGAAGATTAAGCCTTGTGGACATCTCCAACGGATCACAGCCTTTTTATAATGAAAACCGGACCGTTGTAGTCATCTATAACGGTGAAATATACAATGCCCCTGCCCTTCGAAAGATGCTGGCAAACAAAGGGCATAAACTGTACTCCGCTTGCGATGGCGAAATCATCCCCCATCTGTATGAAGAGTACAGTACCGATTTCATGTCCCGGCTGGACGGCATGTTTGCGATTGCCCTCTGGGATACGACATGCAAACGATTCATTCTTACCGTCGATCAAGCAGGAATCAAGCCTCTTTATTATACACAAAAAGAAAAACGTCTTATCTTTGCTTCTGAATTGAAAGCCCTGTTCAGCATTGGCGGCGCTCGCCCCCCCATCGACCCCGTCTCCATGCTGAGTTATTTAAAATATAAATTCATTCCTGCCCCGTGTACACCCTATACAGGCATCCAAAAAATGATGCCCGGCCAGACCCTTGTATGGGAGGACAACAGGCTTGTTGCTGATCGCGGCAGCATACCAATCGGTCATTCAGACGGAGGCGATCTTACGGAATTGTTGGAGACTGCGATCAAGACCACCACCATGTCGGACAAACGCGTCGGCTGCTTGCTAAGCGGCGGCCTGGACTCCAGCATTGTAGCCGCTGTAATCGCAAATGAACTACCGAATGCTCCTATCTTCGGCGTCGGGTATCCCGGCCGGCTGGAGGCAGATGAAACGTATTTTGCCGCGAAATTATGCAAGGAGCTTGGTATGGATTACTGTCAGGTTTGCGTCGGGCCGGCAGATGTTCCCGCAAACCTTGATGAAATTGTATGGCATCTGGACGAGCCTAATCAGGATCCTATTACCGTCCCTTATTTCCTGCTGCTGCGGCAAGTCAAAGAATCGGTTTCTGTTGTGCTGACCGGCGATGGCTCGGATGAATTTTTTGGAGGGTACCAGCGTTTTGCCGTCTGGGATGCGGAAAGCTCCTCCAATCTTGACGCCTACGGAAACGAGTTGTTCTTATTCCGTCTTGAGGAACTGCGGCAAGACTTCACGGAAGCTTATCGCGACGCTTTTGAGCGTTTGGCATCCGAGCAATCCTTCCCGCAAATCCATAGTCTTCAGTCCTGTATGGCATGGGAGAGACAATACCGCCTCCCAGCGTACCATCTAAATCGAGTTGACAAGCTGTCTATGGCTTGGGGCGTCGAAGCCCGCGTCCCCTTTCTTAGGCCAACCGTTACTAATTACGCGCTGCGATTAAGCGCCCATGAGCTTCGGAATCAGCAAACCGAGAAGGTAAAGCTAAAGGAGGCCTTTCGTGGCAGACTGCCTGCCTGGCTCTTAGAACGCAAAAAGCAGCCCTTCACTTTCCCTATCTCCCATTGGCTTCGTACCGAACTGCAGGAATGGAGTAAAGAGACGCTGCTATACAGCGCCTCCCCCGTTCACGCATTTGTCGACCGGACCTATGTAGCCTGCTTAATCGATCAACATCACGCCGCGCAGGCCGATCATAGTCATAAAATCTGGTCATTACTGGTGATGGATGCTTACTTAAAGCAAAACTGAGGAGTGAAGTCAATGAACGTACAAGTCGCGCTTCTACGAAGCGGTAAATCCAACATTGCGGTTATCGACCAGGATCTGCCCCGGGATTCGGGGAAAGTTACCGAGTTGTTGCAGAATATATACTTAATCACGCTTAAATTAGGCTTTCCTACAACCAAGGTCGTCACGATCGGCAGCTTGTTCCGTAATCGTCAAAGCTTGCAGTTCTATCAGTATATCCCCGGCTCGGGCACTTTCGATGCCGGCGGAAACTGCGGCAATGCGCTTATGGCTGCTTATGTGTATCTATACCAGCTTCATCCTGACAACACGGTGAGCGAAATGCGCTCTTCCCACTCTGACTTCGCTATCCGCATCAAGGAGCTGCAGGCACGGACGAAGCGGGAGTACTCGCTTTGGGCCGAGCTATACGCATGCGGTCCTAAGCCCCGCCAGGTGTTACCGCTTGGGGAAGCACGATGCCTTGTATCATCGGAAAGCCATGCTATTGAAGCCTCCATCGTCGATGCAGGGAATCCGTACATCTGGGTAAAAGCCGAGTCCATTTCACCTAAAGCCCTGAAAGAGTGGGATGAGGTCGAGCTCTTGTCCCTAGCGCGGTTAAGGGCAAGTATTCAGCCCAGGCTGGGCATTGCCAAAGGCTCGGTTTTCCCGAAAATCGCGGCGTTTGCCCGTTTATCGGACGAAAGCGCCGCCCTGCGAATGATATCGGTGGATGACTGGCACCCCTCTTTTGCTCTAACCGGACTGTTGAATTTCGCCGCCGCTCTTTTCACGCCCGACACACTGATCCGGCTGGCTTTCCCGGATACCCGAAGGCTCGCACTATACCTGCCGGACGGCATTCTTGTCCCCGAGTTTGGCGAGACAGCCGTAGTAATGGAACAAAACGTTGAATATATTGGAGGTATAACCGTTGAACTCGATAAAAAGGTCGTGGTTTAAAGAACAGTTGGCACAGATCATAGAGGAAGACATCCGGCCGGAAGCCGCCGCAGTCGATGAACATGCGAGGTTCCCAGTACAAGCGCTCGCAGCGCTAAAACGCGGCGGTTTATTGGGACTGCTCGTCCCCGAACCGTACGGAGGTCTGGGCGGCAGCATTACCGAGTTCACATATGCGGTCGAGCAGATCGCGCGGGCGTGCAGTTCAACTGCCGCCGTCTTCTTCTTCCACGGCCAGTTCGTGCGGAGGCTAGAAGACTTTGGGAACGCTGAACAGCAGGCAAAGTACTTCCCGCGGCTCGCCGATGGTTACCTCGGGGCTTCGTCTTGGAGCGAACTGCAGGCAGGTGCCGGCAAGAACAACCTGAGCACAACCGCCCGTTTACAAGGGTCCCGCCTGCTCATTAACGGAAGCAAGGCATTTTGCACCAGTGCCGGAGAAGCTGATGTCTATTCAGTTCTGGTTAAATTCGAAGGCGAGGACGGGCCGCAAACTTCATTTGTCCTGGTCGAGAAAGAAGACCTCAACGTATCGTTCGGGCAATCGTGGAACGGAATGGGGATTCGCGGTTCATCGACCCGGGAAATCATATGCGCGGAATTGTCGCTTCCCCATGATCGCATCTTGAGCGCTGTTGGCGATGGGCACCGGATTATGGAACAAAACAAAAAAAATGCGATTCATCCAGGCATTATCGGTTTGGGCGTCGCACGTGCAGCTTTAGGCGCCTTCTTGACGGAAATTCAAGAAAGGCCTCAACTGTGGGGCTATAAAAATACACGCATGACCGTAAGCGATATCGCCACCTCTGTCGATGCGCTGGAAGCACTTACCTACCTTGCCGCTAGATCGGCTGATGACAGGAAAGCTCAGTCCGCTTTTCAAGCCATGCAGGCCAAGACGCTTGCCGCACAAGTCTGCGTGGAAGCAGCCGATAAACTGCTTCACTTGGCCGGTGCCCGGGCGTACACCAAGGGACATGCGCTTGAGCGATTATGCAGAGACGCCAAAGCCATCGGTCTTATGGGTCCGACCACCGAGATTGCTAAGGAATATATTGCCCAAATTTTACTGGAGGAGATGCAGAATGACAATCGCCTGCGACCTTGTTTTATTTAATTGCACAGCCTTTGTGCCCGAGCCGCTGCCCGAAGCCTACATCGGCATAAGGAACGGAACCATTGCTTACGTAGGAACTCAGAAACCCGACGGAACCGCAGAAACTGCGTTTATAGATATGCAACGGCGCTTCGTGCTGCCGGGTTTGATTGATTCGCATGTCCACTTCCGCACGCCCGGGCTCGATCATAAGGAAGACTATCGGCATGGCTCCATGGCAGCGCTGGCCGGCGGGGTAACAACTGTTCTGGATATGCCCAATACAAAACCCGAGATCAGTACCCGTGCCGCATTGCAGGAGAAAGAACAAACCGTTCAAAAACTTTCTTACGTGCATTATGGTCACCATTTCCTACTAACCAGGCGCAACCTAGAAGAGATTAAGTGCTTGCAGGCCGGTGACGTCGCTTCGGTTAAAGTTTTTATGGCAGGGCATGAAACGGCAGAACACACGGTTTACGATTACAACTATTTATTAGAAGCGGCCGGTATTCTGGCGGCTAAAGGCATGTTGATGACCGTGCATGCAGAGTATGAGCCCTTGCTCAAGCGGACAGCATCCATGGCTCCCAGCGGATATGAGGAAGACCGCAGGCGGGATGCCGCGATTCGTGCTGTGGAGATGATGATCGGTATCAGTCGGCAGACAGGATGCCAGATTCATATCGTCCATACTTCCACTGAGGAAGAAGCTTCGCTAATTATAGCGGCCAAATCGAAAGGGATTCCGGTCACCTGCGAAGTCATTCCGCCCCACCTTGTCTTTACGAATGAAGATCTGCTCCGCAAAGGATGGGATTTTAAGCTGTCTCCACCACTAAGGACTAGACGGGATGCAGCCTGCCTGTGGGAACATCTCATAACCGGATATATCGATACCATCGGTTCAGACCATGCGCCTCACACAAGAACTGAGAAGAACAGTTCTTCTCCCCCTGCAGGCATGCCTGGCGTTCAAGAGATGGTATCTGTTATTTTTTCCGGTTTCATAGATAGAGGTCTTAATCCTGAGCAAGCTGCCGCCCTGATTGCGAAGTATCTGTCTCAGCGTCCGGCCGAGCTATTTCACATTCCAGGCAAAGGCAGACTAGCCCAGGGCTTCGATGCCGATCTGACCGTGTTGGAACCCTTCGCAACCTTCGTGATGACCGATGAGAAAGCTTTTTCCAAGTGCAAATGGAGTATATATACGGGACAATCTTTACGAGGAGAGGTTCAGATGGTCTTCCTTAACGGCACCGTGGTCTATGCCAACAACGTTATACAAACGGAACAGCCTACAGGCCGCAAAATCACTTTTGAATCGAGGAGATGCACCGTATGAAACAAGCCACCCTTTCTCCCATCGTCTATCATTGGGACCTCTCACCGCTTTATAAAAACCGGGGCGCGTGGTCGGAAGACTTGGCGGAAGTAAAGCAGCTTGCCCAGAAATTACTTCACTTCCGGGGTATCTCTACATTGACCGTTGCAGCGCTCGAATCAGCACTGCAGCTGCAGAGCCGTATTTTTATGCTGCTGGATAAACTGTATATTTATCCGAAGCTCAGGCTCGATCTCGATTATCAGGATGAGGAGGCCCGGCAAATGTGTGATATGGCGAGTCACGCCAGCCGTCGCATTCTAAGCGATATCGCTTTTTTAGCCGATGAACTGCGAAGCTTGGACGAATCCTTATTAACAAAAACATCCGCTGATTCCTTAGCAAACTACCGCCGGCTGCTGCAAGAATTTAAACGCTTCGGGCCTCATATGCTGGATGCAGATCAGGAGGATATCCTAGCCCAGTTGCATCAGATTACGGGACATGTGTATCAAACGTATAGGATATTAAGGGAACAGGAGACCGTCTATCCTGATATCACCGATGCCTCGGGAGAAAATATAGTACTTCTAGACAATAATTACCCCTTGCTAATGGAGCATCCGGACCGCAATGTCAGGAAACAAGCTTATTATGGGGTTATGTCCGCCTTGCATCAAAAGCGCGAAACATTTGCCAGTCTGCTGAAAACCTATGCTCAGCAGCTAAGTCTAAATGCCGGATTTCGCCGGCACGAATCTTCCTTTGCAGCCGCTCTCTTCGAGGAGGAAATACATCCAGAGATTTACGGATATTTAATAAACGCCGTTCACCTGCATCTCAATACCCTTCACCATTACATAAATTTGCGGAAGAAGCTTCTGGGCGTAACACAGCTGGGTTCCTACGACTTGCTTGCACCTTTACCCGCGCAGAGCGAACCGGTTGTCGGGGTACAGGAGGGACTGGCGCTTATCGAAAGTTCCCTTGCACCTTTAGGCGAGGAATATTACGATTATCTTGCCTACCTTATCGGCGTCAATTGCATCGACTTCTATCCGGATTCCCGTAAAACGGACGGAGCCTACACCTGGAATGTTTATGATGTTTATCCCTATATATTGTTGAATTACAATAACAACACAGACAGCCTTTTTGGCCTTGTTCACGAGTTGGGCCATGCCGTCCACTATATGTTCACGAACCGGCACCAGCCATACATTTACGCCGACTGCCCGGTTTTCCTGTCCGAGATTGTGTCAAATGTGAACGAATGTCTGCTCATCCGTCACCTCCTTGAGCATGCTGAGGACAGCTCAAGCCGCTTGTATTATTTGAGCTACTATATAGAAATGTTTAGGAGTACGGTATTCAGACAATCGCTGCTCGCCGAATTCGAGCACTTCATCTACAGCACATTGGACGCGGAGCAGCCGCTGAACGCTTCCTTGTTGTGCGAAACCTACAAATCGCTCACTCGTTCTTATTATGGCGACGGATTGCTGGTTGAAGATCTGCAAGGCTCGGAGTGGATCAGAGCCTCGCATCTCTATAAAAATTTTTATATGTTCAAATATCCCGTCGGTTATCTGATTGCCCTTCAAATCGTCCAGAACATTCATGAGCAAGGCGCTCGTTACGCAGAAAAGTATACACGTATGTTGAAAGCGGGAAACGCTGCGCCTGCAGTTGACTTACTGCGGACCATCGATATCGATGTTGATGACCCGAACCTGTACGGCAGCGGCTTAAGAATATTCGAAAGCTTAATCACAAATCTAGAGGAGGCTTGCTATGCCTAGAAAAAAAAGTCTGCTTAGAGACAACCGCAGCTTTAGAAACTTATGGCTTGCGCAGACCGGAAGCACGATAGGCGACTGGTTCAACCAAGTCGCGCTTGCGCAGACCACCCTGGCGCTCACCAACTCGGCGGCCGGCATGGGGCTTGTACTGCTCTGCCGGTCATTTCCCGGGTTTATTCTGGGCCCCTTGATCAGCCCGCTTGTCGATCATCTTCCCAAAAAGAAGATTATGATCGCAACCGATCTGTTACGGGCGCTGTTTGCTTTAAGCTTCATTGCCGCCATTGCTGCGGATCAGAGTTTCTTCCTCTATGCAGGCGCCTTTCTTCTAGGGTTGAGCGGGGTTATGTTCAATCCTGCCTCGCAAGCTTACTTGCCGCACATTGTCAAACAGGAAGAACTCGCGGAAGCTAACGCCATCAGTTCTACGACTTCCGGCTTTGTAAGTGTAATCAGTACCATACTAGGCGGTATCGTATCAGCTTTAGTCAGCCCTGTGCTCTGTTTTGCCATTAACTCTGCTTCCTATCTATGGTCTGCACTCTGTGTCTCCAAACTGACTTCCACATCCAGCACCCAGTCAGCGCGTAAATCCTTCAGTTATTTCCGCTCGCTATCCGAAGGGTTCAAGGAGGTCAAGCAAAATACCGTCGCCCGCATGATTATCATTATCGGTATCAGTTGGGGACTTGCCGGCGGCGGATATTATATTCTTATTCCACTAATCGGCGATTCATTAATCGGGTTAGAGGGATTCGGGATTGGCTTACTCTATGCCGTCGACGGCCTAGGAGTGATTACAGGCTCACTACTGGTCAAATCCTACATTAAACACCGTATTACAAGAATGAACCTCGCTTATGGCATCGCTTATGTCACGCAAGCGGTCTTTTTTGCCGGAATCGCGTTATCGGCCAATATTTATTGGGCAGCCTTAATGCTGCTTTGCATGCGGGTCAGTTCCGGAATCATCATCCCGCTCGATACATCTCTGATGCAGATGAATACGCCGCCGGATGTCCGAGGCCGCGTATTCGCCCTGCACGGATCCACATACAGCGGTTTCATGCAGCTGTCTTACGTGACCTCCAGCCTGTTGTTCGTCAATATGGGCATCCCGTTCACGGGAGTATTGATCGGTTCCATCTCGTTTCTCTGCGGTCTTTACTGGCTGGTCGGTATGCGCAAACAGCAGACTTCGGGATTATCCACGACGTTAACCAAAGGAGAAAAAGTATGATCGAATGCATAGATCACATTGCCATAAAGGTCTCAAATCTGCTAGCGTCTATTCATTTTTATAGAAAGTTTGGATTCGAGGAAATCGAACGCGTCTACTTCAATCACAGGCAAATCTCCATGTTGGAGCATAAAGAGGGGGGAACACCCAAGATCGAATTGATTCAAACGGATCAAGAGGAGCCCCCAGAAGGTCGCGATTCGCATCATCTTGCCTTCCTGACCCGCGATTTACCGGAAACGATCAGCCACTTGAAGCAGCAAGACATCGTCATTGAGAAGTCAATGATCCGTACGGGCTTTAATGGCACTCGGTTTATCTTTATTTATGGCCCCGATCGCGAGGTCATACAAATCGTCGAATCAACCGCAAATGAGTAAATCCCCTCGCTTCTAGAACTCACTTAACCCGTAATCCTTTAATCGGAAATGCAGTTTCGAATAAAAGGATTACGGGTAATTCGTTAACTCGACGGACAAATTATAAAGTGCTGCCCTCACTTCGAAATATCCAAAAACCCCTCCCCAAACACATCCCGCACATCGTGGATGGTGAGAAACGCGGCTTTGTCGATGGATTTGACAATCTTTTTAAGTGTGGATACCTCTTGCTTGCTGATGACGATGTACAGGACTTCCTTCGGATTTTTTGTATAGTAGCCATGGCCGGACAGCACCGTAACGCCGCGGTCCATTTGGGTAATGACCATTTCGGCGATGTCGTTTTGCTTCTCCGAGATGATCGTAACGGCCTTTTTGGGATTCAGCCCCTCAATCAGGAAGTCCATCACCTTCGTCCCCACATACAAACTGACGATGGTCAGCATCAGCTTCTCCGCCCCGATGATAAAATAGGAGGAAAAGGCCACGATCAAATCGAAAAACAACAGCGCATAGCTGATATTCCAGTCGAGATATTTATTGGCGATCCGGGCTAAAATCACCGTTCCCGCCGTCGTTCCCCCGGCCCGCACGATCAGGCCGATTCCGACCCCCACCAGCACGCCGGCGAAGACCGCATTAATGGTCGGCTCATGCGAATTGATCCTCCAGCTTTCCGTCAAATGCAGAAACAGCGAGTTAAAAGCGATCGCAATCACCGTATACACCGTTGTTTGCCGATCCAGAAATTTGTAGCCGACAATCAGCAGCAGGCCATTGATCACGATATTGACGATGGAAGGCGACCACTGAAACAAGTAGTACAAAATAATGGTGACCCCTGTAACGCCCCCCTCGCCAAACTCATTCGGGATGACAAACAAATTGACGGCCAACGCAAATAAAAAGGCACCCACAATTATAGTAGCGATATCCGCCATTCTCTTTTTCATAACTACTCTGATCCTCTCTCCAGCAATTCTATCCTCACAACCAGATCATCGTATTCCACTTATAGCTATAAAGTCAATATGACTTTTACGCTTTAATTCGCTATCCAATTCACTTAGAAAAGGAATTTTGGCAAAATTTATACCAAAATAAAGAACGGGCGTTGCAGAGGAGAATCCCTGCAAGCCGCCCGTTTTTTTCTTATTCCATTCAATTATTTCGGTTCTTTACCCCCCACTCACATAACTGTTCCAAAACGGGTAACAGAGTCTTCGCTTTCTCTGTGAGACTGTATTCGACTTTAGGGGGAACTTGGGGATACTCTTTGCGGTTCACCATACCGTCCGCTTCCAATTCTTTGAGTTGGGCACTCAATGTTTTATAAGTAATGGCTCCTATCCGTCTTTTCAGATCATTAAAGCGAACCGTTTGGTTTTCTGCAAGGAGGTAAATAATCAGCATTTTCCATTTGCCGCCGATCACGGACAAGGTATAGCCAAAAGGGGTCTCTTGAATATTACCTTTCTCTTTGTAGTCGGCCACACTCATATTTGCACTATCCTTTCTGGTAGTACCTATCAATAAAGTGCGTACTATTTTTTTGTTTGCGTTCATTTTATACTGGCCTTACTTTGAAGTAAAGGAGAGAAAAAAATGGCTAATGTCAAAACCTACAACCACGATCTTTGGGATCACGGCATCTCCCAGGGTTACAGTGTCAACGGCACCATCTACATTTCAGGGCAATTTTCCCACGATACGGAGGGCGCGTTCGTTGGCGTGGGCGATATCGAGGCGCAGACCCGGCAGACGTTGGACAATCTCGATCGCGTGTTGGCGGGATTTGGGGTCACGAAGTCGAACCTCGCTTATGTAGAGCTCTATCTGACCAAGGCGGAAGAGCATTTCGAGCCCGTCATCCGGCTGTTCAAGGAATACATGGGGCAACACCGGCCAGCCGGCAGCCTCATCGGCGTGACCTACCTGGCATCCCCTGAGCAACTGGTCGAAATCCGCGCCGTCGCACACACGGACTAACTCGGCCGCCACATCACTATATTATTCCCTTGAGGGAACAATGATCTGCTTAATCATAAATACACTCACGCACTTAATGTTTGCGAGGGTGTATTTTTATTTTGCAGCAAGTACAAAAAAACACTTAAATTCTTCTGTTTCATGGCTAAGATAAGCTGGACTAAGACTTAATGACGCGGCTGTTTGTCATATCCAGATATGCTTGTATAATTGTTGTAACAGTTGAAGACCTTGCCTGCGGGAATAAGCAGCGAATTTCTCGAAGCACTCTCAGGTGTGATGGAGGAATACGATGAAACCTTGAAAGGCCTGAAGGATCGTTATGACCGTGCGATACCTGTCTGTCCAAGAGGCTATTGCCATTAATGTCGCCATGATACAGAGATATAGTCCCGGGGAAGATGTCGGAGTTAAGGATGGGGGCATGTTGGAGTCTGCGGTATTTCGGCCGCAATTCTCTGCTTTTGACGATGAGGCATCCCCTTCTTTATTTGAGAAAGCCGCAGCGCTGTTTCAATCCCTGGGACAAAATCATCCCTTTCAAAATGCAAACAAACGGACCGCTTTTGCCGCTTTAGCGATCTTTTTGCGGCTGAACGGCTATGCCTTTATCATGGACCAGAACGCGGCTGAGGAATTTACCGTTGACATGGTGAACCATCATTATGAATTTCAGGAACTTGTGCAAGTGATTAAACAACATTGTAAAGAAACCCCACAACGATGAGAAAAATCCCACGAAATGCAAAAGTGCATGCGACTTTTGTCGAACCCCCTCTAAACCGGTGGTTCAAATGTAAAAGTGCAGTTCATTTCCGGTCAAAAACTGCTTTTTTATCGGATAGCCTCAAATGAGATGCACTTTTGCACTTCAGTCGCTCTAAAATGGTAATTTACGAAAAATGAAATGCACTTTTGCAGTTGCCCCCATCTGGCCGTCCTTCTTCCCATGAGAAACGATAAACTCGGCTTTCAGCGCCAAAGCCTATCCTTGAGCGAATGGTTCCCATACTCCAACACCAACAGATCCAAATAAATTTGAAAAGGCGCTCGCGAGCACATGTCGACACCGTTGAAGTAGCAGTGTTCGATGGGGGTGTAGAGGACAAGGTCGGAGAGTTCGGTCAGGCGGTTGGATTTGGTTCCGACCAGGGAAAGAATCGGCGTGCCTTGATGTTTGACGATATGCGCATATTCTAAAATGTTAAGGGTCTCTCCGCTGTAGGAAACAAAAATGGCCAGGTCGTCCTTGCTTAAGTTTTGCGCGGCACATCGTAAATCGTCCCAATCCATTCGGGCCATGTTGCTTTTCCCTAACATCAGCAGCTTTTTGGAGGCGTCCCAGCAGACGGAATAGGAATGGCCGACTCCGAACCACTCGACTTGTCTTGCTTCGGCGAGCATGGAGGCGGCCTGCTTCAATTTATTTTCATCGAGATGATGTAAAACCTCTTGAATATCCTTTTCATAGCGTTTGACATAAGCGGATAAAGAGGCGGAGAGTCCTTCGTTTTTCGCGGGATCCTCATCGCGCAGGTAGAGGTGAAGCTGAAGTTTAAAATCCTGAAACCCTTGGAAGCCCAGCCTTTTACAGGTCCGGCTGATCGTTGCGGTGGAAACAAACATTTCTTTGGCCGCCTCCTCCAATTTCAAGGACACTAACCGTTCCGGGTAACGAATAAAATGGTCTAACACTTGCCTTTCAAGCTGGCTTAAATTTTCCCGTTGCTGGACTAACCTCTTCATAAGGGACTGCATTATTCATCACCTTTTCATATAAAGAACAGAACGTTTCAGACGTTCCAAACCTTCCAGGAGCTTGGATTGCGGACATCCAACATTCATTCGCAGAAAGACACCTCTGTCCTCTCCATACACATCACCGGGCATAATCCCCACTTTACCTGTATGCACAAGCGCATGTTGCAGCTCTTTTTGCGTCTTAAGCAGCCCTGTGCAATCGATCCATGCCAAATAAGTAGATTCCGGGATCGTAAACTGCAGGGTGGGCAGCTCCTTATCGATATATTCCTTGATTATTTTCATATTATTATACAGATAGGAACAAAGCTCATCAACCCAATAGCCGGAGCGCCGATACCCCTCCATGACGGCAATCTCGCCAAAAATATTGGCACTGGATACCCCATCCCGCCCCTTTAGTAACCGCAAAAATCGTTCTCTTATTTCTTCATTAGGAATAATCGCATAAGAGCCGCCCAAACCAGGAGTGTTGAAGGTTTTACTTGCCGATGAGCAGATGAAGATATTTTCCGCATCGTTGGCCACACTGGTCATTGGAAGATAAGTCCGCTGATGGTAGGTGATGTCCATGTGAATATCGTCCGAAATCACTTTAACCCCATACCGCTTGCACAAATCCACGATTCTTGTTAACTCCGGTTTGGTCCAAAGCCGGCCCGTAGGATTATGCGGATTGCACAGTAAAAACACTTTCGCCTTCGGGTCGGACAGCTTGTGCTCCAAGTCGGTAAAATCGATTTCGTAGCTTCCTTCTTTAAGAAGCAGCGGATTGCTCACAAGCTTTCGCTTCATTTCACGAATTAACGGAAAAAACGCGTCGTACGCCGGGGTCTGCATGACAATATGATCCGCTTCCGAGGTTAAAATTTCAATGAGCCTTGCGATCGAATAAATCACGCTTGGACTATATACAATCCAATCCATTTCGATGTTGGCGCCAAAACGCGTCTCGTACCAGTAGGTAATGGAGGATTTATAGTCCGTATGGTTCCACCTCGTATACCCAAATACCCCATGATCCGTGCGTTCCTTAAGGGTTTCCAGAATTTCAGGCGGGCTTTGAAAATCCATGTCGGAAATGGAGAATGGCAATAAATCGTTCACCCCGAATCGATCTTGAATAAAATCCCATTGAGTACAATAGGTCCCCATCCGGCTAACCTTTTGATCAAAATGACTCCGCATGTTATCCCTCTTTACTCATCCGCTGATTTTATATCCTTGCGATTCCATCAGTTTGCCGATCTCTACCCGCACATGGTTGACTTGCGCTCCGATGATCACCTGAAGATTATGGGCATCCAATTTGACAACCCCCAATGCTCCATGCTTTTTTAGCGCTGGTTCATCTATTTTTTCCATGTCATCCACGACTAATCTTAGTCGGGTAATGCAGTTATCCAACGATTGAATATTCGCCGGGCCGCCTAAGGCGCTTAATAATTGCGCCGCTTGACTATTGGAAGCAGCTTTCCCGCGATCTTCAGAGGACCCCGCGATTACCGTTTCAGTATCGTCGTTATCTTCTCTACCCGGTGTTTTCAAATTAAATTTAGTAATTGCAAAGCGGAATACAAAATAATAGACCGCAAACCAAATCAGCCCTACGATCAGCACCAAATACCATTTCGTATCGGTTCCTTGCAGGACTCCAAATACGAGAAAATCCAGGATCCCTCCGTCGGTATTGCCGATTTTCGCGCCGAGCAGGGCCATCACCATAAATCCAAGTCCGGTAAGGACGACATGAATCCCGTAAAGAACAGGGGCAAGGAATAAAAACAAGAACTCGATAGGTTCTGTTATCCCGGTCACAAAAGTAGCGATAACCCCGGAAATGAGCAAGCCTTTGATCTTTTGGCGATTTTCCGCTTTCGCCGTATGATAAATGGCTAAGGCTACAGCCGGCAGACCAAACATAAAGGTCGGCATTTTCCCCTGCGAAAGAAAAGCGGTCGCGGAAGCCGTAATCGGTGAGCCGCTTTTAAGCTCCGCATAGAAAATATTCAGCGCCCCCGAAACGGTCTCCCCATTCACAACCGCCGTCCCGCCCGCTTCCGTAAACCGGATCATCGCCACCAGAATATGATGAAGTCCAAACGGCAGCAGCAATCTTTCCCCTGCTCCAAACAGAAACGGGCCAAACACGCCCGCTCCTTGAATCATGGAGCCGATGCCGTTGATGATCATGGTAAAGAAAGGCCAAATCATCGGAATGATCAGACCAACCATCGATAAAGTTATCGCCGTAATGATCGGGACAAATCTGGGTCCTCCAAAAAAGGCGAAGGCCTGCGGGAGTTTAATATTATGGAAGCGTTGATGGAGAAAATAAACGATCAGTCCGGCAACAATGCCTCCGAGCACGCCCATCTCGAGACTTTGAATCCCAAGCACCATGCCTTGGCCTGCCTGCCTCATGACCTCCGGATTCGCCAATTGATCCGTTTCCGCCAAATAGAAATTGATCGATAAATGCATCACAATATAGCCGATCAGACCGGAAAACGCCGCTACCCCTTTTTCATATCGGGCCAACCCAAGCGGGATCGCCATCGCAAACAGTAAGGGTAAATACGTAAAGGCAAATCCGCCGATGGTAGAAATAAACCGGAGAATCACTTGTATGAGCTGATGATCCAAAAAAGGAAGATTTTCGATCGTTGTCGGACTGGTAAACGAACTGCCGATGCCAAGCAATAACCCCATAAAGGCGAGAAGCGCAACAGGCAGCATAAATGTTTTCCCCAGCCCCTGAAAAAACTCCCATCCCTTAGAAGCTGATCGGACCTTTGTTTTCATCGCTAAACCTCCACCAAAAAATGAACTTATCTACACTCTACGTCTCGAATGCCTATATTAGCAATCGCTTTCACCGTGATTGTAAATGCGTACATTTTTTGTGCGGAGGGTACAATCCCCTAAAAAATCCGCTTGATATGTACTGATAAATCCTTGCTCAAATCGACGTAGCCGTCTTCCGTCCGGATTAAAGGATGCGTCAGGTCGTGGGGATTAAGCATGACGACAATGCCCTTGCGGTCGTCCGTCAGCACCACGGGGCTGCCGATGAGGGAGTGCATCATCTTCTCCACAAACATCTTTGTAATGGAGGGGTCCAGGGGGCCGAAGGCGTCCTTTTCCATCTGATCCAACACTTCATTAAAAGGCGCCGGGTCGCGGTATACCCGCTTGGACGTCATGGCGTGAAAAATGTCCACTACCGCCACAATCCGGCTGAAGAGGTCGATTTTTTCCGCGGTGATGCCCAGCGGATAACCGCTGCCGTCCATGCGTTCATGGTGCTGAAGCGCTACCAATGCTTGCCTGTGATTAACGCCGACCGTATCCTTCAGAATTTCATAACCGAACACCGTATGATTTTTCATGATTGCGAATTCTTCCGCCGTCAAAGCCCCCGGTTTATTTAAAATCTCGTCGGGGATCAGCGTTTTGCCGATATCATGCAGAAATGCCGCGGCGGTTAATTGCAGCAGATCCCGATGATCGAGCCCCATCCAGCCGCCGAGCAGATTGGACATGGTCCCGACCGCGATATTATGGCGGTACGTATAATCATCTTTCGCTTGCAAAGCGGCGAATAAACGGATCAGTTGGGTAGCTTGCGTCATCTCGTGAATCGCGGGAATCACGCTTTTTCGAATTTCCGCCAGAGGTACTTTCTTCGTTTCCCGCACTTCATTAAATATCTCATTTACGTACTGCACCGCAACATCAACGATCTTCGCCTGGGGGGAAGACAAGTCTTCCAGAGCGAAAATCTCCGCGGCCAGATCATCTTCGGTCAAAATAATGCCCCGGTTTTCCAGCGTCGCGAGATGCTCCTGCGTAATGACCATCGATTCGGACAGCAATAGCGCACCGGCTTCGCTAAATATATCTTTATTGACTTTTCGCCCGATAAAATGCAGCGACGTCTCATTGGAATCGCTCAAGCGGTCTCCCTCCTTTTTCCGCATCCTTAATCTTTATATTTTGCCATACGAATCTTTACGATTTCTCGACAAAATCAAAAAGCCAGCTAATAAGCTGGCTCCCATTACCACCGTCTTCTGTCCTCGTTATTGAACCGCGGGCCCAGCAAATCCGAAATTCGCGACTCCGCGTTTTGATATGTACTCACAATATTCTTTATGGTATCAAATTCCTGATCCCCCGGCCCAAGCCCGCTCATAAACATTCTTTCCAGGATCGCGCCGTAGAAATCGATGCGTTCGCGAAGATGATTGCATTCGATGTCGATCACATCTTCGACCGTATTTTCCTCCACGAAGGCCGTAATCTCATCTCTATGATAATCCGGCGCGGCATCCCGGTCCCGGTCATTGATGATCGATATGGGGTCATTAATATTCTGAAGATCGATAGAGCTTCGAATATCCGAAAACGGAATTTGCTGCTTGGCGAGCATCACCTGGAACGGTTTATGCTTGAACAATTCGCTCATCACCAGGTAGCACATCTCCCGGTTGGCGATCAGGATTCCTTCAAAAGGATGCAGAATCCAAGCCCCTTCTTTCATGAACAGGTCGAAGTTAAATGGTTCCCCTCCATATACGTACCTAATAGTATAAGCCGTTGGAGATTGTTGGGAAAAGCTGAAATCCTCCACGCAATAACACACCCCTACACCCAGAATGCACTGATATGGATATCATACCAAAACCCGGCGGGTGCAGTCATCTTTTCCTCAACCGCGGCGGTTCCAGCTTATGAATATCATCGGCTTTATTAAAGCTGGCCGCAACGATCAAGGTTGCCACAAGAATACCGCAAATCCATGCTCCTATCATATTTAAGCCCCTCTATTTTTTCTTCCATACATATGAACTTCAGCGTTCGGATATGACATGAAATGCTATGAAAAGAGGGAAAAAAGGGACGCATCCGCGGAAAGGACACATCCCTTGTACTATCAATGATATTAATCCAATAAGCTGGTGTTCAGCGGGTCGTTCGTTTTCAACTCGCCGCCGGCGTTGTTTCCGGGCATTAACCCGAGACGGTTATGCAGCTTGCTGTTGATGTCGCTTAAGTGTTTCGTTTGCTCTGTAGCCGTCTGAATGATCGTACGGTTCGATTGCTCGTACAAGTCGATGGCGGTAAAGAGATCCGTCATGGCCCGGTCGATCGATTCCATCTGCAGACCAGGTTTTCCGAGCAGATCGTTGGTTTTCTGCGTGGTTTCCTTCAGCATGCGGGAGTTCTCCTCGAACATCGTCTGCAGCGTCGAGTTCGCCGAATTCACGGCCTCGATCGTATCCAGCTGGTCCTGCAGCGCCATCGTAATCATGGCGGATACGGAAAGGAGATGCTGCGTCTTGTCGATCGTGGCTTCCACGGAATCAATCAGCTTGTCATTATTATCGTTAATAATATCCGTACCGGCGATCGCCTGCTGATAGAGCATCACCATTTCTTCAAACGATTGAATCCGCGTGACCACTTTCCGCAGCCCCCGCTCCAGGTAGGTTTTGCGGTTTTCGTTTTCCGGTTTGGCGATTTCCCGCTCGAACAGCTCTTTCAGTTTATGGCCCATCGCGATCCGCATTTGCAGGTTATATACCGACTCCAGCGACGAGCGTTTCAGATTTTTCATGTATACGATATTCTCTTCCAGCGTCTCTTTCCCGTTTCTCAAGGACTGGACGATGGCATCCACATTGGTCTTAACCGATTGATATTTATATATGTAGTTTTTCAGCGGCGTTTTCTTAAGCAGTTTATCAAAAAAGCCAACCTGCTTGCTCTTGCTGAGCGAGTCGATTTCCGACCGGAGCTTGAGAATGTTGTTGGAAACTTCGGACCGTTGCCCCGACATCAGCTCATTGATGGGCCGCTGCAGCATCCCCAGGGATTGGCTGGCCTGCTCCATCGTTTTTTGCCCCATCCGGCCGATGTTGTCCATGAGCGTTTCGAGCTCCATCGAATCGGTGGTGGCCACCTTCTGGATCAGTTGGTTCGCTTCCTGTTCCACTTTCGCAAGATCGGCCTCTTTTAATTGAACCCTTTCTACTGTAGACATGAGAAATGCCCCTCCTCTTATTAGTTGGACCGGTACCGCTGCTGAATCAGATCCACCCGGGTTTGCAGTTCGATAAGGTCTCTATGTTCAATCGTTTCTACATAAGATGACAGCTTGGTGTTGATATCCTTGATCCCGTTAAGCAGGAGCCTTCTGTTCTGGCGTTTGGCCTCCCCGCTTAAGTTCAAGAACGGATTGATGACTCCATTTAAATCTTTGAAAATAAGCCTTTGAATATTGTGATTGATATTCCCGTCATGCAGCGTCTTGAGCTGCGGAATCAGCCGATTGACTCTGGCCAGCAAACTGAGCGTCTTTTCGACAATTTCATCGTCGAGGTTGTTCTTCTGTCCTTCCGAAATAACCATCTCTTCCGTGACTTGAATGTACTCGATAATCGGTCCCCAGAAAGCGTCTTTCTCGATCTCCGGAGCATTCTCCGCAGCCGAACGAGCCTGCTCCTGAGCTGAACCCGGCGCGCCGGGCGTTCCGGATGTGCTTGATGTGCCGGATGCTCCGGATGCTCCGTTATGATTCACCTGCTCGTTGAGCTGGGTTTCCGGCCCTTGCGTCTTTGGTCTTGATAACCGGCTTAGTAAAGCGATAGCGGCGAGAGAGAACAGTGTGGGGATCAGCAAATTCACAAACTCCGGTAAAAACTGGGCCGTAAACAGAGATGCAATGAACCCAAGCAGCGAAATTCCGCCCGCAAGTTTATAACGAGTCATGAACCGGTTCCTCCTTCCCTACCTGATAATAACTGTATCTTAAGTCTTGGGCTCATATCGTGTCAATTCTTGGTGAACTTTAGAACAAGCGCTTGATGACGTATTCTTTCTCAAGATGGGTGGCGTAAATGCCAAATTCAGGAGACGGTGCCTCAAAATCTTCTCCCAGCAGTAATTTAACGGCCAGATAAGGGAAGTTAATCCCCGATAGGCAAGTCGTATATAACCCTCCCGAGGTGCGCGGGTTAATTTCCAGCAGCTTGGGCACATCCCCTTGATAGATAAATTGAATGTTGAAATTGTACTGAAGCGGCAACACGCGGTGAATCTCGTGAGCCATACGGATTAACGTTTCGTTTTGTTCCAGCAGGCGCAGCCGGCCCTCCACCTTCTTCCGGGGTACGGCGGCAACGATCCCTTCCGCAGATCCCAGGCAATCCACGCTGTATTCGCTGCCCTCCAAATACTCCATGACCATCAGAGGCGGAAAGCCGGGTTCGCTCCCCAGCAGCCTGACCGCTTCTTCAATATGAATGGCAGACCCGGCCCACTCATATAAACTTTGAAGCGTGGCAAGCTCGTCCGTGACGATTCTGAACCCGGCTCCCCCCTCTCCGGAGACCGGCTTAAGGCAAACCTTGCAGCCTTTGTCCTTAAGCCGCTTGTATGCCTTTTCAAATTGTTCCAACGTGGTTACGACCTCATAATCGGGAAGATGAAGACCTGGCACGCCGCTTAAAAACTCGAACAGCCGCCCCTTGTCATCCACGATGGACAACATCTCGGCGGAGCCGGCCAGCATGACCTTCGTCCCTATTCTATCAAAGTCATCCCTATGTTTGGCAACTTCGGCCAGGCGATAGTGGGGAATGAAAATGTCAATTTTATGTCTTTCGCAGAAATCCAAACAGTAAGCCGCATACTCGTGAACGGGCACGTCCGGCTCCAGTTCGGCATCGTCGGCCGCCTGAAGCATGATGGAGTGGCGGGAGGGGTGCGTAGCGAATATTCGGAACGGTTTGCTGTCCGGATTGTGGCGGATCATTTCAACATAATGGCTTGCGGCGGAGAATGTCCGATTAAACCATATATTCACGGGTAGATTCCTTCTTTCGAAATACTTCAAGAACCGCTTGCAAAATTTCCTCCGAAGCCGCTATTCCCGATTCTTGAGTAAAATGGTAGTTCCCCGACCCTGCGTACGCGGCATAAAGCTCCCCATGAGCCGGAGCCAGAGCGTAATCCGCGGCCTTCAGCAGACTTTCATCCAGCAGGGAGTCGCCCGAAGCCGCCGCAAACGCCGAGGATAACCTTTCTTTCACATATAACATGGCGCTGCCTTTATTGATTTCCGCGGGGATTAAATACAGCTTTCTCCCTTGGATGGAAAGGCTCCAGCCCAAAGATACGATCTCTTTGCCGAACGAGCGGACCCATTCCGCAGGGATTTTCTCCCGGTCAATAATGACGGTATAAAACAAGCCATCCGCCAAATATTCCCGCAGAACCCAATCGGGGGAAGCGATCTCGCGAAAACGCCGCAGCAGCTCGTCATGGTTCAAATAGTCGTCCTGGAGCCGCCGAATCCTAAGCGCCCAAGCGGGATCGGGCTCGCCGTCGATCAGGATGTTTCCCCCATTGCTCGTGATTGCGTATTTAGGTTTCATATGGGAGGCGATATGAAATATCCGCTTGTATTGTTCAACGGTACGCGTGGTGACCGGGACAAAGGCGGCGAATTGCTGCAACTCCCGCAACAGGGACGATGTCTTTTTCGACATATACGAGATGTATTCGCCGTTGTACAGTTCAACCGGGAGATGCTGCGCCGGGTCTTGCGGCAGTCCCATTGCCCTTTGGGAATAGATCAGGGTCCGATCCAGATCGCTGGCAAAAATCACGCTTATTCACCCGCCTTCAGAGGTTTAATAATGCCGCAGCAGGAATAAGTGAGATCATCGTAAGTTTCCACCGGAACGCCCCGTTCCCCCGCGAGCAGCAAAATATGCTGCAGGCTCGGATTATCCAACCGGTCCACGAGAATTTTCCAGGGAATTCTGCGCAGCAGCACACGCGTCGTTTCCCCCACCCCCGGTTTGACCAGATTAACGTCGTCAATGCCGAAGTCAAGCTGGATTCTCCGGATATCGCTCATCCCTTTCCAGGTCTCCAACCGGCCGGCATTTTCGGACAGAATCGCCGCCGCTTGGCCGCGCGCTTCTTCCGACACTTCATCGAAGCGGGAAGAGATCTGATCGACAAAATAATTCGATAAATCATTAGGCAGCCATTCTCTATAAAATTTGGCTCCGTGGAAATCGTCCGGCCCGATAAGATCCTGCCTCAGCACCGTTCTGCTCATCAGCCCGGACACCGTGGAATTCAAGCAGGCGCTGGGGATCAGGAAATCCTCGCGGGTGCCGAAGGTACTGGAGCAGCAGCCCGGGTCGGCCAAGACGGCGAGATCATCGCTTAAAGCGACTCCGTATTTCAAACGAAAGCTCTCGCAAGCCGCAATAAGCTCTTTGCGAATGGCCCCTTTTCCCGTCCACCCGTCCACGAACTGGATGTCCAGTCCCGGGTGATTTTGCAGCATGTAAAGCACGGCATTTTCGTCTATCCCGCGGCCCCGGATGATCGAAATACTGTAATGAGGCAGCTCTTGATTGTACAGCATTTTAATATAACGCTTGATGAGAATGCCGATGGGGGTGCCCGCCCTGGCCAGCGAAGCCAGAACCGTGTTAAACCCTCTCTTCTTGACGATCAGTTCGGACGTTACGGCAACGGCCAATGCTACTTTGCGCGCGGTCGTGGTTAATGTATCGTGAAACAGCTGAATGTACTCGGGGGAAGGCTGATATTCCACAGGCAGCATTTCCGAATAATGCGTTCCCGACTGGATCGCGCCCTCACGATCTTCGGTTCCTTTCTCCAACGCGATCGCGCTAAGATCCTTCAGCAAGAAAACGACGTCTTCCCGGCTATAGCTTCCGAGCGGAACGGGCGAGGCAACGGTTTTATTAAAAAGAGTCATGTCTAACGCCTCCCATTCTAGTTAAAGTGTACAAAATGGAGTGCAGGCACCCCTGTTGATTTCAAAGCATTTGCGTATGATTCCAGGCCGGCTTGATGCGAACGCTCGACAAACACGAAAATTTCATTATATTGCCCTTCGCTAATGTTATAGAAGAAATAACCGATCTCCGCGTCATCGGGATAATCAAAAGAATACGCGTTTTTAATACCATAAGTGGCGTTGTCAAACGGATGAATGGGGCTTCGCGTGCTTGATTGATAATAAACCTCGTCCCCCATTTCCGCGGCGATCCTCATGGGTATGTACATAAACTCTCCCGTTCCCATGCACAGCGTTTTGCCGCCCGCTCTTTTGCTTTTTAATAACGCCGCCGTTTGGGAGATCATTTGGTCCAGCTTTTCATTATCCGTACCCTTGAGGCCAAAGCGGCCCGTAAACGCAAGGTAAGGTTTGGTATTTACTTCCCCCGCGGAATTCACCGACGAGAACGGAACATGACTGAAAAATCCCCCGGCCTCGTAATGATAGATTTGCGGCTCCTTGGAAGGCTTGGACATCGCGCTTTCGCCGCGGCGCTCCAGGCCTGGCGCAGTGCCTCCGACTTTGATCTGCCCCCGGACCAGCGATAGACAGTCGATCGTGACCTTAAGCTCGGCTTCCGTTTCCTTAAAGCGGGCGATATCCTCGCCCGACCTCCAATCCAACAGGCTGGCTAAGACATAACGGCTTCGCGGATGCTTTTGGTGAAGGTCTCTGATGATGTTGATAGCGGTTTTGCCTGTCGTTATTTCATCATCCACAAGAACTACCGGCTCGTCCCCGCGGAAAAAATCAACCTCGGACGGGTAGCAACGATGCGCGGTGGCGTGCGAATGCTCTTCTTCAAAGGTCAGCGCCGGCCCCGATTCGACCAGGGCGTCCCGGGTCGTGTGAATATATTTGGCCGGGCCGGTAAAGGCATCGTACATGCTGTGCCCCAGCGCGGTTGCGGTTTCCGCAAACCCGATAAACAAAGCGGGCTCCGGGATCGGCAGCAAATTCGCTTTGACCCGTCTATAGATGGCCGCCGCTTCCTGCGGATTCACGATCCCCCGCACAATTTCCGCCATATCGCCGGTGATTTCTCCACCGTAGTGTTTCTGGTACAGGTAAGCCAATGCCGCACCGCTAAGCAGCGAAACTTCGGGCACCACCGGAATGTGTTTGCCCAGCACTTTGCTGACAAACAGAAAGCTTCGTTTCTTATTGATTCGTGCCGCCATCTGAAAGAGAGCTTCCAGCGGCAGCTGAAACGGATTATCCAGGATTTCAATCTCGACTTCCAAATCCCCTAAAATCTTATATAAGCGCCTGTTCAATGCCTTTGGTTCCGACGAGCAGTGAAGTATAGCTTTGGTTTTCACGTAACACCCCATAGATTTGAGATCGTAAAATAATGCGTTTCGCCCAAGTTAAATGCGGCTTGATTTCATTCATTTTGTTTTCGTATTGGCTCTTAAGCACGCCCGTGATGCCGTTGCTGTTGGCGATAATAGACGTTGCATCCATGTATTCTTCATGGGTAACCACATACATCGCCTGAACCGGATGAATGTGAGAAGGATGGATGATGGTTTTGCCGAGGATTCCGTTTTCCTTGTCCAATTCCGTTTCCCGGATCAGCCCGTCGACATAACCGTTGATATAATCCATGCGCAGGATCCGTCCCTGCCTGCCGGCCGCCTCCTCAAAAGGAGTCTGCCTGAGCAGCGGCTTAAGCACGCGGTTGCTCTTAAAATACTCCCACACCGGCCCCGAAATCACATACGGGTTTGCGGCCCGTCCAAAGACGTTGATGATATCGGCGATACAGTCGCGGATCACGCCGATATCGTAAATCGTCATATCCGGATTTCTCCGCAGGCCAAACAGGCTTGAGAAATCGGTCGCGCCAATCCGCACGTTCAAAACGTGGTCTTTATGGCCGTCAAGCAGACGCCGAATCCCCAGCAGCGTATCCAAGCGCGACTCCCGGTAAATGACATCCGCAGTTTCCAGAATCGGCATCCCATAAAGCATGGGGGCCTGCGAACGTTTGGTACGGTTGTATTCCTCGATCAATTCAAGAAACTGCTGTCCGTTCTCCAAAGAAAACTTGGGCAGGGCAAATCCCGAGATCACTTCGATGGAATTCTCCAGCAGGGCGATGATTCGCTTCATTTGTGCCGGAGTACGAACCCGGACGAAAATTAAAGGAATCTCTTCGTCCGCGATTTGCTCTTGCTGCTTTAATTGGAAGACGCGGTTCAATTGCTGGCAAAGATTTTTCTCGGCCGCTTCGACCTGGGCATCGCCTACCGCGTCTTCCAGGTCGATAATCGCCGTGACCAGTCCGCGGATTTTCCCGGAAACCAGTTCATCCGCTATTCTCGGACGTATGGCGGGCATATAAAGAGCGGCCCCAACGGCGTGGGCAAGGACCTCCCGGCTTGATTTATTCGTAAACGGCTGGGGTTTCAGATAAAAGATCTCGGCGTCCTGCTCGCTTTTTAAATAGCTGAAGTAGTGCATTCCGTTCCCCTCCTTCAGTAACCAAATCATCTACTATCGGGAAATAGATTCTAATCTATGAATTTTCGCATGAGTAAAAAATATCCCCCCCTATAATTTAAGGAGGGATATATGTTATACGGCCCTAATTCGGTAAGGGATTCATCTTTTGTGTGTTTACATGGACTGAGGTTTCGATTCTTCCGATTTCGATTTCTTGCGAATGGAGCTGATGATGATCGTACCCGCCAATACGGCGATCAAAAGACCAAAGAACATAAAGTGGCTCATATGGAATCCGAACACGGCGGCCAGCATTTTGGCGCCGATAATAATGATCAGAATGAATGCCGCCCGTTCAAGCTCAGGGAACCGGTCGATAAGTTTCAGGAATACCTGCGCCACTCCCCGCATCATAAGCACGCCGAGAATACCGCCGAGGAAGAGAACCCATACCTGATCGCTTACGCCAAACGCGGCAATTACGGAATCCACGCTGAAGGCAATGTCCATTAACTCTACGGTAAGAACCGTACGCCAGAATCCGTAAGCTTTGCCTTCGATTTCATCCTCTTCGTCGTTTTTCTTGCCGATGTAAGGAATAACCGGCACTTTGCCCGCGCGAATCCACTTCACTTCCAAATCGAACAGATTGCTGAAGGCGATCCATAAGAGGTACAAACCGCCCAAGATTTTAACCCATGTAATTTTGACGAGGAACGTACCTACGCCAATCGCCAGAAAGCGGAAAATGTAGGCCCCGATAATACCATAGAACAAGGCCTTTCTTTGCTGCTCTTTGGGCAAGTGCTTGACAAGGACTGCCAGAACAAGCGCATTGTCGGCGGACAGCAGGCCCTCAAGGAGAACCAGGGAAGCGATAATGCCCCAGGTTACCGGATCGGACAATAGAGAAGCCAGGTTGTTCCAGTCAAAAAATGACATAAAATTGTCTACAAAACTATTGATGAATTCGGACATTACCTAAAATTCCCCCAAAATGTTATTTAGAGCCTTCCGTCCATCGCAGTCCCCAATTAAAGGCGCGGTCGAGTTCCAAATGACCCGAGAAATATTCGACGATTCTTTCAATGCTGAAGGTCTGGTTGTTCACATTGCGGATCATGGCGATGGCGCACATCCCTTTGCGGTTGTTATGCTCGTCCAAGCGCACGACAATGTCGGGCCCGCCCTGCTGCTTGATGGTCACGACGCCGTCGGCTTCCGACCAATTGGTTACGCCTTCGTAAATGTAAGCGAAAACCAGCACTTTTTCGATCTCAGAGACGTAGCGGCCGTTGATTCTCAAGTTTTCGCCGGTTGCGACGTTGCCGGTTCGATCATCTCCGTCGAGAGCGATGTACGGGAGACGATTGAGGGAGCCGAAGCTTTCGCCAAGCGCTTGAATTACGCTTTTTCTCCCATCCTTCAACTCAAATAAACAACCCAGGTCGAGATCGACGCCTTTGCTCCCGAAGAACCCTTTTTGCTTCCTTTGGTTCCAGTTCAAGTTGACCAGGATTTCGCCGAGATCTCCCGATTTCTTCTCCAGGTTGATGACGTCGCCGCGTTTCTTCAGCTCAATTTTAGACAAAGAAAGCGGCTTGGCCGGAGACGGAGACGGTCCGGGCGCCGGAGCGGGAGACGGTGTTGCCGGCGTTGGCGCTGGCGTTGGCGCTGGCGCTGGCGTTGGAGCGGGCGACGGCTGGGCTGAGGTCGATTCTTTCACCTCAATGCCGAAGCTGCCGCACAGAGCGGCCAATCCTCCCGAATAGCCGGAGCCTATGGCGTTAAATTTCCACTCGCCGTTGTATCTGTACAATTCACCCACGATGATTGCCGTTTCCACGGTGAAGGATTTTCCGATGTTATAACGGATAATTTCGAGTCCGTTCGCCGGATCGACGATACGAATGTAGGTATCATCAAGCTGGGAGAAGTTTTGTCCTCTTTTTTCCCCGTCATAGATGGTTAGTGCAAAAGAAATTCGATCGTAGTGCGGCGGCACGTTCCTAAGCGACACGGCTAACTGCGCTTGATCCGCCACTCCGGAATAGGCTTGCTTGTTATTCGACAGCACGGAGATCGACTGATTGGGGCCGGTGGGATTCCCGTAGAAGATCAAATCTTCATCTTTCGTTACTTTCGCGTTCTGCGCCAATAAAAAAGCTGAAAAGTCCACCTCTAAGGAACTGTTGGCATTACGCCAGCCCATCCCCACGATGATATTATTCAGATTTGGGTTATTTTTCGTCAGGTCTGCCTTTTGGCCTTTAATCAAGGAGATCGTCACGAATTTACCAACCTTTCATATATGAAGATAAAGGAAGCTGTTATTGTGCATCCAAACCGTAGTTTCTGCATAAAGCCGCAAGGCCCCCGTTGAAGCCGGAGCCTATGGCCTGGAACTTCCACTCTTCTCCGTGACGGTACAGCTCGCAAACCACAACCGCGGTTTCCAGAGAGAAGTCTTCGCCAAGATCGTAACGGGCGATCTCCCGATCGGTCTCCGCGTCTACAACCCGAACGAAAGCGTTGGAAATATGTCCGAAATTTTGATTACGCGCCACTGCGTCATGAATGGTTACGGAAATACCGACACGATGAATATGCGGAGGAACCAGCGAGAAATCGATGATAATCTGTTCATCATCCCCCTCGCCCTCTCCTGTCCGGTTATCTCCGGTATGTATGACAGAGCCGTTTGGAGTTTTGGGATTGTTGTAGAACACAAAATCCTCGATCCCCTTTGCCTTGCCGTCCGCATGAAGCAGAAACGCGGAGGCGTCCAGGTCATAATCTTGTCCGGAGCTGTATTTATTGATATCCCATCCTAAACCGATGAGCGCTTTTTTTAGTCCTGGGTTCGTTTTCGTCAAATCAATACGCTGGCCTTTTGACAGGCTGATGGTCATCCGGATCCCTCCCTTGATCGGTTAAACGCTGATTCCAAAATCTCTGCAAAGCCCGGCCAGACCATCTTTAAATCCGCTGCCGACGGCACTGAACTTCCATTCCGCTCCATGACGGTAGAGTTCGCCTACGACCACGGCCGTTTCCACGGAATAATCCTCACCGAGGTCGTAACGGATCAGTTCCTCGCCGGTAGCTTCATTCACAACACGCACATAAGAGTTTGCGACTTGGCCGAAGTTCTGATTTCTTTCTTGAGCTTCGTGGATCGTAATGCAGAAGGCAATTTTGCTGATATCGGCAGGGACATTAGCCAGGTCGATCTTAATCGTTTCGTCATCGCCCGCACCTTCGCCCGTCCGGTTGTCGCCCGAGAGTACGATAGAGTTGTTGCCGTTGGCCGGGTTGTTATAGAACATAAAGTCGGCATCCGAATTGACTTTGCCGGTTTCATTGAGGCAGAAAGCGGAGGCGTCCAGATCGAATTCTTTGCCGCCGTCGTACTTGTTCGTATCCCAGCCAAGACCGACAATGATTTTCACCAAACCCGGATTCGATTTCGTCAGGTCAACCTTTTGACCTTTGGATAGATTAACCGCCATCTTGATCGCTCCTTCGTTTATGGTAAGAAAAAGGGCCGCCTGTCTTAAGACGGCCGGTAGAAATATTTCAGGGGTGTACTAGGAAAGGCCAAAGTCGCGCACAAGTCCGGCCAAGCCGTCCTTATAGCCGCTGCCTACCGCGTTAAACTTCCATTCGCCGTTATTGCGGTATAATTCGCCGACAACGATCGCCGTTTCAACGGAGAAATCCTCGCCGAGATCGTAACGGATCAGTTCTTCGTTTGTAGCTTCGTTAACAATCCGCACAAAGGCGTTGGAAACCTGTCCGAAGTTCTGGCTGCGCGCCGCCGCGTCATAAATGGTGATACAGAAAGAGATTTTTTCGACTTCCGCAGGCACGGCCGCCAGATCCACCTTCAGCTGCTCGTCGTCCCCTTCCCCTTCACCAGTACGGTTGTCACCGGTATGTACAACAGAGCCGTTGCTGTTTTGCGTGTTATTGTAGAAAATGAAATCCTTCTCGCTCGCCGCTTTGCCGGAAGCGTTCAGGCAGAATGCCGAAGCGTCCAAGTCAAAATCCTGTCCGCCGTCATATTTGTTTGTATCCCAACCGAGCCCCACGATGACCTTAGTGAGCCCGGGATTTGTTTTCGTAAGATCGATTTTTTGGCCTTTTTCCAAACTGATAGACATAGATTAGCAACTCCCTTGTTAAATAATAGTCATTAAATATAACGGCTTGCCAAATCATTAATATGTGCGGCATGCGCCCCCTCGCCGAGAGCGTTGAATTTCCACTCGCCATCATGACGATAGATTTCGCCTACGAGCAGCGCCGTCATCCCTGCGTAGCTGTCCGTCAAATTAAACCGGATCAGTTCCTGGTTGTTTACCGGATTAACGACCCGGATGAACGCGGATTTGATCATCCCGAAATCCTGGCCGCGGGCTTCGCATTGATAGATGTTAACTACCATCAGGATTCTTTCGACATTAGCGGGGACTTTGCCAAGATCAACGATGATCTGCTCATCGTCGCCATCCCCTTCGCCCGTTAAATTATCGCCCGTATGTTGCACGGAACCGCACGGGCTCTTCAAATTATAGAAACATACGATATTTTCTTTCTTATCCAGCTTTCCGCCGGCGTTTAACAAAAGCGCCGAAGCATCGCAGTCGATATTGGCTGTCCCTTTCTTTTTTCTCCCGAAAAATCCGCGGGTTTCGGTTTCCGCCGGATCCCAGCCCAAGCCTACGATGATTTTGGACAATCCTGCATTGTTTTTGGTCAAGTCAACTTTCTGGCCTTTAACAAGAGAAATTGACACGCTTTTCACCCCCTTCCAGATAGTGCCTGATTACTAGATTATAAACTATTTTCAACAGAGAAACCTATGTTTTGACACAAATTTTATTGTTAAATTGGCGTAAATCCGTCGTTCTCTGTCGCATTATGCCATCCGCATTCCATTCATCGCATACCAATTCCATTTACATCCAAAAGAAGTGTTTCTCTGAGAAAGAAAAACCTCGCCGCTGGCGCGGTCCTTTGCCGTAATTCCTACTCCTTCTGTACACCATCAGCGGTTTAGCCAATTTGGGTTCTGGCCGCACCGAAAGTTGAGTTATAACTCAACTTTCGCAGCAAAAAATGCGCAGACAAGCTTTGATGTAGCTGGGTAAAGCAGCAATCCATTGCCGGAGGACGCTAAATCTGAGGCGGACAAGTGTCTTCCCGGCTTTTTGGGCTACTTCGGTGAGGAAGCGTCAACGACTTAGATGCGTCACGGTTCGGCGAGGTTAGTGTATCTACCTTTTGCAGCGTAGCCGTTTCGAGAGCCGTGTCACAAATCGACGCCAGGTGAGGGGACCTGTCTAAAAGGTTCGTGTCTTGGTGTTCGTGTCTTGGTGTTCGTGTCTTGGTGTTCGTGTCTTGGTGTCCCTGCCTGGCTGGCTGCCTTTGCACGATTATCCCCTTCGTTCAGGAGCAGGGGGGCTAGAGCAGGTTTTAAAAAAGAGAGAAGAAAAAACAAAAAAGATGAGAAAAAAATGAGTCGGTTCAGGTGAGATTTTCGGCTTGATAAGGGAACGTACGTTTGGTATAATGAAATAAATGGAACCTACGTTCGTGAATTCTTGATTCGGGGGCGAGTAAACATGGAGATTAATGCGGGAACGGAACTTCAGCCATTCAGCAGCCGTTTTAACAGCGAGCAGGATTGCATGGAGGCACTGATCGCGATGAAGTGGCCAAACGGCTTCGTCTGCCCGCGCTGCGCTCACCCCCGGTGCAGTCGCCTAACTTCCCGGCATATCCCTTTGTTCGAGTGCGGAAAGTGCAAGCATCAGACATCGCCTTTGGTCGGCACGATTTTTGAAGGAACGCATCTCCCCTTGCTCAAGTGGTTCAAGGCCCTGGATTTATTCCTGCTTGAGGGCGGCATCTCGGCGCTGCGGCTGCGCCAGGTGATCCGGGTCGCCTACAAGACCGCCTGGTCAATGTTGCACCGAATACGCCATGCCGTGGGGGAGTTCGATGCCCGGGAGCTGCTCTCTGGAGACGTGAAGGTGAACAGCGATCAGTATGGGCGTGATCCGTCCCGGTGTCAGCTTTCGCATCCGTATGCCTCGGCGGTCGTAGCCGGCTGCACGGTCACGGAGTCGGGCGAGCCGGAGCAGGTCAAAATCCGCCTGGTACCGCATAAGCGGGGAGGCGAAAAAAGGGCAAACCGTCACGATCTAACCACGTTTATTAGCGGGCATGTGGATGTCCGTACATCGACGGTACAGTCGTTCCTTCAAGCCTTTCGGCTGTATGCGCCCTTGCGGAAAGTGGTGAGAGAGGCGTGGGAATCGCTGAAGAGTACGTATGGAGCCTTGGGACTGAAGCATCTGCAGGCGTACCTGAACGAATACACCGGACGCCGCCGGCTGCGCCTGCAAGAAGGACTGCCCGGAGCGGAAGAAACGATGCGGCAAAAGTTGCTGCAAATGTGTGTGGCGATTCCGGCGATCCCTTACCGCCGGCTGATCGCGCGCCAACCAAACCAGCCCCTTGCGGCTGCGGCCTGATCGAGACGCTGGAACGGTAGGGGGAGTTTGATGCAGATCAACTTAGTGGGTCCTTGATCTCCTGTCTTGATCTCTGTCTTGATCTCTGTCTTGATCTCCTGTCTTGTCTCTTATCCGGTCTGTTTCACCTGCCCTAAACCTGATTCCTTCTCCTTTCCTTCTCCTAAACCCGTCTAAATTATCTCGAGCCTATCTGCTTCTCCCATCATATATTTTTTTCTCCCGAGCTTGTCTTTCTCTCTGCTACCTGATTAAACGGGATAATCGTGCAAAGCCTCCGGACAGGGAGTGTTGATCTGCCGCCCACCCCACTTCCCTATTCTCAAGTTTTAGTTCATCCGCATCCGCGTGACCACTGCCTCGAAATCACCGTCGTTTTATCGGATGTATTTTTGCCAAGCTCGTAATCTGCAACGCTACGCGCAAACGAACTTTCAACATCTAAATTAAAATCAGAGACTGCCGTGCCATCCTGCGGCTCCCCCAGGTTTACTGTATACTTAAACTGAAAACTATCGGGACCGGAATTTTCTCTTCGTTTACCATTTAAAAAAGGAGTATATGAGTATAATGGAGCAAAATAACAAGGAACTGATCATCGCCCAGGCCGAAACCGATGTAAGAAACGAACTGGAAAATGAAAGCACCGGTCATGACTGGGGGCATATTCAGAGGGTTACCCGGCTAGCCAGGACTATCGCTTTGCAGGAGGGCGCCGACCTGTACATTTGCCAGCTAGCCGCGCTTCTCCACGATCTGGCCGATGCCAAACTGAATCCGAGTGAAGAGCACGGTCTTCGAAGAGTAAGAACTTGGTTAGACGAGCATGGTGTCGATCCCCAAGATACCGGGCACGTGATGGAGATCATTTCGACGATGTCTTTTAAGGGAGGGAATTCATCGCCCATGAAAACCCTGGAAGGCCAAGTGGTGCAGGACGCGGACCGGTTGGATGCGATCGGGGCGATCGGCATCGCGCGCGTTTTCACCTATTCCGGGGCAAAGGGGAGAGTGATGTACGATCCCGAGGTGAAGCCCAGAGAAACCATGACCGAAAGCGAATATAGAAACGGACAGGATACCGCGATCAATCACTTTTACGAAAAGCTGTTGAAACTGAAGGATTTGATGAACACCGCGTACGGGAGGGCCTTGGCCGAACAAAGGCATCAGTTTATGCTGGAATATCTGGAGCAGTTTTACGCCGAGTGGGACGGGGAAAAATAGGAGATCAAAGGATTGCGGAAGTCCAAAAAAAGTAAAGAGGAACGTATCGCTCCTTAAGGAGTAGGCGTTCCTCTTTTTCTTTGCAAAGCGCGCGTTACTGCTTATTTAATGATTCCAGCAGTCCTTTTAATCGCCGACAACTTCGTTCCCCGTATTCCCGCGATAATAATGGGTATGCGGCGTAGCTCCGTTGACCGTCGTCACCCCTTCAAAATGATGGATATGGCCGCCGCCGGGAACGGGAATGGCCGGGCCGGTGACACCTGCAATCACGTGGGAATGCCCGTCGTCGAATGACGTAACCGTATGGTAACGGTGGGTATGCTGTACCCCGCTCGGGGCCGGGGCCGTCAGTCCCGCGTAGGCATGACGATGCCCTACATCAAACGAAGTGATCCCCTTAAATTCGTGCGAGTGAACCGGTCTTCCTCCCCACGATGTAATATACAGCTTATGCGAATGGCTTCCATCCGAATCTGTGGATGAAATCACAACCCCTTTGACCGGTATCTTCATGGAAAACCTCCTTCCCCTTCTGTTCACATTCTCATGGTTACTCTATGCCATACACCCAGAAATTCCTGTGCCATCGTCCAGAAGAAACGATATGGGCGAAGAACAATATATCCAAGGCCGCCAAGAACCCGCTCAGCCGATGGCGCTTGTGGTTCTTCCGTAAACAAAACAAAGAGTTACCGACCCTTTACTGTCGGTAACTCTTCATCAAAATGCCCGCCTTCTTTATTGCCGCTACAACTGCTCTACGTGCCGCGTATTTTCCTCCATCCTTGTAAAAGAGATGCTTTCGCGGATTCTTGTAAAATCCTCGCAGCCGAAAATCAGAATTAGCGATATCAGATATTTCCGATTACGTTCCAGCGTTTTTTTGCTGACATTGATCTCTTTGGTCATGGCCTTCAAGGGAAGCTTCTTTTTGTGCAAAAGATCGTTCAGCCATTCCCGGTTGCTGCAAAAATGGCGGGCGATCCGCACCAGCATTTGCCGGGTATCCCGGTGGCTTGGCATGATCTCTTCCAGTTCCTGGAGACAGATACCAAATTCCCGGAGCTTTTCGTCGTAGCTGAGCAATTCCTCCGCCAGCGCCGCGGCTCGCTCCTGCCTTTCAAAGGCATCCAGCGAACCCACACTATCGGCAATGTACAGCATTTCCTTCCAATCGGCTTCGTTCTGGGAAATTTTAATTTTTTTCCGGAAATCATCGATCAATCGTCTGCGAATCATAAGAAAAGCGAAATTATTAAATGTTTTGCCATACTCCGTACGGTATCGGTCGACAGCTTCATTAAAAGCGATCAAACCTATGCTTGCCTCATCATCATTCCATCCAACTTGACGTTTGCAGACGTGTTTAACAACCTTCAAAATAAAGGGCCGATATTGACCAATCAGAGCCGACCTTGCCTGCTCATCGCCACCGCGAATCTGCGGCAAACATTCTTCGGATAATTTGTTCATCTGGCAATCACTTTCCACTTTATAATTTCTCTTGGCAAATCAACGGTTGATTCACATGTGCCTTATATCGGACGCTTGTCTTAATTGGCTGCCGGTTCGGTTCCCCAAACAAGCACGCCATTATGATACAACGTCACTTTCGTATGATCGGCATAGGAAGATTGCGTGCCCTTATACGAGTAATCGTCACTTTCGTTATAGTTCGACCAGTCCGTTTTATTAATGCGGGTCTGAATTTCGCCCGTGCTGCCTCCAGGCGCCAACACGCCTGCATCCGGGTTGAAGCTGACTTCCAAATAATAATCGGCGCCGGGTACGGCTTCATCCATTTTGACCAGCTTGCCGTTCAGCTTCGAGCAGCCCAGTGCCGCATAGTCGCAGTTGAATACCTGCGTACGATCGCCGTCGATCGTGTAGTAATAGCGAATGGTCAACTCGCTGAGCGGTACGGCGGATGTACCTTTGTTTAAAATTTGGAAATGCGGCTTAAAGTGATTGTCGTTCACATTTGTATCCGGTGTACGATACTGGAGCACCAGTCCCGTTGCCGGCTGCTGGTCATCCGCTTTCGGCGTGGCACTGGCCGTATTCGAAACCGTTTGGCCCGCATCGTTCTTCGCTACGACTTGATAGTAGTACGTCGTGCCTGCCGTTACATCCGTATCCGTGTAGCTGGTATCGTATACTGCATCGGTTACTGTCGCGAACGTGCCGTCCGCAGCCGCCGAACGCTTCACTTCATAGCTTGCCGCATTCGCCGATGCTGTCCAGTTCAGCGTAACTTTCCCCTTTTCGCCCGCCGCGCTCAGCGTAAAGCTGCCCGGTACGGACGGCTGGTCGGAAATGCCGTACGTTTTTAAGTCGGGCGGGAGCTTATCCAACGTAATGACATTCGGATGATTGTACACTTTTTGCAGATGCTCAAGACTATTGTGTTTACCGTCTCGCAGGAAATCCCCATACCATGTAGCGAACCAGCTCCAATGGGCTTGATACGCCTTCATCAGATCAGGATCCGGAATAGCGCCGTTTTCGCTCATGGCAACCAGCTTTTTGTCTTTGCCCAAGGTTACAAGGTCTTCGTATTTGGCAATTTGCGGACTGTAGTCGCCAGCCTGTGGGTAAGAGTCATAACTCAAAATATCCACATACTCGTCCCCCGGATACCAAGCGGGAGAAACGGAATTCCAGACCCAGATCAGATTGTTCAATTTGTGCACATTCGTCAAACGGTCGTACATCAAAATATACAATTCTTTGGCGGGTTCAGGACCTTTAGCGCCCCACCAGAACCACTTGCCTTCCGCTTCGTGCAAAGGACGGAACAGGACAGGCACTTTCGCATCCTGCAGCTTCTTCAACTGTTCCGCAATCACATCGATGTCGCGAACAAGCAGTTTATAATCTTCGGACTCCGGATGGTTCATCGCATATTCCACATCGAATGTGGTCGAATCGGTATAGAACCCTCTCCACCATTCTTTTCCCGGCTCATCGATCAAACCTTTCGGCGCGTTCCAGTGCCATGCAAAGGAAACAATGCCCCCTTGCTTATCCCACTCAATCGCTTTTTCAATCTCGGTGGAACTGGCACCACGTTCCACTCTGCTTGGCGAATAGTCGATCAGATCGAGCGCCGCGATCGCCGGTTTTTTGCCTACATTGGTTTGCAGCCAGTCAATTTCGGCTATATCCTCTTGACCGGAAAGGATATTCTCGCCGTATTGATCTACCAGGTAGTTCATCAATGCTCTCGCTTCTACCGTCGCGTTCGGATTGGTGAGCGTTTTGGTCACTGCATGCGGCGGACGGTCAGCAGCAGGCTTCAGCTTGACGTAATCGATATCGTACCAGCCCCAGCCCGTTTCGAAACCGATCGTATTCGCCCCTTTATTCAGCAACAGCTTCCCTCCAGAAGTTTCCGTAAAATCAGCCGATGTCCAAAGCACCAGCTCGGCGGACGCCTTGCCGTTTAAAGAGAAATTCGTGCGTTTGTCATCATAAGGAGAACGGTAACCGATGGTAAGATCGTACAAACCTGCCTCTGGAGCCTGGATCGTCATCGTCAGCGAATCTCCCGGATTGTGGAAATTCGTTACGTAACCGGTGCCGGAGAAACCGGACCCGCTGGATGACACCGTGGTTCCCCCGCTCAGCGTGCCGTCTTCGGCTTCATAGCGGACCGGGCCGTCTTTAGGCACCTGCGGAACCGCACTCACGACATTGGAATCGGTCGTTCCCGCGCTGTTGCTTGCGGTGACTTTGTAATAGTAAGAAGTACCGTTCGTTACACTGGTATCCGTATAAGATGTTGCGGCCAAATTGAATGCTACAGTAGTGAACGGACCATCAGCAGCTGTTGCCCGCTGTACGCTGTAACCCACAGCTCTGCTGGAAGCGTCCCAGGACAAAGCGACTTTCCCGTCGCCCGCTTCAGCTTTCAGCGTAAAGCTTCCGGGAGCCTCCTTAGGCGGCTCGGGATTATCACTGCCGGCAGTCAACACGATGTGATAAGCCGTCAAAGGCGGTACCGTATAGGTAAAGCGGTTGCCGGAAATTTGCGTGATCGGCGCCGCTTCTTTAATTTGCGGGCTGGTTTGGTCGAAGCCCCAAACTTTACCGGAACCGTAAGTCGTCCCGCCGGAAAGATTGAATTCGGCGTTGAGTGCGCTGTCCATGCTTTTATTCATGACAACAAGGTGCAGTTCATTATCGGTTGCATCCGTTACGGAAGCATGCACCGAACTATTTTCAATATCCGATGTTTGCGCTTTAACGCTGATATCGCCGAAAGTAGAGCGATTTCCGTCATAATTGCGGTAAAGCTTGTAAGCCGCGCTAACGTAGTTGTTGGCGCCATCCTTTAACTTCCAGTAGTCTGCCATGTAAACGCCGTTTTTGCCCAAGATGCCCAGCACGTCGGCCATAGCGATCCCGCCGGAAATATCATTTTCGCCGCCGTAGCTATACTCGGTCAAAGCCAGTTTGGTTCCCGGGTAATACTTGTCTATCGACTGCTTCAATCGAGGCAGCAATGGCAAGTAGGCGCTGTTCCATTGAGCGATCCAGCTATCTTCCTTGTAGGTCGGATCCCATAAAGTACGAGGCGCCTGCATTCTGGCTTTCTTCGTTTCGTCGTTGCCGACCTCATTCGTAATTCGGATGCCTCCGCCCATTGCTTCGGGATACCAGTGAACATCAAAAACATCCAGCAATCTTTTGCCCTCGGCTTCCGAACTAAGGCGCATTTGATCCAGGTAATAGTCCACGAACCAGCTGTAGCTGCCTTTTACGGAGTTCCAGTCAGGTGCGGATTGGAGATCCATATAGGCCGCAAAACCGTAAAGAACCGGGCCAAAAATTTCCGCTCCGGGGTCAACCGCTTTGACGGCTTTGGATAAACTTACCGCCCGGTCCACCAACTCTTTCGCTCCAACCGGTTCACCATGAATGCGCGGATGCGTATGCGACCAGAGAGCCGGCTCATTGTCCAGCGAATATCCTTTTACACCCGTCTTTGTTGAAGAATCGCCATACTTGTTCACCAAAAAGTTAACGAACTCATCCACATAAACCCGATTGTCGCTCAGGTCGGGCTGCAGCTCAAACGGCGCATTTTTGGCGTTTACGACCTGATCCCACCGAGCGGAAGGGGCCTTTTCGCTTTCCTGCACGCTTCCGTTTCCATCCTTGGCCACATATCCGGCCAGCGGCAGCGTAACTAAAGAATAGGCGCCAAGCTGCAGCGATTTGTCATGAAACGAAGTCACCACCGCTCCGGGCTCACCGCATTCGGCATCCGTCAGACCGCCATTGGTGCATAAATAGTTATCGCTGGAGTGCTGCCAATCGCTTCCCGCGTTGGACATATTGTTTTCCCAGTTGTAGCCGGTCAGCCGATTGCCGCCAAGCCGTCTGGCCGCCAGATTCTCATCCCCTGCCAAATCCTGATTCGTACCGTATATATAAGGGCTGATAGGATTCCGATCCTTGGACGTATCGACTTGGATGGAAACGGTTTTTGCCGTTTGAGCGTGTACTGTAGTTTGAGCCGGCAGTGCAACACTTAATGTAACCGCGCATGCCATAACGGCAGGCAGCCATTTGGAACGTTTGAACAAAATATTACTGTTACTATTTCTTACCTTCATCCCGTTTTCCTCCCTTCAATTTGAAAAGAGCGACACCCCTACGGGCCCCGCTTCGTCAGGCTTTAAGGCTCCTGACCCCAAACGAGCTTATCGTTTTGGTACAGCGTCACCTTACTCCAATCCACTAATTTTCCCTCCCTTGATGTTCTGCATCATCGAATACAACTTCTAGTCATGTCACCACCTTTCTCTGAAGCCGGACATAATTCTACAGGTTACTTATTTATACGAAGAAAGTTAGCGCTTTCGGTCCGTCCCGGCCTCGATTTTTACATTTTATTACTCTTTGATCTATATATAGATTCTATCGGCGATTTATGTTAAATATTGAGATGTAATATATAATTTCCATGAAATTTCCACAATTTCTGTATATAAATGATATAAACGAGCTAATAAACGTTGCTCAAGATTTCCCGTAAAAGCTGCCCGGAAATCTAACGGTTGCAGCAGGGGCTATTTTCCGAAAAAAGACCTTTTTTAAATTCTAACGGTTGTGATCACCGTTATTTGCCTGAATCTAAGCAAAAATAACCGGATTTCAGTGAAATAAGCGCCATGGCAACCGTTAGAATACTTGTGGCTAGAAAATGTATCTTGTCAGATCGGATTTGATGCAACGCTAGAGCGTTTTAGGTGTGTTTGTTCACCTTCGAATACGAGCAAGCAAAAAGCGACCGATTAAGGTCGCTTTCCAAACATTCGAATTGTTACTCTATTGGCAGGCTTTCAACGGTTGTAAAAAATACATCTAGAAGCTCCGTAGCAAAATTAGCTTTTACGTATTCAGAGATTTTGCCCAACTCTTCCTTGTTATCATACTCCAGGCATGGACGCCCTTCGCTCCATAAAACCCTGCATTGAAAAAGGGCTTGAACACGTTCAATAATATAATCTTGCTCCACGGGTCCACGACTAACTGCCACGATCTCATGCTCCTCCAACGTTGTTTTATAGCGATTGCTACCCTCTTTATTGTCTAAAATTTTAACATCCGTCTTCTGTGACATTTATCACTAGTTCAAGCTCCCAAAATGTTCTTTCATTGCTATTCATGGACATTTTCCGAATTTTTAACAGATTTTACGAGATATTTTTATACGAATTTGTTGAATGACCTGTTGGTTTTGTATAGTTTGCATAAGGGAGGTTTCGCCATGCAAATATCAAGACAGGAAATACTCAAAAGGCTGAATGCGCAAATCAAAGTCAATGGACATATTATAGGTGTCGCTGCCGGCAGCGGCATGACGACCAAATACAGCGTTTTGGGCGGGGCGGATATTATTCTGGCTCTCAGTGCCGGACGCTTTCGGCAGATGGGACGGGCGTCTTTGGGATGTTATCTTTGTTATTCCAACAGCAATGAAATCGTTATGGATTTTGCCTCGCGCGAGTTGATGCCTCTTCTGCAGGATACCCCGATTTTATTTGGACTGAACGCTACGGACCCTTGCCTTTCCCTTCCGGAGTTCATTTTGCATATCAAAAAATCCGGCTTTGACGGGATCAATAATTGGCCCACCGTCGGACTCATTGACGGAAAGTTTCGCGAGGCGCTGGAGGAAGAGGGGATTTCGTATCGCCAGGAAATCGAGGCGATCCGCATAGCCCATGAGCAGGGCCTGTTTACCATGGCCTTCGTCTTTGATGCCTGGCAGGCGGAACAGATGTTAAAGGCCGGAGCAGACATTATCTGCGCTCATTTGGGACTGACGACCGGCGGCGTTTTGGGCGCGAAGAAAGTGCAGTCCTTGGACAGAGGGCGGAGGTTTGCTGAGCAGATTTTTGATACTTGCAATCAGATTCGTCCTGGGGCGATTAAAATGGTCTACGGCGGCCCGATCAAATCTTCCATCGATGCCCGGTACTTCTACGACAACTCTGCTTGCCAGGGCTTTGTGGGCGGCTCTTCCTTCGAACGGATTCCGGCGGAAAAGGCCATTTTGAACACGACCAAATCCTTTAAAATCTCCCAAAGCGCCGAGGAAGAGAACAGCCTCATGAAGGTGCTGAATGGACAAGCCCAAGACTACGACTATGTGGAGTTTATCAAAGAACATATCATCAACCACTATGATGAGCCCATATACCTCAGCGAGCTAGCCTTGGCGGCTCATGTGTCGCCCTCCTATTTGAGTGCCAAATTCAAACGGATCGTCGGTTGCAGCTTTACGGAATATTTAATCCGTTTCCGGATGAACAAGGCGGGGGACTTCCTAAGGGAGACCAACATGCCCGTTGGGAAGGTAGCGGAGCTGGTTGGCTATGGAGATTATATCCAATTCACTAAAATTTTCAAGAAATATAAAGGCACGACGCCTACCGGTTATCGAAAAAGCGGAACCTCGCAAGAAATACGGCCGACGGAGCGAAATCTAACATAAGCACAAAAACAGCTTACTTCAAACAATATCAAAATTTCCGCCAAGCCGTACAATTGAATTATCATTTCTGAAAGCTGTTACAAAGCTATGGGGCGGCAGAAAAGATAATTCCAGGAGGTGTACTTAATCAATGAAAACCGTAGCCATCGCGGGGACCTTCGACAGCAAGGGGAAGGAATTCCTTTACTTGAAAGAGCTGTTTGAGGAAATCGGCCTTAACACCTTGACCCTGCATACGGGAACCTTTGAATCCTACTTTGTTCCCGATGTCTCCAACGAAGAAATTGCTGCCGAGGTCGGCGAAAATCTTCAGGAACTGGTAGGCCAAAAAGACCGGGCTCGTGCCACAGCAGCTATGGCAAAGGGTACCGAAAAGATCGTTCCCCGGCTTTATCAGGAAGGCAAATTCCAAGGCATCATTTCCTTGGGCGGCTCGGGCGGCACCTCGGTTATCACACCAGCGATGCGGGCTCTGCCCATCGGCGTACCGAAAATTGTGGTTTCTACCATGGCTTCCGGGAATACCGAACAGTATGTAGGCACAAGCGATGTGATTTTGATTCCTTCGATTGTGGATGTGGCTGGACTCAACTCCATTTCCACCAAGATTTTCAGCAATGCGGTCTTTGCCATGGCGGGTATGCTGGAGCATGAAGTTACGAAAGTTGAGAAAAAACCATTGGTTGCCGCCACTATGTTTGGGGTCACGACACCCTGCGTAGAAACAGCGAAGGCCTATTTGGAGGAGCAGGGTTATGAAGTGCTGGTCTTCCATGCAACCGGTACCGGTGGCCGTACGATGGAGGGTTTGGTGCGAAGCGGTTATTTCCAAGGCGTACTGGATTTGACGACGACCGAATGGTGTGACGAGCTGTTTGGCGGCGTGCTGAATGCCGGGCCTAATCGCAGCGAAGCCGCCGGACTTTGCGGTGTACCGCAAGTAGTTTCTGTGGGAGCTTGCGATATGGTTAACTTTGGCCCCATTGACACCGTGCCCGAGCGTTACAAACATTGCAACTTGTACAAGCATAATCCATCGGTCACCCTGATGCGCACCACCGCCCAGGAAAACAGAGCCGTTGGCGAGAAATTGGCGGAGAAGCTGAATTTAGCCAGTGGCGAAAGCGTTTTAATTCTGCCGCTGAAGGGCGTCTCCATGATTGACGCCGAGGGTCAGCCCTTCCATGGGCCTGAGGAGGACCTGGCTTTGTTTGATGCTTTAAGAGCCAACCTGGATCGCAGCAAGGTGGAGCTTTACGAATTGGATGCGCATATCAACGATGACTCGTTCGCGCTTAACGCCGCCAAAAAACTCATTGCCATGATGGAGGGCAAAGCTTAATCATTCACAGGAAAAGGAGATATAAACATGAATACGATGACCAGAAGTGAAATCCTTGCCAAATTTAAAGCGGAAGTTGCCGGCGGAAAAATCCTCTTGGGCGTAGGCGCCGGCACCGGCATTACCGCGAAGAGCAGCGAAGCGGGCGGCGCGGATATGCTGATTATTTACAACTCCGGCCGTTACCGGATGGCCGGCAGAGGTTCTTTAGCCGGGCTTCTCGCCTATGGCGATGCCAATGCGATCGTGGTCGAAATGGCTTCCGAGGTACTGCCTGTTGTAAAGAATATCCCGGTGCTGGCTGGCGTTTGCGGTACCGACCCGTTCCGCGTCATGGACATTTACTTAAAGCAATTGAAGGATATGGGCTTTAACGGCGTGCAAAACTTTCCGACGGTGGGCCTCATCGACGGTGTGTTCCGGCAGAACCTGGAAGAAACCGATATGGGGTATGACTTAGAGGTGGAAATGATCCGCAAAGCGCATCAACTGGACATGCTGACTTGCCCTTATGTATTTGATCCAGATCAGGCCAAGGCGATGGCAGAAGCCGGTGCGGATATTTTGGTGGCTCATATGGGTCTTACCACGAAGGGCACGATCGGCGCGAAGACAGCGCTCACCTTGGATGATTGCGTCGTGAAAATCAAGGATATCATTGCCGCAGGGCGTGCCGTCCGGCCGGACATCATGGTCATTTGCCATGGCGGCCCAATCGCCGAGCCGACGGATGCCGCTTATATCATGCAAAATATCCCCGACATCGACGGCTTCTTCGGAGCTTCCAGCATCGAGCGTTTTGCCGCAGAGAAGGGCATCCGGGAGCAGTCGGCCGCGTTTAAGGCTATTTCGAAATAACAAGTATAGGTTGCTTGAACGCGTTGTGCGGAAATGTTGACCAACTTGCTTGACAATCAAAAAGCGAAAACGCATGCTACTGGTGCGCTTTCGCTTTTTCTATTTTTGCTGCGGGCAGATGCCAGAAATGTGAAAAATGCCGTCTTGATATCCATAACCATGGCTCCAAGTATAAGCACTACAAAATCAAATCCAATATGAATCGCACCCATCTTAAGATTAGGAAAATGAACGAAATAATGATATTGCCCGCTTTCAATGTTAAAGTTCCTCCGTCTAATTTAAGCCAACTGGTTATAGGAGATCAGCCTGTGAATATGCACGGCCAGATAGGTGAGTTCCTCGTTTGGAATGGTTTTTCCGTACACCTGGTGAATATATTCTTTGATCTTGAACGCCCCGTCCATGGCCTGCGGATACAGACTGGCGATTTGCTCAAACAGGATGTTGTCCGTATTCTCCAGCATCTTATCCGTATAAAACCGCTCCACAAAAAACTTCACATGGGTTACAAAACGGGTATAATGAACGTTTTCCGTATCCATATCAATATTCATCGAATATCTCACCAGGTTGACGATGCTGCCGATCATTTTGGCCATCTTCATGCCGTCTTTGGATTCCTTCTCCCCGCTTTGGGCATTGATCAAATGAAAAGCGATGTTGGCCGCTTCCTCCTTGGGCATATCAACGTGCAGCTTTTCTTTGATCAGCTCCAAGGAGAATAGCCCGATCTCAAATTCCTCGGCATAGTAATTTTTAATCTCCCAAAACACTTTGTTGGCAATCGCGATATTTTTAGACAACCGTTCCACCGCAAAATGCAAATGGTCCATAAGGGTAAAATAGATCCCCGTGTTGAGCTTGGTTTGCAGCTTCTTTTCCGCGTAAGCCACAATCTGCCCGGTCAGTTCCACGTATACCGGAGGAATGGCGTCCAATACGCCAAGATACTCTTTGACTTTGACATTTTCGATGGGCATGAAGATTTGGTCGGCTTGGTGCTCCTCGACGGTATTGCCCGCTTTTTGACCGTAGCCGATGCCTTTGCCAAACATAATGTACTCCTTGTTCTGCTCATCCTCCACCAAAACTACGCTGGAATTCAACACTTTTTTGATTTTGATCACACGGGTCACCTCCCTAATCGAAAGATGGGGAACTAATCCAAATCTTCGCCATTGGTTTCAATCACTTTTTTATACCAGTAAAAAGAATCCTTGCGGCTGCGCTGCAACGTGCCGTTTCCTTCGTCATCCTGATCGACGTAAATAAAACCGTATCTTTTGGACATCTGGGACGTGGAAGCGCTGATGATATCAATCGGTCCCCAGCTTGTGTAACCAAACAGGTCAACGCCGGCTTCCACCGCTTCCTTCATTTGTTTAAAGTGTTCCCTAAAATAATTGATCCGGTAGTCATCGTGGATAGAACCGTCGCTTTCCACCCGGTCCACGGCACCCATGCCGTTTTCCACAATGAGCAGCGGTTTTCTGTAGCGGTCGTATAACTCGATTAAGGAAATTTTCAGGCCCACCGGGTCGATCTGCCATCCCCAATCCGTTACGGGCAAATAAGGATTTTTCACCCCTGTGATCGTATTGCCGGACGTTCGCTCAAGCCCTTCTTTGGCGGACTCGGTTAATGACATATAGTAGCTGAAAGAAACAAAATCGACTGTGTGCTTCCGCAAAATCTCCTTATCCCCCGGTTCCATTTGCAGATGAATATTTTTTTGCTCGAGCATGGTTTCGATCAGGGGCGGGTATTCTCCAAATACCTGCACATCCGCGTAAAAATAAGTGTGCAGATTCCTCATCAGCGTAATTTCCACATCTTTGGGGTGGCAAGTATTCGGATAGGTCGTCAGCATCGTCAGCATGCAGCCTACCTGGCTGCCCGGAATGATGCGATGGCAATCCGCCGTTACCAGCGCCGAGGCAACAAACTGGTGATGCAGCGCCTGATAAATGGTTTCCTCCACCTTGCCCTCCGGACAACGCTCCGGGACAATGCCCGCGGTCGTGAAAGGATGGCGGATGATGCTGTCGATTTCGTTAAAGGTCAGCCAATATTTCACCAGGTCCTTATAACGCGAGAAGCAGACATTGCTGAATTTCACGAAATCATCAATGACCTTTCTTTCCACCCAGCCGTTGTATTTAACGCTTAAAGCAAGGGGCATTTCATAGTGGGAAAGCGTGACGATCGGTTCGATGCCGAGCCGTCTCATTTCCGTGAACAAACCGTCATAAAACTTCAGCCCCAATTCATTGGGCTCGCTCTCTTCACCGGTCGGAAAAATCCGGCTCCAGGCGATCGAAACGCGCAGCGCCTTGAAGCCCATTTCGGCAAACAGGGCCAAATCCTCCTTATACCGATGATAAAAATCGATCCCTCTGCGTTTGGGATATTTTTTGACGTCCGGATCCTGCATCGCCCGTTCGATCATTTCGGTGGTAACGACCTGGTGCGCTTCGTAATCCTCGACATTTAAATGGGGTCTGTACATGGCTATGTCAGCTACGGACGGTCCTTTCCCATCCACGTTCCAAGCGCCTTCCGCCTGATTGGCGGCAATGGCGCCGCCCCATAAAAAGTTCTTCGGAAATCCTTTGCTCATGTCTATTCTCTCCCTTGGTTTAATTTTCTAAAGCGGTTACAACCATCAATGTATCCTGACGGTTCACCTGTTTTAAATCCGCAACCTCGACCGCGTATTTGTCCTTATTGGTCACAATGGCGATGGTTACCGGATCGTAGCCTTCTTCAATAATCTTCTCAAGGTCGAACTTCAGCAATAAATCGCCGGCTTTCACTTCATCCCCAGCCTGCACCTGAGGCTCAAAATATTTGCCCCGCAAGCGGACGGTATCGATCCCTACATGGAACAACAGCTCGATGCCGTTCGCCGTACGCATGGCCATCGCATGGTTTCTGCTGTATATCACTTCAATTTTGCCGTCCACGGGCGCGTACAATTCGCCTTTGGCGGGAATGACGGCAATCCCCTCGCCCATCGCTTTGCTGGAAAAGACCTCATCCTTCACCTCGGACAAAGGAATCATGTCCCCGATCACCGGGCTTTTGAACTCTTTTGCCGTGGTAAGCTGGTTAACCGATTGGCGATCTTCCGCTTTGGCCTTATGGTCCTTGCCGAGAATAAAGGCCGAAACGAAGGCAACCACAAAGGAAATGACCAGCGCGATAACGGCATTGATGATATTCCGCGGCAGCTCTTCCGAGATAAACATCGATAAACTGGCTAATCCCGGTCCGACCAGCACATAAGCCTGCAAGCCGACAATGCCGGTAAACGCCCCGCCGATCAGCGAACTGAACATGACGCTGCCGAGCACTTTTTTATTTTGCAGGGTGACCCCGTATAAGGCCGGTTCCGTGATGCCGAACAAGGCGGAAATTCCCGCGGAGATGGCCGTGGCTCTTAGCGCTTTATCTTTGGTCCGCACCGCAACGGCGAAGCAGGCGCCGCTTTCGGCGATATTGTGGGCCAGCGAAGCGGGCATATAGAGCAATTCCTTGCCGGTGCTTCCCATCGCGGAAAGAGCGTAAGGAATGAGCGCTTTGTGCATGCCGACGGACACCATCAGCGGCAATACGGCGGCCAAGAGCGCTACGGCAATCCACCCCACCTTATCGAACAAGGTTAAGATGATAGCTGAGAAACCTTCGCCGAGCGTATAACCGAGCGGGCCCAGAACGAGCAACGACACCGGAACGGTAATGAGCAGCGACATCATCGGGACAAAAAAGATCCGGATCACTTTCGGCGTAATTCGCGTGAACCATTTCTCCATTTGAGCGTAGAGCAATACGGTCAGAATCGCCGGAAAGACCTGATAGGCGTAGGCGATGCTTTTGATTTGAAGGCCGAACAACTGGGCGCCTTCCCCGAGCATGGCCGTCATGTTCGGCAGCAGCAAAGCGCCGACCGCTGCCAGGGCCACCAAAGTATTTACTTTCAGTTTGTTGGCGGTGGTAACGGCCACTAGTAATGGAAGAAAGTACAGCGCCGCGTCGCCAATTTGCACCAAGATTTTATAAGTGTGGCCGTCCGGATCCAAAACATTCATTAATCCGAGCAGCAGCAACAACGACTTTAACATCCCGGCCCCGGCAATCGCCGGAATCAGCGGCTGAAACACGCCCACGATAAAATCCAAAATAATGCTGCCGAGTTTTCTCTTTTCTTTCGGTTTAGCCTCGGATGCCGCAGCAGCGGATTCCGCATTCGGATTGAGAGAGCCGAGCAAATGCTGTACCGCATCATAAACTTCAACGACTTCATTGCCGATGACGACCTGGCACTGGCCGGTCATTTTAACGGCGATCACGCCGGGAATACTTTCGAGCCGTTTGACATCGGCTTTAGCGTTGTCGATCAAGGAAAAACGCAGTCTAGTCGAGCAGTGTTCAAAATGGGCGATGTTTTCCTTGCCGCCCACATATTTCAGAACTTCCGCGGCGGTCTGTTTGTAGTCCATGTCCAATGCTCCTTCCTTTTGCAAATTTGTGAAAGGGGACAGGCTTTTTTGCAAATAAAAAAGGACCTAAAACGACAAATAAAAGATTTGTCATTTTAGATCCTGCCTGCTTTACCAGTCACATGTCTAATGGGTGTATTCGATTAATTGCATTATATATCAGGATTTTGAAAGCGTCAACATGGATTTCTTATAGTATCTTATAATAACCTAACGGTTTTTCATTTTGATCCCCAAATCGATTCGTTATTGCTGCCGATCAATGAGAAGGTCATTACTTCATTGCGGCTGGAAAGCTCATTTCTTTGCTTGAAGAACACGCCTTTATAAGTTACTCCATTAATGACCATGGTGCAATAATAGGTCCCGGCAGTAGAAGACCAAGTGCCGGTCACATTCCCCGTAATGGTGCCGTTTGCATTCAAAGTCACGCTTTGGGTAGGCAGCATCCCCACACCGGATGTCGAAGCGTCAAGCCCCATTTTGACGAATTGATAGGTCCCCGTCATATCATTCATGCTGTATCCCGTAGAAGAAATACTGCTTCCCAGGAATTCGTATACCGCTGTGACAGGCCACTTGTCTTCATTCATGAATTGTTGATGGGCCCGAACCTCATGCCATTCCGTTCCGTTATTGAATCGGGTATGGTAAATCAGGTAGCGCAATCCGTCCGTATCAATCAGTGCCGAATTATGCCCTCCCGATTTGTAACCTAGCGGGATTCCCGAGAGCTGGTAATTTCCGAACAGTTTAATACCGTGATTGGCTTGATTGGTTGAAGCGGAAGGATACACGGCTTGATTGCCCGCCGCATCCGTGTACGGTCCGTCAATCGCGGTGGACCGGTATAAACGGATGTGATAGCCGCCCATATTTGCCAATCCCCCATACGTTACATACATGTAGTAATAACCTGTGGCTTTGTCATAGACAATATAAGGGGCCTCCCCCGATTTCCCGTATCCCCCCGCGATGCGTTTGCCGAAGTAACGGTCCGTATTGCCGCTATCCTGCCCTGGATAATAGGGCTTACCTGTCTCCGGATTAAGCTGAAGCATATAAATGCCGCCGGACCAAGACCCATAACTCATCCATAGTCGGCCCGAAGCATCGTAAGTCAGGGCAGGGTCGATGGCATTCGGGAACAGTGAGTTGTTATACCCGCCGCTGTTTGAGAACCAGCCGCTTCGGACTCCCGATAGGGTACCGTTGTCGATCAGATCCGGGATGTTGGTATTTTGATACCACGTATTCACGGTTTTGGTCCCGAGCGGCGACGTGGTGGTAATGGGGTTGCTGGCACGCGTAAATCCGGAATAAACAATGGTGTCCACATATTCGTACGGACCTGTTATGGACTTGGACACGCCAAATCCAATGGCGGAACGAATGTAGGTCGATGATGTACTGTAATACAACATATAAGCGCCCTTGGAACCATCCGCCCATACATAGGATGGGTTATAAGTCACATCCGGCGCCCATACCGCGTGGCCGCCCGAGCTATCCTGATCATTATAGCCTGCCCATGCGAACGATGGTGCAAGCGCAGAGGTCAATGCCGCTCCCGAGCTTCGGGATGCATTCCCCGTGCCGCCCGCTTTGATCAGTTTCCATTTTTGCATGTCTCCGCCCCAGTAATTCCACTGCTGGACGTTGGCGCCCGCCGACGTGCTCCCGTCAGCGACATCCAGCGCAGAAGTATATCCCGATGCTTTGGTTAGGAAAGCGACCGTTCCATCCTCATTCTGCTGAATCCGGAACAATTGCATCGGGCCGCCCCAGTATGCCCATTGCTCAATGTTGGTGCCATCGGCGGGGGATCCGCCGTTGACGTCAATGCTGCTCTTATAGGAAGAGTTGGCCGTCAAAATATAATAATCTCCGTTGCTGTGATGCACGATTCTGAACTTCTGGGCATCGGAACCGTTGTAGGACCACTGCCGAATATTCGTTCCGTCGGCCGCCGCCCCATCGGCTACATCAAGATACAACCCGCTATTTTTATTTTTGATATAATAATAGCCTTCAAAGGTAGATGGTGCATACAGGCTCCGATTGGTATAACCCTGGGTTCCGACAGGAGACCAGTTTCTCAGATCCGTACTGCTGGCCTGAGCCAAATGGGAACCAAAAACGTAATATTTGTTCGTTGATGAATCGTAATAAATGGATGGGTCATGCACGGATACCCGCGTTGTGTTTGAGGTGGGCGATGAACTGGCTGCACCAAATGCACTTCCACTGCTTACACTGGCTGCAAGGAGCACAAAGATCAAAGTCAGGGTACCCAGCTTGCCCCACACATTTCGAATCAGATGCATCATAAGATATTCTCCCTTCATGGTATTTTAAGCGCTTTCAAAGCTGAGTAGAATGACATCGATTTACGATGCTTATCACCCCATTTCATCCATAATTTTTATATTGATGGCAAAAACTAGATTTGTATACATAATAAGCTTAACTTCATGTCGAAGTAAGTCGTTTTTTGCCGTTAACCTAAAAGAATACGTAATAGGACGGGAAAATCCAGGATTGTTACTGATCTACGAGTGCCTTTCTACTTTTTCATCAGATCAAGATATAGACGCGGCCCGAACTGCCCCTTGTAGGGTTCGTACCTTGGTGTCCCTCATGCTCTTTGCACGATTATCCCTCTCTTTCAGGAGCCCCAGGAGACCTCAGTGAGGTGAGCTCTTGTCCATTTCTCTGCGTTCTGATCAAAGGGGATAATCATGCAAAGCGTCCGGGCAACGTGTGTTGATCTTCGATAGATTACAAACCTCAATTTAGAGCTAGTTTTTCTTGCGATCTACCATGTCCGAAATTTTATAAAATTCTTTGATGTAAAATAAACCAGTCGCCGCTTTAATTCCGGCAACTGGTCACATAAAACATCAGATCATCTATTTCAGTTCCATATAATAAAGATTTACAGGATTATCTTTTGTAATGGTATGTGCGCCAGGAGTAAGCGGTACGCTGACAATACCATCACTGATTGGATAACTGGTTCCATCGATCTTGATCTTTTTTCCGTCTGTTGAATTAAACACTAGCGTTAATGTTGAATCTTCCGTTGTGGAGAAACCGATACGGGTCGCGGTCTCGATTTTTAAACATTGCGTTAGAGTCAGACCGTTATACTCCACAGTTCCCTTGCTTGCCGAAAGATTCCCTTCAATATCAAAGAAGTCGCTGGCGGTTCCAGCTACGGTAAAGTTATGAACTTGTTCTCCGGTTGTTGGTTCCGGAATGGGAGTCGGTGTCGGCTCTGGCGTAGGTTCTGGTGTTGGTGTGGGTTCCGGCGTTGGCTCTGGTGTTGGTGTAGGCTCCGGTGCAGGTTCTGGTGTTGGCGTGGGTTCCGGCTTAGGTTCCGGCGTTGGCTCTGGTGCGGGTCCTGGTGTTGGTTCTTGCGGGATTGAATTTCCGCCCACAGATACAAGTTGAGTTGTGTAGCTTCTTATTTTAGCCATTAGAGCTGAATTGATTGCATACGACTTGTCATCCACGGAATTATCAAATTTCCATGCAAAGTCTCCGTTATTCAGGCGTCCCGCTTTGGCAGTAACCATTTGTTCAACATCGCTTGCGTTATCAATGTCTGCAGCATTTACGCCCGTATCGACGCTTGTATCAAAGTTATTATAAGCCGTTCCTCCTTTTAATGCTTTGTATGTGCTTGGTACGGTTTCATTTCTCGACGAAGCTAAATACGCATCAAATGATTTTTCATTTGCCGCAGCTGTCCCGTTGTTGGAGTTTGCATAAATCAGACTGGCCGCATCAACAATCATATTGTTGTAGGCCTTGATCACACCTCCGGTTTCGCCTGAAAACGTACCTTCCCCTAAAGCATCCGTACCTTGCAAGGAACTCATCATTGGATATTTAGTATGTCTAAAATAATTGGATTCCACAAAGGCTGAAGCTCCCGTCGTAACACCGACGCCATATTTCGAGACTCCATCATAGAAGTTATTATAGATATGAACGGATGCCACTCTGATCCGCGGATGACGGGAGTCCGAATGATCAAACCAGTTATGATGGAAGGTGGCAAAAAATTCAGCCGATTCACTCAAGCCGACCAGAGCCGCTTTTCCTGAATCCCAGTAGTGATTATAAGAGATCGTAATATTTGTCGATCCTTTTTTTAGGTCTGTGGAGCCATCGCCCTTGGCTTGGTCAGCATCTCCTCCTGCGGTTCCATAGAATAGATCATTGTTATGCACCCAAACATTGGCATTCCCCGTATCCAACGAAATACCGTCGTCAGGGAACAACATTAGACCCAGGTTTCTCACTTCCACATTTCCGGTATATCTAAGCAGGATTCCCCATCCGTAAGCATAGGCATCGTCTCCGATCCCTTCAACCGTCATATTCATTTCCGAATAATTTTTTTTGCCTTTGACTTGCAGATAGCCGCTGCTATTAAGTTGGCCTTTCATGTCATCAGCCGTAACTTTTCCAATAAACCGGATGGCAAGAGGCGTAGTATCATAACCTTTTTGTCTTAATTGCAAAATCTCGCCTATACCAACACCTGTTTGAACGCGCCCCGAGCTATTGATTTTCACATCAAGGGTCACAGTTTGTGCAGTCTCGGATGTGACATACAAAACCTGGGCACCATCCTTAAGTGTTCCATCATCATTATAAGCACCTGAGCCTGTGCCATATAGCGAGTCTGATGAGAAAGCAAACCCGGATCTGTCATGCGACGCTACGGACAGCTTATCTGAAACAGCACTCACCGTTGAACCGTCTGTTAGTCTAGCTTCAACTTTCATGACATAATCTCCGGCTGCAAGACCTAAGGCATCCGCTCTCCAATAAGAAGGGTATTTTCGGATCAGTTCATTATCAATTTGCTGATAGGAAGAATCCGCTGCACTTTCAGGTTTAACGTATACATTATATCCTTCCGCATTGCTAACAGGAGACCATTCTACATACGCCGTTTCATTCCAGCCTCCACCGCCGATGATCGAAAGACCGGCAGCATAAGTTGTAGTATTTTGCAGCCCTCCTGTTATTAAAGAAATTGCCAGAGAAAAAAATAAAACCATACTCCATGCTTTTGCAACCCTGTTCTTCATTTACAATCCTCCCAAGTTTGATTTGATGCGTGCACCATTGAACCGTTATTAAATAGCCGGCAAATTATTAATTCACCTCCCCTGTCTAATCGATTAATTCAAACTAATTCGTCAGTATTCGTCAATATCCGCCTCCTTTCAACATCCTAGATTGTAGCATGTGTTCCGAAATATTTCCTGGTTATAATTGGTTAAAAATCCCTATGTGTAAAAAATTTGCCACCGACCGCTTAGGTCTGCTAGATCATTTGAGGTAAGCAAAATAAAAGCCTAGGGAATGTCACAAAAACACCCTGTAACTCGTTATATTTTTAAGGCCTATTTTGCAATAGGTTTAATATACGGGGAACCGATAGGAAGTGAAGGCATGAAGGAACTGTATCAGAAATATAAAGGGCTGCTCTTTAAGCTGGCCTACCAACTGACCGGATCTGTTACGGACGCGGAAGACGTTGTCCACGATGTTTTCCTGAAAATCGTCGATGTTCCGCCGGAAAAGCTGGCAGAACCTAAAGCCTATCTTTGCAAGATGGTGACGAATCGCTGCCGGGACTTGCATAAATCGGCACGCAGGAAACGGGAACAATATTATGGGGAATGGCTTCCGGAACCCCTGCACAGCATGAATGATGATGCGCTGGATGCGGTCGTCCGCGACGATCTGCTATCCTATGCGATGCTTGTTCTGCTTGAGAGGCTATCGCCAACGGAACGTGTCGTATTTGTGCTTCGAGAGGCGCTTGGCTTTGACTATCCTGAAATTGCCGAACTGGTGGAAAAAAGCGAAGTGAACTGTCGTAAACTGTTCAGTCGGGCCAACGCAAAAATGGGAATTACAGCTGAACAGCTCGTTCATTCGGAAGGAGTTACTCCCGAGCTCGTCCATGATTTCCTGAACGCTCTCAAACAAGGCAACCTCAATCAAATCTTATCCATCCTGGATCAAGAAGTTGTCCTTGTCGCCGATGGAGGAGGCAAAGTCCCGGCCGTTGTCGAACCTATCTCTACAAGAGAACTTGTTGCCCAGTTCCTGCTCGGTCCATTCCGGCAAGCATCAACGATCGATGGCGTTCATATCGAGGTCATTCGGATGAACGGACAGCCTGCGTTTATTGTTCGATCTGGCGAAGGAATCCAAACCGTCGGGATTTTTCATGTGGAGAAAAATCAAATCCGCAGCATTTATATTGTAAGAAACCCGGACAAGCTGAAGCACGCTGGAGAATAACACGAAGCACAAAGAACCTTCGGAGGGTTCTTTGTGCTTCTGCTTTTAACATCGATGTTGGCAGAAATCACCTTTGCTCTTACTGCTTAGCTCAGGCCGGCTTTAGTCAAACCAAATGCGGCGTCAGCAGAACCCGGTACGTTCTTAAAGGCGACGTTAATACGGTTCCAGGCATTGATCGCCATGATCGAGAAGGTAAGATCCGAAATTTCTTTTTCGGACAACTGCTCGCGAACGCGGTTATAGATGTCATCAGGTACGCCATGCTCCGGCAGCTTGGTCAGAACCTCGGTCCATGCCAGCGCAGCCCGTTCGCGCGGGCTAAACAGCGTTGATTCGCGCCAAATCGAGATGTGGTAAAGGCGCAGCTCGCTCTCACCATGGATCTTAGCCTCCTTCACGTGCATATCCAGACAAAATCCGCATCCATTCATTTGCGAAGCTCTGATGTGAACGAGATGACGGATTTTCTCTTCAATTGAACTTTCCTTCTCGGCATTGCTGAGCTCCAGCATTTTTTTGAAGAATTCCGGTGATTGTTGCATATAATTTATACGTTGTGTCATAGCTAATCTACCTCTCTTTTCTAATTTAGTGGTTGTTACTTTAAGGGTGATTACCAAAACTATACGTTATCGTACGATCGTCATACCCTCCGAAGCTAAATTCGCAGTTCCTTTTCCTCTTGCTTTGGATCTCTCCCCCTCCTTTGTTAATCACACTCGAAAATATAACGACGATGCGATTCATTCTGTGACATTCTCGTGCAGCGCGAAGCGGAAGCTGCTGGCGGCTCAGTCGGAAATAGAAAAAGCAGCCATCACAGAGGAGACTCTGCGACAACTGCTTTCTCAATTGGTACACTAGGCGCTATTGATCGTTGTGGGTTAACTATTATTGCTTCGTTTCAATAAGTTGTATTAATCTTGACAACGCACTAGAGTATATTGAGCCTTGTCTATACACAAACCATACCTCCAAATTTCGGTACTCTTCAGGTAAACTGTGGAAAGCGACTTTGCCTGCCTCTTCCGCTTTAGCAATCGACGATCGCGGCAACATAGACACACCGAGCCCAGCGGAAACCCCATCTAGAATAACTGCTAATGTTCCAAACTCCATAATCTGATATGTGGTCAGGCCAGTCCCTCTCAGAAAGCTCTCTGCTTTTGCCCGATGCGTACAACCAACATCGAAAAACAACATCGGCTTCGCAAGCAACTCGTGCATGTCGCTTTTTCCCGGCTCCGAGATCAGCACCAACTCCTCTTCGAAAGCCGCAGCATGTTCTATATCCGGATCGTCAACCGGACCATAAACAAACGCTCCATCAAGCTCGTAATTCAACACTTTTTGCACGAGAGCATGTGTAACACCCGTAGTGAGCGATAAATTCACATCCGGGTATTGTAATCGATATTCGGCCAATAGGGGGGGCAGATGAATGGCCGCAGTCGTTTCAATAGAACCTATCCGAAGAGGCCCTGCAGGATGGTCGGAGTATTGTGTAGTTTTCACAGCTTCGTCCAGCAGAGTCAGTATTTTATCCGTATATCCCAGTAAATTCTCGCCAGCCGGAGTTAGCGTCATCCCTCGATTGGATCGCCGAAAAAGAGGGATTCCTAGCTGAGCCTCGAGGTACTGAATACGATTCGTCACATTAGACTGTACGTAGTTCAACATTTGCGCCGCCTTGGTTATGCTCCCCTCTCGAGCTACAGCTTGAAATATTCTCAAGTCCCCGCTTTCCATTTCCATATCACCTGCTTGGTATGATCAGTTTTGATACTCACATTCGATTTTGTTCATTTTACTGTATGATTCCCGCTCTGTACAATTCAAAATATAGAGATTCATCAAAATACGAATGACTGGAGGATTTAAGATGAAAGCAATCGTACATGCTGGGATGAACGGCTTAAAGGGCTTGACATATGAAAATGTAATTGATAAACAGCCAGGCTTCGGTGAAGTAAAAGTAAAGTTGAAAACTGCAGGGTTGAATCATCGGGACTTATTTCTCATGGAGGATCGAACAAATGAGGATGCACCCCTGATTATGGGTTCGGATGGCGCGGGAAGAATTGAAGCGGTTGGTAAAGGCGTAACGAATCTTACAGTAGGTTCCGATGTAATCATTAATCCGTGTATCGGATGGGAATTCACCCACAATGTCCCGGCCGTTCCGGCTATAGTAGGCGGTCCTTCGAGTGGCACACTCGCCGAGTCTATCATCATCCCCGAACAAAATGCCGTCAGCAAACCAGCTTACTTGTCTTGGGAAGAAGCTGGAGTGTTGCCCTTGTCTGCCTTGACGGCCTATCGGGCTTTGTTCACGAGAGGCCGCTTACAGCGAGGCGAACATATCCTTATTCCAGGGATTGGTGGCGGTGTGGCAACCTATGCAATGCTTATGGCTTCAGCGGCGGGTGCACGCGTCAGTGTCACATCCCGCAGTCAAACAAAAAGGCAAGCCGCTCTTGCATATGGGGCAGATCATGCCTTTGACAGTCATAGTGATTGGAAGGACAGTATGAAAGGAGAACAAGTGGATCTCATCCTGGACAGTATCGGGCCGGCTACGTTCCAACATTACTTTGATATCATTAAGCCGAATGGCCGTATCGTCACGTTTGGCGCAAGCTCAGGCGACCGAGTGGAATTAGCGGTACGATCCATATTTTACCCCCAAATCAGTATCATCGGCACCTCAATGGGCAGCAGCGAAGAGTTTATGGCTATGCTTCAATTTATGGAACTTCACTCGATACGCCCTATCATTGATAGTGTGTATCCTTTACAGGACACCTTTCGCGCCTTTCAGCGAATGCAGCAGGGGGAGCAATTGGGCAATATTGGAATAAGAATACAAGACTGATCCTCGCTCTATCTAGTTTTTCGTCTGATTAGGGCTTGTATTCGCTAAGATTGGCAGCATCTTCTCGCCTTTCTCCATGAAGGAATTGCACTGGGCACACACTGGCTGAGCCAAAAAAACGAAGTTATCCCTCATCCATCCGTTACACTTTTCATTGGTGCATGACCATATTATTGTCATTTCTTCTGGAAGATCACTCGTTAGTTTTTTCCGTGAATAGTACAAGCGGCATCCTTCTTTCTCTCCAGGAATAATGTGCGAAAAAAAAGCCCCAACACGAGGTTTGGGGCTTTGCAATAGCCTTACTTACAGTTTAACAACATTTTCGGCCTGCGGGCCGCGATTGCCTTGTACCACGTTAAATTCAACGCGTTGTCCTTCGTCCAACGATTTAAAGCCGTCGCCAACAATCGCGCTGAAGTGCACGAATACGTCGCTGCCGCCTTCAACCTCGATGAAACCAAAGCCTTTTTCCGCATTAAACCATTTTACTGTTCCTGTTTCCATGATTCATTACCTCCACATGTTCATTTTTGATATCCTTTAAAATTTCCAAAAAAAATCACATATTATACAAGGTTAAGCCCATTAAAATCCTAACCCTCTATAATATGTGACTTCAGGTTGAAATTTCAATGAATTAACTATAACACATCTGAAGTTGGTTTACAACTTTTCTTTCATATCTTGCCCGCTTCGTTTTCCATTATACTTTAAACTGCGATATCCCAGCCGCCGTCTGACGGAAAGAGCCGCGAGAATAGTATCGATATACAAAATTAACCATTGTGGTTTTGTATGGACAAGGGTTCAACTTTCCGCGGGGAGTCGAACCCCTGTCCGAAGACAACGCCACACAGACTTCTACAGGTGCAGTGACAGTTTTGATGTCACCCGAAAATCTTCACTTCGAGCGACAAACATTATTTGCTCCAATATTGCCGGGCAATTCTTTGTCCTTGATTAATTTTCGCCCACTGCTCAGCCTCGGTTAATTCATTACCCCCATCACAAGAGGCAAATCCGCATTGATGGGATAGCAACAATCTATCCTTGTCAATAATGCTCGATGCCTCATCAAGCAATCTGAATACACGCTCTTCATCGTCAAGCGTATTCGTTTTAGATGACAACAAGCCAAGCACAATTTCTGTTTCCGGCTTATCCTTGAAGACTTCAAGCGCCTCAAGTGATCCTGCACGTTCATCATCCCATTCAAGGAAGAAACGGTCATATTTAAGCTGCTTCAAGAACAGATTAGCAATTTTCACATAGGAGCCGCCCCCCATATTACGGGAATCATAGTTGCCACGGCAATTGTGCGTCCACATTTTCAAACCTAAACGATGACCAAAATCAATCAATGTATTGTTAATGTCAATAAATTCGGTAGCAAGAGCTTGTACTTCCTCTTGATTAATATTTTCACCGGTGTACGGAGAATTCGGGTTGTCATCCGCAAACAGTTCCCATAAGCAATCGTCAAATTGCAGAATTTTCCCGCCAGCAGCAGCAAATTCCTCAACAAATTCCTTATATGCCTTGACGAGGCCGTTTTTAAGCTCATGTCTATTTTTATAAACCGCATCTTTGCCGCCAATGTTATCCGACCATGACAACTCACCAAAAATATGTGATGGAGAAGGTACGCCCAGCTTCGTTTCTCGGTCGCCAGCAAGAGCTTGGAGTTTTTTGAATATTCCAATGAAATGATGGTTCTTTCCGCTCAATTCGCCTGTAATGCGCAAACCAATATCTTTTCGCGTCTCATATTTCGAACTTCCATCAACGTCACGGAAAAAATATCCATGATCCGCAATATAGCGGTTAATTCCTTGAAATCCCCAAACAAAATCCAGATGCCACATGGATTTGGAATATTCACCATCAGTAATAATTGACAAATCATGCTCGATTTCTTTTTCGACTACAGCCTGAATGGCCTCCGTTTCACACTGCTCATAGCCCTCAAAATCTTGATAAAATGGATAGCTGATATCATCACGATGTTCTATTTGCGTTTTATATTTTAATAGTTCAGACGGTCGCAACAAGCTACCTACGATTTGGAATTTACTGCTCATTCATAAAACCTCCCCGATCTGTCTCATGTTAAATCGTAATGCTTTGATTGTAGCATGGAAGGGGGTTCCTACGTAACACTCAAAAGTCATAACTAGTTATAGCTAATAGCTATAGCGGGTTCGCAACACATTTGTATGGCTGAGAAATGGGGGCGCGTTCTGGTTCTTCCCAACCTTTGTAGGACGTACATCCGTTGCAGGTTTTAGATGGACCGGTCGAACATGGGTGTTTACTGGAGTAGACCTAAGAAGCATTGTGTCATTTACATGTTTTTAGAGAAGAAAATAGCGACCTGTTAAGGTCGCTTTTCTGATACTGCATATGAAAGTGAACGAACCGTGGCTTGGCAAAGCCATAATTCGCCACAGGGAACTATTTTACTTGGATGTTTCCTCCAATTCGCATCTCCATAGGTTCTATTTGTATCCGCCTACGCACCGCAGCATTTCTTGTATTTCTTCCCGCTTCCGCAAGGACAAGGATCGTTGCGTCCTACTTTATTCGGGTTAGTATAAGGTGTGTTCAGACTACCTTGGGATCCGGGGCTGGCGAACATCCGCTCCAATTCCTTCTCACGCTCGGCCAGCCGCGCTTCTTCCATATCAAGCTCCTTCTTCCATTGCGGTAATGAAGGATGCGGCGTGTTTGAGATTACGCAGTAACCATAAATCGACTCCGTAAGGCTCAGTAGTCCCCGGTCGTAACCTCCCTCCACCATCGCCTGGACCAACGGAAGGCCCTTGCTTGATCCTAGCTCGCATAGACCATCCGCCAACCTGGTTGCATAGGTAAGATTCTGTTCTTCCGGCAGCAGCGATAGCAATGCCTCTTCCGAGGCGGGCAGCTTGATTCTACCGAACACATCGGAAGCATACAACCGGAAATATTCTCCGTTAGCAGCAAAATACCGGTCGGCCAGCGTCGTCACAACCGAGGTTGTCCCGATATGAACAAGCGCCTCTATGGCCTTTTCCGGAAGCCATTCATCCTTCGCTCCCAATAAGCCGCACAGCAAAGGAATGGCCGCTTCCAGCTTCATTGCACCCGCCAGCTGAGCAAAATAGGAGGTTTCATAACCATAACTTAAGTCATCCGGATTATAAGCATCCAGCTTCTGCAGTACGGTATTGGGGTCGATACACTTTCGACGAGACAGCTCATTCACGATTTCGTCACCATACGTTGTATCGAGCTCATTTATATATTTATCGGCGGATTGCTCAATAAACAATTGGAAGGCACTTACTAGTTCCTGATCGTCCATAATCGAAAGATTGCGCTTTTGCTGCACCCGTTTTTTCCAAACCGGATCTTTCTCGATGAACTCCACAAAGGGGTCCAATAACTGGGGATCGCTATGATACAACATATTCTTCAAGTGGAATTTCGTATTATTATCGTATGCCGGTGACTGACACAAGGCCAGCAGCTCGCGGATCGTCTCTTCGGTTTGCGGGAACTTATATCCTCGGAACAAATGAATTTTGGCCTGCTTAGATTGCTTCAGTTTTTCTAACAATAGCGGCATTAAAGCAGTATCATTTTCATATAGAAAGCTGTCTTCAAAATATCGAAGAGCGGTATTGCTTACAATATGCTCCGGATGCAGGATATAACTCTTTACTTGTTCAGGATGGAACATAAACATTTCCCTTTCTCATCTTAAATCGTTATTTTGCTGCAGGTTCTCTAGAGCCCCCGGCAACTGCGGCGGTATTTTGTGCTTGTTCGCCACATAATGGGTGACGTAGTGCCGCTCAACTTTCGGGTCACCGGACTTCGAGAAACGAAGCGGCTGCTTCGGACCTTTGCCCCACCTCAAATGGAAGTCAACAACGCCATCCCACACTTCCGGATAGAAATCGATATATTGTCTCCATACGATTATAGCACAGGGGGGAACCTATAACTGCCGAGTCTTATTACTAGCTTCTAAAACTCTCTTTTATGCGAGCCACATCTTCTCTTGCGTCGGCTGATTTCCTTGGTACCCATCATAATCGGACTGAATGGGCGCATGGAATTGTGCTTCAACTGGCATTGACGACGGCTGATAGGACTCGTCCACATACATGATTCTACGCTGAATTTGCATGAGCCCATTCACAACGCGAAGCGCGATCCAAAATAGTACAAGACCAACGCCTACGTATAGCAGATATTGCTGATTATAAGTCCAATCGACATGAAAATAACGGAACAAGTTATTCTCTAGAATATCCAGCTGCATCTCATTCATCAAAATGATATGCACAACGGGAAGCGCAATAAATCCGAGTCCTAGTGCAATTGCCGTCACCATCACAACGAAGAAAACAATGCCTGTTATAAATCTAAGTAATACGAGCATCAGATTTCTAATGAATAGTCCACCGTCAAACCCCTTCACCATTCGCTTCAACCAATTCTGCCCAACTTCAGGCTGTAGTTGGTTTGGAACCGAAACAGGAGGGACCGGTAAACCTAAAATATGTCGAATTAGGCTTTGTTCAAAATTTACAATCCCATTCAACAGCTTAGCTACTCCAAAGAACAGCGGTATCCCGATAAATATCGGAGTCAAACCGATGGATAAGGCAAGCCCCGTGATCGCTAGTGTCAAATAGATTATCCCTAACGGGAGCGAGAGCAATAAATAGAGAATCGTTGCATAGGTTTTAGGATTAAAAAGCACCCAATTCACCTTACCCGCCCGCGCCATTGACGTCGCTTCTACTGCCTTCAATTCAAACACTCCTTTGGCTTCATAAGTCACGCTCTGAGTTATAAACCCAGTATAACTGCCTTATTTGCCCGGCATAACCGTCTTAGGGGGTGTTTGAACCTGGACTTTAGGCTAGGACTTGGGGATATTCTCTGTATAGGCTTCTTCACTAGCGAACGAAAGAGGGAGGCAAGTTCCTTTGAAGCGATGGTTAACTCCAAAAAAAACCGCAAGCCCTGGGGAGAAATCCCTTACGCTCGCGGTTTCTTTCATAAATAGTGGCAACTTCAGCTATCTTAAATTAATAGTGGCCTTGTCCTTATCTTTTGCCAGCTTTAAAATCAAACCATCTTTTGATTTAGCTACTTCGTCAGGAACTTCCATTACAACAAATCCAGTTTTTGAAGATAATGGCTTAATACTTTCATTGCTAAGGTCTTTATCTATCATCGTGATCGTATATTTATATTCATATTTGTCCTTAAATATCGCCTTCATCTCAACTCCGCCAATCATTGACGTAAAGTTGTCTGCTTCCGTTCCTTCATTGGAAACCGTATAATTTAAAATTAAAAACTTATTGCCCTCATCCGCACTAGAAGAAAAGTATTCATCACTGACTTTTTGATTGAACTCAAAGGAGTCCAGCACAACTTCCCAATTGCCCAATTTGAACTTGTCCCCTACTTTGTAAGCAACCTCTTTTTCAGGCTCCTTAGCCGGTTCTGCTGTATCAGCCTCACCTTTTTGCTCATTATTTACGTTCTCTGCAGTGCCTTGATCCTTTACAGAAGTATTAGCATTCTGCGTTCCTGATGATGTAGACGCAGCACCTCCACATGCAGTAACCAGTAACAACAGTGCCAAAAGTAATACTCCCAAACTAGTTTTTCTCAAAATCTACTCCCCCTTTTCTACATATTACCACATATTACGAGTTTTTTGGTTCCTAGGTTTCATTTTTTTCAATATTTTGCCTTTCTCTCGTCGTAGAGGGAAGCATGTCATATCTCGACCAAGGAACCATGAGTAATCTTCATTCCGTAATTTATATGAGGATGCAAAAAAGCGACCAATCACGGTCGCTTTTTCTCATGCTAATTATGGAGGCGAGGGGAGTCGAACCCCTGTCCGAAGGCAACGCCACATAGGCTTCTACGGGTGTAGTGACAGTTTTGATGTCACCCTAGAGACTCCCCGTCACCGGATTCTCTTCGGGTCAGCCTGTTTGTCTTCTTCAGCTAGCCGCAGGCGGAGACTAGACAGCGTATCCCACTATAGGTTGAGCTTCTATCCCGGCACATGGGCGATGCAGGGTAGAAGCCTGGAGGCCGTTATTAGGCGGCCAGAGCCAGAGTTGGTTGTTTAGCTTTGCCGTTTAAATTTGGCGTTAGCGTTGATAAAGCGGACGCTCCCCACTACCCGCTACCCATGCTCGATCTACCCCCGTCGAATCCAAAAAACGCCCCCGAATTTTGAATTAAACGGCTGAGCATGGAGTACTGTAATCACACTGTTGTGATACGAACTACATTTTGTGTTACGAACTTAGTATAGCACATTTTGAGCACTAAATGACTTGTGGGTTGCTGGAAACTCAACTAAGTTAGGGAATTTTATTGTACCAATTCACCGAAAGGAAAGCAAGCTCCATCCCCCCATCATAAACAGAGGTGCATTATGCTGATAATTTTGGAAATACATCCGATATAAAGGAGTAAAAAAACAAACGGAGGGACTTGTAGGCGTTGCTGCTCCAGGATCACCAGGGACAGGATATATTGAACCTCTCATGGCTAAAGCCACGAGATTCTTGGGTAGTCCATTCTGCTAAACAGCATTCTCGTGTCCGATCCGGCAAATTTGAACGCCGACCGTAAAGTCATGGAAGCGGAAACCCTGCCGGTATTGACTGTCAATGCAGGACAAACGTACAACGATTATGACCCGGCTACCGGCAAAAAGTCTTCCGCAGGGTTAACCGGCCTCATTCTTGGCGGCGCGGGCCTGGCCGTGGCCAAAAAAGCAGGATTGCTGTCCATCATAGCGGTCCTTCTCAAGAAATTCTGATTTTTGATCATTGTTCCGTTTGCATGGGTATTAAAACTGTTCCGGGGCAAAGGCAAGTGGCCGAAGTACCGAGGACTTCGGCTCTTTCCGATCAGTGGACGCTTCTCTAACGAACACCAGCGACATATCCGCCCATTTCCCGGTTATTTCCCAGCCCAACGGCACTAGCGTTACATTTAATCCGACAAGATACAATTTCTCGCCACCACGTTCTAACGGTTGCCACAGCCGCTATTCGCTCCAATATCGCCGTTTTCAAATTCTAACGGTTGCCATAGCGCTTATTTAGCTAAAACCCGGCGATTTGGGCTCAAATTTGAGCAGATAACCGCGCTCACAACCGTTAAAATTTAGAAAGGGGCTTTTTGGGCAAAATAACGACTAATACAACCGTTAGATTTCTGGATACAACCAAAAACCTCAGACTAACCATAAAACCATGGTTAAATCTGAGGTTATCCTCATTTATAAGGTTACTAACGAGCCACCTTCTGCTTCTCCCGCAACGCGCGCTGGATATCGCGCTGGGCGTCGCGTTTGGCGGCGGAATCGCGCTTGTCGTATTGCTTTTTCCCTTTGCCCAGGCCCAGGAGCAGCTTGGCGTAGCCGTTGCGGATGTATATCTTCAGCGGCACGATCGTATAGCCTTCCTGCTTGGACAAGCCGAGCAGCTTGCTGATTTGCGCTTTGTGCATCAGCAGCTTGCGCGTCCGTGTCGGATCGGTCGGATTAAACCGGTTGCCCTGCTCGAACGGGCTGATGTGCATGTTGTGAATATGGATCTCGCCGTTCCGGATCGTTGCAAACGCGTCCCCGATATTCACCCGGCCGTTACGAACCGACTTGATTTCCGTTCCGGTGAGAACCATGCCCGCTTCATAGGTATCTTCGATGAAATAATCATGGGAAGCTTTTTTGTTTTGCGCCAGTACCTTGCCATCATTTTTCTTGCCCATGTTCATCCTCCTTCTGAAGCCACGCGGGGCAGTGTTTACCAGACATTTATTGTATCAACTCCAGCGGTTAAAAGCAAGAATGCGCCAACCCGTTTTCATCTTGCGGCATTCCGGGTTATGATGAAGAAAACATATGAACAATATGGAGGTTAAGCCCGAGATGCCCCATAACGCAGACGACAAGGAACTTCGTCCCGCTTCCGGTCCATACCCGGACCAAGTATCGCTTTGGATCGGCCGGTTCGCTTCGGAGGAAGCCCTGGACGAGTATCTTCGGTTTGATTATTCCGATGACGCCAAGCAGCGCGATCCGCAAATTTGCCGGGATTTCAGAATGGAGTCTTTTGACGAAGACTTCCGCGAGGCTTTCCTGGTAGAGACGGATCAAAGCAATTGTGCGAACTGGCTGGAAGGCTGCTCGTATGACGACCAATTAATCTCCCAATTTGAAGCATCAGGCTGGCCGGAACCGCCGGAGCTCGAGGGCATGAACGCCGTCATATTATTGTACGATTATAGCTACGACGGAACGGTTCCGGTTGTCCAAAACGGCCAGTATACCGTGCGCTTTATCGGCAGCGTAGTTTATAAGGACTAGGAGTGATCCTTTCTCTCCTGAATCCCCCGTCCCTTGCGAATCAATGCCGAACACAACAAGGCGAGCGAAAGAAGGCCGGCAAACGCTTGAAAAGGTAACGAAGCGCGATTCATCTCCAACAAATTTGCCGTAAGAATCGGACCTGCACTCGCTCCAGCGAATAAAACAAAAGTATACAAGGATGTCGCAACCCCTCTGTTCCCGCTCCCGATTTCCCCGATCAGCGAAATCAGCGAAGGCACGATCACGGCAATGCCGGCGACAAACAGGACGCTCATTACGGCATAAACTACCGCCGACTGAACAAAAGACATCACCACCAATGCCGCGATCGAGCAAACGAGTCCGGTGCGGAGCACAGGCAGCATGCCCCATTTTCGGCATATTCGCCCGGCAAAGAAGGAAAGAAACATCCCGAGCATGCCCAGCGAGCGCACGCCCAGAACCTCCATCTCGCTCAGCGAATACGGCGGTCGGCCGAGAGAGGCGCCCATCGCGCTGTACATGCCCACAAAGCAGAGCAGAATCGTTACGGTAATGCCATAACATAACAAAAGATTTCGATTTGACAGCACCGCGTACCAGCGGCGATCCTGCCCAACCCGGCCCTGCCGCGCCTGTTCCGCCGGAACCGGCGGCAGCCACACGATCACAAGGCATAATAGCGCAGCATAACCTGCCGCCAGCAGCCTAAACACCCAAGGCCATTCCAGCAGCGCGGCAAGCGAGCTCGCCCAGACCTGCCCAAAGATCCCCGCCATTAAAAAGCCCGAGCTAATGAATCCAATGGCCGTTACTCTTTGTTCCACGGGAAAAACTTCTCCCGCATAAGTTAAGGCCACGGGGGAAAATGTCGCGGCCGCCGCCCCCTGCAAACATCGCAACGCGATCAATCCTCCAAAGCTCCCCGCAAATCCCAGACACGCGGTGGCCAGAACCAGAACGGCAAGCCCCGCAACGATTACCCTTTTTCGGCCAAGCCGGTTCGATAAAGGGCCATAGACCAGACACCCGGCGGCAAAAAACAAGGAAAAAGCACTCCCCGCCAAAGCCGATTCACTTGCCCCGACGTGAAATGCACCGGCAAACACGGGAAGAAGGGGGACCGTAACATATAAGGAAGACAGGATGAGCAAGGCGGCCCCAAATAACAGCCACCGGATCAGCGGGTAATTGTTGTGAACCCATGGCGGGTGATCCATTTTAGTTTTCATAGGTGCTCCTATTTTTCAAAAATAATGAAAATGAGTAGATCATCAGATGTTTGATCGTGGGATCACAATTAAGAATACGCCCGTTTTAGAGTTCATGTCAAGGATATTATGTTAGGTTATATGACATAAACACAAAAAAGTTCTTGTGTTTCGACATTTTTCCGCATATAATGTGAACCATCAAATGAAAACGAGTAGTTAAAATTTCATTTCGTGTAATATTATATAACATTACGAGGAGGTGGCACATCATTACTTACACCGAATTCAAAGCCATACCCCGGCGAAAACTGGTCGATGAAGTGTTGGATCAAATGCAAACGCTCATCCGGTCAGGCCGTTACAAAAGCGGGGACAAACTGCCGCCGGAACCCGAATTGATGAAGCTGCTCGCGGTGGGAAGATCCACCGTCAGGGAGGCGGTCAAGGTGCTGACGCATGCCGGTCTGCTGGAAGTGCGCCAAGGAGACGGAACCTATATCCGCGCCTCTTCCGCAGGACTTGCTGCGGTAAGCCAAACCCTAACTCCGAAGAACTACGCTCATATACTCGAGGCGCGCAGGATTCTCGAAATCGAAGTAACCGGGCTGGCCGCCTTAAGAAGGACGAATGCGGATCTTGAAGCGATGCGCTGTTTTCTGGATCAACGGAACGAAGCTTTGGAGAAGGGCCGGTACGCGGAATACGTTGAAGCGGATATTTCCTTTCATATCGCGGTAGCCCAGGCCGGCAAAAATGAAGTGCTGCTGGAAATGTATAAGGTTGTGGCCGAAAGCTTGAAGGAAATGCTCAGCCAATTGCTTCTGGACACACGGCAGTACAAAGATAACACGATTTACCATGAAGCGGTTTATGCCGCCATTGAGGCGGGAAATAGCGATGAAGCCAGAAAATCCGCCATTCAAAATCTCGACGCAGTCCATCGCTCACGTGCTCCCTTGCTCTCAAGTTTACCATTTCTAAACATCTGATGATCTTTTCTTTAACTGTAAACATCCGATGATATGTTGAATGCTCTGCTCGAAAATATAATTTAGGGGTGAACAGCTATGAATCATGAGCACGAGAATAACGAAACTTTGCACGTCGGCATCGAGGACAAGCTCTCCATCGGCGCCAACCTGACCTACGGTTTTCAGCATCTGCTGGCGCTTACGGGCATTTTTCTTTTCCCGGTATTAATCGGCCAGGCTTTGCATCTGGAGTTTCAAACGATCGGTTATTTAATTCAAGCCTGCTTCTTGACGACCGGGCTCGTGACGATTCTGCAATCGGGAAAAATGCTGCGGCTCCCCGTCGTGCAAGGGCCGACCGCCGCGTTTTTCGTGGCCGTGCTTTCCGCAAGCGCCAGTGTCGGATTGGGAACGGCCTTCGGATCGATGGCTGTGGCGGGCGTCATTTTTATGCTTCTGGCCCTACCGATCCGCAAATTCGGCCTAATCGGCCATATCAACAAATTCATCGCCCCGCCGATCGTTTATGGCACGCTGCTGATCATCATCGGTGCGCAGCTCGCCGACATCGGCCTTAAAAATTGGTTCGGCAGCGCGAATATAGGCGTCAATTTCGCCGCTTCCATCGTCACGGTCGTCTGTGTGCTCGCCTTGATGATTTTTGGCGGCAACACGATCCTGCGCCGGGGCGCACTTCTGTGGGGGATTATTGCCGGGACCTTGTTTTTCGCGGTGTTCGGCAGCGTCGATTTTTCGGCGGTGGCCACGGCCGGATGGTTCCGTTTGCCGGAGATTTTCCCGTTTGGCTTCGGCGTTTCCATCCCCGTTGTTATTCTCATGCTGCTGGCTTTTCTACAGGCTTCCGCGGAGGCGGTAGGCATGTATACCCTGCTGACCAAATGGGGGAACCAAGAGCTCGACAGCACCCGGGTTAACCGCGGTTTGTTCGGTGAATTTCTCGGCTGTACCCTCGGCGCTGTCTTTGGCGGGCTGGGCACGACCTCTTACCCGGAAAACATCGGCATCGTCCGCGTCTCGGGCATCGGCAGCCGCTATGTCACCATGACCGCCGGCATCATGGCCGTGATTTTAGGCCTCATTCCCAAAGTCGGCTTGTTTATCGCCTCCCTGCCTAGCGCCGTTTTATCCGCAGCCTCCACGATTTTGTTCGGCATTATCGCCATCAGCGGGATTCAAATGGTCAGCAAGGTCAAGTGGGATGAACTGAATCTCGCCGTCGCCGGCTCCTCCTTTATTATCTCGCTGGGAACGATGTATTTGCCCGCCGAGCTCACAGCCGGCTTGCCGCTGGCTATCCAGAGCGTCGTCACCCAGCCGATGCTGGTAGGTGTAGTGATGCTGATCGTTTTAAACACGGTAGTTAATGTATGGATTCGTCCCGTGCTCGAACGGCGGGCGTCGGGGGACGGCTCACAGGACTCCATTCCCACAGAGGCCGCCTGACGCGGCATATTCATTCCAACTTATAAGGAGAGTGTTTCTATATGAGTTTGAAAAACAAAGTAAAATGGGAGATTGATCCCGCGAGAACGGCCGTTATCGTAGTGGATATGCAAAACGTGTTCTGTAAACCAGACGGAGCGCTGTATGTGCCGCGGACCGCAGGGATCGTCGACAACATCCGGCAGCTCACCGGCGCGGCCAGAACGGCGGGCATGCCCGTGATCTACCTGCGCCATATCGTCCGGGGCGACGGCAGCGACACCGGAAGAATGAAAGATATGTATCCGAATGTGAACGAGATCCTGAAACGCGGCACCCCCGGCGTGGAAATTATCGAAGAATTAACCCCGCTCGCCCAGGATATTATCGTCGACAAGCTGTTTTACAGCGGTTTTCACGATACCGATTTGGATACGATCCTGCGGGCAAAAGATATTAACACAATCATCATCTGCGGCACCGTGACCAACGTTTGCTGCGAAACAACCGTCAGAGACGGGGCGCACCGGGAATATAAAGTGATCTTTCTGAGCGACGCAAACGCCGCCATGGATTACCCGGACATGGGCTGGGGGGATATTTCCGCCGAGGAAATCCAGCGCGTAACACTGACCGTCATCGCTTACGAATTCGGTCAAGTCAGTTCAACCGCCGAAGTCCTTAACGAAATTCACACGAAAACAAAAGCGGCCCGCTGATAGGAATCAGGGGCTCTCAATCTCAACGCAGCAAATGCATTCATCCGGCAGGGTGAGTGCTTTTTTATTTTCCGCCGTTCCCTACGCTATTAACTCCCTCCTCACGCCTTCCCCCGCGGCAGCTTATCGGCATACCTCGCCCGCAGCTCGCCCAGATATTCCAGCTTGGACAGCACTTTTTCCTTATTGAACAGGCCGATGCTCAAAATCATCTGTTCGATCAGCAACAGCGGCGTGACCATGGAATGGAACTCTCCCATTTCGCCCCGGCTAACGTAAAAAGCCGCCTCCACCTGCGCCCCGTACCGAAACTCCTCGCGATCCGTGATCATCACAGCCGAACAGTCCACCCGCTTTACGCAATCCAGGATTACCTCGGTTTCGGGGAGCAGCCGGGTGAAATTAAACAGCAGCACCACGTCCTCCCGCTGCACATGCGCCAGCGACTCCAACAGCTCATGCCCGCTGGCCGCCATCATCCGCACCGACATGCCGAACCGGGACAAGCGGTAAAACAGCAGGTCCCCCAAAGCCACTGCCGGCCCCGGGGCGTGCACGTAAATCCGCCGGGCCCCGGCCATCAGCGAAGCGGCGAGCTTCAGCTCCTCCGGGTCCGTCTGCCCCGCCGTTTCCCGCAAATGGACCAGCGATTGCTCCAGCATCTGTAGCGGCAAGCTGGCCGGATCCATCTGCGAAATCGTCTTCTCCAGCTTCACCGCCGGGGTCGTTGACTCAGCAGCGGACCGCAGCTTCAGCCTGAACACTTTGCCGTTCTCGTATCCCGCCGCGCGCCAAAACCTCGACACCGTGGCGATGCTGGTGCCAATCCGGTCGGCGATCTCCTGTTCGGTCATAAACAGCACCTCATCCGGATGCCGTTCAATAAAATCGGCGATTTTCAACTGACCAGGCGAAAACCCGGATTTGTCGGCAAACACTTGATTGCGGGTCAATGGCATGGATATCAGCTCCCTGGGTCTTTTTTTACGTGTTCCTCACTCTATCCTACCAACGATTTGTTATGTAAATTTTATTACATCATTTTCATTATGTAAAAAATATTACAATACGTTGACATACAACTCCGCTTCTTTTAATAATCCGGCTCTACACTAAAGGCATACAATCCCAATCCAGATTTAAGGAGGTTGCCCTTCATGTCACGCAAAACCCTCTACACCCTTACGTCCTCGCAAAAAATGATGATTTTCGTGCTGTCGATGTCGCTGTACGGGCTGTCCAATATGTTCACCGAGCTCATCCCTTCGCTGCGGCTCGGTCCGATCGAGCTGTCCGTCGAGTATTTCGCGTTTATCCCGCTCACCTTGTGCATCCTGTTCCATCCTTTTTATGCCGCCGTGGGAGCGGCGCTGGGCGAGGTCATCTTCGGCGAGCTGATGCTCGGGCAATTCGGCGGGCTGGGCGAATTGGAAAAATTCCTGACCTTCTCGTTTGCCATGTACGTCGCCGGCCGGATGGTGCGCAATCCGCAAAACCGCCTACAGGTCGGCACCGCCGCGATTACGGGCGTCATCATCCATCAATTGTGCAGCTGCCTGGTGGATATCGGCAAAGTCTGGATCGGCGTGGAAGAATTCGAAGCCGTGCCTGGTCTGGCCCAAAGCGTTGTGGTCGTCGAAGGCGTCGCGTTCCTGAACGACGTGCTGTTCTCCGGGATTCTTTTTTCCCTGCTTCCGACCTTGTACCTGGTACCTAGATTATATGGAAAAATCGAACCCCTGCTCGGCATCAAACCCCGCGACAAAAACACCAAATACGAAGCGGCCGGCGTCATTACGCCCAAGCTGGTCATCACCGGCATCGTGCTGGCGCTTGTAGCCTTTGGCGCCGAGTCCTTGTCCGAGACCGACTGGAATCTGGGCGAATGGGACAGCGGGCTCGCCGACCGGCTGGGCTCGGGCGCAATCTGGCTGAGCATCGCCGCGGCCGCGGTCGTCGCCATCATCGTTCTGCTCGTGATGCGGGCGAAAAAATCACGCAGCTCGCAAAACAGCGACACCGAGAGCGTGCCTTATGCATAACGGGATTCAAGCCAAAGCCGATACCGCGCTGGCCGCCGAAATCCGCGGCGTTTCCTTTACCTACCCGGGTTCGGAGCAACCGGTGCTGAACGAAGCTTCCCTGACGATTGAAAAAGGGAGCTTCACGGCCATCATCGGCGGCAACGGCTGCGGCAAATCCACGCTTTGCAAACTGTTTAACGGCCTGATCCCGCACTATTATTCCGGGGATTTTGAGGGCGAGGTTGTCATTAACGGCGTTTCGGCCCGTGGAAACAGCGTAGCCGCCTTGTCCCGCATGGTCGGCTACGTCTACCAGGACTTCGACAACCAGCTCGTCCGGCCGACCGTTCTCGACGAGGCATGCTTCGCCCCGCTGAATTATGGGCTCGCCGATTACCGGGAGCGGACCCGGCGCGCCCTCGACTTATGCGGGCTTACACCTTTGCAGCACCGCTACATCTGGGAGCTGAGCGGCGGACAAAAGCATCTGCTCGCCCTGGCCGGAGCTTTGTCGCTGGAACCGGACCTGCTGATCGTCGACGAGCCGGTTTCCCAGCTGGACCCCAGCCATGCGCGCCAGGTGTATGAGGTGCTGCGTCAGCTAAACCGCGATCACGGCAAAACGATCATCGTCATCGAGCATCACACCGAATTTATCGCCGACTACTGCGGCGACGTCTGCCTGATGGAGCAGGGCCGCGTGCTGTGGAAGCTGCCGGTTGGTGAGGCGCTGAATCGCCTGCACGACCTGGAGCGGCTTGGCATCCAGCCGCCTGAGGCCACCCAAGCGGCCGCCCGGTTGCGGGCTATGCTGGAGGAAGAGGGTGCCGTTCATGCTCATGCTGATGCTCGCACTCTTACTCTTGCTCATGCTCATACTCATACTCATACTCATACTCATACTCATGCTGATGCTGATGCTGATGCTAATGCTCATACTCATGCTGATGCTGGTTACCCGATTACAACAGGAGAAGCGGTGAAGTATTTTACCGGCCTGCTGCAGGAACATGTCGGGCCGGTCAGCGGTGGCGGCGGATTGGGCCTACAAGCTCAAGTCTCCAAGTCTGCGGACACGACAAGAACTGCCGGCTTACTGGCTTACCCGGAGCAATCCCAGACCGTGACTCAGGCTGTGACTCAGGCCGTGACCCAGACCGCGACTCAGGCTGTGACTCAGACCGCGACTCAGACCGTCACTCAGACCATCATCCGCTTCAACCAGGCTTCGTTAAGCTACCGGACCATCCGCAAAGCGGAACATAAGGTGCTGCAAGGGATCGATCTCGCCATCGCCGAAGGCGAACGGATCGCGCTGGTCGGCAACAACGGGGCGGGCAAATCGTCCCTGCTGAAGCTGATCGCCGGGAACGCCAAACCGTCAGCGGGCTCCGTCGCCGTGCTGGGGCAGGATACCCGCAGCACCCAGATCGAGCAGTTGTCGCGGCAGGTCGCGTTTGTTTTTCAAAACCCGGAGGATATGTTCATCGAAGACAATGTGCGCAAAGAAATCGCCTATTGCCTAAAACGCCGGAAATATCCCGATGCCGACACGAGAGTCCTGCACATGCTGCGCAGCTTCCGGCTGGAGCAGCTGCAGGACCGCGACGCCCGCTTGCTGAGCGGCGGCCAGCAGCGCCGCGTGTCGCTGGCGATCGGCGCGGCGGTCCGGCCCGCGGTCATGCTGCTGGACGAACCGACGGCCAACCTCGATCTGGCCACCCGGGAGGAACTGCTGAGCACGCTCTCCGAACTGGAGCAGCACGTGAGCACGGTGATCATCGCCACGCACGACATGCAGCTGGTGAGCCGGTGGGCGACGCGCGTTATCGTCATGCATGAAGGGGCCGTGCTGGCCGACGGAACGGCGGCGGACATTTTCGCCAGCCCGGACCTGATCCGCCGCGCCGGTCTGGCCCTGACGCAAAGCATGGAGCTGGCCGACGCGCTCGGGCTCCGGCCCGCGTGCAGCTCCCCGGTTGAATTGGCCGGCCGTTTATATCAAATCATCGCAGGAAAGGGGGCTTACGCCCATGCAGCTCGTCCGCAACTGGTTTAACAAAATCTCGCTCGACAGGATTCAGCAGGAACTGATGAACACGGCTTACGGCAGCGGCCACGCCTCCCTTTCCCGGCTTGATCCGCGCGGGCTGCTGATATGGTATCTTTTTTTCGCTATCGTCCCGTGGTTTATGAACAGCTATCTCATTTTGGCCGGGATGTGCCTGTTTATGATCGTTACGACCGTGTTGTCCCGGGTCACGTCGTTCATTATTATCGTACTTTGCCTCGGACTGATCGGGCAGGTAGGGTGGCTGTTCATCATCTCGCTGTTTTTTGGCGGGGACATCTCCTCCGCCTTGCCGCTGCTTAAGCTGACGATGAAGCTGTCGATCGTGTCGCTGGCCAGCATCACGGTTTTTTCCGGCATGGATCCGGAGAAAATCAGCGACGGCCTGCTCGCGCTCGGTATGCCCGCCGCCTTTTCGTTCAGCTTGTCCTACGGGTACCGCATTTTGCCGGTGCTGTTTGAGGAATTCCGCAATGTGCTGCTGTCCTATCGGCTGCGCGGCCAAGCGCCGGAGCGGAACGGACTGCTGTACTGGCGGCTTGGCGCGTATTATTTGAAGCTGCTCGTTTACGCCTTTTTCCCCTTGATGCTGGCGACCGCCAAACGCTCCCGCACCACGGTGGAGGCGCTCGAGACACGCGGTTTTTCCTATGGAATGAAAAATCCGCGCTCCAAAAAGCTGAAATTATCCCATCTGCGCATGAAAAAACAAGACCTGTGGTTTCTGTCCGGCTCAGCGGCGTACGTTGCCCTGTTGTTCTGGATCGGTTGAGAGTGAGGGCCAGCGCCTCTGAATGCCAAGCCTTGCACAGACCGCCGGTATCCCATAAACGCACATTAAATAAGGAGTGTCATCCCATGCGAATCGACCTGCATACTCATGCCAAGCTATCCAAAGCCACCGACTTCTCGCCGGCTTATTACGAAGAAATGCTCCGCGAAGCCGCGGCGAACGGACTGAACGCTTTGGCTTTGACCGAGCATTTTAACACGCGTAATTTTTTCGAAGTGTACGAGAGTCTGGACCGGCTTTATCCCTATAACGGAGAGTACTATGAAGCGGGGCCGCTAAAAATATTCCCCGGTATGGAGGTGGACATCCGTGAAACCGGCCACATCCTGCTGATCGGGCGCAAGGAGCATATTTTGGAGGTGCGGCGGAAGCTTGACGGCTATACGGAAAAAGATTCCTTCATCCCCTTCGCCAATCTGATGACCCTGGCGGAAAGCTATCCTCTGCTCAAAATCGGGGCGCATCCGTTCCGCGAATCGACGCCGCTGCATCATTTGGCCCGGCCGCAGCTTCGCCGTCTGGACGCTTTTGACCTGAACGCCAAAGATATGTACGAATACGGCAACGAGGTGAACCGCGCCAATGTCGAACGTTTCGCCGCCGAGCTCGGCAAGCCGGTCACCGCCGGCAGCGACACCCACCAATGCCTGCAGTACGGCAGCATGTACAACGAACTTCATCAGCCTTGCCACTCGGTTGCCGAGCTGAAGCAGGCCATCGCCGCCGGGGCCTACGACGTTCGCGTGGCCGACAGCCTGCCGCTGCAAGTCAAAGCCTCCGTCATGCTGAAAAAGCTGCTCAAACGCCTGGCCCAACTCGAAACGCCGGCAGAGGCCTCCCCCGTCCCAAACACGCTTGTATAAACCTTTTTTCAACACTTTAAATGGCTCAACCTAATAATTAGCGCTTGACAGGGAAGGCCGGTAGGTTGGTCGGCAGATCAATACCCGCTGTCCGGACGCTTTGCACGATTATCCCGTTTGATCCGGAAGCAGAGAGGAAAATAAGAGAGGAAGATAAATTCAGGAGAAGAAAATAGGTTTGGGAGAAGCAGACATGTTCGAGATCGTTAGACAGGTTTGTGAGAAGGAGGTTTAGGAGAAGTGAAGCAAGCCTGACGGGAGGAATGGGGCACGACACCGGGAAAAATGAAAGGACCGTAATTAGCCCCTACCCTCTCCCCCCTGAACTAAAGGGATAATCGTGCAAGGCAGCATGGAGGGATTGAGTCCAGGACACAAACGCTATAGACAGCCACCTCAGAGCCAAAGTCATAATTTATTTTGTCAAGCACTGATCTCGGTGTTGAGCCCTTTAAATATGTATTCATCAGATCAACCCCCAACCGTTTAATTGATTTAAAATTCTCTTGCCTGCTTTGGAATAAACTCGCCTGAAAAAAAACGCACTACATTTCCGCCGATATTTTAGATAGGATTTGGCTTAATGGATTTGGCGGCATTGTTCGTAACGGCCCTCTTTGCTGGAATAAGTATTTATTATATTAAGTGGCTAATCCGTAAGCAGGCGCCCCAGAAAATCCAGCAAAGAGCATAGGGGCCAAAAGTGTCGCTATTCCTACGGTATCCGTCCATTTGAGAGAAATAGAGGCAATTTATGCCTTTATTTCCTCCGATCGCAAGGAAATGCCCGTGTTCTGGACCATTCTTGGGAAAATAAGGACAAAAAAATCCGCTAATGGGGATGAACATGCTAGGCTCCGGAAAATAAGAACATAAAATTCCCTTATTTTAAAGGCCAGAGGTTGATCGCTTCAGTAGCCGGCTGTCAAGCACCGATTTCTAGGTCGCCCCATAAAAAGTACGCAAAAACACCGGCTTCCCTGTGATGAAAATAGCATCACGTAAAGGAAGCCGGTGTTGTTTAAATCCGAAAAGCCTCGCTCACTTTTTCTTCTTGCGCACGAACGCCGCCGTGGCGTTCCCGCCACTCTTGCCCTTGCCGCCGCCCCGCTTGCGGCGCGGCGCGGGCTCCCCGGCGCCATCTTCCCTGGCGCCGACAAAAATCCCGCTCGCGGACGTCTTCTTCCGCCGCGAGCCGCCACCGCCACCGCCGGCGCGGTATCCGCCCCCGGCGTCGCGGGCGACGGCCACCGTCCCGGAGGCATAGCCTCCCTTGCCGGAGCCGAAGCCAAAGCTCACCGCGGGCGTCCCCGCCGCTTCCACGGCTTCGCCCGCGCCCGCCCCAGCGGCCGCGTCAAGCGCCACCCCGCCGGCACTGCCGATACTACCGGCAGCGCTGCCGGCACCGCTGCCGCCGACGCCCCGGCCGGGCTTGCCCTTCTTGCCCTTGGCGCCCTTGCCGCCGCCTTGAGCTTCACTGCCTCTGGCTCCGCCGCCCTTGGCCCCGCCGATCTTGCCGATCTTGCCGCCCTTACCGGCCTTGCCGCCTTTCCCTGCGCGACCGCCGCCCCGGCCGCCGTCAAACCCGCCGCCGCCGAACAGCTCGCCGCCCCGCTGCCGCGGCTTCATGTCGACCATCTCGAAATCGATCGTATGGTCGTCCATATTTACGCGCGCCACGCGGATTTTCACCTCGTCGCCGATCCGGTAAATCTTCGACGTCCGCTCCCCGATCAGCGCCATATGCTGCTCGTGGAAATGATAATAATCGTCCGTCATCGCGCTGAGCCGGATCAGCCCTTCGACCGTGTTGTCCAGCTCGATGAACATCCCGAAGCTGGTCACGCTGCTGATAATGCCCGGAAATTCCTCCCCGACCTTATCCAGCATGAATTCCGCTTTCTTCAACTGCTCCGTATCACGTTCCGCCTCCACAGCGATCCGCTCCCGCTCCGAAGACTGCTGGGCGATATCCTGCATCCGGCTGGTCAGGTACTCCAGCCGGGCTTCACTCAACGCCCCGCCGCCTTCGATCACCTCCCGGATCACCCGGTGGATGACCAGGTCCGGATACCGCCGGATCGGCGACGTGAAATGCGTGTAGAACTCCGCCGCCAGTCCGAAATGCCCTGTACTTTCGGCGTCGTATTTGGCCTGCTTCATCGAACGCAGCATCATCGTGCTGATGACCGTCTGCTCCTTCGTCCCCCGGATGTCCTCCAGCAGCGTCTGCAGGGCCCGCGGATGCACCTTGTTGCCTTTCCCGCCCTTCACCGTGTAGCCGAAATTGGCGACAAACGCCAGGAAATTCATCAGCTTCTCCTGGTCCGGGTCCTCGTGAATCCGGTAGATAAACGGCACCTTCAGCCAGTGAAAATGCTCCGCCACCGTCTCGTTCGCCGCCAGCATAAATTCCTCGATGATCTGCTCGGCGATCGAGCGCTCGCGCTTCACGATATCGACCGGCTTGCCGTTTTCGTCGACGATCACCTTCGATTCCTCGAAGTCGAAGTCGACCGCGCCGCGGCGCATCCGGTTCGCCCGCAGCTTCAAAGCCAGCTCCTCCATCAACCGGAACGTCTCGACCAGGTCGGCGTAGCGCTCCGTCACCTCCGGATCTTCCTCCTGCAGGATTTTGCGGACGTTCGTATACGTCATCCGTTCCTTCGTGCGGATCACGCTGGTGAAAATATCGTGGTTCACCACTTTCATCTGATCGTTAAATTCCATTTCACAGGACAGCGTGAACCGGTCCACCTTCGGGTTCAGCGAACAAATCCCGTTGGACAGCCGGTGCGGCAGCATCGGAATGACGCGGTCGACCAAATACACGCTGCAGCCGCGGTTGTACGCTTCCTGGTCCAGCCTGGAGTTTTCGCGCACATAGTAACCGACATCGGCGATATGCACACCCAGCCGGATATTGCCGCTTGGCAGCCGCTCCACATGAACGGCATCGTCCAGGTCCTTGGCGTCCTCGCCGTCGATCGTCACGATCACTTTGTCCCGCAGGTCGCGCCGTCCTTGACGCGCGATCTCCTCTTCTTCGATCACATCGGGCGCTTCAAGCGCTTCCGCCAGCACATCCTCCGGAAAAGCCTCCGGAAGCTGGTGCTTGCGGATAATCGACAGGATGTCGACGCCCGGATCGTCCTTGTGGCCGAGAATTTCGCTCACCTGGCCGACGGCCGCGGCCCGGCCTTCCGGATATTCCACGATCTGCACGACGACTTTTTCGCCATCCACCGCGCCCCCAAAACCTTCCTGCGGAATGAAAATATCACGGTTAATCCGCTTGTCGTCCGGAATCACGAACCCGTACGATTCATGGTTCTGGAACACCCCGACCACTTCGGTGACCGCCCGGTGTACGATGCGTACGACTTCGCCTTCCAGTTTGCCGCCTCCGGCGCTTTTGGAACTGACGCGAACGAGAACCGTGTCGCCGTTCATCGCGCTTTTCAAGTCGTTCGCATGAATGTACACATCCGGATGATCCCTATCCTCGGGGATGAGGAACGCAAACCCCTTAGCATGCGCCTGCAAACGCCCGCGCACCAAATCCATCCGTTCCGGCACACCATACCGGTGGGTACGGGTCAAAATAATCTGCCCTTCCTGTTCCAAACGGTTCAGCAGCTTGAGAAACTCTTTGAAGTCGGCGGCATCGGCAATCCCGAAATGCTCCTCAAGCTCCTGATACGTCATCGGTTTATAAGCCTTTTCCCGCATAAAGGCAAGCAGCTCTTGTTCTGTAATCAAATTCAAATGATTTCACCTCAGGCCCGGCCTGTCCTTTTACCGGGATGTTATTTGCAAATGAATTTCCATGAAATGCCTCAGCATGGTATATACCCTAGTATACACGAATTTGGCGGTTTGCATCCGTTCGCGGGCGAATCGCCTCCTTTTGCTATATAAGTTGAACTAATTATTGTACGGTAAAGGGCAGCGTGTGAAATGTTCTTACGATCGCTGTTGTTCGCGGATTTCTCTAATTGGACCAAATTCAGATGTTGTAGAAATCCGCTCACAAAGGCGACCACTACCGTTTCTTCAGAATCATTTCCCACTTTTGCCTAACTCCGCTATTTTTTTAGTTCAACTTTATATAGCAGAAATAGCCGACGTTCACACAAGTTTTACGGCCGGAATTTATCAAAACTCTTCATTTCATAGCATATTTTTCCGAAATTAATATAGTAATACCATTTATTAGGAGATGAAAATTCTATGGATAGCAACCTCATTTTGCAGAGACGAAACAAACTATTCGTCAAAATCATTTGGATTATGGTCGCTTTTGGGGTGCTGACCGACCTGATGATCGGGGTCGACAGCACCGTTCTGCTCAGCTTGATCGCGGTGGGCGGCGTCTGCTGCTCGATCGCCACCTATATGAGCTACGCCAACAAGGGAACCCGTTTCGTCATGTTCATTATCCCGGCCGTCATTTCGCTGCTAACGTTTTTGATCATTTACCATGACCCGAATCCGCTGATGAGCAGCTATCTGCTCGTATACGTCAATATCGGGTTGATGACGCTTTACGCCAACTACAAGCCGATTGTATTCTCCGGCATACTCGGGATCGCCATTACGCTTTATTTTTACAATATCCCGTTTTATCACGATAAAATGTTTCCTCGCGAACCGTTGACCTACCTGCTCCTATACCTTACCTTCGTCATCGTCGCCCTCTCTTTTGCGGCACGGTTCAGCGAACGGCTGCAGCAGGAAGTCTTGCACAAGCAGAAGGATACGGAGGAAGCCAAACAGCGCGGCGATGAGCTGCTCGCTCATTTGAGAAGTTCGCTCGAAGTGCTCGGCCGCCTCAGCACCGGGCTGCGCGATAATGTCAATACCACCGGGAAAATCTCCAAGGAGATCACCGCTACCTTCGGCGAGGTTACCGCGACACTGGATCAGCAGACACAGGGGCTCCAAGCGACGTCGCAATCGGTGCACGAGGTGAATGATGCCGTAGAACAGGCGGCGGTAATTGCCTCCAGGCTGCAGCAGCTTTCTTCGGAAATGCAGGATTCCACGGAGGACGCAGGTGTCCGAATGAATGCTTTGTCCGAAAATATGGGGCATCTGCAGCAGGTGATAGCCGGCACGGTTGCCCAGATGCAGCGGCTTCGCGATCAAAGCGAGCGGATCGGACAAATCGTAGATACGATTCACGGGATATCGGCGCAAACGAATCTGCTCGCCATGAATGCGGCGATTGAGGCGGCCCACGCCGGGGAGCACGGCAAGGGATTCGCCGTCGTTTCCGCGGAAATTCGCAAGCTGGCGGAAAACTCCCGGCAATCAACCAACCGGATTAACGACATTCTTGAGGACGTCATGGAGCAAGTCAACAACGTTGCCGAGCAAATTTCCATCGGTTTCACCGCCATCGATGCCGGAAAAGAAGAAGCGAAAGAACTGCAAAGCTATGTGGCGAAAGTTGCCGGCAATGCCGAAATCGTAAATCAGCAATCGGATCAGGTCGATCGGTCGGTACGATATATGAAAGAACGCTACGCCAGCATCATGGAAGAAATTTTGGCCGTCGCAGGCGGCACCGAGCAAAATATGGGCGCCGCCGAGGAAATTTTGGCCGGTCTTGAAGCCCAGGACAACAAAATTCACGAGATTGTCCAGCATTATCAGGATCTCGACCGGTTGATTCTTACGCTTTCCAATAATTAGGCTCTCGTACATGACCAAAGGCTTGCCCACAGGGCAAGCCTTTGTCTTATCCTCTTATGTAGTTAACAACGGCAGCGTATCCAAATACCAATCAAAGCGGGGTTTGTTCTCGTAAATTTCGGCTACATGAATGATTGCGGGAATGACGTTCGCTCCTTTGTAAAAAAAACTTGTCCCCACCTTAGACATCGGAACGTGGAAGGAAATTTTCAAAGCCCGGGACAAAATCGGATCCAGGAGCGTCACATAGTGGCGGATATGATGGTCTCTGGCAAACAGCACGATCGACGACAGCAGGCGGTTCAAATTTTTACCGCGGTGCTCCTTCAGCAGAGCCACCTTGTCCACTTCGGCGGTGTACTCCGATTCGGCGAGGATCGCCGGGTGTTCCGCAAACGGAACGAGCCGGTTTAGGCCCTGATCTTTAGCGGGATCATACGGTTTGATCTCCGCCGTGCCGATCGGGACTCCATCCTCATCATACACCAAACAGCGGCCCAATATTTGGCTCGCAAATTCGAGCCCAAACCCTTTTTCCATCCAAACTTCCGTCCAAATCGTGTGAAATAGCGCTTCTTCCTGAAGAGTTGTCACCAGCTTGTACATTTTTCTACCTCCAATCCCTGTATATAGTACTATTATACTATTTTTTCCAAATGGAGACAAAGAAAATAACGCAAAAAAACCCCTGTCTCCTAGGCGGAAACAAGGGCTTCCCAGCTTATTCGTTAATTTAGGACGACTGCGACGATGATCGACAGGATAAAGAATCCGGCCCCTAAAGCTACTGTGATGCGCTCCAGGACCAGGTCCATGCCGCGAGCCTTCGTTTTTCCAAACAGATGTTCAGCACCCCCGGAGATGGCGCCGGAAAGACCCGCGCTTTTCCCTTTCTGCAACAATACGACTGCAGTCAAGGCAATCGAGAAAATCACGAGCAGAACTTTCAACAAAATTTCCATTAAATCCACCTCCTAAGCGAGAACATCTTTATCTATTCCAAGTCTGCACAGTTATGATATGAACAAATCATTATTATTCTACCATATAGGAACATGAATAACAACCATTTGGCCGTTGACGTTTTCAGGGGGTTTTTGATCAAAATTTCGCGTCGCGTCAATGTATTTTCTCATGATCATCAACGGTGAATCAGGCCAAAATTCCCCAATATTCTTGAAATTGTGCCAAATTCCGACTTTTAACCGTGGTACGATTAATTAAGCAAGTCTAGTTCAATCGTATGGGAGGGACATTATGTCGAAGACCAAAGCACTACAAACCAACACGCGGGGGAAATCCGGGGCGTTCCAACGGAAATTGCTGATCATTATTTTGGCTGCTTCCCTGATCCCCCTAATCGCCGCCAGTTCGTTCTTCATCCGTTATTTCAGCGGCGTGACCACCGAAGACAGCGAAGAATTGGCGCAAACGACGCTGGACATGAACATCTCCAAGATCGATGAATGGATTTTGTCCAAAACATCGGCGGTGGAGCAGCTCATCCAGCAGAACCCGCAATTCCAGTCCTATGATCCGGAGAAAATGTTTCCGATTCTAAGCGTACTGGAGCAAAGCGACAGTCAAACCGAAGGCTATAGCCTCATCGACAAAAACGGCCAGCTCACCAACAACCTCGGGATGACCGCGGATATGTCAAAAAGCGATTATTTTCTGAAAGCAAAAGAAACAAACAAACTGGCTTTTTCTGAAATGAACTACCTGGAGGCACTGGGCAAATATTTCATCACGGCAGTCGTGCCGCTTCATGATAAGGAAGGGCAGTTTATCGGCGCCGTCGCTTTTTCGATAACGCCCGATGTGCTCACCCAGCTTAGCAACAACATTAAAATGGCCGATACGGGTTACGGCTACGTCGTCTCGAACAACGGGATTTATTTCAGTTACCCGGATGCCGAACGTTTCAGCAAGAACATCAACGATTACGCCGAAACCTCCGCTTTAAAAAATGCAACCGCAGCGATTCTCGGCCAACCGGGCGGTTCCCTTACGTATCAAGACGAGACGGGAAAAGAAGTGATCACCTACTTCGGCACGATTCCGAGCACCGGGTGGAAAATGGTTATCACCGTGCCGACCAGCGAGATTTTCGCCAAAGTGAATCGGGCCAGCACGTTATCCATCGCGATCGTCGTCGTTACGGCCCTGATCGTATCAGTCATCGCTTTCCTGCTTGCGCGCCTGATCGTCAAACCGATCCTGGCGATTTCTGGAGTTATGAAAAAGGTCGCAAGCGGGCAGTTGAACGAGCGGGTAACCGTCCACTCGAAGGACGAGATCGGCGAGATGAGCGAAAACATCAACCTGATGATCGAATCGCTTGCCGGCATGGTTAAACAGATCGATCTCACGATCGGCCAAGTGGCCGCCGCTTCGGACGAGCTGCTGGCCGCTACCCGGAAGTCGTCGCAGGCAACGGCGGAGATCACTTCCGCGATCCGGGAGGTCGCCGGAGGAACGGAGACCCAGTTCCGCGGGGCCGAACAGTCGGCGAGAGCGACGGAGGAAATGGCCGAAGGCGTGCAAAAAATAGCCGAAGCGTCAGGCAGCGTTTCCGAGCAGGCCGAAAACGTCTCAAGCGAAGTTGAGCGCGGCTACGAGGAAATCCAGGCGGCGATCAAGCAGATGGCGCAAATTCAAACCACCGCCAACCAAACGGCCCAGGATATCGATCGGCTGGCCGGGCATTCCAAGGAAATCGGCGAGATTGTCGATGTCATCTCGGACATCTCCAACCAGACCGCCCTGCTGTCGCTGAACGCTTCGATCGAAGCCGCCCGTGCGGGCGAGGAAGGCCGGGGTTTTGCCGTCGTCGCCGGAGAAGTGAAAAAACTGGCCGAACAGACCAGTGAGTCGATTTCCCATATCGCCGAGCTGATCCAATTTATCCAAAGCTCTACATCCCAGGCCACCAATTCCGTGCAGACAAGCGTCCGCGAGATTAACGACGGCATCGCGAGCATGGAGAAAGTCGGCGTTTCGTTTGGCCAAATCCGCCAATCCATTTACCAGGTATCGGCGCAAATCCAGGATGTCTCCGCCACGACGGAGCAAATTTCCGCGGGCACCGAGGAAATCGCCGCCTCGATCGGGGATATGCTGACCATCGCCAAAGATTCGGCGGACAACGCCCAATCGGTAGCCGGCTCCGCTGCGGACCAGGCGGCCATTATGCAAAGCATCGAAAAATCGGCGGGATCGCTGCACCAGTTGATGAACGAGCTCAAAGAACAAATCAAAGTGTTTCAAGCCTGACTTAGCGAAGACAGCGCGTTGTATATACATACGGCGGCATGTGAATAATGGCACGAAGGGCCCTGTTGCAGACCAACCTGCAGGGCCCTTTTTCTTCATTGACACCATATATCGCGTATAAAAAAAAGCCCCCAGTCGCACATCGTCGAATTAGGGGGCTTAGGTTATACGAGTTGGTTAAAAAGATTAACGTTTCAGGTTGTAGAAGGATTTCAAGCCGTTGTATTGAGCCAAATCGGCCAATTGGTCTTCGATGCGGAGCAATTGGTTGTACTTGGCGATGCGGTCCGTACGGGAAGGCGCACCGGTTTTGATTTGGCCGGCATTCGTAGCCACGGCGATATCGGCGATCGTGCTGTCTTCGGATTCGCCGGAACGGTGGGAGACAACCGCGGTGTAGCCTGCCCGTTTCGCCATTTCGATCGCGTCGAACGTTTCGGTCAGCGTACCGATTTGGTTTACTTTGATCAGGATCGAGTTGCCGATGCCTTCGTTGATGCCTTTTTCCAGACGCTCGGTGTTGGTTACGAACAGGTCGTCGCCGACGAGTTGGATTTTGCTGCCCAGTTTTTGCGTGAGCAATTTCCAGCCTTCCCAGTCGTCTTCGGCGCAGCCGTCTTCGATCGTGATGATCGGGTATTTGTCTACCCAGGAAGCGAGCAGGTCAACGAATTCCGCGGAAGTGAAGGATTTGCCTTCGCCTTCCAGATGGTATTTGCCGTCTTTGTAGAACTCGGTGGAAGCGACGTCCATGCCCAGGAATACGTCTTTACCCGGAGTGTAGCCGGCTTTCGTGATAGCTTCCATGATCGAGGACAGCGCGTCTTCGTTGGAAGCGAAATTCGGAGCGAAGCCGCCTTCGTCGCCAACCGCGGTGTTCAGGCCTTTATCCTTCAACACGGATTTCAGGTTGTGGAAAATTTCCGCACCGGTACGGAGAGCTTCCTTGAAGGAAGGAGCGCCAACCGGCAGGATCATGAACTCTTGCACGTCGACGTTGTTGTCGGCATGCGCGCCGCCGTTTACGATGTTCATCATCGGAACCGGAAGCTGCTTCGCGTTGAATCCGCCGAGGTATGCGTACAGCGGCAGGTCCAGAGCGTCAGCGGCCGCGCGGGCAACGGCCATGGAAACCGCCAGGATGGCGTTGGCGCCGAGTTTGCCTTTGTTTGGCGTGCCGTCCAAAGTGATCATCAATTTGTCGATGCCGATTTGGTCGAGAGCGTCCATACCGATTACTTCAGGGGCGATGATTTCGTTGACGTTCTCAACGGCTTTCAATACGCCTTTGCCCAGGTAACGGGATTTGTCGCCGTCGCGAAGCTCAACGGCTTCGTGCGCGCCGGTGGAAGCGCCGGAAGGAACGATGGCGCGTCCGATGGCGCCGGACTCAAGGTAAACTTCAACTTCAACCGTAGGGTTGCCGCGGGAGTCAAGAACTTCGCGTGCGTATACTTCGGAAATAATTGTCATGGGTATACAGTCTCCTTTGTTAGTGGTAGTTCAAAAAGTCCGCTTTTGATCACGAAGTGAATCAAGAAGTAATTCGGCATCGAATCCCGGTGCTGAAAACCGAACTTTTTGAATACGCATTTTAATTTAATATTTTAAGTATACAGTTTGTTATACCAGTTTGGCTTATGCCTTGCGGCTGGCGATCATCGACTTGCCGGTCATTTCCGGCGGCTGCGGCAGACCCATCAGGTCAAGCAGCGTCGGCGCCACGTCGGCGAGGATGCCTTTGTCGCGCAGCACAACGTTTTCGTCGGTCACGATAAACGGAACCGGGAAGGTCGTATGCGCGGTGTAAGGACGGCCTTGCTCGTCGAACACCATGTCGGCGTTGCCGTGGTCGGCGATGATCACGACGACTCCGCCTTTCGCCTTGACGGCGTCAACGACTTTGCCGACGCATTCGTCGGTCACTTCGACCGCTTTCTTCGTTGGCTCCAGCATGCCGGAGTGGCCGACCATGTCCGGGTTGGCAAAGTTCAAAATGATCGCGTCGTGTTTATCCGCTTCGATCTCTTTCACGCAAGCCTCGGCGACTTCATAGGCGCTCATTTCCGGCTTGAGATCATAGGTAGCGACCTTCGGCGAATTGATCAGGATGCGCGTTTCCCCCGGAAGCTCGACGTCGCGTCCGCCGCTGAAGAAAAACGTCACGTGCGGATATTTTTCCGTTTCGGCGATGCGCAGCTGCTTCTTGCCGTGCTGCACGAGCACTTCGCCAAACGTGTTGTCGAGATCCTTGGGTTTGTAGGCTACGTAGCCCTGAACCGATTCCGCAAACAGAGTCAGGCACACAAAGTGCAGGTCCGTCGGGAATTTCGGTCCGCGGTCGAAGCCTTGGAAATCCTTGTTCGTGAACACGTTGGAGAGTTGAATCGCCCGGTCCGGACGGAAGTTCAGGAAGACGACGGAGTCGCCGGATTCCACCTGCGCAACCGGCTCGCCTTTGTCGTCGACGATTACGGTCGGCATAACGAATTCGTCAAATACCGATTTCTCGTAGGACTCGGTGACGGCCTTAATCGGGTCCGTATATTTCGGTCCTTCGGCATAAACCATGGCCCGGTACGATTTCTCCACGCGGTCCCAGCGCTTGTCGCGGTCCATCGCGTAGTAACGGCCTTGCACCGTAGCGATTTTGCCGATGCCGATTTCGTTCATTTTGGCGATCAGCTTCTCCAGAAAGCCTTTCGCGCTGTCCGGCGCCACGTCGCGGCCATCGAGGAAGGCATGCACGTATACTTCGTGCATATCTTCTTTTTTGGCCAGCTCGAGCATCGCGAACAAATGGTCAATGTGGCTGTGCACGCCGCCGTCGGACAGAAGCCCGTACAGATGGAGTTTCTTGCCTTTCGATTTGGCGCTGCGCACCGCATTCACCAGCGTTTCGTTTTCAAAAAATTCGCCTTCGCGAATCGATTTGGAAATCCGGGTCAAGTCCTGGTACACGATCCGGCCCGCTCCGATGTTCAGGTGTCCGACTTCGGAGTTCCCCATCTGGCCTTCCGGCAAACCTACCGCTTCGCCGCTGGCCGTCAGGGTCGTGTTCGGATACTGCTTCAGATAACGATCGTAGTTCGGCTTATGGGCTTGCGCCACGGCATTGCCTTCCACCGTGTCGCGAAGTCCGAAACCGTCCATTATGATCAATGCTACAGGTTTTGGAGCAGCCATTTACTTCGCCCCCTCAACGAGTTGAACATAAGAAGCCGGCTGCAGGCTGGCACCGCCGACGAGCGCGCCGTCGATGTCGCTTTGGCTCATATATTCCTTCACGTTCTCCGGCTTCACGCTGCCGCCGTATTGGATGCGGATCTTGCTTGCTACATCATCGCCATACAATCCTTTAACCAAACTGCGGATGTAGGAAATAACTTCGTTCGCGTCCGCGGAAGTGGACGATTTGCCTGTGCCGATGGCCCAGATTGGCTCATACGCAATGACGACCTGCGCCGCTTGCTCCGCAGTCAGTCCTTGAAGCGCCGCTTCGGTTTGCACCTTTACGACATCCTTCGTTTTGCCGGCTTCGCGCTCTTCGAGTTTTTCGCCGACGCAAGGGATCGGAGTCAAACCGTGTTTGAACGCGGCATGGATTTTTTTGTTTACGATCTCGTCGGTTTCGCCAAAATAAGCCCGGCGCTCGGAATGCCCGATGATGACGTAGTCCACGCCGAGTTCTTTCAGCATACGTCCGCTGATTTCGCCGGTGAAGGCCCCTTCGTCTTCAAAATGCATGTTTTGCGCGCCGATTTTGATCGACGTTCCTTTTGCGGCTTCCACCAAAGCCGGAAGGTTGGTGAACGGAGCGCAAATCACGCTCTCTACGCCCGCAACTTCGGCTTTCCCTTTTACCTCTTCAAAAAAAGCTTTTGCTTCGGAAACCGTTTTGAACATCTTCCAGTTCCCGGCAATGATAGGTGTTCTCATGGAGCCAACTCCTTCACTTCTTAAGGGTAGTTCAAAAATCAGCTTTTGATCACGAAGTAAACCACGAAGTTTATTCGGCGTCGAATCTTGAATTCAGCCGGGCCTTCCGTTGCTCACGTAGGCTTACCTACGCTCCGCTACTCAGTCCCTAGCTTCATCCAACCTTCTCGGTGCTGAAAACCCGATTTTTGAACAATTCATCTAAAGGTAGTTCAATTCATCCAAAGGTAGTTCAATTCATCATTTTTTGACGTCTTACTTGTCGTTCAAAGCTACAACGCCCGGAAGCGCCTTGCCTTCCATGAATTCGAGGGACGCGCCGCCGCCGGTGGAGATGTGGTCCATTTTCGACGCCAGGTTGAATTTCTCGGCTGCCGCCGCGGAATCGCCGCCGCCGATGATCGTATAACCTTTCGTCTCGGCGCAAGCTTCGGCTACTTCCTTCGTCCCGTTCGCGAAGATGTCGATTTCAAATACGCCCATCGGTCCGTTCCAAACGACCAGCTTGGAGTTTTTAATAACGTCGGCATACATAGCGCGCGTTTTCGGTCCGATATCCACGCCTTCCCAATCAGCCGGAATGCTGTCGATGTCGACCGCTTTGTGGTTGGCCGTGGCACTGAAATCGTCGGCAACGATGCAGTCTACCGGCAAATAGAAGTTTTTGCCGAGCTTCTTCGCTTTCTCGATGAAGCCGAGGGCAACATCCAGTTTGCTATCATCCAGCAGGGATTGACCGATTTCATAGCCTTGCGCCTTGAAGAACGTATAGGCCAGACCGCCGCCGATCAGCACGTTGTCCGCGATGTTCAGCAGGTTGTCGATGACGTCGATTTTGTCTTTCACCTTCGATCCGCCGATGATGGCCGTAAAAGGACGGTCCGGGTTCGACAATGCTTTGCCGAGAACGGACAATTCTTTTTCCATCAGCAGGCCGGATACGGCTGGCAGGTAATGGGCAATACCTTCGGTCGACGCATGCGCCCGGTGAGCCGCGCCAAACGCGTCGTTGACGAACAGATCGGCAAGCTCCGCGAATTGTTTGGCCAGTTCCGGATCGTTTTTCTCTTCGCCCGGATAGAAACGGACGTTTTCCAGCACCAGTACATCGCCGTTGTTCAATTGGGCCACTTTTGCCTTAACCGCGTCGCCAACCGCTTCATCGGCTTTGGCTACCGGCTTGCCGAGCAGCTCGGACAGGCGTTCTGCAGCCTGGGTAAGGCGCATCGATTCGTTGACTTGGCCTTTCGGACGTCCCAAGTGGCTGGCGAGAATGATTTTCGCGCCTTTTTCGATCAGGTAGTTGATCGTCGGCAGCGTTTCGCGGATCCGGGTATCGTCGGTGATTTTCCCGTCTTGCATCGGCACGTTGAAATCGACGCGGACAAATACGCGTTTTCCGGTTACTTCCACATCACGTACACTTTTCTTGTTCATCTCCACGTTCCTCCTAAAGGTGTGCGCAGGTTCTCCCAAGCTTTGAAAACCGCGCATCCACGGCTATAATTCTGATTTCTCTCCTAAGCGTAAGTCTGTATCTCTATTTTTTATTTAAACATGCGTGTGTGTGTGAATATCGTTCTTGCTTCAAGACCAAAGAGGAGTCCTATTGACAGGTTGCTCCTCTTTGGGATTTATATCAGGTTGGCCGGGATATTACTTAACTTTTTTTGCGAAGAATTCCAAGGTACGAACCAATTGAGCGGTGTAGGACATTTCGTTGTCGTACCAAGCCACGGTTTTAACGAGCTGTTGGTCGCCCACAGTCAGAACTTTGGTTTGAGTAGCGTCGAACAGGGAACCGAAGGTCATGCCTTTGATGTCCGAAGATACGATTTCGTCTTCCGTGTAGCCGAAAGTTTCAGGGTCGGAAGCGGCTTTCATCGCAGCGTTCACTTCTTCGGCGGTAACTTTGGTTTTCAGCACGGTAACGAGTTCAGTCAAGGAACCGGTCGGTACAGGCACGCGTTGAGCGGCGCCGTCCAGTTTGCCTTGCAGCTCAGGAATTACGAGGCCGATTGCTTTAGCTGCACCGGTCGTGTTAGGAATGATGTTTTCGGCAGCGGCGCGGGCGCGGCGGAAGTCGCCTTTCGCGTGCGGAGCGTCCAGCGTGTTTTGGTCGCCGGTGTAAGCGTGGATCGTCGTCATCAAGCCTTCTACGATGCCGAATTTGTCGTTCAATGCTTTAGCCATAGGAGCCAAGCAGTTTGTCGTACAGGAAGCGCCGGAGATAACCGTTTCGGAGCCGTCCAGGATTTCGTGGTTAACGTTGTAAACGACCGTTTTCATGTCGCCGGTAGCCGGAGCGGAGATAACGACTTTCTTCGCGCCGCCTTTCAGGTGAAGCTCAGCTTTTTCTTTCGTTGTGAAGAAGCCTGTGCACTCCAGAACGATGTCTACGCCAAGCTCGCCCCAAGGCAGTTCTTCAGGGTTGCGGTTAGCCAGAACCTTAACTTCTTTGCCGTTCACTTTGAAGAAGCCGTCATGAACTTCGATGTCGCCTTCGAATTTGCCTTGCGTTGTATCATATTTCAACAGGTGAGCCAGCATTTTGGCGTCCGTCAGGTCGTTGATAGCTACTACTTCGATGCCTTCCACGTTTTGAATGCGGCGGAAAGCCAGGCGTCCGATACGTCCGAAACCGTTAATACCTACTTTTACACTCATGAATAGTTCCTCCTAGTGTTTGTTTTTTTATTATTCAAGACAGGCTAAAAAGCCCGCCATGAGTAAACATCATTAGCTTCACTTGATTTCTTGCTGGGCATCCTGCCCGAGCTGGGCTACGATCTCCGCCGCGGCGGCCTCGTCGATGACGAGGATGTCCTCTTGGCCAAAGCGCAGCACGGCGTGAATCGCCTTGGCTTTGCTCTTGCCCCCGGCAATCCCGATTACGGTTTCCGTCTTCATGATGTCTTCCAAGCGAAGGCCCAGAGTCCGCATTTTGTGGACGACGACGCCGTCTTCATTAAAGTAATAACCAAATGATTCCGCGACCGCGCCTTCCTTCCGGATCTGTTCGGTCACCTGCGGCTCCAGCTTGCGCCGCCGCGCCATCTCCATCGCGTCGCCGATGCCGTGCACCACGATCCGGGCTTGCCGGATCATATTGACGATGTCTTCAATGTTCGGATCGTGGACAAGCGATTCATAAGCTTCCTTGCCGAGCAAATCAGGTACGTGCAGCAGGCGGTAACCTGCCCCTACTCGTTTTGCCATCCCGGATGCGATCGTGTTCGCCTGAATTTCCAGGCTCTCGCCCAATCCACCGCGCGCAGGCACAAACCAGCTGTCCTTCATCGTCACGTTATGCGGCGGATTCAATTGCTCCGCAACCTCCGCCAGCGTCGTTCCGCCGGTAACGGCAACCCCGTCGCCCTCGCTCATGGAGCTTAAGAGCGCCTTGGCTCCCGCGCGCCCCAGTTCCCGCTTCACCAGCGGCGAAGCGTCGCAATCTCCGGGGACGACCACGACTTTGCGCAGGCCGTAGCTCTGACGGATCGCTTCTTCCAAATTGGCGAGGCCAAACAACTCCTTGACCACCGGCTCCAATTCCTCAAGCAGAAGCCTGCCCGCATCGCTGATTCTCATGCCGATATTCTCGATTTCAATCAGGCCCTGAGCCTTCAGAAGATCCGTTTCGGCCCGCAACACACGCTCCGTCATATCCAGTGAAGTTGCCAAGGTTCTGCGGCCAATTACGTCAGATAACATGATCTGATGAAGTATGGTGTACCTTTTCTTGAGAATGTCCATGAGATCAGGCAGAAGCTGCTTCTGAATTTCCAAAAGGTTACGCATGATCTCCATTCCTGCAAGCTCCTTCTTCTCTCCATCTCCTTGGCCTTAAAATGTCCCGGGTTAACTTTTTAAGTCCCACCGTTATTTTAACCAATTTTTAACGTGGTTGCAAGCCTGACGTCCGTAGAATTCTCAAACTTTGGTATGGTTATACGGCGGTAAGTAAAGAAACCGTTTTATCGCTGTGCTTCTTGTCCATCCCATTTTAGTTTTGTCGGTAGGGTTGTCCAATAAACACCGCCCTAAGAATGAATTTAGACAACGCATGAGCCGGATTTTTTTAATTTACAGGTATTGCATTCGGATTTACTATAAAATAGTTAAAGTAATAGAATTTATTGGAAACGAGGTTCGGGAATTGCGCGGATTGCTGTTATTTTTCATGGCTTTAAATTTGGCGATTGTATCGGGTTGTGCCGGGGACACGTCTTCTCTTAAAGATAAAGAGGTTAGCTTTAGTTTAAATATCGGTTACTTCTCGCAAAAACATTTCGATGACAGATATGCCTCTCTATTGGCGCTGGAATATCCGAATTTGCACTATACCGTCGTTCCGACGAACGATCTCGTCAAAGGAAAAGTGACATTACAAGAATGGATGAAAAACAATAAAGTAGATTTGATTTATTTGTCTGGCGATGATTTTCGGGAAGCCGCTGAAAGCGGATTGCTCCAAAAGCTTGACGATGATGTTGCCCGAGATTCCTTTCCTTTGGATACGCTGATCCCCGGTGTCGTCGAGTTAACGAAACATTACGGCGACGGCGAACTGTACGGACTGCCTCCTTCCTTTTTCAGCAGCGCTATAGTTTACAACCAACAACTGTTTGATCAATACGGTGTGGAATATCCCGGCAACCAAATGTCTTGGAAGGATACGATTATGTTGGCCAATCGATTTCCGAAAGGCCTAACCTTACCCTATCCGTCTGCGGCCGATTGGTTGATTGATATAGGGAGAACCGAAAGCCTTCGGGCATACGACGAACATACGGACAGGCTCACTTTAGATAGTCCGTCATGGAGCAAAATTTTAAAATTGGTGAAGGAACCGTTAAAACGCGGAAATATCGCCATCAACGATATAAACCAAAACGCCTTCATTACAGAAAACTACGCGATGGCCGTGGTTAATTACGAAGATTTTAAAGTTGTAGAGCAGCAAGGCTCCGAAATCAAGTGGAAACTGGTCACCATGCCGGTCAGTCCAGGCTCTCCGGAAATCAGCCATCATATTTCGTTAGAGGGACTTTGGGCGATTCCCGCCAACTCGACGCAAACTGAGGCGGCCTGGGAGTTGATCCGATTTTTCTTGTCCGGCAAAGTGGCGGAGTGGGAATACCGTTCCGTATACGGGTTTTCTTCGCTGGCCGATTATATTTCATTAGGGAATGCCGACAAAAATATCGAATCCTTCTACATGCTGCAGCCCTCAAAAGAAGAAAATGCCGTTTCCGAGCAGGCGTATAACCTGATCAATGCCTACGTTGATCGCATGCTGTCCAGCGAGTAAATTTCTTGTGCGGGAAGGTCGGGAGTCGCCGGAACAAGCTTTCCTAGCCTGCACCCGTTTATAACAAAGGGGATCAGAACATGTATAAAATAACGCGTACATTTATAGGCTTGGCGCTTATAACCGTCTTATTGTCAAGCTGCCAAACGCGTCAGCCGGAGGAGCCTGTCGTCCTCAAAGTTGCTTATCCGTCCGCCAAGCAATTTTATGTTAACTTTGGCTATGCTTTTGAAAACAAATATCCCAATATCGATGTTCAAGTGATTCCAAGTGATCCGGTATCCGAAGAAACGGGTTGGAATCGTGGAGCTGATGTTATTTACATCAATGGTATGGAGCAATATAAGACGGCTATTGAAAAGGGGATATTAAAACCGATTTCTCCCCCATTCACCAATGGATCGGAATCCGGCGACCTTTCTCCGATTGTTACGTCACTTTTGGAAGCTGCGTCGGATAACGGCCAGTATTATGCTCTTCCGCCTACTTTTCATAGCGAGGCGCTTTATTATAACAAGAAGCTATTTGATGCTTATCATATCCCATACCCGCAAAACGGAATGACCTGGGAAGAGGTGTTTGCATTAGCCGAACGGTTCCCGACAGAAGATGATCAAGGAGAGTCCCTTTACGGAATACAAATGAACTATTATCGCAATGTTACCATGAACTTTATTTTAAAAGCCGGTCAAACGGAAAACCTGACTTATCTCGATCCAAAAACCATGAAAGTCACGATGAATACGGATAAATGGAAGTCCATCTGGAAAGCAGCGGTGAAAGCTTTTCGCGCCGGGGCGGTTTATGATCAGGGAGAAGAACCCGATTCGATGGAACACCCCAAGTTTTTAACTGAAAATGCCGCCATGACCGTTAGTTCCAATGCTTTTGCATATGATTTCGAGCCGTTCTCCCATTTTGAAGGAGCTACTTTGATCGATTGGGGAATGGTTACAGCTCCGGTGGACCCTTTGAATCCGGATTATATGAATTTCTACGAAATATTTGACTTTTTTGGCGTTTCTTCAAGCACAGAACACGCAGCCGAAGCGATGAAACTTGTTAAATTTATAGCCGGAGATCCGGTAAACAGCCAACTATTGGCCAAAAACCAGCCAAATTACGGGCTGCCTGCTGTAACCGAGTACGTGGAACCGGTTGGAGATCATGAATTGTCTCCTCTTTACACCCTTAAAGCAAATCCTAATTATGTAGACCTGTATACCCAAGTTGATGCCGAGATCCTCAACGCCTTTCAAGATGCTGCCCAAGTCGTATTGGACAAGCATCTGCAAAATGAAATAACCTTGGATGAGGCACTTGCCGAGGTGGAAGTGAAGGGACAAGAGGCTGTGGACACCGCATTTCTCACCCTTGAGCAAAAAAAGAAAAACAAACAAGGTGATATTCAATAATGCCGGACCACAATCACGACCACCCGTCAAAAACTTATTTAGGACAATAAAAAATCTGTTTACATTGAAAAGAGGATTTCCCTGCGCTTTAACACATTTCGAAATTCTTCTGCTCGAGAGATTCAGCAAATTCAAGCACTATCTATTAATGAGTATCAACTTTATACTTTATTTATCAAAGAAAGCAAATTGTTCATTCTTTGCTTTATCTTATTTTTGCTAATGGTATCACTCTTTATAGGGGTAGCAAATAAATTCAACTTACCCAACAAAATACTTGCACCCATTATAGTGCTATTTGTTGTTCTTGCCAGTTTAGGCATATTGAAAGCTACACTTCCCTTACTTTTAGTTTAATTACTGAATTAAGAAGTTAAATAAACCTGAATTTCGAAAGCGCATAAGGCACGGCAGTGATTATCCAAAAGCGGTTCAGCGCATAATAAGCCAGCGCTAGTCTGCTGCGAATTTTGCCCATGCTAATAAATACCACTTGCATTTCCTTTGACGATACCATATAATCAATTTTGCACGCTAAATTTGCAATTTGCGCCCGTGGTCCAATGGATATGACGTAGGCCTCCGGAGCCTGAGATCGAGGTTCGATTCCTCGCGGGCGCGCCATACTTAACTAACTGCCTAATAACCGAACGCTGAATTTCATCGCCTGAATGACTGTATCAATGACATTGGGCTTTTTTTATCCCCTGAGTTTGACTATCTTTGACTTTTGCGAATAAATTGTTTATGATGAGGTTATAATCGATCGTTTCCGTCAATTCTGATGATTGATCGAACCGATTTTAAAGCAATCTCATCCCAAGCGAGAAGCTGCCGTGCAAGCGATCCGGGTGAAGTGGCCCATACATACGCCGGAAGCCGGATAACTGCCTGCAGCCACTCCAAATTTAAGGAGGTTTTATCGGTGAGTTATATTCCTATGGTCGTTGAACAAAGCAACCGCGGCGAACGCGCCTACGACATTTATTCCAGACTGCTTAAGGACCGGATCATTTTCCTGGGCTCGCAAGTCAATGACGTCGTGGCCAACTCCATCATCGCTCAAATGCTGTTTCTGGATGCGGAAGATCCGACGAAGGACATCTCCCTCTACATCAACAGCCCCGGCGGATCGATTACCGCAGGCATGGCCATTTACGATACGATGCAGTTCATCAAAGCGGACGTCTCCACGATCTGCGTCGGCCTTGCCGCTTCCATGGGCGCGTTTCTGCTGAACGCCGGCGCTCCTGGCAAGCGCTACGCCCTGCCGAACAGCGAGATCATGATCCACCAGCCGCTCGGCGGCGCGGAAGGCCAGGCAACGGATATTGAAATCCGGGCCCGCCGCATCCTGAAGATGCGCGACAAGCTGAACCACATTCTCGCGGAACGCACCGGCCAACCGCTGGAACGGATCGAAAAAGACACCGACCGCGACTACTTCATGAGCGCTCTCGAAGCCAAAGAGTATGGCCTGGTCGACCAAGTCATCGAAAAAGTAAATCCGGCGAAAGCTTAAGGCCGAGCCTTAAAATGCGTGTCCAAAAAGTTCGGTTTTAAGCAACGAGAAGGTTGGATGAAGCTAGGGACGTAAGGAGCGGAGCGTACATTTTGGGTACGTGAGCACCTGAAATGTTTCCGCAGGAAACATGCTTCGTAAGCATATGCTTAGGCCCGGCTGAATTCAAGATTCGATGCCGAACTACTTCTTGATTCACTTCGTGATCAAAAGCGGACTTTTTGAACAACCTCTTAAAGGCAAGGGCTGCCCTGAACAGTCTCCACTGTTCTAAGGGCGGCCTTTTTTGTTATGATTAGGCGTAAGAACTGAAGAGTTTTAAGGCGCTATTTTAGCGAACAGTAAAGGAGTGAACCGGGGAATGAAACCTGCTGCAAGAAAAAAGCTGTACGAGGTAAGCCGGGTTTTGGCGGAAGTGGCCGTCGGGAAAAAGAAAGCCGATTTGGTCGTCAAAAACGGCACCTTAGTTAATGTTTACACCGGGGAGCTTCTGCCGCATACGGATGTCGCCGTGGCCCAAGGACGCATCGCTTACGTTGGGGACGCCGGGCATACGATCGGCGAGGAGACGGCCGTGATCGACGCCGTGGGACGTTACATCGCCCCGGGGTTGCTGGACGGCCATATGCATGTGGAAAGCACGATGCTGTCGGTGACCGAGTTTGCCAAGGCCGCTTTGGCCAAAGGGACGACCGGCGTCTTCATGGATCCGCACGAAATCGCCAACGTGTTCGGCGCCGAAGGCGTACGCTGGATGCATGAGGAAGGCCGGGGACTGCCGCTCAAGGTGTTCACCACGTTCCCGTCCTGCGTGCCGGCCACCGACCACTTGGAGGACGCCGGGGCGGCGCTGGAAGCCAAGGACATCGCCGAAGGCATGACCTGGGACGGTGTAGAGGGGCTGGGCGAAGTGATGAACTTCCCTGGCGTCGTTTACGGGGATGGCAAAATGAGCGGAGAGATAAGGGCGACGATGGAAGCGGGAAAAACGGTGACAGGCCATTTCCCTAGTGAGGATGAGCATATGCTGCAGGCTTACATCGCCTCCGGCGTCACCTCCGACCACGAGACGGTCACGCGGGAGCAGGGGCTGCTGAAGCTGCGCCTCGGCATGCATCTGATGATCCGCGAGGGCTCCGCCTGGCATGACGTCAAGGAAGTAATCAAGGTGGTGACCGAAGATCACGCGGATACGGCGAACATCATGCTGGTCACCGACGACGTGTACCCGCAGACGCTGATCGAGAAAGGCCACATGAACCATGTCGTGCGCCGCGCGATTGAGGAAGGCGTGGACCCGGTCACCGCGATTCAGATGAGCACGATCAACACGGCCCGTTATTTCAAGGTGGACGGCGACGTAGGCGGCATCGCTCCGGGAAAATGCGCCGACCTGCTGCTGATCGCCGATCTCAAGCGGATGGAGCCGTCCACCGTGATTGCGGACGGGACCGTCGTTTACGATAGCGGAGAGCTGCGCGTGCCTTTCCCGGCGTATCCGTATCCGGAGCGGGCGCGCAATTCGGTGCATTTGGCCCGCCCTTTGAAGCCGGGCGATTTCTTGCTGGCCAGCCAAAGCGGGCGGAGCGAGACGACCGTGCATGTCGTCGACGTGATCGAAAACAGCGCACGCACGCAAAAGGGCACCGCCCGCCTGAAGGTAGAGGGCGGGTTCATTCAGCCGGACCTGGCGCAGGACGTCCTCACGCTGGCCTGCCTCGACCGCCATTACGGCTCCGGCGATATTTCGCTGGCGTTTGCCCGCGGGTTTGGGCTGAAGCGAGGCGCCGTCGCCTCGACGGTGGCGCATGACAGCCACAACCTGCTCGTGATGGGCGCCAACACAGAGGACATGGCTTTTGCCGCGAACGAGCTGGCCAAGCTGGGCGGCGGCATGATCGCCGTGCAGGACGGTCAGGTGCTGGCCGCCGTACCGATGGCGATCGCCGGCCTGATGTCCGATCAGCCGCTGGCAACGGTGGCCGCGCAGGTCAAGCAGCTGGAGGCCGCCTGGCAGCAGCTCGGGTGCCCGCTGAACGCGCCGTTCATGACGTTTTCGCTGATCGCCCTGCCGGTCATTCCGGAGCTCCGCATTACTAACCGCGGGCTCGCGGACGTGAACGAGTTCCAGTTGATCCCGGTGGAGATCGTATAGAATAACGGCGGCAGAAGGACGAAAAAACTGCGGCATATTTACGGCAAGACGATAGCTGCATGTATACGGGCTATAAGGCCGGGTGCCGCCGAAATATTCGAATCATCGCTTAAAGCATAAAACCAGCCGGCTCAGAAAATCCCCCTGCCGGCTGGTTTTTTCGCGCAATGGCGATGTGTTTGATCGCTAACGGACATGAAGCGTCCATTCGTTCTTTTATTCCGGAAACGCAAAATACCGTTTGGCATTATTGTGGCAAATATCGGTCACCATGGTGCCGAGCAGCTCGAAATCCTTAGGCGCTTCGCCCCGCTCCACCCAGTCCCCGAGCACATCGCAGAGCAAACGGCGGAAGTACTCGTGCCGCGTGTAGGACAGGAAGCTGCGCGAATCGGTCAGCATGCCGATGAACTGCGCCAGCACGCCGAGATTGGCGAGCGTCTTCATTTGCTCGATCATCCCGTCCTTGTTGTCGTTGAACCACCAGGCGGTGCCGAACTGGATTTTACCCGGGACGCCGCCGCCTTGGAAGCAGCCCGTAATGCTGGCGAGCGCCGGATAGTCGTTTGGGTTCAGCGAGTACAAAATCGTCTTCGGCAGCGCCCCGTCACGTTCCAGTGCGTTCAGCAAGCCGGCCAGCGCGGCGGCGACGGGACCGTCATTGATCGCGTCGTAGCCGGTGTCCGGTCCGAGGCGTTTGAGCATCGCGCTGTTCGTGTTGCGCAGCGCATGGATGTGCAGCTGCATCGCCCAGCCCCGCTCGGCGTACTCCCTACCTAGGAAACGCATCGTGTAGGACTTATACTTCCGCTCCTCCGCCGGGGTGACGCTGCCTTTCTTGAGCGCCTTGTCGAAAATGGCCTCCACTTCCCGCAACGTCGTCTCCTGGTATTCCATCGTGTCCAGCGCATGGTCGGACACCCGGCCCCCAGCTTGATGGAAAAATTCGATCCGTTCCCGCAGAGCCTCCAGCAGCGCGCCATAACTGTCCACCGCTTTGCCCGCCGCCGCTTCCAGCTTGCTTAGCCAAGGTTTGAACGTATCGCGGTTGATCTCCAGAAATTTATCCGGCCGGAAGCTCGGCAGCACCTTCGAGTCGAAATCCTCCAGCTCTTTGATTTTGGAATGATATTCCAGCGAATCCGCCGGGTCGTCGGTGGTGCATATCACGGTCACCTTCGATTTCTTGATCAGATCCCGCGCGCCGAACCCCTCGCCCTGCAGCAGGGCATTGACCCGCTCCCAAATCGCCGGCGCCGTCCGTGCGTTCAGCAGCTCGTCGATGCCGAAAAACCGCTGCAGCTCCAGATGCGTCCAATGGTACAGCGGATTTCCGAGCAGCTGCGGCACCACTTTCGCCCATGCCAGGAACTTGTCGTAGTCGTCCGCCCCGCCGGTGATCAGTTCCTCGTCAACGCCGCAGGCGCGCATCACCCGCCACTTGTAATGGTCGCCGCCCAGCCAGGCCTCGGTAATGTTGCGGAATTTCTTGTTCTCGTAAATCTCCTGCGGGCTCAGATGGCAGTGATAGTCGATGATCGGCAGCTCCTTGGCATATTGATGATACAACTCCTTCGCCGTATCGCTGTTCAGCAAAAAATTTTTCCCCAGAAACGTTTTGGCCATTTCCCCGTGCTCCCTTCGTTTTTCAGCCTCATAGATTCCATAATATCAAATGCATGTTAACGTTAACATTACTAGTTGATTTAATTGTAACCGTTTTATCCCGAAACGCAAGAACAAACTCTCTTTAGACCGTTCAAACTGATTTGCCCCGCTATAAGAAAAACGCCTGACGGCGTCCTTTTTATTCTAGCTCTATTAATGGCTCTGACCTCTACTTTGGTGCGATTGGAGGCTCTTCTAAACTTTGGGCGATGCTCTAACGGACACACATGACCCTATTTCGCTCTAAAACCCGTTCATCCAGGCCGCTTTGAGGTAAATAAGTGCAGTTGTGTCCGTTACATTTTGCAAACCTCCGTTTTTCCTCAAATAACGGCGCTGGTGTCCCTTAGTCCCCATGCCCCTCCTCTCTCCCCTCTCTACCTGCGCATCGCCCTCTACAATGACCGGAATTTTAAAAAAACAGCGCCACGGTCCCCGCCTCGGGAAATCCATGACACTGTTCCTATCCGTTCCTGCGTCAACCGTTACTCGCGGCCGCTCTTCAATTCCGTCCAGTAGCGGTCGTAAACTTGCAGCTTGTCACCCACATCGCCGAGCCACTCGGTGCGGGACAGCTCATCATTGGTCAAATTGATCATTTTGTCGTTCATATATTCCTGGCTATGGAATTCCGCCGCTTTCGTGTTCGGGTCGCTGTAGCCGATCGCTTCGTAGTTTTTCGCGCTGACTTGCGGATCGAGCATGAAATTGATAAATTTCTCGGCCAGCTCCTTGTGCTTGGAATCCTTCGGAATCGCATAGTTGTCCGACCAGATCGTACCGCCTTCCTTCGGCACCACGTAAGCAACATCCGGATTATCCTTGGCGATATAGGAAGCGTCCCCGGACCATACCGTCGCAATCCAGCCTTCTTCCTGAATCATCTTTTGCTTGATATTGTCGGTGTCGAAGGCCAGCACGCTCGGCAGCAGCTTTTTCAACTCGTCGACAGCCGCGGTGATTTCCGTTTCATTGGTCGAGCTGTTGGAGTAACCGAGCTTTTTCAGCGCCATGCCGATGACTTCGCGGTTGTCGTCCAGCAGGATCACCTTGCCCGCGTATTCGGGTTTCCACAGGTCTTCCCAACTGTTGATTTCCTCTTTCACATACTTCTTATTGTAAGCGATCCCCGTTACGCCGGAAGTATACACGATCGAGTATTTATTCCCGGGGTCGTATGATGGATTTTTATAAGCGTCAGCTACGTTTGCGAAATTCGGAATATTGGCCATGTCCAGCGGAGCCAGCAGGTCCTGCTTGATCATCGTGGCCACCATGTAGTCGGAAGGCTGTATCAAGTCGTAACCGCCCCCGCCGGCTTTGATCTTGGCCAGCAGGTCCTCGTTGTTGGCGAACACGTCGTAATTGATTTTCACATTGTATTCCTTCTCGAATTGCGCCAGCACTTCCTCATCGAAGTTGTCCGCCCAGCTGTAAATGTTCAGCGTCTCCTTAGACGAGCCGCCGCCGCAACCGGCCAGCAGCCCCACCATCATCGTTACCGCCAGCAGCAAGCCGGCCCATTTCATTTTTTTCAATTCTCAGTCTCCTTTCCTCTTCTTTCATCATCTTATTGTTGCGTTGCATTCACTTTTGCCCAAGATTCCCCGAAAGAGCTTCCCGGAACGGATCTAACGGTTGCAGCAGCGGCTATTTGCCGAAAAAAGGCCTTTCCTAAATTCTAAAGGTTGCGAGCGCCGTTATTTGCCTAAATCCAAGCAAAAATTACCGATTTTCGGCGCAATAAGCTCCATGGCAACCGTTACAAATTGAAATCACCGTTTTTGGAACAAATAGCGCTTGTGGCAACCGTTAGAAGTGTTGTGGCTAGACAAATGGATCTTGTGAGATTAGATTTGACACAACAGTATTGGCCTAACTGACGTTCTCCACGGCCGCTATTATGCTCCGATCAAGGTGTTTTGCCCAGATTCATAAGCAATCGCGCACTTGTTTAAGTCTGTCAAAAAACCTAAAACGGCAGCACCGACTGCTTTTTTTGCCCCTTGCCACGGTTTAGCACAAATTGAGCGAGGAAGATCAGCGTTACCGTGACCAGGATCAAAATCGTACATAGCGCGTTAATTTCCGGGGAAATACCCCGTTTCACCTGACCGTAGATATAAATCGGCAATGTTGTCGAATTCGGTCCGCTGACAAAAAAGCTAACCATAAAGTCGTCCAGCGACAGCGTAAAAGCGATTAACGCTCCGGAGATGATGCCCGGCAAAATCTGCGGCAGGGTCACGTGGCGGAACGTCTGCCAGGTCCCGGCGCCCAAATCCTGCGCGGCTTCCTCCAGCTGGCTGCCCATGCCGGACAGCCGGGTCGAGACGACGACGTAAACATATGACAAGCTGAACGTGATGTGTGCGATCATAATCGTTAGTTTGCCCAGCGGCATATGAAGCTGAGTAAACAGCACCAGCAAGGACAAACCCATAATAATATCCGGGACGATAATCGGCATATACAACAGCCCGCCCATACCGGCCTTGGTCCTTCTGCCGACCTTGCGCATGGCCAGCGCGGCCAAAGTGCCCAGCACAGTGGAAACGATCGTGGAAACGACCGCTACGGTCAAGCTGTTGCTAAGCGCCTCCATCACATGCCGGTTGTCGAACAAGGACACGTACCACTCGAACGTAAACCCGCTCCAGTCCGCAGCCAGCCTCGAGCTGTTAAACGAATAGGCGACGATAAAAGCGATCGGCACATAAATGAAAATCATCATGATCAGGGCATGGATGCCCAGCAGCGGATGGCTTTTCGTTTTCATGAGCGCACCTCCCGCGCGGTTTGGTACCTTGAGGTCATCGCCCGGTTGAACAGTCCGATCAGGATCAGCGAGGTGATGACGAAGATCACCGACAGCGCCGAGCCGAACGGCCAGTTACGCGCCCCCAGAAACTGGCTCTGAATGATATTGCTGATCATGGCCGACTTCGCGCCGCCTAAAATGTCCGTGACGACGAACATGCCGGTCGTCGAAACATAAACCAGCACCGCTCCGGTCATAATCCCCGATTTCGTCTGCGGCAGCGTAATATGCCAGAACGCCCGCCAACGCGAAGCGCCCAAATCGCTGGCGGCCTCAAGCAGCTTTTTGTCCATCTGCTCCAGGGCGACATAGATCGGCAGTACCATAAACGGAATAAACGTGTATACCATGCCGAGCAGCACCGCGCCCCGCGTATATAGCATCTGCAGCGGTTCGGCAATCAAACCGAAGTCCAGCAGCAGTTCATTGACAACCCCTTGGGTGCGAAGCAGCAGCACCCAGGCGTAGGTGCGGATCAGGAAATTGATCCAAAAAGGCACCGTAATCAGCACCAGCCCCCAGGTTTGCATGCGCGGCCCGGCGTTCGCAATATAATAAGCCAGCGGATAGCTGAGCAGCAGGCAGAAAACGGTCGTCAGCACGGACAAAACGATCGTATCCCAATAAATCCCCAAATAAAGCGGATCAAAAAACATGGCGTAGGCGTCGAATTTGAAGTCCAGCACCACATTGCCCAAACTGTCGCGGCCCATGAAGGAAATGCCCACGACGATCAGCATCGGAACCACCAGAAACAGGCTCAGCCACAGCAGAACCGGGAGCAGGCTCAGGCTTGATTTTTTCATGGCCCGATGATCACCTCGTCCTCCGGCTTCCAATCCACCCCAACTTGCTCACCGATTTGATAAGGATGGTCATCCGCCGCATCCAGCACGATCGAAACGGTCATCGGCTCGTTATCGAGCTGGACGATCAATTTATGAACGCTCCCCAAATAAAGCACATCCTGCACTTCGCCGGTACTTTTCGCGTTGCCGATGCCGCTGCCGGAGGTGACCCGAAGCTTCTCCGGCCGCACCGCGAACAGCCGCCCGTCCAGCGAAAAGATATTGTTCTCGCCGACAAAGGTGGCGGCGAACAGCGTTGCCGGGGTAGCGTAAATTTCCCGCGGCGTGCCGATTTGCTCCACCCGGCCGCTGTTCATGATGACGATCCGGTCGGACATCATCATCGCTTCCTCCTGATCGTGCGTTACATACACGAACGTGATGCCCAGGCTGCGCTGCAACTGTTTCAGCTCGGCTTGCAGGCTTTTGCGCAGCTGCAGATCGAGCGCTCCGAGCGGCTCGTCCAGCAGCAAAACGCGGGGCTTGTTGGCGATCGCCCGGGCGATGGCCACCCGCTGCTGCTGCCCGCCGGACAGCTGATGCGGATAACGCTTGACAAGTGCGGTCAACTGCGTCATCTCCACCGCCTCTTGAATGCGTTCCTTCTGCTGCTTTGCCGGCATTTTTTTCATTTTCAAACCAAATGCGATATTTTCCTCTACCGTCATATGCGGGAACAAGGCGTAATGCTGGAACACAAGGTTCAAATCCCGGCGGTTGGGAGGCAGATTCGTCAGATCGGTCCCATCCAGCAGAATTTTTCCCGACGTCGGCTGTTCAAATCCCGCTATCATGCGCAAAATCGTCGTCTTGCCGCAGCCGCTCGGGCCCAGCAAGGTCAGGAATTCCCCTTCCTTTATGGTGAGCGATAGCGGATGCACGACAACCTGACCCGCAAAGTGTTTTTCCACCGCAGCCAGTTCAATCATCGATGCATCAACTCCTTTAGTAGTTCTGTCATGGGAAAACGCCCCACGGCGCGCTCCCACAGGAAGTAAAACCGCGTTTAGCGGCGTTTTTCTTATGATAAAAAGACGCGGCAACTTCGAAGCATACACTTACATTTATCTTAAGAAAAAAAAGCCATATCCATTGGTATGGCTTTAGCAGGTTCAGCGATTCATTTTTTGCATATTCACTATACCTTGTTTTGGCGCGGGTTACAACACTTTTCTGGGGATTTTACACAGAGGAGAAGATAGGAAGCCAATGAACATATTGATTTAGCTTGTTGAAATACTCAGGGAGAAATATAAGGGTAAAAAATGGTGCTATTTCGGCGAAATTACCCACTGCGAGCGAAATAGAGGACATTAATGTCGTTATTTTTCCGAATCGTAGTGAATTAGCCGCTTTTTGCACGATCCATTGGAAAATAAGAACAAAAAATTCCGCTAATGGTCAGATCAGGCTCCAACCCGAAAAATAGGGCCATAAAGTGCCGCTATTTTCCGGTGAAAGGTCCCAGACGGGGCCTCGGGCCGCCTGATTTTTTGCATCCAGCCTCCCGCGAATCCGCCTATGGTATAAGAAGGGGGCGGCAGCCCCCGTCCCCCTTCACACAATAGCCCCTTGCGCCTGCAGCAACTCCCGGAGCAGCGCTGCATCCACTTCCGCCGCGGCGATCCCCGCTTTGCAAGCTAGAGCCGCCGCCGTACCCGCCGCTTCTCCCGTAGCCATGCAGCTGGGCGTCAAGCGCGTGGTCGCCAGCGCTTCATGCGTGGTGGAAATGCAGCGTCCCGCCGCAAGCAGATTCACCGGCCCTCGGGCCACCAGGCAGCGGTAAGGAATGCTGTAGGAGCCGTCATTTTCGATGGTAGCCGCCATGACCCCTTTGCCTGACGGATCATGGAGGTCAACCGGATAGCCGCTCTTCGCAATGCCGTCTTCAAAATGCCGTCCCGCCACCACATCCTCCATCGTTAACCGGTACAAACCGTCGATCCGGCGCGACTCTCGGATTCCGATCTGGGGCGCGACCGAAGAAATGGAAGCCTCGGCGAACCCAGGCACCCGCGCTTGCAAAAATTCCGCCATCATCAGCACCTGCCTGCGCCCTTCCTCCTCCGCCAAAGTAAGTTCCTCGACATCGGTCGCGCTTAAGCCTTGAACCCGCGTGCAGTTGATCAGCACCTCGTCCTTCTCCGGCCCGATGAAAAACAGGACCTGATCGCGGTTGATCGGCACCCCGCCAGCCTTCCATTCCTTATAAAAACCGGAAACCCCCGTGAGCGGAATACTTCCCATCTCCAGCTCGGCAAACGGCGTCTTGTGGTAAAAATTTTCGCGATCGGCCAGCATCGCCTTCCGAATCGCCTCCACGTCAACGCCCCGCATCCGGAACTTCATCGTCATCGGCTGCGCCAGCCCGTCGCCCTCGCGCCCCTGCAGCGTCGGCGCTCCCGCCAAATAGGCGACGTCCGCGTCTCCGGACGCGTCGACGAACATCGCACCGCTCACCTTGATCCGCCCCGATTTTCCGGTAAGGGTCACGGACCGGATGTATTCGCCCTCTCGCTGCACCTCGTCGACAAAACTGTGCGAGACGAGCTTCACCCCCGCTTCGCGCAGCATATCAACGGCCAGCACCTTATATATCTCTGGATGGTACGGCGTCAACGTGTGCACGAAGCCAACGGTATCGCGCAGATGGCCGGGCGAGCCGCCGCGCTCCATCAGGCGTTCCACAATCTCCTGGGCGATGCCGCCGATGACCCGTTCCCCACGCTGCGTGTGGAAGGTCATCCAAGGATAAACCCCGGCGGCCGTAGACATCCCGCCGACGAACCCGTACCGTTCGATCAGGATGACGCTGGCCCCCTGCCTGCCGGCAGCGATGGCGGCGGCAATCCCCGCCGGTCCCGCACCGGTAACCACCACGTCCGCTTCCATGATCCGTGTCCTGGTGTGCATTTTTCTTGCTCCTCTCTGTGCTCTTTCCTTAAGTAAACGGAACTACTCTTCCCCCACTATTCCTTCAGTCCCGTCATCGACACCCCTTCGATAAACTGCTTCTGCGCGAAAAAGAACACGATCAGCAGCGGCAAGGTCGCCATAACCGAAGCGCTCATCAGCAGATGCCACGACGTCCCCGACTCGTCGGTAAACAGCGATAATGCCAGCGGCAAGGTCATCAGCTTGCGGTCGTTGATAAAGATCAGCGGATCAAAAAAATCGTTCCAGCTTGTTAAAAACGTGAAAATAACCAACGTAGCGATTGCGGGTTTCGCCAAGGGCAGCATGATCGTGGAATAAATCCGCAGCCGCGAGCAGCCGTCGATCATCGCCGCCTCTTCCAGCTCCTTCGGAATCCCCAGAAAAAACTGGCGCATCACAAACACCCCAAACACGCCGCCCGCGCCAAACACAGGCAAAATAATCAACGGCAAATGCGTATTGATCCATCCCAGCTCCCGCATAAACAGAAACATCGGAATGGCGATAACCTCGTTCGGAATCATCATCGTGCTCAGCAGCAGCAGAAACACCAGGCTTCTCCCCCAGAAAGGAATCCGGGCGAAAGAATATCCGGCCATCGAGGAGAAAAGCACAGTTCCCGCCGTGACCAGAAGGGCGATATACACGCTGTTGCCGTAAAACAGATGGAACGGGATCGTCTCCAGCACATCGGCATAATTCGCCCAGCGTACCGGCGACGGAATCAGCCGCGGCGGAAATACAAACACGTCGGCTGGCTGCTTGAGCGAAGTGGAAACCATCCAGACGAACGGGGTCATCATCACCACCGACACGGCGAGCAGCAGCACATAATGGAATAGGTTCCCGCCTGCCGCGCTATTTCTTTTGGCGAATAGACTAGTTTTCATTCAGAACCCACCTTTTTCTCATCTGCCATTGTACCAGCGTAAGCAGCAGGGTAATGACAAACAGCACATAAGCCAGCGCGGAAGCATATCCGAACTCGAACAGCTTAAAAGCTCGTTCCCAAATCGTGTAGACCAGCACCTTGGTGCTGCCGGACGGCCCCCCTTGCGTCATGACGTAAATTTGTCCGAACACCTTCAGCGAGCCGATAATGGTCATCATTATGGTCAAAAAAATCGTCGGCGTGATCATCGGCACGGTAATCCGGAAAAAGATCCGCATTCTCCCGGCCCCGTCGATCCTGGCGGCCTCGTAGAGCTGGGCCGGAACCTGCTGCAGCGCGGCAATGAACAGCACCATGTTCAGACCGACATTTTTCAGGAGACTGGTCACAATGACTACGGGCATGGCAAGCCGGGTATCGTACAGCCAGGCCGGTCCGGTAATGCCGATCATGCTCAGCAGTTGGTTAATGAACCCGGAATCGGTGGCAAACATGTATTTCCAAACAATCGACCACACCACCAGCGAAGTCATGACCGGAATAAAAATCAAGGTCCGGAAAAAGCCCGCTCCGCGAATATTTTTCGATAGCGGAAGCGCCAGCAGCAAGGCCAACATAATGTTCAGCGGCACAAGCCCGGCGGCAAAGTAAAGCGTATTGCCCAGCACCCGCCAAAATTCCGCGTCCCCCGCGATAGCGCGGTAGTTCTCGAACCCGATGAAGTTAGCCTCGCCCAACAGCGGCCAATCGGTAAAGCTCATATAAAGCGCCATAATCAGCGGGACAAGCAGCAGCAGGACGAACCCCAGCACCATCGGCAGCACAAACAGCCAGCCCGCCAAATTGTCCCCCCGGTTTAAGGCCCCGGCCTTCCTTGTCTTCCGTGCCTCCCTTCCGGGCGAACGGCCGGGCCTTGCCGGTTTTATCGTTTCAAGTGTCGTCATGTCGCTTTTCCTCCTGTCTTTCGGAGCCTCGTGCATAGCAGCCGCAGTATAAGCGCACTCTACAGCCGATCAATCGCATTTCGCAAAGCGGCAACTTCCCGGCGGATTCCCTCCGCTTCATTGCCCGTAACCACCGCCCCAACCAGCAGCACCTTGACGCCGCTATCGGCCAAGGCCGGGATATCCTCCGGGGCGATTTTACGCTGGGTCGGCACAATGACCGGCAAACCGGTGTGTGCCGCGAGCCAGCGGTAATGGAGCAGATCGGCAAGGGTCAGCCTGGTTCCGTATTCATTGCCGGGAACGATGGAAGCCTCAAGCGCGCTCACCCCGAAAGCCCTTCCCCCTTCCACAATGCCCCGGTCGAACCCGCTGTCGATCGCAAACGTTCTGGCCAACCCCGGAGCCCGCAGTAGAAAAGAAGGGTGGTGAAAGGCGTAGATTGAGTAAAAATCAATGCCAAGCTCCGGGAGCCGGGTTATTTCCTCCGGGTTTACCTCTTCCACCGACCCCCCGGGGACGATCCCGAAGGGCCCGTCAAAGCGGGAGCGGATTTCCTTGAAAATGCCGGCATAGCTGTCCAGTGCGCCGAAGCGATTGCCGCTGGCCCGGTGCCCGACGTTGATATGCACTTTCAGACCGTCGGCCCCCGCGGTCAACGCCGCCTCCGCAAGTTTTATATCGTTGGCCGGGAGGCTGACGAACAGCTGCAGCCCCGGCTTTCCGCTTAATGCTTGATCCAAACGATTCATGTCCGTTCCCCCTATGCTCAAAAACTGCCTCTATTTGCTCAGCAGGGCATCCACCTTGCTTTTTACCTCATCCTGAATTTGCTGCGGTTCGCTCCGCCCGGCAAACAGCGCATCAAAGCCCGTCAAAATCTCCGTGTCGATGTTCTGCCAGCGGATATGCCCCGGCTGCACGACCGCTTTAGGCATCTCGTCGATGACCGCCTGCTTGATGTGCCCGGCTTCAGGATTGCCCTCCACGTTCAGGAACTCCTCCGAATTCAGCACCGATTGGCGCGGCGGCACGAAGAAAGCCGAAGTTTTCTGCACGCCCTCTTTGCCGGCCAGGAATTTCAGCAGCTCCTTGGCTTCTTCCGGATGTTTTCCGTCTTTAAACAGCACGTAGCCGGCCTGACCCATCATCGGAACGCTGCCTTTGGAGCCCGCCGGCATCGGCGCGATGCTCCATTTGAAATTTTGAATCTCTCTGGCCTTGGACACAAAGCTGTAGTTGTCGAAAATCATACCGATTTGCCCGGATTCAAAATTAACCTGCTCTCCCGCCTTCGGATGCGAGCCGTCCGTGAACATCATGCGCTTCAGCATCTCCAAGGTTGCAACCCCGTATTGGTCGTTCCAGGTGTACTCCGTCATCTCCGGATTAAACGGCCCGCTTCCGTTCGACCAGGAATATGAAGCGAGAATAATCCATGTCTTCCAGTCGCGGAAAAAGTTAGCCCCGTAAACGTTCGGCGAGGCAGCGCTCGTCTTGATCGCTTTTGCGGCTTCTTCAAACTTTTCCCACGTCCATTCCCCTTTTTCCGCAAGCTCATTTGGCGTACTTAAGCCCGCTTGCTTGAACAAATCTTCGTTGTAGAACACCACGCTGGGCGGAGTGGAAAACGGCAGCCCGTACAGCTTGCCGTCCTGGCGGAACAGCTCAAGCGTCGAAGGGATAATGTCAGCGCTGTCAAAAGCCTCATCCTGAACGATATCCGAGACATCGGCCAGAATGTCGTTGGCCATAAATTGCGGCACCATCCGCTCCGAGACCCAGGCAATGTCGGGCAGCTCCCGGCCTGCCGCCAGCACGGACATTTTTTGCTGATAGTCCGCAAACGGGATCGTGTCGATTTGCACCTCAATATTCGGATGCTGCTGCGTAAAAGTATCGGTCAGCCCCTTGTACAGCTCAAGCTGTGCCGGATTTCCCCAAGTCGCGAATTTGAGCAGGACCTTCTCGCCGCCGGTGCCTCCGTTCTCTTCAGCCGTGTTATTCGGCTGTTCTTGTCCGGCGCAGCCGATCAGCCCCACCCCAAGTGTCAATGTCAACAAACCGGTCAACCATTTTTTCATATACCGCTTCCCCCTCTGCATGGTTTATATTCAGGTTATGAAGTTAATTATATTGACATATGAACATATAAAAAATCACCAAACCTTCAGAAAAGGTACGATTTTTTTAGATTATTCCGAATTTTCGTCCATAAAAAAAGAAATACACAACATAATATGTTATGTATTATTACATTCCTTTTTGTTCACGGTAGGTTCCCGGCGTCATTCCGGTATGCTGTTTAAATACCAGCATAAAATGCTTCGGACTCTGATATCCCGACAAACGGGCGATGTCGTAAACCTTCAATTTCGTCGTCTCCAGCAGCTTGCAGGCGCGCCGGATGCGCGTTTCGGCGATATAATCGGACAAATTCCCGCCTTCCTCTTGCTTAAAAAGCTGGCTAAGATAAGAGGGGTTAAGGTGCACCATATCCGCTAACGTCTGCAGGCGCAAATCGCCGTCGGGATGTTCGGCGATATAAGTCTTCAGCTTGCGGATAATCCTGCGCCCCTCGCTGCTTGACGGCCCTCCGCCCGGCTCGCTTTCGGGCCCGGCTTCACCCGCATCTCCATTTGAAGGATTCAAGGTTAGCCGAATCTTGTCCAAAGCAGCCGCAAAATCCTTACGGTCTATGGGCTTCAACAGGTAATCGGCGATCCCGAATTGCAGCGCCTTTTTCGCATAAACAAAATCTCCGTAGCCGCTGACAATGACGATCGGCATACCATGGCCCGCGGCCCGCAGCTTTTCCACCATCTGCAGCCCGTCCATTTCCCGCATCCGGATATCCGTAATGATTGCATCCACTACATTGCGTTCCAGGTAAGCCAGTGCCTCCTTGCCGTGAGCGGCTTCGCATACGACCTCAAAATCGGGGGCCGCGCGGCCGATCAAATCGCGAATTCCTTTACGGATAATATCCTCGTCCTCCACCAGCATAAGCTTGATCATCCGATGCCGACCTCCTGCTCCTTTTGTGCCACGAACGGCAGTGTTATGGTAAAAGCCGTGCCTTGCCCCAAGCTTCCATCGATTTCGAAATCGCAGTCGCTGCCGTAAATCAGCAGCAAGCGCTGCTTGATATTTTTAAGCGCCACTCCATGACCGTGTAACGGCGTCGCCGGCATTTTTGCTGCAGCAGTAGCTCCAGCCTCCTCCAATGAACCCCACAGTGCCGCCAACTCCTCCTCCGACATGCCCCGCCCGTCATCGCTGACGGTCAGCAGCACTACACCTTCAAAGCGTGCCGCAGTTACGTAAACCGTTCCCCCTTGCTCACGGTCCCCGATCCCGTGCATAATCGCATTTTCAATCAACGGCTGCAGCAGCAGCTTCGGAACCAGGCAATCCTCCAGCCCTTCTTCGATATCAAACATAGCCCGCAGCCTGGAACCGTGACGCATTTTTTGGATGTGAATATAGGATTCCGCCGTCTCAAGCTCCTCGCCAAGCCGGATGAGGCTTTGATCCTGCTCCACCGCGCTGCGGATCAGCCTGCCCAAAGCCGTGGTCATTTCCGAGACGTCCTCATTACCATGCTGCCGGGCTAGCATGCTGATCGACTCCAGCGTATTATAAATAAAATGGGGATGGATCTGGCTTTGCAGGGCGGCCAATTCCGCCTCTTTTTCCCTCATGCCGAGTACGTACACCTCATGAACGAGCCGATCGATTTCTTCCACCATGCGGTTAAAACCGGAGCCAAGCCGGCCGATTTCATCCTCGGTCACCGCCGGCACGCTCTGTTTGAAATCGCCGAGCTCCACAAGCCGCATTTTCCTTACCAGCGTTCCAAGAGGTTTGGTCAGACGATAGGAGAAATAGGTGGCAAAAGCCCCGGCCAAAGCGAGGCAGACCATACCGGCGAGAAGCGTAAAATTGCGAAGTTCCTTGGTCTCCACAAGCAAGGACGCCACCGGAATATAGCTGACGATATTGATATCGGAATATTTTGAATAGTTGGAGACGACCAAATACTCGTTCCCCTCCATATTGAGGAGCTGGCTGGCCGTTTCCGAACGTCCGGAAAGCTCGCGGATACGATCCGGGAGCAGCTTGGACGTCTCCGTATCCTTCTCCGCAGGCGCCGTATAGAACAGTTCTTCCCGGCTGTTTTGCACCACGATCCCGCCGTTTTCCTCCATCCTGGCATTATCGACAAGCTGCTTGAACAGCGTCTGCTTCAAATCGATTTTGACTAACCCGAGCGTCCGGTTTGTATTGGGTTCACGGATCAAGCGGGCTACGGAAAAATAACTCTGATTGCCATCCAGATAATAAGAGGGCCGATGCGGCGGAAGCAGCACCCAGGCACCCCTCGCCTCCTCCACCCTGGAGTACCAGGGCTGCCGCTCCACATCCGTGTAAGCAGCGATCGCGCTCGGAGCCAGGCTGGAGAAAGTGTAACCGTTTCCCGCAAAAATCTGGATGCTGTCGATTTCCGGCCTGTCGAAGGTCATGCTGGCGATATAAAGCTGCATTTTGGAGCGCTCCTCCACCGTGGGCTGCTGATGCAGGCTGTCCTCCCCCCTGTACTTGCGCAAGATGGACAATACCCCCGAATCGTATACAGGCATCAACGTCAATCTCTGCATCTCCATCAGCGTCCGATCCAAATTCCGGTTGATTTGATCTACCAATTGCGCGGTATAATCTGAGGTCCTCCGTTCAATAGAACTGGAAAAATCCACATACGTCGCCACGCCCTGCAGACTAAGCGGAATCGAAATGAGCAGCAGAAAGATCAGCAAAATTTTAGCGCGAAGACTCCAAGATTTAAGCGGCTTGAACCGGAAAGACACGCTGTCCACACCCCTTCCGCCGGTCCTGTTTATTTTCACTCCATTGTACAGGAACATGGTGGGGATGACTATGGGATTGTCCCCGCTCTTTCGCCGCTTGTGTTCCCATGCATGCTAAAAAGCCCCCTCTCCGCATCGGGAAGAAGGGGGGCTTAGCCGTTGTTATGATTCACAAAATATAGACTTCTGAGTCACTCTTAGGTTGTGTATAAATAGCTTCGACTGTAGACATGGACTCAAGAATCCTCAGTTGATCCGGGCTAGCCAATAAGGGCGGACCAAGAACCTCCAATGCTGGTGGTATGTTTGTCAAGTTTTAAATGGAGCTTCTGCATGATGCTTATTGATTAATATATCCCTCAAGTAATTCAACAATACGATCTTGTTTACAGCGTTCCGCCAAAGTAAATGCATCCATATTTTTCATGAATTCATTTGTATATTTTACATTAGCATCTATTCCATTTTCCAACAATATCTTAGATGCTTCATAATTACCTTTGCGAATAGCAGTAAAAAGCGGATTTGATTTAGGAGTACTCACATCAATCATAATATTATAGGTTAACAACAGTCTAACAATTTCATTTTCAGATTCAGCAACTGCATTATTCAATTCAATGCCACTGAATTTATTCAAATCGGCCCCTAATAAAATTAAATCTTTTACCAATTGTACATTTCTTGATTTAATTGCAAATTTAATAATGATCCGTCCTTTGTAATTATGTTACAAAAAGTAGAATGATCATAAATTAATTTTCTATCATTATTTAAGACACCGTTCCTTAGTTTTTCAGAGATAACTACTATATCGTCTGGTTCTCCCCATAAAAAGTCAATATTGAGAGTATTATTGCAATCACGATTAAAGCGACTAGATATATCTCTTATAATTTGTTCTACATTCATATCATTACGCTTAATATTTAAAAAATATCGATTCACCTCGAGCAAGTAGAACAAAGGTTATGTTGGTAGTGATGAGGTAGAGTGGTTCATTCGGCACTGGGTAGCTCGGATTGGAAACAAACCGAGCAAAGCCATTAAAATGCTACAATCTTATTTCTTTAACTTTATTTCTATTCCATTTTCCTTAGCTTTAGTTACTAACATTTCTGCTTCTTCGGCTAAAAGCCCGTCTAGCACCCATTCCTTAGTATTCTTTAATTTATTTAATAATTCGGTATTTGTTACCTTTCCTAATGGTGGATATATTTTTTTCAGAATTGCCAACTGTTTGACTAATGATACATCTTGCTTCCACTCTATATTAACTTGGTAATATTTTACACCATCAACTCTTTCCGGGAAATAATCCCCTACTGCTTCTACAACTTCATTTGTGAGAGAGTTACGATACGTGAAGAGTGTACCCTCTTTTTTTATTAATTCAAGCTCAGATTTGTTATTACTTTCATCATGTGTCATAAAGTCACCTCTATTTCAGTAATTTCTTATAGGCTGGGTGGGAATTAATAAAATTCCAAATCTCTTCCTCTGTTCTAAGAAACCATGTCTTATCAACATTCCTTTGGGCAATAAATGCTTCAAATTCAGATTGTTTGGTATAGTTCCTAGAATTAAGTTTTTGCATCCAATGTTTCACTTCGTGAGCAGTAATTCCGGCAGCTCTTTCTGGAGTTGTAGCATATTTAGTGTAAATTTCCACCTTTCTTGAATTAAAGAAATACTGCCCACCCACACCAGTTGGCCCTTTTTCTTTAATTGTAAAATCTACCTTTCCACGCTTTAGTAATGAGAGTGTTGCATAAGCATCCCTCGAACCATTTTGTCTGAGAGCTCTTATAATACTTTCGTAAGATACTTCTGTTGATTCTGCTGCTATCTTACCAGGATGTGCACTTGGTGCAACATTACCCGTCCACTCAGGAACCTTCTTCGGCCCATCCTCCACATCCGGTTTACGATTATTATTAACCTCCAACTCCTCGATAGGAGTCGGCCTGTTCAATGTGGTCGTATTAGGCTTAATTCCTTTTTGGAAAAGGCCTTGTATAGCGTTCTTAACAGGTTTGAAAAGTACTAATGCCCCGGAGAACATTGCGCCATAAGCACCGGCAGTCATAGCATCCGAAAACGCAGGTCTTCGTCCATTGATGGATTCCGTCAATACATAGTCAGTATATCCACTGGCAAAACCGGTAGCAAGCATGCCTGTATAAGCACTCGTTAGCTGACTAGCAGTCATCGGAGCCAAACTAGATGAGGCCCCGCCAATAGGGCCAAAGAGTCCGCCGGTTACAGCTCCGACAATCCCCCCGGTTACCGCGCTCCTCAAGTAGGTAGCACCGCTGCTCAGTTCGCCGCGGGCCAAGTCGCCGACGGCGGTTGCGCCCACGGCGGCAATGGCTCCGCAAGCCGCGCCCATTAATATGGCTCCGGCGACTCCGCCGGTCACCACAGTAGCGGCGACCACCAAAGCGACGACCACGACAACGGCCACGGCGGCCAAAACTGTATCGAAGAGGCCCCAGCCCTTCTTTTCTTCCTTCGGCGGCGTATAGGTCTGAATATCGTCATCATATTTGGAATAGGTTGTCCGGTCAGCTCCAACCAATTTGACCTGGCTTCCCAATACATGGTACTCGCTTTCCAGCGTAAACCCGCTCTGCTTACTTAATTTCTTGGCCAAAATCATATTGGTCGTCCGGAAGACAACTCGCTTGGGCGTATATAGCGAAATCTCCTCACCGGCGTTCATCATAAGCTTCCGATGGCTCGTCAGGGTAACACCTGCCGCGTCGTCAAAGCTAATCTTTAACGGCTCTTTAGAGCCGCTCACGATATTGATCGCAGTCGGCGTCATTTCAAGCTCGCTGCCATGTTCGGTACCAAAGTAGCGGTTTTGCGGATTCCCCGTTTTGCTGCAGTCCTCTCCATTGGTACGTACACACCCGATGACTTTCGCCTTACTTCCGGCATCATCCGGAAAGTAAAGACTGGCCGTCGTACCCTTCTGGGGCATCGAATACATCACATTCCCCGTTGGCGGAGCAAAAGGGAACCAATAAGCCGCGGCCGGCGGCTGCTCTTCATCGATTTCCAGATGCAGCTTGACCTGCTGGCCTTTGACATCGAGCACCTTGCCGTTCAGCGAGACGCCAACCAGTTGACGATTCCGGATCCGGTTTTGGCGAATCCCTTCGCTTCTCGATAATCGGTAAGTATACATCAGTTGGCCCTGATCCATGCCGGCTTTTAATTCGCTAATCACCAGCGGTTTCTCGCGAAAAAGAACCTCATCGCCAATCGAGTAACGCTCCCCCGTTCTTACCTCATAAGTAAAAAAGTCCGTAGAATGCAACGGGGATGAACCCGCCTCCATAGCCTCCTGATAGGCGAGCAAATCTTTGCTTGCCGTATACGGCAAATCATCCGGAAGCCGAAAGCTGTTCCTGCTGGGCACCCCGATGTAAAGCCGCGGTTTGGCTTCGGAAATGTCACTGAACAAAACCGTCTCAAAATGACTCGCCATCCGTTTCAGAAACTCCCAATCCGTTTCGTCATATTGGACAATAGGTTGGCCAATAGGTTCTTTATCGCCGATCAATTGAATCACATCGGACCCGGCATAGACTTTCAACACATTTCGCACAAGCTCGCCATAGGTCATCCGGGAATCCTGAAAAGACCTGCGCCGCTTCTGGACATCCAGTTGGCTTGTGCCGGAAACGGCCTCCACCTCGACCACATAAACCCCGTTGTGATGCTTGGTCTGTACGGCGGAGATCAGGCCGCTAAACATTTTGCCCTTCCCTGATTCCTGGCTTGCAAAAACCTCAATCCGATCCTCCGCAGAGGCTTTGAGCACCGCATTTGTCTGATCCTGATCATCGGCAACACCACGGATGAACAACCGCCCATGCTCATTCGGCTTGCATTCCATTTGAATATCTTGAACGACCTTAATCCGGTACGGTGATGCAACGCTTATGCTTTCATACCCTACCATATCCACTAGCCCCCGATCGCATAACTTGTCATGCTGTCCGTCGCCTCCGCTTGTACGCTGAATGTTTGCTGCGTTATATTAATCCGCTTCCTGTTGGCCGCTGCTGTTAAACCGGATCGTCCCGCCTAACGAGCAGTGTAATTCCGACTCCGTAGTCAACGCCGGTTTCTCATCGACCTTGGCCTGCTCTTTGGTTTTCTCCCATTTCCCACCAGCCAACAAAGCAAATTTACAAGGTTTCCCTTGAATTTCTTTACCATCCATTGAGATCAAATAAACCGTCTCGCCGCTCTCATTTTTCGGACTGTCGCATGTCCCGAAGCTCGAAATATTCACCTCGGGAACGCAGTCCGCTTCATTCATCATCGGCTTGTCGTTAACAAAAGCCCCATGGCTTTGCGGTAAATTCAGCCTCCGGACATGCGAACCGCATTCGCAAAAAATTTTTGCGCCGCGAACCGCATACTCGTACTTATCCATCATTTCTCGCCCCTTTCACACCAGTATTTAGTTCACTCTACAGCAACCTTCTTCAAGCTGACCCCGACCAAATCCCGTCGCATGATGCTCTCTGCCACATCCAAGCGGACCATGATCAGAGGTTTCTCGCTTTCCCGCACGCGGAATATCCGTTTCTTCGCCACTTTTTCGCCTTGAAGCACCAGCTTCTTGATCACGCTGCGATCTGCGTTAAATTCACTACGCGGACTTAGCGCTTCCACTTCCTCAAAAAAAGGCAGAAAGTACAGGGTCTGCTTGCCGTTAAAATGATCCATGAGCGGAATATGCTTGAACATGCAATCCGGCTCGTACATGGCAATCAGCTTCTTCAATGGCTCTGACACCAGGAAAAGCTGATCGCTGAGCAGATCCGGGTACTCGGTCTCGGAAGTGGCCTTCACCTGAAAGATGGTCGTATCCGCGATGTGGTGGGCTTGCAAACGATTCATATGGCGGATATCGATTTTTTGCCGAATATGTTGTAAGACGGGTACATCAGCATAACGTTCATCCTGTTGCATCACAAAGAAATCCATGGCTTGCCTCCTCCCATCACGGCTCCTCCGCGATCCCTGCTGGTCCTGCTTCCGGCTGCCCGTAAATGACCTCGCTGCGATCCCGATATTCTCCCGCAAAAATGCAAAGATTTGGCTTCTTCGCCAGCAGCTTGTAGCCTTCACAATCGAGAACGGCCGGAACCATACTTCGCATAAACTCGATAGCGACCAGATGATAACGCTCCGCTTCCATTTGCAAAATCCGCTCAATGTCCATTGACGATACTTTCCGGGCATAGCTTGATTTGAGCTGGTCCAGCTCCCGCATTCTTTGAAATAATGGAGCGAAAATGAACTCGGCCTGCCAGTTCAAAGAACACTCTACCGGATCAAAAAACCAGCGTTCATCATAAAGGTCGATCCGGTAGTCAGCCTGATGCTCCTTTACACTTGTACGCAGCAAAGAAAGGTAGATAAACTGGATTTCTCCCTTCACTCCCGTATCTTGAAACCCGGCGCCCTTTCGGCAAACCGCGTCCATGACGCCGGCGAATCCCGCTTTAATGGAGTCTTGATTTTGAATAAAGGTCTCTGAAATCGTCTCCAAGTCTCCCTGCCAACGATCCAGCACATGATTCTCCAAAAACAAACCCAGCGCCTCTTCACGGCTCATGACCGAACTCATTTGATATTCACCCGGCCCCCGGTAAACGTCACCTCGTCCTCCACTTTCAGCGACGTGTTCCCTTGAATGAATTCAATACCCGACTCCCCTTGAATCAGAATCTTGGCGCCGCCGGTGATTTCGATATCCTCCATGGCCGTTAGCGAAATTTTCTTGTCGCTGTTAATTTCAATCCCGCCTTCGTCGGTGAGCCTCATCAACAGCTGGCCTCCGCCGATAATTTCAACCGCACCGGGTTTAAATACAATTTCTTTTCCGTATTTGGTGCTGATGCTCTTCACCGCCGGATCGCTTCGTTTCTGCGGATTTGCCGAATCCGTATCGACCGAGCTTGCGGCAAAAGCATGTTTCTCCTGCTCATCCGGAAAATAAAGCCGCACCTCGTCCCCTACTTCCGGCATGCAATACCAGCCGCTCCCGTCCGGCGAGGAATACACCGTGGAATACGCAAACCACATGGCTTCACTTACCGGCTGATCCTGATCGATATGCAGCTTCACTTTCACTTTATCTTTGGCCACGTCAAGGATCGTCCCGAATAACGACGTTCCCGCAAGCGCATAAGGATATTCCGTGCGGCAGCGTAAGCCTTTGGCATCTTTTAAATCATATAAACTGCTCAGCACACCGTTCTCCAGCTTCGTCTCCACCCGGCCGACATACCATGTCCGCCCCTGAAACGTTACGGCATCGCCTAATTCCAACAGCTTGTGGCTGGCTACCGTGTAACTGATGCTGTTTTGCTCCGAAATATCCCCAACACCGTTCTCGGACTTCAGTTTGTAATCTTGCAAATCTTTTTTCATGGAGTAGTTATATTCATCCAGCTTCCGGGGATTATCGCCACCCGGCACTCCCACATACAGCTTGACGCCGGGCTGGGAGCTGACCGGAACCAGAGGAGCATGAAAATTCGAAGCCAATCTCCGCAAAAACGCCCAATCGGTCTCTTGATATTGAACCAGCAGGTCGTCGATGGTTTTGCCTTGAGACGCTTCATCGATGAGGTCCGAATCGGGATAGCTTGCGATCAAGCGGTGGAATAAACTTTTATAAGTTAACGTTTTGTTCTGAAAAGATCGAGTCTGCTTGCGAATGTCCATCAGGGCTGAGAGACTATGCGCCTCTATGGTAATGCTTCTTACGCCCCGAGTGGCCTGAACGGAAATATTCGTAATGACCCCGTAAAACAGCGGGATCGGTTTGTCCTGATCCTGAACCGCCACCTGAATGGTATCGCTGGCCTCCGCTTGTTCTATGTACTTATCCTTCAGGTCTTCGGAAATAATGCCGCTGAGGAGCAGCTTCCCATGGTCGTTCATCGGTTTATGGATGACGAGTTCCGTAATTCTCTCGAACTTGTAATGGGACACCACGATATGGGCCGATGTATAAACCGCTTCACTCATACTTGCGCCCCTCCCTCATCCTCCGCCTTGACCGTAATGCTGCGAATAGCCTGATACGCGATATCTCGCCAATCCGGGTAGTCCTCATACCGGCAGCAAAAAGTTCCCATCAGGATCTTGCCGGCAAATTCCAGGAAATACATGATATTAAACAGGGCACCGTCAATCACCATATTTTTGAACTCAAAGTATCCCAACGTTTTCCCGCCGACGGTCTCTACCCCGCTGTTATAGAAAATATGGGAAGGATTCGATTTTTGAATCATCGTTTTCATGTCCGCTGCGAGCTCTTCGACCATCTCATCTTTGAGGTCAATTTCGACCCGATTCAGCGTAAAGTTTACGGCCCCCGCCTCGTCGCTTCTTATAATTTCGGGCCGCTGCTCATACGGATACTTGATGGAGCGGAATTCCTTGGGCATCTCTTCAAAGTCAGCAGGAAGGTAGAGGGAAAGCTTATCCTCATAAAAAGACTGCAACGTAAATTCATAATACTGATTGCCAATTTTTACCGGTCCGTCCGTAATCGAACGGGGAATCATGGATTGCTCCACCTCATTGATAAGTTGGGTAATCTTTTCATCCATAAACGACATCCCTGTTCCTCCTTCTGCTTCCAAAGCATCAATTTTGTGAAATTAGACCATCTATCCCTATATTTCGGAAATATTCTTCGGTAAATTAACCCAGTCCCATACAAATAACACCAAATCGAAAAAAATCACCCTGACCGGCGGAGCTTCCGCTCCGGGGTCAGAGTGATTTGGACTTTCTATATGGATTCCGATCTTGAACTTCTACAGACGGAGCACGAATAAAATCTTAGCCTTGACAAAGCTGTAAACCACTGCGGCCTATTTATTTCGCCCTTTCAGATGGCGGGCAAAAGCATACCTGACCGGCTGGCGCTGACCATTAATTGCAAATCATACAACTAACTTTACATCCATTTCCCGAATCATTCGTTTAATTGCATTTCATGCAGCTATTTCCTCGTTTTTAGCCTCATTCCTCGAAAGATAGCGGAGTAACTGCAGGTTTTACACTTAATCAGGCGCTGTGGCAGCAATCCGGATAAGTAATTGTACATTTTGCAACTATTCCAATTCAACCATGGACCAAGAAAGAATGGACGGTTGTTTTTTTGTCACAAAAATTCCCAATTTATATTTAATATCAAAGTTGGCAATTCGTAGCTACAGATCTACACTTATCTTGTAGCTACGAATTGGAGGTGATATGTTGGTAGCTAAGAAGAAACCGGAGCCGAAAACGGACAATCCTATGGATACTATGCTGCGTGTTCGGGTAGATAAGATTACACTGATAAAAACTGGATGACAGCGCAAAAAAGTTAAATACCTCACGTTCAGAAATCATCCGAAAAGGTATCCATAAGATCCATGACGACCTCAAAAAATAAAAGGAAGCGGCGCACTCTCTCTCAGAAATCCAGAGTATCGTCCTTTAAATCGTAAAATATCCGATACAATACTTATGTGGAAAGACAAGCTGTCTGAATACGATTTTCAAGAGCTCGAAGAATTGTTGGACTTACGCTCCCAAGCGGATTCCATGTACGCCGAAGCGTCCTTTGTATACGGTTTTAAGCTTGCTTTATGGATCATGATTGAAGTGATGACCGGAGAGACGGAGCTTATGCTTAAGTAAGATTAAAGCCTGCATATACCAAGAGATTTGCATAAAAATGGAGCCGCCTCCGTCAAACACACGGAGGCGGCTCCTTCTATCGCAGCCTTACTTCATCTCATAAACCACGTTAACCGTCGTCCGCAATTCGATTTCTCCTGCTTCTACGGGCGTACTTCCCGCGCTGTCCATGGCAGCCTCGTTAACCGCCTTGTACTGCACCGAAATGCTCGGCATGCTGGCGTTCTCCAGGCTGATGCTTACTGCCTGGCCCAACGTGCGGCCGGCCGCTTTGACAAGGATGCCCGCTTTCCGGCCCGCATCGGCCATTGCTTTTTGGATGACTTCCTCTTCGTATTGCTCCGGTTTCTCGGCGCCAAAGCGAATGTCGTCGATTTGATTGGCCCCCGCAGCGGACGCCGCATCCAGGAGTTCCCCCACTTTATCCAGATTGCGGTAGGTCACATCCAGCGAATAACGGGCCGTATACCCGTTGATGGATTCCGCTCCTGTTTTATCGTTATACGTATAATCGGGGCGGACTGAGAATTGGCCGGTTTGGATGTCTTTTTCGTTAATGCCCCAAGTTTCCTTGAGCAGTTTGGTCAGCTTGGCCGCTTTCTCGCCGTTCGTTTTCTGCGCTTCCTGGGCCGTTTTCGCTTTGGTGACGACGCCGATGGACAAATAAGCCACATCCGGCTTTACGGTAATCTCGCCTTTTCCTTGAACGCTGACTACGTTGGTTTGAAAATTGCTCTCGGCGGCATTGGCCGTTCCGGCCAACCCCCATGAACCGTTAACGTATGCCCCTCCCATCAACAGGGAACCGGCAATCAAAATGGACGCAGCAGGCTTTAACCACATTTTCATAACTCATGACCTCCAATGGTGGTGGATTTTAACTACTAAACGCGCCCCGCGGACAAATGTTGCAGCATATGAAAATAATCGGCGGATAAATTTCGCTCCGGCTGCCCCTTGATTTGAAAACCCTTATTTTTGCGGATATAAGTGCAGCTCCTTTAAACGAGGTCGAGCGAGGCCGTCATTCTAGCTATGATGAACGTAAACAAAAGACAGCCCTCCATATTGCTACATCTCGTAGGTTAAAATGGATAGTGAAAACCAAACCATTTCAGAGCTACATAGCAAAGGAGAGCTGATACTATGCAGTCTACCACAAAATTCGTCGGTTTAGATGTATCCAAAGAAAAAATTTCGGTTGCTATTGCAGATGCAAGCGGTGAAACTCCTCGCTATTACGGGAGCATTCCTCACACTCCGGCGGCGCTGCGCAAGCTGATCAAAGAACTGGGACCGGCCGAAACGCTATCGTTTTGTTATGAGGCAGGTCCGACAGGTTACGAAACCTATCGCTGGATCACCTCCATGGGAGCCCATTGCGTTGTCATTGCTCCGTCGCTTATTCCCAAACGCCCTGGTGATCACGTGAAGACGGATCGACGGGACGCCGAGCAGCTTGCCCGTCTGTTTCGTGCAGGAGAATTGACTCCTGTCTACGTCCCGGAGCGGGAAGACGAGGCTTTGCGGGAGTTGGTTCGCGCCCGGGAGGCCGCCAAAGAGGACGCGCATCGGGCACGCCAGCGGATATTGAAGTTCCTGCTCCGCCATCAAATCGAACCGCCGGCTACGATAAAGCGTCGTTGGACCCGGAAGTACCGTTCCTGGCTGGAGCAACTGACATTCCCTTATGAGCCCATGCAAGTAGCCTTCGACGAGATGCTCCATACCTTAAATGAGATCGAGCAGCGGATGGGGCGTTTGGAAAAAGCCTTGGTTCAGCAAGCCACGGTCGGCTCCAAGGCAACTCTGATTCGGGTGCTTCAGTCCCTGCGTGGGATTGGACTACTGACGGCCGTCACTCTAGCTGCTGAGATCGGTTCATTTACTCGCTTCCGCTCCCCGGCCCAACTCATGGCGTATTTAGGGTTGGTTCCTCGTGAGAGTTCAACCGGCCTGAGTACTCGGCGCGGAAGTATGACCAAAGCCGGTAACGGGCGCTTGCGCCGATCCTTGGTGGAATCCGCCTGGAGCTACCGTCATCGGCCTGCGGTGAAAGGAGATCTCGCCAAGCGTTTGGATGGCATGCCGGCCGATATACAACTGTTGTCGTGGAAAGCGCAAGAAAGATTGCATTACAAATACCGTCATCTCATTTTTGGAAAGAACAAACACAAAAATGTGGCCGTAGGCGCGGTGGCCAGGGAGCTAACCGGGTTCATATGGGCTGTTGCTCGAACGGTGGAACAACCGGTGGCTAACTAACGCCCCTTCCGTCCCCTTTGGGGAGACGCAGGGAGCGTTGCCCCCTGCACCCCCACACTCGCCGTGAGGCGTTCCTCATTTCCAATGAGGAATAGGAAAAGTGTTGATTTGAACCTAACCGCTTGTCAAGAAAAGCGCTTGACAAGCTCACGCCTGAGCACGAGGCCCGGGAGCAAACGAAGGTTCCGGGAGAGAATTTGCGTCAACCGTTTGCACTAGGTGAGTAACTGAACGTGCGCTTCTAGCTTGCAAGAGCTCTCCTTGACGAAGGCATAACATGTGGTACCAACCCACGGATAGCAGCGTGCCGACCGTCGCTCGCATTTTTGCTCTCGCGCCACGTGCTCAGGCACCTCTCACACGGAGGGCTTGACAAAAACGTTCATAGCAACGGTTGTGATCGCCGTTATTTCGTTAAAATGCAGGGGGAAATAAATCTAACGGTTGCGGCAGAGCTTATTTTGCCTTTTTGCTGCGGATTCGAGCCCTTTTCGCCCAAAAAAGCGTGATTACAACCGTTAGAAATTGGAATCCCGGCTTTTTGGCTAAATAAGTGCCATTACAACCGTTAGCGCCAAAGCGACATGTTGTTTGCAGATCCGGGATGCATAAGCGTGTTTAGCTCCAAACAAGTGATTGGCCAACTGATTTTACAGTCCAAGCGCCGATTTACAACGCAACGACAAAAAAGGATGAATCCGCTTCGCGAAGCGGAACCATCCTTTTGTTTCCGATGAAAATCCGGTGATTACTGGTTCTCCAATTCCTCTTTGCTGACCAAATTGATTAAAGCGTTTGCAGCCTGTTCTGCATCCGCGCCTTCCGCACTAATGTAAATTTCAGTTCCGGTGCTGATGGCCAGACTCATAATCCCCATAATGCTCTTGGCATTCACTTTTTTATCGTCTTTTTCAACGAAAATTTCCGAAGAATATTTATTCGCTTCCTGAACGAAAAGCGCAGCCGGCCGAGCGTGCAGTCCCGTTTTCAATCGAACGGTAACCGGGTTTCTAACCATGAAAACTTACCCCCTATACGAATTCAATCATCACGTTACAAATTCGTGGTCATTATAATTTATATCATTATATCATACACAACGTGCAACACACTAGCAAAACCGCTTTAGCCCCCGCGAATTTTTTCCGCCAGCTCGTCGATTTTGCGCAGCCGGTGGTTCACCCCGGACTTGCTGACCGTTCCCTTCAGCAGCTCGCCCACTTCCTTCAAATTCATATCGGGATGGGCCAAGCGGACCTCGGCGACTTCGCGCAGCTTATCCGGCAAATTCTCCAGGCCCACTTCCTTTTGCAGCAGCTTGATGTTGTCGATCTGACGGACGGCGGCGCCGATCGTTTTGTTCAGATTCGCCGTTTCGCAATTGACGATACGGTTGACCGAGTTGCGCATGTCGCGCATGATCCGCACATCTTCAAACTTGAACAGCGCCTGGTGAGCCCCGATGATATTCAGCAGCTCGATGATCTTCTCGCCTTCCTTGATGTACAGGATAAAACCTTTTTTGCGCTCGATGCAGCGCGCGTTCAAATGGAACTCGTTGGCCAGCTCGACCAGGGCTTTGCAGTGTTCCTCATACATCGAGGAGATCTCCAGGTGGTAGGAGGAGCCTTCCGGATTGTTTACCGAACCGCCGGCCATAAACGCGCCGCGCAAATAAGCCCGCTTACAACAGTTTTTCCGGGTAAGCTCCGGATTAATCCCCGGCGTGAAAACAAATCCTTCGGAAACGATTTTCAGTTCCTTCAAAATTTCTTCCACTCGCCCGGGGATCCGCACGATGTACACATTATTTTTCTTGAGACGCATTTTTTTGCGCACGAGCAGTTCGGTGTGAATTTGAAAATGCTTCTTGAGCAAAGAATAAATCCGCCTTGCGATCGCGGCGTTTTCGGTCGAGATGTCCAGCACGACCTTTTTATTGGAGACCTGGACCGAACCGTTCATCCGGATCAGCGCCGATAACTCGGCCTGCTCGCAGCAAGCGGAGGCTTCGACCATGGTCAGCTCTTTTTTGGTTTGCGCCGCAAATGACAAGGGACTCACCTCTTTCGCAAAATCCAGTCTTGGACCAGTTGATATATATGATGGCTTAATTTGTCGGCATCATGCCGCAAATACCGGCGGAACAACACCAGCGTGTCCGCGATGACCTTATAGCCTTGACCGGTGACGTTGTCCCAGTCGACCTGCACCGGTTTAGCCCCTTTCTCGGCGTAAAAATCCTGCACCTGCGCCGGAATCTCCCCGTCGTTTACGATGACATAATCGAATAAGTGCTTCCCGACATGATTGTAGACCGCCTGCAGATGATCGCTCACCGTATAATCGTCCGTTTCCCCCGGCTGGGTCATGACGTTGCATATAAATATTTTGATCGCCGATGTGTTTTCCAATACCGCCTCCGCCAGCTTCGGCACGAGCAGATTCGGAATAATGCTGGTGTACAAGCTTCCCGGTCCAATCAAAATAGCGTCCGCCTCCCGGATCGCTTCGACCGCCTCAGGCAGCGGCTCCACTTCCTCCGGCTCCAGAAAAATACGCTTGATTTTCCCCCGAACCTCGGGAATTTTCGATTCGCCGGTGACGATCGAACCGTCCTCCATCTCCGCATGCAGCACGACGGCCTGGCCGGCGGCAGGCAGCACGCGCCCGCGGACGGCGAATACGCGGCTGAGCTCGCGCACGGCCGTCACAAAATCGCCGGATATGTCCGTAATCGCCGCTAGAATCAAATTGCCCAGGCTGTGCCCGGCTAGTCCCGAACCGGCCGCAAACCGGTAGTTCAGCATATCCGACAGCAGCGGTTCAACGTCGGCCAGCGCCGTCAGCACGTTGCGAATGTCGCCCGGAGGCGGCATCTGCAGTTCGCTTCTAAGAATTCCCGAGCTGCCCCCATCGTCGGCTACGGTTACGATAGCCGTGATATCGAGCGGTTTCTCTTTCAATCCGCGAAGCATGACGGATAAACCGGTTCCCCCGCCCATCACGACGATCCGCGGAACCCTTTCTTCCTTGGCCCGATGTATCACTAATGGTTCACCTCTTAACTTGAGTCCACGCCAGTGGGAGCTCTCTTAATGCCGATCCCGTCCTTCGTCCCGGTGGCTCACGCGAACCGATTCCGTTTCACTGGTTCCGAGCATCCGGCCCAAATATTCGGCGATCGCCACCGAACGGTGTTTGCCGCCGGTGCAGCCGATCGCGATGATGACCTGGCTTTTGCCCTCTTTGTGGTATTGCGGCATAAGGAAATGCAGCATATCGAGCAGCTTGCTCAAAAACTGCTGCGTCTCCGGCCACTTCATAACATATTCATATACGTCGCTGTCTCGTCCCGTGTGTGGGCGAAGCTGCTCAATGTAATGCGGATTGGGCAAAAAGCGAACGTCGAATACCAGGTCGGCGTCGATCGGGATACCGTATTTAAATCCAAACGAAGTAATGTTGACGGATAAGTTGCTGCTCTCTAAATGGGAGAATCGGGAAATGATCTTCTCCTTCAGCTGGGCCGGCTTCATGTTGCTGGTATCGATCACCTGGGTGGCCGACATCCGCAGCTCATGCAGCATCTTGCGCTCCAGCTTGATCCCGTCGAGCGGCATGCCTTCCGGCGCCAGCGGGTGACGGCGGCGGCTCTCCTTGTATCTTTGGACGAGAACCGAATCGGTGGCATCCAGAAACAGGATTTCGCACTGGATGGTGAAGTGGTTTTTAATGTAACCGAGCGACTCTTCAAGCGCCGTAAAAAATTCCCGCCCGCGCAAGTCGATCACAAGCGCTACCTTGGCGATTTTCCCTTTGGATTGCTCAATCAATTCGGCGAATTTGGGAATCAGTACCGGAGGCAGATTGTCTACGCAGAAAAAACCGAGATCCTCCAAACTCCGTACGGCAAGCGACTTCCCCGCACCCGACATGCCCGTAATAATGATCAGGTTGGCAACTGGACTCGTTTCAATATCCGGCATCGTTATTCCCTCCCGCAAATTCTCCATATCCTGAATTTGTTGAACTAAAGATTGTACGGATAGAGGCAGCCAGGTGAAATGTTCTTACGATCGCTGTTGTTCCCAGATTTCTATGGATTAACCAAATTCAAATTGGGTAGAAATCCGGTCACAAAGGCGAACACAGCATATGCTTCCGAAGCAGCTTTCTTGCAGAAAGCTTTCAGTTTCTTCAGAATCATTTCACCATGGTTCAATATTCTAAAATTTGTATTATTTAGAATATTGAACTCTCTTGCCTTGCACCGACTTATTTACTTAGTTCAACTTATATTATCGGCTTAATCATCAAATCCGCTTAAGAACGCAGGAACAGGCCGGCGGCGCCAACCATGCCGGCATCGTTCCCCAAGGTGGCCGGGACGATTCTCATGCCCCGCTGCACCGGTTCCGGCGTCAGCTTGGCGAACACGCTGCGGATTTCGTTAAACAGAATATCGCCCGCCTTGGACACCCCGCCGCCGATGATAAACAGCTCCGGATTAAGCACCACGGCCACCGCCGCCAGCGATTTGCCCAGATAGAAAGCGGCGCGGTTGACGATGCGGATCGCCGCTTCGTCGCCGGCCTTGGCCGCGTCAAACACGTCCTTGGCCATGATGTTCTCCACCTGCGCCAGCGAGGTGCGGTCGCCGCGGGCTACGGCATCCTTGGCCATGCGAATGATGCCGGTCGCCGAGGAGACCGTCTCCAGGCAGCCCATTTGGCCGCAGCCGCAGCCGATCGCTTCCAGGTCGGGAACGACCGACATATGACCCAGCTCGCCGGCCATGCCGGAGAAGCCTTGATAAATTTTACCGTCGATGATGATGCCGCCGCCGACGCCGGTTCCCAGCGTATAGCAGACGCAGTTGTCGACGCCTTTCCCCGCGCCGCCCCAGGCTTCGCCCAGCGCCGCCACGTTGGCGTCGTTGTCTATTTTGATCGGCTTGCCCAATCGCTGTTCCAAAATCTCGCGAATATGGAAATCTCTCAAACCTACATTCGGCGCCAGAATAATGATGCCTTCGCGGACGTTCGTAAACCCCGCGACCCCTGCGCCGACGCCGGCCACTTGATCCCAGGAGAACGGAGACTGCTCCACGACCAGCCGGACATAACGCTCAATGTTGTTTACGATCGTATCGGCGCCCTTTTCGGTTTCCGTCGGGCCTTCATAGGTATGAAGGAGCTGTCCTTCTTCATTGCAAATGCCGACTTTTATGGCCGTACCGCCCAGGTCGACACCAATGTAGATTTTTTCAGACATTTCACAAGCCACCTTTATCATCAATAATATGCTGCCAGAACAACGGGTACGCGCATGCCGCCCCGTAGTATACTCCTACGTACCAACTATAAGCGAACCCTCCCTTTCGGTCAAGTGAAGGCAAGAAACGCCAAAGCCCTGTCGAGACAAGGGATTCCGGTGTGACATTGCTCATGGAAACCGGGTGAACGCACTAAGAAAATTCCTCCCAAAAACATAAGTGCCAAAAATGTCGTTATTCCGCCGATATCCCCGTTCAAAGAGAAATAAAGGAAATTTGTGTCGCTATTTTTGAAGGCCGATGTTTCACCCTAACAAGAACCGGCCGATCCTCCACAAAAACGCAGGCCGCCTGCTCCACTCTAAGCAAAAAGCCCCGGCATTCGCGAAGGCGCGAACATCAGGGGCTTCACCGTCAAGCTATTTATGAACAAACCTTACCCGAGACGGGTCAGGACAAAATTCGTTTTTGCCCTTCCAAAGCGCGGATCGGGGCGATGTTTTGCGTAAACTCCAACGTGCCCAGGTAACGGCCGTCCTCGCTTCTCACCGCAAAATACCGGATATAGACGAACTTGTCTTTGACCGGAATCCAAAAATCCTCGACGTCCTTACGGCCGGCCTTGAAATCCTCCAGCAGCTGGTTGACCACATGCACGCTTTGCGGCGGATGGCAGTTCTGCACGGTGCGGCCGATCACGGCTTTGGTCCGGGCGAAGATGCGCTCTTTACCGTGGGAAAAGTACCGGACCACGTCGTTCTCGTCGATAAACGTCAGGTCAACCGGCAAATGATTCATCACCGCTTCCAGCTGCTCCATGGACAGGATACCGGTGTCGAATTTGACGTACCCTTGCGGCACGCCATGCCCCTGCTCCGCCAACACGCCGCCCTCCAGACCGCCTTCCCCGGCATCGCCGTCACCGGACTCCAGCGGTACCCTTTCCGGGACCCATTCCTGCTCGGGCGCCGTCAAACAATACCCGATCACATCGCTTTCCCGGGCGATTTTGACCCACTCGTCTTCGGTCAGCTTCTCCAGAGCCATCGGGAGCAAAATATTTTCTTCCTTAAAGATCATCTCATTTACTTCCGTGATGATCCGCTCCAGGTCGATGCAAACCGTTTCTTTATCGGCATCGGCGAACCCATTCTTATCGGCGCTTCCGCTGGCCAGCTTGGCTTTGGTTTCCTTGATCATGGCGCGGATGCCATCATCGACGCCCCACATCACCTTGGTCGGCCCGTAAATCCCGTACTTCTCAAGATAGGGGAACAGCAGATTTTCCTTGCGGCTGTAATGTTTGTCCAGGTCCAACAGCAGGTTTAAATCGTCCAGCAGCTTAAAAACGAGCTCCTCCTTATCCTCCTTCCGGAATTTATCGAGATGGAGCCGCAGCTTGAAATTGACCAGCCGTTCAACCTCGCGGTTTTCCAGCTTGAAGGTATGCACCGGGTGCCCGGGCTGCTCCTCCGGCTTCGCCGAACGGTGGATTTCCTCGATCGAGCCCTTGAAAATCGCCGTATGCACCGAGCAAAGGCGCTGCACTTCCGCCACCGGAATGCCTTCTTCCTCCATCAAAGCATGCTCCAACGCCGAAATTTCCGCGACCGTCACGTCACCGACCGCCACTTCAAACCGCGCTTTTACCTCATCCACGCTTTTCCCCTGATGCAGCTCTTTAATGATTTGCTTCAGCAGTTCCTGCCGGCGGCGCTGCTCCGGCTCGCCATCCCCCCGGTTCGCGCCGTATTCCCGGTTGTTGATCAACTCGCTCATCTCCGGTTCCTCCTCTTTTTTATTTAGATCAGCTTGGCTGTTTCAAATTTTAGTGATAAACATTCTCACAACTAAAAAGTAACACGAGGCCATACCGGGTCTTGTGATTCCGATCACAAACCCCAAGGGATTTCGCGCTGTTTCTTTTTCAAAGCGATTTTGACACAATAGAGACAGGAGGGGTTTTTGATGCCAAATGTCAATTTGTTATACATAGAAGACGATATCGAAATCGGAGAGTGGGTCAGCCAAAACCTGCGCGAGCGGGGCTTTAAAGTCACCTGGCTGACTAACGGGGAGGGGGCGGTGGAGCAAGCCGCGGACTGCCAGCTCGTCATTCTCGACGTAATGCTGCCGGGGCTCGACGGCTTCACCGTCGGCAGCCGGATCAAAGAACGGTTCCCGAACCTGCCGGTGCTGATGTTGTCCGCGCGCACCTCGATCGACGACAAGCTGCAGGGGCTGCGGTTCGCGGACGATTACTTGACCAAGCCGTTCCACCCGGACGAGCTGGCCGCCCGGATCGAGGTGCTGCTGCGCCGCAGCGGCAGCCCGGCCGAAGAAACGCTGCAGATCAAACATCTGCTCGTGTATGAAAAAGAAAACCGGATCATCAACGAGGACAACGGCGAAGAAATCGTTCTTACCGGCAAGCAGTTTCACATTTTCACCTACCTGCTGCGCCATCTCGGGCAGATTATGACCAAGGAACAAATTTACGAAGCCGTCTGGGGCGAGCCGTATTTCGATGGAGATAAAACGCTGATGGTCCATATCCGCCACCTGCGCGAGAAGCTGGAACGCGACCCGGCCAATCCCGAAGTCATCGAGACGATCCGCGGCATCGGCTACCGGGTGAGAGCATGAAGCTGCGCCCCGTCCGAAAATACCGGAAATCGCTGCTTACCGGTTACGTCCTGATCTTGATGATGGCGTTAGTTCTTATCCCCGTTCTCATTCCGATCAGCTTTCTCGCTTCCTGGGGCGTCAACATTTTGCTGTATCCCCCGCAAACCGGCGATGCCACGCGCCCCTATTACGGCAGGGGGCTTGATATTGAAACGGCCTGGCACAAGGAAGCGGCAGCGCTGCGGGATGCCGGCCCGGAGACGATCGACGCCCGGCTCAAAGCATGGAAAGGGCAGTATCCGGACGCCGCGCTGTATTGGGTGGATTCATCCGGAACAACCCGGCTGCAAGTCCCCAAGCAAGCAAATGTGCCGGCCAAGTGGACGCTGGAAGATACGATCGCCTTTATGAAAAAGCGGGTCAATGCCGACCCGTTTACCGTCGTGGCCTTTATTGGCGGGGACGAGCAGGCGAACCAGGGATTTATGGTGTTCGAACTCCCGCGCAGACTCATGACCAGGGACATTTCGGACCGGAACGACGGCCGGTTTTACGGCGTGTTCCTCGGCATCATGCTGGCCTGTTTCGTGCTGCTGTCGTATTTGTTTTTTCGCAATATCCGCAAAAGACTGCTGCGCCTGGAAGCCGGCATGACGCACCCCGGCCCCTCCGGGCTGCCGTCCCCGATCAAGGAAGGACGGCCGGACGAAATCGGCCGGCTCGAGCAGGCCTTCAACCATATGGTGTACGAGCTTCAGGACAGCCGCCAGCGGGAGCGCGAAGAAGAGGATCTGCGCAAAAACTTGATCAGCCAGTTGTCCCACGATTTGCGGACACCGTTGACCGTGCTCGGAAGCCATCTGTACACGCTGCGCAAAGAGCCTTTGACGGAACAAGGCCGGCAATCGCTGGCTCTGATGGAAGCCAAACTAGGCGACCTGTCCGGCCTGATGGATCATTTGCTGTCTTACAGCCTGCTCTCTTCGGGCAGGTACGCCATGTCGCCGGAAAAACTCGACGTGCTGCGGCTCGTGCGGGAAAGCGCGGCGGCCTGGTATCCGCTCTGGGAAAAAGAAGGCATCGCCGCCGACATCGAGCTGCCGGATCAGCCTTTATATTGGAACGTCGACGCCCAGGGCTTCCGCCGCGTCCTGGATAACCTGTTCCAGAACCTGGTGCGGTACGCCCGCTCCGGCGGTTATGTCGGCATCTCCTTGCAGCCGCGCGGGGAGGCCATCGCCCTGGCGATCAGCGACCGCGGCCCGGGCATGAACGCCGATTCGCCCTCCGGAGGGGCCGGTCTCGGCCTGCAGATCGTCGACCTGCTGCTCCGGGAAATGGGCCTGGCGCGGGAGACGGAGTCTTCGAGCGCGGGCACGCGCGTATACATTTTTCCCGGCCGGCCGCTTCCGCAACATTTAAACAAAACTTAAACTTGCCCCACCTTCCCGTTTAAACTCATCGCGGTATCATGTTTCCCGAGGTGATAAATCGTGAATGAACTGATCATTCAAACGGAAGGTTTAACGAAAAAATACCGCGGCCGCGCCGCGGTGGACGATTTAAGTCTGAAAATCGCCAAAGGCGACATCTACGGTTTCCTTGGGCCCAACGGGGCCGGGAAAACGACGACGATCCGGATGCTCCTCGGGCTGATCCAGCCGACGGCCGGGACGATCCGCATGTTCGGCAAAGACCTGCGCAAAGACAAACTGGCTATTTTGCGCAAGATCGGGTCTCTGGTGGAATCGCCGTCCTATTACGGGCATTTGAGCGCGATCGACAATCTGGAAGCGATCCGCCGCATTCTCGAGGTGCCGAAATCGCGCATCGACGAAGTGCTCGACATCGTCTCGCTGCGCGGCGAAGCGCGCCGCCCGGTCAAGGGCTTCTCGCTCGGCATGAAGCAGCGGCTTGGCATCGCCGCCGCCCTGCTGGGCAGCCCCGAGCTGCTTATTTTGGACGAGCCGACGAATGGCCTTGACCCGACCGGGATCCACGAAATCCGCGAGCTGATCAAAAACATGCCGAAGCAGTACGGCATCACCGTGCTCGTCTCCAGCCACCTGCTCGGGGAAATGGAGCTGATGGCGAATACGGTCGGCATTATCCGTCAGGGCCAGATGGTGTTCCAGGACACGATCGACAACCTGCGCCTCACTGCGGCGCACGATATGGAGCTGGTCGTCTCCGAGCCCGATGCGGCCCTGTGGATCGCCCGCGATTTGGGGACGGTCGGGAAACTACAGGACGGTACGCTCAAGTTCCCCGGCCTGGCTGACGCGCAGGTCGCCCGTTTGGTGAAAGCCCTGGTGGAGAACGGGCACGCCGTCTACCGGGTCGAGCAAAAGAAAAAGTCCCTGGAGGACATCTTCATGCGGATCGTCGGGGAGGGGAGCTCCCTATGATGCTGCGCGCATTGTCGGCGGACTTTCTGAAAATCCGCCGCAAAGGCATATGGTTCCTGATCTTTCTCGCCCCGCTCGGGCTCGTAGCCATGCAGGCGCTGAATTTCGGACTCCGCTTCGACTATTTGATGAAGAGGTACGCCGACGACCCTTGGGGAGGACTGTTAAAAAACATTTCCGGGTTCGTCCCGATCGCCCTGTTTCTCGGCTGCACGCTGGTCAGTTCCCTGGTGGCGAATGTCGAGCATCAACTAAGCTCCTGGAAACAGCTGCTGGCTTTGCCGATTTCCCGCACGGCCGTATTCGGCGCCAAGTTCCTGCTCTGTTTGCTGCTGCTGTCCGTTTCCTGCATTTTGCTGCCGATCGCCACGATAATCCTCGGCCTTGTTTTTGGCTTCGCCCTGAATGGAATACCTCTGGCGGATTTGGCGCGGATCGGGTTTTTCCCGCTGTTCGCCGCGCTGCCCTTGCTCGCATTGCAGCTCTGGCTTTCGCTCACTTACCGCAACCCGTCGCTGCCCGTATCGCTTGGCGTGGTCCTGTCGCTCGTATCCCCGTTTACGCTGGACCTGTCCGAGTGGTTCCCGCTCAACTGGCCGGTGTTCGGGTATCTTGGTCCGCATCGCGAATGGTTCGTGGCGCTAGGCATCGCCGTCGGCGCGGTGATTTTGCTGGCCGGACTCGTTCATTTCAACCGAAAGGATGTGGATTGACATGAAAACGTTTCTGAACGTGCTTGCCGCGGAGCGGCTCAAAATGTCGCGTTCCCGCCTTTGGCTGGTATTGCTCGCCAGCCCCCTGCTATCCACCCTGATCGGCCTTCTCATGAACCTGCCGGACGGGGCCGACGCCTGGCCGGCGCTCCTCGGCGGGATGTCCATGCTGCACGCTATGCTGTTTCTGCCGATCATGGCCGGATTGTTCGCTTCGTTCATCTGCCGCTACGAGCATACCGGCGGCGGCTGGAAACAGCTGCTCGTCCTGCCCGTTTCACGCCCGGCCGTTTATATGGCCAAATTTACCGTCGTGATTTCCTTGTTGGCGGCGACCCAGCTTATCTTTCTGGTCATGCTGCTGATCGTCTCTCAGGTGCAAGGCCTCGCTTGGCCGATTCCGTGGAGCATGATCGCCGTCAGCCTGATCGGCGGCCTGGTCGCCTGCCTGCCGCTGGTGGCGCTGCAGCTCGGCGTCTCGCTGGCCTGGTCCAGCTTTGCCGCCCCGCTCGCCGTCAACGTCTCGCTGACGATTCCGAACATGCTGATCGTCAACTCGGACAAAGTCGCTCCGTTTTATCCGTGGGCCCAGCCGATTCTGGCGATGATGCCGAAAGGGGAAGCCGACTACGGGGCGTTTAATCTGCCCATAGAAAACCTGCTTATCACAGTGCTGGGCAGCTTCCTGATTTTTCTCGCCGCGGGCATCCTGTATTTCCGCCGGAAGGCCGTTTAACGGCCAACTATTAACGGCGCTCTTACTTGTAAAGGCCTCAGACACCAACACGCTTTTCGAAAAGACGGCTTCGGCCCCCGTCTGCATCCACGTGTCAACCGCTAACGGGCCGTAACAACCTTATCCCTCATTTCCCGGGATTTCCCGCTGAAACGGACTCAGCAGCCTTTATTGGGCTCCAATTTAGGCCACTAGAGCGAATTTGAAGGAAATAAGGTCTGTTCGGTCCGTTTACAATTTTTACTCCCCCTGTTTTGGAGCGTTATTCAGGTCCGTTGCAGCTACCCCTTGCCTTTTCATAGCGCCTGTAAGCCAGCATGCTAGACATCAGGAATCCGTCCACTGTCCCGAGGATTGTGACCAAGAAAGACATGCCGTACGCCCGAAGGAAGGTCTTTAATTTGTATGCGCATTCATTTTTGAAAAAAAGATGAAATTTCAGAAATAATGTAATGTTTTCTAACATATTTTCACCCAATTTTCTGAAAATCTATTGTTTTAAAGATTATCATGTAAAATATATTGACATAATGAAATTTTGGCCTCTATAATATTTTTAAAATTAAAAAAGGCCAAGAGAAAAGTATATTTTTTTGTACAATAAGTAAAGTTTCTTTACTAACTGATCGAAATCCATATTAGTTAGTAAATATTACTAATTAAAGTGAAAAGAAATGGAGCTAGACACGATGAAAAATGCGACGATCGGGAATCCGCAATTAATCAGAAGCATGAACGAAACGATTGCCTTGGAATTTATTCTTCAGCATGGACGGCTCTCCAGAGCGGACCTCAGTCGAATTACCGGGCTCAGCAAGCCTACAGTGTCCTCGGCCATCGCCAACCTTCTCGCTTCCGGTTTAATCAGGGAGGTGGGCCACGGCGAGAGTGGACCTGGGAGAAAGCCGACATTGATCGAATTTAATGGCTCAAGCCATTATGCGCTGGCCGCAGAGATCGCCGCCGATCACATTCACTTAGCCCTATCGAACCTCCTTGGCGAAACGATGGCGGAGCACCAGTACGCTATTCGGGACACGAATGAGCCAGCTTCACTGACGGCAGAACTGAAGGCTAAGGCCGAGGCGCTCTTGTCCGGTCAAGGGATCGGTTGGAATAAAGTGATCCATATGGCGATTGGCGTCCCCGCCGTGGTGGACGAACAAGGCGAGCTGTCGATTATGGTTTCGAAGCTCCGCGGACTTGAGAAGCATCTCAGCAAGGCTTCCTTGGCTCGGGTGTTTCCCTGCCGCATTATTTTGGAAAATGACGTGAACCTGGCAGCGCTCGCGGAATTTAAGGAAGGGGCAGCGGCGGGAAGCAGCTTGTTCGCTTATTTGTCACTCGATGCCGGGATCGGCGCCGGCCTGATGATTGACGGCAAGCTGCTGCGCGGGCTCGGCGGGGCAGCTGGCGAATTCGGCGAGATGCTGATCGAGCCGGATGTCAGGCTGGAGGAACGCATCTCCGAAGCCGGGCTGTTCTCGCTCGCCGAAGCCGTGTTGCGCCGGGACGATATTCCATCCGTACTGCGGGGGCATGCGCAGATGGAGACGGCGGATATATTCGCGGCAGCGCGGAGCGAAGACCCGGCGGCACTGCAAATCATCGGGGAGTACAGCCGAATCGTAGCGAGAGGGATCCATAACCTTTGCGTTGTTTTGGCTCCCCGGCTGGTCGTGCTCGGCGGTTCAGTCGGAGAGAACGGCGAGGTTATGCTTCCTTTTCTGAAAGAGATCATCGCGGCGGAATTTAAGGATAAGCCCGAACTGAAATGCACGGCGCTGCGCAGCAAATCGGTGCTGAAAGGAGCGATCCAAACAGCGGTTGCCCATACCCTGGAATACATTAAAGACAACTTACTAGCGAACAAAGCGAGGGATAATGTTGCTGAATGAATCCACCCCGGAAATACTGATTGCCGGCATTGATGTCGGCGGAACTAAAACCTTGCTGATCCTGTCCGATCTGACGGGCAAGGTGCTGTCAAAACGAAAAATCGCCACATCGCCGGATGCCGATCCCGATGTTTTCTTTCAAAGGCTGATTGGCGAGATCGAAGCGATGGCGAAGGAAACGGGACAAGGCAGCGAAGCGATCGCGGGCATGGGCTTCGGTTTCCCGGGAGTTGTGGACGAGGAGACAGGGGTTCTAACCAATGCTCCGGCATTCCCTTGGGTCCGTGCCAATGTGAAGGAAAGCATCCGCAAGTTTTTTAAGGGCCCGTTGTATCTGGACAATGATGTCAATGTAGCCGCGATGGGGGAAAAATGGCGCGGTGCGGCGGCCGGTGCTCAACACTTTCTCATGGTCACGGTCGGCACTGGAATCGGCGGCGCGCTGGTGTTGAACGACGAGTTGTACAAAGGCTCCGCGCATTCGGCCGGTGAACTGGGCTATTTTGTGATTGAAGCTCCCGCTCCAGAATCCGCTGCAACACAAGCGAAACCGGAAATCCGATTCGGTCATTTTGAACAGACGGCTTCGGGAACGGCGATCGGCCAGCGGGCGCGGCAATTTTTCACCGCCCGGGAGCGAAAATCGCCCATCCTCGATCTGGTGCAGGGCGATATATCCCGTATCGACGCGAAGCATGTTCTCCAAGCAGCGGCGCAAGGAGATGAGGTGGCCTGGAGCATTCTGGAAGAGCCGGTTACCCATATGGCTATCGGCATCGCCAATGCCATTTCCATATTAAATCCTGCTTTAGTCGTGATTGGAGGTGGTGTAGCAGAAGCGGGCAATGTCTATTTAGATGCCGTTCGTTCGAAAGTCAGGGGGTTTACGCCGATCGAAGCGACGATCGTTCCGGCCAAGCTGGGCAATGAAGCGGGCGCGATCGGCGCCGTTGCTGGTGCAGTGAAGAGATTGAAAACATCCATTCTAGGGAGGAATCAAGGATGAAAAGAAGATTATGGATCACCTTGGCAAGTCTCATTTTGGCAGGTTCATTGACCCTAACGGGATGCGGTTCCAATCCCGGCAGTTCTGGAAACCCCGGCAGTTCGGCTGGGGATAACAAGAAAGAGCTTGTGATTTGGGATTGGGCGGACCCATACAAAGCCGAAATTAGCGGACCGATGGACAAGGTCATCGCCGATTATAAGGCCGAAAACCCGGACGTCGAGCTGAAAATCGAAAAGATCACTAATGATTCGCTCCGCACCAAGTTGCTCGCGGCCGTATCTGCAGACAACCTGCCGGACGTTGCCTTCCTGGATGGACAATGGCTGGCCGAATTCCAGGCAACCGGCATGCTGGCGGATCTAAGCTCATATACCAACGGATGGGACGGGTCCAGCGATTTTCCAGAAAAAGTGTGGGATTCCGTCGTATTCGACGGGAAGGTTTATGGAATTCCCGGCGACGGCGACGTAAGAACGCTGCTTTATCGAAAAGATCTGTTGGAAAAGACGGGACTACAGCCGCCGAAAACCTGGAGCGACCTTGTAACTGCCGCCAAAGCACTGATGGAAGCCGGCAAATCGGAAGGAATTCAGTACGGCTTTGCCTTGAACGGCGGCGACTCGGAGCACACGTCCATGCGTTCCTTGCCTTGGATCTGGGCTCTGGGTGGGGATTTCGTCGACGATAGCGGCAAGCCGACACTGAACAGCGCTCCGGTCGTGCAAACCGTGCAGTTTATGTCCGATCTGGTGGCGAAGGAGAAAGTAGCACCTCCCGATAGCTACATGAAAACGAAAAAGGAAGTAGCCTCCAGCATCATCAGCGGTCAGGCGGCCATGGCGATCGTCGGGTCCTGGGAATGGCGCAGCGATGCCAATTTCCTCGGGCAGAGCAATTTGACGGACAAGCTCGGCTCCGCCGCCATTCCGGTGCCTGACGGCGCATCTGCCGATAGTCCGGCCACGGCGGTAGGTTATGGGACCTGGGTAGTGTTCGACAACTCCCAAAACAAAGATGCGGCCTGGAAATGGATTGAAAAGGTAACCTCGCCGGAGCATGAAATCGAAATCTTCAAAAACGGCACCGGCAACATGCCGATGCGCTTGTCCGCTTATCAGGACGAGGTCTTCACCTCCGACCCGATCTTTCAAAGCTTTGTCGATATTATGCCTTACGCCCGTCCGCGCGCCAAAACGGACAAGTACGAAGTCATATCCAAGGCGTACCGCGAAGCGGTTCAGCAAGTCCTTGGCGGTCAACTGTCGCCGCAGGAAGCGCTCGACAACGCGCAGAAAAAGATTCCCCAATAGTCGTTAACGGCGCGTTTGGAGGTCCGGCGACATCCGGAACCGGGCCTCCCTTCTATTTTTGAAGCGAAAGGAGCCACCCATGATGGAGGAGCGGACTTACAGGCAAGCCAATATACAATCCTCTTTAAAGCCCGAGAAGTGGAGATGGGAAAAGGAATGGACGATAGCGCTCATTTTTCTGCTCCCGGTGCTGGCGTTTATCGGCGTATTCGCTTTTTACCCGACTTTTTATGCCGTGTACCTCAGCTTTTACAATAGCAAATTTCTTGTATTCGACCGCACGTTTGTCGGTCTGAAAAATTACGCAGAAGTTCTAGGAAGCTCCGTATTCTGGCTCCCGCTGTGGAAAACTGCCGTGTTTACGTTCTGGTCTGTCGTCTATCAGTTCGGGCTCGGCCTCCTGTTAGCGCTCAGTTTGAAAAAGACGTTTCGAATCAACGGTTTTCTGCGCAGCCTGATTGTCATTCCATGGATCTTGTCGCCGATCGTGGTCGCCGTCATCTTCCAATTGTTCTACATCTCCGACCGGACCGGTCTGCTTAATTACATGCTGATGTCCGTCGGCGTCATTTCCGAGCCGATTCCCTGGCTTGGCGTGGAGAATGCCATGAATATGGTCATCGTCGCCAACGTGTGGTTTGGCATGCCGTTTTCGATGATCATGCTGCTTGCCGGACTGCAATCCATCCAAAATGACGTTTATGAAGCTTCCATGATTGACGGAGCCAACAAACTGCTGCAGCTCTGGTACATTACGCTGCCGCTGCTGAAGCCGACGATTCTCGTGACGTTGGTATGGATTACCACCAGTACCTTTAACGAATTTGACCTGGTGTATGCCCTAACGGCCGGCGGCCCGCTCGAATCGACCAATCTGCTGGGCATTCAGATGTACAATACGGCGTTCAAGATAGGGCAATTTGAAAAAGGCTCGACGATTGCCGTGCTGATGTTCCTGATCAACTTGTTCATGAGTGTCGTGTATTACCGAATGCTGAGAAGGAAGGAGGGCTGACAAATGAAACGTCGATCAAACCGCACTTGGGCCGTGCTCACCTATGTACCTGCCGTGACTTGGGCAATCATCTCGCTGGCTCCGCTGCTCTGGATTCTGATGCTGTCCCTCAAGCCGCAGATCGAGTGGAACAGCTTTCCCCCTACCCTTTTCCCGAAGGATCCAACCGGGAGCAACTATATGAGCGCTGCCGTCAATTCGCCGATTGTGACTTATTTTACGAACAGCCTGATCGTGACCGGCGTGTCCCTGATTTTGTCGCTGCTGGTCGGTTCCCTGGCAGGGTATGCGCTCGGAAGACTCAGCTTCCCGTTCCGCAACGCGATTTTCATGGCGATCTTCTCCGTACGGATGATTCCCGCTCTGCTGACGGTGATCCCGCTGTACGTGCTGATGCATTCCCTCGGTCTGCTTGACTCCCTGGCGGGCATCATCCTCGTTTATACGGCGACCGGCATTCCGATGGTCATTTTCGTCATGAAAGATTTCCTTGAAGGATTGTCCAAGGAGATTGAAGAAGCGGCAATGATTGACGGCTGCTCGCGGATGCGGATTTTCTTTACTATCTTGCTGCCTCTGGTTCGGCCCGGCTTGGCCGCCGCAGCGATTCTGGTATTCGTCCGTACATGGAACGAATTCCTGATCGCCTTGACCTTGACCTCCTCGGACGGAATGCGGACGATCCCCGTGGGCCTGCGCAGCGCATTGGGAGAACGAATGGGCGAGATCGGGCCGATGGCCGCTTACACCATCATCGCCATCGTGCCGATTATTATTTTGTTTCTCTTTTTCCAGAAGCATTTCGTCGGAGGACTGTCTCAAGGTTCTTCCAAGTAATTTCGATTAAATTTGATGGGAGATGTTTGCAGTGTCAATTAGAACTTATTCAGACCAACACGCGATTGTTACGGAACATTATTGGTACGGCATCACCCAATACGATGTGTCCAACCGCCGCCTGCTGGCCCAGTTTGACGGCAACGGCGGCGTGTCCAAGTATTCAGTGGCCGGCGAATGGTCGATATTGAACGAGAACAGTTGGTTTACGGCCTGGTCAGTTAACGGGCGAAGGCTGCCGGCGAAACACCGCAAAACGGTTCGCGTCCTGGGGAGAATGATGGAAATCGATTTCCGGTCCTCAGCCGAGCTTGACGGGGTGGCCGTCTCGGCGCAGCAATTCTGCAATGACGAAGACAACGCGGTGTATGTTCGGTTTACATTCAGAAACGAAGGTAACGCCGCGGCCAGGCTTTACCTGCGCCACGGAATGCTGTGGGAGCTCAAAAGCCATATGGCGGCAATGGCCGCCAAAAACGGAACCTACCGGGCGATGGAGATAAAGGAAGTTTGGAATGAGGCGCGGACACAGTGGGAGGCCCAGCTTGGCGACGACTACCGGATTCATTTGGCCTCCAGCCACAAGGCTGAGTATATCGAGCAGGAAGGTCCGCGTATGATTCTGGACTTCAAGGACGAGATCGAGCCCGGGGCGACGGCCGTATTCACACTGACCTTTTCCGGCGGTATGCAGCCGCTGGCGGCGGAAGTTCTGGCCAAAGGAGCCGACTCGGCCCAATTGGCGGCAGAGTCATACCGCGCCTGGCTGCGGGAGAGCTTTACGGCCAGCGGCCAGCGGACGCTCAATTCATTGGTCGCCGCTTGCCTGAACGTGTCTCATTCCATGTACAAGGAAAGCGGGGGGCGTTTCGCCGCTTTTTATGCCGGGGTGAACTACCAGAGTCCTTCGCGGACTTATTTCCGGGACGGTTACTGGACGGTGCTGCCGCTTTTGCCATTTAAGCCGGAATGGGTCAGAAACGAAATCGTCACGCTAGCCCAAGGCATCGGCCCCGACGGATCCTGCCCGAGCGCAGTGATCTACAATGTGTTGAAAGAAGCCTACGAGCAGTTTTGGCCGGACCACTATGACTCTCCCTCCTTCTTTGTGATGATGCTGCATGACTATTTGGCCTGGACGCATGATGCCGGCCTGCTCAGCGAACAGGTAAACGGGCGGACCGTTCTGGAACTGGCCAGCCTCTGTCTCGGCAAGCTGGAGGGCATCACCGATGAGGCGCTGCCGCAGATGATCAAACCGGACAACCGCCGCGATTGGTGCGACAACGTGGTTCGCCAGGGCATCGTTGCCTACGATGTACTGCTGTACATTCGCGCCCGCCGATGTTATGCGGAAATCATGCAATTTGTTGAAACTTGGCCGGCCAACGGAGACGATCGCAAGCAGTGGGACGCCAAGACAGAGCGGCTCGAGCTTGGGCTGCGCCAGTATCTTTGGAGCGACGAAACCGGGTACCTAAATTATTTGAATGTAGGCGGCGAGGGATTGACGGAAAACAACGTCTCCATCGAACAGTCGCTGGCTCCGCTGTTCGGCATAGGCGCCGAGACGGATCAGCGCCGGGTGTTGGACATTTTGACCGCGCGGCTGGAAAGCCGCAACAACGATGAACAGCCGTTCGGAGACTGGGGAGTAATGACCGTATTCCCGCAATATTCGCACGCGCAGCATCTGGTCGAAAAATCCGCCTACCCGTTTCGTTATCACAACGGGAGCGATTGGCCTTACCTTAGCGGGATGTACGCTTGGGCCAAGCTCCGCCATCGCCGTGACGACTGGGAGTATCCGCTGACACGCTGGTTCACTTATGGTCTGGAGCGCGGCTGGTTGACGCCGGTGGAGTATTATGACCCGGTCTACGGAAAAGGTTCGGATTTGCAGGGATGGAGCGGCATGCCGGCCGCCGCCGTACTGTTCGGCGGTTTGAACCTGTATCCGCCGCTGAACGGGGAAATGTCCCCTAAACTGCCGCCGTGGGGCGATTGCCGCGTGCAAGGCATCAAATACCGCGGTAAAATTTATGAATTTGCAGCGGAGAACGGCAAGATAACGTTCCGCTCGACTGCAACCATTTCCGACTGATACACCAATACGGCGCTTGGCCGCCAATGCGTCCGCCGGTCTAAGGGCCGGCGGACTGCATAAGGTGTATCTTACCATCTGAAATTATGCGAAGCCCCTCCCCCACGAAATGCAAGAGTTCATTTCATATGCGCCCATATGCCCCAAAAACGGTTCGTCAAATGCAAAACTGCAGTTCATTTCCGGCCAAAACCCCCTTTTTTATCGGATACCCTCAAATGAGATGCACTTTTGCATTTCAACCGCCCTAAATTAATAATTTACCGCAAATAGAATGCACTTTTGCATTTGATCCAGTCAAGCCGCCCTTCCTTCAAGCCACTCCCGGGTTTATACACGCCAAAAAAAGACGCCTAACGGCGCCTCTTCTTAAATCCGCTATCTTAAACTCCGTTTTCTTGCATCCCACTTCTCTTAGTTCCCGCTCCTTAGCTTCCAATCCCCTTAGTTTCCGCTCCAATCGTGCACCATGCTGCCTTCGAGGAACTTCTCACAGTCCATCGCCGCCATGCAGCCCGAACCCGCCGCCGTGATCGCCTGGCGATAGCGCATGTCCTGCACGTCGCCGCAGGCGAACACGCCCGGCACGTTCGTCTCCGTCGTCCCCGGCTTCACCAGTATGTAGCCGTGATCATCGGTTTCGACCGCTCCGCCCAGGAATTTCGTGTTCGGCGTATGGCCGATCGCCACAAACACCCCTTGCGCCTCCACCAGTTCCTCCTGGCCGGCCTCGTTGTTGCGGACCTTCAATCCCTTCACGGCCCCGGTTTCGTCCGTGACCACTTCAAGCGGCGTACGGTTCAGCGCCCAGCTGATCTTCCCGTTGCCCTTAGCGCGATCCTGCATGATTTTCGAAGCGCGCAGCTCCTCCCGCCGATGCACCACCGTCACCTCGGTGGCAAACCGGGTCAGGAAATTCGCTTCCTCCATCGCGGAGTCGCCGCCGCCAATGACGAGGATTTTTTTGCCGCGGAAGAAAAATCCGTCACACGTCGCGCAGGTGCTTACGCCGCGCCCGACGTTGTCCTGCTCGCCCGGAATGCCCAAATACTTGGCCGAAGCGCCCGTGGAGATAATGACCGACTCCGCCTCCAGTTCCTCGCCGCCTTCAAGCTTCACCTTAAACGGACGTTTCGAGAAATCGACTCCTTCCACCCAGCCGTTTCGGAACTCGGCGCCGAAGCGTTCCGCCTGCTTGCGCATATTGTCCATCAGCTCGGGGCCCATGATACCCTCCGGAAAGCCGGGGAAGTTCTCCACCTCCGTCGTCGTGGTCAACTGCCCTCCCGGCTGCGTCCCTTCAATCACAATAGGGCTCAAATTGGCCCGCGCCAAATAAATCGCCGCCGTCAGTCCGGCCGGACCGGTGCCGATCACCATCGTTTTACGCATCATGTCTACCTCCTTGGTTCCCTTAGAAATAAAAAATCAATCCGCCATGCTTGCCATTCATGCCATTGATTCGCCATTACAAGTTTTCCCCAAGTTGGACCGACTTACCCCCGCAACTACCGTACCGATGGAAAAATCGCCTCGATTTTCTCTTTCACGCCGCACACTTCATCGATCCGGGAAGCATACCGGCGGGCCGTCGAAGCGGAAATATTGTATTTGCTCGCCACCTGCTCATAGGTTACGGGCCGGCGGTGCATTTTGGCCGTCAAATACTCCAGCGCCGCCGCCCAGCCTTCCAGGTGCGTAATTTTCGGCGTATCCGGATAGAGCCGGGTCAAAAAATCAACCCACAGCGTCTCCATATCATGCTGCTGCTGGAGATCATAGCTGGGCCGCATCTGTCTCATCGCCAGGTTGATCACCGCTTGCCACTCGCGCTCCCAAACCGGCAGCTTCGTCGTCACGCGGCTAGGATCGACCATCGTTGTGGCCGCCCCGAAGCGAACCGGAAGCATTTTGCTCACGCCCAGACTGCGCAGCACGAACAGAGCCATATCCTTCAAGTACTCATCTTCCTCCGGCTCCAGCAAAAAAGCCTGCAGCGCTTCCTCGACCTCCTGGTCGGCGATCAGGCCCAGCGCCTGAATGACCTGCAGCTTCGTCTTCGCATCCCCGTGGCGCAGTGCCCAGAAGAACGAGGAGCGGACGAGCGGGTTGTCCTTGAGATCGGCAGGGAAGCCGTCTTCGGATGTCTCCCAACGCTTAAGCTGCTCCTCAAACGGCAGCAGGTACTGGTAATTGACCGAAAACGGTTTGGATGCCTCATCCCCGCCGCCGCTTTGATCCAGCTGCGCCAGATAAAAGCCGGCCACGGAGGAGCCGGGATCGAGCCTTTTCACGTGCTGCCACAGCCTCCGCGCCTCGGCGTACCGCCCGGTGTAATAAGCGGCTACCGCCGCGTAGTGGGAAACGCTGGGTTCACGGCGCATCTCTTCGTTCTGCAGCAGCCGCTTGAAGTGCCCGAAGGCCGCCTCGTGCCGGCCCAACATGCCCATCGTCGTGGCCAGCTTGAACACATGCTCCTGGTGAAACGGCACGATGTTGCTCAAGCGTTCCGCCAGTTCCTCCATCGCTTCCCGATTCCCCTCATGCTGATAAAACACGGCCAAATTGCACAGCCCGTGCAGGTTGCCGGGATCCTGCGCCAACACCTCATGCACCGTACCCATCGCCTTGTCAAAATGCCCAAGGTAATAATAGCCAAGCGCCAGGTTGTTGCGAGCGGCCAGGAAGTCGGGGCGGCCTTGCACCAGTTCCTCCAGCAGCTTCACCGCCTGGTTGAACTTGCCTTCCTCGAGCAGGGCCCTGGCCTGATCGTGCTCGTACAAGCCCTCCCTCGACTTGATGCTTTTCAGCTTGGTCGGACGATCCAGCTCGTATTGGAGCAGATCCATCATCTCTTCCGCTTCGGTCAGGAAATAGCCGCTGGCATCCTCCTCCAAATACGTCACCAGCGCTTCCTCCGCCGCTTCAAACAAGTCCATATTGGCGTAATTGTTGGCCATGTAGAAATAACATTCCGTCATGGTCGGATCGATATCCCGAAGCACGGTGGCCAATACCTCGTTGGATGCCTCGTAATCTCCCATCTCCGAAAGAATCCCCGCCATATTGCAGTGGTTCACCGGGTTTTCCGGCTCGTACTCCACGGCTTTGCGAAAATATTTCAATGCCTTGTCGTAGTGATAGCGGTCTAACGAAGAGACGGCTCTCTCAAAGAAAAAGCCCGCATCCATCGAGAGCGGCAGCACTTTCCCGCGCATATCCCCGGACGGTTGTTTTTTCTCGTGCAAGCAAGGCACCTCCTCTGGTTTTTAATTGATGCATTCTATGTTATAAGATCATATCGTCAGCTTAGTACGTGGTCGTAAACTCTCCAACACACAGTATACCATAGGTAAAGCTGTCCTCCCATGGGAAATACGTGCGGAAAATAACGGTTTTTTGGAGGCAAGAGGAATATCGGAGAAAAGTGCAGAATTAGTTAGCAGAATTATTATTTAGAATGAGGCAGAATGAGGGGATTTTTTGCGAAGCAGAATCAGAGCTTTTGTAGTGGCTGCCGTATTGGCGGGCGGCGGCATTCTGGGGGGATGCCTGGATCAGGACAGCCCGTCCGCGCTTAGCGGTTTGGAGATGCAGATTTCCGACAATAACCAAAAGGGCTACCAGAAGATCGAAGAAGGCGCGTACGAAGACGCCTTGCCTTTTTTGAACAAAGCCATAGAATACGTCTATAAACTCGATCCGGAGCTTAAAGATCTGAAGCGGGAAGTCGAGCGCTCGGAGTTGATCGACTCTCCTTTTAACAATATAAGCTGGGCTTACAACGAATTGGGCGATTATGCCAAAGGGCTTGATTATATCGAGAAATCCTTGTTGATTCTCCCCAATACCGATGTGGAGTACGTCAACAAAGGGAACGCGCTGAACGGTCTGCACCGGAACGAGGAGGCGCTGGCCAGCTATAAGCAGGCCGTTGCCCTGAACAGCCGGAGCGACAGCGCCATTTACGGCATGGGTTTGGTTTCCTACGAGGAAGGCGACTACGAGGAAGCGCTGGCGCAATTCAAAAAGTATCTGGAGCTCGTGCCGTCCGATACCGACGCGGCGGAAATGGTTATCGACTCCCTTCTGGCGCTGGACCGGAATGAAAAAGCGGTAAAGTTTGCCGATTCCTTTTTCAAGAAGTATGAGGATAGCTACGACGGGTACATGATCAAAGGATATTTGCTGGAAGAAACCGCGGAGTTCGAAGAAACCGAGCGGTTCTACAAGCAGGCCGGGGAAAAATTCCCCGATCTTCGCGAAGCCCAATTGAAGCTGGGCGAACTGTACTACGATAACGGCGATTACGATGCGGAGGCGGACCATTTTAACCGGCTGCTCAATAAGTTCCCGGACGAACCGGAAGTATACAAATGGCTGATTTGGACTTCCAGCGCCCAGGGGGATCTGGACCAAGCCGAGGCGGTGTACGCGAAGAGCCCGGACGCGGCGGAAATTCATAATGCCATGGGCAACGCCTATCTGGATCAAGGATTATACCTCGAATCGCTCCCGTATTTCGAACGGGCGATCAAGCTGGCTCCGGCCGACGAAACCGGCTATATTTACAAGCTCAAAGCGCTGGATTGGGGAAAAAGATACTACCGGTGCGTCGAGTTCGGCCAAAAGCTTGCCGATCTGGCGTTCAGCCACCCTGATATTCCTTGGTACATCGGACAATGCCAGCTTGAGCTGGAAAATTATGAGGAGGCTATCCCCTATTTCGAACAAGCAGTGAACCTCAACCCCGAAGATTATGAATCGTTGGCGCAGATCGCCTACGCTTATTTGCTGCTTGAGGACGATGCGAAGGCCAAGGAGTATAGCAACCGGGCGCTGAAAATCTACGACGAAGACTCGACGGCACTTTATGTGCAAAGCTCGCTCGAAGAGAAGCAGGAACCGCTAGGAGGGCGGGTCCGCCAGTTTTTCCTGGACAATTACCTGTACCGGAAGAGCGGCGATCAATTGGAGCAGGCCTTGGAGAAGCTGAAACAGCCCGGCCTGTCCGTTGAGCAGATCGGACGGACGATTAACAACGCCAAGCTGGCGGACGACAGGTTCACCTTTGCGATCTATGGAGACGCGTACGAACAAATGACGGCGGCTCGGGACGACAATATCACTTATAAAGAAAAGGGAAATACGTACTACTTTGCCTTCGATAGCTTTACGGAGACGACCGATGATCAATTCATTCAACTCCTGGACCGGATTCCGAATCCTGAAGACAAAACGTTGGTCCTCGATCTGCGCGGCAACGGCGGCGGTCTGTCCTATAGCGCCAATGCCATGCTGGACGTGCTGCTGCCCGACCTGGTGACCAGCACGATCATTTACCAGACGGCTACACCAGCAGCTATTATTCCGACGCGTCCCATACCGGATTCAAGAAAATCTATATTTTCGTCGACGAAAATACGGCCAGCGCCGCCGAGCTTTTGACCCTGGGGCTCAAAACGTACCTGAACAACGTCACGGTCGTCGGCCGCGACACCTTCGACAAAGGCGTGGGCCAGGTAGTTTTTGAAGACAAGCGAAACCGCATCATAGTCTATGTCGTAAACCACTATTGGAACGTCAAACAGAACAATATCATGAACGCGCACATCAAGCCGGACATTTACGTAAAAGGCAACAAACTGGACGATTTTATGCGGGCGGTGAAGTAAGCCGGCCGAAGATAAGGGGGCGAGATAATCGATGACTTTTGTCTGGGAAAATACGATCATCAGCCTGCTGTTTATCATATTGCTGGTTGTTGTGGTTATCGTGTCTTGGAAGGCTGTCAGGTCGATTAAGAAGAAAAAATAAAGCGCCGGAAAGGGCGCCAAGGAGAACTTATGGAAGCAAAGCAAGCGGACATTTGCCACTACCGATGAATATATCGCCCAGTTTCCGGCGGACGTTTGCGGCCAGCTGCAGCAAATTTACAGCACGATCCAGGCAGCCGCGCCGGATGCTGTCGAGAAAATCAGCTGCCAAATGCCCACCTTTGCGCTGGCCGGCAAAAACCTGGTGCATTTTGCCGCTTTCAAAAACCATATCGGTTTTTACCCCACCCCCAAAGGGATTGAGGAATTTCAAGCCGAGCTGGCCGGGTATAAAAATGCCAAAGGGTCTGTGCAATTCCCCTTGGACGAACCGCTGCCTCTGGAACTCATCGGCCGGATCGTCCGATTCCGGGCCGCCGAAAATCGCGAACAGGCCGCAGCCAAGCAGAAGAAGCGATAGAAGTGGTGGAGGCGGTTATGCCGTTATTTTATCAAGCCGCTAGAAAATGCCCTCGTCCTGGATCGTTTACAGGAAAATAAGGACAAAAAATGCCCCTAATGAGGTGAACGTGGCAAGGATCTCGATAATAAGTACATAAAGTGCCGCTATTTTTAAGGCCGACGGTCCGCCGTTCCAGTTTTACGCTTATTACAAATCAAATCCCGCGATCTTTAAACAAAGCGGCGATAGACCCGCCCTCCAGAATAAAATGGATGGCCTTCGCCAGCATCGGGGCAACGGAGAGCACCTTAAAGTGGGGGAGATGCTCCGGCTGCGCGATCGAGTCGGTCACCACGACCTCGCGGATGTTTTCGTGCTTCAGCTTTTGCAGCGCCTCGCCGGAAAACAATCCGTGCGTGGCGCACACGTATGCATCCTCCGCCCCCCTCTCCTTCAACCCTTCCACGACGTTGACGATGGTCGACCCGGTGTCGATCAAATCTTCGATAATGATCGGGGTATGTCCCGCCACATCGCCAATCACGTGCGTGATCACCGACTGGTTGTGGGCCGGACGCTTTTTGATCATGATCGCAAACGGAGAATCGAGCCCGTTCGCCAGCTTTTCGGCCATCGAAGCCCGGCCGGCATCGGGCGATACGATTACCGGACGCGGGATATTCCGGGATTTCAAATATTCGGTCATCAAATCAAGCGCAGTGAGATGATCGACCGGGATGTTGAAAAAGCCCTGGATCGCCGGGGCATGCAGGTCGATCGTGACCACTCGGCTGGCCCCCGCCGTCGTCAGCACATCGGCTACCAGCTTGGCCGAGATCGGCTCCCGGGGCGCCGACTTGCGCTCCTGGCGGGCGTAGCCATAATACGGCAGGATCACATTAACCGTCCGGGCGGAAGCCCGCTTGGCCGCGTCGATCATCACCAATAGCTCCACGAACAGCTCGTTGATCGGGTGGGACAACGCCTGAACCAGAAATACGTCGGAATTGCGGATACTCTCCTCATAATGGACGTAGATTTCCCCGCTTTTGAACCGCGAAAGCTTGATTTTCCCAGGTTCCACGCCGAGCCGCCCGCAAATATCCGCCACCAGCTTCGGATTGGACGAACCGGAGAAAATTCGCATTTTGCCTTCCATAACATCCTCCCGGAATATCGATAAATTAGGCTGAAGCGCCCGAGCCTCTGATTCCTATAGTGTTCCATTTTCGCGACATACATGCCTAATTCCTGCTCCGGTTGGCTTTAAACCCGTGTTCAAAAAGTCGGGTTTTCAGGACCGAAGCGTATGCTTTCGATGTGCGTTTTTTCAAAACGCTTTAGTTGGATGGAGCTAGGGGCTGAGTAGCGGAGCTAAAATGTTTTCGGAGAAAACGGCTTCGGAAGCATATGCCCCACCCGGCTGAATTCAAGATTCGACGCCCGATCCACTTCATGAACGGCTTCGCATGGAAAGATGACTTTTTGAACAACCTCTTTAAGCCTTCCTACGGGTGAAGCGGCACCATCGTTCTTCGCCGCCCTGCAAACGTCGCCAGCTCGCGAACCCCCAGATTGTACAAAGTCGCCCGCGCCGTATTCAGATGTTCGCCCAGCTTGTTCGGATCATGCGCATCCGAGCCCAACGTCAGCGGAATCCCCAGCCCGATCGCCATTTGCAATATCCGCTCGCTCGGGAATATTTCCGCGCAAGGCTTGGACAGCCCGGAGGCGTTCAGCTCCATGGCCACCCCGGCTTCCGCCACGGCAGTCAGCGCCTGACGTTCCAGCCGCACATTTGCTTCCTGCAGCGCGGGCTCCGGTTTATATCCAAAGCGCTTGATAACGTCCAAGTGCCCCATAATATCGTAAAAGCCCGTTTTTGCCGCTTTAGTTACGGCATCGTAATACCGCTCATAGACCGCAAAAACGTCCTGGCCTTCCCAATGGTGCACTTGGCGGAAATCCGAAACATCCCATTCCCCGAGAAAATGCACCGAACCGATCACATAATCCCAAGGATAACCGCGAACGATGCTTTCGATACGTTCCTCCCAGCCCTCGATGTAATCGGCCTCCAGGCCGACCCTTACCTCGATTTGGCCACGGTATTTCTCCTTCAGCGCCAAGGCTTCCTCCACATAATGCGGCAGCTCCTCCAGCGGCATGGCCATCTCCGGATAATAATCAGCCGGATCGACATGCAGCAGCGGCATATGATCGGATACACCGATCTGCGACAAGCCGATTTCAATCCCCCGCCGGATATATTCCTCCAGCTTGCCGACGGCGTGGCCGCAGCGTTCATGATGCGTATGGTAATCGATCAGCATTTTAAGGCCTTCCTCCCCGCCTAGTCGCGGCGCGGACGCTCGTGGCGCCGCTCCAGTTCCTGCATGATTTCGTCCAGCGGCAAGCCCCGCTCGCGCAGCAGCACGAGCAAGTGGTAAATCAAATCGCTCACCTCGTACCGCAGTTCGTCATTGTCGCCGTTTTTCGCCGCGATGATCGACTCGGCCGTTTCCTCACCAACCTTTTTAAGGATTTTGTCGAGGCCTTTCTCGAACAAATAAGTCGTGTACGCCCCTTCCGGCCGCTGCTCGTAACGCTCAGCAATCAGCTGCTCCAGCTCGGCGAGCACCGCGAACCGGCCGGCGCCGTTTGGCTGGGCCTCCGGACCATCCTCGGTGCGGGTAGAGCCGCCCACGGCGCCGATAGATCCGTTCCCGGAGCCCGCACCCTGAGACGCCGCCATTGACACTGCTGACACCGTTGTTCCTCCTGCTGCCCCCGCTCCTGCCGCTGACGCCTCTGCTTCCCCTACGTCCGCCGTCGCCGCCGTACGGTAAAAGCAAGTATTTTCACCGGTATGGCAAGCCGGACCGTTCGCATGGACCTCCACCAGCAGCGTATCGCCATCACAGTCGTAACGAAGCGCGGCAATCCGCTGCGTGTTGCCCGAAGTGGCTCCTTTGTTCCAAAGCTCCCCGCGGGACCGGCTCCAAAACCAGGTTTGCCCCGTCTCCAGCGATTTGCGCAGCGACTCGCGGTTCACATACGCCAGCATCAGCACCTCTTTGCCGGCCGCATCCTGCACGATCGCCGGGACGAGCCCCTGGCTGTCCCATTTGATCGTTTTCTCCAGTTCTTCGATCGAACACGTATATTGCAACGGTTGATTTTCCGTCATCGTATCTCCACCCCTTTGGATTTCAGATCTTTTTTCAGATCCGGAACCGCAATTTCTTTATAGTGAAAAATCGTCGCCGCCAGCGCCGCGTCCGCCTGCCCCTCGGTGAACACCTCATAAAAGTCGTCGATATCCCCGGCCCCGCCCGAAGCGATCACCGGAATGCCCACCGCGCTGCCAACCGCCCGGGTCAGCGGCAGATCAAATCCGTCCTTGGTGCCGTCAGCATCCATGCTGGTCAGCAAAATCTCCCCCGCGCCAAGCTTCTCGGCTTCCCGCACCCATGCGAGCGCCCGGATTCCGGTCGCCTTGCGGCCGCCATGGGTGTACACTTCCCATTCGCCCCAGTCCGGGTTGAATTTGGCGTCCACGGCCACCACAATGCACTGCGAGCCAAAACGACGCGCGCCGTCCGAAATCAGCTGCGGATTCATCACCGCCGCCGTATTGATCCCGATCTTGTCGGCCCCGGCTCGCAGCAGGCGCTTCATATCGTCCACCTGGGAAATCCCGCCGCCTACCGTAAACGGAATGGCGATTTCTCCAGCCGTTTGCTTTACGACCTCGACCATTGTAGCCCGCCCTTCATGCGAGGCGGAAATGTCCAAAAATACGAGCTCATCCGCTCCCTCACGGTCATACAGCGCCGCCAGCTCCACAGGATCTCCGGCATCGCGGAGGTTCACAAAATTGACGCCTTTGACGACCCGGCCGTCCTTGACGTCCAGACAGGGGATAATTCGCTTTGCGAGCATGGTGATTCGACTTCCTTTCTGCTTCAACTTGGATCCAGCTTGAAAAATTGGATCGGATGGCCCCTAGAACCCGGCCTCACTCTACTTCAAAGCTTGAATCGCGGCAATCGCCTGCGCCAGCTCGATGTTGCCGGTATACAGCGCTTTGCCGACGATCGCGCCGCCTACGCCCTCGTTCGCATGTGCGGCCAGACGGAGCAAATCGTCCTGCACCGTAACGCCCCCGGAAGCGATCACCGTTTTGCCGGAAGCTTTGGCCAGCGACAAAATCGCTTCGACATTTGGCCCCTGCATCATCCCGTCGCGGGAAATGTCGGTAAAAATAAACGTCTCCGCCCCTTTGCCCGCCAGTTCCTTTGCCAGCGCTTCGGCCTGTACCTCCGACGTTTCCAGCCAGCCGCGCGTCGCCACTAACCCGTTCCGGGCATCGATGCCGATCGCCGCTTTATCCCCGTAGGTGCCCAGCACCGCTTCCGTAAAGGCCCGGTCCTCGATCGCCGCCGTGCCGAGAATAACCCGGCTGACGCCCAGCGCCAGCAGCCGCTTCACGTCCTCCAGCGAGCGCAGCCCGCCGCCTACCTGTACGGGCACCTGCACGCTGCGGGCGATTTCGCCGATCAGTTCGTCATTGACGGGATGGCCGGCCTTAGCCCCATCCAGATCGACCACATGGATAAACGCCCCGCCCTGAGTTTCCCAGGACTTGGCCACTTCCACCGGATTGGCGTTATACACAGTTTCCCGGTCGTAATCGCCCTGCACAAGACGGACGCACTGGCCGCCCCGGATATCGATCGCCGGATATATTGTAAATGATGACATCGGATTCTGCTCCTCCCGCCGCAAATAATTTTTTCCGAAAAATAAAGGTAATTTACGGCGCTATATTGGCACTTTTCCGAGATTGGCCCGAAATAGCGGACATTTTTGTCGTTATTTTCTTAAACGCGAGCGATTAGGGTGCTTTTGGGGCGCTTTGGTGAAAATAAGACCAGTTTTTACCGCTATTTCAGCCAGGCCGGAAATCTAACGGTTGTGGCAGGCGCTATTCTACGAAAAAAGACCTTTTCCAAACTCTAACGGTTGCGAGCGCCGTTATTTGCCTTAATCTAGTTAAAATAGCTGGATTTCAGCGAAATAAGCGCCATGGCAACCGTTAGAACGTGAAATCAACGTTTTTGGCACAAATAGTGGTTGTGGCAACCGTTAGAATCAACGCTACTGCCAGCGAGCAGTGCTTGCCCGGCCTGGGTCCGCCAGCCTCGCCGCTGCCTACCGCCTCAGGCTGCCCGCGCCGCTCCCGGCCTGGCGCTCCGCGAGCGCCAGAAAGCTCCGCAGCAGCGCCATCCCGAGCTGGCCGCTTTTCTCGGGATGGAACTGCATCCCGTACACGTTGCCGCGGCCGACGATCGCCGTGACCGGGTGGCCGTAGTCCGTGACGGCCAGCAGGTCCTCCCGCCGCTCGGGCAGCACATGATAGGAGTGTACGAAGTACACGTGCCCCTCCTCCAGCCCGGCGAGCAGCGGGTTTTCCGGCTGCAGAAATTCCAGCCGGTTCCAGCCCATGTGCGGCACCTTCACTCCCTCGCCGCCCGCAAAGCGCACCGCCCTGCCCGGCAGCAAGCCAAGCCCCTCGTTCCTTCCATGCTCTTCGCTCTCGTCGAAGAGCAGCTGCATCCCGAGGCAGATGCCGAGCAGCGGTTTGCCGCTCGCGGCCGCCTGCCGCACCACCGCGTCCAGGCCCGACGCGCGCAGATGCGCCATCGCGTCGCCAAAAGCGCCAACGCCCGGCAGCAGCACGCCGTCCGCCGCCAAAATCCGCGCCTCGTCGCCGGTGACGATCCCCTCGTAGCCAAGGCGCTCCACCGCTTTGCCCACGCTGTGCAGGTTGCCCATGCCGTAATCGACGATCGCGAGCTCCATCGCTACAGCACTCCCTTCGTCGACGGCACCCCGCTGACGCGCGGATCGATGCCCGTCGCCTCGTCCAGCGCCCGCCCGAGCGCTTTAAACACCGCTTCGATCATATGGTGCGTATTTTGCCCATAGTGGACAATCACGTGCAGCGTGATCCGCGCTTCCAGCGCCAGCTTCCACAGAAACTCGTGAACAAGCTGCACCTCAAAGCTGCCGACCCGGTCCGACGGATACTCCGCCCGGTACTCAAAATGCGGACGGTTGCTGACATCGATCACGACCTGGGCGAGCGCTTCGTCCATCGGAATAAAAACGCTGGCATAGCGTTTGATTCCTTTTTTGTCGCCCAGCGCTTCCCGGATCACCTGTCCCAAGCAAATGCCGATATCCTCGACCGTATGATGGTCGTCGATTTCAATGTCGCCATTAGCCCGTACCGACAGATCGAATTGGCCATGCTTTGTGAACAAATCCAGCATATGGTTCAGAAACGGCACATCCGTCTCCAAACGAGTCTGGCCGCTGCCGTCCAGGGCAAATTCCAACTGAATGTCCGTTTCATTCGTTTTCCGGGTCACGCCGGATTTCCGTACCGTTCCTGCCTCATTGTTTGCCGCCATCTTGGTTTCCCGCCTTTCCTTCCTTATTCAGCCGAATTTCAATCGCCCGGGCGTGGCCTTCCAGCCCTTCCCGGCGCGCCAGCTCCATAATCGTCGCCCCGTTCTCCAGGAGCGCTTCCTTGCTGTAATAAATCAAACTCGATTTCTTAATAAAATCGTCCACATCGACCGGCGAGGAGAACCTTGCCGTCCCGTTCGTTGGAATGATATGGTTCGGACCGGCGTAATAATCGCCTACCGGCTCCGAGCTGTACGGACCGAGAAAAATCGCCCCGGCGTTTTCGATCAAACCGAGATAATTCATCGGATTCTCCACGATCAGCTCAAAATGCTCCGGCGCCAACCGGTTGATCGCGCGAATGCCTTCCTCGATCGAATCGACGAGGATGATCGCCCCATACCGTTCAACCGCTGCTCTGGCGATCTCCCGCCGCGGCAATTCCGCCAGTTGCCGCTGAATCTCCGCTCGGCACGCCTGCGCAAACGCCTCCGACGGCGTCACCAGGATCGCCGACGCCATTTCATCGTGTTCGGCCTGGGACAGCAGATCCGCCGCCACATAGGCGGGATCGGCGCTGTCGTCGGCCAGCACGGCGATCTCGCTCGGACCGGCGATGCTGTCGATATCGACGGCCCCGTACACTTCGCGTTTGGCCAGCGCGACGTAGATGTTGCCCGGCCCGCAGATTTTATCGACGGGCGCGATCGTGTCCGTACCGTAAGCGAGCGCGGCGATCGCTTGCGCCCCCCCGGCCCGGTATATTTCGTTTACGCCGGCCTCGGCGGCGGCGACGAGAATGTACGGGTCGATGCCCGCTTTGCCGCCCGTCGCCGGCGGCGTCACCATCACGATCTCCGGCACGCCGGCCACCTGCGCCGGGATGACGTTCATCAGCACGGAGGAAGGATACGCCGCTTTCCCGCCGGGAACGTACACGCCGACCCGTTTCAAGGGCCGGATAATCTGGCCCAGCAAGCTTCCGTCGGGCTGCAGGTCCATCCACGAATTGCGCTTCTGCCTGACGTGAAAACGGCGGATGTTGTCCGCCGCCGCCGCGATCGCCTGAACGAACGACGGCTCCACGGCGTCGTACGCCGCCTTCAGCTCCTCCTGCGTCACCCGCAGCGAAGCGGCGTCAAGCTTCATACCGTCGAACTTTTCCGTATACGCCAGCAAAGCCGCATCGCCCTGCTCTTTGACCGCTTTGACGATCGCGCGCACCGCTTCGTTCTGCTCCGGCGATCCGTATTCGACCTCCCGCCGCAAATCAAACTCCTGCGCCGCCACTATTTTCATTCGCCATTCCCCCCGCCTCGTTCATCCTTCTATAATATTGGCCCTTCTTGACTAATTCCCGTTCTCTTCTTTAGCTCAACTTAGATTGGTCTTGATATCTTTCGAGCCTGCGAAGCTTACGCCTTTACCTGATCCCGTACGATCACTTGGGCCAGCGCGTCGCACACCGCCTGAATTTCCGCGTTTTTCATCCGGTAGCTTACCCGGTTGGCGATCAGACGGCTGGTGATGTCGAAGATCCGTTCAAGCTCGACCAGCCCGTTTTCCTTTAACGTTTGCCCGGTTTCCACCATATCGACGATGCGGTCGGCGAGGCCGATCAGCGGCGCCAGCTCGATGGAGCCGTTCAGTTTAATAACCTCCACCTGCTGTCCCTGCTCCCGGAAAAACTGCGACGCCACGTTCGGATACTTCGTCGCTACTCTTTGCTGAATGCCGGGCTTCCAGTCGGGCAACGCGATCACCGACATCCGGCAGCGGGCGATCCCGAGGTCAAGCAGTTCGTACACATCCCGGTTCTCCTCCATCAGCACGTCTTTGCCGACGATGCCGATATCGGCCACCCCGTACTCCACATATGTCGGAACGTCCACCGGCTTCGCCAAAATAAATTCCATGCCGATCTCCGGCAGCGGAATGACCAGCTTGCGGGTCTCGTCGACGTCGTGCGGGATATCGATCCCCGCTTCGCGGAACAGGGCCGCCGCTTTTTTATAAATGCGCCCTTTGGGCATCGCTACTTTAATAATTTGTCCCAAGCCCGTAGCCCTCCTTTCTTACCCTTGCCTGCAAAGTGAAGTCCGGTCAAAAGCTCGTGATCGTGAGGATTTCGCCGTACAACGGTCCAAGCGGTCCCGTACGGGCGCCCGCCGCCTGGCCGTCCCCCGGCAGCAGTTCATTCACGGCGCCCGCATGCCGCATCAGCACGCTTCGCCCCTCCCGGCGCAGCCGCTCCGCTTCGGCAAAAGCCCGCTTCCGGTTCGGTGCATCGTATTGCAGCAAGATCGGCAGCTCCCGCTCGGCCGAAATCCCGTCGACGCCGTCCAAAATCCGGTTCGTTTTCAGCGAGAAGCCCGTCGCCGGAGCCGGCCGCCCGAATTGCTGCAGCAAATTGTCGTACCGCCCGCCGCTGCATACCGGAAAGCCGAGCTCGGCGGCATATCCTTCAAACGTCATGCCCGTATAATACGAAAAATCCCCGATCATCGTCAGATCGATCATCACATGCTCGGCCACGCCGAAATCCTCCAGCGCGTCCCAAACCCGGCTGAGATGCTCTACCGCCGCTTTGGCGGTCGGATTTTCGCTCAGCTCCAGCGCCTGGCGGCAAATCTCCTTGCCTCCGCGCAGCCGCAAAATCCCTTCCAGTTCGGCGCGCTGCCGCTCCTCCAAAGCAAGCCCGGCGAGCGTTTCACGGTAGCCGACGAAATCGCGGTGCAGCAGCCCGTCTTTGAGCACATCGCGGATGTCTTCGCGTCCGGGCACGGCCTCTTCCAGCAGCCCGTTCAGAAACCCGACATGCCCTAATGCGATTTTGAACGATTTGACCCCGGCCGCCTGCAAGGAGGCCACCGCCAGCGCGACCACCTCCGCGTCCGCATCGGCCGAGTCATCGCCGACAAGCTCCACGCCGGTTTGGTAAAACTCGGCTTCCTTCCCCGCCTCCTCTTCGATCGCCCGAAATACGTTCGCATGATAAGACAATCTTAAAGGCAGCGGCTCTTCCTTGAGCAGCGAAGCGACGACCCGAGCGATCGGGGCGGTCATATCCGAACGGAGGACCATCGTCGTCCCCCGGTTATTCAACAGTTTAAACAGCTTCTGATCCGATGTTGAACTGGCTACGCCCACCGTATCGTAATATTCCATCGTCGGCGTCATGATTTGCCGGTATCCCCAGCCCTCCATGCAATCGAGAACGCGCCGCTCGATCGCCCTCAGCTTATCCACGGCGAAAGGCAGATAATCCCGGACGCCTGCCGGTTTTTCAAATCCTTTTGGTTTAGACAAAACCTTCACCTCACCCGCTCATTGGTTGCTTTATTTACTTTAATATATTAAAGTGCTACCATACTACCAAATTAAAGGATATGGCCTATCTTATCATATTTATTTTGAAACCGTCAATGCGCCGAAACGCGGTACAAGCCAATATGCCCCTCTTTTTATTATTCCCGAACCCGAACAAAAAGAAAGCCCGGCCATCCCGGGCCGGGTCTTTGAAACGTATTACAAATTCGCGTTAACCGACGGAGTTTGACCGCCGTCAGGCTGTTTCGGCAGTTTCTTTTTGCGAAGGGAAGCCGGGACGTTCCCCAGGAACATCCAGGCAAAAGGCAATCTGCGGAAGCAAAATTGCACGAACGCCCAGGAAATAAACAATGCGCACAACGACCCGCCGATGATGTACGGCAAGTAGAGCGGCGAATCTCCGGGCAGATTTTTATTCGTGCGGAATAACCGGTATACGAGCAAAACCGCCGGATGGAATAAATAGATGGCAAATGACAGTTCGCCCAGGCGGGTCAGGGTTTTTATCCAAAACGCCGAACCCCTGCGGTGGATGAAAAAGGCTGCCCTCATCAGCACCATTGCCGCGAACATGGCCTGCACGTTCCAGGCCAGTTCGAACCAAAATGTGTTGGGCCTGCTTAGTCCTAGACGGTAGGTATGCCACAGCTGGATATGGGTAAAGGCGACAGCCAGCCAACCCATCCACATTGCGGCCGTTAATATCCGCTGTTTTTTGGACATGTCGCGCCAGTCGGTCTGCAGCCAGGCCTTGATCCGGTCGAAGCAGATGGCGACCGCGGCCCCCATAAAGTAGTACGCCATATACGTCGGAGCGTAACTTCCCTTATTCGGCAAATGAAGCTGGTATTTGTTCAGGAACACGAAAGCCCACTGAATGGCCAGTCCCGCCGGCAAAATCAACGCGATCAGCACTTTGTTGTTGCGAAACGATTTAAACAGCCAGAGCAAAAGCGGGAACAGAATATAAAACTGAATGCTGATAAATACGAAATATAAATGGGTGTAAGACGTGCCCGTTAACAGTCCCTTGATCAGTTTTTGCAATTCATACATTTTGGAGTTGGCGACTAAATCATGACGTTGGATCGCTATCACCAGAAAATAACAACAAGAAACCAAAATGTACGGCAGGATAATATTAAGCAGCCGTTTCTTGTAAAACCCGCCGACAAGCTCTTTATTGATTGGCCGGTCATAGTAATTATAGAAGAGAACGAAACTGCTCAAAAATATGAAAGTAGGGGTACCAAACTTAAAAAAGATGTTCATCCAACTATAAAAATAATAAATCGGTGAGGTCAGCGCTTGCTCCGCAGCCGCAAATGAAGAAGAATGCACCTGGATGACTGCAAAAATGGCAATTGCGCGAAATATGTCGAGCTGCGGCAATCGCTCCTTGACCACTTTGTTCACTAGATCAACTCCTAATCGTTATGAAAAAATTACGTTTACCCTTGAAATTAGACGCTCGTTTCCATGAAAAGGTTACATGCACCGCCCTATTAACTATACTCGCATCTCCTTTTGTTTTCAAAACCTCTTTTCAAATTGTCAAACTATTTCCTTCACTTCAATTTTTAATTAAAACCTTCCGAAGGGGCGCTGGCCTCCGCTATTGGAGCCGGTCTTACGAGGGGCAAAGCCGTTGCAGCGCGGGGTGGTAGCGGCCGGAGTGTTGGCTTGCTGCCTGCTGATCGCGGCCGTTTGGCCGGTCTGGCCGATGCCCGGCTCATCCACTGTGATGAGCAGCCAACCTGGGATTCCCGAATATGTCTCAAGCCAAATGACGACTCCGATGGAACAGGCCGCAGACCAAGGCTTATACCAGCCGATCAATAAGTCGGCGGAAGCCGAGGGTTATAAGGTTACCGTGGACGGGGTATTAGCGGACAACCAGACCATGATCGTATTCTATACGCTGGAAAATTTATCAGGTTCAAGCGAGTCCAAAGATATAGAGATTGATTTTCTTAATGCGGACGGGAATCTTCTGACCGTGCCCGATATTTGGAGGGAAAGTCGCGGCGGCGGAGTTCATTCGAAAGGAGCAGAACATAACTATACCAAACTGACCTTTTCGGAAGCTAATCCTGGCCATATCATTCTCACGGCCGGTTCGAAATTTATTCCTGCGGCTGAGTCCAGCGTTAAAATTCCCATCGATTTGGATACCAGCCGATACACCGGTTTGGAACGAACCGTCCCCGTAAATCAAACAGCGGTAATCCGCGGACGAAATATTACAATCGCTGACGTGATCCTTCGGCCCTTAAGCACAACCATCCGGTTTGATCCGAAAGTAACCCTCAGCATTTATGCGCCAGCAAATATGCAAGCCAAGCTTTACTTGGGAGAAAAAAAGGAAAAACAGTTCCGATATTACATCAAATCGAGAACCGAAATTTACAGTGAAGGTCAAAATGAAGCGGATGCTTTATTATCGGCCATCGTATTTGACAGTCTATATTACGAGGATTGGAACGAAGTCACCCTGCAAGTTGACGGCTGGGGCACGAGCGACTATCAGCCCAAGGAGTTCAAAATTAAATTAAAATAACGAACGGTGCCGCCCTTTAACTAGGCCGTCATTGTAACGGTTGCCAGCGACGTTATTTCGATAAAATGTAGGGGGAACCAAATTTAACGGTTGCTATAGAGCTTATTTTGCCTTATTTGTATGAATCCGGGCCTTTTTCACCCCAATAAGCGCACCTGCAACCGTTAGAAATTGAATTCCCATCTTTTCAGCTAAATAAGCGTGATTACAACCGTTAGCGAAGACTTGAGGTCCGGGATGCAGAGCGCCGACGCCGATTTCAAGGTTGAGCCGAAATAACAGCCGAAAAAGCCGCCTCAAGGCAGATGGTTATCCGACCTTGAGGCGGCTTTTTTCGATCATGGATTTCTTGAGCATTACTTACCCTCAGGGTCCGCTCCCTCCGGGCTTTTCCGCTCCAGCACCCGCAGCGGGTTGCCGCCGACAAAAGCGCCCGCGGGCACATCCTTATGTACAACCGACCCGGCGGCGACCACCGCGCCGTCCCCGATCGTTACGCCAGGCAAAATCGTGCAATTGGCCCCGACCATTACCTCGTTGCCAATCTGCACTTCGCCCAGCCGATACTCTTTAATCAAATACTCGTGTGCCAGAATGGTCGTATTGTAGCCGATAACCGAATTCCGGCCAATCGTGATCAATTCCGGAAAAAACACGTCCACCATCACCATCAGGCCAAAAGCGGTATGCTCACCGACCTTCATGCCGAGAACGCGGCGGTAAATTGCGTTTTTTAAGGACAATACCGGACAATAACGCGAAAGTTGGATAAAAATAAAATTCCGTACGCCCTTCCACGGGCTCACCGTCCGGTAAAGCTGCCATAATGCGTTTGGTCCTTCGACCGGATAACGCTTCACCTTTCTCACGGATTCACGGGCTCCCAGCCTAACACGCCGTACAAATCGGTCATGTCTTTTAATATAAAATCAGGCTCGTATTTTTGCAGCTCCTCCACGCCTTTGAGCGACCAGGCCACGCCTGCCGAAAGAACTCCGGCGGCATGCGCGCACTGCAGATCGGCCGCGCTGTCCCCGACCATTAATGTCCGGTCCGGACTGGCCTTGAGCTGCTCCAGCGCCGTCAAAATCGGCTCGGGATGAGGCTTCGGATGCTCGACATCCTCCACCGTCACAATCGCTTGCATATACTCCAGCAGCCCGAACCGTTCCAAGGCGAGCATGGCCGTTTCCCTGATCTTCGTCGTCACCACGCCAAGCGTAATCCCCCGATCATGGAGTTTGCCGAGCACTTCCTTGACATAAGGAAACTCCCCGACCAGTTCGTCGTGACGCTCCCGGTTGTATTTCCGGTAATCGGCAACCAGGTCCGCAACCTCTTCCCGGCCCGAGAAGACTTGCAGCTGGTGCTCAAGCGTCATCCCCATGTACGGGATGATTTCCTCCCGCGTGTGAGGACGCAATTGATTTTTCTCAATGACATGCAAAAAAGTCGTAATGATCAATTCATTTGTATCGATAATCGTTCCATCGAGATCAAATAACACCGTGTCAATCATGCAGCAGCTACTCCTTCTTCTCTTCTGGGCTGTCCGGCAGTTCCTCCGTTTTAGCGGAAATAGACTCGGCTTGCTCCGGTTCGGCCGACTCCATCGCCGACAATTTTTCCGCTGCAGCCGCTTTGGTCGAAACGATCGGATCGCTGTAATGCGGCAAATCGCGTACGGTTCGGCGGCGAATAATCATAAATGCCACGGCGGCCACCACAATAAGCAGGGCAAGCAGCTGCGAAATTCTCACATTGCCGTAAGAAGGGGCAAGATACCCCTGTTCAAAGCCGAGCCAAGTCATCGGCGTCCACAATCCGTTTACGAACGCCGCCAACCAGGCCGCACCCTGAAACGCCAAGCTGTCCGTACGCAATGCTTCGATGAAGAAGCGGCCGATGGAATACCAGATAAAATAGGAGGCAAACAGCTCCCCGGCCCGCAAAAATTTCTGTCTGCGCAAAATCAGCAGCAAAATGAGGCCCGCCAAGTTCCACAACGATTCATACAAAAACGTGGGATGGTGATAGGTCCCGGCCACATTCATCTGATTGACGATAAAGGACGGGAGATGCAAATGGTCCCGCAAAAAGCTTTCCGTCGTCGGCCCGCCATAGGCTTCCTGGTTGACGAAGTTGCCCCAGCGTCCGATCATTTGCCCCACGATTAGGGAAGGCGCGCAAATGTCGGCGATCCGCCAAAAGTTGTACCCGCGCCGCCGTACAAAGATGACCGCGCAGATGATGGCGCCGATCAGGGCGCCGTAGATTGCGATGCCGCCGTTCCAGATTTTAAAAATATCCCACAGGTTGTCCTTATAGTCTTCCCACATAAACGCAACAAAATAAATTCTCGCGCCGATAATGGCCGACGGTACGCCGAGAAGCAGCAAGTCCATAAAAAACTCCTGGGAAATGCCAAAGCGTTTCCCTTCGCGGATCGCCAGCAGAAGTCCGACCAAAGCGGCGCTTCCCAGAATCAGGCCATACCAATGCACTTTCAAAGCACCGATAGAAAAAGCTATCGGGTCCAATAACAAGGTACCCATCGTTCACGCTCCTAATCCAAGTCGTCGATATCTTCCGCAATCGTCTCCGTGAGCTTCGTCGTAAATTGCAGCGCCGCGTTATACCCCATCCGTTTGAGACGGAAGTTCATCGCGGCCACCTCAAGGATCACAGCGAGGTTCCGCCCGGGACGCACCGGAATCGTTGCCAGCGGCACGTCGGTGTCGATGATGCGCGTCGTTTCCTCATCAAGCCCCAGCCGGTCATACTGCTTCTCCTGCTGCCAAGCCTCCAGCTTAACGACCAGCTGTATCCGTTTGTTGTTGCGGATCGCCCCGGCGCCAAACAACGTCATGACGTTGATGATGCCGACGCCGCGGATTTCCAGCAGATGCCGGATCAGCTCAGGCGCCGAACCGTGCAGCTGGTTGTCGGACGTTTGGCGGATTTCCACGGCATCGTCGGCAATCAAGCGGTGGCCGCGCTTTACGAGCTCCAGCGCCGTTTCGCTTTTCCCGATGCCGCTGCTGCCGGTGATAAGCATGCCGACCCCGTACACATCGACAAGCACCCCGTGAATCGTTGCCGTGGGGGCCAATTTCCGCTCCAGGAAGCTGGTGATCCGGCTTGACAAGATCGTTGTCGCCATGCTGCTTCGCAGTACGGGGATTTGTTTAATCGAGCTGATTTGGATAAGCTCCTTCGGTACTTCCCAGGAGCGGGTGACAATAATGCAGGGCGTCTCATCGCTGCTGCACAATCGTTCCATCCGTTCCTTCCGTTCGTTCACCGGAAGCATTTCGTAGAAGGCCAATTCCGTCTTCCCCAAAATCTGCACCCGCTCCGGCGGATGGTATTCAAAATAGCCGGCCATTTCCAAGCCCGGGCGGTACAGATCATCCACCGTAATCGCCCGTTTTAATCCCTGCTCTCCGGAAACGACCTCGAGCCCGAATTGGTTGACCAATTCCGACACTTTTACTTTTTTAGCCATGTTGTTCTTCCTTTCCCCTACAAGCGATCCAGACTAAACAGTCTGTCCTAGTCTCCAGCACCATTATCCGGTGTAAAAGAACACAAATTCACCATACGCTTAGATCTTCCAATGTATTCATCGTAATGGAAATTGCATCGTAAATCAATCTTCGGAGCAATATACCATTTTCAGATTATTCTCTTTCATCCGATGCCCGCTATTTTTGCCCCGATTTCGCAAAACGCGCTTCTCCCATCACAGCAAAAAACCGCCCCGAAGGGCGGTTTCTTCATTGCTAACGAATTAGTTGAAAAATACGTTGCGTTCCGTTTCTTTGTCAAAGATATGGATTTTGTTCATATCGATGGCCAGCTTCACGTTATCGCCTTCACGCGTATTGGAGCGGCCGTCTACGCGGGCAATCAAAGTGTCGCTGCCTGCGCCGTTCAGGTACAACTGCATTTCGTGACCCAGGTTTTCCGTCAGGTACACGTTGGCGGTGAACGCCGTTTGCGGAGATGCTTCCAGGAATACCGGCTCTTCATGGATATCTTCCGGACGGATCCCCATGATCACGTCTTTGCCGATATAACCTTTATCTTTAAGAATGGTAGCTTTGCCTTGAGGCACAACAACATCCAAATTAGTCGATCTGAATCGAACGGCACCGGCTTCTTCCACCAAATTACCGTTTACGAAGTTCATCGTAGGCGAACCGATAAATCCGGCTACGAAAATGTTGCCCGGCTGGTTGTAGAGCTCTTCCGGAGAAGCAGCTTGTTGGATGATGCCGTCATGCATAACAACGATCCGGTCGCCCATCGTCATAGCTTCGATCTGGTCGTGTGTTACGTAGATGCAGGTCGTTTCCAGACGTTTAACCAGCTTCGTGATTTCGGCGCGCATTTGACCGCGCAATTTAGCGTCCAAGTTGGAAAGCGGTTCGTCCATCAGGAACACTTGAGGATCGCGGACGATAGCGCGGCCCAAGGCAACCCGTTGACGTTGACCGCCGGACAGAGCCTTCGGCTTGCGGTCGAGCAAATGCTCGATATCGAGGATTTTTGCCGCTTCGCGAACGCGACGGTCGATTTCGTCTTTCTTCACTTTACGCAATTTCAAACCAAACGCCATGTTTTGATAAACGTTCATGTGCGGATACAAAGCGTAAGATTGGAATACCATCGCGATGTCGCGGTCTTTCGGAGCTACGTCGTTGACGACGCGGTCGCCGATGTACAGTTTGCCGTCGGTAATTTCTTCAAGCCCGGCGATCATCCGAAGGGTCGTGGATTTACCGCAACCGGACGGTCCAACCAGCACGAGGAATTCTTTATCTTTAATGTCGAGGTTGATGTCTGCTACTGTTGCCTTCTCGGCACCCGGATATTTCTTGAAAATGTGTTCTAAGCGTACGCCTGCCATGGATTTTTGCCTCCCGTTAAATAAATTGGTATGATGCTTATCGACTTCATGTAATCGGATACATTTTATATTTATATCTTAATCGATAGGGGGCAACCCATCCATCCACAAACTGCACAAAAAAACTACCGGGTTTTCGTCACTTTATACAATAAGAGCTCCAATTTCACCAAAACGGCGTCGCGAAACGTCCTGACGTCCAATCCCGTTTCCTGCTTGAACTTATCGATCCGGTACAGCAGCGTATTCCGGTGAATATATAGACGCTTTGCGGTTTCGCTGACGTTGCAGTCCAGCTCAAAAAAAGTTTCCAGCGTGGTCAGCGTCTCCTCATCTTCGAATACTTTGGCGTGATCCCCGGTCTCTTTGATGAAATGCAGCCTCTCTTCTTCCGGAATGCTGTACACCAGCTGCTCCAGCTTTAGCTCCCACGGCAGGTGAATTTTTTTCGTAATATTAAAAATACGTCCCAGGGTCATGGTTTGGTGCAGCGCCAACGCGGCCGACGTCAGCCCGTTTTCCTCGACCAGCGCGTTGCCTACGGCGATATGAATGCCGCCGACCCATTCATTCGTAATAAGTTCGTACAATCCCTGGCATAACGCTCCGAGCATATCTTTTTCCGTCTCGGCGCCCTCTTCGCTTTCCTCGCGCAGGTTCGTCAAAAGCTCTTCCCCGAGCAGGATCAGCCATTCCTCTTTTACCGGAACTAACACGACATCCCCGCCAAAATAACTGCGCAGCAGTTTATGGAGCTTTGCAAAAGAAACCGTCTGTCCCTGACCTATGTGATCCCAACTTAACAGAAAGGGGAGCATTTGTCCTTTTAACCGGGACTTAATCGGAAATTCATTCGGAACGGAAATATTGATTTCATGGCGACCCATACGCTCAAGCAACCATTCTCCAAGCTGGCTACTCCGGGATTCATCGTCCTGTTTTAAAGGGGCGCCTTTAGACCGCTGATCACGCGCCGCAGATAACAACAACTGAATCAGCATCGCTTCCGCTTCCGTCACTTGTTCCGCGTCCGCCAGCATCACCTGAACGGCGTCCGCCTTCATGTTCCAAAGCCAAACAATCCGTCCATCCTTGCGTAAAGGCCTGTTTTCCCCTGTGTCACTCGCCTGCACGGTCTCGCGCCAGACTTGAACATCCCAAGTCGACTCCGTAATTGGAGCGCCGATGATGCTCTCCACCTGCTGCTTCAGCTTTTTAATCTCCATATTGCGCCTTTCCCATCTATCCATATTTAACGTTCGTTCATTTTATTTTATCACAACCGGGCTTTTAACTATAAATTTGGGATGTTTAGGTGAATGGTTCTCGCGACGGGCGCAAAGCGCTGGTTGGAAATATCCAATAGAATGGGAATCCAGTGCGTACCTACTTCCTGCTCCTGCGTTCCTGCTCCTGCTTTCTTGAGGTCTGCGGTCGAGTGGAATAGTTGCAAAATATACGGTTACTATTCGGAAATGATGCCGTAGTGCTTGTTTAAGTGTAAAACCTGCAATAATTCCGCCATTTCTCGAAGAAGAGGCTAAAAAACGAGGAAATACTTGCATGAAATGCAAGTAAACGAATGATGGGCCAAATGGCTATAAGGTTAGTTTAGTTGTATGATTTGC